>NZ_JALHLP010000001.1:0-1235361 GCF_022844465.1 Bradyrhizobium sp.
CCCCGGCCGGCGCCTTGGGGGCGGCTTTCGGGGGAGCCTTCGGCGCGGTGGCGGGTGCGGGGGCCTGCGCGGCCTTTGGCGCGCCAGGCGCCGGGGCCGGCTGCTGGGCCTGCGCACCGGAGGCGATCAATGTGGTGGACAATGCCGTAGCTGCCAACGACGCAAACACCCGCCCGTGCGGCCGGATCGAGGCGGCCAAACTACCAAAATTCATTGTGGAAAACCCTTTCTGAACGGGAGCATCCCAAACCGCGACGGGTAACGACATCCAGTCGTTTGGGCGGCTGTCTCCTTGGCAATTGAGGCGGATACGTGACAGGCGTTCCCGCCATGGTCATTGCCCGCCTTCAATACAGCGGCCGACGAAAAGATCAATGCCGGCAAGCATCTTTGGCGTCTGCCGCGCCCGAAATCCAAAGCCTGTGGTAGAGCTTGACGGTGCGTAACTTCGAATCATGTCCGCAGCCTTGATGATCATCTCCGGGCCCATCCGGCCGCGTGTCGCGACCTGCATTGCAATCTGTCTCGGCTTATGGACCGCCGCGCTGATCCGCGAACCACAGGCAGCGGAAAGCTATGCGATTGCCATGCATGGGGCCCCCGCCCTGCCCGCCGATTTCCAACACATGCCCTACGCCAATCCAGCTGCGCCGAAGGGCGGCCGGTTGACCTGGGGACTGCTCGGCACCTTCGATAGCCTCAATCCCCTGATCGTCCGTGGCCTCGCCGTGCAGCAAATCAGGGGGTTCGTTGTCGAGAGTTTGTTGGCACGAGGCCAGGACGAGGCGTTCACGCTCTACGGCCTGCTCGCCAGGAGCGTCGAAACCGACGAGGCGCGAAGCTATGTCGCGTTTCAAATCGATCCCCGCGCGCGCTTTGCGGATGATAGGCCGGTCACGGCGGATGACGTGCTTTTTTCCTGGGCGTTGCTGCGCGACAAGGGTCGCCCCAATCACCGCCAGTATTACTCGAAGGTGGCCAAGGCCGCGGCTGCCGGCCCGCTCACGGTGCGGTTCGACTTCGCTGACGCCAATGACCGCGAACTGCCGTTGATACTCGGACTGATGCCGGTGCTGCCGCGGCATGCCGTCGATCCCGCGACGTTCGAGGAGACCACGATGGCCGGCCTGCTCGGCTCCGGGCCCTATCGCGTCACTGCCGTCAGGCCTGGGGCGAGCGTCACGCTGACACGCAATCCCGATTATTGGGGACGCGAGCTGCCGGTGAACCGAGGGTTGTGGAATTTCGATGAGATCAGGCTTGATTTCTACCGTGAGTCCAACGGACAGTTCGAGGCCTTCAAGCGCGGACTCTATGACTTCCGTGTCGAGAACGAACCGTTGCGCTGGCACGAGGGCTACGATTTTCCGGCGGCCCAGAGTGGCGAACTGATCCGCGAGGCCATCAAGACCGGCATGCCGCAACCATCGGAGTTCCTCGTGTTCAACACGCGGCGACCGGTGTTCGCCGACATCCGCGTGCGGCAGGCGCTGACGCTGCTGTTCGATTTCGAGTGGATCAACCGCAATTATTTTTTCGGCCTCTATGCCCGCTCGTCCAGCTTCTTCGCCGGCTCCGAACTGTCCGCCTATGGCCGTCCCGCCGCAGTCCCCGAGCGGGAGCTCCTGAAACCGTTCGCTGCGAGTATCCGGCCTGACATACTTGAGGGCAGTTACCGCCTGCCTGTAACAGATGGTTCGGGTCGCGATCGCGTCACGTTGCGCAGTGCCCTGAACCTGCTGTCGGCAGCCGGCTACGATCTCGATGGAACCGTGTTGCGGCAGCGTTCGACCCGGGCACCATTGACCTTCGAAATCCTGGTCACGACGCGCGATCAGGAGCGGATCGCGCTGGCCTACAGCCGCGATCTCAAGCGGGCGGGGATCGAAGCCATCGTACGCGCGGTCGATCCCGTGCAGTTCGATCAGCGTCGGCTCGGCTACGAGTTCGACATGCTGCAGAATCGCTGGGACCAGTCGCTGTCCCCCGGCAACGAGCAATCCTTCTACTGGGGCAGCCAGGCCGCCGACATTCCCGGCACGCGAAACTACATGGGCGCCAGGGATCCGAGCATCGACACCCTGATTGCGGCGCTGCTCGAGGCGCGCGATCGGACAGCCTTCGTTTTCGCGGTACGGGCGCTGGACCGCGCCCTGATGTCGGGCTACTACGTTATCCCCCTGTTTAGCGTGCAGGAGCAATGGATTGCGCGATGGAATCGGATAGAACGACCTTCGGCGATCGCGTTGACGGGCTATCTGCCGGAGACATGGTGGCAACGGCCGGACACCCTCACCAGACCGGACACTTCCACCAAGTAAGACCCGCAACTGATGCAAGCTGCTTGAAAAAGCTGAAATAACGCCGTGACCCAGCCCACCGCTTCGCCGACGCTTGATACGCTGTTCAAACGGATCCTGTCACGACGGCCGGACGCGCTGGCGCTGGTCGATCCTCCGAACAAGCTACGTGTCACCGGACAGCGGCCAAAGCGCCTGACTTACGCGCAGGCTGACCGCATGATCTCGTCGCTGGCCGCGCACTTCGTCGAATCCGGCCTGCCAACGAATTCCGTGATCGCGGTTCAGCTACCGAATACCATCGAGTTTGCCCTTACGGTGCTTGCGGCGTTCCGCGCCGGGCTGGTGGTTGCGGTGCTTCCACTGCTGTGGCGGCAGTCGGAGTTGACGATGGCACTCAACCGCACCGCGGCGCGGGCGATCGTGACGACGAGCATGGTTGACGGCATTGTGTATTCCGACATCGCCATGAATGCCGCGGCGGAAGCGTTTTCGATCCGTCATGTCTGCGGCTTCGGCAGCGACCTGCCTGAAGGCATGGCTTCGCTCGACAATGCCATTATGCGGGAATCTCCGGTGACGCGCGCCGCTATCCAGGACGGACGCAAGGCCGCGCTCATTTCCTTTGATGTGACATCGGAAGGTTTTCGTCCCGTCCCGCGCGCCCATCTCGGGCTGATCGCCGGGGGCCTGGCGATCGCGCTGGAGAGCGACGTCGCGCAGGGCGCGACTGTGCTGTCGGCGTTCTCGCCGATGTCGTTTGCCGGTCTGGCCTCGTCGCTCGCCGTCTGGCTGCTGTCTGGCGGAACATTGGTGCTGCACCATCCGTTCGACGAGGAGGTGCTGGAGCAGCAGATCAACGACCATGCCTGCGATACACTGATCGCTCCCGCGCAGCTGGCGTTACGGCTGGACCAACTCGACCTTGCAGCAAGGTTGCCGGGTTTGCGCAAGGTCATCGGTCTGTGGCGCTCGCCGGAGCAGGTTCTTTCCAGTGCCTGCTGGTCCACACAGCAGGCCACGCTGACCGATGTCTATCTGTTCGGCGAGGCTGGCTTGTTCGGCGCACGCAGAATCGCTGCCGACGGTTCGCCCGCCCTGATCACGCCCGGCCCCCATGGCGCTCCGCGCGGAGTGCCGGGGTCGTCGATATCAGGCGAAATACTGCTGACGCCGCGCGGAACCTTGGGACTGCGGGGGCCGATGGTGCCGGTCGCGGCTTACGCGCCACCGCCGCCGCCAAGCGACTCCCTGATCGCTTCGCCGCCGCGCGACTACGTCGATACCGACTATGCGGCACGGCTCGACCGGGCGACCGGTGGCATCAATATCACCGCGCCGCCCTCCGGTGTTGTGGCCGTTGGCGGTTACCGCTTCCTGGCTCAGGACCTGCAGGAGTGGGCGCAGCGTCTCGGCCAAGGCGCGCTGTTGACGGCGCTTCCCGACCGCCTGATCGGCCATCGCCTCGCCGGCCGCGCCCAAGACAATGCCCGCGCCCGTGCGGCGCTGGCCGAGCTCGGACTTAACCCGTTGATGGTAGAAGCTTTTCGCGATCGAACCGGCGTGACCTGACGGATCGGGACAGGCGCGCGTTGACGTCTCCTTAAGTCGTGCGAACTAGCATCGCGCACCAGATGCGTGCCCGATCCGAGTAACCAGATGTCCCAGCAAGGTCCGATCCTCGTCGTGTCGACCGCACGACACCCCTCATGGGCATCGACGCTGGACATCGCCAGGCTGTTTCCCGTCGTCGAGACCGGTTGGGCTGAAGCCCCGCGTGCCATCGAGCAGGTACAGCCGGCGGCGGTCCTGACGTCGACCTCCGGTATCGATGAGGCGACGATCGCGGCGCTGGCGATGCCGATCGCAACGCGACAACCCTATTTGCCGCTGATCGCCGTCGATCCGCAGGTCCCGCTTCCCGACCACGCGATCCCCTTCTTCCAAAGTCCAGCCGGCCCCGACAGGCTGGAGGCCCGGTTGCGCGCGGCGCTCCGTGTCCGGTCGTTGCATGCAACGGTCATGCGCCGACTGTCGCCGTCAGCGTCGATTGCGCCATCGCATGTTGATCCCGCCCGCGACGCCACCGTGTTGCTGGTTGGCCGCGGCAACGCCTATCCCACGCTTTCGGTCTCGCTCGGCGAGCGCACCGCGGTCGTCGGCGCGCTTTCGATCGAGGCCGCCGCCCGCCATCTCAACGTCAGGGATATCGACGGCATTGTCCTTGCCGAAGGCTTCAGTGTCCGCGTGATCGACGCCTTCCTCACCGTGCTGGCGGAAGACTCGCGCTTCCGAAATCTTCCCGTCGTCGCAACAGCGGCCGATCTCGCGCCGGCATACAACCTGCCCAATCTCGAGATCATCTCCGGCGCCCCAGCGCAAGTGGTCAGCACCGTGCTCCCGCTGGTCCGCCAGCATGCCTTCGAAGCGCATCTGAGCCGGACGCTGAAGGCGATCGACGCCGAGGGCCTGATCGATGCCCGAACCGGCCTCCTGACCGCGGAAGCGTTCGAGCGCGACTTTGCCAGCGCGGTGTATCAAACGCAGCAGCGTGGCGGTGGATTGTCGGTCGCACGATTTGCGTTCGACCCCCAACATCCCCGCGCCCAATTCGACGGCGCGCGGATCATCCGCCGCCTTCTGCGCCAGATGGATTTCGGCGCCATTCAAGCGGACGGCTCGGTTGTCGTCGCGTTTGCCGAGACCGACCTGAAGGCGGCACACGCCATCGCGCGTCGGCTGTCGAGCGTGATGCGCCATACGAGCCACGGAAACCACGCGCCGCGGTGGGAGCCCGTTGTCACGGTCGCAACCCTGCTGCCCAACGACTCCGCCAAATCGCTTCGCTCACGGCTCCACGGGGAGGCGCGCCGCGCCGCATCCTAGAGCCGCAGCTCAGTCAGCGGCCTCGGGCGCGCCGGACAGCACACCTAGAGCATGATCCGGAAAGTGTGCAGCGGTTTTCCGAAAAGATCATGCTCAAACAAAGAGCTAAAGCGCGATGACGTCAGCCCAATCTCATCGCGCTTTAGGCCGCCTTCTTGCTCTCCGCCAGATCGGCCAGTTGCCTCAATATCTCGGTCGTCCCCGCCAAGCGCTGTTCCGGGGTTTTCCATTCCTGCAGGAACACCACCTTCATGTCGGGCCGCACTTTTGCGGCCTGGCCATGCTGACGGATGAAGAACACCAGCCGGTCCGGCTGCGCGAACTTGTTCTCCCGGAAGGTGATGACGACCCCCTTGGGTCCGGCATCGACCTTCTCGACATTGGCCCTGCGGCAATAGGCCTTGATCGCGGCGACCTTGAAGAGATAGCGGACTTCGTCGGGCAACACGCCGAAGCGGTCGCGCATCTCGGCGCCAAAATTCTCGATCTCCTCGTCGGAAGTGAGATCGGCCAGCCGCCGGTACAGCGACAGCCGCACCGAGAGATCGCTGACGTAGTCCTCGGGGATCAGCACCGGCATGCCGATGGTAATCTGCGGCGACCACCGATCGGCGGCGGGTTCCGCCACGCCGGCCTTGAGGTTGAGGATCGCCTCCTCGAGCATCGATTGATAGAGCTCGAAACCGACCTCCTTGATGTGGCCTGATTGCTCCTCGCCCAACAGATTGCCAGCGCCGCGGATATCAAGGTCATGCGATGCAAGCTGGAATCCGGCTCCGAGCGTCTCCAGCGACTGCAGCACCTTAAGCCGACGTTCGGCCTGGGCGGTGATCTTCTGTTGCGCCGGCAGCGTGAACAGCGCGTATGCCCGCAGCTTCGAACGCCCCACCCTGCCCCGCAGCTGATAGAGCTGGGCCAGACCGAACATGTCGGCGCGATGCACGATCAAGGTATTGGCCGCGGGGATATCGAGGCCGGACTCGATGATCGTGGTCGAGAGCAGGATATCGTACTTGCCGTCGTAGAACGCCGACATGATGTCCTCGATGACCGTCGGCGGCATCTGGCCATGCGCCACCGCGACCTTCATCTCCGGCACGTGCTTGTCGAGGAAATCCTTCACGTCGGCGAGGTCCTCGATCCGGGGCACCACGTAGAACGCCTGCCCGCCGCGATAGCGCTCGCGCAACAGCGCCTCACGGATCATCAGCGGGTCGTGCGGCGCCACGAAGGTACGCACCGCCAGCCGGTCGACCGGCGGCGAGGCGATGATCGAGAGGTCGCGCACGCCGGTCAGCGCCAGTTGCAGCGTGCGTGGAATCGGCGTGGCGCTCAGCGTCAGCACATGGACCTCGGCGCGCAGTTGCTTCAACCTCTCCTTGTGACTGACGCCAAAATGCTGCTCTTCGTCGACGATCAGCAACCCCAGGTCCCGAAACTTGATCGACTTGCCGAGCAGCGCATGGGTGCCGATGACGATATCCACGCTGCCGTCAGACAATCCCTGCTTGACCTGCGTCAGCTCCTTTGCCGCGATCAGACGCGAGGCCTGGGCGACATGGACCGGGAACCCGCGGAAACGCTCGGCAAACGTCCTTGTGTGCTGGCGGGCCAGGAGCGTGGTCGGCACCACGACCGCGACCTGCTTGCCGTCGAGCGCTACCGCAAACGCCGCGCGCAGCGCCACCTCGGTCTTGCCGAAGCCGACGTCGCCGCAGATCAACCGGTCCATCGGCCGCCCGCTTTCGAGGTCCTTCAACGTGGCGGTGATCGCCCCGAGCTGGTCTTCGGTCTCCTCATAGGGGAAGCGGGCGCAGAACTCGTCATAGACATGCGGCTGCACCGGCATTTTCGGCGCTTCATGCACCAGCCGTTCGGCCGCGATCTTGATCAGTTCGCCGGCGATCTCGCGGATGCGGTTCTTGAGTTTCGCCTTGCGCGCCTGCCATCCGCTGCCGCCCAGCCGATCCAGTTCCACGTTGGCCTGGTCGGAGCCGTAACGCGACAGAAGTTCGATGTTCTCGACGGGAAGGAACAGCTTGGTTTCGGCGGCGTAGTGCAGCTCGAGGCAATCGTGCGGCGCCCCTCCCACCTCGATCGTCTGCAGACCCACGAAACGTCCGATGCCATGCTCGACGTGGACGACGAGATCGCCGGTGGCAAGGCTCGTGACTTCGGAGATGAAATTGTCGAGCTTGCGGCCCGCCTTGCGCGGCCGCACCAGGCGGTCGCCGAGAATGTCCTGCTCGCTAATGACGGCGGCTTCGTCGGTCTCGAAGCCGCTTTCCATGCCCACGACAGCCAGCATGGCTTCGTTGCGCGGCGTCGCCTGCACCGTTCGCCAGGTGTTGACGCTGGTGAGGTTGGAAAGCTTGTGATCGCGCAGCATGCTGGCCATGCGGTCGCGCGAACCCTCGCTCCACAGCGCGATCACCACCTTCTTGCGTTGTGCCTGCAATGCCAGCACATGCGCCACCACCGCCTCGAACACGTTCACGGAGGTTTCGGCGCGCTCCGGCGCAAAATTGCGGCCCTGCCGCGCGCCCGCGTCGAACACATCCTCGCCGGCAGGTACGGCGAAGGGTGTAAGCCGCGCCAGAGCGACTTCGCTCAGGCGCGTGGTCCATTCCTGTTCGGAGAGATAAAGCCGGTCGGGCGGCAACGGCTTGTAGATGGCGCCGCCACCGCGATGCTCGAGCGCCTCGCGCCTCGCCTCGTAGTAATCCGCGATCTGCTTGAAGCGCTCGCCGGCGGCGTCCTCGCCCTGCGGCTCGATCGCGATCGTGGTGCCGTCGAGATAATCGAACAGCGTGTCCATGCGCTCCTGGAACAGCGGCAGCCAATGCTCCATGCCGGGATGACGGCGGCCTTCGCTGACGGCTTCGTACAGCAGGTCGTCGCGCTCCGGCGCGCCAAAGGCGGCGACATAGCCCATGCGAAAGCGGCGGATGGTTTCGGTGACAAGCTGGAACTCGGAGACCGGAACCAGGTCGAGCGCACGCATGTCGAGCAGCGTCCGCTGGGTCTCCGCATCGAAGGTGCGGATCGATTCAAGGCTGTCGCCGAAGAAGTCGAACCGCACCGGCTGATCGAGCCCGGCCGGGAACAGGTCGAGGATGCCGCCGCGCACGGCGTACTCCCCGGGTTCGCGCACGGTCGACGAGCGGTTGTAGCCGTTGTGCTCCAGCCAGGCGATGATCGAGTCCATCGGCACGACGTGACCGGGCGCGACCGATAGCGCCTGCGCCGCCACCACCTCGCGCGCGGGCACGCGCTGCACGATGGCGTTGACGGTGGTGAGCATGATCAACGGCTTGTCGCTGCCCTGCAGGCGTGACAGCTTCGCCAGCGCGGTCAAGCGCTGCGCCAGGATGCCGCCATGCGGCGACACCCGGTCATAGGGCTGGCAGTCCCAGGCCGGAAACTGAATGACCGGCAAGTCGGGGGCGAAAAATTCCAGCGCCCGCGCGATCTGCTGCATGCGCGAACCGTCGCGGCAGACCACTGCAAGGCTCACCGCCGGCGGCTTCGGCCGCGCCGCTACCCCGCGCGCGAGGTCGGCGACGACCAGCCCCTCCGCGCCCTCCGCGACATTGGCGAAGGTCAGCGCACGGCCGGGCGCCAGCAGCGCGGCCGGCGATTTGACCGACGCCTTCATGCGTCGTGGTCCACGACGCGGAACGCCTTGATCCGCTCGAACAGCGCGCCGGCATATTCCGGATCCAGCGGCTTGTCGCCGGTCAACGCGGCATAGAGGTCGGGATCGGGGAGATCAATCAGGCGTTCCAGTTCGTCCAGTTCGTCATTGCGCAGGCCGGCCACCTCTGCATCGGCAAAGCGCCCGAGAATGAGGTCCATCTCACGGGTGCCGCGATGCCAGCAGCGAAAAAGCAGCCGCTTGCGGCGATCGTCGAGGCCGCCGCTCGATCGTGTCGTTCCCGTCATTTTCCCTGATTCCATCCAAACGCCAAAAGCCCGGACGTGCCGGGCGAGGTTGATATAGCTGTGGTGACAACGAATGTCAGCCCTGTTGACCGCGTAAATCCACGTCATGGCCGGGCTTGTCCCGGCCATCCACGTCGTGACTTCAACGTGGGGACAAAAAAGACGTGGATGCCCGGCACAAGGCCGGGCATGACAGCGAGAAACGGATGTAAGTCTTCTCATGCGCCCTCACCTGCTCAATCCGCTGTTTGCGCCGGTCACCACCCTTCCGGGCGTCGGACCCAGGCAGGACAAGCTGTTGCGCTATCTGCTCGGGCGCGATGAAACGCCGCGTCTCGTCGATCTGCTGCTGCATCTGCCGGCAAGCGTGATCGACCGCCGGGCGCAGCCCAGGATTAGCGAGGCCGTGCAGGGAACCATGGTGACGCTGGAGGTCACCGTCGATCGACACCGTCCGCCACCACCACGCAGTCCCCGTGCGCCCTTCCTTGTCTATGCCAGCGACGACACCGGCGATGTGGTGCTGACGTTTTTCCGCGCCAAGCCCGGCTATGTCGAAAAGCTGCTTCCGGTCGGCGAGAAGCGCTACGTTTCCGGCACGCTGCAGACCTACGACGGCATGCCGCAGATCGTGCATCCCGACCGCGTCGTGGACCAGGCGGCATTCGCCAGGCTCTCCGGCATCGATCCGGTCTATCCCCTCACCGAAGGGCTGGCACTGGGTTCGCTGCGCCGGGCGATCGCGCAGGCGCTGCAGAAGCTCCCCGAACTGCCCGAATGGATCAGTCCGGAGGTGATGCGCCGCTGCAGCTTTCCGCCGATTCGGGAAGCGCTGAACCGCGTGCATGTCCCGGTCGAACTCACGGATATCCTGCCCGACGGCCGGTTCTGGTCGCGCCTTGCCTTCGACGAATTACTCGCCGGCCAACTGGCGCTGGCGCTGGTGCGCGCGCAGTTGCGGCGCCCGGCCGGCGACCGTCATGCCGGCGACGGCCATCTGCGCCGAAGCATCATCGACGCCTTGCCCTATGCCTTGACGGCGTCGCAACGCGCGGCCGTGGCCGCCATCACCGAGGATCTGCGCCAGCCGGTGCGGATGCTGCGGCTGCTGCAAGGCGATGTCGGCTCCGGCAAGACGGTGGTGGCGCTGATGGCCGCAGCCGCCGTCACCGAAGTCCACAAGCAGGCCGCGCTGATGGCGCCGACCGAAATCCTCGCGCGCCAGCACATCAAGACCATTGCCCCGCTGGCCGAGCGGGCAGGCCTGCGGGTCGCCATCCTCACCGGGCGCGAGAAGGGCAGGGAGCGGCGCGAAATCCTCGAAAGGCTGGCGGCCGGCGATATCGATTTTCTGGTCGGCACGCATGCGCTGATCCAGGACGACGTGGTCTTCAAGGCGCTGGCGCTGGCGGTGGTCGATGAACAACACCGTTTCGGGGTCCGCGAACGCCTCGCGCTGACCAACAAGGGCGAGGCCGTCGATGTGCTGGTGCTGAGCGCAACCCCCATCCCGCGGACGCTGGTGCTGACCTATTTCGGCGACATGGACGTCTCAGAACTGCGCGAAAAGCCGGCGGGCCGGCAGCCGATCGATACCCGCGCCGTTCCGAACAGCCGGCTCGACGAAGTGGTCGACGCGGTCGGCCGCGCGCTGCAGGCGGGAAAGCTGGTTTACTGGATCTGTCCGCTGGTCGAGCAGTCCGAGGCCGAAGGCACCGAGCACTTGACCAACGCCACCGAGCGCTACGAACGGCTGCGCCAACGCTTCGGCGACCGGGTCGGGCTGGTGCATGGCCAGATGAAGGGCGTCGAAAAGGACCGCGTGATGGCGCAGTTCGCAGCCCACGACATCGGCCTCTTGGTCGCGACCACCGTGGTCGAGGTCGGCGTCGACGTTCCAGCCGCGACCATCATGGTGATCGAGAACGCCGAGCGCTTCGGGCTCGCGCAATTGCACCAGCTCCGCGGCCGGGTCGGCCGCGGCTCCGAGGCCTCGACCTGCCTGTTGCTCTACAAGGAACCGCTCGGCGAGATGTCGGCGGCACGATTGAAGGTGATCCGCGAAACCACCGATGGCTTCCGAATTGCCGAAGAAGATCTGAAACTGCGCGGCGAAGGCGACGTGCTTGGCATCCGCCAGAGCGGCCTGCCCGGCTATCGCGTCGCGCGTTCCGAGGTCCACGGCCAGCTCATCACCCAGGCCCGCGACGAGGCGCTGCGGATCATGCGCGACGATCCAAAGCTCAAAGGAGAGCGCGGCGAGGCATTGCGCTGCCTGCTCTATCTATTCGAGCGCGACGAGGCGCTGCCGCTGCTCGGCGCGGGTTAAGCGAAAGGCGCTCGCCTCCGATTCATGGAGAAGCGGTCGGTTTGCGCGCCGTCGTTGACGGAACACCGCTTCACGCCAATCGCGGATGAATCGAAGGTTAGACTGGCTGGGGGCTTTTTCTGGGCAAGGCGGCGGCGCCGAACGCTACGCCCACGAAATTGCCTTTCGCCCAGACCAGGCGGCAGTTTTGCGCTGAACTGAAATGGTCGAATGAAAGCAGGAATCGCTGCGGCAAGGCATAGAGGCGATCGAGCGCGATCTTTCCGCCGCTGCTCGACAGATCGAGAGCCGTGCAACGCATCATGGAACGCTTGGCTCCGAAAAACACCGAAGCCACGGTCGCAACGTCAGTCCGAACTTCCTTGCGCCGTTCAATCATCATCACGCGCCATTGCCATCACAATGCCAGATCACCTGCCCGACCTTCGGTGATCTTAACGGAAACAGCAATCAGAGGCGCAAGTTAAGCTAATTAATTAGGCTTACCTCGCGGCCGAAAAAGCCCGCGGACGCCGCCGGTTTCAAGGGTCCCGGCGGCGCTGCTCCTCTATCCATACCGGCCGGGCCGCGAAACAACATCCGCAGGCGTCAATCCACCTTGGCCGGCGACGGCTGGAGTTCGGATGAATGTGCCGCGCGGGCCGCGTTCGCCATCCCGGCAAGCGCAGCATTTCGTTTCTGCGGGTCAGAGCCCGGCTGCACCACGCCGGCCGACATGATCAGGGTCGCGGCGTCCTCGGTGCTCATGTCGACTTCAACGATCTTGCTCTTGGGAACGTAGAAGAAGAAACCCGTGGTAGGGTTCGGCGCGCAAGGCAGGAACACCGAGATGTGCTCCTCCTGCCCGGGCAGCTTGGCGGCGATGCTCACGCTCGGGGACTGCGATATCAGGACGATCGACCACATCCCCGGCGAAGGGAATTCAACCAGCCCGACGCGACGAAAGCTCGATCCTTTTCCCGAGAACAGCGTCTCGAACACCTGCTTCAGACCGCGATAGATCGCGCGCACCACCGGCATCCGACCGAGCAGCCTTTCGCCGAGATCGACCAGCGTCCGCCCGATCAGGTTGGCGGCCAGGAAGCCCAGCAGCGTCAGCGCGATCACCGCGACGATCAGCCCCGAGCCGGGCAACCCGAACGGCAGATAGGTTTCCGGCCGGTAGGCGATGGGTACGAACGGACGGACCAGATTGTCGACCCAGGTTACGAACCACCAGGTCAGGTACATCGTGATCGCCACAGGCCCTGCGACAATCAGCCCGGTCAGGAAATAGTTTCGGAACCGGGCCATCAGCCCGGGAGGGGCGTCCGGGGGCTGGTCCAGGGCCTCGGTCGGGGGCAATTCGTCTCGAATCATCATGTTTCCAGGTCAGAGCAGCCGGCTCATGCCAGCTAAGCCATCCTAGCAGGTTTTTGAAGGGACAAAGTGACAGCCGGTCGGCTCGAGCCTATTCGACGGTTACCGATTTCGCGAGGTTTCGCGGCTGATCGACGTCGGTACCCATGATCACGGCGGTATGGTAGGCCAAAAGCTGTACCGGGATGGCGTAAACCAGCGGCGTGAACATCGCCGACATGTCGGGCATGATGATCGTGACCAGCGATTCCATGGTGGCGTCGGCCGCGCCTCTGGCGTCTGTCATCAGGATGATCTTGCCACCGCGGGCGGCGACTTCCTGCATGTTGGAGACGGTCTTCTCGAACACCCGGTCGAACGGTGCGATCACCACCACCGGCATGTTCTCGTCGATCAGCGCGATCGGCCCGTGCTTGAGCTCACCCGCGGCGTAGCCCTCGGCATGGATATAGGAAATCTCCTTCAGCTTCAGCGCGCCTTCGAGCGCCAGCGGAAAGCTGGTGCCGCGGCCGAGATAGAGCACGTCCTTCGATTTGGAGATCTCGCGCGCCAGCTTCTCGATCTGCGGCTCTGAGGTCAGCGCCGCCGCCATCAGGCGCGGGATCTCGACCAGGCCGTGGACAAGCTTGGCTTCGTCGGCATCCGACAATTCGCCCCGCGCCTTGCCGGCGGCGATGGCGACCGCGGCCAGCACCATCAGCTGGCAGGTAAAGGCCTTGGTCGAGGCGACGCCGATCTCGGGACCGGCCAGCGTCTGCAGCACGGTCTGGCTTTCGCGCGCGATCGTCGAAGTCGGCACGTTGACCACGGACAGGGTATGAACGCCCTCCGCCTTGGCGTAGCGCAATGCCGCCAACGTGTCCGCGGTCTCGCCCGACTGCGAAATGAAGATCGCCAGATCGCCCTTGCGCAGCGGCGCCTCGCGGTAGCGGAATTCGGAGGCGACATCGATCTCGACCGGGACGCGGGCCAACCGCTCGAACCAGTATTTGGCGATGTATCCCGCATAGCTTGCGGTGCCGCAGGCCGTGATCGAAATCCGCTCGATATCCCTGAAATCGAACGGCAGTGTCACCGGCAGGTTGACCCGCTCGCTCGCCATATCGACGTAGCGCGCCAGCGTGTGGCCGACCACTTCCGGCTGCTCGTGGATTTCCTTGGCCATGAAGTGGCGGTAGTTCGCCTTGTCGACCAGGAACGACGAGGCGCCCGATTTCAGCACCTCGCGATGGGCGACCGCGCCCTGTTCGTCGTAGATCACGCTGGCGTCGCGGGACAGCACCACCCAGTCGCCGTCCTCCAGATAGCTGATGGTGTCGGTGAAGGGTGCGAGCGCGATCGCGTCGGACCCCAGATACATCTCGCCGTCGCCGTGGCCCACCGCGAGCGGCGAACCCTTGCGGGCGCCGATCATCAGGTCGTTGTGGCCCCTGAACAGGAAGGCCAGCGCAAACGCGCCGCGCAACCGCGGCAAGGAAGCCTTCACCGCATCTTGCGGCGACGCGCCCTTGAGCAGATAGGAGTTGACAAGATGTGCTACGGTTTCCGTATCGGTCTCGCTGGAGAATTTCGCGCCCTCGCCCTCAAGCTGGTTACGGAGTTCGCGAAAGTTCTCGATGATGCCGTTGTGCACGACCGCGACGTTATCCGTCGCATGCGGATGCGCATTGTTCTCGGTCGGCTTGCCGTGCGTCGCCCAGCGGGTGTGGCCGATTCCGGAATGGCCCGCGAGCGGCTCGGCCCGCAGCCGGTTCTCCAGGTTTTTCAGCTTGCCTTCAGCGCGACGTCGCGCGAGATGATCGCCTTCCAGCGTGGCGACACCCGCGGAATCGTAGCCGCGGTATTCGAGCCGTTTGAGCGAATCCACCAGTTGCTCCGCCACCGGAGCCCGTCCGAGAATGCCGACAATGCCGCACATGCGGTTCAATATCCCCAAATCGAAGAAGAACTTTCCAAAGCACCAGCTCGTGCGTCTTAGCGAGAAAACCCACCTCTCAGATACTCAATAATTATTGCCGATTATCCCGGGGCTGCCTTGCATCGGCCAGTCCTCCATCGTCCAATCTTGACCCTAAATATCTATGAAACCTTAACTTTTAGCCATCCACATCCGCTGCGCAGGAAAATACCGACGTTGTTGAATCTCGATCTGTTGTCAAAGGTTCTGGCCGCCGAGGAACGTCTGCGCCGGCATGTGGTTAGGTCAAATTCATTGAGAGGAGCGACAATGTGGACACGGCTTCAGATCGCCTCGATGCTGTTCATGATGGTTCAAGCGGTGCTGTTCGGGATTGGGATGGTCGCCATACTGGCGACGCCCCTAAATCAAACTGCCATGACGCTGATCCCATGGATGATAGCGATCAGCTTTTTCGTCTCAGCGCCCCTGGCATGGCTGATCGCACCTCGGCTGCAAATGCGCTACTGGCGTCGACGCGGTACCCAGGGTGACTCGATTTCAGGCTGACGCAAGTTACTGCACACGGCCCGGCTTTGGCGCATGCGGTTGTACAGCCGCTAGACCCGCCCTTGAGGTCGTCAGTTGAAGGTCGTCAGTTGCCTCGCCCGACAACGGAAACCGCCGGCAGCGGAACGACGAATTTCCCGCCCTCGGCGAAATAGCGTTCATGTTTGGCGCGGATCGGATCAATGTAGCGCCAGGCAAACACGACGACGAGCGCCGGCTTGCGTTCATAGAGCGCGGTCGGCGGCAGGATCGGGATATCGTAGCCCGGACCGGCCATCACGCTCCCTTTGTTGGGATCATCGTCCACCAGGAAGTCGACCTTATTCTCCAGACCGAACTGCGGTAGCAGGGTCGTGGTGCCCACGGAAACGCCGTAGCCGGCCACGAGTTGTCCACGTGCGCGGCAGGCATCGGCCATGGCGCCCAGTTCGTTGCGGATAGCAGCAATCTTCTGCTGGTAGGCTTTGTAATAGGACGGTTGGTCTACGCCCAGACGGTCCTCCTCGGCGATGAAGCGGGCCACTTCCGGCGATGCCTTTCTTGGGCCGCCAGCGCGCTGAACCGTTACCCGGATCGAACCGCCTTTGGTCCAGATATGCTGAACGTCAATGACTTCCATCCCGAGCCGGGCGAAGAAGCGCGTCAGCGGCTTCACGTTAAAATAGGACAGGTGCTCGTGATAGACGGTGTCGAGCAGGTTTTTCTCGGTAACGTCAACGCCGTATTGAGTTTCAAAAATGAATACGCCGTCCGCGCCCAACACGTCCCGGACGCCGCTGACCAGCGGGTCGAGGTTATCGACATTCGCGATCATGTTGTTGGCGATAACAACACTGGCCGTTCCCTTGGACTGCCGGATACGTTCGCCGACGGCATCGGTGAAAAAGTCGGCGATGGTCTCGATGCCCTGCTCGGTCGCACGCTTCGCAATGGCCACGGCCGGATCGACGCCGAGCACCCGCATCCCGCGCTCCCTGAAAAAGCCGAGCAGCGATCCATCGTTGCTGCCGAGTTCGACGATCAGCGAGTCCGGCGCGACCAGATAGCGACGGACGACGTCATCGGCATAAGTCGCGAAATGCTCGCGCAGGCCGAGCGAGAGCGAGGTGGTATACACATAGTGCCGGTACTGGATCTCCGGATTCCCGACATGAAGAATCTGGACGTGCCCGCACTCCCTGCATAGGTACAGTTCGAGTGGAACGGCTGTCCGAAACACCGGATCGTCAACGCTGACATTCGGAACGTGAAAGTTGGGCGTCCCGATCGGCATGCCCGCCATTGGCAAGACAAGATCTTGCCGGTCCGAATGACAAAGCCGGCAGGTATGACGGACGTAGAACAGGTCTTTCATTGGCGGACCACGAATTGTTACAGGAGATCGGGTGAGGCAATCCGACTCGGACGGCATTCGCCAAGTGGCATTCGTTTCAAGCAACTCATGTCCAGCGGCTCATGGGCGGCTCGAGGCTTTGTCGACCTGCGGTAACGCAAAATCGAGCGAATGGTCGGATGGCTCGGCGGCGGCATAGCTGCCACGCTCCGCGCTTGTTAGCCATATCACCCCGCCCATCACGCCAACGATCACGCTGATCGCCCCAAGCAACAGCGAGATCGACAGGGCCTGTTCCGAGGGGACGCCGACCAGGGCCAGACAGGCGATCATGGCGCCCTCACGAACCCCCCAACCACTGATCGAGATCGGCACCGCGGTGAGCAGAATAACCGGGGGAATAAGAATGAAGGCGTCGAAAATCGATAGCTGCGCCCTCAAGCCCACCGCCAGCGCATACGCCGCTGCCGTTGTGATGAGATGGATGAGGAGCGCCGACCCCAGCAAGACTTCCCGGCTGCTGAAGTGCAGCAACAGATGCCTGACAAACGATCCGAACCGGACGAAGCTTGCCACAGGACGACGTGCTATGAGGCGCTCCGGCCAGCGGTCGAGGGTGAGCAGCAGCGCGGTACCCACCGCGCCGGCCAACGTCAGCCCGCCGATTGCCAAGATTGCGGCATCGTTGCTCACGCGCGACAGCAACATCGGCATTCCAATGACCATCAGGATCACCAGGCCCAGCAGCGCGGTGAAGCGGTCTGCCGCGACACCCTTGACTGCCTGCGACCACTTCACACCGCGCCGCCGCAGCAGCCAGATTCGTACCGCGTCGCCGCCCGCGGAGGATGGCAGCACCTGATTGAACCAAAGGCTGATCATGAGGATCCGCCAGGCGCCCATCCAGTCCAGGGATACGTTGAGCGCGCGCATGATCAACTCCCACCGACCCGTGAGCAGGAAGGTCTGAAGGAGGACCAGAGCCAGCGCCAGCAGGAACATGACCGGGTCGACCGACAGGAGCTGAATCTTCAACTGATTCAGATCCAGACCGCCGGCGATGTAGACGAGGACGGCGATCGAAAGCAGCAGCTTCGCCGAAAAGAACACCGCCTGTCTGGACCGCAACTGCATCAGGTGAGTACCTTAGGAAGCCGGATACTCCGCGCGACCAATGATGAGGTCGATCGCAGCCATCATCCAGAACTGGTGTGCCGTTTCTACAATGTTGTAGCTTCGGCTATCGACCCAATAATTGATTTCGCCGAGCTTGCGAAGCGGATTGTCGGCACTCATTCCCGACAACGTAATCACGTCCAGCTTCATCGTCCGGGCTTTCGCCACCGCGTTGAGGATGTTTGCCGAGCGCCCCGACGAGCTGATGGCGACAAGGCAGTCGCCTTCGCGCGCACTCAGGCGCAACGCATGCGCCAGCCAGTCTTCGAACCCGTAGTCGTTGGCAAGGCACGACATCATGCTCGCATCGCTGAAACAGAGCGCAGGAACTGACGCGTTCTTTGACAGATCAATCGCGAGATGCGAGGCGATCCCGGCCGAGCCGCCATTGCCAATAAAAATGACGCGACCGCCGCGCTCGCGCGTCCGCAACCAGGTCGCGCTGGTCGCAGATATCTCTGAAAAAATGCGATCGTCCGCCGCGATCACGCGATGCAGGCGCTTCACATAGTCGTCGAGGAAATTCCTCTGATCGAAATCGACAGACATGACGTGGCGGCTCGGCTGGGACATGGCGGTTTGATAAAGCGAATGACCGGCAATTGCAAAGGGTATTGCCGGGGTTTACAAACCCATGCAGCTTGCCAAAGCGTTGCGCGGCTGGTAGTTGGCACGCGGTATCTCTCGCGTCGGCGGCGCCCGTTCCGTTGAGCGTCGGGCTACGGATTTTCCTCTCATGCGATGCATCGTCACTGGCGGCGCCGGTTTCATTGGAAGTCACCTTGTCGATCGCCTCCTCGCGGACGGCCACGAGGTGACCGTCATCGACAATTTTGTAATCGGGCGCCCCGAAAATCTTTCGTTGCACGCAGGATCGCCTCGGCTGAGAGTTGTGCGGGCCGATGTCACCGACCTCGACGCGATCAAGCCCCATTTCAGTGGCGTCAACTGGATTTTTCATCTGGCGGCGCTGGCCGACATTGTTCCTTCGATCGAATCCCCGACCCCCTATCACCGCGCCAATGTCGACGGCACCGTCAACGTTCTGGAAGCCGCCCGACAGGCCAATGTTCAGCGCTTTATCTACGCGGCGTCCTCGTCCTGCTACGGCATCCCCGACATCTATCCCACCGCCGAAACCGCCGAAGCCCGCCCGATGTATCCCTATGCGCTCACCAAGCATCTCGGTGAGCAATGCGTCATGCACTGGTGCAGGGTCTACAAGCTGCCGTCGGTCGCGCTACGCCTGTTCAACGTATTCGGGCCGCGTCATCGCACGACCGGCACCTATGGCGCCGTGTTCGGCGTCTTCATGGCGCAGAAGCTGGCCGGCAAACCCTTCACGGTGGTCGGCAACGGAGAGCAGACGCGCGATTTCACCTATGTCAGCGACGTCGTGGATGCATTTGTTACGGCAGCGAATTCTGACGTCTCGAACGAAGTATTGAATGTCGGATCTGATAATACTTACAGCGTCAACCGGCTGGTCGAACTTCTTGGCGGTGAAAAAGTCCACCTTCCCAAGCGTCCCGGAGAGCCCGATTGTACCTACGCTGACATTACCAAGATCAAGCGGGTTCTGGGCTGGAAACCCCGGGTGCGGTTCGAGGATGGCGTCGCGACGATGCTGACGACGATCGAACAGTATAGGGACGCGCCGCTGTGGACCGTTGACAAGATTGCTGATGCCACTAAGGACTGGTTCAGGTACCTGCGTGACGACAAGCATGCGTCACCTGAGACATCACAGAAGGCACCGGGCTGAGGCGCCCGGTTCCGGCCTCGGTGTTCCTGGCTGGGCGGGGCACTATTAGCCGCCGCCCGGGACCAATTTGCGACCTGAGTACTTCAACCAACGGACGATTTGAGTACCTCACATGCCTAGTCCTGCAACCGGCGTTGCGCGATCGAGCGAACCGCTGACGGCACACGAGAAGATCAAGACCATCGAGCAACTGGGTGAGATCGCGCGGTCCGCCCAGGCGCAAGGGCGAACGGTTGCGCTCTGCCACGGCGTGTTCGATCTGGTGCATCTCGGCCATATCAGGCACATCCAGGCCGCGCGCGACGAGGCCGACGTGGTCCTGGTGACGATTACGGCGGACCGTTTCGTCAACAAGGGTCCCGGACGGCCGATTTTTCCGGAGAATATGCGGGCCGAGATGCTGGCTGCGCTCGCCAATGTCGACTGGGTCGGCATCAATCGGGACTCCAGCGCTGAGACGGTTCTGGAAACGGTCCGACCCGACATCTACGTCAAGGGTTCCGACTATGAGAATCCCGAAGACGACGTAACCGGCAAGATCAGAACCGAGCGCGACGCGGTTGAGCGCCATGGCGGGCGCATCGTATTCACGCGGGACGTGACGTTCAGTTCGTCGTCGCTGATAAACCGGTATCTCGACATCTACGATCCGCCACTCCGCGACTATCTGCAGAAGGTCAGAGAGGGCGGCGGCTCCGAGCGCTTGCTGCGGCTGATCGACAAAGTCCAGGACATGCATGTCGTGCTGGTGGGCGACACCATCATCGATGAATACCAGTACGTCTCGGCGCTGGGAAAATCCTCGAAAGAGAACATCGTCGCCACCCTGTTCAAGAGCCGCGAACAATTCGCCGGCGGCGTCGTCGCGGCGGCCAACCACGTCGCCAGCTTCTGCAAATCGGTCGAGATCGTGACCACGCTTGGCGGCGAAGACTATCCGGACGACTTTATCCGCGCTCATGTCCGCCCCAACGTCTCGCTCACGCCGATCCGCATCGAGGGTCGCCCGACCACGCGCAAATTGCGGTTCGTCGAGATGGGGTATCTGCACAAGCTGTTCGAAGTGTATACCATGAACGACACCCCGCTCGGGGAAACCGAGCGGGCGGAGATCGATCGTATCACCAGCGAACGCATCAAGGCCGCCGACGTGGTGATCGTCACTGATTTTGGTCACGGCATGATCGCGCAAACCACGATCGATGCGCTGATCGCAAACGCGAGATTTCTCGCCGTCAACGCCCAGAGCAACAGCGGCAATCACGGTTATAATCTGATAACAAAATATCCCCGCGCAGATTACATTTGCATCGACGCGCCGGAGGCGCGTCTGGCCGCGACCGACAAGTTCAGCGACATTGCCTCCGTCATCGCCACCAGCCTGCGCGGCAAGATCGATTGCGACAACATGATCATCACGCATGGCTCATTCGGCTGCTATCCATTCTCCCCGAAGACCGGCGTCGCCCGGGTTCCCGCTTTCACCAAGTCCGTCGTCGATACGGTCGGCGCCGGCGACGCGTTCCTGACAATTACGGCACCCCTGGTGGCCGCCGGCGGGCACATCGAGGACGTCGCCTTTATCGGCAACGCTGCCGGTGCGATCAAGGTCGGGATCGTTGGCCATCGCAGTTCGGTTGAGAAGGTGCCATTGGTCAAGTTCGTCACGGCGTTGCTGAAGTAACGCAAAACAGGTCTTTGGAGAACGATAGTGATCGCTCGAAAATGGAACGTGATGGTCACTGGTGGCGCCGGCTATGTCGGCAGCGTGCTGGTCCCCCAACTGCTCGCCGCCGGCCACAAGGTCACGGTGCTCGACCTCTTCATGTACGGCGAATCCGTCTTTGACTCGGTCCGCGGTAATCCCGGTCTCAGGCTCGTCAAGGGCGACATTCGCGACGCGGCGGCGGTAAACAATGCGTTGGCGGGAAACAACGCGGTGATCCATCTCGCCTGCATCTCGAATGATCCGTCGTTTGAACTGGATCCCGGCCTGGGCAAGTCGATCAACTACGACTGCTTTCGCCCCATGGTTCGGGCGGCCAAGAAAGCGGGCGTAAAGCGGTTCATCTATGCGTCGTCATCGAGCGTGTACGGGATCAAGGACGAGGCCGAAGTCACCGAGGAGCTTTCGTGTGAGCCGCTGACGGATTACTCGAAGTTCAAGGCAATGTGCGAGACCGATCTGGCGGACGAGGCCGCTTCCGGTTTCGTCACCTGCACGGTGCGTCCCGCAACCGTCTGTGGCTACGCACCGCGGCAGCGACTGGACGTCGTAGTCAACATCTTGACCAATCTTGCCGTCAACACCGGGCGTATCCGCGTGTTCGGCGGCACGCAAAGGCGTCCCAATCTGCACATCGCCGACATGGCCGCGGCCTATCTGTTCCTGCTGCAGCAGGACGACGCGAAGATTGACGGCAAGATCTACAATATCGGCTACGAAAATCATTCGCTGATGAAGATAGCCGATATCGTCAAGTCAGTGGTCGGGGGCGATGTCAATGTTGTGGTGGAGCCGACCGACGATCTGCGTTCCTATCATGTGTCATCGGAAAAAATCCGCCGCGAACTCGGATTTGCTCCAACGCACACGATCGAACAGGCGGTGTCGGGGCTGGTCGATGCGTTCAAGTCCGGACGCCTGCCGAATTCCCTGAACGACCCTCGATACTTCAATATCAAGATGATGCAGAACATCAGCCTGAAGTGAGCCGCGTGCGGATCGGAATCGATTTCGACAACACCATTATCTGCTACGACAAGGTGTTTGCCGCCGCGGCGCTGCAACGCGGACTGGTACCACCCGGATGGACAGGGTCGAAGACCGATGTCCGGGAATATCTTCGATCGAAGCCGGACGGTGAACGCGCGTGGCAGGGCCTGCAGGGCTGGGCCTACGGCAAGGGCATTGCTAACGCGGAAGTATTTCCCGGTGTGACGGACTTTCTGGCTGCATGCCGGCAGAATAATTCCAGCGTTTGCATCGTCAGCCACAAGACTCGTTTCGGTCACCAGGACCCTGATCGCACCGATCTTCGAGGTGCGGCGCTTGATTGGCTGCGCACGGCCGGACTAATCGGGACTGAGCATTCGGCGCTGAGCCACAACAACGTCTTTTTTGAAGATACGCAGCCGGCCAAGGTCGAACGGCTCGCGAGCCTCGACCTCGATGTGTTCATCGACGATCTCGTCGATGTTTTCGCCCAACCCCATTTCCCGCGCCATGTCAGGGCCATTCTGTTTGCCGGGTCCGGAAACCCGGTTCCGGGCCCCTTTAAATCGATCGCCAGTTGGGCCGAAATTCAGCGCGAGGTATTCCGCCGGTGAACGAGGCTGAAGTCAGTCCGCAGGATGCGATGGCGACCGGACACCGACTGTCCGGACAACCGGTGCGGGCAGTTCATCCCGCCCATCCCGGTGGAAACAATCGGGTATTTCAGCTGGAGATGGCCGGCGGTGATCGCCTGGCCCTGAAGTATTATCGATCGCCATCGATCGATGGCCGCGATCGCCTCGGGCAGGAGTATGAGGCGCTGTCTTTCCTGGCCCACCACGGCATCGCGTCCACGCCGCGGCCGATCGCTCGGGATGTCCACAGCAACTGCGCCCTGTACCAGTGGCTCGATGGCGAGGCGGCTGCGTTGCGGCCGCAGGCCGATGACGTCGATCAACTGGCGGAGTTCCTGGTCGGACTCCAGCGACTTCGTCAAGCCGCAGGCGCCATGAACTTGCGCAACGCGTCAGCCAGCATTTTTTCTGCAAACCAGGCCGTGGCGCAATGTCAGGCGCGACTGAACAGGTTGCAAGGCTCGGCCGGTGAGTGTCCGGACTTGCGCGAGTTCCTGGATCGTGATCTGGTTCCGAGTTGCGCTACCGTGGTGCGGCGAGTTGAAGAGCGCTTTGCGGATCTGGGCTGGGACCCGGCCGCGGTCCTTTCGGTTGCGCATCGTGCGCTGAGCCCATCCGACTTTGGCCTGCACAATGCCTTGCGCAGCCCAGATGGCCGGCTGAAATTCATTGACTTCGAATACTTTGGCTGGGACGACCCGGTCAAGCTGATATCTGACACCGCCATCCATCCAGGCAGCAACTTTTCCGAAGCCAGCGCGATTCGGCTGATTGAACATCTTTCAACCGAATTTTCTATCCACGACCCTTCGTTTGCGGTCCGTCGCGACGTACTGTATCCTGTGTTCGGGATGATCTGGTGCCTGATTATCCTGAATGACTATTTGCCGGAAAGCCGTTCGATGCGCATTTTGTCTGCGCAAGGCGGCGATTTGGCGGCCCGCCTCGCGGGTCAGCTCGACAAAGCCCGCCGGCTCCATCAAACGATTTGTCAACGTGATTCAGATCTCACCTCACGCGGAAGCCGCCCTCACCTGCAAGCTGGATGAGCGCAGCCTCTATTTGCGCCGCCTCGTGCTGCGCACCGTGCGTTCGGCCGGGCGCGGCCATGTCGGTCCGGCCCTGTCGCTGATCGAAATGGTCCGCGTGCTCTATGACAACGTGCTGCGGATCGATCCGAAGAACCCCAGGGACCCCGCGCGCGACCGCGCGATCCTCAGCAAGGGGCACGGCTGTCTCGCGCTCTATGTCCTGCTCGCCGATCGCGGCTTCTTTCCGCTGTCCGAACTCGACGGCTTTTGCGGCGCCGACAGCATTCTGGGCGGACATCCCGAATTCGGGATGGTTCCGGGCGTCGAGGCCTCGACCGGCGCGCTCGGGCACGGGCTCTCCATCGGCGTCGGTCTTGCGCTGGCGGCGCGCATGCGCGACCGCGCCTATCGGACGTTCGTGTTGCTCGGCGATGGCGAGATCAACGAGGGCTCGGTATGGGAAGCTGCGATGAGCGCGTCCAAGCACGGCCTCGACAATCTCGTCGCGCTGATCGACTACAACAAATTGCAGAGTTATGGTCCTACCGACTACGTCTTGCCGCTGGAGCCGCTGGCGGACAAATGGCGCAGCTTCGGCTTTGCCGTCGAGGAGTTGAACGGACATGACGTCGGCCAGTTGCGCGACACGTTGACCAAGGTACCGCCGGTTCCCGGCAAACCGACGGCGATCATCTGCCACACCATCAAGGGCAAAGGTCTGCCGGCGGCAGAGTCCAACGCCGATTGGCATCACAAGAACAAGTTGACGGACAGCGAACTCGAATCCATTCGCGTTGCCGTCGGCGATTTTTGATCGGGTTCCCATGCGCAACACCGCCATGAACATGGTCCACAAGCTGGCAGCGCGCGACGAGCGGGTGCTCTATATCGGCTCCGACCCGGGGGCCGGCACGCTGCGGGCGATGAGCAAGGAATTTCCGCGGCGGCATTTGATCGAAGGCATCTCGGAGGCCCACATCATCGGCATGTCGGCCGGCCTCGCGATGGAAGGCTACGTGCCCTATGTCAACACCATCGCCACCTTCCTCACCCGCCGCTGCTACGAGCAGGTGGCGGTTGACCTCTGCCTGCACAATCTGCCCGTGCGGCTGATCGCCAACGGCGGGGGCCTGGTTTATGCGCCGCTCGGGCCCACACATCAGGCGATCGAGGATATCGCGATCATGCGGGCGTTGCCGAACATGACCGTGGTATGCCCGGCTGACGCCGACGAGGCGGCGCGGCTGATGGAGCGGACGCTGGATTGGCCGGGGCCGATCTACATCCGCCTGGCGAAGGGCGGCGACCCCATCGTCTCCAATCCGGCGCACGGCTTTGAGATCGGCCGGGCGATCCTGATGCGGCCACCCGGCGACGTCCTGATGGTGACCACCGGCATCATGCTCCAGCGCGCCCTCGACGCCGCCGACCTGTTGGCGGCGCAGGGCGTCCGCGCCGGCATCCTGCACATGCATACGGTCAAGCCGCTGGATGTCGAAACGCTGCTCCAGGCAACCCGCGACACCCGGCTGGTGGTAACGCTGGAAGAACATGTGCCGTCGGGTGGCCTAGGCAGTGCTGTGATAGAGACCCTGATCGACAACCGGAGGACCGACCTGCCCGCCATGCTGCGGCTGTCGCTGCCCGACCGCTTCATGCACAATTACGGTTCGCAGGACAGCCTCCTGAAAAAACACGGGCTGGCGCCAAACTCGATCGCCGCGGCCATCGAGCGTTCCCTTGCCGCGCCGGCCGCACCCTCCCCTCAACTTCATTCAACGTGAGCGACATGTACGACGTCCGATATTCCTACCTGCTCGAGCAGTTCGCCGACCCGGCCCCGATCTTGGCCGAAATCGGCCGGCTGGTGGCGACCGGTGATTTCACCCTGGGCAAGCCGGTTGCCGAGTTCGAGCGGCGGTTTGCAGAACTGATCGGGACCCGGCACGCCATCGGGGTCGGCTCCGGCACCGACGCCCTGAAGCTGCCGCTGAAGGCCCTCGGCATCACCCACGGCGACGAAGTCATCACCGCCGCCAACACCTTCATCGCGACCGTCGGCGCGATCGCCGAAACCGGCGCGACGCCGGTGCTGGTCGACTGCGACGACTCCTTTTGCATGAACGTCGATCAGCTCGAGGCCGCCATCACGAAGAAGACCAAGGCGATCATGCCGGTGCAACTGACCGGCGACGTCGTCGACATGGTCAGGCTGATGGCGATTGCCGAACGCCATGGCATTCCGGTGGTCGAAGACGCCTGCCAGGGAATCCTGTCCGAATTTGCCGGAAAACGCTCCGGCACCTACGGCATCGCCGCCGGCTTCTCGCTGCATCCGCTGAAAAACCTCAACGTCTGGGGCGATGCCGGGGTGATCGTCACCAATGACGACGCCATGAACGAACGGCTACGGCTTATCCGCAATCACGGCATGAAGAACCGCGACGAGATCGCGATCCTCGGATGCAATTCCCGCCTCGATTCCGTCCAGGCCGTGGTCGGCAACTGGCTGGTGGGTCACACCGCCGAAATCACCCGGCGGCGGATCGAGAACGCCGCCTATTACGACGCCGGACTTGCCGACCTGCGCGCCTTGCGCATTCCGCCGCGTCGCACGAGTGTCCGGCACGTCTACCACCTCTACATGGTGTTTGCCGAGCGGCGCGACGAGCTCCACCAATACTGCCTGGACAATGGCGTCGAGGCCAAGATTCATTACCCGATCCCGTTGTACCAGCAGGAGGGACTGAAGCATCTCGGCTATGCGCCCGGTCGCTTTCCCGTCACGGACCGTCACGCGAGGGAAGTGATCAGCTTCCCCGTGGATCAGCATCTGACGCGCCGGCAGCAGGACCGGGTGCTCGACACCGTTCGGAAATTCTACCATGGACGCTGACACGGCCCTCAGGCGCATCGGCTACGTCGATCTTCCCGCGCAGTTCGAGGAAGAGCGCGCCGAGATCATGCAGGCCGTCGAGGGCGTGTTCCGGCGCGGCGATTTCATCGGCGGCGAGGCGGTCGGCAAGCTCGAGGCCGAGCTCTCCGCCTATCTCGGCTCGGCGCATGTGGTCACCCTCAATTCCGGCACCGATGCGCTGATCCTCGCCATGAGGGTCCTCGATATCGGCCCGGGCGACGAGGTGATCACGCCGCCGAACTCCTTCGTGGCGTCGACGGCCGCCGTGATTGCGGTCGGCGCCACGCCGGTCTTTGCCGATGTGCTGCCGGACCAGAATGTGGATCCGGCTGCGGTCGAAGCCGCCGTCACGCCACGGACCAGGGCGATCATGCCGGTACATCTGACCGGGCGAATGGCTGACATGAACCCGCTGATGGCGATCGCGCGAAAGCATTCCCTCGCAATCATCGAGGACAGCGCCCAGGCGGTGGGCTCCACCTACGACGGACGGATGAGCGGAACCATCGGGACGTTCGGTTGCTTCTCGGCGCATCCGCTGAAGAATCTGAACGCTGCCGGCGACGCCGGATTCGTCGTCACTGATGACGCCGGGCTCGCGGCCCGGATCCGGCGCCTCCGCAACCACGGACTGGTCAGCCGCAGCGACGTCCAGGAATGGGGGATGGTGTCGCGACTGGATACGCTGCAGGCCGAGGTGTTGCGCATTCGCCTGCGCCATCTTCCGTCGGTGATCGAACGCCGGCGGCGCAACGTCGCGCAATACCGCGCCTCGCTGGCGGGGTTGCCGCTTTTCGTCCCGCCCTGCCGCGACATCGAGTTCAACACCTTCCACACCTTTGTCGTCCAAACCGATCGCCGCGACGCGTTACAGAAATACCTGGCCGGCAAAGGGATCGAGACGGCGATCCACTATCCGGTGCCGATCCATCTGCAGCCGGCGGCAGCGCATCTCGGTCACCGCCTCGGGGCCTTCCCCGTGACCGAGCGCCAGTCCAGGAGCATCCTGACCTTGCCCGTGAACCAGTTCCTGTCGGCCGCCGACATCAGCTATATCTGCGCCAGCGTGCGGGAGTTTTTTGCATGACCGAGACGGCTTTTCTGCAGCCGGCCGAACAGGACCTGGCTGACCGCTTCGTCAACGAAGGCTTTGTCACCACTCCGGCCGATGATCGCGCCGGGCTCGACCGCATTCAGCGCCGCGCCGCGGAACTTGCGGCCGACTATCTGCGCCTGCCGCATTCCAACGACCCCCATGGCTTCCTTGATAGCATTCACACCAGGGTGAAACCGGAAGACCTCAACGGGCTGCGGATGCACGTGATCACGGGGCTCAATGCCGAGCCCTGGCTCCGCCCCGCCTATTTCCGTCTGGCCCGCTCAGCCATCGAGACCATCGTCGGCAATGAACTCTGCATGCAGCGGCGGATCAACCTCAGCATCCAGTTGCCCGCCGACGACAGCTCGCTGCTGGCCACGCACTCCGATGTCTGGTCCGGCGATTCCCCGTTTGAGGTGGTGGTCTGGGTGCCGCTGGTCGACGTCTTCCGCACCAAATCGATGTACCTGCTGCCGCCCTCGGTGAACGGCGAAATGCAGGATCGCATGGCCAGTCTGCGCAGCGCCGAAGAGCTGTACAGGACCATCAAGCCGCATCTGGTCTGGATGGATATCCCCTACGGCCATGTCATGGTCTTCAACCAGACCCTGATGCACGGCAATCGCGTCAACGAGGAAGCCGGAACCCGCTGGAGCATGAACTGCCGGTTCAAGAGCGTCATGTCGCCTTATGCCGACAAGCGTTTCGGCGAGTTTTTCGAGCCGATCTCGCTGCGCCCGGCGACGCGGATCGGAATGCAATACAAGCTGCCGGGTGGCTTCAATGGCTGAACGAGCAGGCCATCGCGGCTATATCGGCGCCCGGCCGCTGAACGGCAGCCGGACGCCGCAGCATGTGCAGAACATCGTCATCCGCGACTATGCGCGCCGGAAGAACCTGCACTATCTCCTGAGCGCCGCCGAGCACACGATGCCCGGCAGCTACATGATCCTAGAGGACATCCTCGACGAACTGCCGGGGTTGAAGGGCATCATCTGCTACAGCATCTTCATGCTGCCGCCGGACGAGAGCCGGCGTCGGGCGATCTACGATCGTGTGCTGCGCCAGGGCTGCGACCTGCATGCCGCCGTGGAGGAGATCGCGATCGCATCGCAAGCCGACATCCAGGCGGTCGAGGACATCCTGCTCGTCAACAAATACGCGACCATCCTGTGATGACGGCGCCGCGGGCGGATCAGCTGTTATGACCGAGATCAACCTCGTCCAGTCGATGCATGCCTCCACCAGGCGAAACTACGTCCAGCGCGTGGTCGAGCATGACAAGGCGGAGTCCGCCGCCGTGGCGCGCCAGTGGGGCCGCGACTACTGGGACGGCGAGCGGCGCTATGGCTATGGCGGCTATCAATATGACGGCAGGTGGCGGCCGCTGGCCGAGACCCTGGTGGATCGCTACGGCATCAAGGCCGGCATGAGCGTGCTCGACGTCGGATGCGGCAAGGGCTATTTGCTCTATGAGTTTACCCAGATCGTTCCTGATCTGCGCGTCGCCGGCATCGACATTTCGCAATACGGCATCGACAACGCCAAGCCGGAGGTCCGGCCGTTCCTGAAGGTGGGCAACGCGACCGACTTGCCCTATCCCGATCACAGCTTCGATCTCGTGGTCTCGCTGGGGGTGCTGCACAACCTTCCGCTCGAAGAGGTGTTCCGCGCGGTCGCGGAAATCGAACGGGTCGGTCGCGGCGCTTCAAAATACCTGATGGTGGAATCGTTCCGGAACGAACGCGAAAAGGCCAACCTGCTTTACTGGCAACTGACCTGCCTCAGCTTCCACAGTCCCGAGACCTGGGCGTGGATCTACGACAAATGCGGATACACGGGCGACCATGGCTTCATCTTTTTCGAATGAACCGGCCGGCATGCGGCGACGGCCGCTGCTGCGCGCCCAGAACGCCGAGGTCTACTACTCGGACGCGGCGATCGTCACCGCCGATGACGCCACCATCGCGGAATTGAAGCGGATCGCCGCCCAAAATCCGCGCCGGCGCAGCCGGCTCTGCACCCACCCCGATCCCTCCGCCGGCCTGCACGAAATGCTGATCGTGCATCATCGGGACGCCTATGTGCGCCCGCACAAGCATTTCGGCAAACCGGAGTCGTTTCATCTGATCGAGGGCACCGCGCGCGTCGTGATATTCGAGGACGACGGTCGGATCCGCGACGTGCTCGACATGGCGCCCTACGGCGCCGGCAAGCTCTGCTATTACCGGATGCCCGACGAGGTGTTTCACACCATCCTGATCACCTCCGAGTGGCTGGTGTTTCACGAGACCACCGCCGGCCCGTTCGATCCCGCCCGCACGGCCTTTCCGGACTGGGCGCCTGACGGCAGCGATGAGGCCGGGGTGAAGGGCTATATCGAACGGGTGGGGGCGCTCGCGGCCGCTCTCAAGACGGACGGGCGGCGAGATCGTCGCCCATGATCGATGTGGCACGATCGACGGACATCACGGAAGCCTCACACACGCAGAACGCCAATTCATCGGCGCGGTCGGGAATCGCCTATGTCTGGGTTGCTGGAGCCCTCGCCGTTCTCGCCAGCGCTCCGGCCTTGTTCGCTCGCCAGATATTCGGCGACGACTGGAGCGTTTACTACGTCTATTGGACCGAGGGTACGGCAGGCCTCGCCCGCGTGATGTGGGAGGCCGCCCATGGCGGCTACACCGTTCCGATGTGGCTGTCTGTTGCGCTTTTGCCGAACATGCCGGAACTCGCCGCGCGCATCGGGGGACTGGCGTGCCATGTCGTCAACGGCGCACTGCTCTACCGCGCCCTGAGCCTGTCGCCGCATACCCGGCCGATCGCGGCGCTTTCCACCGCGCTTTTCCTGGTCAGCCCGTTCTATGTGATCCGCCTGACGCTCAACGCCGTCTATGATTTCTTCCTGGTTTTTTACTTACTATCGCTCGTGCTGATGAACGCGCGAGCGCGTCTGCTGAGATGGATCGCGCCGGCCTGCCTCTTCTTCTCGCTTTCCTTGGAAACATTGGTCGCCCTCGAACCGCTCCGCCTGCTGCTGGCCTGGCGCACGGGGGAGAGATGGACGGCTTGGGCTGCGAGGCTTTTTCCGTTTGGGCTGGTGATACTGGCTGTTATTGCGCTGCGCCTCACCATCATGGGAAAGAGCGCCCACTACGCCGGTCAATATGCGCCCATCGCCGACATCAATGTCATCGTATCTACGCTGGCAAGTCATCTCCGCGCGTTTCCTCGCGCCGTGTCCTTTGCCTACCAATATGCTTTCGCGTTCTCGGGCCAAGCGATCGCGCTGCTACTGATGGCCATGGCGACGGCAGTTTTCGGCCTGTTCGGGACAGGTTTGTTTCAGACCAAACGATTGCTGGAAACCCGCAAATCGGTCGGCAACGCGCTTGTCCTGCTGGCGCTTGGGGCGGCCATCGCCGTGATTGGCGCCCTTCCCTATGCGCTGGCCGGCATCTACGGCGACGTCACGCGTGGCGAATCGAGATTGCTGTTTCCTTCGCAGTTCGGCATTCTGCTGCTTCTGGCGACTGCCATTCAATGCGTCCCGACTGTGCGGGTACGTGCGGCGGTCGCCGGCGGCGCCCTCGTTCTGTTTGCGCTGTCGATGGCCCACGACGCAAAGTGGCTGCTGTATGATGGCCTCGTCACCACCGACCTTCAGCGCCAGTCGCGGGCAGCACTGCTCGCGGGTTCCGAACCCAAACTTGTCATGCTGCGATTTGCTGAAAGCAAGCCTCTTTTCTACCGGCACCGCTGCCTCGGCGCGAGCGACATGAATGTCGCCCAAGAGATGTTGCGAGACGAGACGCGCGAGCGCTCTTTCATTTACACCGATAACTGCGGCGACTTTACCAATCCCGATATTGTTCCGCGCGGCCGCTGTCCCATTTCGTATCTCGACGGTTTTTCCTGCCCGGCACAACGCGAGACGTGGCTCTACCGCGCAGCGCCCGGCATTCCCCCGCTTGCTGAAATTGGCATGGTCGAATTGCTTCGAGCGGTGCTGGATAGATCGCCATCCGCTACCGGAGGCCGCGGTGAACTCTTGAAGCTCACGGGTGATCAGTCCTTGCCGCTGGTGAGGGCCGAGTATAAGCCTCCATGCGGCCGCGGAGGCGCACAAGCCTTACTCTGGCTGCTGGCGATTCCGTCGCCGAATTGCGACGAAAGCAAAGCCAAGGACTGAAACTTATCAATTGTGGCACTGAATATGACAATGTACCCTCGACTACATTCTTGCGTCGTTCTTCTAATGCGCTCGGGTCGGCCTTTCTTCCGACCCCGTTCCTGAAGCGAGTCCAAGCCGTGCCCGAACATTGCCGTCTTTGCCATTCGACCGATCTACGGATGGTCATAGATCTTCGCGACATGCCCATTGCGCACCGCCTTTTGCACAGGAAGGACGAAGAAGAGGAACGTTTTCCCTTCGAAGTGCTGGCCTGTACTAGTTGCGGCCTTCCACAGATCGCGAAGCCGATCGATCCCAATATTCTCTACCGCCAGTTCAACTACAACTTCAGCAGCTGGAAGCCGGAGCCGCATCAGGCCGACGAACTCGATACCATCGCGCAGTTCACCAAGCATCATTCGGTGTTCGAGATCGGTTGTAACGACGGGCTCTTCATGGACAAACTTCGCGAGCGTGGCGCGAAGGTTCTGGTCGGCGTCGAACCCAATCCGGTCTCGGGAAAAATTGCGCGCGAGCGCGGCATCCATGTCTATTCGGACATGGTGAGCCCGACTTTGTGCCGCGACGCTGTCCGGCATAACGGACAGTTCGATCTCGTGATCGCGCGCCAGGTACTCGAGCACATCGTCGATTTCGAGAACTTCTTTGAGTGCGTCAAGCTGGCCTTGCGTGACGATGGCCTGCTGTTCATCGACGTGCCGGACTTTGCCCCCGGCTCTGCGGTCGGAGACCTCTCTGTCCTCTGGGAGGAGCACGTCAGCTACTTCACCGAGCCAACCCTGCTCGCGCTACTCGCGCGTCACGGCTTCGAGGCGGTTTCCGTGAAGAAGTACAATTTCAGCGGCGGCACCCTCGCCGTCGCGGCTCGCCGCGCAGCAACGGAGGTGTCGGCACCGTTAGCATCCACAGGAGTCGGCGAGCGATTTGGACAGCGTGCCAGGGAGTACGGTGCGCGCCTTCGACCTGCACTTGAGCGGTTGCGCGACAACGGTATGCAGATCGCGATTTACGGCGCAGGTTGCCGCGCCTGCACCTTCACCAACGCGCACGAGTTGGCTGAACTGATCGAGCTTTCGATTGATGACCAGAAGGAACGTCAGGGCCTGTTCTTGCCGGGCACCCGCATCCCGATCAAGCCGCCGGAGGAACTCCGCGGCAAGTCCGCGCCGCTCGTCTGTTTGCTTGCGGTGAATCAGGAGAATGAAGCCCAGGTGAGTGCCCGCCTGCGCGAAAGCCTGAAGCGACCGCTACACATTGTTTCGATTTTTGCGCCATCCGATATCTGGCGCGAGCTTGATCAGCTTGAGGCGACATCAGGTCATCGGAATGGCTGACGACAAGCTTTTTCAGTACTACGAGCGCCAGGACGTTCTACCGACGTTCGGGAACTTCAAGTCACCGGCCGAACTCGATGCCTACGCCGCCCAGCGACGGGAGCTGTTTTCAGGCAAGCTGATGCTGCCGCCGCGGCTGTTTCGCGATGCCGAGGTGCTGGAGTTCGGTCCCGATTCCGGCGAGAACGCCATGGTGTTTGCGCGCTGGGGGGCCGGGATGACGCTGGCGGAGCCCAACCAGCAAGCGCACTCCAAGATTCAGAGCTACTTCGCGCGATTCTGTCTCTCGGACCGCCTGCGCGAGTTGACCTTGGCCGATGTGGAAGGGTTTCGCAGCGACCGTCGCTTCGACGTCGTCGATGCCGAGGGATTCATCTATACTATTCAACCCTCGGAAAAGTGGCTGCGCGTCTTTCGCCAGTTGCTCAACGCCGATGGCCATGCTGTCGTGTCCTATTACGAGCGCTATGGCGGCTTTTTCGAGCTCGCGCTGAAGGCAATTCACGCGGCTGGCAAGGCGCTGACGGGTCGGCCTCCACTTGAAGCGGCAACACTCCTGTTTGAATCGAAGTGGGAAAGCATTCCACATACCCGCAGCTTCGGGTCATGGGTGATGGACGTGCTGGAAAACCCCTTTGTCCGCCACCGTTACTTCATCGATGCCACAGAACTGTGCCAGGCAGCAGATCGGTTCGGCTTCGATTCCCACGCGGCGTGGCCTTCCTATAACGATACGCTCGACCTCTATTGGCACAAGAAGGTTCTTCCGTCCGACGAGAAGTTGCGCCGCACGCTCCGCCATCTCCGGCGCAGCCGGTTGAGCTTTCTCGGGGGATGCAAGCTTTATCTGGTCGGTCAGGCCGAAGAAGTGGATTCAATATCCTCCGCGATCGAACGCCTGATTTTCGACATGGATGCGTTGATTGACGATCCATTCGGCGACGGCCTGACACGCGTCATTTCCGGCCTGGAATCTCTGCGGAAGACAGTCGCGGCCACCGCCATTCTTGCCGACGACGAGGCCGAGATCGAAACTTTCAGCGCGACGCTCGATAGTTTCTTCCGGGTATTCAGCGCGATCCGAGCGCGCGATACCGCCGGCCTGACGGCCCTCACTCGGACCGATGCAGCCTTCATCAATTGCTGGGGACTGCCGGCGCATTTTCTCGTCCTGCGAAAACGCCCCGAACCTGTGCGAGCGGAGAGTTGACGCCCGGGATCGCCATCGTCGGCATGGGCATGGTCGGCCAGATGTGCCACCTCGCCAACTTCGTTTCCAATCCCGCCTGCCGGGTCGTCGCCATAGCCGACCTGCGTCCCGAGTTGGCCGCCGCCGCTGCCGCGAAGTTCGGCGTCTCCAGGGTTTACCGCACCCACCGGGAGCTGCTGGAGGACCTCGACGTGTCAGGCGTGGTCGTCGTCACGCGTCGCCGCGCCACCGGGCCAATTGTGCTGGACGCCCTCGACAGCGGCCGCCACGTGCTGTCGGAGAAGCCGATGGCCTATACCACCGCGCAAGCCAGGATGCTGGTGGACGCCGCGAAAAAACGAAATCTGATTTACAGCGTCGGCTACATGAAACGTCATGACGCCGGCGTGGCGCGCGCCGTAGCGCTCTTGCGGCAGCTTCGCGCGACCGGCTCATTTGGTCGCGCGGTGAGCGCGCGGGCCTGGTGCTTCGCAGGCGACACCGGCGGCAGCCGCGACAATTTCGTGATGACCCCTGAAGCGCGTCCCGACGGCATCGAGCTTTGGCCGGATGGGCCGGACTGGATGTCGGTCGCACTGCGGCCGGGCTATGATAATTTCCTGAATGTCTTCAGTCATATCATCAATCTGGCGCGCTACATGTTCGGCGCCTCGCCCTCGGTTCTGACAAGCAATGTCGGGCCTGACGGTCTGGGGACCTTCATCCTGGATTTCGACGGCGTCACCTGCTCCTTTGAACTCGGCAACGAGGCCGCCGGCGTCTGGCGGGAGGGACTGTCGCTCAGTTTCGAACGAGGGAGCGTGACGCTAGAATTGCCGCCACCCTTTGCCGAAGAGGAAGCGCGGGTCACGGTCGATGACAGTGGACGCATCTCGCATTTGCCGCATGAGTCCAGCTGGGCCTTTCGGCGTCAGGCCGAAGCCTTCGTCTCCGATATCGTGAACCACGCCAAGCCCCGGGCGTCCGGCGAGGATTCCGCCGTCGATATTGCGCTGGCAGAGATGATCTGGAGGCGGCTGGCAGAAGGAAGCAAGCATCCATTGACGTAGTTGAATCCCGAAACCTTGGTTGATTATTTCGCGCGATCGAGTTGCGTTATTCCGGCGATCGGTCCCTCCTCGACCGTCAGCAGCGCGAGTTGCCCCAGAAATGCCGAGACATCGCAGCGAGCCAGCAGCCGGCACCCGTAATAGCGTCGCACCAGGGACAGGTTCGACGCCGCTGCCGGCCCCGGCTGGAACAAGATGGTCGCCTGCGGACCGGTGGGATCGATATGGCGAAATGCGCTGCCGTCGGCCGTTTGAGCCCCTTTCATTTCCTGCAGGATGCTGGGCCGCTCCGCCTGCTGACTGAATCCCAGATAGGCTCGATTGCCCCAGGCGAGCCGGAGCATTCCCGACACTTCCGGAATGCCGAACGTCGCATGGCGTGACGGGAAACTGACGAAGCCGTCGTTGACACTGAAGACCGTTGCCGCCGGCTTCGCCATGGCAGCGAGGCCGCGGGTGAACGCTTCCTGCTTCAGCGCCCTCGCCTGCAAGAAAACATACCCGTCCCACAACGTCGCCATCGACAGGATCGATGCCAGCCCGAAAACGACAGCGAAAGCCGCGTGCTCGTCAACCCACATCTGCGCCTGCCGCTTGAGCCAGAGAAGGCTCAGCGCCGACGGTACTCCGAACATCAGCAGGTGCCTGCTTTCGTAGAAATGATTCGACGCCTGAAGACCGGCGACGAGATAGGGCAGCGACAACGCCAGGAAAACGCCGACGCAAAGCAACAGCGGCAGCGCTGCTGACTTTGCCGGCCTACTGGTTTGCCTCCGTATCGGACCAATCAGAAAGAAGCCGACCGTGATCAAGACGGCCGCCACGGCCAACGCTAGCGTGTTGGCAGCCGCCGCCCGCGCGGCGCTTGTCAGAACATCCCTGTAGCCGGCCAGAAAGAAGCTTCGCCAACCGTCCATCAACTCCGCAAGCGCTGGAAGATGGGCGTTGTAGTGGCCGGTATAGACGCCCACCCGTGGAAACCAGATATTGAGGGCGCCCCAGTAAACCAGTGGAAGCACGATCAGGTCAGGATACTTGGCTCCGTACTGCCACACGGACCGCAGCGCGCGCGGGATCGGGCGGTGCCCGGTGTTGCTGCGCCATGTCGCAATGAAGACTCCTGCCATCATGAAGGCGTACAGCACCATCGTCGAATTGAGCGCGAAGCTCAAAAGAAACAGCATCAGGGCTGCGATACGAAGCAGGACATGTCGTGCGCCGGATGCGGCGAAGGCGAGCATCAATATCCATCCGCCGACGAACAGCAGGCCGAAACTGAAGACGTAGAGAGCATTCGCCTTGCCCGCCCAAAGCTGATAGCCGGGATAAGTCCAGACGATCAGCGCAAATCCTGTCGCCTCGGACAGGGTCAGCAGCCGGAGTCGCGTCGCCGATCGCATCAGGCAGACGGCTCCGGCACAGATGCCCGTCAACGCCAGTACCTTCATCACCAGGATCGGCTCGCCCGTCAGATTGGCGAGATAGTAGTAGCTGAAGAAAACCGGATGACCCGCGCCGTTCAACAGGAAGTCGATATCAACCGCGTAGTCCGGACGCGGCATCAGGACGAGCCAGTCGTCCATGAACAGCGCATCGTTCAGCATCATCGGTGCATGGGCGGCCAGCAGCAGGACCAGAAGAATGACGATAGCGCGAATCGAAGAGGGCGTTTCGGGGCCGCTGAGAGAAATCATTCTTGCTCCTTGACGGAGTGGAAACTGTCACGCCCAACAAGCCGGAGCAATGCCGCCGACACTCTGCCCCAGGATGATTGACCAGAAAAACGCAAGCTCATATAGACGGAGGTTTCCGGAGGGCGCATTAAGCGTCATGGTCGGCTTGGTGACTCCAGCAATGAACTTCTTACCCGGGCCGGCGCAAACGGCCGCGATCTGCCTTGGCATCGCGCTACCGCTGCTGCTGCTCTGTTACGCGCGCATCCCCGGCATTCGCGGCGCCGGCAGCCGTTTTCGAATCGGCTGCGCCACAGCAGCGGCGCTTTTTGCGATCGCGTGCGCCGTCTTGCCTGGCGAACGCCGCATCGACGACGTTGCCGGCGGCATCCTGCTTCTGGCGACGGCCATGCTGCTGGTCTATGTGTTCTGGGGCTTGCTGGCCTGGGGATTTACGCTGACGCTGCTGACCACGCTCGCACAGGCCGGGCGGCCTCTCACCGAGGAGCAATGGGCCGCCGCCTACACGCAGGGCGGAGATATCGGCAAGTTTGCCCGCAACCGGCTGAAGCTGCTGCTCGGGTCGGGAATGGTTGCCGTCACAGGCGACACCATTGCCGCGACATCCAGCGGCATGGCGATCGCCCGCCTCGCCAGGCTGGTGCGGCTCGCGACGGGGCTGCGCTAGATGATGTCGTTTGTTGTGGGGATCGCGGGCGTGGCCGTATTCTCAGTCCTGGCCCGCGTCATGCAATCGGCGGCGCGGGGAACGTCCCCGGTGGCGATCCTCGCGATCGCAGCCATCCTTTCGCATCTGGCGAGCGTGGCACTCGGCATCATCTACGTGCCACAATTCCAGTACTGGAGTGCCGCTTCCATCTTCAGCTTTGGCGTGATGAGTTACGTCTTTGTGTTTGGCGCCGTTTATAAATCGGTCTCTCTGGAAGTCTTGCTCGCTGTCGCCGGCCACCCCGACCGCGCGGTTCCGCTGCCATACATCGTGGGGCATCAAGTCCCCGAAATTTTTCGAGGGCGGATCCAGATCCTGATCGAATCCGGTCTCGTCGAGCAAATCGGCTCCACATTTGCGGCGACCGCGGCCGGTGAAAGGCTCGCTGCCCGCATCGCGCGTCTGCGCCGGATGTTTGCGATCGGCGACAGCGGCCTGTACGATTTTCCTGACTGAGCACCGACAGGAAAACGCTTGGATTTCAAGTACGTGTCCTCTCTTAGCTTTGGACACGCGTCGGCGCGGTCTTGTCTAGTCCACTGCAATGACGTAGAGCTTCGACACCGACTCTCGCGCTGCAGGAACAGGGCATGGTGTCAACTCCCAAGCCGGACAAAAGACTCACCATCGTCGTTCCGGCCCTCAATGAAGAGGACAGCATCGCTGACACCGTACGCGGTATCCTGCCGCTCGCGCGCGATCTGCTTGACGATTTCGAGATCTTCCTGGTCGATGACGGCAGCACCGATGCGACCGGATCGATCATGGACCGTTTCGCAGCCAATGATCCCAGGATCAACGTCATCCATCATTCGGAACGTCAAGGTGTTGGCGCTGCCTTTGAAACTGCGCTCAAGCGTGCAAGGTTCGATTTGATCACGCTGATCCCCGGCGATCATGCCTTTCAAGACGAGGGCATCGCCAGGATGTTCAGGGCGGCCGGGTCCGCCAACATCGTGGTCACCTACCGCGACAACCAGTCGAACCGGTCACTCAACCGCGCATTTCAGTCGCATTCGCTGCGGTTTATTCTGAATTGCCTGTTCGGCTTCTGGTTGGTCGACTACCACAGCATGATCGTCTATCCGGTGAAATGGCTGCGACAGGTCACCGTCAAGGCCGACGGCTATGGCTATCAGATCTGCGCGTTGATCTCGCTGCTGCAGCTCGGCCTGAGCTATGTCCAGGTTCCCGTGAGCCTGAACGCGGAGCTGAAGGGTTCCTCACGTGCGCTGCGTCCGCACACCTATCTTGACCTCGGCCTCACGATCGTCTCCCTGCTCCGTCGCGTTCCGATCCGACATGTTGATGTCAGCCAGGTTCCCGCAGACGTCGAACAGACTTTGGCGCGCTAGGTTTCCGGCGATCTGACGGCCGGGCGCTTGCGCAGCCGCGGCATGCTGCCTGGCGGGTATGCCGGCCTGCCCCATGGTCCCTCGCGTGGATCACCAACGGACTCGGGGAATAACCCATCCACCGTCATTTGCCCGTCGTGTCAAAAATGTCGCACGCGATCGCTTAAGGCATCGATTCCAGCGATACTAGGCTACTGTGCATGGGGTTGTTTTCGAAATTTTCTGCCTAGGTCCGTGCGACGAGCGCGGGCCTGCGCCTATCCCTCCTTCGGCGTCGCCTTGGCCTTCGTCTTCATCTCGCGGTAGCGCTTGGCTCCGCCCTCGCGGGTGGTTTGCTCGCCGCGCTCCACCGCCATCGCGTCATCGGGCACGTCCCTGGTGATGACGGAGCCCGAACCGATATAGGCGCCCTCGCCGATCTTGACCGGGGCTACCAGCGAGGAATTGGAGCCGACGAACGCGCCCTTGCCGATCAGTGTCTTGTGCTTGGCGAAACCGTCATAGTTGCAGATGATGGTGCCCGCGCCGAGATTGGCATTGGCGCCGACATCGGCGTCGCCGACATAGGAGAGATGGTTGATCTTGACGCCGGTCCCGAGCGTCACGGCCTTGGTTTCCACGAAGTTGCCGATCTTCACGCCGTCGCCGAGCGAGGAGCCGGGCCGCAGCCTTGCAAAGGGCCCGACCGACGCCTTCTTGCCGATCGAGGCCTGCACCAGGTGCGAGAACGAACGGATCACCGCGCCGTCGGCGATCGTGACGCCGGGACCGATCACCACAAAGGGCTCGATCGTGACGTCGTTGCCGAATTTGGTATCGGCGGCGAGATAGACCGTATCGGGCGCAATCAGCGTCACGCCGGCATCGAGCGCCGCCTGGCGCAACCTCGCCTGCATCACCTGCTCGGCCTCCGCGAGCTGGGCCTTGGTGTTGATGCCGCGCACTTCGTCCTCGCTGGTTTCGATCACGACGGCCTCCAAGCCCATGTCCCTGACAATAGCGACGGCATCGACGAGATAATACTCGCCCTTGCTGTTGGTGTTCCCGATCCGATCCAGGATCTCCAGCGCGCGGTGGCCATCGAAGGCCATGACGCCGGCATTGCATAGCGTGACCTGGCGCTCCTCGTCGCTGGCGTCGGCATGCTCGCGGATCGCCGCCAGGCGGCCGCCATCGAGCAGCAGCCGGCCATAGCCGGTCGGGTCGTTGGCCTGGAAGCCCAGCACGACGAGCGCGGCCCCTTGTTGCAGCGGAGCGCGCAGCCGCTCGAGTGTTGCTGCCGATATCAGCGGGGTGTCACCGAACGCGACCAGCAAGTCGTCGGCCCCGCGCGCGATGGCGGCGCGGGCCGCCAGCACCGCGTGCGCCGTGCCCAGGCGCTCGGTCTGGACGAAGGTGGCGGCGTCGGGGCGGACGCGCCTGGCTTCGTCGGCAACCGCCTCGTGGTCCGGACCGACCACGACCGCCAGCCTCGCCCCGGCGTCTTGCGGGGAAGCGGCCAGCACATGGGCCAGCAGCGACCGGCCGGCGACGGGGTGCATGACTTTCGGCAGCGAGGAGCGCATCCGCGTTCCCTCGCCCGCCGCAAGCACCACAGTCAGGCTGGATCGGTCGATCATTCTTTTCCTTCAGCGAGCCCCGGCCGGCCGTCTTTAATAGTTTTCCCCTGGAGATCAAACCGATTCGCTCTCGCGGAACGGTCCGAATTTAAGGCAAGCTTGGATTTCCTGTTAATGTTTGTGGTCTGATTCGGGTGGCCTGAAGGGGGTCAAGGACGCTTGGCCAAGAATCCAAACCATCTCGCGAGCGGCCTCGACACGGATGACGCCGGTGGAGTCATGAGCGGTCTATTGGCCGAGGAAGACGAATTCGACCGCCGCACCCTGTGGCGCGTCGGATCGTGGGGCGTCGGCGCGACCACCGCCGTGATTCTGGCCGTGATGGCCAACCAGTCGTCGTTCGGCGCCAAGCGCGATCCCCTGATCGCGATCGATCAGACCCGGCAGACCCAGCAAATTCAGTTGGAGGCCAAGGAGGCCCAGAACGAAGCGCGACGGCTCGCTTCCGCCATTGAAACGCTCAACAGCGATCGGGATCGGCTGTATTCTCGTGTCACCAGCCTGGAACAGGGGCTCGACTCCGTCACCGGAAACGTTGCCCGACAGAATTCTCCCGCGAATTCCGGACCCCAGTCCAGCCAGGTTTCGACACCGGCCCCGGCGGTGGCGGCGGTCACGGCCACCCCCGCCGCGCCGGCGATCGCCGACAAGCCACTGACCGCAACCGCCATGGATCTGAGCCTGGCCCCGGTCGCAAAGGATACCGCCAAGTCCGAACCCAGCCGGCCCGAACCACCCCGTCCGGAAGCCGCGAAAACCGAAGCAGCTGGAGCCGAGCCGGCAAAGATAGATACCGTAAGGTCTGCCGTCGCGAAGGCAGAGACCGCGAAGATCCCGCCTGCCCCGCTGGCAACGCAATCGGTCCTGGCCCCGACCGATTCCGCGGTCGGACAATCGATCGAGCCGAGCAAGGCGTTAGCTACGGTTGTTGCGCGCCCGATCCCGGAGGTCGTGGCCCTGGCCCCGACCGAAGGCGACGCAGACCCGGACGAAGCCGGCTCGCCAAGGATCGCCCTGCAGCGAACAGAATTCGGCGTTGACCTTGGCAGCGCCAATTCGGTCAACGGCCTGCGCGCGCTCTGGCGTGGGCTGCTGAAATCGAAATCGAACACGCCGTTGACCGGGCTCCGCCCGATCATTGTCGTCAAGGAAGGCACCAACGGCCTTGGCATGCAGCTTCGGCTGGTGGCGGGTCCGTTGAACGACGCGGGCGCCGCCGCCAGGATTTGCGCGGTGCTGGCCGAGAACAAGCGCGGCTGCGAAACTGCGATTTTCGACGGCCAGCGGCTGTCGGAGGATCCGCCGGCGACGCCGCGGCTCACCCAGCGCGGGCGTGGCGCGGCCAAGCGGGCGGCGATCGCCGACGAGGCGGCGAAGAAGCCGGAACCGCCCACCGCAACAGTGTCGCTCTTCGGCAAGAGGAACTAGCGGGAGTGGATGGAATACCGGGGTTTATGATCGCTTGTTGACCCGCACAGCCGGTATCGGCAACTTGTCCTGAACCGCAATCCCGATCATATTCACGCGATGAAAAAATCCCCGTTCCGCCTCACGCCCTATCAGGTTCAATTTCTGCTCGTGGTTGGTTTCGTGACCGTCGGCTATGCGCTTTATTTGCGCTATCTCGCGATCGAGTTGTCGACGGTCGCTTTGGCCTGCGATGCCGGCCAGCAGACCCTGCTGTGCAAGTCGCGCGCGCTTGCCACCTACCTTTTCAAGAATTCCGTGTTCGGGATCGTCGCGCTCGTGATTGCGGTGCTCCACGTCATGCGACCGTCGATCGTGCTGTTGACCGGCGGGCTGATCGCGGCCGGATTTGGCATCGTGCTCTACAACGTCGCCATGGCGGGGATCGCGATCGGGCTGCTTATCCTGGGATTTGCGCGGCCCGCGCCCGCAACAGCGTGATCGCCAGCAGCAGGTAGATTACGCAGGTCCACATCGACTGCCAGTTCTGGTTGCCCTCGTTGAACCCGGTGTAGAGTGCCGTTGCCACCAGTAGTCCGGCAAAGGCGGACTCGGCGATCGGACGCACGCCCTCGTTTGGACGGTTGACCAGCATCAGCGCCGCAAATGGCACCACCGCCATGGTCAGCGCAGCGAACGGAAAATCGCGATAGCGCGGATCGAACACAAAGCCGAGCGCCGTCGCGGCGGCAATCAGCGTCGTCACGATCAGCACCACGCCCAGCAGCGCCGTCAGCGCCGACCCGGTCCGGCCATCGCGCGGGCCCAGCAGCTCCAGGAAGGTCGGCAGCGGCCGCCCCGACATCGCCGCGTTCGCGCAGAGCATCGGCGAGGCAATGGCCGCAGCCAACAGCAGCCCCCATTGCAGCCATCCGCCGGTCCCGTAGCTTTCGTAGTACATCTTGTCGACGGCGATGCCGAGAAGCATGCCGCCGACCGTCGCCGACGTTCCGACCGCGAGCCACGACGCCAGCCGCGGTTGCCATGGCCGGCGTCGCAGCGTCAGCCAGCCGACCAGGAAGACGACGGCGCTGAGCGCCATCCCGCCTCCCATTTGCAGTTTCCAGAGCGGGTAGTTGCTGACCTGTTGGCCCGGCGGATATTTCACCGCGCGCTGTGTCGCATCGATCAAGCCCCAATAGCCGCCGACGGTGCCTTCGAGCTGGCGTTTCCACGGCTGGTCGAAGGCCTCGATCAGGTTGACCCGAAACCCCTCACGCTTGGCCAGATCGAGTATTTCGGACACCACGCGCGCCTGGTTGGCCCGCGAGGGCAACGCGCCTTCGCGCATCCGCCCCGCGCTCGGCCAGCCGGTTTCGCCAATCAGGATTTCCTTGCCCGGAAACGCGACCACCATCCGCTTGCGAATATCGTCGACATGGCCGACAGCAAATTTCGCGCGCACCGGGATGTCTTCCCAATAGGGAAGGATATGGATGGTGACGAAATCAACGGCTTCATAGACCTCGCGGTTGCGCAGCCAGAATTCCCAGACGTCGGCATAGGTGACGGGGACGGTGACCTGCGGCTTGACCGAACGGATATAGGCGGCGAGGTCCGATGCCGTCATTTCCCCGCGCAGCAGCACCTCGTTGCCGACCACCAGCGCAGTGATGACATCTGGATGCTCCTTGCTCAGGGCGGCCGCGATTGAAATCTGCGCCAGGTTCTTCAGCCGGTTGCTGCTCAGCCAGATGCCCTGGATCACCTTCAGCCCGACCTTGCCGGCAATGGCGGGAACCTGGTCGAGCCCGTTCTCGGTCGAATAGGTCCGTATGCAATCCGTGATCGCGGCAAGCTGGGCCAGGTCCTGGGCGATCTGCTCCGCGCTGATATGGGTGGTCGGAACCAGCGGCGTCTGCGCCCCGCGAAATGGCGCATAGGATACACATTGCAGCTTGGCGGCGGGATCAATCGGGGCGCGCGACAGCGAAATCGGCGTGGCCAGCCACCACCAAAGCGCCGCGATCATACCGAGCGATGACAGGAGAAGCGCCAGCGGCGTACGAAGAGAAATCGGTTCCATCCTCCGGGCGGGGACCGTCGATTAGCCGTTCATCGGCGTCCTGCCAAGATGCACCGTGGCCTTATTCCCCGCCTTTCCCCGCCGGCGGCTTTACCACACCACGATAAAGTTGTGACTTTACTGGACAAAATCCGAAATACCCGTCATTTGAAGCGGCACGCGTCTCCGCCGCAATGGAGACCTATTTGGACGGCAAAGCCAGCCATCATGCGAGCCGCTTTTCGCGGCAGCTAACCAATCGGGGAATGTATGCGTCGTAGGCTGCTTGGTTCCAGGGCTTCGGTATTGCGCCACGTCACCGCTGTGGGCCTGGCTCTGCTGATCGGATTGGGCGTAGCGCACGCCCAGAGCGGCCCGGCGCCCCAGGACCAACCCGCCAAGGCGCCCGCCGCCAGTTCCGCCGACGTCAACCGGGACAACCAGCGCAAGACGGACGAATTCGTCGAAGCGTCGCAGGCTATCAACGGGCCGGGCGGAAACCCCGAATGCGTCTGGCTTGGCCGCCGCGTGGTGCGCCTGATGTGGCTGGATGACCTCGATACCGCGTTCCGGCACCTCGACCTCTATGACCGATTCGGCTGCCCCGGCGGACACGTCCAGGCCACCTTCCGCTGCCTGACTCGTTTTGGCGGTCAGATCGATCCCAAGGTCGCGGAAACCCTGTCCAGCCGCATCCATGCCTGCTGGATCAATCCGGGAGTACAACCCCAGGCCGCCGCCGCGGCCAATCCGGCGGCCGCTACCGCGCCCGCCACCGCCGGCGCCGCGCCGGCGCCAGCCCCGGGCACCGCTGCGCCAGCGGCAAAGTAGGCGATCGCGTCGGCGAGCAAGCTGGCCGGCACGGCGTTCGGCTTTTTTGGCGCTCGAACGGTCCGCGCCCTTAAAAGGCCACCGCGCCATACCAGTTGTGAAATCGTGTGGCTGGATTATCTTGATGATGCCGCTGTATCGGTCGAGCCCAGGGGACAGGTTCGCTTCCCTTAAATCGCAGCCCCGTATGGTTTAACCCCCGATGCGCGCCGTTGCCGCCGTTCTGCTGTTTGTAACCGCAGCTCATGCCGGGCTGTGGGGCGTGCTCCAGGAAAAGCGCGCTGCGCCCGATTTCCGGGGCATCCTGCCCAGCGTCTCCTATGCGCCGTTCGAGGGAAGCGCCCATCCCGACGTCGACAACATTCCGCAGACCGAGAAAATCCGCGCCGACCTCAAGAAGCTGTCGACGCTGACGCGCGCGATCCGCCTCTACTCTTCGACCGGCGGCGTCGAACTGGTTCCGCCGATCGCCGCCGAGTTCGGCCTCAAGGTCACCCTCGGCGCCTGGATCGACAAGAATGCCGACCGCAACGCCCGGGAGATCGACGCCGCGATCAACCTCGCCAAGCGCAACAGTAACGTCAACGGAATCGTGGTCGGCAATGAGACGGTGTTCCGCGACGAGCAGAAAGTCGACCAGCTGATCGAGATCATCAAGCGGGTCAAGAAGTCGGTCAATGTCCCCGTCACGACAGGCGAAATCTGGAACATCTGGCGCGACAATCCCGAACTTGCCTCCTCGGTCGATTTCATCGCCGCGCACGTGCTGCCGTATTGGGAAAACTTCACCGACAAGCAGGCGGTCGATCAGGCGGTCTATCTTTACGGGCTGCTTCGCGAGAAATTCCCGGGCAAGCGCATCGTCATCGCCGAGTTCGGATGGCCGAGCGCCGGATATAATCTACGCAACGCTGAACCCGGCATGTTCGAACAGGCTTCGGTGCTGCGCAATTTCGTCACCCGCGCCGAAGCGATCGGCATGGAATACAACATCGTCGAGGCGATCGATCAGCCCTGGAAATTCTTCGAAGGCGGCGTCGGACCCTATTGGGGCATTCTCGACGCCTCGCGCGAGCCGAAATTCGCCTGGACCGGCCCGATCGTCAACGAGAACTACTGGAAGCTCGCGACGATCGCGCTGCTCGTGGGCATCCTGATGTCGCTGCCGATCCTCAGGATCGCGCGACCAACCGTGATGCAGACGCTCGTGCTCTCAACGGCCGCCAACGGCGTTGGCGCCTGGGTCGCCACCGTGTTCGCATTCTGGGCCGGGCACTATTTCGTTTTCGGCTCGGCCTTTGCGCTGACGCTGGGGCTGATCCTGCTGGTGCCGCTGATCCTGATCGCAATGGCGCGGATCGACGAGATCGCGGCGATCGCCTTCGGCCGCGGCCCGCGGCGGCTGATCGCCAAGAGTCCGGAACCGATGGCGCCGGCCACCATCGGCGACGCCGTCGCATTTCCGAAAGTGTCGATTCACATTCCGGCCTATTTCGAGCCGGTCGACATGCTCAAGCAAACGCTCGATGCGGTTTCGCGGCTCGATTATCCGAACTTCGAGTGCGTGGTCATCATCAACAACACGCCTGACCCGGCATTCTGGCAGCCGATCCAGGATCACTGCCGCGCGCTCGGCGAACGCTTCAAGTTCATCAACGCCGAGAAGGTCCAGGGCTTCAAGGCCGGCGCCTTGCGCATCGCCATGGAGCGAACCGCGGCCGATGCGGAGATCATCGGCATTATCGACGCCGACTACGTGGTGCAGCCTGATTGGCTCAAGGACCTCGTGCCTGTTTTCGCCGACCCCCGCGTGGGCCTGGTGCAGGCGCCGCAGGAACATCGCGACGGCGACCGTTCGCTGATGCACTACATCATGAACGGCGAGTATGCCGGGTTCTTTGACATCGGCATGGTCCAGCGCAATGAGTACAACGCCATCATCGTGCATGGCACCATGTGCCTGATCCGTCGTTCGGCGATGGATATGGCCGGCGGCTGGGCCGGCGACACCATCTGCGAGGATACCGATCTCGGCCTTGCCATCATCGAGCACGGATGGCTGACGCACTACACCAACCACCGTTACGGCCATGGCCTGCTGCCCGACACCTATGAGGCGTTCAAGAAGCAGCGCCATCGCTGGGCCTATGGCGGCTTCCAGATCGTCAAGAAGCACTGGCGGCGTTTCCTGCCCGGCGCCAGCCGGCTGACGCGGGATCAACGCCGCGAGTTTTCGCTGGGCTGGCTGAACTGGCTGGGGGCCGAAAGTCTCGGCGTGCTGGTGGCGATCCTCAACCTGATCTGGGTGCCGATCGTGGCTTTTGCCGACATCGCCGTTCCCGACAAGATCCTGACGCTGCCGATCATCGCCTCCTTCATTGTCTCGCTGGTGCATTTCGTCGCGCTCTACCGGCTGCGCGTCAAGATCAACGCCGGGCAAATGCTGGGCGCCATGATCGCTGCGATGAGCGTGCAATGGACGGTGTCGCGGGCGGTGGCGCAGGGCCTGATCACCGAGCATCTGCCGTTCGCCCGCACCTCCAAGGGCGGCCTGTCCGTGATGTCGATCGAATTCCAGGCGTTCTGGGAAGCGGTGATCGGGGTGCTGCTCTTGGTCGGCGCCGCCGTGCTTGTCGTCACCAACAGCTACAAGGAAGTGCGCGAGATCTACATCTTTGCAGCGGTGCTGGTGCTGGAAAGCCTGCCGTTCCTGTCCGCGGTCGCGATCGCGCTGCTGGAGAATTCCCGCGTCAACTCCTTTGCCTTCTGGCGCACCAGCGCCGTGCGGACGGCGGAACTGATCGGGCTGCGCCCGGTCAGCCTGCCGACGGTGAACACCCCGCCGCAGCCGGTAGCGTCGGAGATTCGCCGCGAGGCAAACTGAGGTGATCGCCGGGCCGGCAGAGTTGAAGAAGCCGGGCTAACCGATAGACGCGCAAAGGAATTCCGGTTGCCCGGGCTACCTGTTTGCGGCCCGGCCGCTATTGACCCGCAGGGGTCCGCCCCCTACACAGCGCGGCGAGTGAGCGCGTAGCTCAGGTGGTAGAGCACGTGACTTTTAATCATGGGGTCGAGGGTTCGAGTCCCTCCGCGCTCACCAATAAAGTCATTGTCCGGCCCGGACACATAGGTAACGGATCGTACCTAAGACATGGGTGACAACCTCGTGCCGAACGCGTGCCTTGTGCCGGTCTCCTCCTCGTTTGGCTTCAGCGAAACCGTCATCACGTAGGCACGCGCCGACCGTTCAACTGCGCTTGCATGTTTTCATCCCTCACGTCGAATTGCGTTTTGTTGTGCAAGAGGCGAGGAACACCCATTTGGTAGCGCGATTACTCCCAACTTCAACAAAGGGAGAATCGAATGAAAACGGTTGTTGCGATCACTACTGCTCTTGTTCTGGTGTGCGGACCAGCGCTTGCTCAGAACACCGGCGCGCCCGCTGCCGCCCAAAGCGACCCGGCGAAGCCTGGTATGGGTAACCCGGAGCAAGGCTTCCGAGGCACGACAGGTGCTTCCACCACACCGTCACCGGGCGGTGACCCCAGCACTTCAGGCGCGGGCACTGCGGCAGGACCTAACAATACCGGTGCGGCCAAGGAGCCGGGCAATGTGCAGAAGGGCGTGAACAAGCAGTAAGCCTGTCACCGATGAGGAAGAGGCCGCCTGCTGTGCGGCCTCTATCGTCTGCGGTGCGATCTAGTTTCGATCCTACCCTGGCTACGATCGGCCTCGCACTCGGCATCGGATTCGATCTTTGGCGAGTTGGGAAAATGAGCAAAACAGCAAAGTGAGCAAAACAGCACAGCGCAAGCAAATCGGATGTGATCGGCTCACCATCGAACGTCGTTGGCCGCTTCGGCGACGTTTCTCCAGATGGCCCCGGCGCAGCCCCAGCCCCCAAAGCCGCAAGCGCCGGGGCCATCCCCTGCCCGCGATACCAACAGTAGGTTGGCCATGGAAAAGATCATCATGGATCAGTTCGTTCGCCGGGAAAACATCGCGCTCTTCAAACGACGGATCGCTGAAGCCGGGGACGAGAGCATGCGAAATATACTGATGAAGTTGTTGGCGGACGAGGAAGCCAAGGGCGCGTCGGTGAACGCGGCGGAATAGAGCGGCTGGGCGTCACTTCCGTAGATTGGCCCGCTGCATCAAGTTCGGGCTGTCTGCATCACCGTGCGCCTAAATTCCCGAGGCTGGGCTTGCTGCAGCATCCGCCCGTCTCGCTTGTGCGAGATATCGAACGGTTGAGACCGGTCCTGGCTGGATTAAAACGACGCCGCCGTCCACATCCCCCGAATTGACCTCCCATACGAGATCCAACTTGGCCCGATGTTTCCTGGAGTTTTTTCTTCGTCCCAACCCGTGTTTAAGCGAAGAAGTTCACTTCTCGCTTGCATCGGGTGCTCAATCCGCGCCTTTTTCTGCCGATACGGAAGAGTTCTCTGTGGTGTGTACCACCGACCCGGAGTGCCACGGCGTGCCATGACTTACTTCCTGACACAGGAAGTTTGCGATGTCCGTTCCAGAGAGCTTGCAGCGACAGGTCGAGTGCCTGCGGCTGGCGTCGGAACTCACGCGCCTGGCAGGCGAGACCTCCGACCCGGTGTTGAAGACGCAGTTCCTCCGGGCAGCGGCGAACTGGTCGGCACAGGCCGATCTCGCTGACGGTCCGGCTTTGCGCAAATCTGGACTGACCCAATGATCAAAACGCCCGCCCGCCGCCTGCCCGTCGTCTTGATCGTGGATGACGAGCCCCTTCTTCGAATGTTTGCCGCGGAAGCTGCTGAAGAGGCGGGCTTTGCGGTGCTACAGGCCAAGAACGCCGATGAAGCGGTTATGGTACTGGAAGCCCACCCGGACGTTGCGTTGCTGTGTACCGACATTAACATGCCCGGCAGCATGAACGGACTTGAGTTGGCCCATGCGGTTCGAAACCGCTGGCCTCTGATAAAAACCTTGATTGTGTCGGGCCAGATGATGCCTGGTCCATCTGACCTTCCTCCTGACAGTTGCTTTCTTGGAAAACCGTACCACACCGAGGCGATGATCGCGGAGTTGCACTTGCTTGTGGCAGCCCATACGCAAGACGGTATCCCGGCATGTCGTAAGTGAGCTGTTTTGCTCAGACTTCCAGCAACGAGCGGGTAAACTCGGCGTTAGATGATTTCTCATGGCTTGAGCTCCGCGTGTGCCGTTGAATCGTCATCCAGGATTGACGCGCCGCGATGCCACAAACGCAAACCGATCATGACGTGCGGAGCAATCAGTTGCTGGGCGCGCTGGAGCCGGCCAGCCGGAGGCGAATCGAGCCCCATCTTGAACCGATCGAGTTCAAGCTTGGCGGGATGGTGTGCGACGCCGGTGGCCTTCTCAAGCACGCATATTTTCCGCAAGGCTCGGTACTCTCGCTGCTGACGGTTCTGGAGAATGGCGCAGCGATCGAGACCGCCAACATCGGACGGGAAGGCGCGTTTGGCCTATTCGCGGCGATGTACAGCCGGGTCTCCTTCAACCGATGCATCGTGCAATTCGAGGGACATACGGTGCGATGTCCAATCCAATTGCTGCAATACGAATTCAAGAGCAGCGAGCATGTGCGCGACCTGTTCGTAAGCTATTCGGAAACCCTGCTGTCACAGGTGCAACAAACCGTCGCTTGCAATTCCACGCATACGACAGAGGAGCGAATGTGCCGGTGGCTTCTGATGATGCACGATCGGGCCGAAGGCGAGGCGCTTCCTTACACCCATGAATTTCTGTCGCAGATGCTGGGTGCCAACCGCAAGTCTGTGACACTCGCCGCGCAATCAATGCAGACCGCCGGTCTCATCAGTTACCGTCGCGGTACCATCCAAGTGCTCGATCGCGCTGGCATGGAGAAGGCGTCATGCGAGTGCTATGCCATCGTCAAGGAACGTTTCGACGCTTTCCTCACCCCGCCGGCCACGGCCGTTCAGGGCCACAACGAAGGTCGCAGGACAGGCACACTGACCGGGAACAATGAGTGAAACGGGAGCAAGAGCTAGCGACTTGACCGACAACCGACCCCGCAGGTGCTCAACGCGAGATTCCGCTTCATGGCCGCATTCAAGCGCAACTGCGCGGAATCCCTAAGCGAACGTTGCCGCGCTTCGCCCGGCCAGGATTGCATGATCATTCAGACCCGGTTCATCACGCAACTGTCAAAGTTTGGCCGCGTCCGTTTGGAAAATTCGGTCTGCTTCTATCAGCCAGCATTGCACCGAAGCCGGATCGCGTCATAACCTCGTGGCTCCCCTGGAGTTTGTCCGATGATCCTCACTATTGCCGCCTCAGCCCTGGCTCTGCAGTTGAGCAGCATGCCGGCTAGCGTGGCGCCGCCATTGCTTCAACCCGTGCAGTACGGCGTTCCCAGGCATCCGCCGCCGTGCGGCCGCGGCTGGGATCACAGCGCCCGCGACGGCATGTGCTATCCGAACGGCTTCTTGCCGCCGCAGGATCAGTCCGCCAGGCGCTATCAGCAATACCATCATGGCGGACATTACCCCGTCAGGTGCGGCCACGGCGCCGACCTGGATATCCGGGACGGCCTTTGCTACCCGAACGGAACGGTTCCGCCGCAGTTTCAATCAGCCCGTCAGCGCCATTATTATCATGGCGACGGCTACTACCACGAACGACGCCCGCAGCGACGGCACTACTATTATTACGACTGAGCGCCGCAACCTGTCGGCCCGGCACGATCGGTTGTCCTGGCGCTAACAGCCGCGGCAGATCCCGGTGAAGGTGCTGACCTCGGCGCGCCCGCGCCGCCGGACCGGCGGCTTTCGCGGCTTCATTGGCCGGCCGGTGATGATCCGTTGCGAGGCGCCGGTGTAGGGCGGCGGCATCACCGCCCGCGGTGACGGCGTATCGACAGCGCCGTAGGAGACCGGCGGCGCCGGCGCGTTGGGCACCAGCGGCGGGATCTTCGCGGCGTTGCCGATGCCGCTGGGATCGGAAAGCACACTTGGGTTGGCGGGCCCGAATGGCACGCCTGATATCGCCGAATTACCCGCACCAGCCGATCCCGCCGGCGGCGTCAGCTGGGCGAACGATTGAGTGGAAGCGAGCACCACAAGCGCTGCCAGCAGAAACAGCGCTGAATTGACGGACATCGGTTTCTCCCAGGCTCAGCATTCAACGATCCGGTGCGCGCCGCGTTCCCCAGGTTGCAAGCCGCTCCGTTTTCCACTTTCCGTCTTTTTCAGGAGTAGGCGCAGGTCCGAGAATCAGGCCTAATCACGTCGCAATCACGCCTTGGGATTGGGGCGGAATGAACCAGACTGAGATGTTCGATGCCGATATCCGGGCCCTGCAGCAATGGCTGCGCGAGGCCTGGCAGCAACTCGGCGATCCCTCCCTCACCGCCTTCACCCGGCGCGAATTGCGCAACCAGATGAAGCAGTGCAACACCGAGCTGCGCGCCCACCTGCAGAGGACCGCCCGACAGCGGTTCGAACCGCACCGGGAGCCGATCCCGAGCTTCACCAGGCCCCGGCTGCGCATTCTGGCCGGGTGAGGTTCAACGGATCAGACGCCCGATGGTACCGGCCGCCCCACCGAACCGCCGCCAATTCTGCCCCTGTTGATAACCCGAAAGCCCCCGACCCGGCGGCGAGACAGGCGGCCATGGTATGCTATCGGCATATCGGCCACGCTAAGGACGGACAAAGCACATGCGGATCACCCTGATCGGATCCCGCCATTTTGGCGTGACAACCCTGAACATGCTGCGCGAGCGCGGGGTCGATATCGCCCGTGTCGTCGTTCATGATCGCGAGGACCGCCTCGCCGCCGCCGCGCAGGCCGCCGGGATCGAAATTGTCGTCCAGGCCGATCCCAGGCTCGTCGCCGCCGCCGAGATCGCGCCCCGGACCGACCTGATCGTGACCGCGCACAGCCACGCCCGGGTCTCCCGGGAGGCGCTGGCCGCCGCCAGGCTCGGCGGCATCGGCTATCACCCCTCGCTGCTGCCGCGCCATCGCGGCATCGCCGCGGTGGAATGGACCATCAAGGAGGGGGATGCGATCGCAGGGGGCTCCGTCTATCACCTTGCCGACCGCATGGATGCCGGCGCCATCGCCGCGCAGGAGTGGGTGTTCGTCAAGAAAGGCGAGACCGCCCGCGAGCTATGGGAGCGCGCGCTGGCGCCGCTTGGCCAGAAACTGCTGGCCGAGGTCATCGATTACGCCAAGGTCCACGGCAGCCTGCCCGCCAAGCCGCAGGACGAGCAATTCGCGACCCTGGCGCCGAGCGTATCGGATGCGAAACACTAGGACTACCTAAATACCGCATGACGCTGGAAAGGCCGAATCAGCGGTTCAAAACTTCGAAACTCTACGTCCGGAGCCGGAATCAGATTTACCCTATGTACTTGAGTTAACAAGGAACTTTGTCCGGTATTGCAATGCACCTAAGTTTGGACACATTGTAGCCAGACAATACAAACCATCACGAACAATTCGGGGATTTGATTTATGCGTTCCAACCGCATCAGCGCGTTTCTTGTTGCCGGAGCCGCCACCATTGCGACTGCGCCGGTCTCGGCCCAGCAGCCCTATGACGGCCTCTGGCAGGTCACCGTCGTGACCAAGTCCGGCAGTTGCGACGCGCAGACGACCTCGACCATCACGGTTGCCGATGGCAAGATTTCAGGCGGTCCGGTTTCCGGCAGCGTCGGCAGCGGCGGCCTGGTGCGGGTGTCGATCAATGGCGCGCAGGCAAACGGTCAACTGAGCGGCAACTCTGGGTCAGGGAAATGGAACGCGGCTTCAGTCGGTGTACCCTGCAGCGGTCGATGGGAAGCATCCCGTCAGTAAGGCGGCAAGATTGTTCGTTCGCGCGGCGGCTGGCATTCGGAGCCGTCGCGTTGGTCGCCCTTGTCGCGCCCTCTAGCGGTCATGCCGACGCGGGCGCCTTTGCCGGCATGGCGGGAAGCTGGTCGGGCGGCGGCACCGTCGCCCTCGATGATGGGTCCAGCGAGCGCATCCGCTGCCGCGCGACCTACAAGGTCATCGGCGCCAGCATGGACATGGACCTGACCTGCGCCAGCGACGCCTACAAGTTCAACCTCAGGGCCGCGGTCGTTGCCCAAGGCGGCGAGATCACCGGCACCTGGAGCGAAACCAGCCGCAATGTCGGCGGCAGCATTCAGGGCCGCGGCGCCAGTGGCAGCCTGCGGGTGGTGGCCCAGGCGGCCGGTTTCACTTCCAACATCACGTTGAGGACCGCCGGCAACAAGCAGTCGATCGCCATGAAGGCCGACGCCCAGTTCCGCGCCGCCAATATTTCGCTGTCGAAGTAGACGCACAGCCCACGCGGCGGACCGTCCACGCAAGGGCGATCCGATTTCGCAAGCGGCGTCCGTTAGCTCGTCTCCGGCTTCCCGAGCTTCGCCGCCGTCTCCTTGATGGTCTTGGCGATCAGCAGCGCCTGCTCCTTGTTGAAGGCGAAGTCCTGCACGCCTTTGTGCGTGGTCAGCGACAGCACCATGATGTCGGGCTGCTGCTCGGGCCAGCCCGTCGCGAACGCGGTCACGAAGTCGGCGGAGGTCGATCGAGTAGTCATTGGTTTCCTTTTCTTGGCTGGTTCGCGTCCGAAGCACGCTACGTCTTGGGAACGTAGGCGGTGACTTCAAGTTCGACCTTGGCGCGCTCGTCGACCAGCCCGCCGATATAGAGCAGCGTCGACGGCGGAAAATTCCGCCCCATGGTTTCCTTCCAGGCCGCGCCGATGCCGGCGCCCGCCGCTTCATATTCGCTGCGGCTTGTGAGGTACCAGGTCAACCGCACGATATGCTCGGGTCCCGCGCCGGCCTCGGCCAGCAGCTTCATCACCCGCTTCAGCGCGGCGCCGACCTGGCCCGCCATATCAGGCACGTAGTCGCCCTTCTCGTCGCCGCCGGTCTGGCCGGCGAGCACAATCCATCGGCCGGATCCATCGACCTCGACGCCGTGCGAAAAGCCGCGGGGTTTCGACCATTCGGCCGGTTGCAGGAAACGCATGGGCAAGTCCTCCCTTGACATCAGCGTTGCATAGCACCGAACGGGCGGGCGCTCCCACCCTGAATTTTCGGGTGGCGTCCCCGCGCGGCCGCTGCGTCGCTGCGTCAGCGGATTTGCGCGTTGCAAATCAAAGCCCCCTCGCCGATACCAGCCTTCCCGAAATCTCCAGCGTCTGCTCCCTGCATGGATCACCTTCCAACTCCCTCGCCGCGCTATGGATGGCCGGCTGGCTGGCGCTGATGCTGATCATCGCCATCGCCGGCCGCGAGGCGATGCGCGAGATGAACGTGTTCCAACTGATGGAGGCGCGTTCGGTCCTCGGCTTTTTCATGCTTTATCCGCTGATCCGCTTGAGCGGCGGATTCAGCGTGGTCAGGACCACGCGGCTGCCGCAGCACATCGCGCGCAACCTCGTCCACTACGGCGCCCAGCTCGGGTGGTTCTTCGCCCTGACGCTGATCCCGATCGGCCAGGTGGTGGCGATCGAATTCACCATGCCGATCTGGACCGCGATCCTGGCCGCGATGTTTCTCGGCGAACGCATGACGACCTGGAAGATCGCCGCGATCGCGCTCGGGATTGTTGGTGTGGTCGTCATCGTCCGCCCGGCAACGGGAGAGGTCAATCCGGGGCAATTGATCGCGCTGGCAGCCGCGGTCGGTTTCGGAATTTCGGTCGCAATGGTGAAGTCGCTGACCCGCACCGAGCAGACGCTGGGGATCCTGTTCTGGATGCTGGTGGTGCAATCGGCGGCGGGCTTCTTTCCCGCGCTCTACGTCTGGACCTGGCCGCCGGCCCATGTCTGGGGGTGGGTCGTCGTGATCGCGTTCTGCGGCACCTTTTCTCATTACTGCATGGCGCGCGCGCTGCGGCACGCCGACGCCACCGTGGTGATCCCGATGGACTTCCTGCGGGTTCCCCTCACCGCCGCGGCCGGCTGGCTGATCTATTCGGAACGGCTGGACCTGTTGACGGTGCTGGGCGCCGCCCTGATCCTCACCGGCAATTTGCTGAACCTGAAACCCAATCCGGCTTCCGCGAGCGGCAAAACCTGAGCTTTTCGGCTGGCTGTGATCTGGATCACGTGCATGCTCCGGGGCGCCGCATATAGGAATTGTGGCAGAGGTTAGTCGATTCACACTGTTTTTTGTGGCGCGCAACGCTGGGGTTTTGTGTAGTCTGCCGCCAGCATTACAGCCAAGGCTCTTTCGATTCTGCCAGGGGGATTTCATGATCCGCTACCCAACCCTCATCCTGTCGATGATCTGCTTGGCCTTCACGGCCGGCGCCGCCTATGCCGAGAAGCGCGTCGCTTTCGTCGTCGGCAACGGCACCTACAAGAACGTCGCCCCGCTGCCCAATCCCTCCATTGACGCCAAGGCGATGGCCAGCGCGCTGCGCAACGTCGGATTCCAGGTGGTCGAAGGCACCAATCTCACGCGCGACAAGATGACCGAGCGGCTGCTCGACTTCGGCAAGAAGGCGCAAGGCGCCGACGTCGCGGTGTTCTTCTACGCCGGCCACGGCATCGCCGTCAGCGGCACCAATTATCTGCTGCCGATCGATGCCGACATCAAATCCGAGATGGACGTCAAGCTGGGCGCGGCCATCAATATCGACCTGACGCTTGAGCAGACCATGGGCGATGCCAAGGTCAAGCTGGTGTTCCTCGACGCTTGCCGCGACAACCCGTTCGCGGCCAAGATCAAATCCAACGCCGCAACCCGCAGCGTCAACGTGCAGACCGGCCTGGCCGAAATGAAGTCCGGCGAAGGCACCCTGATCGCGTTCGCGACCGGCCCCGGCCAGACCGCGCTCGACGGCCAGGAGGGCGCCAACAGCCCGTTCACGCGCGCGCTGCTCGCCAACCTCACCCAGCCCGGCGTCGAGATCCAGCAAGCGATGACCAAGGTTCGCGCCCAGGTCAACGAGGAGACCAACAAGGGTCAGTTGCCCTGGGGCCATACCAACCTGATCGGCGCGGTCTACCTCAACGGTGGCCCTGCGCCGTCGGCGGCCGCCGCATCGACCTCGGCTCCGACAGCCGTGGCGTCGCGGCCCGGCTCGGACGTCGAACTGGAGTTCTGGCGCTCGATCAAGGACTCCAACAAGCCGGAAGAATTCAACGCCTATCTCAGCAACTATCCCAACGGTCAGTTCAGGTCGCTGGCGCTGTCCCGGATCGCATCGCTGGAGAGCGGCGCCAAGGATTCCAATGCGACCCGCAATTTAAGCAAAGGCATCGATCCCGCGACCTTCAAGGATGAAGCGGACCAGACTACCGAGGACCAGATCGGCCTCGACAGGGGTCAGCGCCGCGACGTGCAGCGCCGCCTCACCGGGCTCGGTTTCGACACCAAGATCACGGGCCAGTTCGACCAATCGACCCGTTCCGTGATCGCCCGCTGGCAGGCCGCCCGCGGCTACCCCAAGAGCGGTTACCTCAACAGGCTTCAGCACAAGGCGCTGTTGACCGAGATCGTGGCGGCTCCGCCGACCGCGAGCACCGGCGAGGAGCCTGTCCGTCGCCGCGCCGCCCAACCGCAACGACAGCCGCAACAGCAGCCACCGCCGCAACAGCGTCAGCAGGCCATCAGCCCCGGCCCCGATCCTGCCGGCGCCGGCCGCTTCATCGGCGGCGTCGTGGGCGGCATGCTGCGGTAGAACGTTTTTCCAGCGAGCGTCGGCACGCGGCCTATCAACTGCAAAAGCCCGGGACCATCCCGGGCTTTTCCTGTTCCAGGACCATGCGACGTTCTATTTCCCGGCGGCCCGCCGCAGCGCCGCGTTGATCCGGTCCTGCCAGCCGGCGCCGCCTTCCTGGAAATATTCCAGCACGTCCTGATCGATGCGCAGCGAGACCAGCTCCTTCACGCCCGGAATGGCAGCCGACTTCGGTGGCGCTTCCGCCACCTTGGTCGTGGTGCGCTTGAACGCCGCCTCCGCTTCGCTGCGGGCATCGTTCAGGGTTCTCGGCCGCCTCGGCTGGTCCACCATCGCTCAATTTCCTTTAAACGGCACGGTGTAAACATAACGTTCGGAGAATGACGGTACGTGTGCGGTGCACTGCACGCGTACTGATGACGCCCGATCTCAACGCTCGCCGGCAATATTCACCGGGAATTCGCGGCTCCAGCTACTTAGGAGTTGACCGGGCCGTCGCGCAAGCCTGAAACGCCGGGGCGCGCATTCGCTGCACCGCAAACCAAAGCGTCTCCAAGTTTCGCTAAACCACCGCATTTGTGTTGCTGGATCGTCAAACAATTCCGTGTATACTTTAGCCGTGGGGAGCACTCAGGTTCAGAACGCAAAGGAGGTCACGATGCCAGCACTTGCTGCAATCAAGTCGACCGTCGCGTCCAGGCCCGACCCGCGTGGCTGTGATTTACCGACCTGCCCCGTTTGCGCGGACTCCATGGTCGCGGCCGAAGCTTCCGCCTACCTCAACGACCATTTGATCAGCTATCTCTGGACTTGCGACACCTGCGGTTACGGATTCGTGACCAAGCATTCGGTCAAGCGGTTCGTCTGCAACTGAGATCTATCTCGGAGCAATGTCACCGCGCGCCCATTGGGCGCGCGTTTGATTTTGGAACGCCGCGAACGCGCCGGCCCCGATCGCATCGCGCATGCCCTGCATCAGCTGCTGGTAATACGCCACATTGATCTCCGACAGCAGCATCGCCCCCAGCGTCTCGCCCGAACGCACCAGATGGTGCAGATAGGCGCGCGAGACGGTGCGCGCGGCGGGCCAGTCGCTCTCCTCGTCGAGCGGCCGCGGATCGTCGGCGTGGCGGGCGTTGCGCAGGTTGATCTGCCCGAAGCGGGTGAACGCCATGCCGTGCCGGCCGTTCCGGGTCGGCATCACGCAATCGAACATGTCGATGCCGCGCGCCACCGCCTCCAGCAGATCCTCGGGCGTGCCGACGCCCATCAGATAGCGCAGGCGATCATGGGGCAGCTCGGGTGCGGTTTCCTCGATCATCGCCAGCATCACCGCCTGCGGCTCGCCGACCGCAAGCCCGCCGATCGCGTAGCCATGGAAGCCGATCTCGACCAGGCCGCGCGCGCTGGCGTGGCGCAGCTCGGGGATGTCGCCTCCTTGCGCGATGCCAAACAGCATATAGCCTTCGGGGGCGCTCTCGAACGCGCGCCTGCTGCGCTCCGCCCAGCGCAGCGACAGCCGCATCGCACGCTCGATGTCGTCGCGCGCCGCCGGCAGCCTCACGCACTCGTCCATCTGCATCGCGATGTCTGAGCCCAACAGCCGCTGCACCTCGATCGAGCGCTCCGGCGACAGCTCGACCTTGGCGCCGTCGATATGCGAGCGAAACGTCACGGCGCGTTCGCTGACCTTGCGCAGCTCCGACAGCGACATCACCTGGAAGCCGCCGGAGTCTGTCAGCATCGGCCCGTTCCAGCCGGTGAAGGTCTGCAAGCCGCCGAGCGCGGCGATCCGTTCCGCCCCCGGCCGCAGCATCAGATGATAGGTGTTGCCAAGCACGATATCGGCGCCGGCGTCGCGCACCTCGCGCCAGTGCAGGCCCTTCATCGCGCCCGCGGTGCCGACCGGCATGAAGGCCGGCGTCCGCACCACGCCATGCGGCGTCGTCAGGCGGCCGGTACGGGCGGCGCCGTCAGTGGCGAGCAGTTCAAAATGGTTGGGAAGGCTCATGGGTGAGCTTATGGCGCGACACCGTCGCCCTGTTCAACCTCGTTCGCGCAGATTTTGGCCGCAAAACCCGTTGACGCCGGCCGCGCCCTGCCGCATAAATCCGCGCCATGACGATCTCGACCAAAGCGACCACGAAAACCAAAGCACCCTCCGGGGGCTCGGGAGCCGTGCGCGCGTAGTCGAACGATCGCATCATCCGAACCGAAGCCCCGCCTGATGAAGGACCGGGGCTTTTTTTATGGCCGCAGCTTCAAGCCAACCGAAAAGGACAGACCCGTGAGCCACGATCCCGTTGTTGCCATCGTCGGCGTGACCGGCGCCGTCGGCGCCGAATTCATCGCCACCATGGACAGGCGCCATTTCCGCGTCGGCAGCCTCAAGGCGCTGGCGAGCGCCCGCTCGGCCGGCAAGACCATCGACTTCCGCGGCCGCACGGTGGAGATCGAGGAACTCACGGAAGACTCCTTCAAGGGCGTCGATATCGCGCTGTTTTCGGCCGGCGGCGGCATTTCCCGCAAGTTCGCGCCCGCAGCGGTCCGGGCCGGCGCGGTGGTGGTCGACAATTCCTCGGCCTTCCGCATGGACCCTGACGTGCCGCTGGTGATCCCGGAGATCAACGCGGGCCGCATCCGCGACCACAAGGGCATCATCGCCAACCCGAACTGCTCGGCGATCACGGCGCTGGTGCCGTTGTGGCCGATCCACCAGGTCAATCGCATCAAGCGCGTCATCCTCTCGACCTATCAGGCCGCCAGCGGCGCGGGTGCCGCCGCCATGGAAGAGCTGGTGGAATCGACCCGCGCTCACCTCGAAGGGCGGCCGTTCACGCCCAAGGTGATCCCGCATCCCTATGCCTTCAACGTCTTCAGCCACAACACCGCGATCGATCCGGCGACCGGCTACAACGACGAAGAGACCAAGGTGATCAGGGAGACCCGCAAGATCTTCGAGGACGAGCGGATCGCCATCGGCGTCACCTGCGTGCGGGTGCCGGTGCTGCGCGCCCATTGCGAGGCGATCACCTTCGAGTGCGAAAACCCGATCACCGAGGACGAGGTGCGGGCCATCCTGGCCAACGCACCTGGCGTCAGGATCGTCGACGACCGGGCGAAGAACTACTTCCCGATGCCGATCGACGCCTCAGGCCAGGACGACGTGCTGGTCGGCCGCATCCGCCGGGATCTCAGCGATGCCTCCGGCCACTCGATCTCGATGTTCGTTTCCGCGGACCAGCTCCTCAAGGGCGCGGCGCTGAACGCGATCCAGATCGCGGAACTGCTGCCGCAGCGCGCAATGGCGTGAGGTACAATGCAAATGGGCAATGGCGTCCGCGTCGTGCTCCACCCTCAACCAGAACGTAGCGTTCGACAGGACCGGCGCGAAGGAAACCGTCATGCCAAGCACTCGGATCACGACCGGAACATGGGCTCGGGGCAGCGAAGCCAGGATCATTGACGCCATTCAGCAAGCCTTGCTCTCGGCACTGAAAATCCCGGAATACGACCGCGATGTCGTCCTCGATCTCTATGACGAGACTTGCCGGATCGTTCCAACCGGTCGATCGGACCGCTACACGCGCATCGAGATCGTCCTGTTTTCCGGGCGATCGCTCACGGCCAAGAAGGCCCTCTACGGCGCGGTGGTAGCCAACCTCTCCGCCCTCGGCGTGCCAGCGACGGCGATCAAGACCGTCCTGATCGAAGTCCCGCCCGACAATTGGGGCTTGCGCGGAGGACTGCCAGCGTCCGAACTTGACCTTGGATTCAGAGTTGATGTCTGACACGCACGCCCTGGTGAAACGCTGTCCAAACGCACTTGCATCGGAACATTTCGATGTCCGAGCAATCTGAAATCCGCGATCTGCATAGCGATACGAAGAGAGAAGCATTGCTGCGTTTGAATAACGCAAACGCTCGAGAGACCTCCCTGCTCACTTCAGAGCACTTCGATCGATTGATCAATTCCGCGCGTCTTGCGCTGTTCACCCCGCCTGCCGTCGCGCTGTTGCTCGCATTTGAAGACACCGACGACTACGATGGTGGTCATTTTCTTTGGTTTCGTGGCCGACTGGACCGGTTCCTTTACATAGACCGCGTGGTAGTCGCCGAAACTTGGCGGCGACACGGCCTCGCTCGAATTCTCTACGAGGACGTGTTCAAGCGCGCCATTCTTCTCGGTCACTCTCGGATCGTCTGCGAAGTGAACGTCCTGCCTCCGAATCCCGTATCAGACAAGTTTCATCAAGCGCTAGGCTTCGAGGAGATTGGCCGAGCGACCATCAACGGCGGCGCGAAAACCGTACGGTATCTCGCAGCGAATCTTTAGTTCGTAGGACAATGCGACCTCAGGATCGCGATTGATGGATGGTGGGGCGGCGCAAACGCGGCCTTGTCCACCTACTCCCGCGCCCGAAACAGCAAACACGCGTCGCCATAGGAATAGAACCGGTAGCCCGCCGCGATCGCATGCGCATAGGCCTGCTTCATCGCCTCCAGGCCCGAGAACGCCGACACCAGCATGAACAGCGTCGAGCGCGGCAGATGGAAGTTGGTCAAGAGGATATCGACCGCGCGAAAGCGATAGCCGGGCGTGATGAAGATCGAGGTCTCGCCGTCGAACGGCTGGATCGTGCCGTCTTCCGCGACGGCGCTCTCCAGCAGCCGCAGCGAGGTGGTGCCGACCGCGACGATGCGGCCACCCTTGGCGCGGGCGGCGTTCAGTGCCGCGGCGGTCGTGGCCGAGATCGAGCCCCATTCGGCGTGCATCCGGTGTGCGGATATCTCGTCCACCTTGACCGGCAGGAAGGTCCCTGCCCCGACATGCAGGGTCAGCCGGTGAAGCTCGACGCCGCGGCCGCGCAGGACCGCCTCCAGCGCCGGCGTGAAATGCAGTCCGGCGGTTGGCGCGGCAACCGCGCCGTCGTTGGTCGCGAACATGGTCTGGTAGTCCGCGGCGTCGCGGTCGTCCGGCGTACGCCTTGCGGCGATATAGGGCGGCAGCGGCGGCGCGCCGAGATCCGCGATCGCCTGATCGAGCGCCGGTCCGTGCAACGAGAACGACAGCGTGATCTCGCCCTCCTCGCCCTTGGCCTCGACCTCGGCGTCGAGATGACCGAGCAGGCAGACCCTGCCTTCAGCGCCGAAGCGAACCACGTCGCCTTGCGCGAGCTTACGGGCGGGCTTGACCAGCGCCTGCCAGCGCGATCCATCCAGCCGCTTGATCAGCGTCGCCTCGATCTTCGGCTCGCTGTCGCGGCCGATGCGGCGTCCCTTGAGCTGGGCGGAGATCACCCTGGTGTCGTTGACGACAAGCGCGTCGCCGGGCTCCAGCCACTCCGGCAGGTCGCGGACGCTGCGATCGCGCAAGACGCCGTCGGCCTGGATCACCAGCAGCCGCGCGGAATCGCGCGGGCTTGCGGGCCGTAGCGCGATGCTGGCAGGCGGCAGTTCAAAGTCGAAGAGATCGGTGCGCATGGCAGGTTGCGCCTAACTCACTTGGCGTCATTCCGGGGCGCATCGAAGATGCGAACCTCAGATGCGCAATTGCGCATCGGGGAATCTCGAGATTCCGGATTGCCGCGCGTCGCGCGGCCTCCGGAATGACGCAGCAAAATCAAGCCGCGTCCGCGGCCATACGCGCCTTGACGATCTTGTCGGGGTTCTGAACCGGCTCGCCGCGCTTGATCTTGTCGACGTTCTCCATGCCTGAGGTGACCTTGCCCCAGACCGTGTACTGGCCGTTGAGGAAGGCCGCGTCGTCGAAGCAGATGAAGAACTGGCTGTCGCCGGAATCCGGGCTCGCGGCGCGCGCCATCGAGGTGGTGCCACGCACATGCGGCTCCTTGTTGAACTCCGCCTTCAGCTTCTGGCCGGAGCCGCCGGTGCCGGTGCCCTGCGGGCAGCCGGTCTGCGCCATGAAGCCCTCGATCACGCGATGGAACACGATGCCGTCGTAAAATCCCTCGCGCACCAGTTCCTTGATGCGGGCGACATGGCCTGGCGCCAGGTCGGGCCGCATTTCGATCGACACGGGGCCCTGGGTGGTTTCAAGGATCAGGATGTTTTCTGTATCAGCCATGCTCTTTTCTCTTCCGTTTTGGGTGGACGTTTGCGGGTTCTGAAGGAGACCGCGAAAGGCCGGCCGGCAACCGCGCCGCCCAGTCCCTCGGTAAATGGCAACGGCGTGCACCGCTGCAACGTCTCCATGACGGCGATCCGGTACGCGAGGCGGTCGTTGTCGCTGGCCTTCTCGGATTCATAGGTGACCTTGGGCTGGCCGAGAATGGCGCCGGTGCGGTTGAAGCTGACGATGACCGTGATGTCCATCGGGTCGGCACGTGAGACCGGAGGCGGTTTCCAGCATGCGTGCAATCTGGCGAATACGTCCTTGATGGTGTCGATCTGTTGCGGCTGCGCAGATGCCGACCCGCCAAAGGCAAGCCACAGCACTGCCGCGGCAAACCAGCGATTTGGCTTGCTGCGCAGCGTCGCCATGGCCTCACTTGACGTCGGAGGCGACTTGCACCTTCACCATCTTGTCGGGGTCGGTCACTGCACCGCCGGACGAACCGGGCGGCGCCTTCTTCAGCTTGTCGACCACCTCCATGCCCGACACGACTTCGCCGATCACGGTGTACTGGCCGTTCAGGCTGGAGCCTTCGGCGAACATGATGAAGAACTGCGAGTTCGCACTGTCCACGCTGTCGCCGCGCCTTGCCATGCCGACGATGCCGCGCGTGAACGGCACCTTGGAGAACTCCTGTTTCAGGTTCGGATATTTCGAGCCGCCGGTGCCGTTGAAGTTCTGGCCGTCGCCGGTCTGCGCCATGAAGCCGTCCATCACCCGGTGGAACGGCACGTTGTTGTAGTAGCCCTCGCGGGCGAGCTGCTTGATGCGCTCGGCATGCTGGGGCGCGATGTCGGCCCGCAGCTTGATCACGATGCGCCCCTTGGTGCTGTCGATGACGATCGCGTTGGCCTTGTCGAGATTGGCGGGCAGCGGCTGCGCAATCGCGGGAGCCGCACAGGCGAGCGCGGCGACGAGGGCGAGAATTCGGATCATGAAAACTCCGTCAGGTTCAGCAGGGATCGGTGGAACAGGCAACCGTTTCGATCGCCGGCAGCGGCGCTAGCCGCCGAATTTGGTCTTCAGTTGGGCTGCCACTGACGGCGGCACAAACGCGGATACGTCGCCGCCCATGGCGGCGATTTGCCGTACCAGTGTGGCGGTGATCGGGCGGACCGCAACCGAGGCCGGCAGGAACACCGTATGGATCTCAGGCGCCATGGTTTCGTTCATGCCCGAAATCTGCATCTCGTAGTCGAGGTCGGTGCCGTCGCGCAGACCGCGGATCATGAGGGTGGCGCCGGCCTTCTGGGCCGCCGTGACGGTCAGATTGTCGTAGGTGGTGGCCTCGAAGGCGCAGCCGGCCCTGGCGGCGACCGGGCCGAACGCCGCCCGCACCATGTCCAGGCGCTCCTCGGTCGAAAACAGCGGCTTCTTGCCGGGGTGAACGCCGATGGCGACGATCAGGCGGTCGCACAGGCTGACCGCGCCCTGGACCACGTCCAGATGGCCGTTGGTAACGGGATCAAACGAGCCGGGATAAAGCGCGACACGGGGCATGAACCCCTCTACCCCGCCCGAGACGGCCCGGCAAGCCGGCCGCGAACGTTCCACGGGGGAGTCACCTTTTATTTCCGGTCGGCCACTGAACCTGTTCCAGGTCCAAAGCGTCTTCCTTGCGAGCGGGCAATGTTTCGCCGGCCAATGGCCGATGAAACAAAACACAGCGCGGACGAAACCATTTCCGGAGCCGGCGAAAGCAGCCGGAAATGTGCGCTGGTTAAAAGTCCGATCAACTAAACGACGGGGCCGCCAAGGCCCCATGACAGGGGACCGTCATGATCAAGGCTTGCTCTGCCATCGCGGCTGCCGCTCTCGTATCTGCCGCGCTCACCGTGCTGCCCGGGTTCGCACCGGAGGTTGCAGCCAGTGTTCCGCAGGCGCTTGCCAAGGGCGACCGGCTGGACATTCGAAACCCGGGCAAGGACTGCTCTCAGCAGGCTTGGCCGAATTTTGAGGCCTCCTGCCTCCGCGTTGTCGGCTCCAAAACTGTCGTCCACGACGCCCGTGTCGTTACTGCCGATCGCCGGCCCTGAAGGCTCCCTAAAGGGAACTCTCGGAACGGACTCGCCCACGCTGCTCGTTTGCGGGCCGTCGCGCGTCCTGGTTTGACGCCGCGAACGCGCCCGAATACTCTAATTTTGTAATGTCTTACCAGTTCAGGTCGCGTTCTGCCGCGCTGTTGAGCCGTCTGTCGCTGGCTCAGCAGCTTTTTCTGCTCGTGTTGGCGTCGGCGCTGCCGCTGCTGCTTCTATCGCTTTTCATGTTCAACCTGCTGGTTGCCAACGAGCGCGCCTCGATCCGGCAAACCCTGCTTGCCAATGCCAAGACGCTGGCTGGCTTCGTCGACAATGAGATCGACACCCATGCGACCATCGCCTCGACCCTGGCCCGGTCGCCGGCCCTTCAGAACGGCAACATCGAAGAGTTTCGGCACGAAGCCGAGCGCGCCCTCGAGTTCCTGCCTGGCGCCTGGCTCTTGGTCAGTACGCCCGGCGGCGACGTCGTGCTGAACACGCTCAGGCCTGCCGGAGAGGCGCTGCCCAGGCATATCGCGCCGGCCATCATTCAGCGCGGCTTTGCCGAACGAAAATGGCAGGTCGCAGATTTGAACTTCAGTCCCATCGCCCAGCAATGGACGACCTTCGTCGAGGTGCCGGTTTTTCGCGACGGGGTGCCCCTGTACTCGATCGCCGTCACCGTGCTGCCGTCTCGCTTCCTCGAAATGCTGACGACGAGCCAGTTCACACACGGCCAAGTAGCTGCGATCATCGACCGCAACAAGAAGTTTGTCGCCCGCGTCCCCGATAACGAGAACCGGATTGGAACCCTGGCCAGCGAGGGTTGGCGCGGCGGCATCGCTCGAAATCCAACCGGCTGGGTCGAGAACAAGACCGTGGAGGGCGATTGGAGTCTCACGGGCTACGCCCAGACCCAGCACGGTTGGACCGCAGGCATCGCCCGGCTTGACGCCGACATCAACGAGCCGCTGCGTCGGATTTTCTGGTCGACGGCGCTGGCCGCGGCGTTGTTGATGGCGCTGAGCCTGGTTCTGGCAGCGGTGACGGGTCGCCACGCCATCCGCGGCATGACGGCACTGGCGGCGGCCGCCCGTCAGGTGGGCGAGGGACAGATCATAGCGCCACCCGTGCCGCCCTTTGCCGAAGCCGCCACCATCGGCGCGACCCTTGCGGACGTGTCCCGCGAGTTGAAGCGGCGCGGCGACCTCATCACCGCGCATCGCGACCGGCTCGAGATCGAGGTCGCGCAACGGACCGCCGAACTGACCGCCGAGACGCGGCAGCGGCAGGAAACCGAAAACACCTTGCGGCAAGTCCAGAAGATGGAATCCATCGGCCAGTTGACCGGCGGCATCGCCCACGACTTCAACAACATGCTGACAATCGTGATGGGAAATCTCGACACCTTGCAGCGCCGGATCAAGTCAATCGACAATTCAACGGCGCTGAGCAAGCCGATCGAAGCGGCGCTTCAGGGCGCCCGGAACGCCGCCAAACTGACCCATCGGCTGCTGGCGTTTTCGCGCCAGCAAACCCTCGAGCCGGTGTCGTTGAACCTCAACGCCGTCGTCGCGGGCCTTTCCGATCTGCTGGCCAGGACCGTTGGCGAGGCCACCAAGCTCGAGGTTGTTGCCGGCGTCGGCCTGTGGTCGACCTTCGCCGATCTCAACCAGATCGAAAACACCCTGGTCAACCTCGCGGTCAACGCCCGCGATGCGATGGAGGAAGGCGGCAAACTGACGATCGAAACCGCCAACACCTATCTGGATGAGGCCTATGTCACCCGCTTTGGTGATCTGAAGGCCGGTCAGTATGTCATGCTCAGTGTCAGCGACACCGGGACCGGGATCGCCCCCGATATGCTGGAACGGGTTTTCGAGCCGTTCTACACCACCAAGGAGCCCGGCAAGGGCACCGGCCTCGGGCTCGCCATGGTCTATGGCTTCGTCAAGCAATCCCAGGGCCATGTCCGCATCTACAGCGAGCCGGGGCTTGGAACCGCGGTCAAGATCTACCTGCCCCGGCATATCGAGCCGGCGGTCAGCGCGCACCCGCAAGGCGCAGCCGTTCCCGATGACAGCCCTGCCCGCCCCGCCATTCCCGGCGAAACCATCCTGCTGGTCGAGGATGATCCAGGGGTCAGAGAGTACGCCGTCGGCGTGCTGGAGGATCTGGGCTACCGCGTGCGCGCCGCCGCCAGCGGCGCCGAGGGCCTTGCCATCGCCCGCGAGCCCGGTCGCATCGACCTGCTGTTCACCGATGTCGTCCTTGGTGGCGGCATGAGCGGCCGTCAGCTGGCCGAGCAAGTGTCTGAGCTTCGCCCGACATTGCCGGTGCTGTTCACGACCGGCTACACCCGCAACGCCGTCGTGCATCACGGTCGCCTCGATTCCGGCGTCAACCTGCTGAACAAGCCCTACACGCAGCGCGACCTCGCCCACAAGGTGCGCGCGCTGCTCGACGCCGGACCGCCGCAGGACTGACCGGCGCGGCGGCCAGCCAATCCCGCGCCGTCAGCCGCCGTTGCCGTTCTCGGCGTCCTCGCCGATATGCTCGACCGAGACCACGTGCTCGTCCTCGGCGGTGTCGAACACGATGACGCCCTGGGTCGAGCGGCCGGCAATCCTTATGCCCTCGACTGGACAGCGGATCAGCTGGCCCTTGTCGGTCACCAGCATGATCTGGTCGGATTCCTCGACCGGGAACGAGGCCACCAGCTTGCCGTTGCGGTTGTTGACGTTCATCGCGACAATGCCTTTGCCGCCGCGGCCGGTGGTGCGGTATTCGTAGGACGAGGTGCGCTTGCCGTAGCCGTTGACCGACACCGTCAGCACCACCTGTTCCTGCGCCGACATCTCGACATAGCGTTCCGAGGAGAGCTGGATCGCATCCGAGGCTTCCTCGCCCTCGGCATCGACCGCCTCTTCGGCCGCGGCCTCGCCGGCGACCGCGCGGCGCATCTTCAGATAGGCGGCGCGCTCGTCCGAAGTCGCCTCGACATGCCTGAGGATCGAAAGCGAGATCAAGGTGTCGTTTTCGGCCAGCGCGATGCCTCGCACGCCCATCGAGGTGCGGCCGGTGAAGACGCGGACATCGGTGACCGGGAAGCGGATGCACTGGCCGCCGGCCGCGGTCAGCAGCACGTCGTCGCGCTCGGTGCAGATCTGGACGTCGACGATCGCCTCGCCCTCGCCGAGTTTCATGGCGATGATGCCGGAGCGGCGGACGTCGACGAAGTCGGACAGCTTGTTGCGGCGGACTGTGCCGCCGGTCGTGGCGAACATCACGTCGAGATTGCCCCAGGAGGATTCATCCTCCGGCAGTGGCATGATGGTGGTGATGCGCTCGCCCTGCTCCAGCGGCAGGATGTTGATCAGCGCCTTGCCGCGCGCGTTCGGCGCCGCCACCGGCAGCCGCCAGACCTTCTCCTTGTAGACCTGGCCGCGCGAGGAGAAGAACAGCACCGGCGTATGGGTCGAGGCCACGAACAGCCGGGAGACGAAGTCCTCATCGCGGGTCTGCATGCCGGCGCGGCCCTTGCCGCCGCGCCGCTGCGCGCGGTAGGTCGAGAGCGGCACGCGCTTGACATAGCCGGCGTGCGAGACCGTGACCACCATGTCCTCGCGCTGGATCAGGTCCTCGTCCTCGACCTCGCCCTCCTGCTCCATGATGACGGTGCGGCGCGGGGTCGCGAACTTGTCCTTTACATCAGCCAGTTCAGCCTTGACGATCGCCTGCACGCGGGCGCGCGAGCGCAGGATGTCGAGATAGTCGGCGATCTCCACCGCCAGCCGGTCGAGCTCTTCGGAAATCTCCTCGCGGCCGAGCGCTGTCAGCCGCTGCAGGCGCAGTTCGAGAATGGCCTTGGCCTGCTCCAGCGACAGCCGCGCGGTGCCGTCGGGCGCCATACGGTGGCGGGGGTCGTCGATCAGCGTAATCATGGCCTCGACGTCGCGCGCCGGCCAGTCGCGCGACATCAGGGTGTCGCGCGCGGTGTTCGGGTCGGGCGAGGTTCGGATTACGCGGATGATCTCGTCGATGTTGGCGACCGCGATCGCCAGGCCGACCAGGATGTGGGCGCGGTCGCGCGCCTTGTTGAGCAGGAACTTGGTCCGCCGCGTGATCACCTGTTCGCGGAAGGCGATGAACAGGGTCAGCAGATCCTTCAGGTTCATCGTCTGCGGACGGCCGGAATCCAGCGCCAGCATGTTGGCGGGAAAATTCGATTGCAGCGGCGTGAAGCGGTAGAGCTGGTTGAGCACCACGTCGGCCACCGCTTCGCGCTTCAGCTCGATAACGACGCGGAAGCCGTCACGGTCGGATTCGTCGCGCAGGTCGGAGATGCCCTCGATCTTCTTTTCGCGCACCAGTTCAGCGATCCGCTCGACCATGGTGGCCTTGTTCACCTGGTAGGGAATTTCGCTGATGATGATCGCTTCGCGGTCTTTCCGGAGGGTGTCGATCCTGACCTTGCCGCGCATCACGATCGAGCCGCGGCCGAGGTGATAGGCTGAGCGAATGCCCTGGCGTCCGAGGATGATGCCGCCGGTCGGAAAATCCGGTCCCGGAATGATGTTGATGAGATCGTCGATCCCGAGCGCGGGGTCGTCGATCAGCGCGGCGCAGGCGTCGATCACCTCGCCCAGATTGTGCGGCGGGATGTTGGTCGCCATGCCGACCGCGATGCCGCCGGCGCCGTTGACCAGAAGGTTGGGGAATTTCGCCGGCAGCACCGAGGGTTCCCGCTCGGAGCCGTCATAGTTCGGCTGGAAGTCGACGGTGTCCTTGTCGATGTCGCCAAGAACTTCCAGCGCCGATTTGGTCAGCCGCGCTTCGGTGTATCGATAGGCCGCGGGCGGATCGCCATCGACCGAGCCGAAATTGCCCTGGCCGTCGACCAGCGGCACGCGCATGGAGAAATCCTGCGCCATCCGCACCATCGCGTCGTAAATCGACTGGTCGCCGTGCGGATGATATTTGCCGATGACGTCGCCGACGACGCGGGCGGATTTGACGTACTTCTTGTCGGGCGTGTGGCCCTGCTCGTACATTGAATAGAGGATGCGACGATGGACCGGCTTGAGTCCGTCGCGCGCGTCCGGCAGCGCCCGCGACACGATCACGCTCATGGCGTAATCGAGGTAGGAGCGCTTCATCTCGTCGAGGATGGAAACGGGACGGATATCGGACGGCGCCGGCGGCTCGCCCGGCTTCTCATCTTCAGGTTTGGACAAAGGGGGAATCCGGTCAGTTCAGCTGGGAATCATATAGCTTATCCGGGTTCCAAAAACCACCCCGTAGCAGGTTCGCGGCGCCGTTTTTACCCTCGTTTTTTCAGAGACTTACCGGACCGACCGGCGGCCCGCGGCGGCACCGGTTCCTGGCAGCCCAAAGGGACCTCCGAAAGCGTCCGGCTTGGCTTCTAGGGACCGAAAACCACGGCGTGCATAATCCGCCCGGGCATGAAGGTGAACAGTCCGGCCACCACCAGCGCGCCGACAAAAATCGAGGTCATTGTGATCCCGTGGCCGCGGACATTGTGCCGCCGCGCGTACCACACGCCTGTCACCAGCATCATCGGCGCGAAGATCGAGAGCAGATGAATCGGACTCCAGGGACCCCACAGCCTGATTTCATGGATCCAGAACGAGCTCGCCGACACGACGGCCATCAGGCCGATCCAGATCCAGCCGAGGGTCCGGTGCGGCAGCGTTCCCTTTGGCGCGGTAAACTGCACGAGGCCGAGCGCAAAGGCGCCCATTGCGGCAAACGCGTGAACGGGGATCGCCGGAGCGGCGGTCAACAGCGGTTCGAGCGACATCAAATACTCCCGGATGCATATCCAAGCCTGCGGATGCAGGCAGACCAACCTCATGTAAGGATCGTTTACATTTATCTTTCCATTGTCAAGATCAATTGAAGCCATTGCCGATGGGCGGATCAGCTGGCGGGCCCGGCAACTTCACTCGGCAAGAGGCTGCGGAGGCATGGTGGGCGCGCACGATTCAGCACTCGGCCGGGTTGACCCCGACCCAACGTCTTCACAGCCATTTTCGCGGTATGGTGCTGTGTTGCTGCGCCTGCGCTCAGAACGGAATGTCGTCGTCCATGTCGCTACTGCGACCGCCGGCGGCGACCGCCCGCTTCGGCGCCGAGCTGACCGGTCCGCTTGAGCCGAAATCGCCTGACTCGTCGGCCCCCATGCCGCCCCCACCGCCGCTGCGGCCGTCGAGCATCGTCAGCGTCGAGTTGAAGCCCTGCAGCACCACCTCGGTCGAGTATTTCTCGACCCCGCTCTGGTCGGTCCATTTGCGCGTCTGCAGCGCGCCCTCGAGGTAAACCTTGGCGCCCTTCTTGAGGTATTGTTCGGCGACCTTGCAGAGACCCTCGTTGAAGATCACGACCCGGTGCCACTCGGTCTTTTCCTTGCGCTCGCCGGTATTCTTGTCGCGCCAGGTCTCCGAGGTCGCGACGCTGAGATTGGCGATCGGCCGCCCGTCCTGGGTGCGCCGGATTTCCGGATCCTTGCCGAGATTGCCGACCAGAATCACCTTGTTTACGCTTCCCGCCATCGCTGCTCTCCACTCGAAATATCCGGCAAAACACGGGCTCCGCCGCAGGCCACCCGGATCGGACCCTATACGCCCGCCAGCGCCGAGGGCTCAGCGATCCCTCGGCAGACCCGCGGTTATCCACATATAGCATCGCCCGCGCAGATGTTCCAGCTTTGTTCCCGTCCTTTCCAGCTCCGTTCGCGAGGGAAGCCCGACCTTGCCCGGGCGACCTTAATAGCTAAACAAATCATTAACTTGAGGGTCTGGAATTGGTTCGCGAGTGTTGCATTCGGGAGACGGCGCTGGCGACAACATTGGGCTATAGCTTTCCCCATCAGCGCGGCGCTCGCGCCTACATCCAACGCTTCGGGACCAACGAGAAGCGAACAAGAGTTTTAGAGTTGGAGTTTCGACGATGAAGAAGTTTCTGCTGGGTGTAGTCGCCCTCGTTGCGCTGGCGGCCCCCGCGGCCGCCGCCGACCTTGCGGCGCGTCCCTACGCCAAGGCGCCTCCGATGATCGCCGCCCTCTACAACTGGAGCGGCTTTTACGTCGGCGCCAATGGCGGCTGGGGATCAAGCCACAAATGCTGGGACTTCCTGCCGGTTGCCGGCGGCGTCTCTCCCGAGGGCTGCCATAACGCAACCGGCGGCGTCGCCGGTGGCCAGATCGGTTACCGCTGGCAGGCCGGCACCTGGGTGTTCGGTCTTGAGGGCCAGGGCAACTGGGCTGACCTGAAGGGCCGCAACCGCAGCACGCTCAACCCGCTGCTCGACAATGAATCGAAGATCGACGCGTTCGGGCTGTTCACCGGCCAGATCGGCTACGCCGCCAACAACGTCTTGCTCTACGTCAAGGGCGGCGCGGCCGTGACATCCGATCGCTTCCGCACCTTCAACACCGGCACCGGCGTCGTGGCAGCGACCACCGGCGACGACACCCGCTGGGGCGGCGCGGTCGGCGTCGGCGTCGAATTCGGCTTCGCGCCGAACTGGTCGGCCGGCGTCGAATACGATCATCTGTTCATGCAGAACCGCAACCACACCTTCACCACGCCGGCCGGCGCCGTCGTCGGCACCGATCGCATCGGCCAGGACGTCGATCTCGTCACCGTGCGGGTCAACTACCGCTGGGGCGGCCCGGTGATGCCGAAGTACTGAGCCTCCATTTTCCAGCGAACCGAATAGAGAAAAAGCCGGCCTCGCGCCGGCTTTTTGCTGGTCCGGTCCGCAGCTGACCTCGGCCCGCCAAGGTTGTCGCGACCGTGTATTCGAGCGGCTGTGGTATTTCCGCGACAGCCTTTTCAGCACGCCTGGTCTAGGGTTTTCAGCAACCTCAAATAGTCGCATGGGGCCAGTGCAGTTGCGTACCGCGAAAGGAAATAACGTGAAGAAATTTCTGCTGACAACCACCGGTTTGATCGCGCTTGCGATCGTCCCGGCGAATGCCGCGGACCTTGGCGCCCGGCCCTATGCGAAGGCGCCCGCCGCGGCGATCGCGATCAACAACTGGACCGGTTTCTACCTCGGCGCGATGGGCGGCTACGCCCAGGAAAACAGCTCGGGCGTGGGTACGCTCAGCGGCGGCTTCGCCGGCGGCACCGCTGGCTACAATTGGCAGGCCGGCAACCTCGTGTTCGGCATCGAAGCCGATGCCGCCTGGGCGGACGTCGGCGCGACCGTCGGCATTCCGGGACTGGTTTCGGTCACCGACACCATTCGCTCGATGGGCACCGTTCGTGGCCGCGTCGGCTACGCCTTTGACCAGGTCCTGCTCTACGGCACCGGCGGTTACGCCTGGATCGACAACCGCCTCACGGCGACGCTGCTCGGCGTCGGCCTCTCGGATAGCCAATTCCATTCCGGCTGGACCGCCGGCGTCGGTGTCGAGGTCATGTTCGCACCGAGATGGTCGGTCAAGGCTGAGTACCTCTATCGCAGCCTGCAAGGTGAAACCTACTTTGCCGGCAACATCCCGGGCGGCGTTTCGACCGGAACAATGAACCTGAACAGCTTTCAGGTCGGCGTGAACTATCATTTCTAGAGCTCCCTGCTGAAACTGCCGCCTCCGTTCCGCTCAGCCGGGACGGAGGCGTTTGTTTTTCGGGGCTGCGTTCGATCGGCGCCGCTGCCACCTGCCGCCAAGACAATAGCGCCGCAAACAATCCGTTGATGGCTCCCACGCAGTACTGGAAATCCCCGCCCGTTCTTCCTACGTTCCAGCATCAGATCTTCGGCGCCTGATCCCCGGCCTGCCCGGCGATGCGCGCCCCAACGCGGCGCGCTTCGCGGGCGCCTGGAACTGCCGATATGGATGAAGTCCTGAGGGCCAAGCGCCAGAACAATGCCGGCTCCGGGCTGCGCGCGATCACCATTCGCGGTGCCCGCGAGCACAATCTCAAGAACATCGACGTCGAAATCCCCCGCGACAAGCTCGTGGTGTTCACCGGCCTGTCCGGCTCCGGCAAATCCTCGCTCGCCTTCGACACCATCTATGCCGAGGGCCAGCGTCGCTACGTCGAGTCGCTGTCGGCCTATGCGCGCCAGTTCCTGGAGATGATGCAGAAGCCCGACGTCGACCAGATCGACGGCCTGTCGCCGGCGATCTCGATCGAGCAGAAGACCACCTCGAAGAATCCGCGCTCCACCGTCGGCACCGTCACCGAAATCTACGACTACATGCGGCTGCTGTGGGCCCGCGTCGGCGTGCCCTATTCGCCGGCCACGGGCCTGCCGATCGAGAGCCAGATCGTCTCCCAGATGGTCGACCGCGTGCTGGCGCTGCCCGAGGGCACAAGGCTCTATCTGCTCGCGCCGGTCGTGCGCGGCCGCAAGGGCGAGTACCGCAAGGAGCTCGCCGAATACCTCAAGAAGGGCTTTCAGCGCGTCAAGATCGACGGCACGTTCCACGAACTGAACGAGGCGCCGACGCTGGACAAGAAATTCCCGCACGACATCGACGTCGTCGTCGACCGCATCGTGGTCCGCCCCGACATCGGCCAGCGCCTCGCCGAAAGCTTCGAGACCGCGCTGAAGCTCGCCGAAGGCCTTGCCGTCATCGAATACGCCGATGCGCCGCCCCCCCCGGCTGAGGCCGGCGCGGGACGTTCGAAGGCCGCAAAACGCGGCGCGTCCCCTCATCCTGAGGAGGCGCGAAGCGTCGTCTCGAAGGATGAGGCCCCGGCGAAAAAGGTTGCAAAGATCCACGACAAGAGCGGGCCCGAACGGATCTTGTTCTCGGAGAAATTCGCCTGCCCGGTTTCCGGCTTCACCATTTCCGAGATCGAGCCGCGCCTGTTCTCGTTCAACAACCCCTATGGCGCCTGCCCGGCCTGCGGCGGTCTCGGCGTCGAGCAGCATATCGACGAGGACCTCGTCATTCCCGACAAGGAGCTGACGCTGCGCAAGGGTGCGATCGCGCCCTGGGCCAAGTCGTCCTCGCCCTATTACCTGCAGACGCTGACCGCGCTCGGCAAGTTCTACAAATTCACGCTCGACACCAGATGGAAGGACCTGCCGAAGAAGACGCAGACGGCGCTGCTGCGCGGCTCCGGTGACGACGAGATCAAGTTCTCCTATGAGGACGGGGTGCGCTCCTACGACACCAAGAAGCCGTTCGAGGGCGTCATCACCAACCTCGAACGGCGCTTCCGCGAGACCGAGAGCGAATGGGCGCGCGAGGAGCTGGCGAAGTATTTCTCCGACGTCCCCTGCGCCGCCTGCCACGGCCACCGTCTCAAGCCGGAGGCGCTGTGCGTCAAGATCGGCGGCAAGCACATCGGCGAAATCTCCGAATTGTCGGTGCTGCGCGCCGGCGAATGGTTCGAGAGCGTTCCGAAATCGCTCAACGGGCAACAGAACGAAATCGCCGCGCGGGTGCTGAAGGAAATCCGCGAGCGGCTGTCGTTCCTGCTCGACGTCGGCCTCAACTACCTCACGCTGGCCCGCGCCTCCGGCACGCTCAGCGGCGGCGAGAGCCAGCGCATCCGCCTCGCCTCGCAGATCGGCTCGGGGCTGACAGGCGTGCTCTACGTGCTGGACGAGCCCTCGATCGGCCTGCACCAGCGCGACAACGCCCGGCTCTTGGAAACGCTGAAGCGGCTGCGCGACCTCGGCAACACCGTGATCGTGGTCGAGCATGACGAGGACGCGATCCGGCTCGCCGATTACGTGCTCGACATCGGCCCCGGCGCCGGCGTGCATGGCGGCCACATCGTGGCGCAGGGCACGCCGGCCGAGGTCATGAAGAACCCGAACTCGCTGACCGGCAAATACCTCACCGGCGAATTGTCGGTGGCGATCCCCGAGCGCAAGCCGCCGAACCATCGGCGCACCATCAAGGTCGTCAACGCCCGCGGCAATAACTTAAAGAACGTCTCGGCGGAAATTCCGCTCGGCCTGTTCACCTGCGTCACCGGCGTCTCTGGCGGCGGCAAGTCCACGCTTTTGATCGACACGCTCTACAAGGCGATCGCCCGCAAGCTCAACAACGCCAGCGAAGGCGCCGCACCCCACGACCGCATCGAGGGGCTGGAGCATATCGACAAGATCATCGACATCGACCAGTCGCCGATCGGCCGCACCCCGCGCTCGAACCCCGCGACCTACACCGGCGCGTTCACCCCGATCCGCGAATGGTTCGCCGGCCTGCCCGAGGCCAAGGCGCGCGGCTACGAGCCCGGTCGCTTCTCCTTCAACGTCAAGGGCGGCCGCTGCGAGGCCTGCCAGGGCGACGGCGTCATCAAAATCGAGATGCACTTTCTGCCTGACGTCTACGTCACCTGCGACGCCTGCAAGGGCAAGCGCTACAACCGCGAGACGCTGGAAGTCCTGTTCAAGGGCAAGAGCATCGCCGATGTGCTCGACATGACCGTCGAGGAAGCCGCCGAGTTCTTCAAGGCGGTGCCGCGCGTCCGCGAAACTTTCAAAACGCTGCACCGCGTCGGCCTGGATTACATTCACGTCGGCCAGCAGGCGACGACGCTTTCGGGCGGCGAAGCCCAGCGCGTCAAGCTGGCAAAGGAGCTGTCCAAGCGCGCCACCGGCCGCACGCTCTATATCCTGGACGAACCGACGACCGGCCTGCACTTCCACGACGTCAAGAAACTCCTGGAAGTGCTGCACGAGCTGGTGTCGCAGGGCAACACCGTGGTCGTGATCGAGCACAACCTCGAAGTCATCAAGACCGCCGACTGGGTGATCGACTTAGGCCCCGAAGGCGGCGACGGCGGCGGCGAAATCGTCGCCTGGGGCCCGCCCGAGGATATCGTCAAGGCCCCGCGGAGCTATACCGGGAAGTTTCTGGCCCCGGTGCTGAAGCGGGCGGACGGGAAGCCGAGGAAGAGCGCGGGCGCGAGCGAGGCGGCGGAGTAGCCAGCGCGTAGGTTGGGTGGAGCGAAGCGATACCCATCACTTGTTGCGGCATAAGCGGTGGGTTTCGCTTCCGCTCTACTCTCACCCTCCCACTTTAGTAAATGTAACGCTCAAGCGAGGCGACCCACTCCTCCATCACCACTCTACAAACCCCGCCGGGTCCTCGCAAAACTCCCGCATGACCTTGTAAGGCCGTGGGCGGATTAGCGAAGCGCAATCTCTAAACCCGCGAACAGCCAGGTTACGCCTTCGGCTAACCACCCTACACCGTACAATAATGCGGACGCGGGTATGGTCGCGAGCGCTCTCCGCTCGACCGTCCCGCCCCTACCTCTCGCTCCACAGCCGGCGCGACCGGAAACGACCTTCCTCAATCACGATGTAGCGGCCGAAAAGTCCTTCGCCATATCGCTCGATCGCCGCCGCCAACCGTGCCGTCTTCAGTAAGGGACTTTCGGAACCGATGCGCATTAACACGACACCGGGGACCGCACGCTCCCTGCGAAAAACAAGATCGCCAAAATCCTTGTCTTCGGTCAGCAGCAGCCGTTTCTCCCGTAACGCGAGCGCAATCACATCCGTGTCGTTCAAACCAGCCGCGGCTTCCGCGACATAGAGCACATCGTGACCGTGCGCACGCAGGAAAGCGACCAGTGGCGCCGCGACGCATTCGTCCGCGAGCCAGCGCACTCGTCAGCCGTAAACGATGTCTTCGTCGGCGAGATAGTCGGCGGCGAATGCCTGAGCAGCCAGGATGTCATCTCGCGTCAGCCGCGGATGGTCGGCGATAACAGCCTCCAGCGACATGCCGGCGCCGAGCTTGCGGAGAACAAGCTCAACCGGAACGCGCGTGCCGCGAACCACCGGCTTGCCGTCCATGATGTCAGGGTTAATTTCGATCCGTTCGTGCGGCATGATATCCTCTTGGACTGCTACCTTACCAGACAAGGGGCCGCTTGTCAGCGCGTAGGATGGGTGGAGCGAAGCGATACCCATCACTTGTTGCGGCATAAGCGGTGGGTTTCGCTCCCGCTCTACCCACCCTACGACAAGCCCCTCACTCCTCCATCGCCGCCTGCACAAACCCCGCCGGATCGTCGCAGAACTCGCGCATGACCTTGTAGTGGCCGGTCTCCTTGACCGTCACCGACTCCAGCCCGGACTTCGACAGCTTCAGCAGCCGCGCGTCGGGGTAGGCCATCAGGACCGGCGAGCGCGTGGCCATGATGATCTGGCAATGGCCGATGTTCTCCATCCGCCGCATCAGCTTCAGGAACTCGATCTGGCGCGCGGGCGACAGCGCGGATTCCGGCTCGTCGAAGATGAAGATGCCCTGACGCTGGCAGCCCTCCTCGAAGAAGCGCAGAAAGCCCTCGCCGTGGGAGTGCGAGAGGAAATCCGGCGGAGCGCCGCCGCTTCCCGACTCCATCGCGACCTCGTCGAGATAGCGGGCGACCGAGAAGAAGCTCTCGGCGCGGAAGAACCAGCCGTTGGTGATCTTCGGCAGCCAGCTCGCCCGCAGCGCGGCCGACAGCGAGCCGCCCATCTTCTCCAGCGCCTTCGAATGGTCGACCGGCCTGTAGCCCTTGCCGCCGCCGGCCTCGTCATAGCCGGCGAGCACGGCGATGCCCTCGAGCAAGGTGGACTTGCCGGTGCCGTTCTCGCCGACGACGATGGTGATCGCGCGGTCGAAGCTCAGTTCGAAATCATCGCGCAGCAGCGGCAGGCAGAACGGATAGCTCTCGCGGTCGGCGATGCGCGCGGGATCGAGCCAGACCCGCCGAAGATACGGCGCCGGCAGATTGATCGGCCTGCTTCGTCTTTCCATCTGACCGGATCCGAACCAACGACATGTCCGCCCTCTTCCACGAGGCCGTCCCGCCAGCGACTACAAGTTGATTTGCCCGACGTGGCAAGGAATTTGTTGCGCGATCGGTGAGGCCTTTTGACCCGACGGGCAACTCGGCAAAAACCCGTCCAGCCCTCGCGCGAAAAATATTCCGCTTGACGTGTCGACGTGTCAAAATGTTTTCGCGGGCAAAGCATCCGCGCCCGCGCCGCGTTACTTTGCATGGGGTTGTTTTCAATATTTTGGTTGGGGGCTTGCCGAGCCGGAGCGTGCGAACGCTGACACACGCTCAGTCGTCATCACCCGCGAAGGCGGGTGATCCAGTATTCCAGAGACAGCAGTGATAGAACCGAGAAGCCACGGCGTACTGGATACCCCGCTTGCGCGGGGTATGACGAGCGCTGCTTGAAAATTCGAATCTTCAATCCATGCCCTATCTCACCCCCGCGTCACACCACCTCCAGCACCAGCTCCATCGTCATCAGCACCGGGTTGTCGCCGCGCAGCAGCCGGCCCTCGGCGATGCCGCCGAGATAATCGACCAGCGCGACGTCGAGCGTTGCCTGCAGCGTGCCGTCGGCGTCGGGCGTGATGACGCCGGCGTTGATCGCAAGCTCGGTCGCAAACGGCACGACGCTGCGGCCGTCGGTGAAGCGCGCGCCGATGGTGCTGCCGACGCCGCCATGGATCCGGGCGCGCAGCACGCCGTGCTGCCGGCAGAAGGTTTCCAGCGCCGCGGCGAAATCCTGGTTCGGCCGCAGCCGCAGCGCGAAGGCGCGGCTCTCCGCGCGGGCGTTTGTGGTGGCGCGCGCCACCGGTCCGAACAGCTTGAAATTGGTTTCGGGATCGGACGCGGCCGTGAACACCGCGCCATCCAGGCCGAATGCCTCGACCACAAAAGGCTCGGCGACGATGCTCTCCTCCGGCAGCACATGCCCGCCGTGCAGCCGGCCGTCGCCCTCGGTCCACAGGCCGTGGCAATGAAAGAACGGCGCGCCGTCGCGCTCGCCAAGCGTCATGGCGCCGAGCTTCAGCCGCGTGACGCCAGCGGGGCGAAAGGTGTCGCTGTAGAACGCCGCATTGGCGCCGGTCTTCGACAGCGCCGGCATTACATAGGCAAACGGCCCGAGCGCCCCTCCCCGCATGCTGAGCACGCCGCCGGAAAAACCGGCCTCGGCAAAGCCGCGGCGCGCTGCTTCCAGCAGCGGCAGGCCCGCTGCCATCGTGAAGGCGAACGCGCGCCCGCGCGCCTCGACCCACTGGATCCGCTCGGGCGTCGCCGTGCCGGGCTGGGCAATGCTGCGCATGTTTCAGCCGTCCGTCGGCTTCGCAACCAGCTCCAGCAGCCCCCGCGCCTCAAGCTCGTCGCGGACCAGCCGCTTCGGAATCTTGCCGTAACCGGATTTCGGCAGCGCCTCCCAGAAGAAGAACCGCTTCGGCATCTTGTAGCGCGGCACCTTCGGCGACAGGAACGCGGCAAGCTCGGCTTCGCTGATGGCGGCGGCACCCTCGCGCGCCACGCAGACGGCGACGCCGACCTCGCCCCAGAACGGGTCGGGCACGCCGAGCACCGCGACCTCGCCGATCGCGGGATGAGTCAGAATCTTCTCCTCGACCTCGCGCGGATAGATGTTGGAGCCGCCGGAAATGTACATGTCGGAGGCGCGGCCGGTGATGTAGACGAAACCTTCCTCATCCATATGGCCGAGATCACCGGTGCGGAACCAGCCGTCGCGGAACGCTTTCGCGTTGGCCTCGGGATTGTCATAATAGCCGGCGAACACGGCCGGACCGATCACGCAGATTTCGCCGGTCTCGAAGGCCTTGAGTTCGCGCCCGTCGTCGCCCTGGATCGAGACCTGCATGCCGGTGCGCTCGAAGCCGCAGCTGCCGATCCGGGCGTGCGGGCCGTCCTCGGGATCGTGCAAATTGGCAGGCATCACCGTGATGTTGCCGGTGACCTCGCCGAGGCCGAAATACTGCACCAGCACCGGGCCGAGCTTGCGCAACGCCGCCTTCTGGTCCTCGCGGTACATCGGCGCGCCGGCATAGATGACGAAGCGCAGCGAGGAATGGTCGTATCTGTCGACGGCGGGATGCTCGACCATCATCTTCAGGATGGTCGGCACGGTGAAAATGTTGCTGACGCGGTGCGCCTCGATCAGGCGGAAGGCCTCGGCGATGTCGAATTTCTCCGACGGCAGCAGGATGGTCGGCACGCCGCGCGCGGCCTGCACCAGCTGGTGCACGCCGGCGCCGTGCGACAGCGGTGCCACCACCAGCGAGGCGTCGGCTTCGGTGGTGCCCGGCATCAGGTCGGCGAGATGGTTGGTGATCACGAAGGCCATCTGGCCGTGGGTCAACACCGCCGCCTTGGAGCGTCCCGTCGTGCCGGAGGTGAAGAAGAACCAGCAGGGGTCGTCGTACTCGACCGCCGCGTTTGCGACCTTCGCGTCGGCCTGCTCCGCGATCGCCTGCCCGACCGCCTTCTCGCCGAAGGCTCCCTCCTCGCCGATCCGCCAGATGAATTCGAGCGCGGGATTGGCCGCCGCCCTGGCATGGTCGGGATAATCGCCGTGGCACAGGAACGCCTTGGCGCCGGAGGCGGCGGCGAGATAGGCGACTTCGTCCGGCATCAGGCGGAAGTTGGTCGGCACCCAGACCGCGCCCAGCCGGAAGGCGGCGAACATCGACCAGAACATCTCGTCGCTGTTCCTGGAATGCACCAGGATGCGGTCGCCCTTGACGACGCCACGCGCCGCCAAGGCCGCCGCCAGCGCCGAGACGGCGCGGTCGATCTCGCGCCAGGTCCAGGACTTCTTAGCCCAGACGAAGCCGATGCGGTCGCCGTGGCGGCGGGCATTCTGGGTCAGGATATGGGCGAGATTCATTACCCGGTGCGACATGCGGGCCATACCGCCGCGCGGGGCGGCAGAGGTCACGGCGCCGGTCATCGCCGGGCCATCCAAACAGCGGCGCGCGGGCCGCGCCAATTCACCGTTTCAGGTCGCAAAGCAAGCATCCAACACCTCACGCCGACGATAGCAGAAAGCCCGGTTGCAGAAAGTTCCGCAAAGGGCCGCCGTCCGGCGTCAGCGCACGCCGGTCCCCTTGCAGCGCTGGCATTTGACCACCTTGTCGCCCTTCTTCAACAGGCCCTTGCCCTCGCAATTCTTGCATTTCTGCTTCTTCTTGATGTTGGGGCCCTTTTCATTGGCCATCGTCACCTCCCCCGGCGCCCGTTGCAGGCGACACCATGGGCCAGCCGCGCACCCCCGTCCACCAGACCCCGGAATTGGCATGGCTGGTCACCGATAGCCGATATTGTCGGGGAGACACGGGAGGCTCCCCGCCTCATTCAACCACAGCCGGCGGGCCAAGGGTCTGCCGGCTCAACGAACCGGCAGGCCCTGTGAGGGAGAAGCTACTGCCGATGATTGGCGAGTTCCTGATCGCTCAGGTGCCAGTCCTGCCACAGCTGCAGCGCACCCAGCAGAACGACGATGCCGCCGAGAATGACATGCCAGAGCCGCAGCATCTCGTCGCCGGAATAGCCGAAGATGAAGGGCGAGGCGATCAGCCAGAGGCCGAGCGCGACTTCTCCCACCTCCTCCCAGCGCTGCAGTGCGACATATTCGAGTTGGGCGAGGCCGAAGACCATCAGGCCGACCACGAACGTGTTGAGGATCATGGTGCTGCGTTCGGAGTCGATGACGTCAGGTTTGGAGAAAGGAAACCAGGGCGAGACCACGATCAGCACGCCAAGCAGCATGCCGGCCCAGTCTTCCCACGATCGATGTATCCTGAAGAAACGAAAGTCCGACATGGTAAACCTCCCTTGCAAAAGAGGCATACGTCAACGGCCCGCGATCACAACATTTCCGATATCGAACCAGATCCGGCCGCATCGGGGCGTATGTCTACTTTATTACCTAGGCGGGCCAGGCCCGCCCGCAAGGCCGGCTGGCGGCAATCTTGCGAGCGTCTGCCGGCTCCCCAAATGAACAGCCAGATCAACCGGGACTCGCTCGATGGCCGCTGTCCGCGACAACAAGAATCAAAACCGCTTCGAACTGGACGTCGAGGGCGCGGTGGCGTTCGCCAATTATCGCCTGACGCCGGCGGCGGTGATCATTACCCACACCGAGACGCCGTATGCGCTGCGCGGCCGGGGCGTCGCGTCCGAACTGGTGAGGGGCGCACTGGAGCTGATCCGCGCCGACGGACGCAAGGTCGTCGCCGCTTGCGGGTTCGTCGCCGACTACCTGCGCAACAATCCGGAATTTGCCGATCTGGCGTAAAGCATCGGGCGGAAATCAAGAAGGCCCGCGTCGCCGCGGGCCTTCGCGCCTCTCTGACCAACCAAACCTCAGTGCTTGATGTCAGGCGGCAGCTTGCCGCCATTGGCCGCGAGCTTGGCCATGACCTGCTTGTGCAGCCAGATGTTCATGCTGGCGGAATCGTTGCTGTCGCCGCTGTAGCCGAGTTCTTTCGCAAGCTCCTTGCGCGCGGCAAAGCTGGAATCGATGTCGAGCGCCTTCATCAGATCGACGATCGAGGTGCGCCACGCCAGTTTCTCGCCTTTGGCAGCGACCGCCTTGTCCAGGATCGGGGCAACATCGACCGTGCCGCCCGCAGGTGCCGCGGATCCGCCGGACGATCCGCTGCCTGCGGCCGCTCCGCCACCGGCCGGCGCGGCGTCCGCCTTGGTGCCGAAGATCGCGCCCATGATTTTTCCGAAAATACTCATCGTTCGCTCCGAATGACTTGAAGATGGGTGAGTCGCTATCGGCACTGATTGACCGGCAGCACCAAGCCGGGATCGTACAAGCTTAGCCAGCCAGGCTGGGCTTGCCAACGAAACATTCACCGAAGCGTGAGTGCGATTGCAACCGTATGGGAGTACGCTGTGGGTTCAGTTCGCGACGTGGCCAGTTCCACCACTCTGTCTTCGCGTCTGGCCTGCTCGTGATCGTTCGTTGGCAACGGCGCGCTTGCGTCGCGGGATTGGCGCAAGCGCGACCATCGAGGGGAGACGACGACCATGGCGACTTCATTACACGGCAATGTCACGTCGATGACGCAAAGCGGTCACGGTTCCACTGCCGCGCCTGTGATCCGGACGATCGGATTTACCGAACTCGGTCTGGCGCTGCGGCGCGGCTGGGAGGATTTCAAGGCCGTACCAAGCCACGCCATCATCCTGTGCATCATTTATCCCGTGCTCGGATTGGTGCTGGCGCGCACGGTGCTCGGCTACTCCGTGCTGCCCCTGTTGTTTCCGCTGGCTGCCGGCTTCGCCCTGCTCGGCCCGTTTGCTGCGCTCGGCCTCTATGAACTGAGCCGTCGCCGCGAGCGCGGCGAACAAGCCACCGCATGGGATGCCATCGACGTGCTGCGCTCGCCGTCGTTCGGCGCCATGCTCGGGCTCGGCGCGCTGCTGCTGGCGCTGTTCGGGACCTGGGTGGCCACCGCGCAGGCGATTTATATCGCCACGTTCGGCTACGAAGGCGTGACCGGCATTTCCGATTTCGCCACGCGCGTGCTGACGACATCTCAAGGGTGGTGGCTGATCGTGGTTGGCTGCGGCGTCGGCTTCCTGTTCGCCCTCGTCGCGCTCTGCGTCAGCGTGGTGTCGTTCCCGCTGATGCTCGACCGTCATGCCGGCGCCGGCGACGCGATGGTCACCTCGCTCCGCGCGGTGGCGCGCAATCCCGTGCCGATGGCGGCCTGGGGATTGATCGTCGCGGCGCTGCTGGTGGCGGGATCGTTGCCGTTTTTCCTTGGCCTCGCCGTCGTCCTGCCCTTGCTCGGCCACGCGACGTGGCATCTCTATCGGCTAACCCTCGAACCCGAGCTCAATCCACAACCGCTTCCGCCGCGTGCCCCCCGCGAGCGGCGCCCGGCGGCGGATTTCCCGGCCAACCTGTTCCCGTGGCGACGCAAAGACGACGCGTAAGGCCGAGAACAGGCTGATTGCCGACAACCGGTCGGGAGCGCACGAGCGATGAACTTTGGCGGGGTCCTGCGCGTCCTCGATGTCGACGGCAACGGACGCCGATCTCATGCGGAGCCCGCCAGAGCTTTTCTTTGACTATCAAATAATGAATACTAGTTCATCTTTAATTGACTCGACATGCGAATCACGCATGCGAAAGATTGGAAATTTCAGTTTATAAGTGCTGAACGGCAGCTTTCGGTCATCGCAATGTCACGCCCTCCGGACCGGAATCAAATCAGCGAGTTAACACCATTCCCCGGCAATTATAGAGATATACCCGTCGACCGCGGCAGGCTTAGCTTGCCCATCGGCGAATGTTAAACGGTTATTACCGAGGCATGCATTTTTGGTCTAGCTGCACCGCAACATGAGTACTTCTGCGCTGCAGAATATCATCTATGTTCATTTCAACGATGACGGCTTCCTCCAAGAGCTGAATCAAAACTGCAAGGAGATTACCATGTTGCTCTCGCTCATCCGCATGATCCAGGCGTTCCGGGGTTACCGGCGCAATGTCAGCGAATTGTCTCAGCTGAGTGATCGCGAACTCGCCGATATCGGGATCGATCGTTCGGACATTCCCAGCGTTGCCGCCGGGACCTATAGCCGCTGATCCCCTGTTCGGCCCGCCAAGAAGCAAAAACGCCCGCCACGCTGCGGGCGTTGTCGTATCCGGGCCGGAGTATCGTTGTCGGAGGTGCGTTCGGCGTGAAAACGCGCTAACCCTGCGCCATGATTTGCCGAACTCCCCAGACTGACACCGTGCATGTGATTGGCGGCGGCCTCGCCGGTTCGGAAGCCGCTTGGCAGGTCGCCAATGCCGGCATCCGCGTGGTCCTGCATGAGATGCGCCCGGTACGGATGACCGAGGCGCACCGTACCGAGGGCCTTGCCGAGCTCGTCTGCTCCAATTCCTTCCGCTCCGACGACGCCGCCAACAACGCCGTCGGCTTGCTGCACGCCGAGATGAGGCGGCTGGGATCATTGGTCATGCGGGCCGCCGATGCCAACCAGGTCCCCGCCGGCGGGGCTCTGGCGGTGGATCGCGACGGTTTTTCCGCCGCTGTCACCAAATCCCTGCATGACCATCCGCTGATCGAGATCGACCGCACCGAGATCGCCGGCCTGCCGCCGGCCGAATGGGGCAATGTGATCGTCGCGACCGGGCCCCTCACCTCGGCGCCGCTGGCGGAGGCGATTCGCGAGCTGACGGACGAGAATGCGCTCGCGTTTTTCGACGCCATTGCCCCGATCGTGCACAGGGATTCCATCGACATGTCGGTGGCCTGGTTTCAGTCGCGCTACGACAAGGTCGGGCCTGGCGGCACCGGCGCCGACTACATCAACTGCCCGATGACAAAAGATCAGTACGACACGTTTGTGGCCGCGCTGCTGGCCGGCGAGAAGGTGGATTTCAAGGATTGGGAGACCAGCACGCCCTATTTCGACGGCTGCCTCCCGGTCGAGGTCATGGCCGAGCGCGGCCATGAAACCCTGCGCCACGGGCCGATGAAGCCGGTCGGCCTCACCAATCCCCGCGACCCCACCGTCAAGCCCTACGCCATCGTCCAGCTTCGCCAGGACAACAAGCTTGGTACGCTCTACAATATCGTCGGCTTTCAGACCAAGCTGAACTACGGCGCGCAGCAGCGCGTCTTCCGGACCATCCCCGGCCTTGAGAACGCGGAATTCGCCCGGCTCGGCGGACTGCATCGCAACACCTTCCTGAACTCGCCGAAACTGCTGGACGGCCAGTTGCGCTTGCGCGCGCAGCCGCGGCTGCGGTTCGCCGGGCAGATGACCGGCTGCGAGGGTTATGTCGAATCCGCCAGCATCGGCCTGATCGCCGGCCTCTATGCCGCGGCGGATGCGCGGGCGGCGGCGCTCGAACCGCCGCCGGCCACCACGGCGCTGGGCTCGCTGCTCGGCCATATCACCGGCGGCCACATCGAGGCGCCAGAGGCGGGCACGCGGTCGTTCCAGCCGATGAACATCAATTTCGGGCTGTTCCCGCCGCTTGCCAGCGCGCCGACCAAAAAGCCCGACGGTACGCGGCTGCGCGGCAACGAGAAAACCGTCGCCCGGAAGCAGGCGCTCAGCGCCCGCGCGCTTGCCGATCTCGATCGCTGGATCGCCGATCATCTGCGCATCGCGGCGGCGGCATAACTCATGGGATTGCCGAGCGACGACGCCGCCATCCTGTCGGCGCGCTGGACCGAAGGCGTTCTGCTGAAGCGCGACGTGTTCTCGACCGTCGAGCGCGGCCGCTTCCGCGACGATGCCGGCGAGGTCGATGCGGTGCTGCGCCGGCTCGATCAGGTGCCGGCCTGGTCCTATCCGATTGCGCGCCATTTGTTCGCCCGCGAATGCCGTGCACTGGCCCTCGCGCGCGATCTTGATGTCGGCCCCAAACTGCTGTGGGCCGGTCGTCAAGCGCTGGTGCGCGGCTTTATCGATGGCGTCGCGCTGCATCTGGCGAAGCCGCATGGCGACCTCGCCTATTTCCGCTCCGCCAAGCACGCCCTGCGCAAGCTGCACCGCGCCGGCATCTGCCACAACGACCTTGCCAAGGAACAGAACTGGCTCGTGGGGCGCGACGGGCGGGCCTATGTCACCGATTTCCAATTGGCCGCCTGCTTCAAGACCCGCAGCCGCCTGTTCCGGGTCGCGGCCTATGAAGATCTACGCCATCTGCTCAAGCACAAGCGCAGCTACGCTCCAACGGCGCTGACACCGATGGAGCGCAAGATCCTCGCGCGAAAATCCTTTGTCGCCTCGATCTGGCTCAAGACCGGCAAGAAGGTCTACCAGGCGATCACCCGCGGCCTGTTCAATTTCACCGACCGCGAAGGCGGCGGCCGACGGCTGGTCAACGATGCGCCCGTCCTGATCGACCTGATCCGGAAAAATCCGGGCGTGCGCGACGCTGCGATCGTAGCCTTCGCCGACCGCCGCACCGGCGTCGGGCTCTATGCCTTCGTCGAGGCCGACCATGTCGCGCTGGAGAAGCAATTGCGCGCCAATCTGGCGTCGGCCGGCCGGGTCAAACCGCCCGAGCATATCCAGGTGGTGCGCGCCTTGCCGCGCGATGCCGCCGGCAGGCCGCGCACGGAACTATTGCAGCTCGTTGCCATGAACCAGGTCGACCTGATCGGACCGCTGATCGCGAATGAGTCTGACACGACCTTCCTGAAGGACATTCTGGAGAGCCGCAAGAACCTGCGTGATCGATTCAATTTTGAGAGCCGCGAGCTGAATTCGTAGCTGGCGCCGACTTCGTTGCGGGGAACCTAGCTCCCGAACTCGCGCGATCGCGATGCGCGCCAAAGCGTCCACAATGTGCTCAGCCGCGACCGCACCTGGGGTACGAAGGGATCGACATCGGCGCGCGACATGCGGTTCAGGTCGCGGCGGACGAGAGCCAGCGGCAGGAAAATGGGTCGCACCTGCGGCGGAATGCCGGTGAGCAGTTCGAGCGCAATATCGAGATGTCCTCGTGCCTCGATAGCAAGCTGGTTGATCGCCGCGCCGGCGCCGGGTGTCTGCTTGCCCAGGAATACTTCCTCCATCCCGCTGCCGTGCCGCTGCAGCAGCTGCAGTGGCAGGAATAGCTGGCGACGCGCCGCATCGAGCGGCAGCGACGCAATCACCTGCGCGATACCCTGGGCCAGCCCGGCGTGACGTGCGAGATGGTCGATCGCCTCCGAAGGGCGCGCCGCAATCCGTGCGCCGAGCCAGAACAACGCCGACGAGGTTTCCGTCACATAGCCTTCCAGCGCAGCCATCGACGGCATCGGATCGTTATAGAGGTCGAATTTGTGTTCCTCGATCAGGCGCGCCAGCGGCTCGACCGGCAGCCGGAAATCGCGGATCACCTGCAAGAGCTCGGCCGCGACCGGATTGCCCTCGGCCTCGCCATGGCTTGTGCCCTCCAGCACGTCGATCCACCATTGCAGCCGGATTTCGCCCGGCAGCGGCTGGCTTACATGATCGCCGACCCGAGATATCTCGGCGTTAAAGGCGTAAATGGCCAGCAACGCGCGGCGCTGAACCGGGGGCAGGAATAGCGTCGCCGCGTAGCGCGCAAAATCATGGGTCCGCACCAGATCGGCGCAGTAGCCAGCCGCGTCCATCGACCTTCCCACCACGTTCATGCGACGGCGATCAGCGCCGCCGCCACCCGACGCCGCTCTCCCAGCATGATGTTGTAGGTGCGGATCGCGGGTCCGGTCTGCATCGGCTCCAGCACCACCCCCACCGTCCGCAACGCCTCGCGGAGGCCGCGTGGCGGCAACCAGAGATCAGTGCCGGCACCGACGATCAGCGTATCGATGGCATTGGCTGCCCTGAACACCCGTTCCAGCGAATGCTCGTCGATCTCGTTGGGTGTCGCCGCCGCCCAGGCCCATATCCCGTCGGGCAGGCACAGCAGCGAGCCGCGATGCGACATGTCGGCGAACGCGAAGCCGCCCTTGCCGTAGGCTTCGATCGGCGCCGGCCTCGGAAGATGCGGCGCGTCCGAGGACGTGGCCATGCTCACTTCTTCGTTTGGACGTCCGGTGCTTCGCGGTGCTCACCGACCCCGAGATAGATCAGGATCGGCGCGGCGATGAAAATCGAGGTGTAGGTGCCGACCAGCACCACGCCGAACATCATGACCGCCGTGAAGCTGTGGATCGCGTGACCGCCGAACAACAACAGCGCCAGCAACGCCAGCGTCACCGTGACGTGGGTGATGATCGATCGCGACAACGTCGAGTTGATGGACTCATTGAGTAGTTGCGGCATCGGCATTTTCTTGTAGCGCCGCAGCATTTCCCGGATGCGGTCATAGATAACGACGGTGTCATTCAAGGAGTAGCCGAGGATCGTCAACAGCGCCGCAATGCTGGTGAGATCGAAGTCGACCTGCGAGATCGACATGAAGCCTATCGTCAGCACGATATCGTGGACGTTGGCGATCATGGCGCCAAGCGCGAACTGCCATTCGAACCGGAACCAGAGATAGAGCAGGATCGCGAAGATCGCGAGCATCAGGCCAAGCATGCCGTAGGCCAGCAGTTCTCCGGAAACCCGCGGCCCCACCACCTCGACGCGCCGGTACTCCACGGCATTGCCGAGCGCGCCGCGAACCTTCTGCACCGCCACCTGCTGCGCGGCATCGCCGCCGGGCTGCTCGGCAACCCGGATCAGCACATCGGCCGGACCGCCGAACTGTTGCAGTTGAATGTCTCCGAGACCGAGATTGGTCAGCGAAGCGCGCATCGCGGCGATATCGGCGGAGCCCGACTTGGACTGCACCTCCAGCAGCGTGCCGCCCCTGAAGTCGATTCCGAAATTCAGCCCGTGGGTGAAAAACAGCACGATCGCGACGATCGAAAGCGCCGCCGAAATCGGAAAGCTGATGCGGCGAAAACGCGTGAAGTCGAACCGCGTATCGTCGGGGACGATGCGAAGCGGCGGCAACAGGTCGAACACCGCGACCACCGTCAATACGACGATCAGAATGCCGAGGCCTATGAGAACGTAGTCAGTCACATCGAATTCCTAGATCGGCACGGTTTTCGGCCGCTTCCAGCGCACCCAACCAGCGACGATCAGGCTGGTAAGCGTAAACGCCGTGAAGACCGTGGTGATGATGCCGATGCCGAGCGTGACGGCGAAGCCGCGGACCGGGCCGGTGCCGATATAGAACAACACAGCGGCGGCGATGAAGGTGGTGATGTTGGAGTCCAGAATAGTCGACAGCGCGCGGGTAAACCCGGCGTCGATGGCGGAGATCGCGTTGCGGCCGCCGCGCAGCTCCTCGCGGATGCGCTCGTAGATCAGCACGTTGGAGTCGACCGCAATACCGACCGTCAACACGATCCCGGCGATGCCGGGCAGCGTCAGGGTGGCATTCAGCAGCGAAAGAATGCCGAAGATCATCGCGACGTTGATCGCCACCGCTACGTTGGCGAACACGCCAAACAGCCGGTAGGTCAGCAGCATGAACACGATGACCATGATCGAGCCGACATAGGCGGCAAGCTTGCCCTTTTCGATCGAGTCCTGGCCAAGGCCGGGACCCACGGTGCGCTCCTCGATCACGGTCAGCGGCGCCGGCAGCGCGCCGGCCCGCAACAGCAGCGCCAGTTCGTTGGCCGCCTGCACCGTAAAGCTGCCGGAAATCTGACCCTGTCCGCCGGTAATGGGTTCGCGGATCACCGGCGCGGAGATCACCTTGTTGTCGAGAATAATGGCAAAGGGCTGCCCGACATTCTCCGACGTCGCCTGCGCGAACTTGCGCGAGCCGGAGCTGTTGAACTTGAAGCTCACGATCGGCTCGTTGGTGCGCTGGTCGAAGCCCGGCTGCGCGTCGGTGAGGTCACCGCCGGAAACCAGCACCTGCCGCTTGATGACGTAGGGCACCTTCGGCGTCTGCTCGCTCATCAGGACTTCCGAATCGGCCGGAACGCGTCCCTGCTGGGCCTGATCCGGCGAAACCGACGGATCGACCATGCGGAATTCCATCTTGGCGGTCTGGCCCAGAATGCGCTTCAGCTCGGTCGGATCCTGCAACCCCGGCACCTGCACCAGAATGCGGTCGGCGCCCTGCCGCTGGATCAAGGGCTCGACCGTACCCAGCTGGTTGATGCGGCGCTCGACGATCTGGATCGATTGCTCGATCGTCTGCCGTATGCGCTCGTTGATGGCGGCTTGCGGCACGGCAAGTCGAAACAGGCCGCCGCCGGCATCGGACACTTCCAGGTTGCGCTGCCCGCTGGAGCCGAGCAGGCCCCCGAGTGGCTGCGACAGCTCGCGCAGCTTGGCGAGCGCCGTCTGCTGGTCGGATTCCTTGACACGAACCTCGACCACCTCGGCACGCGCCGTCAGTCCGGTATAGCCGATCTTGGCGTCACGCAGCACGCGGCGGACTTCGTCGCGGACCTGATCGAGCCTCTCCTTCTTGACGTAATTGGAATCGACTTCGAGCAGCAGGTAGGAGCCGCCCTGCAAATCAAGACCAAGAACGAGGTGACGCTGGGCCCACACCGGCCAGGTCTTGACCCGGGATTCCGGGAAGAAGTTCGGGACCGCGAACAGGCAGACGACGAGCGCGGTCAGAATGATCGCCAGCGCCTTCCACCGCGTGAAATACAACATCGAGTTGACCCGTCAGATCCAGGAAAATGCACCGTGAGAGCGGCGCGGAAAACTCAGCTCGCGGACGGCTCGTCCTTGGCGGTTTCGGTTTTTTCCTTGGCCGGCTCGCCCTTGGTGCGGACGCCCGAAATCATCTGCCGCATCTGCCGCACCCGGACGCCGTCAGAGATCTCGAACTCGATCTGGTCGTCGTCCACCACCTTGGTCACCTTGCCGACGAGGCCGCCCGACGTCACCACGGTGTCGCCGCGACGGATGTTCTTAACCAGCTCCTGATGGTCCTTCACCTTCTTCTGCTGCGGGCGCAAGATCAGGAAATACATGATGACGAAAATCAGCACGAACGGCAGCAGCGACATCAACATGCTGTTGGCATCGCCGCCGGCCGCAGCCTGGGCGTACGCAGGGGTAATCAGCATTCGAACGATCCTCGTGAGACGGGAAAGAACCGGCCTGCCTGGGCGTCAAGGCCTGGGCATATCGCCGGTCCGGTCAAATTCGCGCGGACTATAGCGGCGGCTGGCCCAATTGCAACGTAGCCACCCTCATTTAGGCCGCTTGCGAGACGTTCCAAGGCTCGATAAGGCTGCTCGGTCAGGAATTCCGAAAATGTCGAAAAAACCGCAAAAAAAACCAGCGCAAGCGGCGAATCGCGCCACCGCCAATGCGCCCTCGCAGCGGGCTGCAAGAACCGCGACAAAACGCCCGGCAGATACGCCCGGGGACGTCACCGCCCGGCGGATCGCGACGGCGCTGGAGGCCATCGCGGCCCACCTTTCCGCGACCTCCCCCGCAGCGAAGGGCCCCGAGACGTTCGCCTCCGCCGATGCCTTTGTCTGGCACCTGGACGGACGCCTTTCGCCCGTGCCACGCGTCAGCCGCGTCGATCTCGGCCTGCTCAAGGGCATCGACCGGATGCGGGACATCCTGATCGAAAACACCGAACGCTTTGCCAATGGCCTTCCCGCCAACAACGCGCTGCTCTGGGGCGCGCGCGGCATGGGCAAGTCGTCGCTGGTCAAGGCCGTCCATGCCGACATCAACGCCGGCCGCAAACCGGCCGATCGGCTGAAGTTGATCGAGATCCATCGCGAGGACATCGAAAGCCTGCCGGGCCTGATGGACCAGCTGCGCGGCGCCGATTTCCACTTCATCGTGTTCTGCGACGACCTCTCCTTCGACGGCAACGACGCATCCTATAAATCGCTCAAGGCGGTGCTGGAGGGTGGCATCGAGGGACGCCCCGACAACGTGATCCTCTACGCCACCTCAAACCGGCGGCATTTGCTGGCGCGCGAAATGATCGAGAACGAACGCTCGACGGCGATCAATCCGGGCGAAGCGGTCGAGGAGAAAGTATCGCTGTCGGATCGTTTTGGCCTATGGCTCGGCTTTCACCGCTGCAGCCAGGATGAGTATCTCGCGATGGTCCGCGGCTATTGCGGCCATTTCGGCATCAGGATTGCCGAAACGGAGCTGGAGCGCGAGGCGCTGGAATGGTCGACCACGCGCGGCTCCCGTTCCGGCCGCGTCGCCTGGCAGTTCACGCAGGAACTGGCCGGAAGGCTCGGGGTCAGGCTGGCGGGGAGATAGGGACCGGGCTTGCGAGAGCAGGCCGCTTACACAAACACCCGCCGTCATTCCCCGCGAAGGCGGGGAATCCAGTACGCCGCAGCCGCTCAGCCTACCATAAGCGCCTCTGGGATACTGGATCGCGCGCTTTCGCGGGCGAAGACAATTGCTGATGGGGACGCTATGAGCGCCTCAAGCCCCGTTCAGGAATTGAAGCGGGTCAACCGGGGAAGATCCCTTGCGGATCTCGAAGTGGAGCTGCGGCGACCCCACCTCTCCCGATTGACCTGACTTGGCAATAATCTGGCCGCGCTTGATCGTGTCCCCGCGCTTCACCAGCAGTTCACTCGCATGGGCATATGCGGTGACATAACCGTTGGAGTGCCGAACCAGAATGAGATTGCCGTAACCCTTGAGCTCGTTGCCGGAATAGGCGACGACCCCATCTTCCGCCGCCTTGACCGGCGTGCCTTCCGGCACCGCGAGATTGATGCCGTCATTGGCCTTGCCGTTGGTTTTGGCGCCGTAGCTCGTGATCACCTTGCCGCGCACCGGCCAGCGGAAGGTCGGCAACGCGCCGGTGGCTTCGCCGGACTTCACCGACGCGGCTTCGACGACGGGCTTCTCTTCGGCGACATTGGTGGTTGCCTGCGCCAGCCGCGCGCTTTGCGGTTGGCCGCCGGCCGCGGCGAGCCTGGTAGCGGGTGCCGCCACTGTCTCAACCGGTTGGGCCTGCGCTGCGGCGACGGGCTGGGCGAGCGGCGCGGCGGTCGCGGATTTCGACCCCGGCACCGTGAGCTTCATGCCGAGGCTGAGCCTGGCCGACTGATCGAGATTGTTGGCTCTGGCGAGTTCCGCAACCGGCACCTCGTTACGGCGCGCGATGCTGGTCAACGTGTCGCCGCGGTTGACGACATGGATGCTCGACGATGCGACGGCGGCCGTCTGGGGCTTGCTGACCAACGGCGCGGGCGTCGCAACCACCGCTGTCTGGCGCGGAATGATGAGCTGCTGACCGGGCGAGAGCGCGCGCGGGCCCCTGTAGCCGTTAGCCTGCAGGATCGCGGCGCTCGAGACATTGTAGCGCTTCGCCAGGATATCGAGCGTGTCGCTGGTGCCGACGATGATGGTGGTGCCGCCCTGCGCTGGTGGCCGGGCCGCTATTGAACGCGGCGCTACCGTCGCGGTGGTTTCAATGGGGGGATGAGACGGCGGCGCATAGGACGAAAGCCCGCGCCCTCCTCCCGCCCTGCCTGCGGCTGAATGGGACTGCGGTGCACCGACCGCGGCCGGCGGCGGCAGAGGTTGGGACTGATATTGCGAGTAGGACCCCTGTGGGCGTGAATATTGCGGCAGTTCGCGGCGCTCGACGGCCGCCGCCTTCACGGATCCGGTGGATTCCCGCTGCGATGCAAAAGGATTGGAAAAGGAGCTGTCGGAAAAGCGCGTCGACATGTCAGCGCTGCAACCGGCAAAGCCAAACGACATCAATGCCAGCACCGCGACGTGCGGCAGCCGACGCCAGCCAAGCAACTCGGCGACAGGGGACATGGTTACTCACTCGTACGCAACAAAATACTGTTTTGAGTAAACACGTCCGGAGTAAACAACCGCTTAACCCATGGATTAAGGCGTTGGCGGCAACGGCCAATCCGGAATTCTAAAGTTCGCGCGCGATCCCCGGCAGCGCCGGCACGAAGCGAACGTCCACCAATTCCTTGCGCTCGAAACCGCTGTCGATCCTGGTGACACGGACCAGCGTCTGGACGCCGTGATGCGGACCAACGGGGGCGATCAGGATGCCGCCAGGCACAAGCCGCTGCAGCAGGCTCTCGGGGACCTGTTCGATCGCGGCCGTGACGATGATGCGGTCGAAATCGCCCGTCCCCGGGGGATCGTCGAGGCCGTCCCCAAGCACGACCTCGATATTGTGATAGCCGAGCTCGGCAAGTCGGGCGCGGGCGCCGTCCGCCAGCGTCCGGTACCTCTCGATCGTTATCACGTCCCCACACAGGCGGGACAGCACCGCGGCCTGATAACCGGAGCCGGTGCCGATTTCGAACACCTTGTGATCCCGGTGCAGACGCAACTGCTCGGTCATGTAGGCGACCACAAAGGGCTGGCTGATGGTCTGTCCGCAGGAAATGCCAAGCGCACTGTCACGGTAGGCATGGGCGCGGTCGGCGGCAGCGACGAACGCCTCGCGCGGCACCTCTTCCATGGCGCGGAGCACCGCCTGTTCGCTGATCCCCCGCCGCCGGAGGTTGAGCTGGAACATCATCTTTTCGGGTGGTTCTCGCGACATGGCGATCTCGTGGCATGCCTCAGAAGCCGTCCTGCGCATCAGCCTGCTATGGTGTAATAGCGTCGGCGAACTTAAGGAACAGCTTTCTGGTTCCGTCTCGGGGAACCGCTTGCGTTATCCGGCGTTAGGGAAGGAAGTTCGGCATCACCCCGGCGTCCCTTCGCTCCTGGCGATTGCGCCAAGAGGTGTTATTTGCAAATCTCGATCCGGAAGGGCAAGGACTCCATCATGGTAGCGACGCACCCGGCGAGTTGTTCCGTTCTCCTCGTCGAAGACGAGGTGATGATCCGGATGATGGTCGCCGACATGCTCGAGGAGCTCGGCTACACCGTGGCTGCGGAGGCCGGCGAAATCGGCGAAGCTGTCAAGCTTGCGCAATCGACAGAATTCGACCTCGCCATCCTGGACGTCAACGTCAACGGCAAGGTCATCACGCCGGTGGCCGAGGCGGTCAAAGCGCGCAACCGCCCGTTCATCTTCGCGACCGGCTACGGTTCTGCCGGCGTTCCCCAGGAATATCGTGATCGCCCGGCGCTTCAGAAGCCGTTCCAGTTGGAAACGCTGGCCCAGGTGATTGCATCCACGATGAACCGTACCCCGGTCTAGGCACCCATCACTTCAGCGTCGTCGTCAGCGCCGCGGAAAACGCTTCATCCGTGCGATCCAGCCGCAGCGGCGTGACCGACACGTAGCGCGCTGCGAGGGCTGCCAGATCGGTGCCTTCAGCGGGCGTGTCCATCATTGCGGCGCGCTCGAAGCCGATCCAGAAATAGGGATTGCCACGGCCGTCGTGACGCTTGTCGACCTTGAGGAATCCGAGATTGCGCTTGCCTTGCCGCGTCACCCGCACGCCCTTGACCCGGTCGGGGGTGCAGGCCGGGAAGTTGACGTTGATGACGGTGTTCCTGGGCACGCCGGCGTCGATCACCTTGCGCAGGATGTCCGGGCCGAATTTCAACGCGGTGTCCCACAGCGGCGCGTGACGGGTCTCGATGGAAAATTCCTGGCTCAGGGCAAACGACGGGATGCCAAGAATCGTACCCTCCAGGGCGCCGGCGATGGTGCCGGAATAGACGACGTCCTCGGCGACGTTGCGTCCCTTGTTGACACCGGACAGTACGAGGTCCGGCCCCTTCTCGCCGAGGATATGGCGCGAGCCCATGATCACGCAATCGGTCGGCGTCCCGCGCACCGCGAAATGGCGCGGCCCGACTTCACGCAGGCGCAAGGGATCATTCAGCGACAGTGAATGCGAGACACCGGATTGATCGAGTTCGGGCGCCACGACCCAGACGTCGTCGGACAGCGCGCGGGCGATCTCCTCAACGGTCTTCAGGCCCGGAGCATGGATTCCGTCGTCATTGGTGCAGAGGATTCGCATCCGTCAAATGCCTTTGTTCTGGGTCGAGCCCGCCTTTTGCCATGGGGCCGGCGTTTCGGTCTGGCGCTGGGGTCGGCCTTGTTCGGGGGCTGCCTTGTGGTCGTCTTATCCGGCTATCGCAGCCGAGGCAAACCGGCCCCCTTCCCTATGATGGCCCCTTCATCCAGACCCTCCAGGGACGAACCAACCTGGCGTGGCCCTCGATCCGCATTTGAAGTTCAGGTGGTGTCGCTGGCGGCAGGGCGGTATCTGGCCTTGCAGGCTCTGGCGCTCGCAGGAGCGGCGCGGCCCGTGCCGGTGGCTCAGGCTTGTTGATCTTCGGCGGTTCGGGCTTCGGCGCTGCCGTTTTCGCAACCGGCGGAAGCGGCGCGTCCGGCTTGACCACGACAGCCGGCGCGTTCGCCGGCGGCCGCGTCACCAGATCCGGCGATTGCGGAAACCGCGTCCGCGCGACCGCGAGGCCCTTGTCGAAATCGGCCGCGTTAAGCCATTGCCTGCCGTGCATGGTTTCGATGAGAGCATCGTCCCACAGTTGCGCGATCGCGATGTCGAAGAAGCCCTGCAGCTTCTGGTCGATCAACTGCATCCCGTGGCCGGTGACAGCCCATTGTCTGCCGATCCAATAGATGTCGCGATGCAATGCCATTGCCGCGCCTTGCGCTACTTGTCGCGCTCGATCACCTTGAGCCCGCCCATATAGGGCTGTAGCACATCGGGTACCGCGATCGCGCCGTTCTCCTGCTGGTAGGTTTCCATCACGGCGATCAGCGCGCGGCCGACCGCCGTACCCGAGCCGTTCAGCGTGTGCACGAAACGCGGCTTGCCGTCGGGTCCGCGCGAGCGGGCGTCCATGCGCCGCGCCTGGAAATCGCCACACACCGAGCAACTTGAGATTTCGCGGTAGGCGCCGCCTTCGCCCTGCCCGGCCATCCAGACCTCGATGTCGTAGGTCTTCTGCGCGGAGAATCCCATGTCGCCGGCGCACAGCGTCATGACGCGATAATGCAGGCCGAGCCGCCGCAACACCTCCTCCGCGCAGGACAACATACGCTCAAGTTCGTCGCGGCTGGTCTCCGGCGTGGCGATCGAGACCAGCTCGACCTTGGTGAATTGATGCTGCCGGATCATGCCACGGGTATCGCGCCCCGCCGCGCCCGCCTCGGCCCGAAAGCACGGCGTCAGCGCGGTCAGCCGCATCGGCAGTTCTTTTTCGTCGACGATGGATTCACGGACGAGGTTGGTCAGCGAGACTTCGGCGGTGGGGATCAAGCCGAGACGTTCGGTCTTCAATCGTTCGGCAGGCCCTGAAAACGATTCGCCCTTGACGGCCCAGAACTGGTCGTCCTCGAACTTCGGCAATTGCCCCGTGCCGAACATCACGTCGTCGCGCACCAGCAGCGGCGGATTGATCTCCGTGTAGCCATGCTCGCTGGTATGGAGGTCAAGCATGAACTGACCGATCGCCCGCTCCAGCCGCGCCAGCCCCTTCTTCAGCACGACGAACCGCGCGCCACTGAGTTTGGCGGCCGTCTCAAAATCCATGTAGCCGAGCGCGACGCCGAGATCGTCATGCGGCTTCGGCGGGAACGGGTGTTGGCGGATTTTTCCGTAGACATGACGCTGGACGTTGCCATGCTCGTCTGCGCCTTCGGGCACGTCGTCGAGCGGCAAATTCGCAATCGCGGCCAATTCCTTCGCCAGATCCTCGTCGGCGCTCTTCGCAGCAAGCTCAAGTTCGGGCATCGTGGTCTTGAGTTCGGCGACCTCGGCCATCAGTTTGCTGGCGCGGGCGTCGTCCTTCGCCTTCTTGGCATCGCCGATCTCCTTTGATGCCGCGTTGCGCCGCGCCTGTGCCTGCTCCGAGGCCAGGATCGCCGCGCGTCGCTTCTCGTCGATCGCAAGCAGCGAGGCCGACAACGGCGCCAGCCCGCGGCGCTTCAGTCCGGCGTCGAACGCCTGCGGGTTGTCGCGGATCGATTTGATGTCGTGCATTGGCGTTCAATCCTGGAGCGATTGCGTTGAATGCCACGCACTGCGTTGACATCTAACGATTATCGTTGCGCTTCCCGTACCACATCCGTCATCACCCGCGAAAGCGGGTGATCCAGTATTCTAGAGCATCAATGATATGATCGAGAGGCCGAGGCGTACTGGATTCCCCGCATTCGCGGGGAATGACGGCCGATTATCGCGCGGGCTCGCCCCTACTCGGCCGGGTTGGCTTCCGGGGGCGGGCTCGCGGGTGGCGGCGTGCCCGCGGCGGTCCTGGCCGCCGCCGCCGCCCGCTTTTCCACGATGCGAACCGCGAAGATCGAACCCTCATACAGCGCCATCAGGGGTATCGCGAGCGCGGCCTGGCTGATGACGTCGGGCGGCGTCAGGATGGCTGCGATGACAAAGGCGACGACGATGAAATAGCGCCGCTTTTCACGCAGCTGCACCGAGGTGATGATGCCGATCCGCCCCAGCAGCGTCAGGATTACCGGCAGCTGGAACGCGACGCCGAAGGCGAAGATCAGCGACATCATCAGCGACAAATATTCGCCGACCTTGGGCAGCAGCTGGATCTGCGCGGCCTCGTCCCCGCCCATCTGCTGCATGCCGAGCGAGAACCGCACCAGCATCGGCAGCACCACGAAATAGACCAGCATCGATCCCAGCACGAAGAAAAACGGCGTCGCCACCAGATACGGCACGAAGGCTCCGCGCTCGTGCTTGTAGAGCCCGGGCGCCACGAATTTATAGATCTGCGTCGCCACGATCGGAAACGAAATGAACGCGGCGCCAAACAGCGCGAGCTTGAGTTGGGTAAGAAAGTATTCCAGCAGCGCGGTGTAGATGAATTTCGAGTTTTCCGCCCCCGCCACCCAGACGAAGGGCCACACCAGCACATTGTAGATCTGCTTGGCGAAGAAGAAACAGAGGATGAAGGCGATCCCGAACCCCAGCAGCGCCTTGATCAGCCGCGAGCGCAGCTCGATCAGGTGATCCATCAACGGCGCCTTGCTGGCCTCGATATCCTCGATGGTCATGACGCTTTGGCGTCCTTGAGCAGGTCAGGGGCGGCCGGTGCAACGGCTTGCGATGGCGCCTGCACCTCGCGCGCAAATGCAATCGGTTCGGAGGTTGCGGCATGCGCCTCGGCCTCGGCGAAGGTTGCCGGCGTCGGCGCGGCGGGCGTGGTCGGAACGACCGGCTCAACCACCGCGGACGTCAGCTGCGGATCGGCGGGCTTGTCGGTGGCGGGCTTGTCGAGATCGCCGATCTGCAGCGCGTCGCCGACGTCCTTTTCCAGCGAAGTCATGATGTTGACGGGAGCAAGCCCGGTCGCGACGTCCTTGACCTCGTCAAAGCTCTTCTTGAGGTCGGCCATTTCGGCCTCGCGCATGGCATCCTGGAATTGACCCTGGAATTCGGCGGCCATCTTGCGCGCCTTGCCCATCCATTGCCCGACCGTGCGCAGTACGCCCGGCAGCTCTTTCGGGCCGATGGCGATCAGCGCGACAACCGCGATGACGACCAGTTCACTCCACCCGATGTCGAACATGAGTTCTTCCGCTCGCGCGAGGCGTCCGCGCCCCAACCCCTACCACGCCAGATTCGGGGCGGACCCGCGTCTTTTTCGACCGAAACTTTTCAGCCGAAGCCTGGTTCAGACGGCCTTGCTGCCGACATCCGTCCGCGCCGCCGTAGGCGCCGGCGCATTGTGATCAATGGTCTTGACCGGCTCCGCGGGCTTGTCGACATTCTTGTCATCGTCCTGCAGGCCCTTCTTGAAGGACTTGATGCCCTGCGCGACATCGCCCATCAGGTCCGAAATCTTGCCGCGGCCGAACAACAGCAGGACCACTGCGATCACGACGATCCAGTGCCAAATGCTAAGCGAACCCATCCTGCAACCCTCCAAAAAAGAGACGGCCGGCTTCCGGCCAAGCTTTGTCGAAAGGTAGGCCCGGCAGGTGTCAAAAACAAGGACTTAGGCCACGGCATAGCACTGCCGCGGCGACCTAATTGCCGTGATTGTTAACCCCGCTTGCGGGAACGGGGCGGAATTTTCGGGCCCTAGCCGCCGCCACCCCCTTCAGGCTCCGCGGCCGGCGCAAGCAGCAGTTCCAGCGTATCTCCGTCATCAAGCGGGTCTTCGTCGTCACGCAGCGTCGTGTCGTCTGAAGGCGTCGGAACGCTGAAGGCGGACGGCAGCCGCGAGTCCAGCAGCCCCGTGCCCCTCAGTTCCTCGAGGCCCGGAAGGTCGCCCAGCGCCTCCAGGCTGAATTGCGACAGGAACGCCTCCGTGGTGCCGAAGGTCAGCGGGCGGCCCGGCGTCTTGCGGCGGCCCCGCGGACGGATCCAGCCGGTTTCCAGCAGCACGTCCAGCGTTCCCTTGGACGTGATCACGCCGCGGATTTCCTCGATTTCAGCGCGCGTCACCGGCTGGTGATAGGCGATGATCGCCAGGACCTCGATGGCCGCACGCGACAGGCGCCGCGTCTCCGTGCTTTCGCGCGTCATCAGCCAGGACAGATCGCCAGCCGTGCGGAACGTCCATTTGTTGGCGACCCGAACCAGATTGACGCCGCGCGGGGCATACTCCGCCTGCAGCTGCGCCAGGGCGGCCTTGATGTCGACGCCGTCGGGCATCCGCTTCGCCAGGGCCGCCTGATCGATCGGTTCGTCCGAGGCAAACAGCAGCGCTTCCAGAAGCCGCAATTCCTCGGGCCGCGCGGCGACCTCGGTGCCTGCCTCCACCGGCCTGTCCTCGGCGTCATCCATGCGCTTTTCCGCCAAGCTTGCCATGGCTAGGTCTCCTTCCACTTACTCGACCGACAAGCCCGGCGCGGGCATCGCTCCGGATGCTTGCGGCGGACGCTTTCGAAAATACAGCGGCGCGAACGCCTCTTTCTGGTTCAGCTCCATCTCGCCTTCCCGCACCAGTTCGAGCGCCGCCGCGAAGCTCGACGCAAACACCGTGGCTTTTTGCGAGGGATCGACGACGTAACTGAGCAGGTAGTCGTCGAGGCAGCTCCATTCCTCGGCGATGCCGATCAACCGCTCCAGCGAGGCGCGGGCCTCCGAAAGAGACCACACCGTGCGCTTGACCAGATGCACGTTGGCCAGCACGCGTTGCTGACGCTGCGCGGCGTAGGCGGTCAACAGATCGAACAGGGTTGCGGTAAATCGCGGGTGGCGGATTTCGGCGATCTGTTCCGGATTGCCGCGCGGAAAGATATCGCGCCGCAACTGGGGCCGGTTCATCAACCGGTTGGCGGCTTCGCGAATGGCCTCCAGCCGTCGCAGCCGGTTGGCGAGCGCCGTGGCCATTTCCTCCGCGCTCGGCCCGTCCGGCGTCGCCGGTTCAGGCAGCAACAGCCGCGATTTCAGGAACGCCAGCCATGCGGCCATCACGAGATAGTCCGCCGCCAGCTCAAGGCGGATTTTTCGCGCGGCCTCGATAAAGATCAGGTACTGGTCGGCCAGCGCCAGGATCGAAATCTTGGCGAGGTCGACCTTCTGCTGCCTTGCCAGCGTAAGCAGCAGGTCGAGCGGGCCCTCATAGCCCTCGACATCGACCACCAGCGACGGCTCGCCGTCATGGACCTCGGCGGGCCGCCCGGTTTCGAACGATAGAATCTCCGCGGTCATGCCGTTCCTGCCCGTTCCATCAACGCTTCAAGTTCAGCGCGAGCGGCCGGCCGATCAAGCGGCTGCGGCGACTTCCGCGAGGCGAGCGCCCGTCCGGCGCGCCGCATCGCCTCGCCCGTCAGTTCAGGCGTCTCGCGCGCGACATCGTCCATCTCGTCGAGCTTACCGTTGCAATGCAGAACCATGTCGCAGCCCGCGTTGATGGTGGCGCGGGTTCGTTCCGCGATCGATCCCGCCAACGCATTCATCGACACATCGTCACTCATCAACAGGCCTTGGAATCCAATCACACCGCGAATCACCTTCTGGATGATTGTCGCAGAAGTCGTCGCGGGTTGGGCAGGGTCAAGCGCGCTAAACACAACATGTGCCGTCATCGCCATCGGCAGGTCCGCCAGTGGTTTGAAGGCGGCGAAATCGGTCCGTTCCAGTTCATCGCCGGGCGTATCGACCATCGGCAGCCTGAAATGGCTGTCGGCGGCGGCGCGCCCGTGACCGGGAATGTGCTTCAGGACCGGCAGGACGCCGCCCTGCTCCAGCCCGTCGGTGACGGCTCGGGCGATTGCCGCGACCTTGGCCGGCGTGGTTCCATAGGCGCGGTCGCCGATCACCGCATCGGCGCCTGCGACCGGCACATCCGCCAGCGGCAGGCAGTCGACGGTGATGCCGAGATCGATCAGGTCGGCCGCGATCAGCCGTGAACTCAAGCGAGCCGCGCGCAGCCCAAGCGCAGGATCGAGGTCGTACAGCGCCCCAAGGGCGGCGCCGGGTGGATAGACCGGCCAGTGCGGCGGGCCGAGCCGCGCCACCCGTCCGCCTTCCTGGTCGATCAGAACAGGGGCATCCGCGCGATCGACGCAGCTGCGCAATTCGCCAACGAGCGCCGCTACCTGATCCGGGGTATCGACGTTGCGTTTGAACAGGATGAATCCCCACGGCCGCGCGCCCCGGATGAATTCGCGCTCCGCCACGCTCAACTGAGTTCCTGATATGCCCGTGATGAATGCGCGGCTGCTCATGGGGATCGATTAGGCCCCTTGCTGCACCGGGGTCAAGGAAACCGCCGCTAATTCCTTGGGACGAAGCACTGGCCGCCCGCGGATTTCAGACTCATGCAGAATTGCGTCGCCTCTTCCGACGAGTTGAACGGGCCGACCATGGCGCGATAGAACACGCCCTTCTCGCCGAGGTCGGCACGCTTGATCAGCGGCGGTCGGGAGCCCAATTCCGCCTGAAACTTGCTCTGCAGCGTCCGGTAGGAGGCCTGTGCATCGGCCTCGGTCTTCTGCGAGGAGACCTGCACCAGGTAACCGCCGGAGGCCGACGGGGCGGCCTGAACCGGGTTGGTCGCTGCCAGCCGGGTCGGCGCCGGATCGGACGGCGGCGCGCCTTGCGGGGTCAGTGGAATCGGCGAATTGGCGCTGGCGTTGGCCGATGCAGGATTGCGCCCGGCGGGAGGTGCAGCGGCAGGGGCCGTCACGGAACGCGATAACGGCACAGTCCGTGCCGGCGGAGCGATCGCGCTGGTCGGAACGCCGCCATTCTCACTGGCGTCGCCCTTGACCGCCAGCGTCTTGACCTTGCGCGGCTCGCTTGCTGGCAGCGCGCCAGCAGGAGGAACGCTGCCGACCGGCAGCGAGCTGGCGTTCAGGTTCGGCGACGGAAACACCACGCGCGGAGCCCCGGATCGGACATTGACGTCAACAGGCGCTTCCTCGCGCGACACCAGTTTTTCGCTGCCGTCGCCCGGCAGCAGGCGGTCGGGGGTCTTGGGCGCGCTGCCGCCCGACGGCGCCGGCACCACCTTGGTAGGGCTGTTGTCGGCCTTGATGATCGGCGGCTCGCCACGGGGCGAACCGACATAGGTGCGATAGCCAAACGCTGCACCGGTTCCGACCACGGCGAGCGCCACCACCGCAGCGATCGTCATCAGCCCGGTCGAGCGCTTCTTCGGCTCGGGTTCTTCCTCATAGTCATCCTGGTAGGCGTAAGGATCGTCCGGATAGGCTGGATCGCGTTGATATTCCTGGCCGCCGGATTCGATCTTGCCGTACAGCGCATCGTCGTAGCGCGAAGGGTCGGGCCGCGGCTCGGCGGCGGCGTATTGCGGCGACTCGTATTGGTCCTCCCCGCTCGCCTGAGGATGCTGGGCCGCATATCGATGCAGGGGGTGCACCGGCGCCGGCTGATAGTCGGGCTCGTCGTAGTTCAGCGGCGGCGGGACGGTTTCGTGCCGGGCGCGCTGCATCCACCGCGGCGGGCCGGGGGCAGCGGTGAGATCATCCTCGGGCAGGTCATATTGCGGATGCGCCAATGCGCGCGATTGCAGCGGATGTGGCGGAGCCTTGGCTGCGTCCGCGAACGTGTCCGTTTGCCCGATCAGCCGCGCCAGTTCGGCCAGCGGATCGCCCTCGACACGATCCGCGCCGTAGGAGTCGCCGCCGCGATCATGGCGATCGTAGCTCTCCTGGGCGGGAAAAGGTCGGTCTCTATATCGATCAGCCATCGTGGTGATGCATCCCCTGCGGGACAGCGCCAAGCCGCCATGTCCGCGAAACATGCCGACGAATTGGCCCCTGCCAGATATCCTCACGAACCCCCATTCGTGAGGACTTTTGCCCCTGCTACCGCATCTCGGATGGAGCGTGGACGCCGAGAACGGCTAACCCCGATGCTAGTACCGAAACGACGCCCTGGACCATCGCCAGCCGCGCCTTTGTGATCTCTGCATCATTATTCATAATGAAGCGTAAATAGGGCAAATCGCGCCCTTTCGTCCATAGCGCATGAAATTCGCTGGCCAAATCATATAGATAAAAAGCGATTCGGTGGGGCTCATGTGCCACCGCCGCAGCCTCGATCATTCGGGGATAGAGCGCCAGCCGCTTCAGCAGGTCAAGCTCCGCCGGGTCGGTCAGCCGCTCGACCGGGGCGGCGGCGAGCCAGGTCGACCGGGCGACATCATCCTCGGGCAGGTCGGGAACCAATTCACGAGCATTCTTGAAGATCGAGTGGCCGCGGGCGTGGCCGTACTGAACATAGAACACCGCGTTGTCCTTGGACTGCTCGATCACTTTCGCTAGGTCGAAATCGAGCACGGCGTCGTTCTTGCGGAACAGCATCATGAACCGCACGGCGTCGGAACCGACCTCGTCAACCACTTCGCGCAGCGTGACGAAATCACCGGACCGTTTCGACATTTTCACCGGCTCGCCGTTGCGCAGGAGGCGCACGAGCTGCACCACCTTGACGTCGAGCGCGGCCTTGCCGGCGCTGACCCCCTTCACCGCCGCCTGCATGCGCTTGATGTAGCCGCCGTGATCGGCGCCGAACACGTCGATCATGTCGAGGAAGCCGCGCTCGATCTTGTTCCTGTGATAGGCGATGTCGGAGGCGAAATAGGTATAGGAACCATCCGACTTGATCAGCGGCCGATCGACGTCGTCGCCATAGGCGGTGGCGCGGAACAGGGTCTGCTCGCGGTCTTCATAGTCCTCGGTCGGCTTGCCCTTCGGCGGCGGCAGGCGGCCTTGGTAGATGTCGCCCTTGGAGCGCAGGAAATCGATGGTTTCGGTGACCTTGTTATTGCCGGTTTCGACCAGCGACCGCTCCGAGAAAAACACGTCGTGCTTGATGTTGAGCGCGGCGAGATCGCCCTTGATCATGTCCATCATCATGGCGACGGCTTTCGCACGGACGATCGGAAGCCACGCGCCTTCCGGCATCGCCTTCAGCCGATCGCCATGCTCGGCGGCTAGCGCCTGCCCGACCGGCACCAGATAGTCGCCGGGATAGAGCCCGTCCGGGATCTCGTCGATGCTCTCGCCAAGCGCCTCGCGGTAGCGCAGGAAGGACGAGCGCGCCAGCACGTCGACCTGCGCGCCGGCGTCATTGATGTAGTATTCGCGGGTGACGTCAAAGCCCGCAGACTGCAACAGGCTGCCCAGCGCGTCGCCGAACACCGCGCCACGGCAATGCCCGACATGCATCGGCCCGGTCGGATTGGCAGAGACATATTCGACGTTGACCTTGGCGCCGCGACCGATCGCGCTTCGGCCGTAGGACGCGCCCTCGCGCAGCACGGTGCGCAGCGCATCGGCCCACACCTGGGGCTTCAAGGTGAGGTTGATGAATCCCGGACCGGCGACATCGACGGAGGCCACCATATCGTCGGCACGCAGTTTTTCGGCGATCCGCTCGGCGAGATCGCGCGGCTTGGCTCCGGCGTCCCTGGCGAGTACCATCGCGGCGTTCGTCGCCATGTCGCCATGGGTCGCCTCGCGCGGCGGTTCGACCACGACGCGGGAGAAATCGATGCCGTCAGGCCATTTGCTTTCGGCGGCGAGATCGGCGCATACCGCCAGCACGCGCGCGAGCACGTCGGCGAACAGGTGCGGCAAAGCTGACTTGTCGGACATGGTCGCCGCCTAACGCAAATCCGGGGTCGAGTCAAAAAGCCTTTGGTGCTCCATCAGCGCAAAGCGGTCGGTCATCCCGGCGATGAAATTGCCGATCCGCCGGGCGCGCTCGCCCTCGCTCTCCTGCTCGCTGCCCTCGACCCATTCCGCCGGCAGGTCGCCCGGTGAGGCCTGGTAGCGCGCGAACAGGTCGAACAGGATCGCCTCCGCCTCACCCATCACCCGCATCACCCGCGCGTGGCGGTACATCCTGATTTTCAGGAACGCCTTGATTGCGGCCTCCTCCTCCGCAACCCCAGGCGAAAACGCCACCAGCGGCTGATGGTGACGGCGGATATCGTGGGCCGATTGCGGTTTGGCGGCGGCCAGACGGCTGCCGGTCTCCGACATGACCGCGCCGATCAGGTGCGAAATCAGTTCGCGCACCAGCTCTGCGCCGCGCCTGGCGTCGTCGAGCGCGGGATAGCGCCGGTCGATCTCCGCGATGATCGCTTCCGTGAGCGGCATCGCCTTGAGGTCGTCGACGGCGAACAGGCCGGCGCGCAGCCCGTCGTCAATGTCGTGGGCGTCATAGGCAATGTCGTCGGCGAAGGCTGCGACCTGCGCCTCCAGCGAGGCGTAGCTCCACAGCTCCAGATCGAACTTCCGGTTGAAGTCGGAGATGGCGGCAGGGAGCCCGCTCTCGCGGTGCGGTCCGGCCGCGGCCCCGCCCGGCTCCGTCAGCGGACCGTTGTGCTTGACGATGCCCTCCAGCGATTCCCAGGTCAGGTTCAGCCCGTCGAATTCGGGATAGCGGTGCTCCAAAGCGGTCACCACCCGCAGCGCCTGCGCGTTGTGGTCGAAGCCGCCATGGGCCCGCAGGCATTTGTCGAGCGCCCGCTCCCCGGCATGGCCGAACGGGGGATGGCCGAGGTCGTGGGCCAGCGCCAGCGTTTCGGTCAGATCCTCGTCGAGCCCGAGCTGGCGGGCGAGCGCGCGGGCGATCTGGGCTACTTCCAGCGAATGGGTCAGCCGGGTCCGGTAATGATCGCCTTCATGGAACACAAAGACCTGGGTCTTGTGCTTCAGCCGCCGGAAGGCGGTCGAATGGATCACCCGGTCGCAATCCCGCCGGAACGGGCTCCGCGACCGGCTCGGCGGCTCCGCAAACAGCCGGCCGCGGCTGGAATCGGGGTCGCAGGCATAGGACGCGCGGGGGGCAGCCATTCCGACCGACACGGTTTTTTAGTCCTCATCCATTTGATTCCGCGGGATTGCGCACCTAACTATACCTGATACGTCATCCCGACCGATTTGGGTATGACGCCCGGAGATCACGCCATGACCCCTGCCATCACCGTCAGCGAGCGGGCCGCCCGCCGCATCGGGGAAATCCTCAAGACCGAGGGCGACGGCGCCATGCTGCGCATCTCCGTCGAAGGCGGCGGTTGCTCCGGCTTCCAGTACAAATTCGACGTCGACCATGACAAGGCCGAGGATGACCTAGTGATCGCGCGCGAGGGCGCGGTGGTGCTTGTCGATCCCGCCTCGGTGCCGTTCCTCGCCGGCTCCGAAGTCGATTTCGTCGACGACCTGATCGGCGCCTCGTTCCGGGTGGTCAATCCGAACGCGACGGCCTCGTGCGGTTGCGGGACCAGTTTCTCGATTTGAGTGACCTGAAGGCATCGGTCCCAATCTAGGTCGCAGCCGATGGCCTGGAGGTTAGCGCCCCGCGCCGAACAACGCCTTCGCATTGCCGTGCGCGATCTGCGCGGCGATCTTTGGTGGCAGTTGCGCGAGCCAGGCGCGGTAGCCGGCGATGATCTCGCCGTAGCTTTCCCAGCGCTCGTTGATCCAGGTGTCGGAGCCGATCAGGAAGCGGTCGGGGTGGCGCTCGAACAGGGCTCGCCATTCCGCCGTCAGCTTTCCGCCGCCATCGACGATGCCGCCGCGGTAGGATAGCTCGCCCCAGAGCTTCGGGTATTTCGCGAGCATCTCCGCGACGCGGTCGGTCGAAAGGCCGAAGCCGGTATGGGCCCAGATGATGCGGGCGCGCGGATTGTGCCGCATCAGGATTTCGACGGCGGAGTCGTCGGCATGGGCGTGCAGATAGAGATCGTGCTGAACCGCGAAATCGACGGTTTTCCTGACCCAGTCGTTTTCCGCCGCCTTGCCCGAGATGTGAAACTCGCCGATGCCGCGGTAATAGCCGCGCTTGAACTCGTCCTGCACCAGATCGAAAATGAAGGGGTCGCCGAACCAGGTCTGGATGTCGGCGCGGACCCGGTAGGGCCGGATGAAGGGGACAATCTGCAGGCCGGGCGGCTTCGCATCCATCAGCGCATGGGTGCCGGTGTTCGGGCGGCTGGTGGCGAGGATGCCGGTGACGCGGTGCTTCCGGAACAGCGCCAGCACCTCCTCGACGTTGTAATGGGGTTTCGGCTCCCAATTGTAGTGGAGGTGGGCGTCGAAGATCTCGATCGGCTGCTGCGCAACGGCCGGGCCAATGGTCCCGGCCGTCCCCGCCAGCGCGACGAGAATGCCGGTGCACCGCGCCGTCAACCGCACCGCGCGCCCGTACATCGTCATTCGGCGGCGACGACGCGCGGCCGCTCGGCCTCGTCGGTCTGCTCCTGCGGTTCGAGCTTGCGCCGCAGCCGGCGGTCGAAGCGGTCGAGATAGATGTAGACGACAGGCGTGATGTAGAGCGTCAGCAGCTGCGACAGGATCAGGCCGCCGACCACGGCGATGCCAAGCGGCTGGCGCAGTTCGGCGCCGGCGCCGGTGCCGAGCGCGATCGGCAGGGTGCCGAAGATCGCGGCAAAGGTCGTCATCATGATCGGACGGAAACGCAACAGCGCCGCTTCGCGGATCGCGTGCTCGGCGCTGAGGCCGACGCGGCGGCGATCGAGCGCGAAGTCCACCATCATGATGGCGTTCTTCTTGACGATGCCGACCAGCATCACGATCCCGATCATGGCGATGACCGACATCTCCATCCCGAACAGCATCAGGGTCAGGATCGCGCCGATGCCGGCCGAGGGCAGCCCCGAAATGATGGTGATGGGATGGATGAAGCTCTCGTAGAGAATGCCGAGGATGACGAAGGCGGCGAACACCGCGGCGAGGATCAGGACGCCCTGCCCACGCAACGACTCCTGAAACACCTGGGCCGTTCCGGAGAAGCCGGTGGCAATAGTTGCCGGCAGGTTCGAGTTCCGCTCCAGTTCGGTGATCTTGTCGACCGCGTAGCCCAGTGACTGACCGGGCGCGAGGTTGAAGGAAATCGTCACCGCGGGTTGCTGTGCCTGGTGATTGATCTGCAGCGGACCGACGGACGGAACCAGCCTCGCCACCGCCGACAGCGGAATGGTCTGGTTGTTCTGGGTCTTCAAGTATAGCCGCGAAAGGTCCGACGGATCGACGCGGAACTGCGGCTGCACTTCCAGGATGATCTGGTAGTCGTTCGAGGGCGTGTAAATGGTGCCGATCTGGCGCGAGCCATAGGCGTTGTAGAGCTGGTTGCGGACCTGATCGACGGTGATGCCGTAGACCGCAGCCTTTTCCCGGTCGATATCGACCGTCAGCTGCGGGTTCTTGATGTAGAGGTCGGTGGTGACGTCGAGCAGGCCCGGCAGCTTCTCGATCCTGTCACGCATCTCCGGCGCCACCCGGTACAGCGCTTCGGTGTCGCCGCTCTGCATCACATACTGGTACTGGCTCTTGGAAATCCGGCCGCCGATATTGAGGTTCTGGATCGGCTGGAAGAACGCCTGCATCCCCGGAACCTGCCGCGCCTTGGCGCGCAGCCGCCCGATGATCGCGGTGAGGTTGTCGCGTTCCTTCTTCGGCTTCAGCGCGATGAACAGGCGGCCGTAGTTGGCGGTGGTGTTGGGCCCGCCGGCGCCGACGGTGGAGTTGATATACTCGATCGCCGGATCTGACTTGAGCACATCGACCAGCGCCTGCTGCCGCTCCCTCATTGCATCAAAGGAAGTGTCGGTGGCAGCCTCGGTGACGCCGATCAGGAAACCGGTATCCTCCTGCGGAAAGAAGCCCTTCGGCACGATCATGTAGAGGTAGATGGTGCCGCCGAGCGTCGCCAGCGTAACCATCAGCATCAGCCGCTTGCGCGCCAGCACCCAGTCGAGCGTCCATTCATAGGCGCGCAGCCAGGAATCAAACACCCGCTCAAAGGCGCGAAGTACGATGTTGGGCTTTTTGTTGGGGTCGTGCGCCCGCAGCATCCGCGCGCAGAGCATCGGCGTCAGCGTCAGCGACACGAACCCGGAAACCACGATCGCGATCGACACCGTGACCGCGAATTCGCGGAACACGCGGCCGACGACGCCGCCCATCAACAACACCGGAATGAACACGGCAATCAGCGAGAAGGTGATAGAAATGATGGTGAAGCCGATCTCGCGCGCGCCCTTCAACGCGGCCTCGAACGGGCGCATGCCGCGCTCGATGTGGCGGACGATGTTCTCCAGCATGACGATGGCGTCGTCGACCACGAAGCCGACCGATAGCGTCAGCGCCAGCAGCGTCATGTTGTTGATGGAATAATCGAGCGCGTACATCACCGCGCAGGTGCCGAGCAGGGAAATCGGAACCGCCAGCGCCGGGATGAAGGTCGCGGACGCCGAGCGCAGAAACAGGAAAATCACGAGGATGACGAGCCCGATCGCGATTAGCAGCGTTTCCTGGACGTCGGCCACCGCCTGGCGAATCGAGATCGAGCGGTCCATCAGCATGTTGATCGAAACCGACGGCGGGATCTGCGCCCGCAGCACCGGCAATTTGGCCCGGATGGCGTCGACCACCGCCACGGTGTTGGCGTCCGGCTGCTTCTGGATCCCCAGCACGATGGAGCGGTTGCCGTTAAACCAGCTGGCGATGCGCTCGTTCTCGACACTGTCGTAGATTCTCGCCACCTCGTCGAGCTTGACCGGCGAGCCGTTGCGCCAGGCCACCACGATCTGGCGATAATCGATCGCCTTGTCCATCTGGCCGGAGGCCTGCAGGGCGACGTCCTGTTTCGGACCGTTCAGCGTGCCGACCGGGGTCGAGGAATTGGCGCGAGCGACCGCGGTGCGGATGTCCTCGAGCGACAGGCCGCGCGCGGCGGCGGCTTCCGGATCGGCCTGGACGCGAATGGCGAATTTCTGCGCTCCGTAGACGCTGACCTGGGCGACGCCCGGAATCTGCGACAGCGCCTGGCCGATGGTGATGTCGCCATACTCGTTGACCGCCGAAAGCGGTAGCGTCGAGGAGCCCAACACCACGAACAGCACCGGGAAGTCGGCCGGGTTCACTTTGCGGAAACTCGGCGGGGTAATCATCTCGACCGGCAAGCGGCGCTGCGCGATCGTGAGCGCGGTCTGCACGTCCAGCGCGGCGGCGTCGATGTTGCGGTTGAGATCGAACTGGATGGTGATGACACTGCTGCCCTGCGACGAGCTCGAGGACATCGAGGAGATGCCGGCGATGGTCGAGAGCTGACGCTCGATGACGCCGGCAACCGAAGCCGCCATGGTGTCGGCGCTGGCGCCCGGCAAGGTCGCGTTCACCGCAATGGTCGGGAAGTCGACGCGCGGCAGCGCCGATACCGGCAGCAGGCGGAACGCGAAAACGCCGAACGCGATGATCGAGGCCGTGATCAGCGTGGTCATGACCGGCCGGCGGATGCAGAGTTCGGACAGCGTCATCGGTCAGGCTCCGGCCTTTTTGCTGCGCGGCTCGACCCGCGACCCGTCTGACAGCAGCAACTGGCCGTCGACGACGACGCTTTCGTTGCCGGCGAGCCCCTCCGAAATCACCGACATGCCCTGAGAAGTACGGTCGACCTTGACCGGCTGAACCCTGGCCGTGCCGTCCTTGACCACGAATACGAAATTGCCGCTCTGGCTGCGCTGCACGGCCACCGTCGGCACCACGATCGAATCCTCGCTGCGGATCACGAGCTTGGTCGAGACCAGCGTTCCCGGCCACAGCGTCTCATTGGCGTTGTCCATGACGCCGCGCACCGTGACCATGCCGGTGCTCGCATCGACGGTGTTGTCGACCATGGCTACCCTGCCGGTCTCGGAACGCGAATGGCCCGGAATGGTGGCGGTCACGCGGGAGACCCCCTTGGCCATCGACTCCCTGAGATCGACCAGGACGCGCTGCGGCACCGCGAACGTCACATAGACAGGAGCCATCTGGTTGATGACCGCCAGCGGCGTGGTGTCGGCCGGACGAACGAAGTTTCCGACCTTCACATTGGCGACGCTGATCCGTCCCGAAAACGGCGCGCGGATCATGGTATAGCTCTTCTGCACTTTGAGATTCTCGAGCGCGGCCTGATTGGCCTTGATGGCGCCGGTCAGGATGTCGGACTGGGTGCGCGCATTGTCGACATTGACCTGCGTGGTGGCGCCCTTGGCGACGAGATCGTTGTAGCGGCGAAGGTCGCGCTGCGCGCCCTCGAATTGCGCCTGGTCCCTGGCGAGGATACCCTCGGCCTGTTCGATCTGGGCCTCGAGCTGGCGGCTGTCGAGCGTGAACAGCAAGTCGCCCTCGTTGACCCTGGCGCCGTCCTCGAAGTGCACGGCCAGGATGGTGGTTTCCAGCCGCGATTTCAGCGCCACGCTGGAAATCGGCGTCACCGTTCCGATCGCATCGACGTCGACGGGGACGGATTTGCGTTCGGCGCTGGCCAGTTCGACCGAAACCACGCGCGGGCGCTGTGGCCCCTGGGCGCTGCTGCTACCGCCCATCCACGACGAGCGGGTGATGAATCCAGCCGCCGCCGCGATGGCGATGATTCCGGCCAGGAGGATCAAGGTACGCTTTTTCATGAGTTCCACGCTCGCCGATCCCCTTTGGGATCGGGACGGTTCGATCCTGCCCCGAACGGCGATTTTTGCGCCTTGTTTTGAGATAGTTACCACAGCCTCACAGCGCATGGTATGCCACAGTCACCAAAATGTGCGGTAACCATCCAGGTCAAATTTGATGCGTATTGCGACGTGGAACGTCAACTCGGTCCGACAGCGGATCGACCACCTGCTCAGCTGGCTGAAGGACTGCTCGCCCGACATCGCCTGCCTGCAGGAAATCAAGTGCGTGGACGAAGCCTTCCCGCGGCTGGAAATCGAGGCGCTGGGCTACAACGTCGCGACCCACGGCCAGAAGACCTTTAACGGCGTGGCGCTGTTGTCAAAACTGCCGTTCGACGAGACCAAGTCAGGCCTTGCCGGCGAGGATGAGGACGCCCACGCCCGTTTCCTCGAAGGTGTCGTCACCCTGAAACATGGCGTGATGCGGGTAGCCTGCCTTTACCTGCCCAATGGCAACCCTCCGGATACGGACAAATATCCCTACAAGCTGCGGTGGATGTCACGCCTTCGTGACTACGCGCGCGAGCGTATGAAGGCGGAGGAGCCGCTGGTGCTGGCGGGCGACTTCAACGTCATTCCGGCGGCGGAGGACGTCTACAACCCCGCCGCCTGGGCCAACGACGCGCTGTTCAGGACCGAAACCCGCGAGGCCTATCAGTCGCTGCTTGGCCTGGGGCTGACCGACGCCCTGCGCGCCGTCACCGACGCGCCCGGCCAATACACGTTCTGGGACTACCAGGCCGGCGCCTGGCAGAAGAACTGGGGGATCCGGATCGACCATCTGCTGCTGTCGCCGCAGGCCAGCGACCGCCTGATCCGGGTCGGCATCGACAGCTATGTGCGCGGCTGGGAAAAGCCCTCGGACCATGTGCCGGTTTGGGCGGATTTCGATCTGGCGAAGACGTAGCGGCTGCAGTCGTCAGGCGGGTAAAGCGAAAAAGTGCCCACCTTCACTTCAGCGACGGCGAACGTCAATTCTTGCGGCCCTGCACCCAATGCTCGAGCATCTGCAGCGCGGTGGCGCGGTCGTCGTCGGACGCCCTGGCGATCGCCCGGTTGTAGCTTTCGCGGATCCAGGTCTCGTCGGGCGCCGCATTGTCGCGCGCGAGCGTCAGCCACATCAGGCCGCGCGCCGCCTGGCGCGGCAACCGGTCGCCATTGAACAACATCTGGCCGAGCATCGCCTGCGCCTGGTGCTGGCCCTTCTGGGCGGCCAGGCCGAGCCAGCGCGCACCGTAACGGAAATCGTCCCGCGAGGCGTCCGGGGTCTTCAGATACAGCCGCGCCAGGTCATATTGGGCGTCTGCATTGCCGAAATAGGACGCCGCATAGGAGAACATCTCCCGCGCCCGCTCGGTGTCCGCCTTGATCTTGGAATTGGGAATGCCATTGAGATAGTAGCGTCCCAGCGCCACGAAGGCATTGGCGACGATGGTCGCCTGCGGCGCCGACGGGCTGTCCTCGGCATGCGCGTTCGCGATGCGGCTGAAGTACTCAAAGGCGCGCAGATCGTCCTGGATGACGCCATCGCCGTCGGCGTACATCCGCCCAAGCTTCCACTGCGCCACGGGATGGCCGCCCTCGGCGGCATACTGCAGCGAGTTCAGCGAGGGCGCAGCCGCCGACGTCGCGGCCGACTTCTTGAGGGCCTGGGCGGTGAGACCTTGAGACGGGAGCGCCGGCGCAGCAGGCTGGGTGACCGCCAACCCGGCATCGGGCTTGCCCGGGATGGCGTCAAGCGCGATTCCGGAACCCGCCACCGGCGCGGCCCCCAGCATCAACGCAAGAATGATACGCCTAGATATCCGCATAGCACTGCTTCTCGTGCGCACCGCCTGGATGGGTGACAGCCCCATCCACCGCTGGCCCAACCTGTTGGGCATACTTCCACAGCGCACCCGACGCGTGGTTGGTCTCCCGGGGCTTCCATTTGGTTCGACGCTGGGTGAGTTCAGCTTCGGTCAACTTTACGTTAAGTGTCCCGACTTCGGCGTCGATTTCGATAATGTCGCCATCCTGCAACAATGCAATCGGACCTCCCACCGCCGCCTCCGGCCCGACATGACCGATGCAGAACCCGCGGGTGGCGCCGGAGAAACGGCCATCGGTGATAAGGGCAACCTTGCCGCCCATCCCCTGCCCGGTCAGCGCCGCCGTGGTGGAAAGCATTTCCCGCATCCCGGGACCGCCCCGCGGCCCCTCGTAGCGGATCACGATGACCTCGCCCTCTTTGTAGGTTTTCTTCTGGACCGACTCGAAGGCGTCCTCCTCGCGATCGAAGCAGCGCGCGGGACCGGTGAATTTCAGCTTCGACATGCCCGCGACCTTCACGATCGCCCCCTCCGGCGCGAGATTGCCCTTCAAGCCGACGACGCCGCCCGTGACGGTGATCGGTTTGTCAGCAGGCCGCACCACATCCTGGTGCGGATTCCATTTCACGCTCTTGAGGTTTTCGGCGATCGTCCGGCCCGTCACGGTCATGCAATCCCCGTGCAGGAAGCCGTTGTCGAGCAGCGTCTTCATCAGAAGCGGTATGCCGCCAACTTCAAACATGTCTTTGGCAACATAACGGCCCCCCGGCTTCAAATCCGCGACATAAGGAGTCTTTTTGAAGATTTCGGCGACGTCGAACAGGTCGAACTTGATTCCGCATTCATGGGCGATCGCGGGCAGGTGCAGCGCAGCGTTGGTCGATCCGCCGGATGCCGCGACCACGGCAGCGGCGTTTTCCAGCGCGCGTCGGGTGACGATGTCGCGCGGCCGGATATTGGAGGCGATCAGCTCCATCACCTTTTCGCCGGCGGCAGTGCAAAACGCGTCACGGATTTCGTAAGGCGCCGGCGCGCCAGCGGAATAGGGCAGCGCCAGCCCGATCGCTTCGGAAACCGTGGCCATGGTGTTGGCGGTGAATTGTGCGCCGCAAGCGCCGGCCGACGGGCAAGCCACCCGCTCGATTTCGTCGAGATCGGCGTCCGACATTTCGCCGACCGAGTGCTTGCCGACGGCCTCGAACATGTCCTGAACCGTGACCTGCTGGCCACGAAAATTGCCGGGCAATATCGAGCCGCCATAGATGAAAATCGAGGGCACGTTGAGCCGGACCATCGCCATCATCATGCCCGGCAGCGACTTGTCGCAGCCGGCAAGCCCGACCAGCGCGTCATAGGCGTGGCCGCGGATCGTCAGTTCGACCGAATCGGCGATGCATTCGCGAGAGGGCAGCGACGAGCGCATGCCGTCATGGCCCATGGCGATACCGTCGGTGACGGTGATGGTGCAGAACTCGCGCGGGGTGCCTCCGGCGGACGCCACCCCCTTCTTGACCGCCTGCGCCTGGCGCATCAGCGAAATGTTGCAGGGCGCGGCCTCATTCCAGCACGAAGCTACGCCGACGAATGGCTGGTGGATCTGCTGGGTGGTCAGGCCCATCGCGTACAGATAGGACCGGTGGGGCGCCCGCTCGGGCCCTTCCGTCACGTGCCGGCTCGGCAGCCTCTTCTGGAGGGGGGTCTTGGCGTCCATTCCCGAACCTGTTTCCCAGCCATCGTGCTTGTCGGTTGCGGGGAGATTTCCCTTCGCCGTCGCGCGCTTTGGCTTCCGCGTGCGAGGCCTAATGAATCATGGAGGGGTGTGGCCAAAAAGCGGCGCGGGGCTCAACCGGGCACCAGGGGAGCCAAATGATCTGACACTGTTGCGGTCACGCAACAATCGTGGCGCGAAGGCAACCCTTTTTGGCGCGCTCGATTAGTCGACCCGCACGTTGGCGGCCTTGATCATCGGCCACCACTTCGCAATCTCCGCCTTTTGCCAGGCCCCGAGCGCCTCGGGCGAGAGCTTCTCCTTGGGCGGCATCTGCAGGCCGAGATTCTCCAGTTGCCTGCGCACCGCGGAATCGTTGAGGGCTTCCACCGCCGCGGCGTTGAGCTTTGCGACCACGCCGCCGGGCGTCCCCTTGGGCACCCAAAGACCCGACCACAGTGTCATGTGGAATCCCGGCAATCCCGCCTCGTCCACGGTCGGAATGTCGGGCGCGGAATCTACCCGCTTGCTGTCGGTGATGGCGTAGGCGCGGATGTTGCCGGCACGCACCTGCCCGATCGAGTTCGAGGTCTGGTCGACGATCAGATCGATCTGCCCGGACACCAGATCGTTCATCGCGGGGCCGGTGCCGCGATAGGGCACATACTGCAGCTTGATGCCGGTGATGTTCTCGAAATAGAGCCCGGCGATGTGGCTTCCGGAGCCGGCGCCCGCGGTGCCCGCAGTCGGCGGCGTCGGCTGCGCCTTCAACCAGGTGAGAAATTCCTGCAGCGATTTCGCGGGCACCGCGTTCTTGCTGACGATGATCATCGGATTGCTCGGCAGCAACGCCACCGGTTCGAGATCGGTGACGAGGTCGTAGCCCAGCTTGTAGATCGCGCCGTTGGCGACGTGGGTGCCGAGATGGCCGAAGCTGATGGTATGGCCGTCGGCCGGCGCGCGCGCCGCGCGACCGACCGCCACCGAACCGGCGGCTCCGGTCACGTTCTCGACCAGGATCTGCTCGCCAAGCGTAACCTTCATCCGCTCGGCGAGAATACGCGCCATCACATCCGAGGGACCGCCGGCGGCGAACGGCACGATGATCGTGAGGGGGCGCGATGGAAAGCCCTGCGCCATGGCCGCGCCGCCGAATGCCAACAGCATGAGCGCCGACAGTAGTATCCTTCGCATCTCGTACTCCCTCACATAGGTTTCAGCATCGACAAAGCGATCATGCCTCACACGTTGAGCACGCGTCCATAGGCGTCCAGCACGGCTTCCTTCATCATCTCGGACAGGGTCGGATGCGGGAACACCGTGTGCATCAGCTCTTCCTCGGTGGTCTCCAGGTTCATGGCGACCACGTAGCCCTGGATCAACTCGGTGACTTCAGCGCCGATCATGTGCGCGCCGAGCAGTTGACCGGTCTTCTTGTCGAAGATCACCTTGACCAGGCCCTGGTCCTCGCCAAGCGCGATCGCCTTGCCGTTGCCGACGAACGGGAAGCGGCCGACGCGGATCTCGCGGCCGCCCTCCTTCGCCCTCGCCTCGGTCAGACCGACGGAAGCGATCTGCGGGTTGCAATAGGTGCAGCCGGGAATGAGATTCCTGTCCATGGCGTGCGGATGCAGCCCCTTGATCGCCTCGATGCAGATCACGCCCTCATGCTCGGCCTTGTGGGCGAGCATCGGCGGGCCCGCAACGTCGCCGATGGCGTAGATGCCGGGGATATTGGTCTTGCCGTAGCCGTCGATCACGACGCAGCCGCGGTCGGTCTTGACGCCGAGCTTCTCCAGCCCAAGTCCTTCGATATTGCCGACCACGCCGACCGCGGAGATCACCCGCTCGAACTCGACCGCCTGCGGCTTCTTGCCGTCGTCGATGGTGGCGACCACGCTGTCGGCCTTCTTCTCCAGCTTGGTGACCTTGGTGTTGCTGAGGATCTTGATGCCTTGCTTTTCGAACCGCTTGCGCGCGAGGCCGGCGATCTCGGCGTCCTCGACCGGGAGTATCTGCGGCAGCACCTCGACCACGGTGACGTCGGCGCCCATGGTCTTGAAGAACGAGGCGAACTCGATGCCGATCGCGCCGGAACCAACCACCAGCAGCGATTTCGGCATCCGGTCCGGCACCATCGCCTCGAAATAGGTCCAGACCAGTTTCTTGTCGGGCTCCAGCCCCGGCAGCACCCGCGGCCGCGCGCCGGTCGCGATGATGATGTGTTTGGCCTGATACGCGCCCTCGCCCAGCGCGCCCTTCGGCGCCTCGGCGGCGGACTTCTTCACGGTGACCTTGCCGGGCGCGTCGATCGCGGCCTCGCCCCAGATCACCGTCACCTTGTTCTTCTTCATCAGGAAGCCGACGCCGTCATTGAGGCGCTTTGAGACGCCGCGCGAGCGCGCCACCACCGCTTTGGGGTCGAACGACACCTTCTCGGCGGAGAGCCCGTAATCCCCGGCGTGCTGCATGTAGTGGTAGATCTCGGCCGAGCGCAACAGCGCCTTGGTCGGGATGCAGCCCCAGTTCAGGCAGATGCCGCCGAGGTAGGATTTCTCGACGATGGCGGTTTTGAATCCGAGCTGGGCGGCTCGGATCGCGGTGACGTAGCCGCCGGGGCCGGAGCCGATGATGATGACGTCGAAGGATGTATCGGTCATGTCATGCGCTCGCTGTCATCGTACGGTCATCGGTACTGGTTCATTGCAAGAGCAATCTTGCACGGATGCGACAACCCGATCCACCGGCTGGACGTGCGATGGATTCTTGGCTGCACTCGCAATGACGGCATGCAATGGTCAAGCCATCATCATCACGGGATTTTCGACCAGCAACTTGAACGCGCGGATCAACTCCGCCCCGAGCGCGCCATCGACCGCGCGGTGGTCGCAGGACAGCGTCACGCTCATGATCTGGGCGGCCTCGACCCTGCCAGCGCGCGCCACCGCGCGCTCCTCGCTGACGCCGACCGCGAGTATGGTGGCGTGCGGCGGGTTGATCACCGCCGTAAAGTCCTTGATGCCGTACATGCCGAGGTTGGACACCGCCGTGGTGCCGCCCTGATACTCCTCCGGCTTCAGCTTGCGCGCGCGCGCCCGCGCGGCGAAATCCTTCATCTCCGCCGAGATGGTGGATAGCGTCTTGGTTTCGGCCTTGCGGATGATCGGCGTGATCAGGCCGCCGGGCATCGCCACCGCCACGCCGATGTCGGAATGCCGGTGCTTGAGCATGCCGGCTTCGGTCCAGCTCACATTGCAATCGGGCACCCGCTGCAGCGCGATCGCCATCGCCTTGATGACGAAGTCGTTGACCGAGAGCTTGTAGAGCGGCTTCTTTTCCTTGTCCGTGGGCGCCGCGGCGTTGATCTCCTCACGTGCGGCCAGGAGCTTGCCGACGTCGCAATCCATCGTCAGGTAGAAGTGCGGCACCGTCTGCACCGACGCCGTCAGGCGCTGGGCGATCGTGCGGCGCATCCCATCATGCGGCACGATTTCGTAAGAGCCCTGCTCGAACAGCGCCAGAATCTGCTTGTCGGACATCCCGGGGGGAACCGCGCCCATCGGCGCGATGCCGGGGCCGGCTGCTGACGCCGCGGCCGGCGCCTTGAGGCCCTTGCCGGACTTGGCGCCCTCGACGTCGCGGGCAATGACGCGGCCGTGCGGACCGGAACCGGCGATACGGATGAGTTCGATGCCGGCGTCCCTGGCGAGCCTACGAGCGAGCGGCGACGAGAAGACGCGCGCGTGGCCGTTGGCGAGCGCGGCCGCTGGCGCAACGGGGGCTAATGCCGGCGCCGCGGCGGCAGGCTTCGCCGCCGGGGCTGCGGGAGCGCTTGCAGCAGGCTTTTCAGCGGCCTTGGGCGAGGATGCCGCGCCGGTTCCCGCCGCCCTCACGTCCTCGCCGTCGCCCGCCATGACCGCGATGATATCGTTGACCGGCACATCCTGGGTGCCCTCTGGCACCAGGATTTTCGCGATAGTCCCCTCGTCAACCGCCTCGACTTCCATCGTCGCCTTGTCGGTCTCGATCTCGGCGATCACGTCGCCGGATTTGACCTTGTCGCCCTCTTTCTTGAGCCACTTGGCAAGGTTGCCCTTCTCCATCGTGGGCGACAGCGCGGGCATCAAGATGTTGATCGGCATTGTCAGTGACCCTGTTGCGAACGCGACGTGGTAGAGCCGATATCGGTCGGCCGGTTGATTTCGGCGTCGAACATATCGACGATGCGCGTCAGCGCCTCGTCCTCGGTATAGCCGCTCTCGCGCGCATAGACGCGGGCGGCATGGCGGGCGATATCGACCAGGAGCAGACCCCACATTTCAGGATCCTCGAAGGCGCGCTGGAAGGCGATCGAGAGCCCGCCATCGACCACGAACGCCCGCAACACCTCCGTGGCGTCCTCGCGGCCAATGACGTCAGGTGGCAGTGGCTGCTGGTTGGGACCGGCCATGCGCTTACCGATATGCGACGGCTTTGGCGGCCGCGACCACCTCGGCCACGTTGGGCAAAGCGAGCTTTTCGAGGTTCGCCGCATAGGGCATCGGCACGTCCTTGCCGGACACCCGCGCAACCGGCGCGTCGAGGTAATCGAAGGCCTGCTCCATGATGCGGGCGGCGATCTCGGCGCCGACGCCGCTCTGCTGCCAGCCCTCTTCCACCGTCACCGCGCGGCCGGTCTTCTTCACCGAGGCCACGATGGTTTCGGTGTCCATCGGGCGCAGCGTGCGCAGGTCAATGACCTCGGCCTCGATGCCTTCCTTTGCCAGTTCGTCGGCGGCCTTCAGCGCGTAGGTCATGCCGTGCGACCACGAGATCAGGGTGACGTGCCCGCCGGTGCGAACGATCCGCGCCTTGCCGATCGGGATCAGGTAGTCGTCAAGCTTCGGGACCTCGCCGCTCTGCCCGTACAGGACTTCGTTCTCCAGGAAAATGATCGGGTTGGGATCGCGGATCGCCGCCTTCAGCAGCCCCTTGTGGTCGGCGGCCGAGAACGGCGCGATCACCTTCAGCCCGGGAATCTGCGAATACCAGGCCGAATAATCCTGGCTGTGTTGGGCGGCAACGCGGGCGGCTGCGCCGTTCGGTCCGCGAAACACGATCGAACAGCCCATCTGGCCGCCCGACATGTACAGCGTCTTGGCCGCGGAATTGATGATCTGGTCGATCGCCTGCATGGCGAAGTTGAAGGTCATGAATTCGACGATCGGCTTCAGTCCCGACATCGCCGCACCAACGCCGACGCCGGCAAAGCCGTGCTCGGTGATCGGCGTATCGATCACGCGGCGGGCTCCGAATTCCTGCAGCAGGCCCTGCGTGACCTTGTAGGCGCCCTGATATTCCGCGACCTCCTCACCCATGACGAAGACATCGGGATCGCGACGCATCTCCTCGGCCATCGCATCGCGCAGCGCCTCGCGGATGGTCATGGTCACCATCTCGGTGCCCGCCGGAACTTCCGGATCGCGCTCGGCCACGGCGGCGGGCGCCGACGGAGTCGCCGGCGCCGAAATCATCGGCCTGCCCTCGCCGACTGGCGAACGCGACTGCGCCGCTTCGCGGGCGACGTTGGGCGGCGGCGCGCTCGCCTTGCCGAGATCGGCGGCGCTCTCGCCGTCGGACAGGATGGTCGCGATCGGCGTATTGACGGCGACGTCGGCGGTGCCTTCGGGGATCAATATCCTGCCGAGCGTGCCCTCATCGGTCGCCTCGACTTCCATCGTCGCCTTGTCGGTCTCGATCTCGGCGATGACATCGCCGGACTTGATCGCCTCGCCTTCCTTCTTCAGCCATTTCGCAAGATTACCCTTTTCCATCGTCGGCGACAGCGCAGGCATCAGGACTTGAATGGGCATATCGGCTCCCGAAATCACTCTTCAGTTTGTTCTGCGCTCATTTCGCCGCGTGCAGTAAAATTCAACGATAGACATCAGTCCAGAGCTCGGAAGGATCGGGCTCGGGATCACGCTGGGCAAAATCCGCCGACGCATTGACGATCTCGCGCACCTCGGCGTCGATGGCTTTCAGTTCCTGCTCGCTGACCTTGGCCGCGAGCAAGCGGTTGCGGACCTGCTCGATCGGGTCCTGATCGTGGCGGATCTTCTCGACCTCCTCGCGGGTCCGGTACTTGGCGGGATCCGACATCGAGTGGCCGCGGTAGCGGTAGGTCTGCATTTCCAGGATGAAAGGTCCGTTGCCGGCGCGGCACCAGGCCACCGCCTCGTCGCCGGCGGCTTTCACGGCACGGACATCCATGCCGTCAACTTGCTCGCCCGGAATGTCAAAGGAGATACCGCGCCTGGAAAAATCAGTCTGCGCGGACGAGCGCGTCACCGACGTACCCATGGCGTAACGGTTGTTCTCGATCACATAGACCACCGGCAGCTTCCAGAGTGACGCCATGTTGAAGCTCTCGTAGACCTGGCCCTGGTTGGAGGCGCCGTCGCCGAAATAGGCAATGCTGACGAAATCATTGCCGCGGTAGCGATTGGCAAAGGCGAGACCGGTTCCGAGCGACACCTGGGCGCCGACAATGCCGTGGCCGCCGAAAAAATTCTTCTCCATGCTGAACATGTGCATGGAGCCGCCCTTGCCCTTGGAATAGCCGCCACGGCGGCCGGTAAGTTCAGCCATCACGCCGTTGGCTTCCATGCCGCATGCCAGCATGTGGCCGTGGTCGCGATATCCGGTGATCACCTGATCGCCCGGTTTCAAGGCCATCTGCATCCCCACCACCACCGCCTCCTGGCCGATATAGAGGTGGCAGAAGCCGCCGATCGCACCCATGCCGTAGAGTTGGCCGGCCTTTTCCTCGAAGCGCCGGATCAGCAGCATGTCCCGGAACGCGGCCAGTTCCTGCGCTTTGGTGAAATCCGGAGGGGATCGGCTTGCCTTTGGCGTTGATTCCTTTTCGACGGTTTTCCTGAGTACGGCCATGGCGATTCCGAATGAGTGAGGCGGTCAGCCCTCTCTATCCCAACTCAAACCGCCGTGAAAGGATTGCCTGCGCTTAGGAAAATAATGCTATGCCGCAGTGCAACGCGGCGACACTTTCGAAATTGAATCCGCCGGTTTTTGAAATTTGCGCACCGGGTCATGACGACGGGCGCGAATCTCACGCCGTTCGTTCAGCGCGAATTGAGCGGCCGGATCAGATCGCGCGGATGGGCGTAGTCGAGCTGAAAGCGCGCGCGCTCGTCGAGCAAATCGGGGTCGACACGGTCCGACCGAAGCAGCGACACCCGTTGCTCGACCTGCGCCCGCTCTCGCTTCAGCCGCGCCAGCTCCGAAGTCAGCGCGATGATTTCCTGATCGAGTTCCTGGCGCGCGTTCAATCCGTATTTTCCGGTATAGGCATTGACGCCGAAATAGCCGACCATCATCGCCGCCATCGTGTAGAGGGCGAGCCCGGTCAGCAGCGATTTCAGTCGGGGGCGGGAGACCATGCCGCCCAGAATGCGACGGTTGAATTAACGAAATCCTAAGAAGGCCAGTATCGAGCAGCTCACCTTCAGCGCCGTCATTGCGAGCGAAGCGAAGCAATCCATCGTGCGTCAGAATAATGGGCTGGATTGCTTCGTCGCTTCGCTCCTCGCAATGACGAGCTAGCGGTTCTGCTTGTCGATGAAGGCCGCGAAGGCGTCGATGTATTGCTGCAGGACCTTCTGCAGCGATTCCTTGGTGAGCACGCCCTTGTCGTCAAAGGCATCGCCGACGCCGTTCAGGTATATTTCCGGCTGGCCCAGGATCGGACCGGCAATGCCCGGCAGGATGTTCTGCAGATGCTTGGCCGCGCTGACGCCACCGAGCGGGCCCGGCGAGTTGCTGACAACGCCGATCGGCTTGCCGAGGAACGAGCTCTTGCCGTAGGGGCGCGACGCGACGTCGATGGCGTTCTTCAGGACGCCGGGGATCGAGCGGTTATACTCCGGGGTCACGAACAGCACGCCGCTCGACTTCTGCAGCTTTTCGCGGAACGCCAGCCAGTCCGCCGGGGGTGCGGCTTCCAGATCCTGGTTGAAGAAGGAAATACCGCCGAGCGTGGTGACGTCGAGTTTCAGCGATGAAGGCGCCAACCGGGCCAGCGCGTTAGCGATCTTGAGCGAGAAACTCTCCTTGCGCAGCGAGCCTACGATCGTGACGATGGTGTGGGTGGCCATTGGATTTCCCTCCTGAGCTGAACGCTTGCCTGCCTTACGCCAGATCGGCAGAAAGATGCAAGTGCATGCAAGTCGCGGTGACGGCTTTGTGAGAACGCCGGTCGACCCCGCTTGCGGCGAGGCGGAGCCGGCCGCCTCTATTCGGGCGGCCGGTGCCTAGCGGTGCATGGGGCCCGGCCTGCTTTTCAGCCCTTGTTCGGGTTGATGAGGAATTTCTCGCCGGTGGAACGCTTGTTGTAGACGGCGATGTTGGAAAGCTGCAGTGCCTCCTGCAGCGACACCACTTGCGTGTAATGGCTGGCAAAGGTGGTCTTGAGTTCGGAAGCGACGCGCTGGCGCAGCTTGCCGATCTCGGCCGGGCCGATCTTCTGCAGGAACGGCGTCAGCAACCAGCCGCCGACGCCCCAGGTCAATCCGAACGTCCGGCTCAACTCGGTCGGACGGTTGTCGAGGCTGCCGTAGATATAGACCTGCTTGTACACGTTGGAGCCGTAGCGGCTGTATTCCTTCGCGGTCTTGTTGGCCGCGATCTCCATGCAGGTGAGGATTTGGCCCGCGAGCTTGCCGCCGCCGATAGCGTCGAAGGCGATGGTGGCGCCGGTCTCCACCAGCGCGGCGGTGAGATCATCCATGAAGCTGGGCGCGGTGGAGTCGACGACATGTTTGGCGCCGATCTTGCGCAAGAGGTCGGCCTGCTCCTTGCTGCGCACGATGTTGACGAGCCCGATGCCGTCCTTGAGGCAGATCTTGTTGAGCATCTGGCCGAGATTGGAGGCGGCCGCGGTATGCACCAGCGCCTTGTGGCCCTCGCGCCGCATGGTCTCGGTCATGCCGAGCGCGGTCAGCGGATTGACGAACCATGACGCGCCATCGGCCGGCGTGGTTCCGGGCGGCAGTTCCATGACGTCCCTCACCTTCACCGTACGGTACTGCGCGTACATCGCGCCGCCGATCATCGACACGTTCTTGCCCAGCAACGCCTTGGCGGCGTCGGAGGATCCGGTCCGGATCACGACGCCGGCGCCCTCGTTGCCGACCGGCAGCGACTGGTCGAGCCGACCGCCCATCAGGCGCATGGCGGCTTCCGGCATCTTTGCCGTCACAACAGGCGCGTCCTTGCTTCCCGATACCCTGGCGGTCGACACGTCTGCCGGGCCGATCAGCAGCCCGAGATCGGAGGGGTTGATCGGCGTCGCCTCGATGCGGACCACGACCTCGTCGTCGGCCGGCTCCGGGGTCGGGACATTCACCAGCGACAATTCGAGTTCGCCGCTCTTCTTGAGCAGCGAGCGCAGTTGCAGCCCGGTCTTGCCGTCACTCATCGCGGTCCTCCCGTTTTTATCATCTTGATGTCCGGATGCGCCGGAACGTCACGCCAACGCCTTGAACACGTCCTTGCCGGCGTATTTCGCCTGCGTGCCGAGTTGCTGTTCGATGCGCAGAAGCTGGTTGTACTTGGCGGTGCGGTCGGAGCGCGCCAGCGATCCGGTTTTGATCTGGCCGCAATTGGTGGCGACCGCGAGATCGGCGATGGTGGAGTCCTCGGTCTCGCCGGAACGGTGCGACATCACCGAAGTATAGCCGGCCTTGTGCGCCATCTCCACGGCGGCGAGCGTCTCGGTCAGCGTGCCTATCTGGTTGACCTTGATCAGGATCGAGTTGGCGCGGCCGTTCCTGATGCCGTCGGCAAGGCGCGTGACGTTGGTGACGAACAGGTCGTCGCCGACCAGCTGGCACTTGCCGCCGATCAGGTCGGTCAGTTCCTTCCAGCCCGCCATGTCATCCTCGGACATGCCGTCCTCGATCGAGACGATCGGATAGCGCGCGACCAGATCGGCGAGGTATTTCGCCTGCTCGGAGCGCGAGCGAGTCTTGTTCTCGCCGCCATAGACGTAAGCGCCGTCCTTGAAGAACTCGGTCGCCGCGCAATCGAGCCCGAGCATGACGTCATGGCCCGCCTTGTAGCCGGCCTTTCCAATTGCGCTGACCACGAAATCGAGGGCGGCATCCGCCGACGGCAGGTTCGGCGCGAAACCGCCCTCGTCGCCGACATTGGTGTTGTGGCCGGCCTTCTTCAACTCGCCCCGCAACGTGTGGAATATCTCCGAGCCGCAGCGCAGCGCTTCGGCGAAGCTCGAAGCCCCAACCGGCAGGATCATGAACTCCTGGAAGTCGATCGGGTTATCGGCATGCGCGCCGCCATTGATGATGTTCATCATCGGCACCGGCAGCGTTCGCGCCGAGGTGCCGCCGACATAGCGATAAAGAGGCATGTCGAAGGATTCAGCCGCCGCCCTGGCGCAGGCGAGCGAGACGCCGAGGATGGCGTTGGCGCCGAGCCGGCTCTTGTTCGGCGTGCCGTCGAGATCGATCATGATCTGGTCGATCTGGACCTGCTCCTCGACGGACTGGTCGCTCAGTGCCTCAAAGATTTCGCCGTTGACGGCATCGACCGCCTTTTTCACGCCCTTGCCGAGATAGCGCTTCTTGTCGCCGTCCCGAAGCTCGACCGCCTCATGGGCGCCGGTGGAGGCGCCCGAGGGCACCGCCGCGCGGCCGATCGAGCCGTCCTCCAGCACCACGTCGACCTCAACGGTGGGATTGCCGCGGCTGTCGAGAATCTCGCGGCCGATGATGTCGACGATGGCGGTCATGGGGGCCTCATGGGGAATTGTCGGGGATCGGAGGGTTGGCCGCTTCTACAGCAACGCTTTGAAGCGGAAAAGGCCGGCGCGCGGCGTGACGTTGATGCAGCAATTGGCTAATACCGCGGAAACGGAGACCTTTATGCCTGAGAAACCCCGCAAGCTACCCCGATCGGCCGGGTCCGCCTTGAAGTCATCCGGCCTGCAGCTTGGCCAAGCCGTGGAATGGCCCGATCGCCCCGACCAGGCAAAACTCGACCGGGTGCCCAACCCGCAGAGCGATACCGATTACGTGGTTCGGTTCACCGCGCCGGAATTTACCTCGCTTTGTCCCGTCACCGGCCAGCCGGACTTCGCGCATCTGGTGATCGACTACGTCCCCGGCCGGTGGCTGCTGGAATCGAAATCCCTCAAGCTTTTTGTCGCGAGTTTTCGCAACCACGGCGCCTTCCACGAGGATTGCACGGTGATGATCGGCAAGCGGATCGCAACCGAGATCAAGCCGAAATTCTTGCGCATCGGCGGCTACTGGTATCCGCGCGGCGGCATCCCGATCGACGTGTTCTGGCAGACCGGCAGGTTGCCGAAGGGCATGTGGGTGCCCGAGCAGGGCGTCGCGCCCTATCGTGGACGGGGCTAACGCTACCCCGCCCTCGCCGCCTCGTCCGCCGGCCGCGTCTGACGCAGCAGCCTGGCGCAGACGAATCCCAGCACGACCATCACGGCAGCCGCCGTCAGCAGGGTCGGGACCTTGCCGGCATGCTGGATGCCAAAGCCGTAGGCGATCGGGCCGACGGTCTGGCCCATGAAGAAAAAGAACGAATGCAGCGACAGCGCGGTGGCGCGCGCTTCCGCCGACAATTCGCTGGCGAACACCTGCAGGCAGCCGTGCATCATATAGAAACCCCAGCCCATGAAGATCAGGCTGAGGGTTTGCAGTTTCCATCCGGGTCCCATCGCGACCGCGACAAGTTGCAGGCCGACCAGCGCGGCGCCCGCGATCATCATACCGTTGACGCCGATTCGGGGGAGAAAGCGCGACACAGTCATGGTGTAGATCAGCCCGCCGACCGCGAAGCCGGCAATGACAATGCCGGCGATCGACAGCGATTTTTCGCCGAGGTCGAACAGGAAGGCAGCGACGAAGGGAAACAATCCGAGCACGCAGCAGCCTTCAATGAATACCGCAGCGTAGCAGATGCGGGCATTCGGGTTGCTGAAGATCGTGCGGTAACCCTGCCGGAGGCCTGACAGGGTGGTCCGTGGCGGGCGCTTCAGCGCCGCGCCGCGAAACCCGAACGCCACCGCGACCGAGGCCAGCACGACGATCACGCCGAGCACCGCGAGCACGCCGCGCCAGCCGAGAAGATCGCCGATCAGCCCGGAGGCCGACGCGCCCAGCAGATTTCCGGTCATGGCGCCGGCCAGCGTGCGGCCGATCGCGATCTGGCGCTTCTCGGGACCGATCAGGTCGCTGGTCAGCCCGAGCGCGATCGGAAACACGCCGCCCGAGCCGATGCCGGCGAGAATGCGGCTGACGAACAACATCTCGAATGAGGTCGCCAGCGCGCCGAGGATATTTGCAAGGCCGAGCAGCACCAGGCAGGCGACCATCAGGCGGGCCTTGCCGAACACGTCGGCGAAGGCGCCGAGCACCGGCTGGACGATGGCGAAGGTGAAGGCGAAGACGGCGGCGAAGCCGGCGGCGGTGGCGATGCTGACAGAAAAATCAGTAGCCACGTGCGGCAGCACCGGATCGAGCGCGCGGGCCGACAGGCTTGCGGAAAAGGTCGCCAGCGCAATGATGTTGAGCGCCGGCGGCATGCGGCTGGATGCGGTCACCGCGAGGGCCGGCTCATGGCCGTGTTCCGCGCTTGGACAGCGCGTCGAACTCCATCAGCATCTTCACCAATGCTTCGAACTCGCGCAGCGGCACCATGTTGGGTCCGTCCGACGGCGCGCGATCGGGATCGGGGTGGGTCTCGATGAACATGCCGGCCACGCCAACCGCAACCGCCGCCCGCGCCAGCACCGACACGAATTCGCGCTCCCCGCCCGACGAGTCACCCTTCCCGCCCGGCTGCTGCACCGAATGGGTGGCGTCGAAGATGACGGGGGCGCCGGTCGTGCGCGCCAGGATCGGCAATGCTCGCATGTCGGACACCAGCATGTTGTAGCCGAACGACGCGCCGCGCTCGGTTACCAGAACGTTCGGATTGCCTTTTGCGGTGATCTTGGCGACGACGTTGGCCATGTCCCAGGGCGCAAGAAACTGGCCCTTCTTGACGTTGACGACCTTGCCGGTCGCGGCCGCGGCGACCAGCAGATCCGTTTGCCGGCACAGGAAGGCCGGAATCTGCAGCACGTCCACCGCCTGCGCGACCTCGGCGCATTGCGCGGGTTCATGCACGTCGGTCAACACCGGCAATCCGAGCGAGGCACGAATCTCGGCGAAAATCGGCAGCGCCTGCGTTAGTCCGATGCCGCGCGCGGCCGAGGCCGAGGTGCGGTTGGCCTTGTCGAACGAGGTCTTGTAGACGAGGCCGATCCCGAGCCGGCCGGCGATCTCCTTCAGCGCGGCAGCCACTTCGAGCGCATGCGCGCGACTCTCAAGCTGGCAGGGACCGGCGATGATCGACATCGGCAGGTGATTGCCGAACCTGACCGAACCGACCGAGACCACCGGCGCTGCGTCGAGCTTCGCGTTCAAGGGATTTTCCTTCGTGCCTGGTGCGGACCATGCCGGTCCGCACCACCAGGATCAACCCTATTCAGACCCTGAATAACAGGGTTGCGCCGCCGGTTACTTCACCGAAGAGAACGCGGTGGGCACCAATAGCTGGCTGACGATGTTGTCGATGATCTGGCCGTCCTCCTCGCTCCTGGCGCGGCCGGCGATCCAGTCGGGATCGCTCTGAAACGCGGCCCACTTCTTTTCGCGATCGGCGAGCGAGTCCCACGCCACGAAATAGGTCAGCTCCTGATTGGAGGTGCCGATCAGCGTGGTAAAGAAGCCGGCCTGCTTGATGCCGTGCTTGTCCCACAATTTCAGCGTCAGCGTATCGAACCGCTTCATCAGCGCCGGAAGCCGCCCCGGCAGACAGCGATAGACGCGCATTTCCATGATCATTGGTGGCACTCCTTTGATTATTGTTCTTGCAGCTTCGCGGGAGCCCTTTGTCGCAACAATTGGCGCGCTCGTCAAAGGTTTGACTTAGGACGCCCTCACTCATGAGCAGCGCAGTGGCGTATCGAAGGCGGGCCGCGGGAGGTGTGCCCTACACCAGCCGCGACTGCACCACGGCGGCCTGAATGAACGAGGCAAACAACGGATGCGGCTCGAACGGGCGCGACTTGAGTTCGGGGTGGAATTGCACACCGATGAACCAGGGATGATCCTGGTATTCGACGATCTCCGGCAGCACGCCGTCGGGCGACAGCCCAGAGAAACGCAAGCCGTGCTGCTCAAGCCGGTCCTTGTACGCCGTGTTGACCTCGTAGCGGTGGCGGTGGCGTTCGGATATCTCGGTAGCGCCGCCATAAATTTCCGACACCCGGCTGCCGCGCTTGAGCGCCGCCGGATACGCGCCAAGCCGCATGGTGCCGCCGAGGTCGCCGGACTTCGACCGCTTCTCCAGTTCATTGCCGCGCAGCCATTCGGTCATCAGACCAACCAGCGGTTCGCTGGTCGGGCCAAACTCGGTTGAATTGGCCTGTTTGATGCCGACGAGATTGCGCGCGGCCTCGATCACCGCCATCTGCATCCCGAAGCAGATGCCGAAATACGGCACGTCGCGAACCCGCGCGAACTGCGCCGCGCGGATCTTGCCCTCGGCGCCGCGCTGGCCGAAGCCGCCGGGCACCAGAATGCCATTGACGTGTTCGAGGAACGGCGCCGGGTCCTCGTTCTCGAACACTTCGCTTTCGATCCAGTCGAGATTGACCTTCACCTTGTTGGCGATGCCGCCATGCGACAGCGCCTCGATCAGCGATTTGTAGGCGTCCTTCATGCCGGTGTACTTGCCGACGATGGCAATGGTCACCGCGCCTTCGGGGTTGCGCACGCGCTCGTTTATGACGTGCCAGCTCTGCAGCGCCGGGGGAATCTTCGGCACGATGCCGAACGCGGCCAGCACCTCGTCGTCGAGGCCGGCGGCGTGATAGGCCTCGGGCACGGCGTAGATGTTGTCGACGTCCCTCGCCTCGATCACGGCGCTTTCGCGGACGTTGCAGAACAGGCCGAGCTTGCGCCGCTCTTCCTTCGGAATCGGCCGGTCGGTGCGGCAGAGCAGGATGTCCGGCTGGATACCGATCGAACGCAGCTCCTTGACCGAATGCTGGGTCGGTTTGGTCTTGAGTTCGCCGGCGCTCGGGATGAACGGCAGCAGCGTCAAATGGATGTAGACCGCGTGATCGCGCGGCAGTTCGTTCTTGAGCTGGCGGATCGCCTCGAAGAACGGCAGTCCCTCGATGTCGCCAACGGTGCCGCCGATCTCGACCAGCACGAAATCATATTCATCGTTGCCGGCAAGCACGAATTCTTTGATCGCGTTGGTGACGTGCGGAACCACCTGGATGGTCGCGCCGAGATAGTCGCCGCGCCGCTCCTTGGTGATGATGTCCTGATAGATGCGCCCGGTGGTGATGTTGTCGGCCTTGGTGGCCGGTCGCCCGGTGAAGCGCTCGTAATGGCCGAGATCAAGATCGGTCTCGGCGCCGTCGTCGGTCACGAATACTTCACCGTGCTGATACGGCGACATCGTTCCGGGATCGAGGTTGAGATAGGGGTCGAGCTTGCGGAGCCGGACCTTGTAGCCGCGGGCCTGCAGCAGGGCGCCGAGCGCCGCCGAAGCCAGACCCTTGCCGAGCGAAGAAACCACGCCGCCGGTGATGAAGATGTACCGCGCCATGGGATTCAACCTTTAAGGCCACTGGCTCGATTCGCCAAACGAATCGGATCCGCGGGCGGACATTCTGGCGGGCTGTGGGTGACGGAAGATCTGAAGCGATATCAGAGTATTGACAGAAGGTCCTGATGCAGGTCGGGAACTTCCGCCCTGCATGGCCGCCCTGCTTTATTGCGAACGCGGCGCCTGCGGAGCCGACGGCGCAGGCTGGCCCTGCTGCTCGTCCACTTTCTTCAGCGTGTCCAGAACGCCGCCGCCAGAGGTCGGCGGCGTGATCGGCGTCGCGGCGCCGGGCTGGGACTGCGTGGCCGGCGCGGTGCCAAGGATCGATGCCGGCTTGCGATCGGCGCCGGCCATCCAGGCCAAGGTCATGCTGGTCACGAAGAACAGCCCCGCCAGAATGGCGGTCGTCCGCGTCAACAGGTTGGCGGTGCCGCGGCTCGACATGAAGCCGGCGCCACCGCCCATGCCGAGGCCGCCGCCTTCGGATTTCTGCAGCAGCACCGCGCCGATCAGCACGGCGACGATCATGAGGTGAACGATGATGATGACGGTCTGCATCTCAAAACCTTCCGCCACAAGCCGAGGGCGCCGGACTTCGGCTGCACCATTGAGCTTACGGGTTTTCCTGAAGTTGCGCGGTGTTACACGATCGGACCGGGCATTGTCACCCCCAACCGCTGACCGGGAGATAATTGCCGCAGGGCCGGCAGCAAGGCCGTCCTCCCGCTTTCGTCCACGTCCGAATCCGGACTTGAGCCTGCGTAAATTTCTCCTATACTGGACGAATGGATACTCTAGTAGACGATCTCAGCGCCCGGCTCGCCCGGCGCCTGCGTCTCGAGCGCGACAGCCGCGGCTGGTCACTGGCTGATCTCGCCGAGCGCTCCGGGGTTTCCAAGGCCACCATCAGCAAGATCGAGCGCGCGGAGGTCAGCCCGACCGCAGTCGTGTTGGTTCGGCTCGCCAGCGCCTTCGACCTCACCCTCGCCGGCCTGATGCTGCGAGCCGAAGGCCAGGGCGAGCGTCTTTCGCGGGCTGCCGACCAGCCGGTGTGGCGCGATCCCGAAACCGGTTATCTGCGCCGCCAGGTCTTCAGCCGGCCCGACCATCCCATCGAGATCATCAAGGTCGAGATGCCGGCCAAGCGGCGCGTGACGCTACCCGCCTCGTCCTACGCACGCATCCGCCAGGCGCTGTGGGTGTTGTCGGGCGCGCTCGTGCTGATCGAGGGCAGCGAGCGCCACGAACTCCGTTCCGGCGACTGCCTCGGATTCGGTCCGCCGGCGGAAGTGACATTTGCCAACGAGAGCGCCGCGCCTTGCACCTACATCGTCGCCCTTGCCCGGAGCTAGCTGGCGATGTCGGAGAGCGAAGTCAGGTGTTCTCCGACCGACACGGCAAGTTCCGCTTCCAGGGGCCACAATGGCGGTCCGCCGCTCCACGAAGAGCACACGCCTGAATGGGGCAACGACGGGATTGGAAATTACTTCTACTGGAAGGCGGCGCATCGCACCGCCTGGAAAAACCCTTCGCCCGGCATCGTCGCGTTTCGCATCCGGAAAGCCGACCGGCTGGGTCTCACCTACGAAGAATACACGCTGGAAATTCTCGAACGCGGCCGTCACCTGCAGATCGAGGATGTTGAACGGATTGCAGCGATCAAGCAGGCGCGCGCCACCCGTGCAGCCAGGAATCGAACCTGAACCCGCGAAACCGCTCTTCATTCACCCGGATTCGATAATTCATGCCTGACATCCAGATCAAGACACTGAATTCCTCGCCTGAGACCTGCGCGATGCTCAGTGAGATGTTGGTCGAAACCGTTGCGAATGGCGGTTCGGTCAGCTTCATGCACCCGCTTCCATTGCAGACAGCCGATGCATTCTGGCGTAGCTCGCTTGCTTCGGCCGACCGAGGCGATCGGATCGTTCTCGGCGCCTTTGACGGCGAGCGTCTGGTCGCGACCGTGACCCTGTTGCTCGATCTGCCGCCGAACCAGCCGCACCGCGCCGAGATCGCAAAGATGATGACCCGCCTCAGTCACCGCCGGCGCGGCATCGCTACCGCGCTGTTGCACGCGGCCGAGCGAATGGCGATTGCGCGCGGGCGCTGGCTATTGGTACTCGACACCGCCGAGGAAGAAGGCGCGGCCGGCTTCTACGAACGGCTGGGCTTTACGCTGACCGGCCTCATCCCGGACTACGCGCTCAAGCCGCATGGCGGTCTGACGGGGACACTGATCTATTGGAAGCGGCTGCGGGAAGCCGTGCCAGCTTGATCGAGTTAGCACGCCGCCGCGATCGCCAGGAAATCGGCCGCCTTCAGGCTGGCGCCGCCGACCAAGGCCCCGTTGACATTGGCGACGGCCATCAACTCCGCGGCGTTCGAAGGCTTGACCGAACCGCCATAGAGGATGCGCATCTTGCCGCCTTCGGCCTTGAACCGCTCGGTCAGAACACCCCGGATAAAGCGGTGAACCTGCTCGACATCCCCGGCAGTCGGCGTCAGCCCGGTGCCGATCGCCCAGACCGGCTCATAGGCCACCACCAGGTTAGCCGCCGTCGCGCCCTCCGGGAGCGATCCCTTGAGCTGTCCGCCGCAGACATCGAGCGTCTGGCCGGCGTCGCGCTGCGTCTGTGTTTCACCGATACAGACGATCGCGGTCAGGCCGGCGCGCCAGGCCGCTTCGGCCTTCTGCCGGACCAACGCATCGGTTTCGCCGTGGTCGGCGCGGCGCTCGGAATGGCCGACAATGATGGCGGTAGCGCCCGCGTCCGCCAGCATTTCCGCCGCGAGGTCGCCAGTATGGGCGCCCGAAGCCTTGGCGTGGCAGTCTTGGGCGCCGACGGCGAGTCTTGAGCCGCGCGCCCTGTCGGCAAAACCGGCGATCAGGGTGGCCGGCGGGCAGACCAGCAAATCGGCGTTGGCCGTCAATCCCGCCGCGCCGGCGATCATCACCTCGAATTCCGCCATGGCGGATTTCAGGCCGTTCATCTTCCAGTTCCCGGCGATCAGCGGCCGAATGGCGTCGGTCATGTCGTTTGTCCCGCAAATGTCAGAAATAGTGGCTCGGAGATGCGCTAGCAGAGGCAGGCGGCCACTTCCAGAGGACTCCCGGCGTCGGTTAACCACCCCAAATGGGCGGCCCCAGGTTGCGAGGGGGCGGCCGCCACTTTATGATGCGTTATCAACTTGGTGACGCCCTGTTGCGGATTCGATCCGAACCGGATCGGGTTTTCGTTGGGCACACCGGTTCCCCTCCTGCAAAAACAAGTTGGACCCATGCTTCGAGGAATTCGGAAAGCCTCATCAAACTGGCTCGGCAAGATTGTGATGGGCGTGGTGATGGGCGTCCTGATCATCAGTTTCGCGGTGTGGGGCATCGCCGACATCTTCAAGGGGTTCGGCCAGTCGTCGCTGGCGAAGGTCGGCCGGACCGAGATTTCGACGGAACAATTCCGCCAGATCTACACCGAGAAGCTGCAGCAGCTCGGCCGCAGCTTCGGCCGTCCCCTGACCATGGAACAGGCCCGCGCCTTCGGGCTTGATCGGCAGGTGCTGCAGCAGACCATCGCCGAGGCGGCGCTGGACGAGGAAGCCCGCCGCATGGGGCTTGCTCAGTCCCAGGACGAAATCCTGCGGACCATCTACAACGACCCTAACTTCAAGGGATTGGGCGGCAACTTCGACCCCGCGCGCTTCCAGGCCACCATCCGGCAATACGGCTACACCGAACAGCGCTATATCGCCGAGCAGCGGCGGGTCGGACTGCGGCGCCAGATCGCCGGCACCGTTTCGGCGGGCGTGGAACCACCGAAGGTGCTGATCGAAGCGCTGGCGCGGTTCCAGAACGAGCAGCGCTCGATCGACTACATCAAGCTCGACGCCGCCCAGGCCGGCACTATCGATCCGCCCTCGCCCGAGGCGCTCGCCGCCTATTTCGAGGATCGCAAGACCCAGTTTCGCGCGCCCGAATATCGCAAGATTTCGTTCGTCGTGATCAGCCCGGAAGAAATCGGCAAATGGACCGAGGTTTCCGACGAGGACGCGAAAAAGGCGTTCGAGCAGCACGCCAACCAGCTCGGCACGCCGGAGAAACGCGAAGTCTCGCAGATCGTGTTTCCCAACGCCGGCGAAGCGCAGGCCGCGCGCAGCCGCATCGCGTCGGGGATGTCATTCGAGGAGCTGGCCAAGGAGCGCAATCTCAATCCAGCGGACGTCGATCTCGGCCTGATGGCGAAATCCGCGATCATCGAGCCTGCGATCGCGGACGCTGCGTTCGCGCTGCCGGCAGGCGAAGTAAGCCAGCCGGTGCAGGGCCGGTTCGGCGTTGCGCTGGTCAAGATCGGCAAGATCGAGCCGGGCGTGACGCCCACCTTTGAAAATCTGGCGCCACAGCTCAAGAAGGAGATCGCAACCGAGCGCGCCCGCATCAAGGTCACCGAAATCCAGAACAAGATGGAAGACGAGCGCGGCGGCGGCGCCAACGTGGTCGAGGCTGCGCCGAAGCTTGGACTCACGCCGGTCACCATCGACGCCGTCGATCGCTCCGGCCGCCTCCCCAATGGCCAGCCCGTAGCCAATATTCCACGCGGCCTTGACGTCGTCTCCCAGGCCTTCACCAGCGATGTCGGCGTCGACAACGACCCGATCCAGTTTGCCGGCGGCTATGTGTATTACGACGTGCTGGGCATTACACCCTCGCGCGAACGCACGCTCGAGGAAGTCCGCGGCCAGGTCGAGGCGAAATGGCGCGAAGACCAGATATCGAGCAGGCTGCGTACGCAGGCGACCGATATGACGCAGAAGCTCGAGCAAGGCGGCGCGCTCGCCGCGGAAGCAGCGTCGGTCGGATCGACGGTGGCGACCGCCACCGGATTGCGCCGCGACGCCTCGCCGCCAGGTCTGCCATCCGCCGTGGTCACCGCCGCGTTCCGAACCCCCAAGGACGCCGTGGGACAAGCGCCCGGCGCCGGTGGCAGCGAGTGGATCGTGTTCCGCGTCACCGACGTCGTCGTACCGCCGATCGATGCCGCCTCGGAGGATATGAAGAAACTCAAGGAGACGCTGCAGCGCGGGATGACCGACGAGCAGGTCGCGCAGTACGTGACCAGGATCGAAGCCGAGATCGGCACCACCATCAATCAGGCTGCCTTCGCGCAGGTGACGGGCGCCAACAAATGAGCAGGACCGGGCGCAACCAGGCTGCCCCTGGCCCGTCGGTCATGCTGCGAGAAAATACACGACCCTGAAGGCATGCGATGGACAATCTCAAATCTATCATCGGGAAAGTCGCCACCGGCGCCACGCTGTCGCGTGACGAGGCGGCGTCCGCCTTCGACGCCATGATGTCCGGCGAGGCCACGCCCTCGCAGATGGGCGGGCTGCTGATGGCGTTGCGGGTGCGCGGCGAAACCGTCGACGAGATCACCGGCGCGGTGTCGGCGATGCGCAGCAAGATGCTGCGGGTCAAGGCGCCCGCGAATGCCGTGGACGTGGTCGGCACCGGCGGCGACGGCTCCGGTTCGGTGAACGTGTCGACCTGCGCCGCCTTCATCGTCGCCGGCGCCGGCGTGCCCGTCGCCAAGCACGGCAACCGCGCGCTGTCCTCGCGGTCGGGCTCCGCGGATGTGCTGGCCGCGCTCGGCGTCAAGATCGATCTCAGCCCGGAGCGGGTCGGCCGCTGCGTGGCGGAAGCCGGCATCGGCTTCATGTTCGCGCCGGCGCATCACCCGGCAATGAAGAACGTCGGCCCGACGCGGGTCGAACTCGCCACCCGCACCATCTTCAACCTGCTCGGACCGCTCTCCAACCCGGCCGGGGTCAAGCGGCAGCTGGTCGGGGTGTTTTCCCGGCAATGGGTGCAGCCCCTGGCGCAGGTGTTGAAGAACCTCGGCTCCGAATCTGTCTGGGTCGTGCATGGCTCCGACGGCCTCGATGAGATCACCCTCACCGGCCCGACCTTTGTCGCGAGCCTCGACAACGGCGATATCCGCACGTTCGAGGTGACGCCGGAAGATGCGGGCCTTTCCCGCGTCGCTGGCGAGGCGCTCAAGGGCGGCGACGGTGACGCCAACGCGGTCGCACTGCTCGGCGTGCTCAATGGCAAGCCCGGCGCCTATCGCGATGTCGCGCTGCTGAACGCCGCTGCGGCGCTGATCGTGGCCGGCCGGGCGAAGGACCTGAAGGACGGCGCGCTGCTCGCCGCCAAATCGCTCGACAGCGGCGCCGCGGCGGCGCGGCTGAAACATCTGATCGCGATCTCCAACAGCTAAGGTCCCGCGATGTCCGATATCCTCAGCAAGATCGAGAGCTACAAGCGCGAGGAAATCGCCACCGCCAAACGGGCGCACCCCCTCTCCGAGGTCGAAACGCGCGCCAGGGCGGCATCGCCGCCTCGTGGTTTCGTGCGCGCGATTCGTGAAAAACTGGCAGGCGGCGACTACGCACTGATTGCGGAAGTGAAGAAGGCCTCGCCGTCGAAGGGGCTCATTCGCGCCGATTTCGATCCGCCCGAACTGGCGAAGGCTTATGAGGCCGGCGGCGCGGCGTGCCTGTCGGTGCTGACCGATGCGCCCTCCTTCCAGGGCCATCTCGATTTCATGGTCGCGGCGCGCGCGGCGACCAGCCTGCCGGTACTGCGCAAGGATTTTATGTTCGATACCTACCAGGCGGCGGAGGCGCGCGCCCACGGCGCCGACTGCATCCTGATCATCATGGCCGCGCTCGACGACGCCGCAGCCGCGGATATCGAGGATGCGGCGATCGCGCTCGGCATGGACGTGCTGATCGAAATCCACGATCGTACTGAGCTCGATCGGGCGCTGAAACTGCGGTCACCGATGATCGGCGTCAACAACCGCAATTTGCGCACCTTCGAGACGACGCTGGCGACCAGCGAGGCGCTGGCGCCGCTGATCCCATGCGACCGGCTGATGGTCGGTGAAAGCGGAATCGCCACGCCCGCAGATCTCGCGCGCCTCGAGCGCGTGGGCATGTCCACTTTCCTGGTCGGCGAAAGCCTGATGCGGCAGGCCGACGTCGCAGCGGCGACCCGCGCGCTGCTGACGCGCGCCGACGCGCCGCGCGCCACCGGAACCGGCTAAGCCGATGGCAAGGAAGACCCCCAAAGACGGCCCGGCCCTCACCCATATCGACGCGGCGGGCGAAGCGCGGATGGTCGATGTCTCCGCCAAGGCCGCGACCGAACGCACAGCCGTGGCCGAGGGGCGCGTCATCATGGGCAAGGCGACGCTCGATCTGATTATCTCCGGCAACGCCAAGAAGGGCGACGTGCTGGGCGCCGCCCGCATCGCAGGCATCATGGCGGCCAAGCGCACCTCGGAGCTGATACCGCTATGCCACCCGCTGGCGCTGTCGAAAGTCACGCTCGACGTTGCGCCGGACAAGGACCTGCCGGGCTGCATCGTCCGCGCCACCGTCAAGGTCACCGGGCCGACCGGCGTCGAGATGGAGGCGTTGACGGCGGTGTCGGTCGCGTGCCTCACGATCTACGACATGATCAAGGCGGTCGAGCGCAGCGCGCGCATCGATGGCATTCACCTGGTGGAGAAAACCGGGGGGAAGTCAGGCCACTATCGCGCGAAAGCCTGAGGAAGCCCGCGCCTCAACAGCGCGACGGAGCTTGCTCGCGCATCCCGCTTCGGGGTTGCTGTCAACACGCCTCCCTCGCCGGCCTGATTACCTGATGCGAACCGGATCTCACCTTGCGCGGAAACGCGTTGACGCTTCGTTAACCAGGCTTGCTAACGTCAAATTCCAACTCGGCGGGATACTGGTGCTATGGGCTGGAGCGAACTCCGCGCCAGAAACTCTTTTCCTGCAGCGATCGTGGGCCATGGCCTCAACCGTTACCCGTTCTCTCAAGATCACCTCGACCTCCAGCGGCCCGGTCGGTTGGTTGGTGCTGGGCGGCGTGCTGCTGATCGCAGCCATCGCGATCGGCGCGACCCTGGTGGCCGGCCATTTCCGCGAGAAGGCACTGCGCAACAGCGAGCGCGAGCTGGAGAACACCGTGCTGCTGCTGGCGCACCATGTCGAGCAGCAGCTAGCTGACTTCGAGGTCGTTCAGAAGGACCTGATCGCATTCGTGCGATCGAAGGGAATCGCGACCGCGGAGGACTACAAGCGTCGGATGTCCACCGCGGAAATCCATCTGATGCTGCGATCCAAGATCGACGCGATGTCCTACGTCGGCGGCGTCAACATCTTCGACACCGACGGTGCGCTGATCAACGCGTCAGCCACCTGGCCGGCGCCGCCGGTCACTGCCGCGGACCGGAAGTACTTCAAGACGTTCAAGTATAGCGCCGCTTCGCCGGAAATGCTAGTCGAGCCCGTCTACAGCCGCCTCACCGGCGTCTGGACCACCGTGATCGCGCGCAAGGTCAGCGGACCGAAGGGTGAATTCCTGGGTGCCATCGGCCGGGGCATCGAGCCGGCCCATTTCGAAAAGTTCTTCGCAACCGTTGCGCTCGGACCCCACGCCAGCATCGCCATGCACCACGGCGATGGCACGCTGCTCGCCCGTCACCCGCATGTCGCAGAGTCTATCGGCAAGAACTTCAGGGCCGGCCCGCCCGCCCAGCAGCAGGTGTTCGAACTCGCCCGCAGCACATCCCGCCTCTCCAGCCCGATCGACGGCGAAGACCGGTTGATTGCGTCGCGCGCGCTGACGAAGTTCCCGATCGTCATCGTCGCGACGACGACCACGTTCGCCGCGCTGGCGGACTGGCGCGAGCAGACCAGTATCCTTATCGCGATCGCCGGGCTGTCAGCGCTCGTCATCGCTGCCCTGCTGTTTGTCGTCGTCGGCAAGCTTTCCCGTCAGCATCGTGCATCGAGGCAGCGCTTGACCCTGGAAAAACAGCGCCTCGACACCGCGGTCAACAACATGACGCAGGGACTTCTGTTGTTCGACGCCGCCCGGCGGCTGGTGGTCTGCAACCAGCGTTACATCGAGATGTACGGCTTGTCGGCCGAGGTAGTGAAACCGGGCTGCAGTTTCCGCGAGGTGATCGCCCACCGCAAGCAGACCGGGTCGTTCGTCGGCGACGTGGACCCTTATGTCGAAATGGTGCTGCGCGACGTCGGCCAGCGGAACGTCAAGTTCCTGACCACGCATGACGGGCGCTCGATCCAGATCGTCAACGAGCCGTTGGCGGACGGTGGCTGGGTGGCGACCCATGAAGACATCACCGAGCGCCGGCGCGTCGAGGAGCGCATCACCCATCTCGCCCATTACGACGCGCTGACCGATCTGCCCAACCGCGCCCTGTTCCACGAACGGCTCACGGCCGAACTGCTTCAGGCGTCGCCCGATCGGCAGCTGGCCGTGCTCTATATTGACATCGACGAGTTCAAGGGCATCAACGATTCGCTCGGGCACATGATCGGCGACGCGCTGCTGAAATCGGTCGCGGTCAGTCTCACGGCTTGCGTAAGGGAAATCGACTTCGTCGCCCGGCTCGGCGGCGACGAGTTCGCGATCGTTCAGACCGGCATTGACGATAACCAGGACGTCATGATGCTCATCAGCCGGATCTTCGAGGCGATCCGCGCGCCGCATCAGTGCCTCGGCCATCAGGTGACTACCGACGCCAGCATCGGCATCGCGCTGGCACCGCGGGACGGATCCGATCTCGACCAGATCCTGAAGAATGCGGATCTCGCAATGTACGCCTCCAAGGCCGCCGGCCGCCGCACCTACCGCTTCTTCGAACCGGCCATGGATGCCGAGGCCCGCGCCCGCCGCAACCTGGAGATCGACCTGCGCCAGGCGATCGTCGATGGCGGCTTCGAGGTCTACTATCAGCCATGCCTTAGCCTGCAGGACGACACCATCACCGGCTGCGAGGCGCTGGTCCGCTGGCGCCATCCGCAGCGCGGCATGATCTCGCCTGCCGAATTCATTCCGATCGCCGAGGAAACCGGCCTGATCAATCAGCTCGGAGAGTGGGTGCTGACTTCAGCCTGCACGGAAGCCGCGACATGGCCTGGCCATGTCAAGCTCGCGGTCAACGTCTCGCCGGTTCAATTCAAGACCGGAACGCTAGCGCTGAAGGTCATGGCGGCGCTGGCCGCGTCCGGCCTAGCCGCCAACCGGCTGGAGCTTGAGATCACCGAGGCGGTCCTGATCCGCGACGACGAAGCCGCGCTCGCCGTTCTGCACGACCTGCGCGCCATCGGGGTCCGGATCGCGCTGGACGATTTCGGCACCGGATATTCGTCGCTGAGCTACCTGCAACGCTTCCCGTTCGACAAGATCAAGATTGACCGCTGCTTCATCACCGGCATCGCCGAGCCCGACGGATCGGCCTGCATCGTACGGGCGGTGGTCAATATCGCTGCCGAACGGCGTATCACCACTACCGCGGAAGGCGTCGAGACCGAACAGCAGCGGGAAATCCTGCGCGCGCTCGGCTGCGAGGAACTGCAGGGCTATCTGTTCAGCAAGCCGAGGCCGGCAGCCGAGATCGGGCAAATGTTGCTGACGCACCCGCGGGAGCAGGATGCGGCAGGTCCGGGCGGCCGAACCCAAGGTGGCAGTCTGCCCGCTGCGCGATCGGCGTAGCGGATCGATGGGCCCTTTTCCACGGGGCGTCTTGCCGTCCTGCAAAGTGGAGCAGGATCAGCTCGCCACGATCCGCTCGTTCAGCCGCTGATCGACGATCTCGACGGTGCGGCCGATCTCGGCGCTGGGCATGCCGAGCTGCTGCGCAATCAGCTTCACCAGCAGGTCGACCCGCTCGATGAAAGGCGCGCCGCTGGCCACCGCCCGAGCGGCCGACGAGGGCTTGAGCAGACTTTCCGCCGCCTTGGCATATTTCCCGAACGGCACCTGGTCCGCGGCATCGGCGCCGAGCCGCCGGGCGATGGCGTCGACATGGTCGTAGATCGACTGCGACAGCTTCAAATCGCCATGGACGGCGTCGCGGATCGACTGCGGCTCGCCGAGCGTGATGCAGCGGTAGTTGCCGGTCAGCAGCATCGACCATTTGGCCAGCGGCACGAATAGCGAATCGAACACCTTCAGCTTCACCGGAACATCATGGCCATCGAGCGTCACCGCGTCGATACCGGCTTCCAGCTCGCGTAGCAGCTTGTTGTGTTCTTCATCCGCGAACGCCGCGGCCTTGAAGTTGGTGGGCAGACCGACATGCAGGACGTTGGCCGCCTCCTCGGGCGGACGGAAGGCCTGCGGATCGGGCGAGCAGAGCGTCACCAGTCCCGGCTTGAAGCGCTCCCACACCTGGGCGTTGGTATAGGCCTCCTCGAGGTCCATGTCCGCCAGCGCCGGGATCCGTTTCAGGTAAGGCAGCGGCGGCATGTTCATGATCGAGAGACAAGGCAGCCCCGCCTCGGCGATCTTCACCATCAAGACCCGGATGGTGTGGTTGGTATACTGCGGCTCCTGCATCGCAAGACCGACGAGGTCGTAACGGGAGAGATCGACCTCCGCCGGCGTGGTCGCGTCAAGTCTGCCCGGCAGGTTGCGTGAGAAGATCGCCCGATGCACCGCCTCGTCGCGCAGCTTGATGCGAACCTCGGTGCCGTCGCGGTTGATGAGTTCGGCGGTCTTCTTCCTGCACACCAGCGTCACGTTGTGACCAGCCATCAAGAGCTTGGTCGCCAGCAGGGAGCCATAGGAGGCTCCAAGGATCAGGATATTCCGCGCCATACGATGTTTTCCTCAAGTCCCGGTTCGCAAGGGGTCGCTCCGGCAGAGCGGATCCGTGCCTATCGCAAATTTATCGGTAATACAATTGTTTAGCAGCTGACCTTCACGGCAAGCCGTTGCACGCGATGGCGTCGCCAAACGAAGCGACCGTCCTGTCAGGCTCGCGAAAACAATACGGTAAGCGCGGCTCGCAGGATCGCCTTCCGCGGCACGCCGATCTGATCCCTCAGTTCGCCACTGCCCGCTTCGCCACGACAGGCGCATTCGCGTTGACGGTCACTCCGCGCAGCAGGTTGAAGGCGGCGTTGAGCGCCTTGTCGTCCTTGCCGGACGGCGGCACCCAGGATTGCGAGCCGGAGGTCTGTTTGGCGCCGTGGGCGGCGAGGTGGCCGCGCATCGAGGCTTCGCCCTTCATTTCAGAACGACCCTTCAATTCCTCGGGCACGTCCTGCAGCACTTCGAGGTCGGGCGCGATGCCCTGGGCCTGGATCGAGCGGCCGGATGGCGTGAAGTAGCGCGCGGTGGTCAGCGCCAGCGCCCCGTTGCCGGGCCCGAGCGGGATGATCGTCTGCACCGAACCCTTGCCGAAGCTGCGGGTCCCGATCAGGGTGGCGCGCTTGTGATCCCGCAGCGCGCCGGCCACGATTTCGGAGGCCGACGCCGACCCGCCATTGATCAGCACCACCAGCGGCTTGCCCTTGGTCAAATCGCCACCGCGCGCGGCGAAGCGCTGGGTCTCCTCGGCGATGCGGCCGCGCGTCGACACCACTTCGCCCCGGTTGAGGAAGGCGCTCGACACCGAGACCGCCTGGTCGAGCAGGCCGCCCGGATTGTTGCGGAGGTCGATGACATAACCCGCGAGCTGGTCCGGCGCGATCTGCTTCGAAATCCCTGATATCGCCTTCTTCAGGCCATCGGTGGTCTGCTCATTGAAGCGGGTGATCCTGATATAGCCGACATCGCCGCCATCGGTGTGGTAGCGGACCGGCCGCACCCGGATGATCTCACGCTGGATGGCGAGGTCGATCGGCGCGGCCGAGCCCTTGCGGCTGATCTTCAACCGTATTTTGCTGTTGGCCGGTCCCTTCATCCGGCTCACCGCCTGTTCGAGGGTCAGGCCGGAGACCGGCTCATCGTCGATCTGCGTGATCACGTCACCCGACAGAATCCCGGCGCGCGCCGCCGGCGTATCGTCGATCGGCGTAACAACCTTGACGAGGCTGTCCTCCATGGTGATTTCGATGCCGAGCCCACCGAACTCGCCATGGGTGGCCTCCTGCATGTCGCGCCAACCCTTTTCGTTCATGTAGCGCGAATGCGGATCCAGCGCAGACATCATGCCGCTGATGGCGCCTTCCATCATCCTGGAATCGTCGGGCTTTTCGACATAGCTGGTCTTGATCCGCTCGAACACGCTGCCGAACAGCTGGATCTGCGCGTAGGTGTCGGCGCGGGTCGCAGCCTTCGCCACCGCAACCAGATGCGCGCCCTGCGGGCCCATGACGAGCACGGTCAGGCCCGCGCCGGCGACGGCGCCGAGAAGAAAAGCGAAGTTTCTGCGCATCGTCGGTCGATCCCCTTCTTGACGGGCGCCCGCCATCGCCCCCAATCGGCGTCCCCACCCGGGGCGACTAACTCAGCCCGGCTTTTTGGTCGGATCAAGGCGCGGCGGCCTCGCCTGCACAGCGTTTTCGCGCGAAAAGCCCGAATTGCGCCCAATGCGCCACTCTGTCCCGTCTTTCGTGGCTGGCTTCAGCCGGCCGATGCGATAGCCTGCCGGAAAATTCAGGGAGAGAATCATGCCAGCCAAATTCAATCGTCGTCACTTCATCGCGGCCGGTGCAGCCGCCGCCGCAACGCCTTTGCTGTGGCGCCGGGCCTCGGCCCAAGCCGCCTGGCCGTCGCGGCAGATCCGGATGGTCTGCAGCTACCCCGCGGGCGGGCAGACCGACCTGCTGGCCCGCGCCTTCGGCGACTTCATCTCCAGACAGGTGGGGCAGACCGTCGTCATCGAAAACAAGGCCGGCGCCTCCGGCTCGATCGGCGCGGCCGAAGTCGCCCGCGCGGCACCGGACGGCCATACGATCCTGTGCTCGATCTCGACCACCTATGTGATGAACCGGGTGATGATGAAGAACCCCGGCTACGACATGGACAAGGACCTGACGCTCGTCAGCATCATTCCCGGCGCCGGGCTGCTCCTGGTCGCGAGCGAGAAATGCGGCGCCAGGACGCTGGCGGAATTCGTCGCCTTCGCGCGCCAGAGCGGCAAGGTGAACTTCGGCACCTATAGCGCGGGATCAGCCCCGCACATCACGATCAACGAACTCAACAAGCAGTATGGCCTCAACATCGAGCCGATCCACTACCGAGGCGAAGCGCCGATGTGGACGGGGTTGCTGGAAGGCACGCTCGATGTCGCGATGGGCAGCTACACCGCGGCGCAACCTGTGCTGCAAAGCAATCGCGGCGTTCTGTTCGCGGTGCATTCGAAAAAGGTCGCCGCGATCCCTCACGTCAAGACCCTAACCGAACAGGGTGCGACAGGGAAGTTCTTCACCGTCAGCGGCTTCACCGGCTGGGCGCTGCCAAAGGCGACGCCGCAGCCGATCGTCGATCGGCTGGCGGAACTCTGCGTGGCCGCCAACAGCGACCCGAAGGTGAAGGAAGTCCTCGGCACGTTCGTGCTGGAGCCGGCGCTCGGCTTTAAGGAAAGCAACGCGATGTATCAGCGCGAATTGCCGACCTGGATCGAGAGCGGCCAGGCGCTCGGCCTGCCGCCGGCCTGATGATGGTCACACCGCTACGGGCTTAAACCACCCTCCCCGCGTCCTGCAGCCCGTTCTGCCAGGTCGAGGGCTGGGTCCCGAAGCCGCGCTTGGCGCGGGTGCCGAGCCAATAGCCGAATTGCGGGGGGACGTTGCGGAACGGACCCTCGACGCCGAGCTTCAGCGCGGCGTCCATCGGCCAGTTCGGGTTGTTGAGGATTTCGCGGCCGACCGCGATCAGATCGGCCTGCTTGTCGCGCAGGATCTGTTCGGCCTGGTCGCCATGGATGATGAGGCCGACCGCCATCGTCATGATGTCGGCGTGGCGCTTCACATATTCCGAAAGCGGCACTTGATAGCTGTACTTGATTTCCTTGCCCAGGATCGGCGCCATTTCGGTGATGCCGCCGGAGGAGCAATCGATGACGTCGACGCCTTTGGCCTTGAGGATTTTCGCCAGCCGCGCGCTCTGCTCCGGTCCCCATCCGGCATTGTCCTCGACCGACAGGCGGACGAACAGCGGCTTGTGCTCGGGCCAGTGCGCGCGCACGGCTTCGGTGATCTCGGTGATGAAGCGCATCCGGTTTGCTTCCGAGCCGCCATATTCGTCGCTGCGCTGGTTCGACCGCTCCGACAGGAACTGATGCACGAGATACCCATGCGCGCCGTGCAGCTCCAGCACGTCGAAGCCGGCCTCATGCGCGCGCCGCGCCGCGTTGCCCCAGGCCTGCACCAGGTCCTTCACCTCGTGCCGCTCCAGCGCCTTCGGCACCGGCCATTTCTCGCTGTGGGCGATCGCGCTTGGCGCCACCGGCGACCACGCCTCCCAGTCATCGATGTCGGGGGTTCGTTGCAGCGGACGATCGCCCTCCCATGGCCGGGTGGCGCGCGCCTTGCGGCCGGAATGGCCGAGCTGGATGCCGGCGACCGAATTCTGCTGCTTGATGAACCGGACGAGGCGGCTGAGCGGTTCGACAAAGGCGTCATCCCAGATGCCGAGGTCGCCGACCGTGCCGCAGCCGCGCCGCTCCACCTTGGTGGATTCGACGACAACAAGGCCGGCGCCACCGGCGGCGAACTTGCCGGCGTTCATCAGGTGCCAGTCGGTCGGAAAGCCCTTCACGGCCGAATACTGATGCATCGGCGGCACCACGATGCGGTTGCGCAGCTCGACGCCGCGGATCGTCATCGGGGAGAACAGCAGGCTTTCAGTCATTTCCGGTTTCCTCGGTTTGGACACGTCGGCCCGGCATCGCGCCGGGATGTGTCTTTTTTCTTGCGCCGTTTATTTTGCGCCGCTCTCGGGCTTGGTGTCGGCGGACTTGGTCTTCGGCCTGGACGGCGGCGCTGTCGCCGCAGCTTTCGGCGGCGCGCCTTCGCTGCGCACCGTCCCCCATGGATCGGAGGCTTTTTGTCGTTCCGGTATGTTGCCTAGCGACCGTTGGTAGGCCCGCTCGGCTTCCTTCTCGGCCGCGATTTCGGACGGCGTCTTGACCTTGTCGGGCTCACCATACCTGGTCGGGCCGCCCTGGGCCGCGGCGGGCCCGGCGAGCAACCCGACCGTGGCCATGACGCCGAAAATTCCGCCGAGAACTCTCATGCGACTGCTCCCCTTCCGATTTGCTCGAAGGCTTAGCACAGCTTGCGCACCGGCTTAAGTGCTGGATTGGGCAGGCCGCCTCAATCCCGCCCCGTTGCCCCGACGCGTTCGGTTTTGTAAACGATTGCCATGCATGCGCCCCCTCGTCCCCCACGCCGCCGACGCGTTGCTCTTCGATCTCGGACGGGTCGTGCTCGATATCGACTTCGGCAAGGTGGTGGCGAGTTGGGCCGCGCACGCCGGCCGCGCGCCCGCCGATCTGGCGGGGCGGCTATCGCCCGGCGAGGCCTGGCGGGGTCACGAGCGGGGCGAGATCAGCGACGCCGTTTTTTTCGAAAGCCTGCGCGCTTCGCTCGGGATCGACATCACCGACGCCCAGTTCCTCGAAGGCTGGAACGCCATTTTCACCGGCGAAATGCCGGGCATCGCCGCGATGCTGTCGCGGGCCGCGGCGCGGTTGCCGCTCTATGCCTTCTCCAACACCAACGCCCCGCATGTCGCACATTTCTCGCGCACCTACGCCGACGTGCTCGGTCATTTCCGCGAAATCTATTTGTCATCGACGATCGGGCTTCGGAAACCGGAGGCGGCGGCCTATGATCACGTCGTCAAGGCGATCGGCCTGCCCGCCTCGCGGATCCTGTTCTTCGACGATTCCGCCGAGAACATCGCCGGGGCGCGGGCGCGGGGCTTGACCGCGGTCCATGTGCGATCGCCTGATGATGTCGCCACAGCGCTTGCCGCGCTGGGCATTTGAGGGGGAATCCGTGGCGTTGATGCCTGTCGCCGACGCGCTTGCCGCAATCCTTGCCGGCGCCGACCCCCTGCCCGAAGAAACCGTCGCGCTCGACACCGCTTTCCATCGCGTGCTGGCGCGCGACGTCGCGGCGCGGCGTACCCAGCCGCCGCTGGCGATGTCGGCAATGGACGGTTATGCGGTGCGCGCCGCCGACGCCGCCCAACTCTCGGTGCGGCTGAGGGTGATCGGCGAGGTCGCGGCCGGCCGGCCGTTCGAGCGCAAGCTCGGGGCCGGCGAGGCGGTGCGAATCTTCACCGGCGGGGTGATCCCCGATGGGGCCGACGCCGTCATCATCCAGGAAGACACTATCCGCGAAGCCTCCGGCGACGGCGATCATATCGCCATCACCGAGGCTGCGGTAACTGGCCGGCATATCCGCCCGGCCGGCGTCGATTTCCGCGCCGGCGACGTCTTGCTCGCCAGGGGAACCCGCCTCACCGACCGCGACCTGTCGCTCGCCGCCGGCATGAACCACCCGGAGCTTGCGGTCTGCCGCCGACCCAGGGTCGCCGTGCTCGCCACCGGCGACGAACTGGTGATGCCGGGGACCGTCCCGGGTCCCGGCCAGATCGTCTATTCCAACGGCTATGGGCTGCGAGCGCTGGCGCGGGCCGAGGGCGCCGAGGTCATCGATCTCGGGATCGCCGCCGACACGATGGCGGCCATCACGGACGGCATCCAGCGCGCCCGCCAAGCCAACGCCGACATCCTGATCACCATGGGCGGCGCCTCGGTCGGCGACCATGACCTGGTCAAGCGGTCGCTGGAGGCCTGTGGCGTCGCCATGGCGTTCTGGCGGATCGCCATGCGTCCGGGCAAGCCGATGATGCACGGGCGGCTGGGCGCGATGCGGGTGATCGGCCTGCCCGGCAATCCGGTCTCGTCCTATGTCTGCGGCTTCCTGTTCCTGGTGCCGCTGATTCGCGCGCTGTCGGGTCGAACCAGCGTGCATCATGTCCGGCAGACCGCCCTGCTCGGCCGCGATCTCGCAGCCAACGACCAGCGCGAGGATTACCTCCGCGCCCGCCTGGAAGCGCGCGCGGACGGCACGCTGGTCGCCACGCCCGTGATCCACCAGGACAGCTCGCTGCTTGGCAATCTTGCTGCGGCGCAGGCGCTTGTGGTCCGCCCGCCGCTGGCGCCAGCGGCCGCCAAGGGCGCGCGGTGCGAACTGCTGCGCCTGCCGGAATGACGGCCTGGACGGCGCCCTGAGCATGCCCCTTGCGCTTCGCGCAGGGACCCCCATCGCCTTCACCTGAAATTAAGTGGTTGCGGAACACATATCGAACATATAGTGTTCGTTCATGCTTTGTTTCGACCGCTTGTGTCTAAGCTGGAGTCTGGTGCTCCAGCTCTACAGACCGGGAGGCTCGGGACCGAACGACGACCAACCGGGGGAAAACTCGCGATGCTTACGCGCAAACAGTATGAACTTCTGCGTTTCATCAACGAACGGCTGAAAGAGGCCGGCGTGCCGCCTTCCTTCGACGAAATGAAGGACGCGCTCGACCTGCGCTCGAAGTCCGGCATCCACCGACTGATCACCGCTTTGGAAGAGCGCGGCTTCATCCGCCGCCTGCCCAATCGCGCCCGCGCCATCGAAGTCATCAAGCTGCCGGAGCTTTCGGGCGGCGGTGGCGGCAACGGCCGCCGCGGATTCACGCCGAGCGTCATCGAGGGCACGCTTGGCAAGCGCTCGAGCAGCGCCACGGCCACCGAGGACGACGGCAACCGTCCGGTTGCCGTGCCCGTGATGGGCCGGATCGCCGCCGGTACGCCGATCGAGGCGCTGCAGACCCGCAGCCACACCATCAGCGTGCCGCCTGACATGCTCGGCTCCGGCGAACATTACGCGCTGGAAGTGCGCGGCGATTCCATGGTGGACGCCGGGATCCTCGACGGCGACATGGCGCTGATCCAGCGCAACGAAACCGCCGAGACCGGCGACATCGTGGTGGCGCTGATCGACGAGGAGGAAGCAACGCTGAAGCGCTTCCGCCGCCGCGGCGCATCGATCGCGCTGGAGCCCGCCAACGCTTCCTATGAAGTCCGCATCCTGCCGCCGAACCGGGTCCGGATTCAGGGAAAACTGATCGGTCTGTACCGGAAGTATTGAACTCGCTTGAAGATCACAGATAGCGAAAGAAGCCCCGGCCGCGCCGGGGTTTTTTTATTGATGCGCGGAACCGGCGCGCGTTGGCGCGTTTGTGATGAAGGCGCCGTGAGCCAGTCGCAGAAATGCCGAGAATGCAGCTGACGCTCGGCGCCATGTTCACCTGATAGAGGCCTGTGCCTCCTCGCAAGTACGGGTCAGCTATCTCAAATGAGGGAGCCATCCGATGTGCGACTACAGCCTTCATGCTTTGGCAACGCGTCCCGCACGTGTCGGGGAAACGCTGATCAGCACAACCTTTCGCGGCACGTCCACCCGCGGCTTTGCGTCCGAAAAGGAACCCGCGGTCGCGGTCTGCATGCTTCCCGGCACCGAACTGGCGTTCGCCGCCGACGTCAAATATGACAGCCGCTGGATCTGGACCCGAACCGTCGGCTGGCGCGTCGGCAAGTTCAATCAGATCGAGACCCAAACCCCCGACCGTCACCATGACGCGATCGAATTTCCGGACGGCAGCCATGTTCTGGTGACGCAGCTCTGCCAGGGCCAGCGCGTGACCGTACTGCAATTGCCGGCGGGTCAGAATGACAATGATCGCGCACCGAAGGTGGCGGGAGCGCCGTCGCCTGCATCGATCGTGACTAGTTGAGCCGAACGCAGAATTAGGTTGTTAACGGCGGCGTCTTGCGGCGTTACCCAATGCGGTGCGACCGGCGCTTACTCGTCCGCCTGAAGGTCCGCCTCCGATGGCGTGGCGTCGATGGCCGCAGGGGTTGCTGCACGCGGCGACGGGATCAAGGTCGTGGCCTCGCCGTCGCCGGCTGTCGACGGCGACCAGGGGCGGTTGATGCCGGCGGGCCTCACGGCCTCGACGACAAAGCCGTCCTTGCTTCGTCGCAGCGCCAGCGCGCCCTGGCGACGTAACCGCTCGGCGTCGAGGACGGAGGCCGCACAGGAAGCCGGCGCCGGCCTTAGGGTCACGATCAGCGCCGCGCGCTCGCAATCATCCGCGAGCGCCTCGGGCTTCAGCGCCTGGGCGATCAAGGCGCCGTCGGCCGCTCGCGTCACGCAGCCGTCGTCGTCACACGAGACGCCGGCGGTGAGCGAGGCGTCGGTGGCCGTTCGCACATCCGCATCCGCCGCCAGCCATTCCCTGAGCAGGAAGGCATTCCTTGTCCCCCTGGCCGCGTGCATGAGATGCAGCCGCCCATCCCCGCCGCGCACGGCGACATGGCGGCCGTCCGCGGAAACTAGAATATCCGGCTGCGGCGCCCGCGCCGCCCACACCGCCGCCAGCAGCACCAGCACGGCGCCCGACCAGCGCAGCGGCGTGCGCAACAGCCCGAGCAGGATGATGCCGAGGCTCGCCGCAACCAGCGGGCCGATCCCGAACGCCGGAATCCGGCCGACCGCGCCGGGCAAGGCCGCGACCCATTGCGTGACCGCGATCATCCAGTCGATGCCGACGCCCATCATCGCCCAGAATACGCCATCAAACCCGAACGGCATCGCGACCAGCCCGAGCAGGCCGGCCGGCATCACCAGCACCGAGACGACCGGCATCGCCGCGAGGTTGGCGAGCACGCCATAGGGCGTGACCCGATGAAAGTGGAAGGCGGCATACGGCGTGGTCGCCAGCCCCGCCACCAGCGAGGCCAGCAGCAGCATCGTGATCTCGCGCCCGCCCCACAGCGCCACGCGGGCGGCGGCGGCGTGGTCCGGCGTCGCAAACAGGCGCGGCATGCCGATCTGCACCAGCGCCACCAGGCCCAGCGTCGCCGCAAAAGACATCTGGAAGCTCGGGTGAACCAGCGCTTCCGGGGCGAGCGTCAGCACGATCAGGGCGGCGACCGCCAGCGTGCGAAACGTGATGGCGCGGCGGTCGACCATCACCGCGATCAGCACCACGGCGGTCATGAAGAAGGAGCGCTGGGTCGCTACTTCAGCCCCCGACAGCAAGAGATAGAACGCCGCCGCCGCTAGAGCCGCGGCCGCCGACCATTTCTTGATGGCGTAGCCGACCGTGAGCGTCGGAAACAGCGCCAGCAGCGCCCGCACGGCGAAGAACACCACGCCCGCCACAACCGCCATGTGATAGCCCGAGATCGAAAGCACGTGGCCGAGGCCGGAGACGAACATGGCATCGTTGACCGGCGGCGAGATCGCGTCGCGCCGCCCGGTCAGAAGCGCGGTGGCGATGGCGCGCTTGTCGCCTTCGAGCGTGGTCCTGATCCGCCCGTCGATCGTATCGCGCAGGCCCTGCATCAGCGCCGCGTAGCGCAGACGAAGCCCGCCGCCGTCGGGCGCCTGCGCCGTCCGGATCGAACCCATCACAAAGCCCGACGCGCCAATGCCGGCGAAAAACATGTCGCGGCCGAAATCGTAGCTGCCGGGCCGCAACGGCGCCAGCGGCGGCAGCAGCCGCGCCTTCAACTCGACGAAGCTGCCGACCGCGGGCGCGGTGCCCTTCCTCACCGACAGCCGCACCCGTTCCAGCCTGGTCGCGCCGCGCGCGCTTTCCATGGTGACGACGCGCAGCACGAAGCGATCGGTGCGCTCTCTGATGTCGCGGGTCTCGACAAAGCCGGTCAGCGACACCGAAAACATCGGCCGCGCCAGGACGCCATGCGCGACCCGCGCGGTCTTCCAGGTCGCCGCTGCAAAACCCGCCGCAACCGCCGCGATCATCACCGCAACGGGAAACAACTTCCGCCGCCGCAGCAGCACCGCGATGACACCGAGCCCGATGGCGACAACCGCGGCCACCGCCAGCACCGGCTCATGATCGGCGGCGAAGTAAACGGCGATGCCGGTCCCGAACGCGACCGGCACCCAGGGCAGCAAGCGTCCGGCCCCGGCCTCTGCGCGCGCCCACCGGCGCAGGGTTTCGACCAGCTGCGGCCACAGCGTGGGGCGCAACGGCATGTAGCCACTGCGCGCGGTCGTTCGTGGCGGCCAGGTTCCGGCATACCCCCGCTTCTGGCCCGACGTGCCGCCCTGCTCCGCCACGCAACACCTTACGATCCCGTGGGAACCGCAAGACTACCGGACGCTGCATTCCGGGCGCCAGCCGGAACGGATGCAGAAACCTGAGGTAACCCGCCCCGGTTAGCGCTACAGTCCCGAGCAGAGTCGGATCGGACCAGGGGTAAGAGACAACATGAAATTTGCGGCATGCCTGACTTTCGCAGCGGTGATGACCGCCCTGGCCTCCATCGCCCACGCTGCCCCCGAACAATGCCGGTTCATTGAAGCGAGACTGGAGCGCGAGGCGTGCTACCAGCGTCAGGAAACCGCCCGCGCCGCGCGACAAAAGGCCCGCGACACCCAACAGGCCGCGCAGCAAAAGCCCTATGAGCCGACGGCGTCGGACGACGCCCAGCTGGTGAAATCCCTGCGAGGCATCTGCCGGGGCTGCTAGGCAGTGCGGCCCGACCTATGGCTCGATCAGCGGCGTCTTCGATGACACATGATGGCTCGCGATCTTCCAGTCGCCGTCCTCGCGGACGATGACCCAGGTGATCTTCACCTGCAGCGGCTCGGGTCTCTCGTCCACCTCAAAGGTCGCCGTACCCGCGACGTTGATGACCTCGTCGGCCGCCGGCGCGGTCCTGACATCGGTGAATTGCACTGATGGCGAGGACCATCGCGGCAGGCCAGCGAAGTATGCGCTCACGCCGTCATGGCCGCGATACAGGTTTGGATTCGAGCCGAAGAAGAATGCGTTCCTCGAATAGAGCGACGCAAGCGCCGCGGCGTCCAGTTTTCGAAACGCGGTCGCCCATTTCTCCATGATGCCGGAGACGACGTCGTCGGTCGCGCTATGCCCGATTGATGACATTGCACAGCTCAAGCCTTGCCGCCGACTTCCTTGGCAAAGGTGTCGCGCAGGCCGATGGTGCGGTTGAACACCGGCTTGCCCGGGGTCGAGTCCCGGTCGCGGACGAAATAGCCCTGCCGCTCGAACTGCATCACGTCGCTAGAACCATCGGCGGCGACCGACGGCTCGATGCGGGCGTCGGACAAGATCTTCAGCGACTCCGGATTGAGATCGGCGGCAAAGTTCGCCGCGCTCGGGTTGGGGTTCTGGAACAGCTGCTTGTAGACGCGGATTTCGGCCGGCACCGACTGCGTCGCCGAGAGCCAGTGCATAGTGGCCTTGACCTTGCGGCCGTCGGGCGCGTTGCCGCCCTTGGTGGCGGGATCGTAGCTGCAGCGCAGTTCGACCACTTCGCCGGCGGCGTCCTTGATGACGCCGGTACATTTGATGAAATAGGCGTAGCGCAGCCGCACTTCGCTGCCCGGCGACAGGCGGAAGAATTTCTTCGGCGGGCTCTCCATGAAGTCGTCGCGCTCGATAAAGAGCTCGCGGCCGAACGAAACCTTGCGCGAGCCGGCTGCGGGATCGTCGGGATGGTTGACGGCCTCAAGTTCCTCCGTCTGGCCTTCCGGGTAATTCTCGATCACGACCTTGAGCGGCCGCAGCACCGCCATCCGCCGCTGCGACGTCTTGTTGAGGAACTCGCGGATGCAGAACTCCAGCATGCCGACATCTACCACGCTGTTGGCCTTGGCAACGCCGATGCGCTTGACGAATTCACGCACCGCCGCCGGCGGCACGCCGCGCCGCTTCAAGCCGGCAATGGTCGGCATCCGCGGATCGTCCCAGCCGGAGACGTGGCCGTCGCGCACCAGCTGCGTCAGCACGCGCTTGGACAACAGCGTATAGGTCAGGTTCAGCCGAGCGAATTCGTATTGCCGCGGCTTGGAGGGCACCGGCAGCTTGTCGAGCAGCCACTCATAGAGCGGCCGGTGGTCCTCGAACTCCAGCGTGCAGATCGAATGGGTGATGCCTTCGATGGCGTCCGACTGGCCGTGGGCGTAGTCGTAGCTCGGATAAATCGACCATTTGTCGCCGGTGCGCGGATGGTGCGCGTGCAGGATGCGGTAGAGCACGGGGTCGCGCAGGTTGATGTTGCCGGCGGCCATGTCGATCCTGGCGCGCAGCACGCGGGCGCCGTTCGGAAACTCGCCGGCCTTCATGCGCCTGAATAGGTCGAGGCTTTCCTCCACCGTGCGGTCGCGGAACGGCGAGTTCTTGCCGGGTTCGGTCAGCGTGCCGCGCCTGACGCGGATTTCCTCCTGCGACTGGTCGTCGACATAGGCGTGGCCGGCCTGGATCAAGCCCTCCGCCCAGTCATAGAGCCGATCGAAATAGTCCGATGCGTAGTAGAGATCGGTTCCCCAATCGTAACCGAGCCAGCGTACATCGGCCTGGATCGAGTCGATGTACTCCTGCTCTTCCTTGGTCGGGTTGGTGTCGTCGAAGCGCAGATGGCAGCGCCCGCCGAACTCCTGGGCAATGCCGAAATTGAGCGCGATCGACTTGGCGTGGCCGATATGCAGATAGCCGTTTGGCTCCGGCGGAAACCGGGTAACAACCTCCTTGTGCTTCCCGGAGGTGAGGTCGGCCTGGACGATGTCGCGGATGAAATCGCGACCCGCCTCTGCCGCTACCGATTCTGTGGTCATTCCGCATTCCTGTCAGGGATTGGCGAACCTTCTGCCAAATTCGCCCCCCCGCGCCAAGCCTGCTTTGCCCTTGGGCGAGGCTTTAGTTATGTACCGTTCCTGCTATACCCCACCGTCCAAGCATAGGCCCGCCCTTGACCGATCCCGTCGTCACACGCTTCGCCCCGTCGCCCACCGGCTTCCTCCACATCGGGGGCGCCCGCACCGCGCTGTTCAACTGGCTATACGCCAGAAAGCTCGGCGGCAAAATGCTGCTGCGGATCGAGGACACCGACCGCGAGCGCTCGACTGAGGCCGCCATGGCAGCCATCCTCGACGGATTGAAGTGGCTGGAGCTCGATTGGGACGGCGACGTCGTCTACCAGTTCAGCCGCGCCGCCCGCCACCGCGAGGTGGCCGAGCAACTGCTGGCGAGCGGCAAGGCCTACCGCTGCTACGCGACGTCGGAGGAACTGGCCGCAATGCGCGAGAGCGCGCGCGCCGAGGGCCGCACCCGCCTCTATGACGGGCTGTGGCGCGACCGCGATCCCGCACAGGCGCCTGCCGGCATGAAGCCGACCATTCGGCTCAAGGCGGCCCAGACTGGAGAAACCGTGATCGAGGACCAGGTTCAGGGCCGCGTGGTCTGGCAGAACGAGAACCTCGACGATCTCGTGCTGCTGCGCGGCGACGGCAACCCGACCTACATGCTGGCGGTGGTGGTCGACGACCACGACATGGGCATCAGCCACGTAATCCGCGGCGACGACCATCTGATCAACGCCGCGCGCCAGAAGCAGATCTACGAGGCTCTGGGATGGGACATTCCGAGCATGTCGCACATCCCGCTGATCCATGGGCCCGACGGCTCCAAGCTCTCCAAGCGCCACGGTGCGCTCGGCGTCGACGCCTACCGGGCCATGGGATACTTGCCGGCGGCGATGCGCAACTACCTGGTGCGGCTGGGCTGGAGCCATGGCGACCAGGAAATTTTCTCAACGCAGGAGATGATCGAAGCGTTCGACCTGGCAGCAATCGGGCGCTCCGCGGCGCGGTTCGATTTCGCCAAGCTTGAGAACCTCAACGGCCACTATATCCGCCACGCCGACGACCGCGCGCTGGTCAGGATGTTCGAGGATGTGCTGGACTATGTCCCGGACGGCGCCAACCTCAAGGCGAAGCTCAACGACAGCACACGCTCCCAGTTGCTGCAGGCGATGCCGAGCCTGAAAGAGCGCGCCAAGACGTTGATTGAGCTGATCGCGAGTTCCTACTTCATTTTTGCCGACCGCCCGCTCGACATCGAACCGAAGGCGGCCGCGCTCTTGACGCCGGAAACCCGCGCGCTGATCGGCAAGCTGCGGACCGCGCTGGAGGCCGTCACGGACTGGGACGCCGACTCCACCGAGGCCGCGATGCGAAGCTTTGCCGAGCAAGGCAACCTCAAGCTCGGCGCGGTGGCGCAGCCGCTCCGCGTGGCGCTGACGGGGCGCACGACCTCGCCCGGAATCTTCGACGTTCTGGCGGTGCTGGGGCGGCAGGAATGCCTGGCCCGGCTAGGCGACCAGGCCGCAGCGTGAGCGCTTGCCCCGACGCTTGCGGCCATCTTGCAGCGCATAGGGCAATAAGCTACCCATTTGGCGCCGCCTTCTAGACAACCCGGCCTCCTTGATTCCGCCTTGAGAATGGCACCAGGGTGAGGCGCGGTTTTCGCAACGATTTCATCGGGGACTACACGATGGACGCAAAATCCAGCAACAAGACTGCAACGCTCACCGTAGGCAACAAGTCCTACGATTTCCCGATCCTCAGCGGCACGGTGGGGCCCGATGTCATCGACATCGCCAAGCTCTATGCCCAGGCCGGCATGTTCACCTACGACCCCGGCTTCACCTCGACCGGCAGCTGCCAGTCGAAGATCACCTATATCGACGGCGACGCCGGCGTGCTGGAATATCGCGGCTACCCGATCGAGCAGCTCGCCGAAAAGGGCGACTTCCTCGAGACCTGCTACCTCCTGCTCTACGGGAACCTTCCGACTGCGGCCCAGAAGCAGGATTTCGACAGCCGCGTGATCCATCACACCATGGTTCACGAGCAGATGGCCCGGTTCTTCCAGGGCTTCCGGCGCGACGCCCATCCGATGGCCATCATGGTTGCCGCCGTCGGCGCGCTGGCCGCGTTCTATCACGACAGCACCGACATCAACGACACCCGGCAGCGCATGATCGCCTCGATGCGCATGATCGCGAAGGTGCCGACGCTGGCCGCGATGGCCTACAAATATACCGTCGGCCAGCCCTTCATGTATCCGAAGAACTCGCTCACCTTTGCCGAGAACTTCCTGCACATGTGCTTTGCGGTTCCCTGCGAGGACTACAAGCTCAACCCGGTGCTGGCCGACGCGCTCGACAAGATCTTCATCCTGCACGCCGACCATGAGCAGAACGCCTCGACCTCGACCGTGCGTATCGCCGGCTCTTCCGGCGCCAACCCGTTCGCCTGCATCGCCGCCGGCATCGCCTGCCTGTGGGGCCCGGCGCATGGCGGCGCCAACGAGGCGGCACTGTCCATGCTCGCCGACATCGGCACCGTCGACAAGATTCCTGAATTCATCAAGAAAGTGAAGGACAAGAACAGCGAAGTCCGCCTGATGGGCTTCGGCCACCGCGTCTACAAGAACTACGATCCACGCGCCAAGATCATGCAGAAGATGTGTCACGCCGTGCTGGCCGAAACCGGCCATGGCGACGATCCGATGCTGAAAGTGGCGCTCGAGCTGGAAAAGATCGCGTTGAGCGATCAGTATTTCATCGACCGCAAGCTTTATCCGAACGTCGATTTCTATTCGGGCATCACGCTGAAGGCGATGGGCTTCCCGACCTCGATGTTTACCGTATTGTTCGCGGTCGCCCGCACCGTCGGCTGGATCAGCCAGTGGAGCGAGATGATCGAGGATCCGCAGCAGAAGATCGGCCGCCCGCGCCAGCTCTACACCGGCGTCACCCGGCGTGACTACGTTCCGATCGACAAGCGGAAGTAAGCGCCGGTCGCACGACAACTCAAAAGCCGGATGCGATCACAGCCTCCGGCTTTTCTCGTTTTATGCGTAGGATGGGTAGAGCGCAGCGAAACCCATCGCGGTTGCGGACAGGCAGTGATGGGCATCGCTTCGCTCCACCCATCCGAAATCTACCCCCGCCGCGCTTTTCGCATTGTCGCCAGCACGATATCGGCGGCGCGGACGCTGGGCGGTTGGCTGCCGGTCGACAGAATTCGCTCGATCCCGGCGAACGCTTCGAGCTGCTTTTGCCGCAGCTGGGTATCGCCGAGCACCTCGCGTAGCGCCTGCGAAAGCTTTTCCGGCGCGCAGTCCTGCTGCAGGAATTCCGGCACGACGTTCTCGCCGAGCACGAGGTTGGCCAATATCACCGAGTTCACCTTGATCGCCCGCCGCAATATCCAGGCCTCCGCCGCGCCGGTCCGGTAGGCCGCCACCATCGGCACCCCCGATAGCGCCAGTTCAAGCGTGACCGTGCCGGATTTCGCGAGCGCCGCGTGCGCAATCCGGAACGCCGCGCGTTTTTCCTGCTCGCCGATCACGACCTGGGGCTGCACCGGCCAGCCCTTCAGCGCCTCCACGATCGCCTCCTGCAGATGCGGCATGGTCGGCAGCACCAGTTCGAAGGCAACGCCCTGCTCCTGCAGCCGTCCCAAGGCCTGGCCAAACACAGCCATGTGATGGCGGATCTCGCTGCGGCGGCTTCCCGGCAACACCAGCAGCACCGGCGGCGCATCCGCGCGCCGCTTCGCCTCTTCCGCATTCGGCCGCAGTGAGGCGAGTTGCTCGGTAAGGGGGTGACCGACATAGCTGCAGGGCGGACCGTTCAGCCTGCGATACGCCTCGGGCTCGAACGGCAGCAGCGCCAGCACGTGATCGACATACTTCAGCATCGCGCGCGCCCGCCCCGGCCGCCATGCCCAGACCGAGGGCGAGACATAGTCGACGATCGGGATCCCGGGGTCGCTGGCCCGGACCCGTTTGGCGACGCGATGGGTAAAGTCGGGGCTGTCGATGATGACCAGAACGTCGGGCGAGGCGTCGGCCACCACCGCGGCCGTCTCCTTGATCAGCCCGAGAATCTTCGGCAGTTGCGCGACGACCGCAGCGAGCCCGATGATCGAGAGCTCTTCGATCGGAAACAGCGACGCCAGGCCTTCACGCGCCATCGCCCGTCCGCCCACGCCTTCGAACCGCACCGCGTCGCCGAGGCGCTGGCGCAGCACCTTCATCAGGTTGGCGCCCAGGCGATCGCCGGATTCCTCCGTCGCAATCAGAAAGACCAACCTCTCCTCGGCAGGCCTGCGCGCCGGCGTCACGCGGGCAAACCCTGGATGAACAAGCCGGCCTTGTCGGCAGCCGCGACCATGCCTTGCGCATCCGCAGCGATGGTGCTGCCGGCGATGACGGCGATGCCGGCAAGCCCTGCGCTGGCGACGCCTTCGATGGTTTTCGGGCCTACCGTGGGTAGATCGAAGCGCAAGTCCTGGCCGCTCTTCGGCGCCTTCACCAGCACGCCGCGGCCCGGTTTGGCGCGAATGCGCCCCGTTTCGCGCAGCCGCGCCACGCGCGCCAGCAAGCCATCCGTGCCCTCGATGTCCTCGACTGCAACCACGTGCCCGTCGATCACGACAACGGCCTGACCGATGTCGAAGGGCCCCAGCGCGCCGAGCACTTCCCGCCCCCGCCCGATATCGGCCGTGGCGGCTGCATCAGGCGTTGCCCGCGCAATGGCTCCCTGCGGCATCAGAATGTCCGGCGCGACGTCCCGGATGCCGACCATCCTGAAACCGTCGCGTTCGAGGATTCGGCCAATTCCCGAAAGCAGATGATCGTCGCCGCCGCGAAACGCCGACATCAACTCGCCGATGACGCGGATCGTCCCCCAATCCAGCCTGATCTCCGACAGCGCCGGCCGCATCAAGGAGCCGATAAAGACAAGATCGCGGCAGCCCTCGCTGCGAAACAGTCTTGTCGCACGGCCGAGTTGCCCGACCGAGATCCAGTGATGGCGGAAGCGCTCGACTCGCGCCGGATCGCAGGCGCCACGCAACGCGAACACCACTGGCGCAATGCCGCGTGCGACAAGCGAGTCCGCCACCGCGAACGGCATAACGCCACCGCCGGCGATGATGCCGACCGCTAAAGCCGCTGAACTCATGGCTGCGGCGACCCCGTCATCAATGTCTGCCGCCGTTGTCGGCCGGCAGGCACAGCGCGCGATGCTTGCCGTCGCCGATGAAGTCGAGGATTTCGGCAATCGCCGGGTCCTCGTTGCGGAGCTGTTGCACCGCCTCAAGCCGTTCGGCAAAGATACCCGGTCCGTGGAACAGCTGCTGGTAGAACGCGCGCACCGTAGCGAGCCGGGCCTTGGTGAAGTTGCGACGCTTCATGCCGATAATGTTGAGGCCCTCGAGCGCGGCATACTGGCCGTTGACCAGGCCGAACGGAATGACGTCGCCGCGCACGCCGCAGACGCCACCCACCATCACCTGCGGCCCGACCCGCGTGAACTGGTGCACCGCCGACAACCCGCCGATAAAGACGAAGTCACCGATCTGGCAATGCCCGCCGAGCGTCGCCGATGTCGCAAAGATCACGTCATCGCCGACCTGGCAATCATGCCCAACATGGCTGCAATTCATGAAGTAGCCGCGCGCGCCAACCCGCGTCACGCCGCCGCCGGCAACGGTCCCAGCGTTCATGGTGACGGACTCCCGGATGGTGCAGCCGGCGCCGATCTCGAGCCGGGTCAGTTCGCCGCGGTAGCCCAGCGATTGCGGTGGCGTACCGAGCGAGACAAACGGATAGATGACGCAGCCGTCGCCGATCGTGGTCTGCGCCGTGACGTAAACATGCGCGATCAGCCGGCAATTGGCGCCGACGACCACGTTGGGACCGACGATGCAGTAAGGGCCGATCGAGGTTCCCTCACCGATCACGGCGCCCTCTTCAATCCGCGCGGTGGGGTCGATCGTCTTCATCGAACAAGTCCAGTGCCGGCTGTATGCATGGCGGATATTGGGATTTTCCGGTGGTTACCGCGGCATGCCAGCGCTGTCCAGTGACGTATGGTTACGCCGTGTTTCGGTTCTCCCCAAGACTTGCCGCATCGGTTAAAAGGTAAACGCGCCGCATATCACGCCGGCTGGATCGGTAGCGTCGAGCATTCATGGTCAGAGCAGCAACCAGTCTTGTCCTTGTGCTGCTGTCGGCTTCGATCGGCGTGGAAACGGTCAATGTCGGCGACGGCGGCCTGCACGACGTCGGAAGCCATGAATGCCGCGACATCAATCGCAGCACGATCGTCCAGCGCGTCTGTTATGACCGCGCGCGACTCCACCTGATCGTCGGCATCCAGGGCAGCTACAGCCAATATTGCGAGCTTTCGGTCGAGACCTTCGACGCCTTCATGGCCGCGCCCTCGATGGGTCAGTTCTTTCGCCGCAATATCGGGGAGCAGGGCACGAGCGGCCGCTATAATTGCCAAAGCGATCGGCGGCCGGGACCTTGAGCCGTTCAGTCCGTCAGCATCGCGCCGACGTCGGCCTCTGCGACCACGCTGCCATCCACCTTGGCGTCGCCGTGAAACCACCACATCGCCTTGCGGCGGCCGATCGAGCGCATGTGGTACTCGATGGTATCGCCGGGCATCACCGGCTTGCGAAACTTGCACTTGTCGATGGTGAGAAAATACACCGCGCGCGGTTTCTGCGTGCCCTCGACCGACTTGATGCCGATGACACCGGCGGTCTGGGCCATGGCCTCGATCATCATCACGCCGGGATACACCGGACGATCCGGAAAGTGACCGAGAAACGGCGGTTCGTTGAAGGTGACGTTCTTGACGCCGATGCCGCTGTAATCGGTCCGGATCTTGATGACACGGTCGATCAGTAGCATCGGATAGCGGTGCGGGAGCGTTTTGAGAATCTCGTTGATGTCCACGAGCTCGAACCTGACCGGTGCATCCTCCATCACTCCCGTCCCCCGCCCTTCGGATCGGCCGAGCCGTCCTGCGCCAGTCGCTCCACCGCGATAATCTCCCTGAACCACTGCCTGGTCGGCTTGGCAAAGAAGCCGCCCCAGCGGCCGTTGGGCGGAATGTCGTCCTTGACGCCGCTCATCGCCGTGACCTGGGCGCCATCGCCGATCTTGAGGTGATTATTGATGCCTACCTTGGCGCCCAACGCGACATTGTCTCCGATCGTCAGGCTGCCCGCGAGCCCGATCTGGGCCGCGAGCAGGCAGTGCCTGCCGATGGTTACATTGTGACCGACCTGAACTTGATTGTCGATTTTGGTGCCCTCGCCGATCACGGTGTCGCGGAGGCTGCCACGGTCGATGGTGGTGCCAGCGCCGATCTCGACGTCGTTCTGGATCAGGACGCGGCCGGTCTGAGGCACCTTCAGATGACCTTCCGGCCCGAAGAACAGGAAGCCGTAGCCGTCCTGGCCGATGCTGCAGCCGGGATGGATCAGGACGTTGTTGCCGATCAGTGCGAACTGGATGGCGGTGCGCGCGCCGACATTGCAATCCCGGCCGATCCTGACATCGGCTCCGATCACCGCACCGGGGCCGATCACCGTTCCTGAGCCAATCTCGGCCCGCGGGCCGATCACAGCGAGCGGATCGACGATCACGCCGTCTTCCAGGCGAGCCGACGGGTCGATGATCGCTGACGGCGCTATGCCCTCATCGCCGCACCAGGATTGCGGACGCAGCGCATCGGCATGCCATGTGCGCGCCAGCTTGACGAAGGCGCGGAACGGCTGGGCTGCGCGCAGGATGGTGACGTGGGCGGGTACGTCGGCTTCGAAACGCGAGTTGACCAGGCAAGCCCCAGCCTTGGTCGCCTTGAGCTGGTCGGCGTATCTGAGATTGTCGAAGAACGACAGATGCATGGGGCCGGCTTCGTCGAGCGAAGCCAGGGCCCTGATTACCCGCGCGCCCTGCGCGGGATCGACCAATACCGCACCAGTCAGCGCGGCGATCTCGGCCAGCGTCGATGATGGGGGTCGCTTGAAAAAGATCGGCTGCGCCATTCCACCCGTCGCAGTCCGGCCGGCGTTCACACCAGAGCGCCGGCTCTAAAAAACCAGAACCGGCCGCGCTCCCTGTCCCGACGCGCCTGCAGGTGCGAGCCTGTGATCGCCACGCCTGCAAGCCTGCTAGAACGACGTGCCGCCGCCAAACTTGAATTCCTGCACCCGGTCAAACTTACCCTTGGTAAGCGGAACCGCATAGTCGAAGCGCAGCGGACCAAACGGCGAGGCCCAGATCAGGCCAACACCGACCGAGGTGCGAACGACGTTGCCGTCGTCGTATTGCAGGCCGAGGCAGGTGCCGGGATCCGTCACACTGTTGGTTCTCGCCGGCCTGCAGCCCGCCACATTGACTTCGCCTGTCTGCGCCCAGGACGTCGGCCCCTTGTAGTCGAAAAGGCCGCCGGCATCGGCATAGACCGAGCCTTTGAGTCCGACTTCCTTCGGCAGGAACCAGAACGGCATCTGCAGTTCCGCAGACGCGCCCCAATACTTGGTGCCGCCGAGCGCATCGCCGGTTCCGAACGGATTGATGTCGCGAGCGCCGATCCCGTTCGGCGCAAAGCCGCGGACAAGGTTCGGACCCATCTGGAAGTGATCGAGCATCCGCAGCTCGCTGCTGCCAAACTGATTCAGAATGCCGCCCTGGACGCGGAGCAGGCCGACGATATCGGCGACCAGCGGCGTGTAGTACTTCGCGTCAAACGAGGACTTGATGTATTTCACGTCGCCGCCGACGCCGGCAAAATCCTGCTTCCAGTCGATCAACAGGCCATCGGTCGGGTTCTTGTTGTTGTCGAGCGTGTTGTAGTTCAGCGAGTAACCCAACGACGAGGTCAGCGTCTTGCCGCTCTGCAGCTCCCTGCGGACCGGCAGCGAGGCTTCGCCGTCGGCATAGCACCACAGGCCGCTGCCCGAGTCGGTAACGCCGCCCAACGTTCCTCCGTTGGGAATGCCGTTCAACTGGGCAAAGGCCGGCGTCGGATTGAATGCGAGCAACGAGTTCGACGCATTGTTGTTGCAGTTCGCGAGCGTGCTCGGCAGCTGGATTTCCTGCTGGTAGATCGAATAGCGCAGCTGCAAAGCGAGGTCTTCGCGCAAACTGAAGCCAAGCCGCGGGCTGAAGCCGATGGTCTTGGTGCCGTAGGAGATAAAGCGGTTGGCGAGTTGCTCGCGCTGGAACAGGTCGAGGCCGAGCGCAACGCGATAGTCCAGCAGGTAGGGTTCGACAAAGGAGAGCGAATAACCGCGCGCGTACTGGCCATAGGTCACCGCCGCCTTCGCGTACAGACCGCGGCCGAGGAAATTGCGTTCGGATATGCTGACTTCGGCCAGCGCCCCGTCGGTGGTGGAGTAGCCGCCGGACACCGAGAAGTCGCCGGTGGATTTCTCCTCGATATCCACGATCAGGATCACCCGATCGCTGGAAGAGCCAGGCTCGCTCAGGATCTTCACGCTCTTGAAGAAGTCGAGATTCTTCAACCGTCGTTCGGCGCGATCGACCAGCGCGCGGTTGTAGGCGTCGCCCTCGGACAGGTCGAACTCGCGACGGATCACATAGTCGCGGGTGCGGGTGTTGCCGCGAATGTTGATGCGCTCGATATAGGTTCGCGGGCCTTCGTCGATGGCGAAGACGATCGACACGGTGTGCTGCTCGAAATTGCGATCACCACGCGGACGCACGACGGCGAAGGCATAACCGCGCCGAGAGGCCTCGATCTGCATTTCCTCGACCGACTTCTCTAGCGCCTCGGCGTTGTAGAGCGAACCGACGTTGACGCGCGAGAAGCTGCGGAACGACTTGGCGTCGAGCGTGCTGATGGAGGTCTGGAAATCGACCGCTGCGACCCGATATTGCTGGCCCTCTTCGATCTTGAAGGTGACGAGGAACCCCTTCCTATCAGGATCATACTCGGTCAGCGCGGCCACAACCTGTACGTCGGCATAACCGTTCTTGAGATAGAAGCGGCGAATCAGGTCGCGGTCGGCCTCGACCCGGTCGGGATCGTAAACGTCGGCGCCGCCGAGAAAGCTCAGAAGGTTGGACTCGCGGGTCTTGATGACGTCCTTGAGGCGATAGGAGGAATAGGCGACGTTGCCGACGAATTCGATCGACTTGACGCCGGTCTTGCTGCCTTCGGTGATCGTGAAGATCAGGTCGACGCGGTTGTTCGGCTGCTCGATGACCTCAGGAGTGACGCGAACGTCGTAGCGGCCCGAGCGCCGGTAGATCTCCGCGATGCGCTGGGCGTCCGACTGCACCATCGGGCGCGAAAGGGTCCCGCGCGGCTTGGACTGGATCTCCGCGGAGAGCTGCTCGTCCTTGACCTTCTTGTTGCCCTCGAAGGCGATACGTCCGATCACCGGATTTTCGACCACAACCACGACCAGCCGGCCGCCCGCCTGGTTGATTCGCACGTCCTGGAACAGCCCGGTTTCGATCAGCGCCTTCAGGCCATCGTCAATCTGGGCCTGACCGAGCCGGCCGCCGGGGCCCGGCTTGAAATAGGAGCGGATGGTCTCGACTTCGACGCGTCGATTACCCTCGACGGCGATGGATGCAACCGTCTGGGCCGCAGCGGGCGCCGGTACAATCACGCCGCCCGCCGTGACGCCCACCAGCGCCGCGCCCAGGATCAGGGCAGCCAGAACGCTCCCCCGCACTCGTCTTCCAAGCATCATGCGCAACGCGCCCTTGTTATTAACTTGCCGGCCCGTACCCCTACGAACCGACAGAATCCCATCGTTGGACTGCTTGTAGCCAATTTAAACGAGGGGGCAAACCGGGCATCGCCGTGCGATTCCAATTTCATTCCAAGACGTTGCCAATGGGCAACGCCACAAAAAAGCCGCTTCACGATGCCGCCAAATGCAGGATGTCGTTGTAGGTCGCAAACACCATCAGCATCAGCACCAGGCCCAGCCCGATTCGAAAGCCCATCTCCTGGGCCCGTACCGACAGCGGGCGCCCCCTGATGGCCTCGATCGCATAGAACAAAAGGTGACCTCCGTCGAGCAGCGGGACCGGAAACAGGTTCAGCAGGCCGATCGAGATCGAAAGTACCGCAGCCAAATGCACCAGGGCGACCACGCCGATGGTCGCAACCTGGCCCGAAATCTGAGCAATTCTGATCGGACCGCCGACCTGGTCGGCGGCCTCGCGGCCGGTGAAAACCCCACCGATATAGGCCAGCGTCCGGTCGATCACGAACCAGGTTTCCTTGACCCCGAGCCATAGCGCGCTGGCGGGATCGACCCGCTCGGTCACGACATCACCCGGCGCGGTGGCGCGGGTGATGCCCAGCACGCCGAGCCGGTGGACGTTTCCGAAATTGTCCTTCACTTCGCGGAGTTCCGGGGTGCCCTTCAACTGCAGGCTCGAATCACCGCGCTTGACGGCGAAATTAAGCTGATCGCCGGCGCGAACCCCGACGATGCGCTGCATGTCGGAAAAGCTGCCGACGGCCTTGCCGTCGATCGCTGTGACGATATCGCCGACCTGAAAGCCCGCTCTTTCAGCGGCGCTGCCAGCCTCGATCTTGTCGACCCGCGCTGTTGTGCTCGGTTTGCCGAAAAAGGTGAAAAGGCAGGTGAAGATCACGATCGCGAGAATGAAATTGGCAATCGGACCAGCGGCCACGATCGCAGCGCGCGGGCCGACCTTCTTGTGGTGGAAGCTGCCTGCGCGCTCTTCCGCGGTCATGCCGGCGAGCGCCTCCGGGGATGCAGGGGTCGAGGCCTCCGATTCGTCGCCGAAGAACTTCACATAGCCGCCGAGCGGAACTGCGGAAATCTTCCATCGCGTGCCGCGGCGGTCGTTGAAGCCCACGAGTTCCGGCCCGAAACCGATCGAGAACGTCAACACCTTCACGCCCGCCCAGCGGGCAACCAGGAAGTGGCCGAGCTCGTGGAAGAAGACGACGATGGTCAGCACGAACAGGAATGGGATGATGTAGCCGACAAGACCCTGCCCCAACGTACTGAAACTATTTAGGAATAAATCTAACATCCGATTTCCCTCGACAAAGCCAAACGTCGCCGTCCCCAAGCCTCTAGGATGCCTTCAAGGCAATTTGAGGCAATAGGGAGGTAGCCCTCTTTCGCGCGCCATGGTCAACGGCGATCGCGTCGTCGGCCGATGTCAGCAGCGCGAGATTCCCGGTCCGGATCCAGTCATTGATCGTGGCTTCGACGAGTCGCGCGATCGCCCCGAACCTGATTTGGCCGGCAATGAACGCCGCCACCGCGACCTCGTTGGCGGCGTTGAACACCGTGGTCGCGCCGCGGCCGGTGCGCAACGCGTCGTAGGCCAGCTGCAGTCCCGGGAACCGCTCGAAATCCGGCTCCTCGAAGGTCAGCTGCCCGATCTTGGCAAGATCAAGCCGGGCTGACGGCCCGACGATTCGATCCGGCCAACCAAGGCAGTGCGCAATCGGGATGCGCATGTCGGGAGCGCCGAGCTGGGCGACCACCGAGCGATCGGAGAATTCCACCATGCCGTGGATGATCGATTGCGGATGCACGAGAACGTTGATTTCGTCGGGCGCCAGCGCGAAGAGATAGGAGGCTTCGATGACTTCGAGCCCCTTGTTCATCATCGACGCCGAATCGATGGTGATCTTCTGGCCCATGCTCCAGTTCGGATGTTTCAGCGCCTGCGCGAGCGTGGCCTGCTCGATGTCTGCAGCCGCCCAGCTGCGGAACGGACCGCCGGAGGCGGTAATGATGACGCGGACCAATTCCTCGCGATTGCCCGAGGAAAGCGCCTGAAACAACGCGTTGTGTTCCGAATCCGCCGGCAGGATGCATGCTCCCGCCTTGGCGGCGCGTTGCATGAAGAAGTCGCCGGCGCAGACCAGACATTCCTTGTTCGCCAACGCCACCGCCGCACCGCGATCCACCGCAGCCAGCGCCGGCTTCAGTCCGGCCGCGCCGCTCACCGCCGCCATCACCCAGTCGGCGGGACGCGCGGCGGCCTCGATCACGGCGCTCTCCCCCGCCCCGCATTCGGTCGAAGTGCCGGCCAAAGCCTGCTTGAGTTCGCCCAGGCGCGCGGGATCGGCCACCGCCGCAAATCGCGCGCCGAACTCTCTCGCAAGCCGGGCCAACGCGTCGACATTGGAATTCGCCGTCAACGCCTCGACCCGGTAACGGTCGCGCGCGCCCCGCAGCAAATCCATGGTGCTGTCGCCGATGGAACCGGTGGCGCCCAGCACGGTCACCGTGCGCGCCTCCCCGACCCCGGCCTTGTTGTTACGCAATGGAACCGCGCTCATCGTTTCACCAAACCATAAGACCGCGGCCAACGCCATCGGCGCCACCCCGCAGCAAGCCGAAAATGGCCGCCACGACGGCGGCTGCGACAAATCCATCCAGGCGATCCATCAACCCGCCATGGCCGGGAATGATGTGGCTGGAATCCTTGGCGCCGAAACGGCGTTTGACGGCGGATTCGAACAGATCGCCAAGCTGCGAAACGATCGTGAGCGCCACCGCCAGCAGCAACAAGGGCAAGGCCCTGCCGAGGCCGAGCGCCGCAAACGCGATAGCCACGGCCAGGCTGGCGACCAGGCCGCCGGCGGCGCCGGCCCAGGTCTTTTTCGGGCTGACCCGCGGCCACAGTTTCGGCCCGCCAATGCCGCGTCCGGCGAAATAACCACCGCTGTCGGTCACCCACACGACCAGCAGCACGAACATCAGCGCGACAAAACCCTTCTCCGAATCGAGACGCAACAGCACCGCGCAAATCTGCGCCATCGCCACGTAGAGAAATCCCGCCGCCGCCCAGCGCCGCCGCTCCGGTGCGGCCGATACGACCACTGCAAAGCCAACGGCGAGGACAATCAGCGCCGCATCGGCGCGACCGATCGACAAGCAAATGCCGGCGATTGCCAGCGCGACCGCGCCCGGCACGATTGCCCGCATCGCGCGCCCCAGACCCACGACGCTGAGCCATTCCATGAACAAGCCGATGGCGGCCAAGGTCACCAAAGCGATCCATAACCGGCCACCCGCATAGGCGATCGCCACGGCAAGCGGCACCAACACCGCAGCCGCAAGGACGCGCATCAAGAGGTTTCGCGAATCGGATTCGCTTCGGCGTGGATCGGGCTGGCTCACCACCGCCGGCGCGGCCTTGTCCTCGGTCACGAGCCGGTTTTCGCAGCAAGACCGCCGAACCGGCGCTCCCGCCTGGCATATTCTGCGATTGCGCTTTCCAGCGCGGCTTTGTCAAAATCCGGCCAGTGGATCGGCACAAACACCAGTTCGCTATAGGCCGCCTGCCACATCAGGAAGTTCGACAGCCGCTGCTCGCCGCTGGTGCGGATGATCAGGTCAGGGTCGGGAATGTCGGGCGCGTCAAGATACTGCCCAAGCGTGTCGGCGTCGATCGAGGCCGGGTCGCGCTTTCCCTCGGCCACCTCGCGCGCCAGCCGCTGCGCGGCGCCTGCGATCTCCTGGCGCGAGCCGTAATTGAACGCGACCACGAGGTTCAGTTTGGCGTTGGATCTGGTCAGCTCTTCGGCTTCGTTCAACAACGCGCAGATATCGGGCTCCAGCCCTTCCCGCTCGCCGATCACACGGACGCGGACCCCGTCGCGATGCAGGATCGCCAGGTCGTTGTGGATGAAACGACGCAGCAGCCCGAAAAGGTCGCCAATTTCGCTCGCCGGCCGCGACCAGTTCTCCGAACTGAACGAAAAGATCGTCAGATAGAGGACGCCAAGTTCGTGCGCGGCGCGAACGACGCGGCGCAGCGCATCCACGCCGCGGCGATGGCCCTCGGTGCGCGGCAGACCACGCGCCGCCGCCCAACGCCCGTTTCCGTCCATGATGATCGCCACATGCAACGGAGCGGGTCGATCCGGTCCTGTGACGGCTGGGGCGGCGGCGTTCGAATTCATCTGAAATTCCAGGGACAGTCCCAAGTAGCGGTCTCAAGTGGCGATCTCGGGCGTCTTGATCGCATGCCGTCAAACCGTGAGGATTTCCTTTTCCTTCACCGCAAGCAACTGATCGATTTCAGCGATCGTGCCGTCGGTCGCCTTTTGCACCTCATTGGCGAGGCGCTCCTGATCGTCCTCGGAAATCTCATGGTTCTTCTCAAGCTTCTTGACAATATCCAGTCCGTCGCGGCGGACATGGCGGACCGCGATCTTGGCGGCCTCGGCATATTTGTGGGCAACCTTCACCAGTTCCTTGCGGCGCTCCTCATTCAGCTCCGGAATCCGCAGGCGCAACACTTGTCCTTCGGTCGCGGGCGAAAGCCCGAGATTGGAATCAACGATCGCCTTCTCGACAGCCTTGACCATCGACTTGTCCCACACCTGGACGGACAGCAGCCGCGGCTCCGGCACGCTGACGGTGGCGAGCTGGTTGAGCGGCATATGCGAGCCGTAGGCTTCGACTTGCACCGGCTCCAGCATCGACGCCGCCGCGCGGCCGGTTCGCAAGCCGCCGAGTTCGTGCTTGAGCGACTGGGTTGCGCCCTGCATCCGGCGCTTCAATTCGTTGATGTCAAAACCGGGCGTGGGCATACCGCTCTCCCCTCCTTTTGAAAACCAGCCGCCGGCCTCCCTGGACCCGCGGTTATAAGCAGCGTCGGCCAGGTCAGCCGGCAACCACCGTGCCGTGCCCCGTGCCACGCAAGATCGCGCCGATCGAACCCGGCTCGGCGATCGAAAAAACGATGATAGGCAGCGAGGTCTCGCGGGCAAGCGCGAAGGCGGTTGCATCCATCACCTTGTAGCCGCCTTCAATCGCCTGGGAATGCGTCAATCGGTCGAAACGCTTGGCCGACGGGTCTTTTTTGGGATCAGCGCTGTACACACCATCCACATTGGTGGCCTTGAGCACCGCCTGCGCGCCGATCTCGGCCGCCCGCAGCACCGCGGTGGTATCGGTGGTGAAGAAAGGATTGCCGGTTCCGCCGCCGAGCAGCAGGATTCGACCCTCCGCGAGGTATTTGTGCGCCGCACTGCGGGTGAACAGCTCCGAAATTTCAGGCATTACGAACGCCGAGAGGGTCCGTGCCGGGCTCCCCTTGCGCTCGATGGCGGCCTCCAGCGCCAGGCAGTTCATCATCGTGGCGAGCATGCCCATGGTGTCGCCGGTCGGGCGGGAGACCCCGCGCGAGGACACGTCCACGCCGCGAACGATATTGCCGCCGCCGACCACGACGGCCACCTCGATGCCGAGCTTCCTGGCCGCGATCAGGTCGTCGGAAATGCGGTCTACCGTCGGCTGGTCGATGCCGAAGGATTGGCTGCCCGCGAGATATTCGCCCGAGAGCTTGATCACGACGCGGCGGTAGACCGGCTCAGCCATGGCGTATCGCTTCCTTGTCTCGCGCAGGCGACTTCCCGTAACGGTGGCGCCGGATGGCCGTGACCGCAGCGGCTACTTCTTTCCGCTGGCCGCCGCGACCTCGGCCGCGAAATCGGATTCCTGCTTTTCGATTCCCTCGCCAAGAGCATAGCGCACAAATCCGGCAATCTTCACAGGCCCGCCAACCTTGCCTTCGGCTTCCTTGACCACCTGCGCGACCGATTTTCCCTTTTCATCGTGGATGAAGGCCTGCTCCAGCAGGCAGACTTCCTTGTAATAGGTCTTGAGCCCGGACTCGACGATCTTCTCGATCACATTCTCCGGCTTGCCCTGCTGGCGGTACTTGTCGGCCAACACGTCCTTTTCCCGCTTCACGGCTTCCGGGTCGAGGCCGCTCGGATCCAGCGCCTGCGGATTGGTCGCCGCAACATGCATGGCCAGCTGGCGGCCGAGATGAGCGAGTTCATCGGTCTTGCCTGCGGATTCGAGCGCCACCAGCACCCCCATCTTGCCGGCGCCGTCGGTCACGGCGCCATGGACGTAGCTCGAAACCACGCCCTTGCCGACCTCAAGCAGGGCGGCGCGGCGCAGCGTCATGTTCTCGCCGATGGTGGCGATGGCGTCCGAGATGGCGGTCTCCACCGTGGAGTTGCCAGCTCTCGCCGCCTTGATCGCGGCAACGTCGGCGCCAACCTTGAGCGCGACCTCGGCGATCATCTTGACCAGGCCCTGGAACTGTTCGTTGCGCGCCACGAAATCGGTTTCGGAATTGACTTCCACCACCACGCCCTTGGTGCCCGACGTGATCACGCCGATCAGGCCTTCCGCCGCGATGCGGCCGGCCTTCTTCGCCGCCTTCGACAGGCCTTTCTTGCGCAGCCAATCCTGCGCTTCCTGCATGTCGCCGCCGGTCTCGGTCAGGGCCGCCTTGCAGTCCATCATGCCTGCGCCGGTCGATTCGCGCAGTTCCTTGACCATCGCCGCAGAGATCGTTGCCATGTTCGATATCCTTCTTGCCTGCTCTCCGCGGGCCCAGCGCGGGTTTTGCGCCGTACCGTCTTCCGCCGCAGGGTTGCTCAATCCGGGGAACAGAACCGGTGGCCGGCAAGCCGGCCACGCGGGCGTTGCAGCTATTCCGCTTCCGCGGTCAGCAGCTTGGCCTGGGCAACCCAGCCGTCGGCGCGGCTCGGAAGTCCGACCTCTTCGCCGATCTTGTGCGCGGTATCGTGATCGAGTTCGGCAAGCTGCCAGTAGTGGAAGATGCCGAGGTCGTTGAACTTCTTCTCGATCGCACCCGATACGCCGGTGAGCTTCTTGAGGTCGTCGGCGGTGCCGCGCGGTCCGGCCAGACCCTGGAAGCCGACGGGTTGCGGCGCCTCTGGAATTTCCTCGCGGACCGGCTGGGCGGAAGCGCCGATGTCGACGCCATGGTCGCCCTGGGCGCGCGAAATGCCGTCGATGGCGGCGCGGGCCACCAGGTCGCAATACAGCGAAATGGCGCGGCCGGCGTCGTCATTGCCGGGCACGATAAAGGTGATGCCCTTGGGATCCGAATTGGTGTCGACGATCGCGGCAACGGGAATGTTGAGCCGCTGCGCTTCCTGGATCGCGATGTCTTCCTTGTTGGTGTCGATCACGAAGATCATGTCGGGAAGCCCGCCCATCTCCTTGATGCCGCCGAGCGAACGGTCGAGCTTGTCGCGCTCGCGCTGCAGCGTCAGCCGCTCCTTCTTGGTGTAGGAGCTGGCGTCGCCCGACGAGAGTATTTCATCGAGGTGACGCAGGCGCTTGATCGAGCCCGAGATCGTCTTCCAGTTGGTCAGCGTGCCGCCGAGCCAACGCGAATTGACGAAATACTGTGCCGACCGCTTCGCGGCCTCGGCGACGCCGTCCTGCGCCTGGCGCTTGGTGCCGACGAACAGGATACGGCCGCCTTTGGCGACGGTGTCGGATACCGCCTGCAGCGCGCGATGCAGCAGCGGCACGGTCTGGGCGAGATCGATGATGTGGATGTTGTTGCGGGCGCCGAAAATGTACTCCGCCATTTTCGGATTCCAGCGATGGGATTGGTGGCCAAAGTGGACGCCAGCTTCAAGCAGCTGACGCATAGAGAAATCAGGTACCGCCATTGTATCAATTCTCCGGTTGGTTCCTCCGGAAACGTGTGAGCACACGAGCCTTATGGCCCGGTTGCCACCGGACGGCCTTTGAGAGCCATGTTTCCGTGTGAGATGGGCCGCTATATAGCGGGAATTCGGCCAGAAGCAAGGAGATATGGCCGGTTTGAACCGGGAGCGGTGGTCTTTTTGGCCGCCGCGATCAGCCTGGTTAGCGTTGGAAATCGCAGGATTTCAGGGCGAGAAGCCGACCGAGCGGCTTGCTGACGTGGGAATCCCCGATACCCGCACCTAAAGCGTCTGCACGTCCACCACGCCCGATACCGCCTTTATCGCCCCGGCAATCTGCGGCGAGACCTTGAAGCGGCCCGGCAGCTTCATTTCCACCTCGGTTTCGAGGTCGAGCATGATCACGAGCGATACCTCGCCGTCGCCCGCACCGGCCGGCTTGGCCTGGGGTTGCCGTCCGCCCCCGGCCGCCGCTTCCGGCATATCGAGCCGTCGGGCGATCGAATCCAGCGGCCTGGTGTCGCGCACGAAGATCCGCAGGCCCTTCTGCGTCTTGGCCGCGGCCTGATCCAGCGGCTCGGCATGCAGCACCCGCGCGCGCACGTCTTCGCCCTGCAGCTCGGCGCCGAGCTGCAGCAGCACGGCAGCGCCGGGCTCAAGCACGTCGCGATATTGCGCGAGGCCTTCTGAGAACAGCACCGCCTCGAAATGGCCGGTCGGATCCGACAGGCCCATGATGCCCATCTTGTTGCCGGTCTTGGTCCGCCGCTCCATCCGCGACACCACCGTGGCGGCCACCTTGCCCGCGGTCGCGCCGGTTTTGACCGCGCGCGAGAATTCTGCCCAGGTCTGCACCCGCAGCCGCTTCAGCACGGTCGCGTAGTCGTCGAGCGGATGGCCGGACAGGAAGAAGCCGATCGCGTCATATTCGCGCCGCAGCCGCTCGGCCGGCAGCCACGGCTCGGCCTGCGGCAGCATGATGCTCGGCGCGTCGGCGGCGTTGCCGAACATGTCGTTCTGCCCCAGCGTTGACGCCTCATGGCTGCGCTGGCAGGCCGCCAGGATCGATTCCGCGCCGGCAAAAACCCGCGCCCGGTTCGAGTCGAGCGTGTCGAACGCGCCGGCCGCGGCCAGGCTTTCGATCACGCGCTTGTTGATGGCGCGCGGGTTGGCCCGCGCGGCGAAGTCGGCCAGCGAGGTGAAAACGCCTTCCCGCCGCGTCTCCACGATCAGTTCGACCGCCTGCGGGCCGACGCCCTTCAGCGCGGCAAGCGCGTAGTAGATCGTGCCGTTGCCGACCTCGAAGGTGGCGCCGGAGCGGTTGATGTTGGGCGCCTCGAGCTTGATGCCGAGCCGCAGCGCCTCGGCGCGAAACTCCGACAGCTTGTCGGTGTTGTTGAGTTCGAGCGTCATCGAAGCCGCCAGGAACTCGACCGGGTAGTGCGCCTTCATGTAGGCGGTGTGGTAGGACACCAGCGCATAGGCCGCGGCGTGGCTCTTGTTGAAGCCGTAGTCGGCGAACTTGGCCAGCAGTTCGAAGATCGTGTCGGCCTGCGCCTTCGGCACGCCGTTCTTAACCGCGCCGGCGACAAAGATCGCGCGCTGCTGCTCCATCTCGGCGCGGATCTTCTTGCCCATGGCGCGGCGCAGCAGGTCGGCGTCGCCGAGCGAATAGCCCGCCATCACCTGCGCGATCTGCATCACCTGTTCCTGGTAGATGATGACGCCGAAGGTTTCCTTCAGGATCGGCTCCAGCAGCGGATGCAGGTATTCCGGCTCCTCGTCGCCATGCTTGCGCGCGCAATAGGTCGGAATGTTCGCCATCGGACCGGGGCGATAGAGCGCCACCAGCGCGATGATGTCCTCGAAACGGTCGGGCCGCATGTCGACCAGGGCGCGCCGCATGCCCTGGCTTTCCACCTGGAACACGCCAACCACGTCGCCGCGGGCGAGCATCTGGTAGCTTTTCGCATCGTCCAGTGACAGCGTCGCGAGATCGACATGGATGTCGCGCTGCCGGAGCAGCTTGACCGCGACATCGAGCACGGTGAGCGTCTTCAGGCCGAGGAAGTCGAACTTCACCAGCCCCGCCGGTTCGACCCATTTCATGTTGAACTGGGTTACCGGCATGTCCGACTTGGGATCGCGGTAGAGCGGCACCAGCTCGCTTAATGGCCGATCGCCGATCACGATGCCGGCCGCATGGGTCGAGGCGTGCCGGGTCAGGCCTTCGAGGCGCTGGGCAATATCGAAGGCCCGCGCCACCACCGCATCCTCGTCGCGGAACGCCTGCAGCTTCGGTTCGCTCGCGATTGCCGCCGCCAGCGTGACGGGCGCCGCCGGGTTCTGCGGCACCAGCTTGGTCAGCTTGTCGACTTGCCCATAGGGCATCTGCAGTACGCGGCCGACGTCGCGCAGCACGCCGCGGGCCTGCAGCGTCCCGAAGGTGATGATCTGGGCGACCTGGTCGCGGCCGTAGCGCTGCTGCACATAATCGATCACCTCGCCGCGCCGTTCCTGGCAGAAGTCGATGTCGAAGTCCGGCATCGAGACGCGCTCGGGGTTGAGGAAGCGCTCGAACAGGAGCCCGAACCGGATCGGGTCTAGGTCGGTGATGGTGAGCGCGTAGGCGACCAGCGATCCCGCCCCGGAGCCGCGCCCCGGCCCGACCGGAATGCCCTTTGACTTGGCGTGCTTGATGAAGTCGGCGACGATCAGGAAGTAGCCGGCATAGTTCATGCGGCTGATGACATCGAGCTCGAACGCCAGCCGGGCGCGGTAGTCTTCCTCGGTCGTCCCTTGCGACAGCCCGTGAACCCGGAGCCGGTTAGCGAGGCCCTCCTCGGATTGCCGCCGCAGTTCTTCGGCCTCGTCGGTGGCGGCGTCGGCGGCATTGGCGCCGGCGCCCACCGTGAAGCGGGGCAGGATCGGCTTGCGCGTCATCGGGCGGAACGCGCAGCGTTCGGCGATCTCGACGGTGGAGGCCAGCGCCTCCGGGATGTCGGCAAACAGCACCGCCATTTCGGCGCGGCTCTTGAAGCGATGGTCCGGCGTCAGTTGCTCGCGGTCGGTCTCGGCGATCAGCCGCCCGCCGGCAATGCACAGCAGCGCGTCGTGGGCCTCGTAATCGTCTTGCGACGCAAAGTACGGCTCGTTGGTGGCGACCAGCGGCAAGCCCTTGGCATAGGCGAGATCGATCAGGGCGGTTTCGGTGCGACGCTCCCGGTCGGTGCCGTGGCGCTGCAATTCGACATAGAGGCGGTCGCCGAACAGCCGCGCCAGCCGGTCGCAGCGCGCCGCGGCAAGCGCACCGTGATCGGCATGCAGCGCCAGCGAGATCGGACCGTCCGGGCCGCCGGTCAGGGCGATCACGTCCTCGGCATCGCCTTCCAGCCATTCTAGCTTGATATGCGGCGATTGGTGAACCGGCGTCTCCAGGAAGGCCCGCGAGTTCAGCCGCATCAGGCTGCGGTAGCCGCGTTCGCGCGCCGCCAGCAGCACGATTCGCGACGGTGCTGCGGCAAATGCGTTGCGCGCGTTCGGGTCCTGGTCGCCGAAATCGATGGCGAGCTCACAGCCGACGATCGGCTGGATGCCGTAGCCGGCCATCTTGTCGGAGAATTCCAGCGCCCCGAACATGTTGTCGGTGTCGGTCAGCGCCAGCGCCGGCTGGCGATCGGCTTTCGCCAGTTCGCCAAGCCTGGCGATCTTGATCGAGCCCTTCAGCAGCGAATAGGCGGAATGAACGTGGAGATGAACGAATCCGGCGCTGGACATAGTCGCTTATCGGGCTCTTGCATCATGGCAGGAAGCGATCGCCGGCCGACCAGGCACAACCGATTCGCCAACCGATGGTGCGGCTTCGGCCTGGCGGAGTCCACGCGCAAGGCCTCCTGCGCGCCCGAGATCCGGCTTTTCCCCAAGCCCCGCCTGAAGGCCGCTGGAGCCTCCAGCAACGCCGCATCAGAGCTGGGGTATCAGCTGCGCCCAGACCGCCACCATCCCGACAAACAGCGTAATCGACGCCAGCGCCGCCGCTTCTTCCACAAACGTCCTCAACATCGGCCTGCTCCTGAATCTGGGAACGTATCGAGAACATTGTTCCCTATATGTTCTGATGAGTCAAGGCGGTTGAACCGATGGAACTCCCCCAAATAGGCGACTGGTTAATTCCCCTGCTCAAGAAGAAAAGCCCCGGGGGCACCGCCCCCCGGGGCTCATGGACCGATGCTTTGGTCGCGCTTAGATCAGTACCGTCCCACGCCCGGGCCGCCGAAACGGTAGTTCAGGCGGGCGGTGACGAGATCGACGTCCTGGCGGACGCGGTCGTTGAAGAAGGCGCCGGCCGGGGTGACGAACCGATAGGTGCGGTCCTGCATGAACAGGTGATTGTATTCGATGCCGGCTGACCAGTTCGGGGCAAAGCCGTATTCAAGACCGACGCCAATCGTGCCACCCCAGCGGGTGTCATCGCTGGTGGTGCCCGCGAGCGCGCCGGTGGCAACCGCGAGCGAACGATACTCGTTCGATGTGACGGCCGCGCCGCCCTTGACGTACAACAGCACATTGTTAGCGGCGTAGCCGACTTGGCCGGTGAACAGGCCGAACGCATCAACGCTCGACTGGTTGCGGAATGCCGGGTTGAACAGGCTCACATTGCTGCCCTCGAAGTCGGCCCAGTTGCCCTGCGCTTCGACGCCGAACACAAAGGTGCCGGCCTGCCAGCGATAGCCGACCTGGCCGCCGATCGTACCGCCATCGGCGTTGTGGCAACCTTCCGCGGAGCTACCACCAGCAACCGGCAGGAAGTCCCAGCAGTTGCGGCTCGAACCCCAGCCGCCATTGGCGCCGATATAGAAACCGCTCCAGTTGTACAAAGCGGCCATCATCGGAGGCGCCTTGGCGTAAGGACGGGCCGCGAGATCCGCAGCGACTGCGGGCGCAGCCGCGCCGAGCGCGATCAGGCTGGCGGTGACAAGCAAAACCTTCTTCATTCTTTTTCCCGTTTTCAGTTTGTACAGCCCCCAAGGCCGTGCCGCCTGTTAACACTGTTCGTCCGAATTACTGTAACCGCGCAGCAACATCACATCGCAAACGGGCCGAGGGGAAACGCAAGTAAATTTGGCATCGGAGCGAATTTCCGAAACTTTCTGAGGCCTACTTGCGAAAGCATGTAATGCAGCCATTTTTCCGCGATATCGCGTGCCCGAATGCGTTGAAGGGATGGCGCAGGCAGGAGTTTGGATGATATGGCCAGCGGGGCCGCAGCCGGTCGAGGAGGGTTGAAAAATGCGCAGAGTGATTCTGGCGACGCTGATCGCAAATGGGTTGGCGACCCTCGGCGCCGCGCCGGCCGACGCGGTCGGCACCCGCTATCCGTTCTGCATCCAGGGCGACCAGGAGCCCGCGCTCAGCAACTGCACCTTCACCAGCTATGAGCAGTGTCAGGCGACCGCCTCGGGACGGTTCCTGACATGCATCGCCAATCCCTATTATGTCGGCGAGGGTGCCCTTCCCTCGTCGGCCTATCGTCCCCTGCCGGGCCGCGCGCTCCCGCCGGCTGCCGCCTACCCCAGATATTGAGAGTTCGCTCCAAAGACACACATTCCGGCGCATTCCATGTTTGGTTTTGCAACGCGCGAACGTGATTTGACGTCGCGTAGCGTCGATTGTTTGTTGGAAGATGCCGGCGAGGAGATTCCGATGCGCATTTTGGCTTTGGCTATTCTGGCGATCGGAATGATTGCCGCGACAGGTCCCGCACAGGCGCAGACCTACGGGTCGGACTACCCGGTCTGCCTGCATGTCTACGGCCCGATCACCTACTATGAGTGCCGCTATACGTCGATTCCCCAATGCAACATGTCCGCCTCGGGCCGTGCCGCGCAATGCGTGATCAATCCCTACGTGGCGCACGCCTATCAAGATCGGCCGATGCCGCGGCGCCGCGGCGTTTACTGAGCCTCGTCAATCCAGCTCCACGACCTGCCCATCGACCAGCGACACGCGCCGGTCCATCCGGCCGGCGAGCTCCAGATTGTGGGTCGCAATCAGCATCGCAACCCGCGTCGCCTTTACCAATTGCAGCAGCGCCCTGAAGACATGATCGGCGGTGTTCGGATCGAGGTTTCCCGTCGGCTCGTCGGCAAGCAGGGCCCGCGGCGCGTTGGCGACCGCGCGCGCGATGGCGACGCGCTGCTGTTCGCCGCCGGAAAGTTCGGCCGGGCGGTGCGTGATGCGGTCGCCGAGTCCGAGATAGGACAGGATTTCCTGTGACCGCTTCACGGTCTCGGAACGCTTCAGGCCGCGAATCATCTGCGGCAGCATGACGTTCTCGAGCGCGGTGAATTCCGGCAACAGCCGGTGCGACTGATAGACGAAGCCGATGTCGCTGCGCCGGATCTGAGTGCGGTCGATATCCGTGAGTTGCGACGTCGGCGTGCCCCCGACATAGACTTCGCCATGGTCGGGACTTTCGAGCAAGCCCGCGATATGCAGCAACGTCGACTTCCCCGAACCCGACGGCGCCACCAGCGCCACCGACTGGCCCGCCCACAGCGCAAGCTTGGCGCCATTCAGAATGGTCAGCGTCGCTTCGCCCTGGATATACTGACGCTTGATCTCGTGAAGATAGATGACCGGCACATCTTCCGCTCCCTCCGCCATCTCGTCCTCACTCGTACCGGAGCGCATCGACGGGATCGAGGCGCGCCGCGCGCCACGACGGATAGAGCGTCGCCAGGAACGACAATGTCAGCGCCATGATCACCACGGCGGTGGTCTCGCCGACATCGATCTCCGCCGGCAGACGCGAGAGGAAATAGAGTTCCGGCGAGAACAATTCGGTGTTGGTCATCCAGGACAGGAACTGCCGGATCGACTCGATGTTCAGGCAGACCAGCATGCCGACGAAGAATCCGGTCAGCGTGCCGACAACGCCGATTGCGGCTCCCGTGATCAGGAATATCCGCATGATCGACCCCTGCGAGGCGCCCATGGTGCGCAGGATCGCGATGTCCTGGCCTTTGTCTTTCACCAGCATGATGAGGCCGGAAACGATGTTGAGCGCGGCAACCAGCACGATCATGGTCAGGATCAGGAACATCACGTTGCGCTCGACCTGAAGCGCGTTGAAGAAGGTCGAGTTGCGCTGCCGCCAGTCGACCAGAAACACCGGCCGCCCGGCCGCCTCCGTGATCGTCCTGCGGAAGGTGTCGATGCGATCCGGATTGGTCGTGAACACCTCGATCGCGGTCACGTCGTCCCTGCGGTTGAAATAGGCTTGCGCTTCGGGCAGCGGCATGAACACGAAGCTTGCATCGTATTCCGACATGCCGATCTCGAACACGGCGGCCACCTTGTAGGGCTTGATGCGCGGCGTGGTCCCCATCGGCGTCACCGCGCCCTTGGGCGCGACCAGCGTGATTGTGTCGCCGGCATGCAGGGACAATTGATCGGCCAGCCGGCGTCCGATGATGACGCCCTGCCCCTCGTCAAAACCCTCCAGCGTGCCTTGCCTGATGTTCTTGGCGATCGAGGTCAGGTTGTTCAGGTCGCCGGCGCGCATCCCGCGCACCAGCACGCCGGAAGCGTTGAAGGCCGAGGACGCCAACGCCTGACCGTCCACCACCGGCGCCGCCAGCCTGATGCCCGGCACCTGGCTGACGCGGTCGGCGACATCCTTCCAGTCGGTCAATGGCGATTCCAGCGGCTGAATCAACACATGGCCGTTGAGCCCGAGGATCTTGTCGAGCAATTCCTTGCGGAAGCCGTTCATGACAGCCATCACGATGATCAGCGTCGCAACGCCGAGCATGATGCCAAGAAACGAAAAACCGGCGATAACGGAGATAAATCCTTCCTTGCGGCGCGCCCGCAAATAACGCCCGGACAACAGCCACTCGAAAGGCGCGAAGGGCCGCGTTCGGATCGTCTCGTTCATGGTTTCATCCATTGCTCGATAATCCCATGATTCGGGCCAAATGTAGCCGGAACGGCCCGCCTCTCAGCGGCCCTTCTGGATAATCCTATCCCGCAATCTTCGCCACCACTTCCGCGGGACTGAGATTCTCACGCGAACCGTCGCTGCGCCGCTTGATTTCGAGCCTGCCCTCGGCGAGCCCCTTGGGGCCGACCAGAATCTGCCAGGGGATGCCGATCAGGTCGGCGGCTGCGAATTTCGCGCCGGCGCGCTGGTCGGTGTCGTCATAGAGCACGTCGACGCCCCGGGCCTGAAGCTCGCGGTAGAGCTTTTCGCAAGCCGCGTCGGTGTCTTCCGAACCCTGCTTCAGGTTCAGGATCACCGCCGTGAACGGCGCCACGGCTTCCGGCCATTTGATGCCGGCCTCGTCGTGACAGGCCTCGATGATGGCGCCGACCAGGCGCGAGACGCCGACGCCGTAGGAACCGCCATGGATCGGCACGTCGGCTCCGTCGGGGCCGGTAACCAGCGCCTTCATCGCATCCGAATACTTGGTGCCGAAATAGAAGATCTGGCCGACCTCGATGCCGCGGGTGCTGACGCGCTTGTCGGCAGGGACCTCGCGTTCGTAGCGGGCCGCATCATGGACGTCCTCGGTCGCCGCATAGACCGACGTCCACTGACTGATGATGCCGGAGAGGTCGCCCTGGCAATCGACATCGTCCGATGGAACCGGCAGATCGAGCACGTCGCTGTTGCAGAACACGCCGGACTCGCCGGTTTCCGCCAGCACGATGAATTCATGGCTGAGGTCGCCGCCGATCGGGCCGGTCTCCGCACGCATCGGAATGGCCTTCAGCCCCATTCGCGCGAAGGTGCGCAAATAGGCGACGAACATCCGGTTGTAGGCACGGCGCGCCGCGGCCTCGTCGATGTCGAACGAATAGGCGTCCTTCATCAGGAACTCGCGACCGCGCATCACCCCGAAGCGCGGGCGCTGCTCGTCGCGGAACTTCCACTGGATGTGGTAGAGATTGAGCGGCAGGCTGCGGTAGGATTTGACATAGGCGCGGAAGATCTCGGTGATCATTTCCTCGTTGGTGGGCCCATATAGCAGTTCGCGCTTGTGCCGGTCGCTGATCCGCAGCATCTCCGGGCCGTAGGCGTCGTAGCGGCCGCTTTCGCGCCAGAGGTCGGCCAGCTGCAAGGTCGGCATCAGGAGCTCCAGCGCGCCGGCGCGATCCTGTTCCTCGCGCACGATCTGCTCGATCTTCTTCAGCACGCGAAATCCCAGTGGCAGCCAGGCGTAGATGCCGGCGGCTTCCTGCCGCACCATGCCGGCGCGCAGCATTAGCCGGTGCGAGACGATCTCCGCCTCCTTGGGATTCTCTTTCAGGATCGGTAGAAAAAACCGCGACAATCGCATGGTTCAACTCGGGGAATCAGGTGGGACGTCCGAAGAGGAGCAGTGAAACCGGATCGGGTGCGAAAACACAAGGCCGGGCGCGGCGAAAAAACCGCTGGAATCGCGGATTCACGGCGATCCACCGCAGCGGCATTGGCGTCAGCTTGACGCCCGGCGCATTGCGCCGGCCTCTACTTCTTCATGCCGGAATGATCGTGCTTCATGTCCATGTGACCGCCCGGCTGAGCCGCGGGAGCCTGCGCGCCCACGCCCTGCACGTCGAGCGACAACGACACCTTGCCGGCTTTCTCGAATTCCAGCGTAACCGGCGTCTTGTCGCCCTGCTTGAGTGGTTTTTTGAGGTCCATCAGCATCAGGTGATAACCGCCCGGCGCCAGCTTCACGGTCTTGCCGGGCTCGATCGCCAGTCCCTTGTCCAGTGATCGCATCGTCATCACGCCATTGTTCATCGCCATCTCGTGGATCTCGACCTTGCCGGCGCTGTCGCCCGAACCGCCGACCAGCCGATCCGGCGACTTTCCCTTGTTTTCGATGGTCAGATATCCGCCGGCAACCTTGGCGCCGGCCGGCGTGGCGCGGCTCCAGGCCTGGGTGATGACGAGGTCACCTGCCCTGACCTCCTGGGCGTGTACGGAGGCATTGATCAGCGAAAACAGCGCGACAGTGGCGACGAACTGCAGAACAGATTTCATGGTCTTCTTCCATCGAGTATCCGGCTGATCCGGTGATCCCGCTGCTTAACGCGAGATCGCAATGTCGGTGTGTACATTAACGTGACTGTGTTGTCATTTCGGCGCGGCTCGTTGCCTGGTCGACCATTGCTCGAGAACCGGTATCTCGGCCGAACCTTCGATGGTCGTGATGGTTCCGTCCCGCTCGATCAACAGCGTTCGCGGAATGTCACCCTGCCAGGTCGGGTCGATCTCGAACCGGAGGCGTTCGACGAAGCCGTCGCTGAATATCCAGTTCTCCGCCGGGCGCAACCCCGCCTTTTCCAGCATCGCCCGCGTCGCGCCCGGCAGATCGGGGACGAGATCGGCGCTGATCGTCACCACCTCGATCCCGGCGTGTTCCTTCATGAACTTTCCGAGCAGCGGCAGTTCGACCTTGCACGGGCCGCACGTGGCGCCCCAGAAATGAACCAGCGTCGGACGCCCGGCATGCGCGCGCAGCACTTCCTGCCAACTTCCGCGCCCGAATGGCTTGAGCTTGAAGTCCGACGTCGTGTCTGCGCCCGGCGCCGCCACCAGGGAGCCAAGCAGGAATATCGCGGCAAGCAGTCGGCGTTTCATGGTTCGTCTCCAACAGGCACGAGGCGATATCCGTCGGCCTTGGTCATCCATGAGAGATACGCCTTGTGCCCGTCGCTAACCAATAGCGGGTGATCGGACGTATCCTTGGTCGTGGCGACCGCGACCGGCTTGGTCCAGCTCCTGCCCTCGTCATGCGATATCGTGACGTTGACCGCCGTCCTCTCGCCGTCGAACTCCTTCCAGACCATGACCGTGCCGCGCGGACCGGCAAGCACGTATGGCCGGGCGGGGTTGCGATCGGGGCGACCGAGCGCAAGCGGCTCGGAGAACGTGCGGCCCTCGTCCTGCGAGCGCGCATAGAACAGCCCCTTGCGCGCCTTGCCGTTGCTGTACCAGGTCACGTGGTAGGTGCCGGCGGCCGAGATCGAGAGACTGGGACCATGGTGCGGGCAGGCTGCAATCCGCCAGTCGTCGTTGCTGACCCGGCGAACTTCGCCCGCGGTCGCCGGATCGGCAAACGACACGACCGCGTGATCCCGCACCCCGCCTTCGAAGATGTTCCTGAACACGACCACGGGGCGGCCGGGACCGGCAAAGGCGAGGCCAAGCCGGCAGCACTCGCAGGTGTTGTCGCTCGCCAGCCGCGCCTCGGCATAGGTCGCGCCGCCGTCCTTCGACGACGCGAAGAACAACCCTGCTCCCTCGTACTTCCTGCCGCTCTGCTGCGCGCGAATGCGGTTGCGCTTGTCGAGCCAGGCGGCGAACACCGAGCCGTCCGCGTCGACGCCGATCGTCTCGAAGCGCTGGCTCTCGCTGCTTGACGTAATCGGCCGCGGCTCGGCAAAGCTTTTGCCGCCATCGGCCGACCGCGTCGCGAACACCTGGCCGTTGAACGCCTTGTCCTTGAAGATCGCGAATGCGACGGCGATGCCGCCATTGCGGTCGATAGCGATCTTGGGGCGCGCATCCGGACCCGTATCGAGGTTGAGCGGCAGTTTCGTCACCGCAACCGGCGCTGAAAGCGTTTGGCCGCCGTCCTTCGAACTGGCCACCGATACCTGCCCGCCCGCCAGCCAGGCCAGCCATAGGGTGCCGTCAGGCGCGAACGCCGGCGTGACTTTGGAGGCGCAACGCAGCACCGCTTCCCCGCACGCCGATCCCGAGACGTGCTGGTGGTTCGTTTGCGCGAGCGCCGCCGTCTGCCAGAGCGCAAGAGCAATCGTCGCAAGCAAGGTCCGGATCATGGTTGAGCCTCCCATGTGGAATCGATGATGGATCATTTGAACGCCACCTTCATGCCGGCCACGAAAGCCCGCGGCGAACCGGCGTAGATCGAGCCCGTGGTCGCCGGGCTTTGGACGCCAGCTGCAGATACGTTGTTTCCGATGTTGTTCGCTGAGGCGATGTAGGTGCGGTCGAAAACGTTCTTGACTTCAAGATACAGGCTCCACGACCTGAAATAGTCGGACACGAGGTCGGCCTTGTAGTTGACGTTGAGATTGACCAGTTCGTAACCGGGCGCCTTCTGCAAATTGGCGTTGTCCATGTAGAATGAATCCTTCCAATGGACTTCGACAAACGCGCCAAGACCTGCAAGCGGCCCCCACATCTGATCGTATCCGAGCCGCGCCGTCAGTTCGTTCGGCGATATTCCGGGAATCTTGTTGCCGGCGCGGTTGAAGCTGAAGAGGGTCCCGCCCACTCCCTGGCTCCTGATGTCCTCGCTGTACTCAGTGTAGAATTGATCGAGATAGGTATACGCCGTCGCGAAACGCCAGCCGGGATAGAATTTCCATTCAGCGGCGAGTTCCACCCCGCGATGCTCGGATCGGGGCGCGTTGAACACGTAGCTGATGCCGGGCGCGGGAGTCGCCTGGGTCACCAATTCGTTGCGGAAGAACTCGTAGAAGCCAGTCGCACTGAACTTGAGCGCGCTGTTCGGCGTCCAGTCGAAGCCGAAATCATAGCCTAGATTCTTCTGCGTCTGAAGCTGAGTGTTATTGCCGTTTTGACCGCTGGCAAGGACAAAGAGGTTTCCAACTTGCGGTGTTCCATAGCCGGTGGCGACACGCCCACGAAGTTGCCATTCGCTGTTCGGCTTGTAGAGCAACGCTAACTCCGGCGCGGTGTTTTGGAATTGCCGGTCGGCGGTCGTCGGAATGATGACCGGCGTCGGGACCGGTGAGTTTCCATAGTTGTAGGCCGTATTGATTCCTTTCAGATGCGTCGTTTCCCATCCGATCCCGGCAACGGCGGTCAGTTGCGGCGCCAGCTGAAGTTCTTCGCGAGCACGTACGCCGTAGTTGGTGGTGTTGCTCCAGGTATTGCTGGAAAGCCGGCCCAGCGTCGCGTTTCCGCCCGGCATGACGAATCTCGAGTCGTTCGACGCGGTGAGCGTATTGTAGAACGCGCCGAAGAAGGTGGTGGAATCCAGGCCAAAGATCTCACCGCGCTTGGTGATGTCACTCGTGTAGTTGTACGACGGAAAATCGCCGATAGCGCTGGTGGCACCGGTCGGCTGGTTAATGCTGCGGTCGTCGAACACGAACTGGTTGCGCCAGGTCGTGGTGTTGTCGAAATCGTGCTCCCATCGCCCACCGACGATGGTCCGGCGGTCGTGACGACCAAGGCCCGCCTGCACCGCCGTTTCCACGTCGGTCCCCGCCGCTGTGTTGAAGCCGTTCTTGTTTAGCGTAACCGTTGCACATCCGGGTGCTAAGTTTCCTCCCGCCGTGCAGCCTCGCTGGAACGGATTTAGGTAGAACTGGTCGAGCCTGTACCGGAGCGGCAGTTTCGTATCGAGATTGTTGTTGATGAACTTAAAGGTGAATCGGTCGTCGGGCGTCGCCTGCAATGTACCTAGAAAATTCACCGTCTGGGTGTTGAACCAGCTGTTGCCGATGAAACCGTCGCCGCGCGCGTCGCTGGCGAACAGCGAGCCCTCGAAATTTACGACCTTCTTGCCCGCGGCCAGGTAGTTGTTGAGATAGCCGAAGCTGCCACCATCGACGCCGTATTCGACGCCGTCGATGCTGCCGCCCGGACGGGTGCGGAAATTGAGCGCGCCGCCGGTGGCGTAGTTGCCATAGAGCGCCGATGACGGTCCCCTTATGACGTCGATCGCGCCATAGGCGCGCGGATCGATCAGATCGCTGCGGGAAAGCCCGTCCGGTTGCGTAACCGGAAAGCCGTCATCGAAGATCACGATATTGCGGATGGCAAAGCCGTTGCGGGCGTTGGAGCCGCGGATCGAGATGCCGATATCGCGCGGCCCATTGCCTTGCTTGACCGAGATGCCCGGGCTCTCGCGGAGCACGTCGCTGACCGAAAACGCCGGCCGGTTGTCGTACTGGCCGCGCTCGACGGTGGTCGCGGTTTGGCCGGCGGGCGCCTGGTAAAGGCTCGCGCGCGCGGCGCTCGGCGTGACGCGCGCCGTCTGCGACATGGCAGGCGCCGTACGCATCGCCGATGGCCTTGCCTGCGTCCTGGCGACCGAGCGAACGGCCGGCTTGCGGGCCGCCGGTCTGGCGGCCGCAACGCGCGGCGCCTCGATGGTCACCGGCGGCAGCGTCTGGCCCGCAGTCTGGGCCTTGGTGTGAGACGGCGTCAGCGGAAACACACTGCAAAGCACAAACAGGCTCGTGCTACCCACGGCACGATAATGGGACATAAGAAGATGATCCTGACGCCAGCTCTTCGGCCGGCCTAGATAACGGCACTAATCGGCACGGCTGTCGCCGCACCGATCGTTCGGGTCTTCTATGGGTTCAGGAAAGGGAGGGTGGCGCGCGGGCCTGCGCGTGTGAACCGGCGCGGGAGGCGAACAGGTCTCGGCTAAACGCGATCCAGACCACGCGTCGGGCTTCGCGATCGGCCGATAGGGTGGTCACGACCTGCGGCGTATCGACCGGCGCACCGGTCTGCAGCACGCTGCAAACCGAACAGCAACCGTCGTGGGCGCGATGGCCGGTCTGGTCGGCCTGACCGGCGGGGGAATCGCCTTTGCCGTGGCAGATCACGGCGCGGGCGAGCGGATCGGAGGCCGCGATGCTGACGGCCCAGCAGGCAGCGATGGGCGCGAATATCTGCACCACCAGCGCAATGAGGACTATCGGTAGAAATTTCTTCAGCCGCCGGCGCATCGCAAACCCATCCAACCCCAAATTAATCATTCCGAGGGCTGGAAGTCGAGATCAGATTCCCCGATTGTCTTGCAGCTTCGGCCAACAAGCCTGGTAAATCGATGGCATTTGCTGCCGCGCTTCCACTGATATCAGGGGTATCGCGGGGCACAATCCACAATCGGAAGTGGTCATTTTCTTTCGCACAATGCTGGAATTTTGAACATTCGTTGCTGAAGATGATGACAAGATCAAAAAGATGGTCTACGACTTCGGGCTCAGGCTGGCCGAGAGGCTCAAGCTTGGTGGTCCAAGTCTCGGGAGGAACCCTGACGCGCACAAGCAGCGTCGCCTCGTCAATCAAGAGCAAATCCAACTTTGCGAGGAAACAAGGGTCGACACAATTTTTGAGCAGGGCTGACGCCCTGCTCTTTTTTTGAGACGCTTTTTCGGACGAGGCGGCCTGATAAACACATCAACGGATCGAGAGGTCGCGTAGACGACGCATGGCCCGACCGAATGCGATCGAACTAAGTTTTGAGATCGCCGCCGAGCGCTGCGACGACTTGACCCCCCTCGTCTATCGCCGCCTGTTCGATGCGCACCCGGAAGCGCGGACGATGTTCCGGAGCGAGGGCAGCGAACTGGTCAAGGGTTCAATGCTGGCGCTGACGATTGAAGCGATCCTGGACTTCGCGGGTGAGCGCACCGGCCATTTCCGCCTGATCGCGTGCGAGATATCCTCGCACGACGCCTACGGCACGCCGCGTGAATTGTTCATCGCGTTCTTCGGCGTGATCGCCGGGACACTGCGGGAGGTTCTGGGGTCCGAATGGTCGGCCGAAATCGATTCCGCGTGGCGGAACCTGATCACCGAAATCGAGGGCGTCGTCGCCCTAGAGAAGGTTTGAGGACTCCCGCCAGGCCTCGACGTCAGAACGGCGTTCCCATCAGCTTCGACAGCCGCTCGATGTTGAAATAGCCCTGATGATACGCCCACATTCCGATGGCAAACAGGACGCCCGAGATCAGCGTGGTCCAGAGCAGCTTGCGCCCCATCCGCGCCAGCACCGGCGCGCCGGGGTCGGTGCCGGGCACACTGTCGCCGTCCTCGTGCTGGCTACGGACACCGAAGGGCAGCGTCAGGAACAGCACCAGCCACCAGAGCACGAAGTAGATCGCAAGCGCCGTCGAAATGCTGTAGATCATCCGGGTTCAGGCCTGCTCGATTTCGACGAGCGCGCCGGAGAAATCCTTCGGATGAAAGAACAGCACTGGCTTGCCGTGGGCGCCGATCCTCGGCACGCCGTCGCCAAGCACGCGTGCGCCCTCCTTGATCAGCCGGTCGCGCGCGGCGATGATGTCGGGCACGTCGTAGCAGATGTGATGGATGCCGCCATCAGCGTTGCGTTCGACGAATTTGGCGATCGGCGAGGCCTCGCCGAGCGGCTGGATGAACTCGATCTTGGTGTTGGGCAGCGTCACGAACACGGTGATGACGCCATGCTCGGGCAGCGGCACCGCGCCGGAGATTTCAGCTCCGAACGCCCCGGCATAAATCTTCGCGGCCTTTTCCGCGTCCTTGACCGCGATCGCGACGTGATTGAGCCGGCCCAGCATGAAATTCCCTCCATCACCCTCTGGCGCGCCACCCCGCGCGTCAAACCGTCAGAACATGAACGAGGCAGATCGGCTTCTTGCCCCAGTGCTCGTTGATGACCGCACGCACCGCGCGGCGAACCGATTCCGCCGTCGCGTCGGCGTCGCGCCGCCGCACCCGCGGCAGGCCCTCGACCGTGGAAACCACCACGTCGAACACGATCTCGTCGATGACCTCGCCGGCCGCATTCTTCTCGGGGATGCCGACAAGATCAACCTCGGGGTCGTCGACCAGTTCGCCCTTGTCGGTCAGGGCGATCGCCACGAATGCACATCCCGCAAACCCCATCCGCCGCCGTTCGACCACGGCGCGGGACTTCGAGTCCTCCAGGATATTGCCGTCCTTGTAGAGCCGGCCCGACGGCAATTGCTCGATGATGCCGGGGTCGCCAGGTCCGAGCTTGACCAGATCGCCGTTGCGGCAGACCACGACCTTGGGGACGCCGGCGGCGCGCGCCAGCTTGGCGTGCTCGGCCAGATGCAGGGCTTCGCCGTGGACGGGGATCAAGAGCTGCGGGCGCACCCACGAGATCATGTCGCGCAGCTCGTCGCGGCGCGGATGGCCGGAAACATGGACCAGATCGGTTCGGTCGGTGATGACATCGATGCCCTGGGTCACCAGGCCGTTGATGATGGCGCCGACCGCCTTCTCGTTGCCGGGGATGGTGCGCGAGGAGAAGATCACGCAGTCGCCCTTGTTCAGCGTCACCTGCGGATGGTCGTCATTGGCGATCCGCGCCAGCGCCGCGCGCGGCTCGCCCTGGCTGCCGGTGCATAGCGCCAGCACCTTGTTGGGCGGAAAATGGCCGTAGAGGTCGGCGCCGCGGAAGTTCTGCACGCCGTCGAGATAGCCGGTTTCGCGGGCGACCTGCACCACCCGCTCCATGGCGCGGCCGACCACCACCACCTCGCGGTCGGCGGCCTTGGCCGCGATCGCCACCGCCTTCAGCCGGGCGACGTTGGAGGCGAATGTCGTCACGGCAACCCGGCCCTTCGCCGCCATCACCAGCTTGGTGATGGTGGCGGCGACCTCGGTCTCCGAGGGCGATCGTCCCTCGCGCACTGCATTGGTGGAATCCCCGATCAGCGCCAGCACGCCGGCGTCACCGAGTTCGCGCAACCGCCGCTCGTCGGTCGGCAGGCCGATGATCGGCGTCGGATCGATCTTCCAGTCGCCGGTATGCAGCACGGTGCCGGCGGAGGTGTGGATCGCCAGCGCATGCGATTCCGGAATCGAATGCGCGACCGGGATGAACTCGACGCCGAACGGCCCGAGTTCGATGCGGCCGCCCGAAGGCACCACCGTCACCGGGATTTTCGGCGGATTGCGCTCGGCGGCGCATTTGGCCTCGAACAGCGCGGCGCTGAACTTGGTCGCGTAGATCTTGCATTGCAGTTTCGGCCACAGATCCATGATCGCGCCGAAATGGTCCTCATGGGCATGCGTCAGCACCAGGCCGACCAGGTTCTTGCGCTCCTTTTCCAGGAAGCGGATGTCGGGCATGATCAGGTCGATACCCGGCAGATGCTCCTCGTCGCCAAAGGAGACGCCGAGATCGACCGCAAGCCAGGACCGCTGGTGGCGGTTGCCGAGCCCGTAGATCGACAGGTTCATGCCGATCTCGCCGACGCCGCCGAGCGGCGCAAAGGTCAATTCGTCAGGCCGCGCCATCAGCTTGCTCCCATGGACGCCGCCGCGCCGAAATAGACCTCGCCCGCGGCGATCGGCTTGCGCGTGCCTTCCAGCGTCCGGACGATCAGGCATCCCACGTCATCGATGGTATCGAAAGTGCCTTCGATAGTCTCGGCGCCGGTGCGGATCGCGACCGCTTCGCCAAGGCCAAACGCCCGCTCCAGCCACAGCTTGCGGATTTCGGCAAAGCCACGGGCCCCGTCCCAGATGCCGTGAAGCTCGACCCAGGCCTCCGACAGTGCGGTGAACAGCTCCGACGCATCGACCTCGACACCGAGCGCAGCCAGCGAAGTCGCCGGGGTCGGCGTATCCGTAGGCGAAGCGACGACGTTGGTGCCGATGCCGACCACCACCGCAAGCCGGTTGCCGGCCACGGCCTCCGCTTCGAGCAGGATGCCGGCGAGCTTCTTCCGCTCCGCCATGACATCGTTGGGCCATTTCAGGGCGTATTTCAGCGGGTTCGCGCCGGCCCGCCGCACATTGGCTTCGACGCTCACTTGTTGCAGCGCGCGCTCCAGCGCCAGGCCCGCGGCAAAGCCCAGCGTGGCCGCGATGCCCGGCGAGACGTCCATGACTTCGAGAACGCTGCTGGCGAGGTTGCCGCGCGGGGCGACCCAGGCGCGCTGCCGGCGGCCCCGCCCCGCGGTCTGTTCCGGCGTGACGAACCAGATCGGGCCGCGTTCGCCCTCGCGGGCGCGCGACATGGCTTCGGCGTTGGTCGAGCCGATCCGATCGAAGGCGACGAGCCGATACCCCGCCGTCAGGGCCTTGGGACCGAGCGAGAAGGTCATTTCCAGTTTTTTCTGCGCATGATCCGCTTCGAAAAGCGGGGCCGCTCTTTCGGGATCATGCGCTCTAGAACAGCGACTTCGCCGCGGCCGTGGCGACGCTGACCAGCGGCCCCGGATAGACGAAGAAGAGGATGTTGAAGATGCCGGCTACCGCCAGCACCGTCCGTAGCTCGACCCGCATCGGATCGATCTGTCCGGCGGGCTCGTCGAAATACATCACCTTGATGATGGTGAGATAGTAGAACGCGCCCACGACGCTTGCTAGCACGCCGATAACGGCGAGCGTGAACAGATCCGCCTTGATCGCGGCCACGAACACGTACCATTTGGCGAAGAAACCCGCCAGCGGCGGAATGCCGGCCAGCGAGAACAGCAGCATCGCGAAAAAGAACGCCAGCAACGGGTTGGTGCGCGACAGCCCGGCGAAATCGCCGATCTGCTCCACCGGCTGACCGTTGCGCTTCATCGTCAGGATCACCGCGAAGGAACCCAGCGTCATCGCGACATAGATCGCGATATAGACCAGCACGCCCTGCGCGCCCTCGACGGTGCCCGCCGCAAGGCCGACCAGCGCAAACCCCATATGGCCGATCGAGGAATAGGCCATCAGGCGCTTGATGTTCTTCTGCCCGATCGCGGCGAACGATCCCAGCGCCATCGAGGCGATGGCGACGAACACGACGATCTGCTGCCATTGCGGGACGATGCCCGGAAACGCCGTCAGCGTCACGCGGGTAAATACCGCCAGCGCCGCGACCTTCGGCGCCGAAGCGAAAAAGGCGGTGACCGGCGTCGGCGCGCCCTCATAGACGTCGGGCGTCCACATGTGGAACGGCACCGCCGAGACCTTGAAGCAGAGCCCGGCCAACAGGAACACCAGGCCGAAGACGATGCCGACGCTGCCGGTCTTCACCGCGGCGGCGATGCCGGCAAAATCGACTGTCCCGGTGAAACCGTAGATCAGCGAGGCGCCGTAAAGCAGCATGCCCGACGACAACGCGCCGAGCACAAAGTACTTCAGCCCGGCCTCGGTCGACTTGACGTTGTCGCGGTTGCTGGCGGCCACCACATACAGCGCAAGCGACATCAACTCGAGCCCGAGATAGAGCATGATCAGGTCGCCGGCCGAGATCAGCACCATCATGCCGAGCGTGGAGAGCAGCACCAGGATCGGGTACTCGAAAATGCGCCGCGACGGATCGGCCAGGAACTCCACCGAAAGGATCACGGTCGCCGCCGAAGCGATCAGGGCCAGGATCTTCAGGAAGCGGGCAAAATCATCGACGATGAAGCTGCCGCCGAAGGTCATCAGCTTGCCGGCGGGCAGCAGCAGTACCAGCGCGCCGGTGACGACCAGCAGCGCGAACGCCAGGGCGGTGACCAGCCGGGTGGTTCCCTCGCCGCCGCGATAGGCGCCGAGCATCAGCAGCGCCATGGCCCCAACCGCCAGCACCAGTTCCGGCAGCACCGGCAGCAACTGATAACCTGCACTCGAAAAGCTCATGTCGAACTATCCCTGGCGCGCTTTGTTCAGGCAAAACGGCATCCGCTTCACCTGCAAACGCAACGTTATTGGACCACCAGCGCGGCTGCCTTCACGGCAGTCACGGCGGCATTGTAGTTATTGACGAGTTGCTGGACCGAAGCCGCCGACATGTCGAGCACCGGATTCGGATAGATGCCGAACAGGATGGTGAGGAATACCAGCGGGAACAGCAGCAGGCTTTCACGGAACGTCAGATCCTTGATACCGGCGAGCGCCGGCTTGTACATCGCACCGAACACGACCTTTCGGTAGAGCCAGAGCGCGTAGCACGCCGACAGGATCACCCCGAGCGTGGCGATGGTCGCGGTCGGGATCGAGACCTTGAAGGTGCCGAGCAGCGTCATGAACTCGCCGACGAAGCCGCTAGTGCCGGGCAGGCCGACATTGGCCATGGTGAATACCATGAACACCAGCGCATAAAGCGGCATGCGGTTGACGAGGCCGCCATAGGCCGCAATCTCGCGCGTGTGCATGCGGTCATAGACGATGCCCACGCACAGGAACAGCGCGCCCGAGACGATGCCGTGCGACACCATCTGGAATATGCCGCCCGCCACCCCCTGGGTTGTGGCGGCAAAGATGCCCATGGTGACGAAGCCCATATGCGCCACCGATGAATAGGCGATCAGCTTCTTGATGTCTTCCTGCATCAGGGCCACCAGCGAGGTGTAGACGATGGCGATCGCCGACAGCGAGAAGATCAGCGGCGCGAAGTCGTGCGAGGCCAGCGGGAACATCGGCAGCGAGAAGCGCAGGAAGCCGTAGCCGCCCATCTTCAGCAGGATCGCCGCCAGGATCACCGATCCCGCCGTCGGCGCCTCGACATGGGCGTCCGGCAGCCAGGTATGCACCGGCCACATCGGCATCTTCACTGCGAACGAGGCAAAGAACGCCAGCCACGCCCAGGTCTGCAACGACCGCGGCACCGCCGTGCGCATCAGGGTCGGGATATCGGTGGTGCCGGCGTTCCAGTACAGCGCCATGATTGCCAGCAGCATCAGCACCGAGCCCAGCAGCGTGTACAGGAAGAACTTGAAGGATGCGTAGACCCGGCGCGGGCCGCCCCAGACGCCGATGATCAGGAACATCGGGATCAGGCCGCCCTCGAAGAACAGGTAGAACAGCACGAGATCGAGCGCCGAGAAGGTGCCGACCATCAGCGTTTCCAGCAGCAGGAACGCCATCATGTATTCACGCACGCGTACCGTGACCGACTTCCAGCTCGCGACAATGCAGAATGGCATCAAGGCGGTGGTCAGGATCACGAAAGGCAGCGAGATGCCGTCGACACCCATGTGGTAGTTGATGCCGCTGGCGAGCCAGTTCGCCTTCTCCACGAACTGGAAGTCAGGGTTGGTGGCGTCGAAACGCCAGACCAGGATCAGCGATACCGCGAAGGTGACGAGCGTGGTCCACAGCGCGATCCAGCGCGAATTGCGCCTGGCCGCCTCGTCGTCGCCGCGGTTGAGGTAGATCACCAGCGCGCCGAGCACCGGCAGGAAGGTGACGACCGAAAGAATGGGCCAGGTCGTCATCACTGGCCTCCCAGCCCGAACATGAACCAGGTGATCAGCCCCGCGACGCCGATCAGCATCGCAAAGGCATAGTGGTAGAGATAGCCGGTCTGGATCTTCACCACATTGCGGGTGACATCGAGCACCCGCGCCGACACGCCGTCCGGCCCGAAGCCGTCGATGACGTAGCCGTCGCCCTTCTTCCAGAGAAAGTCGCCGAGCCACTTCGCCGGCCGGACGAAGATGAATTCATATAGCTCGTCGAAATACCATTTGTTGAGCAGGAACCGGTAGAGCATCTCGTGCTGGTTGGCGAGTTCGACCGGAATATAGGGCCGGCGGATGTAGAACAGCCACGACACCAGGAATCCGAGCACCATCATCACCGTCGGCAGCAACGCGACCGCGCGCGGCGCATGGTGGATATCGTCGATGATGCTCGGGTGCATCTTGAGCGACTCCCGGAAGAACTCGGCCACGCCATGGCCTGCGAACAGTTCCTTGAACGGGAAACCGGCCAGGATGGAACCGGCGGCGAGGACGCCGATCGGGACCAGCATCCACAACGGCGCCTCGTGCGCGGCGTCGTGGTGCTTCTGGTCGTGCGGCTCGCCGTGGAAGGTCTTGAAGATCAGGCGCCATGAATAGAACGAGGTCAGCCCCGCCGCCACGACCGTCATCAGGAAGCCGTAGAACGCCAGCGGGTTGCGCGAGACGTAGGCGGCTTCGATGATCGCGTCCTTTGAGAAATAGCCGGCTGTCAGGGGAAAGCCGGTCAGCGCCAGCGTCCCGATCACCATGACGGCATAGGTGTAGGGGATCTTCCGCCACAGCCCGCCCATGTTGCGGATGTCCTGCTCGTGGTGCATCGCGTAGATCACCGAGCCCGACCCCAGGAACAGCAGCGCCTTGAAGAAGGCGTGAGTGAACAGGTGGAATATGCCGACCGAATAGGCCCCCGCCCCCATCGCCACGAACATGTAGCCGAGCTGCGAACAGGTCGAATAGGCGACGATGCGCTTGATGTCGTTCTGGACCAGGCCGACGGTCGCGGCAAAGAACGCGGTGGTGGCGCCGAAGAACATCACGACGGCCTGCGCGTTGGGCGCCAGTTCGAACAGCGGCGACAGCCGCGCCACCATGAACACCCCGGCCGTCACCATGGTCGCGGCGTGGATCAGCGCGGAGACCGGCGTCGGACCCTCCATCGCGTCCGGCAGCCAGGTGTGCAGCAGGAACTGGGCCGATTTGCCCATCGCGCCCATGAACAGCAGCAGGCAAATCAGCGTCAGCGCATCCGCCTGCCAGCCGAGGAAATTGATGGTCTTGCCCGACAGCGCCGGCGCGCCGGCGAAGATGGTCTCGAAATCGGTGGTGTTGAGCAGCATGAACACCGCGAAAATGCCGAGCGCGAAACCGAAATCGCCGACCCGGTTGACCACGAAGGCCTTGATCGCCGCAGCATTCGCCGACGGCTTCTTGTACCAGAACCCGATCAGCAGGTAGCTCGCGAGGCCAACGCCCTCCCAGCCGAAGAACATCTGGACCAGATTGTCCGACGTCACCAGCATCAGCATGGCGAAGGTGAACAGCGACAGGTAGGCGAAGAACCGCGGCCGATGCGGGTCCTCGTCCATGTAGCCGATGGAATACAGATGCACGAGCGCCGAGACGGTGTTGACCACCACCAGCATCACGGCGGTCAGCGTATCGACGCGCAAAGCCCACGCGACCTGCAGATCGCCGGAGTTGATCCAAGGGAACAGCGCGATCCGCACATCGTGCTGCATGAAGCCGACATCGACCAGCGCCACCCAGGACAGCGCCGCCGAGACCATCAGCAGGCCTGTCGTAATCAGCTCCGCCGCGCGCGAGCCCTGCGCCGGCGGCTCGGAGGCGTGGTGGTCGTCATGGCCCTGATCGTCGTGCGCAGGGTCGTCATGCGTCGCGTGGGCGAGAGCGCCGTGCCCGCCATCGTGATGTTCAACGGCATCGCCGCTCGGATTGCGCACATGCGCCCCGAAGATCGCAATCAGGCCGGCCAGAATGGCGCCCAGCAGCGGCAGAAAGACGATTGCCTGAACCATTGCGCCCTTAGCCCTTCATCATATTGACGTCCTCAACCGCGATCGAGCCGCGGTTGCGGAAATAGACGACCAGTATCGCCAGACCGATCGCCGCCTCGGCCGCGGCGACCGTCAGCACCAGCAGCGCGAACACCTGGCCGACGATGTCGCCCAGAAAGGTCGAGAACGCCACCAGGTTGATATTGACAGCGAGCAGGATCAGCTCGATCGACATCAGGATGACGATGATGTTCTTGCGGTTGAGGAAGATGCCGAGGATGCCAAGCGTAAACAGGATGGCGCCGACCGCGAGATAATGACCGAGCCCGATCGTCATTTCACCCACTCCGGCGCGTCCGCGTCCTGCAGCCCCTGGCCCGACGCCACCTTGCGCACGGCCATCGCCAGTTCCGGTGTCCGTGCGTTTTGCACGTTGATGTCCTGCCGCTTGACGTTTGCCTTGTGGCGCAGCGTCAGCACGATGGCGCCGATCATCGCCACCAGCAACACCATCCCCGCCAGCTGGAAGTAATGGATGTAGCGGGTGTAGAGCACGAGCCCGAGCGCCTCGGTGTTGCTGACATTGGTCGGGATCGCCGCCGTAATCTGCTTGGCCGTACCGGGATTGATCACCCAGCTGCCGCCGACCAGCAGCAACTCCGCGAGAAAGATCGCGCCGATCACGAGACCGATCGGCACATATTCCAGAAAGCCCTCGCGCAGTTCGGCGAAATCCACGTCGAGCATCATGATCACGAACAGGAACAGCACCGCGACCGCGCCGACATAGACCACGATCAGGATCATCGCCAGAAACTCGGCGCCCATCAGCAGGAACAGGCCGGCGGCGTTGACGAAGGCCAGGATCAGATAGAGCACGGAATGCACGGGATTGCGCGACACAATGACCATCACCGCGGAAGCCACGCAGACGCCGGCAAAGAGATAGAAGAACAGCGCGGGAAGGATCATCGGTTGTTCCCCGTCATTCCGGGATGGTCCGAATGACCAGACCCGGAATCTCGAGATTCCCCGATGTGCAATTGCACATCGTGGTTCACGCTTCGCGCGCCCCGGAATGACATAGAAATTTCAATCATGCCTTCACCTCACCGGTACGGCGCGTCGAGTTCGATCGACTTCGCAAGCTCGCGCTCCCAGCGGTCGCCATTGGCGAGCAGTTTCGCCTTGTCATAATAGAGTTCCTCGCGGGTCTCGGTCGCGAATTCGAAGTTCGGTCCCTCGACGATGGCATCGACCGGACAGGCTTCCTGGCACAGGCCGCAGTAGATGCATTTCACCATGTCGATGTCGTAGCGCACGGTGCGGCGGGTGCCGTCGTTGCGGCGCGGGCCGGCCTCGATGGTGATGGCCTGGGCCGGGCAGATCGCCTCGCACAGCTTGCAGGCGATGCAGCGTTCCTCGCCATTGGGATAGCGGCGCAGCGCATGCTCGCCACGGAAGCGCGGCGAGATCGGCCCTTTCTCAAAGGGATAGTTCAGCGTCGGCTTCGGCTTGAAGAAATACCGCATGGCGAGAAAGAACGCCGATACGAATTCGCTCAGCAGGAGCGCGCGGGCCGTTGCGTTGATATTGACACTCATGCGCAGGTCCTCTTTCTGCCGCAGGCCCCAGCCACCACTAAAGGAGCTGACCGACGTAGTAACCAACCGCGGTCATGAGCGGAATGTCGGCGAGCAAGATCATTTGAATGACCGCCGCTCCGCGTTCGCGCTCCTCCGCACTGCCGGTTGTTTCGACCGGCTGGCGCTTGAGCAAGAACGTCACCACGAAATAGAACAGGCTCGACGCCGCCAATCCCACGGCGGCGCCGATCAGGCCGGCGGTCGATAGCGTCATGGTGTTTCCCCCTCATTTCGGTGCGATCCCCGTCAACTGCAGCACACCCGCGACGATCACCACCATCGCCAACGAGAGCGGCAGAAACACCTTCCATCCCAACCGCATCAGCTGATCGTAGCGGTACCGCGGCACGATCGCCTTCGCCATCGCGAACAGGAAGAACATGAAGAACAGCTTCAGCGCAAACCACACCGCCCCCGGTATCCAGGTGAACGGTGGCAGCGCCACCGGCGGCAGCCATCCGCCAAGGAACAGGATCGTCGCCATCGCGCACATCGTGGTGATCGCGACATACTCGCCGAGCATGAACAGCAAATACGGCGTCGAGCCGTATTCGACCATGAAGCCCGCCACCAGCTCGGATTCCGCTTCAACGAGATCGAAGGGCGGCCGGTTGGTTTCGGCCAGCGCCGAGACGTAGAACACCACGAACATCGGAAACAGCGGCCAGACGTACCAGTTCAGGAAGGTCAGCTGCGGCAGGCCGATCAGGCTGGCGAAGCCTCTTGTATTCTGCGCCTCGACCACGGCGGAGAGATTGAGCGAGCCCGCGCACAGCAGGACCGTGATGATGACGAAGCCGATCGAAACCTCATAGGAAACCATCTGCGCGGCGGAGCGAAGTGCTGCCATGAACGGATATTTGGAGTTCGACGACCAGCCGGCCATGATGATGCCGTAGATCGACAGCGACGAAATCGCGAAGATGTAGAGGACGCCGACATTGATGTCGGCGATCACCCAGCCGAGATCCATCGGGATCACGGCCCAGGCGGCGAGCGCCAGCACGCAGGACACCAGCGGCGCCAGCAGGAACACGCCCTTGTTGGCGCCGGCCGGGATGATCGGCTCCTTCAGCACGAACTTTAAGAGGTCCGCGAACGACTGCAGCAGGCCCCACGGACCCACCACGTTGGGGCCTCGACGGATCTGCACCGCCGCCCAGATCTTGCGGTCGGCGAGCAGGATGTAGGCGATCGCAACCAGGAGCACGACGAGCAACAGGACGCTCTGCGCGATCATCACGATCAGCGGCCAGAGGAAGCCGGTCCAGAACGGGCTTGCGAGGAAATCAGCCATCAGGTCACGCTCACTCCGCTGCCGTCAGCATTTTCCCGGACGCCAGCCGGGAGCACTCCGCCATGACCGCCGAGGCCCGCGCGATCGGGTTGGTCAGATAGAAATCCTCGATCGTCGTCGTGAACGGCGTCTTGTCGATCTTGCCGCCGCTGGCCGCCAACGCCTTGACGTCCTCGGCCTTGCCGGGCTCGACCTGGTCGACCCGCATCAAATGCGGCGCCGATTTGGAAATGGCCTGGCGCAGCGCCGGCAGCGAATCGTAGGGCAACCGCTTGCCCAGCACATCGGAGAGCGCGCGGATGATCGCCCAGTCCTCGCGGGCCTCGCCGGGCGGAAACGCGGCGCGATTGGCGATCTGCACCCTGCCCTCGGTGTTGACGTAGAGGCCGGATTTTTCGGTATAGGCCGCGCCCGGAAGGATGACGTCGGCGCGATGCGCGCCGCGGTCGCCATGGGTGCCGACATACACCACGAAGGTGCCGTCCGGCACCTTGACCTCGTCGGCGCCGAGCAGAAACAGCACGTCGAGTGTGCCGTAGGTCGTCATCTGCGCGAGGTTGAGGCCGCCCGGTCCGGGCGCTAAGCCGATATCCAGCGCACCGACGCGGGAGGCGGTATCCTGCAGCACGGCAAAGCCGTTCCAGCCGTCCTTGAACGCGCCGAGGTCAGCCGCGATCTTTGCCGCCAGCGCCAGCACCGCCGCGCCATCGTGGCGGGCGAACGCCCCGGCGCCGACCAGCACGATCGGCTTTGCGGCTTCCTTCAGCACGTTGGCAAAGGAATGCTTGCCGCCGGCGAGTTCGCCGAGCGAATCCGTACCCGCGCCGAGATAGTCGTAATCATAGGTGAGATCGGCCCTGGCGCCGATCACGCCGACCTTGAGTTGACCGGTGCGCCAGCGCTTGCGGATGCGCGCGTTGAGGACGGCCGCTTCCTTGCGCGGGTTCGAGCCGATGATCAGCAGCGCGTCGGCCTGCTCGATGCCGGCAATGGTCGGGTTGAAGATGTAGCTCGCGCGGCCGGCGCGGGGGTCGAAGGCATCGCCGCCCTGTACCGCCAGATTGGCGGAGCCGCACTTCGCCAACAGCTCCTTCAGCGCGAACATCTCCTCGACCGCCGCAAGATCGCCGGCCACCGCGCCGATCCGCCGCCCGTCGATTCGACCGGCCTTGGCGGCGATAGCAGCAAAAGCCTCGGGCCAGGACGTGGCGCGGAGCTTGCCGTTCTCGCGGATATAGGGCCGGTCAAGCCGCTGCGTCCGCAAGCCATCGACGATGTGGCGGGTCTTGTCGGAAATCCATTCCTCGTTCACGGCCTCGTTGATCCGCGGCAGGATCCGCATCACCTCGCGGCCGCGGGTGTCGACGCGGATCGCCGAACCGACGCCGTCCATGACGTCGACCGACTGCGTCTTGCCAAGTTCCCACGGGCGCGCGGCGAACGCATAGGGTTTCGAGGTCAGCGCGCCGACGGGGCAGATATCGACCAGATTGCCCTGCAGTTCCGAACTCAGCGCCTGTTCCAGGTAGGTCGTGATCTCCATGTCCTCGCCACGGCCGGTGGCGCCCATTTCCGGCACGCCGCACACCTCGGCGGAGAAACGGACGCAGCGCGTGCACTGGATGCAGCGGTTCATCGACGTCTTGACCAGCGCGCCCAGGTATTTGTCCTCGACCGCGCGCTTGTTCTCGGCAAAGCGCGAGGTATCGACGCCGTAGCCCATCGCCTGGTCCTGCAGGTCGCACTCGCCGCCCTGGTCGCAGATCGGGCAATCCAGCGGGTGGTTGATCAGCAGGAATTCCATCACGCCTTCGCGCGCCTTCTTCACCATCGGCGAACGCGTCGAGATTTCCGGCGGCTCGCCCTTCGGGCCGGGCCGGCAGTCGCGCACGCCCCAGGCGCAGCTCGCCACCGGCTTCGGACCACCCTTCACCTCGACCAGGCACATCCGGCAATTGCCGGCGATCGACAGCCGCTCGTGGTAGCAGAAGCGCGGAATCTCGGCGCCCGCCGCCTCGCACGCCTGCAGCAGCGTGTACTCTGCGGGCACATCGATCTCTTTGCCGTCGATGATCAGTTTGGTCATGGCTGTCTCACGTCTTTCCCGGCTTGCATTCCGGCGGTGCAACGCTGGCGGCCTTCAGCGACGCCCGGATCCACTGCCGGGTCTCGGGGCCGTAAGTGTCGAGAAAGGCCGGCTCCACGGCGCCCCTTTCGCACAGGAACGGCAAATGCGGCTTTAGTTCGTAGTCACAGGAGGCCCGCCACTCGCGCTTGTCGGCGAAAGCGGCGATCGTCTCCTCGCAGGCATAGAGAAAATACGAGACAAAGCTCTCATATTGCTCCCGTTCATTGCGGCCGGCGGCCTTGATGGCCTCGTAGTCGGGCAGCGAGAATTTCGGGTTCTTGAACGCGAGATCTGTATAGCCGAGAAACGCCTGCCGCGCGCTCGTCGCCCGGTTGTTGCTCCGGATCTCCTCGACCTGCAACATGATCGCGATAACGCCGAGCAGGGCCACCCCCGCCTGCGCCATCTGCGCCAGCGTCCCGTATCTCTGCCACCAGAAGCCCGATTGCGCCATCGGCATCACTCCGCCGCGACCATGTGCGTGGGATCGCGCACGCCGGCGTCGTCGATGTCGGCCTTGTGCGAATACTGGTCGATGCGCGCCTCGATCTCGTGGCGGAAATGGGTGATCAGTCCCTGGATCGGCCATGCGGCGGCGTCGCCGAGCGCACAGATGGTGTGGCCTTCGACCTGCTTGGTCACCTCCAACAGCATGTCGATCTCGCGCTTGTGGGCGCGGCCCTCGGCCATGCGCGTCAGCACCCGCCACATCCACCCCGTGCCCTCGCGGCAGGGGGTGCACTGGCCGCAGCTCTCGTGCTTGTAGAAATAGGAGATCCGCGCGATCGCCCGGATCAGGTCGGTCGACTTGTCCATCACGATCACGGCGGCGGTGCCGAGGCCGGAGCGCAACTTTCCGAGGCTGTCGAAATCCATCGGCGTGTCGATGATCTGATCGGCCGGCACCATGCGCACCGACGAGCCGCCGGGGATCACGGCCTTCAGATTGTCCCAGCCGCCGCGAACGCCGCCGCAATGCCGCTCGATCAATTCACGGAACGGAATCCCCATCGCCTCTTCGACGTTGCAGGGCCGCTCGACATGGCCGGAAATGCAAAACAGCTTGGTGCCGACATTGTTGGGCCGGCCGATGGCGGCAAACCACGCCGCGCCGCGCCTGAGAATGTCGGGCGCGACCGCGATCGATTCGACGTTGTTGACGGTGGTCGGACAGCCATAGAGCCCGACATTGGCCGGGAACGGCGGTTTCAGCCGCGGCTGGCCCTTCTTGCCCTCGAGGCTCTCCAGCAGCGCCGTCTCCTCGCCGCAGATATAGGCGCCGGCGCCGTGGGCGACATAGATGTCGAACGGCCAGCCATTGACGTTGTCCTTGCCCACCAGCTTCGCCGCATAGGCCTGATCGATCGCGGCCTGCAGATGCTCGCGCTCGCGGATGAACTCGCCGCGCACATAGATGTAGCAGGCATGCGCGTTCATCGCGAAGCTCGCCAGCAGGCAGCCCTCGACCAGGAGATGCGGATCGTGCCGCATGATCTCCCGATCCTTGCAGGTGCCGGGTTCGGACTCGTCGGCATTGACCACGAGATAGCTCGGCCGGCCGTCGGTCGATTCCTTCGGCATGAACGACCATTTCAAACCGGTCGGAAAGCCGGCGCCGCCGCGGCCCCGAAGGCCCGACGCCTTCATCTCGTTGATGATCCAGTCGCGGCCCTTGTCGATGATCGTCCTGGTGCCGTCCCACGCGCCGCGGCGACGTGCGCCCTCCAGCCCCCAATCGTGAAGGCCGTAGAGGTTCCTGAAGATGCGATCCCTGTCGTCGAGCATGACTTGAAGCTTCCTAAAGGATCAGCGATTGGACTGGGCGTAGGCGAGACCCGCGGCGCAGCCGCCGAAGATCATCGCCCACAACAGGCTGGATTCCAGCGTCGCGCTCAGCCCGTAGCGCTGCAGGACAAAAATGAACGCCGCCGCCACGATCGCATGCATGCCGATATAGCGCCATTTGCTCATCGCGCTGTCCCTCTCCGGCCCTTCCGCGGGCAATTTGGCGTCACGTCTCACGTTGTTTCCTTCAGCGTCGTCGGCCCGCCCACCGGCGCGGAAAACTGACGGTCGATCTGCGGTCCGGGCTTCGGCGGCTTGCCCGTGGCAAAGCCGTCCAGCACCTTGCCGAAGCTCTCGCGGGTGAGATCCTCGTAAGTATCCTTCCAGATCAGCACCATCGGCGCGTTCACGCAGGCGCCCAGGCACTCGACTTCTTCCCAGCTGAAATCGCCATCCTTCGACAGTTCGAAGGGATCATGATGGATACGGCTCTGGCACACCTCGATCAGGTCGCCGGCGCCGCGCAAGCGGCAGGGCGTGGTGCCGCAGACCTGGACATGGGCCTTGGTGCCGACCGGTTGCAGCTGGAACATGGTGTAGAAGGTCGCCACCTCGAGCACGCGGATGTAAGGCATCTCCAGCAACTCGGCGACCGCGCGGATCGCGGCTTCCGAAACCCATCCCCGATGCTGCTCCTGGGCGCGCCACAGGATCGCGATCACCGCCGACGCCTGGCGCCCTGGCGGGTATTTCGCGATCTCGTTCCTTGCAAAGGCAAGGTTCTCTTCAGAGAACGCAAAGCTCGCGGGCTGCAGTTCCTTGGGTGCGAGGCGGCGGACGGACATCGTTTCAGTCTCTCATTGCGCGCGACGCGCGGCTTTCGCATTGAGCGCGTCGATCCGGGCGAGCCAGAACGCGCTTGCGGTGCCGAACACGTTGTAGCCGACGTGGGATGAAACCTTGATCCGATCGAGAATCGAAAGGTCGGTCACGGTTTCAAAACGATTGCTGCGGGGATCGTGAACGATTAACTTCATCGGGGTTTGTTCGAGGATATGACGCGAAACAGTATGCAACGGATCATTGCCGTGCTCCTCGCAGAGCAGCATGCTGTCACCCTGCATCAGCCGCGTTCCGCCCTTCATGGCTTCGATCTCGACGCCTTCGACATCGAGTTTGACCAGGTATTTGCCGCCGACCGAAATCCTGCCGTCGTCCAGCAGATCGTCGAGGGCAATGACCGGCACTTCCTCGCCGCCCGATTGTTCGCCGGCGATGCTGAAGGCCTCGTGCTTGATGCCCGACAGACGCGCGGCGCCGCGCGCGGCGCCAATCGCGCATTTGACGGTTTCGAAACGATCGCCGTTGATCCCAGCGTTGTTGGCCAGTTTCGGAAAGTTCTGCGACGACGGTTCGATCGCGATCGCCTTGCGCGAACCGAACGGCCGGCTCGACACCAGCACCGACCAGTAGCCATAATTGGCGCCGCAATCGAGCAGCGTGTAGTCGACGTCGGCGGAGTCGCGAAACAGCAGCTCCAGTTCGTCCTCGTAGCGGAAGCTGCGGTCGAGCAGCTTGCTCCAGTAGCCGTCACCATAGGGAAACTCGAAGATGGCGTCGGGGTTGAGCTTGACCTGGATGCCGCGCGCCGGCAGCGCGGTGCGCAGGAGATTGGCGCACATGTTGTAGCCGCGATGCGAGAAATTCGCGCTCACCTTCGAACCCAGCGTCAGCGCCATTGCGGCCAGACGCTCCCACGCGTTGGCGCCGACGAGCGCGCCCGAAGCCCGGTCGAACTGGATCGGCGCCTGCGCGATCATCGATCGACCTCTCCGAACACGATGTCGAGCGAGCCAAGGATCGCCGAGACGTCGGCGAGCAGATGGCCGCGGCAGATGAAATCCATCGCCTGCAGATGGGCGAAGCCCGGCGCGCGGATCTTGCACTTGTATGGCTTGTTGGTGCCGTCGGCGACCAGATAGACGCCGAACTCGCCCTTCGGCGCCTCGACCGCGACGTAGACCTCGCCGGCGGGCACCCGAACGCCTTCGGTGTAGAGCTTGAAGTGGTGGATCAGCGCTTCCATCGAGCGCTTCATCTCACCGCGCCTGGGCGGGGCAATCTTGTTGTCCTCGACGACGACGGGCCCCTGGCCGTCGGCCGCGCGCAGTTTGGCGATGCACTGCTTCATGATGCGCACGGACTGGCGCATCTCCTCCATGCGGATGCAGTAGCGGTCGTAACAATCGCCGTTCTTGCCGATCGGGATGTCGAAATCCATCTCCGCATAGCATTCGTAAGGCTGCGACTTACGCAAGTCCCAGGCCGCGCCGGAGCCTCGCACCATGACGCCGGAAAAGCCCCACGCCCACGCCTGCGCCAGCGTCACCACGCCGATGTCGACGTTGCGCTGCTTGAAGATGCGGTTGCCGGTCAGAAGCGTTTCGAGGTCGGCCACCACCTGCAGGAACGGATCGCACCAGGCCTCGATGTCGTCGATCAGCTTTGGCGGCAGGTCCTGATGCACGCCGCCGAGGCGGAAATAGGCCGCGTGCATGCGCGAGCCGGAGGCGCGCTCGTAGAACACCATCAGCTTTTCGCGCTCCTCGAACCCCCACAGCGGCGGGGTCAGCGCGCCGACGTCCATCGCCTGGGTCGTGACATTGAGCAGATGCGACAGGATGCGGCCGATCTCGCAATAGAGCACCCGGATCAACTGGCCGCGGCGCGGCACCGCAATGCCGAGCAGCTTCTCGGCGGCGAGGCAGAACGCGTGCTCCTGGTTCATCGGGGCGACGTAGTCGAGCCGGTCGAAATAGGGAATCGCCTGCAGATACGTCTTCTGCTCGATCAGCTTTTCGGTACCGCGGTGAAGCAGGCCGATATGCGGATCGACGCGTTCGACGACTTCGCCGTCCAGCTCCAGCACAAGACGCAAAACGCCATGCGCCGCCGGATGCTGCGGCCCAAAATTGATGGTAAAATTGCGAAGGTTCTGCTCGTTCATGGTCAGGCCTTCGGCTCAGCCTTCTCGTCGCCCGGCAGCGGGTAGTCCGCGCCCTCCCATGGCGACAGGAAATCAAACTTGCGGAATTCCTGGTTGAGGCGGACGGGCTCGTAGAGCACGCGCTTCTCCTGGTCGTCGTAGCGCACCTCGACGAAGCCGGTGAGCGGAAAGTCCTTGCGCAGGGGATGGCCGTCGAAGCCGTAATCGGTCAGGAGCCGGCGCATGTCGGGATGGCCGGTGAAGATCACGCCGTAGAGGTCGTAAGTCTCGCGCTCGAACCAGTCGGCGCCGGGAAACACTTCGATGATCGACGGCACCTGGGTGGTCTCGTCGGCCTCGGCGCGCAGGCGGATGCGCTCGTTCAGGGTCGGCGACAGCAGATGATAGACCACGTCAAAGCGCTTCTCGCGGCCGGGATAATCCACCGCCGTCACGTCGGTGAAGCTGACGAAACGCAGCGAGGGATCGTCGCGCAGGAATTTGACGACCTCGACGACCCGGCGCGCATCGATCGTGACCGTGAGCTGGTTGAACGCAATGGAATGGGCGCTCGCCGCGCCGGGAAGCGCGCTCACGATCGTCTGCCCAAGGGCGTCGAGCCTGCCGTCGTCCATTTCCTGAAACCTTAGCGTTCGATGGTCCCGATGCGCCGGATCTTCTTCTGCAGCAGCAGCACGCCGTAGAGCAGCGCCTCCGCCGTCGGCGGGCATCCCGGCACGTAGATGTCGACCGGCACGATGCGGTCGCAGCCGCGCACGACCGAGTAGGAATAGTGGTAGTAGCCGCCGCCATTGGCGCATGATCCCATCGAGATGACGTAGCGCGGCTCGGGCATCTGGTCGTAGACCTTGCGCAGCGCCGGCGCCATCTTGTTGGTCAGCGTACCCGCCACGATCATGACGTCGGACTGCCGCGGCGAGGCGCGCGGGGCGAAACCGAAGCGCTCAATGTCGTAACGCGGCATCGACACCTGCATCATCTCCACCGCACAGCAGGCGAGCCCGAACGTCATCCACATCAGCGATCCCGTGCGCGCCCAGGTGATCAGGTCGTCGGTGGCGGCCACGAAGAAGCCCTTGTCGGAGAGCTCGTGGTTGACCTCAAGGAAGTACGGATCATTGGCGCCGACCGGCCGGCCGGTGGCGGGATCGAGGATGCCCTTTGGCGCCGGCGCGATATCAGGCGAAGAATTCATTATTGCCGTCGGGCTCAATCCCATTCCAGCGCGCCCTTCTTCCACTCATAGGCAAAACCGACCGTGAGGACGGCGAGGAACATCATCATCGACCAGAAGCCCGTAGCGCCGAGCTTGCCGAAGGCGACCGCCCACGGAAACAGGAACGCCACTTCGAGGTCGAAAATGATGAAGAGGATCGCGACCAGGTAGAAGCGCACATCGAACTTCATGCGGGCGTCGTCGAACGCGTTGAATCCGCATTCATAAGCGGAAAGCTTTTCCGGATCGGGTTGCTGGAACGCGACCAGGAACGGCGCAATCAGAAGCGCCAGGCCGATCAGGCTTGCGACCCCTATGAACACCACAAGCGGGAGGTAATTGTGCAGGATGCCGCTCATCGGCGTTGCCTTTTTTCCGCGGTTTCAAGGCCCGCAGATTCGCTGATTTCAATTGTTCTGGAGGCTTAGCGCAGCGCAACAGAGGGCGCAAGACAAGCCGCCTTGTCGGCTCTCGCGGCCGGTTCGGCGCGGCAAGGTCGGCCTCAACGGAGATTCCAACGGGCAACACACGACGAGACCATGACGAGTTGCGCGACGAGGCGAAGCGTAAGGTCGGTGGTAATTGGCCGGACGCTTCGCTTGTTCAAAATGCGCCGCCGCCCGTTGATGGGAAGGGTTTTGGTCTCACCCGGCTTGCCGATCCTCTTCAAACTGATCCCGCCGATGGTCTCGCCGTTCCCCCTTGTTTTTGTTCCCGTTTTTGCATCCTTTCCTCGGACACGGGCTTCGGCACGCCACGTCGGGAAACGGCCCAATCAACCAGATGAAACCATTTTGCGGAGCGCGCGAAACGATTTTGAAACATACGGGGCCTAAACGTGTTGACAACAGAGGACGCCAAACGGCGCCCGGGAGGCTCCCATGAATCACTCCATTCACTCGGCGGACCGCAGCACCCATCTGAAGATCGTGATCGTCGCCCTTGTCGCCGGCATCGCGGTGGCGGTCCTTGGCATTTCCGCCCGCACCGGTTCGGATTTGACCCAGACGGCGCAGGTCGTAAAAGCGGGCAAGCCGGTGGTCGTCACCAGCTCTGGAACTTCAACGGTTCGTTAGACAATATCGCCCGACGAGATTCATGACGGCCGCCCTCGGGCGGCCTTTTTGCTGGCGGCGGGCATTGTTGATAACGACGCGCTTTGCGGCAGCTTCCGGGGATCAGCGGCAAAATCCAAAATGGCGCGAGAGACGGGACTCGAACCCGCGGCCTCCGCCGTGACAGGGCGGCGCTCTAACCAACTGAGCTACTCCCGCGGATGCCAGATCGTGATCCGCGCAGCACCGAGGGCATAAAGGCCTGCCCCGTCTTAGTCAAGGCGGTTGCAAATCCCTGCGTCAACCGGGCATTTCTTTGATGCCATTGCAAATAATGCCGTGTTTTAAGGTAGAACGGCATAGGCGATCACCACCCGAATCGTTTAAGGCCTGCCACATCGGGGTTTCTTGAACCGTTTCCGCTCCGGCTGCATTGCTGTTCGGGTATTCAAGGCACGGCGCCACGCGTCTTGCCCGGCGCGACCCGGTGTTCCCGAACGCGCTTGAGACATTCATTCATCAGGAGGGCCAGACATGGCAAAGAAAGCAGCGTCCCCAGCAACGATCACACTCAAGCACCTGGCAGCCGCGCTCGCGGAGGACCATGAATTGTCCAAGAAGGACGCCGAGGCGATCCTGACCGGCATGGTCGACAAGATCGCCAAGCACTTGAAGAAAGGCGAGCGGATCCGGATCGTCGGCCTTGGCATCCTTCAGGTCCGCAAGCGGGCCGCCCGCATCGGCCGCAACCCCGCCACCGGCGAACCGATCCAGATCAAGGCCAGCAAGAAAGTCGCCTTCCGCGCCGCCAAGGAACTCAAGGAAGCGGTCTGACGCGACGCGCTTTCGGTCAGTGCCAGAAGCGCCATTCCGGGCGGGGCCCGGGATGGCGCTTTTCTGCTATAGAGCCTTCCCCGTTCCTCATCGCTTTCGGACCGTCATGCCGGCTTCGCCCTTGGCCTTCACCCACACCGTTACCGAGCGCTTCCTGCGCTATGCCGTGATCGACACCCAGTCCGATCCGGCCTCGCTTACCTGCCCCTCGACCGAGAAGCAGAAAAACCTGGGGCGGCTGCTCGTCGCCGAATTGCAGGCGATTGGCCTTGGCGACGCCCATCTCGACGCGCACGGCTATGTCTACGCCACGATCCCGGCCAATACCGACAAGGAAGTCCCGGTGATCTGCTTCTGCTCGCACATGGACACTTCGCCTGATTGCACCGGCGCGAACGTCAAGCCGCAGATCGTGCGCAATTACCGCGGCGGCGACATCCCGTTGCCGGCCGATCCCGCGCAGGTGATCCGCGCCGCCGATCATCCCGCGCTGGCCGACCAGATCGGCCATGACATCATCACAACTGACGGCACCACGCTGCTCGGGGCCGACAACAAGGCCGGCCTCGCCGAGATCATGGACGCGGCGCAATTCCTGGTCGACCACCCCCACATCAGGCACGGGACCATCAAGATCCTGTTCACGCCGGACGAGGAGATCGGCCGCGGCGTCGACAAGGTCGACCTGAAAAAGCTCGGCGCCGATTTCGCCTATACGATGGACGGCGAGACCGCCGGACATATCGAGGACGAAACCTTCTCGGCGGATGGCGTCACCATCCACATCGAGGGCGTCTCCACCCATCCGGGCTTTGCCAAGGGCAGGATGGAGCACGCCATCAAGATCGCGGCCGCCATCATCGACCGCCTGCCCAAGGACACCTGCTCGCCCGAGACCACCGAGGGCAAGCAAGGTTTTCTGCATCCGGTCGGCATTTCCGGAGCGCTGGAGAAAGCCGAAATCGGATTCATCGTGCGCGACTTCACCGATGAGGGGTTGAAGCAAAAGGAAGCCCTGCTCGAAGGCATCGTCAAAGGGGTGATGAAGGACTACCCGCGCTCGACCTACCGGATGGAGGTCAAGGCGCAATACCGCAACATGAAGCAGGTGATCGACCGCCACCCCGAAATCATCGACTACGCCATCGAGGCGATCCGCCGCGCCGGGCTAAAGCCGGTGCGCAGCTCGATCCGCGGCGGCACCGACGGCTCGCGGCTGTCGTTCATGGGCCTGCCCTGCCCCAACATCTTTGCCGGCGAACACGCCTTCCATTCGCGGCTGGAATGGGTCAGCCGCCAAGACATGGAGGCCGCGGTGCGCACCATCGTGCACCTGGCGATGATCTGGGAAGAGCGGGCGTGAGCCGCTTCGGAATCAAAATTTCGAAAACAACCCCATGCAAAGGAGCGATCGGGCCAGATTGACGGTATTCAGGTAGCGTTTGCGGTGACGATCCAGACCGATCCCGGAAGCGGCACGGCATCCCCCTTCGCGAACGGCGTCAGCGCTTCGCGGATCGATGCCGCTGCCGCTTTGCGCAGCTCTTCCGGCTGCCCTTCCAGCGCACGACTGACCGGGCCGATCTCCAGCGCGCCCTGCACCGCGCCGTCGAGGCCGCGACCGATCGCGGCGTCGAGCAGCAGCGGACACGCCTCCATTTCGACGCCCGTAAAGCCGGCCTCACCCAGGATACGCCGCACGCGCGCCTCCGAGGCGAACGCAAACGGTCCGGGGTCTTCCGGCCCCTGCTGCGGAAGCTTCGGTACATGCTTGTAGGCGGCCGCAAGCGGCGCCATGAAGAACGGATTTTCACGCGGCTCTCGCCAGCAGGCAAACGCCAGCCGCCCCGACGGCTTGAGCGCCTTGCGCATGTTCGAAAACGACAGCACGGGATCGGCGAAGAACATCACGCCGAAGCGCGGGGCCAGCAGATCGAAGCTGGCCGGCGCAAACGGGTAGACGGTGGCGTCGGCAAGAACGAACTCGATCGGCAGATCCTTCGGCGCGCCCTGCCGCGCCCGTTCCAGCATCGGGCCGGATATGTCGATCCCCAGCACATGTCCTGACGGCGCGACTTCCTGCGCGAACGCGACCGTGGTGGCGCCGCTGCCGCAGCCGACATCGATGACCCGCTCGCCCGGCTCAAGCTTCGCCCGGTCGATCACGAGATCGGCGACCGGCTTGAGCAGCACATCCTGCGTCGCCTGACGATCGGCCCAGCGCCGGCCGGCCGGACCGTTCCAGTAGGCGACCTGGTCGGCGTTGTGCTCGTGGCTGGTGGGGATGCTCATGGGCGCTCTCGCTCACTCTCGCAGACAACGACGAACCCGATCGCCTCATCCAGGCGACAGGCGCTTGACCAGCCGCGCCGGACTTCCGCCCATCACCACGTTCGACTCGACATCTGACACAACCAGGGAGCCGGCCATCAACTGCACATGGTCGCCAATCGTCCGGTTCGGAACCACCGCGCTTTTCATGCCGAAAAAGCAATTGACGCCGGTCCTTACTCCGCCTCCGAACGTAACGCCGACTGTCACCTGCGAGAGGTCGCCAAGCACGCAGTCGTGATCGACGCTGGAAAGCGTGTTGATGATTGTATCCCGCCCGATCCTCGCTCTTGAGCCCACAACCGCGCCGGCACAAACAACGGCACCGCTCTCGATTTCGGCGTCCCTCGCAACGAACGCCGTCGGGGCGATGCAAGCGGGCATGTTCGCGCCCACCGCACGCAGCCGTGACGCGCACAACGCACGCGCCTCGTTCGACCCGATGCCGAGATAGACTTCGCCGGGCGGCAGTTCGCGAAAATATTCTTCTTCCGACAGCGTGGTTCCAGGCAGCGTCGCCGGACCAACCGGCTGCTGGACGACGAACACGGGCGAGGCAGCAAGAAACGACGCGATCACACGCGCATGGCCGCCTCCGCCAAAGATGTACGCCTTAGCCATTGGATTTTCTCGTCAGGACATAGGCCATCAACAGACCGTCGCTCTTCCGGGACAACGAAGTCTCGATGTCGAGTAGCTCAGCTGTCCGCCCTCGCCCCTGTCTACCGCCCCGCGAGGTGTGAACGCAAGCGACGGCAGCGGTTTGCGGTTCGAGACAACCGAGGCGTAACGCGGAATTAATCTCCACACCGTACAATCTCCGGCAGTTCTAGTTGGGTGCCGCGTAAAGGAGCCGTCGCGACGGACCACCCGCGACGGCTCCTTTTTTTTGTTCACCCATTTGAGTGAGGTTTATGCACGTGACCGAGACAACGGAAAAGCAGAACCAAACCGAACAACCCGAAGCCACGATACCGACCAAAAAATCGAGCCGGAAATCGGTTCTGGCGCTGGCGGTGCTCGCGCTTGGAATAAACTCCACCGCGGCGATCTATACGATGTCGCCTGCCGGCTTTGATCTTCCCAATATCAACCTGCCGAGCATGAGCAGCCTGGCCGAACTGCTTCCGCACCAGAAAGCTTCCGATCCATTCGTGGATCCGGTGGTCGCCACACTGACCGCGCTGCAGGAGAATAAAGCCCTGTTGCAGGAAAACTCGGTTCTGCTGCTGCAGGATTCAATTGCGATTGCTTCCCTGCGGCAGAGCGTCATGGACGAGCAATCCGGTGTAAAGAAGATATCCGCCCAGATCGCGGACGAACATCAGGACGTGAAGAAGATCTCTGCCCAGATCTCCGCGCTGACGGCCAAGGTCGACTCGCTGAGATATGCGATGAGCCCGGAATTCACCTCGTCGATTTCGGCAAGGCACGCAAACCGGCTGGCCCGGGCAGCGCGCAAGAAGATGGCCCGGCAGCCTAACCCTGTCGGACCCATTTCGCTTGGAGGAGCCCCCTTGACTCTCCCGGCGACCACGCCAGCTCCAGAGAGCTGAAGAACAGGCAAGCCGGCGTGGGGCTTCGGTCGTGCGCCTGGACAGCCCGCCTTCGCTCTTCGAGTTACGGCGAGACAGCTTCCGGCGCAGAGAAACTTGTAGCTGCCACTGTTGCAGAGTGAGGGCTGGCTTGCCCAGCCGAAGCCCTCAGGGCGAAGGCTGGTAGGCTGGTAGGCGGTGACGGATTCGAACCGCCGACCCTCTCGGTGTAAACGAGATGCTCTAACCAGCTGAGCTAACCGCCCTTGCCTCCTATTTACCGCCCCGCGAGGTGTGAACGCAAGCGACGGCAGAGCCGGGTAGTGTCTCAGTTTGAAATTAGCGAGCCCGACACGGCCATGCCTTTCGAAGCCCATCAATAGCCAACAACAAAAATGGCAAGTGAAGCTGTTCGGGTTTATCTTCGATATATTTAATAACGACAGCCCGGGCTTTATCTATTGTAACGCCGTCTGGCGGGCAGAACTTACCTTTTGGGGCTAGGTGATCGCTGAAGGCGAGAAGGTAGAGTACTTGTATTTGGCCTATGCAGATGCCCTTCGCCCATTCCGATTCAGTTGGCCTTTCCTTGCAAGCCGCCAAAATATGTCCGGCACTCAGCGCCTTCATCGTGTCGTAGGGGGAATTCTGTGCCGGTGCTTCTGCAGGCAACAGCGCAAGAGCGAATGCAATAAAAGCTGGGGCGTACTTCATAACAACGTCCCTCTTGCGAAGCTTGCCGCTAAGCATGTAGCTTATAGGACATGCCGGTAAGTCGTCAAAAGGAAGAGCGCATGTGGGAGTTGGCCTACCAAATGGCCCGCTCTGGCGAACATTCTGGCTATCAATCAATAGAATGGGCTCTGCGCGACAAGGGGTTTTCTCGCGCGCGGATGTTACTTGATGATGCAGCCGTTAGGGAAAAACTGAATTGCATGTGCGCCGAATCCAAGAAGGGCGCAGATTAAATGCCCCGAAGCCCTAAAGGCGAGAAGCGGCCAGCCGACGCCATCGGCAACGCCGTCCATGTCATGAGGATCGCGACGGGCGAAATTGACGACCTGATCACGGATGACGGCAAGAACGCAGCCGCTGTGGCGCTGGGTCGCATGGGCGGGAAGGCGCGGGCGGAAGGGATGACGGCCAAGCGGAGGAAAGAAATAGCAAAAAAGGCCGCGAAAGCTCGCTGGACGTTATCGGAATAGGTTCAGAATATTTTAGCTTGTTTTGGACAGGATAGAGGTATAAGCTCTCATTGAACCATTATTATTTCGAGGGATAGTATGCCAGTTCGTTGTCGTGAGGAAGCGGAAAAGGTGCTCGGTCCCCACTTTGATGACTTTGCATCGATCGTCTTGGAAAGTGTCCGGTTCTACTACGAGTTCTATGGCCAACGAGCGCACACCCATGAATCTTGGACTCGCTGTTCAATCATCCGAGATGAAATAAAAGAGCGGATGACCGTCTATTGCGAAGCGACAAAAGGGCTGCAACCGCTCAGGGATGGCAATGCCACCTATTTTGGGGCTCACAGCAAGTTCACTCTGCGCATCAAGAAACTCTTTGACGACCTCCACGCCAACACCGGCAAGACCCAAATCTCTTTCGATTTCGATCACCAGACGCCGGTTCCCGGCGAACTTTTCTCCGACGATGACCTGACGCACATCTATCTCGGCTACGTCGCGACCGAAAACGACCCACTGAACCCGCCGATCTATTTGGTTTGCAATAACGAGGCTGGCGGAATTGCGTGGGAAATTTCACTAACCGGCCGCACGCCCCCGCCAGGAACCGGGATCACACCGTTGCCGTCCGTACCGCCTGCCGACGAACCGCGCCGTATTCGCGTTAGGCCAAACGTAGAGAAGAAGGCTGGAAATGAATAAAGCATTCAATGGCGAGCTACTCGCTCTGGCTCGGCAGACTCGCAAGGTCAGCCAGCCTGAGCTCGTGGCCGCCTTGAACGGTGCGGTTTCCCAAGCTCAGCTATCAAAGATAGAACATGGGCAGATTCAGCCGGACGAAAAGCTAAAGGAAAAGTTGGCGCTGGCGCTTAAATACCGCCCCGATTTTTTTTGTAACCCTGTCTACCAGAGGATGGACCCCGTTAGTTTTCATCGGAAGAGGAAAAAACTAGCGGCTCGAGACCGTGATGCCATTCATGGCCAGTCAGAGGTGTACCGGATCAATTTAAAGAAGCTGCTTCCCTCAGTTGAATTGGAAACACGGTTGCCATCCGTCCCGGCAATTGATCCGGACCAATACGCGGGCGACATCCCAAAAATTGCTTTGACGGTCAGGCAGCGTTGGGGGATTCCGCGCGGTCCGATTAAAGACCTAACCAAACTGGTTGAAGATGCCGGCGTGGTGGTCGTCGCTTTTGATTTTGGTACCCCCCTTATTGACGGCTTTTGTCAACATGCCGGCGATGATTTGCCGCCGGTCATTTTCATAAATTTGAGACAACCAAAGGATCGGTACCGGTTCAGTTTGGCGCACGAACTCGGCCACCTAGTGATGCATCAAACCCCCAATCCGGAGCAGGAAGTTCAAGCAAATCTTTTTGCTTCTGAGCTTTTGATGCCGACGCCAGAAGTACGGCCGCAATTCTACAATCTTTCGATCAGCAAGTTTATGGAGTTGAAGCTCTATTGGGGTGCCTCTATGCAGGCCTTGATCTACAAGGCTTGGCAAACGGGCCGGATTTCTGATCGCATGTTTAAGTACTATAATATCGAGATGGCGAAGCGCGGCTTCAAAACCAAAGAACCGGTTGAATGGAACGGCAGCGCCGAAAGCCCCTCAACACTGAGCCAGCTAATAGCGACATACACAAATGAGTTGGGTTATTCGGTTGGCGATCTGAGCCAGTTGCTGGGGCTATTAGATGAGGAAATCACCGACCTTTATCAGCTTGCGGGCAAGCGGAAGCCCCTATTGCGGCTAGTGGTCTGAACTGAACATCCATCTTGACGCTAAAAATCAGATGCCGAAATTTCAAACTGAGACACTACCCAGAGCCGACAAATCGCCTAAATCTGGAGGTTCCGTACGCACAAAAACGGCGCCCGCAGGCGCCGTTCCGTCATTCGCAATTATCAGGCTCAATGCGCGGTCAGTCCGCCGGCCGCTTCGTCGGACGCGTCGGGCTTCACTTCGACCTTGGTGTCCTCTTCCCAGACGATCGGCACCGGGGTGCGGACCAGCGCTTTAGCCACGGCCTCGTCCAGCCGTGCGACCGGGATGATCTCCATGCCGCCCTTGATCGCATCGGAAATCTCCGTGAGATCCTTGGCGTTGTCCTCGGGGATCAGCACCGTCTTGATGCCGCCGCGGGCGGCCGCCAGCAGCTTCTCCTTGAGGCCGCCGATCGGCAGCACGCGCCCTCGCAAGGTAATCTCGCCGGTCATGGCGACATCATGCCGGACCGGAATGCCGGTCATGACCGAGATGATCGCGGTCGCCATCGCCACGCCCGCCGACGGCCCGTCCTTCGGGGTCGCTCCCTCGGGCACGTGGACGTGGATGTCGCGGCGGTCGAACATCGGCGGCTCGATGCCATAAACGATCGCCCGCGAGCGGACGTAGGACGCCGCCGCCGAGATCGACTCCTTCATCACGTCGCGCAGATTGCCGGTGACCGTCATCTTGCCCTTGCCCGGCATCATGACGCCCTCGATGGTCAGCAGCTCGCCGCCGACATCGGTCCAGGCCAGACCGGTGACGATGCCGACCTGCGGCTCGCTCTCGATCTCGCCGAAACGGTACTTCGGCACGCCGAGGAACTCTTCCAGCGCCTTCTCGGTGACCCTGACCGACTTCTTCTTGGAGATCATCAGCTCCTTCACCGCCTTGCGGGCGAGTGTCGACAGCTCACGCTCCAGGTTACGCACGCCCGCTTCGCGGGTGTAGCGGCGGATCATCAGCAGCAAGGCATCGTCGTCGATCGACCATTCCTTGGAATCCAGGCCATGCTTGGAGATCGCGTTCGGGATCAGGTGCTTGCGCGCGATCTCGACCTTCTCGTTCTCGGTGTAGCCGGCGATCCGGATGATCTCCATGCGGTCCATCAGCGGGCCGGGAATGTTGAGCGTATTCGCGGTCGTGATGAACATGACGCTGGAAAGGTCGTAGTCGACCTCCAGATAATGGTCGGCAAAGGTGCCGTTCTGCTCGGGGTCCAGGACCTCAAGCAGCGCCGAGGACGGATCGCCGCGGAAATCGGCGCCCATCTTGTCGATCTCGTCGAGCAGGAACAGCGGATTCGAGCTCTTGGCCTTGCGCATCGACTGGATGATCTTGCCGGGCATCGAGCCGATATAGGTGCGGCGGTGACCGCGGATCTCGGCCTCGTCCCTGACGCCGCCGAGCGACACGCGGACGAATTCGCGCCCCGTGGCTTTCGCGATCGACTTGCCGAGCGAGGTCTTGCCAACGCCGGGAGGCCCGACCAGGCACAGGATCGGTCCGGTCAGCTTGTTGGCGCGCGACTGAACCGCAAGGTACTCGACGATGCGGTCCTTGACCTTCTCCAGCCCATAATGGTCGTTGTCCAGCACTGCCTGCGCGGCCACGAGGTCCTTCTTGACCTTGGACTTCTTGTTCCACGGAATCGACAGCAGCCAGTCGAGATAGTTGCGCACGACGGTGGCCTCCGCCGACATCGGCGACATCTGCCGCAGTTTCTTCAATTCATGCTGCGCCTTCTCGCGCGCTTCCTTGGAAAGCTTGGTCTTGGCGATCTTTTCTTCCAGGTCCGCCAGCTCGTCGCGACCCTCGTCGTCGCCGAGCTCCTTCTGGATCGCCTTCATCTGCTCGTTCAGATAATACTCGCGCTGGGTCTTCTCCATCTGCCGCTTGACGCGCGAGCGGATGCGCTTCTCGACCTGCAGCACCGAGATCTCGCTCTCCATCAGGCCGAGCACCTTCTCCAGGCGCTGCGTGACCGACAACGTCTCCAGGATGCCCTGGCGATCGGCGATCTTGACGGCGAGATGCTGGGCAACCTGGTCGCTGAGCTTGGCGAAATCGGTGATCGACTGGACCACGCCGACCACTTCGGCTGAGATCTTCTTGTTCAGCTTCACATAGCTTTCGAAATCGGACACAACCGAGCGCGCCAGGGCTTCGGCTTCAACCGAAGTGGCGTCGGTGTCGGCGAGCGCCACCGCGGTGGCCTCGTAATATTCGCTGCGGTCGGAATATTTCTGCACGCGCGCGCGCTCCAGCCCTTCGACCAGCACCTTCACGGTGCCGTCGGGGAGCTTCAGGAGCTGCAGGACGCTGGCAAGCGTACCGACCTCATAGATCGATTCCGGGCTTGGATCATCGTCGGAGGCATTCTTCTGGGTCGCCAGCAGGATCAGCGCGTCGTTCTTCATCACCTCTTCGAGCGCGCGGATCGATTTCTCGCGACCGACGAACAGTGGCACGATCATGTGCGGAAAAACGACGATGTCGCGCAGCGGCAGCACCGGGTAGGCGTGGCTTTCGCCGAGAACGATGGTTGGCCGGGTTTTCGGGGTGGTCATGGCCCATTCCTTCTGTTGTGCCCCCTTGCACGCAGTCCGCTGCACTTAAGCGCAACCGCCACAAGGTGCCGGGAGGTTCCGGGTCGTTTGGCCGCCTTCGCAGCCCGCGTCTACCGGATCTTCTTGCGACGAATCTCTAGCATGAATTCGTCGCCGAGAGCATTAGGTGGCTATCGACCATGGGGGTGTCAAGTCGCGGAAAAGCGCCCTGTTTTCGAGGCAACCTCCGCAAAAAACAGCTACGCTACACCGGCCGCCGGAGCATCCGGCAGCCGCGTGAACCAGTGGCAGGATCTAACCGCGCGGGCGCGGTCAGGCGCTGGCGCTGCTCTCGACGGCGCGGTCCGAACGGTCCGCGTAGATGTAGAGCGGACGGGCGGTGCCCTCGACCACTTCGCGCGAGATCACGACCTCTTCGACGCCTTCCAGGCCCGGCAGGTCGAACATGGTTTCGAGCAGGATGCTCTCCAGGATCGAACGCAGTCCGCGCGCGCCGGTCTTGCGCTCGATCGCCCTGCGGGCAACCGCGCCCAGCGCCTCGTCGGCGAAGGTGAGCTCGATGTTCTCCATTTCGAACAGCCGCTGGTACTGCTTGACCAGCGCGTTCTTCGGATCGGTCAGGATTTTCTTCAGCGACGCCTCGTCGAGATCCTCGAGCGTGGCAACCACCGGCAGTCGGCCGACGAATTCCGGGATCAGGCCGTATTTCAGCAGGTCTTCCGGCTCGACGTGGCGGAAGATCTCGCCGGTGCGGCGGTCTTCCGGCGCCAGCACCTGGGCGGCAAAGCCGATCGAGGTCGAGCGACCGCGCGCCGAGATGATCTTCTCAAGGCCCGAGAACGCGCCGCCGCAGATGAACAGGATGTTGGTGGTGTCGACCTGCAGGAACTCCTGCTGGGGATGCTTGCGGCCGCCCTGCGGCGGCACCGAGGCGACCGTGCCTTCCATGATCTTCAGGAGCGCCTGCTGCACGCCCTCGCCCGACACGTCGCGGGTGATCGAGGGATTGTCGGACTTGCGGCTGATCTTGTCGATCTCGTCGATATAGACGATGCCGCGCTGCGCGCGCTCGACGTTGTAGTCGGCCGACTGCAGCAGCTTCAGGATGATGTTCTCGACGTCCTCGCCGACATAGCCGGCCTCGGTCAGCGTCGTCGCATCCGCCATCGTGAACGGCACGTCGAGAATGCGCGCCAGCGTCTGCGCCAGCAGCGTCTTGCCCGAACCGGTGGGACCGATCAGCAGGATGTTCGACTTCGCCAGTTCGACGTCATTGTGCTTGGTCTGGTGATTGAGCCGCTTGTAGTGATTGTGGACGGCGACCGAGAGCACCTTCTTGGCGTGGTTCTGGCCGATCACGTAATCGTCCAGCACCTTGCAGATTTCCTTCGGCGTCGGGATGCCGTCGCGCGACTTCACCAGCGAAGACTTGTTCTCCTCGCGGATGATGTCCATGCACAGTTCGACGCACTCGTCGCAGATGAATACGGTCGGACCCGCGATCAGCTTGCGGACTTCATGCTGGCTCTTGCCGCAGAACGAGCAGTACAGCGTGTTCTTGGAATCGCTCGTGCCAACCTTACTCATTCCTGTCTCCGTCCGCCGTTCGACCCGTTACCCGATCGACCCATTCCGGCGCAAGCGCCGGACCTGAAAAGTAAATAGAGCAAATTCCGTACCAGAACAGACCCTAAACACGTCACGCACCGTGAGAATCACGGCTTTCTCGAATCCCCCGCGACCGTTTCCGATCCTTCACAGCCAACCATGCTGACACCCTACTATCAAGAATTCGCTAATCGGTCGCGGTCGGGGCACCGTGACAATAGCGTGATTTAGGGCCCTCGCACCGGGCGAAATGGACGAAATCGCCCGAGCGTTGCGCGATTGCCACGCCGCCAACCGGCACGAAAGCGGAACTTGCTCCCCGTCGGCGCTTGGCGCCCCTGCGCCAACAGATCGGCTGTTTTCAACCAACCGTTAAGGTGAACGCAATGCCCATTACGGGATTTTGGTCATCGCGGCTTCCTCGGGGCGCTTGTCGATCACCTTGTCGACGATCCCGAAGTCGCGGGCCATGTCGGCGGTCAGGAACTTGTCGCGCTCCAGCGCGTCCTCGATCGCCTTGTAGGTCTGCCCGGTGTGCTTCACGTAAATCTCGTTCAGGCGCTTCTTAAGATTGAGGATCTCCTGGGCATGCAACATGATGTCGGTGGCCTGGCCCTGGAACCCGCCGGAGGGCTGGTGCACCATGATGCGCGAATTCGGCAGCGAGAAGCGCATGTCCTTCTGGCCGGCGGCCAGCAGCAGCGAACCCATCGAGGCCGCCTGGCCGGTACAAAGCGTCGATACCGGCGGGCGGATGAACTGCATGGTGTCGTAGATCGCAAGCCCCGATGTCACCACGCCGCCGGGCGAGTTGATGTACATCGAGATTTCCTTTTTCGGGTTCTCGGCTTCGAGGAACAGAAGCTGCGCGACAACCAGCGTCGACATGCCGTCCTCGACCGGACCGGTCATGAAGATGATGCGCTCCTTCAGCAGGCGCGAGAAAATGTCGTAGGCGCGTTCACCGCGGTTGGTCTGCTCGACCACCATCGGAACGAGGTTCATGTAGGTTTCGACGGGATCGCGCATTAGTCACCCCAGGGGTTCAAGACGGACAAGGTTCACGGCAGAAGCGGGTTCAAGACGGACAAGGGTTCAAGCACAGAATCAGGCGGGTGGGCGACCCTCCGTCGGCAAGACCGCCAATCCGTGGCTGGTCGCGATTTGCCGCGCGTCGGACGGACGCCCCGTGATGCAGGACTTCAGCACAGGGCTCATGTTAACGAGCCGCCCACAGATATGGGCCAATTTCCCGGCCACAAGACCGGAGCATTGCGCGCCGAAGGCGCGGAGTTCAAGCTGATTCGCGGGCAATCTCATAGCGACAGATTCGGTCGCCAAGGCGCCTGCGCCGTTCACGATTAGTGTCAGCGCGCCAAATCCGTCAGGCCGCGCTCTTCTCCTCGTCCTCCTTGAGCAGGTCTTCGCGAGAGACCTTCTTCTCGGTCACATTGGCGAGCTCAAGGATGAAATCGACCACCTTGTCCTCATAGATCGGCGCCCGAAGCTGGGCCAGCGCGTTGGCGTTGCTGCGATAGAAGTCCCAGACTTCCTTTTCGCGGCCCGGCATCTGGCGCGCGCGCTCGATCACCGCGCGGCCGACCTCGTCGTCGGTCACGGTGATCTTGTTCTTTTCGCCGATCTCCGACAGCACCAGGCCCAGCCGGACGCGGCGATCGGCGATCTTGCGGTACTCTTCCTTCGCGGCCTCCTCGGTGGTGTCCTCGTCGGCGAAGGTTTTCCCAGAGGATTCCATCTCGGCCTTGATCGAGTTCCACATCAGGTTGAACTCTTCCTCGATCAGCGAGGGCGGCGCCTCGAATTTGTGGCTGTCGTCGAGACGATCGAGCAGCGCCCGCTTGACGCGCTGGCGCGTGGCGCCGGCGAATTCGGCGACCAGACGCTCGCGCGCGGCTTCCTTCAGCTTGTCCAGCGATTCCAGGCCCAGCGTCTTGGCGAACGCGTCGTCGATGGTGGTTTCGCCGGGGGCCTCGATCAGGGTCGCCGTGGTTTCGAACTCGGCCGGCTGGCCGGCCAGCTTGTCATTGGCGTAGTTCTTCGGGAACGACACCTTCAGCGTGCGGGTTTCGCCGGCGCCCATGCCGATCAGCTGTTCCTCGAATCCGGGGATGAACTGCGCCGCGCCGATCACCACCTGGATGCCCTCGCCGGCACCGCCATCGAACGGCACGCCGTCGATGCTGCCCTTGAAGCTGATGGTGACGCGGTCGCCGCTTTCGGCCTTGGCGCCGTCGGCCTTGGCCGTGTAGGGGCGGCTCTGGTCGGCGATCCGCTTGATCGCTTCATCGACGTCGGCATCGCTGACCTCGACCACCGGCTTCTCGACCGTGAAGGTCTTGAAATCGGCGAGCTGGATCGTCGGCACGACCTCGATCGCAACCGTGTAGGTCAGGTCGCTCTTGCCGGCCAGAAGCTCCTCGACCTCCTTGGCCTCGGTCGGCATGGTGATCTTCGGCTCGGTCGCGAGGCGAAAACCCCGGTCGGTGAAAATCTGCGAGTTGGTGTCGCGAATGGTCTGGTCGATCGTCTCGGCCATCACCGAGCGGCCGTACACCTTTTTCAGGTGGCTCACCGGCACCTTGCCGGGGCGGAAGCCGTTCAGCTTCACCTTGTCCTTGAGGTCGATCAGCTTGGCGTCGGCCTTGGCATCGAGATCGGACGCGGGAACGCTGATCTTGAACTCGTGCTTCAATCCCTCTGCGAGGGTTTCGGTGACCTGCATGGTGTCAATCTTCTTCTGCTGCGTCGGGCCAAATCGCCCCGACAGTGTCAATTGGGTCAACGGCGTGGCCTTGCAGCCTGCGCCGGTCGTCAGCTGAGTCTCGCCCCCCTCGGCGGACCCATCGAAATTCGTCATGCAAACGCCGGATAAGCGCTTGGTGCGGGCGGAGGGACTCGAACCCCCACAACTTTCGTCACTGGAACCTAAATCCAGCGCGTCTACCAGTTCCGCCACGCCCGCGCGAAAGCATCCATACCCGGCCGCGATGCCGCGGGCGGCGGGCTTATAACACGCGCCCGCCCGTTCGCAGCAAAAAAATGGCCCGTTGCGACGGCGCGAGGGAAAGGTGTCGGCGCTGGCGCGTTCTCCGGAAAAGCAAGAGCGGTTCGCGCTGGACAGACCGATCAGAAAATGGTCCGCATCGGCGCGATGGCAAGCCCCAACGCCCTGCTGGATCGACGCGTGCTGCTCGCAGGTTTGGGCGCGACCGCCATCGCCCCGAGCCGGGCCGTGCGAGCCGCGGCCCAGGGCCGGCCGCGACTCGCCCTGCAGGCCGGAACCGACAGCCTCGCGCTTCTGGCGGGCGCCCCGCTGTCGCCGATCTGGTCGCTGCAGGGGCCGGAGCTGCGCTTCAAGCGCGGCGACACCGTCGAGATCGCGTTCGAGAACGCACTGCTGGTGCCCGCGGTCCTCAACTGGCGGGGCATTGACGGCATCCCCACCGCCGAACCGCTGGCCGCCCGCGCGCCGCTGGCCCCCGGCGGCAGGCAGGCCGTGGAGCTGCCGCTGCGTCATGCCGGAACCTTCCTGGGCGAGCTCGGCCTGGTCGGGGATGGCCAGGCCCGGCCGTGCCGGGCGCGGGCGCTGGTGGTTGCGGAAACCGGGCCGGCGGCGGTGGACCGCGACGAGGTGCTGCTGGTCGAGGACTGGCGGGTCCGCGCCGACGGCACTGCGCTCGCGCCGGGCGGCGATCCCGGAAGCGCGACCCCGACCATGACGGTCAACGGCCGGACGACGTTCGAGATTTCAGCGCGCACCAATGAACGGGTCAGGCTTCGCTTCATCAATGGCGGCCAACGGACTGTCATCGCGATAAAAGTGGCCGACTTCGACGTTCGGGTGATGGCCATGGACGGCCAGCCGGCCGAGCCCTTCCCGGCCCGCAACGGCGCGCTGGTGCTGGCGCCGGGTGGCCGGGTCGATGCCTTCATCGACGTGACCGCGGCGGCGGGCAGTTCCGCCGCCATCCTGCTCCATGACGGCAGGGAGGCCCGTCCGGTCGGCAAGCTTGTCGTGGCCAACGAACCGCCGGCCCGCGCCGCCGCGCTGCCCGCGGCCGCCCCGCTGCCCGCCAACGGCCTTCCCGACCGGCTCGACCTCAAGAGCGCCTTGCGGGTCGACCTGGCCCTTGGCGCCCCCCAGGCCGGCTGGATCCCGCCGGCGGCCTTCGCCACGACGGCGGCGCCGGCATTCCGCGCTAGGGCGGGCCGGGTGGTGCTGCTGGCGCTGACCAACCGCGCCGCCGTCGCCACCGTGTTCCATCTCCACGGCCATCATTTCCGGCTGCTGGACCGGCTCGACGACGGCTGGAAGCCGTTCTGGCTGGATACGCTGGCGATCGAACCCGGCCAGACCCAGCGCGTCGCGTTCCAGGCCGAACATGCCGGACGCTGGCTGATCGAATCCGTTGCAACCGACTGGGCCGCGCCGCGGCTGGTCCGGTGGTACAGTGTCGAGTGAGGAGACCACCATGACCAAGTCCGTAGCCGCCATCCGCAGCGTCAAGGCCAGGGGCGTGGTGGCGCCGATCGCGCGGCCGGTCAGGACCGCCTTTTCGACCATCGACGCCGCGCCGCTGGTGCTGGTCGATGTCGAGACCGACCAGGGCGTTACCGGCCGCGCCTACCTCTTTGCCTACGCGCCGCTGACCTTGAAACCGCTGGTGCACCTGATCGAGGAGATCGGGCGTGAACTGGTCGGCCGGCCGGTCGCGCCCTACGATCTGATGGCGGCGATGGACGCGAAATTCCGCCTGCTCGGCTGGCAAGGCCTGGTCGGCATGGCGGTCTCCGGCCTCGACATGGCCTATTGGGACGCGCTTGGCCTGATCGCCGGTCGCCCGGTGGCCGAACTGCTCGGGGGATCGGCGCGCCCGATCAAGGCCTATGACAGCTACGGCGCGGTCGATCCGGCAAAGGACGACAAGTCGCTGCGCCGCTCGCTGGAGCAGGGCTTTCGCGGCATCAAGATCAAGGGCGGCCTCGGCGATGCCGCCGATGACGAGCGCATGGTCAGCGGCGTGCGCGCCTTGCTCGGCCCCGACATCGCGCTGATGATCGACTTCAACCAGTCGCTGGATCCGGCCGAAGCCACCCGCCGCATCGAACGCCTCGCGCCCTATGACCTGCACTGGATCGAAGAACCGGTGGCGCAGGAAAACCTGTCGGGACACGCCAAGGTGCGCGAGACCTCGCCGACGCCGATTCAGGCCGGCGAGAACTGGTGGTTCCCGCGCGGCTTCGCCGAAGCGATCGCGGCCGGAGCCTGCGATTTCATCATGCCCGATCTGATGAAATGCGGCGGCGTCACCGGCTGGCTTCAGGTCGCAGCCCAAGCCGAAGCCGCCAGCATCCCGATGTCGAGCCACCTGTTCGCCGAGGCCAGCGCCCACACGCTGGCGGTGACGCCGACCGCGCACTGGCTCGAATTCCTCGACCTCGCCCGCGCCATCCTCGCGCATCCCGCCGAGATCGTCGATGGCGCGCTCACCGCGCGAGGTCCGGGCCTTGGGCTGGAATGGAACGAGGCGGCGGTGGCGAAATATCTGGTGTCATAAGCTGCGCTCTCAATACTCGATCCCGAACGCGTCATAGAGGCGGCGGAACACCGCCGGCAGCACTTCGGTCAAATCCTCCGCGATCAGGCCGGGGCCGGCCTCGCGGGCGGCTTCGCCGTGCATCCAGACGCCGATGCAGGCCGCCTCGAACGCCGGCACGGCTTGCGCCAGCATCGCCGCGATCATTCCCGCCAGTACGTCGCCGGCGCCGGCGGTCGCAAGCCAGGGCGGTGCGTTGGCCGCGATCATCGCGCGTCCGTCCGGCGCGGCAACCACCGTATCCGGCCCCTTCAACAGCACGATCGCGCCGCAGCGTTCGGCGGCGGCGCGCACCCGCTCGAGTTTCGAGCGGCCGGGGTGCTTGTTGCTGATATCGCTGAACAGGCGCGGAAACTCGCCCTCATGCGGGGTCAGCACCACCTGCGGGTCGGCGCTGGTCTTGATCGATTCAAACAACCGTTCGGGCGCTTCGGCGAAACTCGTCAGCGCGTCGGCGTCCAGCACAAGGCCGCGTCGCGCCGACAAGGCGGCATGAACGAGGTCGCGCGTCCGCGCGCCGACGCCGGCGCCCGGCCCGATCACCACAGCGTTGAGCCGCCGGTCGTCCAGCATCCCGGCGAATTCGACCGGGGTGTCGACGGCGCGGACCATGACCGCGGTCAGCGCCGTCGCATTGACGGCCAGCGCATCGCGGGGCGAGGCGAGCGTCACCAACCCGGCCCCTGCCCGCAGCGCAGCCCGCGCCGCCAGCCGCGCCGCGCCCGTCGACGCCAGTTCTCCTGAAAGCACGACGGCATGGCCGCGGGCGTATTTGTGACCGTCGATTTCGGGCACCGGGAACGAGGTCCGCCAGCTTTGCGGAATGTTCTCCGATGTCTGCGGGCGGATTTCGTCGAGCACGCGCGGATCGATGCCGATGTCGGCGACGCGGACGCGGCCGCAATGCTTGCGCCCCGGCATCAGCAGATGCGCCGGTTTGCGACGGAAGAAGGTGACGGTCTCCACGGCGTTGATCGCCGCGCCCATCACCGCGCCGGATGTGCCGTTGATTCCGCTCGGCAGATCGACCGAGAGCACGGGGGCGCCGTTGGCGTTGATCGCCTCGATCATCGCGAGCGGCTCGCCCGTCACCGACCGATCGAGTCCGGCGCCGAACAGGGCGTCGATGATCAGCGCCGGCTTGCCGATCGCCTGCGGATTGAACGGCAGCACCGGATATTTCCAGCCGCGCGCGGCCAGCGCCGCGTCGCCCTGCAGGCTGTCGCGGTCGCAGAGCAGAATGACCGAGACGTCGCGGTCGCGCGCGGCAAGTTCGGCGGCCGCCACGAAGCCGTCACCGCCATTGTTGCCGCCGCCCGCGACCACCACGATCGGCCCCTCCCCGACGAGGTCCATCGCGGCCTCGGCCACGGCCTGTCCCGCGCTCATCATCAGGGCGAAGCCGGGCGTGCCGGCGGCAATCGTCAACCGGTCCGCACGCTCCATCTCGGTGGTCGTCAAAACTTCCATGCCCAACCCTCAATCCCATCGCCTCTTCGGAAGGCAGAATCCTGCGCACGGACGGTTTAGCCGCGCCTGGTGTGCTCACCAATTGATCCGATTGCCTATTTTGCAGGCTTGGTTATCATGGCGCTTCACCATCGGCTTGCTCTATCTGCCTGATAAAACCCTGATAACATTCTGAAATCAGACGCTTTAATAACTTGGCATAGACCCTGCTTTTGAGGAAGCCGTTAGGTAAACGGACTCAAGGTCGCAGCTCGCGATTGTGAGCCTGACCGGCGCCAGCCGGTTGCCGGTGGCAAGATCGAACCAGACGACGCCTCGCGCGAGATCGACACCTGTCTGCACGTTGCAATTTGTAAATGCCCGGGAGGCGCTCAGTGAAGAAAATCGAAGCCATCATCAAGCCGTTCAAGCTCGACGAGGTGAAGGAGGCGCTTCAGGAAGTGGGGTTGCAAGGCATCACCGTTACCGAAGCCAAAGGCTTCGGCCGCCAGAAGGGCCACGCCGAACTCTATCGCGGTGCGGAATACATCGTCGACTTTCTGCCCAAGGTCAAAATCGAGATCGTGATCGGGGACGACCTGGTCGAGAAGGCGGTCGACGCGATCCGGCGCGCCGCCCAGACCGGACGCATCGGCGACGGCAAGATCTTCGTCTCCAACATCGAGGAAGCGATCCGGATCAGGACCGGAGAATCCGGGCTGGACGCTATCTAAGCCGGGTGCTATCCGAATTTTGCGACCTAGAAGCAGGAAAAGGGGCTGTTTCGGCGGTCTTAATTTCGTTCGCGATGGCTCACCGGATCGTTTGCGAAATTTCGTCGTCGCTTTGAATGTTGTCGCTTTGCGTCCTGAAAAACGAGCGTACCAAAAAGGGGTATTCATGAAGACCGCCAAAGACGTCCTGAAATCGATCAAGGACAACGACGTCAAATACGTCGATCTCCGCTTTACCGATCCGCGCGGCAAGTGGCAGCACGTGACTTTCGACATCGGCATGATCGACGAGGAAATCTTTGCCGAGGGCACGATGTTCGACGGCTCCTCGATCGCCGGCTGGAAGGCGATCAACGAATCCGACATGTGCCTGATGCCCGACCCGGTCACCGCAACGATCGATCCGTTCTTTGCCGAGACCACCATGGTCATCACCTGCGACGTGCTCGAGCCGACCACCGGCGAGCCCTACAACCGCGACCCGCGCGGCATGGCCAAGAAGGCCGAGGCGATGGTCAAGTCGATGGGCGTCGGCGATACCATTTATTTCGGGCCCGAAGCCGAGTTCTTCGTCTTCGACGACGTCCGCTTCTCCTCCACTCCCTACAACACGGGCTTCAAGCTCGACTCCTCGGAATTGCCGACCAATTCCGACACCGAATATGAGGGCGGCAATCTCGGTCACCGCATCCGCACCAAGGGCGGCTACTTCCCGGTCCCCCCGCAGGACTCGGTGCAGGACATGCGCTCGGAAATGCTGGGCGCGATGGCCAAGATGGGCGTCAAGGTCGAGAAGCACCACCACGAAGTCGCTTCCGCCCAGCACGAACTCGGCATGAAGTTCGACACGCTGACGCTGATGGCCGACCAGATGCAGATCTACAAGTACTGCATCCACCAGGTCGCGCACATCTACGGCAAGACCGCCACCTTCATGCCGAAGCCGATCTACGGCGACAATGGTTCGGGCATGCACTGCCACCAGTCGATCTGGAAGGGCGGCAAGCCGGTGTTCGCCGGCAACAAGTACGCCGACCTCTCGGAAACCTGCCTGCATTACATCGGCGGCATCATCAAGCACGCCAAGGCGATCAACGCCTTCACCAACCCGTCGACCAACTCCTACAAGCGCCTGGTCCCCGGTTATGAAGCCCCCGTGCTGCTGGCCTACTCCGCGCGCAACCGCTCGGCCTCGTGCCGCATTCCCTACACCGCCAACCCGAAGGCCAAGCGCGTCGAAGTCCGCTTCCCCGACCCGATGGCCAATCCCTATCTCGCCTTCGCCGCGATGCTGATGGCCGGCCTCGACGGCATCAAGAACAAGACCGATCCCGGTCCGGCGATGGACAAGGACCTCTACGATCTGCCGAAGGAAGAGCTGAAGCAGATCCCGACGGTTTGCGGCAGCCTGCGCGAGGCGCTGGAAAACCTCGACAAGGACCGCGGCTTCCTCAAGAACGGCGGCGTGTTCGACGACGATTTCATCGACAGCTATATCGAGCTGAAGATGACCGAGGTCGAGCGCTTCGAGATGACCCCGCACCCAGTCGAATTCGACATGTACTATTCGCTGTAACGGCGAACAGCACCGCTGGGACGATGCAAAGGCGCTCCCTCACGGGAGTGCCTTTGTCGTTGCAGCGACGCCTTTTGCATGCTGCACCGACGCCAATATCGTCCGATTCCTGATGGCTGGCGGCGAAGGCTGCTACGCCGGCGACGCGATGTATTTCGAATGACTGCGGCACGCGCATCCTTCATACATGTAGGACATCGCGCGAGGTCCTGGCGCGTACTCCACATGCAGGCTCGTAAGTTCGAAGCCGGCTAGACGGATAAGTTCATCTATCTTCCGATCCAGATGGCAGCCCCCCGCCATGCGGCGCCAAGCCGGGGTGATCCGATGCTGCCAGCGTTCGATGCCCGGCTCGGGCGAAAGTCCGTGCTCGACAAAGCAGAGAGTGCCATCGGGCTTGAGTACCCTCCGCATCTCGCGCAACGCAGCCAACGGATCCGGGATCGAACACAGCGTCCACGTCATCACCACGGTATCGATGGTGTCGTCCGCAAGCGGGATCGCGGTCGCAGAGCCCAGAAGGAGGTCAACGGGCGCCGCCGATGCTGCGGCACGCCGACGCGCGATTGCCAGCAGTCTGGGCGAAGGATCGATCCCGTAGACCAACTCCACCTCTTTGCCATACAGCGGCAAATTCAATCCCGAGCCGACGCCGATTTCGAGTACGCGCCCGCGGGCGGCGGCGATCACCGCGCGGCGATATTTCGTGAGATGCTTCTGTCGCATGACCAAGTCGAGAATGGGCGGCAATATCCAGCGCTCATAGAAATTCATCGTCGTCCCTCATTCGCTCTCCAGCCCGCCAGCGATTCCCCGGCTCGGCTTTCTGCTCCGACTTGTGACGCGTAGGTGCCTTTGAGGCTATCAGGCATCCCATTACCCGGTGTCATCAATTTGGTACGCGCCCGGTATTCCGGATGCTCGGTCCCCATCAATCGATCCCACCACATAAAGTACAGCCCGAAATTCCGGGGCGCATGTTCGTGGTGCATGTCATGGTGGGTGACCATGGTCACGAGACCCAGTATCGGACGATCTGCCCAGCCCTTCGGAAACAGCTCGTAACCGCAATGACCGATGGCGTTGCGCAGCATCATATGTGCAGTAAATGCGAAGAGACCGCCGACATGCATCGGGACGACTGCGACGAACATCGGCATGAATAGCGCGTGGATCAGGGCTTCGCCCGGATCGAACGCGTAAGCCGTCCACGGAGTTGGATTGTGTGAGCGATGGTGAGTGGCATGCACCCTCCACAGCACCGGCACGCGGTGCATGAGCCGATGCACCCAGTAGAAATAGGCATCCTGCACCACGATCATGGCAACGACGCTTCCAACGAGATAGGGCCAGCCATAGAAGGAAACGTCGGTGTAGACCTGTAATACGCCATGCATCGACCCGATCCCGATCGTTGTCCCCACAGTCGCGAAGATGCAAACCGTCACGAGCGAATGACCGATCTCCCGCCAGATTTGACCGACCGGTGGGGTACTTCCCCGGATCTTCCTGGCTGCCAATCGCGACCGGAAGAGCACCCAGATGAGAAGGAAGACAGAGCCGGCGCCGATCAGATAGCGGGCAAGGTCGCCGGCAAGAACATATGGCCAGATTTGGCGAAATTCATCGAGGATCGATGTGAACTGCATCATGGGGCGGAACTCTCCTTGCGTTGGTCCTCCACGAGAACCATCGCCGGAACTAGCCGCTACCCCCCAACCTGTCTGCTCGATTTCTGGCCAAATGCAGTCGATTTCGAAATCGTCTAGCTATTTTCGGATTCGATCTGCCCATTGACGCTACGTCCCTCCGCCAGCGCGACGCTCCGGTAAGCCGTTGCGGATTGGCCGGTCTCGGCGCGGAAGGCGCGATTGAATGGAGGAAGCGAGGCAAAGCCGGAATCGAGCGCGATGGTGAGCACCGGCAAATGCGCCAGTCTAGGGTCACGCAAGGCGGCCTTCGCAGCAATAATGCGATGCCGGTTCACGTAGGCGTTGAAATTGCTATAGCCGAGCGCCTCGTTGATGTGTTTGCGCAAACGATGTTCCGGCACCCCCAATCGTTTGGCGAGCGTGGCAATCGTCAAGCCTTGCTCGAGGTACACGCTGTCGATTGTAATGGCATGCTCCAGGGCCGCGCCCAGGGCCTCATCGACCAGCCTCTGGCGATCCTGGACCGGAGCAGGTTCGGCCTGTTTGGCAGGCGTCGTGTTTTGGAATGCCAGGCGCGTTGCCGATGCGCGGAGCAGCCATGCTGCCGCCGATGCCGCAAGGATCGAGACAAGCCCGGATTGTAGCGCCAGCATCCAGGCACTTGCGGGTCGCCCGGCAAGGGTGACCTCAGCGATCGCAATTCCACGGTCACCAGACTTCCGCCGATCAGAAACAGCAGCCTGAACCGCCTGCGATTCTCCAAAAGGTCGTTGTCGTAGCCGCGCCAGGCCAGCAACAATACGTGAGCGACAAGGGTCAGAATAATCAGATTGTGGATGACGGCGAGCGCCTGCCCAGGAGCAGCGAGTTCGTTGATGTGGGCTCCAATACGAGCAAAACCCAAAGTCAGCACAACCAACAGGACGCCAACATGTAAGGTTTCGAGGCGAAAGTCGTCCTCCAGCAGCGCCAGCGCAAACCACCAGAAAAAAACGCTGTTTCCAATGCATAGCGGCACCAGCAACGAGGTGGCACCCCAGACCCCCGGAGCGCCCGAGCAAAACATATAGGCGGCGGTACCGATTCCAAACAGCACACCCAATCGCGCCCGGAAATCAAACCTTGCGTCGCGCAGCAGCAGGAACGCGGTTAGCAGCGCCAATGCGGCGGCGGCTGGTCGGAAGAAGGCGTCGATCTCAGGCATTGATCAGGTTCGAACACATCATCAACTCATCCCAACAAAAGCCAGCGTTCGCTGCGACAGATATGGACCACCTTCTAACAACCGCCGCCGCTCGCGTCGACTCAAGAAGGCCTGACATTCTCGCCGACACGAATACGTGGCAGGATCCAGCGTTCCTGGAGATTCATGATCGCACCTCCGTCAGCCAGCCCGCCGCGGCCAAGGCGATTACCTTAAGCGATTCCTCGGCTCCATCCGCGACGCCTTTTTCAAAGTCTCCCTCGACCCGACCCATCTGGTTGGTTACGTGCGCCAGGCAAAGCACCGCGCAATCGCGGGCTTTCGCAAACGCGTAGAGCGCCGCCGCCTCCATCTCCACGGCAAGAATGCCGGCGTTCTTTGCCGCGTCGATCGCCTGCTCCGTTTCCCTGAATGGAGCATCGGTGGTCCATGTCGCGCCGGACTGAATTGGAATGCCCGCCGCAATCAGCACTTGCCTTGCCATTTGCGTCAGCTCAGGAGCCGCTTCGCTGTAGTCGGACGGCGGCAGGTAATGGTAACTGGTGCCTTCGTCGCGAAGCGCACGCTCGATGACAATAAAATATGGCGGCGCTTGCACGGGCAGAATTTGGCCTGAAGAAGTCATGCTTACAAGAAACCGGCAGCCCGATGCAAACAACTCTTCTGCGACCAGGACGGCAAACGCGGCTCCGACAACGCAGCCCACAATGCCATATTCATTTCCGCCTCCATGAAACACATAGAGATCGGTGTGGTAGCAGGCCCAACCGGGGTGGCGGTCAGCCACTCCTGCAGCGCGCAGATATCGCACCATGTCGCCGTCGGGATCGAGGATACAGATTTCCGGAACGGCGGCTGCGGATAAGCCCTTCTGGCGGCGGGCTTCGCGCAACAGGTTCTCGGGTTTGAAGGCGGACACGGCGCCATATTCCTTGTGTGACAGGATCGGTGGCATTTTTAATTTTCTCACTGTCTTGCTTCTCCGTATCCGCCACCGACTCGTTCCACCTTCGCCGCAGACATGGCCAGAAATGCAGCTCCGAACGTCGTCTCCTGCCCAAGCCATAAATCAACCGGGGCAAGGAGCCGTGCCGCGATGCCGAACGGCGGATAGTACACGGCTCCATGTATCGCGACGACACGTAGCCCTGCCGCCTCGGCGAGGCTCCGCAGGTCCGCCGCCGTCCGGAATTTCACTGCGCGCCAGACCGGATGCCCCAGCCAGCCGCGTATGCGCCGTTGCGCGGCCCAAAGGCTCCAGCGTCCGAGTTCGCCGATGACAAGCCGTCCTCCGGGCTTGAGAACGCGGGCGATTTCCTTCACCGCGCGCTCGGCGTCCTGAACAAAGCAGAGCACGGTCACCGCCACCACGACATCGAAAGTTGCGTCCCCAAACGGCAGGCTCTCGGCGTCGCCCTCCACGAACTGAACCCGGGTCGCTTCATTTTTTTCGCGAACACGGGCGGCTGCAATCATGGACGGATCGGCATCGAGCGCCGTTACGGTTGCGCCTTGCTGCGCCAGCCCGAAGGCAATTGCGCCATCGCCGCAACCGACATCGAGCAACTTCTGGCCGTCAACCTTGCCAAGCAGTCTCGCGAGCAGTTGTCGCTCAAGGGCGTCAGTGATCCGGCCGAGACGGCTCGATCGCCACCGGACGTAAGACTCGGTCAGCTCTTCCGCCGGTTGCGCCCCGCCCATGCCGCGTGTCGCGCCACGGGTCATGATGCGGCCGCGAGGGCGCTACTCAGGCGTTCGGCGACCGCGTCCATTTCCTCGCGAGTCGTTCCGCGCCCGAGGCTGAAGCGGATGGCGCCTATGCCCACTTCGGGCGCGACGCTCATCGCCTCAAGGACCGGCGATAGCTCGATGCGCCCCGAATGGCACGCCGAGCCCGTCGAGCCGGCGACGCCGTCCAACTGCTGCAGTATTTCGGAACCGACGCGGCCAATGAAGGAAACGTTGAGCGTGTTCGGCAGACGATGCGTCGGATGTCCATTGAGGGCGATTCGGTTACCAAACCGCGACTTCAGTCCGAGCCAGAAATGACAGCGCAAGGCGCGCACTCGTTCCATCGACGAGCGATCACGCGCCAGCTCGCAAGCCTTGCCGAGACCCACCGCCAACAACGCGCTCTCGGTTCCGGCGCGCCGCCCGCTCTCGTGTCCGGCCCCGTGAATGAGCGGTTCTAGCGTGACGCCACGGCGTACGAACAGGGCGCCGACACCCTTGGGCGCGTAGAGCTTATGTCCGGCGATCGAGAGCAGATCGACGCCGAGCCCGTTCACGTCTGTTGCAATCTTGCCGACCGATTGGGCGGCGTCGGTATGAAAGAGGACGCCATGTTCGCGGGCGATGCGCGCACACTCTTCGATCGGCTGGATGGTGCCCACCTCGTTGTTGGCGTGCATGATGCTGATGAGGATGGTGCGCGGCGTGATGGCCCGGCTGAGATCATCGGGATCGACGCGCCCAAATCTGTCCACGGGCAGATAAGTTATCCGCCCGCCCAGGCGTTCAAGAAACCGGCACGGTTCAATGATCGCCGGGTGTTCGATCCGCGTAGTAATAATATGATCGCCACTGTCGCGCCGCGCAAAATACACGCCCTTGAGCGCAAGATTGTTGGCTTCGCTGCCGCCGCTGGTGAAGACGACTTCATCATTCGCACAGCCGAGCAGAGCCGCAATCTGCCCACGCGCTTTTTCAAGGGCGGCTTTAGCAGGCGCTGTGGCCCAATGCCCGCTCGACGGGTTGCCGAAGTGATCCGCAAGAAACGGCGTCATCGCGGCGGCGACCGCCGGATCGATCGGGGTGCTGGCGTTGTAGTCGAGATAGATGCGCTGCGTGGTCATGTCGCCGTGACCCCGCTCGTTGCCGCGGAAGCTGTACGATGTTCATTGGCTGCTTCGGCAGGCGCCTCGAACAACCGAGCTCCCAGAAAACCGCCTGCGCCGATCGAAAGTGCCGCGAGAACTGAGCCGAGCGACAACGTCGAGAGCCCCGTCAATCCCTGGCCGACCGTGCAGCCCATGGCGAACACGCCGCCCATACCCATCAAGACGGCTCCGCCCAACTGACGAATGAAGTCCCGCTGGTCGCCAAATCCCTCGATCCGAAAGCGGCGGCGAGCCAGCGCCATCAGGAAGGCCCCGAGGATGACGCCGCCCACCAGTGCAATCCCGAAATTGGCGCTCATCCCAGTGAAGAGCATGACGTATTGCAAGCTGTCGCCAAGCGGAGCGACGAATGTCAGGCTCGAAGGCGACGTCGGGTTGAACTCGTCCTGCGCCAGGACGCCGGTGAGGTACCAGCCCGCCGTCACAAGCAAACCGATCGCCAGACCAGCGATAATATTGCGCGGCGAAGAACGAAAGGCCGAGTTTGCGAAGCAGACCACCGCAAGGGCACCCGCAGCGACAAGGGCGACGATCCAGCGCGCCTGATCAGCCGCCACCCCTAAAACTCCGGCAAGGAGTTCCGCCACGCCGGCAGCGCCGAGATTGACGCGTGTCAGGCGTTCCAGTTCGATACGGCCTGGTCCAAGAATCCCACGCATGGCAGCATAGGCGGAAACGGAGAAGACAAGAACGACCACCAGAGCCCGCAGGTTGCCGCCGCCGAGGCGAACGAGATTCCGCGCGGCGCAACCTTGCGCCAGCATCATGCCGATTCCGAACATGAGACCGCCCAGCACGGGGCCGGCGAGGTTCAAGGGGGCGGTCAGGTAAACCGCCTTGCGCAGGTCCACCACCTCGAAGCCCAGCAACAACTGAGCGGAAAAGATCGCCGCGGCCATCGCCAACAGCCAGGCACGCAGGCGGTTGCCGTCTCCTGACCGCACGAAATCAAGGATCGCCCCGCTGCTGCAAAACGCTGTCGCTTGGACAACAGCTCCGAACAGTAGCCCGATCGCCAGACCGCCCAGCGTGGCAAGCTGCGTTGGTTCCCACTGACCCATGCCCTGCTCCTTGAATGTCCATGAGCGCATAAACGCCCTTCCGGGGAAGAGACAACGTGGCGTCAGAAGACGAACACCTTATCGGCCTCCAGGGTCGCCGCCGCGAGCTCGTCCATGGTGCTGCGGCGCGCGCCCGGCATCAGGGCGGCGTCATCGAGACCGCGCGCGTCCATGCAGGTACCGCACAACAACACCTTGCCATGGGCGGCGACCACGCGTTTCAGCATCCGTTCCAGATTGTAGAACCCATCCGGCGTTTTCTGGCCCGCTTTGCCGGCAACGACCGCGTCGGCCATGAGAAACACTGTCACGCCCGCCTGAGGATCCGTCTTGAGCAGCGCTTGCGCCAGCCTCAAGCCGTTGTAGACACGTTCAGTACCGTAAGGCGGGTCATTCAGGATGAACAGAATCTGCACGGGAGCCCTTCCTTCTCGCTGTCGAGGGCGCTCGGTTGGCATGGGATTTCTGCATCAACCAACCATCCAATGAAGACACCTCAATCGCCGAGCACACGGCGCCGCTGCTCGAACTCGTCCTTGTCGATCTCGCCCCGCGCAAAGCGCTCCTTGAGAATATCGATGGCTGTGCGGCCAGGCGGCGCGTGATGCGATGGGGAAGTGCCCTGCCATGGCCCGCCGACCCAACGCACAAGAAGGGCTGCAGCAGCAATCAACACCGCAAGTACAAGGATCATGAACAGCGGACCGAGTATCATGGCGTACCCTCCTCCGCCCCACCACATCATATGTGGCCCATAGGCGTATCTGTCGGCGTCTGATGGTGCCTGAGCCCATGCCGCGCTCGATAAAAGCGCCAGAGCGGATCCCGTCGCAACGATTCTGATCAAAGCTTCTGGCACTGGCGTGCCCTCCATATTGGCGGATCATCGAATTGTCATTCTAATTGGCCGAGCGGTTTGGCCGCTTGCGTAAGGTCAAGGGCGTCGCCCGCACGCTCGCGCATGAGCACAGCGACAACGGCGCCTGAGAGAAAAGTCAGCGCAGCAATCGACCCTATCGCCCACCCCATCCCGAAAATGTCGGCGATGATGCCCGCCGAGAGCGCGCCGATGGCATAACCGAGGTCGCGCCAAAACCGGTAGACGCTGAGCGAGCGCGCCCGCCACGTCGGATGCGAGGCGTCGGAAACGGCCGCAATCAGGCTCGGGTAGACCATCGCCGTTCCTAGCCCGAGCAGAAGACTGCCGACCAGCCACCATCGGTACTCGCGTGTGGCGGCGGTGAGGAACAGGCCGGCTGACTGGATCCACATGCCGGCGACGATCAGGCCCTTGCGACCCCAGCGATCGCTCAAGGGACCGGTGGCGATCTGCAGGATTCCCCATGTCGCGGGGTAGATCGCCTTCAGAATGCCGATGCGCTCGACGCCCAGGCCGAAGGAGGCAAAGAACAGCGGGAAGATGCCCCAGCTCATACCGTCGTTGAGGTTGTTGACGAGGCCGGCTTGCGACGCCGCGAAGAGATTGCGGTCCCGGAACGAGGTGAGCACGAAGATTTCCCGGAAGCTCATCGGAATTGACGGCTGTGACGACGCAGCGGCTTCGAGCCGGACGTGATCCCGCGTGTCGCGGACCAGCATGATCGACAACGCTGCTCCCAGGATCGCATAACCGATACCGAGATAGATCGGCACTGGTCGAAGACCGTATCGAGAGGCGAGATAGCCGGTGAGGAATGCCGTGACGCCAACAGCGAGGTAGCCGGCAAATTCGTTGAGCCCGACCGCAAGGCCGCGCGACTTCGGCCCGACCAGATCGACCTTCATGATCACCGTCATCGACCAGGCAAGCCCCTGATTGATGCCGAGCAGCGCATTGGCCGCAATGATCCATCCCCAACTCGGAGCCCACATGATCATGAAGGGAACGGGCAGCCCGACCAGCCAGCCGAGCACGAGAACACGCTTCCGGCCCCAGGTATCGGCGAGCTGCCCTGAGACGAGATTGGCAAGGGCCTTGATGACGCCGAAGCTGACGATGAACGATACAATGATCGTCGTCGAGGCAATGCCGAACTCTTCCGACCCGATCAGCGGCACGACCGTGCGCTCGATCCCGACCATGCCGCCGACAAAGGCGTTGATCAGAATGAGCAGCGCGAACTGCCGCCAGTTTTCCCTGAGCCCGAGCCTGACGCGCGAGTGTTCTGATTGTGAAGTCGAAGCCGCTTCGCTCATCGGTCAGGCCGCCACGGCCGTCGCACCTGCGTTAGCGGCCCTCAGTGCGGCCGCCTCGGGCGGGGCCGGCGGAATCTCGGCGAGCATGAAGCTGACGAACTCGGCTTGCTCTCCGATCCTGAACGCCTCGTTGTAGCGTTTCTCGAAGCCGATGGTCGACCAGGGCTTGCCGCTCAGTCGCCGGCCACACACTGAGCCGGCATAGGCGCCGGGCAGAACCTCAACGTAGTCCGGGAGTGCCTTCAGCCGTCCCACGCTCTGGAACAGGTCCTTTGCGCCCTGTTCAGCGTTGACGGCGAGCTCGGTGCGACCGAGGTCACCGACCATCAACGTATGTCCGGTCAGCACGAACCAGGGCTCGTCGGCCCGGGTGCGATCGCTCACGAGAATACAAATGTGTTCGGGGGTGTGGCCCGGCGTGTGCAGCACCTTCGCAGCGACGTTGCCAAGCGGAAGCACTTCTTCGTCGCGCGCTCCTCTGAAAGGAAACGAGACTTCCGCGCGCGCCCCAAGCACATACGCTGCGCCGGCTGCTTCAGCGAGCTGTCGTCCCGCCGAGAGATGGTCGGCATGAACGTGCGTGTCGATGACAAAGAGGATGCGCATACCCGCAGCTTCTGCGGCACGCAGATAAGGCTCGATCTCGCCGACGGGATCGACGACGGCGCCCGCCGCTCGTCCGCCACAGCCGAACAGATAGGAGATGCCGACAGGCTCACTGTGCAGGAATTGACGGATGATCATGACTTGCGCTCCCGATTTTCCTGAGTTAATGACATTCAATCATTCTGCTGAATGTTTCACTGAGGGGCCACCGTGTCAAGCACAGGACCGAAACAAGCGATCTTTGCCGGCCTCGCCGAAGTGGCCCAAGCGCTCGGCCACGCCCACCGCCTGGAGTTGCTGGAGCACGTCGCTCAAGGCATGCGCAGCGTTGAGGAACTTTCCGCGCGGGCCAATCTGAGCTTCGCCAACACGTCGCGACACCTGCAGATCCTTCGGCGCGCGCGCCTCGTCGACACCGAACGACGCGGAAAGCACGTGCTGTATCGGCTTGCCGGCGATGCGGAAGTGGTTGACCTGATGCGGTCGCTCGGACGCGTGGGCGAGCGCAATGTCGCCGAGGTAAGTCGCATCATGACCGACTATTTCCATGCCCGCGACGCGCTGGAGCCGGTGTCGCGGGAAGACATGGTCTCCAGGCTGCGTGATGGGCTTGTCACGGTTCTTGATGTACGGCCTGAAGACGAATTTGCGTTAGGGCATCTTCCCGGCGCGCTGAATATCCCGTTTGGCAAGCTGGAAGATCGCTTGAGCGAACTCCCGGCGGGCCGCGAGGTCGTCGCCTATTGCCGTGGTCCGTACTGCGTTCTCTCGTTCGAGGCTGTCGCGGCGCTTCGCGCACGCGGCTATCTCGTTCGGCGCCTTGAGGACGGCTATCCCGAATGGAAGGCTGCGGGTTTGCCGGTCGAAGCCGCGGCCTGAACGAACCGACACGCGGCAGGCACCGCTCGTGTCGTAGCGCGCGAAACTCGTCGCGCGAACAAGAACAAATAGGAGCAAATATCGTGATCTTTGCAAGCCGCTCATCGCCGCCTTGTTGGCGTGACGCTTCTCGTCGACGCTGCTTTTGCCGAGAACCATGCCGTCAAAGCCACAGGACGAGATGGAGTTCGCTCTCTACGAGGCAGGCATAATTGTGCCGCAGCAGCCTTCGAAGGAAATTTCCGATAGCGTAGTGTCCAACGACACACAGTGTTCGATCCGGAGGGACTCTTACGCCCCCAGCGCCGCCCGCTGATGCGCCTTCAGCGCCGCGCCGAACGCTTCAAACAGTTTTCGGTTGACCGGGTTGCTTTGCGGATCGTATTCGGCGTGCCACTGGACGCCGAGCGCGAAGGCCTGCGCGTCCGCGATCCGGATCGCCTCGATGGTGCCGTCCTCGGCGATCCCCTCGATCACGACGCGATGGCCGGGTTCGAGGATGCCCTGCCCGTGCAGCGAATTGACGCGGATGGTTTCGCAGCCGAGCAGGCTGGCGAACGTCCCGCCCGGCGTCAGGTGAACGTCGTGCCGGTCGGCGAACACGACCATTGGGTCGGGATGGATTTCCCCGTTCTCCAGCCGCGGCATGCGGTGGTTGATGCGGCCGGGAATGTCGCGGATCTCCGGATGCAGCGAGCCGCCAAAGGCGACGTTCATTTCCTGCAGGCCGCGGCAGATGCCGAAGATCGGCACGCCTCTGGCGACGCAGGCCTCGGTGAGCGCCAGCGCGACGTCGTCGCGGTGGATGTCGTAGGGCTCGTGCCGCTCATGCGGCTCGGTCCTGAAGCGCGCCGGATGGACGTTGGCGCGGGCGCCCGTCAGCACCACCCCATCCACGACGTCGAGCAGCGCGCCAATCTCGGTGATCTCGGGCGAGCCGGCGAACATCAGCGGCAGCGCGCCCGCAACGTCGGCAATGGCCCGCAAATTGCGCTCGCCCACCATCTGCGTCGCGAAACGATTTTCGACGCGATAGGCGTTCCCGATCACGCCGACCACGGGCCGTTTCATCGCAGGAATTCCGCTGTCATGATTCTGTGCAAGGATTTTCCGGGTTGGCCCATGATTTCAGATAATCATGCCTGCGGGGCGGCGGGGGATCAATATCCGGCTGGTGGGCGCGGGCCTGCCCTGCTATTTCCGCGAGAAGGCTTCCCTGGCGTCGATCCCCTCCGCTCCGGGCATGCCGGCGGCCCGCAGCGCCGCGGCGGCGGCATTGTCGGCATTGTTCAGCCACGGCAGTCTCGCCCGGATTCCGCGCGTGACCGGTTCGCCCAGCGCGCCGCCGAGATCGAGCGGCCAGTAGCCGTTTGGCACCACCTCGGCTGTGATCCCATGCAGGCGATAGCCTGGGCCCAGCACCGCCGCGGCGTCATCGGGCTGGACCTTCCTCGCCGTGGCGGGATCGGCGGGATCGGAGAAGCTGACGAGGACCGGGATCAGCGCGTCCGTCACCGGCACGACGCCGCTGAACTGGCTCATCTGGCTGAACGACACCCGCTTGTCGCCGGCCGCCGTATAGGCCCGCAGGGCGACATAGTTGACGTCGTCAAGCACGAGGTTGTTGTCGAGATGGGCCAGCAGCGCGACGAGGTTCTTGCCGCCGCCGAGATCGACGAAAACGGCATCGCCGACGGTACGGGTCTGGCCGCGGCGGCTGTAGCTGCGATCGGGATGGACCGCGACCACGCCGGAGGCCGATTTGCGCCCCTGCGGCGTCTCGACCTCGACCGCCAGCCGATATTTGTGGGCGGGCCGGTTGATCCTGATCTGGTCGCCGATCACGAGCGCCGCCAGCAGCGCGACCGGGCCGAACCACTTCAAAATCATTGTATCCCTCACCGCCGAACTCTCGCCTCGCTTGGCACAGGGGTACAGCAGCGTCAAACCGGCGCGCGGCCGGCCTTGATCCCGGCCGCGTTTTGGCGAAAGACTGGCGGAACCATATTCTGCGACGAGGAATCAACGTGACAGGTCCCGCTGACATTCGCCTTCAGGCCCGCAATGATCTGGCGTGGGGGATATCGGTCGGGGGCATCAGCGTCGTCCTGTTCATCTGCCTGTTGCTGTTCGCCTGGCATTTCGCCGCGGCGCTGTTCCTGATGTTCGCGGGCATGCTGCTCGGCGTCGCCCTCAACGCCATGAGCAACCTGCTCGGACGCGTCGTCCGGCTGCCGCATTCGCTGCGGCTGACCATCGTGTGCCTGGCGGTGGCGGGCATGCTGTCGGGAATCCTGTTTCTCGGCGGCAGCACGATCGCCCGGCAGACGACGGTGCTGACCAATACGCTCAAGTCGCAACTGGTCAACGTCAAGGGCTTCATGGAAAGGAACGGCATCGACACCAGCCTGTTCGATTTCCAAAGCCTGTCATTGCAGTCGGATCCCTCCGTCCCGGTTGTTGTGCCCTCCCCGGCACCGACCCACAGCCTGCCCAGCGCCGGCGCGATTGCCTCGAGCGGCGGCGCCATTTTCAGCCAGAGCGTGAAACTGATCCTGGGGACCGTCAGCGCGGTCGGAAACTTCTTCATCGTGCTGTTTCTTGGGATCGCATTCGCAAGCCAGCCAGCCGTTTACCGCAGCGGCCTGTTGTTCATGGCCCCGGCGAGACATCGCGCGCGCGCGGTCGTGATCGTCGACCGGATCAGCGAGACGCTGGAGCGCTGGCTGATCGCGCAGATCATCACCATGATGGCGGTATTTCTCGTGACCTGGATCGGCCTTGAAATCATCGGCATCCAGAGCGCGTTCATCCTCGGCATCCAGGCCGGACTGCTCGCCTTCATCCCGACCGTGGGCGCCATCCTCGGCGGGCTGATCGTGGTGCTGGCAAGCCTCGCCTCCGGATGGGTCGCGGGCCTCTCGGCTTTCATCCTGTTCCTCGGCGTACACGCGCTGGAAAGCTATCTGCTGACGCCGATCATCCAGCGCCAGGCGCTCGATATTCCGCCGGCCACGCTGTTCGCGTTCCAGATCCTGCTCGGCATCGTTTTCGGCGTCTGGGGACTGGCGCTGGCGTTGCCGCTGATGGCGATCGCCAAGGTCATGATCGACCATTTCAAGCAGGATGCCGCGCCGACGGCGATCACCACCGTATGATGCTCGAAAATCGCCTCAGCCCGCCGTGGTCAGCACCGTCTCGGTGTGCTCGACCTCGGGCGGTGTGGCAAAGTACTGCCCGACCAGCGCGCGCCAGGCGGCGAAATCCTCCGAGCCGCGAAAATCGACGGTGTGGTTTTCCAGCGTGTCCCATCGCGCCATCAACCGGTATCGCTGCGGCTTCTCGATCGACCTGTGCAGTTCAAACCCCTTGCCGCCCCTGGCGCGCAGGAACAGCGGACGGGCCTTGGCGACCGCGGCTTCGAAATCCTTCTCGGTGCCGGGCTTGACGTCGATTTGTGCGATTTCTGTAATCATGGGAATCTGCGCCTTCTGATGAGAATTCGCCTGTCTAACCCGGCCGGCAGAAAAGAAAAAGGCGCCTTGCAGCGCATAGCTTGCGGCGCCATCGTATCGGCCACCGCCGGGCAACTCAGCCGAACAGCAGCACCATGCCGGCGACCATCATCGCGCAGCCGATGAACATGACGGCAGGCCAGCGGATTCTGTGCCGATCATAACGCCCCTGCGCGCGGCGCTCGGTGATCAGCGCCATCTCGAACTCGTCCGAGGTCGAGAACATGCAGCCGAAGCCGCCGCGGGCGGAAGCTGCGGCCGCTTCGAGCGACGTCAAGGCGGCCTGAGGGGTTCGTGCGCGCGAAGAGTCCATGGTGCGGATGATAGGGAGGCAATGGTAAACGCGGCGTTACCGTCAAGCGTCGGGACAACATACGATTCTATCCGTGTTGAACCAGGCTTCAGCTCAACGCCGTGGCCTGGCGTGCGGGCACCGAAAGGCCGACGGTCTTGCGCCGCCAGTTATCCAGCGACAGCGGCAGCTCTTCGGCCGTCTCGACCCGGTTGCGGCCGCCCCGCTTGGCCTGATAGAGCGCGGTATCGGCCGACGCCAGCAACACTTCGAGCTCGGTGCCAGCCGGACCGCCGGCAACGCCGATGCTGACGGTGGTGTCCACCGGGCCCTGCTCGCATACGATGCCGGAGTTCGCGAAAGCTTCGCGCACACGTTCGGCAACCACCACGCCCTCGTCCAGCGAGCACGGCAGCAGCGCGGCGAACTCCTCGCCGCCGATGCGGCCGGAAAGATCGCTGATGCGCAGGTTGCTGACGACGACGGTGGCGAACAGCTTCAGGATCTCATCGCCCGCGGGATGGCCGAAACGGTCGTTGATGCCCTTGAAATGGTCGATGTCGAAAATCATCGCCGTCACCGACCGGCCCGCCGCGGCTTCGCGCTCGATGACGCGTTTGCAGGCTTCCGAGAAACCGCGGCGGTTCAACATGCCGCTGAGCGGATCGACCGAGGCGGCGGTCTTGTGCATGGTCACGGCGCGATCCGACACCAGCATGAAGATGACGAACACGGTGCCGATCGCATACAGCACCAGCTCGATCGAGAACGCCGTGACCCAGATGCTGCTGGTGAACGTCTCGTCATGCGGGCGCAAGAGGTCGCCGAGCAGGATCGGCAGCATCAGGACGCCGCCGTGCATCACCGGCACCGCAATCGTCGGCCAGCTCTTCTGCATGTTCCGCCGCCGCTCGTTCCATAATTCGTGAGCCGTCAGCCCGGCATAGATCGCGACGATCGCCGCGCCGATGGTCAAGCGCATGGCAGGATTGAGCGTCGGAAAAGTCACCGTGACGCCGACCCAGGCGATCGCTCCGAACGCCAGCCCCGGCAGGTTGGGCTTGCGGCCGTGGAATACCCGCGCCGCGCTCCAGACCATGCCGCACGCGACAAGGCCCGTCGCATTCAGCGCCAGCGACAGCGTGTCGCCGAGTCTCGAGCCGCCGATGGTCCAGATCGCAACCGATGAGGCGCCGAGCAGATAGGCCGCGCCCCACCAATTCAGCGCCGGGATCTTCTCCTGCCGGCCGAAGAACACGAGCATGGCCCCGAGCATGCCTGCCACCATCGCGGCAAGCGTGTACAGCGTGGATGTATCGATCGACATGAGTTCACCCGAACGCGTTGGTGCGGCTCTTTTGGCGTCTGTCAGAAATTTCGCGCTATCGCCCGCCAACACTAGTCCCGCCGTGTTCCAAAACGGTGTGCAGCGGTAAGAAAGTTTTCAGGAAAACCCTTGGTTATTCCTCACTAAATGGAAAGCAAAAGGGCGCCGATCGGCGCCCTTTCCCGGTATTCCCGAATGCGGCATACGCCGCAAATTTTAACGAGAATATTAGCGCTTCGAGAACTGGAACGATTTGCGCGCCTTCGCCCGGCCGTACTTCTTGCGCTCCACGGTGCGGGAATCGCGGGTCAGGAAGCCGCCCTTCTTCAGAACGCCGCGCAGGTCCGGCTCGAAATTCGTCAGCGCCTTCGAAATGCCGTGGCGGACGGCGCCGGCCTGGCCGGACAGGCCGCCGCCGGCGACCGTGCAGATGACGTCATACTGGCCGGCGCGCGCCGCCGCGACCAATGGCTGCTGGATCATCATGCGCAGAACCGGACGGGCGAAATAGACTTCGACCTCGCGGGTGTTGACCGTGATCTTGCCGGCGCCGGGCTTAATCCAGACCCGCGCGACCGCGTCCTTGCGCTTGCCGGTGGCATAGGCGCGGCCGTGCTTGTCGACCTTCTTGACGTATTTCGGCGCTTCCGGCGCCGCCGTCTTCAGCGACGACAACTGATCGAGCGACTGCATGGTATCGGACATCTTATGCGGCCCTCATGTTCTTGCGGTTCATGGAAGCGATATCAACCTTCTCGGGCTGCTGGGCTTCATGCGGATGTTCGGCGCCGGGATAGACGCGCAGATTTCCCATTTGCACGCGGCCGAGCGGACCGCGGGGGACCATGCGTTCGATGGCCTTCTCGAGCACGCGCTCGGGGAAGCGCCCCTCAAGGATCGACTTGGCGGTGCGCTCCTTGATGCCGCCGATGAAACCGGTGTGCTTGTAGTAGACCTTGTTGTCGCGCTTGCGACCGGTCAGCACGACGTGGGCCGCGTTGATGATGACGACATGGTCGCCGCAATCGACATGGGGCGTATAGGTCGGGAGGTGTTTGCCGCGCAGGCGCATCGCGACCAGGCTGGCGAGGCGGCCGACCACCAGACCCCTGGCGTCGATCAGCACCCACTTTTTCGTCACCTCGGCGGGTTTTGCCGAAAACGTTTTCATGTGAGGAAATCCGTGAATATGGAAATCGGCGCCAGGTGCGCCGAACTGCGCGATTTCTAGAGAACGCGACGCTACCCGTCAATGCCGTATGGTCACATAAAATATAGTATATTCAATCACTTGCAATTATGGTGTAATAATACCGTGGAAATGTTTACTTGTTTGGAATGGAATAGGTCGCCGTCACGTGAGCGATCGGATCGGGCGATGATCCCGACAGCAGATTGACCTCGCCGACCGCAAGCCGCTTGCCGAGCTTGAGCAGCCGCGCCGCCGCCAGCACATCCTGGCCGGGCTGGCCCTTGCGCAGAAAATTGATGCTGAGATTGGTCGTGACCGCGAGGCCGACCGGGCCGATCGCCGAGAGCAGGACGACATACATCGCGAAATCGGCCATCGCCATCAGTGTCGGCCCGGACACCGTGCCGCCCGGCCGCAGCATGCGTTCGTTGAAGCGGCGGCGCAGCAGGCAGGTTTGGCCATCGGCGCTTTCGATGGTGATATCGCCATCGCTGAACGCCTGGGGGAATTCCTCACGGAGGAACTGCTCCAGTTCAGCCACGCTCATTTTCGCTGCCGCCATGCTGTCCTGCCCCGCTCTGCCGGTATCCACCTGAGCCGAAAACGCTGTAGGATTGCCTGTTACCTCAGCTTCCGATCCCAGCTCCAGTGGAAACTCCAGAGATGTCTGTCCGGACCGCCCGCCCAGCCGCGCCGCAAACGGCGATCCTGCTCCGCGAAACCGCGGGCTCCATCGCCGTGCTTACCCTGAACCGTCCGGCGGCGCGCAACAGCCTGTCGGAGGGCCTGATCGCCGAACTGCACGGTGCGCTGGAAGAAGTCCGCGACGATAACAGCATCCGCGCCGTCGTGATCGCCGCCAACGGCCCGGCTTTCTCCGCAGGCCATGACATGAAGGAGCTGACCGCGCGCCGCAGCGATGCCGATCGTGGCCGCGCCTATTTTGCGCAAATCATGAACGCGTGCAGCGCGATGATGCAAGCCATTGTGGCCCTGCCGAAGCCGGTGGTCGCCGCCGTGCAAGGCATCGCCACCGCCGCCGGTTGCCAACTGGTGGCAAGCTGCGATCTCGCGGTTGCCTCGGAGAACGCGAGCTTCGCCACGCCCGGCGTCGACATCGGCCTGTTCTGCTCGACGCCAATGGTGGCGCTGTCGCGCAACGTCCCGCGCAAACAGGCGATGGAGATGCTGCTCACCGGCGAGCCGATTTCGGCGGCCACCGCGAAAAACATCGGCCTTGTCAACCAGGTGGTCGCCGCCGGCGCCGAGCGCGACGCGGCGATCGCGCTGGCCGAGAAGGTCGCGCGCAAATCCGCCTACACCATCAAGCTCGGCAAGGAGGCGTTCTACCGTCAGGCCGAGATGAGCCTTGCCGACGCCTATCGCTTCGCCGCAGAGGTGATGACCGAGAACATGATGGCGCGCGACGCCGAGGAAGGCATCGGCGCCTTCCTCGAAAAGCGCGAGCCGAAGTGGCAGGACAAGTGACGACGCAGAACGTCGTCATTCCGGGGCGATGCGGAGCATCGAACTACGGTGCGCAATTGCGCACCTGAGAATCTCGAGGTTCCGGGTCTGGTGCTAGCGCACCATCCCGGAACGACGAACGGGAAAACGAATGAACCACGACGCCTATGACGACGACTACATCCGCGGTATCCTCAACGGCGTGAAGTCGATTGCGATGGTCGGCGCCTCGCCGGTCAATGTGCGGCCGAGCTATTTCGCCTTCAAATACCTGGCGCAGCGCGGCTACGACATGATTCCTGTCAACCCCGGTCACGTCGGAAAGCTCTTGCTCGGCAAGCCCTTCGTCGCCGCGCTTTCAGATATTGGCGGCCCCGTCGACATGATCGACATCTTCCGCAATTCCAGCCACATCATCCCCGTGGTCGAGGAAGCGTTGAAACTGACGCCGCTGCCGAAGGTCATCTGGATGCAGCTTGGCGCGCGCGACGACGCGGCGGCCGGGAAGGCCGAAGCCGCAGGCCTCAAGGTCGTGATGAACCGCTGCCCCAAGATCGAGTATGGACGGCTGTCGTCGGAGATCTCCTGGATGGGGGTCAACTCGCGCACGCTGAGCTCCAAGCGCGCACCCATTCCGACGCAGGGCATGCGCCTGTCGCTGAATCGATCAAGCCTCGGCGGCGGCGAGACCGCGGCATCCAACCGCGCCGCGAAAAAGAGCGAGCCGACGTGACCCGGATGCGAAACAATCGCTTCAGGAAATATGAGCTCGGCGCAACGCGCGGCCTTCGCTGCGGCCGCCGCACGGCACGCCCGTTCCAATCCGCGATATCTGAACGCGTCGCCTTGACGGCGGCTGCGGCTGCGATCAGCATGCCCCGCATTTTTTCTTGCAAGCCCAAGCAACAGGACGCGTAGAATGACCGACCGAGTACCGGGGTTTTCGACCCTTGCCGTGCATGCCGGCGCGCAGCCCGATCCCACCACCGGCGCGCGCGCGACGCCGATCTACCAGACCACCTCTTTCGTGTTCAACGACGCCGACCACGCCGCCTCGCTGTTCGGGCTGCAGGCGTTCGGCAACATCTATACCCGGATCGGCAATCCCACCACCGCCGTGCTCGAGGAGCGCGTGGCGGCGCTGGAAGGCGGCACCGCCGCGCTGGCGGTTGCCTCGGGTCACGCCGCGCAGGTCGTCGTGCTCCAGCAATTATTGATGCCCGGCGACGAGTTCATCGCGGCGCGAAAACTCTATGGCGGGTCGATCAACCAGTTCACGCATGCGTTCAAGAGCTTTGGCTGGAACGTGGCGTGGGCCGATCCCGATGATATCGGAAGCTTCGAGCGCGCGGTCACTCCAAAGACCAGGGCGATCTTCATCGAGTCGATCGCCAACCCCGCCGGCAGCATCACCGACATCGAGGCGATTGCGGAAGTCGCGCGCAAGGCCGGCGTCCCCCTGATCGTCGACAACACGCTGGCGACGCCCTATCTGATCCGGCCGATCGATCACGGCGCCGACATCGTCGTGCATTCGCTGACCAAGTTCCTGGGCGGTCACGGCAACTCGATCGGCGGCATCATCGTCGACGCCGGCACCTTCGACTGGTCGAAGGACAGCAAGTATCCGATGCTCTGCGAGCCGCGCCCGGAATATCACGGCATCCGGATCCAGGAAACCTTTGGTAACTTCGCCTTTGCGATCGCCTGCCGCGTGCTCGGCTTGCGCGACCTCGGCCCGGCGATCTCGCCGTTCAACGCCTTCCTGATCCTGACCGGCATCGAGACACTGCCGCTGCGCATGCAGAAGCATTGCGAGAATGCGAAGGCGGTTGCGGAATTCCTTTCGGGCCATCGCGCGGTGGCGGCGGTGAACTACGCCGGCCTGGCCGATGACAAATACAACAAGCTCGCCCGCAAATACGCGCCAAAGGGCGCCGGCGCGGTGTTCACCTTCGGCCTCAAGGGCGGCTACGATGCCGGCGTCAGCCTGGTGTCGAAGCTGAAACTGTTCTCGCATCTGGCCAATGTCGGCGACACCCGATCGCTCGTGATCCATCCGGCCTCGACCACCCACAGCCAGCTCGACGACGCCGCCAAGGTGAAGTCGGGCGCGGCGCCCGAAGTGGTGCGGCTGTCGATCGGCATCGAGGACAAGGAAGACCTGATCGCGGACCTCGATCAGGCGCTGAGCGCGTGAGGGCTGCACCACGTCTGTCATTCCGGGATGGTGCGTAGCACCAGACCCGGAATCTCGAGATTCCGGGTTCGATGCTTTGCATCGCCCCGGAATGACGCCTGTTGGAGCCGATGTCGCAACCAAGCCTCTCGTCAACGCCATTCCGGCATAAAGTGTCGTTGATTCGCCCCGGATGATTCGGAGCCACCGATGCTGCGCTGGATGACGCCATTTCTGCTCGCGATTTTCGCGATCGAAACCGCTGCCGCCGACGGTCCGCCCGCGGCGGTCAATGACAGCCCCGCCGCCAAGTCCGCCACGGTCCGGGCCGCGGGGAAATTGCCGCCGGGATTGCCACGCGCGCACTACACCTACCGTACAACGGTGGCTTCCCCGCCGGCACCTCTTTACGTCCGCCGCGGCCGCACGTTGGTGGTCGAGGAAGAGGATCCGGACGTGCTGTTCACGCCGGTGGGCGTGCTGCCGTTTGCGCCACGGGTCCACGGCGTGCCGCTGCTGCCGGGCTCATCGACGCTGCCGGGCTATTACGGCACGCGCCATTCCTACAGCTATGACGGCCCCTATTACGGCGGCCCCTACAGCGGCGGGCCCTTCTGGAACCGGCTGCCCTATGCCTGCGGCGTTTACGGATATTGCTAGCCGGGCTGCCCGAGCGGGACGGGTAGTTTTCGTTGGGCCTGCCCCACGCCTCGCGGCGCCAGGCGTTCGACATGCACAACCGCGAGCGTCAGCACCAGGATCGCCATGGCCTGATGCGCCAGGGCGAGATCGATCGGCGTCTGACGCAGCAGCGTGAGGATGCCAAGCGCTGCCTGGGCCGTGATTGCCGCCGCCAGCCACCACGCGCCGCGTGTCACGGCGGCCCCGGCCCGCGACCTGACGGCATCGATCGCGTGCAGGACCGTCAGCAGCAGCAGCGCATAGGCGGTCATGCGATGCTCGAACTGCACCATCAGCGCATTCTCGAACAGGTTGCGCCACCATGGTTGCTCGAACCACAGCCGTGCCGCGGAAGGTATGAACGCGCCATCGATCATCGGCCAGGTGTTGTACACCCTGCCCGCACGCAGGCCCGCGACCAGCGCCCCGAAATAGAGCTGCAGGAAGGTCAGCGCCAGCAAGACCATGCCGGTGATCTTCAGCCGCGCCGGAACCGCCGGCTGCGGGCGCGCGCCCAACCGCCGAACCGTCCATACGATCGCGGCAAAGATGAGGAACGCCAGCACCAGATGTACCGCCAGCCGATACTGCGACACTTCAGTCCGCTGCGACAGGCCCGACGCGACCATCCACCAGCCGACCGCGCCTTGCAGCGCGCCGAGCCCGAGGATCAGCCACAGTCGCCGCTTCAATCCCGCACTGAGGGCGCCGCGCCACAGAAAGAACAGGAACGGCAGCAGATAGAACGCGCCAATCACCCGCCCGAGCAGCCGGTGGCTCCATTCCCACCAGAAGATCGTCTTGAACTCCGCAAGGCTCATGCCGGCATTGAGCTCGCGGTACTGCGGAATGGTCCTGTAGGCCGCGAACGCCTGCAACCATTGATCCTCGTTGAGCGGCGGTAGGGTGCCGGTGACCGGCTTCCACTCCACAATCGACAATCCGGACTCGGTCAGCCGCGTCGCGCCGCCGACCAGCACCATGACCGCGATCAGGGCGGCGACCGCGATCAACCACCATTTGACGGCGCTGACATGCAAGGTTGGCTCGGCGGAACTAACGGTCATGGCGCCTGTTTTGAAAAGTTCTCGCCTTGATCCGAAGGCGCGCTTGATTGAACTGGCGCGCCCCTTATAGTCCGCGGCTTCCCGCGCGCAACCCGCACGAGCTCAAATCTCCGCCATGCCGATACGGACCCGCAAATTCCTCGGAACCATCTTCCTGCTGCTGCTGGTCGTAGTGTGGTCGCTCCTGGGAATGACGATCGCCCAGACGCCATGGCTTGCCAATTCGGGCCTGCTGCAGGCGATCTTCTACGTCGTGGCGGGCCTCGGCTGGGTGCTGCCGGCGATGCCGATCATCAGCTGGATGTCGCGGCCGGATCGTCCGGCGTAGCCGCGGCCTCCCGTTCGCCGGTCGGCCTGACCGGCGCAAACATGGCGCCGGACACGAGCACGCGCAGGACGCGCAGCGAGCGCCGCCGTCCGTCCCAGGCGATGCGCGGCAGCGCGTAGAGATTGGTGTCGCCGTTGGAGGCGATCACGCCCGGGATCGCCGATACGGCGCTGGCAAAACCTGCCTCGCGTGCCATCGCCGCATGCCGACGGTGCCAGGATCCGCGATCCCCCTGGGGATAGGCGAAGTGCCTGACGTCGCGATCAAGGGCGGCCTCCGCCACCGCCTTGCCCATCGCGATCTCGCGGGCCGCTTCGGCTTCCCGCAAATTCGAAAGCGGGTGATAGTTGACGGTCGCGCTACCGATCGTGACCAGCGGATCCCTCGCGAGTCTGGCCAGATCGTCCCAGTCCATCGACAGGCCGCGCGACAGCACTGCAGGATCCACCGAGTAACGCGTGCAGAGATCGTGGATCGCCAACGAAAGATCCGACGGCGTCAGCGTGCGCATCCAGCTCGCAAGAAACCCGTAGGCCTGGTTCTTTTCCGAGGTGTCACTGGTGCTGAAACGCCGCTCCTTGCCGTCGATCACCAGGCTAATTCGATTCTCGCGCGCGATGATGGCTTCCAGCGCGAGCCACCACGCCTCGCCGAGACCGTCCGGGAATGCGGTCGGCAGGTAGACCGTGAAGGGCACGCCGTGCTTTGAAAGCACGGGATAGGCCGAAGCGATGACATCCTTGCAGCCGCCGTCGAAGGTCAGGCTGACAAACCTGTTGGCCTCGGGCATCGTGACCGCGCGCCGGCACACCTCGTCCATCGAGATCAGATCAAAGTTCCAGCGCTTCAGCGCGCGGATCGCCCGATCGAGGAATTCCGGTGTGATTTCACGCGACCGGTTCGGCTGGAATCGCCGAAAGCTGCGGGGACGCACGCGCTCAAATTTCAGGATCACGCCGGCGCCGCCGCTCGACCGCTGCTTCAGCCGGGCATAACCGCTGAAATAGGCGAGTTCGATCCGGGCCCGCTGCAAGATACCGATATCTGATGCCAAAATCCCGCCCCAGCTACCGTCGCGCGGCCCTCGATGCGGCCCAAGCGCCATTACGCTTTGTTGACATTTGCCTGCGAAGGTCGGCCAAAGCCGAAATCTTCAAGCATTCTCATATAACAAGGGCTCTGCGATGACCATGGCTGCCGCGATTGAAGACCAGACCGCGCATGCCAACGCGTGGCCGAAGGCGGGCCGCATCGCCGACATCGACATCGTTCGCGACCTCGCCGCCGCCGAGGTTGTCTGGCGCAGCCTGGAAGGCGCGCACGCATCGTTCACACCGTATCAACGCTTCGATTTCCTGGAACCATGGCAACGCGAGGTCGGCGCGCGTGAGGGCCTTGCTCCCTTCATCGCGATCGGCTTTGACGCCAACCGACGGCCGCTCGTGCTATTGCCGCTCGTGCTCGGGTCCGCCTACGGCGCGCGCTGCGCCAGCTTCATGGGCGGCAAGCATTCGACATTCAATATGGCACTGTGGGACCGTGATTTCGCCGCGAGCGTGACGCGGGCCGATCTCGACGGCCTGATCGCGGCAATTTCGAAGCGCGCCGAAGCCGACGTGCTGGCGCTGCACCGGCAACCCGCCCGCTGGCGCGATCTCGCCAATCCACTGGCGCTGCTGCCGCATCAGCCCTCCGCCAATGACTGCCCGCTTCTCACCATCGAGCCCGGCGCCGCGCCGACGACGCTGGTCAGCAACTCGTTCCGTCGCCGGCTGAAGGGCAAGGAGCGCAAGCTGCAGGCCCTGCCCGGCTATCGCTACTTCCGGGCGTCCTCCGAGGCCGAGATCACGCGGCTCTTGGACTGGTTCTTTCGCGTCAAGCCGCAGCGTATGGCCGAACAGAAACTGCCCAACGTGTTCGCCGATCCCGGCATCGAGGATTTCATCCGCGGCGCTTGCGCCCGGCAACTCGCCGACGGCAGGCACGCCATCGATATCCATGCGCTCGAATGCGACGAGGAAGTCATCGCGATTTTCGCCGGCGTCGCTGACGGGTACCGCTATTCGATGATGTTCAACACCTACACGATGTCGCCGAATGCGAAATACAGCCCCGGCCTGATCCTGATGCGCGACATCATCGATCACTACGCCGGGCAGCAATATCGCGCCCTCGACCTTGGAATCGGTTCGGACGATTACAAGCGTCTGTTCTGCAAGGACGACGAGCCGATCTTCGACAGCTTCATTCCGCTCAGCCAGCGCGGCAAGCTTGCCGCCGGCGCCATGTCCGGCGTCAACCGCGCCAAGCGTCTGGTCAAACAAAATCCGGCGCTGCTCGATATGGCGCAAAGGCTCCGCGGCGCCTTCAGCTAGGGCTCCCCTTTCGCCCGTCATTGCGAGCGCAGCTCGCAATGACGTCGCTACTTCTCTCGCTTCACGCCGCCGCCACGCGCAAGCCCGGCTCGACCGCATCGGATGCCCGGCAAGGCCGGCTCAGCATCGTCACCTCCAGGAAGCCGGCCGCCGTCAGTTGGTCGCGCATTGACGCGCGCGCGTCCGCAGCCATCGAAGCGTCCGGCACCACCACCGCCCGCGCCTGCGAGGTCAGTAGCTCTGCCGGCAGTTGCGAACCCGCGCCGGCATCCAGCAGGACATGATCGTAGACCCGCAGCAGCGCGTCGATCGCCAGCGTCAGCCGCGGCGATTGCAGCTGCGCAGGGTCAAAGCCGGGCTGTCCGGCGCTGACGAGATGGACCCGCGACAGCCGGTCCCTGGTGATGATCTGGGCAAACGACGCGGCGCCCTGCATCAGTTCGGCAAGCCCGGGCGCAGCCGGATCGGCCGATACCGCCGCGATCGTCGGCGAGGACGCGGCGAGATCGACGACCACGATCTTCGCCCGCCGCACCATCAGCCGCGCCAGCGTCAGCGTTGTCAGCGTAACGCTGTCGCCTGACGCGGTGCCGAGGATGGTCACCTTGCGCGCGGCGGCGCCGGCGTCGAGCAGATGGTCGGCAAGCTGCTGGATTTCAGCGATGCCTGCCGCGATCTCGCCACGGGAAAAATCCGTGCGCGATCCACCCGGCACAGATTCTGGGGCGGCCGAAGGCGCGGACACGGCGTATGTTCGCGGCGCCGTCATTCGCAGCAACTCGCCGGTGGCGATCGCGCCACTTGTCAGCAGCAAGGTCGCCAGCGTCGCGATCAGCAGGATCGGTAGCTTTTTCGGATAAGCCGGGGTGTTCGAAACGGTGGCGCGCGAGATGATGCGGCCATCGGCCGGGGCCGCCTCGATGTTCTCGCGGGTGGTCGCCTCGCGGTATTTGGCGAGGTAGGATTCCAGGAGGTCGCGCTGCGCCTTGGCCTCGCGTTCCAGCGCACGGAGCTGCACGTCCTGGCCGTTGGAGGCGGATGCCTGCTTCTTCAACTGGTCGAGGCTCGCCGACAGGCCGTCCACCCTTCCGCCGGCGATGCGCGCGTCGTTCTCGAGCGAGCGGGAAACCTTGCCCGCCTCCTCGCGCAACTGACGATCGAGATCGGCAAGCTGGGCCCTCAGCTCCTTGATGCGGGGGTGGCCGTCGAGCAGCGTCGAGGACTGCTCGGCAAGCTGGGCGCGCAACGTCACCCGCTGCTCGGACAGCCGGCGGATCAGTTCCGAGTTGAGGACTTCGGACGCCTCGATCGGCCTGCCGGTCTGCAGCATTTCCTTGATGAGCCGCGCCTTCGATTCCGCGTCAGACTTTAGCGCCCGCGCATTGTTCAACTGCGTATTCAATTCGCCCATCTGCTGGTTCGACAACGAGGTGTTGTTGGTGCCGACGAAGAGGCTGGATCTGGAGCGGAAATCCTCGACGCGCGATTCGGCTTCGGCGACCTTCCTGCGCAGGCTCTCGATCTCGCCGGACAGCCACTGGCCCGCGGATTTCGCCTGCTGCTGGCGCGCGTCCTGCTGCAGCACCAGATAGCCTTCGGCGATCGAGTTGGCGACGCGGGCGGCGAGCTCGGGGTCGCGCGACTGGAACTCGACGGCGATGACGCGGGACTTGTCGACCGCATAGGCCGTGAAGCGTTCGTAATACGCTGCCAGCACCCGCTCCTCCGGGGTCAGCGAGAACGGATCCCGCCCGATGCCGAACAGAGCCAGCAACGACCGCAGCGGCGAAGAACCCCGCAGCACCGGATCGAACTCCGGAAGTTCGGCAAGCTTGTTTTTCCGGATGATCTCGCGGGCCAGGTCGCGCGACTGCAACAGTTGCACCTGGCTCGCCACGGCCTCGGCATCAAGCGCGGTGCGCTCCTCGTTGCGCTCGCCGTTCGGCCGCAGGAACACGTTCTCCCGGCCGTCCACCAGAATCCGGGCTTCCGACTTGTAGCGGGGGGTGACCATGTTGACCGCGGCGAGCGACAGCAGGAGGGCCAGCGCGGTCGGGACGATGATCCAGCCGCGCTTCTGCAGCAGCGCCCGGCCGAGCGCATGCAGGTCCAGATCGCCCGCCTGCGATGCCGCCGATGGCGTCGGAACGGGCGGCTCGGGCCTGGCGGCCGCCTGGAGCCCCACAGCCTTGTCCTCGCCCGCACGCCAGAACGCCAAACGCATCGTACACTCCCGCGGGACGCCACCACTCCACTCGAACCTGGCCGACTACACTCCATTAAGGTTGCCGCTGGGTTAATCTGCGCTGTTTGCGGACCGAGGCGGCCTTCCCGCATGGGTCCGGTCATGTTTTGTTAACCATGACAACCCCTAATCGGGCGGATGACTGTTCGAGGATTCTTCTGATGCGCGGCGTGCTCGCCCCCACCCCCGGCCATAGCTGCCGCGCCCGCGAGACCGCCGGCGTGCGCGGGGTCTGATCATGCCGATGGTTGACGGCCAGCCGCTTCGTATCCTGCACGCGACGCGCACACCTGTCGGCGGAATCTTTCGTCATATTCTCGACCTCGCCAACGGCCAGGCCGAGCGCGGCCACCATGTCGGCATCATCGCCGACAGCCTCACCGGCGGCGAGCGCGCCGCCCAGGCGCTTGCGGAAATCGCACCGCGCCTCAAGCTCGGCGTTCATCGCCTCGCCATTCGCCGCGAGCCGCTGCCGACGGACCTTCTGGTATGGGCGCGATTCCAGCGCCTGATCCGGCGCTTGAAGCCCGACGTGCTGCATGGCCACGGCGCCAAGGCCGGCGCTTTCATTCGGCTGAACAGCCGGTCAAAGGACAGGATCAGGGTCTATACGCCGCATGGCGGCTCGCTGCACTTTCCGCCGTCGACCCTCAAGGGAAATGTCTACGCGCGCATCGAACGCGCGCTGATGAACAATACCGAGTTGTTCCTGTTCGAAAGCGCCTTCGCCCGCGACACCTATCAGCGCACCATCGGTGTCCCCCACGGCCCGGTGCGCTGCGTGTTCAACGGCGTCACCGCCAATGAGTTCGACCCGGTCGTGAAGGCCGAGGACGCCACCGATCTCATCTATGTCGGCGAGTTCCGCCACATCAAGGGCGCCGACCTTCTGATCGACGCGGTGGCGCGGCTGCGCGCCAACGGCCGTCCGGTGACATTGACCCTCGCCGGCGACGGCGAGGAGACCGAAAATCTCAAGGCCCAGATCCAGCGGCTCGGCCTCGGCGACGCCGTGAGGTTCATCGGCCACGTCAAGCCGCGTTACGGCTTCTCCAAGGGCTCGCTGCTGGTGGTTCCCTCGCGCGGGGACTCCATGCCCTATGTCGTGATCGAGGCCGCCGCCGCGGGGGTCCCCATGATCGCCGCCAATGTCGGCGGCATCCCGGAGATCTTCGGGACTGAGACCGACGCCTTGTTCGCGCCCTACATCGCCGGCGCGATGGCGGACGCCATCGAAATGGCGCTCGACGATCCCGCCGCGACAAGGGAGCGCGCGCGATCGTTGCGCGAACGGGTGTTCCTGCACTTCTCGCAGAAGGCGATGGTCGAGGGCGTGCTGGCCGGCTATCGCGACGCATTTTCCAACCATTAACCGTTCCTTGCGACGTAACAGTTTCTTCCGATTTTTCCCGTAAGCCGTTGATGGTGGGGAACTCCGCACCCGCAGGCAGCTGTTCGTCTGCTCCAAGAACGGAAACGGACACGTGGAAACGATCAACGCGCGCTCGACGCTAGATGCTCCGGCAACATCCGCAGGGTACGCCGGTCAACCGCCGATCGAGCGGCGTCGCAAGCTGTCCGCGGCAGCACTTGCCGTCGCCAATCGAAAAATTGGCAGCGCCTACTCGCCGATCGTGATCGCGGGCGCGGTGCGCATCGTCGATTTCGTGACGTTGAGCGCGATCGGCATCGCGCTCTATTTCGGATATGTCGTCCCCATCAGCGGCTTCCACTGGGCGTATCTCGCGGCGATATCAGGCATGACCGCCACCGCCGTGATCTGCTTCCAGGCCGCCGACATCTACGACGTCCAGCTGTTTCGTGGACGGCTGCAGCAGATGACCCGGATGATTTCGTCCTGGACCCTGGTTTTCCTGCTGTTCATCGGCGCGTCGTTCGCAGCCAAGCTCGGCAACGAGATTTCGCGGCTGTGGCTCGCGGCATTTTTCCTCGCCGGTCTCGCGGCGCTTGTGATCGGGCGCATGATCTTGCGCTCGCTTGTCCGCGGCTGGGCGCGCCAGGGCCGTCTCGACCGGCGCACCATCATCGTCGGTGCGGACGAAAGTGGCGAACAGCTGGTCCGCGCGCTGAAAGTCCAGGACGATTCCGACATCGAAGTTCTCGGCGTGTTCGACGACCGTAACGACGACCGCGCCATGGACAGCTGTGCCGGCAGTCCGAAGCTCGGCAAGGTCGACGACATCGTCGAATTCGCGCGTCGCACCCGCGTCGATCTCGTGCTGTTCGCGCTGCCGATCTCGGCCGAGACCCGCATTCTCGAAATGCTCAAGAAGCTGTGGGTGCTGCCGGTGGATATCCGGCTTTCGGCCCATACCAACAAGCTTCGTTTCCGCCCGCGTTCCTACGCCTATCTCGGCGAGGTGCCGACGCTGGCCGTATTCGAGGCGCCGGTCACCGACTGGGACCTGGTGATGAAGTGGCTGTTCGACCACGTCGTCGGTTTCCTGATCCTGATGCTGGCGCTGCCGGTGATGGCGCTGGTCGCGCTCGCGGTCAGGCTCGACAGCCCGGGTCCGGTTCTGTTCCGCCAGAAGCGGTTCGGCTTCAACAATGAGCGTATCGACGTCTTCAAGTTCCGCTCGATGTACCACGAGCACGCCGATCCGCTGGCCACCAAAGTCGTGACTCGAAACGACAGCCGCGTCACCCGCGTCGGTCGTTTCATCCGCAAGACCAGCCTCGACGAACTGCCGCAGCTCTTCAATGTGGTGTTCAAGAGCAACCTCTCGCTGGTCGGGCCGCGTCCCCACGCCGTGCAGAGCAAATTGCAGAGCCGGCTGTTCGACGAGGCCGTTGACGGCTATTTCGCGCGCCATCGCGTCAAGCCCGGCATTACCGGCTGGGCGCAGATCAACGGCTGGCGCGGCGAAGTCGACACCGACGAGAAGATCCAGAAGCGCGTCGAGTACGACCTGCACTACATCGAGAACTGGTCGGTGCTGTTCGACTTCTACATTCTGCTCAAGACGCCGCTGGCGCTGATGACCAAGAACGAGAACGCGTATTGAGCTAGCGTCATTGCGAGCGCAGCGAAGCAATCCATGGCACGGCGCCGGGATCGGTGGATTGCTTCCGCCTACGCGCAAGGAGCTACGGCGGACAAGTCGTCGCTATCGCTCCTCGCAAATGACGCCGCTAGCAGGCGGATGGTGTTGTCGAGTTTGCGTGAGTATGTGATGGCGTATGCGGCGACTGCCGGGGGCTCCCCACCAGCGATGACGGCCGCGTCCGGCGTGCTCGCCTTGCAGCGCGCGCTGGTATGGCTGGCCGGCGCTTCCATCGCCATTGTCTTCATCGAGCCTTCCCCCTACGAGCTGGTGACGCTGTTGGCCTCGATGGTCTTCTTCGCAACCGGCTTGCGAATGCGGCTGGTGTTCCTGCCACTGCTGCTGCTGCTGTTCCTGCTCAATCTCGGCTACTCGATCAGCGCGGTCGCGGTGATCGACCGGCCCAACGTCGCCAACTGGATCGCGACGTCCTGGTACCTGGCGGTGACGGTTGTTTTCTGGGCGATGGTGATCTCCGAGGACACCACGGCCCGCCTCGACATGCTCCGGCGCGGCCTGATCGTCGGCGCGCTGATTGCGGCGGTCGCGGGGATCGCCGGCTACTTCGATCTTGTCCCCGGCGGGCGCGACCTGCTGACACTGTACGGCCGCGCCCGCGGCACCTTCAAGGACCCGAACGTGCTCGGCGCATTCCTGGTCCTGCCCGCCCTGTTGGCGCTGCAAAGCATCGTCTCCGACAAGTTCGCGAAATCGCTTCGCAGCACCATCACGTTCGGCGTCCTTTCGCTGGCGATCCTGCTGGCATTCTCGCGCGCGGCCTGGGGCCTGTTGATCCTCACTTCCGGTTTCATGCTGATGCTGATGGTGTTGACCAGCCGCTCGCAGACGCAGCGCGTGCGCATCATCCTGGTGACAGCAGTTGCAGTGGTGCTGGCGGTTGCGCTGGTTGTCGTGCTGCTGTCGTTCGAGTCGATCTCCGAGATGTTCAGCCAGCGCGCCAGCCTCGACCAGAGTTACGATGAAGGCCGCTTCGGCCGCTTTGGCCGGCATCTGCTCGGCGCCGAGATGGCGCTCGACCTGCCGTTCGGCATCGGGCCGCTGCAGTTCACCCGATTCTTCCCGGAAGACACCCACAATTCCTATCTCAACGCGTTCATGTCGGGCGGCTGGCTCTCGGGCGTCTGCTACCCCGCACTGATCTTCGCCACCGTGCTGACCGGGTTCCGCTATGCGTTCGTTCGCGTGCCCTGGCAGCGGGCCTATCTGGCGATCTTCTCCGCCTTTCTTGGCACCGTCGGCGAAAGCTTCATCATCGATACCGACCACTGGCGGCACTTCTGGCTGATGCTGGGCACGATGTGGGGCCTGTTCGCCGCGGCCGAACGCTGGAAGGCTGGCGTCGATCCCGCGACGAGCGCGCCGCCCCGCGCAACGTAGCCGCTAATTCTCGATCGCAAACGTCAGGCCGGCGTGATCGACCAATCGCTTGATCAGTTTGTGCTGCATCGCCGCCCCCGGCGTCCAGATGCCGGCGGGAACCTCGGGGGTGTCGCGCAGCAGACAGATCGCGCATTCCGAGATCATCTTCGAGGTCGAGCCGTAGCCGGGATCGCGATCGCCCTTCACGGCGGCGCGGACCTGGCGCCCATCGGGGGCGATCGCAACGTACAGCAAATCGTACAAACCGTTCTCGCGTTCTTCTTTCGAGGGGCCCTCGCCCGGTTTGGGCGCGGCCGGGCCGGTCTTTTCGGTGTTCGCCGCCATCACCCGCCTGGCGTTGGCCTCGCCCTTCTCGCCCGCGCCCGTCAGCACCATTTCGTCGTAGATGAACTCCTTGCCGTAGGGAAAGCCCATCAGCATGTTGGAGCGATGGATGTTGCGGGTGTTGATCAGCGCCATCATGAAGGGCGCGGCCCACGACCGCAGGTCCTCCTCAAACACGGGCTTGCTGCCGGGCGGCTGCTTCGGCCCCTTGAATCCGGGCGTCAGCGCGAACGGGTCCTTGAGCACCGCGACGAGGCTGAGATCCCTGGCAACCGCATCGAAAGTCGCCTTGGCGCTCGCGGCGGTGCCGCCGGACAGGGTGCCGCGCATGTCGCGGACGCGGCCCTTGACGCGGGAAGCCGGCGCACCGAACACCCGCCTGGCCTCCTCCTGCACAACGAAAGCGCCGAGTTCAAACGGCACCGAGTCGAACCCGCACGAAAACAAGATGCGCGCGCCGCTAGCCTTTGCCGCCGCTTCATGCTTGTCGATCATCTCCCGCATCCACAGCGGCTCACCGCAAAGGTCGAAATAGTCGGTCCCCGATGCGACGCAGGCCGCGAGCAGCTCGTTGCCATAGAACTGATAGGGTCCGACGGTCGAGATCACCGACCTGGTCTGCTCCACCATCGACTTCAACGAAGCGGGATCGCTGGCGTCGGCCACGATCAGGGGCGTGTCAGCGGGCGCGCCGATGGCGTCGCGGACCGCGGCGAGCTTGTCCTTGCTGCGCCCGGCCATCGCCCATTTCAGGCCGGCGTCGCCCTTGTAATGTTCGGCGAGATATTCGGCGACGAGACGGCCGGTGAAGCCGGTGGCGCCATAAACGACGATGTCGAATTTCGGCGAAGGCATGTTCAGTTTTCCTCAGGTGACCGCTTATTCCTCCGTCATTGCGAGCCAACGGGTCGCGCGAATGCGCGCCCGATGACAGGCTCCGCGAAGCAATCCATCTCTCCCGCGAAAAGGAAGAATGGATTGCTTCGTCGCTATCGCTCCTCGCAATGACGGCGATAACAACTATTTCTTGGCGTAGGAGACGCCCATGCCGGCGCGGACGTCGGCCTGGATGCCATAGGGTGCGATCGGATAGCGCAGGCCATTTTTCGCAAGCTGCTTCATGCCTGTTATGGCCTTGGCGAGATGGGCAGGTTGCAGCGCCATCAGCATCTCCTCGTCGGGCACGCCGCCATAGCGCCGCTCGGCAAAGCACGGCAGCGAGAGCGAGGGCTCGCCGGTTTTCAGCGCCCGGCCCCAGGAATCTGCGCACGCGGTCTCGCCTACCACGCCCCATTCGAACTTCTTGTAGCCGGTATATTGCAGGCCGTTGATGAGGATAATCATCTGGCCGGGCGTGGCGTAGACGAGACAGATGTCCGGCGGGTTGAGCCGGCCGCTGGTGAGCGGGCTCACCGCCATGGCCTGGTACCTGCCGTAGGGCACGACGTCGAGCGCCTCCTGGCGCTTGCGGGCGTCCTCCGCCGTGCCATGCCAGACGCCGACATAGTTTTCTCCGGCCAGCCATTGGTCATCCTGCGGCGCCAGCCCGATCACCGCCCGGCACTGCGCGCCGACCAGATCCTCGCCGGTGATGCCGACGGTCCAGCCGAGCCGCGAGGCCATGCTGACGATCTGGTCGGTGGTATGCACCGCCGAGGGGCGGCGGATTTTCGGGATCGCCGCCATCTCTTCGACGCGCGCGAACATCTTGATGCCGATCACGGTCGTCTTCAGCCGAAGCAGGCTGTTGAGGTCGGCCACCATGCCGGCGAGATCGAGTGCTTCGGGCGGCGTTTGCTGCTGCATGGCGTCAACTCCCTGTCGGCGCGCTTGCGCCTGTTGTCTCAACCGTAGCCCGGCCGGCGGTCCGCGGCTACTTCGGCGCCGGGCCGGGCAGAATTTCATCGATCCTGCCGGTGACCCGGTAGGCCGTCAGGCCGAGCCATTCGCGCACCGCCATGTCGGTCCGCCCGAGCCCGTCGAGCGCGACGCTGGTGAATGTCAGCAGGTCGCCGCGCCGGCCGACCCGCCAATCGACCGGATACGGCTCGACCGCAAATCCCGCCTTTCGAAACAGACCGACCGATCGCGGCATATGGAAGGCCGACGTCACCAGCAGCCACCGCTCGCCATCCTTCGGCATCAGCAACGCCTTGGAAAAAACCGCGTTCTCGTGCGTGTTGCGCGACCGCCGTTCCATGACCAGCCGCGATCTGTCGATGCCGAGGCTCTCGAAGATAGCGCCGGCAAAATCGGCTTCCCTGGCGTCGCTGGAGATCAGGTTGGCGCTGCCGCCGGAGAAGACGACGCGCGCCTTGGGATAGCGGTGCGCCAGCGCCGCGGCCGCGATGATGCGATCCGGCGCGCTACGCACGACCGGCGTGCCGTGCGCGGCAGAAAGATCGGCTTCGATCGAGGCGCCCAGCACGATGATGCCGTCCGGCGCGCCACGCGCGGGGTCCCAGGGTGGAAAACGCTGTTCCAGCGGATACAGCAGGATATTCCCGAGCGGCGACAGGCCGCAGATGAACAGCAGCAGCACCGCGACGACCACCAGCTTGCGGCCGAGCCCGGCAAATCGGGTAGCCATCAAGATGGCGCCTGTGAGGCCGAGGCCGATCAGGAAATTCGTCGGCAGCAGCAGATAGCCGAGCGTCTTGGAGGCGGTAAAAAACAAGGGAAGCCCCTGACAATGTCTGGTACAGCGTCATACGACGTCGTTGCAGCAACCCAAAGCCTCATCATGCCCCACCATCACCTGCGCTCCAGCTCCGAAACCTGCCACTGGGGATTTTTCGACGCCGGCCTGAAGCCGGTGATGACCGTCACCAGCGGCGATGAGGTCACCATCGACACCGTCACCGGCGGCCCCGAGGTGATGCCGGATCGCAGCAAATTCCACATTCCGCCGGAGCTTGCCGATATTCACGCCCGCAACGAGCGGATGGTGCCGGGCCACATTCTCACCGGCCCGATTGCGGTGGCCGGCGCCGAGCCCGGCGACGTGCTCGAGGTCGATATTCTCGACGTCCAGCTCCGGCAGGACTGGGGCTATAATCTGATCCGGCCGCTGGCGGGCACCCTGCCCGACGATTTCCACGAAACCCGGCTCTTGAACATTCCGCTCGACCGCGCGCGCATGGTCGGCCGGATGCCGTGGGGGCTCGATCTGCCGCTGGCGCCGTTCTTCGGCGTCATGGGGGTGGCACCCCCGCCGGCCTGGGGCCGCATCACCTCGCTGATCCCGCGCGCGATGGGCGGCAACCTCGACAACAAGGAACTGGGCGCCGGCGCCAAACTGTATCTGCCGGTGTTCGTGCCGGGCGCGCTGTTCTCCTGCGGCGACGGCCACGGCGTGCAGGGCGACGGCGAGGTGTGCGTCACCGCCATCGAGACCGCGTTGCAGGGGCGCTTTCGCCTGACGCTGCGCAGGGATCTGCGGCTGGACTATCCGCGCGCCGAAACGCCCTCGCACTACATGACGATGGCGATGGACCCCGACCTCGACCAATGCGTGGTGCGCGCATTGCGCGACATGATCGTCCTGCTCGGCGAGAAGCGAAACCTGTCGCGCGAGGACGCCTATACGCTCTGCAGCCTGGCCGCCGATCTGCGGGTGACGCAGACCGTGAACGGCTCCAAGGGCATCCACTGCATGATCGCCAAGACCGTCGTCCACGGCTGATTGGGCGCCCTGAAAACGCCACGGGAACCCGTGGCGGAGGGCCGAGCCCCCGCAGGGTCGCGCTCACCGCCAACCCAACCGCTATTTTTTGTCGATTTATCAATTGGATACTTGGTTATCCACAAGACGATTGACTCGTCTGTGCAAAACTAAATAGAGTCTAAATAGATACTTTTCAGTACACCCGGTACGAGTTAGCGTTTCCCATGGCTACAGAAAAAGCCGAAACCGACCGCGTTCCCGTGACGTTGGCGCTCTCGACCATCAACTATCTCGAACGGCTGGTGAGACAGGGCACCCACGGCACAAGCGTCCCCGGCGTTGCCAAGACCCTGATCGAGGAAGGCATTCGGCTCGCCATCAAGGACGGGTTGCTTGCGATCCGCGACAACGGCAAGGCGTCCTGACGGGAAGCAAGACGCGGCGGGTTCACAGAATGTGGAACCGACAACATGCCCATGAATTCGCCTACCTGGACCACCGAACGGATCGATCTTCTGAAAAGCCATTTCGAGGCCGGGCTCTCCTGCCGGCAGATTGCCGCCAGCATCGGCGTCAGCCGCAACGCGGTGATTGGAAAGCTGTCGCGCCTGCAATTGACGCGCCGCGAGCTGGAGGTCGCACCCCGCCCGGTCAGGGCCGCCAGGGAACGCGCCCGAAAATCAAACCCCCGCCTGCAATATCAGGCGCTGCAGGCTGTCTATGACAACGGGCAGCCGGTCGAGGCCCCGATCGCAAGCGAGCATCGCTGCTCGCTGTTCGAACTCAGCGAGCAGCGGTGCCGCTGGCCGATCAACACGCCCGGCGCCGAGGACTTCTGTTTTTGCGGCAATGTGCCGGAAGATGGCATGCCCTATTGCTCCGGGCATAGCCGCCTTGCCTACCGGTCAGGCTCGCGCCAACGCGTCCTGCGCGGATAGGTTCAGCCGACTCGCCAACCCACTTCTTCGGTCAGGCGCTGATAGAACTCGGCGGTGTAGGCCTTTTCCGGCGCTTGCCGCACCCGCTCGTCGAGCTTGTGGGCGTCGTCACCGACCAGGATACGCCAGCGCTCGGCCTTGACGCCGTCGAGGATGATCTTTGCGGCGGCTGCGGCCGTCGTCGGCGCGTCGTCGCGGAACGATCGCGCCCGCTCGATCGCGATTTTCTGGATCTCGTCGTCCGACATCGTCGCGGTTTCGACCCCGATGCCCTTCAGCCGCTGCCGCATCGCCAGAAGCTCGTTCGGGCTCAATAGCTCGGATTCGGTTCCGTTCTGGACCTTGCGCGAATTCGACACGATCGAGGTGCCGATATGGCCTGGCATCACCACCGAGCACTTGATGTGCGGCGCGTTGAGCCGCAGGTCGTTGATCAGCGCCTCGGTAAAACCCTTCACCGCAAACTTGGCGGCGCTGTAGGCGGTATGCGAGACGCCCATGCCGACGGAGGCCCAGAAACCGTTGACGCTTGACGTATTGACGATGTGGGCCTCCTCCGCCTTCATCATCATCGGCAGGAAGGTGCGGACGCCGAGATAGACGCCGCCCCAGCAGATGTTGAAGGTGCGCTCCCACTGCTCGCGCGTGTTGGTGAACAGGCTGCCGCCGCCGCCGATCCCGGCATTGTTGAACAGCAGATGGAGCCGGTCGGTCGCCTGCTGCTCGATCAGTTCATCGCGAAACCGCTTGAGGTGGTCCTCGATCGAGACGTCCGCGATATGGGTGGTGACGCGCAAGCCCTGCGGCAGCTTTTCCGCCTCGCATAGCCGTTTGGTCTCGGCCATCGCTTCCGGTGAAAGATCGCAGATCGCGACATTGCAGCCCTCGGCCACCAGCTGGCGCGCCAGTTCGCGCCCCATGCCGGTCCCGCCCCCGGTGATCACGGCAAACTTTCCGGCAAAGTCCTTCATGGCGATCGTTACCTCGGGTTCAGTTTTTTCAGTTGGGGCTCTCCTGAAGCGGAGCCCGTACGAAGCCGGACAGTAGCAGTTGGGAACATCAGGTAAAGCCGCCGCAAACCCCGCATCCAGCCCCATGCGCAGTTCGCGCTGGCGGCTTGATCTGGCGCAACGCCGGTTTGCGCCCGTGCTTGACACTGGTCAGACGCGCCCGCCCAAAGGCGGCGGCTATCGGTTCACTGTATCGAAGAGGCACGGTTACATGCGTCGTCATTTGCAACGGATTGGTCGTCTTCTCCTGTTCATGATGGCGAGCCATGCCGCCACCGCCTGCTTCGCGGCAGACCCCGGTCAGGGCGAAATCCTGGCCAAGCGCTGGTGCATCGGCTGCCACCTGGTCGCAGCCGACCAGAAGGCGGCGACCACGGAAGCGCCGCCGTTCGCCACCATCGCCAGGCGACCGAACTTCGATCCGGCCAAGATCGAGTTATTCCTGCGCGATCCACATCCGAAAATGCCGAACATGTCGCTCGGCCGGGCCGAGGCGGCCGACATCGCGGCCTATATCGCGACGCTGAGGTAGATGCGCGTACGCGATCACCGAACAACCGCCAAATTCCCGACGTTGGCCAAATGCCCAACCTTCTTTCGCCTTGAAGCAGAGTTACTCTGGTTCAGGTGTATGAAGGGAGGGTCCGACATGAACAGTTTCGTTGTCCGCGCCAACCTTGAAAATTTCCGCAGGCTGTTGGCGACTGAGCAGGATGAAGTCAAACGAGCGACCTTGCTAAAGCTCGTGGCGGAGGAGGAAATCAAGCTTGCCGAGCAAGCGGCGCTGCCCGGCAACTCGAATGTGCCTCCACGAACAGACACTTCCAAGATACCCGCGGACAGCGGGAGGCTGTAAGTTCTCGGCAAACAGCTGATCTTGAAGTTTGGTTACACTCACTTCACGCTGGCCCCGGCCAGGAACTCGCCGACAATAGCGCGTACCTCCCGTCCACGGCCGACCAACAGGTGCCCGCCAGTCCCGAAAACGACCAGTTTCGCGTTGGGGATTCCTCCGGCAGCGAATTCCGCCGCCGGCAACGTGTTGAACAAGTCGTCTCGCGCCGAGATTACCAGGGTCGGTACCATGATCTTCTCGAGCGGCAGGCGATGCAGCGCCGGCTTGCTGTCGATGTTGATGCCGGGGAAGCGCACCGAGAGCGGCTGGACGCTGCTGACGATCTGCATCACGCGATCCTGCTCGGTCTTCGGCGCGGCGGCAACGACCTCCGGCGGCACGCCGATGAAACGGATCAATACCGAGGGAGCGATCTTCTCGGTCGCCCACCAGGCGAAGTCCGCGCCGGCGTTGACCAGCCAGAACGCAAACCGGCTGCCGCGGCTTGCCTCAATCGCGACCGGGCCTTCCGGCGCATAGGTTCCCGGCACCATCAAGACAAGCGCGGCGACCCGGTCCGGATGGCGGAGGGCCAGCTGCAGCGCCGAGCGCGCGCCGGCCGAGATGCCGACGACGACGGCCCAGTCGACCTTCAATGCTACGAGAAGCGCCGCATGCGCATCGGCCTGGGCGGAGGGCGACGCATCCGCCGGGATCGGCGTGCCAAGATAGCCGAACCGTGACGGCGCGATGACGCGAAATCCGGCGCCGACCAGTTCCACGGCGTTCGCAAGACCCTGGTCAAAGCCGCCGCCGGCGCCGTGGATGGAGAGAAGGGGAATGCCGCTGCCGTTTTCGGCGTACTCGATCGGACCGGATGTTGTAGTCAGGATCCGACCGCCGCTGATCACGGCGGTCCGCGCGCGTTCGATCTCGGCGCTATAGGAGACAAAGACGAGCCCACCTGCTGAAAGAACAGCGACCGACACGACAATCAGTAGGATGGACAAGCTACCCATGAATAGTTGACGGACATCATGCGACTGCGCGCCCATGCTTGACCTGCAACCATCGCCAGCTCAATCGGATCCGGGATCGTGACGCTCAGGAAAGAGAGTTCTCAGCAATCGCCACAGCTCGCGGTGGCCGGCGGTTTCCCCGCCACGCGTCAGGTATTCCGCAATATCCATCGTGGCGGTCTGGTAGTCGATCTCGCCGCCAATGCTGGCATCCAGATGCGCTACCTCGCGCTCGATATACAGCTTCTTGCTATCAGTATCGAAAACCAGGCAGGAGCGATCGGCATGAGTGACTTCCGGTCCCTTCACCTGGCGGTACAATTCTCGCTTCAGGAGAGCCATACTCCCCTCCAATGAGGTCGATGTTGCGGCAATCCAACCAGCGGCATCGCATGGCTGATCGGGCGCATCGGACAGAGCGCCCGTCATTTACTGCATCACCGGTTTTCCGCTTCCTTGATCTCGCTCAACCCGCGCCTGCCTATCCGGGCGCCAATGTGACCGATGGCTGGCAGGCTTTCGGGGTCGGAAGATCGCACGGATGATCCGGTTCGCACCGAACGCGTCATCTTCAAGCGCAAATTGAACGGGCTTTGTGCAATTCGGTTGACCTTGATCAATCTGGATCGCCGGCTCTCTTGTAGACTTATTCAAAAATGCAGAGAGGAACCCGACATGACGAGCTATAGACAATGGTCGTTCCCGGCTGGTCGTCGCGCGGCTTTGGCAATACTTGCTGCATTGCTCCTCGTCACGCTGGAGTCGCCAGGGACCGCGGCCAAAGCGGACCAAAGGGCGGCTGCTATCTCGACAGCTGCGTCTTCAAGTAACGTTACGGATTTGAGCTCAGCCCGACGCCGCCGGCACCGCCATCGAGGCGGGGACGCCGCGGGTCTGGCTTTCATGCGGTTTGCGATTGGAACCATGGCTGCTGCGATAGCGGCTCAACAATACCGCGATCACTACCACGGCTATGGTCACTACTATGGGCCCGGCTACTATTATGAGCCGCCCGGTTATCACTATGGACACGGCCATTCCTATCGCTACGCAAGGCCATATTACGCACCGCGGTACTATATTTACCCCTACTAAGGTCCGCGCCAGATGAGGCGACCATCATTCTCCTAAAGGACGCGGCCAGTTGGCTGATTCCTGCCTGGCTGGCTCTCCCAGAAGCCCGTTAGGCGTGCTCCTTGCGCAACTGCCGTAACCGGACGGTGACAATGCTTATCGGCGTTCCCAAGGAAATAAAATCCGACGAATATCGTGTCGGCCTCACGCCGGCATCGATCGAGCAACTGGCTGCGCGCGGGCATCGCGTCATGGTCGAGACGATGGCGGGTGTAGGCGCCGGCATAGCTGATCCGGAGTATATTGCCGCTGGCGCCGAGATCAGCGCGAACGCGGAGCAGATATTTCGACGCGCAGAGTTGATCATAAAGGTGAAGGAGCCGCTTGCCTCCGAACGGAAACAGCTGCGCCGCGGCCAGATCATCTTCACCTATCTGCATCTGGCTCCCGACCCCGAGCAGGCCCATGATCTCATGGCGTCAGGTGTAACAGCCATCGCTTACGAGACCATCACCGACGCGGAAGGAAAATTGCCGCTGCTCGCACCGATGTCGAGAGTTGCGGGCCTCATGGCGCCTCAGATCGCCGCTCATTTCCTGCAACGCCCGCAGGGAGGCCGCGGCATCTTGCTCGGTCGGATCGAAGGCGTGGCGCCCGCCCAAGTCCTGATACTCGGCGGAGGAATCGTAGGAACCAGTGCGGCGGAGATGGCGACCGGAATGGGCGCCAATGTCACCGTCGTCGCTCGCAGTTCCAACACGCAACGTCAGCTGGCGCAGCTTTTTGGCGAGCGCGTCAGCTTTGTTTCGGCTCAAGCGGAAGCAATCGAGGCGCTATGCACCTCCGCCGACGTGGTCATCGGAGCGGCGCTGGTGGCGGGCGCGGCGGCGCCCAAACTGGTCTCGGCACGGACGGTCCGAACCATGAAACCGGGCTCGGTCATCGTCGACGTTTCAATCGACCAGGGCGGTTGCGTCGAGACTTCTCATCCAACGACCCATTCGCGACCGACGTTTGTGGTCGATGGTGTGGTGCACTATTGCGTGGCAAACATGCCCGGTGCAGTGCCGAGAACCTCGACATACGCACTGAATAACGCAACCCGTCGGTTTATTCTGGCGTTGGCCGACAAGGGCTTCCCGCAAGCCTTGACCGACGATGTACATCTGCAGAATGGGCTCAACATACACGATGGCAAGATCACCTGTCGCCCGGTCGCTGAAGCCCTGAAGCTCCCCTACACCCCGGCAGCCGAGGCATTCAGCAACTGATCAGCGCTGGGGACGACCGTCGACCTTGATGCACGTCAAGACACGGGGGGCCTATCCCGTCTGAGATGCATCAAATATCAGGAGCCCACCGTGGATGTCGCCGTCAGGCCTGGAGAGATCGCCGTTCGGCCGTTGAGCGCCGACCAACTTTACCGTCCGACCAATCTATCCGGACTGCCGTTCCTGACCACCGCCGATTTGCAGCCGGTCGACGGACTTGTCGGCCAGACCCGCGCTGCGGAGGCGATCCGGTTTGGAACGCATGTTGGCAAGGCAGGCTTCAACCTCTTTGTGATCGGCCCAAATGGCGCCCGCATGCAGGACGCCGTCAAATCCATGCTGACCGCAGAGGCGGCGGGCAGGCCCAGCCCCCCAGATTGGGTTTATGTCAACAATTTCGCCGATCAGGAGAAGCCGATCGCCATCGAACTTCCGGCTTCACGCGCGCCTGAGTTTCATGAGGCGATGCATAAACTGATCGACGACCTCAAGTCCGCCCTGCCTGCGGTATTCCAGAGCGAGGATTATCAGACGCGTCAGAGCGCCATCGATGAATCGTTTCACAAGCACCAGAGCGAAGGCTTTTCTGCCCTGCGCGACAAGGCGGCTGAAAAGAACATAGCCGTGCTGCGGACGCCACTTGGCTTTGCGCTGGCGCCCACCAAGGACGGTCAAGTCGTTCCGCCCGACGAGTTCAACGCCTGGCCAGAGGCCAAGCGACGCGAGGTGCAAACCGTCATCGAGGCGCTGGAAAAGGACCTCGAACATATCGTTCACCAGATTCCGCGCTGGGAGAAGCAACGGCGCGATGAAGCCCGTCAACTGGGCCGCGACACTGCGAAGTACGCCGTTGACCAACTGATCGAGGATACGAAGGATACCTTCAAGGATATCCCAAGAGTGGTGCAACATCTCGAGACAGTCCGCGCCGATCTGATCGAGAATTTCGACGTGTTCGTCGCCAGGGGCTCGGAAGGCGAACGTGAGACCCTCGAAATCAAAACCGGCGGCCCCTTCGATCGCTACGAGGTCAATGTCCTCGTCACCCAGGACGGCGCCAAACCGGTTCCGATAGTCGAGGAACTGCATCCCGCCCTTGGAAACCTGATCGGTCGTATTGAACACATTCCCTTGAACGGCGCTTTGCTGACCAACTTTCGCCTGATCAAGGCCGGCGCGATCCATCGCGCCAACGGCGGATATCTCTTGCTCGACGCCCGGAGCGTGCTGCTGGAGCCGTTCAGCTGGGCGGCGCTCAAGCGCACATTGCGACGAGGCGAGATCGCGATCGAAGATATCGGCCGTTTTCTGGGGCTCACCAGCACAGTATCCCTGCAACCTGATCCGATTCCGCTCAAGCTGAAGGTCATCCTGTTCGGCGAACGTATCCTCTATTTTCTGCTCGCCGCGCTTGATCCTGAAATGACCGAGCATTTCAAGGTGCTTGCCGACTTTGAAAACGATCTGCCGCGAACGCCCGAGAACGAGGCGATTCTTGCGCGGCTGTTGGCAACCCTTGCCCGCCGCGAAGGCCTGGCCGCGCTGGATCGCGATGCGGTCGCCCTCGTACTCGAACATGCCGCACGATCGGCTGAACATTCCGGCAAACTTTCGCTGATCGTAGAGCAGCTGCGGGAGCTATTGATAGAAGCGGACTATTGCGCGCGTGAAGCAAAGCGCAGCGTGATCTTGCGTAGCGATGTGGACAGCGCCCTGACGGCCCGCATCCGCCGTGCCGCGCGGCTGCGGGACCGAACCCAGGAGGCTATTCTTGAGAAGGTAGCGCTGATCGATAGCGTGGGAATGCATGTCGGCCAGATCAATGGCCTGAGCGTTACTGAGCTCGGCGGGTTTTCATTCGGGCGCCCTGCCCGTATCACCTGTCAGGTGAGACCCGGCAGCGGAAAGGTCGTCGATATCGAGCGCGAGGTGGAGCTTGGCGGGCCGCTCCACTCGAAGGGCGTCCTCATTCTTTCCGGATTCCTGGCGGGGCGATACGCGCTGGATACCCCGATGTCGCTGTTCGCCAGTCTGGTTTTCGAGCAGTCCTATGGCGGGATCGAGGGAGACAGTGCGTCGTCTGCCGAACTCTATGCGTTGCTGTCGGCGCTGGCGGACGTCCCGCTGCGACAGGACCTCGCGGTGACCGGATCGGTGAACCAGCACGGCGAGATCCAGGCCATCGGGGGCGTCAACGAGAAGATCGAGGGCTTCTTCGATATTTGCGAGAAGCGCGGGCTGACCGGCGCGCAAGGCGTGCTGATCCCGCAGGCGAACGTCCAACACCTGATGCTGCGCAAGGACGTCCTAGATGCCTGCGCAACCGGCCGCTTTGCCGTGTACCCCATCGCCACCCTCAACGAAGGGATAGCGCTCCTGACCGGGCTTGCCGCCGGCGAGCGCGGTCCGGACGGCACCTATCCGCTCGATAGCGTCAATCGGCGGGTTGAAGACCGGCTGCGGGCATTTGCCAGCGTCCGCAGGAGTTTCACCAATCAGAACAACGGCGGCGGAACACCTGCCAGCTAGCCATGCCGAAGGAAACTCACAGCTTCAAGCGGCTCGTGCTGGGACTTCAACCCGGCGCGCACGACGGCATGATGCAGTTGGCGGTCGAACTTGCCGAACTGCTTCATCTCGACCTGCTTGGACTGTTCCTCGAAGATAGCGGTCTGATCGACCTCGCCAGCATGCCTTTCTCGCGCGAGTTCAAACCGCTCGGCGGCGGCTGGCAGATGATCGACCCGGATCGCATGTTGCATGACTTCGAACTTGCCGCACGCGGCACCGAACGCAAGTTCCTGAGCGCGGCGAAACGTCTCCCCAGCGGATGCCAGTTCAAGGTCGCGCGGGGCTCGATTACGCAGACTTTCGCGTCGGTGTCGCGAAGCGACGACATCGTCATGATTGCCGAACCCAGGAGCCCTGCCGAGCGGGTTACCCAGCAGTTCGCTGGAATGATTGAAGGCGCTTTCCGGTCGGCGGCCGCCGTCATGCTGGTGCCGCCGCATATCGCGCGAACAAAGGGGCCCGTTGTCGCGATTACGGCATCTTCCGGGGACCCAAGCATTCTCGCAGCTGCCGCTATCGCGTTCGCGGCGAAGGAAGAGCTGATCATTATCGAGAATGACGGCCACGATGCGGAAGACCCGCGCATCAGCAAGCTCGCCGCTGAAACCGGCCTTGTCATCAGACGCATGGCTGCGCCCAGAGTCCGACTGGCCGATCCGGCGGCTTGCGCTCAAGCCTTCCACCAAATCACGGAGCGGTTGATTGTCATGACCCGCGGCGTCCTCGCCGAGGGAATGGCCTCGGCGATTTCAGCCGCGCGGCGAGTGCCCGTGCTGGTCATCGAGCCGCTGGATGAGCCAGATGAATCGATGCCGCCACCCGGCCGCTGAAGGCCCCGATCAGGACAGCCGGTGTTCAGTCTACTTCCTGACAAACCTATCGGCGGCAGCTTTCGCGAGAACCGCCGCCAATCATAAAGTGCCTGGAGAAATGAAGGTCGGAGCGGGTATGCTCGAACATACCCACCTAGGTGTATCCCGTTATAACTACTAAGCATTTACGCATTTTCAGTACCTTGTGGCCTACCGTCATCTGGTGGTCTAAAATTGTAGCGCATAGCTGGAAGTCTTGCTTTCGCGATCGGATTTATTCCTTGCTGACTTCGGCATACGAGCGGATGGATCGTTTCAGAAGATGGTGGGCAAACCTCAGGCTCACGCAGCGATTCGTCATCGCCGCCACGATCATCATGCTGCTGGGCATGATTTCCATCGGTCACTGGGTCAGCACCCGAATTACGATCGCCGTAACCGACAATACGGCCATCGCGGCGGCGCTTTATATGGAAGGCTCCGTCGGACCGTTGATTCAGGAATTGGCCAGCTCCGATTGGCTTTCAACGGAAGCACAAGGCAAGCTCGACGGTCTGTTAGAGCAGTCGTTCATTCGGGATCGCATTATTTCGATGAAAATCTGGCGGCTCGACGGCACGATCCTGTACAACCGCTGGAAGCAGATGATCGGAAAGCAATTCCCGGCTTCGGAAGCTTTCCGGGAAGCGCTGGCCGGCAAGGTATCGGCGCAATTCGAAAGCGCTCCCCACGAGGAGGATAACAACGAGCGCGCCGAAGCCAAGCCCTTGCTGGAAATCTACGCGCCAGTCCGATCGACCGACACGCGCCGCATCATTGCCGTGGCAGAGTTCTACGCCAATGGCGAGCAACTGAAATCAGACCTTCAGACGGCAACGATTTATTCCTGGCTCTTTGTCGGGACAGTCACCCTGCTCATGATCGGCGCGCTCTCGGGCATCGTGGCCGGCGCCAGCCGGACGATTGAGGATCAGCGGGCAAAGCTCGGGGATCAAGTGGTGGAATTGCGCGGCCTCTTGCGGCAGAACGAGAATCTGCGCAACCGCCTGCAGAGCTCCAACGAAACCGTCGCCGACATCAACGAGCGGTTCCTTCAGCGGATCGGCTCCGACCTTCACGATGGACCGGCGCAATTGCTGACCTACGCCATGATCCGCCTTCACAAGTTTGAATCAATCATTGAGAAATCCGGCGATTCCAAGGATCGCGAAGAGGTGGCGCGGATGCGGACCGCCCTCGGCGACACGTTGCGGGAAGTGCGTCAGATATCGTCGGGCCTCGCCTTGCCCGAGCTTGAACCGATATCGCTGGCGAATGTCATAATTCTGGCGATCGACGCCCACGAGGAGCATACCGGCACGACAGTCGAGCGAAGCATTTGCGAACTTCCGGACCATGCGCCGCAGGCCCTGAAAATCTGCGTGTTCCGGTTCATTCAGGAATCATTAACCAATGCCTACCGGCACGCGGATGGAAAAGGCCAACGGGTCGCCGTACAGGCGAACGACGATCTCAAGATCGTCGTTTCGGACACCGGATCGGGGTTCACGACGATTGAGAGCGGATCGAACAGGCTGGGCCTTTCCGGAATGCGCGCGCGGATCGAATCGATAGGGGGGACGCTTGAAATCGAGACGAACCCGGGCCGCGGAACGCGGTTGACGGCCATATTCAACTTGGCAATCCAGTGCTGACCGGTACACCGCAATGGCAAAAAAAATCAGAATTGCTTTGATCGACGACCACCCGTTGGTTCGGCGAGGCGTCGCTGAAACTTTGATGGAGGAGTCCGACTTCGATGTCGTCGCCGAAGGCACATCCGCCGAGGAGGCCGTCAAGATCGCGCGCGAGAAGAAGCCTGACGTCATGCTGCTCGACATCACTCTGCCGGGAGGCGGCGTCGAAGCCGCAAGGGACATCAGCCGGCTGCGAACCGATACGAAAGTGATCATGCTGACGGTCCGCGAGGATCAGGCAACGGTGCGAGGCGCGCTCGGCGCCAGCGCCGGCGCCCGCGGGTATATACTAAAGGGCATCGAAGGCCCGGACTTCGTGGCGGCCGTACGCAAGATCCTGGCCGGGGAGGATTATGTGTCGCCTGCGCTGGCGGCTCGATCGCTCGCCGAGGTCGCTCCGCTCTCCTCCCCGAGCGGCGGATCGGGTCGCGGCGGCCCCAAATCCCTGACCGAACTGGAATCCGAGATTCTTGCCCTGATCGGCGAAGGACGGAGCAACTCCGAGATCGCCGATCAGCTCGGTCTGACCGAAAACACGATCGAGCACTACATCACGCCCCTTCTGCAGAAACTCGGCGTTCGTAACCGGACAGAAGCCGCGATTTTGGCTAGCACCGGCGCCTCCTCGTCGCGCCGCTGAAGCCGGCCATCGACCTGCCCCTTCCTGCCGCCGAAGCGACGTCGCCGGCACGGTCAACATTAGCCAGCCCCCGCCAAGCTATAGACCTTGGACGGACGTTCGTCTGAGGCGCTTTCATGTGCAAGCGTTGGTGCTGCACCTCGACCGAACGCCTGGGCGCGCGGCGCAAGCAGAATGCCAACGATGTCGAAGGATGGCGCATGCTGGGCTGGTCCTACTTCCACGCCGGCCGTTTTGCCCGCGGAGCGCAGCGCCATGATGCAGGGAATGGTCGATGAGCTCGCCGACCGCCTCACGAAGAATCCGCGCGATGCCGCGGGCTGGATTCAACTGATCCGCTCGCGGATCGTCCTTGGCGAGCGCAATCTGGCCGAGCGGGTTTGAACGACGCGCTAACGGTTTTCAAGGACGACCCGCAACGCCGCGTCTTGGAAATGGCCTTAACGTTGGAAGTTTCCCCCAGGTGACATGCGCCTGAACCAACCGGCGTAAAGCTAACCGAAGTCGCGCACCGTGCGAACTGCAACGGCCACGAGCCGAAAGACCGCCCTCGGTCCGTACAGCCGCTGAAGCCTTCATAATTTCCTGCCGCTTTGGAAGCAGGCAACGATTCGCCGAAGGGGTTAAACTGCTGATCAATCGGGTAAAAATTGGTCGGAGCGAGAGGATTTGAACCTCCGACCCCTAGTCTCCCAGTGATGCCAAGGCCAACTCTTGGAAATTCTCATAAACTCTCAAAGCGTCCATTAAGCTATTGTATCTTAAGCGTTATGGTGTCTCAACAGCTCTCAGACATTCTCAAGTGCTCTGACCCAATCCAGCTCCGATGTTTCCAAAATGTTTCCAAATTCGCCTACCCATCTGCTAGGGACTAGGGCTCTAAGGCGAGGAAACAAATGAGACGCGGGCGAGAATTACTGACGGTCAAAGGGGTTGAGGCGGCCATCGCCAAGGTTATCAAGACGGGCGAGCGCGCCGAGCTGTCGGACGGTGGGGGGCTTGTCCTCCGATGTCCGCCCTCGGGCGCGGCCCGCTGGACCTATGCCTATCGGTCGAGAGCGGCAGGCGGGATGCGCCGGGTTACGCTCGGTGCCTACGGCGACGAGCCTCCGGCCTTGTCGCTCTCAGCTGCCCGGAAGGCCAGGGCTACAGAGGAAGCTCGGAACGCCAATGGCGAGGACCCGCACGTTGCCCATGCTCAGGAACGATCCCTGCACGCGCAGGCCGCCCTGATGTTTGGAACGCTCTGCGACCGCTACATTGAGCACGTAAAGGGCCGGGGCAAGCTGAGCTGGAAAACTGACGAAGGCTATCTGAAACGCCCCAAGGCAAAATTCGGCAGGCGCGCTGTCGGGTCCATCACAAAGCGGGAACTCATGGACTTTTTGGAGGGCCTTGCCCCCACCTCGAAGGCGAGCGCCAACCGCACCCAATCGACCCTGCGGACCATGTGGGGCTGGGCCGCCGAGCGCGACTATGTCCCCATGAACTTCCTAGCGGGCGTGAAGAAGGTCGGAGGCAAAGAGGCCGAGAAGAACCGGGTCCTGACAATGGACGAGCTGAAGGCGTTCTTTGCGGCTCTGGACGATAATGAAGCCAAGACGAGCGACCCTATCCGCCGCGCCCTGAAGCTCATCCTGTTGACGGCCCAGCGCCCCGGCGAAGTCGCGGGCATGATGCTTTCCGAACTTCACGATCTCGATGGCCCCGAGCCGCATTGGATCATCCCGGCCGTCCGTACCAAGAACAAGCTGGCTGAGCATACCGTCCCGCTGTCGCCGACGGCTGTGAGACTGATCGGCGAAGCGCTGGAAGCCGGAAAAGACGAAACTGACGGCAAGAACGATCAGGCCGTGTTTGCCAGCAAGTTTGACAACGTGGCCACGCTTGCCCGTCATTCGTTGAGTCAAGCGGTGCGCCGCGTTCTGGCTGATATGGACGGTGAAGTTAAACTCGCGGCCTTTACGCCGCATGACCTGCGGCGAACCGCTGCGACGCTAGTGCAGGCGGCACGTCTGCCGGTGGATTTTGTGAAAGCGCTTCTCAATCACCACGACAAAGGCGTGACCGGCGTCTATGCCCGTTGGCACATGTTCGAAGAGAAAAGCGAGGCCGTCAAGGCGATTGAAAAGGCGGTGGCACGTCTAATGATGTAACGGACGGCATGATCCGAGCGAGGGCCTCAGACTCTTTTTTCGGTTCTCATTGCCTCAACAAGTTCCATCGTCTCCACACTTACGCGCGTCACGCGCATCAGGAGGTCGATTACCCTCTCCTTGTGGTCCGCGAAGCGATACGAATTGAATTTCTCGCGGATGGTCGGGTCTTTCGGTGTCTTTTCTTTGTATTGATCGAGAACCCATTCCAGTGCTGAGCGGTTGCCGAGCCGGTAGGTCCACGCTTCGGGAGGAACACCGGTCAGTTGCGTCTCTGAGTCGAGCACGATGATGCCATTGTCCCTGTCAGCCCTCAGCGACGCCTTGGGCTGCAACCCGGCTTTTGTAGATTTTTCGTCGGGCACATCGACGCGCTTCAGCTTCCAAGGTTTCACGGCCTCATAGCCGGTGTGCAATGCCATCAGCTGCCTACCCCGCTCAGCCCATTTCCAGAAATCAGTATAGAACGGAATGCGCGGAAATTCGCGCGTCAGATTCTGCGCATACTTCTCGCGATAGATGGGATCGTAAAGCACCCCATACACGTATTGGAAAATAGAATCTTTCGTTATCGGCCGCTTGGCCAGTTCACCGACTTCATAATTGGAGCGAAACTGCGTCAGCGCCCAATCGGTAATGTTGTCGACCCGAGTACCGTCAGAGGCGAAACGGTAACGCGGCATCTGCTGAGAGCCCCCCGATGCCGGGCTTACAAAATTAAGGTCAGGTATACGGGAGACCGCCAAAGCGAAATAGGGTTTCCCGGTCGAATCTCCCATTACTGTGATCGCAATGTTTTTCACATTCCCTTTGGGCCAGACTTGCGCATTGAGATAGCTCATACCGTTAAAGTGCTTATCGCGATAAAAATACTCCGAATGAAAGGGGCGATACTCGGCGACACAGATCGAGTCCGCTTCATATTGCTTCGCTATTGAAGCACTCAGGTACTTCTGAAGCTCCCGATCCCACTTAATATCGGCATGTGCGACGTTTGCTGGATTTCGTCGGGAAGCCTCGTAAGTCTTTATTAGAAATTTGACTTTCTTTTCAAGATCGTCACGCCTGACATCGTAGACCCAGTCATCGCGCTGTGTCTTGACGCCGTTCGATACTAATCGAAAGATCGCCCTTTCCTGCGAGGGACTACGCGCCGACTTTGTCTCAGGATTTGTTGTTGGGAGAAGAGTGTCAAAATCGTTGTCAGTTTGGTTTATCCAGCCGCTCCTACTATCTGCTTGAATGTTCTCAAATTGTATCTGCTCGAAAGGAGTTGACTCAAGGTATGCGAATTTCTCGCTTCGCTTTGCTCTAATATCGCAGGGATGAATGTAGCCGATGCTGCAATTCCGCCCGGCGCTCTGCCGCTTTTTTACAAGAAACGTGATTGCAATCCCTACGGCAGCGGTCATTCCAAAAATTGTATTTTCTTCATTCAGGAAGATACCATCCTTGCCCGACAACACGCGTATGTCCCCGCCTAAATCTATGAGATAAGCGAACTGAAATTCCTCAGAGATGATTTTTCTAAAACCATCGAACGAACGCGCCTCAATAAAACTGCGATTTGTAACGAACGCGATGATGCCGTCATCCTGAAGTCGGTCCGAAGCCCATCTGAAGAACCGCGTGTACATATCATACACCGCAATTTTATTCTGCGCTTTGCTCTCCTTGATATAAGTTGCTGCTATCCGGCTATCTATTGCCTTATACGCGCGGTTTGCGTTGTTATTATTGTAATTTTCCTGCCAAGCATTGTAGGGCGGATTTCCTACGACGACGCTGATTTTCTTCTTGTTCTGGCGTTTGATGCGCGCAACGTTTTCCTCGCTGACGGAGCCGAACATTTCCTCCTGATGGCCTGAGAACTTTCCGAGACCCGCGACGTTATCCAGTGTGTCGACGAAGCATAGATTAGGAAATTCTGCGTACTGGCCAGTGATAGCGGCATAAGTTGCCTCGATGTTCAGGTTAGCGACATAATAGGGAAGGATAGCGACCTCGTTGGCGTGAAGCTCCTCCTTGTACTTCCAAGCTAGCTTTTGTTTTTGGCCGCGAAAGTGCTCCATCAGTTCGCAGATAAAGGTGCCTGTGCCAGTCGCAGGATCGAGAATCTCCACACCTTTGTCGATGAGATTTTTGCCGAAGTGCTTTTGACAAAGCCAGTCTGCGCTCTCGATCATAAATCTCACGATCTCATTCGGCGTGTAGACCACGCCGAGACGATCCGCCGCTTTTTTGTTGTAGACCTTGTAAAATCCCTCATAAATGACTTTGAGGAACGTCTGCTTTTCCGTGTGTGTCGCGATCTGGTGCGCGGTAGTACGGATCGCGTTGTAGTAGGGTTCAAGCCCCTTCAGGGTCGTCTTTTTTAGCGCACCAGTAAAGAACAAGCCCTCCAGCGCGTAGAGTTCCTTCGCAACGTTATTGTTGCGGTGAAAGTCGTCCTCGTCGAACACCTTGGAAAAGATTTCCTCGGTGAGGATGTGCTGGATCAACATCTCACGCACGTCATCGGCATTGACGGCGGGGTTGATCGTCTCTTGCGCATGCTTCAGGAATTTACTTGACCCCTTTCGAAAGGCCACGTTCTCGTTCTGCGCGTTCGCTATCATGGCGCGCAGGTCTTCGAGCACGTGTGGCAAATCGGCCTGAAACTGAACAACCGCCTTGCGGAAATCTGCTACCTCGGGACGCTCGTACTTGAAGAACAAATCAAGCAGGTGTTTCAGCTTCTCAGTGTCTTCTACCGGACAGCGCGTCACCTCATTGCCATATTGCATTAGGACGGCTGTTTGACTGTCCTCAAAGATTATGTTGTCGCGCGGGTAGCCTCGGCGGAGCTTGGCGGCAATCTCCTTATCCAGATTGTCTTCTTCATCCTTGGCTTCCCAGTAGCCGAAGGGGATGCGGAGGTCGTAGACCAGTGCGCCATCAACGATGCGGCGATTGCCGTCTTGCTTGGGCAGTTCGTATTGGGGGATAAAGATAAGGTCGTGAGACTTAGCGTATCCTTTCAGCAAATCCTTGAAAGCTTCGCTGACTACCCCTTCGCGCCCCGTGCCGGACGCTCTACGCAAGTCTGACAATTCATTGAGATATTGCTGAATAAAAACTTGGTTCATTTGGATTTTGCTTCCCCGGCACCAACGGGAAAGGTAGCGCGATTCACCAGTCGGGCACAACCTGCGCTGATCGTCCTGACGCGATCAGTGCGGTGATCAGATGATCAAAACAGGCCGCCGCCTGTCGCACCACGACGACGTGCTTCCACCGTGCGCTCTTCGCAAACTTCCCTCCACATTTCGTAAGTCTCACCGACCATCTGGTCGAGTTCTTCGAATGTGAAAAGTTCAACCCCTGTATCCGAGAAAAGAACAGGTATTCGCGGCCCTTTCTCAGAAAGGGCGAACTGCACAATTGCTAGCGAGACATCAGCAAAGTCAGGATCAGCAGCTCGAATGCGCTCGTGCATCATCGAGAAAACGAAGCGACGCCCCTGTGCGGTCAGTCGCTTTGCGCGTCGAGGGTCCAAGAATGGAATAGTGGCGCGCTCGTCGACGGTCAAAATAACGGGCTGCCAGAAGACGACTTTCGTGCCAATTCCCAATTGGAGCGGAAAGATATCATGACGACGCCCGACAATTGCTTTCTCGCTCACGAAGTTAAAAAGCCCCTCTGCGACGCGCAAATTGGCCTGCTCTTCTACGTCGCTATGAGATCGCTTCCGAATCGTGGTCTGAATCTTTTCCCAGGGCGTGCGAGGCATTGGGCCAATTAGATCTGATTGAACGTTCAGAACGTCTGAAATTGTGCCTCGTACCGGGCTATAAGAGTAAGGAGGATGCCCCATTCGCATCTGCTCTAGCGCACGCCTCTTCTCATCTCTGGGAAGCGGAGCAATTCGGGCAAGATCGATTTCAGGCAAAGGGCGTATCTTCACTGGGCTCTCCGGCGGAGGGGTGGTTCCTAATCGAAACCTTGTGATGCTTGAACCGCTCCCGAATCACGTCGTCGGGAATACGCATCCCCAATGCCATGGACGTTCTCCCTTTGTCCACCACGAAGTGCCAAGGCGCGCCGTTCGCGTGCGAGATATCCACTAGTCTGCCGGGGGTCATCCGCCCGTACGACTGCACGATCCGACTTATGTGTTGAATAATCTCAGGGTCTGAAGGCGGCGCAATGGGTTCGCGCGTCCCTTTGACCACGTTCAACCGTGCAGCACGAAAGCTAATCGGTTCAGCGCCCGCGACCTTAAAAGCCTGGTACGCCGTCGGATGTACAGGTCCGTACTCCCAAGCTTCAAAATAGCCTGAAACTAACGGGCGCTTTTGCTCGATTAGGAATAGCGCATGCGCAAAGTACAAAAGTTTCTGGAGCGCCAAATTAGTCAAGCGCTGTCCGATGCGCTCGCTCTCATCGAGCATCAAATTCGCAATGCCGCGAGGATCATAGGATTCATTCGTTGGCATTGAGTTCACGTTTTCGCTGCACGCTGTGAGAATCTGCGCGACGGTTATACCTTGACTCGTCGAGAACATAATGAGAACATACAGTCTCGCCGTCAACCACGGAATTGCCAAAGGTGTTTCGAAGCTCCCGCGCCCAATCCACAATCGGACGCGGACCAATTGGACGCAGCAGCTGATCAGGCAATCGCAGCTTGCGGCGGTGACGCGCGAAGCTGTGAAGGCGCTGTTGAATTGTACGGCAGGGCGGCGTCACCATTTCAGCACGAACGAACCGCACGCCTTTCGGAGCATGCGGTTCCGCAGTTCGTATTCCTCGCCGTCAGATACCGCCGTGAACTACCACGGGTTCAATCTGCTCGGGGCATTCCCTTTGCCACTCGAAAAACCCCTCAAGACTGTAAGGCTTTTCGACTGCGGGATCACCCGGCAACTCGCCTGCTATCATCAACACGAATGTACCGTCCGCCTTTCGGTACATCCCGTCTTGCAGTTTGAACTCTTCATGCGTAGCCGGATGAATGTCGTAATAGTGGCGCGTCGCTATTAGCTGCATCGTCCCGTTGCTCCCTCGCAAATCGTTGAGCGGGGCAACTTGCTGCCGCACACAGATTGTGTCAAGCGTGACAATTCAAAAAGCGACTGCGGCACAGCCACTTCTTTGATTCGAAGTGAGATTACAAAACTTACAAGCCTGACAGAACCTTAGCCTCCGCGTACCTGCCCAACAGTTCACGCGCTCGCGTTTTGCCCAGGCATCGTTCTAAGAACATCGACCCGCAGTACTTCACCAACGTTTTGACCGCGACGCGCGGAATGTACGTTTTGCTCGAAGCCGCCCAGGCAAGCGCCGGAAGGATCGTGTCAGGCAACGAGTCGATGAGCACCAACGTCGACAGGCTGTCCTGACAGTTGCGCAGGCGCATTAGTGCAGGAATGAGCACGTCAAGCGGGGCCTCATAGCTCGCGCCCTGCCGGGGCGAGTAGTGGATACGATCAGGTAATCCTTGCATCACTATAGGTCCACCGTTCGCACGCCGTCCGGTTTGGCCCGGCCGAGCTGCACGCAATCGCAGGCGATCATCGAAACGGCGTCAGAGCGGATATCGGTGATCTCGAAGGTTTCATTGGAGCAAAGCCGGGTGATCCAGAACTTTTGCTGAAGCGCAAAGGGTAACGCGCCGAGCGCAAACTCGAAACGCGGTGCACGCGTCGATATGCGCGGACTGTCGCCCTTGCGGCCCATAACCTGCGTCTTGTGCGGCGCTAGATAGACCGCCTGCGCGATCACGGCGCGTTCGTATTGCGGAACGGCTGGGAAGTTCGGGGCGGGCGTGTTGGTGGGCGTCACGCGAACGCTTTCGCCCATGGTGTCGGCGATGGCTTGCGAAACTTCCTGCATGCCAGCGCGCCAGTTATCGGACCCAGGGAAAAGGGTCATCGGTTGTATCTCCAAATTTGTTGATGGTGAGCGCAGCGCGATCAGCCCTGTGAGACTGATCGCCTGCGCGACTGTTCGTTACTGCGTGCCTGTCAGCGCGCCTTGGCTAGGTTTGGTGCCGTTGTCGCCGGGGCCTTGCATGCTGGTGCCAAGTCGCCCATTGAGCGACATGTTCGCAACGTTCTCGGCGCGCTTGATGAGACCTTCAAAATAAGCCGTCGGCTTCACTTCGAGCTGAAGCATCTGGTGCACTTCCGCTTGGCCGGTGATCGTGCCGGTGACTTCCGCCAGCCGACCAGCGCCGAAACCCTGCGATGCAGGGATAGCGCCCCACGAGGCAGACTCTTGCCAGCCAGAACCGGGAGCGCCGAGCACGGTGCCGCCCAGGTTGCGGCTCGTGTCACGCCCCAGCGTGATGCGATTGACCGCACTGGAACGATTGCCCCATGCGGGTCCGAACGCGAAGCGCCGCCGACGGGCGATGTCTTCGGGGCTCCCGTCCGCGATGCCATCGTCCCCGTTGGCCCATTGATCCACGTAAGGCCACGCGACCTCGGCGGCCGTCATGCCAGCAATCAGACCAAGCGGCCCAGCGGCTACAGCGCCAAGCGCGCCCGCCCCTGCACGCCAGCCGAGCGCCTTCGCGGCGTTGCCTGCCGGGCCGGGGACTGCACCCGCCACGCCCGCGACCCCGCCACGTGCCGCAAGCGTGGTGAGCGCAGCCGACGCGGCGTTGGCGGACACAACGAGGGAACGCAGAGACAGCGCGAAAGCGACCATTGCGCCCCCGCCTGCCGTGACTGTCGCCACGCCTGCGAAGATGCCAACCGCCTTTTGAACCTCAGGGCTGAGAGTGCTAAACGCCGCCGTGAGGCTTGTCGCCCCCGAAACGACGGAAGTTATCCAGCCTTCGTTCGCCTGCACCATCGTATTCTTGGCAGACTGGAACGTAGCGGTTAGAGCGTCGACGGCCGCAGGTAGACCTTTCCCCAGCTCGTCAGAGATTTGCTGCGCGAAGCCTGCGTTGTGGGCTTGATCGTCCTTGGCTTTAAAATAGTACTCCGACGCGTTGACCAATGCATTACCGCGTGCGCCCTGCTTATCGCCCAAGAACTGTTGCATCAGCATGGGGTTGTTCGCCGCGATGATGCGGTCTAGCAACGCCCCGCCCTTGATGCCGGTCTTGGTGGTGTCGTAGTATTCGTTCGCCGATCTGACGATATGCTTCCGGTCGGTTTCGCTCAGCTCGCCGCCGTGCTTTTCACGCGCCTTGATGACAGCTTCGGCGAAAGTGCCGCGATCTCCAAGAATTTTCTCGCCGTTGTCTTCGAGGTCTTTATTGAATGCCGCGATGACTGATTGGCTGAGGCCCTTACCGAACCCGCGTTTAAGCTTGTCGCTCAGGCCTTCGCCGGTGATCGGGCCGTGGTCCGCATAGTCGTCCAGGTTGATCCCGACTTGCGCCGCCATCTCCCGGCCTTTCCGGGTCGGTGCCATCATGCGCGCGTAGAACTGACGAGCGAACACGCCAGCTTCCGAACCGGGGATACCGCCGCGCCGGAGCGCCATGCCCATTGCGATTGACTGCTCAGGCGACACGCCGACAGAATGAGCCGCCGCCGCGCTGAACTTGTAGTACTCGCGCACGTCTTCGTGCGTCATGTTCGACTTTTTGGTCGCTACAGCCGCAATGTCGTTAAGGCGCTTGCCTTCCCGCATGGCGTCGCCGACGGAGTCTGCATGAATGCCGAACTGGCTAATCATGGTCTCCATCAATTCGGCGTTGTCCGCCGCGTTAACGCCCATCGCCCGCGCGCCGATAGCCGTCGACTTGGTGAGCGCGACGTTCGTGCCCGCTTTGTATCCGAGCAAACCGAACTTCTCTTGCGCCTTCTGCGTCGCTTCGACGGTGGAGCCCAGCGCGGTCGCCAGCTCCCGCTGTTGCTTCCTGAGCAGCTCCATATCGGGACCGCTATAAGACGAGCGGGCCGCGATTTCGCGGTCCTTTCGCAAGTAAGGCAGGGCGTCCTTTACGGCGTCGATACCGCCGTGAGCAACCCGCAAGGCCCCGTAGCCCAACATGGTGCCAGCGATTGCTTTGTGAGCCGCGTGGATTTGGTGAAGCACGCCAACGTGCTTCTGCGCGGCGGCGGTCGCGGCGTTCATGCCCGCGACGTAGCGGCCGGTTGTATTCGTTCCGTCGAAAACGTCTTTGGCGAGACGCTCCGCTTGCTTCAGCGTGGCTATCAGCTCTTTGAGCTTTGGTGACGCGAGGTCATTCGCGCTGATAGTTGCTGTTACGCTCGGATTAGACATAGCGTCTATGATCCTTTGTTCTTTTCGCGGAAGCTATCGAGGTCCGAGAACATGTCCGCAAATTTTAGAAGTCGAGACAGCCGCATGGCCTTCACTTCCTGCCAGAGAAGGCCACGGTCGCTGATCAGTGCTGCGATCAGGCGACGGGCTGCTCGGAAGGGTCCTTATCGGGGACAACTCCCAGGATGATGTTCGCGATTTCCTGCCGGAGGCGATAGAAGTCGCCAACGGACAACTCGGCCAATATCAGTTCGTCAACGCCCGACATCTCTGATGCGTATTGACTCACGGCCGGGTTGTTGAACACGTATTCGAGCTGGTCGTCGCGATCCTTCATCGGCCGGATTTGGAACGGGTCGGCGAACTTAACGGCCAACCTTGCTTTCGGCTCTTTGAGCTTCAGCTCGGTGAGTTCCCCGTCGTGCGTCTGGAGCGGCGCGGAGAGTTTGAAGGTGTGGGTAACGGGTGCCATGGTGGCAGTCCTCAGTTAGCGAACGATTTTGGAAGTGTCGACGCCGAGCTGAGCGAAGACGTTGGCGAGCGGCAAGCCGGTCTGGTCGTGCACTTGCAGCGCGTAACGCAGCTTTTTTGCTTCATCGCCGACGCGATGGGCTTGGCCGGTTTCAAGCGCATTCAGCCGCAGCTCCGCGAGCCGTTTCAACTTCGCGGGTTCGATGCCGGTAAGCGTAGGCGCTCCGGTTGTGGGCGTTTGTCGCTGAGCGGCGTACCCCCTGCCCTCGTTGAATGACGCCATGCTGGCTGCAAGCTCGGCTTTCCGCGCGGCGCGCGGGTCTTCGTTGGTCTTGGTCACTTTGGGTGCCTTCGGTGGTTCGGATGTTTCGAGGGGAAGCCCGCGCAGAAATGCGCGCGCGTCGTCGACGGATAGAGTTTGAGGTGAATGCTTCACCACTAACTCAACGGTCGCATCGTCGCGGCCTTTCGCTTCTGGTGAATTGAAGATTGCCGAACGCCAAGCCCGGATGGCCGGTGAGCTGACAGGCGCTACGCTCGGCGCGCCCGGAGTGGAGACGCCACTGCGCCGGTCCTCCAACTCGCGCAAGAGACGCTTCCCATCCTCGGCGTACATGCTCAGGTCCATGGTTGACACCTCGATGTCTAGTTTGGTGTTGCTCATATGAGCCCCCGATTTCGATGTGAGTAGTGATGCGAACCGACGACGCGCGCGGCTCGCGCTTGCCCGCCTCCCGGCGAACATAGAAGCTCCAAGCGACGTACTTCCGCTTTCAACATCGCGGCGTCACCTCGCTGGAACTCGATCCACTGATCGTTATTGCGGACTACAGCTTTGGCCTGCCCGGCCATGAGCTGATAGAGCGCGGCGCGCAATGCGCCGAGCATTGCGCAAGGGTCGTCTACCATCGGAGTGACCCCCGACGGTGTGCAGTTGCTCGTCATGTCATTGATCCTTATCGCTCTCTTCCGCGACAGCGTTTGCCACCTCGTAGGCCAGAACCGCCTTCGGCGTGGGGTAAACAAATCCAGCGGCTTCGATCTGCTTCTTTTCGGAAGCCCGATCCACCAAGTGTGATTCGAAATCCTTCCCGTTCTCTCCGAGAATTTCGGAATACGTCGCTAGGCCGTGCTCCAAGCGGAGTACGTCACTCTGCGTTTGCTTGTACACGTCGGCGACGGGCTTGGCAGAACCTCGCCACAGACTAGCGCTGTAGGCTTCTGCGGCCTCCAAGAACGTCGGAGCCCCAGTGGGAAGTTCGATTCGTTGGGTCTCGAACATCTCCTCCAGCCACGCCACAAACACCGCGCGATATAGAGGCTCCGCGATGGCTGAACGCCTGCGAAGATTGATCCGCCAAGGCAACTCGTTCGCCAGCCGAGAAGCTGAGAAGCTGGTCTTGGAAAAGTCTCCGGACAAATCTTCAGCACTGGACCCTGCGCTTTTTGCAGCGGTACGCGAAAGGGCTGCGTTAAACGCTTCGAAGGTGCCGTTGGGTGCTTCGGATTTCGTAAGTTTCAAAGAATCGCCAGGGTGCAAGTGTGCGACGGTCCCGGGACTCATGGATATTTTTGGCGCGCCGGAGTAAAACTCACCTCGGGTTTTGACGATATCCGCTATCGACGCTCCGTTAAATGCGCCGAGAGCCTCTCCCGTGTTGACCCCGCCGAGCGCCGCTGCGTTGGGCAAATCCGACTCTACGGTCGCTGCAAGCATTGTGCCGATTAAAGCTGCCGCCAACCCGTACTCGGTTAAAATTGCCTTGGCCCGTGCGCTGGTTAGGCTTGCGATCAGAGGACTAACGCCTCTCACCTGTCCCGGCATCAGGTAGTCAAAAATGTGCACCGCAAGGGGACGCCCCCAGCTCGTGCGAGATGCCACGTACAAAGCCTGCGGCGCGCTATTGATGCTGCCGAGCACAGGCCTACGAATCCAGTAGCCTTGCACCCTCCCGTTTCCGTCAAACTGCACACCGTTCAAGATCGACGCGCCGTTGTCGCCCGTTCGGGTTATGCTCTGGTCAAGCTGTCGGCTGTCGAGCAGTGATAGCTTCGTTCTGGTCCGAGCGCCCGAAACGGGTAACGTATTCAGAACTGCAACAATCTCTCCGGTAACCAACCAGCTCTTGAAGGCCGCAGTGATGAGTTGCGGTAACGTGTGCCGCCCGGCCGCGTCACACTCAACAGGGTTCGCTGACCACGACAACCATGCGCGCTCAATCTTGCCTGCCAGCTCGCGCGCGGTTTCGGGCGTGATGCCGAGCGCCGTGTGATCCGGGCGCGACGAGAGCGTGAGTCCGTTCCCAATTGAGTAAACTGCAAACTGTTCAACGAGGCTAGCAATTGTGGGGTCGCTTGTGAGCATGTCTGCCGTCACGGCAGCCGCAACGGAACGCTCTCGGCTGACTTCCGATCCGGGCGCGTATCCAAAGTAACCGCCCGAGACAATTGGCGCAGAGTAGCTCGCCCAGGTCAGGCTAGGCATATCTCCGCTCGTGCTGTCTCGGAACCCCATCTGCGCGCTGGACGTGCCGTCTATCGGCGCAAGCGCGCTGTCAGACTGAGAGACTGAGCGTCCAACGTCCCGGGCCGGTTCGCTTATCGGCGACACGGCAAGTTCGTCCGGCGAGATACCCCGCCGAAACCAATCTGCAAATCCCATCTGCGTTAGCCCTTGCTCGGCTTGGTGTAGCCCCGCGCCGAGTTGAAGCTCGCCACGTTCTCTCTGATCTCTTGTAGGCGCGCCGCCTTCGGATCGGGCGCGCTGAAGTCCGCCGTAGCCGCACTCATGTTCACTACGGTTTCGCGGTCCAACGCGGCGAGATACGGATTGGCGGCTGGCGCTTTCGCAAGCAGGCCCCGAGCCGTGTCAACATCGAGCGACGTTCGGAGCGCCAACTCGGTCGCCATTGCGGGGTTACGCTTGCCTTCAGCCGATTCCAGGATGGCCGAGACACGCAGGCGCTCGCTCAGTACGGCGGCGTTGATGTCCCCTGCTACGGGTTTAGTGGTCATGTCTTAGAGACTCCTCAGTTGTTGTGAGCGGCGTGCAGTCGCGCAGCCAGCTCTTTGATGGATTGTTCCGGCTTGGCCGGAGCGTTGATTATTCGTCGGTCGACAAGCCCCGCGACTGCATGTCCATAAGTGCAGGCATCCAGGACCTCGTTCCGTTGAACGATTTTCTTAAATCGGTAGCGGGGAAAACCGTGCACGTACGTGGTTTCGAGCGCTTCAGAGGCGAGTCCCGTGTAGAACTCGTCGGGCAAGTGGTCCGGCACGTGGATGAATCCGGGACCATACTCAAGCCTGCGCATCCGGCTGTAGAGGGACGCTTTCACGCTGTCGACGCCGACAAGATACAAGCCGAGCCGCTTTTTCAGCCTGCCGCCCCTGTCAATGAACGGCCGATTGAAACCCGCAACGCCCTTCACCGCGACGACGCGCCGTTGCTTGCCGATTTGACTGAACACGAAGTCAATCACGGCGTCCGGCCGGTGCCCGCTGTCGACCGCCGTCACAGCGACCGGCAGCTTTCGGCCATCTTCGAGCGGAAATGATTGGCCAATCAGTTCGGCCAATTGTCCCCACACTGCTTTCGAAAAAGTGTCACCATCGAGCCTGTGATGATTCAGAATGGTAGTTATTTCGTTCGCATGGTGCCCAATGAATTGAACCTCCAACCAGGAGTCCTGCACGTCCACGCCAGCGGTGACGAACTGGATATCGCGAGAGTACGGGGACTTGATCGGTTCGGATCGCTCCCGGAGTTCTAGTGAACTCATGGAATATTCGATTGACGAGTCGAACGGTTCGGCAAGCACCACGTTGTAGAAGACCTGTTTGGCTTCCGCTGTAGTCGCCGCCTCCCACTTCCGGGCCACACTCTCAAGCGAAATGTGTTCGGACCCCAGCGCTGGCATTTGGTAACTTCGAATGCCCTTCTCGCCCACGGCCGTGGCGATCCATTTGCCGGTCGCAAGCATCTTCAGGCGGGACGTTTCGGAGTGAACAACCCCACACGCCCCGCACGTGAGCGCCGCCGTCTCCGGCTTGCCTTTCTCATAGTGAAGCTGCTCGAAGGTGATCGGCGCGCTGTGCTTGCAGTGGGGGCATTCGATAAAGAATTTTCTCTTATCCCCCCGTTCGTACCAGGACGCGATGCGGCTTTGTAGTGTCGTCGGCGTGCTTACCAAGACGATCTTTCGGCCGGACAGTACAAAACGCTCCGTTCGCTGAGCGGCCAACAGGACCGGGTCGCCCTCTTTTCCTGCACTGGGATTGAACCGATCTATTTCGTCCATCCAGACGCAGCGCACGCTGCGGGCCGCCAGCTCGCTCGGCTGATAGCTCGAAACAAAATCCAAAGAGCCGCCGCTGAAACTTTTGGCGGTCAGAGAATTTGTCCCGCCGCTGTGCCCTTTCCTCGTGTCGGGTCCGCGCCCAACGATCTTGCGAAGCATCGGCGACGCCGCTATGAGCGGATCAATTCGCGTTCTCACGAGCTTCTCGGCCGACTTACTGTCGGGACTTACATGCAGAAACGGCCCCGGTAGTGTCGCAATCATCGAAAGCATTTGCGAGTCGACCGCCAAACTCTTCCCTATCTGGCTGGCGAGCATCAGCACGATATAGGTCACACCGTCGTCGACGATGGAGTCAACAATCTCCTTTTGAAATGTGCTGAGGACTAGCCTTCCCGGAATTGCATTTGAACTGGCGGGCAATCGAAGTTCAGCTTGCACGAAATCCGACGGCAGGATGATCGGCGGCGGCGCAAACGCTCGCAGCGCGACCTGCGCCAAGTCGCCGTCAATCACGACAGAGCGTCCTCTTCTCTTTGCGTAAAGAACGCCACGTCATCCGCGAGGTCCTCTAGAATACGGCGCATCTCTGTCTCTATCGTGCGCGCGATTTGCTTCGGGTCATTCAAGCCAACAAGTTTCGGCGCGCATCGAACGCCCAGGGCGAGGCAAGCCGTGCGAGCACTCGCGATGACCGCAGTAACGGTGTCAGTTACATCGGCCCGGTCGATTAGCTTGCCTTCCGCCTTGGCATTCTCCAATTCGAGCTTTCGAGCGCGCATCTGTTCTGCGCGGGCACGCGCTTCGGCGAGCGTGTTCGTTGCTGTAGTCGTACTGCCCTCGCCTCGCCCGTTCGCGGCGTGTCCCGCAACGCGCGCCGGGTCGGCGTTCGCGTTCACGATCTCGACGGCCTTGGCGAAATCAGCCTCGCAAGACTGCTCGCTCATGGCGGCTGTCGCGAGCGCCCTGCGGATCGTGGCTTGATCCAGGCCCGTTTCGTCCGCAAGTCGGCGAATTACGCCCTTTGATCTGCCCATGCGTGTTCTCTGCTATTGAAAAGTCGATTGTTTTTAGGAAAAAGCACGAAGGTGCCACCCGCTGAGGTGTGCGCGGGTGCCGCTTAGGACCCATTGAATCTGCTATGCGAGTGTCCGCACGTCGATTTGACGCCCGTGAATGGGGCGCGCGCCACGCCACACCCCTAATGCCGCGCGGCGCGCTAGTGTCGGCGCGGAACTGAGACACGCCGCACGTTCCGTTAACTCAGTCGCCCGCAGTGTCAGGCGTGTGCGGCCCGAGGCCCTCAGCGACCAATTGCTTACCGATCTCGACGCTGAGGCGTGTGTTCAACTCGCGGTTCGCAACGTCTTTCCACTTCGTCTGCGGGGGTGCACCTTCTTGGCCGAGCGCGGTGCCAGGATGCTCAGCGTAGATCGTCTTAATCGGGAAGCGTTTGCTGCCGGTTCGGTAGGCAACAAACTCGTTGCCGTTCTTGGTCACTGCGAACGCCCGCTTGACTCTCAACGAAGCCGAACCGCCGCCGCCGAGCCTATGTGTTCGAGCCACCAAACCCTGCCCCATCGTGATCTTAGCGCCTGCGACGTTGCGGATGCCGATACGCATCTTCGTCACGGTCCAACGTGCGGCAAGATCACCGGCTTTCGTGGTGACAACCTTGGGCGTCGCGGCCCTGATCTTGGCCTTACTCACGCCGATGTCGTCGGCGATAGCCTGGATAGTTTGCTTGCGGGCCTGACGTGCCGACTGATCAACAGCGCGACGTAAGGCGTTACGCAAGCCACGGGCAGAAAGTTCCTCTGCCCATTTCGTCATCTTGCTCGTATCGAGCTTGACGGTCAGCATGTTGTGATCTTCCCAATTTGTAAGTTGTTCAAGTCTGCGAGCGATGCTAACAGCGCCGCCTCGTTAGAATTGAATGGAGCTGTTGAGCGTGCCTGCCAAGAAGAAGAGACCCGCTCGTCGTGAGTGGACTGCAAGCGATGTGAAGACCCTACGGAAACACTCGAAGGCCAAGACGCCCATCGAAAAGATTTCCAAAGAGACCAAGCGCACCATCGGTGCATTGCGCGTGAAAGCGTCTCAGCTTGGTATTGGCCTAGGCCATCAGCGCTAACGCCAATCGAGATGGTACGGCTAGGATCGCGCCATCTCACCCGGCCGCTTGCTCTTCAAGCCTAAAGCGCAACGTGGCGGCAACCTCGCCGACCCATGGGCGTTCGGTCGTGACGCCTAATTGGATTGCGAGGTCGGGAAAGCCGCATTCGCGTTTATCCCCGCTCAGCGAGGTCAACCAAGTAATCAGCGGCGTGGAGCCGATACGCGCGGGTAGCGGGCGGCCTTGCGTGAAGTCGCTGGCAAGCCGGTGCAGTGTTGACGCGTTAGACATTGTCGGAAGCCTTCGTCGCGGCCTGCTCGGCTTTCACATAGTCGACCGCCTCGTTAAGCAGGCCGGTGGCGTAGTTGACGGCGTGCGCTGTGTAATCGTGCGGAGCCGCGAGCACGGCGGATGCGAACGCGTAAACGATGTCAGTGAATCGTGCTACGGCTTCGCGCTTCGTCGCCTGAACGCGGCGCGCCGTCACCGGCTGCGATTGTCTTTCGGCAGCCCGATCCCAACCCGCGCAGAGTTGGCGGTAGAGCGCGCCTTCGTTCGCTTGCGCGTCGCGAACCTGCCGCAGCAACGTGCGCTCCCAGGGCGGCAAATCGCTAATCGTCGGTGTCATTGGTGTCATTCCTCATCGTCAGATGAATTGTCAGCGTCACACGCGAAAACGCCGTTGCCTCGGCCGGACCGAATAAAGTTGACTGGCGGTCCGAAGTCGGCCCCGTTTTCGCCGTAACAAGTTGTTTTCCCAACTCCGATAACGGACGCGAACAGCGCGTTGAAGGTTTCGACCGCGTCGGCGATCCGTCTCAGCGCTTTGGCTGCGTCTTCAGCGGCGTTGGCTGCGCGGTTTAGCCGGGCGTCAATCTGCATTTCGAGAAGTGCCTGTAGAGAAATGGTGTCATCGCCCTTGGCGGCGGTTGTCGTCATGGGTGTTGTGTCCTGTCTTGCGGGCTGGGCGTCGCGCGCCCGTGTCGTCGTGGTGTGTGCTGGCACGTCCCTGTCGACGTGGTGCACTCTCTAAATGAAATAAGTGAGCACCCTGAATGAACGGGGTGCGGGCAGGTCGTCTCCCCAAGCCGCGCGTGCGCAGTCTGGGTTCCTACCCGTGGGCTCCCCCTCGCGGGGACATAGCGCATCTCATGACACCGGGATCGAACCGGACGGTATGAGGGAGGCAGCCAAGTCGGTCCTGCGCTCGATTTCGCAGAGACGTGCCAACCCCTTTTCAGGTTGACGTGGACGCGGATTCGATGGGACAGGCCGCGCGCTGTTTTGAGAGATGCACGCCCGTCCGAGACGTGCCTGCATATACCTTATGGGATCGCCAGGCGCGAAAGTTGCAGAAGGAGCAAAATAATTGGATCGCCTGCACCGCGTGCCGCAAGTGACGAAGGTCGGCCGTAGTTGAAGATCGGTGCGGTAGGAGGTCGACGCGGCGCGGCGGTTGGGGCCGCCACGGGTGCCGTTGTGGGGCCCATCGCGACCGGCGTTTGCGAGGCCATTACTACTGGCGTCACGGCCGATGCTGAGTGCGTACGGGCGGAAGATCGCATCCCGTCGCTTCTCGCTACTGCCGATAAGCGATAGAGTTGTCGTTTGGGCTTTCAGCCCTCCAACCCCATCATGCGACCATCATGCGCCCCCGTGTCTACATAGACACGGGAACGGCGGCATGATTGATGGGAAATGATCATGCAAGCGATCATGACGGATCATGCGCCTTCAGACAAGATATTGATTTTTCTACATAATAATCATGCAACAATCATGCGGCAATCATGCGGGCTGCCGGGTTCCCATCATGCAAACGATCATGCGGGTGATCCGCCGCGCATGATTCGTCATGATGGGGAACTCGGCCTCTGAGGGACTCAAAGGCTCTCCGACAAACGGCGTTCTAGGCCCCCAGGGCAGGCTGACAGCAAAACGCCCGGCCGTTTTCCGACCGGGCGTCTAGAGCTATCAGGGCTTTCCGGCTGGCAGCCTATAAGCCGTCGACCGCTTATTCTCCCCGACGCGTACAAGCTCACCGGCTTCGACCAACTTCGCCAGCAGGCGCGAACAAATGGCCGGGTCCGTTATGTCCGGCAGTCCGCATTGCTTGCGGCGGTCATTCCAGAGCTTCAGCACGTCGCCCGCCTGCAACGCGATTCCGTCGACCGGATCGCCCGTGTTGCTCGCAATCATCTCAACCCGCTCGCGGATGACGCTGAGGATCGCCGCTGGCCGATCAGTCGGAGTGTCGGGCGGCGGCGGAACGTCCTGCCCGTCTGCCACGTCGTCGACATTCCACGACACGTCAGCCGTCCCGACAGCCACCACAACGCCGATATCCTCGCCGTCTTCATCCTTGCCGACGATGACCGGCTCAAGCTTGTAGCCGAAAGCGACCTTTCGCGGATCGCCGACTCGGAATTTCTGTGCTGACGCCTTGATGGTGCCCAGCCCGGTCTTCGTATCTCGCTTCAAAAGCACAACGCCGTCCGTGTTGCCTTGGAATGCGCCGTCGCCCCGCACCTCATCCCCCTGCTTGGTCGGGTGGTGCAACGCCGTGACGTTGGCCCCTGTCGCGTCGGCGATGCGCTGCATAGAGCTGACGAACAGGCTGCCGTGCTCGCGATCACTGCCGGGCAGGATAGCCTGACTGACGGTATCAATTATGATCATCGCGACCGGCAAGTCGAGTTTCTTTGCGGTGTCGTTAGCCAACTTGATAATGCGCTGTTCGTCCTTAGTTGCCTTGTCGCGCGAGTCGAAGAGTGAGCAGTTGCCCCTAAACAGAACGAAGCTATCTTCGAACTGAACGTCATTCCGGTTACGTTTGCACCACGCGCGAACACGGGATTGAACGTCGCGAGGGTTCTCCAACGCGGCGTACACTACGATTCCCTTCTCAACCTTTCGACCGCGCCACGGCAGGCCATGAGCGATGTGAAGCGCGATATCGAGATACACGGCCGTTTTGCCGGAGCCCCACAGACCGGCCGCTATGATGGTCGTGTTGAAGGCGATGAAGTGCTTTACGATCCATCGCGTGTAGGTTTCCGGCTCCGCCAGCAGATCGGTCAGACTGATATGATTAGCGCGCCTCGCCGTGTTACTCTCGGCCGGGTCTTCGTCGACGACGGCACCGAACGCCTCACCGGAGGACGGTTTGGATAGGCCTTGGTTCTTCAGCCACTCACGCGCGATCTGGCGATTGTCGTACTCGCCGGACTTCGGCTTTTCGTCTGTCCAAACGCCAGCGCCGGGCCAGTTAGAGAAGAACATAGACAGCGCAGGCGCCGGAATGCCGGGCCATTCCCGCATGATGTGGCGCGCACCCAGGAAGCGGTTGGCCGAGCAGTCGGGACCATAGTTCTCGTATAGCTCTTTGAACTCGGCATTCTCAGCCTTGAGCTGTTCGAGGTCGTAATTTCCGACATCGGGGTCGAAGTCGTTTTCGTGTTTCTCCCACTCAGCACCGTCCAACGAGTTGATGACCTCGCGCTCTTTCGAGGGCGCGACGTTTTCGGCGTCGTTGTACTCACTTTGCTCGCCGATCAGCTCAGCTACATGGTCCGGCAGCTCGGGTAGCTTGCCCTGCGTGTACGCTTGCAGGAACGCGATCAAGTCTTTGCGCGTGCCGTATGCCTTGCCATCCTCGCGGATTGAGCCAGGGCTGACATACTGGCCATTCTTGCCGCGCACGTCGCAGCCGTAGCTCTTCTTGAGCGCGCCTGCCGCATTGGTGAACTTGCCTTCGGGGTCCTTGAAAATGTAGTGCAAGCCGCCGCTCTGTGTAGGCACGACGACGCACCCTTCGGGTAGACCGTGCTCTTCAAAGTGCTTGCCGATCAGCTCGGGGCCGTTGTCCTTCGAGTCGGCGTCGATCACGACGAGCTTGCTCGGGCCGCAAGCAATCGACCACACGCAATCCTGGTGGCCCTTGAACATCTTTCTGAGAACCTCAGGGTCCTTAGTCGCGCCCACATGAATCGGGGGCTTACCGTTCTCGGCCTCGAACGCTTCGATGGCTGCTTCGCGCTCTTCGGGCGTGATCTCGGTGTCAATCTTATTGAAACGCGGAATCAACGGCGTCTTTCCCGACGACGGAAAGATATAGAGGCCTGTCTTAATCAGGAGTTTCGCGTGTTCCAGATTCGTGAGTCGGCGGGCCTTCGTGTTGTCTACCGGCAACGCAATGACGTTAGATTTGCTCACTTCGATGCCTCAAACTCAAACGTCGCCTCATCAACCCCAGCGGCCATGAACGTCATGGCGATGGTCTGGCGGTGTATGTCCTCAATCACGACGGCGTTGGTCGCTGGATCGAAGCTGGCGGGAACGATAAGCGTAAAGGTTTGATCGGCACCACGGATGATCGCTGTGGCCGTACCGTTTTGTATTACGGTCATGACTAGATGCCTCCAGAGACGGCCACGAGCTGCGCGCGCCCGCGCCGCAAATGGGATTTGACTGTGTTGAGCGGGAGGCCGAACCGCTCGGCCAGCGCTTCCATAGTCTCGCCGTTGATTGAACGTCTCAGCATGGCAGCGATGAGCGGATTCAACTTCTTGGTTATTGCCGCAAAAACGGCGCGCTCGATTTTCCTGTCATCGGGTTTGCAGTCCGCCTCGATGTGATCGGCGTAATTGGGCCGATCCGTGAACTCAATTCGGCTTTTAAAGATTGGCTTGCCGTCACGGTCGTTATCGACCTTGACGAGATCGCGTTTCACGGTCGCCCAGCGGGTGCGCTTCGCGATCACCTTCAACCACGCGATCATACACGAACCACGTTCGAAGCCTTGCTGACCCTTGATGGCGTGGTGCATGGTGTCCTGTAGCAGGTCGTCTGCGTCGTCGTGATTGCCGCCGCAAAGATGGAGAGCATATCGGCGGAGCGCAGGCCTAGCGGCGAGCAAGTCGCCCATGAAGGTATCAGTAGGATGGTTCGTCTCGCGCGCGGGCTCCGCGCGCTGATGGTTGCTGGACATTTTTGGCCCCAAGGTTGTTTCGTAGCGCGGTCTCGTCCGCGATGGTGCGCGTTTGCCGGGACTGCGGGGTGTGCTGTTTGAATGGTGAGAGAGTTGAGCCGCGCTTATGCTGCGGCAATGCCTTCAGCGGCGATGCGTCGAATGTATCGAAGCGGCCACTTGCTCGCCCGGCCGATCTTCGTCGGCTTTTCGATCCGACCATCCGCAATGAATTTGTAGAGCGTCGAGACGCCTGTATCGAGCGCGGCTGCGAATACATGCACGTCCGCTAGCTTGTCCTGGGCGGCCGGATCGTTGAAGTCAGGCGGCAAAGAGACGTGCGGACGTTTGCAGCGGGCGGGCGTAGTTGTGACTTGGATAGTCTTGGGCATAGCGTGCGTCCCTCTGAAAGGAATGAGTGGTTTGGTTCAGAGGAATCGCCCCCGCCGAACGGGGCCTGTAACGTCAGCGTGCGAGCTGGTAGCAACCCGCTTGCGCGGGTCCGAGGCGGGCAGCCCCCGATAGGCGAGAAGAGTACGCTGAGACTCCGTCTCGCCTGCGCGCCGCTACGTTCCGTTCGCGGGCCGCTTGATAAGTAAATGCCGAAAGATTCTTTCCGTTTCGCGCCTTCCCGCGTCTTCCGTTTAATTATCAAATCGAGGGGTCAATTTTCAACTACTGGAAAGAGGTATTTCGTAATTTATCCGGGTTAAATTGCCCCCCCCCGGTTTGGAGGCCTTTCGAACAACATTCAGGTTGTAATATGTCTGTACGCACCCGTACAAAGCAATAAAGTTACGATGCCAGGTATTGAAACATTAAGCCGGAATCAGCATTGTTTATGCGGGCTATGCCCCGAGGTCACCGTGTGTGGCCGACCCCGCTTCGGCGGGGTTTCTATTTTCTGGGGTCTGCGCGGCTTCATCAAAGCAGTAGTACTTCGTACCGAGGCTCGGCCAATCCGCCTCGGGCAGTCGACATTCGATCAACTTCCCGTCTGATTTGAGCCGCTCGTAGGGTCGGCAATCCGGGTTGTATCCACCCATGCACATTGGCCAGAGGAAGAGGTCAGCAAGCTGCGCCATCGGATGCGATTTCATCTTTGGGGCAAATTCGAGCAGGGTTTCGGAAAACTCCCCAGGTGAAAGAGGTCGGTATTTCTCTGAGGTGTTCGGATCAAATGGCGGACCGATTTTCTTTAGGTCCTCGTAGTAACTCTTCAACACGCGATCTTCAGGTTTATTGCAACGCTCTGGCAACACGCGGAGGCGACAGTTCTGAGCCCTTGCGAATTTCGCAGCACGTTCGACACTGATTGTGAAGGCACTCTTGCAAAGCGACCAACGTTGCCTCCCGTATTTCTCTCGGTACCGGGCATTGTAGCCGGGCCTATCAATAACGCAGGCCAGCCCGACCACCGGCGTCGCGTTCATCAGCTGGTAGAGGTCCTCGTAGAAAATATCCTTGTCGCGTTGCGGCCGTCGCTCCAGCCACAAAAAGCTCTTTGTCCTTGCTCTAACCTCTACCGAGTGGATCGGATCAGTAAGGCCCCACTTTCGGCAGAATGCTTCGTGCATGTCACGGGCGATTTCTTCGTCGTCTTTTCTGACGAGGACGCCGCCGAGCGCAAACCAATCGTAGTTGTGCTTTGCTCGCTTGCCCGGCTCGTGATCAGGATGACGCGTCCCGGAATCATCCATGTAAAAATTGACGAAATCGGACATGGCCCTTATCGCCGAGGCGGATGTTTCCCCAGCGTTTCCCTGACTAGGATTCTGATATTTTGACTTCCGGCTAAGTCTTTGATTTATTTGGTCGGAGCGAGAGGATTTGAACCTCCGACCCCTAGTCTCCCAGACTAGTGCGCTAACCGGGCTGCGCCACGCTCCGATGCCGTTCCATTAGCTGCGATCAAGGGCCGGCGCAAGGCGGCGATCCCGCTGATCGAGCCCGGCGAGAGCCCGGTTCCCGGCCCTCAGCCTTCCTTCAGCGCGCTGTCCAGCAATTGCCGGCAGGCAACCAGTTCCTGCAGCACCCGTTCGAGTCGTTCGCGGTCGGGTCCGGCGACCGGACCGGGTTTGGCCTTGGCCAACGGCAGCAGGATGCCGTCCTCGTCGGTATCGACAAAGCGGTAGTCGATCTCCTTTTCCTCGCCATCGGTCTCGAAGTCCTCGTCATCGACATCGACGGTCGGCGTCTCGCCCTCCTCGGGCTCCTGCAGGCTGAGACCGATCGCCTCCTCGACCGCGCCGAAGCTGACGGCCGAGGTCTGGTCGGCGAGACCCTGCACCGACTTGATGCCGTGCTCCTTGAGGATCCGCTGCACGCCGCGAATGGTGTAGCCCTCGCCATAGAGCAGGCGACGGATACCTCTGAGCAGATCGACATCGTCCGGACGGTAGTAGCGCCGCCCGCCGCTGCGCTTCATCGGCTTGATCTGGGCGAACCGCGTCTCCCAGAACCGCAGCACGTGCTGGGGAATGTCGAGTTCCTCCGCGACTTCGCTGATCGTGCGGAACGCATCCGGCGCCTTGTCCAAATGCTCGCTCCTTCTCATCCAGTTGGTGAAGACGATTTACGCGGGCACGCTGGAATCAACTCGGGTCGTTCTATTCAGGCTCGATCTTGCCGTTGCCCGGCGCATGGCCGTTGATCCGCTGCTTCAGGATCGCGGAAGGCTTGAACACCATCACCCGACGCGGCGAGATCGGCACCTCGGTTCCGGTCTTCGGGTTGCGTCCGATACGCTGACCCTTCTTGCGCACCATGAACGAGCCGAACGACGACAGCTTCACCGTCTCGCCCTTCTCCAGGCAATCGGTGATTTCTTTCAAGACAAGTTCGACGAACGCCGACGACTCCGTCCGCGACAGGCCCACCTTCTGGTAGACCGCCTCGCACAAATCGACGCGTGTGACTGTTTTTCCGGTCCCGGTCATCGCCTGCCCCGCACTGTCGGCGAACAATTTATTCCCTGAAATTATGAGGTTAGCAGGCAATGGTCAACAGCGACCATCATGCATGGGCATGAAACAGGCCTACAATTTTCGCCGGTATTTTCGTGCTGCGCTACCAGCGAACGAGCGCGGAGCCCCAGGTGAAGCCGCCGCCCATGGCTTCGAACAGCACCAGATCGCCCTTCTTCACCCGTCCATCCCTCACCGCGACCGCCAACGCGAGCGGAATCGAGGCGGCCGACGTATTGCCGTGCAAATCGACCGTCAGCACCACCTTCTGCGGTGCAATATGCAGCTTGTGCGCCGAAGCATCGATGATCCGCTTGTTGGCCTGATGCGGGATGAACCAGTCGATATCCTCGGCCGTCGCGCCGGTGGCCTCGAATGCATCGACGATCACGTCGGTGATCATGCCGACCGCGTGCTTGAACACCTCGCGGCCTTCCATCCGCAGATGCCCCACGGTCTGGGTCGTGGACGGGCCGCCATCGACATAGAGCTTCGCCTTGTGCCGGCCGTCGGAACGCAGATGCGTCGTCAGCACTCCGCGGTCGGAAGGCGCGCCTGGCTGATCCTGCGCCTCCAGCACGACGGCGCCGGCGCCATCACCGAACAGCACGCAGGTGCCGCGGTCGTTCCAGTCGAGAATGCGCGAAAAGGTCTCGGCGCCGATCACCAGCGCGCGCTTGCTGGTGCCGGCGCGAAGGAAATTATCCGCGGTTGCGAGCGCGAACACGAAACCGGAGCACACGGCCTGCAGATCGAAGGCGGCGCCGTGATGGATACCGAGCCCGTTCTGCACGGCGACGGCGGTTGCCGGAAAAGTATTGTCCGGCGTCGAGGTCGCCAGCACGATCAGGTCGATCGCCTGCGCCTCGATACCGGCGTGTTCCAGTGCCGCGCGCGCGGCGTTGATCGCCAGATGCGAGGTGTATTCACCTTCGGCGGCGATGTGGCGCTGCCGGATGCCGGTGCGTTGCACGATCCACTCGTCCGAAGTATCCAGTCGAGTCGCCAGTTCGGCATTGGTGAGCACTTTTTGCGGCAGATAGGAGCCGCAGCCCAGCACGACCGAACGTTTCGCAGTCACGTGACAGCCTCCTGCGCGGTCTGCGCCTGAGCCAGCGCACTGCCGTCGCGATTGAGCATCTGATTGATCTTGGTGAGGAGATCGCAGCGGACCATCTCATAGCCAACATCGACCGCATAGGCAAAGCCTTCAGCACTGGTTCCGCCATGGCTCTTCACAACCACGCCTTTCAGCCCGAGCAGCACACCACCATTGGATTTATTGGGATCGAGCTTCTCGCGCAGCGCCTTGAACGCGCTGCGGGCGAACAGATAGCCGATCCGCGAAAGCCAGCTGCTGGCCATGGCGTTGCGCAGGAAGTCGGCCATCTGGCGCGCGGTCCCTTCGGCAGCCTTCAGCGCGATGTTGCCGCTGAAACCTTCCGACACGATCACGTCGGCAGCACCGAGGCCGATCCCGTCGCCCTCGACGAACCCGATATAGTCGAGTTCCGGCAGGTTCATCGCGCGCAGCTGTTCCGCAGCCTTGCGGATTTCCTCGCCACCCTTGACCTCCTCGACCCCGATATTGAGCAACCCGACGGTCGGACGCTTGAGGCCAAACAGCACGCTCGCCATCGCGCTACCCATGACCGCCAGCGACACCAGATGGTGGGCGTCGCCGCCGATGCTGGCGCCGAGGTCGAGCACGACGGAATCGCCTCGTGCCGTGGGCCAGACGCCGGCGATGGCCGGGCGATCGATCCCGGACATCGTGTGCAGATGGAAGCGCGCCATCGCCATCAGGGCGCCGGTATTGCCTGCGGAAACCGCGACATGGGCCTCGCCTTTTTTCACGGCATCGATCGCAAGCCACATCGACGAACTCTTGCGGCCGCGGCGCAGCGCCTGGCTCGGCTTCTCGTGCATGCTGACGGTGACGTCGGTGTGGACCACGCGCGAGGCGGCCTTCAGCGCCGGATATTTGGCAAGCTGCTCGTCGATCAGCTTGCTGTCGCCATACATCAGAAATTCAGAGTCGGGATGCCGCTTCAAGGCAATCGCGGCGCCGGGAATGACGACCGAGGCGCCGACATCGCCACCCATGGCGTCAAGCGCAATTCGAACCTTTTGAGGCATGAACGTCCCGGAAACCTGATCTCTTGCGGCCCTCGAAGAGCCCGGCCGCGTACTGGAAAGGCACCGCTGAAGACAGTGCTCGGCAAAACACAACGCTGCGTCTCCGCCGGGCCGCGACAATAGCCTGTCCCCGTCCCGACACAACCTCTTGACCACGGTCTTTTGCGGGTCGAACCGCACGCCGCGCGAAATCGCGGAGGATATTAGACCATACGAGTCAGAGTCTTATACACGATTCCCGGTGAGACATTAGAACCACATCAGCCGGAATTCGTCGTCGGCATCGATTTTCGCCCTGCAATCACTTGCCTTTGGGCTTCTTTGCGCCGGTTTTCTTGGGCCGGACCTTGAGCGCCTTTAGCGCGGCAAACGGGTGATCCTCGGGATCGGGGGCTTCGACCAACGGCTGGAAAACCGCGTTGGGCTTGCGCGGATAGGGATCCACCCCAAGGTACAGTGCGTCGGTCGCCAGCCTGCCGAGGTCGATGGCGCCGTTCTCGATCGGCTCCGGCGGGTCGGGCGTCTGGCCATCGCCCTGCGATGCCTCATCGACCAGCGTGGCCATTTGCGGAATTTGCTCCGGCGGCGCAAACACCAGATCGATCGGTTCGTCGATGTCGGTCTCCATCGGCTCCAGCGTCACAACGCAGGTCTGCGCGATCCGCGCGCGCACGCGACCGCCGACATGGAAACGGCCGCCGCCCTTCGGCGTTACGTCAAACGAAGCTTCCACCGAACGCACCGCGCGCAGGCCGCCGACCTCGGCCACCGCATCGCACACCGCTTGACCGGCCACGATGTCGCGATGCAGCCCCGTCTCCGGCACCTGCGCCACCGCAATGGGGACCCGCCACGGGTCCGGCTTATCTGGCGTGACCGTCTTGCTCATGGCCGCATACCCGCGTTTTTCGGCACGGGAAATCTGCCCGAACCGCCCAACAGCGTCGCCTCGTCGAGCCGGTCCAATGCCACCATCGCTTCCTCGGCATAGGCCGCAAGCCGGCGCGCCTTTTCAATATTCGCACCATTGAGGACATTCTTGCAGAGCGCCTGCGCCAGCGCCTCCCCGCCCTCGGTGAGCGCGAGGTCGTAGGCCGCGGTGCGGCCATAGAAGGCCTCGCCGAAGGCCTGCATCCGCTTCGGAACGGTGAGGTCACCGACGCCCATCTCGCGGAGATTGTCGTCCATATCGTTGCAGAAATGGTCGAACAGCGCCTGCGACAGCGCCGCGCCGTCAGCGACCGATTTCAGCCGTCGCAGCACCAGCCATAGATGCAGCAAAATCAGGTCGAAACGGCCGTTAACCGTGTCGGGAACTCCAAACGCCCGATAAAACAGCGGTTCTCGCGCTTGCGTCACGATCATGCCATAGATGGCCTCGATGGTGCCGCGCATCGGCGTCTGGGGTTTCCTGAAGTGGTTGAACGGCCAGAGCATTATGGGTTCCACAAGCGAGCTTTGAGGGTTTCCGTGAGAGGCGCCCGCCGCTGTTGCAATCCTGTGTGCTGCCCGGTACGTCAAGCCACCGCGCGATGCAAGAGGACGGGCGAATTTCCAGAATGACCGCGACGAGCAACCCTGACGCAGGTGTCCCCTTGCGGCGCCGCCTGATCGCACGCTGGCGCGGTTTCAAGGCGGCGGCGGCCGCAGTACTGGTCTGCGCGGCGCTCGGCGGCTGCACCGGCGAGCAGTTCCAGAAGGGCTACATCCTGCCGCCGAACGCACTGGAGCAGATTCCGATCGGCGCCAGCCAGGACCAGGTTCTGATCGTGATGGGCACGCCCTCGACGGTCGCCACCCTGAGCGGCGAGGTGTTCTACTACATCTCGCAGCGCTCCGAGCGCAAAGTCGCCTTCATGAACCAGCAGGTGGTCGATCAGCGCGTGATTGCGATCTATTTCGACAAGAACCGCCAGGTGCAGCGGCTCGCCAATTACGGGTTGCAGGACGGCAAGATCTTCGATTTCATCAGCCGCACCACGCCGACGTCAGGCCAGGAACTCAGCTACCTGACGCCGCTGTTCAAGCTGCTCAGCTTTAACTAGCGTTTAGCCCTTTTCCGCAAAACGGAAAACCTGCGCCAAGTCGTCCGCTTGCCCTGCGGGCGCGTGCTGCCTACGGTCTCTGGCCAAGAAACCACCAAACAAGGAGCGAACTCGTGACCATCAGAATCCTTTCTCGACGCCGAGTGTTGACCGGCGCCGCAGCCGTTTCAGCCGCGGCCATCCTGCCACGGTCGAGCCTCGGCGCCGACTGGCGGCCGACCGAGACCGTCCGGCTGATCGTGCCGGCCGCACCCGGAGGCAGCACCGATGTGATGGGTCGGCTGCTGGCGGCGCATCTGCAGAGCGCCTGGGGCCAGTCCGCGGTTGTGGAGAACCGCTCCGGCGGCGGCGGCACCATCGGCGCCGCCGAAGTCGTACGCGCCAAGGCTGACGGCCACGTCATCCTGGTCGGCAATCCCGGCCCCAACGCGATCGCCTACAGCATCTTCCGCAACATGACCTACAAGTCCGACCAGCTGCAGCCGGTCAGCAACATGATCCGGATTCCGAACATCGTGTCGGCGCATCCCTCCACCGGCATCAAGACGATCGGGGAGTTGATCGCCTACATCAAGGCCAATCCGGACAAGCTGACCTACGCCTCCTCCGGCGTCGGACAGAGCCCCCACCTCACCGCCGCCTGGTTCCTGCAACTCACCGGCTTGAAGATGGTGCATGTGCCGTTCCGCGGCGCCGGTCCGGCGCTGCAGGCGGCGCTGGCTGGCGATATCCAGATCCTGTTCGACAACCTCTACCCGACGCTGCCGCAGACGGAAGCAGGCAAGCTCACCGCGCTCGCCGTCACCACGCCCCAGCGCAGCGCATTGGCGCCCAACGTCCCGACGATGCGGGAGAGCGCGCCCGAACTGGCGAAGTTCGACGTCTCGTCCTGGTTCGGCATATTCCTGCCGAAGGCCGCCCCCACTCCTGTCGTGGAGGCGCTGAACAAGGAGATCAAGGCGATGCTGGCGCGCGACGACATCAAGAGCACCATCGCCAAGATGGGCGCGACCGCTGACTGGACAACGCCGCAGCAGTTTTCCGAGTTCGTGCAGGCGGAGACGACAAAATTCGCCACCATCATCAAGCAGGAAGGCCTGCAGATGGACGTGAACTGAGGGTCTCCGTCATTGCGAGAAAAATCCACTCTATCCACTTGCGTTGAGATGGATTGCTTCCGCCTTCGCTCTTTGAGCTACGGCGGACCAGTCGCTCCGCTCGCAATGACGGTGTGAGTCCAGCCAACTCCGAAACAAAAACCCCGCGGCTTTCACCGCGGGGTTTTCGTTTGATCGGGCTTGCGCCGCTCAGTGCGCCAGAATCGCCAGCAGCAACAGCGCCACGATGTTGGTGATCTTGATCATCGGGTTGACGGCGGGGCCGGCCGTATCCTTGTAGGGATCGCCGACGGTATCGCCGGTCACCGCCGCCTTGTGCGCGTCGGAGCCCTTGCCGCCATAGTGACCGTCCTCGATGTACTTCTTGGCGTTGTCCCAGGCGCCGCCGCCCGAGGTCATCGAAATCGCGACGAACAGGCCGGTCACGATCACGCCGAGCAGCATCGCGCCGACGGCGGAGAACGCCGCCGATTTGCCGGCCGCACCGCCGCCTGCGATCGCGTAGATCGCGAAGTAGACGAAGATCGGCGACAGCACCGGCAACAGCGACGGAATGATCATTTCCTTGATCGCCGCCTTGGTCAGCAGGTCGACGGCCTTGCCGTAGTCCGGCTTGTCGGTGCCCTTCATGATACCGGGCTTTTCGCGGAACTGGCGTCGCACTTCCTCGACGATCGCGCCGGCCGCACGTCCCACCGCGGTCATGCCCATCGCGCCGAACAGATACGGCAGCAGGCCCCCGAACAGCAGTCCAACAACGACATAGGGGTTGTTGAGCGAGAAGTCTGGCAGCACGCCCTGGAAGTACGGATACTTCGCGGCGTTGGCGATGAAAAACTTGAGGTCCTCATTGTAGGCCGCAAACAGCACCAGCGCGCCGAGACCGGCCGAACCGATCGCGTAGCCCTTGGTGACCGCCTTGGTGGTGTTGCCGACCGCGTCGAGCGCGTCGGTGGCCTTTCGGACTTCCTTGGGCAGGCCGGCCATTTCGGCGATGCCGCCGGCGTTGTCGGTGACCGGACCAAAGGCGTCGAGGGCGACGATCATGCCCGCCAACGCCAGCATCGTCGTGGTGGCGATTGCAATTCCGAACAGGCCGGCAAGGCTGTGGGTAACGAGGATGCCGGCGATGATGACGATCGCGGGCATCGCGGTCGATTCCATCGAGATCGCCAGGCCCTGGATCACATTGGTGCCATGGCCCGTGACCGACGAGGCCGCGATCGATTTCACGGGACGATAGTCGGTGCCGGTGTAGTATTCGGTGATCCAGATGATCAGGCCGGTGACGACAAGGCCGACGACGCCGCATTCGAATAACGCGAGGCCGGTGTACTTCACGCCCGCCAGCGGGCCGAAACCGATCAGCCAGTGGATCACGAAAGCGACGCCGACAAGCGACAGCACGCCGGTCGCGATCAGGCCCTTGTACAGCGCCCCCATGATCGACTGGCTGGCGCCGAGCTTGACGAAGAACGTGCCGGCGATCGAGGTGAGGATGCAGACGCCGCCGATGGCAAGCGGCAAGGTCATCATCGGCACCAGCAGCGGCGAGGTCGCGAAGAAAATCGCGGCCAGGACCATGGTGGCGACCGCGGTCACCGCATAGGTCTCGAACAGGTCGGCCGCCATGCCGGCACAGTCGCCGACGTTGTCGCCGACATTGTCGGCGATGGTCGCCGGGTTGCGCGGATCGTCCTCGGGAATCCCGGCTTCGACCTTGCCGACGAGATCGCCGCCGACGTCCGCACCCTTGGTGAAGATGCCGCCGCCGAGCCGGGCAAATATCGAGATCAGCGAGGCGCCAAAGCCCAGCGCCACCAGCGCATCGATGACGACGCGGTCGTTGGCCCTGAGGCCCAGGAACTGGGTTAGGTAGGCGAAGTAGATGGTGACGCCGAGCAGCGCGAGGCCCGCGACCAGCATGCCGGTGATGGCGCCCGCCTTGAAGGCGAGTTCAAGACCGCCGGCCAGCGAAACCGTGGCGGCCTGCGCGGTACGCACGTTGGCGCGAACCGAGACGTTCATGCCGATGAAGCCGGCGGCGCCCGACAGCACCGCGCCGACCAGGAAGCCAACCGCGACAAGCATGCCAAGGAAGTAGGCCAGCAGCGCGAAAATCACGATGCCGACGATGGCGATCGTCATGTACTGGCGCTTGAGATAGGCCTGCGCGCCCTCAGCGATCGCAGCCGCGATCTCCTGCATGCGCGGATTTCCAGCGTCGGCCTTCATGACCGACGACGTCGCCCAGATGGCGTAAACGATCGAAAGCGCTCCGCAGAGCACAATCACCCATAATGCTGTCATAGAAGTTGCCTCAAATGCTGTGTCCGCCCCACGCCATCCCCGCGAACGCGGCAGGCGCATAGGAGGCCTTCCCTGCCCAGAAGGGCGGCCTCAAATCGGCGGGACCATGCCAAAATCATCTCCCCGGCGCAACGCTGCGGAGGCCGAAAACCGTCGATTCTTGAAAAGGAGTCACCGCTAAAGCGCGCCAGTCACCAGGCTCGGCAAGTGATGCCGGGGTCCAGATAACAAGAACCCGCCCAACCCCTTCGGGATCAAGCGGGCTCACCAGCCATTCCAGTACATCCGTGAAACGACCGTTTCGGGCCTTAGACGAGCGACAGGTTTTCAGCGCTCACCTTGCCCCGCATCGAATCGGTCTTCAGCTCGTACTGAACCTTCTGGCCTTCGGCCAATCCGCCGAGACCGGCGCGCTCGACGGCGGAGATGTGCACGAACACATCCTTGCTGCCGTCGCTCGGCTCAATAAAACCGAAACCCTTTTGACCATTGAACCACTTCACTGTTCCGGTAGCCATTTTATCTTCTCCAAAGCACCCAGGCTTTCATTCCGCGCGGCGATCGCGCGGATTCAAATCCAATCTCGACGATGTCTTTGGAAGAAGCCCCAAGGAGCGCGTTCAAAAAGGCACGACGGCAATCGAATGGATTTCTTCTACAGGTTTCCCGCGAAATTACAATGCGCGGCGGCCGGTAACAGCCGGCACCGTTAACGGGCTGCCTTCAGAAATGGCTGTAAGACAGCCGTTCAAACACAATTTCCTTGCCCTGCGCGTCGATGAACCGGGGAGCCATGACTCCCGCGATCACCGTTCCAATGGAACTCACGGCGACCCCGGAACGCCGTGCCGCCTGCGCAAACGCCTCGACGCGATCTTCCGGCACAACGCACAGGATTTCGTAGTCATCGCCGCCGGCGATCAATGTCTCCAGCCCGACCACGCCCCGCGCCACGAGATCGCGCGCCGCATCCGACAGCGGGATCGAGGCCAAATCGATCACGGCGGATACGCCGGACACTCCGCACAGCTTTGTCAGGTCTCCGGCGAGGCCATCGGACACATCCATCGCCGCGTTGGCAAAGCCCCGAACGATTTCCGCCATCGCCACGCGCGGCTGCGGCACGCGATAGCGCCCGACCAGTGCCGCACGCGCCGCCAAATCGGTTGCCGCGGCATGAACCTTGCCGCCGCCGAGAATGGCAAGTCCCAGCGCGGCATCGCCGACCGTGCCGGTCACCATCACGCGTTCGCCGGGCCGGGCGCCGCTGCGATGAACCATCTTGCCCGGTGGCACACGGCCGAATGCCGTGACCGAGACCATCAGCGGGCCCGGCGTCGAAACCGTATCGCCGCCCAGCAGCGGACAGTTGAACTGCGTGGCATCCTCGCCAAGCGCCGCCGCAAACGGCTTCAGCCAGGCATCGTCGACGCCCCGGAGCGCCAACGTCAGCACGAAACCCGCCGGCGCGGCGCCCTTGGCCGCGAGATCCGAGAGGTTCACCCTGAGCGCCTTGCGCGCGACCGTATCGGGGGGATCGTCGGGCAGGAAATGGACGCCTTCGACGATCGCGTCCGTCGTCACCACGACGTCCTCGCCATTCGACTTCAAGGCAGCGGCGTCGTCGTCGAGACCGAAGGCGCCTGGATCGGTCGCAAGCGGCCGGAAATAGCGCGCGATCAGCGCATCCTCACCGGAAGCTGGCCGGCCGCTAGCCACGGGTGAACTCGTCGGCGCGGAACTGGCGCGCGATCTGGTCGAGCACGGCGTTCACCATGCCGGTCTCCTCCTTTTCGACAAAGGCGTGGGCGACATCGACATATTCGGACACGACGACGCGGCCCGGCACGTCCTTGCGGTGCTCGAGCTCGTAGGATCCGGCCCGCAGCACCGCGCGCAGGATCGCGTCGATCCGCTTTAACGGCCAGCCCCGCTGCAGCGCATCGTCGATCAGAGGATCGAGCCTGGCTTGATCACGCACCACGCCCGACACCACGTCGCGGAAGAACGCAGCTTCGGCGGGCAGGTATTTTTCGCCCTCGACCTCGTTGCCGAGCCAGTGGCTCTCGAACTCGGCGAAGATGTCGTTGATCCCGGTGCCTCCGATGTCCATCTGGTACAGTGCCTGTACCGCCGCGAGCCGCGCCGCACCACGCCGGTTGGCCTTCTTGTCGGGGCCTTTTGCCGGCTTCCTGCCGTCTGCCATCATCGGGCCTTTGTCAGCCGGCGCTTGATCCGAAGCATCGCCAGCGCGGCGCGAGCGGCATCGCCACCCTTGTTCAACTCGCTGGCGCGCGCCCTCGCCCAGGCCTGCGCCTCGGTATTGACGGTGATGATGCCGTTGCCCAGCGGGAAGCCCCTGTTGACCGCAAGGTCCATCAGCGCGCGCGAGGATTCCATCGAGACGATCTCGAAGTGGATGGTGTCGCCGCGCACCACGCAGCCGAGCGCGATCGCGGCGTCATAGGGTTTGCCGCCCTGCGCGGCGGCATCGAGCGCCATCGCGATCGCAGCCGGGATCTCCAGCGCGCCGGGGACCGTGATGACGTCATGCGTCACGCCGGCAACCTTGAGCTCGGCGACCGCGCCTTCCATCAGCGCATCCTGGATGTCGTCATAAAAGCGCGCCTCGACGATCAGCGCGCGCGCGCCTGAAATATCGGTCTGGTCCTTCAGCGGCGCCCGCCGTGCGTCGGCCATCGTTCAATCCGTTTCACTCTGGAACTGGCGCGTTATGTAGTCGCCTCGGGTCGCTAAGCCAAGCACGAACTCGATAGCCGTCATTCCGGGATGGTCCGAAAGGACCAGACCTCAGGGGTGCCAATTGCACCCCCGGGGAATCTCGAGATTCTCAGGTGCGCCACTGCGCACCATAGTTCGATGCTAACGCATCGCCCCGGAATGACGGCTGCGCCGTCACTTCATTTCCGACAGCCGCGCGGCGTAGCGGGCCATCAGGTCGGCCTCGATATTGACCTCGCTGCCCGCGCGCCAGCCACCCAGCGTGGTCACGCTCAGCGTATGGGGGATGATCAGCACCGTAAACACCATTTCGGCCACCGTGTTTACCGTCAACGACACGCCATCCAGCGTGACCGAGCCTTTGGCGGCGATGAAGCGCGCCAGCTCACGGGCGGTACGCAATTCGAACCGCGCCATGCCGGGCAGATCGTCGCGCTTGACGATGGTGGCGATGCCGTCGGCATGGCCGGCCACGATGTGGCCGCCGAGCTCGTCGCCGATCTTCAGCGCGCGTTCGAGGTTGAGTTTGGTTCCCTTGCCCCAGTGCCTGGCCGTGGTCATGCCGAGCGTCTCGGCGGCGGCATCGACATCGAACCAGGTCTTGCCCCCATCGATCCCGGAGGCGACGACGGTCAGGCACACGCCGTTGCAGGCGATCGAAGCGCCGTCGGCGATGGTCGCCCGGTCGTAGCGGCAGGCGATCCGCATGCGGTGCAACTGGCCCTGCGCGGTGGGCGTCAGGGAGATGATCTCGCCGATATCGGTGACTATGCCGGTAAACATCACGCGCGCTCGTAGATGGTAAGGGTGTCCTTATCCAGGACTTGGCTAGCACGTGTCCTGAAGGCGGGCGACCCGGTGAGAGCCGACAGCGGCAATGCGTCCAGCGCGGGAATGCCGTCCGGCCCGACGGTATCAGCACCACGCAGCAGCCAGACTTCGTCAACCAGATCGGCGGCGACAAACGACGCGGCGACCCGCGAGCCGCCCTCGACCATCAGCCGGGTAATGCCCTTGTCGGACAGCGCACGCAGCACTGCCGGGAGGTTCAGCCCCGGCGCGGAGACCGGCGCGGCCACGCGCACCACCTGCGCGCCGGCGGCGCCCAGTTTCATCGCCGCCGGGGCCTCGGCGAGATCCGAGGTCATCACCCATAGCGGCGTGTCGCGGGCGGAATGGACGAGCTTGCTGGTGCCGGGCAGGCGCAAGGCGCGATCCAGCACCACCCGCACCGGCGAACGCGCCGCCATGCCCGGCAGGCGGCAGGTGAGCGCCGGGTCGTCCGCCAGCACGGTGCCGATGCCGACCAGGATGGCGTCGCACTGCGCGCGTAACAGATGGACCCGCGCCCGGGCGGCCTCGCCCGTGATCACGACGGGCTTGCGGCCGGCGGCGCCGATCTTGCCGTCGGCGGACACCGCGAGCTTGAGGATCACATGCGGGCGCTTGTCGCGCACGCGGCAGAAATGTCCGGCGTGATCGCGGGCGGCCTCCGCAGCACCAAGGCCGACATCCACGATGATGCCGGCGGCGCGCAACCTGGCATGCCCCTGCCCGGCAATCTCGGGGTTAGGATCCTCGATCGCCGACACCACGCGCGAAATGCCTGATGCAATCACGGCATCGACGCAGGGTGGCGATTTACCGACATGCGAACAGGGCTCCAGCGTCACATAGAGCGTGGCACCGCGCGCGGCCTCCCCGGCGCGCCCGAGCGCTTCGGGTTCGGCATGGGGGCGACCGCCGGCCTGCGTCCATCCTCTTCCGACGATGACGCCGTCCTTGACGACGACGGCGCCGACGGCCGGGTTCGGCCAGGTGCGGCCCAGCCCGCGCCGGCCGAGCGTGAGCGCAAGCTGCATGAATCGCTGGTCGGCCGCCTTGGCCTCCCTGGATTTCTCCGCGTACTGGTCCTCCAGAATACGGAAGATCATTTGCGTAACGCGGCGACCCGTGCGTCGTCTTCGCCGGAGAGTTCGCCGAGCACCGTCTCGAAATCCTTGGCCTCGCGGAAATTGCGATAGACGGAGGCGAAGCGAACATAGGCGACGTCGTCGAGCTGGCGCAGATGCTCCATCACGATTTCGCCGATCGCCTCCGAGGAAACCTCGGCCTCGCCGCCGCTCTCAAGCTCGCGAACGATTGCGGAAACCATCTTCTCGACCCGCTCAGGATCGACCGGCCGCTTGCGCAAGGAGATCTGCAGCGAACGGACCAGCTTGTCGCGGTCGAACGGCACCCGACGACCGTTGCGCTTGATCACCGTCAGTTCGCGCAACTGCACCCGCTCGAAAGTCGTAAAGCGGAAGTTGCAGGCGACGCACACCCGCCGCCGCCGGATCACGGCGGAATCCTCGGTTGGACGCGAGTCCTTCACCTGCGTATCGAGGCTGTTGCAGCTGGGACATCGCATTCAACGGAACCTTTACTGATAAATCGGGAAGCGATCGGTGAGAGCCTTGACGCGCTCCTTGATGGCCAGTTCCACCAGCGGCGCCTTGCCGTCGGGCGACTGCGCCAGCGCGTTGAGCACCTCGGCGATCATGCCGCCGACCTGCTTGAACTCGGCCACGCCGAAGCCGCGCGTGGTCGCCGCCGGCGTGCCGAGACGCAGGCCTGAGGTGACGAACGGCTTTTCGGGATCGAAGGGAATACCGTTCTTGTTGCAGGTGATCGCCGCGCGCACCAAGGCCTTTTCGGACACGTTGCCCTTGAGGCCCTTGGGCCGGAGATCGACCAGCATCAGATGGTTGTCGGTGCCGCCGGAGACAATGTCGAAGCCGTGGCCGCGCAGCGTTTCCGCCAGAGCCCTGGCGTTTTCGACGACGTTCTTCGCGTAGATCTTGAAGTCCGGGCGCAGCGCCTCGGCAAACGCGACCGCCTTGGCGGCGATGACGTGCATCAACGGGCCGCCCTGCAGCCCCGGGAAGATCGCCGAATTCAGCTTCTTGGCGAGTGCTTCGTCGTTGCACAGGATCAGGCCGCCGCGCGGACCGCGCAGCGACTTATGGGTCGTGGTGGTCGTGACATGCGCATGCGGCACCGGCGAAGCGTGGACGCCGCCGGCGACGAGGCCGGCGAAATGCGCCATGTCGACCATGAGATAAGCGCCGATGCTGTCTGCGATCTCGCGGAAGCGCTTGAAATCCCAGGGGCGCGAATAGGCCGATCCACCGGCGATGATAAGCTTTGGACGCACCTGCTCGGCCTGCTTGGCCACCGCGTCCATGTCGATGATCTGGTCCTCGCGCCGCACCGTGTAGTGCGAGGCCTTGAACCATTTGCCGGACAGGTTGACGGGCGAACCATGGGTGAGATGGCCGCCGGCGGCGAGATCGAGCCCCATGAAGGTGTCGCCAGGCTGCAGCAGCGCCAGGAACACCGCCTGGTTCATCTGGCTGCCCGAATTGGGCTGGACATTGGCAAAGCCGGCGCCGAACAGCTTCTTGGCGCGCTCGATTGCCAGCGTCTCGGCGACATCAACCCATTCGCAGCCGCCGTAGTAGCGGGCGCCCGGATACCCTTCCGCATACTTGTTGGTCATCACCGAGCCCTGCGCTTCAAGCACGGCGCGGCTGACGATGTTTTCGGAGGCGATCAGCTCGACCTCGTGGCGCTGGCGGCCGAGCTCGCCCCGGATCGCCGCGGCGATTTCGGGATCGGCCTCGGCAAGGGTGGCCGTGAAGAACGAGTCGGGCGCGGAAGCGGTCTTGGCGCTGGAGGGCGAGGAGGTCATTGGGCGAAATATCTCCACCGCCGCAGGCCCTTAGGGGCGGAGCGGTCGGTCACGTGTGACGGTCGAAGAAGCACCTGCGGGATACCATATCGGCCGGAATTGGCCAAGCGCTTGCGGTATCCGGCTGATATTTATGCAAGATATGGTGGGGAGCGGCCCGGCCCCATCGGCTGTCGCCCCCGGGCCTTGAGCCGGGGCCCCGATCCTCTGTCATTCCGGGGCGATGCGAAGCATCGAACCCGGAATCTCCAGATTCCGGGTTCGCTTCGCGCCCCGGAATGACGGCCTTCCCCTCACGCAAACCTATACGCTCCGCCCTTCTCGATCGAGCGCTGGAACGCCGGCCGCGCGTGCAGGCGACCAAGCCAGCCCGCGAGGTTCGGATACGGGCCGAGCTTGTCGAACACTTTCGCCATCTCGCCGACAAAGCTCATCTGGATGTCGGCCCCGGTCAGCGACGGCCCGACCAGGAAGTCGCGGCCCGCCAGCGCACCATCGACGAAGCCCAGGTGGTTGGCGAGTTCGCTGTCGATGCGCGGATGCAGCGGCGCACCCGCCTCCTTCAACCGGCTGACATAGAGGTTCAGCATCAGCGGCAGCATCGCCGAGCCCTCGGCATAATGCAGCCATTCGTTGTAGGCCTCATAGTCGGCGCTTCCGGGCGCGGGCATCATCGCGCCCTTGCCGTAGCGGCGGATCACGTAATCGACGATCGCCCCGGATTCCGCGATTCTGACCTTGCCGTCGGCAATCACCGGCGACTTGCCGAGCGGGTGAACCTTCTTGAGCTCCGGCGGCGCCAGCCGCGTGGTGGCGTCGCGCTGATAGCGTTTCAGCTCATAAGGCGTTCCGAGCTCCTCCAGCAGCCACAGAATGCGCTGCGAGCGGGAGTCGTTGAGGTGATGAAGGGTGAGCATGGGTTTCCTCTTGAGTTTCCGTTGGCGCGAGGTGGTTCGCTTGGCATCTTCAATCCAGAATCAGGCGGCCGACCGGATCGGCGCGACCGCTCCCGCCCGCGACCACCACGATCTCGCCGCTCGCCGGCTGAATGCCCGTCAGCGCCTGGATGTTCGCGCCATGCGTCACAACAAGCAGGTTTCCGCGCCCGGTCCACTTGCCAATCAGCGCGCGAGCGCCCGCGGTGAGGCCCTCCCTTTGATCGCTCAGCACGACCACATTGCCAAATGTCGCTTCGGTTTCGACAGGTCCAAGATTTAGGAGCGTAGCCGTGTCCACGCAGCGACACCACGGCGAACTCGCGATCCTCTCGAACGCGATGCCCTCCGATTTGAGCCGCGCGCCGATTCTTGAAGCGTCCGCCCTCCCCTTTGCGCTGAGGTTGCGCTGGGTGGCGCAGTCGTCGATGCGGAACCCAGGCGGATCGCCGAAGCCACCCGGCGCATCGGCGTGGCGCATCAGGGCGACATGACCTCCCGCCCGCAACGCCTTCAACGCATCGGCGGCAGCATGGGTGATCCCCGACAAAGCGAAAAAGCCGACAAGGGCGGTCAGGATGGCCAATCTTAGGTGCTGCATGACGGCGACCTTGTCGCAAACAGACAATCAGACGGCCGGCGCTCAGCCACAGCACAAGCGAGGCGAGCGCGGTAGCCTTGGCTGGAGACTGACGTCGTACCGAGTCTCCATCCAGCTACGAACGAACAGCAACCGCACAGACCGTTAATCAAAGAAAATCTCGCGCGATCCTCGCTTCGTTGCAACCGACGAGTGCTTGACTTACAGCCCGGTAAATCCGGCCTTCACCGGATCTGTGCTGCCGTCAAGCTGGCGCAGATAGGCCAGCCCGCAGACCGTCAATCGGTGGGTATCGTTTTCCCCCGCCTCGACCAACGTGGCGAGGTATTTGGTCACCTTCGCCCGCGCCTCATCATCAGCGGCGGTGGGCCTGTTCAGCAACAGGTCGTAGGTCCGCATGATGCGGTCGATAGCTGCTTCCATGGAATGCTCCCGGGAGGGTGTGATGCGATCAGGCCGACAATCGGGCGCCGTTCGAAGCCTCGAACTTGCTGATCGCCTTGTTAGCGAGCCTGATCCGGTTGAGTTCACCGCGTTGAAACATTTTGACGATGATTTCCAGCAACCGATCGTCGGTGGCAGTGGGGCTGGACAGAGCGCCGGTTCTGCAAAGGTAATTTGCGGCGATGGCATAAGCGTCGCCTACCACTTCGACGTTCATGACCTGCAATCCGCGCTCGACCAGCATGTCTCACCTGCTCCGTTAAGCAAGGGAAACGCCGGATCGTGGCAGGAGTTCCATGGCGGAAAATCCCCCTTGCCTGAGAGGGAACGGGATAATCTGCCCTCGCTTCACCCCGAAATCGGCAGCTCGGTCTCAGGATCGAAGAAATGCAGCCGGCCGGGCTGCGCCGAAAGGCGGACCTGATCGCCGCGCACGACCACGGTTTCCGCCGGCACGCGGGCGGCCGTGACGCTGGACCCGCCTACCCTCGTCTCCAGCAAGATTTCGGAGCCGAGCTGCTCAACCACCTCGACGCGGGCGTCGAAACCCAGGCCCTGGACGCTATTGCCGAGCACGAGGTGCTCCGGCCGCAGGCCCAGGATCACACGACGGCCGTTGCGGGCCGCGAGCGCCGGCGCCTCGGGGCCGCCGACCGTCAGGCGGAGGCCGTCGCCCTCGACCGACACGGCGCCGGCCTGATCGCGCACGGTGACCTCGATGAAATTCATCGCCGGCGCGCCGATGAAGCCGGCGACGAACTTGTTGGCGGGCTTGCCGTAGACCTGCAATGGCGTGCCGATCTGCTGAACCCTGCCGTCACGCATGATCACGACGCGGTCGCCGAGCGTCATCGCCTCGACCTGGTCGTGGGTGACGAAAACCGAGGTCGTCGGAATCTCCGCATGCAGGCGCTTGATCTCGATGCGCATCTGGGCGCGCAGCTTGGCGTCCAGGTTCGACAGCGGCTCGTCGAACAGGAACACCTGCGGATTGCGCACGATGCAGCGGCCAAGCGCCACACGCTGCTGCTGACCGCCCGACAATTGCTTGGGCTTGCGCTGCAACAATTCGTGCAACCCGAGCATGCCGGCGGCGCGGTCGATCGCGGCCTTGATCTCGGCCTCCGGGGTTTTCTTGTTGCGCAGCCCGAACGCCAGATTGTCGTACACGCTCATGTGCTGGTACAGCGCATAGTTCTGGAACACCATCGCGACGTCGCGGTCCCGCGGCGGCAGATGATTGACCACCCTTTCGCCGATGCGGATGTCGCCGCTGGTGATGTCCTCCAGCCCCGCGATCATGCGCAGCGTCGTCGACTTGCCGCAGCCGGACGGGCCGACCAGCGCCACGAACTCCTTGTCGGCAATCTCGAGATCGACGTCCTTCACCGCGTGGAACAGCGTGCCGTAATGCTTGTTGAGCTTTTCGAGTTTGATCGCTGCCATTTCCCCGCCGTCTGACTGAAACCGGTGCTACCCAAAGACAACCCCGCCGCGACCTGCGCGGCGGGGCCTGGCGTTTCGACTATTGCGCGGCCTTGCTGACCAGCGGCGCACCCTCGGCAAGCACTTTCGCGATGTCCTCGCGCTTGCCTGTGACCGCCTTGGTGACGGTGTCGTTGAAGGCCTTGTGCACGGCCGGCCATTGCGGGAAATAATACGCGCCGCGCACCTTGTCCGGAGAATCGAGCACAGACTCCTTCAGAAGCGCCATGAAGGGATCGGCGGCCGCGATCTTCGGCCAGAACGTGGTGTTGGGCGGCGGCGCGCCGGTCGCCTTCCACAATTTCAACTGGCCTTCCTCGTCAAGCATCATCGCCTCCAGCATCTCCTTGGCGAGCTTCTTGCGCTCCGGCGCGATCGACTTCGGGATGGCCCAGCCCCAGATGTCGTTCCAGGCGAACGGCCGCGCCCGGTTGGGGCCGAGCGGGAAGCGCGTGGCGGCGACCTTGCCGGCGATCTTCGACTTGGCGGGGTCGTTGAACGTGCTCCACCACAACGAATCCGCCACGGTGAACGCGGCGTCGCCCGACATGAAAACGGCATTGGCTTCGTTTCGGTCATAGGCCGGCATGCCGCGCGGCACGATCTTGTGGGTATTGATCGCATCCCACCAATACTCGGCGGTCTGCTGCATGCACGGCTCGGTCATGCCGGACTTCCAGCCGGCCTCGGCGAGCTTCTTGTTGTCGCGCTCGTAAGGCGGCAGCAGCACGTCGCAATTGTTGCCCCACATCGACCAGAACCAGCTGAACCAGCTGTTGTTCATCGACATGCCGCCGACATAGCCGAACTTGACCTTGCCATCAGCCTGCAACTTCTTGCTGACGGTGACGAGCTGTTCCAGCGTCTTCGGCACCTCCTCCGGCTTGACGAGGTCGGACCGGTAGAAGAACACACTAAAGGTCTGGCCCATCGGCACGACAGTGTTCTGCCCCTGCGCGTTGGCGAACACCACCGGAGCCATGCTCCACTTGTCGGCAAACTTGTTGGCGTTGACGTCATCGGTCGGCTCGAGCAGATGAGCCCAGGTTTGTCCCCAATCGTCATTGTGCCAGATGATGTCGTACTGATCGGAATTCGAGGTCAGCGACGCCGTCATTTTCTCGACATAGACGCCGTAGGAATTCGGCACCTTGACGATCTTGACGCCGTTCTTGGCGCCCCACGACTCGAACATTGCGATCGAGGCGTCCTGGATCGGGCTTGGCTGGTAGCCGATCCGCAGTTCCTTCACCTGGGCCAAAGCACTTCCCGCCGCGGCCACCAGGGCCACGGTCGTCGCCATCGCCAGTTTCGCCAGTCGCTCCATAGCTCCCTCCCTTGTTTGTATTCTTGTCTTGCGTTCTTGGCTTGTCGTCCCCGCCGTCCGTCAGATGCGCAAACCCCGTATCACGTATTTCTGGCCGAACAGCGCGATCAGAAACGCCGGCGCCAGCGCCATCACCGCGGTCGCCGCCATCAGGTTCCAGCGCAGCCCCATCTCGGTGACGAACTGCGCCATCACCACCGTGATCATCGGGACGCGATTGCCGGTCAGGATCAACGCGAACAGAAACTCGTTCCAGGTGAACAACCAGCACAGCACCGCGAGCGCCGAGATCGCCGGCAATGCCGACGGCACGGCCACCCGGATGAAGGCGCCCCACCGGGTGCAGCCGTCGATCATGGCAGCATACTCCATCGACGGGTCGATGCCGTCGAAAAATCCCTTCATCAGCCATGAGAAGAAGCAGATATGGACGGCGACGTGCGGCAGCAGCAGCCCGACATAGGTGTCGTAGATGCCCCAGCTCTGATTGACGAAATACAGCGGCAACACCCAGGAGATGTAGGGCACGCAGCGGAACACATAGATGGTCCCAAACCAGAGCCGCGAGGCCGGGCCGGTGAAGCGCGACAGCATGTAGCCGCTGGATACGGTCACCAGCAGCGAGAACACGGTCGCCAGCGTCGCGATCAAGGCGCTGTTGAGGAACGCTTCGACAATTCGGTCCTCGCGCAACACCTCGGCGAAATTGCCGAAGGTGAACTCAGTGCCGCGGTGGACGTAGTAGACGCCGGACTCCGGCCGCAGCGAGGTCAGGATCAGCCACAACACTGGAAAGGCGAAGGCAAAGCAGATCGCGGCCAGGACCAGTGCGAACATCGCCTTGCGGCCCCATGGCGGCAGCTGCGGCAGAAAGGCGGAGCGCATCACCATCGCCATCGGATCAAGCCTTTGCGATGCGGTCGACGAGGCGAAACAGCGCCACGCCGATGACGAGGATGATCAGCCCGCCGACGATCGCCGCCGCCGAGCCCCGCCCGAGATCGAGATTGAGGAAAGCGTGGACATAGGCATAGAGGCTGAACAGCTCGGTCGCGCGGCCGGGCCCGCCGCCAGTCAGGGTCCACACAATATCGAAGGTGCGGAAGGCGTCGATGGCGCGGATCACCACGCACACCACGATCACCGGGCGAAGCATCGGCAGCGTCAGGAAGCGGAATACGCGCCAGGTGGTGGTGCCGTCGATCGCGGCGGCCTCGAACGGCTCCTTCGGCAGGCTCTGCAAGCCCGCGAGCAGCAGCAGCGTGAACCACGGGGTCCACAGCCAGATGTCGGTCAACAGAATGATACCGAAGGCGCTCCAGCGCTGCACCAGCCAGGGCTGTCCCTCCAGCCCAACGGCTTCCAGCACCACATTCACGATGCCGAACTGGTCGTTGAAGATCCAGCGCACCATGATTGCGGCGACGACAGGGGCCACCATCAGCGGCACCAGCAGGATCGTCTGCACCAGCTTTTGTCCGCGAAAGGGACGATTGAGCAGCAGCGCCAGAGCCAGCCCCGCCAACAACGCGCCGGCAACGCTGAGCGCCATGAACAGGAAGGTGTTCGGCAGCACCACGTACAGGAACGCGGGATCCGACAGCACGGCGGCGTAGTGATCGAAGCCGACCCAGGTCTTCTTGGGATCGTACAACGCCCAGTTTCGAAAACTTGCGTTGGCACCGATGAAGATCGGCACGACCTGAAACAGCAACAACAACAGCGCGGCCGGCGCGATCAGAAGCAGCACAAAGCGCTGTTGCTCGCCGAACATGGGACGCCGCGATGCCGACAAGCCTTTTTCCCCACCTGGGCATCAAGCCGCCACGACTCTTGCGGTGATCTGGCAGATCCGCGGTCGGTACGAGCGTGTAGCCTCAACGTTGCGGAAGTATGGGGGTGGCGTCGAAGGCTAGTCAATCCGGAATGTCGGAATGGCAGCTCCACGGCCACCGCCGACGCATCGTCAAGCCAGGTCGGAAAGCAAAACGCACCGGCGCAGGAAAACCCGGGCCGGTGCGTCCTGGGCAAGGCGAGCCGCCCTGCCGTTTCAATCGTCCGCTTCGGCTGCCGGTCTTCTCAAATGGCCGGCTTGGCCGCTGGACGCAACGAAGTTCTCAGAGGCGATAGAGGATCTGGTCGGTCCAGAACCGCTCGAGCCGGTGCAGCGACTTGTTGAGGGTCGCAAATTCATCGTTCGAGATACCGCCGACCTGCTCCACCGTCCTGACGTGCTTCTGATAGAGCGCGTCGACGATCTTGCGGATCTCCTGGCCCTGCGCCGTGAGGCGGATGCGGACCGAGCGGCGATCAACGCGCGAGCGCTGGTGATCGAGGAAGCCGAGCTCGACGAGCTTCTTCAGGTTGTAGGAGACGTTGGAGCCGAGATAGTAACCGCGCGTACGCAATTCACCCGCGGTCAGTTCCTTGTCGCCGATATTATAGAGCAGCAGCGCCTGCACCGAATTGATATCGGCACGGCCGCGGCGGTCGAATTCGTCCTTGATGACGTCGAGCAGACGGCGATGCAGCCGTTCCACCAAAGTCAGCGCTTCCAGATAGAGCGGCTGCACCGGAGTCTGACCGGCAGAGCCTTCAGCGGTTTCAACCGCCGTTGCAACGGCTTTGATCATGACACTTCCCCTGTCGTCGATTTTATCGACTTATTCGACGAAACTTTTGTCCCGCCTGATAGCTTCAACTTAAGGGGGCCGTTTGAACATCCGCTTAAATAAGAGAATAAAGAGATCATGAATTTAAGACAGTGAATCGCGGATTAAGCCCATGGATAAAGGGCTTTTCGCAACCTCTCATTGACGCTGGAGCGCCGATGTTCACGCTTCGTCTGCTTGCCTGTCGCATTCGGAAACAGGTCGGCTGGAAATCGAAACGCGCCCGTAACGGGTGTGAGCAAATCCTTTACGGTGACTGAACCGTTACCGCGAAAACATCCGAAAATTGCGAAGGCCGGCGGCGGAATTTCTGCACTCGGTTGATCTATGGCGGACGTTCGCGCGCGGCCATCCAGGCGAGCGCCAGATACGCCGCCAGCATCAGCGCCTCGAACGCCACCACCGTGAGGTTGCCGCCGTAAATTCCCGGAAACATCATTTCGATCACCGCCATCGACACCACCGTGGTGAGCCACACCACGGCGCCCCACGGCGTCGCCAGCCACAGTCCCACCGCAGCGACGAGTTCGATCACGGCGAAATACACCGTCGCGGTTTGCCAGGCCATCGACTGGTTCTCGAACGCGTCTTCCGCGCTGCCGACAAAGCCGGTGACCTGCGCCCAGTGGAAAAGGCCCTTGGCGATCGACACCACCGCCATGATGCGCAGGAACAGCACCAGCCGCCGGGTCCATGCATTGTCGTCGGCCTCGATCCGCTCGGACGACATGGCATTCGCCGAAATCGCATTGTCGCGCGCCTGATCGCGCGCCGATGTGTCGGACATGAAGTTGATCTCGGAGTTGGTCCCGGAGCTGGTCTCGGAGCTGGCCTTGCAATCAGGGCCCGTTTGGCCGCAGGAATGTCGTCTTAGACCGAGTCTTGGCCCGCTTGGGCGGCAAAATCAATCGCTGATGCGATAGATCAAGGCGCGGTGACGCACGGCCTGCAAGGTGCTAGGAATTGCGACAAACTGAAGTCCTACCGCCGCCTCAGGGAGTATCCATCACATGGCGATCAAATTCGGGCGTCCCATCGAAATGCGCGACGCGCCGCGGCGGCAAGCCGCCCTCGCCTCGCCCCCGCTCGACCTCGCAACCCGCCTCCGCCGCAACCGCAAGGCGGAGTGGGCACGGCGGCTGGTGCGGGAAAACGTGCTTACGACCGACGACCTGATCTGGCCGATATTCGTGGTCGACGGCCACCAGGGCCGCACGCCTATCGCCTCGATGCCAGGCGTCGACCGCCTCACGGTCGATCAGGCGGTGCGGGACGCCGAGCGCGCGATGAAGCTCGACATCCCCTGCATTGCGCTGTTTCCCTATACCGATCCGTCCTTGCGCGACGAGCAAGGCTCCGAGGCGCTGAACCCGGACAACCTGGTCTGCCAGTCGGTGCGCGCGATCAAGAAGGAGTTTCCCGATCTCGGCCTGCTCTGCGACGTCGCGCTCGACCCCTTCACCAGCCACGGCCATGACGGCCTGATCGAGGACGGCAGGATCCTCAACGACGAAACGGTCGCGGTTCTGGTGCGCCAGGCGCTGGTGCAGGCCGAAGCCGGCTGCGACATCATCGCGCCATCGGACATGATGGACGGCCGCGTCGGTGCGCTCCGCGCCGCGCTGGACGGCGCCGGCTTCCTCGACGTGCAGATCATGTCCTATGCGGCCAAGTATGCGTCCGCCTTCTACGGGCCGTTCCGGGACGCCATTGGCTCGGCGAAAACGCTGACCGGCGACAAGCGCACCTACCAGATGGACAGCGCCAATTCCGACGAGGCCCTGCGCGAGGTGGAACTCGACATCGCCGAAGGCGCCGACATGGTGATGGTCAAGCCCGGCATGCCCTATCTCGACATCGTCCGCCGCGTAAAGGACACGTTCGCGATACCGACCTTCGCCTACCAGGTATCCGGCGAATACGCGATGATCGCCGCCGCCGGCGGCCACGGCTGGATCGACGGCGACCGGGCGATGATGGAAAGTCTGCTCGCCTTCAAGCGCGCCGGCGCGGACGGCATCCTGACATATTTTGCGCCGAAGGCGGCGGAGAGGATCAAGGCGCAGGGGTAACGGGACCTCCCCCCTCGTCATTCCGGGGCGCGTCGACGACGCGAACTACGGTGCGCAATTGCGCACCTGAGAATGGCGAAGTCACCATCGTTGATGGTCGCAGCCTCTTGGCGGGCGGCCGGCTGGTTCCCATGTTTGCCTCGGCAATATCAGGGCGGGAGAACGGATCATGGCTTATGGCGACCCCGGCAACAGCGGCGGCTGGCGAAGCGACGGCGGGGTGCAACCCCACGCATTCGATCCCGACGCGCAGCCGGAACTGTTTCGCGGCGTCCCGACGCGGCGGGTGTTGGCGTTCCTGATCGACCTCGTCGTGCTGTCGGTGCCGGTCATCCTCGGCTACATCTTCATCCTGCTGTTCGGGATCGTCACGCTGGGGCTCGGCTGGGCGCTGTTCTGGCTGGCGTGGCCGGCGACGGTGGTCTGGGCCATCGCCTATTATGGCGCCTCGGTGGGCGGCCCGCATTCGGCCACCCTGGGCATGCGGGCGGTGGATCTGGAACTGCGCACCTGGTACGGCGCACCCGGCTATTTCGTGCTCGGGGCGACGCACGCCGTGCTTTTCTGGGTCTCGGTTTCGTTCCTGACCCCGCTGGTGCTGCTGGTCGGCCTGCTCAACCGCCGCCACCGGCTGCTTCACGACATCATCCTGGGAACCGTGGTTATCAACAGCCCGGCGCGGACCCAAATGACGCCGTCGGCCCGAAGCTGGTGACTTCGGGTAAACCAATTGACCGTTAAGCTCCGGAGCGCAATGCTACGCCCTGTTCGGCGCCCGATCTGAAACCGGACCGGACAGGCTTGGCTGTTTGTACGCGTTTCCTTCCGGAGGCCTGACGACCCGACGTGACCCAGCACTCCCGCGATACCCCGCAATTCTACCTGACGGCGCCCTCGCCGTGCCCCTATCTGCCGGGCCGGCAGGAGCGCAAGGTGTTCACGCACCTGGTGGGCGACAAGGCCGGCGACCTCAACGACCTCCTGACCCATGGCGGCTTCCGCCGCAGCCAGTCGATTGCCTACCGCCCGGCCTGCGACCAGTGCCGCGCCTGCGTCTCGGTGCGGGTCGTCGCCAACGAGTTCCGGCCCTCCCGCAACCTGAAAAAGGTTCTGGCCCGCAATGCCGACATTTCGGGCGAGCAGCGCAGCGCGGTTCCGACCTCCGAACAGTATTCGGTGTTTCGCGCCTATCTCGACAAGCGGCACCGCCATGGCGGGATGGCTGATATGACCGTGCTCGACTACGCCATGATGGTGGAGGACAGCCATGTCTCGACCCGCATCATCGAATACCGCAAGCGCAGCCTTGATTCCGGTATTTCCGGACGCAGCGAGGAACTGATCGCGGTGGCACTGACGGACGTACTCAGCGACGGCCTGTCGATGGTGTATTCGTTCTTCCAGCCGTCGCAGGCGACCCGTTCGCTCGGCACCTTCATGATCCTCGATCACATCACGCGCGCGCGGCGGCTCGGCCTTCCCTACGTCTATCTCGGCTACTGGATCGAAGGCTCGAAGAAGATGGACTACAAGGGCCGCTTCCTGCCGCAGCAGCGGCTGGCGCCGTCAGGCTGGCTGCGGGTGGACGCATCAGGCGAAGTGCCGTCCGAGCCGCAGGAGTGAGGGGGGCTCGTCATCACCCGCGAATGCGGGTGATCCAGTATTCCAGAGACGGCAGCGATAAACCGAGAGGCCGCGGCGTACTGGGTCGCCCGGACAAGCCGGGCGATGACGGTGGTGGTTGTTACCCAAAAAACGTCTCGAACAGCAGCTTGACGTTCAGCGCCACGATCACGCCTGCGACAATCCAGGCCAACGCCGCCACCGAACGGGAGATGACAAAATCGCCCATCTTGCGCCGGTCGGAAACGAAGCGCACCAGCGGGATCACGGCGAACGGCAACTGCATCGACAATACGACCTGGCTGAAGATCAGCAACTGGCCGGTGCCGCGCTCGCCATAGAGCGCGATGACGATGACGACGGGGACGATGGCGACGCCGCGCGTGACCAGCCGCCGCGCCCAGTTCGGCAGCCGCAGGTGCAAAAAGCCTTCCATCACGATCTGGCCGGCCAGCGTCGCCGTCACCGTCGAGTTCAGGCCGGAGGCGAGCAGCGCCACCGCAAACAGGATCGAGGCGATGCCGAGGCCCAGCAACGGCGAGAGCAATTCATGAGCCTGGCCGATTTCGACCACATCGGTGCGACCGCTGGCGTGGAATGTGGCGGCGGCGACGATCAGGATCGCGGCGTTGATGAAAAGCGCCAGCATCAGCGCGATGGTCGAGTCCGTCGTCGCCCATTTGATCGCCTCGCGGCGGCCGGCGTCGGTTCGTTCAAAGGCGCGGGTCTGCACGATCGAGGAATGCAGATACAGGTTATGCGGCATCACGGTGGCGCCGATGATGCCGATCGCGATGTAGAGCATTTCGGGATTGGTGACGATCGCGGTCGATGGCGCAAATCCCTTCAGTACCGCCATGATCGGCGGGGCTGCAGCGGCAATCTGGATCGCAAAGCAGATCGCGATCACGATCAATAGCGAGATGACGAAGGCTTCCAGGTAGCGGAAGCCCTTGTTCATCAGCAACAGCAGCAGGAACACGTCGAGCGCGGTGATCAGCGCGCCGCCAAGCAGGGGAATGCCGAACAGGAGGTTGAGCGCGATCGCGGTGCCGATGACCTCCGCCAGGTCGCAGGCGATGATCGCGGCCTCGCAGGCGAGCCAGAGCAGGAAATTGACCGGGCGTGAAAAACTGGCGCGGCAGGCCTGCGCGAGATCGCGGTCGGTGACGATGCCAAGCCGTGCGGCCAGCGCCTGCAGCAGGATCGCCATCAGGTTCGACAGCAGGATCACGGACAGCAGCGTGTAACCGAACTTGGATCCGCCCGCGAGATCGGTGGCCCAATTGCCAGGATCCATGTAGCCGACCGAAACGAGATAGCCGGGGCCCAGAAACGCCAGCAGCCGGCGCGACCAATGCCCGCCAAAGGGGACCGAGACGCTCGAATAGACCTCGGGCAGGCTCCGCTGGGTGCCAGCGGCGGCGTCAGCGCGCCAGCCGGCGGCTGACGCACCGGTCACGGGTATCACCTCGTCCGGGGTCTTCGGGCTCAAGTCAGAGGGCCGTGCGTCCATTCAAGCAGGATGACCGATCCGCAGGCTAATTGCAACTCATTTGCAACTGCATCTAGCCTGCCGGCCCCTTAATACCCGAACTACCCCCTCCGGCCGGCCTGTCTGTCGGGAAGCGGGTGGGTTCGGCCGTCGGGATGCCGACAATGCCCGCAAAGCCGAATTTTCGAGGGAATTAGCCATGTCCGCCACTACGCCGCGCCTGCCCGCGACCTTCAACCGCCTGGCCTGGTCCAACCTCGCGGCCCAATCGGCGGAGCAGATTGCGCTGGCCGCGGCCCCCATTGTCGCCGTGGTGCTGCTTGGGACCAACGAGGCCGGCGCCGGCCTGCTGCAGACCGCACTGACCTTGCCCTTCATCCTGTTCGCGATCCCCGCCGGGATGCTCGCCGACCGCATCTCGCGGCGGTCCCTGATGGCAGGCGCGGAAGCGCTGCGCGCCGCCGCGCTGGCTGCGATGCTGCTGCTGATCTGGCTGGGGGCGATGACGCTGCCGTTACTGGCGCTGCTCGGCTTCGTCGCGGTGTGCGGCACCGTCGCCTACAGCGTGGCGGCGCCGGCGCTGGTGCCCGCGCTGGTCACCCCGCAGCAACTGCCCGCGGCCAATGCGCGGATCGAACTGGCGCGCACGGTGGCGTTCGCCGGCGGCCCCGCGCTCGGCGGCGTGCTGGTCGGATGGCTCGGCGCCGCCCCGGCGTTCGGATTTGCTGCCGCGCTATCGGTGGTCGCGGTCGTGCTGCTGTCAGGCATCCATGAGCCGGCGCGCGCGCCTGCGCCGCGCCGGCATCCATGGCAGGACGTCAAGGAAGGTGCGGTGTTCGTGCTGCAGCACCCGTTGCTGCGACCGGTATTCATCACCCAGGTCATCTTCAACACCGCCTCGTTCCTGCTGCTCGCCGTGTTCGTGCCCTACGCGGTACGCCATCTCGGCCTGTCTGCCACCGGCGTCGGCGCGACGCTGGCGATGTACGGCGTCGGCATGGTGGCCGGCGCGCTCGCGGCAACGCGGGTGATGCGGAAAGTTGCGTTCGGCACCGTCATCGGCCTTGGCCCGGTTACCGGCTTCGTCGCCGCGACGGTGATGGCGCTGACCATCTTCATCCCTTCGCCGCTGCTGGCGGGTCTGAGCTTCTTCCTGCTCGGCGCCGGACCGATCCTGTGGGTGATCTCGACCGCGACGTTGCGGCAATCGGTGACGCCGCCGTCGCTGATGGGACGTGTTTCCGCCATCAACATCCTGAGCTACGGCGCGCGCCCGCTCGGCTCCGCGCTCGGCGCCATTGTCGGCGGGCTGTATGGCGCCGAGGCGTGCCTCTATTTGGCGGCGGCGATCTTTGCGGTCCAGGCGCTGGTAATCTGGGTTTCGCCCGCCGTCGCGCTAGCGCGGCAGCCTGACATGGTCGGTGAGCCCAATACGTTGCGGGCACGCTGAGCGGCAAGCGCTGCAGGGACGTCATTCCGGGGCGATGCGAAGCATCGAACCCGGAATCTCGAGATTCCGGGTCTGGTGCTGCGCACCATCCCGGAATGACGGGTTCAACCTTGATGCCGCTTCCCCATCTCACTTTATATGATATACGTCATGTCATTCAGAAGCCGGAACCCGTCCATGACCGACCATATCGCCACGATCCATGCCAGTCCCCGTCCGGAGGCTTCTGTCACGGTGGCGCAGATCGCGGTGCTGGCGATGCTTGCCGCCAGCGGCACGCTCGCCACCAACATCCTGCTGCCGTCGCTGCCGCAGATGGCGGCGTCGCTGGCGGTCACCAGCGCCGCGGTGACCTCAGCCATCACGGTCTTCCTGGCGGTGTTCGCGTTCGGCCAGCTCGTGGTCGGGCCGATCTCGGATCGCTATGGCCGGCGCTGGCCAGTGTTGATCGGATTTGCGGTGTTCTTTGCCGGCAGCGTCTGGTGCGCCCTCGCCAGTGATTTGCCGAGCCTCTTATTCGGCCGCGTGATCCAGGCGGCGGGGGCCTGCGCCACCTCGGTGCTGTCCCGCGCCATCGCCCGCGACCTGTTCTCGGGCGCGGCGCTGGCGCGGGCAATGGCGCTGATCATGATCGCGATGGCGGCGGCTCCCGGCTTCTCGCCGCTGCTCGGCGGCGCGCTCGATCATTATTTCGGATGGCGGTCCGAATTCGTGCTGCTCGCGGCATTCGCCGCGTTCGGCGCCCTCGCCTACGCAACCGTTTTCGGCGAGACCCACCTCGCGACGCGGACCCCGCTCGATCCCCTCGCGATCGCCAGGAATTACGTCGGCCTGATCGCCGACCGCCGCTTCGTGGTGCCGGCGGCGACCGTGAGCCTGATCATGGGCGGATTGTTCTCGACGTTCGCGGCCGCGCCGCGGGTGATGATCGAGGCGATGGGCTTCACGCCGATACAACTCGGCCTGCTATTCGCTGGCACGGTTCTGATCGTGTTCGCGTCAGGCATGCTAGCGACCAGGCTGGCGCCGCGCTACGGGCTCGACCGTTCGATCCGGGGCGGCTTGTTCGCCGCCGCCGCCGGCGGCATCGCGATGCTGCTGGTTTCGCTGTACAGCTCGACCTTCCTGCCATACCTCGCGGCCATGAGCCTGTTCCTGCTCGGCATGGGCATCGTCAACCCGCTGGGGACCGCACAGGCGCTGTCGCCGTTCGGCGACAGGGCGGGCGCGGCATCCGCGCTGGTCGGCTTCTCGCAGATGATGGCGGCCGCCATCGGCGTCTGGCTCTCAGCCACAATCTCGCCGGACGCGCTGTTCGCGCTCGGTGTGGTGCTGACGCTGTTTTCCCTGGTTGCCGTCGGCCTCTACGCGTTGCGGAGCCGGGCCCGCTAGGGACGCATGAACATGAAATCCGTGCCGGGATCGCAATTCTCGGCGACAAAGCGCAGCTCCGCCTGGACGTCGGAGACTTCCCTGGTTTCGAGATACTTTGAGACAACCAGGCCCAGCAGCGCCCGGCAGACGCTGTCGTAGCCCGTCCCGGCACGCTCCGCCTCGGCGATGGCTGCTGAAAAGTGACGCGCGGCGATTTCGCTTGCTGACATCCCGAGATCCCATCTTCCATGCCAGCTTCTGCATGAAAAAGCCCGCGACGCCCTTGATCCCGATCAATACCGGCGAACTGACCAGTCCTCGATTGCGCGGTTACGGCTTGGCGCGCGTCGCCGCCGTGCCGTCTTCCTTGACAAAGGATGCGACGGGGCGATCGAGCAGGTCGAGCACCAGCTCGGACGGACGGCACAGCCGCACGCCCTTGGGCGTCACCACGATCGGCCGGTTGATCAGGATCGGATGATCAAGCATGAAGTCGATCAGCTCGTCGTCGCTCCATTTCGGATCGGCGAGACCCAGTTCCGCATAGGGCGTTCCCTTCTCACGCAGCAGTGCGCGCACGGGGATTGCCATCGCTCCGATCAATTCGACCAGCCGGGCGCGGCTTGGCGGCGATTTCAGGTACTCGATCACCTCAGGCGCCTCGCCGCTCTGCCGGATCATCGCCAGCGTGTTGCGCGAGGTGCCGCAGGCGGGATTGTGATAGATCGTGACGCTCATGGCTGCGCCGCCTTGATCGTCGAGCGCGCCTCGCCGGCCCCGCGCAACAACCAGCCCATGAACGCCAGGGCAATGACCGCGCCGCAAAGTTCGGCCGCGATGAAGCCGGGAAGATCGGCGGGACGAATCCCTGAGAACGTGTTGGTCATCGAACGCGCAACGGCGACGGCGGGATTGGCGAACGAGGTCGAGGAGGTGAACCAGTAGGCCGCGGTGATATAAAGGCCGACCAGCCATGGCACCGCGGCGCGGTTGAACCTGATGCCGGCGAGGATGGTCGCGACCAGGCCGAAGGCAGCCACACCCTCGGCAAGCCATTGCGCGCCACCGCTTCGCACCTTCAGCGAGGCGTCGATCAGCGGCAGCGCGAACATCGCATGCGCCGTGATGGTCCCGGCGATCCCGCCGGCCACCTGGGCGACTGAGTAAAGCAGCGCGTCGCGCGGGGCCAACTCGCGTTTGAGCGCAAACACCAGCGACACCGCCGGGTTGAAATGCGCCCCCGAAATCGGCCCGAGAATGGTGATGAGAACCACCAGGATCGCCCCGGTCGGCAAGGTATTGCCAAGCAGCGCCAGCGCCACATCCTTGGTCAGGGTTTCGGCCATGATGCCGGAGCCGACCACGGTTGCGACCAGTATCGCGGTGCCCAGCGCTTCGGCCGCGAGCCGGCGCGGCAAATCGAATTCCTGCATCAGCCCGCCTTGTGCTGGTTGGAGGTGGAGCCGTCGATCCGGCCAATGTCGCGCAACCGCGTCCCGAGCGACAGGCGATCGATACTCCCCAGCGGCAGGCTCGTGAACGCGGCAATACGATTGCTGAGATAACGAAAGGCTGCGACGAAGGCCGCTTCCTTTTCGATATCGGTACCTTCGACCGCCGCCGGGTCCTCGATGCCCCAATGCGCCGTCATCGGCTGTCCAGGCCATACAGGGCAGGATTCGCCGGCGGCGTTGTCGCAAACCGTGAACACGAAATCCATCACCGGCGCGTCGCTGCGCGCGAACTCTTCCCAGCTCTTCGAGCGCAAACCGTCGGTCGGGTATTCGAGGCGGTTCAGCACCTTGATCGCAAACGGATTGATCGTCCCCTTCGGCTGGCTGCCGGCGGAGAAAGCGCGAAAGTTGCGGGAGCCGTCCTTGCGCAGGATCGATTCGGCGAGGATCGAACGGGCGGTGTTTCCGGTGCAAAGGAACAGGACGTTGTAAACGCGTTCAGGCATTCGCCTTCCTCCTCGGCTTCGGCGGACAACAGGGCGTGAGGTCTTCGATCAGGGGACCGCAAATCTCGGGGCGTCCGTTGCAGCAATCCCGCAGCATGAACAGCACGACAGACTGGAAGGCCTTGAGATCGGCGCGATAGACGATCGAGCGGCCATGACGGCGCGCCGTCACCAGCCGGGCGCGGGACAAGACCGCCAGATGCGACGACATGGTGTTCTGCGGCACCGCGAGCGCGCGGGCCAGGTCACCGGCGGCCAACCCCTCCGGCTCGTGCCTTGCCAGCAGGCGAAACACATCGAGCCGGGTCGATTGAGCCAGCGCCGCCAGCGCCAGGATGGCTTGTTCCGATTCCATATATCTGGATATATCGATATGTTGCGCTTCCTGTCAATCCGGCGCAACGAGGCTCAGGGGTCGCTACCAAGATCACTATTTCGATAATTCCGGAAATAATGTTGACGGAGCCGGGTTCGCCTGACACATTGCCTGCATGAAACTCGACGATGCCGCCACCCGCCTCGAAGCGCTGGGCAACCCGACCCGGCTCAGGATCTACCGCGCGCTGATCCGCGCCGGCGGCGCCGGCCTTGCGGTCGGCCGTTTGCAGGACAAACTGAAAATCGCGCCCTCCACCCTCTCGCATCATATCAAGGCGCTGGTGGTGGCGGGCCTTGTCACCCAGGTTCGGGATGCGACCACGCTGATCTGCCACGCCAACTACGAAGTGATGCGGGAACTGGTCGGCTTCCTGGTCGCGGAATGCTGCGCCGAAAGCGCCGAAGACAAGGAAGCCAAGACGGCGGCATGAGCGCCATCGCTTGCGATCCATATTTCGATCTTTCCGGTTTCACGGGAGAACGTCATGAGCAAAACCAAAACCGTTGCAATCATCGGAGCCGGGCCGGTTGGCCTCGCCGCCGCCGCCCATGTCCTGGAGCGCGGCCTCGTTCCGATGGTGCTGGAAGCCGGCGAAAACGTCGGCCACGCCATGCGGCAATGGGGCCACGTTCAAATGTTCTCGCCGTGGGAATACAATATTGACAAGGCGGCGGCGCGCCTGCTGGCTACTACGGGGTGGAATTCTCCCGAACCCGGCAAGTACCCGACCGGCGCGGAGATGGTGGAGCGCTATCTCGACCCGCTCGCCAACAGCACCGCGCTCAAGCCTTGTATCCGTACCTCGAGCCGCGTCACCGGCATCAGCCGCGCCGGCTTCGACAAGCTGAAGACCCAGGGCCGCGAAACCGCGCCGTTCGAGATCCGGTACCAGAACGGGAAAGGTCCCGAAGTCGTCAAGGCCGACGCGGTCATCGACATATCCGGCACCTGGCATTCGCCCAACCCGGCCGGCGCCAACGGCCTGCCCGCCATCGGTGAGACCGAGGCCGCAGACCGGATCGCCTACGGCATGCCTGACGTGCTGGGCAAAGACCGCGCCCGCTATGCCGGCAAGACCGTCGCCGTGCTCGGCGCCGGTCATTCCGCGATCGGCACCCTGACCGATCTGGCGAAACTCGCAACAGAGGTGCCGGAAACCCGACCGATCTGGCTGTTGCGGGGAAGCGATCCGGCCAAGGCCTTTGGCGGCGGCGCCAACGACAAGCTGGTGGCCCGCGGCGAGCTCGGCACGGCCTTCGCCGCGCTGGTGGCGGCTGGCCGGATCAAGCTGGAAAGCGAATTTCGGGTTTCGCATATCATGGCCGACGGTGCTCGCCTCGTCGTCGGCGCCATATCGGGTTGCCGCTTCCGCCGCGCCGTGGTCGACGAACTGATCGTGGCCACGGGTTTTCGCCCTGAACTCGATTTCGTCCGCGAACTGCGCATCCGGCTCGACCCGGCCATCGAGTGTCCGGTCGCGCTGGCACCGCTGATCGATCCCAACGAGCATAGCTGCGGCACCGTGCGGCCGCATGGCGCGCGTGAGTTGGCGCAGGACGAACCGGGCTTCTATTTCGCCGGCATGAAATCCTACGGCCGCGCGCCAACCTTCCTGATGCTCACGGGATACGAGCAGGTGCGTTCGGTCACAGCCGACATCGCCGGTGACCGCACCGCCGCCGAGCGGGTCGAACTGGTGCTGCCCGAGACCGGCGTCTGCAGCCGACCGGTGGCGCCAGATGCCGGCAATTGCTGCGGCGGCCCTGCATTATCGGATGTTGACGCCTGTTGCGTCGCGGATGCACAAGCAAAGCAGGACGGCAAGACCGGCTGCGGGTGCGCGTCCCCATCGTAAGGGAGTAAGCGGTATCGCGCTGGAAGGTCGCTCTGTCATCGTCGCGATCTGCCTGGGGCAGCTTGGCAGCTTGCTTCCGCATGTCGTCGTGCCTTCCATCCTTGCCGCGTTCCTGATTCCGGAATGGCAACTGAGCGGCGCCCAGGCCGGCGCGCTGGCGGGCGCGGGCGCAGCCGGCTACATGCTGGCCGTGCCTGTGCTGGCGACGCTGACCGACCGCATCGATGCCCGCAAAATTCTGATCGTGGGCTCTGCGGTCAGCGCGCTCGGCACTTTGCTGTTCGGCATGTTCGCCACGGGGCTTTGGTCGGGCGTCCTGTTCAACGCCGTCGCAGGCGTCGGCTTTGCCGGCGCCTATATGCCGGGCCTCAAGGCGCTGACCGATCGTCTTGCGCCGGGCGATTCCTCCCGCGCCATCACGCTCTACACCTCGAGCTTCTCGCTCGGCGTCGGCCTGTCGTTCCTGGTTGCGCAACTCGCCGCCGAAGCATGGGGCTGGCGCAGCGCATTCTTTGTCACCGCCGCCGGGCCGCTGGTAATGCTCACGGTCTGCTTCCTGCTGCGGCCGGTGGAGCCAAAGCCGGCGGCGGGGCGATTGCTCGATTTCGCGCCGGTGTTCGGCAATCGCAGCGCGATGGGGTTTGTACTTGGCTATGGCGCGCATTGTTTCGAACTCTACGGCATCCGGACCTGGATCGTCGCGTTCTGGACCTTTGTCTCGCTTAAAAATTCCGACGCCTCGATTCTGACGCCGATTTTCGTGAGCGTGCTTTTCTCGCTGCTGGCCATGCCCGCCAGCATTCTCGGCAACGAGTTCGCGCTCCGGTTCGGCCGCCACCGCGCGATCACGGCGGTCATGCTCACCTCCGCGGCCGTAGCACTCCTGATCAGCGCATTCGCCGACACATCGCCATGGCTGCTGCTGGTCTTGGTGCTGGTCTATGCCATCACCGTTCCCGCCGATTCCGGCGCGTTGACCTCGGGCATGTCAATGGCGGCGGATCCGCGACATCGCGGGGCGACCATGGCGATGCATTCGACGATCGGCTTCAGCCTGTCCGCGCTGGGCGCGTGGGCCGTCGGGGTCGCGCTTGATGCCGCGGGCGGGCCGCAGAGCCCGTCAGCCTGGATGGCAGCGTTCTCGGTGCTGGCGGCGGGGATCCTGCTCGGTCCGCTGGCGCTCTACTGGTCCCGGAGAGAGGCGTCGCAGCCGTGAGCCCGAACCAGTACGCCATCATTGCCGCGCTCGGCACCACCCAGACGCTGGCGTGGGCGTCGAGCTACTACCTGCCGGCGATCCTTGCCGATGCCATGGCGCGCGATCTCGGCGTGTCCTCGAACTGGATCTTTGCCGCCTTCTCCGCTTCGCTGGTGATCTCGGCGATGCTGGGGCCACGGATCGGCCGGCAAATCGACCTGGTCGGCGGCCGCTCGGTATTGTCGCTTTCCAATGTCACGCTGGCAGCAGGGCTCGCCTTGCTCGGCGTCAGCTATTCGATCCCGGTTCTGGTCGCAGCCTGGCTGCTGCTCGGCGTCGGCATGGGCGCCGGCCTTTACGACGCCGCCTTCGGCGCGCTCGGCCGCATCTACGGCGACGCGGCGCGCCGCTCGATCACCGGCATCACCCTGATCGCGGGCTTTGCCTCCACCGTCGGCTGGCCGCTGACGGCGTGGGGGCTGGAGACGATCGGCTGGCGCAACACCTGCTTTGCCTGGGCAGCGGCGCACATGCTGATAGGCCTGCCGCTCAACTGGCTGATGCTGCCGCCGGTCGCGGGCGCCAAGGCCGCCATGGCTGCCGCCGTCAAGCCGCATATCCCGCTCGACCGCACCATGATCCTGCTGGGGTTCGCCTTTGCCGCGGCGTGGGGCGTCGCCGGCGCGATGGCCGCGCATCTGCCGCGCATCCTGGAGGCTGCGGGCGCAACCACACTGCAGGCGGTCGCGGCCGGCGCGCTAATCGGTCCGGCGCAGGTCGCCGCGCGTATTTTTGAGGCGGGTTTCCTCAGCCGCTACCATCCCCTGGTTTCGGGGCGGCTGTCGTGCCTGACCCATCCGATCGGCGCCGCCATCCTCGGGCTGGCCGGCGGCGGCGCGGCCAGCGTGTTCGCGGTCTTTCACGGCACCGGCAACGGCATCCTGACCATCGCCCGCGGCACGCTGCCGCTCGCGATCTTCGGCCCGAAGGATTACGCCTATCGCCTCGGGATCATCGGCGCCCCGGCGCGGATCGCCCAGGCCGGCGCGCCACTCGCCTTCAGCCTGCTGATCGACGTCATGGGCAGCGGCGTGCTGATCGTTTCATCGGCGCTCAGTCTCGCCGCACTGCTGGCGCTGTGCCTGGTGCGGGCGGACACGTCTCGCGCGGCGGCGTGAGGGCTTCGCAATCAAGACTTGGCCTCCGAGGTCGCGATCCAGATCCCGGCGAACACCGCGATCAGCCCGAACACGAGGTTGGCCGTGATCGGCTCACCGACCAGCTGAGTGGCCAGCAGCCCCGCCGCGAGCGGATTGACGGTCATGGTATTGGCCACGCGGGTGGGCGTCGCCCGCTCGAGCGCCATTACCCAAAGGATGAACGCCAGCGCGCCGCCGGCAACGCCGAGATAGATTCCAGCGATCCATTGCGGCGTGCCGAAGTCGTTCAAGACCGCAAGGCTGCCGGTCAACGATCCCACCACGACAAGCGCGGCGGCGCCGACGCCCATCCCGACGGTCAAGAAACCCAACGCGCTGGATCGCTGGATGAAGGGGCGCGACACGACGTTATAGAACGCCATGCACATGACTGCGGCGGTCATGATCAGTTCACCTCGCCACGCCCCCGAAGGCGCCGCCGAAAGGCCCGTTGCGAGCGCGGCAACAACGCCAAGGACGGCCACGACAACGCCGATCGTCTTTCTGGAAGTGAGCGTTTCGATACCGAGCAGCGCTCCGACCACCATGGTATGGAGCGGCAGCGTCGCCAGCGCCAGACTGGCGCGGGCCGCCGTCGTCAAGCCCATCGCGATGTTATAGAGGACGAAAAACAGCCCGAAGAAGCAAAGCCCCAAGGCGGCCACTGCCGGCCAGTCCCGCCGCGGTGGCCATCGCACGTTGAGGAAAAGCGCGACCGGCAACAGGCACAGGAAGCCTACTCCCCATCGCAGAACGGCAAGCGTGACCGGGTCGGCATTGCCGACGAGATATCGGGTAATGGCGGCCGCGGTCCCACCGAGGCAGCTCGATATCAATGCGATCGCCACCCCGCTCCATTCTCCCAATTCCGTCCCCCGTGTTCCGATGCGCCAGCTTGTGCCATCTTGCTGAACGGAATCGATCGCTTCAGCAACTACCTGACAGGTACTCATGTCGCGGCAACACAGCTTTGCAGCCAGCCTCCGCTGGTGGCGACAGCACAGAGGCCTGTCGCAGCTCGATCTTGCCGGGCGCGCGGAAATCTCACAGCGCCATCTGAGCTTCATGGAACTGGGCCGCGCATCGCCGAGCCGCGACATGGTGATCCGGCTCGCGACCGCCCTCGACGTCCCGCTGCGCCAGCACAATGCGTTATTGGTAGCCGCCGGTTTCTCGCCGGTTTGGCGGCAGACCGACCTTGCCGCGCCCGAACTCGGCCAAGTACGGAAAGCGCTCGACTACATGCTGGCGCAGCAAGAGCCCTTTCCTGCCGTGGCGGTCGACCGCCACTGGAATCTACTACAGGGAAATTCCGGGGCGTTCCGCCTCGTCGAATTCCTGGTTGGACCGTTGCCGGCCGGCACGCCCGTCAATCTTGCCGATGCATTGGTCGCCCCAGACGTGTTGCGGCCGTATCTCGAGAATTGGGCGGACGTGGTTCGCTTCTTTGTCCGCAGCGTGGAGGCCGACGCCATGGCCGACGGCACGCCGGAGACGGCGGCTCTCCACCAACGACTGCTCTCCTATGAGGGTGTGCGGGCGGCCATCAACTCCGCGCCGACCGAACTGGCCACGACGCCGGTCCTTGCCATGCATTTCCGCAAACAGGATACCATTCTGAAACTGTTCACGACCATAGCGACGCTCGGAATTCCCCAGGACGTCACGCTACAGGAACTTCGAGTCGAGTGCTTCTTCCCAATGGACGACGAGACCACCGGCATCCTGCGCGGTTGGTCTGCGCCTACCGTCCCTGCTCCTCCGGCGGCTTGATATGACGGAACGAGTAGAGCAGCGCGAGGTCGTAGGCGATCTTGAGGGTGCCGCAGACCACCAGCGGCAAACCGGGAAACGCCGTCATCAGCAGCGCGCCCGAGATCGCCGGGCTGATGGCGGAGGCAAGGCTGCGCGGCACCGCGGTGACGCTGGCCGCCGCCGGGCGTTCCGCCGGGGTCACCACCGCCATGACGTAGGAGGTGCGGGTCGGCACGTCCATCTGCGACAGCGCCGAGCGCAGCAGCAACAATCCGAGCGCCACGTAGAGATTGGGCGAGAACGCCGCCAGTATGAGAAAAATGCTGGAGGGAATATGCGTGAACACCATGGTGTTGACGAGGCCGATGCGTTTGGCGATCCAGGCCGCGACCGGGTAGGAGAAGGCGCTGAGCGTGTTCGACCAGAAGAAAAACAATCCGGCCGCCGACAGCGAGAGGTCGAAGCGCTCGAACAACCACAGCACCAGCAGCGACTGGGCGACAAAGCCGCCGGCAAAGGAATCGATGCTGAACAGCGCCGCGAGCTTGTAGACCGTGCCGCGCGAGGGCCCGAGCGGCGTCTGCGGCGCCCTCTCCTCGCCGCTTGCATGCGGCACCTGGCGATAGAGCACCGCGCAGGCGATGCCGAGCGCCGCATAGGCATAGAACATCAGTCGAAACGCCGCGAGCTGGGTGCCGCCTGCCGCGACCAGGATATCGGGCAGCGCAGCGGCCAGCGATCCCAGGGCGGTACAGAGCGCGCCGATCAGGCTGTAGCGCGCAAACACCTGCGTGCGGCGCGCGTCGGTGGCGCGCTGCGCCAGCACCGCATGCTCAAGCGGCACCAGCACGCCGAGATCGCCGCCGGAGGCGTTGATGGTACCGACGAATGCGACCAGCCCGATCAGGACGACATGCTCGACGGCGGGGAACGCGATGCCGGTGGCCGCCATCAGGCCGGCGCCCGCGATCAGGAGCCGACGCAGATCGTGACGCGGCGCGATCCACCCCGTGACCAGCGTCAGCAGCGCAGTTCCCAGCAGCGATGCGGTCGCGACGATGCCGACCGCGATGGCGTCGTAACCGAGCGCCGTCATATAGGCCGGCAGGAGGATGATGGCGAAGCCGTCGCCAAAGCCGCGCAGGCCCCGCGCGACATAGAGTAGCGGGATCAAGCCGTTTGCGGCGGCGGGTTTGGCTTCAGTCGCGGTTTCGGTCACGCTCCGGTCCATGCGCCATCCTCGACATTTCGAGTGTGCGCAGAGCTTGGACGGCGGGCCGTCTGACGGGGAGCCTGCTTCGTCCCCGATGCGGGCAAGCTAGGATCGAGCGGGGAATTGCGCAAGCGCGCCGGTTGACAGCCAAAGCCACAAGCGGTTAATTCCGCGCATGGGGGTTTTGCGATCTCCCCACGAGGCGACATGCCCAAGTATCGCGTCCCGTTTTTTCTTACGAGGGCGCAACCATGTCATCCTACGGCACGATATCCCCTGACAAGCTTTCCCGGCTGATCGGAACGGCGAGCACGCCTGTCCTGATCGACGTCCGCACCGACGAAGATTTCGCCGCCGACCAGCGGCTGATTCCCGGCGCGGTCAGGCGCAACCATGCAGAGGCCGCCCAATGGGGCGAGGAATTTTCCGGCCGTCCCGCCATCGTCGTCTGCCAGCGAGGCCAGAAGCTGGCGCAAGGCACCGCCGCCTGGCTGCGGCATCTCGACGTCCCGGCCGAGACGCTGGAAGGCGGCTTCGAGGGCTGGAAGGCCGCCAAGCTGCCGCTGGTGCCGGCCGACAAACTCCCGGCCCGCGACGCGCAGGGCCGCACCGTCTGGGTAACCCGGGCGCGGCCGAAGATCGACCGCATCGCCTGTCCGTGGCTGATCCGCCGGTTCGTCGATCCGAACGCGGTGTTCCTGTTCGTTGCGCCGTCGGAGGTGATTGCGGTCGGCGAGCGTTTCAACGCCGCGCCGTTCGACGTCGAGAACGTGTTCTGGAGCCACCGCGGCGAGCTCTGCACCTTTGACGTCATGATCGAGGAATTCGGCCTCGCCACGCCACCCCTGCTGCGGCTGGCGGCGATGGTGCGCGGCGCCGACACCGGGCGGCTCGACCTGTCGCCGGAAGCACCGGGCCTGCTCGCCGCCTCGCTCGGCCTGTCCCGGATGTTCGACGACGACCTCGCGCAGCTGGAGGCCGGCATGGCGCTCTACGACGCGTTCTACCGCTGGTGCCGCGATGCATCCGGCGAGACGCATAATTGGCCCACCAACAAGGCGAAACCGTAATGGACGTCACCCTGGGCAAGACCACCGAGGCTGGTGCCGCGCGGAACCTCGGTCACGGCATCAGCTTCCGTGAGGCCTTCCACGTCTGGCTGCGGGTTGCCGTGCTGAGCTTCGGCGGCCCGGCCGGGCAGATCGCGGTCATGCACCGCATCCTGGTCGAGGAAAAGAACTGGATCTCCGAGAGCCGGTTTCTGCACGCGCTGAACTACTGCATGCTGCTGCCGGGGCCGGAAGCGCAGCAGCTGGCGACCTATATCGGCTGGCTGCTGCACCGGACAGCCGGCGGCATCATGGCCGGCGGGCTGTTCATCCTGCCCGGCGCCATCGCCATCATGGGCCTGAGCTATGTGTACGCGGCCTACGGCAATGTCGGCTTCGTCGAGGCGGTTTTCTTCGGATTGAAGGCCGCGGTGCTGGCGATCGTCGTCCAGGCGGTGGTCCGCGTCGGCAAGCGCGCCCTGCGCAACCGGGTGATGATCGCGCTGGCGGCGACCGCCTTTGTCGCCATCTTCTTTTTCAACGTCCCGTTCCCGATCATCATCATCGCCGCCGGCGTGATCGGCTATTTCGGCGCGCGCAGCGGCCGGCCGGAATTCGCCGCTATCGAGCACGGCGGCGGCAACAAGAAAGCGGCGGCGGTCGACAGCCTGATGGGCGAGGAATTGCCGGATCACGTTCGCCCCAATCTGGCGCGCGCGCTCAAGATCAGCTCGATATGGCTGTTGCTGTGGGTGGTGCCGGTCGCAGCCCTGCTGATCGGGCTTGGTCAGGTCCACGTGTTCAGCCAGATCGCGCTGTTCTTTTCCAAGATGGCGCTGGTGACGTTCGGCGGCGCCTATGCGGTGCTGGCCTATGTCGCCCAGCAGGCGGTCGAGCATTATCAATGGCTGCAGCCGCGCGAGATGCTCGACGGCCTCGGCATGGCCGAGACCACGCCGGGGCCGCTGATCATGGTGCTGCAGTTCGTCGGCTTCATGGCCGCCTACCGCGATCCCGGCACGCTGTCGCCGATGCTGGCGGCAACCCTTGGCGGATTGCTGGCGACCTGGGTCACCTTCATCCCCTGCTTCCTCTGGATCTTCCTCGGCGCGCCCTACATCGAGACGCTGCGCGGCAACCGCGGGCTCGCCGGCGCGCTGTCGGCGATCACCGCCGCCGTGGTCGGCGTGATCCTGAACCTGTCGATCTGGTTCTCGCTGCACACACTGTTCCGGCAGACCACTCCGGTTCGCTCATACGGCCTGTCGTTCGACCTGCCGGTGTGGTCGAGCCTCGACATCGCGGCCTTCGTGCTGGCCGCAGCCGCGGCAGCCGCGATCTTCCGCTTCAACATCGGCATGCTCTGGGTGCTGGCCGGTTCGTGCGCGGCCGGCGTGGCGATCCGGCTTGCGGGGGTGGTCTAAAGATGTTGGCCAATATTGCCAATATGGTTATACTGATTGGTACGCAGGGAAGTCCGCAATGCCGACCCGAAATATCAATCTCACCCCCGAGCAGGACGCATTCGTCGAAGAAATCGTCCGCGCCGGCAAGTATCAGAACGCCAGCGAGGCGGTCCGCGACGCCGTACGCGGCCTGCAGCATCGGCTTCAGGTCGACGAGTTGAAACTTGAGCTTCTGCGCACCCAAGTCAAGGCCGGTCTCGACGCGCTCGAACGCGGCGAGTTCACTGAAGTCGAAGACGTAGATCTCGATGCAACGCTCGATAGGCTCGCAACTTCGGCAGCGCCATAGTTGATGGCGCGCTACCGCTTATCGGACCCAGCCAGAACTGATATCGCGTCAGTGCTGCGGGCGAGCGAGACAATGCACGGAAGCGAGGCGCGCGTTCGCTACCGCGCCCTCCTCGCAGCGGCGATGAGGCGAATCGCGACTGAACCGATGGGGCGTTCGACGGTAGAACGCAGCGAACTATACGCCGGCATTCGAAGCCTTCACATTCGGCACAGTCGTAACGAAAGCCGAGAGGCGCCGGTTCGCGAGCCGGTCCATGTGATCTTCTACCGTTCAATTGGCCCAGGGCTGAATCGAGGTCGTCCGTGTGCTGCACGAGCGAATGGAGCCGAGCCTACATATCGGGCCAGGCTGACAGGAGGATCGGAAGCCTCAAGTCAAAACGCAGGCACATAAGCGGCGTAGCGAGAAGGCCAGGCATGACGAATCTCAGTCGGCCAGCGTCAAAAGAAATACTACTCCACCCCGCGCAGGAACTTGTTCGACTTCGGCAGGCCGTGGGCGAGGCGGCCGGCGTCGGCGCGGTTGCCGCGCCAGTCGGCCAACTCCTTCCAGCTCATGCTCTGCTCGCGCCCGGCGGAATCCCGCCAGGTCAACCCTGCCTTTGAATCGAACACCGCGACGTCGGACAATTTTCCGCCGGAGTATTTCTGCAGCCGCACGCCGCGGCCGCGCGCCATCTCCGGCACCTGGTCGAGCGGGAACAGCACCATCTTGTGGTTGGTGCCGATCGCGGCCACGGTGTCGCCGGCCACGGTCGCAATTGCGCAGGCCTCGTTCGGCATGGTGACGTTGAGCACCTGCTTGCCCTTGCGGGTGTTGCCGACGCAATCCTCTTCCTTGACGACGAACCCCTGCCCTTCGCTGCTCGCGATCAGGAACTTTCGTGCGCCCTTGTTAACGAACAGCGCCACGATCGCGGCGTCCTGCTCCATGTCGATGAACATGCGGATCGGTTCGCCATGGCCGCGGCCGCCCGGCAGTTTCGCCACATCGAGCGAATAGAACTTGCCGTTGCTGGCGAACATCAGCAGCTTCGAGGTGGTCTCGGCGAAGAAGGCGTGGTCGAGCTTGTCGTCGGTCTTGAAGGCGAGCGAGGAAAGATCGGCGACGTGGCCCTTCAGCGTGCGCACCCAGCCCTTTTCGGAAATCACCACCGTGCACGGCTCGCGCTCGACAAAGGCTTCCTCGATCGCGGCGAGGTCATGCTCGGGCGCGTCGGCGAAGGTCGTGCGGCGCTTGCCGAGCGGCGTCTTCGGTCCGAAGATATCGCGCACCTTGCGGACCTGCTCGCCGACCCGGGACCACTGCTCGGATTCGGAGGCGAGAATCGCTTTGATGCCTTTCAGCTCGCCGCGGAGGTTCTTGTCCTCGGTGCGGATTTCCATCTCCTCGAGCTTGCGCAAGCTGCGCAGCCGCATGTTGAGGACGGCGTCGGCCTGGACCTCGGTCAGCTTGAACGCCTTGATCAGCGCCGGCTTCGGCTCGTCCTCGGTGCGGATGATCTTGATCACCTTGTCGATGTTCAGATAGGCGATCAGGTAGCCGCCGAGCACTTCCAGCCGGTGCTCGATCTGCTCCTTGCGGTAGTTCGAGCGACGGATCAGCACGTCGCGCAGATGGTCCAGCCATTCGCGCAGGCACTCGGCAAGCCCCACCACCCTGGGGATGCGGCCCTTGATCAGCACGTTGAGGTTCAGCGAAATCCTGCTTTCGAGCTCGGTGAGCCGGAACAGCGATTCCATCATCAGTTCGGGATCGACGGCGCGGGATTTCGGCTCGATCACGAGGCGGACGTCCTCGGCCGACTCGTCCCTGACATCGCCGACCAGCGGCAGCTTCTTCTCGTTGAGCAACTCGGCGATCTTCTCGACCAGCCGCGACTTCTGCACCAGCCACGGAATCTCGGTGATGACGACGACCCACATCCCGCGGGCGCCCTCTTCCTGGGTCCACCTGGCGCGGGTGCGGAACGAGCCGCGCCCGGTCATGTAGGCTTCGGCGATGCTTTCCTTGGAGTCGACAACAATGCCGCCGGTCGGAAAGTCCGGGCCCTTGACCCATTTCAGGAGCGACTTCGACTTGGCCTCGGGCTTGTCGATCAGGTGCAGCGCGGCCTCGCAAAGTTCGGCGACGTTGTGCGGCGGGATCGAGGTCGCCATGCCAACCGCGATGCCCTGGGCGCCGTTGGCGAGCAGGTTCGGGAAGCCGCCGGGGAGAACCACCGGCTCCTTCGATTGACCGTCGTAATTGGGGCGGAACTCGACGCCGTCCTCGTCGATGCCCTCCAGCAGCAGCCGCGCGACCTCGGTCATGCGGGCTTCGGTGTAGCGGTAGGCGGCCGGGTTATCGCCGTCGATATTGCCGAAATTGCCCTGGCCGTCGACCAGCGGATAGCGCGAGGAGAAATCCTGCGCGAGCCGCACCATGGCGTCGTAGATCGCCTGGTCGCCATGCGGATGGAACGAGCCCATCACATCGCCGACGATCTTGGCCGACTTCTTGAACGGGGTGCCGGGATCGAGCCGCAGCAGGCGCATGCCATAGAGGATGCGCCGGTGCACCGGCTTCAGCCCGTCGCGGGCGTCCGGCAGCGCGCGGTGCATGATGGTCGAGAGCGCGTAGGCGAGGTAGCGCTCTTCCAGCGCGTCGCGCAGCATGACCTCGTGGATTTCCGCCGGCTCTTCCGGCGGCAGCTGACGTTTTCCCATGCGCAGGCGTTAAACTTTTCGGGTGAATCGGGCAAGACGCGATAGTCAGGGTCGCGTTTTCTGACGTCGTCCCTGCGAACGCAGGGACCCATAACCACAGGCGTTTGCGGCGAAAAATGGCTTGGGCCGCAGGATAATGGATAGGCCGCGGCGTATGGGTCCCGGCGTTCGCAGAGACGACCGAGGAACGGGGCCAAGTCAAACCGCCGGACTGATTCGCGCCCGATTTCGCGTCACCGCGTTGATGAACCCGTCCCTGGCGTCGGAATGGCCCTGCCCGCGCGGCTCCAGCACGTGGCGCAGCAGAAACAGCCCGGTCAGGCGAAAGCCGTCCTGCAGGTCCTGGTCCGACCAGCCGTTCGTGCCGGCCTCGCCCTCGCGCAGGAAAGGCGGGAGCCGCAGCAATCGATCCCGGTAGGGCTCGCCGGCCGCCCGCGACACCGCGCCCCCGGATTTGGGCGAGACATAGATCAGGTCTGCGGTCGCGCCGGTGGCGGCGCAGTTCTCCAGATCGAGGCCGAAGCCCAATTCGGCGAGCATCGCCAGTTCGAACCGAATGAGGTGCGCCGCCGCGTCGCCGGCGTCGTCGAAATCATCCAGCGTGCGGTCCAGCCTTTCATAGATGTCCTCGTGCGGATCGCGTTCCGGCAACAGCCGCGCCAGCGAGGCCAGATGGGTGACGCCATAGACCGCATGGGAGGACGTCAGCACGACCGCCGCGCGGAGCCGGGTTCCTTCGAGAGCGTAGACGCCGAGATGCTCGTCGAGCCTGGCCCGCCACACCGCCGAAACGCTGTTGCCGGGCTGCAGCAGCGGCCGCATCCGCGAACCGGCCCCGCCGCGCACCAGACCAAGATGGCGACCATGGCTGCGCGTCAGCAGTTCGACGATGGCGGAGGATTCGCCATGCCGCCGCACCCCGAGCACAATGCCTTCGTCGGTCCATTCCATGGGAGGAGATTACAGGATTCCGCGGAGGGACGCAGCGTTCTCTCGGCCGTCGTTCCGGGGCGATGCGCGAGCATCGAACCCGGAATCTCGAGATTCCGGGTCTGGTCCTTCGGACCATCCCGGAATGACGGAGGTTGTTGTCACGCGTTGAACCAGCCTACCGCATCGCCGGTGAACGAGAAATAGAGCCCCGCCGCGGTCAGCGCGCAGGAGATCAGTTCGATACCGCTGTCGAACTCGATGCCGCTTGCGCTGATCGACTGCGCCAGCGAGACCACCGACAGCACCAGCGCCGCGGCAAGCACCCAGCGGGGCCAGTTCTTGCGCCGTCGGGCCGCGAGCCAGACCAGATAGACCAGAAACACAATGATGCCGGCCACCATCGCCGCGGCCACGTTGATCATCTGGGCGGTCACCTGAGGCGTCGGCGACCGGTCCTGAAACGCCACCGACACCGCATCCAGCGTCAGCGACATATACAGCAGAGCCTCAAACCACAGCACGTTCCTGGGTACGTTCATCGGGCCTGCTCTTCGGTCTTGCTGACAATTGGCTGATTGTAGCTGATTATTCCCTGGGGAATTCCAGCCCCATTTCCCGGTAGCGCTCGGGATCGTCGCCCCAGTTCTCGCGCACCTTGACGAACAGGAACAGGTGCACGGGGACGCCGACGATCTCGGCGATCTCCTTGCGCGCCTCCGCCCCGATCGACTTGATCGTCGCGCCGCCCTTGCCGAGCACGATCTTGCGCTGGCTTTCGCGCTCGACAAAAATCGTCTGCTCGATCCGGATCGACTTGTCCTTGCGCTCGGTCCAGCTGTCGGTCTCGACGGTGGATTGATACGGCAGTTCCTGGTGCAGTTGGCGGTAAATCTTCTCACGGGTGATCTCGGCCGCCAGATGCCGCAGCGGCGCGTCCGACATCTGGTCTTCCGGATAGTGAAACGGCCCCGGCGGCACCATCCTCGCCAGCGTCTTGCGCAGCGCTTCGACGCCGTCGCCCGACAGCGCCGAGATCATGAAGGTATGTTCGAACTTCATGCGCTCATTGGCAGCTTGCGCCAGCGCCAGCAACTTCTCGCGCGGGATCAGGTCGATCTTGTTCAGCACCAGGATTTTCGGGTGCTTGACCGCCGCGAGCCGGCTCAGAATCGCGTCTGCCTCCTCGTCGATGCCCTCCTTGGCGTCGAGCAGCACGCAGACCAGATCGGCGTCATGGGCGCCGCTCCATGCGGTGGAAACCATGGCGCGGTCAAGCCTTCGTTTCGGCGCGAAGATGCCGGGCGTGTCGACCAGGATGATCTGGGCGTTGTCCTCGATCACGATGCCGCGGATCAGCGCGCGGGTCGTCTGCACCTTGCGCGAGACGATCGTGACCTTGGAGCCGACCAGTGCGTTGACCAGCGTGGACTTGCCGACATTGGGAGCGCCGATCAGCGCGACAAAGCCACAGGCAGTCTCGCCGGAACCCGGGCCGCGTGAGGGCTCAACTGTCATGGCCGCCGACGCCTTCGCGCTCGATCATCGCGGAGGCCGCGACCTTTTCGGCGGCGCGCTTGGAGCCGCCGACGCCCTCGGCCGGCGCCAGCCCCGGCAGGTCGACGGCGACACGGAACTGCGGGTCATGATGCGGGCCGGTGCGCTCGACCTCGCGATACACCGGCGTCGGCAATCCCTTGCTCTGGGCCCATTCCTGCAGCACGGTCTTGGGATCGCGCAACGGCCGCCGCGGCTTGCGCATCCGCTCCAGCCAGTTGCGCTCGACAAATTGCGACGCCGCCGCATATCCGCCATCGAGATAGATCGCCCCGATGACGGCTTCGCAGATGTCGCCGAGCACTGATTTGCGCAGCCGCGCCCCTGCGCCTGCGCCGACCGCGCCGAGCTTGATGTCATCGAGCAATCCGAGCGACTTCGCGACGTCGGCGCAGCTTTCCTTGCGCACGAGATCGGCAAGCCGCTTTGACAATTCGCCCTCATCGGCTCGCGGATAGGCGCGGTACAGCATGTCGGAGATGATCAGCCCCAACACGTGGTCGCCAAGAAATTCCAGGCGCTGATAGCTGTCGGCGCGATGGCGGGTTGCCGGTTTCAGCGCGGACACATGCGTGAACGCCGTGGTCAGGAGCGCGGGATCGGAGAACTTGTATCCGATGCGCCCCTCGATCGCCGCGGCCGCCGCCTTGGCGCCGGCCTTGCCGCGCCTCCTCTTCGGGGCGGCTTCGCTACCGGCATCCGCCTTGCGGCCCGGCTCGGCTGAAGTCGATGAGGCCGTAGTGGCTGCTGTTTCGTCCTTCATCGCACGATTGAGAACAGCCGGTTCCAGCGCACCGACGTCGGCCAGCGCCAGAACATCCAGGCTTGTTCTCCCTCGGCAACGGAGAAGAAAATCATCTGCGCCCGGCCGACGATGTTCTGGTACGGCACATAGCCCACCGCAGACAGGACGCGGCTGTCAGTCGAATTGTCCCGGTTGTCGCCCATCATGAAGAAGTGGCCGGCCGGCACGGTATAGACGTTGGTGTTGTCGTAGAAACCGTTGTCGACGCAATCAAGCGATTCATAGCTGACGCCGTTCGGCAGCGTTTCCTTCCAGCGCTTGACGCGCGCTGTGGCATCGGATCCGCAAGGGTCCTCGCCAATGAAATCCGACAGCCGTTCGCGCTTGACCGGCGCGTCGTTGATGTAGAGCAACCCTTCCCGCATCTGGATCCGGTCGCCCGGCAAGCCGATCACGCGCTTGATGTAGTCGGTGGAATCGTCCCTCGGGAGGCGAAACACCACGATATCGCCGCGGCTCGGGTCCGAACCGAAGATGCGGCCTGAGAACAACGGCGGCGACAGCGGAATCGAATAATGGCTATAGCCGTACGAATATTTCGAGACGAACAGATAGTCGCCGACCAGCAGCGTCGCCTTCATCGATCCCGAGGGGATGTTGAAGGGCTGGAACAGGAAAGTCCGAATCACCAGCGCGATCAGGAGAGCATGAATGACGACGCGGATGGTTTCACCCAGGCCGCTTTCGGATTTAGTGCCGGATGTCACGCTCATCGCTTTCCCAATTTCCAGCGAGCTTTGCCCGCACCCTGGCAGAGCATTTTCCGCACGCGAATCGCTGATCCGTTCGCGTCAGGAAAATGGTCTCTATGCTGATGTTGAGGGCCAATTCCGGCGCTAACCTGAATCGGTCCTGGCTCGAACTTTTCGCTGCGGCGTTTTAGACGGTTGTTCGTGGCCACGCAATCAAGCGCCTCGTTGAAACTTGCCAATCCCTTGATAAGTCTGCAATTTTAGTTTTTCCTCGATCCGTCCTGCTTGGACGCCGGCGCGGCCCCATCATCTGACGGCAACGACCGCCGAAATTATGACGAAGGCCTGCGCCAGCGGCCATTCGTCGGTAATCGACAGATCGATGCGCGCCTCGAACCCCGCCGGCGTCAGCGCCTCAAGCCGGGCGAGCGCGCCGCCGGTGAGTAGCATGGTCGGTCGGCCTCCCGGCAGGTTGACCACCCCCATGTCCCGCCACCAGACGCCGCGCCGGATGCCAGTCCCCAGCGCCTTGGAACAGGCTTCCTTGGCGGCAAACCGCTTGGCGTAGGTCGCCACCACCATCTTTTCGCTGTTGGCCCGTCGGGCCGCCCTGGCGCGTTCGGAATCGGTAAAAATACGGTCCAGGAAGCGGTCGCCGTGGCGCTCGATAACCCTGGCGACCCGGGTAATGTCTATCAGGTCGGAGCCGATGCCGATGATCATGGCCGGGCCGCTTCACGCCGACGGCCGCGGTCCATGGCAGCCCGCATCTGCCGCACCGTCTCGCCCAGACCGACGAACAGCGCCTCCCCCATCATGAAATAGCCGATGTTGAGTTCGGCGATTTCCGGCAGCGTGGAGATCATCTCTGCGGTCTGGTAGTCGAGGCCGTGGCCGGCATGAACCTCAAGCCCGGCGGCGCGCGCCAGCGCCACGCCCTCGACAATTCGCAGCCATTCCGCTGCGGCCTTTTCAGTGTGGCCATCGACCACGGCGTCACACCAGCCGCCGGTGTGAATTTCGACCACGGGCGCGCGCAATCTCGCCGCCATCTCGATCTGCCTCGGGTCGGCGGCGATGAACAGCGACACCCGGATGCCGGCGTCGTTGAGCCGGTCGATGAACGGCGCCAGCGCGTTGTGCTGGCCGACCACGTCAAGCCCGCCCTCGGTGGTCAGTTCCTCGCGGCGTTCCGGCACCAGGCAGACGGCGTGCGGCCTGGTGGCGAGCGAAATCCGCAGCATGTCTTCGGTTGCCGCCATCTCGAAGTTCAGCGGCTTGGAGATTTCCGCCTTCAGACGCGCCATGTCGTCGTCGCGGATGTGGCGGCGGTCCTCGCGCAGATGCGCCGTGATGCCGTCGGCCCCGGCCTCGATCGCCGCCAGCGCGGCGCGCACCGGATCCGGCCGGGCGCCCCCCCGCGCATTGCGCAAGGTGGCGACGTGATCGACATTAACTCCGAGGCGCAGCGGGAGAATGGGCATTGTGGAACTCGTGAACGATCCAGAACAAGTGATGATTATAGTGTGGTTTTGTCATCCCGGGCGCGCGAAACGCGGGTCGAAACTCTAGCCATTGACGCGCTCTACCCGGGCGACCACGGCTTTGGCGCGCAGCTGGGCGATGATCGCGCTGAGATGCTTGAGGTCATAGACTTCGAGATCGATCGTCAGCTCGGTGAAGTCCGGCGAACGGCGCGACATGCTGATGTTATCGATATTGCCGTCGTGCTCGGCGATCACGGTGGCCACCTGGGCAAGGCTGCCCGGCTCGTTGACGTTGTGGACGAGTATTCGCGCCGGGAACCGCTGCGGCATGGTCTCGTCGATGTCCCAGCGCACGTCGAGCCAGCGCTCCGGCTCTTCCTCGAAATCCTTCAACGCCGGCGATTGGATCGGATAGATCGTGATCCCCTCGCCCGGTGAAACGATGCCGACGATGCGGTCGCCCGGCACGGCGCCGCCGTTCGGCGCAAACTTGACCGGCAAGTCCGAGTTGATGCCACGCACCGGGATCACCGACGCAATACGCGCCGGATGCGCCGGTGATTTCAGCCTCAGCTTCTCCGCCAGACTCCTCTTTGCCCCAAAGCGCACCATCCGTTCTTCCTTGTAGTCCGGATACATGGCGCGGGCGACGTCGGACGCCTTCAGCTCGCCGCGCCCGACGGAGGCCATGACATCATCGATCGAGGCCCGCGCCAGCCGCGGCAGAGCCCCCTTCAGCTTGTCGTCGGCATATTCGATCTTGGCGCGGGCAAACAGGCGGTCGACGATGCGCCGGCCGAGGCCGGCATATTGATCGCGCACGGCGGCGCGCGTCGCGCGGCGGATTGCCGCCCGCGCCTTGCCGGTGACCGCGAGCGATTCCCAGGCCGAGGGCGGCGCCGACTGTGCGGCCGAGGTCAGGACCTCGACTTCGTCTCCGTTCTGCAGTTCGGACGACAACGGCGCAAACTTGCCGTTGATCTTGCAGCCGACCGCCGAGTTGCCGACATCGGTGTGAACCGCATAGGCGAAGTCGATGACGTTGGCCTGGCGCGGCAGCGCGATCAGCTTGCCCTTGGGCGTAAAACAGAACACCTGGTCGTGGAACAGCTCCAGCTTGGTGTGCTCGAGAAACTCCTCCGGATTGGCGCTTTCCGAAAGGATGCCCACGGTGTGTCGCAACCAGGCAAAGGCGTTGGATTCGTGCTGGAGCCGCTCGGTCGGCGACCCCATGCCGTCCTTGTAGAAGGCATGCGCGGCGATGCCGAACTCCGCGATATCGTTCATCTCCTCGGTTCGGATTTGCAACTCGACGCGCTGGTTGCCGGGACCTATAACGGTTGTGTGGATCGAGCGGTAGTCGTTCTGCTTTGGCGTCGAGATGTAATCCTTGAAGCGTCCGGGCACCACCGGCCAGGTCGTATGCACCACGCCGAGCGCGCGGTAGCAGGCTTCCACGTCAGGCATGACCACGCGGAAGCCGTAGATGTCTGACAGTTGTTCGAAGCCGACCGACTTCCGCTCCATCTTGGTCCAGATCGAAAACGGCTGCTTGCGGCGGCCATAGACGCGCGCGGCGATGCCGTTCGTCTGCAGGTTCTTGGAGAGCTGGCTCTCGATCTCGCCGATCAGGTTGCGGTTGCGGTCGGCGAGCGCGTCCAGCCGCTGCATCACCACCGCATAGGCCTCCGGATCGAGCGTGTGGAAGGACAGGTCCTCAAGTTCCTCCCGCATCTCCTGCATGCCCATGCGGCCGGCAAGAGGCGCATAGATGTCCAGCGTCTCTTCGGCGATGCGCCGTCGCGCCGCGTGCGGCACGAATTCCAGCGTGCGCATGTTGTGCAGGCGATCGGCGAGCTTGATCAGGAGCACGCGAACGTCGTCGGCGATCGCAAGCAGCAGCTTGCGCAGGTTTTCCGCCTGCTTGGCCTCGCGAGACACCAGTTCGAGCCGCTTGAGCTTGGTGAGCCCTTCCACCAGCACGCCGATCTCGTGGCCAAACACATTGTCGATTTCGGCGCGCGTCGACTCGGTGTCCTCGATGGTGTCGTGCAGCAGCGCCGCGACAATGGTGGCGTCATCGAGCTTCAGCCCGGTCAGGATTCCCGCGACCTCGAGCGGGTGCGAGAAATACGGATCGCCGGAGGCGCGCGTTTGCGCGCCGTGCGCCTTCATGGCGTAGACATAGGCGCGGTTCAGCAAGTCTTCATTGGTATCGGGGTTGTACGCCCGGACCCGCTCGACGAGATCGTATTGCCGCATCATTCGCGAACGCGGCGATTTCGGCTTCTCGATCGCCGGCAACGTCGGCGCGACCGCGACCTGGTCGGTCGCGGCCTGCATCTGCCGGGAACTGCGGCGCCGATACGCCATCGATCACTGCCTTCTCACGCGAGCCGGGTTGGCTCGCTCTTGCACATCTAGTGCGTTACCGACGAGGCGGCACCCTGTTTGGATCACCAAACCTCTTACTTTCGCGGGGCCAGGGCCACGTCGCGACCATTCTGGCGCGAACCGCCCACGCCGGTCGGTCGATTCCAGCCCGTGGCGGCCAGTCCCGCATCCTAGCCGAGAAAACGTCAACAAAAGCAAAGGCCCGGAGAAAAAATCCGGGCCTTCTTCAGATCAGGGAGTTCGAGGTCACGACGGAGGGTTATTCATCCTCTTCGGGCTGCTCTTCCGGCGGCGCCAGGCCCTCAAGACCCTTCAGGAGTTCTTCCTCGGTCATGCGTTCGACCGCCACCTCGGTATCGTCAGCATCGACGCTGGCGCCAGCCGAGCCGATCAGCGGCACAGTATCAGGTTCGGGTTCGTCAACCTCAACGAATTTCTGCAGGGAATGAACCAGCTCCTCCCGCAAATCCTCCGGAGAGATCGTCGAATCGGCGATTTCCCGCAACGAAACCACGGGATTCTTGTCGTTATCGCGATCAACCGTGAGTTGTGACCCGGACGAAATCATGCGGGCGCGGTGCGCCGCCAGCAGGACCAGGTCGAACCGGTTGTCGACCTTGTCAATGCAGTCTTCCACGGTGACGCGCGCCATAGACTGTCGCTCCGTTAAATGGGGCCAAATCTGTTGGTTATTAGGGCTAGTTATAGCGGTGGACGGAGTTTCGCAAGGCCAAATTTCGCATTTGCCTGCCCAATAGGCTCTGCTAACCAGACCTTGGGGCGAAATAGGGCTGATGCGTGGAGACGGGACAGGATTACCGCGCAGAACAGGCAAATTTCTTGCTGCGTCGGCTTGTTGGATCGCCGAAAAGTCTGGTTTTTCGCCCTCGCCACACCATAATTTCAGTGGTGACTGTTGCAGGTACGGTTTACTGGACTTTGGGCATTCGCATTGGGGCTGGAAAGTGCGCGCGGGTTGCTGGCCGCTGCGCCGATATGTTTAACAGCAACGCGAGAAATTATTGATGTCACCCGCTCCCGACAAGATTGCGCTCTTCATTGATGGCGCCAACCTCTACGCAACCGCCAAGACGCTCGGTTTCGACATCGACTACAAGCGCCTGCTCAAGGAATTCCAGAGCCGAGGCACGCTGTTGCGGGCGTTCTACTACACCGCGATCATCGAGGACCAGGAATACTCCTCCATCCGCCCGCTGATCGACTGGCTCGACTATAACGGCTATACCGTCGTCACCAAGGCGACCAAGGAATTCATCGACGCGTCCGGCCGCCGCAAGGTCAAGGGCAACATGGACATCGAACTCGCCGTCGATGCCATGGAACTCGCCGAGCATATCGATCAGATGATCCTGTTTTCGGGCGACGGCGATTTCCGCTCGTTGGTGGAAGCGGTGCAACGGCGCGGCGTCCGCGTCACCGTGGTCTCGACGATTTCGAGCCAGCCGCCCATGATCGCCGATGAACTGCGGCGTCAGGCCGATGTATTCACCGATCTCGTCGAACTCCAGCCCAAGCTCGGCCGCGATCCATCCGAACGCCCGGCCCCGCGCGAGCCACGCCATCAAACCCCACAATTCCTGCAGCGCGCGACAACCATGGCGCCACGCGCCGGCGACGACGGCTTCGAAGATTGAGAAACGGCTCCCGCTCCGTGAACCGGTGTCCGACGCGGATCGCATCCAGCCCGGTAATGCGTTAGTCACCGGGAATGGTCAGTAGAGCAGGCGCTGCCTCCCCCGAACCCGGTCGCGATTGCCCGCTCTGCCCACGGCTTGCGGAGTTCCGCGCGCAGGTTCGCCTGCGTGAGCGCGACTGGCACAACGCGCCTGTCGCCTCATTCGGTCAACCGCTGGCGCAACTCTTGATCGTCGGGTTGGCGCCGGGGTTGCAGGGCGCCAACCGGACCGGTCGCCCCTTCACCGGCGACTACGCCGGCGACCTCCTGTACACGACCCTGCTCGAATACGGCTTTGCGAAAGGGGTATATCAGGCGCGGCCTGACGACGGGTTGCAGCTGGTCGACTGCCGGATCAGCAACGCGGTGCGCTGCGTGCCCCCGCAGAACAAGCCGCTGCCGGCGGAGATCGCCACCTGCCGGCCGTTTCTGGTCGCAACGATTGCCGCCATGCCGAGACTTCGCGCGATCGTGGCGCTTGGGCGGATCGCGCATGAATCGACGGTGAAGGCGCTCGGCCTTCGCAACGCCGAGACCCCCTTCGGCCACGGCGCAATCCATCGCACCGGCGCTCTCACGCTCTACGACAGCTATCACTGCTCGCGCTACAACACCAACACGCGGGTATTGACGCCGGAGATGTTTCGCCGCGTGTTCGCGCAGGTGCGTGCGGATCTGGATTCGGGGAATCTGTAGGGTGGGCAAAGCGCAGCGTGCCCACCATTTTCAGATTGATGATCGTGAAGGATGGCGGGCACGGCGCAAGCGCGCCTTTGCCCACCCTACAAACCTACAAACCCCGCTCGCAAGCGCCGTTCAGGCCGGATTCGCCCTCAGCCATTCCAGCACGTCGCCGGCGTTCCTGTCGGGCGGGAACACCGGATAGAACACGTGGCGAATTCGGCCGCTATCGACGACCAGCGCGAGCCGCTTGATCAGCGTCAGTCCAGCGACCTGCATGGTCGGCAAATTCAAGGCGCGCGTCAGCGCCAGCTTCTCATCCGACAGGACGGCGAACGGCAAATGCAGCCGCGACGCCATCTCGGCCTGGTAGTCGCTGTCCTGGGTCGACAGGCCGAAAACGTGATCGGCACCGGCGGCCTTCAGTTCGGCGTGCAGGTCGCGGAATGCGCAGGCCTGCGGCGTGCAGCCGCGCGCGCCGGGGATCATGTCCCAATCGTCAACCAGGCTGATCTTGCCGGGTTCGCCGGTGCGGGGATACGCGAAGACCACCGTGCGACCGGGCAGCGCGGAGAGCGTCACCGAATTGTCGTCGGTGGCACGCAGCGTGACCGGCGGGATCGCCATCCCGACGAGATGCGCCGCCGCGCCGTCGTCGGTCGGCGGCGGGATCTTGCTCCAATCGACTTCGAGCAGGTTTTTCTGGTTCATGGACACCATTCTCCATCAACCGTAATTGCGAGCGAAGCGAAGCAATCCACACTTCCTTGCAGCACAATGGATTGCTTCGCATCGCTCGCAATGACGGATAGACCATTCATCCCCGCGCCCGCAACAGGCGGCTTTTTTCCCGGCCCCAGTCGCGTTTCTTTTCGCTTTCGCGCTTGTCATGCAGCTTCTTGCCCTTGGCGATCGCCAGCAGCAGCTTGGCGCGGCCGCGTTCGTTGAAATAGAGTTTCAGCGGAATCAGCGTCATGCCGTCGCGATCAACCGCGCCCATCAGCCGGTTGATCTGCTTTCTGTGCAGCAGCAGCTTGCGCGGCCGCTTCGGCTCATGGTTGAAGCGGTTGGCCTGCAGATACTCCGGAATGTTGGCGTTGATCAGCCAGATCTCGCCGTCCTTGGTGTCCGCGTAGGATTCCGCAATCGTGGTCTTGCCGTTGCGGATCGATTTCACCTCGGTCCCGGTCAGGGCAATGCCGGCCTCGAGCGTGTCCTCGATCGCGTAGTTGAACCGGGCCTTGCGGTTCTCGGCGACAACCTTGATCGGGCGTTCTTTCTTCTCGGCCACATCAAGCCTTCTTGAGGAGATCGCGAATTTCGACCAGCAATTCTTCCTGGCGCGTCGGCTTCGGCGGCGCCGAGGGCGCGGCTTCGTCCTTGCGCTTCAGCTTGTTCATGGCGCGAATCACCATGAACAGCACGAAGGCGACGACGATGAAGTTCAATGTCAGCGTCAGGAAACTGCCCCAGGCCAGCACCGCGCCCTGCTTTTTGGCGTCGGCCAGGTTGGTCGCCGTTACCGACTTGGCCAGGCCCGTGAAGTAGTTGGAGAAATCGAGGCCGCCGGTAATCGAGCCGATGATCGGCATGATGATGTCGCCGACCAGCGACGTCACGATGGCGCCGAAGGCCGCGCCGATGATCACGCCGACGGCAAGGTCGACGACATTGCCCTTCATGGCGAATTCGCGAAATTCCTTCAGCATTGCTGGATTCCCCCATATTCTTTTCACGGCAGGTCAAACGAAAACCGTGCCCCCGGACGATGTTCGGTTCCTACTGAGTCGGAACCGCGGTTGACATGTCCGGCAACAAAAAAATCCGCTAGTTGATCAGGCCGGCATGCACCATGGCGCTGCGCACGGCGAGGCGTGTTGGCTCGGTCACCGGCACCATCGGCAGGCGGAGCTTCTCGTCGATCTTTCCCAATAGCGAGAGCGCATACTTCACCGGCGCCGGGTTGGACTCGATGAAGAGGTTGGTGTGCAGCGGCATCAGCTTGTCATGCAGCTTGAGCGCGGTGGCGTGGTCGCCTTTCTGCCAGGCGGTCTGGAATTCCGAGCACAGCCGCGGCGCGACGTTCGAGGTGACCGAGATGCAGCCATGGCCGCCATGGGCCATGTAGCCAAGGATGGTGGCGTCCTCGCCGGACAGCTGGTTGAAGTCTTCGCCCATCGCCGCGCGCTGCTGCGAAACCCGGACCATGCTGGCGGTCGCGTCCTTGACGCCTGCGATGTTCTTCAGTTCGAACAGCCGCGCCATGGTCTCGACCGACATGTCGATCACCGAGCGCCCGGGAATGTTGTAGATGATAACAGGGATGCCGATGGCGTCGTTGATCGCCTTGAAGTGCTGGTACATGCCTTCCTGAGTCGGCTTGTTGTAATATGGCGTCACGATAAGCACGGCGTCCGCCCCCGCCTTCTCCGCGTGCTCGGCAAGCTCCACCGCCTCCCGGGTCGAGTTCGAGCCGGCGCCCGCGATCACGGGTGCGCGCCCCCTGGCTTCGTCGATGCACCACTCGACCACACGCTTGTGCTCGTCATGGTTCAAGGTCGGACTTTCACCCGTGGTTCCCACGGGAACCAGGCCGTGGGTGCCCTCGGCGATCTGCCAGCCGACGAGGCCGCGAAACGCGGCCTCGTCGAGCGAGCCGTTCTTGAACGGCGTGACCAAGGCGGTGAAGGAACCCCGGAACTTTGTCTTGGCTGCCATGGACTTCCTCCCGACGCTTGAAGATGCGGCACCATCGAAACTGGGGTTCGATTCATACCGGGTATGGCGATCCCGCGAAAGGGCCAGCATCACCGATCGCGCCTCGCGCCCGCAGCCGCGATTTCGCCGTTGTGATGGCGCAAACCGCGCCGGCCATGACATTTTTAGCATTTTGGCCGCATATTCAAGCAAATAGGCCTTAGACCCGAGCGATCGAATGATTCGCCGCCGCCAAGGAGAGCCGTGATCCGTTCCGCCCGCGCCGCCGCCTTGCGATCGACCGCACTGGCCACCAGCCTCGTGCTGGCGATCGGCCTGTGCGCCCTGCCCGTGGACGCCTGGGCCAAGCCGAAAGTGCCGTTGCCCAAACCGCGGCCGATCGCCCGCAACGTCGCCCCCAAGCCGCCGGCGAGTCCGGTTGCGAACAACGCCGCAACGATATCAGCTGCGACCCCTGCTCCATCAACGCCGACCGCGGCCATGCCCATTCCGCCGCCGGCGATCCGGCAAGCCGCGCTGCCGTCGCCGCGCAAGCAATTCGCGCCGGCGGTGATGGCCGCGACATCGTCCACGTCGCAGGCCGACAAGGACGCGCTGGAAAACATCATCGAACTCGTGCGCAAGCACAAGGCTGCGGAGGCAACCCAGGCGCAGGCCGCGATCTCGGACCCCGTCGCGCGCAAGCTCGCCGAATGGCTGATCCTGCGCAGCGACGACAATGGCGCTTCGGTCGAGCGCTACCGCGCATTCATTGCGGCCAACCCGAGTTGGCCGTCGCAGACCTTCATGCGTCGCCGCATCGAGGCGGCCTTGTGGGACGACCGTCGCGACGACGCCACGGTCTGGTCCTGGCTCGAAAGCCAACCGCCGATCTCGGCCAAGGGCAAGTTGGCGCTGGCGCGGGTGATGCTCGCGCGCGGCGATCGCGCCAATGCCGAACGGCTGGTTCGCGACGCCTGGCGTCGCGACGGCATGTCGGAAGACACCGAGAGCGCGGCGCTCGAACTGTTCGGCCCGCTTCTCAATGCAGGCGACCACAAGGCGCGGATGGAAGCGCTGCTCTACGGCACCGAGCAGGAGGCCGGCGGCATGCGCGCCGCGAAGCGACTGGGTTCTGGCCATGTGGCGCTGGCGAAATCGCGAATCGCGGCCAACAAGAAGGCCTCCAATCTCAAGGCGCTGCTCGATGCGGTGCCGCGCGAACTGCACGGCGAGACCGGTTACATCTTCGCCAGGATCCAGTGGCTCCGCCGCGAAGAGAAATTCAGCGAGGCCGCGCAGCTCATGCTTGCGGCGCCGAGGGACCCAGGTCGCCTGCACAATCTGGACGAATGGTGGGTCGAGCGGCGTCTGCTGGCGCGCAAGATGCTCGACGTCGGCGAACATCGTTCCGCCTATCTGATTGCGCGCGATGCGGCGACGCCGTCGCGCGACATCTACAAGACCGAGCACGAATTCACCGCGGGCTGGATCGCGCTGCGGTTCCTCAGGGATCCCGGGCTCGCCGCGCAGCATTTCGCGCGCATCGGCGTCGGCAGCGTCAATCCGACGGCGCTGGCGCGTGCCGGCTATTGGCAGGGCCGTGCTGCCGAAGCGGCCGGGCGCGCGCAGGAGGCCCGCGCCGCCTATGGCCGCGCCGCCGAGCAATCGACCAGCTATTACGGCCAGCTGGCGCGCGCCAAGCTCGGCCTGCCGCAGCTCGAACTGAACGGCGTCCCGACCGGCCGCGGCCGCGGCATCGAGCGGCTCGAAATCGTCCGCGCCGTGCAGTTGCTCTACGAACTCGACGAGCGCGAACTGGCGCTGCCGATTTTCAGCGACATGGGCGAAAACGGCGACCCCGACGCGCTGGTGGGCCTCGGCGAACTCACCTCGCGCCACGGCGACGCCCGCGGGATGCTGCTGCTCGGCAAGGCCGCGCTCAACCGCGGCCTGCCGTTCGACTATTACGCCTATCCCGTCACCGGCATCCCCGCGTTCAAGCAGATCGGGCCGGAGGTCGAGCCGAGCATCATCTATTCGATCGCGCGGCAGGAAAGCGCCTTCAATCCGTCGGTGGTCTCGCCGGCCCAGGCCTACGGGCTGATGCAGGTGACGCCCGACGCCGGGCGCTACGTCACCAAACGGGCCGGCGTCAGCTTCGACCTCAAGCGGATGAAGACCGACTCCGTCTACAACGCCATGCTCGGCGCCGCCGAACTCGGCGGGCTGCTCGAGGATTACCGCGGCTCCTATATTCTCACCTTCGCCGGCTACAATGCCGGCCGCGGCAGCGTCAGGAAATGGATCGAGCGCTACGGCGACCCGCGCGATCCCAAGGTGGATGCCATAGATTGGGTCGAGCAGATTCCGTTCTCGGAAACCCGGAACTACGTGCAGCGGATCATGGAGAACCTGCAGGTCTATCGCGCCCGATTCGGCGGCGGGACCAGGCTGCAGATCGAGGCCGACCTGCATCGCGGCGCCAGCGTCCAGTAGTTGATTGACGCTGGCGCGAGATGCCACACGCATTCGACTCGCGGAGAGTCCCCCTCACCCGGCGCTACGCGCCGACCTCTCCCCGCAAGCGGGGCGAGGTAAGACAGAAAAACCCCCGGCAGTTGCCTGCCGGGGGTTTCCTTGTGTTTCAAGTCTTTCGGGATCAGAAGTTACGCTGAGCGCGAACGTTCAGGAACACAGTGCTCTGGTCCTTGAACTCGTAGAGAGCGGTGGGCTTCGGAGCAGTTGCGGTGAACACCGAGCTGCCAGCCATCTTCTGGTCGAGGAAGAAGGCGCCGACTTCACCCGAGAACGTCAGGCCCTTGACCGGGGTCCAACGGGTGACCATGCCGACCTGGGCGACGTTGAAGTCCGGGTTACAGCTGTAGGTACCGATACCGGCAACACCAGTCTGGCCAGGATGGCTAACCGCGAACTGTGCGCAATACGCACCCTTGGCGGAAGTCGTTCCGGCTGCGCCGAGGTTGTCGTTGGCGCCACCGTCATACTTGACCTGGGCGTAGCTGCCCCAGAGGCTGGTCGACCAGTAGGGATCCCAGTTGTGGTTGAACGCACCACGAACACCCCAAGCCTGGGTCAGCTGGAGACCACCGGTACCACCGACGCCTGGCAGATAGACAGCGTCAGTCGTCGCCGCGAGGCCAACGCTCTGATAGCCGCCGGCGATGCCGGTGCCGCCGAACATTGCGAAGCTCGGCGAACCGCCCGAGGTCGAGATCACCTGCTTGGTGTGACCCTTGGCGTAGGTGACGTCGATCTTGAAGTCGTCGCCGGCGCCGGTCGGCAGGTTCTTGATCTGCAACGCCGCCATCACCGATCCGCCCCACTTGCTGTCGGGGTGGCCGGAGGTTTCCGAAAGGTTGGTCGGAGCCGCGGTTGCCGCAGTCAGGGTGTTGTAGGAAGCGTTGACTTCATGCAGCGCACCCGAGATCTGGAACAGACCCCAGGCCTGGTCGACGCGGATGTTGCCGACGATGGTCGGAGCATGCGTGCCGGCGTAGGCGTTACCCGTGGTACCTACGGCGCCAATACCTGTCGAGGTATTGAACACAGCGGTACGGTGGAACACGGTCGGATCGTCGAGGCCGATGGTGCCGGACACGCCGTTGCCGAACTGCGCGGTGTACTGGATGTTGTTGACGCCGGTCACGGTGTCGTGGCCGCCCATCAGGAACGAGTTGTTGTTGCCTGGATAACCGTGCCACGGCGTTGCGAAAGCCGAAGCCGACTTACCGAAGGTGAAACCAGCGAATTGCAGGAACACCATTTCAACCGCGACATAACCGCCGCCGGCGGCGGAGAGCTGCGTCGAGTTGAAGGTAGCAAGCAGCGCCGGGTTACGGGAGCCGTTGTTGAAGTTGTCGAACTGGAAGTCGCCCTGACCGAAGGTGCGGACAACGCCATATTCGGTGGCGGTGCGGGTATCAACCGTCAGCGCCATACGGGAACGGGAGACGAAGTAATCGCGGTAGCGATTGCCCTGGCCCTGATCGCCGTTCCAAGCCGGTGCACCGTAGGTGGTGCCGTTGAATGTCGTGTCGATGCGCAGATAACCACCCAGCTTGATGCAGGTGTCCGTGCCGGGGATGTAGTAGAAACCAGCACCGTACAGGGAGCAGATCCTCACGTACTCGACCGCTTTGGCCTTGACGGGAAGATCGGCAGCCTGTGCTCCGCTCATGGCGATCAGACCCGCCGCTGAGCCGAGAATAAGGCTCTTAACCATCTTCATGTTAAACCTCCAAGTTGCTCTGTAGGGAAGGTTCCGGATCCGCCGGGTGTCAGCCACCCTAAGGTTGGTTCCCTTAATCCCCTGAAACCCGCTTAGTCGCTTCGCGCCTTCGGACACTCCCGCATGAACGCGAGGGACTTAAGCGAACCACCTAACGGGACGACCTCGGGATGCCCCCCTCCGTCGCGTGATCACAATTACCGAGGAGTTCTGCACACGCAACAAAGGAACCGCTTGAAACACCCCGGCTTTGGACCTTTTCCGTGGGGTGTTGCACAAAGAACACGCGACCGGGATCGACTTTTCTTCGTAAGGATTTGTTTCTGTTGAAGATTTTAGATCATCTGACTTTGCCACCCCAATGAGCGGTGCGGGCGGCGGAGCAAGCCGTTTTCCCCTGTCAATCTCCTCGTCGCAGCGAATCGAGATGGCCCTTTGCCGAATCTGCCTCGAATGATTCCGCCTCTTATATAAAGTCAGCAGGCGCCGCGGGACGCGAGTCGCTCGCCATATCCACTGGCAATCACCGCGCGCAGGATCGCCGCGAGACCTGGTGGTGACCCTCCCGACCGCGGAATGATGAAAAGCCTGCGCCAACGCGACACGAATGCAGCGGGGATCGGCGCACGCGAGGGGTTCAGCGGCGAAGTCGCCGCCAAATGGCCGCGGGGCAACCTGAGATCTGCCGCTTGCGGCCCGTCGCCGCGTCGGGCATATCCGCCTGATGGAGCTGTGGCCGAGTGGCTGAAGGCGGCGGTTTGCTAAACCGTTATAGGGTTGTAAAGCCCTATCGAGGGTTCGAATCCCTCCGGCTCCGCCAATCTCACAATTGTCCGGCCCGGACACATAGGTAACGGAGCGTACCTAAGACATGGGTGACAACCTCGTCCTGGCACGGACCGTCACCATATTCGGGTCGCTCGAATCGGCACGCTCTATCGATTCTCTTTCCATCAGCACAACCACATAATGTCGTACCTTTTTTCAGGAACTTGACGTTCTGCTTGGCGACGCCGTCACCGCAAGCCTCGCCAACATCGTCACCGGCGTGTTCCATGGCGATGTCGATGCCCTGTTCGCGCTGATCGCCGAGCGTTCGATCGACGGATACGTCCGTCACGCGCTTGTTCGGCGCGGCGACTTTCCTGACATGGGAGCGCCGCATCGAGCGCGATCGGTGGCGGGAATTTCTCGTGCGGTTCTACAAAGAACGGCCGGCCGACGACGACGATCCGGCCTGGGTCGGCTGGCTGGATGCCATCGCCCTGCTCGGCCTGCGCGATCTGGTGCCGCTGGTCGACAACGCCTGGCGCGAAGGTCGGATCCCCGAGGATTGGACCGACCGTCCCCATTTCGACGACGACCTTGCCGAAGCCGAACGCGCGCCAGACGACATCGCGCGGTTCACGCAAGCCCGCCTCGGCTACATCGAGGACGTGCTGGCATCGCTGGACTGGACGCGCGGAAGCCAAGATAGTTTTGGCGCGGATGACGAAGCGCGTCCTGGAGCGATTTCACTTATCCGGCCGAGCCGGTCAGGAACCCCTGGCGCCAGGTCGGGCGCAACGATCCCTGCCCCTGCGGCAGCGGCAAGAAAGCAAAGAAGTGCTGCCTTGCGAATGGAGAGCCGCCGCCGTTTTGAGGCGGAATGCGGCCCAGTTCAATGCGCCGTCATCCAGGCGCGGGCTTCGCGCTGCGCGGCGGCGATCTCGGCCTCCGACATCATCTCGGCGACCTCGCGGCGCAGCGAGATGGCGTCCGCGCGTCCCTTCAAGGCCGCAAGATTGAACCATTTATGGGCTGCGACGAGATTGACGACGCCGGAACGACCGCTCGCCCAATAAAGGCCGCGTTCGAACAACACATCCGGAATCGCGGTGGCTTCCACCGGCGTTGCGTTATCCAGATCAAACTGTCCCCGAAGCATGATGCCCTCCCTTTTCTTGTTGTTGACCGCCCTCCCCCGAGCGCGGTCCCATCCCACTGCCAAAGCGCCTGTTGTCCCCGACGCCGTTGGCCAGCTTGTCGGGATCACCATGACCGATCAACTTTGAAGGGCAGTTTAAGGTTCGCGATGAACGGGGTGTAAATGCGCGCTTGGCGCCGGCCGCAGGCGAAATCGCAGAAATCACTGCGGCGCAGGAGGCAACGGCCAATGGTGAAGTTCGGTTTACCCTGCCGTTTGGCGGAACGATAACCATCGCGGCAACGTCGCCCGCTCGCCAAGCCGGCTCGGCGTCCGCGGACTCTCAGAAATGCAATTGGCTGGGGAAAGGCGCCGACGATCGGGGCGCAGGCCACGGAACCAGAGTGTTCCGGGGAACGAGGGCGTCGGCGAACACGTCAGGACCAGATTTCAATCCGGGCTCATGAGGCCCGGCGAAATTGCGGATCTCCAGAGAGGTCCGCACCGAACGAAGAAAACCTGTTTCTTCTGCCGGACCGGTTTTGAAGGGTACCCCCTTCGAAATTCGATCCAGCCGTTTGACCTGATGTCTCGCCGACACCCTCTTTCGTCGACCTGAGCTTTCAGAATTCGGCCCGCTTCGAAAAGCAGATCCTCCGAGGCTCGTGTGACGTGCCGGCATCAAGCCGCCGGCATTCTCAAAGAAGCGAAGTTACTTCTTCTTCTTGGAGACCCTGCGGGTCTTCTTCGCAGTCTTCTTCACTGCGCTCTTCGCCTTCTTCGCCTTCTTCGCTTTCTTGGCCATGTTGCCCTCCTAATGTAGAGATGACTTGATCGTCGCGTGCATTCGGGAATCGAAATGCACTCCTCCCGAATACACCAACACATTGAAAAAAACAGCGTCCGGCTTAAGGAAGTGTTGACGCAGCATTGCGAGCGCGCGCGAAGCGCTGCTGTCGACGACATCACGACGCGTTCGCGCATCGACGCAAAAACACCACCATGGTCGACGCAGGCGTTGGCAAAAAATAAAAGTTGAGACTGCGCCACAGCAGTTTTTTAGATTCGTTCAACTGACCACCGACCTTCGACCGATGTCATCGCGCGACGTTGGGTCCGTCGGAGGCCGCGCGCACGGACTCTGAGTCGCGCATTTTGGCAACAAAAAAATTTTCGTGGTCAGGACCACCATCGTCTCGTTGGCGCTCGCCAAAATCCGATTCGTACACGAGTCGCGACCAACGATTCGGATCGGCGCAATTTGTCGCGATGGTTAATTTCGGATCGCGATCAGGGTGGATCGACGTTCTCGCGCGCGTCGATCGCGGCGTCATCGACGAACGACGTCCCGTTACGGGACGTTTCAGATGCCGAGCTTCGCCTTGAGCAGATCGTTCACCGCTTGCGGATTGGCCTTGCCACCCGACGACTTCATCACCTGGCCGACGAACCAGCCGGCGAGTTGTGGCTTGGCTTTCGCCTGCGCCACCTTGTCGGGATTGGCCGCGATGATGTCATCGATCACCTTCTCGATCGCGCCGAGATCGGTGACCTGCTTCATGCCGCGCGCTTCGACCAGCGCGCGGGGATCGCCGCCTTCGGTCCAGACGATCTCGAACAGGTCCTTGGCGATCTTGCCGGAGATGGTGGCTTCGCCGATCAGATCGACGATGGCGGCAAGCTGCGCCGCCGACACCGGCGAGGCCGCGATGTCCCGGCCTTCCTTGTTGAGACGCCCGAACAGCTCGTTGATCACCCAGTTCGCCGCGAGCTTGCCGTCGCGCGCCTTGTCGGCGAGCCCGGCCAGCACGGCCTCGTAGAAATCGGCGCTTTCGCGTTCCGCCACAAGCACACCGGCGTCGTAGGGCGACAGTCCGAAACCGCCGATGAAGCGGGCCTTCTTCTGGTCCGGCAACTCCGGCAATTGCGATCTGAGCTCATCGACATAGCTTTGCGTGAACTCGAGCGGCAGCAGGTCGGGATCCGGGAAATAACGATAGTCGTGCGCTTCTTCCTTGGAACGCATCGAGCGCGTCTCGACCTTGTCGGGGTCGAACAGCCGGGTTTCCTGCTCGATGATGCCGCCGTCCTCGATAATCTCGATCTGGCGCCGCGCCTCGTATTCGATCGCCTGGCCGATGAAATTGATCGAGTTCATGTTCTTGATCTCGCAGCGGGTGCCGAGCGGCCCGCCCGGCTTGCGCACGGAGACGTTGACGTCGGCGCGCAGCGAGCCTTTTTCCATGTCGCCGTCGCAGGTGCCGAGATAGCGCAGGATCGAGCGCAGCTTGGCGACATAGGCCTTGGCCTGCTCGGCGTCGCGGATGTCGGGCCTGGAGACGATTTCCATCAGCGCCACGCCGCAGCGGTTGAGATCGACACAGGACATGGTCGGGCTCTGGTCGTGCAGCAGCTTGCCGGCGTCCTGTTCGAGATGCAGCCGCTCGATGCCGACCGTGACGGTATGGCCGCCACCGAGTTCGACCACCACCTCGCCCTCGCCCACCACCGGCGACTTGTACTGGCTGATCTGGTAGCCCTGCGGCGAGTCCGCATAGAAATAGTTCTTGCGGTCGAACACCGAGCGCAGGTTTATCTTCGCGTTGAGGCCGAGCCCGGTTCGCACCGCCTGACGTACGCATTCCTCGTTGATCACAGGCAGCATCCCCGGCATCGCCGCATCCACCAGCGAGACGTGGCTGTTCGGCTCGCCGCCGAATTCGGTCGAGGCGCCGGAGAACAGTTTTGACTTCGAGGTGACCTGGGCGTGGACCTCCAGCCCGATCACGACCTCCCAATCGCCGGTCTGGCCCTTGATCAGTTTGGCCGGTTTGACTGAGGCGTTCATGCTTTTGCACCCCACCAATTCGGCGGCGTGAAGCGGCCGGCCGCCTGCTCGACCACCTCGCCCAGCGAGAACAGCGTCTCTTCGTCAAAGGGCCGTCCGATCAGTTGCAGGCCGAGGGGCAACCCCTGTTCATCCTTGCCGGCGGGCACCGCAATGCCCGGCAGCCCCGCCATGTTCACCGTCACCGTGAAGATGTCGTTCAGATACATCTCGATCGGATCGGCGCCGCCCTTCTCGCCGACGCCAAACGCGGCCGATGGCGTCGCCGGCGTCAGGATCGCGTTGACGCCGCTGGCGAAGCATTCCTCAAAATCCCGCTTGATCAGCGTGCGGACCTTTTGCGCGCGCAAATAATAGGCGTCGTAGTAGCCGGCCGACAGCACATAGGTGCCGATCATGACGCGGCGGCGCACCTCGTCGCCGAAGCCCGCGGCGCGGGTGTTCTCGTACAGTTCGCCGATCGAGCGGCCGGGCACCCGCAGCCCATAGCGCACGCCGTCATAGCGGGCGAGGTTGGACGAGGCTTCCGCGGGCGCCACGATGTAATAGGCCGGCAGCGCGTATTTGGTGTGCGGCAGCGACACATCCACCAGTTCGGCGCCGGCCGCCTTGAGCCAGGCCGCGCCCTCGCTCCAGAGCTTTTCGATTTCCGCCGGCATGCCGTCGAGGCGGTACTCGCGGGGGATGCCGATCTTCATGCCCTTGACGGATTTTCCGATCGCGGCCTCATAGTCCGGCACCGCACGATCGACCGACGTGGTGTCCTTGGGATCATGGCCCGCCATCGAACGCAGCAGGATCGCGGCATCGCGGTTGGTGCGTGCGATCGGCCCGGCCTGGTCGAGCGAGGAGGCAAACGCCACGATACCCCAGCGCGAACAGCGGCCATAGGTCGGCTTGACGCCGACGGTCGCGGTGAACGCGGCGGGCTGACGGATCGAACCGCCGGTGTCGGTCGCGGTCGCGCCCATGCAGAGCAGCGCCGCGACGGCGGAAGCCGACCCGCCGGACGAGCCGCCCGGCACCAGCGCGGTGTTGGAACCCTCGCGTCGCCACGGATTGACCACCGGGCCGAAGCAGGAGGTTTCGTTCGAGGAGCCCATCGCGAACTCGTCATTGTTGAGCTTGCCGAGCATCACGGCGCCGTCGCGCCAGAGCTGCGAGGTCACGGTGGATTCGTAAGGCGGCACGAAATTGCCGAGGATCTTCGAGCACGCGGTGGTGCGCACATCCCTGGTGGCGAACAAATCCTTGATGCCGAGCGGGATGCCGGCGAGCGGACCGCCCTCGCCCTTGGCGATCTTGGCGTCTACCGCGCCCGCCATGGCGCGGGCCTGGTCCGGGGTTTCCAGCACGAAGGCGTTGAGCGAGCGCGCCGCCTCCATCGCCGCAAGATGGGCGTCGGTCAGTTCAAGCGCGGTAAAGGACTTCCGCGCAAGGCCGGTCCTGGCCTCGGCGATCGTCATCGACGTCAGGTCGGTCATTTATTGATCGGGCTGCAGAAGAAAGGAGAAAGCGTCTTGTCGTTGGCGGGATCGCCGGCGCGGGCCTTGTCGGCGGCCTCGAGCTGATCCAGCACGGCGTCCATCGCCTTGTCGGGGTCGGCGGCCTTGCCCTGCCGCGCCATCGCATCGAGATAGTTCATATAGGCCTGATAGGCCTTTTCATCGTCGCACAGCAGGCACATCGAACGTCCGATCTCTCAAGGGAAACAGGGCTTATTCCACCACCTTCGGCACCAGGAAGAAGTGGTTCTGCGTTTCCGGCGCATTCTTCACCACGTCGTCGGCGATCTCGCCGTCATTGACGACGTCGCCGCGCTTCTTCATCGCCATCGGCGTCACCGAAGTCATGGGCTCGACGCCCTCGACATTGACCTCTGACAATTGCTCGACAAAGGCCAGCATGGCGTTCAACTCGCCCTGCAGATGCGGCACCTCGGCCTCGGTGACCGCGATCCGCGCCAGGTGCGCGATGCGGCGAACGGTGGCGGCGTCAACGGACATTTGCAGGCCTCGGGCGGGAAATTCGCCATCTGCCGTATAGCAGAGGCCGCTTTTGCGCCGCAACCGCATGGACCGCGCCGACGCGCGATTCTCCACCTTTTGGGCTGGGAAAGCCCGGGAACCGCCGCACGACGAAACCGTTTTTATCCCTGAAGCAGTCTTCCTGAAACAGTCGCGGGATGAAGTTGATCCCAGGAAGCGGAGGCCGTGCCATGGCCACACTACAAGACGAAAACGAAAGCGGCGGGGCGGGAGGCTGGGACCCCGCGCTCTGGTCCATCAGCACCGCACTTGGCGCCGCGATCGTCTACCTCGCCTGCCTGGGCTGAGTCAGCTTGGCCGCAACGCGCCGAGCCGGGCCAGCGCCGCACCGGCAAGCGCCCGCGTCAACTCCGCCGCCGGCATCTCGCGGCCCATCCGTACCGCCTGCCCAGCCCAGAGGTTGGTAAAATCGACCTTGCCGAGCTTCTCGGCCGCCGCCTTCAGCGGCGCGAGCGCGGTCGCGGCATGCGGAAACGACGGCGCTTCCGGCCAAATCGGACCGACCTCGGCCATGACACGGTTGACGACCCCGCGCGCCGGGCGTCCGGTCATGACATTGGTGATGACGGTGGAATCATCATGCGCCTGGGCCAGCGCCGTCCGCGCCGGCGGGGTCACCGTGGATTCCGGGCAGCGCAGATAGGCGCTGCCGATCTGCACGCCGGATGCGCCAAGCGCGAACGCCGCCGCGATGCCGCGCCCATCGGCGATCCCGCCGGCCGCGATAACAGGCACCCTGACGGCATCGACCACCTGCGGCACCAGCGCAAAGGTGCCGGGCTGCCGGGCGATGTTGTCGGTCAGGAACATGCCGCGGTGGCCGCCGGCCTCCGCGCCTTGCGCGATGATCACGTCAACGCCGTGCTCCTCCAGCCAGATCGCTTCCCTGACGATGGTTGCCGACGACATCACGGTGGCGCCGGCCGCCTTGACGCGCTTCACCAGCGCGGGATGCGGCAGGCCGAAATGGAAGCTGACCACTTCCGGCCTCAGTTCCTCAACCACCGCGCACATTGCTTCATCGAATGGCGCGCGGTTGGCGGCAGTCATGGGTGCGGCGGGATCGACGCCGAATTCCCCGTAGTAGGACTTCAGCAGGGCTCTCCACCCGGCCTCGCGCGCGGGATCGGCCTCGACCGGCGTGTGACAGAAAAAATTCATGTTGATCGGCGCGGTGACGCGCTGGCGGATGATGTTGACCTGTTCGCGCGCCTTCTCGGGCGAGATCATCGCGCAGGGCAGCGAACCCAGCGCCCCGCCCTGCGCCGCCGCGATCACCAGCTCCGCGTCCATGACGCCGGCCATCGGCGCCAGCACGATCGGAAATTCGGTCTTGAAGAGGTCGATGATCCGGCGGTCTGGCCACATGGTTCGGCTCGCTCGATTGGATTGAAGATGCGGGTCAGGCGCGGGCATCGGCATATCCAACTCGCAATCTGGACAGCCAGTCTAGACCCAACTAACATTCACTAAAAATGAATAACATAGAATTCTGCCATCTCTAAAATGAAACGGACCTCGCCATGGAATTGAGCGATCTCCTGACCTTTTCGACCGTCGCCCGCCTCGGCGGGATCACCCGCGCCGCCGACGAACTCAACACCGTCCAATCCAACATCACGCAACGGGTCAAGGCGCTGGAAGCCGAAATCGGCACCGCTTTGTTCGAGCGTCACAGCCGCGGCATGACATTGACCGGCGCTGGAAGACGACTGCTGCCCTATGCGCAGCGGATGGCGGCGCTGTCGCGCGAGGCGATGCTGGCCGCGCGAGACGACGGTGAACCCAAGGGACCGCTAGCGATCGGCTCGTTGGAGACAACGGCCGCGGTGCGCCTGCCACCGCTGCTGGCTGAATTTCATCGCCGCTTCCCGGCGGTGCGGCTGAGCCTGCGGACCGCCACAACCGCCGAGCTGGTGGCCGGCGTGCTCAACGGCACCTTCGACGGCGCGTTCGTGGCTGGCCCCATCGATCACGCCGAGCTCAACGCAACGCTCGCGTTCCGGGAAGAGCTGGTGCTGGTGACGGCAAGACAATGGACGAGCCTCGGCGCCTTGCGCGCGGGCACGCCGGAGTCCGGACCTACCGCGCTGGTTTTCCGTACCGGCTGCACCTACCGGCAACGACTGGAGCAGGTCTTCTCGGAGCTCGGCTGGCCGTCTTCCGCCCGGTTCGAATTGGGCACGCTCGACGGCATGATCGGCTGCGTCGCCGCCGACATGGGCGTGACGCTGCTGCCGCGCGCCGTGGTCGGACGGAACGAGACTGTCAGCATTCACACGCTCGACCCGGCGCAATCCGGGGTCGACACGCTGTTCATCACCCGCCGCAGCGCCCATCGATACAGCGCATTGCAGGGTTTCGCCGCCTGCCTCGGCAATAATGCCGAGGTGATCGCCGCCTGAAGCTTGAGCGGCTAGATCCTGATGTCGTCGAAGGTCTCGATCAGGCGAGGCCCCGCAGCGGTGGCCTCAAGCGAGTCGGCCTGTAGCAATTTGCCGAAGTCCAGCCTGGTGAGTTTCGCAAGGTCCGTGATCGAGACCTGGAAGACCCGGACATCCTCCGCCGAAAGCTTCTCCGCATCCCGGATCCTGTCGATATCCATGACGAGATGCCGCTGGCTGACAATGAAAGCCGCCGCCTTGAGGCGGTCGTTGTGCTTGCTGACCAGTATCTTCCAGAAGTATTTCGGGATCGCCACGCCGCCGAAGACCGGGTCCTTGTGCGGCTTGCCTGACGGGTCGGGCAGATCGGCGTCGTCGGCATCAGGACCGTCGAAGATCGGCCCGTTCAAAACCACGCCCCGGTCACGGCGCTGCAGCAGCTCGTCGCGCGTGTAATCCTCCAACCCCGCCCATAGCTGCTTGCCCTGGTTGAAGGACCAGAATTGCGGCGCGCAATTGGTGAAGTGAAAGGAGTCGTCGCCGTGCGCCTTGGCCTCTTCGACGCTGTCGCCCCAGGTTGCGTCGAGGCGGCGGACGAGATGCCCGCGATCGAACGGATTGGCGCTGCGGTCGGCTTCAAACGTCTTTTGCTTGCCATAGAACTCGTTGCCGATCTGGAAGTCCTCGTCGATCCGGGGATCGCGCAGCCAGGAATCGCCCTCGCGCTTGCCGACGTCCTGCTGCGCGCCGCCGTCGATATTGACGGCACTGAAGAAGGCCAGTTTGCGCTCCTTGTTCATGACCACGCTGTAGTTGAAGTATTTCAGCTCGAATTTTGAGGAAGCGGACTTCAGCCTGGCGACCTTCGATTTGAGGGAGGCCGGAATTTGCGGCAGCGGCACCGAGAGTTTTCCCGCGCCGATGAAGTTCGGCTTGAAGCCCCGCCGCGATCCCAAAGTGGACTGGTCGATATGCACGGCCTCCATCGGCCGACCCGTGAGCAGGCCAATACGGGCGCCGCCGACCGGCGGGGCTGGCGGCGCCGTTGGCGCCTGAACCGGCCCTGCTTCCGAGCGGTCCTGGACGCTCTTCTGGAACAATGGCACAGGAATACGCAACGGTATCACCAGCGAGGTCCTGTCGCCGGACTGCTCGAACCAGAGCTCATTGTTTCCATAAGGAGGCGCAGCGGGTGGTAGGGGCGTCTTTTCCGTCGAAGGCAGCGGCGGTTGCACTTCGTCGAGGACCGGCTTCACCAGCGGATGCGAGCCGACCGTCACCTTCAGATCGGCGACGATGGCGCTGACGCGAACACCCTCATTGGCGATCCACTCGATCGAGGTTTCGTCCATCGACGGATCCCACACCTTGCCGTCCTTGGTGAGGATGCGGCCCTGTCCATCCTTTTTCGGGACGCCGCTATGGTGCAGGGCGATCACCTGCCAGAACCGGTTGAACGCCGGAGCGCCTGACGAGCCGGAACTGGTGTCGGTCATGTACCAGACAAAATCCCCGGCATATTTCAGCAGCTTGTTGTCACGAACGCATATCTGCTTGGGCTGTCCGCTGGGGTGCTGGATGATCGTCAGATATTCGCCGGGGTCGCCCTTGCCCGGCTGCGCGCTGAGCGGCAGCCATCCCCAATCGATCAGTCTTCGGCCGCCGACCAATGATACCGGCGCCACCGCCACGATCGAATAGTCGAGCCTGTCGTTGGTGTAGAACAATTTGTCGGGCTCGAAGCCGAACCGCACGGGCTCCCGCTCCATGCCGGCGACGTCCAACTCATGGTCGAAATCGGCAACCGAGTTGAGCGCGTCGCCCGGTCGGCCGAACACGTGGTTGTTGGTCATCAGCAGCCCGGGAGCGATCAGGAAACCCGACGCATAGCCCAACAGGTTTGCGCGCGCATCCTTGAGCTGGATGCGGCAGACAGATCGCGCGGCAATGACGCCCTTGGCCAGAAAATTGATGCCGTCGAGTTCGTTGCCGCTGATGATCCGTTCAAGCCCGATCCGGGCGGCCACGGCATCATCGGTTTGCGCCAGCAACTGGCGCAAGCGGGCCCGCTTCTGCTCGACCGTCATGGAGATTGGCCCGTCGCCGAGTTTCCGGTCCAGCGCGGCGGGCGAGAAATCCGCTTGCTTGAAGCGTCGTTCCGAGGCGGCAATGATCCCGCGTTTCATGAGCATCGTCATCTCCGATCAAAATCAGCGAGCGCTCTAAAAAACTCACGCGACAACGGGCGCGCAAAACCGCACGTCGCTACCTGTTCGGCGAGTTTAGCTCCGTCTTCCGATAGGCTTGCTGGCGACGAGGGCCATCTGGCGCGGACCGAAAAAAATTGAAAAAAGAGTACACTACCTGAATGCGTCAAGGTAACTCAGCGACAACCGCTAGGTCAATGCTTGGGCGGATGAAGAACGCCGGATGATCCAGCGCCGCAACGCGACACCGGCCCAGATGGCCTCGACCACACCGAACGGCCAGGCCCCCTGAAGAAAGCCATAAGCGGAGCCGAGGACGCAGGCGCCGGCAAAGCCGAGGATGAACCCGTGATGGCGCTCCTCCAGCGCGTAGGTCACCAGCATTGCGGTGACCGCGAACAGACCGAACATGCTCAACGCGTCCATCGCGTCATCCCCATTTCACGATCGCTCCGCCGCGCGGGACGATCTCCGTCATATTTTCGCAACAAACCACTTACCACTGCGCGCTTTCGCGCCGCGCTCCTTCGATCAAACTCGGCGCAAAAATATTCTTTGGTTCGCCACCAACTCCTACGTTAGGATGACGCGCTAACTGTCAAGAACCATAACGTCAACTCTGGGAGGAACTGCGATGCGCGTTGCGTTGGTATTGAGCTTTTCTGTTGCCTTGCTGTGCGGCACGGCCGGAACATCAAGCGCTCAGGACTGGACCAAATCCAAATGGGGACCGAACGACGAGATCGGCGCTGCGAACTACATGACGCCCGAACTCGTGGTCAAGGCGGCGGGATTGATCAAGACCGGCAAGACCTATGCGCTCGGCATCCCGGTCGGCTCTGCTACTCCCGCCTATCCGCCACGCGCCTTCAAGATCACGGTGGTGCAGCCCGGCCAGGCCGGCAGCCCCGGCCTCGGACCGACCAAGACCACCTATAATGACGACATCATCGAGGGTTGGGTCGGCGTCGGCAGCCAGCTCGACGGCCTCGGCCATATCGGCGTCGAGCACGTCTACTACAACGGCAACAAGCTGCTTGAATTCGCCGATCCGACCGGCCTGAAAAAGCTCGGCGTCGAAAAAATCCCGCCGATGGTGGCCCGCGGCGTGTTGCTGGACATGGCGGCCCATTACGGCACCGACGTCATCAAGGAAGGCACTGCTTTCAACGTCAAGGAGATCGAGGAGGTCGCCAAGAAGCAGGGCGTCGAAATCCGCCAGGGCGATGTCGTGATCTTCCACACCGGCTGGCTCAGCCTGATCGGCAAGGACGACAAGCGTTTCGGCGCCGGTGAACCCGGCCTCGGCGTCGAGGGCGCCAAATACCTCGTCAGCAAGGGCGTCGTCGCGGTAGGCGCCGATACCTGGGGCCTCGAAGCCGTTCCGTTCGAAACCAAGAACGTCTTCGAGGTGCATCAGATCCTGCTGCCGATGAGCGGCACCTACATCCTCGAAAACCTGGATACGGCCGAACTCGCCAAGGACAAGGCCTACGAGTTCATGTTCGTCCTCGGCCACCCGCGCTTCAAGGGCGCGGTTCAAAGCATGATCAACCCGGTCGCGATCCGGTAAGGCGTCAACGACAGCTGGCGTGGCGCCCCCGTCAAAGGCGCCGCGCCAGGATCGGCTTTGCGCCCGCGCCTCGCCGGTGTTATGCGGGACCATGCCCGCCCCCATTCTCCCGCTGATCGAAGCCGTCGCGCACTGGCCCGAGCGCGGCGCCCTCATAGGCCTCGATCTCGGCACCAAGACCATCGGCGTCGCGGTCTCCGACCCCGACCGCCGGCTGGCCACTGGCGTCGAAACGCTGCATCGCACGGCGTTCAAGGCCGATGCGGCGCGGCTGCTGGCGATATCGGGCGAACGCAACGCCGTCGGCTTCGTGCTCGGACTGCCCATCAACATGGACGGCAGCGAGGGGCCCCGCGCGCAATCGACCCGCGCCTTTGCCCGCAATTTCTCCAACCTGACCGGCCTCGCGATCGCGCTTTGGGACGAGCGGCTTTCCACCGCGGCGGTCGAGCGCGAGCTGATCGGCATGGATGTCAGCCGCGCGCGCCGCGCCGAGGTGATCGACGAGCATGCCGCCATCTTCATCCTGCAGGGCGCGCTGGACCGGCTTTCGAAACTGCGCAGGGATCGCTGACGATGGCGGTCGTCACGGCGGCGCTGCTGCCGGTGTTTCTGCTGATCGTGCTCGGCTTCATCCTGAAGCGGACGCTGATCCGGCCGGACACGCAGTGGCACGGGTTGGAGCGGCTGACCTATTACGTGCTGTTTCCGGTCCTGCTGGTGCAGTCGCTGGCCAGGGCCGACCTCGGACAGGTACCGGTCGCCGGCGTCGGCGGCGCACTGCTGCTTTCGGTTCTGCTGATGTCGCTACTGTGCCTGGCGCTGCGGCCGCTGCTGGCGCGCGTTTCGGTCGATGGCCCTGCCTTTACCTCGATCTTCCAGGGCGCAACCCGCTGGCAGACCTATGTCGCGCTCGCCGTCTCCGGCAATTTGTTTGGCGATCTCGGGCTGGCGCTGGCCGCCGTCGCCATGGTCGCCATCATTCCGCTGGTCAACGTGTTCAGCGTCGCGGTGCTGGCGCATTACGCGTCGCCGGAAAAGCGGTCGATCGGCTCCATCTTTCTGACCGTAGTGGCCAATCCCCTGATCTGGGCCTGCGCGATCGGGCTTGCGCTCAACCTCGCCCACGTCCCGCTCCCCAAACTATGGCACGAGGTCGCCGATGCGCTCGGGCGCTCCTCGCTCGCCATCGGCCTGTTGGTCACCGGCGCCGGCCTGCAGCTCGAAGGCATGTTCCGGCCGAGCCTTGCCGCCTCGGTCGCCGTGTTCCTCAAGCTGGTGCTGATGCCCGTCATCGCAGTGACGCTGGCGCTGAAATTCGGCCTGACCGGCTCCAGCCTTTCGATCGTGGCCGCATGTTCGGCGGTGCCGGCGTCGTCGAGCGCCTATGTGCTGGCCCGGCAGATGAACGGCGACGCGCCGCTATTGGCCCAGATCATCACGCTGCAGACCATTCTGGCGGCGGTGACGATGCCGATCGCGATTGCGCTCGCCGCCCTCCTATAGCTACGAGCCCGCCAGCCAGAACGTCTGGACCGTGGCCGCCGAATTGTTGACGCCGTGCAGGACGACGGTCAGCCACGTCGAGCCGGTGCGATAGCGGAGATAACCGAGCAACAGCCCGATCGAAAACACCTCGCCGAAAAAGAACCAGTCGTATTGCAGATGCACCGAAGTCCACGCCAGCGACGACAGGAAGATGGCGCCGACAACGCCGATGCGCGATTCCGACCAGCCGCGATAGAGAAAGCCACGCGCCAGAATCTCCTCCGAAACCGGGGCGGCGACGCAAAAGGCGATCACCAGCAGCCACACCGCGCCGTCGACCTGCGCCGATTTCAGCACCTCGCCCATGAAGCCCGGCGTCACCTCGCGCCCGAGCGCGCGCGACAACAGGTCCCAGCAACCGACCAGCACGGCCAGCGCGACCACCCCGATCATGACGTTGCGCCACGAGGTCCAGCGCAGCGCCAGATAATCGGCGAAGGGCGTGCGAGTCGGCCGGATCGCGATCCAGGCTGCGAACAGCACCGCCGGCAACCCCATGATGACCGAGAGCGAGATCGTCAGCCCGCCGCCGACGATGCGGATCGCCTCGGCGAGATCGAACGGCCCGCCCTGCCTCAGCACGAAATAGCCAATGACGGTGGCCTGGCCGACGAACATGCCGGCAAAGATGAACAGGCCCCACAGCGCCGTGCCCCAGAACTTCCAGATTCGCGGCGGCCGTTGCTGATCGGGGGTCGCCAGCGCAACAGCGGCCGGACCGGCGGGGGTAAGGGAATCCATCAGTGGGCTTTCAATGAGCTGGACGTCGCCGGGGTGGACGTCATCGCGGTGAGCCATGCTTTCCTGGACACGCCCGGTTCACGGCAGCGCCCGTTCGAGCAATCCGCGAATGTCGTCGGCCGCCAGATCGACTGCGCCGTACATGCTGGCGTGATTCCCCGCAAGGCGGGCGGCGGCAAACAGTTCAGCGGGTCGCGGCGACACTGCATTGAGCGCAGCGGCCGCGGCCAGCAGCGCCAGCCTTTCGACCGTCAGCCGCGCCACGCGCTCCGAATCGGGGTTGCGGAAGGCCTTCACGATCGAAGTCACCGCTTCCGCAGCCCCGGACAAGCCCTTCGTCTGCTGGGTCAGGTCGCGCAGCACGGCCAGCGCGGCGTCGGTCTCGCGCGACATCGCGCGCAGGACGTCGAGGCACATCACGTTGCCGGAACCCTCCCAGATCGCATTGACCGGCGCCTCCCGGTAGTGCCGCGCCAGAATGCCTTCCTCCACGTAGCCATTGCCGCCCAGGCACTCCATCGCTTCGTAGAGAAAGCCCGGCGCACTCTTGCAGACCCAGTATTTGATCGCGGGCGTCAGCAACCGCATATAGGCGGCCTCTTTCGCGTCGTCAGGCGCATGGTCAAACGACCGGCACAGCCGCATGACCAGCGCGACCACGGCCTCGACATGCAGCGCCATGTCCGACAGCACCGCCTGCATCAGCGGCTGATCGGCGAGGTGCTTCTGGAACACGCTGCGGTGCCTTGCGTGGTGCAGCGCATGCGCCAGCCCGGATCGCATCAGGCCGGCGGACGCAATTGCGCAATCCTGCCGCGTCAACTGCACCATCTGGATAATGGTCCTGATGCCCTTGCCCTCGGCGCCGACGCGCTCGGCATAGGCGCCGTGAAATTCCACCTCTGTAGACGCATTGGAACGGTTGCCGAGCTTGTCCTTGAGCCGCTGAAACCGGATCGCGTTGATCGATCCATCGGGCGCAAAGCGCGGCATGAAGAAGCAGCTCAATCCCTCCTCGGCCTGGGCCAGCACCAGAAAGGCGTCGCACATCGGCGCCGACATGAACCATTTATGGCCGGTGATCCGGAAGGCTTCGCCGTCCCTTTCCGCCCAGGTCATGTTGGAGCGCACATCGGTGCCGCCCTGCTTCTCGGTCATGCCCATGCCGAGCATCATGCCGCGCTTGGTCGGCCAAGGCGCAAAAGCCGGGTCATAGACGCGTGTCCCCAGTACCGGCATCACTTTCGCCAGCAGGTCCGGCTGCTCGGCCAGCGCCGCGACCGACGCCCGCGTCATGGTGATCGGGCAGAGATGCCCGGTCTCGACCTGCGCGGCCATGTAGAACTTCGCTGCGCGGATCACCTCGGAGGCGCCGCCTTCCGGCTTGCCCGCCGCGTTCCAGGTGGAGTTATGGAGGCCAGCCCGCGCGCTTTGCGCCATCAGCTCGTGGTAGGCGGGATGATATTCAACCTCGTCGCGGCGGTTGCCGCGCGAATCGAAGCTGCGCAGCTTCGGCGTGTTTTCGTTGGCGGCGCGGCCCTGCTCCGCCACCGCGGCCGAGCCCCAGTGCCTGCCGAACTCCGTCAGTTCGTCCGCCGCCCCGCCGCCGCCATTGGCAGCGACCGCCTCGACCAGCGGCCTGTCGAGCGCATACAGATCGACGTCGCAAAACGGCGGCGACTGGTTGAACACCTCGTGGGTCTCGAACGGCACCTGTCTCATGGCGGGTCCTGACAAGCCGAAAATCAGTTGCGTCGCGGAATCGGGAAATCATAGGCCTGGCCGCCCGCCCCCGGCAGCGAAAAATGCCACCATTCCTTCCAATAGTTTACGAATCCTCGCCGCGTCATCACCTCTACCAGTTTCTGCCGCCACCGGCGCTGGGCCGCCGTGATCGATGTCGCCTGGGTGTGCGACCTGACGTCGGAACAGTCGAAGCCGGTGCCCATGTCGACGCTGCCTTCCGGCGCGCGAATGTCGGCGTTGGCGACGCAGTCGGCGTAATCCCGGGCGGGGTCGAACGTGGCTGAGTTGTCGGCTTTCAGATCGACCAGCGTGAGGTCGAGCGCGGCGCCGGTGGAATGGCCGGAGCGTTCGGCGATGTAGCCGAGGCGAAACAGATCGACCTTGTCGAGCGCCGGGTGGTAGCGCTTCTGCGCTCGGGTTTCGTGGCCGTCGCGCGACCAGACCACGATGTCGGCGGTCGCCCGCGCCGGGCGGTAGCAATCCAGCATCTTCAGCGACAGACCCTGCGGCGCCAGCTCTTGCTGGATTTGCCGCAGCAGCACGCCGACCTCACGCTTCACCACGCATTCGGCGGCGTCATACCCCCGGAGCGGTCGCCCGACGAAGTTGTTCGAGCCCGCGTAGCGAATGTCCTGGAGGATGGTCGGGTCGATGTCACGCAGATAGACGAAGCCGGACGGCAGCTTTTGCGCCTCAGCGACTGCGCTGGCGAGACAACTTGCCAGGCAGACCGCAGCAAGCGCCATCGATGCCTTGGCGCGCCTCCTGGCACGGATCACTGCACCCGCTCCGAGCCGACCAGCAGCTTGCTGATCGCGGTATCCGTGTATTTGTTGCCGGCCCAGACGTCCTCGATGATGAACTTGACCCAGTAGGCCCGTACCGGCGTCGGCAATGTCAGAACTTCCTCGCCGAGGCCATCGCGCAGACTGAACGTCTGCGTCTCGCCTTGCGAGAACACCGCGCGCAACTGGCGCACGCGGTTGTTCTTGCGGAAGATGTCGTTGTTCTTCTGGTAGCCGTTCTGGACGTGGATGGATTTCACCAGCCGCACGGCGTCGAACTCGACCGTGATCCACTCGCCGACGCCATTGCCGTCCCTGCCCTCCACCCACGCGGTGGCGCTGGAAGCGTTGAACAGGTTCTGCGCGCCGTAGGAATTGCCGAACTGCGGCTTGAGCACCGAACTGACGCAATAGGTCTCGGCGCCGTTGCGGGCGCAGCTTTCGCCCGGCGCGCCCGGCCGCGACGTTCGCGCCGCCCGCTCCGGTTCCGGCGACGCGCTTGCAAACTTGGTCTCCGGTTGCTCGATGCGGTTGGCGCTCGACAGCCCGGCGAGGTAGATGCGGCCGCCGAGGGTCTGATCGTAATAGGCCGGCGTCTGCTCGTGCGGCGCCGGCTGGCCCTGCTCGTCGGTGGCCTGCAGCGCCAGCGCGGCGACGCGCTCGCGCACCTCGACGGCGAGGTCGCCCAGATGCAGGTCGGGGCGCTTCAACTGCTCGGCGAATACCCGCGTGAACACCGAATTGTGGGCGGCGTCGCGGCCGCCGAGCCGGTCCAGCGCGGTCTGGCCGATGCCGGCGGAATACAGCGTGAAGATGCCGCGCGCAGGACGGGCGTCGGCGAGCCCCCGCGTGTTGCCGATCGAGCGGCCGGCGGCGCGCGGGAACGGATTGTCGCGGCAGGCGTCGATCACCAGCAGCGCCACCCGGACCGACTTTGCCTGCAACTCGGCAATCAGGTCGGGCTCGGCGAGCGAGGCTCCGCGCACCCGCGCTTCCGCGCCTTCGGTGACGGCCGGCACGTCGCTCGGGACCAGGTAGTTGACGCCCGCGATCGCGACGCCATGGCCGGCAAAGAACAAGGCCGCCGTGTCGCCCGGCTGCAGCCGCGCGGTGAACTCCGCAAGCTTGTCGATCATCGCCTGGCGGCCGAGATTGGTGCCGACGATCACCTCGAAACCCAGCGATTTCAGGGTCGCCGCGATCGTGGTGGCGTCGTTGGCGGCCTTCTTCAGCTGCCGGTCGGCGGGCAGATTGGGATAGAGATCATTGCCGATGGCAAGCGCGATCCGCCGCTCGGCGGCGGCCGGCGTGGCCGCCAGGCCGGCGAGCACGAGCCATGCGACCGCCATCAGCAGCGTCCGCGAGGCGATCCGAACGGATTGAATGAAATGCCGTAGCTTTTCCATGGCCTCATGCATCTCGTGCCGATCCGCGCCATCCTAGCCTAACTCCGGGCCCGCAACACCATCCGGCGGCGTTTACCCTGTTGCCGAAGCGCTGGTGGATAAGTCCGGCCGGGGGATTTGTGACTTGCCCCGCGCGGCATCTCTGCCTATAGCTCTGGCTTTAATGACCCCTGCATCGAAATCGACCTTCGTCCTCGGACACCGGCACCTGCTGGGAATCGAGGGGCTTTCGGCTGCCGACATCACCGGCCTGCTCGACCTCTCCGAGGAGTATGTCGAGCTCAACCGCCAGGTGGACAAGAAGCGCACCAGCTTGCGCGGTCGCACCCAGGTCAACCTGTTCTTCGAGGCCTCGACCCGTACCCAATCCTCGTTCGAACTGGCCGGAAAGCGGCTCGGCGCCGACGTCATGAACATGTCGGTTTCCTCGTCCTCGATCCGCAAGGGCGAGACGCTGATCGACACCGCGATGACCCTCAACGCCATGCACCCGGACATCCTGGTGGTGCGCCACCACGCCTCCGGCGCGGTGGAACTGCTCGCCCGCAAGGTCGACGGTTCCGTGATCAACGCCGGCGACGGCAGCCATGAGCATCCGACCCAGGCGCTGCTGGACGCGCTCACCATCCGCCGCAACAAGGGCCGGCTGGAAGGGCTCGTCATCGCGATCTGCGGCGACGTGATGCACTCGCGGGTGGCGCGCTCCAATATCCTGCTGCTCAACACCATGGGCGCCCGCGTCCGCGTGGTGGCGCCCTCGACGCTGCTGCCGCGCGGCATCGAGCGGATGGGCGTCGAGGTCGCGCGCGACATGCGCGAGGGCCTCAACGGCGCCGACATCGTCATGACGCTGCGGCTGCAGCGCGAGCGCATGAACGGCTCCTTCGTACCCTCGAGCCAGGAATACTTCCATTATTTCGGCCTCGATCAGAAGAAGCTGGCCTACGCCAAACCGGATGCGCTGGTGATGCATCCGGGGCCGATGAACCGCGGCGTGGAGATCGACTCGATCGTGGCCGACGGCGCGCAGTCGCTGATCCGCGAACAGGTGGAAATGGGAGTGGCGGTGCGGATGGCGGTGCTGGAAGCGCTCGCCCGCAACCTGCCGAACGCCTGAGATGCTGACCGACCGCCGCCCCATCCTGCTTGCCAACGCCCGCATCATCGATCCCTCCAGGGATTTCGACGGCCCTGGCGACGTCCTGATCGCCGACGGCGTGATCCGTGACGCCCGGCGCGGCATCGGCGCCGCCGGCGTCCCCGAAGGCACCGACATCGTCAACTGCGCCGGCAAGATCGTCGCCCCCGGGCTGATCGACATGCGCGCCTTTGTCGGCGAGCCCGGCGCCGGCCATCGCGAAACCTTTGCCTCCGCCAGCCAGGCCGCGGCCGCCGGCGGCATCACCACCATCATCTGCCAGCCGGACACCTCGCCGGTCATCGACAATTCCGCGACGGTCGACTTCGTGCTGCGCCGCGCCCGCGACACCGCGATCGTCAACATCTACCCGATGGCGGCGCTGACCAAGGGCATGCGCGGCGAGGAGATGACCGAGATCGGACTATTGAAGGCGGCCGGCGCGGTCGCCTTCACCGATGGCGACAAGAGCGTCACCAACGCCCAAGTGATGCGCCGCGCGCTGACCTATGCGCGGGATTTCGACGCGCTCATCGTGCATCACACCGAGGACCCCGACCTCGTCGGCGAAGGCGTGATGAACGAGGGCGAATTCGCCGCCAGGCTAGGTCTCGTCGGCATTCCCAACGCCGCCGAAGCCGTGATGCTGGAGCGCGACATGCGGCTGGTGGCGCTGACCGGCGGGCGCTACCACGCCGCCTCGCTGTCGTCGATCGAGTCGCTGGAAATCCTCAAGCGCGCGCGCGACGCCGGGCTCGCCGTCTCAGCTTCGGTCTCGATCAACCACGTCACCCTGAACGAGAACGACATCGGCCCCTATCGCACCTTCCTGAAACTGTCGCCGCCGCTGCGCACCGAGGACGACCGCCTCGCGCTGGTCGCCGCCCTCGCCTCCGGCTTGATCGACGTCGTGATGTCCGACCACAATCCGCAGGATGTCGAGGTCAAGCGGCTGCCGTTCGCGGAAGCCGCTAGCGGCGCGGTCGGGCTGCAGACCATGCTGCCGGCGGCGCTACGCCTGATCCACAATGGCGAGATGGATTTCAAGACGCTGATCCGGGCGATGTCGACCAGGCCTGCGGAACTGCTCGGCCTTCCCGGCGGCTCGCTGCGCGCCGGTTCCCCGGCCGATGTGGTCGTGATCGATCCGGATACGCCATGGGTGCTCGATCCCGCCGACCTCAAATCGCAATGCAAGAACACGCCTTTCGACGAAGCCCGCTTTTCGGGCCGCGTCGCCCGTACTATCGTGGGCGGACGAACCGTCTATGAGCATGTCTAGAGCATGAACCGGAAAAGTGTGTAGCGGTTTTCCGAAAAGATCATGCTTAAGAAATAATGAGCTGGACCGGGATGACGATTCGAAGAAAAGTCATCCCGCTCTAGCGCAGGAAACAAGGCGCGGCGGGAGCAACGTTCATGATGTCGGATGCATTCCTCGCGCTGGCGTTGCCGGTCGGCTATTTGCTCGGCTCGATTCCGTTCGGGCTGGTGCTGACCAAATTCGCCGGCACCCAGGACCTGCGTTCGATCGGCTCGCGCAGCATCGGCGCCACCAACGTGCTGCGCACCGGCCACAAGGGCCTCGCCGCGGCGACCCTGATCGGCGACGCACTCAAGGGCACGCTCGCGGTGGTCCTCATGGGTTATTACGGCGGCCCGCATGCGGCGATGCTGGCGGCGCTGGGCGCGTTCCTCGGCCATCTGTTTCCGGTCTGGCTCAAATTCAACGGCGGCAAGGGTGTCGCCACCTATATCGGTGTCCTGATCGGTCTGTTCTGGCCGGCAGCCCTGATGTTCTGCCTGATCTGGCTCGCGACCGCCTTTGCCACGCGCTATTCGTCGCTCTCGGGACTGGTCGCAGCCTTTGTCACGCCGCTTTTCCTGTGGTGGTTCGGCCATCCCGCGCTGGCGTCGCTCGCAGTCGTTCTGACATTGCTGCTGTTCTGGAAGCACCGCGAGAACATCAAGCGGCTGCAGGCAGGCACCGAAGGCAAGATCGGCGCGAAGTAGCCCTATCGCCGCGCCAGCGCCTGCTCGACGAATCGCGCCGCCACCAACGCCTGCGCATCCGCGCCATACCGCGCGATCACCTGCACCCCCACCGGCAAGCCGCCGTCCGCGATCAGCGCGGGAACATTGACGCAGGGCACCCCCATCAGCGTCCACAGCCGGTTGTAACGGGCGTCGCCGGTCGAGGCCAAGCCGTGCGGCGCGGCGCCGGGCGCCGACAAGGTCAGCAGCACGTCAATGTCCTCGAACACACGTGCCAGAGCCTGTCGCGCGCGATCGGCGGTTTCCACCGCCGCGTCATAGGCCGCCGGGGTCGTGTCCCGGCTATCGTCAAGCCTGGCCCGCAACAGCGGCGCCATGGCATCGTAGTTCTCGCGGTACTCCCAGGCGAGCGCCCGGTGCGCCTCGAATTCCTGCACCACCGGCTGGGCGCGCCACGCCTCGGCGATAATCGCGGGCATGGTCAATTCGCGCAACGAGGCGCCGGCGCGCTCGGCCGCCTTTGCCGCGATCCGCAATGCCTCCGCGCCTGACGCCTCCGGCGCGCCGGCAAAATCCTGCGTCACGACGCCGATGCGCGGGGTCGCAATGGTGGACGGCAGCAGCAATTCGCCCCGCCCGGTCATCGCCGCAAGCCCGCGCGCGACGTCATCGACGCCTGATGCGAACAGGCCCACGGTATCGAGCGTCCACGAATAGCATTTCACGCCGACGGTCGGCAGCAGGCGGTACGACGGCTTGATCGCGGCGACGCCGCAGAACGAGGCCGGCCGGATCATCGAGCCGCCGGTCTGGGTGCCCAGCGCCAGCGGGACCATGCCGGCTGCAACCGCGGCCGCCGAGCCGGATGACGATCCGCCGGGCGTATGGGCCTGGTTGCGCGGATTGAGCGTCGCGGTCGGATCGACCGAGGCGAACGCCGTGGTCGTGGTCTTGCCGATGATGGTCGCGCCTGCCTGCTTTAGGAGCATCACCACGGCCGCATCGCCGCGCGGCCGGTGTCCCCGGTAGATCGGTGACCCCATCTCGGTCGGGAAATCCGCCGTGTCCATGATGTCCTTGATTCCGACCGCGATGCCGCGCAGCGGCCCCGCGCTTTGCGCCCTGGCATGGTCGGCATGGCAAACGAACGCGCCGATGGCCTCATCCTGCGCGCCGATCGCCTCCAGCGACTGCGCGATGGCGGCGTCTGCGGAAAGCTCGCCGGCATCGATACGGCGCTGGAGTTCGGCGAGCGAGATCATGGCGACGTGTTTCCTAGGGTGACGACGCAGGTTAGGGAGCGCGCCGGTATTGAGCAAGCGGAAGCGCCTTGCGCCATCAAACCGGTTGATCGCAATCTCCGGTTGGGCAAAGCTGCGCCCGCATGCATGACCGGGCGCCCAGCACTCTGCGTCTCTCCGACACCGAACGCCTCCACCGGCTGCGGCTGATCCGCAGCGACAATGTCGGCCCGCGCACCTTCAACTCGCTCATCGCCCATTTCGGCAATGCGCAAGCGGCGCTGGAACGGCTACCCGATCTGGCGCGACGTGGCGGCGCCACGCGTTCGGGGCGCATCTGCGGCGAGGACGAAGCACGCGCCGAACTCGCGGCCGCTGGCAAGATCGGCGTGGCGCTGGTAGCGCCGGGCGAAGCCGCCTATCCGCCCCGGCTGGCGACGCTGGACGATGCGCCGCCTCTGCTCGGCGTGCGGGGCGCGCCTGAGGCGCTGATGGGGCCGATGATTGCGATCGTCGGTTCCCGCAACGCCTCCGGCGCCGGGCTGAAATTCGCCGGCCAGCTGGCGCGCGACCTCGGCGAGGCCGGCTTCGTCGTCATCTCCGGGCTGGCGCGCGGCATCGATCAGTCCGCGCATCGCGCCACGATCGGCAGCGGCACGGTCGCCGTGCTGGCCGGTGGCCACGACCGGATCTATCCGGCCGAGCACGAGGATTTGCTGGCCGCCCTGCTCGAACGTGGCGGCGCGATCTCCGAAATGCCGCTCGGCCACATACCGCGCGCCCGCGACTTTCCCCGCCGCAACCGCCTGATTTCCGGCGCATCGCTCGGCGTCGTGGTGGTGGAGGCCGCGCACCGCTCCGGCTCGCTGATCACGGCACGAATGGCCGCCGAGCAGGGCCGCGAGGTTTTCGCCGTGCCGGGCTCGCCGCTCGACCCGCGCGCCGCCGGCGCCAACGATCTGATCAAACAGGGTGCAACTCTGGTCACCGAAGCCGGCGACGTCATCGATGCCGTCGCGCCGATCATGGAACGCCCGCTGGCGCTGGGAGCCGGCGAGCCCGATGGCGAGCCACTCGATTTCGAGACCGATGCGGGCGACCGCGATCGCATCATTGGCTTGCTGGGACCAAGCCCGGTCAGCCTCGACGACCTGATCCGGATGGCCGGAACCTCGCCGGCGAGCGTGCGCGCCGTCCTGCTCGAACTGGAACTTGCCGGACGCCTGGAGCGCCATGGCGGCGGGCTGGTGTCTCTGATCTAGCGGACCGCGGTCCCGGCGGCGGCGATGCCGGGACCCTCGTTGGCCACCGCATCGGTAACTGACAATATTGTATTGTAATCAAACATATACGCGTCTGTCCTCACGGGCTCCCAGGCTCTACTTGACTGGGGAACCGGATCGCTGCGCGACCGCCCAAAGGGCCCCGTTAACATCTGCCGATTTGACAGGGGCCTCCCTACCACCCATGTTCGCTGCCAACAGGCTGACCCGCGAGTCTTGCGGAACCCTCCTTCACATTTCCCTGTAAGCTATTGGAATAACATGAATATCGTCATCGTGGAGTCGCCGGCGAAGGCCAAGACGATCAACAAATATCTGGGCGCCTCCTACGAGGTTCTGGCCTCGTTCGGCCATGTCCGTGACCTCCCCGCCAAGAACGGATCGGTCGATCCCGAGGCCAATTTCCAGATGATCTGGGAGATCGACCCCAAGGCCGCCGGCCGGCTTAACGACATCGCCAAGGCCCTCAAGGGCGCCGACCGCCTGATCCTGGCAACCGACCCCGATCGCGAGGGCGAGGCGATCTCATGGCACGTGCTGGAGGTCATGAAGGAGAAGCGCGCGCTGAAGGACCAGAAGATCGAGCGCGTGGTGTTCAACGCCATCACCAAGCAGGCGGTGACCGATGCGATGAAGTCGCCGCGCCAGATCGACGGCGCGCTGGTCGACGCCTACATGGCGCGCCGGGCGCTGGATTATCTGGTCGGCTTCACCCTGTCGCCGGTGCTGTGGCGCAAGCTGCCGGGCGCGCGCTCGGCAGGACGCGTTCAATCGGTCGCACTGCGGCTGGTCTGCGACCGCGAGCTCGAGATCGAAAAATTCGTGCCGCGCGAATACTGGTCGCTGGTCGCGACCCTGACGACGCCGCGCGGCGACGCGTTCGAGGCGCGCCTGGTCGGCGCCGACGGCAGGAAGATCCAGCGTCTAGATATCGGCACCGGCGCGGAAGCCGAAGACCTCAAGAAGGCGATCGAGGCCGCGAGCTTCTCGGTTTCGACCGTGGAGGCAAAACCCGCGCGCCGCAATCCGCAGGCGCCCTTCACCACCTCGACGCTGCAGCAGGAAGCCAGCCGCAAGCTCGGCTTTGCCCCGGCGCATACGATGCGGATCGCGCAGCGGCTCTATGAAGGCATCGACATCGGCGGCGAGACCACCGGCCTCATCACCTACATGCGAACCGACGGCGTGCAGATCGACGGCTCCGCGATCACCCAGGCCCGCAAAGTGATCGGCGAGGATTACGGCAACGCCTATGTGCCGGACGCGCCGCGCCAGTACCAGACCAAGGCCAAGAACGCGCAGGAAGCGCATGAAGCGATCCGACCGACCGATCTGTCGCGACGGCCGGTCGAGATGCGCCGCCGCCTCGATACCGACCAGGCCAAGCTCTATGAATTGATCTGGATCCGCACCATCGCCAGCCAGATGGAATCGGCCGAACTGGAACGAACCACCGTGGATATCGCGGCGAAGGCGGGCTCCCGCCTGCTCGAACTGCGCGCCAGCGGCCAGGTCGTGAAATTCGACGGCTTCCTTGCGCTCTACCAGGAAGGCAAGGACGACGAAGCTGACGACGAGGATTCGCGCCGCCTGCCGGCCATGAGCGCGGGCGAGGCGCTGAAGAAGCAGGAACTCGCCGTCACCCAGCATTTCACCGAGCCGCCGCCGCGCTTCTCCGAAGCGTCGCTGGTCAAGCGGATGGAAGAACTCGGCATCGGCCGTCCCTCGACCTATGCCTCGATCCTGCAGGTGCTGAAGGACCGCGGCTATGTCAAGCTGGAGAAGAAGCGGCTGTACGGCGAGGACAAGGGCCGCGTCGTGGTCGCGTTCCTGGAGAATTTCTTCGCGCGTTATGTGGAGTATGACTTCACCGCGGCCCTCGAAGAGCAGCTCGACCGCATCTCCAACAACGAAATTTCCTGGCAACAGGTGCTGAAGGAATTCTGGGTCGGCTTTTCCGGCGCGGTCAATGACATCAAGGACGTTCGCGTCTCAGAAGTGCTGGACACCCTCGACGACATGCTGGGGCCGCACATCTACCCCGCCCGCGCCGACGGCGGCGACGTCAGGCAGTGCCCGACCTGCGGCACCGGCAAGCTGAATTTGAAGGCCGGAAAGTTCGGGGCCTTTGTCGGCTGCTCGAACTATCCGGAGTGCCGCCATACCCGTCCGCTGGCCGCCGATGGCGAGGCCAGCGCCGACCGCGTCCTCGGCCCGGACCCGGAAACCGGTCGCGATGTGACGGTGAAGGCCGGACGCTTCGGACCCTACATCCAGCTCGGCGAGCAGAAGGATTATGCCGAGGGCGAAAAGCCCCGGCGCGCCGGCCTCCCGAAAAACATGTCGCCCGGCGACATTGAACTCGACCTGGCGTTGAAACTGTTGTCGCTGCCGCGCGAGATCGGCAAGCATCCGGAAACCGGCGAGCCGATCACCGCCGGCATCGGCCGCTTCGGCCCGTTCGTGCGCCACGAAAAGACCTATGCGAGCCTGGAAGCCGGCGACGAGGTGTTCGACATCGGCCTCAATCGCGCGGTGACCTTGATCGCGGAGAAGATTGCAAAGGGTCCGAGCGGCCGCCGCTTCGGCGCCGATCCCGGCAAGCCGCTGGGCGAGCATCCGAGCCTTGGCGGCGTCGCGGTGAAGAACGGCCGCTACGGCGCTTATGTCACCGCCGGCGGCGTCAACGCCACGATCCCGAGCGACAAGACGCCGGAGACGATCACGCTCGCCGAGGCCATCGCCTTGATCGACGAGCGCGCCGCCAAGGGCGGCGGCAAGGTCAAGCGCGGGGCCAGGAAGGCCGCGCCGAAGAAGGCCCCCGCCAAAGCCGCCGCGGCCGACGCACCAAAGCCTATCAAGAAGGCGGCCGCGAAGAAGGTTGCGGCGAAGCCGAAACCGGAAGCCGTCAGCAAGGCGCGCGCCCCGGTCGCCTCGGCCGCCAAGACATCGGCGGCAAAGCCAACAGCATCCAAAACGCCTGCGAAGAAAAGCGCGGGCAAGGCGCGGGGTTAAGTGAAGAGAAAACCCGATCATGGCTTTCCGGCCCGGGACGCCATCGTCGCCTTCATCCGCGCCAATCCGGGCACGGTCGGGACGCGGGAAATCGCCCGCGAGTTCGGCCTGAAGAACGCGGATCGCGTTGAGCTGAAGCGTATCCTGCGCGAGCTCGCCGACGAAGGCGCGGTCGCCAAACGCGGGCGGAAGATCCAGGAGCCCGCCACCCTGCCGGCCACCGTGGTCGCCGACATCACCGGCCGCGACACCGATGGCGAATTGCTGGCGACGCCCACCGAGTGGGACACCGAGCAGGACGGGCCCGCGCCGAGAATCCGCATTCACGTTCCGCGCCGTCCGCAGCCCGGAACCGCCGCCGGCGTCGGCGACCGCGCGCTGATGCGGGTCGAAAAGCTGGATGAGGGCGGCGGCGCGCTCTATCGCGGGCGCGTCATCAAGGTAATCGACCACGCCCGCACCCGCCTGCTCGGCATCTTCCGCAAAACCCCCAACGGCGGCGGCCGGCTGGTTCCCGTCGACAAGAAGCAGGCCGGACGCGAACTGAACATTGCGCCTGCCGACACCGGCGGCGCCGAGGATGGCGACCTCGTCAGCGTCGATCTCATCCGCGCGCGCGGCTATGGCCCCGCCGCCGGCAAGGTGAAAGAGCGGCTGGGATCGCTTTCGAGCGAAAAGGCGATCAGCCTGATCGCGATCCATTCCCACGAGATTCCGCAGGCCTTCGCACCAGGCGCGGTGCGCGAAGCCGAGGAAGCGCAGCCAGCGACGCTGAAGGGCCGCGAGGACTGGCGCGAATTGCCGCTCGTCACCATCGATCCACCCGACGCCAAGGATCATGACGACGCGGTGCATGCCGCGCCCGATTCCGATTCCGGCAACAAGGGTGGCTACGTCGTCCATGTCGCCATCGCCGACGTCGCCTTCTATGTACGGCCGGGATCGGCGCTCGATCGCGACGCCCTGACGCGCGGCAATTCGGTCTACTTCCCTGACCGCGTGGTGCCGATGCTGCCCGAGCGCATCTCCAACGATCTCTGCTCGCTGGTGCCGGGCCAGCCGCGCGGCGCGCTGGCGGTGCGGCTGGTGATCGGCCCCGATGGCCGCAAGCGCGCCCACAGCTTCCACCGCGTGCTGATGCGATCGGCCGCGAAACTGAGCTACGCGCAGGCCCAGGCCGCGATCGACGGGCGGCCCGACGATTTGACCGGCCCGCTGCTGGAACCGATCCTGAAGCCGCTCTACGCGGCCTATGCGCTGGTCAAGCTCGCGCGCGACGAGCGCGATCCGCTCGACCTCGACCTGCCCGAGCGCAAGATCCTGCTCAAGGCGGACGGTTCGGTTGATCGCGTCATCGTGCCGGAGCGGCTCGATGCGCACCGGCTGATCGAGGAATTCATGATCCTCGCCAACGTCGCCGCGGCCGAAATGCTGGAAAAGAAGGCCCTGCCGCTGATCTATCGGGTGCATGACGAGCCGACCCAGGAGAAGATTCATAACCTCCAGGAGTTCCTGAAGACCCTCGATCTGCCGTTCGCCAAGGGCGGCGCGTTGCGCCCTTCCCTGTTCAACCGCGTGCTGGGCCAGGTTCGCGGCGAGGATTACGAACCGCTGGTCAACGAGGTGGTGTTGCGCTCGCAGGCGCAGGCGGAATACTCGTCGGAGAATTACGGCCATTTCGGCCTCAACCTGCGCCGCTACGCGCATTTTACCTCGCCGATCCGGCGCTACGCCGACCTGATCGTGCATCGCGCGCTGATCCGCGCGCTCGGTCTCGGCGAAGGCGCGCTGCCGGAAACCGAGACGCTGGAAAGCCTGGCCGAGGTCGCGGCGCAGATCTCCGTCACCGAGCGCCGCGCCATGAAGGCGGAACGCGAGACCGCGGACCGCCTGATCGCGCATTTTCTGGCCGACCGCATCGGCGCGACGTTTCAGGGCCGCATTTCCGGCGTCACCCGCGCCGGGTTGTTCGTCAAGCTTTCGGATACCGGCGCCGACGGGCTGATCCCGATCCGCACCCTTGGCGCCGAGTATTACAATTACGACGAGGCACGCCATGCGCTCGTCGGTTCACGCAGCGGTGCCATGCACCGGCTGGGTGACGTTGTCGACGTGCGTCTGGTAGAAGCAGCCCCGGTGGCGGGGGCGCTGCGGTTCGAATTGCTGTCGGAAGGCAAGGTCATCCAGCGCGGCAGAAAACGCGACGGCGCCGGGGTTTCGGCGACGTCGTCGAAATCGCATCCGGGCCGCAGCCCGCGCGACAAGGCCCGCAAGTCCCACAAGGGCAAGTCCGGCAAAGCCAGGTCGGGCAAACCGAAGAGAGGCAAGTCATGAGAACCGTGAGCGTCGCAACCACTGTCTGGACCCGGGATAGCGTGCGGGGCGAAAAGCGCGATCTCTGGACCGCGATGAAGCGCGGCTTTCGCTGTCGCTGCCCGCGCTGCGGCGAAGGCAGGATGTTTCGCGCCTTCCTGAAGACCGCCGACGATTGCCCGTCCTGCGGACTCGATTTGACGCCGCATCGTGCGGATGATCTGCCGGCCTATCTCGTGATCGTCGTCGTCGGCCACATGGTGGTGCCCGCGGCGCTGTGGATCGAAACCAATTACTCACCGGAAGTGTGGCTGCAACTGGCGATCTACCTGCCGCTGACATTCGCCCTTTCAATGCTGCTGTTGCAGCCGGTCAAGGGCGCGGTCGTGGGGCTGCAATGGGCCTTGCGGATGCACGGCTTTGACGACAATCCCGCTGGTGGCATTCCTCCGGTGTAGCTAAACCGCGAGTATGACAAGCGCCAGAATGGGGATGAAATGACCGACGCCGCGCCCGCCGAAAAAGAAGAAAAAGAAGCCGATCACCATCCCTATTTCCGGCCCCGCGACGCCGCGACCCTGATCCTGATCGATCGCTCCGGCGCAAAGCCGAAGGTCCTGGTCGGCAAGCGCCACGACAATGTGGTGTTCATGCCGGGCAAATATGTCTTTCCCGGCGGTCGTGTCGACAAATCCGACAACCGCGTTCCCGTTGCCGCCCCGATTCCCGGCGAACTCGAGGCCAATCTCCTCAAGGGCAGTCCGAAGATCGCGCCTTCGCGCGCGCGCGCGCTCGCGGTCGCCGCGATCCGCGAAGCCTGCGAGGAAACCGGGCTCTGCCTCGGCCGCAAGGTCGAGAAGCCCGTCAAGCTCGACGGCGCCTGGAAGCCGTTCGCGGAAGCGGGCCTGCTGCCCGATCCGTCCAGCCTTTTCCTGATCGCGCGCGCGATCACCCCGCCGGGCCGCGTCCGCCGCTTCGATACCCGTTTCTTCACTGCCGACGCATCTAGCATCGCCCACCGCGTCGAAGGCGTGATCCACGCCGACGCCGAACTGGTCGAGCTGGTCTGGGTCGAGATCGGCTCCAGGCCGCTCGCCGACGCCCATGCCATGACCAAGAATGTGCTTGCCGAGCTCGACCGCCGCCTCGCCACCGGCCCGCTTCGTCACGACGGCGCCGTTCCGTTCTTCCACTTCTACGGCGGCAAGATGCAGCGGGACGTGCTGGGGGCTTGAGGGGCCCTGATCGTCATTCCGGGATGCGCGCAGCGCAGACCCGGAATCTCGAGATTCCGGGTTCACGCTTCGCGCGCCCCGGAATGACAATCGTGTTGAGAGTCCGCTTCAAAACACAATAATCTTCTGCGCGTCTCCAATGGCGCACGCCCCGCCCCTCCTATCTCTTCCCCAACAACAACCAGCACGGAAAACGGGGCAATGGCAAAACGGCAACTCAAGCTCGGCGCGTTCATGCGGCCGGTCTCCATCCACACCGGCGCGTGGCGCTATCCCGGCGCCTGGCCGGATGCCAATTTCAATTTTCCGCGCATCAAGCAACTGATCCAGAAGCTGGAGGCCGGCAAGTTCGACGCCTTCTTCATGGCCGATCACCTCGCCGTGCTGAACATGCCGGTCAATGCGCTCAAGCGCAGCCACACCGTGACCTCGTTCGAGCCGTTCACGCTGCTGTCGGCGCTGGCCGGCGTCACCGAGCGCATCGGGTTGATCGCCACGGGATCGACCACGTTCGACGAGCCCTACCATGTCGCCCGGCGCTTCGCCTCGCTCGACCACATCTCGGGCGGGCGCGCCGGCTGGAACATCGTCACCACCTCCAATCCGGACGCCGCGCTGAATTTTGGCCTTGACGACCACATGGAGCACGCCGAGCGCTACAAGCGGGCGCGCGAGTTCTATGACGTGGTCACCGGCCTCTGGGATTCCTTTGCCGACGACGCCTTTGTGCGCGACGTCGAGCAAGGACTCTATTTCGACCCGACGAAAATGCACGTCCTCGACCACAAGGGAAAATACCTGTCGGTGCGCGGGCCGCTCAACATCGCCCGCCCCGTTCAGGGCTGGCCCCTGATCGTGCAGGCCGGCGCATCGGAAGATGGCAAGCAGCTTGCCGCGGAAACCGCCGAGGCCGTGTTCACCGGCGGCGGCCCGCTCGCCGACGGGCAGAAGCTCTACGCCGATATCAAGGACCGCATGGAAAAGATCGGTCGCGATCCCGAACATCTGAAGATCCTGCCCGGCGCCTTTGTCGTGGTCGGCGACAGCGTCGAGGAAGCCAAGGAGAAGCGCGCCAGGCTGGACGGCATGGTGCATTACGACAGCGCCATCGCCTCGCTCTCGGTGCAGCTCGGCACCGACGCCTCCGGCTTCGATCCCGACGGCCAGTTGCCGCCGATCCCCGAAACCAATGCAAGCAAAAGCGGCCGCCAGCGGCTGGTCGATGCCGCTGCGCGCGACAAGCTGACGGTGCGCCAGCTCGCCCAGCGCGCCGGCGGCTATGGCGGGCTGTCGTTCGTCGGCACGCCCGCGTCGATTGCCGACCAGATGGAGGAATGGCTGACCAGCCGCGGCTGCGACGGCTTCAACATCATGTTCCCGTTCCTGCCCGCGGGGCTCGACGATTTCGTCGACAAGGTGGTGCCCGAGCTGCAGCGGCGTGGAATCTTCCGAAGGGAATATGAGGGCAAGACGCTGCGCGAGAATTTGGGGCTGCCGAGGCCGAAAAACCGGTTCTTCGAGCGCTAATCGGCGCGAATTGAACGGGTTTCCTCTGGCAAAACCTTGACTTTGGATGGATCGAAGCTAGGTTGCGCGGCAAATGCAGGCCGGTTGGGCCGGCGTCTGATACCCCCATTTTGAGGTTCTGACATGGCCAAAGCGGTCACCATCAAGGTCAAGCTCGTTTCCACCGCGGATACCGGCTTCTATTACGTCGCCAAGAAAAATTCGCGCACCATGACCGACAAGCTGGTCAAGAAGAAGTACGACCCGGTCGCGCGCAAGCATGTCGAGTTCAAGGAATCCAAGATCAAGTAATTTCGCGGCACATCGCTAGCGGATTTGGACGGGGCCGTGCGGCCCCGTTTCGATTCGGCGACTACGCCGCCTGCATCTGCGGCGGTGGCCCGCTTGGCCGGAACAGCGCGAACGCGACCTGGATGATGCCGCCGGCCAGGCCCAGCGCGACGCCAATCCGCCACGCCATGGTGTAGGAGCCGAGCGCGTCGTACAGCAACCCGCCGCCGAAGGCGCCGAGGAAACTGCCGAGCTGATGGCTCATGAAGGCGAGCCCCTGGATCATCGCCTGCCATTTCAGGCCGAACATTTCGGCCACCGCGCCCGCAACCAGCGGCCCGACGCCCATCCACAGGAAGCCCATGATTGCGCCGAACAGCAGCGTCGCGGCCGGCGTCGGCGGCAGCATGAAATACCAGGCCAGCGCGATCGAGCGGAAGATGTAGATGCCGCCGAGCAGCGCCAGCTTGTTCCAGCGCTGGCCGGCCCAGCCGAAGAAGATGCTGCCGATCACATTGAAGCCGCCGATCATGCCGAGCGTCTGCGCGCTCAGCATCGGGTCCATGCCGCAGATCGCCAGATAGGACGGCAGATGCGTGGTGAGGAAGACGAGCTGCATGCCGCAGACAAAGTAGGCGACGGTCATGACGACGAACGAAGGGTTGGAGAACGCGATCTTCGCGGCGACGCCGGCCGAAGTATCGCCGATCTCGTCGGCCGATGGCTTCGGCAACGGAATCCTGTCCACCCGGCCGGCGTACCAGGCGGCCGGAATCATCGCGACTGCCAGCACCACGAAACCGATCAGGCCGACCCGCCAGCCATAGCCTTCGCTCAGCATTTGCCCGAGCGGCGCCGACAATAGCGCGCCAAGCGAGCCTGCGCCCGACACCAGGCCGAGCACGGTGGAGCGCACGGTCGCGGGCACCGCGCGGGCCGCCACCGACATCGCGATTGCGGCCGCGGTGCAGGCCAGCGAGATGCCGACCAGGACGCCGCCGCCGACCATGACGCTGAGAAAGCCGTGCGAGCCCGCCATCAGCGCCAGGCCCGCGATGTAGAACAGGGAGCCGGCCACCATGATGGTGCGAAAGCCGAAGCGCACCGTCAGCGCGCCGGCGAGCGGTTGCAGGAATCCCCAGGCCAGGTTCTGCACGGCGATCGCGAGCGTGAAGTCGGAGATCGATATCTTGATGTCCTGCGTCAACGGCTGCATGAAGATGCCGAGCGACTGCCGCAGGCCCATGCTCAGCGTGAGCATAATGGACGCGCCGATCAGGATCGGCAGCGTCGGACGCAGGACTTGCAGCAGGGAGGCTTGCGGCACCGGCATGGTTCTCACTCTCCGTATCGGCCGCGATTGGCAAGCCGCTTCCCGCGTTAGCCTGCCTTGATGCGCAGACCTGTGCAACTAGCCTGACTGTCGGGCAAAAGGCTACCGCGCGCGCTCGCATGGCTAGTCTATCGTTATAGTCTTGACCAAGACTCTCAGATCGACCGACGTTCAATCGACGTGGAGAGCGCAACGAGAATCGAGTTGCTCATCCGCCCGTTTGTCGTGGGTACCGCCCTGGCTGCCGCAGCCGAACCGCTTGAAAACCGGTTCGGACCTGACCGCGACCGAGATTATCGCGCGGAACGCGGGCTCAGCTAGGCCCGCCCGGGCTTCGAGAATAGGGACCGGTCAAATTTCCTTGGCGCCAACCGTCCACTGAATGGTGAAAACCGGCGCCCCGCCGTAACCTTCGTCCGCCCCTGCCTATCGACATGCATCGATAGCTGAAGGCACTTCCGGCTCAATCCCAGCCCGATCGAGCGTTCAGGTCAGTAGCCATCACGGTTATTCGGCAGGCGCAAGACGGCTGCGCGACTGCGATGTCTTTTCCGCACCGTTGCCATCGACGTCCGCGCCGAGGTCGTCGCGCCACCGCCGCAGCCTCTCGATCAGCACGAGGATGACGACGATAGCCGCTGCGAGCGCCAGTGCGCCTTGCCAATAGGGAATGCCGGCGAAATCCGTGAAGATCAGTTTGGGCCCGGTGCCGATCAACGACTTGGCGAGCCAGGGCTGCGCGTAGGAGAAAGCAACCGCGCCGGCCAGCCCACCGAGCAGCGTGAAAATGGCATCGCGATAGCCGACGCCGATCTGCGCCAGCGTCGTGCCGGGGCAGGCGCCCGCCAGCGCGATGCCGGCGCCGAGGATCAGCCCGCCGACAATGTCGGCGGCGTACAGCGCCGCCTTAGGCTGCAACTTGACGAGCCCAAATCCATTGAGAAAAGCCAGCACCACCGCGCCGGTCGCAACCGCGCTCAGAAAGACCTTGAGCATGATCCAGTTGCGCAACTGCATCTGGCCGACGATCATTCCTGGCTCGAACACCCGCGACTTCTCCAGCGCAAAGCCGAAAACAACCCCCATCAGCAGGCCGCTGATGATTCCAACTGCAACCGACATGACGGCCTCCCAGGTTAAATTCGGCGAAGCAGAAGCGACGCGGTGGCGATGCCGCCCACGAACATCGCGGCAACCGCAACGGTCGAGCCGACGGACAACTGCGCCATTCCGGATAGGCCGTGGCCACTGGTGCAACCGTCGGCAATTCGCGCGCCGAACAACATCAGAAAGCCGGCGGCAAACGCAACCGCATAACGCGAGCCGGTCGATGATGTGCCAAGCGCTTTCGCCCAGATTGGCGAGATCGATGCACGCGCCGCACCCGACATCTTCATCGACGCAAAGGCGCCGAAACCGATGCCTGCGACCAGCGCGACCTGCCAGAGGTTTTTGGCGTTCGCGGTAACGTGCCTGGCCACGTAATCGATGTTGAACAGCGAAGAATCGAACAGGCCGGCGATCCCCGCACCAACGGTTACATACGAAGAAGATGCTCCAAGCGCAGTCTCGATGATCAGGAACGCGGGAATTTGCAGCAGGCCGATAAGGATACCGGCAATGTAAGGCGACCACGCCTTTTCGAAGGGTGACATCGACAACTCCCTAATTTCATCATATTAGCATTTAATGATATAATGAGGCGATGCTCATTGACTTGGATCAACTGATCCAGGCGGTGAGAAAAATATCATTTCTACGATTTGTTGCGGATCAATCCCGCAACATGGCCGGCGTGATGATGGCGCAGCGCCAGATGGCCTTCGTCCATCCGTTCTCGTTCGAGTTCAAGCGGCTGGCATATGAGGCGGTGAAGCAAGAGCGCCGGCAAGTTCGCGCCTCTGCACAATGACTGTCATCGTCCGCGAAGGCGGACGATCCAGTATTCCAGAGAGGTCAATTGTCAAACCGAGGAGCCGCAGCGTACTGGATACCCGCTTTCGCGGGTATGACGATGGGGCTGGGTGGCGGCAGCTACGCCGCCGCGGAGACCACCCTGTTGCGGCCGTCATGCTTGGCGCGATAGAGCGCGGTGTCGGCGCGCTTGAGCACATCGGCGACCGGCTCCCCCTTGCGGTCCAGCGTCGACAGGCCGATCGAGATCGTGACCTCGATGCGCTTGGCGCCCTTGTGGACGGCGAAGCTTTCGCCAGCGATGGCGCGCCGCAGGCGCTCCGCCACCAGGCCGGCGACGTGGAGATCGGTTTCCGGCATCACGATGACGAATTCCTCGCCGCCGTAGCGGCACGCCAGATCGATGCCGCGGATCGATTTGCGGATGCGGACCGCGAATTCGCGCAGCACGTCGTCGCCGGCGTCGTGGCCGTAAGTGTCGTTGATGGCCTTGAAGAAGTCGATGTCGAGGATCATCAGCGCCAGCGGCTTGCCGCGGCCGGCGGCTTGCTCGGCGAGTGTCGCCAGATGGCTTTCCATATAGCGGCGGTTATGCAGGCCGGTCAGCGCGTCGGTGATCGCCATCTCGATCGAGTTCTGCACCTTGTCGCGCAGATGGTCGGTGTAGCGTCGCCGCCGGACCTGGGTGCGCACGCGCGCAAGCAATTCGTTCCTGTCGACGGGTCGGAGCAGGTAATCGTTGACGCCGATCTCGAGTCCGCGCAGCAGCCGCGCATTGTTGTCGATGTCGGAGATCGCGAGGATCGGCATCTGGCGGGTCCGCTCGAGCGAGCGCGCCTGGCTGCACAGCCGCAGGCCGTCATAGTTTTCCAGGCTGAGCGAGACGATCATCAGGTCGTAATTGCCGTCGGCGGCGTGGAACAGGGCTTCCGCCGGATTGGTCTCGACGTCGACGGTGTGTTCGGCGGAAAGCATCGGCGCCAGCCGCTCGTGCGACGACGGCCGGTCGTCGACCAGCAATATCCGCCCGCCGAGGCCCTTGTCGGCGACAGCGCCGCGCTCGGGCGCCTCCATGCCCATCTCGAGCGAGGTGACGGCGCGCATGCGCAGCTCATCGGTCATCATTTTCAGCCGCGTCAGCGAACGGACGCGGGCAATCAGCACGACGTCCGACACCGGCTTGGTAAGAAAATCATCGGCGCCGGCTTCCAGCCCGCGGACGCGGTCGGCCGGGCTGTCCAGCGCGGTGACGATCACCACCGGAATGAAATGCGTGGCCGGGTTGGACTTCAGCCGGCGACAGACCTCGAAGCCGTCCATGTCGGGCATCATGACGTCAAGCAGGATGATGTCGCATTCGGAGCGCGCGCAGACCTGGAGCGCCTCGGCGCCGCTGGAAGCGGTCAGCACGTCGAAATACTCCGCCGAAAGGCGGGCTTCCAGGAGCTTGACGTTGGCGGGAACGTCATCGACGACAAGAATACGCGCAGACATCGAAACTCACTCCTACCCGATAAAACGCCGCACCGTTTCGATGAACTTGCCGACCGAAATTGGTTTGGAAAGATACGCCTCGCAGCCGCCCTCGCGGATGCGTTCCTCATCGCCCTTCATCGCAAAGGCGGTGACCGCGACCACCGGGATCGCGCGCAGTTCCGGATCATCCTTGATCCAGCGCGTGACTTCGAGGCCCGATACCTGCGGAAGCTGGATATCCATCAGGATCAGGTCGGGCCGCAGCTTGCGGACGAGATCAAGCGCCTCGAAACCATTGCTGGTGCCGGAGGTCTGATAGCCATGCGCTTCGAGGAGGTCACGAAAGAGCTTCATGTTGAGCTCGTTGTCCTCCACGATCAGGACGGTTTTTGCCATCCCGCCCCTCCCTCATTCCAGGAAACAGGCCTGGCTTCGGTACGTCCCGCACCCGCCAGGCTTGTCGAAAAGTGGATTCAAACTAGCGCCAGATTCGCTCTAACCGGTTAAATACATGCATCGACTTTTCGCGAAGCGGTTTCCACTTTGTTGAACACGATCCGCAGACTCGGGCATGATGGCTGCAAATTAGAGCCCATAAGTTAAGGGAAAGGCAAACGCGCGGTGCGAAAACCTGTTCACAATCCCCGTGAAGCTGCTGAAATCGTTGCGATTCAGGCATTGTCCTTCATTGCCGGCGATGCCGAGCGGCTGGGCCTGTTCCTGGCCGAAAGCGGCATCGGCCCGGAAACGCTGCGCACGGCCGCGGCCGATCCGCAATTCCTGGCCTCGGTGCTGGATTTCGTGATGCGCGACGACGCCACGGTGCAGGCGTTCGCGAGCGTTTCCCAGTTGCACCCGACCAACATCGCCGCCGCGCGCCAGGCGCTGGGCGACTCGCATTGGGAGCGGGACGTGCCGTGAGCGCGCCGGCGCCAGAGTTTGACGGTCCGCGCGCCTTCTGCCGGGATTGCCTCGGCGGCCTCGATATCAAGGCCGTCAGATGCGGCGAATGCGGTTCGCCGCGCCTGGTTCGCCACCCAGCGCTGCCGTCGCTGACGCTGGCGCATATCGATTGCGACGCGTTCTACGCCACGGTCGAGAAGCGCGACAATCGCGATATCGCCGACAAGCCCGTCATCATCGGGGGCGGCAAGCGCGGCGTGGTGTCGGCCGCCTGCTACATTGCGCGAACCTACGGCGTGCGCTCGGCGATGCCGATGTTCAAGGCGCTGGCGCTCTGCCCCGCCGCGGTCGTGATCCGGCCAGACATGGCAAAATACGTCCGGGTCGGCCGCGAGGTCCGCCAGGCCATGCAGACGCTGACGCCGCTGGTCGAGCCGCTGTCGATCGACGAGGCGTTTCTCGATCTTTCCGGCACCCAGCGCGTCCACGGCATGATCCCCGCCAAGGTGCTGGCGCGCTTTGCCCGCGACGTCGAGCGCGACATAGGGATTACGGTGTCGGTCGGCCTGTCCTGTAACAAGTTTTTGGCCAAGATCGCCTCCGACCTCGACAAGCCGCGCGGCTTTGCCGCGCTCGACCAGATCGAGGCCCGCGCCATGCTGGCGGACAAGCCGGTCGGATTCATCTATGGCGTCGGTCCCGCGACCCAGCAAAAACTGCTGCAGCGGGGCTTTCGCACCATCGCGGACCTGCAGCGCGCCGACGAGGTAGAGTTGATGAAGCAGTTTGCCGGCGAAGGCCGGAGGCTGTGGCGGCTGGCGCGCGGCATCGACGACCGCAGCGTGGTGCCCGACCGCGGCGCCAAGACGATTTCCAACGAAACCACGTTCGACACCGACATCAGGGATTACGCCACGCTGGAGAAGGTGCTGTGGCGGCTTTCAGAGAAAGTGTCTTCGCGGCTGAAGGGCGGCGATCTCTCGGGCCTTACCATCACCTTGAAGCTGAAGACCGCAGATTTCAGGCAGCGCACCCGCTCGCAGTCGATCCATGCGCCGACCCAGCTCGCCGCCAAGATCTTCGCGGTATCGCGGGAGATGCTGGCCAGGGAGATTGACGGCACCGCCTTCCGCCTGATCGGCACCGGCGTCAGCGCCCTGCGCGAGGGGTCGCTGGCCGACGACACTGACATGCTCGACCGCCGGTCGGCCCACGCCGAGCGCGCGATGGACGACTTGCGAAAGAAGTTCGGCCATGCCGCCGTGATCAGGGGCATTGCCTATAATGGGCCGGCGCAGGACGAAGACGAAGAGGAATAGCCCGCTGTCTCTCCCCGAAAAAGACGCAGCGTTGTCAATCGACGACGGCGACCGCCTCGATCTCGATCAGCCATTCCGGCGCGGCGAGCGCCGATACGCCGACCAGCGTGCTCGCCGGCGGCTCCATGCCTTCAAAGAACGCCGAGCGCGCCTTGCCGATGATGGGGCGGAGTTCCGGCTTGTAGCCCACCACAAAGGTGGTGATCTTCACGATATTGGCGTAGCTCGCGCCGGCGGCCTTCAGCGCCAGGCCAAGATTATGCATCACCTGGGTCGTCTGCGCGGCGAGGTCGCCGGCGCCGACCACCCTTCCCTCATCGTCGGTGGACACCTGTCCCGAGATATGGATCGTTCGCCCACCCGAGGCGACGACGACGTGGGAATAGGCCGGATTGTGGTGCAGGCCGCTGGGCTTGAGGTGTTGGAGCTTGCTCATGTTGGTGCCTTCCTGAGAGTGCTGTCATTCCGGGATGGTCCGAAGGACCATCCCGGAATCTCGAGATCCCGGGTTCGCGCTATTGCGCGCCCCGGGATGACCGGCTTTCGCCGGTCACTTGCACGGCCTGGAATCCCTCACGTCGAATTTTCCCATCGCGCCCGAAATCACGAAGTCATTGTAGTCGAGCACCAGCGCGCGGGAGACGCCGTTCTCGAACAGCTCGAATGACATGGCATAAACCGGCGTCTGCTCGCCGTCCTTGGCCTTGGCGGCGCGGTCGTAGTAGCTCACCGTGACCGGCCAGCGCGTCAGCGCCCGCATCCGCTCGTCGGCGGTCGAGGGATCCGGCGCGGCGATGCTGCGGCTGCCGGGGATCGGCTGCCCGATGACGGACAACGTGTCGTACACCTTCTCGCCGTTGTCCGAGCCGTCATAGACCATCAATTCCAGCACCGACTTGCCGGCGCGGGCGGCGGCGATGATGTGCTGGATCTGCTCGGTCGGGAATACGACCTTGCCGTCGAGGTTGAAGGTCTTGGCAACCGGCTGCTTCAGCTTGACCGTGATGCCGTCGCCGACCCGCTCGGCGACCCCGTCGATCGGCGCGGCGTCGGCATCGTTCATCCGGGTCTCGATCTTGAAGCGGTAGGTCTTGCCGGCGGCATCTTCCCAGGAGGTTGAACGCAGGTCGCTGAGCGTAAGCTTGCCCTCGCCGCTGTCGAGCTCCGAGACCTGGCGGAATTCGGATGTGTAGCCCTCGCAGGCACTGCCCGAGAAGCTGTAGAGAATGCGACCGCGCGCGGCGTTGATCGCATTGGACCCGCGCGACTTGACCAGCTTCAGGTCATACAGCGCCTGATGGGCGAGGAATGGCCCGTTGGCGGCCGCCAGCGCCGGTGCGCTTGCGAAGCCGGACCATCCCAGGGTCGCTGCAATCGAGAACGCCAGGGCGCGGGCCGGAATCGGAAACATGCTCGCCATTTGCCGTTTTCCTCGAAAGGGATTCGCCTACAGTAGTGACGGCGTTATTGCGTCGCAACTAGGGCGGCCTCCCGAAAGCAAGGATTTTGACGCCGAACCGCCTTGATTCCTGACATTCTTGCCGGTGACGCATGCCAGGCGGAACAAACGCGCAAGGTCTTCCCCAGGCTCCTTGCACCGGGGGACGCGATGCGCGAAACCATGCGGGCCGGATCTTCGGATCAGGAGCAATCAAATCGGGGACATCAAAATGGCGGGAACGGTCGAACAGAAGCTTGCGGCGCAAGGCATCAGCCTGAGCGAACCCCGCGCGCCCGTGGCGAACTACGTCGGCTTCGTGCGCACCGGAAACCTGCTGTTTGTCTCGGGCCAGGTCTGCGCCAATGCGGAAGGCAAGTTGATCGCCAAGGGCAAGCTTGGCGCCGGCGTCACCATCGAACAGGGCTACACGGCGGCGCAGGGTTGCGCCGTCAATCTGCTGGCGCAAATCAAGGCCGCGCTCGGCGATCTCGACAAGGTGGTCCGCGTCGTTCGGCTCGGCGGGTTCATCAATTCGACGCCCGACTTCCTCGACGGACCCAAGGTGCTCAACGGCGCTTCCGACCTGATGGTCGCAGCCTTCGGCGACAAGGGCCGCCACGCCCGCACCACCGTCGGCGTCGCCTCCCTGCCCGCGGACGCCGCCGTCGAGGTCGACGGCATTTTCGAAGTATCCTGAGCGGAGCCGTGGCATGCGCGCGCCGGACTGGCTGACGGCGCGCCCGATCGCCCATCGCGGCTTGCACGATCTTGCCCGCGGCATCGTCGAGAACATGCCGGCGGCGGCGCAGGCCGCCATCGACGGCGATTTTTCCATCGAATGCGACATCCAGCTTTCGTCCGACGGCGAGGCGATGGTGCATCATGATGACGCGCTCGGCCGCCTCACCGAGGGCTCCGGCGCGCTGCTGGGCAAGACCGCGGCCGAGCTCAAGGCGGTCAGGTTCAAGCATACGCCGGAACGGATGATGACGCTCAGCGATCTCTGCGCGCTCGTCGCCGGCCGCGTGCCGCTGGTGATCGAGGTGAAAAGCCATTTCGATGGCGACCGAAGGCTGGTTAAGCGGATGGCCGACGTGCTCGCTTCCTATTCCGGTCCGGCCGTCGGCATGTCGTTTGATCCGGACCAGGTGCTGGCGCTGCGCCAGTTCATCCCCGGCCGTCCGCGCGGCATCGTGGCCGAGCGCGAATATGCCGCGGCGGATTGGCCGCAAGCCTCCGCCGAACAGCGCCGCGGCATGACGCAGCTCCGCCACGCTTTCCGTACCCGGCCTCACTTCGTCGCTTATTGGGTCAACGAGCTGCCCGCGGCGGCCCCCTGGATCGCCCGCAACCTGTTTTGCCTGCCGCTGCTGACCTGGACGGTGCGCACGCCGGAACAACGCCAACGGGCGGCCCGCCACGCCGACCAGATCATCTTCGAGGGGTTCGTTCCGGGAAGCTGATCGGCGCGCGCCACCTTGCGCTTGCGCGCCCAATGCACGATCTTTGCAAGGAGTTGGTCGCCATGGGCGATGGTTGGGCGATGGCTGCTCGCACGATGGGACCGGTCCGAATTTCTCGATGGCGTCATCCGAAATCACCCTCGAAGCCGTCCCCTCCGTCAGCGAGATCAAGGCTGCGGACTGGGACGCCTGCGCCCATTCAGGGCCGGATTCCGATAGCCTCGACAAGCTCGACACGCTGGCTGCGGTCGGGTCGCAAGGCGGTTCCTGCAAACCTGTCTATAACCCCTTCGTTTCCCATGCTTTTTTTGCCGCCGCGGAAGCTTCAGGCTCGGCCTGCGCGCGCACCGGCTGGGGGCCGCGGCATCTGGTGGCGCGGCTCGGCGGCGAAATCGCCGGCATCGTCCCCTGCTATCTGAAATCGCATTCCCAAGGCGAATACGTCTTCGACCGCGGCTGGGCGGATGCCTATGAGCGCGCGGGCGGACGCTATTATCCCAAGCTGCAGGTCTCGGTGCCGTTCACCCCCGCCACCGGGCCGCGGCTGCTGATCCGCGACGGCGTCGACCGCGAGCGGATCGGAACCGCGCTCGCCAGCGGCCTGATGGCGCTGTGCAACGCCACTGACGCGTCCTCCGTGCATGTGACCTTCGCCCGCGAGGCGGAAGCAAAATTCCTGGGCGAGCACGGTTTCCTGCAACGTAACGACCAGCAGTTCCACTGGCGCAATGCCGGCTATGGCAGTTTCGATGACTTTCTCACCTCGCTGAACTCGCGCCACCGCAAGGCGATCAAGCGCGAGCGGCGCGAGGCCACCGCCGCAGGGATCACCATCCACCGCCTGACCGGCGCCGACATCACCGAGGATGCCTGGGACGCGTTCTTCGCCTTCTACATGGAGACCGGCTCGCGCAAATGGGGCCGGCCCTACCTGACCCGAAAATTCTTCTCGCTGATTGGCGAGAGCATGGGCCGCGACGTGCTCTTGGTGATGGCCAGGCGCGACGGCCGCTGGATCGCCGGCGCCATCAACTTCATCGGCTCGGACACGCTGTTCGGCCGCAACTGGGGTGCGATCGAGCATCACCCGTTCCTGCATTTCGAGGTCTGCTACTATCAGGCGATCGAATTCGCGATCGAACGCGGCCTGAACACGGTCGAAGCCGGTGCGCAGGGCGAGCACAAGCTGGCGCGCGGCTACCTGCCACAAACCACCTACTCCGCCCACTACATTGCCGATCCGGGATTGCGCCGGGCGATTGCGGACTATTTGAAGCGCGAACGCGCCTATGTGGCCGAAGTCGGCCGCGAATTGGCTGAAGCCGGCCCGTTCCGCAAGGCCGCCGACGAGGCTTGACCTCATCGGCGATCAACATGAAATTCGGCCAGACCTCGAGGGACAAGACCATGCCCGCCTATGACACCAACAACCCCTTCGCAAGAATTCTGCGCGGCGAGTTTCCCTGCCACAAGGTCTATGAGGACGAGCACGTCCTGGCCTTCCTCGACATCATGCCACGCTGCCCCGGCCATACGCTTGTCATCCCGAAGGCGCCGGCCCGCAACATCCTCGACATCACGGCTGACGACTATGCCCATGTCGCGCGCGGCGCCCACAGGATCGCCGCTGCCGCCATCAAGGCCTTCAACGCCGACGGCATCACCGTGCAACAGTTCAGCGAGCCCGCCGGCGGGCAGGTCGTGTTCCACCTGCACATGCATGTGATGCCGCGCCATGACGGCATCGCGCTGCTGCCGCCGGCCAGCCGCAAGGAAGATGTCAAGGTGCTGGAGGACAATACGACCAGGCTGGTCGCGGCGCTGGGGTAGCTGGCCCTTCGTCATTGCGAGCGAAGCGAAGCAATCCATCATGCCACAAGCAATGAGTGGATTGCTTCGTCGCTATCGCTCCTCGCAATGACGGCGAAACTACTCTCCCTCCGTCTCGACGTCCCCACCCTTTGCCTGCGCCAATGGCGAGAACTCGCAGCGGTCGGGCTTGACGTCCAATAGCGGCGTTTCGTCAAGGCAGTCGAGGCCGCGCACCAAGATGGCGTTGCCCTCGATCGCGACGAACTTCACGATCGAGGTGCCGATCGGGTTCGGCCGCACCGGCGAGCGCAGCGAGAACGTACCGCGGGTCTTCTGGTTGTTCTTCGGGCTCTGCAGCACGAGGTCGCGGCGCGACTGATGCAGCCAGTAGATCACTTCGAGATACTCGTAGAAATCGACGCCCTTGATCGCAGGGACCCACGGCTCGAAAATCTCCAGCCGGCAGACCGGGCCGTCGTGACGGCCCTGTCGCGGGGTGTCCTGCCGAGATTTCCAGGGCGTGCGGATGCGGCCGATGAACACCAGCCCGGCGTCGCGGGGCGGCGGCATCTCGACGGTGAGTTCGCCCTCGCGGATCCCGGTCTTCTGAACCATCGTCTAATCCAGCGAAATGTTGAGCGTCTTGATCACGCCGGCCCATCGCGCCCGGTCGGTGGCGACGAATTTGTCGATCTCGGCCTGGCTCTTCGGACGCAACGGCGGGAAGCCGACCTTGTCGAGCGAGCCGCGGAAGGCCTCGTCGCTCAACGCCTTGTTCAGACTGGCGGTGAGCTTCCGCGCGATGTCATCCGGCAGCTTTGTCTGCGCGGCGACGCCGTACCACACGCTGACGCCGTAATCGGGATAACCGGCCTCGGCCATGGTCGGGACATCTGGCAGGTCGGCAACGCGCTGCGCCGAGCTGACCGCCAGCGCCCGCACCAGCCCGCCCTTGACCGGCGGCAGCGCGGTGCCGAGCGTATCAAACATCAGCTGGATGTTGCCCGACAACAGATCGGTCAGCGCCGGAGCTGCGCCCTTGTAGGCGACGTGGACCATGTCGACGCCGGCCATCTGCTTGAACATCTCGCCGGCCAGATGAATGGTGCCGCCGGTGCCGGCCGATCCGAAATTGAGTTTTCCGGGATTTTGCTTCGCGTAGGCCACGAACTCCGCCACCGTCTTGGCGGGCACGGCAGGGTGGACTTCCATCACGACCGGCAGGTCGGTGATCAGCGCAAGCAGGCGGAAGTCCCTCGCGGGATCATAGGGCAATTTCTTGTAGAGCATCGGGTTGAGCACGATGATCGAGGCCGCCGTGAAGAACAGCGTGTAGCCGTCGGGCTCGGCGCGCGCCGCCGCGTCCGCGCCGATCGCGCCTTGCGCGCCGGCCTTGTTCTCGACCACGACGGTCTGCTTGAGGTCGCGGCTGAGATAGTCGCCGACCATGCGGCCGAGCACGTCGGTCGGGCCGCCCGCGGCGTAGGGCACGATCAGCCTGATCGGACGCGTCGGATAGTCGGCCGCCTGCGCCAGCGGCGCGGCGCAGAGAAAACTGCACGCGAGCGCCGCTAGTTTGATCCAGTTCATGGTGTCTTCCCCGCTGTTTTCATTGCCAGTTTCTTTGCGCTGTCAGGGGCGGACAGTACCGGATTATCCGCACTCTGCAATCAACCGAGCCACCAATTCCCCGCCACCAGGACGATCTCGCCGCCGACAACGCCGGCAAAGATCGATCGCCGGGTCAGGATAAAGACCGCAAATCCCGCGGCAACCGCGCCGTAGCGCAGCCCGTCGGGTACGCTGGCGAGCGCTCCCGGCGGCTGCAGCAGGATTTGCGCAATCACGCCGGCGAGGATCGCCGTCGCCACCGCCCTCACCCACACCAGCAGTTCGGAGCCCTCGTCGACGCCGGCGCCGAACCAGAGCCCGGCCATGCGCCAGATTTCGTTGGGCAGGAAGCCGGCGATCACCAGGATCAATAGCGCCTGGGGGCTGCCAAAAAACTCGCTCATGCGCGCACCCTTCCCCGCCACCAATGCGCGCCATAGGCGATGGTGCCGGCCGCGATGCCGCTGAGCAGGACATCGACGCCGGTCTGCAACATCGACACCAGCGGAAACAGCGCCAGCCCCAGCACCAGCGCCAGCACGTCCGACAATTGGCGGCAGTTGCGCGCGGTCGAAAGCAGGAACGCCAGCGGCGTCAGCAGCAGGATCGCCGCCGCAAACAACGGCGGCAGGTTGGCGGCAAGGCCGTAGCCGAGCGCGGTGGCGGCGAGACAGACGATGAGGAGCCCGCTGCCGAGCCCATGGGTGAAAGCAATGCGCCGCGCGCGCGGAACCTGCGGCAGCAGCCGGTAGCATTCGACCCACAGGGTGACGGCGATGAAGTGCGCCACCAGCACGAGGTGACGGCGTTTTGTCTGCGGCGTTCGCAACAAGGGTAGCACCGACACCACCATCGGAAACAACCGGATCGCGCTCAACGTGACCGCGATCGCCGCCTGCACCGCGGTCGCCCCCGAACCCAGCGTCGATATCAGGATGATCTGTGCCGGCCCCGCCCACACCAGGAGCGTGCTGCCGAGCACCCACCCCAGGCTGAACTGGCTGTCATGGGCCAGCGCGCCGATGCCGAGATAGGTCGCAAACAGCACCAGCGTCAGCACCGTGGACGCAACCGAGCCCATGCCCCACGCGAAGGCGCGCAAGGGGCTGTGCCATTGGGGGGAGTCGAGCGGAGGCAGCGGCAATTGAGACCGATGGGATTTGACTGGTTGCCAGCATAGGGCTGACCAAAGCGTCGGGCGTCAAGCAAGCGGCAGCACAAGGCGGTTATGCAGTGCGTTGATAAGGAAACATTGTCATTCCGGGGCGATGCGAAGCATCGAACCCGGAATCTCGAGATTCCGGGTCTGGTCCTTTCGGACCATCCCGGAATGACGAAGCACATGCATCATCCCTGCACGCCCCGGTTCCGCAGCACAAAGCACGCCTCGCCCGCCTTGCGAATGCGGTTGCAGAGGTCGTCGGCGGCGGGCCGGGTGTCGGTGCCGATCCGCACCTGGTAGAATGCGCGGGTGCCGCGGCTGCGCATTACCGAGGAAAGCAGGCTCGGATCCCGATCGCTAATCACCGGGCCAAGACGTTTCATCGCGCGGGCGTACATCGCAAGCGCCCTGTCGCGGCTGAACCCGGCCGCGAGCTGCACGCCCCACAATTTGGCCGCGCCAAGCCTGACGCGTTGCTCAAGCCCGGTCACGAACGGATTGGGGGCGCGCTGGAGCAAGGCCATCAGATCACGGCAGCTTGACGGCGAAGCCTGCTCGGGCATCTTCCCGGTCCGTCCCGCCGCCGCCCACGCTTCGACGGTCGATCCGGTGATGGCGACCACGTAGCTGCGGGTTTCCTGCGGCATGTAGCCTGTTCCCGCGAGCCATTCCTGCACCCGGCGCGGACCGGCATTGTAAGCTGCCGCCGCGAGGCCAAGATTGCCGAACTGGTCGCGCAGCTCCTGCAGGAACTCGGCGGATTTCGGCAACGCCTGCACCGGATCGAACGGATCAAGCAACCGCCGCTCGCTCGCGGTGCCCGGCATGAACTGGGCGATCCCCTGCGCCCGCTGGCCATTGCGCGTCACCGGCCCCACCGCATCGGGCTGAAACCGGCTTTCCTGCCAGATCACGCGGGCGAAAAACTCCAGCGGCAGGCCCGATGCCTTCGCCGCCGATTCGATCATCAGGCACATCGCTTCGCGCGCATCGCTCCCGCGCGCGACTTCGGCCGGCTTCTGGCCGGGTATCGCCGGTTCCTCGACGCTGGGGCGGGCGGCATCGGCCGTCGCAGGCTTCGCGTCCTCCGCGATCGCCGGCGTAAATGCGCAGGAAATCAATACCATGCAGGCTATGGCGGTGAAACGCTGACCTCGTGGCATGGCAGATTGGTCCGAACAGATAGAACCCTCTCAACGAATATGGCGCTCCGATGTATCCGGCTCCCCGCTCCCGAGGCCTCTTTTTTTGCAGGAAGAAGCCCGAATCCGCGCCGCCGGGCCGGCCTATGGGTTTACGTTAACGCCGTATTTTGCCCGTCCCGGCCTTTCGCTGGGAGCAAAGCGGCGTAAAGGTCCGGCCTTGTTTTCGGAGATTTTCAATGCAGGACCGACGCGAACACAGGCGCGACAAGGTGATGTATGGCGGCGTCGCCGAGATCGGCGAGCATGGCGCCAGGCGTGAATGCATCGTCCGCAACATTTCAGATCAGGGTGCGGCCATCGAGTTCCGCAACCCCGTCCGCCTGCCAAGGGAGCAGCTTTCACTCCGGGTCGCGCGCAAGGGCCGCGCCTTCCTCGCCAGGGCCGTGTGGTGGCGGGACAATTTCGTCGGCGTCGCCTTCCGCGCCGAGTCCCCCGTCGAACCTGTATCCGACCTCGACGAGCGGCTGCGCCAGAGCGAGATCAAGAAGCAGCAATTGCAGCGGCGCATCCAGAAGCTGCTCGACGAACGCTGAGGCAGCGCCACCGGTCAGGCCGATACGGCAAGAAAAAGACCGGCTGCTGAGCCGGCCCAGATTGATTACAAACCCCTCGATTTTTGGCAGCAGCTAAAGTCGAGGGATTTTGATTCCGGTTTGTTCGCGATCTGAGTCTGTGACGTTCCGCGAATCTTGAGTGATTTCTAGGTTCGCCGAGGTTTGTCAGCAGTCTGGACCGGCTGCTGAGCCGGCCTTTTCTTTGCATCATCGATTGAACCCGTCTATCACACCTTCACCAGCGGTCCGCGCGAGGCCGGCCCCTTGGAGCCGCCGCCGTTGGAGCCGCCTGGCTTCGGCTTGCGCGGCGCCGGTCGCTTGCGTGCGCCGGGCAGCTTTTCCGGCTTCGGCGTCACCGGCCCCTGAACGAACTCGAAGCCGATCTTGTCCTTGCCCTCGGTACTCGCCTCGTCCTGGACCAGCACGACGCGGACATGGCCGCCGCCCTTGAGCTGACCGAACAGCAATTCATCAGCTAGCGGCTTCTTGATGTGTTCCTGGATCACGCGCGACATCGGACGGGCGCCCATCTGCTCGTCGTAACCGTGCTCGATCAGCCAGGCCTTGGCCGGTTCCGACAGTTCGATGGTGACGTCGCGGTCGGCGAGCTGCGCCTCGAGCTGCAGCACGAACTTCTCCACCACCATGCCGATGACCTCGGCATTGAGATGGGCGAACGAAACGATCGCATCCAGCCGGTTGCGGAATTCCGGCGCGAACTGCCGGTTGATCGCCTCGTGATCGTCGCCTTCGCGCTTGTTGCGCGTGAAGCCGAAGGCCTGGCGGGCAAGGTCGGCCGCCCCGGCATTCGTGGTCATGATCAGGATCACGTTGCGGAAGTTTACCTGCTTGCCGTTGTGGTCGGTGAGCCGGCCATGGTCCATGATCTGCAGCAGCACATTGTAGAGATCAGGATGCGCCTTTTCGATTTCGTCGAGCAGCACCACGCAATGCGGATGCTGGTCGACGCCGTCGGTCAGCAGGCCGCCCTGGTCGAAGCCGACATAGCCGGGAGGCGCGCCGATCAGGCGCGACACGGTGTGACGCTCCATGTATTCGGACATGTCGAACCGGATCAACTCGACACCCAGCGAAGCCGCGAGCTGCTTTGCCACTTCGGTCTTGCCGACGCCGGTCGGACCGGAGAACAGGTAGGAACCGATCGGCTTCTCCGGCTCGCGCAGCCCTGCCCGCGCCAGCTTGATCGACGCCGACAACGCCTCGATCGCCTTGTCCTGGCCGAACACCACGCGCTTGAGGGTCTGCTCGAGATGTTTGAGCACCTCGGCATCGTCCTTCGAGACGCTCTTGGGCGGAATCCGCGCCATGGTTGCGATCGTGGTCTCGATCTCCTTGATGCCGATGGTCTTCTTGCGCTTGTTCTCGGCTACCAGCATCTGCGCCGCGCCTGATTCGTCGATCACGTCGATCGCCTTGTCGGGCAGCTTGCGGTCGTGGATGTAGCGCGACGACAATTGCACCGCCGCCTCGATCGCCTCGTTGGTGTATTTCAGCCGATGGTAATCCTCGAAATAGGGCTTCAGCCCCTTCAGGATCGCGATTGCGTCTTCCACCGTCGGCTCGTTGACGTCGATTTTCTGGAACCGGCGCACCAGGGCGCGGTCCTTTTCGAAATGCTGGCGGTATTCCTTGTAGGTGGTCGAACCCATGCAGCGGATGGTGCCCGACGCCAGCGCCGGCTTGAGCAGGTTGGATGCATCCATCGCGCCACCCGAGGTGGCGCCGGCGCCGATCACGGTGTGAATCTCGTCGATGAACAGGATCGCGTTCGGATGCGCTTCCAGTTCCTTCAGCACCTGCTTCAGGCGCTCCTCGAAATCGCCACGATAGCGCGTGCCCGCGAGCAAGGTGCCCATGTCGAGCGAGAACACAGTGGCCGCGGCCAGCACTTCCGGCACTTCCGAATCGACGATTCGCTTGGCGAGCCCTTCGGCAATCGCGGTTTTGCCAACACCGGCCTCGCCGACGAACAGCGGGTTGTTCTTCTGGCGGCGGCACAACACCTGGATCGCACGGTTGATCTCGGCATTGCGCCCGATCACCGGGTCGATCTTGCCGTCACGCGCCTTCTTGTTGAGGTTGACGCAATAGGTATCGAGCGCCTCCCCTTTCTTCTTGGAGTCGTCGTTGCCCTTGGTTTCGGTTTCCTCGTCGACGCCGCGGACCGGCCGCGCTTCCGAGACTCCCGGCCGCTTGGCGATGCCATGGCTGATATAGTTGACCGCGTCGTAGCGCGTCATGTCCTGCTCCTGCAGGAAATAGGCGGCATGGCTCTCGCGCTCGGCGAAGATCGCAATCAGCACATTGGCGCCGGTCACTTCCTCGCGGCCCGAAGACTGGACGTGGATCACCGCGCGCTGGATCACGCGCTGGAAGCCCGCGGTCGGCTTGGCGTCGTCGCCGCCGTCGGTCACCAGGTTCTCGAACTCGGTCTCGAGATAGTTGACGAGGCTGGTGCGCAGCTTGTCGAGATCGACGCTGCAGGCCCGCATGACCGCCGCGGCATCCGAGTCATCGATCAGCGACAGCAGGAGGTGTTCGAGCGTCGCATATTGATGATGACGCTCGTTCGCGATCGCCAGCGCACGATGCAGGGATTGTTCAAGGCTTTGGGAAAAAGTTGGCATTCGCGTCCTCTATGGGCCCCGCTCATCATGATCGCCATTACCCGGTCAGGCAACAACAACCTTCGTCGTCCCCCGTCATATAGTTACGCTCGATCATGGCGAAAGCCCGGCTCCCGCATGCGTGATTTGCCCTGGATCGACACACGCTGCGACGGCCGAATATAGCCTGCCAACCATCGGAAAAACATCGTCCGGCATCCGGACGAAAAATCCGCGACCCGTTGCCGTATTAGCCGGGTCGCCGGTCATGCGCGGCTACTTCTTTTCCATGACGCATTGCAGGGGATGCTGGTGCTTGCGCGCGAAATCCATCACCTGCGTGACCTTGGTCTCGGCAATCTCATAGGTGAAAACGCCGCACTCGCCGATCCCGTGGTGGTGGACGTGAAGCATGATCTTGGTGGCTGCTTCCGCGTCCTTCTGAAAGAACTTCTCCAGCACGTGAACGACGAACTCCATCGGCGTGTAGTCGTCGTTCAAGATCAGCACGCGATACAGGTTCGGACGCTTGGCCTTCGGCTTGACCTTGGTAATGACCGACGTCGAAGTCCCGCCGGTTCCGGCGTTGCGGTTCCCGCCATTGCTCGTTCGGGGAGCAACCCGGGCTGACTTGGCCGACGCGGACGAGCAAGCTTTTAAAGTTAACTGCAACATGGCTCAGGCAATTCGCATTCCCAAGGGAAACAGGACAGAACACGCTGGCGGCGTTGGCGGCGAGCTTCGGAAAGCCGCCGCGAAGAGCCAGCCACGCGTTCCGGATCGTGGCTCCCGGTCCGACCCCTTGGCCGGATCGGAAGCTGGAATATGGGCCTGCCGCCGGACCGCCGCAAGCGCACAAAAGCTGCCCGGCGCGACCCGCGACCGGCCCGATTCCCGGCTCCAGCGCTCAGGACAAAGGTTAATCGTTTCTGATCGCTTTGACAAAGGAAGGGTGTTGGCCGTTCAGCGGCTGTTGAGGATAGCGGGCTTTGCGGAGCCTCGAATCGGCGATCCCGGGCTTTGACCCGTGTTTCGTGGAACAGATTTACCTGCTGTTTAGCCGCTTGGGCGGAAATGCCCGTAGAAATCACATAGCGGTGACAGCAATGCTCGTTAGGTCCATTTTCGGTTGCGTCCGCGCCGCCACAGGCCGGTTCGCCAGCGCCAAAGACGGCAATATCGCGGTCCTGTTCGCGATCGCAGCGGTGCCGGTGCTGAGTTTCGTCGGGGCGGCGATCGACTACACCCGCGCCAACAGCGCCCGCTCGTCGATGCAGGCAGCCCTCGATTCGACGGCGCTGATGCTGTCGAAGGACCTGAGCGACGGCACGATCACGACTTCGCAGATCACGCAGCGGGCCGAGGATTATTTCAGGGCTCTGTACACCAATACCGACGCCAAGTCGGTGGCGGTCAATGCGACCTACACGGCCGCGGCCGGCAACGGATCGACCATTCTGATCAACGGCTCCGGGCTGGTCAACACGGACTTCATGAAGATCGCCGGCTTCCCGAACCTGAACTTCAACGCCAGTTCCACCTCGGCCTGGGGCAACGTGCGCATGCGCGTGGCGATGGCGCTCGACGTCACGGGATCGATGGCGTCCGACGGCAAGATGCCGGCGATGCAGACCGCCGCCAAAAGCCTGATCGACCAGTTGAGCGCCATCGCCAAGAATCCCGGCGACATCTACATTTCGATCGTTCCGTTCGCCAAGGACGTCCACCTCGGTAGCTCCTACTACAACCAGACCTGGATCGACTGGAGCCGCTGGGAAAGTGCCAATCAGACCATGGGGACGTGCAGCACCCCCAGTTACACAACCAAGAATTCGTGCCTAACCGCCGGCAGGGTCTGGACGCACGACCGCAGCAGATGGACCGGCTGCGTCACCGACCGCGATCAGAATTTCGATACCATGAACACGACGCCGACCGCGGCGAACGCGCCGACCATGGTTGTCGCCGAGGAGTATGTTTCCGGTTCCGAGAGATACTGCAGGACGGGCAACGACCCCTATCTGCATCCGATCGTGCCGCTCAGCTACGACTGGGCTACGCTCAAGACCGCGATCAACAATCTGGCGCCCACCGGCATGACCAACCAGGGCATCGGTCTCGCCTGGGGCTGGCTGACGCTGGGCGCGGGCGCGCCGTTCAACGCGCCGGCCAAGGACGCCAACTACACCTACAAGGAAGCCATCATCCTGCTGTCGGACGGCCTGAACACGCAGAACCGCTTTAGCACCAACACGGCCCAGATCGACGCTCGCCAGAAGATGCTCTGCGACAACGCCAAGGCGGCCAACATCACGATCTATACCGTTCAGGTCAATACCGGCGGCGATCCGGAGTCAGCCGTGCTCAAGAACTGCGCCAGCGGCGTCGACAAGTTCTTTCACATCAAGTCCGCCAACCAGACCTTGTCGGTGTTCAATTCGATCGGCGCCTCGCTCGCCAAGCTGCGCGTCGTGAAATAAGCGGCCGCGGGCCTCCATTCAGAAAAAAGCCCGGCCAATCACGGCCGGGCTTTTGTTTTCGAGTTCATGGAGTTCTCGCCTCGGCGAGAAAATGGTTCCCGCCGAGGTCAAACCGTGTGGATCAGCGCGCCGCCGGCGTAAACTTCGCGATCAGGCCTTCGTAGGGCTTGTAGGCCTGCTTGGCGAGATCGGTGTAAAGGCCGGCGATCTTCTGGGCCTCCGCAACGAAGGTCTCGTAGGACGAGCGCGCGAATTCGGTCTGCGCTTCGATCACCTTGTCCGGCGACTTCACGCCGGAAATCTTTTCAACAAACGATTTGGTGTCTTCGAACGACTTCTTGGCGTAGTCGCCATAGGCGGTAGCGATCGCCTGGACGCCGCTCTGCATGCTGCTCGCCGAAGCGGCGATCGATTCGAGTTGGTCTTTTCCGAAATTCTGGATCTCTTCAACCTTGGCCATGATCGAGTCCTTTCCCAGACTGAATATGCAATTGCCGGGAGGTTCCGGCTCACTGGATCACTCATATGTGCATCGCACAATAATGTCAACAATTTTTGTGCATCGCACAATTACAGCCTTCTTGGCGGGCGAATCAACGGCTACCCGGCAACGGTTCATTAATGTTTTGGAAACCCGCTGCGCCTAACCTCATCAGGGGCTCCTTCGCGCCCCGGCACCTGGCTCGAAAGCTGCTTGTGAACAATAGCTTAGCTTCAACTGCGACTTGATCGACCGACCACGCCAGGTTCGGGGGCAGGATCGAAGCATAAGGCGGAACCGATCGGGGCTTATCGGGCACAATTTTGCCTCACGAGCCGGTGATCAAGATGCAAATTCGGACGGGGAAGTAGATGTTTCGTACAAACTTGGCTTCCTCGCGGGGGTTGCGACTTTGGGCGCTCGGGCTCGCTACCCTGACCACGGCGATCTTGATGAGCAGCGAGAGCGCCGAAGCCCGCCGCAGCAAGCATCGCCATAGCACCGCCCGCGAAAGCTACAGTCCGCAATTCTCTTCGATCATTGTCGACGCCAATTCCGGCGCGGTACTCGCCTCGAACAATCCCGACGCTATCCGGCGTCCGGCGTCGCTGACGAAGATCATGACGCTCTATTTGCTGTTCGAGCGCCTCGAAGCCGGCAAGATGAAGCTCGATACTGAAATGGAAGTGTCGGAACGCGCCGCCGAACAGGCTCCGACCCGGCTCGGCCTGCGGCCCGGCCAGACCATCAGGGTCGATGACGCCATCAAGGGCTTGGTGACACGCTCGGCCAACGACGCCTCCGTCGTGATCGCGGAGGCCATTGCCGGCGACGAAGCCGAGTTCGCCCGGCTGATGACGCGCAAGGCGCGCGCGCTCGGGATGACCAAGACCGTCTATCGCAACGCCTCCGGCCTGCCCAACGACGATCAATTGACCACGGCGCGCGATCAGGCGACGCTCGGCCGGGCGATCCAGGATCGTTTCCCGCGCTATTATCGCTACTTCTCCACCACCGCGTTCCATTTTCGCGGCCAGTCGATCCGAAGCCACAATCGCCTGATCGGCAAGGTCGAAGGCGTCGATGGCATCAAGACCGGCTACACCAGGGCGTCCGGCTTCAACCTCGTAAGCTCGATGCGCCGCGGCAACCGCCATATCGTGGGCGTCGTGCTCGGCGGCCGCAGCGCCGGTTCGCGTGACGCCGTCATGCGCAACCTGCTCGCCGAAAACCTCGACAAGGCGGCGACCAAACGCACCGTTGCCGCGATCGTTGAGCGCAGCCCCGCCGACGGCGTCAACGATGTGGCCGAAGCCGCCCACAGGCCAGTTGCAACGGTTCAGCTCAACGGCGCCATCGCAACCGACGAACCGACGCCTGCGGGCCAGCCCGCAACCCGCGCCATCGCGCCCAAACCGTCGCTCTTGGCGGCCGCCGCCGCAGCGCTACCGCCGTCGTCCGCCAAGCCTGAACCCGCGCCATTGACCAGCGGCGTGATTCAGACCCCGCCGATCGCCGCGATCCCAGGCTCTGCCGAACCGATGAAGCCGGTCAAGGTCAAGACGGTCCAGGTCAAGGCCGGACCGATCAGGTTGGCCTCGGCGGGTCCTGCCCAGCCGGGGGCTCCGGTCACCACCAACGCCATACCGCTGCGCGCTGACGTCGCCGAGACCTCGAGCGCGGTGGCGGCGAAGTTTGCGGAGATCAACCAGGCCGAGGCCCCCAGGGTAGCGATGCCGCCGCAACCGGCCAATCACGGCACCGGGAACGGCATACTCGGCGTGTTACCCGCCTCGAGCCTGACGGCCGCACGCGCGCAAACCGCCGCACCGCGAGCCACGACGTCGCAGGCCATGGCCTATGCCGATCCGGCTTTACGATCGCCACCTCAGACGGTGCAGCAGAACGCCGCCAGCAAGCCTGCGGTCCCGGTCGTGGCCCGCACCGGGTGGATCATTCAGGTGGGCGCGCTGGAAAGTGAAAACGAAGCCAGGCAACGCATCGATCTCGCCCGCACCAAGGCCAGCAGCCTGCTCAGCAAGGCCGATCCGTTCACCGAGCCGGTGGTCGCCAAGGACAACCGCACCCTGTTCCGAGCCCGTTTTGCCGGTCTCGAACGCGATCAGGCCGAAGCGGTCTGCCGTACGCTCAAGCGCGCCGAAATGTCCTGCATCACCGTTCGCAATTGAACGAACCCGTTTGGAAACGCAACGCCGGCACCGCAAGCGCCGGCGTTGTGATTTTGAAGACACAGTCTCTTGAAGACACAGTCCTGGGCGACGGTGAACAATCGACCGGGCAAAAACTTCTCGTCAAGCATTTGCGGTTAGGTTTTTGGAGAACGGAGATCGACCACGCCGGCTAACGGCGGGCGACATGGGGCCTCGGTCAGAGAACGACACGGAAGCAGTTCTGGGTTTGTAGCGTCGGTAGCGTGAGCCGGAGTCAACTGAGATGCGCGCGAAGCAGAGTATCCTTGGCCTCGTTTACTCGGGCGGCGAGGTACGTCGATCCCCCCTGGTCGGGATGCAGTTTCTTCATCAGCGCGCGGTGCGCCCGGCTGATGTCGTCGCGCCCCGCTCCCGGCTGCAGGCCAAGGATCTGATAAGCTTCCTCTTCCGTCATTTTTCCGGTCGCCGTCGCGCGGCGCTGCCCCGCTGCCGCATCACCTTGCGCGTCCTGACGCCAGGCGGGAAACCGGCGGTCCAGATAGCTCTCAAGTAGCGCGACGCTCTCGGCGTCAAAGCCCGCCATCATTGCCACCAATTGCGGCAGATCAAACTCCGCGAGCGAACGCCCGGCATTCGGCCCAACCACGATCCGGCCCGACAGCTCACCGCTGTCGTGATCAAGGCTCATGTCGAGAAACGGCGAGCGGACGCGCGAGGCCTGTCCCGAGGAGCGTTCCGCACCACGACCAAAGATTCCGCCGATACTGCTGAAGCCTGACGATCCGAACGGCGACCATCCGAGCAGGCCGGCGCCGAAAAGGCCGAGCGGAATCGCCACCGCCAGTTCGCCCCGCAGGCCGGTGAAGGCCGCGACCGCAAGCGCGACCACGCCACCTGCGATCTTGATCCCGCGCGCGAGCAAGACCGGGTTGGCTGCACGAAACATCTGCAGCAGCAGATAGAGCAGGACAATGGCGACGACGCCGGCAATCAGGGTTGGCATGACTGCAATATAGTCACATCGGCGCCGAAAAGCACCGCAGGCCGCCTGTCCGAGGCCAGTCCCGTCGTCACTTCATCTGGCCAATCAGCCTGGCGGCGCCGCCCGCGGTTTTCGAGAGCGCCAGCAGCGCCTTTCGCCCGCCGGCGGCATAGGCTGCGGCGGCGCGCAGCAGTTCGCGCAACTGCGCCGCCGCACCGGGATCGAACCTGCACCACGCGCCGCCGGTAAGCCGCGCGATCTCGCGAAACGCCTGTTCGGCCGCGATGTCGTGGCCTTCCTGAAACATGAACACCGGCACCTTGAGCAGCCCGAGTTCGCCCGCCTTGGCGCAGAGGTCGTCGACCGGCTCTTCGATGGCGTCGCCGACGAACACCACGGCGCGCACGCCTGACGCGACCGCCTCGCGGCGCACCTCCGACAGCGCCTTGCCGATCTGGGTATTGCCACCCTGGCAGTCGATCTTGCCCATCAGCCTGGCCAGCTCAGCGGAATCGGAAATCCAGCGCGTGGCCCGGCATTCGTTCAAACCGCGGTAATAGACCAGTCGGATATCGAGACTGCCCAGCGAAGCCGCCTCGCGGAACATATCAGCCTGCAACGCGCAGGCCATGTCCCAGGTCGGCTGCCGACTCATGGTGGCGTCGAGCGCAAACACCAACCTTCCCCTTGCTCCCGCCTGGTGCGGCGACATCGCCCGCGCCCTGGCCACAAAGGCCGCGATTTCTTCGGCCGCGGAAGGCCTCGCTCCCGGCAAGGGCGTTTCGGTACCATGCGCCGAGGCGAGGTCACCTGTCGATTTCGGTTTGCTGGGTTGGCCGGCCATAAGCATTTGCAATCTGCTATGCGCTGTATGTGGGACGACGAGCCAGGCAGGTCAATGCGCTTGGCGGGCGAACCAAGGATCCGCACCGGCGATCCCCGGGCTGCGCTACGACAAACCGTCAGTTAGTAACCGGTCGGTTCTTCGACGCCGGGCTGCTCGCCAGTGGGGCCGGCCCCGGCAGCGGCACGGGCCCCGGACTGGTGGTGAGGATGTCCGGCACTTTCGTCGGGACGGGCTTCAACGCGCTCCTGTCGGCTTCGGCAAGGAACTTGTCGAGCATGCCCTGGATCGACGCCTTGGCTTCGTCGGGCCCGGTGTCGCGCATGTCGTTATGCCGGAAGCCGGTGTTCACCACCGTAATGCCGGCCTGTTCGCACTGCTCGTCGTCGGGCACGACGCCAGGGTCGGGCTTGAACTGCGTGTCCTTGGATCGGAACGACAGGATCTTGAACTTGCCGTCGGTCAGGAACGGTACGCGCAGATTGTCCAGCGTCACAACCTTCTTGACCTCGTCGGGATAGGTCCTGGCGAAATACATCGAGATGTCGCCGCCCATGGAGTGGCCGACCATCGTTACCTTCTCGTAGTCGGCATTGGGCTGGATCTTCTTCATTTCCCCAATGGCGAAATGAATGTTGGCGACGCCGCGCTGGATCTGCGGCAGACGGCCGACATAGAGTTCGCCCACCTTGGTCACCATCGGCGGATCGGTCGGCAGGTCATGCTGCGGGCTGATCGCCAGATAACCGCGTGCGGCAAAGGCGTTTGCGAGAAACGAATACTCGGTGTGCTTGACCGTATTGCCGTGATTGAGAACCGCGACCGGCAACTTGATCAGGCCGGCGTCGGCCTGCATCGCCTTGTCGCGGCGAACGGCGATGTTGACCGCCACCAGGCGATTGTCGCGCGAGGCATCATGGAAGGCGATGGTTTCATGACGGATCGCCCACTTGCTCGCGGTGAAATACCCGACAGCAACCAGCACGGAAAGCGAAAGCAGAACGATAATTCCACGTTTCATGTTCTTCCCAGCGCCCCCTTTCAGGGCCATCGACTTCGGAGATTCCTCCGTCTCCGTTGAATGATATATGTCACGGTATAGTGACATAAAGACCAAAAGCTGTGAATTCGCCGCCCGATTATTGTGCGATGCACATATCGAAGGCGCAGACGCCAACAAACCTGAATCTAGCCTGCTTCATCCTACGACGCCTCCCCTCGCGGATCGGTTCGATCATTGCATAAGAATCGAATGAAAACGGGAGAATCGAATGAAAACGGGGTTCCAGCTCAGCCTGGCCCGGGGCATCCCGATCGCCCGTCGGTAATCTCGTAATGCCCGGAACCAGCAAGGGCTTTCGCTTACCGGGCGGAGAAAAGCCTCTCCTAAGCGCTGATGATGTCGTGGATTTCGAGCGGCTGGTCGACCTGGGTGAACCATTCGGCGCGATTGGCCGCCCGGCGGCGGCCACGCTCGTCGAGCGGCAATTTGAGCTGGCGCAACAGGCTCGTGACTTCCTCACGGGCGGTCACATGACCCATGCTCGGCCGCGTTCCCAGCGTCGCTTCGTCGATGTCGTCGAGCGCCGTCAACCCGCGCGGGAAGAACTCCCGGTAAACCACCCGCTCTCCGAACCCGTCGATCGCACGGAAACCGAGCCGCAGCGATAGCTCCCTGAGCCCGTCAGCGACGAGCTGCTTGTTGCGCGAGCCGATCATCGACAGGCGGTTGCGCACCACGATCCAGTCGGTGGTGGAACCATCGATCTGACGGCGCTTGCGTCTGAACTCGCGCACCATCTCCGCGTAATGGCTCTCGCCGGTCACCGAATAGGTGGCGGGATCGACGGTGCCGAGCACGTCGAAGTCAAGGAAGCTGTCATTGATCGGCGTCACCAGCGTATCGGCCATCGAATGCGCCAGCCGCATCAGGTAGGAGTCCGAACCGGGCGTATCGATGACGATGAAGTCGTAGGCACGCTCGACCGTGCTTACCGCTTCCATGAATTGCTGGAACTCGGCGTTCTCATTGTCGGCGATCTGCATGGTCTCGCCGAGCCTGATGCAGCAATGCACGGGCATTTCGAGATTGAGCCCGGTGCGACGCGCCCAGGCGCTGCGGTTGGCGAGGTAGCGGGTAAAGCTTTGCTGGCGGCAGTCGAGGTCGATAGTGGCGACGCGCTGTCCGGCTTTCATCAGGGCGACCGCGATATGCAGTGCCGTGGTGGACTTCCCCGACCCACCCTTTTCGTTGCCCAGCACGACCACATGTGCCGAGCCCGATTGCCCCTGACTAGTCTGAACCAGCATGACTCGACCCCTGTTCGATATCTTCAAATCGCGCGCGGCTGCGGTCAAGCGAAATGCGCGACGACGCTTTCGAATCGCGCTGCGACTGCCTTTATGATGAATCAACTGGAGGCGCGGCGGCTATTTCAACGTCGGCGACCGACACCGGCTGGTGCGATACGTCCGGGAGCGCTTGCGCGCAGCTGCCGCGACTGGCCTTCACGGGCTGCCTTGGCGCTCATGTTTCGTCCTTGTAAGGTCGCGGTGTCCACCGATCGCCAACAAGGCTCTTCCCCACCCCGCACACTGCAACAGATCGAGTCCCGATGTCGCGAAATCCCATGGTCGTCCGTACCGTTCCCGCCCTGCGCCGCGCCCTCGATGGTCTGCGAACGCGCAGAGCCACCATCGCGCTGGTGCCAACCATGGGAGCACTTCACGACGGACATGTGTCGCTGGTGCGGCAGGCCCGGCGCCGGGCGCAAAAAATCATCGTTTCGATCTTCGTCAATCCCGCGCAGTTCGCGCCCACCGAGGATTTCGGTTCCTATCCGCGAACCTGGAACGCCGACGTCGCCAAACTCGCCGCTGAAAAGGTCGACCTGATCTGGAATCCGGACGTCAAGGCAATGTACCCGGATGGCTTCGCCACCCGGATCGTGCCCGAAGGCCCCGCCGCCGCCGGTCTCGAGGACCGGTTCCGGCCGCATTTCTTCGGCGGCGTCGCCACCGTGGTGGGCAAGCTGTTTACGCAGTGCCGTCCGGATGTTGCGGTCTTCGGCGAAAAGGATTTCCAGCAATTGCGGGTGGTGACGCAAATGGCGCGGGACCTCGACCTCGGCGTCCGCGTGATCGGTTCGCGCACCGTGCGCGAGCGCGACGGGCTCGCGATGTCCTCGCGCAACGTTTACCTCTCGGCCGAACAACGACTGACGGCGCCGACGCTGTACCGCGTCATGAAGGAAAGCGCCAAACAGCTCAAGGCCGGCGACGACTTTGCAAACGTGATGGCCGCCGGCCGCGAGCTGATCGCCCGCGCCGGCTTCGTTCCCGATTATTTCGAGGCCCGCCACGCCGAAACGCTGGCGCCGGTTGCTTCGATGCGGGAGGGGCCGGTGCGGATTCTGGTCGCCGCCAAACTCGGCGAGACCCGCCTGATCGACAATATCGCGGTCTAGCTCAGAGCGGTCCGCCCTGCCCGCGTCACAGCAATCCGAGATCGCGCAGTTCCCGGCGCATCGGCTCCGGCATCGCCGCCACGCTGGCGGCCGAGGACCGCGTGAGGTCGGGGGGTGCTGAGTCTTCGCTGAGATAGCGCCAGCCCTGGAACGGGCGCATCGGCCGCGGCGCGACCGCAAAGACCTTGGGCTGCATCACCAGGCGACAGCGGCCGATCCCGTCCTTGTCGCGGAACGGCTCGATCGCGATGATCTTTTCGCGCGCGGCGATTTCCCCCTTGATCACCCAATAGAGCGAGCCGCCGGCCAGGATTTCGCCGTCGCGCTTCGGGGTCATCCGCGTGACATGGACATGACGAAGCGGCAGGCCCTTTTTCCGGGCAGTCGCCATCCGCTCGGCAACCCAGGACTTGAGTTCCTTGACCGACTCGCAGCCGACGGCAAGCTTGATGAGATGAAGCGGCATGCTGGGCGATTTAGCCGCCTGCGCGCGCTTTGGAAAGGTCACTCATTGCTGGTGGCGGCAGTGGCCGCGCCGGCGGGCGCTGACGGCGTGAGTTGGACCGGCGCCGCAGCGGGCGGCCGCTTCGGTGGCGGCGGCTGTTTCTTGGCGGCGGTCTGCGCGGGCGACGTCGTGGCCGCGGCCGGACGTGGCGCTGATGGCGGCGCCGCCCCCGGCTTCGGCGCGACCGCGCCCGTCGCCGGCTCTGGCGTCATGATGCTGACCGGCGGGGTGGAGGCCGAGGACGGAAATTCGGCGTTGGTCGGCTTGCCGGTGGGCGCAGACGGCGGAAGCGCCGCGACCGCGCCCGAAGCGGCCTGGGCCGGCGCGTTCCAGGACGGTGCGTAGCGCGAGATCAGGCCTTCATAGACGCGTTCGTTCATGTTGATCGCGATCTGTTGATTGTCGGTCAGCGAACGGAACACGGGGCATGCCGAGGGTGTGCAACGGTCGCGCACCGCCAGCACATAGGCCATCAGTCCATAGCGGTCGCGTTCGACTGCACGTCGAAGCGCGTGCAGGTCGGTCCCCGCGCCCTTGTTGGCGGTGGCGACATCGCCGAGCGCGGTCAGCATCGTGATCTGGGAGGCTGCGTAGGCGACCGCAGCCGCCGCCGATTCGGCGGAACCGAACAGCGCCTTTTCACAAGCATTGAGAACCGCGTCGCCGGCGAGGTCGTCGATGCAGGAAAGCTGCGGCAATGCCGCGCTGGTCGAATGAACCGGGCGCGATTCCGTGGGCGCTGCCGTTTCCCGCGGGCCAAAGCCGTGAACGGTGGCAGCGCCGGCGGCCCCGATAGAAAGCAACGCGATAACCGCCAGGGCGGCGTTGGCCACCGACCTGTCTGCGCGCAACAGCGTGGTCAGAACGACGAGCGCGAAGAAACCCGACACGGCAAGGGTCAGCCACATCGGAAAACTCGGCGAACGCCAGATATGGTCCAGCGAAGAAGCCCAAGCCCAGTTCATGCGTCGTGCCCCTCAACGCCGCCGCAAACGATGGGCGAGAGCGATTGCATTTTCAAGGTGGTTGCGCCTCCGCAGAATGATCCTGCGAACGGGGCCTTTTGACGGCCCTGCCAACGTAACCGCGTCGGCCGCTTGGCTTGCGCAAGCCTGTTTCAGGAACCCGCCTGTTTCAGGAAACCGCGAGCTGGCTTTCCTTGGCGACCCGTTCGAAGGCTTCAGTTGAACTCTTGATACGATACTGGCAATCGTCACCATCGGTCGGCAGCAGGCGGATAACCTCGTAGGTGCCGCTGGCGGCCGGACGCGCCACATTGCTTGCAGTAAAATAGACAGTCTCTCCAACAGAGTACTTATGCTTCAACGCCCTCTCCATCACGCCAGGAACGTCGGCCGCGCTCACGATCCCCGCTAGCTTTCGACCGACTTGAGAACCCTGTGACAAGCTAGCACACCCGAGACGCCAAAAGCCAGCGACATCACGGCATGGAAAACATGCGAATTCTGCATATTATTCAAAGCGATAATTCGCGGCATCGGGGTTGTTTCCGGCGCGATTGCATTGGTGCTGGACCGGCCCGCGCAAGCCCGCCCGGCGTCACACTGTCTCGAACCGTTCGATCACCAGCGTTTCGGCAAGACCCGCGCGGGTCCATTCCTGGAACGCTGGCAGCGACCCCATCGCGTCGAAATAATGCCGTGCGTCGCCGCTGACCTCGATCGCATAGGTGCGAAAGCGATGCACGACGGGTGCGAACATCGCGTCGGCGCCGCTGAACCTGCCGAACAGGAACGGCCCCTCTTTTCGGTAACGCCGGCTGCAATCGGCCCAGATGTGCTGAATCCGCGCCACATTGGCGCGGGCATCGTCCGACATCGGAATGGCGCCGACCGGGCGGCGCAGATTCATGCCGCATTCATTGCGCAATGGCAGGAATCCAGAGTGCATCTCGGCGGAAACCGAGCGCGCATGCGCGCGGGCGGCGCGGTCTTCGGGCCACAGCCCGGCTTGCGGGAATTTCTCGGCCAGATATTCGATGATCGAAAGCGAATCCCACACCGTGATCTCGCCATCGATCAACGCCGGCACCTTGCCGGATTGCGAGAAGCTCAGAAGCCGGTCCTTGTCGGCCTTGTTATCGGTGTAGAGCGGAATGAATACTTCGTCGAAAGCGATGTCGTTGGCGCGCAGCGCCAGCCACGGCCGCATCGACCATGACGAATAGTTCTTGTTGCCGATCACCAGCTTCAGCACTTGCGGGAAATCCTGTTGTTGGGGCATGACCTTGCCACGGTGCGCCACCGCCGTTCAACCCCTCCTGTTTGCGGTCGGGCGATCAGGGGACGGAGCGCAGCAATCACGAATCAGGACGCGCCAAAATCCCGCGGCGTGAAGCTGAGATCGAGCACCCTCCATTCGCCGTAGCGGTCGACTGGCAGCATCGCATAAGGCTGGCACGCCTGTAGCGCGCTGATCGCGCCCTGCATCAGCAATGGTCCTTTCATTGAAGCGCTGGCCTCGATCAGGATCGGCTCGGCGGCGAGCCTGCCCTGCGGGGTCATCAGCACGCGCAACTTGACCCTGACGTCGTCGGAGCGTGCCAGCGAGGCTGGCAGTTTCGCGCAGGCCTTGAGGTGCCGTCGGAACTCCGCGATCACATTGTTGGCGATGTCGGCCGCCTCGGTTGCCGGTGCGTCGAAGTTGTCGCTGGCCTGCGCCGGGGCCGGCGGCGGAATGGGCGCAATATCAGGCGGCAAACCCAGGATGACCTGATACTTGATCGACAGGTCGGGCTCGGGCTGCTTGTAGGCCGGCGCCGCCGGTGGAGCCGGTTGCGGTGGCGTGAGGGCCGCCTGGCGTTGCGGTGGCGCGGCGGCCGGCGCCGCCGATGGCACAGGCGTCGCAGCAGCGGGTTTGTCGAGCAGGGAGAAATCCGGCGGCGTTGGCGCTGGTACCGGATCGGGCGCTTTCTCGGCAACAGCCGGATCTGCAGGCTCCTGCTTTTCGGCAATCTCCTGCGGAGTCACGATTTCGACCGGGATCTGCTCGGCGGTGACGGCGCTGAACGGACGGACGTCCGAAAACAGCAGCAGCAGCGTCAGCAGCGACAAATGCGCGATCGCCGATGCCGTGATATCGGTGGGTATGATCCGTCGCAGGTCCATCGTGCGATTTTGGCTGTTTCACGTGCGACCGATCATAGCGCCCGGCGCGGCGACGCCTCAATCCCATTTCGGCGCAAAGCCGGACTCGGTGAGCCGGCCGCCGCTGCTTCCCATGTTCGAGATATCGCGCATCTCGTCTGGCGACAGATCGAAGTCGAAGATTTCGATATTCTCCGAAAGCCGCTCCAGTTTGGAGGTGCGCGGGATCGCCGCCACATTCTGCTGCACCAGCCAGCGCAGGCAGACTTGCGCCGCGGTCTTGCGGTGGCGCTCGCCGATCCGCTGTAACGCGGGGTCGTTCTTGATCCGCCCCCTGGCGACCGGACTATAGGCCACCATCGCCAGGCCATGCTGCGCGCAGGCTTGCCTGACCTTGGCCTGGTCGAGATAGGGGTGGAACTCGACCTGGTTGCATACCAGCGGCGCCGGGCACGCCGCTACCGCTTCCTCGATCAGGGCCACGGTGAAGTTGGACACGCCGATATGGCGGGCGAGCCCTTGCTGCCTGACCCGCGCCAGCGCGCCGAGCGTTTCCGCCAGCGGCACCTGCGAATTCGGCCAGTGCAACAGCAACAGATCAATCTCGCTCAGCCGCAACCGCACCAGGCTTTCCTTGGCGGAGCGTTCGAGGTCGTAGGGCTTGAAATGGCTGGTCCAAACCTTGGTGGTGACGAACACTTCGTCACGCCTGACGCCGGAGCCGCGCAAGCCCTCGCCCACTTCGCGCTCGTTGTCGTAGATCTGCGCGGTGTCGATGTGGCGGTAGCCGAGCCGCAACGCCTGCTCGACGATGCGCGCGCAGGCGCGGTCCTGCAATTCCCAGGTGCCCAGCCCAATCGCCGGGATTCGCGCGCCATTGGCCTCGACAAAGTTCATAACTGGGTCCGGACAGCCGGCCCCATTATGGGCCAACCCGGCGATGGTGCCAACTCAGGCCGGAGCAGGTTCCGTCGCGAGCGCCGCGAACACCGTTTCGGGCGAATGCGCGATCACCGCCAGCAGCGCCCGCGCCGGCCCGCGCGGGGCGCGCTTGCCCTGCTCCCAGTTCCGGATGGTCTCGACAGGCACGCCAAGCCGGCTGGCGAATTCGGTCTGGGTCAGCCGGGCGCGGCGGCGCAGGTCGCGCACGGCGGGCAGCGCGGCTTCAATGGTCGTTACGTCAGGCGTCCGGTCAGGCGCCAGCGGAAATTCCTGCCCGTCCCGCAGTTCGACAATCCGTCCGTCCGCCTTCAGCCGCAATCGCCGCATGTCCAGCCCCCGACAGGCGGCCATGATCGGCGATGCGCGTTAACGGGCGATTAACGATCCCCAGGCTCCGCTATTTCAGCCCGAACCACAGCGTGGCGATGCCGAGAAACGAGAAGAAGCCGACCACGTCGGTGATGGTCGTGACGAAAGTCCCCGACGCCACCGCCGGATCGGCGCGCAAGCGGTCCAGCACCATCGGGATCAAGATGCCGCCGAGCGCCCCCGCGATCAGGTTGCACATGATCGCGAGCCCGATCACGACGCCGAGGCCCGGTATCTTGAACCACGCCACCGCGGCGACACCCGTGATGACGGCAAAGGCGAGGCCGTTGACCAGGCCAACCATGGCCTCGCGCATCACCACCCGGAACGCGTTGTGGGAACCGAGCTCGCGGGTCGCCAGCGCCCGTACCGCCACCGTCATGGTCTGGGTCGCAGCGTTGCCGCCCTGGCTCGCCACGATCGGCGCCAGCACGGCGAGCGCCACCATCTTTTCGAGCTGGCCCTCGAACAGGCCGAGCACGGACGACGCCAGAAACGCCGTCGCCAGATTGACCAGCAGCCAGTTGAAGCGGGCGCGCGCAATGGTCCAGACATTGTCGGACAGCTCTTCGTCGCTGGTGACGCCGCCGAGCGCCTTCAGATCCTCCTCGGCTTCTTCCTCGATGACATCGACGACGTCGTCGATCGTGATGACGCCGACCAGACGGTTGTCGGTATCGACGACCGGCGAGGCGACCAGGTTGTACTTGCCGAACATCCGCGCGACCTCTTCCAGGTCGTCGGTGACCGAGACCCGGCGGCGGTCTTCGTCGATCAGATCGGCGAGCGGCACCGGCCGGCGCGACCGCAGCAGCGTGTCGAGCGAGACCGCGCCCTGCCAGCGCTGATCGGCATCGACCGCGTAGATCTCGTAGAAACGGTCGGGCAGGTCGGGAGTGTCGCGCATGTAGTCGATCGCCTGGCCGACGGTCCAGTCCGGCGGCACCGCGATGAACTCCGACTGCATTCGCCGTCCGGCGGAATTTTCGGGATAAAGCAGACTGCGCTCCAGCGCGTCGCGCTCGGAGGGCGGCAGCTTTTCGAGAATCTCCTCCTTGTCCTCGGCATCGAGGCCTTCCAGCAGTTCGACCGCATCGTCGGACTCCAGTTCGCGCACGCCGTCCGCGACCGTCTCCGGCTCGAGTTCCTCGAGGATTTCCTCGCGTACCGCGTCGTCGACCTCGTTGAGCGCCGAGAAATCGAAATCGGTGCCGGTCAACTCGACCAGGTTGACGCGGTCGTCGGGCTGCAGCGCCGCGATCAGGTCGCCGAGATCGGCCTCGTGCAGCTCCGCCACCACCTCGCGCAACAGCGGCCGGTCGGCGGCATGGATGGCGTGGGCGACCGCTTCCACAAACTCGTGGCGGAGCTGTCCCTCTTCGTCGCGCATCTGCAGATGGTCGAGCGCCGCGCGCTGGAGCAGCAGCGCTTCGCTGGCCTGGGCAACGTCGATATCCTCGGCCATGCCGCCCCTCGCCGGTTTGACAGAAAGAGAGAACTCGTCTGAGCTATCGCACGCATTACCCAATCGGCAACGCCCAGCGCAATGCCAAATATGACCGACCGCCGATGGCCTCCAACTTCACCAGCGCGCCGTGTCTGGCCGCGATTACCGCGATCACGCTGGCGGTATCGGCGCCGGCGCCGGCCGGCGAATGCAGCCGCAAGGATGCGCTCGGCACCTCGCGCATTCTCACGGTCGACGCCTCCAGCTCCCCGCGCGTGGGCTTGAAGAGCTTTCCGCAGACGCTGCCGCTTGAGGATCGCGAGGTGGTGCTGACCTTCGACGACGGGCCGTGGCCGGGCACGACGCCCAAGGTGCTGGCGGCGCTCGCGCATGAATGCGTGCGCGCGACGTTCTTTCTGATCGGCAGGCTGGCCTCCGAGCGCCCCGACATGGTGCGCGCCATCGCCGCCCGGGGCCACACCGTGGCGCATCACACCTGGGCTCATCCCAATCTGAAATATCTCAAGCCGGAGGCGGCCATCGGCGAGATCGACCGGGGCATCGCCGCGGTCGAGACCGCGCTTCGCGGCGCCGCCAGCACGACCCCGAGCACGCCGTTCTTCCGCTTTCCCTATTTCGAGATGACGCCGGCAGCGCTGGATAACCTGCAAAGACGCGGCATCGTCGTGTTCGGTGCCGATCTCTGGGCCGGCGACTGGAACCCGATGACGCCGGCCCAGCAGCTCAATCTGCTCACTGAACGACTCCAGATTTCCCGCAAGGGCATCATCCTGCTGCACGATCCCAAGGCGCAAACGGCGGCCATGCTGCCGGCCTTCCTGCGCTATCTCCGCGACAACCGCTATCGCGTGGTGCATGTGGTTTGGTCGGGCGGCAGAACCGTGCCTGACAAGGCACATTAAGGCCGGAATCGGGGTGGTATTCTGTCGATCGGGTCGTCATCCACGGACGCGCCGTGTATGGATTCGCGCTCACTTTTGCCATGAAACCGGGGTTGCATGATCGCTTGCATATTTGGGGGGCTTTGGGCGCGACCGTGGGCCGCCCTGCGCGCCGCCGCCCTGGGTGGCGTCGCCGCCTTGGCTGGCGCCGCTGCGCCCACCGCCGCCTCGGCCGCCGGTTGCCCCGGCCATCCCAACGCGATCGGCACGTCACGCACCATCGCGGTCGATCCGCGCCAGCATCCCAAGATCGGCACCATGCATTACCGCGCGACGCTGCCGCTGCAGGACCGCGAGGTCGTGCTGACCTTCGACGACGGCCCGCTGCCGAAATACAGCGACCAGATTCTGGACATTCTCGCCGCCCACTGCGCGAAGGCGACTTTTTTCCTGGTCGGAAGCCAGGCCACCGCCAACCCCGAAGGCGTGCGCAAGGTGCGCGATGCCGGACACACAATCGCCACCCACACCCAGAACCATCCGCCCGGCATGGATCGCCTGCCGCTCGATCGCGCCAGCCTGGAGATCGACGAAGGCATCGCGTCGGTGACCGCGGCGTTGGCCGACGGCACCCTGCCCGCACCGTTTTTCCGCTCACCCGGCCTGCGTCGGAACGATGGAATCGAGGAATTTGCCGCTGCCAGAGGGCTTCAAATGTGGAGCGCCGATTTTCTCGCCGACGACTGGCGCGATGTTTCCGCCTTGCGCGTCTACGAGCTGGCTATCCGGCGGATCGAGGCAAAGGGAAAGGGCATCCTGCTGCTCCACGACATTCAGCCGCGTACGGTCGCGGCGCTGCCTGGCATCCTGCGCGAGCTGAAAACGCGCGGCTTTCGCATTGTGCACGTGGTTCCAGCCAGCGCTGCGAGAACGGCGGCGACCGAGCCGAAGCAAGGGCCGTTGCGCCCGGCCGAGGAGACGATGGCGGAGCCGCGTTGGCCAAAAGTGCCCGCTTTCAATGTTACCAGTGCCGCCGTGCTCCCCGCTCCGGCCACGTCCCACTTCGACTGGCGCGGCACCGAATCGGGTTCGCTCGCACCGCGGCGCCCGCGGGGCGCGGCTCTGTCGCGGACAAAGCCGTGGCCGCGGCAAGTGGTGCTGTCGGCGCAGCGCGCGCTTCCAGCCCTGCCGACTCCAGCCGAGAGTATTTTCTCGATCCCGCAACCTTCCGCACGGTTCGCGCCGCGACCAACGGAGGCTTCGGCGGCCATAGCCAAGATCAAGATGCGGTCGGTTCGAGTTACCGGATCGAAGAATCCCTGATCCGTTCCGCCGCTCGGCTCAGTCGGTCACGATCTTGGTGATGCAGAGCAGGATGACGAGCGCGAGGAACAGGATGTCGATATAGGACTTCATCTCGCCGGCATGGCGGAGCACGCTGACGTCGCCGACGATCTGCTTGCGGGCGGAGGCCGAACTCGGTCCATCACCGGCGGCCGCGGCCAGACGCCGGGCTTCGAGTTCCAGCCGTTCGATGCGCTGAAAGAAGTTAAACGAGCGCAGGGCCGACACCGCGTGCATGCCGGCATACACCAGCACAAGAACCGCGATGATCACGCGGTGCTGGTACTTTTCCGCGTAATTGAGCGCGAAATAGACCAGCGACAGGAACACGAAATTGGAGGTGAAGCGATAGGCGTAGCCCAGAATCTGCATGCACATGCCCCGGATGGTCTCGGAAGCGCCGATCTGCGGCCGGCGGACCGGAATCAGCCGCCGGCAGATTTTGCGCATTCTACGCCAGGGAATTCACCGCCGGGCAGTAACCGCCGCCCCGTCCCCAGGGAATTGAGGCAAATTCCCCTGATGCGGCGCATTTCTCGCCGCCAGATTGCAATTCCAAGCCGTGCGTCGCCCGGAATTGCCGGCACTTTCAGTTTAGCATCCACCGCTTCTTCGCACGAACAACGCGCCCGCTACTCCGGGCGCGTTGTGGTCGCGGGCACGTTGATGGTGTGTAGCCTCTATCCGATCACCGTAGCAGCATGACGAGCAGGATCAGCGGCAGCGGGATTCCAATCAACCATAGCAAAATAGGCATTCTTCACTCCTCTACCTGTGCAGGGTTACCAAAACCGATGCCCCGCGAAATTGGGAATCCGGTTTTCATCGCGATGACGTCCACCCAGCGAGGCGGCGCCGGCCGCAACCACCAGACTGATCAGCAAGGACGCGGCTGCGATGAACGCGGTGACGATTGCAGCCTTGCGCGCCTTGTCGGCCGCCTGACGTGCCTTCAGTTCCATGTCGCGAGCCTCGACGACCGCCGCATCCACACGCCTTTGTGCCTCGGCTTCCGGCAACCCTGTGCGGGCGCCGACCATTTGAACGAGATAGGTGCGGTCCCTTTCTGTCAAAGCCTGGTTCTTGATGGCCGCGAGGAATATGCGGCCAGCTTCGGCACGCAATGCCCCGTCATTGTCCGTTGACGCCCGCTCCACCATGCCCGGCTGCTGCGCTTGCGGCCGGAACAGCAAATCCACCGCGTAGTCGCTCGGCCCCGCTACAACGCCCGGCTTGCCTGCACCAGACAGCGTTCCAGCGGCAACTGTCGATGCCGACTCGCTCGCAGTCCTCGCGGTGCTAAGGCCGACAAACGCCAACGCCATCGCGCCCATCAGAACGCCGACAGCCCAGACCATGAAACCATGCGTACTGTCCCGAAACTCGCCTTCGGCAGATCGGGTATCGCCCCACCTGGAGCGCATCCGCCCGGCCAGATAGCCGCCGGCAGCAAAGCTCGCGATCTGGACCAGCACCATCCACCACGCGACGGCCAGGGCTACCACCCACAATCGCGCGCCGGCGTTAGGCCAAGGGGAGGTCATCGAAAGTCCGACCGCTCCGCCAAAGGTGAGCAGTAGAAAAGAGAGAGACGCCGCGGCGACCGCGCCTGCGAAGATCGGCCCCCATTCCAGGTAGGCGGTTCGTGTGGTGGGGAGTGTGTCAGTCATTGCCATCGGCTTTGCTCCTTGGGGCACTTATCGCAGACCGATAAGGGAAAGTACGGCCATGACCACGACCACGAGACCAACCAGGTAAATTACACCATTCATCTCAGTTCTCCTTTTTAAGGGGGGTAAGTTATTTCGCGCCGGGTACGCTGATCGTGAAGCTTGGACCGCTATTTTTCTGGGTCGCCATCAACACGGCCGCACCGATGAAGACGACCAGGACCGCCCCCACCACAACTCCCAGAATTCCTCCCGCAGCACCGCCACCGTCAGCCATCTCGCTCTCCTCTTTGTGATCAGGTCCGCTCGTAACGCCGCCGATTTGCCAAAGTTCCGAAATTCTGAACCCAAAAAACGAGGTTCTGAAACCGCGGAGCTTCAGGTGCGGCGTACATCAGCGCGCATGGAACCAGCACCCTGTTGGCGTGTTGCCGGACCGGTCGTGCAAGGCAGCAGGTTTGAGATGTACTATCCGTGGCCGGGTCATCATCGTGAAGGCGTGATGTTCGAGGCGCTCGACATCGCGATGAACTACCTCCGCCGGACCGGATATTCCGAGCCCCACATCGAGGAGTTGGCCGCCAACATTATTTGGGAGGCTTACCGCAACGGTGTTCGCCACAGGATCGCGTTGGCCAATCGCGCGATAGTGGCGATCGAACGGTCCTCGGCCGAAAAATTCTCGGCATCGACGTCGATGACCCGGCAAGTATCGTTCTACCCGCAACTCACCTAGCGCATGATCCGGAAAAGTGTGCAGCGGTTTTCCGAAAAGATCATGCTCAAACAAAGAGCAAAGCGCGATGAGGTTCATCCCGATCTCATCGCGCTTTCGCGCAGCGGCCTATCGCATTGCGGTTGATCGGCAGTGGGTTGGTTGGCTGGACGCGGACCGGTCTGATTCGACAGTTTTCGCCGGCTTGAAGCGGAATGCGTGCGGTTTTTCGCTAGGAAGCGTTCCGTCTCCAACTTCTCATTGGTGCGCTCGGAGGGACTCGAACCCCCACGATTTTACTCACTGCCACCTCAAGGCAGCGCGTCTACCAATTCCGCCACGAGCGCTTGGGATCCCGGCTGGAGGCACCAAGGCCTGCCGGATCAACGGCGCCGATGTAACAAATCGGGGATGGAGGGACAAGGCGGTTTTGCGCGGGTATCAGCTACCTGACATCGGGCGCTTTCGGCAGCATTTGCTTGACTTCGACGGCGATCCGGTTGCGATCCACCAGCACCACGCCGGAGGCCACCGGCAGGTTGTTGGCGTGGATCTTGACCTCGTCCGCCTCGGTGGCGTCCAGTTCGATGATGGCGCCGCGGGAAAGCCGCATCACCTGGTGGATGGGCATGGACGTGGTGCCGAGCACCACCATGAGATCGACGCTTACTTTATCGAGGGTCGTCACTTCTGTACCGCCAGGGCGAGACCAAATTGTCTGGTTTCACCTGACCACGTTATGGTTAGCCAATGGTTAATGACCGCCAAAGCCTTGTTTCGACGGCCTTCCCGACCCCTGCCGGCGGCGGCGTCGAATGGCGGATTGCGGCGAAAGCGGTGCCCTATCCCGAGGCCGTCGCCGCCATGGAGGCCCGCGCGGCCGATATCGCCGACCGAAAGGCGCCCGAACTGGTCTGGCTGCTGGAGCACCCGCCGCTCTACACGTCAGGCACCAGCGGCAGGCCGGACGATCTCCTCGATCCCCGCTTTCCCATGTTCACCACCGGCCGCGGCGGCCAGCTCACCTATCACGGGCCCGGCCAGCGGGTGGCCTATGTGATGCTCGACCTGAAGCGGCGGCGCCCCGACGTCCGCGCCTATGTCGCCAACCTCGAGCAATGGATCATCCGCAGCCTCGACGCCTTCAATGTCCGCGGCGAGCGCCGCGAGGACCGCGTCGGCGTCTGGGTCAGGCGCCCGGACAAGGGCATCGGCCATGAAGACAAGATCGCGGCCATCGGCGTCCGGCTGCGGCGCTGGGTCTCGTTCCACGGCATCGCCGTCAATGTCGAGCCGGAGCTCGCGCATTTCTCCGCCATCGTCCCCTGCGGCGTCGCCGATCCCCGCTACGGCGTCACCTCGCTGGTCGATCTCGGCCTGCCAGTGACGATGGAGGATTTCGACGTCGCGCTGCGAGCGGCCTTCGTCGAAGTGTTCGGCAGCACGGGGCAGCGCCTGCCAGAAGGCACTTTCTGACGTCCTTCAGCAACCTGCCTTGAGAAAATCAATGAAAGCGCGAACCCGCGGAATGGTCTGTCGGCTCGGCAGGATCAACGCCGTGATCGGTTGCGGGTCGGGATCGTGGCAATGCGACAGCACGGGCACGAGCTTGCCGTCTTTCACGGCGCCTTCGCCCAGAAAATCGCCGAAGCGAACGAGGCCGGCGCCGGCCAATGCGAGGTCGAGAAGGACATCGGCGCTGTCCGAGCGGATCGATCCGTTTACGGGCACCATGATCCGCTTGCCTTGCTCGACCAACGGCCATTGCGCGAGACGCGAGAAGCCGCTGAGCTGCAGGCAGTTGTGTCGCATCAGATCGGCGGCCTGTTCGGGAACGCCGTAGCGCGCCAGGTATTGCGGGCTGCCGGCAATGATGCGGCTGACTTCACCGAGGCGGACCGCAATCAAATCGCTATCGGCGAGCGGACCAACGCGGATGGTGACGTCGATCTGATCGGTGATCGGATCAATGCGATGGTCGCTGACCGAAAGGTCAACCGTGATCTCCGGATACCGATCCATGAATTGCGGCAGCAGCCGCGCGAGCCGGTGTCGGGCGAAGGCTGTGCCGCTGTTGACTCGAATAGGCCCGCGCGGACGTCCGTGGATGGAGGTTATTTCGGCCTCGGCGGCCTCGATCGAGGCCAGGATGCTTCTTGCGTGAGCGATGAAGGTTTCTCCCTCCTGCGTCAGCACCAGCCGCCTCGTGGTCCGATGCAGGAGCTTTGCTCCAAGTCGGCGCTCCAGCCGCGTGACGATGCGGGATACGCCGGAGGCAGTGAGTTCGAGTTCGGAGCCGACCGCCGCAAAGCTCCCCAGATCAACCGTTCGAACAAAGACCGCGAGGTCAGGCAACGGATGCACAACTTTATTCATGACACATGGGCATGAGTGATGATCAAAACACGAGTTTATCTCCACTTATGGCACGAATAAACTGGCAATAGTCAGAAACCGGAGCCGCCAGCCATGCCCCTCGCCCGCCTTTCCGTCCCTTCTCACCTTGCCGCGGATAAAATTCAGGCGCTTGCCGATGCCGCTCACGGGGGCCTCGTTGAGACCTGCGGCGTCTCGCCCAACGACCGGTTTCAGCTGGTGTCGACCTATGCGCCGGGAATGATGCTGATCGATCCCACCTTCCCGAATGTTGTCCGGACACCGGAAGCATCGATCATCGAGATTCTGTTTCTTGAAGGCCGCACAGCCGACCAGAAGAGGCGCTTGTTTCGCTGGATCAGCGATTGCGCCGTCCGCGCCGGGTTTTCCGCCGACGACATCATGATCGCGCTCACCGAAAACGCCCCGATCGACTGGTCGCTGGGGCGCGGCCTTGCGTTCGGTGATCAGCATCGACCGATGGAAGGCGCTACTCCGGCACCCGGTAAGTGACGATCACGTCACGCCGCGCCCTTCGCGGGGGCTGACCCGGAGCTGGCCGGCGATGTAGCGTCGTTCCTGGGTCAGGCCGCCGAAGCCGTAGGCGTCGCCCTTCACCTCGTCGACATGGGCATAGCTCTCGTGGTGCAGCGGCCCGAGCAGTTCGCCAAACCGCTGAAAGACCGCGGCGAGATAGGCGGCTTTTTCGTCCTTGGTGTTGGTGCCTTCGCTGACATGGACGTCGAGCCAGAAGCTGGCGAGGTTCTGTTCGGCCAGCGACTTGCCGGCGGCGAACCAGTCGGCGGCATCGACCGACTTAACGATGACGGCGGTGACCTTGGGGTCCTTGCGCAGGATTCCGGGCGGTGAGATCGCTGACGGCCGAAGCGATCTCGGCTTTCAGCGACGGCACGCTGCGGGTGCTGGAATAGGTGACAGTGATGAGCGGCATGGTCATTTTCTCCTGTAGGTCGTGCGCCTCGATCGCGCCGGCGCCCAGTCTGGACCTGCTGCCATCATTTCGGTATCTTATTTATTGAGATATCAGTCATAACGAAAATTGATGATGGCATGAGCACGCTGGATATCGACACGGTGCAGGCCTTCCTGATGGTGGCGCACCTGCAAAGCTTTACCCGCACGGGCCGAAGCGCAGGGCACGACGCAGGCCGCCATCAGCATGAAGCTGCGGCGGCTGGAGACCCTGCTCGGCCGGCGGCTGGTCAAGCGCTCGCCGCGCGCGGTGGCGTTGACTGCCGAAGGCGCGGCATTCCTGCCGCACGCCCGCGCGCTGATGGCCGCACATGACCGCGCGCTGGCGGGCGAGAAGCCGGCGCGTCAGAATCTGTCGCTCGGGATCAGCGATCATGCCGGAGGGCCCGAGCTGGCGCTGCTGCTCGAGCGACTTCATGCGATTTCGCCGCAACTGACGCTCGCGGTGACGGTCGGCTTCTCCCGCGAGATCACCGACGCCTACGACGCCGGCAAACTCGATGCCGTGGTGGTGCGACAGGAAGGCAGCCGGCGCGGCGGCGAGACATTGGCCGTGGACGAATTCGGTTGGTTCGCCTCGACGCGGTTTGCCCGGGGCGCGGGCGAGCCCTTGCTGCTGGCGACGCTGGCGCCGCCCTGCGGCGTCCGCGCGGTCGCGGTCCGCGCGCTCGACAAGGCCGGAATCGCCTGGAGCGAGCGCTTTGTCGGCGGCGGCGTCGCCGCGGTGGCCGCGGCCGCATTGGCCGGACTGGCGGTCGCGCCGCTTGCCCGCCGTGTCGCGCCCGCCGGTCTCGTCGATATCGGGCCGGTGCAGCGACTGCCGAAGCTTGGCGCCTCAAAGGTGATGTTGCACTCGAAGGTCAGCGACCCCGCGAGGTTGGCGGCCCTACGCACCCTCGCCGCGACGTTCCGCGGCGTGGCCGCGTTCGGGGTAGCGGCCGTGTTGTCAAAAAAAAAGTGACCGCGGGTGGGAACCAACTGGTCCCTTACCCGTTGCCATACCCAACCGGGTCGCGGAATGCGCAGGAACGATCAAAAGCAAAGGGATCTGTTCGAAAGCGAACGTAATTTCAAACTTCTGGTTGAAGGTGTTGTTGACTACGCGCTTTACATGCTGGACCCTAGTGGGGTGGTTACGAGCTGGAATAGCGGCGGCCAGCGCATCAAGGGCTACGCGGCCACCGAAATCATCGGGCGGCACTTCTCCTGCTTTTATACTGAGGCCGACCGTGCCAACGGCAAGCCGCTCCGCGCTTTGGCGATTGCCAGGGAACAGGGCCGCTACGAGGAGGACGGCTGGCGCGTCCGCAAGGACGGCACGTTTTTCTGGGCCAGCGTCATCATCGACCCAATCTACGAGGACGGCAAGCTCGTCGGCTTCGCCAAGATCACCCGCGACATCACCGAGCGCTACGAGGCCCAGCTGAGGCTCCAGCAGATGCACGATCAGCTGGCCGAATCGCAACGGCTCGATGCGCTTGGTCAGTTGACCGGCGGCGTGGCGCACGATTTCAACAACCTGCTCATGATTATCAGCGGCAGCCTTCACACGCTGAGAAACGTGGCCGGAGACGCCCCCAAGGCCGCGCGGGCAGTATCGGCAATCGACGCGGCGATCCGGCGGGGTGCGGCCCTTACCGGCCAGTTACTGACGTTCGCCCGGCGCCAGCGCGTCAGCCCGCAGGCGGTCAATGTCACCGAACAGATCGAAGCGATGCGCGAGGTGCTCGACACTGGTGTCGGCGGCGCGATCACGCTGCAATTCGACATCGACCCGAAACTGTGGCTGACTATCGTCGATGTCGCGGAGTTGAAAACGGCGCTGGTCAACCTGGTCATGAACGCACGCGATGCCATGCCGGGCGGCGGCTCGATCACCGTTGCCGCACGTAACGAATTGCTTCACGAACACGCCCTTGCCGGCGAGTTTGTCAGCATCTCCGTCGAAGATACCGGTGTCGGCATCGCGCCGGACGTCCTTGGCAAGATATTCGAACCCTTTTTCACAACCAAGCCGATCGGCAAGGGCACCGGACTGGGTCTCTCGCAGGTTCACGGCTTCGCCCATCAAGCCGGCGGCACGGTCAGGGTGCGCAGCGACCTGGGTAAGGGAACGCGGATCACGATATTGCTGCCACGCAACCAACAAGCTACGCCGCAGGCCGAAGAAACCCAAGCCGTCGGAACCATCGCGAGCGGCATCGTGCTGCTGGTCGAGGACAACCCGGATGTCGCCGTCGCCAGCACCTGCCTGCTGGAACAGCTCGGTTATACGGTTCGCTGGGTGGATAGCGCCGAAGCGGCATTGAAAGAGATCGAGCGAAACGAAATAGATCTTGTGTTTTCCGATATCGTGATGCCCGGCAAGATGGACGGTCTTGGCCTTGCCCGCCATCTCAAGACAATCAGGCCAGGACTGCCGATCCTGCTGGTGAGCGGATACAGCGACGCCGCCATCAACGCCCATGGCGATTTTCCGATCCTGCGCAAGCCATATGAAATCCACCAGCTCAGCCAAGCGATCGCGAATTTGTCGAGATGACAGTCGTCGCCAGCAAATGAGGCCTTGCCTGGATGTACCCCCGCATGGCCGGCAGGCATGAGATATCACTCGACCAGACGAAGATCGTGATCGCCGCCAGGTGAGTTTCGGTGGGAGGAGCTTCCGGTGGCGGCCGGTGTTTACCTGCTTGTCGCCTCTTCCTCGAACCCGGACGCATCCAGGGTCCAGCGCCTACCATACGACATCAGATCGTCGGCAGTACCGAAAACCGCTCCCCTGCCCGCCGCAGGTTCAGCATTTCACGATCAGCCGACTGCTCCCGCACCTTCGAGACCCGTGCCGTTGAGGGTCCGCGCCGGCATGCCTCGATCATGGCTGCAACGGCCTCCGCACGGCCTGCGAACAGCGCCTCGACGCTGCCGTCGCTGCGGTTACGCACCCAGCCTTCGAGATCGTGCGCCCGCGCCGCGTGATCGACCCACGCCCGGTAGCCGACGCCCTGCACCCGGCCGGTGACCGCGACCTGGCGGATCGCCTCGGCCATCCCTACCGCTTCAGTCCAAGAAATTCGCCGCTGCGCGCCTTGACGTCGGTCTCCCGCATGACGCGGCCGGCGAGTTCGGCCGAAGCCAGGCCCTTGAGATTCTTCGGCGGAGTTCCCTCGCGCAGCGCCTTCAGCGTTTCGTAAACCGCCTGGGTGGCGGCGGCGAACGGCGCGTGGCCCTGCAGCGCGATCCGCACGCGCTGGCCGGCGAGATAATCGGGCGCGGCCATGTCCTCGGGCGCGCCGCCGAGCACGATCGGCAGCCGCGTCGCCGCCGCGATCGCTTCCAGTTCGCCGCGGCCCTTGATGCCGGTGAAGAACAGCGCATCTACACCTGCGGCCTCATACGCCCTCGCCCGCGCGATGGCGTCGTCGAGGCCGGCGATGCCGGCGGCGCCGGTCCGGCCCATGATCACCAGTGCGGGGTCGCCGCGGCCGTCAAGGGCTGCCTTCATCTTGCCGACGCCTTCCTCGAGCGGGATCAGTTGGGCGCCGGCCTGCCCAAACGCCTGCGGCAGCAGCGTGTCCTCGATGGTGAGCCCGGCGGCGCCCGCCGCCTCCAGCTCCTGCACGGTGCGGCGGACGTTGAGCGCGTTGCCATAGCCGTGATCGGCGTCGACCAGCACCGGCAGCCGCGCGGCGCGCGACATCCGCCGCATCTGCTCGGCCAGCTCTGTCAATGTGATCAGGGCGATGTCGGGATCGCCGAGCACGACCAGCGAGGCGACCGAGCCGCCGAACATGCCGAGTTCGAAACCAAGGTCTTCGGCGATGCGGATCGAGGTCGCGTCATACACCGATCCCGGCCGGACGCAGGCCGAGCCGTTGAGGATGGCGCGCAGTTTCTCTCGGCGTTGACGAAAAGCCATCAGGGTACCTCTTACTCACGTCATTCCGCTTACTCATGTCATTCCGGGGCGATGCAAAGCATCGAACCCGGAATCTCGAGATTCCGGGTCTGGTCCTTCGGACCATCCCGGAATGACGGGACTATTCCGGGTCAGATGCTACCCACCATCCCGGAATGACAGCGTTACGCAAACTCCAGGATCAGCGCGTCCACGGCGAGCGTCGCCCCGGCCGCGGCGTGGATCTTCTTCACGGTGCCGTCGCGCTCGGCGCGCAGCACGTTCTGCATCTTCATCGCCTCCACCACCGCCAGCGTCTCGCCGGATTTGACCTCCTGTCCCTCGCTCACGGCGATCGACACCACAAGGCCGGGCATCGGGCACAACAGCTTCTTGCCGGTGTCGGCCGCCGAGGTCACCGGCATCAGCCGCGCCGCCGCCGCCTCGCTTTCGGTGAAGACGTTGACCGGCACCTCATAACCCTGGTGCGCCAGGCGGATGCCGTTGGGGATCGCGCGCACCTGCATCGCCACCGGATGGCCGTCGATGGCGCCCTGCCAGACCGGCTCGCCCGGCTTCCAGTTCGAGACCAGATTGTGCGGATTGCCCGGCAGCCCATCGGCGCCGATGAAGCGCACGGCGATGCCGTCGGCCTCGCGCGCCACGTCGAGCGCGATCTCCGCGCGATCAAGCCACACCGCGCGGCGGCGCTCGCGCTGCACCAGCCGGCCGTTCATCTGTCCCGAGATCTGCCGCTTGCGCTCGCCCAGCACGTGGTCGATCGCGGCCGCCACCGCGGCCAGCCGCCGCGCGATCTCGCCTTCCGGCGGGCGCGCGAAAAACCCCTTCGGGAATTCCTCGGCGATGAAGCCGGTGGAAAGCCTGCCCTCGCGCCAGCGCGGATGGCTCATCAGCGCCGACAGGAACGGAATGTTGTGCCTGATACCGTCGATGTAAAACGCATCGAGGGCGGTTGATTGCGCCTCAATGGCGGCGGCCCGCGACGGCGCGTGGGTCACGAGCTTGGCGATCATCGGATCGTAGTGGATCGATATCTCGCCGCCCTCCTGCACGCCGGTGTCGTTGCGGACGGTGATGCCGTCATGGCTGGCCTCGGCGGGCGGGCGGTACTTCACCAGCCGGCCGATCGACGGCAGGAAGTTGCGGTAGGGATCCTCGGCATAGACGCGCGATTCCACCGCCCAGCCGGTCAGCGTCACGTCCTTCTGCGCCAGCTTGAGCTTCTCGCCGGCGGCGACCCGGATCATCTGCTCGACGAGGTCGATGCCGGTGACGAGTTCGGTAACGGGGTGTTCGACCTGCAGGCGGGTGTTCATTTCCAGGAAGAAGAAGCTCTTGTCCTGGCCGGCGACAAACTCGACGGTGCCGGCGGAATCGTAGTTGACGGCTTTCGCCAGCGCGACCGCCTGCTCGCCCATCTTGCGGCGGGTGGTCTCGTCAAGCAGCGGCGATGGCGCTTCCTCGATCACCTTCTGGTTTCGCCGCTGGATCGAGCATTCGCGCTCGCCGAGATAGATCACATTGCCATGCTTGTCGCCGAGCACCTGGATTTCGATGTGCCGGGGATCGACGATGAATTTCTCGATGAAGACGCGGTCGTCGCCGAACGAGGATTTGGCCTCGGCGGTGGCGAGGTTGAAGCCTTCGGCGACCTCGGCCTTCGAATGCGCGATCCGCATGCCCTTGCCGCCGCCGCCGGCGGAGGCCTTGATCATCACGGGGTAGCCGATCTGGTCGGCGATCGTGACCGCGTGCCTTTCGTCCTCGATGACGCCGAGATGTCCCGGCACCGTCGAGACCTTGGCTTTCGCGGCGGCCTTCTTGGATTCGATCTTGTCGCCCATCGCGGCGATGGCGCCGGGATTGGGGCCGATGAAGACGATGCCGACCTTCTCGAGCGCGCGCGGGAAAGCCTCGCGTTCCGACAGGAAGCCATAGCCGGGATGCACGGCTTCGGCCCCGCTCTCGCGGCAGGCCGCCACGATCTTGTCGATCGACAAATAGCTCTCGCTTGCCGCCGGCGGCCCGATCAGCACGGCGTCATCGGCCATTTCGACGTGCAGCGCGTCGCGGTCGGCCTCGGAATACACCGCTACCGTTTCAATTCCCATCCGGCGCGCAGTCTTGATGACCCGGCAGGCGATCTCGCCGCGATTTGCGATCAGAATTCTTTTGAACATGTTTTTTTTGCTTGCGCCTTGGGCTGTATCCTTGGGCAGGATCCTCACCCGCAATGTGACATGCGGGAACACCGGTAACAAACCCGTCGTACAGCAAAAATCGATGGAGGCAACCGGCTCGCATCGGCGGCCGCCGCCGGCCCCCCGGCCATTCAGCCGGAATAGGCGTTGAACCGGCCTCGCGCATAGGCGTGCGACACCGCCTTCATCAGTTCCCCGACCTCGGCTTCCAGATATTCGTTGGCCACCAGGAGGGCGCGGATTGTCGCCCGCGAATCGCCGCCACAGGCGGAAATGGCGTCGTCGATCGCGGCTTCCAGTTCGTCACTCGCGGCAGGCCTCGGGGTCGGAGCGCAGGTCATCACGTTTTCCAGATCGCATTGATGATTTATGTTCTCTTTTTGTTCGGGTGAAGTCAATGCATTGTTACGCCGAACGAAAAGTCACACAGGCAATTTCTCCGCTGCACCTTCCTCGCCGGTCAGCCGGCGGCGTCTTGGTTTGATCATGCGGAACTGCCATAGAAGTTGCGGCGGCGCGGAATGGATCTGACGTGAAACAATTTCAGTCTCGGTGCCTGCTGGTCGTGGCGCTGCTTTCGATCGTTGCGGCGAGCCAGGGCTGGGCCGCCGCGGGCACCGTCCGCAGCGGCGGCGCAATCCAGCTTGGCAGTGTCACCTACCGGCTCGACGGCGTCGACGTCCCGCCGATCGACCAGCTCTGCATCAACGAACACGCCGATGTCTGGACCTGCGGCATCGAGGCGCGCGATCAACTGGCGAAGATGATCGCCGGCAAGCAGGTGCGCTGCGACGATCTCGGCGCTGATCCCGCCTACCGTAAACGGCGCATCGGCGTGTGCCGGGTCGAGGGCGAAACCACGAGTCTCGGCCAGTTGCTCATCGGCATGGGATTCGCCCTGAATGCCGTGACGTCCGCCGCGCGCTTCAAGACGGACGAAGCCCGCGCCAGGGAAGCGCGCCAGGGAATGTGGAAAGGCTGCTTTGTCGCGCCGCGCGAGTTCCGCATCGGACGCACGGACGGCGTCCTGCTCGGCGCGGCCTGCAGCCCTGAACGCGACCGCGAAATTCGCAAGGCCTTGTTTCCCGAACATGCGGCGATGCCGCCAGGTTGCAACATCAAGGGCAAGTACGCCGTCCGCGCCCGCGTCACCGGGAACCGCGGCATTTATCATTTGCAAGCGTGCCGTTCTTACCCCGGCTTGACCGAGCCGGATCGATGGTTCTGCTCGGAGGAGGACGCTCAGGCGGACGGGTTCCGCCGCGCGTATAATTGCCGCGCGAATAGCAAGGGAAAATGAGACTGGCGAAGCTCGCGTGTCCTGTGAGAAACTTCGGCAAAGGTTGCCGGTACGCATGACTTCCAATAGTTCAAGCCTCGAGTCCGAAACCGCCGCCGAAGGATTGCGGGAACACCTGCAGGAAATTGCGCGCGAGCGCGATCGCGCCTATCGCGCCCTGGCCGAGCGCGAGGCCGAGTTGGCGCGGATCCAGCGCATCGGTCGGGTCGGCGGCGTCGAGGTCGACTTCCGCGAGGGCTTCAAGAACCGCCGCTCGCCGGAATATCTCATCATCCACGGCCTGCCGCCGGAAGCAGCCAACGAATCCCACGAAGCCTGGGTCAACCGGATCCACCCCGACGACCGCGAGCCCACGGTTAAACGGTTCCTGGACGCCCTTGCCGGGCGCGACGAAGATTATTCGGCGACCTATCGCATCGTGCGGCCGAACGACGGCCAGACGCGCTGGATTGACGTCGTCGCCAAGATCGAGCGCGACGCCGACGGACGGGCGCTTCGCCTGGTGGGCGCCCATATCGACGCCACCGACCGCATGCTGGCGCAGGAAAAACTGCGCGAAAGCGAGGAGCGCTTCCGCGCCATCGCCGACAGCGCGCCGATACCGATCTGGGTCACCCGTCTCGATCGCACCCGCTCGTTCGCCAACCGCGCCTATCTGGACTTCCTGGGGCTGCCGTTCGACCAGGCCGTCATGTTCGACTGGCGCAAGCGGGTACACCCGGACGACCTGCAGCGCATCCTGAAGGAGCAGGTCGCAGGCGAATCCTCCCTGAAGCCGTTCGTGCTGGAGGCCCGCTACGCGCGCGCTGACGGACAATGGCGATGGCTGCGTTCGGAATCCCAGCCGCGCTTTGATCCGACCGGCAAGCACATCGGCTTCATCGGCGTCGCGCTCGACGTCACCGCCGCCAAGCAGGCGGAAGTCGATCTGCGTCGGCTGAACGAGAGCCTCGAATTGCGGATCAGGGAACGAACGGCGCAACTGGAATCCAGCGAGGCGCAGATGCGCGCCATTTTCGAGACCAGCCATCAGTACCAGGCGCTGCTGGGCCGGGATGGCGACCTGCTGTACGCGAACAGGACCTCGCTGGCCGGAATCCGCAGCGAGGCCCATGAGGTGGTGGGCATGCGGTTCTGGCAAACGCCGTGGTTTTCCGGAACCGTAGGCATGCACGACGCGGTGCGCGACGCCTTCGCCGCCGTGATGCGGGGTGAGGAATTCCAGAGTGAGATGCTGCTGAATCTGCCGATCGGCGCCCGTCATTTCGACTTCACGATGCGCCCGCTGCGCGACCAGCACGGCGCCATCATCGGCGCGGTGCCCGAGGCGGTCGACATCACCGCGCGCCGCCACGGCGAGGAAGCGCTGCGTCAGTCGCAGAAGATGGAAGCGGTCGGACAATTGACCGGCGGGGTCGCCCACGACTTCAACAATCTGCTCACCATCATTCGTTCCGCGACCGATTTCCTGCGCCGCCGTGACTTGCCCGAAGAGCGACGCCGGCGCTACGTCGATGCGATCTCCGAGACCGTGGACCGTGCTTCCACCTTGACCGGTCAATTGCTGGCGTTTGCGCGCAGGCAGCCGCTGAAACCGCAGGTTTTCAATGTCGGCGCCCAGGTGGAAACCGTGGCGCAGTTGATGCGCCCGCTGGTCGGCGACCGGATCAGGATCGACGTCGAGATCGCCGACACCGACTGTTTTGCGATTGCCGATATCGCCCAATTCGAAACCGCCCTGATGAACCTCGCCGTCAACGGCCGCGATGCCATGGGCGGCCAGGGTAAGCTGGCCCTGCGCGTCAGGAAGGTGACGGCGATTCCCCCGCTTCGCGCCCAGCCCGCCCGCAGCGGCGACTTCGTCGCCGTCGACATGGCCGACACCGGCGTCGGCATCGCGCCGGAGTTGCGTGAAACCATCTTCGAGCCGTTCTTCACCACCAAGGAAGTCGGCAAGGGAACCGGCCTTGGCCTGAGCCAGGCCTTCGGCTTCGCCAAGCAGTCCGGGGGCGATATCGAGGTCGCCAGCGCGCCCGGACAGGGCGCGGCCTTCACGATCTACCTGCCACAGGCCACCAGGCCGCCGGAGGCAACTAGCGTGGCCGTGACCGGTCCCGAACCGGCCGCGCGGGGCCGCGGCTACCGCGTCCTGGTGGTCGAGGACAATGACGACGTCGGGCGGTTCTCCACCGAGCTGCTGGAAGACCTCGGATACACGGTCCGACGTGTGAGCAGCGCCGACGCCGCGCTCGCCATCCTTGCCGAGGACGGTTTTGCCGCCGACCTCGTGTTTACCGACGTCATCATGCCCGGCATGAACGGCGTCGAACTGGCCGGTATCCTCCGGCAGCGCTATCCCGGTCTGGCGGTGGTGCTGACCAGCGGCTACAGCGACGCGCTGGCGGAAAGCGCTGACCGCGGTTTTGAGCTGATCCAGAAGCCTTATTCGGTGGAATTGCTGTCGCGGGTTCTCAGGAAAGCGATTTCCAGGGCGCGCCCATAGGCCGATGGCGGCCCTCCGGGCCTCAGCGGAGCGGAATAGCAGGCGTAACAGCGACGAGATCAGGCGGTGGCGGCTTCCGCCATTTCATCTTCCTTCAGACTGCACTCGATCAACCCGCCGTCGACGGCGAAGGTCGAGAACGGCGATTGCTCCTTCGCAGTCTGTAGCGCGGCGAAAAACTGGGAATCGCCGGGGCTTTTCAGGAAGAAGCGGATGTGGCTCGCCAACATCGTGTCCCTGGACAGCCAGACAATACCGGAGAACAGCGCCACCATGGTCCGGGCATATTGGCCGACATCCGCAAGCCCCAGCTCGTAGATTGGCGATACCACGACAAACCGCGCGCGCAGGATCGGCGCGGGGTATTTGCTCATCATCAGCCGGCTGACCTGGCAGGCGGCGTGAACCCGCTCGCCGTCGGAGAGGCAGTACAGGCTGGGGTTATCGCCCTCCTTGGCGAGGCTGTCGTAAACCGAAAGGCATCCGGCCGAAAACGTGGAGAAGTCTTCGCCGACGCTTTCGGCGTCTTTCTTCCACTGGCCCTTGATGGTCCGCCACGACCGGTCCGGATCTTTCATTGGCAGGAGGCGCATGGCTGACCGGCGTCGATAAAGGAAGTGACCGCGGTCATTCTAGGCCGCGCGGCCTAACCATTTGTTTACGCCGATATCGGCGTGCCGGGTATTTGTACGGGCACCCCGCAAATTCTACCACTCCGTGCGAGATTCTGCGTTACTATCAATGGTTTGCAACACTAGCCGGCACGCAGTTTGCGGTAGAGCACGAAACCGGTGAGAGCGGCTCCGACCAGATTGGACGCCACGATGATCCAGTCCGCCTTGAAGACGCCATACGTAACCCACAGCGAAAGACCGATCGTCAGCGCCATCAGCGTGCGCAGTGAAAGGTCATCTGTCGGTTGACCGGCCCAGACCTTCTTGACCTGCGGAACGTAGGAAAGCGAACTCAGGAAGGCCGCGGTTGCGCCAATGAAGGTTTCGACGGGTGGCATGGCTTGGAGGGTCCGGCTAAGGCCCGGGTGACGTCCCCGGTGGTGGAATTCGAAGGGGAAGACGCTGCAAGAACTTTATCGTTCCTGAACGGGGAACCAGTTCGCAAAGCCGATGTTGATCAAGCCTCGGCGTTCCTCCCCGCGACGTCGAACTGAAGCCCCGCCGCGTATCCCGACCGGGATTGGCGGGGTTCTTTTTTGTTTGTGTGACTCAAAACCTTGTGGCTTCGCGAGCGCCGGTTCAACGCGCCTCGGGCTTCTGTCCGGGGGGATCGCCGCCCTGGTCCACTCGGCTGACCTGCTGGGCGCGCGCCTTGTCGCGCGGCTGCTCCTGACCCAGCGCGTCACGGACGATGCCCTGGTCATTGGCCGGCTTTGCTGCGTCGGGCTTTTCCGCCGGTGCGCCCTGCCCTTGTGCGGCGGATTTTTCGTCAGTCTGCTTCACCTGGAAACTCCTGTCACCAGACAACGGCGTCAGGCGAAAAGGTTTCCCTTTGCTGGGAAGCCGTGCCGGCCGTGAGCGCCTTGCGCATCAGTTGCATACCTCGCGCTGGCCGCTGCTGATTCCCCCTATCGTCCCGCCCATCACGATTCTGCACCCTTTTTGCACCGGTCTGCAGCCTCCCTGCCCGCAGATGATTTGTCCCGATGTCTGCGGCTGTTCAGGCGCAGTCGCTGCCTTTGCACGCTCTGACTTGTCACGCTTCGGCTCGTCCTGCCTCGCCGCCGCTGCCGCCGCTTGTCGGGCAAATCACTTCCACAGGCTGCTTCGCTGATCTGGCAACGGCGAAGCGAGGCAACAGGGTGCGACTCGTTGGCGCGACGGGCGACTCAGCAAACCCTGTCCAGCCCGTCGCGAAAAGATATTTGACTTTTCTGATAATCCGAAATACCCTATAAACCGCGGGTCTCTTCCCGACAAGAGGGGCGATCGCGCGTCGTCACGAACGTGGGAAGAGATGCGGTGGACGCAGGCAGCGCCGGCGCGCAAGGGGTTGCAGGGCGGATTTTCCGTGAGCGACTCGCGAGCGCGCGATACGAACGGCGATGGCTTGCGTACGGCAAAAGCGTGTGGTCCTGGCAACCCGTGGCTGGTGTCAAGCTGGCGGAGATTGCGAAAGCCCGACCGGGCTTTTCGCAATCGTCAATTCGCCGGCGATGGAGGCAAGACGAATTCGTCTCCAGGGAGAGCGCGCCATAAGCCGTCAACCCATTGCGCAGGGAATGCCGGCGTGCCCCGGCTGTACCTGTATGCTCGTGTGCGCCCTTTTTCGCATTATTGCACACGAGACCGCGGGTGCAGCAAGCACCCGGCATTCCCTGCTCCCTCTTTGGGGGGAGACGAAGTTCAACCACAGCAAACCTCGGGCGCAACACGCCGCGAGAACGCGAACGCATACTCAGTCGTCGTCACCCGCGAAGGCGGGTGATCCAGTATTCCAGAGGCAGTCGTGATTGAACCGATAAGCCGCGGCGTACTGGATACCCCGCCTGCGCGGGGTATGACGATCCGATATGCGGCGATTGCTTTGACGATCCGCGGAGTGGCGATTGCTCCGCGCCTGTCATCGGGCGCGCATTCGCGCGACCCGGTGGCTCAGCGCAAGCCTCGTAGGATGGGTGGAGCGCAGCGATACCCATCATGACCGCCACAAGCGATGATGGTATCGCTGCGCTCCACCCATCCTGCAAAAAGAACGATCGCCGGATGAACCTACATCATCCCCATATCAAGCACGCCCGGCAGCTGCGCCAGGGGCAAGGCGGCGACGCCGAGCAGCATGGCGACTAGCGTCGCCAGCCGATGGTTGCCGCGGCGCTTGCCGCGCATCTGGCCGGCGATCCATTCCAGGACCTGGGCATCGATGTGGGCAGCCCTGGCCGGGGCCCAGCTCTCGATGTCGGTGTCGGGCGACAGCGCCACCGTGCGCGGCGGCACCGGCAAACCGGACTCGGCGGCCGCATGATGGGCGACCGCCTTGGCCAAGAGGTCATCGAAGCGGCCATCGTCGCTGCGCTCGGCCGCAGCGTCGTTGATTTCGAACAGCGCCTCGATCTCGGCGCGGCTGACCGACTGATGCTCGACCGCGCTGGCGGTGAGGATGCGCGCGCACCAGGCGGCGTCATCGGCGTCGAGCGCGCGGGAAAAGTGGATGCGCCCGCGCGTGGTGGGGCCCTCGCCTGTGATCACGCCATCGCGGACAATGGTGAGCGCGTGAGCGGCTGTGTTGCGGCAGGATGGTTGGGGAATGTCAGGTGTTTCGACAGGCTTGATTTCAGCAGGCTTGACTTCAACAGGCTTGGCAGTGGCGGCAGACATCGTTGCACTTCTCAATTCTTCATTTCAGGGTCCAGCATTTCCATGCCGGGGATGAACGACCGGTTAACGAATCGACATTCGCCTTTCGGCACTCTCATATCGTTGCCGATCAGCCGCAGTCACTTCCATCCACGCAGCGGCGGCAAAACGGCCGCGGTTGATGCAGGCCATAAGCGGCCAAATCGGGGCAGGCTGCCGGCCTCTCGCCGATGCGATTTTTTCGTCACGAGGACGCAGATTGCAACAAGTGTCCTGAGTTCCATTCTTTCGGAGAATGATTTCACCTTTTTGTTGAACAGGTTTCCTCAATCCCGACCTGACCATATATTCGCTCTCACGAATTCCTCTGTATCCAGAACAAGATGAGAAAGTATCATGACGCTCCAGATTGGCGCCCTCGCCCCTGACTTCGAGGCCGAAACCACCGAGGGAAGAATCAAGTTCCACGACTGGATCGGCAACAGCTGGGCGATGTTGTTTTCGCATCCGAAGGATTTCACGCCGGTGTGCACCACCGAGCTCGGCGCTCTCGCAAAGTTGAAGCTGGAATTCGACAAGCGCGGCGTCAAGCTGATCGGGCTGAGCGTCGATCCCGTCGACAAGCACGCGAAATGGTCGGAGGACATCAGGGAGACGCAGGGCGCGGCGCCGAACTATCCGATGATCGGCGACACCGATTTCAACGTGTCGAAACTGTATGACATGCTGCCGGCGTCCACCTCAGGCGATCCGGCCGCGCGTACCGCCGCCGACAACATGACCGTGCGCAACGTCTTCATCATCGGGCCGGACAAGAAGATCAAGCTGGTGCTGGTCTATCCGATGACGACGGGACGCAACTTCCAGGAGATACTGCGCGTGATCGATTCGCTGCAGATGACGGCCAAGCACCGCGTCGCGACGCCGGCCGACTGGAAACAGGGCGAGGACGTCATCATCGCGGGTTCGGTCAGCGACGACGAGGCCAGGACGATCTATCCGGCCGGCTGGAAGGCGCCGAAGCCGTATCTGAGGATCGTGCCGCAGCCGAAGTGACGGCTGCGATTACGAAGCGATCGAAGCCGTCATCCCGGAATGGTCCGAAGGACCATATCGCAGATGCGCGATTGCGCATCGGGGGATCTCGAGATTCTCGGGTGCGCAATTGCGCACCATAGTTCGATGCTGCGCATCGCCCCGGAATGACAGCCTCAGCCCCTCGGCACCAGCCAGTTCGCCAGCAGCAATCCGGCGGTCGACGACACCGCAGTCACGAACGAGCCCCAGGCGATGTCGACGACGACCACCGCCCAGCTCCAGTTCTTCAGCATCGCCATCGAGGTGAGCTCGAAGGTCGAATAGCAGAAGAAGCCGAACAGCGCGCCATAGAGCAGCGTCGACTGCCAGCTGGCGCCTGCCCCGCCGCTGACGAAAACCAGGATACCGGAGACATAGATCAGATAGAACAGCACTGCCGGCAACAGCCTGATGTCGCCCAGCATGCTCCCGACCTGCGAGAAGAAGAAGTCCTTGGCAAGGACGCCGAGGAACAGAAAATCGATCGGAATCAGAACGAGCAGCGTCAGCACGTAGAGCACGGCGTATCGGTTCACAGTGTCCTCCAAGGCCGCATGCCAGGGGCGATCATGCGCAATACCGAGGAAGATACGAACCGACGGGCCCCCGGTTTCACCGGGAGCCTCGGTGCCGTCACCGCGCGATCAGGCCGCGCGGACGCGGTGGAGGAACTTGTCGACCTCGGCCTTCAGGTGCAGGCTCTCGCTCGACAGGTTCTGGGCGGATTCGAACATCCGGTTCGATGTCTTGCCGGTCTCCTCGGCGCCCTGCGCCGCGTCGCGGATGGTAACGGCGACGTCAGCCGTTCCGCTCGCAGCCGCCCGGACGCTCTCGGCGATGTTCTGGGTCGCGCCGCGCTGCTGCTCGACCGCCGCCGAAATCGAGGTTGCGATATCGCTGATCCGTTCGATGGTCTGGCCGATCGCCTTGATCGCGCTGACCGACTCCCGGGTCGCAGACTGCATGTTGCCGATCTGGCTGGAGATCTCCTCGGTCGCCTTCGCGGTCTGGCCGGCGAGGCTCTTGACCTCCTGCGCCACCACGGCAAAACCGCGGCCCGCTTCCCCGGCCCGCGCTGCCTCGATGGTGGCGTTCAGCGCCAGAAGATTGGTCTGCTCCGCGATCGAGGTGATGAGCTTCACCACGTCGCCGATCCGCGCGCCGGCTTCCGACAAGTCGTTGATGCGCTGGTCGGTGGCGGTGGCCTGCTTGACCGCGTCGGCCGCGATTCCGTTCGATTCCTGGACCCGGCGGGTGATTTCCACGATCGAGTTGGAAAGCTCGTCGCACGCGGTCGCCGCGGTGCGGACGTGTTCGGACGCGGTCTCCGAAGCGCCGGCCGACTTCCCCGACAGGCCGGCGGTGGCGCGTGCGGCTTCGGTCAGCTGTCGCGCCACGCGTTCGAATTCCCCGGATGCGTTCAGCACTTTTTCGATGATGCCGCCAACGCCGGTCTGGAACTCGTCGACGAACCCGCGCAGCTCCGATTTGCGCTGCTCGGCGGCGGCCGCAGCGGCGGCGGTCTGCTCGTCGCGCATCCGGCGGCGTTCGATCGAGTTGCTCTTGAACACAGCGATGGTCCGCGCGATCTCGCCGATCTCGTCCTTTCGGTCATGATAATCGATCGCCACGTCGGTGTTGCCGTCGGCGATTGCCGTAAGCGACGCCGTGACCGAGCCCAGCGGCTTGGTCACGCGGCGCACGATCAGCATGGTGAGAACCATGACCAGCAGCGCGGCGACGCCGGCCGCGATGGCCATATTCCAGATCGCCTGCGACAGCATCGCCTCGAACTGCGCGATCGGAATTCCGACATAGAGCAGGCCGATCACTTTTCCGGCCGGATTCAGGATGGGATAGTAAGCCGTCATGAACGACCTGCCGAACAGCGTCGCCGGCCCCTTGTAGGGCTCGCCGCGGCGCACGAAGGGCTGAGCGGGATGGTCGGCGGCGAGCTGGGTGCCGACCGCGCGGTCGCCGTTCTCCTTTTTGACGTTGGTGGTGCGGCGGATGTACTGGTTGCTGGCCTCGTCATGAACGAACAGGGTCGCGTTGCCGCCGGCATAACCGACCGCGCGATCGACGATCGCGTGGTCCTTGAACTCCGGCATGCGCGGGATTTCAGCGCGGACGACCTGGCCATCCTTCACGACGATCTTGGCATCGCCGTGGGTCTCGGCAAACGCCAGGCCCAGCGTGCGCAGATTGCCCTCGATGTCATGCAGCGCCCTGGCGCCGAACTCCGTGGTCAGCGACCAGTGTGCCGCTCCCACCACCAGCGCGGTATTTACTCCGATCAGGAATATGGCGCAGAAAACAGCCTTGGTCCCGAGCTTAAGCTGCAGCGCAGGTACAAACTTTCCGATGGACAACGTAGCCATAGCGGCGAATCCCCCCAAGAAGCGCGCTCAATCTGACATTCGTTGATTACAAACGGATTAATTTCACAACCCTAGGTTCGAACCGATCGATGGAGACCGTTTGCGCATGACCGCCAGCCGCCCCGCCATCGTCTGGTACCGCGATGACCTCCGCCTGTCCGACCACCCCGCCCTGCACGCGGCGTCCAAGGCCGGCGGGCCGGTTATCTGTCTCTACGTGCTCGACGAAGGTAGCCGGGCGACCTGGGCGGCGGGAGCCCGACCGCCTGGGGGCGCGGCCCGCTGGTGGCTGGCGCAGTCGCTGCGCGCCTTGCAGGCAAGCTTGCGCGCGCGCGGCGCGTCGCTGGTGTTACGAAACGGCGCTGCCACCGAAATCATCCCCACGCTGGCCCGCGAAACAGGCGCCGGCGCGGTGTTCTGGAACGAAATCGCCCAGGCGCCGCACCGGGCGATCGAGGATCAGATCGCTGCGTCGCTCGGCGAGATCGGCGTGATCGCACACGGGTTTCCTGGCGATCTCCTCGCGACCCCGAACCAGATCCGCAGCAAGGAGACCCGGGGCTTGCGGGTGTTCACGCCGTTCTGGCGGCGGGTGCAGGCGCTCGGCGATCCGCCGCAGCCGCTACCGGCGCCGAGGACGCTGACCGGCGCTGCGACCCTGGCAAGCGATCTGCTCGAAAGCTGGGGCCTTGAACCGGCGAGGCCGGACTGGGCCGGCGGCTTGCGCCAAACCTGGCGGCCGGGCGAGGCGTCGGCGCAGGCCCGCCTCAAGGCGTTCCTGGCTGAAGGCATCTTCGGCTATTCCGGCGATCGCGACCGGCCCGACCGCGACGGCACCTCGCGGCTTTCCCCGCACCTTCGCTTCGGCGAAATCAGCCCGCGACAGGTCTGGCACGCCGCGCGCTTTGCCGCGGCCGAGCGCCCTCGCCTGTCGGCCGACATCGACAAATTCCTCAGCGAACTCGGCTGGCGCGAGTTCTGCCGGCATCTGCTGTTCGACGTCCCTGACCTTGCCACGCGCAACCTGCAGCCGGCCTTTGACGATTTTCCCTGGAAGGACGATGCCAGGGCATTGCAGGCCTGGCAGCGCGGCCGGACCGGCTACCCGATCGTCGATGCCGGGATGCGGCAACTCTGGCACACCGGCGTGATGCACAACCGGGTGCGGATGGTGGTGGCCTCGTTCCTGGTCAAGCATCTGCTGATCGACTGGCGCTGCGGCGAGCAATGGTTCTGGGATACGCTGGTCGACGCCGATCCCGGCAGCAACCCCGCGAACTGGCAGTGGGTGGCCGGCTCGGGCGCAGACGCAGCACCCTACTTCCGCGTCTTCAATCCGATCCTGCAGGGCAAGAAGTTCGATCCCGACGGCGCCTATGTCAGGCTCTGGGTGCCGGAGTTGCAGCGACTGCCCGATCAACTGATCCACCAGCCATGGACGGCATCCCCACTCGAGCTCGCAAGCGCGGGCGTTCGACTCGGCGCGACCTATCCACACCCGATCGTCGATCACAAGGCGGGACGCGAACGCGCGCTCGCGGCCTACGCGACCATCCGCGGCAAGGGATCGGACGCATGAGCGCAACCGCCAATCCCCGGATTTGCAATGCCCGGCCGGCAGGTTCGAAACGGACAGGAACGCGAGCGCATCGCAGGTCAGTCAACCGGACGCCGGAGATCTATTTCCATGACAAAGTTTTCGTAGGCCTGGTCGGCGATCACGAACGGCGTCGTACCGATCTTGCGGAAGCCATGACGCAGATAGAAATCGATCGCCCGGCTGTTTGCGGCTTCGACCGTCAGCCACGCGCTCCCGGCTCCCGTGCCCGTTCGGCAATGATCCAGGGCGCGCCGCAGCAGCGCCGCGCCCCGACCGCTCGACTGGTGCCTGGGCTGAACGTACAGAGTCGTGATTTCGAGCGGCGAGCAGCCCGCCAGCTTGGGCGTGGAGGTCGAACACACCGTCACGAAACCATCAATTCCCACCCGGTTTTGCGATACAAAGATCGCCCAATCGGGATCGCCGATGGCGCTTCGAAACTTCTGCGCCGTGAACTCGGACAGGACGTAGTCCGCGAACACAGGACTAACGCCCTCGCGGACATAGGTGTTGAGCCAGACTTCGATGCTCACCGCAACCAGGCCCGCCGCGTCACCTTCTTCAGCCTTCCTGATCATGCCCACTCGCATCGTTTTGAAACAGGCCTCGCCATCGGCGCGGAGAGCTACGATGGCAGGCCAGGTCCGGCAACCGCGCAAAGGGTCGCAATCGACCCGGCGGTCCATCAGCGCGTCGGGCTAGCCCCTCGCCGACGAGCCACGGTTGACCAGCAGCACGGCCGCGGCGCAGGCGACCATGCCTGTTATCGCGATCGCGTCGAGTCGCTCGTCGAACAGGACGTAGGCCATCAGTGCGGTCACCGCCGGCACCAGATAGAACAGGCTTGCCACGGAAGTGGCGGCCGAGCGGCGGATCAGCCAATACAGCAGCCCGATCGACCCGATCGACAGCACCACCGCAAGCCAGGCCAGCGCCAGCACGAATTCGGCGGTCCAGCGCACCACATTGGTTTCGAACAACCAGGCGCCGAGGGCAAACAAGATCGCAACGGCAATGAATTGCACGAGATTGCCGGCGCGCCAGTCGATCGCGTTGCAGTATCGCCGCTGATAAAGCGTGCCGAGCGTGATGCTCACCAGCGATACGCCCGATGCCATCCATCCCCACCCCGCCTCGCCGCTCATCGGCCGGTCGTGCAGGATCAGCACCACGCCGGCGAGCCCGATCGACAATCCGGTCCACTGGATCGGCGTCACGCGCTCGCCGAGCCAGCGGCTCGCGATCGTCGAGGTCAGGATCGGCTGCAGGCCCGGAATCAGGGCGGAGAGTCCCGCCGGAATCGAATGCGCAATCGCAATCGCGGTGCCACCGAGATAGAACCCATGCACCAGAATGCCGGCAACCGCGCTGTGCATGACGCCCACGCGATCCGGCCAGCGTGGCCGCACCGCCAGGACGATAATCGCCATCAGCGCCACCACGCACACCATGCGGATCGCGAGGTAGGTAAGCGGCTCGGCGCCGCTGAGCACGTATTTGGTGCCGATGAAACCGGTGCTCCAGAGCACCACGAAAATCGCCGGGGCCGCGCGCGCGGCAATTTTTTCGAGGTCGCTGGTCATTGCCGCCCCTGTTGCCCGATCATATGCTATGCGGCAACAACCGATCGCGCGGGGTGACCTGCGCGATTTGACATATCGAAGACCCGACCGACGACCCCTTGGGTTGGAACTGCAGCCCTGGATTTGCAATGAGGAAATACCATGGACGTTCGCGCCGCCGTCGCCGTCGCTGCCGGCAAGCCGCTGGAAGTCACCACCGTTCAGCTCGAGGGGCCGCGTGAGGGCGAAGTGCTGGTCGAGATCAAGGCGACCGGCGTTTGCCACACCGACGAGTTCACCTTGTCGGGCGCTGATCCAGAGGGTTTGTTTCCGGCCATCCTGGGCCACGAAGGTGCAGGCATCGTGGTCGATGTCGGCAAGGGCGTCACCAGCGTCAGCAAGGGCGATCACGTCATTCCGCTGTACACGCCGGAATGCCGGCAGTGCCCGTCCTGCCTGTCGCGCAAGACCAATCTCTGCACCGCGATCCGCGCCACGCAGGGCCAGGGCCTGATGCCGGACGGCACCTCGCGTTTCTCGATCGGCGGCAAGCCGGTTCACCACTATATGGGGACCTCGACGTTTGCGAATTACACGGTGCTGCCGGAGATCGCGGTCGCGAAGATCCGGAACGACGCGCCGTTCGACAAGGTCTGCTACATCGGTTGCGGGGTGACGACGGGGATCGGCGCGGTCATCAACACCGCGAAGGTCGAGCAAGGCGCAAAGGCGATCGTGTTCGGCCTCGGCGGCATCGGCCTCAACGTGTTGCAGGGCCTGCGGCTGGCCGGCGCCGACATGATCGTCGGCGTCGACATCAACAACGACCGCAAGGCGTGGGGCGAGCGCTTCGGCATGACGCATTTTGTCAATCCGAAGGAACTCGGCAAGGATCTGGTTCCCCACCTCGTCGACATGACGAAGTCGGGCGCGGACCAGATCGGCGGCGCCGACTACACGTTCGACTGCACCGGCAACGTCACGGTGATGCGGCAGGCGCTGGAAGCCTGTCATCGCGGCTGGGGCCAGTCGATCGTCATCGGCGTGGCGCCGGCGGGCGCTGAAATCTCGACGCGGCCGTTCCAACTGGTGACCGGCCGGGTCTGGAAGGGCACCGCCTTTGGCGGCGCCAGGGGCCGCACCGACGTGCCGAAAATCGTCGACTGGTACATGCAGGGCAAGATCCAGATCGACCCGATGATCACGCATGTGATGCCGCTGGCCGAGATCAACAACGCCTTCGAACTGATGAAGCGCGGTGAGTCGATCCGGGGCGTGGTGACGTTCTAGCTTGCATGGATGCCGCTGATCGGCTTTCCGCAACTTTTCTGCCGTGTGCTCTGGAATGAGACCCCAATCCGGCCAGAAAAGCGTTTAGTATGGTGGAAATCATCGGAGAATCGACATGACCAAATCCAGGTTTCTCGCCGCCTTCGCCCTGCTGTCCGCCGCGGTTCTCGCCCCGACCCTCGCGGACGCCCGCCATGATCGGCATCACCGCCAGAACTGGGGGCTGCCCTACCATATCAGCTTCCTGCACAATTACGGCCCCGGCCCACAACCCGGCACCTTCGCCTATTATGATGGCCCGTCCACCAACCACTGCCGCCAGAGCGCCGCCGCCTACATCGGCCAGGACCGTCGCCGGCACCCCTGTTACTAGAGCATGATCCGGAAAAGTGTGCAGCGGTTTTCCGAAAAGATCATGCTCAAACAAATAGCTAAAGCGGGATGACGATTCGAAGAAAAGTCACCCCGCTTTAAGCCGCCGCGGCTGGCCCTCTCAGGCCAAGTCTGATAATCGAGCCCTTGCACGCGCTCGTAGCTCAGCTGGATAGAGCATCGGATTTCGATTCCGAGGGCCGGGAGTTCGAATCTCTCCGAGCGCGCCAGATTTCCAACCACCCGCTATTGGTGGGACAATATCCACTTCACGAGTACTTCGGCCTCCTCTGGCGCAACGCCCGCTTGAGGAGGCATGGGCATCTGGCCCCAGCTGCCGCTGCCGCCCTTCACGATCTTTTCGCTCAAGACCTTGATCGCCGACTCATCCTTGCCATAGCGCTCCGCCATGGCCGTGTAGGACGGACCAATCATCTTCCGTTCGACAGAGTGGCAGGCGACGCAGTTCTTGCTCTTGGCCAGTTCGGCGCTTGCGAAAGCGGCCGACGAGGTCAGAAGCGCGGCGAACAAGCCTAGGGCGAAATGGCGAAAGTCAAGCATGGAGCAGGATTCCTATCGTGCGCGGGCCGACGCTTATCGGCTCGCTATGACCGACTTCGAAAGCCGTAGCGAATGCCGATCGCGTATCTCGACGGGCGCGGTCGGGTCGCGCCCGCAGACGGGAAGGTCAGCCGCGGCTGTGACGCGGCGGCTGATCCGGCTCACATCGGCTTGAGCTGGTAGATGTCGCCCTGGTCGGTGGCGACGTACATGCTGCCGTCCGGCGCCTGCACGACGGAGCGGAAGCGCCCGGCCGGCATCGGCAGCGAAACGGTGGTGCGCGTGGCCGACGAGCCGTCAGGCGTGATGTTGAGCACGTCGAGACGGTTGCCGACCGGCGTTCCGTGGATGCCGATACCCATGAATGTCACGACCATCCGGCCGTTCCAGTCCTTCCACTGCGGGCCGCTCAGGAACGCGCAAGAAGACATGCCCTGCGAAAGCATATCGTTGTTCCAGGCCGGCTTCATGGCGTTGGGATAGGTCTTGGTGTCCGTCATCGGCATGAAGGCCGACCGCTCCTTCGGATCCATCGCGCCCATCTGGTTCGGCGAATATCCACAATACCCGTCGGGGCAGTCGCCTCGCCCGCCAACGTTCGGGCGCGGATCCCACCCGGCGTTGCCGCCGGCCGTGAGCGCCGTCACCTCGTCGCTATGCCAGGGACCATTCTCCGCCGTGTAGGGCTGGTTGGTGCCGGGGCGGAAGCAGATGCCTTGCGGGTTGCGGTGTCCGTAGGTGAAGACGCGCGCATCGAAACCCTGCGGCGGATTGTTACCGGGCGCGGCCTTGCCGTCCCGATCGATGCGCAGCACCTTGCCGCCCATGCGGGTCGGGCTCTGCGGCACCTCGCCGTTATGGGTGTCGCCTGTCGTCACATACAGGAAGCCGTCCGCGGGACCGAAGCGGAGGCGCCCGCCATTATGCGCGCCGGGATCGCCGAACGGATGGTTACTGGCCGCCGGCTTGTAGGCGATGTCGGTGACGATATCCTGCCGGTTCGAGACCTTGGTCAGATCTGGACTGACCGCCAGCCGCAGCACCCGATTGGTTCCTGGCGCGGTCATGTTCGACGCCGAAAACACGTAGATATAGCGGTTGGTGGCGAAGTCTGGGTCGATCGCCACACCACTCATCCCGGCCTGGCCGCTGCAGAAGAGGTCGGATGCGGTGTCGGGATAACCCTTGGAATCCTTTATCCCGAGCAGGGCGTTGACCTTCCCGGACGGTAGCCGGACCGACAGTCCGCGGCACTTCTCGGTGAAGAACATCGTGCCGTCAGGGAGGAAGGCCATGTCCCACGTCAGGTCTCGTCCGGACATCACGGCGGTGCTGGCGAGTCCGGGAGTGCCGCTTGGGCTCTGGGCCGCCGCGGGCCCGGACAGAACGATGGAGGCCAGTAACGTGCAAGGCAATACGAAGCAGCTACGAGTCATCGATGTCTCCTCCGATTTGGTAAGTTTCACTCCCCGATAGGACCCGGGCTCCGCCGGGCTTGAGCCGAAAGCGTTGTTCGGCGGTTCCATTTTTATCCGACCGCCAAAGCGGGTGCAACATCGCTTGCCGTGATGGCAGGCCTCAATTGCTTGAACAGAGACCTGCACGTCTGGATCAGCGGCGATCTTGCTCGTCTACTTTTCCGTCCTCGGTCAACGAGATCAGCCGCCAGGTGCGGGAATCCGCGCGCATCGCCGGCGAGGCCGTCGAACAGGCGCAGAAGACCAATGAGCGTGTCGGCGAATTGTCGAAGGCGGCCTCTCGAATCGGCGACGTGGTCGAGCTGATCAATACCATCGCCGGCCAGACCAACCTTCTGGCGCTGAACGCCACCATCGAGGCGGCGCGCGCCGGCGAGGCCGGCCGCGGCTTCGCGGTGGTCGCCTCCGAGGTCAAGGCGCTGGCCGAGCAGACCGCCAAGGCGACCGGCGAGATCAGCCAGCAGATCAAGGGCATCCAGGACGCCACCGACGAATCAGTCGTGGCCATCAAGGAGATCGGCGGCACGATCGGCCGCATGTCCGAGATTGCCTCGACCATCGCCTCGACGGTCGAGCAGCAGGGCACGGCGACCCAGGAAATCTCCCGCAACGTGCAGCAGGCGGCGCAGGGCACCCAGGAAGTTTCCTCCAACATCACCGACGTGCAGCGCGGTGCTACCGAGACCGGCACCGCCTCCTCCCAGGTACTCTCCGCCGCACAGTCGCTGTCGAGCGAAAGCAATCGCCTGAAGAAGGAGGTCGGCAAGTTCCTCAACACCGTGCGCGCCGCCTGAGTCCTGGCCAACCGCTTGCGCCATCGCGGCGCCGGAGCTTCGGATCTGATCCCATCAGAACCGAAGCTCCTTGCTTTCCTGGCGCGTTGCTTCAAGCAACCCGGCATCGAGCCTCGGGATCACGCCCGCCCAGCTTCCATTCACCCCATCAAGCCGGCGCCGCGCCGGGCGACCAGCGATCAAGCTGCACCATCGGCGTTTCTCTGGACCGTGGTCGGCTTGGTTGAACAGCCATGGGATCAACGGGTTAGACAGACGCTCCGGGTTGGTGCTAGAGAACGCTGGCGCGCGGCTGGATTTCGATCCCGTCTGAAGTTGTGGTCGATGCAAGCGCGCTGCTCGCTCACTTCTATCGGACATACCCCATGAGAAAGATCATCCTGGCGCTGGCGATCCTGTATCCAGCCGCAGCGTTCGCCCAGGGAACGGGCGCCCCACCCGCTACCGCCAAGCCGCCGACCGTGGGCGGCAAACCGCTGGTCGTGATCGGGTCGGAGAAGCCGAAGGCGAGCAAGAAGGAAGCGTCGGCCAAGCCGCTGTCGGTCGCCCAGAAGTTGCAGGCCTGCCAGGATATCGACGACGGGACCAAAGAGCGCCTGAACTGCTATGACGCCGTCTATGCGCCGCAGCCCAAGCCCAAGGCGCCGGCGGCCAAGAGCGCCAGCGAGTGCCGCTTCCAGAAAGAAGAGGACGATCGGCTGAACTGCTTCAACAAGTTCGTGGACAAGATTCCACAGCTGCCGCGGTAGTCCGCAACACCCTAATTCCAGCCGGAACCGAACAGGCCAAAGCGCGACTGCTGCGCGATCCGCATCGGCGGTGTTGAGCGGCTGATAGCGATCTTGCGTTTGCGCTGGACAGGCTTCGTTTCGAGTTTCCGGGTTTCTGACGGCACGAACTGGGCAAAGGTGTCGCGAACCCGGGCCTGGGCGGCAGGCTCGACGGCGGCAGGCGGTGCGGCGGCCTGAAGCATTGCGGGCGGTGGAACGATCGTGGGAAGGCTGGTGTCGTAGACCACCCGTTCCGGGAGCTTCTGATCGGATTGGATGCGGACGACGGCCTTGCCGGCGGCGGGCGCGGCATGGCTCGCCACAACCTGCCGAGGCATCAACGCGTCGATGACGAACAGCAGCGCCAGGAGAACTCCGCCGACAACCAGAAAATAACGCGCTACAGGCATTGGTATCGCTTCCCCCGCGCGTTGGCGCGGTTCAACCGCCGACCGGGGCGATATAACGATTAGTTGGCCAGGCCCCCCGCAAGGTTCAAAGGCGGGCCCACGTTCCGGGTTAAACCGCGGCTGCGCCTTGCTTCTGCCGGCAGCACCGCGTCGCTCGGCTGAGGATGGCATTGGGAATGCGCGGGCGCTACAGTAGCAGCAACAACCATCGGGAGAGACGCCATGCCGACCGTCACATGGGACCACATCCATTTGCGCAGTCCCGATCCCGAAGCGACCGCGGCGTGGCTGCATGACATTCTCGGCGGCGAGATCATCCGGGGGCCGGGACGGATCGACGTCAGGCTTGGCGGCGCCAACGTGTTCATTGCACCGGTCGAAGCTGGCGACGGTGTCAACGCGCCACCGGCGACTCCCTATCAGGGCCTCGACCACTTTGGACTGGCGGTAAAGGACATCGACGCCGTCGCGGCCGAGATCAGGGCCAAGGGCGTCACATTCACGCGCGAGCCGACCACGATCCGGCCGGGGGTGCGGATCTGCTTCATCCGCGGGCCTCAGGGCATTTCGATCGAGCTGCTTGAGCGGGACAGCAAGTACACCTGACGCCTTTGCGTGCCCTCCATCTTCTTTCGCGCCAGGCCACCTTGTAGTGGCATCATCCCAACTTGCTTCCCATACGGGAAACTGCCGGCGACCGGGTGCGTTGACGCTATAGCCCGCGCCTTGCCATACTTGATACTGGCTGCCGTGGGCGCGGCGCCGGCGTCGGGGCGCTATGAAGAACGGGCTGTATTCGATCCACGTCACCCTGCTGGATGGGCGCGCCGGCAAGGGCAGCGGCGTGATTCTGTTCCGGGACGGCCAGATTCTCGGCGGCGACGCCTATCTGTTCTACACCGGCAGCTATACCGTTAAGGGCGACACCTTCAAGGGCGAGGTGCTGGTGCAGCGTCACACGACCCCTCGCAACGATGCCAATCCGCTGTTCGGCGGCCCCAATCCCGTGGGCGTCGGCGTATCCGGTACCTTCACCGATACCCGAGCCACGATGACCGGGACGGCGCTTGTCGGCAAAGCAAGCCAGATCTTCGCCGCGACGCTGCACAGGCTGGCGGATACGAATTAGCCAGTCCGTCGATTGTTCGACGATCATACCGTCCTGCGCGGCGCGGCTGTCGCAGCATCACCGGTGTTTGGCGTCCCGGTCGGCTCGATCAACAGCAGATGCACCTCTTCTCGCGCGACGGGTCGATGCTCGACGCCCTTGGGCACCACATACATTTGCCCAGGCCGCAGCGTGACAACTCGGTCGCGCAACTGAATATCCAGCACGCCGCTCAGGACGAGAAAGAAATCGTCCGTATCGTCGTGCTTGTGCCAGATGAACTCGCCCTTCACCTTCACGACCATGACGTCGCAGTCGTTGAATTGCGCTACCGTGCGCGGCGACCAGTGCTCGGAAAACGTAGCCAGCTTTGCCGATAGATCGATTTCGTCAGACATAAGAGCCCCCTATTCCGCCGCCTGCTCGAGCGGCGCCGTCCGCGGCAGGATCATCTGGATGCGGGTTCCGCCGCCCGGCGCGGAGTCGAGGTCAAGCCGCCCGCCGAGGCGGTTAGTCACGATGCTGTAGACGATGTGCAGCCCAAGCCCGGTGCCGCCCTGATCGCGCCGCGTGGTGAAGAACGGATCGAAGGCGCGGCGGCGGACGTCAAGGCTCATGCCGCAGCCATCGTCGGAAAAGATGACCTCGACATTGTCCGTGCCGGACTCGCGCACCTGAATATCGACCGTGCCGGGCCTGCCGTCGGGGAAGGCGTGAGCGACCGAGTTGAGGAAAAGGTTCGTCAGCACCTGCCCGTAGGGACCGGGGTAGCTGTTCATCATCAAATTGGGCTGGCATTCGACGTTGAGCGTCAGATTATGTTTGCGCAGGCCCGGTCGCAGACTCAGCACCACCTGCTCGGTGAGATCGCCAAGATCGAAACTGCGCTGGTCTGAATAGTTGCGGTCGGCGGCGACCTGCTTGAACGACTGGATCAGTTCGGCAGCGCGGTTGAGATTGGCGACGAGTTGCGACGACGCATCGCGACTGGTCTCCAGAAAATCGTTGAGGCTCGAGCGGCGCAGTTCGCCACGCGCGACCTCTTCGGCGAAATTCGACGTCTTGCGCTCCAGCGCCGAGGCGACCGTCAGGCTGATGCCGACGGGATTGTTGACTTCATGCGCCACGCCCGCGACCAGGCGTCCCAACGCGGCGAGTTTTTCCGCCTCGATCAGCGAATTCTGCGTTTCCCGCAGATTGCGCAACGCCGCCTCGGCGGCGTCCTTGGCCTTTCGCATTTCGGCCTCGACGCGCTTGCGCTCGCCGATGTCGAGCGCAACGGTGACGATGTTCTCGATCTCGCCGGCGGTATCCAGGATCGGCAGCTTGTTGACCAGCCATTGCCGCATGTTTCCAGCGGAATCCCTGTATTCCTCCTCGTAGAAGCCGAGCTCCCTGCCGACCGCCAGCACCCGCTTGTCGTTCTCGTCGGTCTTTGCCGCGCCATAGCGCGACATCAGCTCGGAGGTGGTGCGGCCGATCGCCTCCGAGGGCTCGACGCTGAAAATGCGGGCCATATAGCGGTTCATCAGCACGTAGCGGAGGTGCCGATCCTTGACGTTGATCACCGCGGGCACGGTGTCGATGACCATCTGCAGCAGCCGACGGCCTTCGCTGATCGCGTCCTCGGCCCGTTTCTGATCGGTGATGTCGCGCACCGTTCCCTCGTAGCGCACGATCTCGCCGGCGTCGCTGCGCACGGCGCTGGCGCTGTCGGAAAGCCAGAGCACGGTGCCATCGCGGGAACGGACCTGGTACTCGAATTCGCGAACCATGCCGTCGCGCTGCATCAGCCGCTGGTACTCCGCCCGCGCCGCGGGGTGAACGTAGATGGTTTCAGCGATGTCGCCGATGCCGGCGATCAAATCCCCCGGCGTGGCGTAGCCCATCATCCGCGCCAATGCCGGGTTGGCATTAAGAAGCGCGCCGCCTGGCGTCGTGACGTAAATTCCATCGACCGAGGCTTCGAACAGCTTGCGATAGCTTTCCTCGGCCAGGCGCTGTTCCGCGAGCGCGCGTACCGCGGCCTCGCGCGCCGTATCGGCGTCGACCAGCGTCTGCCGGAAGATTTCGGCCGCGCGCGCGATGTCGCCGATCTCGTTGTCGACGTCAATCGCCGGGATCGAGGCGCTCTTCTCGCCACCGGCGACCGCGCGGATCGAGGTGGCAATGGCGGCAAGCGGACGAACGGTGCGGCGGACCACCAGCATCGCCGCGAATATCCCGATCAGCACGCCCGCCGTGCCGAGCACGATGCTCTGCCACTTGGCTTCCGCCAGTGTCCTTGCGAAATCGCGGGCTAGAACGTGGCCGCGCTGTACGCTGACCTCATGCAGCAACTCCGTGACACGCTGGATCAGGCGACCCTCCGTACCCAGCACCTCCTTGTCGATGTCGGATATCTGCCGTTCGCTGATCGATATGGCCATGATCGCTTCGGCATAGGCATCGACCGCGGCGCGCAACCTCGGCTCCGCAATCGTCATGGCGCGCATGCTTTGCGCCGCCTGCTCCGCGGCCGACGGGTTGCGCGCCAGCAACGCCGAGGCGATCCGGCTCTGGGTCTGGAACAAGGTCGATGCGATGTTGGGATCCGGCGTCCCGGCGATCGCGGCATCAAAACTCTCGCGTAAGGGTGGCAGCGCCACGATCATCTCGGCACGCCGGTTGATCAGCGCTGAAATGCGCTCGATCCCATTGCGGTAGGTCGTCAGGCGCTCGGTCACTCCGTCGATCATGGCCTGCTGCTCTGGGGCAAGCTCCAGTCGCGTCTTCTTCAGGACCTCGCCGAGCGCGGTGGCGGCCTCCCCGACCTGGACCGATTGGGTGCCGGGATCGGTGACGAAATCCCGCGCGGCGAGCCGCAATTCGTTCATGCGCCGGTCGATGTCCTCGGCAAGGTCGCCAACACTCCGCAACCGCTGCAGTTCGGCGAAGGTCGCATCGATATGGCGGATGGCGATGACGCTCGCGGTGGAGGTGATGATGATCACCGCCAGCACCAGCATGAAACTGCCGAATGTCAGCTGGCCGATCGAAAGCGAGAACGATCGCTGCGGCGGCGAATTCGGCGGCAATTCAGCGGTCATGTTGGCGAGGCCGGGCTCCAGTCGGGGCCAATATACGACGTATTTCGGGCCGGGGGGAACATGGTGGAACAAGCCGGATCTGCCCGGGCGGCCTGCTTCGGCCCGGCCCGGAGGGCCGGCTTTCAGCCTCCATCGGCCCGCTCGCCCGCCCCCCTGCGAGCGAGGGGACATTTCAGCCGCCGGCGCCGAATTCGAACACCTCGCCGTCGTAACCCGCCTCGCGCGGGATGCGGAGTTGGCGGCCGCTGCCGGTCCTGGTCATGACCGGCGTCACGGTGACGACGGATTTGCCTCTGGAGCCGTCCAGCGCCGCCTTCACGCTGTCCCGAGCTTGATCAGGTTGCGGATGGTCGGGAACGGCAGCTTGAAGCGCCCGCTCTCGCCACCGCGCACTCGGATTTTGCCGCTGCGGCACGGCTGCGGCCGCGCGTCGCCCCCGGCCCGCGCGTGGTCGCAAAGAATTACAGCTCGCGAAAAGCACGCGACATCGTGTCCTTGAGCGGCCGGAGCAGATAGTCCAGGAAGGTCCTCTCGGCGGTCATGATGTACACTTCGACCGGCATTCCCGGCGTCGGAACAAAGTTCGGTATTGTCGCGATCTCACCCGCGTTGAGGCCGACGCGGGCGACATAGACATCGCCCGTCCCTTGCTGTCCGGGCTGTCCGGCCTTTTCGTTCGGAAGCGCGTCAGCCGATACATAGACCACTGTTCCGGCGAGCGTCGGCGTGACGCGGCTGTTCAAAGCGATCAACCGCACGCTGGCCCGCTGCCCACGCTTGACACCTTCGATATCCTGCGGCCGCACTCGCACTTCTATGATGAGATCGTCCTGAATTGGCACTATCTCCATGATGTTCTTGCCAGCTTCGACGACCCCGCCAGCCGTGTGATAACGCAATTTGACGACGACGCCGCGCACCGGAGCGGTGATCCTTACCCGGTCTAAAATCCTCCGCGACGCATGCATTCGCTCGCGCAGGTCGTTGAGTTCCGCTCTGGTCTCATGAAGTTGTTCGACGGCTGTTTTGACGGCGGTATTGCGAACCATCGCGATTTGCTCACGCGTGCGCGACATCTGTTCCTGGGCATTGCCCATCTCACCCGTCAGACGCCCAATCTCGCCTTCAAGGTTGGCGCGAGCCCGTTCCAGCGCCAAGACTTCGGGTTGGCGAACCAGCCCACTTTGTAGCAGCTGCTTCTTGGTGACCAAGTCCTGCTCGACGAATCCGATTTGCCGGCCAATGCCAGCCAGTTGAACCTTGTTTCCCGCTACGCGCTGTTCGAATGCGCCTATGCCCTCTTGCAGAGCTGCAATCTCGCTCTGCATGCTCTTTTGCTTGGCGAAAAACGTGAGCTGCTGGCTGTCCAGAATCGTGACGACGTCCTGGTCGTCCTTATTGGCAGTCAGCTCCTCGGGGAAAGTGACTTCATCCTGAGACTTGATTTCCGCTGTCAACCTGGCCTCGATTGCCGTGAGCCGAGCATGACGCAAGGTCAGCCGGCGCAATTCGGCGCGCGGGCCGGTCTCGTCCAGCTCGATCAACAATTGATCGCGCTCGACCGTATCTCCTTCTCGAACCAGGATCTCCCGGATAACGCCGCCTTCCAAATGCTGAACGATTTTGTTCTGACCGGTCGTGACAAAGACGCCCGACGCGACGACAGCACCGGCGATCGGCGCCGTTTGCGCCCAAAAACCAAAACCGACGACTGCCAGGCCAAGAAGTGAATAGCCGAACAAGGTTTGGGTGCGCGCGCTTCGCGGCACGCTGCCATACCAGTCCGCTCTAGGGATTTCGTGGCTTGTCATGAACTCGATCGCCTTTCATCTCGTCTTGGTATCGCGCCGTCAGCCTTCCGAGAGGATTGACCCATCGCCCAGCGAACGGGCCTGATTGTCGCCAGGCTTGCGGCCGGTAAGTATCGGCATCACGTCGTCGCGCTTGCCGAGGATCTGCACTGCGCCGTCCTTCATCACCATGATCTTGTCGACGCTCTTGAGAAGCGACGGACGCTGGGTGATGGCAACAACGGTCACGCCCTTTTCCTTGGCCCGCGCCAACGCCTTCGCCAGTGCTCGCTCGCCCGCGGCGTCGAGATTCGAATTCGGCTCATCAAGAACCACCAGGCACGGGTTTCCGAAAAACGCGCGCGCAAGCGCGATGCGTTGTTTCTGCCCTCCAGAAAGCGGACTGCCATCAACGGTGATCGTCGTCTCGTAACCCTGCGGGAACTCGGAGATCATGGCGTGCACGTCGGCGAGATCAGCGGCCTCGAATATGGCTTCGTCGGTCGCATCCTCGCGCATGCGGGCGATGTTTGCCTTGATCGTTGCAGGAAAGAGCTGGACCTCTTGCGGGAGATAGCCAACGGCTTCGCCAAGCTGGCGCGGGTCCCAGTTGCGCAATTCCATCATGTCGAGCCGCACGCTTCCCGCGGTAGGCGTGATGGAGCCGACCAGCATGCGTGCCAGCGTGCTTTTGCCCATGCCCGAAGAACCCACGACGGCGAGCGATTCGCCGGGTTCGAGTTGAAAGTTCACTCCGTTGAGGATCACTTTCTTGGTCGGCGGCGGCACAAACAAAATCCGTTCCACCGTTAGGCGGCCCTCGGGGCGTGGCAGGCGCAAACGATCGAAATTGAGAGGCGAATTCTGAATCAGCGTTTTGATTCTCGCATAAGCGGCCTTGGCTTGGATGAAATTGCGCCATCCTTCGATCGTGCCTTCCAGCGGCGCCAGCGCTCGGCTGCCGACGATCGAGGCGGCGATTAACATGCCTCCCGTGAGCTCGCCTTTCAGCGCCAGCCACGCGCCCCAGCCAAGAATAGCGACTTGCGTACATAAGCGCAGAAACTTTGAAATCGTCGACATCAGGATGTTTCGGTCCTGGGCGATGATTTGTGCCTTCAGCGACTCGGCCGTTTCACGGCCCCAGATGACGACCGCCTCGGGGATCATGCCCATGGCATTGATCACCTGCGAATTGCGCGCCATTGCATCGGCCTGCAAATTGGCGCGCACCGCGAAGGCGTTGGCTTGTCCGAAGGAAACCGCCGTGAGTTTCTGGTTGACCAGCGCAACAACGAGCAGCGCCAGGCCGGTGGTGGCGACGATCCACCCGAGATGCGGGTGAACGAGAAAAACCGCCAGTAGGTAGATCGGCGCGACCGGGGCGTCGAGCATCGTGATCAAAACCGGCCCGGTGATGAAACTTCGCAGATGCTGCAGATCGCCAAGTGTCTGGTATTCGCGGCTCGAGCCGTTCTGCGACGCTTTCGCAGCGGCGCTCAGCACCGGCGCGCCGAGCTTGCTCTCGGCCTCGGCGGCGATGCGCACGAGGATAAAGCGACGTATCATGTCGAGGAGCACGTGCACGCCGAGCGCGCCGACGATGACGATCGTCAGCATGACGAGCGTGTCGGTGCTGCGGCTTGTCAGAACGCGATCGGAAACGTTGAACAGGTAGATCGGAACCGCGAGGACCAGCAGGTTCACCACGAACGAAAAGACTGCCACTGTCACCAAGTTACGCCGGCATGTGGCCAGCCCTTTGGTGAGCACTTCGCGAAACTCGCGCTCGCTCGACCGCTGCTCCATCGGGCGGCCACCATTGCCGCGGCCGCCGCCGCCGGAACCGGCGCCACCACCATCGCCGCGGCCTCCCGAAGGGCGCGGTTCCGGCGACTTTTTGTCGATCGCTGGAAGAACGGGCGCAATGGCCGGGGCGCGTTCTTGCGTCTCCAGGCGCATCGTCTCATCTGGTGAACGCGGCTGTTCGCCGAGGTCCGCGAACACTTCTGGCGCGGTCGCCGGTGCCTGCTGGGACGGCAAACGTTCCGGCCTTTTTGCCTCGAAAAGAGAAGGTACTGTCGCTGGAGCCGCCTGAAGCGGTATTTGCCCTAACCTTGCCTCGGCCACGGCTATCTCGGAAGCCGCCAACACAGTCATAGGAGTTTTCGGGGAGAGTTTGGATTCAGTTTCTGAGCTCGCCGCCCCAATATGGCGCGGTCCCGACGCGGTGCGGGATTCCTCCATCATGCTTAAAGCCGACGACAGCGAGCCGGATGTTTGCTCCGGCCCGTTCGATGACGGAGCAGCCGAAACACTTTCCGAACTGGTGGAATCGCGAGTCGTCTCTTTGGCGCCGGGACGACGCCAGGAAAATTGTTGATTCACAGATCCGCTCCACCAAAAGAATTGGGTCAGGTCAGCACGTTACCTAAAAGATCACCGTCCTGAGAAATAATTGCTTGTGCGACCGGCTGATGCTCCGGTTCCTCAGAATCGTCAGTGAACGCAATCAGCTCGTTCATCAAAGTAGTGGTGTCCTGGATAGTGACCGGACTATCGTCGTCGACGATGAAATTGCCTTGGAACAAGATGCTGTCTTCGTAATAGTCACCACCGAGATACTGAACTCCGGTCACGGTATTGACATCGACGATCGCTGCCGAATTGGTCAATTCGTTTTGACCGGTTGAGATCGACTGCGACACACCATCGACGCGGATGGTTCCGTCGGACGGCATGAGTTGCTCCGCCATATCGCGGTCGGAAAGAATGTTGATCTGAGAAATCATATTGATGTCGTAATAATTTCCGGAAACGTAGAGCACATCAATGGTGCCCGAGCCACCCAGGATCTCCCAGGCGAGCGTCGGATCCAGCAACGCAGCGTGGCCGTCGAGCCCGGCAATCAATGCGTAGATGTTCGGCGTGGCGTCCTGGAAATCCGGGCCGCCGATGTTGCGGATCAGCGCTTCGTTGAGCATCGTGTTCTCGCCGGCGCGCGCCTGCTGCAGCACCGCCGAACCGAAGCCGTCGCGATCCTCGGCGGTGAGCCGGAGGAGATCGTTGTCGAACAGAATGTTGGTCTGGTAAATCAGATTGGCGGCGTGATAATCGCCGCCGACGATGATCACGTCGTAGCTTTTGCTGAAATCCAGGAACCGCGCGAGGTTGGTCTGCTCGTTGTCGCCGGTGCTGACCATCGAGTAGATGTCCAGCGAGGTTTGCGACGAGAAGTCATTGTCGTGGAGATAATTGATCTGGTGCAGCGACTTGACGTCATAGAAGTTGCCCATCACGAAATCGACGTTCCACTGCACCGGGCCGACCCCCCGGTTGGCAATCGTCAGGGACACCGTGTCAACTTCGAAAGTCGCGTCATTGGTCAGCTTGTTGCCATCGGCCACGACGACGGCGGCGGCGTCATCCCGCAGTCCAGTTCCGTTGGCCATCGCAACATCGTCGACATCGCGCAGGACATTGATCTGGATAATGGCGTTGGTCTTGGAATAATCGCCCATTACCACCATGCCGGCCGAAGCCTCGTTGGTGTCGATGATTACAGCCGCATTCGATTGCTTATTGCCGCCAAGCTCGGCCTCCTGTCCGACCGGCCAGTCGCCGTCGATCGTGGCGGTGGCAGATTTCGGCGTTCCGTCGGGCAATGTTTCTTCCGGCGGATTTCCGGCATCGGCGGTGTCGGCGCCGTCCTGCCGTTTGCCGTTGACGAACCGGCCGGGTTCGGTTTGACCCGGATGCGCTTCGCCGGACTCGAGGCGATCGGCGTCGCGCGCGGCGAGAAAACGGACAACAGAGGTCGCATCGGCATCGGGCAGCCGCAGGTCCTCGGGCGTCGCATCCCTGGCCTGCTCGAGCATGTCGGCTAGCTCGGGCCGGAAATCTCCGGGCTCCCACACCGAGTTGGCGCCGAGCACGCCGTCGTTGTCGCTGAACCGATTGATCTGACTGACTTCGATAATCTTGTCGTCGCCGCCTGGGACGTATTTGGCGGGCGGATGCTCGAAATCTCCGCCACCGCCACCGCCGCCCACGCCGGGCGCGCCGGGCGCCGGAAGCGTCGGCACGAAGGCCTTGGCGTCCTTGATCGGCGATAGATCGCCAAGCCTGGCGTCGGGCGGCAGGCGGAAACGGCCGACGTCATCCAGCTCCGCCACATCGTCGGGAACCGATACCGCAAGCCTGACCGCCACTTCGGGGTCCTCGGCGTCGGGTGCGCGGGCGCGCTCGCGCACGAGTTCGCCGCGGAAATCAACGGCATTGCTCGTCAGCGTGCCGTGCTCGTAGGTGATGCGCCACTGTGCCTGTTCTTCCGCCAGATACATGTAGCCGACAAAATGCCAGATCTGCTCCGTAACGCCACCAGGCTGCATGGGACACTCCTTACGCTGGATTACCTCTAGATCTTGGCCTCAAGCTCGACTTCGTCCCCTTGCAACTTCGTCTCTATGTTTCTCCATTTCGTTCCTTGATAATCCCGCGCGGCGAACCGCGCGGGACTTTCGCCTTTGGAGTGGACCCGCGCGGCGAACCGCGCGGGACGGTGCGTTTGCGTTATAGTGAGAGGTCGTCGCCGCCGACGATGTTCATATCTACCGAGTTGAACTGGACGTTGGCGCCCATCACGATGGTCTGGCTGAATGCTTCGGCGCTCGCCGATGCGATCGAGTTGGCGTTGCCGGCATTGGAGATGCTGCCATCGCCAACGCTGCTATCGCTGTATTGAGTCTGGGCCGAACCGGAGGCGGCCGAAGCGTAGAGCGTGAAGTCGCCGCCGTCGGCATAAGAGCCGTAACCGCCGTCGCCGCCACAATAGCTGACGGTCGGGCACTCGATGAGATCGTTATCGACCAGGTTGTTGATCTGGTCGAGGTTGAACGCGTTGTCGTTGCCCGAGCCGCTGACATCCTGGTTGACGACATCGGCGTTGAGGAACTGCAGGCCATCGAGATCTTGGACATCCAAGTGGGAAACGTCGATCAAGTTGTCGCCGCAGTCGATTTCGATAGCAGGCTTGTCGTAGTTCGTATGCGCGTCATCGCAGACGTCGTCTCTGTCGCATTCCTTGCAATCTTCTTCGCCTTCATTAACCGAACCCCCTGCAACATCGATCTTGATGGCGTTGAGCTGGATGTTGCCACCGGTCGCGATCTCCTGGGTGAACGCCTCGGCCGAAGCCGACGCGCTGGAGGTGGCGTTGGCGGCGTTCGAGATCGAGCCGTCCTCTTCCACCGTGGCGTCGTTATCGTAGACCGACGCCGTCGCGGCCACGGCCACAGCCGTGACGGTGAAGTCACCACCGGTGCTGTTATGGCCGTTACCGCCATTGCCGCCGCGATAGCTGACGTTCGGGTCGATAACCTTGTCGCGGTCGACCATGTTGTTGACTTGGTCGAGGTTGATGGCGTTGTCGTTGCCGGAGCCGGTTGCGTTCTGGTTAACGACGTCGGCATTCAGCACCAGGGCGCCATCAAGATGATCGATGTCCAGATCGCGCGCATCGATGAGATCGTCGTCGATCGACACATGGTCCCGATACGCCCCGGCCGGGCCTTCTCGCCCTTCCGATGTACCGCCGTCGATGGCGATATCGGCGCTGTTCGACTGGACATTGCCGCCGGTGGCGATGTCTTGGGTGAACGAATCGGCCGAAGCCGAGGCACGCGACGTGGCGTTCCCCGCATTGGAGATCGACCCGTCTTCGTCGATGTTCGCTCTGTTGCTGGAGGAGCTGGCTGCGCCGGAACGCGCGTCGGCGTATAGCGTGTGGTTTCCGCCGTCAGCATAGCCATACGGGTAATGACCGCCGTAGCCACCGTCGCCGCCGTCATACGTGACGTCGGCGTTCTCGACCTTGTCGTTGTCGACCAGGTTGTTGTTCTGGTCTAGATTGATCGCGTTGTCGTTGCCGGGGCCGCTGACATTCTGATTGACCACATCGGCGTTGAAGTACTGCAGACCGTCGAGATCGTAGACTTGCAGGTTATTGACATCAATGAGGTCTTGATTGACATCGATGGCCTTGTAGTAGCTCGCCGGCGTGTGGTCGGCGCCGCCAGTATAGGACGAGTCGCCGCTGTCGATGCCGATCTTGGCATTGTTCACCTGCGTGTTGCCGCCGGTGGCGATCGTCTGGGCAAATTCGCGATCCGCCGCCGCCGCGCTGGAGGTGGCGTTGTTGGCGTTCGAGATCGAGCCGTCGTCTCCGACCGTCGCGGTATTGTTGTTCGATGTCGCGGCGCCCGAATTCGCATACGCCTTCAAATCGAAATCGCCGCCGTCGGCGTCATAGCCGTCGCCACCGTTGCCGCCGTTGTAGCTAACGTCGGGATTGGTGACCTTGTCATTGTCGACCATGTTGTTGATCTGGTCGCCATTGACGGCATTATCGTTGCCGGTGCCGCTCGCGTTTTGATTGACCACGTCGGCATTCAAAATCTGCGCGCCGTCAAGCTCGTAGACGTACAGATCGTCGGCATTGATCAGTTCGGCATTAAGTTTGATGTCATAAACACCCATGGCTAGCTCCTGATGACACCTTCCAGGGCATCGCCGATCCTCTCAAAAGCCAATCATTTGCGTCGGCAATCTGTTGAGGCTTGCGCGATTCCGTGTCAGGCGTGTTGGGTTGATTGGAAATAATGCTTACCGTTCCGCCGCCCGAGTGCCCGCATCGACGCAAGGAACCCGTGTGCTTGGAATCGGCTGGTCGTCGCGTTGGGAGATATGTCTGGTGCGGCGCCTCCTATACTCACCGCTACGGCCAAAAAGCCGTCGCGCGCGCAACCGATCTTTTGGTCAGCGCAAAGAAATGGTGTCGTGAAACAAATTACTGGAACGAAATGTCATGCCGTTATCAATTTTATAACGATTACTATTTACTTTGAACCACTGTCAGAACACCAGAGAGTCTGATGGATGCCATGCTTTAGCCGTATGAAGTCGTATGCGGTGCTCATGTAATACTTTCGAGTCTATTCTGTGCATCATCAAGCGCCCCCGCGAACAAAAATTACGCAGGTCTAATACCAAAATAATCCGTTCGAGCTACGCGGAGGATGGCCACAAAGCGGCTGGATTGGCGCCGGCGTGTACTGTCCGTCATATTCCGGGTTTTTACATTATCAGCTGGTAGCGCGGAGCGGCCGCGTCGCGTCCCTTGAATCGACTGCGCGCCGTGAGAAGGATTTGAACATATTGAGTTTACCCGCTCCATAGGCTTTGTTGTTCGTTATCTGGAAGGGGCAAGGTCGACCCGTGACGAAACTGCCACCACGACCCGACTTCGAGGCGATAGAGGCTGTCTCACACAAGACAGCCGACAGGCGCACCGAAATTCTGGCGCTCATCGGCAACCTGGTCTACAGTTGGTCGAACAACGAGAGCATGTTCATCTACGTAATGATGCTGCTCCTCAACACCGACCAGACCTCTGCGACGGTCGTGTTCGCGACCCTCAACACCACACGCGCCCGACTCGATCTCGTTCAACGGCTTACATCCGCAAAGGTAGCGGATAAGCTGATTGCGAAACAACTCGAAGGTCTCGTCGAGCGTTTTAACGAGACCACGAAGTTTCGAAATGAATTCAATCATTGCATCTACTCACTCAACGAACGCGGTGAGATCACCTCCACGCATGCCTTGCGAATTCAAGAACGGCGCGGACGGCTACAGCTTGGTCAGGTTCGGAAGATGGATAACAATCGTATCAAATCAATCGTAAACGCGATTGGCGAACTGCGTAAACTCAATAAGGATCTATGGGAGTTTTTGCCAAAGCTTGAACAGAGCCTGAAGTACGCTACCGCGAAATCATAGCCCGCTGTGACGTGAGCCGCTTTCGATCTACTGAAACCGTTGTGAAGCCAGAACAACTTCTGTCCGATTGCGCGCATTCAGCTTTTGCATGAGGCGGCGGACATGAACCTTCACGGTGTTTTCCGACAAGCTCAGTTGATTTGCGATCGATTTATTGGGCAGCCCGTGTTGCAAAAAGGCGAGCACCTGAGCTTCCCGCTTCGTGATGCCATGCGTAAGAGCCGAAATCTGATTCGTGTCGATCACGCTCGCGGTCGCGTCTAAGTCGATCGCCGAAGCGGAGAAGGACGTAATCTCACCCCGTGACGTCTCGTGCAGCTGCTGGTTCAGCGCCATCTCGGTCACATGAGAGAAGTAATTTCCTCCGGCGAGTATCAGCCGGAGCGCGGCGATACCGATGCCCAAATTGTCGGAGCTCGAAAGAAAACCCCGAATACCCAGCGACATCGCTTTGAGAACAGCGGAATCACGATCCGAAAGGACGATGATCGGAACGCCGGGGCAAGTAAGCTTCACTTTCTCCAGTCTTTCGACGACAGCCGGATCGGCAAGCGAGGTCCCGCTTGTTTCGATCAGAATGAGCGCTATTTGGGTCGCACAATTGCGAGGAAGTTCGTCTACCGATCCCACCCCCTGTACGCGCAGAGGCGCCAATTCAGCAGAAATCGTCTTTACGATACAGTCGCGAGCGAACCCATTCCCGTGGACGACGATAGCGGTGGGCTCATCTTGACGGCCGTCTAATCCATCGGCAGGCGGCTGCGAAGCAAACATATCACCCTCCATCGCCGCGTCCTCCCCCAAGGACGTTCTCGCGATCTTGGTTACACGATTGTGACGACCCGTTACCCGTATTCTGGCTCAAATTAAGCCACAAACTTCACTATATTAAATCGTCAATTTATTGCAATCTCAATTTGTAGTTGTTGGAGGCTGGGCGACCCATATCAGGCCTCACGCAAACACATCCATCCTAGACCTTCAACCGCCGCCGGGGTCGGCGACGGCGTCGCCGCGCTCAAACAGCTTTCGGCCTCCGCGCCGGTGTGGTCATCGTGACGTATGCGCATCGGAGCCTAGGCCCTCATTGCGACAAGGCGTCCTTTCGACCCGATGGCGCCGCGCAAAGACGAAAACTGCAAGCTTTGGGATTGCGGACTAGCCCGCCGCGCCGACCTCGAACACGTCGCCGTCATAGCCGGCTTCAAGCGGAATCCGAAGCTGCCGGCCGCCGTTGAGTTTCGTCATGACCGGCGTCACGGTGACGACGGATTTGCCTCTGGAGTCGTCCAGCGCCGCCTTCACGCTCGCCTGCTTGCCGAGCTTGATCAGGTTGCGGGTGGTCGGGAACGGCAGCTTGAAGCGCCCGCTCTCGCCGCCTTCCAGCGCCTCGCGCGGCGATACCCAGATCGAGTCGGTCGACTCCTTGCCGTCGTGGGCGCCGACCTGTTCGTGGGGAGCGGCGGCAAGGAAGAACCAGGTGTCGAACCGCTTGGGCATGCCCTCCGGCGTGATCCAGTGCGCATAGGGCACGAGTTCATCGAGCGCCAGCACCATGCCGTTGTCGGAGAGCACCTTCAGGAAGGCGATCTTGCTGTCACAGAGGTCGGCGCGATGCGCCGCCTCGATTTCGCTGGCGCGTTTGGCATCGACCAGCGCCTGCGATCCTCTCGGACGCGCCAGCAGGATGCCGCTTTCTTCGAAGGTTTCACGGATCGCGGCGATGCGGAAACTCAAGGTCGCCTCGTCGAGCCCCTCGCCGCCCGAATACAGCGCCGGTGTCGCAATGATTTCCTTGTCGCCCTTGTCGACGCTGCCGCCGGGGAACACCAGCGCGCCGGAATTGAAGTCGATCTCATAATGACGAACCATCATGAAGACCTCGATCTCCTTGCGTGCGGCGCTGTCGCGCAGCAGCAGGATGGTGGAGGCGGGACGCGGGGCGACGATTTCGGCCATACTGCTCTACTCCTCGGACCTCATCCCTGCGTAACGGCTTGTCCGTTATCGCTGGAGGAGCGGCCGACAAGCCGCATCTCCAAGGATGATTGGTAAGCGGCCTCATGGTTCGAGACACCGCTTCGCGGCTCCTCACCATGAGGGACAATCAACCAGCCGCGCTGGATTGCGGTTGCAGGTTGGCGCGGCGATCGACCCGCGCCACCCGCGACAACAGATAATCGACTTCAGCCCTGGCGGTTGCGGTGATGGTCGCGCCAGGCTTCCGTTGGGCGCTGGAGGCGATCACGCCGCGCCGCTGCAGCACGTATTTGCGCACCGCCAGACCCGCACCGGGCTGCTGCTCGTAGCGTATCAGCGGCAGATGCGCGTCGAACAAATCATGCGCAGCGTCGCGCTTGCCGGCCTTCGAGAGTTTGACGACGTCGATCAGCAGTTCGGGGAAAGCGTAGCCGGTCATGGCGCCGTCGGCGCCGCGCTCCATTTCGAAATCAAGAAATAGTCCGCCATTGCCGACCAGGATGGACATCGGCTTCAGCGAGCCGTCCTTCTGGAAGCCGCGGAGCGTGGAAATCTTTTCCAGGCCCGGCCAGTCCTCGTGCTTGAGCATCACGCAGGACGGGCTATCCATCACGATCTTGCGGATCACGGCCGGCGTGAACACCACCGTCAAGGTCAGCGGGTAGTCCTGCAGTACCCAGGGAATGTCGTCGCCGATGGCCTCCTGCGCCTGCTTGAAGTAGCCGACGATCTGGTCGTCGGTGCGCAGATGAGGCGGCGGCGCAATCATCACCCCGGCTGCTCCCGCATCCATCGAGGCCTTCGCCAGCGACCGCATGGTGGCAAATCCGGGCGCCGAGACGCCGACGATGATCTGCATATTCCTGGCGCGCTTGACGAAGCGAACCGCCACCTGCTCGGCCTCATCAGCATCGAGCTTCGGCGCCTCGCCCAGGATACCGAGCACGGTGACGCCGTCGCAGCCGACTTCAGCATAGAAGTCGGTCAGCCGGTCGATCGATTTCTCGTCAATGCGGCCGTCGTCAAGGAACGGCGTCGGCGCAATCGCGAAAGTGCCTGCGGCCTGGGCGGTGAGCTTTGTCATTCGTGCCTCTATCCTCTTTCGTCATTCTGGGGCATGCGAAGCATGAACTACGGTGCGCAATTGCGCACCTGGGAATCTCGAGGTTCCGGGTTCGATGCTTCGCATCGCCCCGGAACGACGTCAAAACTAAAACCTGCGCGCGCCCATCTTGATCTGCTCGTCCGAGAAGAAGATGTCCTTGGCGTGATCGACGATATCCTGCGCCTTCCAGCCCATGAACGGCGGCTTCCAGCCTTCCATTTCCATCATCCGCATCTCGCGCACCCCGCGCGGGCCGGAAACGCCGAGCACCTTGCCGGTCTGGTCGCCCGACAGGTCGCTAACCATGTATAGCACGGCCGGCGCGATCCCATCAGGCCCAAGCGCTGCCTTGGGGTTCTCGATATAGCGCGGCAGGTCTGCGGTCATGCGGGTCAGCGCGCCAGGGGCCAGCGTCCAGACCCGGATGTTGTATTTGCGGCCCTCGATCGCCAGCACGTTCGACAGGCCCCAAATGCCGCCCTTGGCGGCCCCGTAATTGGTCTGGCCGAAATTGCCGATCAGGCCCGAAGTCGAGGACGTGTTGACGATGACGCCGCCGCCGTTTTCGCGCATCCATTTGAACACCGGCTGGGTGCAGCAGAAGGTGCCCTTGAGATGCACCTTGATCACCCGGTCCCAGTTCGCCTCCTTGGCCTTGGCGAAAGTTTCGTCGAGCAGGATGCCGGCATTGTTGACGAGAATGTCGGCCCGGCCGAAATTCTTGATGGCGTCCTCGAACACCGACTGTCCGCCGGCCATGGTCGAGATGTCGGAACCGTTGGCGACCGCCCGGCCGCCCTCCTCCTTGATGGCGTTGACCACTTTCTGCGCCATCGAAACGTCGGAACCGGAGCCGTCACGCGGCCCGCCGAGGTCATTGACCACGACCGCCGCTCCCTCGCGGGCGAACAATTTGGCGTAGGCTTCACCGAGCCCGCCGCCCGCGCCGGTGATGATCGCAACCTTGCCGTCGAGCAGTCCCATGGTTTGTTCTCTCCCGCCTTCTTTGTTTGCACCGTCATTCCGGGATGGTCCGAAGGACCAGACCCGGAATCTCGAGATTCCGGGTTCGATGCTACGCATCGCCCCGGAATGACGGGAATGTTAACCCAGCACCGTCCTGCCGCTCTTGATGACGGTCACGTTGCGCGACTTCACTTTGGCTTCGAACGAAACCACGTTGCCGTCCTTCCACAATTCCATCGTCACGGTCTCGCCGGGATAAACCGGCGCGGAAAACCGCGCCGCGTGCTGCCGGAAGGCGGCAGGATCATAATCGGCGTAGGTCTGCAGCACGCCGCGGCAGGTGATGCCGTAGGTGCACATGCCGTGCAGGATCGGCGCGGGGAAGCCGGCCTTCTTCGCAAATCCGGGATCGGAATGCAGCGGATTGCGGTCGCCGCAAAGCCGATAGACCAGCGCCTGGTCCGGCCGCGTCGTGATGTCGACGGTCTTGTCCGGAGCGCGGCTCGGCACCTTGTGCGGCTCGGGCTGACCTTCGGACGGCCCGCCAAATCCGCCGTCGCCGCGCGCAAAACGCGAGGCAACCAGCGTTGCCAGCTTCTCGCCCTTCTCGTCCCTGAGCACGGTCTGGTGCCGGATCACCGCGCCCTTGTCCTTGCCCTTGTCGAAGGCGTCGAGCACGGTCGAGTCGGCCGTGATGTGGGCGGCGGTCGCAAACGGCTTGTGGAAGCTGATGTCGCGCTCGCCGTCCACCACCATCACGCGGTTTAGATTCATCTCGCCGGGGCCGGCGCCCCAGGCGGCCACGGAGGCAAAGGTCGGCACCACCTTCAACGGGCGTGGGATGGCCGTGGCCTCGTTGACAAAGGCGAGCTCTTTTTCGTCCATCGGGTCGGCGCCCATCCCGATCCCGTAGGCGTAGAGCATCACGTCGCGGTCGGTATAGGCGTATTTCTGCCCCAGACTCTTCAGGGCCATCAGCTCATCATAGTTGATCGGCATGTCCAGACTTCCTCCCGAATTCTTTTCTCGCATGTCATGCCCGCGCAGGCGGGCATCCAGTATTCACCGGTGTTTACTGGATCCCCGCGTTCGCGGGATTGACGACTTGTCGTTGGGCGGCCAGCGCGCCCGGTCGCGCTAGGCCGGCGTAAAGAACGGCAGCGGCGCGCCGTCGGTCGGCTTGAACACCACCTTGACCTTCTGCCCGATCCTGAGCTTGTCCATGTCGCAGTCGACGATATTGGTCTGCAATGACGGGCCTTCCTTCAGGGTCACGAAGGCGATCGCATACGGCCCGGTGGCGGATTTGCGCATCAGGCTGAAAGTGTAGATCGTGGCCTCGCCCGAGCTTTCCTCCCACACCGTCTTGTCCGAGAAACAGAACGGGCAGATCGAGCGCGGAAAATAATGCGGCTCGCCGCAGGCGGTGCAGCGCTTGATTAGGAACTTGCCCTGCTTGGCGGCTTCCCAGAACGGCGCGGTTTCGGGGTTGGTCACAGGCGCCGGGTATTTCTTTGCTTCAGCCATCACACGCGCTCCAGAATGCAGGTCGAGGCGGCGTGGCGCACGCCGAGCAGTCCGCCGGTGCCGTGGGCGACCGCGAGATCGCAATTCGGCACCTGCACCTTCGGATGCGCTTGCCCGCGCAACTGGCGCACCGCTTCGATGACTTTCGTCATGCCGCCACGGTTAACCGGATGGTTGCTGCAGAGGCCGCCGCCATCGGTGTTGAACGGCAGCTTGCCGACGCCGGAGATCAGGTTGCCGTCGGAAACGAACTTGCCGCCCTCGCCCTTCTTGCAGAAGCCGAGGTCTTCGAGCTGCATCAGCACGGTGATGGTGAAGCTGTCGTAGATCGAGGCGTATTTGATGTCCTGTGGCGTGACGCCGGCCTCCTCGAACGCGCGCGGCCCCGACCAGACGCCGGCGGAGTAAGTCAGGTCGAGGTCCTTGCCGCCGCGAGGGCCCTTCATCGCCTCGCCATGGCCGATCAGCCGCACCAACGGCTTCTTCAGACTTTTGGCGATTTCCGGCGTAGTCACGATCATCGCGCCACCGCCATCGGTGACGACGCAGCAATCCATGCGGCGCAGCGGGTCCGAGATCATCGGCGAGTTGAGAACGTCCTCGACGGTAACGACGTCCCTCAGCATGGCATGCGGATTGTACTGGGCGTGGTGGGAGGCCGCGACCTTGATCCAGGCGAGCTGCTCGCTGGTGGTGCCATAGTCGTGCATATGGCGCATGGCACACATGCCATAGGCATTATGCGTCGTCGCGCCATAGGCCGCTTCGAAGTCCACCTCCGCGCCCGTGGCGCGCGCCGGCAGCGGCCCGGTGCGCGGCTTGCCCGCCAGCGTGAGCAGTGCGATCGAGCACTTGCCGGCCGCGATCGCCTCGGCGGCGTGACCGAGATGGATCAGATAGGAGCAGCCGCCGGTTTCAGTGGAATCGATGTGGCGCACCTTCAAGCCGAGGTAATCGACCATCGGCCAGGCCCCGCCGGGGGCGTCGCCGGCGCAGAAATAGCCGTCGATATCGGCCTTGGTCAGGCCGGCATCCTCGATCGCACCCTTGGCGACCTCGGCGTGGAGCTGTGCGGTGGATTTGTCGGGTGCGTGCCGGGTGGGATGCTCGTAAATCCCGGCAATGTAGGCTTTGCCCTTGATGGTCAAGTCGTTCTCCGCTGGCGTTTCTTCTTCCAGCGGTTTTTCTGGCCTTTCGGAGCAGCCTTGGCAAGCGCGTAAATATTCCGCCGGGCGAGAGGTTGGCGGCTGGGGCTTTGCCTTCTGCTGGAATCGAACGCGGTTCTCTGAACAACGCGCTAGCGCGAACCGGTATTCCTGACCGCATCAGCCAGCATGGCGTAAAGCTGGTGCTTGGTGAATTCCTTTGGCGGCCGGGATGCCGGCTTGCGCGCCGAAACAACCCTGTCCACCGGGCGGGCGCAGGCCGCCAACGACGGCGCGCTTCGTTTCGGTAGTGACACGATCTTCGGGTTCGCCGTTGGCGGCTTATGACCGCGCTTACGGCCCATCCGCTTCAACTTGGCACTGACGGCGTTACGGCTGTAGCCTAGCCGAGTTGCGATCTGGCCGGCACTTTGGCCATCGGCCCAAAGCTTCTTGAGCAGCGCTACGTCTTTCGCATCCCAACTCATGAGCGACACTATACACCGACGACGAGCTGCAGGCTAGTCGTCGCCGGGGTCATCGGACAAACGGTCGCGCTTGTCCTACCTGCGGTGTTGATCGCTGCCGCCAACGCTTCGTGAAGCGCTGGCGACGAAGCTCCCGCCCGGATCGTTCACAGACCTGCGGCCTCGTCGAGGAAGGCTTGTACCGTCTTGAACAACTGCAGCCGATTTTTCTCCATGATGATGCTGTGCGTGCCCTCCGCCAGTTCGACGTAGCGCTTGCCGGGCGAGTTTATCAGCAAGGGAAACAGCGTCTGCGCCATGTACGGAGGCGTGTCCTTGTCCCATTCGGCGTTAACCAGAAGCGTCGGCACCGTGATCTTGGCCGGATCGTAGTACGCCTTGCCCGCACCGAAGAATTCGGCGCCGTCGATTACCACGCCGTTCGGTGCGCGAAGCACCGGAGGGTTCATTTTGCCGCCTTCGGCGTCGGTGGCCCAGGTCGCGTCAGCCCAGGCGTCAAACCAGCCGGCCGGAATGAGAGCCTCCTTCTTGTCATCGGCCACGCCCGTCAGCCATCGCCCCAGCGCTTGATCCCTCCGCACCATCCGATAGGCCGGGATCGGGCCCGGGCCGGACTGCACGAGTGAAGGCGTGTTGCGAATCCACGCCGGCGCATAGAGCACCAGCCGTTCGACCTTGGCTGCGTTCTGCGTGGTGTACGTCGCCATCAGCGTGGTGCCCCACGACCAGCCGAGCAGGTTTACCCGCGCGATGTTGCGGCGCTTCAGAATGAAATCGACCACGGATGAGATGTCCTTAACAGCCGTCTCGCCGCGCACCAGCGGTGGGTTTGCCTCCGGCTTGTCGCTCATTTCCTTTGGCCGCGTCGACTTGCCATACCCGCGCAGGTCAAGGAGATAAACATCGTAGCCCCGAGCCGCGATGTAATCCATCCACGACATGCCATCCAGTTGCAGGTCGAAAGCCGTCGACGCCGGATAAGTCGCGCCGTGAACATACAGCACGGTCCGCTCCGGCCGGAACGAAACCATGTCCGCCGGCCGCTTGTTGCGGACATAGATTTCAATGCCCGCATCCGGCGACGGGACCATCATCTCCTCAACGACAAGTTTTGGAGTCTGGGCAAACGCGGCGGAAGCGAAAACGGATGAGATCGCGACAAGAAGTAGCGAGGCGCGCATGGACGTCCCCCTTTTTTTGTTTGTTGAGCGTTCGGCTTTGACAGCCGCTCTTGATCGACGGGAACAAATCACACTTCCGCCTGCTGCGAAAGCCGAGACCGAGACAAGCGGATCTGACGCCGATCTTTCGCTGGCCACCTTCGACGGGACTACAAGGCGCCTGGTCGTTTCGCCTTGGCGACTGGACCATGGACGGCCGGCCCCGGTAGCCGCGCTGCGCCTTGGCTCCGGCCCGCTGGCCCACTGGGTCTGACGCCTACTCCGCCGCGATCTGACGCGACGCGGGAGGTGGACTGACGAGATCGGCAGCCAGTTGGGCGTGGCGCGCCCTGGCGTCCCGCACCGCCTTTTCCTTCACCGGGCCGTAGCCGCGGATGCGATCGGGCAGCGACAGGATCTCGACGGCGGCGTCATGCGTGACCGGCGACAGCAGGCCGAGCACGGTGGCGGCGTCTTTCTCGTACCCGGCGATCAGGTCACGCTCGAGCTTGCGGTCGGTGCTGTAGCCGAAAACGTCGAACGGCGTGCCGCGCAGGAAGCGCAGCCTCGCCAGCGTCCGGAATACCGGCATCATCCACGCACCGAATGCGCGCTTGCCTGGCCGGCCCAGTGCATCCGGCTTTCCCGCCAGCATTGGCGGCGCCAGGTTGAAGTTGAACTTGAAGTCGCCCTCGAACTGGTCGCGGAGCTGCTTCTCGAACCGGCCGTCGGTAAAGAGCCGGGCGACCTCGTACTCGTCCTTGTAGGCCAGCAGCTTGGCATAGTTGATCGCCACCGCCCGCGGCAGCGCCTCGCCGTAGCCGCCATCGGTGGCGGCGTCGCGTACCTGGTCCACGAGCTTGCGGTAGCGCCTGGCGAGCCTGCCGCCCTGGTAGTCGGTCAGATGCGCGCTGCGGTGGGCGATGATCTCCTCAAGCGACATCGCCTCCAGCGTCTTTGGCGGCACGGTGTCATCCTGGTCCTTCATCATCGCGGCCAACCGCGCCGGGTCGGCCGCGGCGAGACGCCCGAGCTGGAAGGCCTGCGTGTTCATCTTGATCGCGACGCCGTTGACCTCGATTGCCTGCTCAATGGCTTTCGCCGACAGCGGCAGCAGGCCCCTCTGGTAGGCATAGCCCATCATCATGATGTTGGTGGCGATGGAATCTCCCAACAACGCTTCGGCGGGCTTGGTGAAATCGTAGAAAGAGGAATCCTTGCGCAGCTCGGTTTCCAGCACATGATTGACCTTGCGGCTCTGGAAATTGAAGTCGCGGTTGAGGATGAAGTCGGCGGTCGGAATGACGTGGGTATTGATGACGCCGACGGTGCGGCTCGACTCGCAAAGGGTGATGGTGTCCTTGGCGGCGGCCACCACCTCGTCCGCCGCCAACACCAGATCGGCGGTGCCGGTGACGATGCGCGAGCAGGTGACGTCGGCGGTATGCTCGGAAAGCCGGACGTGGCTGAGTACCGCGCCGCCCTTTTGCGCGAGGCCGGACATGTCGAGGATCATGCTGGCCTTGCCCTCGATATGCGCGGCCATGCCGAGCAGCGCGCCGATCGTCAGCACGCCGGTGCCGCCGACGCCGCCGACGGCGATGTTGTACGGCCGGTCCAGCGACGGGCGCGAGGCCGGCTCCGGCAGATCACCGACTTCGCCCAGGCTCGCCGGCGCGCGGCGGCGCGGTTTGCCGCCGTCAACGGTGACAAAGGACGGGCAGAACCCCTTAAGACAGGAGTAGTCCTTGTTGCAGGTCGACTGGTTGATGGTGCGCTTGCGGCCCATCTCAGTTTCCAGCGGCTCGACCGAGATGCAGTTCGACTGCACCGAGCAATCGCCGCAACCTTCGCACACGGCCGGATTGATCACGACGCGGCGCGCCGGGTCTTCCATCAGGCCGCGCTTGCGGCGGCGGCGTTTCTCGGCCGCGCAGGTTTGCACGAACACGATGGCCGAAGCGCCCTTCACCGCGCGGCAGGCCTTCTGGACGGCGTCAAGGTCATCGCGGTGAGCGACCTTGACGCCGGGCGCGATGTCGGAAGCCGGATAGAGTTGCGGGTTCTCCGAGACCAGGTAGATTTCCCGGATGCCTTCGGAATGAAGCTGGAAGGTGATCTGCTGCGGCGATAACTCGCCGTCGACATGCTGGCCGCCGGTCATAGCGGTCGCGTCGTTGTAAAGGATCTTGTAGGTGATGTTGGCGCCTGACGCGACCGCCTGGCGAATCGCCAGGCTGCCGGAATGGAAGTAGGTGCCGTCGCCGAGATTGGCGAACACGTGCTCTTCCCTGGTGAACGGCGCCACCCCGACCCACGGCACACCCTCGCCGCCCATGTGGGTGTAGGTCTCGGTCGAGCGGTCCATCCACAGCGCCATGAAGTGGCAGCCGATCCCGGCAAAGGCGCGGCTGCCCTCCGGCACCCTGGTCGAGGTGTTGTGCGGACAGCCCGAGCAGAAATAAGGGGTACGCGTGACCGGTGCGACCGCCTGCATCTGGGTCGCCTGCCGGCCGTTGAACCAATCGGCCTTGGCGCGCAGCATCGCGGCGATTTCAGGGTTGAGGTTAAGTCGGAGCAACCGCTCGGTCAGCGAACTCGCGAGCGAGGCAACGCTGAGTTCTGCAGCGAAAGTCAGAAAACGCTTGTCGTGGTCGTCCATCTTGCCGACGATGCGCGGGCGGACATCGTCGCGCCAGTTGAACAGCTCCTGCTTGACCTGGTTCTCGACGATCTCGCGGCGCTCTTCGATGATGAAGATTTCCTCAAGGCCAACGGCGAACTGCCGCACGCCTTCCGGCTCCAGCGGCCAGGGCATGCCGATCTTGTAAAGGCGAAGCCCGATCCTGGCGGCGACTTCCTCGGTGATCCCAAGTTCGCGCAGCGCCTGGCGGATGTCCTCGTAGCTCTTGCCGGATGCCATGATGCCGTAGCGGGCATTCGGCGAATCCATCGTGATGCGGTTGATCTTGTTGGCGCGCGCGAAGGCGATCGCCGCATAGCCCTTGTAGTCCTGCAGGCGCAGATCCTGCTCATAGCGATCGTCGGGCCAGCGCAGGTTGAGGCCGCCCGGCGGCATCTCGAAATCGGTCGGAATCACGAAAGGCGTCATCTCGTCGGTGAGGTCGATCTCGGCGGTGGTTTCCACCGTCTCGGTGATGACCTTCATGCCGACCCAGCAGCCGGAGTAGCGCGACATGGCGATACCCAAAAGGCCCATCTCGATCATTTCATGGATGCTGGAGGGATACAGATATGGCATCAGTGCGGAGATGAAGGCGTGGTCCGACTGGTGCGGCACGGTGGAGGATTTTGCGCCGTGGTCATCGCCGGCCAGGCAGAGCACGCCGCCGTTTTTCGCAGAGCCCGCCGTATTGGCGTGACGGAACACGTCGCCGCAGCGGTCGACGCCGGGGCCCTTGCCGTACCAGATGCCGACCACGCCATCGTACTTGGCGCCGGGCGAAAGGCTGAGCTGCTGCGAGCCCCAGACTGCGGTCGCAGCAAGGTCTTCGTTGACGCCCGGCTGAAACTTGATGTTGTACTGGTCGAGATGCTTGCGGGCGGCGACCAGCTGCTGGTCATAGCCGCCGAGCGGCGAACCGCGATATCCGGATACGAAGCCCGCGGTGTTCAGTCCCGCAGCGCGGTCGCGGCGGATTTGCGCCATTGGCAGGCGGACCAGCGCCTGGATGCCGGTGAGGAAGATGTGGCCGGAGCCTTGGGTGTATTTCTGATCGAGACTGATCGGACCCTGGTTGATTCCCATTTAAGCCCCTCTTTTTCACCCGTTGAAGACTGGATGCGCCGACGTTCTCTTGACGGATCAGTATGTCGAATTCTGAGGGCCGCGCACTACAAAATCCAGACATCCGGGCCGTGCCGCCAAAGATCGCAATTTCATACCGGAAACGACCAGGAAGCTTTTCGATTTGTGTCGTAGGGAAGCATCGGCACGAAACAGCATGATGTTGCCCGCTCGACCCTGTTTTGGCTAGAGTGTCCTAGCAGTGCGCCCATAACGCCATTTGGCTCAGGGACAGTATCGGACCCCATGCGGACGGTTCTCGCCAGCTTGCTATTGTGCGCTGCCTTGGCTGCAAGCGAAAGCCATGCCCAGCCCGGTGCCACATCGGCAGGCGAAACGTCCGCCGAGGACGTCGCACGCGGCAAGTCGCTCACCGAGGCCGGGGGCTGCGCCGGCTGCCACACCGTCGATGCCGCCAAACCGTTCGCCGGCGGAAAGCGAATCGACACGCGGTTTGGCGGGATCTATTCGGCCAATCTGACGCCAGATCGCGACACCGGCCTTGGCGGGTGGAGCGACGACGAATTCTACCGCGCCTTGCGGTTCGGCGTCGCCCGCGACGGTTCGCGCTACTACCCGGCGTTCCCCTACCCGAACTTCACCAAGCTGACCCGACAGGACATCTTGGCGATCAGAGTCTATCTGGCGACGCTGACGCCGGTGCGAAACCAGCCTCGCCCTCCGGAGCTGAGCTGGCCGCTGAACTATCGCGTCGTCATGCGCGGCTGGAACTGGTGGTTCTTCAAGCCCGGAATCCTGATGCCCGACCAGCACAAAAGCGCGGAATGGAACCGCGGCCGCTATCTGGCTGAAGGCGTCGGCCGCTGCGGTGCCTGCCATACGCCGAAGAATATGTTCGGCGCCGAAAAACGTGACCAGGCTTACGGCGGCGGGCGTATCGCCGGGGTGTTCGCGCCGCGGCTCGACGGCGCCGAAAATGGCGGCCTGAAATCCTGGAGCGTGGAGGACATCGCCGAATACCTGCAGAGCGGCCGCAACGGCCGGAGCCACGCTGGCCAGCTAGTGTCGGAGGTCGTCGTCAACTCGACATCAAAGATGAGCGAGGCGGATATCCGCGCCATTGCGGTTTACCTGAAGGATTTGCCGGCGGGCGCGCCGTAGCCGACGATTACCGCGAATCTATCCTCCGCTGCCAGGCAATGCCAATCTGCAATCGGCCGATCCATACAGCCGGTCAGGTCGCACAGGCGCGCAAGCCACGATAGGAGCGTCCTCCTTTCAACGCTGATCTCCACTGAAGACGAATTTCGGCATTTCCCATTTGTAGCGTATGGCCAACAGGCGCAGCGTCAGGCCGAGCACGAAAGTCAGCGCGGTCCATACATGATCATTGAGGTTAAGCGCGAAGGCGGAGGCGTAGAACAATCCGGTCACGACGGACACGCTGGCGTAGAGTTCCGCGCGAAACAACAGCGGCACGTCGTTGCAAAGGATATCCCGTAGCACGCCCCCGGCGCAGCCCGTGATCATGCCCGCCACGATCACGATCGGCAGTGACGCGTTCATCTGCCAGGCCACATCGCAGCCGGCCATGGTGAACACAACGAGCCCGATCGCATCCAGCACCAGGAACGCCGTACTGAGCCGATGGACATGCCGCGCGATCAAAATAGTGGCCAACGCCGCCACCGCGGTCAGCGCCAGATAGGACGGGTTTTGCACCCAGACCAGCGGATAGTGCCCGAGCAGCACGTCGCGAATGGTGCCGCCGCCGAGCGCGGTGATGCAGCCCAGCATGCACACGCCGGCCCAATCCATGCTACGCCGTCCCGCCGCAAGCGCGGCGGTCATCGCCTGCGCCGTCAAGGCCAAATAAGACAGCAGGTGCAGGACGGTATCGCTGGGCGGCAGGCTCCACATGGCAACCTCGTTTAGGGAACCGGGAACCACCGGCTCCGTCATGACCGGTTGCAGATTGCCGCGGAACATCCATGCGCGCCAGCCATTGTCTCCCAGTTACGTCTGGGGCGCCAACGGAGGAACAATTCTTATGGCAAATCAACTCAATCAGAACGACCCTTACCGCCCGAACCCGAATGACGACATCCGCCGTCAGCCTCGCCTGGAAAGCGAGCTGCAGGCCGATCCCGCACTCACCGAACGCCCGGCCAGTGGAATGAGGGTCGCCATGATCGCTCTCGCCGTCGCGGTTGTTCTGGGTGCCGTGTTTTACGGCCTTAACAACACCAGCGTAAACCAGGCGGGTACCACCCCGGCCAGCCAGACCGTGCAGCAAACGCCGCCGGCCGCTCCTCCCGGTATGCGTGACGTGACCCCGCGGACCAATGCCCAGCCGGGCATGACCACGGGTGCTGCACCATCAACGTCATCTCCATCTCCGAGCACAACCACTCCGCCAGCCGGTACGGCCCCGGCCGCCAGGTAGCAACGCAATCATCTGAAACCAGGCTGAATCATCTGAAACCAGGCAGCGGGCTCATTTGCCCGCTGCTTCTCTTGCTAGCTGAACATCTTGTTGAGTTCGCCACCGGGATAGCCGTTGGCAAGTTCAGTGAACGTCCCCTTCTCCGCCATCTCGCGGGCGGCTTTCATAAATCCGCCCCAGGCCGATCGCGCCAACGAACCACCGACACTGATACGTCGAACGCCGAGGTCTGCGGCTTGCGCAAGCGACAGACCGGACGCGCCGATCAGCAGATTGACGGGCTTTGGGTGCACGGCCTTCACGATGGCGGCGATATCTTCCCGGCTCTTGATGCCCGGTGCGTACAGGCAATCCGCGCCGGCCGCGGCGTAGGCGGTCAGGCGTTCGATCACCATCGCGAGGTTTGGTTGCCCGACCAGAAAGGCTTCGCACCGCCCGGTGAGAAGGACACCGCTGTCATCGGCGTCGATTGCCGCGCGCGCCGCCCTGATGCGCTCCACCGCGAGCGCGAAATCGTACAGCGGCCTGGCCGCGTCGCCGGTCGAATCCTCGATCGACAGGCCCGCCACGCCGGATTGAACGCCACGCGCGACATTGACGCCAACTTTCACGGGATCGTGGGCGAAGCCGCCCTCGAAATCCGCGTTGACCGGCAGGTCGACCGCCTTGCACAGCGCGGTGAGATGATCGCAAACCTCGTCGACGGTGACGCCGTTATCGGGCTTTGCCAACGTCCAGGCAAAACCGGCGCTGGTCGAGGCGAGCGCCTTGAAGCCCAGATGCTGCAGCGCCCGGGCGCTTCCGACGTCAAAGGGGTTCGGTATGATGAAACATCCGGCCTCGTGCAGCTTGCGAAAAGCGGCGCGTTTGTCGGCGGTCATGACCGGCATGGCTTTCTCCCATATATGTGTCGGCCAAGAAGATAGCGGCGCGGCGCATCCTGCGCCAGCGCTGCTTGTCACTTAACCACCTGCCGCAGGAATGTCCGCTCTTCCGCAAGACTGAGCTTGTTCTGCTCCGCGAAGTCGAAGTTGGCTGCGCCCTCCTCGTCCGCGCGAAGCCGCGCCCGGTAGCTTTCATAGGCCCCGAGACTGTCGAACGAGATCAGCGCGAAGGCGATGTTGCTGGTGCCCTCGTGCGGCATCCAGTACCCGATCAGGTCGCCGCCGCATTTCGGGATGATGGTCAGCCAGTTGCTTGCATATCGCTCGAACATCGCCCGCTTGAACGGATCGATCTGGTAACGGATGAATACGGTAATGGTCATCGAGGGCGCTCCAATGTTGATTTCGCCGTCTTGCGAGGAGCGGCGCGACGAAGCAATCCCTTCCTCCGCTGGTGGTGGCATGGGTTGCTTCACGAAGCCTGTCATCGGGCGCGCATTCGCGCGACCCGTTGGCTCGCAATCACGGAGCCCGTTATGGTGTGTCCCAGAATATCCGCTTGCTCGTCGCCGATGCTTCGTCTACCATCGAATTATGAAAGCAGGCCCCGATATCGCCATGGTCGCCGCGCTGGTTGGCGATCCCGCGCGCGCCAACATGCTGACCGCGCTGATGACCGGCCGCGCGCTGACCGCGACCGAGCTGGCGCATCAGGCCGGCGTCACGCCGCAGACCGCGAGTTCGCATCTGGCCAAGCTCGAGGCCGGCGGCCTGATCGAACCGGAAAAGCAGGGGCGCCACCGCTACTACCGGCTGACCGGCCCCGATGTCGCGGGCGTACTCGAAGGGCTGGCCGGCCTTGCGGAGCGCGCCGGGCATACGCGGGTTCGGACCGGGCCGAAAGAACCGGCGCTGCGCCGCGCCCGGATCTGCTATGACCACCTCGCGGGCGACCTCGGCGTGCAAATGCTTGACAGCATGAAACGGCAGCGGCTGATCCGGCAGGCCAAGCAGGCGATCGAACTCACCGGAGAAGGCAGGCGCTTCATGGCGAGCGCGCTGCAGATCGACGCCGAGGCATTGGCCCACCCGCGCCGGCCGCTATGCAAGGCCTGCCTCGACTGGAGCGAACGCCGTCATCACCTCGCGGGCACGCTGGGCGCCGCCATCATGAATCGGTTGACCGAGTTGAACTGGGCGGCGCGCGACCCCGCGCCCGGCAGCCGCGTCGTCAACTTCACCCGCAACGGTGAGAAACGATTCGCCGCGCTGTTTGGCAACACCCCTGGACTCGCCGCAGCGATCTGAGCTTCAGGCAAGCGATCGCCTGGCGCCGAGCCTTCGCTCACGGCTTCGGCGACCCATTCATTGGCTATTCAGGTTCCACCGCTACTTTCAAGACGTCGCCGCGGTCGCGGCCAAGACGGGAGGAAGCATGAGATATCTCTTCGCGGCAGTGATGATCGCGGCCTCGTTCGCCAGCCTTGGCGCGGCGAACGCCGCCGGCGGATGCGGCCCGGGCTGGCATCGCGGTCCCTATGGCGGGTGCCAACCCAATCGAAGGGCCGTTATCGTTCAGCCGGCCCCGTTCGTTGTCGTACGTCCGGCCCCGGTCGTTGTGGTGCGGCCCGCTCGTCGCGTGTGCCCATACGGAACCGTGTGGCGCCACGGGCGCTGTCGCGCTTATTGAGATCGAGCCTGACGCACCAGGCCCCGCTTCCGCGGGGCTTTTTTCCTGAGTTTGCGGCAGTCCCTGGTGGCTGCGCCTTACCAGTAACGACGCCGCCAGTAGCGGCGGCGACGCCGACCCCAATACCTGCGACGCCAGCCATAGTGCCGGCGGCGCCAACCATAGTGTCGACGTCCCCAGCCGCGATGCCGGCCACGACCCCAACCGCGCCCACGCCCACCGCCACGGCCGCGACCGCGGCCGCCGCGCACTTCTTCCGGCGTGAGGCTCTCGACCTCATCGCCTGTGGTCACGGCAGGCTGGGCATCCGGATTGGGGAGCCGGTCGGCGTCGTCGGCAAGAGGCACGGGCATCAGCGGCGCAGCTTGCGCGCTGGCGGCGAGCGCGACGCCGCCCGCGGCGAATCCAAAGACGAGTTTCAGAAAGTGCCGGCGTTCCATGAGTCCCCTCCACCGCGTTGCTGTGACGAGGAGAGTTTCAGCGTCGCAAGCTGAACGCCCGGTGAACTATCCGTTCAGCTTTGTGGCGCGGCAATGTCTTCACTGTGCCTCAGCGCGCCACGAGTTCCTCGGCCAGCAGCAGCACCTCGCGCGTGCGCGTCACCGCAGGCCAGTCGCGGTTGAAGTCGGAGATCAGGCGGTCAAGTTCCTTGCCGGTGATGGCGCGATCGAGGGCGGCCTGATCGGTGAACTGATACATCGCGTGATGCATCGACGGATCGGTCACGCTCCAGTAGCGCCACGCCTTCACGGCGCCGAAGGATTTCAGTGCATCCGGCAGGTGCTCGCGGGAATACCAGGCGTCGAACGCCTGGCGTTTGTCCGGATCGGACACGGTGGCGCGGACGACAAAGAAAGCTGCGGGCATCTGAATTCTCCAGGCAATGATTTTCGTTTTCGGCGTATGCGGCCGCTGACCGGCCCACACGCAACTGTCACATGCTCCGTGATATCCTGGCGGCGCGCAACGCGTTATCCGAGGACCCTCCCATGCCCACCAGCCATCGCTTCCTGCTGGCCGCTCTCTTTTCAGTCACTGCAATGCTTCCCGCTGCGGCGCAAGATGCTCCGCTGCCGCGCGAAGCGCAGATCGGGCCGCGGCCGTTCTATCTGGTCGACCGGATGAAGGACGGCCCGCTCAAGCGACAGCTCAGCCAGTGCACCGGACCGTTCCACAAGACCGATTTTTCGATCGGCCACCGTGGCGCGGCGCTGCAGTTTCCCGAGCACAGCCGGGAATCCTATGTCGCGGCCGCCCGGATGGGCGCCGGGATCATCGAATGCGATGTGACCTTCACAAAAGACCGGGAACTGGTCTGCCGGCATTCGCAGTGCGACCTGCATACGACGACCAATATCCTGACGGTCCCGGCGCTCGCCGCAAAATGCGCGCAGTCATTCACGCCGGCCAACCCGGCGACCGGCCGAAAGGCGTCCGCCAGGTGCTGCACCTCCGACATCACGCTCGCCGAATTCCGGACCCTGACCGCGAAGATGGATGGCTTCAATCCCGATGCAAAGACGCCGGAAGAATATCAGAACGGCACCCCGCGCTGGCGCACCGATCTATACGCCCATTCCGGCACGCTGATGACGCATGACGAGAGCATCGCGCTGATCAGGAGCCTCGGTGCCAAGTTCACACCCGAACTGAAGGCACCCGAGGTGCCGATGCCGTTCGAGGGCGACTACACCCAGGAGAAGTACGCCTCGCAAATGCTCGACGCCTACAAGAAGGCCGGCATCCCACCCGGCGACGTGTTCGCCCAGAGTTTCAATCTCGCCGATGTGCTTCATTGGCTGAAGACCGAGCCTGCCTTTGGCGCGCAGGCGGTGTATCTCGAAGACCGTTACGACAAACAGGGTCTCGACCCTGGCAAGCCCGAGACGTGGAAGCCCTCGATGGCTGAACTGAGAGCGCAGGGGGTGAGGATTCTGGCGCCGCCGATCTGGGCGATGCTGGCGCTGAGCGACAACAAGGAAATCGTGCCGTCGGAATACGCCAGGGCCGCGAAGGCGGCCGGCCTCGACCTGATCGGATGGTCGCTGGAGCGCGACGGCCCGCTGCACAAGGGCGGCGGATTTTATCACCGCTCGGTCAAACCGGCGATCGATCGCGACGGCGACACGATGACGGTGCTGGACGTGCTCGCCAGGCAAGTCGGCATCCGCGGCATGTTCTCGGACTGGCCGGCAACGACCACGTTCTACGCGAGTTGCATGGGCATGAAGTGAGGCCCGTTCCCGCTGCGCGGCGCCTCAGTTGGCCTTGCGGCTCAGGAAGTTCGGAATATCGAGAATTCTCTCCTCGACCAGGTTGCGCACCGCGGAGGAGCGGCCGTAGGGATCAGGGCTCTGCGCGATCGGATGTCGGGCCGCCGGGCGGAGCGGCGGACTCTCGAATTGCGGTGGCGTACCCCGCTCGATCCGGTCGGGGATGCGGCGCCTGTCGTTGCTCAGCCTGCCTGCGAGGTCTGTGAGCGAGCTTTCCCCTGACTGCGTCTGGCGCGCCGCGCCGAGATTGTCGATCCCGGTCGCCACGACCGAGACGCGGACGATGCCATCGAGGCTGGCATCGAAAGTCGCGCCGACAATGATGTTGGCGTCCGGGTCGGCTTCGTCGCGTATGCGGGTGGCAGCTTCGTCGACCTCGAACAGCGTCAGGTCCCTGCCGCCGGTGATCGAAACAATCAGGCCACTGGCCCGCTTGATCGAGGGATCCTCGATCAAAGGATTGGAAATCGCCGCCACGGCGGCGTTGAGTACGCGCTTTTCGCCGGAAGCCTCGCCCCTGCCCATCATGGCCTTGCCCTTCTCGCGCATGACCGAGAGAACGTCGGCGAAATCGAGATTGATCAGCCCTTCCTTGACGATGAGGTCGCTGATACAGGCCACGCCCGAATACAGCACCTGATCGGCCATGGCGAAGGCATCAGCGAACGTGGTCTTCTCGCTGGCCACCCTGAACAGGTTCTGGTTCGGGATGATCAGCAGGGTATCCACCTCCTTCAGCAGTTCCGCGATGCCGGCTTCGGCATAACGCATGCGGCGCTGGCCTTCGAAATGGAACGGCTTGGTGACGACACCGATGGTGAGGACGCCAAGCTCCCGCGCGATCCTGGCGATGACGGGCGCCGCCCCGGTACCGGTACCGCCACCCATGCCGGCGGTAATGAACACCATATGCACGCCGGCGAGGTGATCACGGATAGCATCGATGGTCTCTTCCGCCGCGGCGCGCCCGACCTCGGGCTGCGCGCCCGCGCCAAGACCTCCGGTCACCTTCGCGCCCAACTGGATGACGTGCGGGGCTTTCGAACTGGCGAGCGCCTGGGCGTCGGTATTGACGACGACGAACTCGACGCCCTGCAGTCCGGCCCTGATCATGTTATTGACGGCATTGCCGCCGGCACCGCCAACGCCACATACGATGATGCGCGCCTTCAACTCGCGAATATCCGTAGTACCAGTCATTAGTGCCTCACACAGCGCCGTCGGGTCGCGGAATAAAGGGAGAGATTGCTACCCACGCGCAGCGGCCTTGCGGTCTGCTTCCACCAGGGTTGCGGCCAGGTGCCCCACCCGGCGTCCAGCCGGTCCGTCGCCAACCGTTCGACCAGCGGTCCGCAACGCTGTCACCTCGCGCTCCAGCCATGCCATAGCCTCCGTGGCAGCCCTGGTTGCCGCAGACGCCTCCCGCAGTTCGTTCATGAGGCGGTCGGCGCGTTCGCGCTCGCGCTCGAAATCTGCGCGGTGCGCGGCTGCGTTGGCTTCCAGCCGCGCCTCCAAGGCTTCCACCTGTGCCGCCAACACGGCGATCTTGTCCACTCGGCGACTGCCCGGTGGCTGGGGCGCATGCCTGATTTCGGCGAGATCAACGCTCACCAGGGCCTTGCCGTCAGCGGAACGCGAGCGCGGCAACCGGCGCCGCCTGGCAAGCGACCGCGCGGCCTCCGGCGAGACGCTCAGGCGATCGCCGAGCGCGCGATAGGTCAGTAATTCGATGGTCATCGGCGGCTCTCCTTGAACGAACCGGGCTGCAATGGGCTGATGATGACCGCGCCGTGATCGCAGGCTAAGCCGGCATGGTTAACAGAGGGTTAACCGGCGGGCTGCTGGCGCCAATCCGCCTTGCGGTCTTCGCCCCGGGGGTGACGGGCTTTCCTCATCGGCTTACCTCGCGCATGCGCGCCTTTCCGATCAGCCGCATCACACCAGTTTCATCGGGGCGTCGTCCACCAGCCGGAGGTCGATGCGGCCGATCAAGTCCGAACGGAGCACTTCGGCCGCAGCAAGGGCGGCCTCGGTCTGCTGCAGCGTACTGACATTCGATCCGAGCGACACGATTCCGCCCAGCACCAGCGCGATCGACCCGAGGGCTGCGACGGGACTGGACCCGAGCAGGCCGAGCATCATCAGCAGCAGCAAGGCGATCCCGCCGCCGATGGCTGCCTTCGAAACCAGGACAATCTTCCGGCATCGCTCGGCGACCTCGGCAAGGTGCCTGATCCGCGCTTCGATTTGCGAAATCTCGTCGGTCGGATCGTCTTCGGCCATCGGATTCAGGATCGGGAAAGCTTGTGTCACAGGAGGATGCAGGTCGCTAGAGCATGATCCGGAAAAGTGTGTAGCGGTTTTCCGAAAAGATCATGCTCAAACAGAGAGCTAGACAGGGATGACGATTCGAAGAAAAGTCATCCCGGTCTAGGCGGCGTCGCGTCCCAGTGCGGCTCCCGCGTCGAGCAAACCCGCCTCGATCAACGCATCCCGGATCCGGGCGATCTCCGCCTCCGATATCTTGACCAGCGGCGGACGCACCACCGCCCGAGGCAGTTTGCCAAGCAGCACCAGCGCCTCTTTCATGCGGTTGTGCATGTCGACGAAGGGATCGGCGTAGAATACCCGCGCCGTCGGATAGATCCGGTCGTTGAGCCGGCGGGCCTCGGCGAGATCGTTGGCCCGCACGGCGCGATAAAGCCTCGCCTGAAGATCGGCGATGACGCTGCCGCTGCCGGAAAGCAGACCGTTGCAGCCGAGCACCAGCGAGCTCAGGAGCCATGCGCTATTGGTGGACAGCACGTTGATGGGGCGCTTGCGTCCCTGCAACGCCCGAATCTGGCTCTCATGTTGCGGCACCAGCGGGGTCCAGTCCTTGATGGCGCGGATGGTCGGCACTTCGTCGAGCAGCCGCTCCAGCGTCGCCGCCGGATAGCCCTGCCCGGTGGCGAGCGGATATTGAAACGCGATCAGCGGCAGATCGGTTGCGTCAGCGATGGTCTTGAAATGGGCCAAAGCCATCGCGGCCGACTGACCAATCGTGAACGGCGCCGGCGGAAACACCAGAAGCGCCGATGCGCCGCCGGCCTCGGCCTCGCGCGCGATCCGCGCCGCCTCCAGGCTGCCATCCGCCCAGATGCCGTGAACCACAGGCAATTTGCCGCCGACTTCCTCGCCCGCGATTTCCATGACGCGCCGCTGTTCGTCGCGCGTGCACGAGGCCACCTCGGTGGAGTGCGCGTTGACCGTGATCGCCGACAGCCCCTGCACCGCCCCGACATCGCGCAAATGGGCCCGGAAGCTCGGCTCGTCGATCGAGAAGTCCTCGTGGAACGGCAGCAGCACCGCCGGAATGACGCCGTGGGGCACGAAATCAGGATGGCGGGTCATTGGCTCGTCTCCTTCCGTTAAGGTATTGCCTCACAGCGAGCGGGGAGTGTTTCTCTCTACAACGGCAAATTGTCGTGCTTCTTCGCGGGCATCTCGACCTTCTTGTCCCTAAGCATCGCCAGCGCGCGGGCGATCCGCCTCCGCGTCGAATGCGGCATGATGACGTCGTCGATGTAGCCACGCTCGGCGGCGATGAAGGGGGACAGGAAGCGGTCTTCGTATTCCTTCGTGCGCGCGGCGATTTTCTCGGCGTCGCCGATGTCGGCGCGGAAAATGATCTCGACCGCGCCCTTGGCGCCCATCACCGCGATCTGCGCCGTCGGCCATGCGTAATTCATGTCGGCGCCGATTTCCTTGGAGGCCATCACGTCGAACGCACCGCCATAGGCCTTACGGGTGATGACCGTGACCAGCGGCACCGTGCACTGCGAATAGGCGAACAGGAGCTTCGCGCCGTGCTTGATCAGGCCGCCATATTCCTGCGCGGTGCCGGGCAGGAATCCCGGCACGTCGACGAAGGTGACGATCGGGATGTTGAAGGCGTCGCAGAAGCGGACGAAGCGCGCGGCCTTGCGCGAGGCGTCGGAGTCCAGCACGCCCGCCAGCACCATCGGCTGGTTGGCGACGAAGCCGACGGTGCGGCCGGCGATGCGGCCGAAACCGGTGACGATGTTCTTCGCGAAGGCTTCCGAAATCTCGAAAAAGTCGCCCTCGTCCACAACCTTGCCGATCAGCTCCTTCATGTCGTAGGGCTTGTTCGGATGGTCGGGGATCAGCGTATCCAGCGACATGTCGACGCGCTCGATGTCGTCGAAGCTCGGCCATTCCGGCACGCCGTCGGTGTTGTTGGAGGGCAGGAAATCGATCAGCCGGCGCATCTGCAGCAGCGTCTCGACGTCGTTCTCGAACGCGCCGTCGGCGATCGAGGAGCGGGTCGCATGCACCGAGGCGCCGCCGAGTTCTTCCGCCGTCACCACCTCGTTGGTGACGGTCTTCACCACGTCGGGACCCGTGACGAACATGTAGCTGGTGTTCTTCACCATGAAGATGAAGTCGGTCATGGCAGGCGAATAGACGTCGCCGCCGGCGCACGGGCCCATGATGACGGAGATCTGCGGGATCACGCCTGAGGCAATGACGTTGCGGCGGAACACGTAGGAATAGCCCGCCAGCGCCGCCACGCCTTCCTGGATGCGCGCGCCGCCGGCGTCATAGAGGCCGATGATCGGCGCCCTCGCCTTCATCGCCATGTCCTGCAGTTTTGTGATCTTCAGCGCATGGGTCTCGGACAGCGAGCCGCCGAAAACGGTGAAGTCCTTGGCGAAGACAAAGGTCTTGCGGCCGTTGACGGTGCCCCAGCCGGTGACGACGCCGTCGCCCGGAATCTTGTTCTTCTCCATGCCGAACTCGGTCGAACGGTGCTCGACGAACATGTCGAACTCCTCGAACGAGCCCTTGTCGAGCAGAAGCTCGATGCGCTCCCGCGCGGTCAGCTTGCCGCGGGCGTGCTGCGCCTCGATGCGCTTCTCGCCGCCGCCAAATTTGGCGCCGGCGCGCCGCTCCTCGAGGCTATCCAGGATGTCCTTCATCTGCTTCCGCCCGTTTCTAGGTCGATTTAGGGCCTTCTAACACGCCCTTTTCTGAACCGGAAACACCCCCGGAAGCTGGCAAGCGGGTCTGGCGCGCTGGTTCTCGGCACCCTGACCAAAGTGGCCGGGCATGGCCGATACATCACCCAAAACCGTCAGATCGCCACGATATCAGTGAGGCATTGCTGCGTCACCGTCATCCGCGCGGCGATGTGGCTTTGCTCCTTGCAGTCCATGTTCATGGCGAACACGGTTTGCCGGCTGCCCTTCTCGGCCCAGCCGACCATCCAGCCCAGTGACGGCCTGCCCTGCTCCGCGCCCAAAAGCCCGCTCTTGGTGCGGATCGTGGCGTCGCCGACCTTGGTCACGGTCAGGATGTCGCGCGCCAGTTCCTGGCTGCGCGCGGAGACCGGCAGCACGCCGCGGCGCAGCCGGTCGAGGAAGTCGATCTGCTGGATCGGATCGATCCGCAGGTTACCGGTCAGCCAGAACTGGTCGATGCCGCCGCCGATGTCGCGATTGCCGTAGTCCATCAGGTCGACGTACTTCTGCATGCGCTCGGATCCGATGCGCCGCGCGATCTCCTGATAGATCGGTACAGCGGAGGCCGCGATCGCCGAGCGCAGGGTGTGATCCTTGTTCCAGGGCTCGATACTGCGCGTCACCCCGTCCCACTTGAAGACGTCCTTGTCGGGATCCACCACCACGCCAGTCTCGAGCGCGATGATGGAATGCGGGATCTTGAAGGTCGAGGCCGGCAGCCTGCCCTCGCCCGAACGCACCTTGTCGCTGGCGATGATCAGGTAGTCGTCCACCTTGTAGGCGACGAAGGTACCTGTGGTGCCCAGTGCCAGAAAACGCCGGGCCAGGTCGTCGCGAAACTCGCTGCGCTGGTACGAGACGTTGGCGAGGCCGGTTGGGGGGAACAGGCTGGTCGCGGCGACGAGGCCCAGCGCATGGCGGCGGTTGATCAAGGGATATCCGAGCCGGTTCAGAAACCTCGGAAAACGATGCCGATGGCATCGTGGAAAAACTATGACAATGGCAGCAGGATCAGCTAGCGAACCCGCCCTGACAGCCGCAGCACGAAGATCAGGACCTCGGCAACCGCCTTGTACAGTTCCGCCGGAATCTCGTCGCCGATCTCGACGTGCGACAGGGCGCCCGCCAGCACTTCGTTCTCCTCGATAGGAATGTCGTTAGCCCGGGCGAGTTCGATGATCCTGGCGCCGATTACGCCCTTGCCCTTGGCGACGACGAGCGGCGCGCCGGTTTTGTCGTAGTGCAGCGCGACCGCGAGCCGATTCCTGGTCTCGACGCTCATAGCGCGCGATCCAGAAAATGGCCGGCGCGCGCGGGCGCGGCCGGCGGCGGTGGCGTGCCGTCGCGGATCACGATATCGCCGGGCGTCAGTTCGGCCCGGCTGAGCGCCTGGCTCAGTTCTGAGGCGCCAGCGCGCAGCTGCGCCGCCGTGTTGGGCCGTTCCGCCCACATCCGGACCGAGGTCTTTTCGCCCGTGAGCGATACCAGCGCATGAACCGGGCCGGCCGGCTCGACGTCGAGCGAAAACCGCGCCCGCCACACCCGCTTGGCAGCCTCGACTTCCTCGGCCGCACCATCGCGGGAAATCTCGAACTGGGCCATCGCCGTGCCCTGCGGCGTCACGAAGGGAATCTCGAAATGCCAGCGCGGACCCGGCGCATCCACCCTTGGCGCCGAGGCCTCGACGCGATCCGGCAACGAGGCCACCTGCAGCAAGGTTTGCCGCGCGATCGCGGCATCGGTGTCATCGAGCAGATGATGCGCGGTCGTCGCCAGCGGCGCATCGGGCGCGAGCGTCGGCGCCGCGACCGGCTGCGCGGCCGGAAGCGCGCCGCGGATCGGCGGAGGCGGCGTATTGGTATGGAAGGTCAGGTCACCTCGAGCATCCGTTGCCGCACTCGCTATTCGCCCGGGGATGCCGAGCTGCTGCAGCGCCTCCTGCAGCAGGTTCAAGGTCGCCCCGGCCGAAGGCAAGGCGTTCAGCCCGGCGGTCGGCGCGCCGCGGGCGGCGCCGCCGGACACCGCGATATCGGTGGCGGCAGGCAGCCGCGCCTGTGACCGCAAGATTTCCTGAACGTCGGATTCCAGTGAAGGCGCGAGGCTGGCTGCCTCGGCGTTGAGGGTCACGGGCGCCGCCGGAGCTGCGGCCGCGGCCTTGGCGCCAAGCGCCGACTGCAGCGTCTGCCGCAGCACGATCAGTGCGGCCTTGAGATCGGGAACGCCGGTCGAAGGCGCCGAACCCGACGCCAGCGAAGCCTCAAGAAAAATACCGGATTTCTGGAACGCGGTCTTGATGTCGCCGCCAGCGAGGTTTTGGTCGAGGCTGGTCTGTTGTGCCAGCACCTGCGCCATCGCCTCGCGCAATTTGGACGGCAGGCTGATGGACGAGACGGCCGTGCCGAGATTGGCGAACAGTGGCGCCAGGCTTTCCTGCTCGACGGCCGCGGCCTGCGCAGCGACCGAGACCGCCGCCCGCTCGATCGGGCTCAACGGGTCCTTTGAAGCCAGGGTCATCGGACGGGCGGTCGCAGCATCGTCCAGCGCATCGGGCGAAAGCGTAACGGCGTCAGCCGCGGCGCCGCCGCCCTGCCCGACCACCGCAAGGCGGATGCCGTCCTTGGTCTGCGATACCGCGAGCTGCAGGGTCTGGCCTTGCTGCAGCGGGACTTCCGAGGCCACGTCGATCGAGAGGCTGGCGATGGCGATCCGCACCAGATCGGCGGAGAGAATCTTGAGCACCTGCGCGTCGACCACGCTGCCCGGCTGAAACACGAGTTCGGGCGCAAGGCCGCCAACCCCTTGGGCGGCAAGCACGGGAGCGGTGGGATTAATTGCGTTCGCCATATCTGAGGTCTCGGCCAGGCCAGACCCTAACCCGGCGGCGTAAACCTCTCGTTAACCCGAGGGCCGAAGGTCAGACCTTCAGCGCCGCCAAAATGGCCACCGCAGCCTGGAAATCGACCAGACGAGAGGCTCGACGCGCGGCTACCTCCTCGTCCATGCCCCATTTCTCGATGTTCCAGTCCTCGTCGACATGGGCCGCCGCCCAGACCTGATCGGCGTCGCTGACGCCGTGCAGCAGCGCCAGCGCCAGCAGAGCCGACCCGGTCAGCGTCGTCACCACATGCAGCGCCGCCACCGACCAGGCGTCAGCCGGAAACGCGCCGCGCGCCGCCGCGATCGCCTGCGCCGGCTGGGTCACATGCACGATCCCCTCGGACAGGATGAAATGCGCCCCCAATTCCCTGGCGGCCCAGGCCAGCACGGGATCCCAATATGCGGCCTCCCTGGCGACCAGCGCCGCGGGATGGCCCGCGCGATAGAAAAGCAGATCGGTGCCGAGATATTTGGCGACGTCCTCAGCTACCGCATCGACGCGATCGCCGATCTCGGCGACACTGTTGGCAAAGCGGGTCAGCGGCATGGCCAAGGGATTGATGGTCTCGCCTTGCGCATTCCATTCCGCCGCGATGGCTTCCGCAATGCCGGCTTTCGGCGCCAGCACCTGGCGGCCGGACGGCGTGCGGATCGGCCTGCCATCGAGCGTGACCGCAAACCCGCCATCGGCCTCTGCGAATCCGGCAACCTTGTAGAAGCGCTTGCGCTGGGGCGTGCGCGAGCCGCGGCGCACCGCCTCCTCGGGATCGAACGGTGATTGCCCGGCGACTTCGTCGAATAGCTCACGCATGCGGTTCTCGGCTTCCGGCGGTGACGAGGCCTATTCCTCCGGCGCGTTCTCGATCGGATCGAAACGGTCGGCCTCGAGCCCGAGCAAATTCCAGGATTGCAGCATGTGCGGCGGCAGCGGCGCGCTGACATCGATCACGCCGCCGCGCGGGTGCGGAATCGAAATCCGCCGCGCCAGCAGATGCAGGCGGTTCTGAAGCCCGCCCGGCAGCTCCCAGTTCTCCTTGTTGAAATATTTGGGATCGCCGACGATCGCGTGATCGATATGCGCCATGTGCGCGCGCAGTTGATGGGTGCGCCCGGTGACCGGCTTCAGCGAGATCCAGGCGAGCTTCTGCGCCGAGGTCTCGACGACGGCGTAATGGGTCACGGCGTGGCTTGCGCCCTCGTCGCCATGCCTGGCGATCCGCATGATGGTGTCGTCCTCGCTCTCCTCCTTGGCAAGATAAGTCGAGATGCGGCCCTGCTTCGGCTTCGGCACGCCCGCCACCAGCGCCCAGTAGATCTTTCGCGCGGAACGGTGGCGGAACGAGCCGGTCAGCGCGGTCGCGGCAAAGCGCGTTTTCGCAATCAGCAGGCAGCCCGAGGTTTCCTTGTCGAGCCGATGCACCAGCCGCGGCTTCTGGCCCTTGGCGTCGCGCATCACCTCCAGCATGTCATCGACATTGCGGGTGATGCCCGAGCCGCCCTGGACCGCGAGCCCGGCCGGCTTGTTCAGCACCATGACGTCGGCGTCCTCGAACAGGATCATGTCCTTGAGTGCCTGCAGCGTTTTGTTGGCGGCTTCCGAGAGCGGGCCGGCAGCCTTGGGCGTGTCCAGCCGCAGCGGCGGGATGCGCACGCTCTGGCCTTCCTCCAGCCGGTCCTTGCTGTCGGCGCGCTTGCCGTTGACCCGCAACTCGCCTTTGCGGACGACCCGCTGGATGTGGGAGAACGACAGGCCGGGGAAGCGCGCCTCGAGAAAGCGGTCAACCCGCATGTTGTTCTCGTCCGCGGTCACCACGACGGTCTGAACCTTGGTCGGCAGCGGCAGCAGCTCGGGCGCGGCCTTTTCCGGCTCCGGCACAAAAGGCATTGCGGCGCGCGGCGGCGAGGCCGGGAACCGCGGCGGCGGCTTTCCGCCCGGACGACGGGCCTGCGGCCGCTCGGCCGGCGAGCCCCGATAAGGACGTGCGCCCTTCGGACGATCGCCCGCCGGGCGGAGAGGTTTCTTGACGCGACGGCTCATGATTGCTGCGGCTCCGGAGACAAGCGGTTGCGTAGCGCAAATGTCGGTTATCGTCACGGTTAATTCGGCGCAATTCCGACCATCCCATCGCCCTGTTCAGCCGGAACGGAGTTCCGCGCGCCCGCCAAGGACGGGCGCGACGGCGCGCCCTACTTGCACTGGGCGACGCTTCTCACTGCGGTCAGATCGCTGGCGGACGTGGGAGACGGACGCTGCCTGGCGGCCTGCTCCGCCGCCGCACAGGCCGACGCCGGGTCGCCATTCTGGAAGCGCGCCCAGGCGAGATTGGTCCAGGCATCGGCCAGATCGGGCGCATCCCGGGTCGCCTGTTCCAGCACCGGCTCAGCCTCGCGTGGCCGCTTGGCGATCAGCAGCAGGCGGCCGTAGTCGGCATTGAGCGCCTTCAACGGCTGCGGCTGCCTGAGCGCGATCCTGAACAGCTCTTCTGCGGCGTCGAAGTCCTTGAAACGGATTTGAGCAACCGCAGCGAAGCCATGGTAGACGCCGCTTTGCTCGGGTGAAATCAGAAACGCCTGGTTGAACCGCTGCGCGGCCTCTCCCATCTTGCCGGCGTTGATCGCCCGCCAGCCGCGCTTGGTGGTTTCCTCAAACGCCTTCTCCCGCGTGCCGGCCGCCTGAATGATGGCGGTAACGAAGTTCGCATCGGCAGCCTTCTGCGCTGAGTCCTTGATCGAAAATCCGAAGAACGGCTGCTCATTGATCGGCGCCGGATAGGTTCGCCTGGTCACCTGCACGCCCGGTGCGACATCGACGGTGTCGGCGGTTGCAGAAAATGCAGACGCCAGCGTTGCCACAAGCGCGGCGATCCAGATTGCCTGCTTTCGATGATTTCCAGAACCGCTCATTCGCCCTCCCCTCGCGCGCGCTCCTTGCGCAGCCTGGCCCAGTACTCCAGCCGCTTGCGGATTTCCCGCTCGTAACCGCGATCGGGTGGATCGTAGAATGTCTGTCGCCCCAGCGCTTCCGGGAAGTAGTCCTGGCCGGAGAACGCTTCCGGCGCGTCGTGGTCGTAGGCGTAGCCCGAGCCATAGCCTTCCGACTTCATCAGCTTGGTCGGCGAGTTCAGGATGTGCTTGGGCGGCAGCAGCGATCCACCCTCCTTTGCCGTGCGCATCGCAGCGCCAAACGCCTTGTAGGCCGCGTTCGATTTCGGCGCGGTGGCGAGATAGATCACGGCCTGCGCGATCGCCAGTTCGCCCTCCGGCGACCCCAGAAAATCGAAGGCATCCTTGGCGGCGTTGCAGATCACCAGCGCCTGCGGATCGGCAAGCCCGATGTCCTCGACCGCCATGCGCACCACGCGCCGCGCCAGGAACAGCGGATCCTCGCCCGCATCCAGCATGCGCGCGAGGTAATACAGCGCGGCATCAGGGTCGGAGCCGCGCACCGATTTATGCAGCGCCGAGATCAAATTGTAATGACCGTCGGCCGACTTGTCGTAGATCGGCGCCCGGCGCTGCAGGATCTCCTGCAGCTGCACGGCGTTGAAGACTTCATCCTTACGCGCGGCGCGCCAGACTTCTTCGGCGAGCGTCAGCGCGGCGCGGCCGTCGCCATCGGCCATCCGTACCAGCACCGCGCGCGCTTCCGCATCCAGCGGCAACTTCCTGCCTTCGATCGCTTCGGCATGGGCATAGAGCTTCTCGATCGCGCCCGGATCGAGCGAATGAAACACCAGAACCCGCGCCCGCGACAACAGCGCGGCGTTCAGCTCAAACGACGGATTTTCGGTGGTGGCGCCGACCAGCACGACGGTGCCGTCCTCCATCACGGGCAGAAACGAATCCTGCTGCGCGCGGTTGAAGCGATGCACTTCGTCGACGAACAACAGCGTGCCCTTGCCCATCTCGCGCCGGGCGCGCGCCGAGTCGAACACCTTTTTCAGGTCGGCGACGCCGGAGAACACCGCCGAAATCTGCTCGAAATGCAGGTCGGTGGCGTCCGCCAGCAACCGCGCCACCGTGGTCTTGCCGGTACCCGGCGGCCCCCAGAACACCAGCGAACCAAGCGTCCGGGTCGCCAGCATCCGCGTCAGCGCGCCGTCGGGACCGAGGATATGATCCTGTCCAACGACATCGACGAGCGCCCGCGGACGCAGCCGGTCGGGCAGCGGATGCGGCGCATCCTGCTCCAGCCCTGCCGCCGCAAACAGATTGGCGGCCTCGCGTGGTTGCTTCGGGCTCATCCGCCCAGCGTCACGTTGATCTGCTGCCCGCCGCGCACCACGACGATGCGCCAGAGTCGGGATGTCGCTTTCGAAACCCGGTCAAGATCGCTGGTCTTGCCGATCTTCTGGTTGTTGACCGCAAGAATGACGTCGCCCTTCTGAAAGCCGACGCTGGCCGCCGTGCCGCCCTCCGCGAGATCGACCACCACGACGCCCTCGATCTGTGAGTCGAGATTCAGTTCGTCGGCAACCGCCGGCGATATGTTGGCGACCTTCGCGCCCTGGAACGGCGAGCGCGCGGTGAGGACAATCTCGTCGCGGTTGGTATCGGGCGCGGTCTCCAGCGGCACCGTCAGCCTGACGATCCGGCCGGCGCGCTGCACGTCGATCTGCGCGGTGCCGCCCAGCTGACGGGTGGCGAAGCGGTAGTCGAACGCGTTGGGATCCTCGATCGTCTGCCCCTCGACCGCGACGATCAGGTCGGACAGTCTCAACCCCGCGCGCGCGGCCGGGCTGTTTGGCGCGACATTGGCGACCAAGGCGCCGTTCGGCAGTTTCAGGCCCAGCGTCTCGGCGATTTCGGGCGTCACCGCCTGCAACTTTGCCCCGAGCCAGGGCCGTTTGACCGCCTTGCCGCCGCTCTTGGCGGACGCGACCACGACCCGCACCATGTTGGCTGGAATCGCAAAGCCGATGCCCTGCGAGCCGCCGGAGCGCGAGAAGATCGCGGTGTTGATGCCGACGAGCCTGCCGGCCATGTCGACCAGCGCACCACCGGAATTGCCGGGGTTGATCGCCGCGTCGGTCTGGATGAAGAACTGGTAGTCGGTGATGCCGACCTTGGTGCGGGCCAACGCGGAAACGATCCCGTGGGTGACGGTCTGGCCGACGCCGAAGGGATTGCCCATCGCCAGCACCACGTCGCCGACCTGAAGTTCATCGGAATTGGCGAAGTCCAGCGTTATGAATTTCTCCCTGGCGTCCTTGATCCGTAGCACCGCCAGGTCGGTGCGGCTGTCCTTGAGCACGATCTCGGCCTCGAATTCACGCTTGTCGGCAAGCGATATCTTCACCTGGTCCGCGCCCTCGATCACATGGTTGTTCGTAACCACCAGTCCGGACGGATCGACCATGACGCCTGACCCGAGCGAACGCTGCATTTGTTCCGGCTGCTGCCCCGGCACCCCGAAGAAGCGGCGAAAGATAGGATCGTCCAGCAGCGGATTCCGGTTCTGTACCGTCTTGCCGGCGTAAACGTTCACCACCGCCGGCTGCGCGCGCTGCACGATCGGGGCATAGGAAAGCCTGAGTTCTGCGGGCGACGTCGGCAAGCGGCGGTCTTGCGCGGCCGATGGACCTGCGGCCACCACCGTCATGAGGAATGCCGACACAATTCGGAGTACGATCATCAAGGTTTCCCGAGGGGCTGGTCGGTCAATATAGACTTCCTGGCCCCTGAATAGAAGGGAATCGCACGATCGAGTGGTTGTTTTCGGTGACTTCAGGAAGCCATCGCTTCCACACTTGCATTTTCGCTTCAGAACGGCACCGTAGCAAGGAATTACCGGACCAACAGGGAGAACCGTCGCATGAAGGCCGTCGGATACAAGAAGTCGCTGCCGATCGAAGCGGCAGACTCGCTGATCGATTTCGAGGTTGCGAAACCCGAGCCCAAAGGGCGCGATGTCCGCGTCGCCGTGAAAGCGATCTCCGCCAACCCGGTTGACTACAAGGTCCGCAAGCGCGCCGCCCCGCCCGAAGGCGAGACCAAGATACTCGGCTATGACGCCGCAGGAATCGTCGACGCCGTCGGCGCCGATGTCACCTTGCTCAAGCCGGGCGATGAGGTATTCTATGCCGGCTCGATCCTGCGCCAGGGCACCAACGCGGAATTTCACTTGGTCGACGAGCGCATCGTCGGACGCAAGCCGAAATCGCTGTCGTTCGCACAGGCCGCGGCGCTGCCGCTGACCTCGATCACCGCATGGGAATTGCTGTTTGACCGGCTTGGCGTCAGGCCCGGCAAGAGCGTCGATCCACGCACGCTGCTGATCACCGGCGGCGCCGGTGGCGTCGGCTCAATCCTGATCCAGCTCGCGCGCCGACTCACCGGGCTGACGGTGGTCGCGACCGCCACGCGCCCGGAGTCGCAGAAATGGTGCCTCGACCTTGGCGCGCATGCCGTGATCGATCATTCCAGGCCGATGAAGGAACAGGTCGAAAAACTGAAACTGCCGCCGGTGGCGTTGGTCGCAAGCCTGACCTTCACCGACCAGCATTACAAGGCGATCGCGGATTTCATGGCGCCGCAGGGCAAGTTCGGCCTGATCGACGATCCCCCGGAATTCAGCGTCAGCGCCTTCAAGGGCAAAGCCATCTCGATCCATTGGGAATCGATGTTCACCCGCTCCTCTTTCCAGACGCCGGACATGATCGCCCAGCATCACCTGCTCAACGACGTCGGCGACCTCACCGACAAGGGCGTGCTGCGCACCACGCTCGACCAGACCTTCGGAACCATCAACGCCGCCAACCTCAAGCGGGCGCACGCGCTTCTGGAATCCGGCAAATCCCGCGGCAAGATCGTGATGGAGGGGTGGTAGCTGGCGGCCAAAGGTCCACCGAACGCTCCCTGAACATTCGTTCATGAAGATTAAATTCGCCGCCAATACCCTTGAAGGCCGCGCTTTGGGCAACAAATCCCGATTGAAAGCGTTTAGCGAGCGTCCATCTTGCTGAAACGAACACCGCCCCGAATGTGTTCTGGGCTTGTTACTGAAAGGAGCAGTCTATGAGGAAGGCAACCTTGGGATTGGCCGTTGCGGGGGTCCTTGGCTTGACCGCGGTAACCTCTCCGTCGCCCGCAGAAGCCCGGCGCGGCTTTCTTCCGGGATTGGCCGGCGGGCTGATCGCGGGAGCAGTGATCGGCGGAATAGCCTCCAATGCATATGCGTATGGTCCGGGATACGGCTACCATGGCGGATATGCCCCGGCCTATTATGGAGGCCACTACGGCCCGACCTACCATCGGAGCTACTATCGCCCGGCGTATTACGTCGGCTATGCGCCAGCGTATTATGGTGGTTATTCAAGCTACTACCACGAACCATATGTTCCCGTGGTGCGATATCATCGCGTGGTTCGCCCGGCGTTTGCCTACCATCCGCACCGGCATTACCACCACCGTCACCATCGCCACCACTGGCATCACTGGTGATCGACAAAGAGACTCTTGAAAGCAAAAAGCGGCGCCACGGCGCCGTTGGCGCTGGCGCCAAGGCCGATCCCCGCACCGGGATGACCGGCGCTCCCGATGACGCCACCACCAAAAACAAAACCCCGCCGAAATCGACGGGGTTTGTCAGCAGTCTGAGCGGCGCCAAGGCGCCGCTTTTTTTCAGTCCGTCGAGACAGGCTCAGGCGGCTTCAGCGGCCTTTTCCCGCACCGGGCCGGAGTCCTGGCCCTTGGCGTCGACGTCGCGGTCGACGAACTCGATCACCGCCATCGGCGCGTTGTCGCCGTAACGGAAGCCAGCCTTGATGATGCGGGTGTATCCGCCCTGACGGTCCTTGTAACGGGGCGCCAGCGTGTCAAATAGTTTCCTGACCTGATCCTTGTCGCGCATCTCGGAGATCGCCTGACGACGCATGGCCAGTCCGCCCTTCTTGCCGAGTGTCACCAGCTTCTCCACGATCGGGCGCAATTCCTTCGCCTTCGGCAGCGTGGTGACGATCTGCTCGTGCTTGATCAGCGCCGCGCACATGTTGGCGAACATCGCTTTGCGATGCTCGGCGGTACGGTTGAGCTTGCGATGAACCTTGCCGTGACGCATTTTTGTATTCCTTGAATTCCATTCGTCGCGACGGTTCGTCGGACTTGTTGCTCAGGTGGGCTGCCTGCGTTCGCCCTGTCATGTCATTCCGGACGTCGCGAAGCGGCGATCCGGAATCTCGAGATTCTCGGGTGCGCAATTGCGCACCATAGTTCGATGCTGACGCATCGCCCCGGAATGACGAATTCTCAGTAGTGATCCTCGAAGCGCTTGGCCAGTTCGTCGATATTCTCGGGCGGCCAGCCCGGCACTTCCATGCCGAGATGCAGACCCATCTGGGCCAGAACTTCCTTGATCTCGTTCAGCGACTTGCGGCCGAAATTCGGGGTCCGGAGCATTTCGGCTTCCGACTTCTGCACGAGGTCGCCGATGTATACGATATTATCGTTCTTCAGGCAGTTGGCCGAACGCACCGAAAGTTCGAGTTCGTCCACCTTCTTGAGGAAGGCCGGGTTGAATGCGAGATCCGGGATGATCTCCTGCGCCACTTCCTTGCGAGGCTCTTCGAAGTTCACGAACACATTGAGCTGATCCTGCAGGATGCGGGCGGCATAGGCCACCGCGTCTTCCGGCGTGATCGCACCGTTGGTCTCGATCGTCATGGTCAGCTTGTCATAGTCGAGGATCTGGCCCTCACGGGTGTTCTCGACCTTGTAGGAGACCTTTCGCACCGGCGAAAACAGACTGTCGACCGGAATGAGCCCGATCGGCGCATCCTCGGGGCGGTTGCGCTCGGCGGCGACATAGCCCTTGCCGGCGGCGACGGTGAACTCCATGCGGATTTCTGCGCCCTCGTCCAGCGTGCAAATCTGCAGGTCGGGGTTCAGCACCACGACGTCGCCGACGGTCTGGATGTCGCCGGCGGTAACGGCGCCAGGGCCCGACTTCTTGACGACCATGCGCTTGGGGCCGTCGCCCTGCATCTTGATCGAGATGTCCTTGATGTTGAGGACGATGTCGGTAACGTCCTCGCGAACGCCCGCGATCGAAGAGAATTCGTGCAGCACGCCGTCGATATGCACCGACTGCACCGCCGCGCCTTGCAACGACGACAGCAGGATGCGGCGCAGCGCGTTGCCGAGGGTCTGGCCGAAACCGCGTTCGAGCGGTTCGGCGACGACGGTTGCAAACCTGGTTGCATCATTGCCCGGCGTGATCTGCAGCTTGTTCGGTCGAATAAGTTCTTGCCAATTCTTCTGGATCGTCACTTTGTCACCCCTTCGGGTCCATAGACCGGCCAGTCGATCTGCGTTTGGATCACTGGCGTTGGAGATCGCGGGTCAGTCCGCGGCAGTCAAATTTCAAAACATCGCGGAGCGGCCAAGCCGTCCGCGACCAAACGTCAAACCCGCCGGCGCTTGCGCGGACGGCAACCATTGTGCGGGATCGTCGTCACGTCGCGGATCGAGGTGACAGTGAAGCCCGCCGCCTGCAGCGCGCGCAGCGCCGATTCACGGCCTGAGCCGGGACCTGCGACTTCCACTTCCAGCGTGCGCATGCCGTGTTCCTGCGCCTTCTTGGAAACGTCTTCGGCCGCGACCTGCGCGGCATACGGGGTCGATTTGCGCGAGCCCTTGAAGCCCATCGTGCCGGCCGACGACCAGGCAATGGTGTTGCCTTGCGCGTCGGTGATGGTGATGGTCGTATTGTTGAAAGACGAATTCACGTGCGCGACGCCGGACGCGATGTTCTTGCGTTCGCGGCGGCGTACGCGGGTGGCTTCCTTGCCCATTCCAGTACCTTTCCTGTGATCTCAAACGCCGCCGTAGTTCCAGCGGCTACACCTAAGAAGCGAATGGTGAGTGGCGATTAGCGAATAGAATCATTCGCTACTCCCCATTCGCTATTCGCTGAACTTACTTCTTCTTGCCGGCGATCGACTTGGCCGGCCCCTTGCGCGTACGCGCATTGGTATGGGTGCGCTGGCCGCGGACCGGCAGGCCGCGGCGATGACGCAGCCCACGATAGCAGCCGAGGTCCATCAGGCGCTTGATGTTGATGCCGGTCTCGCGGCGCAGATCGCCCTCGACCAGATAGTCGCGGTCGATCACTTCGCGGATCTGCAGCACTTCCTGGTCGCTGAGCTGGCTGACGCGGCGATCCACGGGGATCTTGACCTTCTCGATGATCTCGGCGGCGTTCTTCTGGCCGATGCCATGGATGTACTGGAGCGCGATCAGCACGCGCTTGTTGGTGGGGATATTCACGCCGGCAATACGGGCCACGGAGCTCTCTCCTGTCACCGACCCCTCAGGGAACGGCTTTAAGTTCTTGATAACGCTGGCTGATGTCCGCAAACGCGAACACGACGCCCTTCCCCTCATTTGCTTTGGGGCCCGGCATCGTCAAAAATTATCCAACGAGGATGCCGGCTTATTAAGGAGTCAACTCGGTTTCGTCAACCGCCCCTATCGTTTAGCTCGCTTTTTCACGGCTTTTTTTGAGGCCTTCCGGACCGTTCGTTTTGCCGCCTTTTTGCCCATCCCGGTTCCCCGGCCCTTGGCGTCCGCAACGGCCCTCTTGCGCGCCTTGGCGACGGCCCTAGAGGCCTGCTCGGCGGCCCTGGGCGCGGTTTTGGCGGGCTTCTTGGCTGCTTTGGCGGCCTTTCTGCCCCCGGGCTTGGCGGTCTTGCTGGAGGCCGCCGTGGCCTTCCTGGCTGGCGCCGCCCTTGGTGCCACGGCGCCTAGCGCGGACAGGATCCGGTCAATTTCCCGGGTGACCTGCTCGATGGTCATCATCCCGTCCACCGTCACCAGCTTGCGCCGCTCGGAATAGTAATGGATCAGGGGCTCGGTCAGCGTGCGGTAGCTCGCCAGCCGCTTCGACAGAACTTCCGGGGTATCATCGTTTCGCACTTCCTCGCCGCGGGCCCGCATTTCGGTTATTCGCGTTTCCACCCGATGCAAGAGCGCGCTCTCGTTGACGCGCAATTCGATCACGGCGTCGAGCTTGAGGCGCTTCCTCTTCAGGAGATCGTCCAGCGCGGCTGCCTGCGGCACCGTGCGCGGAAATCCGTCAAGAATGAATCCGTTCTTGACGTCGGGCTGGTCGAGCCGGTCGGAGATGATCCCGATCACGATCTCATCCGGCACCAGCGCGCCGCTCGCCATGATGTCCCTGGCCTGCAGTCCGACCGGAGTCTGCGCGGCGACCGCGGCCCGCAGCATCTCGCCGGTCGAAAGCTGTACGATGCCATACTTCTGCAACAGCCGTTGTGCCTGAGTCCCCTTGCCCGCGCCCGGCGGACCCAACAGGATCAATCTCATTCCTACCCGCCCCCCGGCTGGGTGAGCGAACCTCGCACACCCCTGTATTGCAGTCGATCCGTGCCGTCTCCGATCAACGACGGCGTCCCCTGAGCTTCGACTTCCTGATCAACCCTTCATATTGATGGGCAAGCAGATATCCCTGCACCTGCGCCACGGTGTCCATTGTCACGCTGACAACGATCAGTAGCGACGTCCCGCCAAAATAGAACGGCACCGCGGCATAGGAAATCAGAATTTCGGGAATCAGGCACACGATCGCCAGATAGGCAGCACCCAGAACGGTGACGCGCGATAGCACGTAGTCGATGTATTCGGCGGTGCGTTCACCTGGGCGAATCCCCGGAATGAAACCGCCATGCTTCTTGAGATTGTCGGCGGTCTCGGTCGGGTTGAACACGATCGCGGTGTAGAAGAACGCGAAGAACACGATCAGCGAGAGATACAGGATCAGGAACAGCGGACGACCATGGCTGAGCTGGGTGTTGAGCCACTGGAACCATTCCGGCCCCTGGCCGGCGTTGAAGTTCGCGACGGTGGCCGGCAGCAGCAGCAGCGACGAGGCGAAGATCGGCGGGATCACGCCTGAGGTGTTGAGCTTCAGAGGCAGATGCGAGGACTGGCCCTCGAACATCTTGTTGCCGACCTGGCGCTTCGGATACTGGATCAGAAGCCGGCGCTGTGCCCGTTCCATGAACACGATGAAGGCGATCACGACCACCGCCATCACGATCACGATCAGGATCAGCGCGGTCGAAAGCGCGCCCTGGCGACCCAGTTCCAGCATGTTGGCAAGCGCCGAGGGCAGTTCGGCGACGATGCCGGCCAGAATGATCAGCGAAATGCCGTTACCGATGCCGCGCGAGGTGATCTGTTCGCCCAGCCACATCAGGAACATGGTGCCGCCAGTCAACGTCACCGATGTGGAGATCAGGAAGAACATGCCGGGCTCGCTGACGACATTGCCAGCGCCCTGCAGACCGACCGCGATCCCCCAGGACTGGAATGCGGCGAGGATCACCGTGAGATAGCGGGTATACTGGTTCAGCGTCTTGCGACCGGCCTCACCTTCCTTCTTCAGCGCCTCCAGCTTCGGCGATACGGTCGTCAGCAACTGGATGATGATCGATGCCGAGATATAGGGCATGATGTTCAGCGCGAAGATCGCCATGCGGTTGATTCCGCCGCCGGCGAACATGTTGAACATGCCGAGGATGCCGCCGGCCTGCGACTTGAACACCTGCTCCCAGACCGCGGGATCGATGCCGGGCAGCGGGATGTAGGTGCCGAGCCGGTAGACCAGCAGCGCGCCAAGCGTGAACCAGATGCGCTTCTTTAGTTCGTCAGCCTTGCCGAGCGCCGAGAAATTGAGGTTTGCCGCAAGTTGTTCTGCTGCTGAGACCATGTTCAGGCTTTCTCCCGCCGCCCCACCGGCCGTCGCCCCGGGCGGAGCGATCGGCGGACGCCGGACATTATTTGGTGCTCGGCTTCGATAAGTCCATCGTTCTGTCGTGCGGATAGCCTGCGGTCAGGCGCGCGATGACGCATAAGTTACGCCGCCTCGCCCTCGTCCTTCTTGGCCGGAGCCAGGATCTTCACCGTGCCGCCGGCCTTCTCGACCGCTGCGACCGCGGATTTCGAGGCGCCGTGGGCCTCGATCGCAAGCTTGGCCTTGATTTCGCCGCGGCCGAGCAGCCGCAGGCCGTCCTTGGGACGCCGCACCACGCCGGCCTTCACCAGCGACTCCACGGTGATCGTTTCCTTGACGTCGACCAGCTTGGCGTCGATCGCCTGCTGCAGCCGGTCCAGATTGATCTCGGCGAAATCGAGCTTGAAGATGTTGTTGAAGCCGCGCTTCGGCAGGCGCCGATGCAGCGGCATCTGGCCGCCCTCGAAGCCCTTGATGCGAACGCCCGAACGCGCGGTCTGGCCCTTGCCGCCGCGGCCCGCGGTCTTGCCCTTGCCTGAACCGATGCCACGGCCGACGCGCATCCGCTTCTTGCGCGAGCCGGCGTTGTCTGCGATTTCGCTGAGCTTCATCGTGAGCTTCCCTTATTCCTGAAGCATGGTCCCTGGCGAAAACCGGTGGCCGGTCTTCGGGATCATGCTCCGATCTTATTTCTCGTCGACGACGCGAACGAGATGTTGAACCTTGGCGATCATGCCGCGAATGGCAGGCGTGTCCTGCAATTCGCTCACGCGACCTATCTTGTTGAGCTTGAGGCCGATCAGCGTCGCACGCTGCGAGTGATGGCGGCGGATTGCGCTGCCGGTCTGCTCGACCTTGATCATCTTTGCGGCCTTGGCCATCGTCTTGACTCCAAAAAGCGCTGGGATCGCGCCAGTTTATTCGGCCACCACTTCGGCGTCTCCGCCGACACGGCGCGACTGCAGCGTGGACACCTTGATATTGCGGCGAGCCGCAACCGAACGCGGCGAGTCCTGGTGCTTCAGCGCGTCGAAGGTCGCCCGAACCATGTTGTAGGGATTTGACGAGCCGATCGACTTCGCCACCACGTCCTGGATCCCGAGTGTCTCGAACACCGCGCGCATCGGGCCGCCGGCGATGATGCCGGTGCCGGCCGGAGCCGCACGCAGGTAGACCCGGCCCGCCCCGTGGCGCCCGGCGATGTCGTGATGCAAGGTGCGGCCCTCGCGCAACGCAACCCGCGTCAGGTTGCGTTTGGCCGACTCGGTCGCCTTGCGGATCGCCTCGGGAACTTCGCGCGCCTTGCCATGGCCGAAACCGACCCGGCCCTTCTGGTCGCCGATCACGACCAGCGCCGCAAAGCCGAAGCGCTTGCCGCCCTTGACGACCTTCGCCACCCGATTGATGTGGACGAGCTTGTCGACGAACTCGCTGTCGCGTTCCTCGCGATCCCTGCTCCGTTCGCGTCCGCCGCGTTCGCGTTCACCTGCCATGGTGTTTTCCAATCTCTAGGGGAGTAAAGCCCCTGTCCTCGTAATTGCCCAAGATGTTCGTTAGAAGCTCAATCCGCTCTCGCGGGCCGCGTCCGCCAGCGCCTTGACGCGCCCGTGATAGAGATAGCCGCCGCGGTCGAACACCACTTCCTTGACGCCGTTCTTCACGGCGCGTTCGGCCAGCAGCTTGCCAACGGCCTTGGCCGCATCGATATTGGCGCCCGTGCTGCCGCTCTCGCGCATGGTCTTTTCCAGCGACGAGGCCGAAGCCAGCGTTTCCCCCTTCAGGTCGTCGATGACCTGGGCGTAAATGTGCTTTGACGAGCGGAACACCGACAGACGCGGACGTCCATTGGCGGACCGGCGCAGCGAGTTGCGCACGCGCTGCTTGCGCCGGGCATTGGTGACCTTGAGTGACATGACCGGCTCCGTTACTTCTTCTTGCCTTCCTTGCGGAAGATGAATTCGTTGGCGTACTTCACGCCCTTGCCCTTGTAGGGCTCCGGCGGACGGTAGGCGCGGATCTCGGCGGCGACCTGGCCGACGCGCTGGGAATCAGTCCCGGTGATCGTGATCTCGGTCGGCTTCGGCACCGTGATGGTGATACCCTCCGGGATCGCATAAACGACGTCGTGGCTGTAGCCGAGCGCGAGCTGCAGCTTCTTGCCCTGCAGCGCGGCGCGGTAACCGACGCCGGTGATCTCGAGCTTCTTCTCGAAACCCTTGGTGACGCCCTCGACCAAATTGGCGACCTGGGCGCGCGCGGTGCCATACATCGCCTGGGCGCGGTTGGTCTCCAGCCTCGGCGCGACCTTGACCGCGCCTTCCTCGAACTTCACTTCAACATCGTCATGCACGACGAACTGAAGCTGGCCTTTCGGCCCCTTCACCTTGACGGTCTGCCCTTCAACGCTCGCCGTCACACCGGACGGGATCGTCACAGGCCGCTTGCCAACACGTGACATTGCTCCAGATCCTTCCTCAGAACACCGTGAAGAGAACTTCGCCGCCGACATTCGCGTCGCGCGCGTCGTGGTCGGCCATGATTCCCTTTGGCGTCGACAAAACCGAAATACCCAGACCGTTCTTCACGCGCGGCAGGTTCTTCACCGACGCGTAGACCCGACGGCCCGGCTTGGAGACCCGTTCGATCTCGCGAATGACGGGCTCGCCGTCGAAATACTTCAGCTCGATCTCGAGCTCGCTGCGGCCGGACGAATGTTCGACGCTGGCGTAGCCGCGGATGTAGCCCTCGGACTTCAGCACTTCTAGCACGCTGGCGCGCATTTTCGAGCCGGGGGTTGACACCTTGGACTTCGAGCGCATCTGCGCGTTGCGGATGCGGGTGATGAGATCGCTGATCGGATCGTGCGTTGACATCTGACGACCCTCCCTACCAGCTCGATTTCACGAGCCCGGGAACCAGGCCCTTGGAGCCGAGTTCACGCAGCGCGATGCGGCTGAGCTTGTTCTTGCGGTAGATCGAGCGCGGGCGGCCGGACAGTTCGCAGCGGTTGCGGATCCGGGTCGCCGACGAATTGCGCGGCATCTGCGCAAGCTTCAGCGTCGCTGCGAAGCGCTCCTCCATCGGCCGGGTCTTGTCGGCGATGATCGCCTTCAGCTTGGCGCGCTGTGGGGCGGCGTTCTTGGTCATCCGCTTGCGCCGGTTGTTCTTCTCGATCGAACTCTTCTTTGCCATGCTTGGCTCCTGGGTTTCCGCGTTTGAGAGGCTTTGACTGCGTCTCACTGCCGGAACGGGAAATTGAATGCGGTCAACAAGGCGCGCGCCTCGTCGTCGGTACGCGCCGTGGTGCAAACCGTGACGTCCATGCCCCATGTTTCCCCGGCCTTGTCGAAATCGATCTCGGGGAAAATGATGTGCTCCTTGATGCCGAGCGAGTAGTTGCCGCGGCCGTCGAAGCTCTTGGGGCTGAGGCCGCGGAAGTCTCTCACGCGCGGCAGCGCCACGTTCACCAGGCGATCGATGAACTCGTACATCTTGGTCTTGCGCAGGGTGACCTTGCAGCCGATCGGCTGGTTTTCACGCAGCTTGAAGGTCGCAATCGCAACCCGCGAATAGGTCACGATCGCCTTCTGACCGGCAATGAGCGCGAGATCGGCCGCAGCGTTCTCGGCCTTCTTGCGATCGTTGACAGCCTCGCCGACGCCCATGTTGAGGACAACCTTGTCGAGCCGCGGCACCTGCATGAGGTTGGCGTAGCCGAATTGTTCGGTCAGCTTGCCGCGAATGCTCTTGTCATACTCCGCGCGCAGGCGCGGCACGTAAGCCGTATCAGCCATCGATCTCTGCTCCCGAGCTCTTGGCAATGCGAACCTTCTTGCCATCAGCCTGAATCTTGAAACCCACGCGGGTCGGTTTGCCGTCCTTGCCGACATAAGCGATGTTGGAGAGGTGAATCGGCGACTCCTTGGAGATGATTCCGCCTTCCTGGCCCTGGGTCTGCTTCTGGTGACGCTTCACCAGGTTGACGCCGCGCACCAGCGCCTTGTTCTCGGCGGGGCGGACCTCGAATACCTCGCCGGTACGGCCCTTGTCGCGGCCGCTCAGCACGATGACCTTGTCACCCTTCCGGATCTTGGCAGCCATTACAGCACCTCCGGCGCGAGCGAGATGATCTTCATGTGGTTCTTGGCGCGCAGCTCGCGCGGCACCGGCCCGAAGATGCGGGTGCCGACCGGCTCCGCCTGGTTGTTGATCAGCACCGCGGCGTTGCGGTCGAAGCGGATGACCGAGCCGTCGGCGCGGCGGATGTCCTTGCGGACCCTCACCACGACGGCTTTCATCACGTCGCCCTTCTTCACCTTCCCGCGCGGGATGGCTTCCTTGATCGACACGACGATAACGTCGCCCACGGTGGCATAGCGGCGCTTGGAGCCCCCCAGCACCTTGATGCACATGACACGGCGTGCGCCTGAATTGTCGGCCACGTCGAGGTTGGTCTGCATCTGAATCATTGATGCACCTCGTCCTCTTTTGATGCGCTCGAATTAGCGCCTTAAATTTCCCTGATAACTCGTCCCGGCGAGGCCGGCCGAATCTCAGGCCGTTTTCTTCTGTTCGCCCCGGACCACGGTCCAGCGCTTCAGCTTCGAGATCGGCTTGCTTTCCTCGATCCAGACCATGTCGCCCGGCTTGAACTGGTTGTTCTCGTCATGCGCATGGTAGTTCTTCGACCGACGGATCGTCTTCTTGTAGATCGGATGGGTGAACCGGCGATCGACGCGCACCACGATCGTCTTGGCTTGCTTGTCGCTCACGACCACGCCCTGAAGGGTTCGTTTCGGCATATGCGGCCTCTTACTTCTTCTTCGCGCGGGCTTGCGCGGCGATGGTCTTGATGCGGGCGATATCGCGGCGCGCTTCGCGCAGCCGCGAGGTGTTCTCCAGCTGCCCGGTGGCGCGCTGGAAACGCAGGTTGAAACGCTCCTTCTTGAGGTTGAGGACGGCATCCTCCCTCTGGTCTTCGCTCATCGCCCGGATGTCGGCGGTCTTCATCTCGGCCATGATTCTCACTCCGCGATGCGCGCGACGAAGCGCGTCTTGATCGGCAGCTTGGCGGCGGCGAGCGAGAGCGCTTCCTTGGCGGTCTGCACCGTGACGCCGTCGATCTCGAAGATCACGCGGCCGGGCTTGACCCGGGCCACCCACAATTCCGGCGTGCCCTTGCCGGAGCCCATGCGGACCTCGGCCGGCTTCTTCGAGACCGGCAGGTCCGGAAACACGCGGATCCAGACCCGGCCGGCGCGCTTCATGTGACGGGTCAAGGCGCGGCGCGCGGCTTCGATCTGTCGGGCGGTGATGCGCTCGGGCGCCATCGCCTTCAGGCCGAACTGACCGAACGACAACGTCGCACCCGAAGTCGCAACGCCGTGGATACGGCCCTTGTGCGCCTTCCGGAACTTCGTTTTCTTTGGTTGCATCATGGCTTCAAGCCCTCAAACCTTCTCTATTTCTCACGCCGCGTCGCGACGCGGCCGCGTATTGTCGCCTTCGGCCATCTTCTTGTCCTGGGCCATCGGATCGTGCTCGAGGATCTCGCCCTTGAAGATCCAGACCTTGACGCCGCAGGTGCCGAAGGTCGTGAACGCGGTCGCCACGCCATAGTCGATGTCGGCGCGTAGCGTGTGCAGCGGCACCCGCCCCTCGCGATACCATTCCATGCGCGCGATTTCGGCGCCGCCGAGACGGCCCGAACAGTTGATGCGGATGCCCTCGGCGCCCAGACGCATCGCCGACTGCACCGCGCGCTTCATGGCGCGGCGGAACGCAACGCGGCGCTCGAGCTGCTGGGCGATCGATTCGGCCACCAGGGTGGCGTCGAGTTCGGGCTTGCGGATTTCGACGATGTTGATGACGACGTCGGAATCCGTGATGTCGGCGACGCGCTTGCGCAGCTTGTCGATGTCGGCGCCCTTCTTGCCGATGACGACGCCGGGACGCGCCGAATGGATCGTCACGCGGCACTTCTTGTGCGGACGCTCGATCACGATGCGGGCGACGGCCGCCTGCTTGAGCTCCTTGTGCAGGATCTCGCGGATCTTGACGTCCTCATGCAGCAGCTTGCCGTATTCGTTCTTGCCGGCGAACCAACGGGAATCCCACGTCCGGTTGATGCCCAGCCGCAGTCCGATTGGATTGATCTTTTGACCCATCGTTCTCTCCCGCGCCTTAGGCGCCAGCCTCGGCCTCGACCTGACGAACCACGATCGTCAGGTGCGAGAACGGTTTATAGATACGTCCCGAACGGCCGCGGCCGCGCGGTGAAAAACGCTTCATCACAATGCCATTGCCGACATGCGCCTCGGCGACGACGAGGTCGTCGACTTCGAGGTCATGGTTGTTCTCGGCGTTGGCGATCGCCGATTCCAGGCACTTCTTGACGTCGACCGCGATCCGCTTGCGCGAGAACTGCAGGTCGGCGAGCGCAGCCGATGCCTTCCGGCCGCGGATCAGCTGCGCGACCAGATTGAGCTTCTGCGGGCTGACGCGCAGCATCCGGGCCACTGCCTTGGCCTCGTTTTCGGCGAGGCTACGTTCGCGCTTTGGTTTGCTCATCGTCGATTCCTCAAGCCTTCTTGGCTTTCTTGTCGCCAGAATGGCCATGGAAGGTACGGGTCGGCGAGAACTCGCCGAACTTGTGACCCACCATTTCCTCGTTGACCGATACCGGCACGTGCTTCTGGCCGTTGTAGACGCCGAACGTCAGGCCGACGAATTGCGGCAGGATGGTCGAGCGGCGGCTCCAGATCTTGATGACGTCGTGACGGCCGGACGCGCGCGCGGCATCTGCCTTCTTGAGCAGGGAGCCTTCGACGAACGGGCCTTTCCAGACTGAACGAACCATGTCCGGCGTTCCTTACTTCTTCCGCTTGTGGCGGCTTAGGAGGATGAATCTGTTGGTCGACTTGTTCGAACGGGTCTTCTTGCCCTTGGTCGGCTTGCCCCACGGGGTGACCGGGTGGCGCCCGCCCGAGGTGCGGCCTTCGCCGCCGCCGTGCGGATGGTCGATCGGGTTCATGACGACGCCGCGGTTGTGCGGGCGCCAGCCCAGCCAGCGGGTACGGCCGGCCTTGCCGATCGAGATGTTCATGTGGTCGGGATTCGACACCGCGCCGATGGTGCCGCGGCAACGGCCATGCACCAGCCGCTGCTCGCCGGAATTCAGGCGCAGGATGACGTAGTCCTGGTCGCGACCGACGATCTGGGCGTAGGTACCGGCCGAACGCGCGATCTGGCCGCCCTTGCCGATCTTCATCTCGATGTTGTGGACGATGGTGCCGACCGGCATGTTGCCGAGCGGCATGACGTTGCCGGGCTTGACGTCGACATAGTTGCCGGCGACCACGCTGTCGCCCACCGCCAGCCGCTGCGGCGCCAGGATGTAGGCCTGCTCGCCGTCCTGATACTTGACCAGCGCGATAAAGGCGGTGCGGTTCGGATCATATTCCAGGCGCTCGACGACGGCGGGAACGTCGACCTTGTTGCGCTTGAAGTCCACCAGGCGGTAGGCCTTCTTGTGGCCGCCGCCGCGGAAGCGCACCGTGATGCGTCCGGTGTTGTTGCGGCCGCCATTGCCGCGCTTGCCCTCGGTCAACGCCTTGACGGGCTTGCCCTTGTAGAGCGCCGAACGATCGACCATCACCAGCTGGCGCTGGCCCGGCGTCGTCGGATTGTATGTTTTCAATGCCATCGCTGTCTTGCCTTATAGTCCGGTCGTGACGTCGATGCGGTGGCCCTCTTCGAGGGTCACGATCGCCCGCTTCACGTCCGACTGCGAACCGAAATTGCCGCGGAACACCTTGGTCTTGCCTTTGCGAACCAGCGTGTTCACGCTCTTGACCTTGACGTCGAACAGTTTCTCGACCGCTTCCTTGATCTGCGGCTTGGTCGCCTTGCTCGCGACCCTGAACACGACCTTGTTGTGCTCGGATGCCACCGTCGCCTTTTCAGTGACGACGGGCGCTACGATCACGTCGTAATGGCGCGGATCTATGTTCTTCATTTGAAGCGCGCCTCCAGCGCATCCACCGCCGACTTGGTAAGCACCAGCTTGTGACGGCGCAGAATGTCATAGACGTTGATGCCCTGGATCGGCAGCACGTCGATATTCGGAATGTTGCGCGCGGCGGTCGCGAACCCGGCATGCACCTCGGCGCCGTCGATGATCAGCGCGTTGGTCAGGCCGAGGATCGAGAAATGGCCGACCAACGACTTGGTCTTGGCGTCCTTGATCTGGGCATTGTCGATCACGATCAGGCCGCCGTCCTTGGCCTTGGCCGACAGCGCATGCTTGAGCGCCAGTGAGCGCACCTTCTTCGGCAGGTCGGTCGCGTGCGAGCGGACCACCGGGCCGAATGCACGGCCGCCGCCGCGAAACTGCGGTACGCGGGCCGAGCCGTGACGGGCGCCACCGGTGCCCTTCTGCTTGTACATCTTCTTGCCGGTGCGCCAGACATCGGCGCGGCCCTGGGTCTTGTGGGTTCCGGCCTGGCGCTTGTTGAGCTGCCATTGCACGCAGCGCTGGAGGATGTCGGCGCGGGGCTCGAGACCGAAGATCGCGTCCGAGAGCTGGACCGATCCTGCCGCCTTGCCTTCAAGGGTCGTGACTTTCAGTTCCATCTCACGCGCCCTCCTGCTCGGCCGGCGCCTGGGCCTGCTCACCGTCCACAACCCTGAATTTGCCGGGCTTCGGAGCATCCTTTGGCAACGGCTTCTTCACGGCGTCACGCACCGAAATCCAGCCGCCCTTGGAGCCGGGAACGGCGCCCTCGACCAGGATCAGGCCGCGCTCGACATCGGTCTGGACCACGCGCAGGTTGAGCGTGGTGATGCGATCGACGCCCATGTGACCGGGCATCTTCTTGTTCTTGAAGGTCTTGCCGGGATCCTGCCGGCCACCGGTAGAACCGATCGAACGATGCGAAACCGACACGCCATGGGTGGCGCGCAGCCCGCCGAAATTCCAGCGCTTCATGCCGCCGGCAAACCCCTTGCCGACCGAAGTACCTGTCACGTCGACGAACTGGCCCACCACGAAATGGTCCGCTTGAATCTCGGCGCCAACCGGGATCAGCGCGTCTTCGGACACGCGGAACTCGGCGACCTTCCGCTTGGGCTCGACCTTGGAGACGGCGAACTGGCCGCGCTCCGCCTTCGGCAGGTAGACGGTCTTGCGGGTGCCCGAGCCGAGCTGCAACGCCACGTAACCGTTCTTCTCGGTCGTGCGGTGGCCCAGCACCTGGCAATTGCCCAGCTTCAGCACGGTCACAGGAATATGTTCACCGGTCTCCGTAAAGACCCGCGTCATCCCGACCTTTTGTGCGATCACTCCGGAGCGCATCGGCGTGCTTCCTGTTCTTTCTGTCCGCTAAACGTCGGACGATCCAAAAATCTAGAGCTTGATCTCGACATCGACGCCGGCGGCCAGGTCGAGCTTCATCAGGGCATCGACGGTCTGCGGGGTCGGGTCGACGATGTCGAGAAGACGCTTGTGGGTGCGCATCTCGAACTGCTCACGGCTCTTCTTGTCGACGTGCGGCGAACGGTTGACGGTGAACTTCTCGATGCGGGTGGGCAGCGGAATCGGTCCGCGAACCTGGGCACCGGTGCGTTTCGCCGTATTCACGATCTCGCGGGTCGACGTATCGAGGATACGATGGTCGAACGCCTTGAGCCGTATGCGGATATTCTGGCCGTTCATTACCGTTATCTTTCTTGGTGAGTGGCGAGTAGCGAATAGCGAATGGATTCAGTCCACTCGCTACTCACCATTCCCTATTCGCTTCTTACTCGATGATGCTGGAGACGACACCCGAACCGACGGTACGGCCGCCCTCGCGGATCGCGAACCGCAGCTTCTCTTCCATCGCGATCGGCACGATCAGATGCACCTCCATCGCGATGTTGTCGCCGGGCATCACCATCTCGGTGCCCTCAGGCAGATGCACGACGCCGGTCACGTCGGTGGTGCGGAAGTAGAATTGCGGCCGATAGTTGGTGAAGAACGGGGTATGGCGACCGCCCTCTTCCTTGGTCAGGATGTAGGCCTCGGCCTTGAACTTGGTGTGCGGCTTGACCGAACCCGGCTTGCATAGCACCTGACCGCGCTCGACTTCCTCGCGCTTGGTGCCGCGCAGCAACGCGCCGATGTTGTCGCCGGCCTGGCCCTGATCGAGCAGCTTGCGGAACATTTCCACGCCGGTGACGATGGTCTTCTGGGTGTCGCGCAGACCGACGATTTCGATTTCCTCGCCGACCTTGACGATACCGCGTTCGACACGGCCGGTCACCACGGTGCCGCGGCCCGAGATCGAGAACACGTCTTCCACCGGCATCAGGAACGGCTGGTCGATCGGACGCGCCGGCTGCGGGATGTGCTCGTCGACGGCCTTCATCAGCTCGACGATGGCGTCGTGACCGAGCTTCGGATCCTTGTTCTCGAGCGCGGCGAGCGCCGAGCCGCGAACGATCGGAATGGTGTCGCCAGGGAAATCGTACTTCGTGAGCAGTTCGCGGACTTCCATCTCCACGAGTTCGAGCAGCTCCGGGTCGTCGACCATGTCGCACTTGTTCAGGAACACGACGAGCGCGGGAACGCCGACCTGACGGGCGAGCAGGATATGCTCGCGGGTCTGCGGCATCGGGCCGTCGGCGGCCGACACCACCAGGATCGCGCCATCCATCTGGGCGGCGCCGGTGATCATGTTCTTCACATAGTCGGCGTGGCCGGGGCAATCGACGTGGGCATAGTGCCGATTGGCGGTTTCATACTCGACGTGAGCGGTCGAGATCGTGATGCCGCGCGCTTTTTCTTCCGGCGCCTTGTCGATCTGGTCGTACGCCGTGAACGTCGCACCGCCGGTTTCAGCCAGTACCTTGGTAATCGCTGCGGTCAGCGAGGTCTTGCCATGGTCGACGTGACCGATGGTTCCGATATTGCAGTGCGGCTTATTACGTTCAAACTTTGCTTTGGCCATTTGACTCTCCGTTCAATCGTTGACTGCCGTCAACGACAATCAGGCAAACTTCTTCTGGACTTCTGCCGACACGTTCGCCGGCGCTTCTGCGTAGTGATCGAATTGCATCGTAAAGGTCGCGCGCCCCTGGCTCATCGAGCGCAGGTTATTCACGTAACCGAACATGTTCATGAGCGGCACCATCGCGTTGATGACGTTGGCGTTGCCGCGCATGTCCTGGCCCTGAATCTGGCCGCGCCTCGAATTCAGATCGCCGATGACGGAACCGGTGTAATCCTCCGGCGTCACTACCTCGACCTTCATGATGGGCTCGAGCAGGACCGACTTGCCCTTCTGCAGTGCTTCGCGGAATGCCGCGCGCGACGCGATCTCGAAGGCCAGCGCCGACGAGTCGACGTCGTGATACTTGCCGTCGACCAGTTGCACCTTGACGTCCACCACCGGGAAGCCGGCGACGACGCCGGAGCCCATCACGCTGTTGAGGCCCTTTTCGACGCCGGGAATGTATTCCTTGGGCACCGCGCCACCGACGATCTTGGACTCGAACTCGTAACCCTTGCCGGGCTCGTTCGGCTCGACGATGATCGTGACTTCGGCGAACTGACCGGTGCCGCCGGTCTGCTTCTTGTGCGTGTACTTGACTTCAGCGCGCTTGGTGACCCGCTCGCGGAACGCCACCTGCGGCGCGCCGATATTGGCGTCGACCTTGTAAGTGCGGCGCAGGATGTCGACCTTGATGTCGAGATGGAGTTCGCCCATGCCTTTCAGAATGGTCTGGCCGGACTCCTGGTCGGTCGATACCCGGAACGAGGGATCTTCGGCTGCGAGCTTCGCCAGCGCAACGCCAAGCTTTTCCTGGTCGGCCTTCGACTTCGGCTCGATCGCGATTTCGATCACCGGCTCGGGGAATTCCATCTTCTCCAGAATGACCTGCTTGTCGGGATCGCACAGCGTGTCGCCGGTGCGCGCTTCCTTCAGGCCGGCCAGCGCGACGATATCGCCGGCATAGGCTTCCTTGATGTCTTCGCGGTTGTTCGCATGCATCAGCAGCATGCGGCCGATCCGCTCTTTCTTCTCGCGGGTCGAATTGATGACGCCGGTACCGCTCATCAGCACGCCCGAATAGATGCGGCAGAAGGTGATGGTTCCGACGAACGGATCGTCCATGATCTTGAACGCCAGCAGAGCCAGCGGTTCCTTGTCGTCGGCCTTGCGGGTTACCTCGTTGCCTCTGTCGTCAATGCCCTTGATCGAGGGCACGTCGACCGGCGACGGCAGATAGTCGACCACCGCGTCGAGCAGCGGCTGCACGCCCTTGTTCTTGAAGGCCGAGCCGCACAGCACCGGATAGAACGCGCCGGTCAGCACCGCCTTGCGGATCAGCCGCTTCAGCGTCGCTTCGTCGGGCTCCTTGCCGTCGAGGTAGGCGGCGAGCGCGTCGTCATCGAGTTCGACGGCGGCTTCCAGCATCTTCTCGCGGTATTCCTTGGCCTTGTCGACGAGGTCGGCCGGAATATCGATGTCCTTGAAGTTGGCGCCGAGCGCCTCGTCTTCCCAGACCACGCCCTTCATCCGGACGAGATCGACCAGACCCTTGAAGTTGTTCTCGGAGCCGATCGGAAGCTGGATCGCGATCGGCTTGGCGCCGAGCCGGTCGACGATATCGTCGAGGCATTTGTAGAAATCGGCGCCGGTCTTGTCCATCTTGTTGGCGAAGACGATGCGCGGAACCCGGTACTTGTCGCCCTGGCGCCAGACGGTTTCGGTCTGCGGCTCGACGCCCTGGTTGGAATCGAGGACGCACACGGCGCCGTCAAGCACGCGCAAGGAACGCTCGACCTCGATGGTGAAGTCGACGTGGCCGGGGGTGTCGATGATGTTGAGGCGCTTGCCGTTCCAGAACGCAGTGGTCGCGGCCGACGTGATCGTGATGCCGCGCTCCTGCTCCTGCTCCATCCAGTCCATCGTCGCGGCACCTTCGTGCACTTCGCCGATCTTGTGGCTCTTGCCGGTGTAATACAGGATGCGCTCGGTGGTCGTGGTCTTGCCGGCATCGATATGCGCCATGATACCGAAATTGCGGTAATTCTCTATGGCATGAACGCGGGGCATAGGCTGTTCCTTAAATCCGTGTTTCGCCGTTACCAGCGATAGTGCGAGAAGGCGCGGTTGGCTTCGGCCATCCGATGCACGTCTTCACGCTTCTTGACGGCGTTTCCCCGGTTGTTCGATGCGTCGAGAAGTTCGGCCGAAAGCCGCTCGGTCATCGTCTTTTCGTTGCGGTCACGCGCCGCGGTGATGATCCAGCGAATGCCGAGCGCCTGGCGGCGGACCGAGCGCACTTCGACCGGCACCTGATAGGTGGCGCCACCGACGCGACGCGAACGCACTTCGATGGTGGGCATGACGTTTTCGAGCGCTTGTTCGAAAACCGGCAGCGGTCCCTGCTTGGTCTTGGTTTCGATCATGGCGAGCGCGCCGTAGACGATGCTTTCGGCGGCAGACTTCTTGCCGTCATACATGATCGAGTTCATGAACTTCGTGATGATGACGTTCCCGAACTTCGGGTCCGGGTTCACTTCACGCTTTTCAGCAGAATGGCGACGAGACATCGATTCTGTTCCTGATTACTTCGGACGCTTTGCGCCGTATTTCGAACGACGCTGCTTTCGGTTCTTGACGCCCTGGGTATCGAGGACGCCGCGGAGGATGTGATAGCGCACGCCGGGCAAATCCTTGACGCGACCGCCGCGGATCATGACCACCGAATGTTCCTGAAGGTTATGGCCTTCACCCGGAATGTAGCCGATCACTTCGAAGCCGTTGGTCAGGCGCACCTTGGCGACCTTGCGAAGCGCCGAGTTCGGCTTCTTCGGTGTCGTTGTATAGACGCGCGTGCAAACGCCGCGCTTCTGCGGCGATTGCTGCAGCGCCGGCACCTTCTTGCGCGACTTCTGCACCGTCCGCGGCTTTGCGATCAGCTGGTTGATCGTCGGCATGTCAGCCTTCACCCTTTAGTTCACGCGGGAACCGCTATCGGCTCCGCAAACTCTTCTCGGAACTAGCCGTTCCGTTCGGCCCGCCCTGCGTGAGACCCCACGCAAAACGAAATCGCGCCAACCGCCCATTGCTGGGTGGAAAGCGCTCGACGCCACAGAGGACCGCGCGTGAAGGCCGATCAGCGTTCGCTGTTCGGCCTGCTACCGAGGTCATGCATTCGAGTTCGCTCTCAAGAGAACTTGCTCAAGAGAACTAGTATCGCCCTGGCATTGCCTAGCTATATGTCGACAGCGTTTGAGCTGCATTCGTCGAGGTTGGTGCCCGCCCAAGCCTTTGGGAAGAGTGCCCGAAGGAGATGAAAGGGTGTTCCGTTCCGACGCTGGCGTAGCTCACCGCCTGTCGTGAAGTAGCGGCCTTTTATAAGCGGCGGGTAACCAAGTCAAGGCGAAACGACAATGACAGAAAGGCCTCTGCCGCAGGCGAATTCAGCCCCAGGAGAAATACGATCGCCGGTGCTTCCATGCTTTCTTCGCCAATACGCGAATCTACGGACCATGAACTTCATGGCTCGGCACCGGAAGGCCCCCGCGGAAACGGAACAGCCAGGCTGGCGATCGGCTCCGCCGGTCGAGACTTACCGGGCCATCGACCATATTACCCGGATAAAATTACGGTTAATGTCCAGCCACTTCCAGCTGCCTGGCGGGCCTGGCGGCCCGATACGGCCTGCGCAACCGATCCCGCAGGTCCCGCAAGCGCTCATATCCAAGCTGCCGACCTGCCTCCATCCGGTAATGCATCGATTTGGCCGGCCCGATGTCGATCAGCAGATCCACCATGCGCCGCCGCCCGGCCCACAGCTGGGCCATGAAGCTTGTCTCCACGGCGCAGGAGTTGATCGCTGAAATCTCGGACCCCGCGAACAGGTCGTCGGTCACCCGGTCGATCAGCAGCGTGCCGGGCGAAAACCTGGCATAGTCGGCATCGAACGCCGTTTTCCACGTATAGGCCGTGGCGCCGCAATACATCAGCACCTGGGCGGCGATCGCCTCGCCATTGACCCGCAACAGCGCTACCGATGCGCTCTGACCGGCGGCCAGGTTCTCCAGCAGTCGTTTGACAAAGGCGGCATCACCGGAATCCGACAACAGGGCGGTCCCCTGCTCGCCTTTCCAGCTGGCCTTTTCGAGCGCGAGAAAGGTATCGAAGGCCTGCGCCGCCCCCTCTGGCGTTCGCTCGTTGAGGACTTCGACGGCGCCAAGCGAGGTCAGGCGGTTCCAGTCCTGCCTCAGCTTCTTGCGCGTCGAGCCGGAGCGCTTGACGCCGAACTCCCGCGTCACAAAGGGCCGCGAATGCTCGGCCAGCACCAGCGGCGCGGCGCCGCGCTCACCGAGCAGCTTGAGGATCGCGGGGTAACTCGGGCACTCCGCATCGAAGGATCGCATGCATAGTACGTTCGGCAGCGACGAATCCCGTTCGATCGCCGCGAAGAAGGCCGGGATTACCTCGTCAACAAAGGCCGGATCGATCACCGGACTGGACAGGAAGGCGTAATTATAGGGCAGCGCCTCGAGCAGCGCGGGCCATAGCGGCGCGACCTTGCGCAGTTGCAGCGCCCAGACGCCGACCAGTCTGCGCGGCTCAGTGCCCTGCTCCCAGGCCTGCAGCATCCGGACGTCGGCGAAACCGGTTTCGGCTGCGGCGCCCAACGCGGCGGGATGCATGAACACGTTCGAGGATGCCCGCCGGACCAGATCATCCCAGCAGGGGATGATGGCGAGATTTGGTGAACTGATCGTTACCAGAATCATGGAGGTGGATGCCTTGCAATCCGGAGCTCGCGCCGGATCGTGTTCTTCCCATATTTCATTTCGGTTAAGTAACGCGGCGCCGGGCTTCTTTCCGGGCCGGCTTTCAAGCTTTATTCGCTTCTTGCGGCGCAGAGATTGGGTGAAGCCTTGAAGGGTCCGACCTATGCAGTACACGGATGTCGCAATCGTCGGCGGCGGGCTCGCCGGCTCAACGGTTGCGGCGATGCTGGGGCGCGCCGGCATCCCGGCCGTGGTGATCGACCCGCACCCGGTCTATCCGCCCGAACTGCGTTGCGAGAAGATCGGCGGCGAGCAGCTCGACCTCTTGCGCAAGACCGGCCTTGCGGAGCCGACCTTGCGCGCAACCAGTCTCGATGGCGAAGTATGGGAGGCGCGTTTCGGCTACGTGGTGGCGAAAAGGCCCAGCGACCAGCACGGCATCATGTACGACACGCTTGTCAATACGGTCCGGGCGCAAATCCCGCCCGGGGTGAAGATCGTTGTCGCCAAGGCTGTCGCCGTCCGCAGCAGCGACGAACGGCAGAAGATTGAGCTCTCGAACGGCGAGGAAATCTCGGCGCGACTGGTGGTGCTGGCCAATGGCCTCAATATCGGCCTGCGCCACACGCTCGGTATCCAGCGCCGGATCGTCAGCCGCTGCCACTCGATCACGCTCGGCTTCGATGTCGCGCCGACCGGCGCCGCTTTTGCGTTCCCGGCGCTCACCTACTGGCCGAAACGTGCAAGCGCGCGGATGGCCTATCTGACCCTGTTTCCGATTGGCGACAAGATGCGCGCCAACCTCATGGTCTACCGCGAAATGACCGATCCTTGGTTCCAGCAATTCAAACGGGCGCCGGAAGAAACCATGTGCGCGATGATGCCAGGTCTTGCGCGCATGACCGGTGGGTTCAGGGTGGTCGGACCGGTCAAGATCAGGCCCGCCGACCTCTGCGTCACCGACGGTCATCTTCAGCCTGGCATCGTACTGATTGGAGATGCCTTCGCCACCTCCTGTCCCGCGGCGGGAACCGGCGCGACCAAAGTGTTCACCGACGCCGGGCGCCTGTGCAACGTCTACATCCCGGCCTGGCTCTCGACCAATGGCATGGACACGGCAAAGATTTCGCAATTCTACGACGACCCCGAAAAGGTCGATTGCGAGGCGCGGTGCCTCGCCAAGGCCTATCACCTGCGCGCGCTCTCCACCGAATTCGGCCTGTCGTGGCGCGCGCGGCGATGGGGGCGATTCATCATTCGCGCGATACAGGGAATGCGACACCTGATCTGGCGCCCCGCCCCGCAACGGGTCGCCAACCCTACGGGACAACCGCAGCACGGCAATCTGGCCTGACCGGCGTCTCGCTCACTCGTCGTCGTCGTCCTCGCCATCCTCGTTGTCATCGTCCGCCTGGCCGACGGCGCCATACGCCCTGTGGCCCTGGTCGTCCCAGAGCTTCCGATAGGCCCCGTTGGCGGCGAGCAATTGCGCGTGCGACCCTCGCTCGATCGCCCTGCCCCCGGAAATGACGATGATCTCGTCCATCTCGACCACCGACGTCAGGCGGTGGGTCGACCAGATCATCGTGCGTCCCTCGGCCACGTTCAAAAGCGTGCGGTTGATCGCGGCTTCCGTCGTCTGGTCCAGTGCCGATGTCGCTTCATCGAGCAACAGCAGCGACGGGTTGCGGATGATGGCGCGCGCGATCGCGATGCGCTGCCGCTGGCCGCCCGACAGCGTATCGCCGCGCTCGCCGACCGGCGTGTCGTATTTCTGCGGCAGGCTCATGATGTAGCTGTGGATCTCGGCCTTGCGCGCCGCTTCCTCGACCTCCTGGTCGCTGGCACCTTCCTTGCCAAGCCGGATATTTTCCCGGATCGACATGTTGAACAGCATGTTCTCCTGGAACACGATTGCCATGCCCTTGCGTAGCGATTCGCGGTTGACGCGTCGGATATCGACCCCGTCGATGGTCACGCGCCCCTCGTCGGGCGTGTAGAGGCGCAGGATCAGATTCAGCAGCGTGCTCTTGCCTGAGCCGCTCGGACCGACGATCGCGATCCGCTTGCCGACATCGAGCTTGAGGCTGAAATTGTCGAGCACCGGCACCTCGCTGCCCTCGTACTTGAAGCTGACGCGATCAAAGGTGACGTCGTTGGTGATGCGCGGCAGATCCGGCGCGCCCGGGCGGTCGGCGCCGCGCGTGGGTTCGTCCAGCAATTCCTGCATGTGCCGAACCGCCGCCGCGGACTGGATCGAAACCGGGATGAAATGCATCAAATGGGCGATGTTGTACGACACCTCCCAGAACGCGCTTTCGAAGGTAACGAAGGTGCCGATCGTGATCTGGCCCTTGGTGGCCAGATAGGCGCCGATCGCCAGCACCACGAGGTGCAGCAGCAATACCGAGATCGTGACGGTACGCTCCACCATGGTCGAGAGGAACACGGCGGACGCGGTCTTGATGCGCACATCCTGGTTGCGCATCGTGAACCAGCCAAGCGTGCGGCGCTGCAGGCTGAACGCCTTGACCACGGCCTGGGCCGCCACGTTTTCCTGGACGGTGCCAAGCAGCACCGATTCATTTATCTTTTGCTCGTAATTGGCCTGCACCGCCTTCGGCGTCAGGATCCGCGGTCCTATCAGCGTGATCGGGAATATCAGCAAGGCGATCGCCGCCAGCTGCCAGTTCAGGAACAGCATCAGGATGATGCCGGCGATCAGCTCCAGAAACGGCAAGGCCGCGCTGTTGGCGAACGTCTTGATCGAGGTTTCGAAAGCCGCAAGGTCGATCGAAAATCGCGAAAGAATCTCGCCGCGCTTGGTCCGCGCGAAATAGGAGGCCGGCAGGTTCTGGACATGCTCGAAAAGCCGCGTTCGCACATCGGCGATGAGGCCCGCCGCCAGCCGCGCGTCCCACCGCTCGTACCAGATCGCGACGATCGAAGTGATGATGCCGGCGGCCGCGAGCACGCCGAGGATCATGTAGAGCGCCTGAAAATCCTCCTCGCCGAGCGCGTCATCGATCAGGAATTTCAGGCTCAACGGCATGATCACATTAAACAGCGTCTCGACCAGCACGCCGAAAGTGACAAAAGCCAGGGGTTTCTTGTAGCCGCCCAAATGCGGCCTGACGAAGCCATAGATCGTCGCCATCGCGCCGGCGGCTTCCCTGGCGGTAAAGACCACCAGGTCTTCGTCGTCGTCATCCGCGTCGAAAGCTGGCGCGTCGTCCTTGCCGCCATCGCCGGCCGCAGTGCCGGGAGGCAGGGTGCCGGCGCCCGGTGCCGGCTTGTTCTGGAGCTCTGGATCATCCGCCGACGCGGTACCTCGATCGTCCGGAGAGGGAGGCTTGGGCGCCATGAAACCAACCGATGCTGCACGGCCGGCATGACCGCAACGCGAACGCGGTAGCGGCAGATGCTACCGCGGCGATCCTAAGCGATCGCGGCGAATTCGGCAATTGGAACAGCCGGTCGTCAGAACCGTCCGGACCTCAATCTTCCTCTTCGATCTTGTCGAAGAACGAATAGCGCAGGCTGTCGGCGTCGGCATACCAATGCCCCGGCCCCTTGTTGGCGGCCAGTGTCGCCTCCCAGAGTGCGGCGGTGCAATCCCGACGGTGCATCGAAAGGTCGAATCCATTGCCAAAAAACAACTCCGACCATTCCCACCAGGTGCCGAGCTTCCTGACCCCGCGCAACAGGTCGTATCGGTCGATCAAGGCCGGCGCCATGTCCGACGTCACCGATCCGAACACCAGCCCCGTCTTGATGACCCGGTTGAGTTCGCGCACCGTGCGGGGGACCTGTTTTTCGGCGACATGGCACAGGCTGGTCTCGAACACGAAATCGAATTCGCCGTCCCTGAACGGCATATCAACGATGGTACCGAGCTTGTTGTACTTCTTCAGCGCCTTCGGCGTCCTCGCATGGATCGCCCGGTTGTTCTCGATCCCCCAGGCGTCGATGCCGCGCTCACGCAACGCGCCGACCAGTTCGCCGCTGGCGGAACCTGCTACCAGCAATTTATAACCACGCGCCCTGTTCCAGACGATCTTGATCAAGTCCGTCAGATAATCGGGAGCGGTAAACTGGTTCCAGACATCGCTGTAGGGCCCGACCCCGCGATAATTGTCGAAATAGCTGCGGTCGATCCTGTCGGAGACGCCCCCGTCCAGTTGAGCGCGGGCGCGCCGAAGCCGCATCATTTCCGTCACAATGATATCGGTGGCGGCATCGGAGGAATCGAGCAACCCGTTAAGGGTCGAATCGAACAGGTAGTCGCCGACCACCACAATTCCGGGATGCTGCTTCGGCTCGGGGCGGTGGTTGGTCATCACGTCGCGCACCGGCATGCCGCCCGGCAGCGCGTTGACCGACGACAGCCAGCGGTGAATCTTGCCTTCCAAGAAATGGTCGCGGGCATTGCCGAGGGAAGCCGGCAGCGACTTCAGCGCGGCGTCGATCAGTTCCTGGTCGTCAAGATTGGCAAACGCCAGCGCATCGGAACCGGCAATCAGCCAGTTCAGCACGCCGTGCTTGCCGACGTCATGGCGCGCGCCTTCATTGTAGACGCAACAGCCGCCGAACGCCTCCGACATGAACCAGGCGCCTGGTATCTTCTCGCCCCAGAACGGCTCATCGAACAGGATCGAGACCCGCAGATAATGCGCCGGCCGGTCGAAATAGGCGACGTGCTTGACCATGGACTTGCGCAGTTCCTCGCCGTCCCAGCGCATGGTCGCGAGCCAGGAATGCGGCAGGCACATCAGCACGAGATCGAAATCCCGCTTTTCGGGACCCTTTCCGTTCATCATGTTGAGCTGATAGCGGCCGGCGTCGGTCTTGCCGACCTTGAGCACCCGATGGTTGAGCTGGATGTCGGCATTGACTTCGGAGCGAAGGCACTCGACCAGTTGCTCGTTGCCGTTCTGGATCGAGTACAGGCCGATATAGCCATCGACATCCATCACGAAGTTCTTCAGCGCATTGAGCCCGTTGGTGTTGTGGCTCTCGGTGGCGATATCCGATCGCGCCATCACCTTGAGGAAGCGTTTGGCGGTGGGATCGTCGACTTCCCTGTCGAGCAGCTCCTCGCAGGTGATGTAGGCCCAGGGATGCTCGTTGTCGCGGGCGCCGACGCCTTCGTAATACTCGATCGGCGACACCAGGCCGGCGCAGCGCTTGCGGAATGCCTCGATCGCGGCGGCGGTCTTTGCCCCATACTTGCGGCGCATGCCCGACACGTCGTCGAGCAACTCGCCGTCGAGCTGGACCTGCTCGGCGTCCATCGGAATCGTCTGCAGGCCGAAATGCTGAATCAGCTCGCGCAGCGGATCCGGGCCTGTCATCGAGTAATCGTAGATCTCGGCGACACCCGCCTCGTAGATCGCGGGCGCGGAGTCGAACTTGCGAGTCAGTATCTTGCCGCCAACCCGGTCCGAAGCTTCGTAAATGGTGATGCGGCAGAGGTCGCCGAGCTTCTTCTTCAGGTACCAGGCGCTCATCAGCCCGCCCGGCCCGCCGCCAACGATTGCAAGATCCAGCATGATAGGTTCCGTCGCCCCCCATCCGTCGCTTCCTGTACCGGAAAGCGCCGGGTCCAAAACCAATCCTAGCAAATGCGCTTTTCACCCTGAAGGAAAGATGAACAAAGCCGGTTCTCGCAGCGCAACAGCAAAAAAGGCCAGCTTGCGCCGGCCTTTTTTCCTAACCTTAATGGTGTAAACGCTATTCCGCCGGCGGCAGGGCCAGCGGCTCGGCTTCCGGCGCCGTCGGCACGATCGCCGCCGCCTGCTTCTCGCGCTCGTCCAGGATCATCTTGTCGCGCTTGACCGCGACTTCGCGGATCTTGGCCATCGAGGCGCCGGTGCCCGCCGGGATCAGCCGGCCGACAATGACGTTCTCCTTCAGGCCTTCGAGCGGGTCCACCTTGCCGTTGACGGCGGCTTCGGTGAGCACGCGGGTCGTCTCCTGGAACGACGCTGCCGAGAAGAACGAGCGGGTCTGCAGGCTCGCCTTGGTGATGCCGAGCAATACCGGCGTTCCCGTGGCGGGCTTCTTGCCCTCCTCCTTGGCCTTGACGTTGATCGCGTCGAACTCGATCTTGTCGATCTGTTCGCCCGAGATCATGTCGGTTTCGCCCTGGTCGGTGATCTCGACCTTCTGCAGCATCTGACGAACGATCACCTCGATGTGCTTGTCGTTGATGAGCACGCCCTGCAGCCGGTAAACCTCCTGGATTTCGTTGACCAGATAGGCCGCGAGTTCCTCGATGCCCTTGATCGCCAGGATGTCGTGCGGTGCCGGATTTCCCTCGACGATGAAATCGCCCTTTTCGACGATATCGCCGTCCTGCAGATGGATGTGCTTGCCCTTCGGGATCAGGTACTCCCTGGTCTCCTCGGTCTTGTCCATCGGCTCGATCGAGATGCGGCGCTTGTTCTTGTAGTCGCGTCCGAACCGGATCGTGCCGGCGATTTCCGCGATGATCGCCGCGTCCTTTGGCTTGCGGGCCTCGAACAGCTCGGCCACCCGCGGCAGACCGCCGGTGATGTCGCGGGTCTTGGCGCTTTCGGTGGAGATACGCGCCAGGATGTCGCCCGCCTTGACCTTGGCGCCGACGTCGACCGACAGGATGCCGTCGACCGACAGCATGTAGCGGGCATCGCCGCCACGCGCCAGCTTCAGCACCTTGCCGTCCTTGCCCTTGACGACGATCGCCGGTCGGAGGTCCGCTCCGCCCCGCGACGCCCGCCAGTCGGTCACGACGCGCTTGGCGATACCGGTGGATTCGTCCAGCGTTTCCGAGATCGACTGGCCTTCGACCAGATCCTCGAACCCGATCGTGCCTTCCACTTCGGTAAGAACCGGACGGCTATAGGGATCCCATTCGGCGATGCGCTGGCCGCGCTTGACCGTATCGCCTTCGTCGACATGCATCCGCGCGCCGTACTGGATGCGGTGGGTCGCACGCTCGGCGCCATCGGAATCGGTGATGGCGACCACCATGTTGCGGACCATCGCGATCAGATGACCCTCGCTGTTCTTGGAGATGGCCTTGTTCTTGATCGTCACCTTGCCGTCGAAATTCGACTCGATGAACGATTGCTCGTTGATCTGCGCCGCGCCGCCGATGTGGAACGTCCGCATCGTCAGCTGCGTGCCGGGTTCACCGATCGACTGGGCGGCGATGACGCCGACCGCCTCGCCATGGTTGACCGGCGTACCGCGGGCGAGATCGCGACCGTAGCACTTGCCGCAGATCCCATTGACGAGTTCGCAGGTCAGGGCCGAGCGAATCTTCACTTCCTGGATGCCGGCCTGCTGGATGGCGTCGACATGCGTCTCCTCCATCAGCGTGCCGCGCTTGACCACGACCTTGCTGGTCGCGGGATCGCGCAGATCCTCGCCCGCGGTGCGGCCGAGAATGCGCGATGCCAGCGAGGCCACGACCGTGCCGGCGTCGATGATGGCGCGCATCTTGATGCCAAGCTTGGTGCCGCAATCGTCCTGCGTGATGATGCAGTCCTGCGCCACGTCGACCAGACGGCGGGTCAGGTAGCCGGAGTTCGCGGTCTTCAACGCGGTATCCGCCAGGCCCTTGCGGGCGCCGTGGGTCGAGTTGAAGTACTCGAGCACCGAAAGGCCTTCCTTGAAGTTGGAAATAATCGGCGTTTCGATGATCTCGCCCGACGGCTTTGCCATCAGGCCGCGCATGCCGGCGAGCTGGCGCATCTGCGCCGGCGAACCGCGCGCGCCCGAATGCGCCATCATGTAGATCGAGTTGATGTCGGCGTCGGCGCCCTTGGCGTTCTTCTTGGTCGAGGAGATTTCCTTCATCATCTCCTTGGCGATTTCTTCGGTCGCCTTCGACCAGGCGTCGACCACCTTGTTGTACTTCTCGCCATGGGTGATCAGGCCGTCATTGTACTGCTGCTCGAAATCCTTCGCCAGCGCACGGGTCGAGTCGACGATCTTCCACTTGCTGTGCGGAACCACCATGTCGTCCTTGCCGAAGGAAATGCCGGCCTTGAACGCGTTGTAGAAGCCGAGCGCCATGATGCGGTCGCAGAAGATCACCGTCTCCTTCTGGCCGCAGTGACGGTAGACCTGGTCGATCACGCTGGAGATTTCGCGCTTGGTCATCAGCTTGTTGATGATGTCGAACGGAATCTTCGCCGAGCTTGGCAGCACGTTGCCGAGCATGACGCGACCGGCGGTGGTTTCGATCCAGCGCCTGGCCCGCTTGCCGGTCTCGTCGATGCCGTCCCACCGGTACTTGATCTTGGTGTGGAGGTGGATGACCTTGGAATGCAGGGCGTGCTCGAGCTCGGCTGTCTCGCCGAAGATCTTGCCCTCGCCGGGCAGGCCTTCACGCATGATCGAAAGATAATACAGGCCGAGCACGATGTCCTGCGACGGCACGATGATCGGCTGGCCGTTGGCCGGATGCAGGATGTTGTTGGTCGACATCATCAGCACGCGCGCTTCGAGCTGGGCCTCCAGCGACAGGGGCACGTGCACCGCCATCTGGTCGCCGTCGAAGTCGGCGTTGAATGCCGCGCAAACCAGCGGATGCAGCTGGATCGCCTTGCCTTCGATCAGCACCGGCTCGAACGCCTGGATGCCGAGACGATGCAGCGTCGGCGCCCGGTTCAGCAGCACCGGATGCTCGCGGATCACCTCGTCGAGGATGTCCCAGACCTCGGGACGTTCCTTTTCGACCAGCTTCTTCGCCTGCTTTACGGTGGTGGAGAGCCCCTTGGCGTCGAGCCGCGAATAGATGAACGGCTTGAACAGCTCCAGCGCCATCTTCTTGGGCAGGCCGCACTGGTGCAGGCGCAGTTCGGGGCCGACCACAATCACCGACCGGCCGGAATAGTCGACGCGCTTGCCGAGCAGATTCTGCCGGAAGCGGCCCTGCTTGCCCTTGAGCATGTCGGCCAGCGACTTCAGCGGACGCTTGTTGGCGCCGGTGATGACGCGGCCGCGGCGGCCGTTGTCGAACAATGCGTCGACGGCCTCCTGCAGCATGCGCTTTTCGTTGCGGATGATGATGTCAGGCGCGCGCAATTCCATCAGCCGCTTCAGGCGATTGTTGCGGTTGATGACGCGACGGTAGAGGTCGTTGAGATCCGACGTCGCGAAGCGACCGCCGTCGAGCGGCACCAGCGGCCGCAGGTCCGGCGGAATCACCGGCACCACGGTCAGGATCATCCATTCCGGCTTGTTGCCGGAATAGCGGAAGGCCTCGACGATCTTCAGGCGCTTGGCGAGCTTCTTGTGCTTGATGTCGGACTCGGTCTCGTGCATCTCGGCGCGCAGCGAAATCTCGAGTTTCTCAAGCTCAAGACCCTTCAACAGCTCGCGGATCGCTTCGGCGCCGATCATGGCGGTAAAGCTGTCCTGGCCGTATTCGTCCTGCGCCTTCAGGTACTCGTCCTCCGACAGCAGCTGACGGTCCTTCAGCGCGGTCAGTCCGGGCTCCAGCACCACGTAGTATTCAAAGTAGAGGATCCGCTCGAGATCCTTCAGCGTCATATCGAGCAGAAGGCCGATGCGGGACGGCAGCGACTTCAGGAACCAGATGTGGGCAACCGGCGCGGCCAGTTCGATGTGACCCATGCGCTCGCGCCGGACGCGCGAAAGCGTCACTTCGACCGAACACTTTTCGCAGATAATGCCCTTGTACTTCATCCGCTTGTACTTGCCGCACAAGCATTCGTAATCCTTGATCGGCCCGAAGATGCGGGCGCAGAACAAGCCGTCGCGCTCCGGCTTGAAGGTCCGGTAGTTGATGGTCTCCGGCTTCTTGATCTCGCCGTAGGACCAGGACAGAATCTTCTCCGGGGACGCAATTGAAATCCGGATCTGGTCGAAGACCTGGGCCGGGGTCGTCGGATTGAAGAGATTCATAATTTCTTGGTTCATCGTCTTCTCCTCGCGTGCCGATCGTCACCGGCAGCAAATTCGAAACTCTCGATCTAGCGCGCGTCCCTGCTCAACGTCCGAGAGGGGCGCGAATGCCCGGCCAGTCTGCGCGAAGACAGGCTTCGCGCTCCGGCCGGACATGGAATGTCTGCGTTACTCAGCCGCCTCTGACGCCGTCCCCGGACCGATCTTGGAATTGTGCAGGTCGACGTTGAGGCCGAGCGAGCGCATTTCCTTGACCAGCACGTTGAACGATTCAGGGATACCCGCCTCGAACGTGTCGTCGCCGCGCACGATCGCCTCGTACACCTTGGTACGGCCTGCGACGTCGTCCGACTTCACGGTCAGCATTTCCTGCAGCGTGTAGGCCGCGCCATAGGCCTCCAGCGCCCACACCTCCATTTCGCCGAAGCGCTGGCCGCCGAACTGCGCCTTGCCGCCCAGCGGCTGCTGGGTGACGAGCGAGTACGGCCCGATCGAACGCGCGTGGATCTTGTCGTCGACCAGATGGTGCAGCTTGAGCATGTAGATGTAGCCGACCGTGACCTTGCGATCGAACGAGTCGCCGGTACGGCCGTCATAGACGGTCGACTGCCCGGAGGCGTCGAGGCCCGCGAGCTTCAGCATTTCCTCGATGTCGGCTTCCTTGGCGCCGTCGAACACCGGTGTGGCGATCGGAACGCCGTGGCTCAGGTTCTTGCCGAGCTCAACCAGCTCGGATTCGTTCAGCGTCTTGATGGTTTCATCGTCGCCATAGATCTTCTTCAGGGTCTCGCGCAGCGGCTTGAGGTCCTGCCTGTGATAATATGCGTCGATGGTCTGGCCGATGCGCTTGCCGAGGCCGGCGCAAGCCCAGCCGAGATGCGTCTCCAGAATCTGGCCGACGTTCATACGCGAGGGAACACCGAGCGGATTGAGCACGATATCGGCATGGGTGCCGTCCTCGAGGAACGGCATGTCCTCGATCGGAACGATCTTGGACACCACGCCTTTGTTGCCGTGCCGGCCGGCCATCTTGTCGCCGGGTTGGATCTTGCGCTTCACCGCGACGAAGACCTTGACCATCTTCATCACGCCGGGCGGCAGTTCGTCGCCGCGCTGCAGCTTCTCGACCTTGTCGAGGAAGCGCTGTTCAAGGCCCTTCTTCGATTCGTCGTACTGCTTCCGCATCGCCTCGATTTCGCTCATCAGCTTGTCGTTGGGCGAAGCGAACAGCCACCACTGCGACTTCGGATGCTCCTCGAGCACGGCGCGCGTGATCTTGGTGTCCTTCTTGAAGCCCTTCGGGCCGGCGATGCCCTGGCGATTCTCCAGCAGCTCCGAGAGACGGCCATAGACGTTGCGGTCGAGGATCGCCTGTTCGTCGTCGCGGTCCTTGGCCAGGCGCTCGATCTCTTCCCGCTCGATCGCCAGCGCGCGCTCGTCCTTGTCGACGCCGTGGCGGTTGAAGACCCGAACTTCCACGATCGTGCCCTGCACGCCCGGAGGCACGCGCAGCGACGTATCGCGGACGTCGGAGGCCTTTTCACCGAAGATGGCGCGCAGCAGCTTTTCTTCCGGCGTCATCGGGCTTTCGCCCTTTGGCGTGATCTTTCCGACCAGGATGTCGCCGGCGCGGACTTCGGCGCCGATATAGACAATGCCGGCTTCGTCGAGGTTCTTGAGCGCTTCCTCGGAGACGTTCGGAATGTCGCGGGTGATTTCCTCGGGTCCGAGCTTGGTGTCGCGCGCCATCACCTCGAACTCCTCGATGTGAATCGAGGTGAAGACGTCGTCCTTCACGATCCGCTCCGAGAGCAGGATCGAATCTTCGAAGTTGTAGCCGTTCCAGGGCATGAACGCGACCAGCACGTTGCGGCCGAGCGCGAGCTCGCCGAGATCGGTCGAGGGGCCGTCGGCGATGATGTCGCCCTTGCGGACGATATCGCCGACCTTGACCAGCGGGCGCTGGTTGATGCAGGTCGACTGGTTGGAGCGCTGGTACTTCATCAGCCGGTAGATATCGACGCCCGACTTGGTCGGATCGAGATCCTCGGTGGCGCGGATCACGATACGGGTGGCGTCGATCTGGTCGATCACGCCGGAGCGACGGGCGGCGATCGCCGCACCGGAGTCGCGGGCCACCACGCCTTCCATGCCGGTGCCGACGAACGGCGCCTCGGCACGAACCAGCGGCACCGCCTGGCGCTGCATGTTCGAGCCCATCAGCGCCCGGTTGGCGTCGTCGTTCTCCAGGAACGGGATCAGGGCGGCGGCGACCGAAACCAGCTGCTTCGGCGACACGTCCATGTAATCGACCTTGTCGGGCGTGATCGGCAGCACCTCGCCGGCGTGGCGGCAGACGATCAGGTCTTCGGTGAAGCGGCCCTTGGCGTCGAGCGGCACGTTGGCCTGCGCGACGCGATAGCGCCCCTCCTCCATTGCGGAAAGGTATACGACCTCGTCGGTAACGCGGCCGTCCTTGACCTTGCGATAGGGCGTCTCGACGAAGCCATACTTGTTGACGCGCGCAAACGTCGCCAGCGAGTTGATCAGACCGATGTTCGGGCCTTCCGGCGTTTCGATCGGGCAGATGCGGCCGTAATGCGTCGGATGCACGTCGCGCACCTCGAAGCCGGCGCGTTCGCGGGTCAGGCCGCCCGGTCCAAGCGCCGAGAGACGGCGCTTGTGGGTGATTTCCGACAGCGGATTGGTCTGGTCCATGAACTGCGACAGCTGCGATGAGCCGAAGAACTCGCGCACGGCGGCGGCCGCCGGCTTGGCGTTGATCAGGTCCTGCGGCATCACGGTGTCGATATCGACGCTGGACATCCGCTCCTTGATCGCGCGTTCCATGCGCAAGAGGCCGATGCGGTACTGGTTCTCCATCAATTCGCCGACCGAACGCACACGGCGGTTGCCGAGATGGTCGATGTCGTCGATCTCGCCCTTGCCGTCGCGCAGATCGACCAGGGTCTTGATGACGGCCAGGATGTCTTCCTTGCGCAGCGTGCGGTGGGTATCGGGAGCGTCGAGCTCAAGGCGCATGTTCATCTTGACGCGGCCGACCGCGGACAGGTCGTAGCGCTCGGAGTCGAAGAACAGCGACTGGAACATGGTCTGGGCGGAGTCGATGGTCGGCGGCTCGCCCGGACGCATCACGCGATAGATGTCGAACAGCGCGTCCTCGCGGGTCAGGTTCTTGTCGGCATGCAGGGTGTTGCGGATGTAGGCGCCGACATTGACGTGGTCGATATCGAGCAACGGCAGTTCCTTGTAACCTTGCTCGTTGAGCGCCTTCAGCGACTTCTCGGTCAGTTCCTCGCCGGCTTCGGCGTAGATTTCACCGGTCTTCGGATTGACGAGATCCTCGGCGAGATAGTTGCCGATCAGTTCTTCATCCGACAGGCGCAGTGCCTTCAGTCCCTTTTCCTGCAGCTGGCGCGCGCTGCGCACGGTCAGTTTCTTGCCCGCCTCGAGTACGACCTTGCCGGAATCGGCGTCGATCAGATCGTTGATGGTGCTGTAGCCGCGGAAACGCATCGCGTCGAACGGCACGCGCCAGCCGTCCTTGGCCCGCTTGTAGCTGATCTTCTTGTAGAAGGTGGACAGGATGGTCTCGCCGTCGAGGCCAAGGGCGTACATCAGCGAGGTCACGGGGATCTTGCGGCGGCGGTCGATGCGCGCGAACACGATGTCCTTGGCGTCGAACTCGATGTCGAGCCAGGAGCCGCGATACGGAATCACGCGGGCGGCAAACAACAGCTTGCCGGACGAATGGGTCTTGCCCTTGTCGTGGTCGAAGAACACGCCGGGCGAACGGTGCATCTGCGAAACGATCACGCGCTCGGTGCCGTTGACGACGAAGGTGCCGTTCATGGTCATGAGCGGGATATCGCCCATGTAGACGTCCTGCTCCTTGATGTCCTTCACCGACTTGGCGCCGGTTTCCTCGTCGATATCGAACACGATCAGGCGCAGCGTCACCTTCAGCGGGGCAGCGTAGGTCATGCCGCGCTGGCGGCACTCGTCGACGTCGTATTTCGGCGGCTCGAATTCGTAGCGGACGAACTCCAGCATCGAGGTGCCCGAGAAGTCAGAGATCGGGAATACCGAACGGAACACCGCCTGCAGGCCCTCATCCAGCCGGCCGCCTTGCGGTTCGTCGACCATCAGGAACTGGTCATAGGACGCCTTCTGAACCTCGATCAGGTTCGGCATCTCCGCGACTTCCTTGATGTGTCCGAAGAACTTGCGAACGCGTTTGCGACCGGTGAATGTCTGCTGCGCCATCGTGGCCTCTCATTTTCGTCGCCCTGACAGGCGAAGCTTCCGAAGCGCGACTTCCGTCGCCCCCGGGTTGAATTTCGGATCGCTCGAAAGGAACAAAGCCCAGCTTCAGGAATTATTTCCCAAACCCGTTCTCCGCCCTCAGAAACGCAAAACGACGCGCGCGGCGCTTGACTGCACCCCGCCCGTCACAACCTTCGCTTCACGGACTGAAAAAGCCCGAAATTTGACTGTCTCCCAACGGCTTACGTCAGGAACCTGCTGTCCCCGTCGCCTACCGCGTTTTCCTGCTGCCATCCCGATATGAGAAGGCGATCGTGGAGATTCGAGGGGCCAACCCCGCGAATCCCCACACGTTCCTGTGTAGCCTTACTTCAACTCGACCTTGGCGCCGGCCTTTTCGAGCTGCGCCTTGATCTTGTCGGCCTCGTCCTTGTTCACGCCTTCCTTGACTGCCTTGGGGGCGCCTTCGACGAGATCCTTGGCTTCCTTGAGGCCCAGCCCGGTGATGGCGCGGACTTCCTTGATGACTTCGATCTTCTTTTCGCCGGCGGCGGTGAGCATGACCGTGAACTCGGTCTTCTCTTCGGCCGGTGCAGCAGCGGCGCCCCCACCCGCGGGACCCGCGACCGCAACCGCGGCAGCGGCCGAGACGCCCCACTTTTCTTCGAGCAGCTTGGCAAGCTCGGCAGCTTCGAGCACCGTCAGGCTCGAGAGGTCGTCGACGATTTTCTGTAGGTCAGCCATTGATCAGTTCCCTTAAACGTTTGATTCGAACCAGGTTTGATTTGCGAAGGGTCAGGCCGCTTCGCTCTTTGAGGCATAGGCCTGGATGACGCGCGCGAGCTTGGCTGCGGGCGCAGTGGAGAGCTGGGCGATCTTGGTCGCCGGTGCCACCAGCAGGCCGACGATCTTGCCGCGCAGTTCGTCCAGCGACGGCAATGAGGCAAGCGCCTTCACGCCGTTCACATCCAGGACGGTCTTACCCATCGACCCGCCGAGAATCACGAACTGCTCGTTCGTCTTGGCGAATTCGATGGCAACCTTCGGCGCCGCTACCGGATCGTTTGAAGTCGCGATCACGGTCGGTCCCTTCAACAGGGAGCCGATGGCAACGACATCCGTGCCTTCAAGAGCAATCTTGGCGAGACGGTTCTTCGAGACCTTTACCGAGGCGCCCGCCTGCTTCATCTGCATGCGCAGCTTCTGCATCTGGGCCACGGTGAGGCCGGAATAGTGGGCGACGACCGCGACGCTGGTGGTCTTGAAGACCTCGTTCAGCGCCTCAACCGCGTCCTTTTTTGCCGCTCTTTCCACAGCAAGCTCTCTCCGGTTGGCGGCCTTCGCTGGAAGCGAGACCGCCGGGTTGCACCCATCGTCTCGCCCAAAACCTGACCTCTAGACACCAGTCTCAAGGACACGCCGGGCAGGACGACATCTGAAAAGCCTGCCCTCCCGAACCAGATGGCGCGGGGTGTCGAGGTTCGAACCAAATCAGCCATCGCGCCGCGAAGCGCGGCGTCCAGGCGAAATCCGGTCTTCACCCGTCTATGCAGGCAGTGAATTAAGCCCTTGAAGAAACGAAAACTTCTTCGCAGGCGCCTGCAGTCTCGGACAGGATCGAGGCCATCCGGCAAGCCGAAAGACCCCTGCCGCATTCCACCGGGCGATAGGCTTTCCTTCCTTTCGAGCAATCCAAAGCGGATGTCCTGAAAGGAATGATCTCCTACCGTATCGGATTTTCGGAATGCGAGCACGGACGCGCCAGCAACCGCCAGCACGCCCGGAAACCGCTCTTTAACGAGTCTCATCCGGCTTGCCAAGGGCAAAATTCAGACCAGTTGCCAACCCTTCCCCGGATTTAGGTCCAGATTGGTACCGAACTTTCTTTGGCCGGCGACGTCGCGCGGATTTCCGCGATTTAGCGATTTCCGATGGCACGCCCTGGTCTAGGATCGGCTCTCCTTTGCATGGGGTTGTTTTCGCGATTTTGAGCCCGGGCGCTGCGGGGTACCGCTGACGCTGGGGGCTCGATCAGCCGAGTTTCACCTCGTAAGGCAGCGGCTTTCCGGCGAAGAACGCCTCCAGATTGGCGATCACGCAGTCCTGCATTGCCACATGCGATTCCAGCGTATGGCCGCCGATGTGCGGGGACAGCACGACATTGGGCAGCGCGGTCAGCGCATCCGGCGCGTGCGGTTCCTTCTCGTACACGTCGAGGCCGGCGCCGGCGATGGTCTGGTCGGCCAGCGCCGCGACCAGGGCCTTCTGGTCGATCACGGAGCCGCGCGAGATGTTGACGACGTGACCGTCCTTGCCGAGTTTGCGCAGGATGTCGGCGTCCACGGCGTGGTTGGTATCCGCCCCCGCCCGCACCGCGACCATCAGGACGCTGCACCACTCAGTCAGCGCCTCCAGCGTCGGAAAATATCGATAGGGCACGTCGTGCCGGCTGCGGCTGAAATAGCCGACCTCGGTCTCGAAGGCGGCGACACGCGCCGCGATTTTGCGGCCGATCTCGCCCATGCCATAGACGCCAATCCTGCGCCCGAGCATGCCCGGCTGCGGGCGCATCATCGGCGACGGTTTCGCCGCCGCCCAATTGCCGCTTCGCACATAGTCGTCCGCCACCAGGAGCCGCCGCGTCGTTGCCAGCATCAAGGTGACTGCGATATCCGCGACCGAGGCTGCGTTCGCGCCCGGACTGTGGCCGACCGCAATCCCGCGCTTGGACGCCGCGGCGAGATCGACGCCGTCATATCCGGTGCCGTAGCAGACGATGACGCCGAGATCAGGCATCAGGTCCATCGCTTCGCCCCCGAGCGGCGTCGCACCTGCGGTGACCATGGCGCGAACGCCGGCAAGCTGTTGCGACGAAAACACCGCGTCGGGCGCCTGGCCGGCGGCGTTGAGGAGTTCGAAGCGTTCGCCAAAGCGCACCATCTGGGCTTTTGGAAACCGGGAATAGATCAGTACCTTCTCGGGCATATTTGCTCCTTTGCCGTCCGGCGGGGCGACGATTCAGCCAAGCCCCCGGGAACGCGAAAGGCGGAACCGGTCACCCGATTCCGCCCTTCTCTATTCACGCAGGCACTATCACCTAGCCGAGCAGCGTGCCGGGCTCGACCTTGACGCCGGGGCCCATGGTGGAGGAGACCGCCACGCGCTGGATGTAGGTGCCCTTGGAGCCGGCCGGCTTGGCCTTGGCGACGGCATCGGCCAGCGCCTTGACGTTCTGCACCAGCTTCTCTTCGGAGAACGACGCCTTGCCGATGCCGGCCTGCACGATGCCGGCCTTCTCGACGCGGAACTCGACCGAGCCGCCCTTGGCGCCCTTCACGGCGGTCGTGACATCCATTGTCACGGTGCCGATCTTGGGGTTGGGCATCATGCCGCGCGGACCGAGCACCTTACCGAGGCGGCCGACCAGCGGCATCATGTCGGGGGTGGCGATACAGCGATCGAAGTCGATCGTACCGCCCTGCACTTTCTCGACCAGGTCTTCGGCGCCGACGACATCGGCACCGGCGGCCTTGGCTTCTTCCGCCTTGGCTCCGCGGGCGAACACGCCGACCCGCAGCGTGCGGCCGGTGCCGTTCGGCAGGTTGACGACGCCGCGAACCATCTGGTCGGCGTGACGCGGATCGACGCCGAGGTTGATCGCGATCTCGATCGTCTCGTCGAACTTCGACTTGGCGCGTTCCTTGACCATCTTGATGGCGTCCGCGAGCGGATAGAGTTTCTCGCGGTCGACGCCCTCGCGGGCCTTCTTCAAACGTTTTCCGATTGCCATGATGTTACCCCGCCACCTCGACGCCCATCGATCGGGCGGAGCCCTCGACCATCTTCATGGCCGCTTCGATGCTGTCGCAATTCAGATCCTTCATCTTTGCTTCGGCGATCTCGCGCACCTGCGCCTTGGTGACCGCACCGGCCTTGTCACGGCCCGGCAACTTCGAGCCCGACGTCAGCTTGGCCGCCTTCTTGATGAAAAAGGACATCGGGGGGGTCTTCATCTCGAAGGTGAACGAACGATCGGCGTAGATCGTGATCACCACCGGAATCGGGGTGTTCTTTTCTTCCTTCTGCGTCTGCGCGTTGAACGCCTTGCAGAATTCCATGATGTTGAGACCGCGCTGACCAAGCGCGGGACCGATCGGGGGCGAAGGGTTCGCCGCACCGGCCGGCACCTGCAATTTCAGGTATCCGGTCACTTTCTTTGCCATCTATCGCTCCTCATGTTGCTCCGGACGATCCGGAAGCTTCACAGGACCGTGGTGCGGTTCGCATGACGGTTGGCGACCGTCAGTCCCCTTCCACGGCATTGCGGAAGCGTCGCCGCTTCCTCTACTCGTCATGCCCGGGCTTGACCCGGGTATCCATCGCCGTTCGCAAAAGCATTTCACGAGGCAGATGGATTGCCGGGTCAAGCCCGGCAATGACGGTATCGATCAGACTTTCTCGACCTGACCGAATTCCAGTTCGACGGGCGTGGCACGGCCGAAGATCGACACCGCGACCTTCACGCGCGAACGCGCTTCGTCGATTTCTTCAACGACGCCGGAGAACGACGCGAACGGACCATCGGCCACGCGGACGTTCTCGCCGATTTCGAACGACACCGAAGCCTTCGGGCGCTCGACGCCTTCCTGCACCTGGTGCAGGATTCGCATCGCCTCGGATTCCGAGATCGGCATCGGCTTGTTTTCAGCGCCAAGGAATCCGGTCACCTTGGGCGTGTTCTTGATGAGGTGAAACGCCTCGTCGGTCAGCTTCATCTTCACCAGAACGTAGCCCGGGAAAAACTTGCGCTCGGCGTCGATCTTGCGGCCGCGGCGAATCTCGGTGACCTTTTCGGTCGGCACCAGCACCTGCTCGAACAATTCCTCCAGGCCGCGCTGCTTGGCCTGCTCGCGGATCGATTCCGCGACCTTCTTCTCGAAGTTGGAATAGGCGTGAACGATGTACCAGCGCTTGTCCATCGCTTGGATCCCGGTGCTCATCAGCGAACGCCCAGCAGAAACGTGACGAGGTAGCGGATGACCATATCCGCGGCGAAGAAGAATACCGATGCCAGCGCGACCATCACGAACACCATGATCGTGGTGATCATCGTCTCGCGGCGCGTCGGCCAGGTGACCTTTGCGGTCTCCGAGCGGACTTCCTGCAGGAATTTGAACGGGCTGAAAGCCATCGTCTTGTATCCGCGTCCTTTTTTGAGGCCAGCAATCGATTTACGGCGAATCCGAACAGCTTTCCAGCGCCCAGCCCTCTCTCGAAGGATGAGCCGCACAGCAGGCTCGATTGTTCGGGGGATTTTGAAGCCGCGCCGGATATCCGCATTAACGGGCCGGCAGCAGGTGGCGGGTATCTACTGCCAGTGCGGCCAAAGGTCAAGGTATGGGCGCGGGAGGCCCCGGGCCGGTCTTTTTGACAGTTCTTCGCAGCGGCGCGGAAAGGCGATGGTTAACAAACCGATAGCGCCCCGCCTCAAATCCTCCCCGAAGTGCGATCTGGATTTTAAAGGCTCGCGGATAGGCTGTGCGGGTCCAATCTTCGAGCGAGACCGCCATGGCACTGACAAGCCAAGATCAGGAAAGACTAGCCGGCGAGACGGCCTGGACCGTTCTCGACGCGGCAAACGACCTCGGCGACACCATCACTGTTGATGCATGTCGGCGGGTCATCGATGCGGACCTGCGCGGGGAGCCGCCGGCCAGATCGGACATGGCCCTACTGACCGCTTTCTTCAGCTAAGCGGCAAGCAACAGGGACAACCGTTTGATATAATAGTGTATTTCTGACTGCGATGGCTCAGGAACTTACCTTAGCCTGGGCGGCGTTCACCGCGTTGCGACCGGCTTGCTGAAGTCGATCAACGTAGTCTCCCCCGGCTCCGCCGAGATCGGCTTTAAGGCCATCGACCGCTTCCCCCACCCGTTCTGATACCGCCGAGGCACGGGCGCCGAGGTCTGCTTTCACACTATCGCTTAACCCTCCCACCCACTCGTCTTCAAGATCAGACTTGGCAACGGCGCCGGCCACGGAAGCGCCGATCGCCAGGCCCACGGCGCCAAGGACCAAAGGCTGCCTCTCGAACAGGTCCGCAAGCGATGACTGAGCCTGCATGAACGTATCTTTACTGGGCAAAGCCCGCCCTATCCGGTCAAATACCTGTCTCGCGCCCGTAACTCCGTCGTCAAAATGCTCGTTGATTGTCCCCATGGCGCCCGCCAGCGCATCGGAGGTCGTGCTTCTGGCGCCCTTGATGGTGTCACCCATGCGCCGAGAAGCTTCCTCCTGCATCCGCAAGGTTCGGTCACGCACGGACTCGTAACCGTCTTCCATGGCTGCGGCGACGGCCCGCCCACCGCGAGCACCCATCTCGCCGACTGGTGCGGCAGCGGCGGCGACCGACCCCGCCGCGCTCTTGAAACTGTCGCTTCGGATCAACAGCCAGAGTGCACCGCCTCCGATCAAAGCCGCAGCCAGCGGATTATCACGAACAGCCGTGGTGAGCCCCTCGAAAAAGCTGTCTTGGGTTCCGCTCATCGCACCATCCCTTTCACGGTTTCCTTGTCTTTTTCCAACTGACTCAGCGTTTCGCGCGGCGCCAGATTGCGTGCGTCCAATCGGCTCATGCCAACCAGGAACAAGATCGCAGCCAGGATGCCGGCGCCGACGGCCGACATCAGGTAGGACATCGGCTGCGACCAACCCGAGGCGATCAGCGCCGCCGAAACGGCCATCAGGGCCATGACAATCGCGGGGATGACCAGGATCGCGCCAGCGGCGAAAAGTCCCACCGCCACACCGATTTGCTGCACTTTCGCGCTAACCTCAGCTTTCGCCAGGTCCACCTCGTTCTGAAACAGCTTGGCGAACTGAGAAAAAGCATCGCCAAGTAAAGTGGAGATCGTTCGGAGGTCGGTCTTCGTCGTCATGGCGTCCGACCCGCAAAAGACGAGTTTTGGGCGCGGTAGGCGGATGAAGATGCGCCGCCCCCCTGAGGTGACGTCCGCCCGTACTCGGGTTGAGCGGAGCTCATTCCCGCCACGTTCGTCGAGGACGGCCTTGCAGACGCCTTCAGGAAGCGCACTGCGGCAAAACCGGCGAGCACCGACAAACCTAGAAATGCTGCCGGCTGACGCCTTGCAAAGTCAGTCGCGCCATCCAGAAGATCACGCACACTCCCATTGCGGATCTTTTCTGCGGCTACGTCAACATAGCCTGCGGCCGAGCTGATGCTACGCGCAGCGATAGGCACATCGTTTTCGAAAGCACGCGCCGCTTCGCGTATATTGTCGGCAAGCCGGCCGACGAAATCCGCCCCGTTACGTTGTTGCTCGCGCGCCTGATCCTGAAGCTTGTCAGCGGCACTAGAGGCCACATCCTTCGCTGCGTCAGCTGCATCCTTGAGCTTGTCCCGGGCGGCGTCGGTCGATGTCTGCACCAAATCAGCAGCGCGCTGTTTCAGATCGGCCCCCGCATCGACCGCCTGGCTTTTCAAACCAGCGGTCTTTGCATTCTGAGCATTCGAGTTCGGCGAAGACTTGACGTTTCGTGTGGAGGTGTCGAAATCGCTCATGGCTGTCTCTTTCAGCTAGATGATGTACGGGAAGGTTCAAACGCCGTTGTTACAACGTCATCGGCTACTTCTTTCAGCCTTTGGGTCATGTCACCCGCGAGACGCCTGGACGGCTCACCGAGTTCTGCATTGGAAAAACTTTGCGTAGCCGCATCCGCAGCCGAAAGAACCCGATCTTTTGCCATCGCCAGGCCTGATTGAGCAGCCGTCGTGGCGGCCTGCTTGACCTGATCACTGGCGCCGCCCAGAACTTCAGCTTCTGCTCGCGTTCTTGGGAGCGAAGCTGCGAGGATAACGCCTATCGCCACGCCCAGCCCACCGACCAAGGCCGCGTTGTCTCGGATGACCCGGGCTGCGGCTGCGGGCGCAGTGTTCGCGGCCTGCACAGCCGACGCACGCGCACGCTCCACCGCTTCTTTGGCCTTCGCGGAAGCGGCGTCCATGCCAGATATCAGGTTATCTGTCACGTCATGGGTCACTCGCATGGCACGATCCTTGAGGTCGGCCGCAATATCCGCAGCCTCGCCCGCCAAATCCGTCCCCCGGCTCTCCGCCGAATGAATTGCCTGCCGCATACCGGACGCAAGTGAATGAGCGTGCCCCGCGGTTTCGTCCATGACGTCCTGCACCTTTTCCACGGCGGGCGCGGCCATTTCAGCGGCGCGGCTGCGGACGGTCTTTGAAGTGAGAGCGAGACCAGCTCCGATCATCAAAAGCGGGAGTGGAAATCCACGCGCCAGCCTCATCACGGGAACGGCAATCGCGGTTCCGACGGCGATCGCCTGCATCGGATTAGCCATGGCCTGTTCCTTAAGAGAACCCAGCCAACCCTGCGTCTTGTGGCTGATGAACTCCGAAACCTCGGCCTTGATGCCTTCAGCAGATACCTTGTAACGGAGGTCTTCGGCGGTATCAGTGATCTGCTCCTTCAACCGGTCTACGGTAGCAGTAAGCTGCGCCCGGCTGTTTTCCGAGTTCCGTTTCAGCGCGTCTAGGGATTGTGTCATTGGATTCGCCGCCCTGCGAGTTGGTGTTCTCTAAACGAACTCTGCGACGGTTGATTTGTTCCGGAGGTTTGTTCATGAGCGGCGGAAGCGTGCTCGTCATCAATTGCTTTGGTCAATTCGGCGCCGAACAGGAATATCTGCGCGGAATAGTACATCCAGAACATGAGTACGATGAGCGCGCCCGCCGCGCCGTAAGCTGAACTTGGGGCGGCCTGCCCGAGGTACCATCCAATCAAGGATTTGCCCACGGTGAACAGCAATGCGGTGACAAATGCGCCTAGAACAAGATGGCGCCAACGGATCGTGGCATCAGGCAAGACCCGGTATATCGCTGCGAACAACAGCGTGAAGATCGCTAGAGACACCACGATGTTGAGAACGCTCAGCACGGCCTTGCCGGCAGACCAGGTTTCCAACGCCGACAAGCCGGTGCTGGCGGCCAGAGACACGATCAGCAGGAAGCCGAGCGCACCGACGAGACCAAGGCTGGCGGCGCGGGCTTTGATCATGGAGAAGATCGACCCTTCGACCGGGGTGGCCTTGAATGTGGCATTCAAGGCGGTTCTCATCTCGCCGAACACGCCGGATGCCGTGATCAGCACGGTGATGACGCCGATGATCGTCGCCGCGGCCCCTGAAGCGGGATCGCTCGATCGTTCCAGAATAGACTTGATGAAGTCGCCGCCGGACTGCCCCAGCAGGCGACCGAGTTCCGCGCTGATGGCTTCGCGCGCGGTGTCCTGCCCGAACGCCAAGCCGGCGATGGCAACGACGATCAGCAGCACCGGCGCCAGCGACGTCGCGGCGAAGAAGGCCATCGAAGCTCCGCGGCTCAGGGCATCGTTGGCCAGGAAGCCGGATACAGCGGCCTTCAGGACCCGCCACAAGAATCCCATGGGCTCTTTCCTCAGTTGCGAAAGCGCCGCGCGTCCGGCGCAGAGCTGCAACGGCGGGATGTCACGGAAAGTTTCGTTGCGGTGCCAGTTCGTTGCGGCCCTGCGCCGCGGACCCCATGCGCGGGACGTTGCCTCACCGGCGTATCTCGGCGAGTTCCATAACTTGACTTGGCTCAACAAACCCGTGCGTCTGCACCATAATCTTGCGGTTTACGGCGAGCTGGAACGCGTTTGGCCAGGCGGCAGGACTTAACTGCTGTGAGGCGTCCGACTCTCGATCAGATAGGGCTGAGAATGAGGGCCGAACTTGCCCTTCCACCGTCGAAGCGGGATTTGCGGCTGGACCTGTTTCGGGGCCTCGCCAACTGGCTGATGTTCCTTGGCCACGTCTCCACCAGCGTACTGGCCTGGTTTTCGTTCCGGAACTACGGCTTCAGCGACGGCGCCGATCTGTTCGTGTTCATTTCCGGCTACACCTCCGCGCTGGTCTTTGGCCGGCGAATGCTGGAGGGCGGGTTTGTCTTTGGGACAACCCGGCTGTTGCGGCGCGTGTGGCAAATCTATGTGGCCCATGTCTTGCTGCTCGTGATCTACCTGGCTTCCGTCCATTTCCTGTCGAATCATTTCAACGCTCCCTACCTTATCGACCGCTTCAATGTCCGCCTGTTGTTGAACGCGCCGGTCGAGGCGATCACGCAGGCGTTGCTGCTGAGATACAAGCCGCTGAACCTTGACGTGCTGCCGATGTACGTCGTCCTGATGGGCGCGTTTCCGCCGGTTCTGTGGCTGATGCTGCGACACCGAAATTGGGTCATGCTGGGATCGGTGCTGCTCTATGTCCTTGCAAGGCAATTCAATTGGAACCTGCCGTCCTATCCGTCGGGGGTGTGGTATTTCAATCCATTAGCGTGGCAGCTTCTGTTCGTGCTGGGAGCCTGGCTGGCGATGGGCGGCGCCGATACGCTGCACTTCCTGCTGCGCTCAAGGACCTTCCTCATCCTCGGGCTGGCTTACCTGGTGTTCGCCGCCGTCATGACGCTGGCGGCGCTAATCCCCGACCTGCAGAGGTTGTTTCCGCGGGTTCTGTACGAGGCCTTTACTCCCAACGACAAGACCAACCTGGCGCCGTATCGCTTCCTGCACCTGGCCGTCCTGATCGCGCTCGCCGCGCGGTTCATCCCGATCGATGCGCCGGCGCTACAAGCCCCGATCTGGCGGCCGCTGATCAAATGCGGGCAGCAGTCCCTCGAAGTTTTTGCCGTCGGAATCTACCTGTCGTTCATCGGCTATTTTATCCTGGAAACCACCTCCAACGGGATTGTTGCCCAATTGCTGGTCGGCGCCGCGGGCATCTCGATCATGACGGCGGTCGCCTATTATCGGTCGTGGTCGAAGCGCGTTGAAAAGCCGGCCCACGCCGTCCATCCACCGGCGGACATGGCCGGGCTTGCCGCGACGCCAAACGAACAGCGCCAAAGGGCGGCCCCCCTCAATCGGCGTAAGTATTTGAATTAGCTGGCAGGAGTGGCAGGGCTCGAACCTGCGACCCCCGGTTTTGGAGACCGGTGCTCTACCAATTGAGCTACACTCCTGCAGGGAACCGGCGTGCGCAGGCCGGTTCGGGCCGTTTCAAGCATAGGGCATGCCCGGTTTGCAAGCGGCAAGCGGCTTTACGCCCTATCCAAAGCACGGCTTCTGCGCCAGACTTCGCATGCCGCCAACAACAAAAAGCAAACGGGAGAGACCATGAACGCGCAAACCGCCGCCCGGCAGACCTCCGTCCCCCAGACCCCTTCGCTGCCGCACGCCAAGCCTGAGACGATCGGGCTCTCGACTGTCCGGCTGCAGCGGGTGTCGGACGCCTTCAAGCGCGAGGTCGACAAGGGAACGCTGCCCGGCGCCACCGTCATGGTGGCGCGGCGCGGCCAGATCGGCTGGTTCGACGCGATCGGCCGCCAGGGACCGGCGACCGCCACGCCGATGGCGCATGACAGCATCTTCCGCATCTTCTCGATGACCAAGCCGATCGTCTCCATCGGCATCATGATGTTGCTCGAGGACGGGCACTTCGTGCTGGGCGATGCGGTCGCCAAGTTCATCCCGGAGTTCGCCGACCAGAAGGTCGGCGTCGAGAACAACGGCAAGCTCGAACTGGTGCCGGTGCAACGACCAATGACGATCCAGGATCTGTTGCGGCACACTTCGGGCCTGACCTACGACCATACCGGCAGCGGCCTCGTCCAGCAGCTCTACCAGCAGTCGCGGCTGCGCAGCCGCAAGATCAGCAACGCCGAGCACGCCACCATCATTGCCGGCATGCCGCTGATGTGCCAGCCCGGCGCGGAATGGAATTACAGCCGCTCCACCGACGTCCTCGGCCGCATTATCGAGGTCGTCTCCGGCAAGTCGCTTGGCGTCTTCCTGACCGAACGCATCCTGGCGCCGCTGCAAATGACGGAGACGGCGTTCCACACATCGGAGGCGAACGCCGGGCGACTTGCCGAGGCCTTTGCGACCGATCCCTGGAACGGCGACAAGGTCCAGCTCTTCAATATGCTGGAGCAGCCGGTGATGGAGTCCGGCGGCGGCGGGCTGGTCTCGACCACCATGGACTACGCGCGGTTCTGCCAGATGCTGCTCGGCGGCGGCGCGCTCGGCGGGGTCAGGATCATCGGCCGCAAGACGCTGCAACTGATGGCGTCCGACCACCTTTCCGCGAACGTCAAGGTCGACTCGCCGCTGATGCCCCCCGGCCACGGCTTCGGCCTCGGTTTCGCCGTCCGCACCCATCAGGGCATGGCGCCGTTCCCGGGATCGACAGGCCAGTTCTTCTGGAGCGGGATGGCCGGCACGTTCTTCTTCATCGATCCCGCCGAGGACATGTTCGCCGTGTTCATGATGCAGGGCCCAGGCCAGCGCGAATACATCCGCAACATGCTGCGAAATCTGGTGTACGCAGCGGTGGAGTGAGGACAGCCGAGTTCGCGCGATACCCTTTGCTGTCATGCCCCGCGAAAGCGGGGCATCCAGTACGCCGTGACATTGATTGTAATCGAGACGGCTGCGTTTACTGGATCGCCCGCCTTCGCGGACGATGACAGCGAGTAGAAAATGCGCCCCGTCCCGCCCCCTCTCAACTGATCGTTGCGCCGCCGTCGATGACGATGGTCTGGCCGGTCATGAAGTCACCCGCCTTCGACCCCATCAGTACCGCAGCGCCCGCGATCTCGTCGGGAACGCCGATGCGCAGCAGCGGCGAACGCGCGGTCGAAGCCTTCAGCGTCTCCGGATTGTCCCATAGCGCTTTGGCGAAATCGGTCTTGATCAGGCCGGGCGCGATGCAGTTCACCCGGATGTTGTGCTGGCCGTATTCGCAGGCGAGGTTGCGCGCGAGCTGCATGTCGGCGGCCTTGGAGATGGCGTAGGCGCCGAGCACGGTAGAGCCCTTCAGGCCGCCGATCGACGACACGATCACGATCGAACCATCCTTCCGCTCGATCATCTGCGGAACCACCATGGTGATCAGCCAGTTGTTGGCGACGATGTTGTTGTCCAGGATTTTTCGAAACTGCTCGTCGGAGATGCCGCCGAGCGGACCGTAGTAGGGGTTGGACGCCGCGTTGCAGACCAGCACGTCGATCTTGCCGAAGGCCCGGTTGGATTCGGTGACCAGGTTCTGCAGGTTCTCCTTGCTGGAAATGTTGGCGGCGATCGCCACCGCCGTGCCCTTGCCGAACTTGTCATTGATCTCCTTGGTGACGGCGTCGCAGACATCCTGCTTGCGCGAGGAGATCACGACCTTGGCGCCATGCTCGGCCATCCGCTCGGCAATGGCGCGGCCAATGCCGCGGGTGGAGCCGGTGATGACAGCGACTTTTCCCGACATATCGAACAGGCTCATGTCTCACTCCCGATGTTGACCCGGCGCTTTGGCCGGCTTTTGATTTTTTCTCACGCAGTTTTCGATAATTGGGGCCTCACGCCAGCTGGGTCGGCGACGGCGCGACTTCCGGACCCGCCGGCTGGTGCATGGCCTTGTGCGAGGCGTCCGCGATCCATGGCTGCTGGTTGACCATCGGCAGCCGCCAGCCATTGTGATCCGCACTTGCGAGATGGTCGAGCCGCGTCACCGAGCAATTGTCGATGGTGAAGGCAAGGCCCTTGTCGGGCAGACCGCCGAGGGCGAGCCCGATCGCCGCCTTGATCGTTCCGCCATGCGCAACCGCGATGATGTCCTTGCCGGCATGTTCGGCCGTGATCCGCTCGATCCCGCGCCGGACCCGGATGTAGAGGTCCATGAAGCTCTCGCCGCCGGGCGCCGGCTCGTCGATCGCGGCAAACCAGTTGCTGCCGGACGGACGGCTCGCCAGGAACGCCGCGCGGTTCTGCCCCTGCCACTCGCCGAGATGCTGCTCGGCGAACGCCGCTTCGTGCGGCATCGCAGCAGGCCTAGGGAATCCCGCCGCCCAAATCGCATCCGCTGTCTGATGCGTCCGTTTCAGGCTGCTCGCGTACCACACCGCGTCCCGCGGCAGAATTTTTCCGACCGCGTCGAACACCACACGATCGCTGGTGTCGCAGCCAAGGTCCTCTTGCCCATAGATGCAGCCGCCGTCTTCCCTGACCGGCGCGTGCCGCACCCACCACCATCGAGTCACCACCACGCCGGCGGCAACAGCGTGCGAAGCGTCATGTGGTTTGGCTGGATTGGACATCGCGGTGACCCTTCAATACTGTGTGTCCTACGTTAACGCACACCCGGCCTCAAGTGACTTTGATCGCCGGAGTGCTTTGCGCTTGAAATCTTGTTTGAATTCCGCAGGCCGGGGGCGCGGAACCGAAACAAACAATAACAGACAGGGAGACACTCATGGGCCGCCTCGAGGGCAAATCCGTCGTCATCACCGGCGCTGGCAGCGGCATCGGGCGCGCGGCCTCGGTTCTGTTCTCCAGCGAGGGCGCCAAGCTCGTCATCGTCGACCGCGCCGAGGGCGTGAAGGAAACCGCCAGGCTCGTCAGCGACGCCGGCGGTACGGTCGAGGCGGTGGTCGCGGATGCCGGTTCGGAAGCCGACGTGAAGGCCTTCATCGACAAGGCGGTTTCGAAATACGGCAGGCTCGACGCGATCTGGGCCAATGCCGGCGTCAGCGGCGGGCTGGTGCCGCTGGCCGAGCAGACCGTGGAGCAATGGCAGGAGGTGCTGCGCGTCAATCTGATCGGGCCGTTTCTCGCGATCAAGCATTCGATGCCGCACATGATCAGCCAGAAGGCCGGCTCGATCGTCTGCACCGCCTCGGTCGCGGGCCTGAAGGCCGGCGCCAGCGGCCATCCCTATGCGGCGAGCAAGGCCGGCGTCATCAGCCTCGTGCAAACCACCGCCTACTCGCTGTCCGGCACCGGGGTGCGCGTCAATGCGGTCTGCCCCGGCCTGATCGAAACCGGCATGACCAAGCCGATCTTCGACAATGCCAGGCAGCGCGGCACCGACGGCAAGATCGGCCAACTCAATCCCCTGAAGCGGGCCGGCCAGCCGCACGAACTCGCGGCGATGGGCCTGTTTCTGGCCAGCGACGACGCCTCCTATGTCAACGGCCAGGCGATCCCGGTCGATGGCGGCCTCACCGCCTCGATGCCCTATACCGGCAAGCCGGCCTGACTTTCGCCGGATCATGGTCAAAGTCCGTCGGGCGGCATGCCGGATGATGCCGCCGCCACCGCGCTGCGGCGGATGCGCTCGCGGTAGAAGGCGTAGAGGCCGGACGCCACGATGATCGCGGCGCCCAGCACCATCATCGCATCAGGCACGTCGCCGAACACGAGATAGCCGAGCAGCATCGCCCACAGCAGCGCGGAGTAGCGGAACGGCGCCACCGCCGAAATGTCGCCGGTGCGCAGCGCCTGGATCAGATACTGGTAGCCGATCAGCACGAGTACCGCGCCCAACGCCAGCAATCCGAGCCCGCCGGTCGAAGGCGGTGACCAGCCGCCGAGCGGAAACAGGATCGCAGCGCCCGCGATCGTGACCGTCACGGTCGTGACCAGCGTAATGAACAGCGACGGGATATGCGACGGGATTCGCTTGGTCGCGAGATCGCGCAGCGCGCTGAAGGCCACCGACACCAGCGCCAGCAGCGCGAACTGGTTGAAGCCTTCCATCCCAGGCCGGACGATGATGAGCACGCCGATGAAGCCCGCCGCGATCGCCGACCAGCGCCGCCAGCCGACCGGCTCGCCCAGGGTCAGCGCGGCCCCCAGCGTCACCGCCAGCGGCAACGCCTGGAAGATGGCCGCGGTATTGGCGAGCGGCAGATGCACAATCGCGGCCAGGAACGTAATCGTTCCGCCGACTTCGCCGAACACCCGCAGCGCCACCGGCTTCATCATCAGGGTGCGCAGCGGGCGCAGCGCGCCCTGGTGCCAGGCGAGCGCCCCGATCAGCACGGTCGCGAACACGCCGCGGACCAGCATGATCTGGCCGAAGTTCATCTCCGATGACATCGCCTTGGTGATGGCGTCGTTGATGGTGAACGCCGCCATCGAGACGGCCATCAAGAGGCTGCCGCGAAGGTTGGGGGAAAGCGCGAGCCAGGTCAGGTCGCGCCGGCCTTCTGCGCATATACCCACGCGGCCTTCGACAGCGGCACGGTGCGCGCTGCCGACTCCAGCGCCTTGGCGTTGGACGCGGTGCCGTCCCGAACCCGCCCGGCGATGCCCTGGGTGATGCCGGCCAGACGAAACATGTTGTAGGCAAAATACCAGTTCAGGTCAGGCACGGCGCTGCCGGTGACCTTGCAATAGATCTGCGCGGCCTCGTCGATATCGGGAATGTTGAGCGCCTTGAGATCGGCATTGGCGAGACCCGGCATGATCCACTGCATCAGCAAATAGGTGAAGTCGGCCATGGGGTCGCCGAGCGTCGACAGCTCCCAGTCCAGCACCGCCTGCACGCGCGGTTCGGTGGCGTGGAAAATCATGTTGTCGAGGCGGTAGTCGCCATGGACGATCGAAACGCGCTTCTGTTCCGGCACGGTTTTCGGCAGCCACTCGGCCGCCTTCTCGAATTCTGGAATATGCTGCGTTTCCGACGCGCGGTACTGCTTGGTCCAGCGATCGACCTGGCGCGCGAAATAATTGCCCGGCTTGCCGAAATCGCCGAGCCCGATCTTGTCGGGCTCGAAGATGTGGAGTTTCGCCAGCGTCTCGATCTTGCTGGTGAATATCTTGCGCCGGTTTTCCGGTGTCTGCGAGGGCAGCGTCGGATCCCAGAACACCCGGCCCTCTTCCATCGACATGATATAGAACGCTGCGCCGATCACGGCGTCGTCGGTGCACAGCGCATAGGCCTTCGCGACCGGAAACCCCTGCTTGCCGAGCGCGGCAATGACGCGGAACTCGCGATCGACCGCATGCGCCGACGGCAACAATTTGCCGAACGGCTTGCGCCGCATCACGTAAGCTCGCGCCGGCGTTTCCAGCTTGTAGGTCGGATTGGACTGGCCGCCCTTGAACTGGCGGACCGTCAACGGCCCCTTGTAGCCCTCGACATGCTCAACCATCCAGCGATCGAGGTTCGCCTCGTTAATGCGATGGCGCTCCTCGACCTCCTTGGTGCCGGAGAACTCTTCGTCTTTCCTGACGCCGTCGGCCACGATGACGCTCCCCTTCGTTTCTTATCCGTCGTTCCGGGGTGGTCCGGAGGACCAGACCCCAGGAGTGCAATTGCACCCCGGGGAACCTCGAGATTCCCCGATGTGCACCGCACATCTGAGGTTCGATGCTGCGCATCGCCCCGGAATGACGGCTGAGAGAGCGCGGCGTTCGCGCCCCCGTTATTTCAGTTACTGCGCAGCGTTTGCATACTTCCGAAGTTCAAGTCTGGCAATGGCGCGGTTATGCACCTCGTCCGGACCGTCCGCCAGCCGCAGCGTGCGCACATGCGCGTAGTCGCTGGCCAGCCCCGCCTCATCGGAGACGCCGGCACCGCCATACGCCTGGATGGCGTTGTCGATGATCTTCAGCGCCATGTTCGGCCCCGCCACCTTGATCATGGCGATCTCGAGCTGCGCGCTCTTGTTGCCGACCTTGTCCATCATGTCGGCGGCCTTCAGGCACAGCAGCCGGTTCATCTCGATGTCGGTCCGGGCTTCGGCAATGCGCTGTTCCCAGATCGAGTGTTCGATGATCTTCTTGCCGAACGCGGTGCGCGACGACAGCCGGCGCACCATCTTCTCCAGCGCCGCCTCGGCCTTGCCGATGGTGCGCATGCAGTGATGGATGCGGCCGGGACCGAGGCGGCCCTGCGCGATCTCGAAGCCCCTGCCCTCGCCGAGCAGGATATTCTCCTTGGGAACGCGCACGTTCTCCAGCAGGACCTGGGCGTGGCCGTGCGGCGCGTCGTCGAATCCGAACACCGGCAGCATCTTCTCGACCTTGATACCGGGGGTGTCGAGCGGAACGATGATCTGGGACTGCGCCTGGTGCCGCGCGGCCTTCGGGTCGGTCTTGCCCATCAGGATCGCGACCTTGCAGCGGGGATCGCCCATCCCCGACGACCACCATTTGCGGCCGTTGATGACGTAATGATCGCCGTCCTTTTCAATGCGGGTCTCGATATTGGTCGCGTCCGAGGAAGCCACCGCCGGCTCGGTCATCAGGAATGCGGAGCGGATTTCGCCGTCCATCAGCGGCCGCAGCCATTTGCGCTTCTGCTCCCTGGAGGCGTAGCGCATGAACACTTCCATGTTGCCGGTATCGGGGGCGGAACAGTTGAACACTTCCGAAGCCCAGCTGATGCGGCCCATTTCCTCTGCGAGCGGCGCGTATTCGAGGTTGGTCAATCCCGCGCCGCGGAATTCGTCGTCCTCATGCGACGACGGCGGCATGAACATGTTCCAGAGGCCCTCGGCCCTGGCCCTCTTCTTGAGGTCTTCGAGGACCGGGATCACCTTCCAGCGCGGTCCCTCGGCGTCCTGCTTCTGGTAGATCGGCACCGCGGGCCGGACATGCGCGCTCATGAACGCCTGCACGCGGTTGAGCCATTCTTTCTGGCGATCTGACATATTGAAGTCCATGGGAGGCTCCTGACCTTCAGCTTCGGGGATCGTTGGGCCGCACTGTCCGCCCGCCCCGGCATTCCCGCAAGGCATTTCGCGGCTGCGAGGCGACGGCGCGTATCGGGCCGAAACGCGACGCTGCCGCCGCGCGAATTGACTTTTCCTGCCCTTCAAACGATAGTTTCATACAACTGTTTGAATTGCAACGCCGCAAGCGGGTTCCTGATATGTCGAGCGATCGGACCAGGTCTGCCATCCTCGCCGCAGCCGAACGGCTTTACGCCGATCGCGGCTTCGGCGACGTCACGCTGCGGGACATCGTCGCGGAGGCCAGCGTGAACCTCGCCGCGGTGAACTATCACTTCGGCTCCAAGGACGAACTTATCGCGGAGTTGTTCGTCACCCGCAGCCTGGCCACCAACCGCGAGCGGCTCAATGAATTGAAAACCGCGGAGGAAACGGGCGGCGGCAGGGCACCGATCGACGCCATCCTGCGCGCCCTGGTGGGACCGACCTTGCGCGGCTGTCTCGGTCCCGACCGCGAAGGATCGACCGCGGCGCGCTTCATGATCCGCGCCTCGATCGAATCGGTGCCGCCGATCCGCCGCATCAAGAACCGCGAGGTCGATCATTTGCGAAAATTCATCGCCGCGATGCGCCGCGCCATGCCCGGCCGCGACGACGTCGATCTGTATTGGGGTCTGCATTTCGCGCTGGCGATGTCGCACCACACCATCCGGGAGAACGAGCGGCTGACAAAACTTTCCGAAGGAAAATGCGACCTCGACGACGTTCAGGGAATCATTGATCGCGTTGTCGCGGTGTCGGTGATGGCGCTGACGGGCGGCGCGACGCAGGCCAGGAAACCCGCCGGCAGGCTGGCGGCGCGGGGAGCGCGCTGACGCGAATGTCGGGGGCCGGCGGCCTCGTGGTTCGGAGCATCGTTGATGATGCGCAGCGTTGACGCGCTCCCTATACGTCGTCATTGCGAGCGCAGCGAAGCAATCCATGCTTACTTCCCTTGCGGCGCGATGGATTGCTTCGCTGCGCTCGCAAAGACGATGGATACAGTTTTGCGATTTCGCAGCGCATTTCGCCCGAGGCTTGCTTTCGTTCAGTGGCCCCCTTTGGCTGGACAGGTTTTACGTGTTTGCCCGTCGCGTTATCTTGGCGCAGTCTTCTCCGGCCGTCCTAGTCCGGATACTCTTCCGAACCCTGAACCCAAAGGAACGACTGCAAGTCGATCATGTCGCGCGGCTTGAGGTCTTGAATGTCGGTTCGCACGCGGCGGACAAACGAGAGGAGATCGCGATACAGCGGCCACGAGGGCCGTGAAGCGTAAGCAAGCTCGACGCCGTAGCGTCGCGCGGCTTCCCTTGTGACGGTCGGCTTGAAGAAAAAATGGGTCCTGGGTTGCGCGATAAAACCAAACACCGTTACCAGCGGCCAGGTCAGCACCCGGGTTTGTCGCTGCGGCAGCGCGGCCACGGTTTCGATCCAGGAAGAGAAGCGCGCTTCCATCGCGCGCGCGCCGTGCAACAGATCGAACAGCCCGCGCGAAAACGCCTCCGCCCCCGCCTCGGACCGGATCGCGTCCCGCAACGCCATCTTCTCGAACGAGAAAAGCAGATTGGTGCGCGACTCGATGCGGCTGGCGAGCGCCGCTATTTCCGCGAAGCGGCCGGAACGGAGCTTTGCCGCAAATTGCGTTTCGCCGAGCCCGTCACGCCAGCGCAGATGCGCCTGCCATTTGTAGTCCCGTTCCAGTTCGACATAATCGTCATCCCTGAATCCGCCCGGAAACCTCCTCACGAATTTGCGGCGTGCGCGCCGGGCTTGGACGAAATTCGCCGGGAGCCTCGTCGTTGTCAGAGCGCCGACGGATCGCCGTCGCGGGGCGCGATCGGGACCTGGCGGCGTGGCCTTGGCGTTTTGTCGAGGCGTGGTCATCACGCCGCAACGTCCTGGTAACGCGGCGGTTCCGCGCACCAGGCGCTGCGGGGAACCGGAATGGGTCGTCTTCGTTTGACAGGGAAACAGGAGAACGCAGATGGGACTTGCATCCTACGAGATCGTCGGCCACGGCGGCGAGTGGCGCGTGCGCCATGACGGCAAGGCCGAGAACGTCTACCAAACCAAGGAGTCGGCCTTCGAAGCCGCAGTCGCCGCCGCTTCGTTGGCGCTCCGGCAAGGTCACGAGGTCAGGCTATCCGCGCCGGGCCACGGTTCGGCGACCGGGGCGGCCAACACCGGCTAGTTCGCAGCGATCAGAGCCCGCCACCCCTGGCGGGAACCTCGTTGGCGCCTGCAGCGTTGGCAACCCCGAAGCTGCAGCACGGGAGCGGTGAATGCCGGCGCCAGACGTTCGGAAAGGGATGCCGCCGGTCGAATTGCCGCGCGAGGAATTCGAGAAGCGCTATCGCAGCCGCTTCGTCGATCCGGCCTTCCAGCCGCTGCAACGCGAACTGGATGCCATCGTCGCAGCGGCGTGGGACGCCTACAGCGGAGGTCGCAAGGCCCCGCTGACCCGCAAGGCCGGTCCCGGGTTCGCTGATCCCGACTATGAAATCTCGGTGGACTGGCTGGCCGCGCGCGACGCGATCATGGAAGCGCAGCGGCGTCATGACGATTCCGCCCTGCCACGCCGCATTCTCATCATCAACGGTTCGGCGCGCAGCGAACATACCTGCCCCGGCGAGATGTCGAAGAGCTGGCGACTGGTCAAGCTGGCGGAGCCGGTGTTCTCCGGAATGGGTTTTGCGATCGATATCCTCGACCTGTCACGCCTGACCTCGGAGTTCGGCCGCCAGATTCACCCCTGCAAATCCTGCATCTCGACCGCGATGCCGCTCTGCCACTGGCCATGCAGCTGCTATCCGAATTATTCGCTCGGGCAGACCGACGACTGGATGAACGATATCTATCCGCTCTGGGTCGCAGCCCACGGCATCCTGATCGTCACGCCGGTGAACTGGTATCACGTCCCGACCGCGCTGAAGGCGATGATGGACCGGCTGGTTTGCGCGGACGGCGGCAACCCCGATCCCACCTCGACGCACGGAAAGCGCGCGAAGGAAGCCAAGGCGCTTGAGCTTAAGGGCTGGCCGTATCCGCGCCACCTCGCCGGGCGTTACTTCGGGCTCGTCGTGCACGGCGACAGCGCCGGCGCGGAGGACCTGCGCCGCTCGCTCTCGGACTGGTTGACCGACATGTCGCTGATCTCGGCCGGCCGAAAGAGCGAAGCCGAAGGCTATATCGGCTACATGGAGCCGTATGCCACCTCGCATCAAGCGCTGGATGAGGACCAGGAATTCGAACAGGAGGTGCTGAATGCAGCCCGCGCACTCGGACAGGCCCTGCAGCTTGCGTTGGCGGGAAAGCTCGAAAATCCCGCCAAGGGCCTTGTCGACCCCAATCCGAAATGAAGTCCCACTCAGGCCGGCGTTCCCATCGCGTAGGGCTTGAGCATCGCATACATCATGGCGTGCGTCGGCGTGGCGACGCCAAGCTGACGGCCGAGGCTCACCACCTTGCCGCTAAGCCAGGGCAGTTCGAGCCGGTTGCCGCGTTCGAGATCGAGCGCCATCGACGCCTTCATCGCCGGCGGCGCGTGGCCGACGAAATCGAGAATCTTCGCCAGCGCGTCGGCCGGCAGGGCGATCCCCCTCGCCCGACCGACATCGATCACTTCCTGGAAGGCGGCGATCATGATCGGGCGCAGGTCGGTATCGTCGCGCAGCCTGCCGATCGGCTGACGCGTCGCCGCCGTGATCCCGGCATTGGTCGCAAGCAGGATGAACTTCATCCAGAGTTCGGTGAGAATCTGATCGCTCAGCGTCGCGTCGAAGCCGGCCTTCAGGCAGAGCGCGAGAAAATCCTCACCGCGCTGGCTGCGCTTGCCATCCAGTTCGCCGAAGATCACGCGCATGAAGGTTCCGACCTGCTGGATGATCCCGGGGGCTGCGATCGACGCGCTGATTTGCGCCACGCCGCCCATGACGGCGTGGCCGCCCAGGATCGGCAGCAGCCGCTCGGCGGCGTCGATGCCGTTCTGCAGCGGAATGACCGCCGTGCTCTTGCCGACCAGCGGCTTGATCGCCGTTCCCGCGCTTTCGACGTCCCACAGCTTGACGCAGAACAGCACGAAATCGACGGTGCCGATATCGGCGGGGTTGTCGGTCGCCTGCGTCGGCACCAGATGGGTGTCGCCGCGCGGGCTGAGGACTTTCAACCCCTCGCGCCTCATGGCGGCCAGATGCGCGCCGCGCGCGATGAAGGTGACGTCGGCGCCCGCCCTGGCCAGCGCCGCGCCAAAACCGCCTCCGACGCCGCCGGCGCCGACAATTGCCACACGCATGGCGTTATTCCTTTGATTGCTGGAACGCGTAGGATGGGTAGAGCGAAGCGAAACCCATCATGCCGCCTCCGCGCAAGTATCGATGGGTTTCGCTTCGCTCTACCCATCCTACGTAATCGCGGGGCGCGCTACGCCGGCTTGCCGTAGCTGTAAAACCCCTGGCCCGACTTGCGGCCGAGATGGCCGGCGGCGACCATTTCCTTCAGCAACGGCGCGGGGCGATATTTCGGGTCGTTGAATCCCTGGTAGAAGACCTCCATCACCGACAGCATGGTGTCGAGCCCGATCATGTCGGCCAGCGCCAGCGGGCCGATCGGGTGGTTGCAGCCGAGCTTCATGCCGGCGTCGAGGTCTTCGGCCGTCGCCAGCCCCTCCTGCAGCGCGAAGATCGCCTCGTTGATCATCGGGCACAGGATGCGGTTGACCGCAAAGCCCGGACTGTTCTTCGCGGTGATGGAGACCTTGCCGATCCGCTTGGCAAAGGCTTCGGCGCTGGCGTGGGTGGCGTCGGAGGTCTGCAGGCCCCGGATCAATTCCAGAAGCGCCATCAGCGGCACCGGGTTGAAGAAATGCATGCCGATAAAACGGTCCGGCCGGTCGGTGGCCGCGGCGAGCTTGGTGATCGAGATCGAGGACGTGTTGGTGGCGAGCAGCGCTTGCGGCCGCAGTTTTGCGCAGAGGTCCTTGAGGATCTTCACCTTCAGGTCCTCATTCTCGGTCGCCGCCTCGATCACGAGATCGCAGGTGGAAAATCCTGCCGTGTCCGTGCTCGTCGTGATCCGCGCCAGCGCGGCCTTCCGATCGGCGTCGGTCATCTTCTGCTTGTTGACCAGCCGCTCCAGGCTGGAGGAGACCACCGAAATGCCGCGGGTGAGCGCGGCATCGGAAACATCCGTCATGACCACGGGCAGACCCGCCGCCGCGCATACTTGCGCGATGCCGTTGCCCATGGTGCCCGCGCCGACGATGCCGATTGATTCAATCATGGTTGGGGTAACTCCGTTGCAGGGCTCTACTCCGCCGCTTCCCTGACATGCCGCGCCGTCGGCGTCCGCATCGTCACCAGTTCCTCGGCCGCGGTCGGATGCAACGCGAAGGTCGCGTCGAAATCGGCCTTGGTCGCCTTCATCTTAACAGCTATCGCGACCGCCTGGACGATTTCGGCGGCGGTGTCGCCGACGATGTGACAGCCGAGAACGCGGTCGCTCGCGCCGTCGACCACGAGCTTCATCAGCACGCGGGTGTCGCGGCCCGACATCGTCGCCTTGATCGGGCGGAAATCGGCCTTGTAGATGTCGACGTGGCTGAATTGCGCGCGGGCCTCGGCTTCGGTCAGGCCGACGGTGCCGACTTCCGGCTGCGAGAATACCGCGGTCGGGATGGTGGCGTGATCGACCTGGACCGGCCGCTTGCCGAACACGGTATCGGCAAAGGCATGGCCCTCGCGGATCGCAACCGGCGTCAGGTTGGTGCGATGGGTGACATCGCCGATCGCGTAGATGTTGTCGACCGAGGTCTTCGACCAGCCATCGACGGCGATACCGCCGTTCGCCGGGTTGATGGCGATGCCGGCCTTCTCGAGCCCGAGATTGGCGACGTTCGGATGCCGGCCGATCGCGAACATCACCTTGTCGGAGGCAATGCTGGAGCCGTTCGACAGATGGGTGGTGAATTCGTCGCCGTGGCGGTGGACCTTGTCGACGGTGCAGCCGGTGAGAATGGTGATGCCCTGCTTCTCCATCTCGGCGCGCACGTGCCTGCGGACGTCCTCGTCGAAGCCGCGCAAAATGTTGTCGCCGCGATAGACCACGGTGACGTCGGAGCCGTAGCCGGCGAAGATGCCAGCGAATTCCAGCGCGATATAGCCGCCACCCTGGATCACGATCCGCTTTGGCAGCTTCGGCAGGTCGAACGCCTCGTTCGAGGAGATGACGTGCTCGATGCCGGGAATCTCGCGCCCGTGGTTGGGCGCCCCGCCGGTCGCGATCAGGATGTACCTGGCCGTCACCTTCTCGCCGGTCAGAAGCCGCAGCGTGTGGGCGTCTTCCAGCACCGCGCGGGTCTTTGCGACGCGCGCGCCGGACTTCTCGACATTGGCGGCATAGATGCCTTCCAGGCGCGCGATTTCCTTGTCCTTGTTGGCGACCAGCGTCGGCCAGTCGAAGGAAAATTGCGGGATGGTCCAGCCGAACCCCCTGGCATCCTCAATCTCGTGGCGGACGTGCGAGCCGAGCACGAACAGCTTCTTCGGCACGCAGCCGCGGATCACGCAGGTGCCGCCCATCCGGTATTCCTCGGCGACCATGACCCTGGCGCCGTGGCCGGCGGCGATGCGCGCGGCGCGAACACCGCCCGAGCCACCGCCGATGACGAAGAGATCGACGTCGAACTCAGCCATTTCACCCCCGCCCGCGTCCGATCCCGGCCGGATCCGGATCAGATCTCCTTGCCGCGCTTCTTCATTTCGGCCCGGAACTGGCCGTTGACCGTTTCCGCGAAGTTCTGCGCCCACTGGTTCATGTAGGACATGCTGAACTGGATGGCGCGGGGCTCGTTCGCCAAGAGCTTCTGGCCCAGCGGCGACTTGTAGAAGTTCACAAGGTCCTTCAGCTCCTGCTCGGTGAACTCGTTGGCATAGACCTGGGCCATGCCGTCGCCGATTTCCTTTTCACGGCCGGCCAGACCCTTGGCAACCAGGACCGCGACCTCGTTGAGATCCTTCTGGTAGTTGAGGTTGCTTTGCAGCAATGCGTTCTTGGTCTGCTCGACGATGTTGGGAACGGCGCTGGCGTACATCGCGCTCGCGTTTTTCATGGTCAGAATTTCCTTGGCGGCGGCGAGCGCCGCGGGCGTCGCCGGCTTCAGCCCCGGAATCGTGGCCGGCGCGGGCGCCGGCGCGCTCTTCTGCTGCGCGTCAGCCGGGACGGCGGCGAGCGCCAGCCCCAGAGACAGGCCAGCCGCCGACAAAATCCTTGAAAGGCGCATCATTCCAGTTCTCCTCATTTACCGGCGTTACCGCCGCTCAACTACGCGAATTCCCTGACCACTTGCCAGGATGGCGATGGTCGCCAGACCAATGAACAAGCCGTGTTCGACGACGCCCGGGATCAGGTTCAGGAGGCCCGCCAGGCGCGGCGCCTCCGCGATGCGTCCAAGATGGGCATCGACAATCCAGTGGCCGCCATCGGTGACAAAAACGTGGCCGTCCCGGCCCTTCCGGAGCACCATTTGCCCGGAAACGCCGCTTTGCGCAAATGCCGCCGCCATCGCCCGCTGCGTTGCGGCCAGTCCGAACGGAATCACCTCCACCGGAAGCGGAAAACGGCCGAGGACATCGACCCATTTGCTGTCGTCGGCAATCACGATCATGCGATCCGAGGCGGCCGCCACGATCTTTTCCCGCAACAGCGCGCCGCCGCCGCCCTTGATCAGATTGAGCGCGGGATCGATCTCGTCGGCGCCGTCCACCGTGAGATCGAGCCGGTCGATCGCATCGAGCGTGGTCAGCGGAATCTTGCAGGCTTCCGCCTGGGCACGGGTCGCCTCCGAGGTCGGCACGCCCACCACTTTCATCCCGCCCGCAACCTTCTCGCCGAGCAGCTCGACGAAATGCTTCGCGGTCGAGCCGGTGCCGAGCCCGAGCTTCATGCCGTCCCGCACCCGCTCCAGCGCCCGCGCCGCCGCCTGCCGCTTCAACTGGTCCATATCCACCTGCTGACGATGCCCCTCAAGCCCCTGGTGAGGCTTCTCTACCCCCGTTTTGGCGTCGGGAACAGTACCACAGGCCAGCGCACGGGGACGATCGTGCAGGTTATAAGCTAACCTACTTGCATGAAGGCGCGCCGGCGGATAGCGAATTCCGATGATCCTTCCCCGCACCGTTGTCTTCGACCTCGACGGCACGCTGGTCGATACCGCGCCCGACCTGATCGCCGCGCTCAATTTCGTGCTTGGCCGCGAGGGCATCGCGCCCTTGCCGCTGCATTCGGCGCGCAACATGATCGGCGCCGGCGCCCGCAAGCTGATCGAGCGCGGGCTCGAGGTGGAAGGCGTCGCAATGGGCGTCGCCGACATCGATCGCTTGATGCGGGATTTCATCGACTACTACGCCGCCCACATCGCCGACGCCTCCCGCCCGTTCGAGGGGCTGGAAGCCGCCCTGGACGATCTCGGGGCGCAGGGTTATCGATTCGCGGTGTGTACCAACAAGCTGGAATGGCTGTCGAAGCGGCTACTGGACCAACTGGGCCTGAGCCGGCGGTTTTCGGCGATCTGTGGCGCCGACACGTTCGGCGTCGCCAAGCCCGATCCGGTCATCCTGCAACAGACCGTGGCGCGGGCGGGCGGGCATATCGCCGCGACCATCATGGTCGGCGACGCCGGGCCCGACATCGGCGTGGCGCGGCGGGCCGGCATTCCCGTGATCGGCGTCGAGTTCGGCTACACCGATGTTCCCATCGCCGACCTCAAGCCGGACCGGCTGATCGGCCATATGCGCGACCTGGCGGACGCCGTGAACAGCCTGGGCCAGGCTGCCGCCCGCCCGTAATGGCCGGTTTCGCCTGGGCAGCGTTTCCGGCCCCGATGTCCCAAGAAGGCGTGGGCCGCAAGCACCTCCGCCAGTCGCGCGGTTTGCCACCCGGACCGGTCTCCATTTCGTTCCAAACCGCCATAGATTATGCTTGGCGAAGCCGGTATGCCGGTGTCACGGTGGCGCGGGCGAACCGGCGCGCTATGGTCCATTTGCAAGGCATGTCTGAATGAGCGGATCCTCGTCGAACTCACCTGACCGACTGTTCCCGCCGATGGTCGATCCGTTCGGCCGAACCATCCGTTACCTGCGCGTCTCGGTGACCGACCGCTGTGACCTGCGCTGCTTCTATTGCATGTCCGAGGACATGACGTTCCTGCCCAAGGCGGACCTGCTGACCTTGGAGGAAGTCGACCGGCTGTGCTCGGCCTTCATCGCCAAGGGCGTGCGCAAGTTGCGCCTCACCGGCGGCGAGCCGCTGGTCCGGCGCAACGTGATGTCGCTGGTGCGTTCGCTGTCGCGCCATTTGCGAAGCGGCGCGCTCGATGAGCTGACGCTGACCACCAACGGTTCGCAACTGGCGCGCTTTGCGACCGAACTCCACGACTGCGGCGTGCGCCGTGTCAACGTCTCGCTCGACACGCTCGATGCGGCGAAATTCCGCGCCATCACCCGCTGGGGCGATCTCGACAAGGTCTTGGCCGGCATCGAGGCGGCGCGCGCTGCCGGCCTTGCCGTCAAGATCAACGCGGTGGCGCTGAAGAACATGAACGAGGAAGAGATACCCGCGCTGACGCAATGGGCGCACAGCAAGGACATGGCGCTGACGCTGATCGAGGTCATGCCGATGGGCGACATCGGCGAAGGCCGGATCGACCAGTACCTGCCGCTGTCGCTGTTGCGCGCGCGCCTCGCCCAGCAGTACACGCTGACAGATCTCGACGACGACACCGGAGGCCCCGCCCGTTATGTCCGGGTAGCGGAGACCGGCGGCAAGCTCGGCTTCATCACGCCGATGACCCATAACTTCTGCGAGTCCTGTAACCGGGTACGGATCACCTGCACCGGCACCCTGCACACCTGCCTCGGCCACGAGGACGCCTCCGATTTGCGCAAGCCGTTGCGGGCCTCTGCCGACGACGACCTGTTGTCGGCCGCGATCGATCGCGCCATCGGGCTGAAGCCGAAGGGCCACGACTTCATCATCGACCGCAGGCACAACCGCCCCAGCGTCAGCCGCCACATGAGCGTGACCGGCGGCTGACGGCCACCGTCGGATTTGTTTCCGATCCTGGGTGGCTTGATCAGGCGGCCCAGCGAATTAACCCCCGCGTCAATTTGACCATTTTTCAATTGACGCCGCCACGCCGCGCTGAAATGGTGCGGCTGCTTCACGCCTGCACGGCCGGAAACGAGCCAGCGCATCTTGCAATGATGCGGTCAAGACGGCGGTAGCGCGGGACGGGGAGGACGATCGTTGCAATTGCTCCAGCCAATGAGCGGCGGACCTGCGCGCTTTTCGCGCGGCGGCGGCCCCATCCGCGGGGGGCAAGCCGGCGACGCAACATCAACGAAAAAATCCGGCGCGCATCGATGATGCGCCCGAGGAGAGCGTGATGCGCCCATTGCTGGCAATAAGTTCTGTCATCGACCTGATCAACAAGAAACTGGGCAGCGTCTGCAACTGGCTGGTGCTCGCCGCCTGCGTCGTCAGCGCCGCCAACGCCATGATCCGCTACGCCTTCGGCTACAGTTCGAACAGCTGGCTGGAACTGCAGTGGTACATGTTCGCGGTGTTCGTGATGTTCGGCGCCTCCTACACCTTCGAGCGCAACGAGCATGTTCGCGTCGAGATTCTCTACCTGATGCTGTCGGAACGCGGCCAGCTCTGGCTCGACCTGATCGGGACGCTGTGCTTCCTGATCCCGTCCTGCCTGCTGCTCAGCTATCTGTCCTGGCCGTTCTTCATGCAGTCCTACGTCGTCAGCGAGATCTCCATGAATGCCGGCGGCCTGGTCCGCTGGCCGATCAAGGCCGTCGTGCCGGTGGGCTTCGTTCTGCTGGCGCTGCAAGGCGTCTCCGAGGTGATCAAGCGCATCGCTGCGTTGAAGGGATACGTCGTGATCGATGCGAAGTACGAGAGGCCGACCCAATGATCACGCTCGACATGATGCCGCCGCTGATGTTCGGCGGCTTGATTTTGTCCATGTTGATCGGCTTCCCGGTGGCCTTCACGCTGGCCGCGCTCGGACTGTCGTTCGGATTCTTGTCGATCTATCTTGGCTTTTTCGACATGAACTTTCTGCAGGCCATTCCCGGACGAATTTTCGGCGGCGTGCTCTCCAACGAATTGCTGCTCGCGATTCCCTTCTTCACCTTCATGGGTTCGATCCTCGAACGCTGCGGTCTTGCCGAGGACATGCTGGATTCGATGGGCCAGCTGTTCGGCCCGATCCGCGGCGGCCTCGGCTACTCCGTCATCATCGTCGGCTTCATCCTTGGCGCGATCACCGGCACGGTGGCGGCGCAGGTCATCGCCATGGCGCTGATCTCGATGCCGGTGATGATCCGCTACGGCTACAACATCCGCTACATCACTGGCGTGCTGGCCGCATCCGGCACCATCACCCAGCTGGTGCCGCCCTCGCTGGTGCTGATCGTGATGGCCGACCAGCTCGGCAAGTCGGTCGGCGACATGTATCTCGGCGCCTGGGGACCCTCGGTGCTGCAGATCGCCCTGTTCGCCGGCTACACCTTCTTACTGGGACTCTTCTTGCCCCATCACGTGCCTGCTGTGCCCAGGGATGCGCTGACGTTGCGGGGCTGGCCGCTCTGGCGCAAATGCCTGATGGGAATCATTCCTTCGGCCGTGCTGATCTTCGTGGTGCTTGGCACCATGATGCTGGGATTGGCGACGCCGACGGAAGCCGGCGCAATGGGCGCCATCGGCGCCATCGTCCTCGCTGCGATCCATCACAAGGAGCTGAGCAACAAGGGCCACAAGATGCTGCTGATCGGCATCGCCGCCGCCGGCATCGGCGCCATCATCGGCGTCATGCTCGGCAAGGGGTTGATGTTCAAGCTGAGCTTTGCGGTGGTCTATCTCGCCGTGGTCTGGCTTTGCCTGGAAGCCGTCCGGATTCCCGACCTGCGCGACCTGATCAAGCAAGGTTACTCCTCGACCATGCGCCTTTCCACCATGGTCGTCTTCATCCTGATCGGCTCGACCTGCTTTTCGGTGGTGTTCCTCGGCGTCTCCGGCGGCGTCTGGCTCGAGCACCATCTGACCTCGATTCCGGGCGGCGTCTGGGGCTTCCTGGTCTTCATCAATCTCTTCGTCTTCTTCCTGGCGTTCTTCCTCGACTTCTTCGAGATCGCGTTCATCATCCTGCCGATGGTCGCGCCGATCGCGCAGAAGGTCCTGGCGCCGGTCGTCGGCGCTGACGCCGCGCTGATCTGGTTCGGCGTCATGCTCTGCGTCAACATGCAGACGTCGTTCCTGCATCCGCCGTTCGGCTTCGCCCTGTTCTACCTGCGCGGCGTGGCGCCCAAAGAGGTCAAGAGCTCCGACATCTATTGGGGCGCGGTGCCATGGATCGGTCTGCAGGCGATCATGGTGGCGATCGTCATCGCCTTCCCGTCCGTGGTGACCGTCCTGCTCGACAAGCAGCGCGACGTCGATCTCAGCAAGGTCAGGATCGAAGTGCCGCAGATCGAACTGCCGCCGCTCGATTTCGGCGGGCCGAAGCAATAGCGGCGCGGCGCTCCGAAAAAAGAAGCCCCGAAGCTTTCGCTTCGGGGCTTTGACGTGTCGAGCTGACGCGATCAGCCTTTATGATCAGCCTTGCGGATTGCGCGCCATGAAGCTGTCGTAGCCGAGTTCGGCGACCTGGAACCATTGGTATCCGTTGTTGGTGAAGCCGTTCATCGAATCCAGCACCTTCTTGAAGTTCGGGTTGGTCGATGCGGTTTCGGCGTACAATTCCCTGGCCGCCTTCAGGCAGGCCTGCATGATCGCCGGCGAAAAGGCGTGCAGCTTGGTGCCTCCGGCGAGCAGCTTCTTCAGCGCCGGCGGATTGCCCTGGTCGTACTTCGCCATCATCCAGCTGTTGGCGGTCGCGCCCGCCTGTTCAAGGACGCTTTGATAGTTTTTCGGCAGCGAGTTCCATTTCTCCAGATTGACCATGCCGAGCAGCATCGGACCGCCCTCCCACCAGCCGGGATAGTAATAATGCGGCGCGACCTTGTTGAAGCCGAGCTTCTCGTCGTCATAGGGCCCGACCCATTCGGCGGCGTCGATCGTGCCTTTTTCGAGCGCGGGATAAATGTCGCCGCCAGCAAGCTGCTGCGGTACGACGCCGACTTTCTGCATCACGCGCCCGGCAAAGCCCCCGATCCGCATCTTGAGGCCCTTGAGGTCGTCAACGGTGTTGATCTCCTTGCGAAACCAGCCGCCCATCTGGCAGCCGGTATTGCCCGCCAGAAACGACGTGACGTTGTAGCTCTTGTAAAACTCGTTCAGGAGCTCCTTGCCGCCGCCCATCATGTACCAGGCCTGGTTGAGGCGCTGGTTGGGTCCGAACGGCACGGCGGTGCCGAAGGCGAAGGTCGGATCCTTGCCGAAGTAATAGTAGGACGCGGTATGCCCCATCTCGACGGTGGCGTTCTGAACCGCGTCCAGCACCTGCAGCCCCGGCACGATCTCGCCGGCGGAAAAAGCCTGAATCTGGAACTTGTTGTCGGTGGCCTCGGCCACGAGCTTGGTCATCAATTCGACGCCGCCCCACAGCGTATCCAGCGATTTCGGCCAGCTTGCCGTAAGGCGCCATTTGAGCTCAGGCATCGACTGGGCAATGGCGGGCGCCGCCATCGTCGCAGCGCCGGCGGCGCCGATAGCGGTGACTTTCAAAAACTCTCTTCGCTTCATGGGATCCGTCCTTGTTGGATGTGCGTCTCGGCCTTCTTGGTGAGGCTCTGGAACCAGCTTGGAACAACCGGTTCCGCAATTCCATACCCGAACCCGCTTAAAATGCAAAAAACCCGGTTTCCTAACGAAACCGGGCCGCTTTGCTGCGCCTCGGAAGCCGGATCAGCCGCGGGTGCGCGAGCGGATCATGAAGGTGTCGTAGGTGTATTCGGCCACCTGCCACCACAGATACTGGTCGGAGCGGTAGGCCTGCATGGCGTCGATCGACTTCTTGAAGTCGGCGTTCTTGCCCGACAGTTCCGCCCACAACTCGTTGGTCGACTTCAGGCAGGCCTCCAGCACTTCGTTGGTGAAGGGACGCAACTGCGTTCCGCCGGCGACCAGGCGCTTCAGCGCGGATGGGTTCTGCATATCGTAACGCGCGTTCATCCAGGCGTTGGCGTTGGCCGTGGCATTGGTGAGAATCGCCTGGTAGTTCTTCGGCAGCGCATTCCATTTTTCCAGGTTGCAGAAGGCGTGGACCATCGGGCCGCCTTCCCAGAAACCGGGGTAGTAGTAATACTTGGCGACCTTGGAAAAGCCGAGCTTCTCGTCATCGTAGGGACCAACCCATTCGGCGGCGTCAATGGTGCCCTTCTCCAGCGCCGGATAGATATCGCCGCCGGCGAGCTGTTGCGGCACCACGCCGACCTTCTGCAGCACCTGGCCTGCAATGCCGCCGATGCGCATCTTGAGGCCCGAGAGGTCGGCGACAGTCTTGATCTCCTTGCGGAACCAGCCGCCCATCTGCGTGCCGGTATTGCCGCAGGGGAAGGCGATCACGCCGAATTTCTTGAAGAACTCGTTGCCGAGCTCCATACCGCCGCCCTGATACCACCAGGAGTTTGCCTGCCGCGCATTGAGGCCGAACGGAACCGAGGCGAAGATCGCAAAAGTCGGATCCTTGCCGACGTAATAATAGGAGACGGTGTGGCACATCTCGACGGTGCTGTTCGAAGTCGCATCGAGCGCCTGCAGGCCGGGCGCAACCTCACCTGCTGCGAATACCTGGATCTGGAACTTGTTGTCGGTCATCTCGGCGACGTACTTCGCCACCTGTTCGGCGCCGCCATAGATGGTGTCCAGCGATTTCGGAAAGCTCGACGTCAGCCGCCACTTGATCTCAGGCGACGATTGCGCGATCGCCGGCGAGGCGACCGCCGTAGCGGCAGCACCCACCGCTGAAACTTTCAGGAAATCACGACGCTTCATTCAGGCTCTCCTTGGGAACGTTCTGATATCTCCTCGAGCATTTCGGCGGACGAATCTCGCGTCATCCGGTCGCTCAGGCGCGGCGGCTTTAACATGGAAGATGCGGCTGGAGAACGTGACAAAGGCGAAAAATGAAATCTCTGGAGCGTTCTCACGCAAATGGGAAACGGTTCGCCGGCGGTCGCATGCTTGAACTCCAGAAACGAATTCCGGTATCGCGGCCTTAGACCAAAGTCGTATGCGACACCCGAGCTTAGGCCGCCGCGATTGCGCCCTGCAGCCCTTCGCGCACCTTTGTTGCGATGGCGCGGTACACCGCGGCGTGCGGACCATCGGGCTCGCTCGCCACCACCGGGTTGCCCGCGTCGGAAGTGGTCCTGATCGACATGTGCAGGGGAATTTCACCCAGAAACGGCACGCCAAGGCGTTCGGCTTCGTGCCGCGCGCCGCCATGGCCGAAAATATCCGAGCGCGTGCCGCAATTCGGGCACTGGAAATAGCTCATGTTCTCGACGATACCGAGTACCGGAACGTTGACCTTCCTGAACATCGCCAGCCCGCGCCGCGCGTCGATCAACGACAGGTCCTGCGGCGTCGAGACGATCACCGCGCCCTTCAATGGCACGTTCTGCGCCAGGGTCAGCTGGGCATCGCCGGTGCCGGGCGGCATGTCGACGACCAGAACATCGAGCGTGCCCCACGCCACATCCCGCAGCATCTGGGTGATCGCCGACATCACCATCGGCCCGCGCCAGATCATCGCGGTGTCTTCCTCGACCAAAAAGCCGATCGACATGATCGAAAGGCCAAAGCGCTGGATCGGAATCATCTTCCGGTCGTCGTTGAGTTTCGGCTTCTCCTGAATGCCGGTCAGCCGCGGCACCGAGGGGCCGTAAATATCGGCATCGAGCAGGCCGACGCGCAGGCCGAGATCGCGCAGCCCCAGCGCCAGATTGAGCGCGGTGGTCGACTTGCCGACACCCCCCTTCCCCGACGCCACCGCGATCACGGCAGCAACGCCCGGGATTTCCGACTGCCTGGACATCGGCGACGCCGCGCCTTGCGGCGGGCGGTGCGCGGAAACCGGTTGCACGCCATGGGAATGCCGATGCGGCGCGGCCGCCGCCGGCTGTGCGCCCGGCTTGCGCTCGGCCGTCAGCGCGACCATCGCCGCGCTGACACCGGGAATCGCACGGACTGCCGCTTCGGCTTGCGCGCGCACGCTTTCCCACGTGCGGGCTTCCGCCGCATCGACATTGATGGAAAAGAACACCCTGCCCTCGGTGACCGAGATCGCCGACAGCACACCGGCATCCGTCAAGGCGACGCCACGCGGAGAAGCCACTTTGGCGAGGGACTCAACGACCTGTTGCTGCGTTACGCCCACGATGAATCTCCCGGAGTCCCCTTGGTTCTGAAGGAGAACCGGGCCTGTCCTCTTCTGTGTGTCGGCTCTGCGCCAACCCGATCTGCTTCGGAGCCGTCGCAACCTGGCGCCGAGCGATGTGGGCGCTAGAGCGGTTCAGCGCAAGAAGGCTACCTCGCTCCCATGTCGTCCGTCCGCATGGCCGGCGCCGCGCCGCTCTGCTCCTTGGCGGCTTCGTAGTTCAATTCGATCATGACGCCATTGGGGTCATTGACGAATATCTGCCAGAGGTCGCCGCCTGGAACCTGCCGGGAATCGTAGGCCATGCCCTTCGATTCCAGCCGCTTCTTCATGCCGTCAAAGCCGTGGCTGGCAAAGGCGACGTGGTGAACGACGCCGGAATCCGGCTTCTGCGCCTCCTCGGTCCTGGAGATATCGACCAGATGCACCACCGCCTTGCCTTCGCTGTACATCCACGCCCCCGGAAAGGCGAAGTTCGGCCGGGCACCCTTTTCCAGACCGAGGATCTCTTCGTAGAACCGGACCGTGTCGGCGAGGTTGCGGGTCCGGATGTTGAAATGGTCGAGCACGCCCACGCTGAAGCCCATGCGATGTCACTCCCTTTTGCCTTGTTGCGAGGTTCTAACCCAGCCTAGCACAAAACCTGGCCTGTCAGCCAAACGAAGCCGTTGCCCTGCCCGGCGCAGGGGGTATGGTGCGGCTCCCTCCCGAACTCCGTCCGGCCCGACCTCCTTTGCCGGCGAGACTCCAAGGTAGCACCATGGCCAAAGTCGCTTTTCTCGGTCTCGGCGTCATGGGATTCCCCATGGCGGGACACCTGGTGAAAAAAGGCGGCCACGAGGTAACCGTGTACAACCGCACCGCGGCCAAGGCTGCCCAATGGGCAAGCACGTTCGGCGGCAAGACCGCCGCAACACCGAAGGCCGCCGCCGAGGGCCAGGACTTCGTGATGTGCTGCGTCGGCAACGACAACGACCTGCGCGCGGTCACAACAGGCGTCGACGGCGCCTTCGCCGGCATGAAGGAGGGCGCGACCTTCGTCGATCACACCACTGCCTCCGCCGAGGTCGCCCGCGAGCTCGACGCCGCGGCCGCCAAGGCCGGCTTCAAGTTCATCGACGCGCCGGTTTCGGGCGGCCAGGCCGGCGCCGAGAACGGCGCGCTCACCGTCATGTGCGGCGGCAGCCAGGACGCCTATGCCGGCGCCGAACCTGTGATCGCGGCCTATGCACGGATGTGCAGGCTGCTGGGGCCGGCGGGTTCCGGCCAGTTGACCAAAATGGTCAACCAGATCTGCATCGCCGGGCTGGTCGAGGGCCTGTCGGAGGGCATTCATTTCGCCAGGAAGTCCGGCCTCGACGTCCAGGCCGTGATCGAGACCATCTCCAAGGGCGCGGCCCAGTCCTGGCAGATGGAGAACCGCTACAAGACCATGAACGAGGGCAAGTTCGATTTCGGCTTTGCCGTGGAATGGATGCGCAAGGACCTCTCGATCTGCCTCGCCGAGGCCCGCCGCAACGGCGCCAACCTGCCGGTCACAGCCCTGGTCGATCAGTTCTATGCCGAGGTCGAAAAGATGGGCGGCAAGCGCTGGGACACTTCCAGCCTGCTGGCGCGGCTGGAGCGCTAGGTTAAGGAAACGCGTTAAGGCAGACGGGCGAGCCCCGGTTTTTCTTGAGCCAGAAGTGAGGCCCGCTTGAGAGGACAGGTTAACTTAAGCTCCCGTTAACGGGATTTTTTAGCTCTTTAAGTCATCGCTTAATGATTTGGCCCCACAGATAGACAATGCAAAGCCCGCGCCGTTCGCGGGCAGGATTTGTGCTGTTTGATGAGTATCCCCGCAGAAAAGCCTGAAGTCGTCCAGCTTCCGGCGGAGCCGCCGGTCGCACCGCCCGTCAATGCAAGGCGCGCCGCGGCGCAGCGGGTGCGCGAAGCGCGCGACCGGCTCACCTCGACCAGCGGTACCCGCCCCGCCTTCGATACCGAATTGCTCCGGCAATATGCCCAGACCCGCATGTCGGCTTCCTATGTCGTCATGCTGCTGGTGGTTGCGACCGGCGTGCTGTTCGGCCTTTGGATCCACGTGGTGCCGGCCGCCGCATGGACCATCGGCATGCTCTGCATCCATGCCGCCATCATCCGCAACTGCGCCCGCTTCCTCGGCGCGCAGCCGAGCCTCGCCGAAACCCGCAAATGGCGCACCCGGTTCGTGCTGCTCGACCTGCTCTACGGGCTGTGCTGGACCGCGATCCTGCTCCACCCCGCGGGCCTCGACATCGTCTCGAACACGATGATGATGTTCCTGATGCTGCTGGTGATCGCGGTGTCCAGCATGCTGGCGGCCAGCCTGCCGATCGCGGCGCTGGCGGCGACAGCGCCTGTCACGGCCGCCATTGCGTTCAATTTCGCGCTGAGCGGCACCTATGACAATTACGCGCTCGCGCTGCTGGCCGTCGCCGCCGAGGGATACTTCGCGCTGCTCGCCCACCGGCTGCATTCGACGACGCTGGCCACGCTGGAGGCGCGCGCCGAAAAGGACGCGCTGATCGGCGAGCTTGAACAGGCCAAGGCGATCTCGGACGAAGCGCGGCACCGCGCCGAGTCCGCCAACGTCGCCAAGTCAAGGTTCCTGGCGCAGATGAGCCACGAACTGCGCACCCCGCTCAACGCCATCCTCGGATTCTCGGAGGTCATGAAGAGCGAGATCTTCGGGCCGCATGCGGTGCCGGTCTACAAGGAATACTCCGCCGACATCCACAATTCCGGCGTCCACCTGCTCAACCTCATCAACGAGATTCTCGACCTGTCGCGGATCGAGGCCGGCCGCTATGAACTCAACGAAGAGGCGGTTTCGCTGGTGCATGTCGTCGCCGACTGCCATCACCTGCTGAAGCTGCGCGCGACCAGCCGCGGCATCACCATTCATGAGGTGTTCGAACAGGGCATGCCGCGGGTCTGGGCCGACGAGCGCGCCTCCCGCCAGATCGTGCTCAATCTGCTCTCCAACTCGATCAAGTTTACCCCGCAGGGCGGCGAGGTCTGGCTCAAGGTCGGCTGGACCGCATCCGGCGGCCAATATCTGAGCGTGAAGGATACCGGCTCCGGCATCGCCGAGAACGAGATCCCGATCGTGCTGGCTTCCTTCGGCCAAGGCTCCAACTCGATCAAGTCGGCCGAACAGGGCGCCGGGCTCGGCCTTCCGATCGCAAAAAGCCTGATCGATCTGCATGGCGGCACCTTCACGCTGAAATCGAAGCTGCGCATCGGCACCGAAGTCATCGTCACGTTCCCGCCGGAGCGGGTGATGTCGGCGCTGGCGCCATTGGCCGAGGAGGTCCCGCCCCTGCAACCCGAAACACCCACGACGCCCGCCGACGACAAGCGGCGGGTGCGCAACAAGCCAATCATGAGCGCCGGCACCGGCTTGTAACCGGAGCGCTTGCGTCAACGACCGAAACCATTTCACTATTCCCAGGATGAGCACAGAAACGCCGTGTATCGCAGTCTGCATGATGGATCCCGCAACCAAACTCTGCTTCGGCTGCGGACGAACGCTTCCCGAGATCGCACGCTGGCATCGGATGGACCGCGCGGAGCGGCTGACCGTGATGGAGGGGCTTGCGGCACGCATGAAGGCCGCCGGCCTCGTGCCGACGCCGGCGCGCGGAACTTAACCCGCAACGGAGGCGCGCTGTGATCCGCATCATGCTCGTTTGTCTCATGCTCGCGGCGACCGCCGGCGCCGTCGTCGCCTATGGCGATCCCGGACGGATCGCGCGTGCCAGGGACCAGGTGGCGAAAATGCTGCAGCACCACAGCCTCGAGCCAGCGCCCGCCGTGCAGATCGCGCGCGGCCAGGCCGGCGAATTCGCGCTGCACGCCAGGATCAACGGCGTCAAGGCGCCGATGGTGATCGACACCGGCGCGACCTCGGTGGTGTTGACCTTCGAGACGGCGAAGGCGATCGGCGTGCCGATCGAGATGCTCGAGTACAATGTCGATGTCGAAACCGTTGGCGGCCACACCAAGGCCGCGCGCCTGACGCTCGACCGCCTCGCCGTCGGCGGGCTGGTGGAAAGATCGGTCCCCGCGCTGGTGGTGCCGCGCGGGCAGATGAAGACCAACCTGCTCGGCATGAGTTTTCTGAACCGGCTGGAGAGCTGGGGCGTGCAGTCCGACAAACTGATGCTCAACGGTTATCCCGACGTCTCCCGCGGCCCGAAGCGCCAACGGGCGGCGTCGAACTAGCGCCTACGCCGCGATCGGCGCCGCCGCGCGGTCCCCGACCAGCGCCATCGCATCATTGAGCACGTTGACGCCGGCGCCCGGCCTGACGGCGTTCTCGGCGAGGTGGCGGCGGAAGGCGCGCGCGCCGGGCACGCCGTGGAACGCGCCGACGAAATGCCGGGTGATCGCGTGCAGCCGCACGCCTCGCGCGAGCTGATCGTCGATGTAGGGAAACATCGCCTGGAAGACGTCCTTCATGCCGGCGTGCGGCGCCGCTTCGCCGAACAGCTCGGGATCGACATCGAGCAATCGCCACGGCTCCTGATAGGCTGCCCGCCCCAGCATCACGCCATCGACCTGGTCGAGGTGTCGCCTCGCCTCGGCAATCCCCGCGATGCCGCCATTGATGATGACGGGGACGTCCGGCAGCGCGGCCTTCAGCCGGTAGACCCTGTCGTAATTGAGCGGCGGGATGTCGCGGTTCTGCTTCGGTGACAATCCGTTGAGCCAGGCCTTGCGGGCATGCACGATCAGAGCGTCGGCGCCGGCCGCGACCACGGCCCGCGCCAGCGCGTCGAGCGCGGTTTCCGGATCCTGGTCGTCGATCCCGATCCGGCACTTGACGGTGACGGGAATCTTCACCGCGCGCTTCATCGCCGCAACGCCGTCGGCGACCAGCGCCGGCTCCGCCATCAGGCACGCGCCGAAGCGGCCGTCCTTCACCCGGTCGGACGGACAGCCGACATTGAGGTTGATTTCGTCGTAGCCGAAATCCTCGCCGACGGTCGCCGCCGTCGCGAGATCACGGGGATCGGAGCCGCCGAGCTGCAGCGCCACGGGATGCTCGCTGGCGTCGAAACCCAGCAGCCGCACCCGATCGCCATGCAGGATGGCGCCGGTCGTCAACATCTCCGTGTAAAGCCGGCTCCGTCGCGTCAGCAGCCGATGGAAGACGCGGCAATGCCGGTCGGTCCAGTCCATCATGGGAGCGACGGAAAGTTTCCGGCTTAAGCTATTCATTTTATTAATGTTTTAGATCCCAATTAATCCTCGAAGCTGCTGGACCGACTGATGAATTCGGCCCCGCGCGCGCTTTCCGGAAACTCGCCGCAACGTGACGCGATGAAACATCGAAAACGATGCGCGTTCAATCGAAATCAAGATCCGTCTCGGCAACGAAGTCCGTATTGATCAAATCCATCGAAGGCGAATCATGCGTACCGCAATGTCCGCCCTTTGCGGGAAACACCACAATAGAACGTGAGGGAAATGAAGAAATCGGAACGAGCTTCCTTCGGTACAAAGGCGCAAACTATCCTTGCGAAAGCGCCGTCGAAGAAATCGCCATGTGCCTGCCTAAGCGAAAGCGGCCTCACGATTTTTTCCGATTTCACTGCGCAGCCAGCCGTACCAGTTTGCCAGACCCTCGCCGCCTCGCGCCGAAACCTGTGGCGCTGAACAGTCGGAAGAGCGGAAAATTCCCGTGACGAAGAACTTTTCTTGGAGATCACGAATCCGTGCGATCCGTCCGGGTTACAACTCTCCCGATGTTCCGAAGAATATCCACCGGGAGAGGGAATAGAACGCCCACCCACGGCGTCTCTAGCGGTACGGCCAACACATACCTTTGGAGAAGTTCGATGTTGAAAACGTTATGCTACCTTGCCCTGTCTGTGGCGTTGTCCGCGGCGGGGATAGTCCACGGCTATGCCGCAACGCCGGCGCAGGTCGCAAGCTCCAGCAAGGGAAGCATCCTTGTCGATGGAACCGGCATGAGCCTCTACACCTTTGCCAAGGACAGCAAGGGCAAGTCGGCCTGCAACGTCCCGTGCGAGTACAACTGGCCGCCCCTATTGGTTGGGGTCGGCGGGGATGAACGTGGACCCGCGCATTTCTCGGTCATCACGCGCGACGATGGCAGGAAACAGTGGGCTTATAAGGACAAGCCTCTTTACAGGTGGGTCAATGATCACAAGCCGGGCGACACAACCGGCGATGGCTTCCTGAATGGCGCCTGGCACGTTGCAAGACCCTAACTTCCTTTGCCGGCGCCGATGAGGAACGTGGCTGACTTGTATGACCTTCCTCGGCGCCGGCCCCGCTGTTGTTGTCGATTTTATCCTGGCGGGCCGGAGCCCCCCGGTTCTCCCAGCACAACGGTTCTGTTCCCCCTCACTTTTGCGTCATCCCCGACGCTTCTCCCGCGACGATGGCGCCAGGCAGTGGGCCTACAAAGGCAAGCCCCTTTACATCTTCGTCAAGGATCGAAAGGCGGGCGATATCAAGGGGGACAGCTTCCTTGGCGACGCCTGGCATATCGCCAAGCCCTGATCTCCGCCTCGTCGCCGGCATGTGATCGGCCGGCGCCGGGGTGAAAGGGATTTCCGCGGTCGATGTGACGGTTTTTCTCAAGCTGCCAGCGGCTTCTGCCGGAAGCCTGCCGGTTTTCTCCAGACGGTATGGGTGGAATGCGAGCGCCATGAGCGACATGTCAACCCTCCTCGAGCAGCAGATTCCAGCGCTGCGTCGGTATGCGCTCGGACTAAGCCGCGACGACCACACGGCCGACGATCTGGTTCAGGATTGCCTCGAACGGGCGATTTCGCGCTGGTTCCTGCGTCGACAAGGCGGCGATTTGCGCGCCTGGCTGTTTGCGATTCTCCGGAATCTCTACATCAGCTCTTGCCGTACCCAGAGTAGGCGCGCGACCAGCATGGCCATTGAGGAAATCATTGCTTCGGACGGCTATCCTGATCCGGAAGCAAGGCTGGAGACGCGCGACATTCTCGTCGCGCTCGATCAACTTCCTGAGGAGCAGAAATCGATTTTGCTGTTGGTCGGGGTCGAAGACTTCACTTACGAGGATGTGGCGCGAATGCTGGGCGTACCCATCGGGACCGTAATGTCCCGACTGTCCCGCGGCAGGCAGCGCCTGCGTACGATTTTGGGAACAGGTCAACCGACGTTAATTCGGAGAGTGAAATGAATTCCCGCGACGCGCCCATCGGCGAAGACGACCTTCAAGCGTTCATCGACGAGCGATTGTCCGGGGAGCGACGCTCGATGATGGAGGCCTATCTCGCGCAGAGTCCCGACACCAGGGAACGTGTGGCGGAAGATCGCCGCCACCGCGACGCCTTGCGCGCACGACTTGAGCGTGTAGCCCGTGAGCCCATTCCGATGCGCCTTCGCATCGCCAATATCCAGGAAACCCGACGCGGGCAACGGTCGCGCTGGCTCAGCAGCGCGTCTCTGGCCGCCGGTATTTTTCTCGCCGGAGCAGCCGGTGGATGGTTCGCCGGTAGCGTTCATCCGCCGGTCTCGCCAACCTCATTCATTCCACGGACGGCGGTGGTTGCAAACGATGCAATTGCGGCGCACCAGACATTCACGGTCGAGGTTATGCACCCCGTCGAAGTCGATGCGTCCAACGAGGCTCACCTCGTTCAATGGCTTTCAAAGCGGCTTGGACGCCGCCTTGCCGCGCCGGATCTCTCTCAGTTCGGCTACCGACTGATGGGCGGGCGGCTTCTTCCGGGAGGTGGCGGACCCGCGGCTCAGCTTATGTATGATGATGTGGGTGGAAAGCGGCTGACCTTGTACGTGCAGGCCGCCGGTGGCGCGGCGACGGCATTTAGATTCCGTCAAGGAAAGAACGAAAGCACATTCGCATGGATCGATCAGGGTTTCGGTTTCGCTGTGACAGCGGCGAGCGATCGCAATGCTCTGCTTCCGGTCGCGGAATCCGTTTATCACAGTTTTGAAGAACCTGAAGGCCGTGCAATCAAGGACTGACGCCGGTCAGCCCGTGGCGTCAACGTTGTCAACTTGCGCCCCGCGACCAAGATAGTGCGTTCCTTCGAATATCGAGCTTGCCACGCGGCGGTATCCGCAAAAGTTGAGGCCGGCGATCCTGGAGCCGGCGCTCGAGCGCCCTCCCGGCACGCCATGTGACCGTTTCGTAGGACCCGCCCGGGCCATATGCATGGGCCTCTTGAAGCCACGCCAAGTTTTTCCAAACTCGCGGGCGGGCCCAATCTTCTTGCCAAGCGAACTGGAAAACCAGCCATGGCGCTGGCGCAGGACGAGAACTGGGCTTCACCTGCCAGTTTGGGTGGTTTAGTCTCGGCGGTCAAAACGCCCTTTCATCGACTATGGTCCCGGCTTCGGAGACGACCACACCGGCCTGAAAGCATCACGTGGAGATAAAACTGCTCGAGGACTTTCTGGCGGTGGCCGGCAGCGGCAACTTTTCGCGCGCCGCCGAGGCCCGCAATGTGACACAACCGGCCTTCAGCCGCAGATTGAAGGCTCTGGAAACCTGGATTGGCGCCCCCCTCCTCGACCGCAGCAGCTATCCGATCACCCTGACGCCCGCCGGCGAAAAACTGCTGCCGGTTGCCGAACGCGTGGTGCGCGACATCAAGGCTGCGCGCGCAGAGGCGCAGGCTGGCAAGGCACAGGGCGGTTCGATGCTTAAACTGGCCATGCCCCATTCTCTGGCGGTCGATTTCTTTCCCGTCTGGTGGCCAAAAGTAACGGGTGGCAACACGCGGATCACCGCGAAAGTCATCGCTGACAATCTCCACGATTGCGTCGAGTCCCTGCTGCAAGGCAGTTGCCAGTTCTTGTTATGCTACCGCGGCGAAGAGATTGCCAATCCGATCCTCGCAAACGGATTTCAGGGCATCCGGATTGACGCCGAGCGCCTGGTCGCAGTGACGGCGCCCTCGGCTCCCGGCGGCTGGCGTCAAGCGATCCGGCTCGGAAACTCCGAACCCGTGCCTTACCTTGGATATGCGCCGGATTCGTTCCTGGGAAAGGTGACTGCGAACCTCATCAACACATCCCCGACGCCCTTCAACTTACGGTTGGTCTATGAGAGCGCGTTTGCCGAGGCCTTGCGCGCCCAGGCCCTGTCCGGCGCGGGCATTGCATGGCTGCCAATCAAGCTCATTGCCAGTGACCTTGAAAGCAAGCGGCTCGTTGCGGCGGGAGACAGCCTGCCGGTGGCTGATCTGACCATCTGGCTTTACCGCGCCATTCAAGGTACGGAGCCCGCCGTCGAGGCGATCTGGAAGGCCGCCGAGCGGCTGTCCGGCCCAAGCCTCCATGCCGTAGCCACATAGTTTTATCCAATCTGCGCATTGGCTAGCGGTGTTGGCCTGAACTACGCTGCGGCAGTTTGAGGATGCTGGCATGGACCGCTCGGACGAACTGGTAGTGGGCGTAATGGGCGGGCTCGGGCCCGAGGCGACGCATGACTTTTTCGGCAAGGTTCTTGCCCATTCGAACGCTCGAACCGACCAGCAACATCTGCATCTGATTATCGACAACAATCCCAAGACGCCGAACCGCAACGATGCGATTGCAGGTGTTGGCCCGTCACCGGGACCGGCGCTGGCAACCATGGCGCAAAGGCTGGAAGAGGCAGGGGCTGATTTCATCGTCATGGCCTGCAATACGGCCCATGCCTATGAGAAAGATATTCGCCGCGCGATCAGCAAACCTTTCGTCAGCCTGATCGACGAAGTCGTCGCCGAAGTGCGGCGCAGCCATTCCGAAGTACGACGTGTCGGTCTGCTTGCCGCACAGGGCTGCATCGATTCGCAAATCTATCACAAGGCGTTTCGTTCCGCCGGAATTGAAGTCGTGACGCCTGACCCGCCATCGCAGTCAGAGCTCATGAAGCTGATCTATCGCATCAAGTCCGGCGAGCGTGACGACTCCGTAAGGAGCTCCATGCGCGCCCTCGCCGAACGGTTGTCCCAATCTGGCGTCGGCGTGCTGATCGCCGGCTGCACCGAAGTACCCCTGGTCCTGACAAGTCAGTCCTGCACCCTGCCGCTCGTCGATTCCACCGATGTGTTGGCGAGGCGTTGCGTCAGCTATGCCCGAAGAACAGAACCTCTGCCCGCAGGAGTCTGATCCCGTGACGAGCCGGTGTTCGTCGAAATTACCGACTCCTACAACGTCGACCTCGATGACCTCGAGCGAAAGGCTAAGGCGAGTGGCGCCAAAGTGCTGCTGCTCTCCCACATGCGCGGTGCGACATGGACGCGCTGGTGGCCATTTGCGACCGCCACCGCCTCACCCTGATTGAGGAGAAATTCCTGACCGATGCGGCAGCGCGCGGCGTGTCCGTCAAATGGTTCGGCCGTAAGCAGCTCGTCACCTCGGGGGTTATGCCGCTCCGGCATGATCCTTGCTGGATTCGGCATTGGTCAGCTCCGATTTCGCCTTCTAGTCTGATTTCGGAACGGGAGCACTTTCGCGATGCATCTTGCCAGATTTCCCAGAGTACGCCTGGGCCACATGCATACGCCGCTCGAGGCCATGCCCAATCTTTCCAAGCTGCTGGGCGGGCCAAACCTCTTTATCAAGCGCGACGATTGCACGGGCCTGGCGTCCGGCGGCAACAAGACCCGCAAGCTGGAATTCCTGATGGCCGATGCGCTCGCCAAGGGCGCCGATACCGTGATCACCCAAGGCGCGGTGCAGTCCAACCATGCCCGCCAGACCGCCGCCGCTGCCGCGAAGTTGGGCATGAAGTGCCGGATCCTTCTTGAAAACCGCACTGGCAGCAACAGCGTCGATTACTGCAATTCCGGCAACGTGCTGCTTGACCATATTCTGGGCGCGCCGACCCAGATGTATCCCGGCGGCGCCGACATGAATGCCGCCATGGCCGAGGTGGCTGACGAAATCAGCGCCAGCGGCGGCAAGCCCTACATTATCGTCGGTGGCGGCTCAAATGCCATTGGCGCGCTGGGCTATGTGAACTGCGCCATCGAACTGGTGGCCCAGGCCAATGACATGGGTCTGAACATCCACCATCTCGTCCACGCGACCGGCAGCGCCGGCACCCAGGCGGGACTTGTCGCCGGGCTCGAAGGTTGCCGCAGCCTCGTTCCCGTGCTCGGCATCGGCGTGCGTGCCGCCCGACCGCAGCAGGAAGAAAGCGTCTACAAGCTGGCCTGCGCCACCGCGGACTTGCTGGGGATACCGGGCAGCGTGGCGCGCGAAAAAGTCGTTGCCAACACCGACTATGTCGGTCCGGGCTACGGCATGCCGACCGACGCAATGATTGAGGCCATCAACCTTGCTGCTCGCTACGAAGGCATTCTCCTTGATCCGGTCTATTCCGGAAAGGGCATGGCCGGACTGATTGACCTGATCCGGAAGGGGCATTTCAAAAAATCCGAAAATATCGTGTTCCTGCATACCGGCGGCAACGTCGGCCTGTTCGGTTACAACAGCCTCTTTGACGCAACGCGACCTAACTGAGTTTTGATTGGCGCACCTGAAGCCGGCGACATGGCACGGACTAAAAATGTGGCTGCGTTGGCGCAAAAGGCGGTCATCGGCCATTCCGGTACGCCGTCTGGTCCCCTGGAACGGTCGTGCGTAACGCCATGAAGCCATCCACAGCAATCGCGCTCCGGGGCCTTGTGCCCGGAGTGATGGCCAGCGGCGTTGTCGCAATTACGGCCGTGTTCCTCAACGAGCATTACGGCGCGCCCGCCATGCTCTTTGCGTTGCTTTTGGGGTTGTCTTTCAAGTTCCTGTCGGATGAAGGCCCGTGTGGTCCGGGCATCATGTTTTCATCGACGAACATCCTGCGGATCGGCGTGGCGCTGCTGGGGTTCCGCATCACGACGGATCAGGTCATCTCGCTCGGACCGGCCGCCTTGCTGGCGATTGTCCTAGCGGTGACGTTGATCATTTTCCTGGGACTTGGGCTGGCCCGGCTGCTGAAAATGGACTGGCGACTTGGCCTGCTGACGGCAGGCTCGGTCGGCATCTGCGGTGCGGCCGCCGCCATGACCATATCCGCGCTGTTGCCCAAGAACGAGGATACCACCCGCTGGACCCTGTTCACGATTGTGGGCGTGACGGCGCTCAGCACTGTCGCGATGATTGGCTATCCGATCCTTGCCGTTTCTCTTGGTCTCGACCAGCAAAAAACCGGCTTCTTTCTGGGCGCCACCATCCACGACGTGGCGCAGGTGATGGGGGCCGGCTACGCAGTGTCGGACAGCGCCGGCGATGTCGCCGCGCTCACCAAGATGATGCGGGTGGCGATGTTGGTGCCGGTGGCCTTCGTCATCACCATTGCTCTTTCGGGCGCATCGGGCGGGATCGGAAAACTTCACAAATCCCTGCCCTGGTTCGTCGCGCTGTTTGCCGTGTTCGCGGTGTTGAACAACCTCGTGCCGATACCCGCGGCCGTCACCGGCTGGCTGTCGTCCGCTTCGCGCTGGTGCCTGATTATCGGCATCGCCGCCATGGGCATGCGCACCAGTTTCAAGGAAGTCCTGGCCATCGGGCCACGCGCGATTGCGATGCTCTGCATCGAGACGGTTGTCCTGGCCGCACTCATATTGGGGTTGATCGGACTGCGGCTGGTCTGAACCCCAGCCTGCAATCGGGACTCGGCTGGACCGGATTCAGGCGTTCTGCGAGAATACCCTGCTGGCCAGCACGTCCGCGGCCTCCAGCGACATGATGTCGTCGGCGGTCAGTACGCGGTCGAGATCGGCCACGAGGCGGTTGGCCTGGCGCAACCGCATGCGGTCGAGCGCGTTACGGATCGATCGCGCGTTGGAGAACAGAGGCTGGGTCTTGCGCAGCGCGATGTAGCGGACGAAGGCTTCGCGCGCGCCGGCGCTGAACCTGTAGTTCATGTCCGCCAGCATCAGATCGGCGATCGCGAGCAACTCGTCATCGGCATAGTCGGGGAAATCGATATGGTGCGCGATGCGGGAACGGAACCCCGGATTGCTGCCGAAGAACTTGTCCATGCGGTCACCGTAGCCCGCGAGTATCACCACCAAATCCTCGCGCTGGGACTCCATCACCTGCAGCAGGATCTCGATCGCCTCCTGGCCATAGTCGCGCTCATTGTCCGGCCGGTGCAGGTAATAGGCCTCGTCAATGAACAGCACACCGCCCATCGCCTTCTTCAGGATCTCCTTGGTCTTCGGCGCGGTGTGGCCGATATACTGCCCGACCAGCTCATCCCGCGTCACCGACACCACCTGCCCGCGCCGCACGAAGCCGAGCCTATGCAGGATACTGGCGATGCGAAGCGCCACCGTGGTCTTGCCGGTGCCGGGATTTCCGGTGAAGGACATATGCAGCGTCGGCACGTCAGAGGTCAGGCTCATTCGCTTGCGGATCCGCTCGATCAGCAGCAGCGAAGCGATCTCGCGAATGCGGGTCTTGACCGGTTTCAGACCGATCAGCTCGCGATCAAGTTGGTCGAGCACCTCGCCGATGCCGACCTCGTTGAACTCGCGGCGCAAGTCGACCTGTACCGCCGACGGCGTTCCCGACGACGAATCGACCAGCGCGCTCACTTGCCACCGTAGCGTCCACCCTCGGGACGATCGACGGCGTAGGATTTGGTGGTGTAGCGGATGTTGCGGCCATCGACCTCATGCCGCTCGAGCCGGAAGCCCGGCTCATCCTTCGGCCGGTTGACGATGAATGACAGCCGAACCGACTCCCAGCCGTGGCTGGAGTCGAACGCGGACATCCTGATATAGCGGTCGCCATACACCTTGCGGCACGCGTTCAACTCCATCATCACGCCTGCGGCGTCGCGGAGATCGAACATCGGCAGGCCCCACATCTCCCAGAAGGTGTTGCGGGGGTGCGGGTCGTCGGTGAACTCGATGTTCACGGCCCAACCCTTGCCGAGGCAGTATTGGACCTGCGCCGATATCTGTTCGTCGGTGAGGTCAGGCAGGAATGAAAAGCAGCCCTGGGTGACGCGCATGATCATGTTTCCTTACATCGAGACGCTGGTGGTCGGGGCGTAGTCGGGCATGTCCGTCGATTGGTAATTGAAGGTGACGTCCTTCCAAACCTCAAGCGCCGATTTCAGCGGCGTGCAGGTCTGCGCAGCCTTGGCGAGAATCTCAGGGCCTTCGTGCAGATAGTCGCGGCCCTCGTTGCGGGCGAGGATCATCGCTTCCAGCGCGACGCGGTTGGCGGTGGCGCCGGCCTGAATGCCCATCGGGTGCCCGATAGTGCCGCCGCCGAACTGCAGCACGACATCTTCGCCGAGATGGTCCAGCAATTGGTGCATCTGGCCGGCGTGAATGCCGCCGGACGCCACCGGCATCATCTTGTTGAGGCTCGCCCAGTCCTGGTCGAAGAATACGCCGTGTTCGAGCCGCATCGGATTGAAGTCCTCGCGGCAGATGTCGTAGTAGCCCCGCGTGGTCGCCGGATCGCCCTCGAGCTTGCCGACGACGGTGCCGGCGTGGATGTGATCGACCCCGGCGAGCCGCATCCATTTGGCTATCACGCGGAACGAGACGCCGTGATTGCGCTGGCGCGTATAGGTCGAGTGCCCTGCCCGGTGCAGGTGCAGGATCATGTCATTGCGGCGCGCCCATTTCGCCATCGACTGGATCGCGGTGTAGCCGATCACGAGGTCGATCATGATAATGACCGAGCCGAGCTCCCTGGCGAATTCGGCGCGTTCGTACATGTCCTCCATCGTGCCGGCGGTGACGTTGAGATAGGTACCCTTCACTTCGCCGGAGGCCGCCTGCGCCTTGTTAACCGCCTCCATGCAATACAGAAACCGTTCGCGCCAATGCATGAACGGCTGCGAGTTGATGTTCTCGTCGTCCTTGGTGAAGTCGAGCCCGCCCTTCAGCGCCTCATAGACCACGCGGCCGTAATTGCGGCCGGAAAGCCCGAGCTTCGGCTTCACGGTAGCGCCGAGCAGCGGACGGCCGAACTTATCCATCCGCTCGCGCTCGACTACGATGCCGGTCGCCGGCCCCTGGAACGTCTTCACATAGGCGACCGGCAGCCGCATGTCTTCCAGCCGCAGCGCCTTCAGCGGCTTGAAGCCGAACACGTTTCCAATGATGGAGGCCGAGAGGTTGGCGATCGAGCCGTTCTCGAACAGGTCCAGATCGTAGGCGATATAGGCGAAATACTGCCCTGGCGAGTTCGGAACCGGGTCGACGCGAAAACATTTCGCGCGGTACTTTTCAGCCGCGGTCAACCGGTCGGTCCATACCACCGTCCAGGTCGCCGTGGAAGACTCGCCCGCCACCGCGGCCGAGGCCTCGATCGGATCGACGCCGTCCTGCGGCGTGACCCGGAACAACGCAATGATGTCGGTGACCTTGGGCTCATAGTCGGGCTCCCAATAGCCCATCTTCTTGTATTCCATCACGCCGGACTTGTAGCGATCCTTGCCGCGGACGGTCATCGAGAGTTCGTTCATGTCGGTCTCCTCAGGTTCAGGTGGCGGCAGGACTCAATTGATCTCAATCGCCTCATTCGGCCGCATCGGCCATCGATCCGATTCGGGGATCGAGCGCGCCGCTGCGATAGCGTTTCGCCATCTCCGACAGGGGAAGCACCTTGATCCCCGAGGCGTGGCCGGCGGTGCCGAACTGTTCGAACCGCTCGCGGCAAAGCTCGCGCATCGCGTCCATCGCCGGCTTCAGGAACTTGCGCGGATCGAACTCGCTTCTGTTCCGGGTGGCGACTTTTCGGAACGCCGCCGTCATCGCCAACCTGCAATCGGTGTCGATATTGACCTTGCGGACGCCATGCTTGATGCCGCGGACGATCTCATCGACCGGCACGCCCCAGGTCTGCGGCATCTCGCCGCCGAACGCGTTGAACATATCCTGCAGCGGCTGCGGCACCGACGACGAGCCGTGCATCACCAGATGGGTGTTCGGCAACCGACGATGAATTTCTTCTACCACGTGCATCGCAAGAATGTCGCCGTCCGGCTTGCGCGAGAACTTGTAGGCGCCGTGCGAGGTGCCCATCGCGATCGCGAGCGCATCGACCCGGGTGGCGCGAACGAAATCGACCGCCTGGTCCGGATCGGTCAGCAACTGGTCGCGGGTGACCTTGCCTTCGACGCCGTGGCCGTCCTCCTGTTCGCCGCCGCCATGTTCGAGAGAGCCGAGCACCCCCAATTCGCCCTCCACCGAGGCGCCGATCCAGTGCGCCACCTCGACGACGCGGCGGGTGATCTCGACATTATAATCATAGTCTGCCGCGGTCTTGGCGTCCGCCCGGAGCGACCCGTCCATCATGACGGAGGTGAAGCCGTGCTGGAGCGCGGTGGCGCAGGTCGCCTCTTCGTTGCCGTGATCCTGATGCAGGCAGAGCGGGATCTGCGGATACATCTCTTCCAGCGCGTCGATCATCTTCGCGAGCATGATGTCGTGCGCATAGGCCCGCGCGCCGCGCGATGCCTGCACGATGACGGGCGCGTCGACGGCCGCCGCAGCGTCCATGATCGCCAACCCCTGCTCCATATTGTTGATGTTGAAAGCCGGCACGCCGTAGCCATGCTCGGCGGCGTGGTCCAGCAATTGCCTCAGCGTAATTCGCGCCATCGCAGTTCCTCTCAGTTGACCGGGAGCGTCATGAACAGGTCGCCATCATTCTCGCGCGCGCCAGGCATTGCATGGCCGTCGTCGCGACCACCTCCGCGGTGATGCCGAATTCGCGGTACAGCATTTCGGCCGGGGCCGATGCGCCGAATCCGGTCATGCCGACGAATGCGCCGCCGTCGCCGAGCCAGCGCGCCCAGTCGCCCTCGACCGCAGCCTCAACGCCAATCCGGGGAACGCCGCCGAGAACCGTTTCGCGGTATTCGCGCGATTGGCGGCGGAACAGGTCAAAACATGGCGCCGAGACCACTGCGGCGCGGACGCCGTCGCCAGCGAGCAGCCGCGCCGCGTTCAACGCAACCGAAACTTCCGAACCCGTCGCGATCAGGGTGACGTCGCGACCGCCATCCGGCTCGATTACCAGGTAGGCGCCGAGCGCGACCTTGTTGTCCGCGTCGACGCCGCTTCGAAATGTCGGCAGCGCCTGCCGCGACAGGCACAGTATCGACGGGCTTTCCCGCGCCTGCAGCGCGCAGTCCCAAGCCTCCGCGGTTTCGACGGCGTCGCCTGGACGAAACACCAGCAGGTTGGGAATGGCCCGTAGCGAGGCGAGATGCTCGACGGGCTGGTGCGTCGGACCGTCTTCGCCCAGCCCGATTGAATCGTGCGTCATCACATGGATGACGCGAATGCCCATCAGCGCCGCCAGCCGGATCGCGGGGCGGCTGTAGTCGGCGAAAGCGAGAAACGTACCGCCATATGGGATGAAACCGCCATGCAGCGCGATGCCGTTCATCGCCGCCGCCATCGCATGCTCCCGGACGCCATAGTGGACATAGCCGCCGTCATAGGTATCGGCTCGCACCGGCTGGTGCGTTTTGGCGCGCGTCAAATTGGAGTGGGTAAGATCGGCAGAGCCGCCCAGCAGATTCGGCAAAGCTTCGGCGATCGTGTCGATTACGCGTTGCGAAGCTTGTCGGGTCGCGATGTTCGGCCGCTCGGCCAAGAACCGATCACGTATCTGCGCCATGGCTTGCTTGTATCCGCAAGGCAGGTTCCTGTTCAGGGCGTCGTGGAACGGCGAACGCCCAGCCGAGCCGGGACGCCGGGTTCGTTCGATCCAGCTTCGGCGTGCAGCGTGTCCGCGTTCACCAATCCTGCGCCAGCCATCGAGCACGGCTTGCGGAACCTGGAACGGCGAGTGCGGCCAGTTCAGCGCCGCGCGGGTTTTCTCGACCTCCTCGGCGCCAAGCGGCGCGCCGTGAGCCTTTTCGCTGCCCTGGCGGTTCGGAGCGCCGAACCCGATCACCGTCCGGCAGGCGATCAGCGACGGCCGGTCGCTGCGCCGCGCCTGCTCGATGGCATCCGCAATCGCCTCGGGGTCGTGGCCGTCGATCCGGCAAGCTGACCAGCCGGAAGCCTTGAATCGCGCCAGTTGGTCGTCCGAACACGACAGCGACGTCGCGCCGTCGATCGAGATTTCGTTGTCGTCGAACAGCACGACCAGGCGGTTCAGTCCGAGATGCCCGGCCAGCGATATCGCCTCCTGGCTGATGCCCTCCATGAGGCAGCCGTCGCCCGCGATCACATAGGTGAAGTGGTCGACGAAATCATTGCCGAAGCGCGCGTTCATAAGCCGCTCGGCCAGCGCCATGCCAACCGCCGTAGCGAGGCCCTGCCCCAATGGTCCCGTAGTGGTCTCGACCCCTGGCGTGTGGCCGTATTCGGGATGTCCTGGGGTTTTCGAGCCCCACTGCCTGAACGCCTTCAGTTGTTCCGAGGTCATGCCCGCATAGCCTGTCAGGTGCAGCAACGCATAGAGCAGCATCGAGCCGTGACCGGCCGACAGCACGAAACGGTCGCGGTCGGGCCAGTTCGGATCGGCCGGATCGAACCTGAGAAAGCGCGAAAACAGCACGGTCGCGACATCGGCCATGCCCATTGGCATTCCCGGATGGCCGGACCCTGCCTTCTCCACGGCATCGACCGCCAGGAACCGGATCGCATTGGCCATCTCCGCGTGCGAAGCATCGATGCGACCGGACACGCAGGTGAGAGCTGGGACATTCATTTCGTGCGCCTCTTGCGTTCCATTAGTTGCAGGATCAGCGGGGTGAGGATGAGCTGCATCGCCAGGTCGAGCTTCGATCCGTGAATTACGATCGAATTGGCGCGCGACATGAAGCTGCTCGGGATCATCGACAGCAAATAGGGAAAATCGATCCCGCGCGGGTTCTTCAGCCGGATCACCACCATCGATTCGTCAGGCGTCGGAATCCATCGCGCGATGAAGGGATTCGACGTATCGACCGTCGGCACCCGCTGAAAGTTGATGTCGGTCTCCGCGAACTGCGGGCAGATGTAGTGCACATAGTCCGGCATCCGCCGCAAAATAGTGTCGGTGACGGCTTCGGCGGAATAGCCGCGGGTACTGCGATCGCGGTGCAGTTTCTGAATCCACTCCAGGTTGATAACGGGAACAACCCCGATCTTGAGATCGGCATGCTGCGCGATATTCACCTTGTCGGTCACGACAGCGCCGTGCAGTCCCTCGTAAAACAGCAGGTCTGACTTTTCAGGCAACGGACCCCATTCAGTGAAGGTACCTGGCTCCGCGCCGTACAGCTTGGCCTCTTCGTCGTCGTGGACGTAATGGCGCGTCGTTCCGGTGCCGGATTCGCCGTAGTCCCTGAAAACCTTTTCCAATTCTTCGAACAGATTGGTTTCCGGGCTGAAGTGGCTGAAGTGCTTGTTGCCACGCTCGGCCTCTTCAGCCAACTTCGTGCGCATTTCGACGCGATTGTAACGATGGAAGGCGTCGCCCTCGATATAGGCGGCGACAACCTTCTCCCGGCGGAAAATGGTCTCGAACGTCTTCTTTACCGAAGTTGTGCCGGCTCCCGATGAGCCGGTAATCGATATGATGGGATAGCTACGCGACATCTGCCCGGTCCCTTCAGCGAAACAGGCCACGCCGCGCAAACAGCGGCGAATCGCTATCGTCGAACAGCGGTTCAATGCCCCCGTGAACGGCTTCAACGTCGCGAACGCCGCGGACCGAGCCCATAATCAGCGGCACGCGCTGATGCGGCGTCCTGGCGGAAAGCTCGAGAATGCGCCGGCGTCCGGTGGACGCCGCCCCACCCGCCCACTCCATTACCAACGCCATCGGATGGGCCTCGTACAACAGGCGCAAGCGCCCCTCGCGATATCCGGGGCGGGCGTCGGCGGGATAAAGGAAAACGCCGCCGCGGACGAGAATGCGAAGCGCCTCGGCAACCAGCGATCCGATCCAGCGCATGTTGAAATCGGCGGCGCCGTTGCCATGGGTCCCGGCGAGGCATTCGTCGATATAGGCGCGGACCGGACCATGCCAGTGCCGGCGGTTTGAGGCATTGATCGCAAACTCGGGCGTGTTGGGAGCGATCTTCACGCCGCGCGCGGTCAATACAAACTCGCAAGCCCGGCGGTCCAGAATGAAGATATCGACGCTGCCGCTGAGCGCCAGAACCAATGTGGTCTGCGGCCCGTAGACGACGAACCCCGCGGCGCACTGCGCGGTGCCGGGCTCGAAGAACGTCGAGATGATGTCGTTGCCCCGCGGACGGATTGAGAAGATGGTTCCGACCGAAATGTTGTTCTCGAGGTTTGCGGATCCGTCCAGCGGATCAATCGCAACGCAGAGCGGCGCCGCGGCATCGAGAAACTCCGGCAGCTCGGCTTCCTCTGACAGGAGCCCCGCCACCGGCGTTGCGTGCAGAGCCCGCCGCATTATCATGTCAGCGGCGACATCGATGTCCTTTTGCAGATCACCGTCGGAATTGACGCCGCTTTGCCGTCCCGTGATCCCAGCCAGCGGCCCGTCGGCGATAAGGTCGGCCACCTCGATCGACGCCGTGGCGATCGCCTCGATCACGGCGGCGACCGCGGGCCCGAGGGGCGCGTCCCGTACCGAGTTATCGAGATGCGAACGCAAGGTCACGCGTTCGTCCATGGCCGCTTCCCCTCTCAGCCCCTGTTTGGGCCGTTTCAAACGCGTCGTGCCGTTCGGCAGTCCGCACCTCACAACAGCGCAATTTGCCAAATTAGTGAAATTTTCTTATCTTTGGCATCGGCAAAGTTTTTCTTATAAGGTAGATTCGATGGCAAGCCGGTTTCTGCGGGAATTGACCATCCGCCAGCTTCGCGCGCTGGCGGCCGTTCACAACGATCGATCTGTCACCGCCGCCGCCAAGCGGCTGAACCTGACGCAGCCCGCCGTCACACTTCAAATTCGCAATTTGCAGGCGCTGGCCGGGTTGCCGCTGATTCAGCGCACCAGCGAGGGGATGCTTCTGACCGACGCCGGGCGCGAGGTGCTGGCGCTCGCCGGGCGCATCGAGGCGGCGATCGCCGATTGCGAGACCTCGCTGGAAATGATGGCAGGCAAGAGCGCGGGGCGGATATCGATCGGTGCCGTCAGCACGGCAAAGTATTTCGTGCCGTTCTTGATCTCGGGCTTCTCAAAATTGTTCCCGAACATCGATATTGCGCTCTCGATCGGAAATCGGCAGGAGATCGGCACCGCGTTGCGCGGTTACGATCTCGACTTCGCGATCATGGGCCGTCCGCCGGTCGACGTCGACATGAACGTTCACCTGATCGGCGACCATCCCCATGTCATCATCGCGCCGACGAGCCATCGGCTGGCAGGTAAATCCAAACTCGCCCTCGCCGAGCTCGCCGACGAGACCTTCCTGACGCGCGAGCCCGGCTCGGGCACCCGCGGCCTGATGGAGCAATTGTTCGGAAGCGCGCGGGTTCGGCCGAAAATCGGCATGGCGATGAGCAGCAACGAAACCATCAAGCAGGCCGTCATCGCCGGCCTCGGAATTGCGTTTATTTCCGCCCATACAGTGGCCACCGAACTCGATGAACGGCGGCTGGTGACGCTCGATGTGGTGGGCCTTCCCGTGATCCGGCAATGGTTTGCCCTTTCCCGCAAGGACAAGATCCTGCTGCCGCCGGCCCGCGCGATGCTGGACTTCGTCAGCGCCCGCGGCGTGCAATTCCTGCCGCGAATCCGCGGCCGGGTTCGTCTCACCCGCCCATCAACCCTCGGCAAACGCCGCTGATCACGACGCCGAGCCGACCCGCGCCTGTTCGCAATGCACCATGTTTACGGAATGACGCCTGCCCGGCGTGACGGCGGCGCGGATTTCGGCTACGAAGCTCGGTCTTCGCCGCCAAGTACCGGACGTTTATCGGCCGGGTTGGCATAGCCGGTGGTATCGAACTTGACAACATCGACATTCAAGTTGGATGCAACCCACACATCCCAGGGATTGATAACGCAATGAGTGCGGACGTCCTGATCGGCGACGGCTCGCGGCTGACGCCGCATCCGCTGCGTGCCGCCATCCTCGGCGAGGTTCACGCCCGGCCATTCACGCCGATTTCAGTCCCGTCACGCATCGTGCATTTCGCCTTCGATACTTCGGGGCCGCGCGCCCAGGTCGATCGCGCCAACCTCGTGACATTCTGCGGGTCGCGCGGACTGCAGCCGCCGCTGCCGTACGAGAAACACCATCGCGCCCTGTTCGGCACAACCGTATTGCGATGGGAGCAACATTCGGAGTTCACCACCTATACCTGGGAGATGCCGACCGATCCCGACGCCGCGCCGTTTCACCCCGACGCGGCATCCCTGGCGTTGCCGATGCAGTTGGTGCCCCAGCCGGGACCGTTGCTGGTGGCCGTCGACCTGCACCTGCTCGCCGAGAACCTGCCGCGCACCGCGCCGGAACGCCTGTTCGACAATGCAAGCCTGGCCATTGCTGAAAACTCCGACGGCGCCGCGGTCTATGCGACCGACTTCCAGCCGGGGCCCTCAGGCTTCGTCCAGATACTCGTCGCCAACCGCACGATGTCGCCGGAGCGGGCCGGCGCGCTGGTGCAGCGGGTCATAGAGATCGAGACCTATCGCACCCTCGCCCTGCTCGGCCTGCCTGAAGCGCAGCGTCTATCGCCGTCGATCGCCGCCTCGGAGCGCCGGCTGGTCGAAGCTACCGAACAGATGCGCAGCGCCGGCGATCTCGCCGCCAACCACAAGCTGCTCGATGAACTGACCGCGCTCGCCGCCGAGGTCGAGGCCGGCGCCGCCTCCAGCGTTTTCCGGTTCGGCGCCAGCCGCGCCTATGAGGAAATCGTCGAACAACGGCTGCAGACCATCGGCGAACGCAAGGTCGGCGGTCTGCCGACCTGGTCGTCGTTTCTGGCGCGGCGAATGAAGCCGGCGCTGCGCACCTGCGTCACGACCGAAGCTCGCCAGGCCAGCCTGTCGCTGAAGCTGGCGCGCGCCGCCAATCTGTTGCGTACCCGCGTCGATGTCGAACTGGAGCAACAGAACCAGGAACTCCTGAAATCGATGAACGCGCGGACCAGGCTGCAGCTCCGCCTGCAGAGCACGGTCGAGGGCCTGTCGGTCGCGGCGATCACTTATTACGTGGTCAGTCTTTTTGGGTATGTCGCCAAGGCGGTCCACGAAACCGGAAAATTTCACCTGGAGCCCAGCGTTGCTACCGCTGCCTTCGTGCCCGTTGCGGCGCTTGCGATCTGGTGGATGGTGCGCCATATCCGCAAGAAGCATATCGCCGTCGACGACTCATGAAGCCGCGCTAAACTGCAAAGGCGCCAAACCATTGAACACGTCGCTGCCGTTCGAGTTGCTCGCCAAGGCCGTTGAAGCCCGCCTTTCCGTTTATGGACGGATCAGCGGGCTTCGGCTCGACCGCGCCGCCCCGGGCGAGGCCTGGTCAAGCCTGCCCTACCGCCCCGAGTTCGTCGGCGACACCGAAACCGGCGTTCTTCACGGCGGCGTCGTCACCGCGATGCTTGACGAGAGCTGCGGCATGGCCGTGCAGCTCGCGCTCGACGGCACCCGCGCGATCGCCACCCTCGACCTTCGCATCGACTATCAGAAGCCGGCCACGCCGGGCCTCGATGTCAAGGCGCATTCGTTCTGCTATCGCGTCACGCGCTCGATCGCCTTTGTGCGCTCGACGGCCTATCAGGAATCCGAGGACGATCCGGTCGCCACCGCGACGGCCTGTTTCATGGTCGGCGCCAACCGCACCAACATGCTGACCGACCGGCCGCAGAACGACAGCCCGCAGCCTGCGCTCGAAGTGCCGGAGGAGCCCGCCGGCCTGTTCGCCAATAGCCCGTTCGCGCGCTGTCTGGGCATCCGCGCCGGCGAGGATGACATGCTCGTCATGCCGTTCTCGCCCAGGATCATCGGCAACCCGGTGTTGCCCGCCATTCACGGCGGCATGACCGGCGCCTTTCTGGAGACGACCGCGATTGTAGGAGTGACGCGCGAACTCGGCATTCTCACTCCCCCCAAGCCGATCGGCTTGACGATCAATTATCTGCGCTCCGGCCGCGCGCTGGACAGCTATGCGAGAGCGTCGATCGTCAAGCAGGGACGGCGCGTCGTCGCCTTTGAAGCGCAGACCTGGCAGGACGACCCGGGCAAGCCGATCGCTTCGGCGTTTGGTCATTTCATGCTGCGAAAGACGCCCGGCGTGGAAGAGGACTAGGCGCGGTTTCAAAGGCCGCTCGCGCTATGTCTTGCGCGGAGCTGGTGCCGCTCGACGGGCTGCCTGGATGGCGCTCCAGACACGAAACGGCGTCGCCGGCATGTCCAGCTCGATGATGCCGAGCGGCGACAGGGCGTCCAGCACGGCGTTCATGACCGTCTGCGGTGCTGCTATGCAACCGGCCTGCCCGGTCCCCTTGACGCCGAGCGGGTTCGACCGGGTCGGCGCCGATTGATTGAGGCCCCCGCCGAAATGCGGCAGGTCCTGCGCCCGCGGCAACGCGTAGTCCAGGAATGAACCGCTGAGCAGCTGGCCCGATTCGGTATCAAACACGACATGCTCCAGCAGCGACTGTCCGATGCCCTGCGCGACCCCGCCATGGACCTGGCCGAGCGCGACGCGCGGGTTGATGAGGCGGCCGAAATCATCGACGATCGTGTAGCGATCAAGCCGCACGACGCCGGTGTCGGGGTCGATCTCGACCTCTGCGACGTGACAACCATTGGGAAAGGTGTAGAGGTCGGAGTCGTTGGTAGCACTGCCTTCAAGTCCCGGCTTCACTCCCTCGGGCAAACTGGCGGGATCTCGCGCGGCGTCGGCCACCTCGCCAATCGCGATCATGCGCGCCGTGCGTTGCACGACGAAGCTGCCTTCCACGAACGACACTTGTTCGACCGGCGCCTGCAGCAGATGCGCGGCGATCAGTCGGCCTTTCTCGATCAGCTTTTCAACGGCCATCACCAGCGCCGTGCCGCCCATATGCATCGAACGCGCGCCGCCATGGCCGTTACCGCCCGGCAGCAGATCGGTATCGCCCTGATGAAAGCGGAATGCGCCAATCGGAAGTCCCAACAGGTCGGCCGCGATCTGGGGATAGGCGGTTTCATGCCCCTGACCATTGGACTGCGTGCCGACCGACAGCGACACCGTGCCGTCAGTCTCGAAGGCGGCACGCGCGAACTCGGCCGGTGCGCCGCGCGCCGTTTCAAGAAAACAGGCAATGCCGACGCCGCGTAACAGGCCAGCGGTCTTCGATCGCGCGCGGCGCTTGCGAAATCCATCGAGATCGGCGAGCGCGATCGCGTCGTCCAGATTGGCGCCGAAGCGGCCACCGTCGATCGTCATCCCCATCGCCGTGCGATGCGGAAACTTTCTGATGATGTTGCGGCGGCGCAATCTGGTGGCGTCGATTCCGGTCCGGACCGCTGCAAGGTTCACCAGCCGCTCGATCAGGTAGTTGGCTTCGGGCTTGCCGGCGCCGCGGTAGGCGTCGATCGGCGGGGTGTTGGTAAAGGCGCCGCGGACCTCCACGAACACCGCGGGGATGTCATAGACGCCTCCCATCGCGCTGCCGGCCGCGTTGGTGGAACTGATCGGACCATAGGTCGAAAGATAGGCTCCGAGGTTGGCGACAGCTCGGACTTCGAGGCCGAGGAACCGGCCATTCTTGTCGAGCGCGAGCCTTGAGCGGGCAACGAAGTCGCGGCCGTGCGCAGAACTGACGAAGTCCTCGGCACGTTCGGATACCCATCGCACCGGCCGACCAAGCTTGCGCGCCGCCCAAAGCACCAGCACGTATTCGGGGTAGACGTAGTTCTTCATCCCGAAGCCGCCGCCGACGTCGGGCACCACCACCCGCATGCGCTCGATCGGTATCTTGAAAACGGCACTGGCAAGAACCTGGCGGATCTCATGAACCGCCTGACCGGTCAGCGAAAGCAGAAACCGGTCTGTCTTGCGGTCGTGGAAGCCAATGGCGGCGCGCGTCTCCATCGGCGCGGCAACCACGCGGTTGTTGACGAGTTCGCATTCGACGACATGCGCGGCCGACGCCATCGCCGCGGCCACCGCCGCCGCGTCGCCCCTGCGGTACAGGAACGCCGAATTGCCCGGCGCTTCCTCCCAGATCAGCGGGGCGCCCGGTTGCAGCGCGTTGGTCGCCGCGGTAACGCTAGGCAGCGGTTCGTAAGCGATCTCGACCGCTTCGCCCGCCGTCATCGCCGCTTCGGGCGATTCGGCGACAATGCAGACAACGGGGTCGCCGACGTGCCTGACGACGCCGCGGGCCAGCGCGGGACGCGGCGGATCGATCACCGGTTCGACCGCGTCGATCACGATGACGCAAGGCAACTCCCCGATGCCTTCGGCCGCTAGGTCGGCTTCGGTGAAGACCGCGGCGACGCCAGGGACGGCGCGCGCGGCCGCCAGGTCGAGCCGGACAATGCGGGCGAACGCGACCGGAGAGCGCAGCACATAGGCGTGCAGCACGCCGGGAACATGATCGTTGGCGACGTATCGCCCGCGCCCGGTGAGGAAACGCTGGTCCTCCAGCCGATGGAGGGACTGGCCTTTAAATTGCTCCGGCAACCGCGCACCTTTTCCTGCAGCGCCAAGGTGCGCCGGTTCGGATACTGGCGCAGGCGGCGGCAGCTTTGCAAGCCGGGAGCGACGGAGGTCCTGTCAGGGCGGCTCAGTTCAGCCGCAACTCCGTGATCAGCCGCGGGTCGGGGCTCAGCTCCTTGCGCTCCACCCGCTTTACGATGTCCGTCAGCGCCGCATTGGCCCGGCACGGCAGCCCGACCTTCTCGCCCTCGCGCACCACAAAGCCATTGAGGAATTCGATTTCGGTGCGCCGGCTCTTCTGCATGTCCTGGCCCATCGAGGGACGCTGCCCGGCGGAGGTCCGCTTGCCGTCCTTGAAGCGTTGCTCGTCGCAGGTCCGCGTCGCCGCCTCGTCGCCCTCCCCGGCACGCGCGATCGTCTCCGGCGGCAGATGCAGGATCTCTTCCAGTTGATAGCCGTGCGCCTGGCCGACGCGGATCGCCTCGCTACCGAGCCGCGTGGAGAAACGGCGGATCGGCTCGTTCTGCAGCACCTCGCCGCCGGTGAGGCCGGTGCAGGCGGAAAGTCCGTTGCCCATGACGTTGGCGACCAGCTTCGACCAGCGCTCGCCCCACAGATTATCCGTGACCTTGGCGCTGTCGGCATAGCCGACCAGGCGGCATATCTCCTGCGCCCTTTGCGTGATGCGACCATGGACTTCGCCGGCGCGAAACACCGTATGCGCGGCCCCGCCCTTGCCGGCGCCACGGTGGATGTGGCCGGGCTCCGGCAGGTTGACGGTGATGCTGCTGGCAATGCATCCGAGCGTCCTGCCCCAGCCGACAATGCCGGCGATCGTCTCCTCGTTCATGCAGTTCTGCAGCGACACGACGTAACCGTCCGGCGCCAGGTACTGCTGGATCAGCATGGTGGCCCATGCGGTGTCGTAGGATTTCATGCACACGAAGGCGATATCGATCGGCGTCTCCCTGGCGAGCTGCTGGGCATCGGTCAGGTGCAGCGCCCGTACCGCGACCGAAAATTCCGCGACGTCCGTCGCGTGGGTGACGCGCAGGCCGTGCTTTCTCATGTGTTCGACATGCTCGGGCCAGGGATCGATGAATGTCACGTCCTCGCCCGCCTGCACCATGTGGGCTCCGGCATAGCCGCCGACCGCGCCTGCTCCGACGATCGCTATCTTCCTGCCCATGCGTCCCCCCGATTGCTTGTTGCTGTCGAGGATAGCGCGCCGGACGGGCATATCACAACGGGCGAGCCACGCCGAAAGCGCGACGACCCCATGCGTATCGCGTGGGCGCCGGGGCGCCGCGGGGGCCAAAACAACATTGTGATACGTGAAGCCGATCACCTTTGCCTGCTGCCGCCCGGCGTAAAGCGGTAGCGCGCGAGTCATTTTTCATTCTTTCTGACCAAATGGAGTTTTCCCATGACGCGTCTGATGATTTCAGGATTCGCGGCAGTCGCCCTGCTCGCGGCGGTAACGCTGCGATCGCACTCGATTTCGACCGAACGCTCCGCCACCACGACGGGCATGGCGTCGCTGAAAAAAACTCCGGCCGCGGTCGGGCTGGACGGGCTTCCGATCGAAGACTTCGAGGACCTGTCGCTGGTGTTTTCGGCCCCCGCGAAGCCTTGATGCGGCGGATGGGGAACGGCTGATAAAGCCGCCTATCGCTTTGTCGCGCGCTCCAGAAATTGCACCAGCGCCGCACGGTCCTGTTCCGAGCCGATGCGCTGCTCGGGCATCTTGGTGCCCGGCGTATAGGCCTGTGGTCCGATCTCGAACAGTTTGGAAACCGTCTCCGGTGTCCAGACGATATCGAGCCGCTTGAGCGCATCGGAGAAGTTATAGCCCGGCGCGGTTGCGATCCGCCGGCTGAAGATGCCGGCAAGCGTCGGGCCGGCCTTGCTGGCCTGCTCCGCACCCAGCGTATGGCAAGCGACGCAGGCGCGAAAAACTTCCGCGCCGCGATCGCCGGCATAGGCGGCGAGCGGATCTCCCGTCGTCTCCAGCAACAGCCGATCGATCGGCTCGCCGGTCGCCGCGTTCCAGCGACGGACGATATTGTCGGCGCCGCCGGTAAGCAAAGTGCGACTATCAGGCAGGAACGCTACCGACCACACCGGCAACCCCGGGCCGACCAGCGTGCGCGCCAGGCTGCGCGTGGCGCGGTCGATCACCGCCACCGCGCCGCCGATGCTGGCGGCGGCGACATGCGCACCGTCGGGCGAGATCGCGATCGAGATCACCGGCCTCGGCCCGGCCGTCACCTCACCGGCGCGCGCCCCGCCGGCAGCCAGCCAGTAAACCCGGCCGTCGGCGCCGCCGATGGCGATTTCACCGTCGCGGTTGACGGCAACCGCGTTCAGCGGGGTCGGCATCGCAACCACGGTCGGCGCTAGCGAACCCGACAGCGGCCAGATGCGGACGCTCTGATCGTAGCTGACGCTGATCAGTGCGCGGCCGTCGGCGGCGAACGCCACGCCGTTGACGTTTTGCGAATGGCCGTCGAGCACGCGAGGGGGGCCGCCGGCTAGTGGCCAGAGCCGGACCGTGTGGTCCCAGGACGCCGAAGCGAGCGTCGCACCGTCGGCTGACGCCGCCAGCGCCGCGACCGGCCCGCTATGGCCTTCCAGCACCGTGTCGGGCTCGGATTTGCCCGAGGTCCAGATCGCGATGCGGCCATCTGCGCCCGCGGTCGCCGCGCGACCGTCGCGCAGCCATGCGACCGCGTTGACGGCGTCGGCATGAAAGCGAAGCACCTGCTCGGCCGCGTTGCGCGCCAGCGACCAGCGTACGGCGGTCGAATCGAAGCTGCCGGAGATCACCGTCTGCCCGTCCGATGAAATCGCCAGCGCCCGCACCGGGCCGCCATGGCCACGCAACTGGGCGAAAGCGGCGGTGACGCCGATCGGCAGCATGAGCAGCACCAGCGCAAAGATCACCAGCACCGATCGGCTTGCCCTGGCGAACGACAGGTTCGCGAAAATGCCGTGCCGCATCCGCATCGACCCTAGCGTACGCCGGGCCTGTCGCGATCAAGGCCCTTGGCCTCGAGATCGTCGATGTATTCCTGAAAGCGCCGGTCGGCGTTCAATCCGAGGTCGCGCAGAAAGGTCCAAGAGTAGATGCCGGTCGCGTGCATGTCGTCAAATCCGATCCTGACCGCATAGTTTCCGACGGGATCGACGGAGAGAATGGTCACGTTGCGCTTGCCGCCGACGGTCTTGCGCTCGGCTTCGGAATGCCCCTGCACCTCGGCGGAGGGGCTGGTCACCCGGAGCAGTTCCGCAGGCAGGTTGAACGTCTTCCCATCGTCAAAGGCGACCTGCAGCGCGCGGCGGTCCTTCAGCAGCCGGATTTCGACCGGCCAAGCTAGCGTGACGTCAGGCACGCCCTCCGCCGAATTCAGCTCGGACCAATCAGATTATGACCGGGATCGCTTACCCTGGCGCCACTGGTGGTAAAGCTGGTCGAGCTTGGCTTCTGGATGGTATCGAGGAACAGCGCGACGCCTACCGCGGCCACCAGCGCGAACAGCAGCGACGCAACAAAGACTTTCATGGCAATTTCCTCACTTTTGGTCTGAGCAGGGCCGGATCATTCGGCCGGCACCGCTCGCGCCGATCTATTTGCGGACGCATTGGCCTTGGCCTGCTCTTCCGCGACCCAGAGCGCGTGATGCTCCTTGGCCCAGTTGAGATCGACCTCGCCGGTGCCCATGGCATCGAACGCACCCTCCATCCCGATCGAGCCGATATAGATGTGCGCCAGCATCGCGGCGATGAACAGCATCGCGATCACGGCGTGGATCACTGTCCAGAACAACAGCCCGGTGACGTCAGGCAGCATGTAGGGGAACAGCAGATACCAGCCTGACACCGACATCAGCACACCGCCGATGATGACGATCCAGAAGATGCCTTTTTGGCCGGCGTTGAAACGTTTGGCAGGTGGATGCTTGCCTGAGGAAAGAAGGCCGCCGCCCTGCCGGATCCACTCCAGATCGATCCTGCCGGGAATGTTGTCCTTGATCCAGATCAGGAACATGATCACGAGGCCCAGCATGAACGGGAACGCGAGATAATTATGCGCAAGCTTGGCGTAGGCCGACATTGACGCAAAGGCCTCCGCGCCGAGCATCGGCATGATCAACATGCGGCCGAAGCTGATGTTGAGGCCTGAAAGCGCGAGAATGATGAAGCAGGTTGCCGTCAGCCAATGGGTGAAGCGTTCGAAGCTCGCAAACCGCAGGAGCGTCTTTCCCGAAAAGCCGTGCTCGACCCGGATCCGGCCGCGCACCATCAGGAAGATCGCCAGAAGCGCGAGCATGCCGAGAATGGAAACGCCACCGATGATGGGCAACGTGCTTCGCTGGAAATCGCGCCATTCACGGCCGGCGGGCTGAATTAGGCTGGCGGCCATCCCGTCGGGGATGGAGATGCGCCCTGAGATCTTGTCACCTTCCTTCAGCGCATTCAGCAGCTTGTCTTCCTGAACGGCTTCGGCGGTCGGCTTGAAGGAAAGCTGGGCAGCGGCGGGATGCGCGACCACGAACAGCAGCGCGAGCGCGGCCAGTAGCGATCTTAAAGCATCAAGCTTGAGAATTGAAAGTGAGCCTGGCATTTGCACAACGCCCTTTCGGTTCGAAATTAAACGAACGCCGCCGCGCGAGCGCGGCGGCTGTGGCGTCAGCCGGTCGGCGAGTCGCTGTAGGCGGTTTTCCAGCCCCACATGCCGGAACCGTAACCGCGCTTCATCACCCGCTCCTTGTAGATTTCGGCGATGATCGCGCCGTCGCCCGCGAGCAGCGATTTGGTGGAGCACATCTCCGCGCAGATCGGCAGCTTGCCTTCGGCGAGGCGGTTGGCGCCATACTTGGCGTATTCAGCCGGCGTGGAGTCGGCTTCCGGCCCGCCCGCGCAGTAGGTGCACTTGTCCATTTTGCCGCGCGATCCGAAGTTTCCGACCTTCGGATATTGCGGCGCACCGAACGGACAGGCGTAGAAGCAGTATCCGCAGCCGATGCAAAGGTCCTTGGAATGCAGCACCACGCCGTCGGTCGTGGTGTAGAAGCACGACACCGGGCAGACCGCGGCGCACGGCGCATCGGTGCAGTGCATGCAGGCCATCGACACCGAACGCTCGCCGGGCTTGCCGTCATTGATGGTGACGACCCGGCGGCGATTGATGCCCCACGGCACTTCATGTTCGTTCTTGCAGGCGGTCACGCAGGCGTTGCACTCGATGCAACGGTCGGCATCACAAAGAAATTTGACGCGAGCCATGATCTATTCTCCCCTCACGCCGATTGAATCTGGCACAGGGTCACCTTGCCCTCGTGCATGCCGGTAACCGGATCGTAGCCGTAGGACATGATCGTGTTGACGCTTTCGCCAAGCACGATCGGATCGCTGCCCTTCGGATACTTGCCGCGCTGATCGACGCCCTGGAACCAGCCGGAGAAGTGGAACGGCATGAACGCCACGCCCTTGCCGACCCGGTCGGTTACCATCGCCTTGACCCGCGCCTTGGAGCTGTTTTCCGGGCCGTAGACCCAGACCCAGCCGCCATCCTTTATGCCACGCTCGGCGGCGTCCGCCGTATTGACCTCGACAAACATGTCCTGCTGCAATTCGGCCAGCCACTTGTTCGAACGGGTTTCCTCGCCGCCGCCTTCATATTCGACCAGCCGTCCGGAAGTCAGGATGATCGGGAATTGCTTGGCGAGTCCCTTGTCCACCGCCGACTTCTGGATGGAGAAGCCGAGATTGGCCATGCGGAACTGACGGCCGTCCGGTCGCGTCGGATATTTGGCCACCAGTTCGGGCCGCGGCGTGTAGATAGGCTCGCGATGCACCGGCACCGGATCGGGCAGATTCCACGCCACTGCCCGGGCTTTGCCGTTGCCATAGGCCATCACGCCATGAGCCAGCGTGACGCGGATGATGCCGCCGGAAAGATCGACCGCCCAGCCAACGCCGTCGGGATTGTTGCCGCCGATCCTGTTGATGGTGGCGAGTTCGGCTTCTGTGAGATCCTTGTCCCAGCCGAGCTTCTTGAGCACGCCATAGGTGAACTCGGGGTAGCCGTCGGTCAGCTCCGAACCCTTGCTGTAGGAGCCCTCCGCCAGCAGGTTGACGTTCTTCACCGAACCGTCCGCCTGCTTCTCTTCATAGACCACACCGAAGCGGGCGCGGAACGTGCCGCCGCCATCCTTCACATGAAGGTTGGTGTTATAGAGCGTGTGCGTGCCCGGATGCTTGATCTCGGGCTTGCCCCAGCACGGCCACGGCAAGCCGTAATACTCTCCGCCGATCTCGGGCTCGTCGGCCTTGGCGCGCAGGGTCACCAGATCGAACTTGCCCTGGTTCTTCATATGCGCCTTCAACCGCTCCGGCGACTGACCGGAATAGCCGGTCGAGAATCCGCCGCGGTTGATTTCCCGCAACACGTCTTCGGGAACCGGACGCTTGTTCTCGACCTTGATGTTCTTGAACATCTGCGGGGCAAAGCCGACCTTCTCGGCCAGCCGATAGATGATCTCGTAATCGTCCTTCGATTCGAAGATCGGCTTGACCACCTGCTCGCCCCATTGAATCGACCGGTTGGAGGCCGTGCGCGAGCCCGTGGTTTCGAACTGGGTGCAGGCCGGCAGCAGATACGTGCCATTCTTGCGCTCGGAAATGTGGGCAAACGTGGTAGGATGCGGGTCGGCGACGACCAGCAACTCGAGCTTCTCGATTCCCTTCACCATCTCCGTCATGCGCGGAACGGTGTTGCCGCCATGCCCCATGATGATCATGGCCTTCAGGCTGTCGCGCTGATCGACGTCATCGGGATTGGCGAGCGTCGCATCGAACCAGCGGGTTGACGGGATGCCCGGCAATTCCATGTTCTGCTTGCGGGTGCGGGCCGGACGGCCCGCCTTCGCCGGTACTTCGTCGAAGCGCGCCTGCAGATAGTCGTAGTCGACCTCCCAGACCCGCGCCCAGTGCTTCCAGGCGCCTTCGACCAGGCCGTAATAGAGCGGCAACGTCGTGATATCGAGGCCGATATCGGTCGCACCCTGCACGTTGCAGTGGCCGCGGAAGATGTTGGCGCCGCCGCCGAAGGTGCCGACGTTGCCGGTCGCCAGCAGCAGGTTGCAGTAAGCGCGCACATTGGCGGTGCCGACGGTGTGCTGGGTTCCGCCCATGCACCAGATGAAGGTCGACGGCCGCTGCTTGGCAAAGGTCTCGGCGACCTTCTTCAATTGCTCGCCGGGAATCCCGGAGACGCGCTCGACTTCCTCCGGCGTCCACTTCGCGACTTCGGCGCGGATCTGGTCCATGCCGTAGACGCGTTGCGCAATGAACTGCTTGTCCTCCCACCCGTTGTTGAAGATGTGGTGCAGCATGCCCCAGATCACCGCGATGTCGGTGCCGCTGCGGAAGCGGACATACTCGGTGGCGTGGGCGGCGGTGCGGGTGAAGCGCGGGTCGAGCACGAACACGTTGGCGCGGTTGATTTCCTTGCCGGCCAGGATGTGCTGCAATGACACCGGATGGGCCTCGGCGGCGTTCGACCCCATGAAGACGACGGTCTTGGAGTTCCTGATGTCGTTGTAGGAGTTGGTCATCGCGCCGTAGCCCCAGGTATTGGCGACGCCGGCAACCGTGGTGGAGTGGCAGATGCGGGCCTGGTGGTCCACCGAATTGGTGCCCCAGAACGCACCGAACTTGCGGAACAGATAGCCGCCCTCGTTGGAGAATTTAGCCGAGCCGAGCAGATAGACGGAATCGGCGCCGGACTTGGCGCGGATCTCCAGCATCTTGTCGCCGATCTCGTTGATGGCCTGATCCCACGAAACCCGCTGCCACTCGCCATTGACCAGCTTCATCGGATATTTCAGCCGGCGGTCGCCATGCACGAGTTCGCGCACCGCCGCGCCCTTGGCGCAATGCGACCCGCGGTTGATCGGGCTTTCCCAGCCCGGCTCCTGGCCGACCCAGACGCCGTTCTGCACTTCGGCGATAACGGTGCACCCGACCGAGCAATGCGTGCAGATGTTCTTTTTGGTTTCCATCGCCGCGCCGACGATTTTCGGCCCCTGCGCCTTGGCCACCGAGCCCAGCGGCATCAGGCCGATGGCGGCGCCAGCGCCCGCCGCCAGACCGGACCGCCGCAGGAACGTGCGGCGGTCGAGAACTCCCGACGCCAAGCCAGCGGCGACACCCTGCAAACGCGCTTTGCCCGCGGATCCGTCTCTTCGCTTGATCAACATGTGCGTGGTTCCATCAATAGCGGTTGACGCGATAGAAAGTCTTGACGTGGTCGGTTTCCTTGTAGCGCGCCTTGACGCGCTCGGCCTGCGACTCGTCCGCGATGGCCTCGCCGCCCGCAAGCGGCATGACCGCCACCGCGGCGACCGCCGACCCGCCCATCATGAACAGGCTGCGCCGGTCCATGATCGCGGTCTGCGGCTTGCCCTTGCAGTCAAGCGCCTTGCTGTCAGATGGCTTGCTCATAACGTCCTCCCCTTTCGGCTCGCCTCGCGCCGTCACTCAGGACAGCGTGAAGGCCTCGGATTCCAATTCCATGAAGACACGACCGACGCGCCCGACCGAACGGTAGAAGCGCGACGATTGCGACATCTCTAAGTCCGCGAACATCCGCGCCGCCCACGGCTTGAGATGACGCTCGAAAAAACGCGCCTGCTGGGCAAAGTCGGCTTCGAAGTCGCCGCGCGCGAGGCCCGCCATGACCTCGAGCAGAATCGCGATGTGATCTTCCGGCTCGCGCGAACTGCCCGCGCGCTCGATCCCAAGCGCATCGAGCTCTTCGCGCACCCGCGCCAGCGGGCGCTCATGCAGGAAGCCGGTCAGGTAATACGAGGCATAGGGAAGCAGCTCACCGCGCCCGAGCCCGATGAAGAGATCGAAGAACTCCTTGCTGACGGCACGGTCGTCTGTGGCCGCTGCGGCGGACGCAAGCTCGATGTGGGCAAGGCCGAGATCGGATCCGTCCCCCTTCAGGGTGGCGACCCGAGCGAGTGTATTGGCGTCGGGCGCCTTGCCAAGCAGCACCGACAACAGGCCGTATTCCGCGGCGCGCAGCTGGTCGATCTCGTCAATTTCGGATTTTGATGTCACATGATTCCCGGAGGGCGGGTAGAGATCCGGACGAAGAACAAAGCGATTCACCTGAGTCAGCGCCTCGACAGCGAGAACTCGCTCCGCAGGAATGCGCGACCACGCAGACACCGAGGGCTGCGCAATGCCGATCCCTCGCGCCAGCGATGCGACGCCACCCGCTGCCCTGAGTGCTAATTCCAGACCGGCGTCACGCATGGTGCGACCGATTCTCTCCCCGCCTCGCGCCTCTCAATTGGGCATCCCCACCCAACTTGGAATTGTTCCAAGGAGCAAATCTGTAGCATAGGCTTTGCCTATTTCAGCAAAAACTTTTGTTGAAATGAAAAACTTTTGGCTAACCGATCGGTTTAGCGCTGCCATGACGTCGCACCTGTTGCTGCGGCGCGGTATTCTCAACGGGTCCAGTTTTTTCCATCCCGACAATCTCGTGATCGTCCCGAGCCGTTGAACCGACTTCGGATTTTGCCGTCGGTTCCTCACTCAACCGGCGAGGCTCAACGGGTGCATCGGGTGCAAGGGATTTCGCCGCTTCGCCGCTCGTCGGGGCGCGCGTTGCCGGCTCGATCGCTGATTCCCCACCCATGATCTGCGAAACCAGGCGCGCCACGTCGATGCCCGCGCCCAGCTCGCTGCTTCCGGGGAACCCGCCCGGCGTGTTCCAATCGTAGGCATATTCCAACGCCGGGTTGACGTAGTTGCGAATGGCGGGATCGAGCGCCCAGGATTTCTGCAAAGCCGCGTTACGCAAATGTTCCGGAACGCCCTTGCGCAGGAACGCGGAAATGTCGGTCGTCCCCGTGAGTTCCTCAAGCTTGGGCAGCGTGGAAAGGTCAAACTCCGGCTCCGTTGCCGTCTCGGCTGGCGTAGCCGGCGGATCGGGCGATGGAGCCGCATCCGCGGCGCCCTGTTCCAAGTCAGGACGCATTGCTTCCTGCTTGCGCTGGGACCAGCGCGCAAGAAAATTACGTCCCTGACCCTCTTTTTCAGGACCGCTCATGTCCGCCCCGTTCCCTCATCCGACGAGCCGCCCGGCAATCGCCGGCGGTCGCCGGGCGCGCGATCCCGGTCGCCGCCCGCGCGATCCCGCTTGCGCTTGTGGAATACGCGCTCGACATGAAATTCATCGACAAAAGCTGCAATCCACGACGCAATGTCAGGCGGCATCGGAACCGTGCCGATGACGTCGCAGCCGCTTTCGAACATGGCCTCCCCCTCGGTCGGGTCGGCCGTTACCTTGGTCAGTTCGAGTTCGGGCCCGCCCTCCTGACGCCGCAGCGCGACCCAGATTTTCGGTTCGCCATCGGCAAGATTATCGCGGTAACTGGCGGTATCCGAACTGAACAGCTCGATGCTGGCGGAGCCGGCATAGTAGATCGTCGCATCGGCCTCCGTCGACAGCGCCGTCCACGGCGCCGTCGCCGGCACCTCGTCCAGGATCATCGCCGGCGACCACAGATGGTCGATCCAGGGATTGTCGATCGAGCGGTGGCGTATCACGACGCCGACCTCGCGGGAAACTTCGGTCATGGCCAGGCTCGATGCTCCATCCGGTGGCCGATCATGCGACATTCGCGATCGCCGCCAGCGGCAGCCCCGCGATCAGGTTTTGCGGCTTCATCCGCACGACTTTGTCGGCGCCCATGGCGAGGATGAGGTAAACCGGCCGGTCGCCGACGCGTTCATCCACCAGCCGCGTATCCTCGAAGTTCAGGCGCATCAGCGCCACGATCCGCTCGGCGACGTTGCGCTCCGGCCGGTCACCGCGCCATAGCGCATTGCCGATCCGCGTCGCCTCGCTGTCGAGGCCGACGAACCAGCGCCAGTCGCGGTCCTCGATCGAGGGAACTGTCTCGACCTTGACGGCAACGCAGAGCAGATGACCGATCCAGCGCTCGATCACCCGGCACAACCCGGCCCGTGCCCTCGGGTTGCCGCCGAGATTCATCGCCATCGCGTGCGCGTCCGAACGGGACCAGTAGGTCCAGGCGTTGTCGTCGTCCATCACGTCCATCTCGCCGAACGCCTTTGGCTGCAGCATCGCCGTCAGCGGAGATGAATGCATGTCCTGGCGGGCCAGTTGCTCGGCCTCCACCACCTCCGCATCGGCCAACAGCAAGGTGCCGTCGTGCAGGGTCGCCAGCTGGCTGCGATAGAACAATTCGGCTGCACGCAGCATATAGGGATCCTCGCACCCCTCCAGCGCGTTGCGCAGAATCAAATGGCAAAGCTGCGACAGAAAGATCGGCGGAAGGTCGCCGGCACCCTTGCGGGCGAGCGCGACATAGACCGCCTCGAGCGAGGGCGCCGCCATCAGCCGGTCGCGGAACTTCATCATGAAGGCCCAGTTTTCGCGCGCGTCGGCGTCGGCGAGCGCGGCAATTTCACTCTCTGGAACCAGGCGAAGCGGATCGGCCATGAGGCTCGCATGCAGCTGGCGTTCGGGCTCGCAGGCGTCGGCCGGCGGCATCAATTCGGGCCGCGCCAGATAGGCCATGATCAGTTCGGGCGTGGCGACGAGGCCGCCGTGATCGGCGCGGCGCGTGAGGTGATGGCCGGAGGCGACCCAGAACTCTCTCATGTGCGATCCCTGGTCATGCGGCCGGCCCCCATCAATCCCAGCAGATCGACCTCCTCGGCCGGTTCGACGTCGCCTTCAAGCTCGTGGAAGGTAAAGGCGCTGGCATGCGCGTGCAACCGATCCGCGTCGCCCGCCGCCGGCCGCGGCTTCAGGGTACGGAAGCGTTCGCGGATTTCACCGTCTTCGACACTGCGCTGCACCGCGAGCAGCGTCTGCGGCGCGTGATCGCACAGCGAGGCCGCAAACCCGATCTCCTCCTCGGCGGCAAGGCGCGCGGCATTGGCGTCGGGCGCGCCGAACTTTTCCATCAACTGGCCGGCGAGACGCGCGATCATCGCCAGCCGTTCCGCTTCCGTCGCTTCGGTGACGACGGCAAGCGTCGACCATCCCAGGCTATCGATGCCGAGGAAGCCGGAACGCAGCGCCACGCGTTGTTTCTGGCCGAGGGTTGCGGGATCGCGATTCCAGAACACAAACGCGCCGGACACCGCCCATTCACCGGGCTCCGCCGCCCGCTCGAAGACGAAAGTGTCCGACGGGTCCAGCCTGATCGTGCGCGGAAACTTCAACATGTCCGCCTCATCCGAGTTTCGGGCCGCGTGCTTGCGGATCATACCAGCTGGCGCTTCGCAGCGCATCCACAAGGCTGCTCCGCTGCGGTGGTCCGCGACCGGCCGGCTGGCTCACCAGGAGGTCACCGTTGACGTCGATGCCGCGGCGCTCACCGGCCACGGACCGAGGCAGCCGCTCAAGATAGTCGCGCGCAATCGCCTCGAACCCGCGCTCGTTCCAGAGATCGAACGCAGTCATCAGATGCCGGGTGAAGCTTTCGATGATGGCTTCGGTATCGATCATTTCGAAACCTTCGCTCAGCAGCGACACGCCGGCGGCGGCCTGCACCTCCCCGACATCAACCATGTCGGCGGCCCGCAGGATGACGCCAAACACCAGCCATGCCGGGACCTCGGTTTCGGCGCATTCCCTGGGCCAGCCCAGCCGTCCGCCGCCAAGCAACCCCGCGTCGAACCGGATCGCGTCGGGCCAGTCGAAACGGATCTCGCGTTCGGGCGGGCAATGGGCGGCAATCGCGTCCGCAACGGCGTTCATGCCGGCGAAGAATGCCCGGCGCGCCGACTTCAGCGGCTCGTCCGGCTCCAGTATCACGGCGAATTCGACCAGGTCGTAGCGGCGCACCCATACCAGCGTCCCGGCGCCAGCCTGCGGCGCGATCTCGCAGCCATGCGCGAAAGCGTCGCCGAGCTCGCGAAGTGCGACCAAAGTATATCCGGGCGGTAGGTCGAGGGTCTTTTCCATGTCCTCAATTCACGCGATCGCGGTCAAATGGACCCAGCAAAGGGTCACGGGCCGCCGTGCGATGTCGACCCGCGCCGGCCGCTCGCGAGAGCGGCCTTTCAGCCTTGCAGTTCCTGGTCCGAGCGGTTACCGCAGAACCGTGGGGCGAAGCAACCGCCCGCTTGGTCAAGCGACTTCAGGATACCATTTCAGGATACCATTAATGAGTGCGCCGGCGTCTCATCTCCTGATCTGCAGCTGTGAGAAGACCATGCCGCTCGATGAGGCGGCGATCGGCCGCGGCTGCACGGCGCGCATCACCCAGGCGAACCAGCTCTGCGGCCTCGACCTCGACCGGTTCAGGCAGGCGCTCGCCGACGGCGCGCCAATCACCGTCGCCTGCACCCAGGAAGCGCCGCTGTTTCGCGAAATCGCGGAAGATTTCCCGCAAGCCCAGCTCACTTTCGTCAACATCCGCGAGACCGGTGGCTGGTCCAGGGATGCCGCCGCAGCCGGTCCGAAGGCTGCGGCGCTGATTGCCGCGGCGGGCGAGGAAATGCCGCCGATCTCGCCGGTGACGCTCGAGAGCCGCGGCGTCGCGCTGATCTACGGCCGCGACGAGGTCGCCATCGAGGCGGCGCAGCGGCTCGCCGATCGTCTTGACATCACCGTGCTGCTGACTAGGCCGGGCGATATCGCCCCACGGCGGACGAACGAGTTTCCGGTTCTCAAGGGCACGATCCGCAACGCCCGCGGACATCTCGGGCAGTTCGAGCTTGCCATCGACGACTACGCGCTGCCCTCGCCGTCCTCGCGCGCGAAGCTGGTGTTCGGGGCTTCGCGCGACGGCGCCACCTCGACCTGCGACCTGATCCTCGATCTCGCAGGTGGCAATCCGCTGTTTCCCGCCCATGAATTGCGTCCAGGCTACCTGCGCGCCGACCCCCGCGACAAGGCCGCGGTCGAGCGCGCGATCGCCGACGCCGGCGGCATGGTCGGCACCTTCGACAAGCCGCGCTTCATCCATTTCGAGGAAGCGCTCTGCGCCCACTCGCGCTCCTCGATCACCGGCTGCACGCGCTGTCTCGACCTGTGTCCGACCGGCGCGATCACCCCGAACGGGAATTCGGTTGCGATCGACGCCAATGTCTGCGCCGGCTGCGGTTCCTGCGCATCGGTCTGCCCGACCGGCGCGGCGTCCTACGCGCTGCCGGGCGCGGACGCCCTGATGCGCCGGCTGCGGACGCTGCTCGCGACCTATCGCAAGGCCGGCGGGAGTGATGCCATCGTCATGTTTCACGACGGCGAGCACGGCGAAGAGATCATCGATGCGCTGGCGCGGTTCGGCGCCGGCCTGCCGGCCAATGTGCTGCCGCTGCGCGTCAACGAGGTGACGCAGCTCGGGCCGGAGCTGATGGCGGCGGCGTTCGCCTTTGGCGGCGCCGGCGTCGCGGTTGTGACCCGCGCGAGGCCTCGCCACGACATCACGGCGCTTGCCCGCGCCGTCGAGACCACCGATCGCATCGTGACAGCGCTCGGCTTCGGTGCCGGCCTGGTGCGGACCATCGAGACCGACGATCCGGATCAGTTGCGCGCCATGCTCGACGCTGCGCCGCGCGGCCTCGCCACGCAAAGGCCGGCCGGCTTTGTGCCGCGGGGCGCCAAGCGCGGCGTGCTCGAAACCACGTTTCGCGAGCTTCATCTCGCCGCGCCCGCGCCCGTCGACATGGTCCCGCTGGCGGCCGGTGCGCCGTTCGGCGGGGTGAAGCTTGATGTCGAGGGATGCACGCTCTGTCATGCCTGCGTCACCGCCTGCCCGACCGGGGCGCTGTCGGACAATCCCGACCGGGCGATGCTGCGCTTTTCCGAAAGCCTCTGCGTGCAGTGCGGATTGTGCGAATCCACCTGCCCCGAAAAGGTCATTGCGGTCGAGCCACGGCTGGATTTCCAGGCCTGGAACACGCCGCTGCGCGTGCTCAAGGAAGAAGAGCCGTTCGATTGCATCGCCTGCGGCAAGCCGTTCGGCACCAGAAGTTCGATCGAGCGCGTGCTGGCCAAGCTCGGCGAGAAGCACTGGATGTTCCAGGGCGCCAACGCCAAGCGTCTGGACGTCATCAAGATGTGCGCGGATTGCCGCGTCGAGGCCGTGGTGAACGAGAGCTTCGACCCGCACGCGGCGCAGCAGCGTCCGCCCGTGATGTCGACGGAAGATTACCTGCGCGCCCGCGAAACCAAGAAGGGCGATCCGCTCGGATCGTAAGCAGCCTGTGGTGGTCACCCCCGATATCAAGGCGCGCGCGACGTCAAGGGCTGCCGGCATTCCCGGCGTCAAGCACCTGGTCGCGGTTGCCTCAGGCAAGGGCGGCGTCGGCAAGTCCACCACCTCCTGCAACCTCGCGCTCGGCTTTGCGGCGCTGGGACTGAAGACCGGCATCCTCGATGCCGACATCTACGGCCCGTCGCAACCAAAACTGTTCGGATTGCGCGGCAAGCCGCGGCAGCTCGGGCCACGGATGCTGGAGCCGATGGAGCGCTTCGGCGTCAAGCTGATGTCGATCGGTTTCCTGGTCGAGGAAGACAACGCCATGATCTGGCGCGGACCGATGGTCATCTCCGCGATCACGCAGATGCTGCGCGAAGTGGCGTGGCAGGATCTCGATATTCTTGTCGTCGATCTTCCGCCCGGCACCGGCGACGCGCAATTGACCATGGCCCAGCAGGCGCCGCTTTCCGGCGCGATCATCGTCTCGACCCCGCAGGACATCGCCTTGATCGACGCGCGCCGCGGCATTGCGATGTTCGAGAAGGTGAGCATACCGATCCTGGGCTTGATCGAAAACATGTCACACTTCTGCTGCCCAACCTGCAACCACGTGACGCCGATCTTCGGCCACGGCGGCGCGCGGTCGGAAGCCGAGCGCCGCGGCATTCCGTTTCTCGGCGAGATTCCGCTCGACATGCAGATACGCCAGACCTCCGACGACGGCCGCCCGATTGTCGCGGTCGAACCCGACGGAGTCCACGCCAGGCATTACATCGCGATCGCACGCGAAATCTGGGCGTCGATCGTGACCGGCGCGGCGCACCGGCCGCCGCCGCGCATCGTCATCGAGTAGGCGTTACGCCCCGGCGACCGGCAGGCTGGCGGCGGCGATGGCGACGATTTGGGCCAGCCGGCGCCCGATCCGGGACGACGCGGTGCGCAGCAATGAACGAACCTGCCGCATCTCACTCTTCCATGCGCGCCGGGACAAAGACTGCTTCAAGAAGCCGGCGCTGCAGGCAAAATGGGCTCCCAGGGCAGCCACGTCGAGATCGGGGAGAAAATAGCAACGCGCGCGTCGCGTGGACATCGATCGGCAGTGGATTCGTTGCCGCGATCGGCCCGGCGGCGGATGAAATTTTCTCCGACGCTTCCGCGGCCAGAGCCGGGCTTTTCGGGCCTGACGTTCCCGGCTCAAGCCCCGCCCTGCGCCGCCCGCGGCGTACCGAGAAAGCCGCGTAGCGACGCCAGCACTTCATCCAGCCGGTCATGATGAAGCCAATGGCCGGCGCCCGCGACCTTCACCAGTTCGGCTTGCCGAAAATGGGCCAGCAGGCCGGCGGCCTCCGGGTCGGGAAGAAAGCTTTCGTCGCCCCACATCAACAGCGTCGGGCAGGCGATGCGCGACCACAGCGCGATATAGTCGTTCCGCGACAGCCGATAGGGCGCCCTCGCCCGCTGGCGGTGGTCAAACTTCCAGCGATAGAGGCCGTCGGGATGCCGCCGAACGCCGTGGCGGGCCAGGTGAAGCGCTTGCGCCGGCGTCAGCCGCTTGTTGCGCGCCGCAAGCCGCTCTGCCGCCTCCTCGATGGTCCGGAAGGCCCTGGGCTCGTGCTTTGCGATGCGATCGAGCTGGTCGATCCATCGCGACATCTGTTCGGCGATCGGCGCGGGTTTCGGGTCCGACAGGAATGCGCCATCCAGCACCGCCAGGCGCGACACCTGGTCCGGGTAGGTTCCGGCGCAGGCCAGCGCGACCATTCCCCCCATCGAATGGCCGACGACGGCGGCATCCCCGAGCCCCGCCAAACGCATCAGGCGCGTGAGATCGTAGACATTGTCGGAAAGGCCGTAACTGCTGCCTTTCGCCCATTCTGAATCGCCGTGCCCGCGCAGATCGGGGGCGATGACGTGGAAATGCGGCTGCAATTGTCGCGCGATCGCATCCCAGGTGCGGCAGTGATCGAGCCCGCCATGAACCAGGATAAGGGGCGGCGCGGCCTCGTTGCCCCAATCGGCATAGTGCAGCCGCAGCCCCTGGGACTCGTAGAAGCGGTCTGCCGGTTCGGCCATCATGGCATTTCTCTTGCGGAGGTGACGGCCTATTTCGGCGCAAATCCGAACGCGCGCTCGAAGCGCTTCGCATAGGCCGGCCACACCTCGGGATTGACGATGCGCGGCGGGCGCTTGCCGTCGAGCGCGTCGAGAATCTGTTCGGCCGCGATTCTGCCCATATTCACCCGCGCTTCCCTTGTGACGCCGGCGGTGTGCGGGCTCGCCAGCACGTTGTCGAACTGCAGCAGCGGATGGTCCGGCGGCGGCGGCTCCTTGTCCCAGACGTCGAGGCCGGCGCCCGCGATCCGCTTGTCGCGCAACGCGTCATAGAGCGCCACCTCGTCATGAATGAAACCGCGCGCGGTGGTGATGAAGAACGCGTGCGGCTGCATCAGCGCGAATTCGCGAGCGCTGATCATGCGACGGTTGTCCTTGGTCAGGGGACAGGAGATCGAGACAAAATCCGAGCGGCGCATCAGGTCGTCGAGTTCGACCTTCTCGCCGCCCCGCGCCGCCATTTCCTCGGCGCTCAGGTAAGGGTCGTAGGCGATCACCTTCATGCGCAGCAGGCCATGGCACAGCTCGGCGATGCGGCGGCCGACATTGCCGAGGCCGACGATGCCGATGGTCTTGCCCTGCGCCTCGTTGCCGATCAGCGCGTTGCGATCAACATTGGCCTGGCGCCGCAACGCGCGGTCGGATTCGAGAATGCGCTTGGACAGCGTCAGCAGCATGCCGAGCGCATGTTCGGCGACCGAATTGGCGTTGCCGCCGGATTGGTTGACGACCAGCACCCCCGCCGCCGTGCAGGCGTCGACGTCGACAGGGTCGAAGCCCGCGCCGTTCGAGGAGACGATCAAGAGGTTCGGCGCGCGCCGCAACAGGTCGGCGTCGGCGTGGAAATGCCGGGCGATCTCGTCGCGCGCCGCCCCGATCTGGTAGGCATGCGCCGCCGCCAGGATCGGCGCTGCGACCGTATCGGGGCTGTCATTCTCGAGCCGGTCAAGCCGCACGTCCGGGCGCGCCTTGAGGATATCGACATAGATCTCATGGGCCAGGTATTTCACGTAGAAAACGCGCTTGTTGTTGACGCTCATTTCCTTGGCAACTTTCGTTTCGGGAATCGGCAGGGCTTTGGCGGGCTGGCGAGTACAGAAGGCACGAGGCATGTTGACAATCCCGCCGTTGACGTCAAGTTTCGGCGCGCCACGGACGCCGCGAGCGAAACAGCGTCGCGGACCAGGGAGACCAGGATGGCGGTTGCGGAGAACGACAGCAGGCCCGAGACTTTCGGCGGAAGCTGGCATGGCGTGGTGCTGGACACCCTCAAACGCAACGAAATCCGCATCGTCCCCTACGTGCCCGATCGCGTCCTGACGACGCTGATCAGGAGCCTGCACGCCGACCCGTTTTTCACGACCTTCCCCACTGCGCGCGAGGAGGAAGCGGTCGGCGTCGTGGCCGGCGCCTGGATGGGTGGCATGCGCGGCGCGGTGCTGATGCAGACCTCGGGATTCGCCACGCTGGCGAACGTGCTGGCGTCGCTGGCGGTGCCTTACCAGATCCCGCTGATCATGTTCGTATCCGAACGCGGCACGCTCGGCGAATTCAACTACGGCCAGTCGCTGGTGTGCCGCACCATGCGCCCGGTGCTGGATTCGCTGGCCATGGAGCACCACACTGCCACCCGGCTCGACGAGTTCGAGTTCATCGTCGACCGCTCGGTCAAGCAGGCGATCGCCACCCAGGCGCCGGTGGCGGTGATCCTCTCACCGCTCCTGACCGGCGGCAAGGTGTTCGAGAAGTGAGCGATTTTGGGAAACGCGCCATGACATCAGCCGCCGCAACCGCCGCCCGCAACACCAAGGTCATGAACCGCTTCGATCTCACCTCGCGGCTGATCGCCAAATTGAAAAACGAGGAGGCCGTGATCGGCGGCATCGGCAACACCAATTTCGACCTGTGGGCCGCCGGCCACCGGCCACAGAACTTCTACATGCTGGGCAGCATGGGCCTCGCCTTCCCGATCGCCCTCGGCGTGGCGCTGGCGCAGCCGGACCGGCGCGTCTTCGCGCTCGAAGGCGACGGCTCGCTGTTGATGCAACTGGGCTCGCTCGCAACCATCGCGATGCTGGCGCCCAAGAACCTGACGATGGTGGTGATGGACAACGGCGTCTATCAGATCACCGGCGCGCAACCGACGCCCGCCGCGGCCGTCGCCGACATCGTCGCCATCGCGGCCGCAAGCGGGCTCGCCAACAGCGCCTGGGCAGCGGACGAGGAGGATTTCGAGCGCCTGGTCGATCAGGCGCTGTCCGCTTCCAGACCAACCCTGATCGGCGTCCGCATTGACGACCGGCCGGGCGTCGGCACCACCCGCCGCGATCCCGTACAGATCAGGGAACGCTTCATGCACGGCATGGGCGTGCGCGAGCCGCTATAGGTACGAAAAAGTCCCCGCCGGCCCGACGCCGGCGAGGACTCTCGTCAGGATTGCGCCCTGAGTCAGTCGATGACGCGGATCACGCGGCGAGTGCGCGGGTCGACGATCACGCGCTGGTCGTTCACGACGGCATAGCGGTACTCGGTGTAGCTCGGCACCGGCCGCAGCACGACGGTTTCCGGCAAGGGTTCGCCAACCACCACGCGCTCGCGGATCGTGATCGAGGGCTCGCCCCGCGGCACCGCAGAGAACACCGCGTTCGGAATCTCGAGGCCGGCGCCGACAACGGCGCCGACGGTGCCACCGACGGCTGCGCCGACCGGACCACCAATCTGGCCGCCGGCGGCGGCGCCGCTCGCGGCACCAGTGGCCGTGGTGGATTGAGCAAAGGCCGCGCCTGAAGTCAGCAGCGAGGCGGCAATCAGGGATACGGCTAGACGGTTCTTCATGAGGTCCTCCAGTGATTTTGACAATGCGTCTCAACCGCGGGCGGACGTAGATGTTCCGGTTCCACTTGCCGCTTCCCAACGGTTCCCGACCGCCGGGTCAATTTTTGGCGATCTGGTGGTTCGCCATCATTTCCAGCGCCCGGGCCATTCCCGAATGGTCCCATGCCTTGCCGCCGTGCGCGGCGCAGGAACTGAACAATTGCTGGGCGACCGCCGTGCCGGGCAAGGAGATGCCGAGCGACCGCGCACCCTCCAGCGCCAGATTCAGATCCTTCTGATGCAACTCGATGCGAAACCCCGGCTCGAAGTTGCGCTTGACCATGCGCTCACCATGCACTTCGAGAATCCGCGACGACGCAAAGCCCCCCATCAGCGCCTGGCGCACCAGCGCCGGGTCCGCGCCGGCCTTTGAGGCGAACAACAACGCCTCTCCGACCGCCTCGATCGTCAGCGCCACGATGATCTGATTGGCGACCTTGGTGGTCTGCCCGTCGCCATTGCCGCCGACCCGCGTGACGTTCTTGCCCATCCGGTCGAACACCGGCTTCATCGCGTTGAACGCCCGCTCCGGCCCGCCCACCATGATGGTTAGGCTCGCCGCCTTGGCGCCGACCTCGCCGCCCGAAACCGGCGCATCGAGATAGTCCGCGCCGAGCGCCTCCACCTTCCTGGCGAATTCCTTGGTGGCCAGCGGCGAGATCGAGCTCATGTCGACGACGATCTTGCCCTTGGAGAGCCCGGAAGCGACGCCGTCCTGCCCGAACAGCACCGCCTCGACATGCGGCGTGTCCGGCACCATGATGATGACGACGCCAACCTGCGCGGCAACCTCCCTGCCCGATTTGCACACCACCCCACCGGCGTCGGTCAGTTCAGCGGCAATCGGCGCGACGTCGTGCAGAAACAGCCGATGCCCGGCGTTTTGCAGATGGCGGGCCATCGGGCGCCCCATGGTGCCGAGGCCGATAAAGCCGATATCGATCATGTCCAATCCTCCCTGTTTGATCTTGTCAGGAGCCTCGCTTCCGGCCCGGCGGAAACCTAGAGCCTTTTCCGTTTCGATGGAATCGAAACGGGACTCTAGATTCCTGATTTGACGCATTTTCTTGACGCGAACCGGTTTCCACCCCGCATCAAGTGCGGGGCAGGCTTTCGCTGGAAAACGCTCTAACCGATCAGGTCAAGCCCGAGAAGCAGGAGACTGGAAACCAGCCCCGCAACCGGCACCCAGGATGGACAGATGAACGCACCGGCGGGCGGTGCTTCGCCGCCACGCTTGAGCCGGAGCAGCGCGACGTTCACGATCGCAAAGATCAGAAGCGTAAAGCGCGCCGTCCACTCGGCAAGGCCGGCGAGCGGAACCGACAAGGCGAGCACCAGGATCGCCCCCGCGCCGATCACGGTGGCGAGTACCGGCGTGCGGGTCAGCGGGTTCAATCGCGCAAGAATCTGCGGCAGGCTGCCCTGGTCGGCCAGGCCATAGAGCACCCGGGCGATCATGATCATGTGGACGATGACGCCGTTGAGCGTGGCCACGATGGCGATCGTGCTCATGGTCACGAGCGGCATCCCGGTAAGCCGCTCGAACACCAGCGCAAGCGGCGCCGGCGAGCGGGCCAGTTCTTGCGGCGGCACTGCCGTGACCGCGACCCACGTCACCACCGCGTAGAACACTGCGGTCAGGCCGAGGGTCAGGAACAGCGCACGCGGCAAGGTGCGGCTCGGTTCTTTCAGTTCTTCCGCAATGTTGACCAGATGTTCGAAGCCGATAAAGGCGAACACGGCGATCAGGGCCGTTCCCGCCACCCCGATCCAGGCCGCGGGATCGCCGCCGGCAGGCCAGATCTCCGGCAGGCGGGTGACGATGTCGGCGCCCTGACCAATCCCGGCAATGATGATCAGTCCCCGTCCGCCTACCTCGATCACCGTCATGATCCCGGCAAAGGTGATCGATTGAACCGTCGCTAGACATGCCACCACGCCCATCGTGACTACCGCGCCGGCAATGATCCAAGGCGCGGGAACCGGCACGAACACCCCGATGTAGCCCGCGCTGCCGACGCTGATCGTCGCGGCCGAAACCATCGCGGTGGCGACGACGAGCAGCCCGACGGCGAGGCTGAGCCATTCGCGTTTGAACGCAGCCTGCACATAAGCCGCCTCGCTGGCGCTGACCGGCATCCGCGTCCCCAGTTCGGCGAACGTGGCGGCGCTGAAGGCCATCACGAGCGCGGCGCCGACGAAAGCCAGCGGCGCATGCATTCCGGCGCGGCCGGCGGCGACGCCGACGAGAACGTAGATGCCGGCGCCGATGGTTACGCCAAGCCCGTAGAGCACGGCATGGGTCAGCGTGAGCGAGCGTGCAAGCCGCGGCGTCCCTTGCTGCGTTGCCGACCGGCTAGACATTCATGTTCTCTCCGGTCCTTAAACGGCACGCGCACATGCGCAGGAAAAGGTCCTCTGGGGAAATATGTCCTTCCACTACAATCTTACGCGCCCGCGCATTTGATTCGCCTCAAGGAACTTGTTTGATGAGCCAGCCGACGGACACGCAACAGGGCTTGGTCGTACAGGCCCTCGCGGCATGGTCGCCCAGCCTGATGCGACCCATTCTCGGATTTCGCCAGAGCTATCTGCCGCTGCTGCTGGTCTATTTCGCCTACGGCGCGCTCGGCGTCATCGACGTCAGCCGCGACATGTGGGTCAAGGAGCGCCTGACCCTGAGCGCGGCGGAACTCGCCGGCATTGGCGTCTGGCTGAGCCTGCCGTGGACGGTGAAGATGGTGTTCGGCCAGCTTGTCGACAGCGTTCCGATCTTCGGCTCGCAGAGGCGGTCCTACATCCTGATCGGAACCGTCTTCACCGCCGGCGGAATGCTGACCCTGGCGGGCGCGGCCGGCGGATGGATCGCGTTCAGCCGGGCCGACCACCTCTACATTCTCGGCGCGATGCTGATCGTGGTCGGCACCGTGATCCAGGACGTCGTGGCCGACGCGATGTCGACCGAAGTCGTCTCGCGCGTGGATGCGACCGGGCACGCGCGCGCGGAGCACGAGATCAAGGCCGAACTCGGCATGGTTCAGGTGCTCGGCCGCCTGGCGCTCGGGATCGGAATCCTCTCGGTGGCGGGACTGTCCGGATGGCTCGCCCAGGTATTCGACCGTGAAACGGTTTTTCTGTTCGGCCTCGTCATACCCGCCATTTCGGCTTTGGGCGTGCTGCTCATTCGGTCGGAAACCGGCGAACGGCGGCCGGTCGACTGGCGCATTCTCGGCGGCGGCATCGGCTTCGGGCTCATCGTCCTGGCGGTCGCGCTCGGCGGACTGCCGTTTGCCCAGGAACTGGTGTTCGTGCTGTCGATGCTGGTGGTTTGCACGATGCTGGTGTTTGTCACGCGCGACCTCGATGCCGGGACCAGGCGCGCCATCCTGTTCGCAAGCATCATCATCTTCGCCTTCCGCGCCACGCCATCCGCCGGCGACGGCTATTTCTGGTGGACGCTCGATATCCTCAAATTCGACGAGGCCTTCTACGGCAGCCTGCGCCAGACTGCAGCCATCATCGCCATCGTCGCAATGTGGGCCTTCAGCAAGCAATTGACGGAGTATTCCGTGACCAAGGTGCTGTTCTGGCTCGCCGTCGCCGGAGCCATCCTGTCGCTGCCGAATATCGGCCTGTTCTTCGGCCTTCACCACTGGACCGAGGCGACGTTCGGGATCGGGGCGCGCGCGATCGCCGTGATCGACGCGGCCGCCGCCTCGCCCTTCGCACAGCTCAGCATGATCCCCCTGCTGACGCTGATCGCGTTCTACGCGCCGCAGGGTCACCGCGCGACCTGGTTTGCGCTGATGGCCTCGCTGATGAACCTGGCGCTGGTCGCGGGCCAACTGCAGACCAAATATCTCAATCAGGTCTTCGTCGTACAGCGTGGCGAGTATGCCGAGCTTGGCCCGCTGTTGATCACCGCGGGGGTGCTTGGCTTCGTCATTCCGGTCGGCGCCATCCTGCTCCTTGGCCGACGCGCCGAAAGGGCCGCGAAAGATACTGGCTAGCGCATGAGCCGGAAGAGTGTGTAGCGGTTTTCCGAAACGATCATGCGCAAACAAAGAGCTGAAGCGGGATGACGATTTGAAGAAAAGTCATCCCGCTTAGGCGCTTTGCCGGCGGCCCGGCAGAACGTTCTTCATAAGCTTCCATGCCGGAGCCACCGCATACTGAATAACCGGGATCGCGGCGGCACCAACCAGCAGCCCAAGGACCCCCGAGATCGCCGCTTCAACCACCCATTTCAGCACACCGGCCACCTGCGGAAGCGCGTGCGCCACCGCATCGGCGGCAGCGTGGACGGCGTGGCCGATCGCAGGCGGACCGTAGACCTCAAGGCCATGCAGGATGATGCCGCCGCCCACCCATATCATGGCGGCGGTTCCAACCACGCTGAGAATGGTCAGCAGGACCGGCATGCCGCGAACAATGGCGCGTCCGAGCGCACGGCCGATGCCACTGATCGCCGAGGCGCCATCGTTCCGCGCCAGCGCGAGACCGAAATCATCGGCTTTCACGATGAGGGCGACCACGCCGTACACTGCGACGGTAATCCCGATCCCGACCACCGCCAGCACCACCGCCTGCATCCACAGACTGCCTGCGGGAAGCGTCGCCAGCGTGATCGCCATGATCTCCGCCGAGAGGATGAAGTCGGTCTTGATGGCGCTTGCGATCTTCTCATCCTCGACTGTTCTTGCATTCAGCGCCACCGTGCCGAGCTGCGCTTCATGTTGATGCGCCTGGTGCGGCATGATCGCTTCCAGCACTTTCTCCACCCCTTCGTAGCAGAGGTAGGCGCCGCCGAACATCAAGAGGGGCGTGATCGCCCAGGGCAGGAAATAGCTGAGCGCCAGGGCGGCGGGAAGCAGGATCAGGAGCTTGTTGCGAAGCGATCCGGCCGCGATCCGGCCGACGATCGGCAGTTCGCGCCCGGCGTCGAATCCGATCACGTAACCCGGCGTGACCGCGGTATCGTCGATCACCACGCCCGCCGCCTTGGCTCCCGCCTTGGCGGCCTGGCTGGCCACGTCGTCAAGCGAGGCCGCGGCCACCTTGGCGATTGCCGCGATATCGTCGAGAAGGCCGATCAGTCCGACGCTCATCGATGCTTTCCTTTCATCATCCGCGAATTGCTCGGCGGCGAGATAGAATTGCCGGCGCACAAGCTCAGGCTTGCAGCGGTTGCCGGCGGGCGCGCATTTCGTCGCTCGGCCTGATATCCTGCGCGCGGCTATAGACGGCGACAGCGACGATCAGCACCCCCGTCAGCACCCCAAACAACGCGCGGTAGGCGGTTTCGCTCCGGGCGCCGTCGGCCAACGGCTCGAAGGCGCCGACGATGACGCCCGACAGCGTCTGCATGCAGGCGACGCCAAGCATCACCGCAGTGTTGATCGTCGCCACGCCGCGCCCAATCAGCCGGTCCGGAAAGATTCCGCGGCCGTGCGTCATCACCATGGTGCTGGCGGCGCCGAACAGGCCCATGCACAGGATCGCGGCGATCGGCACCCAGACCGGCGGGCGCGACGCCAGCGCCAGCACCGCGAGCATGGCGATGGTGACCAGCGTGCCGCCGACCGCGATCCATTTGCGCGTGTCCAGCACGCGGTCCAGCGGGCCGAAGCCGATGATGCCGAACTGGTAGGTGATGACGGCGGCGAGCAGGACGTTGCCGGCCTCGATCGCCGTGAGGCCGTAGACCTCGCGCAGGAACGGTCCGCCCCACAAGCCCTGCACGGTGAAGGTACAGGCGTAGTTGCAGAAATTCATCACCAGGATCGGCTTCAGGAGCGGGTTGCCTAGCACTTCGAGCAGGCCTTGCAGCATCTGGCGCGGCGTCTCCGGGGTGCGGTCCAGAAACGGATGGCCGGGCGGCGCGTCGCGCACCACCACCCAAACCGCGATGGTCGCGAGCGCGATGAAGACGACGACGGCGCCGAACACGGCGCGCCAGCCGACCGCCTCCGAGGCCCAGGCCAGCGGCGTGGTGGCGACCAGATTGCCGAGCAGGCCGATCGACAGCACCATGGCCGTGAGCGTGGAGAAGCGGTCCGGCGGGAACCAGCGCGAGATCACCACCATGCTGCCGATCAGCATGACGCCGAAGCCGGCGCCCATCAGCGCGCGACCAGTGAGCAGAACCGGCCAGCTCGGCGCCAGCGTGAACACGGCGGCGCCCAGCGTCGCCAGAATCAGCATGCCGGTTACGGTGCGTCGCGGGCCAAGATGGTCGAACAGGAAGCCGCAGGGTATTTGCATGGCGGCGAAGCCAAAGAAGAATGCACCGGTCAGCGCGCCCAGGGCTTCCGGCCCGATCCCGAGGTCGCGCATCAGGTCAAGCCCGATGGTGACGTTGGCCGCGCGAAAAAAATGGCTGGCGACATAGGCGGTGGCCAATGTCGTGACGATGATCAGGCCCCGGCGGTGGGGGAACGGGCGCCGCTCGGTGGACTGCATCGATGGGGCGAGATCCCGCTTCTCGTTAAGAATGGCTCGGCAGGCATTGCTGGCTTCCGAGCCTATGCGGGCTTGCCGCGCCGTTCAAGGTTGCAACGATCGCCGCGGCCCGGCAAATCACCGTCGGATTGCCTCCGATGCCCGGCCGGCGCGACCTCACCGGAACCGGCCGCAATGTTATCCAACTTTCCGACTACCGATCGAGCATAAACTTGTCGAACTGATTCGGCGGACTTTCGCGGTCCGCGAGGAGATTGTGATGGCTTTTTTTCGGCGCGAACCCAGCCCGGTCGCGCGCTTTGAGGGTGCGTTGAGAGACAGGCTGGCGGCGCGTCAGAAGCTGGCTGGCCGGTTGCGTACCGCGGAGGCGGAACTTGGAGAAAAGCGCGCCGCGGCCGAACGGCTGGCGGTGGCCGGCGCCGCCAACGCCCGGCTTGACCGGGCCGAAGCCAGCATGCGCGCGGTCGAAAGCCATGCCAAGACGCTCGCCGCCGCGCTGGCCGAATGCGACGAACAGGTCGCCGCGGCCGAGCGCGCGCTCGCTGACGCCATCGCTCAGCGCGACCGCAACCTGGTGGCCGACGAGATCGAGGCGATGGCCGCCGCGATCGAGCGGGCTGCGCCCGGGTTCGAGGCCGGCGCCGCCACGCTGATCGAGTCCGTCACCAAACGCTCGACGACCATGCCGGAAGCAACGAGGTTCTCGACGACCGTGGACGCCATGCGTCGCGAGGTTCTCTCGGCCGTGGAACTGGTATGCTGGGAACTGCGGTCCGCGGCGGTGCATGCGCGCGCGGGCAATGCCAACGTCGCCTGCGACGCGCCCTCGGAGTCCGAGCAGCCGCCATTGGCGGAGATCGAGCGGCAATTGATCTACACACTGCATCCCTTGCTCTGGCGCGAGGGCGGCGAGGTGACCAGGGTTCCCGCCTTCGCCCTGGTTGGGTTGCCGAAGGCGCTGCTGCCCACCGCGCTGCGGCATCAGCATGTGGACCATCTCAACGCCAGGCGGGTGCAGACCCTGATGCACCTCCACGGTAGCGAAGGGCTGGTGGGCGACCCGCAATATGACGAGCTCCAGCCCGTCGATCTCGATGCCCTCATCGCCGCCGAGAAGCCGGACGCCCAGGTCGATGTGGCGTGAATCCGCAAGCCTTCTCCGCTACAGATGAATCGAGAAGGCAACTGCGGGAAAAGATCATGGGCTTCTTCGAACGATTGAAGGCGGCGACCGCCGCCGAGTGGCGGACCTACACCGAACATCCTTTCACCGACGGGCTGGCGGACGGTTCGCTCAGCGAGGCGGCGTTTCGTCGCTACCTCGTTCAGGACTATTTGTTCCTCATCGAGTTTGCCCGCGCCTATGCGCTCGCCGCCTACAAGTCGCCCACGCTCGATGACATGCGCGAGGCGGCCGGCGGCATCTCGGCCATTCTCGACGTCGAGATGAAGCTGCATGTGAAGCTCTGCGCCGGCTGGGGACTGTCCGCCGCCGATCTTGAAAAGGCGCAGCCGGCCATGGAGATGCTGGCCTACACGCGCTACGTGCTCGATGCCGGCATGCGCGGCGACCTGCTGGCGCTGAAGGTGGCGCTGGCGCCGTGCGTGATCGGCTATGCCGAGATCGCGACCCGGCTCGCAGCACACCGCAACGCGCAGTCGGCAACCAATCCCTACCGGGTCTGGATCGCCGAATATGCCGGGGCGCCCTACCAGGAGGTCGCGGCGAGATCGCGGACCCACATGGAAGCGCTCGCCGAACGCTACGCCACTCCGGCGCGCGAGGCCGAACTGATCGCGATCTTCAGGGAAGCCACCCGGCTTGAAGCCGACTTCTGGGAAATGGGCTGGCGCGCCGGGGCGCGCTAAAGCGCGCGACGTGACTGGAACACGCCGCTTGGGCAGCCCGAAGCGGCATCGGTCATTCAGCTCACAGCAATCCGGCGCCGCGGGCCCATTTGTACTTGGCGCCGAGCACCTCGACCGGCATTTCGGTCGAATAGGCATAGGCCGGGATGCCGTTCTGGTAGAGATATTCGGCCGCTTCCTCGACCTCGACGTCGCCGGCGAGCGAGGCGACGATCGGCTTGACAAAGCCCTTGGCCTCCATCTCCTTCTTCACCTCGACCATATTGCGGGCAAACACCATCGGCGGCGTGACGATGGTGTGCCAGTAGCCAAGGATTAGCGCGTGAATCCGCTCATCCGAAAGGCCGAGCTTGACCGTGTTGACATAGGTGATCGGCGGCTCGCCGCCGGTGATGTCGACCGGGTTGCCGGCCGCGCCGAACGGCGGAATGAATTTCCTGAACGCCGCGTCGAGGTCGGGCGGCATCGCCATCAGCGACAGGCCGTTGTCGATCACGGAATCCGACAACAGCACGCCGGAGCCGCCGGCGCCGGTGATGATCAGGATGTTCTCGCCCTTGGGCGTCGGCAGCACCGGCACGCCGCGGGCGAATTCGAGCAATTGCCGCAGGCTGCGCGCCCGGATCACGCCGGACTGCGCGAACACGTCCTCGTAGATCTTGTCGTTGCCGGCGAGCGCGCCGGTATGCGACGACGCCGCCTTGGCGCCGGCCGAGGTGCGGCCGGCCTTGAGCACGATCACCGGCTTCTTCTTGGAGACGCGCTTGGCGGCCTCGGCGAAGGCGCGGCCGTCCTTCAGGTCCTCGCAGTGCTGCGCGATCAGGTTGGTGTTGGGATCCTGTTCGAAGAACGCCAGCAGGTCGTCCTCGTCGATATCCGACTTGTTGCCGAGCCCGACGATCGCGGAGACGCCCATCTTGGCGGAGCGCGAGAAGCCGATGATCGCCATGCCGATGCCGCCGGATTGCGACGACAGCGCCGCGTGGCCCTTGACGTCATAGGCGGTGCAGAACGTGGCGCAGAGATTGGCGTGGGTATAGTAGAAGCCGTAGATGTTCGGCCCCATCAGGCGCACATTGTACTTCTTGCCGATCTCGACAATCTCGTCCTGCAGTTCCGGCGCGCCGGCTTCGGCGAAGCCCGAGGGAATCAGGACGGCGCCGGGAATCTTCTTCTCGCCGCATTCGACCAGCGCGCCCGCCACCAGCTTGGCGGGAATCGCAAACACCGCGGTGTCGATCACGCCAGGCACGTCCTTGACGCTCTTGTAGGCCTTGTAGCCGAGAATGTCGGCGGCCTTGGGGTGGATCGGATAGATTTCGCCCTTGTAGCCGCCATTGATCAGGTTCTTCATCACGGAGTTGCCGATCTTGCCGTCCTCGGCGGAAGCCCCGATCACGGCGACAGCCTTCGGCTGCATGATGCGGCTCATCGCGGCGACGATTTCATCGGTTGGGCGCGGCGCCGGGCGCGGCCTGTAGTCGAAATCGACGACGATGCGCACGTCGGCGGCGATCGCGTCCTTTTTGGTGGCGAATACCGGGTTGAGATCGAGTTCGACGATTTCAGGAAAGTCGCTGACCAGCTGCGACACCTTGACGATGATGTCGGCCAGCGCGTCGCGGCTGACCGGATCGCCGCCGCGCACGCCTTTCAGCATCTCGTGGGCCTGGATGCCATCCAGCATCGACAACGCATCCTGCCTGGTCGCCGGCGCGAGTCGGAAGGTGATGTCCTTCAGTATCTCCACCAGGACGCCACCGAGACCGAACGCCACCAGCTTGCCGAAAGAGTTGTCGGTGATCGAGCCGACGATGACTTCGGTGCCTCCCGTCAGCATCTGCTGGACCTGGATGCCCTCGATCCTGGCGTCGGCCTTGTACTTTTTCGCGCTCGCCATGATCGCATCGAAGCTTTTTTCAGCATCGGCGGCGCTTTTCACGCCGACGATGACGCCACCCGCCTCGGTCTTGTGGAGGATGTCGGGCGAGACGATTTTCATGACGACGGGAAAACCCATCGCGGCTGCAATCTTCGCGGCTTCGGCGGCCGACTTGGCCACGCCTTCGCTCGGAACCGGGATGCCATAGGCATCGCAAACCAGCTTGCCTTCCGGCGCTGTCAGGCTGCTGCGCTTGCCCGCCTTGACCGCGTCCAGCACCCGACGGACCGCATCTTTCGACGCCGCCCCCACGCCATCCTTGCGCGCCGTCTCTGCAGAATTTGACATGGGCTCCTCCTGAGGCTGGTTTTTATGGCATTTGGTATGCCAGAAAAGAGATTGTCAAGACAAGCCCTTGCAGAGAAACGTTGGAAAACAAGGCCAACTTGACACTGTGGCATTTGGTATGCCAAAAATCTTGCGGTTGTTATCTGCTAGCAAGAGCCTCCCATACGGAGGAGACGCGTCGTGCCCGCACCCAAGCAAACCAAGGCGCCGCCTGTCATGGCTGAGGCTGATATCGCGATCGTCCGGATTGCACCCGAGACGAGCTTCAAGAACAAGGCCTATGAGGCCTTGAAGGAAGCCATCCTCAAGATGGACATCTATGCCACGCCCGAGCAGGTGATGCTCGACGAGCGCGCGTTGTCCGAACGCCTCGGCGTCAGCCGCACCCCCATCCGCGAAGCCATCGCGATGCTGGAGCAGGACGGCTTCGTCAAGACCGTGCCACGCCGCGGCATCGTCGTGGTCCGCCGCACCAAGACCGAGATCGTCGACATGATCCGCGCCTGGGCCGCGCTCGAGAGCATGGCCGCGCGCCTGATCACGACCACGGCGCGCAAGAAGGACATCTCGGCGCTGCGCGATTTCTTCAAGGACTTCGGCAAGGACCGGCTGCCGCAGAATCACGTCGAGGAATATTCCAGGGCCAACATCGCCTTTCACCAGGCGCTGATCTCGCTCTCGGAGTCGCCGGTGCTGGTCGACATGACCAACGACATCCTGCTGCATGTGCGCGGCTACCGGCAATTGACCATCGGGCGGACCGACCGCACCGCAACCTCGCTCCCCGAGCATATGGCGATCATCGAGGCGCTGGAGGCGCGCGATACCGAACTGGCGGAGAAGCGCGCGCGCGACCACACGCTGGGCCTCGCCGCCTATGTCGAGGCGCACGGGCAAGAACTGTTCACCTGAAGCAGCGTCGCTGCCGGAACGATCAATTCGTCCGAACAAAAAAACGATCCGGGAGATGGAGCCGATGCCTGACATTGCAACGAAGTCCGAGGCGCAAGGCACCGAGCAGGAATTGACGGACGGCTTTCATCTCGTCATCGACGCGCTCAAGCTCAACGGCATCAACACCATCTACGGCGTGCCGGGCATCCCGATCACCGATCTCGGACGGATGATGCAGGCCGCGGGGATTCGCGTGTTGTCGTTCCGCCACGAGCAGAATGCGGGCTACGCCGCGTCGATCGCCGGCTACCTGACCAAGAAGCCCGGCGTCTGCCTCACCGTCTCGGCGCCCGGCTTCCTCAATGGCCTGACCGCGCTCGCCCACGCCACCACCAACTGCTTTCCGATGATCCTGATCTCGGGCTCGTCCGAGCGCGAAATTGTCGATCTGCAGCAAGGCGATTATGAGGAAATGGATCAGCTGGCGATCGCCAAGCCGCTCTGCAAGGCGGCGTTCCGCGTCCTGCATGCGGCCGACATCGGCATCGGTTTCGCACGCGCGATCCGCGCCGCGCTCTCGGGGCGGCCCGGCGGCGTCTATCTCGACCTGCCGGCGAAACTCTTTGGCCAGGTGATTGACGCCGACGTCGGGGCGAGATCGCTGGTGAAGGTGATCGACGCAGCGCCCGCCCAGATCCCGGCGCCTTCGGCGGTCCGGCGCGCGCTCGACGTGCTCAAGGGCGCCAAGCGTCCCCTCATCATCCTCGGCAAGGGCGCAGCCTACGCGCAGGCCGACGACGATATCCGCGCCTTCGTCGAGAAGAGCGGCGCACCGTTTCTGCAGATGAGCATGGCCAAGGGCCTGTTGCCGGACACCCATGCGCAGTCGGCCGGCGCGGCGCGCTCGACCGTGCTGAAGGACGCCGACGTCGTGATGTTGATCGGCGCCCGCCTCAACTGGCTGCTCTCCCACGGCAAGGGCAAGACCTGGGGCGACGCGCCAAAGAAGTTCGTCCAGATCGACATCGAGCCCAGGGAAATGGATTCGAACGTCGAGATCGTGGCCCCCGTGGTCGGCGATATCGGCTCCTGCGTCGCCGCCCTGCTCGAAGGCATGGGCGGCGGCTGGCCCGCCGCGCCCGCCGACTGGGTGAAAACCGTCATCAGCAAGCGCGACGACAACGTTGCAAAGATGGCGCCGAAGCTGATGAGCAACGCCTCGCCGATGGATTATCACGGCGCGCTGGGCGCGCTGCGCACCATCATCCGGGAGCGGCCCGACGCGATCCTGGTCAACGAGGGCGCCAATACGCTCGACCTTGCCCGCGGCGTCATCGACATGTACCAGCCGCGCAAGCGGCTCGACGTCGGCACCTGGGGCGTGATGGGCATCGGCATGGGCTACGCGATCGCGGCTGCGGTCGAAACCGGCAAGCCGGTGCTGGCGGTCGAAGGCGACTCGGCCTTCGGCTTCTCCGGCATGGAGATCGAGACCATCTGCCGGTACCGGCTGCCGATCTGCATCGTCGTCTTCAACAATGACGGCATCTATCGCGGCACCGACGTCAATCCGGCCGGCGCCGACCCCGCCACCACCGTGTTCGTCAAGGGCTCGCGCTACGACAAGATGATGGAGGCCTTCGGCGGCGTCGGCGTCAATGCGACCTCGCCCGACGAGTTGAAGCGCGCCGTCAACGAAGCGATGGATTCCGGCAGGCCAACACTGATCAACGCGGTGATCGACCCGGCGGCCGGCTCGGAGAGCGGCCGCATCGGCAACCTCAACCCGCAAAGCGCTCTGAAGAAGAAATGAACCATCAACCCATCGGTGTCATTCCCCGCGCAGGCGGGGAATCCAGTAGCCACCAGACTATCGTTGACGAAGGCTGTGCCCGACTGAACCGACGGTGATTACTGGATGCCCGCCTTCGCGGGCATGACGGCGACAGATAGCAAACGGAGAATGAATATGTCTAAGGCGCTCACGGGCGTTCGTATCCTCGATTTCACCCACGTCCAGTCGGGACCGACCTGCACGCAATTGCTGGCCTGGTTCGGCGCCGACGTGATCAAGGTCGAGCGTCCCGGCGTCGGCGACATCACCCGCGGCCAGCTGCAGGACATCCCGAATGTGGACAGCCTGTACTTCACCATGCTCAATCACAACAAGCGTTCGATCACGCTTGACACCAAGAATCCGAAGGGCAAGGAAGTCCTGACCGCGCTGATCAAGAGCTGCGATGTGCTGGTGGAAAATTTCGGCCCCGGCGTGCTCGACCGCATGGGTTTTCCCTGGGAGAAGATCCAGAGCATCAATCCGAAGATGATCGTGGCCTCGATCAAGGGTTTCGGTCCCGGACCGTATGAGGATTGCAAGGTGTACGAGAACGTCGCGCAGTGCACCGGCGGCGCGGCCTCAACCACCGGCTTCCGCGACGGGCTGCCGCTGGTCACCGGCGCGCAGATCGGCGACAGCGGCACCGGCCTGCATCTGGCGCTCGGCATCGTCGCCGCGCTCTACCAGCGCACGGTCACCGGCCGCGGCCAGAAGGTCACCGCCGCAATGCAGGACGGCGTGCTCAACCTCGCCCGCGTCAAGCTGCGCGACCAGCAGCGCCTCGCCCATGGCCCGCTCAAGGAATACAGCCAGTACGGCGAGGGCATTCCGTTCGGCGACGCGGTGCCGCGCGCCGGCAACGATTCCGGCGGCGGCCAGCCCGGCCGCATCCTCAAATGCAAGGGCTGGGAGACCGATCCCAACGCCTACATCTATTTCATCACCCAGGCGCCGGTGTGGGAAAAGATCTGCGACGTGATCGGCGAACCCGGCTGGAAGATTCATCCCGACTACGCCAAGCCCCCTGCCCGGCTGTCGCGGCTCAACGAAATCTTCGCCCGCATCGAGCAATGGACCATGACCAAGACCAAGTTCGAGGCGATGGAAATCCTCAACAAGGACGACATCCCCTGCGGCCCGATTCTCTCGATGAAGGAGATCGCGGAGGACCAGTCGCTGCGCGCCACCGGCACCGTGGTCGAGGTCGATCACCCCACCCGCGGCAAGTACCTGTCGGTCGGCAACCCGATCAAGATGTCGGACTCACCGAGCGAGGTCACGAGATCCCCGCTGCTCGGCGAGCACACCGACGAGATCCTGCGCCAGGTTCTCGGCTTCTCCGACCATCAGGTGGCCGAGATTCACGATTCCGGCGCGCTTGATCCGCCGCGGAAGCAGGCGGCGGAATAACCCACCGGATACTGGGCAACCCGGCCGTCGCCGGATTTCTGGCGGCCTTGGTTCCCGTCGCAGCGCCGGCTGTTGTTTTCGTAGCGTTGCAAAACCGGGGGTTGTCGCCGGCAGAACCTGGCAGGCTGGCATCTGGCATGCCGTACCGTTGTGGATGTCGGCCGGGAAAGTCGGGCGCCCGATTTCGATGAAGGGAAAAAACCATTTGCATCGTGGCATATCATATACAAGAATGCCGGGAACGGTGATGAGAATAACAAGAACGCGCGATTGGGATGGGCACGTGCAATCCGCAGGGGACCGCGGACGAAGAACGGCGGAGGGCGCGCGGCGCGCGCATGCGCGGCTGTCTCACTCGCGTCATCCCGGAACTGCAATTGGCCAAAGGAAGCGGATGCCGCGCAGGCGCACCTGCCGTACAACCCAAGCCTGCCGCGACCGAGATCGAACAAACCTTGTAGCGTAACGATCGCTAGACCAAAGCCCGAGGATTGATCGGGATGAACCTGAAAGCCGGCAAAGACCGGCATCACCACAGCTCGACGGGAGAGAACACATGAAGCGTTCTGCAGAATTCGCATTGGCGACGATGGCCGCGCTGTACGCGGGCGCGATGGCGGCGCCGGCGCTGGCGGCGTGGGAGCCGGTGCGGCCGGTCGAGTTCATCGTTCCCGCCGGCACCGGCGGCGGCGCCGACCAGATGGCGCGCACCATCCAGGGCATCGTCACCAAGCACAATCTGATGAAGCAGCCGATGGTCGTCATCAACAAATCGGGCGGCGCCGGCGGCGAAGGCTTTCTCGACCTGAAGGCATCGGGCGGCAATCCGCACAAGATCATCATCACGCTCTCCAACCTGTTCACCACTCCGCTTGCCACCGGCATTCCGTTCAGCTGGAAGGATCTCACGCCGGTTGCGATGCTGGCGCTCGACGAGTTCGTGCTCTGGGTCAACGCCGAGCAGCCGTTCAAGACGACGAAGGATTTCATCGCCGCCGTGAAGGCCGCGCCCGCGGGCACCATGAAGATGGGCGGCACCGGCTCGAAGCAGGAAGACCAGATTATCACCGTTGCGATCGAAAAGGCCGCCGGCGTCCGCTTCACCTACATTCCCTACAAGGGCGGCGGCGAAGTCGCGGTGCAGTTGGTCGGCAACCACGTCGAGTCGACTGTCAACAATCCAATCGAGGCGGTCGCGCAATGGCGCGGCGGCAAGCTGCGGCCGCTCTGCGTATTCGACGCCAAGCCGATGGCCTATGACGAGCCGATCGCCGACGGCAAGAGTTGGAAGGACATCCCGTCCTGCAAATCGCAGGGACTCGACATCGAATACCTGATGCTGCGCGGCATCTTCATGTCGCCCAGGGCCACCAAGGACCAGGTCGAGTATTACGTCGATCTTTTCAAGAAGGTTCGCGCCACCCCCGAATGGCTGGACTTCATGAAAAGCGGCGCCTTCAACACCACCTTCCTGACCGGGGCCGACTACGCCAAATGGGTCGAGATCGAGGAGAAGCGTCACGAAACCCTGATGAAGGACGCGGGCTTCCTCGCCACCGGGAACTGACCGGGCAAGCACGATCGGTCGCCAGCCCGGATCCACCGCCCCCTGAAGGGCGGCGCGTAGACCGCGCGCGCCGCCGCATGGAGTTTCGATGACGACAGGCAGTTCGAGCAGCACCGGCCCGGCGCACCGGCTGGTGGAGGCAGGCATCACCGGGCTGATCGCGCTGTTCGGCGCGGTGGTGATCTACGGCAGCGTCAAGGCCGGGATCAACTGGGGCTCGGAAGGCCCGCGCGCCGGCTTCTTCCCGTTCTACATCGGCATCTTCATCGTCGCCTCCAGCGCCATCAATCTGTGGAACGGGCTGCGCGAGGACAATGACGCGCTGTTCGCGGAATGGGGGCAGCTGCGACAGGTCATGAGCGTGGTGGTTCCGACCGCGATCTATGTCGGCGTGATGCCGTTCGCCGGATTGTACCTCGCCTCGGCCGTCTTCATCGGCTGGTTCATGCGATGGCTCGGCAAGTACCGATGGGTCACCGTGCTGGCGGTCTCGCTCGGCATGCCGATCGTCACCTATTTCATTTTCGAGCGCTGGTTTCTGGTCCCGCTTCCGAAGGGGCCGGTCGAAGAGTGGCTCGGTCTGTAACCCGTCGCACCGTCAGGAATCACCGGGATGGAAGAACTCGCCAATCTTTTTCAGGGCTTTGCGATCGCGCTGCAGCCCTTCAACATCATGGTGATGGTCCTCGGCATCGTGCTCGGCGTCGTGATCGGCGTGCTGCCGGGACTGGGCGGCGCCAACGGGGTTGCGATCCTGTTGCCCTTGACCTTCAGCATGCCGCCGACCTCGGCCATCATCATGCTGTCCTGCATCTATTGGGGTGCGTTGTTCGGCGGGGCGATCACTTCCATCCTGTTCAACATCCCGGGCGAGCCGTGGTCGGTGGCGACGACTTTCGACGGCTACCCGATGGCGCAGCAGGGCAAGGCCGGCGAAGCGCTGACCGCGGCCTTCACCTCCTCCTTCGTCGGCGCGCTGTTCGCCGTCGTCATGATCACGCTGGTCGCGCCGCTGGTCGCGAGCTTTGCGCTGCGGTTCGGGCCTGCGGAGAAGTTCGCGGTCTATTTCCTGGCGTTTTGCAGTTTCGTTGGCCTCAGCAAGGAGCCGCCGTTCAAGACCATCGCGGCGATGATGATGGGCTTTGCGCTCGCTGCCGTCGGCCTTGATTCCATTACCGGCCAGTTGCGGCTGACTTTCGGTTTCACCGAGATGCTGAACGGGTTCGACTTCCTGATCGCCGTGATCGGGCTGTTCGGCATCGGCGAAATCCTGCTGACGATGGAGGAAGGGCTGAGCTTTCGCGGCGGCAAGGCCAAGATCAATCTGCGGGTGGTGGTGCAGACCTGGAAGGAGCTGCCGGCCTACTGGATGACCTCGTTGCGCTCCTGCCTGATCGGCTGCTGGATGGGCATCACGCCGGCCGGCGCCACCCCGGCCTCGTTCATGAGCTACGGCATCGCCAAGCGGATGTCGAAGAAGGGCAACAATTTCGGCAAGGGTGAGATCGAAGGCGTGGTCGCGCCGGAAACCGCGGCGCACGCGGCCGGCACCGCGGCGTTGCTGCCGATGCTCTCGCTCGGCGTGCCGGGTTCGCCCACCGCGGCGGTGCTGCTCGGCGGCCTCTTGATCTGGGGCCTGCAGCCGGGGCCGATGCTGTTCGTCGAGCAGAAGGAATTCGTCTGGGGCCTGATCGCCTCGATGTATCTCGGCAACCTCGTCGGGCTGATCGTGGTGCTGACCTGCGTGCCGATTTTCGCCGCCATCCTGCGCATCCCCTTCAGCATCATTGCGCCGCTGATCCTGGTGTTGTGCGCGATCGGCGCCTATTCGGTCCACAGCAGCACCTTCGACGTGATCCTGATGCTGGTGTTCGGCGTGATCGGCTATTTGCTCAAGAAGTGCAATTACCCGCTCGCCCCGCTGGTGCTGGCGATCGTGCTCGGCGACAAGGCGGAAGAGGCGTTCCGGCAATCGTTGCTTGGCTCGCAGGGATCGCTTGGGATTTTCTTCTCCAACGCGCTGGTCAGCACTATCATGATCCTCGGATTGATCGCGCTGTTCTGGTCGGTGATCCAGCAGGGCTATACCCGCCTGCGCGGCGCGACCGCCTGATGCCTTGGCGCCGGCGCGTGGCGGATTGAAGCCGCGCATTGGCGCTTTGTTGGCATACTTGCCTGGATCGGGGCGCTGGAGCGACGCCCGCCCACCTAAGAACTCACAAGCGGAAAAGCCCACAATTGTCAGTAATGCTGACAGTTTATCTAATCGCGGGTTCATTGACAATTGGCATTTTGTATACCACGATTGACCGACATTTCATTTCAGGAGGTTGCCATGCACGTTGGAGATATCCTGCGCAAGAAAACCGCCCGTGTCGCGACGATCCGCATGAACGAGACCGTCGCGGTGGCCGCGCAACTGATGCGCGCCAGCAATATCAGCGCCCTCGTCGTCAAGGACGTGGTTCGCACCGAGGGCAACACCGCGGCGGGCATGTTCACGGAACGCGACGTGGTCCGCGCCATCGCCGAGCACGGCGCCGCCGGGGTCAACATCAAGGTGTCGCAGCTGATCTCGGTGCAACAGCTGGTTTCCTGTACCTCGACCGATACGCTCGAGCATGTCCGCCACCTCATGAGCAAGCATCATATCCGCCACGTGCCGGTGATCGACAATTACAGCCTGGTCGGCGTCATCAGCATCCGCGACATCTCCAACGCATTTGACGACGAAGCCACGCCGTTGAAACTGACCGCGTCGGCTTGAGCGACGGCGGTCGCCCGCCTCCACCGATTGTCCTGGATTGACGGAGATCAAGCTCGCCCTGCTCCCGACGCATTAGACGAATGATGTTCGGGAGCGCGGGAATGATGAGCCGGCGCAGATTTCTGAAGTCGAGTTCAAGTTTTGCGGTCGGCGGCCTTGCCGCCGCTCCGGTCGGAGCGTCCGCGAAGGACACGAGCAAGAACACCACCGCCTATGACGAAGCGGTGCGATCGACCTGGGCGCCACTGCGCGTCGATGGCGGCGCGCGCGAACTGATCCGTTACGCGACGCTGGCCGCCGACAGCCACAACAGCCAGCCCTGGAAATTTGTCGCCGAGCCGCGGCGCATCACCATCGCGCCCGATTTTACCCGCCGATGTCCCGCGGTCGATCCGGACGACCATCATCTGTCCGCGAGCCTGGGCTGCGCGGCGGAAAACATCGTGCTCGCCGCGGCGGCAGCCGGGCTGGCGGCCACGACGACCACAGCATCCGAGGCGATCACGATTGCGCTCGATGCCGACCGCCCGCACGAGTCCGAGCTGTTCAAGGCGATTCCGCACCGGCAAAGCACGCGGGCGCTTTACGACGGCGCGGCCGTGCCGGGCGAAAAGCTGGCGGGCCTGGAGAAGGCCGGCACCGGTACCGGCGTCTCGGTCATCGTCATTACCGACCGGTCGAAAATGAACGCCATTGCCGACTACGTCGTGGAGGGCAATTCGGCGCAAATGCGCGACCCGGCCTTCATGAACGAGCTCAAGCAGTGGATCAGGTTCAACGATTCAGATGCGGTCGCTGCCATGGACGGATTGTCGGCCGCGTCTTCAGGCAATCCGCAATTGCCGGCCTGGCTGGCCCGCCTGCTGTTGCCGTGGGTCATGACCGAGCGCGGCGAGAACCAGAAGCATCGCGCGCAGATCCAGAGTTCGGCCGGTATCGCGATCTTCGTGTCCGACCGCAGCGACTACAAGCACTGGGTCGAGGCCGGACGCGCCTGCCAGAGATTTGCGCTGCAGGCGACGGCGTTCGGGTTGAAGCAGGCCTTCATCAACCAGCCGGTCGAAGTCCCGCATCTGCGCCGCCAGCTGGCCTCGTTCCTCGGCATCGGTGAGCGAAGGCCGGACCTTGTCGTGCGCTTCGGCGCCGGGCCGGACCTGCCGAAGTCGCTGCGCCGTCCGGTCGAGCAACTGATCGTCGCATGAGAACCGTCGCGGCAGCCCTGCTCTATTTCCCCATTGTCTTCGCGGTCGGCATGGCGCTGGGGCCGATCCGCGTGCTCTGGCTGGGATCAGCCCGCGGAGCAATTGGCCCGTTTCGCAACCGCGCCGGGACTGATCTACGCCGCCCTTCTGGTGGCCTTTGCCGCGATGCCACTTTTGGTCAATCGGGCCGCCATTTCTGCCCTGCGGCGGAATTAGCCGTTACCCTTGCATGAACGCGCGGCCCGATCGCACGGCTTGCGCGATGGACAATCGAGCGCCGGGGCGGCATCCTTCCGCCTCAGAACAACAATGTTCCAGGGACTGAAAACCAAGAGGGCAGACATGAAGACCCGATTCACCGAACTGTTCGGCATCGAGCACCCGATCGTGCAAGGCGGCATGCAATGGGTCGGACGCGCCGAACTGGTCGCGGCGGTGGCCAACGCCGGCGCGCTCGGCCTGATCACCGCGCTGACGCAGCCGACGCCGGAAGACCTCACAAAAGAGATCGCGCGCTGCCGCGACCTGACCGATAAGCCGTTCGGCGTCAACCTCACCATCCTGCCCGCGATCAAGCCGCCGCCTTACGCGGAATACCGCCAGGCCATCATCGAGGCCGGCATCAAGATCGTGGAGACCGCCGGCAACAAGCCGCAGGAGCACGTCACCGAGTTCAAGAAGCACGGCGTCAAGATCGTCCACAAATGCACCAGCGTTCGCCACGGCCTGTCGGCGGAACGGATGGGAGTCGACGCGCTCTCGATCGACGGCTTTGAATGCGCCGGCCATCCCGGCGAGGACGACACGCCCGGCCTGATCCTGATCCCGGCCGCCGCCGACAAGATCAAGATCCCGATGATCGCCTCGGGCGGCTTCGCCGACGGCCGCGGCCTCGTCGCCGCACTCGCGCTCGGCGCCGAGGGCATCAACATGGGCACCCGCTTCATGTGCACCAGGGAGAGCCCGATCCACCAGCTGGTCAAGGAACGCATTGTCGCCAATGACGAACGCGAAACCGAATTGATCTTCCGCACCATGCGCAACACCTCGCGCGTCGCAAAGAACGCGATCTCGAGCAAGGTGGTGGCGATGGAAAAGGAAGGCGCCAAGTTCGAGGACGTGCGCGAGCTCGTCGCCGGCGTGCGCGGCAAGCAGGTCTACGCCACCGGCGACGCCGACGAAGGCATCTGGTCGGCCGGCCAGGTCCAGGGCCTGATCCACGACATTCCAACCTGCGCCGAACTGGTGTCGCGCATCATGCGCGACGCCGAGGCCATCATCCGCGACCGGCTCGAAGGCATGCTGTCGGGCGCGCGGCGTCAGGCGGCGGAATAAGACGGATCGAGCGCGCCGCGAGCTCGCTGCACCTCTCCCGCTTGCGGGGGAGGTCGGATCGCATCGAAGATGCGATCCGGGTGGGGGCTCTCTCCACGCGGGCAGTTTAACTCGCGGCGACACCCCCACCCCAGCCCTCCCCCGCAAGCGGGAGAGGGAGAAAGAGAACAGCCCATGAAAGCCTATGTCTACGGCGCCAGCGGCGCTGAAATCGCCGATGTCGCCAAGCCTTCGCCCAAGGGCACGCAGGTGCTGGTCAAGGTGCACGCCTGCGGCCTCAACCGCGCCGACCTCGGCATGACCAAGGGCCATGTGCATGGCGCGGCCGGCGGCGTCGGCACCGTACTGGGGATGGAATGGGCCGGCGAAGTCGCAGCCCTCGGGCCCGACGCCAGGGGCGTCAAGGTCGGCGACAAGATCATGGGCTCGGGTACCGCGGCGTTTGCCGAATACACGCTGGCCGACCACGGCCGGCTGTTCCGCGCGCCCTCGAACATGAATTTCGAGGAAGCCGCCACCCTGCCGGTCGCGCTCGCCACCATGCACAACGCGGTCGTCACCAACGGCGCGCTGCAGGCCGGCCAGAGCGTGCTGGTCCAGGGCGCCAGTTCCGGCGTCGGGCTGATGGCGATGCAGATTGCCAAGCTGAAGGGCGCCAAGCTCGTGGTCGGCTCCTCGACCGACGCCACCCGCCGCGCCCGCCTCAAGGAGTTCGGCGCCGACCTTGCGGTGGATTCCAGCGATCCCGGCTGGGTCGATCAGGTGCTGCAGGCGACCGGCGGCGAAGGCGTCGACCTCATCATCGACCAGGTCTCCGGCAAGGTCGCCAACCAGAACCTCACCGCCACCAAGATCAAGGGCCGCATCGTCAATGTCGGCCGCCTCGGCGGCACCCATGCCGACTTCAACTTCGACCTCCATGCCGCCCGCCGCATCACCTATGTCGGCGTCACCTTCCGCACCCGCACGATCGAGGAAATCCGCGAGATCTTCGCCGAGGTCCGCAACGACATCTGGGGCGCGGTGGAATCGCGCAAGCTTCAGCTTCCGATCGACAAGGTCTATCCGTTCGCCGAGATCGACAAGGCGTTCGCGCACATGGAGGCGAACCGGCATCTCGGGAAGATCGTGGTGACGATGTAGGGGGTGGGCGGGGCAAGCGAGATCGTCATTGCGAGCGCACTGACTCGATTGGCATCACTGTTACGCACGCGCGAGCCAACGGCGGATTGCGCCCTCGGCCAGTCCGCCGACCCGCCCTATCCGGGGGAATTTGCCAGGTTTTCCAGCGGAGCCGTCAGCCGGCAAACCAGGCCGGTGGCTTCATACGACACCTCAACGGAGCCGCCGAAATCGTCCTTCAATACCCGGCTGATGAGTCGCGAACCGAAGCCCACGCAAGCCGGTTCCGACGCAGGTGGGCCACCGGACTCCTGCCACACGAAAACAAACTTCGGCTCATCCTCCTGGTCTTCCGACTTCCATGTGATCGACACGTGGCCGCTCGCGACCGTCAGCGCGCCGTACTTCAGCGCGTTGGTCGCAAGCTCGTGGAGGGCCAGCGACAAAGCGAGCGCCTGCCGGGACTTGACGATCAGCGGAGGACCCGCGATCGTAAACCGGCCTTCGCCGGCTCGATAAGGGGCCAGGGCGGTCTCGACCACGTCCCGGAGCGGCGCGGCCGCCCAGTTTGACGCGGTAAGCAGGTCCTGCGCGCGTCCGAACGCCGCGAGCCTTGCCTGGTACTTTTCCAGATCGGCCTTGCTCGAGGCGCCGCGAAATGTCTGCGCCGCCACGGCGGAAACAACCGCGAGCGTGTTCTTGACGCGGTGCTTGAGCTCCTCGTTGACGAGCTGCAGCACCTCCTTCGTCTTGTGCTCGGAGGTGACATCCTTGCAGACGACCAGCACGCCGCCGACCTTGTCTTCGAGATCGATCGGACCATAGCTGTAGGTCCACCACACATCCTCGCGGCGTCCGTGGCGCGTGACCGGCACCAGCTGGTCCTCATGCCAGGTCGCCCCCTTGCCCGCCATGACGTATTCGATTTGCGGGCCGATGATCTCCCAGATCTCGTCCCAACACTCGCGGCCGCGCGCGCCGAGCGCGCCCGGATGCCTTTCCGGACCCATCGTCTGGCGATAGGCGTCGTTGTAGAACTGGATCAGCTCCGGTCCCCAAAAGATGAACATCGGGTGGAGCGAGGTGAGAACAAGTCGCACCGTCACCCGAAGGCTCTGCGGCCACGTTTCCGGAGCACCGAGCGACGTTTTCGACCAGTCGAAAGCCCGCGTCAGGGCGCCCATCTCGCCGCCCCCGACCAGGAAGTTGCCGATCCGCTCGCTCTCGCTGCCCATGACGCGGCAATCTCACTCAAAACGCCCTTCGAAAATCTATAGCCGGAGTCTGGCGAAATACAACGTCCGCGGTAACAATGCATACGTGATCATCTGAAACGTGATGGCGCTTCGAGCTCCCGACCATGGGCAGAAAGCGGTTGCGCGAAAAATCGATATTCTCCCCCAACTTCAACGTGATTTGCCCGGTCCAGTCCGGTCAGCAAAAACATACAGCTTCGCGATTGCCCCAAATCACCCTTACAACTTTGCGCCAATACCGACGGCAAGTTCGGAGTATTCTTCGCCGCACATCAGGTCGCGGCAATCGATCTAGGGTGATCCAAAAAGTGTCAACCATGTCCCTGAACAGGTGTAAGCTATGTCTCCGGGCTGAACGCTCCGCTCGCAATGACGCGGATAAGCCGCAGCGTACTGGATACCCCGCTTTCGCGGGGTAAGACGCGCCGTTATGTGGAGACGATTGTTTCCGCCTTCGCGCTACGGCAGACGGGTGCTGCGCTCGCCATCACGGCATTGAATCGGAACAACTTGCAACAAATCGCTCCTGCAAGTGATTGGCGATTGCTCCCCCAACCCCCGCCTTTGATCTTTCATGACCGCCTGCTAAACCGCCGCCCATGAGCAGTCCCAACTCGATCAAATCCAGCGTCGCGGCGATCTCGATCTTCGCCAGCGCCGGCATGGCCGCGGCCAAGTTCGCGGTCGGCATCGCCATCGGCAGCCTGGCACTGATCTCGGACGCCCTGCATTCCTCGGTCGACGTGATCGCCACCGTCATCACCTGGCTGGTGGTGCGGGTGTCCGACCGCCCCGCCGACGACGAGCATCATTACGGCCACGGCAAGTTCGAGAGCCTGTCGGCGCTGTTTGTGATCGCGCTGCTGTACGTGCTGGCCGGCGGCATCCTGGTCGAATCGGTGAGCCGGCTGCGCGAAGGCGCGCCGCCGCCGACGCTGTCGGCGCTTCCCTTCGTGGTGCTGGTGATCGACATCGTGGTCAATTTCTGGCGCGCGCGGGCGCTGCACCGTACGGCGCGCGCCACACGGAGCCAGGCGCTGGCGGCCGACGCGCTGCATTTCGCCTCCGACGTGCTGGGCTCGTTCGCCGTCATCATCGGCCTTGCGCTGACTGCGCTCGGCTATGCCTGGGGCGACTCGGCCGCCGCCATCGCGGTCGCCGTGATGATCTCGATCCTCGGCCTGCGGCTCGGCCGCTCCACCATCGAAACCCTGCTCGACCGCGCGCCGGAAGGCGTGGCGGCGACAGCCGCCGCGGCGATCCGCGCGGTGCCTGGCGTGGTCGGCGTCGAGCGTGTGCGCGCACGCGTGGTCGGACCGACGCATTTCATCGACGCCATCGCCAGGGTGCCGCGCACCTACCCGATCGACCGCGTCGAGGCGATCAAGAAGGCGGCGCAGGACGCCGTCAGGGCCGCGCTCGGCGATTCCGACCTGACGTTTACCGCGGTGCCGGTGGCGCGCGACAATGAGAGCGTGCGCGAGCGCATCATGGTGATTGCCCGCAACTCCGGCCTCGCCGTCCACCACGTCACCGTGCACGACCTCGGCGGCAGGCTCACCGTCGGCATCGACCTCGAAGTCGACGGCGAGATGGACCTGTCGGCCGCGCACGACATCGCCCACGGGCTGGAGCGCAGCATCCGCGAGGATTTCGGCGAGGACGTCGAGGTCGACACCCATATCGAGCCGCTCGAACCGGAGCTGCCCGCCGGCGCCGACGCCGCGCCCGAGCGCGTCGAAATCATCAAGGCCGCGCTGGCGCGCTTTGCCGGCAGCGGCGCCATCCACGACATCCATAACGTTCGGGTCCGCGACACCGACGCTGGCGAAATCGTCAACTTCCATTGCCGCGCCGCGCCCTCGATGAGCGTCATCAAAGTGCACGAGAACGTCGACGAGATCGAGCGCGCGCTGCGTCGCGCGTTCCCGACCATCAAGCGCGTCATCAGCCACGCCGAGCCGCCGCGCGCATGAGTTTCAAATTTGGTGTTGCGCGTTCCCGTTTCGGACTCGCTTTGGCATGGCCGCTTTCCCTTTGGACAAGATTTATTTCGAATTAACGAATCGTTGACTCTCGACAGCCCGGAAAATCTGGATTCAAATCGCTGTGATTCGGAAGCGACGTGGGGTTCTTTCGGACGGTGTGAAGACGGCATTCGGTGGGGGTCTAAGGCATGGCGCGTGCGCATGCGGCGAACGCGTGCGTCCAATCCGATTCGATCAAGGGATTGGCGCAATCGATCGCAAAACCGGCCTACCACAGGTTACTTACCGCAGAGCCGGCGCTTCGTCGCGCCGTGCCGACGCTGATCATCGCCTTCCTGGTCACCATCTGCCTCGGCGCGTTCGTCCAGGTGATCGACCAGAGCCGGCAAAAACGCGGCGCGATGAAGCGCGATCTTCATGCGCTCAGCGATATCTTGTCCGAACGCCTCGACCGCCTCGCCTCGGTCCGGCAGGACCGCGCCGCCAACATCGAGCGGCTGCAAGGCCTGCTGCCGGGCTTCATTCCCGCCTGGGGCGCAGCCTCGGGCCGCCACGTCATCATCACCGGCGCCGACCATCGCGTCCTTGCCCGCGTCCCGGTCGAGAGCAACCCTGTCGGTATCGACCGCGTGCTTGACGCGATCAGCACCGCGCAACTGCTGGCCGCGCCGGCCCAGCAAGGCGTCGTCAGCGACATGACCCTTCCGAACGGCAAGGGCGCGCTGGCGATTTCACGCCTGGTCAAGTCGCTGCCCGGCCACGTCATCATCGTCCAGGAAAAGAACGAGCCGATCTGGGGATCGGACGCCGCGCTGTCGGTGACGCTCTCGGCCACCACCGGGTTCGTTGTGCTGATCCTGGGCTTCGCGTTCCACTGGCAGTCAACCCGCGCCCGCGAAGGCGACCTCATCAACGACGCGGTCCGCGGCCGGATCGACACCGCGCTCAATCGCGGCCGCTGCGGCTTGTGGGACTGGGACCTGTCGCGCGGCCGGATCTTCTGGTCTCAATCGATGTTTACGCTGCTGGGACTTGATACCCGAAACGACCTCCTGACCTTCGGCGAAGTCAACGCGCTGGTGAAGTCCGAGGACATCGACCTGCTCGCGATCGCCGAGCAGCTGATATCGGGCAAGATCGACCACATTGATCAGAGCTTCCGGATGCAGCACAGCGGCGGCCGCTGGATCTGGCTCAGGGTGCGCTGCGAACTCAGCCAGGCCGCGGCCGACGACAGCCTTCACCTGATCGGCATCGCCGTCGACATCACCGAGCAGAAGAGCCTCGCCGAGAAGACCGTCGAAGCCGACCTGCGGCTGCGGGATGCGATCGAGACCATCCCGGAAGCCTTCGTGCTGTGGGACGCGGAAGACCGCCTCGTGCTCTGCAACTCACACTTCCAGAGCCTGCACAAGCTGCCGGACTCCGCGGTGATCCCTGGCACGTCCTATGAGACCGTGATCGAGGTCGGCAGCATGCCCGAGATCCGCACGCGACTGCACGAGACCAGTGCGCAGGCGCCGGGCGCCCGCACCTTCGAAGCGCAGCTCGACGACGGCAGCTGGCTGCATATCAGCGAACGCCGCACCAAGGACGGCGGCTATGTCTCGGTCGGGACCGACATCACCCGCATCAAGGCCCACGAGCAGAAGCTGATCGAGAACGACTCCCGCCTGCGCGCCAACGTGATCGACCTCAAGCGCTCGCAGGCGGAGCTCGCCGACCTCGCCGAGAAATACTCCCAGGAGAAGAACCGCGCCGAGGAAGCCAACCAGGCCAAGTCCAAGTTCCTGGCCAACATGAGCCACGAACTGCGCACACCTCTCAACGCCATCATCGGCTTCTCCGAGATCATGGGCAGCGGCATGTTCGGCGTGCTCGGCTCCGAAAAATACCAGGAGTACTGCCACGACATCCTCACCAGCGGAAAGTACCTGCTCGAAGTGATCAACGACATCCTCGACATGTCGAAGATCGAGGCCGGCCGCATGAAGCTGGACATGGAGCCGCTTGACCTCTCAAAGCTGCTCGCGGAGTCGCTGCGGGTGGTGTCGGGGCGAGCCGAGGACAAGCGCCTGACGCTCGACGCCGACATCGAAAGCACCATTTCCGTGCTCGCCGACCGCCGCGCCGTCAAGCAGATCTTCGTCAACCTGCTGTCAAACGCGGTGAAGTTCACCCCCGACGAGGGCCGGGTCACCGTGCGCAGCCGCGTATTGCCCAATTCGATCGTCCTGGTGATCGCCGATACTGGCATCGGGATCGCGCCGGCTTCGCTGCGGCGGCTGGGCAAGCCCTTCGAACAGGTCGAGAGCCAGCTCACCAAGACCTACCAGGGCTCGGGACTGGGCCTTGCCATTGCGCGGTCGCTGACCGGGCTACATGGCGGAACGATGCGGCTGCGCTCGAAGCTCGGTGCCGGAACCGTCGTGCGCATCGCGCTGCCGCGCGATCCGAAGCCGGCGAAGATCGAGGCCGCGGCGTAGTTCCGCTGGATTCCCGCCCAGTCCCAACGTCCGAACGCCAACTTCGCCGGGAACCAATCCGCCGCCCCGCAATTGTGATCTGCGGCCTATAGGGGCCTCGATGCATCAACTCACCCGGGGTTGGTGGGGTGTGCGACTATCGATCGAGACAGGGCATGGGGCACGAGACTTTGGAACCGTCCGACCGCGCGCCGACCGGCATAGACGGCTTGGACAACATTTTGGGCGGCGGCCTGACGCGGAGCCGCGTCTATCTCGTGGAGGGCTCGCCTGGTACCGGCAAGACCACGCTTTCGCTGCAGTTTCTGCTCGAAGGACTGCGCCGCGGCGAGGCCGGGCTTTACATCACCCTTTCCGAAACCAAGGTCGAGTTGCAGGCGGTCGCGGCAGCGCACGGCTGGTCGCTGGAGGGTCTTTCGCTCTACGAACTCGTCAATGAGATCGGGCTCGATCCGGACAGCGAACAATCAATCCTGCATCCCTCGGAAGTCGAACTTGGCGAAACCACCCGCGAAGTGATGAAGCAGGTCAACGAACTCCGGCCCGCCCGGGTCATTTTCGACAGCCTTTCGGAAATGCGGCTGCTCGCGCAGAACCCGCTTCGCTATCGCCGCCAGATCCTCGCGCTCAAACAGTTCTTTGCGAGTCTCGACTGCACTGTCCTGATGCTGGACGACCGCACTTCGGATCCGAACGACCTGCAACTGCACTCCATCGCGCATGGGGTGATCTCTCTGGAGCAGAACCCCCGGGACTTTGGCGCGGAGCGGCGGCGGATTCGCGTCGTCAAAATGCGCGGGTTGAAATTCCGGAGCGGATATCACGATTTCATCCTCGACAGGGGCGGACTGACGGTCTTTCCGAGGTTGATCGCGGCTGAACATCACCACGCGTTTTCCGAGGAACTCAACTCAACCGGCAACGACGGACTGGACGCGCTGCTGGGTGGCGGACTGGCCCCTGGCACCAATACCCTGCTGGTCGGTCCATCGGGCGTCGGCAAGACCACGACCGCCGTGAGTTGCATGATCGCGGCGCTGCGACGCGGCGAGAACGCGACCTATTTTCTGTTCGACGAGGGCCTCGCCACGCTGCTCAAGCGCTGCAGACAGCTGGGAATGGACCTTCGACCGTACATCGAAAGCGGAGCGCTGAAGATCCAGCAAATCGATCCGGCCGAACTGTCGCCGGGCGAGTTCACCAGCCGCGCCCGGGTTGCCGTCGAACAGGCGCGGTGTTCGTTTCTGTGCATCGACAGCCTGAACGCGTACCTCCAGGCCATGCCAGGCGAGCAATTCCTGCTGCTTCAGATGCACGAATTGCTGAGCTATCTCAACCAGAGCGGCATCACGACGCTGCTCATTCTTGGCCAGCACGGCACGGTAGGCGATATGCGCAGCGACGTGGATCTGAGCTATCTCAGCGACACGCTGCTGATGTTCCGTTACTTCGAGGCGCAGGGAGAGGTGCGGACAGCAATCTCCGCGGTCAAGAGCCGGACCAATCAGAATGAACGGACGATTCGCGAGTTCAAGCTGGGGACAACAGGGCTCCAGGTCGGCGAAGCGTTGCGGGATTTCGAGGGCGTGCTTACCGGGATTCCCAAGTATGACGGCCAGATCGCTCTTCTCGATTCCACGCCGCATCCGGCGGAGAGCTAGCAGATGCCCAATCGTATCCTGCTGCTTGCGCCGCTCGGGCGTGATGCGCAGGTGATGATCCGTATTCTCGAACCAGCCGGCATGCCGTGTGAGGCGTGTCGAGATATCAACGGTTTATGCATGGCGCTCAATGACGAGGCCGCCGGTGTGATCGTGACTGAGGAAGCGTTGTTCGCGGACGAGGTTTCGTCGCTTATCGACTGGTGTGAGCAGCAGCCGCCATGGTCTGATCTTCCGATCATCGTCCTCTCCAAAAAACAGGCTGCGCCACGCTCGCGGCAATCCTTGAAGATATTTGAGCGTCTGGGCAACGTCGTCCTGTTCGAACGTCCCATCAACGCCGAAACGCTGGTGAGCGCGGTACGATCGATCGTGCGCGCACGCCGCCGCCAGTATCATGCCCGCGCCTTGTTGATGGACCTGGAGACGACCGCTTCGCAGATGCGCGCATTGAACGTCACACTTGAAGAGCGCGTGGCGAGCCGGACACGAGAGCTTGATGGAGCGCGCGAAACCCTGGCATTCGCGCTGGACTCGGCCGGAATGGGGTCCTGGGATCTCGATCTTGGCTCAGACACTACACGCCGCTCATCAAGGCACGACCAGATTTTCGGCTATAGCGACGGGTTGCCGTCATGGGGTCTTCGTCAATTCCTGGGGCACGTGGTGCCCGAAGAACGGGATCAGATCGCCAAGACCTTCGAAGACGCGATCTGGACGGGCAGCGTGGATTTTGACTGCCGCATTGTCCGTGCCGACGGGCAGACGAGGTGGATTTCCGTAAAGGGAAAAGTGAAGGTTGAGGAAGCCGATGCCCCCCGCCGAATGGCGGGGATCATCATGGATATCACCGAGCGAAAGCAGACGGAAGAATCGCTGCATCAGGCTCAAAAAATGGAAGCTATCGGCCAGCTCACCGGCGGGGTGGCGCATGACTTCAACAATCTCCTGACCGTCATTGTGGGCGGCCTCGACATGATGATCCGCCGTCCCGATCAGCCGGATCGCATCGTTCGGCTGGCCGAGGCGGCGATGATGGCAGCGCGGCGGGGAGAAAAACTCACCCAGCAGCTTCTGGCGTTCTCGCGCCGTCAGGTGCTTCGGCCGGAGACCGTCAACCCCAATCGACTGCTGCTTGATTTCGAGGGGCTGGCCCGGCGCGCGGTCGGAGAGGCAATTTCGTTGAAGCTGGATCTGGACCCCGGCGTCTTTCCCATCCGTGTGGATCCGACGCAGCTGGAGGCTGCGGTTCTCAATCTGATGGTCAACGCCCGCGACGCCATGAACGGCCGCGGTGAAATCACCCTGAGAAGCCGCAACGTGCATCGGGGCACGCAAGCCGTGGCCGACAGGGGAGTTCCACCAGGCGCCTATGTTATGGTGTCAATCAGCGATACTGGCGCCGGCATGGATGCGGCGACACGGGCGCGCGTTTTCGAGCCTTTCTTTACGACAAAGGAAGTCGGAAAGGGCTCCGGCCTCGGGCTCGCCCAGGTCTACGGGTTCATGCGCAGCGCCGGCGGCGACGTCACGATTGACTCCGAGGTTGGCGAAGGCACGGTCGTCAAGCTGCACTTTCCGCGCTCTACCGACGAGGCGGTGGAAGGGCAGGAGATGAAGTCCAGCAAGGTCCCGCTGCGCCGCGCCACCACAGGCGAAACGGTGCTGCTCGTGGAAGACGACGACGATGTGCTCCGGATGGCCGTCGAAAGTCTGGAGGAGTTGCAATACAGGGTGATCGTGTCGCGCGATGCCAAGGAGGCGCTGGACCATCTGAACGGCGAGGCGCGGATCGACATCATGTTTTCCGACGTCGTGATGCCGGGAGGCATGAACGGCGCTCAACTCGCGGTCGCAGCCAGGCGGATTCGGCCTGACCTTAAGATACTCCTGACGTCGGGGTATGTAGGTCAGGCGAGCGCCGAAGACGTCGTCGATCAGGAGCTTCCGGTCCTGAACAAGCCATACGGTCGCGACGAACTTGCCGAGAAGCTCAGGGTGGTGCTGGGCGAACGGTGATCGGTCGGAGGGGCCGCCCTACCCGCCCCCCACCAGAGCCCGGAATATCTGCCGCACCTCCGCCTGGGTCTCCCGGACCCGCGCTTCGAGCGTCGAGAAGTCGGGCGTGTCGCCGGCCCGCGCCATGACGCGCAGCAGGTTCTCTCCCGACGATTGCGGGCTGAACTTGCCGGTGACGCAAAGCCGCAAGATCTGCGTCAGATCGTGATAGAGCCGCGTCGCAGCGCGCAGGACCTCGGCGTCGGATTGTGGCAGCACGCCGAGCCGCGCAGCATTGTCCAGCACCTGCAGCGTGGAGACGCTGAGGATCTCAGGCTTGCTCGCGGCATGTACGAGCTGCAGATACTGCGCGATGAAATCGATATCGACGAGGCCGCCGGCGGCAAGCTTGAGGTCCCAGACGTCGTCCTCGCCCTTTTCCAGCGCGATCGCCCGTCGCATGTCGGCGACATCGCCCGCGGTACCGGCAGCGTCGCGCGGCCGGGTCAGCACGCGGCGAATGGTAGCCTCGATTTGCGCGCGGAATGCGGCCGACGACGAGATCACCCGCGCTCGGGTCAGCGCCATATGCTCCCAGGTCCAGGCTTCGCGTTCCTGGTAATCCGCGAAGGCATCGATCCGCGACGCCACCGGCCCGGCGCGCCCCGATGGCCGCAGCCGCATGTCGACGTCGTAAAGGACGCCGTAATTGGTCCGCGTCGTGAACGCCGAAATCAGCCGCTGGGTCAGCCGCGCAAAATACTGCGCGCCGTGCAGCGACCTTTCGCCGTCGGAATCCGGGCTGTCCTCGTCGAAATCGTAGAGCAGGATCAGGTCGAGGTCGGAAGATGCGGTCATCTCGCGGCTGCCGAGCCGGCCCATCGCCAGGATCGCGGTCTCCTGGCCCTTGATCCGACCGTACTGGGCCGCGAACTGGTCGGTGACCAGACCGTGCACGGTGTCCACGATGCCCTCGGCGACGTCGGCAAAGGCAATGCTGGCCTGCTGAGCCGAAACCGTACCGGACAGAATTCGCGTCCCGATCAGGAACAGGCTCTCCTGTCCGAACAGCCGCAGACGATCGAGGAAGTCCTCGTAGGAAGCGGCGTCCTTCAGCGTCGCCGCCAGCCGCGATGACAGCTCGCGCTGATCGGGCATGGCGCCGAAAAAGCGAGGGTCGATCAGGCCGTCCATGATCTGCGGCTGACGCGCCAACATGTCGCCGAGCCGCGGCGCGGCGCCGAGGATCAGCGCCACCAGGGCGACGAGGTCGCGGTTCTGGTTCAACAGCGCGATCAGCCGCCCGCCGCGCTGCACCGCCCCGAGGAAGCGATCGAACGCGGTGACCGCGTCGTCGGGATCTTCGGCATGGGCAAGGCCGTCGATCAGGCCGGGGATGAATTCGATGAACGCCGCCTTCGTCGCCTCGTTGCGCAGCGCGCGGTAGTCGCCGTCCATCCAGAGCTTTATCGTGCCGGCCACCATGACCGGTTGCTTGAAACCGAGCGTCGCCAGATAGTCGATCAGGCGCGGGTCGTCAGGGCCACCGCTGTAATTGACCTCCGGCAGCTTCGCCGACCCGGTCGGGTCGCCTACAAACAACTTGCTGTAATGTCCCTGCACGATATTGAGGTGGCGAAGCAGGTCGCCGGCGAAGGCCGCACGGCTTTCATAACCAAGGAAATGCCCGAGGCGCTCCACGGCCTCGGCATCTTCAGGCAGCGCGTGGGTCTGCTCGTCCGCAATCATCTGCAGGCGGTGCTCGACCCGGCGCAGATAGGCGTAGGCGTTCGTCAGTTCGTCGCGCGCCTGAACCGTGATCCAGTTGCTTGCCGCCAGCGCGTTCAGCGCCTCCAGCGTCGGGCGGACCCGCAACTCCGGATGCCGGCCACCGGCGATCAGCTGCTGGGTCTGGGCGAAGAACTCGATCTCGCGAATGCCGCCGCGCCCAACCTTGACGTTGTGCCCTTCGACGGCGATCTCGCTCTGGCCGCGATAGGTCTGCATCTGTCGCTTCATATCGTGGACGTCGGCCAGCGCGGCAAAGTCCAGGTGCTTGCGCCATACGAATGGCGCGAGCTCGGCGACGAGCGCCTCGCCCGCCAGGGCGTCGCCGGCGCAAGGTCGCGCCTTGATCATCGCGGCCCGCTCCCAGGTCCGCCCCTCACGTTCGTAATAATTCAGCGCCGCGTCGGTCGAAATCGCCACCTGCGTCGAGGCGGGATCCGGTCGCAGCCGCAGATCGACGCGAAACACATAGCCGTCGCCCGAGCGTTGCTGCAGCAGGCGAGCGAGCGCCTGCGTCACGCGCACGAAAAACGGCGCCGGCTCGATGTCGGCGACCAGCGAATTGGCGGCGGAATCGAAGAAAACGATCAGGTCGATGTCGCTCGAATAGTTCAACTCGCCTGCGCCCATCTTGCCCATCGCAAGCACGATCAGGCCGCTGCCCTCCTCGGGCCGGTCATGATTGGCCGCGGTCATCCGGCCGCGAACGACCTCCTGGCGCAACAGGAAGCGCAGCGCCGTCTGCACCGAGACGGTCGCCAGATCGGTCAGCGCCGCCGTCACGCGCAGGACCGGCCAGACCCCGCCGATGTCGCACAACGCGATCAGCAGCGCGGCTTCCGACTTCGTGCGCCGGAGAACATGCATGACGTCCGCCTCGCCTGTGGCGGCAAGCACGTCACGCGCGGTCTGCTCGATCAGCGAAGCGAAGTACCGCTCCGGCTCGCACGCCAGCAGGCGTATCAGCCGCGCAGCGTCGGCGCGGATCAGATCGAAAAGATAGGGCGAGAACGCGATCGTCCCGAGCAGGATGGTCCTGACGAACGGGCGATCCAGCCAGGTCTCGATCGCAGCCGATTGCTCTGGTTCAAGTTCGGCGAGCCAGTCGCGCAGCCGCTGTTCGGCCTCGCCGGCCCCAGTCGTGGCGATATGCGGCCCGCTCACGAACTGCGCGGCCAATGCGGAAGAATTCATGCCACCTTCTGTGGCATATCCTGCGTTTGAACCGCAAGTCTGTCCCCGCCGGAGATGAGGGCCGGGATCACGAGCGTGGCGGTCAGGCCCGGATGGGAGTCGCCCAGCCTGAGTTCACCGCCATGCAGGGTCGCGACCGCAGCGGCCAGGCTGAGACCGAGGCCGGAGCCCGGCAGCGTCCGGCTGGCTTCCAGCCGGACGAATCGCTCCACTGCATGCTTGCGATCGGATTCAGGAATACCGGGCCCGTGATCGGTGACGCTGAGCAGCACGTGTTCGCCCTCGCGCCGGGCTTCGATCAGAATTTCCCTGGCGCGCATCGCGGCAACAGGGTCGAGCGGTTGCACCACCGGCGACGGCTTGCCGTACTTGATCGCGTTCTCGACCAGGTTGGCCAGCGCCTGGCTGATCAGCTCGCGGTTGCCGTGCAGCGGCACCGGCGTGGTCCTGACGCGCAGAGTCATGCCGTCGTCTTCGGCCAGCGGCTCGTAGAGTTCATGGATTCCCCGGGCGACCTCGGCCGCGTCGAAATCGTCCATATTGCCACGCGCCTGACCGGACTCGGCGCGCGCGATCATCAACAGCGCGTTGAAGGTGCGGATCAGGCCGTCGGATTCCTCGATAATCCGTTCCAGCGCCCCCCGATACTCCGCCTCGCTGCCGGAACTCGCCAGCGCCTCCTCGGCGCGGTTTCGCAGGCGCGTCAACGGAGTTTTCAGGTCGTGGGCGATATTGTCAGAGACTTCCTTCAGACCGGTCATGAGGGCCTCGATACGCTCCAGCATAGCGTTGAGATTCTCCGCCAGCCGGTCGAGTTCGTCGCCGCTGCGTCCGACCGGCAACCGCCCCGAAAGGTCTCCGTCCATGATGCGTCGGGTGGTGCCGGTCATGGCGTCGATCCGCTGCAGCACCCGCCGCGACACAAAGACGCCACCGCCGATGCCGAGCACAATGACGACCAGAAGCGACCATTGCGCGGCGTTGGCGACGATGCCGAACAGCCTTCGCCGCTCGTCCAGATCGCGGCCGACCAGAAGCCGGAAGCCATTGGTAAGCTCGGTTACGAGCACCAGCGCACGATGTTCCGCCACATCCTGCTCGTCAAGCCGGCGATAGCGGATTTCCGACCAGCCGGTCGAAGCCATCACGCCTGGCGCCAGCGAGCCGACATTGCCGCCGATCGCCTGCCCGGTCGGGGTAGTGACGAGATAAAGGTTGGAGCCTGGCCGCAGCGCGCGATTGCCAACCGTAAAGACCAAGCCGCGCAAGCCGACGCGGGTATAGATGTCGTTGATCTCCGCGGTTTCGGCGTTGACCGTCGTGGTGATCTGCTCGTTGATCAGCCGTCGCGTATTCCAGGCGAAGTAGCCGAGCAGCGAGGCGGCAAACAGCGCAAACAAGAACAGATAGACCAGCGTCAGACGGAACGCCGTGGTGCGGATCAGTTTACCGAAGGCCGTCACGGATCATGTATCCGGCGCCGCGGATCGTGTGCAGCAAGGGCCGCTCGAAGCCCTTGTCGATCTTGGAGCGCAACCTTGAAATATGAACGTCGATGACGTTGGTCTGCGGATCGAAATGATAATCCCATACATTCTCGAGCAGCATGGTCCGCGTCACGACCTGGCCCGCATGTTTCATCAGATATTCGAGCAAACGGAATTCGCGGGGCTGCAGTGTCAACTCGTCCTTGCCGCGGGTAACCCGGTGCGAGAGCCGGTCGAGCTCGAGATCGCCGACCCGATAGCTGGTTTCCTCGGCCGGACCTACATTCCGGCGCGACAGCACTTCGACGCGCGCCTGCAACTCCGCGAATGAATAGGGCTTTGGCAGGTAATCGTCGCCGCCGGCGCGAAGGCCCTTGATGCGGTCGTCGACCTGGCCCAGCGCCGATAGGATCAGGACCGGCGTGCGATTGCCTCTTTCGCGCAAGCTCCCGATCACGGACAGGCCGTCGCGCTTGGGCAGCATCCGATCGACCACGAGCACGTCGTAGTCGCCGCCGTCGGCCATCGCCAGCCCCTCCTCGCCGTCGCTGGCGAGATCGGCGACGTGGCCGACTTCGCGAAACGCCTTGACCAGATAGTCGGCGGATTCGCGGTCGTCTTCGATGATCAACAGGCGCATTTGGGAGGGGGGTAAGATGGCGGTCACGGGAGCGGCTTTCTCGCACCATGGCGCGACCGCCCCGCACATGCAAGGCGACCGGCGGTCCTCTTGATCGAGGAAAAAATCGGGCGGTGAAGCTGGGGGACTCCACCGCCCTTAGGCCCTTCCGACGGAGGGGGGCGTATTCCATCGAAAGGTAGCCAGAGGGAGCGAGCTTTGGGCCCGCCCCCAGGAAGGAGCCGTCGGCGGGGGCGACGAATGCCGGCGAAACCTTCCATCTCCATTTAGCCCTTGGCCAGCGGCACTGCCACAAAGCGCGACGAACCGCCGCTCTTCACGCGCATGAGAACGCTGTTCTTGTTGTCCGTGCGCGCGGCATCGATCGCCTCGCGCACCTCGCCGGCGGTGCTGACGCTCTTTCCGGCGACTTCCAAGATCACGTCGCCCTCCTTGAAACCGCGCTCGGCCGCCGCACTCTTGGGGTCGACCTCGGTCACCACGACGCCATCCTTGCCGGCGCCGGCCACGCTGTTGGCGGGGGCGAGCGTCAGGCCGATCCGCGGCACTCCGGTTCCCTTGCTCGCGCTACCCTTGTCGTCCTTGTCGATATTGGCCTTGGCCTCGATCGTGTTCGGCAGCTGGCCGAGCGTCAGGTTGACGACCTTGTCCTGGCCCTTCTGCAGGACGTTGAGCTTCACCGCATTGCCGGGCGCGAGGCCGCCGATGGTGCGGGCGAGCTCGCGGGCATCCTTGACCGGCTCACCATTGACCGCGGTGATGACGTCGCCGGACTGGATGCCGGCCTTGGCTGCCGGACCGTCAGCCTGCGGCTCCGCCACCAACGCGCCTTCCGCCTTCTTCATGCCCAGGCTTTCGGCGATTTCGGCGGTCACCGGCTGGATCTGGACGCCGATCCAGCCGCGGCTGACCGAGCCCTTGTCCTTGAGCTGGGCGATCACGCTCTTCACCGTCGAGGCGGGAATCGAGAAAGCGATGCCGACGCTGCCGCCGGACGGCGAGTAGATCGCGGTGTTGACGCCCATCACCTCGCCATTGGTGTCGAACGCCGGACCGCCGGAGTTGCCCTTGTTGACGGGCGCATCGATCTGGATGAAGTCGTCATAGGGGCCGTTGCCGATGTCGCGGCCGGAGGCCGAGACGATGCCGGCCGTCACCGTGCCGCCGAGGCCAAACGGATTGCCGACCGCAAGCACCCAATCGCCGATCCGGGGCTTGCTGTCGGAAAGCTTGGCGAACGGGAAGTCGGTTCGGCCGTCGACCTTGATCAGCGCAAGGTCGGTCCTGGGATCGCTGCCGATCACCTTGGCGGTATAGGTCTTGCCGTTATCCATAGTGATTTCGACCTTGTCGGCGCCGTCGACCACGTGGTTGTTGGTCACGGCGAAACCGTCAGGCGAAATGAAGAAGCCGGAACCTTGGCCGGTCGTCGGTCCACGGCTACGCGGTCCGCCACGCATGCCGGGCGGCAAGCCATCGGGTCCCCCGAAGCGCTTGAAGAAGCGCTCCATCGGCGAGCCCGGTGCAAACGGCGAATCCTCGTCCTTGTTGGCGTTGTCGTCGCCCTTGGCGGGTTTCTGGGCGATGTTGATCTTGACCGAAATCACCGAGGGCTTCACGCGCTCGATAATGTCGGCAAACCCGATCGGCCGCTCGACCTTGCGGACTTCGGTGTTGACCTGGGCATGAGCCGCGCTGGTGAAGACATCGACCGCGGCCGGCTGGGGGTCAAACCCATAAACCGCAGCGCCCAGGCCCGCGAAGACGGACGCCATCAGCGCGAATTTGCGGGCTGCGATCAGCGATCGGCGCGGGGTGCCGGGAGTCTCAAGCGAGGAAGGATCGACGGGACGTTCGGTCATTTTCTGATGGTCTCCAGTGCCTGAATTTCGGGGGTGCGGGCGCACCTGACAGGCCTGAAAATGGGGTTTGTCGCCTTACCGCGCGCTGGCCGGCGAATTAAACTTTTGTAATGGAAGGACGATGGACGGGGCAGTTCAACGCAAGTTTTCCAAGCATTGGACGCCATTGCAGCAGTCCCTTTAGGCACACAAGAGCTACCGTCCGGCTTGCGCCTTTCACGCCGGAGACTGGAAGGCCAAAAGCCCAAGAGCTTCGCCGCCGGCGCTTCGTCCAGACTAACCGCCTATTTCTTCATCTTCATGCGACCCATGAAGTCGCGCTTGCCCAGCGGCACGCCGTTGGCGCGCAGAATGTCGTAGGCGGTGGTGGCGTGGAAATAGAAATTGGGCAGCGAGAACGACATCAGAAAGTCCTCCGCCGTGAAGGGCAGTTTGTGCTCGCCGAGGTGAAAGACAACGTCGCGACCGCCGAGCCCGTTGACCGCCTCCGGCGTCCACGCCGACAGCGCCTCGCGGGTCTGCGCGACCAGCGCCTGCAATCCCGCATAGTCGTATGGTGTCTTCGACGAGGGCGGACGAAATTCGCCGCTGTTGACCCCCTCGATGGCGCCATGGGAATGCTGGGCGACGGAAATGATCTGGAAGCGCAGCGGCAGCATGTCGGGCGCCAAGCGCGCCTCCACGATCGTCTCGGGATCGACGCCGTTCTCCTGAAAATGCTTGAGGCCGCGCTCGAGGAAACCGCCGACCGCGCCGAGGGTCTGCAGGTAGTTCGCCACGCTGGCGTCGTAGAGTGAAAGAGCCATGTCCAGTCTCCCCTTGCGCGATGTTTTTCTTGGCCGCCCGATGTCATAGCGGAAACGGGCGCGCTTGCAATCGAGGTCGCTAGACCAATAGAGTGCACCCGGGAAATCTTCGCCGGGCAGCCGCATGCTCACGGATCTCATATCCGCGCTGCAGGATGAACCGGAAATCCTGGCGCTGAGCAGCGCGGCGATTTTCCTGGCGGCGATCGTGCGCGGGTTTTCCGGCTTCGGCTTCTCGTTGCTCAGCATTACGGCGATCTCGCTTCTGCTGCCGGTGGCTCAGATCGTACCGTCGATCTTCCTGCTGGAGATAGCCGCCTCGATCAACCTCATTCCCGGTATCTGGCGCGAGATCGATTGGAAGTCGCTGAGGTGGCTGATGCTGGGCTATGTCGCCGGCTTGCCGATCGGTGGCTATGCGCTGATCAACGCACCGGAAGCGCCGGCGCAGATCGCACTCGGCGTGTTCGTCATCGCCACCGCCATCCTGATGCTGCGCGGGTTCCGGCTGCAAGAGACGCCGGGGCCGACTGCCAGCACCGGCACCGGCGCCGCTTCCGGCCTGCTCAACGGCGCCTTCGGCATCGGTGGGCCGCCGGTGGTGCTGTTCTATTTCTCGACGCCCGGCGCCGCCGCCATCGGCCGCGCTTCAATCATCTTCTTTTTCCTGTTCACCGACCTGCTGGGCATCGCTTACTTTGCCTATCAGGGCATCGTAACCGGGCGGAGCTTCGTGCAATTCCTGGCCTGGATGCCGGCGCTGCTGATCGGCATCTGGATCGGCGCCCACGGCTTTCGCCGCATGAACCAGGAAGCATTCCGCCGCGCGGTGCTCGCGATCCTGATCACGCTCGCCTGCCTCGGCATCGGCAAGGCGCTGCTCAGCCTGAGCGGCGGAGCCTAGACCGGCCTCTTCTCCGGCGCCGATTCCCCGGCGATCAGGCGCTCCAGCCGGACCTCCTCCTCTTCGCTCAATTTGAGCAAGGATGGATCGGCGGCGGTTGAGGATCGCGGGCGGCGGCGGCCATAGAGCCAAAGCGCCAACCCGCCGCCGGCCAATGCCAGCGGTGGCAACAGCCACAGCAGCAGCGTGCGCGGCGTGAAGCGCGGCTTCAGCAGCACGAACTCGCCGTAGCGCGCCACCAGGAAATCCATCACCTGGTTGTCGCTGTCGCCGGATGCGATACGCTCGCGCACCAGCAGCCGCAGGTCGCGCGCCAGCGGCGCGTCGGAATCGTCGATCGACTGGTTCTGGCATACCATGCATCGCAATTCGCGCGACAGATCGCGCGCTCTCGCCTCCTTGGCCGGATCCGCCATGATCTCGTCGGGCTGCACGGCATGGGCGCCCGGGCCGCCCGATACCGCAGCGAAGACAAGTACGCATGCAAGGAGGCGCCTCAATGGATCACTCCGCCGGCTGCAGCGCGCGGGCCGGCTTGGCGGGCTTCGGTGCCCCAACACGCAGCCTCCGGTCGGAGAGCGACAGCAAGCCGCCGAACGCCATCAAGACCGGTCCCCACCAGATCAGCAGCACCATCGGCTTGTGATAGATGCGAACCGCGACAGCCCCTTCGGCCGAGGTTTCGCCGAGCGAAATGTAAAGCTGGCTGGCGCCACGGGTCAGCAAGGCGGCCTCGGTCGTCGAGGAGCCGCGCGCGGTGAAATCGCGCTTCGAGGGCGTCATCAAGCCGAGCTGCCCGCCGTTGCGCGTGACCGAGAATTCCGCGGTCATCTCGCGAAAATTGGGCCCCTGCCGCTGCTTTACGTTTTCGAGCTTCAACTGATAACCGGCGATTCCGGCGACGTCGTTCGGCTTCATCGAGCCTATAAATTCGCTGTTCCAGGTGGTTTCGCAGACGATGCCGATCAGGGCTATGCCGACGCCGGCATGGGCGAACGCCCCGCCCCAGGCCGCGCGCGGCAATCCGCGCCCGCGCCGCAATGCGGTCGCCAGCGGAACGCGGAACAGTCCGGTGCGTTCGGCAAGATCGCTGAACGCACCTGAAATGACGAACACGGCAAGCCCGATCGCCAGCGGCGCGAATGTGCTGCCCCCAAAGGTCCACGCCCACAGCACCGCAACCGCGACCAGCGCCGCGATTCCCGCGGCCGCCAGCCGCTGCGCCGCGCCGAGCAGGTCGCCGCGCTTCCATGCCAGCAGCGGCCCGAACGGCATCGCCAGCATCAGCGGCACAAACAGCGGGCCGAAAGTCAGGTTGAAGAACGGCGCGCCGACCGAAATCTTGTCGCCGGTCACAACCTCCAGCGCCAGCGGGTACAGCGTTCCGATGAACACGGTCGCGCAGGCCGTGGTGAGAAACAGATTGTTGAGCACCAGGGCGCCCTCGCGCGAGATCGGCGCGAACAACCCCCCCTGCTTCAGTGTCGACGCGCGCCAGGCGTATAGCGACAGGCTGCCGCCGATGAAGATGCAGAGGATCAGCAGGATGAACACGCCGCGCGCGGGGTCGGTCGCAAACGCGTGCACCGAGGTGAGAACCCCCGAGCGCACCAGGAAGGTGCCAAGCAGCGACAGCGAAAAGGTCAGGATCGAGAGCAGGATGGTCCAGACCTTGAGCGCGTTGCGCTTTTCCATCACGACCGCGGAGTGCAGCAATGCGGTGCCGGCAAGCCAGGGCATCAGCGAAGCGTTCTCGACCGGATCCCAGAACCACCAGCCGCCCCAGCCAAGCTCGTAATAGGCCCAGTACGAGCCCATGGCGATGCCAAGCGTCAGGAACACCCACGCCACCAGCGTCCATGGCCGCACCCAGCGGGCCCAGGCCGCGTCGATCCGGCCCTCGATCAGCGCCGCGACGGCAAACGAGAACGAGATCGAGAAGCCGACATAACCGAGATAAAGCATCGGCGGATGCACGGCGAGGCCGATGTCCTGCAGCACCGGATTGAGGTCGCGGCCCTCGATCGGCGGGGCAGCGATGCGCAGGAACGGGTTCGACGTGACCAGAATGAAGAGATAGAATGCAGCGGCGATCCAGCCCTGCACCGCCAGCACATGCGCGCGCAGCGACAGCGGCAGGTTGTTGCCGAAGGCGGCCACCAGGCCGCCGAACAGCGCCAGGATCAACACCCACAGCAGCATCGATCCTTCGTGATTGCCCCATACGCCGGTGATCTTGTAAAGCAGCGGCTTCATCGAGTGCGAATTCTCGAACACGTTGACGACGGAAAAATCGGATACGATGTACAGCATCGTCAACGCCGCGAATGACGCCGCCACGAACAGCAACTGAGCCAGCGCGGTGGAGCGTGCGACGTTCATCAGGGCCCGATCGCCCCGCAGCGCACCCAACACCGGCACCGTGGACTGGATCAGCGCCAGCGCGAGCGCCAGCACCAGCGCGTAGTGTCCGGCTTCCGCGATCACCGCGAGGCCCCCTTGGTCTGCACGGGCACCGTCGCTGCACCCGGCTTGGCGCCGTATTCGTCCTTCCAATGGCCCTGCTTCTTCAAGGCGTCGGCGACGTCCTTGGGCATGTAGGTCTCGTCATGTTTTGCCAGCACGGTGTCGGCCTTAAAGACCCCTGACACGTCGAGCATGCCTTCGGCGACGACGCCCTGCCCTTCGCGAAACAGGTCGGGCAGAATACCCTTGTAGGACACCGGCAGGGTGGCGCTGCCGTCGGCGACGCTGAAGTTCACGGCGAGATTATCCCCCCGCACCAGTGAACCCGGCTGCACCAGGCCGCCAAGGCGAAAGCGCTTGCCGGGCGGAATCTGTTTCTCGGCCGCCATCGACGGCGTTGAGAAGAACACGATGGAATCCCGCATCGCGTTCAACACCAGTGCCGCCGCCACCGCGAGCACCGCGAGCGAACCGCCGATCATGGTCAAACGCCGCTGCTTGCGCGTCATACGTATCCTTTGTCTTCGTCCCTGCGATCCGGCAACCTGGTCATCCATCAAGCCCGAGATTCTTCGCGCCATCGTTAAGCTGGCGCAAGCGTTCCACATCGGCCGCAACCGCCTGGCGCGCGGCGGTGAGCGCGCGCACCGCCTTGTCGCGTTCGCCCATCACCATATAGGCTCGCAAGAGCCGCAGCCATCCCTCGACATCCCCGCCGTCCTCCTTCAACCGCGTGGCCAGCCGATCAACCATGCCGCTGATCATCGCGCCGCGTTCGGCTTCGCTCATGTCCTTGGCCGCCGCCACCGCCTCGTTGGAAAGCGCCGGCGCGGCGGGGCCTCCCACCCTCGCCAGCGCGGCCTCGACCAGCGGCCGCCACGGCGCATCGGCAGGCGTCTTGGCAAGCATGGCGCGCCAGGCCGCCGCGGCGTCGGTGGGCCTGCCGTCCTGTTCCGCCGCAAGCCCGAGGAAATAGGTTGCCTTGGGTTCCTCGGGGTTCAGCGAAACCGCCCGTTCGAATTCCCCCCTGGCCTCCGCCGTGACCACCCCGCCCGCTGATTCAACAAGGGCCTCCCCGAGGTCGGAACGGCGCGCGGCGCTGTCGCCGCCGTAGCTGATCGAATTGCGATAGGCCCGCACCGCGGCGTCGTGGCGCCCTAGCCGCATCAGCACCGGGGCCAGCACGCTCCAGCCGCGACCGTCGGTCGGATTTTTTTCCAGGTGCGCCTCGACCTGCGCCACCATCTTATCGAGCGGCTGGCTGACGTCGGCGGTGGAGACCCGCGACGCCAGCGGAAAGTCGCCCAGGCGAGGCGATCCGAGCGAGAGATAGAACGTCATCGCCGCAATCGGCAACGCCAGCAGCGCCACGACGGCCGAGGCGCGACGCAGGCCCAGGCTTGGCTGCGGCGCCACACCCTGCTCGCCGTCGTCGGCGGCCAGCAGGCGACGGCTGATTTCGACGCGCGCAGCCGCCGCTTCGTCGCCGCCGATCAACCCGGCTTCAACGTCGCGATCGATCTCGGAGAGCTGGTCCCTGTAGACCACAACCTCGCTGCCGCCGGGCTGCGCAAGAGCGCCGCGGCTCAACGGCCAGAGCACGGCAAAGATCGCCATGACCGTCATCAGCGCGAACACGAACCAGAGCGTCATCAAGCGGTACCCAGGCGGACGACGCTCACATGACAAGCGCCGATGCGCCGCTTTACACCACTGGCGGCAAGCCCGGCAATTGACAATTGCAGGAGTGAACGGGCTCCGGACGACAGAAAAACCGCTAAACGCCCTAGCTTGCCCGCGTCGATTTGCGCTCGGCGGTGCCGGCGTTCTCGACCGCCCGCCGCATCAGCGAGGCATAATCGTGGCCGAACAGGATTTCGCAGAAGCGGATCGCCGCCATGGCCTGGGTTTGCCGGTAGGCCCGCGCCTTGGCGTCACCGCCGCGCAACGCCTGCACTAGCCCCTCGGTGGACTGCTCGACATAGTGCTGCAGGTCCGAATAGGTCCGCAACGTCACTTCGTTGATCGCGAGTTCGCTGGCATAGGTGCGGCACACCGCCACGAAGTCGATCAGAGCCGCGGTTTCCTCGACCTCGGCCGCGTCGATCTTGGGAGCGGAGGCAATGTCCTTGTCGGCGCGCTGGCGCAGGAAACGGCGAACCCGCCCGGGCACGCTCTCGATCTCCGCCTGCAGCGAGTTGGAGATATCGGCGCGGATCGACGTCAGCTGCTTGCCCCACGCCGAATCGTTACGCAGGTCGAGCTCGGTGCGCAAGCCGCGGACGCCGTCGTGCAGTATCTTCAACTGCTCGCCGACATTGTCGAACTGGCCGCGTCGGATGTCCGTGCGCAGGCAGGCGGCAAGATAAGACAGATCGTGCAGTGCTATCGTGACCGCCACGCCGTACGGCGTGGCCGCAACGCGAAGCTCGTCATCCGAGGCTGCCATCTTGATTGCGATGCGGATGATCTGCCAAGGCGCATCGAGCCGCTGCATGATCAGCGACAGCGCGAACGGCAGCATTTGCGGTGTCTGCAGCGAAGGCACGGCGAGCGCCGACTTCACCGAGCTGATCTGTGCATCCGCGAAGTTGCGCAGCTGGCTGGGAATTCGGCTGGCAAGCGCATCCATTGCCTCGCGCACCCGCAATACCGCGCCGATCGACAACATGTCCTCGACCACTTTGGGCGACCCGATGCGGGCGAGCGGCCGATGCCTGTCGTCACCCTGCACCGGAGCGGCGGTCGCAACAATCGCCTCGGCTGCCGCGATCTGGAATCTGCGGGCGGCCGACTCCAGGCTGGCGGTCGAGCCGGTTTGCCGGATTTCGGCCAGAGCCGTTTCGAATGCGCGCGTGGCATCGGGCGCGCCGTCGCGACTGAGCCACTGCCAGACCGGCTGCAGCGACGCACGACGAATCTGCCCGACCCGCACCGGATAATTGCTCTCGACGAGAAACGGTTCGAGTGGATGAAACAGCAGCCGCGCCGGATCGTCGGTTCGGGGGCGAGCCTCATCTTCCTCTTGGGATCCGCGCACGACCTTGCGCAATTGATCGAGCACGAAATTGGCGACCGTAGCATCCTCGCCACGTTCGATGGCGCGTTCGAACTCCCGCATCAGCAGCGCCTGCGCCTGTGGCGGGAGCTGGGCGAGATAGTCCCTCAGCCGCTCGGTCGATGTCTGGCTCATGCGCCCTGGTGCGGATATGCCTGTGTCACACGGACGACAAGACGCGTCCGTACCCAATCCTAGGAGAATGGGCGTTAAGAAGTCGTTTAGGAACTGGGTCCTGCGGCGGGCGTGGCAGGCTCCGGCAGGCCTTTTTCCGGCGAAACTGCGCTCAAATCCCAGGTAGCACCAGTTCCGCCCGCAGCCCGCCGATCGGGGCGTCCGCGAGCACCAGACTGCCGCCATAAAGAGCGGCCAGATCGACGACGATCGAGAGCCCGAGGCCGGAGCCCGGCTTGGACTCGTCCAGCCGCTGGCCGCGCCGGGATATCTGGGCCCGTTCGGCGACCGACAGGCCGCGGCCATCGTCATCAACGACAATACGGAGCAACGACCCCGCAACCGGCTCGACCGGGGGCTCCACCAGCACCTCGATGCGGACCTGCGACGATGCCCATTTGCACGCGTTGTCAACCAGATTGCCGGCCATCTCCTCAAGGTCCTGGCGTTCGCCGCGGAATTTCGCCCTTGGATCCACCCTGACTTCGATGGCGATATCGCGATCCCGATGGATCTTTTCCATGGTCCGACACAGCGCCTCGATGGCCGGAGAAACCTCGGTGACGGTGCCGACGATGGTGACGCGCGCAGCGATCCGCGCCCGTTCCAGATGGTGGGTGACCTGGTCGCGCATCACGAAGGCCTGCTCCAGCACCTTGCCGGCAAACGGATCGACCGCGTGGGCGGAGGCTTCGTTGACGATGATGGACAACGGCGTCTTGATGGCATGGGCGAGATTGCCGACATGGGTACGGGCGCGTTCGACGATCTCGCGGTTGGCGTCGATCAGGGCGTTGGTCTCGCGCGCCAGCGGTGCGATCTCGACCGGAAACTCGCCCTCCAGGCGTTCGGCGCGGCCGGAGCGGATGTCGGCGATCGATTCCGAGATGCGCTTCAGCGGCGCCAGGCCGAAGCGGACCTGGAAGATCGTGGTCAGCAGCAGCACGATGCCGAGCGCGGCGAAGGTGCCGCCGAGGTAATAGTCGAAGTTGCGAATCTCGTCGAAAATCTCGGACGCGTCGCCGGCGACGCTGACGAGAAACTTGCCGTCGGCGCCAAGATCGACCGGCCGTTCGACCACCCTCAGAGTTTGGCCCTCGGGACCATCGATATACCCGAGGCGGATGCCGGCGCCGGTCAGTTCTGCGCCCTGCTGTTCGAGTTTCGGCAGCTTCTTGTCCCACAGCGAACGGGAGGCTCGCGTTTCGCCTTTCTCGTTGCTGCGGACGATCTGCCAGTACCAGCCGGACAACGGCAACTCGAACAGCGGCTCGCCGAGCGACTGAAACTGCTGTTCGGCCGGCTCGTCCGGCGTTGCAACTTCGGCGACCAGCGTGCGAAGATAAAGATTGAGGCGGCGATCGAACGAACGCTCGGTGGCGCTGCGATAAACCGAGGATAGCACCACGCCGGTGATGACCAGGATCACGACCACCCACGCGGTCGCCGAAAGGAACAACCGGGTGGCGAGCGAACTTCCGCGCATCAGAGCAAGATCCCGGTCCGAAGGACCGCGTTAGCGCAAGGTGGAAACCTTCATTAGAACAGGATCATGCTCAAAAAAGAGCAATTTCATCAAGCCCCCGGCGTCGGCGGCGTCAGCAGATAGCCGAGCCCGCGCACGGTCTGGATAATCTCGACGTCGAGCTTCTTGCGGATACGGCCGACGAACACCTCGATGGTGTTGGAGTCGCGATCGAAGTCCTGGTCATAGAGGTGCTCGACCAGTTCAGTGCGCGACACCACGCGCCCGGTATGGTGCATGAGATAGGCCAACAGCCGATACTCGTGCGAGGTCATCTTGATCGGATTGCCGGCAACGCTGACGCGGCCGGTGCGCGTGTCAAGCGAGACCGGGCCGCAGGTCAGCTCGGATTGGGCATGGCCGGTGGAGCGGCGCAGCAGCGCGCGAATGCGCGCCAGAACTTCTTCGAGATGAAACGGCTTGGCGACGTAATCGTCGGCACCGGCATCGAAGCCCTGGACCTTGTCGCTCCAGCGGTCGCGTGCGGTGAGGATCAGAACCGGCATGGCCCGCTTGTTGCGCCGCCATGCCTCCAGCACCGAGATGCCGTCCATCTTGGGCAGGCCGATGTCGAGCACGACGGCGTCATAGGGCTCACTGTCGCCGAGAAAATGCCCCTCCTCGCCGTCAAACGCGCGGTCAACCACATAGCCGGCATCGGTCAGCGCCGTCGTCAACTGACGGTTGAGATCCGGATCATCCTCAACAACGAGCAGCCGCAAGCTGGCCTCCAATGGTGAGAGCCCTGTTATAGCCATATCAGGTCGCAAAGTGAGGCCAAGCCGCGTGAACGGGCTATGAACGGAACACCGGAGGCAAGTTACTTTTTCTTCATGCGCCAGGAATCGCCGCGCCGATATACCCCCTGCTGGCTCTGTCGATCGGATAATCCGCTGCGATGGGCGCGACACCGCTGCATGACGCGTCGCACAAAGAAGCCAAGCTTAGCCGGGCTAGCCGCGAGCCAGGCCCCCTCCTGAAGGAACCAGACAGTTCAGGTGCGGAAGAAAACGAACCACACCACGCCCAGGATCAGCACGGCAAGCCCGGTGGAGGCCGCCAGCAATGCCAGCACGGAAGGACCAGGTTCGCCCTGACGCGCCTCGGTTGCTGTTTCGACAATCCTGCCATTTCGTCGCGTTACCATGGGAACTCCGTATTTCAAGTGCCTGTGATGCTGGCAAAATTCCACCCTGCTCTTAACGCAACGCCGGATTGGAATTGATGTTCCGGCAATTCGCCTCGGTGAGCGATCGATGCACCCATAGCCTCGCGCGTCGCGGCAGGATCCACGGCCTTGCGCGGTTAACGCCGTCCGCGATTTCCGGGATCTGACGGGTTTGAGGGGGGATAATCCGATGGTATCCTATCGCCCGTCTGTAGCGTTTTTGGAGTATCCCATGGCCCCGCGCGCCAATTGGAAGGGCTTTCTGCGGCTTTCGCTCGTGACATGCCCGGTCGCCCTATATCCCGCGACCTCGGACACCGAAAAGGTCTCCTTCAACCAGATCAATCGCAAGACCGGCCACCGCATCAAATATGCCAAGGTCGACGCCGACACCGGCGAGGAAGTCGCCAACGAAGACATCATGAAGGGCTATAAGATCGATGCCGACACCTATGTCGAGGTGTCGAAGGACGAACTCGACGATGTTGCGCTGGAATCGACCCGAACCATCGAGATCGACGAGTTCGTACCGAAATCCGATATCGACGGCCGCTATTTGATCCGCCCCTACTACCTCGTGCCGGACGGCAAGGTCGGCCACGATGCGTTTGCGGTGATCCGCGAAACCATCCGCAGCATGAACAAGGTTGCGATCGGACGCGTGGTGCTGACCAACCGCGAACACATCATCGCGCTGGAGCCGCTCGACAAGGGCTTGATGGGAACGCTGCTGCGCTATCCCTACGAGGTCCGCAGCGAAAAGGAGTATTTCGAAGACATCCAGGACGTGAAGATCACCAAGGACATGCTGGATCTGGCCAAGCATATCGTCGAGCAGAAATCAGGATCGTTCGAGCCCGAGAAATTTGAGGACCGCTACGAGCAGGCGCTGATCGATCTGATCAACAAGAAGCGCAACGGCCTGAGTACCACGGCGAAGGCCGCGCCAAAAACCGCCGGCAACGTCATCAACCTGATGGACGCGCTCAAGCGCAGTCTTTCCGGCGAACAGCAGGCCACCCCTGCCGCCAAGGCGAAGGGCAAGAAGCCGCGCAAGGCTGTGGCCGGCCAGGGCGAAATGCTGTTGCCGATCGCCGGCGGCAGCAACCGTGCCGCGAAGGAAGCGGCCACGGAGCAAGCGCCGAAAAAGGCCGAGAAGCCGGCGCGCGCCGCCGCCCGCACCAAGAAGGCGGGATGATTGGGCAAGGGTTCGCGCGGTCGCCTGGACTGAAGCACGACGGCGCGATAACGGCGCTCGATCCATTCAGAAAGCTGCGGCGAAGCGAGGTAGCCCCGCTCCGCCGCGGCCTTGACGAGGCCCGGGCCTGCGCCCGGACCGGGGGGCATTGGTTCTCAGAAGTTACGCTGGGCGCGAAGCTGTAGCAGGAACGTACCCTGGTCCTTGAACTCGTAGAGAGCGTTCGGCTTCGGCGCAGTCGCGGTGAACACGGAGCTTCCCGACATCTTCTGATCGAGATGGAACCACTGGACTTCGGCCGCGAAGGTCAGGTTCTTGACCGGCGTCCAGCGGGTGACCATGCCGAGCTGGGCAACATTGAAGTCGGGGTTACAAGTATAGGCCCCCGTAGCATTGCCAACCAATGCCTGACCTGGATGGCTGGCCGCGAACGCGGCGCAGTAGGCGCCCTTCGCGGTCGTGGTTCCCGCTCCCCGCAAATTGTCGTTGGCCCCGCCATCATACCTGACAGACGAGTAGCTGCAGAACAGGGCACTCGACCAATACGGGTCCCAGTTGTGATTGAACGCGCCGCGGACACCCCAGGCCGTCGTCAGGGCAATGCCCCCGGTACCGGCTGGCTAAGCCCACCCCCGATCGGGCCAAACGCATATCAGCACTTCCGCGCGCACGCGCCGGGCGCGCTTTACCGCGATGGAAAATCCTGTTCCAACTATCGACCAATCGGCCGGGAGCGAACCAGGCCTGCATCCAGGGGGAAAACGGCCATGAAGCTCGGCGCCGCCATTGCGGAAATCATGAAGCGCGAGGGAATCGAAATCCTCTGTGGCTATCCCGTCAACCATTTGATCGAATACGCCGCCAGTGCCGACATCCGCCCGGTGATGGTGCGCCAGGAGCGCATCGGCATCCATATGGCGGACGCGATCTCGCGCGTGACTTCGGGACATTCGATCGGCGCTTTCTGCATGCAGCACGGGCCCGGCGCCGAGAACGCCATGGGTGGGGTGGCGCAGTGCTACGGGGAATCCGTGCCCGTGCTGGTGCTGCCGATGGGCTATGCGCGCCGGCTCGCCCATATCGACCCGAACTTCAACTCCAGCCAGGCGATGCGGGCGTTTGCGAAGTCTTCGGAACCGATCAACATCGCCGCCGAGGTCAGCAACATCTTCCGCCGCGCGTTCACCAAGCTGAAGAACGGCCGCGGCGGACCTGTGATCGTCGAAATCCCGGCCGACATGTGGAACGAGGAGGTGCCGGAGCCTCTGAACTATACCCCGGTGCTGCGCACCCGCTACGGCGCAGACCCCCTCCACGTCAAGGAAGCCGCGGCACTCCTGGTCGGCGCCAAGCGGCCGGTGATCTATGCCGGACAGGGCGTGCACTACGCCAAGGCGTGGCCGCAGCTCAGGCGTCTGGCCGAGCGCCTCGCCATCCCCGTGACGACGAGCCTCGGCGGCAAGTCGTCATTTCCCGAAACCCACCCGCTTTCGCTCGGCTCCGGCGGCCTCGCGGTGCCGCGCGCGGTGCCGAAATTCCTCGGCGAAGCCGACGTGATCTTCGGGATCGGCTGCTCGTTCACCGAAACCTCGTTCGGGGTCGCCATGCCGAAGGGCAAGACCATCATCCATTCGACGCTCGATCCCGGCCATCTCAACAAGGATGTCGAGGCCAGGATCGGGCTGGTCGGCGATGCCGGCCTGGTGCTTGACGCCTTGCTGGACGAGATCGGCAAGAGCGTCACCTCGGATCGCGACGCCACGGCGGTGACCGCCGAAATCGCCGCCTCGCACAAGGAGTGGCTGGCGAAATGGATGCCGAAGCTGACCCACAATGAGGCGCCGCTGAACCCCTATCGGGTGCTGTGGGACCTGCAGCACACGGTCGACATCGCGAACACCATCATCACCCATGACGCCGGCAGCCCGCGCGACCAGCTTTCGCCGTTCTGGAAGGCGGTCGAGCCGCTGTCCTATATCGGCTGGGGCAAGACCACCCAGCTCGGCTATGGCCTCGGCCTGGCGATGGGCGCCAAGCTCGCAAGACCCGACAAGCTCTGCATCAACGTCTGGGGCGACGCTGCGATCGGCTTCACCGGCATGGATTTCGAGACTGCGGTGCGCGAGCGGATCCCGATCATGTCGATCCTGCTGAACAATTTTTCCATGGCGATCGAGTTGAAGGTGATGCCGATCTCGACCGAAAAATACCGCTCGACCGACATCTCCGGCGACTACGCCGCGATGGCGCGCGCCTTTGGCGGCTATGGCGAGCGGGTGACGAAACCCGAGGACATCGTCCCCGCCATCAAGCGCGGGATCGCGAAGACCAAGGAAGGCGTTCCGGTGCTGCTCGAGTTCATCACCAGCAAGGAGACCGAGGTCTCAAGGCCGGGGACCTGAGGGCCCAAAACAAAAATTCGCAAAACAACCCCATGCAAAGCGGAATACGGCTGAGAAAACGGTATCCTGCTACTCGGCCCGCTCCGCCGGCGTCGAGGGACCTGCCAGCGGCCGTTCCTCCATCAGGATGATGCAGAGCGCGGCACAGGCCAACAGCGCGGTGGCGGCCCCAAAGACGTAGCGGAACGCATTGATCATGTCGGCTGCTGGAATCGCGTTCGCCGGTCCGCGGTGCTCGCCGAGCGAGATGCCGGCGCCCAGCGCCATCAGGAGGATGGCGCTGAAGACGGCCACCATAAACGACGACATCAGCGAGCGGAAAAAATTCATCGCACCGGTGACGGTGCCGATCTGCGCCCGCGCCACCGCGTTCTGCAGCGAGACCACGCTGACCGGGAACGTGGTGCCGAGCCCGAGCGCGAACAGCGACATCAAGATCAGCAAACCCCACAGCGGCAGCGTGGTAACCGTCAGCACCGCGCCGAAGATCGCCGCCGCCGAAGTGCCCGCGATCGCCACCCGCTTGTAATGCCTGGCGCGCGCCATGGTCCGCCCGGCGATCGCCGCCCCGCAGGTGGAAACCGCGGCGAGCGGGATCAGCGCAAGCCCGGCTTCGCTCGCGGTCAAACCATAGACAACCTCGTAATAGAGCGGCAGGTGGACCGTGAGCGCGGTGATGGCACCCAGCGCGCAGCCGCCGGCCACCATTGCGTAGGGCACCACCGTTCCACCCAGCAGCGGCAGCGGCAGGAACGGCTCCTCGGCATTGCGCGCATGCCAGACGAAGCCGAACGCCAGCGCCACCGCAGCGCCGATCATCGCCATGATCGCCGGCGACAGCCAGGCATAACGGTTGCCGCCCCAGCTCAGCACCAGCATGACCACGACGGCGGACGCCATCAGCAGCACGCCGCCGAACCAATCGACCTTGCGTCGGCGATGGAACACCGGAATTTTGCCCATCTTCGGCAGCAGCAGCACCAACGCTCCCAGAGCCAGCGGCACGTTGATCCAGAAAATCATCGACCAGTGCAGATGTTCGGCGAACACGCCGCCGAGCACGGGGCCGAGCAAGCCCGCCGCCATCCAGACGCCGCTGAAATAGGCCTGATACCGGCCGCGCTCGCGCGGTGACACCACATCGGAAATCACGGTCTGGACGACAGGCATGATGCCGCCGCCGCCGAGGCCCTGCAAACCGCGCGCGATAATCAGCACCGTCAGGTTCGGCGCGACGGCGCACAGGATCGAGCCCACCGTGAACAGGGCCAGCGAAACCGTGATCATGACGCGGCGGCCGTAGATATCGCTCAAGGTGCCGAACACCGGCGCTACCGCGGTCGAGGCCAGCAGATAGGCCGTGATCACCCAGGACAGATTGCCGAACTCGTTGAATTGCCGGCCGATGGTCGGCAGCGCGGTGGCGACAATGGTCTGGTCGAGCGCCGCCAGGAACATCGTCAGCAGCAGGCTCATCAGGATGGTGCGGACTTCGTCGGGGCTCAGCGGCGCGCGTGGCGGCGCATCGCTGATATCGATGACCTCGGTCGCGATGTGCGAGAGTTCTTCGCCGATGTCGTCGGGCAATGTCGCCTGATCGGCAGGTTGTCGGCTCTGCCGTTCGTGCTCGTTCATGTCCGACGCAATATTCTTCTTCGCGACCGAGGCCGCCGAGATGGAATCGCCATATGCGTTGAACAATAAAGCCTAAATTCCCTTAGCGGCAGGCGCTTGCGCGCATGGGAGCATCCCGCGAGGGCATCGCCGGGTTCCTGCAATCGATCAATGCAAGCCGTCAGGGGGTTGAACTCTACCCAAAGCAACCGTTTGGCGACGTCAAAAGGACCATCGATGTCAGCGCCGACGTTAAGCCGGTGCCGCGCGCTCGTAGAGCGAAAAGCCCGCAGGCAGGGGCGCGGCCCCCCAATCCATCGCGATGGCCACGCTATGGCGACCCCGCGTTAGCGCGACGTAGAATTTAGCTCGGCTTTGGGCCTTCAACTCGACCGTGGGGTCGACAAGCCACTTTTGCATCGGCGCCGTGGGAAGTATGACCACATGGTCAAACCCTCTCCCCTTGGATTCTCCGAAATTCATCACGGGTAGCCTCTTGTCGACGCCACTGCTGGTGATCTTGTCGCGCAACTGCATCGGTCTGACGCTCGCCAGATAGTGAGCATGATCAGCGGGCCTAAGGATGAATACACCTGCGCCCGCCAGCGGAATTCCGCGGCACCCGAGACACTTGCAGGCGCGGCTGGCGGGCAGTGACGGAAACAGCCGCGAGGAGACCGCGCAGATGGCGTCACTGTTGCGATGCGACCAGCTCAAACTCGTTTCGTCGATCTGGACAACAACCTTCCGGGGAAGCTCCCGTTGCAGGAAGGCGACGATACCGCCATCGGCATATTTCCCATGGCGGCGCTCATGATGGGTCAGATAGGTTACCTGCCGCGGGTCGCCGACCATCAGCAAGCGGGCGGAACTGCGGGCGAGTGCCGCAAGGATGTCGAGATCGTAGCCGGCCAGGTCTTGGACCTCGTCGACGAAGATGTTGGGAAACACGCGGCTAAGCCGATCGATAACGGCGCCGTCGCTCTTGTAATTGCAACGGATCACGAGCTTGGAGAGCTTGTCCGAAAAGACCCTTCCGGTTGGGTCGAAGAAATGGTTGCCGATCTGCTCTTCGGGCCACGTTACAGCGATGCCTTTGTTGTTGTGGAAGCGAACTCCCGACTGCGTCTGGACCAGCAGCATGCCCGTGACAGGAAAATCGAACAGGCCGCCTTGGAATGGCTTTACGCCGTGCGTGATCAGGAGGCTGAACCAAGTCATAACCACGACGTTGGCAGGCACATGACCTACGAGTTCGAAGAACCTCTGGCGAATCTCCGCCTCGTTGGACTCCGTGTAGGTCGTGATCAAGACTCGCTCGCGCTTGATCTTCACCGCCTGCTCGACGAGGTAAGTCGTCTTACCGGAGCCGGCCGCGGCAATGACGATCTTGTTCTCGCCTGTCACGGCGTGATAGCCTGCTTGATATAGCCGGGATAGGCGATCGAGGCCGTTGAATTGAAAATGGACAAAGCGCTCTCGGTCTTGTTGGCTCGCATGTGAATGCGGAGTTCGTCGTCCGTTTTCGCCGACGTTCCAAGCACGCTGTTGAGCGTCGCAAGACTGTTCGCCTTCAGAATTTTCGGTTCCAAAGTATTATAGTTGAAGGCCTTGCCTTTAACGGTCAGAGATCCGCCATCGACGACAGGATCAAAGCAGACCTTGACGAGCGCTTCGCCTTTATACGCGGCATACTTCTTTTCAACGGCAGCGGTGTCGCCATCGTTGTCGGTCACCACGGCCACAGGAATCCTCAGTGCCCTGGCGAGCTCCAGGAAGCGCAGGAAGGCCGTACCGACCGAGATAACGTCGATGCCGTCCTGGATGGGCAGTCGTCCGCCGTGGGCGTCCATATAGGCCCGCTGGACGACGAGCTCGTCAGAGTCGCCTTCAACCAAGATTGCCTTGTGGGCCAGCGCCAAGCGCAAGGTATCGTACCCCGCCAGCTTCTTGAAGAAATCGCTGGCCTCCAATTCCGAGAGGCGCACCACCTTGCCGTCACGCAGCACGATCAGATGATCGAGACCGAGCTTGTTGGCCACAAAGCTGCTGTGGGTGGAAATGATGATCTGCTTCTGACCGTGCTGATCGGTCAGGTCGGCGATCAGTTCGTTGAGCCGCGCGTGCGACAGGTGGTTCTCAGGTTCTTCCAGCAGGATGGCCGTGGCCTCGGTGTTCTTCTTGGTGCTGAGGGCCAGCTTGGTCTTAATCACACATTGCTCGCCCTTGCCGATGTAGTGGAAAGGGATGAAGTCGATGTACGTCATAAGGCTGCTCTCCCAGGCGGTCTGGGATGACAAGTCGACCGAAATGCTAACCGACTTCTGGCTAATTTTGGCGGCTTTGGTGATCCGCTCGTTGATCAACTGCAGGTTCTTATCTTCGACGAAAGCCTCCTTCAGTTTTCTATGGGCCTGCGAAATCGACGCCCGCTCGGTCTCCTCAAGCACGTCGCGAATGATCCGAGAGACATAGACGTCGGAGCCATTCTGCAAGCGGGCGCTGGATGAATCGATTAAGGCGGATTTAATCGGGATGTTGCGCGAGGTAATGCCCCTGCGCGCGAACGAACGCATGGTCGCCATGTAGTACTCGACCGGAATGGAAGTCAGCTCGCCGCCCGCGAGCAGCGCCTCATACGGCCCCTTGTAGTTCTCCTCGTCGAACTCAATACGATAGACCACCCCGCTGGCTCTGATCTTTTCCGAGTTTCCATCCCCTTCCAGCTCGGCCAGTTCGCCCTCTCCTCCGGAGAAGAACAATTCGATGGTGATCGCCGGCGGCGGCAACGGAGAACCGGTGGCGAGGCTCTGCACGTACTTAGTCTGGGCAGCCAAGTTGAAGAGATAGCTTGTAAGGTCGCTTTTCAGGGGCCGGCCGTGCAGGAGTCCCGTCAGCGCCAGATGGATCGCTTCCAGGATTGTGCTCTTTCCAGACTCGTTGGCACCGACGATGACGTTTAGGCCGTCGTTCAAAGCGAGGGTAAAGGTCTCCTCGTAACACTTGAAGTTGGTGATCTTGACCTTGGCAATTTTCATGCGCCGCCCCAGCTCGTTGTGGCGCGCTAGCGCGCTGATTCGAATTGTAAGGCCAACACAACTGAAAGGCGAGCCGCAGCAGTGCAACCGATCTGAGAGCGCCGCTTTTCCGCGGACTGATCTCAGAAGCCCCCTCTCTAATGTCCGGAAACTGGCGCCGAGCTAAGGGCCCGTAATGGCGCACAGCAGTCGTTGGCAGATGTGACGGCGTCGGCTACGGATCATTTGCGACCCACTCAGCAGGGATTGTTGGCTGACTGACGTCCGCTTTGTCCCGAAACTACCGCTGCCGGGTCAGGCTAGTCGCATCGTTTCTAGCCAGACGCTTGAGATTCAATCTCCCAAACGGGGACTTCGAATCATGCGTTTTGAACTTGCCAACTATGAACGGTCTGACGCCTTCGGCGGCTTCTTCAGCCGCGCCCGCTTCGGCAACAGCGCGGGCCAGTTGACGATGTGATCCTCGAGATCGGCGGCGGCGATCTCGTCCTCGGTGCCCTGCACCCGGCCGCGCACGGAAACGCCGGCTTCATGGACGGTATTGGGGTCGCCCGAGATCAGCGGATGCCACCAGTACAGGTCGCGCCCCTCGGCAATCAGTCTGTAGCCGCAGCTCGGCGGCAGCCAGTTCAGGGTACGGACGTTTTGCGGGGTCAGCCGGACGCAATCCGGAACCTGGTCGGAACGATTCGGATAGTCCTTGCAGGTGCATCGCCCGGAATCGAGCAGCTTGCAGGCGACGTGGGTGAAGTAGATCTTGCCGGTATCCTCATCCTCCAGCTTTTCCAGGCAGCAGCGCGCGCAGCCATCGCACAGGCTTTCCCATTCGGCGTTGGACATTTGTTCCAACGTCTTGGTTTTCCAGAAGAATCCCTCCTGGCCGGAAGGCGGCTTGGGCGGCGCGGTCATGGACTCGGGTGCTTCCGGAATGCTTCGGCAGCCGCCCTTCTAGAGCGTTTTCGGGCACAGTGGAAACCGCTTTCGCCTCGAGAAAACGGGCGAAATCAAGAATCTGGCGTCTCGTTTCGAAACCGGGCTGCATGCGGCGCCATGTCGGGCCGATGGCGCGCCCATCGAAATCTGGAGAGCGTTGGGGTTTATCACCAAAATGGCGAGCGGGAGCATTGGTTTATGGCCTCCGCTCGGATAGAACAGCCGCGCGTCCCCACGGTCGCAAAAGCGCCTTGGGTTTACCGCAGCATCCTAGCAAGACGTCTCAGCAGCGCCCATTGGGACGCCTGAGCGCCTACGAGAACGGGCACCAGTGCGCCAGATCGTACCTGAGCAATGGAAGCAGAAGATCCGGAACTTCTTTCTGGATCTGGACGCGCGCATCGATTCGACGCTGTTCTCGTCGGGCAAGGGCTTGCGCGAACTTTACGAACGCTATTCCACCTTCATGGATCGCTTCCATGTCGGCCGCTGGAAACGCTGGGTTTTCATCGAGCCGGCCTCGGAAGCCGCAACCGTCGGCCTCGGCGGGTTGATCGTCATGCTGGCGCTCGCGGTCCCCGCGTTCCGGGAAACCGCCGATGACGACTGGCTCAAGAAGTCCGATCTGGCGGTGTCCTTCCTCGACCGTTACGGCAACCCGATCGGCAGCCGCGGCATCAAGCACAACGACTCGATCCCGCTGGAGGATTTCCCGGACAATCTGATCAAGGCGACACTCGCCACCGAGGACCGCCGCTTCTACGACCATTTCGGCATCGACATGGCCGGAACCGCGCGCGCGCTGGTCACCAACGCGCAGGCCGGCGGCGTGCGCCAGGGCGGTTCGTCGATTACGCAACAGCTGGCGAAGAACCTGTTCCTCAACAACGAGCGCACCATCGAACGCAAGGTGAAGGAAGCGTTCCTGGCGATCTGGCTGGAGACGCGCCTGACCAAGAACGAAATCCTGAAACTCTATCTCGACCGCGCCTATCTGGGCGGCGGCACCTTCGGGGTCGATGGCGCGGCGCATTTCTACTTCAACAAATCGGCGCGCGACGTCACGCTCGCGGAATCGGCGATGCTGGCGGGCCTGTTCAAGGCGCCGACCAAATACGCCCCCCATATCAACCTGCCCGCCGCCCGCGCCCGCGCCAACATCGTGCTCGACAACCTCGTCGATGCCGGTTTCATGACCGAGGGCCAGGTGTTCGGCGCGCGGCGCAACCCGGCCATCGCCGTCGACCGCCGCGACGAAAACTGGCCGAACTATTATCTCGACTACGCCTTCGAGGAGATGCGCAAGCTGGTCGATACCTTCCCGAAATCCTACACCGAGCGCGTCTTCGTGGTCCGCACCGCGATCGACATGACCGTGCAGCGCGCCGCAGAGGAAGCGGTCGAAAACCAGTTGCGCCAGTTCGGCCGCGACTATCACGCCACACAAGCCGCCGCCGTGGTCGCCGATCTCGACGGCGGCATTCGCGCGATGGTCGGCGGACGCGACTATGGCGCCAGCCAGTTCAACCGTGCGACCGACGCCTATCGGCAACCCGGCTCCTCGTTCAAGCCCTACGTCTACGCCACCGCGCTGCTGAACGGCTACAAGCCGAGTTCGATCGTGGTCGACGGCCCGGTCTGCATCGGCAACTGGTGCCCGCAGAATTATGGCCATTCCTATTCCGGCTCGGTCACCCTGACACAGGCGATCACCCGCTCGATCAACGTGGTGCCGGTGAAGCTGTCGATCGCGCTCGGCGGCAAGGCGCCGAACCCGGCCAAGGTCGGCCGTCAGAAGATCACCGAGGTGGCGCGCCGGTTCGGTCTGACAGCACCACTCCCCGACACGCCGTCGATGCCGATCGGCTCAGACGAAGTCACTGTGGTCGAACATGCGGTCGCCTATGCGACGTTCCCGAACAAGGGCCGGGCGGCCAAACCGCACGCGGTGCTGGAAGTGCGCAGCAGCGTCGGCGACCTGGTCTGGCGCTTCGATCGCGACGGCAAGAAGCCGGTGCAGGCGATACCGGCCTCCGTCGCCGCCGACATGTCGGGGATGATGAGCCACGTCGTCAGCGAAGGCACCGCGCGGCGCGCCGCGATCGAGGGTATTCCGACCGCCGGCAAGACCGGCACCACCAACGCCTATCGCGACGCCTGGTTCGTCGGCTTCACCGGCAATTTCAGTTGCGCGGTCTGGTATGGCAACGACGACTACTCGCCGACCAACCGGATGACCGGCGGCTCGCTGCCGGCGCAGACCTGGCGCGAGATCATGGTCGTCGCGCATCAGGGGGTCGAGGTGAAGGAAATCCCCGGGGTCGGGATGGGCGCGAAACCGCCGCAGTCCGCCCTCCCCGCCGCCGTGGCGGCCAGCAGCGCGTCGAGGATACTGGAGACCAAGCCGGGGCCCCCGCCGGTACTGACCAAGCGCGGTGCGGATATTCTGGTGCGCGTCGAGAAACTGCTCGACGACGCCGGCAAGGCCGCGGGCAAGACCTCGTCCAACGATCAGCCAAAGCAGCCCGCGAAACCGATCACCTCAGGCGCTGTGGCCTCGCCGGACAATTTTGCCGCGGCGGCCGGCGCCCAGGCGGCACCGGCGCCGCGAAACTAGTCGCATGATCCGGAAGCGGGCCATCGATTTTCTCGGCGCAGACGCGTATCCTTGACCCGGACATCATGCCCATATGACAGGACATCTCTCATATTCCCGTTGAAGCGAATCGACGGGAATACGACACGGTGAGATTTCGGAGCGCTGGCCCGTGCGGCTGATCTTCATCGCCTTGCTGACGTTGGCGCTTGCCGCCGTCGTCGGCCTCGGCTCGACCTATCTGACGGCGACCCGCGGCACCGATCTCGGTACGCTGACAATCGGCGCCTGGACCGCGCGGCCCAAGAGCGGCACCGCCGAGGTGGATCCCTATTCGCGCGCCGCCATTGCCCGCAGCGGTGAATTGCCGATCGGCACCGGCGACGGCATTGCCTTCTCAGCCACCACTGACGACAAGAACAGGCCGCTCGACGGACGATGCGATGTGGTCGTCAGCGGGGTGACGCCGGCGGCCCGGTTCTGGACACTGACGCTGTTCGACCGCAAGGGACACCTGGTTGCGAATTCGCTGCAGCGCTACGGATTCACCAGCCAGGAGATCATCCGCAGCTCCGATGGCCAGTTCGAGATCCGGGTGGCGGCGCGCTCGCGCGCCGGCAACTGGCTGCCGACCGGCGGCATCGAACGCTACGCGCTGATGCTGCGGCTCTACGATACGCCGGTCGGCGTGGCGACGCGGACGCAGCGCGACGCGCCGATGCCCTCGATCTCGACGGTGAGCTGCCCATGATCCGCGTGTTGTTCACCATCGTCGCGGGCGTGCTGCTGGGTGGCGTGGTGCATCTGGTCAGCGTGCTGGCGCTGCCGCGCCTGGCGAGCCAGGATGCCTATTCCCGCTTGACACCGCTGACCAGGCTGAACTCCGTCACGGCGCTGCCGCTGGCAGAGCCCAACAACGCGCCGATGCCGTTCATGGACCCGGCGTTCGCGGTCGCGATCTGCCGCTACGACCTCTCCGAGGGCGCCATCAAGCTGACGGTGCCCGTCAGCCAGGCCTACACCTCGGTGTCGTTCTATACGCGCAACGAGGTCGCCTATTACGCCATCAACGACCGCTCGGCCGGCCGCAAGGTGATCGAACTCGACCTGATGACGGAGGCGCAGCACGCCGAATTGCCGGAGGATGAGGAAGTCACCGCCGCCGACCGCCTCATCATCGACTCCCCGACCACGACCGGCTTGATTGTGCTGAAGGCGCTGGCGCCGGAGCCCGGCCTGATGCCGCAGGCGCAGGCGGCGCTCGCGGCTTCCAGTTGCAAGCTGCAGACCGAACCCGCGGCGGCGAAACAGCCGGAGCCTGCGCCGGCGCCGCCACCGGCGCCCCCCAAAGGCAGGAGCAAGTAGCGTCGCACGCGACCCGTTCCGGCGCCGGCGGCGAAAGTGATCAGCCCTTCACGCTCACGGCCCGCCCAATCACAGGCTGCGCGGCCATCGGCGGATTGGCGGTTTGCGCCGCGAGCTCGCCGATCAGCCGGTCGGCATCGGCGGCGATGATGTCGGGAGTTTGAATCGCCAGCCGCTCCAACGCCCAGCGATAGGACGCGATGCGCCGTTCCAGGCATTGCTGCACCCATTGCACGATCAGCGCGTTCTCCTCCATGCGCGCGACCGCATCGGCCTGTTCGCGCGGCGACAGTTCGGACACGACCCTGAGGCTGGCGTTGCGCTTGCGGTCGAGTTCGATCACGCGCGCGGCGGATGCAAAGAACGGCTCGAATCTGACAATGTCGTTGCGAACATCCTCGATCAGTTGCTGGTAACGCGAGGTGTGCGAACGGTGCGGCTCGTCGATCAACGCGCGCCCGTAGCTGGTGCGGTCGAACACCACCTTCTGCCGCCAAGGCGAAGGCAGCGGCTGATAGTCGCCGAACACGCTCTTCCAGGCCGGACGCGAGCGCGGCGGCTCGATCAGGGGATAGGCGAGATCGCGAAGCTGGCGTTCGTTTTCGGTGAGCTGGAAGTGCGAAGGCTTGAGGCCGACGCTTGCCGTCGCCTCCGCGCCCAGCCAGCGATGCATGTCGTCGTTGCGCATGTCTGCGCGGGTGCGGCCAAAGTCGCCGCCACTGCAGGCCCCCAGGGCCAGGCTCGCGAGCAGCAGGGTGAGCGCCGGGAGCGACCGAGTGCCGGTAGTCCGGATCGGAAAGCGCATCTCCGGCATCTCTGAATTTCCGTCAGGAGCGGCGGCGGCGACGGCGTCCGGGCGCAGCGCCTTCTTCCGGTCCACGCCCGTCACCGGTTTCGGCGACGCCCCGCTCGATGCGGACAACGGGAAGGATCAGCACGGTTCCGAGGCCCTCGCCCGGCGCCCCCTCCACGGCAGAGCCCGGCCGCCGCGAGGCCGCATCCGCCGGAAATTCGATGATAGTGCCCATATTCCATTCTCTCTGGTCGCCGCGCGGACAGGATGTGGCCGGCGGCATGGAGTCATTCAGAACAGAACGTGGTTAACGGCATCTTAATTTGCGCCGGCCGTAGTTTCCCGTGCCAGGAACGGCTTCGGGGCGACAGAACGATATCGAGCCAAGGGCGCCGGGCCTCTGTGGCCGACGCCTTGCATTTTAGCCAATCTCTTCACCGGCTGTTTTCCTTAACCAGCTCTTAAAGCCCCGCGCGTAGGCTGGCGCGAAGTATTGGCGAAGTCGCGTAACCTGACATGACCTCAGCTCCATTGTTTCCCGGTTTTGACGGGCTGATGACGCTCTCCCGCCGCGAGGGGGTCGATATTCGTCCGACGCTGCTGCGCGTGCTGACCGACCTTTATGTCCAGGCCAGCGCCCATTCCGCCGACGAGGAACGGCAATTTGTCGAACTGGCGTCCCGGCTGATCGATCAGGTCGACGACGCCACGCGCGCCGCCGTGCGGTCGCGGCTGGCGGTCTATCCGGCGACGCCGGCGGAGATCAGCATCAAACTGGGGTTGCGGCGTTCACCCCCCGGCCAGGATGAGCCCGTCGCCGTTGCGACCGAGCCTTGGCGGCAGCGAATGCCGAGCGAAGCCCAGTTGCGCATGGCGTCCAACCTGCCGATGCGGCCCAACGATGCCGTCGAAATCACCGGCACCTTCTTTGCCGCCGGCTGCAGCGAACGTGCGCTCATGCTGCAACAGCTCGCCGAAGCGCCGCTCAAGGCCTCGGCAAGAATCCCCGCCGCCCGCGCGGCCCGCGCGATCGAAACCCTGGAAATGGCCGCGTTCGCCGAGGACACCGGAAGCTTCGCGCTCGAACTGGGCGAGGCGCTGATCCTGCCGGCGCGGATCGCCGAGCAAATCGTCCATGACCCCGGTGGCGAGCCTCTGGCCTGCGCGGCACGGGCGCTGGAGATGCCAGGCGCGGCCTTTCAGCGCGTTCTGATGTTCCTCAACCCGGAACTCGGCTGTTCCGTGCATCATGTCTATCGGTTGTCGCGACTCTACGATCGATTGAGCGAACGCTCCGCGCTGGTCATGCTGTCGGCATGGCGCGGTACGACCATGTCCGTCACCCGCGCCAAGCACCGTTCCGCGCTTTACGACGACGAGCGCAACCGAGCGCGAGCCGCGACCCCGCAGGGACATTCCGGCGTGCAACCGGCCGGCGCGCCCGCCATTCGCACCGGCACCGACGGCTTGAAACGCTAGAGCGGAATGACTTTTCTTCGAATCGCCATCCCGCTCTAAGCCCTTTGTTTGCGCATGATCTTTTCGGAAAACCGCTACACACTTTTCCGGATCATGCGTCAAGACTTCGCCAGATCGAGAAAATGCCGCCCTGCCCGGTCCTCGGTCTCGACGATCCAGGCGTCGGGATCGAAGCGGATTTCGCTGGCCAGACGCTCTTCCACCGACTGTTCCGATACCGGCTGCGGCGAGGTCGGAACGAAGAAGCGCTCGGCCGGCCGGCTGTCGTCGTAAACCGTCTGCGGCGCAGGCGCAAAAAGCAGGGCGTTGCCGTCGAGCAGCGCCACCTTGATGAAGACGGCCCCGGCCTCCTCGGCGCCCCGCCGGCGCACGGCGCCAAAGATGCCCTCGGTCTGGCAGCGGCGCAGATAGGCCGCCACCCAGATGGATGATTTCAGTCGCATGGGCCGGACGTTAGGCCACCGCCCGCGGAGAATCTAGTCGATCGGATGGCCGATGACGGCGGAGAGTTCGCGCACCAGGCGATCCGACATCTGGCCGGTCACCGGGAGCTTGCGCTCCCGCTCGAACTTCGAAATGGCGGCCTGGGTATCGGCGCCGACGGCGCCGGTCGGCTTCAATTGGCCGTAGCCATACTGGGTGAGCGCGCGCTGTACCGCTGCGACGCGACGCGCGCCGGCGTTCTGCGCGGGCGGCGGAATCGGCGCCGGCGGCCGCGCGACAATCGCCGATGTCGTTGCGGGCGCGCCGGTCGGCTTGACCATCGGACTGGTCGTTGCGTCGGGGCTCCTCGGACCGGGATTCCTGGAATCGGCGCCCCTCACCTCGACTGGCCTGATTTCCTGCGGTTCGGCCTCCGTCGGCCTGGCGATGATCTCGACCGGGCGCGGACGCGGCAACGGGCCGGCGACGGCTGCTTGCTGCGCCGGCAGCGTGACGACCGAGCCAAACATCGGCGACGGATGCCGGCCGGTCTGCAGAAAGAGAGCGTTGGCGACAATGGCGCAGACGGCAGCGGCGGCAAGCAGGGCTGCGACCGTGTCCTTCGGACTGTGCAGCAGCGCGCGCATCACAAGGTTGCGCTCCTCATCGACGTCGAGCGCAGCCGGCCGCGCGCTGCGGCGGCGGCGCGGCATCTCGTGATCGTCATCGTTGCGTCTAGGCACGTTTCTTCACCTGATGGGCTCGGTCCTGCAATCCTGACCGCAGCGCCGGCTTCAGCGGCGCGACATTGCTTGAAGGCGGCTGCGGCGGCGTGAAGTCCAGCGGCAACGCCACGGCTACCGTGGTCCCCTCGCCGACACTGCTTTGCACCTTCAGCTCGCCATTGTGCAGCCCAACCAGACCTTTCACGATCGACAGGCCAAGGCCGGTGCCTTCCTGCTTGCGCTCAAAGGTCTTGCCGGCCTGGAAGAAAGGATCGCCAATCCGCTTGAGGTCGTCGGCGGCAATACCCACCCCGGTATCGGCGACACGAAGCAACAGCCGCGATCCCTCGACCGAAGCCGAGACCGTGACGCGGCCGCCCCGCTCGGTGAACTTGATGGCGTTGACGACAAGGTTCAGCGCGATCTGCTTGAAAGCGCGCGGATCCCCGGTCATGACGGGCAACTCTTCGGGCGCACGGATGATCAGGTCGACGCCGCTGTCGCGCGCCTTCAGGGCCAGCAGATTGCAGCAATGCAGCAATGCAGCACGAGGCGCGAAAGGCTCCGGCGAAATCTCGAAATTACCCGCTTCCATCTTGGACATGTCGAGAATACCGTTCACCATCGACAGCAGATGCTGGCCGGAATCGTGGATCAGCTGCGCGTACTCCTTGCGCCTGTTCGCATCGAGCATCAGCACGTCTTCCTGCACGATCATTTCGGAAAACCCGATGATGGCGTTCAGCGGTGTCCGCAGTTCGTGGCTCATGGTCGCCAGGAAGCGGGTCTTGGACGCATCTGCCCGCTCGGTGTCCGCGCGCGCCAGTTCGAGCGCCTGCTGCTGAAGCTTCCGGTCGGTGACGTCGCGCATCACGGCAACGACATCCGTACCCGTCGAGGCCCCATCAAGCGGCCGGCAACGCATCTCGACCCAGATGAAATCAGCGGCAATGTCCCGATCGCGAACCGCGTCGCGGCGGATCCGGAACTCGACGCGCTGCTCACCGCCGCGTGCGGCATCCGACAACGCCGTGAGATAGGCCGGACGATCGGCGACATGGACACGATCGAACAGACCGTGGCCGGCAAGCCGCGCGACCGAGGTGCCGAGCATGGATTCGGCGGCCGGAGAAATGAAGTGCACGGCGCCGTTGCGGCCGTGCCGCGAAATCACGTCGCTGATGTTGCGCGCGAGCAGGCGGTAGCGGTCTTCCTCGATCGAGAGCAGCGATCCGGACGCACGCGCCAGCGCTTCCGCGCCAAAGGCGAGCCCCGCGGCATACAGCGTCGCCGACGCCACGCCTGCCGTCATCAGCAGGCCGCGCAAGGCCGCGCTCGGTTCCGCCGCCGGCAGCAGATGAAAATGTCCGAGCGCGATCAGCAAGGCGGCGCAGCACAGCGCCAGCGCCGACGCGAACGCCACCACGCGGCGCGAAGCCGACAGCGCAGCCTCTACGGGAACGACCACCAGCCAGATCACCGCGAAGGATTCAATGCCTCCGGTGATTGCGGCGATCATCATGACTAGGCCTGCCACCGCCAACGATGACAGGATATGCGCAGCCTCATAACGGCCGGTGCGCGACAGAAACCAGGACAGCAGGATGGGCGCGGTCAGCCAGGCAAACGCCGCGACCTCGAGCGCGGTCGGCGCCCCGCGCAGCACCAGATATACCGGAAAAGCCGCCAGCGCGACCAGGCTTCCAAGCAACCGAGGCGCCATGAAGGCGCGATGGCGGGCGCGCGTAAGCGCATCATATCGTGCCGAGGGATGCAGCAACGCATCGAGACAATCGCGGATGATACTCAATACGGTCACTGCTCTCGCGCTTCGGCTTGTTCGCCAGCCAGAGGCGCCGAAACGCCCCCTCCAGACGCGGTACCGTGTCAGAGCGAACTTAAGCGAACGCTAAGGCTGCGCGGAGCAGCGGCCGACAACGCGCGTCCGCGAGACTTTCAGCCGCTACGCGCCGTTCATTCGAGGCGGATGGTGAACGTCGGGTTTCCGACCTGATCAATCCATGGTTTCGAATTGGTGGACGCACCGTCCGCGTCCGGTTTGGTCGCGCTGCCGTCGTCAATGGAAAATTTACGTCGAATCGAACCATTGCATCGTTTGCACAATTTTCGCCGGCTTTGCCTGATGCAAACACCATCGATTTATCGAGGGCTGTTAATCAGCAACCAACCAGCGGACCAACCGCGGGCAACCACAAGAGACGACCGGAATCGCGAGATGTTTTTCCTGCTTCGCATGGCTTTTTGGCTCGGGCTTGTGCTGGTGCTGCTGCCCAGGGACAAGACGCCTGAATCTGACAAGCTGCCGCAAATCGGCGCGTCCGAAGCCGTATCGGCGGCGACCGCCGCCGTCTCCGACATGAGCCAGTTCTGCAAGCGCCAGCCATCAGCCTGCGAGGTCGGCGGCCAGGCCGCGACCGCGATCGGCCAGCGTGCCCAGGAGGGCGCCCGCAAGCTCTACAAGATCATTATCGACAAGAAGGCGCCCGACCACACCGGATCGATTGTGGGCACCGAGGCCGCGGTGGCCGACGCCGTTCCGCGCGAGACGCTCAGTCCGGACGATATGGCGATCGAATGGCGGCTACCGCCCGCGCCATAATTGCAAATAACGTCACGGAACTAGCGCCATTTCCGTCGCTTTCGGCTGAACCGCATCCTATATATCCTGCTCGCATCAGGTGCCGAATGACGATCGACGAGATCAGGGAGAATTTCGAGCTGCTGGAGGATTGGGACGACCGTTACCGGTACGTCATCGAACTCGGCCGCACGCTCGATCCAATGCCGGAAGCGGAACATTCCGCCGAGAACAAGGTGAACGGCTGCGCCAGCCAGGTCTGGCTTTCCAGGCAGATCGAGCGCAGCGGCGCCGGCGAGCCGCGGCTGAAATATCTGGGCGACAGCGACGCCCACATCGTCCGCGGCCTGATCGCAATCCTGCTGACGCTCTATTCCGGACGCACGCCGCAACAAATCCTGGCGACCGACGCGCTGGCCGTATTTGACGGGTTCGGATTTCGCGAGCACCTGACGCCGCAGCGTTCCAACGGCCTGCGGTCGATGGTCGAGCGCATCCGCGCGGACGCGCGCGAGGCGCTGGCGGCAACTTCGTAGTTACTTCCGCTTCCGCGCCTGCTGGCCCAGTCCCATCTTCTTGGCGAGCTGCGAGCGCGCCACGGCGTAATTCGGCGCCACCATCGGATAATCGGCCGGCAGGCCCCATTTTTCACGATATTGTTCCGGCGTCATGTTGTACTGCGCGCGCAGATGCCGCTTCAGCGACTTGAAACGTTTGCCGTCCTCCAGACAGATCAGATATTCGGGGGTCATCGACTTCTTGACCGATACGGCCGGCTTGGCCGGCTCGAAAGCGGTATCCACCCGACCGGTCGATACCCGCAGCAGCGCAGCATGAACCTGGTTGATCAGGTTCGGGATTTCGGAAGCCGGTGTCGGGTTGTTGCTCAGATAGGCCGAGACGATACTCGCGGTCAGCTCAACGGGCGTTTTACCGACGGAATCGGTCATGGTTACCTTCCAGGGAAGCGCGAAACCAACTGACGATCGCCGTAGACCGACAGTGTCCGGTCCCGCCTATACGCGCACGGAATCGATTATCAACTGCCGAACATGAACGGATTGCCGGTGTATTGACAAGAACGGTGATCGCTTCGCGGCAAGTTTTGGCGGCTCATAGCCGCTGATCGAGATGCGCGCGCAGTTCGTCGATCGAGGCAAACCGCATCATGCCCTCCGGCATCTGGGCCTCGATCGAGCCGTCGGAATAAAGCGAATAGGCCATCCCCTCGACCACGCCCGACTTCAGCACCGTCACCGCCGCTTGACCCGTACTCCGCGCCGACGAACCCTTGGCTTCGCCGAACGTCGGCGGCGTCCGGCCGGCGCGCCGCGCGGAAGCTGGTTCACCGCCGGACTTCGCGCGTTTCCCCGCTGGTCGGGTATCTTCGAGCGCCGCCGGTTGCAGCCCGGCCGTTTCGATCTCCGGCGACATGACGGAGGAGTTCGGGCGTAGATCAGGCGGAAGCAGATCCGGCGAGAATGGCTCGCTGGTCCTCGCTTGCACCCGATCGCGATCCTGGCGCGATGTCGATGAAAACAGCAGATTTCGCTTGGGTTTCGGAGCCTGTGGAGCCATCTCGGCCGGCTCCGGCATCGGGTGATCACGCAATACAGCTTCATCCTGCCACGGGGGCGGCAGAGCGGACATATCAGTGCCACCTGCCTGCGGCATGCCCTGCTGATCACGGCCGGATGGAAAGCCGTTCTCGCCGGCGGCATAGTCGCGGTTGGCACCGGGCGACAGGACAGGTTGCGACTCGACTTCGCCGAGCGGCTCCGGCATCCCGCCGACAAACCGCCGCGCGGTTTTGCGCAACTCCCCGACCGCGATCCACAGCGATATCATGATCGCGCCGGTGCAAAACCCCATCGCGCCGGTGATGATCAGCGTGTTGCCGGTGCTGAATTCCTTGATCGGGACCCCGAAGCCGATCGCCAGCAGGCCCACCAGAACCAGGCCGATCCCGACGACCAACAAAACAACCATCATCTACCAACCCCCTGAGCCGTCGCGGGAAATGCCCACTGGCCGCTGATGCCACGATACCGTCATATTGTGCCCTTGGCCAACCGACAATTGAACCCAGAGTTCCCCAAAAGCTTTGGACCGGGTCCTTCTTTGCCTGGCCTGCCGGTTGGCTCATTCAGGCCCCATTCAGCCCGAGCGCCCCAAGAATAAACCGTTCGATTGCGGCTCTTTGCTGCGTTGCATCAAGGATTTATGTCACAATCCCCAATTACTTGGTAAGCCAACTCAGCTATATGGGATACTGGGGAATGAGGCTCAAGAATACCGTGACTGGGCCATAGGGGACACCGGGTTACCATCAGCCATGTCATCGATCACGACTTCCGCCCTCGATACGCCCGCGCGGCGCTCGGTGGAACGGACCTGCGACGACCTTGCCGTGTTCGCACTGGGCGCCGTCGCCCTCATCGCGGGCCTGACCTTTCGTGACTACGGCCTGGGCTGGGACGACTATACCCACGCCGAATACGCCGATCTGCTGCTGCGCATGTACGCCTCCGGTTTCGGAGATACCGCAGCGCTGTCTTTCGCCAATCTCTACATGTATGGTGGCGGCTTCGACATGGCGGCCGCGCTGCTGCACAAGGTCATTCCACTCGAACTGTTCGAAACCCGCCGCCTGCTCGGAGCCGTCGTCGGCCTGATCGGTCTTGCCATCACCTGGCGGCTGGCGCGGCGCGTCGGCGGCCCGCTGGCGGGGCTCGCGACGTTGCTGCTGCTGGCGTTGTGCCCGACCTTTTACGGCCACATGTTCATGAACCCGAAGGACGCGCCGTTTGCCGTCTCGATGGTCATCCTGATGCTCGGCCTGGTGCGCCTCGCCGAGGAATATCCGGCGCCCTCGCCGCGAACCATCCTGATCGTCGGCCTCGGGGCCGGGCTCTCCATCGGCTGCCGCATCCTCGGCGGGCTGGCGCTGGTCTATGCTATGGTAGGCTTCGTGCCGCTGCTGATCGAGGAGGTCCGCAACCGGGGGGCGCGCGAGGCCGTGCATCGCCTTGCCCACGTCGGCTATATGCTGCTGCCTGGCCTGGTCCTGGGCTACCTGATCATGGGCCTGATATGGCCGTGGTCGATCATGGAGCCCGGCCATCCGTTCCAGGCGCTGACCTATTTCTCGCATTTCTTCGAAAAACCCTGGAAGGAAATGTTCGACGGCGCGCTGGTGTCGGTGCCCGATATGCCGTGGTCGTACCTGCCAACGCTGTTCGCGCTGCAGCTTCCCGAAGTCCTGCTCGCGCTCCTGTTTGCCGGCGTCGTCGGCACCTTCCTGTCGCTGTCACGCTTTGACGTGTCAGCCCGCCGCAAGACCATCTTCCTGATGCTGACGCTGGCGGCCAGCCTGCCGCTGGTGATCGCAATGGTGAAGCGCCCCGCGCTCTACAACGGCATCCGGCATTTCATTTTCGTGATTCCGCCGATGGCAGTCCTCGCCGGCGTATCATTCGCCTGGGGCATGAACTGGCTGACAGAACATCACCGCCGCTGGCAACCGGCGGCGCTGGCGCTGTTCTCGTTCGGCCTGTTGCTGCCGCTTAGCGAGATGATCCGCCTGCACCCCTACGAATACACCCATTTCAACCACATCGCCGGCACGGTCCGCTCCGCCGACAATCTTTTCATGCTGGACTACTGGGGGTTGGCGCTCAAGCAGGCGTCCGATGGTCTGCGCGACGAACTGGTCGAGCGACAGGAATCGCCGCCACAGGGGCACAAATGGAAGGTCGCGGTATGCGGGCCGCAGCGCCCGGCGCAGGTCGCGCTTGGTCCCGAGTTCACGATCGGCTGGGACAGCCAGTCCGCCGACTTCGCGATGACGCTGGGCGAGTTCTACTGCAAGGGCCTCACCGCCCCGGTGCTGGTGGAAATCAGGCGCGACGACGTCGTGTTTGCGCGTGTCTACGATATTCGCGGCAGCAGCATCTCGACCCTGCTGGAGATTCCGCCACCCTGACCGCGCGCAGCCGGCCTGGCATCAGCCCCCGCCACGCTGGCTTGCTGCGGATCCGCTGGAGGAATAGGCTTGTTCGCGAACATCATCAATTGACGGGAGAGACCGCGTCATGTCGCCAGCCGAAGCCCGCCTGAAGCAAGTCCCGTCCGGCATGAGCGAGGCTGAGTGGACCCAGCGCGTCAACCTCGCCGCCTGTTACCGCCTCGTCGCGCTGTATGGCTGGGACGATCTGGTCGATACCCACATCTCCGCGCGTGTGCCCGGCCCCGACCATCATTTCCTGATCAACCCCTATGGCCTGATGTTCGAAGAAATCACGGCCTCGAGCCTGGTGAAGGTCGACCTCCACGGCAACCAGCTCACCGAAAGCCAGTACAGCATCAACCCGGCCGGCTTCACCATCCATTCGGCCATCCACGAGGCGCGCGAGGATGCCGGCTGCGTCCTGCATCTGCACACGCCGGACGGAACCGCCGTGGCGAGCTGCCTGGAAGGCCTGCTGCCGATGAACCAGACCGCGCATTTCGTCACCCACGACCTCGCCTATCACGATTACGAAGGCGTGGCGCTGGATCATGACGAACGCCCGCGGCTGCAGAAGGACCTCGGCGACAAGAACCATATGCTGCTGCGCAATCACGGCACGCTGACGGTCGGCCGTTCGGTCGCTTGCGCCTTCGAGCGCATGTATCATCTGGAGCGAGCCTGCACCATGCAGGTGCGCACCCGCATGCTGGGCCCGACCGCCTACCCGGTCGAACAGGCCGTGATCGACAAGAACGAGCAGCTGTTCCACAATCCCGATGGCGCGGAACGGCGCTCGACCACCCTGGTATGGCCGCCGCTGTTGCGCAAACTCGACCGCATCGATCCGAGCTACCGGAATTGAGTTTTCCGGATTTTTGTATAGTATCGCCTTCAACGACCTCTGCACTACCGGATCCAGACGCCGCCCAATTCCGGGCGGCGTTTTTTGTTCTGAGAGCGTGTCCCGGACGCGGTGCAGCGTTCTTCGTTGCTCCGGAGAGCCGGGACCCACTACCACGATTGCCATGGGTCTCGGCACTGCGGTTCACCACGCCGCTCTGCGGCGCAGCGTCTGGACCCAAAATTGCGAAAACAACCCCATGCAAAGTAGGAATGGGGTCTCGCACTATCCGAAAACGCAAGATCTAGTATGTATGGAGCCCTCAGGGAGCATAGGGTGTCTCCCTAAGGGCAGCTTCAGTAGGACAGCGTACGCGCCGCGCCGACGTGCTTTTTAGTCGGAGGCTGAGATCGAGCTCTGGCAGGGACAGCCTCATCGTCGAGGATGTCGCGACTGCCGGCGCCCAACAGCGAGCCCACCACCGCTCTCATCACCGGTGCACAGACGCCATTGCCGAGCACCCTTACCTTGTCCCTGCGGGTACCTTGGTCGAGCGCAAACTGCACGCCATTACCATTTTCATCCTTCAGATGGGTAAGGCCCATTGCACGCTTTAGCTCGGGTACTTGAAGCATCCGTAGCGTTGGCTGACCATCGATCCAGCGAACAAGCCCGAAGCGGTCCAACGTCGTTAGGGTCCGCAACGGGCGATCGAGCCGTTGCCAGCCGCCCGCTTTGTCTGAACCGTAGTAGACGATCAGGAAATCTTTCCCGCGACCGAGTTCTGCTATGCCGCGCTCCACGCGGGCTATCGTCGAAGCTGCCCGCTTGCCGTTGTAGACGGGATCAGCGGAATAATTGCCTTCACGCTCGAGAATGCACGAGGCGTCTCTTGTCGGCCTGTAGCCGGGCAATGCAAGAGTGGGTGTCACAAGTTGGTCGCCGACGATGAACAGGCGCCTGCGGCTCTGCGGAGTACCGAAATCAGAGGCATCGAGGGGGCCGATCCGGAGCTTGTACCTCTTCTTCAACGAGGCAATGAGACCGTCGAAGCCCGGCCAATTGCGCATCGGAGTCACGTTCTCGAGCACCACCCATCGCGGATCAAGCGCTTTGATGAAATTCATGACGTACCAGCCCGAGCGCTGGCTCTCCTGGTCGACCGGCCGGTTGCCGCGGGCGATTGAATGGTGAGTGCATTCCGGAGACGCTATCAGCATGTCGACCTTGCCGATGCGCCCGAAGATGTCGGGGCCGCTCCGGTCGGTGAGTCTCGCATTGATTACCTTGGCGGTCGGAAAGTTGTCGCCGTAGGTGGCTGCTGCGACATCCCAAGCATCCACGGCGCCGACCATCGTCAAGCCGGCATGTCTAGCGCCTGCGCTGCCGCAACCGCCTCCGGAAAACAGGTCGATGCCCTTCATTAAGTCCCCAATTATCTGAGCGCTGGAGTTTCGCTCAACATGCCAGGCTTTCTGGCAAGACGCCACGTCTCATCTGCGGTCTGCAGCGACAATTCTTGCGAGGCAGGCGGCGGGGTTCTTTTTTATCTGGTGCTCCCAAAGTCTAATCACCCTCCATCCGGAGCGACGCAGGGTCCGGAAGTTCCGGACGTCGCGATTCCTGTTGGCTTGGATCTTCCGCTCCCATTTCTCGGAAAGCTTGAGCCGCCATGCGGGGAACCGCCATCCATGCCAGAAATCGCCGTCCACGAAGATCGCGATACGGCGATCGCGCAGCACGAAATCAGGTCGGCCGGGGAGGTCTCTGGCATGCTCTTCCCAATCCAGTCCGGCCTCCGCGAGCAGGCCAGCGACAACCAGTTCTGGCCTAGTGCCTTTGCCACGGATCCGCGACATCAGGGCGCTCCGCTTCTGGGGGCTCATGATGTCACCTCGGTGCAGTCGAACCGGAGCGGCGTCCACGGGTTTCTTCCTAGTTTTAGTTGCGTAAGTCATTGATACATAGGAGGGTTGCGAGGGAGGACTCGAAAGATCGAGTTTTGCAAGAATGGAAATCCAGGATCGGATCGAAAGCAAGATCACGCAGGGCGATTTCCTTGCAAACATGCTGCGCGTCGCGCGGTCGGAAGGACCGCGGCTTCAGCATGCCTTTGTCGAGCATGTCGGCAACCTCGCGGAGAAACTGAGCGTGTTTCTTCGAGCCAATGGTCGCGTCCAGAAAGCGGCATACAATCCCGCAGAATTCTGGCCACGCCAGAAGGGGCGCGCTTTCGGCTTTGTTGATGGTGGCGTCGCCGCAATTGATCTCCCAGGTGCGTCGCCGCTGGGGATCCGCGTTGGCAGCTACGTGGTCCGGCCTGGCGATGAGTCGGGGGAGCGGGAAGAATTCAAGATCGAATTCTCCATCGTCGACGATTTGTATGCCGAAGAGCCTTTGACCTTTGACGTACCTGAAGACATCGAGGACCGATACGACGATCGGGCCAAACTCCGGGATGCCGCACGGATTATCTCAGAAATCGCAGCCGCGCTGGCGCTGTCGCGTCGCCGACAGGATCTCGGGGTCCTGCTTGTGCACGGTCCTCTGATCAACCCGGCGGCTCCGTACGGGCCACCTGGATTCCCTCACTTCACCGCCGAGGCCGCCGAAAGCCTGTTTGGTGCTGCCGTAGCAAGGGATGAGCGCCATTTCATACCGCTCTACCGTCAGATTCTGGAGCAATTGAAGGAAGCTTCGGCGCCGGTTTTCGGTGTGGTGGAGCGCGATGGCGGAGGCAGACCGCTCCTCGAGCGATTGATCCTGACGATGTATCAGGCGGGCGACTTGCCCGAGGCGGAAAAGAGGGCTGGGCTTGCGCTGTTGCGAAAGTACGATCTTTCGGATGCCCAGATTCTGGACGTCGTGCTGGAAGCCGGCGAATATCTGACGCCGACGACGGTACCGCGCCAGGAGCCGAGCAACAAATGGCCGAAGGACTGGGACGAAAATCTCAAAGTCTATCCCAATCCCCTGACAACGTTTCTGAAGCCATCGGAGACAGTTCGACCTTTCCGGGTCGAAACCTTCGAGGGAGCGCGGAATCACGAAGAGGCGATGACCTTGATCCTCGCTACGGCGCGCCTCTTGCCCGGATACGGCTTCCCGGTGGCTCTGGATATCGTCGACAAGTTCGCCAAGGTTCCGAGTTGGCTGAGCAAGGAGATAGGCGCCGGCCACAAAGCCGTTTTGCTTAGAAAGGCCTTCGAGTCGGATGACCGAAAGCTGCAGGAATACGCTATCAAGATGCTTTCAGTCAGCAGCAGGGACTGGTTTTTTCGGCCAAAGGCCTAATCGGGACATGAATGATGACATGGATAACAAATAGCGAGAACATGATCGGAACGGTCGTCGGCAACACGTCCACAGACAGCTACAAGTTTATCCTACGCAGCTTCCGAGCAAAGGTGGGAGATATCGTCGCGACTCTTTCTGCCATCCCGGATGACAACAAGAGCCATGGAAATGCGATCATCTGGGGCCGGATCGTCTCGATCGACAGGCACAACCCGTTCTTTCCGGCCGAAGCCGCCCAGGAGTTGGCCGAGCAGAACCTCCGCCTGATCGACACCGTCCTTTCAACCAGTCGCGACTACCTGAACGCCGAAGTCCTCATCCTGGGATCATCCGACGAGGATTCAACCAGTCAGATGGATCTCTCGCCGTTGACCTATCCCGTTCAACCCGCGGCCCGCGTCATAAATCCACCCGCGTCGGCCATAAAAAAATTGCTGGGTGCTTCGGAGGACAATGTTCCGAAACTTCACGTTGGCAGCCTGCTGGGACGATCGGATGTCGATGTCTCACTCGCAGCCAACAAGGTCGTTTCGCGGCATCTTGCAATTCTCGCGATGACCGGAGGTGGCAAAACTGTCGCCGCGCGCAGAATCATACTTGCGCTTATCGGCCACGGTTATCCCATCGTGATTTTCGATCCTCACGGCGACTATCTCGGCTTCTATGAGAACCGAGCGAAGTTGCCCCCGGGCACGGATGTAAAATTGTTCTATCCGATGATGAAGGTTTCCGAGGAGAATATCACGGTCGTTTCGGATCTTCTTGCCAAGATGGGAAGGAAGATGACCGATGCCCAGCATGACTTCTTCAACAAGATCGTGATGGAAACGAAGATCAGCGACGGCACCAAGGCGTCGGATTATATCCTCGAACTCATTCAGCGCGCCGAGAACACCGCGGCGAAGATCGCGAGAAAAGACAAGGAGGACGACGCCGAGGACTCGCCGAAGAAGTTCGGTGCCACGACGGTCAATGCGGTCAAGAGATCCTTGAGCTTTGTTCTTAATGCGTTGAAGCAGATGGAACAGAACAACAAGGTGTTGTGCGAACGCCTCAAGGATGATTATCAATTCCATGAAATGCCGGACCCCAAGCGGGATCCCGAGGATATCGTCAGGAAGAAGCAGGTCTCGATCTTCTATCTTGCCGGATACGATCACCTGACCCAGTCGACCATCGTATCGATGGTCCTCGACGCGCTGTTTTCACATCGGGCGGCGCTCACCAACCGCATTCCTCCGTTCCAGACTGTCATCGAGGAAGCCCACAACTTCATTCCAAGTCGGCAAGAGGGAACGGACGAGACTCCCTCCCTCATGACCGTGCGGAAGGTTATAACCGAGGGAAGGAAGTTCGGCACTGGATTAATGATCATCTCCCAGAGGCCGGCCCGGCTCGACGAGACGATCCTCACGCAATGCAACAGTTTCCTCGTTCTGAGGCTTGTGAATCCGAAGGACAAAAATTTTGTTCGCTCGGTAATGGAAAACCTGTCGGAGTCGGATGCGAATATCCTTCAGACGTTTGGCCCCGGCCAAGGGATCGTTTCCGGCCAGGCGGTCAGATTCCCGTTGCTGGTCAAGGTCCATCACGACAAGAATTTCGAAAGTTCCAAGATCGGCGATGAAGATTTTCTGAAGGCGGCGGCTTCATGGAATGAGAGCGGCACCCGCGCTCGCAACCGAGGAGCCTTTACAGCGGCCGCTGCGCCGACTCCTGCTGCGAAAGCCTCGCCCGACGCGAACAAGAAAGAGCAACAACCCGCGCCGTCGAAAGCTGCGCGGTCAGATCCGCCAAGCTTGAAGTTCAGCGCAGTCGCTAAGCGGAAGCGCTAGGCTGGGCTGACGACCTCACGGTCGATGGCACGTCGCGCGATGCGTCCTGCATGCTTCGCCTGCTTGGGTGATGGATTCTTACTCCAGCCTCCAATAGCCATCTTCTGCATGGTGGCTACGATGTTTCTTTCGAAATCGTCGAGCGACCTGGTCTCTGCACCCCAAACGGCGATCTTGGCCCAGGCGCGTTCGTTTAGCCTGCAGCATAGTTCGATATCATCAAGGCTTCCGGTATTCACCTCGATGTGATCGCTGCCGTTAGGGCTCACGGGGGCCGGACGCGCTTCCGGAAGGGCTGGTGGGTCTATAGAGAAAAGCGGGTCTTTGTCTTCCGAAAGAGCTTCCGGAGGCATATTCTTGATGATGAGCTTTACTGTGCCGACTTCCTCCCAGCAGGCGTCCTTCTTGCACCATTCAGTGACGTTCTGGCCGTTTGCTGATTCAACGATGCATTTCTGAAGGTCGAGCGACCATCCGAGCATCAAGTCGAAGAGTTCGTCCGAGATACCCTGTTCTGACCATATCCTGTCGAGACGGAAAGTCTCGAATTCAGAGGCGCAGCGCGCGGCGAGATAGGCTGTGATCTGCGCCCGATAGGCAGGAATGCCTGCCTTGCGGACTGCCCGCGCTGCCTCTTCGTAGAGGATTCCAATGGACACGGCATCCCGGTAGAACTTCGGGTCCGGTTCTTGACCCGCAGGCACGAACTCGTCGAGCTTGTTCATGAAGTAGTTGAAGTTCTTTTGCGCGCCCAGACAAGCCTTCTGCGGCTCCCCGGCCCATGCGACCAGATAGGCAGCTAGGTCAGTCTTTCCGAACTTCTGACTTTTTGGACACTCGTCGCGAAACTCTTTTTTCTTCTTCGGCGTGGTCCCGTAACGCATATACGCAGCTTCATAGGCACCGCGCGTCCGCTCGTAGAACCAGCGGCTTTGGCCGTCAGGGCACCAAACATTTTCGGAAAGCACTTCAAGCTGCCGGTGGAATTTGATGTTTGACTGAAGATCGGCGGCTTTGATCGGATTCTGTGTGTTGGCATATTCAGTGATGCGCGGGATGAATTCTTCCAGATCGTCGCTGTCCACACGCGTGAGCTTCACGGAAACATGTATCTGGGAGACATCCTCGCCGCCCTTTCGGGCGCGATGGATGGTACTCGTTGTCTGGGCGCCGTTGACGATCTGGAAGCCGACCAATTTTCGAATGACCGTCTGACCGTGCTCAAGTCCCGCTTCGATCGTGTCTGCAGTTGCACATATTCCGTTGTTGTAGGCAAGAAAACGAACCGGAGCCGTTTTTATCGTATCGAGAATCTTTTTGTTCACGCCGGTCTTTGGCTGCAGATAGGAACGGAGGTTCAGTTCGTACAGCTTGGATCCGTAGCGTTCAAAAACTTTGTATAGCGTCTCCCCATCCAGGGTCATAAGGTAGGTCTTGTAGTTGTAATCCTTGCCACTGACCTCGATGCACGGGATCCCGCGACCAAGCATTTTTTCGAAATCGATCTGGATGTCAGAGCGACGGATGGTGATATCGGAAATCCGATAAAGACGATCAATGTCGTATTGCTCGCTGCGAAATCTGCGAGTGCCGCTCTCAGCCTCCAGGTCATCGGCATTGATCCGAAGATTGGAAACCACGATGACACGAACTTCGCGCAATGCTCCAATTTCATCTCTGACGTGTTTAACGAGTTCGAGAACTTCGGGGCGATCATCAAGCTCGCGTCCTGCCTCAACCACGGCCACCAAGTTTGAGGCAAAGGTGACCAGGCTGTTGAACTCGGATGAGCCCAGCGTCGCGCCGTCGTTCCGGTACGCGCTTGTGACGAGGCGCAGAGTGCCGGTGTCATCGATGGGAGAATAGCCGCGCACAGTAACCCTGTTGCGTCCGACCTTCTCGTTAATTGAGCAGGGGATGAACTCCGGTATCCCACCGTCCTGGACAATATATGCGCCAGCGGCTTCCGCGAACGCTGCCTGAAGTTCATCGTCATTGGGAGATGTGGTCGCGAGACGATCAGATACCTCGACGTCCAGGCGCTTGCCGAACTCGGCCGCCTTTTCCTCCTCGATCGTCAAAATACGTTGTGGCTGAGACACCATGAGCCCTCAGATTCAACTTTTCACGCAAATACTGCGAATTGCAACTGTCAGATGCAGCAGCCTAATTTCGTCGCTGCGTCGACATCCAATGTCGCAGAATTATGCAAAAATACAACAACTTAGCCAGCCTGGAGAGGAATCTGCTATTGGTCTCCCCACAGAAGTGGAGCGGGAACTGCTGGCCGAAACGGGCTCGCCGGCTTCAAGGTTGCGTGAGAACGTCGACTTAATCAGCCGCCAACGCGTCGCAAAATCCCGATCGCCTTCAGCCAGTGTCCAGACCGCATGGAGATGATCAGGCAGTACGACGATCGCATCTGTCGTGAAGGGATGGCGCTCCCTTGTTTGACGAAACGCACCGCGCAATTCATCGATGTGCTCCGTCAGCAGTTGGCGATGCCTTTCCGCCAGATTGACGGTGAAGAAGAAACAGCCTCCTGCGACGAAGTTGCGACGATAACCGGTCATGGCGACCTACTGTTGCGGCGAGATGATGGGTTTCGCTGCGCTCTACCCATCCTACGATACCGCTACTTTGCCTCCGCGAACGCCGCCAAAATCCGCACCCACGAGCGGATGCCCTTGTGAAAACTCTTCAGGTCGTACTTCTCGTTCGGCGAATGGATGTTGTCGTCGTCAAGTCCGAAGCCGACCAGCACGGTATCGAGGCCGAGCGTGCGCTTGAAGTCGGCCACGATCGGGATCGAGGCGCCGGAGCCGATCAGAAGCGCCTCCCTGCCCCACTCGTCCGTCAGCGCGCGCCTGGCGGCCGCGAGCGGCTTCATGTTCCAGTCGAGCGCGATCGCGGGCGCGCCGGCATGATCGGTGAATTCGGCCTTGCAATCGGCGGGTAGCCGCGCCCTGACATAGTCGCGAAAAGCCTTGCGGATTCGTTCCGGGTCCTGTCCCTCCACCAGGCGGAACGAAACCTTGGCGGAAGCCTCCGCCGGAATAACCGTCTTGGAGCCTTCGCCGGTGTAGCCGCCGATGATGCCGTTGATGTCGCAGGTCGGCCGCGAGGAAACCTGCTCGATCAGCAGGCGATCGTTCTCGCCGGCGGGAAGCGAAAGGCCGATCGGATTGAGGAACGATTCCGGCGTGAGGTTCAGCTTCTTCCACTGCGCCAGGATGTCCGGCGGCAGGTCCTTCACACCGTCGTAGAATCCGGGAATGGTGATGTGGCCGTCGGCATCGTGCAGGCCGCCGAGAATGTTGGTGAGCACCCGGATCGGGTTGCGCGCGCCGCCGCCGAAGATGCCGGAATGCAGGTCGCGGTTGGCGGCCTTGATCCTGACCTCGTCATAGACCAGCCCGCGCAGCGAGGTCGTGATCGCCGGCGTGTCCGGGTCCCACATGCCGGTGTCGCACACCAGCGCGAAATCGGCCTTCAGGTCATTCTTGTTCTGCTCCAGAAACGGCACGAAGTTCTTCGATCCGATTTCTTCCTCGCCCTCGATCACCATGGTGACATCAACAGGCAGCGACCCCGTGACCTTGTTCCAGGCGCGGCAGGCTTCGACGAAGGTCATCAGCTGCCCCTTGTCGTCCTCGGCGCCGCGCGCCACGATGATCTTCCGGCCATCGGCATGGTCGGTGACGACAGGCTCGAACGGCGGGCGGCGCCACAGATTGAGCGGATCGACCGGCTGCACATCATAGTGGCCGTAAAACAGCACATGCGGGCGCCCGCGCGCGCCGCCATTGGCCTTGGCGACGATCGCCGGATGTCCCGCCGTCGGCCGCACCTCGGCGGCAAAGCCCAGCGTCGCGATGTCCTTCGCGAGATGCTCGGCGGCCGCCCTGCAATCGCCGACAAAAGCCGGATCGGCGGAGATCGACTTGATCCGCAGCAGCGCGAACAGCCGTTCGAGACTGTTGTCGAAATCGGCGTCGACCTGATCGAGGACCGGCTGAAGTCTGGCGTTGGACATGGCTGATGATCCCTGGCTATCGGGCTTTGTCGCTGATGTCCTGTTGTAGCTCGCCCGCAGCCCGAGGCAAGACGACGGCTGCGGCGGACCGGTGCCGCATATGCAGCACACTTTTCCGGATCATGCCTAGTTCGGACGAATCTCGACCACCATCACCGCCGGATGGCCGCGGAGCTGCGCGTGGCCGACGACGGCCAGCGCCGGATTTGCGGCCCTTAGCGCCGCCAATTCGGCCACGCTGACGACTGCCAGCGCAGGCGTCGCCAGCTTCGCCAGTTCCGCCAGTGGCGCTCTCCGGACTGGCGCCGGTACGTAGGCGAGCACGTTCATTTTGGAAGTCGCCTCGGAAGCGTAGACGACGCCAGGCACCAGGGTCCTCGCTCCGGCGATGACCTGCGCCTCGATCTTGGACTGGCGGAAGGTATCCGGCGAGGCCGGGATCACAACCCATCCGAGAATAACGAGCGCTGCCGACACCGCTACGACGACGGTGTTGGTCATCGCTATCAACCAGGGGCGGCTGAACCACCAGCGATCAAACAGAATCCCGCAGATCACGGCGAGCCCGAGATTGCCGGGCATCGCGTAGCGAGTCGCCACCCCGCCGGGCCAGAGCAGCAGAACAAGCGCGCCGAGCGTCGCGTACAGCATCGCCGCCAACATGAGATCGCGGTCTTCGGGCAGTTCTCTCCTGGCTATCGCGACAATGGCGGGAACAAGCAACAGCGAACCTGGCGCCCATTCCACGATCATGCTGAGCGCAAAGTCGAGGTGATCCCTCGCCCATTGTTGCAGCGTCATGCTGTCGGCGAGCCTGGAATGCGCGAGCCATCCCTGAACGTCGCCGGAGGCCATCACCATCCCGTACCAGCCGGCAGCCGACAATGCCGCGATCGCGTTCGCCAGAATGAATCCGGGAACGTCGCTCCAGCGGCGCTTGATCAGGATATAGGCGCCGACGCCGAGGCCAAAGAAGGCGAGCGGTTGCGGTCCCTTGGTCAGGCCCGAGAGCGCCAGCAGCACGCCGATGCAAGTCCAGCGCAGCAGCGTGACGCGGCCACCGCTCACGCCGCGCCACCAAAGAAAAAAGCCGCCGAACATCAGGACCGACAGCGTGACATCAGGCTCGGCGGTGACGAACTTCTGCGCCACCATCGGGCAGGCGAACCAGCACAGCGCGCCAAAGACGGCCGGCGCCTTGCGCGTATGCGGCAGGACGAGGTTGTACACCATCAAGCCGCCGGCCAGCAGCAGAAGCAGGTGCGGCAGGCGCGCCGACCAGATTCCGACGCCGCCCGTGACGCCGCCGAGCGCGGCGGCCATCCATGACAGCAACACGGGGCGCTCGACGAAACGCCCACCATAGAGATACGGAGCCAGCCAATGCCCGTCCTCGAGCGCCCCGCGGGCAAGGCCGATCACGGTTCCCTCTTCGTAGTGGGTGCCGCGGAGCGAAGCGGCGGGGAACGCCATCAGCGCCCACAGCAGGACCACCCACACCCACCCTGGAATATCGGCTCCCCGGAAACGATCGACCTGGCGCAGGAACCATGTCCAAACGAGTTCAGTGATGGCCGTCGAACTTGCAGCCTGCGGCACGACCCCCTCCCCCAGATTCGTCCAGGGGATTGGTCGCATCAAAGAACCGCAGCGACAAGCGCCCCTCGGCAGCCGCCGCCTGACGCTTGAGTTAGCGCCGCAGCAAACCGCCGAGCGCCCCGCGCACCAGCGCGCGCCCGACCGAGCTCCCGAGCGATCCACCGACCGACTTGCCGAGATCGGCAACCACGCCGCCGATCACCTTGTTGGTGACCGAGCGGGTGACATCGCGCGCGATGACCTGGCCGGTCGAAAGCCGGCCGCGCTTGACGTTGGTGCCGAAGATGGTGCCGACGATCGAACCGAGCTGCCCCAGGATTCCGCCTCCGCCACCGCCTTGACCATCCGCAGGCGCGGCCGTGCCGGCCACGCGCTTCTGCAACATCTCGTAGGCGGATTCCGCGTCGACCGCGGTGTCGTACTTGCCCTTTACCGGGCTCCTGCTCATGATCGCCTTGCGCTCTTCCGGCGTGATCGGCCCGATCCGCGCCGTCGGCGGCCGGATCATGACGCGCTCGACCATAGTCGGGGTGCCGCCGCCTTCGAGGAACGACACCAAGGCCTCGCCCTTGCCGAGCTCCATGATGACGCGGGAGGTGTCGAGCTTGGGGTTCGGCCGGAACGTCTGCGCCGCCGCCGCCACCGCCTTCTGATCGCGCGGCGTGAAAGCACGCAAGGCGTGCTGCACGCGGTTGCCGAGCTGGGCAAGCACCTTGTCCGGCACGTCGATCGGGTTCTGCGTGACGAAATAGACGCCGACGCCCTTGGACCGGATCAGGCGCACCACCTGCTCGACCTTTTCCATCAGCGGCTTCGGCGCGTCGTTGAACAACAGATGCGCCTCGTCGAAGAAGAACACCAGCTTCGGCTTCGGCAGATCGCCGGCTTCCGGCAATTCTTCAAACAGTTCCGAAAGCATCCACAACAGGAACGTGGCATAGAGCCTTGGACTCTGCATCAGCTTGTCGGCGACCAGGATATTGACCATTCCCCGGCCGTCGCTGTCGGTCTTCATGAAATCCTTCAAGGCCAGCGCCGGCTCGCCGAAAAACTTCGCCCCGCCCTGATTTTCCAGCACCAGGAGCTGGCGTTGAATGGTTCCGACCGTCGCCTTGCTGACATTGCCGAACCCCTGCGCGGCCTTGCGGATCGCGGCATGCGGGTCTTCCTCGGCATCTGCACCCTTCCTGCTGCCGTCGGGAACGATCGCATCCAGCAACGACCGCAAATCCTTCATGTCGATCAGCGTCAGGCCGTTCTCATCGGCGACACGGAAGGCGACGTTGAGAACGCCTTCCTGCACGTCGTTGAGATCGAGCATCCGGGACAGCAGCAACGGCCCCATTTCGGTGACGGTGGCGCGGACCGGGTGGCCCTGCTCGCCGAACACGTCCCAGAAAACGGTCGAGAACTGGTCCGGCTGGAAAGCGAGGCCCATCTCGCCGGCCCGCTTCAGGATGAAATCCTTGGCCTCGCCGACCTCGGATATCCCGGACAGGTCACCCTTGATGTCGGATGCGAACACCGGAACGCCCGCGCGCACGAACCCCTCGGCCATCACCTGCAACGATACGGTCTTGCCGGTTCCAGTGGCTCCGGTGACGAGGCCGTGCCGATTGGCCAGCGCCAGCGTCAACCAGGCGGACTGCTCGCCCTTGCCAACAAAAATCTTCTCGCCGGTATCAGCGGTCTTGGTATCGGAGGTCGCCATCACATCGCCTCTTCCCGTCCATGGGTGGTTGGTTGTCAAGTCCGACAATCGTCTGACGATCATCAGATCCGACAATCATATCGCATCCCGCGGGCGGAAAGAAACCGTTGGCCTGTCGCAAACCGCGACCCAAATCCTGTCGCATACTTGCCAAGCAACTCCGCTTTCACTCTTGCATCGCTGCAACACTCGCGACGCGATCTGGAGTCAAAGCGGGTTTGCGCGCGCTGATCGCTTGTATTTCAGATTTCATGCGCCCAAGATCATTTCGCAGACAGACAACCCGGTAAAAGCCGGCTGTGGGCGGGGCAATATGGACGAATTGATCGGGAGGCTGGGCACCAGGACCGGTATCGATGTCGTCGTCGCTGAAAAAACCATCGGCATCGTGCTGGGCTTCCTTCGTAACGAGGGGCCCGCCGACAAGGTTCAGGCCTTGATCGACCAAATCCCCGGCGCCGAAGCTGCGATTGCGGCATCCAACAGCGGCGGTGGACTGTCGAGGCTGATGGGCGGTGGCTTGATGGCGCTTGGCACCAGGCTGATGGCGCTTGGCCTTGGCATGAGCGAGATCAAGAGCGTGGCGCGTGAACTTTTCAAATTCGGTCGCGAGAAAATCGGAGCTGACACGATGGGCGAGATTATTTCGGGGACACCGGGCCTCAGCCAGTTCGCGTGAATCACAGGTTTCTCGAGCACGAACGGCGCAAGCACATTCATTTTCATCGAGTATCATGACCTATCCCCTTTGTGCGATCGACGGCCTCACTGCCTACTTTGCCTCGAAGCTGAAATCGCAGGGCATTCGCACTACGGACGCGCTGCTGGAGGCGGCCCGCACGGTCAAGGGACGCAAGGCGCTGGCGGCAAAGACCGGCATCAGCGAACAACAGCTGCTCGAATGGGCCAATTTTTCCGACCACATGCGCATTCCCGGGATGGGCAAGGCCAAGGTGGGCCTGGTCCGCGCGGCCGGCGTCACCACCGTGCGTGAACTCGCGCTGCGCAATCCGGCGCGGCTGGCCCAGAACATGAAGGACGTGAACATCAAGCGCAAACTGGTCCGGGTTCTGCCTTCGGAACGATCGGTCCAGCAACTGATCGCGCAGGCGCGCAAGCTGCCGCCCAAGATCAGCTACTAGGCCGCTTCCGGTAGCGCGCGCCCGCCCCACGGAGCCGGTTGCCGCGTCTTGACTCGCCAGCGCGGACCGCGCAAAGCGACCGCATGATTGCAACCAAGCCCATACCCGCCGATGCGGCCGGCATGGCCGGTCATCCCGTGCTGCCCGGGCTGCTGTCCCGGCCGTATCCGGCCGTGATGGGGGTGCTCAACGTCACGCCCGATTCATTCTCCGACGGCGGGCAGTTTGCCGCCCCCGAACAGGCGCTGGCGCAGGCCCGCCGGATGGTCGCCGAAGGCGCCGACATCATCGACATCGGCGCGGAATCCACCCGGCCCTACGGCGCAGAACCGATTTCAGCGGAGGAGGAACTGAGGCGCCTGCAGCCGGTGCTGGCAGAGGTGGTTTCGCTCGGCATTCCCGTGTCAATCGACAGCATGAAATCGGCCGTCGTCGCCTGGGCGCTCGATCAGGGCGCGGTCATCGCCAACGACGTCTGGGGCCTGCAGCGCGATCCCGGCATGGCCGGATTGGTCGCGGAGCGCCAGGTGCCCGTGATCCTCATGCACAACCGCGAGCGCGCCGATGCCGCTGTAGACATCATGCAGGATATCGCCGACTTCTTTGCGCGCTCGCTCGACATTGCCGCGAGGGCAGGAATCTCGCCTGACAAGATCGTGCTCGATCCCGGCATCGGATTCGGCAAGACACCCCAGCAGAGCATGACCGCGCTGGCGCGGCTCGGAGAGCTGGAGGCCTTTGGAATGCCGCTCCTGGTCGGCGCATCGCGCAAGCGTTTCATCAGCACCGTGACGCCGTCGGAGCCGGATCAGCGGCTTGGCGGCTCGATCGCAGCCCATCTGATCGCGGCGCAGCGCGGGGCACGGATCATCCGGGCCCATGACGTCGCCGAAACGGTTCAGGCCCTGCGCGTGGCATCGGCAATCCAGGAGCTGCAATGAGCGACCGCATCTTCATCACCGGCGTCGTCATCCATGCCCGCCACGGCGTCATGGAGCACGAGACCGAAGTCGGGCAGCGTTTTGTCATCGACCTCGAACTCACCGCCGACCTGTCGGAATCCTCGCGTACCGATCGCCTGGCCGACACCGTGTCGTATTCCAATGTGGTGGCGACCGCGACGGCAGCCTTCAAGAACACCAATTACAAGCTGCTGGAGCGCGCGGCCGGCGCCGTCGCCGACGCGATACTGGCGGCTTTCGCGCGCATCGATGCGGTCAAGGTCACCGTCCACAAGCCGCACGCGCCGATCGCCGCCATCTTCGAAGATGTCGGCGTGGTGCTGACGCGCACCCGGCAATCGCCCTGACATGGCCAATGTTCTGATCGCGCTCGGCGGCAATGTCGGCGACGTCCGCGCGACGTTCAACAAGGCCATCGCCAACATCTGCGGCATGACGCAGGCCGCCCTGCTGGCGCGGTCGTCGGATTACGTCACCCCGCCCTGGGGCGATGAAAACCAGGCGCCCTTCACCAACGCCTGCATCGAGATCGAAACCAGCCTCGACCCGCATGCGCTGCTGTTCACGCTGCACAAGATCGAGAAAAAGTTCGGCCGCGACCGCGCGAACGAGCAGCGCTGGGGGCCGCGCACCCTCGATCTTGACCTCATCGCCTATGACGATGTCAGGATCGACCAGCCGGACCTGACGCTGCCGCATCCGCGAGCTTTCGAACGCGCCTTCGTGCTGGCGCCGCTGGCCGAGATCGTGCCCGATCGTATCATTGCCGGACGCCGCGTCGCCGACGCGCTGGCCCGGCTTTCGACCGAGGGTATCCGGCGATTGCCCGACCTCGGCTGACCCTGAAACGACCGAAACTACCGTTTGGCTTGTCGGCCGCCCCGTGGCAATTTCCGGCCAGATGCCAAGAGACCACCAGGGAACGACCCGCCGTATGACCACCAAAACCGACGAGCTGATGTTGGCCGGGGATTTTCCACCGGCCAGCTACGAGGACTGGCGCAAGCTGGTCGACGGGGTCTTGAAAGGCGCGCCGTTCGAGAAACTGGTCAGCAAGACCGCCGATGGGTTGAAGATCGATCCGATCTACCGCCGCGCGCGGGGCGCGATGCCGGTCGCCGGCCGCGCCGCCGCCGCGCCCTGGCAGATCATGCAGCGGATCGATCATCCCGATGCGAAGGCGGCCAACGCGCAGGCGCTGCACGATCTGGAAAACGGCGCCACCGGGCTGGAAATTGAATTTGCCGGCGGACCGGGCGCGCGGGGGTTTGGCCTTGCTCACGCAACGAAGGAAACGCTGGCGCGGGTGCTCGATGGCGTATTCTTCGACGCGGGCATCACGATTGCGCTCCATCCGGTGCTTGGCCGCGAGAACGCCGGCGCCAACCTCGCCGATCTCGTGGAATCCCGCGGCTTCGATCCCGCCAAGACCGAGATCCGGTTTAATTATCAGCCGTTGAGCACGATGGCGACGCGCGGCGCAGCGGCGGCGCCCTGGCCGGAAATGGAGAGGCCGCTCGCAAAAATAATCGGCGAGCTCATGGGCCGCGGTTTCAAGGGTCCGTTTGCACTGGCGGACGGCCGTCCCGTCCATGACGCCGGCGGATCGGAAGCGCAGGAACTCGCCTTCGCGCTTGCGGTCGCGATCGCCTATTTGCGTGCCCTGGAGGCGGGCGGCATGGCGCTTGACGTCGCGCGTGCAGCGGTGTCGTTCCGGCTCGTCGCCGATGCCGATCAATTCCTGACTCTCGCGAAATTTCGCGCGTTGCGATTGCTGTGGGCGCGGATCGAACAGAGCTGTGGCCTGGCGCCCAAGCCCGTCTTTGTTGCGGCGGAGACCGCATGGCGGACACTGACGCAGCGCGATCCTTACGTGAACATGCTGCGCGCGACGATGGCGACCTTCTCCGCCGGCCTCGGCGGCGCCAACGCCATCACCGTATTGCCGCACACGCTGGCGCTCGGATTGCCTGATCCGTTCGCCCGGCGCGCCGCGCGCAACACCCAGCTGGTGCTGCTGGAGGAATCCAACCTCGCCAAGGTGGGCGATCCCGCCGCCGGCTCCGGCGCGATCGAAGCGCTGACGAGGCAACTCTGCGAAGCCGCATGGTCGCTGTTCCAGGAGATCGAGAAGACCGGCGGCATCTTTGACGCGCTCGAACAGAACCTGATCCAGCGCAAGGTGGCCGCGACCCGCGCCGCACGCGAGGCTGACATCGCCAGACGCCGCGAGGTGCTGACCGGCGCCAGCGAGTTCCCGAACCTGCACGAGGCCGACGTTGCCGTGCTCGGTGCAAGACCGGTTGTGCTGCCGCCCGATGGCGAGACGAAACTGAGGTTTGACCCACTGCCGCCGATCCGGCTGGCGGCGCCATTCGAGGCGCTGCGCGACAAGTCGGACGAGAAGCTCAAGGCATCGGGCGCGCGGCCGAAAATCTTGCTCGCCAATCTCGGCGCCCCGGCCGACTTCACCGCCCGCGCCGCTTTTGCCAAGAGCGTGTTCGAGACCGGCGGCATCGAGGCGATCGATACGCAAGGATTTTCCGACCCGGCGGCGCTAGCGGCTGCGTTCAAGGCTTCCGGCGCGGCGATGGCGTGTCTTTGTTCGTCCGACAAGGCCTATGCAGAACACGCGGCGGCGGCCGCCAAGGCCCTTCAAGCCGCCGGCGCCAGGCATATCTATCTGGCGGGGCGGCCCGGCGAGCGTGAAGCCGCGCTGCGGTCCGCCGGCGTCGGTGAATTCATCTTTGCCGGCGGCGACGCGCTGGCGATGCTGCGGGACGCCTGGCGGCGGATGGAGTGAGCATGGCCGACGAGAACAAGACGGTCCTGACCGGTGGCTGCCAATGCGGCGCCATCCGCTTTTCGATGGCGAAGGCGCCGACCAGGATCACCATCTGCCACTGCCGGATGTGCCAGAAGGCCTCAGGCGCGCCGTTTGCCGCTCTCGCCGACATCGAGCATGAGCATTTCACCTGGACCCGCGGCAAGCCGGCGACGTTCCAGTCCTCCTCCATCGCCGAGCGCGATTTCTGCGCCGCCTGCGGCACCCCATTGAGCTTTCGCCGCATCGGCGGCCCCAGGATCGAGATCATGACCGGCACGTTCGACCGCCCCGACCTGATAGTGCCGACGCGGCAATATGGAACCGAATCCCGGCTCGGCTGGGTGGTCGGCATTGCCAACCTGCCGAGCCAGACGACGATGCAGAATTACGGGCCGGAGAAGATGGCGACCATCGTCAGCCACCAGCATCCGGATCATGACTAGGTGCGCTCCCATGCGCCGAATATGCTACAGTGGTAACCAATGAGCCGAATACCGAACTTTGCGAATATCGCCTTTGAAACCGCCGCGCCCGCGCAGCCCGCAGGCCACGCCGAGCCGTGGCTGACGCCCGAGGGCATCCTGGTAAAACCCGGCTACAGCGAGGCCGATCTCGAGGGCATCGACTTCCTGGAGACCTGGCCGGGGATCGCGCCCTATCTGCGCGGCCCCTACCCGACGATGTATGTCAACCAGCCCTGGACCATCCGGCAATATGCCGGCTTCTCCACGGCCGAGGATTCTAACGCCTTCTACCGCCGCAACCTCGCGGCGGGACAAAAGGGCCTTTCGGTCGCCTTCGACCTCGCCACCCACCGCGGCTACGATTCGGATCATCCGCGCGTCACCGGCGACGTCGGCATGGCCGGCGTTGCGATCGATTCCATCTACGACATGCGCACGCTGTTCTCCGGCATCCCGCTCGACCAGATGAGCGTGTCGATGACCATGAACGGCGCGGTGCTGCCGATCCTCGCCTTGTTCGTCGCGGCCGCCGAGGAACAGGGCGTGCCGCCGGAGAAATTGTCGGGCACCATCCAGAACGACATTCTCAAAGAATTCATGGTGCGCAACACCTACATCTATCCGCCGGCGCCCTCGATGCGGATCATCTCCGACATTTTCGCCTACACCTCGCAGAAAATGCCCAAGTACAATTCGATCTCGATTTCCGGCTATCACATGCAGGAAGCCGGCGCGACGCAGGACCTCGAACTCGCCTATACGCTGGCCGATGGCGTCGAATATCTGCGCGCCGGGCTTGCAGCCGGGCTCGACGTCGACCGCTTCGCGCCACGACTGTCGTTCTTCTGGGCCATCGGCATGAATTTTTTCATGGAGGTGGCAAAAATGCGCGCGGCGCGGCTGTTGTGGGCCCGGCTCTTGACGCAGTTCAACCCGCAGGATCCGCGCTCGCTGTCGCTGCGCACCCATTGCCAGACCTCCGGCTGGTCGCTGACCGCGCAGGACGTCTACAACAACGTGATGCGCACCACGATCGAGGCGATGGCGGCAACCCAGGGCCATACCCAATCGCTGCACACTAATGCGCTGGACGAGGCGCTGGCGCTGCCGACCGACTTCTCGGCCCGGATCGCGCGCAACACGCAATTGTTCCTGCAGCAGGAGAGCGGCACCACCCGCATCATCGATCCCTGGGGTGGCTCCTATTACGTCGAACGGCTGACCCGCGATCTCGCCGCCAAGGCGTGGGGGCATATCCAGGAAGTCGAGGCGCTCGGCGGCATGGCCAAGGCGATCGAGGCCGGGGTGCCGAAACTGCGGATCGAGGAAGCCTCGGCCAAGACCCAGGCGCGGATCGACGCCGGACGGCAGGCGGTGATCGGCGTCAACAAGTACAAGCCGGTCAACGAGGCCGCGATCGACGTGCTCAAGGTGGAGAATTCCACCGTGCGCCGCCTGCAGATCGACAAGCTGAAGCGGTTGCGCTCCGAGCGCGACCAGAACGAAGTCGATCAGGCGCTCGCGGCGCTGACGCGCAGCGCCGGCGAAGGCAACGGCAATCTGCTGGCGCTGGCGATCGATGCCGCACGAGCGAAAGCCACCGTCGGCGAAATTTCGGACGCGATGGAGAAGGTGTTCGGGCGTCACCGCGCCGAGATCAAGTCCATCACCGGCGTCTACAAGCGGGAGGCGTCCACCATGTCCAACCGGGTCGAAAAAGTGCAGGCGCTGATCGATGCGTTCGAGCATGCGGAGGGCCGCCGCCCGCGCATCCTGGTCGCCAAGATCGGCCAGGACGGCCACGACCGCGGCCAGAAGGTGATTGCATCCGCCTTTGCCGATGTCGGCTTCGACGTCGATATCGGACCGCTGTTCGCGACCGCCGACGAGGCGGCGCGCCAGGCGGTGGAGAACGACGTGCATATCCTCGGCGTCTCGTCGCTGGCGGCCGCCCATCTCACCGCGGTGCCGGAACTCAAGGCCGCGCTGAAGAAGCACGGCCGCGAGGACATCATGATCATCATCGGCGGCGTGGTGCCGCCGCAGGATTACGAGGCCCTTTACAAGGCCGGCGCGGAAGCGATCTTCCCGCCGGGCACCGTGATATCGGACGCCGCCGAGGAACTGATCCACAAGCTCAACGTCCGGCTCGGCCACAGCGAGGCGGCGGAATAATTCTCCGCCCGGCCAAAGGATCGATCTTGCGTCGCACCGCAATCATCGGCTTCGCCAGGACCACAGGTTTCGCGGTCGTGTTTGCATGTGCCGCGTTGACAGACCTCGCTCCCGCCGCCGAGCAAAAAGCCGATATCTTAATCAAGACCAAGACGATCGAGATCAGCGTCACCCTCGATGTCAGGATCAAGGCCGACCCCGCGCTGGCGCGCAATTGCCACGCGGAAGGAAAGAAATGGGCCGCAGAGTTGCACGCGAACGCAGGCAAGACGAATGGGGAGAGCCCGGAGTCTTTGAGCGGCGCATCGACCTTCGACCGAACCTATTCAATGCGGTCAGTCGTCAACGGACGCTATGTCAGTATTATCCGAGGTGAGCGTGAGTATACCGGCGGCGCGCATCCCAATCATTGGGAGGACACTATCCTGTGGGACAGGACAGCGAACAAGCGCATCAGCATCCGCCCGTTCTTTACCGAAACGGCTGACAACGGACCTGCGCTGAACGCGATGCGGCAGGCCATCATCGCATCTCTGAAGATCGAGAAAAAGAAGCGCGGTGCGGAAGGAACGAATCTCGACCTCATCGAGGGCATCGAGCCGGAGCTCCTGAAGATCGGACCGGTGTCACTGGCGCCGTCGACCGTACAGGGCAAGAGTTCGGGGCTGACGTTTCATTACGCGCCCTACGCGGTCGGCTCCTATGCCGAGGGCGGCTATGTCGCCTTTGTGCCCTGGGAAACGCTAAAACCCTATCTGACCCGGGAGGGCGCTGCGATCTTCGGCGGTTCACGGCCCAAGGGGGACGAAGACCCGCAGCAGTGAGGCGATCTCCTTGCGCCGCGCGGCGGCGCCGGCGCGCGTTCATGCGAACGGGTTCCATCTGCAATGCATCACTCCAACGGCGCCTCCCAACGCCTTGCGACGACAGCGCAAAACCTCCTAGAATGCGCAAATCACAAGAGCGCCCGGCGTCACGGGCGCCGCAGGGAGGACGACCATGTCCAGGATTACGCGCCGCGCCTTCGCAGCTTCCTCCGCCGCGGTAGCGGCCGTCGCGGGCCTTGGCCTCAAGCCGGCTTCGGCGCAGGCCTATCCGGCGCGGCCGGTCACCGTGATCGTGCCATGGGGCGCCGGCGGCGGTACCGATGCGACCGCGCGCATCGTCGCGGCGCTGCTGGAGAAGGATCTCGGCCAGCCGTTCAACGTGATCAACCGCACCGGCGGCTCCGGCGTCGTCGGCCATTCCGCGATCGCCACCGCGACGCCCGATGGCTACACCATTGGCATGCTGACGGTGGAAATCTCGATGATGCACTGGCAGGGGCTCACCGAGCTCGCGCCAAAGAGCTATACGCCGCTCGCGCTGATGAACGAGGATCCGCCGGGCATCCAGGTCCCCTCCTCATCGCCCTACAAGACCGTGAAGGAACTCGCCGACGCCATCAAGGGCGCGCCGGCCGGCAAGTTCAAGGCCTCGGGCACCGGCCAGGGCGGCATCTGGCATCTGGCGCTGGTCGGCTGGATGCAGGCCATGGGGCTCGCCCCAAATCATGTTGCCTGGGTGCCATCGAACGGCGCCGCGCCTGCGATGCAGGACCTCGCGGCGGGCGGCCTCGACCTCACCACCTGCTCGGTGCCGGAAGCGCGCGCGATCATCGAGGCCGGCAAGGCGCGTAGCCTGGCCATCATGGCGGCGGCGCGCAACCCGGCATTCCCCGACGTGCCTACGCTCAAGGAGGCGATGGGCATCGACTATTCGACCGGCGCGTGGCGCGGCATTGCCGGTCCCAAGGGCCTGCCGGACGACGTCGCGACGAAGCTCACCGCGGCGCTGAAGAAAGTCTACGACTCCAAGGAGTTCAAGGACTTCATGAGCAACCGCGGCTTCGGAACGGTCTGGGGCAATGCGACCGAGTTCGCGGCGTTCATGGACAAGGGCAACGCCCAGATGGGCGTGGCGATGAAGGCCGCCGGTCTGTCGAAGGCCTGATCCGCCACCATCGGCTGACCTCGTCCGGATCCGCGGAGCCCCTTCATGCGCCTACCCGATCGCGTCACGGGATTGTTTCTCGTTGGCCTCGGCGCGGCGGCGGCCTATGGCGGCTGGCAATTGCCGCCGGTGCCAGGCCAGCCGGTCGGGCCGAACGTCTTTCCGCTCGTGATCGGCTCGGGCCTCGCGCTGTGCGGGCTCGCGATCGCGTTCGGAATCGGCAACAGCTTCGAAGAGGCAGAAGAGATTATTCCGCTCGAGGCCGGCCAGACCCGGCCGACCGGCAAGCTCTATGGTCTGCGTGCCCTGCTGCCGCCGGCACTGCTGCTGCTCTACGTGGCGGCGGCGGACCGGTTGGGCTTCATCATCACCGCCGCCCTCATCGTCTATGCGACAGCCACCGCGCTCGGCGCGCGCTGGAAGCTTTCGCTTCCGCTCGCCGTGCTGGCGCCGGTCGGTATCCATCTGATTTTCAGCAAGCTGCTGCGCGTGCCGCTCCCGGCCGGGCTGCTGCCAATGCCTTGGTGACCGATGCTCAACACCCTGATCGAAGCCTTCACGCTCATTTCCACCTGGGAAGTCATCATCGCGTTGCTGGCGGCATCAGTCTATGGGCTTGTGATCGGCTCGCTGCCCGGCCTTTCCGCCACGATGGCGACCGCCCTGCTGGTGCCGGTCACCTTCTATCTGTCGCCGATCGCCGCGATTGCTACCATCGTGGCGGCCTCGACGATGGCGATCTTCTCCGGCGACATCCCCGGCGCGCTGCTCCGCATTCCCGGCACCCCCGCTTCGGCCGCCTACGCGGACGAAGCCTACGCCATGACCCGCAAGGGCGAGGCCGAACTCGCGCTCGGCGCCGGCGTATGGTTCTCCGCCGTCGGCGGCATCGCCGGTACGCTCTCGCTGATGATCCTGGCGCCGCCGCTTGCCGAGATCGCGCTGTCGTTCTCGACCTTCGAGTACTTCTGGCTCGCGTTCCTCGGATTGATGTGCGCCACGCTGGTAGCGCGCTCCTCTCCGGTCAAGGCCATCGCGGCGATGTTCCTCGGCCTGCTGGTCGCCTGCATCGGCATCGAAAACCCGGGCGGCGTACCCCGCTTCACGTTTGGCATCACCGACTTGTTCGGCGGCATCGAACCGATCCCCGCGCTGGTCGGCGTCTTTGCCGTGGCGCAAGTGATGCGGGCGATGCTGACACCGGAGCCGCCGCCGATCCCGCGGCGCAAGTTCGGAAGCATCATGGCGGGCCAGTGGCGGCTCACGAAGAAATATCGCGTGCAGATGACCCGCGGCAACATCATCGGCATCATCATCGGCGTACTGCCGGGCGCGGGCGCCGACATGGCCGCCTGGGTCAGCTACGCCATGTCCAAGCGCTTCTCAAAGGAGCCGGAGAAATTCGGGACCGGTCATGTCGAGGGACTGGTCGAGGCCGGCGCCAGCAACAACGCCAGCATCGCCTCGGGTTGGGTGCCGTCGCTGCTGTTCGGCATTCCCGGCGACACCATCGCCGCCATCGCCATCGGCGTGCTCTACATGAAGGGCCTCAACCCCGGCCCGACGCTGTTCACCGAGAAGGCGTCGAGCATGTATGCGATCTACCTCATGTTCATCATCGCGAACATCCTCATGATCCCGCTCGGCATCGTCATGATCCGGCTGGCAAGCTACGTGCTACGCGCGCCGCGCTCCTCCATCATGCCGGTTATCATGCTGTGCTGCGCGGTCGGTTCGTTCGCCATCGGCAACAACATGTTCGGCGTCGTCACCGTCGCAACCTTCGGCATGATCGGCTACGTCATGGAGGAAAACGGCTATCCGGTGGCGGCCATGGTGCTCGGCATCGTGATGGGCACCATGGTGGAACAGGCGTTCGTCACCTCGCTGATCAAGTCCGATGGCAGTCTGCTGCCGTTTTTCGAGCGACCGATCGCAGCGATCCTCGCCGCCATGGCGATCGGCGCGCTGGTCTGGCCGATGCTGGTTTGGGCATGGCGGAGGCTAAAGCGCCAGGCCCCATCTGCGGCGTCGTCCCGCTGAAGACGCCCTACGATCCCCTCGCCTGCGCGGCGCGGCCGTTGTAAACCAAACCATGACCCTGCCCAAGACCATCTCCCCTGACATCGGGAAACTCGCCAAGGATCTCCGCGCCGGCCAGCGCGCGGCGCTGGCGCGCGCGATCACCCTGGTCGAAAGCCGCCGCGCCGATCACCAGGCCGCGGCGCGCGAACTGGTGCAGGCGCTGCTGCCCGCCACCGGCAAGGCGATCCGCGTCGGCGTTACCGGATCGCCCGGGGTCGGCAAATCCACCACCATCGACACGCTCGGCATGCTCCTGATCGCGCGCGGCCACAAGGTCGCGGTGCTGGCGGTGGATCCGTCCTCGGCCCGCACCGGCGGCTCGATCCTTGGCGACAAGACCCGGATGGCGCATCTGGCAAACTCCGACAACGCCTTCATCCGGCCCTCGCCTGCGTCCGGCACGCTGGGCGGGGTCGCGGCCAAGACCCGCGAGGCGATGCTGCTGTGCGAGGCGACCGGCTTCGACGTGGTGCTGGTGGAGACCGTCGGCATCGGCCAGTCCGAGACCGCGGTCTGTGACATGACCGATTTCTTCCTGGCCTTGATGCTGCCGGGCGCCGGCGACGAATTGCAGGGCATCAAGAAGGGCCTGGTCGAACTCGCCGACATGATCGCGATCAACAAGGCCGACGGCGACAATATCAAGCGCGCCAATCTGGCGGCGGCCGAGTATCGCGGCGCGCTGCATATCCTGAGCCCGCGTTCGGAACACTGGCATCCGCCGGTCCTGACCTATTCGGCGCTGACCGGCGCCGGCCTGGAGGCGCTGTGGCAGAAGGTGCTGGATCACCGCGCCGCCATGAACGCCTCGGGCGAATTCGCCGCGCGGCGGCGCGAACAGCAGGTGAAATGGATGTGGTCGATGCTGGAGCAGCGAATGATGGCGCGGCTGCGCGCCGATGCCACTGTTCGCGCCAGGGTCAAGAAGATCGAAATCGAGGTCGCGGAAGGCCGCGTCACCCCGTCAGTTGCCGCCGAACAGATCGCGGAATGGCTGCGGTGAGCGAGCGGCTTCGTATTCTCGTCACCGGTTTCGGCCCGTTCCCCGGCGCGCCGCATAATCCAACCCAGCCGCTGGTCGCGCGGCTGACGCGCCTGCGCCGTCCCGCGTTCGCCGACGTTGAAATCTCCGGGCATATCTTCCCGGTGACCTACGACGCAGTTGACCAGGAATTGCCGCTGGCATTGGCAAAGCACCGGCCGCACGCGCTGTTGATGTTCGGCCTCGCCGGCCGCAGCAAACATGTACGGGTCGAGACCCGCGCCCGAAACGCCGTCACCATGCTCTGGCCGGACGCGGCGCAAACACACGCCCGCAAGGGTTCGATATCCGCTGGCGCGGGAACCCGGAGATTCGGCCCGCATACCGCCAAGCTGCTTCGTGCGGCCAAGGGCACCGGGCTCGACGCCCGTGCCTCTCGCGATGCCGGAAGCTATCTCTGCAACTATTTGAGCTGGCGGGCGATTGAGTCGGTCTCGCTTGATTCCGGCCCGCGTCTTGCCGCCTTCATCCATGTCCCGCCGCTGGCGGGGGATGGCACCGTGAGGCGGAAAGGTTTTCCGCGAATCACGCTGGATGAACTGGTCGATGCCGGCGAAGCGATGCTGCTGGAAATGGTGCGGCTGACGCGACGGGCTTGATAGCGCCTACCCAAACATTAACCCTACCCTCAACAATCGCGGTGCTTGGCCCACCGCGTTCACCGGCAATGCCGGATTTTCGCGATAGCTACGAAGGCACGAATGCCGGCACGTGCGAACCACGAGGCACCACCCATGAGCATTGACCGCCGCCGACTCATAGCAGCGTCCGCCGCCGGCGTTGCCGGCGCGATGGCGATGTCGCCAGATGCCGCTCGCGCCGCGCCATCCGCCTCGACGTTGGGGCGCGACGTCACGCAATATGGTGTTCGCCCCGGCAGCCCCGACGATCAGAGCAAGAACCTGCAACGCGCGATCGACGAAGCCGCCCGGTTGCAGGCGCCGCTGGCGCTGCCGCCGGGCGTCTACCGCACCGGCATGCTCCGCCTGCAAAGCGGCACGCAACTGGTCGGTGTACGCGGCGCGACCAGGCTCGTGTTCAACGGCGGCGCGTCGATGCTGTTGGGCGAAGGCGCCAACCGCGTCGGCCTGTCAGGAATAACGCTCGATGGCGGCGGCATTCCGCTGCCGACGCGGCGCGGGCTCGTGCATTGCCTGGGCGGGCGCGACATCCGTATCGTCGATTGTGAAATCACTGATAGCGGCGGCAACGGCGTCTGGCTTGAGCAGGTCTCGGGCGAAATCTCCGGCAATATCTTCACAAAGATTGCCAGCACGGCCGTGGTGTCGTTCGACGCGCTCGGCCTCATCGTATCGCGCAACAGCATCACCGGCACCAACAACAACGGCATCGAGATCCTGCGCACCGCTGTCGGCGACGACGGCACCCAGGTGCTCGACAACCGCATCGAGGACATCAAGGCCGGGCCCGGCGGCACCGGGCAACACGGCAACGCCATCAACGCCTTCCGCGCTGGAAACGTGATCATTCGCGGCAACCGCATCAAGGATTGCGATTATTCCGCGGTGCGCGGCAATTCGGCGTCGAACATCCAGATCACCGGCAACAGCGTCAGCGATGTTCGCGAGGTCGCGCTCTATTCGGAATTCGCGTTCCAGGGCGCTGTCATCGCCAACAACACCGTTGATGGCGCGGCAGTCGGCGTCTCCGTCTGCAATTTCAACGAGGGCGGACGGCTCGCGGTCGTGCAGGGCAACGTCATCCGCAATCTGCTGCCGAAGCGGCCGATCGCCACCGCGCCTGATGACGACGCCGGGATCGGCATCTACGTCGAGGCGGACACTTCTGTCACCGGCAACGTGATCGAGAATGCGCCCGCCTTCGGGATCATCGCCGGCTGGGGCAAATATCTCCGCGACGTCGCCATCTCAGGCAACGTGATCCGCAACGCTTTCGTCGGCGTCGGCGTATCCGTCGTGCCGGGCGCCGGCACCGCGCTGGTGAACAACAACATGATCTCCGAAACCCCGCGCGGCGCCGTGGTCGGGCTCGATCACGCCCGCGCCGTGACGACCGACCTGTCCGCCGAAGGCGCGCAGCGGTACGCGCAGGTGGTGGTCGGATCCAATGCGGTAAGGCGGTAGTTCGGCCAGAGCGGGATGACTTTTCTTCGAATCGTCATCCTGCTCCAGCTATTTGTCCGAGCATGATCTTTTCGGAAAACCGCTGCACACTTTTCCGGATCTTGCTTTAAAGCGCGTTGCGCAACAGCGGATAGCGTTGCTGGATCGCGTCAATATCAGGCGCCGGCGATGGGCGATCATCCGGGGCGCGCCCCCCCGGCTCAAAGGCAATGATCCGGCTTGCACCTTCAACCGGAGCCCTGGCGCGTTGCGGTTCAAGCTCCGGGGTCGGCTCGGGCGCAACGCGGTCGGTGGGTGGCGTCGATGGCGTTGCGCCGGGCGAGACCGCCGTCGCCGATCGACCGGGCGAGGCTGTACCCCTCATCAAATTCCGCCAGGTTTCAACAGCGGCCTTGGCTTCCTGGATGTTCTGCAGGAGCGCCATTTCGTTGTGATAGCGACGCCAGCGCCCGCTCTCGAATAATTCGGTGAGGTGTTCCAGCCGTTGCTCGGCCAAACTGCACCAGCGCGCGGCGATTTCGCGGCCACGTTCCGCGTCAGCAAGTTGTGTCATAAATCAGCCCGTAACGAGAGAAACGGACGCAGACGCAACCTGGACGAATCAATCGACTGCAATTGACATATTCTGTGGAAAACTCTTGGTTTGTCCAGTGCGCGATGGCCGCGAGCACGCGTACCGCCTGCGAGACCGCGCCAGGATTCGGCGCAAGTCGCGTCACTTATCGTCGGTTCGGTCTGCCCGATCACCCCATGCCGGATGCCCGGGACGGCTTGGTCCGAAATTGAAGCACCAGGCCGAAGCGGCCGGGTTTTCCAGTCGGCGTCCCCGAAAGGAAAAGACCCGTCCGGGGGGACAACCGGACGGGTCAAGCCATATGGGCGCTTGGGGTGGATGGGCGCTCGCGCCTGATACAGCCGATGGGGAGGAATGATCGCTCCCACATGAATTCTGTCGCAACAGCCCGGCGATATGTTCAAAGGCTCCGGACGATTTTCTTGGATTTTTTTGGAAAGCGGCTGGCCGAAAATCACTGCGCCGCGGGGCGGTCGGCGGCTTTTTTCGCTGATTTTTCCGACGCGATCGATGGCATGGGGTCACTCAGGGCCCGGTTCACGGAAGCGTCATTCGGAGACGGCGTGCGCACCGCGGTTTCGCCTCCGGCAGGCTTGCCGGAGACCGCGGCAAGCGGCGCGGCCGGCACGGCGGCCGCAGCCGTGACCGCGGCGAACGCATCAGCCTTTCCTGCCCCGAACAGGTCGTCGCGGCCGGGAGCGCCGAGATCGCCGGCCGTTCTTGTCAGGATCTCACGAATGTCCCCCGGCTTCAACGCAGGGTTTCGTTCCAGCATCAACGCTGCAACGCCGCTGACGTAAGCGGCGGAAAACGAAGTACCCGACGCGATCTGGTATTTCTCTCCGGGCGCCGGCAGGAAGATGTCTGCGCCGGGAGCCGCGAGCGCGATGTGGTTACCCCGGTTCGACGCCGCAAACAACTTTTCCCGCGCGTCGATGCCGCTCACCGCAATCACGTTCGGGTTGGCGGCGGGGTACAGCGGCGGCGATTTCGCGCCGGCGTTGCCTGCCGCGGCTACCATCAGGATACCCCTGCCCGCGGTTGCGGCCACGGCGCGCTCGATCAACGGATCCTTCGGGCCGGCAAAGCTCATGTTGATGATCTGCGCGCCGTGCTCGGTCGCATAGTCCAGGCCCTTGAGGATCACGTAGCTCGTGCTCTCGCCGCCGGTCGATCCGCCGCTGAAAGCGCGGATCGCCAGAAGCCTCGCCTCCGGCGCGCTCCCCATCAGGCGGGCATGGGCGACGATCGCGCCGGCGATGCCGGTGCCGTGGATATGCGGACCCTCCCTGCTTCCGAGCGCATCGAAACTGTCGGCCACCGAATTGACGAGTTCGGGGTGTTTGACGTCGATACCTGAATCGATCACCGCAATGGTGACGTTCATGCCGCGGGCGAGCGCGTGGGCCTGCGGCAAGCGAAGCTGCGCAAGGGCGTATTGCGCGGGATCACCCTCGGACCGCTTCTGGTCCTGCAGGAAATGGCGGAAATTGAACTGAACCGACCGCACGCGACCGTCGGCAGCGAGTTTGTTGCGTACCGCGTCGATCGGGCGGCGATCGACGATCCGGAACAGGCCGATGGTGCTGCCGAGCAGCGCAAAGTTCTGCGACGCGATGCGTTCCAGGCCATGGCGACGCGCCAGCGCATCGGTTTCCGCCTGCGACAACGCGCCGTCGATTTCCGCCACGAGTTCATTATGGACCGCGCGAGGTTTCCCCGCAGCCTGTACCTTGCTGTTGCGCGGGCCGTTCTCGCCCTTTTTGGTCGAGACTCCGTCGCGGCCGCCGGCCGACATCGCGGGGCGATCGAAGCATTCGCCATCGGGGCCACGAAAGGCATGCTCGCAGGCGGGTTGTAGGTTGGGCGAAAAACGCGCGTTCGGAAGCGTCGGATTGATGGAAGGCACCCGCGAGCCCAAATTGAGATTGGGCGAGCGCATTGTGCTTTGCGCATGAGCCGGCGAACTTTCGAAAACCGTCAACGACAGCAAGGCCGCGGACAGCATCAAGACCGCGCGCCGCGCCTCCACCAGCCAACTCATTCTATCGTGAAACATGGGACCTCGGCCTGCCGGCCGCGCGGGGCGCGGCTCACGGCGTTGCCACCGCCAGGCCGACGATCTTCTCGCCCTGCAGTTTTCGCAGCAGGCTAGCGGCCTGCTCCTTGTCCACCGCCTTGCTGCCGAACTGCAGACGGAACAGGCCGCCCCTGGCACCATCGACGATGGACGCCTCATATTTGTCGAGCAGCGCGGTGATATCGGAGATACGCGCTTCGGGCGCGAACCGCACCAGCGCGCGCGGCGGCGCAAGGCTGCTGCCGATATCACGGGTGATTGGCGCCGACGCCGGCGCATTCATGCTCAGCGAAGCCGTCTGGAACGAACTGGTCTTGTTCTGCATCAGCACCGCACCGATCACCCCGGCCTGCAACAACAGCGCAATGGCGCCGAGACTGGCGGACCAGGCAAGCGTGCGCGGCGACATTCTTGCGAAGAATCCGGATGCGCGGGCTGACAAACCTGCCGAGAGCGAAGGCTTGCGCGCCGGCTCGGCGTCGATCGCGGCAAACAGCTTCTGCATGGCGCGCGCGGACGGCGCGCCCAGGCTCTCGTTGAGGCTGATCGTCTCGGCGTATTCCTCGCGAATGACGGCATATTGCCGGGCGAGTCCGGGATCGCTGGCGAGCGCGTCCTCGACGCGACGCGCGTCACGCGCGTTCAGCGTACCCGCGGCATGAAAGGGCAACAGCATCTCGATCTCGCCGGGCTCTTGATCCAGCATCTTCTTGCTCGCCGCCATCATGGCCAACCTCGCTCTATACCGGCTGCCTTGAGCAACTCGGCCAATTTCTTGCGCGCATAAAACAGGCGCGTCTTGACGGTGTTCTCGGGAATACCGACGATCTCGGCCACCTCTTCCACGGACTTCTCGTGGTAGTAGACGAGATCGACAACTTCCCGATGCTCGGGCGAAAGTGCGGTCAGGCACTTGCGCAGCGCTTCACCCGTATCCTTCTTCTGCACGACCACTTCCGGATCGTCAGACGTATCCTCGATCGCATTTGCGGCCTCGTCGTCCAGCCCAACGTCCTTGCGGCGCCTGAGCGCCGACAAGGCCTTGAACCGCGTAATCGCAAGCAGCCAAGTGGTAACGGCGGATCGGCCTTCGAACTTGCCGGCCTGCCGCCACACATCAAGGAACACCTCGCTGATGATGTCTTCCGCGATCTGCTCGTCCCTTACGAGCCGAAGCCCGAAACGGAACACCCTCACATGGTGCCTGCCGTAAAGCACCTGCATGGCGAGCCGATCCCCCAGAGCGATCCGGGCAATCAGAGCGTCGTCCGATACTGCCTGGGTCGCGCTCAACGGCCGTCTCGCAAGATTGGTCTGGTGGGGATGGCCGCGGGTTCGACAGGCTGGGCAATATTCTTCACATTGCGGTGTTCCGATTGCATGTGTGATCTACCCCACAGACGCACACTGCCCCGGCGATCTCGGCCGCCGGAACGAAAGAAGCTCCGAAATTGGTATCATAATAGAGGAACTTTCTTGGATAGCGCGCGATGCGGAACCACCCTACCAAATTCTCGGAACAGCCCAACCCGGGCGAAGGATCGACAGGATCGGTGTTTCAGCAGATTTCCTTTAAGAAACAAAGCAAAAGGCCGCAGTTCAACGGATCAGATTCGGCCAAAAGATACCAAACCTAAAGGCTTTCCCACCTAGATTTTGGCGGAGTTCCATCAACCGGCGAGACCATGGGCACCGCGTCCTCATTCGTAACCACGGCTGAGCTAGACCGCGGCAAGACCCAGCCAACGGCGCGCCTGCTGTTGCGGCGGGCCAGACAGCGCCGCCAAATCCTGGCCATGATCGGCGGCAGCTACGTCATCGATGGCGGAATCCTGCTGCTCTATGCCAAGGCCGGCGCGATCTCCGCAATGATCGGTCCGGCCTACGCGGCGTGCGGGTTGACCTTTGTCATCGCCAGCATCCTGTTGTCGGAAATCGGCTTCAACGAGCGTTTCAGGGACCACTATCTGGTTGCGCCGCAGGCAACCGTATACATGCTGATCGCGCTTGTCTTTGCCTATGTGGCGCCGCAGGTCGGCGGCATGTTCCTGTGCAAGCTATTCATTGTGTTCAGCTTCTTCCCGCTACGTTCTACGCCCTCCCAGACGATGTTGATCTGGACGGCGATGACAACCGGCCTGGCAGGTCTGTTCCTTCTGACCGACAAGCCAGTTTCCATGCCGTATGGCAGCTATCTCGAACGCTTCACGACCCTGCTGGTGTTCGTGCTGACCATCGGGCGTGGCATGTTCCTGGGGATATTCTCCAACTCGCTGCAGCAGTCGCTCTATCAGAGCGGATTGAAGCTCAGGGAAGCCTACAAGCGGATCGAGGAGCTCGCAGAACTCGACGAACTGACGGGTGCCTCCAACCGCCGTTGCATCATGCGGATGCTGGAGGAGGAGATCGCCCGCACCGCACGCACCGGGTCGCCGTGCTCCATCGCGCTCATCGACCTCGACTGGTTCAAGCGCATCAACGACGCCTACGGCCACCCCACCGGCGACGAAGTGCTCCGGGCCTTCGCCATCACCATGTTCGCCAATATCCGCAACGTCGACCGGTTAGGCCGCTACGGCGGCGAGGAGTTCCTGCTCATCCTGCCCGACATGGACGCCAACAGCGCGGTACGAGCCCTCGACCGTTTGCGCGTTATCATTTCCGATCTCGACTGGAGCGCATTCTCGTCCGGCATGAAGGTCACGATTTCTGCGGGCGTCGCAACGCTGAACCCGAACGAGACGTCGGACGTATTACTCGCGCGCGCCGACAGCGCGCTTTATTCGGCAAAGGCGCAGGGACGTAACCGGATCATCAGCGCCTGATACATTTCAGTTTTCGGCGACGGAGAATCCGTCATCGGCCAATTCTCCAGGAAAGAGCCATGAGTTCGAAACGCGCTACATCTCCCGTCAACCTGCTCGACGAGCTGCAGATCACACTGGCGCACGGCACCGTCGCGCGGCGGGTCGAGACCCTGCGCCGGGTGACGGACCTGTTCATCACCGGCGCGGCGGACTATTCCGACGAACAGGTCGGACTGTTCGACGATGTCTTCCAGTGCCTGATCGATCACATCGAAACTTCAACCAAGGCATTGCTTGCCAATCGCCTGGCCCAGATCGATACCGCTCCGCCGCTCACGATCCGCGCGCTCGCTTTCGACGACGTCATCGACGTGGCTGGACCGGTGTTGTCGCAGTCGGTGCGGCTCGACGACCAAACACTGATCGAGAATGCACGCTGCAAGAGCCAGGCGCATCTGATGGCGATTTCGACGCGCAAGGTGCTGAGCGGCGCGGTTACCGATGTGCTGGTGCAGCGCGGCAACGACGATGTCATTCAGAGCACCGTCAACAATCCGGGCGCGGAGTTCACCGAACGCGGCTTCAGCCGCCTGGTCAGCCGTGCCGAGGGCAACGACGACCTCGCGACCTGTATCGGCCTGCGTCCGGCCATGCCGCGGCACCTCTATCTGAAGCTGCTTGCCAAAGCGTCGCATACGGTTCGGCAGCGGCTGGAGGCCGCCAACCCAAGGCAAGCGGCCGAGGTGCCGACCGCCGTCAAGGAAGCGACGCGGCGCGCGCGCTCCGCCACCTCGGCGATTACCTCGAATACCGAGATCGCGCACGCGCTGGTCAAGTCGCTGCACGACCACGACCGGCTCGACGAACCTCAGGTGGCGCAGTTTGCCGAGGCTGGCAAGTTCGACGAGGTCAATGCGTCGATTGCCGCCATGGCGAACATGCCGGTGGCGATCGCCGAGAATATGATGATTGAAAGCCGCGCCGAAGGCGTCATGATCCTGGCGAAGGTCGCGGGATTGTCGTGGTCAACCGTGGTGACCATCATCAAGATGCGCGACGAATTGTCCGGCGCGGAGCCGACCGATCTCGATGCGTGCAAGGACACCTACGAGCGCCTGCGGCCATCGACCGCGCAGCAAGTGCTGCGTTTCCACCGCATGCAGGAGAGCTCGCCGACCGCTAGTACCTGAGCCATTTCGACCCGGCCAACGCGCCGACCGCGGCGACCAGCGCGGTCGCGAGCGTATACCAGGTGGCGACGAACAGCGGCGAATCGTCGGTACAATGCGATGCGTAAAGCGTCGCCGCCAACCCCGCCGACAACATGCCTGCGACGGCGCCGGCCACGGCCGGCCGCGCCGGCGCCCCGTGACGCAACCCGATCAGCGCGCCGGCCAGTATCGGCAGCGACAACGCCGGGATTGCAATCATGCAGATCCAGGAGTTCTTGCCCACCAGCCGGGTCATCATCGGCAACCGCTGCGGTATCATCATCTCGCCACCGATCGCCGCGGCCAAAATTCCGGCCGGTATCAGCAACAGCCAGCCAACGCCCTTCAGCGAGGCTTCCGGTCGCGACAGGTGCAGGCTGGCGGCGATGGCAGAGATCGCAAGCGCCAGCGTCACCGCGAATTTGACGCTGAAGAACGGGTTGCGCATCGCGGTCATCACGTCGGGCCGGATGCCGAACTCGGTGAAGAACATCAATAGCGAAACCGGCGCTGCGGCCAGCAACCCCAGCATCAGCGCGACGGCGACGGACCGACGAGGCCACGCATTGTCGGCCGCCAGCGTTCGAATAAGCTGATCGGTGTCCATTCTCACTGCCCCTGCAACTTCGCCGTCAGGCTGGTGAGGCCCCGGTGCAGCGCCACCCGCACCGCGCCCTCGCTCATCGAAAATCTTGCCGCGGTATCCTTGATCGAAGCGCCGTCGATCGCGATCGACCGCAGCACGTCGCGCTGCCGCGCCGGCAGCGATTGCAATCTAGCGGCGACCTCGCCAGGCGACGCCCTCTCGGCAGGCGTTTCACCGGCAAGCGTCTCGGCGAAATCATCGATATCAACAAAAATACGCCGACCACGCCGGCGCAACGCGTCGATCAGCTTGTTGCGGGCGATCGCAAACAGCCATGGGGCAAACGGAGCGCTAACGTCCCAGGTGTGCCGCTTCAAATGGACCGCCAGTAAAATGTCCTGCACGATGTCCTCGGATTGATCGGCCGGTTGCCCCGCCCGCGCCAGACCGCGGCGAGCCGCGGCCCGGAGCACCGGCGTGACGGCCTTGAGAAGGCGATGATACGCCACCCTGTCGCCTGAAATGGCCGACCGCATCAGGTCGGTCCATTCGTCATCCCGTTCGCGCACGCGCGCTCCTACCCGACAATTCGTTCAATCTTTCAATTTGTTACACGAGATCATGCCCTCACAAGATCGTGATGGGCGGTCTGGCGCCGTGCGGGACTCAGCAGACGGGTTCCCGCACGAGCCGCTCTTAACATTGATCGGCATGGTTAGCATCCCGACCTGGCCCTCCACGCGTTGAGGGAACTGCCCTAGCCCGCCGGTCTTGCCCAATAGTTGCGCGATTCCTCGAAGATTCCCTTTTTTCGCCGCGTTGTAGACAAGCGGCGCAGTCTCTTTCCTGCCGGCGGGCCAACGGGAGCAACCCCATGATGATGAGAGCCAGCGCAGGCTCGGCACTGCTGTTGGTCGCAGGGGTCCTGGGGTGTCTGGCTGCACCGATGCCGGCAACCGCAACCAGCCCGGACGAGGCCGCGGCTACCAAATCGATACGCGGCACGTCAGGAAAATCCGCGCAGCATTTACGCAGTCTGAAGGGCCAACCCGCTCGCAAACACGATCGCAAAGCCGTTAAAGCCGCCGCGACTCAAAAGTCGGCGGACAAGAAAGTAGCGGACGTAAGCGGCAGCGGCCCGCCCGCTATCCCGGCCTGGGTGGCCAACGCCAACGCGCAAATGAATCTGCCGGATGCCGCGCCCGACAGCGCGAGAGCGATGTCGGAGGCGATGACGGCCAAGGCCGGCTTCAACCTGCTGGCGGCGGCGAGCGGAACGGTTGAGGCGCAAGTTCCCGCCGATCGCGCCGGACTTTTTTCCGGTCCGCGCAATGAGTTCGATCAGAGCTTGCAGGAAACCCGTTCGGAGCAGACGGTCGCGATCGCTCCACTGAGGCCCGCATCACCACCAACGGCCATGGCATCCAGCGGCGACGGTCTGGATCAAGCTTCGCTGATCGGAAAGATCCTGATTGCGGTCGGCGCCCTGCTGACGATGGCCTCCGCGGCGCGCATGCTCCTGGCGTAGTTCATATCCGTGCAACGGAGGCTGCCACGCACCCGGCTGTACCGCGCTCCCACTTGAAGCCCACCTCGCCAACGGGCACATTGCCCGCGAAATCGGCTACCCGAGGTGAACCATGGCGACGTTCGAACACATCATTGTCGAGAGCAAGGGAGCGGTTGGCATCATCACGCTCAATCGACCGAAGATGCTCAACGCGCTGTCGTTTGGCGTGTTTCGCGAGATCGCCGCCGCCGTCGATGCGTTCGAGAACGACGACCGGATCGGCTGCATTCTGCTCACCGGCAGCGAAAAGGCGTTCGCCGCCGGCGCCGATATCAAGGAGATGCAGCCGAAAGGCTTCATCGACATGTTCTCCAGCGACTTTGCGTCGATCGGCGGCGACCGTGTCGCCACCTGCCGCAAGCCGACGATCGCGGCCGTCAGCGGCTACGCGCTCGGCGGCGGCTGCGAACTGGCGATGATGTGCGACATCATCATTGCGTCCGACACCGCGAAATTCGGCCAGCCGGAAATCACGCTCGGCACCATACCGGGCATCGGTGGCACCCAGCGCCTGACGCGCGCGGTCGGCAAGTCCAAGGCCATGGACCTCTGCCTGACCGGACGCATGATGGACGCCGCGGAGGCCGAGCGCTCCGGCCTCGTCAGCCGCGTCGTGCCGGCGGACAAGTTGATGGAAGAGGCGCTGGCGGCCGCCGAAAAAATCGCCTCGATGTCGCGCCCTGCGGCCGCCATGGCCAAGGAAGCCATCAACCGCGCCTTCGAGACCCCGCTGTCGGAGGGGATGAACGTCGAGCGCAACCTGTTCCACGCGACCTTTGCCCTGGAAGACCGCGCCGAAGGCATGGCCGCGTTCATCGAGAAGCGCAAGCCGGTGAACAGGAACAGGTAGGGCGGCGAGGCCGGAGCAGCACTGCGCTATCGTCCCCTTCCCCGCTTCAGCACCACAGAGAGCACGACACGCCAGGCTTCGCCGGTGAGCCCACCCGCAAAAAGAAGGCGGTGTGCGTTAATGTCGCGCAGCGGTTTATCTGTTGCCGCACCGCAGCATGGACAGATAGAATAGCACTGCGGTCGGGTGGCGCGAGATAGGCAAGCCGGTTTCCCACGGGACTAAGTTCAGGCGAGATGGCGCGGGTTTTCATCAGGATGGACTGTTACGTCCTCGTGTTCGCGACGGCATCAGATGCGTAAGCGCAAGATAGTATTCGGTCGTGCCGGACGGCGCGCGTTTCGATCGAGCATTGCCTTGGGCGTTGTGACGTGCGTGGCGTTGGCCGCGCCGGCCGCGCAAGGCGAAAGCCTCCCGGAGGCGCTGACCAAGGCCTATCAGACCAATCCCCAGCTCAATGCCGAGCGCGCGCGCCAGCGCGCTACCGACGAGAACGTGCCGCAGGCGCTTTCGGGCTACCGGCCGCAGATCGTGGCCGGGCTATCGGCCGGCCTTCAGGCCGTGCGGAACCTGCTGCCCGACAACACGATCCAGTCCGCAACCCTTAGGCCATGGACCGTCGGGGTCACCGTGACCCAGACGCTGTTCGACGGTTTCAAGACCGCCAACAGCGTGCGCGTGGCGGAGTTGCAGGTGCAATCAGGCCGCGAGGCGCTGCGCAACGTTGGTCAGGGCGTGCTGCTTGACGCCGTCACCGTCTACACAAATGTTCTGGCCAACCAATCACTGGTCGAAGCCCAGCGGGCCAATGTTGCGTTCCTGCAGGAAACGCTCGACATTACCCGAAAGCGGCTCAATGCCGGCGACGTCACCCCGACCGATACCGCGCAGGCCGAGGCTCGCCTGAACCGCGGGCGCGCCGATCTGAATGCCGCCGAAGTCAATCTGGCCGTGAGCCAGGCGACCTATAGCCAGGTGATCGGCAACGCGCCGACCCAGCTCCGCCCGGCGGAAACCGTCGACCGCCTGCTGCCGCGCAGCCGCGAGGACGCTCCAGGCCTCGCCTTCCGGCAGCATCCGACGGTGATGGCGGCAAGCTTTGACGTTGACGTCGCCTCCACCTCCATCCGCGTCGCCGAGAGCAGTTTGATGCCGAGGATCGAATTGCAGGGCAGCGTCAGCCGCAACAGGCAGACGGACGCCACCCTCGGCAGCTTCGGGACGGACCAAGCCTCGGTGGCCGGCCAACTGACGCAACCGATCTACGATGGCGGCCTTGCGGCCTCGCGGACCCGACAGGCCAAGGAAATCGCGGCCCAAAGCCGGCTGGTGCTGGACCTGTTCCGCAACCAGGCACGCACGGCGGCGGTCGGCGCCTGGGTCGCCAATGAAGGCGCCAAGGTCGCCGTCGCCGCGTCCGAGTCCGAGGTGCGCGCCGCCACCGTCGCCCTCGACGGCGTGCGGCGTGAAGCGGCCGGCGGCCAGCGCACCACGGTCGACGTGCTCAACTCGCAGCAGGACCTGGTTTTGGCGAAGGCGCGATTGATCGGCGCGCAGCGCGATCGCGTCATCGCCTCCTACACCCTCCTCAGCGCCATTGGACGGCTCGACGTCAAGACGCTCGGCCTCAACACGCCGGACTATCTGCCGGAAGTGCATTATCATCAGGTGCGCGACGCCTGGCACGGGCTGCGGACCCCGTCGGGACAATAGTTGGCGATAGCTCGCGATTTTCTTGCCATCGCGTTCTCGCGGCGCTGATCGCCCGAGGTTTGTTTCGATCATCGGCCCTCCTCGATGAAGAGACAGCGTTGTTTGCGCAGTTTAAGCTTTCTTCGCAGCCGTCCGCGCCGTTACAATGCACGCCGCACCTATGCAGCGCGGATCAACAAAGGAAAAACAAATGGATTTGGGTTTGAAGGGGAGAAACGCAATCGTGCTTGGCGGCACGCGCGGCATTGGGCGGGCGATCGCGGATACACTGGCGGGCGAAGGCGCCGGCGTCGCTGTCTGCGCCCGCAACGCCGATCAAGTCGCGGCCACCGTGGCCGAACTGAAGGCCAAGGGCGTTCGGGCGACCGGCGCCCCCGTGGACGTCACCGACGGCGCCGCGCTGAAATCGTGGATTACGGATGTCGCCCGGGAACTGGGCAGCATCGACATGCTGTTCTCCAACGCCGGCGCCATGGCGCAGGGCGGCGATGCCGCGTCATGGGAGCAGAATTTCCGGCTCGACGTGCTCGGCGCGGTGCATGCGTTCGAGGCCGCGCGGCCCTTCCTCGAAGCCAGCGGCGAGCAGCGCGGCGATGCCGCCTGCGTCATCATCTCTTCAATTTCCGCCGCGCAGGCCGACAACGCCAGCTCCTACGGTCCGATCAAGGCGGCACTGATCCACATGGCCAAGGGGCTGGCGCGGCAATATGCGGGCAAGAAGATCCGCGTCAACGTGGTGTCGCCGGGCACGGTCTATTTCAAGGGCGGGATCTGGAACACGATCGAGCAGAACATGCCCAAGCGTTACCACGATACGCTGGCACGCAACCCGACCGGCCGCATGGCGACCCCGCAGGAGATTGCCAACGCCGCCGTGTTCCTGGCGAGCCCGGCCTCCTCGTACACGACAGGCTCCAATCTCGTCGTCGATGGCGCGATCTCGAACCGGGTGAATTTCTGAGGTACGCGCCCGGCGTTCTGCGCGCCAGGCCCGTGAGGGGGAAACGGCGCGTCTGCGCCGCTCCTACCAACGAACGGCAGACGCCAGCGCGAAGCGATCGCCATCGCGCCAGCGCGGGCCATTCGATGGATGCCGCGCTCCTCGGCCTGCGGCACCGCAACCACCAAGACCCGCATCACCTGGTCCGAGCCGCTCCCGAACAGGGAGAACCTCTCACACGTATTTTTTCGTGACCAGCCGCGATTTATGACACTATTGCTGCAATCAGATGTCAGTTCAGTAAATTTTGGAGCAGCGAATGAGTTTGGAATGGCGGGCGCGGCCGGATTCCCTGGCCTGGTCCAACCCCGTTTCCTGGTGGTGGGGCCTGCTGAGCGTCGTCAGCGCGGTCAACATCGCGGCCTGGTTCTGGCTGTATCGGCTGCTTCCCCAGCAGACGCCGGGCGGTACCGGCTCCGGGATCGAACTCATGCTGCTGCTCTGTGCGGCGTATGTTTTCGGCTGCGCCTTCCGCTCGGTCCTGCCGCGCGCCGACGTGCAGCGGATCTGCCTGTTCGACACCTGGCTGTCGAGCGTCGTCGTCGGCCGCTCGGTGGCGACGGTGGCCGAGCTCTGCTTCGTGGCGCAGTGGGCGATCATCCTGCACCAATTGGGCACGATGACGGGCGCGGAAACCGCCGTGACTGCGGCATGGGTAATCGTGCCCCTGATCCTGGTCGCCGAATACCTGTCATGGCATGCGGTGCTGACCCGGAATTACCTCGGTAACGCGATCGAGAATTCGCTATGGGCGGTCGCCTTCTTCATCATCGGGGTCGGGCTTTGCCGGCTGCTGCCGGAATTTCATGGATCGGTGCGCGTGGTCCTCGCCGTGACGATCGGCGGGATCGCGTTCTACCTGGCGTTTCTAATGAGCGTCGACGTCCCGATGTACCTCAGTCGCTGGCGGACCGGGGCTGCCGATGGCGACCGGCGCCTAAGACCCCGCGAGGGTCTCCGCGACGTCAGCACGCGCTGGGTGGTGACGCACGACCTTGCCGAGTGGAAGGGCGAGATCGCCTGGATGTCGCTTTATTTCAGTGCGGCGGTCTGGGCGAGCCTCGCGCTGTGCGTCGCATATTCGCTCGACCATGAGCTACCCCGCTATCGGACCGAGGCTGCGGTTGCAAGCGGGCCGCCGGGCGCGATACCGGCGGCTGCCGGCGTCAGCCTGGCGCGCATGCCGGTGCATTAATCATCCGTCTCCAGACCGGTAAACTTGAACTTAATCAACTAAGGGAACCTTACAGAATATCCTTCAAGGTAAGGACCGGTTGCGCCTGGCCGGCTCAACGACGGATGGTCATATGCCTTTAGAAGACGCAAAGACAAAGGTTCAGCGAGAGCCGCGGCGCGAATTGCGCAAGCGGCCGACCTGGATGACGGTCGATGACGGCGTGACGAAGATCGAATGCTTCGTCCTCGATGTCTCGCCAGGCGGCGCCAAGATCGCAACCGATGCCGCGATCGACGTCAGGGACCGCTTCCTGCTGGCGCTGGTGCCGGAGCATCCGAAGCGGCAGGGCTGCGAGGTCGTGTGGCGCCGCGGCAAGACCTACGGCATCAAGTTCCTGGCTGAGCACGACGGCCTGGCGCAAGCTCCAGCCTCTCCGGCCGCAGAGAAGCCGATCATCGTGGGTGGCGACTTCCAAACCTGAGCGTGCAACCGAAGATATCCCGCGATGCAGCGGGACGATCGCCGGCTCCGGTCTGACGGGAGAAGCATTGTCTCGCGGCGGGCCTGTCGTGTATCACACGGACGGGGCTTTCGTTTCACGGCACAGACTATTGAACAGGTTTCAGATAGGCACACATTTTCTCGCCCTCGCCGCGGCCTTCGCGCTCGCGGTCCCGATCGGCTGGGATCGGGAGAAGCGCACGCGAAGCGCCGGGCTGCGAACCTTTCCGCTTGTCGCCCTCGCAAGCTGCGGATTCGTGCAGGCCAGCGAAAACCTGCTCGTGCATTCCCCCGACGGCATGGCCAAGGTCATCGAAGGACTGATCACCGGCATTGGCTTCATCGGCGGCGGCGCGATCCTCAAACTGGGCCACAGCGTACAGGGCACCGCGACGGCGGCGAGCCTGTGGGCGACCGGCGCGATCGGCGTCTCGGTCGGGCTGGGCAGCTACGACGTCGCGGTGACCGTCGCGGTTTTCACGTTCCTGACGCTGAAGCTGCTCACGATGGTCAAGGAGGACGGCGACCTCAAGAAAGGCGAAGGCGACGGAGCCGATTGACCGCAGCGGGTCTCAATCAGCGGCTCGGCCTCAGGCCTCCGGACCGCGCTGCAGTGCAACCGGAGCAGCCATCCCGGTCTGCCGCCATGGCACGCCACCAAATTGTCACGTTGCCGGCGAATTGCAGACCAATATATGGGCGCAGTTGCGTATCTCGGGACAGAGATATGCTCGTGCGGATGTTGCAGAACTGGCGCGAGGCCTTGCGAACATGAGCAGATCAAGCCTGGCCCTGGTCAATCTTCGGGCGGTTGTGATTCTGATCGTGCTCGCGTTCCACTCGGTTCTGCCCTACCTCGCCTCGCTTCCGGCCACCGCGTATCCGTTCGACAGCACGCCCTATCTGTGGCTGGCCTTTCCGGTCATCGACAGCCAGCGATGGTTCGGCTTCGACCTGTTCTGCGCCTGGCAAGACGTGGGGCTGATGTCGCTGATGTTCTTCCTCTCCGGCCTGTTCGTGTCACCAGGCCTTGCAGGCAGGGGAAGCGGGAAGTTCTTGTCAGACCGCGCGCTGCGCATCGGCGTTCCGTTCGCGCTGGCCGTCGCTTTCCTTGCACCGCTCGCCTATTACCCGGCCTATCGCGTCACGGCCGCGGATCCCGATCTTGCGGCCTACTGGCAGCATTGGCTTGCGCTGCCGTTCTGGCCCTGCGGACCGCAGTGGTTCCTGGGCCAGCTATTGGCATTCAACATTCTCGCGGCCGCGGCCCACCGGTTCATGCCGGGATGGGAGCGGCGGCTTGCCCGGCTGGTCGAAGACGTGAATCCTGTCCGGTTCCTGGTCGGCCTGACGACGATTTCCGCGGCAGCCTATATTCCACTGTTGCTGGCCTATTCGCCCTTTGCATGGGTAAACGTCGGCGCCTTCGCATTCCAATCCAGCCGCCCATTGCACTACCTCGTCTATTTCGCTGCCGGCGTGGCGGTCGGAAGTTGCGGACTCAATCGCGGCCTGCTCGATTGCGACGGGGTGCTGGCGCGGCGCTGGCCGGCATGGCTTGCCGCAGCCCTTGCCGGTTTCCTGCTCTGGGCCGCGCCGACGTCGGTGGTGGTGGCGGACTGGAGCAACGCTCCCCTGATCGCGAAACTCGCGTCCGGCGCCGGTTTCGCCGTGGCCTGCGCGACCAGCTGCCTCTGCTCGCTGGCGATCTGCCTGCGCTTTGCGCACCGGCTGGTATGGGCGTTCGACAGTCTTTCGGCCAATGCCTACCGCATGTATCTGGTTCACTATGCGCCCGCCGTGTGGCTGCAATACGCGCTACTCGACACCGGCCTGTCTGCGATCGGCAAGGCCGCGACCGTGTTCGGCGGCACCCTGATCGTCAGCTGGTCGCTCGCCGCCGCCATCGGCGGCGCGCTACCGATCTCGCGGCTGAACCAGACGATACGCGGCATGCGCAGCGCATGAAGCCCGAATTGACACTGGACCGAAAATAGCTGAGCCCACCATGCCGCTGGTTTTCACCCTCGCATTGCGAAACCTGTTTCATGACCGGTTGCGTTTCGTTGCGACGGTGATCGGGATCGTGTTTTCCATCGTGCTGGTGACGGTTCAGATGGGACTTTATCTGGGCTTCGGACGCATGGTGACGACCATGATCGACCACGCCTCCGCCGACCTCTGGGTGATGCCGCGGGGCACGAAATGCTTCGAGGACCCTTCCCTGCTCAACACGCGCGAGCGTTACCGCGCGCTTGCCATCAGCGGCGTGGCGGACGCCACTCCCGTCGTGATCGGATTTGCAGATTGGCGCGTAGCGGGCGGCGCGACGACCCCGGTTTTCATTGTCGGTTCGGATCTGCGATCAGGCGGCCTGCAGCCATGGAACCTGGTCGAAGGCCGGATCGAGGCGCTCTCGACGCCGAAAGCAGTCGCGGTCGACAGGACCTATTTTGACCGTCTTGGCGTCTCCGGGATGGGGGCGACCGCCGAAATCCGGCAACAGCCGGTCCGGGTGGCGGCCGTGACCAGCGGCATCCGTTCGTTCACCACGACGCCGTTCGTGTTCATGGACGTCGACCGGGCGCGGACGCATACGGGGGTTCCCTCCGGCAAGGCCACCTATCTCATTGTCCGCCTTGGCGCCGACGCCAACCTCGATCACGCTCGCCGTCAACTGATGTCGAACATCGATGGGGTCGAGGTTCTCACCCCGGCCGAGTTCCGCGAACGCAGCCGATCGTTCTGGCTGTTCGGCACCGGCGCCGGCGCCGCGCTCTTCGCCGGCGCCCTGCTTGGCGTGATCGTCGGCACCGTCGTTGTCGCGCAGACGCTTTACGCAAGTACGAAGGAGCACCTGAACGAATTTGCCACCCTGCGGGCCATGGGCTCGTCGCGGCGCTATATCTACCAGGTCATCATCTGGCAGGCGTTGCTCAGTGCCGTCATCGGCTTCTCCATCGCAGTGCTGATCGGCGACCTCATCGTGCGAATGACCGCCGAATCCGCCCTGCCGATCGTCATCACGCCCGGACTGGTCGGCGGACTGCTGGTTCTGACCATCATCATGTGCGTCGGCTCATCCCTTGCAGCGATCGTCCAGGTCACCCGCATCGATCCTGCCATGGTGTTCACGCGATGACCGACCCGTTGCTCGAGGCCATCGGCGTAACAAAGGACCTTGGCAGCGGCGCTGCCAGGGTTGCAGCGCTGAGGGGCGTCAGCCTTTCGCTCGGCGGCGGCGAACTGACATTGCTGATGGGGCCTTCCGGCAGCGGCAAGACCACGCTGCTGTCCATTCTCGGATGCATGCTGTCGCCGACGGAAGGAACGGTTCGCATCTGCCGGCAACCGACCGCCGGCGCCGATCCCGAGGAGCTGGCGCGGCTCCGGCGCGAGCATGTGGGATTCGTCTTCCAGTCGTTTCACCTGTTTCCGACCCTGTCTGCCAGCGACAATGTGCGGCTGGCGCTCGACGTGCGCGGCGAGCCCGCCAGGGCGGCAAGGGCGAGATCCCGCGATGCGTTGGCCAGGGTCGGTCTGGCCCACAAGACAAAGGCGTATCCGCGCGAACTCAGCGGCGGCGAACAGCAGCGCGTCGCGATCGCCCGGGCCATTGTCGCAGACCCCGCCATCATACTTGCCGACGAGCCGACAGCCGCGCTCGATGGCGAGAACGGCCAGGCGATCATGAAGCTGCTGGCGGAGGTCGCCCGCGAACCGGGGCGCGCCGTGCTGATCGTGACGCATGATCCGCGGCTGTTGCCGTTCGCGGACCGGGTCGTTCACATCGAGGACGGACGGATCATTGGCGAGGAGCGCGGCAAGCCGCAACGCAACGTGCTGGAGGACCACGCGTGATGTCGAAGCGCCGGATAGCTGTGGCTGCCGCTCTCGCCGCGATCGCGGTCCTCGGGGTGCTGTTTGTGGTGAAAGCAGCCGGCCCCGGCAGGCCGGCGATGTGGGGCCTTTCGGCCGACACACCGCCGGAAAAACGCTGGCAGGCGGTTGCGCCCGGCCGCGTCGAAGCCTGCTCCGGCCAGATCAAGGTCGCCGCGGCTGTCCTCGGCGTGGTCCACAAGGTGCTGGTAAAGGCCAACGACAAGGTGTTTGCCGGCGAACCGCTGATCCAGCTCGCCGACGACGAGCTTCGGGCCAGGCTGGCGGCGGCGGAAACCCAGGTCGCCATCCGCGAACGCGCGCGGGATGAACGATCGGCGACAGGCAGCGCAAGAACGCGGCGCAGGGCCCAGGATGCCATGGCCGAGGCGGAACGGGCGCAATATGAGGCGCAAGCCGCCGTGGACCGGGCTGCTGCGAAGCTGCGCGCCCATGGCGGGCCGGATGCCGACCTGACCGCCGCCAGGCTGGCACTGACGCGCGCCCAGAATGAACTGCTGACAAAGCGGGAGGAGCTTCGCACCGCCGAGGACGACGCCGCCTTGCCGACCTCGCTGGAGGGACAGCTCAGTATCGCGCGGTCGGAACTTGCGATCGCGCGCGCCACCCTCGATAAAATGACGGTGCGCGCTCCGATTGACGGCACTGTGCTGCAGGTCAATGTGCGGATGGGCGAGGCCGTCTCGCCCGGTTCGCCGCAGCCGCCGCTGCAGCTCGCCGACCTCTCGTCCCTGTGCGTGCGCGCAGAACTGGACGAACGCGACATCGGGGCGATCAGGGTTGGCCAGGCCGCAACCGTGCGGGTGACCGCGTTTCCCGGCCGCGAGTTCGAGGGCAGCGTCGCCTCGGTCGCGCCGCTGGTCGAGCCCGGCCGCCTTGAGCCGCCGGGATCGCGCAACCAGAGCGAGGTGGATATCGTTCGGGTGATGGTTGCGGTGACGGGCCCGGGAGAGCTCACGGTCGGAATGAAGGCGGATGTCTACTTCCAGCCGGACAAGATCACGACGCCGTGAAGGTGTTTCGTGGCCGCGGCGGCATGACACATCCGCGCTTCCCCGCGAAGCCGTTTTCCCGGGCGAGAAAGAAGTCCCGAAACAGTGCCGACATAGGGTGGCCGCTGATAACTCAGTGGAGTCCACCATGTGGAAGCTCATCAACATCTTGTACCGGGAATATTGCCGCGTCCGGTTGCAGGAAATGCGCAGGTTCACCCTTCGCTGAAGGTTGCGACTTGCATCCGAGTCCCGAAATCAGGAACACTGGCGGGACGGTGATCGAAGGAGAAGGATATGCAGCTATCAACCGACGATCTGCTGATACGCCAGATCAGCGCCCTGATAACGGCAACCGCCGAGGCGGCCTCGACCAGCAGGGATCACGCCCCGTTCATCGAGACAAGGCTGTACGAGGCGCTGGCGGCGCATTGCGCCGAAAAGCAAAGGCTGGCGAAATTTGCAGGAAGTTACGTCGGAAGGACGCAGCGGGGATTGATCTACTGGTAGCCGCTCAATGAAAATCCCGCGACGGCGGCAGGATGCGGACGTTGCGGGGATGACGAATCTTCTGCGCGGGATTGCCAGGGTCCTGCCGGCGGTCGTCGTTGAGCGGCTCGATCAGTGTAGGGCCTGCCGGCACCGGGTGTTTGCGGCTGATTGAGTCATTGGCGAGGCCGATCAGCTCGTGGGAACGGTCGAACAGCCGCTGCGCCACCAGATGCGTCACCTGTTCCGGGCTGCTCTGGATATAGCCTTCGACCAGGATGAGGCGGGCGCCCATCACCTCCTTGCGATACTGCTCCATCACCGTGGGCCAGACGACGATGTTGGCGATGCCGGTTTCGTCCTCGAGAGTCATGAACACGACGCCCCTGGCGCTGCCCGGACGCTGCCGTACCAGCACCACGCCGGCACAGCGGACCCGGCGCCTGTCGTTGCGATGGTTGACCTCGTTGCAGGCGACCACCTGCTCGCTGGCAAACATCCCGCGCAGGAATTCCATCGGGTGGCCCTTCAGCGACAATCGGACGGTCTGGTAATCGGCGACCACCTGCTCCGGCAGCGTCATCAGCGGCAGTGGTTGTGCAATCTCGTCGGGCTGCTCGCGCGCAGTCGCGGCCTCGAACAGCGGCAACGGCACGCCGGCGGGCAGCCGCCGCACCGCCCACAGCGCGGCGCGGCGATCGAGCCCGATGGAGCGGAACGCATCGGCGTCCGCCAGCAGGATCAGCGCCCGCCTCGGCAGGCCGGTGTCGCGGGCGAAATCCTCCAGCGAGGCGAACGGACGGCGATTTCGCGCGGCGACGATGCGCTCGGCCCAGTCGATTTCTCTGTCGTCATTCCGGGGCGATGCGACAGCATCGAACCCGGAATCTCGAGGTTCCGGGTTCACGCTTCGCGTGCCCCGGAACGACGACTGGCTTTGTTTCAACCGCTCCTCATCCGCATCGACCCAGTGAAACCCGTCGATCTGGCGGAACCCGAGCCGCACTGCGCAATATCTTCCTTTCCCCTCCTCCAGCGTGTTCTGCCCGAAGCTGAAGGAGACATCGACCTCGCGGACCTCGACGCCGTTGCTGCGGGCGTCGCCGACGATCTGGGCGGGGGCGTAAAAGCCCATCGGCTGGGAATTGAGCAACCCGCAGCAGAAGGCGTCGGGATGGTGGTGCTTCAGCCATGACGAGATATAGACGAGCTGGGCGAAGCTTGCGGCATGGCTTTCCGGAAAACCGTAAGAGCCAAACCCCTTGATCTGCTCGAAGCATTTTCTGGCGAAGTCCGGCGCATAGCCGCGCACGATCATGTTGCCGATCATCTTGTCTTCGAACCTGCCGATGGTGCCGACATTGCGGAAGGTCGCCATCGCGCGGCGCAGCCCGTTGGCTTCCTCGGGGGTGAATCTGGCGGCCTCGATCGCGATCCGCATCGCCTGTTCCTGGAACAGCGGCACGCCGAGCGTCTTGTGCAGCACCCTATGCAATTCATCCGGCGGACCGTGTTCGGGCGACGGCGATGGATAGCTGACCTCGTCGATGCCGTTCCGCCGCCGCAGATAAGGATGCACCATGTCACCCTGGATCGGACCGGGGCGGACGATCGCGACCTCGATGACGAGATCGTAGAAGGTCCGCGGCTTCAGGCGCGGCAGCATGTTCATCTGGGCGCGGCTCTCGACCTGGAACACCCCGAGCGATTCACCCCGGCACAGCATGTCGTAGACCGGCCTGTCGTCCTGCGGGACGCTGGCCAGATCCCAGCGATCGCCCTTGTGGGCGTCGATCAGGTCGAAGCATTTGCGGATGCAGGTCAGCATGCCCAGCGCCAGCACGTCGACCTTCATCATGTTGAGCGCGTCGACGTCGTCCTTGTCCCATTCGATGAAGGTGCGGTCCTCCATCGCCGCATTGCCGATCGGCACATAGGTGTCGAGCCGGTCCTGCGTCAGCACATAGCCGCCGACATGCTGCGACAGGTGGCGGGGAAACTCGATCAGCTCGGTGGCGAGCGCGACCGCGAGTTCGACCATGGCATTCGCCGGGTCAAGCCCGGCCTGGCGGACCTGCATCTCGTTGAGGCCCCGGCCCCAGCTTCCCCATACGGTATCGGCGAGGGCTGCGGTCACGTCCTCGGTCAGCCCCAGCGCCTTGCCGACATCGCGGATCGCGGACCGCGGCCGGTAGTGGATGACGGTTGCGATGATGGCGGCGCGGTGGCGGCCATAGCGGCGGTAGACATATTGCATCACCTCCTCGCGCCGCGAATGTTCGAAATCGACGTCGATGTCGGGCGGCTCCAGCCGTTCCCTGGAAATGAAGCGCTCGAACAAGAGATCGACCTTGGTCGGATCGACCGAGGTGATGCCGAGCACGTAGCAGACGGCCGAGTTTGCCGCCGAGCCGCGGCCCTGGCAGAGGATGTTCTGGCGGCGCGCATAATGAACGATGTCATGCACGGTCAGAAAGTAATGCGCGTAGTTGAGCTCGGCGATCAGCGCGAGTTCCTTGCGCAGGGTGGCCCGCAGCCTGTCGTCGATCCCCCCGTTGAAATACTCATCGACCCCGGCCCAGGTCAGATCCTCCAGGTGCTGCTGCGCGGTCTTGCCCGGCGGCACCGGCTCGTCGGGATACTGGTACTTGAGCTGGTCGAGCGAAAACGAAATGCGTTCCGCAAAACGCATGGTCTCCGCGATCGCCTGGGGAACGTCGCGAAACAGCCGCGCCATTTCATGCGGCGGCTTGAGATGGCGCTCGGCATTGGCTTCCAGGCGCCGGCCGATGGCGTCGATGGTGGTCTTCTCGCGGATGCATGTCAGCACGTCCTGCAGCGGACGGCGGGCGGGATGGTGGTACAGCACCTCGTTGGTCGCCAGCAGCGGGACTTTGGCGGCCAGCGCCAGGCGATGCAGCCGCGCCAGGCGGCGCTTGTCGTCGCCCCGGTAAAGAATGCTGGCGGCGAGCCACACGCCATCGGCGCGGCTGTCGTTCAGGCGCTCCAGGATTTTTTGCGCGCCCGCCGCATCGAAGCGGTGCGGCAAAATCAGCACCAGAAGCTGGCCTTCGCAAAATTCGAGCAGGTCGTCGAACCCCAGATGGCATTCGCCTTTCTCAACCCGCTGGGAACCTTCTCCGTTTCGATGGAATCGAAACGGAGCTCCAGATTCTTCATTTGACGCGTTTTCTTGACGCGAACCGGTTTCCACTTCGCTCGAAAACGCTTTGGCTTCATTGCCGCGCTTGCCGCGGGTGAGCATTTGGCACAGCCGGCCGTAGGCGGCGCGGTCGCGCGGATAGGCCAGAATGTCCGGCGTGCCATCGATGAAGACCAGGCGAGATCCGATCAGGAGCCTTGGCTTCTGCGTGACCTCGGGGTTATCCAGTTCTTTCCAAGCCCGCACGACGCCGGCCAGCGTGTTGTGGTCGGCGATCCCGATCGCGGCAAGGCCGAGTTCGCTGGCCTGATGCACATAGGCGCGCGGATCCGAGCCGCCGCGCAGGAACGAGAAATTGGTGGTGATGCCGATCTCGGCATAGCCGGGCTTTGCTTCAACTTGCGTAATGTTCGCGGGGCCGTTCATGCGAACAGCCCATGCACGAACCATCGGATAGAAGATGGCTGGCCTGCCCCCTCCGCTGGTTCGCTTTCATAAAGCCCGTCGCGAAAGATCCAGAAGCGCAAGCCCGCCTCATCCTCGATGCGGAAGTAATCCCGCGTCGGGCCAGCGCCGTCCGATTTCCACCATTCCATGGCGATGCGTTCCGGCCCTTCCACCCGCACCACCGCATGGGTGACGCGGCGCCAGGTGAATTGATGCGGCGGTCCGTCGGGCACGGTTGCGAACGGCACCTTGATCGGCTCCGGGCGGTCGAACAGCCGCAACGGGCGTAGCGGCGGCTCGCTTTCGACACGCGCCGGCCATGCCGCCTGCGCTGCGGCCGCCAGGTGATGCTGGGCCGGTGCGGCCAGCACCGCGCGTTCGGGAATGTGGGTATCCTCGGGCAGATGCACGACGACGCGCCTGCCGCCGATGCGGGCGGCGATGCGGTCGATCAGCGCGGCGAGCGCGTCATTGTCATGGACATTGGAGTCGAGGTCACGCTGCTGCTGCACCACGATTTCGGTGCGGCTGGCGGAAAGCCTGACGAGATCGAAGCCGAAACCGGGGTCGAGCGGATCGTTCAGCGCATCGAGCCGCTCGCGAAACAGGCGGCCGATCACCTCCGCCCTGGTTACGGGCCGTCCGGTCTCGACCGATATCGTGCGCACCGCGCCATCGGTGCGGAAGAAGCTGGCTTCCAGCCGCCGCGCGCCCTTGCCCTGCCGGTCCATCGCCGTGACCAGCATGGCTGACAGCGCGGACAAATTCAGCGCGATCACGGCCTCGGTGGCGACCGGTTCGGGAAAGCGCTTCTCGACAATGTAATCCGGCAGCGGCTTTCGCGGGCTGATCGGCGCATCGCCCTGCCCCAGCGCCTGTTCCAGCAAACAAGTGAAGCCTGCGCCGAAGCGCGCGGTGATTTCGTGACGCCCGCGCGCGGCGACGTCGCCAATAGTCTTCAAGCCGGCGCGGCGCAGGCCGCCGGTAATGGCCTCGTCAGCGCCGAGCGCGGAGACCGGCAGCGGACCGACGGCCGCGGCCTCCTCGCCGTCGGCAATGATTATTCCGGACGCCTGCCGCGTCAGGGTGCGGGCGCAAACCGGGGTACGGGCGATCGCGGCGCTGACGGCAAAGCCCTGCCGCGCAAGCGCGCCGCTGGCGGCCTGCAGCAACGCGCGTTCGCCACCGAACAGATGGGCGCAGCCGGTGATGTCCAGAAACAGCCCATGCGGCGGATCGAGCGCCACCAGCGGCGTGAAGCGATCGCACCAGTCGGCGATGTCGCCGAGCGTCTTGCGGTCGGCCGCCGCGTCGGCATCGAACACCGTCAGCTCGGGACAGATGGCGCGGGCATTGGCGAGCGGCAGGCCGATCGACAGGCCGGCGCGCATGGCGGTCTCGTCGAGCGCATCAATCAGCAGTGCGTTGTTTTGCCTGGCGACGATGACGCAGGGAGCGTCGAAGACGGTGTCGTTCCCTCCCCCCTTGCGGGGGAGGGTTAGGGAGAGGGGTAAGCCACAGGCACTGCCGTTGCCGCCGCCCCCACCCCGGCCCTCCCCCGCAAGCGGGAGAGGGAGCGCACCGGTCGTATCGTGAGAGACTTGGCTCGAAACCGCTTTGGAATTTTCAGCTTGCGCGCCGTTGTTGCCCGATAGCTGCCGCCTGATGCGGTCGATGGGCAGGTGTGGCAGCCACAGGCTGAGGATGCGTCGCCGGTTCGGTAAAAAAGCACTCATCAGATTTCCATTCCATGATCCACCGCCCGACCGGGCCATGACGGTTGCGAACCAGCTGGGCGTCGAACATTGGCGCGCCCCACGCATGCCAGGGCGCGGAAGGCGGCGAATGCGCCGCACGCACGATCCATCTGGTCTCCGCGGTCGAGGGCAAGGGTTCCGCGCCCACCCGCAGCAGCAGCGCGGTGACCCCGGAGGCCTGCGCGGCCAAGGTGAGCTTGCGGCTGGCGACGAGGTCGAGCTGACGCGCCGGCCCCCAGACTTCCAGCACCACGACGCCGAGCGCGTCGCAGGCCAGCGCGTCGGCGGCGGTCCGCAACGCGGCATCGGTGTCCGTGGCGCGCACCGTCACCACCAGGCGCGGGTCGAGGCCCAATTCGCACAAGCCACGCATCGACAGCGCGCCGGATTCGATTTCGCTGAAATCCTGCCGCACCCAGACCAGCGGCCGGCGCGGCGTCAGCCGTCCGGCAAGGCCCGCGACAAAGCCGGTTGCCGTCGCGCTCTGGCGGCCCTCGGCGAACACTTCATGGACCGCCGCAACCGCAAGGCCACCGCACAACGCAGCGTCCGCCGCTGCATGCCCGAGCGCGACCCTGGTGAGGTCATGCGCATCGCCATGCGCCTCGATCCGCGCGATGCGCCCTCGCAAATTCGCAAGCGTATTTGTGCACGCGCCGCTCATGCCGCTCCTGGGAAATCCTGGCCGCTGTGGTTCGAGAGGAGAACCAAAAGCTGGCTCATTTGTTCATGATATGTTCTAATATAGCGCTAACAGAGCCGGCGGAGTCAATCGGCATCGGACCCCCTGGCTATTCATGAACGGAATCAAGGGGATTCAACGATGGACGTGCAACGTAAGCTAGAGATCCTGGCGGATGCCGCGAAATACGATGCTTCCTGCGCCTCATCGGGCACCGAGAAGCGGGATTCCAGCGACGGCAAGGGCCTCGGCTCGACCGCACCCGGCATGGGCATCTGCCACTCCTACGCCCCGGACGGACGCTGCATTTCGCTGCTGAAGATCCTGCTCACCAACGCCTGCAATTACGACTGCCTTTACTGCGTGAACCGCACCTCCTCCAACGTGCCCCGCGCCCGCTTCACCATCGACGAGGTCGTGAAGCTGACGCTCGACTTCTACCGGCGCAACTACATCGAGGGATTGTTTCTCTCCTCCGGCATCATCCGCAGCGCCGACTATACGATGGAGCAAGTGGTCGGCGTCGCGCGCAAGCTGCGCGAGGAGCATCACTTCCGCGGGTACATCCACCTCAAGACCATCCCCGAGGCCGACGACGCGCTGATCAACGAAGCCGGCAGATATGCCGACCGTCTCAGCATCAACATCGAAATGCCGCTGGAAAAAAGCTTGGCCAAATTCGCTCCGGAGAAAAACGTCCGCGCGATCCGCCGCACCATGGGCCGGCTGCGGCTCAAGCTCGATGAAGCAAAAGAGAACGTCAGGACCGCGACCCGAACAAAGCCGCCGCGCTTCGCTCCGGCCGGCCAGAGCACGCAGATGATCATCGGCGCCGATGCGACCGACGACAAGACCATCCTCGACACCAGCGCCAATCTCTATGGCGCCTACCGGCTCAAGCGGGTGTATTATTCGGCGTTCAGTCCGATCCCCGACGCCAGCCGTGCGCTGCCGCTGGTCTCGCCGCCGCTCATTCGCGAACACCGGCTCTACCAGGCCGACTGGCTGATGCGGTTTTATGGTTTCGACGCCAGCGAGATCGTCGATGAAAGCGCCGGCATGCTGCCGCTCGACATCGATCCGAAACTCGGGTGGGCGCTGCGCCACCGCCATCGCTTTCCGCTCGATGTCGCGACCGCCAGCCGGGAAGAACTGTTGCGGGTGCCAGGCTTTGGCACCCGGTCGGTCGACCGCATCCTCGCCACACGCCGCCTGACGTCGATCCGCGTGGCCGACCTGGCGCGGCTGCATATCCCGCAGAAGAAGGCGTTGCCGTTCATCGTGCTCAGCGACCACCGCCCCTCGCCGCAACTGCTGGATGGCGCAGGGCTGGCGGCGCGATTCAAGCCGACAACAACGCAACTTGGGTTTGGGTTTTGACCACTGCCATCACTGCGAGCCACCGGGTCGCGCGAATGCGCGCCCGATGACAGGCTCCGCGACGCAATCCACCTCTCCGCACGCTGCGACATGGATTGCTTCGTCGCTTCGCTCCTCGCCATGACGAAGAGGATAGACATGCACCACATCCCCCTCGACGGCGAAACCGATTTCGACGGCTGGCGCCTGGCCGCCCGCGCTCTGGCGCTGAACGACGTGAAACCGTCGGACGTGACCTGGAGCGTTGCCGGCGATGCGTCCGAACTGTTTGCGCCGACAACGGCGCCGCAGGAGCCCGCGGGCGGCACGTTCAGCGTATCGGCCAGATTCGTCAAACTGGCCCAGCTTGCGATCCTGCACCGCAGCCCGGAGCGCTTCGCCCTTCTCTATCGCCTGCTGTGGCGGTTAAGGCAAAATCGCGATCTGCTCGATATCGCCACCGATCCCGACGTGTCCGATGTCACCGCGATGGCCAGGACCGTCCGCCGCGACGAGCACAAGATGCACGCCTTTGTCCGCTTCCGCGAAGTCGGCCGCGAGCAGAAATCGCATTTCGTGGCCTGGTTCGAGCCGGAACACCGCATCGTGGAGCTGGCCGCGCCGTTCTTCGCCCGGCGTTTCGCCGACATGCCGTGGTCGATCCTGACCCCTGAGGCCTGCGCGCACTGGGATGGTCATGCCGTCTCGATCACGCCGGGGGTTGCCAAGTCCGAAGCGCCGACGGCCGACCGGCTGGAGGAAACCTGGCGGCGCTACTATGCCTCGATCTTCAACCCGGCGCGGCTCAAGGTGAAAGCGATGCGGGCAGAGATGCCGCGAAAATACTGGCGGAACCTGCCGGAGACGTCATTGATTAAGCCCCTGATCGAGGGGGCCGACCGCATCGCGAGCGCCATGATCGCCAATGCGGCGACCGAACCGCACAAATCACAGAAACGGCTGCAACCACCCATGCCTTCAAGAACCGTGGAGAACACCGACGATATCGAAACGCTGCGTCAGCAAGCCGACGATTGCCGCGCCTGTCCGCTCTGGAAGGACGCGACCCAGACCGTGTTTGGCGAGGGCCCGCAATCCGCGCGGATCATGCTGGTCGGCGAGCAACCCGGCGACCAGGAAGATCTGGCCGGCCAACCGTTCGTCGGACCAGCCGGACAGATGCTCGATCGCGCGTTGAAAGAGGCCGGCATCGACCGCGGCAAGGTCTATGTCACCAACGCGGTCAAGCACTTCAAGTTCGTGCCGCGCGGCAAGATCCGCCTGCATCAGAAGCCGAATACGCTTGAGATCAAGGCCTGCCGGCAATGGTACGAACGCGAGCTCGCCGCCATCAAGCCCGATCTGGTGGTAGCGATGGGGGCGACCGCCGCGCAAAGCGTGTTCGGGAAAATCACGCCGGTCAACAAGAGCCGCGGGCGGTTGATCGATCTCGACGACGCCCAGGCGCTGGTAACGGTGCATCCTTCCTACCTGTTGCGATTGCCCGACGCCGAGGCCAAGGCGCAGGAGTATCGCCGCTTCGTCGATGACCTGAAAATAGCCGCTGCCGTGCTGCGGGGATCACCGCGCGCGGCATGAGGTTTCTGCCATCGGCAAAGACGGAAAAGGCGTGCTCACGCCGCTGAGCATTCTGCTGCCGGCGCTACGCGGCGCGCGACAGATTTTCTCACGCCGCCGCCAGCTTGTTCTCGACCAGCTTGATCCAGTACGAGGTGCCGTACACGATCGCCTCGTCGTTGAAATCATAGGCGGGGTGATGCAGCCCGGCGCTATCGCCATTGCCGCAGAAGATGAACGCGCCCGGCCGCGCCTCCAGCATGTAGGCGAAATCCTCCGCGCCCATCAACGGCGGCATGTCGTGGACGTTCTGGGCGCCGGCGACGTCCCTGGCCACCTGCGTGGCGAAGTCGGTCTGCTCGGCATGGTTTTTGGTGACGGGATAGCCGCGCTCGTACACCAGGTCGATCCTGGCGCCGGACATCTGCGCCACGCCCGCGACCACCTCGCGGACGCGCTTCTCGACCATCGCGCGGACTTCCGCCGTCAGCGTGCGCACCGTGCCGCGGAGCTCCGCGGTCTGCGGGATCACGTTGCGGGCGTTGCCGGCATGGAACTCGCAGATCGAGATCACCGCGGAATCCAGCGGATCGATGGTGCGGGAGACGATCGACTGCAGCGCGGTGATCAGCTGCGAGCCGACCAGAACGGAATCGATGCATTTGTTCGGCCGCGCCGCGTGCCCGCCCACGCCCTCGATCGTGATGTCGATCGAGTCGGTTGCGGCCATCACCGGGCCGGGCCGGATGGCGAACGAGCCGACCGGAATACCCGGGCCGTTATGCATGCCATAGACCTGCTCGATGCCGAACCGGTCCATCAGCCCGTCCTTGATCATGGCGGCGGCGCCCGCCCCACCCTCCTCGGCCGGCTGAAAGATCACGACCGCGTCGCCGGCGAAGTTCCGGGTTTCGGCGAGGTACCGCGCCGCCCCCAACAGCATCGCCGTGTGACCGTCATGGCCGCAGGCGTGCATCAAGCCCTTTGTCTTGGAAGCGTGGGGCAGATTGGTTGCTTCCTCGATCGGCAGCGCGTCCATGTCGGCGCGCAGCCCGATCACCTTGATCTCGCCCTTGCCCGGCTGCTTGCCCTTGATGACGCCGACGACGCCGGTGCGGCCAAGGCCGGTGGCGACCTCGTCGCAGCCGAATTCGCGCAGCCGGTCCGCCACGAATGCTGCGGTGCGGTGCACGTCGTACAGCAGTTCGGGATGTTGGTGGATATCGCGGCGCCAGGCCTGGATATCGGGTTGCAGATCGGCGACGCGGTTGACGATGGGCATGGGAATTCTCTGGCCTCGGGTTGGAACGCTCGGGGCATCTGTAGCATGCAAGCGGCGGTCCACCCAAGGCCGGTGCGGCGTGCCTGCCGGCCGTGATGGCGGGCTTGCGCGCCCGGCGAAGCCCTGGCGTAGACGGGTCCCGTTCCCCCAGCCCATATTCTGATATTGGAAACGCTTGGAAAGACGTGCATGCCCGGCGCATCTGGCGCGAATACGCGCTTCGTGCTTTTGGCCGGGCAGGACGGGAAAGTGGAATTCGGGATGGTCAAACGGCTCGATGGCGACTTCGACTATATCGTGGTGGGCGCCGGCACCGCCGGCTGCATCATGGCCAACCGCCTGTCGGCTGATCCGAAAAACCGCGTGCTGATCCTGGAGGCCGGCGGCGACGACAACTGGATCTGGTTTCACATCCCGGTCGGCTACCTGTTCGCGATCGGCAATCCGCGCTCGGACTGGATGTTTCGCACCGAGCCGGAGCCCGGACTGAACGGCCGTTCGCTGGCCTACCCCCGCGGCAAGGTGATCGGCGGCTGTTCCGCCATCAACGCCATGATCTCGATGCGCGGGCAATCCGCCGATTACGACCACTGGCGCCAGCTCGGCCTGACCGGCTGGGGCTATGACGATTTGCTGCCGCTGTTCCGGCGGCTGGAGGATCATTTCCTCGGCGAGAGCGAACATCACGGCGTCGGCGGCGGCTGGCGGATCGAGGCGCCGCGGCTGTCGTGGGCGATCCTCGACGCCGTCGGCGAGGCCGCCGAACAGATGGGCATCAAGCGCATCGCCGACTTCAACACCGGCGACAATGAAGGCACCGGCTATTTCCACGTCAACCAGAAGCGCGGCCGCCGCTGGTCTTCGGCGCGCGGCTTCCTCAAGCCGGTGCTGAACCGCGCCAATTTGCGGCTCGAGAAGAACGTGCTGGTCGATCGCCTTATCATTGAGAACGGCCGCGCCGTCGGCGTGCGTCTCATGCAGGGCGGTGAAGTGGTCGAGATCAGGACCAAGGGCGAAGTCATCCTGTGCGCGGGATCGATCGGATCGACACAGATCCTGCACCGGTCCGGCATCGGGCCATCAGACTGGCTTGCGCCGCTCGGCATCGATGTCGCGCTCGACCGGCAGGGCGTCGGGCGAAACCTGCAGGACCATCTGCAGCAGCGCGCGATCTACAAGGTCGAGGGCGTCCGCACGTTGAACGAGACCTATTACAATCTCTTCCGCCGCGGCCTGATGGGGCTCGACTACGCCTTCCGCCGCCGCGGGCCGCTGACCATGGCGCCGTCGCAGCTCGGCATCTTCACCCGCTCCGATCCAACCCGCGCCCGCGCCAACATCCAGTTCCACGTGCAGCCGCTGTCGCTCGACAAGTTCGGCGATCCCTTGCATCGCTTTCCCGCGATCACCGTCAGCGCCTGCAATCTGCAGCCGACCTCGCGCGGCACCGTGCGCATCCGTTCGGCCAAGCCTGACGAGGCGCCGTCGATCGCGCCGAATTATCTTGCGACCGACGACGACCGCCAGGTCGCGGCCGACGCCATCCGCACCACACGGCGGTTGATGAAGCAGCAGCGGCTCGCGCAATATCACCCGCAGGAATATCTGCCCGGCCCCGGCGTCGGCGACGACGACGCATCGCTGGCGAAAGCCGCCGGCGATATCGGCACCACGATCTTCCATCCCGTCGGCACCGCAAAAATGGGCCTGGCTTCCGATCCGCTGGCCGTGGTCGACGAGCGGTTGCGCTTCCATGGCATCGCCGGCTTGCGCGTGGCGGATGCTTCCGTCATGCCGACGATCACCTCGGGCAACACCAACACGCCGACGGCGATGATCGCGGAGAAAGCGGCGGGCATGATTTTGGAGGATAGGCGCAAGTAGCCGCGTAATGGGTTGGATTGCAGCGATTTTCGCGCCGGGCCGCAATCGTTGAGATTGTTTCGCGTTGTGGTAGAGTGATTTCATGCATCTCCCCTCTTCCACTCTACCACTGCTCTTCACCGCGATCTTGCTGAGCATGTCGATTGCAGCCGCACCGGAGGAAGGCCGCCCAAGAGCTGACGTTCACCAAGACGATCGTCAGAAATACGACAGCATCCCCTTTGCTGGAGGAGACTTTGAAGTTTCGGACCCTGCCTTAGTACCGAGACAACTCGCGCTTGCCGCAGAACAGGTAGGTTGCCGTTACAAGCATGACCTCAAGCAGCAGCCGATCCATTTTATCAGTACTGAAAACCGCCGCCTTGCGCTCGTGTTCTGTCGCTCCGGGGTCAGTGGATCGCATCATGTATTTGACTTTGCCAGCTTTCGAACGCCGACGCTTGTGCAGCTCCCGTTTACTGCAGAGAAGGAGGGGTTCGGCACGACCGTCAGGCCGGGCTTGATCACCTGGAGAAGAGAGGCCGGCGTATTTGAAGCCGTCTCTGGATCGGACATGTGTCCTAATTCGGAGCTCCGTCACACCTATCGATTGGGCTCGACCGAGGGCTGGGTCAGCCGCGTCGCAAGTTTCGTGGTTGTCCGCGTTGAAGTCAGGGCAAAGCCCTGCGGCGGCCAAGAGAGCGAATGGGCCACGATCTGGGAAGCGACACCGTGGCCCAAACCCGCCGTCGTTCGCTGAATCTGAATCTTTCCTTCAAACCACGCGGCGAAGCAATACGCGACGCTACGCCTGCGGCGGATAGCGCTCGAAACTCGGCAGTTCGTGCGCGCGCTCCATCCAGCGCAGCCGCTCGGCGGTCTGGATATGAACCATGGCCGGAACCGCCTCGGGATCGTCGTAGGTCCCGCTCTGGATGTCGATGATCCCCGGCAACATGTTCGCATTGATGTAGAAGAGGCCGGTGCCGCAATCGGCGCAGAAGTGCCGCCGGCCGTGCTCGGAGGATTCGTAGACCTTGGGCTGGCCCTTGGTCACCTTGACCGCGTCCTCGGCGTACATCGTCCATCCCACCACCGGCGCGCCGGCGTGACGCCGGCAATCGCTGCAGTGGCACAGCGCATGAACCATCAGTTCGCCCTCGACCTGGTAGCGGATGGCGCCGCAATGACAGCCGCCGGTGATCTTACTCATGCGCTCCTCCCATCTGCAGCCGCATCGTCATTGCGAGCCAACGGGTCGCGGATGCGCGTCCGATGAGCTCCGCGAAGCAATCCATCGGGCGGCGAAGAAAGGATGGATTGCTTCGTCGCTTCGCTCCTCGCAATGACGGCAGCGGCTGTGCCCTTACGCCGACTTCCGCACCGCGTTGTCGACCAGCGTCTTGCCGAGCGACCAGATCGCGCCGGGGACCTTGTGGCTGGCGGCGATGACGTCGTCGAATGCCGTTTCGATCCAGCGGCAATCCTCTTCGGTGATCACCAGCGGCGGCAGCAGCTTGATGGTGTGGCTGCCGTGGCCGGAGACCTGGGTCAGGATCTTGTGGTCCTTGAACAGCGGCACGGTGATGAGCTGGCAGAACAGGCCCTTGTTGGCGGTCTCCAGCAGATTCCAGGAGGCCTTCAGCCGCAGCGATTTCGGCGGACCGAACTCGACGCCGATCATCAGACCCTTGCCGCGCACTTCCTTCATCAATTCGTAGCCGGGCACCATCCGCGTCAGCGCAAGACGGATCTCGGCGCCGCGCCGGGCGGCCTGCTCGACCAGCTTTTCCTGCTTGATCACTTCGAGGGTGGCGATGCCGGCGGCCATCGCCAGATCGTTCTTCGCAAAAGTCGAGCCGTGCACGACCGCGCGATCCATCTGGCTGAAGATCTTGTCGAAGATGTGCTTGCGCGTCAGCAGCGCGCCCACCGGCACGTGGCCGCCGGACAAGGCCTTGGCCAGCAGCACCATGTCGGGCTCGACATTCCAGTGCTCGACCGCGAGGAATTTGCCGGTGCGGCCGATGCCGGTCTGGATTTCGTCGGCGATCAGCAGCGTGCCGTATTTCCTGCACAATGCCGCTGCGCCCGGCAGGAACTCGTCCGTGGGCATGTTGACGCCCTTGCCCTGGATCGGCTCGACGATGAAGCCGGCGACCTGGCGCGACGACAGGGCCTGCTCCAGCGCCGCCAGATCGTTGTAGGGAACCTGCGTGCAACCCGGCAGCAGCGGCTCGAAACCGGAGCGGAAGTTGGGGTCATCCATCAGCGACAGCGCGCCGTAGGACAGGCCGTGGAACGAATGGGAACAAGACACCATGCCGGGCCGGCCGGTCGCGCCGCGCGCGAACTTGATCGCGGCCTCGACGGTTTCGGCCCCGGAATTGGCGAAGAACACCTTGTCCAGATATGGGACATGTTCCAGCAGCCGTTCCGCCAACACGCCGGCCAACGTGGAAACGTCAAGCTGCACCAGGTTCGGAAAATCGCTGTCAAGGACCCCCTTCAGCGCCTCGCGCAACGCAGGATGATTGCGACCGATCGCAAAAACGCCAAATCCGCTCAGTAGATCAAGATAGCGAACCCCGTCCCTGTCGAAGAGATATTGACCTTGCCCCTTCTGAAAGCCCACATCGTAGCCGATGGTCTTGAGTACCCGGACGAGTTGCTCGTTCAGGTGGCGCGCATGCATGGAACTGCGCTGCGCTTGTCGCTCCACAAACATCCCGGAAACGTCTAGATATGAACTTTGCATCGGCTACATACGTCGGTTGATGACCGTTTCGTCAACTGAAAACGCACAATGCGGCGTTTTGACCGCGCGCTGAGACCCATCGACATAAACACAGGCCTGAAACATGTTGCACTGCCCAAGAAACGTCGCGCGAAAAGTCGGATACTCTGGACTCTTTTTGGCCGCCAGTTTCGGATGCGCGTTGGCGGCCGACCCCACCGGCGACTGGAAAGTGGCCGATGGCGTCGCCAACATCCGGGTCGCCCAATGTTACGGCAATATGTGGGGCGTGGTTGCCTGGGAGAAGACTCCCGGCGGCAAGGACAAGAACAACCCTGATGCGTCCAAGCAGAGCCGACCGACGCTCGGCATGCCGATCCTGATCGACATGAAGAAGAAGCCGGGCGCCTATTCCTGGGAGGGGCAAGTCTACAACGCCAAGGATGGACAGCTCTATAGCTCGACCATCAAGCCGGTCGGGACCGAGCAGCTGGAGATCCAGGGCTGCGTGCTGGGCTTCCTGTGCGGCGGTGAAACCTGGACCCGGGTCGGGCCGCCGATCCCCTCGAGCCCCGCCAACAGCATGGCCAAGGGCGCGCCGAAAGGCGCTTTCGCCGCCGCGCCGAAGACCGCAACCGCGCCGGCTCCCGCTCCTGTGGCCCCCAAGACCACGGGGACAGCCAGTCCCGCGCCTGCCGGTGCTGGAGCCGTCAACTCTGGACCCGCCAGCCCAACGGCTGCGCCAAAGGTTGCGCCAGGTCAAAAGCAGGCCGCCGCCCAACCGGCCGACATCGGCGATATCTGCCTACTTCCCGACATCGCGCGGTTTGCCCATTAGCGCGGGCTGGAACAGCAGCACGGCGGCGAGCGTGGTGACGAGCGAGAGCGCCAGCAGTTTTCCCATGCTGGCGGTGCCGGGGTGGCTGGATAGCCAGAGGCTTCCGAATGCGGTCGCCGTCGTCAGCGCCGAGAAGAAGATCGCGCGCGTCAGGCTCGACTGCAGCAGGTTCGTCCTGCCCTCGCGCCATGCCGTGACATAGTAGATCTTGAAGGCGACGCCGACGCCGAGCAGCAGCGGCAGCGCGACGATATTGGCGAAGTTGAGCGGCAGCCCGATCAGAACACATATCTCCAGCGTCACGGCCCCCGCTACCAGCAGCGGCACCAGCGTCAGCAGCACGTCGGTGACCCGCCGCAGCGCCAGCCAGAGCAGAATGCTGATCACCAGCAGCGCCCACAGGCCGGCAACAATGAACGCCGTGACGATGGTGTCGCCGGATTTGAGGATCGACACCGGCCCACCGATTGCGGTCGGCTCGGCCGCGAGAACCGCGTCGGCAAACCGGCGCAGATTGTCGTTGTCGTTGGGGTCGCCCTTCGGCAACGCCTCGACGCGAATCAACCCGTCCTTTGATTTCCAGCTTCGCACCAGTTCCGGCGGCAGCGTTTTCAAGGTCACCGGCCCCGCCTGCAGGGTGTTGCGGAGCTGTTCGAACATGATCGTGAGCGGGATGACGAACACATTCTGCGCCTTGTCGCGCGTCGCCTGGTCGGCCTCGGCAAGCTTCGACAGCGCATCCGCCAGCCGCCGCGAAGCGATCGCGCCCGGTCCGCCGCCGTCGCCGGCGGCCCTGCGCAGGCTCTCGACCGTTCCCTTCAGCGCTTCGACGTTCTCCTGGTCGGAGGGCGCCGGATCGACCTGGTCGGGATTGAGCGCCGGGCCGACCGCTTTGGCGGCCTGCGCGATCAGCTTCAGTTTGGCCGGCTGATTCTCCGGCACGAAACTGTCCAGCGACATCACGCGGAGGACTTCCGGCACCTTCTCCAGCCGCGCCTCGACCTGCTTCGCCTCGGCTTCCGAACGGGTCAGCACGTTGACCGCGTTGGCGCCGGTGTTCGGATCCTTGCGCAGATCGAGGAAGGTCGCGATCGATTCCACCTGCGCGTTGCGCAGATTGATCGGGTTGAAGTCGAACTTCATAAAATAGAGCAACGGCAGCCCCGCCAGGGCGACGAGCAGCGTGCCGACGATGATGATGACGCGATGCTTCTCCAGGAACTCGTCCACCGGCGCCAGAAACGCGTAACCGACCGGCTCGCTCTCGCCGGGCGGATTGAGCAGTTTCAGCATCGCCGGCAGCACCGTGATGCTGGTGAGGAAGGCGACCAGCATGCCCGCGCCTGCGATCTTGCCGAGTTCGGAAATTCCCCGGTAGTCGGTTGGCAGGAAGCACAGGAAACCGGCCGCGGTCGCCATCGCCGCCAGCGACAGCGGGACCGCAGAACGGTTGGCCGCACTCTCCAGCGCCAGCGCCAGATCGTCGTTCTTGAACCGTTCGGAACGGTAGCGGACGCTGAACTGAATACCGAAATCGACGCCGAGGCCGACAAACAGCACGGCAAAGGCGACCGACAGCAGGTTCAGCGATCCCACCATCATCAGACCCACGGCGGTCGTGATCGCAAGGCCGATGAACAGGCTTGTGAACACCGCAAAAATAATCTTGGCCGAATGCAGCGCCATCCACAGAATGACGAGAACGATGATGATGGTGCCGATGCCATTGACGATCGCGCCGTCCTGGACGGTGGCATATTCCTCGTTGGCGATCGGAACCGGGCCGGTCAGCCTGACGCGAGCGCTGTACTGTTCTGCGAATTTCAGATCGGTCGCGGCCTGCCGGATCGCATCGGTGGCGTCCCTGCCGGGTTCGAGCGAATTATAGTCGAGCTTGGGCTTGAATTCGATGAAGGCGCGGCGGTCGGCGTCGGTCAGCGGCTTGTTGCTGACCAGTTCGCGCCAGGAGAAGGTCGCCGTTCCCTTGCCGAGGATGCTCTCAACGGTCTGGCTGATCTGGTTGAAGGGACGTTCGGTGCTGTCGAGCTTGACCTGACCGCGCTTGACGCCGGCAAGGCCGGTCTCGAGCGCACCGGTGAGGCCGCGGATCGAGGGATCTCCGGCCATGATCTCGATCAGGGGCGCTGCGGCTTCGAGCTGGCCGGTGACCTTGCCCACCTCCTCCACCGGCAGGAACAACAGCCCGTTCCTCTCAAAGAACTCGCCAGAACCGAGCGGTTGCACCGACTCGAAATGTTTGGTGTCGCCCGACAGTTTCGCAGCCAGCGCCTTGGCGGCGGCGCCGGCAAGTTCCGGCGTCGACGCTTCAACGACGGCCAAAATCAGCTTTTCCCGCTCAAAGGCATGCTCGAACTGGTTGTCGCGCTTGCGCCAGTCGAGGTCGGGCGAAATCAGCTTGTTGATGTCAGTGTTGATCGCGAAATTCTGGACGGCGTAGTAGCTCGCCCCGATCGTGAGGATCAGCGAAAGCGCGACGACGGGGATGGCAAACCGCGTGCAGGTTCTGACAATCAAGACAACAATGCTGGTCAGCACTTCATTTCTTTCCGAGGCTGGCAGGGGTCCGCGAAAACGCCCCGCTGTCTAGCGGAGTTCACGGAGCCGATCTAATGTTGTTTTGGTCAGTTTCAGCCGGTTTCAGCTGAAATCACCAAATCACACATCGAAACAACATTCGGGCACGGGTATAGGCCCAATCCGTGGGCGACAAAGTGACGGAAGGGCGAGAAAACACCCCCGCGGGGGCGATGACTGTATTATAATACCATACCGCCGATAACCATTGCGCGACGGACTTTTCTAAATACTCATTTTTTGACACATACTCCTGCTCCTTCGGTTCCATCTTCCGGGGCGGCGGCCTACCTGCGCGAAGCCTCGTCATGGTGCGCGGCTAGCTGATTTCCGGCGCAATCGATATATGCGGAAGACCTGCCGCCGGGGTGACCGGGAGCACAGTAGCTGACACGTGAATTTGCGTTTTAGAATGGTCCCATTTGGTAGTGGAAGAGCCATGGAAGTATATCTTGCGCAGCCCCGCGGCTTTTGTGCGGGCGTCGTGCGTGCCATCGAGATCGTCGAGCGGGCGCTCGAAAAATACGGGCCGCCGGTCTATGTGCGCCACGAAATCGTGCACAACAAGCATGTGGTGGAGAGCCTGAAGAACAAGGGCGCGATCTTCGTCGAGGAACTCGCGGAAATACCTGCGCGAGCCGTGACGGTATTCAGCGCCCATGGCGTGGCCCGCAGCGTCGAGGAAGAGGCTGCCGCGCGCGGTCTGCCAGTCCTTAACGCCACCTGCCCGCTGGTCACCAAGGTCCATAATCAGGGCAAACGGTACATGTCCAAGGGCCGGAATCTGGTCTTGATCGGCCACGCCGGCCATCCCGAGGTCGAGGGCACCATGGGCCAGGTTCCGGGGCCGATCTGGCTGGTCCAAAACGCCGAGGAGGTCGCCAGCCTGGCTCTGCCGACCGACAGCCCGATCGCCTATATTACCCAGACGACCCTCAGCGTGGACGACACAAGAGACATAATTGCCGCACTTCACGCCCGTTTTACCGATATTCAGGGCCCGGACATCCGGGATATCTGCTATGCGACACAGAACCGCCAATCTGCGGTAAGAGACCTCAGCAAGTTGGTGGACGTCATCTTGGTGGTGGGGGCCGCCAACAGTTCCAACTCTAACAGGCTACGCGAAATCGGCACCGAGGTCGGGGTGGCCAGCTATCTCATTGCCGACGGCAGCGAGTTGAACCCCGATTGGCTGAAGGACGCGAGAGCCGTCGGCATCACGGCGGGCGCTTCGGCGCCCGAAGTTTTGGTCGATGACGTGATCGAGGCTTTGCGACGTATCGGACCCGTTACGGTGTCGGTGCTTCCCGGCCGGGAAGAAAACATCGAATTCCGCCTGCCGGCGGAATTGACCGCGGGCTGATCCACTTCACTGTTTCCTAGTCCAGAAAGAAAACTTCGCGATGGCAATACCGTTCTTCAAGGAAATACGTATCGGCGGCTACCTGATCAAGCAGAAGCTGCTGGGCCGCAAGCGCTATCCGCTGGTGCTGATGCTGGAGCCCCTGTTTCGCTGCAACCTCGCCTGCGTCGGCTGCGGCAAGATCGACTATCCCGATGCGATCCTCAACCGCCGCATGTCGGCGCAGGAATGCTGGGACGCGGCCGACGAATGCGGCGCGCCGATGGTGGCGATCCCCGGCGGCGAACCGCTGATCCACAAGGAGATCGGCGAGATCGTGCGCGGCCTCGTGGCGCGCAAGAAGTTTGTCTCGCTCTGCACCAACGCGCTGCTGCTGGAAAAAAAGCTCGATCTGTTCGAGCCCTCGCCCTACCTGTTCTTCTCGGTCCATCTCGACGGACTGAAAGAGCACCACGACAAGGCGGTGTCGCAGGCCGGTGTGTTCGACCGCGCGGTTTCGGCGATCAAGGCCGCAAAGGCCCGCGGCTTCACCGTCAACGTCAACGCCACGATCTTCGACGGCCATGCGGCCGAGGACATCGCCAAGTTTCTCGACTTCACCACCGAGCTTGGGGTCGGCGTCTCGATGTCGCCGGGTTACGCCTATGAGCGCGCCCCGGACCAGGAGCACTTCCTCAACCGCACCAAGACCAAGAAGCTGTTCCGCGACGTGTTCGCCCTCGGCAAGGGCAAGAAGTGGAACTTCATGCATTCCGGCCTGTTCCTCGACTTCCTGGCCGGCAACCAGACTTACGAATGCACCCCGTGGGGCATGCCGGCGCGCAACATTTTCGGCTGGCAGAAGCCCTGCTATCTGCTCGGCGAAGGCTACACCAAGACCTTCAAGGAATTGATGGAGACGACGGACTGGGAGACCTACGGCACCGGCAAGTATGAAAAGTGCGCCGACTGCATGGCGCATTGCGGCTACGAGCCCACCGCTGCCAACGCGGCGCTGGTCAACCCGCTCAAGGCAATGTGGGTAGCCCTGCGCGGGGTGCGCACCACCGGGCCGATGGCGCCCGAGATCAGCCTCGATAACCAGCGCCCGGCCCAATACATCTTCTCGGCCGAGGTACAGAAGCGCCTGTCGGAGATCCGCCGCGACGAGGCGGCGGCTGCCGCGGCCAAGCGACCGGCGAAGGCTTCCACCGCCGCCTGAGGCTGGCGAAGAATAGAAATGACTGAGAAAAGAGTAAGGGCTCCGGTTAGCTGAGAACCGGGGCCCTTATCTTTGTCTTTCTTGTCGACGCCCTCTGGGAATGCTCACGCTTCTGTCGCGAACCCAGGATCAGATTTCCGCCGTCATCAGGCGCTCGCCGTGCAGGAAGCCGCGGCAGCCGCGCAGGGAGCGCAGCGCGCGGTTGAAATCGATTCCGGTGGAGACCAGCGCGCGCAGCGTGGTGGGATTGCGGGCGAGCCCGCGCAGCACCTTGCGCAGATCGATGTCGCCGTTCGGCTTGATGGCGCTCTTGGCGATCGCCGGGAGCGATCGGCTGGCGGGATCCGATATGACCCGCAGCGCCGCGAACGGCAGCCCCGCGCTGGCCGCGTAGGCCGCCGCGATATGGCTTTCCATATCGACCGCGGCAGCCCCGGTTTCGGAATGCAGCGCGGCCTTGCAAGCCGTCGCCGCAATCACCTGCTCGACGCCGGCCAGACCACCCCGGACCACGCGCCGACGGAGCAGCGCGGCACGGGCGATCAATTCCTCGTTCAGCGCCAGACCGGCCAGGAAACGGGTATCGCCGGCCAGTACCTCGGTGGCTACCACGACATCGCCTGATTTAAGCGACGGATCCAGCCCGCCGGCAACGCCGAACGAGATGACGCCCCTGAAGGTCGTGGAATCCAGCGTCGCCAGCAGCGCCCGCAATTGCCGTGGATCGCTGGAACTGCAAATCACGATCATGCCGGGGCCGGCCGCAATGCGGGCCTCCTGCACCAAACCGGTCACGATCAAAACCGGCCGCGGATCGATTGAATTGCGATCAACCGAATGATCCGCGGTCGCGGCGGCCCCCGCCCCCAAAGTCACATCCCGACCCCTACCACCCTGCTGTTGGTGCTCCTCAAGTTTCGATACCGCGCCAGCGCCCAGAGCGGAAAGAACTTCGAGTAGCCATGATAACGCAAATAAAACACCCGCGGAAAGCCTGTAGCCGTGTACCGGGCCTCGTCCCACACCCCTTTTTCGGTCTGTGTGGTTTTTAGGTACGCCACGCCCCGCAAGACGGCCGGGTTTTCGACTTCGCCGGCCGCCATCAAACCGAGCAAGGCCCATGCCGTTTGCGAGGAGGTCGAGGGCGCATGCTCAAACCCCTTGTAATCGAGTCGGTAGCTGACGGCATCCTCGCCCCAGCCGCCATCCCTGTTCTGGATCGACACGAGCCAGTCCACCGCCTTGCGGATCGCCGGGTCCTGATGGTCGACCCCGGCGGCGTTCAGCGCGCAGAGGACCGACCAGGTCCCATAGACGTAATTGAGGCCCCAGCGGCCATACCATGACCCTTCCGGCAGCTGGGTGCGGCGCAGGTATTCGATCCCGTCCGCAACCGCCTTGCTGGTCTGCGCGGTTTCGCCGAGCTGTGCCAACATCGAGATGCAGCGCGCGGTGACGTCCTCCGTGGGCGGATCGAGCAGCGCCCCGTGGTCGGAGAACGGGATGTTGTTGAGGTAGTATTCGAGGTTGTTGACATCGAAGGCGGCCCAGCCGCCGTCGCGGCTCTGCATGCCCTCGATCCACTCGCGGCCGCGCGAAATGGCCTCGTCGTATTCCCGGCTGCCGGACAGCCGTCGCGCGCGGTCCATCGCCATCACAACCACGGCGGTGTCGTCGAGATCGGGATAATGGGGATTGTTGTACTGGAACGCCCAGCCGCCCGGACGGACATCGGGGGCCTTTGCTGCCCAGTCGCCCTTGACGTCGAGCACCTGCCTCGGCTTCAGCCAGTCGAGGCCCTGCTTCATTCTCGCAAGCGCCGCCTCGCCACCGGCCTCCGTCAGCGCGTGGCAGGCGAGCGCGGTGTCCCACACCGGCGAGACGCAGGGCTGGCAATAGGCCTCGTGTTCGCCAACCACGAGCAGATTCTCGATGCCCTTGCGGGTAATCGCCCGCGGCGGGAAATCCGGTCCCTTGCCGAGCGCCTCGTACATCATGACCACGTTGGCCATTGGCGGATAGATCGCGCCGAGGCCGTCTTCGCCGTTGAGCCGCTCCAGCGTGAACGCAACCGCGGCGTCGATCGCGCGCTGGCGCAGCTTTTTCGGGAACAAAGGTTCGACCACCCGCAGGATCCTGTCCAGCGTGCTGAAAAGCGCAAACCAGCCCCAGCTTTGATGCGGCGCTTTTGCGGTCATTCCGACCGAAGCGGGATCCTGCAGAAACAACTCGTCGATGCCGACGCCTTTTGGATTCTTCGCCCGCGGCTTCAGCGCCGCCATCACCATCAACGGCACGATGGTCGCGCGCGCCCAGTAGGATATCTTGTTGAGATGAAACGGCGACCATGTCGGCAGCAGCATGATCTCGACCGGCAACACCGGCACCGCGCGCCAGGTAAGGACGCCATAAAAGGCCAGCATGAACCGGGTGAAAACGTTGACGCGGGCAGCGCCGCCGTGACTGCGGATCGCATCGCGCGCGCGCACCATGTGCGGCGCATCCACGGAATCGCCGATCATCTTCAGCGCAAAATAGGATTTGACGCTGGCGCTGATGTCGAACGGGCCGTCCTGCACCAGCGGCCAGCCGCCATGCGCGCCCTGGGTGCGGCGCAGATAATTCGCGATCTTGGCCTCGAGCACGCTGTCGACCGGCTCGGCGAGGTAGTGGCGCAGCAGGATGTATTCCGATGGAATCGTGCTGTCGGCTTCCAGTTCGAACACCCAGTGCCCGTCCGGTTGCCGATAGCCGAGCAGCGCCGCCGACGCCGAGGCGATGCTCTGCTCCAGCGCGGCGGATTCGACGGCGACGGTGTGATCGGCGGAAAGCATCTCGCTAGACATCCCTCTGTTCGCCACCAAATCTGTGAAGCCGGTCACGCAACGTGTCCTCGGGCCTAGGCCGCCGCCAGCACCAGGTCGGCGGCGCGGTCGCCCGAACGTACTGACCCTTCGATAGTTGCCGGCAATCCGGTATCCGTCCAGTCCCCGGCGAGGAACAGGTTCTTGCAGGCGGTCACCGGGCCCGGCCGCAGCGCGTTCTGCTCCGGCGTGGCCGCGAACGTGGCGCGGCGTTCGCGCACGATCTGCCAGGGCGGCAATGGCAATTCGCCCTGCAGGCCTGCGGCTTTGCAGACATCCCGCCAGATCATGAGCGCGAGTTCTTCGCGCGGCATGTCGACAAGGCGGTCGCCGTTGCTGATAGTGACCGACAGCCGCTGCGGGAATGCGAACAGCCATTCCACGAGGCCACCGACGACGCCGAGAATCGGCGGCGAATCCGCGGGCGGGTCGAAGCGAAAATGCGCGTTGACGATGGCGCGGAATTTGGACGGCGTCTTCAGGCCCGGCAGCAGCGCCGCCGCCGGACGCGGCGGCACCGCAAGAACCACGACGTCATCAGGGCCGACCGCGATCGTGTCGTCGCCAAATTTCAGTTCGCCGACATGGCCGCCCGCCATGACGAGCTCGCGCAGTTCATGGCCGAAGTGGACCGAGGCGCCCTTTTGCCGCAGGAGCTTGATCGCGGGTTCGACCAGAACCGCGCTGAGGCCATCGCGCGCGATCAGGGGCCGGCAGGCCTGTCCGCCCGCCAGCAGCGTTTCCCGTACGATCGCGCCGGCAAGGCCCGCCGAGCCTTCGGGCGGATCGACATTGAGCGCCGCCAGCAGCAACGGCTGCACCAGCCGCTGGTACAGCGTGCCGTCACAGGGGATCGCGTTGCCGACGAGCTTGTCGGCCCCTGCCCAGATCAGCGGCATCAGCGCGAGATAATCGACGAGGCTGGTGTCGGGGACCCGCCGCGACTCGTCGAACACCCATAGCGGCAACCTGGTATCGCCAAGGTCGAGCTGCCAGCGCTGGCCGGTGGCCAGATCGACGAAGGGAAACTGCGCGCGCTTCGGCCCGACCAGGCCCGCCTCGGTACCGATCGACCTGGCGTAAGCCAGTGCATGCCGGTTGCCGGACAGGAGCAGATGGTTGCCATTGTCGATGGTGAGGTCGGTGGCCGCGTCATAATAGGACCGGCAACGGCCGCCGGCCTGCTGCGTGGCCTCATGGACATGCACGCTGCAATTGGCGTTGGCCAGCCGCACGGCAGCCGAAAGGCCCGAAATACCGGCGCCGATGATATGGACGTTCTTCTGCATCAGATGATCGCGTAACGGAGAAGGATGGCGATCTTCGCCATCTTGTGGACCCGAACAGGCATCCGCGGCGCGTCGAACCCCCGGGCCACCAGCAAGTCCAGGATCGCGCGGTAGTATCGGGACATGATGCGCGGCGCACGAACTGCGCGCCGCGCATTGCGGTTCATGATCAGCTCGGCATTCTCGAAATGCGACTTCGCGCGCTCGACCAGCGGCAGGCATGCTTTCGGAAGCGTGCGCTCGGCAACCACCTTCCGCGGGTCGTCGCTGGTGATCCCGGCATGCAACAGGCTTTCGCGTGGCAGATACAGCCGGCCGATCCCCGCATCCTCGTCGATGTCGCGCAGGATGTTGGTCAATTGCAGCGCGCGGCCGAGATGGTGGGCGAGCAGGACGCCGTCATCCTCGGGCAAGCCGAAAACCCGCACCGACAGCCGTCCGACGGCGCTGGCGACGCGGTCGCAATAGAGGTCGAGCGTGGCCAGGTCGGGCGCCCTGATGTCCTGCGGCACGTCCATTTCCATGCCATCGACGATAGCCAGGAAATCCTCGCGCTTGAGGCCAAAGGCCCGGACCGATGCCAGGTAATCCTTCAGGCGCGGCGGCGGATGGCCCCGATACAGCGCGTCGATGTCGCCGCGCCATTCCTGGAGCGCGGCCAGCCGCTCGGCCCGCGGCCGGTCGGAATCTGCGATGTCGTCGACCTGCCGGCAAAAATTGTAGATCTGGAACATCGCCTCGCGCTGTTGGCGCGGCAGGATCCGCATCGCTGCATAGAACGAACTGCCCGATGCGACGGTGCCGTGATCTGCGTTGGCCGCCGCCTGCAGTGTCATGCGCCGGCCGCCGGCCTGGAAACGGGGCGGCGCCCCAGGGTCCGCCGCACGATCTCGCCAAAGATGCCGCCGGCGCTATGCGCCAGCAATTCGAGCGGGCCAAGATGAACCCGCTCGCTCAGGGGATCGCGCACCTTGAGCATTCTGACGATCTTGTCGGCAAAGGCCTGGATCACGGCAATCTCGAGCCCGAGCCGGAAATCCCTCACCTCGGCGGTTAGCGATTTGCTTTCGTCGAGCAACGTCTCGGTCCGCCTCGCGAGCGCAACCAGGCAATCGCGCAGCGGCGGCGGAGACCTTGCCGCGCCCAGCATCTCGACCGCAGCGCCGCTGGCTGCCAGCGCATCGCGCGGGAGGTAGACGCGGTTGAGGTTCTTGTAGTCCTTGGCGCAGTCCTGCAAGTGGTTGTTGATCTGCAGGCCCGCGCAAAGCGCGTCCGAAGCCGGCCAGGTCGACGGGCTCTCGCCGTGGACGTCGAGCATGAAACGTCCAACCGGCATGGCCGAATAACGGCAATAATGAATGACGTCGTCCCAGTTCTCGTAACGCAGCTTGGTGACGTCCATCCGGAACGCGATCAACACGTCGAGCGCGTGGCGCGGCGCCATTGCGCGCTCCGCCAGGGCCCGGCGCAGGTTGACCGCCTCCCTTTGCGTCTCGCCCTTGCCGAGCAGTTCCGCCTCCAACAGGTCGAGATAGCGCAGCTTTTCGTCCGCGCCGAGGGTTGCGTGGTCGGCGATGTCGTCGGCCGTCCTGACAAAATTGTAGAAGCTCAGGATCAGCGCCCGGTGGCGCGGATGAATGATCCACGACGCCACCGGGAAATTCTCGTCGCGGTGGGTCTTTCCGGATCGCAGGTCGCTCGCGCTGGTCATCAGGAAATGGCTACATTCGGATTGGCGGCATGCGCCGGTGCACAGCGCCCGCGAGAAGATCGCGCGCCCCGTATAGGCGAATATGCCGCCAAAACCAATGCTGTATGGGCTTGCCACCCCAGCCGCCGCCGCGCGCCGTCCAGCCGGAAACCGGCTTTCGTTGGCGGTTTGCGGGCAGGCGCGCCGTTATTGGCCGTTACTCTTCAAAACCTGGTTACAGGCGCCGCTGATCTTGGGTCGATGTTCCTTGAGACAGGCCAGGATGGTGAAATCGCCCTGGTCGATCACCGGACGGCAGAACTTCTGCACGTCGCGGGAGCAGGCCTTCTGCTCCTCCGGCGTGCCGCTACGCTGCGGTTGCTGGGCTAAGGCTGCCGACAAAACCGGGATCGACAACAAGGTGAGAGCGAGGAGGAGCTTACGCATCGTATTCCTTCATTTCGTCAGCGAAAATCCTGTCCAGTCTCGCTGCGGATGGCCGGGGCGAATTCAGCTGCAGACAGGCGCCGCGTCACGCAGCGACCACACAAGCACTGCCAAATGCGGCCAAATTTGCGACGACCACACGGACTTGGCTAACCAACTGAGCCGGAGGGATTATTTTTGCACCGTCTTTCTCTGCAATTGGCTGTTGCAGACCGCGACCTGCAAAGCTAGATGCTGACGACGGATCGGTGGTGATGCTTTTCGATTCCCCCGGGCCGCAAAATGCCGTCTTTTTGGTGGCGATGGCCCGGACGGCGTTCCGTGCATTGAACCTAAGATACTGCGGGAACACTAAATCTTCGATGCGGCGAGACGTATCTGGCAAGAGAACGTCTATTTGATGGGAAAACTCACGATGAAAATCCTTGGCTCCAGCTTGTTCGGTCAGGCGCTCGCGGCTGCGAGTGTCGGCGCTGCGATCATGGTATCGGCAACCACGGCCCACGCCCAGGCCGGCGGGCCGTTCGCCGGATTTGACGGCAACTGGGCCGGCTCCGGCACGGTCGCGCTTTCCAACGGCACCACCGAGAACATCCGCTGCAAGGCCGACTACAAGGTCAACGCCAACGGGCTCGGCCTGAAGCAAAATCTGAACTGCGCCAGCGACAGCTACAAATTCGTGCTGTCCAGCGACGTTACCAGCCATGGCGAGCGGATCTCCGGCAACTGGAGCGAAAAGAGCCGGAACATCTTCGGCAACCTGCAGGGTACGGCCGGCGGCGGCCAGATCGAGGTGTTCGTCGAAGCCTCAGGATTTGCGGCAAACCTGAACTTGCGGACCACCGGCAACAAGCAGACCGTGCAGATCGACTCCAAGGGTGAAATCCGCGGCGTCAAGATCACCATGTCAAAGACCTGACAGGCAGTTGCCAAGGGTAGGATGCTCCAGCGCGACCACGCCGGCGCGATTGGCTAGCTGAACTGCCAGCACCAGTGCACGTCGCCGCGGTCGCGACGCTCCGTGACCTCGACGCGCATGAAACGATCATGGGCGAGCGCGGCCCCCACCCACAATTCGTTCCAGGCGTCGAACACCGCAGGCGCGAGCGCCTCGCGTTCCGCCATCAGGCGCCACGACGTCTGGCGCACGGTCGCTCGCCGGCCTTCCACCTGCAGTGCCGCGTCATCGTCCTGCGCCCGCGCGAGCCGCGCAAAGGCGGTGGCGAAACCGGGCGCTCCGGCGTCCACGCCGCCGAGCAGCGCCGCCACCTCGTCGAAGGTGTGCATGCCGACGAGCCGGGCCGCGGCGCCGGCGAGATGGCCGCCCTCTTCGGGGCCAAGCACCGCGATCGTTTCCGGCACGATCGAGGTGATGTACTCCATCGCATAGTTGCGGAGCACCTTCTGAAGCCGCGCTTCCGGCCATGTGTTCTCGGGCAGGCGCGGCGCCAGTTCGGCGCGGAACGGCGGACAGCGCTCGCCCGGAGAAAACTGCAACCGCTCCTCGGGGGCGAGCTCGTGATCCCATTCCCTGTAGTAGCCTTCAAGCCCGGGCTGGCCATCGACAGTCTGCCCGGTGCAGACGAAGCCGAGCCGCGGATTTCCAAGCACCACGCCGTTGTTGGCGTGCCATCCGCGCAGCATCGCCCGCGACACTTCCGATGGGATCCCGCAAATCGCGGTGCCGGACCAGATCCAGCGCGGTGGCGGATAGCGCACCCAGGCCTTGCGGTCGCTCTCGAAGACATACTCGACCTTCACGCCACCGACCTGGTTGGCCAGATAATGATACTGGGCGCACGCCACCGCATGCGGGAGCCGGTCGAGACCGAGCTTCTTCAATCCGGGAAGGAAGCGGGCCAGCTGCTGCCGCCGAAAGGTGCGAAACACCACCTCGGCCGCGCGCGGCGCACCGGCCCGGGAGGAAAGCGTCAGGATCAGGCCGGTCAGGTAGGAGTGGTAGATGTGTTCGACCGCGCGGTACGCGGCGCCGTCGGCTGCGGCGGAGCGAGCGGCGGCTGAGGTCGGGGTCACGCCGCGGCCCCTATGCAGCGGGCTTGATGCCTGACCTTCCGCGAATCCGCTCCGACAGATTGATCAGGAACATCGACGTCGGGCGCAGGATGAAGAGATCGGCGACCAGGGCTGCGACCATTGAGAACGCGCTGAGCCAGCCGAACAGCCGCAGCGACGGCAGGTCGGAGAACACCGTCACGACCAGGCCGCAGGCCAGCACCACCGTCGTCAGGATTAGCGCCGGGCCGACCAGCACGGTGGCGCGCTCGACCGCCAGTTCCGCGCTGATGCCGGGCTTGCGCTCCAGCCGCAGCCGGTTGAGGAAATGGATCGTGGCGCTGAGCCCGAGGCCGAACGACACCGTCAGCGCGACCACGCTGGCGAATTGCAGTCCCTCTCCCATGATCCACAGCACCGCCCCCGACGCCACCACCGGGAAAATGCCGGGCAGGATGCAGGAGAACATCACCACCACGGAGCGGAACGCCAGGCCGATGAAGACCGCGACCAGCAGGAACTCGATCGTCAGGCCCTGATTGAGCTTCTCGATCATGTTGGCGCTGTTGCGCGCGGCGATCGCCGACAGGCCGGTGACCGCGATCTCAAAGCCGGGATGCTCGGCCCGCACCTTGTCCAGCGCCTTGTCGAGCTTGTCGACCACGGGAAGGATCTCGCTTGAATCGAGATCGGGAACGCGGCCGGACACCACCACCGCGACCTGGTCGGCCGAGATGAAGCGGCGGACCAGATGCTCGGGAATCACTTCGACATATTCTTTCAGCGTCGCGACGTCGGAGCTGCCGGCCTTCTCGGCGAGCCAGCGGCGCAGGGTTTCCAGCGACCAGACGTTGCCGACGCCGGCCGATTTCTCCACCATCGCATGAACCTCAGCGATCGTCTTCAGCGTGTCCGGCGCATAGAGCGAGGCGCCCTGGGGAAATTCGATCAGCACGTCGATCGGATTGGCGCCGGTGAGCTTGGCGTCGAGGCGGCTCGACGCCGCAACCGCCTGCCGCTTGTCCGGCACCTGGTCGGCCAGACGGTAGCGCGGCTCCAACGTGGTGTAGATGAAGCCGAGCCCGGCGACGAGGAGCAGCGAGAGCAGGCTGAACAGCCCGGGACGGCTGACCATGCGCACCGCGATCCAGTAGCAGAAATTGCGCAGCGCCTGCACGCCTGCGTCGGCGCCCTGGAATTTGACGGCGAAAACCTTCTCGTTGCGCACCAGCAGCACGCCAAACACCGGCACCAGCGAGAGCACCGCGATCAGCGCGATAATGGTGGCGGCAAGGCCCGCCTCGCCGAACTTCCGGATCAGTTCGGAATCCGAGAACATCAGGGCGATGAACGAAATGCCGGCGGTGCCGTGCGTCAGCACGCAGGCCGGGCCGACCACCATCACGGCGTTGGTGAAGGCAGTGAGTTTGTCCTGGCCCGCGATCAGGCGGTCGCGCGCCGCGAAGGTGAGCTGCATCGAGTCCGAGAAGCTGATCACCATGATCAGCGGCGTCATCACATTCAGGAACATGTTGAGATTGAAGCCGGCCCAGCCGAGACCGCCAAGCGCAAGCAGAATCGCGATGATCGGCGGAAACGCCGCGACGATCATGAACGATATCTTGCGGAAGAACACGATCGCGATGATGCAGCCGGCGAGGATGCCGAGGATGTTGTAGGTCAGCCCGTCGCGCTTGACCGCGTTGCGGATCTCGAGCTGCATCACGGGAACGCCGGAGAGCTGGGCGTTGAGACCGCTGCCCTTGAGGTCGTCGGCCATGATCTTGCGCATCTCCCCGACCACCCGGCTGAGGTCGTTGCTGGAAACCACCGGGGGCTCGAGCGACAGCACGATCAGCGCCAGCGTCCCGTCCTCCGACAACAGCTTGCCGCGAATGATCTCGTTCGCCTTGACGGTCTCGGTGAACTTTTCATAGGCCGCGCCTTGCGGCAGCTCCGGCGGAAACAGCGCGGCCGGCAGCTTGCCGGGCTCCGGCGCCTGGCGCGCCGAGAACAGCGAGACGAGACCGCGCACGCCATCGACCAGTTGCAGGTCCGTGACCATGTCGCGGATCTTTTCGAGGTTTTCCCGCGCCAGCAGCGCCTTGCCCTCGACCACGACCAGCACGTCGAATTCGGTCGCCGGGAAGCGCTTGGTCACGGCCTCGTACTGCTTGTAGTCCTTGGAATCCGAACGGAAAAGCTGGCTCAGCGAATCGTCGATCTTGATGCGCTGGATGCCGAAGATCGCCGCCACGATCAGCACGGCCAGAACGATGCAGGATGCGATCGGCGCCTTGACCGCGAGCAGCCCGAGGCGCTCCAGCCCGAAGGCGATGCTCTTGCCCGGTAGCGGCTCCTCGATGGCTTCGACGTGGACGCGGCTTTCGGAGTTCTTGTCGAGCATACCCTGTCCAGTTCTCACGTCGGCCTGATGCTGCGGCTTGGTTGGGCAGCGCGGTCGGCGGCGTGAAGCGCGGCTTCGCCAACCCTGCCCGATCGGCGCTAGCCCTTGAAATCACGCGGTAAATTTATCGCCGCCGTTTTACAGGCCCGGACCGCCGACGGCAAGCGCGCACGGCAGGGCAACTCCGCGCGCAGATGACGAAAAGGCGCGTTAAGTCTCTGATTTGCCACACTCGACGTTGGCGCGCGGCGCCTGACTCGCGGAAATCCGCGCTGACGGTCCATCCCCGCTTTCATCCTTCAGGCCAACGCCGGTGAGCTGCCGCGCCATGCCCTCGCGAACCAGCCATGCGATCTTCAGGGCGGCCTCGTGACAGCTCAGGCCCGCGCGGTGGATGTTGGACACGCAATTGCGCTCGGCATCGGTGCGACCGATCCGCGGCGCGTAGGTGAGATAGGCCCCGAGGCTGTTGGGCGCCGACAGGCCGGGCCGCTCGCCAATCAGCATCGCCACCATCCGCGCGCCGAGCACGGCGCCGATCTCATCGCCGAGCGCCACCCGCGCGCCGGATGCGATCACGATGTTGCCGATCCCGACACCCGCCTCTGCCAGCCGCGCGCCGAGATGACGAACCAGTTCGACCGCATGGGCCTGGACCGCCGCAGGCGAGAGGCCATCGCCAATCACGACGGCAAGATCGCCTGCACTGCCAAGGCCCGCCAGCGCCTGGCGGGAGGCTGGATCAAGCATGCGTCCAAGGTCGGGACGGCGCAAATAGTCACGCCGGCTGCGCGCCTGGCTGGAAACCCGGCTGGCCTGCAGGCCGTAACCGGAAAGCCCGGCCAGCAGTCGCGGGACATCGAAGGCGGCATGCACCGCGTCGCGGGCGCGCGCATGGTCGAGGGTAAAGGCGAGCAGCGCATCGGTCGGCATGCTGGCGCCGGCGCGTCCGAGCCCGACGCGCGCCGGCGTCAACTCCCGCAACGCCTCGGTCGAGCGGAACGGCGGCGCCGGAGTCTTCATGGGGCATTCTACTCGGCAGGGACCAAGGCTTCGCGCAGGCGGGCCGAATAATTCGAAGCGTTCTGCTGTCCGACCGACGCGGCGCGCGCGAACATGATCAGGTGGTGGGCGATCATGGCGGAGGCGATCAACCCCTCGATATCGCCGTGTCGCAGCCGTCCGAGCGCGAATTTCCAGAACACCTTCCTGTAGTCGCCGAGCACGCCCACTTTCCAGAAAATATTCCTTAGCATGGTCAGGCCGCGCTTGATGTTGGCCCAGCTCCGCTGCTCGGGCGTCACCGGCACCTTGATCCGATGTGAATGGGTATAGTCGCACTGGTACTGGTAGCGCGCGAACAGCTTTTCCGGCTGGTAGGCGACCTCCATGCATTTGCGCCAGGAGCTGATGACCTGGTCGTAGGGCAGCAGGAAGTCGACGTTGGAATCGCGACTGTCGTCGTCGTTTTTCAGACGCCCTTCCTTCTCCAGCCGATCCCATAATGGCGTCTTCGGCAGCGCCTGCAGGAGATTGATCGTGAGCAGTGGAATCCGGGACTGTTCGGCGAATTCCAGCAGCGCGTCGCCGGTTTCCGGCTTGTCGGTGTCGAGACCCATGATGATGCCGGACACGACTTCCATGCCGTAGGAATTGATGGTGTGAATCCCCTCCAGGATCGGGACCATCATGTTGTGGTCCTTGTGCATCGCCTTGAGCGCGGCGGGATCGGGGGTCTCGATGCCGCAAAATACTGTTATGAAGTACGCCTCGCGCATCTTCTCCAGGATCTCGGGTCGCTTCGCGATGTTCAGCGTCGCCTCGCAGGCGAGCCGCATCACATAGCCGGTGCGCTTCTGCCACGCGATCAGATGCGGCAGCAGATCGAGCGCCGCCTTGCGGTTGCCGATGAAATTGTCGTCGACGAAATAGACCGAGCCGGTGACGCCGCATTCCCGGAGCCTGTCGAGCTCAGCGATGATCTGCTGCGGCGTCTTCAGCCGCGGATTACGGCCGTAGAGGCCCGGGATATCGCAGAACTCGCACTGGTAGGGACAGCCGCTGGAATACTGGATGCTGCCGAGGAAGTATTTTTTCACCTCCGCCAGCTCATAGGCCGGGATCGGAAACTCGGTCATCGGCAGGCGTTCCTTGGTGTTCAACACCACCTGCCTTTCGGGCCGCGACGGATCGCGCGCCAGCCGCGCGATCAGCTCATCGGTGGCGTCGCCGAGTTCGCCGACATGGAGGTAGTCGAACGAGGGATAATAGTCCGGGCACGCGCTCACCGACGGCCCGCCGATCGCAACCGCCAGATTGAACGCATGGGCGCGACGGCAGATATCGTTCATCTGCGGGCGCTGGATGTGCATGCCGCTGACGAACACTGCCTCCGCCCATTCGAAGTCTTCCCTGGTGGCGGGGCGAATGTTCTCGTCGATGAAGCGGACCGGCCAGTTGGCGGGCAGATAGGCCGCGATCAGGAGCAGGCCCTGCGGCGGCATAAACGCCTGCACACCGTCTGTCAGCGGATAGGCATGCTCGAACGTGCCAAAAGAAGACGTGTAGCGCGGAAAAACGCACAGGATGCGCCGTGCCGTCTCGATGCCTTCAACTCTCATCAAAATTCCTCAGAAACAGGTTTCGCAAATCTAACCACGACATTGAAAGCTGGGCCAGAAGTTCTTCAGAATTGTGGCGACCTTGTCCATCCGCAGCCGCTCAAGTCTTGCGGAACAATCGCGCCGGCACCGGTTTCTGACCCCGGTCAGGCGATCAGCCGCGAGGCAAACTCGGGCAGCGGTCCCGCGTTCCCCGAAAGCCGGAAATGGATGTCAGCAAGGCCGGTTCGAACCAGCCAGTCATCGAACTCGGGCGCCCGCCTCAGTCCGAAGAGGTCGCGGACATAGAGCGCGTCGTGGAACGAGGTCGATTGATAATTCAGCATCACGTCGTCGGCGCCCGGCACCCCCATGATGAAGGTGACGCCCGCGGCCGCCAGCAGCGTCAACAGGTTGTCCATGTCGTCCTGATCGGCCTCGGCGTGGTTGGTGTAGCAGACGTCAACGCCAAGCGGCAGGCCGAGCAGCTTGCCGCAAAAATGATCCTCGAGGCCGGCGCGGATGATTTCCTTGCCGTCGTATAGATATTCCGGGCCGATGAAGCCGACGACGCTATTGACCAGCAGCGGATCAAACGCGCGCGCCACCGCGTAGGCCCGGGCTTCGCAGGTCTGCTGATCGACATTGTGATGCGCGTTGGCCGACAGCGCCGAACCCTGCCCGGTTTCGAAATACATCACATTGGCGCCGACCGTACCGCGGCGGAGCGACAACCCGGCTTCTCGCGCCTCGCGCAGCAGCGCCAGATCGACGCCAAAGCTGCGGTTGGCGGCTTCTGTGCCGGCGATCGACTGGAACACCAGATCGACCGGCGCGCCTTGCCCGATCAGATCGAGCGTCGTGGTCACATGGGTGAGCACGCAGCCCTGGGTCGGGATCTGCAGCCGGGAAATGACGTCATCGAGCAGCCGCAGCAGTTCGCCGATCACGGCCGGGTCGTCGCTTGCCGGATTGATGCCGATGCAGGCATCGCCCGATCCCAGGAGGATGCCGTCGAGGATCGAGGCGGTAATGCCCCTGGCGTCGTCGAACGGATGATTGGGCTGCAGCCGCACGCTCATCCTCCCCTTCAGGCCGATGGTGTTGCGAAAGGCCGTGGTCACCGCGCATTTGCTGGCGACCAGGATCAGATCCTGGTTGCGCATCAGCTTGCTGACGCCTGCGGCCATTTCCGGCGTGATCCCGCGCGAAACCTTCGTCAGCGTCTCGGCGCTCGCGGCATCGGACAGCAGCCAGTCCCGGAAGCCGCCGACGGTCAACGACGAAACCGCGGCGAAACTGGACACGTCATGGCTATCGACGATCAGGCGGGTCACTTCGCAGTCCTCGTAGGGGACCACCGCTTCATTGAGGAATTGCTTGAGCGGGAGGTCGGCGAGCGCCATGCGCGCCGCGATCATCTGCTCGGCGCTGTCGGCCGCGAGGCCGGCCAGCCGGTCGCCGGAGCGTGGCGGGGTCGCCTTGGCGAGCAGATCGCGCAAGTCATGGAATTGATACGAGGTGGCATCGATCGTTTGGCGATAGACCATGACGGCTCCGGACTCATCTTCGCATTCAATCGCGGCGCCCGACAATGCCATTGCGCCGAAACGTTCGCGACGGGGCGTGATCGTGTTGACGGGGCGCCTGTTCGACAGCCTGGGAGCCGTTTCGGACAAGAACGAAAATCGTGGGAAGCGGCCAAGTTTCCGTGCCCCGCGGCCTTAGGTGACTGATCCGACTGCCCAAATACGGGCAGGTTGCAGGTTGGCGCATTTTCGCGCGTTAAGACATTCTCCATCAAGATTCCGCACAGTTTGCGGCGGTCGACGCAATCGCGGCCGGCCCTGGAGCGCCGACATGGCTGAGACCGTGAAATCCCCCAATTCCGCCCGTGGCAGCGTCCTGTCGTTCCGGTTCTCGCTGGCGGCCAGACTGTACGCAATCTTCGCGCTGGTTGCGGTGCTGGTGGCTGCCATTACCGCCCTGTCCGACTATAACACCCGCCGAAACGTCGAACTCACCGAAGCGGTGGCTACCGCGAGCCGGGCCGCGCTCCATGTCGAGACCGTCAATTCACTGGTCTACGCGGTGGTGATGGAATCCCGCGGCATCTACATGTCGACCGATCCCGCCATCGTAAAGCGATATGGCGACGGGCTGCTGAGGTTCAACGACCGCATCCTCGAGGCCGTCAAGAACTGGGAGGTTCTGGTGCAGGGCGACGACGCCGAGCAGTTTGCCGCATTCAGGAAGCGAATCGAGCAATTCGTCGGCTTCCGCAAGGAACTGGTCCGCCGCGGGGTCGAAATCAACGCCGCCGCCGGCCGCGAGTGGGGTGACAACGACGCCAACCGCGAGGTGCGCTCGGCCCTGAACAAGGATCTGGAGGCGCTGTCCAAAGTTTACGCCGAACGCAGCAAGAGACTGGCGCAGCAGAGCGCCGTGAACCATGTGATGGCTTTGGTGCAGACCTGCCTCGGCATCCTTGTGCTGCTGGTGGTCGTCGTCGGCGTGCTGATCATCGCCCGGTCGATCGCCCGCCCGCTCTCAGTCATCACCGCGACGATCAAGCAGGTCGCCGATGGCGCCGAAGGGGTCGAGGTTCCACATACCGACCGTGCCGACGAGATCGGAGCGCTGGCACGTGCGATCAATGTTTTTCAAGAGGCGATGGACCGCAACCGCAACCTCAATTCGCAGGTGCTGGAGGATTCCATGGCGCGCGACCGGCGCACCCGCCACATTGAAGCCTCGGTGGACGAATTCAGGCGGGCGATCGGCGGCGTGCTGCGCGCGGTCACCGACCATGCGACCTCGATGCGCGACACCGCCCAAACCATCGCCAGCGTATCGTCGGACGCGAGCGGCCGCGCGGCCGCCGCCTCCAGCGCCACCGCGCAGGCTTCCAGCAACGTTTCCGCCGTCGCCGGCGCCGCCGAGGAGCTTTCCGCCTCGGTCGAGGAAATCGGCCGCCAGGTACGCCACTCGGCCGGCGCCGTCGAGCAGGCAGGCCAGCGAACCGAGAAATCGATCGCGGAAATCGAAGGGCTCGCGGTCGCGACCCAGCGCATCGATGGCGTGCTTACCCTGATCCAGGCGATCGCCAAGCAAACCAACCTGCTGGCGCTGAACGCGACCATCGAGGCCGCGCGCGCCGGCGAGGCAGGCCGCGGTTTCGCGGTGGTCGCCCATGAGGTCAAGGCGCTGGCTGAACAGACCGCCACGGCGACGGCCGAGATCGGCCAGAACGTCGTCCTGATCCAGACCTCGACCAAAAATTCAGTCGAGGCGGTTCGCGACATCGGCAACGCCATGCGCGAGATCAGGGAGGTGACCTCGATCATCGCCGGCGCCGTCGGACAGCAGGACGCGGCGACCCGCGAGATATCGACCAACGCGCAACTGGCGGCGCAGGGCAACGAGACCCTGGTCGTCAACATCGGCTCGCTGAGCGAGTCCATCGGCACGACAAGTACGGCGGCGGCTTCCGTCCTCACCGCGTCCAGCGAACTGGCGGCCACGGCTGGGACGCTGTCGCATGAGGTCGAGCAATTCTTCCGCAACCTGCGCGCGGATTCGTCCGACCAGCCGCGGCGGACGGGGACCTAGGGGCATGATCCGGAAAAGTATGTAGCGGTTTTCCGAAAAGATCATGCTCAAACAAAGAGCTAGGCAACAGCGTCCCGGCCCATCCGCATCACCTACATGGTCGCGCCGAGCACCCAGGGCGCGAACTCGGCGCCGCCGAAATCGAAGCTCTCGCTCTTGGTCGGCTGGCCCGAGGCGGTCTTCAGCATCAGTTCGAAGATGCGCTGGCCGCATTGCTGCACGCTTTCCTCGCCGTCGAGAATCGTGCCGCAATTGACGTCCATGTCGTCTTCCATGCGCCTGTACATCGCCGTATTGGTCGCCAGCTTGATCGAGGGCGCGGGCTTGCAGCCGAACACGCTGCCGCGGCCGGTGGTGAAGCAGACGAGATTGGCGCCGCCGGCCACCTGGCCGGTCGCCGCGACCGGGTCGTAGCCGGGCGTGTCCATGAAGACAAAGCCCTTCTTGGTGACGGGTTCGGCGTAGTTCAGCACGTCGACCAGGTTGGTGCTGCCGGCCTTGGCCATCGCGCCCAATGATTTTTCCAGGATCGTGGTGAGGCCGCCGGCCTTGTTGCCGGGGCTCGGATTGGCGTTCATCTCAGCACCTTCCCGCCTGGTGTAGTCCTCCCACCAGCGCATCAATCCGACCAGCTTCTCGCCGACCTCGCGGCTGACCGCGCGCCGGGTCAGCAGGTGTTCGGCGCCATATGTCTCCGGCGTCTCGGACAGGATCACGGTGCCGCCATGGGCAACCAGCAGATCGCTCGCCGCGCCGAGGGCCGGGTTGGCCGATACGCCGGAGTAACCGTCGGAGCCGCCGCATTGCAGCGCCACCGTCAATTCGCTGGCCGGAACAGCCTCGCGCTTCACTTTATTGGCGTCGGTGAGCGCCTCGCGCACAAAGGCCACGCCGGCCTCCACCGTCTTGCGGGTGCCGCCGACTTCCTGGATGTCCATCGCGCGCAACCGGCCGGCGAGTTTCTGCTCCTGCATCAGGCCGCCGATCTGGTTGACCTCGCAGCCAAGCCCCAGCACCACGACGGCGGAAAAATTGGCATGCCGCGCATAGCCGCCGAGCGTCCGCCGCAGCAGCGCCAGCGGCTCGTCCTGGGTCATGCCGCAGCCGGTCTTGTGGGTCAGCGCCACCACCCCGTCGACATTCGGGAAATCGGCCAGCGGATTGTCGCCGGTGAACGGATTCTTCTTGAAGATATCGGCGACCATGCCGGCGACGTGGGCGCTGCAATTCACCGAGGTGAGAATGCCGATATAGTTGCGTGTCGCCACCCGCCCGTCGGCGCGGCGAATGCCCTCGAAGGTCGCGGGCAGATCGAAATTCGGCACCGGCTTGACGTCAACGCCGAACGCGTAATCCTTGGCGAAATCACCCATGCCGCAGTTTTGGGTATGGACATGCTGCCCGGGCGAAATCGGCGAGGTCGCAAAGCCGATGATCTGGCCGTAGCGGCGCACCGGCTCGCCTACGGCGATCGGCTTGATGGCTACCTTGTGGCCCGCCGGGATCCGCTCGACGGTGGTGACGCCGTCGGCCACCACCAGACCGGGCGGCAGGCTCGAGCGCGCGATCAGCACGCCGTCGTCGGGATGCAGGCGGATCACGGGCGGCGGGGTGGTCATGGAGAATGTCTCCTCGGGTTCGCTGCCACCTCTCCCCGTCCTGTACGGGGAGAGGTCGGATCGCGCTTGCGATCCGGGTGAGGGGCGAGGCAGTGACTTGATTACTGGCGCATTGCTCGCCGGATAGAGGCCCCTCACCCCAACCCTCTCCCCGCAAGAGCGGGGCGAGGGAGAAGCAAGAGCTTACGCCTTGCCGTTGGAATCCTTGCGGGTCTGGTTGACCTGCATCCGGGCATAGGTCTGCATCAACCCGCTCTCGTTCGACAGCGTCACCAGCTTGAAGCCCATGTTGATGGCGCGCGCGGCACCCTCGGCGCCCGAGCAGTGGATGCCCGGATAAAGGCCGCGCTTGCCGCATTCCTTGATGATCTTTTCGTAGATTTTCAGGATTTCCGGCTCGTCGCGGTCGAGCTTCGGCACCAGACCATAGGAGAAGCCGAGATCCGAGGGACCGATATAGACCCCGTTGATGCCTTCCACGTCGAGGATCGATTCCATGTTTTCGACCGCCGTCTTGGTTTCCATCATCGGCAGCAGCACGATCTCGTCGTTGGCGGTCTGCTGGTAGCCGCCGGCCGAGCCGTACATTCCGGAACGGATCGGGCCGTTCGAGCGCGTGCCCTTCGGCGGATATTTGGCGTACTGCACCAGATCCAGCGCCTCCTGCCGGGTGTTGATCATCGGACAGATCACGCCGTAGGCGCCGCCGTCGAGCACCTTGCCGATGATGCCGGGCTCGTTCCAGGGCACGCGCACCATCGGCGTCACCGGATGGCCGTTCATGGCCTGGAAGCATTGCACCATCGAGAGATAGTCCTGCACGCCGTGCTGCATGTCGACGGTGACGCTGTCGAAGCCGCATTGCGCGATCACTTCGGCGGAAAAGCCCGACGGGATCGCGAGCCAGGCGTTCACCACGGCCTTGCCCGAAGCCCATACCTTCTTGACGTTGTTGGTTGTCATTGGTCGCTTTCCCTTTGTATTCGTTGCAATTGATTGAAATTCACAAACTTCGTCAGCGGGCGGCCCGCTGGATGCTGGCTTCGCTGACGCCGACCTCGCGGGCGGTGTTGACGATCGCGGCCCAGGTGTCGTCCGGCAGCGGCACCCCGTTCCGGGTGCGCTCGGCGCGCATCTTCCGTTCGGGGTCGCCCGGGATCAGTACGGGCTCGCCGCCGGCAACCGGCTTGGTCTCGCGAATGAAGTCGGCATAGCGCGAGATTTCGCCGTCGAAATAGTTGGATGTATCGACCACCTTGGGATCGATGTAAAAGGCGAGCATGCCGTTGGCGAAGCGGCGGTTGCCCGCTGTGGCGCCGGTACCGGTCAGCGCGCCGCCAAGAAGTTCGCAAATGAACGCCAGTCCCGACCCCTTGTGATCGCCGAACGCGCGGATCGCACCTGAACCCTTGGTGTGGTCGCGCGGCCCATCCGGGGTGTACGGTCCGTAGAGCACGGCCGGATCCTCGCTCAAGGTGCCGTCGGCATCGACGAGCGCGCCGGTCGGCAATTTCTTGCCGCCACGGCTTGCCACCAGCACCTTGCCTTCGGCCACAATCGAGGTGGCGAAATCGAGCACGATCGGATCCTGGCCCTGGCGCGGAATGCCGACGCAATAGGGTGCGGTCGACAGCCGTTTCTGGACGCCGCCATAGGGCGCCACCAGCAGCGAGCCGGCCGCATTGACGAAATGGATCGACACCAGTCCCTCGGCCGCGGCCATTTCAGCCCAGTCGCCAACGCGACCGATATGCCCGGCATTGCGCAGTGCGATGGCCGAAAGCCCCGCCTTCTTGCACTTGTCGATGCCGATCTTCACGGCCTGCGGCGTCACGGTCTGGCCATAGCCGAACTTGCCGTCCACCACCGCCAGCGATGGCGTGTCGACGACGAGTTCGACGGTCTGGTCGGGGACCACCGAACCCATCTTCTTCCAGCGGACATAGACCGGCACCCGGATCACGCCGTGGCTGTCATGGCCGGTGAGGTTGGCGGTCGTGAGGTAGGTCGCGATGCGCCGGGCTTCGGCGGCTGAGGATTCCGAGTGGGAAAATACCTCGGCGACGAAATCAATCAGATTGTTGACCTGTATGGTGACCATGTCCGGATTTCAGCCCTGTCCTTGGTTCGGGAAGGCGGCGCGCTCGGCGGCGACCCCAGAACTTTCGTATCACTCCCGCACCGGTTTTCATGACCGGCTTGCCCGGCACTTGAGCGAAAAATCGCGCGCGTGTCTACCGCCACAGGCGCATGCGCCGGATGATTGCGATGATCGGCCAGGCCGCTATGCATCGGGCCGCTAGCATCATGCAAATTTGCGCTTACTCGCCGGGCTCGGCGGCAGCCTCATCAGCGATTTCCATCGCCGCAAGGCGCCGTTCCAACTCGCCCAGCATCTGCTGCAATTCGGCGAGCTTGCGGGCGCCGTAGCGGCTGGTGATTTCGGCATAGATCGCCTCCGAGGACGGCGCGACGGCTTCGATCAGCTTCAGGCCCCTAGGCGAGATCGACACCACGGCGCGGCGCAGGTCAGCCTTGGCGGGGCGGCGCTCGATCAGATTGCGGGCTTCGAGGTCACGAAGGATCCGAGACAGGCTCGGCCCGAGCAGGAAGGCGACGCGCGCCAGTTCGGTGACCTCGATGCTATCCACCGCGGTCAAAGCGCGCAGGATCCGCCATTGCTGCTCGGTCAGCCCGTGGTTGCGCAGGGACGGGCGGAACTGCCGCATCACGGCTTCGCGCGCCCGCAACAGCGACATCGGCAGCGAGCGCGAGAATTCGCGGATCGGCAGCCCCCGGGTCTCGGTCCCCGCGCCCGCGCTTTGGCGCGGTCCATCCGGTGATTTCTGGCCTGCCATGTTCCGTCCATCTTCGGCTATCGTCGATCGCAGCGCGCATGGGTTCGCACCGCAGCGCGCCATACCGGGCTTTACCCGTTATCACTTAACATGTTAATCAGATTTCGTCACCCGCTTTTGCCAAGCGCCGGGCCGGAGCCCTCGCACCATGCCGCATTTCACGATTGAGTATTCCGCCAACCTCGACGGGCGCCTCGACATCGGCGCGGTCGTGGAACTGGTCCGCAAGGCCGCGGTCGAAACCGGCATCTTCCCGCTCGGGGGCATTCGCGTCCGCGCGATCAGGTGCGAGCACTATGCGATCGCCGACGGCGGCGGGAATTTCTGCTTTCTCGACATGGTTCTGCGGCTCGGCGAAGGTCGCGACCTCGCGACCCGAAAGACCGCCGGCGAACATATTTTCGAAGCCTTGTCGGCCTATCTGGATCCGGTGTTTGCGGACAGCCCGTTCGCGCTGTCGTTCGACATCCAGATCAACGACAAGGAGACGAGCTGGAAACGCAACAATATCCATGAAGCGCTAAAGGTGGAGAGATTGAGAATCTAGCGCTCACCGTCGTTCCGGGGCGCGTAGCGAACCCGGAACCTCGAGATTCCGGGTTAGATGCTTCGCATCGCCCCGGAAGGACACAGAATCCAAGGAAGCAACATGCCTGTTCCGACGCACACTTTCGATCCGCCGTTCAACATCATCCGCTGCAGCCACGCCGTGCTCGACGTGACCGACCTTGATGCCAGCCGCGCGTTCTACGAGACCACGATAGGCCTGCATGTCGAGGACGCCGACGACAACGAGGTTTACCTGCGCGGCTCGGAGGAGCATCAGCACCACTCGCTGGTGCTGCGGAAAGCGGCCAAAGCGGCCTGCAGCCGGCTCGGATTCAAGGTCGGCAATGAAGCCGACCTCGACAAGGCCGCCAGCTTCTTTTCCGAGAACGGGATCGTCTACGCCTTCGCCGATCAACCGTTCCAGGGCCGCACCCTGCAATTCACCGATCCGGCCGGATTTCAGCTCGAACTCTACGCCGCGATGGACAAGCGCCCGCATCTGCTACGGCGCTACGATCTCTACAAGGGATGCCATCCGCAGCGGCTCGACCATTTCAACGTGTTCGCGCCGGAAGTCCAGGACACCGTTGATTTCTACGCGCGGCTCGGTTTCCGCCTGACCGAATATGGCGAGGAAGACGGCCCGAACGGGCGCATCGCGGCGGCCTGGATGCAGCGCAAGGGCAATGTCCATGACTTCGCCTTCACCAACGGCCGCGGTCCCCGCCTGCACCATCTCGCCTATTGGGTGCCGACCGCGATGAACATCCTGCATCTGTGCGACGTGATGGCCACTAGCGGCTTTCTCAAGAACATCGAGCGCGGCCCCGGCCGCCACGGCATCTCGAACGCGTTCTTTCTCTATGTCCGCGATCCCGACGGCCACCGCCTCGAACTGTACACCAGCGACTATTTCACCGGCGACCATGACCACGAGCCGCTGCGCTGGTCGCTGAAGGACCCGCGCCGCCAAACACTTTGGGGCGCGCCGGCGCCGCGCTCCTGGTTCGAGCAAGGCTCATCCTTCGCGGGGCAGACGGTACGCGAACCGGCCTTTGTCGCCGACGTCACGATCGCGGACTGAAGGGAACGTCGATGGCCTTTCCCCGCCTCGCCACGTTCGCCATCAATGGCGCGGAGAGATACGGCGCCGTGACCGATGCCGGCATTGTCGATCTCTCGGCACGCTTTGCAGGAGATTTTCCGACGCTGCGGGAAGCCGTCGCCGCCGGCGCGCTGCAGAAGCTCGCCGACGATGCGGCGCGGCGATCGCCCGACCATGCGCTTGATGCGGTCATTTGACGGCCGCCAATTCCCGCGCCCGAAAAGATCATCTGCATCGGCGTGAACTATCCGGACCGCAACGCCGAATACAAGGACGGCCAGGACGCGCCGAAATATCCCAGCATGTTCATGCGCACGCCGCGCTCCTTTGTCGGCCACAACGCGCCGCTGGTCCGCCCGCGCGCCTCCGCGCAGCTCGACTACGAGGGCGAACTGACGCTGGTCATCGGCAAGGCCGGGCGGCACATCAGGCAGAGCGACGCGCTGGACCACATCGCGGCGATTACGCTCTGCAACGAAGGCACCATCCGCGATTGGACGCGCCACGCCAAGTTCAACGTCACGCAGGGCAAGAATTTCGATTCGACCGGCAGCCTCGGCCCGTGGCTCGTGCCCTTTACCGATGAAAGCCAGATCGCTGACATCCGCCTGACCACCCGGGTCAACGGCGAAACGCGGCAGGACGACCGCACCGGACGCCTGATCTTCGGCTTCCGCTATCTGATCAATTATCTCTCGACCTTCACCACGCTGGTCGCCGGCGACGTCATCGTGACGGGAACGCCGACGGGGGCCGGCGCGCGGTTCGACCCGCCGCGTTTTCTCCAGCCCGGCGACATGATCGAGGTTGAAGCCGATGGCGTCGGCGTGCTGAACAATGGCGTGATCGACGAAACCTGACACCCATGAGCGAGTGGACCGAACGATGACCTCAACTTCCGGCGGCGAAGCGATCGTCAACGGCCTTGTCGTCCATGGTGTCGATACCGTGTTCGGCCTGCCCGGCGCGCAGGTTTACGGCCTGTTCGATGCCTTCCACCAGGCGCAATTGAAGGTGATCGGCGCACGCCACGAGCAGGCCTGCGGCTACATGGCCTTCGGCTATGCGCGGTCGTCGGGCCGGCCCGGCGTGTTCAGCGTGGTGCCCGGACCGGGCGTGCTCAACGCCGGCGCGGCGCTGCTCACCGCGTTCGGATGCAACGAGCCGGTGCTGTGCCTCACCGGCCAGGTGCCGACGTCGTTCCTCGGCAAGGGCCGCGGCCATCTGCACGAGATGCCGGACCAGCTCGCGACCTTGCGCACCTTCGTCAAATGGGCCGAACGCATCGAATATCCCGACGCGGCGCCGGCAATGGTGTCGCGGGCGTTTCAGGAGATGCTGTCCGGCCGTCGCGGCCCGGCCTCGCTGGAAATGCCGTGGGACGTCTTTACCCAGCGCGTGCAGGTCGGCGCTTGCCGAGTGCTGGACGCCTTTCCCGCCCCCCTGCCCGACCCGGACCGCATCAGGTCGGCGGCTGCGCTGATCAAGGACAGCAAGCGGCCGATGATCTTCGTCGGCAGCGGCGCGATCCATGCGCGCGAGGAAATCCTCGAGCTGGCCGAAATGATCGACGCGCCTGTGGTGGCGTTTCGTAGCGGGCGCGGCATCGCCTCCAACGCGCACGAGCTTGGACTGACCATGGCGGCCGCCTACCGGCTGTGGCCGAACACCGATCTGATGATCGGCATCGGCACTCGCATGGAATTGCCGGCATCCGGATTCCGCTGGCCGTACCAGCCGCCGGGCCTGAAATCGGTTCGCATCGATATCGATCCGATCGAAATGCGCCGGCTCACGTCCGACGCCGCCATTGTCGCCGACGCCAAAGCCGGCGCCGCCGAGCTGGCGGCGGCGGTGAGAAAGGCCGGCTACCGCAAGACCAGCGGCCGGCGCGCGGAGATTCGCGAGGCCACGGCGGCAGCACGGCAGGAGATCCAGAAGATCCAGCCGCAGATGGCGTATCTGAAGATCCTGCGCGAGGTGCTGCCCGCCAACGCCATCGTCACCGACGAGCTTTCGCAAGTCGGCTTCGCCTCCTGGTACGGCTTTCCCGTTTACGAGCCGCGCACCTTCATCACATCGGGCTATCAGGGCACGCTCGGCTCGGGTTTCCCGACCGCGCTGGGCGCCAAGATCGCCAATCCGGATCAGCCGGTGGTTGCGATCACCGGCGACGGCGGCTTCATGTTCGCGGTGCAGGAACTGTCCACCGCCGTGCAGTACGGCATCGGCGTGGTGACGCTGGTGTTCAACAACAACGCCTATGGCAATGTCCGTCGCGACCAGCGCGAGCGCTTCGACGGCCGCGTCGTGGCGTCAGACCTCGTAAACCCGGATTTCGTCAAGCTTGCCGAATCCTTCGGCGTCAGCGCGGCGCGCGTCACCTCGCCGGACCACTTCCGCCCGGCGCTGGAAAAGGCGCTGGCCGATGGCGGACCTTACGTGATTTCGGTGGAGGTGCCGACGGATTCGGAAGCCTCACCGTGGGCGTTCATCCACCCGGCGAAGCCGTTGTCATTCCGGGGCGCGTCGAAGACGTGAACCTCAGATGCGCGATTGCGCATCGGGGAACCTCGAGATTCCGGGTCTGGTGCTAGCGCACCATCCCGGAATGACAACGGAGAGAGTTAAACCCTTCTCTCCACCACACTCCGCTGCACCCGCGACGCCGCGAGCACCAGCAGCCCGGCGCCGGCAACCGACCAGCACGCCACCGGCGCCCAGTGCAGCAGCGGCGCGTATTCCGGAAGCTTCTGCAGGCCGCCGGCGACTGCGGCCATCCGCGCAAAGGTCGCGAGCGCCAGCGCCGAGAATACCAGCCCCACCACCTTGCCTTCGGCGCCGGTCTCCCCGATCGCCAGCGCCGCCGAGACTGCGGCCATCAGCATGCAGCCCCATGCCGCGCCGGCGACGAACTGCGCCGCGATCAGCATGTTGAGGTTGCCGGCGTATTCCGCACCGAGGACGGCCAGCGCACCCAGCAGGCCGGCGGCGCCCATCACGATCAATCCGCCGCGATGCTTGACAACGGCGCTGGCCGGAAACATCGCGATGTTGAACCCGATCCAGAACACCGGCATCAACCACTGCAGGTCATCGGGCTTTGCGAACCGCAGATAGAACGGCGTGCTGTTGATGGAGAAATGCAGCTGATAGCCGAGCGAGAGGATGACCATCGAGGCGATGAAGAACATCGGCACCTGACCGAGCGATTTTGCCCGCGTCAGCGGCGTCTTCGGCGCGATGGGCATCTGGGCCAGATTTCGCTCGACCTTCGACAACGCCAGCGCCGTGACCAGCAGCACCACGCCCGAAATGACGAACGGCAGCCGCGGATCGTGATTGCGCAACAATACGCCAAGATAAGGCGAGACCGCCCCCGCCAGACCGTATCCGAGCATCGCCAGCGCCGACAGCAACGGGATCGCCGACCGCGCGCTGTACTTGCCCAGCAGCGTCAGCGGCGGCGCGCGCAACGCCGATGAGGTCACGACCCAGATCAGGATCAGCGCGATGAACCAGACTTGCGCGCCCGGTCCCGCGCCGGCGACGAACGGCAGCGCGATGAAGGCCGCGCAGGAAATCGCAGCCAGGACGCCGACGAACACGCCGAGCCGTCCCATCCACGGCGCGACCTTGTCGGCGGCGATCCCCATCGCGGTGTCGCTGATTGTGAAGATCGCCTGATCCAGCATCAGGATCAGGATCACGTACGAGGGCGCAATCCCGACATCGGCGCATAGTTTCGGCAGATAGATGACGTACGTGGTCCAGCCCAGCGTGAACACGAGCTGCAGCACGGCGAGATAGACGCCCGTGCCGTTGGCGCTGATACTGGTCTCGGACGTTGCCTCTGATGCGGTCATGTCGGCCCCCCGGCTGCGGAGAGCCTAGACCAGAGCCAATGTCGATGGAACCGTCTGCCCCAACGCGCAATGCGGAGGATCACCGCGTCTTGCGGAAGGTCAGGTTGATACGCTGGCGGCCCATCAGAGCGTGTTGGCCGTCAGCCAGCGGGGCAACCCCGTGAAAGAACAGCCGCGACGGCCCGCCCCAGACCACGACATCGCCATGCGCCAACCGGTAACGGTGCGGCTTGTCGGCGCGCTTAGGGCCGCCAAACAGGAAGATCGCGGGCAGCCCCAGCGACACCGAGACGATCGGCGCGGTGAAATCCCGCTCGTCCTTGTCCTGGTGAAGCGACATCCGCGCGGCCGGCTCGTAGCAATTGACGAGGCAGGCATCCGGCGCAAAGCCCTCGAAGCCGCCCTCGGCGGCGGCCTGCGCAGCAAGTTTGAGGAAGGCCGCCGGCATCGACGGCCAGGGCTGCCCGGAATTGGGGTCAATGCCGTCGTAGCGGTAGCCGGTGCGGTCGGTGACCCAACCGACGCTGCCGCAATTGGTCATGGCGACCGACATCTGGTGGCCGCCCGGCGTGAACATCCGCCGGAACGGCGCCCGCACAATAATCCCGTGCAACGCCGCGATGACATCGCTTTCAAATGGCCTGGCGAAGCCGCGCAGCAGGACGGCGCCATCGGCGATCGCTTCGCGCGAATGCCGGACGTCGGCAACGGCCTCGAACAAATCCCGGGTCAATTCGCTTCGCCCTCACTTGGCATCGTGAAAGATCACGCCGACGGTATGGCGGTGGCCTGAGCGGATCCGGCTGACGCCATGGCGCAGGTTGACGCGATAGGGACCGCGCGTCCCCTGCACCGGGCGGACATGCACGGCAAAGGCGACGGCATCACCCTGCGCCAGCGGAACCACCTCGGGCCGCGACTGCATCCGCGGCCGCTGCTCCGTCAACACGAACTCGCCGCCGGTGAAGTCGCGCCCCGGCGCCGACAGCAGGATCGCGACCTGCAGCGGAAACACATGTTCGCCGTAGAGATCCTGGTGCAGGCAATTATAGTCGCCGACGCCATATTGCAGCAGCAGCGGCGTCGGCCGCGCTTGGCCGGCGTCGTGGCATCGTTTCAGGAACGCCTCGTGCTGCTCGGGATAGCGGATGTCGATCCCCATGGTCTCGTTCCAGCGATTGGCGACGTCACGAAGCCGCGCATAGAGCGCCGGCCGCAGTCGCGCGATCAGGTCGGGCAGCGGATAGGCAAAATACTTGTATTCGCCGCGGCCGAAGCCGTGACGCCCCATCACGATGCGGCTGCGAAACTTCTTGTCGTCGGGATAGAGCGCGGCCAGCGCGGCGCATTATGCAGGCGCGAGAAGCCCCTTCAGCACCGCGCAGCCCTGCGCGTCGAGATCGGCGGTCGCCTGCGCCCAGTCGATCGCCTCGATGCGGGCGGCGATGTCGGAGGATGCGGAATGGTCCACGTTTCGTGCGGTTGCTTTCATGGCGCGCATTCTCGCAAGACATAGACCACTTCGCCACCCGATTTCCGACGATCACCGTCATTGCGAGCCACCGGGTCGCGCGAATGCGCGCCCGATGACAGGCTCCGCGAAGCAATCCATCGTTCCCCCAAATGCGATATGGATTGCTTCGTCGCTAACGCTCCTCGCAATGACGGCGTAACCCTAACCCAGCACCGGCATCGTGATCACGTCATAGCCATGGCCGATCTTGCGTTTCAGCACGGGATCTTCCAGCTCGAACTCGAACCGGCTGGCCGGGCGGATACCGCCCTTGGCTGCAAAAGTGCCGCCGAACATGGCGCAGCCGTCCGGCAGTCCCTTGTCGCCGAAGCCGCCCGCGATCAAATCCCTTACCGGCAGCATCGCATCGAGCGTTCCTTCCTGGTAGAGCACCCGCGCCCCGTCGATCAGGGCCCAGGAGCGCAGGATCATCCGGTCCCAGTGGGCGATGACGTCCTCCAGCTCCCATAACACCGAGGCCATCGGCTTGTCGCACATCTGCTTGGAAACCGTGACGCTGTAGGTCTCAACCTTGCGGTCGGTGTGGTCGGAACCGCAGCCGACCAGGTTGCGGCCCCGCCAGCCGATCAGCACGAATTCGACCTCGCCGCTGGACTCCTCGCCGGAAACCTCGATGCGGTCGGCCAGCGTGATCCGCCGCGCTGAGCAGCGGTAGTAGATCGGCGTCGAAGCCGGTCGGGCGACGCCGATCGCTTCCAGTTCGGCGATGTGCTTGTCGCGCGCCACCGGGTCGCGCCCGGTCCAGCCGGCGATAACGGCCTTGTCGATCGCAAGCGTCAGTGGCGTCGATGCACCCCTGGCTTCGACGGTGAAGTTGAGATCAAACACGGATGATGTTCTCCATTCCGGCGGCGAGTTCTAGGATGCGACGATCCGATCCGCCCGCTGCCGCGAGCATCAGGCCGACCGGCGCCTCGCCTTCGCGATGGGCCGGCAACGAGATCGCGCAGCCGTCGAGCATGTTGATCAGCGTGCAGTTGCGCAGCGAACGCAAATTCTGCGTGGTGAATGCCTTGTCGTCGGCGAGGTCGGCGATGGCAGGCGGCGTGTTCGCCGTGGTCGGCAGCACCAGCGCATCGTAGGGCGCGATGCGCCTTTCCGTGCGTGCGACGAACGAACGTCTAGCGTTGAGCAGGTCGATGTAATCGGCGGCGCTGATGGCTTCGCCGCGCAGGATGCGAACGCGAACGCGGGGATCGTAGACGTCGCCATGGCTTGCGATCAGGAAACGGTGCCAGGCGTAGCTTTCCGCGGCGGCAAACCCGCCTTTGCTGTTCATGACGGCGACATCGTGGAATTCCGGCACCTCGATCCGTTCGATCGACGCACCCTGCCGCGCCAGTGCCTCCAGCGCACGCTCGAAGGTTGTCGCGACCGCCTCATCGAGGTCGTCGAGCGCGATCGTGGTCGGCACCGCAAGCCGCATGCCCCTGACCGGGCGCGGCTGCACCGGCTGCACCGCCTCATGGGCGAGCACGGCATCGAGCACCGCGCAGCAGCCCACGGTGCGCGCCAGCGGCCCGAAACTGTCCAGCGACGAGGCCAGCGGCACGCCGCCGTCGAGCGGGACGCGGGCTTGCGTCGGCTTGTAGCCGACGATGCCATTATACGCCGCCGGGATCCGGCACGATCCGCCGGTATCGGTGCCGAGCGCGCCATGCGCCATGCCGTCGGCGACCGACACCGCCGCGCCCGAGGACGAGCCGCCCGGGACGTGGCCGACGCGGCGGTTCCAGACACTCTTCGGCGTACCGTAATGCGGATTGATACCGATGCCGGAATAGGCGAACTCGGTCATGTTGGTGCGGCCGATCACGATGAAGCCGGCCTGGCGCAGCCGCGCCACCACCGGCGCGTCGGCCTCCGCCGGCGCGGAATCCTCCAGCGCGCGGGAGCCGGCGCGGGTCACTTGCCCCCTGATATCGAACAGATCCTTGATCGAGACGGGAATGCCGGCATAGGGCGACGGCGCGGCACCCGCCTTGCGCAGCCGGTCCATGGCGTCGGCGGCCTCCAGCGCCGCCGCCTTGTCGACGCGAACGAAGGCGCGCTGGCCTTCGCCCGCGGGATCGGCGATCGCGGCGAGGCATTGCTCGACCAGCTTGCGGGCGGAAGTCGCGCCGCTGTCGAGATCGGCTGCCAATGTAGCAAGTGTCGGGGTGTTGGGCATATCGGCTGTTCGCTCTCTTTTTATTCTTTGTCACCGGGTGGGGGTGAAATGTCGAGATCCAGCAGCGCCGAGCTCAGCGATTTGCCGTGCGCGTCGAGCGCCAGCGACCGCGTCACCCCGCCGCCGAGCGCCTGGTCCATCACGAAGTTCAGCGCGTGCAGACTTGGCAATTCATAGCGAACCACTTCGCCCCTGACAACGCCGGCGAAATGCGCCTTCACCCGCGCCGCCGTGACCTGCTCGCGCAGCACCGGATAATCCTTCGCGTCATAGGCGATCACGGAGATATTGGAGATGTTGCCCTTGTCGCCGGTGCGGGAATGGGCGATCGCGCGCAGCTTCATCGCTACGCCCCCACGAAGCGGATCTGCGGCCTGGCCAGTTCGCGCGGCAGCAACACCGAGGCCACCGCGACCACGTCCCGCGCCGATTTCCAAGCCCCGCCACCAGCCGCCGGGCCGTTGGTATAAAGGGTCTCGACCTCGTTGCCGATCCTGACCGCCTCGCGCAGGCTCTCGGTGCGCCCGGCGACGCGAACCCGCACCTCATAGGGTTCGTTGGCGCGCGCGGAGACATCGGGCCCATGCAGGGAATCGACGCCGACGAGCTCAAACCGCCATTCACTCGCGGCGACACCGGTCAGCTTCAGCCGCTCGCGGACAATCTCCAGCGCCAGCCGCCCGCGTGCCAGGGCGCCCGGGCCGGCGTAGGAAATCTGGCCCTCGCCGATATAGCCGTCGACATAGCCGACCGACACCTTGAGCGTGTCGGTGCGCTTCGTGCCACGCCCGCCGCTGACGCGAACGCGATCGGGCCCGATCTCCTCGACCTTCACCTGCGAAAAATCGGCGACCACGTCCGGCTGAAAATATCGGGTGGGGTCATGCACCTCGTACAATAGCTGCTCCTTGCAGGTGCGCGCCGTCACCGCACCGCCGGAACCTGGAACCTTGGTGATGACCAGATCGCCGTCCTCGCCGACCTCGCCAATTGGAAAACCGAGCCGCGCGAGATCGGGAACGTCCTTATAGCCGGGATCAGCGAAGTAGCCGCCGGTGATCTGGCCGGCGCATTCCAGCAAATGCCCGGCGACCGTGCCCTGCCCGAGCAGGTTCCAGTCATCCATCGACCATCCGAAGGCATGGATCATCGGCGCCAGAAACAGCGCCGGATCGGACGCGCGCCCGGTAATGACGATGTCGGCGCCCGCCGTCAGCGCCTGCGCCATCGGCTCGGCGCCGAGATAGGCGTTAGCGGACAACAGCCGGTTGCCGAGCTGCCGGACCGTGCCCTCGAACTCCATGATCCCGAGATCGCCGTCCTTGCAGGCATCGATCACGTCGTCGCCGACCACGGCGGCGACCTTCAGCGCGGACAATCCGAGCGACCTGGCGATCTCGGCGGTTTTGCGCGCCGCGGCTTCCGGATTGGCCGCGCCCATATTGGTGACGATCCTGATGCCCCTGGCGGCGCAGATCGGCAGCACCGCGCGCATCCGCTCCTCAAGCAACGGATCATATCCGCTTTCCGGATTCTTCATCCGCGCCTGCTGCGCCAGCGCCACCGTTCGCTCGCCCAGGCATTCGAACACGAGGTATTGAATCTCGCCTTTTTCGGCGAGCTCGATCGCGGGCTCGATGCGATCGCCGGAATAACCGGCGCCGGACCCTATTCGGATCGTTCGCACGTTGTCTCCATCGTCCCCGCCGACCGGTCGCGTGTCGCACCAAGAAATACCCTAGCGCGGAAAATCGCCGGCATACAAGCGCTGTGGCCCACAGGATGCGGCCATGCGACAGCGCCGCTGGACCGTTGACCGGGAATAGTCAATTGTCGCATCAAGATCATGGAAACGCGGGCCGACGCCCGTATCTCAGGGAGGAGTGGCCGAAATGGCGGAGCCCGCGCGCGCTAAACCAAAACCGACGCCGGAGACCCAGCATTTCTGGGACGGCACCAGGGGTGGGGAGCTGCGCCTGCAGCGCTGCGACGCCTGCGCCAACGTCTATTTCCCGCCGCGGCCGTTCTGCCCCTCCTGCGCCTCACGCAAGGTCTCGGTGTTCAAGGCGAGCGGCAAGGGCAAGCTCTACAGCTATGTCATCAACCACCGCCCGGCGGCCCCCGGTTTCACCCCGCCCTACGCCATCGCCATCGTTGAACTCGACGAGGGTCCGCGGATGATGAGCAACATCGTCGACTGCCCGCAGACGCCCGAGGCGCTCGAACTCGACATGAAGCTCGAGGTCGCGTTCGAGAAGCTCGACGATGCGATCACCCTCCCCCAGTTCCGTCCGGCGAAGGGCTAGGCACCATGCGCAAGAACGCAGTCGCCGTCGTCGGCGCAGCCGAGACCACTGAGCTCGGCGTCATTCCGAACGTGTCGCAGATCCAGCTCCACGCCGATGCGGCGCTCAACGCCATCGCCGACGCCGGACTGAAGCTGTCCGACATCGACGGCATCGCCACCGCGGTCGAGACCCCGCAGCAGATCGCCCATTACCTCGGCATCACGCCGACCTGGGTCGACGGCACCTCGGTCGGCGGCTGTTCGTTCATGCTGCATGTCCGCCACGCCGCGGCCGCGATCGAGGCCGGGCTGTGCAAGACCGTGCTGATCACGCATGCCGAAAGCGGCAAGTCGATGATCGGCAAGCAGCCGCGCTCGACGCCGCCTGACAGCCTGAACGGCCAGTTCGAGTCGCCGTTCGGCGTCTACGGCCCGCCCAGCATGTTTCCGATTCCCGTGCTGCGCTACATGAAGACCTACGGCATCACCCATGAGCAGATCGCCATGGTCGCCGTGGTGCAGCGGGAGTGGGCCGCGAAGAATCCGCGCGCCACCATGAAGACGCCGATCACGGTCGAGGACGTGCTGAATTCGCGGATGATCGCCTACCCGTTCCGCATCCTGCAATGCTGTCTCGTCACCGACGGCGGCGGCGCGCTGATCCTGACCTCGGCCGATCGCGCCAGAGACTTTCCAAGAAAGCCGGTTTACATCGCGGGCACCGGCGAGAGCGTGGAAACGCCGATGGTCAGCCAGATGGCGACCTTCAACTCCTCGCGCGCCTTCAAGGTTGCGGGGCCGGCCGCGTTCAGGGAAGCGGGCATCGCCCACAAGGACGTCGATCATCTGATGGTCTACGACGCTTTCGCGCATCTGCCGCTCTACGGCCTCGGCGATCTCGGCTTCATGCCGCATGAGGAGACCGGCAAGTTCATCGCCGACGGCCACACCCGCCCCGGCGGCAAGCTGCCGCTCAACACCAATGGCGGCGGCCTGAGCTACATGCATTCCGGCATGTACGGCATGTACGCGCTGCAGGAGAGCGTGCGGCAGATGCGCGGCATCGCGCCGGCGCAGGTCAAGGACGCCAAAATCTCGGTCTGCCACGGCGTCGGCGGCATGTTCGCTGCATCAGGCACGATCATCTTTACGAACGAGAAGTAATCACCTTTCGTCATTCCGGGGCGCGCGAAGCGCGAACCCGGAATCTCGAGATTCCGGGTCTGGTCCTTCGGACCATCCCGGAATGACCAAGACAACAGGAGAACCCCATGGCGAAATCATTGCAAGACAAGGTCATCGTCGTCACCGGCGCGGGCCGCGGCATCGGGCGCGAGATCGCGCTGCTCTGCGCGGCGGAAGGCGCCAAGGTCGTCGTCAACGATCCCGGCGTCGCCGCTGACGGCGCCGGTTCGAGCGCTGCTCCCGCCGAGGAAGTAGTCGAGGAGATCAAGAAGCGCGGCGGCACCGCGGTCCCCAACTTCGAGTCGGTGGCGGAAGCAATCCCCGCGAGCAAGATCGTGAAGACCGCGACTGATCATTTTGGCCGCCTCGACGGCGTGGTCAACAATGCCGGCATTCTGCGCGACATGATCTTCCACAAGATGAGCGTGGAGGCCTTCGAGGCCGTCATCAAGGTCCACCTGATGGGCTCGTTCTACGTTTCCCACGCCGCCGCAAGGCTGTTCCGCGAGCAGGAAAGCGGCTCGTTCGTGCACTTCACCTCGACTTCGGGCCTGATCGGCAATTTCGGCCAGGCCAACTACGCCGCTGCCAAGCTCGGCATCGTCGGCCTGTCGAAGTCGATCGCGCTGGACATGGGCCGCTTCAACGTGCGCTCCAACTGTGTTTCGCCGTTCGCCTGGACCCGGATGATCGGCACGATCCCGACCGAGACGGAGGCCGAGAAGGCGCGGGTCGAGAAGATCAAGCAGATGGGCCCGGAGAAGATCGCGCCGATGTGTGCCTTTCTGCTCAGCGACGCCGCCAAGGACGTCAGCGGGCAGATCTTCGGCGTGCGGATGAACGAGATCTTCCTGTTCAGCCAGAACCGACCGCTGCGCTCGGTGCAGCGCAGCGAAGGCTGGACGCCGCAGACCATCGCCGAGCACGCCATGCCAGCGCTGAAGGGATCGTTCTACAAGCTCGACCGCTCTGCGGACATTTTCCCGTGGGATCCGGTCTGAGGTCGCGAAGGGCGAGTGGCGAATAGCGAATGGTCCTTCCATTCGCCATTCGCCATTCGCTACTCACGTTCTTTGCTATCCGCTGTTCCTCAAGCCCGCTGAGATCCCATTGATGGTGATCTGGATGCCGCGCAGCACCGCCTCATCGGGGTTCTGCGCGCGGTGCTCCTTCAGCAATTCCACCTGCACGTGGTTGAGCGGGTCGAGATAGGGGAAGCGGTTGCGGATCGAGCGTTCCAGCAGCCGGTTGCCCTGCAGCAATCGCTCGTGCCCCATGATGTCAAGCAACGTCTCGATCGAGGCGTGCCATTCGCGCCGGATACGGCCAAAAATGCTTTCGCGCAGGGCGACGTCAGGCACCAGTTCGGCATAGCGCGAGGCAATCGCAATCGAGCTCTTGGCCAGCACCATGTCCATGTTCGACAGCAGCGTGCGGAAGAACGGCCACTCGCGATAGAGTTCGCGCAGGAACGGCATGCCCTTGTCCGGGTTGGCGGCGATCCAGGCTTCGACCGCGGAGCCGAAGCCGTACCAGCCCGGCAGCATCAGGCGGCATTGCGCCCAGCTGAACACCCAGGGAATGGCGCGCAGATCCTCGATCTCTCGGGTCTTCTTGCGTGAGGCCGGACGGCTTCCGATGTTCAGCGTGGCGATCTCGGTGATGACGGTGGAGGACCAGAAGTAGTCGGCGAAACCCTCGGTTTCATAGACCAGCCCGCGATAGGCCTTGAAGGCCAGCGCCGACAACTGTTCCATCGCCTCCAGATATTCGGCGCGCGGCGCGCTATGCCGGGGCTGCAGCAAGCTTGCCTCCAGCGTCGCCGCGGCGAGAATCTCAAGATTGCTGCGACCGACTTCGGCGTTGGAGTATTTGCTGGAGATGATCTCGCCCTGCTCGGTGATCCGGATCTGGCCGTCTACCGCGCCGCCGGGCTGGGCGATAATGGCGTCATAGCTCGGCCCGCCGCCACGGCCGACCGAGCCGCCGCGGCCGTGGAACAGCCGAAGCCGCACGCCATGTCGCTTGAATACCTCGACCAGTTCGATCTCGGCCTTGTAAAGCTCCCAGCCCGAGGTGACGAAACCGCCGTCCTTGTTGCTGTCGGAATAGCCCAGCATCACCTCCTGGACCGCGCCGCGGCTGTCGACCAGCTTGCGGTAGTCGTGCAACGACAGCATGCGATCCATGATGCTGCTCGACGCCTGCAGATCCTCGATGGTCTCGAACAGCGGCACGATATTGATCGCGCTGCGGCCCGAGGGATGGATGAGGCCGGCTTCCTTCAGCAGCAGCGCAACCTCGAGCATGTCGGACATGCCCTTGCACATGGAGATGATGCATTGGGGAATGGCGTTGCCGCCGAATTTGGCGTGGGCCTCGGCCGCCGTGTGGAACAAAGCGAGCTCGCCTTGCGTTTCCTCGCTGTACTTCACGAACGTCGACGTCAGCGGCCGCGCGTTGCCCAGTTCCTTTGCGAGCAGCGCAACGCGGGCCTCTTCGCTCAGCGACAGATAGGACATCCCGGGCATCGCCGCGTCGATCAACTCCGCGACGGTGCGTTCATGCACGGCGGAGTTTTGCCGGATATCCAGCCGTGCGAGGTAGAAGCCGAAGCAATCCACGGCGCGGCGCAACAGCCGCAGCCGCCCGCGCGCGATCACGCCCGAATTGTTCGCGATCAGCGAGCGATAGAGAATGTCCAGATCAGCCTTGAACTCCGCGACATCGGCATAAGGAGCGGCTTCGCCGACCGGCCGCCGGGTGATTCCGACATCCAGCCTCAGCGCGGTCGCGGTGAGCCGGGCATAGATGCCGGATACCGCGAGTCGGTACGGCTCGCCGCTTCGATGCGGCGACTTGTCCGGCGAGCGCTCGGCGAGCGCGCGCAAATCCTTCGAGACATCGGCAAGATGCGCGGCGAGCGACAGTTCGGAACCGAGCACGTGCAGCTCCTCGAGATAGAAGCGCAGCACCCGGCTCGACTGCAGCCCGAGCGTGCCGCGCATCACGTCCGCCGTGACGAACGGGTTGCCGTCGCGGTCGCCGCCGATCCAGCTTCCCATCCGCAGGAACGACGCCAGTTCGCCCCCTGCCGCGCCCTCGCCCTCGTTCAGCTCGTCCTCCAGCGCGCAATGCAGCCGCGGCACCTCGCGCAGGAAGGTGTAATCGTAGAATGACAGGCCGTTGGCGACCTCATCGAGCACGGTCAGCTTGGTCCGGCGCAGCAGGTTGGTCTGCCACAGCGTCAGCACGGCGCGGCGCAGCTGCTCGTCGCTGGCCGCGTTTTCCTCCGGCGTCAGCTGCACCCGCTCGCGTCGGTCCAGCAACGCCGCGATCTCCATCTCGCGGTCGATCGTGCTCTTGCGGCGCACTTCGGTGGGATGCGCGGTCAGGACCGGGCTGACCAGGGCTCCCGCGAAGAATTTCCGCAGATCGGCCGCGCTGAAGCCCGCCCCGCGCGCATGCGCCAGCGTCAAGGGCAGCGTGCCCGGACGCGGCGTGCCGCCGGCCGTCGCGCGCGCCCGCATCTGCCGGATGTTGTTCTGGTCCTCGGCGATATTGGCGAGATGCGAGAAATAGCTGAAGGCGCGGACGATCCGCACGGTCTGGCTGGTCGACATGCTGTCGAGGATCAGTTCCAGCTCCCGCCGCGCCTGGCTGTCCTCGTCGCGATGGAACCTGATCGAGGTCTGCCTGATGCGCTCCACCAGGTCGAACACCTCGGCGCCCTCCTGGTCGCGCACGGTGTCGCCGAGGATGCGACCGAGCAGCCGGATGTCGGTCCGCAGCCGCGCGTCTTCCTCCAGCGCCAGCGCCTCCTCGCTGCGATGGGACCGATCCTCGGGTCCGGATGGCAATATGGAGGGCACGATCTGGGAAGACATGGCTTGGCTACCTCAGAAATGGCCCCGGCGGTTCCGAGTGTGCAACTTTCTTGCCGCAGTGCAAGGTAAAGATGTGAGACACCGTTCTCGCCGCCACTGCAGGCGTTGCGGCGACCGCAGCCCGCTAAATCCTCCGCCCCGCCCGCTCCCAATAGGGATCGCGCAGACGGCGCTTGAAGATCTTGCCGGAATCCTCCCGGGGCAGGTTGGCCTGGATTTCGATCTGCCGGGGCACCTTGTAGTCGGCCAGCGACACCCTGAGCTGCGCGCGGATGGCGGCGAGGTCGAGGACGACGCCCGGCTGCGGCTCCACGACCGCCATCAGCGCCTCGCCGAACTCCGGATCGGGAATGCCGAACACCGCGCAATCATGCACGCCCGGTATCGCGTGCAGCGCCGCCTCGATCTCCGCGGGGTAGATGTTGACGCCGCCTGAAATCACCATGTCGCGCTTGCGGTCGCAGATGAAGACATAGCCGTCGGCGTCGATGTAGCCGACGTCGCCCGAGGTGATGAACCCCTCCCGCTCGATCTCGGCCCGCTTTTCCGGCTTGTTGTGATAGGTGAAATCGGGATTGCCGGCGATCCGCGAATAGATCTCGCCGATCTCACCCTGCGACAGTTCCGTTCCGTCGTCGCCGATGAAACGCAGCTCCGCGCCCGGGGCGATCCTGCCGACGGTGCCGGGTTTCTTCAGCGCGTCCTCGGAATTGGCGAAGGTGACCGCGCCGGACTCGGTGGAGCCGTAGAACTCATAGATCACCGGCCCCCACCATTCGATCATCGCGCGCTTGACGTCAGCCGGACATGGCGCGGCGGCATGGATGACATGGCGCAGCGACGACATGTCGTACTTGCTGCGGACCTGCGCCGGCAGCTTCATCAGGCGGATGAACATGGTCGGCACCATGAAGATGGTGTCGATCTTTTCGGTCTCGACCACCCGCAGAAATTCCTCCGGCTCGAAGCGGGGCATGATCACCAGCGCGCCGCCGAGACGGCCGGCGCGCAGGCCGAACGAATTCGGCGCGGAATGGTAGAGCGGCCCGGGCAGCAGCGCCCGGGCGCCCGGCTTGAGGCCGTAGATCATCCCGCGCATCCGTTCGGCGTTGGCGATTTGCTCCGGCGTCGGCGCGGCGCGGCGCACGCCCTTGGGATGACCCGTGGTGCCCGAGGTGTAGATCATGTTCTGCGGTTGCGGCACCACCGGCCCGTCATAGCGCGCATTTTGCTTGAGCCAGGATTCGAAATCGATGGCGAAGCCGGGCACCGCGAGATGATCGGGGTCGATCTTGTAGTGCCCAAGTATTTCCGGCGGCGTCGGCACGCCGAGCGCGGTGACGCCTGATGGTATCGCCTCGCGCAGCTGATGCAGGAGGTCGGCATGCGCGATCAGGACCGACGTGCCGGAGTCCTTCAGGACGTAGTTGATTTCCTCCGGCTTGAAATGCCAGTTCACCGGCACGCCATAGGCGCCGAGCCGCATCGCGGCGTAGGCCGCCTCGATGAAGGCGATGTCGTTGCGCATCAACATGCAGACGCTGTCGCCCTGCCGGACGCCGAGCTTGTGCAGTCCGTCGGCGATGCGTTCGGAGCGATCGGCGACCTCTTCATGGCTGCGCCTGCGACCGCCGCTGATGATGCCGTTGAACAGGGATGAGGTCGACATTGTCTCTTTCCGATCTGTGGTCGGGTTCAGGAGCTTCCCGTCATTCCGGGATGGTCCGAAGGACCAGGCCCGGAATCTCGAGATTCCGGGTTCGATGCTGCGCATCGCCCCGGAATGACGGAGGATATCTATCCCGCGTCCGCGAACCTTGGCGCGCGCTTTTCCATGTTGGCGCGAACGGCTTCGATCTGGTTGGGACTGCCGAGCAACTTCTGCTGCTCGACGGATTCGGCAAGCAGCGCCGGACCGGGATCGACGGACAAGTTATTGAGCATGCGCTTGGCGGCGCGGATCGCATCCGGGCTCTTGCCGGCGATCTCGCGTGCGACCTCCAGCGCTGCCGCGCGCGGATCGTCGCAGATCCGCGTTGCCAGACCATAGCCCATGGCTTCCTGCGCCGAGAAGACGCGGCCGGTGTAGGTGAGTTCGCGCAGGATATCGTCGCGAACGAGGCTGGCAAGAATCGGCGTGCCGGCCATGTCGGGAACCAGCCCCCACTTGATCTCCATGATCGACATCCGCGCATCCGGCGCGAGGAAGCGCATGTCGGCGCCGAGCGCGAGCTGGAAACCGCCGCCGAAGGCCACGCCCTGGATCGCGGCGATGACAGGCACCGGGAGCTGCCGCCAGCCCCACACCGCCTGCTGGGGGAAATTGGCCAGGCCATGGGTGCGCGCCGACAGGTCGCGCTTCTCGCCGCCGGCAACCCCGTTGCCGCCGCTTTCCTTCATCGCGGCGAAGCGCCCCATATCGAGGCCGGCGCAGAATGCCCGCCCCTCGCCGGACAATACTACCGCCCTCACCCCCTTCTCATGGGCAAGCCGCTCGGTCGCGGCCACCAACGCGTCAAACATCGCGGCATCGAGTGCGTTCATCTTGTCGGCCCGCACCAGCCGGACATCGGCGACGCCGCCCGAAATCGATATCGCGACGCGTTGCTCCATGAGAGGTTCCTCCACCCTTTATTGCTTGCCGCTTTACAGCACGGCGTTGCCGAGATTTAGTCAGTCGAACCAGTTAACAGACAAATCCCCCGGGTGGAAACCATGTTCAACGATCAGCTTCTTGCCGGACGACGCATCCTCGTGACCGGTGGCGGCACCGGCCTCGGCAAGTCCATGGCCGCGCGATTTCTCCAGCTTGGCGCCGAGGTCCATATCTGCGGTCGCCGCAAGGGCGTCTGCGACGAAACCGCGACCGAATTGATGGACCTTCACGGCGGGCGCGTGGTCAGCCACGGCGTCGACATCCGCAACGCGATGGCCGTCGACGAGATGGTCGAGGCGATCTGGAGCGACGGCCCCCTCACCGATCTCATCAACAACGCGGCCGGCAACTTCATCTCGCGGTCGGAGGAGCTCTCGCCCCGCGGATTCGATGCCGTCGCCAATATCGTGATGCACGGCACGTTCTACGTGACGCACGCGGTGGGCCGGCGCTGGATCGCCGCCAGGCAACCCGGCAACGTGGTGTCGATCACGGTGACCTGGGTTCGCAACGGCTCGCCCTATGTGGTGCCGTCGGCGATGAGCAAGTCCGCGATCCACGCCATGACCATGTCGCTCGCGGTCGAATGGGGCAAGTACGGCATTCGGCTCAACACCATCGCACCGGGCGAAATCCCGACCGAAGGCATGAGCAAGCGCATCAAGCCGGGCGACGAGGCCGGCGCGCGCACCAAGGCGCAGAACCCGATGGGCCGGGTCGGCACCATGGAGGAGCTGCAGAACCTCGCGGTGTTCCTGATCTCCGGCGGCTGCGACTGGATCAACGGCGAGACCATCGCCATGGACGGCGCGCAGGCGCTGGCCATGGGCGGCAACTTCTATCAGCTGCGCGACTGGAGCGACGCCGACTGGAACAAGGCGCGCGATTCGATCAAGGCGCAGAACGAAAAGGACCGCGCCGCGCGGGGGTGATGCTGCCGGATAGAAGATAGACAACAGAACGGGAGAGACATGTCCGCTTTGCAACCACCGGCCAACCTTGCCGACATGGTGCGCGACCGCGCCAGAACCCTGGGCGGCGCAACGGCCTATGAATTCGAAGGGCGCCGGACCAGCTTCGCCGAGTTCGACGTCAAGACCAACCGGGTTGCCAACGCGCTGATTGCGCTCGACGTCAAGCCGGGCCAGCGCATCGCCTATCTCGGCAAGAACAGCGACATCTATTTCGAACTGCTGATGGGTGCGATGAAGGCCAATGTGGTGATGGCGCCGGTCAACTGGCGTCTCGCCGGCCCCGAAGTGGCCTTCATCGTCGCCGACTGCAGGGCGCCAGTGCTGTTCGTTGGCCCCGAATTCATCGCCCAGGTCCGCAATCTAAAGCCGCAGCTGCCTGAACTGCGCACCGTCATCACGACCGAAGGCGGCGCGCCGGAATGTCAGGATTTTGCGGCCTGGCGCGACGCCCAGAGCGGCGACGATCCAAGGGTTCCGATCAACCCCAAGGACATTGCGATCCAACTTTATACGTCGGGCACCACGGGCAAGCCCAAGGGCGCGATGCTGTCGCACGCCAACTTCCTCAACCTGGTGCAGACCGGCAACGAGGCCGAGAAGCCCGACTGGAACAAATGGTCGACCGACGACGTCTCGCTGGTGGCGATGCCGATCTTTCACATCGGCGGCTCCGGCTGGGGCGTGATGGGGCTCTACCACGGCGCCAAGGGCGTGATCGCGCGCGAGTTCGATCCGACCAGGGTGCTGGACTTCTTCGAGCAGTCCGGCATCACCAAGCTGTTCATGGTGCCGGCCGCGATGCAGTTCGTGGTGCGGCAGCCCCGCGCGCGGCAGGTGGATTTCTCGCGGCTGAAATACATGCTCTATGGCGCTTCGCCGATTCCCGCAGCCCTGCTCAAGGAGTGCATCGAGGTATTCAAATGCGGCTTCGTGCAGATGTACGGCATGACCGAGACCACCGGCACCATCGTCGCGCTTCCGCCCGAGGACCATGTCGAGGGGCTTGAGCGCATGCGCTCCGCCGGCAAGGCGCTGCCCGGCATTGAGCTCGCGATCCTCGACCCCGACGGCAAGCCATTGCCGCCGCGCCAGGTCGGCGAGATCGCCACCCGCTCCGGCTCCAACATGGCCGGTTACTGGAACCTGCCGGAGGCGACCGCGAGGACGCTCGGCAGCGACGGCTGGCTGCGTACCGGCGACGCCGGCTACATGGATGAGGACGGCTACCTTTATATCCACGACCGCATCAAGGACATGATCATCTCCGGCGGCGAGAACATCTACCCCGCCGAGGTCGAAAGCGCGCTGTGCGATCACCCCGATGTCGCCGAGGCCGCGGTGATCGGCATCCCCGACGACAAATGGGGCGAGGCGGTCAAGGCCATCGTGGTGATGAAGCCGGGCAAGCAGGCGAGCGCCGCCGACATCATCAGCTTCACCCGCGAGCGCATCGCCGGCTTCAAGACGCCGAAATCGGTGGACTTCCTGGAGGCGCTGCCGCGCAATCCCTCCGGCAAGATCCTGCGGCGGAACTTGCGGGATCCTTATTGGGTGGGCAAGGACCGCCAGGTGAATTGATTATCCTCCGTTGTCGTCACCCGCGAAGGCGGGTGACCCAGTATCCCAGAGACAGCGGTGATTGAACCGACGGGCCGCGGCGTACTGGATCCCCCGCCTTCGCGGGGGACGACGAATGCGTGGCTGGCAGCGCCGCCCAGACCCTTAATGCTTGCCCGCCCCCATATAGCCGAACAGGAATCCCGCCACTTTCCGCTTCTGGATTTCCTCGCTGCCTTCGGTGATGCGGTAGCGGCGGTGGTGGCGGTAGATGTGCTCGAACGGCTTGTGGCGCGAATAGCCCATGCCGCCATGCACCTGCATCGCGCGGTCGGCGGCCTCGCAGCACAGCCGGTTAGCCCAGAAATTGCACATCGACACCCGGTCGGAAAGCGTATGCTCGACCTGCGCCTGGGTGAGCTGGTCCATCTCCCATGCGGTCTTGCGGATCAACAGCCGGAGCATCTCTGCCTGCGTCGCCAGTTCCACCAGCGGCCACTGGATTGCCTGGTTCTCGGCCAGCGCCTTGCCGAACGGCTTCCGCTGGCGGGCATATTTGACGCTTTCATTGATGCAGTAGACGGCCGCGCCAAGCGAACTCGCCGCCTGCCGGATCCGGTTCTCATGCACGAAGCACTGCGCCAGCGACAGGCCGCGATCGACCTCGCCGAACAGCGCGTCGTCAGGCACGAAGACGTCGGTGAAGCTGACGCGCGGATGATCCGTCGGCATGTTGAAGGTCCACATATACTCCTCGACCTTCACGCCTTCGCTCTTGGCCGGCACCAGCAGGCAGGTGATGCCGCGGGCGTCGCCGTCATTGCCTGATGTCCGCGCAAACAGCGCGCAATGGGTGGCGACGTGCATGCCCGTGGTCCACATCTTCTCGCCGTTGATGAGCCAGCCCTTGACGTTGTCGCGCGTCGCCGGCACCGCCCTGGTTTCCATGTGGGTGGCGTCGGAACCGTGGTTGGGCTCGGTGAGGCCGAAGGTGATGCGGTACTTGCCGGTGATCGAGCCGTCGATCATCGCCTTCTGCGCTTCGGTGCCGTAGCGGTCGAGCATGGTCACGATGGGCAGATTGCCGACGATCGAATGTTCGTTCTGCAGGTCGTTGTGCAGGCCGAGGCCCTGTGAGGCGAAGTGCTCGCGGATCACCGCCATCCAGAGATTGGAGCCGTCCTTGCCGCCATAGCGCTTCGGGATAGCAAAGCGCAGATGGCCGGCGGCGTCGGCGAGGTTCTTGGCCTTGCGCACCAGCGCTTCCCATTCGTGCCGCGGCAATCCGCCGTTCTCGAAATCGGTGCGCGCCCATTCGCGGCGATGGTCGAAGAAGCGGATATTGTCGTCGGCCTGCTCCAGCGGCTTGATCTCGCGGGCGATGAAGCGGTCGAGTTCACCGAGATAGGCAGTGAGGTCGGCAGGCAGGTTGAAGTCCAAGGCGGTATCTCCCGGAAATGTCGTTTGTTTTGAATTGCGTTTAGGCGCTACACAGCGCTCCTGCTCGGATCAATTTAGGTGAGAAGACGACGCCCAAGTCAAGCAACGGAATCGACCTTGGCGCGCGCGGGGGCCTTGCGTAATTGGATGGTATCGGACGCCGCTCCGGCGCTATGATCGCCGCCAATATCCTTCGCCACAGAAAATCGGAAACGGGAGCCAACATGGACCTCAAATTCTCCAAGGTGACGCGCAAGGGGCCGATCACCATCATCACGCTGTCGCGGCCGGAAGTGTACAACGCGCTGCACACCGACGCGCATTTCGAGCTCGACAAGGTGTTCGACGACTTCGCCGCCGACCCAGAACAGTGGGTCGCGATCGTCACCGGCGCCGGCGACAAGGCGTTCTGCGCCGGCAACGATCTGAAATGGCAGGCCGCCGGCGGCAAGCGCGGCTGGGACAAGGGCGGATTTGCCGGCCTGACCTCGCGGTTCGACTGCGACAAGCCGATCATCGCCGCCGTCAACGGCGTGGCGATGGGCGGCGGTTTCGAGATCGCGCTGGCCTGCGACCTCATCATCGCCGCCGAGAATGCCACCTTCGCGCTGCCCGAGCCGCGCGTCGGCCTCGCCGCATTGGCCGGCGGCGTGCACCGGCTGCCGCGGCAGATCGGGTTGAAGCGCGCCATGGGCATGATCCTCACCGCCCGCCACGTCTCGGCCAAGGAAGGCCTCGAACTCGGCTTCGTCAACGAGGTCGTGCCGGCAGGCGAAGCGCTCACCGCCGCCGAGCGCTGGGCAGAGACGATCTGCAAGAATTCGCCGATGTCGATCCGCGCCTCCAAGCAGGCGATCCAGCGCGGCCTGTCGGTATCGCTGGAACAGGCGATCGCCGAGCAACGCGACTACCCGGCGGTGAAGGCGATGGCGGCCTCGCAGGATTATATCGAGGGACCAAAGGCGTTTGCGGAGAAGCGCCCGCCGAAATGGCTGGGGAAGTGATACACCTTCCGCCGTCATTCCGGGATGATGCGCCAGCATCAGACCCGGAATCTCGAGATTCCGGGTTCTCGCTTACGCTCGCCCCGGAATGACGGGGAGAGTCATCTACTTCGTTCCCAACTCCCGCTTGTAGGACCCGTAGTTCGGCTGATCGACGGCGAGCTTGTCCATCGTGGTCTGCCAGAGATGCTCGGCCAGTCCCGGCGTCTGCAGGTCAAGCTCGCCGCTGGCGATTTTTTCCGACAGTGCGCGGTTTAACTCCAGCAGCGAGCCGTCCACACCGAGCAGCCGCTTCAGCCGCGCGGCCTCAGACGCATCGCCGCCCTGCTCCAGCGCCAGTTGGCGGGAGACGAGGTCGAGCGCATTGATGCCGACGCGGAGCTTGAAGGCGTTGTGGCCCTTGATGGCGGGCGCGATCTCGTTGCGGAGGAAATCCGCGACCACCTTGACCAGCTCTTCGGGAGTCGGTTCGTCCTGCATTATTTTTCCCTCGGAGCCAGCAGCCTGAGCAGATCGATCTCGGTCTCCGACGAGCGGCGGCCGATCATGGCGCGTTCCAGCGAGTGATCAGGCCCCTGCCGGAACCGCTGCATCATGCCGCAACACATCACGCCCCAGCGCAGTGTGCCCATCACTTCCCAGAACTTGACGCGGTCGGGGTCGACCTTGCGACCGGCTTGCTCGTAGCCGGCGAACAATTCCTCCCGTGACCCGAAACCCCCGACCGGCTTGTCGATCTCGCCGAAGCGCCAGGAGTTGACGCAGAGCCAGCCCAGATCCTCCATCGGGTCGCCGAAATGCGCCAGCTCCCAATCCAGCACCGCGCGCACGCCGTCGGGCCCGATGACGAGGTTGCCGTGGCGGAAGTCGCCATGCACCAGCGTCAACTCGCGCGATGGCCCGGGATCGTGCGCGCGCAGCCAGCGCAGCGCCAGTTCGAACACCGGGCGCGGCCGGCCGAAGCCATGGTACTCGCGTTCGAGGTCGGCGATTTCCTTTGTCGAGTTCATCTCGCGCAGTTTCGGCAGCCGCAAGGCCGGCAGGCTGTGGATGCCCGCGGCCACCTGGCCCAACTGCCGCGCCAGCATCGGTCGCGCTTTGGCGAACTGCTCGTCGCGCAGAATCTTGCGCGCGATGGTCTCGCCCTCGATCCGCTGCATGATGAAGCCGGCGCCGAGTCCGTCCTCAGGCTGCAGCACATGCAGCACCCGCGGCGACGGCAGGCCGGCGTCGTGCGCAAGCTGCATCAGCACCGCTTCGGCATCGAGCCCGCAGGCCCGTCCCGGCGAAGCGCCATAGCCCGGCGGCGCGCGGCGCAGGATGGCGCCGGTGACGCCGCCGGCGTGAATGATGTCGAAGGTCCAGGTTTCCTGGCTGGCGCCGCCGGAAAGCCTGGCGGCGCCCGTGACGCCGCTCGCCCCCTTATACCAGGAAGCGACGCAGCGTCCGAGTTGTTCCTCGATCATTTGCCCCTGAACTTGGCGGGACGCTTCTCAAGGAAGGCGGTGACGCCTTCCTTGAAATCCTCCGCCGCGCCGGCGACGCGCTGCGACTCGAATTCGAGATTGAGCTGCTCCTCGAAGGAGTTTTCCGGACTGTCCCAATAGAGCTTGCGGATCAGCGACAGCGCGACGGTCGGGCCATTGGCAAGCTCGTGCGCGAGCTTCATCGCCTCTTCCATCAACACGGCATCGTCATGGACGCGGTTGACGAGACCCCATTCGAGCGCCTTTTCCGCCGGCAGCCGCTCGCCCATCAGCGATAATTCGACCGAGCGCGCCTTGCCGATCAGACGCGGCAATAGCCACGTCGAGCCGCAATCCGGCACCAGGCCGATACGGCGGAACGCCTGCAGGAAATACGACGAGCGCGCGCACAGGATCATGTCGCCCATCAGCGCGAAACTCATCCCGGCGCCGGCGGCCGGACCGTTGACCGCCGACACGATCGGGCAATGCAGGTTGCGCAGCCGGCGCAGGAACGGATGAAACCCTGTCTCCAGCGAGGCGCCGGCGTTGCTCTTGCCGGGCTTCTGGTTGTTGCGGCCCTGCAGATTGGCGCCGGTGCAGAATGCGCGCCCGGCGCCGGTCAGCACCAGGCAGCGCACCTCCGCCCGCTTCTCCTCGATCGCATCGAGCGCGTCGGCAAGGCCCCCCAGCATGTCCATCGAAACCGCGTTCATGACCTCCTGGTGGTCGAGCCGGAGAATGGCGACCGAGCCGTCGAAATCGAGCGTGACGTGCTTGAACTGCATGGTTTCCTCGTGAGTTGCGTTTACGCGCTATTCGATCGGCCGGCACGCCGGATCCGACCTTTGCGCCCATATTTGATTTTCCGGGCACGCTTGTCCATGGTTGCAGCAGAGCATCTGCCCACCCTTGAACGCACGACTTGGCGCCCAACGAACGGAAACCCCATGAGCATCTTCGACCTCACCGGCCGCACCGCCGTCATCACCGGCGGCAATGGCGGCATCGGCCTCGGCATCGCCCAGGCGCTGAACGCCCAGGGCTGCAACGTCTCGATCTGGGGCCGCAACGCCGAGAAGAACAAGCGCGCGGCGGCATCCATGGCGGCCGGCCCCGGCAAGGTCCACAGCCTGATCTGCGACGTCGCCGATCCGGCTTCGGTCAAGGCGGCGATGAAGGCCACGCTCGATACTTTCGGCCGGGTCGATGGCTGCTTTGCCAACGCCGGCATCGGCGGCGGTGGACGGCGCGCCTTCATCGACCGCACCGAGGAGGAATGGCGGAAAATGTTCGCCACCAATCTCGACGGCGTCTTCCACGTGTTCCAGGCCGCCGCCCGCCACATGACCGAGCGCGCCGAGGCCGGCGACAGATTCGGCCGGCTGGTCGCGACCTCGAGCCTCGCCTCGCTGTTCGGCACCGCGCGCAACGAGCATTATGCCGGCACCAAGGCCGCGTTGAACGCGCTGTGCCGGGCGCTCGCGGTCGAACTGGCGCGCTACGGCGTGACCGCGAACGCGATCCTGCCCGGCTGGATCAAGAGCGACATGACCGCCGGCATCATGGGCAACGAGAAATTCGTCGCCAACGTGATGCCGCGGATTCCGGTGCGCCGTTTCGGCGAGCCCGCGGATTTCGGCGGCATCGCGGTGTACATCATGAGCCAGGCGTCGTCCTACCATACGGCGGATTGCTTCGTGATCGACGGCGGCTACACGGCGTTCTGAGCTTGGAAATTGGCGGAAATGGGCGACGGTATCGTCGCAACGCAACCGTCATTGCGAGCGCAGCGAAGCAATCCATGCTTACTTCCTTTGTGGCACGGTGGTATTGCTTCGCTCCGCTCGCAATGACGACGGAATGACAACTCATCCCCACGGCCCGCGCGGGGCCGAGGGCCGGCCCCACGGGGTGCGGCGCGGATAGTTGCCGCGCGCGCCGGCGGAAGGCATGCCACCGGCGCCAATCTCCGCCGCGAGTTGTTGCAGGGCGGCGATCCGGTTCTCGGTCGAGGGATGGGTCGTGAACAGATTGTCGTAGCCCTGCCCCGACAGCGGGTTGATGATGAACATGTGAGCCGTCGCCGGATTGCGCTCGGCTTCCGGGTTCGGCACCTGATGCGCCGCGTTGGCGATCTTGGCCAATGCTGAGGCAAGGTACATCGGCTGGCCGACGATGCGCGCGCCGAGATTGTCGGCGGCGTATTCGCGGGTGCGGCTGATCGCCATCTGCACCAGCATGGCGCCAAGCGGGGCCAGCACCATCAGCGCGATCGAGCCGATGATTCCGGGGCCGCTGTTGTTGTCGCGGTTGCCGCCAAAGAACATGCCGAACTGCGCCAGCATCGAGATCGCGCCGGCAATGGTCGCGGTGATCGTCATCAAGAGCGTATCGTGGTTCTTGATGTGCGCAAGTTCGTGCGCAATCACGCCGGCCAGCTCCTCGCGGCTGAGCGAATGCATCAGCCCCGTGGTGACGGCGACCGCCGCGTTTTCAGGGTTGCGGCCGGTGGCGAACGCGTTGGGCTGCGCCTCGTCCATCAAGAACACGCGCGGCATCGGCAGGCCGGCGCGGCCGGCAAGCTCGGCCACGAGACGGACGAGGTCAGGCGCACTGTTCTGATCGACCTCATGGGCGCCGTACATCGACAGCACCATGCGGTCCGAATTCCAGTAGGCGAACAGGTTGGTCGCGGCGGCGATCACGAGCGCGATCATGGCGCCGGTGGCGCCGCCGATCAGATAGCCGACGCCCATAAACAGGCCGGTCAGACCGGCCAAAAGCATGGCAGTCTTGAAATAGCTCATTGTCGTCTCCCAGCCGCGTCATGTCCCAGCCCCCCGCGGCAGGAAGGTCAGGGCTGGCATCCCAGAAATAGTGATCCACCCGGTGATGCTTCAAGATGCCAGAGTGCGTCGAGGCGCCGCGTTTGCCAGCATTAACTAGGCGTAATCTGCCGGCTTCGACCCGACACCCGGCTCCGGAGCACTTCCTTGCCCCGCGGCCATCGCCGCTTGTACAAGGCCGTCGCCGCCTCCTATATTGCCGCGGCAACGACGGCTCCGGGGCCATTCCTGGCTGAGTTCCGGGTAACGGTAACCGATCGTCGAAAAACAAAACCCGAGGAAATGAAGAAATGTTTTCGCATGTGATGATCGGCACCAATGACCTCGACAGGGCCAAGACGTTCTATGACGCGCTGCTTGGCGCGCTCGACGTCCGCCCCGCCAGGGTCGACCGCCACCGGATTTTCTATTCCACCAAGACCGGCACCTTCTCGGTCTCGAAGCCGATCAACGGCCAGCCGGCGACGGCCGCCAATGGCGGCACCATCGGCTTTGCCGCCAGCTCGCCGGCGCAGGCCGACGCCTGGCACGCAGCCGGCATCGCCCATGGCGCGACAACTTGCGAGGATCCGCCCGGCTGGCGCGAGAGCCCCGCCGGCAAATTCTACCTGGCCTATCTGCGCGATCCCGACGGCAACAAGCTCTGCGCCATGCACCGGCCGACATAACGGGGCTGCCAGACCTCATCCTGAGGAGCATCGCGAAGCGATGCGTCTCGAAGGATAAATGGCACCGGCGGGGCCTCATGGTTCGAGACGGCGCTATAGCGCCTCCTCACCATGAGGTTCGCCACTTCGCGGTTCGCCACTTGCCACGAGGCGGAAAATTGCCCCGTGAATGTACAAAGCCTGTTGCGCCGTTTACATTGCCGGCCAACCAATAGCGCGCACCCAAAAAAAGCCTGCGCCAACGGGAGAAACGACCCATGAAACACGCCTACATCCCGCGAACGACGACCTACAACCTCAATCCGGGCGAGGAACTGAACGATCTCAGAATGTCGGACCAGGTCCGTCCGCTGTACGAGCACGTCAAGAAATTCATCCGCGAGACCGTCGACCCGATGTCGGTGGAATTCGTGCGCCTTGGCGAGAACAAGAAGGACCGCTGGAGCTTTACCCCCGAGCAGCTCGCCGTGCTGCAGAAAGCCAAGGACAAGGCCAAGGAGGAAGGGCTGTGGAACTTCTTCCTGCCTGACGACGAGACCGGCCAGGGGCTGAAGAATCTCGACTACGCCTATATCGCGGTCGAGCTTGCGAAGAATCCGATGGCCTCGGAGACCATGAACTGCTCGGCCCCGGATACCGGCAACATGGAGGTGCTGGAGCGGGTCGGCACCAAGGCGCAGAAGGAGAAGTGGCTGAAACCACTGCTGTCGGGCGAGATCCGCTCCGCCTACGCCATGACCGAGCCCAACGTCGCCTCCTCCGACGCCAAGAACATCTCGACCTCGGCCAAGCTCGTCGGCGACGAATGGGTGATCAACGGCGAGAAGTACTACATTTCAGGCGCCGGCGATCCGCGCTGCAAGATCATGATCGTGATGGTCAAGACCAACCCGGACGCGCCGCCGAGCAAGCAGCAGTCTCAGATCCTGGTGCCGATCGACACGCCCGGCGTCGAGATCCTCGGTCCGATGCATGTATTCGGCCACGACCACGCCCCGCGCGGCCACATGCACCTGCGCTTCAACAATTGCCGGGTGCCGAAGGAGAACCTCCTGCTCGGCGAAGGCCGCGGCTTCGAGATTTCGCAGGTTCGCCTCGGGCCGGGCCGCATCCATCACTGCATGCGCACGATCGGCAAGGCGGAGAAGGCGCTGGACCTGATGGTGTCGCGCGGACTGACCCGTGAAGCCTTCGGCAAGAAGATCGCCCATCTCGGCGGCAATCTGCAGATCATCGCGCAGGCGCGCTGCGAGATCGAGGCGATGCGGCTGATGGTGCTGAAGGCCGCCAAGGCGATGGACGTGCTCGGCAACAAGGAGGCGCGGATCTGGGTCAGCATGGTCAAGGCCATGGTGCCGGAGCGCACCTGCCGCATCATCGACCAGGCGATCCAGATGCACGGGGCGACCGGCATCTCGCAGTGGAGCCCGCTCGGCGAAATGTACCAGGACGTCCGCCACCTCCGCTTTGCCGACGGCCCCGACGAGGTCCACTGGATGGTGGTCGGCCGCCACGAACTGAGCATGCCATAGGGCTATTGGGGCGCTCGCGGGAATCCCCGTGCGGCGCCCCCACCCTAACCCTCCCCCGCAAGCGGGAGAGGGAACGGAGCGCGTTGTGTAATTGACGGCGGACGCACAACACGCGACGCCGCACTCCCTCTCCCGCTTGCGGGGGAGGGTTAGGGTGGGGGTGCCTCCGCGGGCTCCCCTCTCCGAAATCCCTCTTGCCGCCAAACGCAGCAAAACCGGAAGCATTCCATGCAATACGCCGCCGACGACCTGACGCCCCGCGAGCGCTACAAGGTGCTGACCTCCTTCGTGCTGCCGCGGCCGATCGCCTGGGTGACGACGATCGGGCCGGCCGGCGTGGTCAACGCGGCGCCGTTCAGCTTCTTCAACGTGTTCTGCGAGGACCCGCCGCTGTGCATGTTCGCCGCCAATCTGCGCCCCGACGGCCGCGTCAAGGACACCGTGGTCAACATCCGCGCCAGCAACGAATTCGTGGTCAACATGACCGACGAGCCGCTGGCGCTGGCGATGCATGAATCCAGCGGCGACTTCCCGCCCGATGTCGGCGAGCCTGATTATCTGAAGCTGAAGTTGGCGCCGTCGACCAAAATCGCGGTGCCGCGGCTGGCCGACGCGCCGTTTGCGATGGAATGCAGGACCTGGAAGGAGATCGACGTCAACGGCGACCGGCTATTGGTGATGGGCGAAGGCATCCACTTCCATATCCGCGACGAATTGTGGGACCACGCCGCAATGCGCGTCCACATGGATCGCTATCACCCGATCGGCCGCATGTTCGCCGACCGCTATTGCCGGACCGACGACCGGGTGGTGTTCCCGCCGGCCGAGGGCGCAAAGCGCGCCGGTTAGGCGGTCGCCGGCCGGTGGGCGCGCAGGAAGGATCGGATCTGGCGCACCGCGAGCGGCACCCGCTCCTTCGGCTCCTTCCACGGAAACAGGCTGACTTCCGCATTCGGCGCCAGCATCGCGCTCTCCATCGCGACGTCATAGGGATGCGCGGGGATGTCGTCGGGCAGGACCAGGACCGGCGTCCGGCACTGGCGCACGAAATCGCGGGTCACGGTGAAGACGAAATCGGGGTTGTTGCGGTACATCCGGGTCAGGAATTTCTCGGCCTGCGCCATCGTGAGATCGGGCCGCTGCTTGAGCAGCTGCGGCGCCCAGCCCTTGATGTTGTTGTCGTAGAACAGATCGCGCATCTCCGGGCGCGAGCCTGACGGCATTGCCAGCACGGCCGCGACAACGCGCTCCGGCGCGCGCTTGATCAGGTTCCAGATCAAGGGACCGCCGATGCAGAAACCCAGCACCATGAATTTCTTGAAGCCGAGGTGGTCCATCAGGGCTAGCTGGTCGTCGGTATGGGAATCCCAGGGACGCTCGATCTCGAGCGGGCCGGTCGATTGGCCGGGCGGGGCGTTGCGCAGGTCGAAGGCGATGCAGCGGTACTCGTCGCCGAACTCCTCGATGGCGTTGAACGGCGGATAATCGCCGGTGATCCCCGCAATGTTCGAGTTCAAGCCGCCGCCGGCGATCAAGAGCAGCGGGAAGCCGGAGCCGGTCTCCTCATAGTGAATGCGAACGGCGCCTTTTTCGAAGAAGCTCATGGCGGTTTCCCCTGTCCTTTTTTAGCGCGCGTACGCGGCGCGCAATTTGTCGGGCCTCCATTGAGAGTCCCCGTGGGGCGCCCCCACCCCAACCCTCCCCCGCAAGGGGGAGAGGGAGCCGGGCGCGCGCTGCTTGGTGAAGAGCTTAGTCGACGGCGCGGATGTTGGCCAACAAGGAAGGTATTGTCGCAACACGCGCCCCCTCTCCCGCTTGCGGGGGAAGGTCGGGGTGGGGGTGCTGCTGCGCATTCGACTCGTGGAGAGTCCCCCCTCACCCGGCGCTTCGCGCCGACCTCTCCCCGCAAGCGGGGCGAGGTAAGCAAGCCTCACGCTTTCGCAGGCTCGCCGATCTTGTCCTGCGTCTTCGTGTCGAAATCGCCGGCGTCATGCCGCTCGTGCAATTGGCTGGCCGGATCGCCCGTGACCCGGTTGACCTTGCGTCCGCGCTGCACGGCGGGGCGCTTGGCGATCGCGTCGGTCCAGCGCTGCACGTTCTTGTATTCGTGCACCGACAGGAATTCGCCGGCGCCATAGACCAGGCCCTTGGCCAGCGCGCCATACCATGGCCAGGTCGCGATGTCGGCGATCGTGTAGTCGCTGCCTGCGAGATATTCATTGTCGGCCAGCCGGCGGTCGAGCACGTCGAGCTGGCGCTTCACCTCCATGGCGAAGCGGTCGATGGCGTATTCGATCTTGGTCGGCGCGTAGGCGTAGAAATGACCGAAGCCGCCGCCGAGATAGGGCGCGCTGCCCATCTGCCAGAACAGCCAGGACAGGCATTCGGCCCGCGCCTGCCCGCCGGCCGGCAGGAAGGCGCCGAACTTTTCAGCCAAATGCAACAGGATCGACCCGGATTCAAACACCCGGATCGGCACAGGCCCGCTGCGGTCCATCAGCGCCGGAATCTTGGAATTCGGATTGACCGCGACAAAGCCGCTGCCGAACTGGTTGCCGTCGATCCTGATCAGCCAGGCGTCGTATTCCGCGCCGCGGTGGCCGGCCGCAAGCAACTCCTCGAACATGACCGTGACCTTGACGCCGTTTGGCGTCGCCAGCGAATAGAGCTGGAACGGATGGCGGCCGACCGGCAGCTCCGCCTCATGGGTCGCGCCCGCGATCGGGCGATTGATCGCCGCGAAGCGGCCACCGCTCTCCTTGTTCCAGCTCCAGACTTTCGGCGGAACGTAGGCGGTGGGATCGGTCGCGGGGGCGTCGGTCATGCGTTTGACTCCGGGAGCGTAGGGTGGGGCAAAGGCGCGCTTGCGCCGTGCCCACCATGCGAATGTTCGTGTTGAATATGGTGGGCACGCTGCGCTCTGCCCACCCTACAAATACCTGCTTCCGTCAGGACGCCGCCACCTTCCGCGGCTGTTCCGCCTGCCCCATCACAAACCCTTCATAGCCCTTGGCGGCGACCTCGTTGCAGATCTGCCGGTAAGGGCCGACGCCGCCGATATAGGGCATGAAGATCCTGGGCTTGCCGGGGACGTTGGCGCCCATGTACCAGGAATTGGCCTGCGGGTAGAGCGTGGTGTAGGCGACCTCGTTGACATGGGCGACCCATTTGTCTTCGGCGTCGACAGCGGCCTCCATCGTTTCGAGGCCATGGTCGCGCATATAGGCCATGCAGTCGGCGATCCAGTCGACATGCTGCTCGATCGAGACGATCATGTTCGACAGCACCGAGGGGCTGCCGGGACCGGTGACGATGAAAAGGTTGGGGAAGCCTGAGCTCATCAGCCCGAGATAGGTGCGCGGGCCTGCGGCCCATTTCTGGTTCAGCGTCTGGCCGCCGCGGCCGTGAATGTCGATCTTCGCCACCGATCCGGTCATGGCGTCGAAGCCGGTCGCCAGCACCAGCGCGTCAACCTGGTAATCCTTGGCCGCCGTCCGCACGGCGCTTTCGGTGATCTCCTCGATCGGGTTGGACCTGATGTCGACCAGCGTCACGTTGGGGCGGTTGAAGGTCGCGAAATAATCGGTGTCGATGCAGATGCGCTTGGAGCCGATCGGGTGGTTGTCCGGCTGCAACAATCTAGCGGTTTCGGGGTCCCTGACGATCTCTGCGATCTTGGCGCGGACGAAATCGGCGGCGGTGTCGTTGGCCGCCTTGTCCAGCGCCAGGTTGTTGTAGACCGACATGAAGGTGAGTCCGCCGCGATTCCAGCGCGCCTCGTATTTTGAGCGGCGCTCGTTGTCGCCGTCGTCGAGCGCGCCGCGGTCGGGCAGCTCGGTGTAGATGCCGTTCCTTGCCTCCTCGCGGGCGAAGCGCCGGATCTCCGGATAGTTGGCGCGGAATTTCTCTCGCTCTTCATCGGTCAGCGGCGCGTTGCGCGCCGGGATCGAGAAGTTCGCGGTGCGCTGAAACACCGTCAGCTGGCTCGCCTGCTCGGCGATGACGGGCACCGACTGGATCGCCGACGACCCGGTGCCGATAACGCCGACGCGCTGGCCGGTGAAATCGACCGCTTCATGCGGCCAGTGGCCGGTGTGGTAGACATTGCCCTTGAACCGATCGAGGCCCTTGATGTCGGGCATCCGCGCGTTCGACAGGCATCCGGTGGCGAGCACGACGTGTTTGGCGGTGACGACCTTGCCATCGGACGTCGAAACCGACCACAGGCGGGCCGTCTCGTCGAACACGGCACGCTCGACGCGGGTGTCGAACTGGATGTCGGACCGCAGCTCGAAGCGGTCGGCGACGTGGTTGGCGTATTGCAGGATCTCGGGCTGTGGCGCGTAGCGCTCGCTCCAGTTCCATTGCTGCTGCAGGTCTTCCGAGAACGAATAGGAATACTGCATGCTCTCGACGTCGCAGCGCGCGCCGGGATAGCGGTTCCAGTACCAGGTGCCGCCGACGCCCGAACCCTGCTCATAGACCCGCGCCGTCATCCCCTGCCCGCGCAACCGGTGCAGCATATACATGCCGGCAAATCCGGCGCCGACCACGACGACGTCGTAGGATGCGGCCGGATTGGCGGCGACGGATGGCTTGACGGACATGGCCTCGGCTCTCCCGGACATCTTCATAGATTTGGCCGGCAGCATTCTCCGGGGCCCTTCAAAGCGCAAGAGACAAAAGCGCGGCCTGGCCGTGCATATTTTGCGAGGTGGAATGTTCTCGCCGCGTGGGAGATGAGGGCCGCGCCGGCGCGCTTGGCTTCCCGCCCTCCGATAGGCTAGCGTCGGGACAATACCGCCGCCAGAAGCCAGCAATGCGCGGCCGCCACAGGGAGCGAGCGCAACCATGAAAACGCCGATCTGCGACCTGCTGGGCATCGAGTTCCCCCTGTTCGCCTTCAGCCATTGCCGCGACGTGGTCGCCGCCGTCAGCCGCGCCGGCGGGTTCGGCGTGCTGGGCGCGACCGCGCATTCGCCCGAGACCATCGAACTGGAGCTGAAGTGGATCGACGATCACACCGACGGCAAGCCCTATGGGCTCGACGTGCTGATCCCGGAAAACATCTCGACCGCGGGCGAAAAGGACGTCACCTGGAAGAGCCTGGAGGCGCGGATCTCGCCGCAGCACCGCGACTTCACCCGCAACCTGCTGAGAAAATACGACATCGAACTGACGACAACCAATGTCGCCGACAACCAGCCGCAGCCGTTCGACGCGCAGCGCGCCCTTGAGGTGCTCGAGGTTTCGTTCCGCCACCCGATCAGGCTGATCGCCAACGCGCTCGGCGTGCCGCCAAGGGCCATGATCGAGATGGGCCGGAAGCACGATGTTCCGGTCGCCGCCCTCGTCGGCTCCAAGGAGCATGCGCTGCGGCAGGTCGCCGCCGGCGTCGACATTCTCGTCGCCCAGGGCACCGAGGCCGGCGGGCACTGCGGCGAGGTCTCGACCATGGTGCTGGTGCCCGAAGTGATCAAGGCGATCAAACCGATCCGCGACGTGCCGGTGCTGGCCGCGGGCGGCATCATGACCGGGCGGCAGATGGCGGCCTGCATGGCGATGGGCGCGGCCGGCGCCTGGACCGGCTCGGTCTGGCTGGCCACCGTCGAGTCCGAGACCACGGAGATTTTCCGCGAGAAGATGATCGCGGCCTCCTCGCGCGACGCCATCCGTTCCAAGGGCCGCACCGGAAAGCCGGCGCGGCAGTTGCGCTCGGTGTGGACCGACGCCTGGGACCGCGGGCCGGACAGTCCCGGCGCGTTGCCGATGCCGCTGCAGAGCATCATCAGCCGCGACGCCTTCAACTCGATCGACCGCGCGGCCGCCGCCGGCAACGTCAAGGCGCGCGATCTCGTCAGCTACTTCGTCGGCCAGGGTGTTGGGCTGATCGACAGCGTCAAATCGGCGGGCGCCGTGGTGCAGGAGTTCAAGGAAGATTTCGCCGACGCGGTCGAGCACATGAACGCGCTGATGGAGGAGTGATAGCTTCTCACCGTCATTGCGAGCGCAGCGAAGCAATCCATACTTTCTTTCTTGGCCGCGCGATGGATTGCTTCGCTGCGCTCGCAATGACGAAATCTACAAACTGCGAACTCTCTCGAGAAAACAAGAGCAAGAAACAATGCCGAGCAATGCCGCCCTCCCCGAAGACCGCATTCCCGTCATCGTCGGCGTCGGCGAGATCGTCGACCGGCCAAAGGAGATCGCCGACGGTCTTGAACCGATGGCGCTGCTGGAGCAAGCGGTGCGGCGGGCGGAGGCGGACAGCGGGGCGAAGCTGCTCGGCGACACCGGCTCGCTCGACGTCGTCAATTTCCTGAGCTGGCGCTACCGCGACCCCGAGAAGCAACTGGCGGGACGGCTCGGCATCGCGCCTTCGCATTGCTATTACGGCCCGGTCGGCGGCGAGAGCCCGATCCGCTACATTCACGAGGCGGCACAGCGCATCGCCCGCGGCGAGTGCAGCGTCGCGGTGGTCTGCGGCGCGGAAGCGCAATCGACCGCGACCAAGGCCGAGCGCGGCGGCGTCGCGCTGCCGTGGACGCCGTTCGCGCATGACGTCGAGGAGCCGAAGCGCGGCGCGGCGTTCCAGAAGCCGATGGCGGTAAAGCTCGGCGTGTTCCGTCCGATCACGGTCTACCCGCTTTATGAGTCGGCGACTTCGGCGCATTGGGGCCAGACCCCGCGCGAGGCGCTGGCGGAATCCGGTGCACTGTGGTCGACCTTTGCGAAAGTCGCGTCGGACAATCCCAATTCGTGGCTCAAGAAGCGGTTCACGCCGGAAGAGATCACGACGCCGACGCCGGACAACCGGCTGATCGCCTGGCCCTACACCAAGCTGATGGTGGCCAATCCGACCGTCAACATGGGGGGCGCGGTGCTATTGACGTCGCTGGCCAAGGCCCGCGCCGCCGGCGTCGCCGAGGACCGGCTGGTCTATCCCCTCGGCGGCGCCTCGGCGGAAGAGCCGCGCGATTATTTGGTGCGCGACCAGTTCTACGAAAGCCATCCGCAGAACGCCGTGCTGAAGGCGGTGATGGACCTGGTCGGGGGCGACGGCCGGAAGTTCGACGCCATCGAGCTCTACAGCTGCTTTCCCTGCGTGCCCAAGATGGCCCGGCGAACGCTCGGGCTCGGCGCCGACGTCCAGCCGACGGTGACCGGCGGGCTCACCTTCTTCGGCGCCCCGCTCAACACCTACATGACGCACGCGGCTTGCGCGATGGTGCGGGCCTTGCGCGGACGCGGCCAGCTCGGCCTGCTCTACGGCCAGGGCGGATTCGTCACCAAGCACCACGCCCTGGTGCTGTCGCGCAACGCGCCGGGAGAGCCGCTTGGGCAGAACACCAGCGTACAGGCCGAGGCCGACCGTCATCGCCGCAAGGTGCCGGACTTCGTCACCGAGGCATCAGGCAACGGCAAGGTCGAGAGCTTTACCGTGATCTACAAAGGCAAAGGCGAGGTCGAGCACGGCGTGGTGATGCTGCGCACCGAAACCGATCAGCGGGCGCTGGCCCGCGTTCCCGCCGACGACGCCGCGACGTTGGCGCATCTTCTGAACATGGACCGGACGCCGGTCGGAACGCTCGGCGCGATCGCGACCGCCGGGGATGGCGTACTGGAATGGCGCGCGGGTTAGAGCATGATCCGGAAAAGTGTGCAGCGGTTTTCCGAAAAGATCATGCTCCAACAAAAAGCTAAAGCGCGATGATGATTCATCCCAATCTCATCGCGCTTTAGGCCGCCCGCACTGAATCCAGGAACTTGCCAACCTCGAGCTTGAGGCGGCTTGAGTCCGACGACAGCGACCGGGCCGAGGACAGCACCTGCGCCGAAGCCGAACCGGTTTCGCTGGCGCCGCGCTGCACGTCGGCGATGTTGGAGGAGACCTGCAGCGTGCCTTGGGCGGCCTGCTGCACACTGCGGGAGATTTCCTTGGTCGCGGTTCCCTGCTCTTCCACCGCGGTCGCAATCGTGGAGGAGATCTCGGAAAGCTTGCCGATCGTGGCGCTGATCGCCTGGATCGCCCCGACCGACTCCCGGGTCGCAGCCTGGATCCCCGTGATCTGCTGGTCGATCTCGCCGGTCGCTTTCGAAGTCTGCTCCGCCAGCGCCTTGACCTCGGAGGCCACGACGGCGAAGCCGCGCCCGGCGGCGCCGGCGCGCGCAGCTTCGATGGTGGCGTTCAGCGCCAGCAGATTGGTCTGTTCGGCAATGCTGTTGATCAGTTCGACCACGGCGCCGATCCGGGCCGCCGCCTTCGACAGTTCGCTCACCCTGTCATTGGTCGCACGGGCCTGATCCACGGCATCGTTGGCCATCCGCGCCGATTCCTGAACCTGACGGCCGATCTCGGTGATGGACGACGCCATCTCCTCGGTGGCGGATGAAACCGACTGCACGTTGGTGGAAGCCTCCTCGGAAGCGGCGGCGACGGTTGTCGTGAGTTCCTGCGCGCGCGCCGCCGTCGCGGTCAGCGTGCTGGCGGAGGCTTCGAGTTCGGTCGAAGCCGACGACACGGTTTCCACGATCTCACCTACCGCGCCCTCGAAATCGTCGGCGAGCTTGATCATCTCGGTCTTGCGCTGTTGGGCGGCGACCTGGTCCTGCGCGACCTGGGCCTCCGCCTCATCGCGCGCTTTCTGCTCGGCGTTTTCGCGAATCACGGTCACGGTCTTGGCGAGGTCGCCGATTTCGTCGCCACGGCCGGCGCCGGGAATCGCGATATCGAGATTGCCGCCGGCCATCTTCGCCAGCGCGCCGTTCAGGCGCGTCATCGGACGCGCGACCCCTATGAAGGAGAATACCATCGAGACGATCAGCGATATGACGACGACGATCGTCATGATCAGGTTGACGCGGTTAGCCAGCGCCGTATCGGCCATCGCCTCCTCCTTGGCGGACTTTTCGTTTCTTTGCGCGAATTCGACGGTTGCCTCCATCACTTCGGCGGCGCTGGCGACGAGCTTGACGGTGCGGTTGACGACGATGTCGTCCTTCAATTGCTCGGTCTTGACGATGTCCTCGTTGGCGGCCACGAAACGCTTGACGATCGCCGACAGCGAACTGACCACGACCAGCAAATCGCGGTCGTCCGCCTCGCCGCGCAACTTGTTGAAGACGTCCTTCAGCGAGGCGTCGGTCTTGGCCATCTCGGCCAGCAGGCTGGTATCGCCGGTGAATCCCAATCGCCAGGCTGCAGCCCGCAGCGAGTTCACCTTGGCATCCGCCAGGAACAGCAGCCGTTCGATCTCCATGCGGTTGTCCAGCTTGGCCAGCGCCGGCGAAGCCAATTGGGCGTCGAGTGCCTTGGTCCACTCGGCAGAGATCGTCGAGCGGGCATCGATCTGCGCGAGCAAGGCCATCTGGGTCTTGGCGAGGTCTTCCACCGCGATCGCAAAGCTTTCCGACAAGGACTTGATCTTCTGCAGCCTTTCCCTGGTCTCCAACTGCTCGGCGGTCGCCAGCGCCGTATCCATTTCCCTTGCCTGTGATGTCTTGAAACGCCGCAGGTCGGCGACGGCCGTTTCAACATCGGCTGCCGTCCTGGCCAATCTGATATCGCGGCCGGCGATCTGCATTTTCCGCAGATCCAGATACGCCGCCAGCGAATTGTCCGCCACCACTTGCGCGCGGCCGGCGCGTTCGCTGGACGCCGTGATCTTGGCCTCGGTGCTCATCTGGTTGGCCGCCATGCCGACCGCCAGCAGGATGCCGATTGCGCCGGCCAGGCCCAGCTTGTTTCCGATGCGGTTGAGCTTGATCATGTCTGTGGACTCCAGATTCCCTGAGGGAGCTTTTCTGCGTGCGGTGTTTCAGCGGGAAACGGGACGCGGCAACCGCCGCGTGTAGATTCGAACCCGCCCCGCAAAGTAGGCACAACAGGTTAATTTCCGCTTGACCCCGCAGGCGCGTGTTCGGCCCGGCAATGAGGAATTCGCGCCAGCGCGAGGAAGCGGGCGCCCGCCCAGGGGCGGTCCCCGTCGCCCGCGACTCCCCGCGCGAACGCGAGGGATGCCCGTCAGGAAAGGTCTTTTGCGCCTTATGACGACGCCTTGAGGCTCAGAAGACCGCTGGCCGGCGCCGGTGCCGGCCAATACACGCGCGCCAGCTTCCCGCGGGTGCAAGGGATGCGACGCGGTCTGATTGTATTAATTTTCTGGTCCGTGGAATTACGGTCCACCGTAAGGACCCTTCAGAGAACGAATGGCAGCGGCGCGATCAGCGAATCAACCTAAGCGCGTCGGAGAAAAAATCGGGCCCGCCGAAATTTCCCGATTTCAGCGCCAGCAGCATCTCGCCGGTCGCGGTGCCGACGGCGCGCAGAACCGGCACGCCCGCCGCGATTTCCTCGCCGACGAGAAATCCGGGAATCCGCAGGCGATCGACCACCGCGCCCGAGGTTTCGCCGCCTGCGACCACCAGACGCCGCACGCCTGACCGCACCAGGCCTTCCGCGATCTCGGCCATCGCCTGCTCGATGGCATGTCCGGCCGCATCGCGGCCATGGCGGGACTGCAGGGCCGCGACCTGATCCGGCGTCGAACTGCTGGCGATCAGGATCGGACTGTCTCCGAGATGGGCGTTCGCCCAGGCCAGCGCTCGCCTGGCTTCATCGGGACCGGCGACGATCCTCTCGGGGTCGAGACGCAGCACCGCCATGGACTTTTCCGCGTTCGCGACCTGCTGCAGGGTGGCCTGCGAACAGCTCCCGGCGAGACAGGCCGCGGGACCGCCGACCGCCGCGCCGGATACCGCGCCGGCCGACCCCGATGTGACCTTCCCGGCAGCGACCAGCGCGCGGGCAAGACCGAGCCCGATGCCGGAGGCGCCGACGGACAGGCGGTGATCCAGCGCGACCCGGCCGATGGTTTCGAGGTCGCGGTCGAACACGGCGTCGATCACCGCGGCGCCGACGCCGCCTCCCGCGAGATCTGCAAGACGGCCGCGAACCGCGTCCACCCCCCGCGCCAGGGTGGCGAGATCGACCAGCCCGACCTTGCCTCGGCTCTGCCGCGCCAGCACCCGCACCAGATTGGAATCGTGCATCGGGTTGAGCGGGTGGTCCTTCAGCGGGCTTTCGTTCAGCGGCACGGCACCCACAAAAAGATTGCCCTGATAGACGGTGCGGCCGGTCTCCGGGAACGCCGGCGTCACCAGCACGATCTTCTCGCCGCAATCGGCGCGCAGCGCGTCCATGACCGGGCCGATATTGCCGGCGTCGGTGGAGTCGAAAGTCGAGCAGATCTTGAACAGCACGTGGCCGGCGCCGCGGCCACGCAGCCATTTCTCGGCGGCGCGGGAACGATCCACCGCAAGCCCCGCCTCGATCGAACGGCTCTTGAGCGAGACCACGACCGCATCGACCTCCGGCAAGGTCAGATCGTCCGGGGGCACGCCGATGGTCTGCACCGTGCGCAAGCCCTGACGGGTCAGCGTGTTGGCGAGATCGGAGGCGCCGGTATAGTCGTCGGCGATGCAGCCGAGAGATAATTTCACGGCTTGGCTCCGGCATAGGGCTTGAACCAGCCGAGACCGTCGATGGTCTTGCCGCGCGGGTTGTACTCGCAACCGACGAAGCCGGCATAGCCCAGCCGATCCAGTTCCGCGAACAGGAACGGATAGTTCAATTCCTCGCCGTCGGGTTCGTTGCGGGAGGGGATGCTTGCGATCTGGACATGGCCGGTGATCGGCATCATCTCGCGCAGCCGCATGGTGACGTCGCCATGGATGATCTGGCAATGATAGATGTCGAACTGCAGCTTCAGGTTCGGGATCTTCAATTCGACGATCAGGTCGCGCGCGAAACCAAAATCGTTGAGGAAGTAGCCAGGCACGTTGCGCGGGTTGATCGGCTCGATCACGACGTCGATGTCATGCGGCGTGAAGAACTCCGCCGTCCACGCCACCGACTTGTAGAATTGCTCGACCGCCTTGATATCGCTGCGGCTGGCGATGCCCGCCATCAGATGCACGCGCTTGACGCCGGTGGCCTTCACGTAAGGCAACGCGGTTTCCAGGCCTTTCTTCAGATCGTCGAAACGCGCCGGCAGCGCGGCGAAACCCTTTTCGCCGGCGTCCCAATTGCCCGGCGGCAGGTTGAACAGCGCCTGCGTCAGGCCGTTGCGCTTCAGCCGTTCGCCGACGGCCTCGGCCGGATGATCATAGGGAAACAGGAACTCGACCGCGGCAAAGCCCGCTTTGCCCGCGGCCTCAAAACGGTCGAGGAACGGAACCTCGTTGAACATCATGGAGAGATTGGCGGCAAAACGGGGCATGGAGGGTCCTCTGGTTTCTTGCCTCTTGCTTCTACTTCGGCTCGCCCGGCAGATGCGTGCCGGTGACCTTGGCATACATCCGCGCCACCGAGGCGTCGTCGTCGCGGCCCATGCCGGATGCGGCCGTCATCAGGAACATCTGCAGCGCCGCGGCGGCGACCGGCACCGGGAACCGGGCCGAGCGCGCCATGTCCTGGATGATGCCGAGGTCTTTGACGAAAATCTCAACCGCGCTGCGCGGCGCGTAGTCGCCGTCCAGCACATGCGGCATGCGGTTTTCGAACATCCAGGAATTGCCGGCGGAGGCCGTGATCACCTCGTAGACCTTTCTGATGTCGAGGCCCTGCCGGGCGGCGAACGTGATTGCTTCCGAGGCAACCGCGATGTGGACGCCGGCAAGCAACTGGTTGATCATCTTGAACGCCGCGCCTTGGCCGGCGGCGTCGCCCAATTCATAGAGCTTCGCCGCCATCGCATCCAGCGCCGGTCGCGCCCGGGCAAAGGCGGCCGGGCTGCCGGAGGCCAGGATGGTGAGTTCGCCCTGCGCGGCGCGCTGCGCGCCGCCCGAGATCGGCGCGTCGAGATAATGCCTTCCCGTCGCTTCGAGCTGCTTTGCCAGCCGCCGCGCCACCTCAGGGTCCATGGTGGCGGAGGAGACGAACACCGCGCCCTTGCCGAGGGTTTCGGCGACGCCATCGGCGCCGAACAGGATGGCTTCGGTCTGGGCGGCGTTGACCACCACGCTGACGACGATGTCGGCGGTCTTGGCGGCTTTCGCCGGCGTCTCGGCGCCATGGCCGCCGTCGGCCACGAACCGCTTGACCGTATCGCCCGAGACGTCGCAGCCGGTGACGTCAAATCCGGCCCGGCGCAGCGAGGTCGCCATGCCGAACCCCATCGATCCCAGCCCGATGACCGCGACGCGCGGTTTGGCGGATTCTGGCATGCGGCGGTCCCCCGAGGTTTTCTTGCGGCTTTGCTTCTGGGTATCACGGCTTGGCCGCGCTGCCAAAGCATGGGACAAGGCAAAACGGGAGGCCGCCGGGAATACCGACATGAGCGAAACCGCAATACGCGAGGAGATCTGCCGCTTCGGCCGTTCGCTGTTCGAGCGCGGGCTGACGCCGGGCTCCTCCGGCAATATCAGCGTCAGGCTCGACGACGGCGGCTGGCTGGTGACGCCGACCAACGCCTCGCTCGGGTTTCTCGACCCGGCCCGGATATCGCGGCTCGACGCCAGCGGTCGGCTGGTTTCCGGCGACGCGCCGACCAAGGAGGTGCCGCTGCATACCGCGCTCTACCAGAGCCGCAGCACCGCGCGCGCCGTGGTTCACCTGCATTCCACCCATTCGGTAGCGCTGTCGATGCTGCCCGAGATCGACCCCCGCGCCGCGCTGCCGCCGATGACGCCCTATTATTTGATGAAGTGCGGCCAGACGGCGCTGGTGCCCTATTTTCGCCCCGGCGATCCCGCCGTGGCCGACGCCATCAAGGGGCTCGCCGGCCAATACTCATCCGTGCTGCTCGCCAACCACGGGCCTGTCGTGTCAGGCGACACGCTGGAGGCGGCGGTGTTCGCGATCGAGGAGCTGGAAGAGACGGCAAAACTCTATCTGCTGCTGCGCGGACTGAACCCGCGCTATCTATCGCCGCAGCAGGTGGCGGATTTGAGCAAGACGTTCGGGCTAAGGCTGCCGGAGCATGAGCATCCGTAGGATGGGTAGAGCGCAGCGAAACCCATCATCTCTCCGCGCGATGAATTGATTGGTTTCGCTGCGCTCTACCCATCCTACGGCATCACTTTGACTTCTACAGCCCCAGATACGCCTTCCTTACATCCCGGTTGACGCAAATCTCAGCGGCACTGCCGTGCATCAAAGCACCGCCAACTGCTTGTTCAGGAGATCGGTCACCAGCATCATTCCCGGCGAATGCGTGATCGCGAACGGCAGCCTTGCCGCCGCAATCACCGATTGCGGCGTGACGCCACAGGCCCAGAACACCGGAATTTCGCCCGATCCCACCGGCACCGGATCGCCGTAGTCAGGCTTGTCGAAGTCGGCAATGCCGATCGAATGCGGATGGCCGAGGTGAACCGGCGCGCCATGCACGGAGGGAAAGCGCGAGGTGATCTGCACCGCGCGGATCGCATCCGCCGGCTTGAACGGCCGCATCGACACCACCATCGGACCGGCGAAAGGGCCGGTGGGGCTGCAGGCAATATTGGTGCGGTACATCGGCACGCGCAGCTTGCGCTCGATGTGCCGGATCGGCAGGCCATCCGCCAGCAAGGCTTCCTCGAAGGAATAGGAGCAGCCGATGACAAAGGCGACGAGGTCGTCGCGCCAATGCGCCATGATCTCGGTCGGCTCCTCCGCCACCTCGCCGTCGCGCCAGACGCGGTAGCGCGGCAGGTCGGTGCGGATGTCGAGATCAATGCCGAGCGCGAGAATGCGGGGATCGCCGACGTCGGACATGCCGATGATCGGGCAAGGTTTCGGATTGAGCTGGCAGAACCGGTGAAACGAAGCCGCCAGATTCTCCGGCAGGATCGCGAGGTTGCCCTGGACGAAGCCATTGGCGACGCCCGCCGTGGTGGCCACCATGCCGCTGCGGCAGGCGTGACGTGCTGCTACGCTGGGCAAAGGCGTATTCTGCCCGGTCGTTTCCATTCTCGCCGCACCGGTCATTTGCGATCTTGCTCCCGGCCGCTTGGCCCTCCCGTATGTGACTATGAGATCGCCTCTGTGCGCAAGACCCTGCCCTTCTCAATTCCGCCCCGGCGCGGCGCCGTTGTTGACGCGCCGCGACAGGCGCGTCATTGAAAAGCTCCCTATCGCCCGACCCCGGAATGACCTGATGACCCAGATCGGATCCAACCTGCAGATCGACCCCGAGCGGCTGTGGGACACGATTCATGAAACCGCCAAATTTGGCGCCACGCCGAAGGGCGGGGTAAGGCGGCTGACGCTCGGCCCCGAGGACAAGCAGGTGCGCGACTGGTTTCGCGCCCGCTGCGAGGCGGCCGGGCTTGAGGTGCATGTCGATGCGCTCGGCTCGATGTTCGGCCTGCGCAAGGGCCGCGACATGTCCAGGGCTCCGATCGGACTTGGTTCCCACCTCGACACCCAGCCGACCGGCGGAAAATTCGACGGCGTGCTCGGCACGCTCGCGGCGCTGGAAGTGGTGCGCACGCTCAACGACGCCGGCATCGAAACCGAGGCGCCGATCTGCATCTGCAACTGGACCAACGAGGAAGGCTCGCGGTTCGCGCCGGCGATGATGGCCTCGGCCGCCTATGTCGGCGACTTCACCACCGAGGACATCCTGTCGCGCCGGGACGCGGCCGGCGTCAGCGTCGGCGAAGCGCTTGATAGCATCGGCTATCGCGGCGACCGCCCGGTGGGAACGCAGAAATTCTCGGGCTTCGTCGAACTGCACATCGAGCAGGGCCCGATCCTCGAAGCCGAGAACAAGACCATCGGCGTGGTCGATTCCGGCCAGGGCGTCCTGTGGTACGACGGCAGGATCACCGGCTTCGAGAGCCATGCCGGCACGACGCCGATGCCGCTGCGGCGCGACGCGCTGGCGACGCTCGCCGAAATCGTGCTGGCGATGGAGGCGATTGCGAACAGGCACGGCCCGAAAGCCGTCGGCACCGTCGGCGAGGCCGTGATCGCCAACCCCTCGCGCAACGTCATTCCCGGCGAGATCGCCTTCACCATGGATTGCCGCAGCGCTGAGGCCGCCATCATGGATGCGCTGGACCGGGATCTGCGCGCGGCGATCGCCGCCATCGCGGCCCGCCGCAAGGTCGAGGTCACGCTCGACCTGGTCTGGCGCAAGCCGCCGACCCATTTCGATCCACGCCTGGTAGACGCGGTCGAGAGCGCGGCGAAAATGCTCGGACTCTCGCATCGCCGCATCACCTCCGGCGCCGGCCACGACGCCTGCAACCTCAACACGGTGATGCCGGCGGCGATGGTGTTCGTGCCCTGCAAGGACGGCGTCAGCCACAATGAGCTCGAGGACGCCAGCAAGGCCGATTGCGCGGCGGGCGCCAACGTGCTGATGCACACCGTGCTGGCGCTGGCCGGCGTCGCATCCTGATCATTTAGCAGCGAGGGGTAAGCCATGCGCGGAGTTTTCGTCGACGCCAATGAATCGCTGGCCGTGATCTTCGAGCGGCTGGAACAGCCCGGCAACCCCAAGGTCAGGATCCACCGCGATCCAGACATCACGCCGGAACAGTATCCCGCCGTGCTCGACGGCGCCGAGATCGCGATCGTCGACCACACCGCGCTGCCGACCGATATCGCGAAGAAATGCAAGGGGCTGAAGCACGTGGTGTTTCTCGGCACCGGCGCCCGCAGCTACATGAACCCGGAAGAGCTCGAAAAACTCGGCATCGCCGTGCATCTCATCAAGGGCTACGGCGACACCGCGGTCGCCGAATGCGCGATTGCGCTGATGTGGGAGGCCGCCCGCGGCCTGGCGCAGATGGACCGCGCGATGCGCGCCGGCAACTGGCTGCGCGACGACGGCATGCAACTGACAGGCAAGACGCTCGGCCTGATCGGCTTTGGCGGCATCGCGGCTGAAGTCGCCCGCATCGCGCTTGGCTCAGGCATGCGGGTCGTCGCCTGGAACCGGTCGCCCAAGAAGCATCCGAAGGTCGAATTCGTCGATCTCGACGAATTACTGAGCGAGAGCGACGTGATCTCGATCCACCTTCTGCTCAACGACGAGACGCGCGGCATGATCTCACAGGCCTGCATCGAGGCGATGAAACCTGGCGTCATTCTCGTCAACACCGCGCGCGGCGCCATCGTCGACGAGGACGCCATGATCGAGGCGCTGAAGTCAGGCCGGATCCGTCATGCCGGGCTCGACGTGTTCAACATCGAGCCGCTGCCGGCGGACCATCTGCTGACCAAACTTCCCAACGTGACGCTGTCGGCGCATTCGGCATTCCGCACGCCCGAAGCGAGCGAGAATTTGATGCGGGCGGCGTGGGAGCATTGCCGTAGGATTGTGAAGCGGTGACGTAACTCCTGTCGTCCCGGCCAAGCGAAGCGCGAGCCGGGACCCATAACCACCGGTGGTCATGTTGACGCGGGTTGGAGCCACAGCCCCAGCAGACAGGAAACACCTGTGGCTATGGGTCCCTGCGTTCGTAGGGACGACCGCAACCAAAGCCTACTCCACCATCTCGGCCACCGCCTTGCCGCAGGCCGCCGTATCGGCGTTGCCGCCGAGGTCGCGGGTGCGCAGCGTGCGCTCGCCGAGCGTGCGCTCGATGGCGCCGACGATGGACTGGGCCGCCTGCTTCTCCCCGAGATGCTCCAGCATCATCGCGCCCGACCAGATCATGCCGATCGGATTGGCGATGCCCTGCCCGGCAATATCGGGCGCGGAGCCATGCACCGGTTCGAACACCGACGGGAATTTGCGCTCCGGATTGATGTTGCCCGACGGCGCGATGCCGATGGTGCCGGTGCAGGCGGGACCGAGATCGGAGAGGATGTCGCCGAACAGGTTGGAGCCGACCACGACGTCGAACCAGTCCGGATGCAGCACGAAGTTCGCGGTAAGGATGTCGATGTGGTACTTGTCCCACTTCACGTTCGGAAAATTCTTCGCCATCGCCTCGACCCGCTCGTCCCAGTAGGGCATCGTGATCGAAATGCCGTTGGACTTGGTCGCCGAGGTCAGGTGCTTCTTCGGCCGCGACTGCGCCAGTTCGAATGCGAATTTCAGGATCCGATCGACGCCGATCCGGGTCATCACCGTCTGCTGGGTGACGAACTCGCGCTCGGTGTCCGGAAACATCCGCCCGCCGACCGAGGAGTATTCGCCCTCGGTGTTCTCGCGCACCACCCAGAAATCGATGTCGCCGGGCTTGCGGCCCGCCAGCGGCGACGGCACACCTGGCATCAGCCGCACCGGACGCAGATTGACGTACTGGTCGAACTCGCGGCGGAACTTGATCAGCGAGCCCCACAGCGAGATGTGATCGGGGATTTTCGCGGGCCAGCCGACCGCCCCGAAATAGATCGCGTCGTGCTTGCCGATCCTGGCCTTCCAGTCCTCCGGCATCATCTCGCCGTGCTTTTCGTAATAGTCCCAGGAAGCGAAGTCGAAATGATCGAAATGGACGGCCACGCCGTACTTTTTCGCCGCCGCCTCCAGCACGCGCAGGCCCTCCGGCACCACTTCCTTGCCGATGCCGTCGCCGGGAATGACGGCGATCCGGTACTGCTTCCTGACGCTGTTCATCGGGAGTTTCCTTGTTGCCCTGCGGGCAGCTAATGCCGCTTATTCGATCGCCTTGCAATGGATCAATGCTGCCGGCCGCGCAACGCTGCACTGCAATGTTGACCGCGACCGCGCCCGGAGCCTAACAGTTTCGTTGAACCTCTCCCGCCTCCCCTCACCCAGCGAGTAATTCCATGGATTTGCATCTGCGCGGCAAGCGCGTCCTGATCACCGGCGCCTCCAAGGGCATCGGCGCGGCCGCGGCCGAAGCTTTCGCCGAGGAAGGTTGCGACGTCGTGCTGGCCGCCCGCAACGGCGACCAGCTCAAGGCCCTCACCGAGCGGCTGCGCTCGGCGCACCAGATCGGCGCGACCGCCCAGGTCGTGGACCTGCGCAAGGGCGAGGACATCGCAAGGCTGGCAAGGGAAGCCGCCGACATCGACATCCTCGTCAACAACGCCGGCGATATCCCCGGCGGCTCCATCGACAAGATCGACGAGGCGACCTGGCGTCACGCCTGGGAACTGAAAGTGTTCGGCTACATCAACCTCACCCGCGCGATCTACGCGCAGATGAAGGCGCGTGGGCACGGCGTCATCGTCAATGACATTGGCGCTGCCGGCGAGAAGTTCGACGCCAACTACATCTGCGGCAGCGCCGGCAACGCGGCGTTGATGGCGTTCACCCGCGCGCTCGGCGGCAAGAGCCTCGCCGACAACATTCGCGTCGTCGGCATCAATCCCGGCCCGGTCGGCACCGACCGCCACGTCACGCTGCTGAAGACGCGGGCGAAGAACCAGTTCGGCGACGAAAGCCGCTACCGGGAATTCCAGAAGAACATGCCGCTCGGCCGCCCCGCGCACGCGCGCGAGATCGGCGATCTCATGGCGTTCCTGGCCTCCGACCGCTCGGGCTACACATCGGGGGTGATCTTTACCGTGGACGGCGGCCACACCGCGGGGTGGGGTTAGGTGATCCATTAGCCTCCGTCATTCCGGGATGGTGCGTCAGCACCAGACCTCAGGTGCGCAATTGCGCACCGGGGAATCTCGAGATTCTCAGGTGCGCAATCGCGCACCATAGTTCGATGCTTCGCATCGCCCCGGAATGACGGGTAAGTCAACATCAAGTCCGCTCGAACAACTGTCGGATCAGCGTCGTGATCCTGCCCTTCGGCGACATCATCTCGTGCAGGATCGTGAAATGGTCGGCGCCGGGGATCTCCTCGTAGGTCACCGGCAGGCCGTACCGGGCGCGGTGACCGGCGAAATCGGCGGTCTGCTTGCGCAGCAGCGGCAGTTCGGCGCTGCCGACCACCAGCGACAGCGGCTTTGACGGGCCGCCTTCCTGCATCATCGGCGAATTGCGGCGCGAGGTCGCCTCGTCGGCCCGCAGCTTCTCGTTGAGATAGGAGTGGCGGATCGGCTCGAGGTCGTAGATGCCAGAGATCGCCATGCCCGCCCTCACCTTCGGATGCGACAGCGCCATCGCGGTCAGATGGCCGCCGGCCGACCAGCCGGAGACCACGATGCCGCCGGGGGCGGCGCCAAGCGCGGGCAATTGGCCGGCGAGGAAGTCGATGCCGGCGTGGATCTCGGCGACGATTTCATCAAGGGTCGCGTCGGGCGCCAGCGTGTAGCCGATCAGCGCGACATTGATGGCATGCGCCATCGGGCCTTCGGCAACGACGGTGAAGACCTCCTTGGCGCGCGCCTGCCAGTAGCCGCCGTGAATGAACAGCAGCGTCGGCGCCTCGTCGGCCGCTTTCAGGAAATCGATCCGGTTGCGCTCGCGCGGGCCGTAGCGGAGATCGAGGCGAGCGGGGAAGCGCGCGCGCAGGTCGGCGGAGCGCTGCTCCCAGCCGGCCACCAGTTCCACGCTGCCGGCGACGGCGACGCCGTTGTTGAGGCCGCGGTCGCGGTCCTCCCGGCTCATCGCGCGCCAGTCCAGCGCGGAAAACAATATCGTCATGCTGATATCTCCGGTCGGCCGCAACTTGCCTGCGTTTCCACTTTGCCGGAAAATGTTCTACAGCACCACCTGCGACCAGGAAACGGAAACGAACGGGAGACGGCGACGTGGCGGATCAGGGGCTGGTGCGGGAGACGGCGTGCGCGATCATCGGCAAGCTGAGGTCGGGCGAAGTCACCCCGCTCGATCTGTTAGATGTGCTGGAACAGCGCATCGCCGAGGTCGACGGCAAGGTCAACGCACTGCCGACGCTGTGCTTCGACCGCGCCCGCGACCGCGCCCGGGCGCTGATGAAGAAGCCGGCCGCCGACCGCGGCCTGCTCGCCGGCATGCCGGTTCCGATCAAGGACCTGACCGCCGTCGCCGGCGTGCTGACGACGCAGGGCTCGCCGATCTACCGGGATCACGTCCCGGAGAAGTCAGACATCATGGTCGAGCACCTCGAGAACAATGGCGGGGTGATCTACGCCAAGTCGAACACGCCGGAATTCGGCGCTGGCGCCAACACGTTCAACGAAGTGTTCGGCCCGACGCGCAATCCGTGGGATACGTCGCGTTCCGCCGCAGGCTCCTCGGGCGGCGCGGCCGTCGCCCTCGCCACCGGCACCGCGTGGCTGGCGCACGGTTCCGACATGGGCGGCAGCCTGCGCAACCCCGCCAGCTTCTGCGGCATCGTCGGCATGCGCCCGAGCATCGGCCGCGTCGCGCACACGCCGGCGGCTGCGATCGACCGCAATCTCGGCGTCCAGGGCCCGATGGCGCGCAACGTCGAAGACCTGGCGCTGCTGCTCGACGCCATGAGCGGCGAGCATCCCGCCGATCCGCTGTCGCTGCCGGTGCTGCCGACCTCGTTCCTCTCGGCCGCGCGTTCCGGCAACCGGCCGAAGCGCGTCGCCTATTCGCCGGATCTCGGCATCACCCCGGTCGATCCTGAGGTCGTCGCCATCACCCGCAAGGCGGCGCAGCGCTTTGCCGAAGCCGGCGCCATCGTCGAGGAGGCCCATCCCGACCTGCGCGAGGCCCATGAATGCTTCCATGTGCTGCGCGCCTTCGACTTCGCGCTTTCCAAGGCGGCGCTGCTGCGCACCAGGCGCGACCAGCTCAAGCCGGAAGTGATCTGGAACATCGAGCAAGGCCTCAAGCTGACGGTCGAGCAGCTTGAACGCGCCGAAGCGCAGCGCGTCGCCATGACCGCGCGCACGCTGGAATTCTTCGAAACCTACGACCTGCTGCTGTGCCCTGCGACCATCGTCGCGCCGTTCCCGATCGAGAACCGTTACGTCGCCGAATGCGCCGGCAAAAAGTTCGACAATTATGTCGAATGGCTCGGCATCGTCTATGCGATCACGCTGGTGTGCTGTCCGGCATTGTCCCTGCCCTGCGGATTTACCGCCTCCGGCCTGCCGGTCGGGTTGCAGGTGGTGGCTCCGCCGCGCGGCGAGGCGAAACTGCTGGCGGGCAGCCGGGTGCTGGAGGACATTCTCGGCCTGCGCGGGACGACGCCGATTGATCCACGATCACCGAAATAGCGAGCGACGAAGCAAGAGGGCATAATGGCCGACGAGCATGAGCCGCCGCCGGAGAGCAAACTGACGCGCAGCAAGCAGCGCTGGGCCCGCGAGGCGAAGTTCCTCACCGGAAAGACTTCGCGACCCGAGGAGGCCCGCCTGCCGCCGGGCCAGCACCTGACCCGGGACTGGCCGACGCTCGATCTTGGCCTGACGCCCGGCATTTCGCGCGAGCGCTGGCGCCTCGACGTCTACGGCGCGGTCGAAAACCCGATCTTCTGGGACTTCGCGCAGTTTACGGCGCAACCGCAAAGCCGGTTCCTGTCCGACATCCATTGCGTCACCACCTGGTCGCGCTACGACAATCAATGGGACGGGCTGGCGACCCGCGATCTGCTCGACGCCTGCCGGCCGCGTAGCGAGGCGCGGTTCGTGGTGCTGCATTCGCATGACGGCTACACCACCAACCTGGCGCTGGAGGATTTCGCCGCCGAGGACGCCCTGCTCGCCCACAGCTGGTCCGGCGCGCCACTGGAGCAGGAGCATGGCGGCCCGGTGCGGCTGGTGGTCCCGCATCTCTACTTCTGGAAAAGCGCGAAATGGCTGCAGCGCATCGAGTTTCTCGAACACGACAAGCCCGGCTATTGGGAAGTCCGCGGCTACCACAACCGCGGCGACCCGTGGGCCGAGCAGCGTTACTCTGGCGACTAGGCCAGCCCGAACACATGGAGTGCCCATGCCGACTGAACGCTTTCAATTCACCGGCGAAGGCGGCCATCAGCTGGCCGCCGCGCTCGACACGCCGGACGGGCCGGTGCAGGCCTATGCGCTGTTCGCGCATTGCTTCACCTGCGGCAAGGACGTGGTGGCGGCGAAACGCATCGCGACCGCGCTCGCCGCCCGCGGCATCGCGGTGCTGCGGTTCGACTTCACCGGGCTCGGCTCCAGCGAGGGCGACTTCGCCAACGCGACGTTCTCCTCCAACGTCGCCGATCTCGTCCGCGCCGCCGATCATTTGCGCGACACCCGTGGCGCGCCCGCGATCCTGATCGGCCACAGCCTCGGCGGCGCGGCGATTCTGGCCGCCGCCGGACACATCCCGGAGGCCCAGGCCGTGGTCACGATCGCCGCGCCCTCCGATCCCGCCCACGTCACCCGTCTGTTCGGCGACCGCATCGCCGACATCCGCGCGCACGGAAAAGTGGAGGTCCAGCTTGCCGGCCGGCCCTTCCACGTCAAACGCGAATTCCTCGACGATATCGCCGAACAGGGCCTGCTGGCGCAGGTCGCAAAGCTCCACAAGGCGCTGCTGGTCATGCATGCGCCGACCGACGATACCGTCGGGATCGACAATGCCACCAGGATTTTCGTCGCGGCCAAACATCCCAAGAGCTTTGTCTCGCTGTCGGGCGCCGATCATCTGCTGAGCAACAAGCGCGACGGCGTCTACGTCGCCGACGTCATCGCCGCATGGGCCGAACGCTACGTCGAGCCGGTCGAAGCCCGGCCGGTTGCCACAGCCGAAGCGACGCCGGGCGTCGTCGTGGTGCGCGAGACCCGTAACGGCAAGTTTCAGCAGACGGTGACGTCAGGTCCGCACCGGATGCTGGCGGACGAACCGGTGGCCGCGGGCGGCCTCGACAGCGGGCCCGGGCCCTATGATCTGGTGCTAGCGGGGTTAGGGGCCTGCACCTCGATGACGATGCGGATGTATGCCGACCGCAAGTCGCTGCCGCTCGACCGCGTCACGGTCACGCTGAAGCACAGCAAGATTCATGCCCAGGATTGCGCCGAGTGCGAAACCCGCGAAGGCATGCTCGACCAGTTCGACCGGACGATTTCGATCGAGGGCGCGCTCGACGCCGAGCAGCGTCAGCGCCTGATGGAGATCGCCGACAAGTGCCCGGTGCACCGGACGCTCAAATCCGAGATCCGGATCGTGACCAAAGCTGCGGATTGAGCCCGCTCAGGCCGCCGCCAGCGGACGCACCCGCAGCGCGCCGCGCAGGCCGGCGGCGGAGCCGACCAGAATGCCGGCGAAGGCGACCAGCGAAGCCAGCGCCAGCGTCGAGAAGCCCGTCAGCCCCTGCCCGATCGAGCAGCCAAAGGCCAATACGCCGCCCACGCCCATCAGCGCAGCACCTGCGCCCGAGCGGAGCATGTGGCGCGGCGACTGAAAGCCCTCGAATTGAAAGCGCCCGGTCAGGAGCGCGGTGACGAGGCTGCCGGCGAATACGCCGAACACGGTGACGATGCCGAAATTGAGCGTCGATCCCGTCCACAGCATGACATAGAGCAGGCCGTCCGCGATCGGCGCGATGAAGCTGAGCGAGGTGACGGGCGTCGGATTGAAATCGTCGGCGCCGAGATAGCCGGTCGCAAACCAGCCGGCCGTCACCAGCAGGCCGATCAGGAGACCCGTTGTGACCTGCCCCGGCGATCGCCGGAATGCCGGATGCGCAAAGGCGAAGATGACCAGCGCGGCGGCGATGACCGAGGCTGCCAACATCCGCGCCGCGGTGGCGCTCAGCCCTGCCGACGCCAGCAGCGCCGGCACCGAGTTCGCCGCTGACGTGGTCTGCGACGCGCCGACCATCGCAACCCGCACCGGCGCGATCAGGCCCTTCAGCGCCATCTGCGCGAAAATCGCCAGCACCACCAGCACGACGAAAGAGCGAAGGTTGCCGCGCCCGAGCAGCACCAGCGCGCGCGAGCCGCAGCCGTTCGCTAGCACCATGCCGTAGCCGAACAATAGCCCGCCAAAGAACATCACGGGTGCGGAGAACGACGCCTGCAGGTAAATCGACTTGCCGATGTCGGCAAGACCCGCCGCCGCCAGCAATTGCGTCCCGGCGACGGCGACGCCGATCGCCAACGCGTAGGTGCGGACCAGACGGCCGTCGCCGGCCGACCAGTAGCCGCGAAGACCATTGAGCAGGCAAAACCCGCTCAGCAGACCGACCGATCCATAGACGAGCCCGATCAGCAGTCCGCTCAAGATCACGATATTGCCACTGTCCAACACCGGCTTTTCCCGTTCGCTCGCGCGACCGCATGGCCGCGACCATCAGATAGGCGTGAATTTCCGTGCTGCTATTACGCAGGAAATACGGGCGCGTCCACGGTTCGCCGACACAGAGAATGAATCACCCGTTTGGTCACGCGACCGGGAAACAAACGCGCTGCAGCTGAAAACAATAAGGGAGAATTCTTCCCGTGAAAAAACGCTGCAGCGGGGTGCGGCCAGCGAATAGCTGGAGTAGCAAGGGCTAGCCACTATTCTTTCGGCCGCTTGTCGTGGACGCGCTTCGCCTTGCCAAGCGAGCGTTCCAGCGTGTCCGGCGCCACCGCCTTGATGCGCGCGGTGATGCCGATGGTGTTCTTGATGAAGACCGCGACCTTCTCGGCATGGGTGTGCAGCCCGCCGCCGTCCCAGCTTTCCGGGCGGGCTTCGGCGAGCACGGTCATCTCGTCCATCCGCCCCTCGCGCGTCAGTTCGATGATGAAATGGCCGCCGCACCAGTCGGTCGCCAGCAGCGCTTCCTCGATCTGGGTCGGAAACACATTGACGCCGCGCAGGATGATCATGTCATCGGAACGGCCGGTGACCTTTTCCATCCGCCGCATGCCTGGCCGCGCGGTGCCCGGCAACAGCCGCGTCAGGTCGCGGGTGCGGTAGCGGATGATCGGAAAACCTTCCTTGGTCAGCGAGGTGAAAACCAGTTCGCCCTTCTCGCCGTCCGGCAGCACCGCGCCGGTTTCGGGATCGACGACCTCGGGATAGAAGTGGTCCTCCCAGATGTGCAGCCCGTCCTTTGTCTCCACGCATTCCTGCGCCACGCCGGGTCCGATCACTTCCGACAGCCCGTAAATGTCCGTCGCCTCCATGTCGAAGGTCTGCTCGATCTCGGCACGCATGGCGTTGGTCCAGGGTTCGGCGCCGAAGATGCCGAACTTCAGCGACGATTTTCGGGGATCGAGGCCCTGCCGCTTGAACTCGTCCGAGATCGCCAGCATGTAGCTCGGCGTCACCGTGATGATGTCGGGCCTGAAGTCGTTGATCAGCTGCACCTGCCGCTCGGTCATGCCGCCGGAAACCGGCACCACGGTGCAGCCGAGCTTTTCGGCGCCGTAATGCGCGCCGAGGCCGCCGGTGAACAGACCATAACCATAGGCGTTGTGCATCAGCATGCCGGTGCGCCCGCCGGCGGCGCGGATCGAACGCGCCATCACCTCCGACCAGATCTCGATATCGGCTTTTGTGTACCCGACCACGATCGGCTTGCCCGTTGTGCCCGAGGAGGCATGGACGCGGATGAGCTGTTCGCGCGGCACCGCGAACATCCCGAAGGGGTAATTGTCCCTGAGGTCCGTCTTTACCGTGAACGGGAATTTTGCGAGGTCGGCGAGCTGTTTGAAATCGGAAGGATGCACGCCGGCTTCGTCGAACGCCCCGCGGTAATGCGCGACGTGGTCGTAGGCGTGCCGCAGCGACCAGGCGAGACGCCGGGTTTGCAGCGCCATGATCGCGTCGCGCGAGGCGCGTTCGGTCTCGTCCAGCTCCGGGCGGTAATTCGTCGTCCTTGATTGCATGCCGGTTGCGGCCATCGCACCCCCCTTTATCGATCGCTAGGTTGCACCATCGACGGCCGGCAGCCACGTTCCGGCGATGGTGCGGGAATGCCCACGGAATTCGGCGATCACGACGTCACCGGCGCTGACGCTGACGTCGTAGATTTCGGACCGGCCGCTGCGCGAGACTTCCCGCGCGGTTGCAACCAGCACGTCGCCGAGCTTGCCCGGCCGAACGAAAGCAATGTCGCACTGCGCTGCGACCGCGCGCTCATTTCGCGAGTTGCAGGCAAAGGCGAAGGTGGAATCGGCCAGCAGAAAGATGAAGCCGCCATGGGCGATGCGCTGACCGTTGACCATGTGCGGCTGCACCGTCATCGCCAGCGTGGCCCGGCCGGGCCCGATCTCGACGATCTGCATGCCGAGGCTCTTGCTGGCGTCGTCTTCCTTCCACATCGCCTCCGCGCAGGCGCGGGCGATTTCGTCGGGCGAAAGCGCAAGGTTCATCGCGGTTCGGCCGCGCGGCGCAAGGGATTCACGGCGTTTTCTCCTGTGCGGTCGGGCCTGTCTGAGCAGGCCTTGGCTCGAGTGCGCGTTAGTGTGGAAGCGAAGCGCCCGAGCTGTCAACGATCCCGCTTCTCACTTCCGTCATTCCGGGGTGATGCGAAGCATCGAACCCGGAATCTCGAGATTCCGGGTTCGCGTCTTCGACGCATCCCGGAATGACGTCGGCGTTAGACATGATCGTAATCCACCACCACCTTGTCCGATACCGGCCGCGCCTGGCAGGTCAGGATGAAGCCCGCCTTCAATTCCCACGGCTCCAGCGAATAATTGACTTCCATCTGCGCCTCGCCCTCGACCAGCCTGGCGCGGCAAGTCGAGCACATGCCGCCCTTGCACGCGAACGGCAGGTCCATGCCGGCGCGCAAGGCGGCGTCCAGAATGGCCTCACCTTCCGCGACCGGCACCTCACGGCGCTTGCCGTCGATGATCAGCGAGGCCATCGCCCTCGGCGGCGCCGAGGCTTCAACGATCTTCTTCGCGCGCGGCTTGCCGCCGAACTCCGAGACGAAGCGCTCGACATGAATGCGATCGTCGGCGATGCCGATCTCGCGGCAGGTCGCCTCGATCGCCTCGCTCATGCCCGCGGGGCCGCAGATGAAGACGTGGTCAACGCTTGAGGCCGGCACCAGCGAGCGCAGCAGCACCCGCACCTTCTCGCCGTCAAGCCGGCCATGCAGGATCGGTATGTCCTGTTCTTCGCCCGAGATCACATGGAAAAGCGAAAGCCGCTGCATGAAGCGATCCTTCAACTCCTCCAGCTCTTCCAGGAACAGCATGCCTAATGTCGAGCGGTTGCCGTAAAACAGAAAGAAGCGGCTGTCGGGCTCGCGGGCCAGCACGCCCTTCGCGATCGACAGGATCGGCGTGATGCCGGAACCAGCGGCAAAGCCGACATAGACCCGCGCCTTATCCGGTGCGTGGGCTATGCCGAAGCGGCCGGTCGGCGTCATCACGTCGAGCTCGTCGCCGGGCTTCAGCTCGTCGGCGGCCCAGTTCGAGAACGCGCCGCCATCGACCTTTTTCACGGCAATACGCAGCTCGCCGTCGTCGGGTCCCGAGCAGATCGAATAGGAACGACGGACTTCCTCGCCGTCCATCATCGTACGCAGGGTCAGATATTGCCCCGGCGCGAAGACGTAGGCCTTCTGCAACGCCTTCGGGATCTCGAAGGTCATCGACACCGCGTCCGCGGTTTCGCGGCGCAAATCGTGGACGGCGAGACGGTGAAAGCGCGGTGCGAGCGACATCAGTCAGCTCCACCGTCATTGCGAGGAGCAGAGCGACGAAGCAATCCACACTTGCTTTGCGGTCCGATGAATCGCTTCGCTGCGCTCTCTTGCACAAACACTTCGCGCTTGTTGCAGACAATGACGGTCATGGATCCAATCTCAATGACACTTGAAATAATCAAAGGGTTCGCGGCAGCTCTTGCATCGCCACAGCGCCTTGCAGGCGGTCGAGCCGAATTCGGACAGCAGCTCTGTATCGTGCGAGTTGCATTGCGGACAATTCACCTGCTGCTCGCCGAACAGTGCGCGACGCGAATGCGAGGCCTGCGGCGGCGCGATGCCGTATGCCCGAAGCTTCCGGCGGCCGTCCTCGCTCATCCAGTCCGTGGTCCAGGCCGGCGACAGCACCGTGCGGATGGTCGGCCGCGCGATGCCGGCGCGTTCCAGCGACAGCTCGATCTCGAGCGCAATCATGTTCATGGCGGGACAGCCGGAATAGGTCGGCGTGATCGCGACCTCGACGCGGCCATCGTTCACCGTGACGTCGCGGAGTACGCCGAGATCGGCGATGGTGAGAACAGGTATTTCGGGGTCAACCACCTGCGACGCCGCCTCCCAGGCGCGCCGGCGCAGTTCGGCGTCGCTGACGAGGCTCGTTACCATGCGGCCCCCGGAAAACTCCGCGGCACCGATTGCATTTCACTGAGCAGATGCCCGAGATGCTCGCTGTGCCGGCCATCGCGGCCGCCCTGCTGCATCCAGTCGTTGCCGGGCAAATCCAGCGTCGCCTCGCGTGCGACCTCCGACACCGCCTTGAGCCACGGCGCGCGCAAGCCGGCCGGATCGACCGCGACGCCGACCTCGATCAGGCCGCGCTCGCTGTCGTCGGCGGCGAACATCTCGCCGGTGAAAGCCCAGAGCTCGTCGATCGCCGATTGCGCGCGGCGGTGGCTTTCCTCGGTGCCGTCGCCGAGGCGGACGATCCATTCCGAGGCGTGCCTGACGTGATAGGCGCTCTCCTTCTCGGATCTGGCCGCAATCGCCGCCAGCGTCGCGTCGCCGGAGCGCATCATCGCGCGCCAGTAGAGGTCGGCAAAGGTCGAGTAAAGGAACTGCCGTACCATGGTGCGCGCGAAATCGCCGTTCGGCTGTTCCAGCAGCAGCAGATTGCGGTACTGCCTGGCGTCGCGCAGATAGGCGAGCTTGTCCTCGTCGTTGCCCTTGCCCTCGACCCTGGCGGCGTAGGCATAGAGTTCGCGCGCCTGACCGAGCAGGTCGAGGCCCATATTGGCGAGCGCCATGTCCTCTTCCAGCATGGGCGCATGCCCGCACCATTCCGACAGCCGATGACCCAGGATCAGCGCGTCGTCGGCGCGGCGCAGCGTGTAGAGCACCAGTGGCGTTTCGGAGACGGATATGTTGGCGACGGTCATATGATCTAACCCAGGTCTGAGTCGTCATTGCGAGCGCAGCGAAGCAATCCAGACTTGCTTTGCGGCATTGCTTCGCTGCGCTCGCAATGACGGGGAAACCTACATATGCCCGACTTCGTCGGGCACTTCGTAGAATGTCGGGTGCCGATAGATCTTGGATTCCGCCGGCTCGAACATCATGCCCTTTTCGGCAGGATCGGATGCGGTGATCGCGTTCGAGGGCACCACCCAGATCGAAAGGCCCTCGCCGCGGCGGGTATAGATGTCGCGCGCGGCCTGCAGCGCCAGCGTCGCGTCGGTGGCATGCAGCGAACCGACATGCTTGTGTGCCAGCCCGTTGCGGCTGCGGATGAAGACTTCCCAGAGCGGCGTGTTCGGCGTCGGCATCACGGGTCTCCCTATTCAGCGGCCTGCAAGGCGGTGCGCTGCCGGCGCTTCTCGGCATAGGCCTGCGCCGCCTCGCGCACCCAGGCGCCTTCGTCATGCGCCTTGCGTCGCGCCGCGAGCCGGTCGCGGTTGCAGGGGCCGTTGCCGGCAATGACCTGGTTGAACTCTTCCCAGTCGATGGCGCTGTACACCCAGTTGCCGGCCTCGTTTTGCTTCATGCCAGGATCGGGGATCGTCAGACCCAGGAACTGGGCCTGCGGCACCGTGGCGTCGACGAACTTCTGCCGCAGCTCATCGTTGGAGAAACGCTTGATCTTCCATCGGGTCGAGGCGTCGCTGTGCTGGCTGAGCTTGTCGGGCGGGCCGAACATCATCAGCACCGGCCACCACCAGCGATCCAGCGCATCCTGCGCCATCGCCTTCTGCGCCTCGGTGCCGCGGCACAGCGTCAGCATGATCTCAAAACCCTGGCGCTGGTGAAAGGATTCCTCCTTGCAAACGCGGATCATCGCGCGCGCATAGGGGCCATAGGAGCAGCGGCACAGCGGGATCTGGTTCATGATCGCGGCGCCATCGACCAGCCAGCCGATCGTGCCGATATCGGCCCAGCTCAGCGTCGGATAGTTGAAGATCGAGGAGTATTTCGCCTTGCCCGCCAGCATCAGGTCGACCAGTTCCTCGCGCGAAGCGCCGAGCGTCTCGGCAGCGGCGTAGAGATAGAGGCCGTGGCCGCATTCGTCCTGGACTTTCGCCAGAAGCGCGGCCTTGCGGCGCAACGACGGCGCCCGCGTGATCCAGTTGCCTTCGGGAAGCATGCCGACGATTTCGGAATGGGCGTGCTGGGAAATCTGCCGGGTCAGCGTCTTGCGGTAGGCCGACGGCATCCAGTCGTTGGGTTCGATGCGCTCCTCGGCGTCGATCCGGGCCTGAAACTGCGCGGCGCGCGCGGCGTCTTCAACGCAGCGGTCTTCGCGGTCCGGCGTATTGAGGGCCTGGGTGTACATGGGCCGACCTCCCGAATGTCATCGCCGCCAACATATAACAAAAATCATCTTAAGCAAGACAGATGTGTCACATGTTCACACCGACCCGAAACGCCTGGAGAGCTCGGCGCCGGGCTTCGGCAACGGTCCGTCCTCATTGCTGGCGTGGCGATCAAGCCATTGTTCGGAAATGGGAAGCAGCGCGCGATAGACCTCGCCGCAGAGCGACCTTGCGGCCCGGCCCGGCCAGTTCGAAGGCAGCAGCGCGGTCGGCAGCAGCGGGTCGCGCAGCACGACGCGGCGGTAATGGTGAATCAGCAGGATCCGCGCGGTGAAGGCGTCGGCGTCGGTCAAGCGCTCGCCGCGGCCGATCCAGCCCCGCAACGGCTCGAAGGTTTTCATGAACTTCTGATAGGCGTCGGCGGTACGCTCAAGCGGCCAGCTTTCACTGAGCAGGCGCCGCCCGCTGTCGTCTTCGGCGGAGACTTCAAGACGAATCGCGCCGGCAGCTTCGTCCGGTACCGGCACCCCCGATGGCGCCACCCACACGCCTGGCAGCGGACTGCCGAAGCCGGCATTCTTCAACGCCTCGCGCGCGACGCCGCGATCCCCGCTATTGCCGATCAGCAGCAATTCGAACCGCCCGGTCCAGTCGGTGACCGGCGGGCCGTAGATGTGTCTTGTCGCGATATCAAAGGTTTGCCGTCCGCTCTGCACCAGGCGGTAGAAGCTGTGGCGGCCGATCCTGCTGCGCTCGAACCAGCCATCGGCGGTCAATCGCGACATCGCGGTGCGCACCACGCTGGCGTCAACGTCCAGCCCTTCAAAGAACGCCAAGAGCGTCCCGAGCCAGACCGAGCCGCCGCGCGGCACGATGGCATCCCCGAACACCGTGATGACGATCGAGCCGGTGCGCGATGGCTCGCGCTTCAGCTCTTGGACAATGCGGGCAAGCGGCGGCGGCATGCGTCAAGGCATAGCGCGTTTTAAGGATTTGCTACAGCGGAGCTAATCTTCTCCTTCTCCCCGTTCTTCACGGGGAGAAGGTTGGGATGAGGGGCTCTGTCCACGATCGTAATCTATCGATAGACATCTACCCCCTCCCCGGATCGCATCTGACGATGCAATCCGACCTCTCCCCGCAAGCGGGGCGAGGTAAGGAGCGCGGCGTCAGCGATGCGGATTTGGATAAACCAGGCTGCGCCAGCCTGAGCGGTCGAACGGCTTCCACTGGCCTTCCGGCTGCGCCAGCCGATCAGCCACCGCATAAACCGCGGCGGGGTGGTGGGCCATGCCGCAATGGCTGCTCTCGACCTCGATGCTCTCGGACGTCGCCGTCGCCTGCTCCCGACAACCCTGCCAGGCGCAAATGCCGTCGGTGCGGCTGAAGATCGCGGTGGTCGGCACCGGCGGCGTGCCCGCCAGCGCGCCGCCGAAGCGCGTATCCTCTTCATCGGCGCGCCGACCGCTGACCATCTCATAGACCTGCCAGGCGTTGGTGGCCTTCGGCCCGGCGGCGAACGGGCTGCCGAGCGTGATGACGCCGCGGACGCGATCCGGCAGCATCTTGGCGAGCTGGCGCGCATAGAGGCCGCCAAGGCTCCAGCCGATCAGGGATATCTTGCGACCGTGGGTATCGCTCAACTCTCGAACCAGATCCACCATCCCGTCCTGGACGCCCTCGCGCAAACCTAGATTGCGTCCCTGCAGCCATCCGCTCACTTCATACCCGCGCCCCCTGAGAAAGCTTCGCAGCGGACGCGTCGACGCATCGGACGCGACGAGACCGGGCAATACCAAGACAGGGTGACCGTCACCTCTCGGGGCGAGGCTGAGAAGCGGCAGGGCGCCAAGAAAGGCGCCCAACTCGGAGACGGCTCGCCCCTCCATCAGCATCAGCGTCTTGGACGGCGGCGACAGTGCCTGCGTTGCAATAGCCATCTTGTATGCTCTCGGGCCCGGCTCCTTGCGTTTCGGCAGCCGGCTGCTGGTTCAGGGATATAGACGCACACCCCCTCGAATCGTTCCGCAGCGCAACATATCGACCAAGAAGCTAGGGAACCGGCCTTCGCCTTTCAAGCGTCCCTGATCGCGCCGCAATCGGCTGAAAGGGCGAGCGTGATTAATTGGTCACAACCCCCGCAGCAGGTATTCCAGGGTGTAAAGCACCAACCCGGCCAACCCGCCGATCACCGAGCCGTTGAAGCGGATGTATTGCAGGTCGCGCCCGATGTTGATTTCGATCAGCGCGATCAACTGCCCCATGTCCCAGGACTTGACCTGATCGGAAATAAAGGTCGAGACGCCGCTCTTCTGCTCGGCGACGACCGTTCGCAGCACCGCCACCAGGCCCTGGTTGATGTCGCCGCGCAGCTCGGCGTCGCCGGCCAGCGCTTCGCCCGCCGTCACGAGCATGCGCACCAGATAATGCTCCAGCACCTGCGTCTCGCCCGAGGCGCTGCGCTCGAAGAAATCGCTCACATTGGCCCAGATGTGGCGTACGAGGTCGCCCAGTTCGGGACGCGCCAGCAGATCGCGCTTCAGCCCGGCGATGCGCTCGGCGTACACCGGATCGGTGCCGAGGCGGTCGACGAACGTCAGCACCATGCGGTCGAACTCGCCGCGAAACGGGTGCGCGGGATCGTTGCGGACCTCCTCGAAGAAGGCGCTGGCCGAGGCCACGATCTTGTTCACCAGAAACTTGTCGGCGCGGTAGAGCTTCAACAGCGTCGGCAACTCGTCGCGGATCTTCTGGCGGATCATCGCCATCGTCTCCGCTTGGGTCATGGTCTGATGCACCGCGCGCAGGATGTCGTCGAGCAGCCCCTGATGCCGCCCCTCCTGCACGAAGGCGCGCAGTGTGCCCGCGGCGAGCGGCGCCAGGTCGATCGACATCAATTGCGCGGTGACGCGGCGGCTGACGAACGTCATCAGCCCGGAGCTTTCCGTCGCCGCGATCGCGTCGGGCAGCAGCCGCAGCGCAAAGCGGGCGAGATCCTCGCTGCGCTTGCGGTCGCGCAGCCAGTCGGCGATGAATGAGCCGAAATCGATCTGCCGCAGCTTGGCTTCGACCGGCGCAGATTCGAGGAAATGCACCTCGATGAACTCACCGAGCTTGTCGGCGATGCGGTGCTGGTTGCCCTGGATGATCGCGGTGTGCGGAATCGGAAGCCCCAGCGGCCGTTTGAACAGCGCCACCACGGCGTACCAGTCGGCCAGGCCGCCGATGGTGGCGGCCTCGGCGAAGGCTGCGACAAAGCCGAACGCCGGATGCACCGGCAACAGCGCCCTGGCGGCGACGAAGACGGCGAACGTCGCCGCCAGTACGGATGTCGCCAGCAATTTCACCCGCCGCAACTCGGCGGCGCGCGCGGCGTCGCCGGGCTTGTCGGTGACGAATGATGCGGGAAGGCTCATGGCGGCTTTCGGACGTTGAATTCGAATTCTAACGCCTCGCGCTTGATGTGTCCCGGACGCGATGCAGCCTAGGCCATGAGAAGAATCGTCCGGCTTCGCGCTGCGCGCATAACCGTCATTCCGGACGACGCGAAGCGGCGATCCGGAATCTCGAGATTCTCGCGATGTGCGATTGCACATTGTAGTTCGTGCTTCGCACGCCCCGGAATGACTGGGCGCACCCGACAAAAAGAAGGCCCGCCTGAGCGGGCCTTCGAAAACGTCAGTTGTCAGGCGGATCGCGATCAGGCGGTCTGGGAATAGACCTTGGCGAAGTTGTCCTGCGCGGTCTTGGCGCCGTCAGCGGCGAGCTTGCCGAGATATTCGGTGGTCGCCTTCGCGCGCGAGACCAGAACTTCGCCGCGCGCACGGACCATGTCCGACTGGATCTGGGCCGCTTCGCTCAGCGACTTGGCCGAGGCGAGCTTGTCGATGCCGGCGAAGAACGCTTCGGCGTCCTGGTAGAGCGCCTGCTGGATGTTGCGGCTGATCTTGGCGGCCTCGGAAACCGAACCGGCGACGGCGGTCTCGATGGCGGCGGTCACCTTCTCGGAGCCGGCGTGCATGTCGGCGGCGCGAACCTTGGCGGTCTCGGCCTGCTTCTTCACGAATTCACGGGCGGCTTCCGGAACTTCCAGGTTCTGGAGCTTGGTGAACGCCTCGGTGACGGGCGCGAAGGCTTCCTTGACGGTGTTCAGCACGGAATTGGTTTCGGTGGTCATTGGGGTTCTCCATCCTCAGGTTTGAGCTATGGGCTCACCCCGTCCGGTTTGGCCCGGGGCAAGAGGGTTATGGCATGCTTAATGGTGCATCGCAACATTAATGATGCGCCGCGATATCACGAGTTCGTGAAGTGATCGATGGGCGCGCTGTCCGGCGGAACCGTCCAAAGTTCCACTTCGATCTGACACCGGAGCCACCCCCTCTACTTTGCATGGGGTTGTTTTGCGATTTTTTTGTCCGGCGGTGCAGCGCCGGGAAGCCACGTCAATGTTGGACCGCCGCCGGCAGCCCATAGGCCTCCATCTGTGCCCGGACCTGCGCCACATTGTGCCCGAGCACGACGATGTCGTGGGTCTTGCCGTCGACGTCCCGGACCTGGTCCCGCAACAGGGCCTCGGCCTTGAAACCGAGGCTTTCGAACAGCGCGATCGCCGCCTGCTGGTCCACCGTCATCTGCACCGAGAGCTTCTCAAGCCCGGCGCCGAGCGCGATCGCAAAGGTCTCCTGCGACAGCGCCCGACCCACCCCCTGCCCGCGCACGTCCTGCGATACGACCATGCGGATCTCGCCGACATGGGGCGACCAGGAATGGGGGTCGCGCACCAGCGTGCCGCTGCCGACCACCGTTTTGCCCCTCAGCGCCAGCAGGCTGACGATGGCGCCGCGCTCGATCTCGTTGATCCAGGCCGACAGCACCTTGGGCTCGCTGATATTGCGCGGCAGGAACAACAGATCATGGGTCGGGAGCGCCTTGGCAAAAGCCAGCACCGCCGCCTCGTCGCTGCGCGCCATCATGCGAAATTCGATCTCACCGGCATCGGTCTTGACGCGGCGCGGATAGGAACGGGTTTCACTCATGTCGATCTCTTGCCCAACCAGGAGTCCAGTTTCGGCCACAGCCGCTTGATCGCGTTGGCGCCGGCGACGAGGCTGACGTGACCGCCCTTCAGCATCACCTCCTCCTTGTCGGACGAGCCGACCTTGGTGATCAGATGCCTGGCGGCGTCATAGGGCACGATGTGGTCGTGTTCAGCCACCGCGTGCATGATCGGCACCTTGATGTTCGAAATATTGGCCGGGCGGCCGCCGACCGACATGGTGTCGTTGAACAGCTTGTTGTCCCACATCAGGTCCTTGGTGATGCCGCGGAAGTACTCGCCGGCCAGCGGCAGGGTGTCCGTGCCCCAGCGATCCATCATCCGGTAGGCCTTGACGTATTCGTCGTTCCAGATGTTCTCCCACAACTGCACCTGGCTCGCGGCGCGCGACGCCGGCCGCAGCATTTCGAACGACGACAGGATCATTTCGGGCGGCACGTTGCCGATGCTGTCGACCAGCCGGTCGACGTCGAAGTAGCGGCGATCCGAAAAATTCGAGAACAGCTTCATCTCGCGGAAATCGATCGGGGTGGTGAAGCAGATCAGGTTCTTCATCGGCCCGTCGTTGAAGATCGAGCCGTAGAGCAAGGACAGCACGCCGCCGAAGCAATAGCCGATCACGGTGACGTCGCGCTCGCCGGAATCCTGCTGCACGCGGCGAACGCAATCCGGGATGAAGTCGAGGACGTAGTCCTCCATCCGCAGGCTTTTCTCCTCCGGCTTCGGCGCGGTCCAGTCCAGCATGTAGACGTCGTAACCGCGTTTCAGCAGAAACTCGACGAGACTCTGGCCGGGCACCATGTCCAGAATGTAGCCGCGGTTGGTGGTCGCCATCACGATCAGGATCGGCACGCGGTAGATCTCGTCCGCCATCGGCCGATAGTGGTAGAGGTTCATGGTGCCGCGAACGGCCAGAATGTCCTTCGGCGTCGAGCCAAGCGCAGGGCCGGACGAGGCAATATACTCGACGCCCTTGATGCTGCGCTGGATCGCACGTTGCACCTCGGACTGTATCCGCTCGGGAACCGAGGCGAGGTCGAGGCCTGCGTGAGCGTTCATTTCTGACCTCCCTCCGGCGGCGGACGCCTGGTGCGCGGCGGCCGCGGCGTGCCGTGGCCGCCTTCCGGCGCCAGCGAATTGTGGTGGATCTGATGCAGCATCGCCTTGATCTCGTTGAGCTGGCCCTCGATCGCCTGGATGCGCTCGGCCATGCCCACCATCTGCGCCCGGCTCGGCAGGTTCATCGCGAGCAGATACTTCTCCATCAGTTCACCGAGCTGTTTCTGCGCGCCGGCGGTGACGCCGCCGACCTGGTTCATGACCTTGGAGAATTCCGGCGACGCCATCGCCTGGTTGGCGAAGGAGTTGAACCCCTTCTCCATCTCCCCGACCATGGTCTGCCAGATCACGGCAGGATCGTTGCTGTTGTCGGCCATTGACGCCCTCTCCTCGCGGTCACGAGCGCTTGCCACGCTTTGCTTGATGTTTGGCCCCATACCACACCCTTGCTGACGGGCGGTCAACCACCGCAAGGTCTTCTGCGGTGCAGGAAACCGTGCCATATCGTTTACCGATCGAGGCACCAGCTGAAGGAAAGACATACGCGATGCTTGCCCATCAACCGCCACAGATCGCCCGCGCCAACGGCATCGACATCTGCTACGAAATCTTCGGCGATACGGCTGCCGAACCCATGCTGCTGATCATGGGGCTCGGCGCCCAGATGATCCTTTGGGATGACGAATTCTGCCAGAAGCTCGCCGCCCGCGGCTTTCGCGTTATCCGCTTCGACAACCGCGACATCGGCAAATCCTCGCACCTTTCCGGCGGAAAGCGATTGACCATGCTGGAACTGCTCAAGCTGCGCTTCCTGAGGATTCCGGTTGCTGCTCCCTACCGCCTGATCGACATGGCCAAGGATACCGTCGGCCTGATGGACGTGCTCGGCATCAAATCGGCGCATCTGGTCGGTGCGTCGATGGGTGGCATGATCGCCCAGGAAATCGCGATCTCGTTCCCGCAGCGGGTGCGCTCGCTGACGTCGATCATGTCGACCACGGGCAATCCGAGAATTCCGCCGCCGACCCGGGAGGCCGCCGCCATGCTGATGGCGCCGCCCCCGAACACCAAGGAAGAGTATTTCGAGCGCTTCGCCAAGACCTGGAAAGTGCTGCGCGTCGGCTCGTTCCCGGAAGACGAGACGCTGGACCTTTCACGCGCCGCGCGCACCTTCGAGCGCGGCCTCAATCCCGCGGGCGTCGGCCGGCAGTTGCGGGCCGTGCTTGCCTCGGGCAGCCGCAAGGAACGTCTGCATCACGTAAAGATCCCGACGCTGGTGATTCACGGCACCGTCGATCCGCTGGTTCGTCCCGAAGGCGGCAAGGACACCGCCGCGTCGATTCCCGGCGCCAAGCTCTTGATGATCGAAGGCATGGGCCACGCTTTGCCGATCCCGATGTGGCCGCAGATCATCAGCGCGATCGACGAGCACGCGCATCGCGCGGCGGCGAAGGCGGCGTAGCCTCTGCCGTCGCGATCCATATGACGTGGCGTGCGCCGACACCCTTGCCGACGGCGCGCACCGCGACCTCGTTGACGGCATATCCGGCCTGGCGAAGCCGCTTTGAAAATCCTGCATTCGATCCGGACGACCAAACCGCCAGCACCCCGCCCGGCCGCAGCGCGGTGTGGGCCGCTTGCAGACCGGCGGCGTCGTAGAGAGCGTCATTCGCCTTGCGGGTGAGTCCTTCCGGACCATTATCGACGTCGAGCAGGATCGCATCGAAAGCACGCGGATGGCTTTGGATCACCTGCGCAACGTCCACCTCCTGGACATCAACGCGGGGATCGCTGAGGCTGTCGCCGAAAATCCCGGCCAGCGGGCCGCTGGCCCAGGCGACGACGGCGGGCACCAGCTCGGCCACCACGATCTGCGCCTTGCTTCCGAACACCGCAAGCGCCGCGCGCAAGGTAAAGCCCATGCCCAGGCCGCCGATCAGCACCTGCGGCCCGGCGACCTTCCCGATCTGCTTGGCGGCAAGCGTCGCGAGCGCAGCCTCTGAACCCGAAAGGCGGCTGTTCATCAGCTCGTTGGCGCCGAGCATGATGGAAAACTCCTGGCCGCGCCGCATCAGGCGCAGTTCCCCGTCGGAATCCGGCACGCGCGCGGTATCGATTTTTTCCCATGGAATCATGAGAACGCTTTAGCACGGCCGGAGGTGACAGTTACCCGCCAGCCCAGACGTCGAGCACGTAACGGTTGCCGGTGCCGAGCTTGTCGATCCAGCGCAAGCCCGCATCGGCGTCGGCCCCCGATTTGTCGCGATAGATCGCAACCAGCGCGGCTTTGACATCAGGCTCCATCTGGCTGCCGTCGCCGCAGACATAGACGATCGCGCCCTGCTCGATCAGGTTCCAGACCCGGTCCTTCTGCGCGGCAACCTGATGCTGGACATAGGTCTTCGGCCCATCGGCGCGCGAGAACGCGGTATGCAGCTCGACAACGCCGTCAGCGGCGAACGCCTTCAATTCGTCAGCATAGATGAAATCCTGGTCAGGATGACGGCAGCCGAAGAACAGCATCGCCGGACCGAGGCTGGCGCCGTGCGCCTTGCGATGCGCACGCTCCTGCAGGAAGCCGCGGAACGGGGCCAGCCCCGTACCCGGGCCGATCATGATCACGGGAACCGACGCATCGTCCGGCAGGCGGAAGCCGGCCTTGGTCTCGCGTACCGTCGCATGAACTGTATCGCCGACGCGGCGGCCGGCGAGGTAGTTGGAGCAGACGCCCTTGTAGACGCCGCGACCCGAACTTGCGGGCGCTTCGACGACGCCGACGGTCACGCTGCAGCGTCCGGGGTCGGCGGACGGCGAAGAGGAGATCGAATAATAGCGCGGCGCCAGCAGCGACAGCATTTCCAGATAGGCGTGGAACGGCAGCTCGCAGGCCGGATGCTCCTCCAGCAGATCGAATACCGATTTGCGCCTGGCCAGCACCTCGGAACGGTAACGCTCGGTGGACGCCTCGTCGTCGCCGACATAGGCCAGCAGTTTCGGCCTGGTCACCGGGCAGCGGGTATGTTCCGACATGATCTGGATCTGCTTGCGGGTGGCGATCTGCTGCAACTCGACGAACTCGGTCAGCAACCGCCCGACCGACACGGCGTCGCCGACCGGCAATTGCGCGCGGCGGCCCTCGGCGACGTGCAGCCTGATCTGGTCCGCCGGCAAGAAGCCGAAGCGGCGCGCGACCGAATCGACCAGCGCGGGATCGTTGCGCGGCACCACGCTAAGATGGTCGCCGACGCGGTAGGCGATGCCCGGCGGCAGTTCCACCTCGATATGCCGCGTCGAACGGTCTGACGGATTGGCGCCGCTTTTGTTCTGCAGTTCCGAATTGTCCAGCACCTTCATCGGCGCGACGCCGCCCTGGGCAACGATCATGTGGACGGCCGATGGCGCCACCGGCTCGATCGAATACAGCGGCGCGTCGTCGGCGCTGCGGCTGAAGCTTGAATCGATGCCGAACTCCTTCATCGCCGCCGCGGCGGCGGCGGCAAACCATTTTTCGAACTGGCCGTCGAGATCGCTGCGGGCATCGCCCTCGCCGCGGGCGTAGACGCTGCGCGCGCCATGTTTGGCGAGCTGGTCGTCAATCATGCGCGGCACCGACTGGTAGGTCGCAGCCCAGTCGCTGTTGCCGCAGCCGAACACCGCGTAGCGCACCTTGGCCAAGGCGCTCTTCGGCAAATCGCCGCCCAGCCATTTGACGAACTGCGTGGCGTTGTCGGGCGCCGCGCCATTATACGACGCACAGAAGATCAGCACCCCGCCCTGCTCCGGCAGCTTGCCGGCGTAGTCGTCGAGCGCGCCGAGCCTGGTCGCGAAACCGTTGACCTCCGCCAGATCGGCCACCCGCGTCGCCAGTTCCTCGGCAGTGCCGAGGTTGGAGCCATAGAGCACCAGCAGCGGCGTGTTGTGTCCCGGACGGGTCCGCGCCCTGGGCGCCGCCGTGTTCGAGGCGGCTGCGGTCGCGGCGGTACGGCCGGCGAAGGCGCCACGATCCCGGTCGGCGCGCGGCCGCACCTTGATCTTGAAGCCGTCCGGCTTGATCGTCAGCGTTTCCTTCAGGTGCATCTGGTAACGGTGATTGTCGATCAGCTTGAAACGCTGCAGGATCATTCCGATCGCGAGCGCCGCCTCGTGCATCGCAAAGCCGCGCCCGATGCAGGCGCGCTGGCCGTTGCCGAACGGCTTCCAGGCATTGATCGGACGCCGGGCCTCGGCCTCGCGGCTGAAATTCTCCGGATCGAACGCGTCCGGGTTCGGTCCCCAGACGCTGGGATCGCGGTGTAACGCCATCACCAAAACCGTGACGAAAGTGTTCTTCTTCAATTTGTACTTGCCGCCAATGGTCTCGTCCTTCAGCGGCGCAACGCCATAGGCCGGCGCCGGCGGCCACAGCCGCAGCGCTTCCTTCAAAACCTGGGTGATGTAGGTGAGCTGGGTGACCTGCTGATAGGTCGGCTTCGCATTGATGTCGGGCCCAAGCACCCGATCGACCTCCTCATAGGCCTTCTTGAGAACCTCGGGGTGCTTGAGCAGGGCATAGATGGTGCAGGAAAGCAGGCCGCTGGTGGTCTCGTGGCCCGCGATCAGGAAGGTGTTGATCTGATAGCGGATGTTGACGTCGTCGAGCTGTTCGCCGGTGGCGCGGTCGACGCCGGTCATCATGGCGCCCAGCATGTCCTTCCTGGCATCGGCGGCAGCGTCGGCGTTGCCGCGGCGCTCGGCGATGATCTCGTCGACCATCTTGTTCATGAAGGCGACGTCCTGCGCCAGGTCACGGCGGCGCTTCTGCAGCCACAGGCCTTCCAGTGGAATGCCGCGCGTCATCATGATGGTCTCGAGCGAACGCACCAGCGATTCCACGAAGGGGTGGTAGTCGCGGCGGTAGAACGAATTGAAACGGTAGTCGAAGCCGCACAGCCCGATGGTGTCGAGCGTCAGCGCGGTCATGTCGTGGACGACCTCGATCTCCTCGTCGCCGTTGAGCCGCTCCCACTTCTTCACGAGCTGTTCGGCGATATCGACCATGCTCGGATGGTAGGACTGCATCGCGCGGTTGCCGAACGGCTGCAGCAGGATGTTGTGCGCCTTGCTCCAGTTCGGCTCGCTGGTATCGGCGGTGAACAGCCCGTCGCCGCCCACCGCGCGGACCCGGCGCAGCGAGCCGCGCACCGCCTTGTCGAAGCGCTTCTCGTCGGATATCTCGTCGATGAGATCGTGGCCCGAGACGATGACAAGCGGCGCGCCCATCATGTCGAGCCAGAAGATCGGCCCCAGCTCCCTGGACAGCCGCACCAGATGCTGCACCGGGGCGTTGGGATCCAGCGACAGCATGTTGCCGACAACAGGCTTTTTCGGCGGATGCGGGATCGGGCTTAGCTTGTTGATCGATGCCATTTTTGAAGAGTCTCCTGCCCTGTCTCAACCACTCCGTCATTCCGGGATGGTCCGCAGGACCAGACCCGGAACCTCGAGATTCCGGGTTCGATGCTTTGCATCGCCCCGGAATGACTGCTCACGCCGCTTCGCTTGCAATCACGATGTGGCCATTGCCCTACCCGAACCGCTTCCTGCGCCATTCGATCAGCTTGGCGCTGACCTCCTCCGGCTTTTCCTGTTGCGTCCAATGTCCGCTGTCGCGCACCAGATATTTCTCCAGATCGGGAACGACCTTCTCCATGCCATCAGCCGCCGATGGCGGCAATACCGCGTCGTTCTCCGCCATGATCATCAGCGACGGCACCCGCACGATGTGGTCGAGCCCTGCCGAGCGCTGCCAGTTACGGGAAAAATTGCGGTACCAGTTGATGCCCCCGGTGAAGCCGGTTCGGGTGAAGGTATCGACGAACACTTTCTTTTCCTCCGGCGACAGGATCGGCGTCCGCGGGTCGAACCTGGCGTCATAGGCCGCGATCATCTGCGGGAACGCCAGGTTGGTCTTGCTCGATGCGCCGACACCCGCGGTCGCCGGAGCCGCCGGCGCGTCGTCCTTGCGCGGCAGCGGCTTGCGCATGAACGCGTCAAACGTCTGCTCGACGCGGCTGCCAAAGATCCTGTCAGGCTCGCGGGCGGGATCCTGGAACTGAACGATGTACATGCTGTCGCCGAACCGCTTTCGGAACAGCTCGATCGGGTCGGCCGGCAGGCGGTCGTAGTGCGGCGTGTTGACTCCGACGACGCCGGCGACGCGTTCGATGTGGCGCAGCGGCATCTGCCAGACGATGAAGCCGCCCCAGTCGTGGCCGACGAAGATAGCCTTTTCGATCTCGAGGTGGTCGAGCAGACCGACCAGATCACCGGTCAGGTGCTCCATGTCGTAAGCCTCGACCGGCTCTGGCCGGTCGGTCGAACCGTAGCCGCGCTGGTCCGGCGCGATCACCCGGATGCCGGCCTCGCTCAGCGCCTTGAGCTGGTGGCGCCAGGAGAAGGCGATTTCCGGCCAGCCGTGGCACAGGATCATTGGGGGCTTGTCGGACTTCGGCCCCGCCTCGTAATAGCCCATTCGAATGCCGTTGACCTGGGCGAACTGCAATGGCGGCATTTCAATCATGGTTCGAAACCTATTCAGCCGCGCTGGTCATGCTCTTCGGCGGTGCGAACGCTGCCTCCAGCGCCTCGAACTCCCGCGGAAGCATGTCGCACAAGACCTGGACATTCGGGATGATGTTGGCGCCGGCGATAAAGCCGAAATCAAGCTGGTCGCGGTAGCTTTGCACGGTGATGTTGAGCGCGAGCCCATGCGCCGAGATCGACACCGGGAAGATGTGCAGCAGCTCCGCGCCTGCAGCATACAGCGTCTGCCGCGGCCCCGGCACGTTGGACACCGTGATATTGGCCGATGGCGGCAGTACGTCGGACAGATTGGAGCGGCTGTAGAGCAGCGCCAGAATCTGCACCAGGATCGGCGCGCCCAGCATCGAGATGTTCGACACCTGCGGCATCAGCGCGCGCAGCGGATGTGACATTTCCTTGGACTTGACCGACTGCGCGATGATCGCCTCCAGCCGCCCCTTCGGATCCTCGACATTGGTGGCGATCGCGCAGATCATGCCAAACACTTGGTTATTCGCCTCGGTGTTGCCCTCCTCGCGTAGCGATATCGGCACCGCGGCGGTCATTGACTTGGCCGGCAACGCGCCACGCTCCAGCAGATAGCGCCGGACCACGCCGGAGGAAAGCGCCAGCACCACGTCATTCAGCTTGCCGCCGGATTGCCTGGCGAGCGCCTTGGCCCGCGAAAGCGAGATCGAGGTGCCGGCGAAGCTGCGTTCCGACGAAATCGCCTTGTTCAGAATGGTCGGCGGCGACACCATGCTGGCGATGCTGTCGCGCGACTTCGGATCGGAGATCTTGCCGACGACGTCGGAAACACTCTTCAACATCGTGGGAATGCTGCCGGCGAATTTAACCGCGCTCTCGATCTGGAGCATGGCGTTGTCGAACAGGATCGATGCAAGATCGCTTTTCCCGGATCGCGGCAGCTCGATGCTCTTCGACGTCGTCGCGCCGTCTAAAGGCTGGCGCCAGAGTTGCTGGTAGGAATCGATCAGGTTGGCGGCGATGTCGCGCGGCTCCCTGGCCCCCTTCGCCTGCGCGACGGGCTTGTGGACTTTGCGCGGGACCGGCGTGACGTCGTAGATCATGCTCGTCAGCGCCGCGCCGGCGCCACCATCGATGCAGGCGTGGTGCATCTTGGAATAGAGCCCGATCTCGTTGTCCTTCATGCCTTCGAACACGTAGAACTCCCAGAGCGGACGGGCGCGGTTCAGAAGCTTGGCATGCATCCAGCCGACGATGCGCTCGAGCGTCGCGCGGTCGTGGGGCGCCGGGAGACTGCCGCGGAAGATGTGACGATCGATGTCAAACTGGTCATCCTCGACCCAGGACGGGTGATCGATGTCGAGCGGCGCTTTTTCCAGGCGCGCCTTGAGGATCGGCGCGATGTGCAGCCGCGAGGCGATCATCGCCTTGAAGTCTTCGAAGAAATCACCCTTGTATTTCTCCGGCAGGCGAAAGATTGCCATGCTGCCCACATGCATGGGCATTTCGGGCGTCTCCAGGTACAAAAACGACGCGTCCATCGAGGACAGTTTCCTGGTGTCGGCCATATTCTCCTCCCGTGGTGGAAAACGCGGCGCTTTGGCGGCGCTTCTGGCGTTCAGGTCGTCTCCTATGGGGCGTCTTCCGCACACCGCGCCCATCCCGTGGAGGGCGGCCGGATTCGGGATCATGCCTCAGGCCTAAGGCTTTGAACTACGATTGTGCATTTTCTGGGGGGCCGTAGGCAATCGAAAACGGCCCGGTCCGGTCAAATGGCGTAAACTCCCCCTCCGCCTGTGCCAGGCGGTCAGCTACCGCCCAAAGGGCGGCCGGGTTGACCCCGAGCCCGACGTGGCTGGCGAGATGCACCTCGATGTTCTCGGCCTTCACAGAAGGACGCAGCAGGCTGGTGCGCCAGTTCACGATGCCGTCGGTACGAGAGTAGATCGAGGTCGCCGGGACCGGAAGGTCGCCGGCGATCGCTTGCCTGATTTCGGGATTGTCGTCGGAATCCTCACCCGTCAGCGCCTCATAGAGCCGCGTCGCGTTGGTTGCCCTGATGTCGCCGGTGAACGGGCTGCCGAGCGTGATCACGGCGCGCACCATGTCGGGCAATTGTACCGCGAGGTCGCGGGCATAGACGCCGCCGAGACTCCAGCCGACCAGACTGACCTTGCGGCCGGTCTGTCCGTGAATGCGCGTCAAGAGGTCGCGAAGCGCCGCGCGCCTGGAAGCCACGCCGCCGAGATTGCGGCCCATCTTCCAGGCGTAGGTGTCATGACCGAGTTCCTTCAGGTAGCGCCGCATCGGCGCCATCGAAAGATCGCTGGCGAGAAAACCCGGCAGCGCCAGCACCGGGTGCCCGTCGCCCTTCGGAGCCTGCAACAGCAACGGCGACAGCAGCAGGCTGGAATGAAGTTCGAACAGGCCCCTTGCCTCGGCCAGCATCAGCAACAGGCTCGGCGGCCGAAGCCTTTGCTCTTCCGTCCCGGCGCCTTCGGCGGCGGCCACTACTTATTACCCTTCTTGGTCGTACCCCCGAGGCCGGCCATGGTTACGAACATATCCTGGAAACGCTCGGCGATCTTGGGGTCGAAGGTGAACCAGCTCTGGATCAGAGACTCAGGCGAAACCTTGTCGATGTTGGACATCATCTGCTGCTGCATTTTGTCCATGACGGCGTTCTGCATCGGCGAGACATCCGGCAATCCGAAGAACTGCCTGGCCTCCAGTGGCGTGCATTCTATCTCGACATTAACCTTCATGAGACGGCTCCTTTGGCGAGGCTTTGCGCAGTATCGCCACGATCACCGCCATGGCGCAAGGACCAGCCCCCCGGCCTGTGTTCCCAACCCTCTGATATGGTCAACCAAAGCGTTCGACGGCGAACGGCTTGACGTCGGCGAAGGGGGTCTCCCCGGTCATCACTTCAGCCAGCAGGCGGCCGGTTGCGGGCCCGAGCGTGAGGCCGTGGTGTTGATGGCCGAAATTGAACCACAGCCCGCCATGGCGGGGAGCCCTTCCGATCACCGGGAGCATGTCGGGCAGGCAGGGGCGCGCACCCTTCCAGGGCATCGCGTCCACCGGCTCTCCCAAAGGAAACAGCTTGTGCGCCCGGGGCAGCGCCTGCTCGAGTTGGACCGGCGACGGCGGTGCGTCGCGGTGGGCGAACTCGGCGCCGGTGGTCACGCGAATGCCACGGTTCATCGGCGCCAGCAGATAGCCGAGGTCGGCGTCCAGCACCGGATGATGCAGCACCGCATTGCCGCGCGGCCTGAGATGCAAATGGTACCCGCGCTTGACCTGAAGCGGGATCGAATAGCCGAGCGGTGCGAAGATCTGATCGGACCACGGCCCCATCGCCACCACGGCCTCGCGGGCGGTGATCGTGCCCTCCAGCGTCGCCACGCGCCACCGGCCGCCGGACGCCTCGAGCGTTCGTGCATCGCCGACGAGGTACCGCCCGCCCTTGCGGCCGAACAGGGCGGCATAGGCCTTGGCGAGGCCACCGGGATCGGGCACGAATCCCGGCGTCGGAAAATAGACCGCGCCGCTGAATTCGCCGGCGAGATGCGGCTCGCGCGCGATGATCGCGGGACTATCCAGCACCTCGCCGGCGACGCCATGCGCCTGGGCCCGCGCCAAGTCCTTGACGGCGTTCGCAAGCGTGGCCTCGGAACGAAACAGCTTGATCCAGCCGGTTCGCCGCAACAGCTCGGGAACGCCCGCCTCGGCGATCAACGCCTCGTGCTCGATCAGGCTGCGCTGGATCAACGGCAGCTCGGCCATCGCGCTGTGCAGCGCGCGCTCCGGCGACGAGGCCAGGAAGTAGCGGATCAACCAGGGCAGGAAGTCCGGCAAATCCCTGAACCGGTAGCGAACCTGCGGCGCGCGATGCAGCGCGTAGCGCAGGATCTGGCCGAAGTCCCGCGGAAACATGTACGGAAAGACCGAGGCGCATTCGATCAGCCCGCCATTGCCGTAGCTGGTTTCCTCCCCGGCCACCGCGTGGCGATCGATCAGGACCACGTCCCGGCCGCGCTGCTGCAGATGCAGCGCGGCGCCGACGCCGACCATGCCCGCGCCCAGGACGAGAACGTCGGCCTTCAGTTCCGCCATCCGGCACTCCAAAAATTCAACGCCACCCGCTCGCGCGCGGCTCAAGCCAAAGCTAGTCGTTACCGCACCGCCGCGCAAACCGGCAGTCGAGACGGCGGCTGGACTCCGGCAGCATGGATCGGCAATATCAGCGGCTAGTTGCGGAAGTTGGCGATCAGCGGGGAGATCGAACATATGTTGGTACGCAAGAGTTTGCTCGCGGCGGCCACGGCGTCAGTCCTGGCGATGGCGCCGGCATCGGCCCAGAGCCTGCGCTACGCCAATCAGGGCGACCTTAAATCGCTGGACCCCTACACGTTGAACGAGAGCACGACGCACGCGCATCTCGGACAGGTGTTTGAAGGGCTGGTCGCCCGCGACAAGGATCTGAAGGTCATTCCGGGCCTGGCGGAACGCTGGGAAACCCCCGAGCCCACCCGCTGGCGGTTCCATCTGCGCAAGGGCGTGAAATTCCAGAACGGCGACCCCTTCACCGCCGACGACGTGGTGTTCTCGGCGGAACGTGTCCGCAAGAAGGGCTCGAACCTCCAGACCCGGATCGCGCCGGACGCCAAGGTGGTCAAGATCGACGACCACACCGTGGACTTCATCCTGACCACGCCCAATCCCATTCTCAATTCGCAATGGGATACCTGGTACATCATGAGCAAGAAATGGGCCGAGGCGAACAACGCCGCCGAGCCTACGCCCGCCGCGGCGACGACGCCGAGCTTTGCCTCGCTCAACGCCAACGGCACCGGCGCCTTCTCGGTCGAAAGCCACCAGCCCGGCGTCAAAACCGTTTTCAAGGCCAATCCCAACTGGTGGCGCAAGGCGGAGCACAACATCAAGGAAATCGTGTTCACGCCGATTGGTTCGGACGCCACGCGCGTGGCGGCCTTGCTGTCGGGCGAAGTCGACGTGATCGAGCCGGTTCCGATCCAGGATATCTCGCGGGTGGATTCCAGCCCGAACGCCCAGGTGATGAAGGGGCCGGAGATCCGCACCATCTTCCTCGGCATGGATCAGGTACGCGACGAGTTGCTTTATTCCAGCGTCAAGGGCAAGAACCCGTTCAAGGATGTCAGGGTGCGCGAGGCCTTCTTCAAGGCCATCGATGTCGAACTGATCAAGACCCGCGTCATGCGCGGGCTGTCGGCGCCCTCGGCGCTGATGATCGCGCCGCAACTTTTCAAGCATTCCGGTGACTTCACGCGCCCGAAATTCGATCCCGACGGCGCCAAGAAGCTGCTCGCCGATGCCGGCTATCCCGACGGTTTCGAAGTCACGATGGATTGCCCCAATGACCGCTATGTCAACGACGCCGCGATCTGCCAGGCGGTGGTCGGCATGCTGGCCCGGGTCGGCGTCAAGGTGACGCTGCTGGCCCAACCCAAGGCGCAGTATTTCGCCAAAGTGCTGAAGCCCGGCGGCTATCAGACCTCGTTCTACCTGCTCGGCTGGACCCCCGGCACGCTCGACGCCCACAACGTCCTGTTCGACATCATGGGCTGCCGCGACGACCCGAAGTCCAACCGCGGCGAGGCCAATCTCGGCGGCTATTGCAACAAGAAAGTCGACGAGCTTGCCGACAAGGTGCTGCAGGAACCCGACACCGCCAAGCGGGATCTCATGATCAAGGAAGCGTTCGAGATCGGCGCCAAGGACTTCGGATATATCCCGCTGCACCAGCAGGCGCTGGCGTGGGGCGTATCGAAGAAAGTGAAACTGAACCAGCGCGCCGACAATCAGGTCCTGCTCTACTGGGCGACCAAGCAGGACTGACCGGACCTCGACACTCCGTCCCGGCGGCCTGGCGGCTTCCGGGACATTTCGTTTCCGAACGTCTCCGCCGCGCGTAACCTAGCGGTGAAAGGAACACATGCTCGCGTTCACTTTACGCCGCGCGATCCAGGCCGTCGGCGTCATGATCGCGGTCGGCGTCATCGCTTTTTCGATGTTCCGTTTCGCCGGCGACCCCGTCAACCAGATCGTTTCCCTGGATACGCCGGCCGCCGAACGCGAGGCGGTGCGCAAGTCGCTCGGTCTCGACGATCCCGTCCCGGTGCAGTTCGCCCGCTACTTCGCCAATGCCGCGCAGTTCAAGTTCGGAGTGTCGTATCAGTTTCGCCAGCCGGTTTCGAACCTGTTGATGGAGCGGATGCCGGCGACGCTGGAACTCGCCGCCTGCGCCACGGTTTTCGCGATGGTGTTCGGCATCCTGATGGGGGTCTATTCGGCGCTGCGGCGCGACACGTTCCTCACGAAGATATTCCAGGCGGTGTCGCTGATCGGGATTTCGCTGCCGACGTTCCTGATCGGCATTCTCCTGATCTATCTGTTCTCGGTGACGCTGGGCTGGCTGCCCTCGTTCGGGCGCGGCGACGTGGTGCGGATCGGCTGGTGGACCACCGGCCTGCTCACGCTGTCCGGCCTCAAGGCGCTGATCATGCCCTCGGTCACGCTCGGCCTGTTCCAGATGACCCTGATCATGCGGCTGGTGCGGGCCGAAATGCTCGAAGTGCTCCGCACCGACTATATCCGCTTCGCCCGCGCCCGCGGCCTGACCACGCGGGCGGTTCATTTCGGTCACGCATTGAAGAACACACTGGTGCCTGTCATCACTGTCGCCGGGCTGCAGTTCGGCTCGGTCATCGCGTTCGCTATCATCACCGAAACCGTGTTCCAGTGGCCGGGCATGGGATTGCTGTTCGTGCAGGCGGTCCAGAATGTCGACATCCCGATCATGGCCGCCTACCTTTTAATGGTGTCGCTGATTTTCGTCACCATCAACCTGATCGTCGATATCCTCTACACCGTCGTCGATCCGCGCCTGCGCTCGACCCTCAGCCGTCCGGCATAGAGCGAGGCACCCGATGTCCGACGCAGTCGTCCCCGACCTGACCGAGCCGAACGCACAACGGGCGCGTGCCGGCGCCGGCTGGCTGAGCCGCGCGCTCGACAGCGACATGTTCTATTCGTTCCGCCGCTCCCGCATGACCATGGTGGCGGCCGCCGTCACCTTGACGTTCTTCCTGCTGGCGATCCTGGCGCCCCTGCTCTCGGTGCAGAACCCGTTCGATCCGGCGCAACTGCAGCTGATGAATTCTCGGATCTCGCCGCTATGGACCGCCGACGGCCAGAGCCCGTTCCTGCTCGGCACCGACGAGCAGGGCCGCGACGTGTTTTCAGCGATCCTGCACGGCCTGCGGATTTCACTCGTCGTCGGCCTGCTCGGCGTCGTGCTCGCCGGCACGCTCGGCATCACGCTCGGGCTGATCGCGGGCTATGTCGGCGGCGCGGTCGACGGACTGATCATGCGCATCGCCGACGTGCAGCTGACCTTTCCGGCGATCCTGATCGCGCTGCTGGTCAATGGCGTCGCCAAGTCCGTGTTCGGCAACCGACTCGACGCCATGAGTACGCTGGCGGTGCTGGTGGTCGCGATCGGGCTGAGCTTCTGGGTGCAATACGCCCGCACGGTGCGCGGTTCCGTCATGGTCGAGAAGAACAAGGATTATGTCGCCGCCGCCCAACTGATCGGCCTTCCCGCGCCGGTGATCATTTTCCGGCACGTGCTGCCGAACACGATGGGCCCGATCCTGGTGATCGCCACCATCAACCTAGCGCTCGCCATCATCACCGAGGCGACGCTCTCGTTCCTCGGCGCCGGCATGCCGGACACCATGCCCTCGCTCGGCACCCTGATCCGGATCGGCAACAATTACCTGTTCGCCGGCGAATGGTGGATCGTCGCCTTCCCCGGCATTGCGCTGGCGGGATTGATCCTCGCCATCAACCTGCTCGGCGACTGGCTGCGCGACGCGCTCAATCCGAAACTGCGATGACCGTTCCCGTCCTCTCCGTCCGCAACCTCGAGGTGGAATTCCTCACCCGCCGCAGCACGCTGCGCGCGATCGACGGCGTCTCCTTCGACATCGCCAAGGGCGAGGTGCTCGGCGTGGTCGGCGAATCCGGCGCCGGCAAATCGGTCACCGGCCTTGCTGTGATCGGGCTGATCGACCCGCCGGGCCGGATCGCCGGCGGCGAGATCTACCTGTCGGGGACGCGGATCGACCATCTGCCGCCGGAGGAAATCCGCCGCATTCGCGGCAAGCGGATCGGGATGATCTTCCAGGATCCGCTGACCAGCCTCAATCCGCTGTACCGGATCGGCGACCAGATCGTCGAGACGATCAAGACCCACCGCAATCTTTCCGACACCGCGGCGCGCAAGCGCGCCATCGACCTGTTGGCCGAAGTCGGCATCCCGGCGCCGGAAAAACGCATCGACGCCTACCCGCACGAATTCTCCGGCGGCATGCGCCAGCGCGTCGTCATCGCGCTTGCGATCTGCGCCGAGCCCGAGTTGATCATCGCCGACGAGCCGACCACGGCGCTCGACGTCTCGGTGCAGGCGCAGATCATTTCGCTGATCAAGCGGCTGGGGCGCGATCACGGCACCGCCGTCATGCTGGTCACCCACGACATGGGCGTGATCGCCGAAACCTCCGACCGCGTCGCCGTGATGTATTCGGGAAGGATCGCCGAGATCGGCCCGGTGCGCGACGTCGTGCAGAATCCGCTGCACCCCTACGCCAGGGGATTGATGGGCGCGATCCCGACGCTTGCGGCCGAGAACAAGCGGCTGGTGCAGATTCCAGGCTCGATGCCGCGGCTGTCGGCGATCCCGCCGGGTTGCTCGTTCAATCCACGCTGCGCACTGGCATTCGACCGCTGCCGCATCGAACGGCCGGAACCGCAAACGCAGGGCTCGCGCGCCGTGGCATGCCACCTGTTCGACCCCGCCTCGCCTGCAGCCGCACAGGAGACCGCGGCATGAGTGCGGCGGCTTTCGTCGAGGTGAAGAAGTTGCGCCGGGTGTTCGACGTCTCCAGGCCGTGGCTCAACCGCGTGCTGGAAGGCGGCGATCTGGAATTCCTTAAGGCGGTCGATGGCGTGACCTTCGACATCCGCAAGGGCGAGACCTTCGCCCTGGTCGGCGAATCCGGATCGGGCAAGACCACGGTAGCGCGCATGGTCGTGGGACTGCTGCCGCCGAGTTCCGGCGAAGTCGTCATCGACGGCGTGTCGATGACCGATGCCAAGCGATCGCAGCTCCGCCAGCGGCTGCGCCGTCGCATCCAGATGATTTTCCAGGACCCCTACGCCAGCCTCAATCCGCGCTTTCGGGTCGACGCCATCGTTTCCGAGCCGATCCGCGCCTTCGACCTGATCGAGGGCGAGCGCGAGATCCGAACGCGCGTCGGCGAATTGCTGAACCTCGTCGGCCTGCATCCCGACGACGGCCTGAAATATCCGCATGAATTCTCCGGCGGCCAGCGCCAGCGCATCGCGATCGCGCGCGCGCTCGCCTCCGAGGCCGAATTCATCGTTTGCGACGAGCCAACCTCGGCGCTCGATGTCTCGGTCCAGGCGCAGATCCTCAACCTGATGCGAGACCTGCAGGACAAGTTCGGGCTGACCTATCTTTTCATCAGCCACAACCTCGCCGTGGTCCGCCACATGGCGAGCCGCATCGGCGTGATGTATCTCGGCCGCATCGTCGAGATCGCCGAGGGGCGCGAGCTGTTCGCCAATCCGCGGATGCCCTACACGAAAATGCTGCTGGGCGCGGTTCCCGATCTGGCGATGTCCGGCCGCCAGCGAATTCCGGTCCAGGGCGAGATCCCCAATCCGATCGATCCGCCGCCCGGCTGCGCGTTCAACCCGCGCTGCCCGCTCGCCTTCGATCTCTGCCGCAGGCAGGCCCCCGAGCTGATCGACAACGTCGCCTGCCATGCCGTCAACAATCCCGCCGCGGCCACCGCGGCAGTTTGAGCACGCCCGTTCCGCCGGTTGGCAGCCAGCTCCGGCTGTGGTCAAGTGCGGACCCACAAAGGTGCCAGCACCGCATTGGACCGCCATGAGCAAGGTCAATCCCGATCCCTTCACCACCCGGCCGGAAATCGAGGGCACGTTCGGCGTCGTCACCTCGACCCACTGGATCGCGACTGCCGTCGGCATGGGCATTCTGGAAAAGGGCGGCAACGCTTTCGATGCCGGCGTTGCGACGGCCTTTACGCTGCAAGTGGTCGAACCGCACCTGAACGGCCCCGGCGGCGACGTGCCTGTTATCGTGCATGACGTCAGCCGCGGCCGCACCGAGGTGATCTGCGGCCAGGGCCCCGCGCCGGCAAAGGCGACCATCGCGCATTACCGGAGCGAAGGCCTGGTGATGGTGCCCGGCACCGGGCTGCTGGCCGCCTGCGTGCCTGGCACCTTCGAATCCTGGATGCTGCTGCTGCGCGACTACGGCACGATGCGATTGCGCGACGTGCTGGAGCCCGCGATCGCCTATGCCCGCGACGGCTATCCATTGGTCGAGCGCGCCGCGGCGACCATCCAGGTGGTCGAGCAGCTGTTCCGCAAGCACTGGACGACCTCGGCGGCGGTCTACCTGCCGAACAACCAGGTGCCGACGCCGGGTACGCTGTTCACCAACCGGCAGCTATCCGAAACCTATGCCCGCATACTCCAGGAGGCCGAGAGCGTCGGCGGCGACCGCGTCGCGCAGATCGAGCGCGCGCGCAAATCCTGGTCGCACGGCTTCGTGGCGGAGGCGATCGACACATTCTGTCGCACGCAGGAGGTCATGGACGTCAGCGGCGCGCCGCATCGCGGCGTGCTCTCCGCCGACGACATGGCGCGCTGGCAGCCGACCGTCGAAGCGCCGCTGACCTACGACTACGGCCGCTACACCGTCTGCAAGCCCGGCGTCTGGAGCCAGGGCCCCGTGATGCTGCAGCAGCTGGCGCTGTTGAAGGGATTTGAACTCGACGGGCTCGATCCCGCCGGGCCTGAATTCATCCATCTGCAGGTCGAGTGCGCCAAGCTCGCCTTCGCCGACCGCGAGAAATTCTACGGCGATCCCAAATTCAGCGATATCCCGATCACGACCCTGTTGTCGGACGCCTACAATGACGTGCGCCGCAAGCTGATCTCCAGGGACAGCGCCTCGCTCGATTTTCTCCCCGGCTCGGTCGAGGGTTTCGGCTCGGTGGTCAAGCTGCGCCGGGCGGAAGGCCATCGCGAGGCGGTCGGCGCCATGGGCGCGGGCGAGCCGACCGTCGGCCGCTTCGGCGAGGTGCGCGGCGACACCGTGCATTTCGACATCATCGACCAGGCCGGCAACATGATTTCGGCGACGCCGTCCGGCGGCTGGCTGCAATCCTCGCCGGTGATTCCCGAACTTGGCTTCTGCCTTGGCAGCCGCGCGCAGATGTTCTGGCTGGAGGAAGGCCACCCCGCGGCGCTGGCGCCGGGCAAGCGCCCGCGCACCACGCTCTCGCCCACCATGGCGCTGCGCGACGGCGAGCCCTACATGGCCTGGGGCACGCCCGGCGGCGACCAGCAGGATCAATGGACCACGCAGTTCTTCCTGCGGCATGTCCACGCCAGGCTGAACCTGCAGGAAGCCATCGACGCGCCGGCCTGGCACTCCGAACATTTCCCGATTTCGTTCTGGCCGCGCACCGCGCGCCCCGGCGTGCTCGTGGTCGAGAACCGCGTGCCCAAGGCTGCTGTCGATACCCTGAAAAGTCGCGGGCATATCGTCGAGGTCGGCCCCGACTGGTCGGAAGGCCGCCTCACCGCCGCCTCCAGGGTTGGCCGCCGCCGCCGGGCCGCCGCCAATCCGAGGGGCATGCAGGGCTACGCCGCGGGGCGATAGGCAACAGAGACAAGACAAGATGACCTGGTCGATCATCGCCCGCGACCCCGCCACCGGCCAGATCGGCATCGCGGTCGCGACCCGGTTTTTCGCGGTCGGGGCGCGGGTGCCGCATATCGCGGCCGGCTTCGGCGGCGTCGCGACGCAGGCGCTGGTCAACCCGTATTATGGCATCGACGGCTTAAGGCTGTTGCGCGAGGGGCGTTCGCCGCGCGACGTGGTGGCGACGCTGATCGCAGCCGATGACGGCCGCGAGAGCCGGCAACTTCACGTCATGGATGCGCAGGGCCGCATTGCCGCGTTCACCGGCCGCGAATGCGTCGATTGGTGCGGCCATGTCGAGGGCGGCGGTTTCTCCATCGCCGGCAACATGCTGGCCGGCAGCGCGGTGCTCGACGAGACGGCAACAACCTACGCGGCCAATCTCGCCCTGCCATTTCCGCGCCGGCTGATCGTCGCCATGCAGGCTGGTGAAGCCGCCGGCGGCGACAAGCGCGGCAAGCAGTCCGCGGCGCTGTTGATCCATGGCAAGGAGGCATGGTCCGATCTCGATCTGCGGGTGGATGACCACGCCGATCCGCTTGCCGAGCTCGAACGGCTGGAACAGGTGAGCCGCGAACGCTGGGTGCATCTGCGCGCGTTCCTGCCGACGCGCGACAACCCAGCCGGGATCACCGACCGCGCGATCATCGACGCAGGCTTTGAAGCGGACGCGCGCGCAAAGACCTAGATCACGATCTCCCGCAGCACGCGGCGGCAATCCATCTCGTATTCGAGATCAATCACCGGCGGCCGGGCGAAATGCCAGGTCAAGCCCGACCGCGCCGCGCCGCGGCGAACCATGGCCTCGGCAAGGACGGGGTGGAAATCGTGGATGGTGTAGGCTTGCACAGCCGTGGCATCCTTCCAGCCAAAGCCGAGCGCGCCCATCCGCTGTTCCATCGCGCCGACGACGTAACGCACCTTCTCCGCAATGCCGTCCGGGCTGATATCGCGGTAGCGCACCGTGCGCTCGGCATAGCTGGCGTTGCCTTCCTGCGACTCGCCGCTGCCGGCGATCACGAAGCTCGGCGCGGCGTTCTGGCTCGGCCGCGTGAACGAAAAGGCATAGAACGACGGTTCGGCCGGCGGGTCGATCTCGGGACAGACATTGCTGCGCGCGACCGGATTGGTCTTGCCGTCATAGACCCCCCACGCCGCCAATGTCTCGACGTAATGCAGGTTGAAATTGCGAAACCCTTCGTCGGTGAACGCCGCGGGCGAGCGCAGCTCGCACGCGCAGAACGACGTCAGCGGCCGGCCCGCGGCCTTGATGTAGCCTGCGATCTGCGCAAAGCCTGCGGCCAGCGGCACCGGCTTGTCGAAACGCACGCGCTCGATTTCATGACCGGGGCTGGCCGCCACGCCGCCGGAATACTGAAACACCCCCGGGATGAAGCGGAAATTGCCGGCGGAAAAATCGCTCGTCATGTTGCCCTCTATGTTTCCGCGTCGCCCGGCCCGCACACGCCGCTAGGTCACCTTGAGCCCCTGCGCTGCGTGATCGAACTCGTCGATTTCCCGTGTCCGCTGCGAGCCGGCCTTGGCGCGGTGGTCGGTGGCCATCGTCACATAGACCGCAGGCAGCACGAACAGCGTAAACAGCGTGCCGATCGACATGCCCGCGACCACGACCAGCCCGATCGAGAACCGGCTCGCCGCGCCGGCCCCGGTCGCGGTCAAAAGCGGAATCAGTCCCGTCACCATCGCCGCCGTCGTCATCAGGATCGGGCGCAACCGGATGCGGGCCGCCATCTCGATCGCCGCCCGGCGGTCGAGGCCTTCCCTGAGCTGGAGTTCGTTGGCGAACTCCACCATCAGGATGCCGTGCTTGGTGATGAGGCCGACCAGCGTCAGGAGCCCGACCTGGGTGTAGATGTTGATGGTCGCCACGCCAAAGAACAGCGGGATCAGCGCACCCACGATCGCCATGGGAACGCTGACCATGATTACCAAGGGATCGCGCAGGCTTTCGAACTGCGCCGCCAGCACCAGGAAGATGATGACCAGCGCGAAGCCGAAGGTGATCGCAAGCTGGTTGCCCTCCTTCACATACTGGCGGGAGTCGGCGAGATAGTCGTGACCGAAGCCCGCCGGCAGCTGTTTCGCCTCGCGCTCAAGGAAGTCCACCGCCTGCCCGACCGTGACGCCCGGCATCGGCACCGCCGAGAAGGTCGCGGAATTGAGCTGGTTGTAGCGCGTCAGCGCATTCGGATCGGTGCCGGTCTCGATCGTCACGATGGTCGACAGCGGCACGAGCTGCCCGGTGTTGGTCGGAACATAGTAACCGCCGAGCGCTTCCGGCGACAGCCGCATGCTGCGCGGCACCTGCGGGATCACCTGGTACGACCGACCCTCGAGATTGAAGCGGTTGACGTAGTTGCCGCCCAGCAGCGTCTGCAGCGTCGCGCCGACCTGCGACATGTTGATGCCGAGATCACTCGCCTTGGAACGGTCGATGGAGACGCGCACCACCGGCTGGTTGAAGTCGAGGTCGCTGTCGGAGACGATGAACAGCCCGCTCTTGCGCGCAGCGTCCTTCAGTTTCGCCATCTGTTCATAGACAGCCTGAAAACCGGCCGTCGAGTTGATCACCATCTGCACCGGCAAGCCGCCGGGTCCGCCCGGCAGCGGCGGCAGGTTGAACGCGAACGCCTGGACGCCCTCGATCTTGCTGAGCTCCGCCTGCACCAGCGGCTTCAGCTTGATCGAGGAGCGCTCGCGCTCGTCCCACGGCTTCAGCAGCATGCCGGCAATACCGCCCTGCGGCCCGTTGATGCCGTTCAGGACGAAGCGCAGGTCGGTTTCGGGAAATTTCTGGAACGCCTTGTCGAGCTTGTCGCCGTAGAAATCGACATAATCGATATTGGCGTATTTCGGCGCCTTGGTCACCGAGAACACGATGCCCTGGTCCTCCTCGGGCGCGAGTTCCTTGGCCGTGTTGAGATAGAGAAATCCTACCAACCCAAGCATGGTCAGCGCGAACAGCCCGGTAACCGGACGATAGTCGAGCGAGCGATCGAGCTGGCGACCGTACCAGCGCGTCATCCCGCCGAAAACGCGGTTGACCACTCTGGCGAAACGCCCCTCTTCCGCGCTCTTGAGCAAGACCGAGCACATCATCGGTGACAGCGTGAGCGCCACCACGCCCGACACGATAACGGACCCCGCCAGCGTGAAAGCGAATTCGCGGAACAGCGAGCCGGTCAATCCGCCAAGAAAGCCGATCGGCGCATACACCGCCGCCAGCGTGATCGTCATCGAAATGACGGGGCCGACGATTTCACGCGCCCCCTGCAGCGAGGCCTGCACCGGCGTCTTTCCCTCTTCCAGATGCCGGTGGATGTTCTCGACCACCACGATGGCGTCGTCGACCACGAGCCCGATCGCCAGCACCATCGCCAGCAGCGTCAACAGGTTGAAGCTGAAGCCCATCACCAGCATCAGACTGCAGACGCCGATCAATGACAGCGGAATCGTGACCACGGGAATAATGACCGAGCGGAACGAGGCCAGGAACAGGAAGATCACGGCCACGACGATCAGCACGGCTTCGGCCAGCGTCGCCTGCACCTCGTCGATCGACGATTGAATAAACTTGGTGGAATCGTAGGCCACCTTCATTTGCATCGACGGCGGCAGGTTGCGTTCGATCTCCGGTATCAGCGCGCGCACGCCCTTTACCAGCGTCAGCGGGTTGCCTTGCGGGGTAGCCTGCACACCGATAAAGATCGCCCGCTGGCCGCTGAACGCAACGCTTGCGTCGGTGCTTTGCGCGGCGAGTTCGACGGTCGCGATATCCTCGAGCCGCACGAAGCCGCCGTCCCTGGACTTGACGATCATCTTCTTGAACTGATCTAAGCTGCGCAGGTCGGTGTTGGTCTGAATGTTCGAGACGATCAGATAGCCCTTGGCCTGGCCGGCCGCGGCCTGAAAGTTGTTGGCGGCGATCGCCGCCGAAACATCGCTCGGCGACACCCCGCGCCCCGCCATCCGCAACGGATCGAGCCATAGCCGCATCGCGAAGGTCTGCCCGCCGAGGATGTCGGCGGATGCGACGCCGTCAACCGTCGACAGCACCGGCTGCACGACGCGCGTCAGATAGTCCGAAATAGCCGAACCCGAGAGCTCGTCGCTGGAGAAGCCGAGATACATCACCGCGGTGGTCTGGCCGGTCGTCTTGGTCACGATCGGATCGTTCGACTCTCTAGGTATCAGGTATCTGACGGAGTTCACCTTGGCGAGAACTTCGGTCAACGCCTGGTTCGGGTCGAAATTCAGCTTGACGTAGACCTGGATCGTGCTGGTGCCCTGGACCGACGACGAGGTGATGTAGTCCACCCCCTCGGCGGAGGCGACCGCCTGCTCGAGCGGTGTGGTGATGAAGCCCTGGATGAGGCTGGCCGATGCGCCGGGATAAACGGTGGTGACGTTGATCACCGTGTTCGACAGCTTCGGATACTGGCGGATCGGCAACACGCTGGCGGCCCGCAGGCCGATCAGCAGGATCAGCAGGCTGACGACGACCGCAAGAACCGGACGCTTGATGAAAATATCGGTAAAGGCCATCACAGATCATCCCGGTGGGTTCAGCAGTTCAAGGCGCCGTCTCGTCTCCAAGGCCGTTGCCCGTCCTGCGCTTGCGCGGCCCCTCGGGCCGCGTCCGTGGGTGGGTCAGTAGCGCGGCGGCTTCGCCGGAATCGGCGGCGTCGGATCGGTCGAGATCGTAACCGCCGACCCCGATTGCAGCTTGAGCTGCCCCACCGCCACCACGCGATCGCCGTCCTTCAATCCCTTGACGATTTCAGCACGGCCGCCGATGCGGTTGCCGGTCTGCACGAAGGTACGCGTGACAATGAGACTGCTCTTGCCATCCGCGTCCTTCTTCTCGCCAAGGAAATAGACGGAGTCGCCATAGAGCGTGTAGTCAACCGCGGTCTCAGGCACGGTGATCACCGGCGGCTTGTCCGGCAGCACCACAGTGGTGGTCGCGAACATGCCGGGCTTGAGGATGCGATCCGGATTCTGGATCGTCGCCTGCACGCGGATGTTGCGCGTATCGGTCGAGATCTGCGGCTCGATGGTCGTGATCCTGCCCTCGAAGGTCCGATCCGGATAGGCATCGACGGCGATACGAACGGTCTGGCCGACCTTGAGCTGGCCGGAGTCCTTCTCCGTCACGGTGAAGTTCGCAAACAGCACGGACAGGTCGGTCAGCGAGACGATCTGCGTGCCTGCGGTGAGATATTGCCCGACCTCGACCATGCGAACGCCGAGATCGCCGTCGAACGGCGCCCTCACCAGTTTCTGGGAGATGACGGCCTGGCTCCTGGCGATGCCGGCGCTGGCCTGGTCGAACGCCGCCTGCGCGGCGTCCACTGTTGCCTGCGGCCCGAACTGTCGCTCGGCCAGCTGCTTGGCGCGATCCAGCGAGAGCTGCGCCACGCGCTGCTGCGCCCTGAAATTGGCGAGGTCGGCCTGCTCGGGGCCGTCGAACAATTGGACGAGAGGCGTACCCTTTTTGACGCTCGTGCCTGCCGTGAACAGGATGTCGGTGATGCGCCCGTTGACGTCCGAGGTCACATTGACCTGGTGCACGGCGGCGAGATCGCCGACCGCGGTCAGCAGATTCGGAATGGTTTCGGACTTCGCGGTGGCGATGTTGACGCTGGTCGGTGGCGGCGGTTTGCTGAAGATCTCCTTGAACAGATTGGGCAGAAAGACGAACTTGAAGAAAACCAGGCCGCCGACAACGGCCGCAAGCAGCAGCCCGACGATCAGAAACCAGCGCACCATCCGGACCGGCCGCTTGCGCGTCTTGTCGGCAATCGGTTGGCCGGACAGCTTGGGTTCAGTGACGATGTTCATGTCATGCACTTTCTGCAGCTACCGGTTGTCCGGAATTCGACAACGGATCACGGTCCAGATGAAAAGAAATTGCGGCCTCGTTAAGTCCGATGCCGCGCAGGATAAAACGAGTGAGTTGTCGCTCCAGATCAACGACGTTGCCGTAGGAGAGGCAGGGGACCGCCGGAAGCCGCGTCAGCGCCGCCATCAACACCGTGTGATGGGCAAACCAGAACAGGTTCAGCGGGTCGCCGCCGACCCGCGCCGCGTCCCCGGCCGCCACCGCGCTTTGCAGCGAGGCGGCGAACACCGGGCCGATCAGGTCCCCGATCTTGGCGTGCAGCAACCTGGCAAACTCGCCGTCGTCCAGATAACTCGTCGTCATCAGCCGCACCCGCTGGGCTTCCTGCTCGTCCGGGCCGTCCGATATCCGGGTGAAATGGCCAACCATGCCCTTCACGAGTTCGACCAGCGTGCCGGTCGAGGGCTCCTGCCCGAGCAGATGCGCGAGATCCGGATCCGCCTCGCACTCTTCGGCCAATATCTCCGCATAGAGCGCGGCCTTGGAGGCGAAGTGCTTGAACAGCAGGCCTTCCGAGATCGCCGCCGCCGCGGCCACGCTCCGGGTCGTGGTGCCGGCAAAGCCGTTACGGGCGAAGCATCGTTTGGCGGCGCCAAGGATCAATTGCCGCCGCAGATCGCTGGTCATGCGCAGGTTGGACATGGGCGCGTGAGTAATCACTCACCTAAACCAAGTCAAGGATTTATTGCAGTGCACCCGACCTCTTCAGGTTCCGGGCGAACGCTTCACGGCAGGATCAAAACGGCCTATCCGTCGGCACCCACGGGTATCCAACCATGACAGCAGACGCGCGCGAACTGGCGGCCACCTTCGACCTCGAGAAGCTGACGCCGGAATTCTATGCCGACCCCTACCCGACCTACCGCGCGTTGCGTGAGAACGCGCCGGTCAAGCGGCTGGCGAACGGGTCATATTTCCTGACCCGCTATGACGATCTGGTCTCGGCCTACAAGAACAACCGAGCCTTCTCTTCCGACAAGAAGAAGGAGTTCGCGCCCAAATATGGCGCCTCGCCGCTGTATGAGCATCACACCACGAGCCTCGTCTTCAACGATCCGCCCGCCCATACCCGGGTGCGCCGGCTGATCATGGGGGCGCTGTCGCCGCGCGCGATCGCCGGCATGGAGCCGGATCTGGTGCAACTGGTGAACCGCCTGCTCGACGCCATCGCCGCCAAAGGCAAGGTGGACCTGATCGACGATTTCGCCTCCGCGATCCCGATCGAGGTCATCGGCAATCTGCTCGACGTTCCCGCGGACGAGCGCGCCCCCTTGCGCGACTGGTCGCTTGCCATTCTCGGCGCGCTGGAGCCGGTGATCGGCCCGGACGTGTTCGCCCGCGGCAACGCCGCGGTGAAAGATTTCCTCAGCTATCTTGAAGGGCTGGTGGCGCGGCGGCGGGCCAGACCCGGCAATCCCGAGCGCGATGTGCTGACCCGGCTGATTCAGGGCGAAGACAATGGCGAGCGGCTGACCGAAAAGGAGCTGCTGCACAACTGCATCTTTCTGCTCAATGCCGGCCACGAAACCACCACCAATTTGATCGGCAACGGGCTGGTCGCGCTGCAGGACCACGCGGGCGAAAAACAGCGGCTGATCGACAATCCCGCGCTGATCAAGACCGCTGTCGAGGAATTCCTGCGGTTCGAAAGCTCAAACCAGCTCGGCAACCGCATGACGGTGGAGCCGGTCGAACTCGGCGGCGTGGCGTTGCCGGCCGGAACGCCGGTGACGCTGTGCATCGGCGCGGCAAACCGCGACCCCGCCCAGTTCGTCGATCCCGAACGTCTGGATGTCGGCCGCGCGCCGAACCGGCATCTCGCCTTCGGCACCGGCGCGCATCAATGCGCCGGAATGGCGCTGGCGCGGCTGGAAGGCGCGATCGCGATTTCGCGCTTCCTGGCGCGGTTTCCGAACTACGCGCTTGTTGGGCCGCCGTTGCGCGGCGGTCGGGTTCGCTTCCGGGGATTCCTGAGCGTGCCGTGCGAGGTCGGCTGAGCGCGGCTCATTTCGCCGAATTGTTAATTGCCGGCGGTGTTGAACCGGGAAAGGTCGCAGTCGCGCTCGGCATATTTCACCCGGCGCAAGCCTTCGCTGTCCTCGACAACGGTCGGCTTGCAGCGTGCGCTCCAGGCGGCTTGCGCGGCTTCATCGGCCTTCTGCTCTTCGGGCGTCCGCGGAATGACTTTCACCATGCCACGACCGCCGACCGCGAAGTTGGTCTGTTGACTGGGAAGCAGCGGACGACCGTTCCTGATGGCGTCAGCCTTGGCGTTCTGATATTCCCGCTCCACATTGGCGGCCTGGGCCGCGGCCGCCGCATTGCCATGATCCATCGCAAACTGCGCCGATGCCGACGAGAGCGACGCTGCGACAATCGAGATCGCGATGAGGATACGCATTGCAAATGCCTCGTGAAGATGGATGCCGTCATCAGAATGACCGGCAAGCATTGAGGCGGCGTAAAGCGGCGTGGCTAACCGCGCCGCAATCTGATCCCTAAAGATTTAGTGGTTTTCCGTCGCGGCAGACGCGCCGCAAACCTGCGCCGCAGCGCATCGACCGTGGCGCCCGAAGCGCTCCCCGGTCGCGGCAGGGAGGCTGAATATCGGGCGCGGCGGTTACTCGCTGCGGCCGAACTCGCAGCCCTTTTTCGCGTAAGCCAGCCGGACCACGCCCTCGCTATCGTAGGTGCGCGTCGGCTTGCAGAACGCTTCCCACTTGTCGATGCTGGCGCGCCTCGCCTTTTCGTCTTCCTGTTCCTGGGCAGGGTTGCGCGGCGGGTCGTTCAGATAGGAGGTCGTGCATACCCGGCCGTTGAACTGGCTGAAGGTGCACCGCTCCACGACCTGCCAGGCGTCGGCCGATGTCGACATCAGGGCGAGAACTGCAATCGCATAAAGAATTTTCATGTTGGCGCTCATCGCTGCGGAGACATTCTCCGTGCGATACAGCTAGCGCCGGAGCTCGCGCGGCCGCAACGGTAACCCTTTGTTAAGCTGAATACCCCCGAAAAAGGTTAAATCGGGAACCGGCGCGCTGTATCTTGCCGTGACACTTTTCGGAGAATTTCGCGCAACGGTCCAGCTGCGTGACAATTGCGTTCAGCGTTGACACAGCGAAACGAAGCGCTGCAATCAGGACGGCTTTACCGCCGGGGGCTGCACCAGCAGCGTCGGGACGCCGCAGGTGCCGCCGCGCACGGTCATCACCCGCGTCCCCGGCTTGCGGCCGGCGCGGACTTCCGAGACGTCGACGCCCGCCTGAGCCAGCCGCGCATGGGTGGCGTCGATGTCGGCGACACGCCAGCACAGGCCTCGCAATTTGTCTTGCGCGCGCGCCTCCGGTTTGCCCGGCCGGTGCGTCACTTCGACGATGAGGTCGCCGCAGCGGAAGAACATCAGCCGGCCCCAATCCGGATGCGAGCGGTCGAGCGCCATGTCGAGACCGAGCCGCGCGCCATAGAGAGCCGCGGCCCGCTCGGGGTCGGAGGTCGAGACCACGACATGGTCCATCGCCGTGATCGATCCGGCCGTCGTCCGCACCGAGAGCGGCCGCTCCTGGTCTCGCTCGAGGAAGAACAGGCGAATTCCTCCCGTCGTCTCCGTCGCCGCACGGGTGCGCTTCCATGCCAGAGTGGCGCCGCTGATCGCGTCGCGGCTTTCGACCTCGACGATGGGTTCCGGCTTCAACGTGAGCCGATCGAGTCTGCGATGCATCTTGGCGATGTTGCGGGTTCGAAAACAAAGACTGACCAATCCCTCGCCTTCGGCGTCGAGCACCGCGCGAATCCGGTCCGCGTTCGCGCCCTCGCCGTCCGGCGCCATCAATTCCAGCGTCGTGTTGTCGAGCGTGAACAGGACGCGGTCGGCGCCGTCACCGCGGCTCCGCCAGGCCGGCGCCCGCGCGAAAAACGTCTGGTAGGCCGCACTGGCCGCGTCGATGTCGCCGGTGAGAACGACGACGTGATCGAGGCCGGCGATCACGGAAACAGCCCCCGCGTGTTCTTGGCGGCGCGAACCTTCTCGACACCGATCGCCATCGCCGCCGTCCGGTGCGGGATCTTGTCTGCCTTGGCCCGCTGCACCATGTGATCGAAGGCGCGATCGAGGATCGCGTATTCCCTTCGCATCACCTCCTCTTCCTCCCAGAACAATTGCTGCAGGTCCTGCACCCATTCAAAATAACTGACCACGACGCCGCCGGAATTGCAGAGAGTGTCGGGGATCAGGAATACCTCGCCCTGGCGCTTTTCCAGCACAAGATCGGCGTCCGGCGTGGTCGGACCATTGGCGCCCTCGGCCAGCACCCTGCACTTCAGGTTTTCCGCAACCTTCGCGTCGATCACCCGCTCCATCGCCGCCGGCACCAGCACGTCGCAGGCCAGCGTGAGGAGCTGCGCGGGATCGAAGCCTAACTGGCTGGAGAAGCCGGCGATGCTGCCATGCCTGCTCGCATGATGGGCCAGCGCGGGAATGTCGAGCCCGGCGGGGTCGTGCAGCGCGCCGGTGTGATCGCTGACCGCGATCACCTTGAGGCCATATCGGTGCAACTCCAGTGCCGCGTAAGAACCGACATTGCCGAAGCCCTGGATCACGGCGGTCGCGTTGCCCGGATTGATCGAGAGCTCCTTCAGCACGCGCCGCGCCAGATAGGCGACGCCGCGGCCGGTGGCTTCGCGCCGGCCGAGCGTGCCGCCCGAGGATACCGGCTTGCCGGTGACAATCTCGGTCACGGTGCGGCCCTGATACATCGAATAGGTGTCCATGAACCAGGCCATCACCTGCTCATTGGTGCCCATGTCAGGCGCCATCACGTCGGTATGCGGACCGACGAACGGAATCATTTCCTGCATGTAGCGGCGCGAAATCGCCTCAAGCTCCCGTCTGGAGATCTTGGAAAGGTCGACGTTGACGCCGCCCTTGGCGCCGCCATAGGGCAGCCCGACCAGCGCGCATTTCCAGCTCATCCAGATTGCGAGCGCCGCGATCTCGCCAAGATCGACCGAGGGCGCGAACCTGGTGCCGCCCTTGGTCGGGCCGAGCGTGAGGTGATGCTGGACGCGATAGCCCTCGAACACGGCGACCGTGCCGTCATCGCGGTGGATCGGACATGAGACCGTGACGGACCGCTTGGGCATCAGGAGGCGGTCGCGTTCGTCCATCGGGATTTCCAGATGGTTGGCAATGACGCCGAACTGGTTCACCGCCATGTCGAACACCGGACCGGAATAAACGGTCATCATTCCCTCCCTGTTGCCGCGCCGCCAACAACTCCAAGGCGAGGTCGGCCGTGATCGGCGGATGCCGGGATAGCCCCACCCCGGGGGTGGTCGTAGTCTCCTGATGCACCGATCTCAAGCCGCAAAGGCGGCGGGTTGCGAATAATTTCAGCGAATGCATCGGATATCAGGTGCTAATGTGGCGGCAGCGGCACCACCTTTGCCCAATGCGCGGCTGGACAACATGGACAACGAATGCAGGCCCTCTTCATCGGACAGACTTATATCGACGTCACCTTCATCACCGACCACATGCCTACCGGCGACGAAAAACACGTGGCCTCCGCCTACGCGGTTTCCTTTGGCGGCAACGCGGTTACGGCCGCGTTCTGCTGCGCCAAGCTCGGGATCGTGCCCGACCTGATCGCAACCATCGCCAACGACTGGCTCGGCCGCATGTTTCAGGACATGAGCGCGAAATACGGAATCTCGATCCATCCGCGCAAGGTCAATTCCTCCTCGCTTTCGTTCATCATGCCGAAGGATGGCAAGCGCGCGATCGTGCGCTGCCGCGATGACGAGCACATCCATCCGTTTCCGATCCTCAATCTCGGCGGCTGCCGGGCGCTGCATGTGGACGGTCACCAGCCCGACGCCGCGCTCCACTATGCGAAGCTGTGCCGCGAGGCCGGCATTCTGACCTCGCTCGACGGCGGCGGCCTGCGCGCCAATACCCATGAGCTGCTGGCATTCATCGACGTCGCCATCGTCGCCGAACGGCTGTGCGAGCAGATGGACAAGACGCCGGAAGCGATGCTGGACTACCTCAAGAGCCGGGGATGCCGGGTCGGCGGCGTCACCATGGGTGAGCAGGGCCTGCTCTGGTATGACGAGGCCGGCGCGGCCCGCCGACTGGCGGCGCTTCCGGTCCCGCGCGAGCGCGTGATCGACACCAACGGCGCGGGCGACGTCTTCCACGGCGCCTATGTCTATTCCTATCTCAGCAATCCCGCCAAGAGCTGGCAGGATCATTTCGAGTTCGCGCGCGCGGCCTCGACCTACAAGATCCAGCGCCTCGGCAACGAGGCGGGCTTGCCGACGCTGGCCGATATCGAGGCGGTCAAACAGGAGTTCGGTGTCAGTGCCTGACCGGCTGAACGGAAGTTAGCAATGGCGCGCGTTTTCGTTGCCGGCAGCATCAATATGGATGTGGTGGCGACAGCCGTCCGACATCCCAGGGTCGGCGAGACGGTCGCCGGCGAGGCCGTGCATTACTTTCCTGGCGGCAAGGGCGCCAACCAGGCGGTGGCCGCCGCGAAGCTCGGCGCACCGACTACTCTGATCGGCCGGCTCGGCGCCGACGCGTTCGGACAGCAGTTGCGGACGTTTCTCGCCGCACAGGGCATCGACCTCTCCTCGGTCAAGGAGACCGTGGGGACCCACACCGGGACAGCCATCATCACCGTCGCCGCTGCCGACAACACCATTGTCGTGGTCCCCGGCGCCAATGCGCTGCTGACGGCGGCAGACGTGGCCACCCCCGTTCTTGCCGAGGGCGACATCGCGGTCAGCCAGTTCGAAATCGCGCTGCCCGCGATCGAAGCCTTCTTCAAGCGGGCGCGTGCGGCCGGCGCGACAACGATCCTCAATCCGGCTCCGGCCCAGGCCTTTGGCCCGGATCTGCTCGGCCTCGTCGATATCCTGGTGCTGAACGAAACCGAGTTGGGGTTTCTTGCCAACACCGCGTTCGAGGCTGACGACCCTGCTGCCCGATTCATCGAAGCGGCGCGACATCTGCAAACCGATCCGGAACGGATCATCTGCATCACCCTTGGCAAGCGCGGCGTGCTGGCGCTGATCGGCAGCGAAATATCCACGATCGCCGGACGTAAGGTGAAAGCGATTGACACCACCGGCGCCGGCGACTGCTTCGTCGGCGCGCTGGCCGCGCAACTGGCGGGCGGAAGGCCGATCCGCGATGCGCTGGACTATGCCAATGCCGCAGCGTCGATCTGCGTGCAGCGGATGGGCGCCGCGCCGTCGATGCCGACGGCGGCGGAAGTGGCGGCAGCCTTGCGCCGATAGCAGGCCGATTGTTAGGCCAGACGATCGACCTAGGTCAGGGCCGCCTTAAGGTCGAAGCCGGCATCCGCCGCCTGCTCCGGCGTGATCGATCCATGCGCGGCAAGCAGACGACGACCGAACATGTGGTCGCCGGCGCGGTTAACCGACTCGATGCCGACGAGCTGGCCGGACCTGTAGCAGAAGGCCGAAAACGCCGCCTGCGCGCGGTCGCCGCGCACGACCACGCGGTCGTAGCCGGTGGTCAAGCCTGCGATCTGCAGCTTGTCGGGGCCCTGGTCGCTCCAGAACCACGGCAGGCCGTCATACGGCTTGGCGTCGCCGGTCAGCCGAGCCGCGACGCAGCGAGCCTGGTCGGCCGCGTTCTGCACGGATTCCAGCCGCAGCGAGCCGCCGAACCGAGGGCTCGCGAACAGCGCGCAATCGCCGATCGCCGAAACATGGGGGTCTGCGGTCAATAGATGTTCGTCGACGATAACCCCCGACGCCACAGCCAGGCCAGCCTCCGCCGCCAACTCGACGTTCGGCAGGACTCCCACGCCGACCACGATCAAGTCGGCGGCAATATGACGGCCATCGCTGAGGCTGACGCCGGTGACCTTGCCACCGTCGCTCTCGATGGCGGTGACCTGCACGCCAAGGTGAATGCGAATACCGGCCGCGCTGTGCCGCGCCTGAAAGAACTCCGAGATTTCCGCGGTCACCGCCCGCGCCATCACCCGCGGGCCAAGTTCAATGACGTCAACTTCCATGCCCTTGGCCCGCGCGGTCGCGGCAAACTCCAGGCCGATGAACCCGGCGCCGATGACAACGACGCGCCGGCCCGGCGCAATGCAGGCCCGCAACGCCTGGCTTTCGTCGAGCGTCCGCAGATAGCGCACGCCGGCCAGATGGGCGTTAGGAATGTCGAGCAGGCGATTGCGCGCCCCGGTCGCCAGCACCAGGTGGCCGTAATCAAGCGAAACCCCGGAGGCGAGCAATACCTTGCGCGCGGTACGCTCGATCGACACCGCTCGGTCGGAGAACAGGTCGATGTTCTGGTCGTGGTAGAATTTCTCCGGACGGAACATCAGACTGTCGGGCCCGCCGGTCCCCTTCAGATACGCCTTGGACAGCGGCGGCCGCTGGTAAGGCAGATGGCCTTCGTCGTTGACGAGGGCGATGCGCTCCGAAAACCCGTTCTGGCGCAGCGAGGCGGCGAGCTGGAAGCCGGCATGGCCCGCGCCGATGATGACAACAGGCCCCTGCATCATGGGGGCGGCCCGACTTCCAGGACACAGGAACTACCCATGTCGTCTCCTCTTTCCATAAATGTTGGCTGGCCTGTCTCGTCCCAGGAAAGCAGCGCTCTTGTCTGCGTCCCGAACGATGAGAGGCTCTATCAGACCTCACGGTGCAAAGCGACGCAAGGGTTGTCGCCGGCCCGCGCACGGCTTGCGCCGCATTTTGCAGATCCGGCCGGGGATTGTCACCTCTGGCCTTCTGCTGTTTAAAGGCATGCTCCCTTCCCCTGAGGCCAAGCCATGCCGACCCCCGACAACGCCGCCGACGCCCCCGCCCTGCTCCGGGTCGAAGGCCCGATCGCCACCATCACGCTGAACCGGCCCGCGGCTTTCAACTCAATCAACCTGTCGATTGCGCAACGGCTCGAACAGCTCGGCGCCGAGGTCGAGGCCAACGGCGACATCAGGGTGCTGGTGATCGAGGGCGAAGGCCGCGCCTTCTCGGCCGGCGGCGATTTGCAGACCATCGGCGCGGCGGCCGCCAGCGATACCATCGCCCCCGTCGTCGGCGAGTTGCTGAAGCACTACCACGCCTTTATCGAGGCGGTGCGGCGGATGCCCAAGATCGTGCTGTCCAGCGTTCACGGCTCCGCGGCCGGCGCGGGCATGGGGCTGGCCTTCGTCACCGACCTCTGCATCGCCGCCGACGACGCCCGCTTCACGCCGGCCTACGCCAAGATCGGGGTCTCGCCGGATGGCGGCAGCACCGTCGGCATGGTCGGAACCGTCGGCACCCGCCGAGCGTTGCAGATTTTTCTGGCCGAGGACAGTTTTTCCGCGCAGCAGGCCTATGAATGGGGCCTCGTCGCCAGAGTAGTTCCGGCGGCGGCGCTAAAGGCGGAGACGCGCAAATTCGCCGAGCGACTGGCGCAAAATCCACCGGCCGCGATCGCCGGCACCAAGCCGCTGGTCTACCAGGCCGCGGTAACGCCGACCAGGCAACAGCTCGCCGCCGAGGAAAAGGGAATCATTGCTGCGATGCAGACCGAGGATTTTCGCATTGCCGTGAAGAAATTCACCAGCAAGGGGAAGTGACGGATTTGCCGGCGCCGGCGCGCTCCTTTCTCTGCCTGCGGCATGGCGTCACCGACTGGAATGCCCAGGGCCGGTTTCAGGGCCGCACCGACGTTCCCTTGAACGCCGACGGCATTTCACAGGCGTGCGCGGCCGTCGTGCGATTGCGTGACGTGACATTCGACCATGTCGTCACCAGTCCGCTTGCGCGCGCGCTGAAGACCGCCGAGATCATCGCAGCGGCGGCGGGGTCGCCGCTCTCGGTCGACAGCGGCATCATCGAATGCGATTTTGGCAGTCTCGAGGGTAGATCGATCGCGGAGACCATGAAAGCGCACCGGCTCAAATCGGTGGAAGACGTCGTCTCGATCCTGCCGCCGGACGGCGAACCATGGCCAGAAATCGCGGCGAGATCACTGCGCTGCATCAGCCAGTGGCTGGACCATCACCCGCGCGCCACGATTCTGTTCGTCTGCCACGATGCGGTGATGCAGGCCATATCGGAGGCCTTGTGTGGCTGCTGGCTCGACAACCGCCACGCCACGCCGTTCAGGTTTGATCGAACAGGCGATGTGTGGCGCGTCGATGAGGTGGGTTGACGTCGCGCCCGGTGCTCGCCGGGCAATCGTGGTCCTTGCCTACCCTTTGCCCTGCCCGCGCATGAAATCGAAATCGCAGCCCTCGTCGGCCTGCAGGATGGTTTCGTTGAACAAATGCGCGTAGCCGCGCCTGGCCCAGTCGGGCGTCGTGGCCGGCGCCAGCGCGCCACGGCGTTTCTCCAGCTCGGCAGCGTCGACCAGAAGATCGATGCTGCGCCCGGCGACATCGAGCCGGATCATGTCTCCGTTCTTCACCAGCGCCAGCGGCCCGCCCACGGCAGACTCCGGCGTGATATGCAGCACGATGGTGCCGAACGCCGTGCCGCTCATGCGGGCATCCGATATCCGCACCATGTCCTTGACGCCGGCGCGTGCGAGCTTCCTGGGGATCGGCAGGTAACCCGCCTCGGGCATGCCGGGCGCGCCCTTCGGGCCGGCATTGCGCAGCACCAGCACGTCGTCGGCGTTGACGTCGAGCGCGGGATCGTCCACCCGCAGCGTCATGTCCTCGACCGATTCGAACACCACCGCGCGTCCGCTGTGCTGCAGCAGCCCCGGGCTCGCCGCCGATTGCTTGATGACGGCCCCACGCGGCGCAAGGTTGCCGTGCAGCACCGCCATCGCGCCCTCGGCCTTGATCGGATTGCCGCGCGGGCGGATCGCGTCCTGCCCCGGCACGTCCTCCGCACCGGCGACGACCTCGCGCAGGGTGGCGCCGGTGATGGTCCTTGCGTCGAGATCGAGGAGGTCGCCGAGCTGCGCCATCAGCTTCGGCACGCCGCCAGCATGGTGAAAGTGCTCCATGTAGTGTTCGCCCGACGGCTTCAGGTCGATCAGGACAGGCACGTCGCGACCGAGCTGGTCAAAGGCTGCGAGATCGATACGGTGCCGGGTGCGGTTGGCGATCGCGGTCAGATGGATGAGGCCGTTGGTCGAGCCGCCGATCGCCTGCAGCACCACTTGCGCGTTCCGGAACGAGGCCGCCGTCAGCAATTCGCTCGGCCGCGGGCCTTTCGCGCGCGCCATCGCCGCGGCGACCTTGCCGCTGGATTCGGCCGAGCGAAAGCGCTCGGCATGCGGCGCCGGGATCGTGGCACTCATCGGCAGTGAAAGCCCGAGCGCTTCGGTTATGCACGCCATGGTGCTCGCGGTACCCATCACCATGCAGGTTCCGACCGACGGCGCCAGCCGAGCGTTGACGGCCTCGATCTCGACTTCATCGATTTCGCCGGCGCGATGTTTGCCCCACAGCCGCCGACAATCGGTGCAGGCGCCCAGCACCTCGCCCTTGTGATGCCCGACCACCATCGGCCCGACCGGGATCACGACCGTCGGCAAATCGGCCGAGACCGCGGCCATGATCTGCGCCGGCAAGGTCTTGTCGCAACCGCCGATCACCACCACCGCGTCCATCGGCTGGGCGCGGATCATCTCCTCGGTGTCCATCGCCATCAGATTGCGCAGATACATCGAGGTCGGATGCGAAAAACTCTCCGCGATCGAGATCGTGGGAAATACCATCGGCATCGCGCCGGTGAGCATCACGCCGCGCTTCACAGCCTCGATGATCTGGGGCACATTGCCATGGCAGGGATTGTAGTCGCTGTAGGTATTGGTGATGCCGACGATCGGGCGATTGAGCGCGTCGTCGGAATAGCCCATCGCCTTGATGAAGGCCTTGCGCAGGAACAGCGAGAAGCCAGCGTCGCCATAGCTTGCCAGTCCCTTGCGAAGTCCGTCGGCCATTTTCCTGTTCCCGTGCTCGAGGTTTGGTTACGAATTCAACTTCCAGTCGACGATCCGGCTACGGTCACCGTCGAATTCCATGCTGCAGAACGCGCCGCCCTGGTAGAAGTCGCCGACCGGGTCGGGCTTCAGCTTCTTCTGCTCCGCCATGGCGTGTTCGCGGAAATCCTCCGCCCTTCCCTCCGGCCGGTAGCCGAGATCGTAGGCGCGGTGATTGTCCCACCAGGCGCGTTCGTTAAGGGAGGCGCCGTAGAGTACTTCGAAACGGATATCGGGATGGTCGAGACCGATCCGGCAGAGTTGCACGAGGTCTTCCGGCTTCAGCCAGATCGAAAGCCGGCGGTGGTCGAGCGGCTTCTCGCCGAAATTGCCGATCCGCAGACAGGTCACGCCGAGCCCGTGCTTGTCGGCATAGAGCGCGCCGACCGCCTCGCCGAACACCTTGCTGACGCCGTAACGGCTGTCCGGCCGCGCGGTGACGTCGGTGCCGATCCGGTGATGGCGCGGATAGAAGCCGACCGCATGGTTCGACGAGGCGAACACCACGCGCTTGACGCCCTGCCGCCGCGCCGCCTCGAACAGGTTGTAACAGCCGATGATGTTGGACTGCAGGATCTGGTCCCAGGGGCCCTCGACCGAATAGCCGCCGAAATGCAGGATGCCGTCGACGCCCTCGCAGATCGCCTCGACCGCGGCGAGGTCGGCAAGATCGGCCGCCTTGAATTTTTCGCCGCGGGCAAGATCGGCCGGCGTCGCCACGTCGCTCAGCAGCAGATCGGGATAGATCGGCGGCAGCAGCTTGCGCAGGCTTGCGCCGATCCCGCCGGCGGCGCCGGTCATCAAGATGCGTGGCATTTCTTTCCTCTGATCCGGGGACGCGCGAGCTAGCCGCCCGGCGCGCCCTGCGTGTTGACATAGAGCGCATAGATCGACTGGCTCGCGGCCATGAAGAGCCGGTTGCGCTTCAGCCCGCCGAAGCAGAGGTTGGCGCAGCGTTCCGGCAGTGCGATGCGGCCGATCATCACGCCGTCGGGGGCGAACACGACGACGCCGTCAAGCTCGGGATCGCCCATGCCCCAGCCGCACCACAGATTGCCGTCGATGTCGGCGCGCATGCCGTCGGGCGTGCCGGGTCCGGCGTCGACGAACACGCGCTTGTTGACGATCTTGTCGCCGCCGGGCGCGACGTCATAGGCCAGGATCTTGCGGTTCGGCACGCCGCGGGATTCGATGATGTAGAGAACCTTCTCGTCCGGCGAGAAGCAAAGCCCGTTCGGTCCGTGCAGGCTCTCGGCGACGATGCTCGCCTGACCGGTCACGCCGTCGATCCGGTAGACGTTGGCGTCGAGCTCGGGCTCGGCCTTGTAACCCTCGTAATTGCCGAGCAGGCCGAACACCGGATCGGTGAACCAGATCGAACCGTCGGATTTCACGACCACGTCGTTGGGAGAGTTCAGCCGCTTGCCGGCGAAGGAGTCGATCAGCACCGTGACCGATCCGTCATATTCGGTTCTGACCACCCGCCGGCCGCCGTGCTCGCAGGTGACCAGTCGTCCCTGCCGGTCGCGGGTGTTGCCGTTGGCGAAGTTGGACGGCTTGCGGAAGATGCTGACCTCGCCGGTTTCCTCTTCCCATTTGAGGATGCGCTGGTTGGGGATGTCGCTGCACAGCAAATAGCGCCCGTCGCCAAACCACACCGGGCCCTCCGCCCAGCGCAGGCCGGTCGCCAGACGCTCCACGGCCGACAGCTTCAGCCAGTATTTCTCAAAGCGCGGATCGAGCGCGTGGATAGCCGGATCGGGATAGCGACCGGCCGGACGCCAGGGCGATGAATGGGATGCGGCGTCGGACATTTGCTGTTCTCGTTGTTGCCGGTCCGGCTGCCATTGCGCCGAAATCGTAGGGTGGGCAAAAGCGAAGCGTGCCCACCCTTCTTGCGGAGAGTTCGATGGTGGGCACGGCGCAAGTGCGCCTTTGCCCACCCTACCAAGCTTCGTGATTGCAACAGCGGCGAAGCAACCCACTGCTTGCCAGCAGACTGGATTGCTTCGCTTCTCCCGCAATGACGGTCGCAGCCTACGCGGCGTTGTAGCCGGCGACCGCCTTGACCTCGAGATATTCCTCCAGGCCGTACTTGCCCCATTCGCGGCCGTTGCCGGACTGCTTGTAGCCACCGAACGGCGCGGTGCGTTCGTTCGGCACGCCCTGCAGGTTGACGTTTCCGGCACGGATCTGGCGGCCGACGCGGCGCGCGGTTTCGACCGTATCGGCCGAGACGTAGCCGGCGAGGCCATAGGGCGTGTCGTTGGCGATCTTCACCGCATCGGCTTCATCCTTGGCGCCGATGATCGTCAGCACCGGTCCGAAGATTTCCTCGCGGGCGATGGTCATGTCGTTGGTGACGTCGGCGAAGATGGTCGGGCGGACGTAGAAGCCCTTGTTGACGCCCTCGGGAAGACCGGGACCGCCGGCGACGAGGGTCGCACCTTCCTCGATGCCCTTGTGGATCAGCGCCTGGATCTTGTCCCACTGGATGCGTGAGACGACCGGCCCGATCGTGGTGCCCTCGGCGCGGGGGTCGCCCGCCTTGGTCTTGTCGGCGACGGTCTTGGCGATGGCCGCGACTTCCTTCATCTTCGACAGCGGCACGATCATCCGCGACGGCGCGTTGCAGGACTGTCCGGAATTGTTGAACATGTGCATCACGCCGCCGGTGACGGCCTTGGTGAGGTCGGCGCCTTCCAGGATGATGTTCGGCGACTTGCCGCCCAGTTCCTGGCTGACGCGCTTCACCGTGGGGGCCGCGCGCCTGGCGACATCGACACCGGCGCGGGTCGAGCCGGTGAACGAGATCATGTCGATGTCGGGGTGCTCGCTCATGGCGGCGCCGACTTCGGGGCCAAGGCCGTTGATCAGGTTGAAGACGCCCTTCGGCACGCCCGCTTCATGAAGGATCTCCGCGAAGATCAGCGCCGAGGTCGGGGTGAATTCCGAAGGCTTGAGGATCATGGTGCAGCCGGCGGCGAGCGCGGGCGCCACCTTGCAGGCGATCTGGTTCAAGGGCCAGTTCCACGGCGTGATCATGCCGATGACACCGACGGGCTCGCGCACCACGACCGCCGAACCGATGGTCTCCTCGAAATGATAGTTCTTCAGCACGTCCAGCGTGGCGGCGATGTGCCCGAGGCCGGCGCCGGCCTGCAGGCGTTCGGCCATCGGCAACGGCGCGCCCATTTCGTCGGACACGGCGGCGCCGATGTCCTTCATGCGGCCCTTGTAGATCTCGATGATCTTCTCCAGCAGCGCAATGCGCTCCTCGCGGCTGGTCTGCGAGAAGGTCACGAAGGCGCGCTTGGCGGCCGCCACGGCCTTGTCGACATCGGCCTTGGAGCCGAGCGCAACCTCATACATCGCATCTTCGGTCGCCGGATTGACGACGGGGGTGGACTTCTTGACGACCGGATCGACCCAGGCGCCATCGATGTAGAACTGCATGCGGTTGACCATCGTAACCTCTTTACTCTAGGGCGGGGTTTGGGAACGGAAGCGTTCGGCCGGCATCCTTGCACGAAAGCCCGGACAATTGAACCCGCGATATATCAATGCGGCGATGCGGGAGGGTCGCGGGTATGTGGGGTGGCGGGACGCGCCTCACTCGCGTGCACGTGCGGAGAGACCCCCACCCCGGCCCTCCCCCGCAAGCGGGAGAGGGAGGCCTTGCCGCGAACGAGATGCGCTCCCTCTCCCGCACTTGCGGGGGAGGGTTGGGGTGGGGGTGGCGCGGCATCGGAAGTCTTGCATCAGAGGGCCGCTCACACCGCCATCTTCCTGTGCCGCACCGGGGCGCCGACGGTCAGGGTTTCCGCCGCGTCGATGATGGCGTTGGCGTCGATGCCGTGGTGGCGATAGAGGTCGGCGATGGTGCCGGTCTGGCCAAACTGCTCGACGCCGAGCGCCTCGACCCGGTGGCCGTGCACGCTGCCGAGCCAGCCGAGCGCGGCCGGATGGCCGTCGATCACGGTGACGAGGCCGCAGTCGCGGGTGAGCGGCGCCAGCAGCTTCTCGACATGGCTGAGATGCGGCAGTCCGCGGCGGTCGCGGCGCAAGGTCCGCGCGGCGGTCCACCCCGCATGCAGCCGGTCGGCCGAGGTCACCGCCAAGAGGCCGACGTCGCGGCGGCTTTCGCCGACCAGGCCGACCGCCTCGATCGCCTCGGGGGCCACCGCGCCGGCGTAGGCGATCACAAGGTCGCAGTTCGGCCCGGGCGTACGCATCCAGTAGGCGCCCTCGGCAATGCTCCGCTGCAGATCCGGCGTCATGATCCGCTGCGGCTGGTCGAGCGGTCGGGTCGAAAGCCGCAAATAGACCGAGCCGCCCTCGCCGTCCTCGCGCTGCATGTGGCGGAACCCCCACCCCATCAGCACTGCGAGTTCATCGACAAAGGCCGGCTCGAAGGAGGCCAGCCCGTCCTGCGCCATGCCGATCAGCGGCGTGGCGATCGACTGATGCGCGCCGCCCTCCGGCGCCAGCGTGATGCCGGATGGCGTCGCCACCACCATGAAGCGCGCATCCTGGTAGCAGGCATAGTTCAGCGCGTCGAGGCCGCGCTGGATGAAGGGATCATAAAGAGTTCCGACCGGCAGCAGCCGTTCGCCATTGATGGCATGCGACAGCCCCAACGCCGACAGCACGATGAAAAGGTTCATCTCGGCGATGCCGAGTTCGAGGTGTTGTCCGCGCGGCGAATAATCCCAGTTGAAGGTCGAGGGGATTTTCTCCTGCCGGAACAGATCGTGGTTCTCGGCCTTGGCGAACAACCCGCGGCGGTTGACCCAGGCGCCAAGATTGGTCGACACGGTGACGTCGGGCGAGGCAGTCACGATCCGCGCCGCCAGTTCGCTGTCGCCGCGCGCCAGTTCGTTCAGCACCAGCCCGAAGCCCTGCTGCGTCGACATCTGCGCCGCCGGCTTGAAGGCGAGTTGCTGCGGAACCTCGATCACGGGCGCGGCGAGACGGCGGCGGCCGTGCTGATTGAACGGCGCGCCCGCCAGGAACGCTTCGAGTTGCGCCTCTGGCTGCGACAATCCCTCGAACCTGTCCCACTCATGTCCGGGACGGATGTTCTGCGCGGCGCGCCACTTCTCCATCTGCGCGACCGTCATCAGTCCCGCATGGTTGTCCTTGTGGCCCTGCATCGGCAGGCCGACGCCCTTGATGGTGTAGGCGATGAAGCAGACCGGGCGATCATGGTCGATCGCCTCGAAAGCGTCGCACATGCTGGCCATGTCGTGGCCGCCGAGATTCGACATCAGCGCCAGCAATTCGTCGTCGCTGCGACGCTCGATCAGTTGCGACACCTGGCCCTGGTCGCCGATGTCGTCCTGCAGATGCCTGCGGAAGGCCGCCCCGCCCTGAAAGCAAAGCGCCGCGTACATCTGGTTCGGACAATTGTCGATCCAGCGCTTCAGCGCCGCGCCGCCGGGCTCGGCAAAGGCGGCCTGCATCAAGGTGCCGTATTTGACGATCACCACGTCCCAGCCGAAATTGCGGAACATGGATTCGAATTTTTCCCACAATCCCTCGCGCACCACGGCGTCAAGGCTCTGGCGGTTGTAGTCGACGATCCACCAGGTGTTGCGCAGGCCGTGCTTCCAGCCTTCCAGCAGCGCCTCGAAGATGTTGCCCTCGTCCATCTCGGCGTCGCCGACCAGCGCGATCATTCGCCCCTCGGGGCGGTCCTTCATCCAGCCATGCGCGGTGACGTAGTCCTGCACCAGCGAGGAGAACAGCGTCTGGGCGACGCCAAGGCCGACCGAGCCGGTGGAGAAATCGACGTCGTCGGTGTCCTTGGTGCGCGAGGGATAGGACTGCGCGCCCTTGTAGCCGCGGAAATTCTCGAGCTTTTCGCGGCTCTGGCGGCCGAACAGGTACTGGATGGCGTGGAACACCGGGCTTGCATGCGGCTTCACCGCGACGCGGTCCTGCGGCCGCAGCACCGAGAAGTAGAGCGCCGACATGATGTTGGCGAGCGAGGCCGACGAGGCCTGATGGCCGCCGACCTTCAACCCGTCGGTATTGGGCCTGATATGGTTGGCGTGATGAATGGTCCAGGACGACAGCCAGAGGACCTTGGCCGCGAGCGCGGATAGCAATTCCAGGCGTGCCGGCTCGATGGGCATGGCATTGCTCCGACGAGGTTCGAGTATCCTTCGATTCTAGCGGCCGCGCGGGCGGCAAAAATCTCAATTTTGCGCGACGTACATCCGAATGTTGGGATAGCTTACCACGATTGACCCCCAAACGCACGAGTTCATGCCAATGCACGCCCTCGACGCCATCGACCGCAAGATCCTCGGCCTGCTGCAGTCCGACAGCCGGATGACCATGCAGGAACTCGCCGACAAGGTCGGCCTGTCGGCCTCGCCTTGCCATCGCCGCGTCAAGCTGCTGGAGCAACGCGGCGTCATCACCCGCTACATCGCGACCATCGACCAGAAATCGCTCGGGCTGCATGTCAGCGTCTTCATCTCGATCAAGCTGGCGCGGCAGAAGGAGGAGGACCTCAACCGCTTTGCGAAAGCGATCTCGAAATGGGACGAGGTGCTGGAGTGCTATCTGATGACCGGCAACCGCGACTACCTGCTGCGCGTCGTCGCCGCCGATCTCTCCTCCTACGAAGCGTTCCTGAAGAACAAGCTGACCCGGCTCGACGGCATCGCCTCGATCGAGTCGAGCTTCGCGCTGAGCCAGGTGAAATACTCGATCGCGCTGCCGGTGTGAGGCGTTGTCGTCAAAGCTGCCGGCGCGCGATTGCCGATGTGGAGCACCAACAGGCGTTCTGATAAAAAGTCGTTACCGCCACGGCTCGACAATGATCTTGGTGTGCGCCTCGGGATTGGCGAGGTCGGCAAACGCCCTGGCGACGCCGTCGATGCCGACGCTGGCGGTCACCATCGACGCCGCATCGACCTCGCCTTCCGCGATCAGGCGCAGCGAATAGGCGAATTCGTCGGGCGTATAGCCCAGCACGTACTGGACGTTGAGCTCCTTCATGATGCCGAGCATCGGTTCGGAGCGGTCGGTCTCCATGCAGACGCCGACCACGACGATGCGCGCGTCGCGTGGCGCGCCTTCGAACACCTGCTGGATCACGCCGGGGACACCGACGCATTCGAAAATCAGCGCGGGCTTCAGCGCCGGCAACAGCGCCTGCAGCGGCGGTCGCGCGGCTTTTTGCTCCAGCGACATCTGGGCGTGCTCGGCCCAGGTGACATACGGCTGCGTGCGCGCCGGATCGACGACGATGTCGGCGCCGAGCCTTTCCGCCAGCGCCCGGCGCGTCGGCGAATAATCGGCAGCAATAATCGGATGCATCCCCTTGATCCTGAGCGCGGCGATCACCGCCAGCCCCACCGGCCCGCAGCCGATCACCAGCGGCACCTCGCCACCGCTGATATTGGCTTTCGCCACGGCGTGAACGCCGACGGCCAGCGGCTCCGTCAATGCGGCGTGTTCGGCGGCAAGGCCGTTAGGGACTTCCAGCAGCAGCGCCTCGCTCAGCAGCATGCGTTCGGCATAGCCGCCGACATTGTCGTTGGAATAGCCGATCCCCTGCGGGCCTTCCGCCGTGAGCAAGGCCGGCAGCGAACATACCCTGGCGCCGGGCCTGACCTTGCGCGTCGTGCCCGGCCCATAGTCGAGCACCTCGCAGCAAAATTCGTGGCCGAACACGACGTCGCGCGACAGGTCCATCGGCTTGCGGCCGGGAAAATGTTTCGCCAGTTCGACCATGCGGTGGGCGTGCTTGCGCGCGTGCAGGTCGGAGCCGCAGATGCCGCAGGCGAGCGACTTGACCAGCACCATGCCGGGGCCCGGTCGGGGTTCGGGCATCTCGTCGACGACGATCTCGCCGTTCCGGAAAATGGCAGCGCGCATCGGCGTGTTCTCCCCGCAGTCTTGTTCTCTCTTACCACAGCAAAGCAGCGGGGGAAGCGCGATGGCCTCATTGGCGCAGGGAATTCAGCTCAGGCGTTGGGCGACCGTTCGCCCGCCCCGGCGAGAAGTTGCGACCGCCGCACCCGTTCGCGGTGGGCGGTGTAGAGCCCGCTGGCGACGATGAAGGCCGCGCCGGTCACGGTCCAGGCGTCCGGAACTTCGCCGAAGATGAGGTAGCCGAGGAAGCCGACCCACAAGAGCTGCGTATAGGAGAACGGCGCCAGCACGGAAGCATCGGCATAGCGGAACGCCAGCACCACGATCCACTGCCCCGCGGTCGAGGCGACCCCGATGAAGACGCCGAACGCGATGTCGTGCCAGCTCGGCATCACCCAGACGAACGGCACAAGGGCGGACAGGATCGCGAGGCCTACGATCGAGGAGTAGGTCATGGTGGTGATGGCGCGCTCGGTGCCGCTCATCATCCGCGTCATGATCAGCGTGCTGGCCCAGGCCAGCGCCGAAATCAACGGGAAGAACGCGGCAGGTTGAAAAGTGCCCGAACCGGGACGCAGGATGATGACGACGCCGATCAGGCCGACCGCGGTCGCCATCCAGCGGCGCAGGCCGACCTTCTCGCCAAGGAAGAAAATCGACAACGCGGTCACGAACAGCGGCGCGACGAAGCCGGTGGCGGAGGCTTCGGCGATCGGCAGGAACCGTAAGGCCGAGATAAAGAGCAGCGATGAGCCCACCAGCGCCGCGCCGCGCAGCAGGTGCAGGCCGGGCCGGCTGGTCTGCAGCGCAAACAGCGGGGAACCCGGCAGCATCGCCGGGGTCATGATCAGCGCGAACACCAGGAAACGGATCCAGGCGATTTCGATCGAGGGTAACGTCGCCGACAGATACTTCGCGGTTACGTCGGAGGCGCCGAGAAAGATCGTCGAGGCCAGCACCAGCACGATGCCCTTGAAGGGGCGATCGGCGCGCGCGGGGGCCTTGCCGCCGGCGGGTTTCTTCCTTGGCAAAGGCAATTCAGCGCTATCCAGCCTGGCGGCTGTGGCGGGGGGCGGTGTCAAAGGCGATCTCGGAAGCCAGTAATGATCGAATCGGGCGAGGCCTGAAAAAACACCAATATGCCCACTGCGACTAGGTCCGAAAACAGGATGCGGATATGCGCTGAGGATGCGCTTGCAACCCTTTGTTAAGACCGTGTTCTGGGGGCGATTGACCTACAGCATCGGCAGACTGCGCGGCTTTGGCCCGAGCGGAAAAGCCTTGTCGAGAGCGGCGATTTCACCGTCGCTCAACTTCAAATTCCCCGCGCCGGCATTGTCGACGGCGTGTTCCGCGCTCGCTGCTTTCGGAATCGCAAATACCCCCGGCGCGCGCGTCAGAAACGCCAGCGCGACCTGGCGCGCGGTCGCCTGGTGCGCCTCGGCGATCGCCTGCAGCGCCTCTCCCGCCTTGCTGCGCGGAGAGGGAAAATCATCGTGGCCAAACGGCGAATAGGCGACGACGGATACGCCGTGCCGCACGCACCACGGGATCACCGCATGCTCGATCGCGCGCTCCTGCAGATGATAGAGTACCTGGTTGCAGGCGATCTTTCCCCTGCCGGCGACCGCCAGCAGCTGATCCAGGTCATCAACATCGAAGTTGCTGACGCCCCAGGAACGGATTTTCCCCGCGTGGACCAGTACGTCAAACGCCGCCACCGTCTCCTCGAAAGGATACGAGCCGCGCCAGTGCAAGAGATAGCAATCGAGATGATCGGTCTTGAGCCGCTTCAGCGAACGCTCGCAGGCCGTGATGGTGCCGCGTCGCGAGGCGTTGCTCGGCAACACCTTCGAGACCAGGAAGAGTTTTTCACGCTGCAGGTCGGCGATCGCGTCCGCGATCACAAGCTCGGCGTCGCCATACATCTCGGCGGTGTCGATGTGGGTCATGCCCGCTTCGATGCCACGGCGCAGCGCCGCCACCGCTGCCTTGCGGTCGCCGCGGTCGAGATACCAGGTACCCTGCCCGATCACGGAGACATCGGGGCCGTTGTTGCCGAATGGCCGGGTGCGCAAGATGGCCTCGTTGGTGAAAGGTTGCGTGTGCAGACCTTAAACCAAACCAGCGATGATGTCGCTACGTCGTGGACCGGCCAAGTGTCGCGCAAATGCCCGCCCGATGACAGGCTCCGCGAAGCAATCCATCGCTACACGCGCGGAAGAATGGATTGCTTCGTCGCTTTCGCTCCTCGCAATGACGGTTAGCTAAAAGGTCGCCGCGGCCAGCTTCCGATGCTCCGCATCGTTGGTGCCGTTCCGCACGACGAGCCGCTTCAACTCGGGAATGCAGGAGCCACAATTGGTACCGGCCCTCAGCCCCGCGCCGATCTCAGCGGCGGTGCGCGCGCCGGCGGCGATGGCGTCGCAAATAGTGTCACGGCCGACGCCGAAGCAGGCGCAGACGATCGGGCCGGCACTGCCGAGGCCATCGATCGATTTGCCCGACAGCAGCATGCGGCGCTGGTCGGCGCTGAGCGTGTCGGCGGCAAACAGTCCCTTCACCACATTCCAGTCGCCGGCATCCTGCGCGGGGCCGATGAAGAGGCAGGTTTCGATGCGGTCGCCGGCGAAGGACGCCGCGCGATAGACGCCGCCGCCGACATCCCGGTATTCGGCTAGATCATCCGAGGCGATTGACCTGAGCCAGGATTGCCAGCCCGCCAGGTCGGCATTGTCGGCGAACAGGTAGCCGTGACCGCCGTTGACGGCGACGCGCGCCGCCCACGCGTGATCCGGCAGGTCGAGCGGCTGGCGCGAGAGCGCAAAGCCACGGAACACGTATTCGTAAGGCGCGATCGATACCGGCGTCGCCTTGTTCTCCGGCTGGCCCGAGAACGGGTCGGCAAATGGCGCTACCAGCGCGCCGATACGCGCGTCGCTGGCATTGGCCGCGCTCCAGTGGATCGGCGCGAACAACATGCCGCGCTGCTGGCGATCGCTGACGACGACCCGAAGCGTGCATTGTCCGTAATCCGTCGTAACCCGCGCGAAGTCGCCGTCGAAGACGCCGTATCTTGCCGCGTCGACGGGATGAACCTCGACGAACGGCTCCGGCAGGTGCTGGCCGAGCCGCGGGCTTATCCCCGACCGGGTCATGGTGTGCCACTGGTCGCGGATGCGGCCGGTGTTGAGCCGCAGCGGCCGCGCCGGCGTGGTCGCGGTCCGCAATGCCGGAACTTCCGGCGCGACGAAGCGCGCCCTGAAGTCGTTGGCGAAGAAGCCGCCATCGGCAAAGAAGCGCGCCTGCGGCTCGACGCCCTGCCGGATCGGCCATTGCACCGGCGCCAGCGCATCGAAGGCTTCATCCGAGAGCGACCGCAGCGCGCCGATGTCAAAATCCCGCCCGCCCTCGTTCTCGAACGCCGAAAGCGCGGCATGCTCGCGAAAGATATCCGCAGACGAAGTGAAGCCAAAACCCGCGCCGTGGCCGAGCCGCTTCGCCACCTCGCAGATGATCCACCAGTCCGGCCGCGCCTCGCCCGGCGGCTCCAGGAAGGCGCGCTGCCGCGAGATCCGCCGCTCCGAATTGGTGACGGTGCCGGATTTTTCGCCCCAGGCCTGCGCCGGCAGCAGCACATGCGCGCCGGCGTCGACCGTATCGTTGGATGCCACGTTCTCGGAAACCACGAACAGCTCGAGCTTTTTCAGCGCCTCGCGCACGCCATCGGCATCGGGCAGCGATACCGCCGGATTGGTGCCCATCACCCACAGCGCCTTGATCTCGCCGCGCGCCACGGCCTCGAACATCTGCACAGCCTTCAGCCCCTCATGGGTGGCGATCCGCGGCGCTTTCCAGAACCGCCGCACCCGATCGATGTCCGGCGGCGTGAAGCCCATATGGGCGGCGAGCTGGTTGGCGAGCCCGCCGACCTCGCGCCCGCCCATCGCATTGGGCTGCCCGGTCAGCGAGAACGGCGAGGCGCCAGGCTTGCCGATCCGTCCCGTCGCGAGGTGGCAATTGAGGATGGCATTGACCTTGTCGGTGCCCTGCGCCGACTGGTTGACGCCTTGCGAGTACAGCGTGACCGCGCGGGGCGTGCCGGCGAACATCCGGAAGAAGCACGCGACATCCGGCTCGGACAGGCCGGTCGCCAGCGCGGTCGCAGTGATGCTGCCGGCGATGCCGCGCGCGCGGGCGAGCGCCTCGTCGAAGCCCGAGGTATGGCGGGCGATGTAACCGCGATCGAGTGCGCCGCTGTCGGCAAGGTGGACCAGCAGACCGCTGAACAACGCCGTATCGGTGCCCGGCTTCAGCCCCAGGAACAGGTCATCGTCGCCAACGGTATCGGTCCGGCGCGGATCGATCACCACCATGCGCGCGCCGCGCCCGTGCTTGTTGACGAGCATGCGCTGATACAGCACCGGGTGGCACCAGGCGGCGTTGGAGCCGACCAGCACCAGCAGGTCGGCCTCGTCGAGATCTTCGTAACATCCCGGCACGGTGTCGGCGCCGAAGGCGCGGCGGTGGCCGGCGACCGACGAGGCCATGCACAGCCGCGAATTGGTGTCGACATTGGCGCTGCCGATGAATCCCTTCATCAGCTTGTTGGCGACATAGTAGTCCTCGGTCAGCAACTGGCCGGACAGATAGAATGCGACTGCGCCCGGGCCATCGCGGGCGATGATATGCTGGAACCTGTGCGCGACATGGTCGAGCGCATCGCTCCAGGCCACGCGCTCCATCGTCCCCTTGCCGCAACGAATCATCGGATGCAGCAGCCGGTCGGCCAGGCCGAGCGTCTCGCCGAGCGCCGCGCCCTTTGAGCATAGCCGGCCGAAATTGGCGGGATGGGCGGGATCACCCGCGATCGCCGCCCCGCCGTGGCCCTCGGGCGTCGCCAGTATGCCGCAACCGACGCCACAATAGGCGCATGTGGTGGCGATGGCGCGCGGATCGGGATCGGGGACGCTCATGCGGATGTCCGCATCATGCAGCCTCCGCGCGGGTGGCAAGCGCGCGGCCGAACACCATGTCGGTACGGATCTTCTGTGTCGGCTGCCGCGTGCGGATCAGTTCCAGATACCAGAGCGCGTCGCCGACCTCGCCGATCAGGACCGTGCCGGTCAATCGACCGTCGGAAATCACGAGCTTCTTGTAGGCGCCGCGGTTGAGGTCGGAGAGCACGATGCTCTCGCTGCCGTCGCCGCCGATGAAATCGCCGGCGGAAAATACGCTCACCCCGGACACCTTCAGGTTGGTGGCCACGGTGCTGCCGCCATAACGGGATTCCCGGCCGGCAAGATGCCGCGCCAGCACCCGCGCCTGCTCGTAGGCCGGCTCGACCAGGCCGTAACAGACGCCGCGATGCTCGGCGCATTCGCCGATCGCGAACACGTTCGCCATGCTGGTCTGCATGGCGTCATCGACCACGATGCCGCGGTTGGCGGCAATGCCGGCCTCGACCGCCAGCGCGGCGTTCGGCCGGATCCCGGCCGCGAAGATCACGGCGTCGGCCGGAATAACGCGGCCATCCGCGAGTTCGACGCCTTCGACGCGGGCCCCGCCGTGGATGCGCGCGGTGCTGGCGTTGAGCAGGACCTCGATACCCTTGCGCTCGACAAGGGACTTCAACAGTTCAGCCGCGGGCGCGTCGAGCTGGCGCTCCATCAGGCGGTCCATCAGATGCACCAGCGTCACCGGAGCGCCGGCCCTGGCGAACCCATAGGCAGCCTCGAGGCCCAGCAATCCGCCGCCGACCACCACCACCCGGCTCTTTTGCTTCGCCAGCGCCAGCAGCAAGTCGACGTCCCGGCTGTCGCGAAACGTATGCACGCCGGCAAGGCCGTTCCCCGGCACGTTCAGGCGCAGCGGCGACGAGCCCGTACACAGGACCAGTTTGGAGAACGGGACGGCCTTGCCGTTCTCGACCTTGAGTTCGCGGCGGCCCATATCGATGGCGGTAGCGACGCAGCCGTATTTCAGGGTGACGCCGCGGTCGCGCCACCACGAGGCCGGCCGCAGCTCGATCTCCTGCGAGGCGGTCTCGCCGGCCAGCACCGACGACAGCAGCACCCGATTATAGGCGAGCCGCGGCTCGTCGCCGATCACGGCGATGGCGTAGCGACCCAACGCCACCCTGGCCAATTCATCGACCAGACGGGCGGCGGCCATGCCGTTGCCGACGATTACCAGCGGTTCGCTCATGGCATGTGCTCATGCGCCATTCCAGGCATCCATCCCCAAGCATCGTTGCGTCCGGCGTCGGCCATAACGTCACGCCGCCTCGACGAAACGATGCCGTTCGTAGAGGAACTCAAGCACGCGCTGCCGGCACTTGATGTAGGTGGGGCTGGTCGCGAGCTCGAGCCGCTTGCGCGGACGCGCCAGCGGCACATCAAGCACCTCGCCGATCCGCGCGCTCGGTCCGTTGGTCATCATCACGATCCGGTCCGACAGCAGCACCGCCTCGTCGACGTCGTGCGTGATCATCAGGATGGTATTGCCGAGCTTCTGGTGCAGCGCCATCACCGAATCCTGCAGATGCGCGCGGGTCAGCGCGTCGAGCGCGCCGAACGGCTCGTCGAGCAGCAGCACCTTGGGCTCCATCGCCAGCGCGCGGGCAATGCCGACGCGCTGCTTCATGCCGCCGGAAATTTCCGACGGCCGCTTGTCCTTGGCGTGCGCCATCTGCACCAGGTTGAGATTGTGCATCACCCAGGCGTGGCGCTCGGCGCGGGTCTTGCTCGATGCGAACACCTTGTCGACGCCAAGCCTGACGTTCTCGTAGACCGTCAGCCAGGGCAGCAAACTGTGGTTCTGGAACACCACCGCGCGATCCGGTCCCGGCGAGTTGACCTCGCGGTTCTCCAGCAGTACGCAGCCCTGGGTGGTGGTGGTGAGGCCGGCGACGATGTTGAGCAGCGTGGATTTGCCGCAGCCGGAATGACCGATGATCGAGACGTATTCGCCCTTGTCAATCGTCAGGTTGATGTCCTTCAGCACGTCGGTCACAGCGTTGCCGCGGGTGAAGGTCTTGTCGATGTGATCGAGCTTCAGATAGGCATGCATGACATGCTCCTTCAGTTCATCGCGGTGCCGCGGGTCACGATCCTGGCCAGTCCCGCGATCAGGCGGTCCAGCACGAAGCCGATGATGCCCACATAAAACAGGGCCAGGATGATCTCGCTGATGTGCGAGGAGTTCCAGGCGTCCCAGATGAAGAAGCCGATGCCGACGCCGCCGATCAGCATTTCCGCCGCGACGATCGCCAGCCAGGACAGGCCGATGCCGATGCGAAGGCCGGTGAAGATGTAGGGCGCCGCCGCCGGGATCATGATCTTGGCGAAGAACTCCAGCGGATTGAGCTGCACCACGGCTGCGACGTTGCGATAGTCCTGCGGGATGTTGCGAATGCCGACCGCGGTGTTGATGATGATCGGCCAGACCGAGGTGATGAAGATGACGAAGATCGCCGAGGGCTGGCCGTCGCGGAACGCGGCGAGCGACAGCGGCAGCCAGGCCAGCGGCGGGATGGTGCGAAGCACCTGGAACAGCGGATCGAGCCCGCGCATCGCCCAAACCGATTGCCCGACCAGCGTGCCGAGCCCGATGCCGATAACCGCCGCGATCGAATAACCCAGCGCCACCCGCTGCAGGCTCGCGGACAAATGCCAGAACAGGCCCTTGTCGATACCGCCGCGATCGAAGAACGGATCGAAGATCAGCTCCTTGGTATCCTTGAAGACGCGTGACGGCGGCGGCAGAGTCGAGCCGGTGCGGCGGCAGACCAATTCCCAGAACAGCATCAACAGCGCGACCACCACCAGCGGCGGCACGACGCGCACCGCGGTCTCCCTCGCCATCTTGATGTATTTCTCGGAACGCGGCGCCTGTTTCGGCGTCATCGTCACCACCGGCGCCGCCGCGGTCGGCACGGCCATTGGAACGGCGGCGGCGGCTTCGGTCTTGATCGCAGGCATCGACATTGAAATTGTTTCTCCAGGTTTCGGTGAGCGGGCCGCCTCGCCTGTTGCGGGCGGCCCTCTGGATCAGACTTCAACACGCTTGATCGACAGCGACTTCAGGTAGGCTGACGGATTTTCAGGATCGAACACCTTGCCGTCGAAGAAGGTTTCCTTGCCGCGCGAGGTCGAGGCCGGGATGTCGGCGGCGGCGACGCCAAGGGTCTTGGCCGCGTCGCGCCACATGTCCTCGCGGTTGACCTTGGCGATCAGCGCCTTGCTGTCGAAGCCGGATTCGAATTTGCCCCAGCGGATATCCTCGGTCATGAACCAGAGATCATGGCTCTGGAACGGATAGGAGGCGAAGTCGCGCCAGTACTTCATGATGTGCGGCGAGTTCTCGACGACCTTGCCGGGAATGCCGTAGTTGAATTTGCCCTTGGCGCGATCGGCGATGTCTTCAACCGGGCAGTTGATCCACTGGCGCTTGCTCATGATGGCGGCAAGCTCGTCCTTGTTCTCCATCTTGTCGGCCCATTGCTGCGCCTCCATGACCGCCATCAGGATCGCCTTGGCGGCTCTTGGATTCTTGTCGACCCACGCCGCCCGCATCCCCAGCGATTTTTCCGGGTGCTTGTTCCAGATTTCGCCGGTGTTGATCGCGGTGTAGCCGATGCCCTGGTGGACCAATTGTCCGGGCCATGGCTCGCCGACGCAGAAGGCGTCCATCGTGCCGACCTTCATGTTCGCCACCATTTGCGGCGGCGGCACCGTGATGGTCTCGACATCCTTGTCGGGATCAATGCCGCCGGCGGCGAGCCAGTACCGAACCCAGAGGTCGTGGGTGCCGCCCGGAAACGTCATCGCAACCTTGGCCGACTTGCCGGCGGCCTTCTTCTGCTCGAACACCGCCTTGAGCGGCGAGGCGTCGACGCCGACCTTGAGGTCGGCATATTCCTTGCCGACCGAGATGCACTGCGCGTCCAGATTGAGCCGCGCCAGAATGTACATCGGCGTCGGCTGGTTGTTCTGCGTCACCTTGCCGGCCGAGATCAGGTAGGGCATCGGCGTCAGGATATGCGCGCCGTCGATGCCGTTGCCTTCCGAGCCCAGCACCAGATTGTCGCGGGTGGTGCCCCACGAGGCCTGCTTGACCACCTCGACGTCGGGCATGCCGTATTTGGCGAACAGCCCCTTGTCCTTGGCGACGAACAATGGCCCGGCATCGCTCAGCGCAATGAATCCCAGTGAAGCCTTGGTCACTTCCGGACCCGCGCCTTGCGCAATGGCGCCGGCCGGGAAATTCAGCCTGGCGGCGGCGAGCAATGCCGCCGTACCCCCGGTTGCCTTCAGGAGTTCGCGGCGGTTGAAACCATGAGCGGTCGGGCGGATGGGTTTGGTCATGGGATGTCGCTGTCCTTTGCAAGTTGAACGGGCCGTCCGTTTGGTGTCACCGAAAGGCGCACGGGGGCGCTTTCCAGGGAGGCCCCGGCGTGGCGGCGTCACAATTCGGATGAGTGGTCTCGAGGGACGGCATCTATGGCGTCGGGACAAAGCTATTCAAGCTTCGTGCCAAGCCACCGACATCGTGAAAAACTGATCTATTCCAATGAATTGAGCGTCTGGCTGTGAGAGGCGCATGAACTGGCGGCAGCCTGCTCCCGCATCCAAAATTTGCGATTCGCTCAATTCTTGTGCGCCGCACAAGAATTGAGCAGGGTCATCATCCGCGCCTCACGCGGCTTCGGTAGCGTTCGCCATCATCGGTTTCGGCGCGCTGCCTTCCCCCGGCTTCATGCGGAATTCGTAGGTCATCAGGTGCCATGGCTCCGCGGTGGGCTTGCCATCCGGCATCACCGCGTCGCTGCGCTTTTGGATGCTGGCGACCAGTTCGTCCTTGACCCCGAACACGACGTCGGAATCCAGATATTTGTCGCCCGCCATGAAGACGTGCGTGATCAGCGGCTGGTAGCCGGGCGCATCGACCAGGAAATGCACATGCGCCGGCCGCATCGCGTGCCGGCGCGTCTGCACGATCATCTCGCCGACCGGGCCGTCGGTCGGAATCGGATAGCTGCACGGCAGGATGGTCCGAAAGAAGAACCTGCCATCGGCGTCCGTGACAAAGCGCGCCCGCGACGTCGGCCCCTGGGTCGCATAGGAAGTCTTCTGGGAATCGTAATAGCCTTCGTCGTCGGCATGCCAGACGTCCACCGGCACGCCCGCCAGCGGCTTGTGCTTGAGGTCGGTGACGCGGCTCTGCACGAACATCCGCTCGCCCGGCAAGGTCGCCGAGATATCGGCGCCATGCGGCATCACCTTGTGTTCGCCGACATAGAACGGGCCCAGCACCGTGGTCTCGGTGGCGCCCCCGCGGTCGCGGTGGTTGACCGCGTCGACCAGCATCGACACGCCCATCACGTCGGAGAGCAGGATGAACTCCTGCCGGATCGGAGTGCATTTCTGGCCGGTGCGGGTCAGGAAATCGATCGCGTATTCCCACTCCTCAAAGGTGAGATCGGTCTTGCGGACGTACTCGTGCAGCGATTTCACCAGTTCCTGCAGCAGGAATTTGGCGCGCGGATCCGGCGTGTCCTCGAAACTGCGGATTACGGCGGCAGTCAGTTCGGTCTCGGTGAATTGAGGCATCTGGGCTGTTCCTGCGGAGCTTTGCGGCTGGCGTGAGCCTATACCACCGTCCCGCCGGCGGTAAGCAGGGCGGTTGGAACGGGGGGCACTTTTCGGCTATCAAGCAGGGACCCCAGCCGGAGAGCCTCCCGATGTTAGCCCCCGCCCCGCCCGAACAAGCCGGAATGTCGAAGGCGGCGCTCGACCGTCTCGAAAATCACCTGAAGCAGCGCTACCTCGACGCCGGCCGCTTCCCGGGGACGCAGCTCCTGATCTATCGCCGCGGCAAGATCGTCCATTCCAGCGTCCAGGGCTTTGCCGACCTCGAGCGCAAGGCGCCGGTCAAGGACGACACGATCTTCCGCATCTATTCGATGACCAAGCCGCTCACCTCGGTTGCCTTCATGATGCTGGTCGAGGAAGGCCGCGTCGCGCTCGACGAGCCCGTCCATAAATATATCCCGGCATGGAAGAACCTCGGCGTTTTCGCGGCCGGCACCTATCCGGCGTTCCTGACCCGCCCGCCGGCGCGGCCGATGCTGATCGTCGACCTGCTGCGGCATACGTCCGGCCTCACCTACGGCTTCCAGCAGCGCTCCAATGTCGACGCCGCCTATCGCGAAACCAAGATCGGCGAAGTCATCAAGGCAGGCACGCTGCAGACCATGATCGAAGATCTCGCCAAAATTCCGCTGGAATTCTCGCCGGGCGAGGCCTGGAACTATTCGGTCGCCACCGACGTGCTCGGCTATCTCGTCGGCGTGATCAGCGGCAAGCCGTTCGAACTGTTCCTGAAAGAACGGATCCTCGATCCGCTAGGCATGACGGACACCGACTTCTTCGTACCCAAGGACAAGGCGCATCGCTTTGCGGCGTGCTATTCGGCCGAAGTGCAAATCGGCATGACGGCCAGCGAGACCCGATTGAAGCTGCAGGACGACCCGGCCACGAGCCCGTTCCTGGCGCCGCCCTCGTTCATCTCCGGTGGCGGCGGCCTGTGCTCGACCGCGGCCGACTACCTCACCTTCTGCCGGGCGCTGCTCAATGGCGGCGAACTCGGCGGCGTCCGCCTGCTGGGCCCGAAAACGCTGAAGCTGATGACGTCGAACCACCTGCCCGGCGGGGTCGACCTGCCGGCGATGTCGCGCTCGCTGTTCTCGGAAGCCGCCTACAACGGCATCGGCTTCGGGCTCGGCTTTGCCGTCACCATGAACCCGGCGCAGACGCTGATTGCCGGCAGCCCCGGCGAGTTCAACTGGGGCGGCGCGGCGACGACCTCGTTCTTCATCGATCCGGCGGAAGAACTGATCACGATCTTCATGACGCAGGTGCTGCCCTCGAGCGCCTATCCGCTGCGGCGCGAACTGCGCACCATGGTGTATGCCGCCATTACCGACAGCAATCTGTAAACGCCAACAAACGCCCTGTGCGCCCAAGCTACTTGAGCATCTCCGGCACGATCAACCGCGGCAGGAACAGCGAGACGTCTGGCCAGATGATCACCGCGGCCAGCACCAGCAGCATCGGCACCAGCATGATGACGGTGTCCTTCAGCGCATAGCGCAGCCGCACGCCGGCGATCGAACAGGCGATCATCAGGCACAGCCCATAGGGCGGCGTGACCAGTCCGAACGCCAGCGATACGATCGAGATGATTGCAAACTGCACCGGATGGAGGTCGACCGATCTCGCCAGCGGCTCCAGCACGGTGCCGACGATGACGATCGCTGGGATCGCGTCGAGGAAGCAGCCGACCACGAGAAAGCAGAACGAGATGAAAAAGCCGGCCGTGACCGCGCCCATGCCCCACGTCGAAACATTGGCCAGCAGTTCGTGCGGGATCTTGTAGTACGCCAGCAGCCAGCCGAAGGCGCTCGCGGTGCCGATGCAGAACAACGCGACCCCGGCCAGCCGCCCGGTGTCCAGCAACGCCTTGTAGAGCTCGCGGGCCCCGGTCTCGCGGTAGAAGAACGTCGACAGCGCCACCGAATAGAGCACCGCGACGCAGGCGGATTCGGTGGCGGTGAACCACCCCAGCAGAATGCCACCGACGATGATGAACGGCGTCACCAGCGCCGGCAACGACCGCCAGATCGCGCAACGCATGTCCCTCCAGCTGTCCTTCGGGTAGGTCGGATAGCCGCGCCGCACGGCGTAGACATGCACGGTCGCCATCTGCGCGCCGGCGATCAAGAGTCCCGGCACGATGCCGGCCAGGTACATGGCGGCGATCGACGTCGAGATCAGCCCGCCCCATACGATCATCAGGATCGAAGGCGGGATGATGACGGCAAGCACCGCCGACACCGCAGTGATGGCGATCGAGAACGAGAGGTCGTAGCCCTCCCTGGTCTGGGCATCGATGAAGATCTTGGACTGGCTTGCCGCATCGGCGGTGGAGGAGCCCGAAATGCCGGCAAAGAACACCGACAGCACGACGTTGATCTGCGCCAGCGATCCCGGCCAATGCCCGACCATCGAGCGCGACAACGCCACCAGGCGGTCGGTGATGCCGCCGATGCTCATCAGGTTCGCGGTCAACAGGAAGAACGGAACGGCCAGCAGGATGAACGAGTTGTAGGCGTTGAACGTCTCCTGCGCGAGCGACATCATCGACAAGCGAGGCTCGAGCAGCAGGATCGGCACGCAGGCAAGACCGAGCGCGAAGGCCACCGGCACCCGCACGATCAAGAGAGCGACGAATCCCCCGAACAGGACCAGCGCGGCCTCGCCGGCAGAAAGGACATTACCGCTCATCGTTTTGCCCCAACCACAATCCGCGCCTCATCGAGGATCTGCTCGCCCGCAAATACGATCCACGTCACGCCCGCCACCGGCCACGCGACATGGATCATCCAGAGCGGCAGATCGGCCAGTTCGGAAGTCCGGTTCCAGGCAAACCGCGTGAATTCGAACCCGGCCCACAGGAACACCAGCGCCAGCGCCAGGATGCCGAGGCGGGCCGTAATCTTCACCGCCGCTTCCGCGCGCCGCGACAGTTCGGGCCAGATATCGACCTCGAAATGCTGCGCCTCCCGCACGCCGACCATGGCGCCGATCATGATCGTCCAGATGAACAGGAACCGCGCCATTTCCTCGGTCCAGATGTAGGAGGGAATGAACGGCGTGTAGCGCGAGATGATTTGCAGCGTGACCGGAATAATCAGAATGCCGACACAGGCCGCCAACAGGAATTCGAGCAGTGTCGCATAGGCCGCCGTCACGCGGCGCCACAGCGCCGGGTTGGCCGGAACAGGCATGTCAGTCATCGTAGCTCCGTGGGGGGCAATCATCCACGGGACAAGCACCACCGCTTGCCCCCTGTTTTCGTCGGCGGACCTGGCGATCCCTAGGCGATGTTGATCTTCTCGAAGATGCCTTCGGCTCCGATCTCCTTGGCGTAGGCGGCCATCACGGGATCGGCGAGCTTCTTCATGGCGTCGCGCTCCTCGAACGGAACGCGCTTGAGCTTTCCGGCCTTCTCCAGCGTATCGAGCTTGACGACTTCCTCGCTCGATTCCAGTTGACGGCCGTAGTCGCCGGCTTCCTTGCCGGCCTTGAAGATCGCGTCCTGCAAATCCTTGGGCAAGGTCTTCAGCGTCTTGACCGAGAAGCAGATCGGCCGGATCGATACCGCGTGCTGCGTCAGGTTGAGGTGCGGCGCGACTTCGTAGAACTTCATGGCTTCGACGCCGGCCGCCTCGTTCTCGCCGGCCGAGATCACGCCGTTCTGGATGGCGTTGTAGACTTCATTGTAGGCGATCACTGTCGGGCTCATGCCGACCGCTGCAAACGTCTTCGACCAGATCGGGGCGCCCTGCACGCGGACCTTCAGCCCCCTCAGATCGGCGAGGTTCTTGAGCGGCTTGTTGGCGAAGATGTTGCGAATGCCGCCACCGGCGTAGCCGACCAGCACCACTTCGGCCTTGGCCGCGACTTCGTCGGCGATCGGCGCCAGGATGTTCTGCTCGACCACCTTGTTCATATGTTCGATGCCCTTGAACACAAACGGCGCGTCGATGAACGGCGCCGCCTTGGCGAAGGTCGACATGTGCGCCGGCGAAACGATGCCGTAGTCGACCGCCTTGCCCTGGGACATGTACTCGAAATACTGCTTCTCGAGGCCAAGAGAGGAGTTCTTGTGCAGCGTGAAGTTGACAGGTTTGCCGTAGTATTTCTTCACCAGTTCCTCGAACCGGATCAGCGCCCTGTTGAAGGCGTGGTCGTCATTGAACTGCACGGCTCCGTTGAGCGTGACGGGCGCTTGCGCCCTGATGATCGACGGCATGCCGAGGGCGCCGGCCGCGGCCGTCGCGCCCAGGCCCGCAAGTACGGTTCTTCGCTTCATCGCCTTCCTCCCTGTAATGCCCGTCCCTTGTAAGCGGAACATTGGCTGCGGCCGACCGCGCGGCTGCCGACGCAAAGCGTATGCAAAACCGCTCGGCTGTGGAAGCCAATTCAGTCCACACCGCGCCCCATGGGCGCCCGCGGCCATGGGGTGCCAGACGCCGCAATGACAGCAATCATTCGACGGTCTGGCAGCCAGGGCCGGGCTTGAGTCGGTAGCCCGGCAACCACTGGCGGCGATACCAGCCTTACCCGGCAGCTTCACGGCTCTCGCGGACGTCGTTTCGCAGCCCTAAAGCCTCCGTAAAACCCCGGTGTTCAGGTCGCACAACGCAGAATGCGGCCCGAAATATGTGGCATTCGAACTCGCGGTAGTTGTGGTCTGGCCGATAATTTGGCTATTGTAGGAGTGAGGGCTTCATCAATGTGCCCACCGCTGCGACGGCTGAGTGTCGCCATCGCAGGCGATAAAGAATACATGTGGCTACCTGCGGTCTATCGGGGCTCCCCCGGAGTTTCGGAGGTAAACCACGGTCAAGGCGGATTAACGCGGCCAGTATGGATGAACCCCTGACCCAATTCGCCGGGGGGCGATCGAAGGACGGTAGAACCAGAATGAACAGATCGGTAGCAAAGAAAACGAAGCAGCGCAGCGCCGGCAAGCCCGACATCGAATTGGGCAAGCGAATTCGCCTGCGTCGTGTGGAGCAGAAGATCTCGCAGGCGGAGCTCGGCGACAAGCTCGGCGTCAGCTTCCAGCAGGTCCAGAAGTACGAGAAGGGCGTCAATCGCGTCGGCGCCGCCCGGCTTCAGCAAATCGCCACGGCGCTCGATGTGCCCGTCACGTTCTTCTACGACGGCGACGGCAAGGCGCGGGAGGTCGAGAGCCTGCTGTTCCTGGACAGTTCGTTCAGTCTGCGGCTGCTGCGCGCCTACAGCAAGATCAAGGACCAGACCGTACAGCGACAGCTGGTGTCCCTGATGGAGTCGATCGCCGCGAACGAGCGATAGCAATCCCGCTGCGGTCAGAGCGAAGCGAATACACCAAGTAATCAGCTCCAGCTCGGCCGGAGAGCGGGATAGCCGTGTGGCAGTTGATCTTGCCGCGAGGCTTGGCAGGCCATTGAGGCTTGGCCGACCATCCAGGCCTTGCCGAAGATGCCACCCGCTTCCAACCGAAAGCCGCGCCCGATGCTCGACGCTCCCAAAAAGGCCGAAAACTCCCATGCCGGCGGCAAGATCCTGCAGCGCGTCGACGACGGGATCGGAATTGTCACCTTCAACAATCCCGAAAAGCGCAACGCCATGTCGCTCGAGATGTGGGAGGGATTGGGCCACGCGCTGGTCGAACTGCGCGATGATCCCGATGTCCGCGTGGTCATCCTGGTCGGCGCCGGCGACAAGGCGTTCGTCTCGGGCGCTGACATCAGCCAGTTCGAAAGGACCCGCCACAACGCGGCGGCCTCCGAAGACTACTCCAGACGCAGCGAAGCCCAGCGCGCGCTGCTGGCCAGTTTTCCGAAGCCGACCATCGCCTGTATCCGCGGCTTCTGTCTCGGCGGCGGTATGCAGGTCGCCATGCTCACCGATATTCGCTTCGCCTCCGACAACAGCCAGTTCGGCATTCCCGCCGCGCGACTAGGCATCGCCTATGGTTATGACGGGCTCAAGCACCTGGTCTCGCTGGTCGGGCCGTCCTGGGCGCGGCTCATCATGTACACGGGCATGCGGATCGGCGCCGCGGAGGCGCTAAGGATCGGGCTGGTGGAGCGGGTATTGCCCGACACTGAACTGTGGAGCGCGACCATGGAAATCGCGCGCACCATCTCCGGCAACGCGCCGCTCGCCATCAAGGCCGCCAAGATCACCATCTCCGAAGTGCTGAAAGACGAGAGCCGGCGCGATCTGGAAGCGGTCAAACAGATCGGCACGGTCTGCATGGACTCCGAAGATTTCCGCGAAGGCCGCATCGCGTTCATGGAAAAGCGCAAGCCGCGGTTCAAGGGGAAATAGCGCCGCTGGATATTCCGGAACTGTCTGCTTCGCGGTCATCCAAGAATGGTGACTACAGTGCCGCCAGCACGGCCTTCGTGATATCCGCCGTGCCATTGCCGCCGCCGAATTCCATCGGCTTGATCCCTCCCGCATAGGCTTTGTCGACCGCGCGCTCGATGCGATCGCCGGCCTCGGCGGCGCTTTCGAGGCCATGCTTGTCGGCGAGCCAGTCCAGCATCATTGCCGCCGACAGGATCATCGCGGTCGGGTTGGCCTTGCCCTGCCCCATGATGTCGGGTGCGGTGCCGTGGCACGGCTGGAACACCGCGTGGCGGTCGCCGATGTCGGCCGACGGCGCCATGCCGAGGCCGCCGATCAACCCGGCGGTGAGGTCAGAGAGAATGTCTCCGAACATGTTCTCGGTCACCATGACGTCGAAATCCCAGGGGCGCTTCACCAGCATGAGCGCGCAGGCGTCGACATAGAGCCGGTCGGTCCTGACTTCGGGGTGGCGCGAGGCGGCTTCATCGAACATTTCGCGGAAGAACGCGAACGCCCGGAACACGTTCGCCTTGTCGACGCAGGTCAGCCCGCCATTGGCCCGTCCGCGCGCCTTGCGGCGTTCGGCGAGGCGAAACGAAAACTCGAACAAGCGCTCCGAGGTCTTGCGGGTAATGACCAGCGTCTCGCGCGCCTCGGTGTCGGTGACAATGCCCTTGCCCATCGAGGCGAACAGGCCTTCGGTCGATTCCCGGATCAACACCAGATCGATGCCGCGCTGGTCGGCGCCGACGATCGGGCTCGGCACACCCGGTATCAGCCGCGCCGGCCGAACGCCGGCATAGAGGTCGAAATGAAAGCGCAGTTCGACCTGCGGCATGATCTCGGTGTTGTCGGGATAGCGCACGGAAGGCAGTCCGCAAGCGCCGAGCAGGATCGCGTCCGCCTCCTCGCACAGCCGCACCGTGCTCTCCGGCATTGATTTGCCGGTCGCCAGATAATTGTTGGCGCCGGCTGGCGCGTCGGTGAAGCGAAACTTGAGGTCGCTCGTCGCCTCGATCTTGCGCAGGACCTCCAGCGCCGGCGTCATCACTTCGGGGCCGATGCCGTCGCCGCCGAGCACGGCGATGTGGAGAGCGTTATTGGCGGACATGGAGGATCCTTATTTGGGAAGTCATTCCGGGATGGTCCGGAGGACCAGACCTCAGATGCGCAATTGCGCATCGGGGAATCTCGAGATTCTCAGGTGCGCAATTGCGTACCGTAGTTCGATGCTACGCATCGCGCCGGAATGACGGACTTACGGCGTCAGCACGGCGCGGCCGACCAGTTTGCCCTTCTGCAAGTCGGTGAGCGCTTGATTGGCCTTGGCGAGCGGCATCGTCGTCACCGGTATCGGCGGGACTTTCTGGTTGCGAACCAGCTCGAGCAATTCCTCGGTTTCGCGCAAATTGCCGACATAGCTGCCCTGGATGGTGATCGCCTTGATCGGGATCAGTGGCAGGGCCCATGGCGCGCCGCCGCCGAACAGGCCGACAATCACGAGCTTGCCGCCCTTGGTCAGGCAATCGAAGCCGAGCTGGGTGGTCTGCGCGTTGCCGACCAGATCGATCACCGCGCGGATCGGGCCGCCGGCCCGCTTGGCGAGTTGTTCCAGCGCGTCGGGCGCCTTGCCGTCGACGGTGGCGAGCGCCCCGGCGGCTTCGGCGGCTTCGCGCTTGCGCGCGTCGATGTCGACGACGATGGCGCCCTTGCCGCCCATCGCCTTCAACAGCGATAGCGCCATCAGCCCAAGACCGCCGGCGCCGAAAATCACGATCGGTGAATTAAAGGCGAACTCGACCTTCTTCAACGCGCTGTAGGTGGTGACGCCGGAGCAGGCATAGGGCGCGGCGGTGACGGGATCGAGCCCCTTCAGGTTCAGGAGGTATTTTGGGTGCGGCACCGTCATGTGGTCGGCGTAGCCGCCGTCGCAATAGACGCCGAGCGAATTCGGCTTGACGATGCACATGTTCTCGTCACCGCCCACGCAGGTCTCGCACTTGCCACAACCGAGCCAGGGATAAACGAGCGCAACGTCGCCGACCTTGAGGTCGCGCTTGTCGGCGGCCGTGACGTCGGGCCCGAACGCGACCACCTCCCCGGCCGACTCATGCCCCATGGTGCGCGGCAGCGACACGCCGCGGTCCTTCAGCGACAGCGGCTTGCGGCCATGGCCCAAATCATAGCCGCCCTCCCAGATGTGAAGGTCGCTGTGACAGACGCCCGCCGCCTTCACCTTGATCAGCACCTGCGTGCCCGTCGGCTGCGGCGTCGGATGATCCACCTCTTTCAGGGGGGCGTTGAACTCGGCGACCTGAAAACTCTTCATCGCATCTCTCCCGTCGCTATTGTTCTTGAGCAAGTATTCGCTGCCGTTTCCGGGCGGACGTTGCCACGTCCGCAGCAGCCCGGCCCCGCAACATCAGAACTTCCCGTTTACAAAGTACATCGCAATCCAGGGTTGCCATATCACGAGCGCCAGACAAAACATCATCAGCAAGATGAAGGGAATCGCGGCGATGCAGAGTCGTCCGAACGGTTGCTTGAACGCGCTCATGGCCACGATCAGATTCAATCCCACAGGTGGCGTGAGATAGCCGATCTCCAGGTTGAGAATCATGATCACCCCGAAGAGCACCTTGTCGTAACCATAGGCCGCCGCGACGGGCGCCAGCAACGGGGCCAGTACCAGGATCGCTTCGCCTGTCGTCATAAGACAACCGACCAGCAGCAGCAACGCGTTGACCACCAACATGAACATCAGCGGACTGGTGATGTAGCCCTGGATGGCCGTCACCAGCATTTGCGGCACGCGGTGCTCAGTCAGGATGATGTTGAGGCTGAGTGCTATCGCCAGCACCGGAAACAGCGACCCGCCGAGTTTCGAGGTATCGAGTACCACCTTGTAGAAGTCGGCGAGTTTCAGCTCGCGGTGAATGAAGACTTCGACCAGCATGGCATAGCACAGCGCCACCGCCGCGGCCTCGGTCGCGGTAAAGTAGCCGGTGTAAATGCCCCCGAGCAGGATCACCGGCATCATCGCCGACCAGATGCCATTCTTGAATGCCTCCTGGAAGTGAGCGAAGTCAAACCGCTCGGTCGGCATATGCCGGTTGACCCAGACCGAATAGATGGACAGCACGACGGTGAGCAGGATTCCGGGACCGAAGCCGGCGGCGAACAGATCGGTAACGCTCGTTTCGGTCACGAGACCATAGATGATCATCGGGATCGACGGCGGGATGATGATGCCGAGGGTTCCGCCGGACATGATCGCGCCGAGTGTAAAGTTCAAATTATAGCCGGCCTGCCGCATCGCCGGATACATGATCGATCCGATCGCCAGCATGGTCACGATCGAAGAGCCAGAAATTGCTGCGAATACCGCGCAGGAAAGCACACAGGCCACCGCCATGCCGCCCGGCAGCGGGCGGGTGATCGACGCCAGAATATTGATCAGACGCTGGGCAATCGAGCCGCGCGTCATCACACTGCCGCAGAGGATGAACAGCGGAATCGACAGAATCACTTCCTTGTCGAGGCCGACCCACATGTCCTCAATGATATAATCAAGTTTGGCCTGTCCCCAGACAATGTGAATGTAAGCGGCGACCGACATCAGGATGACAAGCAGCGGCTGACGCAGGATCAGTAGTGCCAGGACGATTCCGACCAGCAGGAGCGCGGTCATTCCTGGAACTCCGGCGGCAACGGCTTCAGACCCGGCCAGGCGGAGAACAGAAGATAGCGTACCGCCGCGGACGCAAACCCCAAGGGGATCGCCAGCTGGAACGGCCAGACAGACCAGTTGAGCACCGGCGCTCTCAAATCGGTCGCCATCGAAGACTGAACGAAGCGGAAGCCATAATAGGCGACGATCAGCAGGAACACGCCAGTGATGAGGTCGGCGAGACGATCCAGTGTGGGGCCCCAACGTTCCGGAACCAGATTGAAGGCCACGCGCGGCACCAGATGGGCACCGGTAGCGGTGGCGATGCCGATGCCGGCGAAGCTGCCGATCACCAGCGCAAACACCGACATCTTCTGCGCTGCAAATATTCCAGTGGCCTGCTTCATCCCCATCAGACGGACGATCGGTCCAAGCAGTTCGCGTCCGAGCACATCGAGCAACAAAATCACGGCGATGAAAGTGAAGGCCGCGACGGCCACCCAGCACTCAACGGTGTGCCAGTTGGCGGCGAAACTATGCGCCCAGCGCGGCGCTCCCACCGCTGTCGTCTTTTGCGAGTGTTCAGACATTTGCGGCGCCTGGATGAGGGGTGGACCGGGGTTCGGCCTTTGCTGCGGCCGAACCCGTCCGTTGGAAGAAAATTTGATCCCTGCAAGCCTCGAGGGCGGGACGCCCCCGGTGGCTTACGCGCCGCAGCCCGCTCGTCCAGCTTCGATGGCCTTGAACAGGGCTTCGCCTTCAGGGCCGATTTCCTTGATCATGGTCGGCCATACCGGCTTGATCTTCTTGCGCCATTCCTCGCGCTGTTCGCGCGTGATCTCGACGACCTGACCGCCACCCTTGACGTGCAGGTCGCGCAGGGTCTGCTCGAAGCTGCGGATTTCCTTGCGCAGCAGGTCCGCCGAACGCCGCGCAGTCGCCCGCTCAAGCGCCGACTTCTGATCGGCCGTGAGCTTGTCCCAAGCGGCCTTGTTCATCACGATGATGCCGGGCGCGTCCGCCAGCTCGACCCGGGTCAGCACCGGCGCGATCTTGTTGAGTCCGGATGGCAGGTAGAAGGTGACGACCTGCGCCTGCACATCGACCAGCCCGGTCTGGAACGCCGACGATATTTCGGTGATTCCGATCGGGTTGGGGTTGGCGCCCAGCGCCGACCACAGCGCCGCGGAAACCTTGTTGCTGGCGGCGGCGGCCTTCAGGCCATTGACGTCGTTGGGCGATACGAACGGCCGCTTGCCGATCACATCGGCCGTGCCGACCTCGGTCCATCCCAGGAACTTGATACCCTTCTTGTCGAGGCCAGCGGATATCGGCGCGGTCATGTGCTTGTCGATGATGCAGTCCTGCTCGGCCGTGCTGCCGAACAGGAACGGAATGCTGAGCACCGACAATTCCGGCAGCACCAGCGCCACCGCGCCGGTCGAGAAGCCGCCCATGTCGATACGGCCGCGGGCGATTTGCTGGATTGTATCCTGCTCATTGCCGAGCTGGGCGGCGATGAAAGGATCGATCTTGAGCGCGCCCTTGCTTTCTTCGGCGACATCCACCACGAAGCGCTCAAGCTGCGTCACCCAGGGCGTCTTGGCAGGGGCGCCCGTGGTGTAGCGAAGCGTCGTGGCCGGCGTGCCCTGCGCCGACGCGGTCGTGATTGACGCTGCCACGCCAAATCCCGCCACAAGAAAAATTCGCGCAAACGCGCTCGATCGGATCGCCGCTTTCATGGGTGCTCCCTCCCGAATGTTTCGTGCGTCCGGTATTCCGGATCGCGGATAGCCAGTGGCAAGATTGTCCGGAAACGCCGTCGCGGGCAAGGCCGTTCGCATTCGCCCGGATGAAAAGCCGAGGGATTTATCCTTTGGCGGCCAGAGAGGACCGTCAGCCGGGTGCGGACCCTCTATGCCTAGTCGGCAAAGGCCGCGATCTCGTCTTCGGTCAGGCCGGTCTCCTTGAGATACGCGCGCGTGTGTTCGCCCAGCGTCGACACGCGCTTGGCCGCGGATACCCGGGCGGCGGACATGCGGAACGGCAGGTTGAGAACCGTGAAGCTCCCGCCGCCATCTTCGACTTCGGCCAGCGCGCCGCGATGGGCGATCTGCGGGTCGCGCAGCGCCTCGGCGACGGTACGGTAGGCCGACGAGGGCACGCCGTGCGCGTTGAGCGCAGCAAGGCATCCTTCGGTAGTTACGGCGCGCGACCACGCTTCCACGCCTTCCATCAGGCTCGCCCAGTTTTCGCGGCGATCGGAGTATTTGGCAAAGCGCGGATCGTTCACCCATTGGGGACGTTCGATCACCTTCATCAGGCTCTGGAACGTTTTTTCGCTGGCGATCGCGACCATCACATAGCCGTCGGAAGTCTCGATCGGTCCGAACATCGGCCGTTGCGTCGGCTTCACCTCGAATTGCGACCATTGCAGTTCGTTCAGTGTCAGGCTCAACATCGATTCCAGCATCGAGACGTCGATATGCTGTCCCTGCCCGGTTCGCCCGCGCTGAAACAACGCCGCCGAAATGGCGCCGAACGCATAGACGCCGGTGAGGACGTCGGCGTGATAGATGCCGCAATAGTCGGGTCGGCTTCGCCCGGGCTGGTAGGCCAGATGCGCCATTTCATAGCCCGATGCCGCATGAATCACCGGCGCATAGGCCGGCAGTTCCGCCGACGGCCCGGTCTGGCCGTAGCCGGAGATCGAGCAATAGACCAGCTTGGGATTGAGGGCTTGCAACGATGCGTAGTCGAGCTGCAACCGCCGCATCACGCCCGGGCGGAAATTCTCCACCAGCACGTCCGCGGTAGCGACCAGCCGGCGGACGGCCTCCACTCCCCGGGGCGATTTCAGATCCAGAACCAGGCTGTTCTTGCCGACATTGAGCTGGCCGAAGACGGTCGAGCAATTGTTCCGGACCGGCGGGCGGGTCCGCATCGTCTCGCCTTCCCCGGTCTCGATCTTGATGACTTCCGCGCCCATGTCCGCCAGCATCCGCGTGCAATGGGGGCCGGCAATCGTGGTCGAGAAGTCGAGGACGCGCAGGCCCGCGAGGCTGCCTGTCAAACTTCCCCTATTGTCATCCGCCATACTCGTTCCCTCAAGGCCATCGCCGCAACGCCTGATCGCCCGCGACCAGCCTGACCCTAAATCGGGCTGCCTCGGCAGGAAAGGCTGTCACACAGGGAACCGATGACCAGGGCGGGAGTTGTCGCTCCGGCAACTTGGACCCTTTCTTGCATCACTCCTGCTCTAAGTGGGTAAAGGGTAATCCCTTGAAGGTTCTGTTCGTTACCACGGAAATGGATGACTTCGTCCGGGTCGGCGGCCTCGCCGCGGTCTCCGCGGCGCTGCCCCGAGCCCTCCGCCCGTGGAGTGACGTCCGCATCATGCTGCCCGGTTATCGGGACGTCGTCGAACAGTTCACGCATATTGAAATCGTTGGACAATGCGCCGCGTTGGCGGAAATGCCAGCCTGCGCGCTGGGGCGGGCTTCGACCAGGGACGGCCTGCCGGTTTATGTGCTGCTCTGTCCGTCGCTGTACGAGCGACCGGGCAATCCCTATGGCGATGAATCCGGCCGCGACTGGCCGGACAATGAGATCCGTTTCGGTCGGTTCGCGTCTGCTGCCGCGGAGCTGGCGATGGGCACGCTGGACAAGAATTGGGCAGCGGATCTGGTCCACGCCAATGACTGGCAGGCCGCGTTGGCTCCTGCATACCTCGCCTGGAAGGGCGCGAGGGTTCCATCAATCTTGACCATCCACAATCTCGCCTATCAGGGCTTGTTCCCGCGCGACGCGTTGCGTCGGATCGGGGCGCCCGAGAGCTCCTTCCACATCGACGGGCTGGAATTCTATGACAAGCTGTCATTCCTCAAAGGCGGCATCGTCTATGCGTCGCACCTCACCACCGTCAGCGCGACCTATGCGAAGGAGATCACGACGCGCGAACTGGGCTGCGGGCTGGAAGGCCTGCTCCGGCTGCGCTCCGACGCCGCCCAGCTGACGGGCATCCTGAACGGCATCGACGAAAGCTGGGACCCCAGCGCTTGCGCGCAATTGGCGCAGCCCTTTGGCGCCGGCGATTGGGAGGGCAAGCGGGCCAACGCCGACTATGTCCGCCGGCAGTTTGGCCTGGCGCTGTCGCGCGGTCCGATGTTCGGCCTGGTCGCCCGGCTGGTTCACCAGAAAGGCGTCGATCTGGTGTTGTCCGCCGCCGACGAGATCATCGAGGCCGGCGGGCAGATCGTGGTGACCGGCAGCGGCGAACCCGAGATCGAGCAGGCGCTGGTCGAGGCGCATCGCCGCAGGCCGGAGGCGATCGGCGTCGTCATCGGCTTCAACGACGCCCAGGCGCGGCGGATATTCGCCGGGAGCGACTTCACGCTGATGCCCTCGCGGTTCGAACCGTGCGGGCTGAGCCAGATGTATGCGCAACGGTTCGGATCGCTGCCGATCGGTCACCAGACCGGCGGGCTGGCGGAGACCATCCAGGACGGCGAAACCGGGTTTCTGTTCGCGCAACCCTCGGCGGAATCCTTCCTTGGCGGCGTCAGGCGCGCGTTCGAAACCTTTCGGGCCAAGGATCGCCTCGACGCGATGCGCCGCAGCGCAATGGCGCAATCCTTTAGCTGGGATCTTTCGGCGGCCTGTTACAACGCATTGTACCGCAAGACGGCCGCGCCTTTCATCGGCGCGTGATTTCGTTCAGCTGCCTCTGGCATGACTTCCACCTGCTCGTGGAGAACAACTCCGGACAACGGATCGAACTCGCCGATCCATGGCTTCCGGTCGAGCACCGCCTTGGTGTGCTGATAACCGGCGTCCCAGCGTTGCATGATTCCCGACGGGCTGAAATCGATGTCCTTGGTGTGGTCCTCGCGACTGAGCTGCGGGGCGAGCAGACGCACGACGTGCATCCGTGTCGGACACCCATACCCCACCAGCTCCTTCACCGCCGCGTTGTTGCGCTCAGCCTCCGGCAAACGCGCCGCGAGCTGGTTGATGACGTGGCGCAGGCGGTGCGCCTGCTGCTGCCGGGCGATGTGGCTGGCGATCCGGCTCGAATACTGCACGTCCTTGTGGCGGTTCAGCACCTCCGCCATCGTGGTCGGTTCGGCGCCGGACGGATTCCAGAGATGCACGGCGAAGATCAATGAATTCTTGCGCGGATTGTCGTCGAACACGGCTTCCGTCGGTGTGTTCGACAGAATGCCGCCGTCCCAATAGAGTTCGCCGTCGATGCGTACCGCCGGAAACGCCGGCGGCAGCGCACCGGACGCCATGATGTGCTTGACGTCGATCTTGCCGTCGCGACTGTCGAAATAGCGCATCTGGCTGGTCCGGACATGGGCGGCGCCCACCGTCAGGCGCGGCCTGCACTGATTGAGCAGATTGAAATCGACCAGTTCGCTCAAGGTGCGCTCCAGCGGCGCGGTCGAGTAATAGCCGGCCTGATCGGGACCCAACGGATAGGAGTCGCCGGCATGGGCCAGCGGGTTGGGTCGGAAGAAGCCCGGGATGCCGTTGGTCACCGTCGACCAATAGGAAAGCTTTTCGTTGAAACCCGGAAAGATGTCGCGAAAGCTCCAGACCGGATTCTGCTCCATCTTCTTCCAGAACTCGCGCAGGCGCGACAGCCGGTTTTGCCGTGAGTTGCCGGCAATCAGACTAGCGTTGATGGCGCCGATCGAGGTGCCGATGATCCAGTCCGGTTCGATCCCGGCCTCCTGGAGCGCCTGGTAGACGCCAGCCTGATAGGAGCCCAGCGCGCCGCCGCCTTGCAGCACCAGCACGATCTGTCCAGGCTCGGACCCAGTCGATCTGGTATGGGTCGAAGACGAGACGTCCTTTCTATCGTTCATGTCACGTTCCCTCGTGTGATTGTCATGCTAATGCGCGGTCCAGCCGCCATCGACCGGCAACGCGATTCCGGTGATCGACGCCGCCGCGTCGCCGGCGAGAAACACCGTCAGCGCGCCCAGCTCTTCGACCGTAGCAAAGCGTTTGTTCGGTTGCTGCGCCAGCAGCACGTCATGGATGACCTGTTCGCGGGATATACCGTGCGCCCTGGCCTGGCCGTCGATCTGCGCCTCAACCAGCGGGGTGTAGACGTAGCCCGGGCATATCGCGTTGCAAGTGATGGATTCCTCCGCGGTCTCCAACGCCGTGACCTTGGTCAGACCAACGATGCCGTGCTTGGCTGCGACATAGGCCGCCTTGAAGGGCGATGCGACCAGTCCATGTGCGGAAGCAATGTTAACGATCCGCCCGAAATTGTTCTGGCGCATCGCCGGTAGCGCCAGCCGCGTTGTGTGAAAAGCCGACGAAAGGTTGATCGCCAGGATCGCGTCCCATTTATCGACCGGAAACTGATCGAGCGGCGCCACATGTTGAATGCCGGCATTGTTGACCAGCACGTCCAGCCGGCCATGTCCGGCGATCGTCGCGGCGATCATCTCAGCGATCGCCTCATGGCTGGTCATGTCGGCCGCGGAATAGCTGACCTGGACGCCAAACTCCTCCTCCATTTGCCGCCTGGTCTGAGCGATCTCGGCGGCCGCCCCAAGCCCATTCAGAACCACCGCCGAACCGGCCCTGGCCAGCGCGCGGGCAATCCCTAGTCCGATACCGCTGGTCGAGCCCGAGACCAGCGAGACTCTGCCGGCAAGCGCCATTGTCGCTGCGTTTTCCGCCTTCAGCCGGATATCCATGGCCGCCCTTTCGCTCGGTTCGTCAGTGTGTTCGGGAGCCTTGTTCTCAACGAAATCTGCGCGTGGAGCGCCAGTTAAGGAAATGCCGTTTGGCTTCCAACATCATAGGCTGACGCTATGGCGATTCTGGTGACATCGGAGGGCGCGAAGGGGTAGACTGTCGGCACACAAGATCGGGGCAACGATCGTGGAGATGCATCAGGTTCGCTACTTCCTGGCCGTGGTGCGGGTCCTCAACTTCACGCGCGCCGCCGACGAGTGCAATGTCACGCAACCGTCGCTGACGCGGGCCATCAAGCAGCTTGAAGCGGAACTCGGCGGCGATCTGTTCCGGCGCGAGCGCCCCGCCGCGCAACTGACCGAACTAGGCGAGCGCATGCACCCGCTGCTCAAGCAATGCTACGAAGCGGCGACCGGCGCGCGCGAACTCGCCTCCTCCTTCAAGAGCGGCCAAGTCGGCGCGCTCAGGATCGCGCTTACGCACTCCGTCGATCTGTCGCTGCTGATTCCGCATCTTGACCAGATCAAGCGGCTGTTCAACCGGCTGGAATTCCGGTTCCTGCGCGGCAACAGCCGCGAGGTCGCCGAATTTCTCAAACGGGGCGAAGCCGAACTCGGCATCGCCGCAGAAATCAGCGAAGAATGGGACCGGCTCGATACCTGGCCGCTGTTCACGGAGAATTTTCAACTCGCCATCAACAGGAACCATCCGCTGGCGGCGCTCGACAAGGTCGATTTCAATGATCTTCGCGCCGAGCAATTCCTGTCGCGAAACTATTGCGAGCATGCAGCGCAGGTAAAGATCTCGCTTCGCGAACACGGCCTCGACGTCGACCGCGGCCACGAAATCTCATCGGAACGCGATCTGATCGAGCTGCTCGAAGCCGATATCGGCGTCGCCGTGGTGCCGGATACCGCCTCGCTGCCGCCGACGCTCAAGCGCTCCACGGTCGAAGGACTGGACGCCCGGCGCACCGTCAATCTCTACGGCGTCGCCGGACGCGAAAGGACCGCCGTAGCCTCCACCGTGATGCGCATACTACGCGGCGCCGACTGGCAGCAAGTCGTCGGCAAGTCTGCGGGGGCGTCAAAGATGACGACGCGCTAGCGCTCTTCACTCGTGCCCTTCAGCGCGGCAATCAGGTCGTCGATTTCCATGCGCTTGCGGAAGTCGGGATCGACGAAACGTGCCTTCACCATTCCGTCACGGCCGACCACGAAGGTCGCCGGTATCGGCAGCACCCAGCCGTCATTGCCCTGGAACCTCGTCATGTCCTGATATGATAGCAGCTGCTGGATCTCAGTGCCGAGCCAGATCGCCAGATTGAGCGAGAGCGCATAACCGTTGTCAAGGTCGGCTAGAATCGGAAACGGTGCGTTCGCCTCCGACTTGAATTTCTTGGCATAGGCCTGCGTCTCCGGCATGATCGCAACCGTTTGCGCGCCCAATGCCTTGATCCGATCCTGGGCCTGGATCACCGCCCGTACGTTGAGCCGGCAATAAGGGCACCAGTGGCCTCGAAAGAACATGACTGCGACCGGCCCTTTATCGATCAGAGACTGCAAGCTGACCAGCCGGCCCGTCTCGTCCGGCAGCACGAAGGGCGGCATCGCCTCCCCGGGCCGCGGCGCATTTTCGCCGCCGCCATTCTCGTTCAAGCGGGCGACCAGCCGATCGACCGCTTCGCCGTAGGCCGGAAAGATCTCCCTGCCCGCCGCGGCATAGGCTTCGAGCTGCTCGCGCAGGCTGCCTTCCATGTCGCGGCATCGCAGGAATGCTTGCTTCAGGCGTTCGGCATTGGCTGGCGATAGCGAGGCCGTCATCTCGTACTCCGGCGTTCCTTCATTATTTTCCAGTCCGGTCCGCCCCGCAAGGGCGGCCCGGACTGTTGCAGCGACGCTGGATCAAGGCAGATAGAAATTGCCGGTGGGGTCGAGCATGCCCGAGGTCGAGTAGAGCTGGCCCTTGTCCATGAAGAAGACGGTGTTGTTGGGTACCTTGACGGCGTTCTTCATCATGGCGTCGTGGTTTTTCGGGGTGGCGGCCATCGCCATCGCCGACATTTTCCCGGGACCGGCATACATGTAAGCCATGCCCGGATTGAACTCCCACGGGACTTGCGAGAAGGCGGAGGTGGCGACGGCGGCAAGCGCGGCGGCGGCGATCAGGGTCTTCGAGAGCGGTCTCATTGGGGTTTCCTCACGGATTGGAGGCGCCCGCCAATCGGGCGCTGACCCATCAGAAGGCGACCTATCAGAAATGAGAAATGCCGTTGCACAATCGGTTCGATAGCCGCGACGCATCGAAGAATGCCGATAGCCGAATGCTATCGACTTGAGAGCAGCTACGCATTTCATATTTCCGGCCCCGGCGTCCATCCTGTTCCAGACACCATGCCAAGCGCATGCGCAAACAGGAGGCTTTCATGACCCGCCGTGCCACCAACCGCTTTGTGAATTTCTGCATCTCGCTGACGCTGGCTCTGCTCGTCCTTTCGGTCGCTGCGCGGGCCGATAGCGATGACGGCGTCGTCCGGGTGAAAAGCGCGGTGCCGATGACCGAGGCGATCGCCCGCATCAAGGCCGACATCGCCGGCAAGGGCATCAAGTTCTTCATGGAGATCGACCAGTCGAAGCTTGCCGCCGATGCCGGCATCAAGCTGCGCCCCTCGACGCTGCTGGTGTTCGGAAATCCCCCGCTCGGGACCCAGTTCATCACCTCGAACCCGAACGCCGGGCTCGACTGGCCAGTCCGGTTGCTGCTGACGCAGGATGACAATGGCGACGTCTGGGCGGTCTGGACTGACTTTGCCTGGATCGCCAGGCGCCACAACATCAGGGATCGCGTCGCGCAGTTCGAGATGGCAACCAACGTGGTCGGCTCGATCACCTCGACCATCACGGCGAAGTAAACCGGCCGCCAACGCGCTTGGCACCGTCGGGCTGCGGCGCGCCGCAGCCCGATCGTCTCAGGCGCCGGCACAGGAGCAGAGCGATGGCACCGGAAAAGTTCGACGTGGTCATTCTGGGCGGCGGCAATGCCGGCATCGGCGTAACCGGGCCGGTCCGGCGCGCAGGCATGTCGGTTGCCATGATCGAGGCCGATCTTCTCGGCGGAACCTGCCCGAATCGGGGCTGCACGCCGAAGAAGGTGCTGGTCGCCGCCGGTCACGCGCTGCACGAGATCGAACGGGCATCGTTTCATCACGTCGCCGTCGGCAAGCCGCGGCTTGACTGGGCCGCGCTGATCGACCGCGAGCAGGCCATGATCAAGGGCATTCCGGCCAATCTCGCGCGCTCGATGGCCAAACGCAATGTCGAGGTGGTACGGGGCCGCGCCGCTTTCGCAAGCCCCAATACCATCCGCGTCGGCGATCGCGTACTCGAAGCCCGCTACATTGTGATCGCGACCGGGTCGAAGCCGCGGCCATTGCCGATCCCCGGCGCGGAGTTGATGATCACCTCGGACCAAATGCTCAGCGAACGCGAGCTGCCCACTTCCGTGATCTTTATCGGTGGCGGCGTGATCGCGCTGGAATTCGGCCACGTCTATGCACGAGCCGGCACTGAGGTCACGATTCTCGAAGCGCTGCCGCGGCTGCTGCCGGCGATGGATGGCGATGCGGTCGCGCAACTGCAGGCCGAAAGCGAGCGGATGGGCATTCGGGTCAGGACCGCCGTCAGCGTCAAGCGGGTCCAAAGGGCAAACGGCCGCCTGCGCGTCGTATTCACCCATGACGGCGCCGAGCACGCAGCGGAGGCCGATCGCATCGTCAACGGCGCGGGCCGCGTAGCCAATGTGGATGCGCTGGACCTCGCAGCAGGCCAGGTCGAACACGCCGATGGCCGCGTCGCGGTCGACCGCCATTTGCGCTCGACCTCCAACCCCAATGTGTATGTCTGCGGCGACGCCATGCCGGGTTCGCCGCAGCTGTCGCCGATCGCGACCTATGAGGGTGACATCGTCGGCCGCAACATCGCGGAAGGGGCGAAACATAGCCCGGACTACGCGCACATGGCGACGTCGGTCTACACCGTACCCGCGCTTGCCGCAGTCGGTCTGACCGAGGCCGCAGCAAGGCAAGCGGGCGTGGCGGTCGACGTCCACGTCAACGACATGCTCGACTGGTTCTCAGCAAAAACCTATGCCGAGACCGTTGCATGGTCGAAGGTGATTGTCGACCGCGCCACCGACCGCATTCTCGGAGCCCATTTTGTCGGGCACGCTGGCCAAGAGCTAGTGAATATCTTCGGGCTGGCGATGCGCTTTGATATCACCGCCTCCCAGATCCGGGAGAATGTTTACGCCTATCCGACGTTCTCCTCCGACATCAAGCACATGCTCGGTCATGGGTAGCCACATAGCGGAACGCTATGGAGTCCAGAGTCAACCGGCATTTCCGCCAGAGCGCGAATTGGATGATGGTCGTGCGGTAGCCGACCGGCTCAGTCGGGCCAAGGCAAGAAAAACCAGGAGAGAGGAGACCAACATGTCCAAACCTAACATTTCATCACGCGCGATCTGGCGAGGCTTAGGCCTCGTCGGCTTGATCGTGGCGACCGCCCCATACGCCACCGCCGGCGAATGCCCGGCCGGCAAGATGAAGCCGAACGTCCGAGAAATGGTCGACCACAAGGCGGTCGGCGTCACCGACGTCACGCTCGGCTCGATCAACCTCGAGAAGCAGCCGGCCAAGATCAAGGGTCGCGAGCTGCGCTTCCGCAAGCTGACGATCGAGCCCGGCGGCATCGTGCCCTGGCACAGCCATGACGACCGCCCGGCCTTGATCTTCATCCAGCAAGGCGAGATCGTGGAATATGCCAGCAACTGCTCGGAGCCGATCATGCATAAAGCCGGTGAAATCAGGCCGGAAGTCGCCGGCACCTCGCACTGGTGGAAGAACCTCGGCAAGGAAACCGTCATTCTCTATGTCGGCGACGTCCGCAAGGACCCGCACGACCACAACATGTAAGGAGCCGTAACGAGCGCCGTTCGAGGTCTCGTTGCCGGATGTGATGCGCGGGAGTCCCCCCGTGTCGCCCCACACGCCCGGGCATCACATCCCTTCTTTTCGCCTACCCCGCGCGAAACGTCATGACCAACATGGCCGAGACGATGGAAATGCATGGTCGCTCCCCCGGCGTGGTGCTGCGATCGCTGGTCATCGGCCTCACCGCCTTTCTGACAGTGGTCGACCTGTTCGCGACCCAGGCAATCCTTCCCTCATTGACCCGGCACTATAACGTGTCCCCCGCCGAAATGGGCTTCGCGGTCAACGCCAGCACGCTCGGCATGGCGATCGCGGGCCTCGTCGTCGGATTCCTGAGCCCGCATATCGACCGCCGGCTCGGCATCCTTCTGAGCCTTGTCCTGCTCGCGATCCCCACCACGTTGCTGGCGAGCGCGCCTGACCTGACGATGTTCGCTATCCTGCGCGTCGCGCAGGGCCTCTGCATGGCCTCGGCGTTCGCACTGACCCTGGCCTATCTCGGCGAACAATGCAGTTCGATGGATGCGGGCAGCGCGTTCGCGGCCTACATCACCGGCAATGTCGCCAGCAACCTGGTCGGGCGGCTGGTATCGGCCGCCGTAGCCGATACGCTCGGACTGGCATCGAACTTCTACTTCTTTGCGCTGCTTAACCTCTCAGGCGCGGTGCTGGTCTATTTCACCGTTGCGCGCGTCAAGCCCATGCATGCGATGCCGACAACGCAGTCGCCCTTCGCGGCGACGATCCGCCATTGGCGCAACCCAGCGCTGCGCTCGGCCTTTGCCATCGGCTTCTGCATCCTGTTCGCCTTCATCGGCACCTTCACCTTTGTGAACTTTGTGCTGGTCCGCGCGCCGTTGTCGCTCGGGCGGATGGATCTCGGCTTGGTCTACTTCGTCTTTGCGCCGGCCGTCGTCACCACGCTGTTCGCCGGCAGGGCCGCGGCGCGCTTTGGCACCCGGCCGGCGATTTGGGGCGCGCTCTCGGTGGCCGCTTTGGGCCTGCCCCTGATGCTGTCGTCGCGTCTGCCCGAGGTCCTGGCCGGCATGGTGCTGGTCGGCGTCGGCACCTTCTTCGCCCAGGCCTGCGCCACCGCCTTTGTCGGGCAGGCCGCCGCCGACAACCGCGGCGTCGCCAGCGGAACCTATCTCGCTTGCTATTTCCTCGGTGGCCTTATCGGCAGCGCGGTGCTCGGTGGACTGTTTGATTCGTTCGGATGGATCGCCTGCATCGCCGGCGTCGGCGTGGCGCTGGCGCTTGCGGCGCTGTTGACCGCGCGACTTACTCTCAAAACGTCCGCCGCGACTCCAGTAGAGGTGGCGCTGATGTAGACGCCAATCGCTTCTACCACGACGATAAAGGGCCACATTCTCGGCCGAAGGCCCCTTAATGCGTCAAGACGATCGACACCTGAATCTGGCCGCGCGTTCGCAGCACCTCGAGCGACACCTCCTCACCGTGGCGGCGAACCCGCAAGTCGACGCTGGAGGAACCGAGCCGCAGGTCTCGCAACAAGACCTCGTTCAGAAACTCCGGGAGCCGAGGATTGCGCAGCCTGATCTCGCCACGATCGGCATCGAATTCCAGACCAAGTGCGGCCTCCAACAGGGTGAACGGCGTCGCGCTCGCCCACGCCTGCGGCGCGCAGGCGACGGGGTAGAGCACCGGACCGCGCCGCCTTTCGCGGCGGAAGCCGCAGAACAGTTCCGGAAGCCGCCGCAAATCCATATAGCTGGCGGCGTCGAACAGTCCCTTGAAAAGATGCGCCACCGAATGCTTCAACCCGTAGCGCGCGAAACCGAGCGCGATCAGGGCATTGTCATGGGGCCAGATCGAGCCATCGTGATAGGACATCGGATTGTAGCGGGCCTCACCCTTCGCAACGGTACGAATGCCCCAACCCGAAAAAAACTTGTGGCTCATGAGATCGGCGGCGACCCGTCGGGCACGATCGGTCCGGACGATGCCGGTGAACAGAAGCTGCCCGGCGTTGGAGGTTCGCACCCTGCAGGGCCGCTTGGCGCCGTCGAGCGCCAGCGCATAGGTGCCGAGATCCTCGCACCAGAACGCCTCCTCGAACCGCTCGGCAAGGCGCAACGCCTCGGCTTCGAGGCTGGCGGCCCGATCGGTCATCCCGAGGCGGCGGGCACAGCGCGCCGCCAGCCTCTTGCCTGCGAATACATACCCTTGAACTTCCGCCAGCGCGATACAGCCTTCGGCAAGCTGTCCATCGGCGTGAAACACGGCGTCGAATGAATCCTTCCAGCCCTGGTTGGCGAGCCCCTGCTCGGTTGCGCGCCGATATTCGACAAAACCGTCGCGATCGGGGTCGCCCGACACGTCTATCCACTCCAGCGCAGCCTCGATCGCCGGCCACAGTTCGGCCAGCGTTTCCTCGTCGCCGGTGCGTTCGACGTAGAGGCCGGCCAGCAGCACGAAAAGCGGTGTTGAATCAACGCTGCCATAGTATTGCGCGAACGGTACCTCGCGCAGCGCCGCCATCTCGCCACCGCGCATCTCGTGCAGGATCTTGCCGGGCTCGGCGTCTGCGAGCGGATCAACCGCCCTGGCCTGAAAGAATGCGAGCCGACGCAGCACACCCCGGGCAATGCGCGGATCGACCCAGAGCATCTGCATCGCGGTGATCAATCCGTCACGACCGAAGGTGGTTGAATACCAGGGGATGCCGGCATAGGGGTATCGGCCCTGCGGCGTATCCGTCATCAGCATGTTGAGGTCGGCCGTGGCACGGCACAGCACCTCGTTGAAAATGTTGTTGGAAGTCTCAATGCTGGTCGCGCAGGCGCTCGCTCGCCGCATTTCGCGACGGTGGGCCAAGAGGCCGCGGAAAAACGAAACCGGCTTCGGCGTCATCGCCTTGTTGCAGGATACCGCGACGAACAACGCCGTCGTTTCGCCTGGCGCCAGTTCGAAATGATAGGTCGCCGAATTGACGGAAAGCCGGGTCGGCCGCGGATCGAAATGCAGGGTGGTCGAGCGCCCTTCGCCGTCGAGCCCTTTGTATTCGAGCACGACTTCGGCCGGGCCGAGCAACCGGCTGGAACCGGTCCCGCGCCGCGACCGGTGTTCGCCGCGCACCTCGAACAGGTCGGCGAAATCATTGTCGAACAGCAGCGACAGGTCGAAGCTCGCCGGACGGTCGCCATGGTTCTGCAGCGCGATCCGCTGGTAGGCCGTACCGCGCCACAGGAACATCGAGCGCATGATGTGCAGCGTATCTTTCTGCAGCACCAGCCGTCCGTTGCGGTAAACGTCGGAATTGCTGAGATCGACGGTTAGCGCCGAATTGTCGTCGCGCAGATTGGATCCGAGCAGCAACGGCTGGACGTCGTCGAGCACCATTTCAAGGCGGGAAAGATAGCGCGTATCGGCGTTGAACAGGCCGTCGGGACCGCCTGCGGACGCACCGATGTCGCCGTGACTATCGAGAACAATGAAAGTGTCATCGTGCTTCAGCGAGCGTCGCGGCCGCGTCGCCGGACCGGTCATGGGAATGTAGAAAGGCGACTCCAAGACCTGCTCAGGCGTATGGGACTTAACCAACTGGGTGACTTCGGCTATCATTCGCACCTCGAAGCGATCCTCTAGGGTATCGTTCGTTCCGAACGAATCGGAACCACACCTTGGGATTTCTAGTGAACGCGTTTACTTGACGCAAACCGGCTTCCGGCACCGCACACAGCTAGATCAGGCGAGCGAGTCTCGGCCGACTCGCGCGAGCCGTCGCAGCAGGCCTTAACAACATCAAGACGGCGACGAACCTGTTTGCGTGAGATGGCAACAGCAAGACGGCCGTATGGAGGAAGCAAGATACGGTTCGAGGGAACCTGGCGCGAGCCGGAACGTTCCACTGTCTGATGCGCTGGCGCCAGCGGAATCGAGGCTTGGTGAGGTTGAGCACAGGAGACCGTAAATGCGCATCGCGCAAATTTCACCGCTGACGGAGGCTGTTCCCCCCAAGCTTTATGGCGGAACCGAACGGGTGGTGCACTGGCTGACTGAAGAATTGGTCGCGCTGGGGCATGAAGTCACATTATTCGCCAGCGGCGATTCCAGAACCTCCGCAAAGCTCGATGCCACATGGCCCAAGGCGCTACGTCTCGACGGTTCGGTCCGCGACCCCAACGCTCTGCACATGGTGATGCTCGAGCGCGTACGTCAGAAGTGCGACGAAGAAGAGTTTGATTTTCTGCATTTTCATCTCGATTATTACCCGTTCTCACTCTTCTACCGGCAACCGACCCCCTTCCTGACAACGCTGCATGGCAGGCTCGATCTCCCTGAACTGCAACCCGTGTTCAGCGCCTTCCCCCGTGTTCCCGTGGTATCGATCTCGAACGCGCAGCGGCGGCCGGTTCCACAAGCCAACTGGACCGGAACCATCTACCACGGCCTGCCCGAGGACCTGCTGATACCGAAGCCGGTGAAGCCGTCCTATCTCGCCGTGCTCGGGCGCATCGCACCGGAAAAAGGAGTCGACCGCGCCATCCAGATCGCCGCCCGCTGCGGCATTCCCCTCAAGATCGCGGCAAAGATCGATCGCGCTGACCAAGAGTATTACGAAGAGGTGGTTTCCCCGCTGATAAGGGCCAATCCGCTGGTCGAATTCATCGGCGAAATTTCTGACCGCGAGAAGCCGGATTTTCTCAGCGGCGCGCTTGGCCTGCTTTTGCCTATCGATTGGCCGGAGCCATTCGGCCTCGTCATGATCGAGGCTATGGCCTGCGGCACGCCGGTGATCGCTTACAACCGGGGATCCGTGCCCGAGATCATCGACCCCGGCCTCACCGGCTTCGTCGTCGAAGATGAAATCAGCGCTGTCGCCGTCGTCCATCGCCTCCCAGCGATGGACCGGGCGGCAATCCGCAGGCAGTTCGAGAAACGCTTCACGGCCCGCCGGATGGCGCTCGACTATCTGGCGGCCTATCGCAACCTGATGGAGGCGCCGGGACCGCGCATCAAGCTGGTCAGCAGCGCGGAGTAAAACCGGCTCCATCTCCTCCCCATCCGGGAGGACACAAGTTTGTGCTTTCGGGTCTCACCTTGCCATGGTTCGCTTCGGCTCGACGATCTCGAACATCCGCGGGAACTCGTCCATCAGCAACATCAATTCGCCGAGCCGCGTCGGATTGCCGGACGTCTTGATCCTGCCGCCGGCGACCGCCTCCGGAAACGTCATGAAATCGGCGATGACCTCGTCTAGCGCGCCGCGCGAGAGCGTAAAGCCGGCGTCGGCGTCGGCCGCTTGCGCGCCGGCGGCATAGGTCAGCGCGCAATTTTCCAGGTTGAGGATAAAGGTCTCGCCGGTATCGGTGAAATTCCAGTTCAGCACGATGCGCTTGCCTTCGGCCCTGGATCCGTTGAGCCGGACGCCAAGCACGTCCCAGAGCTGTTCGGTACGCAGCGCCGCCAGCGTTTCGCGCGGTATCGCCGCACGCGGCGGCGCCTTCGGCATGCCCTGCCGGAGTTCCTGGGCTCCGAACAGATAGGCGTTGCGCCAGGTCGCGCTTTCCGAGGCGTAGCCGAGCTGCTCGAACGTGTCGGCAAGGATGGCGCGGGCGCCCTGGTTTTCGGGATCGGCGAACACCAGATGGCTCACGGCTTGCGCGACGAAACGGAATTCGCCCCTGGCAAAGTCCTTGGCCGCGCGCGCCAGGATAGCATCCGCGCCGCCCATATACTCGACGTACTTCTTGCCGGACTCGACCGGCGGCAACGGATCGAGGTGAACAGGGTTGGCATCGTACCAGCCGAGATATTTCTGATAGATCGCCTTCACATTGTGCCTGATGTGGCCGTAATAGCCGCGGCCGTGCCATGCACCCTCGAGACTCGCCGGCAGGCGGATCACTTCCGCGATTTCGGTCGCCGTCAGCCCGTGGTTCATCAGGCGGATGGTCTGGTCATGCGCAAACTTGTAGAGATCGCGCTGCTGGCGGATCATGGTGTCGATCCGCTCCTGTCCCCAGACCGGCCAGTGATGCTGGCCGCACATCGCATTCGCCTTGCCGCCCCACATCTGCAGCGCCTCGCCGAGATATTTCGACCAGGCGAGCGCGTCGCGCACGTCAGCGCCACGGAACGGCAGCAGATTGTGGAAATTATGCGTGCAGTTCTCCGCCAGATTCAGCACCTTGTAGCGCGGGATGAAGAAATGCATCTCCGCCGGCGCTTCGCTGTTCGGCGCCATCTGGAACTCGAATTCGACGCCGTCGATGATTCGCTTGTCGCCGGTCGCCACGATGTGATCGGTCGGGCGCAGCAGCGCCACCGAGCCCGCCGCCATCGACTTGCCGAGCCCGCAATCGACCTGGCCGCGAACGCCCTTGGCGAGAAACGGCCCGAACTGATATTGCGCACGCCGCAGCATCGCCGGTCCCGCGATGATGTTTTCCGAGACCGCGTGCTCCATGAATAAATTGGGCGCAATGATCGGAACCCGGCCACCGGCGAGCGTTTCATCGTCGAGCACGCCACGCGCGCCGCCCCAATGGTCGGTGTGGGTGTGGGTGAAGATGACGGCGCTGACCTGCCGCTTGCCGCGGTGCTTGAAGTAGAGCTCCATCGCCGCCCGGGCGCCCTCGATCGAGGTCAGCGTATCCACCACGATGACGCCGCGCTCGCCCTCGATCAGCGTCATGTTGGCGATGTCGAGCCCGCGCACCTGATAGACGCCGGGCACCACTTCGAACAGGCCGTGATGCATGTTGAGCCGCGACTGCCGCCACAGGCTGGGATCGACCGTGGCCGGGGCTTGTTCGGCCGACAGAAAGCCATAGGGTTCCAGGCTCCAGACCACCCTGCCCTGCGGCGAAACAATCCTGGCGTTCTCCACCGTGCCGAGAAAACCGCGCGCGGCGTCGTCGAAATCGCGCGTGTCGGAGAACGGCAGTGCCTTCAGCGTCGCCGCGTGCTGCGCGATGACCTGCGCGGAAGCTTCCTTCGGAGATTCTCCGATCGTTTCCATCGTGGCTGACTGGCTCATTGTTGTGTGCTCCCTTGCAGCGTACCGAGGGTCGAGCAATCCGAACGGCGTCAGCGAAACGTCAGCCCCTCGAACTGGCCGCTGCTGCGCCATGCCTCAATGTATTTGAAATAGGCCAACGGGCCGGCAGGATGACCGACATTGAGCTTGGCGGAGGGCCCCGGCTCGCGCCCTTCATTGTTGTAATAGCCGGGCGTGCAGTCGGGCGAGCCGATCATCCGGCCGGCGCCGGTCAACAGCAATTCAACCCAGCAATCCTCGGCCTCGCGGGTGACCTCAATTTCCTTGAAGCCTTGGGCCAGGGCATGGCCGACCATCAGCGCGATGGTTCTCGCCGCCTCGGTCAAATTGTGCGGCACGTTGGAAATCAGGTTGGCGCCCTGCGTCGGCTGCACCAAGAACGCGTTCGGGAAACCATGGACGTGAATGCCGTGCTTGGTCCGCATGCCCGCGGCCCAATGCTCCGACAGCCTGAGCCCGCCGCGGCCGACCAGGTCGAAGCCCGCCCGTCGCTTGTACTCGGTGCCGACTTCGAATCCCGAGGCATAGATGATGCAGTCGAGCTGATACTCCTTGCCGGCGACGACGACGCCGTTTCCGGTGATCCGCTCCACCCCCTTACCGTCGGTATCGACCAGATAGGTGCCCGGGGTGTTGAAGGCCTGCAGGTATTCGTCGTGGAAGCACGGGCGCTTGCAGAGCTGGCGATACCAGGCCTTGAGCTTGGCCGCGGTTTCGCGATCGCCGACGATCGCGTCAACCCGGGCGCGGATCTCCTCCATCTTCTCGAAATCGGAATCCTCGAACGCCGCCAGCATGTTCTTCGGGATTCGCTGCTCGCGCGGCAGGTCCATGATCCTGGCCCGAATTCGCCGTGACAGGTCGGTCCAGCCGTCCTGCACCAGATCCTCCTCCGCGGTACCTCCGGCCTGGTTCGCCGTAAAGTTCTCAAGCCAGCGCTGCTGCCAGCCCGGCGTCGCGATTTCCGAAAACCAATGGGGATCAATCGGCGCGTTGGCCCTGACGTCCACCGACGACGGCGTGCGCTGGAACACGTAGAGTTCCCAGCAGGCGCGCGCCAGATGCGGCACGCACTGCACCGAGGTGGCGCCGGTGCCGATGATCCCGACGCGCTTGTCCGCCAGCGCGGCCATCGGCGCGCCCTTGGGATCACCGCCGGTGTAGGCGTAGTCCCAGCGGCTGGTATGGAAGGAGTGCCCTTTGAAGGACTCGATGCCGGCGATGCCAGGAAGCTTGGGGACATGCAGCGGCCCCGTCCCCATGCCGACGAATTGCGCGGTGAAGGCGTCGCCGCGGTTGGTGCTGACATGCCAGCGCGACGTCGCCGCGTCCCACTCCAGGCTCACGACCTCGGTATGGAACAGCGCGTTGCCATAGAGACCATATTGCCTGCCGATGCGTTGGCAATGCGCGAGAATTTCAGGCGCGTGCGCGTATTTCTCCGACGGCATGTAGCCGGTTTCTTCGAGCAGCGGCATATAGACCAGCGAGGCGGTGTCGCATTGCGCGCCGGGATACCTGTTCCAGTACCAGGTGCCGCCGAAGTCGCCACCCTTCTCGATGATCCTGACATCCCCGACACCGGCTTCCGAAAGCCGGGCAGCGGTGGCGAGCCCGGCAAAGCCGCCGCCGATGAAAGCAAAGACGACATGATCCGTCTTCGGCTCGCGAGGAACGACCGGCATGTAGGGATCGTCGAGATAATGCGCGAGCTGCCCTGCGACGCGCAGATACTGCTCGTTGCCATCGGGGCGAAGCCGCTTGTCGCGCTCCTCCGCGTATTTCTGGCGCAGCTTCGCCTTGTCGGTCGCGTCGCCTTGCAAACCCTGCGGTTGGTCCGATGTGGTCATCCGGGGGGGCCCTTCGGGAAGTCAGGATCCAACGCTGATGACGACGGATCACCAGCCGTTACTCATCTGCCAACGACCCGGTGTCTCGATAGGCCCAGCAACTCTCGCGCGGCAGCGAGACCTGGGTCTCGGCACCGACCTGATGCCGGGCCGCGGTGCCCAGCTCCACCACTTCCAGCCGGCGGCCGAACAGTTCGATGCCATAGGCGGTCTGCGTGCCCTGATAGCGGCGGTCGACGACGCGGGCGGAAAAGACGTTGACGCCGTCATGCCTGCCGATCGCAATGTTCTCCGGCCGCAACGCAACGCGCACTTTCTCATTCGCACCGAGCGATTGCAGCAACGCCACCTCTCCCCGCCTGCCGTCGCCGAAATCCACGGTGCCGTACGCGCCGTTCCGTGATACCAGCGTGCCCGCAAGCTCATTGGTCGCGCCGGTGAAGTTGGCGACGAACAAGTCCGCCGGGCGATTGTAGATCGCGTCCGGCGAATCCATCTGAAGCAGCTTGCCGTCGCGCATCACGCCGATGCGGTCGCCCAGCACCACCGCCTCGGCCTGGTCATGGGTGACGTACAGCGCGGTCATCCCGGTCTGCTTGAGGATGACGCGAAGATCATCGCGCAGCCGCAGCCGCAATTTGGCGTCGAGGTTTGACAAGGGCTCGTCGAGCAGCAGCAATTGCGGCCGATAGACCATGCTGCGCGCCAGCGCTACCCGCTGCATTTGGCCGCCCGACAGCGCGACCACCGGCCTTTCGGCATATTCCGAAAGGCCGACCAGTTCGAGCGCCTCGTCGACCATGCGACGGGCCTCGCTGCGGGAAAACTTCCGATGCTTCAGGGGATAGACCACGTTCTGGCGCACCGTCATGTGCGGCCACACCGCATAGGACTGAAACACCATGCCGAGTTCGCGCAGCCGCGGCGGCACCGAAATGCCGCGTTCCGGCGAGGATACGACCCTGCCGGCAATGTTGATTTCTCCCGACGTCGGATGCTCCAGACCTGCGACGCAGCGCAGCGTCGTGGTCTTGCCGCAGCCGGAGGGGCCGAGCAATACCACGATCTCGCCGGCCGGTACGTTGAAGCTGACGCCATCGACCGCCGGCCGGCCGATCGCAAACTGCTTACGCAGATCGGTGACTTCAAGCGTCGCGGTCATGAGCGCGCTTTCTCCACGCGATCGCTCACTGCCGGTACCCGAAAGTCTTGTCCCACTCCGCGACCCAGGCCGACTGCAACTTGACGTACTCATCAAATTTTGGATACCAGACCTTGACCACCTTGGGATCGAAGCCCTCGGGATAAACGGGCGGCACCTTCAACGAGGTCAGGTTCCCGAGTTCCTTGATCATGAAGGTCTGCCCCTCCAGCGACAGGCACCAGTTCAAGAACAATCTTGCCGCGTTGGGGTTCGCCGCGGTCTTGGGAATGCCGCTCGCGTAGGGATTGACCGGCGCTCCCTCCGGCGGGAAGAAGATCTTGATCGGCGCGCCGTCCTTCTGCTTCGGATAGATCGCGTTGTAGAGCAACGGCCCCATCGCCACCTCGCCACGCACCATCGAATCCGACATCGGCGCGCCAGAGGGATAGAGGATCGGCCGGGTCGCCGCCTGCTTGGCCCAGTAATCCTCGCCGAGCACCTGCCGTTCGAACATGATGCGGGTCCAGGTTGTGCCGCCGGACTGGGCGATCACCTGCCCGGTCATCTTCTCATATTGCGGCTTGGTCAGGTCCCTCCAGGATTTCGGCGGATCCTTGACCAGTTCGGAGTTGTAGGCGATCGACCAGACCAGCGTGACCCGCGGCCACAGTTTCGGTGAAATCTGTGCATCGGGATTGTAGTCCGCCGCATTCGGCGGCGCGTAATCCTGGAACATGTCGGCCAGCGGCAGCATCAGGGAGCGGTCCGAATGATCGATCACGTCGGCGATGAGCTTGCCGGCGGCGGCTTCCGTTTTTACGCGCGTGATGAGCTGACCGCCCGGGGCGCGCACCATCTCGATCCTGATTTCCGGGAAGCGCTTGTTGAAAGCCTTGATGACCTGTTGTTCGACCTCGGCGAAATTCGCGGTGTAGAACACCAGCTTGCCTTCGGCCTTGGCCGCCGCGATCAGTTCGGGCGATCCGAACTGCTGCGCCTGCACGGGCCCGCACCATGCGAGGCCCGCCAGCCCGGCGAACGCGGCGATCCCGGTGAATGTCCTTCTATCCATGGCCAATCCTCCCTTTGAGTTGTTATCCGGCGCGCACGACGCTGCCCTGCGTCGCACCGCGCGACAGCCAGTTGGCGCCGCCGATGAGAACGCCGAGCAGAACCGTCTGCACCAGGCTGAATGCGGCGGTCTTTCCAAGATTGCCGCCCTCGTAATAGTCCAGCAGCAGCACCGACATCACCATGGTGTTGCTGGTGTAGAGAAACAGCGACGAGCCCAGTTCACGGATCGCCAGCACGAATAGCAGCGTCATCGACGCGATCACGCCCGGCCGCGCCAGCGGCAACACAATCGTCCTGATGGTGCCGAGCACGCCCTTGCCGCAGACCCAGGCTGCTTCCTCGAGCTCGCGGTGGATCTGCAGGAACGAGGTCGACAGCGCCTTGACGGTATCGGGCATGAAGCGCGCGATGAACGCCAGCGCCAGAATCCAGATCGTCCCATAAAGACCGGCGGGAATTCCGATCCAGGCCCAGAGATAGGCGACGCCGACCACGAGGCCGGGGATGGCCACCGGAATGGTCGAAATCAGATCGATCCAGCGCCGGCCCGTCACCTGGGTCCGGTGAATGGTATAGCCGATGGCAAAGGCGAGCGCGCCGCCGACCACGGCGGTGATGACCCCGACTTCGACCGCGTTGTAGATCGAACGCAGGGTCAGCGGATTGTCGAAGATGCTGTAGAAATGCATCAGCGAATACTGCTTGAGGTCGAACAGGCTGGCGGCATCACGGATGAACATGAATTTTCGAAACGCGGCGACGATCAGCGCCAGCAGCGGCAGCAGCACCACGACGAGAAGGTAGACGAAGCCGAGGCCGAAGGTGAACCAGCGCCATCGCCCCAGGTCGAGGCTGCGCGGCCGGAACGCCTTGCCGGCGACGGTCGTGTAGCTGCGGCCGCTCAAGACCTTGTGCTGCAGCCAGACAAGAAGGCCGGTGACCACCATCAGGATGATCGCGACCGCGGCGGCGGTATTGTAGAGCGGCGGCGACCAGTTGGTGAGCTTGAAGATATAGGTGGTCAGCACCGCAAGGTTGGTCGGTGCGCCCAGCACCGCCGGGATGCCGTAGATGCCGAGCATGACGATGAACGACAGCAGCATGCCCGAGATGATCGCCGGCATGATCAGCGGAAACGTCACCGAGAACAGCGTCGCGAAGGCGCTGGCGCCGGAAATCTCGGCGGCCTCTTCCAGGCTCGGGTCCATGTTGCGCAGCGCCGAGGAGGTGAACATGTAGACGTAGGGCGCGTAGTAGATGCCGAACACAATCACCAGACCCCACATCGAATAGAAATCGACACGCCAGTCGAGGCCGATCCATTTGAACATGGTGTTGATCAGGCCGGTCTTGGGCGAACCGAGAATGGCCCATGCGACGCCCGCCACCAGCGGCGGCGCGAACAACGGCAAGATGCTGGCGGCCGCGATGAAGCCCTTGAACGGCGTATTGGTGCGGACGACGATCCAGGAGAACAGCAATCCGATCACGACCGCGATCAGGGTCCCGCCACCGCAGGCGATCAGCGTGTTGACCAGCGCCTCCGCGACATTGGGGTTGGCGAGCACGGTGAGGAAGTTCGCGATCGAGAGATGACGGAGCGAGATGCCCTCGACGACCGGGTTGGTGTCGGTTAGCGAGCCCAATAGCAGCATCAGGATCGGATAGAGGACGAGGAAGCCGAGGATCGCCAGCAGGAGCGAAACCCACAGGCCGGCCCACATGCGCCCCCGCACGCCGTCACCGGCGCTACGCACGACTTCGCTGCGCCCGCTTGCCTGACCGTTCAATGCGTTCCCCCCTCGCCGATGACCGTCTATTTGTCGATTTGCGGTCGCGATGGGCAAAACCCTAGTCGATTGTGCGGCGGGCCGAAAGGTGGTCAAAAGCCGGGCGTGCGAATATGGCGCGGAAGCCGCAGTTCCCGCCGCAGCGCCAGACACGCCTGGCCCGGGACTCGGGGTGGGGCTCGGCACCCGGCGCGGGGCGGGCCGGGACTACCGCTCCGCGAACGCCTTCTCCACCACGAACTGCGCGGGCTCGCCGTGGTTGCCTTCGACGAAGCCCCTGCCGGTGAGCAGGGCGCGGGTGTCCGTCACCAGCGCCGGGCTGCCGCAGATCATGACGCGGTCATGGGCGGGGTCGAGCGAGGCCAGCCCGATATCGCCGAATAGCCTGCCTGAAGTGATCAGGTCGGTAATGCGGCCGCGGTTGCGGAAGGGGTCGCGCGTCACGGTCGGGTAGTAGATCAGCTGGTTGCGGATGTAGTCGCCGATCAGTTCGTCGTTCGGCAGCTTTTCGGTGATCATCTCGCCATAGGCGAGTTCCTTGACGCGGCGGCAGCCGTGCAGCAGCACCACTTTGTCGAAGCGCTCATAGGTTTCCGGGTCCTTGACCACGCTCAGGAACGGGGCGAGGCCGGTCCCGGTGCCGATCAGATAGAGGTTACGGCCGTCTTCGAGATTATCAATGACGAGCGTGCCGGTCGCCTTGCGGCTGACGATGATCGCGTCGCCCTGCTTCAGATGCTGCAGGCGCGAGGTCAGCGGCCCGTCCGGCACCTTGATCGAAAAGAACTCGAGCCGGTCCTCGTAATTGGCGCTGGCGACGCTGTAGGCGCGCAGCAGCGGCTTCTCGCCGACCTTCAGCCCGATCATGGTGAACTCGCCGTTCCTGAAACGAAACGAGGGATCGCGCGTGGTGGTGAAGCTGAACAGCGTGTCGGTCCAGTGATGGACGCTGAGGACGCTTTCCTGGTTGAAGTTGCTCATCCTGACCGATCCCGTCTTGCCTGTTCCGCCTTGCCGATCCCGCCGCGCGGCGGCCGATCTGCAATGTTCGCATCGTTTGTACACAATCATTCGTATACGAATGAATAATCCAGCTTGATCCCGCCGTCAAGCCGCGGGCAAGATGGCGTTCCGCGCCCGAAAGCATTGAACACAAAGGACAAACCGATGGCCCACGATGCACCTGAGGCAGCCGGCCCGAGCAAGCTGGTGATCCGCAATATCGGGCTGCTGCTGTCAGGGGCGCTGGAGCGGCCGATCCTGGATGCGGACACGATCGCGGCCGAGAACGGCAAGATCACCGCCATCGGCCGCCTCAAGGACGTCGATACCGAGGGCGCCACCACCATCATCGACGCCCGCGGCGCCACCGTCGCGCCGGGCCTGATCGACAGTCACGTGCATCCCGTCGCCGGCGACTGGACGCCGCGGCAGAACCAGATCAACTGGATCGACAGCTATCTCCACGGCGGCGTCACCACCATGATCTCGGCCGGCGAGGTTCACATGCCCGGCCGTCCCCGCGACGTGATCGGCCTGAAGGCGATGGCGATCTTCGCGCAGCGTTCGTTCTGGACGCTCCGCCCCGGCGGCGTGAAGGTTCATGCCGGCGCGCCCGTGATCGAGTGCGAGATGGTCGAGGACGATTTCAAGGAGTTGGCCGCAGCCGGCGTCAAGCTGCTCGGCGAAGTCGGCCTCGGCGGCGTCAAGGACGGGCCGACCGCGCGCAAGATGGTGGGCTGGGCGCGCAAATACGGAATTCAAAGCACGATCCACACCGGTGGGCCCTCGATCCCCGGCTCCGGATTGATCGACAAGGACGTGGTGCTGGAAGCCGATACCGACGTGGTCGGTCACATCAATGGCGGCCACACCGCGCTGCCCGACGACCAGATCCGCTGCATCTGCGAGGGCTGCAAGCGCGGGCTGGAGCTGGTCCACAACGGCAACGAGCGTTCGGCGCTGTTCACGCTACGCATCGCGCGCGAAATGGGCGATCTCAACCGCGTCATCCTCGGCACCGACGCGCCGGCCGGCTCCGGCGTGCAGCCGCTCGGCATCCTTCGCATGGTCTCGATGCTCTCCTCGCTCGGCGAACTGCCGGCCGAAATCGCCTTCTGCCTGGCCACCGGCAACACCGCGCGGATGCGCGCGCTCGACTGCGGCATCATCGAGGTCGGCCGCGCCGCGGATTTCGTCATCATGGACATGGCGCAGCATTCCGCCGGCAAGAACATCCTGGAAAGCGTGCAGCTCGGCGACCTGCCCGGCATCGGCATGACCATCATCGACGGCATCGTCCGCACCCAGCGCAGCCGCAACACCCCGCCGGCAACGCGGATGCCGGAGATCGTCGGCCGCTGATCAGCGCAGCTTGTTCAACAGCGCCATCAGGGTTTCGCGCTCTTTGGCGTCCAGCGGCGCCAGCGTTTCCTTGGTGATGGCCAGCGCGTTCGGCGCGGCCTTCTCCGCCAGTTGCTGGCCGGCGCGCGTCAGGCTGACCAGCAGGCGGCGGCCGTCCTCGGGATCGGGGCAGGTTTCGGTCAGGCCGCGCGCGGTGAGGCGGTCGATCACGCCCTTGATGGTGGCGACGTCCATCGCCGTCAATCGCCCCAGCAGGTTCTGCGAGCACGGGCCGGTCTCATTCAGCTTCGCCAGCGCGGCCCATTGCGTCGGCGTCAGGTTGATCCCGATCTCGCGCGCGAAGATGGTGGCGTGGCGCTGCCACACCTGGCGCAGGATGAAGCCGATCTGCTCGTCGAGAACATAGCACGGCCGCGCCGGCTTGAAGGTCCGTTTCGGCGAAACACTCCTTGCCATCTGCGCTCCCTGCCCTTGCCTTTCCTCGTTCCGGTTACAGCGACAGGTGCGCGTCCCGGATGTCGGGCCGCGCGTCGAGTTCGGCCATGGTTCCACCGAAGCAGATCCTGCCGCGTTCGATGATATAGGCGCGGTCGGCAATCAGCCGCGCGAAATGCAGGTTCTGCTCGGACACCAGGATGCCGACGCCTTCCTTCTTCATCGCCAGGATGGCGTCTACCATCTGCTCGACGATCTTCGGCGACAACCCCTCCGAGGGCTCGTCGAGCAGCACCAGCGAGGGATTGCCCATCAGCGTCCGCGCGATGGTCAACATCTGCTGCTCTCCCCCGCTCATGCGCCCGCCCGGACGGTTGCGCATCTCGGCAAGATTTGGAAACAGCGTGAACAGCTTCTCCCGCGTCCAGTGCGGCGCATTGGGACGTTTCGGCTGGCGGCCGACTTCGAGATTTTCGTCGACGGTGAGGTCGGTGAAGATGCGCCGCTCCTCCGGCACGTAACCGAGCCCGCCGCGGACGATGGCGTGGGTCAGCTCGGCCGAGACGTCCCTGCCCTCGAACAATATCCGCCCCGAACGATTTTCCACCAGGCCGACGATGGAACGGAACGTCGTCGACTTGCCGGCGCCGTTGCGGCCGAGCAGCGTCACCACCTCGCCTTCGCCGACGTCGAGCGCGATGTCGAACAGGATGTGCGCCGGCCCGTAAAAGCTGTTGAGGCCTGAAACCTGCAGCTTCATGCGCCCGCTCCCTCGCGGTGGCGCGCGTCGTAAACCAGCCCTTCGCCGAGATAGATGGCGCGCACCTGCGGGTTGCCGCGAACTTCCTCCGGCGAGCCTTCGGCGATCAGGCTGCCGCGGTTCAGTACGAGGATACGGTCGGCGTGCTCGAATACCACGTCCATGTCGTGCTCGGTGAAGAGCACACCGATCGATTTTTCGCGGGCAATACGCGTGGTGAGCCGCATCAGTTCAATTCGCTCGCGCGGCGCCATGCCGGCGGTCGGCTCGTCCATCAGCAGCAATCTTGGCTGGTTGGCGAGCGCGACCGCAAGTTCGAGCCGCTTGAGATCGCCATAGGCCAGTTCGCCGCACGGCCGCCCGGCATAGGCGCCCATGCCGACGAGATCGAGCAGCCGGCCCGCCTCCTCGCGCGCGTAGTTCCCGGTCGAGCCCCAGAGATTGAACAACTGCCGGCCATACGATACCAGCGCGACCTGCACGTTCTCGCGCACGGTCATGGTCGGGAACGTCGCGGTGATCTGGAACGTGCGTCCGACGCCGAGCCGCCAGATCGCGCGCGGCTTCCGGCCGACCGTATCCTCGCCGAGCAGGTTGATGCGGCCGCTGTCGGGGACATTCTGGCCATTGAGCATGTCGAAGCAGGTGCTCTTGCCGGCGCCGTTGGGCCCGATCAGCGCCAGGATTTCGCCGGCCCTGAGCTGGAACGACACGCTGCGCACGGCATGGACGCCGCCATAGGATTTGCTCAGGTTTTCGACCGACAGCAATGTGGGGACCATGCTCATTCGGCAGTCTCGACCCGGGAGTTGAGGGACACGGGTTTCGCCGCCGCGGATCGCCGGCGATTCCTGATCGCCTCCAAGGTGCCGACGATGCCCTTGGGAAACGCCACGACGATCAGCACGATGAAGCCGCCCATCACCAGCTTGGACAGATCGGTCTGGCTCACCAGCCAGATGCTGGCCGCCTTGAAGACGATCGCGCCGATCACGGCGCCGGAAACCGTCTCGACGCCGCCCAGCAACACCATGACCAGCGCATCGACCGACAGCGAGATGCCGAGGCTGTCCGGGAACACGCTTCCCTTCAGATAGGCGAACAATGCGCCGGCAAACCCGGCCAGCGTGCCGGCTATGACGAAGGCGGTCCATTGTACGCGCTTGCCGTCGATGCCGATCGCTTCGCTGCGCAGCGGCGAGTCCCGCGTCGCCCGCAACGCATAGCCGAACGGCGAAAACACGATCACCCGCAGCAGGGCGACCGCGGCGGTCGCGATCCCGAGCGACAGCCAGTAGAAATTCGCCGGGCTCGCTGCCCATTTTTCCGGCCAGACGCCGAGGATGCCGTTGTCGCCGCCGGTAACCGCGACCCACTGGAATGCGATCGACCAGACGATCTGGGCAAAAGCGAGCGTCAGCATCGCGAAATAGACGCCGGACAATTGCACGGCAAAGAAGCCGAACACCGCAGCACCCAGCAGGCCCAGCAGCGGGCCGAGCAACAGCGAGACGATCATCGGCAATCCCGCCGCCTTGGCCAGGAACGCGACGCCATAGGCGCCGAGCCCGAAATAGGCGGCGTGACCGAATGAGGCGAGCCCGCCGACCGACATCAGGAAATGCAGACTGGCGGCGAAGATCACGAAGATCGCGATCTCCGAGCCGACGGTAAGCGCATAATTGCCGGCGACCAGCGGCAGCATCGCCGCAACGACCAGTGCGCCTGCTGACAGTAACCGTTCATTCGCGGTCAGCGGCCGCCACGGCGTAACGGTCAGGCCAGGCGTGCGGCGCGCGGCCGCCTCCGGTCTACCGAACAGCCCCCATGGCCGCACGATCAGCACCACCGCCATCACCAGGAAAACCAGGATGATGGAGATCTTCGGAAAGATCAGGATGCCGAAGGCGTTGAGTTCGGACACCAGCACGGCGGCGACAAAGGCGCCGATGATGCTGCCGAGCCCGCCGATCACCACGACCACGAACACCTCGACGATGATGCGCAGGTCCAGCGCGTGGTGCACGGCATCGCGTGGGATTTGCAGCGCGCCGCCGAGCGCTGCGAGAAAGACGCCGAGCGCGAACACGCTGGTGAACAGCCATTTCTGATTGACGCCGAGCGCGGCCACCATGTCGCGGTCCTGGGTCGCCGCGCGCACCAGCACACCCCAGCGCGTGCGCTGGAACAGCAGCCAGAGCGCGCCGAGAACGATCGGACTGAGCGCGATCAGGAACAGGTCGTAGCTCGGGATCTTCTGGCCGAAGAAATCGACCGCGCCCCGGAAGCCGGGCGCGCGTCGACCGAGCAGATCGTCCGGGCCCCAGATCAGCACCACGATATCCTGAACCATCAGGGTCAGGCCGAAAGTCGCGAGCAACTGGAACAGCTCCGGCGCATGGTAGATTCGTCGCAACAGCACCATCTCCACCAGCACGCCGATCACCGCGACCACCAGCGCCGCCACGACGATCCCGCCCCAGAAACCGAGCGCGCCGGAGAAGCGTTCGGTCAGCGTGAACGCGACATAGGCGCCGAGCATGTAGAACGCGCCATGCGCGAAGTTCACGATCCGCGTCACGCCGAAGATGATCGACAAGCCCGACGCGACCAAAAACAGCGACGCCGCGCTGGCGAGACCGGTCAGGAACTGCACGAAGTAGAAGGCCATTGGCGGTCCGGGTTGGCGCGGCGTCAGAGCGGGGCCTTCATCCTTCGAGACGGCGCTTCGCCTCCTTCGGATGAGGTCTTGCTTACCTCGCCCCGCTTGCGGGGAGAGGTCGGGTCGCCCTTGCGATCCGGGTGAGGGGGTACAGGTCTATCAGCGAAATACGACTCGTGGAGAGAGCCCCTCACCCCGACCCTCTAAGAGCGAGCTTCGCTCGTCTCGACCCCGCGAGAGCGGGGCGAGGGAGTAGTATACACCTCACTGCTTCGGGCGCATCTTTTCCACTTCGGCATCGCTCGGCAGATAATCGGCGCCCTTGCGGTAGACCGAGTTCACCATCACGCCCTTGCCATCCTTCAGCGCTGTCCTGCCGACATAGGCCCCGAGCGTCGATTGATGGTCGATCTTGCGGAAGGTGATCTCGCCGAACGGCGATGGCATCGTCAGACCCTGGGCCGCCGCGATCAGCTTCTCCGGATCGGTCGAGTTGGCCTTCGCCAGGATCGCGGCGGCGGCCTTGATGGTCTGGTAGCCGACGATCGAGCCGAGCCGCGGATAGTCGTTGAACTTGGCCTGATAGGCCTTCAGGAACTTGTCGTGGTCCGGCGTCTTGATGTCGTACCAGGGATAGCCCGTGACGATCCAGCCTTCCGGAGTTTCCTCCTTCAAGGGATCGAGATATTCAGGTTCACCGGTGAGGAAGGACACCACCGCGCGATTCTTGAACAGGCCGCGGGTATTGCCTTCGCGCACGAGCTTGATGAGATCGGCGCCGAAGGTGACGTTGAGGATCGCTTCCGGATTCGCGGCGGCAACCGCCTGCACCACCGGGCCGGCGTCGATCTTGCCCTGCGGCGGCCATTGCTCGTCGACCCACTGGATGTCGGGGCGCTTCTCCGACATCAGCTTCTTGAACACCGCGACCGCCGACTGGCCGTACTCATAATTCGGCGCGATCGTCGCCCAGCGCTTGGCCGGCAGCTTGGCGGCTTCTTCCACCAGCATCGCCGCCTGCATGTAGTTGGAGGGGCGCAGGCGGAAGGTGTAGCGGTTGCCCTTGGACCAGGTGATGGCGTCGGTGAGCGGTTCCGCCGCCAGGAAGAATACTTTTTTCTGGTTGGCGAAATCGCTGACGGCAAGCCCGATGTTGGACAGGAACGTGCCGGTCAGCATCACCACGTTCTCGCTCGACACCAGTTCGTTGGCCGCGGTGGTCGCATCCGCTGGCTTGCCGCCGTCGTCCTTGGAGATGACGACGAGCTTCTTGCCGTTGATGCCGCCCGCGGCGTTGACTTCCTCGAGCGCCAGCTGCCAGCCCTTGCGATAGGGTTCGGTGAAGGCCGGCAACAGCGAATAGCTGTTGATCTCGCCAATCTTGATCTCGCCCTGCGCCATGGCGCCGCCCGCCATGCCGGTCACCGCGATCGCCAGTCCTGCTCCAAGCAAATGTCTACGTCGCATCACTTACCTCCGATGTCTGAGAAACTATCTCAAGCCGTCTTCGCCCTTGACTTCCGAAACCGTCAATCCGCCGACACGTGGCAACGGCCGGCCGCTGTCGGTGACCGCCACCGCGACCATGATCTCGTTGGCGCGCGGCGCGTCGTTGATCTGCACCTCCATGCCGTCGAAATGGCTGCGCACGAACGCTGCGTCCTTGTGACCGAGCGGGATGTCGAGCGTGGTTCCCGGCCCGCTGCGCTTTTTCGACGACGGGATCAGCGCCGCGCCCTTGCCCAGCACCTTGCGCACCGGCGCGCCCATCTTCGGATGCAGGATTGCGGCCGCGTGCTCGAGTTCACCGTTTTCGCCGACCGCCGCGGCCTTGCCGTAGCTCTGCGCCCGCGCGCCATCGATGCCGAGTGCTGCGACCGCCTTCTGCGCCAGCAGTTCGCCAAGCTCCTCGCCGATCGCGATCAGCGGCGAAAGGTCTTCGACATAGCGGCCGGCGAATGGGTTCTCGATCACGGCGATCGCCGCCGCGCGCCGCGTCGGCGGCGCGACCTTCTGGCCCATCTCCAGATGGGTCTCCTCGACCACCGTGACGATCTTGCGAATAACCGCGCTCATGCCGCCTGCCCCGCTCCGGTATGCGTCACGCCCTGCATCGCACTTTCATGCAACGCCGGCAACGCGCCTGCCCGGCTCCCTGTTGCGCCCACCACCGCCGTCTCGCCCAGTAGACGCAAGGTCGCACCCTCGATCAATCCCGTCGCCAGCATTTGCTGCGCCCGCTTCACCCCTGCCCGCAGCGCAAGGTCAATCTCGCGTTTCCCCAGTGGTCCGACGTTGCGGGTGACGAGCCGCGAACCGAGGTCGCTGTCGGGCTGCAACTCATTGGCCGGACAACGGACAATGGCGGGATGCCCGGCCAGGTCCACCGCATTGGCGATCACGGTGGCGACGGCATCGGCCTGCGCCGCGGTTTTCGCCAGCACGGTGACGGCGTCGGCGATCCCGAGCGAAAAGCTGCGACCGTGCCGTCCGCTGGTCGCGATGCCCCGGACCGGGTCGTCGGCCTTGATCTCGAATGTCCGCATCAAGCCTTCCCGATCCGGCCGGTCCAGCAGCCCGACGGTGAACTTCTCGCCGTCGGCCAGATGCAGCGCGATGTCGCCGCCATTGTTGACGAAAGCCCGGTCAAGCCGCGTTGCGCCCAGCATCGCGCCGAGGATTTCCTCGGCGACGCTGCCGGCCACTGCCGCCATCGGCGTGATGAAATGATCCCGAGCAAAGGGCGTCACGGCCGCGTGCATCCGGCGCGCGACGACGCCTCTCAGCGCGCAACGCCCCGGAACAACCGCCTGCCGCAATTCGGCAAGTTCGACACAAAGTTCATCCAGCAGGCCAGTGAAGCGCCGCGCCGCGGCGTCATAGGCGGCGCTCACTTCCGTGCCGCTGCCATTCGCCTCGATCACCAGATCGATCGGGCCGTCCTGCAGATGCAATCGCCTGCCGTCGGCAAGAAGCGCGATCTGCGGACGCCGCGTCATGTCCGTTGCCCCGGGATATAGGGCATCGGGCGGGTTTCGGTACTGTCCCGCAGCGACGCCAGCGGACGCACATGATCCATGTGGCCGCCGAGCGCGGCGTAGTCGGACAGCCGCAGCGTAAACTCGATTGGCGCGACCAGCGCCGGCGTTGGCACGTAGCCGAACGCGCCCGCCGGCATCTGCGTCACGTCGACCATGAAGGTGATGCCGCCGCCGGGCCAGACGTAAACCGGTGCGCCGCCGCAGGTCACCCGCGTCAGCGCGTCCTTGACCGACCGCGTCAGCCGCACCGGATTGTCGGTGACGCCGGCGCGCAGCGAGCCGCCGGCGCCACCCATGAACAGCACCGTGCACAACGCAGGTTCGCAATTTTCCTGGATACGCTCCACCGACAGTTTCAGGTCAGGCGGCATCGGCTTTTCGACCGGCTTGAGCTGATCGTCGAGCTGGTAATAGGCCGCATGCTCGCCGGTGGTCGAAACCATCAGCATGGTGAGACCGGGCCGCGCCTGCTTCGGATTGAACGGCCCCAGCACCGACAGGGGATCGGAGATTTTCGTGCCGCCCCAGCCGGTGCCGGGCTCGGCGACCTGAAAATAACGTCCCGGCGTCGAGCGCCGGCCTTTCATCTTGATTCCGGTGTCGGGGATATCCAGCAGTTTGCCGGCCTGGTGCTCCGACAGAACGCCGGTGATGTGGTCGTCCACCACCACGACCTCGTCGACCTTGCCGTGCCATTGCTTGGCGAACATGCCGATCGTCGCCGAGCCGCAGCCGACGCGCATGCGCTCTTCGGGGACGCCGTTGACGACAGGCGGATAGCCGGCCTGAACCACCACCGTAGCGCCGCCATCGATCACCAGTTCCACCGGCTTGCAATTGGAAAGGTCCATCAGCGCGTCGCAGGTGACACGCCCTTCCTTCTTGGACCCGCCGGTCAGATGATGCACGCCGCCGAGCGACAGCATCTGCGAACCATACTCACCCGTCGTGACATGACCGATCGCCTCGCCCTCGGCACGAACCGTCGCCGTCTCCGGGCCGAGATAGCGGTCGGTGTCGATCTTCACCTTGACGCCGCAATAGCTGAAAATGCCTTCGGTCACCACCGTGACCATGTCGACGCCGTCGATCTCGGAGGACACGATGAAGGGCGCCGGCTTGTAATCCGGATAGGTGGTGCCGGCGCCGATCGCGGTGACGAAGACGTTGGGCGCATGGACGATCTTGCCGTCCCAGTCGCCGCCCCCGGCCTGGAACGGCACCAGCCGGCCGCCATGCGTCACGGTTCGCTCCAGCACGATATGGGGATCGACGCGCACCAGTTCGCCGTTGTGGTTGGCATAGCGATCGCACGCGCCAGCCGCGCCCAGCTTGATGTAGCACATCACCGGACAGGCATCGCAACGGATCTTGTCGCCACCGGCGATCGTCGCATCGGTCATGAACAAGCCTGCAATCGAAGCGGCGTCGATCACGCCCGCGGCTTGGCGGCGCGATCACTTTGTTCGTATACGAACAATGTTGCGCGCGGACCGAAATCCTGTCAAGCGGCGCCGCCAGCGAAAATCCGATTGCTGCATAACAATTCATTTGCCTCGCCCTGCCGGCCACAAAGCGGGCAACGCCGCGGTGCGGGACCGCGCGCTTGCACGTTTGTATACAAACGGTATCTTTCCCCGACGTCCGGCGCAGGGTTTTGCAGCGCAGCGAGGGCAACGGAGCATGACGCAGAGCACGACGCGGCTGACCGTCAACGGCAAGGCCTGCGATGTCGACGCCGCGCCCGATACCGCATTGCTGTACGTGCTGCGCAACGATCTCGCCCTGAACGGACCGAAATATGGTTGCGGGCTTGGCGAATGCGGCAGTTGCGCGGTACTGATCGACGGCGTTGCGGCGAGGGCCTGCGTGATTCCCATCGAAGGCTGCGTCGGACGCGACATTGTGACGCTTGAAGGCCTCGGCACGCGCTCGCACCCTGATCCGGTGCAACAGGCTTTCATCGACGAACAGGCCGCGCAATGCGGCTATTGCCTCAACGGCATGATCATCGCTACCAAGGCGCTGCTGCTGCGCTCGTCTTGTCCTTCGGAGGCGGAAGTGATGGAGGCGCTGCGGCATCAGCTGTGCCGCTGCGGCGCGCATGTCGAAATCATGCGCGCCGCGATGCGGGCCGCCGGCCATGTCGTCGAGGCGCAGACCTGATGACTGAACCCGACTCGCTCGCAGATCGCGAACGGCCGCAGGGCGCGCTCAGCGTCGTTCGCCCCGTCTCGCCCGGCAAGGCGGGCGCATTCGAGACTTTCATCAGGATCACCGCCGACGGATCGGTCAATGCCTATAACGGCCATGTCGATCTCGGCACCGGGATTCGCACCGCGCTCGGGCAGATCGTCGCCGAGGAACTCGACGTCTCCTTTGCACGCGTGGTGGTCGTGCTCGGCGATACTTCGCTGACGCCCAACCAGGGCGCAACCATCGCCAGCGAAACCATCCAGATCACAGCGGTGCCGTTGCGCAAGGCCGCCGCGCAGGCCCGGCAATTTTTGCTCGCCCGCGCTGCCGAGCGGCTGGAGCTTGCCGTCGAATACCTCATCGTTGACGACGGGCTGGTGCGTGGAAGGGACAACCGCAGCGTCAGTTACGGCGAACTGATATCGGGCGAAACCATCCGGCTCGAACTGGCCGATCAGGTTCCGCTGAAAGCTGCCGCCGCCTATACCATCGTCGGGCAATCCGTTCCCCGCGTTGATCTTCCGGCGAAGGCGACCGGCGAGCTGGTTTATGTTCACGACATTCGCGTCCCCGGCATGCTGCACGGCCGCGTCGTGCGTCCGCCCTATGCTGGCGTCGATGTCGGCGACTTCATCGGCAACAGCCTGATCGCCGTCGACGAAACGTCGGTTAGGGACATTCCCGGGCTGGTCGCTGTCGTCCGCGTCGGCGATTTCGTCGGCGTCGTCGCCGAGCGCGAGGAAAATGCGGTCAAGGCAGCGGCGCGGCTCAAGGTCGCCTGGAAGCCAACGCCAACATTGCCCGATCTCGGCAACATCGAAACCGCGCTGCGCGCCAATCCGTCCGCGCCGCGAACCCTGATCGACAAGGGCGATGTCGATGCCGCGATCGCCGACGCCGCCAAGCCGATGCGGCGAACGTATGTCTGGCCGTACCAGATGCACGCCTCGATCGGGCCGTCCTGCGCGGTAGCCGATTATAAGGAGGGCCGGGTCAGGGTCTGGTCCGGCACTCAGAACCCGCACCCATTGCGCGCGGATCTGGCGCGGCTGATCCAGGCCAACGAAGCGGATATCGAGGTGATCCGGCTGGAGGCGGCCGGCTGCTACGGCCGCAACTGCGCCGATGACGTCTCCGCCGACGCGGTGCTGCTGTCACGCGCGGTCGGACGCCCGGTCCGCGTCCAATTGACACGCGAGCAGGAGCACGCATGGGAGCCCAAGGGCACCGCCCAGCTGATGGACGTCAATGGCGGCATCAACGCCGACGGCAGCGTCGCTGGCTATGATTTCGCCACGCGCTATCCGTCGAACGGCGCGCCGACGCTGGCGCTGTTGCTGACCGGCGCCATCCCGCCAGCGCCCGCGGTTTTCGAGATGGGCGACCGCACCGCGATCCCGCCCTACGATTATGACAACCTTCGCGTGGTGGCGCATGACATGCCGCCAATCGTGCGCGCCTCGTGGCTGCGCGGGGTCTCGGCGCTGCCCAACACCTTCGCGCATGAATCCTGGATCGATGAGTGCGCCAGCGAAGCCGGCGTCGACCCGATCGAGTATCGCTTGCGGTATCTGAAGGACCGGCGCGCCATCGATCTCGTCAACGCGGTAGCCGAGCGGGCCGGCTGGACACCACGGCCGACACGCCAGGACAAACAGGCCGAGGGCGACATCGTGCGCGGGCGCGGCTTTGCCTACGCGCTCTATGTCCACAGCCAGTTTCCCGGTTACGGCGCGGCGTGGTCGGCCTGGATCGCCGACGTCGCGGTGAACAAGGCGACCGGCGAGGTCAGCGTGACGCGCGTCGTCGCCGGGCAGGATTCCGGCCTGATGATCAACCCGGCCGGCGTCCGACACCAGATCCACGGCAACGTGATCCAATCGACCAGCCGCGCGCTGATGGAGGAAGTGTCGTTCGACCGCACGTCCGTCACGGCGCGGGAGTGGGGCGCCTACCCCATCATCAAGTTTCCCGAGGTGCCCGAGATCGACGTGCTGATGCTGCCGCGGCAGGATCAGCCGCCGCTCGGCGTCGGCGAGTCCGCCTCCGTTCCCAGCGCCGCGGCCATCGCCAACGCAATCTATGACGCCACCGGTGTCCGCTTTCGCGAATTGCCGTTCACGCCCGAGCGCATCCTGCGCGGGCTGCGCGGCGAGCAAGCGACCGCGCCACAGGCATTGCCGTCGCCGATATCTGCGCCACCGCCCGATCCGGGCAAATGGCGAAACCCTTTCATCGGGCGACGCGGCCCGCTGGCGACCGCCGCGGCGCTGTGCGCGGCCGTAGTCGGCATCGGCGCGGCGGTGTTGCCGTGGCGCGCCATTACGCCGATCGCACGACCCGATGCCTCGGTCTATTCGGCCGCGACCATCGCCCGCGGCGAGCAACTCGCCGCACTCGGCAATTGCGCCGTCTGCCATACCGCGGAGGGCGGGGTGCTGAACGCCGGAGGCCGGCCGCTGCCGACGCCGTTCGGCACCATCCACGCCACCAATATAACCCCCGACCCCGGGACCGGCATCGGCGCGTGGTCCTATCCCGCCTTCGAGCGGGCGATGCGCGAGGGCATCCACCGCGACGGACGGCATCTCTACCCGGCGTTTCCCTATCCGCATTTCGCCAGAGCGACCGACGCCGACATGCAGGCGCTCTACGCCTACCTGATGGCGCAGCCGCCGGTGCGCGCCGAGACGCCCGCCAATGCGCTCGCGTTTCCGTTCAACCTGCGCCCGCTGCTGGCCGGCTGGAACGCGCTGTTTCACCGGCCCGGCGTTTTCCAACCCGACCCGGCCAAATCCGAGACGTGGAATCGCGGCGCCTATCTGGTGGAAGGTCTCGGCCATTGCGGCGCCTGCCATTCGCCGCGCAACGCGCTCGGCGCGGAGAAGGCGAGCGCCCATCTCGCCGGCGGATTTGCCGAAGGCTGGGAAGCCCCGGCGCTGACATCGTTGTCGCAGGCGCCGATCCCGTGGAACGAGGGCGAGCTGTACGCGTATTTGCGGACCGGCGAGTCCCGCTTGCACGGCGTCGCCGCCGGGCCGATGGAGGCTGTCGTGAGGGAACTGGCGCGGCTCCCCGATTCCGACATTCGTGCCATGGCGGTTTATCTCGGCTCGTTCAACGACACGGCCCTCGACATGCCGGCGCAGCAAGCGCTGGCCGCCAGGCTCGAAGCGGCGACCGGCACCCGAACCTCCGCGGCCGCCGGCATCGGCGCCCGGCTCTATCAGGGCGCCTGCGCGGTATGCCATGAAGTCGGCGGCGCGCCGCTGTTCGGCAGCCGGCCGTCGCTGGCGCTGAACAGCAATTTGCACAGCGCGGTGCCGGACAATCTGATCCAGGTGATCCTGCACGGCATCGCAACGCCGGCTTCGCGCGATCTTGGCTATATGCCGGCCTTCAAGGACAGCCTGACCGACGGCCAGGTCGCCGAACTGGCCACCTATCTGCGACGGCAATTCGCCCCGGACAAGCCCGGCTGGACCGATATTGCCGCGGCGGTCGGCCGGATCAGGCGGGAAAGCGCGCGCTGAGCAGCCATTCGCTGGCCAATATCCACTGGTTGGCCGGCTTCCGGCACGGTAGTGTCCGGCATGGCAGTGACCGATATCGCATCCCGGACCTACAATCACGGCTGGCGGCTCGATCCGATCGTGCGCAGCCTGCTCGATACCGATTTTTACAAGCTTCTGATGCTGCAGATGATCCGCGAGTTCTATCCGGATCAGCGCGTCACCTTTTCGGTGATCAACCGCACCAGGCATGTCCGCCTCGGCGAAATCATCGACGAGGCCGAGTTGCGCGCCCAGCTCGATCATGCCCGCACCATCCGCTTTTCCAAGAAGGAGCTGATCTGGCTCGCCGGCAACACGTTCTACGGCAAGACCCAGATGTTCTCGCCGGACTTCATCCAGTGGCTTTCCGGCTTCCGCCTGCCCGAATATGAACTGCGCAAGGTCGACGGCCAGTATGAGCTGCACTTCCACGGCCCGTGGACGCACACCACGATGTGGGAGATCCCGGCGCTCGCCATTGTCAACGAGCTGCGCTCGCGCCAGGCGACCAAGGGCCAGGGGCGGTTCGTGCTCGACGTGCTCTATGCCCGCGCCAAGGCCAAGCTGTGGTCCAAGGTCGAGCGGCTGCGCAAGCTGGAGGGCTTGCGGCTGTCGGACTTCGGCACCCGCCGCCGCCATGGCTTTTTGTGGCAGCGCTGGTGCGTCGAAGCGGTCAAGGAGGGCCTCGGCGCCTCCTTCACCGGCACCTCCAACGTGCTGCTGGCGATGGACAATGATCTCGAAGCGATCGGCACCAACGCGCATGAACTGCCGATGGTCGCCGCCGCACTCGCCAATTCGGACGAGGAGCTGCGCTGGGCGCCGTACCGTATTCTCGACCAGTGGCGCCATACCTATGGCGGCAACCTGCTGATTGCCCTGCCCGACGCCTTCGGCACCAATTCGTTCCTGCGCGACGCACCGGACTGGGTCGCCGACTGGACCGGCTTTCGCCCCGACAGCGCGCCGCCGATCACCGCCGGCGAGGAAATCATCAAATGGTGGAAGCAGAAGGGGCGCGACCCGCGCGAGAAACTGCTGGTGTTCTCCGACGGCATGGACGTCGGTTCGATCGAGGAGACCTATCGGCATTTTGCCGGCCGGGTGCGCATCTCCTTTGGCTGGGGCACCAACCTCACCAATGATTTCGTCGGCTGTGCGCCTGACGGCTCGGCCGATCTCGATCCGATCTCGCTGGTCTGCAAGGTGACGTCGGTCGATGGCCGCCCGGCGGTCAAGCTGTCGGACAATACCGAGAAGGCCACCGGCGACCCCGCCGAGGTCGAGCGCTATTTGCGCGTGTTCGGCAATGCCGGGCGCGTCCGCACCGCCGTCCACGTCTGAGCATCCAGGTATCTGTCCGCGAACCGACCTTATGAGCCCCGCATGCCCGCACCCAAGCCGCCTGCCTTCGAAACCCTGAGCCTGCACGCGGGCCAGCGCCCCGATCCCGCAACCGGCGCCCGCGCGGTCCCGATCTACCAAACCACCTCCTACGTGTTCCAGGATTCCGACCACGCCGCCGCGCTGTTCAACCTGGAGCGCGCCGGCCACATCTACACCCGGATATCCAACCCGACGACGGCGGTGCTCGAGGAGCGGCTGGCGGCGCTGGAAGCCGGCGTTGGCGCGGTTTGCACCGCCAGCGGCATGGCCGCACTGCACCTGGCGATCGCGACCCTGCTGAATGCCGGCGACCACATCGTCGCCTCCGCCTCGCTCTATGGCGGCACGATCAATCTGCTCGCCCACACGCTGCCGCGCTTCGGCATCACCACCACCTTCGTCAAGCCCCGCGGGCTCGACGAATTCCGCGCAGCGATCAAGCCGAACACGCGGCTTGTGATCGGCGAGACCATCGGCAATCCCGGACTTGAAGTGCTCGATATCCCCAAGGTCGCGCAGATCGCCCATGACGACGGGCTACCGCTGTTGATCGACAACACCTTTGCAACGCCGTTTCTCAGCCGCCCGATCGAGCTCGGCGCCGATATCGTGATGAATTCCACGACCAAATGGATCGGCGGTCATGGCATCGCGATCGGCGGCGTCATCGTCGATGGCGGCCGGTTCGATTGGCGCGGCTCCGGCAAATTCCCCCAGCTCACCGAGCCCTATGCCGGCTACCACGGCATCGTCTTCGACGAGCAGTTCGGCCCGGCTGCCTTCATCATGCGCGCGCGCACCGAGGGCCTGCGGGACTTCGGCGCCTGCCTGTCGCCGACCAATGCGTTCCAGCTGCTGCAGGGCGTCGAGACGCTGGGCGTCCGCATGGAACGCCACATGGCCAACACGCTCGAAGTGCTGCAGGCGCTGACCGCCAACAAGGCGGTCGATTGGGTGCTGCATCCCGCGCTGGAAAATCACCCCGACCATGCGCTGGCCAGGACGCTGCTGCCGCGCGGCGCCGGATCGATCGTCTCCTTCGGCATCAAGGGCGGGCGCGCCGCCGGCAAGAAATTCATCGAGTCGCTGCGGATGATCAGCCACTTGGCCAATGTCGGCGACGCCAAGACGCTGGTGATCCATCCGGCCAGCACCACCCACCAGCAGATGGACGCGGCCCAGCTCAAGGCCGCCGGCATCGGCGAGGAACTGGTGCGGCTGTCGGTCGGCATCGAAACCGCAGCCGACATCATCGACGATCTCGGCCAGGCGCTTCGCACATCGCAGAGGGCTTGAGCCATGCAACTGTCCGTCAATGGCGTTGATACCTTCGTTGCGACCGGCGGCCGCCCGTTCGATTCCTCGCTGCCTGCGGTCGTGATGCTGCATGGCGCGGGCTTCGATCATTCGACCTGGGCGCTGCACAGCCGCTGGTTCGCCCATCACGGCTATTCGGTGCTTGCGCCCGATCTGCCCGGACACGGCCGTTCTTCCGGCGCGCCGCTTCCGACCATCGCCGAGATGGCCGACTGGACCGCAGCCCTGCTCGACGCTGCCGGCGCGCCCAAGGCCAGGCTGATCGGTCACTCCATGGGCTCGCTGATCGCGCTCGAGACGTCGGCGCGGCATCCTGAAAAAGTCTCCGGCCTCAGCCTGATCGGCACCGCCGCCACGATGACGGTGGGGCCTGACCTGCTCAAGGCCGCGGAAGCCAACAGTCCCGACGCCATCGACATGGTCTCGATCTGGGGCCTCGGCTTCAAGGCCGAACTCGGCAGCAGCCTCGCGCCGGGACTGTGGATGCACCAGGGCGCGCAGCGCGTGTTGCAGCAGACGCGCCCCGGCGTGCTCTACAACGATCTCAACGCCTGCAACGAATATCAGAACGCGCTCGCCGCCGCCGCGCAGGTCAAGGTGCCCGCGACCTTCATCCTCGGCGAGCGCGACATGATGACGCCCGCCAAGGCCGGCAAGACGCTGGCGGCGGCGACGCCGAACGCCCGAATCGTGGTGCTGCCGGGCGCCGGCCACATGATGATGGCCGAAGCGCCGGACGAACTGCTGGCGGCGCTGCGGTAGAATCTTCGCGGCTCCTCACCATGGGGAGATTGAGCATCGGCATGCCTACGGCGCCCTTCGCAGCGTCGCCGGCCGCGCCTTGACGGGATCGAGCAGCGACCAGTCGCCCTCCGCCAGCGTGTAGCCTTTCGGGAACGGGGCGCGCAGTTCGAGCCCGAGCGAGCGCAGCACGCGGTCGTCACGATAGTAGCATTGCAACACCACGCGAACGAGCGTCTGCGCCGCAGCACCGCCGCCGGCGCGGAACTCCTTCGCTACCGCATCGCGTTTGGCCGTATCGAGCGCGGCCAGCGGCTTGCCGGCAAGGCGCGCGAGATGATCGAGCGCCTGCGCCACCATCGCAGTGTCGCGGCCGAGCGTCGCCAGCATGTCGGACTGGATCGCGGGGTCGTCGGCGCCGGGCACCTTGTATTCCTCGCTGGCGGGAATGATCATCGCGGCGACGGTGCGGAGATCGTCGCGCTGGGCCGGGGTCAGTTCGTTTGTTGCGGGCATGGCGCTCTCAGTCGAAAAGGTTGGCGAGGCGTTGCTTGATCTGGTCGGCGATGTAGAGCGCGACCGCCTGGATGGTCGAGGTCGGGTTCACGCCGCCCGAGGTGACGAACACGCTGCCGTCGACGATGAAGAGGTTCTTCACGTCGTGCGCTCGACCCCATTCGTTGACCACCGAGCGCGCGGGATCGGTGCCCATCCGCGCAGTGCCGAGCAGATGCCAGCCGCCCCAGGGAATCGGGTTGTTGGTGCAGATGTCGGTCGCGCCGGCGGCTTCGAGAATCTCGCGGCCGCGCGCCAATCCATGCTCCATCATCTTCCGGCTGTTCTCGCTGATGGTGTAATCGATCTTCGGCGCGGGAATGCCGTGGCCGTCCTTCAGCACGGGATCGAGCGTGACGCGGTTGTGCTCCTCGGGCAGATCTTCGCAGATCGCGGAGACGCCGAGGCGGTGGCCGTTGAGCTTGCGAAAGACGCGGTGATGGTCCGCGCCCCACGGCAGAATGCCCTTCTGCTCGCTGGCGACGGCTTCGAACACCGGCCCCGCGCCGCGGCCGAACTGGATGCCGTAGCCGCGGACGAAGCCGCGCGATAAATCCGTTTCGTAGAACTCCTTGCTCCAAAGGCAGGTCGGCGGCGCGCGATTGGAGTCGGTCGGCTCCTTCACGAAGCCATAGACTTGCGCATAGGGGTGGAACATCAGGTTCTTGCCGACCAGGCCGGACGAATTGGCCAATCCATTCGGGAAACGGCCGGAGACCGAGTTCAAGAGCAGCCGCGGCGTACCGACGCCGTTGCAGGCGATGATGACGACTTCGGCCGGCTGGAATTGCTCGACGCCGTCCTTGTCGTAATAGACGACGCCCGAGGCCATGCCATGTTCGTTGGTCAGGATCTCCCGCACCCGGCAATGGGTCTTGAGCTCGACGCCGGCGCGAATGGCGTGCGGCCAATAGGTGATGTCGGTGGACGCTTTCGCCCCTTGCGCGCAGGCCGGCGTGCAATGGCCGAGATTGATGCAGCGCGCCCGGCCCTCGTAATCCGTCGTCGCGACCGTGGTGTCCGACGGCCACCAGTGCCAGCCGAGCTTGTTCATGGCCTTGCCGATCAGCGGGCCGGAAAGTCCAAGCGGCTGCGGCGGCATCGGCGGATGGGTCAGCGGCGAGCGCGGATCGTCGGACAGGCCGGAGACGCCCATCATGCGGTCGTTCTCCTCGAAGAACGGCGTGAGCGCGTCGTAATCGATCGGCCAGTCGTCGGCGACGCCGTCGAGCGTCCTGACCTTGAAGTCACTTGGATGAAGCCGCGGCCAATGCGCGGTGTACATCACCGTCGAACCGCCGACGGCGTTGAAGTTCACGACCTTGATCGGTGAGTTGTCGTCGTTGATCGGATAGTCCTCGGGCCGGCCGCGGACGTTCGGGCTGGTCGACCACTCGCCGTAGAACTTCGCCTCCCAGTCGCGGCCGGTGCTGGGATATTCCGCCTGGTTCATCCAGCCGCCCTGGTCGAGGCAGAGGATGTGCATTTTGGTGTCGGCCAAGCTCCAGGCCACCGCCGCGCCGGACGCGCCGGCGCCGATGATCAGGACGTCAACGGGGTCGTGTGTGTTCATTCCTGTTCCTTGTTGTCATTCCGGGATGGTGCGTTAGCACCAGACCCGGAATCTCGAGGTTCCGGGTTCGATGCTTCGCATCGCCCCGGAACGACGATGGTGTTGCTATCCCACAATCCTTACCGGCAGCGTGCGGATGCCGCGGATGAAGTTCGAGTAGAGCCGCTGCGGCGGGCCTGTCAGTTCGAAGCGAAGGTCGCGGTTCAACAGCTCCTCCCAAAGAATTCGGATCTGCTGTTCGGCGAGGCGATCGCCGACGCAGCGGTGGATGCCGGCGCCGAAGGCGAGATGCTGGCGTGGCCGGGCGCGGTCGATGATGAACTCATCGGCGCGGTCGATCTTGCCCTCGTCGCGGTTGCCGGAGATGTACCACATCACCACCTTGTCGCCCCGGGCGATCCGGCGGCCGGCAAGTTCGACATCGTGGCGCGCGGTGCGGCGCATGTGCAGCACCGGCGTGTGATAGCGGATGGTCTCGGATACGAGGTTCGGGATCAGCTCGCGCCGCCTTCGCACCAGTTCGAACTGCTCGGGATTTTCAACCAGCGCCATCAGCCCGCCGCTCATGGAATTCCGCGTGGTGTCATTGCCGCCGACGATCAGGAGCGCCATGGTGCCGATGAATTCGCGGGCCTGCAGGTTGCGCGTCGCCTCGGAATGCGACAGCATCGAGATCAGGTCGAAGGCCGGCGGCGCCGCGGCGCGCGCATCCCACAATCTGCGGAAATATTCACCCATCGCGGTCAGCTCGGAAACGCGCTCGGCTTGCGAACGCACTACCGCGTCCGGCGAATCGACATTGGCGATCGCGACGTCCGACCACCAGGTCAACTTCATGCGATCTTCCCAGGGGAAATCGAACAGGGTCGCCAGCATCATGTTCGTAAGGTCTGTCGAGACCCGCGCCGCCCAGTCGAACGTCTCGTCGCGCGGCAGCGCATCCAGCACATCGCACGTCCGCTTGCGGATCAGCGGCTCGAAATTGGCGAGGTTGGACGGCGACACGATCGGCGCGACGGTACGCCGGTGCGCGGTGTGGCCCGGCGGGTCCATGCGAATGAAATTGGCGAAATCCTGGCCCAGCGGCTGGTCGGTGATCTGGATGCCGCCAAGCTCCGAGGTTGACGAATAGTTCTCATGATCGAGTTCGACGGCGAAGATGTCGTCGTAGCGCGTCACCGACCAATACGGCCCGAACGGCGAGCTCTCGCAATAATGCACGGGGTCGTCGCGGCGCAGTTGCGCAAACAGCGGCCGCCAGGAATCGTCCTGGTACAGGCGGGGATCGCTGACGTCGATCGAGGGCAGCTTGCGCTGCAGCGCCCGGGCCATCGCTTGCCTCCCCTCCTGCCGCCGCCGCTTGACCGGCGATCCTGGCACCAACGATAGGATCAGATGCGGCCGCGAGTAAAGCCGACGGAAGCCGGCTGGCGGCAAACCTGCAACCCTGCCACGCGTCGATGCAGGGTTTGTCCAGGGGTGTCCAACCGGGTAGCTTTGCGCCAAACCACAGCCAGGGGAGCGACGCCTATTTCGGACTATGACGCCATCATCATCGGCGCCGGCATGTCGGGCCTGTATCAATTGTACCGGCTGCGCGAACAGGGTTTGCGCGTGCGGGCCTTCGAGGCCGGCACCGACGTCGGCGGCACCTGGTACTGGAACCGCTATCCCGGCGCGCGCTTCGACTCCGAGAGCTATTCCTACGGCTACTCGTTTTCGAAGGAATTGCTGGCGGAATGGGAGTGGTCGGAGCACTTCGCCGGGCAGCCGGAAACGCTGCGCTACCTCAACCATGTCGCCGACAAGTTCGACCTGCGCCGCGACATCCAGTTTCGCAGCCGGGTCGCGGCGGCCGTGTACGCGGACGATGCGCGAAGCTGGAGCATCACGCTCGAGGACGGCAGCTGCTTCAGTTCGCGTTTCCTGATTACCGCGATCGGCCCGCTCTCGACGCCGACGCTGCCGCGGATCGAGGGACGCGACGATTTCAGGGGCCAGGCCTTTCACACCGCGCAATGGCCGAAGGAGCCGGTGGATTTCAGCGGCAAGCGCGTCGCCGTGATCGGCACCGGCGCCACCGGCGTGCAGACCATCCAGACCATTGCCGGCTCGGTCGGCCATCTCACCGTATTCCAGCGCACGCCGAACTGGTGCGCGCCGCTGCACAACGGCAAGATCGACGCCGAGACGCAAGCCAGGATCAAGGCCGGCTATCCCGAGATATTCGCCCGCTGCCAGGAGACCTTCGCCTGCTTCCTGCATACGCCGGACCCACGCGGCGCGTTCGAGGTTTCCGACGAAGAGCGCGAGGCATTTTACGAGAAACTTTATGGCGAGCGCGGCTTCGGCATCTGGCAGGGCAACTTCCGCGACATACTGACCGACCGCAGGGCCAACGCCACCATCTCCGATTTCGTCGCGCGCAAGATCCGCGCACGGGTGAAGGACCCGGAAGTCGCGGAAAAGCTGATCCCGAGGAATCACGGCTTCGGCACCCGCCGGCTGCCGCTCGAGACTTTCTATTACGAGGTCTATAACCGCGACAATGTCGAACTGGTCGACATCACGGAAACGCCGATCGAGCGGATCACGCCCGGGGGCATCAGGACCAGCGCGAAGGACTATGAATTCGACATCATCATCTACGCCACCGGCTTCGACGCCATCACCGGCAGTTTCGACAGGATCGATATTCGCGGCGCCGGCGGGGCGCGGCTGAAGGACAAGTGGAAACGCGGCCCGGAAACCTATCTCGGCATCATGGTGCATGAGTTTCCCAACATGCTGATGCTGATGGGACCGCACACCGCGCTCGGCAACATTCCGCGCAGCATCGAGTACAGCGTCGACTGGGTTACCGGGCTGATTCGATTTGCGCAGGAGAACAAGCTGACGCGGCTGGAGGCCACGCCCGACGGGGTCAAGTCCTGGACCGATCACGTCAGGGCGCTCGGCGAGGGCATGCTGTCCAACGAGGTCAACTCCTGGATGACCGGCATCAATTCCAACGTCGAGGGCAAGCAGACCCGCATCGTCGCCCGCTACAGCGGCAGCGCCCCGGCCTACCGCGCGCGCTGCGACGAGGTCGCGGCGAACGGGTATGAAGAGTTGCGGCTGGGGTAGCATTGTCACGCACGGACTTTCCTCCCCAACGACTGTCATACCCCGCGCATGCGGGGTATCCAGTACGCCGCGGCATATCGGTTCGATCACTACCGTCTCTGGAATACTGGATCACCCGCTTTCACGGGTGATGACGACGGAACGGGGGCTGACGACTGAATATGCGTTCGCGATCTCGCGGCATGTCTTGCCCGAGGTTTGCTGTCGTTCCTCTGCCCCCTTCAATGAAGAGGGCGCAGGGAAGACCGGGTGCGCGCTGCACCCGCGGTCTCGTGTGCATGTGCACTAGAAAATGCGCACACGAGCATACAGGTCCAGCGGAGAGCATCCGGCCTTCCCTGCGCAGTGGGTTGACGGCTTATAACGTGATCTCCCCGGTGAACGGCTCTTTTGCCACCGTCGCTCCCGGGAATTGCTTCCCGAGAACTTGACGCCAGCACCGCGGCGTCAGGACCACACGACTTCGCCGTACGCCTCGGTCACCATCGTCTCTGTGACCTCGGCGTCCACCGCATCCCACCGCGCGTTCGTGACGATCGCGATCCGCCCCTCTCATCGGGTGAGACGGGCGGATTCATAAAGCTGATTTGCCCGACAACGGAAGGGGAAATCTTTTTGTCGCGAGGGCTGGACAGGTTTTGGGTGATTTGCCCGTCGCGTTACCGTGTCGCAGTCCGACTGGCAAATAACGCTTGCGTGCAGGGGCGACGCATCGTCATTCCGGGGCAGCCCACGGGGCTGAACCCGGAATCCATCGGGCTGCACGCTCTGTGGTGAAATAGATTCCGGGTTCGATGCTTCGCATCGCCCCGGAATGACGAGAGAGAGCTTTCCCTACCACGCGTCGATACAAGGTCGCTTTTTCGTCGTACGCGGCTCCGGTTTCGGCACCGAGCGAAGGCCCGACATGATCCAGTGGCGGGTGTCGGCGGGGTCGATCACCTCGTCGATCTCGAGCACCGAGGCGATCGAGACCGCCTTGCCGTTGGCATAGAGCTCGGCGACCTTGGCCTTGTAGTAATCCTCGCGCGCCACCGGATCCTCGATCGCCTCCATCTCCTTGCGGAAGCCGAGCCGCACATAGCCCTCCAGCCCCATGCCGCCAAACTCGCCGGTCGGCCAGGCCACCGTGAAGAACGAGGCGTGGAAGCCGCCGCCGATCATGGCCTGCGCGCCGAGCCCGTAGCCCTTGCGCAGCACGATCCCGAACAGCGGCACGGTAAGGCTGGCGCCGGTCACGAACATGCGCGCGACATGGCGCACGATCGCGGTCTTTTCCGCTTCGGGCCCGACCATGAAGCCCGGCGTGTCGCACAGCGACAGCAGCGGAATGTCGAAAGCGTCACAGAGCTGCATGAAGCGCGCGGCCTTGTCGCCGGCCGGGGCGTCGATCGCGCCACCGAGGTGTCTTGGATTGTTGGCGATCAGGCCGAACGGCCTGCCTTCGATGCGGATGAAGGCGGTGATCATGCCGACGCCGAAATCGCGGCGGATTTCCAGCACCGAGCCCTGGTCGGCCAGCAGATCGATCACAGTTCGGATGTCATAGACGCGCAGGCGGTTCTCGGGGACGGCCTGCCGCAGCAGGCGCTGGTCCGGCGCCCGCCAGTCGGCGATCGCGCCTTGAAAATACGACAGGTACTTCTGCGCCACCGACGTCGCTTCAGCTTCGTCCTCGACCAGGATGTCGATCACGCCGTTCGGCGATTGGAACGAGACCGGGCCGACTTCGGCCGGATGATAGACGCCGAGGCCGCCGCCTTCGATCATCGCCGGGCCCCCCATGCCGATCGAGGCGTTTCTCGTGGCGATGATGACGTCGCAGCAGCCGAGCATCGCGGCGTTGCCGGCGAAGCAATAGCCGGACACCACGCCGACGACCGGCACCAGCCCCGAGAGTTTCGCGAACTGCACGAAGGACGGCCCGTCGAGGCCGGTCATGCCGAGCCGGTCGGTGTCGCCGGGCCGGCCGCCGCCGCCTTCGGCGTAGAACACCAGCGGCAGCCGCCATTGCTCGGCCAGCCCCAGCATGCGGTCGATCTTCTTGTGGTTCATGTGGCCCTGGGTGCCGGCCAGCACGGTATAGTCGTAGGAGATCACCATGCAGCGCGCGGCGTCGGCGCCGAACGCTTTCGCATTCACGGTGGCGACGCCGGCGATCAGGCCGTCGGCCGGCGTGTTGCGGATGAGATCGTCGATCGTGCGCCGCCGGCGCTGGGCGGCGATGGCGAGCGAACCGTATTCCACAAACGATCCGTCATCGACGAGCTGCGCGACGTTCTCGCGCGCGGTGCGCTGGTTGGTCTTGCGCCGGCGCTCGACCGAGGCCGGGCGGTTTTCATCGCGCGTGATCGCATGACGTTCGATCAGCTCGGCCAGGTCGGGCCGGATGTGGTCGAGATCGACATCGGCTGCCTCGGCGGCATCCTCGGCGTCGATCTCGGCCGGCTCGAGATAGAGAATCGCCTCGTCCTGCATCAGCGTCACGCCGGCCGCGGTCGCGACCCTGACCACCTTGCCGCCGTGCGGCGCCGTCACCAGATGCTCCATCTTCATGGATTCGAGCACGGCGATCTGCTGACCGGGACGGACGAGGTCGCCTTCGCTCACCTCGACCGAGACGATGGTGCCCTGCAGCGGCGCCGGAACCGGCACCGAACCTGCCGGCCCCGCCACACCGGCTGCCGGCGCAACGTCGCCGGCCGCGCGGCCGGATTCAACCAGCGCCGCTTCCGCCGAAGCCTCCGCCATCCTGCCGGCCTCGGCGACCAGCGCCGCGACATGGGTATCGACGAAACCGGTGGAGAGGCGGTTATCGACGAAATCCGGATGGGCCAGGATCGCCGCAAGGAATGGAATGTTGGTGGCGACGCCGGCAATCCGGAACTCGCGCAGGGTGCGCGCCGCCTTGTGCACCACATCGGCCCATTCGCCGCCCGGCGCATGCACGACGACCTTGGCGAGCAACGAATCGAAGGCGGCGCTGGTCCGGTAGCCCGAATATCCAAAGGTGTCGACGCGAACGCCGGGGCCAGCCGGCAGATCGAACAGGTCAAGCGTGCCGCCGGTCGGCCGCGTCCCGCCCGCCTCGTCCATCACCTCCATATTGACGCGAAGCTGCAGCGCATAGCCGCGGGGCTTCGGGATATAGGCCTGGGCGAGACCGAGTGAACCAAGCGTGGCGCCGGCGGCGACGGCAAGCTGCGACTGCACAAGGTCGAGGTCGAGCACTTCCTCGGTAACGGTATGCTCGACCTGAAGCCGCGGGTTGGCCTCGATGAAGGCGAAAGCCTTGTCGGCTACCCTGGCGTCGTTATCGACGAGAAACTCGAAGGTGCCGAGATTGTCGTAGTTCGCCGCCGCGGCAAGCTCCTTGGCGGCGTCGATGATCCGCACCCGCAAGGCGTCGCTCAGCGACGGGCTCGGCGCCACCTCGATAAGCTTCTGGTTGCGGCGCTGGATGGTGCATTCGCGTTCCCATAGATGGCTGATGGCGCCGTGCTGGTCGCAGATGATCTGCACCTCGATATGGCGGGCGTTGCGAATCAGGCGTTCGACATAGACGCCGTCGCTGCCGAACGCGGCCATCGCTTCGGACCGGCATCGCGCATAGGCTTCTTCCAGCATCGAGGCGTCATCGACGATGCGCATGCCGCGCCCGCCCCCGCCGGCGATGGCCTTGATCATCACCGCGCCCCCCGGTCCCTGCGCCGCCAGGAACGCCGCCGCCTCCTCCAGGCTGGTCGGCCCGTCGGTGCCGTCGATCACCGGCACCCCGCATCGCTTCGCCAGCGCCCTCGCCTGCGCCTTGTCGCCGAACAGGTCGAGCGCCTCCGGCGACGGCCCGACAAAGACGATGCCCTCGGCGGCGCAGCGCCGCGCCAGCGCGGCATTCTCGCTGAGAAAGCCGTAGCCGGGATGCAGCGCATCGCATCCGGTCGCCTTTGCCGCCACGATCATCGCCTCGATGTCGAGATAGGCCCGCGCGCCGCGCCCGGGAATTTCGTGGGCCGCGTCGGCGGTCCGCACATGCATCGACTGCGCGTCGTCGGCGCAATAGATCGCGACGGTGGCGAGCCCGGCGTCACCCGCGGCGCGGGCGATGCGAAGGGCGATCTCCCCGCGATTGGCGATCAGCAGCTTGTGAAACGACATCCCGGTTCCCGTCCAGCGGCCTCTCCTGGTCGGATCGAGCACGATCCGAGAGGATTCGCCAAGCGCCTTGAATGCCAAGGACATCAACAGAATGGCAAGCCCCCCGCGACCGGCTTGCGCACCTGCTTCCCCATGCCCCGGCGCCGCCTGCCGATGGAGGTACGGTAGTGACCACGCAACCCTGCTGGGGTACCGATACAAGTCGATCGCTGTTCCGCACTGCGGAATTATCCATCGGGTAGCATCTGCCCGTCAGCGGCAATCCAGCTGCGCCTCGAACCAGCCTTGCAGCGACGCGGACAGCGGCGGCCATGCACGTTGGAAGCCGGCGAGCTTGCGTGCACTGGCGCGGTAAACTGCCCGCAGCTCCTGCTCGATGGCGACGAGATCGACCCCGACGCAACGGCCATCGCTGACGATCAGCCGCCCATGCACCACCACATCGCGCAGCAACGACGCATTGCCGCGCGCGAACAGGAGATCCATGGGATCGACCGGCATGATCCGGTCGCGGTCGAGCCGGTCGAGATCGATGGTGACGAAGTCGGCGGGCGCACCGGACGCCAGAGCGCCCGATCCCGGGGCGCCGGTGGCCTTGCGGCCGTTGGCGACGGCAAGACCGAAGAACTGCGCCGGGGTCCAGGTTCGCTCAAAACCGAGGCCGCCGTGCATCATCTGCACCAGCCGCATCTCCCGCAATATGTCGTCGTCCTCGTCCAGCGCCAACCCATCGACACCGACCGCGATGGCGCAGCCGCATCGGTGCGCGGCCGCGATCGGCGCGAGGCCGGAGCGCAGGTGCAGGTTGGAACTGAAATTGGTGACGATGCGCGCGCCCGACGCCGCGATCATCTCGATCTCGTCCGGCCGGGCGTGGATGCAATGCGCCAGCGTCAGCCGCTCCGACAGCAGGCCGATGTCGCGGAGGTAACGCACGACGCCTCCTGGAAAATTCTGGTCCGCCCACGCGCGCTGATAGATCGTCTCGAGCAGATGCATGTGGACGCGGCGGCCGGTCTGCGCCGAATTCTCCGCCACCGCCTCCAGCAGCGGCTTCGAGCACCACTGCACGCCGGCCGGGCCGAGCTGCACGTCCACCATCGGACCCGCGATGGCCGCGGCAATCGCCTCCGTCAGATCGATATAGGCCTTCGGCGACATCGGTGCGCGGACGAACAACGCTTCGATCGCCTTGCGATCGTCGCCGGCAAATCCGGCCAGGACGGGTTCCTCGTCGCCATACACCACCGGATTGCGGTCGCGAACGGCGATGGCGAAGGCGATGCGAATGCCAACGTCGGACGCCGCCCGCGCGACCGCCATGGATTCCTCGACCAGCGGCATCGTGCCGCTGGGACGGGTGTAGTGAATCATCATCGCCGCGCAGCCGGCGCGGGCCGAACGCGCCAGCGCGGAGGCCGCGGTCAGGTAGGGATCGACGGGCGTACCAAGCGCCGAGCGCAGGATCCAGCTTTCCAGCGGCATGCCGAGCGCGCCGAACGAGGACGCGGTCGGGCGCGCGTGGTCGTGGGCGTTGACGAAGGCGGGAAGGACGAGCGTGCGCGGACCGGTTTCTGGCAGCGCTAAGCTAGCAATATCGGTGATGACGCCGTCGTCGTGCCGCAGCACGACGTTTTCGACGAGACCGCGTTCGGAGCCGGAGAACAGGCTATGCGCAGCGACTTCCATGGGCATGCCCCATTTCTCGTCATTGCGAGGAGCGAAGCGACGAAGCAATCCATCTTTTCCGATGCAGGGATATGGATTGCTTCGCTTCGCTCGCAATGACGAAAGGCTTCAGTTCGCCGTATACACCAGCTCGCGTTCGGCGCGCGGCGGCAGGAATTCGCGCGAAAAGATTTCCGACGGCGCGGGCGCGCGGGCCAGCTGGTAGCCTTCGACAATGATTCCAATGGCCCGCGCCATGCGGTCATCCTTGACGTCGCCAACGCCGATCTCCTTCATTTCGGGCGAGACGATCAGCTTGTCGAAGGAGAACTGCAGCCGGCGTTTCTCGACGTCGACGTTGATCAGATTGTCGTAGTTCAGCGCCGCCTTCATTCCGGCGTTCTGATCCCTGGCGACGACGATCATCGCCTTGTTGACGGCGCGGACGAGGCCGGCAACGGCCTTCGGGTTGGAGGCCAACAGCTTGCGCGAAACCATCAGCCCGTTGGAATAGAGATCAAGCCCGTAATCGCCGAACGAGAACCATTTGTAGTCCTTGTCAGGATCCTGGCGGTTCAGCACCAGGTTGAAGTAGCTCGTGATGTTGAACACCAGCGCAGCGTCGATGTCGCCTTTGATCAACATCGGCTCCTGCAGGTTCGGCGCCATGTTGGAGATCTTGATCTTCTCGCCTTCGAGCTTGTTCTTCTGGGCGAACACCGGCAGCAGCCGCGTGGTCGGCGTACCCTGCGCGCCGCCGAGGGTGCGACCCTCGAAATCCTTGATGGTGTTGATGCCGCTGGTCTTCTTGGTGACGATCGCGAACGGCGGCTGGTTCCAGATCATGTAGACCATGACCGGGGCGTCCTGCGGCCTGGTCGAGGCATTCTGGATGATGGCGTTGACATCGCCAAAGCCCGCGTCGTAGGCGCCCGACATGATGCGGGTCACCGTGGCGCCGGAACCCTCGCCCTGGTCGATCACGACATTGAGGCCTTCCGCCTTGAAGTAGCCGTTGTCCCTGGCATAGAAGAACGCAGCGTCGCTGCCTTGGGTTTTCCACCCCAGCGTAAACTTGATCGTGGTCTCCTGGGCGCCGGCGGCGCCTGCGAACAGGCCTACTGCCAACAGCGCGGCACTTGCTTTCTTCAACATGGCGATCTCCTCGACGGGGTTGGATGGCGGTTGGAGTATCTCTCAGGTCGCGATCAGGTCGTTCTTGCGGGTGGCCCAGCCGGTAACGCGCCCCTCGATCACCGAGAACACGACGTAAAGCGCGACGCCGAGGCCGGCGAGCACGAACAGGCCGGCGAACACCAGCGGCACGTTGAAGTTGGAGGACGCGGTCATCATCACATTGCCGATGCCGCGGTTCGAGGCGACGGTCTCGGAAAGCACGGCGCCAACGAAGGCGTAGCTGATCGCGACCTTCAGCGAGGCAAAGAAGAACGGCATGGTTCGCGGCAGGCCGACATTCCAGAGAATGTCGAACTTGCTGGCGCCGAGCGCCTTGAGCACGTCCTCGAGTTCAGGTTCGGTGGTTGCCAGCCCGGTCGCGATGTTGACCACGATCGGGAAGAAGCAGATCGACAGCGCGGTCAGCACCGCCGGCACCGAGCCGGAGCCGAACCAGAGCACGAAGATCGGCACCACCGCGACCTTTGGAATCGACGAAAAGCCCACCAGAAGCGGATAGGCGGTATCGTAAGCGGTCCTGGAAACGCCAATAACCACACCAAGCAGGACGCCGAGTCCGACGCCGAGCACGAAGCCTATCATCGTCGTCGCCAGCGTCTGCAGAATATGCGGCCAGAGAATCGGGAATTTCTCGACCAGCGTGACCAGCACCTGCGAGGGGCGCGGCAGCACCAGATCGGACATCCCGGTCATCAGGCAGAACAATTCCCACGCCGCGAAGAACATCACGATCAGTCCCGCCGACCAGGCCTTCTGCCGATAATCGAGATCGGGCATGTCAGGCCTCTCCGTGGGCTGCGGCCGCTTTGCTCGAGGCGGCTCTGGCGTCGACGATGAAGGCGCGCAGCTTTTGATTGAGCGCCACGAAATCAGGCTCGAAGGTCATGGCGATGGTGCGCGGGCGGGCAAAGGCGACGCGGCTGTCGTCGAGGATGCGGCCGGGCCGCGCGCTCATGACGCAGATGCGGCCGCCGAGGAAGGCGGCCTCGCGCAGATCATGGGTCACCAGGAGCACAGTCGGCCGGTGCGCGATCCAGAGCTCCTGCAGGATCGACCACAGCTCTTCCCGCGTGAACTGGTCGAGCGCGCCGAACGGCTCGTCGAGTAGCAGCAGGCGCGGCTCATGAATCAGCGCGCGGCACAGATTGGCGCGCTGAAGCATGCCGCCGGAGAGTTGCCAAGGATAGCGGGTGCCGAATCCCTTGAGGCCGACCTGCTCCAGCAGCGCGTTGGCCTTGTCGCGGAATTCGGTCTTGCGCAATTTGCGAAACTTCGAGCGGAACGGCTCGACGATCTTGAGCGGCAGCATGATATTGCGCTCGATCGTCATCCACGGCAGCATGGTCGGATTCTGGAATGCCATGCCGACGCGCAGCGCGCGCGCGGCCACTTCCCTGCCGCCAACGACGATCACGCCTGAAGTCGGCTGCACCAGGCCGCTGACCAGCCGCAGGATGGTGGACTTGCCGCAACCGGACGGCCCGACCAGCGCAACGAACTCGCCGTCGGCGATCCGCAGCGTCGTGGTGGACAGCGCCGGCACCGCCCGCGCGCCGCGGCCAAAGGTGACGGAGGCTTCCGACAATTCGATCGCAATCGGCGCTGCCGGGCCGGGAACCGGCGATCCCCGGAATTCGGAATGTGGCTGCATGCGCATCATGAAAGGGAGTGCATGCAAGCCGGATGCCAGCGAAACCCGCGTTCAAAATCAGTGACATCGCCGAATCTGCCAAAAACGCCGGATTCCTTTTGTGCAGTTTGCCCGCTGAACTGCATGCAATTGAGGCGCTCAATTGTCGCCCAATTGTGCTACGATGTTTCCGTTCGACGCACGTCGCCCCAAAGGATTCGCCGATGGCGTCCCGCTCCGCCAGCAGTACCGCTGCGACGTCCGACAAGGTCGGCGTGATCTGCCGGGCGCTGCGCCGCGCCATCATCGAGCAGGCGCTGGAACCCGGCGTGAAACTCCCTGAGGATTCGCTCGGCGAACGCTTCGGCGTCAGCCGCACCATTGCGCGACATGCGCTCGGACAATTGGCGGCGGAGGGCCTCGTCGAACTTCGCCGCAACCGGATCGCCGTAGTGGCGACGCCGAGCTGGCAGGAGGCCCGCGACGCCTTCGACATCCGCATCGAGCTTGAGCGCCTGGTGGTGCGCCAACTCGCCGGCAAGCTGACAAAGGGCCAGGTCGCCGAGTTGAACGCCCATGTCGACGCCGAGGACCGCGCCCGCGACGGCACCGACGCGGTGTCGATCAGGCTGGCGACCGAGTTTCACATCCTGCTGGCCAACATGACCAGCAGCCCGATCCTGGTGCGCTATGTCAGCGAGGTCGCCTATCGCTGTTGCCTGACGCTGTCGCTGTACAGCCGTCCGCACTCCTCGGAATGCGCGATCAACGAGCACCGCGCGATCATCGCCGCACTGGTAAAGGGCGACGAGGCGAAGGTCATGGGCCTGATGCACAGCCACCTGGATTCGGTCGCCAACCGCGCGCTGGTCGCCCCTGCCCCGCGACGCGGCCGCGATTTGCTGGAAATTCTTGCGCCCTATGCCGAGGAAGGCGAACGCGGGCGCGTGGTGAAGCTGCCGAAGGTAATCAGGACGAGGTAGCACCGTCATTGCGAGCGCAGCGAAGCAATCCATGCTACCGCGCAAAGGAAGAATGGATTGCTTCGTCGCTTCGCTCCTCGCAATGACGAGAGCTCTAAGCCTCAATCCCCCGCTGTACCAGAATGCGCTCGGCGCTGTCATTCCAGACGTCCATCTTCACGATCCGGCCGCCGCTGACCACGAAGCGGTCGACGTAGCGGTTGCCTTCGAACGGCGTGCCGTCGATCCATTCGCCGTAGAGGGTGCCGATGCTGTAGACGACGGTCTCGTCGGCGCCGGGGCAGACGTCGAAGCGCTCCATCTTCTTCTTGACCCAACGGTAGCGCCGCGCGTTGAAGCCGGTCGGCCCGCGCGGATGGTCGAACTCCCGTCCCCCGGTAAAGGTGATCACGGTGCCGGGTTTCATGTAGGCGGCGGCGGCATCGGGATCCGGAATCATCGACGCGATGAGATAGGCCTCGACCACCTGGGCATCCGACATTCCCTTGGTTTCGGCTTTGGCGGCAACAGACATCGCGGCTTCTCCTGATGCGGCAACACTACAATCTGTCCAGGAAACTGCATGCACATATTTTGGACAATCCAGCCAAGAAACTGCACACAATCTGGAGCTGCCCGGCGCGCCCGCTTCGGCTACGTTGGGCCCTCCTCCAGCCCGCCGGCGCCATGCACGCGAAAACCGCCTTTGACCTGATCTTCCGCAACGCCCGGACGCGAACCTCGGCGACCCCGGTCGATATCGGCGTCGCGGGCGGGCGCATCATCGCCATCGAACCCCGTCTCGACTGCGAGGCCACCGAGATCGACGTCGGCGGCAAGCTCGCGCTGCCGGGCTTTGTCGACAGCCACATTCACCTCGACAAGGCCTGCCTGCTCGGCCGCTGCGGCCACGACCATGGCACTGTTGCCGAAGCGATCGCAGCGGTGGCGGCCATGAAGCGCGAATTCACGGTGGCGGACGTCTATACGCGCGGCGCGCAGGTGATCGAGCGCGCCATCGTGCACGGCACCACGCGGATGCGCACCCATGTGGAGATCGACCCGCGCATCGCGTTGCGCGGCTTTGCGGCGATCAAGGCGCTGAAGCGCGATTATGCCTGGGCGATCGATCTGTCGATCTGCGTGTTTCCGCAGGAAGGCCTGACCAATGATCCCGGCGCCGAGGAACTGCTGGTCGCCGCCCTGCGCGATGGCGGCGAGGCGATCGGCGGCTGCCCCTACATGGACACCGATCCGGACACGCATCTGGAACGGATCTTCGACCTGGCGCAGGAATTCGACGTCGACATCGACCTGCACCTCGACTTCGACCTCGACCCGTCATGGTGGCACCTCGACGAGGTCTGCCGGCAGACCGAACGGCGCAACTACCAGGGCAGGGTTGCGATCGGCCACGCCACCAAATTGTCGGCGCTGCCGCCGGGCCGGCTGAAGGCGGCGACGGCGCGCCTCGCCGAGTGCGGCGTGGCCGTCACCGTGCTGCCGGCGACCGATCTCTATCTGATGGGTCGCGACGCCACCCATAATTCGCCGCGCGGGCTGACGGTGGCGCATCGGCTGGTCGAGAACGGCGTCGTGTGCTCGATCGCCACCAACAACGTGCTCAATCCGTTCACGCCGTTCGGTGACGCCTCGCTGCTGCGGATGGCGAATTTCTACGCCAATGTCGCCCATGCCGGCATCAGCGAATTCGACGCCTGCCTCGACCTCGTGACCGAGCTGCCCGCGCGGCTGATGAACCTTGGGGATTACGGCATCGCGCCGGGCAACCCGGCCGACCTCGTCATCCTCGACACCGACAGCGGCACCAACGCGATCGCCGAACTGCCCGACATGCTGATGGGATTCAAGAACGGCCGGCAGGTGTTCGAACGGCGAAAGCCGACGCTGTTTCCCCCGGCGGGTTAGCCATTCCACGTCGCCGACATGCCCGGCAATTGACGCCCCCGCCGATCCGTTGTTGTACTCGGCCAACAACAACAAGTCCCGGGGCAGGAAACCATGAAAAAGGCCACCCAGATCAGAAGCGTCGAGACGCTCGCCTGCGACGCCGGCTGGCGCAACTACCACTTCGTCAAGATCATGACCGAGGACGGCCTGGTCGGCTGGAGCGAATATGACGAGGGCTTCGGCGCGCCCGGCCTGACCGCGGCGATCGAGCGGCTGGCGGTGCGGGTGGTCGGCAAGAACGCGTTCCAGCACGAGCGGATCTACGCGGATTTGTTTGCGGCGACGCGGCCGGCCGCCGGCGGCGTGGTGGCGCTGGCGATCGGGGCGATCGAGAACGCGCTGCTCGACGTCAAGGCCAAGGCGTTGGGCGTGCCCTGCTACGAACTGCTCGGCGGCAAGGTCCGCGACCGCATCCGGGTCTACTGGTCGCATTGCGCGACCTGGCGCATCAACCACCCCGATTATTTCAAGCCGGCCATCACCGATCTCGACGGCGTCAAGGCGATCGGCCGCGAGGTGCGCGAGAAGGGCTTTACGGCGATGAAGACCAACATCTTCGTCTACAGCGACGGCAAGCCGCAGGGCTGGCGGCCCGGCTTCGGCACCCCGTTCGAACCCGAGATCAATGTCGACCGCACGGTGCTGCGCAATCTCTGCATGCATCTGGAGGCGATCCGCGACGGCGCCGGCCCCGACGTCGACCTGCTGCTCGACCTCAACTTCAACGCCAAGACCGAGGGCTATCTCAAGATTTTGCGGGCCATCAAGGACATGGACATGTTCTGGGTGGAGATCGACACCTTCAACCCGCAGGCGCTGGGCTACATCCGCCGCCAGAGCCCGCACCCGATCTCGTCCTGCGAGACGCTGCTGGGCCTGCGCGAGTTCCTGCCCTACTTCAATGAGCAGGCGCTGGACGTCGCGATCATCGACACGCCCTGGAACGGGGTCTGGCAATCGATGAAGATCGCCGCCGCCGCCGAGCATTTCGAGATCAACGTCGCGCCGCATAATTTCTACGGCCACCTCTGCACCATGATGAACGCGCACTTCTCGGCCGCGGTGCCGAACCTGCGCATCATGGAGACCGACATCGACCGGCTGGCGTGGGACCACGAATTGTTCACCCATGTCCCCGACATCGTCGACGGCTACCTGGTGATGCCGGACCGGCCGGGCTGGGGCACCGAACCCAACGAGGAAGGCCTGCGCGCCCATCCGCCGAAGAGCAAGGGCGGGCTGTTGAGCTACGGGCAGCCGGGAAAGAAGTAGCGGTGAGACGTCGTCATACCCCGCGCATGCGGGGTATCCAGTACGCTGCGGCCTATCCTCTCAGTCATTGCCGTCCCGGCGTACTGGATCGCCCGCCTTCGCGGGCGATGACGGCGGTCGTGGGTGGCGAAGCTGCGTCACTCCGCCCTTGCGTGACTGCCTTTCCAGATTCTCGATATGTTTGTACAGCCTCTGCAGCTCATGGGCTGCCTCGACGCTGCCCTGCTGGATCGCGTGCTTGTACCAGCGAACTGCTTCCTTCAGGTTCGGCTTAACTTCAAGCGCTCCCATTACGTAGATTCGCGCTAACGCGAGCGTGTGTATAGGTCCTGCGCCGAGTTCAACCGCCTTGAGATGATGGTCGAAGCGCCTGCGGGCTTCCTCATCGTAAGGAACATTGCCGACCCCGACATCGTAGGCGCTTCTAAGCTGCAAATGCGTTTCGACATCCAAGGGACCAAGCTGGATTCGATATCGTCGATCAACGCATGGACCTCCGATCGCGACAGGCCCGCCTCGTCGCCCATTCTCGCCAACATGACCCGGGCAGACATATCACCTTCCGCAATTGCTTGGCGGATCAAGGCGAGTGCCTCCGCATTTCGCTTCGCTATTTTGAGCTCCGTTACTTGGAGACGCCATCCTTCCTGCATGCTCACTCCTCCAGTCAGCCCGTAGCCCGCATGAGCGCAGCGATATGCGGGAGTCTTAACCAAAGAATCCCGGATGTTGCTTCGGTCATGCTACAGGCTTCAACGCAGTTCTATATCCAGCCACCCCAGCGCGTTGACCGTGACGCGGTCGCCGGCGTCGACCAGTACCGTCGTGGTTTCGGCTTCGATGATCGCGGGACCAGCCAGCGTCTGGCCCGGCCGCAAGTCATCGAGGGCGTAGACCGGCAGCTCGCGCCAGCCGCCGAGGAAGGCTTGCCGCCTGCCGCGCGGCACGCAAGCCTGCGACGACGGTGCGGGTTTCATATCGGAATCCAGCCGCGGCACCTTGCCGACCGCTGCGACGCGGGCGTTGACGAAGACGACTTCCTGGCCGGGCGAGGCGTAGGTGTAGAGTTCCTCGTGCCTGGCGTGAAAGTGGTGCTCGATCCGGTCCACCAGATCGGCCGCGTTCCAGTCGAGGCCATCCAGCGACACGTCGATCTCGAAGATCTGCTCGCCGTAGCGCATCTCGGCGGAGCGCTCGATCGCAATCGGCCCCTTGAACCACGAGCGCAGCCGGCCGGCGGCCTGCTGCTCCAGTTGCGAGAACAGCCCGCGCACTTCCCCGGCGGTGATACGCGCGCCGGCGCCGTAATGCGTGCGGCTGACTTCGTAGCGGAGATCGCTGGTCAGCATGCCCCACGCCGACAAGACCGAGGCCACGGTCGGCACGATGATGCGCCTGATTTCGAGCTCGCGCGCCACTTCGGCGGCGTGCAGGCCGGCCGCGCCGCCGAAACTCAAGAGCGCGAATTTTCGGGGATCGACGCCGCGGCGCAGCGTCATCAGGCGGATGCCGTCGGCCATGTTCAAATTGATCATGCGGCAAATGCCGGCGGCGGCCTCGATGCGCGACAGCGACATTGCATCGGCAACGCGGTCGATCGCGGCTTCCGCGGCGGCGCGATCGAGCGGGCGCCTGCCGCCCATGAAGGCGGCGGCGTCGAGATAGCCGAGCACGACATTGGCGTCGGTGACGGTCGCGGCCTGCCCGCCATTGCCGTAGCAGGCCGGGCCCGGCACCGCGCCCGCGCTTTCCGGCCCCACCCGCAATGTGCGGCCGGCATCGACGCTGGCGATCGAGCCGCCGCCGGCCGCAATGCTGGCGATATCGAGGCTGCGCAGCGCGATGCGCTGGCCGGCCAGCATGCCGTCGGCGGACAGCGACGCCTGCCCGCCCGAGATCAGCGAGATGTCGGTCGAGGTGCCGCCCATGTCGAACGGCACCAGATCGGGAATCCCGACCAGTTCGGCGCAGCGCCGGCCGCCGGACATGCCGCCCGCAGGTCCTGACAGCACGGTGCCGGCGGCAAGCCGCGCGGCTTCCTCGACCGGCGCCATACCGCCATGCGACAGCACGACGAACAGGCTGCCCCTGAAACCGGCCTCGCCGAGCCGCGTCTCGAGGTTGGTCAGATAGCGCCGCACGACCGGCTCGACACAGGCGTTCACGATCGTGGTCGAGACGCGCTCATATTCCTTGATCTGCGGCAGCACGTCGCTGGAGCGCGAAATGCTGACGCCGGGCAGCGCCTGTGCCAGCCGGGCGACAGCGGCGAGTTCGTGAACGGGATCGAGATAGGAATGCAGGAAGCACACCGCCACCGAGGTCGCGCCTGATTTCTCGATGCCGGCAATGGCGTCGTCGAGCGAGCCCGGGTCCAGCGGGATCAGAACCTCGCCATCGGCCTTGAGCCGCTCCCTGACGCCGAAGCGCCGTTCGCGCGGCACCAGCGGCTCCGGCGGCGGCGAGCGCAGATCGTAGCGGTCGGGTTTCAGCCCCTCGCGCATCTCGATGACGTCGCGATGGCCTGCGGTGGTCAGCAGCGCTACTTTGGCGCCCTTGCGCTCCAAGAGCGCGTTGGTTGCGACCGTGGTGCCATGCACGAGTCGATCGGTGGCGGCAAGCATGGCCGCGCGCGTGACGTTGAGTCGCCGCGCCAGCTCATCCAGCCCCGCCATCACGCCGATGGATTGATCCGCCGGGGTGGACGGCGATTTCGCGAACACCGTCCGCCCGGCCTCGTCGGTGGCGACGAGGTCGGTGTAGGTGCCGCCGACGTCAACGCCGATCCTGAACATCATTCGGAAAGCCGCTCCGCCGCTGCATCGATCAGGCCCTGCTCGCGGTCGCGGCGGCGCGCCTGCTCCGATCGCTTCGCCGGCGGCCCCCAGCCGCCGCCGCCGGACGAGCGGATCTCCAGGCAATCGCCGGGGCGCAGCTCGATGCCGACTTCCTTGGTGCGGAGCACGCGCGGCGCCCGGCCTTCGGACAGCAGACGGTAATGATGCGGCTTGCCGTCCTCGCCGCCGAGCATGCCGCAGGGACCGTGGCGGGCGCCGTCGCCCGCGGTGTTGCCCTTGGCAGGCTTCTCGGTTTCCAGCACCAGATCGAGCGCGACCCCGAGGCCACCGCGAAACTGGCCGTCGCCGCCGGAGCCGGCGCGGAATTCATGGTGGCGGAAATGCAGTGGAAAGCGCGCTTCGGCGACTTCGAGGCTGCCGAATTTGAGCCCGCCGACCGAATGCCACTCGCCGATCGACGACCAGCCGTCGCCGCCCGACGACGCGCCGCCGCCGGGGCGCGCCTGGAACAAGTGCCAGATGAAATTCCTGCCGGTGCGCGGATCCTCGCCCTGGATCGCGATCCGGAACCTTCGGCTCCAGCCGGCCATCGCGCGCTCCGGGCACGACGCCGACAACGCCTTGACGATCGCCTCGACGATCTCGTTGGAGGGATGGCTGGTGCACAGCGTCACCGGCCGGCCCGGATCGGCCCACACCACCGTCCCCTGTCGGGCGATCACCTTCAGCGGGCGCAGCGCGCCGCTGTTCTTGGGAATCTCGGCGTCGATCAGATAGGCAAACGCCATCGCCACCGCCGCCTGCATGTTGGCGTGCGAGGAATTGACGAAACTGGTCGATTGCGGATCGGATTGGGACAAATCGACTTCGACGTCGCTGCCGTTCTTGGTCACCTTGGCGGCGATGCGAATGTCGCTGCGGCCATGGCCGTCGTCGTCGAGAAACGCCTCGCCGTGGAACACGCCGTCCTTCCAGGTCGAAACCACGGCGCGGGTCTGCTGCTCGGTGGCATCGAGGATCGCCTCCATGGCGGCTTCGACCACCGGTGCGCCGAACTCGGAAAACAGCCGCGCCAGCCGCCGCTCGCCGAGTTGCGCGGCCCCCAGCATCGCGGCGAGGTCGCCGCGAAATTCGCGGGGGTTGCGGATGTTCAGCGCCAGCAGGTCGAGCAGGTCGTCGCGCAGCTTCCCCGCTTCATACAGCTTGATCGGCGGGACGCGCAGCCCCTCCTGGTAGATCTCGGTGGCAGCGGGATTGTAGGCGCCATGGGTGGCGCCGCCGATATCGCTCTGGTGCGCGCGGACGATGGTCCAGAGCAGCCGCCGCCCGCCGGCGAACACCGGCACGAAGGCAGTGAGATCGGGCAGATGGCTGCCGCCATGATAGGGATCGTTGAGCAGGATGACATCGCCCGGCGCGACGTCCTTGAAGCGTTGCTCGACCGCCAGCGTCGCCCAGGGCAGCGCGCCGACGTGAACCGGGAGGTGATCGGCCTGCGCGATCAGGCGCCCGCCGGTGTCGCAGATCGCCAGCGAGAAATCGCGGCTGGAATTGAGGATTTGCGAGTAGGAGGTGCGAAGCATCGCCTCGCCCATTTCCTTGACGATCGAACTCAGCCGGTGCTGGACGACGGAACGCGTGATGGGATCGACCGTGGCAGACATTCTTACCCGTTATTCTCAGCTAGTTTGGCAGCGGAGCGTAGGATGGGTTGAGCCCTTGCGGAACCCATCACTATCACGAGCCGCAATCGATTTGTATGATGGGTATCGCTTACGCTCCACCCATCCTACGTTACGCAGCATCACAGCGTGCTTGCGACTTCGCCAAGCGCGCCCGACGCCGCCTCGATGATCGCATCTATATCGGCATCCGTCATCGGGGTCGACAACGCCATCAAGCCGTTGCCCGCCGCCAGCACGCCGCGATTGAGCAGCGCGCGGGCGAAAACCGTCTGCCGTCGCGTTTCCTCCTCGCTCAGCCAGGCCGAGCGATAGTCGCGAATCTCGCGGTCGGCGAAATGAATCTTGAGCAGCGAACCGAGCCCGACCGTGCCGCCGGGCACGCGGTGCCGGCGGAACGCGGCGTCGATGCCGGCGCGCACGGCCGCGCCCATCGCATCGAGGCGCGCGAAGGCAGCATCGTCAAGCAGCTTCATCCCGGCCAGCCCTGCGCGCATCGTCACCGGATTGGCGGAGAAAGTGCCGCCATGCGGCAGCGCCGGCTTGCCGGCGCGCGGATCGAACACCGCCATGACGTCCCTGTGGCCGCCGATCGCGCCGACCGGAAAGCCGCCGCCGATGATCTTGCCGAGCGCGGTCAGGTCCGGATCGATGTCCCAGATGCCCTGCGCGCCGCGATAGCCCAGGCGAAAGGTGATGACCTCGTCGAACACAAGCAACGCGCCGACCTCGCGCGTGACTTTTCGGAGCGCCTCCAGATAGGCGCGGTCGGCCGGCGCGAGGCCAGCGCGGTTTGGCATGGGATCGACCAGCACGCAGGCAAGCTCCCGCCCATGCTCGCGGATCAGGCTGACGGCGGCCTCGGGGTCGTTGAAGGGAATGGTGACGACATCGGCCAGCACATTGTCAGGCGTGCCCTTCGCATAGGCGATCGAGACCGGCGTATTGCGGCCCCAGGCTTGCGGCGTCGGATCGAGGCTGACCTCGGCATAATCATAGGAGCCGTGATAGGCGCCCTCGCATTTGGCGATCTTGGGGCGGCCGGTATGCGCCCGCGCCGCCTTCAGCGCCATCATCACCGCCTCGGTGCCGGAATTTGCAAACCGCACCTGATCGACCGACGGCAGCCGCGCCACCAGCAGTTCGGCCAGATCGACCTCGGATTCGGTTGGAAGCCCGAACGCGGTGCCCAGCGCCAGCTGCGCGGTTACTGCCGCCATGAGCGCGGGATGGGCGTGGCCGTGGATCTGGGATGTGAAGTTGTTGATGCAATCTATGAAGACGTTGCCGTCGATATCCCAGACCCGGCAGCCCTCGCCACGGGCGGCGTAGATCGGATACGGCTTCATGAAAATGGTGGTACGGCTGTTGCCGCCGGGCAGGCTCGCCAGCGCCCGGTCGTACATTTTCTGCGACGAGGAATTTGAATCCGGGTACATGGGTTTTCCTTCCTGCGCCAACCCTACAATAAAGGACGCGACGATCTCCGCAATCATGACGGCGGCTTGATCATGCCGGCAAGCAGAACCATGATGCCCCGCCGGCCGGCCTCCGCTTCAGCCGGTCCAGCGGCCATCAAGACCGCGACCGGGAGTACAGCCATGGATATCACGATGAAAGATCGCGTTGCCGCCATCACCGGCGGCAGCAAGGGCCTTGGCCTGGCGATGGCGCGGCGATTTGCCGCCTCGGGCGCAAGGGTGGCGATCCTGGCGCGCGGCGCCGACGACCTCAAGGCGGCGCGGGAGTTGCTCGCCAAGGATGGCCTCAAGGTGCGCGACTATGTCTGCGACGTCTCCAAGGCGGCCGACATCGCCAGGGCGCACGACAAGATCACTGCCGATCTCGGCGGAATCGACATCCTCGTCAACAACGCCGGCACGGCGCGGACGATGGCATTCGAGGCCATCAGCGACGAGGCCTGGCAGGAAGATCTCGACCTCAAGCTGTTTGCCGCGATCCGCTTCTCCAGGCTGGTCTGGCCGGGCATGAAGGCGCGCAAATGGGGCCGCATCATCAACGTGCTCAACACCTTCGCGAAGGCGCCGGCCGCATCATCGGCGCCGACCTCGGTCTCGCGCGCGGCCGGCATGGCGCTGACCAAGGTGATGGCGAACGAAGGCGGCGAGCACAACATCCTGGTCAACGCCATGCTGGTCGGCCTGATCATGAGCGATCAATGGGTCAAGCGGCACGCCGCGCAGGCGCCAGACATGGATTTCGAGGTCTTTGCGAAAAACCTGGCCAAGGGCACGCCGCTCGGCCGCATCGGGACGTCGGAGGAATTCGCCAATCTGGCGTGTTTCCTCGCCTCCGATCAGGGATCCTACATCACCGGCACCGCCATCAACGTCGATGGCGGCCGTTCGCCTGTGGTGTAGCGCATTGTCAGGGACAGTGCCTACACCCTTCGAGACGACCGCTTCGCGGTCGCCTCAGGATGAGGTCAACCTTCGTTCCTCATGGTGAACTCAGTGCCGCCGAAAAAAGGCCCCCGTCACCGGAGGCCTCTTGGCGTTTCCTAGACGGCGTCCTTGGCGGCCTTGACTGGACGGGCCCGGACGATCTTGCGGGCCGGCTTGGCCTTGAACATCATTTCCTCGCCGGTGAAAGGGTTGGTGCCCTTCCGCGCCTTGGTCGCAGGCTTCTTGACCACGACGAACTTCGCGAAACCGGGAACGAGAAACACCCCGTTCTTCTTCAGCTCCTTGTGGCCGACGTCAACGAGCGTATCCATTACGCTCTTGACTTCCTTCTTCGAAACCTCGGTGGAGGTCGCGATCTTTTCGATCAGCTGCGACTTGGACATTTGGGTAGCCATGGTTGCTCCATTGATTCATGGGAAGGCGACGATAGGTCGGAAACCGCATAAAAAATAGGGTTTCCGACACTCTGCACAACTATCTCGCTAGTCCAGTTGCACTGATTCGTCCAATTTTGGCTGTTTTTCAGGCCTTGAGCGCCTAGCGACCCTGTTTTCAAGGGCTGTGAGACACATTGTCCGGCCGGTTTTCCGGCAATCCCGGACCGTGCCGCTTTCCCTGTTACTACCTGGACGCGAGGCGATCCTTGCACCGGCACGAAAAATCAGCAGGCCGATCGGCCGTTGAACACGTTGTTTTCGGAAAGGATTTTCCCGATCGCGCCGCGATTAGAAAATGACTCGCATTCCCCTTCCATCGTAACATCGACCGCGAAGGCGGATGCCTGAGCAATCCGCCATACCAAGCTGGAGACTTCGCATGGACTTGACGCGCATCGAGATCAACCGCCGCACCGCGCTGCTGACGTCGGCTGCGATCGCGGCCAACGTGATCAATCCGATGCGCGCCTTTGCGCAGGAAACGCCGCGCAAGGGCGGCGTGTTCAACGTGCATTACGGCGCCGAGCAGCGCCAGCTCAACCCGAGCATCCAGGCCTCCACCGGAGTCTACATCATCGGCGGCAAAATCCAGGAAAACCTCGTTGACCTCGACGCCAAAGGTCAGCCGGTCGGCGTGCTCGCCGAGAGCTGGGAAGCCGCGCCCGACGGCAAGACCATCACATTCAAGCTGCGCAAGGGCGTGACCTGGCACGACGGCAAGCCGTTCACCTCGGCCGACGTCGAGTTCACCGCCATGAACATGTGGAAGAAGATCCTCAACTACGGATCGACGCTGCAGCTGTTCCTGACCGCGGTCGAGACGCCGGACGCCCACACCGCGATCTTCAAATACGATCGGCCGATGCCGCTCAACCTGCTGCTGCGCGCCCTGCCCGATCTTGGCTACATCTCGGCCAAACATCTCTATGAGAGCGGCGACATCCGCCAGAACCCGACCAACCTTTCGCCGGTCGGCACCGGCCCGTTCAAGTTCGTCAAATACGAGCGCGGACAATACGTCATCGCCGACCGCAACGAGAATTACTGGCGCCCCAACGCGCCCTATCTCGACCGCATTGTCTGGCGCGTGATCACCGACCGCTCGGCGGCGGCAGCGCAGATGGAGGCCGGCGAACTGCATTGTTCGCCGTTCTCCGGCCTGACCATCTCGGACCTGGCGCGGCTCGGCAAGGACAAGCGCTTCATCGTCTCGACCAAGGGCAATGAGGGCAACGCGCGGACCAACACCCTCGAGTTCAACTTCCGCCGCAAGGAGTTGTCCGACGTCCGCGTCCGCCGCGCCATCGCGCATGCGATCAACGTGCCGTTCTTCATCGACAATTTCCTCGGCGATTTCGCCAAGCTCGGCACCGGCCCGATCCCCTCGACCTCGACCGACTTCTATCCGGGCGCCGACACGCCGCAATATCCCTACGACAAGGCCAAGGCCGCGGCGCTGCTCGACGAGGCCGGCTTCAAGGCGGGTAGCGGCGGCACGCGCTTCCCGCTCAAGCTGCTGCCCGCGCCCTGGGGCGAGGACATCTCGCTGTGGTCGACCTTCATCCAGCAATCGCTGCAGGAGATCGGCATTCCGGTCGAGATCGTGCGCAACGACGGCGGCGGCTTCCTCAAGCAGGTCTATGACGAACACGCCTTCGATCTTGCCACCGGCTGGCACCAGTACCGCAACGACCCCGCAGTCTCGACCACAGTCTGGTATCGCTCGGGCCAGCCCAAGGGCGCGCCCTGGACCAACCAGTGGGGCTGGGAGGACAAGGCGATCGACAAGACCATCGATGACGCCGCCACCGAAGTCGATCCGGCCAAGCGCAAGGCGCTGTATGCCCGGTTCGTCAAGGAGGTGAACACGGAACTGCCGGTCTGGATGCCGATCGAGCAGATCTTCGTCACGACGATCACGGCAAAGGCGCGCAATCACTCCAACACGCCGCGCTGGGGCTCGTCGAGCTGGCACGATCTTTGGCTATCCGCATGACGCCATATCCGCCAAGATAGCCTGATGCGTATCCTTGGCCTTGCGGGGCGGCGGCTCGCCGCCTCGATCCCGACCCTGATCCTGATCCTGATCGGCATGTTTCTGCTGCTGCAGTTCGCGCCGGGCGACACCGTCGATGCGATGATGGCGCAGATGGGCGGCGGCGACGCCGCAACGGCAAAGGATCTGCGAAAATTCTACGGGCTCGACGTCTCCATTCCCGCCCAGCTCGGCAACTACCTCTGGCGCCTGGTGCGCCTCGATCTCGGCTTCTCCTCGATCTACGGCAAGCCGGTGGCGTCGGTGATCATCGAGCGGCTGCCGCCGACCATCCTGCTGATGACCGCATCGCTGTCCTTTGCGTTCTTCTTCGGGCTCTTGTTCGGCGTCATCGCCGCCCGCGGCGTCAACCGCTGGCCCGATACGCTGATCTCGACGCTCGGCCTCGTGTTCTACGCCACGCCCTCGTTCTGGTTCGGATTGATGGCCATCGTGGTCTTCTCCGTCTACCTGCAATGGCTGCCGCCCGGCGGCTTCGAGGACATCGGGACGGTTCAGACCGGCATCTGGCGCGTGCTCGGCATCGCAAGCCATCTGGTGCTGCCAACACTGACGCTGGGGCTGATCTTTCTTGCCATCTACCTGCGCATCATGCGCGCCTCGATGCTGGAAGTGCTCAACCTCGATTATGTCCGGACCGCGCGGGCCAAAGGCCTCGACGAGACCCGCGTGGTGACGCGACATGTGCTCCGCAACGCCCTCTTACCGATGGTGACGCTGATCGGCCTGCAGGCCGGCACCATGCTCGGCGGCTCGGTGGTGGTCGAAAGCGTGTTCTCGCTGCCGGGCCTCGGCCGCCTCGCCTATGAATCGGTGGTGCAACGCGACCTCAATACCCTGCTCGGCATCGTGTTCGTCTCGGCGCTGCTCGTCATCACCGTCAATTTCGTGGTCGACCTGATCTATGCGCGGCTCGACCCGCGCATCACGGCCGGGGGCTAGGGCCATGGACGCGGTCAGGCGCTACTTCAGAAGTCCGGCGGCCGTCGCGGGCCTTGTCTTGCTGATAATCGTGATCGGAATGGCGGTCAGCGCCGGCTGGCTCTATCCGCGCGATCCGCTGGCGCTGGCCGGCCGCCCCCTGATCTGGCCGTTCTCCAACCCGCGCTTCCTGCTCGGCACCGACAATTCGGGACGCGATATCGCCGCCCAGATATTCTATGGCGCGCGAATATCGCTCCTGATCGGCGGCGTCGCCACCGTGATTGCGATCCTGATCGGCGTCCTTGTCGGCGCCTTTTCCGGCTACTATGGCGGCTGGGTCGACACCGTGCTGATGCGGATCACCGAAGCCTTCCAGACGCTGCCAAACTTCGTGCTGCTGTTGGTGCTGGTCGCCGTGTTCGGCTCGACGCTGACGACCGTCACCATCGCGGTCGGCGTGGTGTCGTGGCCGGCGCCGGCGCGGCTGACCCGCGCCGAATTCATGTCGTTGCGCAACCGGGAATTTGTCCAGGCCGGACGCACGCTCGGCATGAAGGACATCCAGCTCATGCTCGGCGAGATCCTGCCCAACGCGCTGCCGCCGGTCATCGTCTACGCCAGCGTCGTGATGGCGGTTGCGATCCTGCTCGAAAGCGCGCTCGCCTTCCTGCGCCTGTCCGATCCCAACGTGGCGTCGTGGGGCAATCTGATCGGGCTCGGCCGCGACGTGCTACGGGTGCAGTGGTACGTCTCGGCGATCCCCGGCATCGCCATTCTCGTCACGGTGCTGGCAGTGTCGCTGGTCGGCCAGGGCCTCAACGACGCGCTCAATCCGAGGCTGAAGGGCCGATGAGCGCGACTGAACCGATCCTCTCGCTCGATCGCCTCAGCGTTCGCCTGCCCCGCGGCGCCGACCGGACCCATGCGCTGTCCGAGGTGTCGCTGCAGATCGCGGCCAACGAAATCCTGTGCGTGGTCGGCGAATCCGGTTCCGGCAAATCGGTGATGGCCAACGCCGTCATGCGGCTGTTGCCCAACGAAGTGACGATCGACGGCGGCCGGGTGATGTTCGAGAGCCGGGATCTCTGCGCCGCATCGGCCGCCGAGATGCGCAAAGTGCGCGGCGCCCGCATCGCCATGATCTTCCAGGAGCCGATGACGGCGCTCAACCCGCTGCGCACCATCGGCGACCAGATCGCCGAGATGTTCTCGACCCATACCGAATTGTCGAAGGCCGAGATCGGCGCAAGGATGCTCGCCTTGCTCGCCGACGTGCGGATTCCCGATCCGAAGGTGGCGGCGAAGGCCTATCCGCACGAACTTTCGGGCGGGCAACGCCAGCGCGCCATGATCGCGATGGCGCTGGCGCTCGACCCAAAACTGCTGATCGCCGACGAGCCGACCACCGCGCTCGACGTCACCACCCAGGCGCAAATCCTGAAGCTGATCCGCGACCTGCAGCAGCGGCGCCGGACCGCCGTCATGTTCATCACCCATGATTTCGGCGTCGTCGCCGAGATCGCCGACCGCGTGGTGGTGATGCAGCACGGCGTGATTGTCGAGCACGGCACCGCCGCCGCAGTGCTGAACCATCCGCAACATGCCTATACAAGGCAGCTGATCGCCGCCGTGCCGCCGCTAAAGGCACCGCCGCCGCGCCCGCTCTCGGCGGAGAACATCCTGACGATGTCCGGCGTTTCCAAGACCTACCGCACCGGCGGCTTCCTGGGGCGCGGGGCGCGGGTGACGCCCGCGGTCAGGAACGTCTCGCTCAACCTGCCGCGCGGCGCGACGCTCGGCATCGTCGGCGAATCCGGTTCGGGCAAGTCGACGCTGGCGCGCTGCATCGTGCGGCTGATCGATCCAGATGCCGGCTCGATCTTGCTCGACGGCCAGGATTGGGCGAAACTGTCGCGCGAACAAGTGCGCCGCGAGACCCGTCATATCCAGATGGTGTTCCAGGACCCGTTCGCTTCGCTCAATCCGCGCCGCAAGGCGGCCGAACTGGTGGCGCAGGGTCCGATCGTGCACGGCACGCCGCGGGCGAAGGCGATCGCAGACGCCAGGGAATTGTTCGCGCTGGTCGGGCTCGACCCTTCCGCCGGCGACCGCTTTCCGCACGAGTTCTCCGGCGGCCAGCGGCAGCGCATCGGGCTGGCGCGCGCACTGGCGCTGAAGCCGGACGTGCTGGTCGCCGACGAACCGGTGTCGGCGCTGGACGTTTCCGTGCAGGCGCAGGTGCTGAAACTGCTGGCCGAACTGCGGGCGCGGCTCGGCCTGTCCATCATCTTCATCACGCATGATCTGCGCGTCGCCGCGCAGATATGCGACCTCGTCGCGGTGATGAAGGACGGCGAAGTGGTCGAGCACGGGCTGGCCGGACAGGTGTTCGGCGACCCTCAGCATCCCTATACCCGGGCGCTGCTCGACTCCATCCCCGGCGGCGCGTTTGCGCGCGAGCATGCAATCGAGGCGGTGTAGCTGCACTCCACGCTCATTCGCGGGGAGAGGGAGAGGTGGCACCTCGCCCGCTGACATCAAGCCATCTCGCGCGCATCTCTCCGGCGATAGACCAGCAGCATCAGCGGCGCCAGCTTGCGCAGGAGGCCGTGGGCGACGATCGGCGCAGGCTCCGTGAACGGCAGCGCCAGCTCGCTTTCGCTCACGCCGCGGACGGCCTTGGCCAGTTCATTGCCGAGCGGGATGGTCAGCGCCACCGCGCGGCCGTTGCAGCCGGTCCAGCCATAGGCGTCGGGGCCGAGCCGGTGGATGCGCGGCAGGAAATCCGTGGTCATGCCGACATAGCCGTTCCAGACGTAATCGAACGAAACCTCGCCGATCTGCGGCCATAGCCGCTGCAAGCGCTCGGTGACGCGGGCCTTGATCCGCTCGACCTTGTTGCCGGGGCCGATCACGGCGCCGCCGGTGACGAGACGATTGCGTGCGTCGTAGCGTGCGAAATAGAGTTCGCCGTGGGTGTCCGACATCGCCTGACGGCCCGGAATGATGGTCTTGCGGACATTATCGGACAAGGGCTGCGTCGCCATCTGCCAGGACAGCACCGGCATCACCTCGTGCGCGATTTCAGGCACCAGCGACTTCGAGAACTCGCCGCTATAGGCGTTGGTCGCCACCACCAGCGCACGGCCGGAGATCTCGCCCCGTGCCGTCTTGACCACCCAGCGGTCGTTGCGGCGCTCGAAGCTCTCGGCGGGCGATCGGGCGTAGATGCGCGCGCCGAGGCCGAGCACGGTGTGCGCCAGCCCACGGGCCAGCGCCAGCGGATTGATGTGGCCGCCGGTCCTGTTCCAGAACCCGCCGAACCATGCATCCGATCCCAGCATGTCGCGCGTCTGCTCGCGCGACAGCAATTCGACCGGCGCGCCGAACTTCGACCATTGCCGCACCCGGCGTTCGGCGATCTTAATGCGGCCCGGCGAATGAACCGGCTGCACCCATCCGGCCTGTTCCTGCTCGGCCGCGATGTTGTAGCGCCGAGTCAGGTCAAACAGGCTGGAGGCGCTGTCGCGCAACATGCCGACGAAACGCTCGCCCGCCTCGCCATGCCTGGCGACGATATCCTCGGGATCGGGCCGCGACAGCGTCGGGATCACCTGGCCGTTGTTGCGCCCGGAAGCGCCCCAGCCCGGCTCCATCGCCTCGACGATGGCGACATCGACGCCGGCCTCGCGCAGATGCAGCGCGGTGGAAAGGCCGGTGAAGCCGCCGCCGATCACGATGACGTCGGCCTGCTGCGCGCCGATCAGTTCGGGCAGATCGGGTCCCGGCGGGGTCACCGCCGCCCACAGAGAGCCGGGCCAGCGCACGTTGGTCGTCTCCATCATGATCCTTTCTTGCGGGCGCCTGGTCGATCTGGTTAGCTTGGTGCGCGCATCATCATGCCGGAGAATAAAGAGAGTGGCACTGAAAAACGTCATCGGAATCGATCACGCCGTGGTCATGGTGAAGGATCTCGACAAGGCCGCCGACAACTACCGGCGGCTCGGCTTCACCGTGTCGCCGCGCGGCACCCACAGCGCCCATATGGGATCGGGCAACTACACCATCATGTTCGACCCCGACTACATGGAATTGCTCGGCGTGCTGGCCCCGACCGAGCATAATGCGCCGGCGCGGGCGTTTCTCGCAACCAACGGCGAAGGCATCGAGCGCATCGCCTTCACGGCGGTGGATTCGGCCGACGGCGCGGAAGAGATTCGCGCGCGCGGTTTTCCGCCGATCGGCCCCACCGATTTCGAACGGCCGGTGAACATGCCCGACGGCACGGTGTCGGCGGCGAAATTCCGGACCTTTCAGTGGCCGGTGGCGGAAGCGCCGAGCGGCGTGCGCATCTTCGCCTGTCAGCACAAGACGCGCGAGACGGTCTGGATTCCCGAACTGATGAAGCATGCCAATGGCGCCAGACGCCTGAAGCAGGTGCTGATGGTCGCACCCGACCCGGCGAAGGAAGCCGCGCATCTGTCGCGACTGATCGATCGCGAACCACGCCGCGAGCCGGACGGCGCGGTCGCGGTGCCATCAGGGGGAGACCGCGCCGATTTCGTGTTCCTGACCCGGGATCAGCTCGGCAAGCGCTACCCCGGCGTTCCGCTGACCGGCCTGCCCGAACGCGCCGGCGCCGGGCTCGTGATCGCGGCCGATTTGGCGGCGGCGGAAAAGGCGCTTGGCACCGTCGGCATCCGCAGCGCCGGCGGCGTCGTGGTGCCGCCCGGCGGCGCCAATGGGACACTGCTCGCCTTCGTCAAGGCATAACCGGCGCCACTCGCGGCACCGGGAAAGCCGAGCATGGCGAAGCGCAGGACCGAACCGGACGACGATGCGGCAGGCAGCCGCCGCGGCCGTCCGCGTTCCGCCGAGACGACGAGCGCTATTCTGCAAAGCGCCTACGCCCTGATGGCGACCACGGGCCTTGCCGCCACCAGCATCGACGCCGTTGCGCGGCACTCCAATGTTTCAAAGATGACCATCTACAAATGGTGGCCGTCGCGAGAAGCGCTCCTGATCGACGCCTTCCTGAACCACGCCTCGCTGATGTTGCCGCTGCCAGGCACGGGCAGGCCCGCGGACCGGCTCAGGAGCCACGCCGCAGCCTATGCGAAAGCGCTGCAGGGCAAGTTTGGCCGGGTACAGCTCGCGGTGATCTCCGAATGCATCTCGAACACCGGCTCGGCGGAGATCTTCTACACCCGCTACCTCCGGTATCGAAGGGCGGCGCTTGTCGAACTGATTGCGGCTGGCCAGCAGGACGGCAGCATCGGCGCGATCGGGACGCCGCATGATCTGTATGACGCGATCTACGGCAGCCTGTTCTACCGCTACGTCTTCGGAATCAGGCCGATCTCGCCGGCACACGCCCGCAAGCTCGTCGACACCCTGCTGTTGGTCAGGAGCCGCTGACGCCTTCGGCCGGGTTACGCCGCTCGCGGCGAAACCAGCCCCAGGTCTCGCGCGTCACGGCCCGATAACCCTGTCCCCGAAAAACGATCTGGTCCGCGACGATCCGGTGCAGCTTCGGCAGCGCATGGAACGGGATCGAAGGATAGGCGTGGTGTTCGACATGGTAAGGCATGTTCCACGCAAACCATTTGGTGATGATGCCGGTATAGGTGGTGCGGGTGTTGCGGAAGGCACTGCGCGTCCGCTCGCAGCCGGTGTGTTCGGCATAGAGGTAGGGACGCAGGAACAGCTGACCGACGATCAGGGGAACGATCCAGACCCAAAGCAGAATCGCGGTACCCAGCGCGAGCGAGGCGAGCAGGAGCACGACATAGAATACGACATAGAGGCGCGCTTCCCTCACGATGATGTGGCGCTTGCCTTCCGGGATCCAGGGCGCGGACGCGTCGCCGGTGACGGCGTGGCGGAGCATCAGCCGTATCCGGAACGCAACCTGCCGAATGCCGCTATAGGCGATCGCGAGCTGGGTGTCGGATGCGGGGATCGGGCCAACCAGCAGTTCCGGGTCCCTTTCCGGGTCCTGCGTGTAGCGGTGGTGGTCCCAGTGGAACAGGCAGTAATACTCGTAAGGCAGCCAGATCGCTAAAGACGACAGATGACCGACCGCCAGATTGAGCGCAGGGCTGCGAAACGCCGTCTTGTGCGCGGTCTCATGCACGACCATGAACAGGAAGGCGACGAAGTAACCCTGCACGACCATGAGCGGCAACGCCCAGACCAGGCCATGGGTCGAGGACACCAGCCAGATCAGCGTGCCGAAGAGGCCGATCGCGCCATAATGGCTGGCCGCGCGAACAAGGCCCTGAAGGTCGGATCGTGCCGACAGTTCGCGAAGCGCGGCCGAAGTCAGCGGCTTTGCTCCCGTTGCGGTGACAGCAGTGCTCATGGCGCCTTTGCTCCAACAAGCGATCCCAGTCGCGCGACCCTATTTACTGTACCAAAAGTACATTATTTTTGCCTGAATGCAATCGCGCCATGACGTGCATGCGCAAAACCCTCACGGCTGTTGATGTTCGGGCTGAACAATCCCGGCAGCCTCCCGCGGCTGGAAATTCTCGATCAGCCGCAGCAGCACCCGCGCGCCGGCATCGGCGTCGAGAAGTTCGACATGCTCGGCGGGGTGATGGCTGACGCCGCCGCGGCAACGGACGAACAGCATGGCGACATCTGTGATGTCGATCATCGCCATCGCGTCATGGCCGGCCCCACTCGGCAGTTCGAACACTGGGTAGCCTTCCGCGGCAACGGCCTCCGCCAGTTGCGCCTTCAGCCAGGGCGCGCACGGCACGGTGCGGTTCTCGTGGGTGACGTCGAGCTGCAACGACAGACCGCGCCGCTTCGCAATCGCCTCGATCCGCCGCACGGTCTCGGTAACGGCGAGCGTGCGCCGGGCGTCGGTCGGCGCACGGATGTCCAGCGTGAAGGACACGTCGCCCGCGATCACATTGGCGGCGCCGGGCCTGGCGCTGATGGTGCCGACGGTGCCGACCAGGCCGCCGCCATCGGCCTTGCAGAACGTCTCGACCGCCACGACGCATTCGGCGGCGCCCGCCAAGGCGTCCCGCCGCTGCGCCATCGGCACCGTGCCGGCATGGCCGGCCATGCCGGAGAGCTTCGCCGCCAGCCGCGTGGCGCCCGATATCGCCGTCACCACGCCGACCGGGAGGTTTTCAAGCTCCAGCACCGGCCCCTGCTCGATGTGCAGCTCCACATAGGCATGGAGTTCGTGGCGGGCGCGCGCCGCCGCGCCGATATGATCGGGATCGAGGCCGAACTGCGCCAGCGCCTCGCGCATGGTGAGGCCGTCGCGGTCGCGCGCGGCGAGCACGCCCTGGTCGAAGGTGCCGGCGACCGCCCGGCTGCCCAGCAGAGTGGAGGCAAACCGCACCCCCTCCTCGTCGGCGAAGCCGACGATTTCGACCGCGAACGGCAGCCGCACGCCGCGGCGATTCAGGTCGGCGACGCAGGCGATCGCCGTGATCAATCCGAGCGGCCCGTCCCATTTTCCAGCGTCGCGCACGGTATCGTAGTGCGAGCCCAGCATCAGGCAGGGCAGTTCCGGGTGCGCGCCCTCGTAGCGGCCGCAGACATTGCCGATGGCGTCGAGATGCGCGGCCATGCCGGCCTCGCGCATCCAGGACAATATGAGATCGGCGGCCTTGCGGTGTTCGGGTGAAAGGAAAACCCGAACCAGTTGCCCGCCGATCTCCGAAATTGCTCCGAGCTGGTTGATCCGGCTTACGATTTCATCGCCGAGCATGGCCTATCCAATATCGAAGGCGCTATCGGCGAGGTGGGAGAGGTTGGCATGCCAGTGCTGCGCGATCTGAAGCCGCGTCGGCACCCAGACCCGTTCATGCTTTTGGACATAGTCGAGAAAGCGCATTAGCGCCGCGGCGCGGCCGGGACGGCCCACGATCCGGCAGTGCAGGCCGACCGACATCATCTTCGGCGCGGTCTCGCCCTCGGCGTAGAGGACGTCAAAACTGTCCTTGAGATAGGTAAAGAATTCGTCTCCGCCGCCAAAGCCCTGCGCGTTGACGAACCGCATGTCGTTGGCGTCGAGCGTATAGGGAATGACCAGATGCGGTTTCCGCCCGCGCGCCTTGATCCAGTATGGCAGGTCGTCGGCGTAGGAATCGCAGAGGTAAAGCAGGCCGCCGGCTTCCATCAGAAGCCTCTGCGTGTTGATCGAGGAGCGTCCGGTGTACCAGCCGAGCGGCGGCGCGCCGACCGCCTCGGTGTGGACGCGGATCGCTTCCGCGATCTCGGCGCGCTCCTGCGCCTCCGACATCTGCCGGTGCTCGATCCATTTCAGGCTGTGGCTGGCGATGTCCCAGCCGGCTTCTTTCATGGCCGCGACCACGTCGGGATTTCGTTGCAGCGCGGTCGCCACGCCGAACACCGTGGCCGGCAGGTTGCGCGCGGTGAACATTCGCCACAGCCGCCAGAAGCCGGCGCGCGAACCATATTCGAACATCGATTCGATGTTGGGGTGGCGCTGTCCGGGCCAGGGCTGCGCGCCCAGCACGTCGGACAGGAACGCCTCCGAGGCGGGGTCACCGTGCAGGATATTGTTCTCGCCGCCCTCCTCGAAATTCACAACGAACTGAACGGCCACCCGCGCGTCACCGGGCCAGCGCGGATCGGGCGGGTTGCGGCCATAGCCTCTGAGGTTGCGGGGGTAAGCGGCCTCGGCCACGCTACACCTCTTCGAACCGGATCTTCTGCGCACCTTCCCACAGCACGGTCTTGCCGAAGGCGGGCAGGTTTTCCAGCCCCGAGGTCAGGGTGATGAAGTGGTTGCCGGCGAGCTGGCCCATCTTGCTGGCGAAATGAACGCCGCCATAGGCCAGCAGGATTTCGGTCTCGCTGATGCCGCCGGGATAGAGAATGATCTGCCCGGGCGCGGGATAGCTGGTGTGGTTCTCGTAGGACACTCCGAAATCGCGATCACCGAGCGGCATCCAGACCCCCTCGCCGCTCCAGCGGACGTGGATCGCCTGGCTCTCGAACGGCATCGCCTTGCGGAACGCCGCAACCGTCTTCGGCGCCAGCTGCGCCTCGAAACGGGCCTGGAAGGTGAAATCGCCGGCGCGAACAATCAGTTGGCTCATTGCTCTCTTCTTCTGGGTGACACTTGATAGGGTGGTTCAGCACATCCATTGCAGCCGGAATGGCGGGAGGCAAGGGCCAATACGGCGACGCCACCGGCGTCTGGCGCGCTGCGCAACGCGGGATCGGTATGCAACCGCGGCGGCCGTAAAGGCTTGCTTTCCCCTGATGTTATGCGTTTCATCAGGCCAAGCCACGCCGGGGACACAGCCATGCCCGCCAGAATTATCGGTATGATCGGCACCCAGCAGGAAGGCGTCGCGGTCCACCTCATCAAGGGCCAGATATCGCGCCAATGGGTGGTCGATTTCACCCGCCTGCACGAGCAATGGAACTATGATTCCGTTCTGGTCGGCTATTTCGCCTCGGCCGCCGAAGGGTTCGCCATCGCGCTTTATGCGGCCGACCACACCGAGCGGATCAAGTTCCTGATCGCGCATCGGCCGGGATCGGTGGCGCCGGCGCTGGCGGCGCGGCAGGTCGCAACCTTCGATCAGCTGACGCAGGGCCGGATGGCGCTGCACATCATCGCCGGTACCAGCGACCAGGACCAGGCCAGCGAGGGCGACTTCCTGCCCAAGAACGACCGCTATCGGCGCGCCGGCGAATATCTCGACGTGATGCGCAAGCTCTGGGCCAGCGACGTTCCGATCGATCACACGGGCGAATTCTACCGTCTCAAAGGCGGCTACTCCGACATCAAGCCCTTTCAAAAGCCCTGCCCGCCGCTGTTCTTCGGCGGCTCGTCGGAGGGCGCGCTGGACATGGGCGCCCGGCACTGCGACGTGTTCGCGATCTTCGGCGAACCGCTCGCCGAGACGCGGGATCGCGTCCAGGACTTCCGGCGGCGCGCCACAGCCTTCGGACGCCGGGTCGGCTTCAACATGTCGCTGCGGCCGATCATGGCGGCAACCGAAGGCGCGGCCTGGGACAAGGCGCAGGCGCTGCTGACGGATGTCGAACGCAAGACCGGTGCTGCACCCGATCCCACCAACCACTCCGCCGAACGCCTGCTCGGTTACGCCGCGCGCGCCGACGTCCATGACGAGCGGCTGTGGATGGGGATCGCGCGCGCCACCGGCGCGACCGGCAATACGTCGTGCCTGGTCGGGACGCCGGAGCAGGTCGCGGCCGCGGTGCTGGAATATTACCGGCTCGGGATCGACTCGTTCCTGTTGCGCGGCTTCGAAAATCCGCACGACACGGTCGCGATCGGCCGCGACCTGATCCCGCTGATCAAGGCCGGCGCGCTTGCGATCGACCGGCAGGCAGAAGCTGCCGAGTAGCGACGTTGCCGCGAATCATCGAACACCTCGAAATGACGGCGCGCGGACCTTGCGCTGCACGAAGTAACGCATGAAAGAAATGACATGAAGGCGGTCGTTGTCGAGAGCTATGATTCGATCGACGGCATCGCGATCAAGGAAGTCAGCCTGCCGGGCATCTCGGCCGGCGAGGTCCGCGTCAAGATCGGCGCGGCAGCCGTCGGCTTTGTCGACGGGCTGAAGGTGCAGGGTCTATATCAGACCAAGGACCCGCTGCCGTTCGTGCCGGGCACCGAATTCGCAGGCGTGGTCGATGCGGTCGCCGACGATGTCGGCGCGTTCAAGCCCGGCATGCCCGTCATCGGCATGACCCGGTCGGGCGCGCTGGCCGAATACATCACCGTGCCATCGGCGGCGCTCAAACACTTGCCGGCGCAGGTCGCCTTCGAGGCCGGCGCGTCGTTCCAGGCCAATTACCTCACCGGACTCTATGCCCTCGACGCACGCGCCGCGCTACGTGCGGGCGAAACGCTGCTGGTGCTGGGAGCAGCCGGCGGCGTCGGCATCGCCGCCGTGCAGATCGGCAGGCTGATGGGCGCGCGGGTGATCGCGGCAGCCTCGACCCCGGAAAAGCGCGAGTTCGCGGCTCGTCACGGCGCCGACGCGACGATCGACTACACCAAGGCGGATTGGCGGGACACGCTCAAGGCGCTGACCGGCGGGCATGGGCCGGACGTGATTTTCGATCCGGTCGGCGGCGAGGTGGCGCTGCAGGCGTTTCGCTCGATCGCCTGGCGGGGACGTCATCTCGTCATCGGCTTCGCATCAGGCACCATTCCGGCGCTGGCGTTCAACCTGCCGCTGCTCAAGGGCGGAGCGCTGCTCGGCGTCGACCTTGCCCAAATCCAGAAGCGCGAGCCGGAGACCCACGCCCGCCTGATCGCGCAGCTGTTCGACTGGCTGGCCTCAGGCAAATTGAAACCGGTGGTCGGCAAGGTGGTGCCGTTCGAGAATTTTCGCGACGCCTTCAAGACCATGCAGTCACGGGCCGCACTTGGGAAGATGATCATCAAATTCGGCTGAGCCGACTTCATGGGTGCTACAGCGCCGCAACTAGAAAGAACCGATGCCTCCGGAACATAACGCCAAGACGGCCCGCCGCCACCTGCATACGCGATCGGTGGAGTGCACCGGCTATCTGCGGGACGACGGGCTCTGGGAAGTCGAAGCCTGGTTGCGGGATACCAAGCCCTTCGCCCAGCCCGCCGATCGTTTCCGCGGTGAACTGCTGCCGGGCGATCCCGTTCACGATATCGGCCTGCGGCTGGCGATCGACGACGACATGCGGATATGCGAGGCGGAGGCGACAATGCGCGCCACGCCCTACCCCACCTGCATCGAGGTCGAGCCGATCCTGCAGCGCCTGGTCGGCGAGCGCATCGGACCGGGCTGGCGCGAACTGGTCCGGCGCAAGATCGGCCGGATCGAGACCTGCACGCATCTGGCCGAACTGCTCGGCCCCGCCGTGACCACGCTGTTCCAGACCCTGTCGAACGGCAAGAATCCGGAAGGGCCCGAGACGCTGGACCAGCGCAGCGGCGGCGAGCGGCCGTTCTTCATCGGCGGCTGCCATTCCTGGCGTACCGACGGGCCGATCGTCGCGGCGATGTTCCCGCAGTTTGCGACCGGGCCGGCGGCAAAGGACTAGGCGGGCAGATCGCGCCGGCCGCCTTCAGGGTCGTTCAACGCGCCAGGGCCGCTTGAGGCGATCGTAGATCGCGAACGCCGCCGCCAGGGCGCATCCGGCAATGATCCCGACCGTAAGGTCTTCGATCAGCGTCAGGCCGAAGGTCGCGATCAGCACGGCCGCGCTGCGCCAGTCGTGAAGCAGGCGAAAGAACTCTTCCTTTTCCGCCATGTTCCAGCACACCACCACCAGCACACCCGCCAGCGCCGCGAGCGGAATGAAGCTCGCCAGCGGGGCTGCCACCAGCATGAACAACAGAACGAAGAGCGCATGCGCCATGCCTGAAACCGGGCTGCACGCGCCGGCGCGAATATTGGTCGCGGTGCGGGCGATCGTTCCGGTCACGCTGATCCCGCCGAACAGCGCAGACGCGACGTTGGCGACGCCCTGCGCGACGACTTCCATGTTATAACGATGCTTGCGCCCGGTCATGCCGTCGGCAACCTTGGCCGAGAGCAGGCTTTCGACCGCCCCGAGCAGGGTGAACGAGAGCGCCGTCGGCAACACTTCCAGCACGGCTGAATAGGAGATCGCCGGCAAGCGCGGCGACGGCAATCCACCAGGCAGTTGCCCGAAATGACTGCCGATCGTCTCGACCGGAAGCTGAAAGAACCAGGCGGCGACCGAAGCGAGCGTCACGGCGATCAGCATTCCCGGCCAGTTCGGCATCAGGCGCCGCAGCAGGAAGATCGCCGCCGCCGTACCCACGCCGATAGCAATCGCGGCCGGGGTGATGGTCGGCAGCGACTGCGCGAGCATAGCAAGCTTCGGCAACAGCGGCCCGGGCTCGGCAGCGGGAAGCTTGAGGCCGCCGAGGTCCTTCAGCTGGCTGGCAAAGATCGTGACCGCAATACCGGAAGTAAAGCCGATCGTGACCGGATGCGGAATGTAGCGGATCAACGCGCCGAGCCGCAAAAGGCCGATCAGCGTCAGCATGAAGCCGGAAATGAAGACCGTGAGCAGAAGGCCATCGAGGCCAAACCGCGTCACGGTGGCCGCCACCAGTACGATGAACGCGCCGGCCGGCCCGCCGATCTGGTAGCGGCTCCCGCCCAGCGCCGAGACAATAAAGCCGCCGATGACGGCGGCATATAATCCCCGCTCGGGCGAAACGCCCGAGGCGACGGCGATCGCCATGGATAGCGGGAGAGCCACGATCGCGACGGTCAGGGCCGCCAGCAGATCCCTTCGAAAACAGCCAAGATCGTACCCCTCGGTCAGGACCGTGACGAGTTTCGGACGATAGCGATGGGCAGAGGCGGAACCGTCAGGCATGGCGTGCTTACCAATCGGGATTGGGGACTGTAGCGGGGTGCCCGACGAACGAGCATAGCGCAATGCTTTTTCGCCCGGCAGCCGGCGAGAACCCGGCCCCGAACACCATCAATCCCGCCTACGGCGCCGGCTTGTCCGGAGCAGGTTCATCGTCGGCGATCGCCCGCCAGCCCGCGCCATCGAGGTCGTCGTACTGGCCGTTCTTGAGCGACCAGAGAAATGCCGTCAGGCCGAGAAGACCGAGCGCCAGCGCCAGTGGGACCAGAAATACCAGAACTTCCATCAGCCGAACTCCCGCGCGCCGCGGTGCGCGCGAAGCGCGTTCAATATCACCAGCAGCGACGAACCCGACATCGCCGCCGCCGCGACCAGCGGCGTCGCCAGGCCCGCAACCGCCAACGGCACCGCCAGCACATTGTAGCCCGCGGCCAGCCACAGGTTCTGCCGCATCAGGAGCAGCGCCTTGCGCGCGAAACCGATCGCGGTGACGACGGGTGCGAGGCGGTCGCCGAGGAATACCAGGTCGGCGGTGGCCTGGCTCAGATGGGTCGCGCTGACCGGCGACATCGAAACGTGCGCCGCGGCCAGCGCCGGCGCGTCGTTCATGCCATCGCCCACCATCAGGACCTTGGCCCCCTGACGCTTCAACTCCTCGATCCGCGCGATCTTTTCGGCCGGCGTCACGCCGGCACGCCATTCATCAATGCCGAGTGACCGGGCGGCCTCGCGCACGGCGGGCTCGCGATCACCGGACAGTATCTCGACCTTGATGCCGGCCTTGAGCAAGGTGGCGATCGCGCCTGCCGCATCGACGCGCAAACGCTGCCGCACGGCGAAAACATGCCGCGCGTCGCCGTGCCTAAAGGCAACCACGGACGCCTCCGGATCACGGCGCAGAGTCTCGTCGGCGATCAGCTCCGCACCGCAGAATGACGGCCTGCCGAGCCGAACTTCCAACCCGTTGACCCGTCCGCGCACCCCCTCGCCCGCCACCTCCTCGACCCCCTCCAACGGCGCCCTCGCTCCGGCAGCGCGAGCCACCGCGGCCGCGACGGGGTGATGGCTGGCAAGCGCCAACCGACCGGCGAGTTCGAACACATCAGGCGGAACGCTCGACGCATTGGTGACGTCGAGCTCCGGCAAGGTCAGCGTGCCTGTCTTGTCGAACACGACGCGGTCGACCACCGCCAGACGCTCGATGGCGTCGCCGGAATTGAGCAGCACGCCTGATCGGAACATGGCGCCAGACACCACGGTCTGCACCGCGGGGATTGCCAGGCCAAGCGCACAGGGGCAGGTGATGATGAGAACCGATATCGCGGTGACGATGGCGTCATGCCAGCTCGCGCCCCATGCGACCCAGCCCAGCATGGTCACGAGCGCCGCCGCATGCACGACCGGGGCATAGAGCCGCGACGCCCGGTCGGCGAGTTGCACATAGCGCGACCGCGCCTGCACGGCGTTGTCGAGCAGCCGGCCGATCTCCGCCAGCAACGTGGCTTCGGAGGCCGCCGCCACCCGCACCCGCAACGCGCCGGAAAGGTTGAGCGTCCCCGCATAGACGGCCGCACCCGGCCCTGCCTTTACCGGCAGGGTTTCGCCGGTGATCAGGCTCTGGTCGATCTTCGACTGTCCCTCGATCACCGTGCCGTCGACAGCGGACCGCTCGCCGGGGCGCAGCAGGACGATATCGCCGGCCTGCACCGCAGCAATCGGCACCACGCATATTTCGTCGGCGCCGATGTACTTCGTCGCCGTCTCCGCCTTCAACGCCGCCAGGTTTCCGGCCACCGCGCGCGTCTTGCGGCGCATGCTCTGGTCGAGGTAGCGGCCGGCCAGCAGGAAAGCGAGCAGCATCAGCGCGGCGTCGAAATAGGCATGCTCGGCGTGGTGGATCGTTTCCACCACCGACATCGCCAGCGCCAGCACGATGCCGATGCTAATCGGAACATCCATGTTGGTGCGGCGCGCCCGCAAGGCGCGGAAGGCCGAAATGAAGAACGGCTGCCCCGAATACGCTGCCGCCGGCAATGCAATGAGCGCCGACAACCAGTGGAAGAAATCGCGCTGCTCCGGGATCATGTCGCCGACATTGCCGGACCAGACCGGGATCGACAGCATCATCACGTTCATCGCGGCAAAGGCGGCGACGCCGAGGCAGCGCAGGAGAAAGGCCGCCTGCTCGGTCTCGACCGCCTCGGCGCGCACCGGCTCGAACGGATAGGCCTTGTAGCCAAGCTCTGCCAGCCGGTCGATGAAACGCGAGGGGTCGAGCGCGCTCCCCTTCCACTCCAGCGCCACACGGCGATCGGTCAGATTGACCCGCGCCAGCGTCACGTCAGGAAGCGCGGAAAGGCCGCGCTCGATCTTCGACATGCAGCCGGCGCAACTGACGCCCTCCACCGCCAGATCGATATGCGACAGGCCCGGTCCGAGATGGCGGACATAGTGGGAAAAATCTCGCGTCGCCTGCATGGTGAGGCCCCTCTAGTTCAACAGCACGCGATTTTTCGAAAGGAACAATCGCTGGCCCGCCGCGGCGCCTTTCAGCACCAGGTCCCATTGGCCAGGCGCGATCGCCGCCGCACTTCCGCGATAGATGCCGATCCCCACTTCGGAAAGCTCCACCGGAAGATCGGCGCGCCGGTCGGTCGGCCGCTCGAACCGGCCCTGAAACGTCAGGCCGGACATCGGGCGGCCGTCGCTGTCGCGCGCCTCGACCCGTAGCGTCGCGCCGCTTTGCCCGCTCCGCTCGACGCGGGCATCGACCTTCCAGTTGCGCGCACTCTGGTCGCGGGCCGTCGCAATCTCCCTGGCATAGGCGAGGCTGGCGCTGTAGGCGCTGTCGACCTCCGTGCCCGGCAGGGTCTGGATCGCCAGCCGCATCATGACGAGATTGACCCCGATCACGACGGCGAAGAACGCCACCAACATCAGGAATACCCGGCCACCGGTCAGCGGCCGCGGCAACTGCATCTGGCTCATGTCAACGCTCCGTATCTCATGGCGACACGAAATGATCGGTGGCCGAGGCGACTTCGCCCAGCCCGATATCGGTAACGCGGAAACGTACCGGAACGGATTTGGCGGCATTGCTTTCCGCCGGCGCCGTCACCAGCAGCCGCAACTCCGTGGTGGTGTCCCGCGGCAGAACGATCATCGGGCGATCCTTGGTGACGGAATCGGCGCCGACGACGTGGAGCGTGGCGTTGACCGGGCCATCCATGTCGATCGCGATGACGCGATCGAAGCCCCGCTTGTTCAGGAGGCGTACCGTGTAGGCGTTGCGAATCGAGCCGTCGCTCAGCTTCACCGCGAGCGGATTGCGATCATGCAACACGCTGATGTCCAGCAGCGTCCGGTTCAGCAACGCGTAGAGCATGATTGCCCCCACGGCGGCGATCATCACGACATAGGCAACGGTGCGCGGCCGCACGATGCGATAGATCGGCGGCTTGCCTTCCCGCCGCCGGTGGATGTTGATATCGTTGTCGTATCCGATCAGGCGGGTTTCTCGCCCGATCCGGGTCATCACACTGTCGCAGGCGTCGATGCAAAGGCCGCACTGGATGCAGCCGAGCTGCGAACCATCGCGGATATCGATGCCGGTCGGGCACACTGCGACGCATTGATAGCAATCGATGCAGTCGCCGACGGGTTTGCCTAGCGCGCGCAGCTCGTTCGCCTTCTTCAGCGACGTCCGCTTCTCGCCGCGATCGTACTTGTAGGTGACGTTCAGCGCCCATTCGTCGGTGAGCGCGGCCTGGATGCGCGGCCACGGGCACATGTAAACGCAGACCTGCTCGCGCATAAAGCCGGCCAGGAGATAGGTCGTGGCCGTCAGGATTCCGATCCAGATATAGGCGACAGCAGGCGCCTGGAAGGTGACAAGCTGCTTCACCAGCGTCGGCGCATCGTTGAAATACAGCACCCAGGCGCCGCCGGTCCACCACGCGATCATCAGCCAGATCGCATGCTTGAGCGCGATCTCGGCGTATCGCTCCAGCTTCATCGCGCCCTTGGCCGCATCCTTGCGCATGCGCTCGCGGCGGTCGCCCTCTATCATCCGCTCGACCGCGTAGAACAGGTCGGTCCAGACCGTTTGGGGACAGAGATAGCCGCACCAGATGCGACCACCCACCGCGTTCATCAGGAACAGCGTCAGCGCGGCGACGATCAGCAGGCCGGTGAAGTAATAGACTTCCTGCGGCCACAGCTCGATGAAGAAGAAGTAGAATCGGCTGTTCGGCAGATCGATCAGCACCGCCTGGTCCGGGGCGCCCAGGCCGCGGTTCCATCGCACGAATGGCAGCAGATAATAGACGCCGAGGCAAAGCGCCATCAGGCCCCATTTGGTGCGGCGGAAGGTTCCGGAAACGCTCTGCGGATAGACCTTCTTCTGGGCCACATAAAGCGGCCCATCGTCCTGAAGCTGCAGTTCGGTTGGAGTCACGGGCCTGTTCATCGCCGGAGTTGATCTGGTGCCATGTTCACTGTAGGCCCGGCTCCGCGACCGCGTTTGATCCACCTCAATCCGGACCCGGCCAGGCCTGGGTTCGGTCCGCGCTATTTGCCTCCGCCAAGCGAGTGGACGTAGACCGTCAGCGCCTTGATCGTCGAAGGATCGAGACGGTTGACCCAGCCAGGCATGACGCCAGCGCGGCCGTTGCCGATCGTCTCGACCAGCGTCGCCTCGTCCGCGCCGTAGAGCCAGATCTTGTCGGTAAGATCGGGCGAGCCGAGGTCCTGGTTTCCCTTGCCGTTGTCGCCATGGCACGAGACGCATTGGTCGGCGAAGATTTTCTTGCCGACCGCCGCGTCGTATCCCGCAGCCGTCAACAGGCCCGACAGCGAGCGGACGTAGTTGGCGACGGTCACGATTTCGTCCCTCTTGAGAACGCCCTCTTTGCCGAAGCCCAACATGACGCTCTCATGCGCCTTCGGATGGCCGGAACGAATGCCGAACTGAATCGTCTGCATGATCCGGTCAAGGCTGCCACCCCACAGCCATTCGTCGTCGTTCAGATTGGGATAGCCCTTGGCGCCGGCGCCACCAGTGCCGTGGCAGGGTGCGCAATTGTCGCCGAACACGGTCTTGCCGCGGGCACGGGCCAAGGCGAGCAAGGCCGGATCCCTGGCGATGTCAGCCAGTGGCGCCGCACCCAGCGCCACCATCTTGTCGCCGCGGACCTTCTCCAGATTGGCAAGCTCGGTCGCGACTTCCGCGCGGGTCGAGTAGTTCCATATTCCGGTCGTATGGCTCCACAGCAATGGCCAGGCCGGATACACGATCCAGTAGCCGATCGCCCAGACGATGGTCGCGTAAAAGGTGATCACCCACCAGCGCGGCAGCGGCGTGTTGAGTTCCTTGATGCCGTCCCACTCATGGCCGGTGGTCGTTCTTCCAGAAACCTGGTCAATATCGGGGTGTTCGGTCATGATTGCCTCACTCCTCGCGCAAGGGCATTCTGGCAGCCTCGTCAAAGGCGGCCTGGTTGCGCGGCCAGAGGGCGTAGACCACGATGGCGATGAAGATTGCGACAAAGGCCGGTGTCCAGAACGAGGTGACGACGTCCGACGCAATATTGTGGACAGTGAGAATTGCTTTCATCGTTCTGCCTTCTCAGCGAAGATTTGCTTTTTCGTTGTAGAGCTTGAAATCGACCAGCGTGCCGAGCATCTGCAGGTAGGCGACCAGCGCATCCATTTCGGTGGGCGTTCCGGGCTTGCCATCGAAGTTGCGCGCGACCGCTTTCGGATAGCGCTTGGTGAACGCGTCCACGCCGGCATTGTCAGGGTCGGCCTGCGCCCTGAGATCGGCGGCGGCATTGGCGATCTGGTCGTCCGAATACGGCACGCCGACGGCGCGGCTGGCGCGCAGGTGAGCCGCGACCTCCGCTTCCACGATTTCCGCCCGGGACAGGAAGGCGTAACCCGGCATGATCGATTGCGGCACGATGGCGCGCGGGTTGATCAGATGCGTGACATGCCATTCATCCGAATACTTGCCGCCGACACGCGCCAGATCGGGACCGGTACGCTTGGACCCCCACTGGAACGGATGGTCGTACATGCTCTCGGCCGCGAGCGAGTAGTGGCCGTAGCGCTCGACTTCATCGCGCAGCGGCCGGACCATCTGCGAATGGCAGAGATAACAGCCCTCGCGGACATAGACGTTGCGCCCGGCAAGCTCCAGCGGCGTGTACGGCCTGATGCCCTCGACCTTTTCGATGGTGCTCTTGAGATAGAACAGCGGGGTGATCTCGACGAGTCCGCCGATCGCGATGACCACGAGAATCCCCGCGACCAGGATGATCGAATTCTTCTCGAAGATTTGGTGCCTGGTCCAGAAGGACATCCGATCGCTCCTCATTCCGCCGGCTGAAGGGCGACCGGCGATTGCACTTCCGCCTCGCCGACGCGCACCGTCATCCAGAGATTATAGGCCATGATCAACGCTCCGATCAGGAACAGCGCGCCGCCCGCGGCGCGAATGATGTAGAACGGATGCATCGCTTCCACGGTCTCGATGAAGGAGTATTCGAGGAAACCGAGCGAGGTGTAGGCGCGCCACATCAGGCCCTGCAATATGCCCGACACCCACATCGCCGAGATGTAGAGCACGATGCCGATGGTCGAGACCCAGAAGTGCCAGTTGACCAGCTTCAAGCTGTAGAGGCCCTTGCGATCCCACAGCCACGGGACCATGCAGTACAGCGCGCCGAACGAAACGAATCCGACCCAGCCCAGCGCCCCCGAATGCACGTGGCCGATGGTCCAGTCGGTGTAGTGGCTGAGCGAGTTCACGACCTTGATCGACATCATCGGCCCCTCGAAGGTCGACATGCCGTAGAAGGCGACCGACACCACCAGCATGCGCAGCACGGGGTCGGTGCGAAGCTTGTCCCAGGCGCCCGACAGCGTCATCAGGCCGTTGATCATGCCGCCCCAGGACGGCATCCACAGCATGATGGAGAAGGTCATGCCAAGCGTCTGCGCCCAGTCCGGCAGCGCGGTGTAGTGCAGATGGTGCGGTCCAGCCCAGATGTAGAGAAAGATCAGCGCCCAGAAATGGATGATCGACAGCCGGTAGGAATAGATCGGCCGCTCGGCGCGCTTTGGAATGAAGTAGTACATGATGGCGAGGAAGCCGGCAGTCAGGAAGAAGCCGACCGCGTTGTGCCCGTACCACCATTGGAACATGGCGTCCTGGACGCCGCCCCAGGCGATGTAGGATTTCGAGCCGAACACCGATACCGGCAACGCGGGATTGTTGCCGAGATGAAGTACGGCGATGGTGACGATGAAGGCGAGATAGAACCAGTTGGCGACAAAGATATGCGGCTCTTTCCGCTTGATGATGGTCACGAGGAAGACCAGCAGATAGGCCACCCAGACGATCGTCAGCCACAGGTCGGCGTACCACTCCGGCTCGGCATACTCCTTGGATTGGGTCACGCCGAGCAGGTAGCCGGTGCCGGCAACCAGGATGAAATAGTTGTAGCCGACGACGACGAACCAGGGCGCGAGGTCGCCCGCCAGCCGCGCGCGGCAGGTCTTCTGCACCACGTAGAACGAGGTTGCGATCAGCACGTTGCCGCCGAACGCAAAGATGACGGCGGAGGTATGCAGCGGCCGCAGCCGGCCGAAGCTCGTCCATGGCAGGTCGAGATTGAGCGCGGGCCATGCCAGTTGCAGGGCGATCACGAGCCCGACCGTAAATCCGGCGATACCCCAGACCACCGACATGACGGCTGCGAATTTGACCGGGCCCATATTGTAGTTGGGCCGGCCGTTGATTTCCTGTGGCGTCACCCCCGCGGGCCGGGCGAAATACCGGTTTGCGATGACAATGACGGCGGCCAGGCTGGCGGCGCTCGACAGCAGGGCGTGAAAGGCGAACGCCGAATCCAGCGCCTTGGCGGCGGCGAACAGGCACAGCAGCGCGGACAGCGCGAAGACCAGCACCAGACCGGCCTCGCCGTGCGTCATCGATTTTGCGGTCTGAGATGGGGTCATGCGCGGGCTTCTCTTCTTCATGTGCACCGCACCATGATCACGGCTTAGCGAACCGCGATTTGATCGAAGTCAAAAGTTCCCTGGTTTGAATCTTGATTGGGGAAAATCACCGGCCAGAAATCGGCCGGTGAGACGATTCGGCAACAGTACGGACCCATCGGCAGTAGCCGTTTCCGCGGATTTCCGCCGGCCCGCACGGATGCCGGTCGGTTACCGACGTCGCATGTAGAAGCGTCACGCGCTTCAGGACGTGTGTCCACGGGGCCGGCTGGACGGAGCACGTCATCGCACGGACGCCTCGCAACAGTGATTCACAAACCGCAAGCTGGCGCCCATGTCTTGACGTGGATCAACGTGACCAACCTGTCAGACCGCCTTGCTGAAGCGCGCGGCGTTGACGCGGGTGTGGGGATCGAACACCGCTGCGATGACGCGAACAAGCGAACGGCCCGCCTCGGTGGCCGTCACGACCCGATCCTCGATCCGGACCAGGCCATCGCGGGCCAGCGGCTGGAGCAACGCGAACTCCTCGTCGAATGAGAGGTCCGGTGCAGTGATGTCGAGATCGGCGTGAAAGCTGCACATCAGGCTTTCAATGGTGCGGGCGCGCTGCCGCTCAGCCGCATCCAGGCGACAGCCGCGCGACGCTGCGAGACGACCGGACGAGATCGCGCGAACATAGCTCGGGACGTCCGAGATATTCTGGACATATCCGTCCTTAAACATGGAGATGGACGACGCGCCGAAGCCGATCAGGTTTCTCGTCCCATCGTCGGTATAACCTTGGAAATTGCGATGAAGCCGCCCCGACGCCGCGGCGCGGGCGAGCGCGTCGGAGGACCTGGCAAAATGATCGATGCCGATTTTCTGGAAGCCACGACCAATGAACTCATCGGCGATGATCCCGGCCTGATCCAAGCGTTGATCGGCGTCGGGAAGCGCGCGCTCGTCAATTCGCCGCTGGTTGGCCTTCAGGTGCGGCATGTGGGCATAGCCGTAGCAGGCGATGCGATCCGGCGACAGCGCCGCCACGATCGCGCAGGTCTTGCGAAGCGAGGCGGTGGTCTGCAGCGGAAGGCCGTAGATCAAGTCGAAATTCAGATTCAGAATGCCTGCGCGGCGCAGGCGCGCGACGGCGGTTTCGACATCATGCATCGGTTGGCAGCGGCCGATCGCGGCTTGCACCAGCGGATTGACATCCTGCACGCCAAGACTGGCGCGGTTGACGCCGAGTCGCCCCAGCCCGTTCGCCAGGTCCTCGGTTACATATCTCGGATCGAGTTCGATGGCGAGTTCATGATCGGCCTCGAAAACGAAGCGGTCGCGCAGAACCTGCATGACCGAGGCGAGCCCGTCCACTCCAAGGATACTCGGGGTGCCGCCGCCCCAGTGCAGCCGGGCGATGCGCATCGGCGCCGGCAAGATGTCGCTGACAAGGGCGACCTCATGCACAAGCGCGCCCCGATAGGCCGCGATGACGTCGTCACGCAACGCCTTCTTGGTATTGCAGCCGCAGTAAAGGCACAGATCACGGCAGTACGGCACGTGCAGATAGACCGAGACGGCTTCCGCCGTGTCGACATTCTCCAGCCACTGCCGCTGGTCGATCGCAGCGACGTCAGCCGTGAACTCGGCGGCCGTTGGATAGGACGTGTACCGCGGAACTTGAAGTCTGGCGTAACGGCGGACGATATCATTCACGGCGACGTCCTCTTGCGGCGGACGGCTCCGCCGGGAAACGCCATGAATCAGAACGCCCGGCGTTTCGCCGTGGACGGCCCGGCCAGCCGGTTCGGGCGGGTCTGCAGATCGGCCCAGATCAACACCCCGGCAAACACCGCGAACATGGCAACGACACAGACGGAAAGAATCAACGAATCGATCGGCATGGTTCTGGTCTCCTCTGTGGGATAACCATGCCCGCGCGCCGACCTCTCGGCTTTGACCTGAATCAACCAGACCGCGGCTTTGCCAGATTTGTTACGCTGCCGCCATCGCTTCAGCCCGGGCCGGGTCCAGCAGGCGGACGCCGCCGGCGACAATCACGAGCATCTCTTCACGCTCGAACCGGGTCAGCGTCCGGCTCACGGTTTCGATCGTCAATCCGAGATAGTCGGCGATGTCCTGCCGGCTCATCGGCAGCGCGATGGTCTGCCGGTCGTCGTCGATCTGTTTCAGGCGTTCGCGCCAGACAACAAGGAAGGCTGCAACCTTCTCCTCCGCCGTTCGCCGGCCCAACAGCAGCATCTGTTCCTGCGCCAGCATGAGTTCACGGGCTGCGAATTCGTTGATCCGGATCAGAAAATGTGGCCGCTGTCCGATGAAATGCGTGAACGCCTCCCTGGAGAGACGGCACACCGACACGGAATCGATCGCGTCCGCCGAAAAACTGTAGCGATCGGAAGGCGCCAGGCCGAGAAAATCTCCCGGCAACGCAAAGCCAATCACCTGCCGCCGGCCGTCCGGCAGCAGTTTATACAGACGCGCCACGCCCTCGGTCAGATTGTGAACGGAACTGGCGGCTTGCCCTGCCGCAAAGAGTCCCTCCCGAGGGCCGAGACGGACGTGGCGAGAGATTCGTTCGAACTCGGCGAGGTCGGACTGATCGAGTGCGCCACAAATGCTCAACGACCGAACGGCACAGGCCGCGCAACGGCCAGAATTCGCACGATTTGGTTTCGCAGAGATGGTGCGTATCATTGCAGCGCCTGCTCGACGGCGGAATGGCCGCCATATCTCCAGGCCCTTGATGGGTACGCCAGCGCGGAGACATATTTCATGGTAGTGGTTCCAGCGGTCGCCGGTTGATCCAGATCAAGTTCGGCGACGATTAAAGCCTCATCGTGGATTCTGTTCGGGAGGCCACGTTTCTCCATGGAGTTGGCGCCGCTATGATTGGACGAATTCTGGTGGCGCTGGCGTTTGCGCTGGCCGCTGCGACGCCGGGTGTGGCGGCCTCACCCCAACAGCAGCGCGGCAAGACCTTCGCGCTGAACAACTGCGCGCGATGCCATTCGGTCGACAGGGTTTCGCCGAGCCCGCTCAAGATCGCACCGCCCTTCCGTATCCTGCACAAGCGTTACCCGATCGAGACCATCGCGGAGGCGCTGGCCGAAGGCATGTATACCGGGCACCCCACGATGCCCGCCTTCCAGCTCGAACCGGATCAGATCGGCGATCTGCTGGCGTATCTGAAGACCCTCGAATAGGCGGATCGCGGCGGTCTGGCGCGCCGCGCGACCAATAGCGCGCCCCTCCTCTAGTAGACCTGCACCGTCCAGGCGATCATGTCTTTGGCAATCCGGCCGAACGCCGCGCTGAACGCCGCGACGGCTTCCGCCGGCGCGAGGGAGGCGAACCTTTCGTTTTCCTCAAACCGCCGCGAGGCGACGACCTTGCCGTTCTTGTCGACGATCCTGGCCGACAGGCCGATTTCGGCGGCGGGCCCAGGTTCGACCGCGATACGAAACCGCCGGACATCGATCAGGAGCTGAAATTCGATCTGGCCGATATCGGCCATACGCAACGGCGCATGCGCGATGTCGTAATTCTCGAAGCTTTCGATCAGCCGCGCCTGGATCAGTTTCGGCAGCGCGTCAGCCCACATCGCTTCGGCGAATCCCGGGTGTTCCTGCGCCGGCGAGAACAGGAAACGCTGCGTCTCCAGCATCGCCACCGCCGTTGGCTCCGGGATCGCCCACTGCACATTGATGATCTTGCCGACAGGACCGGCATCCCGCAGCGCCGCCAGATCATAGGTAACTTTCGGCGGCGGGCCGGTCACGCCGGTCATGCGCTCGAGGCCGGCGACGATGCCGTCCAGCTTGCCGGTGTTGCGGGCGAGACCCTCCGAGAACACCTTGAAGTTGGAAATGGTTTCCTTCAATGCCCCTGAATTCTCCGCCAGCACCGAATCCACCTTGCGCAACGCATCGCGCGCGGCTTGCGTCATGCCCTGCCCCGCACCCGGCTCGGCAACCAGCGTCGGCACCTCGCCGTCCTTTGCGACCAGAATGCCGCCTTCGAGCGCGATCACGGGCACCCCGGTCAGGCCCTGAAACTCCAGGCCGACCTTGGTGTCGGCCCGAACCGGCGTCGCCGCAGCGACCGAGATGCTCGCATGGACGCCGCGCGGATTGCCGGGCGCGAGACCGAGATCGGTCACTTCGCCGACCCGGATGCCGTTGAACAGCACCGCGGCGCCAACCAGCAGCCCGGGCACTGAACCCTCGAACTGCACGCGATAGGTCGTGCGCGGGCCGAGCCCGCCGGTGTTCTGCAGCCAGTAGACGAAGCCGAACACGGCGACGATGGCGGCCAGCACGAAGGCGCCGACGACGACGAAGGGAGCGCGGGTTTCCATCTTTCAACTCGCCTTGGGTTGCAGCATCTGGGAGCGCTTGCCGTGAAAATAGGCCCGGACCCAGGGATGCCCGGATTGCAGCAATTCGCGCATCGGTCCGATGGCAACGATCCTGCCGTCGGCCAGCGCGGCGACGCGGTCACAAACGGTGTTGAGGCTGGCAAGATCATGGGTCACCATGAACACGGTCAACCCCAGCGTTTTCTGCAATGTCTTGATCAGCGTGTCGAAATCGCCGGCGGCGATAGGATCCAGCCCCGAGGTCGGCTCGTCGAGAAATACGATCGCGGGGTCGAGCGCCAGCGCGCGGGCCAGCGCCACCCGCTTGGTCATGCCGCCGGACAGTTCGGACGGAAACTTGTCGCCGTCCTCCGGCGTGAGCCCGACCATCTCGAGCTTGGCGGTGGCGATCTCGTCCATCAGCGCGTCCGATAGCACGAGATTCTCACGCAGGGGAAACTGGATGTTCTGCCGCGCCGTGAGCGACGAGAACAGCGCGCCTTGCTGGAACAGGATGCCCCAGCGCCCGGCCGCGTCTCGGGTGGCGCGGTCATGGTTGATCGGCGCGCCCATCACCTCGATCTCGCCGCCCTGCCGGGGGATCAGTCCGATGATGGTCCGCATCAGTACCGACTTGCCGCCGCCGGAAGCGCCAACCAGGCCAAGGATCTCGCCTTTGCGAACATCCAAAGCGAGGCGATCAATCACGACATGGCGGCGGAAGCCGACTACGAGATCGCGCACGCGAATGGCAATTTGCCCGCCCGTGTCCAGCATCGCTACATTCCGATCGAGGCAAAGAACACGGCAAACAGCCCGTCGAGCACGATCACCAGGAAGATCGACTTGACTACCGAGGTGGTGGTCTGCTTGCCGAGCGATTCCGCGCTGCCCTTGACCCGAAGCCCTTCGCTGCAGGCGACGATGCCGATCACCAGCGCCATGAACGGCGCCTTGATGATTCCGACCTGGAAATGGGTGACGGAGACGGCGTCGTGCAGCCGCGCGATAAAGATCGCCGGCTCCATGCCGCCGTAGGCCCAGGCGACAAGGCCGCCGCCGTAGAGCGCCGCCATCGAGCCGATGAAGCTCAGGATCGGCAGCGCGCAGACCAGCGCCAGGATCCGGGGCAGCATCAGGACCTCGATCGGGTCCAGCCCCATGGTCGAGAGCGCGTCGATCTCCTCGCGCATCTTCATCGAGCCGAGTTCGGCGGTGTAGGCGCTGCCCGAGCGGCCGGCAACCATGATGGCGACGATCAGCACGCCGAGTTCGCGCAGCACAAGGATTCCAACCATGTCGACGACGTAGGAATCGGCGCCGAACTTGCGGAAATGGAAAATGCCCTGCTGGGCGATGATGGCGCCGATCAGAAAGGTGATCAGCACGACGATGGGTATCGCCTGCCAGCCGACGCGGTAGAGTTGGTAGGTGAACGAGGTCAGCCGCAGCGACCGCGGCCGGCGAATTACGCCCATGATTGCAACGCACAGCGCACCGAGCATCTGGAGGAATGCCGCGATGTCATCGCCTGCGCCGATGGTGCCGCGGCCGATATCGCCGAGCTTCGCCACCACGGGGTTGCGCGCCGGGGCGGGCGTCGGCGGGTGGCGGTTGACCTGGCGAACCTCCTCGATCAGCCCGGCATAGTCGTCGGCGATACCGACGACATCGGCGCGATGACCAGCGGCAGTTGCCCGCCGCGACATTCTCTCAAGCAGCCAGGCACCTATCGTGTCGAGTTCGCGCAGCCCGGCCATATCGACCCTGACGAAGCTGGCCCGGTCGAGCTGCGGCGCAATATCGTTGGAAAGCCGCTCCAGCGTGGCGGCGTTGGCCGCCGTCCAGGATCCAACTGGACGTAATTCAAGCGTATCGCCCGATGGCATGGCCGTTGACAGGGATGCGGTTGCCAAGATGCTGTTTCCACGGTTGCGTCGATTTTCCTCCTAGGTCGCACGCGACGTACCCGTGTTGACATGCCTCAATGCGTCGCCACGGCGCGGCCCCTCAACGCCCGGATTGACCCAAATCAAGTAGCGGTGTCGCCGCCTCACCTAGGATTTGCGTTACACAGCGACGGAACGGGCGCGATGTTCAGATCAGGCGAGTTGGGGACCGAGTTGCAGGCGCTCAAACGCGAACTGTCGCGCCTGCTGGACACGACAACGGATGACGTATTCGACGCCGCCAAGAGCCACGCCGAATCGCTCGCCGAACAGATCAAGACCGCCGTAAGCGAACTCGGCGAGACCCTGGGCGAGGAAGAGGAACACATCGAACAATTGATAGCGGAGCGGCCGATTGCAGCGCTGGCATCGGCCTTTGCGCTCGGCCTCGCCATTGGTTTCATGCTGAGGAGGCACTGAAGGTGAACAGCGAGAACGTCGTCAGGCAACTGCGCGCGTTGTGGCGAACCGATCGCATCATCGCGGAAATCCGGATGCGGCACATGCTGATCGGGCTCGGGCTGCGGGCGTTTGCCGCGCTGATCGCAGCCTTCGGCCTGCTGATGCTGGAACTGTCGGCCTATTTCGCGCTGGTGCAGATCTGGAGCGCGATCCTGGCCGCGGCGATCCTTGGCGCCGTCAATTTCGTGATCGCGATCGTGCTGTTCGTGGTTGCAGGAAGACCGGCTGCGGGACGCGAACTCGAACTCGCCTCTGAAATTCACGGCCTGGCGGTCGAGGCGTTGCAAAACGAGGCTCGCACCTTGCAATCGCATTTCGCCGGCATGGTCAGCCATCCCCTGAACAACGTGCTGCCATTGGTGCTGTCGCCGCTGATCACGCTCATCGTCAGGAGCTTGAGGAAGTCCAGGGTCGCCACTCCGGCTGGTACCCCGACTGAACATAAATGATCGAGACAATACATCGACCGCGCGCCCGCAAATCATGGAGACACAAGAGATGTCCACCCGCCCGAAACCGATCCTGAACGCTTCCCTGCCCAAGCAGTTCCGGCATATTCGGATAGCTCTCGCCCGCGAACCCGGCCATCCCGAGGGCGATGTCGAGGTCGGCTATATCTTGGTGGCGCCGCTCGACGCTGACGACCGCATCGACGCGAAATTATGGCGCGAACATAAGGATGCCTGCCGGGTCACGCGCCAGCGTCCGGGTGAGCCGGACCGGCACGGCCATCTCATTCACCGGCCGGGCGGCGGCTGGGGCTTTCACTATGACGGCGAAACCAGCCAGCCCGATGAGGTCGGGTATCACTTCGCGGACGAGCGCTTCGTCGTCGGCGAATACGTTTCGATCAACGAGCGCGGCAAGATGCACACCTACCGGGTGACGACAGTGTCACATCTCTAACCGATGACGGCGTTCGCCGGTCTAAGCGAGGCGGACGCACAGGCACGGCTGCAGGCCGAGGGACACAACGAACTCCCCCAATCCGATCGGCGTACACCGTTTCGAATAGCGATCGAGGTGGTGCGCGAGCCGATGCTGGCGCTGCTCCTGGTCGGCGGCATCGTGTACCTGGCGCTCGGAGATCTAAAGGAGGCGATCATCCTGGTCGCCTTCGCGACGATGTCGATCGTGATCACCGTGGTGCAGGAGAGCCGCACGGAGCGGGTTCTGGAGGCGTTACGCGACCTTACGAGTCCCCGTGCGTTGGTCATCCGCGACGGTCGACGCCGGCGAATCGCCGGCCGGGACGTCGTGCGCGGCGACCTGATCATTCTTTCGGAAGGTGACCGGGTGGCCGCCGACGCCGTGCTTCTGCATTGCCAGGACATGCAGGTCGATGAATCCACCCTGACCGGAGAGTCCGTCCCCGTGCGAAAAGTCGCATGGGACGATCGGGCGGGAAGCGGGCTTCGGCGCCCTGGAGGCGATGATCTGCCGCAGGTGTTCTCGGGCTCGCTGGTGGTGCGCGGCTCGGGAACGGCTGAGGTGACCGCCACCGGCCAGCGCAGCGAGATTGGCAAGATCGGCCAATCGCTGGTCGCTCTGGACATCGAGCCTCCGCGCCTGCAGGCGCAGACCCGACGCCTTGTCCGCCTGTTTGCCATCCTCGGCGGCGTGGTCTGCGTGCTGGCGGTCCTGCTTTACGGGATCACGCGCGGGGGCTGGCTGGACGCCGTGCTGGCCGGAGTTGCGCTCGGCATGTCGATGCTGCCGGAAGAGTTTCCGGTCGTCCTCACCGTCTTCATGGCCATGGGTGCGTGGCGAATTTCGCTGGCGCGGGTACTCACCCGACGGGCGGCGGCGATCGAAACCCTGGGCTCCGCGACCGTGCTGTGTACCGACAAGACCGGAACCCTGACCGAGAACCGGATGACGATCGTCGAGATGCGGCTGAAAGACGGTCTCGCGCTTCGTCCGCAGCACGGGACGGAAATGCCGGCGCCGTTCCGGACGCTGGGCGAGTTTGGCCTGCTCGCGAGCGCGCCGGAGCCGTTCGATCCGATGGAGCAGGCATTCCATGCCCTGGCGCGCGAGCGGTTGGCCGACGCCGGCTACCGGCATGCGGACTGGAAGCTGGTGCATAGCTACGGCCTTCGGCCGGACCTGCTCGCGATAACCAATATCTGGCAGCCAAACGGCGATCGGCACGCATCCGTCGTCGCCACCAAGGGCGCGCCTGAAGCGATCGCGTCCCTTTGCAGACTGAGCGCCGCCGACCGCGCGGCGCTGTCGCGGTCGGTAGACGCGATGGCCTCCGCGGGCCTGCGCGTGCTGGGTGTCGCGCGCGCCGCGCATGCGGGAGCCGATTGGCCGGATTCGCCGCGCGAATTGGCGTTCGAGGTCCTCGGACTCGTCGGCCTGGCCGATCCACTGCGGGCTGGCGTCGTCGAGGCTGTCCGCGAATGCCGGTCGGCCGGTATCAAGGCCGTGATGATCACCGGCGACTACCCGGCGACCGCAACAGCGATCGCGCATCAGGCCGGCCTCGAACGCGGCGAAGTCGTCACCGGCGAACAACTCGAGGAGTTGAGCGCTGCGGAATTGGCCGGCCGGGTGGAAACGACGCACGTCTTCGCCCGGATCATGCCGGAGCAGAAACTTCGCATCGTCAACGCCTACAAGGAGAACGGCGAGATCGTGGCCATGACCGGCGACGGCGTCAACGATGCCCCTTCGCTGAAGGCGGCCCATATCGGCATCGCCATGGGCGGGCGCGGCACCGATGTAGCGCGCGAGGCATCGGCGATCGTGCTGCTCGACGACGATTTCGGCTCGATCGTCAAGGCGGTGCGCCTCGGCCGCCGCATCTACGACAATCTGCGTAAGGCCATGAGCTTCATACTCGCCGTTCACGTGCCGATCGCGGGACTGGCCCTGCTGCCGCTGCTGTTCGGCCTGCCCCTCCTGTTCGGGCCGATCCATATCGCGTTCCTCGAAATGGTGATCGACCCGGTCTGCTCGCTGGTGTTCGAGGCCGAAACCGAGGAAGACGATGTCATGCGCCGACCCCCGCGCGATCCCGACGAGCCGCTGTTCTCATGGCCGCTGGTCGCCTGGAGCGCGCTGCAGGGAGCGCTGGCCTTTGCGCTCGTCGCCGCCATCTACGTCATCGCGCTCCGATCCGACATGCCAGTGCCGGAAGTGCGGGCGCTGGCATTCGTCTCGCTCGTCGCGGTGTTCGTCAGCTTGATCCTCGTCAACCGCTCCTTCAGCGCCTCACTGCTGACCGCGCTGCGGCGGCCAAACCGCACCCTGGCGGCGGTACTTGCCGTCGTCGCCGCGATCCTCGCCGTTGTCCTGCTCTGGCCGACGGCAAGCAGGCTCTTTACTTTCGGGCCCCTGCACGCCGGCGATCTCGCCCTGGCGCTCGGCGCCGGCGCAACCGCGCTGGTGCTCCTCGAAGCGCTGAAGCCGGTACTACGCCCTTGGATCCAGTCCCGGAACTGATACCTCCAGCCCCTTGCGATGAATCAAATGCGCCGGCCGACAGGACGCTAGATTGTGTCGCGCAAAAGGAGAATCTGATGGCATTCAAGGATATCTTGCTCACGCTGACCAGCTATCCCGACCCGACCCCGGCGCTGGTGGTGGAGGACGCGGCTTCGATCGCCGCCGCTTTCGGCGCTCACCTTGCCGCCGTTGCCTGCGAGGCGCATGTCGATATCCCCGGGCATTTCCTGTCCGGCTCGATCGCCGATGTCCCCGGAATGATCGCGCGCGAAGCCGACAAGAGCCGCAGAAACGCCAAAGACCTGCTGGCTGCGTTCGACGCCGCCGCCGAGAAAGCCGGCCTTCTCCACGAAACCTATCTTGAGAAATGCGCGACTTTCGCTGTGCCGGACCTGCTGGTCGATTATGCCAGGCTTCGCGACCTCACCATCGTGCCCGTACCGGAAAGCTACGACCAGTGGTATGCCGAAACGGTAATATTCGGATCGGGCCGGCCAACCCTTGTGCTGCCCGAAAGCCCCCGCCCGCGGCCGTTTGAGCTCAAAACCGTTGCGGTCGCCTGGGACTTCAGCCGCGCGGCGTCCCGGGCGGTGTCCGACGCGATTCCCATGCTCGAAAAAGCCAGCAAGGTACGCATCGTCACCGTCACCAATGAGAAGAAGCTGGACAGCAAGCATTCGGCGGAGGAACTGGCCAAGAACCTGGCGCGCCATGGGATCGATGTGGTGCTGGACAAGGTCGATGCCGACGGCCGGCCGATCGGCGAGGTACTTGAGGCCTATTGCGTTGCGCACCGGGTCGACGTTCTCGTGATGGGCGCCTATGGGCACTCACGATGGCGCGAATTCGTTCTGGGTGGCGCAACCAAGAGCCTGTTGTCGAAGCCGCCGCTCCCGATCCTGTTTTCGCATTGACACACCGCCAGCGGCCTTGAAACGCCGCGGAGTCCAGATGGCCGAAGGCAGCGATACGGACAATTCCCGCCCGCCACTGAAAGTCCGCCGCGTCAGTCTCGACACCGGACGCGAGAACATCGTGGTGATCTCGCGTCACTCCAGCGCGCTGCGGCCGGAAATATTCCGCGGCTTCAGCCGGGTCGAACTGAAGCGTGGCGCGAAAGCGCTGCTTGCGACGCTCCTGATCACGGACGACGACGCGCTGGTCGGATCCGACGAAATCGGGCTTTCCGAGCCGGCATTTCGGCGCTTTGGCGAAGCTGCCGGCAGCCTGGTCACGGTCAGCCCCGCCGCCTCACCTGAAAGCCTCGATGCAGTTCGCGGCAAGATTCAGGGGCGGGCGTTCAAGCCGGCCGAAATCGACGCCATCATCAACGACCTCTCGCATTATCGCTACTCGGACATGGAGATCGCCGCATTCCTGATTGGCTCTGCGAGTTTCATGACCAGCGGCGAGCTTCTCGCCCTGGTCCGGGCGATGGCCGCGGCCGGGACCCAGCTGACATGGCCGAACCCGATCGTCGTCGACAAGCATTGCATCGGCGGGATACCCGGAAACCGCACGTCCATGATCGTCGTCCCGATCGTCGCAGCGCACGGCCTCACCATTCCCAAAACCTCGTCGCGCGCGATCACCTCGCCCGCCGGTACCGCCGACACCATGGAAGTTCTGGCCCGGGTCGACGTATCGGCCGAGGAGATGAAAGAGATCGTCGCCGCGTGCCGCGGTTGCCTGATCTGGGGCGGGCACGTCAATCTGTCACCGGCCGACGACATTCTCATTTCCGTCGAACGCCCGCTGTGTATCGATACCCGCGAGCAGATGGTTGCCTCGATCATGTCCAAAAAGCTCGCGGCTGGCTCGACCCATCTCCTGATCGACCTGCCGGTCGGTCCAACGGCAAAGCTGGCGAACGCCACCGAAGCGATGCGGCTGCGCAAACTGTTTGAGTTCGTCGGCGATCATTTCGGCATCGCGGTCGAGGTGATCACCACCGATGGCCGCCAGCCGATCGGCAACGGCATCGGGCCGGTTCTCGAGGCCGAGGACGTCATGGCTGTCCTTGCCAACGAGGCGAACGCACCCGCCGACCTTCGCGAAAAATCGCTGCGGCTCGCCGCGCACCTCCTGGAATACGACCCGCAGCTTCGCGGCGGAACGGGTTACGCGCGCGCCCGCGACTTGCTCGAGAGCGGCGCGGCCTTGAAGAAGATGCAGGGGATCATCGACGCCCAGGGGCCCTCGGCCTGCCGCAACGATATCGGCAGACTGACCTTCGATGTCCGTGCCGGCGGTGACGGCGACGTTTCCGAAATCGACTGCCTGCAATTGAACCGTCTGGCGCGAACCGCAGGCGCCCCGATCGACAAGGGGGCGGGCATCAAGCTGTTCCGCAAGATCGGCGATCGCGTCGAGAAAGGGCAGCCGCTCTATCGAATTCACGCCTACGACCAGGCCGAACTCGACCTCGCCGTTGCCGCCGCCAAACGCAACAGCGGCTATGCGATCGGCGCCCGGCATCCGGCATCCAGAGAGACGGCGCCATGAGCGCCGCCATTCAGAGCCTGCCATCGTCCTCGCGCGACGCGGCACGCCTCGCCGCGCGGCTCGACATCCCCTTCAACGAGATCACCATCCATACCTTTCCCGACGGCGAAATGCGGGTGACCACCTGTCCGGCAGCCGCCACGACCATCATCTACGCTTCGCTCGACCGGCCAAACGACAAGCTCATTGCGCTGGCGCTCGCCGTCGAAGCGCTGCGGCGCGGCGGCGCGAAACGTCTCGTGCTGGTAGCGCCCTATCTGTGCTACATGCGGCAAGATACGGCCTTCCATGCCGGCGAGGCGATCAGCCAGAAGGTCATCGGCCTGTTCCTCGCGCGTTGCGCGGACCGCGTCATCACGGTCGATGCGCATCTGCATCGCACGCCCGACATCGGGGCCGTGTTTCCCGGCATCGAGTCCGATAATCTGTCGGCCGGGCCTGCGATATCGGAAACGCTGCGCAAGACCGGCCTAGATCCCACGACGGTGTTAGCGGGACCGGATGCGGAATCCCTGCCCTGGGTCCGCAATCTCGCCGGCCGGCTTGGCCTGTCGCATACCGTTGCTCAAAAGATCCGCCGCGGCGACCGGTCCGTCGCCATCACCTATCCAGATCCAGCGCGCATTGCCGGCCGCCCGGCGCTGATCGTGGACGACATCGTCTCATCCGGCGGCACCATCATCGCCTGCGCCAACGCGCTCATCGCGGCCGGCGCAATCACCATCGATGCGGTGGTCACGCACGCGCTGTTCTCGGAACAACTGTGCCGGGAGATGACCTCATCAGGCATCCGCTCGATCCGATCGACCTATAGCGTTCCCCATTCCACCAACGCCATTTCGCTCGATGACCTGTTTGTCGATGCCCTCAACGGCGAACTGATGCGCGCGGGCACTGCGGAGATTTCACGATGGGAGTGACCATCCGGTTTTGCGGCGCGGCGCGTACCGTCACGGGCTCGTGCTATCTGTTCGAGACCGGCGCGGGACGCTTTCTGGTAGATTGCGGCCTGTTTCAGGGACAGAAAACCCTGAAGGAACTGAACTATAGGGACTTTCCGTTTCGCCCCACCGAGATCGATGCGGTGCTGCTTACTCACGCCCACATCGATCACAGCGGGCTGCTGCCCAAACTCGTGCGCGACGGCTTCGCCGGCCGGATTCACGCGACGCGCGGCACCATCGACCTGTGCTCATACATGCTGCCAGACGCCGGCAGCATCCAGGAATCGGAGGTCCTGGCGCTGAACCGGCGTAACGCCGCCCGCGGACGCGCCCAGGTCGATCCGATCTATACCCAGGCCGACGCCATCGCTTCGCTGCAATCCTTCACCCCGGTCGAGTACGAAACATGGATCGACGTGATGTCAGGCGTTCGCGCACGCTACTGGAATGCCGGACATCTGCTCGGCTCCGCCTCGATCGAGATCGAGTTTACCGACGGAAGTACGTCACGAAAGCCGATGCGCGTGCTGGCATCTGGCGACATCGGACCGGACGCGAAACTGCTGCAGCCAGATCCCGACGCGCCCGCGGGCTTCGACCATGTGATCTGCGAATCGACATATGGCGACCGGGAGCGGCCTGCGACCACGCCCGATGCACGCCGCGCGCGTCTGGCCGAGGAGGTCCGCGACGCCGCTGCGCGCAAGGGCGCGCTGCTGATTCCGGCCTTTGCGGTCGAACGCACCCAGGAACTTCTGGTCGACCTGGTCGCGCTGATGGAACGCGGCGACCTTCCCCCTGCTCCGATTTTTCTGGATTCGCCGTTGGCGATCCGCGCCACCGAGGTGTTCCGCAAGCACGCCGAAAGCCTTGATCCCCAGGTCGACCTCCAACGGCTGTTGAGTTCGAGCCAGTTGCGGTTCACCGAAACGGTCGACGAGAGCAAGGCGATTGCGAGGTTGACCGGCTTTCATATCGTTATCGCAGCCAGCGGCATGTGCGACGCCGGGCGTATCCGTCACCATCTCAGAAACTGGCTTTGGAACGCCAAAGCCACGGTGCTGCTGGTCGGATTTCAGGCCCGGGGGACGCTTGGCCGGTTCTTGGTCGATGGCGCAAAGGCCGTGCGTATCCAGGGCAACGAGATCAAGGTCGCGGCAAGCATCCGCAGCATCGACGACTATTCCGGACACGCCGACGGAGCGGAATTGGCGCGATGGATCGGCGCGCGCCGACCGATACGGCGCGGCCTGTTTCTGGTCCATGGCGAAGAGCCGGCCGTTGCCGGCCTTGCCGAGCGGGTTGCCGAACGCATCGTTCCGGCAGCGAAGGTGTTTCAACCGCTGCTGGATGACGTCTACGAATTGTCGGCCGCCGTGCCGATGCCGCTTGACGCCGCCCGCCGCCGCCGTCTGGCGCCCGAGGCCGTGGTGGCGCTCGACTGGCACAACGACATGTCGAAGCTCGTCCTCGACATCAACGACCGGATCGAGGCCGCCGCCGACGACCGCGCTCGCGGCGTCATTATCCGGCGCCTGCGGCGCGCGCTGGAGGAATAGCGCTTCCGAGTAGGGTATGCCTCGCATGGGTACTGGCGCACGACACCAACCTACAGTGCGAGCCTGACGTTGTAGATATCGTGATCCGCCGGATCCGGCGCCACATCGAACCCGAGGCTCCGGCACATCTCCAGCATGGTCGTATTGTCGGCCAGCACGTCGCCGGAGATGACCTTCAGTCCCTCGGACCTCGCATATTCGATGATGAGCTGCATCAGGGCCCAGCCGAGTCCCCTGCCCTTGACATCCGACCGCAACAGGATTGCGTATTCCCCGCTCTGATAGATCGAGTCCGAGTGGATCCTGACCACGCCCACCAGCTCGCCGGTCGCTTCGTCCAGCGCCACGAAGGCCATTGCCCGGGCATAATCGAGCTGCGTCAGCCGGGCGATGAATTCGTGGGAGAACTCCTTCATTGGCGCGAAGAACCGCAGCCGCACATCCTGGATCGTGACGTGGCGCAGCATCTCGTGGATCAGCGGCTCGTCCTCGGGCCTGATCGGGCGAACGAGTGCCCGCCAGCCGTCCTTGACCTCGATATGGCGCTGCCATTGCGACGGATACGGCCGCACGGCGAAGTTGGCCGGGCCCGCCCCGCGAAACTTCCGATCCACGCGCCCGACCGCGACGCGGGCGTCGACGGCGAGCACGCCTTTCTCGTCCGCCAGCAGCGGATTGATATCGAGCCCGCGTATTTCTGGAATGTCGGCGGCCATCTGCGCCAGCTTGACCAGAACCATCGCGACCGCGTCTTTCTTCACCGCCGGCACATCGCGGTAGGCCGGCAACAGCCGCGAGACGCGGGTGCGTTCGATCAAACTGCGCGCCAGTTGCAGGTCAAGCGGCGGAAGCGCCAGCGCCTTGTCGTTGATGATCTCGACCGCCGTCCCGCCACGGCCGAAGACGACGACGGTGCCGAAGGTCGGATCGTCCGCCAGCCCGACGATGAGCTCGCGCGCCTTTGCCCGCACCACCATCGCCTGAACCATCACGCCCTCGATCCGCGCCTCCGGCTGCAGCGATCTTGCCCGCGCCAGAATTTCGACCGCCGCCTTGCGGACCGCGTCGGCGCTGGTCAGATTGAGGACAACGCCGCCGACGTCCGATTTGTGCAAGATGTCGCGCGACATGATCTTGAGCACGACGGTGGAACCCTGCGCAAACAACGCCGTGGCGTGAGCGACCGCCTCGTCCGCATCGACGGCCGCAAATGTCGGCACGACGTCAATGCCATAGGCGTCCAGCAGCCCCTTGACCTCGATCGGATCCAGCCATTGCCGGCCATCTGCCATCGCGGCCGCGACGATCCGGCTTGCGGCCGCCGCGTCCGGCGCAAATTCGTCCGGCATGGCGGGCGGGACCCGCGCCAGCGCTTCCACCAGTTCCCGATGGCAGACCAGGTGCATGAAACCACGCACCGCATCGTCTTCGGTGGGATAGTTCGGAATTCCGGCGCTGCTCAGCAGGGCGCTGATCGAATGATCCGCGCCGACCCAGACTGCGAGCACCGGCTTGGGCGACAGGCGATGTTCGGCGCGATATTTCCGGACCACGCCGGTCACAGTCGCGGCGATCTCGTCGGCGCGCGCGATTGCCGTCTGCACGTTCATGACCAGGACGGCGTCATTGCCGGCGTCGGCGAGCAGAACTTGGAGCGCCGCGGCGTAGCGGGCGGGATCAGCGTCGCCGATGATGTCGACCGGATTGGATTTCGACCAGGTCGGCGGCAACACCGCGTCCAGCTTCTCGTGAATCGCGGGCGATAGGCCGGCGGGAACGCCGCCCAGTTCGACCAGCCGATCGACCGCGAGCACGCCGAGGCCGCCGCCATTGGTCAGGATCGCGAGCCGTTTACCACTCGCCGCCTTGACCCGCCCGAGCGTCTCGGCACAGTCGAACAACTGGCGCAGGTCCGAAACCCGCAGGATGCCGGCGCGCTGAAACGCCGCCTCGTAGACCGCGTCCGCGCCCGCAAGCGCCCCGGTATGGGTCGCAGCCGCTTTGGCGCCCTGTGCCATGCGGCCCGACTTAACGACAAACACCGGCTTGACCCTGGCGGCTGCGCGCGCGGCAGACATGAACTTGCGGGCATCACCGATCGCCTCGACGTAGAGCAAAATGGCCTGGGTCGCTTCGTCCAGCGCGAAGTAGTCGAGCAGATCGGCGATATCGACATCGAGCTGATCGCCAATCGAAACGATTCCGGAAAAGCCGATCGCGCGCTGCGCCCCCCAGTCGACCATGCCGGCGGCGATGGCGCCGGACTGGGAGATCAGCGCAAGGTTTCCCGACGCCGGCATATGCGCGGAAAAACTGGCATTCAGACCGACGCCGGGCATCATGATGCCGAGGCAGTTCGGCCCGATCAGCCGCATGCCGTATTTTCGCGCGGCCCGTTCCGCCGCGTCGGCCAGCGAATCCGGTCCCTGGCCAAGCCCGGCACTGACGATCACCGCGCCCGCCGCGCCGCTGCGACCGGCCTCATCGACAAGGCCGGCGATCAATCGCGCCGGCGCGGTGAGCACGACGAGCTCCGGCACAAACGCCAGCTTGGCGATACTGCCGACGGCCGCGACGCCGTCGATCTCGGAGTAGCGCGGATTGACGAGGCCGAACTCGCCCTTGAACTGCGCCTTGCGAATATTGTTCAGAATGGCGCGGCCGACCGAGCCCTGGCGCGGACTGGCGCCGACCAGCGCGACGGAGCGCGGCGAAAGCAGGTTCTTCAGGCGGTAGGTAGACATCAGGCTTCCGTATCCGTCAGGCTGCATCCCCGAGTGAACGCCGGGAGTGTTCAGCCCAATGTGTCCTTTGCGCGACATGGTAGTCCGGCAAGGTCTCGGCCCGATGACGGTTCTGACCTCGCGGAGCTTCACCAGCCTGCACGTCATTGACACAGATCAACGCCGACCGCGACACTGCATGATGTCATTTCGTGATACTCATGCAACGGCCAAGAGGAACGCTTCCATGCCGCTAAATGTCGGAACGGTTGACCGGTATCTGCGGGTCGTGCTGGGGTTGGTGCTGCTCGCCTATGCGTTCCAGGATGGCCTTGCCATCCAGGGATGGCGCTGGGCCGGGCTAATCGGCGTGGTTCTGCTCGCGACGGGATTCCTCAGGAGCTGCCCGCTCTACTCCATCCTGGGCATTTCAAGCGCCCGCACCAACAAGTAGACCGGGTGCCCACGGCATACCCGCGCCGTCATTCGCGCACATAGTCGCCGGGTGCTTGGATCAAGCTCGTCTCATCGGTGGTTTCGAGGCCCATCCGCGGCGGGTCGATCCGCTCGCCCGATAGCGCGGCCAGCCACCTCGTCCATTCCGGCCACCACGATCCCTCAACCGTTGTGACGGTCTTGAGCCATTCGTCGGGGCCGGCATAGGTGGCGTCGGCCGCCTTGGTTCCGGCGCGATAGCTGTGGCCCTGTTCGCCGGGGGGCGCCACGATCCCTGCATTGTGACCGCCGCTGGCAAGCAGGAAGGTCACGTCGGCATCGACCTGATAGTGGATCTTGTAGACCGATTTCCACGGCGCGACGTGATCGCGAACGGTCCCGACCACGAACATCGGCGTGTGAATATCCGACAGCGAGATCGGCTTACCCTCGACCATGTACCGGCCTCCGGCCAAGTCGTTGTTGAGGAACAGCTTGCGCAGATATTCCGAATGCATCCGGTACGGCAGGCGGGTCGCATCGGCATTCCAGGCCATCAGATCGCTGGGCGCCGCCCGCTCTCCCAGCAAATAGTCGCGGGTGAGCCGCGACCAGATCAGATCGTTGGAGCGCAGCAGCTGGAACGCGCCCGCCATCTGCGTGGTGTCGAGGACGCCACGTTCCCACATCATGTCCTCCAGAAACGCGACCTGGCTCTCGTTGATGAAAAGCGTCAATTCGCCGGCTTCGGTGAAGTCGGTTTGCGCCGCCAGCAAGCTGATCGACTTCAGCCGGTTGTCGCCGCCGCGCGCCATGGTCGCCGCTGATATCGCCAGCAGCGTCCCGCCGAGGCAGTAGCCCAGCACATGAACCCGGCGGCCGTTGACGATACCGCCGATGGTGGCGAGGGCTGCTTCAACGCCGAGCTTTCGATAGTCGTCGAAGGCGATATCACGATCGGCGGCGTCCGGATTTCGCCACGAGATCATGAAAACGGTGAAGCCTTCGCCGGTGAGAAACTTCACCAAGGAATTCTGCGGCGACAAATCGAGGATGTAGTACTTCATGATCCAGGCCGGCACGATCAGAATCGGTTCCGGATGCACCTTGTCGCTGGTCGGATAGTACTGGATCAACTCGATCAGTTCGTTGCGGAATACGACCCGGCCGGGCGACGTCGCGACGGTTTCGCCGACGACGAAGCCATCAGTCCTGACGGATCCAAGGCCCGCCGCCGCAAGGCGGGCCCAGTCACTGCGCAAGTTCTGCCATCCGCGCACGAAATTCGCGCCGCCGCTCTCCAACGCTTTCCGCAGTACCTCCGGATTGGTCGCGGCGAAGTTAGAGGGTGACAGCACGTCGAGCATCTGCCGCACCGAAAACTCGACAATCGCTTCGTTCTGCTTTGCCACCCCGCGCACGCCGGTCGTCGCGTCATGCCACCATTTCTGACCGAGCAGAAACGCCTGGGCCATGAGATTGAACGGCGGATGTTGCCATTCAGGCCGGTCGAAACGCCTGTCTTGCGCTTGCGGCTTGATCAGCGACCACGGGGCCTGCCCCGCCGCGAACAGGCGCCCGGCGTCCACAAGCGCTTGCTGTGAAATCTCGATCTGTCGCTGCGGCGAGGAGGCCAGATGCGCGAGCCAGTCCGTATAGGCCAGCACCAGCGCGACCGGCGAAATGCCGCCGCTCAGGCGCGCGGTCATCGCATGCAGGGCGCGATCGGCCTGATGCGCTTCGGCCGGCGCCACTGGTGAGGCCGGCGGCTCGGGAGGCACCGCCGGCCGCACTTCGCTCCGGCCCGCGGCATGGTTGCGAAGCGGCAATACGGTCACTTTAGCCGTCGGCGAGTTCGGTTCCGGACGGATGCTGTTCATCGCTCGCCTTTACGCTGGTACATAGACAACCGCGTCAGTTCAGCGAACGTCCGTTGATCAGGTTGGACGTCGTCGCAATCATCCGTTCGCCGTGCTTGAACAGCCGCTCGGAATCGCGACGGAAGAAGTCGAGCTGGTGCTGGCCACACTCCTGGCACAACGTCCTGACGTCCTTGACGGAATGCGCGCCCGCCATTTTCGCGACGAACTCCGTCAAGAGATGCATTTCTGTCCGCGTTCTCTCCATCATCGCGTCGCTGACGAACATGAGCTCCTCGAACATCATTCGTTGCGTACCGAACATGAATTCGAGCATGCTCTGGTTCAATCTGGAGGCCTCCGCCTCTGCGGCCGACTGGGATGGACCTGACGAGATCCGTTCGGACAACTCTGCCATGACAACCTGCCTCCAGTTCTGGGAACTCCAACAAGCGATACGTGCCGAAACCAAGCGGTCATTGCGATGCATCAAACTGGGCGGAACAAAGCAGTCGGATCAGTGCGACATCAACACCGGTACGGTCAGCACGTTGAACATGCCTTGGGTGACGCCGCCGAGAATTCGCTCCTGCAATCGCGAATGGCCGTATCCGCCCATCACCAGCAGACCCATGTTGCTTTCCGCCGCAATCGACAGAATGGCGCCTTGAACATCGCTGCGCTCCGCCGTCAGCCGCTGGACCCGCGCCGGAACGCCGCGCCGGGCCAGATGGCGGACGAGCAGGTCTGAGGACGCCTCGCCCGCTTCCTCATTGACGGCAATCACGGTGACGGCTTTCGCGCCCATCAGGAACGGCATCGCATCGCGCATCGCACGGGCGGCGAGACGGCTGCCGTCCCAGGCGATCCCGACATGATGCGCATCGAGCGGCCCCTTGTGAATGTAGGGAACCATCAGCATCGGTCCACCGGAATTGAACAGGACCTGCTGGGGAATTTCGTTGTCGTAACTTGGCCTGGCGTATTCCGGCTGCAACACGATCGTCATGTCGTAAAGCCGGGCCAACGCTCCGATGGTCTCGCCGGCCTCGGCCGGGATCGCCGCGATGGACCTGACGGAGTAGGCTATTTCGGCGAGCTTGGCCTCGACCTCGAACACGGAAATCGCAGCGTTCGCCCTTTCCAAAGCGCGCTCCTGTTCGACTCCCATCACGGCGGCCATGGCGGCGCCGCCTCCCTCCACCAGCATTCCGGCGGCGCCCATCGATTCGTATCCGATGGCCACGGCATCGAGATGCGACCGGCGTGCGATCGTCAGTGCGACGGCGACGTCGACCACGGGCCTGACCGGACGCTCCGAGGGAATATGGACCAGAATGTTTCTGAACATCGTTCGATCTCCCAACCTTCGCAAAGGCCGCGCATCGTGCACGCCAGATACAGCGTACCCGGCGGGTGGCTGATCGAAGTTGATGCACATCAAACCCGAGACCAGCTACGTCAGCAGGCCCCGGCCTGCTTGAGGGTACGATGGGCTTTGACCGCGGCATTCAGCAGTTTTTCCCTCCGCCGGCGATAGCCGGGCGGACGCTTCTTGCCGCGCTGGCCATCGCCAGGCGCCGTGGCTTGTAGGCCAAGCTCGGCAAAGCGCTTGAGGTCGCGGAGGTCGCCCAACGCGCGCTGGAGCCGCTTCGCCGGTCCATGAAACCGGCGAAAATCGGCGCGGCGGCGCACGGCGACCGTTTCCGTCAACGCCTCCAGCATGTAACGGAAGCGCTTGGCCTTGATCCGCAGGCTGTGGCGGCGTGATTCGCCCAGGGTTTCCAGATGCCGCCCCTTGCGGATCAGCCGCCGACGCCAGCGGTTCAGTTCGCGTGCGCAATAGGCTTGGAGCGGTGCGGCACCCTCTTGCCTTGTCAACCACGATCCGTGTTCGATCCAGCTTTCCATCGCCGCGATCAGGCGTCGAAACCGGGCGGAGCGCATGCTACGAACCAGCCGGCGACCGTCTTGCCTTCGGTGTTGATTGAACCGCTCGCCCAGCGCGCGTTCCGCCCATGCCCGGTATCGCTTGTGGCGCGCGTACTCGGCGACGACGTCGCCGTCGCGCGCGGCCCCGAGAGAGATGTTCAGCCACGCGATCTCCCGTTTCAGGCGGAGCCATTCCCTGTCGACTGCAATCGGGGCAAAGAACGTGACGGCGGCGCGCAGCCGCGTGATTGCGACGCGGATCTGATGCAGGGCCTCGGCGTCGGCGGCGCCGGCACGGCCATGATGCGTCTTGATGATCGCAAGGCAATCCCGCGCAATCTCTTGCAACGCGGTCGCGCAATCATGTTCGCCCGCCGACGTCCTGGCACGGCCACGCATTCCAGCTGGGCGGCTTTTAATCATCCGTTGTCGACCGGTATGGAGGCAGTCAGAAAAGCACAGGCTCGGCGCAGGGTGTCGCCAGCCGTTCCGGAGGCGTCGACCATCGGCCAATCGACGGGCCCAATTTCCAGTGTATCCTGCTTCAGGGCAACCTCAAGTGTCGCATCGGAGGCATCGTTCTTTCTCCGTTCGATCCTGGCAAGCCGGGTGGCGAGATCTGCAGTCAGAAACAATCCGACGAAGCGCGCCCTACCCGTGATCGCCAACCTGGAAATCCTTGCCCGCTCCGATTCCCGCAGACAGGCCGCATCGAGCACTACCGAACACCCATGGGCGAGAACTCGCTGCGCAACGCTCAAAAGTCGATCATACACCTGTTCGGTGGTCCCGGCTTGATAAGCAAGGTCCGGCAGCGCCACAGTTTCGCTGACGCCGAACAGGCGCTTGCGAATAACGTCCGAGCGGACAATGAGCGCGCCGGGCGGCGGCTCGATCAGGCCTGCGAGTCCACGCGCGAGCACCGACTTTCCTGTCCCCGACAGGCCGCCGATCGCCACCAGCATTGGCGGCTTTGGCGCGATCAGTCGCAAAGCAAGATCGAAGTAATTCCTGGCCTCCCTCCGAGCCGCCTCGCCCGCCCGGGCCTGCTCGCTCTTCATGAACGACACATGCGCGCGGACCGCCGCCCGCATCGACAGGAACAGCGGCAGCGAGCCGAGGCCATCAAGATCTTCATCGCTGGCCGCGGCAAGGTATCGATTGAGCACGACGTTTGCCGCAGCACCTTGATTGAAGTGGATCATGTCCATCAGCGTAAAGGCCAGATCGTAGAGAACGTCCGTGGTGGCGATGACCGGATCGAACTCGATCGCATCGAACAGCAGCGGCCGGTTGTCGACCAGGGCAATATTGGCGAGATGGAGATCGCCGTGACAGCGCCGGACGAATCCTTGTTCGGCGCGCCGCCCGAGCAGCGATCGAAGCTGCGCCGCGCGATGGTGGCTGAGCGCGTGGAGCCGGTCGATGGCGGCGGCGTCAAGTCCGGCCACCGCGTGAAACGCCGCGGTGTTGCGGTCGATGATCGACGCGATGGAGGCGAGCCAGGCGCTGCCGTCGGCACGCGGCGCCTTGTTGTGGGAAAGCAGGATCACGTCGGCCACGGCGACCGCCAGCGCCGGATCGATCGTGGCCGAGGCCGCAATCCGGTCAAGCGCCCGCTCCTCATCGAACCGCATCATCTCGACCGCCCATTCGACCGGGATGCCAGCGCCGTCGACTTCCAGCGTACCGTCGGGCCTGCGCGTGATCGCGACGACGCGCCGGTAGAGTTGCGGGGCATTGCGGGCATTGACTTTCAGCTCCTCCTCGCAGGCACGCTTGCGCTTCTCCAGCGTCGAGTAATCCAGGAACGGCAGGCGAACGGCGCGCTTGATTTTCAGCGCCCGATCGCCCCCGAGGAAAACCATCGAGATGTGGGTGTCGATCCGCTTGCCGCCTTTCGCCGCGCCAAAGCTCGACGCATCGAGGAAATCGAGCACGCGCTGCTGGTCGGTCCCGGCGGCCCTGTCCACCTCGACCGGCCGTTGTTCGGTCATGGCTGCAACACGGCGGCGCCGGTGATCTGCCCGGCACGCAACATGGTCAAGACCTCGTTTGCCTCCCGCAGCGGAAACGCGGTCGTATGCGTCCTGACGCCGGCCTGCGTGGCGACTTTGAAAAACTCTTCTCCATCCCGGCGCGTGAGGTTGGCGACCGAAAGCAGTTGCCGCTCGCCCCAGAGGACCTGATACGGGAAGGACGGGATATCCGACATGTGAATGCCGGCGCACACCACCCTCCCGCCCTTTCGTACGGCGCGCAATGCCCGCGGAATCAGCGCGCCGACCGGCGCGTAGATGATGGCAGCGTCGAGCGGCACCGGAGGCTGGTCCTCCGACGCTCCGGCCCACTCGGCGCCGAGCGATCTCGCAAGCCGCTGGGCCTCCGCGTCGCCCTCCCGCGTGAAGGCATGGACCGAGCGGCCTTGCCATCGGGCAACCTGCGCGACGATGTGCCCGGCTGCGCCGAAGCCGAAGATGCCGAGGTGCCTTGCATCTCCCGCCATCACAAGCGAGCGCCAGCCGATCAGTCCGGCGCAAAGCAGCGGAGCGATCGCAACGTCGTCGCCTTGCTCGCCGAGCGGAAAGCAATAGCGGGCATCGGCGAGAAGATGCGTCGCAAACCCGCCGTCACGCGTGTAGCCGGTAAAGCGCGGGCGATCGCAAAGGTTTTCCCGGTTGCTCGCGCAATAGGCGCATTCGCCGCAGGTGTAGCCGAGCCAGGGAACGCCGACGCGGTCGCCCAGCTTCAGCGCGGTTACGCCCTTCCCAAGCGCCTCCACCCTCCCGACCACTTCATGGCCGGGAACGGTGGGGTAGGTAATTCCGGGCAGCTCCCCATCGACGACATGCAGGTCGGTCCGGCAGACGCCGCACGCCCCGACCTTGACCCGAACGGTCCCGGGGCCGGGCACAGGATCCTCCCGCTGCTCGAGCAGGAGCGAAGCACCCGGCGCTGTCAGGACCATCGCATGCATCTTTTGATCGCCCTCACGCAACCGTGTGCACCCTAACCTGGCCGACCTGACCCGGTTTGATCCTCGTCAAATGGAGCCTTGTTCCTGCGCTGTATCCTTGATTTTGCCAGTGCGGCTCTAGCGACTTTAACGAGGAGGCAAACATGAATGCGAAATCCGTGATCCCGGTTGGAACCCAGCGCGCGATCGCCCGCCGCGAAACCAACCCGTTCTCGCTCCTGCAGCAGGAAATCGACCGGCTGTTCGAGGGCGTAACCCGCAACATTCCCGGCCTCGCCACCACCAACATGCCCAGCATGGACATCAGCGAGACCGACAAGGCGATCGAGATCACCGCCGAGTTGCCGGGGCTGGAGAAGAAGGACGTCGAACTCAACGTCGCCGACAATCTCCTGACCATCCGCGGCGAGAAGAAGAACGAGCGCGAGGAAAAGAACAAGGACTATCACTTGGTCGAGCGCAGCTACGGCGCGTTCTCGCGTTCGGTCGAGCTTCCGGCCGGCGTCAAGGTCGAGGACATCACCGCCGAGATCGCCAATGGCGTGCTCAAGGTGACCGTGCAGAAGCCGGCGCCAAGACAAGCCAAGCAGATCGAGATCAAGTCGGCCGCGTGATACGGCACGGACGGAGCGCTCTGTTTGGAGCGCTCCGTCGTTCCTTCAAGGATGATTTAAGGCAGCTAACGGGAGATCGCGATGCGCGCCCACCAGATCATGACACGCCCCGTCGTCACCATCGCACCGGACGCCACGATCATGGAGGCCGCCAATCTCATGTTGCGGCGGCACATCAGCGGGCTCCCGGTGGTCGATCCCGCCGGCAGGCTGGTCGGCATCGTCTCGGAGGGTGACTTCCTTCGCCGCAGCGAGATCGGCACGCAGCGCAAGCGGAACCGCTGGCTCCGCTTCCTGTTCGGCGCCGGCTCCGCCGCGAATGACTACGTCCAGGAGCACGGTCGCAAAGTCTCCGAAGTCATGACCAGCAAGCCGCTCACGATCGCCGAGCAAACGCCTCTTGAGGAAATCGTGAAGGTGATGGAGACCAAGGGCGTCAAGCGCCTGCCGGTGATGCGCGGCGACAAGCTGGTCGGGATCGTCTCGCGCGCCAACCTGCTGCAGGCGGTCGCCAGCCTTGCCCGCGAAATTCCCGATCCGACGGCCGATGACGACCATATTCGCGACCGCATCATCAAGGAATTCGAGAAGAACGACTGGAGCCCGTTCGGCCTCAACGTCGTCGTGCGCGACGGCATCGTTCATCTCAGCGGCGTAATCACCGACGAGGAAGCGCGCCGCGCGGCCAAGGTGGCGGCGGAGAATGTCGCCGGCGTGAGGAAGGTTCACGATCATCTCTGCTGGGTCGAGACGATGTCCGGGATGTACCTGGAATCGCCCGAAGACATCGAGATGGCAAAAGCCGATTAGGCAGAGAAAAAGGCGGCGCGCCCCACGCCGATCTGGACGCGGCCTATACGCGGGCGGTCAGCGCCCGCATGACGTCTTCGCGCGCAATGATTCCCGCCAGCCGCTGCCCGCTATCCAGCACGGGGATGCTCTTCATCCGATGATCCACCATCAGCTGCAATACCCGTGTCAGCTTGGTTGCCGGATCGACATAGATGAATTCCGGCATCATGGCTTCCCCGACCGTTCGCGACAACAATTCGTCGTAGGCCGGAACCATGCGCCCCGGGTTGAACGTAAAGCATTTCAGGAAGTCGAATTTACTCATGATACCGACGATGTCGTCGCCCTCGCGGACCGGATAGCAGTTGAAGTCGTCGTCTTCGAACATCCGCTGCAATTCGCGCATGGTGGTGTCGCGGGTCACGGTCTTGACCGTGCGTGTCATGTACTGTCCGGCGGTGGCTTCGAGGAATCTATGCACGACAGCCCCTCGTCATCCTCAACTGCGTCAGCGGGACAGGAACGCGCAACGGCGCGATTCCATTGCAAGATGCCGGGTGACGCCACTGAGCGCCCATTCGCGCAGGCGCGAGTGACCATAGGCGCCGGCAATCACGACGCCGGCACCGACATTGGCGGCTACCTTCTCGAGCTGCTCGGTGACAACGGCGGGCCTTTCGGGAACCGTGGTGTGGGCCGCGATACCGTGGCCGCGCAGCCACGCGGCCACGTCGGCAACGTGCGACAACGCTTCGGCGCGACCATCGTCCTGCTCGGGAATTTCCGTAATCGTGACCTCCTTTGCCGCGGCCAGGATCGGCAGCGCATCAAACACCGCCCGACGGGCCTCGCGCACGTCCTTCCAGGCCACCAGGACACTTCTTAAGTCGAGCCACTGTGCCGCCGGCGGCACCACGATGAGCGGGCGTCCGGCCTGCATCACCAAGTCGCTCGGATCCGCGGCTGCGCCGGGATCGACCAGGGTCTCGGAACGGGCACCGACCACGATGATATCGGCGGCCCTCGCCTGCCGCAGCATGTAAGGTACCGGCAACCCTCGGGCGGAGCGCCACTCGACCGAAGCGGCGCGCTTCGCGACCGAGTCCCGGAATTCCGCCTCCAGTTCCGATAGCCGCCTGTGGATGGCGGCGGCTTCCTCATCGAGCATCTGCTGCGCAAAGGCGCCTTCCGCGAAATACATGGGCGGCCTGAGGTCCGCAGCGGCAATGCCCAGAACCCGCGCCCCAAAGCGTTCGGCGATATCTCCGGCCACCCGGAGGCAGGCACCGTTGGGGCGGTCGAGCGCCAGACCGACCATGACCGTTTTGTAGTCCATCACCTTCTCCAGGGCCGGGGCGGGATGCCCTTACATCATTCATCGTAAATGCCCGTCGCAAATCGAAACTGACCTAGATCAACAACCTTGCTCCTTGCAGGACATGCAGCCGCTGCCGACGGCACCGCCTCCGGCGACCTAAAATCTCATTTTACTTCAACAGGTTGAATGATAGCATGAATTTGCTCGCGGTTTCCTTGCGCATGCTTGTCGGTGTGCGATATCTGGCGTGCGGAAGCGATTGCAAAGCGAAGAATGATCGACACCAACTCACCGTTCAGTCAGCCGTTTCGCGATCAGGATCACCTCGATCGCGACGGCATCGGCGAATCCGATGTCGGCACCTGGGATCTTGAATTCTCAACCCGAAAGTTGGTCTGGTCCGACACCACACGAAAGCTGTTTGCGGTCGAACCCGAAACGCCGATCGACTACGATCTGTTTCTTTCCCTGCTCGATAGCGAGGAACGCGAGCGCACGGCAACGGCCGTGCTGGCGTCGATCAACACCGGATGCGACTTCGACATCCAGTACCGGGTACGGCGGCATTCCGATGCGGGTCACTGGGTGCGAGCATTCGGCGGCGTCGTTGGAGGCCCCGACGGCAGCCCGGCGCGGCTTAGCGGCGTCGTGATCGACATCGACCGCGAGAAACGGCTGGAGGATGCCGTCCGGACTCGCGAGAGGCACTTTCGTTCGATCCTGGAAACGGTCCCTGACGCGATGATCGTGATCGACGCGCATGGGATCATGCAATTCTTCAGCAGCGCCGCCGTGCGGCAATTCGGCTATACCGAGCCGGAGACGGTTGGAATGAACATCAGCCAGTTGATGCCGGAGCCGGACCGCAGCCGGCATGACGCCTACATTGCCCGATATCTGAGCACGGGCGAACGGCGTATCATCGGCATCGGCCGCATCGTCACCGGCATGCGCAAGGACGGCACCACGTTTCCGATGCATCTCACCATCGGCGAGATGCAATCGGGCGGCAAGCCGTACTTCACGGGCTTCGTTCGCGACCTCACGGAACAGCAGCAGACCCAGACGCGGTTGCAGGAATTGCAGTCCGAACTGGTCCACGTCTCTCGCCTCAGCGCCATGGGCGAGATGGCTTCCGCCCTCGCCCACGAGCTCAATCAGCCCCTGTCAGCAATCAGCAATTACATGAAGGGATCGCGCCGCCTGCTGGCGGGAAGCACTGACGCCAACGCTCCCCGGATCGAGGCCGCGCTCGATCGCGCCGCCGAGCAGGCGATCCGCGCCGGCGACATCATCAGGCGGCTGCGCAACTTCGTTGCGCGGGACGTCGCCGAGAAGCGGGTCGAGAGCATTTCAAAAATGGTCGAAGAAGCCGGCGCGCTCGGTCTGACCGGCGCCCGCGAGCAGGGCGTGGTGCTGCGCTTCAACCTCGATCCGACCTGCGACCTGGTGCTGGCCGACCGGGTCCAGATCCAGCAGGTGCTGGTCAACCTGTTCCGTAACGCGCTGGAAGCGATGGCGAGCTCGGGGCACCGCGAGCTGATAGCCGCAAACACCAGGGCCGCAGACGACATGGTTGAAATAGCCGTTTCCGACACCGGAGCCGGTTTCGCCGGCGATGCGCTCGCCAACCTGTTTCAGCCGTTTTTCACCACCAAGGATTCCGGCATGGGCGTCGGCCTCTCGATCAGCCGCACGATCATCGACACCCATGGCGGCCGGATGTGGGCGGAAACGAACGATTCCGGCGGCGCAACTTTCCGTTTCACCCTGCCCGCCGCGGCTGCCAAGGATACGACCGATGTCGCAACGTCATAACGTCTATGTCATCGACGACGATCCGGCGATGCGCGATTCGCTGGATTTCCTGCTGGGATCGGCCGGCTTCGGCGTGCGCCTGTTCGATTCCGCCCAGGTTTTTCTCGACGAACTTGCAAACCTGGGTCCCGGCTGCGTGATCACGGATGTGCGGATGCCGGGCATCGACGGAATGCAGTTGCTGCGTCAGCTGAAGGCCGGCGGCGGCAGGTTTCCGGTGATCGTCATGACCGGTCATGGCGACGTTCCGCTTGCCGTCGAAGCGATGAAGCTCGGGGCGCTCGATTTTCTCGAGAAGCCGTTCGAAGACGACCGGCTGATCGGAATGATCGAGACCGCCTTGCTGGAAAAGGAAAGCGGCTCAAGGAGCGAAACGCTTTCGGCCGACATGGCGGCGCGGGTTGCCTCGCTCACCCCCAGGGAACGCCAGGTAATGCAGGGGCTGGTGACCGGTCAATCGAACAAGGCGATCGCCAGGGAATATGACATCAGCCCCCGCACGGTGGAGGTCTACCGGGCGAACGTCATGACCAAGATGCAGGCGGATAACCTGTCCGAGCTGGTCAGGTTCGCGATCCGGGCGGGAATTGTCGGCGATTGAGCCAAGTCAAACCGGCCCGCCGGCAAGCGGTTTACGCTTGACACATGATCGATGCCCGAAACAGCTCCAGCTCCAGCGGAGAAACCGGAACCGGTGCTCCGCCTCGAAAATTGATGATCTACGTCGTTGATGACGATTACGACGTGCGGACGTCATTGCGTTTTCTGCTGGAGACGGAGGGATTCGAGGTCCGCACCTTCCGCAGCGGCACCGCGCTGCTGGGCTCGTCAACTCGGCACCGTGCGGACTGCCTCGTGGTGGACTACAAAATGGCCGAAATTGACGGTCTGGAACTGGCGCTCCGGCTGCGGCGCCTCGACGTGCGCACGCCGATCGTTTTGATTACGGGTTATCCGGACGAGAACATTATGGCCAAAGCGACCTCGGCCGGGGTCCGACAGGTGCTGTTGAAGCCCAATCTGGAGGAGAATCTGGTCGAGTGCGTGCGAAACGAAATTGATTCGCGCCGTGCCGCAGGCCCAACCTGAGGCTCGCCTCCGTAATGTCCCTTAGGGGATCGTGCTTAGGATATCGACCGAAATATCTGACAACCATCATCCCGGGTACACCACGCTATCCCTGCACCAAGGAGATGGCAAATGCTCACCCAGACGATCCCCAGCCCGGCAGTCCCCGCAGCCAAAGGTTTCTCTGCTTCGCGCGCTCCGGCTACCGATCCGTTCGGCGTGGTCACCCGTTGCGCAGGCGTGATCGCCACCGAGTTTTCCTATCGGAAGGAGGAAGAAATCTATGGCGAGGGCGAGCCTTCGGAATATGTGTACCAGGTGATCCGCGGCGCGGTCCGCACCTACAAGCTGTTGAACGACGGGAGGCGCCAGATCGGCGCGTTCCTGCTGTCGGGCGACGTCTTTGGCCTCGATCCCGGGTCCACCCACCGCCTGACCGCCGAAGCGATCACCGATACCACCGTCCGCCTGGTGAAGCGTCGCAGCCTTGAAGCCGCGGCCGGATCGGATGTCCGGGTTGCCCACCAACTCTGGACCATGACAGCGGGCGATCTCCGGCACGCCGAAGACCACATGCTGCTTCTCGGCCGCAAGACCGCCCTGGAGCGGGTCGCCACCTTCCTGCTGGAGATGGATCGCCGACTCGCCAAGGCCGGCATGATGGCGCTGCCGATGTGCCGCCGCGACATCGGCGACTATCTCGGTCTCACTCTCGAGACTGTGTCGCGGGCGCTGTCACAACTCAGCGACGAGGGTATCCTGGTGTTTTCGAGCGCCCGCCAGATTGTGTTGCGCAATCGCCAGCGGCTGGCCGACATGGACGCCTGAGGTTAAGATCGCGACAGCGTGCCCGCAGGAAGAGGAGTGCAAGATGAACAATTATCGCGTCTCCTTCTACAAGGAAATCCTGAATTCAGATGGCCATCGATTCAAGTGTCTGCAGCGTCAGGTCGATGTTCAGTCAGACGGGCTGTCTCAGGCACTGGTGGCGGCCGAACGGCTGGTCGACAATGAACGCTTGAACGCCGACTGCGTCGAAGTCATGCATTTGGCCGACCACCACCGATTTGAGCATTCGTCGAGCCCCTCTTACAGCCCTTGCGATACAGCGCCGACCCGCGTCGCGTCTTGATCCGATCAAGTTCGGCAATTCGCGTACACTGGCAGTTGGAATCCAGATAGTAGGTACAACCTCGCACGGCATTTTCCCGCCGAGCGTGTGAGGACGGAAGCGCTTGCCGGAATTTCGTGAGGCGGACTTCTCGCATTGCAAGAGGCAGTCACCGCTCGAAGCGCAAAAGGACGCAGGCGGAGCGAGCGCGCAGATTGCGCGTGACGCCGTGTCTCACGCATGCCACTATCTCAGCAGAAAAAAAGCCGCGCACGTCGGACGAAGCGCGGCTGCCGAGGGGGAAATCATGCGTCGGCGCGGGCGGCGGAGTTCCCCTTGTTGGCCTAACCGGTCCGTTGGCGTCGCATGGGACAACAGATCGTCCATCGTCTGCTGATTTCGTTCCCGGCCCTGCTCGGGGTCCTTTTCCTCTGTTTTTGCCTGTTGCAGGTCGTACCGGCGGATCCCGCGATGATCATCGCCGGACCCGACGCCAAGGCCGAGACGATCGCCGCGATCCGTCTTGAGCTTGGTCTCGACCGGTCGATCCCAATTCAGTTCTTCGAATACATCCTGCGCGTCCTGCGCGGCGATCTCGGCCGCTCGATCATCTCGAACAGGGAGGTGAGCGAGGAACTGGCGATGACCATCGGACCGACCGTCGAGTTGATGCTGGGTGCGATGCTGATCGCGGTGCCCAGCGGGCTTGCGCTCGGAACGCTGGCGGCGGTCAATCGCGGCCGTCTTGCCGATCGCGTCATCATGGCCTGCTCGGTGGCGGGCGTTTCCATGCCGGTGTTCTTTATCGGCCTGATCCTGATCCAGTTTGTCGGCTACAAATGGGCCTTGCTGCCGTTCACCGGCCGGACCGGCCCGATATGGGACGGTGGCTTGCCAAGCCTGATCCTGCCTGCGGCGACCCTCGGCCTCGTCCTGATCGGGCCGATCGCGCGGCTGACGCGCACCGCGGTGCTGGAAGTGCTGGGCGCCGACTTTGTGCGCACGGCCCGCGCCAAAGGGCTGCGCGAGACCGTCGTGATCATCCATCACGCGCTACGCAATGCGATGATCCCCGTCGTCACCCTGATCGGGCTGCAGGCGGCCTTCCTGCTCGGCGGCGCCGTGGTCACGGAGACCATGTTCTCCTGGCCCGGGGTCGGCCGGCTCGCGGTGGGCGCCATCGTCTCCAGCGATTTCCCGACCGCGCAAGGCGCGATCATGATCCTCGCCATCGCCTTCCTGTCGATCAACCTGCTGGTCGACGTGCTCTACGTCTATCTCGATCCCAGGGTGCAACGCCGATGAGCGTCGAAGCTCTCGAACCAGCCTTGATCGCAGAACATCCGACCGGCGCCTTCGCGCGCGCCGGTCTGCTGCAGCGGCTGGCACGCGACCGGGTGGCGGCGGCGGCCGCGATCACGCTGACCGCGATCGTGCTGGCGGCGCTGCTGGCGCCGTGGATTGCGCCCTACGATCCCTACTTCACCGACCTCACCAAGGTCATGCAGCCGCCCGGCGCCGAGCACTGGTTCGGCACCGACAACACCGGCCGCGACATCCTGAGCCGGGTGATTTTCGGAACCCGCAACACCCTGATGCTCGGGCTGGTCGGCGTGATCGTCGGCGGCCTGATCGGCGGTATCCTGGGAATCCTCGCGGCCTACTACCGCCGGCTGGACGGCTGGATCATGCGTCTGGTCGACGTCATGCTGGCCTTCCCGGCGATCCTGATCGGGCTGGCGGTCGCGGCGATCTTCGGCGCCGGCCTGGCCGCCGTGGTCATTGCGCTGGTCATTGCCACCATACCCGACGTCGCGCGGGTGGCGCGCGGCGCGGCCGTCGGGGTGATGGGACAGGAATTCATGGAAGCCGGCCGCGCCGTCGGCGTGACCGATGGCGCGCTGATCTGGCGCTACCTGACGCTGAACTGCATTTCGACGATCTTCGTGTTCCTCACCCTTCGCTTCGGCCAGATCATCCTGATCGGATCGGCGCTGGGTTTCCTCGGCATGGGCGCGCAGCCTCCTACCGCCGAACTCGGCATGATGGCGGCCCAGGGCCGCGACTTCCTGTTCATGGCCCCGCACATCGCCACCGTCCCGAGTTGCGCGATCTTCGTGATCGTGCTCGCCGCCAATCTTCTGGGCGACGCCTTCCGCGACGTCCTCGACCCGAGGCTGCAGACATGATCAGAACAGCTCTGAGCGCGGCATTGGCGCTTTGCGTTACGGCTTCCGCATCAGCCCAAACCCTCACCATGATGAAAGCGATCGACGCGCCGCATTACGACGCGCAGCGCACCACCTGGGGCCCGACCTCCGATATCGTCAACATGTTCCAGGACACGCTGGTGGCGCTCGACTGGGACGGCCGTACGCCGGTCCCCTATCTCGCCAAGTCCTGGACGGTCAGCCCCGACGGCAAGACCTATGTTTTCAAGCTGCGCGACGACGTGTCGTTCTGCAGCGGCAAGAAATTCACCGCCGAAGATGTCATCTACAGCTTCAAACGACTCAAGGACCCGGCGCTCAAGGGGCCGTTTGCCTGGCGCGCCGGCACCATCAAGGAGCTGCGCGCGCCGGATCCCTACACCGTCGAATACGAACTCGAGGAGCCGTTCTCGGAGCTGCTGCTGCAGCTCACCATGTTCACCAACGTCATTCACAACAAGGAGAGTGTGGAAACGCTGGGCAAGGACTATGGCATCAAGGGCGCTGACGGCACCGGTCCGTGGTGTTTTGACAACTGGCAGCCGCGCACCGAGATCGTGCTCAAGCGCCACGACGCCTACAAATGGGGCCCGTCGATGTACAAGAACAAGGGACCCGTTAAGTTCGAAAAGCTCGTCATCAAGATCGTCCCCGAGGATTCCAGCCGCGTGGCGGCGATGATGGCCGGCCAGTTCGACATCACCCACCAGTTTCCGGCGCAGTTCATCGCCCAGGCCAAGGGCGCGCCGATGCTGACCGTGACCGAGGCCAAGCCAAACTTCCAGTTGCTCTATTTCGGCTTCAAGACGACCCGGCCGATGGTGGCCGACAGGCGGGTCCGCGAAGCGATGAGCATTGCCATCAACCGTGCCGAGATCGCCAAGGGCATCCTGCTCGGCAACGCCGACCCGGCCTTCACCGTCGTCGATCCCGACGCGCTCGATTTCGACGCCAGCACCAATGGCGTCGTCAAGGAAGACATCGAGCGCGCCAAGACCCTGCTCGATGAAGCCGGCTGGAAGCTGGGCAGCGACGGCATCCGCGAAAAGGACGGCGTCAAGCTGCAGCCAAAGGTCTACTACACCCAGGCCGGCAACACGCCGCGCGTCGCCGAGGCGATCCAGGGCTATTTGCGCCGCATCGGCGTGCAGTGGCAGCTGCAGCCCTGGGATTCCACCATTGCCCCCGCCAAGATGGCCGAACAGGACTACGAAATCTGGTCGGTGACGGTGCCTTACCTTTCGGCCGGCGACCTCATGAACATCTATTTCGATTCCCGCAACATCCCGACGCCCAACCGGATGAACTGGAAGGACGCCGAGACCGACGAGTGGCTGAAGAAGGGGCGCTCGGCGCTGACGGAAGCCGACCGAACCAAGTACTACGGGCTGGTGCAGCAGAAGGTAACCAGAGAGCATCTCTGGATTCCCGTTCTCAACATCAACATGCACCAGGTCGCAAACAAGAAGATCGCCGGCGCGCGGCCGCACATGATCTACCAGAACACCTTCTACAAGGGGCTGGACGTCACGCGCTGAGACATCACGAGGGAGAAAACACGATGCGCAGCATTTCCACGGCCGCCCTGGCGCTACTGGCGGCGGCAGGCATTTCCGCAACGGCCGAGGCGCAGACCCTGAAGGTCATGAAGTCGCTCGACGCGCCGCACTATGACGGTCAGCGCACCACCTGGTCGCCGACGTCGGACATCGTCAATATGTTCCAGGATACGCTGGTCGCCATGGATTGGGACGGCAAGACGCCGATCCCCTATCTCGCCAAGTCGTGGACCAAGAGTGACGACGGCAAGCTCTATGTCTTCAAGCTGCGCGACGACGTGACGTTCTGCAGCGGCAAGAAGTTCACCGCCGCCGACGTGATCTATTCCTTCAAGCGCCTGACCAGCTCCGAGCTCAAGGCGCCGCTCGCCTGGCGCGCCGGCAACATCAAGGAGTTGCGCGCTCCCGACCCCTACACCGTCGAATACGAGCTGAACGAACCGTTCGCCGATCTCCTGCTCCAGCTGACCATGTTCACGACGGCGATCCACAACCAGGAAAGCGTGGAATCGCTCGGCAAGGACTACGGCATCAAGGCCATCGACGGCACCGGGCCATGGTGCTTCGAAAGCTGGCAGCCGCGCACCGAGATCGTGCTCAAGCGCCACGACGCCTACAAATGGGGCCCGTCGATGTACCAGAACAAGGGCCCGGTGAAGTTCGAGAAGATGAGCATCAAGATCGTGCCCGAGGATTCCAGCCGCGTCGCCGCCATGCTGGGCGGACAATTCGACGTCACGCACCAGATCCCGCTTCAGTTCATCGATCAGGTCAAGGCCGCGCCCAACCTTGTCGTCCAGGAAGCCAAACCCAATTTCCAGCTGATGTACTACGGTTACAAGACCACGCGGCCGATGGTTGCTGACGCGCGCGTGCGCGAGGCGATGAACATCGCCATCAATCGCGCCGAAATCGTCAAGGGCATCATGCTGGGCAACGCGGAGCCCGCCTACACCTTCATCGATCCCAAGGCGCTCGACTTCGCCGAATCGACCAAGGGGATCATCAAGGAGGATGTCGAGCGGGCGAAGAAGCTGCTGGACGAGGCCGGCTGGAAGGTCGGCGCCGACGGCATCCGCGAGAAGGACGGCGTCAAGCTCGCACCCAAGGTGCTGTTCACCCAGGTTGCCTATTTCGGAAGGGTCTCCGAAGCGATCCAGGGCTACATGCGCAAGATCGGCATCGATTGGAAGATCATGGGTTTCGACTCCACGATCGCGCCGGCCGAAATGGCCAAGCAGGATTTCGAATTGTGGACGGTGACGTTCCCCTACATTTCCTCGGGCGACCTGCTCAACTTCTACTTCGACTCCAAGAACATGCCGGCGCCGAACCGGATGAACTGGAACGACGCCAAGACCGACGAATACCTCAAAATGGGACGCGCCGCGCTGACCGACGCGGACCGGGCCAAGTACTACGCGCTCGCGCAGCAGCGGGTCACCGAAGAGCATTTGTGGATGCCGGTGATGAACATCGCGATGTACACCACCAACACGAAGAAACTGAAGGGTGTCCGGCCGCATATGCTCTATCAGAACACCTTCTACAAGGGACTGGATTACTCGTTCTGATGGAAAACCTGCTTGAGGTTCGCGGCCTGAGGACTCACTTCGCGACAGACCGCGGCCTGTTTCGCGCCGTTGACGGCATCAGCTTCAGCGTGCCGCGCGGCCGCACCGTCGGCCTCGTCGGCGAATCCGGCTGCGGCAAGAGCGTGACGTCGCTGTCGGTGATGGGCCTGGTGCCGAGCCCGCCGGGCAAGGTCGAGGCCGACGCGGTCATGTTCGAGAACCGCGACGTGCTGACACTGTCGGCCGACGAGAGGCGCAAGCTGCGCGGCGGCAAGATGTCGATGATCTTCCAGGAGCCGATGACGTCGCTCAATCCGGTTCACACCATCGGCCAGCAGATCATCGAGGCGATACTCGCCCACGCCACGATGACGCCGCAGGCCGCCAGGGCGCGCGCGATCGAAATGCTCGAACTGGTGAAAATTCCTTCCGCGGCGCAGCGCATTGACGATTTTCCGCACAGCCTGTCGGGCGGCATGCGCCAGCGCGTCATGATAGCGATGGCGCTGTCGTGCGAGCCGGCGCTGCTGATTGCCGATGAGCCGACAACCGCGCTCGACGTCACTATCCAGGCGCAAATTCTCGATCTTTTGAGTGAGCTGCAGCGCCGGCTCGGCATGGCGATCCTCATCATCACCCACGATCTCGGCGTGATCGCCGAAGTGGCCGATGAGGTGCTGGTGATGTATGCCGGCCAGATCGTCGAAAGCGCCGAGGTCGCCGATCTGTTCGGCGACCCGCAGCACCCCTACACGATTGGGCTATTGGGCTCGATCCCGCGCCTCGACGTCGACCGCAAGCGGCTCGCCACGATCGAGGGCACGGTGCCGAGCCCCAACAATCAGCCCAAGGGCTGCCGTTTTGCGCCGCGCTGCCCGTTCGCCGACCGGCGCTGCCGGCAGGACCCGCCGCCGCTGCGCGAAATCACACCCCGCCATCTGGTCGCATGCTGGAAAGCCCCGGTCGAGGTAAGTTCATGAGCGACGTCCCGGTGCTCCAGGTCGACGGCCTGGTCAAGCATTTTCAGCTCAGCCGCGGCATCATCCTGCGCCGGCAGGTCGGCCTTGTCCGCGCCGTCGAGGATGTGAGCTTCGAGATCGCCCGCGGTGAGACCCTGGCGCTGGTCGGCGAGTCCGGCTGCGGCAAGTCGACGACCGGACGCCTGGTATTGCGCCTGATGGACCCGACGGCGGGGTCGGTTCGCTTCAAGGGCGAGGAGATCGCCAACCTCGGTAAGGATGCGCTGCGCCGGTTGCGCCGACACATGCAGATCATCTTTCAGGACCCCTACGCTTCGCTCAATCCACGCATGACCGTCGGCGAGATCCTGGCCGAGCCGCTGCGCGTGCACGACATCGGCGACCCCGCCTCGCGCGAGGCGCGCGTACGCGAGCTTCTGGAGATTGTCGGCCTGTCGCCCGAACATGCCCGCCGCTATCCCCACCAGTTCTCCGGCGGGCAGCGCCAGCGCATCGGCATCGCCCGTGCATTGGCGGTCAATCCCGACCTGATCATCTGCGACGAGCCGGTGTCGGCGCTCGACGTCTCGATCCAGGCGCAGGTCGTCAACCTGCTGCAGAACCTGCAGCAGCGCTTCGGTCTCTCCTATCTGTTCATTGCCCACGACCTTGCCGTGGTGAAGCACATCAGTGACCGCGTCGCGGTCATGTACCTCGGCAAGCTGGTCGAGATCGCCGACAAGAAGACGATCTACGCCAAACCGCTGCACCCCTATACCCAGGCGCTGCTGGCGGCGATCCCCAAGCCGGACCCCAGCCTGCGCACCAAACGCGTCATGCTGCAGGGCGACGTGCCGAGCCCGTTCAACCCGCCGACCGGCTGTCGTTTTCACACCCGCTGCCTGCACCCGCAGCCACGCTGCTCGGCCGAAGAGCCGAAGCTCCGCGAAGCCGCCCCCGGCCATCGCGTGGCCTGTCATTTCTTTGAAACCTTGCCGGTCCCGGTCATCATCGCACGGGCCGGCATGGCGAACGGAAAGTTCGCCGAACGGCTGGCGGCCTTCGAGGCCGCCAAGCAGGCGCAGACACCGGCCTGAGCGCCAGCGTCGCAGGCGCTACACGATCCCGTTCTTCCGCAGCGCCGCGATGGCGGCGGCGTCATAGCCGATGCTGGCCAGAACGAGGTCGGTGTGCTCGCCCAGCGCCGGCGGCCGCGTCGCGATCTCGCCCGGCGTCCGTGACAGCCGCACCGCGGCGCGGGCCACCGGCGCCGGTTTCGGCAGGCCGGGATAATCAACGTCCTGCAGGAAGCCGGCGGCGCGAATATGCGGATGCTCGAGCGCCTGCTGCGGGCTCAGAACCGGGCCTGCCGGAATCATCGCCTGTCCCAGCGTATCGACCGCCTCCTGGGTCGTCCGCCCGGCGCACCAGCGCGCCATGCGTTCGCTGATAATAGCGCCGTTGTCGCCGCGCTTGAGATCGTCGGCAAAGCGCGGATCCTTCAGCCAGTAGTCCTCCTCACCCATCAGCCTGGCCCAGCGGATGAAGAGCGGGTGGCCGGTGACCTGGCACAGCACCCAGCCGTCTTTGGTCCGGTAGATGTCGGCGGGCGCTGCGGTCTGCCCGAGATTGCCGGTCGGGACGCGGTTGGCGGCGATCACGGCCTGTTCGATCAGCGTCGCGTTGGTGAAGGAAAGCGCGGTCGCCAGCAGGGCGCCCTCGACGATCTGCCCGCGCCCGGACTTGCCGCGTTCGATCAGCGCGGCGAGCGTTCCGAACGCGCAGTGCAGCGCCGTTCCGAAATCGACCCAGTTGACGGCGGCCCGGTAAGGCGGCTCGCCGGCGCCGGTCATGTACACCGCGCCCGACATCACCTGCCCGACGCCGTCGAAGCCGACGCGGTCAGACCAGGGGCCCGGCCCGCCGAAGGCGGTCGCGGTCGTCAGAATGATATCAGGCTTGACCGCCTTGAGCGATTCATAGTCGAGCTTCATCGCGCGCAGCGTCTGCGGCGGCAGATTGGCGACGACCACGTCCGCCGTGGCGACCAGCCGGCGCATGACCTCCTGCCCCTCGGGCTTCATCGGATCGAGGGTGATGCACTTCTTGTTGCGGTTGATCTGCAGGAAAAGAGCGCCCTCGCCGCCCGCCCCGACCGGCGCCACGAAACGATCCTCGCTGCCGTCGCGCTTTTCGACGCGGATCACCTCGGCACCGAATTCCGCCAGCAGGGTCGCGCAATAGGGTCCTGCGATATAGCGGCCAAAATCGAGGACGCGCACGCCCTCCAGAACTCCCCCCATCGACGGTTTCCCCGCTGCCGAAATTTCCGCCACGTTACAGGGAACGGCCGACAGCGCAAGACGGCGGTGCGGGGGTCGGGTTTCGCTCTATTCGGCGAAGGCCACATCCGCGATGACTGGAAGATGATCCGAATACGCGCCAGCCTTGCGATCAGTCCAGGCCGAGCGAATCGACATATCCCGCGAGGCATAGATTCTATCCAGCCGCAGCATGGGCATCCGGGCGGGAAACGTTCGCAGCCGCGTTCGAACCGGACAGGCTCGCGCGAGCACCCGTCGCACCGACATCACAAAGAGCCAGTCGTTGAAATCACCGACCACCAGCGTTCGCCTCTGCCGCGCCAGGTCAGCCAGAGCCCGTGCCTGGGTGTTTCGCTCTCGCATGCTCAAACCAAGGTGGGTCGCAACGACCCGCACCTCTCCGATGCCCGCGTTTATGCGCGCCGAGATCGCCCTGCGCGGCTCGCGTTCCTGATATGATACGTCGATGATGGTCGGGGCCTCGACGAACGGCCAGCGGCTCAGCAGCGCCTGGCCGTAATCGCCATCCTCGGTGACGATCGACCTGGCGTCTATCCGATGGTCGCCGACCGCCCTCGCCAGCCGGCCAAACGGATCATCGGTTCGTCCGCGAGAGTCAATCTCCTGCAGCGCCACCACATCGGGCGACCAATAGCTGATAATGGAACACACGCCATCCAGATCGAATGCCGGATTGAGGTTGAAGGTGCCGTGAACGTTCCAGGTCATGATGCGGATGGTATCGGTCACGTCTTTCGTCCCGCGAGCCAGGTCACCAGGAACTGTGCAACGAGGCAAACCGCAATCCAGGCAACGATCGCAACAGCAAGCAGCAATACATTGGTCCAGGAAGCATTTGCCGCCAGATCCGCGATCTGCGCGCCCAGCGCGGCCATCACGGTAATTCCCGGCATCATGCCGAGCGCGGTTCCAAGCATGAAGTCCCGCAAACCCAGTTTGCTGGCGCCGGCCACCATATTGACGACCGAAAACGGGGCAAGCGGCACCATGCGGATCAGAGCAACCGCCAAGACCCCCTTGCCGATAATGCGGCTCTGGACCCGCGAAGAACGGCGCCCGAGAAGCCGCTGCATCCGGGCCTGGCCCAGCACCCGACCAATTCCAAACAGCAGAAGTGCACTGAGAAGCACGCCGGCTGCAGCACTGATGAAACCCATCCACGGGCCCAGCGCTGCGGCGGTCGCCGCAATCAGAATCACGACCGGAAACATCATGAAGCCCCCGATGACGAAGGCGGCAATCGCAAGCAGTGGCGCGAATTCAGAGCGCGCGGTTTGCGCGATGAAGGCGGACACGAAACCTACATCGGAAAAATCCATTAGCGGAGTGTACTGCCAGACCAGCGCGAGGCCGGCGAGGGCCACCGCCAGGCCGCCTGCAGCCAATACAGTGTTCAGTGTCCACATGCGACTGGCAGCACGGTCGAGATGGAGGGGCTGTCTGGGGTCTGCGACCGGTTGCACGATCGACGCGACCCCGGCTAGTTTCTCGGTCGCATCGATCGGCCCCAGCGACTTCTCTCGCTCGCCCGTGGATAGCTGGTCGAGCAGTCCAAAAAGCTCGGCGTCGTGGCGTCCGACTTCCAGAGCATCCAAGCCGCAGAAATGTCCGATGAACCCGTGACGGATGTGATCGATGAATTTCCGATGCTGTTCGGAGTTCGCCTCGAAGAGGAGGTCGCATTCGGTATCCGCCCCCATCGATCTGTTGTTCAAGTTGGCCGACCCCACGCGCAGGACGCGATCATCGACGATCATCACCTTGCTGTGTACCATGACAGGGGTGGATGAATTCACGCCCCGCGCCAGCGGGTAGAGAATGCGAACCCGATCGGTGACGCCCGCCGAGACGAACGCCTCGATGAAGCCGCCGCGACCGCCCTGCATGGCCTGCGATTCAAACCAGGACGAATGCGTCTTCGGCGTAACGATCAGGACACGAAGCGAGGGTACGTCAAGCATTCGCTGCGCCAGCATGCCCGCGATATCGGTCGCGCTGATAAACTGGTTTTCTATGTAGATGAAACGGTTGGCGACGTTGATGGAAGCCTCGAACAGTCGCGCGACCTCGTTTGCGCCGGTAGCGCTGCCGGTCCTTAGCTCGGTCCGGGCGATGCCCGTCGCCATCTCCAGCGAATCGGCAGGCACCGAAGCCGGCCAACGATCGCCGTCGGTCGCCACCGCGCGTTCGACCGTGCAGCCGGCAGCCTGCCACCGGCGCTCGGCCAGTTCCCAAAGCGCGCCGGCGGCCTCGCCATCTACAAGGCACTGGACGTCGTGAAACGGCGGGTACGGCTTGCCGTCGGGATCGATGCGGAGCGGATCATCAGCTGCGTGGTTGCTGGTGTCCCAGCGGCGGATCGTGAGGTCGAGGCCGCCGGAGAACGCGACCGCACCGTCAATGGCCACGATCTTCTGGTGTTGCGCGGAGCCCAGGGGAAGGCTGGAGTCGAAACAGAAACGCAGCCTATCCGGCGCTTTGGATGAAAACTTGCTGGGCGAATTCCATTCGCGCTCGGCGGCATACAGGGCGGGAAAATTCCAGATGAGAATGTTGATCCGCAGGTCTTGCTTTGCCTCCAGAAGAGCCTTCAGAAACGGCCCCAGTTCCTCAGGAAACCCGTCGTCGGCACGTCCGGAAGGTCCGACAAAACGGGTCAGGCTGTGGATGTCCCACCCGATGATATAGACCTGCTGCGTGGCGAGCAGCAAAGCTTCCCGAAGGGCCGCGAAATAGGCCGCAGCATCGTTGAGGATTGTCAGCCGCCCGGCCTTGCATCTTTTCCAGACGGTTTCGCCGGGGATCAGAATGGATGAGCTCTTAAGCAGTCGACACCTCGGCGGGGGCCCAAAAAACGGTCGGGTAACTTGCAGCCTACGCTTGGCTCGCAGCGAACCCAACGATTATTCTGTGGAACAGTTCCTCCCGCCGGCCTCCCTCAACCGATCGGAACGACCCAGGCCCCGTCTGGAAGGCCGCTGGCGAAGACCGGGAATACATCGGAGCCGACTGGAAAACTCGGTGTCGAGGGTTAGATAGACTCGATCGCAGAAGGCGCGCCAGTTGACCCCATCGTGAAGAGATACTTCGTCATTTTTCTCCTGCTCATGCTGGTTCCGGTGGCCGTCTCCGCAGTGAATTACCTGCTGGGCGACCGGCGGGGAAACTGGCAAACCGCAGATCGCTCCAGTGCGGGGCTGCTTCCCGCTGCCTCGGAGCGCCAGGGGGCCCTGATCAGGGTGTTTGCTGCGCGCACCGTGCGCTGGCGCGGAATATTCGCGGTGCATACCTGGATTGTCGTCAAGGAGCGTGGGGCCGACCGCTATACCCGCTACGACTATACCGCATGGGGGGAGCCGATCCGGATCGATGGCTTTCTCGCCGACGCGCGATGGTTCGGCGCTGTTCCGGATACGGTCGTGCGCGTTGATGGCCGAGACGCTGAGCTTCTCATTCCCAAAATCCGATCGGTCGTCGAGAGCTACCGGTTCCGGGCCTATGGCGACTACAGCCCCTGGCCAGGTCCGAATTCCAATACCTTCATCCAGGCCATTCTGGACGCCGTTCCGGAATTAAACGCGGTCCTGCCGCCAACCGCCATCGGCAAGGACTACCCCTACCATGGCGAATGGTTCGGCCTCACGCCGTCCCGCACCGGCGTGTTTGCCAATCTCGGCGGCTATCTCGGGCTCACGGTCGGATGGATCGAGGGGATCGAATTCAACCTCTTTGGTGGCGTACTCGGATTGGACATCCGCCGGCCTGCGTTGAAGCTGCCCGCCGTCGGCCGGATCGGACTGCCATTGTCGTAAAGCGTCATCGCTTTCAACCGCGGCAAGGTCCTTACAACAGAGCCGCATGCACCCGGCCAGTCCGCTGGTCGGGTCCGCCCCGCCCATTGGCCCGACCCACGACAGATGGTCCGCTCGTCGGCTCGATCGCAGCCTGCAGCGCCGCGTTGATTTCCTTCATCCGGCCGAGCTTGACCAGGCATCTGGCGACTGCGACGTACCCTCCGGCCAAACCGGGCTGCAGCGGCATGAACTCGAGATGCTGGTGCAACGCTTCCTCATGCTGACCCAGCCCTTCGCAGGCCTGGCCAAGACGTTGCCACGCCTTGGGCGGCGTCGGGACGAACCACCATCAGGGTGCAGAACACCCGCCCGCCCTCGATCCGCAGGTTTCCACGGTTTCGACGACATCTCGTCGTAGTTCGGCCTTCTTGGCATCCCGACCTGATGAGAGTAAGATTGCCCCCACAATTAGGATACTGTGTGATTTATTTCATAGCGACCGCGATCATTTCGAAAGGATGCTGCTGATTGCGGTGCAAAATTCGATCGCAGTGCAAGAATTTTCAAGGGGCGCGTAATGTTGGTCCCATCCCGGAAAATGGTTTACATTGTTGACGCGCTGGCTTTTCGACGGGCTCGCGTCGAAAGCTTCCTGGGTGCGTGGGCCAGGAACGAGAATGTCGAGTTGCTGTCGCTTGATCCCGACGAAGCACATTCCAGACTCGTCGAACGCGCCCAATGCGACATGCTCGTCTACTGTGTTGGCGCCCCCCAGGCGCACGATCTCTTCACCGAAATCCGATTGTTGAATATTCTTCGCCGGGAGGCGACGCTGGCAATCGTCTCCGACGACGAGAATCCAGCCACCATCGTCGCCGCGATCCGTTCCGGGGCCAAGGGCTACTTCAGCAATTCGATGTCACCGGATCTGGCATTGCAGGCCCTTTCATTCGTCCTGCATGGCGGCACTTATTTTCCACCCGCCGTCATCATGGCCGGTCACGGGAACGGCGACGCGCAGTCAGTTGAATGCCGGCAGAACGACTTTCTCCAACTGCACGTTCCTCCGGATCTGGACCAGCAACATCAGGCGCCTCCCCTCGGACCCGGCGATGGCCTCTACGGTCAGCAGGGATTCCTGCTCGAAGAAAAATCAACGGGCGTCCGGCGCGGCAACGGTTCTGGCGGCGCTCGACAAGCACCGGAATTCACCGAGCGCCAGCATGCCGTTCTCGCGTGCTTGTGTCAGGGCGATCCCAACAAGGTGATCGGTCGCAAGCTCGGAATGACCGAAATGACCGTGAAGGTTCATGTCCGCGAAATTATGCGCAAGCTGGGCGTATCCAACCGCACGCAAGTCGCCATCGCCGCCGGCCGCAGCGGATTTGCCGCCGACCCTTTGGTTGAAACGTATCCCCTGAATTTGGCTGCAACGATCAAATCTTCCGTATCTCACTAGCGGAACACTTTTGGTGCTATCGTTGGTGTTAATGCTTGCGATACGTCCAGCCAGGTTCCAGTTCCGAAGCGTTGGCCTCCACAGCAACAGTGACGTCTCCAATGATGAGTGCGGAACCGAAAGCGGGGTTTCATACCAGACCTGCCAGCATGCCTGGCTTCCCCCATATCAGGCTCGATGCTCCAGCTCATCGACGCCTGTTTCTGCCGACCTATCCGTGATCACGCTTCTTTCGTCACAATCAGTTCCGTCGCGCGCGGTCCCCGCCACCGGCCCAGGTAGCGCATCAAGGGCCGTTCGATCGCCACGTAGACCACCAAGCCCACGGTCCAAGCTGCCGCAAGGAACACGACCCGCGCGCCCGAAACCCCAAGCATGGGAAACGCCCGCAACGCCCGAAGCAGGCTCGCCACCAGCGCGAGGGTGAATAGATGGGAAACAAACACCGAATAGGATGCATCCCCAAGTCTGCTAAGGAAGCGGACTTTCGGCCATCCCCACCGCTTCTCGACGGACACGCACGCGAAAAGGAAAGCCGCGTCGGCACCCCCCCAGTAAAGCGCCCGCTCACTGCCTTCTGACACGCCGCGCAACACACCCATCGCAAACATCGATGCACCGACGAGCAACACTGCCACGATGATCCAAGGCGACTCGTATCGTGTGAGGAACAGCCACGCGACGACCATTCCGAGCACGAAATCCAGCACCACGGTTGAGCCGTAGAAATTGAGCAGGTGACTTCTGTCACCAAACAATACCTTCAATACGACCAAGATGCTCAGGGCCGCGGCTACGCCAACGATCCGCCGGCCGGTCGACATGAACAACAACGAGCCAAACAGCAGATAGACGAACGCGAAATGATTGAGTACCCACCCTGAAAACAAGAATGGCACATCGACGCCAAGAACAGGGTGGGGATAGGGAATGAAGGCGAACGAGAACACAACGTGCCAGAACTCGGCCTTCGCCGTTACCAGGTAGTGCGGCGCGACCAGCAACACGATCAGCATCAGGAGCGTGAACAGCCAGTAGAGAGGCGCAATGCGGACAAAGCGGCGGTACAGGAATGCTCCGAAGGTGACCTGCCGATCGTGACATGTGTAGACAAGAATGAAACCACCGATAGCAAAGAACAAGTCGGTGCCAGCCGCACCGAAGCCGAGCGAGTGCTCGTGCACGCCGTCCGTCAGCCGCGTGATCTGCAGCTCGGTATGATAGAGGACGATGATCGACGCGGCGAACACCCGCAGTTGCTGCAGGCTTTGGATCCTGCCCACAGCGGGCTCAAGCTCGCTTGTTCCGGAACGATCCCTGCCCTGCGGCCTCGATACCAGAACGCCCTTACCCATTATGATTCCTGACTCGGTGACGCTACGGCACCGCCCAATCACTTCTTCAGCGCAAGCAGAAAACCATCAATGCACTTCACGAATGAGCGCGGCTTCCAGTGCGAGCCGCGACGCAGCTTCGAGCCGCGCGAACGGGACATCGGCACGGATCGCCATATCCAGCAGACTGTGCTTCCCATCTGCAAGGTTAAGAAGCCATAGCAGGTCCATCTGACCGGCGCCGCCGGCGTTGCGCTGGCCCGCAATTGCCCGGTAAAGTCCGCGCCTTCCGAGCTGTGGTTCGCCTCGTCCATCCACGCGTTCATAGGTGCGGTTACGATCAAGCAGATCCAGAACCGCCTCGATGACGGCGTAGGACTGTTCCAACGCTTCTGGCTTCACGAAATCCAGATTGTCGGCCGAGGTGTGGTATTCGGGAAAAGTCCCGTGCACGCTGCGCATCAGGCAGCCGACCGGCAGATCGAACCCCGGGGAACAGAACTGCCGCTCGTCGTAGCCATAGGGGTTGAATGGCAGGACTTGGTAGGGATGCCCGGAATGTTGCAGGACGTGCGCTACGGCGCGATCGATGACTGCGCCACTGCGGCTGTTCTTGTAGTGAAATCCGCCGGGGTCTCCCAGGCAGGTCAGCACCAGGCCGTGCTCGATCCCGGCGAGCCGCGATTCGTTTCGATCCAGCCACGCAATGGCGCCGATGGTGGCCGGGAGGAACAGGAAGCGATAGCTCAACCGTCGCCTTCCTCGGGCCTGCCGCATGGCAAGCGCGGTCATGACCGCGATTCCAGAGAGATTGTCGTTGGCGAGACTGGGATGACAGATGTGACAGGTGATCAGCATCTCCCGGTTGGTCTGACCGGGAAGAAACAGCTCCCCATAGGTGAGCGAACCCGGCGAAATGTCGCTGTCGATCTCGACGCGATAGTTCTCGTCCGTCATCGTTTGCCAGAGGCGATGGGCAAGGCAGAAGCCCCAGTCGTCGGCATAGTATCCGGTGCGATAGGGAACGAGGTCGGGCTGATCGGGCAATGTATGGACATGCGCCGCCAGTTCGGCGCGACTCACGACGCCCTCCACCGGCTTGCTGTAGCCCACCACATGAAGATTGTTTTCGCCAAAGTCGACCAGACGACGACCCGACATCGTCGAGATCGTGCCGCCGCGAATGTTCCATTCCATCGGCACGTGCCAGTCGAGCACCGCGGTGCCGGTTTCGACTTCCCGAACCGCGAGATCGATGTGACGCCCGACGATTTCAAGCGTCTTGCGAACACCGGCGCCGGTCAGACTCCGATTGATCGGAAACAATTCCGTGACCAGACCATGGAGGTCTATCGCGGGCTTCCGACCCGACAGCGATGGTTGCGACCTGTCCAGCATCCTAGTTCCAGAGCCTCACCACAGCTTGCGATGCGAGAGCAGTGGCCACCCGGCATCCTTGGGCGACAACACCGTTACCGGCTCCGGCCATCTGATACCGGACAAGGGATCATCGTGCCGAAATCCATCCGATAATTCTTCGACGTACTCCACTCCCATCAGGTACTCGACGACCGAGTCGTCCTCCAATGTTTGAAACCCATGCGCGAAACCGGCCGGGATGTAGACCATCGTTGCGGAGGACGGGGCCAGTTCATTGGCGAAAATCTGGCCCCGGGTCGGTGAGGTCGACCGCACGTCCACGATGACGTCGTGAATGCGCCCAGCGGTGCAGCGAACGATTTTTGCATCGGCCTTCGGAGCCCTCTGGAAATGCATTCCGCGAACGCTTCCGCGAACTCGCGTCAGCGAGCTGTTGCCCTGAACTGGACGAAAATCGATTCCCTGCGCCGCAAAGCTTTCCGCGCACCAGGTGCGCGTGAAGCTACCTCGCACGTCTGCACGGGGCGCCAGTTCGATCAAACGCGCATCTGACTCGCCCAGCGCAATGAATTTCACGGATCCAACCTCGTCGGTACAGTCTAATTCGGCGTGTTCAAGCTCAGCAGGAAGCTAGCTTCCATCCGCGGTCAGCCTTCAATGGTAGCCTTCGGAACCGGCACGATGAAGCGCCCTCCCCAGGCTCGAATTCCCTCCATCTGCGCCTTGATCTCCTGCTTGAGATTCCAGGGCAGAATAAGGACGTAATCGGGCTTGGCTTCGAAGATCGCTTCGGGCGGCAGGATCGGAATCCGAACGCCCGGGAGATAGCGACCCTGCTTTGAAGGCGCGCGATCCACGGTGAAATCGACGAAATCGACGCCGACGCCGCAGTAGTTCAGCAGCGTTACAGCCTTTGCGGGCGCACCATATCCAACGATGGTTTTCGACTGACGCTTGAGCGAGATCAGCAGGTCCAGGAGATTGCGCTTCGTCTCCTTTACCGATTCGCTCCAGGCAATATAGACGTCATCCCTATCCAAGCCGTAGTCGCGTTCCTTCGCCAGTACCTCCACCACCCGGGGGCTCTCAAGATGCGAGGCATTCGCATGGCACACGAAGAACCTGATGGATCCGCCGTGCGTTTCGGGCAATTCAACGTCGAACACACGAAGACCGGCCTTGGCGAAGATGCGCTGTCCGGCAATCAGCGACAGATAAGAGAAATGCTCGTGGTAGATCGTGTCGAACTGGTGCCGTTGCATGAGCGTCAGCAAGTGCTGCACCTCGAACGTGGCCACGCCATTGGGCGCGAGCAATACTCTGGCGCCCGCGACGAAATCGTTGATGTCGGGCACATGCGCCAGCACGTTATTTGCAGTGATCAGGTCCGCGACCCAGCCCTCGCCGCGCAAGATTTCAGCATACGCTCGACCAAAAAACTCAATGCGTGTTTCAATATTCTTCCTGCGCGCCGCAATCGCCACGCTCTCGCACGGCTCGATCCCGAGACAGTTGATGCCTTTGGCGATCGAGTACTGCAGCAGATAGCCGTCATTGGATGCGATCTCGACATGACGCGAGTTGGCGCCCAGCTGGAAACGCTCGGACATATCGTCGACATAGGTCCTGGCGTGGTCCAGCCATGACGACGAGTGCGATGAAAAATAGGCATAGTCAGCACGGAAGATGTCTGACGCTGCCAGCAGATCGCGGGTTTGCACCAAACGGCACTCGCCACAGACGAATGCCTCCAGAGGATAGAATGGCTCCGCCTTCATGTAGGCGGCCGGCTCAACGTAGTCGTTGGCGACCGGCGACAGGCCGAGGCTGATCAGCTTAAGGGAAAGTTGGTGCCCACAGTGGCGGCATTTCGGCGCAATGCCGGGAGCCGCAGGCGTGCTGATACTCATTGGTATTTCCAATTTCGACACTGTCGTCAGATTTCTTTCCATTCCAGGTTTTCATTGAGGCGACCGCAGTCAATGTGATCCTGCAACACCTTCAGGCGCATCAGGTCCGACGACCGGAATTCGCTATCCTGGAACTTCATTTTCTTGAGGCCGGCGACCAGATTCTGAATCGACTGATCAAGGCTCATGGTCGGCTGGTGGTTGGGCGCGAGTGATCGGAATAGCGAGAAATCGACCTTGTAGGAGCGGCTGTCGACTGGCGCTGAAGTATTGATCGATACCTTGGTGCCCGGTAGCGCCTTTGCTACCGAATTGGCCAGATCCTTGACCTGAAAATTACGGTCATCCGATCCCGCATTGACCGAGAGATATCGCCCCCCCGTTCCGGCTGGTCGGTCGATCGCCCAGTCAATGGCGCGGGCCATGTCGGCAACGTCGATCAACGGACGCCACGGCGAGCCGTCGGAGAGAACGCTGATCAAGCCTCGGCTGATCGCGCAAGCCACGAAATCGTTCAGAACGAGATCAAGCCGAAGCCGATCCGACATCCCGCAAGCCGTGGCAAAGCGAAGACAGGTCACGACCATATCGCTATCGATGGCAACAAGTTCCTGCTCCGCGCCAATCTTTGATTTCGCGTAGGCTGTGATCGGATTCAGCGGGTCGGTTTCCTTGCGAGGCGGACCGTCGGCAATTCCATAGACGCTGCAACTCGATGCGAACACGAAATGCTTGACGCCCGCGGCTGCCGCCGCCCGCGCGATCGAAACCGTCGTCTTCTGGTTGATATCGTGGGTTACCGCCTGGAATTTGTTTCCCATTGGATCATTGGAAATCGCAGCCAGTTGGACGACGGCGTCATATCCGGTCAGATCGAGCGAGACGTTGCGCACGTCACCGTAAAACTGTTCGTCGAGAAATCGCTCCGGAACGACCGTGGAGCCGGTCAGGCAATGCGCGAAATAGGCATTGTCGTAGCCGTGAAGCGTCGCATTCGGACGGCGGGACCGCAGATATTTTGCGACCGCGGGCCCAACGTAACCCATGTTGCCGGTAATGAGAACTTTCAAGAGATTGCCTCTAACAGCCGCGATCACAAATGCGCAGCAATTTCTTACGACATTTCCGGACCGAAACCCACCCTTTGTGCGATTCAGGTTAACGGCTATGGGCGCCACGGAGTGCCTGCTACTCGTTGTAAGTACAGGCTTTTGGACGTAAAGGAAGGGATAGAGTGAAGAGCCGCCGCGCGGTCATCAGGTCTTCCTGGTGAGGTCGCACGATGCGGGCCTTGCTACAGAGTAGAGCGAACTGAAATTTTCCGAGAGGGATTTCCTTGAATTCGCCAACCAAGCCTCCCTTTGCGCAGACGTTCGAAACCTCGGCAAGAATGCAGGCGCGCGCTCACGCCCTTATCCCGGGCGGAGCCCATACCTACGCCAAGGGCGATGATCAGTATCCGGTGCTGGCGCCCGGATTTCTGAAGCGAGGCCTGGGATGTCACGTCTGGGACGTCGATGGAAACGAGTTCATCGAATACGGGATGGGCTTGCGCGCGGTGACGCTGGGACATGCTTACGCACCTGTCGTCGAAGCGGCTCATCGCCAGATGCTGCTCGGCGAAAACTACACGCGTCCGGCCGCCATCGAACTGGACTGCGCCGAACAGTTCCTGAGCCTGATCGAAGGCTACGACATGGTGAAGTTCGGCAAGAACGGATCGGACGCGACCACCGCGGCGGTAAGGCTCGCGCGGGCATATACCGGGCGCGACCTGATTGCCAGATGCGGCGATCAGCCGTTCTTTTCTGTCGACGACTGGTTCATCGGAGATACCCCGATGTCGGCGGGCATTCCGAAAGCCATCCAGGACCTGACCGTCCAGTTTCGTTTCAACAACATTGATAGCCTTCGGTCGTTGTTTGAACAAAAACCCGGCGGGATTGCCTGTGTCATTCTCGAAGCGGCGACGGCCGTGGATCCGGAACCCGGCTTTCTCCAGTCGGTTCAAGAGCTGTGTCGCCGCGAGGGAGCGGTATTCATTCTCGATGAAATGATTACCGGCTTCCGATGGCATAACGCCGGCGCCAGGAAGGTATATGGAATCTCGCCGGACCTTTCGACCTTCGGCAAAGGCATGGGCAACGGATTCTCGGTGGCCGCGTTGGCGGGCCGCAAGGAGCTTATGGAACTCGGCGGTTTGCAGCATGACCGGGAGCGCGTCTTCCTGCTTTCGACAACCCACGGCGCCGAGACCCACTCGCTCGCGGCCGCGATCGAAACGATGCATATCTACCGCCGCGACGGCGTCATAGATTTTCTTCACCGCCAGGGAGAGCGGTTGCGGACCGGCGTCAATCAAGCCATCGACTCGCTTGGCCTCAAAGGAAACTTTGAAGTGCTGGGCCGACCCTCAAACCTGGTCTACGCCACGCGCGACCAGTCCAAGGTTCCGTCGCAGGCTTTCAGGGCGCTTTTCCTCCAGGAGACGATTCGACGCGGCTTGATCATGCCATCCCTGGTGGTGAGCTTCTCTCACAGCGACGCCGATATCGATCGCACGATTGAGGCGATCGGAGAGGCGCTTCAGGTTTATCGCCGGGCGCTGGAAGACGGTGTCGAGCGCTACCTGATCGGGCGCCCGGTAAAGCCGGTATTCCGGAAATTCAATTGAGAAGCAGCGTGACGGCCGCGGGCACGAACATGCCGAGGCTCTTCTAGCCCCTTGGATCTGTTCACGTAGCCGGCGTCCGGAGTTTGGCCTCGGCGGAATCGATAATCAGCACCCAGTCGCCGGAGCCAGGCGACGTGAAACTTCGTATTCCGGAATTGGGGAAATTTCCCGCTGCCGCTACCGCTCCCGTGCCGGGATCATACCAGTTGCAATTGGCAAGATGGCTGGCATCGGTGATCTTGCTCATGTCGATCGTGACCGTCCGGCGACGCAAAGCCAGCTTGTCCCAGAACGTCTGGCCCGCTGGCAGATAGACGATAATCGTTCGACCGTCGCTGGCACGCGCGCAGACGGACCCGCCAGCGGCGCCAGCCGTCATTACCTCGTTCGATACGTCCGGCACCAGCAGGTGAAAGCTTCGCGATCGAAACAGCTTGCCGAGTAGTTGCTGGCCGACCGAGCCGGCGGAGTTCAGCTGGCTCTGCCAGGTCGGCGGTCCAGCATTGACTCCGTTGCGAGCATTCGCCGAATTGAACGGCCAGATCGCGCCGTTGCCGAACAGGCGTCCCAGCGTGCAGCCGCCGAGGACAGCGCCATAACCCTCGGCGCGCAACTGCGCGGCGGTGGTCGAATGCTCAAGCTCGTACCAGTCCTCGCCCATCAAACAGGGCAAGCCTTGCGAATAACAACGCTGCGCGCCTGACACCACGCTCTTTAGTGGCTCGTAGACCCAATTGACATCAAGCCACGGTCTGACAGAGCCATAGGCGATTCGATGCGCATCGACGCTCGAGTAGCTGCCGTTCGGCGTTGCGGCCCCGGTTTCCAGAACGTAGTTGGCTTCGAGTGTCATCAGATGCAGGGGATCAGCGGCCTTGATGGCCATCGCCAGCTTGTCGAGCTTGCCATAGACAAGGGCATTGTTGGGATCGGCATCTCCGCCGAGCAGCCAGATCAGGTTCGGAAAACGCTTGTAGCGATTGGCGAGAAACGTCCCATACCCCTCAATTACCGCATCGCTGCTATCCCTCACGCTGGCCTGGTAACCTTCCGTACCCTTCAGGCCCACGAACATCGGCATCAGCAGCACGGTCATGCCGTAAGCCAGGCACCGCTGCATTACGTAGTCGACATGAGCCCAGTAGGGCTCATTGAAGTTCGTGAAATCGGCGCCGCTGAAGGGAGCATCGCCGGCGAAATTGTTCGGCGGGTTGCTCTGGTAGGTCTTGTCGGCGGCGATCATCCAGAGAACATTGATGCCGCGCGCCGCCCGGTCGAGCAAATACGCCTCGACGTCCGACCCGGAGAGCTGCTGGATCAGATGTTGCGGCGCTTCACCGCAGGCAAAGCAGGGCTTGCCGTCCTGGTCGATGAACGCTGTGCGTTGGGAATTCAGCGCAACTGGAAACCGCAGTGGCAGCGGCGATTCGCCCTGAGCCGCCTGAGCAACAACTCCGGACAGCGCCCGCGGTAGAAAACACCGCGCTAGGTCGACCCCTACCGCTCCGCAACCCGCCAAGAATGATCGCCGGCCTATGGTGTCGAGTGGCATGACATCGCCTCGCCAGACCCAGCCATGTGTTGCCTTTAACAAGCACGATTGACTGAACCCTACACCACCCTGTCCTAGACCACTAAAGACAAACTTGGTTGGCGCCGCCGAATTTCGAGCCGATTGCCGGCGACGTGCTGCCCGTATAAGCTCCGCATCGCGGTCTCAAGTTCTCTTCTATTCTCCGTTCTGGTCAACAGTCCTTCACGTCGATGCGCCTTGAGCAGGACGCAAACTCCCCTCGATCGTCTCCGTGAAGTGCCAGCCCTGTCGCCCGCCTGTAGCGGGTCCAAGCATGAACAGGCCACTTCTACGATCGTGGCGCTTCCGGTTTTTTCTTGAAAGATTTTTTCATGCCCTCCCTGACCAGCATCTCGAAAAAGATGGCCGAAACTGCCAATCTTGTACTCTCTCCAATCGGTCTAAAGCTCTCACGTAGTAGCCACGATTGGGGAGACGTCAGTTCGTTCATTCCCTTCGAACAAACGATTATCGAGGCCAAAAACTCCGGACTCCCGCTGGGCGAGTACATTGATGCCCGCCAGGGCATCGCTGGCGCAACCCAGGCCGTCATCGACGAAATGAAGCGACTTGGGGTATTCGAGCAACCCCTGCACACGATTCTCGAAATAGGCCCGGGATCTGGCCGCTATCTCGAACGGACGCTGCGTGAGTGCTCGCCCGAACGTTACGAAATATACGAAACCGCCGCGGACTGGGCAGCATACCTGATCAGGACCTTCCCTGTGCTGTCCCAACCCACCGACGGCACTCATTTGCGAGCAACGCCCGCCTCTTCGATCGATTTGGTTCAAGCGCACAAGGTGTTTTCCACCGTCACGTTCGTGACGACCGCCGGTTACTGGTGCGAAATGGACCGGGTACTCAAGCCAGGTGGCTACCTTGTCTTCGACGCCATGACTGAAAGATGCCTGCCTCCTGCCACGATTGAAGCCTGGGCGGGTCGCGGCATACCGAGCCATTCCTCCTATCCGGCGGCCATGCCGTCTGAAGCAATCGAAGGCTTCTTCAGCGCGCGGCAGTACAGGCTCGTCGGCTCGTTTCTGTCACCGATGCCGCCTGGCCAAACCGAGCTGTTCGTGTTCAGAAAATCCTCCGCCTAGCCGGAGTCGCCGGCGCACCGGCTCGATACAGGCCGCTTACGCTCCGGAGTTCGTTCGCGGGCTCTCGCATCTGCAAAACGAACTGCTATGGCTTATCCGCGCAATGCTTGAAGAAGCCAGACGCCATTTGCTTTTCCTGGTCACCGAGTGACGCTCTTGCGACGTGCACGTTCTCCTGTATCAACGCCTCGTAGCGGCACCTGTTCGACGTCAGTTCCTTGAACTGACTGATGAGTGTTTCGACGCTTAAGTCTTCGGTATGCTGGCTAAATGCCCCCAGCCCCATCACGTCCATCAATTCAGAATGGTATTCAGAGTAACCGGTGGAGATCGTCAACTTGCCTAGCATCAACGCAAAGACGGCGCTGTGAAAGCGAGTCGCGATTACCACGTCGCCATCGTTCATTTGACGCATGACGTCTTCGCGTGAGCGCGATGGCTCTGCGATCAGCTGGCCTTCGGACAGCGACGGACGTTCAGCAAGCAGCATGCGTTGAAGATCGGTGACAGCTTTCTCGTCGCGCTCGTCGCCCATGATCAGCCGAACAGAATGGTTCCGGTCCAACAACCAAAACGCGAACTCCTTCAGCTTCCCGAGGTACGTCTCATAAATCGTAGCGTCGGTTTCGAGATGACCGCGCCAACCCTGGTAATGCATCGCGCCAATACAAACCCTGAGAGGCCCGGACTGCGCAGCTTGAGAGTCCGCTGGTGCCGGTAAGGGCAAAGCAAACGCCAAGTCTGGATAGACAGGGTCGGCCGCGGTGTTCAGCCCCATTCCGGCGAGATACCTTTTTGAGAACTGGTTCCTGTATGAGCGGTAGCCTGCCATGGATGCAGAGCGTTTGACGAACCAGCGGGTCAGAGGGTGATGCAAGGGACCAGCACCGATGCTGACAAATGCAATTTGTGCGCCCACCATCTTCGCTGCGAAACACCACCGGAACAGCGTGTAGGGCATCCCTAACGGCGGGGAGCAGTAATCGTTAAGGATACCCGTGCCCGGAATGATCAGCACGTCGAGCCTCGTCATCGTCCGAATCGCGTACGAGATATTGGTCACTTTCCTTAAGAGGGAGGAGCCCTGCTGATTCAAAGGAGTTGCCGCCACCCCGTGCTCATCCCGCACCCGTTTCGGGTCCGTACATATGCAGGTCAGCTCGAGTTCGGATCCACTTCGCTTTAGGGCATCGAGCATGGCCTCGAGCGTGGCCTCGTTGCCAAAATTGCCGATACCGAAATTGCCGAAGATTCCGATCCTCAGGGGTCGCGATGGCATCCGTCATACCCCTTAACTCTGGAGAGATCAGTGTGCGGCTCTATGAGCAGCGTGGCGTCTAATATTCAGAAAACATTGTAATATTGTGATATGCAAGTGCGAAAGCGCGTGATGCCTAACCGCATTCCCCGGGTCATTTGCGCGTTAGCTCACCTAGGCGGTGCGGCCGCCTTGCCACGATTGAACGCCAATACAGGAGCAGTCAGGTGCCCGGTATCGATATTCTTGTCCCATCGTACCAGTACGGCCGCTACCTGCGCGATTGCGTTAACAGTATTCGTGATCAAGGCATCGACCGGTTGCGTATTCTCATTCTGGACAACGCATCCACTGACAACAGCGTCGAAATTGCACGTCAACTCGCTGCCGAAGACCCCAGGATTGAGGTCAGGGCGCGCCAAACCAACCTTGGTTTGATGGCCAGCTTCAATGAAGGTATTGATTGGGCGTCATCGTCCTACTTCATGATCATCTGCGCTGATGATCTGTCGGCGCCGGGCTCGATTCCGCGTGCCATCAGCTTCATGGATCAAAACCCGAACGTCGCTCTGATCCTGGGACAGGAACTCGAGCATCGGCAGGGCGAGCCTGTTCCCACCATCGATTCGACAGCCCAGTCGCATTGGAAGGTTTCGCGCGGCCATGACTTCATCTGGGAACGGTGCCGTAAGCCTGCAAGCTTCCTGGCACTGGGCACCATGGTGGTGCGAACTTCCGTGCAAAAGCAAGCAAAGCACTACAAACCTGAACTCACCTATACCGAAGACGTCGAGATGATGCTGCGGCTGGCCTGTTTTGGCGACGTCGCGGAGACCAGCGCCGTGCAGGGTATTCGTCGGCTTCACGGGCTGAATCAGTCCGATCAGCATCTGACCGGGCGAAAGTCAGATCTGGTGTATCGCAAGGCGGCTTTCGACAGCTTTCTTGATGACCAAGGCAGGTTGCTTCATGATGCCCAGCTGCTGCGAAGAACAGTTAACCGGAGCATTGCGCTTCGTGCGCTCGGTTGGGGCGCACGCGCGCTCCAGGCCGGTAATCTCCGCGAAGGTTGGGACCTCGTCAGATATGCCGCGAGTCTGTCGCCAACGCTGCTCCGTTCACCGGTAAAGACAGCAACCTCAGGCCAGCAGGGCACTTGATGTGATGTCCCGCTGGCGCGGCCCTCTGCGACCTTCGAATGGCGAGCACGCTGGATGTCTCGGAGAAAAGCCGGCGCCGCAACTGAGCGCAATGTGAGGTGGCTCTGGTGAAGAAAGTGACGTAGACAAACCGTGGGAACCAACAACGCCCTTTCTTCGACCCTCGGACGAGCGATGCGATCCTCAAGCTCACAAACGGACAAACTCAGTAGCCGCACCACCGCCAGCGCCGCCATTCTGATTACGTCGCGGCTGATCGCCCGCGGTCTCGACCTGGCCACGCTGGTCGTTCTCGGCCGCCTGCTCTCACCTGCGGATTTTGGGATCGTCGCCATCGCGATGGCGGTCGTTCAAATCGTCGAAGCAATCATGGAGCTGCCGCTCAGCCTGGCGCTTGTCGCGTTGCCGGCGCGGACTAAACGCCATTACGACAGCGCCTTCACGCTCCAACTCATAAGAGGCCTCGCGCTGGCGGCGATCTTGCTGGCTCTCGCCTGGCCTCTCGCGTACATCTATGATGATCACAGATTGATCTGGCTCGTGTGCGCACTCAGCATCGCGCCAGTCTCTCGCGGTCTTCTGAGCCCGCGCACGGTCGAATATGTACTGAACTTCAACTTTCTGCCAAGCCTTACAACCGAGTTCGCGGGCAAGTTGGCGGCCTTCGCATTGTCCGTCACCGTTGCGGGGCTGACCGGGAGCTATTGGTCAATCGTGGTCGGCACAATCGCCTCTCCGGTAACAATGCTCGTCGCGTCGTACTGCTTTGCGCCCTACCTGCCCACCATCTCGCTCAGGGAGTGGAGGGCTTTCTCAAAATACCTTCGTTGGACGACGGCATCACAGGCCGTCGCCGCCGTGGTCTGGCAAATGGACCAGCTCATGCTCGGACGCTTTGTCGATCGGCTTGAACTTGGACGATTTTCGATGGCTGCTAATCTTTCGGCCCTTCCGCTGCAAGTGCTGGTCGGCCAGATCACCAGCCCCCTCGCGGTGGCATTCTCTTCGGTCCGGGAAGACCTCGGAAGATTGAAAACCGCCTATCACACGAGCGCACTCGGCATCGTCGCGATCGGTTTGCCCATCATGGTGTGGATCAGCGCGAATGCCGAACCGATCATCCGCCTTATCCTTGGGGAGAAATGGGGTGGGGCGGCGTGGATATTGAGCGGGCTCTCCCTGGCGATGATCCCACCGCTTTTTGCGGGGCCCCTCATTCCGCTGGTGACTACCCTGAACAAGACGGACGTGTTCCTGCGCCTGAGCCTGATCGAACTCTTCATCAAGCTTCCGCTGATGCTCGTTGCGCTGATCTACTACGGGCTCGCCGGCGTGATAGCGGTCAGGCTGGCAACCGCATTGGCAATGTCGGGGTGCACCATGTTCGTCGTACGGGAAATGACCGGGCTGCGGCTGAGAGATCAGCTACTCGGGCCGTGGCGTACAATGGCCAGCGTCGCGATCATGGCGGTTGCCATCTTGCCTTTACAGGCAAGATTTTCGGACCCGCAGAGCCTTCTTCAACTTGTGCTTGACCTGACGATTGTTGGAAGCGTCGGAGCGGCCGTCTATGTCGCGTCGATGTTCTTGCTGTGGCGCGCGACCGGACGCCCGGACGGCATCGAGCTTCACATTGTAAAGCTGCTGGCGAGCGGTTGGCGGCTGATTCGCGGGAGTCACCCCAGCTAGGTCGTCCTGCCTCGTTGAGGTCAAACCCGCCGCAAAGCCCGGTCTGCCATGATACTCACTAACGGTGAATCGTTGCCACCCCTTGGATATCCGGCAAGCCCCGCGACCATGGTCCATTCATGCCCTACACTTGGACGGCATGCCTGGTGATGAGGAGCACAATGAGAAGCGTCAACCGGCCCTTTGACTGCGAGTTCACGCTGGCGCTCAACAACCGCACCGGTAAGTATTTCTTCTGCAAGGAGATGATCGAGTCGTCCGAAGATTTGATAGCCGCAATCCGCTACTGGAGGGTGCCGATGAAGCGGCCGCCGTCAGGATTGCTTGCGCGACTCCTTGGAAGGATGGCCCGTTGGGAAATCGACTTCAGGTCGGGAACCGGGCCCTTGAATCGCCTCTTGCCGCCCTCGCCACATCGCCGTCCGATGATCTTCACGGACCCACGGGAAGTGCTCTTCTATCGGTTGAAGTCATGCGACATCGTCGTGTGCCATGACATGGGCCCTGTCACGCACCCTCACCTCTACCATGTCGGCGTGAGCCATATTTATGGGAAGGCCTTCAATCAGATTCGAGATGCCCGGCCCTTCATGATCTTCGTCAGCGCCGCGTCGCGACGAGCCTTCGTCGCGCGATACGGCGACAACTACCCGTTGATGCAAGTGGTTTCTCCTCCGCTCCGAATCGACATGGTGCGGCGCGAAGAAAGCCCGCTCGCCGGCATTCCGGAAAATTTCCTTCTCACCGTCGGCGCGGTTGGCGAACGAAAAAACCAGCTTCGCGCCATAAGGGCATTCGACGCGACCGGCCTCGCGAAAGCCGGTTATGCCTACGTCATTTGCGGCGGCCTCCACGAAGCTGGCGCCGACCAGGTCGTTGAGGCGGCCAAGCGAACGCAAGGCGTTGTCTTGCCCGGCTATGTCAACGACGCGCAACTCCGCTGGCTGTACAAGAACGCGACGGGTTTCGTTTTGCCCAGTTTGCTGGAGGGGTTCGGTCTACCGGCCGCCGAGGCCGTCCATCACGGACTGGTCCCGCTGCTTTCTCGTGACGGCGCCCTGCAGGAGGTCGCCGGCGACGGCGCGATCTACGTCGACCCGCTGGAAGAGACCGAGATAGCCGCCGGAATGAAGTTGCTCGCCGACCTGACCCGGGAAGAGCGCAGCAAACGCCTGGATCAGCTCCTCGTTAACGTCAGCCGATTTTCGCTGGAGACGGAGACAGGGAAATGGCGTGAGACGCTGATGCTCGCGGCTGCGGCGTGGTCGGCTGATGCAGCGGGCCGGAGCTAGAGTCTTCCCATGGCGGTGTCCGCGGCAGAGCCGACCGGGCAGCATCTGTGGCTCCGTCGGCGCGCTCCTCAGGGTCATCCCGTTTCTAGCGCGCCCCGGGCAACTGCCGAAAGGCCGCGGGAGCTCGCATCAAACCGAAGCAGCGCTGGATTTCGCTCTCTTTTTAACCATCTAACGCGATGACCCGCGTCTTGCCGCAGCTGTGCAGCTATACCCGTCTTGTTCAATATTGCCGCGGTGCGGGTATCGTGCAAGCTTGCCCAGCGGCGTTAACTATGGCCCCCTGGCTTGAGGAAACTCAAAAATGAAAGTCGTCATTTTCTGCGGTGGAAAGGGCCTGCGGCTGCGCGAATTCTCGGAGAATACTCCAAAGCCCATGGTGCCGGTCGGTTCGAGACCGATCGTCTGGCACACGATGAAATATTTCGCGCATTATGGGCACAAGGAATTCATCCTGGCGCTCGGCTACAAATCCGAGTTCATCAAGGATTTTTTCCTCAACTACAGCGAGGCGATGAGCAACGACTTCGTTATCACGAACGGTGGCAGGACGGTCAAGTTGCTCTCATCGGACATCGACGACTGGACCATCACCTTCGTCGATACGGGCATCGAGTCGAATATCGGCGAGAGGCTGGTGAAGGTGCGCGAGCACGTCGCTTCCGACGAATACTTCATGTGCAGCTATGCAGACTGCCTCACCGACGCGCCGCTCGACGATATGATCGACACGCTCAAGAAATCGAAGAAGACCATGAGCTTTGTTGCGGTCAAGCCGAGCTCAAGCTTTCACGCCGTGCAGTACGATGCCGCGGGCAAACTGGTCGGGATCAAGCCAGCGGACCAACTCGGGCTCTATATCAATGGCGGCTATTGGATCATGCGCCAGGAAGTCTTTGACTATATCAGGCCCGGCGAGGAGATGGTTGAAGAGCCCATGAGGCGGCTGATCGCCGCAAACCAGCTTGCGCCGTACCGCTACGACGGCTTCTGGGCCTGCATGGATACGTTCAAGGAAAAGATGATGCTCGACGATATGGTGAACTCGGGAAAAGCCAAGTGGCAGGTGTGGACGAAGCCGGCATCGCCGCCAGCACCCCCGGCGATCGCTCCCGCCCTCAACGTCGGCGCTGTGATCCGCGACATCAACAGTCTTCAATAGCTTGGCACCGCCACGACCCCGCCTGGCCGGAAGGGCCCGGCCGGGAATCGCCTGGATCAATAGCGACCGCCGCCGCCCGACCGTTCACTAACGACGACCTGCCGTATCACCTCAACCAGCTTTTCCCCTGCCCGGTCCCAGGAAAACAACCCGGAGCGTTCCCGGCCTGCGAGAGAGTAGCGCTCCCAGAGATCCCGGTCGCTTGCGAGTCTGCCAATCGCTTCCACCCATTGCCTGGGGTCATCGGCCGCGGCGTACATAGCTGCTTCGCCTCCGACCTCCGGTAACGCGCCGCACGGCGCCAGCACGGCCGGGCAACCGACCGTCATACCCTCGAGCGGCGGCAGGCCGAACCCTTCGGTGGTCGACGGGAACGCCAGGCAGAGAGCGGCTTCAAGCAGCGCTCGAAGCTCGCCGTCATCGATCCGGCCTGTGAACACGACGCCCTTCGGGATCGCGTGACCCAACGCTTCGAACTGCTTCGGACCCGCAGCCCCCACCAGCACAAGCTTAGTCGAAGCGAGCGAGGGATCCGCGAACGCTTTCAGCAGCAAACCGATATTCTTGTGCGTCTGAACGTTCGCCAGCGCCACCACGAACCCGCGGCGGCGCAGCTGCAGCCGATCAATGATCCCGGCACGCGGCTTGTGACCGAGAAGATGGTCGACGCCGTTTGAGATGACCGAGATCTGCTCGGCTTGCGCGACACCGTACCGAACGAGCTGATCAGCCGAGAACTGCGATACCGCCAGTATTCTCAGATGTCGGCGCCCGATCGTCGGCAGAACGCAGCGATACCAGTTTGCGAACGCCCAACTATACGATTCCGGAGTTATGAACACCTGCGCATCGTGAATCATCGTGATCGCGGCGGTACTCGCCATCGGTCCAAGATTGCAGAGATTGAGAAGCAAATCCTTCCTCGCCAGCCTGGGAAGGTCCAGTTGCTCCCAAAGCTGCCCCCGGAACACGCCGCCTCGTTCGATCCCAAACGCAATCTCGGGGCCATGTCGAACATTTCGGGGCACAACTATGCCAGGGGTCTCGCCAAAGAGCTCCCTGAGCTCGTTGCCGCGAGCGCCGAGTTGACGAACAAGCTGTTCGGCCACGCGGTGTACGCCGGTGGGGTTGGCTCCCAGGAACTTGCCGTTGATGGACAACCGTCGAAAACTCACCCACACCTCGCAAGAGTACCTGGTGCCACCGGCACGCGTGATGCTGACCGGTCGTTATCGATGACATGAACATGACGTGGCCGCCAAACGGCAGTCAGCGGGGGACAACCCGACCGGCAAGCCTAGGCGACGACGAACTTTCGAGCGAAAAACGCTTCCGCATATCGCGTATTGCTTTCGAGCCCCCGGATCCGCATCAATCCCCGGAAGGTTTCCTCGTCGAACCAGTGCTTGTTGCGCTGGCTCGAGAACACGTCGCGCAGCACCGCGATCTTTGCCGCAACATCATCAGGATCGAGCGGCACAAACAGATTGGGCTGAGTCAAATCTCCGTCCCATTTCGGAATTTCATACTCCCAGATCTGGTGCGCGCGAAAGGTATTCCAGGTCAACTCGTTGACCATTCGATGGTCCTGATGCGCGTCGAAACGTGCATGCGTGAGGATCAGGTCGGGATCGATCGACTTCAGACGCTCTTCAAAGAACTCCTTGAGCTTCGCGCGATGTTCGGGAAAGCGTGAGTCCGAAAAGTCTTTCAGGATGATCGACCGGCCTGCACGCGGTCCGATCAACTGATCCGCGCCGCGGCGCGCTTCCTCCTGGCGAGTTTCATTTCCGGAAAGAACGCACCAGCTCACCTCAACGTCGGGATTTTCCCGGACGATGCGCAGCACCGTCGCGCCGGCGCCGATTTCGATATCGTCAGAATGCGCTCCCAGGCACAAGAGGCGCTTGACCTGTTTAAAACCGCCAAAGGCTATCATCAAAACCCCTTGCCGAAACCGTGTCATGCTCCGGTGTCGTCATTTTCACGTATCGCGCCGATTGTTAAGTCGGCACTCGAAACCTGGCTAAGGATCATCACAGATAGGGAATAGCCAACAGCCGTACAACGTTAATCCGCGGATAGCCTAAACGCGGGACACTTCACAGCCGGCCATTCGGCCGCTTCCTGAAGCGCCACCCGGGATTCAAGTTAACCTTCTTCGATTGATCACGGCCCCGGAAAGGACAAAACCGCCTATCAGGTAGACGGTCAGGTCACCGACCGATACCCTCCCCACGTTGCCACTGGCAGGAGCACGAATACCAGGGCCGCCGAGTTTCATTTACCAAGCACTCTTTCGCTATGCCGGAGATCGCCTGCAATGCTTATGAAACCGCTGCTTCAGCCGTATCTAAAGGACGATTCTTTCCGGCAAAACATAAAGAGTCTGGCTGGTCGAATCGGCTTTGATACCACCGACTGGGTGCGCGTGGTCATGTACCGGGAATGCTTTGCGTTCATCAAGAGCATTCATCCGGAATCCCTCGATGCGCTCGAGATCTCAGGAGGCCCGCAGTGGCGGCGAACTTTCGAGTTCAAGTCTTATACCTCCACTGATTTTCCCGATTTCGATATCTGTGCCGAAACGCTCGATCGTCAGTTCGACCTCATTATTGCAGATCAGGTGTTTGAGCATTTGCCCTGGCCAGTACGAGCCGGAAAAAACGTATACGCGATGCTGCGGCCGGGTGGATATTTTGTCATCGCGACGCCATTCCTTGTCCGCGTTCATGAAGTACCCATCGATTGCAGTCGCTGGACTGAGCAGGGCTTGTCCTTCTTGCTGCAGGAGTGCGGGTTTCAGCCCCGGGATATCAGAACCGCATCCTGGGGAAATCGAAAATGTCTCAAGGCCAACCTGTCCCGTTGGCGCCGGTACGGGTTTCATCGTTCGCTCGCCAACGAGCCCAATTTTCCGGTGATGGTGTGGGCGATTGCCCGCAAGCAGCCCTAATACGCCAGAAAATCTGCAATCAACGACCGGCGCCCTGTTCTACACAATGCGCGGCCGAGTAGGACGCCTATCTGGCTTTTCTGACCGTAACTTCCTTTACCAAAAATTCATTCGGTGAGGAGATCGCGTTCAATCGGAAGCTCCAGCCCCAGGCTCCGACGAAATTCGCATCCTGCACTTTCCAGGATACTTCCTGCCAAGAGTCGCTCACCGGGATGCTGCGATAATCAGAGCCGACATAGCCTCGACTCGATTCGTATTCGATACTGAGCCCGGCCAGTTTGTCGGGCGCAATCCGCTTTACAACCGCTGTGATCTCGAGGTTCTTCACGTCGAGAGCCGCAAATTGCGGGTCGACCCAGAAATAGACGTAGCGTCCCTCTTTGTCGGGGCGCAAAAAATCAGTTCGCCGCCACTCTCGATCGGCGATCGTGGTATCCTGATTGACCTGTCTTATCCCCTGCTCAACGTTCCGTTCGCCCAAAACGGCCTTCACCTGCGCCGTTTGCGAATAATCGACCGTCCAGGGGTAAGGCTTGTCCGATTGGGCCCTCGCCTTTTCGACCAATGCAATCGGCAGATCCTCGACCAGGATCGGCGCGGCAGTCAGCTTGAGGGGTTCGCCGGCTGGCAGCCCGCTCTTCTCCCCTTTCAGACTCGAAAGGCGCACGTCTCCATCGAATACGACCGTGACTTCACGCTTTGCAGCTGCCCACGCCGCCAGCACAGTCCTGCTGCCGCTGCCAAAAACGAAGCCGAAGCTTCCCTCACCCAGATCCAGCCAACCGGCCGGGACAGGCTCCGGCCCTAAGGTGGTTGTCAATGCTTTCAGAGCGTCATAGGCCGGACGGACTGTCATGTCGGATCGGATGATTCCGTGATCCATGTCGTTTCCGTAAGATGGCCCCCTGGCCTCGAACCAGAACACGCGCTGGAAGCCTGCTGCGATCGACAACAGATAGGCCTTCGCAAGAGCAACCGCCTGGAGCTGATCCAGCACGTCGTCTCGCTTCACCGGCGCGAGCGAACCAATCTCCGTGATCCAGAGCGGAATGTCCGCGGGCTGCTTGTTCATCGCGAGCATGTTCCGCAGCGTCTTGGTCATGTTCAGGAATGCCGGCTCCCCTCCCCCGAACAGCCCGGCCAACACTTCGTAAGGGTGTACACAAATGTAATCAAAGTGGTTGGCTGCGCCGGCCTTGATCGCAGCATCAAGAAACCGGACATCGAAATTCGCCACGCTCATTCCGATTTTCGCGGTCGGATCGACTTTTTTTGCGGCGATCGAAGCCTCGCGCACGAGTTCTGCGTAGGTTTCAGGCGAGCCGCCTTCGGCAAAACTCCCATTGAATTCGTTCCAGACCTCCCAGTACTTTATATCCGCGTGATACCTCGCCACCATGCCGGTCACATAGTTCCGCCAGAACCGGATATCCTTGATGGGAAATCTACGCGTACCGCCGTCCGCGGAAGCCCAGGGAGCAAGATACGCAAACACGCCGGTCAGGCGTATTCCGTTTGCACGTGCGTTCTCCAACAACCTGTCAGAAGGAGCAAAATTCCACTCGCCTTGCTTAGGCTGAATGGTTTGCCACTCATGAAAGCCGCGGAGCCAGCCTACGCCCGCCTGTTTCAGCATCGGATTGAAGCGCGGATAGTCGGAGAACCATTCCGCCCCCGACGCGATTCCCCAAGGGTTCCTGTCGTCTCGCGGATCGCTGGGCAGAAGCAGCGTATCCCTGCTTGACTGCGCTGAACTTGGAGTGCAAAGGGCCGGCACCATCAACAGCACTGCGCAACCCGTCACCCACAGGCAGATCCGTGAAGACGTCTTGAACGGCAATCGTCCGGACTCAAAAATGGTCACTCTCCCAGCGGCGGAACTCCGGTCGCTTTACAAGCTACCAGAGCAGGCTCGGTCAAACAAATTAAGACGTCCGCGATCTCCTGAAGAGCTACTGGTATGACACCACGGCTCGGGTGCTTGACAACAGGGGTTGTTTCCTCGGCGGCCCCAGGCAGCCCAGCGCGGCAAAAGCGAAAAACGGCAAGCCAAGGTCGATAAAGCCGGCAGACGCCGTCGCGGCAATCAGCCAGGCCAGGCAAGCCGATCGCGCAGCGACCTGCGTTGCCGAGGCGACCGACGGTTCAATCTGTCTGCCCCTGAACCAGATCGACAGTAGGAACATCGCATAGCTCGCCGCACCGACGAAGCCCAGGCTGGCAATGGCCGCGATCGGAAAGCTGGATGCACGCACGCTGCCATTGCCGGCGCCAAATCCATAGGTATCCAGGAAATTCCGTATCGCCTGGCTGTTCCAACTCGAGCGCTCTACGCCCGAATCGGTCGACAGCTTCTTGAACACAAACGTGTCCATGAGGTTTGAAAAATAGGCGTAGGTGGCGTCGTTGAGGCAAATCGCGATGATAACCACAGCCAGCACAAAGGGCGCGGCGATCATGAAGAGAAACATCTCGCGCCGGACTCGCCAAAACAAAAAACTGAAAACAATGATGGCGAACTCGACAAGGAGATAGCCCAGCAGTCCGACATATGCCGTGGTTGACGTCGAGAACAGCAAGGCGAAGAACGACAGGACACTCAGGGAGAACGTCAGCCGCACCGCGACGCCGTTAAGCCAGAGCGAGGTAACAAACGCAAAGTATCCCAATGTCCAGTATCCAAAACTTGACGCTTCGACAAACGAGCCCACGATCCGCTTGAAACCGGCCGACTCGGTGTCACTTAGGATCGAGTATGTCGAATTGCGAATGAACGACAGCAATTCGGTCGTGCCGGTCGCGTATGTCACCAGGTCGAGCCCAGCAAACAGCAGGCTCAGGATCACACACATCAGCGCCGCACGGCCAAGACATCTTCGCCCCGCCTCGGTGCTTCCAAAGCCGGCCACGACGACGAAGCAGACGCAATCTCCAATCAAGTAAAGCGACTGCGTCAGATTTGACGTTGTCGGCGCCAGCGGCGAGAGATAATTCTGCGCCTGCGCCCGTACCGAAAACGTCAGGGTCTGGCCCTGAAACAGCCGCGGCATCGCGTAAGCTGCGATGGTTGAATACACCACGGTTACGAGCAGCCAGAACCCGGGACTGCCGACGGTTACCGCTCGAAGCGCGCCTTCGCGGACTTCGCGGTCAGCCAGAAGTTTTGCTGCCAGGAAGCCGAGAAGCAGATGCGCCGGCTGGACCGTGGCTCCCCCGAGAGAAGTCAGAATGAACGCGGCTGCAGCTCCCAGCAGCGTCGATGCAAAGAACGCATAAACGATGAAGCTCGGCTGCACGAACAGACCAATAATTCCGACCACGAGCGTGATTGCACCAACAAATTCAATCGTCATTTGGCCGTTCGCTGGTTTGTCGCGAGATGCCCGCGATATCCAATCCGGAGCATGCACTCCGGCTTCATCAGGTCAATTCGAGAATCCGCTGCGGCGCGATTCGACCCGTGAGCAGGTCAAGCAACGCCAGACAATTGCCCTTCAGGCGCCCCCGGCGGTCGATCCAGGGCTCCGGTCTGAAGCTCTTCGCCAGATTGGCCAGCACATTTCGCCAGAGCAGTGGTGCGGCGAACGAAAACGACATCGTTCCCTTCCGGTACAGATAAACGGGATTGGCAATTTGAGAGTAACCAAACCGAACGCCGGAGGTACGTCCGCCCTTGGCGCCCAGATGAACCCCGTGCAGCGACTTCGCATCGACGATCCGGCCCGCTGCGGCGAGCTGTCTTGAAAAGTCGATATCTTCCTGCCAGCCGTAGAGCGGCAGATTTTCATCGAACAGCAAACCTCTCTCGCGGATTGGCCCCATCCGAAAAGCCATGTTGCATCCATACGTTCCATATGTCGGCTCGAACGTTCTTTCGCTTGGCACCCATCTGTCGGCGGCGATCAGCTTCAGCGCGTCGTCTGCCTCAAGGCCCGGACCGTTGGCCCCATCCAGGATCGGGCGTCCGGTTACCGCCACCACATCGGCGTTCTCAAGCAAGAGACGTTCTACTTCCTCAAGATAATTGCACTGTGGAAAGAAGTCATCGTCGAAGAACACGATTATGTCCGACGATGCCGCTGCCGCCAGAATCTGATTGCGCTGGGCCGTGAGCCCGCGCTTTCCGGACCGGACAGACGTGGCGAATGGAAGATGCAGAAGCGAGTCTTCGCACACGTCTTCGGCCGTTGCAGGGCATACGATCAGAATGTCCGGCGGGCGCGTCTGCGCCGCAATCAAATCGAGTGTGCCGGCGAGGATGTGCCTTCGGCCAGCCGTCGCGATCCCGACGGCGATCCGGAGCTCTTGTCCTTTCACCGGCTTGCGCAAGGCATGATCGATCTCGTTTTCCTTTTTCAACGCGTCTTCGTTTATCATTAATATTCTTCGAAAAATACAGCCGTTGCGTGGCACTCTGACATCGATTTCCGATCTAGTCTCAACAACAGGCCGGCGTCGCAACAATTTTCTGTCCCTGCCAGCGATATCTGCCGACTTAGTTAAGCGCGGCACTCGGTCTACCCGACGGATCAACCGGTACCGAACGCGGTTAATGCTACGGCAGCCGGGATTCAATCCTCGGAGACAATTGAGGGCCGCCGTGGGCTGGTCGGCGGGTTAATGTTACCCGGATCGATGCTTTCAGGAAACGTTGGCCTGCCTGCAGTATCGAGCTAAGACGGCGCATGCGGACCCGACACACATTGCGCGCTCCAGGGCACATCCAATGAAGGTAGCAATCATTCACTACTGGCTCGTTGGCATGCGCGGCGGAGAGAAAGTGATCGAAGCGCTCTGCGAGATGTATCCGCAGGCCGATATTTTTACGCATGTTTATGTTCCGGAGATGGTGTCTGGTCGTATCCGCCAGCACCGGATCATCCCGAGCTTCATCAATTCCCTCCCGCGAGCCGCGCGGATGTACAAGAGCTACCTTCCGTTGATGCCGCTGGCGCTCGAGCAGCTCGACCTGCGCGGATATGATCTCGTCATCAGCAGCGAATCCGGGCCCGCCAAGGGCGTCATTCCGCCTCCGGAGGCACTCCACGTCTGCTACTGCCACACTCCGATGCGCTATATCTGGAACATGTATCATGACTACCGGGATGGCGCCGGCAGGTTGACGAAACTGCTCATGCCGCCGCTGTCGCATTACCTGCGGATGTGGGATGTTTCATCCGCCTCGCGGGTAGACAGCTTTGTTGCCAACTCGGCTACCGTGGCACATCGCATCAAGCGATATTATGGACGCAGTTCCGCTGTCATTCACCCTCCCGTCGACACCGAAGCGTTCTCGATCGCAACCGCGTCGGAACTCGGCGACTACTACCTGATGGCCGGCGAACTGGTGTCGTACAAGCGGCCGGACCTGGCGGTTCGCGCGTTCAACGAGATGGGCCTGAAGCTCGTCGTGATCGGCAGCGGGGAAATGCTCGACGAGATTCGTCGCATCGCCGGGCCGACCGTTACGGTTATGGGCTCTCAGCCGTTCGACGTCCTGAAGACGCACTATGCCCGGTGCCGCGCACTGGTCTTCCCCGGTGAAGAGGATTTTGGAATGGTGCCTGTTGAGGCCATGGCGAGCGGTCGACCTGTCGTCGCCTATGCGCGAGGCGGGGCGACTGAAACGGTGAAGAAGGGCCTATCTGGGATTTTCTTTCGCGAACAAACGGTCGAGGCGATCAGAAAGGCGGTCACGGACATGGCCGATTTCAGATGCGATTCCGAGGCGATCTCGGCACACGCGCGGCAGTTCGGCCGTGAACAATTCTTCAGCAAGATGCGCGCCCATATCGACGGTTTATTGGAAAAGAAAGCCTTGACGCGGTAGCATCGGCGGCGGCAGCCATCGGCGCTGCTTTTCGTGGAAGGCCCTGCTAGATCGTGCTGATCGCCGCGAGCGAGTCGCCCTCGATTACCAGGCATGTCAGACGTCCTGTCGCAAATGCGCCAGTGTCGATATTGATCCGATTGATCCCAACCTCGACTTCACTCACTGGCGTATGGCCATGAACAACGATCTTGCCGAAATCGGCGTCTGAAGAAAGAAACTCCTCCCTGATCCATAGCAGATCGCTTTCCTTCTGGTCAGCTAGATCGACATACGGCCTGACGCCCGCGTGGGCGAAAAAGAAATCGCCCAGCACCAGCGAGGTTTGCAGATCGCGAAAGAACCGGAAATGCGACTGGGGCAACGCTTCGTGAAAGGAGGCTTGCAGCTCGACGATCCTCTTTCCATTCTTCACGCCGTGCGTGGCGACCTGGTAGGAGTTCAGCGTTTCCATGCCGCCAAGTCGCAACCATTGATCGAACAGGCTACGATTGCTCAGGCACTTGATCGCAATCAATTCATGGTTGCCCTTGAGGAACACGCACTCGTTGGCTTGGCTGTGTCGTATCAATTGATCAATCGTCTCGCGCGATGACGGCCCACGATCAATATAGTCACCCAGAAAAACGTAAACCGGCTTGCTGGCCGGGCGCAAACCAAGGTCCGTTTCAATCATGGCCAGCATCTGATCGAGAAGATCGAGGCGGCCATGAATGTCGCCTATGGCATAGATGCGCAGACCTGGCGGGGCCGTAGGACGGCGTCCGAGCACCCTTAACCGGTCAGCACCTGAAACCGAGTGCGCTACCAACTCATCCTCGCCACGAGTTTCGCCGATGACCGCGGATCGCTGGAATGTCGTGGCTTGGCATGGGAGCGAAAAATATTCCTCGACCGCCGGTCGGAATGCTGCATTTCAGGAGTTCTGACCTTAACCTGTCACCGCGGCGCCAGAGTCACAAGATATCGGTAAAACTCTATTATAATCAACAACTAAGCTTGCGAACCTCGGCTTTTCGTGAACCGGGTAGCGGCAGCCTGGCCAATCAACCATACTCAACAAGCACCGTTGATACTGCCTGCCCAGTTGTTGTAGAGATATCCTGTGCTTTTTTCTATCGAAATCAAATAGTTGGAGCGTGCTGTGCGTAATCTCCCCATCATAAGGATACTGCTCGCGCAATTGCTGCTGGTGTTTTCGATCAATCACGGGATGGCCGCGGCCTGTGTGGATAACCCGGTGTCCGAGGAAGCGCTCAGCCGGTTCAAGTCGGATCCCAAAGCCATCTTGGCTCCCGGCACCGATGCCCGGGTAATCGAAGAGTCGGTCCTGAAACTCGCAGCGACGGATGCGTCACTTGCTGCGGATATCGTTCGCCTGGCAGCAGGGACGACGCCGGCCTTTCGGTTGGCCATCGCCGCCGGCCTCGCCAGGGCCGCCGTCGCCTGTTCCACGGTAAATCAACAGGCGGCGCTGCTGATCCAGCAGGCCGTCGCCGGCCTTAGCGATGGCGAATTCCAGAATGCCTTCGCTTCGGTAGCGGGAGACCTGTCGACCGCTGCAACCATCGCGGCGCAGTCTTTTGCCGTGGGATCCTACGGCAGCGTCGTCGTCACAAACAAGAATTCGTCGCCAGGCCTGTCCAGAAATCCGGGCGGCGGTGGACGCGCGGCGATCTTCGAGATCAATTCAACCGGGATATCGATCAGCGGCAGGCCGACTGTCAATGGTTCGTCCACGGCCGCAAATCCGGTCAGCACGACCCGCTGATGTCCGCGACGAAGGGCGCCGACTCTGCCAGCGCCGGCGTTAGCTGCAGGAGTTCTGGATGAATGTAGCCGGACCATTTCAGCGGTATGCCCCGGCGATGGAAAACGATCCAGACGCTGGAACGCTGTCGTTGCTGCAGGCGCGCGATTTTCTGATTCGGCAGTGGCGTTTCATTGCGTTGGTCACCGGACTGACGATGATTCTGGGCCTGGCCTACCTTGCCGTCACGCCGTCACGATACACTGCGCAAGCCGACATGATCATCGACACCAAGAGGATCAGCTGGTCGCAGTCCGAACTTGCCACCGAGAACCGCTCTGTTGAAGACCCGGCGGTAGAGAGCGAGATAGAGACGACGAAGTCCGAAAAGGTCGCCCTGAACGTTATCCGCCGGTTGCGTTTGACCGAAGATCCGGAGTTTGTCGGCGTTGGGCATGGCCTGAAGCAGCGGATTTTTGCGCTGTTGAACATGAGTCCTGGGCCAAAGGTCGAGCGATCAGACGAAGAAATAATGCGCAACGTTCTCGCGACGCTGAAGGAAAACCTTCGTGTCACTCGCATGGGACGCAGCTACATCGCGCAGATCGCCTATACATCGCTCAGCCGTGACAAGTCCGCGCAAATAGCGAACGCTTTTGCCGACGCCTATATCGAAGATCAATTGCAGGCGAAATTCGAGGCTACCCGTCGCGCCACCGTCTGGCTGGAGCAACGAATCGGAGAATTGCGTCAACAGGCGAGTGACGCGTACAAGGAAGTTCAGGACTTCAAATCAAAGAACGGCATTATCATCGGCGTCGAAGGCAAGTTGGCGAGCGAGGTAGAGCTTGATCAGCTCGGCGTTGCTTTGGCGAAAGCCCGCGCAGATACCAGCCAGGCGCGCGCGAAGCTTGACCGCATCACGCGCGTTATCGAGCAGCGGTTGGAGAAAGAAGACGCCGCGATCCCGGATCCCGTCGTGACCGACGCGCTCAGCAATCCTGTCATCACCAAGTTGCGGCAGCAGTTCCTGGACGATCAAAACAAGGAATCGGAGTGGAGTAACCGTTACGGACCGGATCATCAGGCTGCAAGAAATTTGCGGGCGCAGATGGCGGCCACGCGACGTGCAATCTGGGACGAGATCAACCGTATTGCCGAGAGCTACAAGAGCGAGCTTCAGATCGCAAGAACCCAGGAAGAGTCCATCGATCGGCGCATGATGGAGGTATTTCAGCAATCGGGGTCCACGCGACAATCGCAGGTCCGTTTGCGCGAACTCGAAACCGCGGCCAATACCTACCGTGGCATCTACGAAACCTTCCTCTCCCGGTTCACTCAGTCGGTGCAGCAACAGTCTTTCCCATCGACCGAGGCGCGGGTAGTAACAGCGGCGTCCCCGCCGTTCATGCCAAGTTCGCCCAAGATCGGTCTTACGCTGGCGCTGGCCGGTGTTTGCGGATTGGGTTTCGGTATCATGCTGGCGTTCGCGCGCGAGCAAATGAACCGCCAGATCCATACCCGCAAGCAGCTTGAGGACATCGTGGGAGCCAGCTGCCTGGCCACTCTGCCGATCCTTGCTCCAAGCGCCTCCGCGCCTGGCACGCGCTGGAACGGGAAGAGCCAGGGGGCGTTTGAGCAGATCAGCAAGATCGAACCGTTCTCGGAGACCGCAGAGGCGCTGCGCTACATCAAGGTGGCGATTGATCTGCACCCAACCGGCTGCAAGGTTATTGGCATTGTTTCCGCACTACCCGGAGAGGGAAAAACCACCGTCGCGGCCGGTTTTGCCGCGTTTGTAGCCAGGGGCGGCGCTCATATCCTGCTGATCGATGCCGATTTGCGAAATCCGACCATGACGAACACGCTCGGCTATCAGGATACGCCAGGCCTACTCGACATGATCGCCAATAAATCGCCATTGGAGGATCTCGTTGTCACCGACGCCGAACACGGGTTCGATTTCCTGCCCTCCTCGACGCGTATCAGGCCTTCCAACAGCTCCGATATTCTCACCTCGCTGGCAGTGAAGCAAATGCTGAAAGCTGCCCGGGACAGTTACGATTATGTGCTCGTCGATCTGCCCCCTATTCTTCCGTTGGTCGATGTGAAGGCTGCGGCGCATTTGTTCGACGCCTTCGTCCTGGTCGTCGAGTGGGGAAGCACCTCTACCGACGACATTCGCAAGGCAATCGAGACCTCCCCGGTTCTGTCGGAGCGGTTACTGGGCACGGTGCTCAACAAGGCCGATGCGGCCGTCATGCATCGCTTTGAAGGATACTCGGAACGGCGCCACGACAATTATGGAAACTACTATACAAACCCGAAAACTCCCACCGAACCCGCATAGGTTTTTCTCTCGTGCGGACGAAGGAAAGAGTTTACCAACGTTTGGGGCTGCGCGTCTCGACCTTGATCGTGGGATCTCTGGGGCTTGCCTGGGGGGTCTTGAGCCTTGGACAGAGCATCGTTGCCAGCGACTTCTGGGACGTAGGAGCTCAACTCCTTCGCTTTGAGACCTTCAGCCGCGCCGCGGCTGTCAAGACGGTGGAGAGCCCTGCCGCGCAGGCTTTGAACCCATGCGACAGCCAGTCCCAGAGGGCGCTCTTGCTCTTGGAACTTACGCTCGTAGACAACGGCCAGAGTTCCGCAGCCGTCTCCGAGTTCGATCGGCGTGTCAGGTCCCTGGAAGCACGCACCCGACGAATCCTGAGCTGTGCGCCGCGCGATTCGTTTGCGTGGCTGGTGGCGTTCGGCCTGGAGGTTCGACACGGAACGACTAGCCCGCGCCAATTCGACCTGCTCGCGGCGTCCTATGAGACATCGCCGAACGAGGCCTGGGTGGCGCTTCGTCGGACGATCGTCGCGATACCTGTCGCGCTCGCCGCGCCCGAGCCCATCCAGCACAAGATACTGGATGAGTTCCAGAACCTGATCCAACATCGGTTTGTCGAGATTCCGGCTCGGGTCTATTTTGATGCGGCGCCCGAAACCCGCGCCCTCATTCAACCGCGGATTGAGCGGCTCAGCCCTGCCAGCAAGAGACTATTTTCCGAGGAACTCGACAAGCTCCGCCGGTAGCCATTGCCGGCCAGTTCACTTTCTTGTGAGTGGCGCCGAACGGGTCCAGGTTGGAATGATGCTTCCGAGGACCTCCAATGGCATCGCACGTCACCGCACTGTTGGTAGCTGCCTGTTTGGCAGCTATGTCGCTGTGCTGTGCCGCAGAAGAAACGGACTCCTCCGTGGATTTCGCACTCACGCCCGAGCAATGGCAACAGCGCCTGGAACTGGCGCGCCGTCGCTCAGAGGCGTTCGTGGCAAGCGCACGCGCACGAGCGACCACAATTGCGGAACCCGATCAGAAAGACGCGGAGGCCACGGAACGCGCAATGAAGGACCCGACTTTGCAGAGCGGCGATGTCATCGCGACAAAAAAGGGATTTCTTGTCTTTATCGGACGAGACGAGGAGCGTCGTCCCGATCAGTTCAGGTCAATCCCCCCTCCACCGTAACACGGCGGCAGCTCCTTTCGGTTCCATTCGCGACCTGATCATCCCCGCACCGAAAATCGGCTTTCCGCGCCAAAATTTGGTCGGCGAAATTAAAATTCCTAACGAATTAACTACCTTAACCAATTGACTCTGATCAAATCTTGCATCGAAAATTAGCTTTCAAATGGCCCGCACGCCTAGTAAATTGATAATTATCGGTAAACAAGACCCGTAAAATTACATAGCCAAAGCGTTTTTCGAGATTTTGTGGAGTGCGGAAATGAGTAGCTTTGCAGACGCAGATACCGCCAGCGCTCTCAAGCCCCATTCCTCCAAGACGCTACCGGCAGCTATTGGAACGCCCGCCAAGAGGCTGGTTGATATCGTAATTGCGCTTTCGGGGATCGTTCTGCTGGCGCCGTTGCTGGCGATTTGCTTCGTCCTGACTGTTCTCACCTCGCCCGGGCCGGCATTGTTTCGCCACCGCAGGGTGGGATTGAATGGAAAGGCGTTTGATTGTCTGAAGTTCCGCACCATGGTTGTCGACGCACCGGAACGCCTGCAGCGGTTGCTGGAAGCAGATCCGATCGCGGCTGTCGAATGGGCAGAAACGCGCAAGCTGTGGCGGGATCCTCGGTTGACCGTGATCGGCGACATTCTGCGCAGATCGAGCCTCGATGAGCTGCCCCAGCTTTTCAATGTGCTTCGGGGCGAAATGAGCATTGTAGGTCCACGCCCGGTTACCGACGAAGAACTGGAGCGATACGGAACTTCGGTGGGCGCATATCTGGCGTGCAGGCCCGGGATTACTGGACTTTGGCAAGTGAGCCGCCGCAGAAGCACCACTTACGAGCAGCGTGTCGCTTACGATGCTTTCTACGCGCAAAACTGGTCAATGACTCTCGACGCCAAGATCATTCTGGTCACACTCCCCTCCCTTCTGGTCTCGGATTGCGCTGTCTGAATAAGCCGGCAGTCCGTTCCGAATCTGGACAGGTTCAGCCAAGCATTCGCTCGGATTTTCCGACGATGGCCCGCCTGCAGCTTTGCTCCCTCGATTCAGCGACTTGACGGATCCGTCTGCCTAGAAATGTAAAGGAATTATAGATTGCTTCTTAAGCCTGCGGAAAAGAGACGTCACGCTTTACGTTAATTGCTCAGGTTAATTCCTCCTGGAGATTGATCCTTTCGTTTGTTTTCGGCTACTCACCACGGACGATTGGCTGGTGAACCTTGCGAATGGAAAATCTCAACCACGCCGACATGCCGGGCCCTCCGACCAGGACAAAAAAGGCGGTGGTTGGATTGCTCGTTGTGCTTGTGCTCTCGGCAATGACCGGATGGCTTGCGTTCCTGGGCTGGGGAACGATTGAATTTTTCCGCTCCTTGGCGGTTCTTATCATGCACGTCTGGACCGAGGTCGTTTGATGGACCGCCTCATGGGAACGAGCGCTTTGTCTGACCTGCGCTGTTCAGAAACTACAATATATGCCTAAAATTCTGGTGACTGGCGGAGCGGGCTACATTGGGTCGCACGCGTGCCTGGACTTGTTTCAAAAAGGCTTCACTCCGATCGCTTACGACGATCTCTCCAACGGGCATGCGCAGTTCGCAAAATGGGGCCCGCTTGAGATCGGTGACGTTCGGGACCGCAAGAGGCTTGATGAAGTTCTTGCCAAGCATAAGCCGGTTGCGATCATCCACTTTGCCGCAAGAATCGAAATTTCCGAATCTGTTCGGAACCCGATTGACTGCTATGACAATAACGTGGGCGGAACCATAAGCTTGCTGCGGTCAGCCCTCGCGGCCGGTATCGACAAGATCGTATTTTCATCGACTTGCGCGACCTATGGGGTCCCTTCGTCAATCCCGATATGCGAGAGTCACCCCCAGGCGCCGATCAATCCGTATGGCCGAAGCAAACTGATTGTCGAGCAGATCTTGAAGGACCTCGACCAGTATCGCGGCTTTCGGCACGTCATCCTGCGCTATTTCAATGCCGCCGGCGCTGACCCGGAGGGCAGGATCGGCGAATGGCATTCACCTGAGACCCACGCCATTCCGCTCGCTATCGAAGCCGCATTGGGACGCCGGTCGCATTTCCAGGTCTTCGGCACTGACTACGATACCCGTGACGGCACCTGTCTGCGCGACTTCGTTCATGTTCTGGATCTGGCCGATGCGCATACCCGGGCAATCGAACACCTCCTGAGCGGCGGCTCCAGTCTTGCCATCAATCTGGGAACTGGAGATGGAACGACAGTAAAGGAATTACTGCAGAGCGTCGAACGGGTTCTGGGAAAGAGCTTCGACATCAGATATGGGCCGCGGCGGGAAGGCGACGCGCCGTCCCTCCTCGCCGACAACACCTTGGCCAAGCGTATGATCGGCTGGCTTCCAAGGCACGATCTCACATCGATCATCGATACCGCGTGGAACTGGCACGCCAGGTAAATCTTCCCGAGAGCGCGGCTTGCTCCCGGCAGGCGACCCCACCGCCTGCTGCGAAGGTCGGTCAGGGCCTTCAACATGGCCTGTGATTAGCAAAGATTTAACTCCGGGAATGGACAATCCGCCGGCTGATTGCGTGCCTTTCGGCTCGCTCATTTTCGTTGTCAGGCGGCTATCCCATGGCGCGGCTTTTTCGAGCTTTTTCGCTGCTTTTAGCGCTTGGGGGATCTCTATTTTCTACCGATGCCCACGCCCGCGATCGATTTTCCAAGGATACCTACGCATCAATCGCCGAGGCCTCGCCGACACTGGCGCCCTTTCAGCACGTCCGCTTTTGCCTTCGTTATCCATCTGAATGCAACTCGAATCCGGCGGAAGCCGAGCGGATTGACCTCAGCGCTGAGAATCTCGAGCTCCTTCGCCGGGTCAACAGCAGCGTCAATGCATCCATTTCTCCCGAGCCAAAGCGATATGGTGCGGATCTGCAGGACGGCTGGACGATTGCGCCCGCCAGCGGAGACTGCAACGACTATGCGATTACCAAGCGACATAACCTGCTCAAGAGCGGCTTGCCGGCGAAAGCGCTGCGATTGTCGGCGGTCAAGACATCGTCTGGAATCGGTCACCTGGTTCTCGTCGTCGCAACGACCAAGGGCGATATGGTGCTGGACAATCTGACCGAGTCGATTCGACCATGGCAGAATACCGACTATCGTTGGGTGAAGATCCAATCGGCAACCGACGCCAGATTTTGGTATGAGGTGCGAACGGCCGCGGCCGTGGCCCAATCCGGCCCGAGGGTTCGCCTGGCCGACCGTTGACGGATGCAGAGACGATATTCCTCGACCTGGATGCAACTAGCCGGCGCGACCTCTCGACGCCACTTCAGCTCTGCCCGTGCGGACTGATGCTCGCGATCGAGCTTCGCCGGTCGTCTCTCGATTCGAACTCGCCCTCCCGAGCCCGCAACCGAGCACGATCCCGAACACGACGAGAAAGCCGGGTATTTGCAGCGAGAAATCGATCGTCGAATGCAGATAGGCCAGAACCGCAATTCCAGTGACGGCCGGCAGTAATTCTCGGTCCCGGCCGCGCGACTCCAGCGCGCCTCGACCCAGAACGAAGATCGACCCGGCGGCAGCTATTGCAATCGCGGTCGCGATCGGGATCCCCATCTCGACCGCTATTTCGAGAATTGTCGAGTGAGCGTAATCCCATACGCCCCAAATGCTGGAGGTGCTCGTCCGCATCGCGGGAAACAAATCGGCGAACGTACCCGCGCCGCCGCCCAACAGAGGCCGCTGTCGGATAAGCTCAAGGGAGGCTTCAAAGACCGACCATCGGCCGCTATCGAACAGCCCCTGGCTTCCGATTCTGCCGATTCCACTCAGCCAGACAGCCAACAACACGAGAGCGGCACTGCCGCAGCCGAGAACATACCAGGTCCGAGCCTTGAGCCTGCCTGAAACCATCAGGCCCATGGCCACAAGCAAGCCCACACAGGTGCAGATCAAGCCGCCGCGTGATCCTGTCAGCAACAGGGCAAAGAAGCACGCAAGTCCCGCTGCTGCCCGAAACATCAACTTGAAGGCCAGGGCTTCGTTGGACGGCATGAGCAGCAGCAATCGGATCGACGAATAGTTCAATGACTGCAGCGAAAGGTACGCCGAGCAGAGCCAGAGGATGGCGCCGGCTCCGATATAGGTGGCGGCTGTGTTGTGGTTGACGAAGGTCGCAGTAAGGTACCCCTGATAGGCGAGCTTCGGAGCCCACAACACCATATTCGGCGTAAGTATCAGCGCTACCAGACCGTAGACAGCGTACAACAGGATCGAGTATCGCGCGAACGCCATTAGCAGATCGCCGTTGCGGCGCGAGGTGGACACGAACAGGCCGCTCAGAAACGAGCTCACAAGAAGGAAGAAGTGTCCGACCGCAGCCGGCGGTATCTCTGCGCGACTTGAAATCCGGGCCGGAACGTTGAGGTCCAGAAGCTTATTTGCCCGTTCCCAGATCGGATCGGCCCAGGCTCCAATCAGATTGGGCGCGACTTGCACCAGCGCGACGAGCGCGTAAGCACCACATAAGGCAAGAAAAATCAAGAGTATGCGATTTGGAGCCGCGCCAACCGGGATCGCCAGCCCGCAAAGCGCGCTGATCGAAAGCACAATCGTCCACGTCACCGTCCAAAACGGATCGACCGAGCCAAAAAACAGCGGCGCGAGAACCAGCGCCGCAATGGTCAACCAGAGCTGAATTGATCTGATAGCTTCTATCCGAAACTTCAAATGCGGTCCGCAATCATGGGGGTGCGGGAATGAACGCTGCCACGCTTAGACCTACCACCTCGTCTTGACCGCCGTGTTCACGTTGGTAGCCGCGTTTGCCGTATTGGAAGCCGTGTTCGCCGTGTTGTTGATGAGCAACAACAGCTTGTAGTAATCGACGACCCTGGCATTTGCTACGTACATGACGTCTTTGGTTTTCATCTGGAAACCTGCAGCGAGCAGCATACCCGATGGATCGCGCAGGTTGACGCGATAGATGGTCGGTATCCTGTCGTAGGCAAATCTCGTTGTAGCGACGCCCATTTTCTCAAGAAGCCGGCGGTCCTCATATCGATAGACGTAGACCTCCGAGGGATCAGACTGCTGATCATTGAGACCGCCTGCCTTACCGATCGCCTGCGCAAGCGTCAGCGTTTCGACATCGAACGGAATTTCCGAATTGAAGCCGAACACGTTCTGATTCAGCGCTCCCAGAGCGGTGAATGTGGGCGCTTCTCGGGTGAGGAAAATGACGTCGTTGGGTCGAATGAAGATGTTCTCGCGAGGGTCGTTCACGACGCGGGACAGCAGCACTCTGACGCGCTTGCCGTCGCGCTGGAGCGTCACATAGCTTTCGATCGCTTCGAATTTCGGCCCACCGGCGCGGGCGATCAGCGACAAGAGACGTTCGCCCACGCTGTTGAGAGCAAGAACACCGGGCGTATTGACGTCACCCAGCACACTCACGACGCTGGAGAATTGCTGGTTCAGACTGACGATGACCTGCGGCTCGATGGCGCGATTGCGCAGCCGGGTGACGATCGACTGTTGAATGTCGGGCAGCGTCCGCGCAGCCGCAGGAATCTCGCCTGCATAGGGAACGTGAATAGAGCCCTTTTGATCGACGGCCTGGGCGGGCAGATCGACAAAGTTGCCAGGACGCGCGCCGGCCGCGGTCGGCGGCGTGAACAGACCGCCGGGCGCCGCCTCGAAGATCGAAATATTGAGAACGTCGCCAACGCCGACGACCTGCTGCGGCTTGGGACGCTTGTCGGTGAATTCGCCCTGGAACGTGATCAGGTTTGGTTGCGAGAGCAAACCGATAGTGTCGGCGCTGATATCGACCAGCGCGTAGGGTAGAGCGGCATCCGAACGCAATCCCGCGGTCGCATGGGTCTGCACGGCATTGCTCTTCGGGCCTGTGCCCGGCAATTCTGAACACGCCGGCAAGAATAACAAGGCAGCAACCGCGAGCATGGCAGGCAGGGCCCGCCCTGCGATCCCGAATGACCGCACCGACCCGGAATCAACAGCGGCAAGCCGCTCTTGGAACCGATTTCCAAACCCAAGACCTGTGGTCATCTGAAACTTCAACGCTTCCCCGGCTGCCTTGAACGGCGCGAAACTCTGCGGCAATTGACGAAATTTCGCCGCGAAACCCCCGCTAAAAATCCATGCTTGCGACCGTACAAGGCCGATCCCACCCATCAAAGGCTTGAGTCCTCGCCGTTACCCGTTTTAAGGAACAAGTTGCAGTTGGGCCACACTACCCCCGCCTATGAATGGTCACAAATTTCTCTTTAAATCGCGGTACTTACGCTTTGTTTGCGAAATAGCATTGTAAGTTGGCAGCCGCCGTCAGGGGCGTCATGGGCGGGCTCGGCAGGGTGAGCCGCTCGCGGTTTACCGGGTGGCGCTGGTCAGTTGTAGCTGATGTTTTCAGACATTCGTGATCTACTCAGCGACATGATTCGCGTCACAGCCGCGTAAGGCCGACCTCGATTGCAATTGCGAGAAGGCGTTTTTGGCACCATCGCCACAAGTAGCAAAGTATCAATCCGAAAGTATCAGTTTGCATGAACCGTGGGCAACAACGGCGGGTTCATGCCCAAAATATTCTTCGCTGAATGTCTGGAGCATGGCATGGGATATACCGCGCTCGCATTGGCCTTGGTGGGATTTCTGACCGGCGTATTGTTCCGCCTTAGATACCTGTTGGTAGTGCTGGCACTGCTGCTTGTGCTCTCGCTCGCGTTTTCCGTCAGCAGGGAATTCAGCTTTCTGGAAACGGCGCTTACGATTATGGCGGCGCAAACCATCACCCAAGCCAGCTATTTCCTTGGACTGGTGGCGCGGACGTTTTTCATGGCCAACACCGCGCGCCACATTCTCTGAATGGTTCTAACCGGAAAGCGATTCGATCGCCTTGCCTGCACGATTAGGTGCGCCAGGCGTCAGTTCTGTCCTGGTCTGTCTTCGGCTGGTTGCGCGGCCAAGTGATGCAAGACCCCAAGATACTGCCTTCCGCGCGATGTGTTGCCGCAATGCTTGCACCGGTCCTGGCCGACCGGCTTGGCGAAACCGAGGATTGCAGTCTATTGTAGGCACCGTCACCAAGCGTTCGCTTCCAAGGCCCTGCCCCAAGGATCAGGTTATGCCGCTCGCCATCAGAATCGCACTCGTCGTCATCGTTACCGCGCTTGCTGGGCTGCCCGGCCCGGCTTCAGCTCACGGGCGACTCTATCCCCTCACTCGCTGTGGTCCCGATCTGGCCTATCTATGCCGGCTCCATGGTCACTTCGATGCTGCGCCGTTCCACTACAATCTCGCGATCTACCCTGGATGCATCAAGGCGGTAGCCGTCGAGACCCCGCATGGCATCGAGCGCCGCCGCGCGGTCGTTTGCGGAGCCCCCGCAAGACCCATGGTTTGGTGGTGACGAACGGGGCGCGCAATAACCGATAAGCGGAGCTACTTCTTCGCGCCCTTAACAGGATTGGTGTTCGCATTGCCGGCGTTGGCCGTCGGTGGACGCGTCGGCGAGTTCCTGATCGGCCCGTTGTTCACCGGACCCTGATTGATCGCTCCCGGCGAGATCGTTCCACTATTGCGTGCAATATTGCCGTACATATCGCGCTGATTGGAAACTCCATATTGTGCGAATGCCGGACCGCTGTAAGCAACCAGGCATAAAAACGCGATCCCGAATTTCATGAAAGTCCTCATTTCACCTCGACCAACCCGAATAGAATAGCCTGAAAAGAGGTCTTGCGGGAGACCCGCATGGGTTTCTTTTCATCTCTTTGCGCGTGGCGTGGCCGGTAGGCTGCGGCGGGGTTAAGCGCGCCACGCCGCGGTGAGGCACGTTGGGAGCGCGTCAATCAGATTTTCCGACCGAGCCGCTCGTTTTGACCTTCGGCGACGTCCCCGACGATCCTATGGTCAACGCTTCAATTCAGGCGGCGGGTCCTGCCTGAACGAAGCATGGATGGCACGCTTGCAATCTTTTCGATGATACGCTGGCTCAAGACTTTGGGCATCTTCTCCGGGTCGAGCAAACTGTTCTCCGCCAGCACGCTCCCGTCATCATCGATCGTGGCCCGATCAAACGGCTTCAACGTTCGCCCGGAGTGACGCAAAGCCTCTATCGCCTTCAAAAGAGAGCCGGAATAAAGATCAAGAGCGGCGGAAAACTTGTGCCGCTCGACGCCCAGATGTTCACAAATGAGATTCTCACGCACCCCCACGATCGTATCGCGCAGCGCTTTCTCGCTTGGTGAAGAGCCCGTTGCTTCGACGGCGAGATCGCACTCCGTGTCAAAGCTCATGGAGCGATTGTTCAGGTTGGATGATCCGACCCGAAGCAGCTTATCGTCCATGGTCAGTATCTTGGCATGCACGTAAATCGGTTCACCGCCGGCCGTCACAGGGTAGTATACGCCAAGCCGCTTATGTGTGTCAGCCTTCCACAGTTCGTACAGTAACCTGTGACGTGCGCCATCCATAGCCTTGTGCTCGAGCCATCCTTCCGTCGTCTTCGGCAACACCAGTACTATCTCGGGACCCGCTGGTTCTCGCAGCCGACGGGCCATGGCATCGGCGATTCTGCGCGACGCCAGATACTGCGTTTCTATGTAAATCGCCCGCTCCGCTTGTCCGATCGCGTCGAGGTAAAGTGATTCGATCTCTCTGACTTCCCGCTGGTCGTCCAACTCCGGGATGGTGCGGGCTATTGCCACCTCAACATCCTCCATCAAGGGTGTTAGATTGTCAGGCCAAAGGTCTGACATCCTCGGAACAGCAGGAATCTCTTTTCCTGTCGCTCGGAGCCAACGCGCACGAGCCAGGTCGGCGATGGCTTGAGCCGCATCACCGTCTACAGCGGTAGTCGCGTCATGCCACGGGCCGTACGCTCCACCGCTCGGTTTCGTACGCAGCGGATTCTCGTCGAGGTGTTCGGGCGTGTCCCAGCGATCGGTCGTCATGTCAATTCCACCGCAGAATGCGAGCGAATCGTCGATAACGATGATCTTCTGGTGGTGAGCAGCGCCTACGGGGTGAGCGTGGTCCAGTCTGAGGTGCAACCGCTTGTCGGTCATCCAGTCCACAATGAACAATGGCGTCATGCCCCGTCCCAAGGCCTGTATCATGCCCAGATCCCACTTGAGCACGTAGACATTCAAGTGTTCACGATGCTTCGGAAGCCAGGAAAGAAAATCTCCCAGCGCGTTCGGCCCCTCAAGCGTCTGCTGCTCCGGCTCAAGTTTGATTCGCGTATCAAAATCCCACCCTATCAGCATGATCGTGTGCTGGGCTCTGAGCATTGCGCTTTTCGCATGGCGAAAGTAGTCGGCTGCGTCCACTATGAGCGCCAGACGCCGCGCGCGCTCAATACGCCAGCAATTCCGACCCACCGTCAGCATTCGCCCCCTCTCCTCATGCGCCCGGCTTCGGTCGAGCCCATTTCTGCCCCGTTGCGGTGACTGGCCCACTCTTTGTCGCAGATCATATTGCGGTACGATAACGCTTCCGGTTCAGTAAGTTCCATGTCGTCGCAGCGGAATTGCCTTTGCGAACGCCTAGGTGGCAATCGCAGCATTTCGAGCGAGACCGCCGGGCGTCAGTTGCCGCGCGAAAGCGCTAGGGCATGATCCGGAAAAGCGTGCAGCGGTTTTCCGAAAAGATCATGCTCAAACAAATAGCTAGTGGAAGATGCGTCCAGAGTCGATGACGACGGTCTGGCCGGTCATGGTCTCGGTGCGGCACATGGCGACCACCATGTCGGCGCAGTCGTCCTTGTCGGCCGGCTTCTTCAGCAGCGAGCCCGATGCGGAGCGCTCGACCTGCTCGGGCCGGAGATTGGCTGTCGCGCGAGTGCCTTCCAGCAGACCCGGTGCGACGCAGTTGACGAGCGTCTCAGGCGCCAACGCGACCGCCATGCAACGGGTCAGATGAATGAGCCCTGCCTTCGACACCGCGTAAGCGATCGAAGAGCCGGTTGGGCTGAGCCCGGCCACCGAAGCTATGTTGACGATGCGGCCTCGTCCCTGGGCCTTCATGATAGGCGCTACCGCCTTGGTCAGGCGCATCGGCCCGGTCAGGTTGATCGCCATGATCCTGTTCCAGACCTCCAGCGTCAGATCGTCGAGATCGCCGAACGGGATCGCGATATTGTAGGCGGCGTCATTGACCAGAACGTCAAGGCGGCCGAAGACCTGGGTTACGTCCCCTACCAGCCGATCCACGGCAGCGCCGTCGGTGATGTCACAGGCGAAAGCTCTGGCGTTGATCTGATAACGCGACATCAGTTCGCTGGCGACGCTTTCCGCCTGGTCACGGCTGCGAGCATACATGACAGCCACATGCGCGCCCTCCTGCGCGAGCGCGTGACAGATGCGCTGCCCCAGCCCCCCATTGCCGCCCGTCACCAGTGCAACCGCGCCCTTCAGGTCCATCGCCTTTCTCCCTTGATGCGGATGCGCAGTCGCATCACCACTTCTTCGCGCAGGCGCGAAACGTCAACCCGCCACGACCGCGCCCCGCTCGATGCGGAAGGTGCGATCGAGCAGGTCGATGACGTGGCTCTCGTTGGATTCCGACATCAGGACCGACACCCCCTCGCCCTTGAGATTTGAGAGAACCTCGCCGAGCCGACGCGCCAGCGCCGGCGCCAAGCCCTCGAAGGGCTCGTCCAGCACCAGCAGACGGCGCCCCGCCATCAACGCGCGGGCGAGAGCGACCATCTTCTGCTGGCCGCCGGAGAGTTCGAGTGCGCGGCGGCGCCTGAAGTTCGCAACCTCGGGCATCAGCGCATAGATGCGATCGAGACGCTGCTTCGCATCCGTCGAACCGGTCGCCAGAGCCGGCAGCAGAATGTTCTCCTCAACCACGAATTCCGGCACGAGGCGGCGATCTTCCGGCATATAACCGAGCCCCAACGCCGCGCGGCGATGTGCCGGTTCCGCCAGCAGATCAGCCCCGTCGAGGGTCATGATCCCCCGCGCCGGCAGCGCTCCCATCAATGCCCGCATCAGCGTCGTCTTGCCGGCGCCATTGCGCCCGATCAGGCCGGAAAACTGGCGCTCGCCGAGCGACAGTTGCGCATCGCGGATGATCTCGATGGCGCCGATCGAGACGTGCAGCGCGGATACCTCAAGCATGGGACGCCCTGCCGGCGTTGAGTGTGCCGTCCTTCGACCGGATCAGCGTTCCCGTGATGAACTCGCGCACGCGCTCGTCGCCGAGCGCCTGCTCGGGCGGCCCGTCCGCGATCACGGTGCCGTCGTAGAAGGCCAGCACGCGGTCAGCGAACCGCTGCACGATCTCCATGTCGTGCTCGACGAACAGGATGGTGGTGCCGCGCGCCTTCAACGCACCCATGATGACATCCATCAGGCCAAACTTCTCCTCCAGGCTGATTCCGCTGGTCGGCTCATCGAGCAGCAGGACGCGCGGATTGCCCGTCGTGGCCATCGCAATGTCGAGCAGCTTACGCACGCCCTGGGGCAGCGTTGACGCCAGCGCGTCGCGGAACCGGGCAATCTGAAACTGGCCAAGCGCCGTTTCGGCATCGGCGGTGGTCTCGGCGGAGATAAAACGCGACAGCGCCGCGCCGACCACGGAGCCGCCGAAACGGGCGATCGCGGTTGCCGCGCACAGGTTTTCGAACACGCTGAAGGTCGGAAAAACCTGCGCCACCTGGAAAGAACGCGCAATGCCCAGGCGCATGATCCTGCGCGACGGCAGGCCAGTGATGTCCCTGCCCTCGAACTGGATGGTGCCGCCCGACGGCGCCAGATGGCCGGTGATCATGTTGACGAAGGTCGTCTTGCCGGCGCCGTTGGCGCCGATGATGCCGATGGTCTGCCCCTGCGGTACATCGACATTGATATCGCGGGCGGCGACGACCTGACCGAAGGTCTTTTCGAGACCCTTGACGGAAAGCAGCGCGCTCATGCCGTGCCCTTTTCCGAAACCGCCGCGCGCTTGCGGATCATCAGCGAGCCTAGTCCCTCGGGCACGAACAGGATGGTCAGCAGCAGCACCGATCCGAGGATCAGTTGCCAGCCCCCGGGCAACAGGGCGACCGCGATCGTGCGGACGATCTCGAACAGCAACGCGCCCAGAAATGCCGCCGGGACCGATGCAGCGCCGGCCAGGATGGTCACGAACACGAATCCGCCCGACGTGGTCCAATAGGCCATCTGCGGATCGACATGGCTGATCGACAGCGCCGCCAGCGCGCCGCCGGCGCCCGCCAGCGCCGCCGAAATGATCAACTTCAGATGCACCAGCCGGGTCACGGAGATGCCGAGATATTCGACGCGAATTTCATTGTCGCGAATGGCGCCGGCCAACTGGCCGGCTACCGAACCGAGATATGCCGAGACGCCAAGCCAGGCGGAGAACACCATGCCGAGCGCCAGCCAGAACAGCGCGAAGGTGTAGGCGGGACCGCGCGGCTTCATGCTGAAAAAGCTGGCCTGGGCGACATTGATGCCGTCGGTCGATCCGAGCGTCTCGGATTTCACCAGCACCCCGTACAGGATCATCGACAGGGCCAGGCTGAGCATGGCGAAGAATATCTCGCGATACTGCGCGAGCAGGAAGCCGACGACGAATGCCACCAGCGCCGCCATGGTCACGGCCAGCGCGATCAGCAGGAATGCGTCCGTCACCCCGAACCAGCGCCCCGTCAAGGCCACCGTATAGGCCCCCGTGGCGAAGAACAGGGCCTGGCCGAATGGCACCAGGCCGCCGCGCCACAGAATGATCAGACCGCAAACCACGAGCCCGGTGGACATCGCCAGGGTCGCCAGCGAAATCAGCCAGAGCGGCGTAAATGGCGCGGCCGCCCCCAATCCGCCGAGGATCAAAGCGCCGAGAAGAATGCGAAAGGCGGTCATGTCAGATTTTTCTCGGTTGCGCGCGACTGAATAGACCTTGCGGGCGGAACACGAGCACCAGCGCCATCACCGCGTAGATCGCGAACAGTTCGAGTTGCGGTACCAGATGCACGGCTCCGGCGCGGAACAATCCGACGATCAGGGCGCCGACCAGCGCGCCCTCCATCGAGCCCATTCCGCCGATCGCCACCACCGCAAAGGCCAGCACGATGACCTCTACCCCGAGGCCCGGCGTCACTGATATCTTTGGAGCGGTCAACGCCCCGCCGAGCGCGCCGAGCACCGCGCCGACCAGAAAGGTCACGGTATAGACCCGCGACACATCGACGCCGAACGCGGCGGCGGTTTCGCGATCGTAGATCACGGCCGTCAACAGCCGTCCGAAGGTCGTCTTCTTGATGGTGTAGGAGGCCGCGATCGCCAGCACACCCGCAAACCCGACCAGACCGATGTCGTAGACCGACAGCGGCAATCCGCCGACCGTGAAGCTGCCGGCCTCGGTGTAAGGCTGATATGCCGATCTGCCGTCGGTGCCCCAGATCAGGATCAGCACATCCTCCAGGATCAGAAACAGCGCGTAGGTGATGAGAACGACGACGACCTCGTCCTTGCCATAGACACGGCGGAGAAAGACCCGCTCCAGGATGTAGCCCATCAGCAAACCGGTGACGATCGCGGCGGTGGCAATCGCCATGTAGCCTCCGACCACGGGCCAGCCGCGGTCGAAATAGAGACCGATCGCGGTCGCCGCCGCATAGGCGCCAAAGGCATAGAACGCGCCGTGGGCGACGTTGAGGATTTTCATGACGCCGAAGATCAGCGTCAGGCCGATGGCAACGACAAACAGCCAGGCGGCATAAACCAGGCCATCGGTGACGATGGCGATAACTGTGATCACCGGATGCCGTCCCTTACATCGTGAAGTGTAGCTGTAACCCGCGGCCGGCGGTGCCGGCCGCGGGCAATTACGGCGCTTAGTTGCATTTGGCTCCGGGCATGCCGGCCTCGAGCCAGGCCGTCGAGGTCATGTTGGCCGGAGGGTTCACGCACTCGGCGGGATAGCGGACGATGTCGACGATCTCGGCTTTGCCCTCCGCCTTGTTGAAACGGAAGCTGCCATAGGCGATATCGGAGATGCCTTGGTGGCCGTTACCGATCGCCATGCGGATCCTGGCGCTCGGTCCCTCGAATTCGAGACCCTCGAACGCCTTCACCACGTCGTCGATCGCGGGTTGCTGGCCACCCTTGGCCGCCGCGGCCTTCTCCCAGGCGGACTTGAGCCCGAGGATCGACTGCGCCATGTGATAGGCCGGATAGGTCGGCGCCGTGGCGAAGCGATCCTCATAGACTTGACGAAACCAGTTGTTCAACGGCGTGTCGGGCGCCATCACGCCGTGCGGGCCGCGGGCTCCAAGGATCGTACCATCCGGGATCTTGGCGCCGAGCCGGAACATAGCCGTCTCACCCGCCGTATAGACCATGGTGGAGCGCGCCGGCAGACCGCGGGCGCCATTCTGGACGATGAAGCTCTCGAGATCGCCGTCCCAGAAGCTCGAATGCACCACCTTGGAATTGGTGGTCAGCAGCGCCGAGATTTCCGCGCCGAATTCGCCGGCGAACAACTTCGGCAACAATTCCTTGTCGACGGTCGCCTTGGGCGCAAGCGCTTTCATGGCGGCGACAAAATCGCGCCAGCTGTCCTGCCCCCAGGCGTAGTTCTGGTTGATGCCCGAAAACGAAGCCAGATCGGGGAACTTCTTCAGCACATAGCGGGCGGCGGCGACGTTATCCATGGTGGCGTGCGGTGTTGCACGGAATACGTATTTGAGCGGCTTTTCCTCGAAGATACGCGGCGTTCCGCAGTCGAAGAACACGGTCAGCGCCTTCAGTTCTTCGGCAACCGGGGCCACCGCCAGGCAGTTGCCGGACGAGACATATCCGACGATGGCATTCATGCCATCGCGCTGAACGAGGTTGCGGAATTCGGTGACCTGATTGGCCGTCGAGCCGGCCTCATCGACAAATTTCGGCACAATCGGCGCGCCGGCGAGACCGGCGGTCGCGTAGGGCGCGGGCACTTTGCCAGCGTTAACCATTTCAATCATGATTTCGGCTGAGTTGCGGCCGGGAATACCGAATGGGCCGGCGGCGGGTCCGGTCAGGAAGGTTACTATCCCGAGTTTGACCGGCGGGACCGCTGGAGCGGTTTGGGCGACAGCCGTCATCGGCAAGGCCGCGAACAGCGCCGCCGTCACTACCTTGCGCACCGAACAGGCGCGTATGTTCATCCCCTGCATGCGAAATCTCCCCAAATGCTTTTTTTCAGCTGATACGGCCGTTGTGATAAAAGTCTATAGGCGATCGCGAGAGATGCCAATACACCCTCCTTAACCGCGCCTGCCTGCCATCAGGTTCAGGCAGACGCGCGGCACGAAGTGCCGCTCCCCGAGGATGATGCTGCAGCGCATTGGGGGTGGCCGCATTGCACGGATGTTGCGCGAAACCGGGGTTGCCGATCCGCCGGCGCCGGCCGGCCGACGAGGATTCGTCCCTTGGGAGATTCTCTGTTTCCCGGCGGTTCAATCCTCTTTCGGTCTCGTATCAATCGCCAAACCAGAGCAACGCGATTGTCGCAGCCGCAACACCGCAATACGCTCGTCGGTTGCGTGACCGAACGACTTCCATCTACTATCATGGCACAGTGAACGGCGCCCCGCACCATTGATGTGCGTCAACGACAAATCTGGCGGCACATTGGCTCTACCCGGCTCGGCCCCATCGAGCAACCCCGCTAGGCGGGAGCGAGAGGCTTGACCTTCCTCAATACCGAGAAAATCCGATCTGATGTATTGGCGATATGCCGAGCTATATCAGATCATTCCTCGAACTTGGATTGAACGACGTCGGGCTTGTCGGCGGCAAGACCGCGTCGCTTGGCGAATTGTATTCCGTTTTGTCGTCACAGGGGGTGGCTGTCCTCAATGGCTTTGCTATCACGGCAGACGCTTATCGCGATGCGCTGTCGCACGGCGATGTCGCGGGCGAACTTCACCGGCTTCTGGACGGTCTCGACAAGCGCAAGATCAAGCAACTTGCCAGCAAGGCCGCCAAAGCCCGCGAAATCATCTACAGGGCGATGGACACGCCGCTTCTCCGCGAACAGATCGTGGAAGCCTATCGGCAGCTTGAGCGAGACGGCGGGACCGGCGTCGCCGTTGCGGTACGAAGTTCTGCGACGGCCGAAGATCTGCCGACCGCGAGCTTTGCCGGCCAGCATGAGAGCTTCCTCAATGTGCGTGGTGCGAAGGATTTGTTCGAGGCCTGCCGGCGCTGTTTTGCCTCGATTTTCACCGATCGCGCGATTTCCTACCGCCTCGACAAGGGTTTCGACCACTTCAAGGTCGCCCTCTCCGTCGCCGTGATGAGAATGGTCCGCTCGGATATCGGCGCCAGTGGCGTCATCTTCACGCTCGACACTGAATCCGGATTTCGCGATGTGGTTTTCATCACGGGCTGCTACGGCCTCGGCGAAACCATCGTCCAGGGCAAGGTCGATCCCGACGAGTTCTACGTTCACAAGCCGACCCTGAAGCAAGGTTTTCGCTGCGTCCTGCGGCGGCGGCTCGGTGGCAAGCAAATCCGAATGATCTACGGCAAGGGCGGCGGCAGCCGCGCGACGCATATTCGAACGGTACCAAGCGCCGAGCGGCAACGGTTTTGCGTCTCCGATACAGAAGTGTTGAGCCTTGCGGACATTGCCATGCACATCGAGGAGCACTATTCGAAGCATGCCGGCATTGCCATGCCTATGGATATCGAATGGGCAAAGGACGGCACCGACGGCAAGCTCTACATCATTCAGGCGCGGCCTGAGACGGTTGCCTCGCAACGTTCGCCGGACGTCTACGAAACCTACGATCTCAAGGAAAGCGGGACCGTGATCGTTACCGGTCGCGCGGTGGGGGAAAAGATCGTATCGGGACGCACCCGCCGGATTGCCACGGCGCGGGACCTCGCCACCTTCAAGCCAGGTGAGATTTTGGTCGCGCCGTCAACCAGTCCGGATTGGGAGCCGGTCATGAAGATCGCGGCTGGGGTCATCACCGACAAGGGTGGCCGGACCTGTCATGCGGCAATTGTGGCTCGGGAACTGGGCATACCTGCCGTGGTGGGTGCGACACATGCGACAGAGAAGCTCAAGACGGGGACAAACGTCACGATCTCCTGCGCCGAGGGCGAGATTGGAAACGTCTATCGGGGAAAGGTCGCCTTCGACGTCACCCGCACGCCCGTAAGCGAACTCCGGCAGCCGCATACCGCAATCATGGTCAATGTCGGCACGCCTGAAATGGCCTTCCGGGTGGCGATGCAACCGCAGGCCGGGGTCGGCCTCGCCCGCATGGAGTTCATCATCAGCGAACATATCGGCGTACATCCGATGGCGCTTCTCAAGCCGCAGATGATCGCCTCGGCCAAAGCGAAGGCCGCCATCGCTCGTCTGGTCAAAGGCTTCAACAGCCCTTCCGATTTCTTCATTCGGGCGCTGGCGGAAGGCGTCGGCACGATTGCTGCTGCATTCTATCCCAAGCCGGTGATCGTCCGGCTTTCCGATTTCAAGACCAACGAATACGCCAGCCTGCTCGGCGGCGAGGCGTTCGAGCCCAAGGAGGAGAACCCGATGCTGGGGTTCCGGGGGGCTTCACGTTACAGCCACCCCGCTTACGCCGAGGGGTTCAAGCTGGAGTGTGTGGCTCTGCGCCGGGTGCGCGAGGAAATGGGTCTCTCCAATTTGCGCATCATGGTGCCCTTCTGCCGAACCGTCGAGGAAGGCCGACGCGTGATTGCGACGATGGCGGCCAACGGGCTCAAGCGCGGCGAAGGCGGGCTTGAGATCTATGTGATGTGCGAGATTCCGAACAACGTCATCCAGATCGACGCGTTCTCGAAACTGTTCGACGGCTTTTCCATTGGCTCAAATGATCTTACCCAGCTTACGCTCGGCGTCGACCGGGATTCCGATATTGTGGCCTTTGATTTTGATGAACGCGATCCGGGAATGCTGGAGATGTTCAGGCAGGCTGTGGTGGGCGCGAAGCGCAATGGACGTCACGTCGGCATTTGCGGAGAAGCACCCGCAAATTACCCGGAGATCGCACGCTACCTGACGCAACTTGGTATCGATTCAATCAGCGTCAATCCCTCAAGCGTGTTTCGCACCATGGCGGCGGTTGTCGAGGCCGAAGCCAGTTCAACGAAAACCAGGGCGTGACGGCCGCTATTCGGCATGGGCGGCCTTCGCGTGAATTTGCTCCGCCGCCGCATTGACCCGGGTCATCGTTTCAGTCAGTTCCGCATAGACGTTATCTTCGATCGTCACCAAGCCGAAATTCGAGTTCTCGCCGTCAAAGCGCCCCTCCGCTGGCTGATCGGCATGCTCGAACCAGTGATAGCCAACCACCGACGGTTTTCGCAGCGCAGCGGAGACGTAGCGTTCGAAGCTCTGGGCGCGCTCGATCTGGCTCGCCACCCGCGGTCCGCCACCGCGGGTATTGGGCAAGCCTGAATCGTCGCCGCGGAAGGAGAATTCGGAAATGAGGCACGGCTTCCCGCCTGCCGCATAAGCATCGATAGATGGACTGGCGTCGAGGTCATAGCAATTAAACGAGATGACATCGAGGTAGCGGCCGGCAGCCGCGATCACACTTGATTGCGGTTGGTAGCCGAACCGGGAGCCAATCACGAGATGGTTAGGGTCGACAGCCTTGATGGCCGATTGGCAGAGGGCGAAGTATTGCTCAGCTACGATCGCAACAAAGGCATCGCAATCGGCGCAAAATGCCGCGCGCGCTGGATTGGCCAGGTTAGCTTTCGTCTCAAGCGCGTCGTTCAGGCCGCCAGGCGGTATTCTAAAGAACGGCGCTTCGATGCGTCCAATTGAGCCGAGTTCCTCCCATGATCGCGCCGGAGTGCGCCAAACTGTGTTGAACTGGGAAAACTCCCGATAGTGCTCCTGTAATCTTGCAATCGCAGCGACCCGGCCAGGGCGGTGGGACGGCAGGTTCAGAAACAGCGTCAATAGTTCCTCGGCCCCTCGCCAATCGGGCGACCAATACAGCTCGTTATCGATGAATGTGCCAAGCAATCCGGCTTCATTGCGCCACCTTGTGCAATGATTATCCGCGCTTTCCCGAATGTGCGCGGAAAATGAGGGATCGAACACATCGGGAAAGATCTGGTCGCGCCGATGCAGCCGGAAAGTGGCACCGAGTGCAGCGGTGGGAGTAATCGCAAGCAGCGACGATCCTGCGGTGGCGACCAATTCATCCGACCAGCAGCCGAGCGTGTTGAACTTCCAGCTCGCCAGCCGATCGGCAACCGACGCCCGCCAGATGTGCTGGCCGCCATATTTCTCCCGGCACGTGTCGGCATATGGCACGCGATTGGTGTTTCCGATGTAGTCCTGATCAAAGCGGACGGTATTCACCCCCTTGGAAAGGAAACGTCCCCCGTCGGGATCGACCAGCCAGAACACCCCGTCATGTTCATCGACACGAAAAAAGCCGCTGCTTTTGAAGCGATCATCGGCGATGCCACCCCATTTGGTTCTTCTCAATCGGCCCCCCCACAATGACCAAATAGCCAAATAATTCATCGCACCGGCCCGTCGATTATTCTTGATATATCTCAAGATCGTCTTCGCGTTCGGTCGGACTGTTAACGTTACGGTTCTCTCGCTGGTTACATGAGCGGCCAATGGGAGACAATCAGAGGTCAGACGGTTCCATGCCCGCATCGGACTTTCCCACGATAGCCAACCTGCGCCCGGATTTCATCTGGGGAGTCTCCACGTCAAGCTTTCAGATCGAAGGAGCAACAAGAGAAGACGGCCGAGGAGCGAGCATCTGGGACGTCTACGGTCAAAAGGGAGAGATCAAGAACCACGATACCGGTGACGTTGCGTGCGATCACTACCATCGCTACCGGGAAGATGTTGCCCTGATGAAATTGCTGGGCGTTCAGGCTTATCGGTTCTCCGTTGCCTGGCCACGCGCGTTACCGCAGGGGCGCGGGTCGGTGAACGAACCCGGTCTCATATTCTACGATCGGCTGATCGATGAGCTGCTGGCGGCCGATATTGATCCATGGCTGTGCCTGTATCACTGGGACCTGCCGCAGGCACTGGAGGATCTGGGCGGATGGATGAATCGGGACGCGGTGACATGGTTCGCCGACTACACGACGCTGATCGCAACGCGTTTGGGAGATCGCGTCAAACGTTTCGCGACATTCAACGAACCGTCAATCTTCAATCTGTTCAGCCGCTCTCTCGGCGGGCGAGACCGAACCAGCGAAGACAATCTTCATCGGGCGATACACCACGGGAATCTCGCCCATGGTGCAGCCGTGGATGTGATCCGGGAAAACGTTCCCGGCGCATCGATCGGGTGCATTCATAATTTTCAACCGTGCTGGCCCGCGAGTGCCGACGAGGCCGACGCGGCCGCTGCCGAACGACTGGGCACCTATTGGAACTGGGCTTTCCCCGACCCGCAATGCCGCGGCGAATATCCATTGCTGATGCGGCCTGCCGTCGATCCACACATCCAGCCAGGCGACATGGCGCGCATTTGTCGTCCGGTCGACTGGCTCGGACTGAATCATTACAGCCCAGTATACGTGAGAGCGCAGCCGAATTCCATGCTGGGGTTCTCGTTCGGTGAGAAGCCCGCGAGCGTTCCGCTCACCCCGATAGGATGGCCAATCAATCCGGACGCCTTTCGCGACACGCTGTTGACCGTTCATGAGAGATACGGTTTGCCAATTTACGTCCTTGAAAATGGATATGGCAACTACGACAAGCCCGACGAAACCGGAGCAGTGATCGATGCGGAGCGGATAGCGTTTCTACGTTCCTACATCGAAGCCATGAATTCCGCCGCCGCCAGCGGCGCCGATGTCAGAGGCTATTTTGTTTGGTCCCTGCTCGACAATTTCGAATGGGAGTCGGGATATAGTATTCGTTTCGGCTTGGCTTACGTCGACTATGCGTCGCTGCGGCGCACTCCCAAGACCTCGTTCCACTGGTACAGTAATCTGATCAGGGCGGCACAGCAGAGATGAAAGCCGATTCCTCGGAGAATTCCATTCACAGAGCGTTGCTTGCGGACATCGGCGGAACCTACGCGCGCTTTGCGATTCTGGACGACGGAACAGTGCGCAAGATTGCTCGAATGGCGGTCGGTGACTATCGCAGCTTTCCGGCAGCTCTCAGCGCGTATCTGGGAAACCTGCAGGAAGCGGGCTTGATCCTGGTCGCGATTCTTGGAGTTCCCGGCCCGATACGAAACGGCCGCTGTCAGTCCACCAACAATCCCTGGGTAATCGACGCCGCGGAGTTGCGCGCTGCCTACGGATTTCGCGTTGTGCGTCTACTCAATGACTTCGAAGCGGTGGGATGGTCACTGCCCCACCTGTCCGCCGACAAGCTCCTGCAGATTGGCGGGCGACAAGCCGTCAAAGGAGCGCCTCTCGCAGCACTTGGCCCCGGTACCGGCCTTGGGATGGCGGCCAATATACCGCATGGACAAAATCCTATCGTCCTTTCGAGCGAGGGCGGCCATTCGACCATGGCCGCCAGCACCGAGCGGGAGGACGCCGTCATCGCCTGTTTGCGGCAACGATTCGGGCATGTTTCGGCGGAGCGCGTGCTTTCCGGAACTGGGCTGGAGAACCTTCGCGAGGCTCTAGCGGTCCTGGACGGCATTGTCTTGCCAAAGCGCCGCGCCGCCGAGATTACCCGGGATGGAGTGGAAGGCACTTGCGCGACGAGCCGCGCTGCAATCGACATGTTTTGCGCGATGCTCGGGACTGTCGCTGGCAATGTCGCACTGACGCTCGGGGCGAGAGGCGGCGTGTATATCGCCGGCGGCATTCTTCGCCACATGCCGGGCTATCTTGGCGGTTCGCAGTTCCGCGCACGTTTTGAGGACAAAGGACGGTTTCGCGAATACCTCGAGCCTATCCCCGTCCACCTTGTTCTCGATGAAGACGTCGCATTCGTAGGTCTCCGCAAGCTGGCGGAGGTCGAAGGCATTGGCTGAAACCCGAACACGCGAGACAACTCCTCCATCGCAGGTGAGTCGCACTCCACGTAGTGCGTTGGAACAGGGGATTTCGCGAGGTCCGGGTCGATTGTTACTTGCGCCTCCATTGATGCACACACTCAGACGACAAGACGTTAGAAATCGGGGCAAGCCGGGATTTCGGTAAGCGTCCATTTCTCGCACACTTTTCCCGTAGTTCGTAGGGACTATCTGTTTTCGCTCAATTTGCAAATGAGGAGAGCGAGACGATGGACAAGAACGGAGCGTGGACCCGTCAGGGCGAGCCTTTCTGACGGGTGCACCACGAGGCGTGGAAGCGTAGCGATTTGAATCAACGGTAGTATTGCGAGGCGGAGGGGATCCCGCTCAAGGCCTTCGGCAACTGGCGGACGATCTTCACGGCCGAGCCGCAGCCGCCCGAACGCAAGCTGCTCTGGCGGCGCGGAGGCCTAAGTCCTCCCTTTAGTCCTCCGCTAAGTCCGCCCTTTAGTCCTCCCCTTAATCCGGGGGCTTATCCCTCCTCCCGTTCGGCAAGCCCAATCGTTGCGCGACCACGCGAGGGACATCGGCGCAGGTTCAGTGAGGCGGATAAGCGCCAGATTATCGATCAGGCCGCGCTAGATGGAACGAGTGCCGCTGAGGTCGCTCGCCGGTACGGTATCGATGGCCGCATTCTGCGTCGATGGAAGCAAGAGCCGGTGCCTCCGGCATTTGTCGCCGTCGAGATCACCGATGCGGAGACCGTGGCATGACAACGCTGCTTCCTCCCAACGTAAAGGTGCATCTGGCGCTGGGCTTCATCGACATGCGCAAGGGCATCGACGGCCTCTCCATGCTGGTGCAGGGCGTGCTGCAGCAGGATCCGTTCACCGGTCATCTGTTCGTGTTCCGCGGCCGCACCCGGGCTAACCTGATCAAGATCATCTATTGGGACGGCACGGGGTTCTGCCTGTTCACCAAACGGCTCGAACACGGCGTCTTTCTCTGGCCGCCGAGTGTCAAGCCCGACGAGACGCTGTCGCTGACCTCAGCGCAGCTATCACTGCTGATCGAAGGCGTCGATTGGCGTGCGCCAGAGCAACGCTGGCGACCGCAATGGCGGGCTGAAGCTGCGACTGATTGACTCGATGATGCAAGCGGATGCAGCGAGAACGGTGCGAGTCAGCTAGACTCACCTCTCATGAACATCGATCTCGCCGCACTGCCGGATGATGTGGAAACGCTGCAGCGTTTGGTGCGTGCTCTCGCGGCCGAGCGTACCAACTTGCGCGAGGCGAACGCGGAGATCAAACGGCTCAATCTCATTATCAAGATGCTCCAGCGCAGCCAGTTCGGCCGGCGCGCCGAGCGGCTCAATGACGATCAGCTGCAGTTTGGCCTTGAAGACAACACCGATCTTGCCCGCGTCGAAGCCAGCCTTCCGCTTCCCCAAGCCGCTGATACACCCAAGGCCCGAGACGAGCGACCGAGCCTGCCGGCGCACCTCACCCGCGAGCACGTCCGGCTGGATGTCGAGCATCAGGCCTGCCCCTGCTGTGGCCGCGCGCTGCACCTGATCGGCGAGACGACGAGCGAGATGCTCGACCATGTCCCGGCGCGGCTGCGGGTCGTCCGTATCTGCCGGCCGCGTTACGGCTGCAGGGCCTGCGGGACCATCCACCAGGCGCCCGCGCCAGAACGGCCGATCGCCAAGGGGCTAGCGACCCCGGCCCTGCTCGCCCACGTCCTGGTCTCCAAATACTGCGATCACCTGCCGCTCTACCGGCAAAGCCAGATTTTTGCCCGGCAGGACGTCGAGATCGACCGCTCCACCCTGGCGAACTGGGTCGGCGGAGCCTGCTGGTGGCTCGCGCCCTTGCAGAAGAGGCTCGCCGAGCACGTGTTCGCTTCGCAGAAGCTGTTTGCCGACGACACTCCGATCCCTGTGCTGGATCCGGGCCGGGGCCGTACCAAGACCGGCAGGCTGTGGGTCTACGCCCGCGACGACCGGCCCTGGAATGGGCCCGAGCCTCCGGCGACCGTCTACCTCTATAGTCCCGACCGGAAGGCCGAGCGCCCGGCCTCTCACCTGGCCGGGTTCAGCGGCATCGTACAGGTCGACGGCTATCCCGGCTTCGACCGGCTCAGCAATGGCGGCAGAATCCAGCTGGCAGGGTGTTGGGCTCACGCCAGACGCAAGTTCTATGAGGTGCAGCGAGCCACGGGCTCGCCTGTAGCGGCAGAAGCGCTGCGGCGCATCGCCGAGTTCTACGCGATCGAGAATGCCATCCGCGGCCGAGCCGCCGATGCACGACAGGGCGTCCGTCAATCCAGATCGCTGCCTCTGGTCACGGCGATGAAGGCTTGGCTTGAGCGGCAGCTCGCTCAGATCCCGCCGCGCGGCAGCCTTGCCGACGCAATCCGCTACACTCTAAGCCGGTGGAATCTTCTCTGCCGCTTCCTGGATGATGGCCGCCTTGAACTCGACACCAACACCGTTGAGCGCGCGATCCGGCCCATCACGCTCGGCCGCAAGAACCACCTGTTTGCCGGATCGGACGGCGGCGCCGATCGCTGGGCGACCGTCTGCTCCCTCATCACCAGCGCCAAGCTCAACGACGTCGAGCCCCTCGCCTACCTCCAGGACGTGCTCGAGCGAATGTCCGGCGGCCATCCCATGAGCGAACTTGACCAGCTCCTGCCGTGGAACTGGCGTCCAAAAACCCTCAACTGACACGACGTGCAAGAAATGGACGCTTACTGCAAAATTTACAGGGCGCAGTTCTTTGTACGCACAGACACCGATTTGGAATCACCTGTTCATGCCGTCAGCGGCCGAGCACCGTTATGCAAGCCACCGCCTCTTCGATGCCGTGGATGCCGCCACCGTTCTCGGCGATCGCAATCCGCGCATCGGCGACCTGCCTGGGGCCCGCTTCGCCACGCAGTTGCGAAACGAGCTCGAATATCTGGCCAAGGCCGGTCGCGCCGATCGGATGTCCTTTCGACTCGAGCCCGCCCGATGGATTGACCGGGATGCGGCCGCCGATCCGCGTCTCGCCGCGCGCGGCGATCGGGCCGCCGTCGCCGAAGGCGCAGAAGCCAAGATTCTCGACCTGGATGATTTCACCCATGGCTGTAGCATCGTGGACTTCGGCGACTGAAACATCCTCGGGGCCAACCCCAGCAATCTCGTATGCGCGCTTCGCCGCCAGGGCAGAGACGTGCTTTTCCACTTCCTCCGGCTCACGATCGGAGCCCGACTGCACAACCGAGGCCAGAACCCGAACCGCACGCCGCGCGTCCAGTCCCAGACGAGTCAGGGCGCCCCTGTTGCAAATCACTGCGGCCGCCGCGCCATCCGAAATCGGTGCGCACATTGGCAAAGTCAGCGGATAGGCGATCGGAGGCGCCGCCAGCACCTCCTCCACAGTATAGCCGTTCCTGTACTGCGATTGCGGATTGTGGATTGAATGATTGTGGTTCTTGGCGGCAATGGCCGCCAGCTGCGCTCTGGTTGTGCCGAACCGCTTCATGTGAAAGCGGCTGAAGGCGGCATAGACATCCATGAAAACACTGTAGGGCTTGTTCGACATCGTGCCGTCGGGCACGTCGACGCCCTCCCCCATCTTCGCCAACCGGGCAACCGTTTCGTCCCGCGTGCTCACATCCCATCCACTGTCGAACACCGAGAACATCAGGTCGCGGTCGCGCGAGTACATCTTCTCTGCCCCGATCGCCAGGGCCACGTCGCCTTGACCGGCCTTGACGAAGTTCACCGCCGAGTTGAAGGCCGAGCTGCCACTGGCGCAGGCGTTCTCGACATTGATCACCGGAATGCCGCCGATCCCCATGCTGCGGAGCGCGATTTCGCCCCGGATCATGTGCTGGCGCTCCATGTGCCCCTGCGAGACATTGGCGAAATAGGCCGCGTCGAGGTCGGATTTCTCGATTCCTGCGTCGCTCAGCGCCGCGTCGGTGGCCTGCCGCGTCATGGTCTTGAGGTCTGTCTCAAGCATCCGGCCGAACGGCGTCATGCCGACGCCTATGATGAAGATTTCTTGCATGGTAATCACTCCCCCGCAGCCAAGCCAAACAGCCAGCAACCATCCGCCGGTCGTCCCAAAATTGCGCAAGAATGCGCGAACGCCCTACGCGGTCAGAAACCGTCTCACACACTCGCGGCACTGTACGCCGATCAGCACAAAAGGACCATCCATGCCCGCCCCGATCCGCCTTCCAAGCTTCCGTCTCGACGATCGCGTGGCGCTGGTCACCGGATCCGGCGCCGGGATAGGTGCCGGGATCGCAACCGGTTTGGCCGAAGCGGGCGCAGACCTGGTCCTCGTGGGCCGCAGCCATGGCCCGCTCGAAGCCACCGCCCGGCAGGTAGAAAGTCTCGGCCGCAAAGCAACCATCGTAGTCTGCGATTTGACCGATCGAACGGGGCTGCGACGCCACATTGCGAACCTGCAGCGCCTCGATATTCTGGTCAACAATGCCGGCACGAGTATTCCGGAACCGATCCTGGACGTTACCGATGCCAGCCTCGATACGACGGTCGGCCTCAACGTCACGGCGCTGTTCATCGCCTCCCAGGCGGCCGTCCGGAAAATGCTGGAAACTCCTGACCGCAAGCAGCGCGGTGGCGCGATTGTCAATATTTCATCCCAGATGGGCCATGTCGGAGCCGCCAATCGCACTGTCTATTGTATGACCAAGCACGCCGTAGAAGGCCTGACCAAGGCCATGGCGATCGAGCTTGCGCCACATCGGATCAGGGTCAACAGCGTTGGCCCAACGCTTGTTGATACGCCGCTTGCCCGCCGCATCGTGGATACGCCGGAGAAACGCGCCTATTTCGAATCCCGCATCCCGCTCGGTACATTGGCCAGCATCGAGGATATTGTGGCGGCGACCGTCTATCTCGCATCACCAGCGGCGGCGATGGTGACGGGCGCGCATCTTCTGGTCGACGGCGGCTGGACCGCGCAGTAGCTCAACGGTCGCCTTAATTCATATAGTGCCGGAACACGTCTGCATCGTTGCGAAGGTCGGCTGCTGGTGCGTGATGAACGATTGCGCCGTTCTTGAGAACATAGGCACGGTCGGCGATTTGCAGCGCGCTCGTCTTCTGCTCGACCATCAGAACCGCCATACCGGTTCTCGCGAGCTCGCCGAGAGCCGCGAGAATTCGCTGCAAAGCCTGGGGTGCGAGGCCCAACGATGGCTCGTCAAGCATCAGCAATTTGGGTCCCATCATCAGGCCCCGCGACACGGCCAGCATCTGCTGCTCGCCGCCGGAGAGGGAGCCGCCGAGAATATGGCGTCTCATCTTCAGGACGGGAAACCGCTCATACTCCGCATCCATGCGGCGTGCGATTTCGTCCCGGCCAAGCCCTGATAGATTCTCGGCCCCGATCGCAAGGTTCTCCTCCACAGTGAGGGCTGGAATGATCTGCCGCCCCTGCGGCACATGAACGAGACCGGAACGCGCCAGTTCGTGCGCCGTCGCACCCTTGTTTGTCCTGCCATCGAATTTGATGCTGCCGCCGCGCACCTCGACCAGTCCTGAAATGGTTCGCAGCAACGTCGTCTTGCCCGCACCGTTAGCACCGAGCACGACCACGAGCTCGCCCGGCGTGACGGCCAGGTCGATGTCGTGCAGGATATCGATACTTCCGATGCCAGAGCAGACCTTTTCGAGCCGGATCATTGGGCCGCCTGCGCAGGTGTGCCGACCGCCTCGGCTGCGGTTCCGAGGTAGGCTGCGATGACCCGCGGATCCCGCTGCACTTCGGCCGGCGTGCCTTCGGCGATCTTCTCGCCATAATCAAGCACACTGACCCGGTCGGACAGCCGCATGACGAACTCCATGTTGTGCTCCACCAGAAGGATGGTGGTGCCGCTGTTTCGAATCGTGCCAATCACCTGGGCGATCTCGTGCGCCTCCGCATCGTTGAGACCGGCGATTGGCTCGTCGAGCAGCATCAAGACGGGATCTTCGGCCATCGCCCGCGCGAGCTCGGCAAGTTTGCGATGGCCGTACGGCAAGTCAGCCGGTCGCGCTTCGGACAGGTGACCGAGGTTGAAGGCCGCAAGCAGCTGGTAGGCGCGGCGGCGCTCCACGGCGTCGAATTGTGGGGAAACGAGCCACGCGAGAAAATCGCGCGGCCAGGAGCGCTGCGAGCGCACGCCCAGCATGACGTTCTCAATCACCGTCAAACTCGGCACCAGCTGAAGGTTCTGGAACGTTCTCGACATCCCGAGCCGGGCGCGGACGTGCGCGGGCTCGTCTGTCACGTCGCGACCGCCGAGCTTCACGCAGCCACGGTCGGCCGAATAGAGACCCGACACGCAGTTGATCAGTGTCGACTTGCCGGCGCCGTTGGGTCCGATCAATGCATGCACGGTTCCAGGCATGACGCTGATGCTGATATCGCGCAGCGCCTTTACACCGGAGTAGCTTTTGGACAGGCCCTCGATCTCCAGCACCGCTCCGCCGCCGCTCCGGGCTGGCGGTACTGGTGTCGCTTCCGGCAGAAGAAAGTCGGAGCCCGGGATATCCTGACGTGCGGTTGACCGTCGCGCTCCAAGGCCGACCATGGCACCTATCCGCCGCATGATCCCGATCGCCCCTTCCGGCACGAGCAGCAGCACCACCAGCAAGATCGAGCCGTAGATCAGCAGCGAAATATCGTAGAGCGAGGCGATGAACTCGGCGATCGCCAATGTGATTATAGTGCCGATCAATGGTCCATAGGAGGTGCCGAGACCCCCTATCACGGTTGCGACCAGCAAGCTGAGCGTCAAATTTAGTGTGAACGCATCGCTGTTGATATAGGCGTTCTGGTGCGTGAAGAAGACGCCGGCGATGCCAGCCGCGACGGCACTCAGCGCGAACACCGCCGTCCGCCAAACCGGTACGTTGAAGCCGGCGGTTCGGGCCGCGCTCTCGTTTTCCTTGATCGCCAGCAGCACGCGGTAGTAGCGCGACGAGAACACGTAGTCGCTGAGGATCTGTACCATGAGATACACCGCCCCCGCGATCCACATGAAATAGACGCCGCCCAACTTACGCGAACCAAGATCCAGGCTCGGAATGCCGAGCACACCCATCGTTCCGCCGGTGAGATCCGTCCAACGCTGCACAGTGATCTCGACAATAAAGCCGAATGCCAGCGTCGCCATTGTCAGATAGATGCCGCGCGTCCGCAGCGCCACGAGCCCCACAGCTACGCCGAGGAGGCCGGCAATAGCCACGCCGGCAAGCATGGAGTAGCCGAGCGGCCAGCCCAACCTGGCCGACAACAGGGCCGATCCATAGGCTCCGGCGGCATAGAACCCGGCTTGGCCGAGCGACATCTGTCCGGACAGCCCGAGCAGGATGTTCAGCCCGATGACGGCGACCGCCGTGTAGCAGAGCGTCTGCGCCAAATGAATGTAGAACTTGTTGCTGACGACCAGTGGAAACACCATGATGACGACGGCTGCCAGCAGAAACAGCGCCAGCCTGAGAAGCGGACGGCGATAAGGTAGCGGTGCCGGTTCAGCGGACATCTGCCTTCGCCTCTCCAAACAGGCCACTGGGCTTCACAACCAGCAGTGCTAGAACGACCAGCAGTGGGTAGAGATCGCCGAATGCCGAGTTGAAATAGTTCGAGAAGCTTTCTGCCATTCCGAAGATGATCGCTCCAGCCAACACGCCGAGCGGATTGGCAAAGCCGCCGAGCGAAGCGACCGCGAGTGCTTTCACCGTGAAGACCAGCCCCATATGTGGCTGCACAGTGACGATCGGCCCAACGAGTATGCCTGAAATCGCGGCCAGCACAGAGGCGATCACGAAGACGAGCACGGTAGTGCGGGTGACGTCGATTCCAAGCAGTGCCGCCGTTTCGCGGTTGAACGCGATGGCGCGAATGGCCCGCCCATGGGTCGTAAGGAACAGGAAAACATAGAACAGGCCGACCACGAGAAACGCAGCGGCGATCACCAGCAACTCCTCCACAAAAACGCCAACACCCATGATCTTGATCACATTGTCGCGGGAGGCGGAGAATAGCGGCGGCGAGTACTGCGAGGACTTGCCCCACACCAGCGTCGCCACGTTCTGCATGATCAGCGCGACGCCCATGGTCGTCAGCACCCAGGAATACTGCCCCCCGACCAGCGATTTCAGCCGGTCGAGTGGCCGCAGTGCGATGCGCTCCAGTCCCCAGCCCATGAGCGCCAGCACGGCGATCACTAGGACGGCAACCAAGATCACCGGCACGCCCACCAAGAGCAAAGTCATGCTCAGATAGGCGGCAATCATCAGGAACTCGCCCTGCCCGAAGTTCATCCGGGTGGTAGCCAAGTGCGCAATGAACAGACCTTTGGCAGTGAGGGCGTACAGCGCACCCATCGTCAAGCCGCTCAGGAAGAGCTGAATGAAATTCGCGGTCGACATCGATGCTCCACGCTGCGAGAGGTCAGCGACGCCTCAATCAGTACTTCAGGCGAACGACGGCCCCGTCCTTCCAAACTCCGAGAAAGACGTGCTCCCGGTCGAGACACTCGTGATCCTTGGGTCCATATGGCTTGGCCGGCGTCGCCGAGATCGCTTTGATGCCATCAACCGCCTCCAGCGCATCGCGTACCGCTTCCGCCTCCATGGACTTGGCCGTGTCGAGCGCCTTGAGCGCGACTTGCGCCGCATCGAATCCCAAGGCCGCCACAACCGGCCAGCGAAACTCCTTGCCGTACTCCTTCTCCATGCGCGCGACGAAAGCCTTCGGGGCATCGAGTGACAGATCGAGGGCCTGACCCATGACCGTTCCCTCGATCTCCTTCGCGCCCACGATGTCGCGTACTTTCAGCGACGATAAACCCCAATTGCCGGCAATCGTCGGCTTGTAATCGATCTTCGACATCGGCCGGAACACCAGTTCGAACGACTCATGGAAGTTGAGCACAAGCTCGGCGCCAGATTCCTTCATCTTCAACATCTGCGGCGTCAGGTCCGAAACGTTCGGCGCCACAGCTTCCACTGCTACGAGGTTGGCTCCCCGCGCCTTGATGCCATCCGCGATCTCCTTTGCTGCGAAATTTCCGTAGCCCGTGGTCGAATGGACCAGACCTATCTTCTTGAATGTCTTCACGCCCCAATCGAGCATGCCTTCAATCTGATACTTCTCGACCATCGAGCAGCGGAAGATGAAGCTCGGTTTCTCATCGATAAACTGGGATGTGATGTTGGAGGCGATCGCAGGGCCTGCAATCAACGGCACGCCGGCCTTCTGAACAATCGGCGCGAACGCAAGGACGTTGCCGCTCGACACGGTGCCCATAATGAGCGGAACCTTGTCGCTCTGCAGCAGCCGCTGGACCAGCGAAACGGCTTTCTGCGGATTGGCTTCGTCGTCGTAAATGACAAACTCGACCTTGTGCTTGCCGGCTGCAGAGTAATCCTTAAGTGCGAGCTTCATGCCCTGCAGATAGCTTTCGCCGAAGTCGACGATGGCCGGCGGCCCACTCAGGCCCATGACTACCCCGATCTTCACGTCGGCGGCGAAGCTCGCACCCCCGAGCGCGGCGGATGAGAGAATCACACCTAATAAAGTCACGCCAATTTTTTTCATCTGCTTGTTCCTCCCGGGTTGACTTGTTTTTGTGGCATCATTGGAATTACAGCATTACTTGAGCATTACTTGGCCTTGAAATTGGCGTCGCGCCGCTCGCGAAACGATTGCGTTCCCTCCGCCAGATCCTCCGACCGGCCGAGATCATAAAACGACCGTACCTCCGCCTTCAGAGCGTCGGCGAACGGCATCCCGACCATCCTTCGCATCGTCGCTTTGGCAAAGCGATGCGCCAACGGCGCCCGCCGTGCCAGCATCTGGGCATAGTCGAGCGCCTTCGCCAGCAGTTCGGCCTGCGGCCAGACCCGGTTGACGAGGCCGATTCGATGCGCGGACGCAGCATCGATCCTTTCACCGGAAAGGATCATCTCCATCGCGTTGCCAAGGCCGATAATCATCGGCAGCCGCACCAGGCCGCCATCGCAGGCGTGAAAGCCCCACTTCGAATCCTGCAACGCGAATTCAGCGTTGTCGGAGCAAAAGCGGAGATCACAAGCGAGTGCGATCTCCAATCCGCCGGAGATTGCGAAGCCGTTAACGGCGGCGATCAGCGGCTTGTCGATCTCCATGCCCCGCGTGATCCCGCCGAGGCCGACGCCGTCGACCCATTTGCGACGGAATTCGTGCGGCGGCAGGGTTGCGAATGACATCGTATATGTTTTGAGGTCGGCGCCGGCACAGAACGCCTTGTCTCCCGCGCCGGTAATAACGCCGACCCGGGCCGAGTCGTCGGCATCGAATTCACGCCAGACATCGACCAGCGCCTCGTGCGCTCCGAAATCGAGCGAATTCATTTTTTGGGCGCGGTCGATTGTGACCAACCATACCGCCCCCTGCCTGTCGACGCGAATGTCAGCCATCGGGCTACTCCCTGGTCCGATTGGCTGCGAGTTGCGCCCGCAGCTCCGTTTTCAGAATCTTGCCATAACTGCTCTTCGGCAGCGAATCGATACGATGGTAACTCTTCGGCCGCTTATAACGCGCAACATTGTCCAGGCAGAGCTGATCGAGTTCATTGTCGCCCACTTCCTGTCCGGGCCGCAGCGTCACAAAAGCCGTCACAGCCTCGCCCCACTCGGGGTCCGGCACGCCGATCACTGCGCATTCGAGGATAGCCGGATGCTTGAGCAACACCTCCTCAAGTTCGCGAGGATAGATGTTTGAGCCGCCCGAAATGATCATGTCTTTGGAACGATCCTTGAGCGTCAGGAAGCCCTCGGCATCCATTGACCCGAGGTCACCGGTCCACAGCCAACCGTCGCGCAGCGACTTGGCGTTGGCTTCGGCATTGTCCCAGTAGCCCTGCATCACGCAGTCCGACCTTGTAATCACCTCCCCTATCTCCTCAACGGCCGCCGGTTGGCCGTTCTCGTCAACGACCCTGACCTCCACGCCGGTCCGAGCGAACCCACAGCTTGCGATAAGCGCTTCGCGGCGGGGGTGACGGCTCTGGCCGAGCAGATGTTTCGGCAAGCTGGTGATCGTCATGGGGGACTCGCCCTGTCCGTAGATCTGCGTCAGGCGTGGGCCAAATAGTTCCAGAGCCTGCTTCAGATCAGACGCATACATCGGTGCGCCGCCAAAATAGAGTGTCTTGAGGTTTTTGATCGCAGCCGTGCCGGCGCGGTCGTGATTGACCAGCCGGCTGACCATGGTCGGCGCGCCGAACAGGGTTACATTCTGATGCCGCGCCAGCAGGTCGTAAATCTGGTCCGGATCGAAGGAACCTGCCAGAACGATCTGATGCGATCCCCTGGCCAAGTGCGGGATGGCATACAGACCAGAGGCATGCGACAGCGGCGCAGCATGAATCTTAACGTCACGCTCGTCGATCTGGTCGATATCGGCGTAGTAACAATGGCTCATGAACAACAGGTTGCGGTGCGACAGAACCGCTCCCTTGGGCCGCCCGGTGGTGCCGCTAGTGTAGAACAGCCAGGCTTCATCCTCAGGCGCGCTCGACACCGTCGTGACCGGCTCATTCACCAGGAGCCGCTCCAGGTCTGGCGTTCCCGCCACCACGATCCGGGGAAGGCCACCACGGCTTTCACTACCCAAGCGCTCCGCGACGTCAGACGTCGCGAAACAGAGCTTGCAACCAGAGTTGCAAAGGATGAACGCCATCTCCTTGGCGTGCAATTTCGCGTTCATCGGCACGGCCACCAGGCCTGCGCGCCAGATGCCGTAGAGGATCATCAGGTAGTCGGCGCAATTTTCCATTGCGAGCCCGACGCGGTTTCCGGGCGTCAGATTCAGTCGCGACCTCAGACCGGCGGCTAGTTTCCCGACGCGGTCCTCAAGAACGCCATAGGATTGCCTCGTCTCCCCCGCCGTAATCGCGGGCTGGTTGGGAAGCCGGATGGCCGCTGTTCGTAGCGACATGGACAGGTTCATGGACGCCCCCCTTTGCAAACATGACTCCAGCACATCTTGATTCGGTTTTCGACAGGGAAACCATAGTCCGTGCCAAGTGCCAGAAGGACGCGCGCGAGGATAGAACCGAAAGCGACTTCGCAACTGCAGCAAAAATGTGGGCTACGCGACCTGAAATCTTGGGCGATATCCAGAGCGGAAATCGTCAGCTCCTCGACCGGCGCGTAGATGTTCCGCTTCTGCAGCGCCAGCTATCGCTCCTGAGCACATCAAGCCAGGTTAGAGCCTCAACGGTCGAAGCGCTTCACAGCCGGGCCTCACTCATCAAGCTACAACAGATGTCCCGTGCCGCTGTCGAGGCAGCTAACGGCAAACTCCTTTCATCGGTTAAATCAACAACGGGCCAACAGCGGGACGCGGTTATTTTGCTCATCTCTGTGCACATCGGCACACGCCGCCTTCCAACCGAATGAGAAACCTAAACTTTCGTTCCACTCCATGAAGGAGCGATGGAAAGCGGCAGCCTAACAAAGTCATCTGATGATCTAATTAATCTTTTCTGTCGCAAGTCGATCCCATAAGGGATAGGAGGACCAACCGGCAAATCGGGCGCGCCGGCGATGTCGGCCGAGCCGTCCGCTGTCTTCCTGGAGGCGGCGACCGCTTTCGACGGCTTAGGACGCTATATAGAACGTCGGTTTCGCGCCAAATGCAGCCATCCCTAAAGAAAGCCAAATGCTCTCTGGTATCAAGACCTGGTCGAACACCCTAAAACGAGACGGTCACGCGATCTATCTCGCGTCCCGCGACCCGCGCGTGCCGTGGTACGCGAAGGCGCTCGCCATTGTCGTTGCCGGGTATGCGCTTTCGCCGATCGACCTGATTCCAGACTTCATCCCGATCGTCGGCTATCTAGACGAGTTAATCCTCCTTCCCTTGGGCATCTGGCTCGTGGTCGCGCTCATTCCTGCCGAAACTATGGATGAGTATCGCGCTAGGGCGGATGAGGCCGGGCGGCGTCCAACCAGTCGAGCCGGAATGGTGGCAATCATCCTGTTGTGGATTGCAGGCGCATTGACGCTGGGAGGGATCGGCTATGCCTGTTGGAGCCGGCCTTGAAATGGCTCGCTTTCGTGAGCGGCACGATGCTCCCTGGCGGTACCCCCTGCTTCAGAACGTCGCTTTCAGGCCTGCGTAAAAGGCGCGCGGCCGCGCCGGGCTGACCGAACGCGCGTCGGTGAAGGAGACGCCGCCATTGGCGAAATTGGGCACGCCACCGGTATCGAAGAAAGTCCCGTAGGTCGCATAGCGGTTATCGAAGACATTATCCGCGCGGGCGTAGATCTGGAACGTCTTGTTGATCTGATAGGAAGCGTGCAGGTTGAAGACCGCATAGGACGGCAATCTCTGTGCCTGATTGGATTCATCGCCGACAAAATACTGGCTGTCGACGAACAACGCATCGCCTCCGACCTTGAAGGCATCGGTGACCGCATAATCGATACCGAACTTGAACCGGTTGCGGGGTATCGTCGGAATGCGATTGCCGGGCAGAATCTGCACATTGCCGCTGGCATCGGCGAACGGGCTGTTGGAGCCTACCTGGAGTGAATCGAGGAAGCGTGCATCCACGAGAGCATAGCTGGCATAGAGTTGCATCGTCTTCGACGTCAGATTGAACTGAGCTTCGATGCCCTGGCGGCGCGTCCGACCCACGTTCTGGAAGTAGCCAAATCCCTGCAGCTCCGGGCTCGGAATCGCAAGGATGTCATCGGCATTGGTTGCGCGGAACGCTCCAACCTTCCAGCCGAGCGTTCCGACATTCAGTTCGGTCGTTCCGCGGAAACCGGCCTCCACGGTACGGGAGACAACCTGTTTCAGCGGCGGGTCGGCGATGAGGAATGCGGCGATGAGACAAGGGCGCGCAGGATCGGCGCATGCGAGCTCCAGCGGGGTCGGCGCGCGATTGGCTTCGGCATATCCGGCATAGGCCGTCAAACCCGGTGTGAACTTGTAGGTGCCGCCGATCATCGGATTGAAGCGGCTGAACGTGTGACTGCCGTTGAGCGCGGTGCCGATCTGATCTTGAAGATCGATGATTGCATGGGTGAACCGGCCGCCGCCCGAGATTGAAAGCGCATCCGTCACGTCGAACGTGTCGAGCGCATAGAGCCCGGTGTACCGGTTGGTAGCTCGAAGCGCGACCGGGCCGATCGAAATCGGCTCGCCGGACGGGCCGAGATACATGCCGCTGCCGTTGACGACGTAGTTTGAGCCGATCGTGCCCAATTCCGCGCTGGCCCCGAAGCGGGTGACGCTGGAGTCGAAACTGGTGCCAACCATGAACTGGTTGTTGTGCCCGAAAAGCTGGCCGGTATTGGTTGCCTGAAGGGTCACCCCGGTCGTGACCGAACGCGTTGTGGTCCGGTCGATCTGTCCCAGCACAGCGTCGGGACCGAAGGGATTTGCGAGCTGGACGCCATTGAGGCCATTTGCCGGCACGTCATCGTCGTTAAAGCAAAGTAGCAACGGATCGGCTGCACATGGCTGGGTGGCAGTTGGATTGCCATCCACCGTCTTGTGCTGGAACGCGCGGACGCGCGCCGAGCCTTCGATCGTCCAGGTCGGTGTGGCCTCGACCTTTCCGGTCAGACTGACGTAGGCAACGCGGTTGGCTGTCGTTTGCGGCGTGGTGTAGGTCGCCCCCCAATAGTTCTGCAGCAATTCGATCGGCACCGTCGCAGCCGCGCCGAAATTGTTCTTGGCAACTCCCATGTTGAGGTGAAATTCACTGCTATCGGTCCGGTATCCGACATCACCGTAGAAACGACGAATTTCCGACTCCGAAAAGTTGCGAAAGCCATTATCACGCACTCCCTCGAGCGCGCCATAGACAGCAAACTTATCGATCTGCTTGCCATACTGCGCCGAACTCTGGATGCGTCCGAACGAACCGCCCATCGTGTTGATTTCGGCGCCACGATAGTTGAAGCCATCCTTCATCTGGACGTTGACGGCGCCGCCCAGCGCATTGAGACCGAACGCGGGATTGTTGGTCACGACGGTGACCGATCTGATCGCGGCTGTCGGGATCAAATCCCAATTGACGGTGTCCCCAAACGCTTCGTTAAGGCGCACGCCGTTCTGGTAAACCGCCAGTCCCTGAGGAGTACCGGCGACCGGAGATGCAACGAAGCCTCGAAATTGTATGTCAGGCGTAAATGGATTTCCGGTCGTATCACTGATGATGATGCCCGGCACCTGTTGCTGTAGTGCGTCCGCGATGTTCAGCGAGCCGGTTCTGGCAATTTGTCCGGCACCCACCGCGTTGACGCTCGCCGGCACCTTGTCGACATCTATTCCCGAACCCGCCGTCGGCGCGGGTGCGGTCGGATAGACGTACACCCTGCGCGTGTTTGTGGCGGCCCGGGTGGCATTTCTGTTGCGGACCGGCTTGGCCCTCGTCGTCGGCGCAGTTACCTCAATCGCGGGCAATACCTCGGCAGCACCAGCCGGGTCCGGGGCTTGAGCACAAGCACTCGTCGGAACCAGACCCAGTGACATTGCCCCAATAAACAGGAACCGAACGCCCATTTGCATCCCCACTGCATTCCGGCCGAGTTGGTGTCTGCCGGTCAGTAGCGAGCAATCTAAGGGCTCAAAAAATTTGCGCACCATTCAAAACGTCCCGAACAAGTTCGGGAAAATTCCCGAATCAGCAAAGCACGTCGCTGGGCACCACTGCCTCTACCGTTACACCGCTTTCACCGGAAACAATCGTGAGGGAGCCACCCAATGCCAAAATGCGCTCACGCATTCCCACTAGCCCGTAGCCAAGCCTGTGACCCGGCCGCAATCCGATGCCGTTGTCGCGGACCCGCACCCGTGCGGCGCCATGGCCGGTGTGCGTCAGACCGGCAGGCAGCCCGGTGGGTTCGACGGTTACGTTGACGCAGGTGGCGCCGGCGTGGCGAAAGACATTTGTCAGTGCTTCCTGAATGGTGCGGTAGATCGTCAGATCGGCCGTCTCTCCAATCTCCCCAAGCGACTGCGAGATTGCCGCTTCAATCGTTACTTCCGGATGTGACTCTCCCCATAGACGCAGCAGGGCTCCGAGCGCTTCACGAAGGCCTAGCTCTGCCAGCCCCACCGGCCGTAGCTTTTCAAGGATCCGCCGATTGGATTGCTGCAAGGCGTTTACCTGCTCCAATATGGCGCTGCCGTGCTTTCGCGCTTCTTCCGCGTTCAGACCCGTCGCATCTGCAATCCGTGTCAGCGCGCTGGCATGAGCTCGCAAAGCAAAGAGATAGGGTCCAACTTCATCATGAAGCTCGCGTGCAATTTCCTTGCGTTCGACATCCTGCAGCGAGACGACACGCTCGGCCAGACGCCTCTTGTCGTCGACCGCATCGCCCAGCGTAGCCGCCAGGTGATTCAACTTGTCGCAGATGGCAACGAGTTCCGGCGGGCCGTCCGGTTTCACGCGCGTGTCATAGCCGCCGGCCTCGATCTTCGTCATCGCCTCCGAGAGCGCCTGGATTGGTGCGAGCGCCCGCCTCACGACCCTGCTTGTAATGAGGAAGAGCACGATCGCGATCGCTGTGCCGACCTGGAGCTGGGTGATGATTCCGTCCCAGATCTCGGTCATCTCGTCGTTGGGATGCGAAGTGATCAGCAGCGAACCCGGCTTTCCCGTGATCGAAATCGGCACGTTCACGGTGGTTTGTTCGGGGTGAACAAGCCTGACAAACCATCCCGGCGGGGAGCGCGCATCGGAACTGTCATCCGGCCCGTCCGCGATCCCGGATCTTTCGGCTACGGCCCCTTGCCGCATGATGCTGACATGGCGGAGCCGGTTGAGGTCGTAAACAGTCTGATTCAACCGCGCTTCGGGATCCGGCGCCTCGTTGAGCCCTGCAACGATCGTATCGATAAATTCACGCGCCAACCTTATGACGCTTTGATCTTCGGCCTGAACACGAGGTCCGGCCTCGAGCACGAGCCGCGCAACATTGATGGCCAGACCGAGCGTGAGGACAAGCGCGAGCAGCAGGTTGACCCGGGCGCGCAAGGAGAGCTTTTGCCACATATCGTTTGTCCAGGAGTGAAATCGCCTTTGTCTGAGAGCGAACTCGTCGTCGATTCCCCGATTGAGCGAAGCGTTGACAGATAAAACAGTCGCCTATCTAATTGAAGCGTATAGCAACATCGCCCGGGTTGCATGATTATCGGCGGCAAGTATCCGAAGTCTGCGCCGGTGTTCCGCCTTCGGTGCAGCAACGGGATTGACGTGGCTATTCGGGACCAGTGTGCCAATGCGCGTTCTGATCGTTGATGATCATCGCATCGTTGCTTCGGGCTGTCGTGCCTTGTTCGCTAACGACCCGGAGATCGACATCGTGGACGCCTCCGACGCGGAGAGCGGCGAGCGCCTGTTCGGCGAACGGCACCCGGACATATGCGTGATCGATATCAATCTGCCGACAGTGTCCGGGTTTGAACTGGCGCGGCGCCTGCTCGGGCGCGATCCGTCCGCGCGCATCATCATTTTCAGCATGAACGATGATCCGGTATTCGCCGCGCGCGCTATTGCAGTCGGCGCCAAGGGGTTTGTCCCCAAGACCGGAGATCCCCAGGACCTTGTCGAGGCCATCCGTGAAGTAGCAAAGGGCGGGGTCTATTTGCCGCCGGCGATTGCGCAAAGTATTGCATTCGCTGGCCCCTCCTTCGCGCGAAGCCCACTTACGAAACTGACTGCGCGCGAGATGGAGATATTGCGGCTGCTCAGTGCAGGCAAATGCCTATCCGAAATCGCGTGGCTGATCCACTCCTCCTACAAGACTGTCGCCAACACATCCTCGATCATGCGCCACAAACTCGGCGTGCGTACGTCAGCCGAACTGGTGCGATTGGCCATCGAAAACGGCGTGGCCTGAGATTGCGCCGCGCGGCAGGGAACGACAAGTTCATGACGATTCAAACGGTTTCGCTCAACAAATCGCATGGAGGCATGCAAGGCGTTTACATGCACGCCAGCGCTGAGACCGGGACCGACATGGCATTTTCGGTCTATGTCCCTCCCCATCGCGATGGCGCAAAGCTGCCCGTGGTATGGTATTTGTCGGGACTGACCTGCACCCACGCCAACGTCACTGAAAAAGGTGAGTTGCGCAGCGCCTGCGCCGAACTCGGATTGACCTTCGTTGCCCCGGACACCAGCCCGCGCGGTGAAAAAGTGCCCGGTGACCCCGCCGGCGCCTACGATTTCGGGCTCGGTGCCGGCTTCTATGTCGACGCAACGCAGGAGCCTTTCGCGCGCAACTACCGCATGTGGAGTTATGTCACGGAGGAACTGCCGAAACTGGTCGCCGATAATTTTCCCATCGATGCCCGGCGGCAATCCATCCTCGGTCATTCCATGGGAGGCCACGGCGCACTGACCGTCGCTTTGCGCCATCCGGATCGGTACCGCGCCGTCAGTGCCTTTGCGCCGATCGTTGCTCCCTCGCAAGTTCCGTGGGGTATCAAGGCGCTGGGAGGCTATCTCGGAGCCGACAAGCAAGCATGGCGCAGACATGATGCGGTTGCGCTGATCGAGGACGGTGCCAGATTCTCCGATTTACTGGTGGACTATGGCGACGCCGATCAATTTCTCGCCGAGCAGATTCGCCCGGAATTGCTGAAGGATGCCTGCGAGAAGGCGAACATTCCCCTCACCCTTCGCCGCCAGCCAGGTTACGATCACAGCTACTATTTCATCTCGACGTTCATGGCCGATCATTTGCGCTGGCATGCCGCGCGCCTGAAGGCTTGAATTGTCTATTATTCATTGCGGCTGGGGCTTGCCATAATTCGGCGCCAGCAATCGGTTGCGCACGAGATAGTTCGTCGCCCGCATCCAGGATTCATCGGTGTTGCCGCGGAAATCGGCATTCATTGCGGTAATGAGTTGTCCGGTATGGACATCGCGCACGAAGATCGTCAGGTTAAGAATCAAGGTCGAGATCTTCCTTATGAGCCCGGTGATGACCAGATCGGCGCCGATCTGCTGCGCATATTGAACGTCGCAGCCGCCGCAGGCCTGGAGATTGCTGCCCTCAGCCGCTGCCTTCACCGGAGAAATGTCGAGGAGCTGGAACTTTCCGGATTCCGTCAACTGCCTGCGCACCAGATCGCCGATGCGCATCAGTCGGTCGTGCTCGTCGGCTTGAGGCCCTCTCATCTCGCCCTCGAGGCTCGTATCCAACAACTCGAAATCGAAGATCGCCAGCTTCGGTGGATCGGCGCGCGCCGGTACCGACACCAGGAGTATGAGTGCGGCCAGGGCAAAGTACGCTCTCATGACCGTGACCCCCGAACTCGACCGTCGCGCAACGACGAAATGCGAACTTGCAAGTTAGAGCAATTCCGTCATGTTTCAAGTCAAGAGTGCCTGCAAAGGCAAGCGCGCCTCCATCGTCGTCAGGTCGAGGGGCATCAGGGAGCGCCCATGATCCGACAATTGGTCGGTGTGATCGGCATCAGCCTCTTGGCCAGCTACGCGCTCGCCGCCGACCCGGTCGAGGTCGGCATCGGTTATCTCGGCCAGGCCGGCGTCAGATCGAAATTGTCTCTCGTCGAACAACCCTCGGAGAATGACGGCATCGCGGGCGCGCGTCTTGCGATCGAGGACAACAACACCACCGGAAAATTTCTCAATCAGCGCTTCTACCTGGAGGAGGTTCGGCTGAAGGATGGCGAGGATATCGCCAAGGCGGCAACGGCCCTCGCCAGCCGCAACGGCTTCATCATCGCCGATCTTCCTGCCGAGGCGCTCTTGAAGGCTTCCGATGCGCTTCGCGGCAGCAAGACCGTGCTGCTGAACGCCGGATCGACCGACGATCGGCTGCGCGAGCAGGATTGCCGTACCAATGTAATCCATGTTGCGCCGACCCGCTCGATGCTCGCCGACGCGTTGGCCCAGTATCTGGTATGGAAGCAGTGGAAGCGCTGGCTGCTGGTGGTCGGTTCACATGAGGCCGACAAGCTCTACGCCGATGCGCTGCGACGCGCGGCCGCGCGATTTGGAGCCAAGATCGTTCAGGAACGTGTATTCGAAGATGCCGGCGGCGCGCGCCGCACCGACAGCGGCGTGACCCTGATCCAGCGCCAGATGCCCGTCTTTACGCAGCAAGCGCCGGCCTATGACGTTCTCGTCGCTGCCGACGAAAGCGAGGTTTTCGCCTCCTATCTGCCTTACCGCACCTGGGACCCGCGGCCGATCGCCGGCTCGGCAGGCCTGGTGCCGACGAGCTGGGACGCGGCGCACGACCAGTGGGGCGCGATCCAGATACAAAACCGCTTCATCAAGCTGAATTCGCGGCGCATGACGGCACGGGACATGCAGGCCTGGACCGCAGCGCGCATGATCGGCGAAGCAACGTCGCGCATCAACTCCGGCGACCCGAAATCGGTGTTTGACTTTCTCAACGGAGCTGATTTTTCCGTTGCGGCGTTCAAGGGGCAGCGACTGACGCTGCGGGACTGGAACCTGCAGCTTCGCCAACCCATCCTGCTGGTCGATGGACGCATGGTCGTCTCGGTTTCGCCGCAGGAGGGCTTCTTGCATCAGCATTCCGAACTTGACACTCTCGGCGTCGACCGGCCCGAAACCAAATGCAAACTGAATCGATGACGGAGGGATCGCGGATGTGGCGTCGATGTCTGCTTCCCGGAATAGCTGGGTGGCTCGCGGCCGTAACGCCCGCTATGGCTTTCATCGCCTATGTGTCGAACGAGAAAAGCAACACGGTATCAGTGATCGATACCGAAAAATGGACTGTCACCAATACCATCAAGGTCGGCCAGCGACCGCGCGGCATCGAGTTCACGAGGAACGGCAAATTCGTGCTGGTCGCGGTCGGCGATGACGACAGGATCGAGGTGATCGATACCGCGACCCAGCAGGTGGTGGACAGCCTGCCCTCCGGCCCCGATCCGGAACTGTTCACCCAGGATGCCGCCGGCAAGATCCTCTATGTCGCCAACGAGAACGACAACACAGTGACAATCATCGACCTCGAAAAGCGCGTCCGCGTCGGTGATGTCCAGGTCGGCGTCGAGCCCGAAGGCATGGCGATCAGCCCGGACGGCAAGATCCTGATCAATACCTCAGAGACTACCAACATGGCGCATTTCATCGACACCGCGACGCGTCAGATCGTCGCCAATGTGCTGGTCGATGCGCGGCCACGCTTTGCCGCATTCAAGCGTGACAGCTCCGAATTGTGGGTGTCGTCGGAGATCGGCGGCACCGTCTCCATCATCGATCCTGCCAAACGGATCATTACCGGCAAGATTGAGTTCAGCATCCCTGGCCTGCGGCGCGAGGCGATCCAGCCGGTCGGCATCGGGATCACCAAGGACGGCAAGACCGCTTTCATTGCGCTCGGCCCCGCCAACCGAATTGCGATTGTCGATGCAAACACCCATAAGGTCACGAAATATCTTCTGGTCGGGCAACGGGTGTGGCACATGGCCTTCACCCCGGATGAGAAATATCTGCTGGTGACCAACGGCGTTTCAAACGATGTCTCGGTGATCGACGTGGCAGCGCAAAAGGTGATCAAGACAATCCAGGTCGGCGAACTGCCCTGGGGAATTACGTTTGCTCAGCCATGACGGCGATCAGCGCGCACAATGCCGGTCTCGCACCGCCGGACATCCCAACCCGGGACGATCCGGCGGTTACTCCCGCATTGTCGATCGAAGGCGTCAGTCATTCCTATGGATCAAGGCGGGCTCTGGTTGACGTCAACTTCGAGGTTGCACCGGCGAGCTTCACCGCGCTGCTTGGCCTCAATGGCGCCGGCAAGAGCACGTTGTTCTCGTTGATTACGCGGTTGTTCGGCATTCAGGCTGGGCGCATCGGCATTTTCGGCCACGACATCGGCCTTGCGCCCAGCGAAGCGTTGCGGCTGCTTGGCGTGGTATTCCAGTCCCGCACGCTCGATCTCGACCTCTCGGTGACGCAGAATCTGCTCTACCACGCCGCCCTGCACGGCATCGCCAAGCGCGCGGCACGCCTGCGCAGCGAGGACCTGCTGACGCGCATCGCACTTGCGGACCGCGCCGGTAGCAAGGTCCGCGACCTATCGGGCGGTCAGATGCGGCGGCTGGAAATCGCGCGCGCTTTGCTGCATCGTCCGCGCCTGCTGCTGCTTGACGAGGCCACCGTCGGGCTCGACGTCAAGGCCCGCACCGACATGCTCGGACACGTCCGGCAGCTTGTCATCGAGCAAGGCATCGGCGTGTTGTGGGCGACCCATCTATTTGACGAGACCATGCCCGGAGATGACCTTGTGGTCCTGCATCAGGGCCGGGTTCTTGCGCATGGCCGGGCCGAGAACATCGTCGCCGACGCCGGAGCCCGTGACATCAATTCCGCATTCATGCGCTTGACCGAGGCTGCGGCGGATCCTGGGAGCTCCGCGCCATGAGGTCCACGACCGTCAACCGAAACCACGGTGGCTTCTCGCTCGTGCAATATGTCACCTGCCTGAACGGCATCGTGTGGCGCGAGGCCCTGCGCTTCGTGCACCAGCGCGAACGTTTTGTTTCGGCGCTGGTCAGGCCGCTGGTGTGGCTTTTCATCTTCGCCGCCGGCTTCCGTCAGGTCCTCGGCATCTCCATCATCCCGCCCTACGAAACCTACATCCTCTATGAGGTCTATATCGCGCCCGGATTGGTGGCGATGATCCAGCTTTTCAACGGTATGCAATCGTCGCTATCGATGGTCTACGACCGCGAGATGGGAAATATGCGTACCTTGCTGGTAAGCCCGTTGCCGCGCTGGTATCTGCTGTTCTGCAAACTTGGGGCGGGAACCGCTGTCTCATTGCTTCAGGTCTATGCTTTCCTCTTGATCGCCTGGTTCTGGGATATCGCACCGCCGCCGATCGGCTATCTCACGGTGCTGCCGGCGCTGGTCCTTTCGGGCTTGATGCTGGGCGCGCTCGGCATGCTGATCTCCTCCGGCATCAAGCAGCTCGAGAACTTTGCCGGCGTCATGAATTTTGTCATTTTCCCGATGTTCTTCGCCTCGTCTGCGCTTTATCCGCTTTGGCGGGTGCAAGAGAGCAGTCCCCTGCTCTACTATGTCTGCCTGTTCAATCCATTTACCCATGCGGTCGAACTGATACGCTTCGCGCTGTACGGACAGACAAACTGGATTTCGCTGGTCGTCGTCTTTTGCTGCACGACGGCCTTCATGATCGGAGCCATATACGCCTATGATCCATCACGCGGCCTGGTCCGCCGCGGGCCCGCTGGAGGCGAGACATGAGACGGCAGATCGCGATCGGGGTGCTCCTCTTCGCCGCAGCGTCGACTGAAATCTGCCTTGCCGCCGATCCGCGCTACCCGGACTGGCCATGTACCCAGGCCAAGGTCCCGGAAATCTCGCTCGCCGCGGTATGGGCAGGTCCGCCGCTCGACGACATCAAGGACAAATGGAAGGACGACATCAAGGTGAGCGCGCTGGTTTCGAAGCTGGCCGCCAGACGGACCTCCCTTGACGACGCCCAGAAGCTGATTGCGGAATCTTTCGTGGGTTCGGCGGTCGAAAAGGCCACGGCGGGCAAACTCCTGTTCGCTGGCCTGTTCGAGAGTCTCAACGCACAGCGCACGTCGGTCATAAACGGACTGGAACGGATCACCCGCAAGCAGCGCGACGCAGCAGACAAGATCCGATCCGATGTGTCTGCCCTGCATGCGCTGCAGGGTGCGTCCCCGCCCGACCAGACCCGGATCGACGATCTCAGCAATCAACTGGTCTGGCAAACCCGAATTTTTGAGGACCGGCAGCGCGTGGTCAAATTCGTCTGTGAGGTGCCTACCGCGATCGACCAGCGGTTGTTCGCGCTTGGCCGTATGATCCAACAGGAGATTGAATAGCGAACCCGCGACCCTGCAAGGAAATACGCGCTAACGCGGTGATAACCCTTCTTCGTCTGTTCTGGGTTCAGGCTGCGCTTCAGCGACCGGCAGGTTGGCGTGCTCCCAACCTTCGGTTCCCTCAGGGTACCAGGCCACATTGGGATAGCCGTAGGACAGCACTCGTTTCGCCGCGTTCCAGGACATCCAGCAGCTTTCCTGACAGTAGATCACGAGCAGCGCAGCATTGTTGCCGCCGGAAGCCCGTTCGAGCCCCCGCCGCAGATAGGCCTCGGTTGCCGCCGCCAGTTTGCCGTATCCAGTGTCCGGCAACCAAATGCTGCCGGGAATGTTAAGCCGCGGCTTGTCGCGCCAGACCGTGCCAGAAGGAAGGTTTTGAGGCTTTGGCGCACGCGGCAGCACGTCGATGAAGGCACCCTTGCCTGCGCGCCAGATCGCTTCGGCCTCTGCGGTTGTTAAGACGCGTACGCCGGCGAGCGTTGCAGGAACAGGCGCGCGATAATTGTCCGTGCGGTATTCGTCAGGCTCGGCCACGTTCTGCTGCGCGTGAGCTTCGGCTGCGAGCGCAAAGGTCGCAACGACCACACACGCAAGCCTCCGTATCATGGCGACTTCGTCGCCGTCTCGGCGCCGATCGGCCGGTCATTCTCGTCGAGCAAGGGAACGCCGAAGTCGAGCAGTATCTTGTTGATGGCCGGCTGGTTCTCCTGGATCAGACGATTGAGAAGCCGTTTCCAGTTCTGGTCGGCTGGCCGGACCGCCATGCCGATGCGATAGGCAAGCCGGGATCCCATGGTTTCCTTGACAAGGGGCGTGACATGAAGTGGCGGGCTCGCTTTCTTGGCGAAAAAGCCGGCGATCGGTCCCCACAGAATGGCGGCGTCAATCTTTCCCGACGTCAGGTCGTCGATCATGACTTCTGCCGACGAATCGATGCGCGTATCGACCATCAACGGGTAGGACTTGGCGTCCGCCATCAAACCATTGGCGGTCATGCTGGTGGCGGGCGGCGTGCCGGCAACAATACCGATATGCTTTCCCTTCAGGCGACTGTCGCCCAGGGTCGCGACCTCGTCAAGACCGCTGCCTTGCTTGGTAACCAGCGCGTATGCCGTCCGGTAGTAGGGATTGGTACCCTGGACCATGTCATCGCCTTGCGGAAAGCCCATGATGACGTCGCAGCGATGAGCGGCTAACGTCATCCGGACGAAACCGGTCGCTTGCGGAAAGTACATGTAATCCAGCTTTTTCTGCAGCTTTTCCGCGAATAGCTCGCCGAGCCTGTTCTCGAAGCCCTCACCCTGGTCGTTCGAGAACGGCAAATTGTGCGGATCGGAACAGACCCTCAGCACCTTGGGATCGACGAGTTCGAGTGACAGGTCGGTGCCATCATTCGTCTGCGCCCGGGAAATGCTGGCGCCGGCAAGTGTTGCAGTGATCGCCATCAGCGCGAGAAGCAAGCCGGGACGTCGCGCAAGATTTGTCATTGCTGTGTTCCTCTCGATCAAACACCGGCTGCCAGCCATAGATTGCGCAGTGGGCGATGGCGTGCAACAGGAATAATCTTCGGGATGGATCGGCCAGCCATGCTGCGGCGCAAACCCGCTTCACCGGGACCACTACGAACGATATCGCGGACAATTCTATCTTGAAGCATTTCGACGGACCATGGGCGACCAGTTGTTGGATGGGGTGCGCATGATACCGCCCACGCTCCTCGTCGGCGGCACCGTCAAGCTCGATCTCGGTTCGCTAATCCTGACCTTAAGGTCGTGGCCTACCGCGCACGCGACAACGACCTCTCCGCGCTCGACGAGCAAACCAAAACCCTGTTCGCGGGCGATCTCGTATTCCCCACCCACATTCCGGTGCTGGACGGCAGTATTCGCGGATGGCTGGGGGTGATCGACGAACTCAGCACCCTTCCCGCAAAACGCGTGTTTCCCGGTCACGAACCTGTGAGCGACTGGCCGGGCGCCCTCTCCGACCAGCGACGTTACCTCGAGACACTGGCGTGGGATGTTCGCAAGCTCATCGCCCGTGGCGAGCCGATTACGGTCGCTGCCGACACCGCCGCGGCCACCGAGCGATCGCGATGGCAATTGTTCGACGACTACAATGCGCGCAATGAAACACCGCATTTTCCTAAATTGAATGGGAATAGCCCGCCTGATGGCGTATATTGACGGCGCAACGTTCCATCCCAGCGAGGGGCAGCAGCCATGCTTGGACGTCGTTTCCATCTTCTCTGCGTCGCCAGTCTCCTGAGCGTCATGCTCGGCGTGCGTGGTGCGCCCGCCGCAACGCCCGAGGCCTACGATCCGTGGCCCGGCCTGGCCCAGGACATCTTCAACAATCGTCCGATGAACGATGGCGCCGACGTGATCGCTATCGAGATGCCGTATCGTGCCGAGGATGCGGCGATCGTTCCCGTCACCCTGCGTACCAAACTGCCGCTGGGCGACAGCCGCCGCGTGCTCACGATCACGCTGGTCATCGACCAAAACCCAGCACCAATGGCCGCAAAGTTCGAACTGGGCCCCGACGCCAATGTGACCGAAATCTCGACGCGGGTGCGTGTCAACAACTATACCGATGTTCATGCCGTAGCGGAACTGAGCGACGGCAAGCTTTACATGACGAAAACTTACGTGAAGGCCTCCGGTGGCTGCTCCGCCCCGGCCACCAAGGACATCGACGAAGCCAGGAATAGGTTGGGCCAGATGCGATATCGGCAATTCGCGCGACCCAGTCAGGGCCCTACCAGCGGCGCCCGCGAGGCGCAGATCATGATCAGTCATCCCAGCCATTCCGGCCTGCAGATGGATCAAGTGACACAGCTCTACCTCCCGGCCTTCTTTGTAAACGAATTGCGGCTGTGGCAAGATGATAGTCTGGTACTTTCGATGGAAGGTGGGATCTCAATCTCGGAAGACCCCAATATCCGCTTTACCTATGTTTCGAATGGCGCGAAACGTTTCCGCGCCGAAGCCAGGGATACCCAAGGACACGTATTCCGGAAGGAGTGGAAGATCGACGATTCCGGCATTTGACGCGACGCGATAGGCCAACATCGGCGCTTGCGCCGACGCGTCTAGAAACATCTCACTTCCGCTTCGGCCTGCGCCCGCCGGAGTTCATTGAGCGCTCCAGCCGCCTGCTCGGAAGTACGGAATTGTCCACCCAGATTGCCCCGAACCTGCGACATGCTTAGGACGGTTTCGGCGGTGACATAGCGGTGATAGGGCAGGAGCGACGCGATAATGTCGATTGAACAGGAACATTGTTCCATCGCCTGTCGTGTCTCGCCATTCGCCTTGAGACAGCCAAAGACATATTCCGCTCGTGCCGAAGTCGGGTAATCGTTGATTTCCTGAGCCCTCGCGATCATTGCCGTCGCCCCCAGCGCGGTCAACGCGGTGACGATTCGTCGTACCGATCCGTAAGGCGCCATCGACTTTCTCCCCGCTCTGGACTGCGAGACTATGCTATGACTAACCCGCAGAAAAGATGACGTTCGAACTAGTGGCTCTGACACGATGTGACTTTTGTTCGCATGCTGCTGCGGAGGATAACCGTGAAACGCTGGCCCGGAATCGCAGTGCTCAGTCTTGCTGTGATGACCATGACAGCGGCGGCGCAGGACATGATGCGTCACATCGACCTGTCGTCGCCCGATATGGTTACGGCCGAAATGAACCGTGCAGAAGTCGAAGCCGCGCTCGCTGCGGCGACCATCGCCGCGCCCGCCGATTTCACCGGAAAGCGATTGTCCGGCCTCGACCTCTCGGGGCTCAACCTGTCGGCTGCGATTTTTCGCGCTGCACGGCTCAACAAGACGAAGCTGACCGGCGTGAAACTGGATCACGCCATTCTCGATCAGGCGTGGCTGCTCGAGGCGGATCTTACGGGCGCAAGCCTGAAAGGCGCCAACCTGTTCGCCTCGCAGATGGCTCGCGCCCGGCTCGATGGCGCCGATCTCTCGGGAGCACGCATTGCCGCCGATCTTTCCAGCGCGAGTCTCGTCGGAGCCTCGATCTCGGGTGCAAATCTGAGCGCCGACATGCGCAACCAGTCGATGGGCCTGATGCGCGCGGTGCTGAAATCCGCCAATCTGGAACGGTTGAATGCGCGCGGCGCAAACCTGTCTCGCGTCGATCTCGAATTTGCCTCGCTGAAAGCTGCCGACCTCACGGGTGCTTCCCTCAAGAACGCCCAACTCGGTGGCGCCGACTTGACCGGGGTCACGGTCGTCGAAACCGATTTCGACGGCGCCGATCTTGATTCAACGAAGTTGATAGCTCCAATCGGCCTCGACCGCGCAAGAAATTTCGAGAAGGCGAAAAACCGGGAACGTCTGATAAGGCACTGACGCCTTCAGGTTTGCCACGGGAGGATTGAGTGATGCGATGCATGCTGGGCTTGGTTCTGCTATTGTTCGCTGGCGCTGGCGACGTTGCCGCGCAGAGCAAGGGCATCCGGCTCTGGAACCTGACCACCTCGACGATCTCAGGTTTTCAGTTGTCGCCGGCCGGGACGGACGCCTGGGGACCGAACCAAACCCTGAACGACAGGGACAAGGAGGTCGACCACAACGAACGCCTGCGCATCACGAGCGTGGAGCCGGGACGCTACGATGCCAAGGTGAGTTATCGCGACTCAAGGCAATGCCTGGTGAGAGACATCGAAATCAGGGCAGACGCAGTGTTCTCGATAGCCGACAAGGATTTGAAGGACTGCAGCAAGTAATCCTTGCTGCAGCCGCGCAAGATCGCTTCAGCCTGCGGGCGCAACCACGCCCTTATCCGCCCGGTCGTTGAGGCGCGGATATTCGCAGCGCCACTTCACTGCGGTCCATTTGGGATGCTCGCCAACCCATTGCGCGATATAAGGCTGCGCAGCCATGACACATTGCTGCAAGGACGCGTTCGAGACAAATACAAGATGCCTCTCTTCGCAGGTGGCCGGCGACAGCACGGCACATACCGTCAATACCAGGTCGATCGCATTCATGCCTGAGATTCCCAGAGCTAGTGCGTTGAAAGATAACACAAACAGCTACGTAACAGGCAGGCAAAGCTTCACCATACCGTGAATACCCGGCCCCAGGTCGGCGCCGTGGCGGCCGTCCGCCTCAAAAGTTAACGCCGAATCTCAGCCGCACGTGATGGCGTTCGAAGTTGGCCAGATCGAGGGCCGCATTCGATCCGGCCGGACGTCCCCAGGCCTGAATACTCCAGGCTGCGGTCAATCGTGAACGCGGCGACAATTGGAAATAGGCGGTTGGTCCAACAAATAGCGCCTGACCCGTCAGTTCTTGCAAACCGATCCCCTCATACTGACGCAGATAGCGTGCTTCACCGCCGAGAAGGAAATCCGGACGTGTTCGCACCATCATGGCGAACGCGGCGCCGACAGTCGATTCCTGCTCTGCAGTCCCGATGCCGACCTGCCGCGTCCATTCCGGCTGGTAGATCAGATTGAGTGCGGCAACGGCGACATTCGGAATCACTTCCCGGTCGAACGCCAGCGTTAATCCTGTACCGTAGCTTCGGACCGCCGCCGCCGTGGTCTCGTTGATGCGGGTGGCGTAGGTTTCTACCACCATGGTAAAGCCAAATGCGGCCGCGTCCCGATCGAGAAACCGGTAGCGCAGGTCCACGGAAATACCTTCCCACGACAACTGCCGTCGATCTTCCAGACTAGGTACACCGCGGATGAAATGGGACGTAAAGCTGGTGCCTAGTTCCACCCGGACATTCCTGACAGGCACGAATTCCAATTGAAATTCCTGGCCGATTGCCCGGTAGTTCCCGCCGTTCCTGGCAAATCGTCCGAAAGTCTGGCTCTGGAATTCGCGCTCTCCGACCTTTCCGATGTCGGTGCCGATCATGAAACCGAACAGATGCTCGGTATCGATGCCCTCAGCGCAAACGCCGCCGGGAAGCAGCGCGCAGAGACACACAAACGCCATCCGGATGATCTTCGAACGAAACGGCATTCAAAAGCCATAGGAATGAAAAACGACGTGAATGAAACGAGGCGCCACTGATCGACGCAACCCTACCATAATGCAGGGGCTGGCGGCCATGGAATTGGAATTCGCGGTCCCCGCGTTCCGGTGACGGCGACGCCGGTTCAGGCGCGAGGGTCACAATACGTGGAACTCGAATAGCAAAGCTTCCTCTACGAGAAGCCTGACGCGTCGAACTTTCGCCTGTCGATGCAAGGCAATTGGAGATTGCGCTTTTGGTCCAGTCACGCCTTGGATACTGCATCAGACGAACTATCGAACCGGACGTCTGCCGCGGCTCGAAGCAGCAGCGCGCGTTGCCAGAGCCGGGCAGATCGTTTCGATGCAGTCTACTTGCGCGATGCGCAGGCGTACATGTTGATTTCCATGCCCACCGGCACTTCGACGATCTTCGGAGTCTTCCACGTCATTTGGGTCTCCCAGGTAGTTTTGGCGCGACGTCGCACCAAGTTGAACCTAGAGCCGCCCCGGACGCAGCGCAAGTGCGGCACATCGAAGCCGAGCACATGTGCGCCAAGGTACTTCTCTCCCGGGCAAGGCCACTTCTCTTCTGGACAAAGCTCTGTGTTACCAATGCGGGATGGGCGTTACGGCATCCCCCGAATGTGATGCCGTGACCTGCCGGTTTCGACTATCCTATCGCAGCTTGTGGCGTGGGGGACAGATGGCCGCAGGTTCCGGGTGGCCAGGTGGATCGCACCACTGCTTGGTCGGGCGCGCCTAGGTTCCCTCCGACCGCGGACCAAGGTTGCGAGGCCATTCATGCGATCGCTGTACATTGGAACACTCAGTGCATTCCTCGCCCTTCTCCTTACGCTGCCAGCAGATGCCGAGGACCGTTCGCGGCTTGGCCAGCCGACCCTGGATTCAGAAACACCGCCAGCATCCCTAACCGGAAAGGAGCGTGTCGGCAGGAAGTGGATGGACGAGCAACGGATCGACAATTGCAATGTGCCGGTCGACAAGCGTGGTCCCAAGCCGCGGCCAAGAGATTGTTGAGCGCTGCTGGGGTTTAAGCCGGCGCGCGACAACTAGGGAGCGCCTGACCGCGGGCTTCCGTGCTGCGCCTTATGGATGGAAGACGGAACAACTCCGAAATACTTGCGGAAGACCCGGCTGAAATGGGACGAACTAGAAAAGCCCCATGAAAATGCGACATCCGTAACCGTCTTTCCGGCGTGAGTCTCCAGTTCGTGCCGGCAGTTCTGCAATCGCGCGTGCCAGATATAGTCGCTGACAGTGATTCCCCTGTCGCTGAACAGCATGTGCAGATAGCGTTTGGTGCAGCCCAGTGCGGCGGAAATCTGGTCGATGCAGAGATCAGGGTCGCGCAGATGTTCGCGGATGAACGCCTGGGCGCGAATATACATCGCCTCGGGTCCGCCACGATCGAACGCCGCGTCCGCCTCGCGGAGCGGCAACAACAGGAGATCGATCAGCGAATCAGCGACGACGACGGCGTTGTTCGGTGACAGTTTCGCAGCCTGTTCGAACGCGGCATGCACGAAGTCATGGGCGATGCGGCCGGTACCGGTGCGCGCCGAAAGCTTGCACGCCGACATCCTCGCCATGTGGAAGCCGCGCTCCTGCAGCAGCGCCTTCGGCACGATCACGACCTCGTGCCGTGTCAACGCCGGACTGATGATCGTATGCGGACAGGAAACATCGTAGGCCAGACAATCGCCTGGCATCAGTTCGAAGCGGCGGCCGTCCTGCTCAAAATAGGAAATTCCGTGCGTCTGAAACAGGATCTTCACATAGGGATGTTCGCTGGCTTGTGAACGAGACACCGCGTGCGCGATCCGATGCTGGCTCACCTCGATCTGACAGAGCTTCAGCCGCGAGACCGTTGTGTAGTTGACCCGCGCCTCGAGCGATGACGCTTTCAGCGGATCGATGTCAAATTGGCCGCAGAGATCCGCCAGCGCATCTGACCAGCACTGAATCTGCTTCTTTGGCGATAAACCGGCGGTGGTAAGCGAGTGGACGGTATCCGACATTTCCAGCCACCGATTCGAGAAACGTGACTGTTGCCGCGCGCGGCTCGGTCACGATGAAGCGATATCTACCTCGGATTAAAGCAGCTTTTGTTGCTGAGCAACGTATCCCCTAGGATTGATCGTCTAACTTAGTTCCTGCTCCGTCAAGGGAAAACTCGCCCGTCGCCCCGCGCAAGCATCTTCCTGCCACGTGCTCCATTGCACTGCCGCATCGATAGCCGCGCCAGCTGGATTTGCGCCCGGAAGCGAGAAATCGGTTGCGTTTCGCTTTGGAGCAAATGCCGTTCCCTCTTGGGCAAGTTTCCTATTACCGGACGGGATAAGGATACGGCACAAAATGGAAAAAGCTGGGCCGTCTCGACGGAACCCGAGAGTTCATCAGTGGGAGGACGCGATGCGCAAAGTGCTATTTGCAACTTGTCTTGGCTCTATGGCGGCGTTTACCGCAGGCACCGCGGTGGCCAACGACGAATTGATCAAGATGTCGCAGAACCCGAAGGATTGGGTGATGCCGGCAGGAGACTACGCCAATACGCGCTACTCAAAGCTCAACCAGATTACCGCGGCCAATGCCGGCAAACTGCAGGTCGCATGGACGTTCTCGACCGGCGTGCTGCGCGGCCACGAAGGCGGACCGCTCATCATCGGCAACATGATGTACGTTCACACGCCATTCCCCAACAAGGTCTATGCTCTTGACCTATCCAAGGACCAGCAGATCGTCTGGAAGTACGAGCCGAAGCAGGATCCGAACGTCATCCCGGTGATGTGTTGCGACACCGTGAACCGCGGCGTGGCCTATGGCGACGGCAAGATCTTCCTGCACCAGGCCGATACCACCCTGGTCGCCCTCGATGCCAAGACCGGCAAGGTGGAGTGGAGTGCGAAGAACGGCGATCCCAGCAAGGGCTCGACCGGAACCTCCGCGCCGCTGGTCGTCAAGGACAAGATCCTGGTCGGTATTTCCGGCGGCGAATTCGGCGTGCATTGTCACGTCACCGCCTACGATCTCAAGTCAGGCAAGCTGTTGTGGCGGGCATTCTCCCAAGGGCCGGACGATCAGCTCATGGTCGATCCCGAGAAGACCACCGAACTCGGCAAGCCGATCGGCAAGGATTCGAGCCTCAAGACCTGGCAGGGCGATCAGTGGAAGATCGGCGGAGGCTGCACATGGGGTTGGCTGTCCTATGACCCCGCTTTGAACCTGGTTTACTACGGCTCGGGAAATCCCTCGACCTGGAATCCGAAGCAGCGGCCGGGCGACAACAAATGGTCGATGACCATTTTCGCGCGCAATCCTGATACCGGGATGGCCCGCTGGGTCTATCAGATGACCCCCCACGATGAATGGGATTACGACGGCGTCAACGAAATGATTCTCAGCGATCAGCAGATCGGCGGCACGGAACGCAAGCTTCTCACCCATTTCGACCGCAACGGGCTGGCCTATACGATGGACCGCACCAACGGAGAATTGCTTGTGGCCGAGAAGTATGACCCGACGGTCAACTGGACCACCGGCGTCGATATGAACAAGAGCTCGCCGACCTACGGGCGTCCCAAGGTCGTTGATCAATACTCGACCGAGAAAGGCGGCGAGGACAAAAACACCAAGGGTATCTGTCCAGCGGCGCTCGGCACCAAGGACCAGCAGCCGGCAGCTTACTCGCCGGATACGCAACTGTTCTATGTGCCGACCAACCACGTCTGCATGGACTATGAACCGTTCAAGGTAAGCTACACCGCCGGCCAGCCCTATGTCGGGGCCACGCTCTCGATGTATCCGCCTCCCGGCGCGACCCATATGGGCAACTTCATCGCCTGGGACAACAAGACCGGCAAGATCGCTTGGTCGAACAAGGAGCAGTTCTCGGTGTGGTCCGGCGTGCTCGCTACCGCCGGCGGCGTGGTGTTCTACGGAACGCTGGAGGGGTACCTCAAGGCGGTCGACGCCAAGACGGGCAAGGAACTCTACAAGTTCAAGACCCCGTCCGGCATCATCGGCAACGTCACGACCTATGAGCAGGGCGGCAGGCAGTACATTGCGGTGCTTTCCGGCGTCGGTGGCTGGGCGGGTATTGGTCTTGCAGCCGGTCTGACCGATCCGACCGCCGGCCTCGGCGCCGTCGGCGGCTACGCCGCGCTGAGCAACTACACCGCGCTCGGCGGAGCACTGACCGTATTCGCGCTGCCGCAGTGAGCTGAGCCACCTCAGAACCGGCGCATGGAGTTGCTCCATGCGCCGGTTCGCCTACCACCGCATCTCGAGGGCAAGCTCTTGCGTAAAATCTGGTTTGTGGGTGCTGCGATGATCAGCGTGATATCAGGCGGAATAGCCTTTGCTGCGGGCGCCGTCGATCCGACTCCCGTCAAATCCGAGAATGGCAAGTATCTCGACAAGGAAGGCAACCCGACCTTCAAGGTCGCCCCCGACGGCACCGTGGATTGGTACACCTACTCCGGCTACCGCCGTTATCACTCGGAATGCCATGTCTGTCATGGTCCCGACGGGATGGGATCGACCTACGCGCCGGCCGTCACGGATTCGCTCAAGACGATGAGTTACGGCGACTTCGTCGGCGTCGTCGCAAGCGGCCGCAAAAGCGGCAACTCCGTCATGCCGGCGCTGGGCGATAATCCAAACGTCGCCTGCTACATGGACGACCTATACATCTATCTGCGTGCCCGCGCCCATGACGCCGTCGGACGCGTGCGTCCGGCCAAGAAGGAAGACAAGACCGAGGCCTACACCAAGGAGGAGAATTCCTGCATGGGCCGAAAATAATCTTTCGGAGGATTCAGAGCGCGTGGGCCACGATGCCCTGCAACGCTTTCAAGTCCAACCCTGGAGTCTGCAATGAAGACGCGCGCTGCAGTCGCATTCGAAGCAAAGAAGCCGCTTGAGATCGTCGAGGTCGACCTCGACGGTCCGAAGGCCGGTGAGGTCCTTGTCGAGATAAAGGCGACGGGGATCTGTCACACTGACGCCTATACGCTCGACGGTTTCGACAGCGAGGGAATCTTTCCTTCGATCCTCGGCCACGAGGGCGCCGGCATCGTTCGCGAGGTCGGCCCGGGCGTGACGTCGGTGAAACCAGGCGACCATGCAATCCCGCTCTACACGCCCGAATGCCGGCAGTGCAAAAGCTGCCTAAGCCGGAAGACGAATCTCTGCACCGCAATTCGCGCCACGCAGGGCAAAGGCGTGATGCCCGACGGCACATCGCGTTTCAGCCGTAAAGGCAAGCCGATCTTTCACTACATGGGCTGTTCGACGTTTTCGAACTTCACCGTGCTGCCGGAAATCGCGGTGGCAAAGATCCGCGAAGACGCCCCTTTCGACAAAAGTTGCTACATCGGCTGCGGCGTCACGACCGGCGTCGGCGCGGTGGTCAACACCGCCAACGTCACGCCGGGCGCCAATGTGGTGGTGTTCGGACTTGGCGGAATCGGACTGAACGTCATTCAAGGCGCCAGGATGGTAGGCGCCGACAGGATCATCGGCGTCGACATCAACGACAGCAAGGAGGAATGGGGCCGTCGCTTCGGCATGACGCATTTCGTCAATCCGTCAAAGATCGGCGGTGACATCGTTGCGCACTTGGTTACGCTCACCGACGGTGGCGCCGACTTCACCTTCGATTGCACCGGAAACACCACTGTCATGCGCCAGGCGCTCGAGGCGTGTCATCGCGGCTGGGGCGTCTCCGTGGTGATCGGGGTGGCGGAATCCGGAAAGGAAATCGCGACCCGGCCGTTCCAGCTCGTGACCGGCCGGGTGTGGAAAGGCACCGCGTTCGGCGGCGCGCGTGGCCGCACCGATGTGCCGAAAATCGTTGATTGGTACATGAACGGAAAGATCGAGATCGATCCGATGATCACCCACGTCCTCAAGCTGGAGGACATCAATAAGGGTTTTGATCTGATGCACGAGGGCAAGTCGATCCGTTCGGTCGTCGTATTCTGAGTCGCAGCACGTCAAACATAAGGAGGGTAGTCCCATGACTGTTCATATCCACCCATCGGTCGACAACGGCGTCAAGAAAGGTTCAGGCGCCTTTGCCGGCGGCACCCTCGTCTGCAAGTGCAAGGACAAACCGGTCAAGGTCGGCATCAAGGGCGATGTCGCCCACAATCACGCCTGCGGCTGTACCAAGTGCTGGAAGCCCGAAGGGGCAACCTTCTCGGTGGTTGCCGTTGTGCCGCGCGAAAACGTGACCGTATTCGAAAACGGCGACAAGCTGCAGATTGTCGACACGTCCGCGACGATCCAGCGATACGCCTGCAAGGGCTGCGGCACCCACATGTACGGGCGGATCGAGAACAAGGGGCATCCGTTCTACGGCCTCGACTTCATCCACCCCGAACTGTTCCAGGAAGCCGGTTCGGCGGCGCCGGCGTTTGCGGCGTTCGTATCGTCCGTGATCGAGTCCGGCGTCGCTCCATCGGAAATGTCGGGTATCAGATCCCGCCTCAAGGAGCTCGGACTCGAACCCTATGATTGTCTGTCTCCGGCGCTGATGGATGCAATCGCTACCCACACGGCGAAATCGAGACCCAAGGCGGCCTGACCTCCCTGCGCCCGCCGGTGGCGGCTATCGCCGCCGGTAGGGCCGAAAACGGGCACGCCTCTATCCCAACAAGCAGCCGGTCACCGCCGTGCGCCTGATGAACACCGAGGCAGCACGACGCAAAAATCGAACCCGTGCTGTCCGACAATGGCCGCGAGTTCTGCGGACGGCCCGACCAGCAAGCCTACGAACTCTTCCTGCAATTGGAGGAGATCGAGCACCACACCATCCGCGTCAAACGCACGCAATCCACCGGCATCGTCGAACGGCTGCATCGCACGTTGCTTGACGAGCACTTCCGCGTTGAGGGCCGCACCTGGTTCGAGACCATCGAGGAAATGCAGGCCGTTCTCGACGACTACCTCGTCTATGATCAACGCAGGCCCCATCGGGACCGCGGCATGAATGGCAGAATGCCGGAGACTTTCGGCAATTTTTGCCTCGCGACAGGTGAAGGGGGAGTCCCGGAGACACAATCGGACGCGCGAGAAGCCCGGATTTCCGGTCGATTCTCGCGTCTCCGGGGAAGCCCGGCCAGACGCAGCACTGCCTGGCTGGCGACGCAGTGGTGATCGCGCCCGTCTCCAAGGGATTTCCCTGCAAACAGGGAACTTTGCAGGGAAATCGGCCATTCTTGGGTTGTGGAACATGATCTCTCAGCCAGAACACGCTGCGCTGCAGCTACTTCTGTGGTAATTTCGAATTAAGCGCAAAACCCGGCAAGTGTCGCACACGTCCATTTTTCGCGCACTTTTCCTGTGGTTCGTAAGCACGATTTGCTCTCACTCTCGACTAACAATTGTGGAAGCGAAGCGATCTGAATCAACGGCAATATTGGGAGGCGGAGGGTATCCCGCTCAAGGCGTTTGGTGGGAACATCCGCTCACCTCGTCCGGGACCGCGGCTTTGGGGCCTGCCCGTCGGGAGGTATAGTGTCCACAAAATCGAGCGGCCACTTCGCCGCACGGCGAACAATAGAGGCGCCTCCGTTCCGCAGGTCGCCACCACCCTCAAGACCGCGCCATGCTTTCCTCCCTTACTCGTCCCCAATCATTCGAATGAGCTCACGCGCATGATATTCCGCATCGCCGGTATTCACGATGGTGGCGTCAGGCGGAGTTGCGGCTTGGTACACGGCGCGGCGCAGCCGCTCTTCGATTTTTCCGTCGCCGTTGCGGCTCCGCACGGCTAGCCGCTGCGCTAAAACGTCCAACGGCGCCGTAATCGAGACCACGCGGACGTCGGCATAAGTGTGCCGCAACGCACCGATGACAGTACGCGAGACGTTGACGATGACGGTATGCCCGGCACGGATATCGTCATCGATCGTACGTGACAGGGCGTACCAATGGCCGTGCGCGCTCCAATGAATGGCATATTCGTCACGCGCCAGCTTTTCCTGAAAGGCGGCAACGCTAACTTCTTCATTGTCCTCGGATGCCGATGCTTGACGCGTAATGACACGCCTTGGGAAGACAATACAGGGATCGTCGGCGCAGGCCGTTTTCGCGAGCCCAAGCAGCGTATCCTTGCCGGCGCCGCTCGGGCCGACCACCAGAACCAACCGGCCGGGCCCAATCGCTGCAGATGGCCCGGCGGACCCGGTCGGCGATACCGTCATGCCACGCGCTGCCCTTCGCGCCAGACGCTGCGCACCACCGGAATGTCGCGTGCGACATGCACGCGGATCAAGTCGGCGCGCTTGCCGACCGCGATCTCGCCGCGGTCGGCAAGTCCGACCGCTTCAGCCGGTGTCTTGGTGACCGTTTGCACCGCCGAAGCAAGATCAATCGCAGGAACGAGCTGTGGCAATTGTAGCGCCGCCATCAACAGGCTGGAGGGAATGTAATCGGACGACAGGATGTCCAGGAGCCCCTCCCGGGCAAGATCGACCGCGGCGATGTTGCCGGAATGCGACCCCCCGCGCACCACATTCGGCGCGCCCATCAGGATGCCGATGCCGGCCTCGTGCAACCCCCGCGCGGCCTCCATCGTGGTCGGGAATTCCGCCACTGACACGCGGTCCCTGACCGCGTCGGCAACGTTTTCATCGGTCGTGTCGTCGTGGCTGGCGAGCGGGATCCCGTACTGATGCGCCAGCGCGACGATGGCGCGCAGATTGGTCGCGGCATGGGCGCGCTGGTAGGCAAAACGCCGTTCGAACAGCGCGTCCAGTTCGGCGTCGGTCATGCCAGCGCCCTTGCCGCGGTAATAATCGCGCAGCTTGCCTTCGTCGCGAAACTGACGCTGCCCCGGCGTGTGATCCATCAACGACATCAGGCGGATGTCGGGCCTGCCGATCAATTCCCTGGCTTCCTCGACCACGTCAGGCATCGGGATTTCGCAACGCAGATGAAGGAAATGGTCGGCCCGCAGCAGGTTGGATTCGCGCGCCGCTGTGATCGCCGCCGCGAGCACGCCGGCGCGGCCATCGACATCCTCGGCACCATCCTCGCGCCAGACCCGAAGCGAGTCTAGGACGGTCGTGATGCCCGAGGTGGCCAACTGCCCATCATAGGAGACGACGGCGGCGATCGGGTCCCAGAACACTTTCGGCCGGGGGACGTAGTGCGCCTCGAGGTGATCGGTATGCAGTTCGATCAGGCCCGCCATGACCAGATCGCCCGCCGCGTCCTCGCCGCCGGCCGGGCCATCGCCCTCGCCGATTTCCGCGATCCGACCGCCGGAAAGGCCGACCCAACCACGCTCGATCACCCGCTCCGCCAGCACGATCCTGGCATTGCCGATGACGGTCTCGGAACCGGTCGAAATCATGTCAGCGCTCTTTTCTATGCCGCCGAAGCAAATGCCGTCACGTCAACAATACGGTCGGCGATCACGCGTCGTATTTCATCGTCATGGACGATCGCCACCATTGCCACGCCCTGACGTTTCTTCTGACCGATCAATTCCACCACGACCGCCCTGTTGGCCGCATCGAGCGAGGCCGTCGGCTCGTCCAGCAGCAGAATGGGCAGGTCGCAAATGAAGCCGCGCGCAATGTTGACGCGCTGCTGCTCGCCGCCGGAAAACGTCGAGGGCGGCAGCGACCACAGCCGTTCCGGGATATTGAGGCGGCGCAACAGCGCGCCGGCCCGGTCGCGCGCGTCCGCTCGCGCCATTCCGCTTGCGGTCAAGGGTTCGGCGACGACGTCGATCGACGGCACCCGCGGCACCGCGCGCAGGAACTGGCTGACGTAGCCGATCGTCGAACGGCGGACGCTGAGAACCTGACGCGGTTCGGCGGCAGCAAGATCGACCATCCCTCCGTGATGACGGATGCCGATCCGGCCGCCGTCGCAGCGGTAGCTGCCGAACACCATTTTCAGGATCGAGGATTTGCCGGCGCCCGAAGGCCCCGAGAGCACCACGCATTCACCCGGCTCGACGCGAAAGGATACCCCGCGCACCACCGGCAGCTCAATGCCGCCCTGGAGATGCATCATGAAGGTTTTTTCGGCGCCGCAGACGTCGATCATCGCAGTCATGGCTCATACCGGCAGGATCGAGGAGACGAGCAACTGGGTATAGGGCTCGCGGGGATCGTCGAGCACCTGGTCGGTCAGCCCGGTTTCGATGACACGGCCATCCTTCATCACCATGACCCGGTGCGACAACAGCCGCGCCACCGCCAGGTCGTGGGTGACGACGACGGCCGCGAGACCTAGTTCGTTGACAAGATTTCGCATCAGGTCGAGCAACCGCGCCTGCACCGAAACGTCAAGCCCGCCGGTTGGCTCGTCCATGAGCACCAGCCGCGGCTCGGTGACAAGATTGCGCGCAATCTGCAGCCGCTGGCGCATCCCGCCGGAATAGGTCCGCGGCGCATCGTCGATGCGGGCGGTGTCGATCTCGACGCGCTGCAGCCAGGACGAGGCCGTGTCGCGGATCCGGCCGTAATGGTTCCAGCCGACCGCCATCAGGCGTTCCCCGACATTGGCGCCGGCCGATACCGCCATCCGCAGTCCCTGCGCCGGATCCTGATGCACATAGCCCCAATCGGTGCGGAACAAAAAGCGGCGCTCGGCCTCTCCCAGCGCGGCCAGATCACGCAGCATGCCGTCACGCATGCGGTAGGACACCCGCCCTGCGCTCGGCGTCAACTGGGCCGACAGCAGTTGCAGCAGCGTCGACTTGCCCGATCCGGACTCGCCCACGACCGCCAGCACCTCCCCGGGATAGAGCACGAATGAGACGTCCTTGCAGGCCGTCAGCCGACCGTAGTCCTTGCCCAGGCCCTCCGCCACCAGCAGCGGCGGGTCCTCCAGCCCGTCGCTTCGAGGCTCAACCATGTGCTACCTCCCGGTGCGGCGCCGCGCTCTCGCTGCCACGATGACCGGCCGCTTGACGGGTCTCGCAATAGTCGGTGTCCGAGCACACGAACATCCGGCCGCCCTTGTCGTCGGTCACGATCTCGTCGAGATAGGAATCGCCGGCGCCGCACAAGGCGCAGGGCGCGTCGAAGCGGTAGCGTGCGAACGGGTGATCCTCGAAATCCAGCGACACGACGTTGGTGTGCGGCGGGATGGCGTAGATGCGCTTCTCGCGTCCGGCCCCGAACAGTTGCAGCGCCGGGCAGTTGTCCATCTTCGGATTGTCGAACTTTGGCGTCGGCGACGGGTCCATCACGTAGCGCGCATTCACCTTGACCGGGTAGGCGTAGGAGGTGGCGATATGGCCGAAGCGTGCGATGTCCTCGTACAGCTTGACGTGCATCAGGCCATATTCGCCGAGCGCATGCATGCGACGGGTCTCGGTCTCGCGCGGCTCGAGGAACCGCAGCGGCTCGGGAATCGGCACCTGGTAGACCAGCACCTGCCCGCCATGCAGCGGCGCTTCGGGAATCCGGTGCCGGGTCTGGATGACCGTCGCCTCCGCCGTGCTGGTCGTCGTCGCGACGCCGGCGGTCTTGCCAAAGAACTTTCGAATCGAGATCGCGTTCGTGGTGTCGTCGGAGCCCTGGTCGATCACCTTCAGCACGTCGTCCGGGCCAAGGATGGCCGCGGTCACCTGCACGCCACCGGTGCCCCAGCCATACGGCATCGGCATCTCACGGCTGGCGAACGGCACCTGATAGCCAGGGGTCGCGATCGCCTTGAGGATCGCACGACGGATCATCCGCTTGGTCTGCTCGTCGAGATAGGCGAAATTGTAGCTCGGCGCGTTCATTCCGCGGCCTCCCGCATCGGCGCAGCTGCGGTCGCATCGGCGAACTCCTTGCGCAGCTTGCGCAGCAGGCCGAGTTCGGACTGAAAATCGACGTAGTGCGGGAGCTTGAGGTGTTCGACAAAACCTGTCGCCTGCACATTGTCCGAGTGCGACATCACGAACTCTTCGTCCTGGGCCGGCGCGATCAATTCCTCGCCAAGCTCGCGGGCGCGCAGGGATCGGTCCACCAGCGCCATCGACATGGTCTTGCGCTCGCTCTGCCCGAACGCCAGTCCGTAGCCGCGCGTGAAGCACGGCGCCTCGGTGGCCGATCCCTTGAACTGGTTCACCATCTGGCACTCGGTCAGCGTGATCGAGCCGAGCGGCACGGCAAAGCCGGCATCCTCGGCCATGAACTCGACCTCGACCTCGCCAAAGCGAATTTCGCCGGCAAAGGGATGGTTGCGGCCATAGCCGCGCTGGGTCGAATAGCCCAGCGCCAGCAGAAAGCCTTCGTCGGCGCGCGCCAGGTTCTGCAGGCGCAGATCGCGTTCGGCGGGAAAATCAAGCGGCTCGCGGGTAAGGTCGCCTACAATCGCATCGGCCCTGCCCTGGGGTGACGGCTCGATCAGGCCATCCCGGCCCAGAATGTCCGTCACGCGCGGCGTGGCAGCACCCGACGCATCGCCGACCATCGGCCCCTCAGGAGCGAATCCTTCCGCCAATTGCGGATCCAGCAGACGGTGGGTGTAGTCGAAGGTAGGCCCGAGGATTTGCCCGCCCGGAATGTCCTTGAACGTCGACGATATCCGGCGCCGCACCTGCATCTCGCCGGTATCGACCGGCTCGGTGGCGCCAAAGCGAGGCAAGGTGGCGCGGAAGGCGCGCACCAGGAAGATCGCCTCGATCAGGTCGCCGCGCGACTGCTTGATGGCGAGGGCGGCAAGCTCGCGATCGTAAAGCGAACCCTCGGCCATGACGCGATCGACGCCGAGCGAGAGCTGTTCGGAAATCTGGGCGATCGAAACCTCGGGAACGTCGCGGTCGCCGCGTCGTTCATGCGCGAGCAGACGATGGGCGTTCTCGATGGCGCGTTCACCTCCCTTGACGGCGACGTACATGATCAGCCTCCCCGCATCGCCAGCCGCGTGCTTCGCGGTATCGCGACAATTTTTTCGTCCCGCACCAGAACGACGTCGACGCCACGCGGAAACAGCGTTGCGTTGACGGCGAGCCGCTCGAACAAATCGCGCGGCAGACCTGACACCTGCAACATCGCCGTGCCGTCGATGCCGGGTCCGCGCAGTTCGACAGCGGTCCCCCGCCCGAAACTCTCGACCTGCAGGATCAGCGTCGTCGAGCGGTCGGGATACTCGTTGCTGCCGAACGCGAAGCGATCGAGCGGCGGAAGGTCGCGGGGATCGCCGAACAATGCAAAACTGCAAACTGATGAGTCCGCGATCACCGGCGCGCTGGTGTGGAACTTGAGCCATCCGGCGACATCCGGCCTCGCCGACATCCGCGCATCGAGCCAGACCGGCGTGTCATGGTCGAACAGGGTAAGCGCGATGGCCGCCGTCCCGGGCATCATTCCCTTCGGGGCGCCGGCGACAGCCGCGATCCGCTGAACGCTACCAGGCCGCGCCATTGCATCCATGACGGCACGGAACGTCGATTGCGCCGACAATACTTTGTCGGCGAATCCCGCGGGCAACTCGGCGAGCGGGGTCATCAACTCTCTCCGCGCACCAGGGTGTAGAAATCGACCCGCGTCGCCGCGGCTTCCGTGGCCTTGCGTTCCCGCTTCGTTGACAGCGCCGCGCGCAGCGGCGCTATCACCTGTTCCTCAGCCAGCCCTGCGAGCTCTTCCGACTGCACCATGGCGTCGCACAGCGCCATCATTGCCGCTTTCTGCTTGTCACGGCCGAGCACATAGCCGAATCCGACTTCGCCGGTGGAAAGCCGAACCGCCGCGCGCGAAACCGTGGCTTCGCCGAGATTGAAGGCCGCGCCATCGCCACCGATGCGACCGCGCACCATCACGAGGCCATTTTCCGGCTCGCGCAGGGTCTGGTGCGCCGGCAGGGCCGCCGCCTCAAGGCGGGCCGATATCTCCGCGGAGGCTGAGTGGGCGAGCACGGCCATTGCCGCCTTGCGCCGCGCCTGCTTGCTGCTTTCGGTTGCCGTCATGATCGCCTTGCAGGAATCAAGTTGTCTATGATACTAGACAACTTGATATCGAAGCGCCATGACCGTTTCGTGACAACCGGGTTGTTTTTTCCAATGGCCGTTGCTGGCGTTCTCCCATCATGAGCATCCAGGACGCAGCCTCCGGCGTGGCGCTGTGGCGGCTGGTCGCTGACGGAATCGAGCGCGGCATCGCCGACGGCCGCTTCGCGGCGGGCGAGAAGCTGCCGGCCGAGATGGAGATCGCCGGGACCTACCGCGTCAACCGTCATACGGTGCGTCGGGCATTGGCAGCGCTTGCCGAGCGCGGGCTGGTACGGGCCGAGCGCGGCAGCGGCACTTATGTCGAGACCCAGCGCCTCGCCTATCCGCTGCGCTCGCGCACCCGCTTCTCGGAAATCGTCGACGCCGGCGGCCATGAGCCGCGCGGCCAGTTGATCGACGCTTCTGTTGAGACCGCAAGCCGCGAACTGGCGCGGCAGCTCGGCATCAGGACCGGCGCGGTGCTGATCCGGATCGAAGCGCTGCGGTTCGCCGATCGCGTCCCGATCTGCGTCGGCACCACCTGGCTCGCGGCGGAGCGGTTTCCCGATGCGGGGCAGATTTATGAGCGGGTGCGATCGATGACCAGATTGCTGGCGCATTACGGCATTCGGGACTATCGCCGGGCTTCGACCAGAGTCACCGCCGCCATTGTCGACGCCACCGACGCCGCCCGGCTCGACCTTTCGCTCGGACGACCGGTCCTTGTGGTCGACAGCACCGATGTCGACGTTGACGGCAAGCCGCTGCTGACCACCCGCGCCCGCTTTGCCGCGGAGCGGATCGAGTTCGTGGTCGAGAACGGCTAATCCGGCGATTAGGCGATTTCCCGCCGGCCGATGATCGCGAAACGGAGCTTCCCGGAAATCCAGTCGATGGTCGATACCGTGATCAGGATCAGCAGGATTAGAAACGATACCCGTTGCCATTCCAAGACCCGAATCTGTTCGGCGAGTTGAAGGCCGATCCCTCCGGCGCCGACGATTCCGATGATGGTGGCTGAGCGCGTATTCGATTCAAAATAGTAGAGCACCTGACTGAGCAGGATCGGAATCACCTGCGGTAGCACCCCGAACCGGACGCCATGAAGGTGGTTGCCGCCGGCGGCCAGCACCCCTTCGCCGGGTTTCTTGTCGGCCGCCTCGATCGCCTCGGAGAAGAGTTTTCCAAAACTGCCGAAATCGCTGCAGACGAGGGCGAGAATTCCGGCGAACGGCCCCAACCCGACAATTCCGACCCAGATCAGCGCCCAGATCAAGGTGTCGATGCCGCGGATCGTGTCGAGGCTGCGGCGTGACAGAATGTGAACCACCCGGTTCGCGACCACATTGCGCGCTGCCAGCAGGGCAACCGGAAGCGCCAGCAGCGCCCCGCCCAGCGTGCCCAGAAAGGCGATCGCCACCGTCTCGCCGAGCGCGTGCAGATAGATCACGGCTTGCGACAGCGATCCGGGGTCGGGCGGCACCATCAGCCGCAGGAATCCGCCCAGTCTGGACATCCCGTCAGAGAGCCGATGAAAGGGAATGTCGAGCTGCACTATTCCGAAGATGAACAGCCCGACGACCGCGGCGAAACCTGCCGTGATCTTTACCCTCTGCCACCAATCCGGCCGGAACAGGTGTGGATGCCGTTCGGCGACGCTGGCCTGATTGTCGAAACGGAAAGAGTTCATCTTCCCGCCCCTTCCATTCCGAGGAGGCGGTGGCGCACGCGCTCGGTGACGAAATCGATCAGCATGACGGTGACGACAATCAGCAGGAGGATGGCGCTTACGTCCGTGAAGTAGAACTTGCGGACCGCTTCGATCAAATCCTGGCCGATGCCCCCGGCACCGACAAAGCCCATCACCGCGGCGCCGCGCACGTTGATCTCGAACCTCAGCAGTGCGTAGCTGACGAAATTCGAAAGTACCTGGGGCAATGCGCCAAACCGGACGATCTGAAGCCAGCTACCTCCGCTAGCCGCGACCCCCTCGACCGGCTTGCTGTCGATATTCTCGACCACTTCGGCGAACTGCTTGCCAAGCGCCCCGGCCGTGTGGATCGCGATGGCCAGAACGCCCGGCAGCGGCCCCAGACCGAACGCCAGCACAAAAATCAGGGCGAAGACGATCTCCGGCACGGTCCGGCAGAATTCAAGCGTCCGCCGCGTTACAAAGACGATCGCGCGCGACCTTACCAGATTGGCCGATGCCAGAAAGCAAAGGACGAAACCGCATAGCCCCCCGGCAAGGGTCCCCACATAGGCAATCAACAATGTATCGCCGAGCAGCCGCGTCCAGCGCGGCAGTCCCCAAAGCCACTCCGAAAGATCGGCCCATAGTGAAGAGAACGACAGCTTCGGGGCGATGCTGACAAAGTAAGTCGGAAAGCGCCAGAAGTTCTCGGAGAACTTCCAGAGGTCGACGTCGCCCATCCAGCCGGCGACCAGCACCGCGGCGACCATGACGGCGGCACCCAGCCAGAAGCGCCGGCGCTTGGCCGCTACCGCCGCAGCATAGTGATCCGCGAGTTCTCGCAGCTTGGCTTCAGGGAATTCGGGAACGGCGGCTCGCATCGGCTTTTCCGGCAAGGGAACGGGTGGACCTCGCGATCCGCCCAAATCAACCGGATCCGTCGCCGTGCTCAGGACTTCTGCTTGCGTATGCTGTCGACAAACTTGATCAGGTCGACCACCGGTTCATAGGCCTTGTGATCGACTTCGACGAACGGCAGCTGTTTGCCCTGATAGATCTTGTCAAACGCGGCCTTGTCCTTCACCGCGATTTCGAGCACCGCCTTCTTGATCGCCGCCTTGAGGTCGGCCGGCAGCGTGCCGAGATAGGCCATCGGCGAATTCACAATCTGCTCGGACTTCATGATGACCTTGAAGTCCGCAGCTTTTGCCATTCCCTTGCGTTCCATTCGCAGCAGGTTCGACTCGTTCTCATCGTTCCACCAGTTGAACGCGGCATCGCAGGTCCCCTGCGACAGCCCGATCACGGCGTTCTCATGGCTCCCGGAATAGACCACCTTGGAGAAAAACTTCTCCGGGTCGATGCCCATCTTGTCCATGGCGAAACGCGGCACGTTGTTGCCCGACGTCGAGTTGGGATCCACGAGGCAGAGGTTCTTGCCCTTCAGGTCCTGGATGTTCTTGTAGCCCGAGTCGCTTTTGACGTAGAGCACCGAGTAGTAGCCCTTGGTGCCGTCGCCATTCACTTCGATCGCGAACGGCTCGACCTTGGCGCCGATGATGTAGGCGCGGGCGTAGGACGCCGGACCGTACATCGCGATGTGGATGTTCCCGGCCCGCTGGCCCTCAATCACCGCGGCATAATCGTTGGCGATCCGCAGCGTCACCTTTACGCCGAGTTCGCGTGACAGATACTCCGTCAACGGCGTCCATCGGTCCGTGGTGCCGGAGGCATTCTCATCCGGCACCTTGGCGAACACCAGTTCGGAATATTTCGCCTTCCAGTCCTGCGCCGAAGCGGTGGAAGCCGAGAATGCCACTCCCGCCGCGACGGCGAGTATCATACGAAGGTTGATCATGACGTCTCCTGTTTGCAACGATTGAGGCTGGCGGATTGCCTGCCCCAAGGCTTCCGATCGACAAATGCAGCGCTCAGGCCGCGGCAGCTGTGCCAAGAGCAGGACGCGCCGAAGCAGAAACATGCGCGGGTGCCGCGCCCATCACCTCGTCCGCCTCGAGATCGTAGAGTTCGCGTGCGATACGATCGGTGAGCGCCTCCGGCGCGCCGTCAAACACGATCCGCCCCGATGCCATGCCGATCAGGCGGTCGCAGTAACTGCGCGCCAGGTCGAGAGAATGCAGATTGCAGATCACCGTGATGCCGAAATGCTTGTTGATTCGCAGCAGCGCATCCATCACGATCCGCGTATTGCGCGGATCCAGCGAAGCGATCGGTTCGTCGGCGAGGATCATCGCGGGTTGCTGAACCAGCGCGCGCGCAATTGCGACACGCTGCTGCTGGCCTCCGGAGAGTTGGTCGGCGCGCTGCGCTGCAATCGAGGCCATGTCGAACTGCTCGAGCGCCGACATCGCAATCGCCTTGTCTTGATCGGGCCACAGCTGCGCCAGCGATCGCCATGTCGGCACCGTCGCCAGCCTGCCCATCAAGACGTTGGTCAGCACGTCGAGCCGACCGACCAGATTGAATTGTTGAAAGATCATGGCTGACCGGGCGCGCCACTGACGCAGATCGTTGCCGCGCAACCGGGTCACATCAACGCCCTCGAACAGGATGCGTCCTTCGGACGGTTCGGCCAGGCGGTTGATCATCCGCAACAGCGTCGATTTGCCGGCGCCGGAACGGCCGATCACGCCCACAAAACCGCCGGGCTGGATCGAGAACGATGCATCGTCGACCGCGGTCGTTGTGCCGAACCGGCACGTCAAACCTTCCACCACCAACATGCAATGCTCCAGAAAGCCAAACCGTGCCTTTCGCTATCGTCAGGGCATTACAATTGTGTGACAATCACGCTGCGGCGCAACCACCGTCCACAACGCATCGACGTCATGCAATCGTCATGACGTCGTCATGAAGCGCAATGATGACGTGCGGCGTTGGCGCCTCTGGATCGGTATCCCCCTTGCTTCGCGGAAGGCTCGCATGACCGGCACAATGCTTTCGGTTGACCCGACGATCGATCCGTCCGCAAAATTGCACCAGACAAGGCTCGGCGCCTATTGCGAGGTCGGCCCGCGCACGATCCTGAATGAAGTGACGATGGACGACTATTCCTACGTCGTGAACGATGCCCCAGATCACGTACACAACAATCGGAAAATTCTGCTCGATCGCGGCAATGACGCGCATCAATCCGGGCAATCACCCGATGCAGCGGGCGTCGCAAGCCCATTTCACCTATCGCGCCAGCGCCTATTTCACAGGCGAAAGCGACGAGGCCGCGTTCTTCGAATGGCGGCGTCGGCACCACGTGGGTGTCGGCCACGACGTCTGGATCGGCCATGGCGCGGTCGTCTTGCCCGGCCGAAACATCGGGACAGGCGCGGTGGTCGCCGCCGGCGCGATCGTGACCAGGGACGTCCCGACCTATACGATCGTGGCCGGCAACCCGGCACGGCCGATCAGGCGCCGGTTTCCGGAAGACATCGCCGCCCGGCTTGTCGCACTGGCCTGGTAGAATTGGAACCATGCGGCGCTGCGCGAGGCCCTGCCCGATTTCCGCGCGCTCGCGATCGAGGACTTTCTCGCCAAATACGAGGCCATCGCCGGCTCCGCCCGCGCCGGGCTCCAGCGTCAACACGCGGCGTCGTGACCGACATCCAGATCGAAGGCGGCCGAGCTCTGCTGGGCCGTGAAATTCAGGAAACCTCGTTGCGGACCACAGGTCGAGACATCAGCGCGGTGGGCGCGCAGGACGGCCGCGCGCCACTTCGCATCAATGCCACAGGCCTGCTGGTGCTGCCGGGAATCGTCGATCTGCATGGGGATGCATTCGAGCGGCAGATGATGCCCCGCCCCGGCGTCGATTTTCCCGCCGATGTAGCGCTGGCCGATAGCGACCGCCAGGCGATCAACAACGGCATCACGACCGTGTATCACGCCGCGACCTGGTCGTGGGAGCCCGGGCTGCGCAGCGGCGACAACGCCAGGCAATTGCTCGAGAACATCGAATCGATGCGGCCGCAGCTCGCGGCCGACACCCGGTTCCATCTCCGCCACGAGACCTATAATCTCGATGCCGAAGCTGAGATCATCGAATGGCTGATCGACGGCCGCGTCGATCTGTTCGCGTTCAACGACCACATGGATGCAACGGTAACGAGCCTAGACAAGCCGCAGAAGCGAAGCCGCATGGTCGAACGCAGCGGGCTTTCGAGCGAGGCATTCGATCGACTGGTCGCACGCGTCGCTTCCCGCGGTCACGACGTTCCGGCATCCATCGCGCGGCTCGCTCAGGCCGGGCGCGGCGCCGGCGTCCGCATGCTGTCGCATGACGACGCGAGCCCGGCGCAGCGAAGCGCTTTCCGGGCGCAGGGCGTCGGCATCGCCGAATTTCCCGTCAACGAAGAAACCGCGCGGGCGGCGAAGGCGGCCGGCGATTTCATCGTGCTCGGCGCCCCCAACGTCGTGCGCGGCGGCAGCCATACCGGCTGGACCAGGGCATCCGACATGATCGCCAAGGGATTTTGCTCGGTGCTTGCATCGGACTATTATTATCCGGCGCCGTTATTGGCCGCGTTCCGACTCGCCGCCGACGGCATTCTCACGCTGGCCGAAGCGTGGCAACTGGTGTCGGCCGCACCCGCGCGTGCCGCCGGCCTTGCCGACCGCGGCGTGCTCGCCGAGGGGTGGCGCGCTGACGTCATTCTCGTCGATGACCGGATTCCGCTGCTACCTCGAATTGTCGGGGTAATCGCCGCCGGGCGCCTGGTGCATCTCACGGAAGCCGATCGCATCGCCCGGGTGTCATCCGCGCCGCGCAAGGCTGTTGCGGCCGCCTGAGGCCGCTTTATTCTGCCGCCATGACCCACACCCCGCGCTATGCGATCTACTACGCCCCGGCGCCCGACAGCCGCCTCGATCGCTTCGGCGCGCATCTGCTCGGCTATGATGCCTTCCGCGGCGAGGAGATCGCCTTCCCGAGCGACATCGAGCAGCAAGCGCCGGATTGGCGCGCGTTGACCAGCGATCCCCGAAGGTACGGTTTTCACGCCACGCTGAAAGCACCGTTGGCGCTGGCTCCGGGCATGAGCGAAGGAGAGCTTCTCGCCGCCTGCGCTGCTTTTGCCGCCACGCCGCGGACCATTCCGCTAATCCATCCTGTTGTCGGTTCGATCAGCGGCTTCATCGCGGTGATCCCGGCGCAGCCGTCCGCCGAGCTGATCCAGCTTGCCGCCGATTGCGTCCGCGCATTCGACCCGTTCCGTGCGCCCCTCACCGCGACGGACCGCGCGCGGCGAAACCCGTCGCAACTGACACCGCGACAGCGCGACTACCTCGATCGCTGGGGATATCCCTATGTGATGGAGGAATTCCGCTTTCACATGACGCTGACGGGCCGCCTCGCCGCCGAACGCAGCGACCCGATGCTGGCGATGTTGCAGGACCGCTTTGCGGCAATTGACCTGAAAACGATCGCGATCGACCGCATCGCCGTGTTCCGCGAGGATCACGCCAACTCGCGCTTCCGGACCGTCGGTCAATACCTCCTCACGCCAGCGGTCGGCTAGCCGCGGCTCAGAATTGCCGGGCCAGCGTCCGCGCCGCGCGCGCGTCCGGGCGCGGCTCGATATCGACCGACCACAGATCCCGGTTGTCAACGTCCTTCAAGGTCACCGTCATGACCTTCGAGGCGCCATCGATGTCGACGCGGCCGAAGAATTGCAACCCGAAACACGGCGCGAGGTTTTCGCCCTGCTCCGCACTGCAGCCCTTCTGAAAAGCCACCGAGGGCCCGAACGTATTGTCGAGTTCGCCGGGCCCCCAGGTGCCGGCATGCAGCGGCCCGGAGACGAATTCCCAGAACGGCTCGAACTCCTGAAACACCGCGCGGTTCGGATCGTAGCGGTGCGCGGCCGTGTAATGCATGTCGGCCGTCAGCCAGACCGTGTTCCTGACGCCGACGCGTTTCATGAACGACAGCAGATCGGCAATCTCGTTTTCACGCCGCTCCGGCGGACCATCGCCAAGCGCGATGGCGTCTTCGCTGATCACCCCGATCGGCATGTCCGCGGCGATCACCTTCCAGGTCGCGTCCGAGGCCGACAGTCCGCGCTTCAGCCAGGCCAGCTGCGCCGGGCCCAGAATGCAGGCGTCGCTGCGGTCGTCGCGGTTGTTGGCGGTCGAATCGCGATAGCTGCGCATGTCGATCAGAAAAACGTCGAGCAAAGGGCCGTAGGCGATCTTGCGGTAGATCCGGCCGGCCTGGGCGGGAAGATTGCGGATCGGCATGAATTCATGAAATGCGCGGGCCGCCCGCGCCACCAGCCGCGCGGTGCCATCGTCAGCGTAGCCGCTCTCGTCGGCGGTGCCCTGCGGCGACCAGTCGTTGGTTACTTCATGGTCGTCCCACTGCGCCAGCATCGGTACCTGGGCGTTGAAGGCTCGCAGGTTCGCATCGAGCAGGTTGTATTTGTAGTTGCCGCGAAACTGCCCCAGGCTGTGAGCGACTTCGGACTTCTCCTCCGTCACGATGTTGCGCCAGATATTCCCGTCGGGCAGCTTCAGTTCGGCCTCGATCGGGCAGTCGGCGTAGATGTGATCGCCGGAGTGGATGAAGAAGTCAGGGCGATTTTCGAGCATGGTCCGGTAGGTCCGCATCCCGCCGCGGCTGGGGTCGATGCCCCAGCCCTGCCCGGCAGAATCACCCGACCAGACGAAACTGATGGCGCGTGGTTCGACCGGCGCGGTACGGAAACGACCGATCTGCGCTTGGCCTGAAGTCCCGGTTTCACCGGCATCTTCAAACCACACGCGGTAGAAGATGTCCTGCCCCGCCGGAAGGTCCCCGAGCAGAAGCTTCGACGTAAAATCATGGTCCGGCAACGCCTCCGACGAGGCCGCGCCGATGATGGTCTTGAAGCTTTCGGCGGTCGAGTACTCGACCTGCATGCGCGCGGGACGGTCTGCTCTCGCCCAGATCACCGCGGAGCTGGCCGACACGTCGCCCGACGCGATCCCGCCGGCGATGCGAGGCCGGTCCGCGGCGCGGCTCAGATAGGGCCTGGCCAGACCCGTGCCTCCCACAAACGCCACCGCGGCGGCTGACCGAACCATCCATTGACGTCTGGTCAACCCGCGTTTGGCGCGTTTCGCAATCGGCATTCCGGCATCCCCGTCGAATCACGACCAAGGGTGCCTGCCCAGTTTGACCGCGGGCTGAAGGTTTTGCGACAGGTGGATGAACCGTCCGAACCTCAGATAGCTCGGGAAATCATTCCATCCGTTACAGGACTGTCAAATACCTGCCCTACCAGTGATCCGCGATCGGAGGATCACGACGTGGCGAAGATTGAACTTCAGGCAATCCGCAAGACTTTCGATTCGACGGAGATCCTCAAGGGCATCGATCTTGCCATCGAGGATGGCGAGTTCGTTGCGCTGATCGGTCCATCCGGTTGCGGCAAGTCAACCTTGCTGCGCATCATTGCGGGGCTTGAGCCGCAGAGCTCCGGCGAGGTTCGCATCGATGGCGCGCAGGTCGACGGCATCAGGCCCAGCGCCCGCAACCTTGCGATGGTGTTTCAGTCCTACGCGCTCTACCCGCACCTCAGCGTGTTCGACAATATCGCGGTGCCGCTTCGGATGCGACGTCATTCCACGCTTGCGCGCATGCCCCTGGTCGGCCGGCTCCACCCCGCGCGCGCCGCCACCGAACGCGGTATCCGGGAAGAGGTCGAGCGGGTTGCAGCTCAGCTCGAGCTCTCGGGCTTTCTGAAGCGAAAGCCCGGGCAACTGTCGGGCGGCCAGCGCCAGCGCGTCGCCGTCGGCCGCGCCATCGTGCGACAGCCGGTCGGATTTCTGTTCGACGAGCCGCTGTCGAACCTGGACGCCAAGCTGCGGGTGCATATGCGCGCCGAGCTCGCGCAACTGCATCGCCAGCTCAGGGCCACCTTCGTCTACGTCACCCATGACCAGGCTGAAGCGATGACGATGTCGAGCCGCATCGCCGTCATGATCGAGGGCCACATCGTTCAGGTCGGCACGCCAGCGGAAGTCTACGACAACCCGCAGGACATCCGCGTCGCGGAGTTCGTCGGCAGTCCCAAGATCAACGCCCTGCCGGGCGTCATCCGCGAAGACGGCGGGGTGGAAGTGCTGGGGTGGCCGCTTGGGTTGAGCACGCCTGCCGCAGCGGGCCGCTGCTCGGTCTGCGTTCGGCCTGAGCGGATGGAGCTGAGCTCCGGCCCCTCCGCCATTTCGGGCACCGTGCTGCACCTGGAAAACCTCGGCGCCGAGGCGTTCGTCCACATCAAGGTCGAGCGCATCGAAATGCCGCTGCTCGCGCGCATCAGCCCCGACCGGCAACTGCCGGCGATCGGAAGCGCCATCCAGTTCGGCTTCTCGACCACCGCCGTCAGGATTTTCGACGCCGCGGGCAAACGCATCGAGGTCACGGCGGCGGCCCGCAGCGAACGGATTCGGGAGAAGGCCGTTGGCTGATGCTCTCACCGCGACTACGATTTTGGCCGGGCGAGGCGCGGCGGCCGTCACGCCCGCGCGCGACAACAGCCGCTCCTGGCCTGCACTGGCCATGGTGGCTCCCGCCATTGTCCTGATGGGTCTCTTGTTGCTCGGACCGCTGCTCGGCGTTATCGCCCTGTCATTCACTGACTATCAGCTCGGTAGCCCGCGCTTCGCATGGATCGGCTTCGCGAACTATGAGGAAATGCTGGCCGACCGCGTGTTCTGGATCTCGCTGCGAAACACCCTGACCTATGTCGCGATCGTGGTGCCTACGGCGGTCGCCTTGGGGCTCGCCGTGGCGCTCCTGATCGAAAGCGGCAGCAGCCTGCGGGCCTGGTATCGCACCATCTACTTCCTTCCGGTGATGGCTACCCTGATCGCAATGTCGATCGTCTGGGAGTTCATGCTGCATCCCCAGTTCGGACTGGTCAACGGGCTGCTGCACAGCGTCGGGCTGGAAGGGCGCAGCTGGTTGCAGGATCGCGGCACCGCGCTCTACGCGCTGTGCGTGATTGGCGTCTGGCAGGCGCTCGGCTTCAATATGGTGCTGTTTCTTGCCGGTCTGGTTTCAATCCCAAGGCCGCTCTATGACGCCGCCGAAATCGACGGCGCACATGGCGCCTGGGCGCGCTTTCGGCTGGTCACCTGGCCGATGTTGGGGCCGACCACCGTATTCGTCGTGGTCATCACCGGAATCCGTTCCTTTCAGGTGTTCGACACGGTCCACGTCCTCACCAAGGGCGGACCATCGAAGTCATCCGAGGTGCTGATCCACACCATGTATATCGAGGGATTCGAGTTCTTCCGCTCCGGCTATGGTGCGGCCTTGACCGTGGTGTTCCTGGTGTTCGTGCTGCTGCTGACGCTGGTCAAGTCGTCGCTTGCGAATCGCGGGGTCCATTACGCATGACCCCGCGCCGCCATGGCATCACCTGGTCCGCGGCCCGGCATTTGCTGCTGCTGGCCGGCGCGGCCTTCATCCTGCTGCCGTTTATCTGGATGGTTTCGACGGCGTCGAAGCCGCAAACCGAGATTTTCACCACCGACATCCATTTCATTCCGCAGAACTTGGCGTTGTGGGAGAATTTCGCCACCGCCTTCGGCAAGGCCAGTTTGTGGCGGTTCCTGCTCAACGGGGTCGTGGTCACGGTCTCGATCTTCGCGCTGCAGGTGCTGATCGCGCTGCCCGCGGCCTATGCGCTGGCCAAGCTGCGCTTTGCCGGCCGGGAGGTTCTGTTTGCACTGGTGCTGTTCTGCATCCTGATCCCGCCGCAGGCAACGGCGATCCCGGTGTTCCTGTTGTTTCACCAGATCGGCATCCTCGACAGTTACGCGGCGCTGGTGGTGCCGTTCACGATTTCAGCGTTCGGCATTTTCCTGATGCGGCAGTTTTTCAAGACCGTACCGGATGATCTGATCGAGGCCGCGCGCATGGACGGCATCACCGAGTTCGGCATCGTCTGGCGCGTGATGCTGCCGACTGCGATTCCGGCCCTGACCGCTTTCGGCATCTTCTCGGTGGTGGCGCACTGGAACGACTATTTTTGGCCGCTGATCGTGCTCAACAGCGAGCATCTGCGTACCCCGCCGCTCGGGGTCGCCAGCTTCCGCAACGAGGAAGCCGGCACCAATTACGGCCCGCTGATGGCAGCCGCCATCGTCATCATCGCCCCGCTCGTGATCGCGTTCCTGCTTGCCCAACGCCGGTTCATCGAGGGCATCACGCTGACCGGCATCAAGTAACCTCAGATGCAACCGCAACGAAGGAGATATCGATGTTGAAGAGAATGACTGTCGCCGCACTGGCCGTGCTTGCCGGCGTCGCCGGCGCGCAGGCCCAGAACCAGACCGAAGTGGTGCTGCAATATCCCTATCCGGAATTGTTCGCCGAGACCCACAAGAAGATTACCGAGGAATTCGCCAAGGTTCGGCCCGACATCAAGGTAACGATGCGCGCGCCCTACGAATCCTACGAGGACGGCACCCAGCGCGTACTGCGCGAGGCCGTCACCAGCCAGATGCCCGACGTCAGCTTCCAGGGCCTCAACCGCATCCGCGTTCTCGTCGACAAGAACATCCCGGCTCCGCTCGATGGTTATATCGCCGCGGAGAAGGATTTCGACAAGCAGGGTTTCCATCAGGCGATGTTCGACATCGGCACATCGAGCGGCAAGGTGTACGCTCTGCCGTTCGCGATCTCGCTGCCGATCGTCTATGTCAACCTCGATCTGGTCAAAAAGGCCGGCGCCGACCCGGAGAATTTGCCGACGACATGGGACGGCATCATCGACCTCGCCAAGAAGATCAAGGCCGGCGCCCCCGACGTCAACGGCATCACCTACGCCTGGGACATCACCGGCAATTGGCTGTGGCAGGCGCCGGTGTTCTCCCGCGGCGGTTCGATGCTGAACGCCGATGAGAGCAAGGTGGCCTTCAACGGACCGGAAGGCCAGTTCGCGATCCGCAACCTGGCGCGTCTCGTCACCGAGGCCGGCATGCCCAACCTCGATCAGCCGGCGATGCGCGCCGCGTTCGCGGCCGGAAAGACCGGCCTTCACGTCACCTCGACCTCGGACCTCAACAAGGTGACGCAGATGGTCGGCGACAAGTTCGCGCTGAAGACGCACACCTTTCCGGATGTTGTGGCTCCGAACGGCCGGCTTCCCGCCGGCGGTAACGTCGTGATGATACTTGCCAAGGACAAGGCCAAGCGCGATGCCTCCTGGGAAGTGGTGAAGTTCTGGACCGGCGCGAAGGGCGCGGCGATCATGGCCGAAACCACCGGCTACATGCCCCCCAACAAGCTCGCCAACGATGTCCATCTGAAGGACTTCTACGTCAAGAACCCGAACAACTACACCGCCGTCAAGCAGCTGCCGCTGCTGACCAAGTGGTACGCCTTTCCCGGCGACAACGGCCTGAAGATCACTGACGTCATCAAGGACCACCTCAACAGCATCGTCACCGGCACGCGGACCAAGGAGCCCGACGCCGTGCTGGCCGACATGGCGGCCGACGTCCAGAAGTTGCTGCCGCGGTCGGTTGGTTCGGTACGCTGACCTCCACCAGTTCGGGGACAGCTCAGTGTTGTCCAGCGCAACGGGGCGCCGCCAACGCCCCGTTGTCGATCACAGCGAGGTTCGCATGAAACTCATCCATATGAGCGACATCCATCTGACCGCCCCCGGAAGCACAATCGGGGGTCGCGACCCCCGCCAAAATTTCGAGCGTGCGCTCGTACACGTCCTTGCCGACCACAGCGACGCCGAACTGATGGTGATCACGGGCGATCTCTCCGACTGGGGCGACCAGGCTGATTATCAATGGCTGCGGAGCCGGCTGAACTGTTTTCCGCTTCCGGTCCGGCTCTGTATCGGCAATCACGACAGTCGCGCGGCCTTTCTTGCCGTGTTCCCCGAATACGCCGAACCGGATGGCTTCGCGCAAGGCGTTCACGACACCGCCGCCGGCCGCTGCCTGTTTCTCGACACAACCGAGCCCCGGACGCATGCCGGCCGCTACTGTTCGCCGAGGCGGGACTGGCTGGAGCAACGGCTGTCGGAGCATGACGGGCCGTTTCTAATGTTCATGCATCACAATCCGATGCCCACCCACCTTGGCCCGATGGACCAGATCCGGTTGCTCGACGACGCGGCTTTCCGGGAAATCGTCGGACGGCATCGCGCGAAAATCCGGCACATCTTCTTCGGCCATTGCCATCTGCCGCTGGGCGGTTCGGTAGCGGGCGTGCCCGCCACTTCGCTCCGTGGCACCAACCACGCAAGCTACCCGCTGTTTTCCGAGAAGGTCATGCTGAGCGCGTCCGACCTGCCGGAATCCTACGGCGTCGCGTTCGTCGGGTCGGACTACGTCGCCGTGCACATGGTCGAATTCGGCTATCAGGGTGCAATCCGGATCGAAGGTTCGCCGGATTTCGCGATGTGGGATCGGGAGACCATGCAGCGATGAGGTTCGTCATTCTCACCGATACGCATTTCGTGCCGCGCGGCCGGAAGCTTTACGGGCTGGATCCTGCGCAACGTCTCGCGGTCGCCGTCGAAAAAATCAACGCGAGCCACAACGACATTTCCTGTGTGATCGTGTCGGGCGATCTCGCGCATTGGGGCGAACGGGCAGCCTATGCCAGCCTCTCTGGCGTGCTCGCCGGGCTCAAATCGCCAACCATCCTGATGATGGGCAACCACGACAGGCGCGAGCCGTTCCGCCTCGAATTCGCCGGCGCCGATCGCGATCCGCACGGTTTCGTGCAGGCGGTCCACACCTTCGATGCCGCCACCATTGTCACGCTTGATACGCTCAACGAGGAGACGCCGGATCAAGCCGGCATCCTGTGCCAGCGCCGGCTGGAATTCCTGGCCGACGCGCTGGCGTCAGCCCCGACGGACCGGCCGCTGTTGTTGTTCCAGCATCACCCTCCCTTCGACAGCGGGCTGCGCTACATGGACACCATCAAGCTGGCCAATGGCGAAGCGGAGTGGGATGTTATCGCCAGCACCCGCAAGCCCGACTACCTGTTCATGGGTCACCTGCACCGGCCGATCGCCGGAACCTGGCGCGGTATCCCTTTCCACATCCAGCGCGCCTTGACCCACCAAGTCGCCTTCGACTTCGAAACCGCGGGATACATTCCGGGCACGCTTGAGGCTCCGGACTACGCGCTTGTGGACGTGGACAAAGGGAATATCGTCATCCATCAGCGCTCGTTTCTCTACGATGGTCCGGCGTTTTCACTGCACGACCCCAAGGCCGCGTCATCCCGGTCGACTCGCGAACTGGCCGAGGTCGGCCTATGAACTTCGACCGCCGCCATTCTGCATCGTGGGTACCTTCGGAGACTTCGGCCCGTTCGCGCGTGTAGCGGGAAGCCCGCGGAATTCCGCACCCAGGCTAGGCTAAGGGTACGGCGATGGGCTAAAGTGGGAAAATCCGCGGTTTGCGACCCTTTCCCGCCTTCAGAAGTCGTGTCCGATAACCGCTGTGCCTGGCTGGCGACGCAGTGCTGATCGCGCCGGTCTCCGGGCGAATTCCTGCAAACAGAGAATTTTGCAGGGAAATCAGCCATGATTGGGTTGAGGAACGTGATCTCTCAGCCAGATCACCCTGCGCTGCAGCTACTTCTGCGGTAATTCCCTGCTCAAGCTAACAGGGAAATATTGCGAGCTAACAGGGAGTTCTCGAGGGTTAACAGTCGCACAACGGCAGCACGCAAACGTCCATTTCGCACACTTTTCCTGTCCGAAAGCCGGGCTGCAGGAGACCGGGTCTCTCAATGGAAGGAAAGAACCGGTCGCCGAAGATCATTGCAACACGGCAATCGATCGGACGGAGGCCTACCTAGCCCATCAACGAAGACCGCGCCGCCTGCAAGCCTGGGTGGTTGACTTGTACGGCTGGTGTGGCGTCCGTCGACCTACTCATGCAACGTGGCTGAAAGCCGTTCTACAGCTTCCGCATAATCCTTCATGAAATCGGCGACGACCGACCGCGCCGACTGCTCCGTATTCATGAGACCGACCGCCTGGCCTACGAAGTACGCAGCAAGACTCTTTGCGCCGTCGTGACCTCTCTCCGCGAGCTTATCGACCTTGGCCATGGGCGGCCGACTGAGTAGTCCCTGCAGCGGCATCGCCAGCGGCTCCGGCGCATCTTTGGCGCCCCAGGCATCCGACCAGGCCGACTGCAACTGTCGCGTCGGCTTGCCCGTGCGGCTCCGGGAACGGACGGTGTTGCGCGACGTCGCCTTCAGCATCTTCTGCTTGACCGTGGGCGTCGTCTCGGCCTCGACGGTCGTCAGCCAAACCGACCCACACCAGACGCCCGCTGCGCCCATCGCCATGCAGGCCGCCATCTGCCGGCCTGTCGCTATGCCGCCCGCGGCCAAGACATCGATGTTTTCGTAAGGCTCGACAGCCTGCAGGACCTCGGGCACGAGCACCATCGTCGAAACCTCACCGCAATGGCCGCCCGCCTCGGTTCCGGCAGCGACAAGTATGTCGACCCCTGCCTCGGCGTGCTTGATGGCGTGCTCCTTGGCTCCGGTGAGCGCGCCAACGAGGAAGCCCTTCGACCGTGCCCGTTCCATGATCGACTTCGGTGGCACACCGAGGGCATTGACGAAGAGCTTGATCAGATGCTGGAACGCCACGTCGAGAAGCTTTGCGGCTCCCGCCTCGCGCATGCTGTCGGCCGGGCGATTGTCGTACTCGCCGCTCCAAACATCCGACGTATCAATGCCGTGCCGCTCAAGAAGGCTGTTCACGAATTTTCTGTGTCCGTCCGGAATCCGTGACTGCAGCTCAGCCTCTGTAAGGTCGCCCTGCTTGTCCTCCATCTTGTTCGGAATCAGCAGATCGATCCCGTATGGCCGGCCCTTGACACGCGAATCGATCCAATCCAGTTCGATTTTCAAGCTCTCTGGTGTGTGGCCGACAGCGCCGAGAACGCCGAAACCGCCAGCGTTCGTTACCTCTGCCACGACATCGCGGCAATGACTGAACGCGAACAACGGGAATTCGATACCCAACTTCTTGCACAGCGCCGTCTTCATGATTTCTTGCTCCCTTGTCTCTTGCACCCACAGGTCCAGGCTGTCCGCCCAAAGTCGTGCGCGGGGCCGCGCAGGGCCATCGGTGTCATGCTGGGCATCCTGTTAGACCTATATGCGATCGGAAGACGGGCCCAACGCTCCACCCAGGCAGGCATGCCGGTCATCCGAGCAAGAGTGGGAGCTTTCGAGGCCCCCTGACCGCACCTTCGGACCACCTGACGGCTTTGGCATCGGCGAGACGAAACTCGGGAATCCTCTTCAAGAATTCCTCGACCGCAACGGTGAGTTCCATGCGCGCCAGGTTCGAACCAACACAACGATGTATTCCGAGGCCGAAGGCCGCATGGCGGTTCTCCTTGCGGTCAATAACGACCTTATCGGCGTCCGGAAAAACCGCGGGATCCCGGTTGGCCGCCGGGAAGGAGAGCAGCACCATTTGCCCCTTCTCGTAAGGGCAGCCACCTACGACCGTGTCCTTGGCGATGAGCCTCGCCATGGTCACCGGCGAATAGGCCCGCAGGAATTCCTCAATCGCCGTCGGCATCAGCGCGGGCTCGGCAACCAGACGGCGCCGATCAGCGGGCGTTTTTGCCAAATGCCACAGGCAAGCTCCGATCCCGCTCCATGTCGTATCGATACCGGCAATGAGCAGAAGGCGGAGGGTGCCGAGGATATGGTTGTCCGTCAAAGGCGCGCCATCGATCCGTTGGGCGGCCAGATAGCTGATGAGATCATCGGTCGGCGACCTGCGACGTTGTTCCACGTGATCCAGCAGGTAGGCGGTCATTTCCGACAAGGTACGCACCATCGCGGCATCGTCCAGGACGGCTTCCTCAACGAGACCATGCACCCAGCCACGGAACATTTCACCATCGCCTGGCGGCAGGCCAAGCATCCGGGCGATCACCCGCACCGGAATATGCTGGGCAAAATCCACCGCTGCATCACACGTCTCATCGCCGATAAACCGATCAATGAGGTCATTGCAGATCATGCGCGTCGCCGGGATTAACCTGTTGATGGCCTCGGGCGTGAACTGAGGCAGCAGGACCATACGGGCGGCCCGATGATGCGGCGGATCAGACGTGATCGGGGGCGCCGGCGATTTCACGGGGGGCGGCGTCTCGCGCACCTGGACCCGCCGTGAAGAGAAATGCTCGGTATCATACGCGATCTGACGGATGTCTTGGTAACGCGTGGGAAAGTACACACCCTGGAACCGACTCGTATGAGCAACCGGACAGGATCTGCGCAGATCGTCCCAGATTGGGAACGGGTCCTCAATCCATCGCGGGTCAAGGTGGTCGAAGTCTGTTGCCCAATCAGTAACGGGATGCCGATTGCTCATTCGGGCCTCCTTCCCATTGAACGGCGAGCCACCAAGTTTGGGGGGAAGCCACCCTCATCCGCCGAGCTATTCCGGTTCGCGCCGATCGCGACTGTCGGGTCCAGGCCAGCCTGACCATGCCGCATTGCAGCGTACAAACCGTCAACTTCTCGCCAAAATTTTCTAACGCTTGTTAGGGGCATCATCTAGCTCGTCTTGCCGGACGTCAAGAAGTTACGGGTTCCCCTCCGCAGAAATACGTCGTTTTGCTGCGCAAGAATTCCGGTGCGGCAGGCATCGCCGATCCGGATATGCCTCCATCCCCTTCGACGCCTTCTCGGCGGGGTCACAATCGAGGATATGGTATGGCGCCAATCGTGATTATTTGACCATGCTCGCTTCCGCATCGCCAGGCAGCGCCAACTCGACGACGACTCAATTCATTACCGTGCCCCCATCGACCGAGATGGTCTGGCCGGTGACGAAGCCGCTGTCACCGGAAAGCAGCCAGATCGCAGTGCCGGCAAGATCGGACGGCACTAGATTTCGCGGAATCGATTGCGACGCGGCGATCGCCTGCAGCGCCTTGGCATGCTTTGCTCCAAAAAACTCCTGCGTACCTTCCGTCAGTACGGCGCTCGGCGCGATGGCATTGACGCGGATGTTCTCGCGGCCCAGTTCGCGGGCAAGCCCGCGCGTCATGCCGATCACCGCCGCTTTCGAGGTCGTGTAGTGGATCGCATAAGCCAGGCCGTAGGTTGCGGCGAGCGAAGCGATGTTGACGATGCTGCCGCCGCCGGTCTTGCGCATCGCGGGCACCGCTGATTTGCAGCAGTTCCAGATACCCTTGACATTGACCGCCATGGTTGCGTCCCAGTCGGCCTCGCTGATGGCGTCAAACCGTCCGCCACGCAGCTTCGCGTAGAGCGCGGCATTGTTGATCAGCCCATCGACGCGATCGAACGCTTTCAAGGCGGCGGCGACCATCGCATCGGTCGCCCGGCAGTCGCTGACGTCAACCTTGACCGCGATCGCATCGCCGCCGACTGCTCTCACAGAATCGAGGGTTTCGCCACAATCGTTGATGTCCGTCGCAACCACCCTTGCGCCGACTTTCGCGCAGGCCTGCGCATATTCCTGACCGATGCCGCGCGCAGCACCTGTCACGATCACCACCTTGCCGTCCAGAGTCATTCCATTCCTCCTGAGTTACTGTCGGAACTGCCGGGCCGTTTCGATCAGAATGGCCTTCTGCGATGGAGCTATGGGTATCGTCAGGGAGCAAGGAACCTCTCGGTGTCCGGCATCGATGTCATTCGCCAGCAACTATTCGCATTGGCGAGCTTCAAGGACGCACGCTGCGCTTGCGGCGCCGATTGGCCGCGAGCCGGCTCCGCCGCGATCTGCACAGTCCACTCAATTTTGACCATCATCCGACGGCCGCTGGCAAGCGTGCGTCGACCGGCAGGCCGAGCGCCCGGCGCAAACCCTGATGGTAGTGAATCATGCCAGGCTCCACCTGTCCGTAGACCACGTGGGACTGGGCACCAGATCCGACGCCCAGTTGAATGCCGCGCCCAATCGGGAAATCTTCATTGCTGACGACCTTGACCAGGAGGTCAAAATTCTTTTCCCAGTGCAATTTCTCTTCGTCGGTCGTCGGCGGCTTGGGCACGTAGAAACCGGTCTCCATCACCGCCCGATCGACGCGGCCATCGACCGGGAAAATCCGTTGAATCTCGATGTGATCGCCCTGCGGCACCAGCAACGTATTGGGAAACAACAAATACACAATCGCGGTGTTCCGCATCAGGCTCCACTGGTCCTCGGGCTGTTCGCGAAGGCGGGCAAGTTTCTTGCGCGGCAAGATGACGCGCGCATTGCTCCCGAAGGCTTCGAAGTGGCTGACATTGCCGTAAAGGATCGAACCGAGCGATTCCTTGTGCAGGAAACCGATGTGATAGCCCTCGAGGAAGGTGTCGACGAGAATCTTCCAATTCGCCTTCTCCGGCACCAGCCGCCGGTCGTAGAGATGATAGGTATCGATCCGGTACGACGCGAGCTCGGGCCCAAGACCGCCGAGCCAGCGATCGATATCGAAAGTTGTCGCTCCGTCCGGGGCCGGCCGCGGCACGACCCAGACCAAGCCGTATCTCTCACATAGCGGTAAAGCCACCAGCGACGACCGACTCTCCCTGAAATTGGCAAATGCTGCCTCGGCGGGTACACCTCTCAACTGCCCGGTCAGATCGTAGGTCCATGCGTGGTAAGGACAGCGAAACAGTCTAGTCGCACCGCAGCCGTCAGCGACCTTGGCGCCACGATGACGACATACGTTGAGAAATGCGCGCAGTACGCCGTCGTTCCCGCGCGCGACAAGGATCGGCAAGCCGGATAGACCGTCGGTACGATACTGGCCAGGCTCAGCCCACTCAGCTGAAATGCCCATCAGGATCGGATAATCCCGAAACAGGGCTTGCTGTTCAAGCGCGAGACGCTCCGGCGAAGTAAAGGCGTCGACGCTGTTCTCCCACGGCGCGTCAGCGAGCGCTGTGGTCCCTGTATCGACATAGTGGAGGAGCGTCTTGCACAAGGCGATCTCGGTATCGCGATCCATCGGCGTTCTTCCCGTTCGCGAATCCTGCATACAATGGACGGCCGGCATAGCGTATCCGTCAGGATTTGCGCCATTTTCTAACGGACGTTAGATATTTGCAAGCGTTGCCTGCGCTCAGGACAGCCAGCGCTTGCGGCGCTTGTAGTGCTTGACTTCACGATAGGATTTGCGTGAACCGACTTCATTGAGGCCAAGATAGAATTCGCGAATATCGGAGTTCTTCTTCAGCGCTTCCGCTGAGCCCTCGAGCACAACACGGCCGTTCTCGATCACGTAGCCGTGCTTGGCGACGCCCAGCGCCATGGTCGCATTCTGCTCAACGAGGAGAACCGACAGCTTTTCGGCGGCCACGAGACGGCTCACGATCCCGAAAATCTCCTCCACCAGCATCGGCGCGAGGCCGAGAGACGGTTCGTCGAGCAACATCATCTTCGGGCTCGACATCAACGCCCGGCCGATCGCCAGCATCTGCTGCTCGCCACCCGAGAGATAGCCCGACTGCTGGTAGCGGCGATCCTTGAGACGCGGAAAATACTGGAAAACGCGATCAATTCCGTCGCGAACCTTGCCGTAGTCACGCTGCACATGCGCGCCTGCGATCAGGTTCTCTTCGCAGGTCAAATGCTCGAATACGCGACGGCCCTCGAACACCTGCGCGACGCCGAGCGCCGTAAGGTCGAAGGCGCGCATACCATCGATCCTCTGGCCATTGAACTCAATCGAACCCTTTGTCACCTGGCCGCGCTCGGTCCGCAGCAAGCCTGAAATTGCCTTGAGCGTCGTGGTCTTGCCGGCGCCGTTGGCGCCCAGAAGCGTCGTGATCGAACCTTGCTCCACATGGAGCGAAACGCCCTTCAAGACAAGGATCACGTTGTCGTAGACGACCTCGATGTTGTTGATTGCCAGCATGAACGGTTTCGCTTCGTTGGCGCGGCCTGAATGCGCAAGAAATATCGGTTGAAAGCTGACAATCGAATGTCCGCTTTGGCGTCTCATATGCTGTACGGCGCGCGGGTTGCCGGTAGCAGCAACCCGCGCGATTGTTCGCGCTATTTCGACTTTGCTTCTGCCGCAAGATGCTTCTTGATCAAGTCGCGGTAGGCCTGAAACCACTCGGTGGTCTTGACGAACTTGCCGCCCTTGACCGTCCATATTTGCACCCAACCGCCACCTTCGTGATCCTCGGGCGTCAGTTGCATCGGTGGCACAAGACCGCCGAGGGTAAGGCCCTTGACCCGCTCCATGCCGTTCTTCACGTCTTCGGACGTCGGCATCGCACCGTTCTTGGCCTTCACGGCGTTGCGGAACGCCTCAACATGCACTGCGGCGACCATGATACCCCGGTTATAGAGAACCGTTGTTTCGATCTCCTTCGGCGCCGGCTTGCCCTGCGCCTTGTACATGGCAATGATATCCTTGATCACCGGAAACTCATCGCCGACCCCGGCGAACTGGATCGTGTGATAGCCTTCGGCGATACCGAAGCCGCCGGCAGCACGCACGTCCGCCTCGGTCCCGCCCCACACCAACGACACGACCTTGCTCAACGGAAAACCCTTGCCCTTGAGTTCCTTGATCGAGACAGACGGCGAACGTCCGAACAGATGGGAAATGATGAAGTCGGGCTTGTAGCGCCCTGTGATATCGAGAACCTGCGCACCCAACTCGACGCCCGGCGGGGGCACCGCGAAAGTGCGCATTTCGAAGCCCTCGATTTTCGCGAGATCCTCCAGAATCGGCAGCGGCTCCTTGCCGGCCGGATTGTCATAGAACAGATAGGCGATCTTCTTGCCTTTGAGGTTGCCGCCGAGCTGCTTCTTGGCAAACTCGACCGCAGCCGCGGCCTGTGACCAGTAGCTCGCAGCGATCGGGAAGATATACGGGAAACGCTTGCCGTCGGTCGCGGCAGCGGTTCCGAATCCCGGCGAGGTGCCGAGAATCTTGTCTTCGTTGAGCTTTGAGGTCAGCGCTGCTGTTTGCGGCGTGCCATAAAGCCCCTCCAACACCGCGCCTTCCTTCTTGAAACGCTCGTGCGCCTCCATTGAGGGAGGCACCTTGTATTCATTGTCGACCTCAAGGACCCTGATCTTGAAGCCTTCGACGCCGCCCTTGCTGTTCACCAGCGCAATATAATCCTGATAGCCGGGACACAGGAAAACACCGACGTTTTGGGTCGCGCCGGTCCGGTCGCAGTGAAGACCGAACAAGGCTTCTTTTTGCTGGGCGGCAGCCGGGTGTGCGCCCAGAATTATCGCGCTGGCGAGGAGCATCGCTCCCGCCCAGTGTCTTGTCACCTTCACCATGACTTCCTCCCTTGTTGTGAGGCTGTGCCTTAGTAGGAAAACGGCCAGACTCTGAAATAATTGCGGACATTCCGCCACAAGCGGTTCAGACCTTCCGGTTCGAGCACCAGGAAAACGATGATGAGCGCGCCGAAGATTACAAGTCTCAGACTGGAGATGATGCCGGGCAGTTCGCTTGCCGTAAAGAACAGCGGACCGACCGTCTCCATGACCGTCCGGATCACGAGCGGCAGCAGCGCTACGAAGGCTGCGCCAAGAATCGACCCGAGCACCGAACCCAGCCCGCCGATGATGATCATCGCCAGAAAGTCGATCGATACGCCGAGCTGGAAGTTCTCGTAGTTGGCGATACCGAAATAGTAGGTGTAAAGGACGCCACAGACGCCAGCGTAGAATGACGATATCGCAAAGGCGATCAGCTTGTAGCGGAAAATATCAATGCCGATGATTTCGGCGGCGATGTCCTGATCGCGGATCGCGACGAAAGCCCGGCCAATCCGGCTTCGCACCAGATTGAGCGTGGCCACGATCGCCAGCACGCAAAAGAACAGCACGAAGAAATAGAGCTGGCCCTGGGTTTTAAGTTCGTAGCCGAACAGCGAGGGACGCGGCACCTGTATCGAGGCCTGCGTACCGCCGGAAATCCACGGCACATGGTTGATCGTCCACTCGATGATCAGCTGGCCGGCAAGAGTCGCAATCGCCAGATACAATCCCTTGATGCGCAGGCTCGGTATTCCGACCACCGCGCCGACCAGCGCGGCCATCAACCCGCCCGCGGGCAGCGTGACCCAGAACGGTAGATCGAGCCTGACCGCCAGATTGGCAGCCGTGTAGGCGCCGACCGACATGAACGCCGCATGGCCGATTGATATCTGTCCGGTGTAGCCGACGAGAATGTTGAGACCGAGCGCGCCGACGATCGAGATCATCACCAGATTGATGATCGAGAGGTAATAGTCGGCCAGCAAGAGCGGCGCCACCACCACGAACAGGACGAACAGTGCAATCACCGTCCCGCGTGCGACCGGCAGCGGATAGAGCGCCATGTCCCCCGCATAGGTGGTCTTGAAGGTACCGGACTCGCGGTGAAACATTGTGCGCCCCGTCCTATACCCGTTCAATCTTGCGTTTGCCAAAGAGACCGTACGGCTTGAACATCAACGCCGCGATCATCAGAAGATACGGTACAAAGTCCTTGGTGCCGCCGCCGACATAGGGATCGATGTACGCCGAGGCGACGCTCTCCACAATTCCGATGATGAGGCCGCCGACAACCGCGCCCGGAATCGAGTCCAGCCCGCCAAGAATGACGACCGGAAACACCTTGAGACCAACCAGCGCGAGCTGAACGTCAACCCCCAGCATATTGCCCCAGATGATACCGCTGACCGCGGAGGCGATACCCGCCATTGCCCACGCGATGGCGAAATAGCGCTCGACATTAATGCCCATCGCCATCGCCACCTGCTGATTTTCGGCGACAGCGCGCATCGCGACTCCTTTGCGGCTCTTCATGAAGAACCAGGTGAAGCCGGCAAGAAACAGTAGGGTCACGATCACCCCGTAGAGCTGGATCGGCGCTATCGTCGCCGGGCCGAGCGAGAATGCGTTATCTCCGATAGGGAGCGGCACAGTGCGGGTATCGCCGCCAAAGGTGATCGGCGGCAAGCCACGCAGGATCGCTGCAAGCCCGATGGTCGCCATGATGACGGCGACGATCGGCCGCCCAAGCAACGGGCGCAGCACGACCCTCTCCAGCCCGAAACTGAAGCCGATCATGATCGCGATCGTGGCAATCAGCGCCAGCACGACCGGCATCCCCTTCGCGGTCAATAGCGCCGCGGCGACAAAGCCGGCGAGCATGACGAATTCACCCTGCGCGAAATTGAGCGCTTCGGTCGCCTTGTAGACAAGGACAAAGCCAAGCGCGATCAATGAATACAGCATTCCGATCGACGCACCGCTGACGACGAGCGAAAAAAAGAAGTCGAGATCCTCGCCCATTCGCTACGCAGCCTCCTTCTCGCCGATCGGAGATCCATCGCCGTGAATGGCGATCACGGACCTCAACGTGCTTTTTCGGCCGTCCTCAAAGGTGATCTCCGTCGTCACCTCGACCTCCTTGGCGTCGCCATAGAGGGCCGAGATGACGTTTGCGTATTTCTCGGCGACGAAACCACGACGGACCTTGCGGGTCCGAGTAATTTCGGCGTCGTCCGCCTCGAGCTCCTTGTTGAGCAGAAGCATTCGGCGGACCCGCGTCGATTTCGGAAGCGTCATGTTAATCTTCGCAATTTCGTCCATGATCAGGGCCGCGACCTCTTTCTTGCAGCTGAGGTCCATAAAGCTGGAATAAGCCAGACCGCGTCGCTCCGCCCACGCCCCAACCGTGCTGAGATCGATGGCGATCATGGCCGCGACGAATGAACGGTCATTTCCGAACGATACCGCCTCGCGAATAAACGGGCTGAACTTCAACTTGTTCTCGATGAACTGCGGCGCAAACGGACTGCCGTCGGCGAGCTTTCCGACATCCTTGGCGCGATCGATGATCGCCAACTGGCCTTGCGGATCAATAAGTCCGGCATCGCCGGTTCGGAGCCAGCCGTCGGGCGTGATCGCCGCCCGTGTGGCGTCGTCCTGCTTGTAGTAGCCGACGAAGACGCCCGGCCCTCGCATCTGGACCTCGCCGCTGTCGTCGATCCGCACCTCAAAGCCCGGCACCGGCCGCCCGACGGTGTTGGGATCGGCCCGATCGTCGCTCTGGGCGCATGCGAGCGCGCTTAGTTCGGTGGCTCCGTAGATCTGCTTTAGGTTGATCCCGAACGAACGGAAGAAGCGGAAGGTGTCGGGGCCGAGCGGCGCGCCTCCGGTGAGGCACCAGCGGGCGTTACGCAGGCCCATCTGGTCGCGGACCGGACCGTAGACGAGGAAATCGCCGACGCGATAGGCGAGTCGCATCGCCAACGGTATGGATTTCGCGTCGCTTTTCATCAGCTCGTGGCGCTGTGCGAGATCGCGGAAATATTCGAAGGTTCGCCGCTTCAGCCACGACGCGTCAGCGGCCTTGACCTGGACGTCGGTGAGCAGGGTTTCCCAGATGCGCGGCGGCGCGATCATACCGTGCGGTCCCAGCTCGCGCAGGTCACGGCGCACGGTCTCGGGACTTTCCGGCGTATTCACCGTTACGCCGCCGACCAGCGCCGCGCTCAGCGAGAAGATCGTGTCGCCAACCCAGGCCATCGGCAAGTAGGCCAGCCAGTTGTCGCCCCGCTTGACCGACTCGACCCGCATGTAATTTTCAGAAGTCGCAATCAGATTTCGGTGACTGAGCAGGGCGCCCTTCGGACGCCCGGTGGTTCCGGAGGTGTAAGCAATCATCGCCACGTCGTCGGCCGCACCCTGATCGACTTCTTGCCTGTAGTAGCCTGGATGGTCTTTCGCAAACGCCCTACCCGCCGCCTGGGTGTCCGCAAATGACCGCAGCAACGGGTCGTCATAGGTCGCAAGACCGCGCGGGTCATCGAAGATCACAGCCTTGAGGTGCGGCAGTTCGCCCTTGAGCGACAGCACTTTGTCGACCTGCTCCTGGTCTTCGACGACGACGACCGAAACCTCGGCGTGGTTGAGCACGTAGGCCAGTTCGGTCGCTATGGCATCCTGATAGACCGGCACCGCGACCCCGCCGAGCGCCTGTGCCGCAATCTGCGCCCAGTACAGACGCGGACAATTGTCGCCGACCACCGACATTTTGTCGCCACGCCGGAAGCCAAGCGAAGCCAGGCCAAGTGCGAAGTCATGCACGTTGTCCTGGTAATTCTGCCAGGTGTGGGTCTTCCAGATCCCTAGATTCTTCTCGCGCATTCCGGCAGCGCGACCGAACGAGGCCGCATTGCGCAGCACCAACCGGGGCAGCGTCGAGGTCGTGGGATCTTCGGCAAACCCGGAGTGAGGTATGCTCATGATTTGGTCCCAAGATAGGCCTGCACGACTGCAGGATCCCGCTGCACGACATCCGGTGCCCCTTCCGCGATCTTGCGGCCGCGGTCGAGCACCACGACATGGTCCGAGATGTCCATGACCACGCCCATGTCGTGTTCGATCAGAACGACGGAAACGCCGCGCTCCAAGTTGACGTCGAGAATGTAGCGCGCCATGTCTTCCTTCTCGTCCTGATTCATACCGCCCATGGGCTCGTCAAGAAGGATGACGGTGGGTTCGAGCGCCAGCGCGCGCCCCAGTTCGACGCGCTTGCGCAGGCCGTAGGCGAGTGCCCCGGTCTGCTGCTTGCGCAGGTCCTGCAGTTTCAGGAAATCGATCAATTCCTCGCAGACCTCACGATTTGCAATCTCCTCGCGCTGGGCCATGCCCCAGTAGATCGCGCTGCTCAGGACGCCTGAGCGCATGCGCACGTGACGCCCGAGCATCAGGTTGTCGAGAACTGTGAGTCCACCAAAAAGCGCGATGTTCTGGAAGGTTCGCGCAATTCCCAAACCGGCAATCTCGCTCGGCTTGCGGCGGGTGATGTCGGCGCCGTCCAGAGTTATGCTGCCGCTATCGGGCTTGTAGAAACCCGAGATCATGTTGAGCAGCGAGGTCTTGCCCGCCCCATTGGGACCTATGATCGACAGGATCTGCCCCTTGCGCAGATCGAGCGATATATCCTGAACGGCTGTCACGCCGCCGAAACGTTTTGCGACGTTTGAAACCGACAATTGCGCGATCGCATTCGTCAACGGCAAAGGTGGATCAAGCCTGTTCGAAGGCCCGCTCATTGGGAACGGCAACCAGAACACGACTCGAGCCGGAAGCACGTAGCTGACAGCCACGTTGTCATTCGCATCCCCCTGGGTCTGACACTCCGGTCTTGATTGCCGGCTTCAGTCAACATCGCGATACTGCGATCGGCCTCAACCAAGGCATTTTCGAACGCACGTTAGTTTTTTGCAAGCGGCAAATCCCGGCACGTGGTCTTGGCATGGCACCGCAGTGCAACATTGCCACGCCGGAAGACTGAGGGTCCGGTTTGATCTGTCTGGTTAGAATACGTCGAGCTGAAGCATACCAGAAGCAAAGGCGGACATCTGCAGGGCGACACCATCGAACTCCACGACCTCTCCGGCGCACAGGAGCCTTCTGTTGTCTAAAGCTGAAACCACAGCTGTTCCGGTAGGGATAACCCTCGTTCCATGACCGGCGAAGTCAAGGATTCCCGATTTTCCCCATGATCATGTCAGCTGCGTTTTCCGCGATCATCATGGTCGGCGCGTTGGTGTTGCCAGCGATCAGCGTCGGCATGATCGAAGCGTCGACTACCCGCAGTCCCTCGATGCCGCGCACCCGGAGCTGCGGATCGACCACCGACGCCAGGTCGGCGCCCATCCGGCAGGTTCCGACCGGGTGATAGATCGTCTCGGCCCGCTTGCGGATATCGGCGGCGATCTCGTCATCGCTTTGAACCGCGGGGCCAGGCAAGACCTCCCGGCGGGAATGAACAGCCATGGCTGGCGCATCGAAGATGCGCCGGCCGATCTTGACCCCGGCGATCATGGTTTTCATGTCTTCGGGGTCATCAAGGTATCTCGGGTCGATCAGCGGATCGTCCAGGGGATCGGGGCTCTTCAGACCGATCCTGCCCCGGCTTTTCGGCAGCAGATCGCAGATGTGGAGCGTGAAGCCATAGCCATACGTGATCTTGCGTCCGTGGTCGTTCAGATAGGTTGGCAGGAAGTGGAATTGCAGGTTAGGCCGGTCGCGCTCAGGCGTGCTTTTGACGAAGCCTCCCGATTCCGCGACGTTGCTGCTCAGAAACCCGTTGCGGCGGAAGATGTAGGAAAACAGCCCCGCCACCGCGCGCGGCAGGAAGCTGAGCGCCACGCCGATCGGTATGCGCGACGTGGCCGCGTTCATCAGCGTGATGTCCAGGTGGTCCTGCAGATTCTTGCCCACGGCAGGCAGGTCATGCACCACCGGGATGCCATGCTCCTTCAACTCCCCGGCCGCGCCGATGCCCGAGAGCATCAATAGCTGGGGCGAGTTCACCGCGCCACCGGACAGGAGAACCTCGCCCGCTGGCTTCAGCCGCGCCTGCTGGTATTCGTTGTTGATCCTGTAGGTCACGCCACTGGCGCGCAGGCCGTCCATCACCACGCGCGTCACCCGCGCATCGGTGATAACCTCCAGGTTCGACCGATCCATCGCTTTCTCCAGAAACGCCTTGGCCGAACTCCAGCGTCGCCCACGGTTTTGCGTAACCTGATAGAGCCCCACTCCCTCCTGACGCTCGCCGTTGAAGTCATCATTGTGCTGGATCTGCAGTTCGCGCCCGGCCTTGACGAAGGATCGGCTGAGCGGGTTGACCGTCTGCAATTCGCTGACGAACAATTCACCGCCCGCCCCGTGATATTCGGAACTTCCGAACCGCTGGTTGTTTTCCAGACGCTTGAACAGGGAACGAACCCGTTCCCAACCCCATACCGAGGTGTCAGCGGCAGCTTCCCAGCCGTCGTAATCCGCCTTGTGGCCGCGCATATAGACCATCGCGTTGATCGAACTGGACCCGCCCAGCGTCTTGCCGCGCGGCCAGAACAGACGGCGGGCGTTCAGATGCTGCTGGGGTTCGGTATTGAAAGCCCAGTTCAGTTTCCTGTTGTTGGCCAAAAGCGCGATACCGATTGGCGTATGGATCAGCGCGCTCTTGTCTCGCGGTCCCGCCTCCAGCAACAGGACGCGCTTTGCGGAATCCGCGGACAGCCTGTTTGCGAGCACGCAGCCCGCCGAACCGGCGCCCACGATGATATAGTCGTACATGCCCTCGCTCTCCGATCGTCGTTCCGTGGAACCCATTACCCCAGCACCTTGACGACAAGGCTGATGAACCGCTTCACGAAACCCGTATAGGGCGGGTACAGCATGTGGACGATCGAGTAGCTGTCCTCCAGGATGGCCTTCTCATGCGAAAATGCCCGAAACCCGAATACGCCGTGCGCCGCACCGATGCCTGAGTTGTTCACCCCGCCAAAGGGCAGGTTGGGATGCAGGAAATGCACGACCGTAAGGTTGACTCCCACCGCGCCCGAACTGGTGCGCTTGATGATGTCCTCGACAAAAGCCTGGTCATTGTCGAAGACGTAGAGCGCCAATGGCTTCGGGTTGGAGTTGATCTGATCGACCACCCTGTCGACGTCGTCATACTCGATGATCGGTAGGATCGGGCCGAACAGTTCCTCGCGCGAAATCGCCATCTCTGGGGTAATGTGGCTGATCAGCGTCGGCGCCACGAATTTCTGCGCCGCATCCGTCTGCCCGCCCAACAGGATCCGCGCGCTCTTGGCGCGCGCATCCTCTATCAGGCCGGCAATCCGGCTGAAATGCCGGTCGTTCACGATACGGCAATAGTCGGGCGTCATCTTCTGCGCCTCGGGCGTCCTGCCATAGACGCGGCCGATTTCCGCCATCACTGCCTCGCTGAATTCTGGCGCGATGGTGCGATGGACGAATACATGGTCGGGCGCAATGCAGGTCTGGCCGTTGTTGGCAAACTTGCCCCAGACAATGTTGCGCGCCGCCTTCTTCAGGTTGGCGGTCGGGCCGATGATTACCGGAGACTTGCCGCCCAGTTCCAGCGTGACCGAGGCCAGGGACTTCGCCGCCGCCTCCATCACGAGCTTGCCCACCTGCGGACTGCCTGTGAAGAAAATATGGTCGAACGGCAGCGCCAACAATTCCTGCGCAGCGGCGGCGTCGCCCTCGATCACGGCCACAAGATCGGGCGAAAAAGTCTCCGCCACGATATCTGCAATCAGGGCGGAGGTCGCCGGCGTCAGTTCCGACGGCTTAATGATGGCGCTGTTGCCCGCGGCTAGTGCCGAGACCAGCGGGCCAAACGCCAGGTTCAACGGATAATTCCACGGCGCAATAATCAGGCATACACCCTTTGGCTCGGGTCGGATCCTGGCCTTGGTGCCGAAAACACCCAGCGTGGCCGCTGCCCGGCGTGGTCGCATCCAGCCCTTCAAGTGGCGCTTGGTGTGCGCGATCTCCTGCAGGACCGGCAGGATTTCGGTCAATTTCACCTCGCTCTCGGGCTTGCGGAAATCCGCATAGAGAGCCGCGACAATGTCCGCCTCGCGCCGCTGCAGGACTTCTCTCAGCCGGTTCAGCGCCGCGATCCGCGCCTTGCAGTCGAAATCCGAGCGCCGCGCCCAGCCTGCCTTGCGTTGTCTCGAAAAAACATCCGCAACGGATGATCTGGGATCTACCAATGAAATGTCGTTCGGACCGGCGTGAATGTTCACAATGACCTCCATGGCTGGCCTGACCGGCCCGACACTCCTGTGCCGACACGGGTCGACTAGGTTTCCTGGTAAAGCACGTAATCTTTCTTGGTAGCGCCGCACTCCGGGCAACACCAATCCTCAGGAATCTCTTCGAACCGGGTACCTGCGGCGATGCCCCCGGAAGGGTCGCCAACGGCCTCGTCGTAGACATGCCCGCAGGTGATGCAGACCCATTTTGCGAGAGGCTTGTTTTCGCCAGCCTCCGCGGCCTTGGGTACGGCGGCCATCCGCGCCGCCTGTCTTGACATCGGGCCGGCGGGCTTCTCGATAATGGCGGTGTCAGTGACCGTTACAGCGCTAGGTGCGATCCCGGCAAATTCGACGGCCTGAGTGGCCGGCGTCGTAGCGGCCGGCGCTCCGCCGATCAACTCGAAGTCGACCTTGTCGCGCACGGCGCAATCGGGGCAAGCCCATTCGTCGGGCACATTGGCCCAAGCCGTGCCTGCAGGAAATCCTTCATGCGGATGGCCGAGCGTTTCGTCGTACGTGTATTTGCAGCCAGGGCACTGATACTTGGCCATGTTGCTATCCCCCCATTTGCGCGCATCCGGCTTTGCCGGGCCGATTTCTACCCATCCCCGGTTTCTCCGTGGGCTGGTGCGCAGCAGCTGACCTCCTGCATGGCCTGATGCTGATAGTGACCTCCACTGGCCGACCAGCAAGCGAAGCTAGTCGTACGGCTCAGGGCTGTGGCGTCGGGTGTCCGCACCGTGCGGCAAGCGAGAGCGGTGCGGAAATTGGCGGCTCACTCGGCCGCAAGCATGCCAGGCTTGGCGCCAGTGCCGATCGTGCCGAACTTGCGCTCGTAAAACGCGTGCTTGCCCTCTTCGATCTGGATCTTGCTCAGATCGCCATGGGCCCAATCTACCACGCGCGAGTCCATGGCCGACCTGAACCAGTTCGGAATCATCGCGATGAAGAACATGCCCGGATAACCCGAGGGCAGCGTCGGCAGATCCTTGAAGTCGCGCAGCGATTGGTAGGACCGCGTCGGATGCGCATGGTGATCCGAGTGGCGTTGCAGGTGGAACAGAATCAGGTTGGACACGATGTGGTTCGAGTTCCACGAGTGATGCGGTTTCTGATGCTCGTAGCGGCCATTTGGCAGCTTCTCACGCAACAAGCCGTAGTGCTCGATGTAGTTAGCGCTGGTCAGTTGCCACCACCCGAACGCCATCTGGATCGGAAGGAAAACCAGCATCAGGGGGCCGAAGAACGCCAGCAGGCCCGCATAGAGCGCAAAGGTGATCAGCATCGGCTGCACAATCTCGTTCTCCAGGCTCCAGGCGCTCTTGCCTCGGCGCGACAGGCGTTCCTCCTCAAGCGCCCAGGCGCGGCGGAAGGCACCTGGAATCTCGCGGGTGGAGAATTGGTAGATGCTTTCACCCATTCGCGCGGTCGCCGGATCCATCGGGGTGGCGACGTCACGGTGATGGCCCTTGTTATGCTCAATGAAGAAATGGCCATAACCCGCAACCGCAAGCACCAGCTTGGCCAACCAACGGTCAAAAACCTCCTTCTTGTGCCCGAGTTCATGCCCGGTGTTCAGCGCGAGGCCGTTCACGATTCCCAACGAGAGCGCCAGGGTGATGATTTCCAGCCAAGACATCGCATGGGTGCTGACCCACCAGGCCGACACGATCAGGGCGGCGTAATGGATTGGCACGGTCAGATAGGTCAAGACGCGATAGTATCGGTCCTTCTCAAGCATCTCGACCGCCTCTTCCGGTGGATTGTTGAAATCCTCGCCAAACATGGCGTCCAGAAGCGGCACCATCCCGTACCAGACGATCAGGACCAGACCGTACCAGATGCTCCACCCGGTCTGGGCCACCAGCCAGAGCCCGATCATCGGCGTCGCCGGCCACACGGTGGACAGCACCCAGAGATAGCGTTTACGATCGACATATCCTGAGATTGAAACGGATTGTTCTGGCGTATTGGTCATGCGGCATGTCCTCCCCTTGACCCCACCATTCGTCGCGCGGCAGGTGATACCAGTACGCTCATCCCGGTCCCGAGCGGGTAGCTTCACAAGCGGAGATCAATACGCTGCGGTCTACAACTACACTTAGGTGTAGTTCTTGGGTTCCAATCGGGTATCCTACGCTCATCCGTGCGCGCTTTGAGACCCCATGACCAAGGATACCAGCGACGACCCGACATATCCGGGACGGATGCGTGCCGCCCGAACTTCCGCGCGTCTGGAGACGATCGCCAAGGGCTCCATCGCGCGGCCGCGATTGATCTTCTTGCACCAACCGGAGATGCGGACACTGATCCTGCGCGCAACGCAGGGATATGGGAAATCGGTCGTTCTGGCGCAGAACTGGTTGGCCTTCAGGGCCGCCGGGAACCATGCGGCCTGGGTTTCCCTGCGCGACGGCTGCGAAACCGAAGGCGCGCTGGCAGAGACTATCTACGGCCAACTGCTCGATACCGCGTCCCGCGAAAGCCGCGCGGTCCCGGCGGATCTGGCCGAGTTGGTGGCTACGCTATGGGAAGAATTCGGTGCCGAGCGGCCAATCAATGTCATCTGCATCGACGACATCGAACACGCCCCTGGCCTGCTGCACGCACTGGAAGCCTTCGCACGGGAAAGTCCGCCGAATGTCCGGTTCGCTATCGCCGGCGATACCCGGCGCGGCTTTGCCCGGCTTGGGCTCGAAAGCGGTGTACGGGAGATCTTCGCCCGCGATCTGGCCTTTACCTTGGACGATGCCGAAACGTTCATGCAGATGCACCCGGCCGCCAACGTAACGGCGCGGCAGATGATCGCAGAGACACAGGGCTGGCCCGCGCTCTGCCACATCATGTGCCGGACCGAATTGCCGGCGAGGCCTGCGGTAACCTGGCCTGAAACGGTAACCTTCCTCCACGAGGAAATCGAGCGGCGCCTGTCGCGCCGGCAGCTTGAGTTCGTTGAAAACGCAGCGATGATCGATCCGATTTCGGCGGAAAGCTACAACTACGCCTACAAGTCTGCCAACGCCGCCGCGCTGATCGAGGAGATCGACCTGGATCACCTGCTGTTTCGTCCCGCCGAAGGCGACCCAACGCTGTTCTCGCTGCACCCGGTTTTGCGCGACTATCTTCAGCATCGGTTTCTGGCGCGCAGTGCCGAGCGAAAATCCTATGTCCTGAAACGCGCGGCCTTCTGGCACTGGCGGCGACGCGAGTTCCAGAGAGCGGTAAACCTCGCGCTACGGGCGGGCGACCACCGCTGGGCGCTCGGGCTGAGCGAGGACATCATGCTTGATCTTGCCCTGCGCCAGGGCGAGATCGAGGCGTTGCGCGAATGGCTTGGCCGGTTCCCAACCCGCGAGTTGCGCAAGCACCCGATCATCTGCCTCAGCTACGCCTGGACCATGTATTTCAGCCAGCAGGCCGACATGGCCGAAAAGCTGCTGGGCTATCTGCCCGCCCCGCGCACGCCCTCCGACGCGCATCCAGACCGCGGCTGGCTGCAACTGGTCCGCGCGATCGGTGCGGCTACCCATGACGAGTTTCAACTGAGTGAGCGGCTGTGCGGCGAATGGATCCAGACCTTCGGCGACGATAATTCCATCGGCAAGGGTGCGGCACTCACCTGTATCGCCTTCATGCTGGCGAGCGAATATCGGTTTGGCGAACTGAAGCAGGCCCTGGTCATGGCTCATTCAGTCAACAGCGCCGCGCGCCAGCACTATGCTTCTGGCTGGCTTTATGCCGCTGAAATCCAGGCAGCCCTTGCTCGGGGCGACATACGCACCGCGCTGCAGCTGATCGATACCGCCCGCAAAGACCGCGACGTTCAGGTGACCGGTACATCCTTTACGTCAAAGATACTGATCGCTCTGGAACTTGAGGCGCTGTTCGAACAACGGCGGCTGGATCTCGACGAGAACGCCATCGCCAGCTTGCTTGACTTCATCTTCAACTACGGCGTCACCGACATATTCTACGGGGTGAGCCGCGTCATCGCGGCATGGCATCGGGCCAAGGGCAATATCAAGGGCGCCGCGGCGTTGCTGGAACGGGCACGCGCGCTTGCGGCGGAAAGGTCGCTGCCGCGACTAGGAGTACTGATTGAACTGGAGCTTGCCGAACTGGCGCTCTTCAGCGGTGCGCACGACGTCGACCACCTGCTGCCGAGAGACTCTCACGAGGTTCTTTCCGGGCCCCATGCAAGACCCCTGCGTGCCCAACTCTCGTTGTTGCGCGCGATGGAAGCCATCGCCAGGGAGCAGCACAGTCTCGCCCTCCGCAACGCCGAGGCGGCTGCCAGGATCTCCCGGTCGATTGGCGCTGGTCGATTGGAAGTGCGGGCGCTGATGTGCGAAGCTGCGGCCCATGCCGCCGCCGGCGCGCTGACGCCCGCGCGACGAAAGGCGGTCAATGCCTTCGAACTCATCAAGCAGTTGGGATGTTATCGAACCGGGCTGGACACGCGTGATCTGTTGCTGACCCTGACCCCGGCCTCCGCCGACGCCTTTGCCACGTTCGATTTCGACAGCATTGCCAGACCTCAGCCAAGAGCTGAACGGCCTTCGCTCCCCCCGGAGCTGACCTCGCTGACCGTCCGCCAGATCAGCGTCCTGCGACTTGCCCGCGACGGACTCTCCAACAAGCGGATCGCCGATCAGCTCCTGGTCAGCGAAGACACGGTGAAATGGCATATGCGCAAGATCTTCGCCGACCTGAAAGCGCGCAACCGCGTGCAGGCCATCAGCGAGGCCGAGCGGCGCAATCTGATCTGACGGGGTATTCGGGCCTCGGCCTGAAACGATAGAGATGACTCCTGCCCGATTCCCTGGTCGTCTCTCTGATCTGGAGAACACAACTGCGTACAATCGCTCGCAACGCGAGTTTGTCGTACAACCGAACCCGGCATCGCCCCCAAGCCGCCGTCGGTCCCGCAATGGAGATGATCACATGAGCGCAATCGGCTTTCAGCTTCCCGAAGACGTGGTGGCGGTGCGCGACGGGGTCATGCGGTTTGTCGAAGCCGAGGTTCTCCCGCGCCTGGAGCGCAACCATGCGCTGCTCAGCGATCCGCGCCTCATCTACGCTGTCGACGGGCGGTATGCGCCGGAGGTGCGCACGCTGATCCGCGAGGTGCGCATGGCGTCCGCGACGGCAGGTTACTATGCGATGTGTGCGCCGGTCGCGATTGGCGGCGGCGGGCTCGGACACCTTGCCTATTACGTCGCCTGGGAGGCTATCTACCGACGAATCGGCGGCCATTCGATCCTGACGCCCTGGGTGATCGCCCATTGGGCCTTTGGGCCGAGCGCCATGCTGACGCAGGCCACGCCGGAGGCGCAGGCGCGTTGTCTCGACGCAATGGTCTCGGGGCGCACCTCGATGTGTTTCGGCCTGTCGGAGCCAGGCGCGGGCTCGGATGCCAGCATGATAAAGACCCGTGCGGTGAAGGATGGCGACGGCTGGCGCATCACCGGCCGGAAACTCTGGACCACGAACTCGCCGACTGCGGAATGGTGCATCGTGTTTGCCGTGACCGACCCCGACAAGGCGCAGCGAAAAGCTGGCGGGATCAGCGGCTTTCTGGTGCCGACGGACGCCGAGGGCTTTGAGGTTGAAAGCGTCATACGGCTGTTTGGTCATCCCGGCGGTCATGAAGGTGCGCTGGTGCTTGAGAACATCAGGGTTGAACCATGGCAACTCGTCGGCACGCTCGACGACGGCTTCAAGCTCGCGCTCTATGGCGTTTCGCTCGGGCGGATCTACAATTCGGCGCGTGCGGTTGGTCAGGGCCGCTGGGCGATCGAGAAGGCGCTCGACTATGTAAAGCAGCGTGAGGCGTTCGGCGCCAAGATCGCCGAGTATCAGGGCGTCTCGTTCCCGCTCGCGCGCGCCGCCACTGAACTTCACGCCGCGCATCTGATGGGGCTCAACGCCGCAATGCTGCTCGATAGTGGCGAACGGGCGGTGAAGGAGCTGTCGATGGCGAAAGCCTACGCCGTGCAGGTGGGCTATCGAGCCGTCGATCAGGCGATACAGGCCCACGGCGCCATGGGCCTTACCAACGAGGTCGGCCTCGTCCATGCCTTGCAGGATTTGCGAATCATCAACATTGCCGACGGCACCAACGAGATCCTGGCGCGCACCATCGCGCAGCGGCTGCTGGCCGGCGATATCGAGTTGTAGCCGGCCAGACCATTGGGACCAAGGCTCGGCTCCCTTGCAACAGGCCGATCCGTCGATTACGGTCGGATCGTCATGATGTATCGTCCGAGATTTGAGTTGTTCGCTGGCCGCCCATTGAAAGTCGTTTCAGAGCTTCGCAATGTTGCCCGAGCAGCCTGGTTGGCCTATTGCACGGCATTACTCATCTGGTGCAAAAGCTGGGCTTTATACGGTGATGCCATTCGGGTTTGAGCGAGCAAGATTTGAAATCTTCATCGAGAATGAAGCGGGTTGCCAAGCGCGAGCCCAAGCGTAAAGAAGTCGCACTTTCCGTGCCGCCGAAATCGCATGTTTCACGAGACCTTATCCTTCGGGTCGCGGCACAGCTTTTTCGACAGCAGGGCTATTCCGCCACTACGCTTCGACAGATCGCTGAGAAGGCGGGAATGAAGGCAGGCAGCATCTACTACCACTTTGATTCGAAAACCGCGATATTGGACGAAATCCTCGAACTCGGATTGCAACGCATATTCGATGCGGTAAGGGCAAGTGTGAACGAACTTGGCAAGGGGTCACACCGGAACAAGATCAGCGCTGCTATCAAGACCCATCTCGTCACCCTGCTACAAGAAAGCGACTACACCTCCGCCAATATACGTATCTACGGTCAATTGCCCGAGCGCATCAAGAAGCGGCATCGACCACTACGCCGCGCCTATGGGAAGTATTGGGATGACATGCTGGTGGAAGCGCAGCGTGCCGGCGAAATCCGCCCGGAGATATTAATTGTTCCGCTACGCAGGTTTATTCTTGGTGCCTTGAATTGGACAGTCGAGTGGTTTGATGCGCGAAAAAGCAGCTCGGTACAGGAACTGGCGAACCGGACCACGTCGCTGATCTTCAACGGCATTTTGCCGCGATAGCGTCCAGTTTGTGCGTTAGTTATCGCATACGCTTGGCGACCTCTTCCAGCATTACTTCAGTAGTGCCGCCGCCAATCGATTGAACACGAGCATCCCGCGACATTCGTTCAATCGTGCTCTCTCGCATGTAACCCATGCCGCCGTGAAACTGCAGGCACGCGTACATCACCTCGTTAACGAGCTCGCCGCAATAAGCCTTGACCATCGATACTTCCTTGGTCGCGTCGATCCCCTGAGTTACCAGCCATGCCGCATGACAAACAAGCTGCCGCCCTGCTTCGACCTTGGCCGCCAGCATTGCCAGCCGGTGCCGAATCGCCTGCCGTGACCATAGCGGCGCGCCAAAGGTTTGCCGCTGCGTAACCCAGTCCAGTGTGATCTCAATCGCAGCTAGCGCTTCGCCCATCGCCATCGCGCCGATCACGATCCGCTCATTCTGGAAATTCTTCATGATCGCGTAGAAGCCCCGCCCCTCCTCGCCAAGCAGGTTCGCGCTGGGAATCCGGCAGTCCTCAAACAGCAACTCCGCCGTGTCGGATGACCGCCATCCTTGCTTGTCCAGGGCGCGTCCGACACGAAGCCCAGGCGCGCCCTTCTCCACGAGCAACATTGACAAGCGCTGCGAGGGCCGCGCGTCGGGATTGGTAATCGCCGCGATGCAGTAGAGATCGGCGTGCACACCGTTAGTGATGAACATCTTGGCGCCGTTGAGCACGAAGCTATCGCCCTCGCGGCGCGCGGTGGTGCGAATACCCTTCACGTCGGAGCCCGCGCCGGGTTCGGTGACGCCGACCGCGACGATCTTCTTTCCCGCAATGACATCCGGCATGAACTGGTCCTTCAATGCCTGCGAGCCCGCATTGTAGAGATGCACCGACGCCATATCGGTATGAACCAGAACCGTGATCGCTACGCCCGAAAACGTTGACCGTCCCAGCTCCTCGGCCAGGACAATGGTGGCCAACGTATTCATGTCGGAGCCGCCATACTCCGCCGAATAGCGGATACCCAGAAAACCAAGCTCACCCATGCGCCGCAGCACGTCGCGCGGCACCATACCATCCTGTTCCCAATGAAGCGCGTGCGGCTTGATCTCCTCTTCGACGAAACGCCGTAGCTGGGCTCTCAGCAATTCATGTTCTTCGGCAAAGTAAGCCGAGCGATTCAGGGCGTCGACGTGGTACGTGTTCATCATTGACCTTGTGGACTAAGGAACTTTGTCGGAAGGATTGGTTTTCGCTATCGATTTAAAAGCATGAAAGCGGACATCATTCGGCACAATCCTTATCTGCCGTGCCCTGTTTCCCTTGCCCTATTTCCCTCGCCACACCGGCTTGCGTTTCTCGGCAAAGGCTCTCGGGCCTTCAATGGCATCGAGGCTTGCATAAGCTTCAACATGAAGCCTGTTCGCCTCGACAAGTCCCTTCTCGCAGCCGAGGTCCATCGCGGCCAACACGCTGGCCTTTGCCGCCCTCACTGATAGTGGCGCGCCTTCTACAACCTTGCGCGCAAGTTGCATTGCACGCTCACGAACAGCATCGGGTGTCTCTTCCAGATAGTTGACGAAGCCGTATTCCGCGAGCCGCTCGATCGGCAAGGTATCCCCGGTCAAGACGAGTTCCATCAGCACCGGTTGAGGCAACATCCAGAGCAGCGGTACTGCCCACGGCGATCCCCGCCCCATCTTGACCTCGGTAATCCCGGCTCGTGTTCCGCGCAAGCCTACCCTCAAGTCAGACTTCAGCGCCAGCAGCATCCCGCCCGCCATCAGCGACCCGGTCATTGCCGCGATGACCGGCTTTGAAACGTTTCGCATGGCCGTTTGCATCGGATCGCGCATCAGGGTCAGGATATCGACACCGTCACGTGCCCTGATCTCGGCTGCCTGCCTGAGGTCCAGGCCGGCGGAGAATACGCCGCAGTCAGCCGAAGTCAGGATCACCACCCTCGCCTGGGAATCCCGTTCGACGCGCTCCCAGGCATTGGTCAAACCGTTCATCGCCTCGACCGACAAGGCGTTCTTACGCGCGGGCCGATCGATGGTAATCGTCGCGATGCCATCCTCGACCGCGTAACGAATAGGTTCATTGTCTGACATCGATCTGCCCTTTTATCTATTCTAACGTGTGTTAGAATATCCCAAACCTGACCGAACGCAACCGAACGCAAGAGCGTTTTCAGGCGTGGGATTGGCAATGCACGAGAGCCCTTCAGGAATGCGCTTCGCGCCGGACCTTCTCAAGGGTCAGATCGCGCTCGTCACCGGCGGCGGCACGGGAATGGGCCGCGCCACTGCCATCGAGATGGCGTGCTGCGGCGCCCGCATCGCCGTTCTCGGTCGCCGCATCGATCCGATAGAGAGCACCGCAAAGCTAATCCGCGATGCAGGTGGCGAGGCATTTGCCGTATCGGCGGACATTCGCGAACCCGACCTGATCGAACGCGCGATGGAGAAGATCAAGACCGAGTTCGGCGGGCTCAACATCCTCGTCAACAATGCCGGTGGACAATTCGTGACGCCAGCCCGCGAACTCAGCAACAAGGGCTTTGAGACTGTAATCCGCAATAACCTGATCGGCTCCTGGCATGTCACCAAGGCTGCCGCGGACCATTTCATGTTCGCGCATGGGGGATCGATTGTGTTCGTAACCGCCTGTGTCCGCAGCGGCCTTGGCGGCTTCGTGCATACCGCGGCGGCGCGCGGCGGCGTTACTGCGATGATGCGAACGCTCGCCTACGAGTGGGCCGAGTTCGGTATTCGGTTGAACTGTATCGCACCCGGAACCATCAAGACCGAGGCGCTTGGGCGCTATCCGATACCGCCGGAAGACTGGGTCAGGCTTAACCGTAACATGCTGGGACGCATGGGCAGCGTCGAGGATATTTCGGCAGCGATCATTTTTCTGTCCTCGCCGCTCGGTAAATTCGTCACCGGCGAGGACTGGTACATCGACGGCGGCGAGACGCTACACCTCGCCCACGACGCCCGCGACATGATCGACGCCGTCAAGTTTGCCAAGCGCGAACGCGGCGATTCAGATCGTAGCGGATAGTCAGAACCGCCGACGCTGTGGCGGCTCCTACCCCTTCAAAGCGCTTGCGCGATGCGCGCACCCTCTTCGACCGCGCGCATCGCGTCGAGTTCGGAAGCCTCCTTGGCGCCGCCGATGACATGCGTCTCGATTCCGGTCTTGAGCAGTTCGGCAAGCATTTCGCGGTTGGATACCTGGCCAGCACAGATCACGATCGTATCGACGGCGAGCGTACTTGGCTTGTCTTCCACCATGAAATGCAGACCTTGATCGTCGATCCGCTGATAGGTAACGCCTCCGACAATCTTGACCCCGCGCTTTTCAAGACTGCTACGCAGGATCCAACCCGTCGAGACGCCGAGACCAAGGCCAAGCCGGGTCTTCTTGCGCTGCAGCATGGTAATTTCACGCGAACTTGGCTTTGGCGCCAGCGGATCGCCTGATAGCCCTCCGGCTTTCACAAGGCTGGCATCGATGTTCCACTCCTGCTGAAACTCGCGAATATCCATCGCCCGTGACTTTGGCGATTGGTCAGGCTGCGAATGGCAAAGGTATTCGGCGACATCGAAACCGATACCGCCAGCGCCGATGATGGCGACTCGTCGCCCCGCATGGCGCTTGCCGCTCAACAGATCGTTGTAGAATACCACCTTCGAATGATCGATACCTTGAATCTCCGGCACCCGAGGGTGCACACCACAGGCGACAACGACAGCATCAAACCGCGCCTCTTTCAGGTCGCTAACCGCCGGCGCCGAGTTCAACCGGAGATCGACGCCGCCCTCGGCAATTTGGTCACTGTAATAACTCAGCATTTCGTCGAACTCGACCTTGCCCGGGATTGCTCGGGCAAGGTTGAGTTGCCCGCCTATGCGATCAGTAGCCTCAAACAAGGTTACTTTGTGCCCGCGTCGGCTGGCTTCCGCGGCCGCAGCGAGCCCCCCCGCGCCAGCGCCAATCACTGCCACCTTACGCGAGATCCGGGCCGGGCCGTCCTCAAACTCCGTCTCGCGGCAGGCGCGCGGATTAACCAGGCAACTCGCGGTCCGCCCGGAGAAGATCAGGTCAAGGCAAGCCTGATTACATGCAATGCAGACGTTGATTCTGCCGGAGTTGCCCTCCCGCACCTTCCTGGCAAAGTGCGGATCGGCCAGCATCGGGCGGGCCATCGAGATAAGATCGCTGTCCCCCGCTGCCAGAATTTCCTCGGCGACATCCGGCGTATTGATGCGATTTGACGCCACTACCGGAATCCTTACCGCCCTCTTCAGACGCGACGCCGCAAAACGCCACGCGCCGCGCGGGATGACGTAGGCTATCGTGGGAACTCGCGCCTCATGCCAGCCGATACCGGTGTTGAGAACGTCGGCGCCCGCGGCCTCAACCCGTTGGGCAAGCCGATCGATCTCCTCGCCGGTCGCGCCGCCTTCGACGAGGTCCAGCGCCGAGATTCGGTAGACAATGATGAAGTCGTCGCCGGTGGCGTTTCGCGTGCGTTTGACGAGTTCGACCGCGAGCCGGTGGCGGTTCTCCTCCGATCCACCCCACTCGTCGACACGATTGTTCGTTCGCAGCACCGTGAACTGATTGATGAGGTAACCTTCCGACCCCATGATCTCAATGCCATCGAACCCCGCCTCCTGCGCGAGCAGCGCGCAGCGCACGTAGTCCGAGATCGTCTGTTCAATCTCCGCCCCGGTCATCGCACGCGGAGGAAACCGGTTGATGCGGGTCGGGATGTCGGAAGCACCGACGCAGTCCTGTTGCTTGGAATATCGGCCCGAATGCAGCACCTGCATGCAGACTTTGCCGCCTTGCTGATGCACTGCGTCGGTGATGCGGCGAAGCTCACGAGCTTGTGCACGTTCGGTCAAGATCGGCCCCCCGGGCTCGATCAGACCTGCGGTGTTGGGCGCATAGCCACCGGTGATGATGAGTCCGACCTCCCCCTTGGCGCGCTCGGCAAGGAAAACCGCCATCTTGTGCACGCCGTTCTCCTCCATATCGAGGCGGGTGTGCATCGACCCCATGATCATGCGGTTACGCAACGTGGTTCGCCCGACCTTCAGCGGAGATAGCAGATGAGGATAGAGCGGCGTTCCTGGATCGGCTGGCTTCAGCATGGACGTGGCTCCGTGGCTGGTTGTCAAATTTCTAACAGTTGTTAGACTGAATGCAAGAACTCAAGATCACCTGGATTGGGAGAGGCCGCGATGGATTACGCACTGAGCGAGCAGCAGCAGGCTTTCCAGGAGACCGCGAGGCGGTTCGCCAAGGAAAAGCTGGCCCCCCACTATCAGAGGCGGGCAAGGGAACACCGCATCGATCGTGCCATGCTGAAACAAATGGGATCACTCGGCCTGATCGGCGCCGATCTGCCGGAACAATACGGCGGCCTTGGCGAAAGCAGCGTGACGGCAGGCGTTATTGTCGAGCAGATCGCTTATGGAGACTTCAACGCCAGCTACGTCCAACTCCTGGCGTCACTGCTCGGCGGGATGCTCGCCGAGCACGCCTCGCCCGAAATCGCCCGGGAGTGGCTACCGCAAGTGGCCCGCGGCGAGAAGATCATCGGCCTCGGCCTGACCGAGCCGCGGGGCGGTTCGGACGCTGCTAACCTCATCTTGCGAGCTGAAAAATCAGGAAATGGCTATCGCCTCAACGGTGAAAAAACCTCGATGAGCTTCTCGGATCAATGCGATGCGGCAATCATCTTCGCACGCACCGGGAAGGTTGAAGACGGTGCACGTGGCGTCAGCGCATTCTTTGTCGACCTGGCGCAGAGTGGAATCACGCGGACGCATTTTGATGACATCGGGACCAAGCCTGTCGGCCGCGGCTCGGTGTTCTTCGACGACGTCTTCATTCCGGCCGAGTGCCTGATGGCAGAGGAAAACAAGGGTTTTTCCAAGATCATGTCGGGCTTCGACTATAGCCGTGCCTTGATCGGCCTTGAGTGCATCGGACCGGCCCAGGCGTCGGTCGATGAAGCATGGCAATACTCGACGGAGAGAACCGCCTTCGAGCGGCCGATCGCGCAGTTTCAGGGCGTGAGCTTTCCGCTCGCGGAAGCCGAGACCCAGCTCACCATGATGCGGCAGCTTTGTTACTACACGCTTTCGCTAAGAGATCGCGGGCTTGCTCACACGGCGGAAGCTGCGATGTGCAAATGGTATGTTCCGAAGGTAACCTGCGAGATCATCCATCAATGCCTGCTGACCCACGGCCACTATGGTTACACCACCGATCTACCGTTTCATCAGCGTTACCTCGACGTCATGGGCCTGCAAATCGGCGACGGAACCGCACAGATTCAGAAACTTGTCATCGCACGCGAAAAGGTCGGACGTGTCGCCGTTCAATACGCCAAGCAGCCTTCCATTTCTTGACCGCAAATCAGGGAACGTAGTCGATGAACAATCCGACATCCTATGTATGGACACCTCCGCCCGAACTGATTGCTGCCAGCAACCTGACCGCTTTCCTGCGGGCGACCGGATATGACGATTACGACAGCCTCTCGATCAAGGCGGACTCCGATCCCGCATGGCTGATGGACGAGGTATTCAAATTTTGCGGCGTCAGGCTTTATCGACCTTACGACCGCATGCTGGATACGTCGCGCGGCCAGCCATGGGCGCGCTGGTGTGTCGGCGGCACCACCAACATTGTCCTGAACTGCATTGACAAGCATCGCGGCACCGACGTGTGGGACCAGACGTTTCTCGTCTGGGAGGGCGAGGACAGGCAGGAACAGCGTAGCCTCTCATATCGGGAAATCGACCTTGAAATCGAACGGCTTGCGCTCGCGTTGACAGGCCTCGGCATCGGCCGCGGCGATGTGGTCGCACTCTGCATGCCCAACGTGCCGGAAACCTTTGTCGCGTTCTTCGCGGTGTTGAAACTGGGCGCGATCCTGATGCCGCTGTTCTCAGGTTTCGGTCCGGCTCCCATCCAAACACGCCTTAACCATGGCGGGGCCAAGGCGGTCATCACGACCAGCGGGACCTGGCGGCGCGGCGCGCCGGCGGCGCTGAAATCCGTTCTCGACGTCGCGCTCGCCTCCTCCCCCACCGTGCAGCACGTGATCGTCGTCGAGCGCAAGGGCCTTCAGATCGACGTTCCGATGCGGGAGGGCCGCGATCACTGGTGGCACGATATCGTCGCCGGCAAGGATGGCGTGATCGCGACCGTCGAGATGAATGCGGAAGATCCCGCGATTCTGCTGTACACTTCGGGAACCACCGGCGAGCCGAAGGGGTGCGTTTGGACCCATATCGGCTTTATCGGCTCCATGGTCACGCGGGACATGATCATCTGCGCCGACTTTAAATCGTCGGACCGTTTTTTCTTCCTCAGTGACATGGGCTGGATGGTCGGCGCGATGTGCGCGTGCATTCCCAGTTTCGCCGGCGCCAGCCTTCTGATCGCCGAAGGCACGCCGGACTTCCCGGACACTGGACGATTCTGGCGGCTGATCCAGGAGCACCGCGTAAGTTACCTCGGGGTATCCCCCACCATCGTCCGTAGCCTGATGCGCTATGGAACACAGGATGTCGAGCGCTACGATCTCTCCAGCCTGCGCATGACCGCGTCGGGCGGCGAGGCATGGACCAACGCGCCGTGGCATTGGTTCTTCGAGCACGTCTGCAAGCGACGACTTCCAATCATCAACATTTCCGGCGGAACCGAGGTTGGAGGTTGCATCTTCACGGGAACGCCGAACCATCCCATGAACCCCGGCTCGTTTTCCCGCCCGGCGCTCGGCGTCGGCGCGGATATCGTGGACATGTCCGGCAAAAGCCTGCCGCCCGGCGAAGTCGGCGAACTGGTGCTGCGCCATGCTTCGATCGGATTGACCAAGAGCTTGTGGAAGGCCGACGCGCGCTATGTCGAAAGCTACTGGAGCACGCTTCCCGGCCTGTGGGTGCATGGCGATTTCGCCATGCGCGGCCATGATGGGCTTTACTACATTCTCGGACGCTCCGACGACACCATCAAGATCTCGGGCAAGCGTACCGGACCGTCCGAACTCGAAGGACTCTTGATCGACACCGGCAAGGTTTCCGAGGCGGCGGTGTTCGGTGTTCCGCACCCGGTAAAGGGTTCGGCGATCGTTTGCGCCTGTGTGCTCATGCCCGGCAAGAGCGTCGAGCGTGAAATTGCCAACGAGCTATCATCCGCCATCGTCAACGGCATGGGCGCATCGTATCGGCCGGAGAAGATCATTTTTGTGGATGATCTGCCTCGGACCCGCAACATGAAGATCATGCGCCGGGTGCTGCGGGCGGTTTTCGAGAACAAGGATCCCGGCGATCTTTCTGCACTCGCCAATCCCGAAGCGGTTGACAGGCTTCGCGAGAAACTCGGCGCCGCGTAAACCACGTTGGAAGGTTCGGCTCACGGCTACGGCAAGAAGGGGGCCAAGTTTAATCCAGGCCCCCTCTTCGAGAACATCATTGCGCGCAAACATCAGAGCGGGCAATCCTGCGGAAACACCGGCTTGCGCTTTTCGAGATGCGAGGCAAGTCCCTCGCGCGCCTCGGCGCCGGTGAAGCCCAAAATCTCAAGCGCGGTCGAGGTATCGAACAGCGGTCCATTGACACGCAGCCAGTTGTTGAGTGAGTACTTGGTCCAGCGGATCGCGCTCTGCGCGCCGTTGGAAAGCTCCTCGGCCGTCTCGAGCGCAATCCTCTGCAAGTCCGCGTCTTCGACGCATAGCGACACCAGACCGATCCGCTCGGCTTCCTCGCCGGACAACGGCTTGCAGGTGAGCAGATAGTATTTTGCTTTTGCAAGGCCGCACAACAGCGGCCAGATGATGCAGGCGACGTCGCCCGCCGCGACGCCAAGCCGCGTATGACCATCAACGATGCGCGCGGACTTTCCGCAAATCGAGACATCGGCCAGGATTCCAACGACAAGGCCGGCACCGACGGCGACGCCGTTGATCGCCGAGATGATCGGCTTGTTGCAATTGATGACATTATAAACGAGATCCTTGGCCTCCTTCCAGGTCGACATGCGTGCGACCGGGTTGTCCAGAATACTCTTGATCAGCTCGAAATCGCCCCCTGCCGAAAATGCCTTGCCGGCCCCGGTCACGATGATCGCGTTGATATCCGGATCGTCATTGATGTCACGCCAGATATTGGTGAGCTGGGTGTGGGTCTCGGCATCGACCGAATTGTAGGTCTCGGGTCGGTCGAATGTGAGCCGGAGAACCCGCTTGGACGGATAGTCGAGCTTCAGTTTCGTATAAGCAGCATAACGATTGGACATCGGCTTCCCTTCTGGACACTGGTTGATTTGCTGGGTCGGGCTAAGTCTTACGCGGGTCACGATGCATATCGCAATCGGAAGATCTCTCCTGCTTTCCGATACGTCCTCGCCGCGAACCCGCTATGAATTCATTCGAACAGATGTTAGAATTTTAGAGCCGACCGGGCGCCGCCGCAAGCCTGTACTTTTCAGTTGAGGCCGTCATCGGGGGCGACGAGAGCAAAACTCGGAGGATCTGCCGTGGCAGACGGAAACGAAAAAGCTCTGACAATGATGGCGGGAACAACTCTCACAGTTGGCGATCTGTTTCGCGCGAGCGCCGTGATCCGAAAATCGTCAGTCGCCATCGAATACCAGGGACGCCAAGTCAGCTATGGACAGCTCCTCGACCGGGTGAATCGTGCAACCTCGATGCTGGTGGACCAGGGTCTTCGCAGAGGCGACCGCGTGGCATTGCTTTCACGCAATCGACCCGAGTATCTCGAAGTAGAGCTGGCGGCCGCCAATCTCGGCGTCATCACGGCCTGCCTGAACTGGCGGTTGTCGCAGAAGGAGCTCGCCTATTGTATCGATTTGGTCTCGCCGAAGCTCTTGATTATTGAAGAAGAACTCGCCGGAGATTTCGAGCTTTCTCCGGCAGGAGACCCCAGGATCGTCAAGATCGGCCCACAATACGAAGATATGCTGCAAGCCCAAGACGGTCATGCGCCTCGCATTGCAGCGGAGTCCGAGGATGGGCTGGTTATCCTCTACACCAGTGGGACCACCGGCCTGCCCAAAGGGGCCGTGATTTCGCATCGAGCGATGATCACGCGGGCGCTGGTGTTCGGCTCCGAGCTGAGCATTTCGCACCGCGATGCCTTTGTGGCCTGGGCGCCGCTGTTTCACATGGCATCCACCGACCAAAGTCTGGCGACCCTGTTGCGCGGCGGAACGGTCATCGTGGTCGATGGATTCCAGGTCGAACCGCTATTGTCTGCTTTGGAGCGCCATCGGATCGGCTGGTTTGTCTTGATCCCAGGCATGATCGAAGCATTCATCGCCGGCTTCAAGGCGCAGAACCCTACCATAAAGGGCGTTGGTCTGTGCGGCGCAATGGCCGATCTGGTTCCTCCGCATGTCATCGCCGAAGTGACTAACCTGCTGCGGGCTCCCTACGTCAACAGCTTTGGTTCGACCGAGACCGGTTTGCCGCCGGCAACCAGATCGTTGATCCCGCTAGGCGAGATACCCACCAGCCTGGCGAAACAACAGAGCGCCTTCTGTGACATCAAGCTCGTCGATTCCGGCGACAATGAGGTTCCGATTGGTGCGCCGGGAGAGTTGGCCATTCGCAGCCCGACTTTGTTCTCCGGCTATTGGAAAGCCGATGAGACCAACGCACGCGACTTTCGCGGCGGGTGGTTTCACATGGGCGACGTGTTTCGACGCAACGACGACGGCTCGCTCGATTTCGTCGATCGAGCCAAGTACATGATCAAGTCCGGCGGCGAAAATGTCTATCCTGCCGAGATCGAGCGCGTCCTGATGAGTGATGCAGGGATCACCGAGGCCGCGGTCGTGCGTGTTCCCGATGCGAAATGGGGTGAAGTTCCCGTGGCATTCGTATCCCGCCGCGACACCACAGTCACCGAGGCCAGTTTGCTTGCTCTGTGCCGCCGCGATCTTGCCGGATACAAATGTCCCAGGCAGTTCCGGTTCATTGATTTTTCCGAGTTTCCGCGGTCCACCAGCGGCAAGGTTCAACGCCACGAGCTCGAAGCCAGGCTGGCGGGCGAAAGGCAACGGACAAACAGTTGATAGACACACGCCTCGCATCGCAAATTTATTAGAACGAGAACTGCTCGCGGCAGGCAAAGCAACGCAATCGGAGACGGAAACATGAATGTCGAAGAAGCTATTTTGACACGGCGCTCGGTCAGGCGATTTCTTCCCAAGCCGGTTCCAGAACAGGTCGTGCGGAAAATCATCGAGGTATCGGCACATGCGCCAAGTGGCCACAACATCCAGCCGTGGAAGGTCTACGCGGTTGCGGGCGAGTTGAGGGATCGGATCTGCGCGGAGATCCTGAACGCTGCCGAAACCGAGCCGGACAAGCATCGGCCGGAATATGAGTATTATCCAACCGAATGGCATGAGCCCTATATCGGGCGCCGGCGCGAACTCGGTTACGACCTTTACGCAAAGCTTGGCATTGCCCGCGACGACGTCGCCGCGCGCACCTCGCAGATGAACCGCAACTACCTCTTTTTCGATGCCCCGGTCGGACTTTTCGTGACGATGGACCGCCGCTTGAACACCGGCAGCTATATCGACATGGGTATGTTCTTGCAGAACATCCTGCTCGCCGCGCGCGATCATGGCCTGCACACCTGTGGCCAGGCCGCGTTCACCTGGTATCACGACATCATCCGCAAGCAACTTTCGTTTGACGACACCGAAATCCTGATTTGTGGCGTGGCGCTGGGTTACGAGGACACGGCTGCGCCCGAAAACAGGCTCGTCACCAAGCGGGTCCCAATCGATACCTACGCCAAGTTCTTCGGATTCTCCGGCAGCAGTGCCGGTGCCGCTTCGGCGCGCACGACGGCCGGAAGCTGACCTTCACGCATGACCCCTGGCGGAGACCAAATGCCTTCCATTCGTAAACAAACGCTACGCGGCAAGGTCGCGATAATCGGTATCGGAATGTCGTCGGTCGGCAAGGTACCGGGAAAGAGCCCGTTGTGGCTAGCCGCTGACGCCGCAGGGAAAGCGCTGGCCGATGCCGGAATCGGGAAAAACGAGATCGACGGCGTGCTATCGAGCCATGCGTTCGCTTCTCCCTTCCATCGCTTCAGCGTCGCATTCAGCGAGTATTTCGGTATTCAGCCAACCTTTTCCAACACGCTTCAGGTGTCTGGCGCCACCGCGGCGACGATGTTCAATATCGGCGCGGCCGCCATTCACAGCGGCCTCGCCGAGGTCGTCCTCGTGGTCGGCGGCGACAGCCTGCTGACCGGCCTGACGCCCGATCTGGCGCTGCGTTCGATGACGGAAAGCCGCGATCAGCAGTATGAAATGCCGTTCGGCATTCCGGTTGCGAATACCTTTGCCATGACGGCACACCGGCATATGAAGGATTTCGGTACCACATCGGAACAGTTGGCCGAAGTCGCCGTGGTCCAGCGCCGTCATGCGATGCGTACCCCCGGCGCGCAGCAGACTACCCCGATCACGGTGGACGAAGTGCTGAACTCGGGCATGGTGACGACACCGTATCACAAGCTTGATTGCTCGCTGATCTCGGATGGTGGCGCGGCATTCATCCTGACATCGGCCGAACATGCCAAGGCGCTCGGCATCAAAAACCCGATCTACATCCTCGGCGGCGGCGAGTGTTACACCCACGAACATATCTTCCTGATGCCGTCGCTGACGACCACCGGCGCAGTCGAGTCAAGCCGCAGGGCTTACGACATGGCGGGGTATGGCCCGAAAGATATGGACCTTGCCGGCGTATACGACTGTTTCACCGGTACCGTTATCATGATGCTGGAAGATCTCGGTTTCTGCCCCAAGGGCGAGGGCGGCCGCTTCGTCGAGGACGGGCAGATGACCTATGGCGGCCAAATTCCGTCAAATACCCATGGCGGGTTGTTGTCATTCGCGCATTCAGGAATCCCTGGATCGCTGTTTCATTTTCATGAGGTAATCGCGCAACTGCGGGGTCAGTGTGGCCCGCGTCAGGTACCGGACGCCCAGCTCGGACTGGTCCACAGCCTAGGCGCCGGTTTTGCAACCAACGCCACCACCATCCTGGGGACGGAGAACACGCTGTGATCTCGCCTGAGGACGCCATGAAGAAACCGATGCCCGCGCCCGACGCAGATTCTGCAGCCTTCTGGCGCGGCATGCGCGACGGCGCATTGCTGCTTCAGCACTGCGGCGATTGCGGCAATGTGCAATATTATCAGCAGGCGATGTGTCGTCAATGCGGCGGCGAAGATCTCGCGCATCGAGCGGCCAGCGGGCGCGGGAGGGTGCATTCCTTCAGCGTTGTGCATCGCGCGCCAGGGCCAGCCTTCAAGGCCGACATTCCCTATGCTGTTCTGCTCGTCGACCTTGAAGAAGGACCGCGGATGATCAGTACCTATACAGGCGGCAAGCCCGAGGATGTCGTGTTCGACATGGAGGTCATGCTCGTCTGCGAAAAGGTCAATGACGAGATCACACTGCCCCGCTTCAGGAAGGCCTGACTTGAGACCCCCATTGGCTACATCCGGAATGCGCCGAACTTCGTTCTCTTTGCGGGCGTCCGCCCGGCGAGATCCAGCAGCAGCGCCATGACGTCGCGGGTCTCGACCGGGTCGATTACCATGTCGCACCATAGATTGCGGGCAAAATTGTAGGGATCCGCGAACGACTCGAAATCCCTGCGGATGGGTTGCTTGAATTCCTCGCGCTGCTCGTCGGTCCAGGAGGTGCCCTCGCGCTGGTGAATGTTGTCGCGCACCATCGCGAGCGTTGTCGCCGCCTGCTCCGGTCCCATCAGAGCGGCGTGGGCGCTCGGCCACATCAGCGTGGCGTTCGGTTTGAACGCGCGGCCAAGCATTGCGAAATAGGCCGCCGCATATGAGCCGCCGGTAATAATGGTGTATTTCGGCACGTCGGCGCACGCCATCGCAGTCATGAACTTGGCGCCATGCTTGGCGATGCCCTGCCGCTCGACGGCGGACCCGACCATAAAGCCGGAGACATCAACCAGGAACAGGAGCGGGATATCGCGCTTGCAGCATAATTGGATGAAGTGCGCGCCCTTGATCGCGCTTTCCGAGAACAGCACACCGTCGTTGGCCAGAATGCCGATCTCAAAGCCATTGATGCGGGCGAATCCGCACATCATGGTTTCGCCGTGAAGATGCTTGAACTCCTGAAAGCGGCTGCCGTCGATGAGACGTGCGACGATCTCCCGGTTGTCCGTCGGGATGCGCCGGTTGGCGCTGACGATTCCATAGATTTCCTCGATCGCATGGCAAGGCGGCTCACCCAGCTCGACCGTCCAGCGCAATCGCGGCGGCTCTCCCAGGTTGGCGACGATGTCGCGCACGATCGCCAGCGCGTGGCTGTCATTCTCGGCGATATGGTCGGTGACGCCGCTGATCCGGCTGTGCATCTGTGCGCCGCCGAGCGGTTCGACCTCGATGATCTCACCGGTCGCGGCAAATACCAGTTGCGGGCTGCCGAGAAACATCGCGCCCTGATTGCGCACGATCACCACCTCGTCACAGAGCGCCGGAATATACGCGCCACCGGCGGTTGACGGGCCGTGAACGACGGCGATCTGGGCGATGTTCTCGGCCGACATCTTGACCTGATTGTACATGATCGATCCGGCCTGCCCTTCGTCAGGAAAGATATTGGCGATATCCGGCAGGAAGCCACCGCCTGACTGCACCAAGGTGATGCAGGGCAGCCGGTGTTGCCAGGCAAACAACTGGGCGCGGGTATGCTTTTTCGTTGTCATGCCGAACAGCGTTCCGCCCTTCACGGTGGCGTCGTTAGCGATAAGCATGCAACTGCGCCCGCAAACCTGTCCGACGCCCGTGATGATTGTCGCACCCGGCGGCACGCCGTCGTACATCCCCTCGCCCGCCAAGTGACCGAACTCGAGAAACGGCGAACCGGGATCGATCAGCGCCGTGATGCGTTCGCGCGGCAGCAGCTGTCCGCGCGATTTGTGCAAGGCGCGGGCCTTGGTGGAACCGCCTTGGCTGGCGTCCATCCGGCGCTTCTGGAGATCGGCGATCCGTTCCAGATAATGCGCGCGATTGAGCTTGAACTCGTCCGACCCGGTCGCGACAGTGGATTTCATCGCGGTCAATTCGCCGCCCCCCAAGAACCTGAACCCAACAGGAAATACAGGCTTGATCGCCTTTGACATTTTCTAACATTCGTTCGTTTTCGAACGATTGTTAGGTTGAAATCCTAAGCGCTTCTGCCTAAAGATAGCAAGCAATTGGTGCCGCCGACTTCAGCCGGCTGCCTCGCAAACGACAAACTCGACGGCGTTCCCGAGAAAGCTTCCGGTTCTCACCTTAGAAATAACGCAGGTTTCGGCCGGCGGCGGAGTTCCGACATGGACTTTGATCTCACGCACGAGCAACGGCAGATTTACGAATACGGCGACATGGTCGCCAAGCAATTCGACCGTAAGTACTGGATGGATTGCGCCGACAAGCACGTATTCCCTCACGCCCTCTACAGCAGGGTTGCGGAGGATGGCTTCGTCGGAACCATGGTGCCCGAGGAGTATGGCGGCTCCGGGCAAGGCATGGTCGAGATGCACCTGTTCCTCGAAGGACTATCGAACAACGGCATTCCGCTGCTCAATCTTGTCGTGGGCGCCGCGATGAGCTTGGGATTCATGGCCAAGTACGGCAGTGAGGCGCAGAAGATGCGCTATCTGCCCGACGCCTGCGCCGGCAAGACGCGCTTTTGCTTCGCCATCACCGAGCCCGACGCTGGAACCAATACGATACGTACTTCCACAATGGCGAAGAAGCGAGGCAATCGCTACGCGCTGAGCGGCCAGAAGACGTTTATCACCGACGCCGACGGCGCGGACTACGCCCTGGTGGTGACGCGGACGACGCCTCATACGGAGGTTCAGAAAAAGACCGACGGCTTCACCCTGTTTGTGGTCGACCTGAAGGCCAAGGGGGTGGCGAAGCAATACATACCGGTGAGCATCCCGGCGCCGGAAACGCAGTGGCAAATATTCTTCGACGAAGTCGATCTTGGGCCAGAGGACATTGTCGGCGAAGTCGACAAGGGATTCGGCATTCTGTTCAAAAGCCTCAATCCTGAACGCATTCTCGTCGGTTCGATTTCCTGCGGTCTAGGCCGCTATGCCCTCAACCGCGCGGTCGAGTACGCGAAGGAGCGGCGCGTTTTCAACAACGTGCCGATCGGTTCCTATCAGGGCTTGCAGCATCCGTTGGCCAGCGCCCGCACCGACGTCGAGCTGGCTTCTCTGATGACGCTGAAAGCTGCCTGGATCTTCGATCAGGGCCGCGAAGCCGGCGAATTCTCCAATATGGCCAAGCTTGCCGCCGCCGACGCCGGCATCAAGGCCGTGGATACTGCGCTGCAATGCTTCGGCGGCAACGGGTTCACCAAGGAGTATGGCATCTTCGATATCTACCCGCTGGTGCGGCTATTGAAGACCGCCCCGCTCAATCGCGAAATGATCCTCAACTACATCGGCGAACACGTGATGGGTCTGCCCCGCAGTTACTAGGGCACGGCCCGGAACGAGATCGCTTTCAAGGAACAAGGTCGTCTGCAATGGCTCTCATGAAGTCCGACGTTTCAGCTGCGAGCGAAGAGTATCGCCGCAACCGCGACGCGTACAGCTTGAGAATCGCCGATCTGCACGGCCGCCGATCAGCCGCCATGGTCGGCGGCCCGGAACGGGCTCGGCAACTGCACAAGGAACGCAAACAACTGCTGCCGCGCGAACGGATCGCTGCGCTCCTCGATCCCGGCTCGCCGTTCCTCGAACTTTGCCAGCTCGCGGGCGAAGGCATGTATGACGGCGTGCCGCCCGGCGGCAGCATTATCACCGGGGTAGGAATCGTGTCGGGCCGCGCCTGCATGATCATCGCCAACGACGCCACGGTGAAAGGCGGTACCTACTACGGTATCACCTGCAAAAAGCACGTCCGCGCGCAGAAATTCGCATGGCAACATCGCCTGCCCTGCATCACCATGGTGCAGTCCGGCGGCGCCAACCTCCCGGACCAACCCAACATCTTTCCCGACGACGGACAGTTCGGCTCGATCTTCTACAACCAGATCCGGATGTCGAGCGAGGGAATTGCGCAGATCGCAATTGTGCACGGGCCCTCGACCGCCGGCGGCGCCTACATGCCGGCGCTCTGCGATGAAACCGTCATCATCCGCAATCAGGGCGCCATGTTCCTGGGTGGACCGCAACTGGTCTATGCGGCGACCAGGGAAGAGGTCGGCGTGGAAGCGCTCGGCGGCGGCGAAATGCACAGCCGCGTCAGCGGCGTTACCGACCATCTGGCGGAAAGCGACAGCCACGCGATCGCGATTACCCGCGATATCGTCGCCCATCTCGGCGACACTCCCGCACAACGCTGGAACGTGGCGCCGGCGCGTGAGCCGCGCTTCGACCCCGGAGACATTTACGGGCTGATCAGCGCGGATCCGCGCATTCCCAACAACAATCGGGAGATTGTCGCGCGTCTTGTCGACGGCAGCGAGTTTCACGAATTCAAGCCGCTATACGGCGAGACGTTGATCACCGGCTTCGCCCGCATCATGGGCTTCGAGATCGGGATTGTCTGCAACAACGGCGTGCTGTTTTCCGAATGCGCGCTGAAGGCGACCCACTTCATCGACCTCTGCTGCAAGCGCAACATCCCGCTGCTGTTCATGGCCGATGTCACCGGCTTCATGGTCGGGCGCGAGGCGGAAGAAGGCGGCATCGCCAAGCACGGCGCCAAGATGATCACGGCGATGGCCAGCGCCAACGTGCCGAAATACACCCTGATCATCGGTAATTCCTACGGTGCCGGCTATCTGGCGATGTGTGGCCGCGCCTTCAAGCCGCATGCGATGATGATGTGGCCGCACGGGCGCTCCGCGATCATGGGGCCGGATCAGGCGGCCAATACGCTTGCGATGGTTCGGGACGATATCCACAAGCGCGACGGCACGAACTGGACCGACGAAGAGCGCGAGGCCTATCGCGCGCCGGTGCGCAAGACATTCGAGGATTTCGCAAACGCCTACAATTTCGCGCGCAACACCTGGTGCGACATGGTGATCGATCCGCTCGAGACCCGCCACGTAATAGCCCTCTTGCTCGATTTGGCCGGCCGGCTGCCGCAGCAGGAAACCGACTTCGGCGTATTCAGGATGTGATGGCAGAGGATATCGTTCGGTGTTCAAGAAAATTCTAATTGCCAATCGCGGCGAGATTGCCTGCCGGATCGCGCGCACCTGCCATCGGCTCGGAATCGCAGTGGCTGGCATTCACTCCACCGCCGACGCCGACGCCTTGCATGTGAAGGTGATCGGCGAATCCATCGAGATCGGGAGCGCCGCCGCCTCCGACAGTTACCTGCGGATCGATGCGGTCATATCAGCGGCGAAAACAACCGGCGCGCAGGCCATCCATCCCGGCTTCGGATTTCTGGCCGAGAACGCCACGTTCGCCCGCGCCGTCGAGGCCGCCGGCCTGGTCTTCATTGGGCCGACGCCCGACGTGATCAAACGGCTCGGCGACAAAGCGTCCGCAAAGCAGGAGGCCGAAGCGGCCAATGTGCCTATTGTCCCTGGTAGCAAGACGCCCAGTGAAGATGCCGCCGAGATCGCGCGGATCGTCCGGGAGATCAGACTTCCAGTGATGCTGAAAGCAGCGGCTGGCGGCGGCGGCAAGGGAATGCGCGCCGTTTCCAATCTCGATGGCCTCGACAATGAGATCGAATCGGCCATGCGCGAGGCGAAGAATTCGTTCGGCTATCCCGGGCTGATCGTCGAAAAGCTGGTCGAACGCGGGCGCCATATCGAAGTGCAGATCGCCGGCGATGGCAAGGGCGGCGTGGTCCACCTGTTCGAGCGTGAATGTTCGCTGCAACGCCGTCATCAGAAGCTTGTCGAGGAAGCCCCTGCCGCAAACCTCGCCGCGACGCTGCGTGACAGGATGGCGGCCGACGCGGTGCGGCTCGGCAAGCGGCTCAACTATCGTGGGGTCGGCACGGTCGAATTCATCCTGAGCGGAGACACCTACTACTTCCTGGAAGTCAATCCGCGTCTCCAGGTCGAGCACCCCGTGACCGAGATGGTAACCGGCATCGATATCGTCGAATTGATGATCCGCATCGCCGCCGGAGAAGGTTTACCGTTTGCGCAGGACGCCGTGACATGTCGCGGGCATGCCGTCGAAGTTCGTATCTGCGCGGAGGACCCAGCAAACAGCTTTCTCCCCTGCACGGGGGAGCTCGCCTACGTCAGATTTCCTGCCGACGGCGTTCGCGTCGAAACCGGCGTCGAAACCGGCTCGGTCGTCACGCCGTACTACGATTCGATGCTGGCGAAACTCATCACCCATGCCGAAACTCGCGATGAGGCGCTTGACAAACTCGACCGGGCTCTTGACGAGACCTCGATCTTCGGAGTTACGACCAATCAGGGATTACTCAAGCGCTTGCTCGCCCTTCCGGCGACACGCACCGCCACCTTCTACACCCACCTGATCGACGAGAAAATCGACCAGTTGGTCGACAGAGGAACGGATTTCGACGCCGAGGCGTTGGCGTTGGGCGCCTACTTCTGGATGATCCGGCAACGACGGCCTCTTGCAAGCGGGCCGTGGCAGTCGCGCGAAATGACTGGATGGCACATGGCCGCAGGTGGCGACGGACTGTCACCGATTCCGATCCTGCACCTCGAAACCGCTGGCGCGAGCGCGGAGATTCGATTCGCGCCGCTCGAGGCCGACGGCTCGATGATTGTCGGCATCAACGATGAAAGGGTATCCGTCAGACTCATCCCGATCAAAGACGACACCTTCACAGCGATTGTCGGCGCGCGGCGTGAGACGGTGCGCATTCATCAGCAAAACCAAACGATCTTCGTCCACGACCGCCGCGGCGTCCAACCGCTGACGGCTATTCCCTATCTGACTTACATCAGCGCCGTCGCCGAAACCAGCGGCGAACTGCGTGCGCCCATGATGGGCATGATCCTGAAGGTGAACGTCGCAGTTGGCGATAAGATCAAGGCCGGGGATGTCGCGGCCGTGCTGGAGTCGATGAAGATGGAGTTAAGGATCAATTGCGAAACCGATGGTGTGGTCACCGCCGTCAACTGCCGACCTGGCGAAACCGTCGAGCGCAACGCGGTTGTCGTGGTGGTGGAGCCGGTGCAGCAACCATAATTCAACGACGGAACAGGGAGCGGCGAACATGGATTTTAATCTGAAGGGCAAATCGGTCGTCGTCACTGGCGGCGGTTCCAACATCGGCCGGGCCATCGTGCTCGCATTTGCGGTCGAGGGCGCCAACATCACGATTGGCGATCTCGACCAGGCGCAAGCCGAAAAGGTTGCCGAACTTGCGCGGAAGAACGGCGCTGCCAGCGTTCAGGTATTCAAGACCGACGTAACCGACTTCGGTCAGGTCAAAGCCATGTTCGACGCGGCTACCGCCAGGCATGGCACCGTTGACGTGCTCGTCAATAACGTCGGGTGGGATCAACTGATGTTCTTTACGCAGACTACGCCCGAATTCTGGGACAAGATCATCAAGATCAACTATGTCGGCGTGCTCAATTGCACCAAATGCGCGCTTGATGTCATGATTCCGAAGGGCGCCGGCGCTATCGTCTCGATCAGTTCCGACGCAAGCCGCTCGGGAGAGCCGCGCGAAGCGGTCTATGGCGGCGTCAAGGCCGCCGTTAACTCCTTCATGAAGACCATTGCCAAAGAGAACGGCCGCTACGGCATCCGCTGCAACGTCGTCTGTCCCGGCGTCACCGTTCCCGTGGATGCGGAGGAAGTTGGCACCAACAGCATGTGGACAAAGCCGGACTCGATGTTCACGGCGGAGCAATTCGAGAAGGTCGCCAAGGCGCTGCCGCTGCGCAAGCTGGGCCGCCCGAACGATATCGCCAACGCCGTGGTGTTTCTCTCGTCCGCCGCCGCAGGTCATGTCACCGGCCAGGTGCTGTCGGTTTCAGGCGGATACACCATGATCGGCTGACGTCGGCCGTCAGTTTCGCCAGAACAAAATGCGCGAATGCATTCCTTGAGAGGCGCAAGCCGGATTTCACTGCATTTCGCTAACGACATGGTGCCATAGCGCAAGGGAGACTGCGATGAGACTGGGCAGCGTCAACTATGAAACCAAAGGGAAGATCGCCATCCTTACGCTGGATGAGCCAGGCAAGCTCAATGCGCTCAGCACAGGCATCCGCGAGGGCATTCTCGATGGTCTGAATCGTGTGGATGCAGACGACAACGTCCGCGTCGCCATCATCACCGGCAACGGGGACAAGGCATTTTGCGCTGGCGCCGATATCAGCGGCTTCAACTTTGATCCGGACAAAGTACGCAAGTTCATGATCGAGGCTCTAGAAGTACTTGCGGCACCAGAAAACTGCCGCAAACCCGTAATCTCCGCCGTCAATGGCATTGCGTTTGGCGGCGGCTTTGAACTTGCGATCGCCTCGGACTTTGTTATCGCATCTGATCGCGCACGCTTCGCGGTACCGGAGATCAAGCTCGGACTACTGCCCGGTTTTGCGATCGTGCGCCTGCATGATATGGTCGGCCGCGCCAAGGCCAAAGAAATGAGTATTCTCGGCGATCCAATCGGCGCGGATGAGGCATTCAGACTAGGCCTCGTACTACGGGTGGTTCCTCACGGCGATCTGCTCACGGACGCCCTGGCATTTGCCGAACGAATTGCATCAAAACCAAAGCTTGCGGTGCAGATGGCCAAATCGTTTTACAACCGCGGCCTCGGTGGCGATGAGATACGGCACGCCATCGATGGCTTTCCGCTCCTGTTCATGCATCGGGACGCACAGGAAGGCATCGCGGCGTTTCTCGAAAAACGCGAACCAAAATTCGAGAGCTGATAAAGTACACCGTGCGTGACAGCTTCGAAAACACCCTTCGAGTAGAGCACCTTGTGGTAGGTGGATCGAGCACAGTATCGAGGAATCGATGTCCCTGAAAGAATTTACTTTCATCGACGTGTACCGCCGTAATGCGGAGTTTTTTCCCAACCGCACCGCATTCGTTTTTGAAGGCCAGCGCATCACCCATCGCGAGTACCTGAAAAGGATCGAGCGGCTGGCGGCGGGCCTGGCACGCGAGGGCGTAAAATCCGGTGACCGCGTCGCCATCCTTTCGCAAAACTCGCTCGAAATGATTGATCTGATCGGAGCGGTCGCGCGGCTCGGCGCGATTTTGCTGCCGGTTAATTTCCGGCTCAACGCCGAAGAAATCGGCTACGTCCTCGCTGATGGTGCGCCGGTGCTGGTTGTGGCGGGGGCAGAATACCAGGAAATTATTGCGGCTCTGAAAGTGTCGCTACCTTCGGTCCGGAGCTATTTTGGCATCGGCAAGCACGCGGCGCCGTTTGCGCCGTTCGCAAATCTTGCGGCTTCGGACGCGTCGATGTCTGACGTGAACTTCAGCGCCGATGATGGCTTCGTAATCATTCACACCGCCGCCGTCGGTGGGCGGCCGCGCGGCGCGCTGTTGTCGCAAACCAACCTTCTAACGGCGCAGAGCTCGCTGATGCAGGCCTGGAGCCTGACCGAGCGTGACGTCAATCTTGGTGTGCTGCCGCTGTTCCACGTCGCCGGCCTTGGCCTGATGCTGACGGTGCAGCAGGCTGGCGGCGCCAGCGTCATCGCTTCGAAATTCGACCCGCAACAGGCGGTTCGCGACATTGCCGCCGAGAGGGTGACCGTCATGTCGGAATTCGCGCCGATGCTGGCGAGCCTGATGGATCAGGCCAAGGGCGACGAATTGAAGACGTTGCGCGCGGTCACCGGACTGGATACCCCGGCGACGATTGAACGCTTCGAGAAAGCCTGCCCCCACGCGGTATTCTGGGCAGCCTTCGGCCAGTCCGAGACATCAGGCCTCGCAACGCTGTCGCCCTACCGCAACCGGCCAGGATCAGCTGGGCGCCCCCTATTCTGGCGCACCATTACGGTTGTCGACAGCACCGACAAGCCAAGGCCCACCGGACAAACCGGCGAGATCGTGGTGCGTGGTCCCACCGTTTTCAAGGGCTACTGGAACAACGACGCCGACACCGCCCTCACCTTCCGTAACGGCTGGCATCACACCGGCGACATCGGCTATTTCGATGCCGATGGCTACCTCTGGTATGCCGGCCGTGCTCCCGAGAAAGAGCTGATCAAGACGGGTGGGGAGAACGTCTACCCGGCGGAAGTCGAAAACGCGATTCGTCAGCATCCGGATATCGCCGATGTCGTGGTCATCGGCGTGCCTGACCCCCAGTGGAGCGAAGCCGTCAAAGCGATCTGCGTGCGCCGAACTGGCACGAATGTCACAGCCGACGAGCTGATCGACTTCGTCGCCGGAAAGATCGCACGCTACAAGAAGCCAAAGCACATTGTGTTCGTCAATCAACTGCCGAAGACCGTCAAGGGCGACATCGATCGCGCCGCTGTCAAACGCGAGAACTCTTAGAGAGGACTTAGCGGTCGCCGGGCGCTGTTTAGGGCTTCAGTGAGGAACAACTTGGGCGCGGTGGGACGATAGTTGAGGACGCTAGTGAAGAAACGGAAGATTTTTGCGGGGCTCAGGGGCACGCGATTGTAGCCAACGTGTTTAATGAGGGGTCGCCAGTTCTCACGCGTATCGTATCGCGACTTCCATGGCGACGGTCCCCTCCGGCGTCAGGGCCCACAGCTCAGCTCCCTTTCCATCGTCAACGGCGCGGCCGACGATGCTGAAGGGCGCGGTATCGAATAGTGGCGCACGGGCTCGCTGCGTAAACGACCTTAGCGTTTTTCCCGGCGAGTGATCGCGCGCAAGGTCGATCAGGCACTGCTGCGAGTAAGGCCCATGCACGACAAGGCCGGGATAACCTTCGACGCGCATCGCGTAGTCCCGGTCGTAATGGATGCGGTGCGGGTTGAACGTCAGCGCGGAATAGCGGAACAGGGAAACCGGATCCGTTGTAATCGTCCGGCGCCACGGGGTGTCGGCTGGCGGCATGTTCCTTTTCGGGGTGACGCTCTTCTCACCAGACTTCACCTCTTCGCGGAACACGGTGTGACTCTGTTCTACGATCGCGAGCCCGCGAGGCGTGAAAATGCGACGGGTCTGCGTCGCGAATATCAACGCTCCGGTACCGCCCGACCGGAGCGAGACATCGGTGAACTCCGTCTCGCGCTTGAGCGCATCGCCGACGCGGATCGGATCGTGGAAGATCAGTTCGGTTCCCGCATACATCCGCCGCGGAAACGGCATGGGCGGCAGAACGCCGCCAGAGGTCGGCAACCCATCGTCACCGAGCGTCGCCTTCGGCGACAGCGGCATGAAGTACACCAGATGCCATCCCGGCTGGATCGAGTCCCCGGGCCCTGGAATCTGGTCCTGCCGATCGAAAGTCACCGCAAGTCCGCGCAGCGGCGCCTGTGTGGCGACATCTTGCTCGACGAATTTCGTCCCGATGTGCTTGCGCAGTGCGTCGACGTCCACGTTCATCTTGATGCCGCTCCGGATGATGAGATGGTCACGAGGCGACTACACAGGCGGGAGTCACCAGATCGTGCTTAGCCTGTTCGAAAATGATACGAACCGGCAGCCCAAGTTTGACGTCCGCCTCCCTGGCGCCGCGCAGAGGGGCTTGCACCCGCACGCCCTCGTCAAGGTCGATAGTGAGCAGAATGAACGGCACTTCGAGCTTGAACCCGGGATTGAAGGCATGGTGAGTGATGGTCCAGCTGTGGACCGTTCCGCGACCAGAGGCTTCTATCCAGTTCACCTCGAACGAATAACAGACGTCACAAATCGGCCTCGGATAGTGACGGATTTTCCCGCATTGTCCACATTTCTGAAGCAGCAGCCGTCCGCTTTTCAGTCCATCCCAATAAGGCCTGGACTCATGGGTCGGCTCAGGAACGGGCTTGAGGTAGGTCTCCGCAGTCATGGCCATCATCCCCTGCGCATGATGGCGACGGATCCGTCGCCCATATCGCCATAGCCGGTCACAAGGCCGATCTCGGCTCCCCGAACCTGCGCCTTGCCAGCCTCGCCCCTGAGTTGACGCACAAGTTCAACAATGTGGTTCATTCCAACCATGTGAGCCTGAGAAAGCAGTCCGCCATGGGTGTTGATCGGTAACTTCCCGCCAAGCCGAATGGCCCCGCTCGCAACAAACGGGCCCCCCTCGCCTTTCTTGCAGAAGCCGAGGTCTTCCAGCTGACACAGAACGATGTAGGTGAAGCAGTCGTAAATCTCGGCCACGTCAATATCACCAGGCAAGACACCGGCCATGGCAAAGGCCTTCGGCGCAGCCTTCGCGATCCCGAGGCGCGTCATATCCGGGCGTTGCGTGATGACGCTCGGTGAATCCGGATGGCCCTCGGCGACCCCCATGACGTAGACCGGCGGCTTGCGAAGGTCCCTTGCCCGGTCCGCACCACTGACAATGATCGCCGCGCCGCCATCGCTTTCCAGGCTGCAATCATAGAGTCTCAAAGGATCGGAAATCATGCGCGACGCCTGGTGATCCTCAAGCGTCAGCGGCTTGGTCATCATCCCATTGCCGTTTAAAATCGCGTTGTGACGCGTAGACACCGCAATTTCGCCGAGCTGCGAGCTCGTCGTGCCGAACAGCTCCATGTGGCGACGGGCCATCGGCGCATAGAGCTGTGCCGGGGCGATCGCGCCGACCGGCATTTCGTGCTCACCAACAACCTTGAACTGAGGCATTTGCTGAACGCGCGTGCCGATGCGACCCGCCGACGAGCCGTTACGACCGATCGGGATCAGCACGTTGCTGCACACGCCGCCGCTGATCGCGAGCAGCGCGCATTGGATCGCCGCGACGCAGCTGGCTCCGCCAAGCGGCGCGGTGGCCGAAAAACGCAGGTCCGATATGCCGAAATTCGTGACGAAGTCTTCGGCGACGACCGGCGAGTTCGAGTATGGAATAATGCCGTCGATTTCCTTGGGACTGAGCCCCGCATCCGCAATCGCGTTCAACGAAGCCTCGAGCTGTAGCGCAAGGACGCTCTTGCCCGACATGCGCGTGTACGCGGTCTCTCCCACGCCCGTGATGGCAGCCTTTTCTTTCAGTGACATCAGGCAAAGCTCCCACGGGAGGCTCGCAACGCCTGAACGATTCTCCTGACAAAGGAGCAATCGTTCACGCTTTCTACTTGACGCCGGCCGCCCAAGGCACGACTATTTCGAACAGATGTTAGATTTAATCCGCAGCGCGGTCAACCGACCGTGGCTCGTCCTTTGCGTGTAGAGCAACAGGCAAAAGCCGCACCTGGGAAACGGCATCTCTATGGACCTCCGCTACAGCGCACAACATCGCGCACTCCAGGAAGAAGCGCGCACCTTCATCCAGAAACATCGCCACCTTTCCCCAAAGACGGGGGGCGGGCGGAAGCGGCCCGACGCGCGAGCCCTGGATTGGCAGAAGCTTCTGCTGGAGCGCGGCTATTTCGCCCGCAACATTCCCCGTGAATATGGCGGCTTCGGCCGGCCGGTCGACATCATGGAATTGGCGATCATCGCCGAAGAATTCTCGAACGCGGGCGTTTCTCCGGGCATCATGAACCAGGGTATTTCCATGCTGGTGCCGACATTGCTCGAGGTCGGAACGAAGGAGCAGTGCGTCCGATGGATCGGGCCGACCATCCGCGGCGACATCATCTGGTGCCAGGGCTATTCGGAGCCGGGTTCGGGCTCCGACCTTGCCGCCGCCAAGACCTCCGCCCGGGTCGAGGCCGGCCAGTTTGTCATCAATGGCCAGAAGATCTGGACCAGTTCCGCCCACTACGCCGACATGATGTTTCTTCTCTGCCGTACTGAGTTCGACAAGAGCAAGCACGATGGACTGTCCTACCTTCTTGTCCCCATGAATGCGCCTGGCATTGAGGTGCGCCCATTGGTCACGATGACCGGTCGCGCCGAGTTCAACGAGACGTTCTTTACGGATGTCCGCGTACCAACCGACCAGATTGTGATGGGACGCGGCGACGGCTGGCATGTCGCCAATGTCACCTTGAAGTACGAACGGATGCTGCTCGGCGACGCCAACAAGCTGACCTACCGTCTGGCGAGAGCTGTCGAACTGATGAAGAAAACGACGCTCGATGGCTGCCGGTTCATCGACATCCCCGAATATCGCGAACGATTGCTGAAACTGCAGGGCGAGGTGATGGCCTCGAAATACCACGGTCTTCGATTAATGACCGAGCAGGCGAAGGGAGAGGATTCGGGGGTCAAGCGCCTGATCGTCAAGTTGAACGGGACGATGATTGCATATCGGCTGTCATCGCTGGTCGTCGACGTACTCGGCGCGGCGGGACTCGCTTACGAACCGGTCGGCGAAGCAGCGGAAGACGACGAAGCCACCACCTGGCAAATCGACAACATGTACGATATCGGCCTCATCATCGGTGGCGGCTCATCGAATATCCAGAAGAACATCATCGGCGAGCGCGGCCTGGGCCTGCCGCGCGAGCCGAAATCCGCCCCACCGGCCGTCAGGGCGTGAGCATGGAATTCGGTCTCAGCGAAGAACAGGTGATGCTCGCGGAATCCCTGGGGGGCTTTCTGGCCGAGCGGCTGCCGATGGGCAAATTTCGCACCGTCGCCGAGAGCGGCTCCGGCTTCGACGGTGAATTGTGGTCGGGCCTCGCCGCGCAAGGCATCATGGGCATCATGGTGCCAGAGGAGTTCGGCGGCCTGGGGCTCTCGCTGCTGGATGCAGTGGTTGCCGCAGAGGCGCTCGGCTATCACGCAGCACCGACACCATTCGCAGCCGCGCTGGTCATGGCTCCCCTCGCCCTCATGGGTAGCGGCGACCGTGCCCAGCAAAAAACATGGCTGCCGCGGATCGCCAGCGGCGAAGTGCGGATCGGGCTCGGGTTTGCCGGCATGTCGGGCCAGACCGGCGAAGCCGTCGGCCGCCTCGATGGCGATCGACTGTCCGGTCGGATCACGGCCGTGCTCGATGGCGGCAGCGCGACGCATTTTATGGTCTATCTCCAGGATGGCCGCGCGGCGCTGTTCGCCGCGGCCGGGGAGCCCGGCGTCAGCGTCACCACGCACCGCAGCCTGGATCGCACACGACCGGTGACGGAGCTGGTGTTGCACGATGCGCGGGCTACGATCCTCGGCGCAGCCAACGATCCGAAGGCAGCGGCGACCGCCGTGCTCGACGCAGGTCGCGTCTTGCTAGCGGGCGACACGCTGGGGGCGGCGCAGTCCATGTTTGACAAGGCGCTGCTCTATTCCAAGGAGCGGGTTCAGTTCAATCGCGTGATCGGTTCGTTTCAAGCCGTCAAACATACGCTCGCCGACATCATCACCATCCTCGAGCCGTGCCGCTCGCTGGTCTGGTACGCGGCGCATGCGCAGGCCGGACCACCCGCGGAGGCCCGCCTCGCCGCGTTGCAGGCGAAAGCGCATCTGGGCGATGCTGGGCGCGAAATCGCGCGCCTCTCGACCGAGATCCACGGCGGCATGGGATTTACCGACCTGCTCGGCCTTCACTACTGGTTCAAGCGCATTGCCTTCAACCGGCAGTTGCTCGGCGCTCCCGAGCGCTGCAGGCACGAGGCCGCCATCGCGCAAGAGTGGGTGAGTTGAGAGATCTTCTCGTGGCACGAATATTCAGTAGCGCTAAGAATGCCTAGCGAACATAAGTTCTATAGAAGTATGCGTCGTGATCGAACGTCCGGCGTCGATCTGCAGCATATTCGACGCTGGGCAGCAGCAGATTGCGGTATTCTTAGGCGCGCAAGCGATCCGCACGGTTATCTCGCGACGCGCACTTACTGAAATCGGCCTATGACTTTCCATAGCCTTCATTCCGCGAATCCGCTCGCCCCTGAGCAGGGCCGTTTCTTTGCGCTGCTACGGGGAGAAGCCGTCAGCGGCGAGCTTCTTGAATTTCGCGAGAAGTCAAAATCCCAGTTGGCGTCGGAAATCTGGAGTATGCGATGGATTTTGCCTCAACAAGCATCCTTCCCATGCTCCTTCCCTACTTCGATTCGGACGATGAAGTTGA
>NZ_JALHLP010000001.1:1235461-1321398 GCF_022844465.1 Bradyrhizobium sp.
ATTTCGCGAGAAGTCAAAATCCCAGTTGGCGTCGGAAATCTGGAGTATGCGATGGATTTTGCCTCAACAAGCATCCTTCCCATGCTCCTTCCCTACTTCGATTCGGACGATGAAGTTGAATATCTCCAGCTTGCCGTGGCAAGCCAAGGCATCCTCCAGGGTCTCGACGCAGAAGGCCGCTTCCATCGTGATCGACAGCCGCCACGATAGAACCCTAATTCGTGCGCGTGATCGCAATGCCGCAAAGCAGCTACAGAGAGATTCGCGGCGAGGCTCGAGCTGGGTAATACGAGGACGACGATGGAGCGCCTCTATCCCCTTCCGCCGCATGAACGTTTTGACATGCCGGCGGTTCGCAGATCGTTTCGGGTCGGCGAATCAACTCTCAACGAACTGGATGCGGCCATCGGAGGCATGAACTACACCCCCGGCACGAAAACTGATAATGTGATCGATACACGCGGTGGGCAGGATAACATTTTGTGGTTCACCATCACGAAGGATACTGACGGTAAGTCAGCAGCCTCACGTGAGGCAAGAGCCGACATTTCCCAGCGAACGCACTAGTTGCCCGGCGACCAGGGATTACGAGATGATCACAGAAGGGAGCAGCGCTATGGACATCACCTTGATCCAGAAAAATATCGCGGCGGTCGCAGCCGGATGGTCGTCCGAATCGGCGGCAAGGCTGGAACGGCGCGCGCTCGACAAGGCCGATTTTGCGACGCTGCGGGACGCCGGCCTGACCCTGACCGGCGTGCCGGAGGAGATGGGAGGGGTGTGGCAGAGCGGAGTGCGGTCGACGCGCCCGACCGCTGCGATATTTCGTACCCTCGCCCGCGTCGATCCTTCGGTGGCGTTGGTGGCCACCATGCATCCCACCGTGCTGGCGCTGTGGCTTGAGGAGCCGGCCGAGCCGCCGGCCGACTCGAACGCCTGGCGCGAGCAGCATGACCGCGTGCTGGCCGCGGCGAAGGCGGGGCATTGGTTTGGCACCATCTCCTCCGAGCCGGGCGGCGGCGGCGACTTGATGGCGACACGGGCGACGGCGGAAAAAGGTAGCGATGGCGCTTGGCGTCTGACCGGCGACAAGCAGATGGGCAGCGGGTCAGGCGTGACCTCTTTCATGATGACCGTTGCAGTCCCAAAGGGAGAGATGACGCCCGATATCTTCCTGCTCGACACCCGCGAATTGCCGTGGGACGGTTCGCGCGGCGCCACGCTGGTCCGCGCGTGGGACGGTCACGGAATGGCCGCAACACAGAGCCACGCGTTTCGCTACGACGGTGTCGCGGTCGAGCGGCACGCTCAAATGGGCGGCGCGATCAAGCTGGTACCCCGCGTCTTGCCGATCATTGCTTACATGTTCTCCTCCGTGATCATGGGCATCCTCGATGCGGCGCTGGCCGAGGGTAGGCGGCGTCTGCAGCCGCGCGCGGAACGGATGTCGGCATTCGAACGAGTGAGCTGGACCAAGGCCGTCAACGACATCTGGCTGGCGGAGCAGGCCTTCCAAGGCATGGCACGCGCGATCGAGAGCGGTGCAGCGTCACCCGGCGTCCCGCGCGGAAAGCTCGCCATCGCCGAGCTCGCCGAGGCTTCCATGCTGTCGATCTCTAGGGCGATCGGAGGGGCAAGCTATTCCCGGTCGAGTCCGTTCGGGCAATGGTCGCAGGACGTGCGCGCACTCGGTCTGCTTCGTCCGCCCTGGGCCCTCGCCCATCACCAGCTGTTCGAAGCAAGCTTCGCCGATTGAGACGGTCGGACCTTTGACCGATGTCGGCTTTGCGCCAAAAAACGGTCGTTCCAAAACGGAACGCACGCATGTCGCGTGTCAATAGGGATTCTGAGAAGGTGGCCTCAACATCCAAGTCCTTCAACACGAGGACTGCACGGGCAAGCCGGATGCGCGACGCCGAGTCGGTTCGGCACGAAATTCTCTGCGATCTCGCGAAGATGTTCACGCAAGACGGTACAGACGGGTCCGAGGACGAACTGGACTTCTATGAATACAAGTTTCTACGGGCGTTGCGATTCCTCGAATCGATCATGTGCGCAAGGCGGTGTCCGAGGGGAGAAGCGCGAGTTCAGCTCGCAGCGTCGGAGATTCAAGCTGACCAGCCCGCTCGATCTGCCCCGGTCGCATCGGCAACAGGGGTTGCGTGCTATCGAGCGCCTGTACCTGGCTTTTCTCATCGACACACAACACAATAGCGCGTTCGGGTGGCGACAAGTAAAGCCCGACGATATCGCAAACTTTCTCGACGAACGGCGGATCTGTAGAGAGCTTGAAAGTCTCGACGCGGTGCGGTGCAGGCCGATTGCACGCCAGATGCGATGCACCGTCGAAGGCGCATGAGCGATCTCCTTAGCCATGCTCCTGAGGCTCCGGTGGGTGCCACCCTTTGGTGGCGTCTCCAACGTCTTGCGGATCATGCTCGCGATTTCGTCGTCGCCAATCTCACGCCGCGCGCCAAGCCGCGGCTCGTCGTAGAGAACGTCCATACGGCGTTCGGCAAAGCGATGCGCCATGTTCCAACGGTTGCAGCGCAGACCCCGATCAAGACACTAGCTAGAACCGAGATTCCCCCTTAAGAAATCCGGTTTGTCAGGCAAGCTCTGGTTGTTGGACGGACTGCTTGCCGGGCCGGCGTTTGCGGCGCGGTGGCTGCGACGGCGGATTGCAATGATTTCAGGAAATCAATCTGCGGCCTTCCGGCGGCCCGAACGAGTTCAGGCGGCATAGATGCGCAGAACGCCGTAGAGCACGGTGCCGGCCACGAGCGCAGCGGCGATCAGTGTCAGTGCGACGGACTGTGCCCAGGTCATGTGCTCGCTTCTCCGGTTATGGCAGATTGTGGCGTCCACAGCTTCTGCAGCAGCAGGACGACGGCAAGCAGGACGAGGCCGATGACGTCGGTGACGGCGCCGGGATCGATCAGCAGCATGGCGGCCGCAAAGAACAGCGCCCGCTCGAACCACGTCGCGACACGCAGGAAGTAGCCTTCGAGGCTGGCTGCCAGTGCGACCACGCCGATCGTGCCGGTCAGCACCGCGCCCAGGATCTCGGGCCATGGCCCCTGGAACAGCAGCGCAGGGTTGTAGACAAAGAAGAACGGCACGATGAAGCCGGCGGCGGCGAACTTCATCGCCTGCACGCCAGAGGCCCATAGCCCGGCCCCGCCGATCGACGCGGCAGCATACACCGCCAGCGCCACGGGCGGCGTCACCGCCGACAGGCACGAGAAGTAGAACGCGAACATGTGCGCCGCCATCGGCTCCACCCCGAGCTTCATGATCGCGGGCACCAGCAGCGCCGCCTGCATGATGTAAGCGGGGGTGGTCGGCATGCCCATGCCGAGAATGACGCCGGCGACCATGGTGATGAGCAGCGCGGGCAGCAGCGAGCCATAGGTGAAGTCGATGAGGAACGCCGTGAACCGCAGCGCTAGACCGGTTTGCAGCACGATGCCGATCACGATTCCGGCGGACGCGCAGGCCATCGCCACCGGCACGGTCTGAACCGCGCCGTCGCGCAGGCCTTCGAGGCACTCGCGCCAGCCCAGCCCGGTCGAAGGACGCAGCCACGAGATGCCGACCAGCGCCACCGTGGCGATGATTGCGCCATAGGTCGGCGTGAAGCCGTAGAGCAGCAGCGTCAGCAGCACGATGACCGGCAAGAACAGGTGCCCCTGGCGCAGCATGATGTGGCCGAGGATGGGTAGTTCCTCGCGCGGTATCCCCTTGAGCCCCGAGCGCACGGCGTTGAAGTGGATCGCAGCGAATAGCGCCCCGTAGTAGAACAGCGCTGGTATCGCCGCGGCGATCATCACCTGCGTGTAGCTGACGCCCTGGAACTCGGCCATGACGAAGGCCGCCGCCCCCATGATCGGCGGCATGATCTGCCCGCCGGTGGAAGCCACCGCCTCGATGGCGGCTGCCGCCTCGGGCTTGAAGCCGGTCTTCTTCATCATCGGAATGGTCAGCCAGCCGTCGACCATGACATTGGCGACCGCGGAGCCGGAGATCGTGCCGAACAGGCTCGAGGAGACTACCGCTACCTTGCCGGGGCCGCCGCGCGCGCCGCCGGCGATCGCGTTGGCGAAGTTCATGAAGAACTGTCCCGCCCCGGATTTCTCGAGGAAGGTGCCGAAGATGATGAAGAGAATGACGTAGGTGGCGGCCACCGTCATTGGCACCCCGAAAATGCCCTCGGTGGTGAAATAGACTTGGTCGACGGTGACCTCGAGACTGAGTCCCTTGTGGTAAGTCCAGCCGTACAGCCAGGGGCCGGCGAACCCGTAGACCAGAAAGACGATCGCCACGATCGGCAGCGCCGCGCCGATCGTGCGCCGCGTCGCCTCCAGCACCAGCAGGGTGGCGGTGATTCCCACCGCGATGTCCATTCGGGTCAGCGTATCGGCGGTGGGAAAACGGTTCACGATGTAGTCGTAATTTACGAACAGGTAGCCGATGCACGCCAGCGAAAGACCCGCCAGGGCGAGATCCTCCCATGGTATACGATCCTGTGTCGCGTCCTGGCTGCGCGGCCACAACAGGAACGACAACACCAGGCTGAAGGCGAGCGTGATGTAGAGCAGGGCCTGCTGATCGGGGGCGTATACCGTCAGCCGGGCGTAGACGTGGTATACCGACATTGCGATTGCGACGACGCCAACGACCAGGCCCGCGTGACCTGCAAGCTTGCGCACTGGACGTACTCTACTTCTTGAGCAATCCGGCTTCGCGGTAGTATTTCTCCGCGCCGGGATGAATCGGCATATCGAAATTCTGTGCCATGTCCGCTCCCGTCACGCCCTTCATGACACTGGTGACGTTGCCGAACTCATCCCGCCCTTCCACGATGGCCTTAGTGATCTTGTAGATCACGTCGGCGGACGTCCTGGAGGATGCTATCAGCACGGTGGGCGACTGGAAGGTCTGCACGGCCTCGGTCACGCCCTGCTCCTTGTAGAGACCGGCCTTCAGGGTGTAGGGCACGAAGCCCGGATTGAGCTTGCGCAGTGCGGCGATCTCCTCGTCGGTGACGCCGAGCACCCGCACCGGCATCGCTGAGCCCAGGTCCATGATGAAGGACGCTGGCACTACCGTGAACCATCCGACCGCCATCGCCTGCCGGTTCTTCACAGCCTCTGCATTGGACGTTATCGGCCCGTAACTCTTGGCGCCGAGATCGTTCAGCGTCATGCCGTTGACCTTGAGCAGATACTCCCAGCCGGCCGCCAGGCTTGTGTTGCCGCGTGCCGGCAGCGCTACCGGCTTCCCCTTCAAATCCTTGACACTCTTAATGTCGCTGCTCGCAGGCACCACCAGCTGCCAGACGTTGGGGTAGAAGTTGGCCACGAAAAGACCCTTGTCGGTCTGCTTGCCGACGAACTGACCCTCGCCCTTCTGCGCATCCGACATCACGGTCGTCATCGACCAGCCGATATCGGCCTTGTCGTTGCGGATCTTCTCCATGTTGACGAGGGCCGCGCCTGGCTCGACCTGCACATTCAGCTCGGGATACCGCTTGTTGACGACCTGCGACGCTGCCGCCGCCATCGGTGTCCAGCTCCCGCCGGTCGGGCCGGCGCTAAAGATGACATCGGTCTTCTGCTGGGCATGGGCGGCGCCTGCCGCGGCGACGGCCAGTGTTGCCGCGGCGGCCAGACGCAGGAGTCGTCGTGAACCACGGATGTGGACGGACATCGTCAAATCCCCCTTTGCCGTAAACTCTCCCTTTGGCGCAGCTTGTTTGGGCTCTCGTCCGCACATTGACGGGGCGACTTTGTCGTCACCCGCGGCATGCGATTATCCGGCACCTGCTCTGCAGCAGGCACGCTATTGCCAATCGCGCCGCATGTCAACGAACTGTGCCGCGCCGACGTTTGCACGCACTGCATCACGGTCTGTCGCAGGTATCGCGGTGGTTGAGCGTGCGTCGCCGGCATCACCTGGCGCCATCGCGCCCTAACGAACTTGAACCTTCATAGGACCGATTCCCTCGAGATCGAAACGATAGCTTGCGTCAGCTTCCGGAAAAATCGTTTTCAAGACGCTTCCGGTCATCACGACCTCGCCGGCCTTGAATTCCACGCCACCCGAAGCCAACTGCGTGGCGAGCCACGCGACCGAATGGAAGAGATGCCCCAGGATATCACGCCCGTGGCCTTCGCCGATCGCAACGCGGTCCTTCGTTGCACGGCCGACCACGCCCGCAACGTCGGGCCATGTCGCCGCGAATTCAGACAGCACAATGCCGGCGTTCCAGGAATTGTCCGCCACCAGCGAAAGCACATCGACCTTGGCTTAATCGGCGCTTCGATCGTCCACGACCGCGACGGCAGCGCCAACGCCGCCGATCCTTAGGTTTTTTCAGCAAACTGATAGTTCGTCCGGTCCCGGACGATCGTGGTAGACTGAATGTCCGAAAAGGTACGGTACCTTTCTATTGCGTGGCCTGTACTGGCTGCTTTTTCAGGACGAATCCTTTGTATTGCTGCGCGGCTATGTCGTCGCAGATGTCGCGGTACTTATCGAGACCTGCGACGTAGGGCATGAATACGCGAGGCTTGCCTGGGATATTAGCGCCCATATACCAAGAATTCGCCAGTGGGTAGAGCGTCTGATCGGCCACCTCGTTGACATGAGCGACCCAGCGATTCTCCTCTTCGGAATCAGCTTCGATCGTGGAGTAGTTGTTCGTCTCAATATGCACGATGAAGTCCGAAATCCAGTCGACATGCTGCTCGATGGCGGCAATCATGTTGGTTTTCACGGACGGGCTTCCCGGCCCAGTGATGATGAACATGTTTGGAAAGCCGGCGGTCATAAGGCCCAGATACGTTCCGGGACCATCGGCCCATTTGGTAGTGAGCGCGAGATTGTTCTTGCCACGAATATCGATGTCGAGCAGCGCGCCCGTCATGGCGTCGAACCCGGTCGCGAAGACGATGTCGTCCAGTTTATAGTCAGCACCCCGAGTCCGCAATCCACCTTCATAGATCGTTTCGATTGGCAACGTCTTCGCGTCAACAAGGGTGACGTTGTCCCGATTGAAGGTTTCATAATAACCAATGTCCAGGCAAAGACGCTTGGTACCGATATAATGGTCGTTCGGCATCAGGAGCTTTGCCACCTTCGGGTCGCTTACAGTTTCAGCGATCTTATCGCGTACGAATTGGCAAGCCGTCTCGTTGGCATCCTTGTCGACCAGCATATCTTTATACGCATACAGGAAGCTAATGTTGCCACCGGTCCCCCATTTGGCTTCATAGCTTCTCGTCCGCTCCTCCAGCGGGACGTCAAACGCCGATTTTTCCGGCGGCGGGTGCCCCGCAATTCCGAATGGAGTTTGCCGAGCTGCCTGCCGCCATTCGCGGTAGCGAGCCTTGTGCGTCTGGCTGACTTCCATCGTTAGCGGGCGATTGACAGAGGGTACGCTGTAGTTCGCCGTGCGCTGGAAAACGAAGAGGTGCGCCGCTTGCTCGGCGATATTCGGAATCATTTGGATACCCGACGAACCGGTACCGATGACGCCGACCCGGCGCCCTGAAAAGTCGACGGTCTGGTGCGGCCAGAGCCCGCTATGAAACCAGCGTCCTTTGAATGAATCGAGCCCCTCGAACTGCGGCACCCGTGGCAGCGACAGATTTCCCGACGCCATGATACAGAATTTAGCCGATGCGCGATGACCGCGGCTAGTCACGACAGTCCAGCGGCTCTCAGCCTCATCAAACGTCGCTGACGTTACCTTGGTATCGACGACAATGTCGCGCCGCAGATCGAATCTTTCCGCAACATGATGAATATACTTGAGGATATCCGGCTGCGCGGCAAAGCGCTCTGGCCAATCCCATTTCTGCTGTAACTCGTCGGAAAACGAATAGGAGTATTCGAGGCTCTCGACGTCACAACGCGCACCTGGATAACGATTCCAGAACCATGTTCCCCCGATGTCAGTGCCAGCCTCGAAAACCTTGGCCCGAAGGCCGAGTCCCCGCAGGCGATGGAGCGCGTAGAGACCGGCAAAACCAGCGCCCACAATGATCGCATCAAACTCCTCCGGGGCGCACGCGCTTACATCTTTCGGTGTCATAAAGTTACTCCATTCAGCATTTCACACTATTGATCTGGTTTTGACGCTTCAAGGATTGAGATTCTTACGGCCCTCGGACTATGTGTACCAAAAACCTAAACCCGGTGCGCGTATCAAAAACCTAAACCCGGACGTAGTGGTGATGCAAGCCGCCCAGGATTGGCAGCGGCAGAATGCGGCCGACGGTCTGAATGGCGTACGATGCCGGCGCATCTTTTTCCAATGACCGGCGCGTCACCGATGTGGGATTGCCCGGCGGGATGAACGGGCGGCAGCTTGCGTATTTTGGCCGGACCGTGCGACCTGATCTCAAGGTGCTTTTCATTACGGGATATGCCGAGAAGGCGGCGATGGGAGATGTCGCACTGTCTGTCGCCAGAAACGAACTCACCGTTGAATAAAACTTGGGGCACCGTCATCCTTGATGATCGCGTCGGGTGTGGCGTCGTCAGGGCTTTGGTGCGGTCGGCGGCGATTGTAGAAGTCGAGATATCGGCCGATCGAGGCGCGGGCCTCGCCGACGTTGTCGTAGGCCCGCAGGTAGACCTCCTCGTATTTGACGCTGCGCCATAGCCGCTCGACGACCACGTTGTCGCGCAGGCGCCCTTGCCGTCCATGCTGATGGCGATGCCATTGTTGGCGAGCAGGCTGGTGAAGGCCGCGCCGGTGAACCGCGAGCCCTAGGTGGTGTGGACTCTAGGGATTCCCTTTTAGGAGCAAATCAGATTCAAGGCTGCTTTTGGGGAGGCAGTCTTGGGTGTGAAGAACCGTTTGGTTTTGAGCGACGCGGCTTGGGAGCGGATGGCGCCGCTGATTATCGGCCGGCCTAACCAAAAAGGCTCGACCGGGCGCGACAACCGGATGTTCGTGGAAGGCGTGCTATGGATCGTGCGTACGGGCTCTCCCTGGCGTGATCTTCCGGAGGCATTCGGGGATTGGAACAGCGTGTTCCGGCGCTTCAGCCGGTGGAGCGTCAAGGGTGTTTGGTCGCGCATCTTTGAGGCGATGTCCGATGATCCAGACTTCGAATATTTGATCGTGGATTCTACCATCGTCCGGGCACATCAGCACGCCGCCGGGGCTAAAAAAGAGGTCTGAAGATCAGGCGCTCGGCCGCTCGCGTGGCGGGCTGAGCACCAAAATACATATGGCCGTCCGAGGCCTGGGCTGTCCGGTTCGCTTTACGCTGACGGCAGGCCAGAAGGGCGATGCACCGCAAGCTGCCGCATTGATCGAGGGATTGCCCGCCGAAATCGTCATGGCTGATACGGCCTACGACGCCGACCACCTGCGGCAAGCCATCGCCGCCAAGGGTGCGCTCGCCGTCATTCCCAACAACCCGTCACGGGCGCTCAAATATCCGCTCGACAAGCACCTGTACGCCCAGCGCCATCTCGTCGAATGCTGCTTCTCAAAACTCAAGCAGTTCCGCCGCGTCGCAACCCGCTTCGAAAAAACCGCGCGAAATTACCGGGCCGTCGTCACTCTCGCCGCTATCATCTTATGGATGCGATAAGTGTCCACACAACCTAGTCCGTGTTGAAGATTTCCGGCTTGCCGTAACGAGCCAGGGCATCCTCCAGTCTCGACCCAGAAGGCAGCTTCCATCGTGATCGACAACCGCCAGGACAAAACCCGGCGGGTCGCCCAATCTAGCACGACAGCGAGATAGACGAAGCGACGCGACCGGGCTCAGGGCTTCGTGGTGCGCGGACGGCGATAGAGCGCTTCTATCCCCATCCGCCGCATGAGCGTCATGCCGGCGGCCGATCATGCACCCCTGCAAAGCTAGCAGGCCGCGCAACATACGCGAACCGGCGAAGGGATATTCCAGGTGCAGCCGAGCCAGACGCCGCATGATCGCGAAGATCGGCGTCCGGCACCAGGCGCGGCAGGTAATAGACGCTGCCGCGGCTGATCCGCAGAACCCCCGCCTGCCTGGTGATCGACAGGTCGTGCTTGCGATCGATCATCGCTTTGCGCTCAGCAAGCCCGCCTTGGTGAACGCTCCTTCAAAAAAATCGTTCTCCAGCGTCAGCTCTCCGATCTTGGCATGCAGCGACTTTGCGTCGATGGCTGCCTGCTCCGCTCCGGTCCCGCCGCCGGGACCGAACGCATCGGCGGCCTTGCTCTCAAGCTGAGCCTTCCACGTCGTGATCTGATTGGGTGAAGGTCGAACTGCTCAGCAAGTCGGGGCATCGTCCGGTCACCTTGACGGCGGCAAGCGCCACCTTTGCCTTGAAGGCCGGTGTGTGGTTTCGGCGTGCTCGTCTGCTCATGGTCGCTCCTGATTCGCGGGCTTATCGTGCCGTCGTCAGGCAGAAATTCCACTTATCGCCCTATGCAGAATTCCGGGACCGGCTCGCCTCTAGTCGATAGTACCGGTGCCTAGGCTAGGCTTGATTATCCTCAATTTGAAGAAGTATCTGTTCCAGATCTTCCTTCAACTCGATCAAAGCTTTGGCAGAGGGCCGCTGGCGGCCCAAATGCAACGGTAAGGCTGCCGCAACGGCCTGACGGGCTTTTCCTGACATCCTCCGTGCAGGATCAATCTTAAAATGCCTTTGTTGCGCGAGCAGGCAACAGACCGGCCCGTGCCATCGTAACCGTCTTCGGGCATATAGATCGCACAAGGTGAATACAGGTGAAGAGGTTTTTAGATCTCACAATTACATTTCTCCTTGCCTTAGCCAGCGCGGCAACCGTGGCGTACGCGATGGCGCACTTCGTACACTACAGTCTCGGCTTTTCTAGATCCGCATTAAGCGAACAGGCGCTGATCTGCGCGGCACTCATCGCCGGCCTTATCACGATCGAAACGCTCGCGAACACGAAAGATAACAAGTGATCCGACGATGAGAACCATAGAACGGGTTGTTGTTCTCACTATCTTCATAGGAAGTGCAGGCGTGGCCGCATTGTTTACCGTGTTGCTTATCCGTTACGGACTGGGAGTCCCGCCAGCGGTATTGAGGCTGAATGCTCTCATCTCGGCGGGGGCCCTTAGCTTCGTGCTTGCAGTGGCGATTGTCGGTGGGGCCGACGAAAGAGAAAAGTAGCAGGAGGCCTATCGCGAGGTCATTCAAGATCGGGGCTTTAAATGCTTAATGGCAAGACAGTCAAGAACCAACCGTTGGCTTACTGCGTTCCCTGCTCAGACAGAACACCACACCGTTACGAGCGGGTAGGCGTCGATGGACGACTGACATCCAAAGCGGTCTGCTTGGTTTGCAATAATGATTCACGCAGCGAGGCCGTTTCGCAAACTGCTGCGGGATCGTGTCCGTCGCCATGAGTGTCTGGAATTATGCACGCGGCTTACCGTTGGCCGTCGGTCGCAATTCAGTCCTGAAATCGCTGGATGAATGACTGCCTGACAGGCTTTTCCTGACGCGCTCGGATTTTGTTGCGCTCTAGAATGGGGCGGCAGTCGGCGCGCGACCGCCCATAGACAGAGCGGGTGTGATGGTTGAGCTATACAATTGAAAGTTGCGAAGCCCGTCTGGAAGCAGGCAATTGCATGACCGCGCTATTTTTTTCAAGCGTTTGGTGGTCGACGCCGCCAACCCAAAATTTGCAGCTAAGCTTCAGGCGCTGGTCGACGAGTATGAAGGCGAGGCCGCACGAATTGAGACACCAGTGGAGGCGCCCGCTACGCCGGCAGTTCAGAACTCACCGGCAACGTAATCCCGCGGCAGTCAGATTGGTTCAAAATCCTCCGCCGAAAGTGTCGCTGGTGGATTCAGACATCCGCTCTTGTTCGCACGCAGAACGTCGGCCCAAATCATGCAGCCCGATACGTACGTCCCCGGCGATGTTCGAGACTTCATACTGAAGCACATCGCTTCGGTGGCACAACTCGAAGCGTTGCTGCTGATCTGGTCCAGCCCGGAGGAGCGCTGGGAATTGCTTGATATTGCGGCCCGTATCTACACTAGCGAGGCAGAAACAGCGAAGGCTCTCGAAGGGCTTTCTGCCGGCGGAATCGTCATTTGCATGAATGGAGTCTTCCGCTTGAACGTTTCAGCGGACGTCGAAATGATTCGAAGGATTCAAGAGGTATACGCCCGCTATCTCATCCCGGTGACGGATATTATTCACAGTCAATCCCTGAATTCTCACTCAGGAGAGGAGAAGTTCAGCCTCCAAAAGGACCGATGAAGTTCCCATGATCGCATGTACCGGTTGCCTTGATGACGGCGCATCCTTTGTCCCCAAGCGCATTTTGCGAAGACTCGCGGCCTGGGCAGTGCTTCTGGCGGCCTTGTTCGTTGTGCATCCGTCCTATTCACAAAAGCTCTATCCTTACGAACCGCTGATGATGGATCCGTACACCACGATTTATGTCAACGATGGCTCGTGTTCGGCTGGCAAGGTCTTGAAGGTGCGGGGGGCACCGCGAAATCAACGGCGAAAGAAGAGCTGTGTGCCAATGAGTGACCTGCCAGGCGCTGCGCGTACCGGAGCTTCCAGATAGCAGGGGACTGCGGCGGCGGGCGGGGATGAGATTAGGCATGATGCCGCCACGACAATGGCCGCCGACACGATTTTCCACGATTCATCTAAATACTCCTGGTCTCGAGCCTCATATCAAACTCGACCGACAACGCGCCGTCGGAGATCGTTCTGGCAGGTTAATCCTGACGGCGGTCTGGATGGCTGAAAGACGCTTCGCACGCGCCAGCATGAAAAGCTGATCTTATGCACCACACGGGTTGGCGTGTTCCGTCCGGCTTAATTAGGCGTCGCGAGCCAGCCCTGCTTGATGCCATAGCGAACGATATCCGCGCGGCTACGAAGGCCCTTCTTCTCAGATGCGCGCGCCTTGTAGGTCTCAACGCTTTTGACGCTGATTTCGAACTTCCCGGCGATCTGCTTGTTACTGAATCCTTGCGATACAAGTTTGAGAACGTCCTCTTCGCGCGGGCTGAGTTCACCGCCATCGTTCTCGCTCGCCAACACGAGTTCGGGCACCTTCGTTGACGCCTTTTCGGCAATTGCTGGGTCGAGGTAGAGGATTCCCAGGTTGACGACCCGGATGGCGCGCAGCAGTTCGTCTCCGGCCGATCGCTTCAAGAGATATCCCCTCGCTCCGGCGTCAAGAACCGGATGGACATAAGCGCGATCCTCATGAACAGTAAGCGCGATGATCTTTGCTTCCGGACACCGCTTGCTCAAACGACGCGCCAGTTCCATACCGCTGAAATCGGGCAGGGATAGATCGATCACCGCGATGTCCGGCGAGCATTCACAGATCGCCTTCAGGCCGGCAGCTCCCGTATTTGCCTCGCTGACAAGTTCGATATCAGGCACGCCCAGCAATAGCGCTCGTATGCCTGCCAGTACCACAGGATGATCGTCGACAAGGGCGATGCGAATGGGGGTCATAGGACTTTCACAGGCTCTTCCAGCGGTATCTGAACAAAGATCGTACTCCCTTTTCCTGCCGCGGATTCCAGAGCAATCTTGCCGCCGAGAAGCGCGACTCGTTCCTTCATGCCGGAGAGGCCCAATCCGGGTGCTCGACCGCCACCCGACACATTACGTTGGGAGGTTTCCTGGTCGAAACCTATTCCGTCGTCTTCAAGAACCAGCGCTAGCACCTCCGATTTTCTCTCCAGTACAAGGCTAACTTTGCTGGCCTGGGCATGCTTCAGAACGTTGTTCAACCCTTCCTGAACCAACCTGTACAACACCGCGGCGACATCTGTGGGCAGTGGATTGTCTCGCCCGAACGTCTGAATATCGACACGAACGCCGTAGCGCTCCTGCCACTTTGCAACATAGGCTTCGATCGCTTTGAAAATTCCGAGGTCGTCGATCGCCGTCGGCCGCAGGTCCGAAGCAGCGCGATGAATATCTCGGCCTATCTGTGCCGCAAGCTGTTCTAGCCATCGTACCTGCTCGGTTGCCGCTTCTCCATTGTTTCCTCTGGCCAACCCCTGCTCGAGTGCCTTGAGTCCCAGAGACAGCCCTGTCACAGTCTGGCCGATCTGATCGTGCAGCTCCCGCGAGATCCGGCGCTGCTCCTCTTCCTGGGCGGAGGCGAGCCGTCGAAGCAAATGCGACCGCTCCGCCTCCGCGCGCTTGGAAACATCGATGTCGGCCAAGACGCCGTGAATAATATGGCGATGATTGGGCCGCCCTTCAGCTCTCCCTGCCGCGCGCAACCAATACTCTCCACGGTCGTCGGACTGAATCTGAAATGCGACGCTGCTCGACTTGCCGCTCGCCAGGCACTCGGCACCAAACGAGGTCAAAGCCGAGCTATGCGATGGTTTGATTACCGCGAAAATCTCATCGGCCAGCCATCTTGTTTCGCCCAATCGGGCGCTGGGTAAGCCCAGCAGTGCGCAAAAGCGACTGCAGCCGCTGAACTCGTTCGTATGCAAATCCCAGCGCCAGGTGCCAAGTTCAGCGGCGTCGATCGCAAGCGCACCTCGGTTTTCGCTGTCCAGCAAGGCCGCTGTCGACTCAAGCGCCTCCATGCGGCGCCGTCGGGCAATTTCGCGGGCGATCACTAGGCCCAGTGCAATTGCGAGCCCGACGCTCGCGGCCATTCCGCCAAACAGCAGCCGCAAGGAGCGGAATACGGGAGCGTTCAGTTCGGCGAGCGGAACTCCCACGTTTACCGACCATCCTTCGGTGCCGGCCAGGACGCGATGGATAGTTTCAACATCCACACCCTCTCGCGTCTGAGTTCTCCGCGAACCTCCGCGAGCAATGGCTTCCTGCACCGCAGGCGTTTTCGCGTCTGCATTGGCGGATTTCGTGTCTGGCGTGCGCGCCACCATTCTCTCTTTGGCGTCAATCACGGCGCCGGCCCATCCGGCTGGTAGCCCGGCTTGACCGAGAATCGCGGCGATCTGGTCGGGTAGCAATCCAATTGTAAGGATGTAGCGGAGTTCGCCATCCCTGATAACCGGGACGCGGAGGGACACCAGCTGTTTACCGATCGAAGCTTGGTAAGGACCAAGTCCGCCTAGGACCGGTTTTCGCGTGCGGAGAACAGCGTTGAAACTTTCGCTGTCCATTACTGGACCGAGCGGCGCACCGAGTGGGCGCAGCACGTTCAGTACGTGCTCCTGATCAGGCTTTGTCAGAGCGGCTGTCTCCCATAGCAGGCGGGCGGCCACGATTCGTGTTGCCTCGCGGTAGAAATCCTCCATATTCCCATTGTCGAGCGCGGCCGAGCTTGCAAGCGTTTCCGCGATCTGCATCTCACGCGAAATTTCGGCTTCAATCTGATGCGCGACTTGTGTCAGCGCTTCCGTGGCGGCCCTACGTGCGTGGCTTCGTTCTTGGTCAGCGGTTATATAGACTATCCCCCCCCCCCAGAAGCAGGACAGGGATGGCGGCGGTCAGAGCAAGCGCGGCGAAAAGCCAGACGCCCTCCTTGCCTCGTCCTGAGCCAGAGGAAAGCCTGTCAGCCAACTCCTTAATCACAGCTGTTCGCATTCGTACCGCCGGAGTAAATTGACCACAGGCGGGCTACTTTTACGTGGTGTTCCCCGGTCGGACTAGGGCCCAGACTCATTAAATCCACCATACCAGAGCTGTGGCGAGGCAGACAGAAGCGAGGTAGTTTCGCGCCAGCCTGTCATATCGGGTTGCGATGCGCCGGCATCGCCGCGGGGGCTTCAATCGATCGGACGCTTTCGGCCGCGGTCGCGGCGACCTGAACCGGGACAAGCCGCGGTCCCGCGCCGCTTGCTCGGCGATATTCGGAATCATTGGACACCCGACGAACCGGTACCGATGACGCCCGACCCGGCCCCCTGAAAAGTCGACGGTCTGGTGCGGCCAGAGCCCGCTATGAAACCAGCGTCCTTAATGAATCGAGCCCCTCGAACTGCGGCACCCGTGGCAGCGACAGATTTCCCGACGCCATGATACAGAATTTAGCCGATGCGCGATGACCGCGGCTAGTGGACCTCTCGGTGATCGTCGATGAACGCGATCATGGCTTGTACCGGCGGTCGAGCCATCGCAAAATATGCCGACGCCTTGCGCAGGATCTCATTGGCCTGGCGAAGCTCCCGGTTCTCCCGCTCAGCGCCTTGAGCCGGTCCGAGACATCGGATGGAACGCCGGATCGTCGGCCGCTGTCGACCTCGGCCTTCTTTACCCATTCATGCAATGTCTGCGGGGTACAGCCGATCTTGGCTGAGATCGAAACAACCGCCGCCCAGCGCGAGGCATGCTCGCCCTCATGGTCCAGAACCATCCGAACCGCGCGGGTCCGGACTTCAGGTGAGAATTTGTTCGTCGTCTTGCTTGTCATGGCTCCACCTTCTCAAGAGTTGGAGCCTCCGGCAATCCCGGGGCGGTTCAGTACGCTGCGAACAACCGAAAGAGCGTGGTCGGCCGCCCAAGAATAAGCGCTGGCAAAAGGGGGCTGCCTGGCTCGCCAACGATCTGCCGGCACGCTTCCCCGAGCGAATTCTGCCTATCGATCACGCGGTTGCCGAGCACTGGGGCGCGGAGCCCGTGGGACGGATAAGTGGCCGACCAGGAGCAGTCGAGGAGCTCCGTTGACGCCTGGTTACCGATGCTCCGGACCATGAGCTTCCAATATTTTTTCCAAGCCGACTTCATGCCCACACACCCACCCGCCATGCTCGGCTGGTGCATCGCTGGGTTGGAGCATCGGCCTAGAGTCGACCTCTTATGGTACGCACTTGATGCGGCGCACAAAGCCGCCCAAATCCATCGTGGCAACCTGCGCGTTGCATGGCTGCAGCCGATGCCGCGGCTCGTTAGCAAAACCGGAACAGACTGATTACAGATATCCCATTGCGGCCAAATATGCCCTATGCTTCTCGGATAGCTAGACTATTACTAGCCGGATACTCACACCGAGATTTGATATGGCGCTTGTGAAAACCTCAAAAGTTGCGGGTTCGGTCGCGAAAAGCCGGCGTTTGAATGTGGCTGCCACTTCGACGCAGTCCGTCCCGACGACTAGGGATCGTAAATCAAACAGGGGATTGAGCAAGGACAAGGTGTCCGAGAGGGTAGCAGCGGCCACCGAAGAGCTTGCGAGCGGACTGGCCCAGGCTTCGGCAGCGGCAGAGGAGCTTCGGCGGTCGATGGAACAAATCGCAGCCGGGGCCGACGAGGCCGCTGGCGCGTCGCAAGAGCAGTTGGCGGCAATCAAGCAGGTCACGTCGAACCTGACCGCAGCCAGAGGTGAGGCCGATAGCTCGCGGCGAAGGACCGAAGCTGCGCAGGTCCTGCTTGCCGAAACGGGCGCGCAGATCGGCGCGTCTGTCCAATCGATCGAGCGCAACTCGGCGCGGCAGGTGGCCTCTGGAGAAATTATCGGGGAGCTTGAGCGCCGGGCGCAGGATGTCAGCGAGATTACCGGCGCGGTCAGTCGGATCTCCGATCAGACAAACCTCCTCGCCCTCAACGCCGCGATCGAAGCGGCACGCGCAGGAGACCACGGACGCGGCTTCGCCGTCGTTGCCGAGGAGGTCCGGGCCCTCGCCGACGTCTCCGACAAGAGCGCGCTGCAGGTGCAGGGGCTCGCCGAAGAGATCCAAGGGAACGTTCGCAACGCGGCCGCAACGGTCAAGGCAGCGGCCGCGGCGGCCGTCGCGCAAGCCAAAGCCGGACGAGCCGTCATCGAGACATTGTCCGGTCTTCGGGAAGCCATGATCGAACTCGCCGACGGCAGTCAGGCGACGCTTACGGCCGCCATCGAGGCGCAGCGCGCGATCCAGGAGGCACAAAAAGGCGCCGAACTGGTCGCGGGTGCCGCCGAGGAGCAGGCTTCTGCCGCCAGCGAAGCGCAATCGGCAATTCGCCAGCAAGCCCAATCGCTCGACCAGGGCCAGGCCGCTGCGCAGGCCTTGGCATCCGTGGCAGAGCGTCTTCGCGGTGGCACTGCGGACCAATCCGCGCCCGAGCAGATTGCAAGTACGGCGGAAGAACTATCGGCAACCATTCAGGAACTGTCCAGCGCGGCGAGCCAGATATCGACGGCGGTCGAGCAAATCAACCGTGGGTCCCAGCAACAGGCTGCCGCCGCGCAACAGACTTCGGCTGCGCTGGCGCAAATCGAGAAAAGTGCACGCGTCGCGCAGGAAAGGGGCCGGCTGGCGACCGACCGGACGGCGGCCATGGGTAAGGCCCTCGCGGACGGCCGCAAGACCGTCGAAGGTTTGATCGAAGGCGTCACCCAAACCCTCGATGAGACCCGGGGAAGCCTCGAAACCATCGTCTCCCTAGAAGGCATCGGCCGGAAGATCGAAAAGATTGTCGATGCGATTGTCCTGGTGAACATACAGACCAACATGCTCGCGGTGAGCGGCGCCGTCGAAGCGGCACGCTCGGGGGAGACCGGTCGGGGATTCGCCCTGGTTTCGAACGACATCCGTTCCCTCGCCCGCGAAGCGGCAGAAAGCGTCGAGCGCATCAAGGATACGGTGCGCGGCATTCTCGACCAGATCGCCCTGCTGCGCCGCGATCTCGAGCAGATCATCGCCGCCGGCGAAATCGAGGTGCAAAGCAATATCGCGGTGGTGAAGACGCTTCAGGACATGACCGGCGAGATCGATGCCTTGGGAAATGCCAACAAGGTCATTCAGCAAGGCGCGGAAGCGATCCTCGCCGCAGCGGGAGAGACCGCGGCGGCCGCCCGGCAGATTGCAACAGCGGCGGAAGAAGCAAGTTCCGCCTCGCGCCAGGCCGCCACGGCGTCGGCTCAACAGGCTCAAGGCGCCGACGACCTTGCCGCGGCGATCGAAGAAATCGCCTCCCTTTCGGACGAATTGAAGAATCAGAATGGCTGACGCCACCCAATCCAGCGAGGACCAGCGCTTTCTGACCTTCAAGAGCGAAGGACGGCTCTATGCCCTGCCAGCCGCATCGGTGTTGGAAGTCGTACGCATGCCGCCGCTTGCCCGCGTTCCCCAAGCGCCGCGGAGCCTGATGGGTCTTGCCAATCTGCGCGGATCCGTCCTTCCGGTAGCCAGCGTGCGCGCCCTTCTGGGACGACAGGAAGCGGCGACCCATGCTTCCCGGCTCATCGTCCTCGACGGATCATCGCCCGTCGCGCTCGCGGTCGACGAGGTCTCGAATCTGGTCCGGGTTGCGGTCGGAAAAGTCAAAACCGCGGAAGCCGATATCGCTTCCGAGGCCGGTGAGCATCTCAGCGGGGTGTTCGAAATCGATGCTGACGTTACCAAGATATTGGACGTTGCGGAACTGCTCCGGGGGGGATTTGAGCAAAGCGCTCCCAGGCGGCGGGCGGTAGCAGCCACCGTCGCTGCGAAAACCGCCGAGAATGCCTCGATCGAAACCATTCGACAGCGTCTGGTGACATTCGAGGTCGCCGGCCAGGAATATGCCTTCCCGCTCGACGCCGTGCGCGAAATAGTCACGACTCCGGAGAGCCTGATGGCCATTCCGGGAAGCGACGACGCCGTTCGCGGCGTGATGCCTTACCGGGACGGTTTGTTGCCGCTGTTGTCGCTCCGCAAGCTCCTCGGCTTGCCCTCGGCCGTATTGTCGCGGGAGAAAGTACTTATCGTCACCCTCGGCGACGTCCTGATCGGCTTCGTGGCCGATCGTACTCGCGCGGTCCTTTCGGTCGATCCAGCCCGGGTCGAGCCGGCCCCTTCCGTTTTGGCCGCGCGCGCTGGCGGCGAAACCCAAATCAAGGAAATCTATCGGGCGGGACAGGGTCGACTGGTCTCAATCCTGGCGCCGGAACGCTTGTTCCGGGAGGAAGTGATGCGGAAACTGACGCAAGGCGATACCGCGATGAAGGCCAAAGCGGAGGAAAATCATCGGGAATCCGACGCCGACAAACTCCGGTTTCTGATATTCCGGCTCGACGACAACGAGTTCGCGCTGCCGATCGACGCGGTGGATGAAGTCGCACGCGTACCGGACCAAATAACCCGCCTTCCCAAGACGCCAAAATTCCTGGAAGGCGTCATCAATCTGCGGGGCGAAGTCCTGCCCGTCGTGGATCAACGCCGCCGCTTCGAAATGCCGCCCACGACCGACGGCGCCAACAGGCGCCTAGTGGTGGTTCGCAGCGACCGTCATCGTGCAGGGCTGATCGTGGATGGCGTGTCGGAGGTCCTGCGATGCTCGCCGGATGCAGTCCAACCCTCGCCCGATCTGACCGGAGAGGCGCTTGGCCTGGTGCACTCCGTGATCAATCTCGAGGCGTCAGGCAGGATCGTGCTGCTGCTAGATCCCTCGGAGTTGCTGACGCGCACGGAGCGGGGCCTGCTGGATTCGTTCGCCAAGGAAACCCGCAGTAAAGAAACCCGGCAGACCAGGCCGTGATCAAGATACTTGTGGTCGACGACTCGGCACTCGTCCGCAAACTGATCGGCCAGGTCTTTGCGACACAATCCGACTTTGCAGTCCAATTTGCCCGCAACGGCCGCGAGGCGCTGGACGCGATCAACCTCGCCCCTCCGGATGTGGTTACGCTCGACGTTCACATGCCGGAAATGGATGGCCTTACCTGCCTGGACCGGATCATGATCGAGCAGCCCTGCCCCGTGATCATGGTATCGTCCATGACGGCTTCCGGTGCCGATGCCACGCTGGAGGCGCTGCGGCTCGGTGCCGTCGACTTCGTTGCGAAACCAACTGGAGCGGTTTCGCTCCGGATTGGAGAGATGGCGCAGCCGCTGATCGAGAAGGTGCGAGCGGCGGCCGGGGCCAAGCTCAAGACCTCCTTGAGGCTGCGCGAGAGGGTCCGGCACCGGGTCGGCGAGGGCGCCCGAGACCTGCCGCATCGATCTGCCGGGAGTTCCCGAGTCGCCACCAAGGGAGAGGGCCTGGTGCTGATCGGCACCTCGACCGGAGGCCCCCCGGCCCTCGAAGCGCTTCTGACTGGGCTCCCGGCCTCGTTTCCTTGGCCCATCGTCATTGCGCAGCACATGCCGGCTACGTTCACCGGCCCGTTGGCACGGCGCCTCAACGGAATTAGTCGGCTCACCGTCCAGGAAGTTCGCGATCCCATCGTGCTCAACCCCGGCCACGCTTACATCGGCCGCGGCGATGCGGACGTGATCATTTCACGGCGGGGAGCCGGTCTCGTTGCAATGGCCGCACCCGCGCTTGCGAATTATCCGTGGCACCCCAGCACCGATCGGCTGGTGCGGACCGCACTGAACCATATGGCTGCGAGCCAGTTAATTGGGGTGCTCATGACGGGCATGGGAAATGACGGCGCCGGGGCCATGGCTCTTATCCATGCGGGGGGAGGCAGGACGATCGCGGAAGCGGAAGAAACCGCTGTTGTCTGGGGTATGCCGGGAGAACTGGTCAGAGCCAACGGAGCGGATCTCGTCGTTCCCCTCCACAAGATTGCCGCCGAATTGAAAAAGCTGGTGACCTGATGCCCCTAGTCCGAAAACCCTCTTCCCCCACTGGCGCGCCCGTTCCGGACGGTCGGCAACTCTCCGAAATATTTGCCACCGGCTCCGATGATGATCGCTGGACGGCCGCGCGCGGCGCCGCCGACTCTCCCGACGGGCTTTCGCTGCTGGCCGACGCCCTTTCGAGGGAGCGCATCCCGCGTGTACGCGAAGCCATCTTCACAGCCCTCACGAAGATAGCCACGCCCGACAGCGCCGCTGTCGTACTTCCCTATTTGCGTTCGGACGACGCGGCCGAGCGCACCGGAGCGCTGGATGCGCTGCGCGCGATGCCGGCAGCTGCGGCCAAGTTTCTGCCGAGCCTGTTAAACGACACCGATCCGGATGTCCGCTTGCTCGCATGCGAAATTGCGCGCGTATTGCCCGCCGGTGACGGCAGCTGCGCTCTCGGAGAACTCATCGAACGTGAAACGAACAGCAACGTCTGTTCGGCGGCGGTTGAAGTTCTGGCCGAAACAGGAGACCTGGCGAGCTTGCCGATCCTGGCGCGTTGCGCTGCGCGTTTTCCCGACGATCCGTTCCTGACCTTCGCAATCAGGGCCGCCAGCGACCGCATCGGATCATCGGACTGATGACCGATCCGCCTGAGATAACGGAGGAGGAATTCCGCAGGCTTGCCGATTTCCTTTATCGGCGCACCGGCATGGTTTTCACGGAGACAAAGCGCTACTACGTTGAGCGTCGAATCTCGGAGCGGATGGTTGCCACCTCGAGCGAGTCGTTTTCCGTCTACTTCGCCTATCTTCGCAGCGAGGTGCGCAATGAGGTCGCGCAGCTCATTAATGCGTTTACCGTCAACGAAACCTATTTCTATCGGGAAGATTATCAGCTTGACTGCTTGAGCACCGATTTGCTCAGGGAGCGTGTGGCGACGAAGCGACCCCGAGATCCGATCAGGATCTGGTCCGTGCCGTGTTCGACCGGCGAGGAGCCGTATTCAATCGCCATCTGGCTGCTGGAAAACTGGAAGGACGTCGACACCTACGACATCGAGATAGTAGGTTCGGACATCGATACCCGCGTTCTCGAGGCCGCGGCAGAGGGCATTTTCGGGAAGCGCGCCCTGATGAGATTATCGCCCGAATTGGTCGCACGCTATTTCCATAGCCTCGACGACGAGCGGTGGCAGATCCTGGACGACCTGCGCCAGTCCGTGCGTTTCTCGCGGGTCAATCTGATCGAGAACCGGGAAACCCGGCCCCAGGGTCGATTCGACGTGATTTTCTGCAGGAACGTGCTGATCTATTTCGACGACGAATCCCGCCGCGTCGCGGCGGAAAATCTGTACGATAACCTCATGCCCGGCGGCTTCATCTGCCTCGGGCATACTGAATCCATGAGCCGCATCTCGCCGCTGTTCGAGGTCTGCCGATACTCGGGGGCGATCGTTTACCGCAGACCACAGGGGTTGCGCGCGTGACCGACAAAGCCGGAAGGAGGGTCCTGATCGTCGACGACGCCGCGCTCGTCAGGACCTACTATCGCACTGCGCTCGAACAAGGCGGCTTCCTCGTCGAAGAGGCGTTGAACGGATTGGAAGCGCTGGAAAAGTTGCTGCTGTATCCGTTCGATCTGGCAATCGTCGATATCAACATGCCCCATATGGACGGAATTACGTTTCTCCGCACGTTGCGATCGAAGGATATTCCGGTCTCCGGCATTCCAGTCCTGATCACGAGTACGGAGGCGGGTCCTCAGGATATGGCCGCGGCGCGAAGCGCCGGGGCGAACTACTATCTGGTGAAACCGGTCAAGCAGGAAACCCTTGCGGAGTATGCTGCCATCTTCTGCGGAGCGCCGCGATGAACGAATTCGTCGAGCAATTCCTCGTCGAATCGCGCGAACTGGTCGCCCAGGCGATCGACGATTTGATGGCACTCGAGGAGCGCCCTGATGACAGGGAAAGGCTCGACGGCGCGTTTCGGGCATTCCATACCTTGAAGGGAGCCGCCGGCATTGTCGAGTTTGCCGCCATGGCGCGCATGCTTCATGCCGCCGAAGACATTCTCGCTTCGCTTCGGTCGTCGGAAGAGCCGATCGCGCCGAGCGTCCTCGATGAATGTCTGGCCAGTCTCGACCTGACTTCGCACTGGCTGGATGCCATGCAGACGAACGGCGAAGCGCCTTCGACAGCGGAGGGCGAGGCGGATGCCATGATTGCGCGGCTCACCGGCTCGCAAGACGGCGACGAGCGCGATCAGGCTGCCCTCCCGGAAAACGAAGTTTGGTTGAAGCCGCTGCGCGCCGCCGCCGGCGAACATTTTTCCGGTATTTGCACCGCCCTGCGCTATGTGCCGTCTCCCGACGCGTTCTTTCAGGGTCACGATCCGCTGAAAGTTGTGGCCGCCCTGCCCCGCTTAGTGGCGGTCGACCTCGCGCTGACAGACGCGGCCGGTGCGCTCGACAGCATGAACGCGTTCAATTGCGGTTTGGAAATCCGCGCGCTGATGGAAGCGCCGGCCGCGGAAGTATGCACCGCGATTGACGGCGCACCGGGCAAGACAGAAATCATCGAATTGACCTCGCCGGCGACCTCCCTGTCGGAGGGGGATTCTCCGTCGAAGGCGATGTCGCTGGTAGAAGCCCAGCTTCTCGTCTTGCAGAATACCGGACTTGAGGGGCTCGCCGGTCGGATCGCCGCCGCGGGCCGTACAGCCGCTAACGCGTTGCTGTATCTGGGCCGGGCAGAAGCCGCCGCAGACCTGGAGAAGGCTACAGCGAGGGCCCAGGCCGAGCGGAAGGCCGCTCCCTTGATCGCGGCAATCGAGCGGACACTGGGCGACGTTGCGCAACCCGAGCGTCCCAAGAGCGACGGTACCGTGCAGCCTGTAGCACCCCGCGCGCTGCGGGTAGACATGGGTCGGGTCGATGCCCTCGTCAAGCTCACCGGAGAATTGATCGTAGTCAAGAACGCCGTCGGACATGTGTCAAAGTTGCTCCAGGCGAACCTAGATCCCGCCGCCGCGGCAACCTTGCGCGAGCAGCACGCGCTGTTCGATCGATTGGCGGCGGAGCTGCAAGGGGCGGTGCTTCGCATCCGGGTGCTTCCGCTACGCTCGGTTTTCCGCCGCTTTCCAAGGTTGGTGAGAGAGACTGCCGTTGGCGTCGGCAAGACCGTGAGGCTGGTCACCGAGGGCGATGGCACGGAGGCTGATGCCACCATCGTCGACGCGCTGTTCGAGCCTTTGCTGCACGTCCTGCGCAACGCCGTGGACCACGGCATCGAGAGGCCGGAGCAGCGCGCGTCTGCCGGAAAACCGGCGATGGGAACCCTCGTCTTGCGCGCCCGCCGCGAAGCCGACACCATCAGGATCGAGCTCGAGGACGATGGCGGCGGCATCGACCTCGATCGCGTGCGTGCGGTGGGACGCGCGCGCGGGGTTGCCACCCAGGAAGCCATGACGGCGATGACCGACGCCGAGGCGATCAATCTGGTTTTTGCGCCCGGCTTTTCTACCGCTGCCGCCGTTACCGGTCTGTCGGGGCGGGGCGTGGGCATGGATTCCGTCAAGACAGCGATCGAACGTCTGGGCGGAACGGTCACGCTGGAAAGCCGGCCAGGGACCGGGACCACTGTCGGATTGATCCTTCCGTTCAGCCTGATGATGACCCGGGTCATGACCGTCGAAGTGGCTGGTCAAGCCTTTGGGCTTCCCCTCGACGGCGTTGTGGAAACGTCCATCGTCGCTCGCGACCAGATCGCGCCAATCGGCGCCGGGCGGGCGTTCGTGCTGCGGGACCGGACGGTTCCGGTCATCGATCTCGCCGATACGCTAGGCATCGCCCGCGACGTGTCCGGCCAAGGCCAGGCAAAAATCGTCGTCGTGCAGGCGGCAGGACAGATCGGGGGACTTGAGGTCGACCGGCTCGGGGAGCGCATGGACGTCATGCTGACACCAATAAATGGCTTGTTAGGAGGCATGAGGGGCGTCGCCGGAACCACGTTGCTGGGAGACGGGCGCGTACTGATCGTCCTGAACGTTGAGGAGATATTCACTTGACCGTCGTGCTCCATGACGCGAAAACCATCCGCCTGATCGGGGCGTGCCCTGCGGACGACGGAGAAGCCTTGTTACAACACCTGTTGGCCAATCCGGCGGCTGAAATCGACTGGCGGGGCTGCGAGAGCGCCCATGCCGCCGTGATACAGGTACTCCTGGTTTCCAAACGACCTTTGCGGGGCCCCCCCGCCGGTCAGTTCCTGCATCGGTTCATAGGACCCGCGCTTGCTCGCAACGGCAGCCAAGTTTAACCTTTCCCCCTCGTGCCGGGGGTGCGAAAATGGCAGCAACCGGGTACAGCCGAACAATCGTAGAGAATTCATGCCCTACAAGCTCTTGATCGTCGATGACAGCAAGCTCGCCCGGATGTCCGCGGCCAAGGCGTTGAACGCCCTCTATCCCGACTGGACCCGTCTTGAAGCGGCGAACGCCGAGGAGGCGCTCTCCCTAGCCCGGGAAACCGCGTTCGACATTGCTCTGCTCGACTTCAATATGCCAGGTCGCGACGGCCTCCAGTTGGCCTCCGATCTGCTGGCGCTTCGGCCCTCCACTCCCCTCGCCGTCGTTTCCGCCAACCATCAGGAGGAGATCGTCGAGCGCGCCCGGCGCATTGGAGCCATGTTTCTCTTCAAACCCTTGAACGAACAAGCACTAGGTGCTTTTCTCCAGGACGCGGTGCGACGGCTCGAACGGGGCAATGCATGAGTTCAGCGCCTTCTGAACTTCTTACCGAACTGCAACTCGACGCGCTCATCGAGTTGGTGAACATCGGCGTCAGCCGGGCCGCCACCAGCCTCAGGGAAATGGTGGGCGAACAGGTCCATCTTTCAGTGCCGAATGTCTCGCTGGAGACCCGCGCGCGGGCGATTGCGATCCTAACCAAACGCGAGGACTCCAACCTCGTCGCCGTTCACCAGATCTTCGAGGGCGATATCACCGGCCGGGCGCTCCTGATCTTTCCTGAGACAAAGAGTCTCGAACTCGTCCGCGCGATTACCGGAGGCGATCTTCCGCTCGAAGACATCATCGAGCTGGAGCAGGAGGCGTTGGCCGAGACGGGCAATATTCTCCTGAACAGTTGTCTGGCTACCATCGCCAACATGCTTCAGCGCAGCCTGAAGATGTCGCTGCCCGAAGTGTTGCGCGGCAACGCGGCGACTTTCTTCGGCCTGGCGCCGCCGCCTGAGGCCGGTGATGTCGTGATGTTCCTCTTCATCAACTTCGAGGTTCGCAAGCGCGACATCAGCGGCTACATCGCCCTGATCATGGATCTTCCTTCCCTCACCGCCCTGAAGCATCTGCTGGACGAATTCATCGAACGAGAGATGGGCGAAACGACGCAACTTCACAATGATTCGGCTTGAGCGCGACCAGTTTGCAGCGGTCTTCGATGCCATGGACTCTGGCGTTGTCGTGCTGGGTGGCGACCAGCGGGTAATCTACTGGAACTACTGGTTTGCCTCCGCCAGCGACATTTCTCCCGAACAGGCGATCGGAAAGACAATGCCGAAGCTCTTCCCGGGAAGCTCGCTCGGCCGCTTGATGAGGTCCATCTCGGAAGCTCTCACCTTGGGCTCATCCGCCTTCCTGACCCATTCGCTCAACCCGAATTTGCTGCCGCTTCGGACCCGCGCCGGCCTGCCGCTGGTCCACAACGTTTCGGTCCGGCCATTCGGGCAACGATCCTATTCACACTGCTTGCTCCAGATAACCGACGTCACCGGCGCCTCCCATCGCGAGCAGGTCCTCCGGGAGCGGCAAAACGCACGCTACGACGCCGTTGTTGAAGGTGCCTCGGACATCATCCTCACCCTGGATGCGAACGGCATCGTCCAATCCGTCAATCCTGCGGCAATTCACGAAACCCGATTTGAGCGGTCCGAATTGGTGGGGCGCCCGTTGGGGCAACTCTTCGAGCAACCGCGGCAATGGGAGGACCTCTGGCACACGATCCTCACTGGCGACACATCGGTACGTCCTGTGGAACTGGTAGCGAGGCGCAAGGATGGTTCGCGAACGTTCCTCGACGTTTCCGCATCACGATGGCTGAGCGAGGGCCGCGTTTTCATCACCGCCATTCTGCGCGACATGAACGAGCGCCATGTCGCGGAAGAAGCTCTCCGTGAACTAAACCTCAGCCTGGAGCAACGCGTCGCCGAACGTACACAGGAACGCGACCGGATCTGGCAGGTCAGCCTTGACATGCTTGGAGTGGCGACCGCCGACGGCATATGGATCAGCATCAACCCTGCCTGGACGAAGATCCTCGGCTGGGTTCCGGAAGAAATCCTGGGGAAGACATCTGAATGGCTTGAGCATCCCGACGACTGCCGAAAAATGCGCAACGCAGTGGTTCGGCTGGCGGCACCGGGGCAGACGTCGGATTTCGAAAGCAGCTTCCGCACCTGCGGGGGAGACTATCGGGTTCTGTCGTGGACTGCAGTCAATGTCGAGGGACTGCTCTATTGTGTGGCGCGCGATATTACAGAGCATCGCCGCCAGCAGGACGCGCTCGACAAGGCCGAAGACGCCCTGAGGCAGGCTCAGAAGATGGAGGCGGTCGGCCAGCTTACCGGCGGGCTGGCGCATGACTTCAACAATCTGCTGACCGGGATTTCCGGCTCACTTGAACTATTGCAGATCCGCATTTCGCAAGGACGATACAAGGACGTGGAGCGCTATATATCCACGGCACAGGGGGCGGCCAATCGTGCCGCCGCGCTGACGCATCGACTGCTGGCCTTCTCCCGGCGCCAAACCCTCGACCCCAAAGCGACCGACGTCGGCCGCCTCGTCGCCGGGATGACGGACCTCATCAACAATACGGTCGGCCCCGGGATCGAGTTGGCAACCGACAATGCGCCCGATCTGTGGACCACGCGCGTAGACTCGAACCAGCTCGAAAACGCGCTGCTCAACCTCTGCATCAACGCGCGCGATGCGATGCCGCACGGCGGTCTACTCGGGATCAAGACTGTCAACCGCGTTTTGGACAGTGCCGAGGCATTTCAGATGGAGATGCGAGCTGGTGAATACGTCTGCTTGTCCGTATCCGACACCGGAACGGGCATGAGCGAGGAGGTCGTCCAGAGGGCATTCGATCCGTTCTATACGACTAAGCCCCTGGGTCAGGGCACCGGCCTCGGCCTTTCGATGATCTATGGTTTCGCCAAGCAATCGGGTGGTCAGGTACTTATCGAGTCGGCTCTGGGTCGCGGCACGACGATCTGCCTTTTCCTCCCGCGGCACTCCGAGGCGGCGAATGCCTCAGACGACGCGGCCGATTTCGCGTCGACGCCGCGCGCCAGAGCAGGTGAGACGGTGCTCATCGTCGACGACGAGCCATCGGTTCGAATGCTGGTCTCCGAGGTACTTGCCGAGCTTGGATATGCGGCTATCGAATCTAAAGACGGTGCGAGCGCACTAATGGTCTTGCGATCCGAGACGCGCATCGACCTGCTCGTCACGGACGTGGGCCTGCCCGGCGGGATGAACGGGCGGCAGCTTGCGGATTTTGGCCGAACAGCGCGACCCGATCTCAAGGTGCTCTTCATTACCGGGTATGCCGAGAAAGCGGCGATGGGAGATGTCGGACTGGCTGCGGGGATGGCAATTCTCACAAAACCCTTCGCGATGGATGGGCTGGCTACCCGCATCAACGAGCTCCTATACTAGCTTAAGCCGCGTTGCTGTCCGAAAATGCCCGCCCGCAAAGTCCCGCGTTCATTTTACGAGAACGCCCGAGACCGATTGGCGGCGGGTCCGGCTCTTCAGCGACATTCGTGTAGAAGGCGAGTGCGGGATCGAGGCTGTTGGTCCCGATCGTGGGATCAAACAGAGCTTCGCAAAGCCGCGTTTTTCCGACGCCTGAGAGACCAACCAAGCGCACAACCTGTCCGGGCGGGCGCAAAACATCACGAATACGGTTGATGCCATCAATGGCCTTCAGTCCGTCGCCCTCATTCTCGCCGCCTGTCTTGATGCGGGCTTCGTCATCAAAGAGGTAGGAATTCTCAACACCACCCGGCGCGCGCGACCAAGAGCCGAAGGATTGCCACCCTGGGATTGATTTGCCGATCAGGGACCGGACCCACGGGATAAGACCGGGATGATCGCGAAGCCAGGTTGCAATGCGATTGCGGTCATAGAAATCGAGCGCGAGCTTGGAAGCGTCGGTGATACTCTCAACCGCTTCCGCCATCGCTTTTTTGCGGTTCTTGAGCGCTGAATGAGCCGTGGACCCGGTCGCACTTACGATGATGTATGCGCCCGACGCCTTTGCAAGATCGACGATGACAGGGCGCACCACCCCGTCAAGCTTCATCTCGTCAAGGATTTCTCCGCGGGGCATGTCAGGCTTCTTAACCTGAAATCCCGTCTCGGGACGCGGGATGAAGCCGTCGGTGCTTGCGCCAGCCGGTAGACCCACATGCACGTCAAGGCCGCCGTCCTTGGCCGTTTGGCTGCCGCCCCATGTCACGTGCGAGACAGAGTGACCCTGCCGGCGCAGCTCGGCTTCGCATAGCCGCCCAATCAGCGCACGCAGGTCCGTGTCATTCAGGAGGGCAATATCGTCCCCGGTGATTTCAAACATGATTCGAAGCTAGGTAAGCCGCCGAACGTCGTCAATCACTGATTGAAAGCCACTTTGGATGCCACGAGCCGGGCGATGTGCTGCGCAGGCCGGATGCCCCCTACGTCAGAATTTCCTGAAGGACGTGCAGCGCAAGTCGGTTGGAACTGGATGTCACGTCATAACCGACCGGTGGCGCGATGGCTGCCCCGATCCGCTCCATTTCACTTGCGAAGAATGCGCGATGTTTCACCCGGCCTTTGCTGCTCCCGCCCGCAAGGGCGAGAAGCGAAATTGCCGCAGATTCAGACGGGGCGCCCTCGACCGCCTCGATCATCCTGTCCCCGATATCGGGGTCCCGCTCGATCCGCCGCAGCAAGGACGGTGTCCAATAGGCGCAATTCCAAAAGATGGTTTCATGTTTTGCTTCTTCCAAAAGCCAGAATAGCGCATCGATGATCTTGTCTGCCGTACTAACGGCCGACAGAACCTTGAAGGCTGCCGCAAGTTCAACCGCCCGTGGGGAACCGCGCTCCTTCAGCAGGTTTACGATATCGGGCTGATGCCTTCTCAAAGTGACTTCGGCCAAGGCCGCTGCGGCGCACGAGCGGGTGGGGTCTTCCTCAAAGCATTCGACGACCTGCCGCAAAAGCGCGGGCTGGTTCGAAAACTGATCGGCGAACAAATCCGCCGCCACCATGGCCGCCCAGGTGTCCGCATTGGTCTGGCCGTAGCCCTTCGCATGCGTCAGCACAATCGGCATGATCAGCTCACGCAGGCGATCGCTTTCCGGACGAAACCGGGCCACCACCTCGACATGGTCGTATTTCTTCACATGATGTGCCGTCGGAATCGTCGCCGTCAGCAACTCGAAGACATGATCGGCGTTTTCGATTCCGGGATTGAGAACGGAAAGACTCGTCTCTGCTGAAAGCTCCAACCGTTCCAGAACTTCATTGTCACCGCCGAGAGCCATTGCAAAACGCTTCCAGAGCGGAAGCAGCCGCCGAAAATACCGATCATCCTTGCTCATCAAGGAAAGAGATCCGATCCGGATCGAGCGCGACTGTCCCTGGCGGTCCTTGGCCGTTGAAAATGCTTCGAGCCTGTCCGCCATGCCAAGCCCGATCACGCCAGCCGCCCGCCGGTGCTCATATTCAGGTCCGATGGCGTCGAGTTCCTCGACGAGATAGGCTTCCTTGTCTTTATCGAAACTGCCCTTGGCGATGTTCACTTCAGACCAGCCCATGATGGCTGTTCCGCATGCCGCACCATCGGTATCAAACCGCGCGCGATTGAGCAGCGCGAGCGCAGGGTCGCTTGATTGCGCTGCCGCTTCCACATGGTTGACCAATGTCAGCCGGGCAGTCGTGGGAAGCGGAGCCACGACACCGAGGATACGCGCGCACATACCGGGATCATTGCCGAAATTGTGCGAGATCGCTCCGATATTCCCGTCACGCCGCCGGAGTTCGGCAATTGCGAGTTCACGTATTTCCGGGCGGGATGGAAACGTGTGGATCAGCTCGCGCCGCCACATATCGGGGTAGAGTGATTGCTCGGTCAATGAGTCAGCTTCATAGCACGCCCTGAAGAGTTCTTCGTCGTCCGGCGCCACGCCAAGCTTCCTGACGCCCGTGACCAGTATCTCGGTCCGCTCAGGCCGGCTAGCAAAGGCCCGGAGAATCCCTGCGCGGATGGCGGCCTTGTCGTCGATCACATCAGGGAGATATTCGGCTACATAGGCGATCTTTTCGGCGGGCCCGTCGAGCACGGCTTGGAACGCGGCCATTACCTCGGGATCGGCTTTCCCCATCCGTCCACCAGGCCGTGCGCTGACCAGAAGGCCATCGTGTCTCTTTCTTTCAGCGACGAAAGCAGCGCTTTTTTCACGAATGGTAAAGGAAGCGCCTTGCTGATCCGGTACGCCACGTGCTCGGCAAAACGCTCTTTGCTGAGGTAAGATTCGATCAGCGCGATGTTTTCGGCCGACCATGTCACCTTCTCGGTCAGAATATTCGAGTGCGCGAAGAGATCGCGGAAGGCGTAGTCGCGCGACAGTATCTGCGACAGCGTCGGGTTAATCAACTCGTGTGTCGGATCGACGACGATCAAGCTGCCGACGAGAGAGGTTTGGTCGCGGTTGCGCGCCCCGTTGGCGAGCCCCTGTTCGACGTGAGCGATGACCTTCGTCTTGTATTTATTTCCGAAGTAGCTAACGAGGTCGGGCGCAAAAACCTCGCTCGAAAAGCGTTCTTCCCGTCCGAACGCCATCGGCGCAAATATCTCGAGATCGGTGAGGTCAGCCTCGTCCCTTGCCGCTCGGATTCGAATGGCCTCAGTCTGGATTCTGTTATCCCCACTCTCCCTCAAGTTCTCGGCCACCGCAGCCACATCGGCATCCCCCTTCCAGCCCAGGCCAAGCGCAACCAGCGCAGCCTGAACGGTGTCCACCGATCGCGGCGCTCGCAATAACTGTAGCAACGCATCTTTCGTGCCTTGATCGCCGCCCGCGAATTCGGCCAGGACTTGCGCGCTCTCCCTCCAGACATAATTGTTTTCGCCCGCAATGGTCCGAAGCAAATAAGGCATGCACGCCGCCCGCATGGCCTTATCCCATTGACGCATTCCCCGGACCGCGCCCGCACGCTCTGAGCCGTGAAAATCCGGAATCCATTCGGTGAGCTTTTGACCGCATTGGGCGAATAGCGATTGCGAAAATAGCCCATCGGTAATGGAGGATAACAACTGCCGCTGCCGGGCGCCCCAGGCGAAGAGTTCCGCCTCGTTGAAAAGCTTGCCGGCAAGGCGTCGCACGGTCGGCAGGTCATGCGAGAAGTCCGCGAATACAGCTTCGGTTAACAGAGCATCGCGGACGGACCGCTCGGCAACATCGGTCGCGGGAGCCTCTTCAATGGCCGTCAGCAATTGCCCCACTTCCTGCTCGTTCGTCTCCAGATAAAGAAGATAAAGGATCGGCTCGCTCCATGTTGGTTGCGCAGCGCGGCCCTTGATGAAATCAATCCGTTCGGCAAGTGAGGATTGATCGACTTTGCGGGCGACGAGGTATTCCTGCAGGAGTCGATGCAGGAAGCCGATCGTGTCCGGTGCTTTCTTGACCAGCAGCCCGGCACTTTCCTCGCTGAATGAGAACACAGTGCGCGCCGCCTCTTCAGCCAGGTCGAGATTGGGATTGCCGGTGCGGGCCATGATGATTTTTGCCGCCCTTTCGACTGCGTCCGTTTCAAGGCCGCCATCGGCTACGGAACCAAGCAACTCACCCGCATGGAGCCCGTACGCAAAGTCTTCGAGAAGCCTGTCGCGAAGCCTAGTATCGAGCGGAGCCGCTTTGGTTTCGACCGAATCCTTGGCACGACGCTTGGGCTGGTGCTCCAGGAGCTGGTCAACGATCTCCCTGCTGGCTTCAAAGCGGTTGCGCGGAAGAACGCGACCGGCGCGGTGCAGTTTGAGCAGCGCCACGAGAAACAGCGGCGTAAATGAAAGACGCGCGATACCGGCATTCTTGGCGAGTGCGGTGACAAACGTCTTTGCACGATGCTGCGCCTGCGTTTCGACGACGGCGGTTGCTGCATTGGAGCCAAGATCGCTTCGCTCCAATATCCGATACCAAAGTAGCGCCAACGCATCCCGCTTCGTCTCTGACAATGGTGCCAGTCGCACCCGCGTCCAGTTTCCACCTATTCCACTTAATGTCCGCAACCCGTGTGGTCTCGACGTGGCGATCACGGGGACGTTGTGTGTTTCCGCGAACGTCGTAAGCCCGGCCAACACACTGTCCGGCGCGACGTTACCCCGGGCTTCGTCGAGGCCGTCGACGAGGAGGATAATCTTCCCGGTCGCAAGCACCCGCTTCATGTCATTGGCAAGAGCAACATCGTTCTGCGCGGAAATGAATCCGTAGACGACATCTTCCAACGGCGGAGGGTGGTCCTTGCCCTCGGCCATTCGAGCCCATAGCGCAAACGGGACCCAAACGGGAATGTAACCGGCATAGTGGTTGCGAACCGCTTCAATATCAGGCGTGTCAGATAAGATATCCAGCGCCAGGAACCGAAGCAGCGTCGTTTTTCCGACCCCCGCATCCGCCGTGATGACAGACCGCTTCTCGTTCGCCATGAACTGATCGACGGAGAGCAGCCGTTCTCGTGTGCGTGGCGCTTGCGCCTGCACCGCCGGGCCGGCTGCACCACGGTTGGTATCCATTGTCTGGATACTGGCGTCATCCCTCGTCGGCGGAGCCGTTGGACTGAGCGCGTCGGGCTCCGTCTCGATAACCCCCATGTCCATCACGAGATCTGGCAACACGTAACGCTGCGAGAGCTTGGGCGCCGGAATCGGTCGGCCGTCCTTGTCCTGACCCGCTATGGGCAAACCCGGGTCCACGGTCGCAATCCATGCGCTGTAAAAATCGCGAAGCCGAACGCGCAAGGCCTCGACGTCAAACCGGGATAACCGGTTTGAGAGCGCCGCTGCTGCCTCTGGGCCGCAGACCGCGTCAACCCATGGTCTACCGAAGAAGTCGTCGATGATTTGTGGTTCGCCGCGCAACTGCTCCGTCAGTTCTGAGTTGCCAACCGGCTCGAACGCAATTCCCTTCGCGTGGAGGGCCGTTCTTGCCGCCTCCATCGCATCAATGGCCTTGGGGGTCCTCGTTGATCGGGCACGCGAGCGCAAGCACAAACCGCGTCGCTTGCGCGGCCCATTCATGCTGGAGAAAATAATTTATCGCGTTTTTAACCTGGATAGGCCCGAACTTTTTATGGCGCTTGCTCTGCCAGACTTCGAACGTGCCGTCCTTCATGCGCACGAGGACATCGATGCCGCGTTGCGCATGCCCAGGACCGCCATAACACCAGGCCTTTTCAACCGTGCCGCCACGTTCAGCGAGCTTGCGGCACAGTCGCTCGAAATTCTCCCATGGAATGCCGAGCAGCGGTAGGGCATCGACTTTGGCCTGAATAGGAGGCGCGGGCCGCGCGCCGACCGGGTCCGCCGTAAGCCAGCGCGGATTTTCCTCGCGATCAGGCAGCAAGGCATTCGGTTTCGGCTTTCGGGCTGGTTTCTTCGACATGGTACCGATCAGGCACGGCTCAATGGCAAATCAAATCACCACCACCCTGGATGACGACTCAAGTGGCGCTTTCATAGGGCACCCTTTGTACGCCGGATGTCTCATTGTTTCGGCCACAAGCATGAGCGCCGGGTCCGGCGCGGCGAAATCTAATCGCAACTGTCGCCCTCGTGCAGAATCCCCCCGACAAATCCCCATTTCCGCTGGGGGCAAGCAAACTTGCCCAATCAGAGTGCCGTGGTCGGGCGGCAGTACCGATCGAACCAGTCTCCGCCAATAGTCTCCGCGAAACGGGAGTTTTTCGGGAAACGGCGGGAGACTTTCCGCCATTTCGCCCCGGAGGTTGGGAGACCGGGAGTCTGGAGACCGAGCCGAACGCTGAAAAAGCCGGGATTTCCGGGCCTGTGAGGCACAGGTTGCAAACTATCGCCAGTCGCAGGACTGCCTGGCTGGCGACGCAGTGGAGATCGCGCCCGTCTCCACACAAATTCCCTGCTAACAGGGAATTTTACAGGGAATTTTACGATTCCAGGGTGCAGACGGCAGATTTGGTAGCAAGAAAACCCTCTGCTGCAGCCGTTTATCGAGCAATTCCCTATGCAAACTAACAGGGAAAATATTCCGAAGAACAGGGACTTCTTGGCAAGGTAACAGAGAATTTTCGGTATCTGCGTAAGCGTCCATTTCTCGCACGCTTGTTTCTTCGCGGTTCGTACGCGATATGTTCTCACCGACAATTTTGCAGGTGGAGGGCGGGCTGTCGTCAGTTCGAGAACGCTACGCGACTCTTTTTGGCGGGCTGACCTGCCCCTGCACAGTTCCTCCACGCGGAGTTAGAATCTGGCCTTCTGTGAGCGGTCGGCTGGCGTTCTAATCGATTCTCCTTTCTTCGATGATCTGGCGGGCCAGCTGAGCTCGACGAACAGGTTCTCGTTCAGGCACTCGCACCGCCGTCCGTTGAAGCGCTCGACAAAACCATTTTGCATGGCTTCCCGGGTGGAATGTAGTGGGCTCGGCGTCAGCCCCTTGGCGTGCGTGATCCAGCACATGGCGCCAACCTCATTCACGTCTCTGGGATCTTGAAGCGCAAACTGCGCGAGCCGATCGAGATGACATCTCCGTCGGACAATACCACGCTGACGATTCTGTGGCCATTGACAAGCGTGCCATTGGCGCTCGACTGATCGGTTATGGAGAAGGCCAGATCCCCGATCTGCTGCACCATGGCGTGCCAACGCCCGACGGTCGGTTCATTGATAACGAGATCGTTCTCAGGGCTGCGCCCGATGCGCAGGAACGGCGCCGTGAGTGGATAGTGTCTGCCGCCCTCCGGGTCCTCGAGAACTGCGGCCGAGCCAATGGGTTGAGGTAGCCGCACCGCTCTGCTTCGTGTCCCGGCGAGGGCGGCGCCGAGCAGCGCGAAGATCATGCCGCCGGCCGCAACGACGCTCATCGCATGCGCGCGCCAGAGATAGGCAGCCGTGTCGTGGGTGGAGGCGGCCGCGATATCCGCGGACGCGGCGATGTCGAGCCGGCCGTCGCCGTAATGGATCACAGCCCGAAGCTCGCTCTCCGAATCCCACATGAACTTGCGCGCGCCATCGAGCGGGAAGCGAACCTGGGCACCGCTGTTGAGCAGCGCGAAGGGATCGCCGAGGAAGGTCGCTATGCCCTTGTCGTCCACGAGTTGGCCCGCGGTCGATTCGGCGAGCAGCGCCAGCGCCGGCAGATCGGCGGAGCGTCCGGGCGCGATCAGGAAGTAAAGCGAGACGCCGAGCGACTGCGCCAACGTTGCCACGTCACCCAGTGCGACCGCGCCGTCATTGTGGCCGTCGGTAAGAACGAATACGGCGCGGCGGTCGGCTTCGAGCGCGGCCAACGTGCGGATCGATGAAACAAGCGCACCGGACAGGTTGGCCTCTTCATCGAGCGGCGGAACGGCGGCGAGCAGCGCCAGCGTCTCCCTTGGGTCGTTTCCCGTCGGCACGAGCAAATGCCCTTCGAGCGCATAGACGGCGAAGCCGAGCTGAACGTGGGTCGGCTTGCGGGCGGCGAGTAGTAGCATCGCCTGCTTGAAGCGCTCGATCTGCTCTTCACGCTGCGGGCCGCTGACATCGAGCAGCGCGATCGCCGCGACCGCCTGACCCGCGCCGGGATAGGGTTCGACCGTCGGAACGCCGAGCGGGCGGCCGTTATACGTCGCCGTAACCTGATCGATCGGACGGGTGGGCTTGCGCAGGAACCGCCAGCGCATCAGGGCTTCGCTGCCGATGATGGTCAGCTCGGCGAGGATGCCGTCTTGCGCCTTGACCATCGGCGCATCGGCAGCGCACGCCTGCGGGGCAACCGCAGCAGCGACGGATATGGCGAGCGCGAGCCGCCTCATTGCTGCGGCATCATAATGACCGGCGGTGTCCGCGAGAAGCTGTCACTCGGAAACTGCTGCGGGAGGTCGAACAGCGACTTGAACTCGCTCAAGTGCTTGTACATGTCGTAATCCTCCCGGATATTGCGGCCGAGGCGATCGAGATTGGGACGAAAAGTGTCCTGGCGCCTGAGATCGATCGAATCCTTGACGAAAAAACCCTGCTCGACAGCCTCCTTGGCCTTCAAGATGGCGTCGCCGGTGTCTTTGGCGGCGGGAATGGTGCCGACCTTGGCAGCATTGCCGGCATAGTCGAGATAGCTCGTTGCCTTGTCGCGCAAAGTGGTGGCGTCGCTGGCACGCTTGAGCGCCTCGGCCGCCTTGGCCGCGGCCTCGACCTGACTGCCATAGGGGCCGAAAGTCTTGGCGGCGTTGGTCACGCCGTCGCGCGCATGCTGCCAGACCTTGTCGTAATTGCCGCCCTGCGCTTCGTAATAAGCCGCCGACATGTCAGCGCTGGTCTGAACGATGCTGAGAACCTGATCGGCGCTCTTGAGACCCTTCATGACCTGCGCAGAGATCGGGAATGCGCCGGACTCACCGCGATTTCCCATCAGCTTGCCGGCACGGTTGGCGATGTCGATCGCGGTCGCGCCCGCTTGGGTCACATCGCGCGTGAGCTGCACTTCGGCTTTGGCGGTCGCCACGAGGTCCCCGCCGCGGCGCGCCGCTTGCACGTCGGCGATGCTGCTGGCGATCTTGAGCGCGGAATCGACCCCCTCGCCCACGCCCTTGCTGACCTTGAGCGCCGTCGTCTCCTCGGCCTTGCCGGACTGTGGGGTGGTCCAGCCGCGGAAACGGTCGATGCCCGGAATGCCGTGGTTCAGCCGCGAGGTCTCCTCGACCGCCTTGTGCAGATCGCGCGCGAACTGCGCCTGATTGGCTGTGGTTTTGATCTGCTCGTCGGATGTCTTTGGCTGGGTGGCTGCGGGCATCGGCGAGGCCGCCGAGCCTGCTCCTCCACCGCCGCCGCCGGGCGTGGAAGTTATCGAGCCACCCGCAAAGCCGGGCAAGGACCCACCCGCGCCCGCGGGCGCATGAGTGAACGGCACTGCCGGAGCGGCCGGCGGCGAAGGAAGCAACTCGCTGGCGACCTTGACGCCCTGATCGGCGACGCCGCGCACCGTGGTGTAGAACTTGGCCAGCGGCACACCGCGTGCGGCGAACCCGTAACCGACCATGTCGACGAGATTGACGACGGCAAGCCCGCCACCGCCAATGACGCCTTGCAACGCCGCACGGTCGCGCTCGTGAATATATTTGACGTACTCCTTCTTCAGATCGTCGTATGTGGCCATGCGCGCGAGGGACTGCTGGCGATAATAGCCCTCATTGTCGGCGAGCTTGCCCATAATGTCGCGCGCGCGCCCGAGATTGTCGCGATTGGCTGCGGGCAGGCTGGCGAGCGTGGTCTCCTTGCGCAGGATGGCGAGGCCATCGGCGCGGGCTTGCTCCCAATCGACCGCGCGGGCTTGCTCGCGCAAATTCGCCATCAGAGGACGCGCTGGGGGAGACGCCGCCACTAGCGGTGAAGATGACCTCGGCTCTGTCGGTGACGATGCCGGCGCGGCAGCGGAATGAGACTCGCTTTGTAAGGCACCCGGTGGCTCGGCTTGCGGCGGCGACAACCTCGCGATTGCAGGCGGCGCGACGGGAGGTTGAGCCGTAAGCGGCGGTGGCGATAGCGGCGGCGTGGCCGTCGTCGTGCTAACACCGACGGGGCTCGAGGGGGGCGTCGGCGGCACCACGGGCGGCTGGATGCCGAGCGATTGGGCCAGCGTCGGAAAATCGAGCTTAGCGAACAGATTGACGCGCAGGCGCGGCGGCGACCCGGCCACAGGCGCGCTGGATGATGAGGACACGGGCGTCCCGGATACGCCGGACGGACCGGCCGCGCTCGCTGCGGCCACACCCGATGAAGACACCGACGATCCACTGGAATTCGACGACGCGCCCGCGGCACTCGACGATGCTGACGCGCTGGCGCCTTGACTGCTAGCAAGCTGGCCGCTCATGTCGCCCGACGACTGCGTTCCGCCTGATGCTCCGCTATGCGACGGGCTGCCGACATTTGACGTCGCGCTTTGCGACGAGCTCGCCGGGGTGTTGCCCGGCGTGCCCAACGCGGCGCTTGCCGATGGCCGAGTCGCTACCGACGCGCTGACGCCGGCTTGCTGTGATCCACCTTGCGCCGGCGCGCCGGACGCCGAGCCGCCGCCGACAGCCCGTTGCGTGACGGTGCCGCTTGCTGAATTTCCGGCTGCCACATTTCCGCTGGCCGGATTTCCCGCAGACTGATGGCCGCTCGTATCGTTTCCGGCACCGATGCCGCCCGACGCCGAGCCGGGAGTCGTCGAAGTGCTGCCACCCATGCGCGAGGCGCCGATGCCGGAGGCGTTCTCATGAGGACCGCTGCCGGACTGCTGCGCGCGCCTGGCTGACCGCTGCGTATCGCCAGCGGGGGCTCCGCCTTGCGCGGCGTTGCCAGGCGTTGATCCTGACGCGCTGCTTCCCGGTGCCGCGACGCCGTCCGCGCCGGATGATGGCGCATCACCGCCGCCGGCGCCGCCGCGACGATCGGCAATACCATCCCCACGCACCGTGCCGGGCGCGGCACTGGTCATCGCGACGCGGCCCGACGATGCCGAGGTGCCGATCAGCGACGAGCCAGAGCCGTCTGCATCGGTCGCGCGCGCGGCACCTCCGCGTCCGACGCCGCTGCCACTACCCGACGCTGACGCGCCGCGAACGCGCGCGTCGAATTGCGCAAGCTCGACGCGGCCGGGGGTCGTTCCGACGACAGGCGGATTGCCACCGGACATCGGGCGGTCGTTGCCAGCTGCGCCGCCGTTAATGCCGCTTTGGCGCAATCCGTTCGGCGGCGCGCCGGACAATGGCTCAGAACCGGATTGCGAACGGTCGGATGCAGTGCCCGGAGGCGTGCCCTGACCCGCGTTCAGAGTTGTATTTGTAGCCGCTGCGCCCGGCGTCTGGCTGCCCGGTGAGGCGGATCTTGTATCGTCCCCAGCAGCGCCAGTCTCAGTACCAGGCATCGCGACACGATCAGGACCGCCCGATGACGAAGCTCCCAATGCCGGAGCCCCTGATGACGGCGCGCCGGAAGGGGCGGCGGCCGCTGACCCGCCGCTACTGGCGGGGCGATCATTCGATGCGCCACCAGGCGATCCGGCGACGGAAGGTGTGCCCGGTGACGGCGATGCGCCCTGTCCGGCTGCACCGGGTATTGCACCGCCGCCTGTTGCGGCCGGAGCCGACGCAGTCTGTTTGCTGGGGCCCTTGGTGTTGGAGCCCTTGGCAGTGCCGTTCTCAGGTCCCTTGGCCTCGCCTTTCATATCTCCCTTGATATTTCCCTTGGCATCGCCGGAGCCACCGCTGCGCGACCTGCCGAGTCCGCCGCCCGCCTGGCTCGGATTGCCGGCTCCACCGCCAGCGACCGCGGCCTGGGTGCGCTGGTCGCCACCCTGATAGGCGCGGTCGGTGTAGTTGCGGACATCGCCCTGCCGCGCTGCGGTATTCGGGCTGACGCTGCGCAGAAAGGGCCGCGAGCCCGCACCGGCAGCGGGGTTGGGTGCAATCTCACCGGGCTGCGGCCGCGCCCAGTTGGTCTCTCCGGGCGTTGCCGTCGCTGCGGAGGCTGGCATTTCGGCGATGCCGGGATCGCTCGCTTCCCATTGCACATCAGATTCGAATTTTGCCGAGCTGACATCGCGCAGATAGGGACGTGGAGCGGCCGAGCCATCGGGATTCCGGGCTGTCTCCTCTGGCGACGGTCGCGTCCAATCATAGGTGCGGGTTTCGTCCCGGCTGCCGACACGGTCGCCGGACGCCAGCTGCTCGGCCCGAGCAGGCGGCGCACCGAGTGCCACGACCACGGCCACATATGCAACAAGTCTGCGCATCATGACCTCACAGCAAGTAGATGGACCACAAGGTCCCTCCGCCGACGACGTAGAAACCGAAGCCTCGCGCACGGCTCAGGGTCGATTTGGGCACCCGACATGTCACCTGCGTGATGCCGACGCGCGCCACGCCGGCCTTGACCTGCGCCTGGATCGGTTTCGCCTCGTCGAAAATCCATTCGTTGCGACCGCTGGCGCCCGCGCGCTGCGCCCCGCAGCCGAACCATTCGAGTGTCGCCGACGGTCGCTTGCTGCCAGGCGCCAGCGAGAAATTCATGTAGTCAACGCTGTAGACAAACGCATCACCATCGTCAGCGCAATTGATGATCCCGTTGGCGAGCAACGTGTCATTGCCGGCACTTGCCGCCTTCAGCGGAATGGCGGTGCGCGCGCCCGCGCATGTTGGAAAGTTCGCGCCCCATTCGGCCTGCTCGACGGCGAGTTTCGGCACGTCAGGCGTGACCGGCTTGTCCGGCGCGCCCGGCGCAGCGGCGGAGATCGAAAGCGCCGGCATCGGCGGCAAACTGTCCTGCTGCGCGGGGCGCGGGGCGGCGACGCTCTCGACGCGCGACCGCAGCAAGATCGGCCAGAACACGCCGCCGCCAACGGCGTAAAAGCCGAAGCCACGCGCCTGCATCAGAACCGCCTTCGGCACCCGGAACGACAGATTGGAGATCGCGACGCGGCGGCCGGGCGCAGGAATCTGGACGCGGATTGGCCTGACCTCGTCGAAGAACCAGTCGTTGCGGCCATTAGCGCCGGCGCGCTGCGCGCCGACGCCGAACCATTGCAAAGAAGCCTGCGGCCAGTTGCCTTGCGGATTCAAAAGGAAATTGACGTAGTCCACCGCATAGATGAAGGCATCCCCGTCATCGCGGCAGGTAACGATGCCATTGGCGATGACGTTGCTTTCGGGGCCCGCGATGCGAAACGACACCGGCGTCCTGGCGCCGCCGCAGCTCTGGAAACCAGAGCCCCAGTCCTGTGCGAGGAAATCGTCGCCCTCGGCGCTGGCCTCTAAGCCGGAAGCCGTGACAGCAAGCACCAGCACAGAGAGACCCAGCGCGAGGACGCGCATCATTCGCGCCGTTTCGCCTGTTCGCTGTCGAAGACGCCTGCCCGTGCACACTTCATTGCTCCATTCAAGGATCGAAACGTGCGTCGACGCCGCCGCTTTGGTTCACAACTACCTTCGCTACGGGACGAAGCTTGTGCGTCTCGGTCAATGTAACATTCGGCAGTTGAATGCGTCCATTGCGGTGAAACACATTTCCCCTCACCTCGACCGGCTGATTGCCCCCTGGCGAGCCGTAATAGTCGTAGGCGATGGTGTAGCTGCCGGTCACAGCTTTGGGGTGCTGCCACAATTCGACACCCGGCCCGCGGGTGTTGTCGTAAGAGAGCTGCGCCTCCGTGGCAGGGAAGTCACGCTTGTCGCGGTTGCTCTTGCCCCAGAAGAATTCTCGACCCTCGGGATCGGTGACGTGGAGGTCGACATCGAAATTGCCGGCGTAGCTCCATTCGATCACGACCACGAGGAAGGTCGAGGCCAGCGCTGACTCGCAGGTGGCGAGCGCAGCGGTCTTGGTCGCGAGCGACTGCCTGGCCTCGCTCTCGGCCTTCTTGCAGACCTGGAGATCGCTCCTGGTTTCCTTGAGCTCGACCTCGGCCTTCTGTGTCTTCATGTAGTTGGGAAACAGAATAACGGCGATCAGGATGAAGCCGCCGAGCGCGGCCGCAAACAGATCCAGCACCGACATGCTGAAAATCTCGATATTGCGGTTCGGACGCCTCATATCGAGCTACGCCACGTACAGGCGATTGACAAGGTTATCGAGGCAATATTGCCCGGCGCGATTGAGCGCATGCTCCTCGCGCGACTGGGCGATATTGGTGAGAAATACCAGCAGCGCGGCGAGCACCAGAGCGAGGAAGGTGCCGTCGAAAGAGATGGCGAGACGCCGTGTCACCTCGTTGAGCAGCAGCGGGTCCTGCGCATTTGCCGGATCGCCGGCAAAGGCGAGCGCGCGCCCCATACCGATGACGGTGCCGATAAAGCCGAGCGAGGGAACGAGCCAGGTTAGATAGCGCAGCATGTTATATCGAAGGTCGACCTCGTGGAGATACATCTCCATGCTGGTGTTCAACAGCGTAGAGGCCTGATCGATCGAGCGGCTCGACTGAAACTGGAGAATGGTGCGCTGGATCAGCCGCGGCAGGAAGCAATTCGACGCAAACGAGGTCGAGCGCACCTGGCGGTAGATTTCGCCGAGATCCTGCGCCTGCAGCACGGTGCGCTCGTCTTCGGGCAGATAATTGCGGCGCAACTGGTCCTGCTCGGCACGGCCGGCGCGGAAGCGCACGAACAACTCGCCGCAGCCGACTGCGAACACCACCCAGATGCAGTTCTGCACCGAGAACGGATAGCCGATGCCGCCGCGGTCGAGTAGGATCTTGGCGGGCTCCTCGGGCAGAACGAAATGCAAGACGGCGACGACAAGAACGCCGATCGCCGTGCAACCGGCGGCGATAAGCTGGCGATGCCGCTCAAGTCCTCCGAACTCAACATTCTCCCGCGCCATCGAATGCCCTCAGCTTCCTCTATTTGCGCCTGATGATCTCGCCTGTTTCCGGATCGCGCTCCAGCGCGGCGCGCTTGACCGGCTCCCTGGGCGCCGGCGATGCCGGCATAGGCTTTGTTTCAGCCGAAGCAGACCCACGCAGTCTCTCGATTACCGCCGACATCACCGCCCGAACGGTGGTGTCGTGGCGACCAAGCCTGATCTGATCGTCGATCGAAACCTGCGCGGTCGTAATCTGCTTCCATTCCCGCCCGCTGAGCACAAACGTCCCGTAGGTGCTTGCCGAATCGACAAGCAGAAACTCACGATCCGACTTCACGACGAATTCGGCATGTCGGCGCGAGACTGTCGGATCGGTGAAGATAACGTCGCATTCGAGGCCGCGGCCGAGCAGGAAGGATTTCATGACAGCCGCCAAGCCGAAACGCCCGCGATGACAACAAGCAAAATCAGAGCGGCGATGCCGGCGGTCCGAAACGTGATGAGTCCCGCCGCTGTGCTGGCGGAGAATGTTGGCGGCACCGCCACAACCACCGCGCAATTATCCTGATTGGATTTCTGCCGGTTCTCGACTTCGGTCAAGAGAGCGCGCGCCGCGGCCGCCGCGCCGGTTGCCGCCGTACCGCCCGCGAAACGGGCGATGTCGCTCTCCTCCAGCGTCAATATTCCGTCGGAGGCGAGAATGATGAACTCGCCGTTGCGCAGGCGGCGCGGCCTCGATTTAAGATCGACCATCGCAACCGGCTGGCCGTTCAACACCGATTGCAGCATGTTGGCGATCGCTTTCGCGCCTTTCGCGACCGCCGGACGAAAGGAATGATCCTCATTGACCCGCTCGATGCTGCCGGCGCTAACAAGCCACAACGGCGAATCGCCGACGCTGATCCAACTCAAACCCTCGGGCGACAAATGAGCGGCGACGAGTGTCGTACCCATGCCGTCGGTGTCGGGATCATCGGCCTGGCCGCGCGCGATGCGGGCGTTGGCCTCGTCAAGCGCGAACTGAAAGGACGCTGCCAGCGCGTTGCCGGCTGCGCGATGCGCAATAAAGGACGCCACGAACGCATCTGCGGCGAGGCGGCTCGCGGTGCCGCCGGCAGCGTGACCTCCCATGCCGTCGGCCACCACCAGAAGCCACGCCTTTTCCGCAGCGAGCCAGACCGAGCGGAAGGAATCCTGCTGCTCCTGCCTGCGGCCCTGGATGGCGGCGCCATGAACGTCGGTCGCAAGTCCGTCAGGCATCGTCACGACCAGTTGAAACGATCGTCGCAAAAGCGCACGAAGCGCAATTGCGTCGCGCCGACAATAATGGTCTCGCCACCCGTCAGCTCGACCGGCGCCATCACCACCTCATTGCCAACATAAGTGAGGTTACGCACCTCCCCATTGTTGAGAAAAAAACGCCCCGACCGCGGATCGTAGATGATGACAGCGTGGCGCTCGCGCGAAATCTGCATGTCGCCGAAATCGAGGCGCAGCTTCTGGCCGAGTGCGCGTCCGAGCGGATTGGCGCCCGCCCCTATTTCCACCGCGCGGCCACGGCCAGGACCTGCGATCACCACCAGCCAGCCGACAACGGGATCGACGTCGTGCGCCGCAGCCTGGGACGGCGAGACCAGGCGCGTCATCTCGTCGGCGGGTGGAGGCGCGGGGGGCTCGACAGCGTTATCCGGACGCCGCGACATCTGCCGCGATTCGTCGCGGGGCGCCCGTGCACCGACCATCCGCGTCGGCTGCTCGTGCAGATCGTAGGAATCGTCTGGCTCCGCGACCGGCCGCGCCGCCGGCTCGTTACGCGCCGGCCATGACAGCCGCTGCGACTTCGGTCGATCTATTCTCACTGTCTTCTCGTTGTCCACAGAATCGTCTTCCGCACCCGTCCGGCGCGAATGGGGCTCTGCCGGGGGCGCCTCCCCGGATTTGCCGAACATGTCCGAAAACCAGCGTGCCATGGCGCGGCAACCCTTGAAGACGATCTTACAAAATAACCCGGCAAACTACCCGGCCCAAAGCACCGGTCCCGCCGGGAATGTAATGTGCGAAGGCAATTGCCGGACGGGCACAACCCCCATCGCGATCCGCCTGGGCACCCGAACGGCCATGGAGCCCAGCTTCGGGGCAAGCGGACCTGACGTCAAGTCGGCGGCAACTGGCGATGCCGATTGGACAGGCCCCAAGCCCGAAAAATCCATTTGATTTCCTTATGGTTTCATAGTCGAAATGCCCCACCGAAGCGGCGCGGCCATCCCTGTTCAATTCATTGCAAAACGCGCGACCCGATTTTTGGGGGGTAACGGACGTGAACGAACGCGATTTTCCGCTGCGAAAAAAGCCGGGCGGTCACCATTTCGCCTTGCCTGCGGGCACCTCCCTTCTGGAATTCAGGGTCGAGTCCGTTCTCGGCCATGGTGGTTTTGGCATCACCTATCGTGCCCTCGACACGGTGCTGCGCGAGGTCGTGGCAATCAAGGAATACTTCCCCAATGAGCTGGCCGGCCGCGTCTCCACGGCTACGGTACGCGCGAAATCCGACGGTGACCGCGAGGACTTCGAACTGGGGCTGGAGGCATTCATCGAGGAGGCGCGACTAATCACGCGCTTCCGCCATCCCAATATTGTGCACGTGCGCCGCTTCTTCGAGATGCACGAGACCGGATACATCGTTCTCGACTATGAGCGCGGCGAGACGCTGACCCAGCGCCTGAGCGCGGGCCCGATGCAGGAAGACGAGTTGCGTAAAATCCTTTACGGCATACTCGACGGGCTCGACGCACTCCATGAGCGCGCAATCCTGCATCGCGACCTCAAGCCCAGCAACGTCATCATCCGCGAGGAAGACGGATCACCTGTCCTGATCGATTTCGGTGCGGCGCGGGACTTCCGCGAACGTCACAGCCGCAGCATCACCGCGATCGCCGCTCCCGGCTACTCGCCGCCCGAGCAATATGGCGTCGGCGGCCAGCAAGGTCCGTGGACCGATATCTACGCGCTGGGCGCCATCGCCTATCGCTGCGTCACTGGCAACGCACCGCCGGACTCGCTGCGGCGGCTCCGCAACGACCCGATGATACCGGCGGTAAAGGCGGCGAGCGGCAGGTTTTCTCCAACCCTGTTGAAGACCATCGACTGGATGATGGCGCTCGAGGAAAGCGACCGCCCCGCCTCGGGCGAGGCGATCCGCAAGGGGCTCGAGGGCGGCCGCATCAAGGGCAAGAAAAAAAGCGGCAAGACGGTCGCGCTGGCCGCAAGCCTTGCCGGCGTCCTGGCAACCGGCGCGCTCGGCGCGGTCTATTCGGGACAGATCTCGACGCTGGCCTGCGACCATGCGGGATTGCTGTGCGCGATGGGAGCGCCAGCACAAGCCAGGGCGCCAGTGGCAGCTCCGGCGAAAGCAACATCCTCTGCGACCGTGGCCGCGCCTTCCACATCGGCGCAGACCACAACGCCCGCGGTCGCGCCGCCGTCGAGCGTGCCGGCGGTTGCGGCAATTCCGCCAGGTCCCGTCAACCCTGCTCCCGTTGCAATACAGCTTCCGGTCCCCACCGCAGCGGCGCCACCTCCGCCGCCTGCCCTGCCACAACTCGTAACTGCCGCGCCAGGTCGCCCGGCCGATCCCGCGCGCCGCCTGTTGCCCGATGAGATCGCCTGGAACATGCTGCGCAACGGCGCCGACGCCGACCAACTCAAGCGCTTCATCGCGCAATTCCCGAACAGTCCGTACCGGACGGAAGCGACTACGCTGCTGTCGAAGGTCGCACAATGAGCAAGTGTCGCGCGCGCTGCCTCGCAATCGCATGTCTTGTCGCGCTGGTGCTCGGCGCACCGTCCGCCCGCGCCGAAGTCACGGAAGCGGTGCGTGAGGCGCTCGACAAGGGCAATGAAGCAGTCCAGCAGCGGCAATGGACCCAGGCCAACCAGTATTTCAAGATGGCGATGGATTCCGACAACTCCGCGCCGGAAGTGATGATCGCCGTTGCGCGCTTCAGCGACGCCAAGGGCGGCCGTGACTTGCCCGCTATCGCTTGGTATCGCGCCTATCTTGCCGCCCGGCCCGACGCCAGTGAGCGCGACCAGATCCTGGCGCGGATCGATGCACTCGAGAAGCGTCTCGCCAACTCCGCACGCGCCGCCATCGAGCGGGCGCTCTCGACCGCATCGAGTCTTCCCAGCAACGACCGCCCCGGCTGGCTGGTAAACATCGCGGTCGCGCAGGCGAAATCGCAAGATTTCCAGGGCGCGCTTTCTACCGCCTCGAATGCGCGCGCGATCATGAATCCGTACAGCGCGGACCCTTACGGCGAGGTCGCGAACGCTCTCGCCCAGAACGGAGACCTCGGCGCTGCCGACGAGGTGATGCGGCGCGTCGAACAGAACAAGCGCTCGGCTGCGTACCGGCAGCTCGCCCACACAGTGGCCTATGCAAAGAAGATAAAAGAAGCCCTGAGCTACGCTTCCCAGACGAGCGGGAGTGACCGCATCAGCGCCTACTCGTCAGTCGCAAAGGCGCAGTCCGAAACCGGCGACCAGAGCGGCGCGCGATCGAGCCTCAGCACCGCAATCGACTCCATGCGTAACATGGAAGCTAACACGCGCAAATCAACCTATTTCTCGCTCGTCGAGACCGCCGCGGATATCGGTGAATTCGAGACCGCCAGGCGCCTCTATGCGGAAGGGGCCAAGCTTTACAACCCGAATGACCGCTGGGAGTCCTACTCGCTGAACTCCGCGCGCTGGCAAATTGCCAAGGGTTACGCCAAGTGGGGCCGGATCGACGAAGCCACGGCCATGCTGCCGCAGATATTCCCCAACAACAAGGATCCGACATTCGCCTGGTACAAACCCTCGCTTGAGCGCGATATCGCCGCCGCGCGAGGCAGGCAGATCGAGAAACAAACGGCGGTCGTGGTTGCTCAGATCAAGGAAGGCAAACTGCTCGAGGCCGATGCCGCGCTCTCCAGGGAGCCGGCGACGCTGTCATTTGCCGCCTCGCGCATCGCGATGGCGAAAGCCTATGTGGCGCGGCGCGATTTCGCCGCGGCGCGCAAGCATATCGAGCCCGCAGCGGCGGCGCTGTCAAAGGCAACCGTGGCGACGTACGATTCGGCCTTCAACTTCACCTTGGCCCGTCTCCAGCTTTTCGATCTCTATGTCGATATCGACGACCTTGCCGCAGCCAAGCGCGTTCTCGACGCCACGGTCGGCACCATCCTCAAGCTGGCCGATGCCGAGCAGAAGGGATACCCCATCGAATATCTCACTGGCGGCTACAGCCGGCTCGCCGGCGTCTCCGCCGCCACCAAGAATTTCGCTGGCGCGAAGGTGTTCGCGCTGGAAGGATTCAAACTCGCGGCTCAGGCGAAGCCGGCCCCGCGCGCGGCGGCGCTGGCCCGCCTGTCATCGCTCAGTCCGCAGGTCGGCATCGGCGCCGACCTTGCAGCCACGCTGCCCTCACTGTCCGACGGCTCTTACAAGAAAAGCGTCGCCAGCGCCGCCATCCGACACTTTGTCGAACTCGGCCAGGAGGCCAATGCACTCATCGCGGCAAGCCACATCGGCGATGTCAACGATCGCAAGTCGGAGCTGTCGAGCGTGCTAAGCAGATACATCAACAGCAAAAACTGGACCAAAGCGCTGGTGCTTGCCAACGAGCCGGCGACGGCGGGCCGGCTGTTGCCGGAAGTCGCGGTCGGACTAATCAACGACGACAAGACCGCCGACGCCATCGCGCTCGAACCGCGTTTCACCATGTCGTCGAGCGAGGCGGGCGCCTATTTCAGCCGGCTTGCAAGCCATCACGCCAATCGCGGCGACATCAACGCTGCGGTGACAACGGCAATGCGGATCGCCTCGGTGCCGAGCCGGATTACCTCGCTGCTGTCCGTGGCGCAGGTGGTCAATTCCCTCGCCGGACGTCCGGCAGCGCAGGCCATCGTCGAGCGGGCGATGCGATTGGCAGCCGAGATGAAGACGCCGCTGGAACGCGCCGAGATCTGCAATTCGGTTCGCTACTATCTAAGCTCCCTGCCGAACGACAGCAAACCGGACTCCGGCCAGCCGCCCGAGAGTTCTTGCGTGGCCGAAGCGTTAGCGATCACGGACCCGAAGACCCGGCTGTCGCCGTTCGGCAACGCGTTGTCGTCGTATTACCCGACGACGCAGCCGATCATCGCCAACGCCATCGCGCCGCTAAGGCCCGCTTCCAGCCGGCTGATCGCCGAGGCCCATACAAGCGACTCCCGCGACTCCTACATCTCCTATGCGCTAGGCGCGCTCGCTCGCGAGGGCGCCGTCGAGACGGCGATCGATCTCGGCTTTCGGATGCTCGAAAATCCATTGTCCTACGCACCGTTCAGAGAAGCGGCGACGTGGTTGGCGACAGCCGGTGACACCCAGTCCATACTCAGGCTCGTCGAGCGCATGGCCGTGCAGGCCGCCACGCTCACCGAAACAAGCCCCAAGGACTCCGCTTTGTCGACCGCTGCAAGTCTCGCCACCCAGGCGGGCGATTTCGACCGCGCCATAAAGCTGGCATCGGAGATCGCCTCACCGAGCAGCCGCGTCGGCGCGTTCGTGTCGATCGCCAACTCGGCCAATTCGCGCCAGAAGTTCGACGTCGCGCTCAATGCACTCGATCGCGCAATAGCCGCAGACAAGCAATCGGATACGCATTATAACAACTCCTCGTTCGCCTCGGTCGCGATCCAGGCCGGACACAAGAACGCCGAGTCGTTCGTCGAAACATATTTCCAGGACAAGAGCCTAACGCCATCGACGCGCGTCAGCATGCGCAACACGCTGATCAACAAGCTGCTGGAGCTTAAGCAGTACCAGCGCGCCGCCGCGCTCATTCCCGCGCAGGAAGCCGATCTGCCGCAGCTTCCGGCCAACGAGCGCGTGCCCAGCCACTACTATTCCACATCTTACGCGACAGCACTGGGGACGCTGGGCGACACCGCGCGTCTCAATGCCATTTTCGCGAATGCGTCGCTTCCTGAGGACAAGATCTCGGTGCTGCTGGCGGCGATGTCCGGGTTCCTCAAGGCGGAGAACAAGGATGCCGCGCGGCTGGCAGTCGAGAGCGCTGACAAGTTGGCGTCGGCCATTTCCTCTACCCAGACCAAAGCGTCGAACACGTTGTCGATCGTGAACGCCTACAACCGGATCGGCAATGCCGAGGCCGCACGCAAGGCGCTCGACCGCGCTATCGAACTAAACCCCTCGATCAACGATGTGGCGACGCGGGACTCCCAACTCAGGTCGATCTCGAGCTACCTGGCGCGCGCCGGCAATCTCGACGGCGCACGCAGGACGCTTGCTCAATCGCTCGAAATCATCAAGAACAGCCGGCCCGATGCCGCCGGCTGGATCGAGTACAACGTCGCGACGTCGATAGAGAGCGTCAATGGCGAGGAGGCGGAGCGGATCGCCCTGGCGATCGCCGACCCGCGCTGGCGCGCATTGTCGCTGCTGTCGTTCGCGACGGCCCGACGCTCGCGCAGCGCCCCGGACCCGCTTGCGATCCTGCGGCACATGCAGCCGCATCCTGTCGCTGACACTTTCTTCGAAACGCTCGTCAGCACGGCCGTCGGCAAGCTGGATTTTGACGCTGCGCGCGAACACCTCGCCCGGATCTCGCATGCCGGCAAGCGCGACAAGCTACGCCGTTTCATTGTTCTCGCCCAAGCTCGCGCTGGCGGCGTCGCGGCAGCGCTGGCCGACATGGCGGCGATCGCAGACAAGCCGCTGCGCGCCTATACTTTTATCGATCTTGGCGTGTTCCTGCAGACCGAGAAAGGCGAAGCCGCGCAGCAGAACGCCTATTTCGCGCAGCTCTGCAATTTCGAGGCGATCAAGCTTGCCGACGCGATACCCGATCCGCTACTTAAATCCGATCTGCTGGCGGCAGCCGCCGCAGCGCAGAACCAGATAGAGCACGGCTCAGGCACTGCAACGCAAGCCAAAGCCGTCGCCGTAGCGGGCCAGATCGGCGACGAACGTGCGAAACGCTATGCGCTACAATGGGCGCAGGGACTCAAAGCCGCGCAAAAGCCGGATCCCATTAATGTAGAGGAGTTCAACGCCTATACCAGCAAGGCAAGATATTCGCTGACCAACGACATGTATATGGACCTCGATGCCTATATCGATTCGTTCGCGACCAGCAACCCGACAGATCGCATCGCGAATCTGACGAGCATCGCCACCTCGTTTACCGGGGAGGTCCGCGCTTTGAAAAAAATCGCGGCCGACTTCGCACAAAAGCGCAAGGCCTTGGGCAAGTGACCTCGGGACAGGAGATAAAGCTAAACAAGCTTCTCGATCACTGCGATCTGTTTGTCAGGCGCCCCAGTGACGGCGGCGCCGATCGCTGGGCGACCGTCTGCTCCCTCATCACCAGCGCCAAGCTCAACGACGTCGAGCCCCTCGCCTATCTCCAGCACGTGCTCGAGCGAATGTCCGGCGGCCATCCCATGAGCGAGCTCGACCAGCTCCTGCCGTGGAACTGGCGTCCAAAAACCCTTAACTGACACGACGTGCAAGAAATGGACGCTTACGGGAAATTCAATGGCTGAACATCTTTTCGGTACACACAAGGTTTCCGACGCTCATCTCGCGAACAAGCTGACGGACTTATGACGATGCCTTCGGCTGGCCGCCGTGAGGTTTCGATTTCCAGCGCCAACACAATCTGAACCCGGCGCTATGCTATTTGATGACGGTCCCCGGCTTCACAATCGTCAGGGCGTTCAGGACATTGTTGCGAAGGCGAAGGCGGAGCCAGTTACGGCCCAAGCGGCAAGAGCTACAGGATTGCCGTTTACCAGCCAGGTTCAGCTGGTCAGGCGCATGTAAAGCAGCGGCAGCTTGTTGGGGAGACGGGCGATCTGGTCGATGACGACGAAATTCCGTCGGCCGAATATCCGCCCCAGATAGCCCGTGCCGGCGCCGTCGGGCCCGATGCCGAATACGTCGATGGCACTATGCGCGAGGCTTTGCACCGCCTTGCGTGCATCCTCGACGAAATAGCGCCTGTCGGCGACGTCGATGTCGGACGGTTCACCGTCGGTGACCACCAGTACCAACCGGCGATGGGTCCGCTGCGCCCCCACCACCACGCCGGCATGGCGCAGCGCGCCGCCGATCCGGGTCGACAGGCCGCCGCGCAGGCCCGCGAGCCGGGCGCGGGCGTCGCGGTCGTAGGGTTGGTTGAAACCTTTTACCGGATAGAAGCGGACGTCGTCGCGGCCGTTCGAGCAGAAGGCGGCAACCGCAAAGGCGTCGCCAAGGTCGGACAAGGCCTGGGACAGCAGCGCGGTGGCGATTCGCTCAAAGGTCAGGATCGTGGTCGAACTGCCTTTGACAAAATCCTTGGTCGATTCCGAGATGTCGAGCAGCACCAGCACCGACAGGTCGCGGTTGCGCCGCTCGGTGGTTTCATAGACCCGCGGCGACGGCGCGAGACCCGCGCGCCGGTCGATCGCCGCCTCAATCGTGGCGTCGAGATCGAGCCGATCACCTTCGGTGCGGGCGCGCAGCCGAGCCGGACGGCTGACCCGCGCGGCGCCGACCAGATTCTCCAGCCGGTTCAGCACGTCCCCATAGCTCTGCACCTGGCGATCGAGCAGTGTGGTGTCGACCGGTTGCGGCTGGTATTCCACCACGGTCGTCCATTCCGAGCGTTCGCGGCCGAGCAGATAGTCATATTCGGCATATTTGCCGACCGGCACGCCGTCGTCGGCGCGCGATTCTCGCGCGGTCGCCTGGCCGACATCGTCATCCGGAATCGAGCTCTCCAGATCATGGTCGTCAAGGTCTTGGGTCCGCTCGATGCGAACGGTTTCAACGATGACGTCCTGTTCGTCGCTTATCTGCGGCGGCGCGTCGTCGGTGTCCCATAGGCCGGAATTGTCGTCGCGATAGAGCGGCTCGACCCGATAGGTGCGCGGATTGAACTGGATGCGCATCTGGCCGAGATCGTTGCCAAGCAGATTGCCGATCTGACGACTGATACCCGGATCGACCCAGGCCTCGCGGTCGGCGAAGAACATCTGCCGGCCCTTTGTCACCCATAGATCGTCGTCGCGATAGTTTGGGTCGATCAGCGCCCGCGATAGCCGCGCGAACAGGCTCGGCGCAGTGACGCCACCATCGGCGCGGGCGGTATGGAAAGGCGCCCATAACCGAAACAGCCCGGGCAACTCGCGCATGGCCAATTGCTCGACCCGGGCGTCCTCGATCAGGGACACCAGCGCCACTTGCATCGGCTTCAGCCCGCGGACCTGGAACCGTGGCCCGGAATGGACCAGATGCGCGCCGATATGGGCAAGCATCGCCCGATAGACTTTCCTGACCGAACTGGTCGCGACGCCGCGCATGCGCGCCGGCACCTGCACGAACTGGCGCTCGAAGCTGGCGCGGCGCTGCAGGGTGTCGCCCGGCGTGCCGGCGACGGCGCGGATGAACGGTTTCTGCCGGAACAGCGCGATCAGATAGGCCTTCAGCGCACGTTCGGCATCGGTGAAGCCGATATCGCCGGTCGCCTGTTCGAACAGATCGAAGGCGCGCGGGTCGGACAGGCTGAACAGCGCCAGCCGGCGCTCGGGATCGCCGCCACCGGCGCGCAGGCCTCCGAGCACCCAGGCGCGAAAACCGTGGGCGCCGAGTTCGGCGAGCAGGCCGTCGGAGCGGGCCAGCACCGGTGCCACCGATTCCGGCCCTTGCGCGGCCAGTTCAGCGACCGCATCGAGCCAGTCGCGGAAATCGCGCTCATTGCCGAGATGGCGTAGCGCCGGCGCGGTTGCCTCGCTGAGTGCCGCGGCGGCGGCGCGGCCGGCATGCCGCTCGACATCGAGAATGCAGGGGGCGAGCGCAAGCGCAGCCAGCGGCCCGCGCTTTTCGGCGAGGGTCCCGGTCGCGCGGATATAGGCTTCAAGTCCGGCGGGCCCGAGGCCGCTCGCCTGCAATCTTGCCAGATCGGCGCGCCAGTCGGCGAGTTGATGAGCGTTGAATACTTGCCGGAGCGCGCGCCAGATCGAACCGTTGCGCGGATCTCCGACCAATCCAGATTCCACGAGATCGGCAAAGGGCGTTTGATTGGTCATCCCGGCGAGTCCGCCTTTAGATGCAGGCAGCAATGGCGTCCTTGAGCGCTTCGCGCATGTCCGGATCGTCGGTGATCGGCAGCACCAACGCGGCATCGCAGGCCGCGCTGAGCGACACGTCTTTCGCCACCAGCCGTCCAGCGTGAATCAGCATGCGGGTCGAGGCGCCTTCGTCCAGACCGTGGCCACGCAGGTTGCGGGAGCGGATGCCGATCTCGACCAGAGTGCGCGCGGCGCTGGTAGGGATGCCGGCCTCGTGGGCGACGATCTCGGTCTCGACATCGGCGGCGGGATAATGGAAATCGATCGCGCCAAAACGCTGTTTGGTCGATTCCTTCAAGTCCTTCAGCACGCTCTGGTAGCCGGGATTGTATGAGATCACCAGATGGAAGTCCGGATGCGCCCGAACCAATTCGTTCTTCTTCTCCAGAGGCAGAATGCGTCGATCGTCAGTCAAGGGATGGATAACGACAGTGGTGTCCTGGCGTGCCTCGACAATCTCGTCGAGATAGCAGATCGCGCCGTAGCGGACCGCATTGGTCAATGGTCCATCGTGCCAGACTGTGCCATTGGCGTCGAGCAGGAAGCGGCCGACAAGGTCGGAGGCGGTCATGTCCTCGTGGCAGGCGACGGTGACCAGCGGCTTTTTTAGGCGCCAGGCCATGAATTCGATGAAACGAGTCTTGCCGCAGCCGGTCGGGCCTTTGAGCATCATCGGCATGCGCGCCTGATGGGCCGCCTCGAACAGCGCGATCTCCGTGCCAACCGCCTTGTAATAGGGTTGCTCGCGAATGCGATAGTCGTCCAGGTTGGTCATAAGCTCACGCGGTTCCGGAAAAAAAATGCCGCGGCCGAAGCCGGATCCGGAGAATGCAGGGCTCTCACGGAATTGGCTACCACCAAGGGTCCGGAGCATCGTCTGGGACGACGATGCTCCGGACCACGCCCGCTAAAGGCAAAGTGAAGCGATGCCCCAAGCCAGCCTATCCTTAGCGGTGAGCCGGGGACTTCTCATTCGGGATGCCGTCAATCGGGCATTCTTCAGTCCCCGCGGTCGGGCGGGTCATCGCCTCGACCATTTCGCGCGTGCCTTCCGGATCGGCGATCCAATTCTTGTAGAAATCATAGGGGCAGGCCGCGACGCCGCGCGCGCTTTCGCCGGAATTGATCATGCCGGTATAGCCGCGATGGACCAGCTTGTAGAGGTGGTTCTGCGACTGGCCGGTGCGGCGGGCATCGCGGATCAGGCTCTTCGACAATTGGGCATACTGGATGCCGTATTCCTCCTCGCCGGTCTCGCCCAGGGTGCGGCCGTCGAAGCCGATGATCGCGGAGTGACCGAAGTAGGAATAGACGCCATCAAAGCCGGCGGCATTGGCGACCGCGACATAGACATTGTTGGCCCAGGCCATCGCCTTGGAAATGATGACCTGCTGTTCCTTGGCCGGATACATGTAACCCTGGCAGCGCACGATCAACTCGGCGCCCTTCATGGCGCAGTCACGCCAGATTTCCGGAAAGTTACCGTCGTCGCAGATGATCAGGCTGACCTTGAGGCCTTTCGGACCTTCGGAAACATAGGTGCAATTGCCGGGATACCAGCCTTCGATCGGCACCCACGGCATGATCTTGCGGTATTTCTGGACGATCTCGCCCTTGTCGTTCATCAGGATCAAGGTGTTGTACGGTGCCTTGTGCGGATGCTCCTCGTGGCGCTCGCCGGTGAGCGAGAACACGCCCCAGACCTTGGCCTTGCGGCAGGCTTCGGCAAAGATCTCGGTCTCGGGACCCGGAATCGACGAGGCGGTCTCATACATCTCTTTCGAATCGTACATGATGCCGTGAGTGGAGTATTCCGGAAAGATCACCAGATCCATGCCCGGCAGGCCGGTCTTCATGCCCACCACCATGTCGGCGATCTTGCGGGCGTTGTCGAGCACCTCGGCTTTGCTGTGCAGGCGCGGCATTTTGTAATTAACGACGGCTACGCCGACGGTATCGTTGCTGCTGGAAATGTCACCGTGAAGCATGGGGGTCGTCTCCTGTTTTGGTTTGAGTTTGCCGTCGATCAAACGGCCATGTGACGGTGGACGAGGTCGTCAGTTAGCGTATCGATCGATCCGGACGCCGCGACGTGGCCTTTTTCGATGATTACGAAGGATCGTGAGGCACGTCGGGCGAAGTCCACGTCTTGCTCGACAAGGATGATCGTGATGCCGTGCTCCTTGTTGAGGCGGATAATCACGTCCTCGATCTGCTCAACGAGGTTGGGCTGAATTCCCTCGGTCGGTTCGTCGAGCAGGACAATCCTCGGATTGGTCAGCATCGCGCGGGCAATGGCGAGTTGCTGCTGCTGGCCGCCGGACAAATTGCCGCCGCGGCGATTCAGGAATTCCTTCAGCACCGGGAACAGATCGAACACCTTGTCCTCGAGCACGCCCGCATCGCCGGAATTGCGGCGGGCGAAGGTGCCAAGTTTCAGATTTTCGCGAACTGTGAATTGCGGCAGGATGCCCCTGCCCTGCGGCACGTAGCCGATGCCGTGCCTGACCCGATCATGGGTCGGGGTTGCGGCAATTTCCTCGCCGTCGAGTCGGATGCTGCCGTCAATCTTGTCCATCAGCCCGACGATGCTGCGCAGCAACGTGGTTTTGCCCACGCCGTTGCGTCCGAGCACGCTGAGGAAGCCGACGTCGCCAACCTCCAGCGTAACATTCTGCAAGGCGCGGCTTTTGCCGTAGAAGGCACTGAGATTGTCAATCTCAAGCATGACCGAAGCCCCCCGAGCCAAGATAGGCTTCGCGCACGAGCGGGTTGGTCTCGATGTCTCTGACACTGCCTTCCGCGAGCAACTTGCCTTGATGCATAACCGAAATCGAATCGCCGATTTCCTTGACGAAGCCCATGTCGTGCTCAACCACGATCAGCGTGTGCCGGCCCTTCAGCCGGTTGAAGATCTCCGCGGTCTTGCGGGTTTCCTGGACGGTCATGCCGGCGGTCGGCTCGTCCATCAAGATCAACTCGGCGTTCTGCGCCATCAGCAGCGCGATCTCCAGCCACTGGGTTTGGCCATGGGACAAATAGGCGGCCGGCGCCTCCATTTGGTCGATAAGATCGACGAAGCCGCAAAGGTCTTCCAGCCCAGCAGTATCGTCGTTCTGGGGCCCGCGCATCAGATTGGTCCACACGCCCGGCTTCCTGCAGTAGGCGACTTCCAGATTCTGGCGCACGGTCAGTTCCCGGAACACGCTCGGCACCTGAAATTTGCGGCCGACACCGGAGCGGGCGATCATGTACTCCTCAAGCGTTTCAAGATGCTTGCCATCGAACACAACCGAGCCGGCGGTCGGTTTGACCTTGCCGCAGATCAGATCGAGACAGGTGGTCTTGCCGGCGCCGTTCGGGCCGATCAGACAGCGCAGCTCGCCCTTGTTAATGGTCAAATCGAGCCCGTTGACGGCCATGAAGCCATTGAAGCTGACGGCCAGATCGCGCACGACCAGATGGGTGCTCATGCGATCTCCTTCGGATGGCTGGACTTCACATCGACGGTTCCGTTCTGGCCATGACCGTCGCCAGGCCGGATTTTCGCCAGCAACTGGCCGATCAGACCAGCGAGGCCGGAGGGCAGGAAGAGGACAACCAGCACGAACAGGACGCCCATCACCAGGGTCCATGTGTCGAGGAAGGTTTTCGATTCCGACAGAGCTCCCTGCATGCCAGTGACCAGCACCGCGCCGACGAAGGCTCCGGGCAGGCTGCCGCGGCCACCGACAGCACACCAAATCACCACCGACAGGCTGAGAGGCACGTTGAGGAATGTCGGCGACGCGAACTCCATCACGATCGTGTAGAGCATGCCGGCAAGACCGGCGATCGCCGCCGAGATCGCCATCACGGTGATCTTGTAGCTGGCGACGTCGTAGCCGAAATACTGCACGCGGCCTTCCTGGTCGCGGATCGCCTGCAGGATCAGACCGAATTTGGTGCAAGAGAGCACGTAGCCGAACACGAGGACAACGCTGGCGACGGAGGCGATCAGATAGAAGGTGGTCCGGTTATAGGCGTCGAACACGATGCCGCCGATGGTCAGTTGCGCCAGATCGGTGATGCCGTTGAAGCCGCCGGTATATTGCTGCTGATCGATGATCAGCAGGTTGACGACGACCAGCATGGCCAGCGTCGTGATCGCCACAAACACGCCGGTGACCCGGCCGCGGAACATGAACCAACCGAGCCCACCCATCAGCGCCGAGGGCACAACGATGCCGGCGACGATGGCGAAGGTCATCGAGTAGAATGGCACCCAGAACCATGGCAGCTGCTGGACATTGTTCCAGACCATGAAGTCCGGCAGGCCGTCGGCGCCGGTCTGAACCGGAATGGTTCGGAGCTTGAGAGCCATGGCCATGCAGTAAGAGCCGAGACCGAATGGCAGTGCCTGGCCAAGGTTAAGGATGCCGCCATAGCCCCAGGACAATGACAGCGCCATCGCCAGCAAACCGAACACCAGATAGCGGCTGTATTTGCTGATCAGGAAGTCGTCGACCAGCACAGAGGGCATCAGATACATGGCGGCGATAAGGATGACGATCCCGATCAGTTCCGGTTGCCAGAAACCGGTTGCGCGTTGGCGCAAAGGCGACTGAGGAGGCTTGCTCATGCGCGCACCTTTGCGACGAACAGGCCCTGGGGCCGGAAGCGGATGACGCTGATGATCAGGATCAGGACGGTAGCCTTGGCTATGGTGTCGTTTTGGAGGAACGCGATCACGCCTGTGACCTCGCCCAGGGCGAAGGCGCTGATCACCGTGCCGAACAGGCTCTGCACACCTCCGAGCACGACGACCATGAATGCGTCGACGACGTAGCCCGTGCCCATTTCGGGTGAAACGCTTTTCAACGGCGAAACGATCGCCCCGGCGAGGCCGGCCAGGCCGGCGCCATAGGCGAAGGTCAGCGAATAGATCCGGTCGGCATTGATGCCGAAGCACGACGCGACGTTGCGATCCTGCACGACCGCGCGCAGCTTCAGTCCGAAAGTCGTGCGGTTCATGATCGACCAGCTGACCAGGAACAACAGCGCAGCGACCACGAAGATGAAGATGCGATAGGCGGCGATCTCGACCCCGAAGATCGACACGCTGCTGGCCATCGACGGCGGCAGTTCGACGTAGCGCAGGTCGCCACCGGCGGTGAGCCGAACGACCTGCTGCAACACGACCCCAACACCCCAGGTCGCCAGGATGGTGTCGAGCGGTCGCCGATACAGCCGGCGCAGCAGGATGCGCTCAACCAGCCAGCCGAACAGCCCGACGCCGAGAAAGATCAGCACCAGCCCCGGCAACAAAGACAGTCCTACATAGGTCTTCAACGCCCAGGCCGCGTAGGCGCCGAGCATGATGAATTCGCCATGAGCGAGGTTGATCACCCCGATCGTGCCATAGATGATCGAGAGGCCCAGCGCCACGAGCAGCAGAATCGATCCGATGCTGAGCCCGGTCAGGACCTGTTCGAGGACGAAATGCATAAGAATAGTTCCACGCTGAAACGAAGCACCGGGCGGCTGACTGGCCGCCCGGACGCGCAAAAGTGATCAGACCTTCTTTTCGACCAGGCCCTTTTCCGTGCAGACCTGGTTCGGATAGGCCGCGTAGGGATCGGGCTTCAGCCATTCCTTGGACTGGACAATGATTTCGAACTGGCCGTTGGACTTGGCTTGAGCGATCTTCGGCCACAGCCAGGTGTGCAGGTTCTCGCCATCGAGGCGAACCTTGCCCTGCGGGGCGATCATTTCGACACCCTTGACGGCTTCGCGGATGGTATTCGGCGTAATATCGCCTTTGCCGATCTTCCCGACCGCCTGCTTGAACATGTAGGTCTGGAAGTAGCAGGCCTCGGAAACGAAATGGGTGACCTTGTCGGCACCCCAACGCTTCTTGTAGGCGGCGACGAACTTCTCGTTCTCCGGCGACTTGTGGACTTCGAAATACGGCGCCGAGGTGAAGTGGCCGGCAGCGGCCTCGCCACCCATGGCGGCGATCTCGTTTTCCGACGTGGTCAAGCTGGCCATCGGCATCTTGGCAGGATCGAGGCCGGCGGCCTTGTACTGCCGATGCAGCGCCACCACCGAATCGCCGACCACCGTGGAGAAGATGACGTTCGGCTGCTGCTGACGGAACTTGTTGATGACCGAGGAGAACTCGGAATGGCCGAGCGGGACGTATTCTTCGTTGACCACTTCGGCGCCGTATTTCTCAAGCAGCTTGCGGCAGTAGTTGTTCTCTTCCTTCGGGTAGATGTAATTCGACCCAATCATCGAGAACTTCTTGCCGAAGTTCTTGATCAGCCACGGGATGAATTCATCCTGCTGCTGGTTCGGCACGGCCCCAGTATAGATGACGTTCTTCGAGCACTCGCGGCCTTCATACAAGGTCGGGTACCAGTAGAGATTTTTCTGCTTCTCCACGACAGGCAGCACGGCCTTGCGGCTGGCCGAGGTGTAGGAGCCGAACACGCTGACGCACTTGTCGCCGGCGACCAGCTTGCGCGCCTTCTCGGCGAAGGTCGCGGGATCGGAAGCCGGATCTTCGATCACGGGCACGATCTTCATGCCATTGATGCCGCCGGCTGCATTGATTTCCTCAATCGCCAAGATTGTCGCCTTGTTCAGCGATTCCTCGATGATTGCGGTGGTACCGGTCAGCGAAAACAGCACGCCGACCTTGATCTCGCCCCCGGCCGCCCAGACCAGATCGGAATTCTTGCTCCAGATATGCGGCATGGCTCCGGCCAGGAACGCGCCGCCGCCGGCGCTTGTCTGAAGAAAACGGCGTCTCGTAAGTTTCATGGTTGCCTCCCCCGTGAACAGCAAAAAGCCCCCGTTCGGATATCATCCGAGACGGGGGCTTTTTCGCCCGATGTAAAGATGGACGGCAATGGCGCCGCCCCACCGCTTCAATACGGTGATATAAAAAAGCTAACCCAACAGTTCAAACGAGTCAATGATCGCCGCGGCGATGGCGTTGACCGTGGTGCGGCGGTCCATCGCCTGGGTACGCAGGAACTTATAGGCAGCCTCATCGTTCATGCCGCGCGCCGAAATCAGAATGGCCTTGGCGCGTTCGACATTGCGGATCGTGCGCAGATTCTCGTCCAGCCGCTCGATTCGATCGCGCAGGCGCTTCGTGTAGTCGAACTGACTGCGCGCCAAGGCCACCACGCCAGCGATGGTCTCGGTCTGGGCCGGCATGTAGATCACCGCCTCGGGCGTCGTCTCACACAGTCGCGCGGGATCGGGCGCACGGTTCGGCCCGATCACCACCACGACAGCGGAGCGAGATTCGCCCGGCATCCAGGGCAGCCGATCGGTCAGTCGGTCACTGAATTCGACCACCAGCACATCGGCGTCGGACGGCAGCTTGTCCGGCATCGGCCATAGCCGCCGGACCTTGGCGCGTGCGCGTTGCAGATCGCGCACCACTTGGTCGGCGCCGGATTCCGGCGCTACCGCAACGACGATTTCGAATTCGGCCAGGCTGGCTGAGCCGGGCTTGGCGGGCACTTCGACTTTGCTCATGGCTGCGGCCTTCCGGGCTTGATGATCGATCAGAGGAAATGCGCGTTGCGGCCGGAGCAGGTCAGATACGGATCGGCGGCGACCGCCGCCTTGGAGCGGGCGACGATGTCAAACTGGCCGGCGCGGTTGGCGCGGCCGATACACGACCACAGATCAGCGTGACTGCATGAGGCGTTAATGGCGACCTTGCCCTGCGGGGCCTCAAATTCCGAGCCGAGAACCACTGGTCTGAGCTGGTTCGTCTCCATCGAGTTGGTCATGGCGAGCGCGCGGGCGAAGAAATGCACTTGGAAGTAGGCCGCCTCGACGCACATATTGGTCGGCTCGTCGGAGCCGAAGCGCCTCTTGAAGCGCGAGACGAAACTGGCGTTCGATGCGCTATCAATATTCTGGAAGTACGAGGCCGCAGTGATATGGCCCTCCCCGACGTCGAAGCCCATGGCGCGGATTTCGGCCTCGGTCGTGGTCAGGCTGGCGATCGGCAGCGTCTTCGGATCGAATCCGGCGTCAGCGTAACTCTGGTAGAGATGGACTGTGGAATCGCCAACCACAGTGGAGAAGATCACGTCCGGCCGCGTGCGCTGGATGTCGCGGATAATCGGCAGGAAGTCCTTGCGCTGCGCGCGCAACGAGACATAGCTCTCGCCGATCACCTCTGCGCCGCGCAGCAATTCACGCATGATCCGATTGGTTTCGCGCGGGTAGATGTAGTCCGATCCGATGAAATAGAAGCGCCGGCCCAGATTGGAGACCAGGTACTCGCACAGGGCTAGGCCATTCTGGTTCGGGGCAGATCCCGTGTAGATGACGTTGGGCGAATATTCGAAGCCCTCATACAACGTCGGGTACCAAAGCAGGCCATTCAGGCGCTCGACGATCGGCAGCACGACCTTGCGGCTGCTGGACGTATAGCATCCGAAGATTGACGATATGTCGTCCTCCGTCATCAGCTTCTTAGCATAGAGCCGGAACAGGGTGTTATCCGAAGCAGGGTCGTAGATGATCGGCATGAGCTCGCGGCCGTTCACCCCGCCGGCGCAATTGATCTCGTCGATCGCCAGCAACGTGCCGCGAAGCTGTGTCTCCTCAATCACAGACATGTGGCCGGTTTGGGAAAACAAAACGCCAACCCGCCACGGCTCGGTCGTTGCGTTATTCATGCGCTTCAACGAACGCCTCCTGGAATCTTGACGATTCACTATTGTGGCCATTTGCAAAGCAGCAATATGAGGCCAATTTCCTCCCGGCGGCACAAATAGCTAAGGCAGTGCAGCGGCCGATGTCAATGACAATGCTACGAGCTTTGCCGAGAGCAGACTGGTTCGGCAGGTGGCGCCCGGGGAGGAAAACGAAAAGCCATCCGCCCGCTCACCGGTCAAAAAGCGCCCCTTTATTCGCTATTTCAGCCCAGATCGACAAACGCGTCGCGCTGCCGTCGGGCCATGGCCCGGGTCATAGTGAGAACTCACGACTGCTAGCTAGCGGCGGCCTCCGTTCAAGCTCCGATCGCCGACATCCGTAGGGCAGCAGCAAAGTAACTTCTCAGATGATCTCCCCACGAGATTGCGCCTTCCGCACGGCACGCGTAAGCATAGGTTGGGATTGGATGACCTGCCACGTTGAACCAAGAGCCGCAGTGGTGGAAGCGCTGGGCGAACATTTCCATCCATACCCGCTCAATCTTCAAAATGGCGTCTTATTCGTCGTCGCTTTTCTGATCGTTACCAGTCTGATTAAAGCCTAGACGGCCTTGGTGAGTGCGCCATCGACAATCAGGTTGGTACCGGAGATACGGCTCGCCACCGGGCTGGCAAGGAAGACGACGCCTGCGGCTACTTCCTGCGGCGTGCCCATGCGTCCGGTCGGATTCAACGACATCGCCGTCTTGTAGAGATCGGGCATGCCGCGTTCGATATTTTGCCAGATGCCGCCCTCAAAGTAGGTGTTGCCCGGCGACACCGCATTGACGCGGATACCCTTGCCGATGAGCTGGCTGCTGAGTCCTTTAGCGTAATGAATCAGCGCCGCCTTGAAGGCGCCATAGGAACCGGCGGCGAAATCGACCTCGAAGCCCGAAACACTCGAGACGATCACGATCGATGCGGATTTGGATTTTTCCAGATAGGTAAGCGCCGCCGCGATGGAATTGACGGTGTGCATCATATCGGTGCGAAATGACTTCTCCCAGGTTTCGGGCGTGTCGCCGACCGCAAGCGCGCTGACGTTGCAAACGAGCGTGTCGATACCGCCCAGCTCGCCGGCCGCGCCCTCGACCCATTGCTTCAACGCAGCCGGGTCGGCGACATCAAGTGCCCTGCCCCATGACTTGCCCCCTTTCGCCGCCAACGCTTTCACAACCTTGCCAACCTCGTCGGCGTTGCGTGCACATATGGCGACGTTGGCGCCTTCGGCTGCAAAGAGCTCCGAAATCGCAAGGCCGATCCCTTTGCTTCCCCCGGTCACCAGCACGTTTTTGCCCTTCAATCCGAGATCCATTTTCGCCTCCGTTGGTGATGCCGCGGCCCGCCTCCGCGTGAGGCAGGCCGCTTGGTTGATTTACATCTTGGTCCAGTCACCAGCGCCTTCGAACGCCGCCGCGGCCCGATAGATGGTCGACTCGTCATAGTACTTGCCAATCAGCATCAGCCCGATCGGCAGTCCGTCGCTCATCCCGCAGGGAATGCTCATCGCCGGATGCCCGGATGCGTTAAAGGGAGCCGTATTGGGAACCATTTCAAATGCGCGCTGGATATAGAGTTCGCGTGGCGCATCGGGCGGCGGCAGCGGCGTCGCCTTCATCGGCAAGGTCGGCATCAGCAACAAATCGTAGCTGTTCAGCGCGGTGTCGTAGGCGGCACGCAGCTTGCGATTGAGGTTCTGCGCCTTGGAATAGAAATGACCGCGATAGTGCTTGGTGAAATACTGGCCTAGCAACATCGTTATCTTCAGGCTGTCCGACAATTCGTCGGCGCGGTGGTGCCAGGCAGAATGGGCGTCCAGCAGCGTGGTATTGTAGAGACCGCGCCAGTTGGTCCCCATGCCGTTGCCCTTCATCATGAACTCGGTGCCGCCCTCCGCGGCGATCGGCAGCCAGATCGCGGGAGCCAAAAGATGCATGGGCACCGATATCTCATCGACGGTGGCGCCGAGTTTCTTCAAAAGCTGGGCGCCCGCCACGACCTTGGCATCGACGTCACGCTCGGAAACCGGAAGTCCGAAACCCTCCTTGACGATGCCGATACGCAAACCCTTGACGCCGCCGTCGAGCGCTTGCGTGTAGTTGGCGACCTTGGGCGCAATCTGCCGCGGATCGACGCCATCGGCGCCGGCCAGTACCTCGAGCAGAAGCGCATTGTCGCGGACATTTCGGGTCATCGGTCCGGTATGGTCGAGGGTGATCTCGATCGGCATGACCCCGGTATAGGGCACGAGTCCGTGCGTGCCCTTCATGCCGTAGATGCCGCAAAACGACGAGGGGATGCGGATCGATCCGCCCTGGTCGCCGCCGATCGCCATGTCGGCCTCGCCGAGCGCGACCACGACGCCGCTGCCTGAAGACGAGCCGCCGGAGGAATAGCCCATCTTGTGGGGGTTGTGGACTGGGCCGGTCGCATTGGTATGGCTGCCGCCGGAAAAACAGAAATATTCGCAATGCGTCTTGCCGATGATGGTGCCGCCGGCGTCGAGGATGCGCGTGACGATGGTGGCATCCACGTCGGGGACGTAGCCTTCGAGCGTCGAGGCACCGTTCATCATGGGCACGCCGGCCAGGCTGACATTGTCCTTCAGCGCGATCGTCTTGCCGGCGAGCTTGCCGCTAGCCGCGCCCTTGACCGTGGTCTTGACGTACCAGGCGTTGTACTTGTTCTCCTCGCCCTCGGGGCGGTAGCCGGGCGTTCGCGGATAGGTTACGGCCGGGACGTAATCCGGCATGGCATCGATAATGTCGTAGGCGGCGTAATTTCCCTGCATCAGGGCATCGTATGATTTGAGTTCCTCCTCGCCCATGTGCATACCGAGGTCTTCGGCTACGCTGCGCAATTGATCGAGAGTGGGTCTTCTGACTGCCATGGTCTGTCTCCCTGTGATCGCTGCTCGCTGGATCGAGCTTTACGTGGTGATACCGATGAATTCTCCGACCAGACTTGGGTCGCCGAGATCGTCTGGCCTCACTTCGCGGGTGATCGTGCCTTTTTGAATAATGAGAATCCGCTTTGACAGCGCCGCGATGAAATCGAGGTTCTGCTCGACAAGGATCATCGTGAGTCCGCTCTTGTTGCGCTGTTGCAGCAAGATCTCCACGATCTCGTCGATGATCGAGGGCTGGATGCCCTCGGTCGGCTCGTCGAGAAGAACGAGACGCGGCTTGCCGCAAAGACAGCGTGCGAGCGCAAGCAGCTGCTGTTCGCCGCCGGATAGCGCGCCGCCGGAACGATCGAGCAGCGGTTTGAGGCGGGGAAACTCCTCGAGCACTTCCGCGATGGTATCTCGCTCGCTGCCTGCCTGCTTGGTGCACCCCATGCGCAGATTATCGTAGACCGTAAGGCCGGAGAAAATCTCGCGTCCTTGCGGCACATAACCAAGACCCAGCCGCGCGCGCTGATAGGGCTCGGCAGCCGTCACGTCGTCACCGTCGAAGCGGACGAGCCCACCGGTCGCCGGCAAATAGCCCATCAACGCCTTGAGCAGGGTGGTCTTGCCCATGCCGTTATGACCGAGAATTCCGATGAATTCGCCTACCTTGACGGTGAAGCTCACCCCGTTCAGGATCGGAATGCGGCCGTAGCCGGTACGCAGCCCCTGCACATCGAGCATCATGCGACCGCCTGCTTGCCCAGATAGATGTCGCGTACCAGCGGGTTGCGCAGGATATTCTCCACAGCATCCTCCACCAGCACGCTGCCCTGGTTGAACACCGTCACCTGCTTGGCGATCATGCGGATGAACTGCATGTCGTGCTCGACGACAATGAGAGCCTTGCTGCGATTGATTTCGCGCACGAGCTCGGCGGTCTTGTATACCTCCTCATGCGTCATGCCGGCAGCAGGTTCATCGAGCAGAATGAGTTCGGGATCCGTCGACAATACGATACCGAGCTCAACCCATTGCCGCTGACCGTGGGCGAGCTGGCCTACCAAGCGTTCTGCCGCGCCGGTAAGGTCGATACGCTCCAGCATCTCGTCGACCACGTCATTGACGCGCCCGCTGGGATGGATGCGGGTCGCCGCGAGCCAGATGTTTTCGCGCACGCTCAACCCGTCGAAGACGTTTGGCACCTGGGTCTTGATACCAATGCCGAGGCGCGCGATCTCGTGGGCGTGGGCGTGGGAAATATCGTGGCCGCGGAACAACACCTGGCCCTGGCTCGGCTCTAGCTGCCCGGTGAGCATCTTGAAGAACGTGCTTTTTCCGGCGCCGTTCGGACCGATGAGGCAGCGCAGCTCGCCTTCGGCCAGCGTGAAATTGACGTTGCGTACCGCCTTGACGCCGCCGAAATGCATGCTGAGATCGCGGGTTTGAAGAAGTGGCGCAGCCATCATCTCTCCTCCGCCTGCTTGGGCTCAAGGGCCGAAGTTGTTCGCCGCGTACGCGCGCGCAGCAGCCATTGTCCGAAATCACCGAGCGTCGGTACCAACCCCTTCGGCACGAGCAGCACGAACGCGACAAGGATGATTCCAAGGACCAGCGGCGCATTGGCCAATAGCCTCGTCCACCAATCCGAACCGCTGGGCTGGTTCGCTCCCAGCGCCGTGGTGAGCCACTGGATTCCGATGCAACCGACAATTGGACCGATCAACGTGCCGCGCCCGCCGACGATGACCCAAATGATGATCTGCGCGGACTGAGCCAGCCCGAAAATCGTCGGGCTTACAAAGTTTCCCCAATTGGCGAAGAGACATCCGGCGAAACCTGCAAGCGCGCCGCCGATGGTGAAGATCGCAAGCTTGTAGGCCCGCGGATCGTATCCTAAGAGCTCGGCGCGCCGTTCGTTTTCCCGAATACCCACAATGATGCGGCCGAACCGGCTGGCCAGCAGCAGCCGCAATCCGAAATAGATCGCGAGCAATGCTGCCGTCGAAAGATAGAACATGCCCTCGAGATCGATCACCGCGGTCCTGTTGCCGGGGTAATTGAGCGGCGGGATTCCCGGAATGCCGTTGAAACCGCCGAGCCGCGCCACACCGATATGGAATTCCGGGCCGGCGGTCGAATTCACCGAATTGAACAGGATCAGCGTCACCGTCAGCGTGATGACGCCGAGATACACATCGCTGATGCGGCCGTAGAACACAAAATAGCCGAGCAACGCGGCAAAGGCTGCCGGCAGCGCGATGGCCAGCAGCAACGGAACCGTGCTTTCGCCGATGTTGAACATGGCGATTGCGTAGGTATAGGCGCCCAGTCCGAAGAACGCCGATTGGCCGAAGCAGAGGATGCCGCCATAACCCCAGATCAGCGCCAGGCTGAGCGCCAGGATCGCCATGATCATGTAGATCGTGAGCTCGAGCACGGCATCGAGCTCGGCGAAACGCGGCGTCAGGATCAGGAAGGCGACGCCAATAACGCCCACCAGTCCCATACCAAGAAAATTGAGGGTGCGGGCGTTCACAGACCTCTCCGGAAGAAGCGGCCGGTGATGCCCTGCGGCAGCAGGCGGATCAGGACGATCGCGGTGGCAAGCAACGCCACCTCGCCGAACACCGGGGTCGTGGCAAAAGTGGCGATCTGATTGATGGTGCCGAATAGCGCCGATGCGGAAACCGTTCCGCTGAGGATGGCAGCACCGCCCCCGATCACCGTGATGAAGGACTTGGCGACATAGGCGACGCCGATAGTGGGAAAGACGCCGGAGACAGGCGCCAGCACCGCACCGGCAAGGCCCGACAAGGCGGCGCCGATGCCGAAGGTGACCGCATAGACCCGTGGTGGATTGACGCCAAGCGCCGCCGCCATGTTGGCGTTCTGCATGGTGCCGCGGGCAATCAGGCCGAGACGCGTCCAGCGCAGCACCGCGAAGATGCCGGCCAGCACGACCACGGCTACGCCAATGACGAACAGCGTATATCCGCTGGTGCGATAAGCACCGATCTGAAAACTGCCGAGCGGGGCCGAAATGCCGACCGTGGTGTTGCCGAAGATAGCGGTCGTCAGGCCCACCAGAAAAAGACTGAGGCCCCAGGTCGCGAGCATCGTATCGACCATGCGGCCATACAGGAAGCGGATGATCGTCATTTCGACGATGACCCCGATGATGCCGACGACGATAGGCGCCACCACCAGCATCGCAATCCAGATGCTGATGCCGTGGCTGGTGGCAACGATCGCCGCATAGCCCCCGAGCATCAAAAATTCCCCATGCGCGAGATTGATGACCCGCATCATGCCGAAAATAATCGCCAGCCCGACGCTGATCAGCGCCAGGCTGGCAATCGCGTAAAGGACCTGGATCGCCAGGAGAGCAATGAGATCCACGTTCACCCTTCCCAGACAGGATTTGGCGGCCGACCGGCCTTAGATCTTGATAACGTATTGCTGGTTGTCAGCGGGATTCTTGATAAGATCGCACACCGCGGCGGTGTCCGACGGCTTCTGCTGCGCGAAGTCTTCCAGCACCTTGAGCTTCTTGTCGTTGACCTCGGCGATGTGAACATCGAGAACGCAATGGTGGGTTGGCGGGTCGATCGTGACCTTGCCTGAGGGGGCATCGATGCTGATTCCGGTTTCTAGCGCCTCGATCACCTTGATCCGGTCAATAGTGCCCGCTTTCTTGACCGCCTCCGCCCATATACGGAAGCCTTGATAGGTCCCCATGGCGAGTTCAGTAACATTGGGATAATCGGCGCCGAAGCGCTTGTGGAAACCGGCAACGAAGGCTTCGTTCGTCTTGTTCTTCAAGTCCTGGAAGTAATTGTAGCAAACGAGCATGCCGTTGCATTCATCTGGCGACAACACGATGTGCTCGTTACCCACCGCGAAGGTGGTCGACGCCATCGGAATGCTCTTGCGCATGCCGGCCGCGGCCCACTGGCGATAAAAAGACATGTGCGCGCCGCCAACCAGCGCCGACCATACGAAATCCGGCTTCGCCGCCTGAATCTTGGAGATGGTCGAGCCGAAATTCGTGACGTCGAGCGGGAAGAAGTCGATCGACGAAACTTCGCCGCCGTTTTCAGTGACGTATTTCTTCACCCATTGCGAAGTGATCTGGCCGTAATTGTAATCGGCGGCGATCACATAGACTTTCTTGCCCCACTTCTTCATGGCGTAGGGCACCAGCTTTTCCACGGTCTGCGCCGGAGTCACTCCGGTGTCGAACTGGTTACGGTCGCAGACGCCCCCTTCATATTGCGTATTGTAGAAATACAGCGTCTTGAATCGACCGAGCACCGGCCGGATCACCTCACGCGAGGCGGAAGTGATGCCGCCGTGCACAACGGCGACCTTGTCCTTCAGCGCCGCCTGCTGGGCAAACTGGGTGTAGAGCTGCATATTCGACTGCGTATCATAGTTGATCAGCTTAATTTTCCGTCCAAGAAGACCGCCGGCCGCATTGGCTTCCTCGACGGCAAGCGTTAGCGCATCGACCATCGGCTTGCCGTAGATGTCGAGGCCACCCGAGAGATCATGGATACTGGCCACGCTGATCGGATCTTCCGCCCAGGCGTTGGGAGCGAACCCGCCAACCGAAGCAGCGGCAGCGGCCGTACCCTGTAAGAACCTTCTGCGATTGACTTTCATTGCAGTACTCCCCTTCGTTGTTGCCGAGACGTCATGAGACCAGATATTTCTTCAAGATCGACGCGCCCATCGTATATTTTGGATCGACCATGTTTCCGAGCCGGATGCGTCCGGCCTGACTGAGAAGCATGTAGGCGTCGATTTCGTCGAAGCCGTGGTCAGCGCTCATCCAGCGCACTAGTTCGCGATAGGCGATGCGCGCCGCGTCTTCCAGCGGCCGGGCGCTGCCAATGGTCATCAGAAATTTTTCCGTCTCGAGCCGCGGCCACGCAAAGCTCCAGCCCTTGATGACGTCGATCTGCAAGGTTACGGTGGCACATTGTTCAATGGCCACTCCCGACAACTCGCCGTCGCCCTGCGCGGCATGGCAGTCGCCGACATAGAGGAGGCCACCCTTGGTGTGCACCGGAAAATAGAGGATCGCGCCCGGAGCAACGTCGGGCAAATCCATGTTGCCACCGTGGTAATCCGGTTGCAGTGACGAGATCGCCTCGATCTCGGGCGAAACCCCGATCGTGCCGATGAACGGCTCGTAAGGGAGGGTGATCTTGTCGCTCCAGCGCACACCGTTCTTGTCGACGTGCATTTTTCTCACCCGCTCGGGCAAGGGCGGATTGAGCATTGCGGTGGATGCCGTACCGACGAGGCCACCGAATTCCGGAATGATGCAGGTAGTGCCTGCGGGCTGCGCGCCACGTGTTTCCACAGCATGAATGTGCACGGCCAGGCAATCGCCTTTCTCCACGCCGCTGACGGCAATCGGGCCACATTGCGGATTGAGAAAGGGAAACAGCAATTTCGCGGTCGGACTGTCCTGCTCGCTGGTGATGACGCCACCGAAGGCATCTTCCGTCTCCACCACGACGACGTCGCCGGGACTGATCGTGAGGACGGGCTTGGCATAGGGCCCATAGACGTAATGGAATTCGCCTTGCGCCGCGATCGAGAGCTGGTGGCGTTGCCCAGCCTGACCTTTGGCTACGCCGCGCTTCGCCATGATCGAGGTCTTGAGCCAGGGGTCGTTGATCATCGATGTATCCTCAATCGTCAAAGCGAAGGATGGCGGCGATGCCAGTCGGTGACGCGCTGGAATGCATCGCCGGCAGCCACCAGACGGGCTTCATCGAAATGGCGGCCAACGAACTGGAACGCGACCGGACCGCCGCTTTCGGTAAAGCCGCCCGGAAGGGTGATGGTTGGACTTCCCGTCATGTCAAAGGGGCAGCTGAAGCGCAGCAGACCGGTGATCAGGTCCGGATTTTCGCCGAGCGTCGCCATTTTGTCGATGCTGGGCGCGGCGAATGTCTGGGCCGGCACGGCAAGAAGATCGATCTTTTCGAACAGCTCCCGCACCAGCCCCCTGAATGCTTCGCGGCGCAGAACGATCTTCTGATAGTCGGTGCCGGATTGCTGCAGACCAAGTTCGATCAATCCGGCGAGCCCCGGGCCGTATTCCGACCTCCGCGACGGATAGGTTGCTTCGTGTGCAACTGCCGTCTCGACGCCGCACAGCGGAAACCAGTCGGCGATCATTGCTGTCGGATCGGGAAAGACAATCTCATGAATATCTGCGCCAAGATCAACGGCAATACGCAGTGCATCCTGAAGAACCTTGGTCGAAGCGGCGTCGACGCCCTCGCTGGTCCAGCGCGGGTCGACACCGATCCGTGTCCCACGCAGGCTACCATTCAAGTTCGCCAGATAATCCGGCACCGGCTCCAGCACGGCGGTCGGATCTTTCGGATCGGCGCCTGCGATAGCGCCCAGGATGGCGCCGCAATCCACGGCACTTCGTGCCATCGGCCCGACGTGATCCAGTGTGGCGGCAAGTTCGAAGACGCCGTAGCGGCTTACCCGTCCCCAGGTAGGCTTCAGGCCGGTCACACTGTTGGCAGCTGACGGAAAGCGGATCGAGCCGCCGGTGTCGGATCCCAATGAACCGTAACAAAGTCCCGCGGCAGTCGCGACACCGGAGCCGCTTGAGGATGCGCCCGACCAGAGCATCGCGTCCCACGGGTTGCGTGGCGGGTCGATGTCCGGATGATGGTCGGCGTAAGCGCCTTCCGTCATTTGCAGCTTGCCAAGGATGACCGCACCGGCCTCCTTGAACCTGGTGACGACGGTGGCGTCTTCGCTGGGGCGGTTGTCGCGATAGATCTTCATCCCCGCCGCGGTCGGCGCATCCTTGGTCCAGCACAGGTCCTTGACGGCGATCGGCACGCCGTGAAGTGGCCCCCTCACCTTGCCGTCTGCGATTTCCTTGTCGGCCGCGTGTGCCTGCTCAAGTGCCGACGAGCCCATGACATGCGCATAGCTTTTCAATTGGCAATCGAGACCAGCGATGCGGTCCAGTTGCGCCTGCGTAACCTCTACAGCAGACAGGTCGCGCTTCCGGATGCGTTGTCCAACTTCGACCAGTTCGAGATAGTGCAGATCGCGCGCCGGCATCAGATAGTTGCCTCGTTATGTTCTAATTCAGCTTCCAGTCGCCGCCAGCTTCGATCGCCGAAGCAAGCTGTATCAATGTCGTTTCTTCGAAATGGCGGCCGACCAACATCAGACCGACCGGCAAGCCATTGACACGTCCGCATGGCACGGTGAAGGCAGGATGCCCGGACACGTCGAACGAACAGGTATTGGCCTGCATGTTGAGCGCGGTGTCTATCGCGATGCCGAGAGGCGCATCGGCCGGCGGAATCGGCGTTGCCGTGAAGGGAATCGTCGGCATCGCCAGCACGTCGAACTTTTCGAGCGCCTCGTCGTAGGCGCGACGCAGCAGCACCCGCAGATTTTGCGCCTTTGAATGATAGCGCCCGTGATAGTTGCGATGCATGTATTCGCCGAGCATCAACACCAGTTTCACCGTCGGCGAGACGTCGTTGATCCGCGTTCCCATGCCGCGGGCAAAGGCTTCCTGCATGGAAAGCGGATAGTAACCGTGGATGTTGTTGCCGACGCCGTATCCCTTCAGCATCATCTCGGCCGCACCTTCCAGGATGATGCCGCTCCAGACATGCGGCCCGTCGAGATGCCAGGGCACCGAAACTTCCTCGGTTTCGACCCCGGCCTTCCTCAATGCGGCCACGGCCGCGCGCACCTTGGCATCGACGTCGGGATCGCTTTCGGGATGGCCAAATCCTTCACGTAAGATTCCGACGCGCAATCCCCTTGCCGGCTTGCCGAGCGCGGCCATGTAGTCGCTGGTGCGAGCTGAAATCGTTCGCGTGTCCCAACCGTCATGGCCGGCGATGACAGTCAGCAGCCGCGCGACGTCTTCGACGGTTGCGCCCATCGGACCGCAGTGATCGACGGAATAACTGATCGGCATCGAGCCCGTGGTCGGCACAAGCCCCCAGGTCGACTTCAAGCCATAGATGCCGCACCAGCTTGACGGTGTGCGGATCGATCCGCCCTGGTCTCCGCCGAGAGCCATAGGCACCTCGCCGGCCGCCACCAGCGCTGCACTTCCACCCGATGAACCGCCGGCACTGTGGGCGGGGTTGTGCGGATTGCGGATTACTCCGCCCGCACATGTGTGGCTCGCGCCGGAAAAGCAGAGATCTTCGCAGGCCGCCTTGCCTGCGATGGTACCTCCGGCTTCAAGAATCCGGGTCACCACCGTGGCATCGAGTTCGGGAACATAACCTTCAAGCAGCGCCGAGCCGTTCATCATCGGCACGCCAGCCACGCAGATGTTGTCCTTGATCGCGATCTTCTTGCCGCTCAGCAGGCCTTGCCCGCCGGCATGGATATCCGTCTTCCAGTACCAGGCGCCGTATGGATTTTCGGATGCCGGAGGCCGGTAGCCGGGTGATCGCGGCGCAATCGGCGCCAAGGCAGGCGGAACCAGTTCGTCAAGCCGGCCATACGAGGCCAAAGGTCCTTTGAAGGCCTGCCGAAAGGCAGCAACCTCATCAGGTGTGAGAACGAGACCGAAATCGGATCCGAGATTATCGATTTGCTCCAACGTCGGAAGGCGAACTACCATGCGTCACCCAACTTCTTGTCTCTCAAAAGACAAACGAAAAAAGCCATCCGCGGCCCGAAAAGGCCCCGAATGGCATCCATGCCGCTGCTATCAATGGTCGCGTAGGCTTACGTTGCAGAACGAAACTTTGAAGGTTGTCACTCAGACGTCATCGGCTGCGCGAGAACTATTTCGCAATGCACGCATTCACGTACTAATTCATTGTGTCTTAGCGTCGCCAGCCTTGTCAATGCGGGGCCAGCACCTTTTTTATGCTGCGGCAGCACAAATGACGCGCAGCACAGTTGATGATATGAAGTGACAGGTCGACCTTCTTGCGGTGAAATAATTGCCACGCAACGCCTGAGCTTCTTCATGAGAAAGCCATCCATCCCTCTCGGCCTCGTATTTTCCCAATCGGGACCTTACGCAATGATGGCGGGCGAGATGCTGAAGAGTGCGTTGATGGCGATCGACGAAATCAATCAGAGCGATGAGTTCGATTTCACATTCGCCCCGCATCTGCGCGATCCCGGCGGGGTCGTCGCTGCTTATCATTCCGCATGCGACGATTTAATTCGCGAAAGACAAGTCGACCATATCGTCGGCTGTTATACCTCGGCCTCGCGCAAGCAGGTCATTCCCATCGTCGAACGCACCGAACGGCTGCTCTGGCATCCGGCGCGATACGAAGGGTTCGAAAGCAGCGACAACGTTATTTATGTTGGGGCCGCGCCCAACCAGCACGTCGTCCCGCTGGTGCGGCACATGCTGGATCACATCTCCGGCGACGTGTTCTGCATCGGGTCCAATTATGTCTGGACCTGGGAAACCAACCGGGTCATTCGTGAAATTGTGACGAGCGCAGGTGGCCGCATTCTCGCTGAGCGTCTGCTGGAGCTTGGCGAGACCGCGGTAGACCACATCACCAAGGAGATCATCGACCGGAAACCGCCGGTTGTGTTCAACACGCTGGTCGGTGAATCCAGCTATTCTTTCATGCGTGCGCTCCATGCGGCGGCGGCGCGCTCCGGCCTCTCGATCCCGATGCTGAGTTGCAGTCTGTGCGAGCCCGAGCTCAGGCTGATCGGATCGGCGGCCTCGGTTGGATGCATCACATCATCTGCTTATTTCGAGAGCATCGAGCGGCCCGAGAATCGCGCATTTGTTGCGCGGTGGAAGGCCCGCCACGGCATTGATAGCAGTCCCTCCGTCGACGGACAGTCAACCTATGTCTGCGTGATGCTGCTTGCCCGCGCTATCCGCCGCGCTGGCTCGGCGGACGTTGGAGCCGTCCGGCGCGCAGCGGCAAATCATCGCTATGATTCTCCGCAGGGCCCGGTTTGGGTCGATCCCGACAACAATCACTGCTTCCTGACACCCCGTTTGGCACGCTCTGTGCCTGGATGTCAGTTCAAGATCTTCTGGGAAGCGGATGCCCCTGAACGCCCCGACCCCTATCTTTCGAACCTTGATCTGGCAGCGATTGGCAGCGGGCCGGAAAAGAGCAATGATACAATGACGAAGCGCTCAAACCACCTGCGTATTGTGAAATGACAAGGCCATCGCCTTTCTCCGTCCGCGGCCGTCACGCTCTCTTGGTGATGAGAGATGAACGCGAAATCTCGATCGTGCGCCGCCAGCTCAATCGCCTAGGGATGACGATTACAGAACATGATCCGGTTGAGGCGCCGCCATCGGACGAAACCGTTGACGTCATCGTCCTGGACGCAGACACCATTCCTATCAAGTCTGATCCGGCCACGGTGTGGAAGGTCGACGCACCGATGATTGCGCTGATCGGAACGGAGACGCCCAGCCGGTTGAAGTGGCTGCTTGACCTCAAGCCGGCATCGTATCTCATCAAGCCGCTGCGCTCGGCCGGGCTTTACACTGCACTGGTGGTGGCGTTCGATTCCGCGCAGCGAAGAATTGATGAAGCGGCCTATATCGAGAGACTGGAAGATCGCGTTCGTTCCCGGCGCGTTGTGTTCGCTGCGGTCCTGCAAGTTATGCACGGTCACAGCCTCTCCGAATCTGACGCGTTTACGCTGATCCGGCGGACGGCCATGCGGCACCGAACGACGATCGAGCAATTGAGTGCTGAAATCATAGCGGTCGGTGGAATGCCGAACCGGACAACGCGGACTGCGTAGCCGCGCTAGCCGAGATCGTTGACACGCTGCACGCCGGCCGCGGCCATCCCAGCTCGGGCGGCGTCGAGCGAGCCCGCCAAATTGATGGCCCTGCACCCGGCCTCGATGAGCACGGTGGTGAAGCCGAGACGGCGCGCGTCTACGGCGGAATAATAGACGCAAAAGTCGGTGGCGAGCCCGGCCAGGAAGATGCGCTGCAAACCGCGCTCACGCAAATAGCCTGCCAAGCCAGTAGGAGTGCGCCGATCGTTTTCATAGAACGCGGAGTAGGAATCGATTGCCGGCCGGAAACCCTTGCGGATCACCAACTCCGCCCGCTCGGTCGCCAGTTGCGGATGAAAGTCGGCCCCCGGCGCGCCCTGAATGCAATGGTCGGGCCACAGGGTTTGCTGACCATATGACATGCTGATGACGTCAAAGGCAGCAGAGCCCGGATGCGATGTAGCAAAGGAGCTATGGCCCGGCGGATGCCAATCCTGGGTCAGGATAACATGGTCGAAGCGCTCAGTGAGGCGATTGATGACCGGCACCACGGCATCGCCGTCAGCAACCGCAAGCGCGCCGCTGGCGCAGAAATCATTCTGCACGTCGATTATCAACAGCAAATCATCATCACTGACCCGGACCTGCATTTTGGACCTGCGTTATCGTTGATCGCCAAACTTAGCGCAAAGCAAAGGCTGTATCAGCAGGGAATTGCTAACCGCCGTGACCGCGCTATCGGACCTTAGCCTGAATATTCCGTAACCGCTCATTACGCGAACCGCTCGCGTATAGGATATCTTTGAAGTTTTGGGGCTACTCGCTGCTAAGGCTGACGTTTTGCCTTCTACGGGAGGCCCGGATTAGGGCGCCGGTTACATTGAGACGCATGAGCATTAATTGTTCGCTGACTTTGTAAACGTCGGATGCCTTCGCGGGGGTTAGCTCCATGCGGGCAATGTGGTTGGCGGCCTCTTCGGACACCAAAAGCGCCGGCCCTAGCCAGTTAGCTTCTTCTTCAATCACGGGGTCATAGTGCCGCGTTCCCTGGACATCAAATGGGGGCTTCGGTGGATGGAAAAGAACGCCGTGCGCAAGCTCGTGCGCGATGTTCGCCGCTTGGCGTTTGAGTGCGTGGCTGTCATTGTGAATGATCAGGCGCGCTGTACCGCTGAATAGCGTGATTGCGGAGAACTCACCTCGCCCGTTTGTCGAAGCTAAATAGCCAACAGCCGGATCGATCTTCTCGTACTCGCTAAGCGCTACGACCGGAAACCCCAGAAGCTCCGCCAATTTCCAAGGGCAAATTGGCAGATGAGGCGCGATTCCCAACTCTTCGCGCACACTTCGCGCCCACCAGTTCGCTTCAGCTTTGAACCCGCGCCGCAAAGCCATTCGGAAGCCTCACGACTTTCGGAACTGCTGATAAGCAGTCTTTATCAGAGCTTCGAGCGCTTTTGCTCCCTCCTTTGAGAGCTTCGGATCAGCCCGAAGATGGGCCGTTAGTTGAGCCAACGACTCGGTCGGGCCCCTTTGTTTGGACGCGCCAAGCGTGAAATCCTCGACCCGCAAGCCCGACCAGTCACACAGTGCAGCGAGACTGTCGACATCAGGTTTTCGACCCTGCGACATCCGAGTAAGCGTTGAAGCTGGCACCTTTGCTTGCTCGGCTACTTTTTTCCAATTGAGATCGCGGGCGATACGCACGCTGTCGATAGCGGCAAAGAAGCCCTCTCCATCGAACTTTCCAGAAGCCATTAAACGTTTCCCAGTGTGTAATTTGTGAATGCCAGAATGACGCCATAATTGCTATATAGCAATTGATGCCTATATAGCAATAGCCCATTGGGGGCTTGAGGAGTTATCTATGTCTAAAAGCAAAGGTTCGGGTACCCACACCCGCAGCGCCATTTCTGGCCAGTACGTCTCCAACTCTCATGGCAATCGCCATCCGAGCACCACTGTTCGCGAAGCGGCCGGGCCCAGTGGGTCGAGCGGCCCGCACTACCGGAGTGCCAAGACAGGGCAGTACGTCAGCAATAGCTACGGCAAATCCCACCGGAGTATGACGGTCAAGGAGAAATGAGAGATGCGATTCGTTCACAATGACCTCGGCATGCTCCGGGGTGGAGAATTGGTTGAGGTTACGTTGTCGAACCAGGCCAACGTAAAACTTATGGATGGTTCTAATTTTTCGAGTTATCGCCAAGGCAGTCAGCATCGTTACTTCGGCGGTCATGTAAAACACTCGCCTTTTCGCTTGCAGGTTCCTGGTGCAGGCCATTGGCATGTTGCAGTAGACTTAGGAGGACATGCAGGGAGCGTTCGTGCAGGCGTCCGGGTCATCGGTTGATAGCGTCACTAGTTGAGTAAAGGGCCCCTGCGGGGGCCCTTCTTATTAGTTCAACGTTCTGCTGAACGGACAAGCAAATGTCCGAGGGAATACAGGAAGCTTCCATGGACGCTACAGGACGACAGCCCGGCTCAGAGCACGAGGCGAAAGCGGTTCACTTGGCGAAGATGCGCAAGGTCGCAGGATGTATCGTCGATTCTGTGCCTTCGTGGTTACCCGAGGCGCTCTCCGAGTGGTCGTTCAATGTGAAGTCTCAGGACAGCATCGACCGAATTTGGCCAACCAGAAAGGAAATGTGGAACTCATTGGCTCATGGTGCGAGTTCGGCGATTGAACTGCAGACCGTTCTGACAGACATCGGCTTGACCGGATTCCTAATTGCAAACTCCGAGCTCGAGTCGGATGAATTTTTACACGGCCTATCATCTCAGCTCTCGAAATTCACCGCTTGTGCGGCCAAAGCTTGTAGATCACCGCAACTGGTCGGCAAGGACGGGAAACTCTTGCCCGGGGCCAGCAAGCCGCTTTTGCCAGGCGTCATGCCAGCCAGATACGTTTGTGCTGCCATTATCGCAGAGACAATCTCGTTCTTGGCCGATCTGGGGAAACCGGTCCCATCGAAACGAAAAGCTCACAATGCAGCTGAGCAATTTTGGAAGGCTTGGCCCTCTAAAGCAAAGGGAGAAAGAACTGACCCGACGAAGGGTTGGACCAGATATTTCGACGCTGCTGGCGATCAACGGCTGATGTCACTTCGGAATGAGGTCCGACGGCACTTCAACATCCGGGCAGAGCATGGAATTTAATAGGCCCTGAATGCCCCCCGATTCAATTCCATTGATTTAGAAGGCCAATGCGTCAACCTCGCGGCAGAGATCGTTCAGCAGAGACGGGCGCCACGAGCATGGAAGTAGATACCGGAACTACGATTCATGAGATCAACACGACGTCGTCTGCCAGGGGAAATCGACAGATTTCCTATTTAGCGACGACGGCTGTGTATCCTGATCCGCGTAATCCTCGCCTCCACACCAAGGTGCAAATTCGGTCGATCGCCAAGAGCATTGAAACATTCGGCTTTAATGCGCCTATTCTGGTAGACGCCAACCGGAAAATCGTTGCCGGCCACGGTCGTCATGAGGCGGCCAAGTACCTCGATCTGACGCAAGTTCCCGTGATTTTTCTGGATCACCTGACCGAAACGCAGGCTCGGGCGTACATGCTTGCGGATAACAAGCTCACGGATCGTTCCTCATGGGATGACGGTTTGGTCGCCACTCAACTGAAGGAACTGTCGGAGCTGGTATTGGATTTTGAAATCGAAGCCACTGGTTTCGAACCTCCGGAGATTGACTTTCGAATCCAATCGCTTGACTCACCAGACGCTGCGGACCAAGCGGACCAGTTTAATCCCACTGTAGGCCCTGCAGTGACCGTTGGCGGCGATCTGTGGCTCCTCGGGTCGCACCGGCTCTATTGCGGGGATGCGCTCTCTCCTGAGGCGCTCGTGACATTGATGGGCTCGGAAAGGGCTGCAGCGACGTTCATGGATCCACCCTATAACGTCAAAATTGATGGAAACGCAGCAGGGCATGGGAGGACGACCTATCGCGAATTTGCGATGGCAGTTGGGGAAATGTCCGAAGTCGAGTTTACCAATTTCCTAACTAACGCGCTGTCCAACGCTCGCTCATGCGTCGCCATGGGGGGATTAATCTACGCCTGTATGGATTGGCGGCACATGCAGGAAATGCTCGCTGCGGCCCGCGCGTCGGACATAGATCTCGTCAACTTGTGCGTATGGGTAAAGCCCAACGGCAGGCTTGGATCGTTCTATAAATCGCGCCACGAGTTGGTCTTTGTTTTCAAAAACGGCAAGGACGCCCATCAGAACAACATTCAACTCGGTCGATTCGGACGCAATCGGACCAATGTCTGGAATTATTCGGCGGCCAACCCTTTCCGACGCAAAGATGCGCCGGACGCAGAGTCGCATCCGACCGTGAAACCGCTGCTGATGGTTTCAGACGCTATCCTGGACTGTACGCGGCGGAACGACATCGTTCTCGACCCATTCCTGGGAAGTGGGACGACACTTCTTGCTGCCGAACGTACCGGACGGCGGTGCTATGGCATCGAAATCGACCCGATTTACGTTGATACGGCTATCGAGCGTTGGCAACGCATGTCCGGGAAAGAAGCCGTAAACTCCCAGGGAGAAACATTTTCTGCGGTCCGATCGGCACGGAAGATTGTTCCGTGAGTGCTACTTCAGATGACGATCGGTCAGGATACGGCCGACCCCCGAAGAAATCACGATGGAAAAAGGGGCAAAGCGGCAATCCAAACCGTAGGCGCCCCGTCCGAACGTACGGGACGGTAGAAATAATCGACCGACTCTTTCAACGCCCGGTGGAGATCAAACTCAACGGGGAGATGAAAAAGGTCTCGACGCTAGAAGCCATCATGATGCAACTATTGCACAAGGAGAGCGCCGGCAATCACCGGGCGACACGTGTGCGCCTAAAGTATCAGGAATTCTCCATTCAGCATTCGAAGCGAACGACCACGGTTGAGTTTCTCGATAACGACTATACCCGTGCGGTTGCCGCGGCCGCCAACCCATCAGGAGATGACCATGAGCAAGAATGATGTGGGGTACCGCAACCCACCGAAGCACAGCCGTTTCAAACCAGGCACTTCGGGAAACCCAAAGGGCCGCCCCAAGAGAGAGCCCTTTGCAGCTGCTGCCATCATCGACAAGGTTCTGAACACACAGACCCAATACAGAGAAGGTGGCAAAATCAAAAACGCGACGTTTCTAGAACTGGCGATCATGGCCCAAATGAACAAGGCCGCACAAGGTAATCCCAAAGCCGCAGAAATGGTGCTGATCCTCCGCGCTCACGCACAACAACACGGCGATGTCGGTGTTCAGCAATTCGTTTTCACCCACTGGATGCCGGACCGACCAGGCCAGACTGCCGAGGACAAAACGCGGGAATTCGCAAAGCAGCTTGAAGCTCCCGCACAAGTTTGGTGGCAACAAGCCGGTGACGATATGACTCAGCCGGGCGAAAGACCGCCAGTCTTAAGCTCCAACGAAGACTAATTGGGCATGTCCAATATACTAAGAAGTTCAAGAATCGAGCTCTCGCTCGGGACAATGCATGCCGGCCAGGTTAAAGCCTATTGGGCGCTACACGGCGCCCGTTTTAAAGCACTTCGCTGCGGGCGCCGGTTCGGCAAGACCGATTTCGGCAAGATGTGGATTGCTCAAGGACTCGCCCAAGGCTGGGAATGCGCCTGGTTCTCGCCTCAACATATGACCTCATCGGAGGTTTACTCGGAACTGTCCGAAAGCTTGCGGCCTATAATCGACACAAGCTCGAAGGCTCAGGCGGTAATGCGGTTAAAGACCGGCGGACGTCTCGACTTCTGGTCGCTGGAGAATTTCATAGCCGGCCGTGGTCGCCGTTACCGCCGCATCGTAATCGATGAAGCCGCCTTCACGAAGGATGGAGACAACAAGGTCGACGGATCAATGATGGGCACCTGGGAGAAATCGATCAAACCTACCCTGTTTGACTACGGAGGCGAGGCGCTGATCTGCTCGAACTCGGCGGGGAAGAATCAAGACAATTTCTTCTACAATATATGCACCGACCCGCAGTATGGCTTCAGGCAGTACCATGCCAAAACCCGGGACAATCCGATACTTCCGAAGCGACCTCAAAATGAAAGTCTTGAGGACTGGCATGAACGACGAGAACGGTACCTCGACGATTTAGTAAAGGACAATGATCCGCTTGTATATGCTCAGGAGTACGAGGCTGAATTTGTCGATTGGTCCGGCGTCGCGTTCTTCTCCCGAGAGAAGCTTCTGCATCAGGGACAACCGGTTTCTCATCCTCGAACGTGCGATTGCGTATTTGCGGTAATCGATACCGCATCGAAAACCGGGACAGAGCACGACGCGACTGCCGTTACCTTTTTTGCCCTGGACCGGCATGGAGGCCCGTTTCCCTTAATGATACTTGATTGGGAGATAACGCAAATCGAAGGTGCCCTGCTCGAGACGTGGCTTCCGATGATTTTCGGACGGCTCGAAGAGCTGTCACGCTCGTGCGGCGCCCGTTTTGGGTCTGTCGGCGCGATGATTGAGGACAAGAGTTCCGGAACGATCTTGTTGCAACAAGCCCGCCGTAGGCAAATGCGCGCGGAGGCTATCGACTCCAAGCTAACGGCGATGGGTAAAGACGAGCGAGCTATTTCCGTATCAGGCTACGTTTACCGTGGAAACGTTAAGTACACCGACCATGCCTTCAACAAGACCGCAATTTACAAACGGACATCAAGAAACCACTTGGTTGACCAAGTCGAGAGCTTTCGTGTCGGTGACAAGGACAGCAAGCGAGAAGACGACCTCTTGGACACCTTCTGTTACGGCATAGCGCTCGCGTTAGGAGACTCCGCTGGCTTCTAAGGCAGTAAAAGCGCTGACTGAAGCGACAGGTTTCAGCGAACAGACACCAGCCAGTTTCCGCCTTTGTCCTGGATATCGTAAGTGTAGCTGAATTTGTTGCAAACCAAGACGTACCCGCGAGCCGTCAGCATGGGACGCGCCGCACTCACGGTCTCGCAGGCGAAGCCGTTGGCTCTGGTGAACCGGACTAATTTCTCGGTCTGTTCCAGCCATGCCTTGGAGTCTTCGAACATGACGGCATCCTTTTCTATCGGAGCCGATCTTTCTTCTGCGGCTCGTTGAATCCGTGAATTTCGTTGCACCTCAGCGATTGCCGCCTGTTGTTCAATTTGATGTTTTTGGACTGCGTCATCGGAAACCCAAGTTACCTGTAGGATTGTCGGCCCTTCCCGGTTAACAATGGAGATTGTCCCATTCTGGGTTTGACCAGTAGCGAAGACTAACGTGCCGCGGCACGAGGTAAACTGATATCTTGATTCTATAACTTGACCGGTCGCTCCTAACCCTTGCACGGAGGCAACGCGATCTCGGGGTCCATCCCGCTGGCCAACTTTCCTGTTGAGAGCAACCACAAAATCAGTCGCTGTTTCGGGCACTGCGCAGGCGTCTCTCGGCCGGGCCTCGAAACTACCTGTTTCATAAAAATATCCAGCTGGGGCGCACCCACAAAGAAGCCCGAAGACCAGTATCGCCATACATGGAAAACGCCGCAATGCCCCACCCTCCAGTTGATCAAGGGCAAATTAGCTCTCTTTCGCATTAATATCCAGTTTTGGGATAATCCGATTTAGGGATCAAATTTCCTGCCGCCGATTCTCATCCTTGGCGGCGCATGCAAAAGTCTCTCAAATCCGCGGATTATGCACGGCTGGTAGCCACCCTTGTCGCAGTGCGCCATGCCGCGGGCGTACGTCAGCAGGCGCTGGCCAAAGCGCTTGGAAGACCCCAATCGTTTGTCGCAAAGTACGAGGGTGGCGAACGACGCTTGGACGTGATCGAGTTCATTGCGATTGCGAAGGCCTTGGGCGCTGATCCCGTCAGGCTGTTTCGGGATTTTACCGTCGGGAAGGCACCCCCAAAGGCCCGCCGAAAGCCGGAAACTGGCTGAGATCCGCTATTGCGCATCTGCGAGTCCATCACAATCGCCGATGGCGCTGCTATGCAGTCCGCGCAAAAGAGCCATAAGATTGCTCCGAATTCGCTCGACTTCAGGACTGATCGGAGCGTCAGTATCCCCGGCAACAGGGGAAAGATACATGGCCAAGCCGATTTTCAACGAAGCTGTAATCGCCTGCCTCAGCGAGATCCACGCTCGCCTATCCGAAGCCGCCCGGATCGCTAAGGCCGCTGAAGCCTGCGCGCAGGCCGGCAGCCTTACGGAGGCCGTGACGATTTCGATGGATGTCGAGCAACTGATTTACGAAGCCGGCCGGCTTCAGGATGCGGCCTCGCTGCTCAACCGGCT
>NZ_JALHLP010000002.1 GCF_022844465.1 Bradyrhizobium sp.
GCCCGCTGCTGCGCCGAGCGCAGCATCACCCGCGACAGCTCCCGCCGCGCCGACGGCCGTACCGGGCGCTCCCGGCGCGTCACCGCCGCCTGGCCAGGCCCAGAACGCGCCGCCCACCGTTGCGCCAGCCTTCACCCGCGCGCCGCAGGTGACCGCGCCGCTGCCGGCGCCTCCACCGCCGGAACCCGGCGTGAAGGCCATCAGCGCGGGGGGCGTCGCCCCCGGCGCTCCCACCCGTATGGAGGATTTCCGCGGCCAGCGCCGCGAAACCCAGCAGGGCGGCCGCACGGTCTTCACCGAGCCGGGCCGGATCATCGTGGTCGATCCCGGCGGACAGCAATATGTTCGGCACAGCGAGGTCAACCGCTTCCGTTATGGTGCGCGGGACATCCAGACCCGTACCGTCGGCGGCGAGACCCGTACCGTCGTGATCAGGCCTGACGGCACCCAGGTGATCACCGTGGTCGGCCCGGACGGCCAATTGCTGCGCCGGATCCGCCGCGACCAGCGCGGTCGCGAGATCATCATCATCGACAACAGCTTCCGACGTCCCGGCGTGGGCATCGGAATCGGCGGCTTCTTTGTCAACCTCGCGCCGCCGGTGGTGCGGATTCCCTACAACCGCTACATCGTCGATGCGGAATACGCCGAGCCGGAGTTGATCTACGACACCCTGATTGCGCCGCCGGTCGAGCGCATCGAACGGCGCTATTCGCTGGACGAAATCCGCTACAGCCCGACCGTGCGCCAGCGGATGCCGAGCATCGACCTCAACACCATCACCTTCGAAACCGGGTCGTGGGAAATTCCGCCGGATCAGGCATCCAAGTTGCAGGCGATCGCCGATGGCCTGAACCGGGCGATCCAGCGCAACCCGCGCGAGGTGTTCCTGATCGAGGGCCATACCGACGCGGTCGGCAACGACGTCGACAATCTGTCTTTGTCGGACCGCCGCGCCGAATCCGCGGCCACCCTGCTGACGCAGCAGTTTGGCGTGCCGCCGGAAAACCTGACCTCGCAGGGCTATGGCGAGCAGTACCTCAAGGAGCAGACCGACGGGCCGAGCGTGATCAACCGGCGCGTCACCATCCGCAACATTACCCCGCTGCTCAATGGCGGTCAGGCGTCGTTGCCGCCGCCCCCGCCCGGCATCGCACCGCCGCGCCGATGAGCCGGATCGACCACGCATAAGGAATGGCCGGGAGCGATCCCGGCCATTCTTCGCTTCAGGCGCTCAACGCCCGCGGCGGCACGCAGGCCTCGCAAATAGCCCTGGCGTGCCGGTGATCGGTGCCACAGCAGCCGCCGAGCAGACGCATCATCGGAAAATCCCCGCGAAGCTGCCGGTAGCGGCGCCCGAGGTCGGACGGATCGCCGGAATCCAGCGTCTCGGACTCGTCGAGTTCCGCGTGGCTCTTGGTCGAGGCGTTCGCCCTGACCCCGTGGATGCGTTGCGTCCAGGCTTCCCCCGCCTTCAACGCATTCTCGAAATGCGAGGGATGGGCGCAGTTGATCAGGAAGTATTCCGGCGCGCCGCCGGTCTCGCGGTCGACGGCCTCAATCGCCTCCCGCAGCGTTTCGCCGTTCACGAGGCGGCCGTCGGTCTCCACCGTGAACGAGATGGCCGCGGGAATCCGCAGCGCGCGCGCCGCCCGTGCAATCCCGATCGCTTCATTCACCGTATTGAGCGTATAGCCCGTCACCATGTCGGCCCCGCCCTCGACGAAGGCGGCGATCTGCGCCCGGTGATAGGCCTCGGCTTCCCTGGCCGTCATGTTGCCCGATTTGTAGCCATCGCCGCGCGGGCCGATCGCGCCGCTGATGACGCAGGGCGCGCCCGGCCGTTCCCAGCCGGCCCGCAATTCCTCCAGGAACGCGATCGAGCCAGCATTGATCGCCCTGAGCGCGGGCGCATCGTAGCCAAGCTTCGCGCCCCAATCCGGATTGGCCCGCCATGTCGGGCTGTCCAGCACGAAGCCCAATCCGTGGTCGCGGGCGACCGCCAGATAGCTGTCGTAGTAGCGCTTCAATTGCTGCCGCCCCTCGGGACGATCGAGCAGCACAAAGGCGGCGAAGTGCGGCAGGTCGATCCCCTCCTGGAAGATCAGCGTGGTTTCCATGCCGCCATCGGTAAGGAAGGTGCCGCCGCGGCGTTGCGGCAGATCGTGTCGGTATTTGGCCATTTCAACTCTCCGAGAAATTTGGATGCCGCGGATAGGTATCCCCCACCTCGGTCAGGTCCGGCGATGTTGTTGCCTCATAGTGTCGCGGCCGCCTAGGCGGCTTGCGGTACGGATGAACCCGGAGCCTCGAAATGATACGAATTCAAATGCTTGTGGCTAAGGCCCATAGCCGGCGCGCCGGGCGACAACGGAGAAACCGTACCATGAGTGCAGTTTTGGAGACCCGGACGGGAAAGGGCGAGGCGACACGCGAGCGAATTCTCGAGATTGCGGAAGCGTCCGTGCTTGCGAAAGGTTTTGGAGCGACCTCGATCGACGAAGTGATCGCTGAAGCCGGCCTCACCAAGAGCGGCTTCTTCTACCACTTCAAGGACAAGAACGCGCTCGCCCGCGAGATGGTCCGCCGATACGTCGCGACCAACGACCGGCTGTTCGACGAAATCTTCGCGCGCGGTCATCAGCTTTCCGACGACCCGCTGCAGGCTTTCCTTATTTCTCTGAAGCTGCTTGCTGAAACCATGGGCGACCTGCCGAACGGCCATCCCGGCTGCCTGATTGCGAGCATCTGCTATCAGGAGCGGCTGTTCGACCGCGAGGTGCGCGAACTCATGGCGCAATCGGTGCGAGGCTGGAACGCGCGCTTTCGCAATATCCTCGACGGCATCGCATTGGTCCACCCGCCGCGGGAGCCGGTCGATCTCGATGATCTCGCCGATATGCTGTCCTGCGTCATCGACGGCGGCATCATCATGTCGAAATCGCTCAACGATCAGAGCCGTCTCGAACGGCAGATCCTGCTCTACCGAAGCTGCATCAAGCTGATGTTTGCCGCGCCGCCGGCTTCCTGACGGACAAGAGCGGCCGCGCCCAGCTATTGACCGGCGGCGGCAAGACCGAGCGCCTCCGCCATGACGCGGAACACGTCGGTGTTGTCCATCGAGCCGTGGACCCGTTCGCTGCCCGGTCCGGTCGCGGTCAGGATGACGTCCTCGCCGGAATGCACGCTGGCGCCCATCATCGCCGGCAGGTTGCCGAAGCGGAGCACGACGCCGGGGACGTCCTTGTATTTTTCGTTGGGCTTGAAAGTGCCGGGATCGTCGTCCTTGACGGTCGGCTCGTTGGGATTGTCGAGCTTCGGGCGGAAGGTTTCGTAGTGGTCGGGCAGGCTCGCCGAAAAGATCGCCAGCCGCCGGCTGACGTCGACGCGCGCCGGATAGCCTTCGGCATCGGGCGTGGGATAATTTGGAAATCCGGCTTTTTCATACACGCCCACCCGCTCGCGCAGCGGCACGTTGGGCGTCGTGCTCATGTCGTCGTTGATGGTGCCTACAAGGCTGTTGGGATGATTGTGGTCCGCCAGCACCAGGATCAGCGTGTCGTCGCCGCGCGCTCGCGCCCATTTGCGGGCGAGGGCGACCGCGTTGTCGAGCATGATGGTGTCGTAAACCGCACGCTCCATGTCCATGAGGTGCGCGTATTTGTCGATCATCCCTGACTCCACCATCAGGAAAAAGCCGGCCTCGTTCTTCGACAGCACGTTGAGCGCGGCTTGCACCTGCTCGGTCAGATCAGGCTGGTCGGGGAATTTCTTGACGCCGCCGCCCCTCAGGAATTTTCGATCCAGCGCGCCGTCCATGTTTCCTGGAGCGAACAGGCCCAGCAATTGCCGCGTGTCGGACCTGGCGTTCAGCGCCTCCAGTTCGGTCTTCGTCGTCGCAACCGCGTAACCGGCGTCGCGGAATCTGGCGACATAATCGACGTCGTCCTTGCGTTTGGACCCGGGCGCGGCCTGCGGCAGGAAGTTCGCCGCGCCGCCGCCCATCAAGACGTCGGGTCTCGCCGCAAAAAACTGTTCGACGATCTGGTCGTAGGCGGCGCGGCGGCGGGTGTGCGCCACCATCGCCGCCGGCGTGGCATCCTCGACCTCGGTATTGGTGACAATGCCGATGGCCATGCCGCGTCGCCGCTTCGCGAGACTCGTGATGGTCTCCACCCTGGGGTCATCGAACGGATTTGCGGTGCGGTCGGCATAGACACCCATGGCGTTGACGGCGGTCTTGTGGCCGGTGGCGTAGGCGCTGGCGGCATTCGCCGAATCGGTGATGATCGAATCCGAACCGGCGGTCGCCACCAGCGCCATGTGCGGCATGTCGTCGATCGCAAGCTTGCCGAGGCTCTTGCCTTCCGCGATCCCCTTGGAGAGCAGGCGGGCGGCGACGCGGTGCGCCGGCGACAGCCCGTCGCCGATGAACAGGATGACGTTCTTCGCCTTGCGCGGCCCGGTGTCGTACACCGTCCAGGCGACGCTGCGGCTGCGCACGCCGTCGCTGGCTTCGACCTTGACCTCGCCCGGCCTGTTCAGCGTCACGCCGCGAAGCACGAGCGCGGACTGGTCCTTGCCGTCTTCGCGCTCCACGAACGTGCCGGGCTGGCCGAACGCCACAGCGTGGTCTTCGCCGTTCACGGTCACTTTCAGCTTCGACGGATCGACGCGATCGGAAAATTCGATCTTGAAATCGAAGCGCGCGCCGGCGAGGACCGCCGCGCGGTCGATCGGATAAATGGTCTGGGCAAGCGTCGGACATGCCGAGAGCAGGGCGATAAGGGTTGCAGCCGCGATGGGTTTGATCATGGAGTCGCACCGTTTCCGAACTGAAGCAAAGCAAAGCGCGGCCGGCCCTGGGGCCGGACATGGCTTCGCCCTCATCGTAGCGCGGCCGCATGACAACCCCGTTACAATTCATCCGGATGCGCCGACAGCGCCGGCGCCATTCAGCACTTGTCGCTGTCGAGCCTGAAGATGTCGGAGCCTTCCCTGGTCGAAAGCAGACCCGTCTTGCCGTAGATATCCAGCTTGGCGCGGGTATCGGCGATGTCGAGGTTGCGCATGGTCAGCTGGCCGATGCGGTCCGCCGGCGTGAACGCCGCGTCATCGACCTTCTCCATGCTCAGCCGCTCCGGCTGGTAGGTCAGGTTGGGGCTCTCGGTGTTCAGGATCGAGTAGTCGTTGCCGCGGCGCAGCTCGAGCGTGACCTCGCCGGTGACCGCGCGCGCCACCCAGCGCTGCGCGGTCTCGCGCAGCATCAGGGCCTGCGAATCGAACCAGCGGCCCTGGTAGAGCAGCCGGCCAAGGCGCATGCCGCTGATCCGGTATTGCTCGATCGTGTCCTCGTTGTGGATGCCGGTAACCAGGCGCTCATAGGCGACGTGCAGCAGCGCCATGCCAGGAGCTTCGTAGATGCCGCGGCTCTTCGCCTCGATGATCCGGTTCTCGATCTGGTCGCTCATGCCAAGACCGTGCCGGCCGCCGATCGCGTTGGCCTCGAGGAACAACGCCACCGGATCGGAGAAATTCCTGCCGTTCAGCGCGACCGGCTGGCCCTCCGCAAAACGCACCGCGACCGTTTCGGCCTTGACCGCACAGTCATCGCGCCAGAACGGCACGCCCATGATCGGATTGACGATCTTGATGCCGCTGTCGAGGTGCTCGAGATCCTTGGCCTCGTGGGTGGCGCCCAGAATGTTGCTGTCGGTCGAGTAGGCCTTTTCGGCGCTCATCTTGTAGGCGAATCCGTTGGCGGTCATGAACGCCGACATTTCCGCGCGCCCGCCGAGTTCGTCGATGAACAGCTGGTCGAGCCAGGGCTTGTAGATCCGTAAGCCCGGATTGGTCAGCAGGCCGTAGCGGTAGAACCGCTCGATGTCGTTGCCTTTGTAGGTGGAGCCGTCGCCCCAGATATTGACGCCATCCTCTTTCATCGCCGCGACCAGCATCGTGCCGGTGACGGCGCGCCCGAGCGGGGTGGTGTTGAAATAGGCGATGCCGCCGGTGGAGACATGGAAGGCGCCGGACTGGATCGCGGCGATGCCTTCGTGGACCAGCTGCATGCGGCAATCCACGAGGCGGGCTTTCTCCGCGCCGAACTCCAGCGCTTTGCGCGGAATCTCGTCGTAGTCGGCCTCGTCGGGCTGGCCGAGATTGGCGGTATAGGCAAAGACGCGCGCGCCCTTCTGCTTCATCCAAAGCAGGGCCGCACTGGTGTCGAGACCGCCGGAGAAGGCGATGCCGACCTTTTCCCCCTTGGGGAGGCTTTTCAGGATCGTGCTCATGGACCTTCCAATCGGTCGAAATGGCGGATGTCGTCTGCGGCCTTTGTGCGCGCATATCAAATTTGGGGGCGGCGGGCACGCGATTAATGAGCCTCGCGATCAGCCTTGTATTCAGCCTTGGCGTGCTACCCGGCGACCGGGACCGGATTATCCCGCCTCGCGGCCGCGCCAGCGCCGCCATAGCCGATAGCCGGGCCAGCCCCAGCGCGCCAGCGCGGCCTCAATCTGCGCATCCGAGCGCCGCGTCGATGGCCAGCGGTAGATCCAGGCGTAAGCCAGCCAGATCACCAGGAAGCTCACCAATCCAGCGGCGGCGACGTCGGTGAAGAAATGCCCGCCGAACGCCATCCGCAGCACCGAGGTCGCGACCCCGAACACGGTGGCCGCCGCATAGGCCAGAGGTCGCCACGCCGGCGGCGTCAGCGCCGCCGGCGCGTAGGTCCAGAACGCGGTGGCGCCCTCGCCGGAGAAGAACGAGCAGTTCCGCCCGCAAGCCCCGCGCGGATCCCACCACGGCACGAACTGCCAGGGACCGTTGAACTCGGTCACCACCACCGGCCGCGGCCGCCCCCAATAGCTCTTGAAGACGACATTGGTCAGCACCACCGCGGAAAGCAGGATCGTGACCAGCAGAAACACCGCCGCCCGTCCCGGGATCAGCATCGGCCGGTCCGGCCGCACCAGCTTCGCCACGATGGCGATCAGCGAGGGCAGCGCCAGCGCCCATGCGATCCACATCGCAGCGTCGCGCACGAACTCGGCAAGCCAGCTCTGCTTCAGTGGAAACGATGCGCTGGCGGGATCGTAGAACAACGCCGCCAGCTTCAGGTCGAGTTCGGGGTAGATCGCAAACAGCAACCCGGCGACGAGCGCGAGGCCGAGAGCGGTGAAAAGTCCTGATCGATTCATGGCGCGGGGTTTAGCCGAGGCGACTGGTCTTGAAAAGCATCACAGCGACGGCATTGGCGGCGGCGGGCGCGAGGGGAGCGGCGGCGCGCGCCAGGCGCCGGCGGTACGGCCGGCGATCAGCCAATAGACGAGGCCGGCGACGATCCCGGCGCCGGTCATGATTTCGAGATGGCGGCGGACGATACCGTCGAACCGCATGATCTGCGGATCGAACGGGACCAGACCGAGATAGCAGGCCGCGCCGACGATGGCGCCGCCGACCGCATAGGCGAGCACGCTGCGGATGCTGAAGGCTTCGGTAACGAGGACGACGACCAGCGCCGGCAGTAGCGCAAAGCCGGACAGGAAGATGAAACCGAACCCGAGCACGACGTTGATGGCGTCCTGATCGATCGGGCCATAGCCGAGATCGCTGAATTCCGGATACAGCACCGTGCCGACCACGATCATCCCCGCCACCAGGCAGGCGGCAAGGAATGCGAACAGGATGACGAAGACGCGGCCGACCAGCGCCATCGCCCTCAATCCGTCATCGCCATGGCGCGCAGCGCCTGGCGCTCGCGCGCGGAGAGTTTTTCCGTCTCCGACTTGAGCTGGCCGCAGGCCGCCAGAATGTCGCGGCCGCGCGGGGTGCGCACCGGTGAGGAATAGCCGGCGTCAAAAATGTACTCGGAGAATTTTTCGATCTGGTCCCAGTCCGAGCATTCATACTTTGTGCCCGGCCATGGATTGAACGGGATCAGGTTGATCTTGGCCGGGATGCCCTTGAGCAGCTTCACCAGCAGCTTGGCGTCATCAAGGGAATCGTTGACGCCCTTGAGCATCACATATTCGAAGGTGATGCGCCGCGCGTTCGACGCGCCCGGGTAATCGCGGCAGGCCTGCAGCAATTCGGCGATCGGATATTTGCGATTGAGTGGCACCAGTTCGTTGCGCAACTCGTCGCGCACGGCGTGCAGCGAGACCGCCAGCATGACCCCGATTTCGTCGCCGGTGCGCGCGATGTTGGGCACCACGCCCGACGTCGACAGCGTGATACGGCGGCGGGAAATGCCGACGCCTTCATTGTCGGCGACGATCAAGAGCGCGTCGCGCACCGCGTCGAAATTGTACAGCGGCTCGCCCATGCCCATCATCACAACATTGGTGACGAGGCGACTGCCGGTCGGCGTCTCGCGGTCGGCCCAGTCGTTGAGGCGGTCGCGCGCCACCATGACCTGGCCGACGATTTCGCCCGCGGTGAGGTTGCGCACCAGCCGCTGGGTGCCGGTGTGGCAGAACGAGCAGGTCAGCGTGCAGCCGACCTGCGAAGAGACGCACAGCGTGCCGCGATCGGTTTCGGGAATGTAGACGCACTCAACCTCATGCGCCCTCTGGAATGCATCGCCACTCGGCAGCCGCAGCAGCCATTTGCGGGTGCCGTCGCTGGAAATCTGCTCGGCGGCCACCTCGGGGCGGTCGACGGTAAAATGCTGCGCGAGTTGCGCGCGCATTTCCCTGGAAATACTGGTCATCTCGTCGAATGTCCTGGCGCCGCGGACATACATCCAGTGCCAGAGCTGTTGCGTGCGCATCTTGCGCTGCGCGGGCTGAACGCCGATCTCGCCCAGCCGCTGCGCGATCTCGGCGCGCGACAGGCCGATCAGCGACGGTTTGGTAGGAGGGATGTAAGTTTCAAGCGGAAGCTTTTCCAACGGCGAATTCGCCCCGGAACCGGCCGCGCTGGCGCTGGTCAAGATGTCGGTCATCGCCATCAGATAGGCTTTCCGGCGACCGCTGGAAAGCCTCCAAATGCATCGATTGCCGGCTTACTGCCGCCTAGCGCTTGCAATCCTGCGACAGCCGGTCGAGCGCCTGGGACAGCCCCTTCAGCGAGAAGATGTCGGTGGTCTCGGTGCCCTTGGCCGACAGACCCTTGACGGTGAGGTCGGAGGACTTGCGCATGGCATCGACCAGTCTTTCTTCCTCGGCCGCGTTCTTGATCCAGAGCCCGTCGCCCTGAGTGTACATCGCATAGGATGCCCCGCCGACTTCGAGCAGGGATTCCGAACCCGGCTTCAGCGCGTAGCCGATCATGATCGAGACTTCGTTAACGACTTTCTCGGCCGGGCGCGTCGAGACGAAGGCATAGGCCGGATCGCGCGGGCGATTCGGCGGGTTGGTCTTCGACGAAGACGGCTTGGCCAACGCGAAACACACCTTCCTGCCGTTTGGCGTCGCGGTGTAGGCGCCCCAGGTGCCGTACTGGCCGATCAGGGTCGGCTCCGCGCCGCCCGCTGCCGATGTCGCCTCCGGCTTCGCCGCGGACTTGGCCGCCGGCGCGGGCTTGGGTGATTCTTTCGCCGCGTCCTTGGCTCCCTTCGGGGCAGAGCCTTGCGCGTGCGAAAGCGATATCATCCCGCACAACGCCGTCATCGCCATCAGAAATGTCAGGATTCGCCGCACGGACAACTAGTTCCCTCATCATTGTGACTGGAAGATGGCCCAAGGGCGCATCGTGCCGCCTGCGATGGATAGCCGGGAATTGCTTTTTTGGGAAGGCGGTTACAGCTTTCCCCACTGCCGTGTGCGAACCATTCTCGATCTGCGGTCTTCTCCGCAAACCTTACCAAAACCTTACCGGCGAACTCGTCATATAGTCGTGGACTCAACCCTTCGCGCGGCCCTCGCGCTGCCGCGCCCATTGCGCGTCGGTCCACTGCAGCAGATCCTCAGCGCCGGAGCTGCGCAGATGCGAGCCGCCGTCCTGCACCACCATCTCGCCATTGATATAGCCGGCCTGGTCGGAAATCAGGAAGCTCGCCAAATTGGCAAGCTCGCCATGTTCGCCGGCGCGGCCGAGCGGGTTGCGGTGCGACCAGCTCTCGTCGCGGCCCTGGGGACGCAGTTGACCCGAAGCTCCCGGGGTCGGGAACGCGCCGGGCGCGATCGCGACCGTGCGCACGCCCTTCGGACCCCATTCGACCGCCAGGCTTTTCGTCATCGCAAGCACGGCGGACTTCGCCATCGACGACGGCACCGTGAAGGCGCGGCCGGTGATCGTCGATGTCGAGAGAATGCTCAGCACCACGCCCTCGTGTCCGCCTTCGATCCAGCGCTTGCCCGCGGCGAGCGTGCAGTACATCGTGCCGTGCAGCGTCGGCGCCAGGATCGCGTCCGCCGCGCGGAACGACAGATGCTCGGTCTGCGCGATGAAGGTTGCGGCGGCATTGTTGACCAGCACGTCGAGCGGCGCCTCGCGCCAGACCTCGTCCATCAAGGCATCGACCGCCGCGCCGTCGCGGATATCGCACCTTGCCACCGCGACCTTGCCGCCGAAATCAGCGCGCATCTGCGCCGCGGTCGCCTCCAGCAATTCGAGCCGGCGGCCGCAGATCACCAGCTCCGCGCCGAGTTCGACGAAGCGGCGTCCCATCGCAGCGCCGAGCCCCGAGCCGCCGCCCGTGATCAATATCCGCTTCCCAGCCAGCAAACCCTTTTCAAACATCGTTTGAATCCCCTCGATCGCCATAAGCCCACGCATCCGAAACGGATTGTAGCCCGGCTGCAAATCCGGCATGAAGCATCAAGCCTTCCTTTTGCGTCTGAAAATCAGGTGTGTCCATGAAAGCCATCCTCTGCACGCAGTATTGCCAACCCGACGATCTCGTGCTGGCCGAGCTGCCGGATCCCGTGGCCGAGCCGGGCCAGGCGGTGATCAGAATCAAGTCCGCGGCGCTGAATTTCTTCGACATCCTGATGATACAGGGCAAGTACCAGATCAAGCCGCCGTTTCCGTTTTCGCCGGCGGCCGAAGTCGCGGGCGTGATCGAAAGCGTCGGCACCGGCGTCACCGAGCTGAAGGTCGGCGACCGCGTGGTGGCGTCCTGCGGCCATAATGGCGCGCGCGAAAAGATCGCGTTGCCGGCGGATACGATCGTGAAGATTCCCGACAATCTGGATTTCGATCGCGCCGCCGGGATCATCATCATCTACGGCACTGCGCTGCACGCGCTGGAAGATCGCGCCAGCCCCAAGCCCGGCGAGACGCTTGCCGTGCTGGGCGCCGCCGGCGGTACCGGCCTTGCGGCCTGCGAACTCGGCAAGCTGATGGGCCTGAAGGTGATCGCCTGCGCGTCATCGGACGAGAAGCTCGAGTTTGCGAAGGCGCATGGCGCCGAACTCACGCTGAACTACGCCAAGGAAGATTTGAAGGAAGGGCTGAAGCGGCTGACCGGCGGCAAGGGTGTCGACATTGTCTTTGATCCGGTCGGCGGCAGCTATGCCGAGGCGGCGCTGCGCGCCATCGCCTGGGAGGGACGGTTCCTGGTGATCGGCTTTGCGGCCGGCGACATACCGAAGATGCCGCTCAATCTGGCTCTGCTCAAGGGCTGCGACATCCGCGGCGTGTTCTGGGGCGCATGGACCCGGCTCAACCAGAAAAAGAACCGCGCCAATCTTGAAAAGCTCGTCAAGTGGACCGCGGAAGGCAGGATTTCCTCGCACGTCGACCGCACCTTTCCGCTGGCGCAAACCGCCGAAGCGCTGAAAGTGCTCGCCGGCCGCAAGGCGATGGGCAAGGTGATCCTGCATCCCTGAGTCACGGCGCGCAGGCGCCGCCGCGCCTCGCTCGGCGTTTTCCGAACGGCAGTCTTCGCCATGATCGATACGCCGCGGCCCCTGCGCGTCGGGGCCCGCTGACCGGCGACGCGCGTCGTCTCGACGAGATGACCCGCGCGATGTTCGCGTACTGTGTCTATCGGATGCGAAGCTCCGCCCCAATCAAACCAAGATATCTCCCAATTCGCGCGAGCTCAGGTCGTCTTTTGAGCCCATTCCGCGTGCGAGTTTAGCGCCTGGTAAAGCGGGGGTCGGATGCGCCGACAATAGCCAAGAAACGAAGAAACAGCGCGGCGGTGACGCTCGTTATTGCGTTCAGGAGTGGGGAGATCGCCATGGTGGAGAATACGAGGCTGGCTCGGTCCAGAGAAGCGCTCGACAGGTTCGATGAAGCCATCCGCGATCCTCGATTGTATGAGGAGCAAAGATATGACGAGCGGCACGAGCGACCCCACGCGCTGTCCTACGAGCCGGACGAGGCCGCGCCGGGTGAGCCGCCGCCACACGCCCCGGTACCGCTCTTCCTCTCCAATCATGAGGATCGATTCCAGCAGGAGCTTTCCCGGTACACCTTCGCAAGCGGCGGTGAGTTTGCGAGCGGCCGCCTGAAGAAGTCACGGCTGCCGCGTATCGCGACCGGCGTCGTTTCGATATCGGCGATAGGCGCCCTGCTCGCGTTGCTGTCGATCGATTCGACGCGTGCCGTGATCTTCCGGGGCTCGCTCGGCGGCAGTGTGCCTGCTCAATTCGGCGCGGTCCAACCGGAACCGGCCACACCAGCGCAGCAGCGCATCGCCGCGCCGCCCGTCACAGCACCGTCCGCTACATCGCCGCCGGTAACAGCAGAAGCTTCGGCGCCTGACGCTGCCGCAGCCCGGCGCTCGCCGGCCGACGCCATGGCCTGGGCGTCGCCGACACGCGATGAAATCGCCGCTGCCTATCAAGGAACGACCAGGAGCAAGTCGGCGCCTGAGCCGGCAGCGCGCGAGGCCGCCCGTGAGGCGACCTCGACCGCCCCCGCGGTCCGCGAGGCCGCGCCGGCAACCCGCGAAACCGCACCGACACGACGGATCAATCCGGACGAACTCGCCGCGCTCCTGAAGCGGGCCAAGGGCCTGCTTGCGATCGGCGACATCGCGTCTGCGAGGTTGCTGCTCGAACGGGCGGCGGACGCGCGCGAAGCCGAGGCCGCGCTGATGCTGGCCGGAACCTATGACCCGCAGGTGCTGGGTAGCCATGACATGCGCAGCGTTTCGCCCGATCCCGCGGCGGCGCGGGTCTGGTACCAGAAGGCTGCCCAACTCGGTTCGGCCGACGCACAGCGCCGTCTCGGCCAGCTGCAGCGATAGCGACCTCTCGAAGAAACCGAAACCACTCGAACGATATGACGCAGGGGGTTACATGCGACGCTTATTTGGAATGGCCTTGCTTGCCGTGACGGCGACTTGCGGCCCGACCGCCCGAGCCGCCGATACCGAATACGACCCGGCCAAGGTCAGTGAAAGTCTGAAGGCCATTTTCCAGTTCGGTTCGGTCGCCACCAAGCAGGCGCTGAATGCGAATACGGTCACCCTGATTTCCGGCACGATCGGCGGCACCTATGTGCAGTTCGGCGCCGACCTCGCCTCCGTGCTCGACGACGGAAACAAGTTGCGCGTACTTCCGATCGTCGGGCGCGGTTCGGTGCAGAGCGTCGCCGACATCCTGTTCCTGCAGGGCGTCGATCTGGGGATCGTGCGGGCCGACACCCTCGACTACCTCGAAAGGAAGGGCTTCGCAAAGGACATCAAGAAGCAGTTCACCTATGTGACCAAGCTCTACAATGAAGAGATGTACGTCATCGCTTCGAAATCGGTTCGCAGCCTGAGCGACCTTAACGGCAAGAAGGTCAGCGTCGACCTTCCGAACGGCGGCACCTTCGTCACCGCCGCGATCGTGTTCGAACGGCTCGGCATCAAGCCGAGTTTCCTCTATCTCGAACAGCGCATCGCGATGGAAAAGATGCGCGCCGGCGAGATCGACGCGGTGGTTGCCGTGGGCGGCAAGCCGTACAAATCCGTCGCCGCGTTCAAGGACGACCGCTTCCATCTGGTCCCGGTGGATTACTCGAAGCCGTTGCAGAACGACTATTTGCCGGCGAGCCTGACGGCCAAGGATTATCCGAACCTGATTGCGGAAGGTGAAAGCGTCGACACCATCGCGGTGCCGGCGGTGCTGGCCGCCTATAACTGGGCGCCCAACACGGAACGGTACCGCAAGCTGGCCCAGTTCGTGGACGCCTTCTTCACCAAGTTTCCGACCTTCCAGAACCCGCCCTTCCATCCGAAGTGGAAGGAGGTTTCGCTGTCGGCGCCGTTGCCGGACTGGCAGCGGCTTCCGGTTGCCGAGCAATGGTTGAAGAGCCGCAACATCGAGGCCGTGACGCGCGCCAAGTTCGACGACTTCCTGAAACAGAGCCCGGCGACAGCCGCAACGGTGAAGACGGGCGCCGACAAGGAAGCCCTGTTCAAGCAGTTTCAGGCCTGGGAAGCCGAGAGGAACGCCAGGGCGCAGGTTCGACCGGCGGCTCGATAACCGCCGGCTACTGCGTCACATCGGCGGTGTCGATCCCGCGCTTCAGCGCGGCGCGGGCGGCCTCGCGATGCACCTCGGTGATGTGGCCGGCGACCAGGCGGATGGCGGTCGCCAGCACCGCGGCGTCGTCGGTAAAGCCGAGTAGCGGCAGCATGTCCGGCATGAAATCGAACGGCAGGATGAAATAGGCGACGGCGCCGAGCAGCGCCGCCTGAACGTGGCGCGGGGTCTGACTGTCAAACGCGCAATAATAGGCGGCGAGCAAATCCTCGGCGAAGGGCAGCTTCGCCACCACCTGCTTCAGCTTGACCCAGAAGCGCCGACGCACGCCCTCGTGGTCCTGCGCCAGCTGTTCGGCCGGCTCGAAACCCGCGCCATGATCGGAAGATACCATCGCAACGCTCCTTCGAATCCGCCGCGGCGAATCGCCCCCGCTCGGCTCCGTTACGAAGAACAGTTGGGGTTGTCCGGCGGCAGCCGCAAGATCGCCGCCCGGGAACTCAGGAGACCCCCAATTGTCGGGCGATCGCGTTCATGGCCCTGGCCAGATCGATGTCGCGCCGGGTGACGCCGCCGGCATCATGGGTGGTCAGCACCACTTCGACCGTCCTGTAGACGTTCTTCCATTCCGGGTGGTGATCATTCTTTTCGGCCACCAGCGCGGCGCGGGTCATGAAACCGAAGGCTTCGTTGAAATCCTTGAAGGTAAAGGTCCGGGCGATCGCCTCGCGGCCGGCCGTCTCGGACCAGCCGGAAAGCTCCGTCAACGCTGAATTCCGCGCCTCTGCAGACAGCCGCTCCGTCATGACCACCTCCGCTTGCTCGCTGCCGCTACCATAACACCTGGGTGGGTCGTGGCGAGGCGCCAAAAATAGGCCGCAGACCGGCCCAATGCCATTTTGGTGGACGATGGTAACCATGACGCAGATGTCACCACGGCCTGGCAAGAAGTTTGCTAAGAATATTCGGTTAAGCGTGCCGGCGACGTGACCTTTCACATCTAACGATGGTCCAGGGATTGATGACCGACGCCTCCCTTTCGCCGGACAAGCCGACCCCGCCCCGACCGGCGAAGCGGCGGCTGCTGTTTGTCGCGCTGGCCGGCGCACTGGCGCTCCTCGGCGCGTTGGCCGCCAGCTATTACTTCGCGTCGCGGACGGTTACGCTGCGAATCGCGGTCGGCCCCGCCAACAGTGACGATCTCAGGGCAGTCCAGGCGTTGACGCAGGCCTTCAACAACCAGCGCAGCAGCCAGGTTCGGTTGCGTCTGGTGCAGACCGATGGCGCCGCGGCAAGCGCGGCGCTGCTCGGCGAGAGCAAGGCCGACCTCGCCATCATCCGGGGTGACCTTGAGGTGCCGCGAAATGCCCAGGCGGTGGCAACGCTACGCAAGAACGTCGCGGTGCTCTGGGCACCCAATGCCGGCAAGGCCAAGGGCAAGAAGGCCGCGCCCGGCATCACGAAGATCACGCAGCTCTCCGGACGTCGCATCGGCGTCGTCGGCCGCACCGAGGCCAATGTCAGCTTGCTGAAGTTGATCCTGCGACAGTACGGCGTCGATCCGAGCAAGGTTGAGATCCTCCAGTTTCCGGTCAACGAGGCCACCGACGCCATCCGCAGCCAGAAGGCCGACGCCTATCTCGCAGCCGGCCCGGTCAACAGCAAGATTACCGCGGACGCGATCACGGCTTCGATGCGCGACGGCGGAACACCGACATTCCTCGCGATCGACTCGGCCGCGGCGATTGCGCAAAACCACCCCGCCTACGAGGCTTCCGAGATTCCTGCCGGAACCTTTGGCGGCGCGCCGGACCGGCCGGAGGAGGAGGTCAAGACGATCGGCTTCTCGCATCATATTGTGGCGCGCAAAGCGGTCTCCGAATCGACCGTAGCCGCCTTTACCCGGCAGTTGTTCGCAGTCCGGCAAGCGCTGAAGAACGAATTTCCGCTGGCGGCGAAGATAGAGACGCCGGATACCGACAAGGACGCCACGATTCCGGTCCATCCAGGTGCAGCCGCCTTTGTCGATGGCGAGGAAAAAACCTTTCTCGACCGCTACAGCGACTATATCTGGTGGGGACTGATGGGGCTGTCGGCGATGGGTTCGGTCGGCGCCTGGTTTGCCGGCTACCTCAGGAAGGACGAGCGTAGCGTCAACACCCCGCAGCGCGACCGGCTTCTGGACATGCTCACCGCCGCCCGCCAGTGCGATTCGATGGAAGAACTCGACCAGATGCAGTCGGAAGCGGACGCCATTCTGCGCGAGACGCTGCAATGCTACGAGCATGGCGCGATCGAGGAAGGCACGCTGACCGCCTTCAACATCGCGATCGAGCAGTTCCACAACGCGGTGGCCGACCGCAAGGCGCTGTTGATGAGCGCACCGCAGAGCCTGCTACGGGCCAGCGCCCAGTTCCGCGCAGCCAGCAGTTCCTGATCGACCAAGTTCTTCGGCCATGTCAGGATCGAGGGCGCCAGCGGCCAGTTGACGGTCACGTTGCGGGACCGAGCCGATGTCGCGCTGTGGTCGACGACGCTCGATCCCAAACCGCTGTAGCGTCGCGAAAGCTACCGCTTACCGCTAGGAGCCGCCATTTTTCAGCAGCGCCTGCAACGCTTCCGTCGAGTGGGGCTTGGCCAGTCGAGGCTTGCCCGCGAAAACCGCCGGAAGCTTCGCGTCGACGCCGTAGCCGGTGACGAAGGCAAAGGGAACGTCCAGCGACTGCAGCCTTTCGGCGACGGCAAAGCTCTTCTCTCGGATCAGCCCGACATTCAGCAGCGCGAATTCCGGGGCCCGGTGTTCGATCAGCTCAAGCGCCTTGGCCACATTGGCCGCAGTCCGCACTTCCTTCACGCCAAAGCCGAGAAGCGTGTCTTCGAAGTCGAGCGCGATGATCGGATCGTCCTCGACCACCAGCACGTCGCTGGGCATACCGGTAGGCGCGGGTTCCATGTTCTTGCCCCATCAACATTCGGCAGTTTAATTGGAAGACCCGGGCCGAAGCCCCGGGGAGGTGGAGGTCAGTCGACCGCCCATGAGCGCATCGCCGGTTCCGAACCTGAAACCACCACATGTTGGCGCCGTCGTCTGTGCACTAGTGGACATATAGATCCGATGGGATCAATTATTGTCCCCGGTGGGGAAGGGGAACATCCAATGCCTTCGCAACGCCGCGATGCGGTCGCCGATCGGCCGTTCAACAATCTGCTGCGCCGATTGAACGACGCCGACTTCGCGCTGATCGAGCCCGATCTCGCGATGACTGAGGCCAATCCAAGCGATTTGCTTTACAACCCCGGCGACAATGTCGGGACCGTCCACTTCCCCTGCGGCCCCAGTCTGGTGTCCTGCATGGTGACCAACGAGGACGGCCGCGACGTCGAGACCATCCTGATCGGCCGCGAAGGCGCGGTCGGCGGCATCGTCAGCCAGGGACATCTGCCGGCCTATACCCGCATCACCGTCAAGTTTGCCGGCCCGTTCGCGCGGCTGCCGGTCGGCAAGCTCGACGCGGCGAAATCGAAGTCAAGGACGCTCGACAACATCTTCGCGCGCTACGCTGATTGCATGCTGGCCCAGATCTTCCAGTCCACCGCCTGCAACGCGATCCATTCGATCGAACAACGTACCGCGAAATGGATCCTTGCCGCGATGGAGCGCACCGACGGCAAGGACGTGGTGCCCCTGACCCACGAACAGCTGGCGACCCTGCTCGGGGTCGGCCGCTCCTACGCCAGCCGGGTCATCCAGATCTTCAAGGCGGAAGGGACGCTGGAGACGCGGCGCGGCTCGATCCTGGTTCGCAACCCGGACGCGCTGCAGAACCGGTCCTGCCGTTGCAATGAGGCCGTCAAGGCCCATTTCGAGGAGGTGCTGCGGGGGGTCTATCCCGACCCCGAAAAGGGCACTTAGAGCGCTTTCAAGCGGTTCGCGACAGGCTCCATGCCGGTCATGCCAAAATCGATCAACCGAATGCCAAACAAACCATTGTTTTTTGGCGTTTTCTGAATATATTGCGCTGCAACGCGTAAGGTATGCCCGGTCCTTTGGCCGGGCTTCCTTTTTGGGGCGAGGTTCGAGGCCGATAGCCCCATTCGCATTTCAGGTTTTGAGCGCGATCCGGAAAAGTGGGTCCCGGTTTTCCGGAGAGATCGCGCGTTCCTTGCACGACCAGAAGAAGAGCCATGAACCTTCGCAACGTCGCCATCATCGCCCACGTCGACCACGGCAAGACCACGCTGGTCGACCGCCTGCTGCAGCAATCCGGCACCTATCGCGAGAACCAGAAGGTGACCGAGCGCGCGATGGACTCCAACGACCTGGAGCGCGAGCGCGGCATCACCATCCTGGCCAAGGCCGCCTCGGTGCAGTGGAAGGACACCCGCATCAACATCGTCGATACCCCCGGCCACGCCGATTTCGGCGGCGAGGTAGAGCGCATCCTCAACATGGTGGACGGCGCGCTGGTGCTGGTGGACGCCGCCGAAGGCCCGCTGCCGCAAACCAAGTTCGTTGTCTCCAAGGCGCTCAAGGTCGGATTGAAGCCGATCGTCGTCATCAACAAGGTCGATCGCCCCGACGCGCGCCCGACCGAAGTCATCAACGAGGTGTTCGACCTGTTCGCAGCACTCGACGCCAGCGAGGAGCAGCTCGATTTCCCGATCCTGTACGGCTCGGCCAAGCAGGGCTGGATGGCCGAGAGCCCCGACGGCTCCCACGACGCCGGCATGCAGCCGCTGTTCGACCTGATCGTGCGCCACGTCGCGCCGCCGACCGTCGAGGCCGGCCCGTTCCGGATGATCGGCACCATTCTCGAAGCCAACCCTTACCTCGGCCGCATCATCACCGGCCGCATCACCTCGGGATCGATCAAGCCGAACCAGGCCGTGAAGGTGTTAGGCGCCGACGGCAAGACCATCGAGCAGGGACGCATCACCAAGATCCTCGCTTTCCGCGGTATCGAGCGCACCCCGATCGAGGAGGCCGAGGCCGGCGACATCGTCGCCATCGCCGGTCTTTCCAAGGGCACCGTCGCCGACACCTTCTGCGATCCCACGGTGGAGACGCCGCTGGTGGCGCAGCCGATCGACCCGCCGACGGTGGCGATGTCGTTCATCGTCAACAACTCGCCGCTGGCCGGCACCGAAGGCGACAAGGTGACCTCGCGCATGATCCGCGACCGCCTGTTGCGCGAGGCCGAAGGCAATGTCGCGCTGCGCGTGGTCGAGGCTTCCGACAGGGATTCGATGGAAGTGTCCGGCCGCGGCGAATTGCAGCTCGCGATCCTGATCGAGACCATGCGCCGCGAAGGCTTCGAGCTCTCGGTATCGCGCCCGCGGGTGGTGCTGCAGAAGGACGAGGCGACCGGCCAGTGGAAGGAGCCGATCGAGGAAGTCGTGATCGACGTCGATGAGGAGCACTCCGGCGTCGTGGTGCAGAAGATGAGCGAGCGGCGGGCCGAAATGATCGAGATGCGCCCCTCCGGCGGCAATCGCCTGCGGCTGGTGTTCTACGCGCCGACCCGCGGCCTGATCGGCTACCAGGGCGAATTGCTGACTGACACCCGCGGCACCGCGATCATGAACCGGCTGTTCCACGGCTATGCACCCTACAAGGGCGACATCCAGGGCCGCCGCAACGGCGTCCTGATCTCCAACGACCAGGGCGAAGCGGTGGCTTACGCGATGTTCAAGCTGGAAGACCGCGGCCCGATGATGATCGAGCCGGGCTGCAAGGTCTACAAGGGCATGATCGTCGGCGAGCACACCCGCGACAACGACCTCGAGATCAACGTCCTCAAGGGCAAGCAGCTCACCAACATCCGCACCACCTCGAAGGACGAAGCGGTGCGCCTGACGCCGCCGATCAAGATGACGCTGGAAAAGGCGCTGGCCTATATCGAGGAGGACGAACTGGTCGAAGTGACCCCGAAGTCGATCCGCCTGCGCAAGAAGTTCCTCGACGCCAACGACCGCAAGCGCGCGGAAAAGGCCCGGGAAGCAGTGGCGTAGGCCTCCACTCTCGTCATGCCCCGCCAACGGGTCGCGCGAATGCGCGCCCGATGACAGGCTCAGGCGGGGCGTCCAGTACGCTGAGGCCTATCGGCCGTATCACTATCGTCTCTGGGATAATGGATCACCCGCCTTCGCGGGTGATGACGGCCATGCGGGGCAGCTTCAGGCGTGGCGGCGAACGTGCTAGATGCTGCACATGAGATCCCTCCCCTCCACCATCGACGTCGCCATCATCGGCGCGGGCGCCGCCGGCCTCGGCGCCGCCAATGCGCTGAAGGATTCCGGCCCCTCCGTCATTCTGCTGGAAGCGCGAGGCCGCAGCGGCGGCCGCGCGCACACCGTCATGGCCTCGCCTGAGGTCACCTTTGACGTCGGCTGCGGCTGGCTGCACTCGGCCGACCGCAACTCGTTCGTGGAAATCGCCGGACGGCTTGATTTCGCGATCGACAAGACCCGCCCGCCGTGGCGCGAGCAGGCGTTCGACAAGGCCTTCCCGCCGGCCGAGCGCGCCGACTTCATCCGCGCCCTCGACGCCTTCTACGATCGCGCCGAGCAGGCCGCGCAAGCCGGCCGCGACGCCGCCGCCAGTCTCTGTCTGGAGCCCGGCAACCGCTGGAACCCGATGATCGATGCGATCTCCACCTACGTCAACGGCTGCGAACTCGACCAGGTGTCGATATCAGACATGGACGCCTATGAGGATACCGAGATCAACTGGCGCGTCAGGCGCGGCTACGGCGCGCTGGTCGCGGCCTATGGCACTGCCTGTCCGCTGGCGCTGAATTGCGCTGTGACGCTGATCGACCATTCCGGCAAGCGCGTTCGCATCGAGACCTCACAGGGGACGCTGACCGCCGCCCAGGTGATCGTCACCGTCCCGACCAGCCTGATCGCCGATGAGACGATTCGCTTTCATCCGCCGCTGCCGGCCAAGGTCGATGCCGCGCGCGGCCTGCCGCTCGGCCTCGCCGACAAGGTCACGCTGGCGCTGGCCGAGCCTGAAGCGTTGCCGACGGACGGAAATTTGCGCGGCGCCACCATGCGCACCGACATGGGCACCTATCATCTGCGCCCGTTCGGCCAGCCCTGCATCGAAGGCTTCTTCGGCGGCCGCTTCGCGCAGGCGCTGGAGGACGCCGGCGACGGCGCGCTGGCCGCGCAAAGCATCGACGAGATCGTGGCGTTCCTCGGCAGCGATTTCCGCCGCAGACTGAAGCCGCTGGCGGAATCGCGCTGGGCCCACGACCCCTTCGCCCGCGGTTCCTACTCGCACGCGCTGCCGGGGCACGCCGGGGACCGGGCGGTGCTCGCCGCACCCGTCGATGGCAGATTGTTCTTTGCCGGCGAGGCGACCTCGCCGGAATTTTTTTCCACCGCGCACGGGGCAAGGGATTCGGGGGAGCGGGCGGCGGGGGAAGTGCTGGCAGCGCGCGCGGGTTGATCGGGCTATGGCCGCAATCGGCACGGCACGGGCACTCAGACAAAAAAACGCGAAAACAACCCCATGCAAAGCAGAACGGGGCGACCCGGAGAGCCCTTTAGCCGCGCCCAGCGTTCGTCGCTCCGCTCTTCGCGATGACGGCAGGGAAAGCGTTGGCCCCTACTCCATCACCCTTTCCCGCATCTCCGCATCCGGCACGAAGCACGCCTCGTACTTTCCGAAGATGCCATAGCGGTTTCGCGCGACAAGATCATAGACGGCGTCGCGAATCGGCTTTGGGACCGCGCGCAACGCGCGCGTCCAGCCCCATCCCGGCAGCGCGCCCAGCACCGTCAGCGCGGCGTCGGATCTGGAATGCGCGACGCCGCCATGGATCACGGCGTTGGTGTCGGGATCGTCGGGATCGATGCCGAAGGCCTGCGCCAGCCTCGTCCTGTAGCGTGACTGGATCGCGGTGAAGCGGAACCTTCGCGCGGTGTCGCGCGCGGCGACGAAGCGGATCCAGCGCGAGCAGAACACACACAGCCCGTCGTAGAGGATCACATCGTCGTCGGACCAGTCTGTCATCGCTTACCCGCCGGGCTCGGAGACATAGCCTTCAAGGCGCGATCGAGTTCGGGCGCAGCGAGTGCCACCCCGGCTTCGGTTTCCACTAGCCAGTGGCCCTCGCCGCCATGGGCCGGCAGCACGCGGAAATCGGCCTTGCCCCCGGTGCCGCGAAACGCATCGGCCAGTTGCTGCGACAGCGCCGGGGAAAAATAGCTGTCATTGGCGGCGACCAGCCAGGTCACGGCGACGCGCGCGGCCCTGCCGAATTCGCCCGCGGCCGAGATCAGCGCCTGCGGCGCGCAGACCCGGTCGGGGATGTCGTTGGCGTGGCCGCCGCGGCCCGGCGCGAAGGCGACGACGGCGGCGATTTCGCCCGCGTCCCGGCCTGCCAGCGCCAGCGCGCCCCAGGCGCCGGCCGAATGGCCGATCACGACGATGCCGCCCGGCCGGATGAAGGGTTGCCGGCGCAGCGGCGCGGCCGCGGCGGCGATCATGTCGGCGGTGACCCGCCCCGCCCGCGCATAGTCAGCCTCGTCGCAGCCGCCCTGGTCCTCCAGATATCCGCCGCCGGTGGCGCCATGGCCCGGTCGTTCCGGAACCAGCACGGCGAAACCGCGCCCCACCAGCCACGCCGCCAGCGCGCGGTATTCGGGTTGCGGCATCTGCGCCCGCCGCAGCGCGTTCTGGGTGGAGGCGTGCGCGATCACGGCGAGCGGGAACGGTCCATCGCCCGGCGGCCGAAACAGCAACGCGTGCGATGCGGTTGCGCGATCCGGCGACGGCACCAGCCACCGCTGCAAGCGGTGAGGTTCACCTTCCGGCCCTTGCGCGCCGACGCCGGGCTGCGCCGCGACGGTCCCGACGCCGAGCACGGCCAGGATCACCACGGCACAAAACAGGCGTGGACGCATGGATGGTCCCCGGTGAGTCGAAGCAGTCGCCCGTCGCCGGCTAAATATCGCCGCCGAATCAGATGCTTCAAATTTTCCGTGAACGGAGTTGGCACTCGCGTTGTTCCCGGTGCTTTCAGCGATGGTTTTTCCTCCCCGCGGCGGCGAAATGCTGATTAACGCAGCTTGATGTCCTCTTCCGGGACACCCAAGCAAAAAAACTGATGCAGAAAATCCACAGGTTAACCGATAATTAACGATGGACCTTGAAGCCGGCGCGCCGACTTGCTTTGATCTGATCATGAGCACAACCCTGATCGAAGTTCGACCGGCCAAAGCTGCGGACGCCGCCGCGGTGGCGTCCACCCATGACGAAGCCTGGCGCTCGGCCTATCAGGGCATCATCCCCGGCGCCGAGCTGGAAAAGCTGATCAACCGTCGCGGCCCGCAATGGTGGGACAGCGCGATCCGCAAAGGCAGCCGCGTCAGCGTGCTGGTGTTCGGCGACAAGGTCGCGGGCTACGCCAATTACGGCCGCAACCGCGCCCGCAGCCTGCATTTCGAAGGCGAGATTTACGAGCTTTATCTGCGGCCGGAATTCCAGGGCCTTGGCTTCGGCCGCCGGCTATTCACCTCCGCCCGCCGCGACCTGGCGCAGAGCGGGTTGAAGAGCATGGTGATCTGGGCGCTGTCCGATAATGATCCGGCGACGGAGTTCTACCGCGCGCTGGGCGGGCGCATGGTGGCGCGCTCCTCGGAGAAGTTCGGGCCCAAATCGCTCGACAAGGTCGCGTTCGCCTGGAACAACTGAGGCTTATCGCGCTTTTCCCAGCTCTGCTTCGGGTCTAAACCGACCCCAGCGCGGGATGACTGTTCTTCGAATCGTCATCCCGCTCTGACTATTTGTTTGAGCATGATCTTTCCGGAAAACCGCTGCACACTTTTCCGGATCATGCTCTAACGGGCGGCTGATCCCAGCCATGCCCCGAATTCCCAGCGGAGCGCGCCATGCGTATTGACGCCATTTCGATTGGAATAAATCCCCCGCACGACGTCAATGTCATCATCGAAGTGCCTGTGGGCGGCGAGCCGATCAAATATGAGATGGACAAGGAGGCCGGCACGCTGGTGGTCGACCGCTTTCTCTACACGGCGATGCGCTATCCCGGCAATTACGGCTTCATCCCGCACACGCTGTCAGGCGACGGCGACCCCTGCGACGTTCTGGTCGCCAATACCCGCGCGATCGTGCCGGGCGCGGTCATGAGCGTGCGGCCGGTCGGCGTGCTGCTGATGGAGGACGAGGCGGGCGGCGACGAAAAGATCATCGCGGTGCCCTCCTCCAAACTGACCCAGCGTTACGACAAGGTCAGGAACTACAGCGACCTGCCGGATATCACGCTGCAGCAGATCCAGCACTTCTTCGAGCACTACAAGGATCTCGAGCCCGGCAAATGGGTGAAGGTGCTGCGCTGGGGCGACGCCGCGGACGCGCATCGGCTGATCATGGAAGGCATCGAGCGGGCGAAGGCAAAGACGTGAGCCCGTCATTCCGGGGCGATGCGAAGCATCGAGCTATGGTGCGCAATTGCGCACCTGAGAATCTCGAGGTTCCGGGTTCGCCCGCTCCGCGCGCGCCCCGGAACGACGACCATCTACACCCCCGGCTTCGGCAGCCCGGCAATCGCGCAGGCCGCGCGCAGCGTGTTGACCAGGAGGCACGCCACCGTCATCTGCCCGACGCCACCCGGCACCGGCGTGATCGCGCCCGCCACCTCGGCCACTTCCCTGAAGGCGACATCGCCGACCAGCCGGGTCTTGCCGTCGCCGGCTGGCAGCCGGTTGATCCCGACGTCGATCACGGTAGCACCCGGCTTGATCCAGTCGGCGCGCACCATCTCCGGCCTGCCGACGGCGGCGTAGACGAGGTCGGCGCGGGCGCAGAGTCGCGCCAGCTCGCGCGAGCGCGAATGCGCGATCGTCACCGTCGCGTTCTCGTTGAGCAGCAATTGCAGCAACGGCCGGCCAACCAGGTTGGAACGGCCGATGACGATGGCGTTCATGCCCTCCAGCGAGGCATGCACGCTCTTGGTCAGGATGATGCAGCCGAGCGGCGTGCACGGCGACAGCGCCTCGAAACCGCCGGCGAGCCGGCCGGCATTGCTAGGATGCAACCCGTCGACATCCTTGGCCGGATCGATGGCGTTGATGACCGTTTCGGTGTGGATCGACTTCGGCAGCGGCAATTGCACGAGAATGCCGTGCACCGCGGGATCGCGGTTCAGCTTCGCGATCAGCGCCAGCAGGTCGGCCTGCGCGATTTCGGCGGACAGCCGGTGCTCGAACGAGGCCATGCCGGCGGCCTGGGTCTGCGTGTGCTTGCTGCGGACATAGACCTCGCTGGCGGGGTCATTGCCGACCAGCACCACCGCAAGCCCCGGCGTCAACCGATGCGCGCGCTTGAGCCGCGCCACCTCGTCGGCGACGCGGGCGCGAAGCTCGGCTGCGATGAGCTTTCCATCGATGATGCGGGCGGTCATCTCAACACCAGGCGTCCATCAGCGGGTGACGTCCGCCATCAGAAGACGTTGGGGTAGATGTAGTAGGCGATCACGCGCTGGATCAGCAGGATGATCAGGATCAGGATAATCGGCGAGATGTCGAGACCGCCGAGATTGGGCATGAACCGGCGGATCGGCGCCAGCGCCGGCTCGGTGATCCGGTAGAGGAATTCCGCCACCGCCGCGACGAACTGGTTGCGCGTATTCACGACATTGAAGGCGATCAGCCAGGACAGGATGGCTGAGGCGATCAATAGCCAGACATAGAGGTCGAGGATGATGATGATGATGTCGAGGATAGCGCGCATATGGCGGGGGCTCGCAGATGGGTCGTCAAGCTAGATATCGGTTTGGCCCGCCGCAAACAAGTGAAGTTCCCGGCAAAATGACGCTGAAACCGGCTGCTTCAGGTTTCTTGCACCGTTCTTGACTTGACCTTGGGCCGGACGGTAAATGGCGCCGATTGTCGGGCGCTTCGGATCACATCGAGGCGGTCGCGATGGGGCCATAGCTCAGCTGGGAGAGCGCGTCGTTCGCAATGACGAGGTCGGCGGTTCGATCCCGCCTGGCTCCACCAGCCTTCGCTCGCTTCGCGAGCTTCGGCTGGGCAAGCCCGGAAAGTCTATCGTAGCGAAGTGAGCGAAGGCTGCCACGCCATAGCCCGAAGGGCGACGGCGGGCCTGGGCAAGCCTTACCTCGGCGAATTCCGGTAGATCGACCCCTCACCTCCCCGTAAACTTCGGCGCGCGCTTCTCCACGAAGCTCGCCACCCCCTCCTTGAAATCACTTCCCTTCAGCGCGATCTGCATTTCGCGGTTGGCGTCGATGGTGGCTTCCGCGAGCGTCTGGAACGGCACGTCGTAGAGCTGGCGCTTGATCACCGAAATCGCACTCGGCGAAACGAAATCGGCGAGATCGCGGGCATAGGCATAGGTCTGCTCGCGCAACTGGTCCGGCGGATAGAGCCGGTTGACCAGGCCGATGCGCAGCGCCTCGTCGCTTGGGACCCGCCGCGCGGACATCAACAGGTCGAGCGCGTTGGCGTGGCCGACGATGCGCGGCAGCATCCAGCTGATGCCGTGCTCGGCGATCAGCCCGCGGCGGGCGAACGCGGTCGTGAAAACGGTGTTGTCGGCCGCAAACCGCAGGTCGCAATAGAGCGCGTGCACCAGGCCGATGCCGGCAGTGGCGCCGTTGAGCATGCCGATCACCGGCTTTGGGATCGCCGGGTAGTAAGCGTAGCGCGTCTGCCAGTCCGCCCGGCGGTTCATGTCGAACGACGGGGTGCTCTCGCCGCGCCTGACCTCGTTGGGGTCGATGCCCTGCAACGCCTCCATGTCGGCGCCCGCGCAGAACGCGCGCCCGGCGCCGGTGAGGATGATGACGCGGACATTGTCGTCGGCAGCGCAAGCCTCCATCGCGTGGCGCACGTCGCGCTCCATGACCGCGGTCCAGGCGTTCATGCGCTCAGGCCGGTTGAGCGTGATGGTCGCGATCTTGTCGCTCACCTCGTAGAGAATATGCTGATAGTTCACCCGCGACCTCCCTTGTGATTTCCAGCGTTTGGCGCGCTTTGGACAGCGATACTATCACAATCGGAGATTTTCGGAGCCAATCGGCCGGCGGCGGACAAATTCCGGCAAGCGGCTATTCGGCGGCTTGCAGCACGCTCGATCGTGGCGCGCGCGCGAGCCAGCGCGCGATGAAGTTCGTCAGCCACGCGCGTTCGCACGCGTCATGCATCGCGCGACCTTCGAAGTGAAGATGACGGGGATGCGCGCCCGGCGAATCCAGCCGCGCGCATCCCTTGGTGGTCCAGCGGTGCATCAGCGCGTAGGTCACATCGGGATGAAACTGGAAGCCGAACGCGTGGCCCGACTGGAACGCCTGCACCGGGAAATCGTCGCCTTCGGCGAGCAGTTCGGCGCCGCGCGGCAGTTGGAACCCTTCGAGATGCCAGTGATAGACCCGCTCCGGCCAGTCCGGGCACAGCGCATGCCCGGCGGCGGTGGGACGGATCGGATAGTAACCGACCTCGACCCGGCCCTGGCGATGCGGCGCGACCGGCGCGCCGAGTTGCCGGGCGAGCATCTGGGCGCCGAGGCAAATGCCCAGAAACGGCCGCTGCTCTCGCAAGGGCACCTTGATCCAGTCGATCTCCCGGCGCACATACTCGTCGGGATCGTTGGCGCTCATCGGGCCGCCGAAAATCACCGCGCCGGCATGCTGTTCGAGCGTTTCCGGCAGGGGGTCGCCGAACCGCGGGCGCCTGATGTCGAGGGGATGGCCGAGCGCGCGCAGCGCATTGCCGACCCGGCCCGGCGTTGATGTCTCCTGGTGCAGGACGATCAAGACCGGCAGCGGATTCCACCGCGTCTGCCCGGTAAAAGGCTGGACGATATGGCCTTTTTTGATCGACCGGAACGACATTGACGTGGCCTCGGGCGCACCTCGAACGCAAATCATGCCGAGGTGAGTGTTAATTTCAGGTGATCTGACGCGGACTTGCGGGAGATTATAAGCAAGGCGCGGGCCATCTGTGCGCCTGGTCACACTGCCCACACGGGCCGGCCTGGACTTCGAAAATGCCGCCTTAGCGCTTGCGCAGCTGGAATCGGCCGACGGCTCCGAGCACAAACGAGCGTGGGAAGAAACGGAGCAGGATCGGCACGATCTTGATGCCAAAGCCGGGCAACACCGCGCGCTTGTTGGACATCAAGCCGCGATAGGCCTGGCGGGCGACGGCGGCCGGCAGGACGTTGAGGACCACCGAGTCAAATCCGGGTTTCAGCCCGGCGCGGGCCTGAAATTCCGAAGGGACCGGGCCGGGGCATACGACCGTGACACGCACGCCGTGCGGCGCCAGCTCGGCACGCATCGCCTCGGTGAACGAAAGCACATAGGCCTTGGATGCGTAATAGACCGCCATTCCCGGTCCCGGCATGAACCCCGCGATCGATCCGATGTTGAGGAGACCGCCGCGATGGCGGATCAGATGGTCGGAAAACCGCAACGACAGCTCGGTCAGCGCCCGGATGTTGACGGCGATCATGTCGAGCTGATCGCCGAGATCCTGCTGGTTCGCCCTGCCGAACAGGCCGTATCCAGCGTTGTTGACGACGTACTCGATCTCAACGCCGGCGGCGGCCAACGCCTCGGCGATCCTGTCGCCGGAGTCCGGCTGCATCAGGTCGCAGGGAATCACGATCGGCGCCATGCCGCCGGCGGCCGTGATTTCTTCCGCAAGCGCCGTGAGGCGATCACCACGCCGGGCCACCAGGGCCACGCGATGGCCTTCCGATGCAAAGACGCGCGCCAATTCGCTGCCAATGCCCGCCGACGCGCCGGTAATCAGCGTCACACGCTCAGTCACGATCGAATGCTCTAAATCAATGGTCGATGTCGCGGGCGGACGAGAGCATAGGCCGGTGGTCAGACGCAAGTCGTGTCAGCCATGTCAGCGGCCGTCGCGCCGCGCGGCGGGCTTGTTTTCAGGCCTTTTGAGGCCTGTGGGCGCGATGACGACTGGTTGCGCCGCCCGTTGCACGCGTGCGCAGCTTCCAACGAGGCCGCGCCAACGCCCGCCAATCATGACGTCGGATCAGCCGTGATCGCCTTGTTTCGATTCCATCGAGACGAAAAATCGGGTCTCAACCCGTCGCCTGCGCCGCATCGGCCGGCCGCCCCGCTTGCCGTTCCGCCACCCGGTGCTTGAGCTCGATGCGGTCTCGCGACGAAATGCCCAGAAGGTCCGCCGCCCGCCAGACCACGTTGTCCTCGAATTCGCTGACCTGACCATCGGCATAGACCACTTCCCACATCATCTCGATGATGCGCAGCCTGCCCTCCTCATTCACCGAACGCATGATGACGCTGGTGAAATTGTAGAGATCAACCGCCTCGCCTTCGACGCGCGTGGCCGACGCGATCAGCTGGTCCGCGGTGCCGGGATCGAGCTTGAACCTGGTTTCGATCAGGCTGTGCAGTTTGCGCTTCTCGACCCGGCTCGGCTCGCCGTCGAGCGAGACGACATGGACCAGCAACGCGGTTGCCGCCAGGAGATAGCCGGTATCGTCAAACGTCCGGTCGGCCTCGGCGCTGGGAGCAAGGATGTCGGCAATGAATTGGCGCAGTCCGTCCAGCATCAACCTGCTCGCAAGAATCGGGGGGAAGGCGGTTCGATCGAATATGGGATAGCGATCCCGCATTCGCAATCGGCGCGACAAAGCCGCCCCAACCGGGGCTGCCCCTAGATCAGCCGCTTCGCCGCAGGGATGGCGAACTATTACTTGCAAATCATTCGCATTTGCATTATTAGAAAAATCGTTGTTTCATTTGGATAATTTCAGGAGGGACACATGCCCAAGAGGTCACCCCGCTCAGCGATCGGCGTCGCCGTGGCGCTGGGGCTTGCTTCGGGAGCGGCGCTGGCGGCCGGCGACCTGTCGCGACAGGCCCCGATCGAAATCACGGTCGATCTCGGCTCGCCCGGCAAGCATGAATTCACGCCAAGGCAGTTGCGGCTCGAAACCGGCAAGCTCTACAAGCTGGTGCTGCGCAACGGCAGCAGCGACCCGCATTACTTCACCTCGCATGCGTTCTCGCAGATGGTGTTTACGCGCAAGGTGCAGGTCACGCAGCAGCAGAGCGGCAAGCCGGTGACGCTCGCCGAATTCAAGGGCGCGATCCGCGAGATTGAGGTCTATCCCGGACAATCCGCCGAATGGTGGCTGGTGCCGATCGCCGCCGGCCGGGCCAGCGACCTGCGCTGCGACATCAAGACTGCGGATGGCAAGTCGCACGCGGAGCTCGGCATGCTTGGTGAGATCATTATCGAATAAGCCCCTCAGGGAATCTCGTACACCACGATCTTGTCGGCGATGCCGCGCAGCGCCGCCTGCTTCTGAATCGGCCTGATGGCCTCCTTCTCGAGAAGCGCGGCCACCGCGGGCGAATCGATCACCGGGCCGGTGATGTGAATCTCCTGCGAAGTCGAAAGGCTCTGCACGCGGGCGGCGATATTGACGGTCTGGCCGAAATAATCCTGCCGCTCGTTGAGCATCACGGCCAGACATGGGCCTTCATGAATCCCGATCTTGACGATCAGGTCCTCGGTGCCGCGCTGGGCGTTGAGCGCCGCCATCGCGGACCGCATCCGAAAACTGGCGGCAAGTGCGTGTTCCGGCCTCATGAACGTCGCCATCACAGCGTCGCCGATGGTCTTGACCACCGCGCCCTTTTCGGACGAAATGATTTCCAGCAGCGCACGGAAATGCGCGCGCACCAGGTCGAAGGCGGAGAGATCGCCGACCCGCTCGTACAGCGCCGTCGATCCCTTCAGATCGGTGAACAGGAATGTCAGCGACGTGATCTTCAGCCGCTGGTCGATATTGAGATTGTCAGCCTTGTAGACGTCGCGGAACGTCTGGTTGGTCAGCATCCGCTTGGCAGTCAGGAATGGCTTCCTCTTTCCGAGCAGATGATGGAGGCCATCGGCGGCGATGAACACCGATGGCAGTACCCGCGCACCGGTCTGATTGTCGAGCGACAGCCGCAACGGCCCGGGACGCATGGTAGTGGTTCCGGTCGGCGCATGGACGTTGTTGTACATCAGGGATAGTTGCTGACGTTCCTTGGTGGGCTCGCCCTGGACGTCGATGAATTGCGCAGAATGGGTCACCGGCTCGAACACGATGATGAACTGCGCCGGCAATTGCAGCGACAGCACCGCCTTCTCGCCCGCCGGGAGTTCAAGTGCGTCGATCACCACCTCCTCGGTCAGGGACTCAAACGATTCCTTGTTGAGTTCGATGCCCGAGCTCCAGAATACCTGCTTGAAATAATCCCAGATCGGCAGCGTGTTCGGGTCGTGCGCGGCGATGCGCCGGACACGCGGGCTGACGGTAAAGGCAACTTCCACCTGTTCGTCGACCGAGGCCTCGTAACCCGCCGCGCACAGCGCGCAATTGTAATCGTCATGACGCAATGATTTCAGCGTCGAATGGGCATCGAGCACGCCGCCACAGCCCGGGCACAGCACGTTCCAGGTCAGTTCGAACAGGCCCAGCCGCGAAGCGTGGAGAAAGCCGGAAATCACCCGCTCTTCGTCGAGCCCGGTCCGCTTCGAGAAATCCAGGACGTTGATCCGGTTGAGCTGGTGATCCTCGCCGGTCTCGATGAGCGCGGCAATGGCCTCGGCCACCGCCGGGTCGGCGGTTTGCCTCAAGACCGAAAACTGTGCCTGAACGTCGCTCATGCCGGTGCCTTAGATGATGGTTCGAGAATGGCGGCGCAAGACGCGCTTTTTTGCAACGCTCTTCTTCACTCGAACCGGCATTCACCCCCGGATCAGGTCCGGGGGTATGCTGATGCCATGCTATCGCGGCGTGATCGCAAACATCGGCGAGCGGTCGGGCTGGGTCGTCACCACGCCGACCGGCATCACCGGGGCCTTGTCGGCCAGGCCGACCCGGAACGCGCCGATCATCTTCGCCAGCGCCAGGGTCGCTTCCACCAGCGCGAAATGCGCGCCGATGCAGACCCGCGCGCCGACGCCGAACGGCAGATAGGCGAAGCGATCCGGCGGCGTGCCGGTCATGAAGCGCGACGGCATGAAGGCGTTCGGTTCGCGCCAGAGCTTTTCGTGCCGGTGCAGCAGCCATGGCGCGATCAGGATCACGTCCTTGGGCTTGACCGGCCTGCCCGCGATTACATCCGGCCCGGCCGCCGCGCGCGCGATCAGGAACGCCGGCGGATAGAGCCGCATGGTCTCGTCCATCACCGCGCGGGTGAATCTGAGCCGCTCGATATCGAGCGCGCCGTTGACGGTCGCAGCCGAGACCTCCCCCGCCACCTGCTCCTGCGTCGCAGGATCAAGCGCGAGCAGGTAGAGCGCCCAGAACAGCGCCGTCGCCGTCGTCTCATGGCCGGCCAAAATCATCGTCGCGACCTGGTCGCCGAGCTGTTCATCGGTGAAGGCCTCGCCGGTTTCCGGATCGCGCGCGTCGCCCATCAGGTCGAACAGGTCGCGCGCCGGCGCGCCCGCGTTCTTGCCGGCAACGCGGCGCTCGGCCATCAGCATGGCGACGAACGCGGTCCAGCGCTTGCGAAAGCGGGCGCGTGCGAAATCCTGCGGGCTCGGCCAGTTCAGCGGCAGCAGCAGATCGAGAACATGCGGGCGCGCCAGCCGCTCGCCATACTCCATCACGAAATCGCGCAGCGCGGCGCCGTGGCGGTCCATCCCGAACGAGAACATGGTGCGGCCGGCGATTTCCAGCGTCATCCGCTGCATCGCCTCGCGCAGGTCGACGGGGGCGTTGCTGGAAGCCCTGAGCTTGGCGATCGTGTCGTCGGTCGCAGCCAGCATGTGCGGAACCAGCGTCATCACCGCCCGCGGGGTAAAGGCCGGCGCCAGGGTGCGCCTCTGGTGCTTCCATGCGCGCCCTTCCGCGATCAGCAGGCCTTCGCCGAGGATCGGCCGCAACACCCGGATGCCGGCCGGCGTGCGGGTATAGTTTTCGTAATTGTCTACCAGCACGTGCCGGATCGCATCCGGCGTGTTGAGAATGAAACTGCTGCGCCCGAAGAAGCGGCCCTGGACGATATCGTCCTCATAGGCGCGCTGTCCCCAGCTGCCGATCGGGCTGATGCGGATCGCCCTGATCCGGCCGAACACCGTCATGTCGTCGGGCGCGCGCGGCGGGCTCGGCGGCACCAGCGGGGCGCGGGCCAGTGGCGCATCGTGGGCTTCGGCCAGGCTCATCGCGTTCCCTTTCGCAGCCCGGAAACCGCTATCTTTGGGCTGAGTTTTCAATCTATGTCTTCGATCCCGGCAATGCAAAGAAACGCCGGCCGTGAAATACGGTCGGCCGCTGCGGAAACGCCGACCCTTCGGGCGCGGAACCCAGGAATGATCTTTCACCAAGCCGGGTTCCGGCGCGCCTGGGAGGTGCGGCGGCTGGACAGGTCGGGCCTTTCGCGGGCATCACTCTCAAGGGAATCAGGCCGGCGACGGCGGGGCCAACGGAACGGACCATGACCGACCAACCGAAGCGTTCGCTTCTTGCGTCCGACAGCATCGCGGCGCCGTTGCGGCACGCCGTGTTCCGTCGCATCTGGATCGCCAGCCTCGTCTCCAATCTCGGCATCCTGATCCAGGGCGTCGGTGCGGCCTGGGCGATGACGCAGATGACGTCTTCGGCCGACAAGGTTGCGCTGGTGCAGACCGCGTTGATGCTGCCGGTGATGCTGATCGCGATGCCGGCCGGCGCCATCGCCGACATGCATGACCGGCGCATTGTCGCACTGGTGGCGCTGGCGATCGCGCTGGTCGGCGCGACCGTGCTGACCGTGCTGGCGTGGCTCGGCCTGGTCACGCCGAACGTGCTGCTGGCGCTGTGCTTCGTGATCGGCAGCGGCATGGCGCTGTTTGGTCCGGCCTGGCAGGCCTCGGTCAGCGAGCAGGTGCCGGCGGAAACCCTGCCGTCGGCCGTCGCGCTCAACGGCATCAGCTACAACATTGCGCGCAGCTTCGGGCCGGCGGTCGGCGGCATCGTGGTCGCGACCGCGGGCGCGGTTGCGGCGTTCGCGGCCAACGCGCTGCTCTATCTGCCGCTGATGTTTGTGCTGTTGCTGTGGAAGCGCGCCAACGAGCCATCGCGGCTGCCGCGCGAGCGTCTCAACCGCGCCATCGTCTCGGGCGTGCGCTACATCGCCAATTCACCCTCGATCCGCACCGTGCTGGCGCGGACGCTGGTCACCGGAATCATCGGCGGTTCGGTCTCGGCGCTGTTGCCGCTGGTTGCGCGCGACCTGCTGAATGGCGGCGCGCAGACCTACGGCATCATGCTCGGGGCCTTCGGCATGGGCGCGGTGATCGGCGCGCTGAATATTGCCGAGGTGCGCCGGCGCATGAGCGGCGAGGCGGCGGTCCGCGCCTGCGCGATCTCGATGGCCGGCGCGATCGCGGCCGTCGCCATGAGCACGCATCCGGTACTGACGGCGATCGCCCTGGTGCTGGCCGGCGCGGTCTGGATGCTGGCGGTGGCCTTGTTCAATATCGGCGTCCAGCTCTCGGCGCCGCGCTGGGTCGCGGGCCGCTCGCTGGCGGCGTTCCAGGCCTCGATCGCCGGCGGTATCGCGGTCGGAAGCTGGGGCTGGGGCCATCTCACCGATCTCGCCGGGGTCGAGGTCGCGCTGCTGGTTTCGGCCGGGTTGATGCTGGTATCCCCGCTGCTCGGCATCTGGCTGCGGATGCCGCCGGTCGGCGCACGCAACGAGGACTCCACCGAAATTCTCGCCGACCCCGAAGTGCGGCTGTCGTTGACCGGGCGCAGCGGCCCGCTGGTGGTCGAGATCGAGTATCGCGTCGCGCAGGCCAGCGCCCGCGCGTTCCACAACGTGATGCAGGAAGTGCAACTCAGCCGCCAGCGCAACGGCGCCTATGGCTGGTCGATCGCGCGCGACATCGCCGACCCCGAATTGTGGACCGAACGCTATCACTGCCCGACCTGGCTGGATTATCTGCGCCAACGCAACCGCCCGACCCAGTCCGAGCGGGCATTGCACCAGCGCGCGATCGACTTTCATCTCGGGCCCGAGCCGGTACGGGTTCGCCGCATGCTGGAACGGCCGTTCGGCTCGGTGCGCTGGAAGGAAGACACCCCCGACCGCGCCGCCAACGAGGTCCTGCCGGTCGCGACCGCGGCAGGCAGCAGCACCTGACCGGACCCGCTACCCGCGATCGCCTGTTCTCGGTTGCACCCTTAACCTTAACCCGGTGGGGAGCCTGGCGCCGCGCCGGTTTCTGCCCACGACTTTAGCCGCATGGACGCAACGCCTGCTTGCCAAAACTCGCGGCCCGCCTCTAGAGTTCGCCCCAATCCAGCCGGCCAGCAAGGGCCGGTTCAACCGGGAGGACGTCGATGACCAAACCGACCAAGGGCAAGAGTTCAACACGTCGCAACTTTCTGAAGGCCGCCGCCGCCGGCGCCGCGGCAACCGTCGCTGCGCCGAACATCGCAAGCGCACAGGGTCCGGTCAGCATGCGCTGGCAGAGCACCTGGCCCGCCAAGGACATTTTCCACGAATACGCGCTCGACTTCGCCAAGAAGGTCAACGACATGACCGGCGGCGACCTGAAGATCGAGGTGCTTCCGGCCGGCGCGGTGGTCCCGGCTTTCGGCCTGCTCGACGCGGTATCCAAGGGCACGCTCGATGGCGGCCACGGCGTGCTGGTCTATCACTACGGCAAGCAGAACGCGCTGGCGCTGTGGGGCTCCGGACCGGGCTACGCGATGGACGCCAACATGCTGCTGGCCTGGCACAAATATGGTGGCGGCAAGGAACTGCTGGCCAAGCTCTACGCCTCGATCAACGCCAATGTGGTCTCGTTCCCCTACGGACCGATGCCGACCCAGCCGCTCGGCTGGTTCAAGAAGCCGGTGACCAAGGCGGAAGATCTCCAGGGCGTCAAGTTCCGGACGGTCGGCATCTCGATCGACGTGTTTACCGGGCTCGGCGCCGCCGTCAACGCGCTGCCGGGCGGCGAGATCGTTTCGGCGATGGACCGCGGCCTGCTCGACGCGGCCGAGTTCAACAACGCGACGTCGGATCGCATCCTCGGCTTCGCCGACGTTTCCAAGGTCTGCATGCTGCAGAGCTACCACCAGAACGCCGAGCAGTTCGAAATCATGTTCAACAAGACGAAATACGACGCCCTGCCCGAAAAGATGAAGGCGATCATCGCGGTCGCCACCGAGGCCGCGGGGCAGGACATGGCCTGGAAGGCGATCGACCGCTATTCCAAGGATTACGAAGAGCTGCAGACCAAGGACAAGGTCAAGTTCTACAAGACGCCGGACTCGATCCTGCAGAAGCAGCTGGAGATCTACGACCAGGTCGTGGAGAAGAAGTCGGCGGAAAATCCGCTGTTCAAGGAAATCGTCGAATCCCAGATCGCGTTCGCCAAGCGGGCGACGCAGTGGGAGCAAGACACGGTGGTCAGCCGCCGCATGGCCTACAACCACTATTTCGGCCCCAACGCCAAGAAGCGGACTTGACGTAGCCGTCCACGCGAATAAGCCATCATCCGGGACAGCAATGTCCCGGATGATGCTTTTTCTGCGATACATGCTGCTCTGACCATTCCCTCGATTTGCGGCCCGGCCCCATGAACGCGCAGCGCTTCCTGCACACCATCGACGGCATCAGCACCTGGTTCGGCAAGGCCGCCGCGTGGCTGATCGTCGGGCTGATGGCGCTGGTCTGCGCCGAGGTGTTCAAGCGCTACGTTCTCAACATGCCGACGGCGTGGATCTTCGACGCCTCCAACATGCTCTACGGCACGCTGTTCATGGTCGGCGGCGCCTACACGCTGGCGCAGAACGCCCATGTCCGCGGCGACTTCCTCTACAGCTCGATGCGGCCGCGGACCCAGGCGTCGCTCGACCTCGTGCTCTACATCGTGTTTTTCCTGCCCGGCATTGCCGCACTGGCCTATGCGGGCTGGGACTACGCGTCGGCGTCGTGGGTCATCAACGAGCATTCCAACGTGACCGCCGACGGGCCGCCGGTCTACCCCTTCAAGTTCATGATCCCGCTCGCCGGCGCGCTGTTGCTGCTGCAGGGCGCGGCCGAGATCACCCGCTGCGTGGTGTGCCTGAAGACCGGCGTGTGGCCGAGCCGGCTCAAGGACGTCAGCGAGATCGACGTCGTCGAGGAACAGCTGGCGCACAGCGAGCATGTCGACGAGGCGACGCGCAGGGAGGCGATCGCGCACGCCCAGGAGATCGAGGAAAGCGCGCGGCAGCGCGGCATGGGCGGGGACTTGCAGCGATGAGCGATCCGGCACTCGGACTTCTGATGCTCGGGCTCATCGTGGTCGTGATCATGATGGGCTTCCCGACGGCGTTTACGCTGATGGGGCTCGGCATGTTCTTCGGCTTCTTCGCCTATTACCGCGGCGGCGAGGCCTGGTCCGACAATCACATCTTCGACCTGATGGTCCAGCGCACCTATGGCGCCATGACCAATGACGTCCTGATCTCGATCCCGCTGTTCGTGCTGATGGGCTACGTGATGGAGCGCGGCGCGCTGGTCGACAAGATGTTCTATTCGATCCAGCTTGCGTTCCGCCGCGTGCCGGCCTCGCTCGCGGTCGCAACGCTGATCGTCTGCACGTTCTGGGGCATCGCTTCCGGCCTGGTCGGCGCCGTGGTGGTGCTGATGGGCGTCATCGCCTTCAACCCGATGCTGAAGGCCGGATACGACGTCAAGCTCGCGTCCGGCGTCATCACCGCCGGCGGCACGCTCGGCATCCTGATCCCGCCCTCGGTGATGATCATCGTCTATGCGGCGGTGGCCGGACAATCGGTGGTGAAGCTTTATGCCGCGGCGATGTTCCCGGGATTCTTCCTGGCGTTCCTGTATCTCGTCTATGTCATCGGCTGGGCGCTGCTGAATCCGAAGATCGCGCCAAAGCTTCCCGAATCCGAAACCCGCGTGCCGGTCCGGCCATGGATCACCGAGTTGCAGCGGGCCTATTCGCGCAAGATGCTGCCGACGCTGGCTGCCGCGGTGCTGGCGCCGGGCCGGGCCATGAACATCCAGGTCGACGGTGCGCGGCTGCGCTATCCGGTGCTGCTGAAGAATTTCGGCTTTGCGCTGGTGCCGCTGGTGTTGACGGCGGCGACGCTGTGGGCGGCGTGGTGGTACGTGGTGATTCACCAGCAGCCGGACCTCCCGCCAACCGTGGCGGCCTCGACGCTGCAAAAGGCGAACGACGCGCCGCAGCCGCTTGGCGCCGGCGCCGCTTCCCAGCCGGCGGAAGAGAAGCTGCAGGAGCTTGGCGGCGGCCGGTCCGGCGCCGCGACCCACAGCGAGCCGGAAGCGCTGCAGCAGATGGGCAGCGCCGAACTGCGCAGCACCATCGCCACGCCCTCCTACACCGGGCCGCCGCCGGAGTTCTATGTCTACTTCGCGTTCATCGCCGGCATCTTCGGGCTGGTGCTGCTGTATTATTACTGGATCATGGAAGCCGAGCAGTTCGAGATCCTGCGACTGCTGGTCTCATCGGTGATGCCGCTCGGCATCCTGACGGCGGTGGTGCTGGCGGTGATCCTGCTCGGACTCACCACCGCCACGGAATCGGCCGCGGTCGGCGCCGCCGGCGCGTTCCTGCTGGCGTTCATGGCCCGGACGCTGGACTGGAAACGCACCAAGGAGGCGGTGTTCCTGACCGCGAAAACCACCTCGATGGTGTGCTGGCTGTTCGTCGGCTCGGCGCTGTTCTCGGCGGTGTTCGCCCTCCTCGGCGGCCAGGCGCTGCTGGAAAACTGGGTGCTGTCGCTCAACATGACGCCGGTCCAGTTCATGATCCTGTCGCAGGCGATCATCTTCATCCTGGGCTGGCCGCTGGAATGGACCGAGATCATCGTGATCTTCGTGCCGATCTTCCTGCCGATGCTCAAGCACTTCGGCATCGACCCGATCCTGTGGGGCGTGATGGTGTTCGTGAACCTGCAGGCCGCGTTCCTGTCGCCGCCGGTAGCGATGTCGGCGTTCTACCTGAAAGGCGTCGCGCCCAAGCATGTCACGCTGAACCAGATTTTTTCGGGCATGATGCCCTACATGTTCATCGTCATCGTCTGCCTGGTGCTGATGTATATCTGGCCCGGCATGACGCTGTGGCTGCCGAACTATCTGTACGGAAACTGACGCGTTTTCCGGCGAAGCGGCCGCGGGTGCGCGTCAGGCTCAGGTGCCTATTTCAACGGTCGGAACGGCCGATCACGGCCATCAGCTCCGCGATTTTTGCCCGCTGATCGGCCTTGTCGCCGCTACGGATGGCGCCTTCGACACAGTGCGACACGTGATCCCTCAGCACTTCTTCCTCGACGCGCCGCAGCGCGGCCCGCACCGCCGCGATCTGGGTGACGATGTCGATGCAATAGCGGTCCTCCTCGACCATCCTGGCGAGGCCGCGGACCTGGCCCTCGATCCGGTTGAGGCGCTTCTGACAGGAAGCCTTGATGTCTTTTCGCATGCGGCCTATATACCCCTATAGGGTATATCTTTTCAAGCCGGGTGAGCTCATGGACAGGCCGGAAAGCGCTACCGGGAACACCGCGCGGATGCGCGATCCCGTTTGCGGGATGCACGTCGATCCCCTGACCAGCAGGCACCGCTTCGACTACCGCGGCGAGACCTTCCATTTCTGTTCGGCGGGCTGCCGCACCAAGTTCGCCGCCGATCCCGTCGCCTGGCTGGAAAAGGACAAGCGGCCGCAGGCCGCGGCGCCGGAGGGCGCGATCTACACCTGCCCGATGCATCCGCAGATCCGCCAGGTCGGCCCGGGAAGCTGTCCGATCTGCGGCATGGCGCTGGAGCCTGAGGTCGCAAGCCTTGATGCGCCGGCCAACCCGGAGCTTGCGGACATGACGCGCCGGTTCTGGATCGGGCTCGTGCTCACGCTGCCGACGGTTGCGCTGGAAATGGGCGGCCATCTCGTCGGCGGTCACGGCTGGGTCGACCCAATCATGTCGAACTGGATTCAGCTCGTCTTCGCCACGCCCGCGGTGCTGTGGGCCGGCTGGCCGTTCTTCGTGCGCGGCTGGCAATCATTGCAGACCCGCAACCTCAACATGTTCACGCTGATCGCGATCGGCACCGGCGTCGCCTATGTCTACAGCGTCGTTGCAACCACCGCGCCCGGCAGTTTCCCGGCGGCTTTCCGCGGCCATGGCGGCGCGGTCGCGGTCTACTTCGAGGCGGCGGCGGTCATTACCGTGCTCGTGCTGCTCGGCCAGGTGCTGGAACTGCGCGCCCGCGAGGCGACTTCGGGCGCGATCAAGGCGCTGCTTCAGCTCGCGCCGAAAACCGCCCGCCGCATCGGCGACGATGGCGTCGATCATGAGGTGGCGATCGACACGCTTGTTGTCGGCGATCGCCTGCGGGTGCGGCCGGGCGAGAAGGTGCCGGTGGACGGCGTCATGCTCGAAGGCCGCTCCTCGCTCGATGAATCCCTGGTGACAGGCGAATCGATGCCCGTCTCCAAGGAAGCCGGCAGCAAGGTCATAGCAGGCACGCTCAACCAGTCCGGCGGATTCGTGATGCGCGCCGACAAGGTCGGGCGCGACACGCTGCTGTCGCAGATTGTCAGGATGGTGGCCGACGCCCAGCGCTCGCGCGCGCCGATCCAGGGGTTGGCCGATCAGGTTTCCGGCTGGTTCGTGCCTGTCGTCATGGTCGTGGCGGGGCTGGCCTTCGCCGCCTGGGCCTGGTTCGGGCCGGAGCCGCGGATGGCGTTTGGCCTAGTCGCCGCCGTCAGCGTGCTGATCATCGCCTGCCCCTGTGCGCTCGGCCTCGCCACGCCGATGTCGATCATGGTCGGCGTCGGCCACGGCGCGCAGGCCGGCGTGCTGATCAGGAACGCCGAGGCGCTGGAGCGCATGGAGAGGGTCGATACGCTGGTGGTGGACAAGACCGGCACCTTGACCGAGGGCAAGCCGAAGGTGGTCGCAACGGTTCCGACCGCGGGATTTGCGGAAGCCGATATTCTGCGGCTGGCCGCCAGCGTCGAGCGCGCCAGCGAGCATCCGCTGGCCGACGCCATTGTGCGGTCCGCCAAAGAACGCAATCTCGATCTCGCCACGGTGGAAGAGTTTGATTCGCCGACCGGCAGGGGCGCGACCGGCAAGGTCGACGGCAAGACCATCGTTCTCGGCAACGCGAATTTCCTGCAATCCCTTGGCATCGACGCCCGGTCCCTCGACGGCGCGGGCGAACGTTTGCGCGGTGAAGGCGCCACCGTCATTTATATCGCCATCGACGGCAAGCTTGCCGGGCTTTTCGCCATTGCCGATCCCGTGAAGGCGTCAACCCCGCAGGCGCTGGCGGCGCTGGCGGCCGAGGGCATCAGGGTCATCATGCTGACCGGCGACAACATGACTACAGCGAACGCCGTCGGCCGAAGCCTCGGCATCGCCGAGGTCGAGGCGGAAGTGCTGCCCGATCAGAAGAGCGCCGTGGTGGCGAGGCTGCAGAAGGCGGGCAGGATCGTCGCGATGGCCGGCGACGGCGTCAACGACGCCCCGGCGCTGGCCGCCGCCGACGTCGGCATCGCCATGGGCACCGGCACCGACGTCGCGATGGAAAGCGCCGGCGTCACGCTGCTGAAGGGCGATCTAACCGGCATCGTCCGCGCCCGCCGGCTGTCGCAGGCGACCATGCGCAACATCAGGCAGAACCTGTTCTTTGCGTTCATCTACAACGCCGCCGGCATCCCGATCGCCGCAGGCATCCTCTATCCCAGTTTCGGCCTGCTGCTGTCGCCGATCATCGCCGCCGCGGCGATGGCGCTGTCCTCGGTCAGCGTCGTCGGCAACGCCCTGCGGCTGCGGATGACGCGGCTGTAACAACTTGATGTGCGTCAAGGCTACGGCCTGCGTTGGGGCTATACTTTTCAATGAAATGCTGAACCCGCTATGGGAGTTTTGGTCATGACGCGATTGACGATGGCGACGGCTCTCACGCTCGCGGCGCTTGCGGTTCCGGCATCGGCGCAGGCCCCGGCCGGACATGATCACTCCCACGCCGCGGACAGCGGAAAATCAACTCCGGCGACACCGGCACCGGCGCCGGGCCCGTCGGCCAATGCCGCGCCGCAAGGCGGCGCCGGCATGATGGGCGGCATGGGCGACATGCCGATGATGAGCATGATGAAGGACATGAGGGAGATGATGAGTAACATGTCCATGATGCACTCCATGGACATGATGCAGCGGATGGGCATGATGGGCCCGGGCATGGGCGGCATGGCGACCGTGGATCGCATCGAAGGCCGCATCGCTTTTCTGCGCGCCGAACTCAAGATTACCGACCCGCAGGCAAGCGCCTGGAACGGCTTTGCGGACGCGTTGCGTGCGAATGCAAGAAAGCTTGCCGACGCTCGCGCGGCGATGACACCCAAAGGCGATGCATCGGCGGCTACCGTGACCGCGCGTCTTGAACTCCAGGAGCGATGGCTGGTCGCGCAGCTCGATGGCCTGCGCGCGATGAAATCCGCCTTCGCCAAACTGAACGAGGCCCTGTCTGACGATCAGAAGAAGGCGGTCGATGACCTCCTCGCCCCGCACATGGGCTTCGGCATGGGCGCGATGGCAATGATGCCGGCGCAAGGCGGAATGCCTGGCATGGGCATGGGCATGGGCAGGAAATAATAAGCGCTGACGATCAGAGTCAGGGTCAAGCCACCCTGGCCGCCGTCCCGCGCGGCAGCCCGGCCCGCGCCAGGCCGCCATACAACGCCTCTTCAGGCATTTCCGATTTCAGGATTCCGCGCACCGCGATCAGCTTCTCGATGTCGATGCCGGTCGCAAAGCCCTTGCTCTCGCACAGGAACGCCAGGTCCTCGAACACCACATTGCCGGTCGCGCCCGGCGCGAACGGGCAGCCGCCGAGCCCGCCCAGCGAGCCGTCGAGCACGCGCGCGCCGGCGTCGAGCGCGGCGGAGGCGTTGGCGACGCCCATCCCCCTGGTATCGTGCAGATGGATGCAGATCGGCTTTGCGCCGGCGATCTTCACCGCCGCCGCGGTCAGTTCGCCGACCTGCTTCGGGCCGGCATAGCCGACGGTGTCGGCAATCGCGACCATGTCGACCCCGGCCTCGAACAGTTTTTCGGTCAGTCGCAGCACTTCTTTCGGATCGACCGCGCCGACGATCGAACAGCCCAGCGCCATCGAGATCGCGGCATTAACCACCGGCCGGTGCGCGCTGGCGTCGCGCAGTTCGCACAGCCGCCTGACATTGGCGATCGCCGATTCGCGCGAACGGTTGGCGTTGGCCTGGCTGTGCTCCTCGGTGGCCGAAACCACCGACGCCACTTCGGCGACTCCCGAGGCCAGCGCCTCGTTGACGCCGCGCTCGTTCAATGTCAGCGCGATGCCGTAGGCGCCGGGCAGCGATGCTGCGGTCGCGATGATGTCGCGCACGTCGGCGAACTGCGGAAAGGTCTTTGCCGGCAGGAACGAGCCGACCTCGAAGTGCCGCACGCCCGCGGCGTACTCCTCGCGCATCCAGCGCTGCTTGGCCGCGGTGGACGGGAATTTCTTCACGAGCTGCAGCCCGTCGCGCAGGCCTACCTCGCGCAGCACGATTCTGTTGTCGGGATAGATTTCGTTGACGCGGGTCATGCTGGCCTCATGCGGCGTTGGTTTTTTGCAGGCGGGGTTCGCTGTTCGAGTTCGGCGCGGACGGCCTCGGTATCGGCGCCGAGCACCGGCACGCGCAGTCCTTCACCGATATTGCCGCCATTCCACTCCACCGGCAATGCGGGAACGCGGAACGGCGCGCCATCGGCGTTGAAATTCTGCACCAGCCCGCCCGGCCGCAGCACATGGGGATCGTGCAGCAGATCTTCGGGCCGATTGATCGGGGAATAGGCGATGTGCAGCGCATCGAGCCTGGCGGAGAGATCGGCCATCTTCCATTGCCCGATCACGTCGGCGACGCGTGGAATGATCCTGCCGCGCGCCAGGATCCGGTCGGTGGTGTTGCGCAGGTTCGGATCGTCGGCGAATTCCTGCAGGCCGAATTCGCGGCAGAAGCTCCGCCAATGGCCCTCGGTGACGACGGCGATGAAGATGCGGTCGCCGTCCGCGGTATCGAAGATGTCGTAGATCGGCCAGGCGTGCTCGCGCTCCGGCATCGAGCGCGGCTTGCGGCCGGTCATCTCATGTTCGACCATGTGCTGGGCCACCAGGAACAGGCAGTTCTCGAACAGGCCGATGCGGATGTCGGCGCCCTCCGTGTGGCCGCCGCGCTTCTGGTAGAGCGCGGCAAGGATCGCGATGGCGCCGAACATGCCGCCCATGATGTCGTTGGCGGAAGAGCCGACGCGTTGCGGCTTCTCGCGCGTGCCGGTCATGGCGGCCAGGCCCGACATCATCTGCACCACCTCGTCGAGCGCCGGGCGATGCTCGTAGGGGCCGGACAGAAACCCCTTGTGGCCGGCGACGATCAGATGCGGGTGGCGGCGGCGCAGCTCTTCGGCGCCGAGCCCCTGCTTGTCGAGCTGGCCGTCGCGAAAGTTCTCCAGGAACACGTCGGCGCTGTCGAGCAGCCGATGCATGGTTTCGCGGTCCTGCTCCACCGCCAGATCGAGCACCACGCTGCGTTTTCCCCGGTTGAACAGCGGGAAGAACGAGATTCCCATGCCGCCGAGCGATCGGGTCTTGTCGCCGACGGGCGGCTCGACCTTGATCACCTCGGCGCCGAGCTGGGCGAGGATCATGCCGCAGGTCGGACCCATCACCATATGGGTCATCTCGACGACCCGCACGCCGTCCAGCGGCATTCCCGTCCCGGCCATCGCAGCGCGCTCCCCTTAACCAGCCATTTCTCTTGCGGCGGAGACTACGGCTTTGACACGCCCCGGGAAAACATAATCTGCCGAAAGGCGCATTCACTGCTGCATAACGCAAATGCAATTCATGCGCCGCCCGCGCCTGCGCGGCGCCCTATCCGGCCTTGGCCCTTGCCGAAGGGCTGCCGCGTGTCTACCTCTCGCGAGAGTTTTCCACGCGAGGTCACCGCCATGCTGGACGCCGCCATCAAGGCGCTTTCGCAGATCCTGTCGCCGCCGATGCGCACCATCCTGTGGCGCTCGGTCGGGCTTGCGCTGGTGCTGGTCGCGGTGCTGGCCATCGGCCTGCAGCGCGCCTTGAGCTGGTTTGCCGAATCCGGCGAGGTCTGGGCCGAGGCGATGCTGGGGCCGGGCTTCCAGACCTCGCTCAACGTGCTGTCCTGGATCATCTCGATCGCCGCCGGCCTCGGCGTCGTCCTCGGCGCCATTTTCCTGATGCCGGCGGTGACTTCGCTGGTGGCGAGCGTATTCGTCGACGACGTCGCCGAGCATGTCGAGCGCGCGCATTATCCGGCGGAGCGCCCCGGCGACGCGCTGCCGCTCGGCGTCGCGATCCCCGAAGGGGTCAAGACCGCGCTGCTGACGATCCTGGTCTACCTGGTCGCCTTGCCCTTCGTGCTGTTCGCAGGCGCCGGCTTTTTGATTTTCTTCTTCGCCACCGCCTGGCTGCTCGGCCGCGAATATTTCGAGCTCGCGGCGATGCGCTTCCGCTCGCCCGCCGAGGCCAAGGCGATGCGCAAAGACCATGCCGGGATCATCTTCACCGCCGGCCTGTTCATCGCGGCGTTCGTCTCGATCCCGATCGTCAACCTGGCGACGCCGCTGTTCGGCATGGCCTTCATGGTCCACATGCACAAGCGCCTCTCCGGCCCGCGCCCGGAACTGATCGAGCCGGCGCGGAAACCGGGTATGCCGGTGGCGTGACTCCCCCTCGCCCCGCTTGCGGGGAGAGGGTCGGGGTGAGGGGCTCTCACCGCGAGCGTGATCTGTCGATCGAACTGTACCCCCTCACCCGGATCGCAAGAGCGATCCGACCTCTCCCCGCAAGCGGGGCGAGGTAAGAAAGCCTCACACCGTCTTTTCCGGCCACCGGCAGAGATCGCTGATCACGCACGCCTCGCAGCGCGGCTTGCGGGCGAGGCAGGTGTAGCGCCCATGCAGGATCAGCCAGTGGTGGGCGTGCAGCATGAATTCCGCCGGGATGATTTTCTCCAGCCCCAATTCGACCGCGAGCGGCGTGTCGCCGGGCGCGAGGCCGGTGCGGTTGCCGACGCGGAACACATGCGTATCCACCGCCATGGTGTGTTCGCCAAAGGCCATGTTGAGCACGACATTGGCGGTCTTGCGCCCGGCGCCCGGCAGCGTCTCGATCTCGGCGCGCGTGCGCGGCACCTCGCCGCCGAACTCGGCGATCAGCTTTTCCGACAGCGCGATGACGTTCTTCGCCTTGTTGCGGTAGAGCCCGATGGTCTTGATGTAGTCGCGCAGCTTCTCCTCGCCGAGCGCCAGCATCTTCGCCGGCGTGTCGGCGACCGCAAACAGCGGCCGCGTCGCCCTGTTGACGCCGGCGTCGGTCGCCTGCGCCGACAGCACCACGGCGACCAAGAGCGTGTAGGGATTGAGATGTTCGAGCTCGCCCTTGGGCTCGGGATTGGCGTCACGGAACCGGCTGAACGCTTCATGGACCTCCGCCGCCGTCCAGGGTTTCGGCCCAGCTGGTTTTTTCGCAACCCGTTTCGGCAGCGCGCTCGCGGCGGGCTTTGCCGATTTTTTCGGCGCGGCCGGCAGCCGGGATTTCTCGACGCGGACGGGACGGATGATTTTGGCCATGATCCGGATATACTGATACGCGATGATCGCAAGCAACGACTTTGATCCGGAGCCGGGCCAGCCGACGCTGTTTTCGGCGCGGCTGACGCCGCACCGCTCGCTCAGCCACACCGGCTTCCTGGTGCTGATGGCGTTTCTCAGTGTCGTCAGCTTTGCCGCCGGCACCGCGTTCTGGCTGATGGGCGCCTGGCCGGTGCTCGGCTTTTTCGGCCTCGACCTGCTCGTGATCTGGTGGGCGTTCCGGGTCAATTTTCGCAGTGCTGCCGCCACCGAAGACATCATGGTGACGCCGTCGGAATTGCGGGTGCGCCGGGTCAGCCATCGCGGCCAGGTCGCGGAGTGGACGCTCAATCCGCTCTGGGTGCAGCTGGAGCAGACCGGCGACCCCGAATTCGGCATCGAGCGGCTTTATCTGGTCTCCCGCGGCCGCCGGGTCTCGGTCGGCTATTTCCTGGGGCCCGATGAAAAGGCAAGTTTTGCCAAGGCGTTATTGGCTGCGTTGCACGCCGCCAAACGCGGCGTTTCCTATAACCCGGCCGGCTGACACGTCCGCACCCGAAAACGCGGCCTTGTCAGAAATCGGGTGGCTTGAACCCCGCGCGCCCTCTAAACCAGACCCCATGATGATCACAGCCCTCCATGACCAGCGCCTGACCAGGCCCGGCCCCCAGCACGCCGCGCTGCGCGACTACGATTCGGTGCGGCGCGCCATCGCCTTCATCTCGGAGCACTGGCGCAGCCAGCCGACCATCGAGGCGATGGCGGATGCCGCCGCCGTGACGCCGGATGAATTGCACCATCTGTTTCGCCGCTGGGCCGGGCTGACGCCCAAGGCATTCATGCAGGCGCTGACGCTCGACCACGCCAAGGGCCTGCTGCGCGATTCCGCCAGCGTGCTCGACGCTGCGCTCGACTCCGGATTGTCAGGCCCCGGCCGGCTCCACGATCTCTTCGTCACCCATGAGGCGATGTCGCCGGGCGAATGGAAGAACGGCGGCGCGGGGATGACGCTGCGCTTCGGGTTCCACGCCTCGCCATTCGGCGCCGCGATCGTGATCGCCAGCGATCGCGGCCTGGCGGGGCTCGCCTTTGCCGACCCCGGCGAGGAGCCGGCGGCGCTCGCCGACATGAAGCGACGCTGGCCGAACGCGACCTATGTCGAGGACCACGACGGCACGGCAGCGCTGGCGCAGCGCATCTTCGACACTGATCTGTGGCGGCCGGACCAGCCGCTGCGGGTGGTGCTGATCGGCACCGACTTCGAGGTGCGGGTGTGGGAGACGCTGTTGAAGATCCCGATGGGCCGCGCGGTCTGCTATTCCGACATCGCCAGCAAGATCAGCAAGCCGAAGGCTTCGCGCGCGGTCGGCGCTGCGGTCGGAAAGAATCCGGTGTCCTTCGTGGTGCCCTGCCACCGCGCGCTCGGCAAGGGCGGCGCGCTGACCGGCTATCACTGGGGCATCACCCGCAAGCAGGCGATGCTGGGCTGGGAAGCCGGCCAGGTCGGGATGCATTGAGGGTGGATGATCGAATGCGCAGATCGTAGCGCGGATTGTAGGGTGGGCAAATCGTATGCGTGCCCACCATTTCATTTCGCTCGCGCCAGTGGATAGATGGTGGGCACGGCGCTAACGCGCCTTTGCCCACCCGCACGCCCTACGATCTGTACCATCACCCCGCCAGGTCGAGCTTCGAGGCCACCGTCGAATCCGCGTTGAGGCGGTAGATCACCGGCGCGCCGGTGGCGAGTTCGCGCTTCAATATCTGCTCCGGCGAGAGCTTTTCCAGCACCATGATCAGCGCCCGCAGCGAATTGCCGTGGGCGGCGACCAGGGTGCGCTCGCCGCGCAGCACGCAGGGCAGGATCTCCTGGACGTAATAGGGCAGCGCGCGCGCCAGCGTGTCCTTCAGGCTCTCGCCGCCTGGCGGCGGCACGTCGTAGGAACGCCGCCAGATCAGCACCTGCTCCTCGCCCCATTTCTTGCGGGCGTCGTCCTTGTTGAGGCCGGACAGATCGCCATAGTCGCGCTCGTTGAGCGCGAGGTGTTTGTGCGTCTTCAGTTCGGTCTGGCCGATCTCGGCCAGCATCAGTTCGAGCGTGCGCTGCGCGCGGGTCAAGACCGAGGTAAAGGCGATGTCGAACGACAGCCCCTGCGCCTTCAGCTTGCGGCCGGCCTCGCTGGCTTCAGCGACGCCCTGCGCGGTGAGGTCGGGGTCCTTCCAGCCGGTGAACAGGTTCTTCAGGTTCCATTCGCTCTGGCCGTGGCGCACGAGCACGAGAAGGCGGTCGCTCATTCCGGGATTCCGTTTTGGGTTCGGGAAACAAACAATATCAGGATTCAGAAAGCCCTAGCACGTCGGCCATGGAGTAAAGGCCGGGCTGCTTGCCATGGGCCCAGAGCGCGGCCTTCAGCGCGCCGTGCGCGAAGATCATGCGGTCCTCGGCTTGGTGCGACAGCGTGATCCGCTCCGAGGGTCCGGCAAAGATCACGCTGTGGTCGCCGGCCGCGGTGCCGCCGCGCAGCGAGGCGAAGCCGATATCGCCCGCACGCCGCGCGCCGGTATGGCCGTCGCGGCCGCGCGCCGAATGGGCATAGAGGTCGATGCCGCGGCCGCTTGCGGCGGCCTCGCCCAGCATCAAGGCGGTGCCCGACGGCGCGTCGATCTTGGCCTTGTGATGCATCTCGAGAATTTCGATGTCGAAATTCTCGTCGAGCGATCGCGCGACCCGCTTGACCAGCGCCGCCAGCAGATTGACGCCGAGGCTCATATTGCCCGACTTCACCACGATGGCGCGCGAGGTGACGCTCTTGATCACGGCATCGTCCGACGACGACAGCCCGGTGGTGCCGATGATGTGCACCAGCTTGCGCTCGGCGGCGATGGCGACATTGGCGATGGTGGCGCCGGGGACGGTAAAATCCAGAATGCCGTCGGCCTCGGCCGACAGCGACCACAGATCGGCCGAGAGCTTGACGCCGTTGGCCGAAAGCCCGGCGAGCAGGCCGGCATCCTTGCCCAGCAATTCCGAACCCGGCGCCTCCAGAGCGCCGGTCAGCACCGCGCCCGGGGTCTCCGAAATGACGCGCACCAGCGCACGCCCCATCCGGCCGCCGGCTCCCGCAACGATCAATCGCATGTCGGCCATGGCTTTCCCTCTCAACGCCCTATAGCGGGAGCGACCCGTTCCGGCAACCGATCAGGCCCAGCGCTCAGGGTTGCGGGCCGTCATAGCCTTCGATGATGATGAGCTCGGCCAGCGAATGCGGCTGGCGGACCTTGATATTGGCCTGATATTCCGGCGACTGGTAGCAGGCCAGCGCTTTCTCGTAGCTGTCGAACTCGATCACGACGTTGCGCGACCGGCTTTGGCCCTCGGGCGCGGTGAACTTGCCGCCGCGCACCACGTAGCGGCCGCCGAACTTCTTGAAGATTGCAAGATTGGCCGCCGCATACGGCTTGTAGCCGTCATCATTGTGCACATCGACCCGCGCGACCCAGTATCCCTTCGCCATCTTCATTCTCCCTTTCGTTCAGGCCAAGGCCTGGTTGATCTCGGCCTGGATCGCCTCCGCCGCCGCCCTGGGGTCGGCGGCTTCGGTGATGGGGCGTCCGACCACCAGATAGTCCGCGCCCGCGGCAATCGCCCGCGCCGGCGTCATGATACGCTTCTGGTCGCCCCTTGCAGCACCCGCGGGCCGGATGCCCGGCGTCACCAGCTTCATCCGATGGCCGACGATCCTGCGCAACGACGCCGCCTCTTCCGGCGAACTCACCAACCCGTCGACGCCGAGCACCAGCGCCTGCTGGGCGCGCGCCTCGACCAGGTCCGACACGCCGAGGCGATAGCCGGCAGCATGCAGGTCGCCGTCGTCATAGGAGGTAAGAACGGTGACGGCGAGAATCCTCAGGCCGGATCCGGCGCGCGCCTCGACCGCGGCCTTCATGGTCTGCGGATAGGCGTGGACGGTGAGGAAGGTGGCGCCGAGTTTGGCCACACTCTCGACGCCGCGCGCCACCGTGTTGCCGATGTCATGCAGCTTGAGGTCGGCGAACACCTGCTTGCCTGACTTCACCAGCTGGCCGGCCAGCGGCAGGCCGCCGGCATAGGCCAGTTGATAGCCGATCTTGTAGAAGCTGACGCTGTCGCCAAGCCGCGCGACCAGCGCTTCCGCTTCCGCAACGCCCGGCAGATCAAGCGCCACGATCAGCCGGTCCCTTGGCGCTATGTTGGCTGGCTGCATCTCACCTCACATCATGCGTTGGGAAATGTCGATCAGCTGCCGCGCCATCGCCTTCAGCGCCTCGGCGTCGGCGGCGTTCTTCAGGTGGTCCATCTCGTCATAGGCCTCGTTGGCGAACGGCAGCGCGAACTGGTCCGCTATCACGGTGGCATGACAGGCCGACAGGATCAGCCGCAGCGCCGCCAGCGCGCGGACGCCGCCGAGCCTTCCGCTGGAGGCGGAAGCGACCGCAAACGCCCGCTCGCGGAAAACCTGGCCGCGAATCTCGTGCGCGTCCTGCACCCGGCTCAGCCAGTCGATCGTGTTCTTGACCAGCGCCGGCACCGAGGAATTATGCTCCGGTGTCACGATCAGGACGCCATGATGGGCCGCCATCATGCGCTTGAGGTTGACGGCGTGCTTGGGCACGCCGGACTTGGCCTGCAGGTCGCCGTCATAGATCGGCAGCGGAAAATCGGCGAGCGAGATGCGGGTGACCTCGGCGCCCGATCGCGCCAGCTCATGCGCGGCGACCGCCGCCAGCCTCGCGTTGAGCGAGCCGGTGCGCAGCGATCCCGGGATCACGAGAATTTTCAGCGCGGACATATCGTAGAAACCGCGTTCGGGGCGGCCCGCGACGGCGCAGGACGGCTCAGCCCTTGCGATACACCCAGACGCGGGCGGGCGGAAGGTTCATCCAGATCCGCTCGGACGCTTCGGTGGACACGCCCGGCAGCGACTTCGGAATCGGCGGCGCGACCGAATAGGTGAATTGCACGAATGGCGCGCCCGGCGTCAGCGCCGCGAACGCATCGCGGATCAGCCTCAACCGCGTCAGCATCGGCTTGGTCACCAGCGGCAGGCCGGACACCACGGCGGATGCGGGGGTTTTCAGGACGCCCCAGAGCGAGTCCCGCAGCGCATAGGCATCGCCCTGCACCACCTGGGCTTGCGGATAACGCTCGCGCAGCAGCGCGCAGAAGCCCGGATTGTACTCGACCAGCACCAGCCGCTTCTGATCGACGCCGCGCTCGATCAGCGCATTGGTGATCGCGCCGGTGCCGGGCCCGAGTTCGACGACCGGACCCTCGGAATTGACGTCGACATATTGCGCCATGGTCCGGGCCAGCACCCGGCTCGAGGGCATCACCGCGCCCATGTGAAGCGGTTTTTCAATCCACGACCTGATGAAGCGAACCTCATCGTCAAGACGAAGCGGTTTCTTCAGCGCGCGCGCGGAGGATTGCAGAGGCATTTCGCTACCAGGCGGGGCCGCAAATTAAGCGGGATTGTCAGAAAACGGTCATAAAGAGGTATAGGTCCAAGCCGGCACGGTCAAGCGAATCGGCGGCGTCGCATCCGCGTCCGTGTTGGTGCTTTTTTGAGACATAGCGGCCTGCGCGAAGGCGATTATGCGCCAATCCGCGACGCAACCAGAGGCGGCGCAATCATGAACCCGCGCGGGCGCCAAAGAAATCCTTAACCTTGGTGAAGAAGCCGGCCGCTTCCGGCTGGGTGACGCCGGACGACAATTTTTCGAACTCTGACAGCAATTCCTGCTGCTTCCTGGTCAGATTCTGCGGCGTCTCGACCATCACCTGGACATACATGTCGCCGGTTTGGCGCGAACGAAGCACCGGCATTCCTTTTGACGCAATGCGGAAACGGCGGCCGGACTGCGTGCCCGCCGGCACTTTCACCTTGGTCTTGCCCTTGTCGATGGTCGGGACCTCAAATTCGCCGCCGAGGGCGGCGGCCACCATCGAGATCGGGACCCGGCAATGCAGGTCGGCGCCATCGCGCTGGAAAAACTCGTGCGTCGCCAGCGACAGGAAAATATAGAGATCGCCGGGCGGCCCGCCGCGAACGCCGGCCTCGCCTTCGCCGGCCAGGCGAATCCGCGTGCCGTCTTCGACGCCTTGCGGAATGTTGACCGACAAGGTCCGGTCGCGAGTCACCCGCCCCGAACCGCCGCAACCCGGACAGGCATCCTCGATCATCTGCCCACGACCCTGACAGCCGGGGCAGGTCCGCTCCAGCGTGAAGAAGCCTTGCGCCTGCCGCACACGGCCAGCCCCGCCGCAGGTCGAACAGTTCTTCGGCTTGGTGCCGGCCTTGGCGCCGGTGCCCGAACACGGCTCGCAGGTGACCGAAACCGGAATCTCGATCTGCGCGGTCTTGCCGAGATAGGCGTCCTCGAGCGTGATCTCCATGTTGTAACGCAGGTCGGCGCCGCGCTCGCGGCCGCCGCCGCGCCCGCGTTGCCCGGCCATGCCGAACAAATCCTCGAAAATATCCGAGAATGACGAGGCGAAGCCGGCGCCGAAACCGGGACCGCCGCCGCCGGTGCCCTGCTCGAACGCGGCATGGCCGTAGCGGTCATAGGCGGCGCGCTTGTCGCCGTCCTTCAGCACTTCGTAGGCTTCGTTGATTTCCTTGAACTTCACTTCGCTGCTGGCGTCGCCCGGATTCTTGTCCGGATGCCACTTCATCGCGAGCTTGCGGAACGCCGCCTTGAGTTTGGATTCGTCCGCGGTCCGCTCGACTTCCAGGGTTTCGTAGTAGCAGCGCTTGGTGGACATCCGTCAAACCCGCCCGAAGTTCATCTTCATTCCACAGGAATCGCCCTGGCGAAAGATGCCGCTTTCGGCTTAACGAAAAATGACCCCCATCCATCGAACGCAATCTGCGCGCGCTGCTGGACGAGGGTCATGATCGAAAGCCCGCTTTAAGCCGACTTCTTGTTGTTCTTGTCGTCGTCGACCTCGGTGAACTCGGCGTCGACCACGTCATCCTTGGCGGCGTCCTTCTTGGCGTCCGCTTCGGCCTGCTGCCTGTACATCGCCTCGCCGAGCTTCATCGACGCCTGCGCCAGCGTGCTGGTCTTGGCCTTGATGGCTTCGGCGTCGTCGCCCTTCAGCGCTTCCTTGAGGTCGCTGACCGCGTCCTCGATGGCCCGGCGCTCGGCATCTTCGACCTTCGAGCCGTGCTCGGCCAGCGCCTTTTCGGTGGAATGCACCAGCGCGTCGGCATGGTTCTTGGCATCGACCGCCTCGCGGCGCTTCTTGTCCTCGGCCGCATTGGCCTCGGCGTCCTTGACCATCTTCTGGATGTCGGCTTCCGACAGGCCGCCCGACGCCTGGATCCGGATCTGCTGCTCCTTGCCGGTCGCCTTGTCCTTGGCGGACACGTTGACGATGCCGTTGGCGTCGATGTCGAAGGTCACCTCGATCTGCGGCATGCCGCGCGGCGACGGCGGAATGCCCATCAGGTCGAACTGGCCCAGCACCTTGTTGTCGGCCGCCATCTCGCGCTCACCCTGGAACACGCGGATGGTGACCGCGTTCTGGTTGTCCTCGGCGGTCGAGAACACCTGGCTCTTCTTGGTCGGGATCGTGGTGTTGCGGTCGATGATGCGGGTGAACACGCCGCCCAGCGTCTCGATTCCGAGCGAGAGCGGAGTGACGTCGAGCAGCAGCACGTCCTTGACGTCGCCCTGCAATACGCCGGCCTGGATCGCCGCGCCGATGGCGACCACTTCGTCCGGGTTGACGCCCTTGTGCGGCTCCTTGCCGAACAGCTGCTTCACGACTTCCTGGACCTTCGGCATGCGGGTCATGCCGCCGACCAGCACCACTTCGCCGATCTCGGCGGCGGTGAGCCCCGCATCCTTCAGCGCCTTGCGGCACGGCTCGATCGTCTTCTGGACCAGATCATCGACCAGCGCCTCGAACTTGGCGCGCGTCAGCTTCATGGTCAGATGCTTCGGCCCGGACTGGTCGGCGGTGATGAAGGGCAGGTTGATTTCGGTCTGCGTGGTCGAGGACAACTCGATCTTGGCCTTTTCGGCGGCCTCCTTCAGCCGCTGCAGCGCCAGCTTGTCGTTACGCAGGTTGATGCCCTGCTCCTTCTGGAACTCGTCGGCCAGGTAGCTGACCAGGCGCATGTCGAAATCTTCGCCGCCGAGGAAGGTGTCGCCGTTGGTGGACTTCACTTCGAACACGCCGTCGCCGATTTCAAGAATCGAGACGTCGAAGGTGCCGCCGCCGAGGTCGTACACCGCGATCGTGCCTGCCTTGGTCTTGTCGAGACCGTAGGCTAGCGCCGCTGCCGTCGGCTCGTTGATGATGCGCAGCACTTCGAGCCCTGCGATCTTGCCGGCGTCCTTGGTGGCCTGACGCTGGGCGTCGTTGAAATAAGCGGGGACGGTGATGACCGCCTGCTCGACCTTGTGGCCGAGATGGGCTTCCGCGGTCTCCTTCATCTTCTGCAGGATGAAGGCGGAGACCTGCGAGGGCGAATAAGTCTTGCCGTCGGCCTCGACCCAGGCATCGCCATTCGACGCCTTCATGATCTTGTAGGGGACGAGCTTCTTGTCCTTCTCGACCATCGGGTCGTCGTAGCGGCGGCCGATCAGGCGCTTCACCGCGAAGAACGTCCGCTCGGGATTGGTCACCGCCTGACGCTTGGCGGGCTGGCCGACGAGGCGCTCGCCGTCATCGGTGACGGCGACGATCGACGGCGTGGTGCGCATGCCCTCCGCGTTCTCGATGACTTTCGCAGTCTTGCCGTCCATTACGGCCACGCACGAATTCGTGGTGCCGAGATCGATCCCAATGACCTTTCCCATGGTCCTCATATCCTTCTTGTTGCGGCAGGTTGGCCGGGCCCTGAACGGCGCACCTGACCGAACCCCCAACGTTCAAATACTCGCGATATTGCGACGATGAGCCTCATATAGGAGGGGGGGTCGGGCCTGCAAGGACCGGGCGCAACCTTGAGGCCTGAAAAGGCTGACGTTTGAAAGATAGCGTCAGCAGGACGGGGACGGCCGTGCTTGATTCGGCGGCGTTAAGAGATCGGCAAGGGTTGGACGGCGCCAACGCGATCGCGCAGGCCCGCGGCCGGCCGCGGCGCAAAGAGCGAACCGCAACCCCCGAGGCGATTTGGGCAGACGCGGTATTTGGCCGCTGCGCGCGCCTCAAAAAAGCGCGAAGGCCGGGCGCAAATCCCCGGAAACGACGAGGTTTCGGCGCATTACCGGGCGGTCGGCGCTTGCCCCGGCCTGTTGCGCGGACCCTAGAACCGCTAAAAGCCGTCCGGCTGAAACCTCAATAGTTCGCTGCGCCGGCCGATCCGTGAACGGCCGCGATGCAAACCCGGTAGATCCGCAAATGAAGCCAGTTCGATACCTTGCCGCGTTCGCCGTCCTCGTTGCCGCCGCATCTTCCGCGTTCGCGGCCGACCCGGTCTATCCGCCGGGCGCCAGGGTCGGCATGACGCCGCTGGTCGGCCTCAACAAGGCCAAAACTTTCACGGGATTCGAGACCGAGGACCAGGGCGTCAAGGTGCTGGTGACGGACCTGCCCGCCGAGGCCTATGGCGAAGTCGCCAATGCCTTCAAGGGTAACCCCGGCGGGACCGGCGGCATCAAGCCGGAAAGCATCGAGACCGCGGCGGGGCTTGCCTACTACACCGTGGAAAGCGGCAAGGACGGCGCCAACAATGTGCGGCGCTATTCGATGATCCTGCCGGGCCCCAGCTTCTCCGGCTATGTCGCCATGCAGGTGCCGGAAAACGCCGCGCGAATCTATAACGACGAGGCGGTGCGCCGGATGTTCGCATCCGCCGTGGTCCGCAACGAGGTCCCGGTCGAGGAGCAGCTTGGATTGCTGCCGTTCAGGATCGGCGAACTTTCCGGTTTCAAGAACGTCCGCACCCTGGCGCCGGGCGCCGCCCTCATCATCGCCGACGGCGACGAAAAGACCGGGTTCGAGGTCTCGCCATTCATGATCATCGGCCTGATCGGCCAGACCGCGGCCACGCCCGACGACCGCGGCCGCTTCGCCCAGCAGATCGCGGCCACGATTCCCGGCGTGCGCGACGGCCGGATCACGATGTCCGAGCCGATGCGCATCGACGGCCAGCCCGGATACGAGACCCGGATCGACGCCACCAGCGGCAAGGACAATACGCCAGTGACCATCGTGCAGTGGCTGCGGTTCGGCGGCAAGACTTCGCTGCGCATCATCGGCTCTTCGCCGCGCGAGGAATGGCCGAAGGCATTCCCGCGCTTCCGCGCCGTGCGCGACGGGATTGCGCCGCGCTCCTGATCGCCATTTGCCAGGCCACGGCTGTAATTTCGGGCTTTCGCGCCGCCGCCGATGCCATTAGCTTTTCGCCGGTCGGGTTCACCACCGGGGAGATGCACCATGGTTACGCGCAGGCTGGTTCTGACGGGTCTCGGCGGGACGTCGATCGCCGCTTTATTCCCGAATGCAGTATGGGCTGCGCCGATCAAGCCTGATGCGGCGTCGGCGCTGCTGGTCATCGACGTCCAGAACTGTTTTCTGCCGGGCGGCAGCCTTGCCGTCAAAGACGGCGAGCAGGTCGTTCCGCTCATCAACCGCATCGCCAAGGGCTTTGCCAATGTGGTGCTGACGCAGGACTGGCATACGGCCGGCCACGTCTCCTTCGCCTCCTCGCATGCCGGCAAGAAGCCGTTCGAGACCGTCGGCCTGGCTTACGGCCAGCAGGTGCTGTGGCCCGATCACTGCGTGCAGGGCACCGAGGGCGCGGCACTGTCAAAGGATCTTTCGATCCCGCAGGCCGGGCTGATCATCCGCAAGGGTTTCCACAAGGACGTCGACAGCTATTCGGCCTTCACCGAGGCCGACGGCAAGACCACGACCGGGCTCGCCGCCTATCTGAAGGCGCGCAAGGTGAAGCGGCTGTTCCTGGCCGGGCTCGCCACCGACTTCTGCGTCGCCTGGAGCGCGCTCGACGCCCGCAAGGCCGGCTTTGAAACCTATGTGATCGAGGACGCCTGCCGCGGCATCGACACAAAGGGCTCGCTCGCCAAGGCCTGGGCCGACATGACCAAGGCCGGCGTCAAGCGGATCAAGTCGGGGGATATCGCGGTCTAGGGCGCGTTCTCTCCTGCCGGCGTTCCGGAGCTACGCCAGGTTCCTCATCAGTTTTTCGATGTAATTGTTCACGGTATCCGCAAAGCCGAGTTGGGAACCGAAATCGGCTTCTCGCGCGACTGCGTCGCGATCGGCCTGCACGACTGACCGCACGTTGCTTAGGGATTCCTTTTGCCGCGACGCTGGAGTTGCAGCCATTAGCTCATCGATGGCCTTTTCGGCCAACGGGATGCCGTCGGTTTGGCCGTCCGCGATCAGATGCCGCAAAACGGAAGCGCATTTATCGACGTGTTCCATTTCGTCAATATGAGGCTTGAGCAGAACACTTTCCAGCCCCCACGGCGGCTACCATTGAAACGGCGCCGGACAGCCCATCTCAGATTGCCGCGTCTGCCGGCGGCGCCTTCGTGCCGCCCTTGGCGATGCCGACCAGCGCCGGGCGCAGGATGCGATCGCCGATCATGAAGCCGGCCTGCACGACCTGAACCACCGTCCCCGGTGCGACGGACTCATCGGGCACCTCGTACATCGCCTGCTGGAAGTTCGGGTCGAACTTCTCGCCCGAGGGATCGAACTTCCGCACCCCGTTCTTCTCCAGCGTGTTGAGCAGCGAGCGCTCGGTCAGCTCGACGCCCTCGATGAAGGCCTTGATGCCGGGATCGGCGGCCGCCTTGGCCTCGGGTGGAATGGCGTCCAGCGCGCGCTGCAGATTGTCGGCGATATCGAGGATGTCGCGCGCAAAGCCGGTGATGCCGTAGATCTTGGAATCGGCGACCTCGCGCCGCGTGCGCTGGCGCAGGTTCTCCATTTCCGCCAGCGTCCGCAGCATCTTGTCCCGCGTCTCGGCCACCTCCTTGGTCAAGGCCTCCAGCGATCCTTCCTCGGGATCGTCAGGCATGATGTAGGGTTTTGAAACCACGGGCTCGCCGGTCTCGCCCGCTTTCGCCGCGTCGTTGGCCGGCTGGTTCGGATCGGTCATGAGGCTGCCTTCTCAAAAAATATGTCGGGTTCGATGGGGATTTGCTGGGCGGGATATCGTGCTTTGGCGGCCGAAAATCAAGCGCTACATGGCGTTTTCGAGCGAAGCGGGCGGCGGTTCGCGTGAAGAAAACGCGTCAGAACGAGGAGGTCTGGATCAGGCTTGATCGGGGGCCGATCAGCCGCCCAGCATCCGGCTGACGATCCGGGCGGCGTAGTCCACCGTCGGAATCACCCTGGCGTAGTTCAGCCGGGTCGGCCCGATGACGCCGAGAACGCCGACGATGCGGCCGCTGGCGTCGGTGTAGGGGGCGATGATGGTGGAGGAGCCGGACAACGAAAACAGCTTGTTCTCCGAGCCGATGAAGATTCGCACGCCTTCGGCGCGCTCGGCCCGGCCCAACAGATCGATCACGCCGCGCTTGGTTTCGAGGTCGTCGAACAGCGACTTGACGCGCTCGAGATCCTCCAGCGCGTGCAGATCTTCCAGCAGATTGGCGTGGCCGCGCACGATCAGCTGCCGGTCCTCGCTCTCGCCGCCGGACCAGCTGGCGATGCCGGCCGCGATCACCTTCTGCGTCAGCTGGTCGAGCTCGACGCGGCTCTGCGCCAGCGCGGTTTCCAGCTCGAGCCGGGCTTCGGCCAGCGTCCGGCCGCGAATCCGCGCATTGAGGAAATTGCCGGCTTCGGTCAGCGCCGAGGGTGGCACGCCGGGCGGCAGCGGCAACACCCGGTTCTCGACCTGGCCGTCTTCGCCGACCAGCACCACCAGCGCGCGTTCCGGCTCCAGCCGGACGAATTCGATGTGCTTGAGCCGCGAATTGGACTTGGCGGTCAGCACCACGGCGGCGGCGCGGGTCAGGCCGGAAAGCCGCGTCAGCGCCTCGCCAAGCGCCGCCTCGACCGATTGCGCCCGACCGACCGAGGCGAGCTGGGTCTGGATCTGCTCCCGCTCGGGTTCGGTGAGGTCACCGACCTGCATCAGCGCGTCGACAAAAAAGCGCAGTCCGAGTTCGGTGGGCAGCCGCCCGGCCGAGGTGTGCGGGGCGTAGATCAGCCCGAGTTGCTCGAGGTCCGACATCACGTTGCGGACCGAGGCCGGCGACAGCGGCATCGCGATCAGGCGGGAGATGTTGCGCGAACCGACGGGTTCCCCGGTCGTGAGATAGCTCTCGACGATCTGGCGAAAAATGTCGCGCGAGCGCTCGTTGAGTTGGGCCAGCCCGGCATTCGGGGCGATCAGGCCGATTGGATCGTGGTGGGCCACCGATTCCTCCTCGCAACGTCCCTAATCTGTCTATCCGGACCGCCGATGACAAGCGAGCCTTGCCGCCGGCAAATCGGGGCAAAAGCCCTTGCCGCTAGTCATTCCCCCTCCTAAAAGCACCGCAACCGGATTTTTTCCCGATTTCGAAAGGACTTCCCATGCGGCCAAGCCGCCGTGCGCCCGATCAGTTGCGCCCCGTGTCGCTGGAACGCGGCGTCGTCAAATACGCCGAAGGCTCCTGCATGGTTAAGTTTGGCGACACCCATGTGCTGGTCACCGCGACGCTGGAAGAGCGGCTGCCGCCCTGGCTCAAGGGCCAGGGCCGCGGCTGGGTCACGGCCGAATACGGCATGCTGCCGCGCGCCACGCTGGAGCGCACCCGCCGCGAGGCCGCCACCGGCAAGCAGGGCGGCCGAACCGTCGAGATTCAACGGCTGATCGGCCGGTCCTTGCGCGCCGCGGTCGACCTGCAGGCGTTCGGCGAGCGCCAGATCACGGTCGATTGCGACGTGATCCAGGCTGATGGCGGCACCCGCACCGCCGCCATCACCGGCGCCTGGGTGGCGCTGGCCGACTGCATCGGCTGGATGAAGACCCGCAACATGCTGAAGGCCAATGTGCTGCGCGACAACGTCGCGGCGATCTCCTGCGGCATCTACAACGGCACGCCGGTGCTCGACCTCGACTATGCCGAGGATTCCGAGGCCGAGACCGACGCCAATTTCGTCATGACCGGCGATGGCCGTATCATCGAGGTGCAGGGCACCGCCGAGAAGACCCCGTTCTCGGAAGCCGAGTTCCTGGCGCTGATGGCGCTGGCGCGCGCGGGCGTCGCGCGGCTGGTGGATTTGCAGAAGATGGCGGTGGCGTGATTACAGAGGTCGTGCCCGGGCTTGACCCGGGCACCCAGGACTTTCCTGATCTCACGACTTCCTTCATTTCAAGACGTGGATGGCCGGGACAGGCCCGGCCATGTCAGAGCAAGAAATTTCCATGGCTCAGCACCGTCGAATCACAGGCCGGCTGGTGATCGCGACCCACAATCCCGGCAAGCTCGCCGAGATGCGGGAGTTGCTGGCGCCGCACGGGATCGAGGCGATCTCCGCCGGCGAACTCCGCCTCGGCGAACCCGAGGAAACCGGCGACAGCTTTCGCGCCAACGCCGCGATCAAGGCGATCGCGGCGGCGAACGCCGCGCAGCTGCCGGCCTTCGCCGACGATTCCGGCCTCGTGGTCGATGCCCTGGACGGCGCGCCCGGAATCTACTCGGCGCGCTGGGCCGGCGAGGGCAAGGATTTCATGGCTGCGATGAGCCGGATCGAGCGGCTGCTGCAGGAGCGCGGCGCCACCTCGCCCACGCAGCGCAAGGCGCATTTCGTCTCGGCGCTGTGCGTCGCCTGGCCCGACGGCCATATTGAAGAGGTCGAGGCGCGCGCCGACGGAACGCTGGTCTGGCCGCCGCGCGGCAGCGCCGGATTTGGCTACGACCCGGCGTTCCTGCCCGACGGCCACGACAGGACCTTTGGCGAGATGACCTCGATCGAGAAGCACGGCCTGCCGCCGCTCGGGCTTGGCCTGTCGCACCGCGCGCGGGCTTTCGTCAAACTGGCGGAGATCTGCCTTGACTAGTGAAGAGCGCCCCCACCCTAACCTCAAGAGCGAGCTTCGCTCGTCTCGGCCCCCGCGCGCGGGGGAGGGAGAACAACAAGCCTTCGGCGTCTACCTGCACTGGCCGTTCTGCCTGTCGAAATGCCCGTATTGCGATTTCAACAGCCACGTCCGCCATGCGCCGATCGACGAGGAACGCTTCGCCCGCGCCTTTGCCCGCGAGATCGAAACCACGGCGTCGCGCGCGCCGGGCCGAACCGTCACCTCGATCTTTCTCGGCGGCGGCACGCCGTCGCTGATGCAGCCCAAAACCGTCGGCGCCGTCCTGGATGCGATCGGAAAAAACTGGCGCGTCGCCGACAACGCCGAAGTGACGCTGGAGGCCAACCCCACCAGCGTCGAGGCCACCCGGTTTCGCGGCTACCGTACCGCCGGCGTCAACCGCGTCTCGCTCGGCGTGCAGGCGCTGGATGACGGTTCGCTGAAAGCCTTGGGGCGATTGCACAGCGCGCGCGAGGCGCTGGACGCGGTCAAGATCGCGCGCACCGCGTTCGATCGCTATTCGTTCGACCTGATCTACGCCCGCCCCGACCAGACGCCACAAGCATGGGCCGATGAACTCAAGCTCGCGATTTCGGAAGCCGCCGAACATCTGTCGCTCTATCAGCTCACGATCGAGGAAGGCACGCCGTTCTTCGGCCTGCACGCCGCTGGCAGACTGAAGACGCCGGATGAAGCGCTCGCCCGCACGCTCTATGACGTGACGCAGGAAGTCTGCGCGCAGCACGGCCTGCCCGCCTACGAGATTTCCAACCACGCCCGCCCGGGCGCCGAATGCCGGCACAACCTTCTCTACTGGCGCGGCCAGGAATATGCCGGCATCGGCCCCGGCGCGCATGGAAGGCTCGACATCGACGGCACCAGGCACGCGGTCGCAACCGAGAAGCGGCCCGAGGCCTGGCTGATGCGGGTCGAGGCCAACGGCCACGGCGTGATCACCGACGACCGCCTCAACAGCGAGGAGCGCGCCGACGAATTCCTGCTGATGGGGTTGCGGCTCGCCGAGGGTATCGATCCCGACCGCTACGAAGCGCTGTCCGGCCGCGCGCTCGATCCGGAGCGGATCGCCGTGCTGCGCGAGGACGGCGCCATCGTCATCGACGCCGACGGCCGGCTGCGGGTGACGCAGGCCGGCTTTCCCGTGCTCGATGCGGTGGTGGCGGATCTTGCGGCGTAAGAGCCCCTACGCCCCAAAACTCTTCGGCGAACCCGCGACCGGCGTGCTGGCGCCGCTGGCGACCTTCATCACCGCAAGGCCGCGCTCGTTGGTGCCGTCGGCGCGGAAGCGGAACAGGCCGTCGATGCCGGCGAACCCCGAAGGGTTGGTCAGCGTTTCCGCCGCAAAGCGCTGCGCGCCCTGCTGCTTGGAGAGCGCGGCCACCAGCGCCACCGCGTCATAGGCGAGCGTCGCGGTGCGCACCGGCTCGGCGCCGAACTTGGCGCGGTAGCGGCCGGCAAAGCCGCGGTAGCCCGACGGATCCGGCGCGGCGTACATCCCGCCCTGCAGCGCCGGGCTCGCCAGCACCCGCGGATTGTCCCACAGCCCGGTGCCGAGCAGCTGGATGTTGCGCAAATTGGCGCCGGCCGCGGTCAGCGCATCCGCCGCAGCCACCACCGAATCGCCGTCGTCGGCGATGAACAGCGCGTCCGCCGAACCCAGCGCCTGCGCCACCGTCCGCGCCGGCGCGGCGCGATCGGCGCCGTATTTCTCGAAGGCCACGATCCGCCCGCCCTTGCGGCCGACCGCCTGCTTGAAGGCGGCCTCGACGACGTTGCCATAGGCGTTGTCCGGCAGCAGCGCCGCGAACGATCGCTTGCCGATGCCGGCGGAGTAGTCGACGATCCGGTTGACGTCGGATTCCGGCAGGAAGCTCAGGAGATAGACGCCCCGCCCGGCGACGCTGGAATCGGTCGAGAACGCGATCACCGGGACGCCGCGCGCGCGCGTCAGCTGCGCGGTCGCCGGCACCGAGGCCGCAAACAGCGGGCCCAGGATGATCTCGCTGCCTTCGTCGATCGCCTGCTGGGTGGCTGGCGCCGCACCTTGGGCGCTGCCGCCGTCGTCCTTGATCAGGAGCTGGATGTTGGGGTTCTGGAATTCGGCCAGCGCCATCTCAGCCGCGTTCTTCATTGACTGCGCGGCGACCCCGGCGTTGCCGGAGGCCGATAGCGGCAGCATCAACCCGACCTTGACCTGCCCGGTGCCGACCGCAAGCGGCTGCTGCTGCGGGCCGGCCGGCGCATCAGGCTGCGACGAACCGAACGTGTTGGAGAACGACTGCTGCATGCCGGCGCAGGCGCCGAGCAGCGGCGCGCCGAGCATGAGGCCAAGCGCCGACCGCCGGGTCGGCTCTGACGGAAGCCGACCCGCATATCCCGGCTTGCGATTGAACGGGCCTGTCATCTTGTCTCTTCTGTTGGCCGACCGCCGCCGGCCAGGACTTCATCCTGAAAGACCAAAGCCTTAAACCTCAAGGGCGATTTCAGCAAATTGTTGGCGAATAGTTAACCAAACCGATGGTGGCCCGGCCGCTGCGACGCGGGAACATCCTAGCGCCGGATATGGCGCTGGCGCGTCGCTCCCTCTAGATTGGAACGATGCGCGCAAAAGCCAGCTCCAGCTACGGGTCGGAAGGCGAACCGGGTTCACCGCGCCGGACGTTTTCGATCGGCGGCCACGTGATGAACGCCCCGAAGCCGGTTCCCGGCCTCTATCTGGTGGCGACCCCGATCGGTCATCTCGGCGACATCACGCTGCGCGCGCTGGAGACGCTGGCCGGCGTCGACATTGTCGCCTGCGAGGATACCCGCATCACCCGCCGCCTGACCGAGCGCTATGCGATAGCGGCGGAACTGAAGCCCTATCATGAGCACAACGCCGCGCTGGCGCGGCCGAAAATCCTGGAAAAACTGGCGCAGGGCGCCTCCGTCGCGCTGGTGTCGGACGCCGGTACGCCGTTGATCTCCGATCCCGGCTTCAAGCTGGTGCGCGAGGCCTGCGCCGCCGGCCACGCCGTGGTCGCGATTCCAGGCGCGTCATCGGTTCTCTCGGCGCTGGCGGTGGCGGCCCTTCCCACCGACCGGTTCTTCTTCGAGGGATTCCTGCCGCCCCGGCAGGCGGCGCGGCGGGCGCGGCTCACCGAGCTCGCCCGGATCGACGCCACGCTGGTGCTGTTCGAATCCGGTAACCGCGTACAGGACGCCTTGGCCGATCTCGCCGACATCATGGCCGGGCGCGACGCCGCGATCTGCCGCGAGCTGACTAAGATGCACGAACAGATCACGCGCGCGCAGGTCGCGGAACTGGCGGCCGCCGCCACCACGCTGGAAACCCGCGGCGAGTTCGTGCTGGTGATCGGCCCGCCGCGCGCCGATGAGGGGGCCATGACGCAACATGACCTCGATGATCTATTGCGGGCGTCGCTGGCGCGGGACAGCGTCAAGGACAGCGTCGCGCATGCGGTCGAACTTTCGGGGCGGCCGCGGCGCGAAGTCTATGCCCGCGCCCTCGAGCTTGCGAAAGAAAACAGGGGCGGCGATGGCGAAAACTGACGGCGCCTCGCCGCCCGCGACCACCACAAAACCGGCGGCGCCGGCGCGGGTCGCGGCGTTCCGTACCGGAGTTTCGGCCGAGAGCCGCGCCGCCGCCTTTCTGATGGCGAAAGGCTACCGCATTCTCGCCCGGCGCTTCCGCACCCCCCATGGCGAGATCGACCTGGTGGCGAGAAAGCGCAACCTGGTCGCCTTCATCGAGGTCAAGGCCCGCGCCAGCCTCGATGACGCCGCCTATGCGGTGACGCCGCGGCAGCAGGCGCGCATCATCGACGCCGCGCAGGCTTGGCTGATGGTGCATCCCGAGCATGCCGAATTCGAGCTGCGGTTCGACGCCGTCCTGATTGCGCCGCGGCGGCTGCCGCGGCATCTGTTGGCGGCGTTCGACGCCAGCGTATAGGTAGTTTCCTCCAAAGCGAGCCGGGTATGACCACCATGAAATTGAACGTCGCCGTCCAGATGGATCCGATCGCGCGCATCAACATCGCAGGCGATTCGACCTTCGCGCTCTTGCTGGAAGCCCAGCGGCGCGGCCATACGCTTTCCTATTACACGCCGGACAAGCTGTCGCTGCGCGGCGAGGAACTGGTGGCGCCGGTGCAGGCGCTCAGCGTCCGCGACAAGGTCGGCGACCATTTCAGCCTCGGCGAGTCGAAGCGAACCTCGCTTGAGGCCTTCGACGTCATCCTGCTGCGCCAGGACCCGCCCTTCGACCTCGCCTACATCACTTCGACGCATTTGCTGGAGCGCATCCACCCGAAAACGCTCGTCGTGAACAACCCTGCCTCGGTGCGCGACGCGCCGGAAAAACTGTTCGTGATGCATTTTCCGCAGCTGATGCCGCCGACGCTGATCTCGCGCGACCTCGACGAGATCAACGCGTTCCGCCAGCAACACGGCGCGGTGGTGATGAAGCCGCTGCACGGCCATGGCGGCGCGGCGGTGTTTCGCGTCATGCCGCAGGACATGAATTTCGGCTCGCTGTTCGACATGTTCTCGGTCACCTTCCGCGAGCCCTGGGTGATCCAGCGCTTCCTGCCCGAGGTGAAACACGGCGACAAGCGCATCATCCTGGTCGACGGCAAATTCGCCGGCGCCGTCAACCGCGTGCCGGCGGCCGATGATCTGCGCTCCAACATGGTTCGCGGCGGCGCGGCGCAGGCGACCGACCTGTCGGCGCGCGAGCGCGAAATCTGCGCCGCGCTCGGCCCGGCGCTGCGCGAACGCGGGCTGTTGTTCGTCGGGATCGACGTGATCGACGGCAACCTCACCGAGATCAACGTGACGTCGCCGACCGGAATCCGCGCCATCGCCCGGCTCGGCGGGCCCGACGTGGCGGCGAAGGTTTGGGACAGCATCGAAAACAAACGCGGCGGAAACTAGACGCCGCGCACTGCTCACGCGCTTATCGCATTGCTCTGCTGCCGCTTCATCCGCTTGCCAAGTCGGGCGAGCGGGCGCAGTTTCTCGCCTCGGACGAATCCGTCCGGCGACCAACGACAAATCAAAAACACTGGAGGAGAACCATGACGAATGATCTTTCGCGACGGTCCTTGCTTGCGCTCGGCGCAGGGCTTGGTGCGAGTCTTGGCGCAGGTCTTGGCGCATCCACGATGCCCGGCGGCAGCGCGCTGGCCAAGGCGCCGAAGCTCGGCACCCAGACGCCCTACTGGCACCGCTTCGTCCTCGGCGACGCCGAAGTGACCGTGGTTTCCGACGGCCCGCTGCCGCTCGGCCCGCCCAAGGGCACCTTCGTCGGCGTGCCCGATGAGGAAGTGAGGAAGATGCTGACCGACAATTTCCTCAACCCGGACAATGTCGTGCTGGAGCAGAATTCGCCGATCGTCAACACCGGCGACAAGCTCATCCTGTTCGACACCGGCATGGGCACCTCGAAGGCGTTCGGCCCGACCACCGGCCGCCTGCCGAAGAGCATGACCGAGGCCGGCATCAAGGCCGCCGACATCGACGCGGTGGTGTGCTCGCACGCGCATATCGACCACATCGGCGGCCTCGTCGGCGCCGACGACAAGCCACTGTTCCCGAACGCCCAAGTCTACATCACCCAGGCTGATTTCGATTTCTGGACCGATGAAGGCAAGCTCGGCAGCCCGCTGAAGGATTTCGTGATCCACGCCCGCAAGAACCTGCTGCCGGTGCGCGACCGCATCGTCTTCATCAAGGACGGCCAGGAATTCCTCCCCGGCGTGCAGGCGATCGGCGCGGCCGGCCACACCGTCGGTCACACCATCTTCATGGTGACCTCGGCCGGCAAGTCCTTTGCCTTCCTCGGCGACCTTACGCATCACGCCGTGCTGCTGCTGCAGAAACCGCGGATGCAGTTCGCCTATGACAGCGATCCGAAGCAGGCGGCGGACACGCGGGTGAGGCTGCTCGACATGATCGCGGCCAACAAGACTCCGGTCATGTCCTATCACTACGCCTGGCCCGGCTTCGGCAACATCGCCAAGACCAGCGAAGGTTTTCATTACTATCCCGCGCCGATGGTGATGAACCTCTAGCCTGCGTCGTCTGCCAACAAGAACTAGAGCGGGATGACGATTCTAAGAAAAGTCATCCGGCTCTAGGGACGGCTCCCGGTCCGGCGTAAGTCATGACCTGCGAATCAGGACGTCAACCCCGGAGTAGTTCATTGGCCGATCAACTGCCCACCAGCACGACCGACGTCGTCTACGAGGATACCGGCGCTGCGGCCCCGCTGGTCTATTTCGACATCGTCGGCGCCTACGGCACCATGAACGGCGCGGTCGAGATCGAACTGGCGACGCGGATCCTGGTGCCGAAGCCGGACGGATCGACCGACGTCAAATTCCTGTCGTCAGGCCGTATCCGCTGCACCCCCACCGCCGCCGCCAATCTGCGCAACAGCCTCGACGCCGCGCTGAAGATGCTGGAGCAGCCTCAGGCGAATATGACGGCGATCGCGGCGGGGAAATTGAATTAGCCGTCTGTTCCCTAAACGTTCTTGACTTGCCCCCATGTTCCGCTACCCTCGTTTTCGACATGAGGGGGGCAGCATGGTCGCGCGGGTTTCCACCGTCGCCTTTGAGGGGATCGAGGCCCGCGCGGTCGACGTGCAGGTGCAGGTTGCCCCTGGCCTGCCGGCGTTTGCCATCGTCGGCCTGCCGGACAAGGCGGTGTCCGAGGCGCGCGAGCGGGTGCGCTCGGCGCTGATCGCCTCCGGCCTGGCGCTGCCCGCCCGCCGCATCACCGTCAACCTCGCGCCGGCCGACGTGCCCAAGGAAGGCAGCCATTACGATCTGCCGATCGCGCTCGGCCTGATGGCCGCGATCGGCGCGATCCCGCCGGATGCGCTGAATGGCTTCACGGTGCTGGGCGAACTCGGGCTCGACGGCTCGATCGCGGCGGTCGCCGGCGTGCTGCCGGCGGCGATCGGGGCCAATACGCGCGAAGAGGGGCTGATCTGCCCGGCGGCTTGCGGCTCGGAGGCGGCCTGGGCGAGCCCCGATATCCAGATCGTCGCGGCGAAGTCGCTGATCCAGATCGCCAACCATTTCAAGGGCACACAGGTGCTGTCGCGGCCGCAGCCGCGGGTCCATGAGCAGGAAATCTCGCATCTGGATCTGCGCGACATCAAGGGCCAGGAGAGCGCCAAGCGCGCGCTGGAGATCGCCGCCGCCGGCGGGCATCATCTCTTGATGATCGGCTCGCCCGGCGCCGGCAAGTCGATGCTGGCGGCAAGGCTGCCCTCGATCCTGCCGCCGCTGTCGCCGTCGGAACTGCTGGAAGTCTCGATGATCGCCTCGGTCGCCGGCGAAATCCGCGACGGCGCGCTGACGGCGCGGCGGCCGTTCCGCAGCCCGCACCATTCCGCCAGCATGGCGGCGCTGACCGGCGGCGGCATGCGCGCCAGGCCCGGCGAGATTTCGCTGGCGCACCAGGGCGTGCTGTTCCTCGACGAACTGCCGGAGTTCGACGCGCGCGTGCTGGACTCGCTGCGCCAGCCGCTGGAGAACGGCGAGGTCTCGGTGAGCAGAGCCAATCACCGCGTCACCTATCCGGCGCGCTTCATGCTGGTCGCGGCGATGAACCCGTGCCGCTGCGGCCATGCCTTCGAGCCCGGCTATTCCTGCAGGCGCGCGCCGGTCGCCCGCTGCACCTCGGATTACCAGATGCGCATTTCCGGCCCGCTGATGGACCGCATCGACCTGCGCATCGAGGTGCCGGCGGTGACCGCGGCCGACCTGATCCTGCCGCCGCCCTCGGAAGGCTCCGCCGAAGTCGCCGCCCGCGTCGCCGCGGCGCGCGACATCCAGCGCGCGCGCTACGCGGCCGCCGGCATGCCTGAGATCCGCACCAACGCCGAAGCTCCGGCAGCCCTGCTCGAGACCATCGCGCAGCCGGACCCGCAGGGACAGAAACTGCTGCGCGACGCCGCCGAGACCATGAAGCTGACCGCGCGCGGCTATCACCGCGTGCTGCGCGTGGCGCGCACGCTCGCCGACCTCGACGGCGCGGAAGGCATCGGCCGGCTGCATCTGGCGGAGGCGCTGTCCTATCGCGCGCTCGCCGAGGATCTGCGCCGCGCGGCTTAAGCCATGGCGCGTTCGAGCAGAGGGCGCGCCCCGACGCAGCCTCGTCTTAACGCTTTGTTCACCCTGTTTTCATCGCGGTAAACAACCGCTGACCGCCTCAAGCACTTTGCAATCTCGGCGACGCATCGTCGGCTTCAAACATCAGGCGAATCAGGGCGCCTCGGCTCAACCAGCAATCTCGGGATCACTCGCAATGGGACGGACTTTCCGGATCAAGCTCGGCTTACGTCGTTTCGGCCGCCGCCACCCCTGGCTCAGTCTTGTCCTTCGCTACTTCATGGTCTTCTCCGCCACCTTCGGCGGTGGCTATGGCTTCATTGCCGGCATCCGGTCCGAAAGCGCCGAGTACGACCCGCATACCTTTGCGATCGGCGTCGCCTTCCTGTTTGCGATGGCCTGCGTCGCGCTGGTGGCCTTGAGCGTCCGGCTTCGTTTCATGCGCAAGAAGATGCGCAAGATCGCCATGCATAACGAGGTGCTGGCGGACCGGAACTGGGAATTGCAGGAGGCCGAGCAGCGCGCCCGCAGCCTGTTCGAATCACAGGGCGACCTGATCGTGCTGCGCGATGCCGAGGGCCGGATCAGCTACGCCAACGACGCCTATTGCGAACTGGCGCAAGCGCCGCGAAGCGCGCTGATCGGCAGCCGCGCCACGCTCACGGTTCTGGAGCAGGGCGACAGCGCGATCGAATCCAGCGGCACCCGCGTCCACGACCAGCAGGTGGCCGGGCCGCTCGGCCCGCGCTGGATCGCCTGGCGCGAAGGCCTCGTCCGTACCGACGCCGGGGCGGCGGCGGAAATGCAAAGCGTCGGCCGCGACGTCACCGATCGCACCGAGAGCGAGCGCGCGCTGGCCGAGGCCCGCGACCTCGCGGACGCCGCAAGCCGCGCCAAATCGCGCTTCCTGGCGATGGCGAGCCACGAGATCCGCACGCCGCTGAACGGCATCATCGGCATGAGCGGGCTGCTGCTGGATACGCCGCTAACGCCGGAACAGACCACCTATGTCAAGGCGGTGAAGACCTCCGGCGATGCGCTGCTCGCGTTGATCGAGGAACTCCTGGACTATTCCAAGATCGAGGCCGGCAAGATCGACCTCGAGCATCGACCGTTCTCGCTGTCGGGCCTGATCGAGGACATCACCGAACTGCTGGCGCCGCGCGCCCAGGCCAAGCGGATCGAGATCGCCGCCTATGTCGACGACCGGCTGCCGATGCAGGTGATCGGCGACGCGGCGCGCCTGCGCCAGGTGCTGCTCAATCTCGCCGGCAACGCCATCAAGTTCACCTCGAGCGGCGGCGTCGCCCTGATCGTGGAGCCCGGCATCTGGCCCGGCGAAATCAGTTTCCTGGTGCGCGACACCGGCATCGGCATCGCGCCCGAGGCGCAGGCGCGCATCTTCCGCGAATTCGAGCAGGCCGACGCGCGCATCGCGCGCAGCCATGGCGGCACCGGGCTCGGCCTGAGCATCAGCGAGCGCATCGTCAAGCGCATGGGCGGCCGCATCACGCTGCAGAGCCAGCCGGGCGTCGGCTCGACTTTTGAAATGTCGATCCCGCTTGCGGCCGCTGCGGAGGACCAAAAGCCGGCCGCGACGCCTGATCTCGCCGGCCAGTCGATCATGCTGGTCTCGCCCGAGAGCATCGAGGCCACGCTGACGGCGCGGCGGCTGCAGAACTGGGGTGGCCATACCTGCGTGGTGTCGGACGCCGACGTCGCGCTGGCCCTGCTGCCCGAGCGTTCCTGGCATGCCGTCCTGATCGATCACGCGCTGGGGTTGGCCGCGATCGAGCGGCTCGGCGAGGCCGCGCGCCTGCATGCGGCGCAGCGAATCGTGATGTTCACGCCGGCGACGCGGCACGAACTGCAACCGTCTGCCAGTTCCGCCCTCACAGGCTATCTGGTCAAGCCGCTGCGGTCGGCCTCGCTCGCCGCACGGCTTTCGGCTGCGCCGGAAGTGGCCGCGCCGGGTCTTGCCGACGAAACGCCGATCGCGCCGGCCGACGCCGTCGATGCGCCCGCCGCGCCGTCGGCGACGGGCCTGTCGATCCTGGTCGCGGAGGACAATGCGATCAATGCGCTGTTGATGCGCTCGCTGCTGGCGCGACTCGGTCATCACGCCGTGATCACCGGCAACGGCGCCGAGGCGCTGGAATCCTGGCTGTCGGCGAAATCCGCCGGCAGTCCCTACGACCTCGTCCTGATGGACATCCAGATGCCCGGGCTCGACGGCATCGAAACCACAAAGCGGATGCGGGCCCTCGAAGCCGGCCAGCCCGACCGCCCGACCCCGATCCTGGCGCTCACCGCCAACACGCTGGTGGAAGACCGCTACGCCTGCTTCGAGGCCGGCATGGACGGATTCCTGATCAAGCCGCTCGACCGCGAAAAGCTCGCCGAGGCGCTCGCCGACCTCGCCGCATCCAGGCAGATCGCGGCGTGATTTGACTGCGGGCGGCCTATGTCAGACCTCATTCTGGAGGATTTGACATTTGTTACGAAGCCAGACTGAAACACTACAGCCGACGCAACGCCACGGTTTCGACCAGGTGATCGGCGCGCTTCTTCAGGATCAGCGTCGCGCGCGGCCGGGTCGGCAAAATGTTGTCTTCGAGATTGGCGAGGTTGGTGCGCTCCCAGATCGCGATCGCTGTCGCGGTGGCCTCTTCGTCGGACAGCAACGCATAGCGATGGAAGTAGGACTTGGGATCGGTAAACGCCGTGTCGCGCAGCGCCAGGAAGCGCCGCACATACCATTCGCGCAGCACCGGCTCGTCGGCGTCGATATAGACCGAGAAGTCGAAGAAGTCCGACACCACGGGGACGGCCTTGCCGTCGCGGGGCAGCCGGCCGGTCTGCAGGACGTTGACGCCTTCGACGATCAGGATGTCGGGGCGGTCGACCTCGATCGACTGGTTGGGCACGATGTCGTAGACAAGATGCGAATACACCGGCGCGCGCACCTGCCGGCGTCCGGCCTTGATGTCGCTGAGGAAGGCCAGCAGCATCGGCAGATCATAGCTCTCGGGAAAGCCTTTTTTCTGCATCAGCCCCTGCCGCTCGAGCACCGCGTTCGGAAACAGGAATCCGTCCGTGGTCACCAGATCGACCTTGGGCCGCGGCGACCAGCGCGCCAGCAGCGCCTGCAGCACCCGCGCGGTGGTCGATTTTCCGACCGCGACCGAACCGGCGACGCCGATGATGTAGGGCACCTTGCGGTCCCTGATGGCGAGGAACTGGCGCTGCGCCTGGTACAGCCGAAGCGTGGCGTCGACATAGATCGACAGCAGCCGCGACAGCGGCAGGTAGATGTCCTCGACTTCCTTCATGTCGAGCCGGTCGTGCAGGGAGCGCAGCCGCTCGAACTCGCCCGGCTCCAGCGTCATCGGCGTATCGTCGCGCAGCCGCGCCCATTGCGCGCGGGTGAACACCCGGTAGGGATTGTACTGCTGTTCCGTCGCCCGCATATCCATGACGCGCCTCTTGAACTACTCGCGCTTGCGCGACGCCTTCTCTTCGAGCCCGGACATGATGGTGCGCTGCGCCAGCGCGGCCTCGACCTCTTCGAACCTCACCCCGCGCGATTTCAGCAGCACCAGCAGGTGAAACACCAGATCAGCGCTTTCGGCGACCAGCTTGCCGCGGTCGTTCTCGATCGCCGCGATCACGGTCTCGACCGCTTCCTCGCCCAGTTTCTTGGCGCAATGCTCCGCGCCCTTGTCGAGCAGCTTGCGGGTATAGGACGCTTCGCCCCCCGATGCGGCCCTTGCATCGATGGTGGCGGCCAGATCGTGAACCGTGAAACGGGACATCAAGTCAACTCAGCACATGCGACCGGCCGGAGGCCGACGCCATTCCGGACAGGACTTAGCACTTTTGTGACGGTGAGTCGTCAGGGATCGAGCCGCATCGGCAGCCCGGCGCGCACCATGTGCTCTTTGGCTTGCCGAATGGTAAATTCGCCGAAATGGAATATCGAGGCCGCCAGCACCGCGGTGGCGTGGCCCTGGCGGATGCCGTCGACCAGATGGTCGAGATGACCGACGCCGCCGGAGGCGATGACCGGCACGGCAACACTGTCGGCCACGGCCTGGGTCAACGGCAGGTCGAACCCCTGCCTGGTGCCGTCGCGGTCCATCGAGGTCAGCAGGATTTCCCCGGCCCCGAGCGCGACCACTTCCTGGGCGTATTCGATGGCGTCGATCCCGGTGGAATTGCGCCCGCCATGGGTGAAGATTTCCCAGCGCTCGCCACCGCCGCCGCGCTTGACCCGCTTGGCGTCGATCGCGACCACGATGCATTGGTCGCCGAACTTTTCGGCCGCCTGCTTGACGAATTCGCGGTTGGACACCGCCGCCGAATTGATCGAAACCTTGTCGGCGCCATACCGCAGCAGCGTCTTGATGTCCTCGATCGTGCGCACCCCGCCGCCGACCGTCAGCGGCATGAAGCAGGCCTCGGCGGTGCGCCGCACCACGTCGAGCATGGTGCCGCGGTTTTCGTGGGTGGCGGTGATGTCGAGGAAGCACAGCTCGTCGGCGCCGGCCGCATCATACGCGATCGCGGCTTCGACCGGATCGCCGGCGTCGCGAAGGTCGACGAAGTTGACGCCCTTGACCACCCTTCCATCCTTGACGTCGAGACAGGGGATCACGCGGACCTTGAACATACGAATTCTCCTACGCCGCGGCGCGGGCGTTGCGGATCAGCGTCAGCGCGGCGGCGGGATCGAGCCGGCCGTCATAAAGCGCGCGGCCGGCGATGGCGCCGGCGAGCTTTTTTGCGCGCGGCTCCAACAGCGCCTTGACGTCGTCGATCGAGGCGAAGCCGCCGGAAGCGATCACGGGAATCGCGATGCGCTCGGCCAGCGCGATGGTGGCATCGAGATTGAGGCCCTTGAGCAGGCCGTCGCGGGCGATGTCGGTGAAGATGATGGCGGCGACGCCTGCGTCCTCGAAACGCATCGCGATTTCGAGCGCGGTCACCTGCGAGGTCTCGGCCCAGCCTTCGACGGCGACCTTGCCGTCACGGGCGTCGAGCCCGACCGCGACGCGGCCGGGGAATTTCCTTGCCGCGTCCTTCACCAGCGCGGGATCGCGCACCGCCGCGGTGCCGATGATCACGCGGGCAATCCCCTTGTCGAGCCAGGCTTCGATCGTCCTGAGATCGCGAATCCCGCCGCCGAGCTGCACCGGCATGGTGACGGCCTTGAGCATCGCCTCGACCGCGCGCGCGTTTATCGGCTTGCCGGCAAAGGCGCCATCGAGATCGACGACGTGCAGATATTCAAAGCCCTGTTCGGCAAAGGCGCGCGCCTGGCCTGCGGGATCGAGGTTGAACACGGTCGCGCGCGCCATGTCGCCCTGCTCGAGGCGCACGCACTGGCCGTTCTTCAGGTCGATGGCGGGAAACAGGATCACGGCTTCCACTTCAGGAAATTAGAGATCAAAGCGAGCCCGAAGCGCTGGCTTTTCTCCGGGTGGAATTGGGTGCCGATCGCGGTGTCCTTGCCGACAATGGCCGTGACCGGCCCGCCATAATCGGCGCGGGCCAGCACGTCGGCCTCGTTGGCGGCGTTGAGGTGATAGGAATGCACGAAATAGGCATGAAGGCCCTTCGGCCCGAGCGGCAACCGCTCCAGCACGGCGTGCTCGCGCACCATGTCGAGCGTGTTCCAGCCCATGTGGGGAATTTTCAGGTTCTCCTCGCGCGGCGCGATTTTCTCCACGTCGCCCGCGATCCAGTTGAAGCCGTCGGTGACGACGTGCTCCTTGCCGCGGGTCGCCATCAACTGCATGCCGACGCAGATGCCGAAGAAGGGCCGCGCCCTGACCCGCACCGCTTCGGTCATCGCCTCCAGCATGCCGTCGAGCGCGTCGAGGCCGCGGCGGCAATCGGCAAAGGCGCCGACGCCGGGCAGCACGATGCGATCGGCGCGGTACACGGTTTCAGGGTCGCGCGTCACCGTGATCTGCTGCGGATCCTGCATACGCCGAGAGGCGAACTCGAACGCCTTCGCCGCCGAGTGCAGATTGCCGGAACCGTAATCGATGATCGCGACGCTCACCGCGAGCCTCCCGGCTCGGGAAACAGGCCGATGATCCCGCCCTGCGGCATCGGCGGGGGCTTGGAGAACGGCTGGCCCGGGACGTGGCGGGTGGGCGGCGGCGCGCCGCGATCAACCGCCGATCGGTCGCTGCCGTTGCCGCGCTGCCTGGCGGTCCAGCGATCGAAGAAACGTCGCTCGGCCGCCTCCGCGTCATCGGCGACGACCACGTCGAGCTGTCGCCATTTGCGGCGCGACAGCGTCCAGCGCTGCAGGCTGGCCGCCTCGAAACCCATCAGGAGGGCGACCAGGATATCGACGGCGAAGATCGCGCTGCCGCTGGCGCCAAGCGCCGAGAGCCCGAACTGGATCGCAACCATCAGGACGATCCAGCCGGTCAGCGCCAGCCACAGCCGGTGCCAGACCAGCCAGATAACGCCGGCGATCGCCGCCCAGAAATGAAAGCCGTCACGGACAAAGACGAACTTGTCGGCCGCCGCGAGATCGGCGCCATTTCCCACGGGGGCGTGCACTGTATAAACCGGCATCGTCTCTCTCCGCCCGAACGGGAACAGCAATCAGCCGCCGAGCTGACCCTTGGTGGAAGGCACTTCGCCTGCGGCGCGCGGATCGATCGCAACCGCCGCCCGCAGCGCTCTCGCCAGACCCTTGAAACAGGATTCGGCGATATGATGGCTGTTCTCGCCATAGAGGGTTTCGACGTGCAGCGTCACGCCGGCGTTGATGGCGAAGGCGTTGAACCATTCCCGCACCAGTTCGGTGTCGAAGGTGCCGACCTTGTCGCGCGGAAACTCGACCTTGAACACCAGCACCGGCCGGCCCGAAATGTCGATCACGACGCGCGACAGCGTCTCGTCCATCGGCATGTGGATCGAGGCATAGCGGGTGATGCCGGCCATGGCGCCGAGCGCCTGCTTCACGGCCTGGCCGAGCGCGATCCCGACATCCTCGGTGGTGTGGTGGTGGTCGACATGGAGGTCGCCGTCGGCCTTCACCGTGATATCGATGCGCGAATGCCGGGCCAGCAGATCGAGCATGTGGTCGAAAAAGCCGATCCCGGTCGAAACCCTGGACACGCCGGTGCCGTCGAGGTTCACCGCGACCTCGATGTCGGTTTCCTTGGTCTTGCGCTTGATGGACGCCGTGCGCATGAAAGCTGCTTCCCTCTGGCCCCCGAGGGCCGAAAACGCGGCCCTTTTAACAGGCCGATGTCGCCTTCGCTACTGCGGGATGGTGCCGGGAGGGTCGAACTTCCGCCTATGGTGACCGGAATACGAGCGAAAGCGCGTGATTGTAACCGGGCGCCACAGCCCCTAGATCTGACGGGAACGAGGGCAATTCATGCACGCATCCGAGAACAGGCCGCCGGTCTGGCACGGCACCACGATTCTCACGGTCCGCAAGGGCGGCAAGGTCGTGATCGGCGGCGATGGCCAGGTTTCGATCGGCCAGACCGTCATCAAGGCCAACGCCAAGAAGGTCCGCAAGATCGGCAAGGGCGACGTCATCGGCGGCTTTGCCGGGGCCACGGCCGACGCCTTCACCCTGTTCGAGCGGCTGGAAAGCAAGCTCGAGCAATATCCGGGGCAGTTGACCCGAGCGGCGGTCGAACTCGCCAAGGACTGGCGGACCGACCGCTATTTGCGCCGGCTGGAGGCGATGATGATCGTCGCCGACAAGGATGTGTCGCTGGTCCTGACCGGCACCGGCGACGTGCTGGAGCCGGAGACCGGGGTGATGGCGATCGGCTCCGGCGGCAATTACGCGCTGGCCGCGGCCCGCGCGCTGGTCGATACCGACAAGGACGCCGAGACCATCGTGCGCCGCGCGCTCGACATCGCCGCCGACATCTGCGTCTACACCAACCGCAACGTCACCATCGAAACGCTGTGAGGGAGCCGCCGGTCGTCGGCGCCCATGCACGGCTTGCTCTCGCGATACTGGAGCCCTACCTAGGACGCATGACCGACTTTTCCCCCCGTGAAATCGTCTCCGAACTCGACCGCTTCATCGTCGGCCAGAACGACGCCAAGCGTGCGGTATCGATCGCCTTGCGCAATCGCTGGCGGCGGCTGCAGCTCACCGGCTCGTTGCGCGAGGAAGTGCTGCCGAAAAACATCCTGATGATCGGCCCGACCGGCGTCGGCAAGACCGAGATAGCGCGACGGCTGGCCAAGCTTGCCGGCGCGCCCTTCATCAAGGTCGAGGCCACCAAGTTCACCGAAGTCGGCTATGTCGGCCGCGACGTCGAGCAGATCATCCGCGATCTCGTCGAGGTCGCGATCGCCCAGGTCCGCGAACGCAAGCGCAAGGACGTGCAGGCCCGCGCGCAGCAGGCGGCTGAAGAGCGCGTGCTCGACGCGCTGGTCGGACCGGCCTCCAGCCCGGCAACCCGCGAATCCTTCCGCAGGAAGCTGCGCGCCGGCGAGCTCAACGACAAGGAAATCGAGGTCGAGACGCAGTCCTCCGGCGGCATGCCGATGTTCGAAATTCCGGGCATGCCGGGCGCCCAGCTGGGCGCGCTCTCGATCGGCGACATCTTCGGCAAGCTGGGCGGACGGAGCAAGACCCGCCGCCTCACCGTCGAGAACTCGCACGAGATTCTCATCAACGAAGAGTCCGACAAGCTGCTCGACAGCGACCAGCTGGTGCAGGAAGCCATCAACGCGGTCGAGAACAACGGCATCGTGTTCCTCGACGAGATCGACAAGATCTGCGTGCGCGACGGCCGCTCGGGCGGCGACGTCTCGCGCGAAGGCGTGCAGCGCGACCTGCTGCCGCTGATCGAAGGCACCACGGTCTCGACCAAGCACGGCGCGGTCAAGACCGACCACATCCTGTTCATTGCGTCCGGCGCGTTTCACATCGCCAAGCCCTCGGACCTGTTGCCGGAGTTGCAGGGCCGGCTTCCGATCCGGGTCGAGCTGGAAGCGCTGACCCGCGATGATCTGCGCCGCATCCTGACCGAACCCGAGGCTTCCCTGATCAAGCAGTATGTTGCGCTGATGCAGACCGAGGGCGTGACGCTCGACATCACCGATGGCGCCATCGATGCGCTGGCGGACGTCGCGGTCGCCGTCAATTCGACCGTGGAGAACATCGGCGCGCGACGGCTGCAGACGGTGATGGAGCGCGTGCTCGACGAGATTTCCTTTGCCGCACCGGACCGCCACGGCGAGACCATCAGGATCGACGCCGACTATGTCCAGAAGCACGTCGGCGACCTCGCCAGGAATGCCGATCTGAGCCGGTTTATCCTGTAACCGGCGGCAGCCGCCATAGCCCGGATGGTGCGGAATGAAGCTGCGGGCGTGGCGAAATCCCTGGCGCGTGATGCTGGCCGTCAACGCCGCCGTGCTTGCAGGGGTATTGCTGCACAAGGTCGCGCTGCCGCCCTACGTCCCCTACATCCACCTTCTGGTCGATTATCACTTCGGCTTCAGCAAGCGCGCGCTGATTGGTGCGATCGTCTCGCTGTTCGACACGACGGTGCCGGTATGGCTGGTGTTCGCGCTTGGCGGCGCGGTCTGGCTGGTTACGGCCGGGCTGTTCGTACTCCTGTTCCGGCGTATCTTCGGCTTTGAAGAGAAACATCTTCCGCTATTTGTGTTCATGGCGGGTTCGCCGTTCTTTCTGAAAAACTTCATGCACACGCTCGGGCATTTCGACATCTACGGATGCCTGTTCGCGATCTGCCTGCTGCTGCTTCCGGCGCGGTCGCTGGTCTATGTACTGCTCGCGGCGGTGCTCTCGGCCATTCTCCTCCTGATCCACCACATTCATGTCCTGATGTATGTGCCGACCATCGCCGTTATCGTGGTGCTGCGACATTACCTGAAGCAGCGCGTCACCCTGCAGAACGCCGCATTTGGCGTCGCATCGCTGGCGGCCATCGGCGCCCTCTTCGTGGCGGCGCAATTCTACGGCACCATGTCGGTTCCTGAGGCGGAGTTCGTCGCCTATCTGAGAGGCCGGATGGCCGATCCGTCGCGGGCAACCCTGCTGAGCTTTAGCCATATCTGGTACCAGCCGCTATCACAGGAAATCCTGGATACTTGGCAGCGCCTGCCGCACAATTTGCTCGGCATCCCCGTGTTCGCGCTCCTGATCTGGTTTCACGCGCCGCTATGGCGGTATCTTCGCGACCTGCGCGCTGCGCTTAGATTCGACGGGCATCGCCGCATCGTCACGGCGGCGCTCGTGATCGTCAGCCTCGGCTACCTCGTCATGTTCGCGATCGTATTCGATTATTCCCGGTGGATTTCAAACTGGGCGGTGTGCCTGTTCCTGATCCTGCACGCCATCAAGGAGCTACCGGCGTCGCAGGCCGTGCCCATGGTATCGACGGATGATCGCAAGACCCTGGCATTCGGCTGGATCGCGACGCTGATCCCGCGCGTGGGGATCGTGCGCCCGTTTTGAGAACTCAGGGTCGCGCCCGTCGCATGCGGACATAGAGCGCGCCCTCGCCGCCATGGCCGACATGGGCCTCCTCGAAGCCGACCACCAGCGAGCGGAATTCGGGCAGTTCAAGCCATTGCGGCACCTGACGGCGCAACACCCCGCGTTCGGACCCGGTTCCCACCTTGCCCTTGCCGGTGATGATCAGCACGAAGGTCAGCCCGTCCTCATGCGCGCGCCGCAGAAAACCGAACAGGGCCCGGTGCGCCCTCGTCTGCGTCATGCCGTGCAGGTCGAACCGGGCGTCGATCGGCTTGCGGCCGCGCGCCAGATGCGATCGCTCGCGGCGGCCGATCGGCGCCAGCGCCGGCGGTTCGGGGGTTGACGGAACAACGACCCGCGGCGGCGGCGCGGGCTTTGGCAAGGCGGCCGGCTTCGACGCAGCCTTGGTTTCCTGATCCGGCGACGCGGCAGGCGGCTTGGCGGCGCGTTGCCGCTTGCGCAGTGGCTTGAGCTGGCTGGCGACGCCATCCCACAGCGCGCGTTCTTCCTCGCTCAGGCCGCGCTTGCGCCGCGGCAGCATCGTTAATTCAGGGATCGAGGACCGTCGCTTCATCTGGCGCGGCGATCGCGGCGGGGCTGGGGTTTTTCAGGAGATGCTCTGATAACCGGGCGCGGTTCGGGAAGCGGAACCGGCTGGGCGACCGCGGCCTGCGAGACCGACGTTTGCGACACCCCGGCTGTTTCCGCGCTCGCGCCGCTCCTGATTTCCTTGGATCGATCCTTCAACGGATCTGTTTGCGGAAACAGCCTGGCGATTTTCTCCGACGGCCGCGCGTCCGGCACCGGCATCCTGCGGGCCCGCGCCGCCGGATCGAGGCTCTTCGGCACCAACATGACGAAACGTGCATTGTGGCGCAGGCGTCCGGAAACTTTTCCGGCGTCGACGCCGGCGCCGAAATAGAGATCGGCGCGTGCCGGCCCGACAATGGCGGAGCCGGTGTCCTGGGCGATCATGAGGCGGCGGAACGGCGTCTTTGACCGCTCCGATTCGATCGGCAGTTCGCCCTCGATGAAAAACGGCGTGCCGTAGACGTGCAACGCCTTGTCGACCGCGATCGAGCGGCCCGCCGTCAGCGGCACGCCCTGCGCACCGACCGCTTCATCCTTGTCGGAAAGCTGCACCTCGCGGAAGAACACATACGACTTGTTCTGCCGCCGCAATTCGTTGGCGCCATCCGGGTTCTGCTCCATCCAGTCCCGGATCTTCTGCATCGACATCTGGTCCTTCGGTACGATATTGCGATCGATCAGGATGCGGCCGACCGGCGTATAGGGATAGCCATTGTGGGCGTCGTAGTTGATGCGAAGGGTCGAACCATCCTCCATGCGGACCCGCGCCGAGCCCTGGATTTGCGAGAACAAGAGGTCGGTCTGGTTCTTGACCCAGCAGATTTCGAGCCCTCGGCCGGCAATGGCGCCGTCCTCGATCTCGGCACGATCGTAATACGGCACCAGTTTGCGGCGGCCGACCTTGCGGAACACCTGGCCCTTGTTGGGCAATCCGGCCGAGCTTTGCCGGGCGCCGCGAACGAACAGGTTCGACGGCCGGCGATAGACCGGCACGCTGTAGATGTCGGTCTGGGTGCGGGAGCCGTCGATGATCGGCTCGTAATAGCCGGTGACAAAGCCTTCGCCTTCACCGAGCCGCGAGATCCGCAGCGGCAGGAAATGCTGTTCGAAGAACGCCCTCGCCTTCGCACCATCGGATATTTCCTGGCCCCTGGCGATGCGGCAGGGGTCGCGCAGCGAGGCGCCCAGCGCCTTCGAATCCGAAGGCGGCTTTCGCTGCGCGGCTATCGGTTTGCAGCTCACGCGAAACGCCTGGTAGCCGGCGAGATGGTCGTCGTCGCTCCAGCCGGCGATATCCGACCAGGCGAGCGGCGCATACTGGCTGCCCTCGATCTGGAGCGGCCATTCCAGCCGCGGATAGGGCAAATGGCGGGACGGGGGGCTATGCGGGTGCTTGTGCGGGCGCTCCTTGCGCGCTGCAAGGGCATCTGCTGGCGCAAGCGACAACGCCAAAGCGATCACGCCAAGCACGAGCCCCGCAAGGCGTCGCGTCTCAGGCCGCGCTTCCGGTGCCAACCAGCTTCCAGTTCGGATCGCGAGAACTCGTGTCGCGGGCGAATGTCCAGACATCGGTGATATCGACGACCTTATCAGGATTGCCATCGACAATGGCGCCGGTCTTGTCGCGGGTGACCGAGATCATCTGCGACACGAAGCAAACCGTCAGCTGCGCCGCCCGGTCGCGGGCTTCCGCGCTCACCAGATCGGCCTTGTCGATCGACACGAATCGCGTTTCGGTCTTCTGCTCGTGCTTCTCGCGATCCTTGATCACGGCATCGAAGCTGTCATAGACCTCGCCGGACAGTAGATCCTTTAACGCGCGGCGATCGCCATTGGCGAAGGCCAGCACGATCATTTCGTAGGCGCTGCGGGCGCCCGACAGAAAGTGCCGGGGATCAAACGAGGAGTCATTCGCGACAATGGCATCGAGGCCCGCGGCAAGTGGCGTTCCCTCCTCGGCAATGCCTTTCCAGCGGTCCTGGGGCGCAACGTCTGCGGTCGGCGCCAGCGGCGCCTGATCGATCACCGCGCCCGGCAGCGGGACCACGTTGTTATTGTCCTGCGTCCGCTGCAAGACGTTCGGCGCGGCGCGATCGTAGGGCGGCCGCTCGCTCCCGGTGCGTTGACCGAGCACACTGCGCAGGCGCAGGAAAATGAATACCGCCAACGCCAGGAAGATGATGGTGTAAATGTCCACGTCGGATTCGCTTTCTGGTTCTAACGCCGGCAACGGGCCCGGCGGTCGAGCGTTCCCTGGAGAGCGGCATCCTGACGGATTTTCGCTGGGAACGGCAGAGATTATATCGTCGATTGAGTCATGAGCATGTAGGCATGAAACCGCGCACGGCCAATGGCGCGTTTTGGTGTGGGAGATTGTAGCGCATTTTGGTGGCGAGGGGAAACCGGATCATGTCCGGAAATCCCGCATATTCAATCATTTAACGTGCAAGATCGGCCTCCCGCGCAACCCTGTCGGGCAGAATCATCGTATTCTGGCGCCGGGCCTGTCCGCCAACCGGCCATCCACCTTGTGGGATAAGGCGGGCCTATGATAGCCACTCGCCGGAAACGACATTCCCGCCCATCGAGCGATTTCAGACCAAATCGGGCTCCGCTCGCCAGAGCTTCAGGAGAGAGTTCATGACCAACGGCAACGGCGCGCCCCCCGAGCAGTCCCCTCCCCAGCTTAACGTGCTGGCGCAGTACACCAAGGACCTGTCGTTCGAAAACCCGAACGCGCCTTCCTCGCTGGCGCCGCAGCAGCAGCAGCCGGCCATCAATATCCAGATCAATGTTTCAGCCAACAATCTTGCTGAAAATGAATTTGAAGTGACGCTTTCGGTCGAGGGCAAGGCTGAGAACCTCGGCAAGGTGATGTTCAGCTTCGATCTCGCCTATGCCGGCGTGTTCCGCATCGTCAACGTGCCGAAGGAAAACCTTCATCCGCTCGTGATGATCGAGTGCCCGCGACTGTTGTTCCCGTTTGCCCGCGAGATCATTGCAACCGCGGTGCGCGACGGCGGGTTCCCGCCGCTGATGCTTGATCCCGTGGATTTCGTCGGTCTGTACCGCCAGAACATGGAGCGGCAGGCGGCGGCGCAGGCCGTTTCTGGCGCCAAGCCGAGCTGAGTGGCCGACTTCTAGCTTCACTGGCCTACCGCCGGCTAGACCGTACCCAGAAATTCGTTCCAGATCGGCTTGTCGCCGAGCGTGGCGACAAAGGCGCGATGCGCTTCGCGATCGGCGTCGGTAAGCCGGGGCGCAAGCGGCGCCTCGCGCTGCCGACGCGGGGTTTCGCCAAACCCGCCGGTCGGCGTGGCGCGGAGCTCCGAGGCCAAGACCAGTTGCGACTGCCGCGCCCCGATCAGGTCGATATAGACTTCGGCGAGCAACTCGGCGTCGAGCAGCGCGCCGTGCTTGGTGCGCCGGGAATTGTCGATCGCGTAGCGCGAGCAGAGATCGTCGAGCTTGTTGGAAACGCCCGGATGCTTGCGGCGGGCCAGCAGCAGCGTATCGACCAGCCGTTCGCGTGAGATCGGCTGCCGCTTGATCCGGTCAAGCTCGGCATTGATGAAGCTGATGTCGAACGAGGCGTTGTGGATCACGAGCGGCGCCTCGCCGATGAAGGCAAGGAATTCGTCGACCACTTCAAGGAATAGCGGCTTGCTGGCGAGAAACGCGCTGGACAGCCCGTGGACGGCAAACGCTTCCGCCGGCATGTCGCGCTCGGGGTTGATGTAGCGGTGGAAGCTCTGCCCGGTCGGCATGCGGTTGTAGATCTCGATGCAGCCGATCTCGACCAGCCGGTCGCCGCGCAGCGGATCGAGGCCCGTGGTTTCGGTATCAAGAACGATTTCGCGCATGGAGTTCCGCAGCCGCTGCAGCTTCGGCGAATCAGGTCCGCCGCCGCGGCATCTTAACGACCTCGGCCAGAATGTCGCGGATGGCGGCGCGCACCGGCTCCAGCCCGTGCGAGGTGTCCACCACGAAATCGGCGCGCTTGCGCTTTTCGGCGTCGGGCAATTGCCGCGCCAGGATGGCGTCGAGCGCCTCCGGCGACATCGTTCCCCGCGCCATGATGCGCTGGCGCTGGGTCGCCGAATCGGTGCTGACCACGACGACGGCGTCGACGCGCTTTTCGCCGCCGGTTTCATAAAGCAGCGGAATGTCCATCACGACCACCGGTGTGCCCGAGCGTTCGGCCTCATCGAGAAATCTCTTGCGGGAGGCCCCGAGCATCGGATGAACGATCTGCTCCAGCCGCTTGATGGCGGCGGGATCATGCACCACCCTGGCGGACAGTTTGGCGCGATCGACGCGCCCATCGACGGTCGTGCCGGGAAACGCGGCTTCGATCGCCGGCGCGGCCTCGCCTTCGTAAATCTTGTGGACCGCCGCGTCGGCATCATAAACCGGCACGCCGGCCTCGCCGAATAACTTAGCGGTGGTGGATTTCCCCATCCCGATCGAGCCGGTCAATCCGAGGATCCGCATTTTGGCGCCGTTTGCTGAGGGATGATTCTAGGCGTTTAGCAGATTTTCGCCGCGCAGGAACGCGAGCAGCGGCAGCAGCGGAAGCCCCATAATGGTGAAATGGTCGCCCTCGATGCGATCGAACAGATGCACCCCGAGCCCTTCAAGCTGATAGGCGCCGACGCTCGTCGTTACCGCCTCCCCGGCCTGATCCAGGTAATCCTCGATCGCATCATCGCCCAAACGGCGCATGCTCATTCGCGCAACGCCGACATCGGCGAACACTACCTTGCCATCACGGGCAACGGCAACGGCGGCGTGCAGTTCATGCGTATTGCCGGCAAGCAGCCGCAGCTGCGCCGCAGCCTCGGCGCGGCCCGACGGCTTGTTGAACAGCCGCGATCCAAGCGCAAGGGTCTGATCGGCGCCTAGCACGTAGCGGCCGGGGTGGTTCGACGATACCAGCGACGCCTTCGCGCGCGCCAGCAAGGTCGCGATCTCGCCGGGCGCCGAAAGGCCGGAGTTTTCCTGCACGGCGCGTTCATCGATCTCCGCGGGGACGGCGTCGAAGGGAATGCTGGCATTGGCGAGCAGCGTCTGGCGTGCCCGGCTCTGCGAGGCCAGGATCAGCGGATGTTTTCCACGCCACATGGTCATCGCACCCACATCATTCGGGAAGCCGCTGGCGCTGGCGATCGGTGTACAGCTTCATCACGGCCGCCGCCGTCTCCTCGATCGAGCGCCGCGTCACGTCAAGTTGCGCCCAGCTGAATTTGGCGCTCAACCGCCGCGCATGGGCGACTTCGTCGGCAACGGCCTGCCGGTCGATGTAATCATCATTGGAGGAATCGGCGCCCATGCTCAACAGCCGGTTCTGCCGGACCTGAATCAGGCGCTCCGGCGTCGCATGAAGGCTGACGACCAACGGCTTTTTCAGCGTCTCCAATTGGTGCGGCAATGGAATGCCCGGCACCAGCGGCACATTCGCGGTCCGGATGCCGCGGTTGGCAAGATAGATCGAGGTCGGTGTCTTTGAGGTGCGGGATACACCGACCAGGACCACGTCGGCATCTTCGAGGCCTTCGACGTGCTGCCCGTCATCGTGGATCATGGTGTAGTTCAAGGCATCGATCCGCTTGAAATACTCCGCATTCAAAACGTGCTGGGCGCCGACGCGGCCGGTCGTGGCGGCGCCGAGATAGGCCTCGAACAATTGCATCACCGGGCCGATGATGGACAGGCTTGGAATATTGATAGCCTTGCACTTGGCCTCCAGCCGGCCGACCAGATCCTTCTCCAGCAAGGTGAAAAGGACGATGCCAGGCGCCTCCTCGATCTCGTCGAGTACACGGTCGAGCTGCTTCTGGCTGCGCACCAGCGGATAGACATGCTCGACCGCCGACACGTTGGCGTACTGCGCAGCCACCGCGCGCGCCACCGTGATCAGCGTCTCGCCGGTCGAATCGGACACCAGGTGAAGATGAAAATAGTTGCCGGTCGTGGGCACCTGGACCCCTGTGTAACCTGTGAATCTCTGGGGAGCTTAGCCGAGATAATCGGCCCTGGGTCGCGACCTCCGGGATAACCCGTCGTTTTCTTCACAGGGCCGGGCGAGAGGAAAAGTCCGCCAGCCGTCGACGATGATAGTGAGAAGATGTGGACTTGTCTCTTGATAAGCTGACCACGAAAAGTCGCAAGGGATTGAGGCCGATGAGGTTATCTGGAAAGTGTGATGTCTCGACGGGCCATGCGACGGATGTGGACAAGCGGCGCAAAGATGCTGGTTAATTTTGTGTGAGTCCTAATCACCGCTACTTAGACTCAAACCTAAGATTCTAAAATTATAGTTTAGAGAAGCGGGGCATTGAGGATATGTCTCCGTCCCCGACCAACGCAGGCTAGCTTTGCAACGTCGGGATGGTCTGAACGTTCCAGCGACGAGCACAGGGTCGGACGGTTGCAATGTACGAGTGGATCACGATCACGGCGTATCCGTGGATCAAGGCGCTGCATGTGATCGCGGTCATTTCGTGGATGGCCGGCATGCTCTACCTGCCCCGGCTGTTCGTCTACCACGCCGAGGTCGAGGTCGGATCCAGCCAGTCCGAAACCTTCAAGGTGATGGAACGGCGATTGCTGAAGGCGATCATCAATCCCGCCATGATCGTAACCTGGGTAGCGGGGCTTTACCTGGCCTGGGGCGGCCATTGGCTCACCTCCGGCTGGTTTCATGGCAAATTGCTGTTGGTGCTGATCCTGTCAGCCGTGCACGGCTTTTTCTCACGTTGGGTCAGGGAATTTGCCGCCGACCGCAATAGCCGGAGTCAAAAATTCTATCGTGTTATCAACGAGGTTCCGACGGTCCTGATGGTCCTGATCGTGATCCTGGTGATCGTCAAGCCATTCTAGCCGGCGGCTTCGTCAACCATCCGGCGTAGCTCACGCTTGCGAAGCGCCGGACTATTTTCTATATTGAGAAAATCCCACCCCACGCAGGCGGATGTGGTCGCGTTCCGGTCTCTTCGTTGGACCGGCCGTCGCATCAGGTTTGAAGCCTCACCGGCGCTTTCCTCGCTTAGACCTGCGGACCATCCAATTTTCGCGTCCGCTTTCTGCTCGAGCCACCTTGCATCCCCTCCCCACGACACTCCACAGGACCACCCCCATGCGGGAAATGAAACTTCAGGACCTCAAGTCGAAAACGCCGGCCGAGCTGGTCTCGTTCGCCGAGGAGAACGGGGTCGAGAATGCCAGCACCATGCGCAAGCAGGAGCTGATGTTTGCTATTCTCAAGCAGCTCGCGATCCAGGAAATCGACATTATCGGCGAAGGCGTCGTCGAGGTTCTCTCCGACGGCTTCGGTTTTCTTCGCTCGCCTGACGCCAACTACCTGCCCGGCCCGGACGATATCTACGTATCGCCCTCGCAGATCCGCCGCTTCGGCCTTCGTACCGGCGATACCATCGAAGGCCACATTCGCAGTCCGAAGGAAGGCGAACGCTATTTTGCGCTGCTGAAGGTCAACACGCTCAATTTCGAAGATCCGGAAAAGTCCAAGCACAAGGTCAATTTCGACAATCTGACGCCGCTGTTTCCGGATCAGCGGTTCCGCCTCGAACTCGAGGATCCGACGCGAAAAGACCTTTCCGCAAGGGTTATCGATATCGTCGCACCGATTGGCAAGGGCCAGCGCGCGCTGATCGTAGCCCCGCCGCGCACTGGCAAGACGGTGCTGATGCAGAACATCGCGCACTCCATCACCGCCAATCATCCCGAATGCTACCTGATCGTGCTTCTGATCGACGAACGCCCGGAAGAAGTCACCGACATGCAGCGCTCGGTGAAAGGCGAAGTGGTGTCGTCCACATTCGACGAACCGGCGGTGCGCCACGTCCAGGTCGCCGAGATGGTGATCGAGAAAGCCAAACGGCTGGTCGAGCACGGACGCGACGTGGTGATCCTGCTGGACTCGATCACGCGTCTGGGTCGCGCCTACAACACCGTGGTGCCGTCATCGGGCAAGGTGCTGACCGGCGGCGTCGATGCCAACGCGCTGCAACGGCCGAAACGATTCTTCGGCGCGGCGCGCAACATCGAGGAGGGCGGTTCGCTGACGATCATCGCCACCGCGCTGGTCGATACCGGCAGTCGCATGGACGAAGTGATCTTCGAGGAATTCAAGGGTACCGGCAATTCCGAACTGATTCTCGACCGCAAGGTCTCCGACAAGCGGACGTTCCCGGCGATCGACATTTCGCGATCCGGCACCCGCAAAGAGGAGCTGATCACCGATCCGCAGCTCCTGAAGAAAATGTACGTGCTGCGGCGGATCCTCAATCCGATGGGCACGATGGATGCGATCGATTTCCTGCTCGACAAGCTCCGCAGCACCAAGAACAACTCGGAGTTCTTCGATTCGATGAACACCTGAGCCGCGAAGCCAGGGTGGAGGAGGGCGCTTTGCAGCAGCAAGGCGCCTTTCTCACGCTTGGGTCATTCGGACACGGCGTTGCCTGGTTATCCGATAAGATATTGATTATATTTGGTATTATGTGATATCGCGGCTTTCGAACACGAGGCTTCTCGACCTCGCTGTAGCGTAAACCGCTCGATCGGAATTGCGTTGCCTTTACGAGGGCGGCTGCACAAATAGGCGATGCATCCGCGCGACCAGACCATCTTTGCGCTGTCATCCGGCCGGCTCCCCAGTGCGATCGCCCTGGTGCGGGTGTCCGGCCCTCAGGCCGGCAACGTGATCGCGACGCTCGCCGGCAAGGCGCCGGCGCCGCGGCTGGCTACCCGCGCATTGCTGAGGGATGTCGGCCAGCGGCCGATCGACGACGCCGTGGTGTTGTGGTTTCCCGCACCCGCCAGCGCCACCGGCGAGGACGTCGCGGAATTCCACGTCCATGGCGGGCGCGCGGTGCTCGCCGCCTTGTTTGCCGCGCTCGCCGCCTTCGACGATGTTCGTCCGGCGGAGCCCGGGGAATTCACCCGCCGGGCATTTGAGAATGGCAAGCTCGACCTGACCGAAGCCGAGGGTCTCGACGATCTCATTCACGCCGACACCGATCGTCAGCGCCGCCAGGCGCTGCGGCAGTTGAAGGGCTTGCTCGGTGACCGCGCGCGCGACTGGCGGGCGAGGGTGATTGAAGCGTCCGCGCTGATCGAGGCCGGCATCGATTTTTCGGACGAGGGCGACGTGCCGGCGGAGTTGATCGCGCCGGCGCTGACGCGGATCAAGGCGCTGCTGGGCGAAGTCCGGGAAGTGCTGGCTGCGGAGGGGCGAAGCGAGCGGCTCCGCGATGGTGTGGTGGTGGCGATCGCCGGGCCGCCGAATGTCGGGAAATCCACCTTGATGAATCAACTGGCGCGCCGCGAGGTTGCGATCGTGTCGCCGCATGCCGGCACCACGCGCGATGTCATCGAAGCGCAGCTCGATCTCGACGGCTATCCGGTGACCATGATCGACACCGCGGGGATTCGCGAGACGGACGATCCGGTGGAGCAGGAGGGGGTCCGCCGGGCCCGCGCGCGGGCCGCGGATGCCGACCTCGTGCTTTGGCTGACGGATGCATCGCTTGCTGAAGCCCCTCAGGCTGGACCCGCGCCGGTCTGGCTGGTGCGTAACAAGATCGATCTGGACGGGGGGGCAGGTCGGCCATTGGCCGAGGCGTCAGGGCGACGCGCGTTTCTGGTTTCCGCCAGCCATGGCGACGGACTGCCGGACCTGGTCGCGGCCCTGGTTGGGTTTGCGCAAACCTATTTCGGCGGCAGCGAGGGCGGCGCGATCGGCCGGGCGCGGCATCGAAAAATCCTGGAGGAGGTGGCCGCGTCACTGGCGCGAAGCGTCGAGGTCGCCGCGGATGGTGAGGAACTTGCGGCGGAAGAGTTGCGCGCGGCGGCCCGCTCGCTCGGCCGGCTGCTGGGAAGGGTGGATGTCGAGGATGTCCTTGATGTCATTTTTGGTCAGTTCTGCGTAGGTAAGTGAGCCTTACCGATTGGAACTGTTTCACGTGAAACGCTCGAGCTAGGGTGTTTCACGTGAAACGCCGCGTTTCACCAAACTTCCGCTTTCGGCGCTGCTAACTCGACGCTAGAAGGGGCGTCATGATCTCCCGAGCAGACAGCTTCGACGTCATCGTCATCGGCGGCGGCCACGCCGGCTGCGAGGCCGCTAGCGCTTCGGCTCGGATGGGGGCAAGGACGGCCCTGGTGACCCATCGTTTCGCGACGGTCGGAGCGATGTCCTGCAATCCCGCGATCGGAGGTCTGGGCAAGGGTCATCTCGTCCGCGAAGTCGATGCACTCGATGGCTTGATGGGCCGGGTGGCCGACGCCGGCGGAATCCAGTTTCGGATGTTGAACCGCCGCAAGGGTCCGGCGGTTCGGGGACCGCGCGCCCAGGCCGATCGCAAGCTCTACGCGACGGCCATGCAGGCGGCGATCCGGCATACCGCCAATCTCAGCGTGGTCGAAGGCGAGGCGGAGGACCTGATCGTTTCGGACGGCCGGGTTATCGGCATCCGTCTGGGCGAGGACCGGGAGCTTTCGGCCGGTGCCGTGGTCGTTACGACCGGCACGTTCCTGAGAGGCCTCATCCATCTCGGCGAAAAGAGCTGGCCGGCGGGCCGCGTCGGCGAGGCGCCGGCGACGGGGCTTTCGATCTCGTTCGAGCGCGCCGGCTTTAAGCTTGGACGCTTGAAGACCGGCACACCGCCGCGGCTGGACGGCGCGACCATCGATTGGCCCGCGGTTGAGATGCAGCCCGGTGACGATCCCCCCGAACCGTTCTCGGTCATGACCGACCGGATCACGACGCCGCAGATTCAGTGCGGCATCACCCGGACGACGACCGCCACCCATGACGTGATCCGGGCCAATGTGCATCGATCGCCGATGTATTCCGGCCAGATCCAGAGCAGCGGCCCGCGCTATTGTCCGTCGATCGAGGACAAGATCGTCCGCTTCGGCGACCGCGACGGCCACCAGATTTTTCTAGAACCGGAAGGGCTCGACGACTCCACCGTCTATCCCAACGGCATTTCGACATCGCTGCCGGAGGAGGTCCAGCTCGCGATGCTCGCGACCATTCCAGGTCTTGAGCGGGTGCGGATGGTCCGGCCAGGCTATGCCATCGAGTACGATCATATAGACCCCCGCGAACTGGAGCCGACCCTGCAAACCCGGCGGCTGCGGGGCTTGTTCCTGGCCGGGCAGATCAACGGCACCACCGGCTATGAGGAGGCCGCGGCCCAGGGGATTGTCGCGGGCCTGAACGCGGCACTGACGGCCGGCGGCGGCGATGCTGTCGTGTTCGACCGCGCGGATGGATATCTCGGCGTGATGATCGACGATCTCGTGACCCGCGGGATCACCGAACCGTATCGGATGTTCACCTCGCGGGCTGAGTACCGCTTGACCTTGCGGGCCGACAACGCCGATCAGCGGTTGACGGACAAGGGGATTGCTTTGGGTTGCGTAGGGCAGGCGCGCTCGCGACGACATCACGACAAGATGGCGGCGCTCGATGCGGCCAAGGCTTTGGCGAAGTCGCTGGCGATCACCCCCAATGAAGCAGGTCGGCATGGCCTCACACTCAACCGGGACGGCCAGCGGCGCTCGGCCTTCGAGCTGTTGGCCTATCCCGAGATGGAATGGAAAACCTTGCGCGGCATCTGGCCGGAGCTCTCCGCCATTGAACCATCGATCGCTACCCACCTTGAGATCGACGCCAAATACGATGTCTATCTCAAGCGTCAGACCGCGGATGTCGACGCCTTCCGGCGTGACGAAGGTTTGGTCCTGACCGACATCGATTACGCCGATGTGCCGGGACTTTCCAACGAGGCGCGCGCCAGGCTCGAGGCGGCGCGGCCGCGAACAGTGGGGCAGGCGGGTCGTCTGGACGGGTTGACGCCGGCGGCACTTGGAATCCTCGCGGCCTATCTGCGACGCGAAGCGCGGCGGAAAGTAGCGACCGCTTGAAATCGTTTCACGTGAAACGCTGGGGCGCATGATGGCAGGTGCGGCTACATTGGGTGCGTCACCGATCCTCGCCTCGGACAAGGCGGCAGCTTTGGCGCTGACGCCTGTTTCACATGAAACGGAAGCGAGGCTGGAGCGCTATGTCGATCTCCTGCTGACATGGCAGGCGAAGACGAACCTCGTGTCGCCCTCGACGCTTCCAACTCTCTGGACCCGGCATATCGCCGATTCGTTGCAGCTCTTGCGCCTGGCTCCGACGGCGAAGATCTGGGTTGATCTGGGGAGCGGCGGGGGTTTTCCAGGCGTGGTGCTGGCTTGCGCATTGGCGGACAGGCCGGGCGCTCAAATCCATCTGATCGAGCGCAACGCCAAGAAAGCGGCCTTTCTGCGGGAAGCGGTCCGCATTACTTCCGCCGCGGCGCGCGTGCATTTGGCCGACATCCGGGATATTGTGGAAAGAATCGAAGCGCCCGCAGATTGCGTCACTGCACGAGCCTTGGCTCCGTTACATCAGCTGATCGGTTTCGCCGAACCCTTGGTTCGAAAGGGAGCAAAGGCGTTGTTTCCAAAGGGTCAAGATGTAGAGTCCGAATTGACCGAAGCTACCAGATATTGGAATATCGAATCGCGACTCCACTCCAGCCTGACGGGCGGAAACGGCTGGATCGTCGAACTCGACCGAATCGAGCGGCGCACTCTCCCCGCATTGGCGAATGGCGATCGGGTATGACTGAATTAGATGAGCTATATCAAGCGGATAGGGAGAAAACCCCACCGCCCCATCCGCGTATCCTGTCGCTCGCCAACCAGAAGGGCGGCGTCGGCAAGACCACTACCGCGATAAATCTGGGTACCGCGCTCGCCGCGATCGGGGAGCGGGTCCTGATCGTCGATCTCGACCCGCAGGGCAATGCCTCGACCGGTCTTGGCATTGATCGCCGCACCCGCAACTGCTCGACCTACGACGTTCTGATCGGTGAAGCCCCGCTGCGCGAGGCGGTGGTGCCCACCGCGGTGCCGCGGCTGCATATCGCTTCGTCGACCATGGATCTGTCGGGTCTCGAACTCGAACTCGGAACCACGCCGGGCCGCGCGTTCCGCCTGCGCGATGCGATCGCGGCGCTGAACAATAATGCGACGCCGGAGACCGAATACACCTATGTGCTGATCGATTGCCCGCCGTCGCTCAACCTTCTGACCGTCAACGCGATGGCCGCATCGGACGCGATCCTGGTGCCGCTGCAGTGTGAGTTCTTCGCGCTCGAGGGCCTGTCGCAATTGCTGCAGACGGTGGAGCAGGTGCGCTCGACACTCAACCCGAACCTGTCGATTCACGGCATCGTGCTGACCATGTTCGACTCGCGCAACAATCTGTCCAACCAGGTTGTCGCCGACGTACGTCAGTTCATGGGCGGCAAGGTCTACAACACCATGATCCCGCGCAACGTGCGCATCTCCGAGGCGCCGTCCTACGGCAAGCCGGTGCTGGTCTATGATCTCAAATGCGTCGGCAGCGAAGCCTATCTCAAGCTCGCGACCGAAGTGATCCAGCGCGAGCGCGAGCTGAGGACGCATTAGTGTACGCGACGTCATTCCGGACAATCCGCGCGAGCGGATTGATCCGGAATCTCGATGTGGCGAAGCTGCTCTGACTTCGAGATTCCGGGTTCGCGTCTTACGACGCGCCCCGGAATGACGGCAAAATCATCAACCGAATTCTGTTTCCGGAGTAGCTGAGTGAATCCGAGGGAGTTAGCGTCGATGGCCGATGAGGCGCGTTCGCGACTGGGCCGAGGCCTGGCAAGTTTGATCGGGGATGTCGGCGGCGAGGCCGCGCATGTCGACCGGCCGCGCAACCAGCGCAAGGTGCCGATCGAATTTCTAAGACCAAATCCGCGCAACCCGCGCCAGACCTTTGCCGATGCCGAACTCGGCGAGCTCGCCAGTTCCGTCAAGCAGCACGGCGTGATCCAGCCGATCGTCGTGCGGCCGGTGAAAGGCGCCCAGGACCGCTACGAGATCATCGCCGGCGAGCGCCGCTGGCGCGCCGCGCAGCTTGCGGGGCTACATGAAGTGCCGATCGTCCCGGTCGATGTCGGCGATTCTGCCGCGCTTGAGATCATGATTATCGAGAACGTGCAGCGCGAGGATCTCAACGCCATGGAGGAGGCGCAGGGCTATCACGCCCTGGCCAACGAGTTCAAACGCAGCCAGGAAGAGATCGCAAAAGACGTCGGCAAGAGCCGCAGCCATGTCGCCAACATGATGCGGCTGACCAAATTGCCGGTGGAGGTGCAGGCCTATATCGCCAAGGGCGAATTGTCCGCCGGCCACGCCCGTGCGCTGATCGGCGTCCCCGACCCGCTGGCTGCGGCAAAGCGCATCGTCGCCGAGGGTCTCAACGTGCGCCAGACCGAGGCGCTGGCCCATGAAGAAGGTGTGCCGGAGCGCAAGCCGCACAAGGCGCGCGGCGGCGGCAAGTCCAAGGATGCCGACACCGTTGCGCTGGAAAAACGCGTCAGCGACGCGCTCGGCCTTTCGGTCACCGTCAGCCACCGCGAGCCGGGCGGCACCGTCCAGATCGCCTACCGCAACCTTGAACAGCTCGACGAGGTCATTCGAAGGCTGATGAAGGTAAGGTGACGGGGGCGTCCCTACTTTGCATGGGGTTGTTTTCACGATTTTGTTTTCGACCCGCTGGGCGAAGCGCGTGACATAGCCGGAGCCGCTGGCCGGGACGTTCCGGTTGCGTGCAATTTTCACGGCATATTCTTCTGAGAGCACCCGATAAAAGATAGGTTGTTCGGGAAGCCTGGCCGGGCATCCTCACCCCCGCCGCTTCGCGTTCGCCGCGATCGATAGCAGCGTGCGTTGCGCGATCGGCGAGGCCAGCGCAGCCTGTTTGCGCATGTCGAGCGCCGCGGTCGCGAGCTGCTCGATGATTCCGGCCAGCCGCGCCGCACTGAAGTTGCGCAGCGCGATTTCGACAGCGCTCTTGCGCGAGAAATGCAGGCGCGGATATCCGCTCTCCAGCAAGGTTGAGACCGGCGTGCCGTCGGCGACGGCGAGCGCCGATTTGTGCAGCCAGGCCGCCTGGCGCTGCGCGGCGGAGATGATCACGCCGGGGTAGGTACCGGCGATCATGGCCTTGGCGAATTCGGATTCGACCAGTCCCGGCTTGCCGGCGAACGCGCCGTCGACGATCGGATCGACCTTGAGTTCGGAGGCGTCGGCGACCACGGCCATCACGTCGTCGAGCGTGACCTCGCGCGCGCCGTGGGCGTAGAGCGCGAGCTTCCTCAATTCATTGCGCGAAGCCTGGCGGTCGCCGCCCAGCAACGACGTCAGCACCGCGCGGGCGTCGGCGGCGATGCTCAGATTTGAAACCCGCAGCTCGGCATCGATCAATCCCGCGAGTTGTCTGGCGTCGTCGGCGTAGCAGGCAATCGCAACCGCGGTCTTGGCGCGTTCGCAAGCCTTGCGCAGCGGCGATTCCGGCCGCAGTTCGCCGGCCTCGATCACGACACGGCAATCCTTCAGCGCGGAGTCCGCTAGCGTATCGACGCCGCTGGCAAAACTGCGCGCGCCTGCGCGGACGCGGATGGCGCGGCGGCCGCCGAACATTGGTATGGTCATGGCCTCATCGACCAGCCGCGAGGGTTCGGCCGACAGTTCGTCGCCATCCAGCCGCACCAGCGAAAACGGATCGTTGGGATCGTCCACCGCGGAGGCGATCAGCGCGTCGGCGCGCTCGCGCACCAGGCCGGCATCGGGGCCGTATAGCAGGATGATGGGTCGGCCGGGATCAGGCCGGGCGAGAAACGCGTCGATATCTTTTCCGCGGAGTGCGACCACGGGCGGTCAGGTGCCGGCGACGAAGAACGAAGCCAGCCGGGTCTGGATGTTTTCCGCGATTTCCTGGGCGGCGCGATCCTCGGCGTCGCGGAAGGCGCGGGCGCGGGCGAAGCGCTGCAACTGACCGGGAATGTCGTAGGACACGCGGGAGAAGGTCGAGCCTGTCATCACCGACTTGTTGGTGGCAAGGTCGATCAGATTGTACTGGGCGTCGATGCCGTAATTCTCGCTTGACGGCAGCGCGGTGTTCGGGTCGAGGATCAGCGAAGAGCGGGTATTGCTGAACCGCAGCACCAGCCGATGGGTCGGCGGCATGCCGGTGGCATTGCCGTAGAGCTTGAATGCCAGCGCGTTGCGAATCTCCACCTGGATCCGGGCTTCCCGCGATGCGTTGGGCTTGTCCACCGGCGGGATTTCCACGCCCATCAGCTTTTCGCGCAAGCCGGGCCTGCCGTCGGCGCGCTCGGCGTACATCGGCTGGAAGCAGCCGGCCGTGAACGCCGCCAGCGTGGCGACGGCGAGCAGCCGGGCAGCGATCCGGTAGTTAGCCAACGACATTCACGATCCTCATGGGAACCACGATTACCTTGCGGACGGGCTTGCCGCCGAGAGCGACTTTTACCGCATCGAGCGCCAAAACGGCAGCCTCAATTTCCGGATTTTGGGCGTCCCGTGGCACGGTAACATCACCCCGTTTCTTGCCGTTGACCTGGACCACCAGCGTGACGCGGTCTTCAACCAGCAAATCGCGTTCGATTTGCGGCCAACTGGCCTCGGAAATCAACCCTTCCCGTCCCAGAACCACCCAGCACTCCTCGGCCAAATGCGGCATCATCGGCGCGAACAGCTGAACCAGCATGATAGTGGCCTCCCGGACTGACCAGACCAGGTCCGGCGTCGGCTCGCCGTCCCGTCCCAGCACCTCGGCCAGCGCATTGGCCAGCTCGCGGATATGGGCGAGGCAGACGTTGAAATGCAGCCGTTCGATCCCGGAGGACACCTTGTCCAGCGCGCCATGGGCGGCCTTGCGCAAGCCGAGCGCGTCGGCGCCGAAGGTCGCCGGCCGCGCTGCAGGCGCTGACTTCGCCAGTTCGGCGGCTTCGTTCACCAGACGCCACAGCCGCTGCACCAGACGCGAGGCGCCCTGTACGCGTTCGTCGCTCCAGATCACATCGCGATCGGGCGGGGAGTCCGAGAGCATGAACCAGCGGGCGACGTCGGCGCCGTAGGTCGCGATGATGTCGTCGGGGTCGACGGTGTTCTTCTTCGACTTCGACATCTTCTCGATCGCGCCGATCGTGACCGCTTCGCCGCTGTCGAGCAGCGTGGCACGTCGATCGCTTCCGATCGCCTCAACCTTCACCTCGGCCGGCGTGACGTAGAACCCATCGGCCTTCTGGTAGGTCTCATGCACCACCATGCCCTGGGTGAACATGCCGGCGAACGGTTCGTCCATCCCGATATGGCCGGTCGCCCTCATCGCGCGGGTGAAGAAGCGGCTGTACAGCAGATGCAGGATCGCGTGCTCGACGCCGCCGATATATTGGTCGACCGGCATCATGCGGTTGGCGACCGCAGGCGTGGTCGGGGTCTTCTCGTTCCAGGGATCGGTAAAGCGCGCAAAATACCAGGACGAATCCACGAAGGTATCCATGGTGTCGGTTTCGCGCTGCGCCCTGCCTCCGCAATTGGGGCAGGCGACGTGCTTCCAGGTCGGATGATGGTCGAGCGCGTTGCCGGGCTTGTCGAAGGTCACGTCCTCCGGCAGGACAACCGGCAGATCGCTGTCGGGCACCGGCACGACGTCGCATTTCGGGCAGTGGATGACAGGGATCGGGCAGCCCCAGTAGCGCTGGCGTGAAATGCCCCAGTCGCGCAGGCGGAAGTTCACCTGTCGCTCGGCGATCGGCGCATTTCCGCGGACCTCGGTTTCCAGCCGCTTCGCCACTTCTTCCTTCGCCTGCTCGATGGTCATGCCATCGAGGAAGCGGGAATTGATCATGCGGCCGTCGCCGTCAAAGGCTGCATCGGTAATGACGAAGCCGTTCGGATCGGCGTCCGGCGGGCAGACCACCGGGATATTGCCCAGATTGTATTTGTTGACGAAATCGAGGTCGCGCTGGTCATGCGCCGGGCAGCCGAAGATGGCGCCGGTGCCGTATTCCATCAGCACGAAGTTGGCGACATAGACCGGCAGTTTCCAGCTCGGGTCGAACGGATGGACGGCCTTGATACCGGTGTCAAACCCCTGCTTCTCGGCGGTGTCGATGATTTCCTGCGCGGTGCCGATGCGCTTCACCTCCGCGATGAATTCGGCGAGCTTCGGATTCTTTGCCGCCGCGGCCTGCGCCAGCGGATGATCGGCCGCGATCGCCATGAATTTTGCGCCGAACAGCGTGTCGGGCCGTGTCGTGAAAATCTTCAGCTCGGTTTCGCCGGATGGCGTCGTCGCCGGATCGAGCGCGAAGCGCAGCAGCAGGCCTTCGGAGCGGCCGATCCAGTTGCGCTGCATCAGCCGGACCTTGTCGGGCCAGCGGTCCAGACCGTCCAACGCGTCCAGCAGTTCCTGCGCGTATTTCGTGATCTTGAAGACCCACTGGTTCATCTCGCGCTGCTCGACGACGGCGCCCGATCGCCAGCCACGGCCGTCGATCACCTGCTCGTTGGCGAGCACGGTCATGTCGACCGGGTCCCAGTTGATCTTGCGCTTTTCGCGTTCGGCCAGGCCAGCACGCAGGAAGTCGAGGAACATCTTCTGCTGATGCTTGTAGTAGCTGGGGTCGCAGGTGGCGAATTCGCGCGACCAGTCCAGCGACAGCCCGATCGACCGCAGCTGCTTCTTCATCGCGGCGATGTTGTCGTAGGTCCAGGCCTTGGGCGCGACCTTGCGCTCAATCGCGGCGTTTTCGGCCGGCAGTCCGAAGGCGTCCCAGCCCATCGGGTGCAGCACGTTAAAGCCCTTGGCCCGCATGAAGCGCGCCAGCACGTCGCCCAGCGTGTAGTTGCGGACATGCCCGATATGGATGCGCCCCGACGGATACGGGAACATCTCGAGCACGTAGTATTTCGGCCGGGGATCGTCGTTCTTCGAGGCGAAGATCGCCTTGTCGTCCCACCGGCGCTGCCAGCGCGGCTCGGATTCACGGGCGTTGTAACGTTCGGAGGTCATGGAATCGCGCGGGCTTTTTTGGCTTCGGGGTCTGCGTCGGGGACGGCGGACTAGGCCACAGAAGCGGCAGCGGGGTCAACGGCTTGGGAGGCGGGCAGGGCTTGGCTGTGGCGGCGGCCCGGAGGTGGGCTTCGAATCACCCGGTGATCGCGACGCCGGTGTCGTCCACCCGCCGGACAAAGCCATGTTCCACAACGGTATTGCGACCGCGGCGCTTGGCGGCATAGAGCGCGGCGTCAGCCGCCTCGGTCAGGTCGCCGGGCCGCTGAGCTTCGTTCGGAACCGTCGCGGCGACGCCGACGCTCACGGTGACGGTCTCGTGGCTGGAGGCAGTATGGGGCAGCCCGATGCCCTGAATTTCGGCACGGAACCTCTCGCCGATCTCCAACGCCTCTAGCGCTCCGGTGTTCGGCAACAGCAGGCAGAACTCCTCGCCGCCATAGCGGCCGGCAAAGCCCAGGGTGGCGTTGGCAACGCCCGCCAGCGCCTCGCCTAGCCGGGTGAGGCAAGCGTCGCCTTCCGGGTGGCCGTAGGTGTCATTGTAGAGCTTGAAGTGGTCGACATCGATCATCAACAGCGACAGCTCGCTGCCGGATTGCTGCGCCTTCGCCCATTCGAAGTCGAGGCGGCTCTGGAAGCCGCGCCGGTTGGCTAGTCCCGAGAGCATATCGATGGAGGCCATGACGGTCAGGCGGTTGTTGGTGGCGACCAGTTCGCGCTCGCGCTGGCTGAGTTGGGCCGCCATCGCATTAAAGGCGCGGGCGAGCGGCATGAATTCCGAAGGCAGATCACTTCCGGCGACGCGGGCCGAGGAGTCGCCCGCGCCAAATCGCCTGGCTGCACCGGTCATGAGCTTGATCGGCTCGATGATGAGTTTTTCCGCGCCGATCAGCGCGCCGATCAGAACGAACAGGCAGACCAGTCCCAGTTCCAGATAGGCGGTCCGGATTTCGCCATTGATCGCCTCGGTGACCGTGGCTTCGTCGATGCTGACGATCAGCCGTGATTGCGTCCCGGATATGCGCGCGAAACTGACCGTCCGCCTGGAACCGTCGGCGTACGTAAAGGGAATCGAGCCTTTCTCCGAGTTGGAACTCAGCGCCTTGTAGGCGATGGCCGTCAGCAGCGGTACGTTGCCGAATGGCCAGCCGATCAGGTCGGCCTGGTCCGGTGGCGCGGCCAGCACCACGCCGGCGCGATCGATCAGCAGCGCGGAGATTCCTGGCCGTCCGCCCAGATTGGCCATGATTTTCGACAGCCAGTCCAGATTGATGCCGGCAACCACCACCGAATCCTCGTCCGGATTGATCGCCGCCACCGGGTAGGCCGCCATCAGCGTTGGACGGTTGTTGGACACGGAGAACTGGTAATCGCTGAAAACGAAGTCGCCGGTTTCTTGCGCCTTGATGAAATAATCGCTGGCGCCGAAGTTCATCCCGACTATATCGTTCTGCGTCGAACACTGCACCGTGCCTTCCTTGCTGGCGATCATGATGCTCAGAATCCACGGCAGGCTTGTGGGCAGGCTGGCGCGCAGGATTTCGCAGCTGCGGCCGACACCGCTGGAAGCGCGGATATAGGCCGCCGACCTCAGCATCGTTTCGACCGAGGAGATCACCTCGCGCTGGGTATCGGCGCTTTGCCGGGTGGTGTTGGCGTACTCTTCCGCGGCCAGCGCGATCTGTTTGGCGCGGGTGGCTTCCAGCGAACGGGCGCGCTCGAACATCAAGGGCGCCACCAGGATCAACGCCAGCAGCGCAAGCCGCGCCCGGATGCCCAGAAGCTTCTTGAGTTTGAGTCGATTGCGGTTGAAAGTGACGCTCGGCATCCGTGCTACCTTCCCGCTTCGAAAGGTAAAGCGAAGGTTTCAAGAAGCCTTTCCCCAACTTGGTATAATTCGACACAATATTTATCTTGGAATGCGCGCCCCGCAGCCGACATGAAACCAGAGATGACGACGTCGTTGACCGAGCTTTCACCAAGCGGCCTTGCGGCTGTCGAGCAGGAGATCGCGCGGGCATGCAGGCAAGCCCGGCGTGATCGCGGCTCTGTGACGCTGATCGCGGTCTCGAAGACGTTCGACGCTGCGGCCATTGTGCCCGTCATCGGTGCCGGACAGCGCGTATTCGGCGAGAATCGCGTGCAGGAAGCCAAGGCCAAATGGCCGGAACTGATTTCGGCGTACCCTGGGATCGCGTTGCACCTGATCGGGCCGCTGCAATCCAACAAGGCCAGGGAGGCGGTGGCGCTGTTCGACGCCGTGCACTCGGTCGACCGCCCGAGTATTTGCGAAGCGTTAGCCAAGGAAATCAATTCGCAGAAAAAGTGGCCGGAATTGTTCGTTCAGCTCAACACCGGCGAGGAGCCGCAGAAGGCCGGCGTCCCGCCGGCGGAAGCGGACGCGTTCATCGCGGCCTGCCGCGAGAGATATGGCCTGGCGATTTCCGGCCTGATGTGCATCCCGCCGGTCGACGAGGCGCCGGCGCCGCATTTCGCGCTGACAGCCAAGATTGCGGCGCGCAACGGTCTGGAGAAACTGTCGATGGGGATGAGCGCCGATTTCGCCATCGCGATCCAATTGGGCGCCACACATGTCCGCGTGGGCTCGGCGATCTTCGGCAAGCGCTAAGATCTCATGCGAAGCCGACCGACACTTTTCCAATCGCGCCGAAATCGGCGGTGAGAAAATCGCCGGACTGGATCGGCAATGGTGCGTGGCAGGTGCCGGTGGTGACGATTTGGCCGGCTTTCAGCGTCACGCCGAGCTGACGCAATTCGTTGACGAGCCAGGTCAGCGCGATCCGGGGGTCGCCGAGCACGTTCTTGCCGTGACCGAGGAACTGGCGGTCGCGCAGCGTGATGACCGGCCTTTCCTCGACGAGATCGCGGGTGCGCCAATCCGCGGCGGTGGGCGGCCCAAGGACGAACCGATGGGCGCAGGCGTTATCGGCAATGATCTGTGCGGCGCCGGCGCTGACGAAATCCTCATACCGCGAATCCGGGATCTCGATCGCGGGGTGCAGCGTGTCGACCGCGTCAAGCACCTGCGGAACTGCGTAGGGCGTGGCGCGCGGCGGCAGGTCCACGCGCATCCGAAAGGCGAATTCCGGCTCGGCGACGCGCATTGCGTTGCCCGCCATCGATGCCGTGCCACCGTCGGGGACCAAGGTCTCGGCCAGGATGCGTCCAGCCATCGGGCCATCGACATTGATATGCTTTTGCCCGGCCTCGCTGGTGGCCGCGATCTTCCAGCCGAACAGGCTTTCCGACGAGTATCCTTCAATCCTGGCCTGGATCGCGTAGGCTTCCGCTCGGTCGTGCGGTCGTAGCGTCGAGTCGAGGCCGGCCAGTTTGGTTCCCGCGCGCCAGTGGTCGTGCAGGATTCGTGAGGCGGCTTCGATCACGTTGTTGTCCAGCATTGCTCTACCTCCCGGTCAGCCGATCATGATTTTTGTCCGCGGGCTCAACCGCCGCAGCAACCGTAGCATGGCGGATTTGGTCATTGATACGCAGCCTGCCGTCGGCGAGAAGTCGTTGCGGGCCAAGTGCAGGAACACGGCGCTGCCGCGGCCGGCGATCCGCGGCGCGGCGTTATGGTCGAGCTCGACGACAAAATCGTAGAGATGATCCTCCCGCATCAGCCGGTCTCCCGCCTGGTCGCGGACCAGGCGGATCGGCTGATTGTAGTGGCGGTCCCGCGGATCCTCGCACCAGGCGTCTTCGGGTCGGATCGGTCGGATCGGCAGAAAGGTGCGCGGCATGGCGTGGCGGTCGGCGCGCCACCACAGCCGCAAAGGATGGAAGGTGCCCCTCGGAGTTCCGCCATCGCCTTCGCGCTTGTTGGCGAGGATGCCGCCGCGACCAAGTGCCACCGGTACCGACCAGCCATCGGCCGTCAGCCAGCCTCGGCGCGGATCGCCGGCGGCGGCCCGAACTCTGATGGCGGAGAGCGTCATATCCAGGGCGGCTGTCGCATAAACGGTTGAAAAGTGGTTGCTTTCCATGTCCTCGCCAAAATCTGCGGTTACCTGCTCTGGGAGCAACTGATCTATTTGCCCTCATTGCCGGACATTCATCCAAGGGCCGCTGAAAATTGGGATAGGCTGCAGCCCGCCTTGTGAATCTGTAACAATCCCTTACTTGAATCGGGATTGCTGCGCGACGGCCCGATCCGCTTTCGGCGCCTCCGCGCGAATCAGGTCCGTCATCTACTTTTGCCTGGCCCGATATGCTACTTGCACGTGTGTCCGCCGCCTGCCCCTTAGAGGATCATACAGTATGCCCAATGCCCGCAAGATCCTGATCGTAGAGGACGATACCGATCTGCGCGACACGCTGGTCGAGCAACTTTCGCTACACGAGGAGTTCGAAGCCTCGGCGGTCGATACCGGCGCCAAGGGCGCCAGCGCCGCCAAGGCCAATTCCCCCGACCTGGTGCTGATGGATGTCGGGCTGCCCGATACCGACGGCAGAGAGGTGGTTCGCAGCTTGCGCAAGGGCGGTTTCAAGGCGCCGATCATCATGCTGACCGGCCACGACACTGATTCGGACACCATTCTCGGGCTCGAATCGGGCGCCAACGACTATGTGGCCAAGCCGTTTCGGTTCGCCGTGCTGCTCGCCCGGATCAGGGCGCAGCTGCGCCAGCACGAGGCCAGCGAGGACGCGGTCTTTACTGTGGGTCCCTATAGTTTCCGGCCTGGCTCGAAAATGCTGACGGGCGCCAATGCCCGGAAGGTGCGGTTGACCGAAAAAGAAACCGCCATCCTGCGCTTCCTCTATCGCGCCGGGCAGCTGTCGGTGTCGCGCGAAACGCTGCTGCAGGAAGTCTGGGGCTACAATTCGGGCGTCACCACCCATACGCTGGAAACCCATATCTACCGGCTCAGGCAGAAGATCGAAAAGGATGCTGCCAATCCGGAGATTCTGGTGACGGAAGCTGGTGGTTACAAGCTGGTGCCGTGATACGGTTCAAAACCATTATGTGTTGTTTCTCGCGTATCCCGGTTATCGGTTCTTATGTCGATCGAAGATGATGTAGACCTGCTCGATCGGGTTCCGACCTTGCGTCTGCTGGGAATACCGGCGCTGCGCATGCTGGCGATCGGCTCTGAGCAGCGCGACTATTCGAGCGGCGACTATTTATTCAACGCCGGCGACGATGCGGACGCCGGTTACGTCGTTCGGCGCGGCGCATTTCGCGTCGAAGACGGTGGTGCCGAAGTCATCGCCGGGCCCGGCGACCTGATTGGCGAGTTGGCGCTGATCGTCGCAATGCAGCGACCATCCAGCGCGGTCGCGCTCGCACATTCGTCGGTCATCAGGCTGGCGCGCAGCCTGTTCCAGCGCGTCCTCGAAAGCGATCCTGCCGCTGCGCGACGCTTGCGCGACGAACTGGCCGCCCGCACCAGCCAGATCGCCAGCGATATCCTGATCGCCGGCGCAAAGCTGAACATCTGAACCACTCTAGACTTCCAGCGTCACCGTCACCGGCACGTGGTCGGACGGGCGTTCCCAGCCGCGTGCATTGCGAGTGATGTTGAAATCGCTGACGCCATCCTTTAGCGCGCGCGAAACCCAGATGTGATCGAGCCTGCGGCCGCGATCGCCCACGGTCCAGTCCGCAGCGCGATAACTCCACCACGTGTAAACCTTTTCCGACAACGGGATGCGCTCGCGCGCGACGTCGTACCACTCTCCATGGGTCTGCGCCGCCAGCAGCTTCTCGCATTCGATCGGAGTGTGCGAGACGACCTTCAGGAGCTGCTTGTGCGACCAGACATCGTTTTCATGGGGCGCGACGTTGAGATCGCCGACCAGGATATGCCGGTCGTCGCCGCGCGGATGCAGCGCCTCGCACGCCCTCATCTCGTCCAGAAACTTCAGCTTGTGATCGAACTTCGGATTGACCGCGGGATCAGGAACGTCGCCGCCGGCAGGGACGTAAAAATTATGCAGCACCAGCGGTCTCGCAAGCTGGGCCTTCTCCCCGAACGCCACCGAGATATGGCGTGAATCAATCTTGTCGCAGAAAGTCCTGATGTCAATGGCCTCGAACGGCAGTTTCGAGACGATGGCGACGCCGTGATAGCCCTTCTGCCCATTCAGCGCGACGTGTTCGTAGCCGAGGCGCTTGAAACGCTTCAGCGGAAATGCGTCATCAATGCACTTGGTTTCCTGCAAACACAGCACGTCCGGGCGCGCCGACTTCAAAAATCTGGCGACGATCTCGATACGCAGGCGCACCGAGTTGATATTCCAGGTGGTCAGGGAGAAGCGCATTCTCAGGGATGTAGCAGAACTTTCCCCGATATCGCCAGCCGCGGCGGGGGGCGTCGAGAGCCATTTCCGTTTCGATGGAATCGAAACGGGGCTCCCGATTCCTGATTTGACGCGTTTTCTTGACGCGAACCGGTTTCCACTTCGCTGGAAAACGCTTCAGCCGGGCGGCGTCGAATAATTGGTGAAATCGATCTTGAACAGGCCCGGATCGACCTTCCTGGACGAATCAAGATTGTAGATCGCTACCGTGGTGTCATAGCCCTGCGGGTCGGTCACCGTCCACTGCTTGAGCTGGCCGTCCTTGGCGCCGATCATCAACATCAGGCGGCTGGTGCCGATCAGGGCCTGCTTCTCCTCGATCGTGATGCTGATGAAAACATCGTCGGCGGTGACGTTGACGACATTGGTGTCCTTCAACAGGTCGATCCGGTCCGACAGCAGGAAACGCAGCGGCGTCTGTGACAACGGATAGATATCCTGGGTCGCGAGCCTGCGGTCGCGCACGGCCACTGACGAACCGTCGGCGATGATCGCGATCGGGCTCGGGGGCTCGTATTCAAATCGTACCTTACCAGGCTTCTGGATATAGAAATCGCCCTTGGTCTTGCTGCCGTCGGGCCCGACCTGGACGAAATTCCCGACCAGCGTCTGCAGCGACGAGAGGTAGGTGCTCACCCGGGCCGCCTGCGCCTTCTGGCTGGCGTCGAAGGTCGCGAAAACATTGGCGGGGACGTTGCGGTTCGGGTCGGGAATCACCGGGTTCGGCGGCGCCTGCGATACCCCTGTCGTCGGCGGCGAAGTCTTTTCCTGTGCGGTCATTTGCAAGCCGCCGTCACGGGCTTTCGGCGCCGGCTTTGGCACCGGCACGTTCTGCGGCCACGCAGGCGCAGACATGCTTGCGAAAGATGCCGCCGTCAACAGCGCGAGCCCGCAACGAAGCCCGCGATAGGTGAATGGATGTGCCATCAGTTACTTCAGGTCTCTCATACAGCGAGCCGCCCCGCCTGCTGCTATTTTATCGCGATTTGGACCACAGCAGGTATCGTTTTTGCGTGAAGGCAATCTGAACAGGGTGGATCGCAAGCGGAACCTAGAATCCGCTTTCCTCCTCCTCAATCAGAATTTCGCGCTTGCCGGCGTGGTTTGCTGGCCCGACGATGCCCTCGAGTTCCATCCGCTCCATCAAAGATGCCGCCCGGTTGTAGCCGATCTGGAGCCGGCGCTGAATATAGGAGGTCGAGGCCTTGCGGTCGCGCTTGACAATCGCCACCGCCTGCGAAAACAGGTCGCCGCCGCCGTCGCCGCCCATGCCGGTGGAATCGAATACCGCGCCGTCCTCGTCGGTCGGCTCTTCCGCGGTGACGGCTTCCAGATATTCCGGCTGGCCCTGCGTCTTGAGATGGCGCACCACCTTCTCGACTTCCTCGTCGGAGACAAACGGCCCATGGACGCGGCTGATGCGTCCGCCGCCTGCCATGTAGAGCATGTCGCCTTGCCCGAGCAGTTGCTCGGCGCCCATTTCGCCGAGGATGGTACGGCTGTCGATCCTGGAGGTGACCTGAAACGAAATGCGGGTCGGGAAGTTGGCCTTGATGGTGCCGGTGATGACGTCGACCGACGGTCGTTGCGTTGCCAGGATCACGTGCAGACCGGCGGCGCGCGCCATCTGCGCCAGGCGCTGCACCGCCCCTTCGATATCCTTGCCGGCCACCATCATCAGGTCGGCCATTTCGTCGACGATGATCACGATATAGGGCAGGGGATCGAGATCGAGCTTCTCCTCCTCGTAGATTGCCTTGCCGGTTTCCTTGTCGAAGCCGGTATGCACGGTGCGCGTCAGTTCCTCGCCCTTGCCCCTGGCTTCGGCAAGGCGTTGATTGTAGCCATCGATATTGCGTACGCCGAGTTTGGACATCTTCTTGTAGCGCTCTTCCATCTCGCGCACGGCCCATTTCAGCGCCACCACCGCCTTCTTCGGATCGGTGACCACAGGCGTCAGCAGGTGCGGTATGCCGTCATAGACGGATAGCTCCAGCATCTTGGGATCGACCATGATCAGGCGACACTGATCGGGCCGCAAGCGGTAGACCAGGCTAAGGATCATGGTGTTGATGGCGACCGACTTGCCGGAACCGGTGGTGCCGGCGATCAGCATGTGTGGCGTGCGGGCGAGATCGATGATGATGGATTCGCCGCCGATATTCTTGCCGAGGCAAAGCGGGAGTTTCGCGTGCGACTCGTCCTTCACCGACAGCAACTCGCGAAGGTAAACCTTTTCGCGATGCGCGTTCGGCAGTTCGATGCCGATGGCGTTACGGCCGGCCACGACGGCGACGCGGGCCGAGAGAGCGCTCATTGATCGCGCGATATCGTCGGCGAGGCCAATGACGCGCGAGGATTTGATGCCGGGCGCGGGCTCGAGCTCGTAAAGCGTCACCACGGGACCCGGATTGGCCTTGACGATTTCGCCGCGGACGCCGAAATCTGCAAGTACGCCTTCCAGCGCCCGCGAATTCGCCTCCAGTTCGCTCTTGTTGAGCGGCTGCCGATCGGATGCCCGCGGCGCCGTCAACACCGAAACCGAGGGCAATTCGAACTTGTCCGAGGTCCTGCGGGCCGATGCGCGGGCGGCGGCCTTCTTGCGCCGCGCGCGGGCCGAGGCGTCCTCTTCTTCCTCCTCTTCTTCCTCTTCTTCCTCGAATTCCTCTTCCTGCGGCGCCAGCGACGGCGCCGCGCGGCCGCTGAGACTCGGCTCCAGACGTTCGAAGGAAGCGGTTTTGGGCTGATGCGAACTGGAAACCAGCGATCGGTATGCCGTGATCAGCAACCAGGCCAGCCGCGCCTTTGCGCTCATCAGCGCATGATACACCCATCCGAGCGAGACCGAGCTGCGGTCTTCCACCTCGACGAAGGGCGCGTCATCGTCCTCGATCGAGGTCAGCTCTTCGTCTTCCGGGCGCGATCCCCAGCCGCTGGCAAACAGGAAGGCGGCACACATCGCCGCCAACAGCATGACGCCGAGTACGAGGCGGTAGGTGAAGCCCGGCGGGCCGAACACCACGGCGGGCGTTCGCACCAACGCGTCGCCGACCACCCCGCCAAGCCCGGTTGGCAACGGCCACTTGCCGCCATGCGGCCAGCAGCTCGCAAAGCCCGCCGCGATCGTCGCGCACAGGATCCAGCATCCGATGCGAAGCGCTTGGCGGTCGAAGGTACGATGGGTCAGCATGCGCCAGCCCCACACCGCAACCGGCAGGATCAGCATGATGGCGCCGAGACCGAGGATCTGCATCAGGAGGTCGGCGCTGATCGCGCCGGGATAGCCGACAATATTGCGGATCGGACGCGATGTCGCGTGGCTCAGGCTGGGGTCCTGCACCGACCATGTCATCAAGGCGGCAGCCGCCACGCCTGACAGCGCGATCAGGCCGAGGCCAGCGAGCTCGCGCAGGCGTCGCGCCAGCGCGTCGCGGATCGAGGCCGGCAGATGCCCAACCAGAGGTATGACACGTTCGATCGCTGGCATGCTCATGGGCCCTGCGATTAATCCAGAGTTTCGACCAGCCGGTGCAATGCCTCGGCCGTTGATTCACCGTCGGACACCAGCGCGAGGCGAATGAAGCCAGCGCCGGGGTTGAAGCCGTCACTCTGCGGTCGCGACAGATAACTTCCGGGGATCACGCGGACGCCCGCGTCGCGATACAGCTTCACCGCCGCCGCTTCGTCACCGCCGCGGTCGGAGACGTCGAGCCAGACGCAGAAGCCGCCGGCGGGCCGGACATAGCCATAGCGGCTGCCGAGAATCTTGTCGGCGAGATCGAACTTGATGCGGTAAAGCCGGCGGTTCTCCTCGACATGGGTTTCGTCAGAATAGGCGGCGACCGCGACATGCTGCAGCGGTACCGGCACCTGGGGAGCTGCGACATTGCGCAACTCGTGAAAGGCGGCGAGAAACTTGCTGTCGCCGGCCGCGAAGCCGACGCGCATGCCGGGCAGGTTCGAGCGCTTGGAAAGCGACTGGAACGCGACGACGTTGGTGAAGTCGGGCCCGGCACACTCCAGCGCGCTGCCCGGCGGCTGCCGGGTGTAGATTTCCGAATAGCACTCGTCGCTGAGGATCATGAACCCATGGCGGTCGGCGAGTTTCTTCAACCGCGTAAAGTAGTCGGGCGAAGCGACCGCGCCTTGCGGATTGGCGGGCGAGGCGATGAAGATCGCGACGGTTCGCGCCAGCGTCGCCTCGTCGAGCGCGTCGAGATCGGGCAGGAATCCGTTAGCCAGCGTGGTCGGAAGATAGATGGTCTCGCAGCCCGCCGCGCGGGCTCCGGCGCCGTAGGCCGGATAGAACGGGTTGGGCACCAGGATCGCGGGTTTTCCCCGGCGGGGGCTGGCGTAGCGGGCGGCGGTGATGGCGGCGAAAAACAGCCCCTCGCGGCTGCCGTTGAGGACCAGGACCTCGCTCTCGGGATCGACAGGCCGTGGCAGCTGGAACCGGTTCGCAAGCCAGTTCGCGGCGGCCTGCCGGAACGGCTCGATGCCCCTGGCGAGGGGATAGCGGCCGAAATCGGCGATGTGCTGCGCCAGCACCGGGCCGACGAAGCCGGGCACGGGGTGCTGCGGCTCGCCCAAGGACAGTGTTATCAAGGGCTTGCCCGGCTGGTAGGGTGCCAGGAGTTCCGCAGTCCGCGCAAACGGGGAACGCTCGGCCTGACCGGCAGCATCTGGGTTGCCGGCGCCGTGCGCCACGCCGGAAGAGGCGGTCATTGCCATGTCTGAAACGCCAGCACTTTCAAAAGCGGTCGAGCGCCTGCCCGATCTCCGAAAACCGGATCAAACCACCATAGATACGGCGAGGTTAAGACGCGATTAACCATCGGTACCAGCATCGATTTTCCTGCCGCCATAGCGGATGGGCTCTCGCCTGATGATTGACCCTGATTCGCAGTCTCGACACGATCGGGTCGCCCCCCAAGCAAAAAGAAGGGGCTCCAACTTGCGCTGGAGCCCCTCAACGGTAAGGGCATTGCCGGGTATTTGCCCCAACCGGAGTTGTGGGGTGGCCCATGAGGCCGCCCCCCGGGAGAACCTACATGTTGTAAGCGCGCTCGGTGTGCTCGGTGACGTCGAGGCCCTCACGCTCGGTCTCGACATTGACGCGCAGGCCGACGACGACGTCGATAACCTTGAACAGGATGGCCGAACCGATGCCCGACCATACCAGCGTGGTCAGGACGCCCCAGAGCTGCGAGGTCATTTGAGCGGCGAAGTTGTATTCGGCGATCTTGCCGACCGCATAGTCCATGACGCCGGTACCGCCGAGGGCCGGGTTGACCAGGATGCCGGTGCCGAGCGCGCCGACGATGCCGCCGACGCAATGGACGCCGAACACGTCCAGCGAGTCGTCGTAGCCCATCGCGTTCTTCACCACGGTGCAGAAGAACAGGCAGACGATACCGACCACGAGGCCGAGCACGATCGCACCCATCGGGCCGGCGAAGCCGGCCGCGGGCGTGACCGCGACAAGACCCGCCACCGCGCCAGATAATGCGCCGAGCACGGAGGGATGGCCCTTGACGATCCATTCCGCGAACATCCAGGCGAGTGCCGCCGCCGCCGTCGCCACGAACGAGTTGGTCATGGCGAGCGCCGCACCGCCGGAGGCCTCGAGGTTCGATCCGGCGTTGAAGCCGAACCAGCCGACCCAGAGCAACGAAGCGCCGATCATGCTCATGGTCAGCGAGTGGGGAGCCATCAACTCCTTGCCGTAACCGACGCGCTTGCCGATCAGCAGCGCGCCGACGAGGCCGGCGATTCCGGCGTTGATATGCACCACGGTGCCGCCGGCGAAGTCGAGCGCGCCCTTCTTGAAGATCCAGCCGGCATCGGCATTGATCTCGTCGAGCTTGGCCTGAGCCGCGGTTTTCGCAGCGCCGTCGGCCGCCGCGGCCAGCGCCTTGGCGGCATCCGCGATCGCGTCCGGCCCGGGCCAGTACCAGACCATGTGCGCGATCGGCAGGTATATCAGCGTGACCCAGAGCGGCACGAACAGCGCAACCGCCGCGAACTTCATGCGTTCGGCGAAGGCGCCGACGATGAGTGCGGGGGTGATGGCCGCAAAGGTCATCTGGAAGCAGATGTAGATGAGTTCGGAGATGTTGGCGTCGACGCTGAACGTCGCCACTTTCGAGTCGGTCGTCACGCCCATCAGGAAGGCCTTGGAGAAGCCGCCGATGAAGTCGGAACCGCCGGTGAACGCGAGGCTGTAGCCGTAGAGCACCCAGAGCACGGCGACGATGCAGACGGTGTAGAAAACCTGCATCAGCACCGAGAGCATGTTCTTGGAGCGGACGAGGCCGCCATAGAACAGCGCGAGGCCCGGGATGGTCATTAACAACACCAGCACTGTCGACGTCAGCATCCAGGCGTTGTCGCCCTTGTTGACGGTCGGCTCGGCATAGGCAGCGGTCGCGGCGAACAGGCCGAGCGCAAGGGCTGCCAGTCCCGCGCCATGGGGACGTTTGAACGTCATTTGGTTATTCTCCTGATTGGGATGGTTGAACGCGAAATCAAAGGGCGGCGGCATCGGCCTCGCCGGTGCGGATGCGAACCGCATGGTCGAGGTTGATGACGAAGATCTTGCCGTCGCCGATCTGGCCGGTCTTGGCGGCCGAGGTGATGGCGTCGATGGTCTTGTCGACCTGATCCGAGGCCACCGCGACCTCGATCTTGATCTTGGGCAGGAAGCTCACGGCATATTCGGCGCCGCGGTAGATCTCCGTATGCCCCTTCTGCCGGCCATAGCCTTTGACTTCCGTCACCGTCAGACCGTGAACGCCAATGGCGGTCAGGGCGTCCCGAACTTCTTCGAGCTTGAATGGCTTTATGATCGCCATAACGATTTTCATGGGCCTAGTCCCCCGCTTGGGCCCGGCGCAGGTGAGCCGGGCGTCCTCGACTGAGAGCCACCACGCGGAGAGGTTCACTACGCGGGCACAGTCACCACGGTTAGAATCAAATGCCGTGCCAGATCGCGCGGGCTCCCTAACAGGTTATGAACGCGCCCCTTTTGGCCTTGGGCGCGGGATGCCTGATTCTGCGTCATGCGACCGCGCCCAAGACATAACCATGTCTGCCTGAAAGATAGGCGTGACAGAGTCCGGACACATTCGTGCCTAGTGACGTGGCAGGAGAGCGGCGAGAGAGGGTCTATTGCAGCGCTTCGCCGTGCTGGGAAATATCGAGGCCTTCCAGTTCCTGTTGCAGCGACACGCGCAGCGGCACGAAGACGCTCACCAGTTTCAGCAGCACAAGCGTGACGCCACCCGACCAAACCAGCGTCGCCAGGACGCCGTAGAACTGGATCAGCACCTGCTGCGGATTACCTTCGATCAGGCCGGCGGTCCCGCCGATCGCGCTCACCGCAAAGACGCCGGCCAGCAGCGTGCCGGTCATGCCGCCGATGCCATGGACGCCGAACACGTCGAGCGAGTCGTCGTACTTGAAACGATGCTTGAGCCAGGTGCACGCCCAGAAACAAAGGCCGCCCGCGACCACGCCGATGATGACGCCGTGCCAGGGCGCGACGAATCCCGAGGCCGGCGTGATGGTTCCGAGGCCGGCGACTGCCCCTGAGATCATGCCGAGCACCGAGGGTTTGCGGCGGGTCGCCCATTCGAGCGCGCCCCAGGTCAGCGCGCCGCCGCAGGCCGCAAGATGGGTCGCGACGATCGCCATGACGGCGCGCGAGTTTGCTGCCAGCGCCGATCCGCCATTGAAGCCGAACCAGCCGACCCACAGCAGTCCGGTGCCCATCACCGCAAGCGAGAGGTCGAACGGCGAGAGATTGTCGCTGCCATAGCCGTGGCGCGGGCCCATCACCCGCGCGGCAACCAGGCCGCCGATGCCGGCCGACAGATGCACGACGAGGCCGCCGGCGAAATCCAGCACGCCCATGGCGGCGAGGAAGCCGCCGCCCCACACCCAGTGCGCCAGCGGCACATACACCAGCATGAACCAGCCGACGGAGAACAGCAGATAGGCCGAGAACCGCATGCGGTCGGCCACGGCGCCCGACACCAGCGCCACCGTGATGATCGCAAAGGTCATCTGGTAGAGCATGAACAGCGCTTCCGGGATGGTCTTGGCCGCGGGGTTGACGCTGTCCATGGTCATCCCGGTCAGGAACCAGCGATCGAGCGTGCCGATAAATGGCCCGTCGCCAACAAACGCCAGCGAATAGCCGAAAGCCACCCAGAGGATCGAGATCACGGCTACAGCAGCGAGGCTTTGCGCCATGGTCGCCAGAACGTTCTTCTTGCGCACCATGCCCGAATAAAACAGCGCCAGGCCCGGTATCGTCATCATCAGCACCAGCGCGGTGGCCACCATCATCCAGGCGGTGTCGGCGGCGTTGATGGCGGACGTCTGCGCCAAAGCAGGCGTTGTCAGCAAGAAGTTCGCTGCAAGAATGCCGCACGCAGCGTTCGACGCTGCGCGATACGATAGTGCCCCCATTGAATTTCCCCGGCCTGTTGTCGTTTCTTGGCTTGCGCGTCGGGCGTCTTGCCCTGACGGATCGAATGGCTGACGTCTCAAAGCGCGTCGGTGTCGGTCTCGCCAGTGCGGATGCGCAACGCGTGATCGAGCGGCGTGACGAAGATCTTGCCATCGCCGATCTGCCCGGTGCGCGCGCTGGAGGTAATGACGCCGACCGCCTTGTCGGCGAGGTCGGAAGCGACCGCGATCTCGATTCGAAGCTTGGGCAGGAAGTTCACGACATACTCGGCGCCGCGATAGATTTCGGTGTGGCCCTTCTGGCGGCCATAGCCCTTGACCTCGGTCACCGTCATGCCGTGGACGCCGATGGCGGTCAGCGCCTGACGCACCTCGTCAAGCTTGAAAGGTTTGATGATTGCGACGACGAGTTTCATGGTGAGGCCTTCATGTTCCTTTGGGTCTCGCGTCATGCGCCCTTGGCTGCCTGATCGCCAGGCGACGGCGCCGCCGATCCAAATTTGGCATCTTTCCGGGCGAATGGCACAAAAAAGTTGCAGGTTAAAGGGGAAAACATCTGGAGCCCGTGTTGCCCGTCATTGTACAGCCGATACCATCCTCCGACACAATGCTGCCTCACGGCCAACCGCCCCGCCGACCCCCTCATTTCCACGGCGCAAGGGATCAATATGTCAAATCGATCGTGGTTTTATGCATCCAACGGCCAGCAACAGGGGCCCTTCCCCGAGGCTCAGCTGCGGGACCTCATCATCCGGGGCACGGTCGGGGCGGATACGCTGGTCTGGACCGAGGGGATGTCAGGCTGGCAGCGGGCCGGGGAAATTCCCGGCATGATGCCCGGCGGATCGAGCCGGCCGTCCGGGCCGCAACCCGACGACCGGCCACCGGTGGCCCTCAGCGGTCATGGCGGCGGGGCGCTGTCGATCGATCTCGACCTTTGGCAGCTCCTCGGGCGAAGCCTGCTCTTCATCCTTGGAATCTTGCTGGTGATTCCGGCGCCCTGGATCGCGACCAGCTTCTACCGCTGGATGGCCTCCCGGCTCTACGTCCCCGAGCGTCCTGATATCGCCTTCACCGGCCAGGTCGGCGATATCTGGTACGTCTTCATTGCGATCGGCATCATCACCTGGGCCGGGGCATCCGACCTCTACTACCTGCAATACATTTCAATCCCGATTCAGGCCGTTCTGTCCTGGATGGTCATCAAGTGGATTGCCGCCAATCTCAGCTCGAACGGACAGCCGCTGCCGATCGCCTTCAACGGAAGCGTGCTGGGGTATGTCGGCTGGCAAGTGCTGCTGTATATCTCCATCATCACCATTGTCGGCTGGGCCTGGGTGATCACGGCGTGGATGCGCTGGATCTGCAGCAATATCGACGGCACCCATCGGGAAGTCATCTTCAACGCGTCGGGACTGGAAATGCTGTGGCGAACCATCGTGTTTGCGATCGGCTGTGCCTTCATCATTCCCATTCCATGGGTGTTGCGCTGGTACGCACGATGGTACGTTTCGCAATTCGCGCTGGTTGAACGCGCCGCCTAACCGCATCGGCCGCGCCATCACCTGCGCTGGCGCACCGAACCTTCCTGCGCCACTGAGGCCACCAGCGTGCCGTCGGGCTTGAAGATCAGGCCGCGGGTCAGGCCGCGGCCGCCCTGGGCGCTCGGCGAGTCCTGCGCGTAGAGCAGCCATTCGTCGGCGCGGAACGGCCGGTGAAACCACATCGCATGGTCGAGGCTGGCCGGCATCATCCGCTTGTCGAACAGCGTTCGGCCGTAGCGCGCCATGATGGCGTCGAGCAGCGAAAAATCCGAAGCGTAGGCCAGCGCGCACATATGCAGCGCCGGATCGTCGGGCAGTTTCGCGGCGGTGCGGATCCAGACATTGATGCGGCCGTCGTCGATCTTCTGGCCGAAATAGCGGCCGAGTTCCACCGGCCGCAGTTCGATCGGCCGGTCGGACTCGTAGTAACGGCGGATGAATTCCGGCATCTCCTTGAACATCGGCTGCTTGGCGACTTCCTCGGCCGTAAGCTTCTCCGGTGGCGGCACGTCAGGCATCTTGTCCTGATGGTCGAATGCCCCCTCCTCCTCGGCGTGGAACGACACCATGATGGAGAAGATCGCCTGGCCGTGCTGGATCGCGGTGACGCGTCGGGTCGAATAACTGCGGCCGTCGCGCAACCGCTCGACCTCGTAGATGATCGGAATCTGGGGATCGCCGGGCAGGATGAAGTAGCAATGCAGCGAGTGCGGCAGCCGGCCCTCGACGGTGCGGCACGCCGCCACCATGGCCTGTCCGATCACCTGCCCGCCGAACACCCGCTGCCAGCTCGTCTTCGGGCTGTTGCCCCGGAACATGTTCACCTCGATCGGCTCCAGATCGAGGATCGAGATCAGGTCAATCAGGCCTTTGGACATGTGGGTGCGGCTCTCCTGGTCATTCCGGGGCGATGCGGAGCATCGAACTATGGTGCGCAATTGCGCACCTGAGAATCTCGAGATTCCGGGTTCGACACTACGTGTCGCCCCGGAATGACGATCATGACGGTTAAGTACCTTGTTTCTCGCCCCTGTTTCGCCCAGCTAATATCAGGTAGCAAGGGCGTCTGACGCAGTAACCGAGTAAGGATCGCATGCCGGCACAGCGAAGCATTGTCATCTGCGGCGGCGCGTTTGCGGGGCTGGCGCTGGCCCTGGCATTCCGCCAGGGCCTCGGGCCCGACATCCCCGTGATCGTCGCCGATCCGGCGCTATCGGTGCGGCCGAGCCGGGATCCGCGCGCCACCGCCATCGTGGCCGCCTGCCGGCGGCTGTTCGAGGCGCTGGGCGTGTGGGATCAGGTGTCCGCCGATTCGCAGCCGATCACCGACATGGTCGTCACCGATTCCAGCCTGGAAGACGCCATCCGTCCGGTGTTCCTGACCTTTGCGGGCGACGTCGAGCCCGGCGAACCTTTCGCCCACATGGTGGAAAACCGCCGCCTGATCGACGCGCTGGTCGCGCGCGCCGAAGCCGACGGGATCGATCTTCGCGCCATCGCGGTCTCGACCTATGATTCGCGCGCCGAGGGCGTCACCGTCACCCTCGCCGACGGCGCTGTCATCGACGCAAGCCTGTTGGTGGCGGCCGACGGCGCGCGCTCGAAACTGCGCGAGCAGGCCGGGATCGCCACCCATGGCTGGGAGTACGATCAATCCGGCATCGTCGTCACCGTCGGTCATGAGCGCGACCATCACGGCCGCGCCGAGGAACATTTCCTGCCGGCGGGCCCGTTCGCGATCCTGCCGCTGACCGGCAGGCGCTCGTCGCTGGTGTGGACGGAGAGCCGCACGGAGGCCGCGCGCCTCACCGCGCTCGGCGACGATGAATTCCACGGCGAACTGGAACGGCGTTTCGGCCTGCGCCTCGGCGAGGTCAAGGCGCTGGACACGCCGCGGGCGTTTCCGCTCGGCTATTTCGTTGCGCGCTCCTTCATCGCCGAACGGCTGGCGCTGGTCGGCGACGCTGCGCATGTGATTCATCCGATCGCAGGCCAAGGCCTCAACATGGGCCTGAAGGACGTCGCGGCGCTGGCCGAGGTCGTGGTCGATGCGGCGCGGCTTGGCATCGATATCGGGCAGGCCGACGTGCTCGACCGCTACCAGCGCTGGCGGCGCTTCGACACCATGGCGATGGGACTTGCCACCAATTCGCTGAACCTTCTTTTCTCGAACCAATCGCGGCTGCTGCGCACCGTGCGCGATATCGGCCTCGGCCTGGTCGATCGCGCGCCGCCGCTGAAAAGCCTGTTCATCCGCCAGGCCGCCGGCCTGTCGGGCGAGGTGCCGCGGCTGTTGAAGGGCGAGGCGTTATAGGGGCGAGTAGGGCCGTAGGATGGGTAGAGCGCAGCGAAACCCATCAACGGTCGTCGACGGCGTGAATGATGGGTTTCGCTGCGCTCTACCCATCCTACGGAGATGACATCACTCGATCTTCCTTGCCTCTTCCGGCAGCATGATCGGGATGCCGTCACGGATCGGATAGGCGAGTTTCGCCGAGCGCGAGATCAGCTCCTGCCGTGCGGAGTCGAATTCGAGCGGCCCCTTGGTCACCGGACAGACCAGGATCTCCAGCAGCTTGGGATCGACGGTGCCTTCGAGGCGTTCAGGCGAGGCGTTCATGAAAGTCTCCGGCTGGACGGCAGTCTTTGCGCGCATTCAGCGAAATGCAGCCCAGTCACGTAGCACACGGAAACGGCGCCTGTAACCGGCAGATGGGGCCGAATCGCGCGGTCACTCGCGCCAGCGCGGGGGCGCTTCCGGCAACGGAATCGGAAGTCACTGCAATCCGGTATCGCCGCTGGTGCGCTTCCGGGCGAGGTCCATCTGGGTCACCGCGATCAGGATTTCCGCGCGGGTCTTCAGGTCGGGGGCCTCCAGCATCGCTTGCTTCTCCGCCGGCCCGTAGGGCGACATCATCGCCAGCGCATTGACCAGCGCTTCGTTCGGCGCAGTTTCGACACCTTCCCAATCCACTTTCAGATTGTTGGCCTTGAGAAAGTCGGTCAGCACCTCCAGCAAGGCGGCGCGATCGACGTCCTCTTCGCCCTTGCGCGCGACAAAATCGTCGACATAGGGGAAGAAATCCACCTTGCACTGGCGGTACGCGGTCAAGGCCCTGACTTCCTCGATCACCCTGAAGCGGGCAATGCCGGTCAGTTCGAGGATGTAGCGGCCGTCGCCGGATTCGGCGAACTGGGTGATGCGGCCGACGCAGCCGACGCGGAACAGCGCCGGCCTCGCCTCATCTTTGCTCTGCGAACGATCCGGCTGGATCATCCCGATCAGCCGGTGACCGTCGCGCAGCGCGTCGTCCACCATCGCCAGATAGCGCGGCTCGAAGATATTGAGCGGCATCTGGCCGCGCGGCAAGAGCAGCGCGCCGGGCAGCGGAAACACCGGAATGATTTCGGGAAGCTCGCCGGGTCCGCGGTATTCGGCATTGATCGGCATCTGCGGCCCCGATTGCAGTGAGCCTACGAGAAAAGGATGGTTGACAGCCGCCTGCGCCCGTCGACGGTGGCCTCGTCGGCGCCGCCCCACGCCTCGAAGAACTGCACCAGCTGCTTGCGCGCGCCGTCGTCGTTCCACTTGCGATCGCGCCTGACGATTTCGAGCAGATGATTGGTCGCATCGGCGCGCTTGCCCTGGGCGTTCAGCGCGGTGGCGAGGTCGAACCGCGCCTGATGGTCCAGCGGGTTTGCGGCGACCTTCTGCTCAAGCTCGGTCACCGGCCCGACCGCCTCGGCCTGCTCGGCGAGGTCGATCGAGGCCTGCACCGCCTTGACCGCGGCGTCGTTGCGCTTGGATTCCGGGACCATCGCCAGCGTCTGTCTGGCCTGCTCGAGCGCGCCTGTTGTCACGTAGCATTTCGCCAGCCCGGCAAGCGCCGGGATATGGGTGGCGTCGTGGCCGAGCACTTCCGCGTAGATCTGGGCGGCGCCGGCGGCATCGCCTTCCGCCAGCACGGCCTCGGCCTCCTGCAGGATCTCCGCGATGTTGGGCTCGCCCGGCGCGGCCACGCCCTTGGTGAGCTTGTCGATGAAGGCGTTGACCTGGCTTTCCGGCACCGCGCCCATGAACCCGTCGGCGGGCTGGCCGCCCACGAACGCGATCACGGCCGGGATCGATTGGATTCCCATCTGGCCGGGAATGGCGGGATGCTCGTCAATGTTCATCTTGACCAGCTTGACCTTGCCCTTGGCGGCGCGAACGGCCTTTTCCAGCACCGGCGTCAGCTGGCGGCAGGGCCCGCACCACGGCGCCCAGAAGTCGATCAGCACCGGCTGGCGCTTCGATTCCTCGATCACGTCCTTGACGAAGGACTGGGTGGTGGTCTCCTTGATCAGATCGGGGGCTGCCTGCGGCGCCGGTCCGCCGCCCTGCTCTACTATCGTCACGGTATCCTCGCCTGATATTTCGAGAAATGCACTGGGTACGGGACGTTTCTAGCACGATCCATCGCGAAATCCTTGTTCGCTAGATGGCGGCTGGGCCGCAAAATTCAATCCACCCCGCCGGATCCGTTGACCGCCTGAAACCGCCGCGGCCGACCGGGCGCGCCTCGGGACCGCACGGCGGATCGCCGGGCCGAATCGCTCGGTCGCGTGGCGTCAAAGGCTCCCGGTTCCCGCCAGGGCCGGTCAGGGAAGGGAGTCAAACCGCGTTTGGGCATTGTTTCGGACTGATTCGCGCCGGTTTGCTGGATAAAACCGATCATCAGGAAGACCGCGAACCCCCGTGCGGGCTGTTGCATTCACGGTCTGCATTTGGCATAGCTCTGCCGTTGACGGCAGATGATCGCCGCCATCTCGGATGCGGGTGTAGCTCAGTGGTAGAGCACGACCTTGCCAAGGTCGGGGTCGAGGGTTCGAGCCCCTTCGCCCGCTCCAGATTTTCTCAATCGGCAAAGCACCGGATCAAGCGATAGGCCGCCTTCCCTGGCGGCCTTCGGCTATTCATCGCCCGGTGGTGATCCATCTCTCTTTTCGTTCGCTGGGATCGTGCCATGATCCGGAAACAGCGACCGTAGAGTCGTTCGATCACTCGGCAGGGCGAATTCATGGGCCGAAAAATCATTCTGCTGTCCGACGGCACCGGCAATTCCGCGGCCAAGGTCTGGCGCACCAATGTCTGGCGGACCTTCGAGGCGCTGGACCTTTCGAACAATGACCATGTCGCGTTCTACGACGACGGCGTCGGCACCTCGTCGTTCAAGCCGATGGCGATTCTCGGCGGCGCGTTTGGGCTTGGCCTGCGACGCAACGTCATCGCGCTCTACAAATTCGCCTGCCGCAACTACCGCGACGACGACGACGAGCTGTTCGGCTTCGGATTTAGCCGCGGCGCGTTCACGATCCGGATCGTGATGGGGCTGATCGACAGCCAGGGCCTGCTCAAGGCCGACAATGAAGCCGAACTCCACAGCCTGGCGAGCGCGGCCTACCGCGCCTACCGCAGGGACCGCTACCGGAACCTCAAATTCGAGGCGCCCTACCAGTGGCTCCGCAACAAGTTCGGCCCGGACTATCCTCCAAGAGAAGTTCGCCGCAACGCCAGGATCAGGTTCGTCGGCGTTTGGGACACGGTTGCCGCCTACGGCATGCCGGTCGACGAAATGACCCGCGGCATTCACAAATATCTCTGGCCGATCGAGCTGCCGAACAACCGCCTGTCCGCCAGCGTCATGCGGGCGTGCCAGGCGCTGGCGCTCGACGAGGAGCGCACCACCTTCCATCCCCATCTCTGGGATGAGAGCGCCGGCGCCAACGGCAACGCCGCCGCGCCCGATGCCGAAGGACGGCGCTTCATCTGGGATGAGCGCATCAGCCAGGTCTGGTTCGCCGGCGTCCACGCCAATGTCGGCGGCGGCTATCCCGACGACGCGCTGGCCCATATCCCGTTTGTCTGGATGATCACCGAGGCCAGGCGATGCGGCCTCAGATTCAAGTCGGATCATGCCGGCGCGCCGCCCGATCCCGATCGCATGATTGCCGATCCCGACACCTTCAAGAACGCCATTTCGAAGCGGGACAAGGACGGACGGCTTTACGATCCGCGCAAAGGCCTCGGCGGCTATTACCGCTACGGGCCGCGCAAGCTCGTCCCGTTTCTCTATCCGGAGATCAAGAAGGAGGAGGAAGACGAAGTCGGCGTCGGAACCGCCAAAATCCACGAAAGCGTCTTCCGGCGCATCGAAAACCACGCGCATGCCTATGCGCCGCTCGGCCTGCCGCCCTATTATCGCGTCGTCCGGGACGACGGCGAAATCATTTCGCCCGACAAGTTCGTGATCGCGCCCGCCACGACGCCGTTCGAAACCAGTGCGGCCGCCGCGCAACGCTCGCGGGCGCAGGAGCATGTCTGGAACGAAGTCTGGAAGCGCCGCATCGTCTATTTCGCCATCGTCGGCGCGACATTGTGGCTGCTGCTGTTTCCGCTTCTCAGCGGCGCCGAACGCGCCGACGAGTTCACCAGCCCGATCCGCTGGGTGTCCGACCTCGTTCGTTTCGTCGGCGCGTTCCTTCCAGACTTTGCATCGACATGGATCAACGGCTATGCGCGGGCGCCGGGCTGGTTCCTGTTCCTGGTTCTTCTCGTCACGGCCCTGCTCTATCTGTCGTCGCAGATCGCCTCGCGCACCTCGACCCTGATGGCATCGATCTGGCGGAGGACGCCGGCGGCCCCGTCGGGATTTCCGGACAACTGGATCTATCGGTTACGCGGCAACAAGGCCTACATTGCCTTCCACGAAGGCCTGAAACGCCAGCTCGCCCCGGCCTTCTTCGCCGTCCTGTTCCTGTATCTGGGCCTGTCGGCGCTCAGCCATGTTGCCTTCAATGTGCTGGATGTGGCCGGACAGACCTGCATCGATCACGTCAAGGATCCATCGGTCCCTGCCGCTACCAAACTCAAGGTCGGCGACCAGAGAGTCATCCCCTTCGAAATTTCCAGCCTCTGCACGGCAACGGGCATCGAACTGGAAACCGGCGGCGCACGCTATTACGTCCGGGTCGATCCCCCGGCCGGTGTCGAGGCCGGCAAGTGGAAGTGGGACAACGGCGTCTTCACGATTCCGGTCGGCGGGCCTTCGACCAAGGAGCCGGTGGCCTGGTATCAGCGGCTCTACCTGACGATGCTGATGCCGCTGCGGCGTGAGCTGTTCCAGGACTGGTTTCGGATCGTGCTGCGTTACGGCCGGGTCGGCGGCGAGGAGAGCACGTTCCTGCCCGATCCGACCGACCCGCTGATCCAGGACAACATCAAGCCGACGCGTCCCGGCGAACTGTTCATCTTTGTCAACAACGCGGTGATTGGCGTGCCCGGACTATATGGCTGGCTGCAAGGCTTCAGCCGCGGTGCGGGTCAGCTGACGGTGCGGCGGACGCGATGACGCGCTGCGGTGCAGTGCGTTCGTCGCAAAAAAGTCTCAAACAAAAACGGACGAAGAAACGTTTTCGACGCGTTTTGGTCGGTGCCGCGCATCGCACGCTTCTCTCCCGCGCGGGATGTGTTATCATTTTTAACTCTGCTCCATCTTACCAGTCTCTCGAACATTCAGCACAAGAACAAATGGCAGCCGCCAGGCTGCATAGGGGAGTGACGCGATGAAATCGGCTTTCAATCGATCCATGCTTGCGCTCGCAGCCATCCTCGTCGTCGCGGGGGCGGGCCAGGCCAACGCGCAGCAGAAGGCGCTGAAGAAGTACGATTCCGGCACCAAGGAATTCTGGACCAACCCGCCGCCGGACTGGTTCCTCGGCGACGAGACCGAAGCCCAGAAGGGTCAGGCGCCGCCGTCCGGCCCGCCGACTGGCGCTTCGGAAGCCGAACTGGCGGCGATGATGAAAAAGATCAAGTTGCCGCCGGGGTTCAAGATCGAAGTCTACGCCTCCAGCGTGCTGGCCGCGCGGCAGATGGCCTGGGGCGACAAGGGAACGATGTTCGTCGGCTCCTTCGGCCTCGGCAACGTCTATGCGATCAAGGACAATGGCGGCAAGCGGGAGGTCAAGACCATCCTCAAGGGCCTCAACATGCCGACCGGCCTCGCCTTCCGCGACGGCGCGCTCTACGTCATCGCGGTCGACAAGCTGATCAAGTACGAGAACGCCGAGGCCAATCTCGACAACCTCGGCACCGGCAAGGTGGTGTATGACGACATGCCGTCCTACGCCGCGCATGGCTGGAAATACATCGCCGTCGACAAGGAAGGCTGGTTCTATCTGCCGTTCGGGCCGCCCTTCAACATCGGCATACCCCCGACCAGCGTCTCGCAGATCCGTCGCGTCGATCCCAAGACCGGCAACGCCGAGATCTACGCGCTTGGCGTCCGCAACAGCGTGGGCGGCGACGTCGATCCGCGCACCGGGCGATACTGGTTCACCGAGAACGCCCGCGATTGGATGAGCGACGACATCCCGAGCGACAAGCTGAACATGATCACCAGGATCGGCGAGCATTTCGGCTATCCCTATTGCCACCAGGGCAACCTGCCGGATCCAAAATTCGCGATGGGTCACAAATGCTCGGAGTTCACTCCGCCGGTGCTCAATCTCGGCGCACACGTGGCACCGCTCGGCATGAAGTTCTATACCGGCGATCAATTCCCGGCCGAGTACAAGAACAACATCTTCATCGCAGAGCACGGCTCCTGGAACCGGCGCAAGTACCAGGGTGCCCGGATCAAGCGGGTCATCGTCGGCCCCGACGGCAAGAATGCCAAGCAGGAGATCTTCGCCTCCGGCTGGCTTGAAGGGGACACGGGCTATCTCGGCCGTCCGGCCGACATCTTGCTGGGTAAGGACGGCTCGATGTTCGTGGCCGACGACTGGGCCGGTGCGATCTATCGGATCAGCTACAGCAAGAAGTAGGCGCGTGGCGGTTCCAAGCGATACCGGTTGGCGTGAAGAATACGCGGCAACGTGAAAAGGCGACAGTCAGGGGCTGCGGGGGCTCGGGAACGGGCGGCCGCAGCCCTTGTTGTCTGGTGTAGAGGAATTCGGATGCGAACGGCACTGACCGGGATCATACTGGCGGCGGTCATCGCCTGCGGCTCGCTCGCCAACGCCGCGGATATCGCCGCAGGCAAGGCCAAGGCCGAGCTGTGTGTCGGCTGTCATGGCGAGAACGGAATTTCGCATATCGAAAACACCCCCTCGCTCGCCGCGCAGCCCGACCTGTTCACCCAATGGCAGCTCGTATTCTTCCGCGCCGGCGCGCGCAAGAACGAGCAGATGCAGCCGATCGTCGAGCAGCTCAGCAATGAGGACATTCGCAATCTCGGCGCCTATTACGCCTCGCTGGCGCCGCCAAAGGCGTCCAAGCCCGACGACGACCCCGAACTCTCAAGAAAGGGAGCGCAGGCCGCCGCCGGCCGCCGCTGCGCCTCATGCCATACCGACAGCTACGCCGGCACCAAGGGAGTGGCCCGCGTCGCCGGCCAGCGGGAGGAATACCTGGTCAAGGCGCTGCGCGACTACAAGTCCGGCGTGCGCTCCGGCGGCGCCATGGCGACGATGGCGAATCTGGCCTTTTCGCTCAGCGAGGAAGAGATCGAGGCGCTCGCGCATTATCTGGCGCATCTTTAAAGCGTTTTCCAGCGAAGTGGAAACCGGTTCGCGTCAAGAAAACGCGTCAAATCAGGAATCTAGAGCCCCGTTTCGATTCCATCGAAACGGGGCTCTAGAACCGGGCTTCACCTCACCCCCCGCTGCTTCTCATACGCCTTGAGGTGGGTGTAGGCGATCCGCAGCTTCGGCGCCGGAATCTTGGCGGCATCGGCGCGCGCGACGAGATCGCCGATCACGTGGTCGGCTTCCACCGGCAGTCCGGCCCTGACATCGCGGAACATCGAGGCCGTCATCGGCGAACCCGCGGTGGTCAGCAGGCCGCGGGTGCGCTGCAGGAACGGTGCGCCGGGCGGGTAGCCCTCCGCGGTCGCAATCGCGCTGCATTCGTCGAGCATGCCGAGCAGGAAGTCCTCGCCGCCGGCCACCGCCACGATGTTGCCGACCGCGGTTCGCATCAGACAGGTGGAAGCTGCCAGCGAAGCCAGGAACACCCACTTCTCCCACATGTCCTGCAGGATGTGCGCGCTTGCCGCCGCGCCGAACTTGCCGCTGTCGAAAATGCCGGCGATCGCCCGCACCCGCTCCGACATCGCGCCGTCGCGTTCGCCGAAAGTCAGCGATTGCATCGGCGCCAGTTGAACCACTTCGCGCGCCTCGTTCAGCGTCACGGCGATCGCGCAAAGGCCGCCGAGCACGCGCGAAGGACCGAATTTGCGGTCGAGCATGTCGAGGTGCAGCATGCCGTTGAGCAGCGGAATGATCGCGGTGTTCGGTCCCACGGCCGGCGCAAAGGATTTGATGGCGTCGTCGAGGTCGAACGCCTTGCAGCTCAGCAGCACCAGGTCGAAGGTCTCGGCGAGCCTGTCGGCCTGGACCGTCGGCGGGTTCTTCAGGGTCACGTCGCCGGCGGCGCTGCGGATGACGAGGCCGGCGTGCGCCAGTTCCGCGGCGCGCCGGGGGCGGACCAGAAACGTCACGTCGCGCCCGGCCTGCAACAGCCGGCCGCCGAAATATCCGCCGATGGCGCCGGCGCCGACCACGAGAACGCGCATGGCGAGAGTTCCTTGTTGTTCCTCAGGGGCGAATAGTGCGTTGCCTATAGCGGACTGGGAAGGGCTATTCGCCATTCGCCTTCCTACCACTTCTCCCCGAACGGCCTGATCTCCATCTCGAACGTCCAGGCGCTGCGCGGCTGCTGGTAAAGCTGCCAGTAGGACGCGGCAACCGAGGCCGGTGGCATCAGCGCGTCCGGATCGTTGTGCGCCGCCTTGCCCAGGAGATGCTCGCGGCGCTGGCGCACCCAGGCGGTATCGACGCCGGAATCGATGACCAGATGGGCGACGTGGATGTTTTTGGGGCCGAGTTCGCGCGCCATCGACTGCGCCACCGCGCGCAGCCCGAATTTGGCGCTGGCAAAGGCGGCATAGCCGTTGCCGCCGCGTAGCGAGGCGGTCGCGCCGGTGAAGAAGATGTTGCCCTGGCCGCGCGGCAGCATCAGGCGCGCGGATTCCCGTCCGGCCAGGAAGCCGGCCCAGCAGGCCATTTCCCAGACCTTGCGGAACACCCGGTCGGTCGTCTCCAGAATCGGGAAGTTGACGTTGGCGCCGACATTGAAGATGCAGACTTCCAGCGGCGCGTGCGCGTCGGCGTCCTCGAGAAACGCCGCGACCTGATCCTCCTTTCGCGCATCGAGCGTGCGCGCCACCATCGACCCGCCCGCGGCCTCGATCTCCCTGGCCAGCGGCTCCAGCTTGGCGCCGTCGCGCCGGCCGGCGAATACCGTAAACCCCTCAGCGGCAAATTTTTTGGCGATTTCGGCGCCGATGTAGTCGCCGGTGCCGATCACCGCACAGGTCGCGTTGCGTTTTTTCATGTTCCTGTTCCTTGGCCCCGTCATTGCTAGGAGCAAAGCGAAGCAATCTATCGGACCACAAGGGATGTAAGAATGGACTGCTTCGCGGAGCCTGTCATCGGGCGGGCATTCGCCCGACCCGTTGGATCGCAATGACGGCAGTCGCTATTTCCCCGAGACCATTTCCTCGACTTCGCGCAACTGCTCTTTGCCGAAGAACATTTCCTTGCCGACGAAGAAGGTCGGCGAGCCGAACGCGCCGCGCTCGACGGCGGATTGGGTATTCTCGATCAGTTTCGCCTTCACGTCGGCGTCCTGGGCCCGGGCGAAGAGTTTGGCCGCGTCCAGTCCGGATGCGGCCAGCGCCTTGGCCGCGACATCAGGATCGTCCATCTTCTTCGGCTCCACCCACATATGGTGGAAGGCGGCCTCGACATATTTCTCGAACACGCCTTCCAACTGGGCCGCCACCGCCGCGCGCATCAGGTTAAGCGTGTTGACCGGAAAGAATGGATTCCAGTTGTAGGGCTTGACGGCGAAGCGCTTCAGGAAGCGTTCGGTTTCCAGCGCGTGAAACTCGCGTTTGTTCTTGATGCCGGCAAACGCCTCGGCGGGCGAGCGGTTGTTGGTGGCCTTGAAGATGCCGCCGAGCAGAATCGGCACATATTCGAACTTCGCGCCGGTGCGCTTTTCGATCGCCGGGATCGCCTCGTGACTGAGGAAGGCGTTCGGGCTGCCGAAATCGAACAGGAATTGCGGCTTGGCACTCACTGGCGGTCTCCCTGATGCTTTGTTCCATAGTGACCGAAGGCGCGCGATGCGTCCACAATATTATGATGACCATAATACTCCAGATGGGGCTACGGTTGCTTGGCGCGGTCGCTGAAAGCGAGCTTGACGACGTGGTCGCGGATATCGTCGGGCCAGCCGGCGATGAGAGCCACCAATCGCCGGCGGTCGCCGGCGAACAGCGCCCGCGAGGCTTCCTCGAAGCCCGCCAGATTGCCAGCCATGGCAGACATGAAATGGTAGGCGGCGTCGCGGCTGGCGCGGGCGCGATCGCCGCTGGTGCGGCGCGCCTCGTCGACCAGCTTGCGTAGCGCGACCGACGCGCCACCCGGTTGCGCACCGAGCCATTCCCAGTGTTGCGGCAACAACGTCACCTCGCGCGCGACGACGCCGAGCCTGGGCCGCCCACGTCCGCGCGGCAGGGCTGCCGCCGCGCCGTCGTTGGCAGGTGCACCATCGGCGGCGGGTTGCTGCACCCGCGCAAGGATGTCGCGCTCGGTGCCACGGAGGTCCAGATCGACCGGGCGTCCGGTGGCGTCGTCAAAGATGATGATCGGCGGGGCCGCAGGCCGTCGCGAGATTTCCATGACCGCCCGCGCGACCTCAGCGAGCGGCCCCGCCGCAAGGCGTTCAAGCCCCATGAAGGCAGTAAAATGGGAGGGCATTTCCTTGGCTCGTCGGAAGCTCGGGATTTCCTGGGTTCGTTAGATTTACCCGGATAAATTTTGAGAGCAATACTATCCGGGTAATAAATCGGGCCGGCCAGGCTATCTCGACTTTCCTGGAGCCGACTGGCACCAACGCGCCATCATTGGAGGGCGGCCATGCTGACGGTTCATCATCTTAACAACTCGCGCTCGCAGCGGGTGTTGTGGCTGCTCGAGGAGCTTGGCATTCCCTATCAAGTGGTCCGCTACCAGCGCCAGCCGGACATGCGGGCGCCGGCAGAACTGCGCGCCGTCCATCCGCTCGGCAAGTCGCCGGTCATCACCGATAACGGCAACACCATCGCGGAGTCGGGCGCGATCTGCGAATACATCATCGGCGCCTATGGCGACGGCCGCCTGATTCCGCCGCCGAACACGCCCGAGCGCCTGCGCTACACCTATTGGCTGCACTATGCGGAAGGTTCGGCGATGTCGCCGCTGTTGCTGAAGCTGCTGTTCACGCTGATGCCGAAGCGTGCGCCTGCCCTGCTGCGGCCGCTGGTGCGAAAAGTCTGCAACCAGGCGCTGACAACGTTGGTCAATCCGCAACTGAAACAGCACATGACCTACTGGGAGAACGAACTCGGGAAAAGCCAGTGGTTCGCTGGCAACGAGTTCACCGGCGCCGACATCCAGATGAGCTTTCCGTTGGAAGCGGCGGCGGCGCGCGGCGGCCTGGAGCAGGGCCACCCCAGGGCGATGGCGTTTCTGGAGCGTATCCACGCCCGGCCGGCCTATGCGCGCGCGCTGGAAAAGGGCGGCCCGTACGCGGTGGGGCGGTGACCGGGCCTGGAGCGAGATGACGTTTCTTCGAATCGTCATCTCGCTCCAGTTCTTTGTTTGAGCATGATCTTCTCGGAAAACCGCAACACACTTTTCCGGATCATGCTCTACGGCCCAACCGCCGCGATCACCTCCCTGACCAGCCGGCCGAGCCCGTCCATGTCGCCGGTCGGATCGGCGCTGTCGCCGAGGCGAACCACGATCAGGCGCTGCGACGGCACGATCACGACGCGCTGGCCGAGATCGCCGGAGGCGAAGAACGCGTCGCGGGGAATGCCGAGTTGCACGCGCCGCCTGGCGTTGGGATGCTCGCTGCGATTGGTCCAGAAGCCGGCGGCGTAGTCCGTGTCGAGGGTCGCGGCGGCGCAGAAATCCACCCAATCCTCATGCAGGATGCGCTTGTCCCCGATCTCGCCGCCATGGAGGTAGAGAAGGCCGAACCTCGCCCAATCCCGCGCGCTCGCCAGCATGTGGCTGGCGCCCTGCAGCGTTCCTGCGCCGTCGAACTCCAGCGTGACGTTGCGCATGCCGAGCGGATTGAACAGCTCGCGCCAGGCGAACGCCAGCGACTGCTCCGGCCCGCCGACCGCGTCGCGAATGATGCGCGCCAGGATCTGCGTCGTCGGGCTTGAGTAATGCCATCGCTCGCCCGGCGGCGCCATCAGCCTGGCGCGCACGGCGTAGGCCGCCGTATCGTCCTGCAGGAACATGCGGCTGGACTGATCGAAGCCGGAATTGGTCTCGTCCAGGTCGAGGCCGCTGGTCATCCGCATCAGGTGCTCGACCTCGATCTCGCGCCGCGGATCGTCGGCGCCGCGCCATTCCGGTATCGGCGCCGGCATCGAGGGCGTGACCAGGCCCTGTTGCGTGAGGATTCCGATCAGCGCGTTGATCACCGACTTGGTCATGGAAAAGCCGGGCAACGGCGTATCGACGCCGACGCCCGCGGCATAGCGTTCCGCGATCACCCGGCCGTCACGGACCACGACGACCGCTTTGGTCCGCCGCAGCAGCGCCGCTTCCGGCTCCGCAAAGGCGTGATCGAGCGCGGCCTTCAAGGCGGGATCGGCGGGCTCGACCACATCAGGCCCGGCAATCTCGGGCAGCAGCGCGGGCGTTCTCGCCTTCAAGGCCGCGACATCGTTCTTCAGGAGATACGGCTCGTCCGGCCCATGCCGTTCGACGCAGCCCAATCCGTCGCGAAACACCGCGCGGGCGCCGAACAGTCCCAGGGCCGACGCTTCGACGGTCCCGGCGGTGCGGTCGAACTGAAAGCGGAGCGCGTGGCGCAGCAGCCGAATCCCGGCGCGGTCGGAAACCTCGATGAAGACCGCCTGGGGTTCGAAGCCCGAAACAAACGTCTTGCTGCAGATGTTGTGGGCGACGAAGCTGGTGGCGACGCGGATGGCGCGATCTGGCCGGAAGTAGGCGCTCGTAGCCGCAATTGCGGCGATGACGATGGCGACAGCAAGGATGGCCCATCTTCGCAAGTTCAATGGCCCTGGGCGGGAGCGAACGATCTCAATCCCATCGCCCCTGGTCATTGCCTCATTGTCCGGCCGCTGTCGCGCCGCGGCTGCGCGGATCGGCTGCGCCGAGCAACCCTGCGGGCGTGACCGCGATCGAATTGGCCGAGGTCTGGCCAAGCGGCTCGATCACCTGATGGCCCATTGCCCGCAGCGCATCCAGCGTTTCGGCCGGGAATCCGCGCTCGACGCGTACCGCGTCGGGCATCCACTGATGATGCACGCGCGGCGCGGCCACGGCGGCGGCGACGCCCATCCCATAGTCAAGCGCGTTGACCACGATCTGCAGCACCGCCGAGATGATCCGGCTGCCGCCGGGCGTCCCCGTCACCAGCACCGGCTTGCCGTCCTTCAGCACGATGGTCGGCGACATCGACGACAATGGTCGTTTGCCGGGGCCGGGAAGGTTGGCCTCGAAACCGACCAGACCAAACGCGTTCGACGCGCCGGGGGCGGCGGTGAAATCGTCGAGTTCGTTGTTGAGCAGCACCCCGGTGCCGTCGGCGACCAGCCCGACGCCGTAGGAAAAGTTCAGCGTGTAGGTGTTGCTGACGGCGTTGCCGCTGGAATCGACCACGGAGTAATGCGTGGTGTTGCTGCCCTCGCGCGGCGGGGCAAGCGACAGGATATCGGCGGACGGCGTTGCGCGGGCAAGGTCGATGCCAGCCCGCTGCCTGGTGGCGTAATCCTTGGTGATCAGAATATCCGCCGGGGCGTTGACGAAGGCGGAATCGCCGAGATGGCGGGCGCGGTCGGCGTAAGCGCGCTTCATCGCCTCGATCATGAGATGCAGGGAGGCAGCCGAGCCCTGTCTCATGTCCGCCATTGCGAAACCTTCGAGAATGTTCAGCGCCTGCACCAACACCGTGCCGCCGGACGAGGGTAGCGGCATCGAGACGATGTCGTATCCGCGATAGCTGCCGCGCACGGGATTGCGGATGAGGGCCTGGTACGATCGCAGATCGTCGGCGGTTATGACGCCGCCAGCATCGGCAACGGCCTTTGCCAGCCGTTCGGCGATCGGCCCGTCATAGAAGGCGCGGGGTCCCTGTTCCGCAATCGTCGACAGCGTCGCGGCAAGATCGGACTGGACCAGCCGGTCGCCTTCCTGCAGCGGCGCGCCGTCGCTCCGCGAAAATATCCTGGCGGAGTTCGGCCAGCGCGCCATCCGGCGATACATGTCCGGCAACGTGTCGGCCATGTCGTCGGCGACGACGAACCCGTCGCGCGCCAGTTCGATGGCGGGCTTGAGGATCTGTCCGAGCGTGAAGCGGCCGGAGCCGTATTTTTCCAGCGCCAGCGCCAGTCCGGCAACGGTGCCGGGCACCCCGATGCCAAGCGCGGAATTGCGCGATTTGTCCGCATCGGGCTTGCCGTCCGGCCCAAGAAAGACGTCGCGCGTGATCGCCGCGGGCGCAGTCTCGCGATAGTCGATGGCGACCTGCTCGTGGCGTTCGGCCGAATGGATCACCATGAACCCGCCGCCGCCGATGTTACCGGCGCGCGGATAGGTCACGGCGAGCGCAAAGCCGGTCGCGACCGCGGCATCCACCGCATTGCCGCCCTGCCGCAGGATGTCGGCGCCGACTTGCGCGGCGAGCCTTTCCTGCGCGACCACCATGCCGCGATCCGAGGCGATGGCACGAACCTGGGAGGGATCCGGCGGCGAGTAGTCGCGCCGCTGCTGCTGCCCGACCGCTGGGGCCGCGCAGGCCAACGTCAGTGCAATGACGGCGAACGTCGCTCGGCGCCACAAGTTTGGAAACGTCGTCATCGAGAAACCGCCGCCATTGGAGCCGGTGCGACGCCTGGCGACCGCGCCAGCGTCGGCAATGCATGCTATAGGCAATTGGATTCGGCTGGCAAAGCGCTTCGCATGATTCGTGACGGAACCCCCTGGCATGGCTGTGATCGCTTCCGAGGCTAGTGACGCCGAGCCGGAATATCCGCGCCGCGCCGCCGTCGTCAGCTGGATCCTGTTCGATTGGGCCGCGCAGCCCTATTTCACCTTGATCACCACCTTCGTGTTCGCGCCCTACTTTGCGAACTTTGTGGCGCCGGATCCGGCGACAGGGCAGGCATTGTGGGGATTCGCCACTGCGGCCGCCGGGCTGACGATCGCCCTGCTGTCACCGGTTCTGGGCGCCATTGCCGACGCCAGCGGCCGGCGCAAGCCGTGGATCATCGGATTCGGCGCGCTGCTGGTGGTCGGGTCCTGCCTGATGTGGTTCGGAAGACCGGGCGATCCCGGCGTGATTGTGCCGCTGCTGGTCGCTTACGCCCTGGCGAGCGTCGGGATCGAATTTGCGACCGTCTTCAACAATGCGATGATGCCGAGTTTGGTGCCGCCGGAAAAGATCGGGCGGCTGTCCGGCAACGGATGGGCGACCGGCTATATCGGCGGGATTCTCAGTCTCGTGCTTGTGCTTGGCTTTCTTGCGGCAAGCCCTTCAACCGGGCGAACGCTGTTCGGCCTGGCACCGCTGTTTGGCCTCGACCCGATCAGCCACCAGGGCGACCGCATCACCGGCCCGCTGACTGCCATCTGGTTCATCATTTTCGTGCTGCCGATGCTGCTGCTGACGCCGGATTACCCGGCCAGGCGCCCGATCGGCGCGGCGGTGCGCGAAGGATTGCACGGATTGCGGCGAACGCTCGGCGAATTGCCGCGGCAGAAATCGCTGGGCAAGTTCCTGCTCGCCAACATGATCTACACCGACGGCCTGGTGTCGCTGTTTGCCTTTGGCGGCATCTACGCGGCCGGTACCTTCGGCTGGCGGACGATCCAGATCGGCAGTTTCGGAATCCTGCTGGCGATCGCCGGCACGTTCGGGGCCTGGCTCGGCGGCAAGCTCGACGACAGGGTGGGACCCCGGCGCGTTATCGCCGGCAGCCTGATGACCCTGCTGCTCGCCATTGTTGCGATCTTGCTGGTTGACAAGGATTCGATTCTGTTCATGCCGGTGGCGCCGCCTGCGGCGGATGGCGCGCTGTTTTCCGGCGCCGCCGAGCGCGCCTATCTCGTGCTGGGATGCCTGATCGGCGCCGCCGGCGGTCCGCTGCAGGCGGCGTCACGCTCGCTGCTGATTCGCCTCGCGCCAAAGGATCGCATCGCCCAGTATTTCGGATTGTTCGCGCTGACCGGAAAGGTCACTTCGTTCATCGGGCCGCTGCTGATCGGCGTGATCACGGCCTATACCGCGAGCCAGAAAGCCGGCATGGCGGTGCTGGTGCTGTTCTTCGTCGGGGGGCTGGCGCTGCTGGCGCGGGTGCGGGAGTAGTTCCAACGTCGTCATTCCGGGGCGCGCGTTAGCGCGAACTACGATGTGCAATTGCACATCGTGAGAATCTCGAGCCTCATCTCCGGATTCCGGGTTCATCGCTGCGCGATGCCCCGGAATGACGAGGGTGCATCAATGCCTGAAATGCCTGACGCCGGTGAACACCATGGCGATGCCGTGGTCGTCGGCGGCCTTGATGACTTCGTCGTCGCGCACCGAGCCGCCGGGCTGAATGACGGCGGTCGCGCCGGCCTCGATGCAGGCCAGCATGCCGTCGGCGAACGGGAAGAAGGCGTCGGATGCCACGACGGAACCCTTGGTGAGGGGTTCGGTTAATTTCAGTTCGGCGGCGGCGTCCAGCGCCTTGCGCGCGGCAATGCGGGCGGAATCGATCCGGCTCATCTGGCCGGCGCCGATGCCGACGGTCGCGAGATCCCTGGCATAGATGATGGTGTTCGACTTGACGTGCTTGGCGACACGGAACGCGAATTTGAGATCCCGCAGTTCGGCTTCCGAAGGCGCGCGACTGGTCACGACCTTCAGCGTCATGTCGTCGACCACGGCGTTGTCGCGGCTCTGCACCAGCATCCCGCCGGCGACGGTCTTGGCGGTCAGGCCCAGGCTGCGCGGATCAGGCAGGCCGCCTGCCAGCAACAGCCGTAGGTTCTTCTTCGCGGCGACGATCCTGATGGCTTCGTCGGTCGCATCCGGCGCGATGATCACCTCGGTAAAGATTTCGGTGATGGCGCGGGCGGACTCCGCGTCGAGCGTGCGGTTCAGCGCGACGATGCCGCCAAAGGCGGACGTCTGGTCGCAGGCCAGCGCCTTGCGGTAGGCAGTGAGCAGATCGGCGCCCTCGGCGACGCCGCAGGGATTGGCGTGCTTGACGATGACGCAGGCGGCGGTGCGTTTGGCGTCGAACTCGCCGATGCATTCATAGGCGGCGTCGGTATCGTTGATGTTGTTGTAGGACAGCTCCTTGCCCTGCAACTGCCGTGCGGTGGCGACGCCGGGGCGCCGGCCGGGCGTCGCATAGAACGCCGCCTTCTGGTGCGGGTTCTCGCCATAACGCAAGGACTGGATCAGGCGGCCGCCGAAGGCGCGGAAACCCGGGGCGTCGTTTTCCAGCACGCCGGCAAACCAGTTCGAGATTGCGGCATCGTAGGCGGCGGTGCGGGCGTAGGCCTTTGCCGCCAGCCGCCTTCGCAGCTTCAAAGTCGTTGCCCCCTCGTTGGCGGCGAGTTCGTCGAGCACGCCCTGATAGTCCTGCGCCTCGACGACCACGGCGACGTCATCGTGGTTTTTCGCGGCGGCGCGGATCATCGCCGGTCCGCCAATGTCGATGTTCTCGATGCAGTCATCAAAATCCGCGCCCTGATCGACGGTGGCCTCGAACGGGTAGAGATTGACGACGAGCAGATCAATCGGCGCGATGCCGTGCGCGTTCATCGCCTCGGCATGTTGCGGGTTGTTACGGATCGCGAGCAGGCCGCCATGCACCTTCGGATGCAGCGTCTTGACCCGGCCATCCATCATCTCTGGAAAGCCGGTGAGCTCAGAGACATCCCTGACCTTGAGCCCCGCCGCGGCGATGGCTTTCGCGGTGCCGCCGGTCGAGACGAGTTCGACGCCGTGGCCTGCCAGCGCCTTGGCAAACTCGATCAGGCCGGTCTTGTCGGAAACGGACAACAGGGCGCGGGCTACGCGGCGCGGATGATGATCGGTCATGGGTGGTTCCTGGGCCTGGCAGGTCAGCCGGTAGCATGGTTTTGCCGGTCATGAAACCAACAGGAAATCTGCCAGCGCCGCGTGTGGAAATCTCCCGGCCGGAGCGGTTCTAGAGCGGCAATTCCGGCTCGCGCTTGACGGCGGCCCGGGCGCCCGGCGCGGCGGCCAGCATCTTTGAACGCACGAAACTCCAGCGGATCGAGGTGGCGTTGCGCAAATCCTGCCGGATCACGATCTGGGACGTGCGGCGGGGTCCGTCATTGCCGGCCAGAAAAGCGCTGTCCTCGAGCTCGGCCTTGTCGTCGCGGGCCTCGAACGTCCAGACGTCGCGATTGGGCAATACCAGCATGATGCCGCGGCCATCGCTCAGCCGGCTCGCCTTCACCTGCGGGTGCAGATGAAACCGCACGGCAAAGTCGGTATCGACGTCCCTGCTTCGTGCGCCCTGTGCCTGCGCCACTGAGTCCTCGCCGTCCAGCCTGTTTCCGTCGCGGGCGATCATCAGCACCCGCCGGTGTACCACCCCGAACCGCGCCAGATAGCCGTCATGCGAGGTGGTCAGCAGTTCGCCGTTGGCCAGCGTTTCACGATGGCATTCCACATTCGCCGGACCGCTCACGACCGGCGAGCCCTGCAGCAGCCGCTTCATCGCCGACAGCTCGACAAACTGGCAGGAAGACGCGTCGTGATAGGTCAGGGTCGAGTGCGCCGCGGTGCTTCGCGCGAAGGCGCGCCAATTGTCGCGGCCTGTCGAAGGCATTCCACAATTGATGACGATCCGGCTCGACCCGGACGACAGCTCGAAGGCCAGACAGCCGGCGTGCGCCTCCTGGCTGACGCTCGGCGGTGGCGGTGGCCCCGTGTCCATGATGACGGTCGTGGCGCCGGCGTCGAGGCGCTGGAAGCCGGAGTGCGGCATGCTCGACATCGGCACGCCATGGGTGTCGTCATAGGCGAGCAGCGTCGCCACCAGATCCGACGGCGCGCTGCTCATGCCGTTGAACAGCGCAAAGCTGCCGTCGCCGTGACGGAAGAAGCGCAGCATCGGCATCATGCGGTCGATCGCGTTGAGCAGCGCCGGGGGCGGGGCGATGTTGCGGGCGGCAAAGGTCTGGCGCAGCGGCAGCATGTCGCTGAGCAATTCGACCAGCGCGCCCGGATTGCGCGAGATATGCCCGCCGTCGGGCATAATCTGCCGCTGCAGTTCGTCGGAAAGCCGCCGCGTCGCGAAGCGGATGTGACGTGCCTGGTTGGCAAGGCACAGCGCGGCGTAGCAGAGCGCGATCAGGACCTGCAGTCGCGGCACCCCGTCGGCGATGTCGAGCATGGTGTAGCGCAGGTAACGGATCTCACGGGTCAGCCCGCGCAGATACTTCCGGTAGAACTTGCCGTCGGTGTCGCCGAGCACCAGCGGCGCCTGCGACAACAGCGAGATCACGCGGCGCGCCAGCACGTCGGCGCGGCGTTCGGTCGAGCGCCGGCGGGTCGGGTTCGAGAGCCAGTCGTCGACCAGCGATCGGGCATTGGCACGGGTGAGCGCGGTGTCGGCCGCGCGAAGGTGCCGCAGCCATCCAAAGCCGAGCAGCGCCGCTTCCCAGTCCTGAGAAGGCGCCTCAAGATCGAAGATCGATCGGCCGTGGCAGGTCACGATCTTGCCCGCAAACACGAAACGGCCGGCATAGATTTCAGCCGCGCGGGTGGCGTCGGCGGTCCGGAGGTCGTGCGGCGCGATGATCAGACGGTCGGCGCGGCCGGGCCAAAGCCACGATGCCGCCACGGTTCCCCCGCTTGCGCGCGCAGCGATGCCCCGCGCAAAGCGGCTCATCATAAGCGTCGAGATGCGTCTGCGTTGAGCGACCGACACGCCGTGCCTTGCGATGGAGGGAGGGGTTTTTCTGGCGAATCCTTTTAATCCGGAAACGCCGACATGACACCACTTGAAAACCGGCGAATCACCCGAACCTCAGGAAATTCCGTTTTGGAATCAACATTTAACCAGACGTGCCGCGTAAAATCCATCCAGTCCGCCGAGCCGGGGGTCATCGTGCGGCAAATGGCAGGGCAGGGTGCGCAGATCGCCATTGAGGGTGACGATTTCGCTGAGGCCGGCAACCTCGCTTGCATCGACCGGGACGCGGCGAACGCCGGCTTCGGTGGCCAGCAGCGACGCAATCGCCTGCTCGCCTTCTTCCGGTTCCAGCGAACAGGTGCAATAGACCAGCGTCCCCCCTGGCTTCAGCAGCGCCACCGCCCGCTGCAGCAACCGCCTCTGCAGCGCCGCCAGCGCCGCGATATCGCCCTCCTGTCGCAACCAGGCCACGTCGGGGTGACGGCGGATGGTCCCGGTGGAACTGCACGGCGCGTCCACCAGCACGCCGTCATACTCTCCTTTGCCGCCGCCGGGCCATTCGGCGGCGTCGGTCACCACGTGGTCGGCCGGCAGCGCCAGCCGCGCCAGGTTGTCGCGCAGCCGCGCCATGCGCGTCGGCGAGCGATCGAGCGCGGTGACGCGCGCGCCGGCTTGCGCCAGCTGCGCGGTCTTGCCGCCGGGTGCGGCACAGAGATCCACGATGGCTTTTCCGCTGACGTCGCCGAACAGCCGCGCCGGCAGCGCCGCCGCCGCGTCCTGCACCCACCATTGTCCTTCGATGAAACCGGGGAGCATGGTCACCGAACCCTGCAGCAGGGTGCGGACGGTTCCGGTCGGCAACACTTCTCCATGCAGACGGGCCGCCCAATGCGTTGCGTCGGCCTTGACGGTGATGTCGAGCGACGGTTCATGGCCGATGGCTGTCGCCATCTCGCGTGCGGTGGTTTCGCCATAGGCGCCGATCCAGCGCGCCAGCAGCCATGGCGGAATGTCCAGGTTCTGCGATCGGACTTCGTCGATGAGCGGCTGGCCCTCCCTGGCGCAGCGGCGCAGCACCGCGTTGACGAGGCCGGCATATTTCGCGGCGCGGCGGTCTGACTGCACCAGCCGCACCGAAAGATCGACGGCGGCATGATCCGGCACGTCCATCCAGAGAATCTGCGCCGCGCCGATCAGGAGCGCGCTTTGCGCGCGGGGCGCATCGGTCGGGATGCCGCGATCAAGCAGCCGTGACAACACATGGCCGAGCGTGCCCAGGCGCCGCAGGATGGTCGCCACCAATCGCCGCATCAGCGCGCGGTCGCGGTCGGCCAGCGTCTTCAGTCCGGGATGCGCGCCGGCGCCGTCGAGCTGGTCGTCCAGGGTGCGTTGCTTGTGCAGAACGCCGTCGAGAATGTCGGCTGCGATGCGACGCGCCGCCAGACCCGGCACTTCGGAAGGTACTGCGAATCTTGAAGGAGGCATGGAGCGGCAATGTCCGGGAAGGAGGAAAGGTTCTGGCTCATGCCATGAAATGCAGGACTCCCTTGGCATGCGAATATGCCAAATGTAAGAATCGCCGCTGACGATTTCGGGATTGTGATCTCATGGCTGTATTCGATGCATGCTATCCCACGCGCGGTTCGGGAAAGTCATAAATGACCGACGATCCTTCTCCGCCCGCCGCGCCGGACGCGGAACACAAGAAGCTGACGCCCGCCGCGCGGCGCGCGCTGGCTGAGGCCGAGGCGCGCCGGAAGGCCGCTGCGGACCGCGCTTCGCCGCAGGCCAAGGAGTTCCAGGGTCCGAAGGGCCCGGAACCGACGCGGTATGGCGACTGGGAACGCAAAGGCATCGCTTCCGATTTCTGAGGCCCGATCTCCCGGATTCAAGGGAATGGCTTTGGGCTTTGCTGTTGGACCCGACTCAGGCCTAGTTCGGGTCATGTCCCGATTCGGCAGAATGAATGCCTACAGGCCCCCGCACCGAAACCGCTGGCGCCGCGGCGTAGCTATGGCTTTGCCGTGGGTGTTCATACTCTGCGTGGCGGCGGGGACGATGTTGCCGGTACGGCAATGGATGCACGAGCTATTCCCTGGCTGGACCGATTCGCCGCCAGCCATCGACAGCCAGGCGGCGCGCGATGCCGAGACGGTCTGGAGGCGGGCCGGAAGTCCCGAATTGCGTCACCCCGTCGATGTCATCCGGACCGTTGACGGCGATACCTTCGAGGGCCGCGTTCATTTGTCGCCGGACTTGAATTTGACCACCCGGATTCGTTTGCGCGGTATCGACGCGCCCGAGTTGAAGGCGTCTTGCCCGCAGGAGCTGAGCATGGCCGAAGCTGCGACGGCAGCGCTGCGCACATTGCTCGGCGAAGGCGATGTCAGGGTATTCAACATCGGGCCGGACAAATATCCCGGACGGGTCGTGGCCGACGTCACCACGAGGCGGAGCGGAAGTGCTGCGACGGCAATGATCGCGACAGGTCACGCGCGCAGCTATTCGGGCGGCCATCGCAGCGGCTGGTGCGCGAACGCAATTGCGAAGTAGAAGCCGTGAGATCGGGCGGAGCGCCGTCCCCTTCGCTGTTTCAGCGCGTGACGGTCACCTGGGTGCCAACAGGGACGCGCTGGTAAAGGTCCTTGATATCCTCATTAAGCATGCGGATGCAGCCGTAGGATACGAAGCCGCCGATCGAACCGGGAACGTTGGTGCCGTGAATGGCATAGGCGCCGCCGGCAAGCGTTAGCGCGGCGACGCCCATCGGGTTGCGCGGCGAGCCACCGGGAATGACTTCGGGCAAATTTGGCTTGTCGCGCCTTACTTCGTCCGGCGGCGACCATGCCGGGTTGAGATATTTGCCGTCGATCCGCGTGGTGCCGGACCACTGCCTGCCCGCCCTGCCGACCCCGACCGGATAGCGCATGGCACGTCCGGAATCCAGGATGAGGTAAAGGCGGCGTTCGCTGGTCTTCACCACGATTGTTCCCGGCGTGTAGCCGCCGTCGATCTCGACAACTTCCGGCCGCGCCTGCGCGGTTGTCGAAACGACGGCTGCCGCCCCGGCGAGAGCGGCCACGGCCAACGCAATCTTCAGCGACATATCAGCCCCATTTCGGTCCGCCTTGAACGCGACACAAGCCTCGCCGGCTTTCCATCTCGCCCACACGCGCAACTTAACCGCACCGTTGCTTTCAAAGGTCGGGACCATGGAAATGTTCCCAACAAGGTAAAGGATCTGAAAACAAAGGTACGAGGCGCCGACGGCGGGCGTGTTACGCCGAGGCCCCCTTCTTGTTTCGCCGGTTCTGCACGAGGTCTTCGACGACGGCCGGATCGGCCAAGGTCGAGGTATCGCCGAGGCTCGACGGCTCGTCCTCGGCGATCTTGCGCAGGATGCGGCGCATGATCTTGCCGGAACGTGTTTTCGGCAGGCCCGGCGCGAACTGGATCTGGTCGGGCGAGGCGATCGGACCGATATCCTTGCGCACCCATGCCACCAGTTCCTTGCGCAACTCCTCGCTGGGTTCAGAACCGGCCATCAGCGTCACATAGGCATAGATGCCCTGACCCTTGATGTCGTGGGGATAGCCGACCACGGCGGCTTCCGACACCTTGGCATGCGCCACCAGCGAACTCTCGACCTCGGCCGTGCCCATGCGATGGCCGGAGACGTTGATGACGTCATCGACGCGGCCGGTGATCCAGTAGTAGCCATCGGCGTCCCTGCGGCAGCCGTCGCCGGTGAAGTACTTGCCCTTGTAGGTCGAGAAATAGGTCTGCTCGAACCGGGCGTGGTCGCCATAGACGGTGCGCATCTGACCCGGCCATGACCTGGCGATGCAGAGGTTGCCGGTGCATTCGCCTTCCAGCACCTTGCCGTCGGCGTCGACGATCTCCGGCACCACGCCGAAAAACGGCCGCGTCGCCGAGCCGGGCTTCAATCTGGTGGCGCCGGGCAGCGGCGTGATCAAGATGCCGCCGGTCTCGGTCTGCCACCAGGTATCGACGATCGGGCAGCGACCGTCGCCGACCACGCGGTGATACCATTCCCAGGCTTCCGGATTGATCGGTTCGCCGACCGAACCCAGCAGGCGCAGGCTCTTGCGCGAGGTTTTCTGCACCGGCGCGTCGCCGCTCTGCATCAGCGCGCGGATCGCGGTCGGCGCGGTGTAGAAGATATTGACCTTGTGCTTGTCGATCACGTTCCAGAACCGCGAATTGTCAGGGTAGTTCGGCACGCCCTCGAACATCAGCGTGGTCGCGCCGTTCGCCAGCGGACCATAGAGGATATAGCTGTGGCCGGTGACCCAGCCGACGTCGGCGGTACACCAGTAGATGTCGCCATCGTGATAGTCGAACACGTATTGATGCGTCATCGACGCGAATACGAGATAGCCGCCCGAGGTGTGCAGCACGCCCTTGGGCTGGCCGGTCGAACCCGATGTGTAGAGAATGAACAGCGGGTCTTCCGCCTTCATGTGCTCGACCGGGCACTCCGTCGTCACCATCTCGGCGGCTTCGTGGTACCAGAAATCGCGCGTCGGATTCATGTCGACGGGCGCGCCGGTCCGCTTGACGACCACGACCCAGTCGACCCCGCCTGCTTTCTCGACCGCGGCATCGACATTGGCTTTCAGCGGCACCTTCTTGCCGCCGCGCAGTCCCTCGTCGGCGGTGATGATGATCTTGGACTGGCAATCGGTGATGCGCTGGGCGAGGCTGTCCGGCGAGAAGCCGGCGAATACCACGGAATGAATGGCGCCGATCCGCGCACAGGCCAGCATCGCGTAGGCCGCTTCCGGAATCATCGGCAGGTAGATGGTGACACGGTCGCCCTTCGCGACATTCCGGGTGCGCAGGATGTTGGCCATCTTGCAGACTTCGTCGTGCAGCTGGCGATAGGTGATGTGTTTGGATTGCGAGGGATCGTCGCCCTCCCAGATGATGGCGGTCTGGTCGCCGCGCTTGTCGAGATGCCGGTCGATGCAGTTCCAGGCGACGTTCAGAACGCCATCCTCGAACCATTTGATCGAGATGTTGCCGGGGGCATACGAGACGTTCTCGACCTTGGTAAAGGGCTTCATCCAGTCGACGCGCCCGGCCTGTTCGGCCCAGAAGCCGTTGGGGTCCGAAACCGAGCGGGCGTACATTTCACGGTACCTGGCGTCATCGACCCAGGCGCGTTTTTGCCAATCCGCGGACACCTCGTAGATCTTTTCGGACATCTTTCCCTCCACTCGTTGCGGCGCCGCATTTCGCTGGCTGCAAACGCTCTTGATGGCGGCGATGATTATGCGTCGCGGGATGACGCGCGGACAAGGCGGAAGCGCCCGCTACCTTGGTAGGCGTCCCGTCAGCGACCCCGGCGACCGCGGCTGGCCCGCCCCGCCCCCGCTCGGGACGCAAAAAATCAACGCTGTTGCCGGATAGGTTTTCGAAGACGGTATCAATATACCGTTCGTCACATAATCGGGACTCGCAATGTAAAGGGTTACCCCCTAAATGGCCTGCCCGGGGTCGGACGGCCCCTGGGAACCAAGTCCTGACCGGGGCATTCCCCGCAGGCAACCGGAGTTGGACCACAACGGCTATGATGGATCAGAGTTTCGAGGCTGCGCGGCCCGTTTCCGCCGATCCTGCCGTTGCGTTGGCGGAAGCGCTCGGGCAATTGCCGAAAAAGAGCGCCAAGACGTCCGCCGCCCAGGCCGCTCCCGCCAAGACCTCGGTGGAGGACTTGGCCGAGGAGCACGGCCTCAAGCTCGGCGACCAGAACGGCCTGACTATCCGTCGCATCAAGCGCGGCAAGGGTTATTCATTCATTCGCGCCAACGGAACCGCGATCCGTCACGCCGGCACCATCCGGCGGCTGCATTCGATGGCGGTGCCGCCGGCCTACCGCGATGTCCGCTATTCGGCCGATCCGACCTCGCATCTGCAGGCCGTCGGCCTCGATGCGGCAGGGAGGCTGCAATACCGCTACCACGCCGATTGGGAGAAGGTGCGCGAGCAGCGCAAGGCCCATCGGCTGGCGCGGCTGGTGGCGGCGCTGCCGAAAATCCGCCGCAACGTGTCGGCGCATCTGTCCGGCGACCAGCCGACCCGCGAATTTGCGCTGTCGGCCGTGATCGAGCTGATCGCGCGCACCGCGATCCGGCCGGGCAACGAATCCTACGCCCGCCTCAACGGCACCCGCGGCGCCACCACCCTGCTGAAGTCCAACGTCGTGCTGGAAGACGACAGCGTGGTCCTGACCTTCAAGGCCAAGGGCGGCAAGGCTGTGCGCAAGGAATGCGACGCCGCCAAGCTGGTGCGCGCGATCGGCATCCTGCGCAACCTGCCGGGCAAGCGCATGTTCCAGTACCGCGACAATTCAGGCACGGTGCGCACCGTCTCGACCGCCACCGTCAACACCTTCCTGCGCGAGATCGCCGGCATCAGGATTTCGCTGAAGGATTTCCGCACCCTGATGGCGTCCGCCGTGGTGCTGGAATCGCTGTCGCGGGTGTCGCCGGCGGCCAGCGCCAACGGGCGCAAGAAGCAGGTGCTGGATGCGGTGCGCGCCGCCGCCGACGAACTGTCGAACACGCCCGCGATCTGCCGCAGGAGCTATGTCCACGACACCATCGTCACCGCGTTCGAAGACGGCATCCTCGAGCGCTTTGCCGCGACGTTGAAGGGCTATCGCACCCAGGCCAAGCGCGAGGCGCTGCTGGCGCAGGTGGTGACGGCGGCGGGGGCTTGACCTTTCTTCCTTCTCCCCTTGTGGGAGAAGGTGGCGCGAAGCGCCGGATGAGGGGTTCTCTCGACTGAGGTGCTCGCAGAGCGAACCCCTCACCCGTCTCGCCGCCGCTCCGCGACGGCGATCCACCCTCTCCCACAAGGGGAGAGGCAAAGAGAAGGGCACTACAGCCCGCCCATCTTGCAGACCATCTTCCACTCTTTCGCGGTCACCGGCTGCACCGACAGCCGCGAATATTTCACCAGCGCCATGTCCGCCAGCTTCTTGTCGGCTTTGATCGCGGCCATCGTCACCGGCGTCTTCAGGGGCTTGTCCGCCTTGATATCGACGCAGACGAATTTGCCTGATGCGTCGGTCGGGTCGGGATAAGCCTCCTTGATGATCTCCGCGATGCCGACGATCTCCTTGCCCTCGTTGGAATGATAGAAGAAGGCGCGGTCGCCCTTCTTCATCGCGACGAGATTCTGCCGCGCGGTGAAGTTGCGTACGCCGGTCCAGGCCTCGCCTTTGGCGCCCTTGGCGACCTGCTGGTCCCACGACCACACCGAGGGTTCGGATTTCACCAGCCAGTACGCCATCGTCACTCCTCCGCCCTGAACGGCCGCGTCAGCAGCGCTTCGATCGCGGCGTCGATCGTCGCCCTGCCGCTCAGGACGGCGGCCACCGCGCTTGATACCGGCATCTCGACATTCGCCGAGGCCGCGAGTTCGACCAGTACCGGCGCGGTGAATTCACCCTCGGCGAGCTTGCCGCGGTCCGGCGGCTCGCCGCGTGCCAGCGCGATACCCAGCGCAAAATTGCGCGACTGCGGGCTGGAGCAACTGAGAATCAGATCGCCGAGGCCGGAAAGCCCGGCCAGGGTTTCGCTGCGGGCGCCGCAGGCCCGCCCGAGGCGGGCGAGTTCGCTGAAGCCGCGCGTGGTCAGTGCGGCCAGCGCCGAGGCGCCGAGCGTGCGGCCCTCGACGATGCCGGCCGCGATCGCCAGCACGTTCTTGGCCGCGCCGCCGATCTCGACGCCGCGGACGTCAGTGGTGTGATAAGGGCGGAAGGTTGCCGAACCCAGCGCCTGCACCAGCGCGCCGGCGAGCTTTTCGTCGTTCGTCGCGAGGGTGACGGCGGTCGGCAGCCCGCGCGCCACGTCGTCGGCGAAACTCGGCCCCGAGAGCATCGCCGGCGTCGCCTGCGGCGCGGCTTCCGCGATCACTTCGGTCATGAATTTATGGGTGCCGCGCTCGATGCCCTTGGCGGTCGCGATCACGGGCGTGGCCCTCTTCAGGTGCGGCGCCAGCGCTTTGACGGCGTCACGCAGATACTGCGCCGGCGTCGCGATCAGAACGATGTCCGCGCGCGCGGCGGCCGCAATGTCGGCAGCGATCCGGATGCGGCCGTCGATGCGTACACCGGGCAGGCGCGGATTGCTGCGGGTCGATTGCATTTGCGCGGCGGCTTCAGCGCTACGCGCGCAAAGCGTGACGTCGCGCCCGGCCCGCGCGGCAACGTCGGCAAGCGCGGTGCCCCACGCTCCCGCGCCGATGACCGCGACCGACTGAAAGGATCCCATATCAAAATCCCGCGCGGGTATTGCTGTAACCATCAGGTGCCGTGGCGTCGGCATCGAGCCGCCAGCGGGCGCGCGGCGGCGCGTCCATCGTGTCGGTCAGTCCGAGCGCCAATCGTTCCGCGCCGGCCCATGCGATCATCGCGCCATTGTCGGTACACAGCAGCGGCGGCGGAATGATCAGCGTGGTCTGCGCCTTGGTCGCGACCTCCTGCAATGCGTCGCGGATGGCGTTGTTGGCGGCAACGCCGCCGGCGGCGACCAGCGCGCGCGGCGGGCCGAACCGCTCGTGAAACAATCTCAGGCCCACGCTCAACCGGTCCGCGGTCGATTCCAGCACCGCGGCCTGAAAGCCGGCGCAGAGATCGTTGATGTCCTGCGGCGCGAGCGGCGCGATCCGGCTGGCCTCGTTGCGAACCGCGGTCTTCAGTCCCGACAGCGAGAAATTGGCATCCGGCCGCCCGAGCATCGGCCGCGGAAAGGCGAACCGCTTGGCGTCGCCGCCTGCGGCCCTGCGTTCGACCTCCGGCCCGCCGGGATAGGGCAGCGACAGCATCTTGGCGACCTTGTCGAAGGCTTCGCCCATCGCGTCGTCGACGGTGGTGCCGAGCCGCACATAGTCGCCGACCCCGAGCACGGCGACGATCTGGGTATGGCCGCCGGAAGCAAGGAACAGGCAGTAGGGGAAGGCGAGCGCGCAGGTCAGCCGCGGCGTCAGCGCATGGGCTTCGAGATGATTGACCGCAATCAGCGGTGTATCATGCACCATCGCGATCGCCTTCGCGGTGGTGAGGCCGACGATGACCCCGCCGATCAGCCCCGGACCTGCGGCGGCGGCGACCGCGGACAGCTCGGCAAAGCCGGTGTTCGCTTCCTTCATGGCCTGGCCTATGATGCCGTCGAGCAGGTCGACATGGGCGCGTGCCGCGATTTCCGGCACCACGCCGCCGAACCGGGCGTGCTCGGCGGTTTGCGAGTGCACGATATTGGACAGGATCCTGCCGCTGCCGTCGGCCCGGCGTTCGACCACGGCGGCCGCGGTTTCATCGCAGGTGGTCTCGATCCCCAGCACCAGCATCGGCGTGTCGTTGTCCAATTTGAGCCCGTGCGCTATCGCCGGCAGAAACGCTTCCGTAACCGGGTAGCATTACGAGGTTACAGCGTGCAATCGTCGGCAATGTCGAAATCGCTCCCCCGGAGATATGATCCATGGCCGTTCTGGTGACGCGCCCGCATCCGGACGATGAGGCGACGGCCAGGGCGCTGCGCGCGCGGGGGTTCGATGTCTTGCGCGCCCCGATGCTCCGGTTCGAGCCGGTCCCGTTCCAGGACGACGCCGACGCCCGCTACGGCGCCGTCATCGTCACCAGCGCCAATGCGTTGCGCGCCATCGCGTCCCATCTCGCGGGCAGCCGGCTGCTGAAGCTGCCGCTGTTCGCCGTCGGCGACCACACCGCCGCCGCGGCCCGCGATGCCGGATTTGGCGAGGTGATCGCCTCCGGCGGCGATGCCGGCGCCTTGCGCGATCTGGTGCTGGCCGCCGTGAAGTCGAAGCGACTGCAGAAGGCCAGTCCGCTCCTGTATCTCGCGGGAGCCGATCTCGCGCGCGACCTTGCGGGGGAACTCGGCCAGAAGGGCTTTACGGTGGTGACGCAGACGACCTACCGGATGGTCCCGGCGTCCGGCCTGCCACGCGAAATTTGCGACGCTTTCCTGGCCAACCGGATCGAGGCGGTACTGCATTACTCACGCCGCAGCGCCCGCGCATTTCTCGAGGCGGCCCGCTCGGCGGGGGTGGAAATATCGGCATTGGCGCTGCCGCAATACTGCATTTCCGCCGCCGTCGCCGCCATCCTGCGGGATGCCGGCGCCACCCAAGTCACGGCAGCAATTTCGCCGGACGAAAACGCCCTGCTCGATTCCCTCGGCCGTTCCCTGCGGCCCTGATGAAGACTCTAGGCTTTTAGTCTGAGCATGATCTTGCCGGAAAATCGGTGCCTCGATATCCGGATCATGCTCTAACAAACCCGATCCTGCCGATGTCCGGCACCTGAACGTTTAGGGAACTGCGGTAATGGTCGATGAAAGGCCCGACGAGAAGGGATCACCGACGGGTTCGGACCGGCCCCGGCGGGCGCCGCCCACCATCGATCTGGAGGCGACCGAGGTTTCGACCGCGGCGGAAGGCGCCGGCGATGCGCCAGATCCGCCTGCGCCCGAGTTCCCACCGAAGTCGCCGGTGACGGAGCCGGCACCGCGGCCGGTTTCCCCCTGGATCATTGCCCCCGTCGCCGGCGCGTCCGCCGCGGCGCTGGTGATCGGCGTCGGCTGGATGCTGGGATGGCCTCCGATCCAGCCCGCCTCCGCGCCGCAGCCTCATTCCGCCGCCGTCGAGGGTCTTTCGGCCCGGATCACCGGGCTGGAATCGAAAATCAGCAAGCCCGCCACCGATCCGGCCGCGTCTGCGCGCGCCGAGGCCGCTGAAAAGGCCGTCGCGGCTCTGCGTGGGGAACTCGCCGCCGCCCGCGCCCAAAGCGAGCAACTCGCCTCCGTCGTCAACGAACTGAAATCAGCGCCGCGCGGTGACGGCGCGGCGTCGCCGGATCTGTCTGCCATCGGCGCACGCCTCGCCAGGCTGGAGAGTGAGGTCAAGGCGCAAGGCGCCGAAATCGCGGTGCAAGCCGGCAAGATCGCCGATGCCGGGGCGGCAAATGCCAAACCCGCCGACGATGTGCCGCTGCGCCGCGTGGTGGCGTCGGCGCTGCTCGACGTGCTGGTGCGCGGCGGCGATCCCTACAAGGCGGCGCTTTCGGCTGCGAAATCGTTGGCGGCCGCTCCCGACGCCTTGAAGCCGCTCGATCCATTCGCGGACACGGGCGTGCCGAACGCCGGCAAGCTCAGCGCCGAATTGCTGGCGCTGGCGCCGAAGCTGTTGCCGGCCACGCAACAGGATACGGCCACGGCAGGCTCCGGCATCGTCGATCGGCTGCAGGCGGGCGCGGCCAGGCTGGTCAAGATCGAGCGCACCGACACCGCCGGCAACGACCGCGCCGCATTGGTCGCGCGGATCACCGCGGCGGCGCAGCGCAACGATTCCAACGAAGCGCGGCGGGAGTTGAAGACGCTGGCGCCGGCCGATCGCGCCGCCGCGCAAGCCTGGCTCGACAAGGCCGACGCGCGCGACGCCGCGCTCGCCGCATCCCGTCAATTCGCCGCTGACGCCATGGCCACGCTGGGCAAACCGGCGCAATAGGGATTTCGATGCTCCGGATCATCCTGTTTCTGCTGTTGATTGCGCTCGGTGCGGCCGGCGCGGCCTGGATCGCCGAACAGACCGGCGATGTCATGCTGTCGTGGGGCGGCTGGCGCATCCAGACCACGCTGCCGGTGTTCGTGCTGGCGCTCGGCATCGTCGTGGTCGCTGCCATGATGCTGTGGGCGATCCTGCGCGGCCTGTGGCGCGCGCCGGCGCGGCTGCGGCGCAGCCGCCGCGAACGGCGTCAGGCCCGCGGCCGGCAGGCGATCACGCAAGGGCTGCTGGCGATCGGGCACGGCGATTCCGCCGCCGCCCGCGCCCATGCCGAGACCGCGCGCAGGCATGCCGCGCAGGATCCGCTGGCGCTGCTGCTGCATGCGCAATCGGCGCAGCTCGACGGCGACCGCGAAGCCGCGCGGCGCGTCTTCCGCGCCATGGCCGAGCGCGAGGACACGCGGCTGTTGGGCCTGCGCGGCCTGTTCATCGAGGCGCAGCGCGCCGACGATCCGGTCGCCGCCGTCATGGTGGCCGAGGAAGCGTTGAAGCTGTCGCCGTCGTCGCCATGGGCGTCGCACGCGGTGCTGGGCTTCTGCTGCGCCAAGGGCGACTGGGCCGGGGCGCTGAATATCCTCGACCAGAATCAATCCGCCGGGCTGATCGACAAGGCGACCTATCGCCGGCAGCGCGGCGTGCTGCTGACGGCGCGGGCGATCGAACTGGAAAAGGTCGATCGCGACCTGTCGCGCGAGAGCGTGATGGAAGCGGTCAAGCTGGCGCCGACGCTGGTGCCGGCCGCGGTGCTGGCCAGCAAGTTCGAAAGCGAGGCGCACCAGGTGCGGCGCGCGATGCGGCTGGTCGAGACCGCGTGGCTGGCGCAGCCGCACCCTGATCTCGCCGACGCCTATGCACATGTGAAGCTCGGCGATTCCGCCCGCCAGCGGCTGGTGCGGGTCGAGACGCTCGCCGCCAAGGCGCCCGGCCATATCGAGGGCGCGCTGGCGATTGCGCGCGCGGCGATCGACGCCGCCGAGTTCGCCAAAGCGCGCGAGGCGCTGGCCCCCTTCATCGCAGCACCAACCCAGCGGGTCGCGCTGCTGATGGCCGAACTGGAGCGCACCGAGCATGGTGATTCCGGCCGCGCCCGGGCGTGGACCTTGCGCGCGGTGCGCGCGCGGCACGATCCGGCCTGGACGGCGGACGGCTATGTCAGCGAGAGCTGGCGGCCGGTCTCGCCGGTATCGGGGCGGCTCGACGCCTTCCAGTGGCAGACGCCGGTCGCGGCCCTTCCCTCCGACAAGGGCGACGCGCTCGAATCCTCCGCCTTCGAGGAGGCCATGCTGGCGACGCCGCGCCGGGCGGTGGTGATCGAGCCGCCGCGGTCCGGTGAAGCTGAGGAGGCTGCGCTCGCGCCGGCGCCGCTGCCGTCCGCGGCCGCGCAGGACAATGCGCCGGCGGCCGAAGCCGAGCCGGTTGCTTCCGAACCCGCGCCCGCCGAAGCCCGGCCCTTGGCCGCCGCCACCGCAGCGACGGCGCCCTCACCCGCACCGGCCAGCCCGGCGCCTGTTGCGCCCGCTCCGCTGTTCCGCGCCCGCCGGGATATCCCGAAGGCGGTTCCGGCCCCGATTCCCGCCGTGATTCCCATCATCCGCGCGCCCGACGATCCCGGCGTCGACGACGACGCCGCGCCCGACGAATTCGCCGACCAGATCGGCCCGCCCAAGGCCCAGGCCGGCGGCTGGCGCGGATTCCTGTCCCGGTTGGGCGGCAACTGACGGCGCGATGCCAGCGTTTTTCTTGCCAACCGGGGCGGTGCCCGATATCAGGTGCGGGCGTTTCGGCTCAGCCGCCGAACGCCGCTTCGGTCCGCCGCAATAGCTCAGTTGGTAGAGCACGTCATTCGTAATGACGGGGTCACAGGTTCGAGTCCTGTTTGCGGCACCACGTTTTGCGACCTCCAAACATACGAGGGCACGTCGCTCGCTTGCAGTAGTTGCGTGATCTATCTCACATAACAAAACGTCCACCCGAAATAATTTCCCCTCGCACCTCAAGGGGAGATTCATCATGCGTAAACTCATTCTGATCGCAGGGTTCGTTTTCGCTTCCGCCGCCGCGCAGGCGGGCGACCGCGGCCTCTCGATGGCCGGGAGCGAGACCACGGCCGTGACCGCGCCGGCCAGGGTAACCGACGCGCAAAAAACCGCCGAGGCGCCGCTGGCGGTGGAAGCGCCCAAAGAAGCACCCAAGGCGGAAGCCCCGAGATACATCGAGCGGCCGGCGGTCGTCGAGCCCCGGCTCGAAACCAACAAGCCCGACGCGATCAAGGCCCCGGCGGCCAAGGTCGAGCAGCCCGTCGCCGAGCCCGCCAAGCCGGTCGCGAAGAAAGCGTCGTCGTCGTCGCGGAGCGCGAAACCGCGCAGCAGCCGCTACTGGACTGAAGCCCGCATCATTCGCGAGCTGAACCGGCACGGCATCTTTTGGTAATAAGCCAAGCAAAACGCGCCCTTCGGGTTTGAATCCGAAGGGCGCGTTTGGCATTCGACAAGGCCGAAGCCGATATCGGCCTGCCGCAAAATCCCTATTGCGAAACCGTCTGCACCACGCTGCTGATTGGGCGGCTGGCGACGGCCGGAGTTTTCTGGTCTTTCGCCAGCATGGCGTCATACTCGGGCAGGGTTTCGAGCGGCTCTTTGGCCTTCATCTGCACGACCTTGTAGCCGCCGGCCTTGAGGCGGCGCAGCAGCGCCGGCAGGGCCAGCGCGGTGTTCTTCTGCAGATCGTGCATCAGGATGACGCCCTTGCCCTGCCTGTCCAGCTTGGTCATGACGGTCTGGATCACCTGGTCCGGGCCTGACGATTTGAAGTCGTTGGAATCGACGTCGCAGGAAAACATCGCGATGTTGCGGGTGCCGAGATAGCCCATTGCAGCCTGGGTATGGGCGAGCGCGGGGAAACGGAAGAACGGCGCCGGCGCCGAACCGATCGCCATCTTCACGGCGCTGAAACCCTTCTCGATCTCCTCCCTCACCTGCGGCTCCGTCAGCTTCTTGCTGTCGAGATGCGCGTGCGACCAGGTGTGCGATCCCACGGTGTGGCCGGCCGCGGCGACCTGGCGAAGGATCTCGGGGTGATAGGTCGTGTGCTTGCCGACGGGAAAGAAGATCGCCTTGGTGCATTCGTCGGCCAGCGCCTTCAGCACCGCGGGCGTGGTCGGCCAGGGACCGTCGTCGAAGGTCAGCACCACCTCCTTGTCGGTCAGGAAGTCGAACTGCTTGTATTGCAGGAAGCCGAAGCCCGGCCCGCCCGTGGTGTTGATCACCACCGTGCGGCTGACGCCAAGCGCATCGGGATTGGCGCAGGTCGATTTCGCGCCCTGGGGCGAGATTGCGGGTGCGGGGGCCGGCGCCGGCTTCAGCAGTGAAGCCGTAACCTCGAGATCATCCCTCGGCGCGGTCCTGGCCGCGGCTGGCGCCGGGGCGGCCTTGCCGGTGGCGATGGTCTGGGAGGGTTTTGCGGCGGCGCGCGGCGGGGAAGTCCAGAACCAGAAACCGGCGATGGCCACCGACGATACAACACTGGCCAGCATCAGGCCCAACGCACTACGCATCGCTACGCTTTCCTTTACTCGGGGCACACACAGGCAACGCCCCATTAATGCGAACGATGTCTTAACGCCCCACCAACGGCGGCCGGGTCAGGTCGGGAAAAACAGGATTTTAAACCGGGATTTACCCTGAGTGACATCTGTCACAGTCGAGTTCCCGGTTTCGGCGCATGCTGTGACCATCAACAACGGGCCCGCATGGCCGGACCAAAGGGAGCCGACAATGACCACTCTGTTTACCAGCACCGTTCGCAAGGTCAGTCTAGCGCTGGCTTTGGTTGCCTCGTTCTCCGCTGTCGCCTCGACCAGCAGCTTTGCCTTCAGTTCGGAAGCGCAGCAGCAGTGCACCGGCGACGCGTTCCGCCTCTGCAGTTCGGAAATCCCCAACATTCCGAAGATCACCGCCTGCATGGTGAAGCATCGCGCGGATCTCAGCGCCGGTTGCCGCGGCGTGATGGATCGCGATATGGCCGCCCAGAAGTCCGGCAAGCTCGCCGCCCAGTAACGCCGGCGACCCCAAGTCCTCGAAAAACGCTTGCGCGATCAGACGCAGGCGTTTTTTCGTTTCCGGCGGCCTGCAGAGACGGACGTCGGCCGAGTTGGCCCTCCCACAAATGCGTTGCGGCCCGAATTGGCGCGATCTATAGCGTCCCGATGCAAACAGCTGCCGGTTCGCGCCAGAAAGGCCCGTCGAAGCGGGAATCCAGGGCTTCGGTTCCGATTCGATCAGAACCGGGTGCAGCGCGCCATTGGCGCTTCCGGAGAATGCCGAGGCCTCGCCCATGACCAAGATTCTTTTCATCATTCCGCTGGTTCTGATGGCGACGGCTGCGCCGGCCCAGCAGGGACATGACGCCTGCGCGCGCGACGTCTCGCGGTTTTGCCGGGCGCAGATGCAGGAGGGTGACCAGATCATCCTGGCCTGCCTGAAACAGAATCGCGCCCGCCTCAGCAAGGCCTGCCAGCAGATGCTGGCCAGCCACGGACAGTAGAAAGCCGCTGCGGCGTCGGAGCCTTTCCCGTTTCGATGGATTGCCGGCTTCTTGATAAGTGGGCGCGCCCCGGTCCTGCCGCATCGAGTGGCCGGCAGCTCAGGCCGCGTGTACCGATGCTTTGTAGCGCGGCCTTGCGCGGCGCTCCGGCGGCCGAACTTCGACATATTCGACGGCAAGGAAATGCTCGGTCACGGTCACCCGTTCGACGATCGCCACTTCCATGCCCGACAAGGTTACTTCTGGAAGCGGCGCTTCCTGGTCAGTCGCCTCAGGAACGAGCGCCGGCGATTCGATCCGTGGAAACACGGCGAACTCGCCCGCCACCTCCGGGAGCGGCTTCTGCTTGTCTGCCCAGTGCAGGGCGGTGTAGTCGAAGCCATGCACGATGGTAGGTTTGACGATTTCGAAATAGGGCGAGATGTCGAAATCGCGCGGCATGTAGAGCGAGGAATCGCGGATGTGCAGGATCTCGCGCCGGGCCTTGCGGGAGGCCGCGCGGGTGATCTTGGGCAGGATCGGATAGCGCACCGCGTCGAACGCCTGTGCGATCAGCGCCGAGCAGATGATCTTGGTGGGATCGCCGGAGCCGAACGCGATGATGCGCCGCCGCCAGCGCTGCGGCACCGGCAACGGGATCAGATAGCGCATCAGGTCGACGATGTTCTTGGTGTCGTAGCCAAAGCCGATCCGGTTGATGGCGTAACGGCACACCGTGGTGCGGTCCTCGAACGACAGGCCGATCGGACGGCAGACGCGGGTGTGGTACGGATAGTATTTCGACAACGGCGCCGAGGTCACGCCTTCGCCGATATTGGCCTCGATCAGGACATGCGGCTCGCCGTCGGGTTCGGCCGCGCCGTCGATCGGGCCGACATAGAGCGCGGCATGCGACCAGGTGGATTGCGTGAGGTATTTGATGATGCCGGAAATCCGGTTGTTGCCTTCGACCAGCAGCACGTCGCCGGGCGCGATGACGCCGCGCAGATGCTCGGGATCGCTGGGCGTGAACGGCTCATAGCCGGGGATTTCCTTCTGCAGGTAGCCCGCGATCACCTTGCCGACGGTATCGAGCATCACGCCCATCAAACTATCCCCGTAGCGGCTCTCTGTCCGCTTTTCTTGCACCCTTTATCATGGTCGCAAGGCGTTTCAATTTAGTTCCTGCCTTAGACGGTTCAATCATGATTGATTCACCATGAGTGTTGCCGCGTATGATGAGATGCTGCAGAGTTCGCGGGCTGTTCTGTTTCCTTCAAGGCTTCGGAAACCATGACATGACAATGACCCGCCGCCGCTTCCTGTCGGCGTCCGCGGCGCTGGCGGCAACTCCGGCTTTTTCCGGCGCGCGCGCCGGCGCCGCGCCGCTGCCGCGCGAGGCCGACATCGTCGTGATCGGCGCGGGTGCTGCCGGCATTGCGGCGGCGCGGCGGGTGATGGCGGCGAACCGCAAGGTGATCGTGGTGGAGGCGGCGAACCAGGTCGGTGGACGATGCCAGACCGACGCTTCGACATTCGACCTGCCGTTCGATCGCGGCGCGCGCTGGATGTATAATCCCGAGACCAATCCGATGATCAAGCTGGCGCGGTCGGCCGGGTTCGAGATCACGACGGCGCCGTCCGGCCAGAAGATCCGCATCGGACGCCGCTACGCGCGCGCCGGCGAAACCGAGGAGATGCTCGCAGCGCTGGTGCGCGCCAACCGCGCCATCGATGAAGCCTCGCGCCGGCTGGATGTTTCGTGCGCCTCTGTCCTGCCGAAGGATCTCGGCGACTGGGCCGGCGCGGCGGAGTTCGTGCTCGGCGCCGGCTTCTCGGGCAAGGACCTGAAGGATCATTCCACCGGCGACAAGGCCCGTGCCCAGGACCGCAACACCGCGATCGGCTGCCGTCAGGGACTGGGCACGCTGGTCGCCAGGCTCGGCGAGCCGGTGCCGCTGGCGCTGTCGACGCCGGCCAATCGTATTGCCTGGAGCAATCGCGAGGTCTTTGTCGAAACGCCGGCCGGCAGGATCGCGGCGCGCGCCGCCGTGATCACGGTGTCGAGCAACGTGCTAGTCGCCGGAAATATCAGGTTCGCGCCGGAACTCCCGAAGCGTTCACTCGATGCGATCTCAAGGCTCAGCCTCGGCAGCTATGACCGGATCGCGCTGCAATTGTCCGGAAATCCGCTGGGGCTTGCGCGCGACGAAGTTGTCATCGAGCAGAGCAGCTCAACAAGGACGGCGCTGATGCATGCCAATATCGGCGGATCCTCGCTCTGTACGATCGACGTCGGCGGCGCGTTCGGCCGCGACCTCTCCGCGCAGGGCGAGGCGGCCATGGTCGCGTTTGCGAGGGAATGGCTGATGAAACTGTACGGCAGCGATATCGCTTCCGCGGTGAAGAAATCCGGCGCGACGCGCTGGAATGCCGCGCCGTTCGTGCTCGGTGCGATGTCGGCCGCCAGTTCCGGCGGGCAATCGTCGCGAAAGGTGCTGAGCGAGCCGATCGGCTGCATGTATCTTGCCGGCGAGGCCACCCATGAGACGCTGTGGGGAACGGTCGACGGCGCCTGGGAGAGCGGCGAGCGCGCCGCCGAAGCCGCCTTGCGACGGATCGGCGCGCTGAGGGATCAGGAGCCCGCGCGGCCCGCCAAGCCGCGGCGTGCGCCGGCTTCCCCGACAAACTGATGCCCCGTCCGAAAGCGTTGATCTCCTGGTCGAGCGGCAAGGACTCGGCGTTTGCGCTGCATGAAGTGATGCGCGCGGGCGCGTTCGAGGTGGTCGGCGCGCTGACGACGGTAACCGAAACCTTCGGCCGGGTTTCGATCCATGGCGTGCGGCAGGATATCTTGCAGGCGCAGTGCGAAGCCGCCGGCCTGCCGCAGCGGATCGTGCCGATTCCCTATCCCTGCCCGAACGAGGTCTACGAGGCGCGGCTGGGCGAGGCGGTCGCAAACGCGGTTGCCGACGGCGTCACCCACATGATCTTCGGCGATCTGTTCCTTCAGGATATCCGCGCCTATCGCGAACAGAAACTCTCAGGCAGCGGAATCACGCCGGTGTTTCCGCTCTGGGACCGGCCGACGCCGGCGCTGGCTCGGGCCATGATCGCAAGTGGCCTTGAGGCCCATCTCGCCACGGTCGATCTCAAAAAGTTGCCGGCGGCATTCGCCGGCCGCAAATTCGACGCGAGCCTGCTGGCCGACCTGCCCTTGGGCGTCGACGCTTGCGGCGAGAACGGCGAGTTCCACACCTGCGTGGTGGCGGGGCCGATGTTCTCGCGGCGGATCGCGGTCATGGCAGGCGAGCGCGTCGAGCGCGACGGTTATGCGTATTGCGATCTGGTGCTGGCTTAACGCAGCACGCCGTCCAGCGCCGGCAATCCGATAACCACCGAGGCGGCGATCAGCGCGTATGAGATCCCGCGGAATAGTGCCTCAGAGGCTCTGCCGAACAGCGACGCACCGAACCAGATGCCGATGGCATAGAACGGGCCGACCACGAACGCGAACTTGATCGAAGCGGTCGTGATCAATCCGGCGGTTGTATAGCTGATGCTGGAAAGGATGGCCGAGGCGCCGAAGTACAGCACGATGTTGGCCCGCGCGATGGCGGAAGCGATCGGGCGGCCGAGCCAGTAGGCGACGATCGGCGGCCCGCCGGTCTGGGCCAGTCCGCTGCAGAAACCGGCGAGGCTGCCAATGCCGACCGTGATCGCCGCATGATCCTTGCCGCGATAGCGCCAGCCCGAGAGCAGCAGAAGCAACAGCGCGAAAACGAAGGTCGAAATGATCCAGCGCGTGGTGACGGGTTCGAGCCGGCTCAGGAAATAGGTTCCGATCGGCACGCCGATCAGGGCGCCGCAGACCATGATCGCAGTCGCCTTGCGGTCCGCTTGCTTCCAGGCATTCGGAAGCAGCGGCGCGGCGGCGACGAAATCGATGAGCAGAAGCAACGGGGCGACCAGCCGCGGATCCGCGATAGAACTCGCCAGCGGCATGAAGATCAAGGCCGCGCCGAAGCCCGAAAACCCGCGCGCCGTTCCCGCGACGAAGGCGATGGCGCAAATCGCGATCGCCGCGTTGCTGCCGATCTCGGCCGGAATGAGGTCCGAAAGACTCATGCTTTCCCGCGTGGTGAGAAGAGGTCGAAACGCAGCCACGCCGCAGCTGCGCTCCTTCTCCCGCTTGCGGGGGAAGGCCGGGATGGGGGTGCCGCCACAAGCGACACTGTTTGCGTGGAGAGAGTTTCCCCCACCCGCATCGCATCTCCGATGCGATGCGACCTCCCCCGCAAGCGGGAGAGGTTGCAGCGAACCGCGTGGTCACCACGATGTCACGCGCGCAGCGCGCCGCCGGTCTTCTTGGTCACCTCGGCCACGATCCTGGCCGCCACCGCGTCGATCTCCTGGTCCGTCAGCGTCTTTTCGCGCGGCTGCATCGTCACGGCGATGGCGACGGACTTCTTGCCGGGGTCGATGCCCTTGCCTTCGTAGACGTCGAACACGGTGACCTCGGTGATCAGCTTTTTGTCGACGCCCTGCGCGGCGCGCACGATGTCGCCGGCCTTCACAGTGCCATCGACGATAAAGGCGAAGTCGCGCGACACGGGCTGGAACGCGGAGAGTTCGAGCAAAGGCTTGGCGCGGGTCGGCTTCTTCCTGGCGTCGGGTATCCGGTCGAGGATCACCTCGAAGCCGATCAGCGGGCCGTCGGCGCCGAGCCGCTCCAGCGTGCGCGGGTGCAACTCGCCGAAGTAACCCAGCACGTTCTGCGGCCCGATCTGGATGGTGCCGGAACGCCCCGGGTGCAGCCAGCCGGCGCCGCCCGGCACGATTTGCAGCGCCGGCATCGGCGCCCCGGCGGCCGCCAGCACCGCGAACGCATCGGCCTTGGCGTCAAGCGCGTCCGCGATCGCCGCGCCGGACCAGTGCCGGCCGATGCCTTGCGAGGACGCAAAGCCGCGCCGCACGCCCGATGCCGCGACGAACTGGTCCTCGGGCCTGTCGCCCCTGAACACCTGGCCGACTTCGAACAGCGCGACATCGGAGGTGCCGCGGTTGGCGTTGGCCTGTACGGCGGCGACGAGGCCCGGCAGCAGGCTCGGCCGCATGTCCGACAGGTCGGCGGCAATCGGGTTGGCGAGCGCGAGTTCGGCCTGTCCGCCGCCGAACAGTTCGGCATGGGGCTTTGCGATGAACGACCACGTCACCGCCTCGACCATGCCGCGCGCCGCCAGCGCGCGCTTGGCGCGGCGGGTGCGGGTCTGGATCATGGTCAGCACCGGCTTGCGGGCGTCGTCGCCGCGTTCGAACGGCGTCATCGGCACCCTGTCGAGGCCGATGATACGCACGATCTCCTCGACGATATCGGCCTTGCCGTGGACGTCGCTGCGCCAGGAGGGGACGGCGACTTTCACCACCGGGCCGCTGCCCGCCAGCATGAAACCGAGATGGCCGAGGATACGCCGGGTTTCCGGAAACGGCACCTCGATTCCGGCCAGTCGCTTGACCTCATGCAGCGGAAAATCGATCACGCGGTCGTCGCCGAAAGCGTTGCCGACGACGACATTCTCCGACGGCGTGCCGCCGCACATCTCCATCACCAGCCTGGTCGCAAGTTCGAGCCCCGGCACCATGAAGGCCGGATCGACGCCGCGCTCGAAGCGGTAGCGCGCGTCGGAATTGATGCCGAGCCGGCGGCCGGTCTGGGCGATGTTGATCTCGTTCCACAGCGCCGATTCGATCAGGACGTCGGTGGTGCCGGCGCCACAGCCGGAGGCCTCGCCGCCCATGATGCCGGCAAGCGATTCGACGCCGTGGTCGTCCGCGATCACGCAGATGCCGGGATCGAGCGTGTAGCTGCGGCCGTCGAGCGCCTTGAGGGTCTCGCCGTTCTTCGCGCGACGCACGGTTAGGTTTCCCTTCACCTTGCTGGCGTCGAACACATGCAGCGGCCGGGCGCGGTCGTAGGTCATGAAATTGGTGATGTCGACCAGCGCGTTGATCGGCCGCAGGCCGATCGAGGTCAGGCGCTTCTGCAGCCATTCCGGCGACGGGCCGTTCCTGACGCCGCGCACCAGCCGCAGCGCAAAGCCCGGGCAGAGCGCCGGGTCTTCCACCGTGACCTTCACCGGGCAGGGAAATTCGCCATTGATCGGCTTGATCGCGGGATCCCTGAACTTGCCCATGTCGGCGGCGGCAAGATCGCGCGCGATGCCGTGGACACCGGTGCAGTCCTGCCGGTTCGGCGTCAGGTTGATCTCGATCACGGGATCGCCAAGGCCGGCCCATTGTGCGTAGCCATGGCCGACCGGCGCATCCGCCGGCAATTCCATGATGCCGTCATGGTCGTCGGAAATCTGCAACTCGGCCGCCGAGCACAGCATGCCGCGGCTTTCGACGCCTCTGATGGTGCCGATTCCGAGCGTGATGTTCTTGCCGGGAATGAAGGTGCCGGGCGGGGAGAACACGCTGACGAGGCCGGCGCGGGCGTTCGGCGCGCCGCACACCACCTGCACCGGCGCCGCGCCGTTGCCGGTATCGACCATGCAGACGCGCAGGCGGTCGGCATTCGGATGCGGCTCGGCCGAGATCACCCGCGCGATCGAGAACGGCGAAAGCTGCTTCGCCTTGTCCTCGATGCTCTCGACCTCGAGCCCGATCATGGTGAGCTTGTCGGCGAGCGCCTGCAGCGGCTCGTCGGTATCGAGATGTTCCTTCAGCCAGGAGAGCGTGAATTTCATGATCGCTGCTTCTCTTCCCCCCTCTCCCGCTTGCGGGGGAGGGCCGGGGTGGGGGCTTTCTCCGCGACGGCGGAGGCAATTGTTTCGACGACGCCAGCGCGATTGGTCATCACGTCCTGATTGCTGAAGCGAAGGACCTTGAAGCCTTGCGCCTCGATGACCGCCGATCGCGTGGCGTCTCTTTTCTCGGCTCGGTCGGAAAAATGCTGCCCGCCGTCGAGTTCGACCACGAGCTTCGCCGCATGACACACGAAATCGGCGATGAAGTTCTGGATGGGGACCTGGCGCCGGAAGCTGGCGCCGTTTAGCCGATGATCCCGCAGAGCGGCCCAGAGCAGCCGTTCAGCGTCGGTAGAGTTTTTTCGGAGTGCGCGCGCGTTCGAGCGGAGTTTGGAGGACACTCTCCAGCTTGGAGGGTTTTCATCAACCATTGAAACCTCCGATGCTGAGACACCCCCACCCCAACCCTCCCCCGCAAGCGGGAGAGGGAGTCTGACCGACGGCTGGACTGAGAGGTTCGTATCCGTTTCACAAAAGCTATTTACCGCAATGAAAGTCCGTTCCCTCTCCCGATTGCGGGGGAGGGTTAGGCTGGGGGCTCTCTCCGCGAGGGAAGTTTCGACGAGGCTCACGTGCTCAACCCCCCCGCCAGCGTCGGGATGTCCAGCGGCTTGAAGCCGTAATGGTTGAGCCAGCGCACGTCGCTGTCGAACAGCTGGCGCAGGTCGGACATGCCGTATTTCAGCATCGCGATGCGGTCGATGCCCATGCCCCAGGCAAAGCCCTGGTAGACGTCGGGATCGATGCCACAGGCGCGCAGCACGTTCGGATGCACCATGCCGCAGCCGAGAATTTCCAGCCAGTCCTCGCCCTCGCCGAAACGAATCTCGCCGTTGCCGCGGCGGCACTGGATATCGACCTCGAGCGAGGGTTCGGTGAACGGGAAGAACGATGGCCGGAATCGCATGTTGATGTGGTCGACCTCGAAGAACGCCTTGCAGAACTCGTGCAGGATCCATTTGAGGTGGCCGAGATGCGAGCCCTTGTCGATGACGAGGCCCTCGACCTGGTGGAACTGCGGCGTGTGCGTCGCATCCGAATCGATGCGGTAGGTGCGCCCGGGGCAGACCACGCGGATCGGCGGCTTCTGGCCGAGCATGGTGCGGACCTGCACCGGCGAGGTGTGGGTGCGCAACAGCATGCGCGAGCCGTCTTGCTTCGGGTTGAAGAAGAAGGTGTCGTGCATCTCCCGCGCCGGATGGCCCTCGGGAAAGTTCAGTTTGGTGAAGTTGTAATCGTCGGTCTCGATATCAGGGCCTTCGGCGATCGAAAATCCCATGTCGGCGAAAATGACATTGACCTCTTCGAAGACCTGGCTGAGGGGATGGATGCGGCCCTGTTCGGCAGGGCTTTCACGCAAGGGCAGCGTGACGTCGATGGTCTCTGATGCAAGTCGGGCGTCGAGCGCCGCCGACTTCAGGACGTCGCGGCGGGCCGCCAGCGCCTGCGTGACCTTGTCCTTGGCAAGGTTGATCGCCGCGCCGTGCGTCTTGCGCTCCTCCGGCGACATCTTGCCGAGGGTGGCGAGCAGCGCGGAGATCGAACCTTTCTTGCCCAGCGCTGCGACGCGCACGGCTTCAAGCGCGGCTTCGTCGCCGGCGGCGGCGATATCGCCAAGGATGCGGGATTCGAGTTGGGCAAGGTCGGTCATGGCGAGGGGTGCCTTTTTTGGCGACGCGCTCGCAGTCCAACCGGGACCGTCATCATCCGCGAAGGCGGATGATCCAGTAACCCCCGGGGTCAAGATGTCGATCGGTGGTTACTGGATGCCCCGCTTGCGCGGGGCATGACACCGGGAATTGCAAGACGCCGCGGCGGTTTGCGGATCAGGCCGCCAGCGCGGCCTTGGCCTTCTCGGCGATCGCCTGGAACGCCGCCGGCTCGGTGATGGCGAGATCCGACAGCACCTTGCGGTCGACCGTGATGCCCGACTTCGAGAGGCCGTTGATGAAGACGCTGTAGGTCATGCCGAACGGCCGCACCGCGGCGTTGAGGCGCTGGATCCAGAGCGCGCGGAAGGTGCGCTTCTTGCGCTTGCGGTCGCGGAAGGCGTACTGCCCGGCCTTCTCGACCGCGGCCTTGGCGGCGCGGATCGTATTCTTGCGGCGGCCGCGGAAACCCTTGGCGGCCTTGTAGACTTTCTTGTGCTTGGCGTGAGAGGTCACACCGCGTTTGACGCGAGACATGACTGTGATCCTTGAGTCTGAAATCGGTGACGGAACGCCGCGCGTGCGCGGCCGGCGTAAGCGTGGATGCGAGCGCGATCAGGCGTTCGGCAAGAAGAATTTCTTGACGTTGTCGCCGTCGGTCTTGAACAGCACGCGGGTGCCGCGGAGCTGACGAATCTGCTTCTTGGTCCGCTTGATCATGCCGTGGCGCTTGCCGCGCTGGGCGTGCATCACCTTGCCGGTGGCAGTCACCTTGAAGCGCTTTTTGGCGCCTGACTTGGTCTTCAGCTTGGGCATTTGGCTCTCCTGTGGCCGCAGAAAAAAGCGCCCAAAGGGGCGCATTTGCGGCTTGAATGCTCGTTAGAGCGTTGAAAGTGCTCAGGTTATTTCGAAAACGAAACAGCCCGCACGGACATCGACACGGCAGCCCTTGATCAGCCGGGCGATGAAGGATGGGCTTATGGCAGAGCAAGCCGGAATTGGCAACGACGAACCGCGTCCGCCAAAGCGGCGAACCGATGGGCCGGCTCTGCCGGACCGGCCCGTTACCCCAGCAAAAAAGAAAGCGGCCCGCCGGTGATCCGAACGGGCCGCCTGGTCCGATCCGCCAATTCAGACTCAGCGCGGCGCCAGCACCATGACGACCTGGCGGCCCTCGAACCGGGCGTCCTGCTCGACCTTGGCAAATTCGGCCACGTCGGCCTTGACCTTGTCCAAGAGCTTGGTGCCGATCTCCTGGTGCGCCATCTCGCGGCCACGGTAGCGCAAGGTGATCTTGACCTTGTCGCCCTCCTCGAAGAACCGCTGCATCGCCCGCATCTTCACGTCGTAATCGTGATCGTCGATCATCGGCCGCAGCTTGATCTCCTTGATCTCGACGACCTTCTGTTTCTTGCGGGCCTCGGCGGCCTTTTTCTGCGCGGAATACTTGAACTTCCCGTAGTCCATGATCTTGCAAACGGGAGGATTGTTGTTCGGCGAAATCTCGACAAGATCCATGCCCGCTTCAAGGGCCATCTTGACGGCCAGCACGGTCTCGACCGTGCCATGGTTGGTGCCGTTCTGATCGATCAGCTGGATCTGCGCGTTGCGGATTTCATCATTGGTGCGCGGCCCGTCTTTGGTTGCGGCGGGCGGGGCTCTGTTGGGACGGCGAATGGGTAGCTCTCCAAAGTTGTGAAGGAAGACTGCATTTTGAAGCAAGACGCGGTGCGGAGCAAGCGAACTCGTTATCTGCGCCGGAAAACCGTCAAATGCGAGGCATTTCGACCGAGCTCGACAAATATAACGCGGCCGGCGGGACCATTTGGCCCTGCTTGACCAGACCGGCGCGCTCGCGGACAACGCCGACTGGCGAGGGTACCGAATCAATGACCAATTCAGCCGCAATCGACCGTGAACCGGGCTTTATCGAGGTGGGAGAGGGCGCCGGTCGCCGCCGGATCGCCGTGCGCGCCCGCGCAGGCGGCGGACCGGGGCTGTTCTGGCTTGGCGGTTTCAATTCCGACATGAAAGGCACCAAGGCGCTGGCGCTCGATGGCTGGGCCGCCGAACAGGGCCGTGCCTGTATCAGGTTCGACTATTCCGGCCATGGCGAGTCCGGCGGGGCCTTCATCGACGGCACCATCGGGCGCTGGCTGGAAGAGAGCGTGGCGGTGTTCGAGCAGTTCTGCCGCGGGCCGCAGGTGGTTATCGGCTCGTCGATGGGCGGCTGGATGGCGCTGCTGCTGGCGCGCGCCATTGCCGGCCGCAACGCGGCAGATGCGACGCTGGCCGGGCTGGTGCTGATCGCGCCGGCGCCCGACTTCACCGAGCAGTTGATGTGGAACGGGTTCTCCGACGAGGTTCGCGAGCAGATCCGGAGCGAGGGCGTCTGGATGCGGCCGTCGGAATATGGCGACGGCGCGCCCTATCCGATCACCCGCGCGCTGATCGAGGAGGGCCGCAACCATCTGCTGCTCGGCAGCGCCATCAACGTCGGGTGTCCAGTTCGCATCCTGCAGGGCGCGCAGGACCCCGATGTGCCCTGGCAGCACGCCTTTGCGCTGGCGCACCGGTTGCCGGCCGAGGACGTGGTGCTGACCATGATCCAGGACGGCGACCATCGCCTGTCGCGGCCGCAGGACATAGCCCGGATGCTGGCGGCGGTGGCGGAGATCGGGTGAGTTTTTCTCGTCTTCCTTCTCCCCTTGTGGGAGAAGGTGCCTTCGCGAAGGCGAAGGCGGATGAGGGGTCTCTATCCGTGGAGGCAGACCCCTCACCCGTCTCGAATGAGCTACGCTCATTCGATCCACCCTCTCCCACAAGGGGAGAGGGGGAAGAAAAAGCGAGAGGGAGGCACCGCCATGAACCCGTCAACGATGCTGCGCGCCTTCTGCGACGCCGTCGAGCAACACAACGGCAAGGCGTTTGCGGACCTGTTCACCGAGGACGGCGTCTATCATGACGTGTTCTACGGCCCGTTTGCCGGCCGGACGAAAATCGCCGCCATGATCGACGACTGGTTCTACCGCACCGCCACCGATTTTCGCTGGGACATGCACGAGCCGGTCAGCGACGGCCGCACCCTCTATGCGCGATACACGTTCAGCTATCGCTCGACGCTGCCGGAGGCCGAAGGTGCGCGCGCCATGTTTGAAGGCGTCGCGATCATGAAGCTGCGCGAGGGCAGAATCTCAGAATATCACGAGGTCGCCAACACCGCGCCGGCCTTCGTCGATATCAGGTTCGCGCCCGAGCGCATTGCGAAAATCGTTGCCAGGCAGGGCGCGGCGCTGAAGGCGCGGCCGGAGATGAAGCGGCATCTGGCGGAGTGAACGCTCTCCTCCGTCATTCCGGGGCGATGCAAAGCATCGAACCCGGAATCTCGAGATTCCGGGTTCATCGCTGGCGCGATGCCCCGGAATGACGGATCGGCCTTACGGCGGCGGCACGTCGGTCATCGGCTTGCGCTGCGCCAGCGCCGCCACCGTGGACGTCCCGATCGGCCCCTTCTCGTCATAAAGCCAGCACTCGCCGATCGCGATGCCGTCGGTGGCGTGATGGTTGACGACGTCGAAGCCGACCCATGGCGTCACCGGCAGCCGGTGCAGATAGAGCGTGACATCGCTGTTGATGTAACCTAGCCCCTGGTCGCCGGCATTGGCGAACGGGCTGGCGAAATCCGCGCCTGTCGCGACATGGACGAACGGCGACATCGGCACGCCTCCGACCAGCTCGCGCACCTCGCTCATCCACAGCCGCCGCGGCCCGAGCGAGCCCATCTGGCCCACGATCGGCCGGGTGGTCCATTTTCCGTTCATGCCAAGCCGGGGATCGGTCGGCCTGGGAATGTCCGCGGGCTTCGGCGCGTCCCAGTTCGGCGGCGACCAGACATGGCCCGGCGCGTTTTCCGTCTTGCGCAACAACTGGCAGGAAGCCCGCGCCATGGCGGTGCCGCCGGAGACGAACTCGGCTTCCACCACCTTGATGCGCTTGCCGTCGCGGACGAGCTGGCTCCTGACCTTGATCGGCGTCGTGATGTTCGGCAGGCGGAACATGTCGACGGTCAGCCGCGCCGGCACGAAATCGTCGGAGCCGTGGCGCTGCTCGATCGCGAAAGCGAGCAGGCCGACGACGACGCGGCCGTGCAGCGAGTTGGGGTCCCACGGCCCGTTCGCGACCTCGGTGGGCATGAAGGTGTCGCTGGCCCGGTCATGGGTGAAGAAAGGCTGGTTCTTTGTCATGGCGTGCGACCATGCCGGATTTCGTACTCCCTGTCATCGTCCGCGAATGCGGACAATCCAGTACGCCGTGACATCTTGGGTTATCCGGGATGCCTCGGCGTACTGGATGCCCCGCTTTCGCGGGGCATGACGACGGATGTTTGTCGCCACTCCGCGCGGACATCTTCATCCGTCTCGCCGGCCACCGCCTTCGCCGCCAGCACCTCGAACCTCTTTCGATCGGCCAGTTGCGACAGCGCCCATACCGCCGCGCCGCGCACCAGCGGGCTTGCATCATCGAGCAGGCGTTCGGCCTCCGGCGCCAGCGAAGCATCCTCGGCGTTGCCGATCGCGATCAGCACGTTGCGGACGAAGCGGTCGCGGCCGATGCGCTTGACCGGCGATTTCGCAAACAGCGCGCGAAAAGCAGCGTCGTCGAGCCGCGCCAGGTCCGCCAGCGCAGGCGCGCGCAATTCCGCGCGTGCGGCCAGCTTGGCCTCGCGGCCCTGCTGCGCGAACTTGTTCCACGGGCACACCGCAAGGCAATCGTCGCAGCCATAGATGCGGTTGCCGATCGCCTTGCGGAATTCGCGCGGGATCGGGCCCTTGTTCTCGATCGTCAGGTAGGAAATGCAGCGGCGCGCGTCGAGCCGGTAGGGCGCGGGGAACGCCGCGGTCGGGCAGATCTCCTGGCAGGCGTTGCAGGAGCCGCAATGATCGTGTTCGGGCGCGTCGGGCGGCAGCTCGGCCGCGCTGAAGATCGCGCCGAGAAACAGCCAGGAGCCGAACTCGCGTGAGACCAGGTTGGTATGCTTGCCCTGCCAGCCGAGCCCCGCCGCCTGCGCCAGCGGCTTTTCCATCACCGCGGCGGTATCGACGAACACTTTCACCTCTGCGCCCGAGGCCGCGGCGAGCCAGCGTCCCAGCGCCTTCAGGCGCTTCTTGACCACATCGTGATAGTCGTCGCCCTGGGCGTAGGCGGAGATCGCGCCGCAGCCGCGCTTCGCCAGCAGCGCCAGCGGATCCTCATCGGGGCCGTAGTTGACGCCGAGCATGATGATCGCGCGCACGCCGGGCCACAGCACGCGCGGATCGGTGCGGCGCTCGGGATGGGCGGCGAGCCAGTCCATGTCGCCGTGGCCGCCGGCCTCGAGGAAGTCGCGAAAATGTCTTCCGGCCTCGCCGATCGCATCCGGCGCGGTGACGCCGACGCCATCGAAGCCGAGCGCCCGTGCTTGCCGGACAAGCGCGGCCTTCAGATCGGCGGGCGGGCGATCGGGGTTCAGAAGTCGAGGTCCACATAGGTCCGCGACGCCGGCACGCCGGCCAGCCATTCGCTCAGCAGCGGCCGGAACGACGGGCGGGATTTCACCCGCGCGTACCACGCCTTTGCCGCGTCGTCCTCGCTCCATGGCACGTCGCCCAGATAATCGATCGCCGAAAGATGCGCCGCGGCGGCGAGGTCCGCGTAGGTCAGCCGGTCGCCGGCGAGAAAATTCCGCGTCTGCGCCAGCCAGCCGATATAGGCCAGATGATAGCGCACATTGACCTTGGCGGCGCGAATCACGTCGGTCGAAGGCGAGCCGCCGCCGTTCTCCTCGCGCATGAAGCGCTTGTAGATGCGCTCGGTCACCAGCGGATTGGATGCCTCCTCGAAAAACTTTTCGTTGAACCACGCCATCAGCCGGCGAACCTCGATGCGCTCGGCCATCGACTCCGGCAGCAGCCGTCGCTCGCCGGCCAGCAGGCCGTGGGTCTCGTCAAGATATTCGGCGATGATGCCGGCGCCGGGGATCGGTGGAAAGTCTCCGGCGATCAATACCGGCGTGGTGGCGGCGGGATTGAGCGCGAGAAACCCCTCGCGCCGTTCCCAGGCCCGCTCTTCCACCAGGCGTGGCTCGAGGCCGTTCTCGCCGAGGATCAGGCGGATGAAGCGCGAATGTGGACAGAAAGGATGATGATACAGCGTGTACATGAAGTCCCTGGCAAATTCCGCGACGTCTGCGGAACCTTCAGGCCCTCACGCCGCGCCATGCGATTCGGACACTAGAGCCTTTTCCGCTGCGATGGAATTGCAACCGGGCGCGGACCTCCCGGGCCGGGCGGCCCGTGAAAGCCGCCTGTGTCTGGAGCCTTTTTGCGATTGCGGCATTGGGACGAATAGGCGAGAAGGTCGCGCCTTTCCTAGCCATAATGGGCCAGATCATGATGTCGGACGCAGTCAAGGCGGTGATTCTCGGGGTCATCGAGGGCATCACCGAATTTCTGCCGGTGTCCTCCACCGGACATTTGCTCTTGGCGCAACGCTTCTTCGGCCTTGGCGAGGGGGCGTTCTGGCAGAGCTTCATCATCCTGATTCAGCTCGGCGGAATCCTGGCGATCGTCGCGCTTTATTTTCTCAAACTGTGGCGCGTCGCCCTCGGCATGTTCTCCAATCCGGACGACCGGCGATTCGTGATCGGCGTGCTGGTGGCGTTTCTGCCCTCGGTCGTCATCGGATTGATCTTCGGGAAATACATCAAGGCGGTTCTGTTCGATCCCTTTGTGGTGTGCTTCACGCTGATCGCGGGCGGCGCGGTCCTGTTGTGGGTCGATCAGCTCAACCTCAAGCCGCGCGAGGACGACGCCACCCGCTATCCATTGCCGATGTATCTGTGGATCGGCATTGCGCAATGCGTCGCGATGATTCCCGGCGTGTCGCGTTCCGGCGCCAGCATCGTCGCCGCGATGCTGCTCGGCGCCGACAAGCGCTCGGCGGCGGAGTTTTCCTTCTTTCTCGCCATCCCCACCATGGTCGGCGCCTTCGCCTACGACTTCTACAAGAACCGCGAGGAGATGACGGTCGATCATATTGGCGTGGTCGCGATCGGATTCGTGGTTTCGTTCATCACGGCGGTGATCGTGGTCAAGACGTTCCTGACCTATGTCACCCGCCACGGCTTCACGTTCTTTGCCTGGTGGCGCGTCGCGCTTGGCACCGTCGGCCTGATCGCGCTGGCGCTCGGCAAATAACCTTACACGCCCTTGCGCTGGAACTGCCCGGAGGCGCGGAAGCGCCAGAGGTATTGCGGGGCAATCGCCTCGATCGAATCCGGCGCGATGCCGAGGCCCTCGAGCGTGAGGTCGGCGGCCTTCGCCGCGTCAGACACCACATTGTCGGTTTGCAGCAACATCACCTGGTCCGGCGTCAGTTTCAGCGCGCCCGGCGCAAACTGCAACAGCAGCGCCTGCAGCTTCGCCAGCCCGAACGGCAGCGAGACCAGCATGCGCTTGCGGTCGGTGATCGCGAGGATGATCTCGATGATCTCGCGCATGGTCAGCACTTCCGGCCCGCCGAGCTCGTAGGTCGCGCCGGGCCTGGTCTTGCCGTCAACGGCGTCGGCGACCGCGGTGGCGACGTCGCCGACATAGACCGGCTGCAGCCGCGTCACGCCGCCGCCGATCAGCGGGAGCACCGGCGACATCCGCGCCAGCGCGGCGAAGCGGTTGGTGAACTGGTCCTCGGGGCCGAACACCACCGACGGCCGCATGATCGTGGCCGACGGCACCGCGGCCAGCACCGCCTTTTCGCCGGCCGCCTTGGACCGGGCGTAATGGGCTGGCGAATTCGCGTCGGCGCCGATCGCCGAGACATGGACCATGCGCGCGCCGGCGGCGCCGGCGGCCCTGGCGATCGTTTCGGCGCCGGCGGCCTGCACCGCGTCAAAGGATTGCGCGCCGCCCTCGGTCAGGATGCCGATCAGGTTGACGGCGACGGAGGCGCCGCGCATCGCGGCCTCGACCGAGGCCGGATAGCGCACATTGGCCTGCACGGCGTGGATCTGGCCGACCTTGCCCTGCGGCTGCAGGTGCCCGGCCAGTTCCGGCCGCCGCACCGCCACCCGCACCCGGTAATCGCGTTTGGCCAGCGCCCGGACCACGTTTCGTCCCAGAAAGCCGGAACCGCCGAAAACCGTGACCAGCGTTTCCTGGTTCGAGGCCAAAGGGGATGTCATGGCGCGCGTTCCTGCCGTCAAATTCGAGCGATGGGGGTGATACCGGACCGATTCGCGATACGCCAGCGCCGCCCCGCTGTACAGCCCGTTTGCGGCCGGGCCCGTCAATTTGACAAGCGCGTGACCGATCCTTACTAACCCGCCCGGGCCCAGGTGGTGGAATTGGTAGACGCGCTGGCTTCAGGTGCCAGTGGCTTAACGGCCGTGAAGGTTCGAGTCCTTTCCTGGGCACCACCTCACTTCTAGAAATAGGGTTTTTCCAAGAAGTTAAGTCCCCTCAGTGTGTTGCCTTGGCACGTACTGTGTAACAATGGGAACATTGCTGTATAGGATTGTTCGGCCGATGCGCCGAGACGGTTCTCGCAATTCGCTTTTCAGGCTGCACATTCCCTCCGATGATAGGAGGAGCGATTGGCAATCCGATCGCAATTCCTCTCGGAGACGGCTTCGTTTGTGACCCCTTGCAAGCGCGCTCAGGCCGTCCGGCTGTCCCCGAGCGACATAAAGACGCGTCAGGCGGTCGCTGCGGCTTATCTGGAAACCATCTAATAAGAACCGGCCGGTCTGGCTCACACCCCAAACAATATTGTTAGTCTTCCTGCTCAATGTCCCTATCAGAACCGTCCTCGGCGAGCGCATGGCTAGTCGGCATCCTAGGCGGTGCAGTATGCCACATGAGCTGAACCTCATCGGGCGTCAGCCCGTAAGCACTATTCACCAAATGCGACAGTTCGTTCTCCACGCGAAAAACGTCCGCCCTGCGGTTTTGAAGCGGCACTATTGCTTCGGCATACTCAGTTGCTAGATGGGTCATTTCGTTCGAAGATATATTCCGACGCTTCGGAAGCGAGTCACGAATAGCAGATACAAAATCGTCGGAATCCACAGCCCTCTGAACCCTCGCGATTTGCTTCGGAGAAATAAGACCAACTTGGTGCCGCAGCCACGCCGTTGCGCGTTGATCCAGTCTTTGAGCGTCGAGTGTTAGTTCTATGATCTCGCTAACCTTGTTCTCAAATCGATCACGATGCTTGCCTAAGGACGGTATTGGAAATTCGTTGAGCGCAACGATGTCCATCGCAAGAGCTTCGTCCTTTTTGTGCGGAAACTTTTTGAACTGATAATACCATGCGATGGGCTGATTTAGGATGCCTGCAAGTAAGCGTGTTTGCGTGGGGAGTATCACCGCAGAGTCATTCACCAGTCGCGATTGGCCATCAATCGAAAACCTTGGGTGAAATGCAATTCGTTGAATGCAAATCTTTTCTCTGCTGAATGCCTCATAATAAGAACAGGGCCGCAGCTCCCACCACCAGCGCCCCTGATCTTCTCGATGTCGAAGGCCCCGAAGTTTTCCAGTCCTTTTGTCGCGAAATTCTTCGAACGCCTTAAAGTGCGCGTGAAGCTCCGGAAACGTTTGGGCAAGCTTTTTTTCGGCCGAGGCCTCGTCTGGTGCGTTGTGCCACGGCCATTGATGATCACTGCTCGACTTCATCATAATCATGAATAGTCCAGCATCTGGCGACGACCAACGACGAATGTCCTGTCCTCGAAGATACGGCCTTATTATCGCTTTCAGCGCGGGATGACTTTGCAGGAGCCGGTTGGCATCGGCAGCATCAATAAGGAACGCCTCGTTAAGCCCCGTCTTGATTCCGTATAGCGGTTCAGAACCAGTAAAATCCCTCAAAGGTATTGAGTTGCGGCGCAATTTCTCCAACAAGGATACTACCCGAGGAGGTTCGAGTGCCCAGGTTGATTCCGTGAAATGCGCCCTCGGTAGCGTGTAAGTAGCTTTAGCAACAGCGTCCGCCAGCGCCTTTTCCGGCACGTCGTCTCTAGGGATAACGCAGACCTCTGTCGTTAATGGTGCGTCAACCGATGTTGGCTTGCGTGCGACAATGATTGAGGGGAACACGTCCGCATCTGGAAAGAATTTCTTTGCATGTCCAAAGTCTGCGACAAACTCGATCCATGTCTTGTCGGCAAAAACTCTCCGCAGACTCTCTGCGTAGCCCGAGCGCATCCACTTGTTTGTCACCACATAGGATAGGCGGCCGCCGGGCTTGAGGATTCTCAATCCTTGGTCATAAAAGTAGACGTACAGATCGGCGTTGCCATCGTAGGTCTCGGGAAACGCTCGTTTCAAGCTCGGTTTTAGAAGCCGAATTATCTCCTGCCGTACATAGGGCGGATTGCCAATGACAGCATCAAAGCCCCCGTGCAGGTCGGCGCTTTCCCATTGGCGCCAAATACCTGGAAAGGCAACCTGCCAATGTAGCCAGTGTTCTTTGGAAAAGCGGTTCGTTACATCGGGCAACCACGACTTTAGCTTCATGCCTGTATCGTGTGTGCTGAAGTTTGCTGTCTTTTGTAGTTCCCGCTTCTTTCTTTCCAACTCGGTAACCACCGGAGACGGCGGCACAGCAAAGTCTAGTTTGCCGTTAGCAACCTTGATCGGGTCGCCGAACGTGCCCTTGATCAGCTCTTGAATGGTCGCCTTTTCAAGCCTGCCTGTTGGTTGCTGCCATTCGATCGCGCATACCAGCGTCAGGAGGTCACTCAATTCAGAAGTCATCGACTCGATGCCTTCGAATAAATTCCTTGATTGATAGACTTCCGCTATGTCCGCATCGGTCAATTTCTCGATGGTTTGCATGCCGGCGGCGGCGCCAAGTGCTTTCTTTCGTGGAGCGTCCATTAGAAGGGGGCTACCCCACTCGACGAGTCGGTCCATTGCTGGTCGCACCCACGCCCCGAACAGCGAGTTGCCACAGCGAAGATGGTGATCGAGGAATGAAAGCGGTGCGCCAACCGTAAACGTGTGAAGCCAAAGTGCGACCTTGGCCAACTCTACGGCGAGCGGGTTTTTGTCTACGCCGTAGACGCACCTCTTCAAGACCATTCGGCGCACAATGTGCCGATCCTGAAGATGTTCATCCACGTAGGGCCAGCTATTCTCGATGGAGTGTTGAATAATATCTGTGCGAATCTTGGAGATTTCGGCTGCAAGGGGCGATTGATAAAGATTATCCGCCCAAGTGACCGTTTGCTCGGCCTCGGCCATTGCGGCGAGAACTTTGTCTGCGAGCCAGTCGACAAGACTCACAAGAAAATGGCCAGAACCCATCGCTGGGTCACAGATTTTGAGACTCAGAATTGCGCGTGCCGGATCGTGCGCTTCGAGCATAGCGATACGAACGGCCTTCGAGCGCCCATCGGAAGCGAGTCTGGCAGCTTCAGTACGAAATGTTTTCAACCGTTCTTCGACGAATGGACCTATCGTTTTGTCGATGATCAACATCACGAGGCTGTCGGGCGTGTAATAACTCCCTGATTCATGCCTTGCGGTATCGTCGGAGGTGGGAACAACCTCGTCATCCGAATTCAGAGTTAAGCCATATTCCAACGTCCGTTCGTATACGCTACCAAGTTGTTGGACTGAAAGATCGCGATAGTTGATGTATCGCGGTTCACCGTCCTCAATTCGATGAGACAAGCCATAAACTATGTCAGTAACTATCGTGTCCGGCAGTTGGATCTCTGCGAGCAGGGGCGAGCCCTCTTTGGCGAACAGTCCTCCATTGTAAGGAGGGATGCCTAGAGTATTGTCGCCTTCCGATAGTGCTTTGAAGATAGCCACTAGCCTCGGCCAATAATTTGTCATTACGCTAGAGAACGCCTTGCCTTCAGCTTTTCGCCGGGCAATTTCGAGGCGCATCGCCGTGAGAGAGTAATCCTTGTAAGGTTCCTGACTGCTTGGAAGTAGGTCTCGATCTTCTGCATAAACAACGAACAGCAAGCGGTAGAGTAGGATCAAAGCGCTTTGGCGGACCTGCTCAAGATATTCTCTCCCTATGACCTTGGGGCGATTGGTGTCGCTCGCGGCGATCGCTGTGACTAGCTTCGGGAACAGCCCCCCAAATACCAGTATCGAGAGGTCCTTTGTGACCTTTTCTTCCCAAGTCTTGCCAGTATCACGCGCGATGTCATGGAAAGTGCGGGCCCCATCGCTTGGCAAGAAGGCAGACTTACTAAAGATTAGAATAAATAGCCGAAGACAATGATCCCGTGTCACCCTGCTATCGGATTGATCGAAGAGAGTTAGATCATGATCCGGGATTCCGAGCGCCTTGGCTAAATCGATTTCAAAGAAATCCTCGGCCACTGATAGCGCGCCTTGCCAGTACAATCGCCAAACTTGGCCGTTGGTGAGGATGCCTAAGCGAAGCCGGCCGGAGGTTTGAACATCGATACGGCTTAAGTATTGGAGAATCTGAGTTGCCGGTACGCCTTCGTCCCCTTTGCTTGCTCGATCAAGCGATCGGTCCCAGCGTTTCGCTTCAAGTACGGCGAGACCATGCTGAAAGCGTTTCCACTGCTCTGGCTCTGCGACGGCTTTCGCCTTCGCCTTGTCATCTGCCAGCAACAGGGCGTCGGGAACTTGTTTGCGCCCCTTGGTCGAAAGATTCGGCTGCACCGATATGTCAGTCCAGCCCAAGGTAGAGAGAACGGGATAGATTACGTCGCGCTCGGTCTCGGCTTCGTTAGGGTTTGCGTTTTTCGCGAATGCGGTCACAAGGACGCGCAGCTGCTCCTTGATCCTAAGAAACTCGCTGTCGTCTAATGATGTCCACTGTTCTGACCGAACTACGGCCTCAAGTAGATAGTCCCGCGTAAAGAGATTGCCGCTGATCACAATTCCTGCCCCACGTCGAGCCGGCAACATGCCCGTTTCCGCTCACTTGCGCTAGCCAAGTCAGCGACATCGCCAGGGCAATGCGCACCGCTATTTATCTACGCCGTGCCAGAGCCGAGCCAAGACGTCGGGCCGGAGGCGCAGCCTTTATTTGACGCGAGATGTACCTCACGGGGGGAATTTCGATGAGGCCGATCTCGAGCACCTCTCTCGCATAAGGAACTCGCAAGGTGAATGACCGTCGGCTGCCTCAAGCAATTCAGTTGGCGCGTCGCGCCTTAGATATTATGAATTCGGGCTGTAGGGCGGATGAAATCGTCGAGCATGCGCCCGAACAGATCGGATACAAGCCGTCTACGCTATTCATTCCCGGATTCCGATGGGCAGTCAAAGCAGAGGCGGTGAGTCAGTTTGTTGGAACGGCTGCACCGGCCGACGTCTGGGGGTTTTCTGTTAAATTGATCGAATCTCGTCTAGCTCGACGCTGCAAGAATCCCACTGTCTTTATCCGATTGCCAAGTTTCAATTGATTTTCCTTCTCCATACTCTGGAAAAGGGCTTCGTCCATAGTGAACGTGACTTCCTTACCTCGTACCGATTGATATACCACGGTCGATCGCTTGTCGTTCACTTGGATAATTCTTCCGACGTCAGTGATTGGCTTGGCTTCAATCAATTTCCGGGCTCTAACAATCTTGTCACCGGTTTCGTGGGTTACTACAACCAACGAACGCTGATGCTCACTGTTGGCAGTGATCGCAAGTTCGGTTAGCTTATTGCGCTCCGTCGGAACAATGCTCTTGATTTGTTCAAGGGAAGCAAATCGCTCTTGGGCAATGGCCAGACTAATTTCCCCCTTCTCGGCCGATGCAGCCAGTTCCGAAATGTTATCAACAAACTCTTTGCTGTTATCTTCAATTTCCGTCGTGAGCTCTTCAGACGCGTGATCGCTATTGAGTCGTTTAAGGAGTTTGTGTTTGAAGACAGGGTGTCTCAGAGCGACTACCAAGCTGCTAAACTTCGGCTGCGCGACTTGAAAATCAATGCTTGCACTCTTTAAGCCTGCTAGGTGAGGCGGCACAAGGATTCTACGCGCGGCCTCATGCGTTTTGTTGATTAGAGCCGTTAGCATCCCGAGCGGCATCTGTCCGCGCCCAAGGGAGGTGCCTTGAAACGTAAGCGCCAAAAGTGCTCTTGCTTCCTCTAGTGAATCCCAGATGGGTGCCCCTGTAGATGCGAGCCCAACGCGGCGTGCAGGGAGCATAACGTCATCCCAAAGAGAGATCTCATCGTGCCAAAATCGCCTGACATGGAAATCATCGCTTAAGTCGACGATCGAAGTTGGACCATACCCCAAAGCGCCCCTGAGCGAGAGCTCATTACTCTTCAGTGCAGAGAGATGTTCTTCGCCGATAGGACATGCATAGTAGTAATTCGAATCGTTGTTCTCTTGAAACTTTACGAATAGCGTGCTGGAAAGCCCCACGTCGGCGACGAAAACGATTGGTTGATCGAAAGCGTACAAGACCTCGCTTGGAACGATTACCTGGTCGGTCCAAGCAGCGAAACCTTCGTTGGTCGGTTTCCAGCTCATGTCTTCTGAGGGCCAATAGCTAAGAGAAAGTTCTCTTCGGATAACTTAAGGCCGTGCTTTTTCCAGAATGTATGATGTCCCGGCTGATCGTTGGACGGGTAGCCAATAGCACCCCATCCTCTAAGCCCACCTTAACAGACACAATGCAGCATGTCCGAAAGAACGGCACCAAGTCGCGGGCATGCTGGGCATCCGATTCCTCCAGCCAAACCGACAAGCCCCAGCTCTTACAGTCGGCTTCGTTACAGGAGCGTCCCTGTTCCTTAACAGACATTAAGTCACGATCGGAGGGGGGCATTGCCTTGCAAGCCCTCAATATGGATCCGCTATGACCTGCAGCGGCTGCCGGCGGACAATACTTCGGGCAATCGGGATGATACGGCGCGGGCATTCAAACGATAGGGATTCTGCCAATTACTCTAGTCGGAGCAGTATCCGCTAAATCACGAACCAGCAATGGTAGTGTGCGCTGCGTTCATCAACTCTCGTGCCAAACCACCAAGGAGACTGCTCAACTGAACTGCGTAACAAACGCCGGGGCAACTTGAAAAGATGCTGAAAGTTCAGGATGTTAAAGGACTGACCGCGCAGTCCTTCCCTGGGTACCATTCTTGCCCAAGCCCCACACTCCAATCCCATTCCGATGCTTTCCGCACCAGCAGCCTCAAGGGATGCCGGTGCGATGGATCGAGGCTGGTTCGGCCGGCCGCGCGGCGGCCGGGGTACGCCCTCACTCTCCTTTGCATGGGGTTGTTTTCGCGATTTTATTCAGGCCCTGCCTGCTCCACCTAGCGCGCTACTGCGCCGCAGTAGAATCACGGTATTTGCGGTGCTATGACCTCAACGATGAAAAAGTCCGATGTCATGTGTCCGTCGTGTCGGGCGGGCTATCGCCGCCTCGAACTGAATTCACGTCGGGGGACCAATGGCGAGTTCCGCTGCCTGGTCTGCAGCCATCTGCTCGAAACCCTTGATGGCTCCGCGAGCGTCGCGTTTCGCCTCACGGTACAGCCGATGATGAAGGCCCAACTGGTCGCGCTGCGCGATCGGCAAGTTGGGCGATAGCAGAATTTTTACCAACTTGTTCTCGGGTTTCTTAAGTCTGATCGCTGAAACCGGTCGCCGGAATCGCTTGGAAGTGATTGAATCCTGTCTGGTCAATCTCGACGAATGGAGAAGGATCAACCGGCGAGGTCACAGCCATGCTCGCAGAAAAATTCTTTCTGGTTCTCGAAGCCCTCAGGCGAAACGCTTCGTTTGAAGGCTCCCTGGCCGCGACGACGGCGCCGCATATCCCGGTGAAGTTGCCGCCGCGGAAACAGGCTTGAAATTGCCTTGCGGGCAGCCCTGCATTCCCGGATGCGGGCTGGCGCGCGATCGAGGCGCTTCCGCTTCGATTCCGGTGAAGCGGGCCTCCGGGCTTGATTTGACGCGTTTTCCTGCCGCGAACCGGTTTCCACTCGCCGCGAAAACGCACTAGTGTTTCGCTCGAATCGACCTGAGACACGGGGCCTTCCTCCATGACCATCCGCCTGCATCGCGGCGACCTGCCGGATTTGTCCCGCTACCGGGATTCGGTGGCGATCGATACCGAGACCATGGGGCTCAACCCGCATCGCGACCGGCTCTGCGTGGTGCAGATGTCGAACGGCGACGGCAGCGCCGACGTGATCCAGATTCCGGTCGGCCACACCAATGCGCCGAACCTGACGGCGCTGCTCGCCAACCCGAAGATCACCAAGATCTTTCACTTCGCGCGGTTCGATCTGGCCGCGCTCTACCATGCCTTCGGCGTGATGCCGCAGCCGGTCTACTGCACCAAGATCGCCTCGCGGCTGGCCCGCACCTATACCGATCGCCACGGCCTGAAGGACCTGGTGCGGGAGGTGCTCAACATCGATATGTCGAAGCAACAGCAGTCGAGCGATTGGGGTTCGGCCAGCCTGAGCGAGGCCCAGCTCGCCTACGCCGCCTCCGACGTGCTGCACCTGCATGGCCTGCGCGAACGGCTCGACGCCATGCTGGCGCGCGAAGGCCGCACCCAGCTGGCCCAGGCCTGCTTCGATTTCCTGCCGACCCGGACCAAGCTCGATCTGGGCGGCTGGGCGGCCGAGGATATCTTCGCGCATTCGTGATGGAAGCCTGTTGGGGCCGGCAGGCGACCCCGCCGCGTTTCGGTCACACTCCTCGGGCCTCTCCGGGCTGCATCATCCCGCGGTTTCGGGTAGAATGAGTTTTTAGGCCTCGCCCGGAGCAGCGTTGAACCCGACACAGGACCCCGCCTATGGCGCCGTATTGGAGGCCCGCTTTGCCGCGGCGGACCGCCATAGCCGAATGGTGCGGGCGCTGCGGATCGCGGTTCCCGCCGCCGTGCTGCTGGCCATGACCGCCATCGTCGCGGTGTCGATCTTCAACCCGTTCCGGATGCTGCTGCCGAAACTGCCCATCGACATCGGCAACCTCGTGGTTTCAGGCACCAAGATCACGATGGAGTCGCCCCATCTCGCCGGTTTCTCGACCGACCAGCGGCCCTACGAATTGTGGGCCAAGGCGGCGATCCAGGACTTGACCGCGCCCGATCACGTCGAGCTCAAGGTGCTGCGGGCCAAGGTCATGATGGAGGACAGGAGCACGGTCACGATGGACGCCCAGACCGGGCATTTCGACAGCAAGCAGCAGTTGCTGGACCTGCGCAAGGATGTCTTCCTGCAATCCTCCACCGGCTACGAGGCCAGGCTCTCGCAGGCCTATGTCGACATCAACAAGGGAACGGTAACCTCGGACGAGCGTGTCGATGTCAAATTGCTCAACGGCACGCTCTCCGCCGACAGGCTCAGGATCGTCAACAGCGGCGAGGTGGTGCGCTTCGAAGGCAACGTGGTCATGAACCTGACCATGGAAGCCCCAGCGCCGCCCGAGCCGGAGCCGGCGCCGACGACGCGATCCGTCAACGGCAAGTCCGCCAACACGAAATGATCTTAACGATGCATTACTTCTCGCGGGTTTATGCGGCAGCGGCGTTTGCGTTTGCGCTTGCGCTGATCGCCGCTGCCGAGGCCCGTGCCCAGGGCGCCATGTCGGGCGTGCCGAACGCGATGCAGGGGTTTTCGCAGAACCGCGACCAGCCGATTCAGATCGAGGCGGCTTCGCTCGAAATGCGCGACAAGAAAAAGGAAGCGACCTTCGCCGGCAACGTCAAGGTGGTGCAGGGCGACACCACCATGACCTCGAAATTGCTGGTGGTGTTCTACGATGGCGGTTCGGCGCCGGCGACGCCGCCGCCCGCCAATACCAAAGGGTCGAAATCCGCCCCGATGCAGTCGGCCACCCCCGGACCCGGCGGCAGTTCGTCGATCCGCCGGCTCGAAGCCCGGGGCTCGGTGGTCGTGACGCAAAAGGACCAGGTCGTGACCGGCGAAACCGCTGTTTTCGACACCCGCGCCAACCTCATCACCATGGCGGGCGGGGTGGTGCTGACCCAGTGCAAGAACGTGCTGCGTGGCGACCGCCTGCTGGTCGACATGACGACCGGCGTGTCGCGGGTGGAATCCGACAGCGGCCGGGTGCAGGGCATGTTCGATCAGGCCGGCTGCGGGACCGGCGCGGGCGCTGCCAAGGGCGCGCCTCCCTCCCTGATCCCCGGGAAAAAGTAATAAAGATCAATTATTTGAACACGGTCCGGGCGACCCGCGGTTGAAGCGGGTAGCGCGAGCCTGTATCTACGGGACTGGCACGGCGGCGGTTCCGCTGGGCAGGGAACACCCATTCCTTCATGATTCGCACGCGAAGCGATTCGCCGGCGGGCGTGTCGCGGGATCACCGTGAAAGGCGTAGGCGAAGCGGGATGGTGGACTTACTCGGCATTTTCCGTCGACGCCCCGCCAAGAAACGCGGTCCGCCGGGATTTGCGCGTTCGCGCGAGGACATCACGGCGCTCGGCGAATCCCTTGGCGACATGCTGACCAGTCCGGTGCGCGAATCGCCCCCGATGGCGCGCGCGGCGGCGCGGCCGGGCCTGGAATCGCCGCGGCCGCAGCCCGGTGCCGAACTTTCGCGCGAGGAAAGGCCGCGCTCCCGCCCGCAAGCCGCTAGGACCAATGGCGCGGGTGCCCCGCGCCCGGTCAAGCGATCGGGCTATCTGGCCGTACATGGCGTCGAAAAGAGTTTCGGCACCCGCCAGGTCGTGCGCGGTGTCAGCATCCATGTCCGCCGCGGCGAGGCGGTGGGCCTGCTGGGCCCCAACGGCGCCGGCAAGACCACGGTGTTCTACATGATCACCGGGCTGATCAAGGCGGACCGCGGGGCCATCGAACTCGATGGTCACGATGTGACGAAGTTGCCGATGTATCAGCGCGCTCGGCTCGGCATCGGTTATTTGCCGCAGGAAGCCTCGATCTTTCGCGGCCTTACCGTCGAGCAGAACATCCGGGCGGTACTCGAAGTGGTCGAGCCCAGCCGCAAGAAGCGCGAGGCCGAACTCAATTCGCTGCTGGACGAGTTCAACATCGCGCGGCTACGCAAATCGCCCTCGATCGCGCTGTCCGGCGGTGAGCGCCGCCGGGTCGAAATCGCCCGCGCGCTGGCGACGCGCCCGAATTACATGCTGCTCGACGAACCCTTTGCCGGCATCGACCCGATCGCGGTCGGCGACATTCAGGATCTGGTCCGCCACCTCACCAATCGCGGCATCGGCGTCCTGATCACAGACCACAATGTGCGCGAAACGCTCGGCCTGACCGATCGCGCCTACATCGTTTACGCCGGCGAAATCCTGACCGAAGGCAGTCCGGAAGAAATTGTTAACAACCCGGATGTACGCCGCCTTTACCTTGGCGAAGAGTTCCGCCTCTAGTCCCGTCTCGCGTTCGTCAAGCCGTGTACAACGGCTTTGGACTAATATAAGCAAGAATCGGACCAACTTTCACGGGAACGATTCTCGCCGCCATGGCACTGTCGCAGAGACTAGAGTTCCGCCAGTCGCAGTCGCTGGTGATGACGCCGCAGCTGATGCAGGCGATCAAGCTGCTGCAATTGTCGAACCTGGACCTTTCGGCGTTTGTCGAGGAGGAACTGGAGCGGAACCCGCTGCTGGAGCGGGCCAGCGACGGACCCGAGGCCCCGGTCGCAGGAGAGCCGGTTTCCGAGTTCGCGGATACGGATAGCCACGGCGATGAGCCCTCCGACATGCCAGCCGGTTCAGGTGACGACGGTTTCGACCCCGTCCAGGACGACTGGCTGAACCGCGATCTCGGCAGCCGCACCGAGATCGAGCAGACATTGGACACCCCGCTCGACAACGTGTTCACCGAGGAGCCCGCGGAAGCTGCAGCACGCACGGCGCAGGATGCCGCCCCGACCGCCTATACCGAATGGGGCGGCGGCGCCTCCAACGACGATGGTTACAATCTCGAGGCCTTTGTCGCCGCCGAGGTGACGCTGGGCAGCCATCTGGCCGAGCAGCTTGCCGTGGCGTTCAGCACGCCGGCGCAGCGCATGATCGGACAATACCTGATCGACCTCGTCGATGACGCCGGCTATCTGCCGCAGGATCTGGGGCAGGCCGCCGAGCGGCTGGGGGCTTCGCCGCAGGAAGTCGATGCGGTTCTTGCGGTGCTGCAGAAGTTCGATCCGCCCGGTGTCTGCGCGCGGAGTTTGAGCGAGTGCCTGGCAATCCAGCTTCGCGAGCTCGATCGCTACGATCCCGCCATGCGGGCGCTGGTCGAGAATCTCGAGCTGCTGGCGAGGCGCGACATCGCCAGCCTGCGCAAACTTTGCGGTGTCGACGACGAAGACATCACCGACATGATCGGAGAGATCCGCCGCCTCAATCCGAAGCCCGGCCTCAAGTTCGGCGTGGCCCGAACCCAGACCATGGTGCCGGACGTTTATGTCCGGCCCGGTCCGGACGGCGGATGGCACGTCGAGCTCAACAGCGACACATTGCCGCGCGTGTTGTTCAATCAGGTCTATTACACCGAACTGTCAAAGACGATCCGCAAGGACGGCGACAAGTCCTACTTCACGGATTGCTTGCAAAACGCCACCTGGCTGGTCCGCGCGCTCGATCAGCGCGCCCGCACCATCCTGAAGGTTGCGACCGAAATCGTGCGCCAGCAGGACGCCTTCTTCACCCATGGCGTCGCGCATTTGCGGCCGCTGAACCTCAAGGCGGTGGCGGACGCGATCCAGATGCACGAATCGACGGTATCGCGGGTCACCGCCAACAAGTACATGGCGACCAATCGCGGCAGCTTCGAGCTTAAGTATTTCTTCACCGCCTCGATTGCGTCGGCCGACGGCGGCGAGGCCCACTCGGCGGAAGCGGTGCGGCATCACATCAAGCAGCTGATCGATGCGGAAGCCCCGGCCGCAATCCTTTCCGATGATACGATCGTGGAGCGACTGCGTGAATCCGGCATTGAGATCGCCCGCCGCACTGTCGCGAAGTACCGCGAATCGATGCGCATTCCTTCCTCGGTGCAGCGCCGTCGCGACAAGCACAGCATGCTCGGCAACGCGCTATCAGCCCCTGCCGCGGCTTCCGACCGGTCGCGCGACACCGCCCCGGCCTGATTGCGTTCGCGCCAAATCGCGATAGTGTCGATACCCCGCGTTTGTAGCCCAGTGGAACAGCCAAAATGACCCTTCGAGTGTCCGGTAAAAGCATCAGCGTCGGCGAGACGCTTCGTTCGCGCGTCAGCGAGCGTACCGATGAGGTCCTGCGGAAGTACTTCGACGGCAACTATTCCGGGCACATCACGCTGAGCAAGGATGGCTTCGGTTTCCGCACCGACTGCGCCCTGCATCTGGATTCCGGGATCACCCTGGAAGCCGACTCCAACGCCAGCGACGCCTATGCCAGCGCCGATCAGGCGCTTGCGATGATCGAGAAGCGCCTGCGCCGCTACAAGAGCCGGCTGAAGGATCGCTCGGCGCGGAAAAATTATGCCGCTTCAGCCGCCATGGCTGAGATGGACGCGCCGAGCTACGTGATCGAAGCGCCGGCGGAGAGTGATGAGGAAGTCACGGCTTACAGCCCGGTGATCATCGCAGAAGCCACCACCTCGCTGAAGCGGCTGTCGGTCAGCGAGGCCGTAATGGAACTGGACCTGACGGGGGCGTCCTGCATCGTGTTCCAGCACGGGTCGAGCGGCCGGGTGAACATCATTTATCGCCGGGCCGACGGCAATGTCGGGTGGATCGACCCTCCCGCGGTCAACCCCTGACACCCAGCCGAAGGCATTGACGCCTGTATCTGCCGTACCTATGGATCGCGCCCCAACGAAGCAGGCATCAGGAACCTCGCTTCGGCAGTTGGCACCGGCCGCGCGTTGGAGTAGAAGCCCTGCAATCGCAACCGGACCCAATCCCGCCTCCTGTCCACCTTGTCGACGCCCCCGTACTAGAACCTAATTCGCAAACTCGACGGTTCAATTCACCTCGGAACGCCCCATGACGATTACCGATCTGGTCGCACCCGAGGCGATTCTTCCGGCTTTGAAGGTCATCAGCAAGAAGCAGGCGCTGCAGGAGCTGGCGGCGCGGGCCGCCGCCCTGAGCGGGCAGAACGAGCGCGCGGTTTTCGAGGTTCTGTTGCAGCGCGAGAAGCTCGGCACCACCGCCGTCGGCTACGGCGTCGCCATTCCCCACGGCAAACTGCCGAAGCTTGAAAAGCTGTTCGGGCTGTTCGCCCGGCTTGAGCGCCCGATTGATTTCGAGGCGATGGACGGCCAGCCGGTGGACCTGATGTTCCTGTTGCTGGCGCCAGAGGGCGCGGGCGCCGATCATTTGAAAGCGCTGGCCCGGATCGCGCGATTGCTGCGCGATCAGGACGTCGCCAAGAAGCTGCGGGCCTCGCGCGACGCCCAGGCGATCTACTCGGTGCTCGCGCTGCCGCCGGCAAGCGCTGCGTAACCAGCGCGGTCGGCGCAGGGGACCGAATCCAGCGATGTCGGGAAAAGTTGATGCGCGGACCGTTCCGCGCATCCTGATGCTTTCTGACGGTCGAGCCTGCGGCACTCGCCGAGGCCTTGCCTCCACTTCGGTTAGTGGACGCTGACGGCCTGCAACTCGTTGCTCCATGCATTCGCGACCGCTGCCTCGCGGCTGTCGGTCAGCATAATCGGCGTGCCGTCGGCGGCATGCAGCGCGAACAGCTTCAGTCCCGGCGCGATCCTCGGCGCCTGCGGGAACAGCCCCGGCACGTCCTCGGAACGGACTTGCTTCACGTAGGCGATATGGCCTTCGCCAAGATGGGCCAGCGCCTCGACGGAAACCCTTTCGGTTTCGAACGTAACACTCACATCACTCATGGTCTCGACTCCTCTACAACACCAAGCGGTCGAGTCCGCTCCTGGTTCCATTATTCGTGCTCATTGATAGCGATTGTCTTAACGACCCTTTCAGGCTCCGGCCTGGCCAGATCGATAGACAACAACCCGTTCTTCAGATCCGCGCCCAGCACCTGCATCCCTTCCGCCAGCACGAAGGTGCGCTGGAAGTGGCGCGCGGCGATGCCGCGATGGATGTATTGCCGGGACTTGTCGTCCTGTTGGCGGCCACGGATCAGAAGCTGATTTTCCTCAATGGTTACATCGAGTTGATCGCGGGTGAACCCCGCCACCGCCAGCGTGATACGCAGCCGATCGGGCTGACCGTTGGTACGGTCACACCGCTCTATGTTATAGGGCGGGTAACCATCGGCACCCTTGACGACCCGATCGAGCGCACGCTCGATCTCGTCGAATCCAAGCAGAAACGGACTGGACAACGAAGGAACACGAGACATCACAAAGTCCTCTCGAAGCGACTTTGAGGGGCCCTTGCGGCGCCCCATTTAACCGGCCGGTCGACTATCCCGCCCGGTCAAGAAGCAATATGGGGTCGATTTGGGCCGGGTTCAAGCGCCTCTGAAAGCTGCGTAAATCCGACCGAGGCGGGAGTTTCTGGCGTCATTCCGGGATGGTCCGAAGGACCAGACCTCAGGTGTGCAATTGCACACCGGGGAATCTCGAGATTCCCAGGTGCGCGATTTGCGCACCATAGTTCGCCGCTTCGCGTCGCCCCGGAATGACGCAACTACCCACCTACCCGCCTTCGGCCGTCGGCGGTGAACAGATGCAGCTTGTCGCCGGCGGCAACCGCCGTGATTCGCTCACCGATGGCCGGGCCGACGGCACCGGGGATCCGGACGATCACCTCGCCCGGGGGCAATTCGCCGGGGATGGCGGCAACGCCCTGCATCTCCCGCTGTCGCGTGCCATAGACGAAGGTCTCGGCGCCGACGCGCTCGATCGCCTCGACGGTGAGGCCGAGCGCCACGCCGCCGGAGGCCGTCTCGTTCGAAATCACGAAATCCTCCGGGCGGATACCGAGGATGCCGGCCTCGTTGATACGGGCATCGCCGGCCAGCTGCGCGGCGAGCTCGTCGGAGCGGAGCGGCATCAGGTTCATCGGCGGGGCGCCGATGAACGAGGCGACAAAGGTCGTGGCCGGCTTCTGGTAAATGTCGAGCGGATTGCCGATCTGCTCGACCCGGCCGCCGTTCATCACCACGAGGATGTCGGCCAGCGTCATCGCCTCGAGCTGATCATGGGTGACGTAGATCGAGGTGGTGGAGAGCCGACGCTGCAGTTTGCGGATCTCGACCCGCATCGCGATGCGCAACTTGGCGTCGAGGTTGGACAGCGGCTCGTCGAACAGGAACACTTTCGGTTGCCGCACGATCGCCCGCCCCATCGCCACGCGCTGGCGCTGGCCGCCGGACAATTGCCGCGGCTTACGGTCGAGCATGGCGCCGAGTTCAAGGATACGCGCGGCTTCCTCGACGCGCGTCTTGATTTCAGGCTCCGCCATCCGCCGGTTGCGCAGGCCGTAAGCCATGTTGTTGTAGACGCTCATGTGCGGATAGAGCGCGTAGTTCTGAAACACCATCGCGATGTCGCGCTCGGCCGGCTCGATCTGGTTGACGACACGCCCGCCGATATCGATCTCGCCGCCGGTGATGGTCTCAAGGCCGGCGATCATGCGAAGCAGCGTGGATTTGCCGCAGCCGGAAGGGCCAACCAGCACGCAGAACAGGCCGTCGCCGACTTCGAAATCAACGCCCTTGATGGCCTCGATGCCCCCGGCGTAGGTCTTGCGGACATTGCGTAACGCGACGTTAGCCATGGATTGCACCGGCGAATAGCGAACAGCGGGTCGCAAATAGGAAAGCGCAGCACGGGAAGGCTGGTCGGGAGCCTTCCATTCGCCATTCGCCATTCGCTATTCGCATCCCTATTTCTCCGTCTCGACCAGTCCGCGCACGAACAGCCGCTGCATGAACACGACGACCGCGACCGGCGGCAGCATCGCGAGGATCGTCGTTGCCATCGCAAGCTGCCATTCGGCCAGTTCGTCGGTCGTCACCAGCATCTTCTTGATCCCGGTGACGATCGTCTGCATCGAATCCTGGGTGGTGATCAGAAGCGGCCACAGATACTGATTCCAGCCATAGATGAACTGGATCACGAACAGCGCCGCTGTCGTCGTCACCGATAGCGGCAACAGCGTATCCCAGAAGAAGCGGAAGGGTCCGGCGCCGTCGATGCGGGAGGCTTCCAGCAGTTCGTCCGGCACCGTCATGAAGAACTGGCGGAACAGCAGCGTGCCAGTTGCGGAAGCGATCAGCGGCAGGATCAGGCCGGCATAGGTGTCGAGCATCCCGAGGTCGGCCACCACCTTGTAAGTGGGATAGATGCGCACCTCGACCGGCAGCATGAGTGTGATGAAGATGATCCAGAATGCGGCCTTGCGAAACGGAAAGCGGAAGTAGACTACGGCGTAAGCCGACAGGATCGAGATCAGGATCTTGCCGACCGCGATGCCGATCGCCGAGATCAGCGAGTTCATCAGCATGTGGCCGACCGGTTCGCGGCTGGTGCGCGATCCGCCAACGAAAATGGCGCGGTAGTAATTCTCGAGAGTCTGGCTTCCCGGCGTCGCCGGCATGCGACCGCCGACCACGGTTGCCGCGTCATGGGTCGAGGCAATCAGCGCGAGGTAGACCGGAAAGGCGACGATGAACACCCCGAGCGTCAGGATGGCATAGGCGATGAAGTCGCTGAGCGGGCGGTGCTCGACCATCAGTACTGCACCTTGCGTTCGACATAGCGGAACTGGATCGCGGTCAGCGCGATCACGATCACCATCAACACGACCGATTGCGCCGCCGACCCGCCGAGGTCGCCGCCGAGCCGGCCATCGGCATAGACCTTGTAGACCATGGTGGTTGTGGAGCCGGCCGGGCCGCCGCCGGTAACGGCGTCGATGATCCCAAAAGTGTCGAAGAAGACGTAGACGACGTTGACGACCAGCAGGAAGAACGTGGTCGGCGACAGCAGCGGGAAAACGATGGTCCAGAAGCGCCGCATCGGCCCGGCGCCGTCGATCGCGCCGGCTTCGATGACGCTTCGCGGGATCGATTGCAGCCCGGCCAGGAAAAACAGGAAGTTATAGGATATCTGTTTCCACACCGAGGCCATCACCACCAGGATCATCGCGTGGGTGGAGTTGAGCAGCGGATTCCAGTCGACGCCCATCCCGCGCAAGGGGCGCGCCAGCATGCCGAGCGAGGGCTGGAACATGAAAAACCAGAGCACGCCGGCGACCGCGGGCGCGACCGCATAGGGCCAGATCATCAAGGTCTTGTAGGCGCCGGCGGCCTTGAGATTCTTGTCGGCCTGGGTCGCAAACAACAGCGCGATGGAAAGCGACAACGTCGCGACCAGCGATGAGAATATCGCGGTCGTCAGCATCGAGCGATAGTATTCGGGCTGGGCGAACAGCGCCTGATAATTCTCGAATCCGACAAACTCCGAAACGAGGCCGAACGCATCCTCGCGCAGGAACGATTGCCAGACCGCCTGGCTCGCCGGCCAGTAGAAGAAGACAATGATGACAACGAGCTGCGGAAACAGCAGCAGATACGGCAGCAGCCGATTGTTGAAGACGGTGGACTTTTCCATTCAGGTGTCGCGGGTCTTCCGGGTGAGGCGGGCGCTCCCTCCCGGGATTTCGGAAGAGAGCGCCGCTAGCTGACTTGCCGTCGAATCTCCCTACTTTGCTGTCTTCTCGAAGGTACGCAACATGGCGTTGCCGCGCGCCACTGCCGCATCGAGCGCTTCCTTGGCGGTCTTCTTGCCGTCCAGCGCCGCCTCGATCTCCTCGGCCCAGAGGTCGCGCATCTGCACCATATTGCCGAAGCGCAGGCCGCGGGAATTCTCGGTCGGCGGCTTGTTGGTCAGTCCCTTCAGCGGCGTCTCCGGAATCGGATTCTTCGCGTAGAAGCCATCCGCCTTGGTCTTTTCGTAGGCCGCCTTGGTGATCGGTAGATAGCCGGATTCCTGGTGCAGCTTGGCCTGCCGGCCGGTGTCGGAGAGGAAAGCAAAGAACTTCGCGACGCCCTTGTACTCTTCCGGCTTCTTGCCACCCATCACCCACAGCGACGCGCCGCCGATGATCGAGTTCTGCGGCGCACCCGGGGCATCCGGATAATAGGGCATCAGCGCCGAGGTGAAGTCGAACTTGGCTGTGCTTTTCGCCGTGGCGTAGTAGCCCGACGAGGTCAGGAAGATCGCGCATTCGCCCGAGGCAAAGCGGGCCTCGTTGGCGCTGCCGCGCCCGCCATAGCTGTAGGTCTTGTCCTTTTGCAGGTCGACAAGGTTCTGCAGGTGTTTCACGTGAATCGGCGAATTGAACTTCAGCTCGGTGTCAAAGCCGTCGAGGCCGTTGGCCTTGCTGCCGATCGGCAGATTGTGCCAGGCGGAGAACTGCTCGATATGAGCCCAGCTTGCCCAGGCATTCGAGAAGCCGCAGGTGTCGTGGCCGGCCGCCTTCAGCTTCCTGGCCGCATCGAACACTTCCGGCCAGGTTTTCGGAATTTCCGCGACGCCCGCCTTCTTCAGCTCGTCCTTGTTGATCCACATGACCATCGATGAAGAGTTGAAGGGGAACGACAGCATCTCGCCCTTCGATGTCGAATAATAGCCGGTGATGGTCGGTAAATAGGCATTCGGGTCGAACGGCTCGCCAGCGTCCTTCATCAGCTGGTAGACCGGCTTGATGGCGCCGGTGGCGCTCATCATCGTGGCGGTGCCGACCTCGAACACCTGCATGATGTGCGGGGCGTTGCCGGCGCGGAATGCGGCGATGCCGGCATTCATGGTGTCGGGATAGCTGCCTTTGTAGGACGGCACGACCTTGTAGTCGGGCTGGCTGGCGTTGAACTCCTCGGCAAGCCTGTTGACGATGTCGTTGTTGCCGCCGGTCATGGCGTGCCACCACTGGATCTCCGTCACCGCGTGGGCGGGGGTTGCCAGCCCCAGTGCAACAGTCAGTGCTGTCGCGACGCCGAATTGTCGAATCGCCATGCATTTCCTCCGGGTTGGGTCGTCACCTTCTGCGGTTCGCGCGATAGCAGCGGCGGATGACGTACAAATGACCGTATCCTCACCGATGGTATGAGCAAAGCCCACGGCAAGGGAAGCCTGAAAATAGGCAATAGCCACACGGTCTCACCCCCGGTCTACGGCTAGCGCTTTCGCTCCCTCCCGCAGACCACGCCCTCGGCGACAAGGGCTTCGATCTCGCTGCCGGAATAGCCGAACTCGCCAAGAACCTCGGCTGCATGCTGGCTGAACTTTGGCGGCGTCCGCCGCAGGCTCGGCCTGGTCCGCTCCAGCCGGATCGGCGAGGCGACGCCCTGGTACCAATCCTTGGCAATGACGTCGCCGCGATGCAGCGTGTGCGGGTTGCTCAACGCCTGGTCGATCTTCTGCACCGGTCCCGCCGGCAGTCCGGCTGCCAGCAGGCGGTTGCAGAGCGGTTCGGCCTCGTGCTGGCTGAACACGGCGGCGAGTTCCGCGCGCAACGCGTCTCGGTTGGCGATGCGGTCCTTGTTGCGGACAAAGCGCGGATCGGTGCCGAGTTCGGGCTTGCCGATCTCGCGGGCCAGCTTGCGGAAGGTGCCATCATTGCCGACGCCGATGAAGATGTCGTCGGTCTTGGTCGGAAAGATCGCGTAGGGCACCAGATTGGGATGCTCGTTGCCGGTCAGCCCCGGCGGCTTGCCGTGCATGAAGTAATTCGCGGCATGCGGATGCATGATCGCAAGGCCGGTTTCGTACAGCGTGGTCTCAAGAAACTGGCCGAGGCCCGAACGCTGCCGTTCCGAGAGCGCCATCAGGATGCCGATCGCCGCATACAGCCCGGTGCTGATGTCAACCAGCGGCACGCCGATCCGCATCGGGCCGCTCTCCGGCGAGCCGGTCGCCGCGATCATGCCGGTCATGGCCTGGATGATGGCGTCATAGCCGGGATTGCCGCCGCGCGGGCCGTCGCCGCCGAAGCCGGAAATCCGGCAATGCACCAGCCTTGGAAATCTCGCGCGCAGGACATCGTTGCCGATGCCCCATTTGTCGAGCGTTCCCGGCTTGAAATTCTCGATCAGGACGTCGGCGGCCTCCAGCATCTTCAAGAGCACCGCGCGCCCGCCCTCGGCGGCGAGGTCGAGCCCGATCGAGCGCTTGTTGCGGTTGATGCCGACGAAATAGGCCGCGTCTTCGTCGTGGAAGGGCGGACCCCAGTCGCGCACCTCGTCGCCTGCCGGCGGCTCGACCTTGATGACGTCGGCGCCGTGGTCGGCGAGGATCTGCGTGCAATACGGGCCGCCAAGCACGCGCGTTAGATCGATGACGCGCAGGCCTGTCATGGCGCCGGGAGCAGCTGGTGAACTCATCGAAAAAACCTTGGCTCAGGGTGAAAGGGAGATCCTGAGCTATCGGTCTTCAGGCGCCGCGGCAATGCCCTCCCGCACAGGGCTGCATGAGTGGTCGTCAGGCGACCGTCAGGATCCACATTGCCACGGGTGAGGCGACGAACTTCATGGCGCCGATGAAGCAGGCGGCATAGCCGGCCGCGAACAGCTGCTCGGGATGCGATCGCGGAGGTGTCGCCAGTTAGAGGCGCTTCTTGGCGAAGGCGCGGCCGGAATGGGATTTGAGATACTTCTCGAATGCGAGAGCCTTGTACTTGTCGGGAAAGGCGCAGTACCACACCAGTTTCCAAGGTTTGAACTTTGCGGTGTGGGTGGACTTGCCGGCGTTGTGATCTGAAATCCGATGTTTCAGATCTTCGGTTGCGCCGGTGTATTCGCGATCGGGAAACTCAATGCTGCGGATGATGTAGACGTACCACATCGCGCCGCTAGCCCCGTGCGCTGAAAAAGCCGTGTCGCCTCATGCAGCGCCGGCCCGTCTTCGCCCTTCGGGCTACGCCGGGCACGCTTCGTCCCTTGGGCACCGCGCGGCTGCGCCACGCGAAGCCCGCAGGGCGAAGCGTGGTGGAGCCAGGCGGGATCGAACCGCCGACCTCTTGCATGCCATGCAAGCGCTCTCCCAGCTGAGCTATGGCCCCTTAAGGATTCGCGCGCCTCGATCGACGCGCGGGCACGACCCTGAACCACAGTTCAGGGCCGATCTCAAGTCTCTTCGTCGCCGCCGACGTCGCCGATGATGTCGGTGACGTCCTCGTCGCCCTCTTCCTCGTCGGGAATGAAGGTCGAGTCATCATCGTCGTCGCCTTCGATGGTCTCGTCGATTTCGATGTCGTCTTCCGACTCCGGAACGACGGCCTTGACCTTGCCGGTATTCTCCTCGGCGTCGGCCTCCTCAAGCGAGACCAACTCTTCCGCCTCGGCGGCTTCGGGCAGATCCGCAGCGGCGGTGGCGGTGGCGGCGGCCGCGGCGCGGGCGGCATCGCCACGGGCGGCCCGCGGCGGCGCTACTGGCGCAATGGGCACGACCTCGCCGGTGTAGGGTGAAACCACAGGGGTCTTGTTCAGGTCATAGAATTTCTTACCCGTCGTCGGGCAAATGCGCTTGGTTCCGAGATCGGATTTGGCCACGTGTGCAATCCTGGGAAATTCTGAAAAACGGTGCTTCACTTGGCTAGTTGAGCGGCTGGTGTCAATAGCACTTTGACGCATTCGACGACCGCGTGACGCCGTGTGGCCGGTGTGATACTGCCCCGCGCAGAGGACACAATCTTGACCCATTCAGCCGCCCCGACACCGCTGGAATCCCGTTCGAGCGGCCCGCTAGCCGGCAAGGTCCGCGTTCCCGGCGACAAGTCGATCTCGCACCGCGCCCTGATCCTCGGGGCGCTTTCGGTCGGCGAAACCAGGATTTCCGGCCTGCTCGAGGGCGAAGACGTCCTCAATACCGCCAAGTCGATGCGGGCGCTGGGCGCCCAGGTGACGCGCACCGGGTCTTTTGCGTGGGAGGTCAAGGGCGTGGGCGTCGCAGGCTTCGCCCAACCAAACGCCCCGCTGGATTTCGGCAATTCCGGCACCGGGTGCCGGCTGGTGATGGGAGCGGTGGCGGGCTGCCCGATCACCGCGGTGTTCGACGGCGACGCCTCGCTGCGATCCCGCCCGATGCGGCGGATCCTCGATCCGCTGGAGCTGATGGGCGCCAAGGCCGATGACGCCGCCGAAGGCGGCCGCCTGCCCCTGACGCTGCACGGCGCCCGCGATCCGCTCCCGATCCTTTACCGGACCCCGGTGGCGTCAGCCCAGATCAAGTCGGCGGTACTGCTGGCGGGGCTCGCCGCGCCCGGCATCACCACCGTGATCGAGCAGGAGGCCAGCCGCGACCACACCGAGCTGATGCTGAAGCATTTCGGCGCTGAAATCGTCTCGGTCAGGGAAGGCGTCCATGGCCGCCGGATCGCGCTCACCGGCCAGCCGGAACTTCATGGCGCCAGCATCGTGGTGCCCGCCGATCCATCCTCCGCCGCGTTCCCGATCGTGGCGGCGCTCATCGTCGAGGGTTCGGACGTCAGCTTCTCCGACGTCATGACCAACCCGCTGCGCACCGGGCTGTTCACGACATTGCGCGAGATGGGCGCCACGATCGAGCAGAGCGAAGTCCGCGGCGACGCCGGCGAGCCGATGGCCACCTTGCGCGTGCGCGCCTCCAGACTGCGCGGGGTCGAGGTGCCGCCGGAGCGTGCGCCCTCGATGATCGACGAATACCTGGTGCTGGCGGTTGCAGCCGCGTTCGCCGACGGCACCACCATCATGCGCGGCCTGAAGGAACTGCGGGTCAAGGAATCCGACCGGCTGGAGGCGACCGCCGCCATGCTGCGCGCAAACGGCGTCAGGGTCGAGATCGCCGGCGACGACCTGATCGTCGAGGGCAGGGGCCACGTGCCTGGCGGTGGCCTCGTCGCCACCCACATGGATCACCGCATCGCGATGTCGGCGCTGGTGATGGGGCTTGCCGCCGACAAGCCGGTCAAGGTCGACGACACCGCCTTCATCGCCACCAGCTTTCCCGATTTCATCCCGATGATGCGTTCGCTGGGGGCGGAATTTTCATGATCATCGCCATCGACGGACCGGCGGCATCCGGCAAGGGGACGCTCGGCAAACGGCTCGCCCACCATTACGGCTATCGCCACCTCGACACCGGCGTGATCTATCGCGCGGTGGCGAAAGCGCTGCTGGACGACGGCGTCGATCTCACCGACGAGGCGCGGGCGGTGGCGGCGGCGTTGGAACTCGATCCTGAAAAATTCGGCCATCCCGAGTTGAAGACCCAGCGCATCGGCGACGCCGCCTCGGTGGTGTCGGCGATTGCAAGCGTGCGCGAGGCGCTGGTGAGTTTCCAGCGCCAGTTCGCCGCCGGTCCGCCGGGTGCGGTGCTCGACGGCCGCGATATCGGCACCGTGATCTGTCCAAACGCCGACGTGAAGATTTTCGTCGTCGCCGACCCGCTGGTGCGGGCGCGCCGCCGGACGCTGGAAGCCCGCGCGCGCGGCGAAGCCGCCGACGAGGCGGCGGTACTGGCCGACATTCTCAGGCGCGACGAACGCGACCGCAATCGCGTGGCGGCCCCCTTGAAGGCCGCCGCCGATGCCCATGTTCTCGACAATTCCAATCTCGACATCGAGGCTGGCGTTCGCGCCGCGATCGCCATCGTGGAGGCGGCGCGCTCCCGGCGGGCCTGATCCGGCGCTATGGCCTCGTTTCCCGCCGAAGCGGTCGGCGAGCCCGGCATTTCCAGCTTGCCGAAATGGGCCCTTGGGGCTATATCCACCGCCATCCGGGCCGCCATCGATGAGATCAGGGCTGTCCGAGCGGGCCGGCGTCGGGTTTGAACGTTTTACGTCAAACTAAACCGATGCCGTCATTGGAGGAATGTCCGCTCGAGGCTCCTGAAGTCGGTATGCTCGTTTCAGGCTCCGGATACATCAACGTATCGAACGTGCAGGCATGCTGCCGGCCCGCTTTTGCGCCTTCCGCAAACGCGGTCGCCAGGGTTTTGCGGACCCCTGACACTTCACGCGCGATGCGCCCCTCAACCCGATTGGCCGGCAATACCGTACCTGGAGAACAAATGGCTTCGACTGCTGCTTCTTATAATCCGACCCGCGACGATTTCGCTGCGATGCTGGACGAGTCCTTCGCCGGCGGGAATTTGCAGGAAAGCTCCGTCATCAAGGGCACGGTGGTTGCGATTGAAAAGGACATGGCCGTCATCGACGTCGGCCTGAAGACCGAGGGCCGGGTGGCGCTGCGCGAGTTCGCGGGCCCTGGCCGTGAAAGCGACCTCAAGGTCGGCGACGAGGTCGAGGTGTTCCTCGACCGGATCGAGAATGCGCTCGGCGAAGCCGTGCTGTCGCGCGACAAGGCGCGCCGCGAGGAAAGCTGGGGCAAGCTCGAGAAGGCCTTCAACAACAACGAGAAGGTCCACGGCGTCATCTTCAACCAGGTCAAGGGCGGCTTCACCGTCGACCTCGACGGCGCTGTCGCCTTCCTGCCGCGCTCGCAGGTCGATATCCGTCCGATCCGCGACGTCGCGCCGCTGATGAACAACTCGCAGCCGTTCCAGATCCTCAAGATGGATCGCCGCCGCGGCAACATCGTGGTGTCGCGCCGCACGGTTCTCGAAGAGACCCGCGCCGAGCAGCGCCAGGAACTGGTGCAGAACCTCGAAGAGGGCCAGGTGATCGACGGCGTGGTCAAGAACATCACCGACTACGGTGCGTTCGTCGATCTCGGCGGCATCGACGGCCTGCTGCACGTCACCGATATCGCATGGCGCCGGGTCAACCACCCGACCGAGGTGCTCGCCATCGGCCAGACCGTCAAGGTCAAGATCATCAAGATCAACCACGAGACCCACCGCATTTCGCTCGGCATGAAGCAGTTGCTGGACGATCCGTGGCAGGGCATCGAGGCGAAGTACCCGCTGAACGCGCGCTTCACCGGCCGCGTCACCAACATCACCGACTACGGCGCGTTCGTCGAACTGGAGCCGGGCATCGAAGGTCTGATCCACGTCTCGGAAATGTCGTGGACCAAGAAGAACATGCATCCCGGCAAGATCGTCTCCACCTCGCAGGAAGTCGAGGTGCAGGTTCTCGAAGTCGATTCGGTCAAGCGCCGCATCTCGCTCGGCCTCAAGCAGACCATGCGCAACCCCTGGGAAGTCTTCGTCGAGAAGTTCCCGGTCGGCTCGACGGTCGAAGGCGAGGTCAAGAACAAGACCGAGTTCGGCCTGTTCCTCGGCCTCGAAGGCGACGTCGACGGCATGGTTCATCTGTCCGATCTCGACTGGAAGCTTCCGGGCGAGCAGGTCATCGACAACTTCAAGAAGGGCGACATGGTCAAGGCCGTGGTGCTCGACGTCGATGTCGAAAAGGAGCGTATCTCGCTGGGCGTCAAGCAGCTCGAGGGCGACCCCTTCGCCGAGCCGGGCGACGTCAAGAAGGGCGCGGTGGTGACCTGCGAAGTGCTCGAAGTGAAGGACGCCGGCATCGAGGTGAAGATCTCGGGTACCGACTTCACCGCCTTCATCAAGCGCTCCGAGCTCGCCCGTGACCGCAACGATCAGCGCGCCGAACGGTTCGCCGTCGGCGAGAAGGTCGATGCCCGCGTGATCCAGTTCGACAAGAAGGCCCGCAAGGTGCAGGTCTCGATCAAGGCGCTGGAAGTCGCCGAAGAGAAGGAAGCCATCGCGCAATACGGCTCCTCGGATTCGGGAGCGACGCTGGGCGACATTCTCGGCACCGCGCTGAAGAATCGCGACAAGTAGACTCGCGCTCTAGCGCTTTCATACGCATCAGGCCCCGGTTTCGACCGGGGCCTTTTGTTGTTTTTCTTCCCTCTCCCCTTGTGGGAGAGGGTGGATCGGCGCCGCGCAAGCGGCGGCGAGACGGGTGAGGGGTCCGTCTCCACGGATAGAGACCCCTCATCCGGCGCTTTGCGCCACCTTCTCCCACAAGGGGAGAAGGGGAGAGGAAGCCGGGCCTTGTTTTCTTCATATTGCATCGCAATTGATGTAATCAGGTAACGCTCAGGTCACGCTGAGAATGCAAAAAAGCGCGGGTCACCTTCAGGAGAAATTCGATGTCGCTCGATTCGGATGTGATCGTCGATCGCCGCAGGATCCGTCGCAAGCTGACCTTCTGGCGGGTCGTGGCCGTCGTGGTTGCGATCGGCGCGATCGTCGCCCTGGGCCTGATCGCCGCGCCCGGCAGCCGCGCATCGCTGACCGCGTCGGGATCGATCGCGCGCGTCAATATCGACGGGCTGATCCGCAGCGACCAGAGCCGCGTCGAGGCGCTTGAGCGGCTGGAAAAGTCGCAGGCCGCGGCTGTCATCGTGCACATCAACTCGCCGGGCGGCACCACGGCCGGCTCCGAACAGCTCTATGACGCACTGGTTCGGCTCAAGGCCAGGAAACCACTGGTCGTGGTCGTCGAGGGACTGGCGGCGTCCGGCGGCTACATCACGGCGCTCGCCGCCGATCACATTGTCGCCAGGCAGAGTTCGCTGGTAGGCTCGATCGGCGTGCTGTTCCAGTTTCCGAACTTCACCGAGCTGATGAAGACCGTCGGCGTCAAGGTCGAGGAAGTGAAGTCCTCGCCATTGAAGGCTGCGCCGAACGGTTTCGAGCCAACCAGCCCGGAAGCCCGCGCAGCGCTCGACGCGCTGGTGAAGGATTCATATGCCTGGTTCCGCGGCCTCGTGAAGGCGCGGCGCGGCATGGACGACGTTTTGCTCGAAAAAGTCGCGGATGGCCGGGTCTTCACCGGTCGCCAGGCGATCGAACTGAAACTGGTGGATCAGCTCGGCGATGAAAAGGTGGCGATCGCCTGGCTCGTCGCCGAGAAGAAGATCAAGAGCGATCTGCCGGTGCGGGACTACAAGCTGACCCCGCGATTCGGCGACATGACGTTTCTGCGCACGGCGGCTTCGATCGCACTTGATGCGCTCGGCCTCGGGTCCATCGCGCGGCAGATCGAGCAGGCCGGCGTGGCGCAGGCGGTCGATCAGTTCGGGCTCGATGGCATGCTGGCCTTGTGGCGGCCCGCGCTCCCCAATTGAGCCCTGCGGGCCGGATCGCCGCGTCCGGACGCCGCGCGCCGGGATGCGTTACAACCCCCTCGCGGGCGGTTTGTCACGTCATTTCGCGGGGGGCGAGATTGATTTAGCGTCTTGACAGTCCAAGGTATTTTCACGGAAATGGATATCCGCCCGACCCCGGATCCCAACTCCCATGATCAAATCCGAACTTGTTCAGCGCATCGCCGAGCACAACCCGCACCTCTATCAGCGGGACGTCGAAAACATCGTAAACGCGATCCTCGATGAGATCGTCGCAGCCTTGGCGCGTGGCGATCGGGTCGAGTTGCGCGGATTCGGCGCTTTTTCGGTCAAGCACCGCCCGGCGCGCGCCGGACGCAATCCGCGTACCGGCGCCCATGTTCCGGTCGACCAGAAGAGCGTGCCGTTCTTCAAGACCGGCAAGGAAATGCGCGAGCGGCTGAACCGCGAGGGCGGCTCGCCCGAAGCAGGCGCCTAAGCCCGTTTTTGGGTTTTAACGATCTGGTAACCGCGTGGCGGGTTGGTGCCCGCCGATCTCCATCCAATTCGAGAGATGGTCATGCGAAAGCTTGTCACGGCGCTGGTCGTTATTCCTCTCGGCCTCATCTTTGTCGTCTTCGCCGTCGCCAACCGTCATTTCGTGACGGTGTCGTTCGACCCCTTCAATTCGGTCGATCCGGCGGTCGCGGTGGCGCTGCCGCTCTTCGTCTTGATCATCGTGGCCGCCATTCTGGGCGTGGCGGCCGGCGGTGTGGCGACCTGGTTCCGCCAGCGCCATTGGCGTCGCGCCGCGCGCCGCCATGAGGCGGACGCCCGCCGGGCGCGGGCCGAAACCGCCGATCTGCGGGCGGCCGCGGCGGTTTCCAGGGACGATCGACTGCGGCTTCCGGCCCCGGCGCAGCCCGGAATCTTTGCATCCGCCGGGCGAGACAAGCAGAGCGCGACGTTGTAGAACCCGCCGCGTCAGCCTGTCTTGACCCGATTGCGGCCGAAAAGGCCCTTGAGAGACCATGTCCCTGCTTGTCAAAATCTGTGGCCTGTCCACGCGCGAGACGCTCGACGCCGCGCTTGCGGCAGGCGCCGACATGGTGGGGTTCGTGTTCTTTCCGCCGTCGCCGCGCCATCTCAGCCTCGAAATCGCGCGCGACCTGGGCCGGCTGGCCAAGGGCCGCGCCGCCAAGGTGGCGCTGTCCGTCGATGCCGACGATGCCACGCTTGAAAACATCGTCGAGTCCCTGCAGCCGGACCTGCTGCAACTGCACGGCAAGGAAACCACCGCCCGGGTCCGCGACATCAAGGCGAAGTTCGGATTGCCGGTCATGAAGGTGATCGCGGTCGAGACGCCGGCCGACCTTGCCATCCTGCCGGGCTATGCGGACGTCGCCGATCGCATCCTGTTCGACGCCCGCGCCCCCGGCGACGCCACCCGCCCGGGCGGCCTCGGCGCCGTGTTCGACTGGGGCTTGCTGGCGAAACTCGAACTCGATTTGCCGTATCTGGTTTCAGGCGGGCTCACTGCCGACAATGTCGCGGAGGCGCTTGCCGTCACCCGCGCCGGCGGCGTCGATGTTTCCTCCGGCGTCGAGCGCGCGCCCGGTATCAAGGATCCCGAAATGATCCAAAGGTTCGTTCGCGCCGCGCGCGCCACCGAAGAGCTGATGGCCCGATGAATCCGAACCTGCCAAATTCATTCCGCACCGGCCCCGACGAGCGCGGCCATTTCGGCATTTTCGGCGGGCGCTTCGTCGCCGAAACCCTGATGCCGCTGATCCTCGACCTGGAAAAGGCCTATGCCGACGCCAAGGCCGATCCGGAATTTCAGATCGAAATGAACGGCTATCTCAAGGACTATGTCGGCCGGCCGTCGCCGCTGTATTTCGCCGAGCGTCTGACCGAGCATCTCGGCGGCGCCAAGATCTACTTCAAGCGCGAGGAGCTCAATCACACCGGCTCGCACAAGGTCAACAACGTGCTCGGCCAGATCATGGTCGCGCGCCGCATGGGCAAGAAGCGCATCATCGCCGAAACCGGCGCCGGCCAGCACGGCGTCGCTACCGCGACGCTGTGCGCGCGGTTCGGGCTGGAATGCATCGTCTATATGGGCGCGGTGGACGTCGAGCGGCAACAGCCCAACGTGATCCGCATGGAAATGCTGGGCGCCAGGGTTGTCCCGGTGCAGTCGGGTTCGCGCACGCTCAAGGACGCGATGAACGACGCGCTGCGCGACTGGGTCACCAACGTGCACAACACGTTCTACTGCATCGGCACGGTGGCGGGGCCGCATCCCTATCCGATGATGGTGCGCGACTTCCAGTCGATCATCGGCATCGAAACCCGCAAGCAGATGCAGGAGGCCGAAGGCCGGCTGCCGGATTCGCTGATCGCCTGCATCGGCGGCGGCTCCAACGCGATGGGCCTGTTTCATCCGTTCCTCGACGATCCCAGCATCGAAATCTTCGGCGTCGAAGCGGCAGGGCACGGCCTGACGCAGTTGCATGCGGCCTCGATCGCCGGCGGCCGGCCCGGCGTGCTGCATGGCAACCGTACCTATTTGCTGATGGACGACGACGGCCAGATCCAGGACGCGCATTCGATCTCGGCGGGGCTCGATTACCCCGGCATCGGCCCCGAGCATTCCTGGCTGCACGAAACCGGCCGCGTCACCTATTTGTCGGCGACCGACGAGGAGGCGCTCGCCGCGTTCCAGTTGCTGTCGCGGCTCGAGGGCATCATCCCCGCGCTCGAGCCGGCGCATGCGATTGCCAAGGTGATGGAACTGGCGCCGAAGCGGCCGAGCGACCACCTGATGGTGGTCAACCTCTCCGGCCGCGGCGACAAGGACGTGCCGCAGGTCGGCGATATCCTGAAGGGCAGGAAGAAGCCGTGATGATTGCGGGCATCGAATCCCGGGAGAGAGCCCCCACCCCAGCCCTCCCCCGCAGGCGGGAGAGGGAATCGACGGCCGTGGCGGCGCGAAAATCGCCTGCACCGCGTCGCCTTCTCCATCGCCTTGGCTTGAACGAACGATCGACCGGGCGAACTCCGCTCCCTCTCCCGCTTGCGGGGGAGGGCCGGGGTGGGGGTGTCGCCGCGAGCGCAAGTTTCAGTAAAGGGCATGCCGCTGCGAGGCTCGCACCATGACCACCCGGATCGACGCGACATTCGCCGAACTTGCCAGGCAGGGCCGCTCGGCGTTTGTCACCTTCCTGATGGCCGGCGATCCCGATCCGAAGACGTCGCTCGACCTCATCAAGGCGCTGCCGAAGGCCGGCGCCGACATCATCGAGATCGGCATGCCCTTTACCGATCCGATGGCGGACGGGCCCTCGATCCAGGCGGCGGGCCTGCGCGCGCTGAAAGCCGGCATGACGCTGAAGAAGACGCTGGCGATGGTCCGCGGCTTCCGCAACGACGACACCACGACGCCGCTGGTGCTGATGGGCTATTACAATCCGATCTACATCTACGGCGTCGATCGATTCCTCGCCGATGCGAAGACCGCGGGCGTCGACGGCCTGATCATCGTTGACCTGCCGCCGGAGGAAGACGGCGAACTCTGTCTGCCGGCGATGAAGGCAGGGCTCAACTTCATCCGCCTGGCGACGCCGACCACTGACGACAAGCGCCTGCCCGCGGTGCTCGCGAACACCTCGGGCTTCGTCTACTATGTGTCGATCACCGGCATCACCGGCAGCGCCGGCGCCGATTCCACCGCGGTCGGCGAAGCCGTCGCCCGCATCAAGCGCCATACAAAATTGCCGGTTTGCGTCGGCTTCGGAATCCGCACCCCGGACGCGGCGCGCGCGATTGCACAGAACGCCAACGGCGCCGTGGTCGGAACCGCGCTGGTCGATGCCTTGAAGGCCAACCTTGACGCCGAGGGGCGGGCGACCGCGGGCACCGTGACCGCGGTAGCCGATCTGGTGTCTTCGCTGGCCGAAGGCGTCCGTAGCGCCCGCCAGGCCGCGGAATAAGCCGCGATTGCGGTGGACAACGCGCCTTGCCGGGCTTGGCCCGCGCCGCCATATAGTCTGACTAATGCGTGACTGAGCGCACCCGGAGCGAAGCATGAACTGGCTCACCAATGTCGTCCGGCCGAAGATCCGCAGCATCCTGCGCCGCGAGACGCCGGAGAATCTGTGGATCAAGTGCCCGGATTCCGGGCAGCTCGTGTTCTACAAGGACGTCGAGGCCAATCAGTTCGTCATTCCCGGTTCGAACTACCACATGCGCATGGGCGCGGTGGCGCGGCTGAAGTCGATCTTCGACAACGAGACCTGGTACGACATCGCGCTGCCTGAGGTGACGGCCGATCCGCTGAAGTTCCGCGACGAACGGAAATACGCCGATCGCATCAAGGACGCGCGCGCCAAGACCGGGCTGAACGACGCCATCAAGGTCGGCTACGGCAAGCTCGAGGGCGCCGGCGTCGTGGTCGCGGTACAGGACTTCGACTTCATGGGCGGCTCGCTCGGCATGGCTGCCGGCGAAGCGATCGTGCGTGGGCTGGAACTCGCGGTCGAAAAGGCATCGCCCTTCATCGTGTTTGCGGCCTCGGGCGGCGCGCGGATGCAGGAAGGCATTCTGTCGCTGATGCAGATGCCGCGCACCACCGTCGGCGTGCAGATGCTGCGTGAGGCGAAATTGCCCTACATCGTGGTGCTGACCAATCCGACCACCGGCGGCGTCACCGCGTCCTACGCGATGCTCGGCGACGTGCAGATCGCCGAGCCCGGCGCGCTGATCGGCTTCGCCGGGGCGCGCGTCATCGAGCAGACGATCCGCGAGAAACTGCCGGAAGGTTTCCAGCGCGCCGAATATCTGCTCGACCACGGCATGGTCGACATGGTCGTGCATCGCCACCAGATGCGCCCGACCCTGGCGCGGCTGTGCCGGCTGTTGACCAGATCGCCGGCGCTCGAGGCCGCCGCGAAGCCTGCGCCGGAGGAGGCGGTCCCGGCCGCGGTCGCAGCGGCGCCGGATGCCGCGCCGGCCGCACCTCAGGCATGAACCTGCCTGCCGCCCATCCCGAGTCGCTCGGGAAATTGATCGCGCGGCTGTCGGCCTTGCATCCGGAGCGGATCGAGCTCGGCCTGGAGCGCACGCAGCGCCTGCTGGCGCGGCTCGACCATCCCGAACGCCTGCTGCCGCCCGTGATCCATGTCGCGGGAACCAATGGCAAGGGCTCGACCATCGCCTATCTGCGCGCGATCCTGGAAGCCGCCGGACTGCGCGTCCACGTCTATACCTCGCCCTATCTGGTGCGGATCAACGAATGCTTTCGCCTCGGCGGCCGGCTGGTCAGCGATGACGAACTGCGCCGGGTGCTGGAGCATTGCGAGCGGGTCAACCAGGGCGGGCCGATCACGATTTTCGAGATCAAGACCGCCGCGGCGTTCTGCCTGTTCGCGCAGCAGGAAGCCGATGTGGTGTTGCTTGAAACCGGCCTCGGCGGCCGGCTCGACGCCACCAACGTCATCGAACGGCCGGTCGCCGTCGTCATTACGCCTGTCAGCATGGATCACATGGAGTTTCTCGGCAACTCACTGGCGGCGATCGCTGGAGAAAAGGCCGCCATCATCAAGCGCGGCGCGCCGGCGATCTGCGCCGAGCAGTCGCCGGAGGCGATGGCGGTGATCGAGGCGCAGGCTGGCCGCATGCGGGCGCCGCTGCATCCCGCCGGGCAGCAATGGCATGTCGGCGTCGAGCGTGGGCGGCTGGTTTACCAGGACGAGCGCGGCCTGATGGACCTCGCGGCGCCAAAACTGTTCGGGCGTCATCAGTTCGACAATGCCGGGCTGGCGATTGCGACCTTGCGCGCGGTCGAGGCGTTCAGGATCGAGGCCGCCGCGTTCGAGGCCGGAATCGTCAACGCCGAATGGCCGGCGCGGATGCAGCGGCTGGTCGCGGGCGCGCTGGTCGAACAGGCCCCCCCGGGCTCCGAAATCTGGCTCGACGGCGGACACAACGCCGAAGGCGGACGCGTCGCCGCCGCGGCGCTCGGCGATCTCGAGGAACGGGTGTCGAGGCCGCTGGTGGTGATCGCGGGCATGATGGCCAACAAGGACGCGGGCGCGTTCCTCGCCAATTTCGTCGGCCTGACGCGCCACATCGTGGCGGTGCCGATCCCCGGCCATGACAACGCGATGCCGCCGGACCGGCTGGCGGATGCGGCGCGCGCGCTCGGCATGCGGGTGGAAAACGCCGCAAGCGTCGAAGCCGCGCTGCAGACCTTGTCGCGGCTGGCCTATGAGGCGCCGCCGCGGATTCTGATTACCGGCTCGCTCTACCTCGCCGGCCATGTGCTGGCCGCCAACGGAACGCCGCCGGCGTAGTTCCCGTGAGAAGCATCGCTCAACGCAAACGGCCGGCTGCGCGCCGGCCGTTCTTTCATCGACAGTTGGGGCGGATCAAACCGCGGCGGAGATCCACTGCTGCAGCTTCTGCTTCGGCGCGGCGCCGACCTGACGCGAGGCCATCTCGCCGCCCTTGAAGATCATCAATGTCGGGATCGACATCACGCCGTATTTCGACGCCGTCTTCGGGCTCTCGTCGACATTCAGCTTCACGATCTTGACCTTGTCGCCCATCGCCCCGGAAATCTCGTCCAGCGCGGGTGCGATCATTCGGCAAGGGCCGCACCATTCGGCCCAGAAATCAACTACCACCGGGCCGGTCGCGTTGAGCACTTCGGCTTCGAAATCGGCGTCGGAAACCTTGCCAACGGCCATGGAATACCTCGTTCGGTTGGGAATTGGCGGACGGGAGAGAATCGCGTCCGGCACGATAGGGGCCAACCTATGAACGCGGTACCGCCGGGTCAAGCGGGCTCACGCCAAGATGATGAGATGCCAGCTCCGCCTCCAGCGCGTGGGCGGAAACCTCCGTCAATTCAGGGGTTTCGGTCCACAGCAGCGCCGCACGGACCGGCAGCTGGGGATAAAGCCTGGCGAGCACTGCCCGATACAGCGCGAGCTGGCGGACATAGGCGCCGGGGGCCTCCTCGGGCCGGCCGGGCGGCGCTTGGCTGGTCTTGAAATCGACGATCAGGACTTCCCGACCGGTGACTACGAGGCGATCGACTTGCCCTGACACCAGCACCGGCTGCCCGTCGGCGCGCCGCAGCCGTCCGACGATCGGCACTTCAGCGCGGCTGCCGGCGGCGAACACCGGCGCGAAGCGCGCATCCGCGATCAGGGCGAGCAGGCCGTCCGCCAGCGCCTGCTGTTCTTCCCCGGTCCAGCCGTCGGCGTTGCGGGCGAGGTAGGCGAGAGCGGCCGCGCGGCGCTGGCCGTCGGGGATGTCGGGCAGCGATTGCAGCAGCCGATGCGTCAGCGAGCCGCGTTGCAGGGCGCGGGCGCGCTGCCCGGGGGATTCGGACGGCCGCACCGGGCGGCCGTCGCTCTCGGCGGGGTCGGAAGGTCGCAAAACGCTTTCCGTCGATGGCAGTGATCGTGCGGGTGTCAGCAGCCAGGATGGGCGCTCGGCTGGCGTGGTTGTCGCGACCGTGAAAACCGGCGCCGCCAACGCCGACGCCTCCTCCGCCCGCGTGTAGCGCTTCACCACCCCCGCCGAGGTTTCGATCTCCTGAAGCCGCAAGTCCGACTCGGCGAGGCCCTTGGTGATCAGATCGTACCAGCAGTCCGGCCGGACATTCTTCATGTTGCCGGGCATGCAGCCGCCGACGATCAGCCGGTCGGCCGCGCGGGTCATCGCGACATACAGCAGGCGGCGGTATTCATCCTCGGTATCGTCGAGCATGGCCGCGCGCGCCGCGGCGACGGCGGATGGATCCTCGGCCTTGCGGCCGGCCCAGACCACGACGCCAGGGGCATGCGGACCGGCATTGCCCTGCGGCAGATGAATCAGTTTCAGCCGCTGCGTATCCGAGGGCGACGTCGTGGTGTCCACCAGGAACACCACGGACGCCTCCAGCCCCTTGGCGCCATGCACGGTCATGACCCGGACTTCGTTGCGCGAGATTTCCATGTCGCGCTTCACTTCGAGGTCGGCCGCGCGCAGCCATGCCATGAACCCCTGCAGCGAGGCCGGCGCCTTGCGCTCGTAGCTCAGCGCCAGTTCGAGAAACTCGTCGAGCGCATCGTTGGCCTCATGGCCCAGTCGTCGCAGGATCCGCGCCCGGCCGCCGTCGCCGCCGAGCAGCCAGGCATAGAAGGCAAACGGCGTCTCGCCGGCGAAGCGGCGTTCGCAGGCTTCGAGCCGCCGCAGCGCATCCCTCAATCGGCCTCCCGAAGCCTCATGGGCGGCCAGCGCGGCGCGCAACGTCCCCTTGCGCTGCCAGGCGATCTCGTACAGGTCGTCCTCGGTGAGCCCGAACAGCGGGCTCTTCAGCGCCACCGCCAGCGCCAGGTCGTCCTGCGGCAGCAGCAGGGCGTCAGCCAGGTTCATCAGGTCGACAACGGCGATGTGCTCGGTCAGCTTTAGGCGGTCGGCGCCGGCGACGGGGATGCCCGCGTGCTTCAATGCCTGGATCACGGCGTCGAACGCGTTGCCGCGCCGTCGCACCAGCACCAGCACGTCGCCGTAGCGCAGCCGGCGACGGTCGTCCCCGCTGCCCGTCAGCGTGCCGGCTTCGACCAGCGCCTTGATCTCGGCCTGGATGCGCCGCGCCAGCTTCACTTCGGGGCTGGTCATGGACAGGCCATCGAACGGCGCGCGCCAGCCCTCGATATCCTGCTTGTCGTCGCTCACGGCGAGTTCCCAGAGGTCGATCGCGCCGGGGCCGGCGTCTTCCAGCGCATGATGGATCGGATATCCGGTCTCGACCGCGTGGATGCTTCGGAACACATCCTCCTTGCGGAAGACATGGTCGACCGCGTGCAGGATTTCCGGCCCGGAGCGGAACGAATAGGTGAAAGTGACCGGATCGAACTTCAGCCCGGCGTTCTCGAACCGTTTCTTCAGCGTCCGGCGGCGCAGATCGAACTCGCGGGGCGCGGCGCCCTGAAACGAAAAGATCGACTGCTTTTCGTCACCGACCGCGAACACTGTTCGGATCACGCCGTCGCGGGCGCCGGAGCCCGACGTGAATTCCGAAATGATATGGCTGACAATGTCCCATTGTCGTGGGCTGGTGTCCTGCGCCTCGTCAATCAGCACATGGTCGACGCCGCGGTCGAGCTTGTAATGCACCCAGCCGGCGGCGACGTTGTCGAGCATCGCCAGCGTCTTGTCGATCAGATCGTCATAGTCGAGCAGGCCGCGCGCCTGCTTCTCGCGCCGGTAGTTCGCCGACGCGGCGGTGGCGATATGCAGCAGCGCCCCGGTACGGTCGCGGGCAATGACCGCGCGGCGCTTTGCGATCAGCGGCGTGAGGCGGAGCGCTTCTTGCTCGAATTGCCGGCCAAGTTCAGGGTTGTTGTCGACGAATTTTTTCGTCAGTACGGATTTGCGGGGGGCGCGCTCGTCGGTCAAGAAGACGCCGAGATATTCTTCCACCTGGGCGGCGCCGGAGAAAGCCAGCGCCGCACGAAGCTTCATCGCCCGGTCCTGATCGGATTTGTTGCCGCTATCCAGCGCGATTGCGGCATCCGACCATCGCGACCGCGGCAGGTGCGCCCCATCCACAATCTCGCGCTCGACATCCTCGATCCGATCGTCGGGATCGACGCCGAGCGCCGCCGAAATCTGCGCGGCGGCGGCATGCGCGCTGCCGACGGCGTCGGTCCAGGCCAGGAAATTGCGGCTGAGGCAGGCCTCGCGCACCACGTCCTTGAAGGTGACGTCGGCGGCGCTCGCCATCGCCGTCGTCAGCGCCTGCCCGGTGGCGCTTTCGGGGTTGCGCGCGGCGTCGAGAAAAACCTGGAGATTGGCGCGCTCCATCATCTCGTTCTGGTCGCGGTCGTCGAGCACGGTGAAACGCGCCGGGACATTGGCCTCGAACGGAAATTGCTGCAGCAGCCGTGTACACAGCGCGTGGATGGTCTGCACTTTCAGCCCGCCCGGCGTCTCCAGCGCGCCGGCGAACAGCTTGCGCGCCGCCTTTCGCAGCCGGGCATCGGGATGCGGAATCCCGGTCTCCCGGATCGCCCTGTCCAGCGCGGCGTTGTGGAGCGTTACCCAATCGCCAAGCGTGGAGAACACGCGTTCCGCCATGTTGGCGGCGGCGGCCTTGGTGAAGGTGATGCAGAGGATTTTTTCCGGCGGCACACCCGCCAGCAGCAGCCGGATCACCCGCTGCACCAGCACGTGGGTCTTTCCGGCCCCCGCGTTCGCCGACACGAAGGCGGATGCCGCCGGGTCGGATGCGCGCGCCTGCGCCGCGCGAACGATGTCGGGAATGATGCGGGGAGCCTTCATCGCTCCTCGATTCCGAGGCCGCCGGCCGCCGACCATTCCTTGATGCGGGCGAGGTCGTCATAGGCGCCGTAGCGGGTCGACCACATCGACAGGTTCAGGGACGTATAGGCTGTGTCCTCGTCCTCGAACTTGCGAATCAGGGCTTCGAGCGCGGCGCGGGCGTAGGCGGCGGCCTCGTCGGGCGGCTGCGGCGTATCGCTGTTTCTGATCTTCAGCTCCAGCGAACGCTGCTCGCCCGGCGGATTGTTGCCGCTCAGCCTGACATAGACGAGTTCGCCGACAGACGAGCCGGCGTCGATATCCGCAAAGCCGCCTTCGCGCAGGATCGCAGCCTCCAGCGTCAGCTGCGGCGACAGCCCCATGCGCACCTGCTTGTTGGTCGGCGGTTGTCCCGTCTTGTAATCGAGGATTGCAAAGCTGCCATCGCGGCGCTGCTCGATCCGGTCGGCGCGCGCGGAGAGGATGAAGGTGCGGCCATGGTCAAGCGGGATGCCGATCTCGCCGCGGATTTCGGCCAGAATCCTGCTGATGTTACCGCGTCGCGCCAGCTCCCATTCCGCAAACCATCCGGCGATGCGGTGAAACCGCGGCCACCACAGCGCGCGCGCCTCGGGCCGTTCCATCAGCGGTTCGAAATATTTCTCGCCGATCCCGCGCAGCACCAGCGCGGGTTGCTCGGGGAGGGCGGTGGCAGACTTCTGCGTGAACTCGCCGAGCGCGCCATGGATCGCGGAGCCGCGGTCGGCCGCCGACAGCGGCATATCGACGGCGTCGAGCGGGTCAAGCCGCAGAATGTGCCGCGCATAGATCGTGTAGGGATCGCGCAACCAATCCTCGATCGCGGTAACCGATAGCTTCAGCGGCCGCGCCGCGCGCGTCGGTTTCGGCGCGGGTTGTTTGGCTGGTTCGACCTTGTCTGGCCGGTCGAGTTCAGCGGCGAAGCGGACATAGCGCTCGCCGGCGCACCGGGCCGCGTCCCAGCGCGCCTGGCCGGCGACGGCCTCTAACCGGTGCAGGAAGCGCGAGGCCACGGCGGGCGCGCCGCCGACCTTGGCCGAATGGGTCAGGATGACCTCGCCCGCTCCCAGCAATTGCGCGAAGTCGTGTGCGGCGAGGCCGATGCGCCGCTCCGGCAGGTCGAGGCCGAGTTCATGGCGCATCGGCCGGCTCAGCCACGGATCCACCCGCGGCGCCGGTGGCCACACGCCCTCGACCAGGCCGCCGAGAATGACGCGGTCGGTTTCGGTCAGCCGCGCTTCCAGTTGACCGTAGATGTGCAGGCGCGCGCTGGCCGCTTCGGGGCGCCGAACCATGCGCTCGGCAAACGCGGTCCGGAACACGTCGGGGTAGTCGCCGGGCTGGACCATCAGGCCACTTGGCTTCTGTTCGGACAGGAGATCGTCGAATGCCGCGGCAAGCGCCGATCCCTGTCCGCCCTCGAACACGACCGCAACTCCCATATCATCGGACGACAATGCGATCAGCGCCTCGCGATGACGGTGCGCCAGTTCGGCGAAGTCATGCGGCGTTGCGACCGCGACGCCTTCCAGCGGCGACAACGCCTGCTGCAACGCTGCAATCAACGATCGGGCCTGGTCCAGCTCGTCGTCCGTCAATCTCGCGCGCGGTTCGGAGGCGTGAAGTGATGATACCTCTTTTTTGCGTTTGAGCTTGCCGAGTTCGGCGCAGAAGCGGTCGAAATCGCGCGCAAGCCCGTGGCTTCCGGCCTGCGGCCGGGTGCCGCGCAAGATCGCAAGCTCGAGCGATTCGATCGCGCGCCTGAACGCGCCAGCCGCGCCGCCAAGCCGTAACAGCGGATGCTTCAGCAATGCCAGCAGGGTTGCCGGCTCCAGTCCATGGGTGGCGGCTTCGGCGGCGAGACGGGCGAAAATTCCGGCCGGCGTATCCATCAGCGCGTCGCCGCCGGAATCGTCGAACTCGAGATCCCAACGGGTCAGCGCCGCCATCACCCGCCGCGCCAGTGCGCGGTCCGGCGTCACCAGCGCGGCTGATCTGTCGAGATGCCGCGCTTCGCGCATCGCCACCGCGATCGCCAGCGCCTCCAGTTCCGGATTGGGCGCTTCGACGACCGCAAGGTTGGTCATGCCGCCGTCGATCTTTCGCGAGACATCCGGCTGCGCCAACCGGTCATGCCACTGCCCGGTCGCGGCGGAAGGGCGCATCGCCTCCGACACCAGCACGTCGCGGCCCTGCGGCGCCGGCGTCGCCAGAATTTCGACATCGCCTCGCTTGAGGCCGAAACGATCGAGCAGCGCCTGCATCGCGTATTGCGGGTGGTTCGAGGAGGGCTGCGTGGTGAACCTGCCTTGCGCGTCCCTGACGCCACCGATTGTCTGCCAGGCCTCGTCGTCGAGATCGGTATCGAGCCCCGGTAACACCACGGCGCCGTGCTTCAGGGCGGCCACCACGGTCAGGAATTTCGCGGTCGCCGGCATCGAGCCGGTCGAACCCGCTGCGATGACCGGCCCTTCATGATGCGCGGCCAGCCGGACGGCTTCCGCTTCGATCAGGCGGTCGCGCCGGTCCGCAGGCTCGATCCGGCCGATCTCCTTGAGGTGGTCGGGCCACGCCTTGCGCGCGATGCGCAGGAAATCCAGCGAGTGCTGCCAGTATTTGTCGAACTGGTCCGGCACCAGGCTGTCGAGCGTTTCCCAGGCGACGCCACGGGTGACCATGTCGTCCATCAGCCGCGCCAGGTCACCGGCCAGCGCCAGCGTCGATGCCGGGCCGCCGACCACCAGCGGCGCCAGCACCGGACCTTTCGCCCACGCCGCTACCAGATGCGCCAGCGTCAGCCGGCGTTCGAGTTCGCCGAGCCGTGGCGGAAGGTCCAGCGGCGCGACGTCGCCGAATGGCTCGGAGCCTTCGGAAAACGCCAGTTCGTCTTCGTCGATATCGCCAAGCGCGACAATGCGCGGCAGGATGGCTGCGTTCGTATTCAATTCGTCGAGAAAGATTTCCCGCGCCAGCCGGCCGGCGCGTCGGGTCGGCAGGTACAGCGTCGCCCGCGCGAGATTCAGGGGATCCTTGCGTGCCTCGAATCCCTCCACCACCCGGCCGTTGACCAGCGCAGCAATCACGGTGCGCAGGAACGGCGCGGAAACGGGAACGCTGAAAACGCGCATGGACTTCCTGATTCGAGGTCAGGGCAATATAGGGAGGTATTAGGAACAGGTCATGGGTGGAGAGGCCAGCCGTTCCCCACAGGACCCGCTGGCGGGGCATGACAACCTAATTGGATGCCGAATCCGGAGCTACGCCACGCTTTCCAGGAACGCCTCTTCCGCGGCCTCGACCGCGTCCGGGGTCCCGACATGCATCCAGACGCCGTCGAGCCGCAGGCCGAACAGCCGTTCCTGTTCGTTGGCGCGGTCGAAGATCATGGTCAGGGAGAACTCGCCCGCCGGCATGTCGGCAAACAGCGACGGCGACATGATCGCCGCGCCGGCATAGACGAACGGCACCACCTGATGTTCCCGGCGCTTGCGCAACGCGCCGTCCGGCAGCATCGCGTAATCGCCACGGCCGCCATAGCCGATGCTGCTCGTCGTCGGCGCCATCAGCAGCAGAATGTCCATCAGGTCAGGATCGAAGGTTTCGGCCAGCCGCGTCATATTGGGTCTTACCCCGTCGATCCACATCGTGTCGGCGTTCACAAGGAAGAACGGCTCCTTGCCCAGCAGCGGCAACGCCTTCACCACGGCGCCCCCGGTGCCGAGCACATGGCTGCGTTCGTCGGAGATTACGACGCGAGGCCGCGCGCGGGACGCCGCGTGCTGAATGATCTGGTCCGGCAGATAATGGACGTTGACCACGGCTTCGGCGACACCGGCCCCGGCGAGCTTGTCCAGCACGTGGTCGAGCAGCGGCTGTCCGGCAACCCGCACCAGCGGCTTCGGCAAATGCTCGGTCAACGGGCGCATCCGCAGGCCGAGGCCGGCGGCAAGGACCATGGCTTTGGTGGGCGTAACCGGCATCGCTGTTCTCGAACCATTGAAATTGCGTCGTGGATGATACCACGGCGGTCCGCCGGCGACAGCGACGTTGAGGCCATAGTCGTCGCCTGTGACGGCTGTAAGACGGCTTCGCCCCGACCCATCCTCAGGCTTCGGCCGCGGTGGCCTCGCTTGTGGCGGTCTTCTTCCTGTTCTTCTTCTTATCGCCTCGCAGGAGAAAATTGACGCCGATCTGATCGCCATGGACCCAGGCCAGTTCGCAGCGGCGGTAAGCCAGCCCCGTCGAGGACAGCAGCAGGAAGAATTCCTTCAGGTGCAGGCCCTCGACCGAGCCCTCCACGGTCAGCTTGCCTCCGGTCTCCGAGACGTCTTCCAACACGCAGTTGCGCCGCCAGGTACCGTCGATACCCATCATGTGCGCGGCAAGGCCGCGCTCGAACACAACCCGATCTCCTTTGCGTCGTTCTCCGAAGCCCATGGTCACAATCCCGCTTTTAAGGGGCTGGCCGCGCCTTCCCGCATAGCCGGTGCCAGAGTAGCGGCGGAGATGCTAACGGAAGGTAAATCAGCGGGCGGGCGGTGGGACGTTGGCGGCATACCAGCGGCGAAGCGCGCCCAGCGCCGGATGCGCCAGCGAGCGGTTCAGATAGGTCCAGATTCGAGGCTGGTGACGCAAATATTGGCGCTTTCCGTCGCGCTGGCTCAGCCGGGCAAAGGTTCCGAGCAGGCGGGTGTTCCGCTGCGCCGACATGATGGCGTAGATCTCGGCAAAGCCGGCAGCATCGAAGTCGGCCTCGGCGGTGCGCCGGGCCCTGATATAGCGGGTCAGCAGCGTCAGTTCGAGCTGTTCCGGGATGTCGATGCGCGCATCCTGCAGCAACGAAACCAGATCGTAGGCCGCGGGGCCCAGCACCGCATCCTGAAAGTCGATCAGGCCGACGCGCAACACCCCGGGGCGATCACCCAGCCAGAGAATGTTGGGCGAGTGAAAATCCCGCATCACCCAGGTACGCGGCGCGGCCGCAGGCTTTGCCAGCAATTTGCGCCACATTGCGATGAATTCCGCGCGCTGTTCCCGGCTTGCCGCGGCGCCGCGCTGCGGCAGATACCATTCGAGCATGAGTCCGATCTCGACCAGCCAGGCCTCGATATCGAAAACCGGGATGTCGTAGGTGAGACGGGGCGCCAGCGGCACCGTCGCCGGCATGGCCTGGCGGTGCAGCGCCGTAAGCATGTCGATCGCTGCTTCATAGCGCTCGGCGATCGGCCGCGGCGGATCACCTTCGACGATACCGTCGCTGCCGAAATCCTCGGTGATCAGGAAGCCGGTATCGAGGTCGGCGTGGCGGATCTCGGGTGCGGAAAAGCCGTGCGCGCGCAGTCCATCGGCGATGGCGACGAACGGTTTGACGTCCTCGGCGAGATGAACCGCAGCGCTGTAGGATTTCCCGTCGTAGATCGCCGGGCCGTCCGGGCGGCGCGGCGCGTTCATCAGGATCGAGGTGCCTTCGTCGCGAGCGAGCCGCGCATAGGAGCGCGTCGAAGCGTCGCCCGGCATGCGCTCACGCTGCGCGTCCAAAAAGCCCGCGCTCTCCAGGAAACCACGCAATGCAGCGAGCCGCGCGACCTGCGCCGCAGCCTTGCCGTAGCCGGTGATGTCAGCGGTGCGGGCGGTGGATCCGCTCTCCGGAAGATGGCTGAACGCGACGTTGATGTGGTCTGCGGGCAGCGCATCCGGCGCGCGTTCCGGCCATTCGATCAGCGCCAGCGTGGCCTCGGGCAGCGGCGACAGCCCGATTTCCTCCAGTTCGCTCGAATCGTTGATGCGGTAGAGATCGGCATGAACGACCGGAAGCGGCAGCTCGTAGCTCTGCGCCAGGGTGAACGTCGGGCTTGGCACCTCCAGCGCCGGATCGTTGGCGAGATAGCGGATCATGGCCCGAGCAGCGGCGGTCTTGCCGGCGCCGAGATCGCCCGAAAGCGTGATGGTGTCGCCCGGACCGACCAGCAGCGCAAGGTCGGCCATCAAATGCGCCGTGGCCGTCTCGTCCGCCAGCGTCGCCGAGAATGTCGCGGGCGGGGTCATTCGGCGGCGTTGCGATGCGCGTTCTGGTCGATCGGAAACTCGCAGGTGACCGTCGTGCCAATGCCGACCGTCGAATCGACCCGCACCTTGCCGCCATGCAGTTCGACAAAGGAGCGCACCAGTGACAGGCCGAGGCCGGCGCCGCGGTGCCGCGAGCCGTTGGAGTGGCTTTCAAACCAGTCGAACACCTTGTCCTTGACGTCGGGGGGGATGCCGGGACCGGAATCGGTAACGGAGAACAGGACGCGGTGATCGATCCGCCGGGCGCGGATCGTGACCGTGGCGTCGTGCGGCGAGAAGCCGACGGCGTTGGCGAGCAGGTTGAACAGCACCTGCACCACGCGCCGCTCGTCGCCGATGAAGTTTCCGGCGTCGGGGTCGATCTCAACCTTGAGTTCGATGCGGTCGGTCGCCAACCGGTCCTGGATGCCTTCGGCGGCGGCCTGGATGGCTTTCCCGATATCGACGGGTCCGATCTCGAGTTTCATGGCGCCGGCGTCGATGGTGGCGAGATCGAGGATGTTGTTGGTGAGCGCCAGCAATGCATTGGTCGATTTGGTGACGTAGTCGAGATATTCCGCCTGTTTTGGCGTCAGCGGCCCGGTCGAGGGATCGCTGAGGAAATGCGCGAAGCCGATGATCGTGGTGAGGGGCGCGCGCAATTCGTAGGACACGTGGTGGACGAAATCGACCTTCATCTGATCGGCGGCTTCCAGCGCCTCGTTTCGTTCGCGGAGCGCCCGCTCGACATTCTCGGTGTCCGTGATGTCCTGGAATGTCAGCATGGTCGCGCCGTCGGGCAGCGGCATGGTCATGCAGTCAAGCACGCTGCCGTCCTTGCGATCGAGCTTGAGCGATTCCTGCGCGCGGTTATCGATGGCGGTGATCGCCTCACGCAGCGCGCGCCAGGCGCGTTCGTCATCGAACAGCGGCTTGCACCATGCCTCCACGGTTTCGATGTGCGGCTGCTCCTTCAGCGAGTCAGCCGACAGCCTCCACATCTTCGCAAAGGCCGGGTTGAACAACTCTACCCGGCCGTTGCTGCCGAACACCGCCACCGCCTCGGCGAGATTGTCGAGCGTCTCGTGCTGGACGCGCGTCAGCCGGTCGAACCTTCGCGCCAGATCGAGGCTTTCGGTGACGTTGTCGAACAGATAGGTGACGCCGCCTTCGAGGTTCGGCGTGGTGACCACGCTGAGCGCCCGGCCGTCCGGCAGGAACCAGGTGTAACTTTCCGGTTCGATGGCGCGATAGGCTTCGTGCAGCTTGGCTTTCCAGACCCGGAAGTCCGGCTGCTCCGGAAGCTTGCGCGCCGCGCGAAGGCGGTCGAGGACGCTGGAATCGTCGGGATGGGAGTCGAGGAAGGCCTGATCGAGGCTCCACAGCCGCCGGTAGGATTCATTGTAGAAGGCGAGCCGCCGCTGAGCGTCGAACACGGCCACGCCCGACGACAGCTGGTCAAGGGTACGGCGATGGGCTTCCGCCATCCGGTCCATGGCGTCGCGCAACGCGGTTGCCTCGCTGGCGTCGATGGCGATGCCGGCGCTGCCGGCGGCCAGCTTCAGCGCCTGCACATCGTAGATCCGCCGTTCGCCGCCGACCACGATCGGCAGCCGGGCGCTGAAGCTGGAATTGTCGTTCAGCGCCCGGCTCATCTCGGCACGCTGGTCGTTCTCCAGCAGTTCGAGGTTGCGCTCGACGGTATCGGTGATGCTTGCGCCTTCGGTGGCCTGAACATAGGCGGCATTGGCGTAGCGCAGCTGACCGTCCGCGCTTCTGGCCCACATCGGCCAGGGCGTGGCAGCGGCGAAGTCGCGCAGCAGTTCGGTTTCTTCCTGCAGCGTCCTGTAGCGGAGGTTTGATTCGGCGAGGTCGCGGCGAAGTCCGCCGAGTTCTCGAATCCTGACAACGGCCTGGCCGCCGATGGCGCGACCCATCGCTTCGAATGCGCGGCCGTTCGCGGTAAAGAGATTGAGCAGGAAGCCTTCGCCGGCCTCACGCAGGGCGACGACGGCATGGTCCATCTGCCGCGCCGGTTCCGGCGGCAGCCAGGTTCCAAAGGCGAGGATGCGTTGCGGCGAGTTCGCCGAGGTGTCCTGGGAGATCAGCAGCGTGGTGTCGCCGCTGATCTGGGGCCGGCTATCGCCGGCAGCCCAGGCGATCAGGATCTGGGGTTCGGCGAACAGGAGCGCGCGAAGCCGGTCGGCCTGAACTTGCAATTCGGCGATGTCGGAGCGGAGCCGTAGTTCGTTTCGGGTGGCCCGAATGCGGGTACGCATCAGTAGGATCGCGGCGAGGACGGTGAAGCCGAGCAGCGCGAGCGCCGTCGTCAGGGCCGCGAATTCCTGATGATAGAGCTCAAGCCAGTCCGAAATTGCCTGCGTGAAGGCCATGTCGCTGGCAAGCGCCGGCTCCGGCGCGGTGAACAGCGCGGCGGCAAGCACAATCAGACCGTGGCGCGCCAGTGAGGTGCGCGACAGCAGGGTTCCACGCATCGCCGCGACCACGCCCGACATTCCTTGCCCCAAAACGCACGACTTAAGCCTGGCGCTGCCCCCCGCGCGCAATCCGCCAAGTATGAGCGGTCTGGCGATGGGATCAAACGCTGGCTCAGGTTTGGAGCGTGCCCGGACGCCAAACCGGTCCCCACTTTCGCGGGTCGCGCTCCGTACGAATCGGTTGAGAGTATCCCCTTGGGGAGTCGGGCGGTAAGAGTCCAGACCGTGAACGTGAAAGCCGGTTGTGAAAAAATGCTGCATTGAACAATCGCGGCGAATCTCGCCAAGCCGGGCCGCATCCCGACCTGCCGGGTCGATCCTTACCGGTCGGGGATTCGATCAGCGGCCGGTCGATCCGAAGCCGCCGCTGCCGCGCCCGGTGGCCGAAAGCGTCCCCACCTCAACCAGTTGCGCCCGCACCACCGCCGCGATCACGAGCTGCGCGATGCGTTCACCGCGCCGAACGGCAAAGGCCTCATTGCCGTGGTTGATCAGCAGCACGCTGATCTCGCCGCGATAATCCGCATCCACCGTGCCGGGCGAATTCAGCACGGTGACGCCGTGTTTGGCGGCGAGGCCGGAGCGGGGCCGCACCTGGGCCTCGTAGCCGGAGGGCAGCGCGATCGAAAGCCCGGTCGGTACGGCAGCGTATCTGCCGGGCGCTAGAATCAAGGGCGTGTCTGCGGGCACCGCGGCCAGCAGATCGAGGCCGGCTGCGTCTGCGCTCTGGTAGGCCGGCAAAGCGAGACCCTCGCCGTGCGGCAGTTGGCGGATATCGACCTTTATGGTCGCGTTCACGAAGACTCCTCCAGCGCTTTGGCGATCGCCGCTACCAGTTTGTCCGCGACCTGTTCCTTGGTCATGACCGGCCATGAATCGACGTCGATATCCTTGCCCTTGCGCGTCAGCAGGTGGACGGTGTTGCGATCACCGCCCATCACGCCTGTCGCCGGCGAGACGTCATTGGCGAGGATCCAGTCGCAGCCCTTGCGCGCGATCTTGGCCTTGGCATTGTCTATGAGATGCTCGGTCTCGGCGGCAAAGCCGATCACCAGCGGCGGCCGCTCGTCCTTCAGCCTCGAGATGGTCGCGAGAATATCCGGGTTCTCCACCAGTGCGAGCTGCGGCATGCCGGCCGTGGTCTTCTTCAGCTTCTGCGCGCCTTCGCTGGCGACGCGCCAGTCGGCGACGGCGGCAGCGAAGATGGCGATGTCCGCCGGCAGCGCGGCTTCGACCTGATCGAGCATGTCGCGCGCCGATTCCACCCGGATTACCGTCACCCCGGCGGGATCGCGCAAGCCCACCGGGCCGGAGACCAGCGTGACATCCGCGCCTGCCGCCTGCGCGGCCGCGGCGATGGCAAATCCCTGCTTGCCCGACGAGCGATTGGCGATGTAGCGCACGGGATCGATCGGCTCATGGGTCGGCCCCGCCGTGATCAAGACGTGCTTGCCGGCGAGCGGCCTCGGTTTGGGCGGCCGCAGCATGTCGATGGCGGCGGCGGCAATCTCGGTGGGTTCTGACATCCGCCCGACGCCGGCTTCGCCGGCTTCGGCCATTTCGCCGGCATTGGGTCCGGTCATGGCGACGCCGTCGCGACGCAGCTGCAGCACGTTGCGGCGGGTGGCCGCGTTGTTCCACATCAGCGGGTTCATGGCGGGCGCCAGCAGGATCGGCCGGTTCGTCGCCAGCAGGATCGCGCTGGCGAGATCGTCGGCATGGCCCTGCGCCATCTTCGCCATCAGGTCTGCGGTTGCGGGCGCCACCACGATCAGGTCGCATTCGCGGGCGAGCCGGATATGCCCGGCGTCGAACTCGCTGCCGGCGTCGAACAGGTCGGTATGGACGCGCTGGTGCGACAGCGCGCTGGCGGCGAGCGGCGTGACGAATTGCTGCGCGGCCCTGGTCAGCACGCAGCGGACGTCGATGTGCCGCTCCTTCAGGCGCCGGATCAGGTCGAGCGCCTTGTAGGCGGCAATGCCGCCGCCGATGATCAAGGTGACGCGGGCCTCACCATGGACGGCCTGCGGCGCGGTGGGCCGTTCAGATTGAGCCGGGGCGGCGGTCGGCGCCGGGGCGGCCGTCGCCGGCCGACCCTCGCAATAATCGCGCAGGATGACCCGCACCTCCTCCTCGACCGAACGGCCATTGCTGGCGGAGCGAAGCCGCAGATGCGACTTGATGGCGTCGTCGAGCTTTCGGATGGTCAGGCTGGCCACGGGCAATCTCCGAAGTCATGAAATCAATGATATCACATGTATGCTATCAATGCAATCATAACTGTCGAACGGCAACCAGAATTCCGAGGAAGGTGATCGCAATGATCCAGAGCGCCACCGTCCGCCAGCGGCTCTTGCGGCCCTCGGCACGGCCCAGCGCCGCAATCGTCTCCGGCGACAAGGTCAGGCCTTCCCGGGTCATCTTCTCCATGTTCTCGAGCACCGCAACCGCGCGCGACGCGATCGACGGCAGGCTCGCCATCACCCGGCCGAGTTCGCCCGCCCCCGACACCGCGCCCTCGATCCGTCCCACCGGGCCGAGATTGCGCTCGATCCATTCGCGCACCACGGGGTCGGCGATCTTCCAGATATCGAGCTTCGGGTCGAAACCGCGCGCCACGCCTTCCACAACCACCATGGTCTTCTGCAGCAGGATCAATTCGGGCCGGGTCTGCATGTCGAACAGTCCGGTGACCTCGAGCAGCAGGGTCAGCAGCTTCGCCATCGAGATTTCTTCGGCGGTGCGGTTGTGGATCGGCTCGCCGATGGCGCGGATCGCTTGCGCGAAATTGTCGACCGAGTGATGACCGGGCACGTAGCCGGCCTCGAAATGCACCTCGGCGACACGGCGGTAGTCGCGGGTGATGAAGCCGAGCAGGATTTCGGCCAGGAAGCGCCGCTCCTTCGGCCCGAGGCGGCCCATGATGCCGAAATCGACGGCGACCAGCCGGCCGGCATCGTCGAGGAACAGGTTTCCCGGATGCATGTCGGCATGGAAGAAACCGTCGCGCAGCGCGTGGCGCAGGAAGCTCTGGATCACCTTGCGGCCGAGGTCGGGCAGGTCGACGTTCGAGGCTTCGAGGCGGGCATGGTCGTTCAGCGCGATGCCGTCGATCCATTCCATCGTCAGCACGTTATGGGTGGTGCGGTCCCAGTCGACGGCCGGCACGCGAAAATCCGGGTCGTCCCGTGTGTTCTCCGCCATCTCCGACAGCGCGGCCGCTTCCAGCCGCAGGTCCATCTCCATCGCCACCGACCGCGACATCGTGTTGATGACCTCGATCAGCCGCAGCCGCCGCGCTTCGGCCGAATGCGCCTCCGCATTGTGGGCGACAAAAAAGAAATCGGCGAGGTCGCGGCGGAAACGCGCGGCGACATTGGGCCGCAGCACTTTCACCGCGACCGATTTGCGGATGCCATCGCGCTCGGTCTCGCCGCGATGCACCTGCGCGATCGAAGCTGCGGCGACCGGCGGGCCAAAGCTGACAAACGACTGCGCCACAGGGCGTTCCAGCGACAGCGCGATCACGGCCTCGGCCTCGGCCTGCGAGAACGGCGGCAGCCGGTCCTGCAGGCTCTCGAGGTCGCGCGCCATCGCCACGCCAACGACGTCGGGCCGGGTCGCCAGAAACTGTCCGAGCTTGAGGTAGGCAGGGCCAAGCCGCGTCAGCGCGCGCGACAGCCGCGGCCCGGATTTGACGCCGGGGCGCTCAATCAGCCGCGCCAGCCGCAGCGCTAACTGGGCGGGCGGCGGCACCAGACTTGGATCGACGACGCCGAACACGCCCTCGCGCGCGAACACGAAGGCGGCACGCACCAGCCGCGCGATGTGGGTCGCCGCAGAGATCACAAACGCCAGCCCGAATGCAGCGCCACCACGCCGCCGGAGAGGCTCTCCCATTTCACCCGGGAAAACCCGGCGGCGCGGATCATCTCGGCAAACTCATTGGGCCTGGGAAACTTCCGGATCGATTCGACGAGGTACTGATAGGATTGCGCATCCCCGGTCACGGCGCGGCCGAGCGGCGGAATCACGTTGAACGAGAAAAAATCGTACAACCGGTCGAGCCCGGGAATGTCGACGGTGGAGAATTCGAGGCAGAGGAACCGGCCGCCGGGCCGGAGCACGCGGTAGGCCTCGCGTAGCGCGGCGTCGATCCGCGGCACGTTGCGGATGCCGAATGCAATGGTGCAGGCGTCGAAGCTGCGATCGGGAAAAGCCAGCGCCTCGGCATTGCCCTCGACGAACGAAACCTGCCGGTCGAGATGTCGCGCCAAGGCCCGGTTGCGGCCGACCTCGAGCATGTCGGCGTTGATGTCGCAGACGGTGGCGTGGAAGCCGGCTCCGGCCGCCTCGGCCGCGCGGAAGGCGATATCGCCGGTGCCGCCGGCGAGGTCGAGCAGCGCAAACGGCGCATCCCCCTTCGGCGGGTTGAGCGCATTGATCATGATGCCCTTCCAGACCCGGTGCAGTCCCGCCGACATCAGATCGTTCATCAGGTCGTAGCGCGCCGCCACGCTGTGAAACACCTCGTTCACCAGCGTCTGCTTGTCCCCCAGGGGCACATCCCGGAAGCCAAAATGGGTGGTTTGATCCGGCCGATCCATCAACTCATACTCCGTCCGCCGACCATAGCGCGCCCGCCGCAATGGCGCTATCACGTCACCTCCATAAGGTGAATGCCCGCATGCCTGAATTGCCCGAAGTCGAGACCGTCCGCCGCGGCCTGCAGCCCGCCATGGAGGGGTCGACAATCCTCAAGGCCGAAGCCCGGCGCAAGGACCTGCGGTTTCCCTTTCAAAAGGACTTTATCGCGCGGCTGGAGGGCCAGACCGTGACCGGCCTCGGCCGCCGCGCCAAGTACCTGATGGCGGATCTTGGCTCCGGCGACGTGCTGCTGATGCACCTGGGCATGTCCGGGTCGTTCCGGGTGCTGCACGATAGCGCCGCCGCCGCGCCGGGCCGGTTCCACCATCCGCGCGGCGAGGAACGCGCGCATGATCACGTGGTGTTTCACATGTCGTCGGGCGCCTCCGTCGTGTTCAACGATCCGCGCCGCTTCGGCTACATGAAGGTCATCGCCCGCAATGCGCTGGAGCACGAACCGCTGCTGAAGGGCCTTGGCCCCGAACCGCTCGGCAATGAGTTCGACGCCGCGATGCTGGCGCGCGCCTGCGCCAACAAGAAGACCAGCCTGAAGGCGGCGCTGCTCGACCAGCGCGTGGTCGCCGGTCTCGGCAACATCTATGTCTGCGAGGCGCTGTACCGTTCGCATCTGTCGCCGCGCCGGCTGGCCGCGACGCTGTCGACGAAAAAGGGAGAGCCCACCGATCACGCCGGGCGGCTGGTGACGTCGATCCACGCCGTGCTCAACCAGGCGATCAGGGCCGGCGGCTCCTCGATCAGCGATCACCGCCAGACCTCGGGCGAACTCGGCTATTTCCAGCACGCGTTTACGGTCTATGACCGCGCCGGCGAAAAGTGCCAGACGGCGCGCTGCGGCGGCGTCGTGCGCCGCTTCGTCCAGAACGGGCGCTCGACATTCTGGTGCGCGAAATGCCAGAAGTGACAACAAGCGGGGAAAAACCATGACGGGCCATTGGCGGGATCGCGCAGCCACCAGCTTTCAATGCCTGAAGCATCCGGCCTCCGGCAGCCGCGGCATGGTGGTCAGCAATCATCCGCTGGCGTCCAGTGCGGGTGCCCAAATGCTCGCCGCCGGCGGCAACGCCATCGATGCAGCGATCGCGACGCTGTTCACGCTGACGGTAGTCGAGCCGATGATGGTCGGCATCATCGGCGGCGGCATGGCCCATATCCGGCTCGCCGACGGCAGCCATCGCTTCATCGACGGCCAGAGCACGGTGCCGCTGGCGGTCAAGCCCGACACCTACAAATCCAAACCCGGCTCGGCGCATGACGTGTTCGATACCGTGGGCGATGAAAACCTGAATGGGCCGAAAGCGGTCGCGGTGCCGGGCTCACTGAAGGCCTGGTGCGAGACGCTGCAGCGGTTCGGCACCATGCCGCTTGCTGACGTCATGCAGCCCGCGATCAGGCACGCCGCGCGCGGCTTTGCGGTCACGCCCTATCTGCACGAATGCATTGCCGACGGCGCCGGCGAGATGCTGAAGGACAAGGCGATCTCGGCGATCTATCTGCCGAAGGGGACGCCACTGCAGGCCGGTGAGCGCGTGGTGCAGCCGGAATATGCGGAGACGCTGACCTATATCGCGCAGCATGGCGAGGCGGCGCTTTATCACGGCCCGCTCGGCGATATCCTCGTCGACTACATGAAGAAGCATGGCGGCTTCATCACCAGCAAGGACCTCACGAGCTACAAGACTGTCGAGCGCCAGCCTATCCGCGGCGACTATCGCGGCTGGGAAATCCTGGGCCCGCCGCCGCCCGCGGCCTCCGGCGTGCATATCACGCAGATGCTCAACATTCTCGAAGGCTATGACATCGCCGGACTCGGCTTCGGCTCCGCCGCGACGATCCACTATCTCGCCGAAGCGCTCAAGATCGCCTTTGCCGACCGCGCCGCCGCCAGCGGTGATCCTGATTTCATCAACGTGCCGGTCGAGCGCCTGACCTCGAAGGCTTATGCCGACGAACGCCGCCGCATGATCAATCCCGGCCGCGCGCAGGCCTGGGGCGCCGGCGTGACGCAGCTCGAGAGCGCCGATACCACGCACATGACCGCGGCCGACGCGTTCGGCAACGTGGTCGCGACCACGCAGACCATCAACAATCTGTTCGGCGCCAGGATACTGATTCCGGGCCTTGGCACGGTGCCGAACAATTACATGAACCTGTATGATCCGCGTCCCGGACACGCGCTGTCGCTGGCGCCGGGCAAACGCGTCACCACCTCGATGTCGCCTGTCATGGCGCTGCGCGGCGGCAAGCTCGTCTATGCGCTCGGTCTGCCCGGCGGAAAGCGGATCTTTCCAAGCGCGATGCAGGCGCTGATCAATTTGATCGATCACGGTATGAGCCTGCAGGAGGCGGTGGAGGCGCCGCGGGTCTGGACCGAGGGCAACGCGCTCGAGGTCGAACTGGCGGTGCCGGAAAGCGTCCGCGCCAGGCTCGCCGCGATCGGCCACACCGTGCAGGCGGTGCCGACGGTCGCAGGGGGCATGAATGCGATCCAGTTTCATGCGGATGGGACGATGTCGGGCGCGGCCTGCTGGCGCGCCGACGGCACCCCGATCGGAATCGCCGGCGGCCTGGCGCGCGCCGGCGTGAGGTTCGGGTTGAGCTAGCTGCATCAAAGACGGTCATACCCGCGAAAGCGGGTATCCAGTACGCCACGGCCTATGGATATTGCCGCGAACGTCCCTGGAATACAGCGCCGGGTCGTGCCTACTTCCGCACGCAGATCACACGAACCACCGATGCTCTTGCGTCCGTCGATGCGCCTGACGTCTTGACGTCATGGGCTTTGAGGAAATTGCGCACGGTGTCTGCCGTCACCAGGACGGCCTGGGTCGCCGATCCCGTGTTCGCCGGCCCGGCCATTTGCGCCGGCTTCAGCAGCGCGACGCCGGCGAACTTGCCGTCGCCGTCGAGCGCGGCAGAACCGGAGAAGCCGGGCGTCGGCGCCGGCGAAAGCGCCACATCTTTGCCGCCGTCGAACTGGGCCACCGACGCCTTGACGCTGCTGACCGCGGCGCCGCCGCCCTGGCTCAGCGGATCGGCAATGCCGGTAAGGTCGAGCGCGGTTTTCGCGGCGTTGGTGGCGAGGTTGAGCGCCTTCAGCCCGCGTGCGCCATAGATGCGCAACAGCGCGAGTTCATGCGCCTTGTCCTCGGCGACGCGATCCGCGTTGCCAAAGCCTGCGATCGCGACCGCGAGGCAGCCGTCGGTGATCTGGCGGTCGGCAATGATCGCGCCGTCGTCGCTGACCACGATCCCGGTGCCGTATTCCACGGCCTTGCGTGGCGGCGGCCCCGCGGTTTGCACGGCAGCCGCAAACGGGTTGAACGCGCTCGACATCGCGATCACCACCGGCCCCACGGCAGTCTCGACCGCCGGGTCGTAGAGGATGGTGAGGATGCGAACCTCGTCGCCCCTGAGGGCGCCGCGCAGGTAGAACTTCTTCAGGCCCTGCAGACCGGACAGCACGAAGAAGTCGGGCTTGACCACGGTGTAGTCGATGCGGCGCCCGGCCTCCTTCTTCTCGCGCTCGGCGATCCCTGCCGTCGTGGCGTTGCTCTCCTTGCGCCGCTCCAACACGATCTGGACCGTTCCGGTCGCAGACGTCCATCTGGCGCCTTTGGCGTCGCTGGTCTGCTGCGGCGCCAGTTTGGTGGGGATGCCGAGCCGCGCGCCGCTGCCGGAGTCGGTGACGATCTTCCAGCCGACGCTCTCCTGCTTTCGCTTCGCGGTGTCGGCGAGCACCCCGCGCTCCTGCGGATTGAGCACGCCGGTTGGCTTGGCGCCGCGTCCTTTCTGGAATTCCTTGATGGCGGCGACCATGCGCGCGCTGGCGTCGCCCGTGATCGCGCCGTTGTACAGGCCGACCCAGGCGAGGTCCGACTGCAGCGCCAGTCGTTCGGCCTGGCCCATCGTATTCGCCGTTTCCTCCGGCTTTTGCAGCGCGGGACGGGCCGGCGCCGCCGGCTGCGCGGAGGCTCCCGCCACCGCCGCCACTACGCCTGCCATCACCAATGTTGCCGAAATCAGCGATCTCATGACATATCCAGCAGGATGCAGGCGTGGAATGGCGAAGGGGTCATTGACGTGCGCCCAATCAAGCACATCTGCTTGGTCGGCGACAGCCGCGCCCCGGTTCAGGGAATCTCGTTATCCCTCATCCTGAGGAGCCGCGAAGCGGCGTCTCGAAGGATGGCCGCGGGCGCGATCGGGGCCGCAGGGTTCGAGACGCGCGTTCCGCGCTCCTCACCATGAAGGTTTGATAGGGTGATGTCGGGGGAGAAAGAATTGCGACTATGCTGACGGTCGACGAACTTGAACGCTACGCCCGCCATATCGTGCTGCGCGAGGTCGGCGGCCCCGGCCAGGCCGCGCTGAAGCAGGCGTCGGTGCTGGTGGTCGGCGCCGGCGGCCTCGGCGCGCCGGCTCTGATGTATCTGGCGGCCGCCGGCGTCGGCACGCTCGGCGCCGTGGATGACGACATCGTCTCGCTGTCCAATCTGCAGCGCCAGATCATTCATGCAACGCCCGACATCGGACGGCGCAAGGTTGACAGCGCGGCCGAGCGGATTGGCGCGCTCAATCCCCACGTTCAATTCCAGACGCATGCGGTTCGCGTGGGCGCCACGAACGTGATGTCGCTGATCGCCGACTACGATCTCGTGCTCGACGGCTCCGACAATTTCGAAACCCGCTACCTGGTTTCCGACGCTTGTTTCTTCGCCGGCAAGCCGCTGATCTCGGCGGCGCTGGGCCAGTTCGACGGATCTCTGACCACGATTCGCGCCCATGAGCGTGGCGACGACGGCAAGTTCAATCCGACCTATCGCTGCCTGTTCCCCGAACCGCCGCCGCCGGGCACCGTGCCGGCCTGCGCCGAGGCCGGCGTGATGGGTGCGCTGGCGGGCATCCTGGGCTCGATGATGGCGCTGGAGGCGATCCGCGAAATCGTCGGCTTCGGCGAGAGTCTGGTCGGGCGGCTGGTGATGGTGGACGCCCGCGCGATGCGGTTCGAGACCTTGCGCTATGCGCGCGACCCGGCCAACCCGCTCAATGGCGATGCGCCCACGATCACCGATTTGAGCGGCTATGCGGCGTAGGGTCCCCCGCGTGGTTGCCCCCACCCCGGCCCTCCCCCGCAAGCGGGAGAGGGAGTCGTCCAGCGTTTGCGGGACGGACTGAACTTCAACCGCCAAACAAATCAGGCGATCGAGCGCAGCGGACGCCACGCGACGTGCTGCTCTCCCTCTCCCGCTTGCGGGGGAGGGTCGGGGTGGGGGTCTCGCCACGAGGGCAATCGCCGATAACAGGACGAGCTTTTTCCGCTCGCCCTCACCGCTTCTCGCTGTCCATGTGCGCCAGCAGCGCGTCCGGATAGCGCTTGCCGTCTCGCGCTCACAGCATGCTGGGCAGCACGCGGTCCGGCGGCTTGTGATTGTCGAGGAAGGTGCGGATGTTGATGATGACCTTCTCGCCCATCTCGACACGGCCTTCGATGGTGGCCGAGCCCATATGCGGCAGCAGCGTCGCCTTGCCGGCCCTGGCGAGGCGCACCAGCTTCGGGTTGACCGCGGGCTCGTGCTCGTAGACGTCGAGGCCGGCGCCGCCGATGTCGCCGCTCTCGATCAGCTTGATCAGCATGTCCTCGTCGATCACTTCGCCGCGGGCGGTGTTGACGATGTAGGCGTCTTTCCGAATGAGCTTGAGCCGCCGCGCCGATAGCAGATGGTAGGTCGCGGGCGTATGCGGACAATTCACCGAGATGATGTCCATCCGCGTCAGCATCTGGTCGAGGCTTTCCCAATAGGTCGCGCCCAGTTCTTCGGCGATGACAGGGGCCACCGGACGGCGGTTGTGGTAGTGGATCTGCAGGCCAAACGCGCGCGCCCGGCGCGCGACGGCTTGGCCGATGCGTCCCATGCCGATGATTCCGAGGCGCTTGCCGCCGATGCGATGGCCGAGCATCCAGGTCGGCGACCAGCCCGGCCAGTTCTTGCCTTCGGTCAGGATCGTCGCGCCCTCGATCAGCCGGCGCGGCACCGCAAGAATCAGCGCCATGGTCATGTCGGCGGTGTCTTCGGTCAAGACCTTCGGCGTATTGGTGACAGTGATGCCGCGCGCATGCGCAGCCGCAACGTCGATATTGTCGACGCCATTGCCGAAATTGGCGATCAGACGCAGCCTGCAGTCGGGATGCTTGAGGATGTCCTCGCTGATCACGTCGGTGACCGTCGGCACCAGCACGTCGGCGGTACGCGCGGCGTGGGCAATCTGCTCCGGCGTCATCGGCGTATCGTCAAGATTAAGCCTTGCGTCGAACAGCTCGCGCATCCGGGTCTCGATCGAGTCCGGCAGCTTGCGGGTGACGACGACGAGAGGCTTTTTCTTAACCGACATTCTCTGCTCTCACGCAGCGACGGCTCGCCGGAGCTCGCTGTTCAGACCTCGTTAACCCGGTTGTTCGACACTGCAGACGCCAAGCGGTCCCGGCGCCCCGCTGTTTCCTCAGGTAAGTTCTTGGGTTCCCAAATACTTGCCGCGGATGCTCAGCGGAAAATTCGGGTGTTCTTGTTCGCGACGTTCCGTCCTCTCTATCAGAAGGCCGGGCCAAGACAAGAACCCCTCGGAAACCACCATCCGGGGGTCCTAAAGCGCGGCGCAGGGGTCTGGGGTTTTTTGAGCGTCGGCAGACGGATTCAACCCGAAACATTCGGGTTGCGGGCATCTCGGCGGGAGACGGGTTGATGGCGTTGGGACGTGTGTGTTCGGTGGCGGTGCTGGCGGGTTGCTGGCTTGTCGCATCGGTCAGCACGGGGCTCTCCGCCAAGGATTCGGCCATCACCACCAGCGGCCTTCCGGTGCCGCGATATGTCAGCCTGAAATCGGACCATGTGAATGTCAGGGCCGGTCCAACCAAGGACAATGATGTTGCCTGGGTCTATACCCGCTCCGGCCTGCCGGTCGAGGTCACGGCCGAATTCGAGAACTGGCGCCGCGTCCGCGACTCCGAGGGCGCGGAGGGCTGGGTCTATCACTCGCTGTTGTCCGGCCGCCGCACCGCGGTCGTCACCATGAAGACCAAGGAAGAGCTGGCGCCGCTCTACGAGAGCGCCGATCCGAAGGGCGCCATCGCGGCCCGCCTGCAGGCCGGCGTCGTCGCCCAGGTCAAGAAATGCGCCGCGGGCTGGTGCCGCGTCACCGGCAACGGCTTTGACGGCTGGATCGAACAGCGGCGGCTCTGGGGCGTTTACGCCGACGAGAAGGTGGATTGACGCTGCAGCGTCATTCCGGGGCGATGCGTCAGCATCGAACCCGTAACCTCGAGATTCCCCGGTCCGCCATGGCGCACCTGAGGTTCACGCTCCGCGTGCCCCGGAATGACAATCCATTTTTCGGAAAAGTTCAGCGCTTCCGGCGCAGCCGCACGACCATGTCGATGCGCGCGATCTCGTAGCCTTCGGGCACCTCCGGCATCCGCGACAGCACCAGATGCGGATCGGGGATATCGACCAGTTCGTGGTTGTTCTCGAGATAGAAATGGTGGTGCGCCGTGACATTGGTGTCGAAATACGTCTTGGTGCCGTCGACCGAGACCTGACGCAGCAGGCCCGCGTCCGTGAGCTGATTGAGGGTGTTGTAGACGGTGGCAAGCGACACCGGAACCTTGGCGAGCGTCGCCTCCTCGTACAGCATTTCCGCGGTCAGGTGGCGGGCGCCCTTGCCGAACAGCAGCCATCCCAGCGCCATGCGCTGGCGGGTCGGCCGCAACCCGGCGGCCTGCAACATTTCGTTGACGTCGTGCCACGGACAGCCGGTCAGCGCCGGCTGATGCCCGGCAGCGCGCGCGGCATCGACGCCGTCGTCGTTCAAGGTTGAAGCTGGGTCGTTGATATCCACTGCGGCCACCGCGCTCCGGCAATAACTCTGCCTAATATAAAAGGAAATCAGTTAGATGCAAGTTTTTCGCAACTAGAACGAACCCAAGGTTACCAGGCGATCCCTCGTTGCAGAGGAATCGAGGCGCGAGAGCGCACCTTCTTGGCCATTTCGCGCGCTTTGCCGGGCCCGAAGCCCTATGTTAGACAATGCGAGGATCACATATGTGATTTTGGCGGGGGTTAAAGCCCTTGCGATCGAAAGCGCGTCTGCGTGCGGGGAAGCGTCCTCCCGCAGGTACTAATGGGTCCGGTTCGCTCCAAAGCGCTCCATCGGGACATCTCAGAGAGGCCGGATACCATGCTGGAACGTCGCAGCGGTTACGAATACGAGGATTTGCTGGCCTGCGGACGCGGTGAGATGTTTGGCCCCGGCAATGCGCAGTTGCCGCTGCCGCCGATGCTGATGTTCGACCGCATCACCGAAATTACCGAGAAGGGCGGCGAGTATGGCAAGGGCCTGATCCGGGCGGAACTCGATGTGAAGGCGGACCTCTGGTTTTTCGGCTGCCACTTCAAGAACGATCCGGTCATGCCGGGCTGTCTCGGCCTGGACGCCATGTGGCAAATGGTTGGTTTCTATCTCGGCTGGATCGGCGGCGAGGGGCGCGGCCGGGCGCTGGGGCTTGGTGAACTGAAGTTCTCCGGCCAGGTGCTGCCGAACGTCCGCAAGGTTGTGTACAACGTCGACATGAAACGCGTGATGCGCTCAAAGCTGGTGCTCGGCGTTGCCGACGGCTGGCTTTCCATGGACGGCGAGATTATCTATCGCGCGAAGGACCTGAAGGTCGGACTGTTCAAGCAGGGCTCCGAGCCCACCTGATCGGCGCGATCAAACACCGGCACACCTTCACACCAGAACCTATCCACACAAAACCTAACGGCAGGCGAGGCGATCATGAGGCGGGTTGTCATCACGGGGATGGGCATCGTCTCCTCCATCGGAAACAACACCCAGGAAGTACTGGCGAGCCTCCATGAGGCGCGATCCGGAATCACGCGCGCGGAAAAATACGCCGAGCTTGGCTTTCGCTCCCAGGTGCAGGGCGCCCCGACGCTCAATCCGGCCGAGGTCATCGACCGGCGCGCGATGCGGTTCCTTGGCGAGGGCGCGGCGTGGAACCACATCGCCATGGAGCAGGCGATCCAGGACTCCGGTCTGCAGCCTTCCGAAGTGTCCGACGTCCGCACCGGCATCATCATGGGCTCGGGCGGACCTTCCGCGCGCACCATCGTCGAAGCCGCCGACATCACCCGGACCAAGGGACCCAAACGCGTCGGGCCGTTCGCGGTGCCGAAGGCGATGTCGTCGACGGCATCGGCCACACTGGCGACCTGGTTCAAGATCAAGGGCGTGAACTATTCGATCTCGTCGGCCTGCGCCACCTCGAACCATTGCATCGGCAACGCCTATGAAACCATCCAGATCGGCAAGCAGGACGTGATCTTCGCCGGCGGCTGCGAGGAACTCGACTGGTCGCTTTCGGTGCTGTTCGACGCGATGGGCGCGATGTCCTCGAAATACAACGATACGCCCGCTACCGCTTCCCGCCCCTACGATGTCAGCCGCGACGGTTTCGTGATCGCCGGCGGCGCCGGCGTGGTGGTGCTGGAAGAACTCGAACACGCCCAGGCGCGCGGCGCGCGCATCTACGCCGAAGTGGTCGGCTACGGCGCGACCTCGGATGGCTACGACATGGTCGCTCCCTCGGGCGAAGGCGCCGAGCGCTGCATGCGCATGGCGATGGCGACCGTGAAGACGCCGGTCGACTACATCAATCCGCACGCGACCTCGACGCCGGCCGGTGATCCCCCGGAAATCGAGGCGATCCGAAAGGTGTTCGGCACCGGCGACAAGTGCCCGCCGATCTCGGCGACCAAGGCGCTGACCGGTCACTCGCTCGGCGCCACCGGCGTCCAGGAAGCGATCTATTCGCTGTTGATGATGAACAACGGCTTCATCTGCGAGAGCGCCAACATCACCGAGCTCGACCCTGTGTTCGCCGACATGCCGATCGTGCGCAAGCGCATCGACAACGCCAGGCTCGGCACCGTGCTGTCGAACTCCTTCGGCTTCGGCGGCACCAACGCGACGCTGGTGTTCAAGCGGATGGATGCTTGATCTTGCCTCGGTTGTTTTCGCGGGGCGGTATCGGCAGGTCGCCGATGGTGAGTTTGCAACGGTCCGAAACGGGGTAGGCATGATTATCGAACCGCGCGTGCGGGGCTTCATCTGCACGACGGCGCATCCTGTCGGCTGCGCCGCCAATGTCCGCGAGCAGATCGCTTACGTTCTCCGCCAGGGGCCCATTCCCGAGTGTCCCAAGCGCGTCGCCGTGCTGGGGTGTTCGACGGGGTACGGTCTGGCGAGCCGCATTGTCGCGACTTTCGCCGGAGGCGCGGAAACCATCGGCGTGTCGCTGGAGCGCGAGCCTTCGGCTACCAAGAGCGGCAGCGCCGGCTGGTACAACAACCGCGCCTTCGAGCTTGAGGCGAAGAAGATTGGACGCTCTCCTCTCACGCTCGAGGGCGACGCCTTCTCCAACGATTTGAAAAAAACCTTCATCGACCGTGTCCGCGAAAAGTTCGGACAGCTGGACCTGCTGGTCTACAGCATGGCTGCGCCGGTCCGCACCGACCCGGACACCGGCCAGACCTATCGCTCGGCGATCAAGCCGCTCGGCGTTCCCGTTGACATCAAGACCCTCAACACCGAGAGCGGCGAGGTCTTCGAGACCACCATTGCGCCGGCGAGTGAGGACGAAGCGGCCGCCACGGTCGCGGTAATGGGGGGCGAAGACTGGAAGCGCTGGATCGACCGGCTCGCCGACGCCGGCGTGCTGGCGCCGGGCTTCCGGACGCTGAACTACACCTATATCGGCAGCGAACTGACCTGGCCGATCTACTGGAAAGGCACGCTGGGTCGCGCCAAAGTCGATCTCGACCGCAAGGCGGCAGACATCCGAAGCCGGCTCGGCGCTGACTCGGCCCGCGTGGTGGCGCTGAAGGCGGTGGTCACCCAGGCGAGTTCGGCGATTCCGGTGGTGCCGCTTTATGGCACGGTGCTGTTCAAGGTCATGAAGCAACTCGGGCTCCACGAAGGCTGCATCGAACAGATCGATCGTCTGTTCCGGACGCGCCTTGGCCCGGGCGCCGAAGTCGACGAGGCGCAGCGCATCCGACTCGACGACCGGGAGCTCTCGCCGGAAGTCCAGGCCGAGGTGTTGCGACGGTGGCCGCTGCTATCAACCGAAACGCTCGGGGAACTGGCGGACCTTCCGGAATACCGGAGCCAGTTCCTGCGCCTGTTCGGATTTGGTATCGCCGGCGTCGACTACGCCAGGGACGTCGACCCCCGCGTCGTGACGGATTGAGCCGCTGGGAAACCACGCGTTCATGCGCGTCGGTCCGGCGATTTCCGCGCTGACGGTCCCGCCTTGTGCTCCTTGCGCAACGCATCGGCCGAGACGCAAACCACCTCGGAGATCTGCTTGAGCTGCCCGGCCAGCGGGCTTGTCTTGCGCCACACCATGCCGATCGTTCGCGCCGGTTGCGGGTTCCTGAAGCGCGCGACGCAGACCGGCGCCGATCGCGTCTCCACTGCGACTGCCATTTCCGGGATCAGAGTGACGCCGATGCCGGCGCCAACCATCTGAACGAGGGTCGACAGCGAACTGGCGTCCAGCACCTCCCGCGGCGGCGATGCTTGCATGTTGCAAAACGACAGCGCCTGATCGCGGAAGCAGTGCCCTTCCTCCAGCAGCAGCAGCCTCATTTCGCGCAGCGTCTCGTGGCTCGGCACCGGCATTCCCTTGTCCGCGCCCGGCCGGACCAGCAGGAAGTTCTCTGAAAAACATCTGACCTCGGTCAGCGACGGTTCGGACACCGGCAGCGCCACGATGGCGGTGTCGAGCCGGCCTTCCACGACTTCCTTGATCAGCCTCGGCGTCAGCGTCTCACGCACGTGAATGTCCAGCTCGGGATGCATGCGCGCGAGATTCTCGATGACCTTGGGCAGCAAATAGGGAGCAATCGTCGGAATCATACCGATGCGCAGCCGCCCCGCGAGCCGGTCCTGCGAGGCGCGCGCAAAGTCGCCGAGTTCGTCGACCGAGCGCAGGATCTCGCCGATGCGTTGGACGATCTCTTCCCCGAATTTCGTCAGCGTGACCTGCCGCGCGCTTCGCTCCAGCAGCACGCCGCCGAGGATTTGTTCCATTTCCTTGATCTGCATCGACAGGGCCGGCTGCGAAATTGAACATGACTCCGCCGCGCGCCCGAAATGGCGATGGCGTGCCAGCGCATCGAAGTAGCGAAGCTGTCTGAGCGTCGTCTGTATCATCAGATTATCTTATCCGATCGATCAAAAAAATCAACTTTACCTGATGGAAGGCTGTGATTAGATTGCGCCCAATCCGACAGGAACCATCAGGAGACGACCATGGACGATGTAACCAAATGCCCGTTCTCGGGCGGCGCGCGCCGACGCGGCAATCGCGACTGGTGGCCGGACGCGCTTGATATTTCGGTTCTTCACCAGCGGTCAACGCTGTCCGATCCGATGGGCAGGACGTTCGACTACGCCAAGGAATTCAAGTCGCTCGACCTCAATGCGGTGATCAAGGACCTGCATGCGTTGATGACGGACTCGCAGCCATGGTGGCCGGCGGACTTTGGGCACTATGGCGGCCTGATGATCCGCCTGGCGTGGCACAGCGCCGGGACCTACCGCACCACCGACGGCCGCGGCGGCGCCGGCGCGGGTCAGCAGCGCTTTGCGCCGCTGAACAGCTGGCCCGACAACGCCAACCTCGACAAGGCGCGCCGGCTGCTGTGGCCGATCAAGCAGAAGTATGGTCAAAAAATCTCGTGGGCCGACCTGATGGTTCTGGCGGGCAACGTCGCCCTGGAGTCGATGGGCTTCAAGACGTTTGGCTTTGCCGGCGGCCGCGCCGACGTCTGGGAGCCGGAAGAATTGTTCTGGGGTCCTGAGGGTACCTGGCTTGGCGACGAGCGCTACAGCGGCGAACGCCAGCTCGCGGAGCCGTTGGGCGCCGTGCAGATGGGCCTTATCTACGTCAATCCCGAGGGGCCGAACGGCAATCCGGACCCGCTCGCGGCGGCGAAGGACATCCGCGAAACCTTCTCCCGTATGGCGATGAACGACGAGGAAACCGTCGCCCTGATTGCCGGGGGCCATAGCTTCGGCAAGACCCATGGCGCCGGCGATCCGTCGCTGGTCGGCCCGGAACCGGAAAGCGGTGCGCTTGAAGACCAGGGCCTTGGCTGGAAGAGCAAGCATGGCACCGGTATCGGAGCCGACGCCATCACCGGCGGCCCGGAAGTCACCTGGACGCAGACGCCGACCAAGTGGAGCAACCTGTTCTTCAAGAACCTGTTCGAGAACGAATGGGAGCTGACCAAAAGCCCGGCCGGGGCAAAGCAATGGCGGGCCAAGAACGCCGAAGCGACGATTCCTGACGCCTTCGACAAGTCGAAGAAGCATGTACCGACCATGCTCACCACCGACCTGTCGCTGCGCTTTGATCCCGCCTACGAGAAGATCTCGCGGCGCTTCCACGAGCATCCGGACCAGTTCGCTGATGCCTTTGCGCGCGCCTGGTACAAGCTCACGCATCGCGACATGGGGCCCGTCGCGCGCTATCTCGGCCCGCTGGTGCCGAAGGAAACGCTGATCTGGCAGGACCCGATCCCGGCCGTGGATCACCCGCTGATCGGCGAGCAGGACATTGCCGCGCTGAAGGCGAAAATTCTCGCCTCCGGCCTCTCGGTTTCCCAGCTGGTCTCGACCGCGTGGGCGTCGGCATCGACGTTCCGCGGCTCTGACAAGCGCGGCGGTGCGAATGGCGCGCGTATTCGCCTGAGTCCCCAGAAGGACTGGGAGGTCAACCAGCCGGTCGAACTCAAGACGGTCCTGCAGAAGCTCGAAGCCATCCAGAAGGAGTTCGGCAAGAAGGTGTCGCTGGCCGACCTGATCGTGCTCGGCGGCTGCGCGGCGGTCGAAAAAGCCGCCGGGGATGCCGGCGTGAACGTCAAGGTCCCGTTCACGCCGGGACGCATGGATGCATCGCAGGATCAAACGGATGCGGAGTCCTTTGCCCCGCTCGAACCGCGCGCCGACGGCTTCCGCAACTACATCAACGGCAAGAAGCATCAGTTCATGAAGCCGGAGGAGGCGTTGGTGGACCGGGCGCAATTGCTGACGTTGACGGGGCCCGAGATGACGGTTCTCCTTGGCGGACTGCGTGTCCTTGGCGCCAATACGGCGAATTCCAAGCATGGCGTGTTTACCAACCGGCCCGAGAAGTTGACCAACGACTTCTTCGTCAACCTGCTCGACATGAGCGCGCAATGGCAGCCGGCCGGGGCCGAGGGAATCTACGAGGCGCGCGACCGCAAGACCAGCGCGGTCAAGTGGACCGGCACCCGCGTCGACCTGATTTTCGGTTCGCACTCGCAGCTCCGCGCCTTCGCGGAGGTCTATGCCTGTGCGGATTCGAAGGAGAAGTTCGCCCGGGACTTCGTGGCGGCATGGAACAAGGTGATGAACCTCGATCGCTTCGAACTCGCCTGAGCTCCACGACAGCACAAGACACAAAAAAGGGCGACCGAAAGGCCGCCCTTTTTCCTTGTCAGATCGCCTTTGAACACCTGGCGTTACACACCCAGTGTTCCCGTCTTCGCTGCGGCGTAGCGCTGCGCGACCTTGCTCCAGTTCACCGTGTTCCACCACGCCTTGAGATAGTCGGCGCGTCGGTTCTGGTAGTTGAGGTAATAGGCGTGCTCCCAGACGTCGTTGCCCATCAGCGCGCGCTTGCCGTCCATCATCGGATTATCCTGGTTCGGGCGGGTCTCGATCGCGAGCTTGCCGTCCTTGGCGACCGTGACGAACACCCAGCCGGAGCCGAACTGGCGCAAGCCGGCGGCGTTGAAGTCGTTCTGGAACTTCTCCATGCCGCCGAGATCGCGGTCGATCGCGGCCAGCACCTCGCCTTCGGGCTTGCCGCCGTTCGGGCCCATGATTTCCCAGAACATGGTGTGGTTGGCATGGCCGCCGAGGTTGTTGCGGACGGCGAATTTGACGCTCTCATCAAGCGCGTTCAGATTGCCGAGCACGTCCTGCACCGCCGCCGTTCCAAGCTGCGGATTGGTTTTGACAAGGTTGTTGAGGTTGGTGATGAAGGCCTGATGATGCCGGGTGTGATGAATCTCCATCGTCCTGGCGTCGATATGCGGCTCCAGCGCCGCCGTCGGGTAGGCCAGCGGTGGCAGCGTGAAGGGTCCGGTTGGTGCGGCCGCAGCAGGCGCGGGTGCCGCGGCTTGCGCGAAGCCGAGGCGCGGGGCCGCTGCGACGGCGGCGATGCTGGTTGCCGCAAGCATCAGATGGCGCCGGGACATGAATGACATCGATTTCTCCTTGGCTGTTGCTTCTTTATCTGTGACGTGACGATGGGCCGTGGGTCGCCGCACGCGGCCGCACAGCAAGCTACGACAAAAGGCTGGAGCCGGGTTTCGTTGCAGGGCTGCGGCGGAATAGCACAGGGCCTCCCGGTTCGAACTTCTACCGCGCGAGCAGCAAGAAGGGGCGACCTTTCAGCCGCCCCTCATTCACTTTCCGGCGATGGACTACTCGCCGGCTGCCTCGCGCGGGGCCGGGGCTTCCGCCTTCTGCTTCGCCTCGAGGTCCTCGCCGGTGGCCTGATCGACCACCTTCATCGACAACCGCGTCTTGCCGCGGTCGTCGAATCCGAGCAGCTTGACCTTGACCTTGTCGCCCTCTTTGACGACGTCGGAGGTCTTCTGCACGCGGTTGACCGCGAGCTGGCTGATGTGGACGAGGCCGTCCTTGGCGCCAAAGAAGTTCACGAACGCGCCGAACTCCATCACCTTGACCACGGTGCCCTCGTAGATCTGGCCGATCTCCGGGTCGGAGGCGATCGACTTGATCCACTTGATCGCGGCCTTCATCGCCTCCCCGTCGTTGGAAGCGACCTTCACGGTGCCGTCGTCGTCGATATTGACCTTGGCGCCGGTCTTCTCGACGATCTCGCGGATCACCTTGCCGCCGGTGCCGATCACTTCACGGATCTTGTCGGTCGCGATCTTGAAGGTCTCGATGCGCGGCGCGTATTCGCCGAGTTCGGCGCGGGCGTTGGTGAGCGCCTTGGCCATTTCGCCAAGGATGTGGATGCGCCCGTCCCTGGCCTGCCCGAGCGCGACCTTCATGATCTCCTCGGTGATACCCTCGATCTTGATATCCATCTGCAACGAAGTGATGCCCGCCTCTGTGCCGGCCACCTTGAAGTCCATGTCGCCGAGATGATCCTCGTCGCCGAGAATGTCGGACAGGACCGCAAAGCGCGAACCCTCCAGGATCAGGCCCATCGCGATGCCGGCGGTCGGCCGCTTCAACGGAACGCCCGCATCCATCAGCGCCAGCGACGCGCCGCACACCGAGGCCATCGACGACGAGCCGTTGGATTCGGTGATCTCGGAGACCACGCGCACCGTGTAAGGGAATTCGTGGTGCGGTGGCAGCACCGGATGGATCGCCCGCCATGCCAATTTGCCGTGGCCGATCTCGCGGCGCTTGGTGCCGCCGAGCCGGCCGGTTTCGCCTACCGAGTAGGGAGGGAAATTGTAGTGCAGCAGGAACGTCTCTTTATACGTTCCCGACAGCGCGTCGATATACTGCTCGTCTTCGCCGGTGCCGAGCGTGGTAACGACCATCGCCTGGGTTTCACCGCGGGTGAACAGCGCCGAACCGTGGGCGCGCGGCAGCACGCCGACTTCCGCGATGATGTTGCGCACGGTCTTGGGGTCGCGGCCGTCGATCCGCTTGCCGGTGTCGAGGATGTTCCAGCGAACGATCTTGGCCTCGAGCTCCTTGAACACGGCGGCGATCCGCAGCTTGTCGTATTTCGGCTCCTGCCCTTCCGGGAAGTAGTGGGCCATCACCTTTTCCTTGGCCTTGCCGACCGCGGCGTAGCGGTCCTGCTTGACCGGGATCGCGTAGGCGGCGCGCAGGTCGCGCTCGATCAGCTCGAGGATTTCCTTCTCCAGCACGCTTTCGTCGACGACCTTGACGTCGCGCGGCTCCCTGGCGGCTTTCTCGGCCAGTTCGATGATCGCCTTGATCACCGGCTGGAAGTGACGATGTCCGAACATCACGGCGCCGAGCATGATGTCCTCGTTGAGCTCCTTGGCTTCCGATTCCACCATCAGCACGGCGTCGGCGGTGCCGGCGACGACCAGGTCGAGCTGGGTCTCGACCATTTCGTCCAGCGTCGGATTGAGGACGTATTCGTCATTGATGAAGCCGACGCGGGCGGCGCCGATCGGACCCTTGAACGGCGCTCCCGATATCGTCAGCGCGGCCGACGAGGCGACCAGCGCCAGGATGTCGGGATCGTTCTCCATGTCGTGCGACAGCGTCGTCACGATCACCTGGGTTTCGTTGCGCCAGCCGTTCACGAACAAGGGACGGATCGGGCGGTCGATCAGGCGGGAAACCAGTGTTTCCTTTTCGGTCGGCCGTCCCTCGCGCTTGAAATAGCCGCCGGGAATGCGGCCCGCAGCATAGGTTTTCTCCTGATAATCGACGGTCAGCGGCAGGAAGTCGACGCCTTCGCGCGGTGTCTTGGCGGCGACGACGGTTGCGAGCACGATGGTCTCGCCATAGGTCGCCAGCACGGCGCCGTCGGCCTGGCGGGCGATCTTGCCGGTTTCCAGCCTGAGGGGACGTCCACCCCAGTCGATCTCTACGGAATGCTTATTGAACATTTCGGTTTCTTTCATGGGTTCCCGGGAGGGTGAAGCCTGGAAACACAAAGACCATGCGCAAGATTGCGGGACGCTGATCGCAATGGGCGATCAGCGGCCGGCGATCCTGCCATGGTCTTCATATTTCGGATGGCGTCCATCCTCTCGGCAGTCACGGGCACCTTGCCCTGCCCAGCGGCCGGATTGCCGCTGGACGTTGGCGAGCACGATCCTTTCGGGACGATGCTCTTGCACATGATCGTCTCCGAAAAATTCGGAGTCCGTTGCTTCGGAAAATCATGCGAAAACGCGCGCAAGCCGCGCGCGTGTATTATCAAATCAACGACGAATGTTGTGCTTCTCGAGCAGCGCCTTGTAACGCGCCTCGTCCTTCTTCTTGATGTAGTCGAGTAGGGAACGGCGCGTCGACACGAGCTTCAGGAGGCCGCGGCGCGAATGGTTGTCCTTCACGTGGGTCTTGAAATGGCCGGTGAGATTGTTGATGCGTTCCGACAGGATCGCAACCTGGACCTCGGGCGAGCCGGTGTCGCCGGCCTTGTTGGCATTGGTCTTGATGACTTCCGCTTTGCGTTCGGCGGTAATCGACATCGTCAAACTCTCTTGTTGCTGCGATCGGGACTGGCAGTCAGCCCGGTCAGGTTGAACACGCGCTTGGGGATGAGTTCGCCATTGCCAATTTCGGCGAGGGCCAGAAGCTGGCCTGCCACCGTGACATAGACTGTGCCGCTACTATTGGGCGCATCCCGTCCGCGCAACAAAACGGCCTGGCCCCGATGGAGCCTTGCCGCATCCGCCCGTGTGACGGCCAGCGCCGGGATGTCGTCCAGCGCGGTCTCAACGGGCAAAAGCGCGTCGGCGAGGCTGCCCTCGCCAGACGCGGCTCTATTGCATAAAGCCTCCAACTGTTCCAGCGGAATCATGTCCGCCTCCCGGAACGGGCCGACCATGGTCCGCCGCAGGGCGCAGATATGGCCGAAACAGCCCAGAATCCGGCCGATATCGCGGGCCAAGGCCCGAACATAGGTCCCCTTGCCGCACTCGGCTTCGAACACGGACTGGTTGGCATCCCAATGTTCCACAAGGGCCAACTCGTGAATCTCGACCGGGCGCGGCTTCAATTCGACGGTTTCGCCGTCCCGCGCCAGATCGTAGGCGCGCTCGCCGCGGACCTTGATCGCAGAGTACTGCGGCGGGATCTGCTCGATCAGGCCGGTGAAGCGCGGCAACAGGGCCCGGATCGCTTCCGCCGATGGCCTGAGGTCGCTGGTCCGGACCACCCGTCCCTCGGTATCGTCGGTGTCACGCTCCTCGCCCCAGGCCACGGTGAAGCGATAGCGCTTGCGGCCGTCCATCACGAAGGGAACCGTCTTGGTGGCCTCGCCCAGCGCGATCGGCAGTCCGCCGGACGCCAGCGGATCGAGCGTGCCGGCATGGCCCGCGCGCTTGGCCTGGAACAGGCGCTTGAGGATGGCGACCGCGTGCGTCGAGGTCATGCCGATCGGCTTGTCGAGCACCACCCAGCCGTGAACGTCGCGCCGGTCGCGCCGCGGCTGGTTGTTCTGGCGCGGCGGCTTGCCCTGGCGCGGGTCGTTGTTGACGCGGCGTTCACCATCGCCGGCGCGGCTCTTGCCATCGCCGGCGTGGCCCTTGCCGTCGCCCGCGCGGCGTTCGCCGTCGCCATTTCGCTCCGCAAGTATATTTATCTCAGCGTCGTGCGAATCGGCAGCTTCCTGCTCGATCGTGCCGTTGGTGGCGGGCGTTATCATCATTTGTCGTCCGAATCGGGTGCGAGGTCTCTCTGCACCGCAGGTGTTCGCAATAATTTCTCGATCCGTTCCGCTTCGTCGAATCGTTCGTCGGCGTGGAAGCGAAGATCAGGAGCAAATTTCAGGTTAACGCGGTGGGCGATCTCGCCGCGCAGGAACTTCTTGTGGCGTTCGAGCGCCGCGATCACGATCTCGATGTCGCGGCCACCGAGCGGCATGACGTAAATCGTCGCGAGCTTCAGGTCCGGCGACATCCGCACCTCGGCGACGGTGATGATGTGGCCTTCGAGGTCGGGGTCGTGGACGCTGCCTTGCGCCAGAATGTCGGCGACGGCATGGCGCACGGTCTCGCCGACGCGCAACTGGCGTTGCGATCCGCCGGGAGCGGAACCCTTGGTGTGATGGCGGGGCATGGTCCAAAATCCCGATTGTCGTCATCACCGCCAACTGCGGATGATCCAGTATGCCGCGCCAGAACGGAATGCGGTGACTGCTGGATGCCCCGCCTTCGCGGGGCATGACGGCTTGCTTTAGAAATTCCAGCCTCTTCGCAAGATTTGGACTTACAGAGAGCGCTGGATCGTCTCCACGCGATAACACTCGATGACGTCGCCGGCGCGCATGTCGCCGTAGTTCTCGAACGCCATGCCGCATTCCTGGCCGGACTGCACTTCCTTCACCTCGTCCTTGAAGCGCTTCAGCGTCGAGAGCTTGCCCTCATGGACGACGACGTTGTCGCGGATCAGGCGGACGTTGGCGCCGCGCTCCACGGTGCCGTCGGTGACGCGGCAGCCGGCGACCTTGCCGACCTTGGAAATGTTGAACACTTCCAGGATCTGGGCGTTGCCGAGCATGGTCTCGCGCAGCGTCGGCGCGAGCAGGCCGGACATCGCCTTTTTGATGTCGTCGACGAGATCGTAGATAATGTTGTAGTAGCGGATCTCGATGCCGTTGCGCTTGGCCGCGGCTGCGGCCTCCTTGTTGGCGCGCACCGAGAAGCCGATGATCGCGGCGTTGAAGCCTTCCGCCAGCGTGACGTCCGATTCCGAAATGCCGCCGACGCCGGCATGCAGGATACGGGCGGCGACTTCGTCGGTGCCGAGCTTTTCCAGCGACCCCAGGATGGCCTCGAGCGAGCCCTGCACGTCGGCCTTGATGATCAGCGGGAAATCCTTGCGGCCCGAGGTCTTGAGCTGCGACATCATCTGTTCGAGCGAGCCGCGCATGCCTGAAATCGAGGCGGCGGCGTTCTCGCGCTTGCGGTGGGCGCGATAGCTCGTCACCTGGCGGGCGCGGGCTTCGCTCTCGACCACGGCGAGGCGGTCGCCGGCTTCCGGCGGGCCGTTGAAGCCCAGCACCTCGACCGGGACCGACGGCCCGGCCTCGGCGATGGTTTCGCCCTGGTCGGAAATCAGGGCGCGGACACGCCCCATCTCGGCGCCGGCCACGACGATGTCGCCGACGCGCAGCGTTCCGCGCTGCACCAGCACGGTGGCGACCGGGCCGCGGCCGCGATCGAGCTTGGCTTCGATCACGGTGCCTTCGGCCGGCCGCTTCACGTTGGTCTTGAGATCGAGCAGTTCGGCCTGCAGCGCGATCATCTCCAGCAGCTTGTCGAGATTGGTCTTGTTCTTGGCGGAAACCTCGACGTCGACGACGTCGCCGCCGAGCGATTCGACCTGAACCTCGTACTGCAGCAGTTCGGTGCGCACGCGTTCCGGCTTCGCATCAGGCTTGTCGATCTTGTTGATCGCCACGATCATCGGCACCTTGGCCGCCTTGGCGTGGTTGATCGCCTCGATCGTTTGCGGCATGACGCCGTCGTCGGCCGCCACCACCAGGATCACGATATCGGTGACCTTGGCGCCGCGGGCGCGCATCGCGGTGAACGCGGCGTGGCCCGGCGTATCGATGAAGGTGATCTTCTTGCCGCTTTCCGGCGAGGTCACCTGATAGGCGCCGATATGCTGGGTGATACCGCCGGCCTCGCCGGAGACCACGTTGGCGTGGCGAAGCGCATCGAGCAGCGAGGTCTTGCCGTGGTCGACATGGCCCATCACGGTGACGACCGGCGAGCGCGGCTCGGTGTCCTCGGAATCCTCGACGACGTCGAACAGGCCCTCTTCAACGTCGGACGCGGCGACGCGCTTGACGGTGTGGCCCATTTCCTCGGCGATCAGCTGCGCGGTGTCGGCGTCGATCACGTCGGTGATCTTGTGCATCGCGCCCTGTTTCATCAGCAGGCGGATGACGTCGACCGCGCGCTCCGACATGCGGTTGGCGAGTTCCTGGATGTTGATGGCTTCCGGGATGACGACCTCGCGGATCAGCTTTTCTTTCGGTTCGTTGGAGGCGTGTCCCTTCAGGCGCTGGGTGCGGCGGCGGAACGAGGCGATCGAACGCTCGCGCACCTCGTCGGCGTTGAGCGCGGTGACCAGCGTCAGGCGGCCGCGCTCCTTCTGTGGCGCCGGCTTATGGGTGGTCTTGGGAGGCGTCGCGGGGCGCATGACGCCGCCGGGGCCGCGGCGGATCTGGCGTGGACCCTCGTCATCATCCGAACCGTCGGAGGCGACGCCGGGCGCGCGGGCGGGCGGCACTGCCGCCGGACGGCCGGCGGCGGGACGGCCGGCCGCGGGACGGGCCGAAGCCGGCGTCGCCGCCTCGGCCTCGCCGAATCGCTTCCTGGCCTCAAGCTCGGCCTTGCGCTTGGCTTCCTCTTCCTGCCGGTGGCGCTCTTCCTCGGCCTTGCGGCGGGCCTCGGCGGCTTCGCGTTCGGCCTGCTCGATGCCTTCCTTGCTGGACCGGCGCTTGGCCTCTTGCTCGGCCAGCCGCCGTTCCTCGACGTCGCGGATCTTGGCGTCGGCCAACGCGCTGGCGCGCGCGGAACGCTCGTCCTCCGTCAGGGTGCGCAGCACCACGCCGGAACCGCTGCGCGCCGCAGCGGGCGTCGCTGCGGGGCGGGCAAGGGGGGCTTTTGCGGGCGCCGCCTTGGCGACGACCGGCTCAGGCGCGCGGGTTTCGGTGGCGGCGGCATCGCCGCCGACACGGCGCTTGCCGCGCTTTTCCACCACAACCTGCTTGGTTCGGCCATGGCTGAAGCTCTGGCGGACGGTGCCCGTCTCGACGCGCGGCTTCAGCGTCAAGGTCTTGGTCGGGACACTCAAAGTCTTGTCGCCAGGCGTTTTCGTATCAACCATTCAGCAGTCCTAATCTCGTTGCATTGCGCGCATTCGCGCAGTCATTGAAGCAAGTCTTCGCAAGCAGTCTTCGTTAGTCAGAAATTCCGGCCGCCACCTTCGGTCTTGTCGTCGTCGGCCATCCGGTATCGAACCAGGGTCTGGCAGCGCGACAGGAACGTCTTGCTCGCCGGGCCCGCGAGCAGCGCAGCATGTATCACATTTGACCGGCCCAGTGCCAAATCCAATTCTGCGGACGTTAAAGGGCTAACAATCGCTAAATCCGCCGATTCAGCAATATTTCGGCTCCTTTGCCGGGCGATCGCGTCCAATTTTCGGATTCCGTCGGCCGCGCCGTCGGAAGCGTGGATCAGGGCCTGGGCTTTGCCCTGTTCGAGGATGCCCTCAACCTTGCTGAAGCCGGAAACCACCTGACCCGCCTTGGCGGCCATCGCCAGCGCCTCGGTCACGCTGCGGACCAGCAAGGCCTCGGTATCGGCGGGCAGGGTCGCCGCGACGCGGACGTCGCGCTTGAACCCCTTGCTGAACTGGTGACGCCGCACCGCTTCCGCAACGGTCCGGCGCGACGCCGAGATCCAGAGGCCGCGACCGGGCAGCTTGCGCTTCAGGTCGGGGATCACCTCGCCCTGAGGGGAGACGACGAACCGGATCAGTTCGTCTATGCCGCGCACCTCGCGGCTGACCGCGCACATCCGCGCGGTCGCAGACCTTTCGGTCCGCGGCCCATTGTCGAGATCGGGGTCAGCCACTGCAAGCATGCGCTGGGCGTTGCTCCTAACATTCGCGCGGGTTGCTGGCGCGAAACCGGCTATTGTTGTTGCGGAACACCTGAGGCTTACGCCGTCTGGTCTTCGGGGGCCTCGGCCAACTCAGGCTTGGCAAGGTCCGCTTCGGTGACCCAGCCGGCGATGACACGGGCCTGCATGATCATGCGCTCGGCATCGTCGCGCGAAACCTCGTTGGCGTCGAGGATTCCCGGGTGCTTGGTCGGCTCGCCGCCTTCCTTGCGCTCGGTCCAGCCGACCAGATCGTCGGTCGCGCAGCCGGCCAGATCCTCGACCGTCTTGATGTCGTTCTCGCCGAACTTCACCAGCATTTTCGAGGTGACGCCTGGCACATCCTTCATGGCGTCATCCACACCGAGTTCCTTGCGCTTGTTCTCCAGCTCGGTCTCGAGCTGTTCAAGATATTCCCTGGCCCGGTTCTGCAGCTCGTTGGCGGTTTCGTCGTCGAAACCCTCGATGCCGGCGAGTTCCTTGACGTCGACCAGTGCAAGTTCCTCGACCGAGGTGAAACCTTCCGACGCCAGCAACTGGCCGACAACCTCGTCGACGTTCAGCGCTTCCATGAACACCCGCGTGGAGTTCTCGAAGTCGGCCTGGCGGCGCTCGGATTCTTCCTGTTCGGTAAGGATGTCGATATCCCAGCCGGTCAGCTGCGAGGCGAGGCGCACGTTCTGGCCGCGGCGGCCGATCGCCAGCGACAGCTGGTTGTTGGTGTCGGGGACGACCACCTCGATCCGCTCGCGGTCCTCGTCGATCACGACCTTGGCGACTTCGGCGGGCGCCAGCGCATTGACGACGAAGGTCGCGATGTCGGGCGACCATGGAATGATGTCGATCTTCTCGCCCTGCAGCTCGTTGACCACCGCCTGCACGCGCGAGCCGCGCATACCGACGCAGGCGCCGACCGGATCGACCGAGGAATCCCTGGAAATCACCCCGATCTTCGCGCGCGAGCCGGGATCGCGGGCCACCGCCTTGATCTCGACGATGCCGTCATAGATTTCCGGGACTTCCTGCGCGAACAGCTTGGCCATGAACTGCGGATGGGTGCGCGAGAGGAAAATCTGCGGGCCGCGGGTTTCGCGCCGCACGTCGAAGATATACGCGCGAACGCGATCGCCGTTGCGGAACACCTCGCGCGGCAGCATTTCGTCACGGCGCACGATGGCTTCGCCGCGGCCGAGATCGACGATCACGCTGCCATATTCGACGCGCTTGACGACGCCATTGACGATGTCGCCGATGCGGTCCTTGAACTCCTGGTATTGCCGGTCACGTTCGGCCTCGCGCACCTTCTGCACGATCACCTGCTTGGCGGATTGCGCGGCGATGCGGCCATATTCCAGCGGCGGCAAGGTATCGGCGATGGTGTCGCCGACCTGGGCGCCGGGATTGGCGCGCTGCGCATCCGCCAGCGAAATCTGGTTCGACGAGTTCTCGACCTGGTCGACCACCAGCATGTGGCGCGACAGCCGAAGTTCGCCCTTTTTGGCGTCGATCTCGGCGTGAACGTCGGTCTCGCTGCCGTAGCGGGCGCGCGCCGCCTTGGCGATGGCGTCTTCCATCGCCGCGATCACGATGCCTCGGTCGATCGACTTCTCGCGGGCGACGGCGTCCGCGATCTGCAGCAGTTCGAGTTTATTGGCGCTGACTGCCATGGCCTAGTCTCCTTCGGTAGGATCGATATCACCCCTGCGCAGTCTTTCTGCGGCGAGGCGGTGTTTCTTGGTATTCGTCGGTTCCGGCCTGGTGCCGGGCCTAGTACCGGGTTTCGGCCTCGGCTTGTTGCTCTTGGCCGGGTCGCTTTTCCTGGCGTGCGGCGGCGGTGGCGGCGCCAGCCCCAGATTCTGTTTGAGCGCGCGCTCGGCGGCCTTGCCGCGCCGCATCGATTCCGCAATCAGCTCGTCGGTCAGAACCAGGCGCGCATCGGCGATGTCTTCCATCACCAGCAGCACCTCGGCATCTTCGCCTTCGCGTATGTCGTCGCGATGCAGCCGCACGGTGTCGCCCTCGCAGCCGGCGAGAAGCCCGCGGAAACGCTTGCGGCCCTGATGGGCGACCGCCATTTCGACCTTCACGAGATGGCCGGTGTAGCGCTCGAAGTCGGAACGGCGCACCAGCGGGCGATCGATGCCCGGCGAGGATATCTCCAGCCGGTAGGCGCGGTCGATCGGGTCGGCGACATCGAGCACCGGCGACAGCGCCCGCGAGATCGCCTCGCAATCCTCGATCTGCATGGTTCCATCGGGCCGCTCGGCCATGATCTGCACGGTGCAGCCGTATTCGCCCGAAATCTTGATCCGGACCAGCCGGTAGCCCATGCCCTGCAACACCGGTCCGGCGACCGCCGACACCCGCGCCGCCGCGCCGGGCTCGACAACGAGCCGGGGCTCGGCCAACAGGTCGACATCCTCTGAAGCAGCAGTTGGATCGGTCATGTCGAGGGTCAAGAGAGTTTTTCTAGCCTGGGTTGAAGCCGGATCACCACCGCGATCCGGCCGGTTAGCTGAACCGCACCCGAAGCCGTTTCGGACCGGGCTCGTTCAGGTAACAAAAAAGAGCGGGTCCCGGGGGGCCCACTCTCAATACGCGATCGTATGAGAACCATAAGTTGCCGTGGATATAGCGGTTTTTCAGCAATCCGACAAGGCCTGCGATCCCATTAACGGCAATTTTGCCGCGCCTTGACCTAACCCTTCCTTCACCAACGCCGCCTAGATTGGGTCAAAACCAGCAGAATGGCCGGTTTGGACGGGCTAATGACACCAGCGCCATCGCTAATCCCTGAGCTTGACGAAATTGTCGGCCGTGGCGACCCCAAGCGCCGCAACGATGCCGTGCGCCGCATCAGCGAACTGTATCTGCAGGGTGCGGCGAGCTTCACTTCCGACCATGTCTCCCTGTTCGACGAAGTCCTGACCAGCCTTGTCCCACACGCCGAAGTCACATCGCGCGCCGAACTGGCCGAGCGGTTGTCGGTTCTGGAGAACGCGCCGCGCGGCCTTGTCGGCCAACTGGCGCAGGAAGACGAAATTGCAGTTGCCGGTCCGCTGCTGCGCCGGTCCACCGTCATCGATGAACAGATGCTGGTCGAAATCGCCGCTGCCAAGGGCCAGGATCATCTGCTGGCCATGGCCGAGCGGCCGACGCTATCGTCCGAGGTTACCGACGTCCTTGTCAGCCGCGGCGACCGCGCCGTGGTGCGCCGCACCGCCGGCAATGCCGGCGCCAACTTCTCCGCGGGCGGCTATTCGAGCCTGATCCAGCGCGCGGGCCAGGATGGCGTACTGACGATCAGACTCGGCCAGCGTGACGATCTCTCTTCGGAACAATTGAAGGATCTTCTGGGCGGTTCGATCGACATCGTCCGCCGCCGCCTGGTCAAGGTGGTGAAACCCGAGCGGCAGGCCGAGATCAAGCAGGCAATGGCCGATATCACCGGCGTGAAGGGATGGGCTTTGAGCCGCGACTTTTCGCTGGCGCAGCGAACGGTCCTGAAGCTGGGCCGCGAGGGCTCGCTCGGCGAAGGCGCGTTGCTCAACTTTGCCAAGGCCTTCAAATACGAAGAGGCGGTAGCCACGCTCGCGGCGATGAGCGGCGTCGAGATCGAAACCCTTGATCGCCTGATCAGCGGCGAGCGCGACGACGCGATCCTGATCGCCGGCAAGGCCAGCGGTCTGGAATGGGCGACCGTGCGCGCGCTGATCCTGCTTCGGGCCGGACCGAACCGGACGGTTTCCCCGCTCGATATCGAAAACGCGCGGGTCAACTTCGTCCGTCTGATGCCCGCGACCGCCAAGCGCATCGCCGGCTTCTGGAAAACCCACCCGTCGGTCTGACGGCTGCGGTCGCAAATGGCTCCCTATCGTCAAGGCGTCGCGCTATCATCGGCGCCGAAGACATTGCGTTTGGCGAAACCGGGTCGGTGGCAGGGCGGGAGAGGAACAAATGCTGACGGATGCTCAGGTTCATGCGTATGCCGCCGAGATCAGCGACAATGGATTCGCCATCATCGAGAACGCGGCGAGCCGCGAACTGGTCGAAGGCCTGAAGGCCGCGCTGGAGCGTACCGAGCGTGAACACGGTCTTGGTCCGGCCCGCACGTCGTTCGAAGGCTTCAAGACCGTCCGCATCAATAATCTGCTCACCTATGACGAGCTGTTCTGGGAAGTGCCGCTGCACGAAAACGTGCTGCCGGTCGTGGAACGGATGCTCGACCACGAGTGCCTGCTGTCGTCGTTCTGCTCGCTGGTGCTTGGCCCCGGCCAGGAGGCGCAGCCGATCCACGAGGACACCCAGTTGATCCCGCTGCCGCGGCCGCATATCCCGATCACGATCAACGCGATCTGGGCGCTGTCGGATTTCCGGGAAGACAACGGCGCGACCCGGATTGTTCCGGCCAGTCACAAATATCTGTCCGCGCCCGAATACGGCAAGGAGTATGACACGGTGGCCGCAACAATGAAGGCCGGCAGCGTGATGCTGTTCGACAGCGCGCTGTGGCACGGCGGCGGCGCCAATACCAGCGAGGCCAGGCGCTTCGCCTTTTCCTGCGCCTATTGCTGGGGATGGATGCGCCAGCAGGAGAACCTGCAGCTCGGCATTCCCCGGGAAACCGCGCGGCGCTTCCCGCGGCGCCTGCAAGAACTATGCGGCTACAGCGTCTACCGGGGACAGTTCGGCCACATCGACAACCACGACCCGATCGAACTACTGGGGCGCGAACGCGGCAAACGCATGGTGTGGGAGGCGACCGACGCGAAGAAAGCGAAGATGGCGGAAGCGAAGGAATGACTGCTAGCCGTTCCGCCGAAACCGCAGATACGTCGCCACGCGCCCTTCGCGCTCGGCTTTTCGGCCGTAGCGCGTCATGGTGTAGCCGTCCCACGGTTGTCGCCAGTCGGCGGCGCGTTCGGCGGTCCAGAGAAAGTCGGAGCTGCGCATCAGGTGCGCCAGCGTCCAGGCGCAGTAGTCGTCGATATCGCTGACAAAGCGGAATTCGCCGCCGGGCTTGAGGATGCGCGCCATCGCCGTCACCGTGGCGTCCTGCACGAAGCGTCGCTTCCAGTGTCGGCGCTTCGGCCAGGGATCGGGGTGGATCAGGTCGATCCGCGCCAGCGATTGCGGCGGCGCCCAGGCCAGAATTTCGGCGGCGTCGCCGGCGAACAGGCGGATGTTGGCGAGGTTGTCGGCCTCGATCTGGGCCAGGATCTTGGCCATGCCGTTGACATAGGGCTCGCAGCCGATGAATCCGGTGCCGGGAAAGGCGCGCGCCTCGGCGATCAGGTGCTCGCCGCCGCCGAATCCGATTTCGAGCCTGACATCGGCGACGCCGCCATCGAACAGATCGGCGAGACGGCCCGGTGCGGGGGTTCCGATATCGAGCGCCAGATGCGGCAGCAGATTTTCGATCAGGTCGGCCTGGTGATTGCGGAGCTTGTGGCCCTTGCGGCGGCCGAAGAACGAGCCGCGCGCGGCCACGGAGGCGTCCCGATCCGGCGGCGCGCCCCGATTTTCCGGCTGGTCGGGCGCCGCCATCATCGCATCGTCCGCTTCGCGGTGCGCCGTCGGATCACCACCAGCAACGCCGTTGCCGCAAGCACGGCGGCCGGAATGTCGCCAAGACGGGCGTAGATCGTCGGCGGCAGGGCCGCGGGCAGGCTGGCGTCCAGCACGCCCTCGATGCCGAGTCCCAGTTGCGCGACGATGCGCCCCGAGGGATCGATGACCGCGGAGATGCCGGTGTTGGCGGCGCGAACCACCGGCAGACCTTGCTCGACGGCGCGCAGCCGCGCCTGCTGCAGGTGCTGGTAGGGGCCGGTCGAGTTTCCGAACCAGCCGTCATTGGTCAGGTTGACGATCCAGCCCGGACGATCCCCGCGCGCCGCGACAGCGCCCGGGAAGATCGTCTCGTAGCAGATCAGCGGTAACGCGCGCGGCGCCTGCGGTATCTCCAGCGCACGCCGTCGCTCGCCGGGAATGAACCCGCCCTGCACCTTGGTCAGCTGCACGAAGCCAAGCTTTTCCATCCAGTCCTGGAACGGCAGGTATTCGCCGAACGGCACCAGGTGAAGCTTGTCGTAAACCGACAGCACGCTGCCGTCGTGGTCGATGAGATAGATCGAGTTGTAGGCGCGGGTGACGCGGGCGCCGGGCGGCCCGTCGGGCGCGCGCACCGAGCCGGTCATCAGTACCGTCCCCCTGGGCAGCAGCTCGGCGATCTGCGCCATCGCGTCGGCTTCGCGGGTCAGGAAGAAAGGGAACGCCGATTCCGGCCAGATCAGAATCTGCGCGTCGCGCACGCCCGTGGATTGCGGCCCCGAAGCGCGGTCGGACAACGCGAGGTATTTCTGCATCACCTCCGCCTTGGCGGCGTAATTGAATTTGACGTCCTGCTGCAGGTTGGGCTGCATGATGCGCAGCTTGACCGCGGTCATCGCCGTGGGCTGCAGCGACAGCCGGACAACGCCGTAGATCGCCATCGCCGCCAGCAGCAACAGCGCCAATGCCGGCGCGATCCAGGGCTTGCGCCCGCGCGAGCTGCCGTCGATCAGCACGGCCGGACTGGCGAAGATCGCAACGCTGAACAGCGTCATGCCCCACAGCCCGATCAGCGAGGCGGTCTGCGCCAGCGCCAGCGGCTCCGACAGCGCGTAGCCGAACGCGTTCCACGGAAATCCCGTCAGCAGGTGGCCGCGCAGCCATTCGCTGATCGTCAGGCCGATCGCGAGCGACAGCACGCGCGTCGCATCGCGGGTCCAGATCAGGCGCGCGAGCGCGAAGCCGGTCGCCGTGAACAAGGCGAGGTAGGCCGGCAGGCCCAATACCGCGAACGGCATCAGCCAGGCGAACGTCGGTGCATCGACCAGGAAGGCGTTGCCGGTCCAGTAGAGCCCGGGAACGAAATAACCGAGCCCGAACCAGAAGCCGGACATCGCGGCGGCAGGGGCGCCGCGCCACTTTCCGGCCGCCGCGCCGTCGATCAGCCAGACCACGACCGGAAAGGCCACGAACAGCGCTGGCCATGCATTGAACGGCGCCATCGACAACGCTGCCAGCGCGCCCGCCGCCAGCGCGATCGCCGCGCGCTTCCATCCCCAGGCGAGGATGATCGAAAGACCGGCGCCCCGGAGCCTGCTGGTGATCACTGCGAGCCGGCTCCATCGCCCGGGGCCGGCGGCGCATTGTCATTGGCTTGAGGCGCGTTGGGGTCTGGTGCCGGCTCGCGACGGCGGCCTTCGCGCAGCGTGCGCGCCGCGGGACGCTCCTTGCGGATGGCGATGCGCAGGCGTTTGACCCGCCGCGGGTCGGCGTCGAGCACTTCAATCTCGAAATGGCCTGGACCGGCGATGACCTCGCCGCGCACCGGCAGGCGGCCGACCTGCGCCACCAGGTAGCCGCCCAGTGTCGCGACTTCCTCGCCGGCCTCGCCGGTGACGAATTCCTCGCCGATCAGCGTTCGGGCGTCCTCGAGAGAGGCGCGGGCATCGGCGATGAACGAATTGTCCGACTGCCGCACGATCGCGGGCGGCTCGTCGCTGTCGTGCTCGTCGTCGATCTCGCCGACGATTTGCTCGACGATGTCCTCGATCGACACCAGCCCGTCGGTGCCGCCATACTCGTCCACGACCAGTGCCAGATGGATGCGCGAGGCCTGCATCTGCGCCAGCAGGTCGATCGCCCGCATCGACGGCGGCACATACAGCAGCTTGCGGATGATGTTGGCGTCCGCCAGCGGCAATGCGAGGTCGACCGCGCGCAGGTCGAGGCCCGCCGGGAACGGTTTCTTGCGCTTGGGCTTGCCGGTGTCTCCGATGCGCGCCTTCGCGGTCATGAACGCCAGCAGGTCGCGGATGTGGACGATGCCCTCGGGGTCGTCGAGGGTTTCGTTGTAGACCACGAGGCGCGAATGCGCCGCGCTTTCGAACAGGCTCATCAATTCGCCGAGAGGGATGTCCCGCCTGACCGCGACGATGTCGGCGCGATGCACCATGACGTCGGCAATGCGCCGCTCGTGCAGGCCGAGGATGTTGCGCAGCATGGTGCGCTCGATGGCGGAAAAACCGACGTCGTCCGGAGTGGAGGTGTCGAGCACGACCTGAAGATCGTCGCGGACCGACCCCGGCTTCCAGCCGAACAGGGTGCGGATCGCCCGCAACAGCCAGTTGTCGGCGGCCGGCCGCAGCACCTCGCCATCCTGCACCACCACGGGCAGGTTGCGGGTGTCGCGCGGGTTTTCCTGGGTCGGCTCGGAGTCCGGCATCTCAGTCCACCCGCTCGCGATTTTCATGCAAATCTCGACCCGCATACGGGTCGGGAATGCCGATCTGCGCGAGGATCTTCCGCTCCAGATCCTCCATGGCTTCGGCTTCGTCGTCGGTTTCGTGGTCGTAGCCGATCAGGTGCAGGAAGCCGTGGATCGCAAGATGGCTGAGGTGATGGTCGAACGGCTTCTGCTCGTCGTCGGCCTCCTTGCGCGTGATCTCGTAGGCGATGGCGATGTCGCCGAGCATCCGCGGCGCCTCCGCGGCCGCCCCCCTGCCGGTCGGCTGCAGCGCCGGAAACGACAGCACGTTGGTCGCCTTGTCGATGCCGCGCCAGTTGTTGTTCAGGGTGCGGATCCCGCGGTCGTCGGTGAGCATGATCGCCAGTTCGGCGTCGCCGACATCGGCGTCGGCGATTTCAGCCGCGGCGGCGATCGCGCGATGGATCACTGCCTCGGCGTCCGACTCGGTCTGCCAAACGTCGGCGACGACGAGAACTTCGGTGACGGGAAGGGCGGACGACACGGGCGTTCCAGGCCTTTGCATGGCATTACCAGGGTTGCCGCCGGGGCCTGCCCGCGGCGGGCCCGCGGTCGAAGGGTACACGGTCAAGGTTTGCCGGTTGCGGGTTTTTGCGGCAATCCCTCATAGGCGGCGACGATCCTCGCCACCAGTTCATGGCGGATGACGTCCTCGGCGGTGAATTTGACCTGCGCGATGCCCTCGACGCCGTCGAGCAGCCTGACGGCCTCGGCAAGTCCCGAGGCCTGTCCGGGCGGCAGGTCGACCTGCGTGGGATCGCCGGTGATGATCATGCGGCTGTTCTCGCCGAGCCGGGTCAGGAACATCTTCATCTGCATCGTCGTGGTGTTCTGGGCTTCGTCGAGGATGATGACGGCGTTGGTCAGCGTGCGGCCGCGCATGAACGCCAGCGGCGCGATCTCGATTTCGCCGGCCTGCAGCGCCCGCTCGACGATCCGCGAGTCCATCAGGTCGTACAGCGCGTCGTAGATCGGGCGCAGATAGGGATCGACCTTTTCGCGCAGGTCGCCGGGCAGGAAGCCGAGGCGCTCGCCGGCTTCGACCGCGGGCCGCGACAGGATGATGCGGTCGACTTCCTTGCGCTCGAACAATTGCGCGGCGTGCGCGACCGCCAGCCAGGTCTTGCCGGTGCCGGCGGGGCCGACGCCGAACACCAGTTCGTGGCGCTTCAACGCGCGGATGTAGCAATCCTGCGCGGCGGTGCGCGCCCGCACCGGGCGCTTGCGCAGATTGATGGTCTCGAACGCGGTCTTGGCGGCCTTGGGGTCGAACTCGAACAGCGAGCCCTGCGCCAGCACCGCGCGGATCGCCCCTTCGACATCGCCCTGCGCCAGGTCCTGTCCCTGCGTCGCCTGCAAATAAAGCGTTTCCAGCACCCGCCGCGCGGCGTCGCAGCCGTCGCGCGAGCCGGCGATGCTGATGTGGTTGCCGCGTGAATCGACGACGACGCCGAGTCGCCGTTCGATCAGCGCCAGGTTCTGGCCGTAGGGGCCGACCAGCGCGGAAGCGGCGCGGTTGTCGTCGAAGTCGATGACGACCTGGGTCTCGGGCGGGATCTGCATGTCGCGGTCAAACTTGCGGCTGGGAGCGAGCGAAGGCGAATCCGATGCGCTTTTTGGCAAGGGTTCAGGCTCCCATGATCGTCTGAGAAGATATGCTCAATTCAGGCGTATCGGTCATCGGCGAGCGTGCAGTCGCCATTGGCCGCGCGGCGAGTTGGCCGAGCAGGCTGTATCGCTCCAGGCTCTCGATCCTGACCGGCAGCACCTGTCCGATGATGTCAGGCGAGGCGAACACATGCGCGGGCTGAAGGTAGCCGGTGCGGCCGACGATCTGGCCGGGGTTGCGGGCCGCGCGTTCGAACAGCACATCGACGGTATTGCCAATCATCGCCTTGTTGAAGGCCGATTGCTGGCTGTCGATCAATTCCTGGAGTTGCACCAATCGCTCGTCCATCTCTGCCGCTGACACCGTCTCCCGCATGTCCGCCGCCGGCGTGCCCGGCCGCGGCGAATACTTGAACGAATAAGCCGCAGCGTATCCGATTTGCGAGACCAGCGCGAGGGTCGCGGCAAATTCTTCCGCGGTTTCGCCGGGGAAGCCGACGATAAAATCCGATGAAAACGCAATGCCTTGCCGCGCGTCGCGAAAACGGTCGATGACGCGGCGATAATCATCGGCGGTATGCTTGCGGTTCATGGCAGCCAGGATTCGGTCTGAGCCGGATTGCACCGGAAGGTGCACGAACGGCATCAGCGCGGGGAGATCGCGGTGGGCCGATACAAGCGAATCGTCGACGTCGCGGGGGTGGCTGGTCGAATAGCGCAACCGCGCGATGCCGTCGATTTCGGCGAGGCGGTGCAGCAGCCGGCCGAGCGGCCAGCTTCGGCCGTCCGGCCCCTCGCCGTGATAGGCGTTGACGTTCTGCCCGATCAGGGTGATCTCGCGGACGCCATTGTCGGCCAGCCGCGCCACGTCGTCGATGATCCTGGCCACCGGGCGCGAGACTTCCGCGCCGCGCGTATAGGGCACCACGCAGAAGGTGCAGAACTTGTCGCAACCTTCCTGCACGGTGACAAAGGCGGAGATGCCGCGGGCCCGAATCGCGTCCGGTTCGGGGTTTGGCAGGAAGCCGAACTTGTCGGCGGCGGGGAATTCGGTCTCGATCGCGCGGCCTTGGCTTTTCGCCCGCTCCAGCAGTTGCGGCAGATGATGATAGCTCTGCGGCCCGACCACGACGTCCACGACCGGCGCGCGGCGGATGATCTCCTCGCCCTCGGCCTGCGCGACGCAGCCGGCGACCGCGATCCGCATCTGGCGACCCTGGCGCGCCGCCGTTTCCTTGGCCACGCGCAGCCGTCCGAGTTCGGAGTAGACTTTTTCAGAGGCCTTTTCGCGGATATGGCAGGTGTTGAGGATCACCAGGTCCGCATCCTCGGCGCTGGCTGTCTCGACAAAACCCTCCGGCGCCAGCGTGTCCACCATGCGTTGCGCATCGTAGACGTTCATCTGGCAGCCATAGGACTTGATATGCAGCTTGCGCGGCGGCTTCATGGAACCCGGGTGGTGTGGAATGGCGCCTTTGCGGCGTAGAGGTCAGATATAGCCTAAAGCCGCGAAAATCCAGCATGATACGGGCCGTCATTCCGGGGCGCGAAGCGAATCCGGAATCTCGAGATTCCGGGTTCGATGCTGTCGCATCGCCCCGGAATGACGGGTGAAGAGGGCTAGTTCACGCTTGCGCCCCGATCCGCTCGATCAACCCTGGCAATTGCCGCATGTCGTCGAAGACGGCGGTGGCCCCGGCCGCGCTCAGCAACCCGGCATGGCCCGCCTGGCAATGGCTGCCGCCGTGAAACCCGAGCACGGTCATCCCGGCCGCGCGGCCGCCGGTGACGCCAGGCACGCTGTCCTCGATCACGAGGCAGCGTTGTGGACGAGCTTTCATCTGCTCGGCGGCGAACAGGAATAGATCCGGGGCCGGCTTGCCGCGTTGGACCTGCGTGGCTGAGAAAATATGCGGCGCGAGCAGATCGTAGAGCCCTGCACAGGTCAGGCCGTGGCTGATCTTTTCCGGCGTCCCACTAGACGCCACGCATCGGGGCAGGCCAGTCGCGGCAATCGCATCGCCGACGAACGGAATGGCTGAAAGCTCGCTCGCATAGCGTTGCAAGGCGGCTTGTTTCATCTGCGCTTCAAAATCGTCCGGCAGCTTCCGGCCCATTTCGCATTCTATCGCCAGCCGGGCCTCGCGGTCGGAGACGCCAAGGAAACGCGTCAGCACCTGTTCGGCCGTGATCGGATAGCCGTGATGCGTGAGCGTCTCCGCATGCGCGCGGCATGAAATGACTTCGCTGTCGACCAGCACGCCGTCGCAATCGAAAATGATGAGGTCGAAGGCCTGCCGGGTGTTCTGAAGCGGTACCTGCACGCGGTTCAGGATTTCTCGTCGTCGAGCGGGACGCAATACAGTTCCAGCCGGTGATCGACCAGCCGGTAGCCGAGCTTGCGGGCTATCTCGGCCTGCAATTTCTCGATCTCCTCGGAGGTGAACTCGATCACCTTGCCGTCACGCAGGTTGATCAGATGGTCGTGGTGGCTGTCGGGCATCTGCTCGTAGCGCGCCCGGCCCTCGCGGAAGTCGTGTCGCTCGATGATCCCGGCGTCCTCGAACAGTTTGACGGTGCGATACACCGTCGAGATCGATATCTTGTCGTCGACCGCGACACAGCGGCGGTACAGCTCCTCGACGTCGGGATGATCAGCAGAATTCGCCAGCACGCGCGCGATGACGCGGCGCTGTTCGGTCATGCGCATGCCGGTGGCGGCGCAGCGCGCCTCGATGCCGGTATTCTTGTGCGCAGGCGAAGACTTGAGTGCGGGCATGGTTTGCAGGCCTTGGAACGGCGGGTCGGGGTTGTTGTGCCACCGCGCGCAGATTACGACAAGTCGCGCCGCATCAGAAGCGCGTTCAATTGCTCGCCGCCGGGCTGCTGGTAATAGCGTTCCCGGCGGCCAACGACGGCGAATCCGGCCGATTCGTACAGCCTCCGCGCCGGCTGATTGTTTTCCTCGACCTCAAGGAAGACGCGGCGCACGCCGCGCCCGGCAAGATGGCCCATATGGGTCAGCAGCAGGTTGCGCGACAGGCCGCGGCCACGCTGGGCCGCATCAATGGCGATCGACAATAGCTCGGCCTCGTCGGCGGCCAGCCGCGACACCGCAAAGCCGATGATATGGCGTCCCGATCTCAGCCGATGAACCAAGGTGTTGCGCTCGCCAAGCATCGCCTCGAATTCGGCTTCGCCCCAGCCACGATGAAACGATGCGCCATGCAGTTGCGCCAGCCGCGCCGCGTCGCGCAGGCCCGCCGGCTCGACCACGGCGGTGCCGCCGCCCCACCATCTGGCGAGCCACGCCGTCATAATGCGGGCGCCGCGACGGGCAGCGGGTTGGTTGACGGCCTGGCGTCGGGTGCGCGCAGGTAATAGGGCCGCGCCGGCGCCGTCTTTGGATCGACCGCTGCGCCGAGCCACGCCACCCAGGCGATGTCGGGCGCGGGCAGGGGGTCGATCCTGACCGGCGGTGGCGCGTCGGCCGGCCAGCGGTCGGCCAGAATTCCGGCGGCGTTGCCGACCAGATGCGGCGCACCGAAGCGAAAAGCTGCCAGCGCCTCGGCAACCGGCGCGAGCTTTGGCGCGATCAGTGAACTGCCGTCGCCGCCCACCACCTGGAAATAAACGTGGTCGTGCCGCGCGTCGATTGCGGAGATGACCGGCGATCCGGCATTCTCGCCGACGGCGGGGGCGGCAAAGGCGGTCAGCGTCGTCAGCCCGACCACCGGCTTGCCGGCGGCGAGCGCAAGGCCGCGGGCGGCGGAAAGGCCGACCCGCAATCCGGTGAAGCTGCCGGGGCCGGTCGTCACCGCGATTCGATCCAGCGCCGCGAAGGAAGCGCCCGACGCCTGCATCACCCGCGCGATCAGCGGCATCAGCGCCTCGGCGTGACCCCGCTTCATCGCCTGCGATTCTTCGGCCAGCAGGCGGTTTGCGTCGGTGTCGAGCACGGCCGCCGCGCAGGCGTCGAGCGCCGTATCGATAGCGAGGATAAGCATCGACAAAGCCTATAGCCCATTCCAGCGCGGCCGACACAGCTTTGCGTGGGGAGAGCACGGCATTTATCGGCGGCGCGCAAATCCACCGAGGGGATCGGCGAGTTTGCCGGACAGGACGACAAAAAAGGAGGGTTGGCCGGGCCTACATCGGCCGGACTTCGACCACGTCCGGCACGAAGTGCTTCAGCAGGTTCTGGATGCCGTGCTGCAGCGTCGCCGTCGACGACGGGCAGCCGGCGCAGGCGCCCTTCATGTTCAGATAGACGACGCCGTCCTTGAAGCCGCGGAAGGTGATGTCGCCGCCGTCATTGGCGACCGCCGGCCGCACCCGCGTCTCGATCAGGTCCTTGATGGTCGCGACCGTGTCGGCGTCGGCCTCGTTGTAGAATTCCTCTTCCTCGTCTGCCGCCTCGTCATTGCCGGCCGCCCCGTCCGCCAGCAGCGGTACGCCCGACATATAGTGCTCCATGATGGCGCCGAGGATGGCGGGCTTCAGGTGCTGCCAGTCGCCGTCGGCCTTGGTCACGGTGACGAAATCCGCGCCGTAGAACACGCTGGTGACGCCGGCGACCCCGAACAGCCGTTCGGCGAGCGGGGAGCGGGCGGCCGCCTCGCGGTTGGCGAATTCCATCGTGCCGGTGTCGAGCACGGTTCGGCCGGGAATGAACTTGAGGGTGGCGGGGTTCGGCGTGGCTTCGGTCTGTATGAACATTGGCTTTCTTCTCCGGCGTCGCCGGTTCAAGGCCGGCGCGGTGAGCTTCTCTTAGCAGATGGCGACGGCCAACGCACGGTCAAGGGACGAAAATGCAGGGCATTCCCAAGCGAAGCCGCCTGCCGGTTAGCGTCGGGAAACGCGTCAAATGGTTAAGACAGGCCGTCGATGTCGGCGTCGCTGAGGTCGCCGGGGACGATGGTGACGGGAATCGGGAACGCGCCGGCGGCCTGGGCGATCATAGTGATCAGCGGGCCGGGCCCCTCCGGGCCCGGATTGGCCGCCAGCACCAGCATCGCGATATCGACGTCCCCCTCGATTACGTCGAGCATCTGGGCGGTCGGATCGCCCTCGCGGATCACCCGCTCCGGCGTAATCGCGGTGATCCCGTTGGCGCGGCCCGACGCGCGATCGAGGGCCTCGTTGGCGGCCTCCACCGCCTCGGCGCGCATGATGTCGGCGACCCCCAGCCATTGCTGGTTCTGGTCCTCGATCTCGATGATGCGCAGCATCACCACGCCGCCGCCCACCCTGATCGCCCAGCGGCTGGCGTAATAGACCGCGCGGTCCCATTCGGCGGTGTCGTCAACGATCACGAGGCATTTTGGGGTGTGGCCGGCCTCGTAGCTTCGCCGCTGGGTGGTCATGCATGTTCCGGTGCTGCGCCAAACCGCCGCATGCTGCCACGTCGCGGCCGGCTTCGACAAGCGGCGTCGCGGTTCCCCTACCTAGCGTTCTCAAATGCGCCGCTCAGGTCTTGCGGATGAAGCCGATGATGTCCTTGGCCGCGTTCATGGTTTCGGCGGCGATCGCGCGCGCGCGCTCGGCGCCGTCGATCAGGATGGCGTCGACATGGCCGGGGTCGGCGACCAGCCGCTTCATTTCCGAGGCGATCGGCGCCAGTGTGGTGACGCACAATTCCACCAGCGCGCTCTTGAAGCCGGAGAACTGCCCGCCGCCGAACTCGCCGAGCACACCGGCCTTGCTGCGCCCGGAAAGGGCGGCATAGATGCCGACGAGATTGTCAGCCTCGGGTCTGGTCTCGAGGCCCTTCTCTTCCGACGGCAGCGGTTCCGGATCGGTTTTTGCCTTGCGGATCTTCTGCGCGATGGTGTCGGCGTCGTCGGTGAGGTTGATCCGCGAATTGTCCGAGGAATCCGATTTCGACATTTTCTTGGTGCCGTCGCGCAACGACATCACCCGCGTCGCCGGCCCGGTGATCAGCGGCTCCGGCAACGGGAAGAACAAGCCATCGTTGAAGCCTTGGCCGCGGATCGAATCGGCGAAGTCGTTGTTGAACTTCTGCGCGATGTCGCGTGACAGCTCCAGGTGCTGCTTCTGGTCCTCGCCGACAGGCACATGGGTCGCGCGATAGACCAGGATGTCGGCCGCCATCAGCACCGGATAATCGTACAGCCCGACCGAGGCGTTCTCGCGGTCCTTGCCGGCCTTGTCCTTGAACTGGGTCATGCGGTTGAGCCAGCCGATCCGGGCCACGCAGTTAAATAGCCAGGTCAGCTCGGCGTGCTCGTGAACCTGGCTCTGGTTGAACACGATGTGCTTTTTCGGGTCGATGCCGGCGGCGATGAAGGCAGCCGTCACCTCGCGGGTGTTGCGCGCAAGCTCGGCCGGGCCGCCCCAGACGTCGATGCCGTGCGTGATCGCGTGCATGTCGACGACGCAATAGACGCAGTTGTGGGTTTCCTGCAGCTTGACGAAGTTGACGATCGCGCCGAGGTAGTTGCCGAGATGCAGATTGCCGGTCGGCTGGACGCCGGAAAATACCCGTTCAACAAAAGCCATTGTCAGCTTCCCGAGGATGCCTGTTTCGCGCCGTCGTTTGCCACGCAGCGGCTATCTGCGCAAGGCGACAGGCTTGTTTTGTCTGACGGCATCAATCGCCTCGCGCCAGCCGGTGACGCCGAAAAGCCGCAGCAGCAGGCCGTAAGCGGCGATCCCCGCCAATACCAGGATCAGCAGCAAGACGGTCTGCACGAGGCTGTGCGTAGCCGTTGCGGGCACCAGGATCAACCGCGCGGCACACCACAGCAGCGCGCCCATGGCGAGCGCCGCCAGAGCGATCCGCGGCAGCCGCCGCCGCGCCGCGGCGTCGAGCGAAACACTGGCGGTCTCGACGCGGCCGCGCATCAGGCTGAACGCCATGCTCCAGGCGCCCAGCGCAACCGCGGCGGCAACGCCGTCGGCGCCGAACCAGTGGCCGAGCAGGAAGGCCAGCGCCATCGCCAGCACCACGCCCTTCAGCGTCGCCAGCATCGGCGTGCGCGTGTCGCCGCGCGCGAACAGTGCCGGCGACAGCGCCTTCACCAGCACATGCGCCGGCAGGCCAAGCGCCAGCCAGGCCAGCGCGCTGGCGGTATTCTTGGTGTCGGCGGCGGTGAAGGCGCCATGCTCGAACAACAGCCGCACGATCGGCTCGGCCAGCAGGATCAGGCCGATCGTCGCCGGCAGCGCCAGCCCGGCGCCAAGTTCGAGGCCGCGCGACTGCGCATGCGCCATCGCCGCGCGGTCGCCTTCCTGCAGCGCGCGCGACATCTGCGGAATCAACACCGCGCCGATGGCGGCGCCGACCATGCCGAGCGGCAGCTCGACCAGCCGGCTGGCGAAATACAGCCACGATACCGCCGACGGCGATGCCGAGGCGATGATCGCGCCCGCCACCATCAACAGCTGCGGCGCGCCCGAGGCCAGCATGCCCGGCGCCGCCTTGCCGAGAAAGCCGCGCATCCCGGCGTCGAACGAAATCCGCAACGGCGACGCGATGCCGCGGCCCTGGCCCAGCGCCAGCACCGCAAGTTGCAGCAGGCCGGCGATGCCGACGGTGGCGGCGATCACAAGTCCTGCGTCGGCTGCGCCTTGCGGAAACATCAGCAAGCCGGCCATCACCGCGATCAGCGCCAGATTGAACAGCAGCGGCGAGAACGCGGTCAGAACGAACTTCCCTTGCACGTTCAGCAGCGCCATCATGACCGTCACCGGCCCGGCAAAGGCGACATACGGCAGCATCAGCCGCGCATTGTCGACCGCGAGCTGCAGCGCCTCGCGGCCGGCAAATCCCGGCGCCAGCGCGGTGATCACCAGCGGCATCGCCAGCGCCAGCAGCGCGGTGGCTGCGATCAGCACGGTGCTGACGGTGCCCAGCACGCGGCCGGCGAACGCCGCGGCTGCATCGGCGCCGTCGCTGGCGCGCGCGCGCAACCAGGCCGGCGCCAGCGCTGCGCTCAGCCCGCCCTCGGTCAGGTTGCGCCGCACGACATTGACCAGCTGATACGCCGCCAGGAACGCATCCGCGACCGGCCCTGCGCCCAGCAGCGCCGCGACCAGTGAATCGCGCGCGACGCCTAACAGCCGCGAGGCCAGCGTTCCCGAAGATACCGTGAGGTAGGCGCGAATCATGGCCGGGTTCTATACCACCCGCCTCGGAAACGAGTCCCTCCTTCGTCAGGCCCGGGCATGACGCGTTCGTGGCTATCGCCCATCCCGCTCGCCTTGCTGGCGCGGGGCCGATCTGGTAGGCCGCAGGCCTTGCCGGCCGCCCGCGGCCCCTTCCCCAACGCCGCAAACAGGACGGATGATGGCTGACGCAAAATACGATGTTCTCGGAATCGGCAACGCGATCTTCGACGTGCTGGGGCAGGCCGACGAGGGCTTTCTGGTCCGCCACGGCATGACCAAGGGTGGCATGGCGCTGATCGACGAGGCCCGCGCCGCCGCTATCTATAAAGACATGGGCCCGGCAACCGAGATGAGCGGCGGCTCGGCCGCCAACACCATCGTCGGAACCGCGAGCTTCGGCGCCCGCACCGCCTTCATCGGCAAGGTCAGGGACGACCAGATCGGCGGCCTCTACAGCCACGACATCCGCGCCGCCGGCGTCGCCTTCGCGACCAAGGCCGCAGCCGGTGGCCCCGCCACCGGCTGCTCCTACATCCTGGTGACGCCGGACGGCGAGCGCACCATGAACACCTATCTCGGCGCCGCGCAGGAGCTTGGCCCCGCCGACATCGACGAGAACCTGGTCGCGGCCTCGCGCATCGTCTATCTCGAAGGCTATCTCTGGGATCCCGCGAACGCCAAGCAGGCCTTCGTCAAGGCCGCCACCATCGCGCACGGCGCCGGCCGCCAGGTGGCGCTGACCCTGTCGGATTCGTTCTGCGTCGATCGCTACCGCGACGAGTTTCTCGACCTGATGCGAAAACGCACCGTCGATCTCGTGTTCGCCAACGAGGCCGAACTGCATGCGCTGTACCAGACCTCGGATTTCGACACTGCGCTCACGCAATTGCGCGCTGACACCAAACTCGGTGTCGTCACCCGCAGCGAAAAGGGCTGCGTGGTGGCGTCCGCCGAGCGCGTCGTCGCGGTGCCGGCGTTCCCGATTGAAAAACTCGTCGACACCACAGGCGCCGGCGACCTGTTCGCCGCCGGCTTCCTGTTCGGCCTGGTGCGCAACGCCGGCCATGAGGCGGCCGGCCGGCTGGGCGCGCTGGCGGCAGCCGAGGTGATCCAGCACATCGGCGCCCGGCCGCAGGTGTCGCTGAAGGAATTGGCGGGGCAGCACGGGCTGCCGGTGTAGGGGTGGGGGCGAGACGACCGTCCAATCGTCATGCCCGGGCTTGACCCGGGCATCCACGTCTCGGCCTTTCCCTCGATCGCGAAACATTATCGGCGGACCTCGCGACGACAGAGTGCTTCGTTTTCCCCGCGAGATCTGCTATGCAACCTGCGAGACGCTTCTTTTTGAGCGGCAGCCCAATTCGTTCGGCTTGCCGGGCCGCGCGCCGCGCTGACCAGGAAACCATGCCGCGCCTGGAGGCCTAAAGATGCGACGACTGATCTCGGCGATTGCTTTCGGCGTTCTTCTCACCGCCAGTGCAAAGGCATCCTGCGTCTGTCGCTGCGTCGATGGAGAAATGCAGCCGCTCTGTAGCAGCTCGATCGATCTGCCGCCGATCTGCCCGCTGACGATCTGCCCGCTGACGCCGCTATCCATCGCGCCGATTCCGCCGCTGCAATTGCCGCCGCTCGGCACTTCGCAATGCGAGCAACGGCAGGTTCTCAATCCGGCGACGCGGCGATATGAGTGGCGCAGCATCTGCAATTAGGCGATCCCCCCAATCACTGATTTGCCCGACGTGGCAATCCGGCTTTCCCTGCGCCCTCTTGATTCAAGAGGGCCGACGAAAGAAAGCAGTCCTCGGGCGAAATGCGCCGCGAGATTGCGAAGGTGTGTTCGGTCGTCCCATCCGTTCAGTCGTCATCACCCGCGAAAGCGGGTGATCCAGTATTCCAGAGACGCTGATGATTCAGCCGATAAGCCGCGGCGTACTGGATCGCCGGTCAAGCCGGGCGATGACGACCTGAGTTTCCGCGCAACGAGATGCTCGCCTTGTTCACGCCGTCTTCGCCGCCTGCAGTCCGAGCTTCGCCTCCACCGCCTCGCGCATCAGGAACTTCTGGACCTTGCCGGTCACCGTCATCGGAAACTCCTCGACGAATTCGATGTAGCGCGGGATCTTGTTGTGGGCGATCTGGCCGTGGCAGAAGGCGCGGACTTCTTCGGGCGTGAGCGCCTCGCCGGGCCGGGTCCGGATCCAGGCGCAGAGCTCCTCGCCGTAGCGGTCATCTGCGACGCCGAAGATCTGCACGTCCTGGATCTTCGGATGGCGGTAGAGGAATTCCTCGATCTCGCGCGGATAGAGGTTCTCGCCGCCGCGGATCACCATGTCCTTGATCCGGCCGACGATGTTGCAATAGCCTTCGGCGTCGATCACGGCGATGTCGCCGGTGTGCATCCAGCGCCCGGCGTCGATCACGTCGGCGGTCTTCTCAGGCTCGTCCCAATAGCCCAGCATGACGCTGTAGCCGCGGGTGCAGAGTTCGCCGCGCATCCCGCGCGGCACCACGCGCCCCTCGGGATCGACGACCTTGACCTCGACATGGGGATGGACGCGCCCGACGGTGGAGACGCGCCGCTCCAGCGGCTCGTCGGTGGCGCTCTGGAAACTCACCGGCGAGGTTTCGGTCATGCCATAGGCGATGGTCACCTCGCCCATGTTCATCGCGCTGTTGACGCGCTTCATCACCTCGACCGGGCAGGGCGCGCCGGCCATGATGCCGGTGCGCAGCGACTTCAGATCGAACCGCGCGAACTCGGGATGATCGAGTTCGGCGATGAACATCGTCGGCACGCCGTAGAGCGCCGTGCATTTCTCCCGCTCGACGGTCTCAAGCGTCGCCAAGGGATCAAAGCCCTCGCCGGGATAGACCATGGCCGCGCCGAGCGTGACGGCGGCGAGGTTGCCCATCACCATGCCGAAGCAGTGATAGAGCGGCACCGGAATGCAGATGCGGTCGCGCTCGGTCAGGCGCATCGCGCGGCCGACGAAATAGCCGTTGTTGAGGATGTTGTGATGCGTCAGCGTCACCCCCTTGGGCGAACCCGTGGTGCCGCTGGTGAATTGAATGTTGACGGCGTCGTCGAACTGCAGCGTGGCGGCGAGTTCGGCAAGCTGCTCGCGGTGCCGCGGCCCGCCCATGCCGGCCACGTCAGCGAAGGCGATTGTGCCGGGGCATTTCGGCCCGCCGATCTGGATGATCGCGCGCAGCTGCGGCAACCGAGCCGCCCGCAATTCGCCGGGGAGCGATTTCGCCAGCTCCGGCAGCAGCGTGTTCAGCATCGCCATATAGTCGGAAGTCTTGAACGCGGTCGCCGTGACCAGCGCCGCGCAGCCGACCTTGCCGAGCGCGAATTCGAGCTCGCTGAGGCGATAGGCCGGGTTGATGGTGACGAGGATCAGCCCGGCCTTGGCGGCGGCGAATTGCGTCAGCGTCCATTCCGGCCGGTTCAGCGACCAGATCCCGATCCGCGCGCCGCGTTCGAGGCCGAGAGCGAGAAACCCCGCCGCCAGCGCATCGACGCGTTCGGCAAATTCCCGCCAGGTCCAGCGCACGCCGTGGCTCGGCGATATCAGCGCCTCGCGATCGCCCCAGCGCGCCGCCGCCTGATCGAGGCAGCGCCCGATGGTGTCGCCCAAGAGCGGCGCGTCGGCGACGCCGCAGACGTAGCTGCTCGCAGTTTCCGTCACGTGTATTCCTCCATGTGCGGTTCCTTCTCCCTCGCCCCGCGCTTGCGGGGAGAGGGCTGGGGTGAGGGGCGGTCGCCACACAGGGACTCGCGGAGACGCCCCCTCACCCGGCGCTGCGCGCCGACCTCTCCCCGCAAGCGGGGCGAGGTGACCGAACGCCGGCGTGCAATGACGGCCTCCAGCCGATCTCCCTACGCCGCCTTCTGCCCGGCATCCAGCCCGGCATAGACCGCGCGCTCGAAGCCGGCGAACGCCTCCAGGCATTTGCCGTCGGCGAACGGCAACAGCTGCATCAGGATCACGCCGGCGACGTTGCGCGCGGGGTCGATCCAGAAATAGGTGTTGGCGAGGCCGGCCCAGGCCAGGCTGCCGGCGCTGCGGCCCTCCGGCGTTCTGGCGGTAGTGATCAGGAAGGAGAGCCCCCACTTCTTGACCATGTCGGGATAGAGATCGACGTCGTTAGTATAGACCGGCGCCACCGTGGTCATCTTGCCCATGCTGAGCTCGCCGATGTTGTTCTGGCTCATCAGCGCCACCGTCTCCGGCTTCAGCACCTGGTTGCCATTGCCGCGGCCCTTGTTGAGGATCATCTGGGTGAACTTGATGTAGTCGGCCGCGGTGCCGTAGAGGCCGCCGCCGCCCATGTGGAATTCCGGGTTCTGCTCCAGCTCGAACGGGATCGATGCCAGCGACCCGTCTTCGCCGCGCGCATGCATGCCGACCAGCCGCTGGCGCATCTGATCCGTGATCTTGAAGCCGGTGTCGTTCATGCCGAGCGGGGCCAGCAGATGGTCGCGCAGATAGGCGTCGAGCCGCTGGCCGCTGACGGCTTCGACCGCCTTGCCGACGAAGTCGATGTTGGTGCCGTATTCCCAGCGCGTGCCGGGGTCGCTCATGAGCGGCGTCTTCAGCGCCGCGTTCTGGCAGGTGGTGATGGCCGGGGTTCCGGTCTTCTCCAGATATTGCGCGCAGTCGCCGTTCCACATGTTGTAGGCGAAGCCGGCGGTGTGGGTCATCAATTGCCGCAGCGTGATCGGCTTCTTCGCCGCGCGCAGCTTCGGCTCGCCCTTGGCGTCAAACCCTTCCAGCACCTGCGGGGCGGCCAGATCGGGCAGCAGTTTTCCGATCGGCTCATCGAGCGCGAGCTTGCCCTGCTCGACGAGTTGCATGCCCGCCGCGGTGGTGATCGCCTTGGTCATGGAGGCGATCCAGAACACGCTGTCGGCGGTCATGGCATCGCCCCTGGCGAGGTCGCGCTTGCCGAACGCGCCCTGATAAATCACCTCGTTTCCGGTCGCTGCCATCGCCACCACGCCGGGGAGTTCCCCGGCCTCGCATTTCTGACGCAGAATTTGGTCGATCTGGGCTTTGCCTTGCATGGGTCACCTCCCGCTGTGTCTTGTTATGTTATGAAGCGCGGCGATCTTCTCTCCGCCGGGCGCGTCCCGCAAGCACTTGTAAAATTGCGCGGGCGAGGTCGCGATCTCGTGATCAATCCGCGGAGTGGGTCGGTCGCGCGACGCAAAATGGCAACACTGCGCCACAATTCGCGGTGGATGCGCGGCATTGTCGATGACCGTCCCGGCCGTTCCACGGTAACGTTGATTCCATAGAGATTCCCGATGCGGCTGTTTTTTCGGTAACGCGTTCATATTTCAGCCTAAACGATGCCTGCGGGCGGCATGATTGACCGACATGGTTGGCGCCCTGAACGTTTGCGAGGACGGTGCGATGATTTCGACCTGGAGCGATTGGAAGCGGTATCCCCGGCTTGGACGCAGCGAGAACATCGAGGCGCCGATCGGCCCCGGCCTGTTTGAAGTCCGCTATGCCGGAAGCGGCGCGCTGCACTCGTTTGAGGCGGTGGACAACGTCGCGCAGGCGTTGGCCCAGCTCCCGGTCGGTTCCAAGTCATGGTTCGGCCGCCGCGAGACGGCGCAATCGCCTGACCTCGAGTACCGGACCTGCGCGACGTCCTCGAAGGCCGATGCCAAGGCCGCCGCCCAGCGCATGATCGGACGTCGCGAAACCTACATGAGCGGCGCTGCCTGAACAGGTGCAGTCATTCCGGGGCGATGCGAAAGCATCGAACCCGGAATCTCGAGATTCCCCGGTGCGCAATTGCGCACCTGAGGTCTGGTGCTGGCGCACCATCCCGGAATGACGGGGCCTCAACTTAGCTTGAAGCGCCCCCGCGTCAGCAGCCGATGCATTGCCGGCGGTTTGGGCCTATACTCAGATCAACCCCTGAGAAAATCCGAGGAGTGACGCCATGAACCCGCCCGTTGCCGCCCGCGCTTCGCAATCCCAGCCCTCGCTGCGCGATCGCCTCAAGGATCCCTCGCTGCTGCGCGACCGCTGCTACATCGACGGCGCCTGGGTCGGCACGCCGTCGCGCCCGGTTACCAATCCCGTCAACGGGATCGAACTCGCCAAGGTGCCGGCTTTGAGCACGGCGGAAGCGACCCAGGCGGTGGATGCCGCCGAGCGGGCGTTTCCGGCCTGGGCCAGGCTCACCGCCAAGCAGCGTTCCAACATCCTGCGCAAATGGTTCGACCTGATCATCGCCAACCGCGAGGATCTGGCCCTGATCCTGACGTCAGAACAGGGCAAGCCGCTGGCAGAGGCGCTCGGCGAGGTCGATATCGGCGGCGCCTATGTCGAATTTTTCGCCGAGGAAGCCCGCCGCGTCTATGGCGAAACCATTCCGACCCAGCGGCCGGACGCCCGCCTGCTCGCGATCAAGCAGCCGATCGGCGTCTGCGGCGCCATCACGCCGTGGAATTTCCCGTGCTCGATGATCACCCGAAAAGTCTCGCCGGCGCTCGCCGCGGGCTGCACGGTGGTGCTCAAGCCCGCCAATGAAACGCCGCTGACCGCGCTGGCGCTTGTGGCGCTCGCGGAGAAGGCCGGCGTACCCAAGGGCGTGTTCAACATCCTGACCGGCAATTCGTCCGCGATCGGCAAGGTGTTGTGCGAACATCCCGCGGTGCGCTTCATCGGCTTCACCGGCTCGACCGAGGTCGGCAAGATTCTGTACCAGCAGGCCGCCGTCGGGGTGAAGAAGCTTGGCCTCGAACTCGGCGGCAACGCGCCCTTCGTGGTGTTCGACGACGCCGATATCGACGCCGCGGTCGAGGGCGCGATGGTCTCGAAGTACCGCAACATGGGTCAGACCTGCGTCTGCGCCAACCGCCTCTACGCCCAGGACAAAATCTACGACGAGTTCGTCGAGAAGCTGTCTAGGAAGGTGGCGGCGATGAAGATCGGGGACGGCACGGAAGCCGGCGTGGTGCAGGGACCCCTGATCAACATGGAGGCGGTCGACAAGGTCGAGAAGCACATCGCGAACGCGGTCAAGGGCGGCGCGAAAATCGTCACCGGCGGCAAGCGTCATGCGCTCGGCGGCAGCTTCTTCGAGCCGACGGTGCTTTCGAATGTGAAGCCGGACGCGCTGGTGGCGCATGAGGAAACCTTCGGGCCGCTGGCGCCGGTGTTTCGGTTCAAGGACGAGGCCGAGGTGATCGCGATGTGCAACAACTCGCCGTTCGGCCTTGCGTCCTATTTCTACTCGCGCGATCTCGGCCGGGTCTGGCGCGTCGCCGAGGCGCTGGAGTCCGGCATGGTCGGCGTCAACACCGGCCTGATCACCACCGAAGTCGCCCCCTTCGGCGGGGTGAAGGAGAGCGGCCTTGGCCGCGAAGGCTCGCATCACGGCATGGAGGAATATGTCGAGATCAAATACGTGATGATGGCGGGGATATAGGCGACGTCTTGCAGATGAGGTAATGGGCCGGACGCCGGATGGCTGCGCGGCGTTATTGAATTGACGCAGGTCAAAAGGCCGCGCCGGCCAAGGGCTATTGTTTATAAAGAAGAAGCCATTTGGGGCCGCTGCCCCATGCTAGGCGAACCGAAGGTGTTGAACGGGACCCATTCTGCGCCGAACGAGAGGGAACTGCTCTCCCGATTCTGGCAGAGCGCGTCCGGATTCTGGCGAGGCCGGTCGGCGTGGCGGGCATGGTTCCTGGTCGCCGCGCTGGTCGCAACCATCCTGCTGCAACTGATCACGCAATACCGGCTGAATTACTGGAACCGGGATTTTTTCGACGCCATCGGGGCGAAGGATCAGGCCGGGCTCTGGACCCAGGCGATGCGGTTCGTGCCGCTGGCCGCGGCCAGCCTCGCTTTGGCGATCTTTTCGGTATGGGCGCGCATGACGCTGCAGCGCCGCTGGCGGGAATGGCTCAGCAATCGTCTCTATGATTACTGGCTGCATGATGATCGCTATAAGCGGCTCAGGTTTGTTTCGGGCGATTATCAGGCGCCGGAATACCGCATCGCCGAGGACGCCCGGATCGCAACCGACTTTCCGGTTGATCTCATGCTTGGGCTGCTTTCGTCGCTGCTGACAGCGGTGACGTTCATCGGCGTCCTGTGGTCCGTGGGAGACGGCGTGGCCATCGAACTCGGCGGGTTCGCGCTCTCCATCCCCGGTTACCTCGTCTTCGCCGTCATCGCATATTCAGCGATGCTTTCGGCCTCGATCTTCCTCATCGCCGGCCACCTGACGCGGGTGATCGAGGAAAACAAGCGGGCCGAAGCCGAGCTGCGGTCGATTGGAACGCATTTGCGCGAGAGCGGTGAGGGGATCGCGGAGTCTGATCACAAGGACGCGCGTCACACGATCGGCGCCGCGCTGAAGGCGGTGATCGCGATCTGGCGGATCTATTGCTGGCAGTTGATGCGGATGACGCTTGTCACCCATTCCGGTACTTTGGTTACGCCGATCGTCGGCCTGCTGCTGTGCATGCCGAAATATCTCGCCGGCAGCATGAGCCTCGGGGAGGTGGTCCAGGCCGCCGCGGCCTTTGTCGTGGTGCAGTCCGCGTTCAACTGGTTCACCGATAATTACGCCCGCCTTGCGGAATGGGCCGCCTCCGCCAACCGCGTAGCCTCGCTGCTCCTTGCGCTGGATCGGGTCGATCGTGCGGACGGAACGTCGGCGCGCGCCGGCGGATGACGCGGCTCCGACGGGCCCGGTCAGTCCCGAACGGCCTCGCTCGCGAACGCGCCGTGGCGGCCGATACCGGAGGCGAATCGCGCCGCGCCGGACAGCGTCTCGCCCGAGGCGATCACCGCCAGCCCGCCGCGCATTTCCTCGGCGATGGCCTCTTCCTCGCCGAGGTCCCATTGCCGCAGCGCCGACAGCCGGTCGGCGCGCAGGCAGGTTTGCGGAAAGCGGGCGATGTCCCTGGCGAGCCCAATCGCCTGCGCGCGAGCCTCGCCCTTGGGCACGAGGCGATTGGCTAACCCCATGCGCAGGGCTTCCGCACCACCGACCGGGCGTCCGGTGAGGATCAGGTCGATGGCCTGCGAATGGCCGATCAGCCGCGGCAGGCGAATCGTGCCCAGATCGATCAGCGGTACGCCGAAGCGGCGGCAGAAGATACCGAAGGTGGCGTCCTCGGCGACCACGCGCATGTCGGCCCACAGCGCCAGTTCCATGCCGCCGGCTACCGCAAAGCCTTCGACCGCCGCGATCACGGGCTTCGAGAGCCGCAGCCGGCTCGGTCCCATCGGCGCAATCGAATCATGGCCGCCGATCTCGCGCTTCTTGTTGGGATCGCCCGATGCCACCGCCTTGAGGTCGGCGCCGGCGCAGAAGTAACCGCCGATGCCCGTGAACACGGCGACGGACGCCGCCTCGTCGGCGTCAAAGGCGAGGAACGCGTCATACAGCTCGCGCGCGGTCGCGCCGTCGACGGCGTTGCGGCAATGCGGACGGTTGATGGAGACGATGGTCACCGGGCCATCGCGTTCGACGAGTACGGCATCGGCGTCGGTCATGGGGCGCTCCGATTGTTTTCGCCAGCGAGTTTCGCACCAGACCGATGTGCACGGCAATCCCGTATCCATGCGTCAATGCGAGCGAAGCGAAGCAATCCATGTCGGCGCAGGGGAAGGAATGGATTGCTTCGCTTCGCTCGCAAAGACGAGGTTAGACCTTCAGATCATCCCCCGTCACCCGCCGATAGGCTTCGAGGTAGCGCTTGCTGGTGGCGGCTACCACGCTCTCAGGCAGTGGCGGCGGCGGGGCGTCGCCGTTCCAGCGGCCGGCGCGGCGCTCGGCGTCGAGATAGTCGCGCAGTGGCTGCTTGTCGAAGCTCGGCTGCGGCTGGCCCGGCTGGTAGACGTCGGCGGCCCAGAACCGCGAACTGTCGGGGGTCATCACCTCGTCGATCAGGATGATACGGCCGTCGCTGTCGCGGCCGAACTCGAACTTGGTGTCGGCGATGATGATGCCCCGCTTGCGCGCGGTCTGTTCGCCGAACGCATAGATCGCGCGCGCCATGCGCTCGAGCTTCTCCGCGACCTCGTCCCCCAACAGCTGGCGCACCCGCGCCACCGTGATGTTCTCGTCGTGCCCGGTCTCGGCCTTGGTCGCCGGGCTGAAAATCGCGGGCTCGAGCTTCTGGCTTTCGACCAGTCCGGGTTTCAGCTTCTCGCCGGCCAGCGTGCCGGACGCAGAATATTCCTTCCAGGCCGAGCCCGAGATATAGCCGCGGATCACGCATTCGACCGGGAATACCGTGGTACGCCGGCACAGCATCGCGCGGCCCGCAATGTCGGCGCGGTGAGGCTTCAGTGCGGGCGCCTCGCGAATGATGTCGTCGGCATCGGCGCTGATCATGTGGTGCGGCGTTACGCCCCCGAGTTGGCGGAACCACCAGGCGCTGATCTGTGTCAGTACCGCGCCCTTCATCGGGATGGTCTCGGCCATCACCACGTCGAAAGCGCTGATGCGGTCGGTGGTAAGCAGCAGCACGCGGTCGTCGCCGACGGCATAGATGTCGCGGACCTTGCCGCGGCCGATCCGTGGCAAGGGCAAGTCGCTGGCGTGCATCGCGTTCATCCAGTCAGGCTTTCGGGCGGGTGGGCCGGCGCGGGCGCGCATGAGGATGCGCAGCCATAGCTCACTCCGGCAGCGGAATGAACTCGTGTTCCTGCGGAACCGCGGCAAAGCGCCCGGTTTTCCAGTCCTGTTTGGCCTGCTCGATCCGCTCCTTGCTGGAGGAGACGAAATTCCACCAGATGTGACGCGGGCCTTCCAGCGCGTCGCCGCCGAGGAACATCATCCGGGTCGGCTTGAGCGCCCTGACGGTGATGCGGTCGCCGGGGCGGAAAATCAAAAGGCGCGGCCCCTCGTAGCGTTCGTTGGCGATCTCGATCTCGCCCTCAATCAGGTAGATCGCGCGCTCCTCATGGTCGGGGTCGAGCGGCACCGAGGTTCCGGCCTGCGCGGTCACCTCGGTATAGAACCAGGGCGACACCATACTGACCGGGGACTTCACCCCGAAAGACGCGCCCGCGATAATGCGCGCCGTAAAGCCGTTGTCCTGCACGGTCGGCAGGCTCTCTGCCGCATAATGCTGGAACGACGGCGCGATTTCCTCGGAGCCGGCCGGCAGCGCGATCCAGCTTTGCAGGCCCAGCATCTTCTGTCCGTCGCGCCGCTGCACGTCGGGCGTGCGTTCGGAATGCGCGATACCGCGTCCCGCCGTCATCAGGTTCATGGCGCCGGGCTGAATCTCCTGGATGTTGCCCTCGCTGTCGCGGTGCAGGATGCTGCCGTCGAACAGGTAGGTGACGGTGGCAAGCCCGATATGTGGATGCGGCCGCACGTCCATGCCCTTGCCGGCCATGAACTGCACCGGGCCGAAATGATCGAAGAAGATGAACGGGCCGACCATCTGCCGCTTGCCGTGCGGCAGCGCGCGCCGCACCGCAAAGCCGTCGCCGAGATCGCGGGTGCGCGGCACGATCACAAGATCGAGCGCGTCGCAGGATTGGGGATCGCCGAGCACGGGATCGTTCGAGGGTTGCCAACTCATGGGGGCTCCGGGAAGTTTACGGCGATCATAGCGGGTGTTGTTGCACTGAGTCGTCGTGCCCGGGGTTGTCCCGGGCATCCACGTCTTCTATGCCGACAAGGAAATAAGACGTGGATGGCCGGGTCAAGCCCGGCCACGACGTGAATGACAAACCGTGATCGAGGAAACCGATGATCGCTCCGCTCAGGCCCGGCGTCAGAATTCCGCAAGCCAATGGCCCCGTGATCGAGACCGAGCGGCTGCTGCTGCGGCCCTGGCAGGGGTGCGACATCGCGCCTTATGCCGCGATGCTGTCGGATCCCGGCACCGCGCGCTTCATCACGGTGGACGGCAAGCCGGTCGTTGACGAAATGATAGGCTGGCGGCATGCGGCGGTGATGGCGGGACACTGGGTCCTGCACGGCGTCGGCATGTTCGTGGTCGAGGAGAAATCCTCCGGCAAGTTCGCCGGGCGGGTCGGGCCGTGGTCGCCGCCCGGCTGGCCTGGCTTTGAAGTCGGTTGGGGCATCGCCCGCGAATTTCGCGGCAAGGGTTATGCCGTCGAGGCGGCGCGGGCCTCGATCGATTGGGCATTTGCGACCTTCGACGTCGATCGAATCGTCCACAGCATCGATCGTGAAAACACCGCCTCGCAGGGTGTGGCGCGCCGGCTCGGGGCAAGCAAAGCTGACGAGGTGGAATTGTTCGGCCACCTCGCCGATGTCTGGGTCACTTCGAGGGCGACATGGCGGGGATAGAGCTCCGGGCCGCTACTGCCGCCCGAGTTGCGTCGCCTGCGAGACCCGATCAAACCGTTCCAGCGACAGGATCGCGTCGGCGAACTGATCGGCGCGATTGTTGAGCACCGGGCGGGCCAGCGTGAGGAATTTCTGCTGCATCGCCTGCGCGTCCGGAAACGAATTCGGCTCGCCGGAGGGATCGGGATAAAGCCGCTCATGCACGCCGTCCTCCGTTGTGATGGAGACGCGCGCGCCAAAGGGGTGGGTGCGGCCGATCTCCAGGCGATCGTCCTGCACCACATCGAACTTGTCGGCGAGCGCATTCACCGCGGCATCGCCGAGCCGATCGTAATCGTCCCAGCCGAACCGGCCCTGGTCGAGCGCCAGCGCGCCGGTGAAGAACATCGAGAACTGCCCGCCGACGATCGAGGTCGGATGGCGCTTGGTGGCGGCATCTCCCGTGAGCGTGATGCCGTTGCGGTGCAGGCCGATCTCGACGCGCCTGATCTGGTCCGGCGTCAGATTGTGCTCGCGACGCATCGCGATCAGCGCGTCGAGCGCGGCATGGGTATAGCGGCAGCTCGGGTAAGGCTTTACGCCGATCTTGAGCGTCTCGTAGATCTTGCCGAGCCCGGCGATCGCCTTGTCCGGATGCGCGTCGTCGCTGTAGCCGACCAAGAGGCCATGCTTGCCCTCGACCGATTCGCTCGAGCCGACAAAGTTGTTGCGGGCGAGCGTGGCGGCGATGACCCCGTTCATCGCAGCCGCCCCGACCTGGTAGCGCTTGTTCCAGGCGCCGTTGACCAGGAACTGCAGCGAGCCCGCAGCCTGGCTGCCGGAAACGCCGAAGGCGGATATGATCTGGTCCTTTGACAGCCCGAGCAGCTTGCCCGCTGCGGCAGCGGCGCCGTAGGTTCCGGCCGTCGCGGTCGGATGAAATCCGCGCGCATAATGCGAGGTCGGATCGAGCGCGTTGCCGAGCCGGCAGCACACTTCGTAGCCGGCCACGATCGCGGTCAGCACGTCGCGGCCGGAGGCGCCGACCATCTCGCCGACCGCAAACGCCGCCGGCACCACCGGCGCGCTCGGATGTAGCGAGGAGTCCGCATGCGTATCGTCGAAATCAAGGGAGTGGCCGAGCGCGCCGTTCAGGAGCGCGGCGACCGCGGGGGTCCAGGTCTTGGCATCGCCGAACACGGTGGAATCGCCCTTGCCGTCGAGCGCCAGCGCCTCCAGCATCTTGAGCAGCGCGGGCGTCGATTCCGCGTCGCGACGCGCCCGGATCGTGCTGCCGAGGAAATCCAGCGTCAGCACCTTGGCGCGCGCCAGGACCTCCGGCGGGATGTCGTCGAACCTGAGGTCGGCGACATAGGCTGCGAGCGTTGCGGTTTCGTTGGCCACGGCGTTGTCCCTCATTTCCTCGTCGTTACGAGCAAGGCGAAGCAAATCGACTACACCAGCGATGGTCCTGATGGATTGCTTCGTCGTTGATTTTGGTACGACCGCCTCCTGGTCTCGTCAACATCAGTTACGGCGGGTCAGCCCCCTGCTTTTCATGCGCCAGATCAGGAGATCGACGCGGTCCTGGCCGAAGAACGGCTCGTTCTCGAACACGAAGGTCGGCACCCCCCAATGGCCCGATGCGGCGTGGGCCTGCTCATTGTCGGCAATGATCCGCTCGTAGCGGTCGGGATCAGCGCTGACGGCCGCGTCCATGGCGGCCAGATCGAAGCCCGCTTCCGTCGCCGCCTTGGCCAGGTGATCACCCTCGTTCCAACCCGAGACACTGCCGTCCCACAGCACCCTGCCGATGGCGTAGGCCAATGGCAGCGCGCGCCCCTCGGCCTGCGCGGCAGCCGCCAGCCGGGTCAGGCGGTGGATGTAGGGCTGGTGCTCGGCGACATCGAGCGTGGTCATGTCCTGCACGATGGGGTCAGGCCGCGGAAAGCGGAACGGGATGTTCTCGTGCTCGGCGACACGGCGCGCGTCCAGCACGACGTAGCGGGCGAACTGCGGATTGGCGCGCTTGAAGAAGCCGGGCACGCGCACCGCCAGCGGATAGACCGCTCGCAGATTGACGTTCACATCATAGTCGCCGGCCATCCGCGTCGCCCTGGGTAGTGCAATGTAACTGTAGGGGCTGCGAAACGAGAAGAACAAATCGACGGACAGTGTCATGGGCGGCCCCATCGTACGGGAAGGCCTCCGAGCTTGTCATTGCGCGCCTGGCGACGCAATCCAGCGGATCGCGCGGGAGCATGGATCGCTTGCCTGCATGCTGGCCTCGGCATGATGTTCAGCCCGCGACCTGACGTAGCAGGGCCGCCACGATCCGCCGATGAAACGGCAGGATGATTGCGAGATAGGTCCGGCCAAGCCGGTTGTGCGTCCTGACCAGTGTTGTCGCGGTGACTTGCCGGACGCCGCCGGACGTCGTCACGTCCACCACGACGCGAAAATCCAGATGGCGGTCGTTAAAGCCGGCGACGAGGCGATCGGGCGTCTGGCTCACGACCGGAAATATACCGATCATGTCCATTGTCATGTCCTCCGGCGCGGCCGGGCTTGCCCCCGACGTTTTCAACCCCAGCGGCGACACCAGGATATTGCGCAGCGACAACAGCGCCTCGGCCCATCGCGGTTGACGCGCCATCATTCGCTCCGCCGCGCGCCGGGCATCGAGTTCGCAATCGCCGACCTCGATGCGGAAGGCGTCAGCGAACTGCGCTCCGGTCAGCAGCGCGTCGGCATCAACGGCAGGTGCTACCTCGCGGACGGTCATTGGGAGGCGAGCCTGCCTGCCAGCAGGCGGAAGCGGAGCAGGAGAAGAACGGCATAGGAAGCGGTTCCGACCGACAGCCCGATCCAGACGCCGACCGCGCCCCAAGGCGTCTGGAAACCAAGCCACCAGGCGCTGGTGAAGCCGGTCAGCCAGTAGCTGAGGGTGGCGAACAACAGCGGTATCCGCGTGTCGTTCATGCCGCGTAGCGCGCCGGCGGCGACGGTCTGGATGCCGTCGGCGATGAAGAAGGTCGATCCCACCAGCAGCAGCGTCGCGGAGAGCGCCGCGGCGGCATCGGTGCTTGCGCCGAGGAAAATCGCGGCGATCCCGAAGCGGCCCATGATCACGGCGAGCGTGAGGATGGCGACAAGCACGATGCCGAGCCAGATGGCGACATAGCCCGCGCGACGGACCGCACCGGCGTCGCCGCGGCCAATCGCATGGCCGACCCGCACGGTGGCGGCCATGCCGATGCCGAACGGCACCATGAAAAGGATGGCGGCGACCTGCAGCGCGATCTGGTGCGCGGCCAGCGCCGTCGTGCTGATCACGCCCATCAGCAGGCCGGCGGCGCCGAACAGGCCGTATTCCAGCAGGAACGAGAGCGAGATCGGCGCGCCGATGACGATGAGCCGCCGCATCAGCGGCCAGTCGACGCGCCAGAAACGGCCGAGCACCTGATATTTCCGGAACGGGCGGCGACGCACGGCAAACCACAGGCCGGCCAGGAAGGTGCCGAGATTGACGATCGAGGTCGCCAGGCCGGCGCCGAACAGGCCGAGTTCCGGCAGGCCGTGCGCTCCATACAGCAGGAGATAGACCAGCACCGCATTGGCCGGAATCGCCGCCAGGGTGATCCACAGGATCGGCTCGGGGCGGTGGATCGCGCTCATGAAGCCGCGGAGGGCCATGAACCACAACGCGGGCAGGATGCTCCAGGACAGGCCATGCAGATATTCCTGCGCGAGCCGGGCAGCCGTCGGCGCCTGGCCGAGCTGGAGCAGGATTGGCTCGCCGAAGAACGAAAACGCCATCATCGGCAGCGAGATCAGAAGCGCCGCCCACATGCCGACCCGGAGCGAGCGCCGGATCAAGCGCGGATCGCGCGCCCCGAAGGCCTGCGCCGCCAGCGGCGCCACCGCCGATACCAGCCCCATGCCGAAGGTGAAGCTGACAAAGAACACGGTATGCGCCAGCGCGGCCGCGGCCATCGCCTCACTGCCGAGGCGGCCGATCAAGGCGATGTCGGTCGTCATCATCGCGATCTGGCCGAGCTGCGTCAGCGCGATGGGGACGGCGAGCCGAAGGGTCTCGGTCAGCTCGATGGCGAGGTGATGTCTCGGCGCCGTCACGGCGCCGGCCGGCCCTTGCTGGATTCTATCGAGAATTGTCATGTGACGACATTGGCATGGCCGGAGGACGAAATCGTGACGGCCCGATCCAGACCACAACTTCATCGAATTCTACAAACACATTCGGGCACCGTCGCTCTGACCAAGGAAACAACACCGTGCATACTGTTACAACATCGCTGATCGCCATCGCCATGATGGCGGGTACGTCAGCCTTGGCGCAAACGCCTGAGCGCGTTCGCATCGGATCCTTCACCCTGGACGTCGCCGAAGTTACGATTGGTCGGTTCCGTGCCTTCGCCAGCGCAACCGGTCTGACCACGGTGGCCGAGCGGGAGGGCGGCGGCTTCGACTTCTCGGCGGGCTGGACGCGCCGTCGCGGGTGGAGCTATCAGCGGCCGCAAGGTGAGCCGGGCGCAGACAGCGAACCTGCGGTCCATGTCTCCTGGCATGAGGCGAGCGCCTACTGCGCCCATGCCGGCGGACGGTTGCCGTCAATGGCGGAATGGCGAAGCGCCGCCTACACCGAGCAGCGCGACCAGCCGACGGACGGGTTCGTCAAGGGTCGCACCTATGCCTATCCCGTTGGCGACCAGCCTGACGGCATGAACAACAACCGCCGCGCCCATGTGGCGGTCGGAACCACCCGGCGCGGCGTCAATGGCCTCTACGACATGGGCGCCAATGTCTGGGAGTGGACCGCCGACCGGCGCGGCGATGACGCGCTCACCGCCGGTGGCTCCTGGTGGTACGGCCCGGAGCAATCGCGCGCGGATGCTGCGCAGTGGAAGGCCGCCAACTTCTTCGCGGTCTATGTCGGCTTTCGCTGCGCCTATGACGCGGCACCCGGCTGAGCTGACCCTCCCCGGAAAGGCGGCCGACGAGCCCGCCGACAACTCGTTCTTCGACCGCGGCCTGGAGCTTCATTGTTGCCGCAATAGCAAGTTCAGGCGCTTCGCGCCCGCTCCGGCACACGGGTGATCTTTGCACCGAGCGCATTGAGCCGCTCCTCGATGCGCTCGTAGCCGCGCTCGATCTGGTCGGCGTTGTTGATGGTCGAGGTGCCTTCGGCGGCGACCGCCGCCAGCAGCATGGCCATGCCGGCGCGGATGTCGGGCGAGGTCATCGGCGCGCCGCGCAGCCGGCTCGGTCCCGCCACGATCGCCCGATGCGGATCGCACAGCACGATCCGGGCGCCCATCGAGATCAGCTTGTCGACGAAGAACATCCGCGACTCGAACATCTTCTCGAACATCAGGATCACGCCGTCGCACTGCGTGGCGGTGACGATGGCGATCGACATCAGGTCGGCCGGGAACGCCGGCCACGGCTGGTCCTCGAGTTTGGGCACGTGGCCGCCGAAATCGTCCTGGATTTTCATGGTCTGGCCCGATGGCACCACCAGGTCATCGCCATCGACGCTGCAGACGATGCCAAGCCGTTCAAAGCCCATCCGGATCGATCGCAAATGCCCGACGCCGGCCCGCGCGATCCGCAGCGGCGAGCGCGTCACCGCGGCGAGCCCGATCAGCGAGCCGACCTCGATATGGTCGGGCTGGATGGCGTAGCGCGCGCCGCCGAGCGTCGCCGGGCCGTGCACGATGATGGTGTTGGTGCCGATGCCCTCGATCTTTGCGCCAAGCGCGACGAGGAAATGCGCGAGATCCTGCACATGGGGCTCGGAGGCGGCGTTTCGCAGATAAGTGACGCCGTGGGCGCCGACCGCCGCCACCAGCGCGTTCTCGGTGGCGGTGACGCTGGGCTCGTCGAGGAAGACGTCGGCGCCCTTCAGCTTCGCGGCGCGGAAGACCAGCCGGTCCGTCGCGGTAACGGTGGCGCCGAGCTGCTCGAAGGCCAGAAAATGCGTGTCCAGCCGCCGCCGGCCGATGACGTCGCCGCCGGGCGGCGGCAGCGCCACCTCGCCGCAACGGGCCAGTAGCGGTCCTGCCAGCAGGATCGAGGCCCTGATCCGCGCGCACAGCTCGGGATCGAGATCGGCGGCGCGGACGTCCCTGGCGTGGATTGCCAGCGTGTTGCGCGCCTTCCATTCGGCGGATGCGCCGACCGAGCGGATCAGTTCGACCAGCGTCTCGGTGTCGCGGATCCGCGGCACGTTTTCCAGCGTGACCGGATGTTCGGTGAGCAGGGCGGCGGCGATGATCGGCAGCGCGGCGTTCTTGTTGCCGGACGGCTCGATGGTGCCCGAGAGCCGGTGGCCGCCTTCAACGATGTACTGAATGGGAGGCACGGGCGCTCGGTGCCTCACACGTCGACATTGGCGCTGAGCGAGTTGTCCTGGATGAATTCGCGGCGCGGCTCGACCACGTCACCCATCAGCTTGGTGAAGATGTCGTCGGCCTCGTCGACCTCCTTGATCTTGACCTGCAGCAACGAGCGTTCGTTGGTGTCGAGCGTGGTTTCCCAGAGCTGGCTGGGGTTCATCTCGCCGAGGCCTTTGTAACGCTGCAATGAAACGCCCTTGCGGCCGGCGTCGGTCACCGCCTCGAACAGGCTGACCGGCCCGTGGATCGCCGTCTCCGAATCCTTGCGGCGCAACAGGCCGGGCTTCGGATAGGCCTCCTGCAGCCTTGCCGCGTAGTCATCGAGCTTGCGCGCATCCGCCGAGCCGAGCAGGGCGTCGTCGATAACAGCGACATCCTTGACGCCGCGGACGGTGCGCTCGAACGAGAAGCCTTCGCCCTCGCTGAAGCGCCCGATCCAGCCGCGCTCCACCTCGTCGGCCAGCGCATCGAGGCGCCTGGCGATGTAGTCGGCGGCCGCATTGGCGGTGGCGACATCGCTGGTGATCTTCGGGCTCAGCACGCCGGCGATCGCGGCCTGTTCGACCACCTTGCGGTTATAGCGGCTGTGCAGATTGCCGAGAATGCCGCGGATGATGCGCGCGTCCTCCACCAGCGACAGCAGGTCGCGACCGGCGCGCTCGGAGCCCGACGCAGGCTTGAACACGCAGTCATCGAGGCCGGTTGCGATCAAATAGTCTTCCAGCGCGCGCTCGTCCTTCAGGTACTGTTCGGACTTGCCGCGCGTCACCTTGTAGAGCGGCGGCTGGGCGATATAGAGGTGGCCGCGGTCGATCAGCTCGCGCATCTGGCGATAGAAGAACGTCAGCAGCAGGGTGCGGATATGGGCGCCGTCGACGTCGGCGTCGGTCATCACGATGATCTTGTGGTAGCGCAGCTTGTCAGCCGAGAAATCGTCGCTGATGCCGGTGCCGAGCGCGGTGATCAGCGTGCCGATCTGTTCGCTGGACAGCATCTTGTCGGTGCGGACCCGCTCGACATTGAGGATCTTGCCGCGCAGCGGCAGCACCGCCTGGAATTCGCGGTTGCGGCCCATCTTGGCGCTGCCGCCGGCCGAGTCGCCCTCGACGATGAACAGTTCGGATTTGGCGGGGTCCTTTTCCTGGCAGTCGGCGAGCTTGCCGGGCAGCGAGGCGTGGCCGAGCGGGCTCTTGCGGGTCAGCTCGCGGGCCTTGCGGGCGGCTTCGCGCGCGGCGGCCGCCTGGATCACCTTGCCGACGATGACTTTCGCTTCGCTCGGATGTTCCTCGAACCACGCCGCCAGCGCCTCGTTGAGGACGTTCTCGACCACCGGGCGCACTTCCGAGGACACCAGCTTGTCCTTGGTCTGCGAGGAGAATTTCGGGTCCGGCACCTTGACCGAGAGCACGGCCGTAAGACCCTCGCGGCAATCGTCGCCGGTCAGCGCGATCTTCTCCTTTTTCGCGTTGGCCTCGGCATAGCCGTTGACCTGGCGCGTCAACGCGCCGCGGAAGCCGGCGAGATGGGTGCCGCCGTCACGCTGCGGGATGTTGTTGGTGAAGCACAGCACGTTCTCGTGGTAGCTGTCGTTCCACCACAGCGCCGCCTCGACGGCGATATCGTTCAATTCGGCGCGGACCATGATCGGGGAAGGCACGATCGCCTTCTTGTTGCGGTCGAGATATTTGACGAATTCCTCGACGCCGCCGTCGTAACGCATCGCCTCGCGCTTCTCCACCGCGTGGCGCATGTCGGAGAGCACGATATTGACGCCGGAGTTCAGAAACGCGAGCTCGCGCAGGCGATGCTCCAGCGTCGCGAAGTCATACTCGATGTTGGTGAACGTCTCGGTGGAGGCAAGGAAGGTCACCTCGGTGCCGCGCTTGCCGTTGGCGTCGCCGACGACCTTGAGCGGGGCCACCGCGTCGCCATGGGCGAACTCGATGTAATGCTCCTTGCCGTCGCGCCAGACCCGTAGCTTCAACTTGCTGGACAGCGCGTTGACCACGGAGACGCCGACGCCGTGCAGGCCGCCGGAAACCTTGTAGGAATTCTGGTCGAACTTTCCGCCCGCGTGCAGCTGGGTCATGATGACCTCGGCCGCGGAAATGCCCTCGCCCTTGTGAATGTCGACCGGAATGCCGCGACCGTCGTCGCGCACCGTCACCGAGCCGTCTGCATTGAGCACGACTTCGACCGCGGTGGCATGACCCGCGAGCGCTTCGTCGATCGCGTTGTCGACGACCTCGTAGACCATGTGATGCAGGCCGGACCCGTCATCGGTATCGCCGATATACATCCCCGGCCGCTTGCGCACGGCGTCGAGACCCTTCAACACCCGGATCGATTCCGCGCCATACTCGATGGGAACGGGATGGTTGGTGTCGGCAGGGGTCTGCCGGGCAGGTTCTGTCATGTGAGGCCTTCGAGGGTGTCCCGAATCAGCTGCGCAGCATGAGGCGCTGATTGATCCATTTGTGCCATGAAAGAGGCATTGCGCCTAGCCCAATCTCTCTATCAGTAACTTGTTGATTAGATGATAATTTTTATCGCTATTTCAAGCTGCCGAAAGGCCGATTTCAAGGGTTTGTAAAAGCCCGATTCGGAGCCTCTTTTCTGGCCCCCGAATGGCCGGCTTCTTTATGTCTTGTGCGCCAGCATGGTGCCTCGACCGCGGGCCGGCGCGACGCTTGCGGGTCCGCGGTCAGGGAGCCAAGACGCGGCGGCTGACCTGGCCGGCGTCCACGTCGAAAATCTCGCCGCCGGCGCCGATGTCGGCGAATGCGGCGGGGTCGGCGCCGGTCATCCAGACCTGCGCGCCGAGACCGGCCAGTTCGTCGAACAGCGCCTTGCGCCTGGCAGGATCAAGATGCGCCACGACTTCGTCGAGCAGCAGCAACGGCACGATGCCGGTCGTTTCGGCCACCAGGGCGGCGTGAGCCAGCACCAGCCCGATCAGCAGCGCCTTCTGCTCGCCGGTAGAGGCGTCGCGCGCCGGCATGTTCTTTGGCGCGTAGATCACCTGCAAGTCGGTGAGGTGAGGGCCGTCCAGCGTGCGACCGGCCGCGGCGTCGCGGGCGCGGCTGGCGCGCAGGATTTCGCGGTAGCGATCCTCGACCGCCGTTGCCGGTTCATTGACCAGCGCGTTTTCCATCCAGCCGTCCAGCATGATCTGCGCCGACGGGAAGGCGGAAGCCGCGCCGCGCTGGCGCAGCATGGCGGCAAGCTTGGTCACGGTCTGGCCGCGGGTGGCGGCTACGGCCACGGCCAGTTCGGCGGTTTCGCGCTCGATGGCGCCGCACCAATGGTCGTCGTAATTGCGCACCTCAAGCAGGCGGTTGCGCGAGCGCAGCGAGCGCTCCAGCGCCGAGACCCGGCTGGAATGTTCGCTGTCGATCGCCAGCACCAGCCGGTCGAAGAAGCGCCGGCGTTCGGAAGCGGCGCCGAGGAACAGCCCGTCCATCGAAGGCGTCAGCCACACCATGCGCAGATGATCGCCGAACGCCGTTGCCGAACTCACCGTCTCGCGGTCGATCCGGCAGCGCCGGCCTGACGCGGCCGCCTCGGTGCCCGGCGCGTCGATGCCGGTTCCGAGCGTGGCGAGCCCGAGCGCGCCCTCAACCTCGGCCGATACCGCCCAGGAGCCGTCGCCCTGATTGTCGGCGACATCCTCCATCGTCGCGCGCCGCAGGCCGCGTCCCGGCGAGAGAAATGATATCGCCTCCAAGCAATTGGTCTTGCCGGCGCCGTTCGGGCCCACCAGCACGATGACAGCGCCCGATGCCTGCACGCTCGCCGCCCGGTAATTGCGAAAATGCGTGAGGGACAGGCGGTGGATGCGGGCGGGGGTCATAAGGAGCGTCGGTCTTTTCTTCCCCTCTCCCCTTGTGGGAGAGGGTGGCGCCTCACGAAGGGAGGCGACGGGTGAGGGGTATCTTACCGCCCGGCAAGCTTTGCGAATATATCCTCCAGAACGGCAGAAGGTTGTTGCAGGCCGTCATTGTTCCAGTACCGCTCGATTCGAAAACCCTCCGCCACAAGGATGGAATCCCGTGCCGCATCACGAACAGACGATGCGTGCTGACTCCCATCAATTTCGATGACAATGCGTTTCTCGAAGCAGACAAAATCGAGAATGAAGTTTCGGAACGGGACTTGCCGACGGAATTTGAAACGCGCGAGCCGCCGGTCGCGAAGCAATCGCCACATCGCCAGTTCCGCATCAGTAGGCTCGTGGCGCATTTTCTTTGCGAAGCCGCGGATGCGTTTGGCCACGGGTCTATGGTTTGGTGCCTGCGGCGCGAACCCCTCACCCGTCGCCGAACTTCGTTCGGCGCCACCCTCTCCCACAAGGGGAGAGGGGCAATCACGGTCTTGTTCGCGCGAAATCGTCACACCCGCATCGGCATCAGCACGTAGAGCGCGCCCTTGTGGTCCTTGTCCTGCACCAGCGTCGGCGAGCCGGGGTCGGCCAGGCGCAGCACCGCGACTTCGCCTTCGATCTGAGCGGCGATGTCGAGCAGATAGCGCGAGTTGAATCCGATATCGAGCGCCTCGGCGGCATATTCGACCTCGAGCTCCTCGGTGGCGCTGCCGGAATCCGGATTGGTCACCGACAGCACCAGCTTTCCGGGAGACAGCGCCAGCTTCACCGCCCGCCCGCGCTCGCTGGAAATGGTCGAGACGCGATCGACGGCGGCCTCGAAATCCTTCTTGTCGACGATCAGTTCCTTGTCGTTGTTCTGCGGGATGACACGGCCGTAATCCGGAAACGTGCCGTCGATCAGTTTCGAGGTCAGCACCACATGGCCGATGGTGAAGCGGATCTTGCCTTGCGACAACTCGATCGAGACTTCGGCCTGGTTGTCCTCGATCAGCCGCTGTACCTCGCCGACGGTCTTGCGCGGCACGATCACGCCGGGCATGCCGGCCGCGCCGCCGGGCAGCGCCAGGTCGATCTGGGCCAGGCGATGTCCGTCGGTGGCTACCCCACGCAAGGTTGCAGCCTTGGTGCTGCCGGCCGTGTGCAGATAGATGCCGTTGAGGTAGTAGCGGGTTTCTTCGGTCGAGATCGCAAATTGCGTGCGGTCGATCAGGCGCTTGACGTCGGCCGCAGGCAGCGAGAACGAATGCGTCATGTCGCCGGCGGCGAGATCCGGGAAGTCGCTCTCAGGGAGGGTTTGGAGCGTGAAGCGCGAACGGCCGGCCCGGATCGCCAGCACCGAGCGGTCGCCGTCGGCTTCGAGAACGATCTGCGCGCCATCGGGCAGTTTGCGCACGATGTCGTAAAACATATGCGCCGGAACGGTGGTGGAGCCGCCGGTCGCGGTTTCCGCCGCCAGCGTCTCGGTCACCTCGAGGTCGAGGTCGGTTGCCTTGAGCGAAAGCCGGGCGCTTTCGGCACGGACCAGGACGTTGCCAAGGATCGGGATGGTGTTGCGGCGCTCGACCACGCGGTGGACGTGGCCAAGCGACTTCAGCAGTTGCGCGCGTTCGACGGTGACCTTCATTGCAATACCCGCCAGATCCCAAGATGGAAAGGCCGGGCGGCCCGTAAAGGCAGCGCCGCGGCCATGGAGACCCCGAAAAGCCGGATCAACGTCGGATTTGATCAAACCCAAGGGGGGACCGCAAGTTGGCGCGGATGGCCCGCCGGTGCAAGGGAGCAGGTCCCCGTTCCCCCACTTTTGGCGCAGAAAATGCCAAAAGCGGTCCTCCCCCCCGCGCGAGTTGCGCGAGGGGATGCGGCGAAATCAGCCTATTTCGGCGGGGTCATTCCTGCAGCTGCCGCTTCAGCGAGTCGACTTCCTCGGACAGCGCCGTATCCCTGGCGACCAGGCCCTCGATCTTGCGCACGGCGTGCAGCACCGTGGTGTGGTCGCGTCCGCCGAAGCGGCGGCCGATTTCCGGCAGTGAGCGCAGCGTCAGCGTCTTCGCCAGATACATCGCGACCTGGCGCGGTCGCACCACGTTTGCGGTGCGCCGGGACGACAGCAGGTCCGAGCGGCTCACATTGTATTGCCGGGCCACGACCCTCTGGATGTCTTCGATCTTGATCCGCTTGGGCTCCTGCGGCCGGATCAGGTCGCGGACCTCGCGCTCGGCCATTTCCAGCGTCACCGGCTGGGCGTTGAGCTTGGAATGGGCCAGCAGGCGGTTGATCGCGCCTTCGAGATCGCGGCCATTATGGGTGATGGTGCGGGCCAGATAATCCAGCACGGTTTCCGGCACGTCGAAACTGGCATGATGCGCGCGGGCGGCCGCCACCCGCGACTTCAGGATTCCGAGCCGCAGTTCTTCGCCGAGCGAGCCCATCTCGACGACGAGGCCGCCGGCCAGCCGCGATCGAACGCGGTCGTCGAGGCTTTCCAGATCGGACGGCGGGCGGTCGGCGGCAATGACCACCTGGCGCCCGGCATCGATCAGCGCGTTCAGCGTGTGACAGAACTCGGCCTGGGTCGATTTGCCCTGCAGGAACTGCAGATCGTCGATCACCAGCACGTCGATGCCGCGCAGGGCTTCCTTGAAGGCCAGCGCCGTCTGCGTCTTCAGCGCGGCGACGAAGCCGTACATGAATTTCTCGGCGGTGAGATAGAGCACCTTGCGTTCATTCCCGGAATTACCGGCCCACGTCACCGCCTGCAAGAGATGGGTTTTGCCAAGGCCGACGCCGGCGTGGATGTAGAGCGGGTTGAACATGACGGGATCGCCGCGACGCCCTTCGGCGACCTGACGCGCCGCCGCGTGCGCTAGCGTGTTGGAGCGGCCCATGACGAAACTGGCGAAGGTCAGACGCGGATCCAGCGGCGAGCCGCCGAGGGCGTCATGGTTCGCAGACACCGGCGCGGTCGCGACCGCGCGCAATTCAGGCGCAGGCCGGCCGTCGGCACGCTCAACGCGGCGCTGCTCGGCCGGCGCGGCTTCTTTTGCGGGCGGAGCGCATCGCATCGCGGTGCGCACCGTCAGGTCGATTCGATGCACTTCCGGCATCTCCGCCTGCCAGCAGGTCAGAACCCGGTCGGCGTAATGCGCCTGGATCCAGCTCTTGAGGAACCGGGTCGGAACCGAAAGCTGGACGCTTTCGTCTTGTACGCCCTCCAGGTCCATGCGCGCAAACCAGCTGGTATAGACGTCCTCTCCGACACTTGTCCGCAACCGTCCCTTCACCCGTGACCAGCGATCTTGTTCGGTATTTTTCATCGTCTGCAAACTTCTCTAAAAGAGTAAAGGTGCCACGCGAACGCATCATGCAGAATCCCTGCCGGACGTGACCGCGAAGCCGGGCTCCAGGCGCGATCCAGCGTCCGGCGAAAACGCCGTTGCTCAAATCGATGTCTGGATAATTGCGAGGCTTCCGCGAGGTCAGCGCTTACTCGACGGTCTTTCCGGAGCACGCGTGGGAGGCGGACTGCAAACGAGGATGAGGGGCGCCGATGTGGTTTCCGTAGAAATGTGCGTGTCGGATGCCGCGATGATTCCGTAAAGCATACTACCTCCCCCACTCACCGCGAAAGCGCGCGTTGAGCTATCAGATCGTAAGTGTTTCCAAAGCCAGTCCGCCGCCACCAAACATCAAATATGTCCGGCGCTGCCGCCGCCGCGTAACCCCAGTCTGTCGCCTTCAACACGTCCGCGAGCTGCGCGTTCCCATTGAGTGTCGTTGCTGTCGGCAATTTCTTGCTCCTTCAATCCAAGCGAGCGAAACGTGATCGTCGCGCCAGGAATTCAGACAGAAAGATACCATCCCCATATCGCTATGAGTTATCAACCTCGCACCGCTTGGAAAGCGTCGCCAACGCGCACACCGCCGCCGATTTGCACGTCCGCTCTTGGGTCTCAAACCGCGCTGGTCAGAAGAGCCTCGAGCGTCGCGAACGACTAAGGAATACACCACGGGTGATTTCTGACAATCGGTGATTCGAGATTGACGCGTGACTCTTCGAAGGTGTTGCAACGCTGCACCGGGGAAGCCCAACACCAAGTTTTTGAATAGGCATGCAGAATCGCAGGCAGTAAGCTTTCATGACAACTTATGCTGCAGTCGCAAAAAAATTTATGAAACCGTTACAATCGCGGTCGGTCGGACCCGTTTTCAAACCGCTTGCACTCGCTATGGGAGTAAGTGACTAGCAGCACGAAGTTTTTCGGAATTGTTTTTCAGGGTAACTCCCGCGCCGCTGCCGCAGACGGAATCCGCTGACACGCTTCGCCGATCCGGTCGGCGCTCCTGCTCCTCGCAAATGCGCATAGCAGCGCCGGTGCAACATGACTGCACTCCGAATAAAAACGGACCAAAGGAGGCCCGACGCGAAGCAGGGCTCCCAGCGAAGATGCGATTGCAACAGGCGACAAAGAAAAAGCCCGGCGAGGCCGGGCTTTGGACGTATGGCGATTGGCTCGGAGTTACTTCGCGAGCTTCGCGATCTGATGGGTCAGGCGCGAGACCTTCCGGCTCGCATTGTTCTTGTGAATGATGTTTCGCTGCGCGGCCTGCATCAATTCCGGCTCCGCCTGCGCCATCGCCTTCAGTGCTGCATCGCGGTCGCCGCTCTTGATCGCCTCCTCAACGGTGCGAACAGCGCCCCGCATCTGGGTGCGACGCGACTTGTTCACGATGGTGCGGCGGGCAATCTTGCGAGTCGCCTTCTTGGCAGAAGTGGTATTGGCCATGTCTCAACTATCCTTCGGCTGTCGTCGCCCGGGTGGTCGGCTTGAGCGCGCCGGCCGTTTCAAACTTCGTGATCGACGTAGGTTGCGTTTTTCCAGCTTGTTCTTGAGGATGCCATGGTCGGGAGCCAAGATGCTTCCCTGGCGGCGCGGCTCAAAGAACAGCGGCGGCGGGATTGCGCCCGCCGCCATTGGGGTTCTTATAGAGGGCAGGTCCGGCACCGTCAACGCTTTCGACCTCGTCAGAACGGCGGTAATGGCGGCCGAAACGCCGCATAAAGCGCTGGCAAGGTTGAATTTCCGGCATGCCCCCGGTATTGGCTGACGCCTCGTGGCGACTACTTGGATAGGGTGAAGCATGATCCGCGGTTTCTTCCGGCTGATTGGCCTGCTGCTGCTGGCCGGCGGATTTGTTTTCATGGTCTACGACGGCGCTCGTTTCGTCGCCGATCAAGTCCTGCGTTTCACCCGGTTTGGCCAGTTCTGGAATGACATCCATCAATCCAGCCAGCTGGCGTTTCGGACCTGGGTGGAGGGCGCCGCGCCCTGGCTCTGGAACGGGATCGTCAAGGTGCTGCTGGACCAACCGGTGTTTGCCGTGCTGGGCGTGGCAGGCATCCTGCTGATGCTGCTGTTTAGGCCGCGCAAGCCGCTGATCGGCTATTCCAGGGACTGACCAAGATGGTTTGGCGGGGATGGCGCAACGGGCTGCCGCATCCGGCGTAAGGAGCGTATATATATAAGGTCATATATAAGAGTATGTCAGTGCAACCGGCGACTCGGCCGATATCCCGCCCGGAGGTGTCTTATGTTCTTCATGCGCAAAACCACTGCGTTACCGAGCCGCGCCGAAGCGCTGCCGGGTCGCGCCACCCCGATCGCCACGGCCGCCACCCACTTCGTCAACGGCCGCAAACTACAGCCACCCTATCCCGCAGGACTTGAGCAGGCAGTGTTCGGGCTGGGTTGCTTCTGGGGCGCGGAGCGCAAGTTCTGGGAACTGGGCGAGGGCATCCATGTGACTGCCGTCGGTTATGGCGGCGGGCATACCCCCAATCCGACCTACGAAGAGGTTTGCTCGGGCGGCACAGGTCACACCGAGGCGGTGCTGGTCGTGTTCGATCCGAAGAAAATCTCCTATGAGCAGCTGCTGAGGACATTCTGGGAAAACCACAACCCGACGCAGGGCATGCGCCAGGGCAACGACGTCGGCACCCAATATCGCTCGGCAATCTACACCTTTGGTGATGCGCAGCGCAAAGCCGCCGATGCCTCGAAAGCGATGTACCAGAAGGCGCTGGCTGCCAAGGGTCTCGGTGTTATCACCACCGAGATTGCGCCTTCGACCGAGTTCTATTTCGCAGAGGACTATCATCAGCAGTATCTCGCCAAGAATCCGGCGGGCTATTGCGGTTTGGGCGGAACGGGCGTGTCATGCCCGGTCGGCTTCGGCGTTACCGCCTGATCGCAATACCGTCGCGGTTTGAAGTTGGGTCGGCCCAGAGCCAAAACCATTTGTTAACCATACCCGGTGCAAGATTGGAGCTGTCTCGGCTTGAGGGATGACTCCGGTGCGGCCTGCGTGCGCGTTTCGATTGCCGATCACTGCGATCATGACGGCGCTCGCGTTGTCGGGATGCATGCGCACGACCGGTCCGGTGGCGACAGCAACAAGAGGCGACCTCGATTCGATCGCTTATGGCCACCCACATGGTCAGCCGTCTCAGCCTGACGGCGGCGCCGCCGGCGTTCCTCACTCCGCCTTTGCGTCGGCATCGCGAAGAACGCCTGGCGGTGTTGCCGCGCCCATAACCCATGCTGCAGCTGCGCCGGCGCGCTCCGACGCGGCCTATCACCTGGATGCCGGCGACAAGCTTCGCGTGATGGTCTATGGTCAGGACGGCCTTACCAATACCTATGCGATCGATGCCGCCGGCTCGATCACCATGCCGCTGATCGGCTCACTGCCGGCGCGCGGGCGCACCACGGCGGGACTGGCGGCAGAGATTGGCGCCAGGCTGCGTCGCGGCTTCATCAGGGATCCGTCGGTCGCGGTAGAGATCGAAGCATACCGTCCATTCTTCATCCTCGGCGAGGTCGCCGCACCAGGGCAATATCCGTACGTGCCCAACATGACGGTCGAGAGCGCGGTCGCCATTGCCGGCGGCTTCTCGCCGCGCGCACGCCGCGACCGCGTCACGGTCACCCACGCCGATGCGTCGGGAACCGCGCGCCTGGTGGTTCCGCCGGGGGCGCCAATCAGCCCCGGCGACACCGTGCTGGTCGGCGAGCGCTGGTTCTAGCCGGGGGCCAATCCCGGGATCGTCCCGGGTTGCGATGAATCAGCGCTATCGGGTTGCAGCGCACGAAACCATGTTCCAAGCCACGCCCGAGCGATGTAGAACGCCGTCTCTATCGAGGCGCGCCGGCCTGTCGGTCAAGTGCCTGCAATCCGGAGAACGACCATGAACCGTCATTTGCCGATCAACCTGGCGCGAGCGCCTGCGGCCGCCCGGCTCGCCATTGCCGTCACGATGTTGCTGTGCGCGTTGTCGCATCCGGTATCGGCGCAGTCCTATCCGGATCGGCGAATAACATTTGTGGTGCCCTATCCTGCGGGTGGAGCCACCGACGTCTCGGCCCGTCTGCTTGCCAACAAGCTTTCGGAAGCGTGGAAGCAAACCGTCGTCGTGGAAAACAAGTCCGGCGGCGGCGGGGTGGTCGGCAATGATTTCGTCGCAAAGGCGGCGCCCGATGGCTATACCGTGCTGATCGCCATCACCCAGATCATCCAGGCGCCAAGCCTGGTTTCGAAGCTTCCCTACGACGTCTTCAAGGATCTCGCGCCGGTTACCCAGGTCGCACTATCGACTGTCGTACTGACGGTTCCCGAGGCGCAGCCGGTCAAGTCGGTCAAGGAACTGGTCGATCTCGCCAAGGCCAATCCTGGTAAATTGCCGTATGGCAGCTTCGGCAACGCGACGACGTCCCATCTCTATGGCGAGTTGCTGAAGAAGGTGGCGAATATCGACATGATCCACGTTCCCTATCGTGGCTCGGCGCCGCTGCTGAACGATTTGCTCGGCAATACGGTGACGGCCGCTTTCGTCGATCTGACCACGGCCGGCGCTCAAATCAACGCAGGCAAGGTCAGGGCGCTGGCGATCGGCGGCGAAAAGCGCCGGACCCAGTTGCCCAACGTGCCGACGCTTGCCGAACTCGGTTACAAGGGATTCGAGGCGGAAGGCTGGGTCGGCATCTTCGTGCCGGCCGCGACTCCCAAGGACATCGTCGCGAAACTTTCCTCGGAGCTGGCCCGCATTATCGCCTCACCCGAGGGCGTCGCGGGGCTTGAGGCGCTCAGTCTCATGCCCGTCGGCGGAACGGCGGAAATGTTCGAGGCCGCGCTCCGCCGCGATCACGCGCGCTGGGCGGATGTCGTCAAGGCGGTCGGCGTCAAGGGCGAGTGAAGCAGGCCGCCGATCCCGGGCTTGCGCCTCGCGCATCTCCGAATGACGGCGGAGAGCGTTATTTTCCTAGATGCCTGGCCAGGAATGCCAGGCTGCGCGGCCAGGCGATGTCGGCGCTCGCCTTGTCGTAGCTCGCCCGTTCGTCGCAGTGAAAGCCGTGCTGGGCGCCGGGATAGACGTGGATTTCGACATCGGGTCGCTTGGCCCTGATGGTCTCGACATCGCCCAGCGGTATGCCCGCGTCCTTTTCGCCGAAATGAAGCTGTGTCGGAACGCTCGGCTTGTCGTCGGCGAAGCGAACCACCGCACCGCCATAATAACCGACGGCCGCCGACAGGCCCGACAATTTGGTTGCCGCGGCGTAGGCAATGCTGCCGCCGAGGCAGAAGCCGATGATGCCGACCGGTCCGATATCCTTCACCGCGTCGATCGCAGCCTTTGTATCCCGCAGCATCGCGTCCCAATCTGGATTGGCGATGAATTTGCGGGCCGTCGCGATCTCGTTCGGGGAATAGCCGCACTGGAAATCGGGCTGCATGCGGTCGAAGATCGACGGCGCGATTACGGCGTAGCCCTCGCTCGCCAGGCGGTCGCACACCGCGCGGATGTGGTGGTTGACGCCAAAAATCTCCTGGATCACTACGATGGCCGCCTTGGGCTGACGTGGAGGATCGACACGATAACCGCCCAGTTTGAAACCATCCGAAGCCGTCAGCCTGATATACTGTCCCATGGATCATCCGTTCGTGTTCGAGGGTTGCTGGAAGTCGGTGATGCGAAGAGGGGCGAAGCGGTTGCTATTGCCACATCCAATTGTGGCCCCAGTCGCCTTTCCAGCCGGCAAGCCTGCCGTTGCGAAACTGGAGATAGAGCCGGTCCTTCCTGAAGAACAATCCGCTGCCGCCGATGTTGCGGAACGCGAGGTAGATTTCTTCGCCCCGTCGGCCGCCGACGTAGTTGAGCGGCGTACCCAGCGCCCGCGCGGCGTCTTCCGCTTCCATGCCGAATGCCAGCGGTGTGGTGTTCGACAGCGTCGCGGTGAGGGGAGGCAGCAGATGACCGCCGGCCGGGGTAGGGTGCTGCGCGCCGGCCTGGGTGATCGCGATCAGCGCCAGGATAACTCCGCCGAATATTCTCATGACGCCGCCTTTGCCGGCGGCATGGTTTGCAAACCGTTGAGGAACGGCAGCACGGCGTCGATGAAGGGCTGCGGCTGGTCGATGTTGACGGCGTGACCGGCGGCCGCGATCACCACCTTGCGGGCGCCGGGAATCTTGGCTGCCATATAGTCGGATGCGGCCAGGAACGGCGTGTCGTCGGCGCCGACGACGACCAGCGACGGCACCTTGATATCGGGCAAGGATTCGATCACGCGGGCGTCGCGCTGGGTCAGCATGCCGCGCGCTGCGCGCGCCAGCCCCGACGCATCGCGGTGAGAGACGCTGGATCGCTCCCGGCTGGCCGATTTCAGCACTTCAAGCCCCTCGCGCTCGAAGCGGTCGCCGGTCTCATAGGCCCGCTTGTTCCAGGCCTCGCGGGCTTCGTCCTTCTTGAACCCCGGGCCGGTGTCGATGATCAGCAGCGCGCGGACGCGGTCGGGATGGGCGCGGTAGAATGCCAGCGACATGTAACCGCCCAGGGAAAGCCCGCCGACGATCGCCTTGTCGGCGCCGACGGTGTCGAGCAGCGCCGCCACGTCGCCAACGGTCAGCGCTTCGCTATAGGCTGAAGGATCATCGGGGTAGTCGGACTGGCCGTGGCCGCGCATATCCCACAACACGAGCTTGTGATGTTTCGACAGGGCGGCGATCTGACCCTGCCACATGGCCGAGGTCGACGAATAGCCGTGCGTCAACAACAGCGGCGGGCCGGAGCCGTGGACCTCGTAATAGATGTTGACCCCGTCGCGATTGACTGTCGGCATTGCGATTTCCCGGTGCGGTGATGCGTTGTTTCGGCGTGGCTGCGCCATCCTAGCCCGATACGTTCGCCGATGGGAATTGCCGAAACGGGCCTGCCTCATCGAGACCGGGTGAAAAGGCCGCGCCAAATCCTGCCGCAACGGACAAGCATGGCGTCTGGATGATGCTTACGGCCGAACCCGGTCGCATTGGTGGCGGTAACCGCCGTCGATGGGACGGCGGGCCTGATCAACAAAACCCTAATGTTGCCGGTAATCGGTCGTTCACGATACCCCTTAAGCTGTATGGAACGGTTAATCCGGTAGCCTTGGCCTCAGGTCGCCACCGTACGTCCTGGGGTCACATGACATCCGCAATCAAAGAGACACCGACCAAACGCCGGCTGCTGCTGGCCTCGGATAGAAGCGACCAAAGCAGCGAACTGGCCGGCATCCTGCGGACCGTGGGGCAGGTCGACACCATCGCGACCTCGGACATTCCGGACCGGCCGACGCGCGATCTCGCGGGGATCGTGGTCGACATCAACCTGCGCTCGACCGAGAGCGTGCAGGTCGTGCGCAACAGGTTGCGGGCCGATGCCTACCGCGAGGTGCCGCGGCTGTTCGTGCTGGCCGACGCTCTGCATCATGGGTCGATGCAGGCCTGGGCGCTCGGCGCGACCGATACGATCGCGAGGCCGTTCGACGCGCAGGGTATTCTGCAGCGGATACGCGCCGCGTTTCCCGACAGCGACGGTTACGACGAGAGCGATCGCGGTAAGACCCTGAACAGGGGCGTCGAGGCGGCGCATGCCGTCATGGTCAAGATTTTCGAGCGGCTCCCGGCCGGCGCTCCCCTGAAATTCTCGGACATCACCGAAGCCGAGAACCGGATACTCAAAGCGATCAAGCATTCGTCGTTGCGGGAATGGTTGACCGCGGTCGGCTGCCATCACACCGGAAGCTACCGCCACTGCCTGTTCGTCACCGGCTTTGCGGTGGGCTACGCGCAGCATCTGGGCATGCGCGATCACGACCAGCGCCGCCTGGCCCGCGCGGCGTTGCTGCACGACGTCGGCAAGGCGTTCATTCCGGTGGCGATCCTCGACAAGCCGGGCGCGCTGTCCCACGAGGAAATGGAGCAGATGCGCCAGCACCCTCGCCTTGGCTTTGATGCGCTGGCGGCGCAAGGCGGTTTTCCACCCGAAATGCTCGACGTGGTGCTGCACCACCATGAATTTCTCGACGGCACCGGCTATCCTGACGGACTGCGCGGCAAGCAGATCAGCGACATCGTGCGCATGATCACGATCGCGGACATCTACGCGGCGCTGGTCGAGCAGCGCGCTTACCGGCTGCCGTTCACCCACTCCCGGGCCTTCGCCTTGATGGAAGAGATGAGCGACAAGCTCGACCAGCACCTGCTGCACGCGTTTCGCCCGGTCGCGCTCGGACACTACTGAGCTTTTGAAGCGTTCGGAGCCTGCACGTCGTTACGCGGATCGATCAGGCGAAGCTGGCTCCTTCAATTTCCTGCTGTCATCCCAGCATCTTTCGCAGTTCGGCCTTCGCCACCTTTTCCAGCGTCGAGCGTGGCATGTCGTCGACGAGGTGAATTTCGCGCGGCACCTTGAAGTCCGCCAGCGCCGCGCGGCAGGCCGCCATCACGGTGTCGTGCAGGTCGGCCGGCGCGCCGGCCACCCCGGCGTGCGGGATGATGAAGACGACGGGCACCTCGTCCAGCATCGGATGCTTCTTGGCCACCACCGCGGCCTCGCGCACGCCGGGCAGCACCGCGATCACCTGCTCGATTTCGGAGGCCGCGACATTCTCGCCGCCGACCTTCAGCATGTCCTTGGCGCGGTCGCCGAACCGGATGAAGCCGTTTTCCAGCAGCGTGACGCGGTCGCCGGTGATGAAATAGCCGTGCTCGTCGAAGCTGTCGCGCGTGGCTGTTTCATTGTGGAGGTATTCCGCGAACAGCGACAGGCCGGGGATGCCCTTGATCAGGAGGTTGCCGGTGCCGCCGACCGGCGTCGCCGCGCCGTCGTCTTCAATGACGCGGATCTGATATTCCGGCGCGGCGCGGCCGATCGACATCGGCGTATTCGGCTGGTCGACCTCGCCGACGATGCCGTGCGTGATGGTCTCGGTCATCCCCCACCAGCCGATCATCTTGATGCCGAAGGCGGCAAACGGCGGCGGCTCCGAGACCGCGGTGCCCCAGAGCCGGAACTTGTGATTGTCGGGGATTTCGTGTTCCAGCAGCGCCTTCATGCAGAAGGGTATGGTCGAGGTCCAGGTGCAGCCGTGCGCCAGCGCAACGTTCCAGAACCGGCTGGCGGAAAACCGCGGCTGGATCACGCAGGACCCGCCCACCCATAGCGTCGCCAGCATCGAATAGGCCAGCGCATTGGTGTGAAACAGTGGCAGATAGGTTTGATGCACGTCGCCGGCATGCAGGTCCTCATGCGCGGCGTTGATCTTGGCGCCCCATAGCGCGTTGGCATGCGTCCATAGCACCGCCTTTGGCCGTGACGTGGTGCCCGAAGTATATTGCACGCTGCATGGCGCGGCGGGATCGATCGCGCGGTGCGGCCGGTCGGCGCTGTCGCCGAACAAGGCTTCGAAGCTTTCGCCGCGCGGCACAGGCTGCGCGGGCGCGACGCCGGCGTCATGCGAAATCACCGCGATCCAGCGCAGGCCACGGCAATGGGCCGCGACCAACCCGGCATAGGCGGGCTGGGTGATGGCGGCCACCGCGCCGCAATGACCGGCAAAGTATTCCATTTCCGCCGCGGCCGAGCGTGTGTTGGTGGTGACCGCGATCGCACCGAGTTCGACGCAGGCAAACCAGGCCAGCATGGCCTCGATGCAATTGTCGAGATGGATCAGCACATACTCGCCGGGCCTGACGCCGCGCCGGACCAGGCCGGCGGAAAGCCGGCCGACGTGCTCGTGAAATTCGCCGTAAGTCCAGCTCCGTCCCCGGCCCTCGAACGGCTCCCAGATCAGGAACGGATGGTTGCGGCGGCTCTCCGCGCGCATCCGCAGCAGCCATGGCACGTCGAGGCCGGCGAATGGTCCGACGACGCCCGGCGCGGTCTGTGAAATGGGCATGGTTCTCTCCCGTGCAGATCTATCGTCTGCCTTGATCTTGCTTGGGAGCAGTTCTGCCACTGGATGACGCGAGGAGCAAATCGGGAATTGCGGACGGGATTCTCTCCGCGTCATTGCTTCGTCGCTAGCGCTCCTCGCAATGACGGGGAGGGTGGGCTAACCTCCGCCATACTCATACGACGAAATCTCAATCAGGCTGCCGTCGGGATCGCGGCAGTAGACCGAACGCAGCGTGCCGCGGGCGCCCTGCTTGGCGACCGGGCCTTCTTCGATCGCGACGCCGTTGGCCTTCAGGTGGGCCACCACCTGATCCGGCGTGCTCGATGTCAGAAAGCACAGATCGTCGCTTCCCGCGGTTTCGTGGTCCGCCGTGAACCACTCGACCTTGTCAGCGTCGCGCGGCCGCACGTTGATCTTCTGGTTGCCGAACAGCAGCGAGGTCCGCGGCGTCTTGCCCCCGCCGGGATCGAACACCCTGACTTCCATGCCCAGGGTCTTCCGGTACCAATCGGCGGAACGCGCCACGTCGGCGACGTTGATGACGATATGATCGAGCGCGGTAACCTTGACAGGCATATCTTGTCCTTCTGTCGCAATCGGCGCGACGCTGTAGCACTGGCCGCATCGGCGCTTGTTTGTTACAACCTCGCCCTGTTCCGTTCAATGCAACCGCATAGAAATGGACCGGGCGCTGGACCCGGCCGCCAAGGAGAAGCTTTCATGATTTCTCGCCGCACCCTGATCTGCCTGGCCGCGATCGGCCTTTCCACCGCCGCGCCGCTCGGCGGTGCTTCGGCGCAGGACTATCCGACCAGGCCGGTGCGCTGGGTCGTCGGCTATCCCCCCGGCGGGGCGACCGACATCATCGCGCGGTTGCTCGGACAGCGGCTGTCGGAGCGGCTCGGCCAGCAATTCGTGATCGAGAACAAGCCCGGCGCCGGCAACAACATCGCCACCGAGTCGGTGATCAACGCCGAGCCCGACGGCTACACCCTGCTGCTGGTCAATCCTGCGAACTACATCAACGCCTCGCTCTACGCCAATCTGAAGTTCAACGTCATTCGCGACATCGCGCCGGTCGCCGCCTTCAACCGCGTGCCGAACGTGATGACGGTCAATAAGGACGTGCCGGCCAAGACGGTCGCCGAGTTCATCGCCTATGTGAAGGCCAATCCCGGCAAGGTGAACCTGGCGTCCTCGGGCAACGGCACCTCGGTGCATCTGTCCGGCGAAATGTTCATGGCGATGTCCGGCGCCAAGATGCAGCACGTGCCCTATCGCGGCGCGGCGCCCGCGATCACCGACCTGCTTGGCGGCCAGGTGCAGCTGATTTTCGACAACATGCCCTCCATCCTCCAGCATGTCCGCGCCGGCTCGGTCCGGGCGCTGGCCGTCACCAGCACGGCGCGGTCGTCGCTGTTGCCTGACGTGCCGGTTCTCGCCGACACCATTCCGGGCTTCGAGGCCAGCGCACTGTTCGGCATGGGCGTCCCGAAGAACACGCCGAAGGCGATCATCGACAAGCTGAACAAGGAGGTTAACGCGGTGCTCGCCGAGCCCGCGATCAAGGCGCGCCTGGTCGACCTTGGTGGCGAACCGCTGATCGGTCCGCCGGAAGCGTTCGCTGCAATGATCGCAGCCGAAACCGAGAAGTGGCGGAAAGTCATCGAGGAAGCCAAGGTCGAGAAAGTACAGTGATCTTCCTCACGGAACTCTGGCGCGCCTCCGGTGTTTCTATGGCTGTTTGCGACGCGGCTGTCGTGTCGCGTGAAGGAGATCGATGATGCGTAATGCAATGTTGGCGGCATTGGCGCTGGCAGCGGCCACGGTCGCGGGCAGCTCGCCTGCGGCGGCCTATGATTATCCCTATTGCCTCCAGGGCCGGGGCATCGGCATTCCCGGCGAGTGCGCGTACAGCACGTATGCCCAGTGCATGGCGTCGGCGTCCGGCCGGGCCCTTTATTGCAACGTTAATCCGCGCGTGGCGTTCGGACCGCCACAACAGCGGCGGGTGCGCCCCCACTGGGAGTATTGATCGGCGTTTCGGCCGTGGCGCGGGTTGACACGACCCGAGCCACGGCCAGACTGCGGACATGCGCATCACGCTTGTCCACGCCCTCAAGCATTCGATTGCACCGATCGAAGCCTCGTTCGCCCGGTTCTGGCCGGACGCGCGACTGATGAATCTGCTGGACGACAGCCTGTCGGCCGATCTCGCGCGCGACGGCGGGCTTTCGGATGCCATGACAGCGCGCTTCCTCGGGCTCGGCCGCTACGCCGCCGGCACCGGCGCAGATGCGATCCTGTTCACCTGCTCGGCGTTCGGTCCCTGCATCGAGGCGGTCGCGCGCGCACACGCGCCGATGCCGGTACTGAAGCCAAACGAGGCGATGATCGAGCAGGCTGCCGCACGTGGCCGCAAGGTCGGCCTGCTGTCGACATTCGCGCCGACGCTGGTCTCGATGCCGCTGGAATTTCCGGCCTCGGTCCAGGTCATTCCGAAGCTGGCAGAAGGCGCGCTCGCCGCGCTCGACCGCGGCGACCGCGCCACCCATGACCGGCTGGTGGTGGAGGCATCGCGGCAGCTGCGTGATTGCGACCTGATCGCGCTCGCCCAGTACAGCATGGCGCCTGCAGCGGAAATGGTCGCCGAGGCGACCGGGCTCACGGTGCTGACCACGCCGGACAGCGCGGTGCTGAAGCTGAAAAAAATGCTCGGCGCTTAAGGCTGAATTTCTTTCTTCGCGGCGGGCTTTTTCACGGGCTTCTTGGCCGCTTCCTCAGTCGCGTTCCTGATCGCGCGCGCGTAACTGTCGGCGGCGTTGTGGGCCGAGTTTTGCAGCCGCTTGGCGGCGGCCGCGCCGAGCGCCATCGTGCTTTTCGCGATCAGCCGGTACTGGTCTCGCGACGCCTTGTCCTTGGCCTTGGCGGCGCGTGCCATGATCTGGTCGCGCCGCTTCTTGACGGCGGCCATCAGGCTCTTGTTCTGCGCCTTGGCGATTTGCCGGATGACGGCGTCGAGATCGGCTTCAGCCATGATGGATCACTCTTGATGGATCGCGGTTGTGATGGATCACGCTTGCGGCGCCGCTGCGACGGTTGTTGATCTCGTTAGTTGCTGGCTGTTGGCGTTCGCAGTCTTGTAACGACTTGGCGCACCCGACACGATTCGAACGTGTGACCTTTGCCTTCGGAGGGCAACGCTCTATCCAGCTGAGCTACGGGTGCAACGGGGGTTCATTTAGCCGATTGGCCGGGTGGCGGCAACGGCCAGTTGGGGGCTTCGACCTGCGTAGCACGACCTGACGTGGTGACCCGCCTGACCGGTGATCGAATCTCCCGCCCGCGATGAATCGTGGGCAGAAGACCAATCCTTCCGGTCGGGAAGTTTCGAGGCATCTCGCTCGGTTTCGCTGAAGTCCCGCCTGAAGCGTCCTCAGCAGCGGCCCTGCTTCCAGAGGCCGGGAGGGCAGCCGCGTCCACGCCAGCCAACCTTGCGGCCCCGGCTCCATCCAAAGGCCTTGTGGCCGCCACCGCGTTTCCAGCCATGGCCGCGGCCACGTCCGTGCCCGCCCTTGATCTCGATCGTATCCGACGCCAATGCGGCGTTGAGAGTTCGCGTGTCGATGCCCGAGGGAAGCGCCGATGCCTGCGTCGCGAACCCGAGCGGCAACGTGACTAACAGTCCGAACAGAAGTTTCTTCATGTTGGCTCTCTTTCCATGGGTGGGGCTGTCGTCAACAGGAGTGCGCCGCGAAGGTTCCGGCGAGATGGATATCGCAAGGCTCTTAGAGGCCAATCTGGGCCTCAATGCGCCCGATGCCGGAAGCCGGCTCAACCGAGCTCGCGGCAACGGCCGGACAGGGCTTGAAACGGCTTATATCGCTCGCCGCACGCCCCGCGCAGCGCTAACATGGCGGGTGAAATCGAACCTGATGTCGCCAATGAGTGAACCTAGTCCGACGCTTGGGTGGGGAAACGTGATGGAGGACTTCGCGCTGCTGCGAACGCTCAGTCCGGAGCAGCGGCTGAAGGCCTTCAACGCCATGGTTCGTCAGGACCTCGTGCGCGGCGAGATGCTGGTCGCGCAGGGCGGCCCGTCGAACGCCCTGTTCATGGTGCTGCATGGCGCGCTGGCGGTGCGCCGCAGCGGCGACGTCGAGCCGCTCGCCGAGCTTCGCGCCGGCGAACTGGTGGGCGAAATCGGCTTCTTCGCCAATATCCCGCGCACCGCCGACGTGATCGCCATTCGCGACACCAGCGTCATGGTGCTGACCCGCGCGGCCTACCAGAAGCTCGCCGAGGAAGCGCCCGCCGTCGTCGAGGCGCTGCTGGCGGCGCTGGCGCGGCGGTTCGCCAGGGAAACCGCGCGGCTGACGCCGGTGCGCGCGCTGCCGAAGGCGCGGACGGTGGCCTTGATCGAGGGTGGTTTCGAACCGTTACCGGCCGCGTTCGATTCCCGGATGCGCGAGGGCCTGGCCGCGGTCGGCGCCGAGATCGTCGATTCCGCGCGGCTGCGGGCGATGTTTCCCCGGCGCGAACTCGATGCGCCCGAGGTCACCGAGTGGCTCAACAAGCTCGAGCACGTCGCCCCGCTGGTGGTTTACCTCGCCGGGCGCGAGGCCTCGGTGTGGGCGCGCAAGGCGGTGCGCCAGGCCGACATGGTGGTGCTCGCCTGCCGCGGCGAGGCGCCCGCGGGGGCGTTGACGGAGCTCGAAGCGTTCGCCTGCGAAGTTCATCCGGCGGCGGCGCGGCGTCTTGTTCGCGTTCACGACCAGCGCCGCGGCGAAGTCAGCGGCACCGCGGCCTGGCTGGCGCGGCTGCCGGTCTTCATGCACCACCATGTTGCGCTGGAAGACCAGCTCGACATCGACAGCCTGATCCGGTTCCTGTCCGGCCGGGCCATCGGGTTCGTCGCCGCCGGCGGCGGCAGCCTTGGCACGGCGCATGTCGGAATCTACAAGGCGTTTCGCGAGCGCGGCGCGATGTTCGACATCTTTGTCGGCACCAGCGTCGGCTCGGCGATGGCGGCGGGGTTCGCCAAGAACCTTGAGGCCGAACATCTCGAACAGGGCACCCACGAGATCTTCGTCCGCAGCCGCAGCCTGCGGCGGCCGACCTGGCCGCGCTATTCGCTGCTGGACCACAAGGCGTTCGATCGCGCGCTGGCCGAGCAATATGGCCGCGACTGCCGGATCGAGGATTGCTGGCGGCCGTTCGCGGCGGTCGCAACCAATCTTTCGACCCATAATCTCGAATTGATCCGCACCGGCCTGCTCTGGCAGGCGGTGCGCGCCTCGAGCGCGATCCCCGGGCTGTTGCCGCCGTTCTACACGAGCGAGGGCGCGATGCTGGTCGATGGCTGCCTGATCGACAACGTCCCGCTGGCGCCGATGCATCAGCTCAAGAGCGGGCCCAACCTGGTCGTGCATTTCGGCGAGCCGGCGGCCGAGATGTTCGATGTCGACTACGACGCGCTGCCCGGACGGCTTGAGCTGATCGCGGCGATGCTGACCCCGTTCCGCAAGAAGTTGCTGCCGGCGGCGCCGAGCGCGGTCAACGTGTTGTGGCGCAGCCTGGTGGCGCACCAGCGCTACGATACGCTGCCGGCCGGGCCTTCCGACGCGGTGATGCGGCCGCCGGTGCCCGACGGCATCGACGTGACGGATTTCGACCTCCATACCGAGATTTTCGACGCGTCCTACCTGTGGGCCCGGCAGGCCATCACGGCGCTGGAGGCGGCGGGCCATCCGGCCATCGCGGCGATACTCGCCACCGGAAATTCGGCGCCAGGCCGGACGCACCGTGTCGCCGAAACGCCGCACCATGCACTGTCCGGCTGAGTTTGGCAGGGCGTCGGGACGCCGGCCAGGCGACGTGACACGGAGCCTGGGATGAATAGACGACGGCGGCGGCAGGAAACGCCGGTTCGCCGCGCCAAAAAACTGATCCGTTGTCGTCAATTGATGCTAGTCTTCGCCCGTTGATCTTCTCGCCATCGATGGGGACGTGCGATGTATAAGAAGGTTCTTCTGGCCTATGACGGCTCGGTCGAGGGCCGGCGCGCGTTGCGGGAGGGCGCGAAACTCGCGCAGCTCTGCGGCGCCGAGGTTTTCCTGCTGGCGGTGGTCGAGGTTTCCTCGATCATGACGCCCGAGGCCGGGTTGACGATCCCGATCGAACTGCAAACCGAAGACTACAGGTCGATCCTGAACGAGGGCGCCGAGCGCCTCAGGGCGCTGGGGTTCTCGCCGACCTCGCGATTGGAGGTCGGCGACGCCGGGCAGAAGATTGCCGAGGTCGCCGAGGAAATCGGCGCGCATCTGGTCGTGGTCGGGCATCGCCCGCAGGGGACGCTGGCGCGCTGGTTCGGTTCGATCGGCAGCTATCTCGTCAAGCGCCTGCGCTGCAGCGTGCTGGTGGCGCAGACCGAGATCAGCGATGCCGAGTTCGAGCGCTTGAAGCCGCCGGCCGAGCAGGCGGCCTTGCGCTAAGCCGCCTGTTGACCTCGCCGCCGGCTATGCCGGCACGATGATCTTGCCGATCGGCCAAAGCGCTATTCCGGCGAGCTTCAGGTGCGCCCAGGCAAAGGGAATCCCGACAATCGTCACGGCCAGCACGACCGCCGTGACGACATGCCCGAGCGCCAGCCACCATCCCGCCAGCACCAGCCAGATGATGTTGCCGATCAGGCCGAGCGGTCCGGTGCCGATGTCTTCCTGCCCGGTATAGGCGTCGCGCGCCACCGCCGTGAAGCCGAACGGGAATAAAGTGTAGGCGGCGATGTTGAAAGCGGCGCGCGCCCAGGGAATCCCGATGATCGTGATCGCCATGACGACGGCGGCGACCAGCCAGCCGAACGCCATCCACGCGCCGCCAAGCACGATCCAGAGGATGTTGAGCAGCAGCGAGACCGGTGACATGGCTGTTTTCCCCATCTTTGGCCAAGGAGACGGCCAAGGCACTGCCAAGGCAACACATAAAGTTCGAAGCCGTTCCGGACGGCCTCGGGCCGAACCCGATTGCCGTGCGCCCGATAGAAGCTAGACTGCTTTCCAGCACGATCAAGTGACAGGCGTTCACAAGGAGAAGCGTTCATGCGTCCGCTCGAATTCGGCTGGTATCTGCCCACGCATGGCGACACAACGGCCTATGGCCTGGCCGAGGCGCAGATCCCGGGTTCGCGCGAATTGTGCGAGCGCGTGGTGGCGGCGGCGGAAAAGGCCGGATTCGAGTATTTGCTGATCCCGGTCGGCTCGGTGTGCTGGGAGGCATGGATCACCGGCGCGTTCATGGCGGCGCGTTCGTCCAGCATCAAGCCGCTGATCGCGGCGCGGCCCGGCTACATCAATCCGGTGCTGCTCGCCAAGATGATCGCGACCTTCGACCAGATGTCGGGCGGCCGCATCTGCATCAACCTGATCGCCGGCCAGAACGAGAGCGAGGTCGAAGGCGAGGGCGTGCGCTATCCCAAGGAGGAGCGCTACGAACTGATGGAGGAGGAAGTCTCGATCCTCAAGGCACTGTGGACCGCGCGCGGCCCCGTGAATTTCCAGGGCAAGTATCACACGCTGTCCGGCGCCCACATCAAGCCGCGCCCGCTTCAGCAGCCGTTTCCAAGATTCTACCTCGGCGGCGGCTCGCGCCAGGCCTGGGAATTGTCGGCCAGACATTCCGACGTGCATCTGTTCTGGGGCGATCTGCCGGACAGGATCGCTTCGAACATTGCCGATATCAGGCAGATGGCGCGGGCGCATGGCCGCGAAAACGATATCGGCTTCGGCATGCGGCTGCAGGTGATCTGCCGCGAGAATGAAGCCGACGCGTGGGCCGCCGCCGATCAACTGGTGCGCCACGCCACCGAGCGGCAGAAGCAGGAGATCAAGACGCTATACACCAGGTCGGAGGCGAACCGGCGGGTGCAGGAACTCGCCCGCGAGCATGGCGATCTCCTGCTGCCGCATTTGTGGACCGGCATCACCAAGGTCCGCCCCGGCGCCGGCATCGCCGTGGTCGGCAATCCCGCGCAATGCGCCGACACGCTGCAGCGGTTCATCGACGCCGGCTGCCATTCCTTCTGCCTGTCCGGCTATCTGCATGACGAGGAGGCCGAGCGTTTCGGCCGCCTGGTTCGCCCGATCCTGGCCGAAAACAACCGCGGCCGGTGGGCGGCGGCTTGACGATCGCACCAATGGGAGGAGAAGTCCCGATGCCCGCGCGCCTGCTTGTCGCCCTCACCATCATCTCGCTGGCGCTGCAAACCGGCATCGCTCGCGCCGACGCCATCGACGGCGAGTGGTGCAGCACCGACGGCATGCGGATGTCGATCAGCGGCGAAAAGATCACGACGCCGGGCGGCAACAGCATCCTGGGCAATTACAGCCGTCACGCCTTTGACTACGTCGTGCCGGCAGGCGAGCGCGGTTCGGGCGAAATCGTCAGCATCATCCTGCGCAGCGAATACCTCGCGATGTCGCGCCAGGGTGCGGTTGATGGTCCGCTGCGGGAGTGGCGGCGCTGCAAGGAATCCATCAGCTGAGGCCGCAACGCGCCAGGTTGTTCCTTTGACACCGGGCGATCAACAAAAGGGAAGAGCACATGGGACGGTTGGACGGCAAGGTGGCGGTCATTACCGGCGCGACCAGCGGCATCGGATGGCACACCGCGGAAATCTTCGTCGCCGAGGGCGCCAGGGTCGTGATCGCCGGGCGGCGCGCGCCGGAAGGCGAGGCGCTGGCCAAAAAACTCGGGCCGGCCTGCATCTTTCGCCAGACCGACGTTACGGTCGAGGCGCAGGTCCGGGCGCTGATCGCGCTGTCGGTGGAGAAATTCGGCCGTATCGACTGCCTGTTCAACAACGCCGGCGGCCCGGCGCAGACCGGCGGCATCGAGCGCCTTGAGGTCGAGCGCTTCGACGCCGCGATGGCAACGCTGGTGCGCAGCGTGATGCTCGGCATGAAACACGCAGCCCCTCATATGCGCAAGCAGGGTTCGGGCAGCATTATCAACAACGGCAGCATCGCCGGCCGGCTGGCCGGGTTTTCGTCGTCGATGGTCTACAGCGCGGCCAAAGCCGCCGTCATCCACCTGACCAAATGCGTGGCGATGGAGCTTGGCGAATCCAATATCCGCGTCAATTCGATTTCGCCCGGCGCGATCGCCACCGGCATCTTCGGCAAGGCGCTCGGCCTGTCGGTGGAGGCCGCCGAAAAAACCCCGGCGGTGATGCGCGAGGTCTACAAGGCGGCGCAGCCGATTCCGCGCGCCGGACTGCCGGAAGACATCGCGCACGCCGCGGTGTTTCTCGCCAGCGACGAATCCTCCTTCGTCAACGGCCACGATCTGGTGGTCGACGGCGCGATGACCGGCGGCCGCAACTGGAGCCAGCAGCAGCAAGGCTATGTCGCCCTGCGCAAGGCGTTCGACCAGGGCGCGGGGTAGGCGGTAGCCCGTCATTGCGAGCGAAGCGAAGCAATCCATGCGGCTAGAAAGAAAGAGTGGATTGCTTCGTCGCTTCGCTCCTCGCAATGACGGCTAAACATTGAATTGGGTAAGGAGACACGCAAATGTCTGCAACATTCCGCGCGTCGCCGCTAACCGAAGCCGTCCGTTTTACCTTGTCGTGATGACCGGCCTGGCCTGCGCCTTCACACCGGCTTCAGCACCACCCGCAGGCCGTCGCGCGGCTTCGGGATCGGCCAGATCTGCCAGTCGGGCTTGTAGCCGGGCTCGAGCGAGACGCTGAGATTCTGCAGGAAGTGCCGCGCGAAACATTTTGCCTGCATGTAGGCGAAGTGCAGGCCAAGGCACATGTGCGCGCCGCCGCCATATGGCACCCAGGCGAAGCGATGGCGGTTGCGTTGCGCCTCGTCGGTGAAGCGCAGCGGATCGAATTTCTCGGGCTCGGACCAGATATCAGGCATGTGATGGGTGAACAGCGGATTGATGCCCACCATGCTGCCGGCGGGGATCGCGTAGCCCTTGAAGGTAAAGTCCCGGATCGCCCGTCGTGGCATCGACGGCACCGGCGGCTTCAGCCGCAGCGCCTCCTTGAACGCCATCTCGGTCAGCGGCATCGCCTCGAGATTGTCGAAGCTGGTGGGTGCGCTCGGCGCCAGGCCAAGGCCGGAAACCTCGTCGCGCAGCTTCTGCTGCCACTCCGGATGGGCGGCCAGTTCGCCCACGAACGACGTCAGCGAAGAAGTCAGCGTGTCGTGCGCCGCCATCATCAGGAAGCTCATGTGGTCGACGATGTCCTGGGTAGAGAGCAGCGCGCCGTCTTCATGGGTGGCGTGGCAAAGCTGCGAAAATAAATCATCGCCGCCGCCCTTGGCGCGGCGGATCGGGATCTGCTCGGAGAAATAGGCGACGATGCGCTTGCGGCCGCGGACGCCGCGCGCCATCGGCGTACCCGGCAGCGGCTTTCGGATCACCGCGACGGAAGCGGCGACCATGTCGACAAAGGCGTTGGTGATTTCGTCCACCTCCGGGCCGAGGCCGGCGCCGAGAAAGGAGGTCGCCGCGAGGTCGAGCGTGAGCTGTTTCATCGCGGGATAGAACAGCATCGGCCCAGGCGCTGCCTTCCACTGCGCCACCCGCGCGGCAATGCCGGTATCGAGCTCACCGAGATAGGATTTCATCGGGCCGGACTTGAATGCCACCGACAGCGCCCGCCGGTGCAGCCGATGCTCCTCGAAGTCGAGCAGCATCAGCCCGCGCGGAAACAGCAGCCCTAGAATCCGTCCCCAGCCGAGCGTCGAGGAAAACTGCTTGGCCTGGTCGAACAGCACCAACTCGTTGGCCTCCGGCCCGAGCAGAACAATGCTGGTTTCGCCGAACAAATGGCTGCGATAGACCAGGCCGTATTTCTTCGACTGCCGTTCGACCTGCCCCTTGGGGTCGGCGAGCACCTCCAGCGTCTTGCCGATCAACGGCCAGCCCTCGTCGCCTGGAATATGGGTCAGCGAATTGCGCCGTGGCGGGGTGAAACTGTAGACGGGGGAAGCAATACTCTGCATCGACATGGCGATTGCTCCGGGTGGGCGGCGGAATCGCTGATATTATCCACCGTGCTGCCGGTTTTGTCGCGGCCTGAATCCGGCCGGGTCGCTCTCGGCATGGTCCGGACTGGTAAACAACCCGTTGTTTCATCGTCGCAAAAACGGCGCGGAATCATCCGCGCCGTTCAGAAGTTCTTTTTCCGGCGGGTTTCTTCACGCCTTGCGCTTGGCGGCTTCCTTCTGCAGGTCCGGCGCGTTGATGGTCGGGATCGCCACCCGGCCGGGGCCCGTCAGCGGCAGCGCCGCGGCGGCCTTTTCGTTTTCCATGATCTTGGCCATCACCGCCTGGCCCGCGCGCTCGAACACCGCGCGGTTCTCGATCAGGAATTTTTGCGACTCGCGCAGTCCTTTCATGTAGCCGTTGATTTCGGGGATGACGTAGCGCGCAACCATGTCCCAGCTGCGGCGGGTATTTTCCGGGTTGGCCCAGTCATGCACGAAGCCGATGATGGTGCCGACGCCGCCCGAGACCTGCATCAGGTTCTTGATGGTCCTGACAAGGTCGTCAGGCGTGCCGATGGTGGAGGCGGCGTTCTCGCCGCCGGCGGTCTTCTCGATCGCATCCTCCGGCGAGGAGAACGGCTCTACTCCCGGCCGTTGCAGCGTGCGGACCGTATACTCGTTGTGCCAGCGCATCAGGCCGGGGCCGGCCTCGCGGTAGGCCTGTTCACGGGTCTCGGCGATATGCCAGCTCAGCAGCACGCGCCAGTCGGCGCGGCTCACGGTAGTGCCGGCCTTCTTGGCGGCGTCCTCGGCAAAGCCCCATTGCGTCGGCAGCGCCATCAGGCCCTGCGTCGACATCGAACCGAGCGAGATGATGCCGATGCCGTATTTGCCGGCGAGCGTCATGCCCGACGGCGAAATCTGCGACGCCACCACGCACGGCATCTCCTCCTGCAGCGGCAATAGCTGCAGCGCGGCGTCGTTCATGGTGAACCAGTCGCTCTTGGCGGTGACGCGCTCGCCCCTGAACAGCCGGCGGATGATCGCGAGCGCCTCGTCCTGGCGGTCGCGCTGCGTCATCGGGTCGATGTTGAGCGTGTGCGCGTCGGAGGCCAGCGCGCCCGGCCCCGACCCGAAGATGGCGCGGCCGCCGGTCATCCAGTCGAGCTGCACCATGCGCTGCGCGACATTGTAGGGGTGGTGGTAGGGCAGCGAGATCACGCCGGTGCCGAGCTTGATGCGCTTGGTGCGTTCGCCGGCGGCGGCCAGGAACATCTCCGGCGAGGCGATCATTTCCCAACCCGAGGAATGGTGCTCGCCGCACCAGAATTCGTCGAAGCCGAGGCTGTCGATCTGCTCGACGAAATCAAGGTCGCGGCGGAATTGCAGCAGCGGATTCTCGCCGATCGGGTGATGCGGGGCCAGGAAGGCTCCGAATTTCAGGCGCGCCATGGGGGTGTTCTCTCCGGATTTATTGTTGAATTTATTGTTTTCTGGAATTGCTCGGGTCGCACGCTACGGGGTGGGCAGGGGCAAGGCAATGCTCGGAACCCCGCCGCCAGCGCATGGTTGCCGCGCGCGGTTGGCCGACTTGCCGTTGGCTTTGCTTGAGCGCCTTGTCATTCAATCAGGCTTCGCGAAACGCGCGTCGGGGTCGCATGGATCGCTAGCTGTCTCGGCTTTCATGGCGGTCATGGTTGAGTGAGGCATCAACTAGAGCGGCGTCGATCAGATGCCCGTCCTCCGCAAATGCCGGCCGGACGATCCTGCGAGTCGAATCAATTGTCACGTCCCGATTAACAAGTTTAAGTCAACGGAAAAAATTTGATTGTGGGGAAAGACAGCGTGCGACCTTTTTATCTTGCAGTGCAGCAACTATCTATTCCGAGTGGCGTTATCGATTGTAACCTGCCCGGAGTCGCCAATTGTCCCTCTACAACAACGTTGAGTTCCTGCGCCATTTGCCGAAATTGAACGGCTTCAGCGGGTTCGCAAGCCAAGGGCGCGACGCCTCGTCCGCGGAATCCAGCCCGCTGGTCGAATCGAGCGGGTTCGGCACCAATCCCGGCGCGCTCCGGATGCTCACCTTCGTGCCGGACCAGCTGCCGCACGGGTCGGCGCTGGTGGTGGTGCTGCACGGATGCCGCCAGACCGCCGCCGGTTACGATGTCGGCACCGGCTGGTCGACGCTCGCCAGGCGCTACGGCTTTGCGCTGCTGATGCCGGAGCAGCAGGCCGCCAACAACGCCAACACCTGTTTCAACTGGTTCAATCCGGGCGATGCCGCGCGCGGCAGGGGCGAAGCCGCGTCGATTCGTCAGATGATCGCGCGCATGGTCGCGCAACACAAGATCGATCCGGCCCGGATCTATGTGACGGGGCTCTCCGCCGGCGGCGCCATGACCTCAGTCGTGCTCGCGACCTATCCCGAAGTATTCGCGGGCGGCGCGATCATCGCCGGCTTGCCGTTCGGTATCGCCAGCAATGTCCGGGAAGCTTTGGGCGGCATGATGCGGTCGACGTCGCTTCCCGCCGATGAATTGGGCAACCGTGTGCGCAAGGCCTCGAAGCACCGGGGGCCCTGGCCGAAGGTCTCGGTGTGGCACGGCAGCGCCGATCGCACGGTGAACCCGGGCAACGCCGACGAGATCGTCAAGCAGTGGCTCGATGTTCACGGCCTGCCGCCCGAGCCGATGTCGACCGGGGAGGTGGATGGCCATCCGCGCGCGGTGTGGTGGAATGCAGACGGCGAAACCGTCGTTGAATCCTACACCATCACCGACATGGCGCATGGCACGCCGCTGGGACTGGCCGGCAGTGACGAGCCCTATGGCGCCGAAGGCGCGTTCCTGATCGAGGCCGGGATATCGTCGTCCTATCACATCGCAAGTTTCTTCGGCCTGACCGGGCGGCTTGCCGAAACGGCAGCGCCGGTGGCCAAGGCGTCGACGGAACCATCGGCGGCGACGGAATCGCTGCGCTCCGCCGATCTGACCGCCACGCTCTGGTCGCGGGCCCACAAGCCGGTTCGTCAGACCCAGCCGGTGGCGCCGCAGCCCAGGCGTCGGGGCATCGATGTTAGCGACGTCATCACCCGGGCATTGACGGCGGCAGGATTGATGAAGTAGCCGCGCGCCGCGGTCAGCTCACATTTCGCCGGTGATGAACGGGTTGGTAATCCGCTCTTGGCCGATGCTGGAGCCGGCGCCATGGCCACAGATGAAGCCGACATCGTCGCCAAGCGGCAGCAGCTTCTCCTTGATCGAACTGATCAGCGTGGCGTGGCTCCCGCCGGGCAGGTCGGTGCGTCCGACCGAGCCGTTGAACAGCACGTCGCCGACATGGGCGAAGCGCAATTCCCTGTTGAAAAACACCACGCTGCCGGGCGAATGGCCGGGGCAATGCAGGATCTCGAAGGTCAACTCGCCGATCGAGACCTGATCGCCCTCGTCGAGCCAGCGGTCGGGGCCGAAATCGCGCACGCCGGTCATGCCGAAGCGTTCGCCGCTGCTGACGACATTGTCGAGCAGGAATTTATCGGCGATATGCGGGCCTTCGATCTTGACCTGCAGGGCGTCGCGCAGCTCCGCGGCGCCCCCGACATGGTCGATATGCCCGTGCGTCAGCCAGATCTTCTCGACCGACACGCCGGCCTGTGCGATCGCTTCGAGGATCTTGGGCACGTCGCCGCCGGGGTCGATCACCACGGCCTTCTTGCTCGGCTCGTGCCAGATGATGGTGCAGTTCTGCTCGAACAGCGTCACCGGCACGATCATCGCGCCGGCCTTGGCCTGGGTGTCTGCTGGCTGGGTCATGGCCGCAGATTGCCGATTTTTTGCCGGCCGCCAAGCGAAAGATGCGCGCATCTGGGGCCGAGCCGGACATGCCTCTTGCCGCCCGATTGATCGGGTTCCCGCGGACGCTTGCCATCCTGTCCATGGTGCCGGCAACGCCGTAATCGGGTAGGCTGGACGGATGGAATCGCCCGCCCGCCAGATCAGCCTCGTCCCCGCGCCCGACCGCCGCCAGTCAGAGACGGCGCTGGCGATCGCGCGCGGCGCCGCGCGGCTGTTGCGCTCGCTGGGATTTGCCTGCGTCAGCGAGCTGCCGCTGCCCTCGGGTCGGCGCGCCGATCTGGTGGCGCTGAACGAGCGCGGCGAAATCTGGATCATCGAGATCAAGTCATCGTTGGAGGATTTGCGCGCCGACCAGAAATGGCAGGACTACCGGATGCATTGCGACCGGCTGTTCTTTGCCTTCACGCGAGATCTGCCCTGCGAGATTTTCCCCGGCGATACCGGTCTGATCGTCGCCGACGCCTATGGCGCCCACCTGCATTGCGAGGCGCCCGAGCATCGGCTGCCGGCGGCGACGCGCAAGGCGATGACGGTGCGCTTTGCGATCGCCGCCGCCCAGCGCATCAACCGCCTGGTCGACCCGCAGGGCCACGGGGAGATTTAGGAAACCGATGGCTGCCCCTCATCCTGAAGGAATGCCTCACCGTGGCGCGCGCTTCGCCAAAATCCGCTGCAGGGTTCGGCGGTGCATGTTCAGCCGCCGCGCGGTCTCCGAGACGTTGCGGTTGCACATCTCGTAGATGCGCTGGATGTGTTCCCATCGCACCCGGTCCGCCGACATCGGGTTCGACGGCAGTTCGGATTTCTCGCTGCCACTGGCAAGCAGGGCTGCGACCACGTCGTCGGCGTCGGCGGGCTTGGACAGATAGTCCACCGCGCCCATCTTCACCGCGGTCACGGCGGTAGCAATGTTGCCATAGCCGGTCAGCACGATCGCGCGCGCTTCGGGGCGCTTGCGCTTCAGCGCCGACACCACGTCGAGCCCGTTGCCGTCGCCAAGCCGCAGATCCACCACGGCAAACGCCGGCGCGGACTTGTTGATCTGCGCCAGGCCGTCGGAGACACTGTCGCACGACGTCACCGCGAAGCCGCGGGCCGCCATCGCCCGCGACAGCCGCTCCAGGAACGGCTTGTCGTCCTCCACGATCAGGAGCGAACGGTCGGCGTGATCATCCAGTTCGGTGATGGCGTTCAAGGCCGGTTATCCCCTGTTCAAGTGTAGCTGATATGGCGTGGCGACATGGTTCTGCCAAGGCTGCGAATGGGACCAATCGGTCCGCTTTCAAAGGGTCCATGGCACTGCTTCAGTCGGCCGGTCCGGCGGTGCTTTCTTCTCCCTCGAAGCGCACGCGCGGCCAAACGATGCGGACCACGGCGCCGTGATCGGGAAAAGTCCGGTTGGTGAATGATACCTTGGCGCCGGTCCGCTCCAGCAGGGTGCGGGCGATGAACACGCCAAGACCGAGGCCCGCGCGCGGCCTTTGGGCCTCATCGGCGCCGCGCCGTCGCGACAAATAAGGCTCGCCGATCCGCTTCAGCAGGTCGGGGGCGATGCCCGGTCCATCGTCGGCAATGACGATTTCGACGGTATCGGCATTCCACCACGCGTTCACTTCCACCCTTTTCCGCGCAAAATCGACGGCGTTTTCCAGGATGTTGCCGACGCCATACAGGATCGCCGGATTGCGCGCGCCGACCGGTTCGCGCGTAGCTGCGACAGCAAGCCGCACCTTGATCTCGATGCCGAAATCGCGGTGCGGCGCCACCGTCTCCTCGATCAGCGTCGACAGCGGCATGCGGTCGAACGGCGCGCCTGAAGCGGAAAGCTGGGTGATCTTGGCCAGGATGTCGCGGCAACGCTGCGCCTGTTCACGCAGGGTCTTGAGGTCGGCGGTCAGCTGGTCGTCGCCTTTGACGGATTTCTCCAGCTCGCGTGAGATCAGGAAGATCGTCGACAGCGGGGTGCCGAGTTCATGCGCGGCGGCGGCGGCCAGGCCGTCGATCTGGGTCAGGTGCTGCTCGCGGGTCAACACCAGCTCGGTCGCGGCGAGCGCATCGGAAAGCTTGCGCGCTTCCTCCGCGGCCTGGAACGCGTAGAGGCTGGTGACGCCGATGGTCAGCAGGATTGAGGTCCAGACGCCGAGCAGGTAGATCGGCGGCAGCACCAGCGGTTCGTCACCCTCCCACGGCAGCGGCAGATGAAAATAGACCAGCGCCGAGGCGCAGCCGACCGCCAGCAGGCCGAGCGCGACCGTCAGCCGGATCGGCAGCACCGTCGCCGAAATCAGGACCGGGCCGAGGAACAGGAAGGAAAACGGGTTCTGCAGCCCGCCGGTCAGGAATAGCAGTGCGGCGAGTTCGACGATGTTGAGCGCCAGCAAGCCGGCCACAAATACCGGTTCCAGCCGTCGCATCGGGTTGAAGGCGATCTGCAGCGCGAGATTGAGCAGCGCCGAAACCGCGACGATGGCGACGCAGGCGACAACGGGAACTTCGAATTCCAGCCCCTGCGCGACGATGAAGATCGCCATGAGCTGGCCCAAGGCCGCCAGCCAGCGCAGCCGCAGGATCGTATCCAGACGGACATAGCGACCAGGATGGCGGAAATCGGAGGCAGCGACGTCGGTCATGGCATCATTCTAGCCGTGAGGGCGCGCGATCACAAATTGGCGAGGTTTCTCCGCCGATCCCTGATGCTCAAGGCCGGGCGCGAGGCGCGGCTTGCGATATCCTCCGCGATGCCGCAATGAACGGTCCGAAATGGTTAACAGCGACATCACGCCGGCCCCATCGCCCGCGGCCGATAGGGCCGCGATCGACGTTGCGCATCTGACAAAAGTCTACAAGACCACGCGCGCCGTCGACGACGTGTCGTTTCGGATCAAGCGCGGCAGCGTTACCGGCCTGCTCGGCGGCAATGGCGCCGGCAAGACCACGACCATCGCCATGATCATGGGGCTGGTGTTGCCGACTTCGGGCTGCATCCGGGTGCTCGGCCATGCGATGCCGGAAGAAGGTCCGAAGGTGCTGGGCCGGATGAACTTCGAAAGTCCCTATGTCGACATGCCGATGCGGCTTACGGTGCGGCAGAATCTCACCATTTTCGGTCGGCTCTATGCGGTGGCCAATGTCGGCGAGCGGATCGCGCAGCTCGCCGCCGACCTCGACCTCAACGACTTCCTCGATCGCGCCAACGGCAAGCTGTCCGCCGGGCAGAAGACCCGCGTCGCGCTGGCAAAGGCGCTGATCAACCAGCCCGAACTGCTGCTGCTCGACGAGCCGACCGCTTCCCTCGACCCAGATACTGCCGATTGGGTGCGGCAGCATCTGCTCGACTATCGCAGCACCCACGACGCCACCATCCTGCTGGCGTCGCACAACATGCTGGAGGTGGAGCGGCTGTGCGACCGCGTCATCATCATGAAGCGCGGGCGCGTCGAGGACGACGACAGCCCCGACCAGATCATGGCGCGCTACAACCGCGCCACGCTGGAAGAAGTGTTCCTCGACGTCGCGCGCGGGCGGGCGCCGGTGGCGGAGACGTCATGAGCGAGGTTGCCGTGCATCGCGGGAGCTCGGCGCGCCGCATCCAGGCGATGGTGTTGCGCTACTGGTACCTGCTGATGTCGTCCTGGCCGCGGCTGCTGGAACTGGTCTACTGGCCGGCGCTGCAGATCATCACCTGGGGGTTCCTGCAGACCTACCTTACCCAGACCTCCGGGTTCTTTGCGCGCGCCGGCGGCTCGCTGATCGGCGCCGTGATCCTGTGGGACATCCTGTTCCGCGGCCAGCTCGGACTTTCGATCTCGTTTCTCGAGGAGATGTGGGCGCGCAATCTCGGCAACCTGATGATGAGTCCGCTGCGGCCGATCGAGTTCCTGATCTCGCTGATGATCATGAGCCTGATCCGGCTCGCGATCGGCGTGATTCCGATGACGCTGCTGGCGCTGGTGTTCTTTGACTTCAACTTCTTCGCGATCGGACTGCCGCTGATCGCTTTCTTCTGCAACCTGATCTTCACCAGCTGGTCGATCGGGATTTTCGTTTCGGGTCTGGTGCTGCGCAACGGACTGGGCGCCGAGAGCATCGTGTGGACGCTGATGTTCGGCCTGATGCCGCTCGCCTGCGTCTATTATCCGGTCGCCGTGCTGCCGGGCTGGTTGCAGTACCTGGCATGGACGCTGCCGCCGACCTATGTGTTCGAGGGCATGCGCGCGCTGTTGATCGACGGGGTGTTCCGGAGCGACCTGATGGTCTACTCGCTCGTCATCAACGCGGTGCTGCTGGCCGCCTCGTTTGCGATCTTCCTGGCGCTCTTGCGCAGCGCCAAGCGCCATGGGTCGCTGCTCGGCGGCGGCGAATAGGCCAGTTCCAGTGTTTTTACGGTCATTTCGCTTGAATTTGGGGTGTATACCGCCCCCCGCGCATTGACGCTTAATTACCCTTTCGGCAGTATGCTGCGGCGCAAAACAGGGATCAAAGATAGATGCCGATTGGTGAATTTGGCGGCGCACCGCCACTGGTGGCCGAAGGCAGTCCGGCGCTCACGACGCCGATGTATTGGATGTACGAAATGGGCCATGCGTCGCTCAATCCGGCGCGTGCCGTGACCGACGCCACCAAGATCCTGTTTCAAAATCCGCTTAATCCCTGGTCGCACACCGAATTCGGCAAATCGATCGCCGCGGCCTGCGAATTGTTCGAGCGCACCACGCGTCGTTACGGCAAGCCCGAATGGGGTCTCGATACCACGGAAGTCAACGGCGTTCGCACGCCGGTCGAAATCCGCTCGATCTGGGAAAAGCCGTTCTGCCGGTTGCTGCACTTCGATCGCAAGCTGACGCGGCCCCTGCGCAACCCGCAGCCGCGGGTGCTGATCGTGGCGCCGATGTCCGGTCACTACGCCACGCTGTTGCGCGGAACGGTCGACGCTTTCCTGCCGAGCCACGAAGTCTACATCACCGACTGGACCGACGCGCGGATGGTGCCGGTCACCGAGGGCCGCTTCGACCTCGAGGACTATGTCGACTATGTGATCGAGATGCTGCATGTGCTCGGCGGCAACATGCATGTGGTCGCGGTGTGCCAGCCATCGGTGCCCGTGCTCGCCGCGGTCTCGGTGATGGAAGCGGCCCGCGATCCCTTTGTGCCGGTGTCGATGACGCTGATGGGCGGCCCGATCGACACCAGGCGCAACCCGACCGCGGTCAACAACCTCGCTGCCGAGCGCGGCATCGAATGGTTCCGCAACCATGTCATCACCAAGGTGCCGTTTCCGCATCCCGGCATGATGCGCGACGTCTATCCGGGCTTCCTGCAGCTGTCGGGCTTCATCAGCATGAATTTCGACCGCCACAGCGACGCCCACAAGCGCCTGTTCAGCAACCTGGTGAAGGGTGACGGCGATCTGGTCGACAAGCATCGCGAGTTTTACGACGAGTATCTCGCGGTGATGGATCTGACCGCGGAATATTACCTGCAGACGGTCGATGTCGTGTTCGTCAAGCACGCGCTGCCGAAGGGCGAGATGACCCATCGCGGCAAGCCCGTCGATCCATCGAAGATCCGGCGCGTCGCGCTGATGACGGTGGAAGGCGAGAACGACGACATCTCCGGTCTCGGGCAAACCGAAGCGACGCATGCGCTTTGCTCGTCGATTCCCGATCATCGCCGCGTGCATTACGTGCAAAAAGGCGTTGGGCATTACGGCGTGTTCAACGGTTCACGGTTTCGATCTGAAATCGTGCCGCGCATCTCCGATTTCATGATGTCTGCGGCGACTGCAAAGCCGACATTGGTAGCTGCGGCGGAATAGCCCGCGCCGGCCGTCCGGTTGCCTCGATCGATAAGATGCTGACGAGACTGACAGAAATACAGATTCGCGCCTGATTCAAAGAATGAACCCAGATTCGATTTTTGGCAGTGCCTCAAGGCGCCAAACCAGCCCAAAAATTTCCCTCCCAACCACAGCCGGTAGGGGTAATTTGCCTAAAACCCCCTGTATATTGGGCAAATGATTTGTTTTTGCGCGGAGAGATTTCATTGGCGGCGGATATGGCAGAATTCAGGGGAACTCTTGCTCCCCGGACTGTCAGACATGGCTACGCGCGCGCTCCTGTATCGGCGGCCTGCCGAACCCGCGACTCTATTGGTCAAGCACGGCTCGCAATTCTTTGCGATTCGGCTGCGCCGGCATCGCCGCGCGCGTCGTTACACGCTGCGCATTCATCCGACCGACCGCGAGGCGATCCTGACCATGCCGCCGCGCGGCACGCTTGCTGAAGCCAAGGAATTTGCGCGGCTTCACGGTGGCTGGATCGCCGCGCGTCTCGGCCGCCTGCCCAAGGCGGCGCCGTTTCAGGCCGGCACCGTGCTGCCGCTGCGCGGCATGCCGCACCGGATCGTGCATCGCGCCGGCGAGCGCGGCACGGTGTGGACGGAGATCCGCGACAGCGGCGAGAAGATTCTGTGTGTTGCCGGCGGCGACGAGCACATGGAGCGGCGCGTGCACGACTTTCTCAAGCGTGAAGCGCGCAAGGAATTGCACAAGGCGTCGCTGGCCTACGCCGCAGACCTTGGCGTCAAGGTCAAGCGGGTTTCGATTCGCGATCAGTCGAGCCGCTGGGGTTCATGCACCTCGGCTGGATCGTTGTCGTTTTCCTGGCGTCTGATTCTCGCGCCGCCCTACGTGCTGGACTATCTCGCCGCGCACGAGGTCGCGCACCTCGTCGAGATGAATCATTCGGCGAGGTTCTGGCGGGTGGTCGGCCGGGTATGCGGCCATGTCGAGCGCGCCAAGCGCTGGCTCGACACCCATGGCAACGACCTGCATCGCTACGGCATCCAGGATTAGGCCCTCTATCCGGCGCTTGGCGATCCCCCTAGCGCCCGAACAGCCGATCCACCAGCCAGCCATCCAGACCCGCCGCCGGCTCCGGACGTGCGGAGGACGGCGCCGACGTTCGCGTCGGCGGCGGCCGATGGCCGCTCTCAGCGACGACCGGCGCGAGCGGGGCTGGCGTCCGTCCCGATGAAGCCGGCGCGCTGATGTGCGAGGCGGCTTGCGTCAGGTTCGACAGCCCCCAGCCCGCCTGTGCAATCGGCAAACCCGCCGCCGGCAGGCCCTGGTGGGCCGCGCGCATGAAGCGGGTCCAGATCGTCACCGGCAAGCCGCTGCCGCTTGCCTTGCGGGTTGGTGAATTGTCGTCATTGCCGAGCCAGACTCCGGTGACGAGGTTGGCGGTGTAGCCGATGAACCAGGCATCGCGGAAATCCTGGCTGGTGCCGGTCTTGCCGGCAGCGATCCAGCCGGGAACCTCGGTCTTGCGGGCGGTGCCCGACAGCAGCGTCTCCCGCAACATGGTGTTCATGGCCGCGGCATGGCGCGGGTCGATCACCTGGCCGGGCCGATCGGGGGGCCGCGCGTACAGCAGCTTGCCGTCCTGGGTGCGGATCCTGGTCACGACATGCGGCGAAACGCCGAGCCCGCCATTGGCGAACGGCGCGTAGGCGCCCACCAGTTCGGTGAGCGAAACTTCGGAAGTCCCCAGTGCGAGCGAGGCGTTGGGCTCGAGTTTCGAGGAAATGCCGAGGCGGTGCGCGGCGCGAACCACGTTCTTTGGCCCGACCTCCATCCCCAGCCGCACCGCTACAGTGTTGAGCGAATTCGCCAGCGCCTGCGTCAGCGTCACCGCGCCAAAATACTCGTGGGTGTAGTTCTCGGGTCGCCAGCCCTTGATGTCGAGCGGCGCATCCAGCCGGGTTGTTTCCGGCGTCAGCCCAGCCTCGATCGCGGTCAGATAGACAAACGGCTTGAACGCCGAGCCGGGCTGGCGTCGGGCGGTGACCGCGCGGTTGTACTGGCTCTCGGCGTAGTTCCGGCCACCGACCATGGCCCGCACCGAGCCGTCAGGCGTCATCGCCACCAGCGCACCCTGGCTGACGTTGAACCTGACGCTCTTGGCGGCGAGTTCGTCGATGATGGCGGCTTCCGCCACCTTTTGCAGCTTCGGATCGATCGTGGTCTCGACCACGATGTTCTGGTCGATCTGGCCGACGAGGTCGTCGAGCACCTCGCCGATCCAGTCGGCGACGTAGTTGATGGTGCCGGCGTCGACCGGCTTCACATGGTAGGACGGATGCCCGGTCGAGGCTTTCGCCTGCGCTTGGGAAATGAACTTGGCCTCCGCCATCGCCGCCAGCACCAGCCGGGCGCGCTGCTCGGCGCCCTCCGGATTGCGGTTCGGCGCCAGCCGCGACGGCGACTTGACCAGGCCCGCCAGCATCGCGGCCTCCGCCAGGGTTACGTTTTTCGCCGACTTGCCGAAATAGCGCTGGGATGCCGCCTCGACGCCGTAGGCGCCGGACCCGAAATAGACGCGGTTCAGATAGAGCTCGAGGATTTCGTTCTTGGAATGCTTGCGCTCCAGCCACAGCGCCAGCTCGGCCTCCTGCAGCTTTCGCATCATGGTGCGTTCCTGGGTCAGGAACAGGTTCTTGGCGAGCTGCTGGGTCAGCGTCGATCCGCCCTGCGAGACCCCGCGGTGCAGCACATTGGCGAGCGCGGCGCGCGCGATGCCGACGGGGTCGACGCCGTAATGCGAATAGAAGCGGCGGTCTTCGATGGCGATGAAGGCCTTCGGCAGGTGGGGCGGCAGCTCCTTCAGCGCGACATTGGCGCCGGGCATTTCGCCGCGCGTGGTCAGCACGCTGCCGTCGAGGCCGACGATCTGGATCGTCGGCGGTCGCTTCGGAATTTCCAGCGAATGGATCGCTGGCAGGTGGGCGCCGACCCAGACCACGACGCCGACAAAGGCGATCACGGCCCACAGGCCGAACACCGCGCCCCAGTATAGCAGGCGGCCGAGGCGGATCCGACGCGATCTTGCGCGACGCCTTGCGCCGCTGCGACCCGCGCGCGGCTTGCGCTCGCGCGCCGGCTCGTCGTCGTCCTCGTCTTCGGGCCTGGGCTTTTGCGCCGGTTTCCTCGGCTTGTCGTCGGCGACCTGGACGCGGTCGGCAGGCGACAGTCGCAGGTCCGCCAGCGCTGCCGGAAGCCCGAACAGCGGCTCCTTGCGTCCGCCGCTCCTTTTCCGTCCCCACGCCATGCCAAACGCCGCTCACGCCCTTCCGACGCACGCTAGCGCGGGCAGTTTAAGGGTCGGTTAAGGAGAGGTTAATCCGGGATTAGGAGGTGCGGCGGCGCGTGGTAGAAAGAAAGCGGTGCGGGCGAACGCCCGTCGCGCGATTGACGCGGGGGTGGAGTCCGCGTCGCGTTGCGATAGCGCGTCCACGGCAAAAAGACAGGTACCAGGTTAAAGCTGGACGAGGAGAAAGCGATGGGTCACATCGATCCGACCAGGGAAGTATTCGCGCAATTCCGGGCCAATGACCGGCCGGGCCCGATCCACATGCTCAACCTGGTCCGGCTGCGCGCGCAGGCGGCCTATCCCGATGGCCGCAAGGCGACGGGCGCGGAAGCCTATGCGGCCTATGGCAGGGAAAGCGCGCCGGTCTTCGCGCGGCTGGGCGGCCGGATCGTGTGGCAGGGGCGGTTCGAGCTGATGCTGATCGGGCCCGCGGACGAGCGCTGGGACCATTGCTTCATCGCCGAGTATCCAAGTGTCGCGGCGTTTGCGGAGATGATCCGCGATCCGCTCTACCGCGAGGCGGTCAAGCACCGCCAGGCCGCGGTCGAGGATTCGCGCCTGATCCGGCATGCCGTGCTGCCGGTGGGAAACGCATTCGGCGAGATTCCGGCGTAAGGGCGGCGCTGGCGCCGCCCTCGAAGCGGGAGCGCGTGATCCCGGCGCTTGCCGTTGAGCCTCGTCATCTGAACCTGCGTGGAGACTGAAAGCGGCTTAAGCCGCCGGCTGCGCGACGTCGTCCTCGCTGGCCAGCAGATGCAGCAGCGCGCTCTTGATCGCAGCCTGCCGCGTCGGCGCCGTGATCTGCGCGCCCAGCAGGTCGGTGACGTAGAACACGTCGCGGGCGCGCTCGCCAAAGGTTGCGACATGGGCGGAGGCAATGTTGAGGTTCAGCTTCGAGATCGCGGTGGTGAGCTGGTACAGCAGGCCGGGGCGGTCGAGGCCGGACACCTCGATCACGGTGTAGCGGTCCGACCACTGGTTGTTGATGGTGACTTCCGGCTCGACCACGAAGGCGCGCATCTTGCCGCGGTTGGCGGCCTTGCGCGCCACCGCCTCGGGCAGGCGCAATTTGCCTCCGAGCACCTGCTCGATCATTTCGCCGATGCGGGTGGCGCGGCGTCCCTCGTCCTCGTCGCGGTCGTACTCCCTGGAGATCGCGATGGTGTCGAGCGCGCGGCCGTCGGTGGTGGTGTAGATTTGCGCGTCGACGATGTTGGCGCCGGCGGAAGCGCAGGCGCCCGCGATGATCGACAGCAGCCAGGGGTGGTCGATCGCAAGTATCGTCAGTTCGGTGACGGCGCGCGCCTCGTCGAAGCCGACATTGATCGAAAGCTGGTGTCCGGCCTGTTCGCTGGCCCGGAGAAACCGCGCATGGCGGATCTTGTGCGCAAGATCGACCTTGAGCCAGTAGGCAGGATAATGCCGCCCGATATAGGCGTTGAGCTCCCGCTCCGGCCATTCGGTAAAGGCGGCGCGGAACTCGGCCTGCGCCACGGCGATCCGCTGCGCCCGGTTCACTTCGGAGAAGCCGCCGGTCAGCACCGGCTCGGTTTCGTAATACAGCGTGCGCAGCAATTGCGCCTTCCAGCCGTTCCACACCCCGGGACCGACGCCACGGATATCGGCGGTGGTCAGGATGGTCAGGAGCTTCATCTGCTCGACGGACTGCACGACGGTGGCGAAATTCTCGATCGTCTTGCGATCGGAAAGATCGCGCGATTGCGCCACGGTGGACATCGTCAAATGCTGCTCGATCAGCCACGCCACCGTTTCGGTGTCGGCGACGCTGAAGCCGAGCCGCGGGCACAGCCGCCGCGCAACCCTGGCGCCCGCGATCGAGTGATCCTCGGGACGACCCTTGGCGATGTCGTGCAGCAGCGTGCTGATGTAGATTACCGCGCGATGATCGGGGCGGATCTTGCGGAACAGGTCGCTGGCGACCGCGAATTCGTCGTTGCCGCCGCGTTCGATCTCCTGCAGGTGGCCGATGCAGCGGATCAGGTGCTCGTCCACCGTATAGTGGTGGTACATGTTGAACTGCATCATCGACACGATCTTGCCGAAGGCGCGAATGAAGTGGCCGAGCACGCCGGTTTCGTTCATGCGCCGCAACACGTTCTCGGCGTTGTCGGAGGTCAGGATTTCCAGGAACAGCCGGTTGGCTTCGGGGTTTTCCCGAAGCTGGGTATCGATCAGCCTCAGCGAACGCGTCACCGTCCGCATCGCGTCGGGATGGAAGGCGAGGCTGTTCTTCTGCGCCAGCCGGAAAATCCTGATCAGGTTGACCGGGTCATGCTTGAAGACGTCGGGAGCGGCGAGGTTGATGCGGTTGTTGTCGATGATGAAGTCGTCGCTGTCGGGCACGCGCCGCCGCTGGGCGGCCGGCCGCAGCCGCGCCACCACGCGGCTCAACACTGGCGCAGGCTTGGCCTGTTCCTCCTCCAGCTTCGCGCACAGGATCGCGGTGAGGTCGCCGACGGCCTTGGCGATCAGGAAGTAATGCTTCATGAAGCGTTCGACGTCCTGCATGCCGGGATGCGAGGTGTAGCCAAGCCGGACCGCGATCTCGCGCTGCAGGTCGAACGACAGTCGCTCCTCGGCGCGGCCGGAAACGAAATGCAGGTTGCAGCGGACCGACCAGAGGAAGTCGGCGCAGCGGCGAAAGGTGCGGTATTCCTGGGCGTCGAACACGCCGCGCCCGACCAGTTCGTCGGTCTCGCGCACGCGGTAGACATATTTTGCGATCCAGAACAGCGTGTGCAGGTCGCGCAAGCCGCCCTTGCCATCCTTGACGTTGGGCTCGACCAGGTAGCGTGATTGCCCGGCGCGGCGATGACGATCCTCGCGTTCGGCGAGCTTGGCGGTGACGAAATCGGAAGCAGTTCCCTGCACCACGTCCCTGTCGAACCGCGCGAGCAGTTCGTCATAAAGCGGTTGGTCGCCGGTCAGGAAGCGCGTCTCGAGGATCGCGGTGCGGATCGTCATGTCGCCGCGCGCCTGCCGGATCGATTCGTCGACCGAGCGCGTGGCGTGGCCGACCTTCAGCCCCATGTCCCAAAGGCAGTAGAGGATGGCTTCCGCGACCTGTTCGCCCCAGGCGGTCTGCTTGTAGGGCAGGATGAACAACAGGTCGATGTCGGATTCCGGCGCCATCAGGCCGCGGCCGTAGCCGCCGGTCGCGACCACGGCCATGCGTTCGGCGCCGGAGGGGATGTGCGAGCGATAGAGATGCCGCGTGGCGGCGGAATAAAGGATGCGGATGATCTCGTCCTGCATGAAGCACAGCCGCTCGGCGCAGCGGCGGCCGTGGCGGTCCCTCAGCAGCACCGCCTGCGCGGTGGCGCGCGCGGCGATCATCTCGCCCTTGAGCAATTGCGCCAGCGCCGAACGAAACACGTCCTCGCGGCCGGCGTGTTTTTCGGCGAGCGCATCGACCGCGGCGGTAATCCGCGCGGTATCGAAACGCTCATCCGCCCCGGAGCGGGCCTCGGTCACGACGCTGTCCATGGTCTCCCCGATATCGGACGGCGCGCGGCCTGTCACGGGTGATTGCAAGCCGGATCGAGGCTAGGCCGCGGCCGGGCCGAATTCCAGCCCCAACCTGTTGAAAAGGCCGGTGTTCATAAAGACGGACGCGCGGCCGGCGGAAAGCCGGTGGTGACACCGGCTCGATCGCCGACTATATCCGATGCATCACCAAAGTGGGGAGAAGACGATGGACGCCGCCGAACTCCGCGCAATGCAAGCTCCGATCAAGGAACGCTATAAGTCGGACCCCTCGGCCGCGGTCATCACCCTCAAGGCCAGGGGCTCGATCGATCGTGAAGGCATCGCCTGCAAGGTCGAGACCGGCCGCGCGCTGGCGGTGGCCGGCCTGCACAAGGGGACCGGCGGCTCCGGGCTCGAACTCTGTTCGGGCGACATGTTGCTGGAGGCGCTGGTGGCCTGCGCCGGCGTGACGCTGAAGTCGGTCGCCACCGCGATCGAAGTACCGCTCCGCAGCGGCAACGTCATCGCCGAGGGTGATCTGGACTTCCGCGGCACGCTCGGGATCGACAAGGAGGCTCCGGTCGGTTTCGCCGAGATCCGCCTGCGCTTCGAGGTTGGAACCGACGCGCCGCAGGACAAGCTCGACCTGCTGCTGAAACTCACCGAGCGCTATTGCGTGGTCTATCAAACCATCAGGAACGGGCCGACGGTGTCGGTGTCGATGAAGCGGGTGTGAGGAACAGCGGCTCGACGTCGCCGCTGCGAACGCAGGGGCCCATAGCCACCGGCGTCGATGGGTGCGGAAGGTATCTCAGCTCACCGCTTGAAATCGAGAGGCAGCGACGTGGGTTCCTGCGTTCGCAGGAACGACAAATAAATGTCCCCTGAACTCGCCTTCGGGCTGACGCTTGGCCTGCGCATGGCGATCACGGCGGCGTTCGTGGTGACCGCCTCCATCGTCACCGAACGATCGGGTCCGGTGATCGGCGCGCTGGTGGCGACGCTGCCGATTTCGGCGGGGCCGTCCTACGTCTTCCTGGCGCTCGACCATGACGCGGCTTTCATCGCCGAGGCGGCGCTCGCCAGCCTTCCGATCAACGCCGCCACGATCCTGCTCGCGCTGGTCTATGTCGTGCTGGCGCAGCGCCACGGCGCGCTGCTCAGTTGCGTGGTGGCGGTGGCAGCATGGCTGATGCTCGCCGCCTGCATTCGCTCGATGCAGTGGTCATTGGCCGGCGGCTTGATCGCGAACGCGATTGTCTTTGCCGCCTGCGTGCCGCTGCTCGCCCGCTACCGCCACGCCAAAATGCCGCCGATCCGGCGGCGCTGGTACGACATTCCGCTGCGGGCCTCGCTGGTGGCAACATTGGTGGCGACCGTGGTCACGCTGTCGGGCTGGGTCGGCCCCAAGGTGAGCGGCATGATCGCGCTGTTCCCAGTGGTTTTCACCTCGATGATGCTGATCCTGCACCCGCGCATCGGCGGCCCGCCAACCGCGGCCGTGCTCGCCAACAGCGCCTGGGGGTTGATCGGACTCGGCATCGCCCTGTCGGTGCTGCACGTGGCGGCGCTTCGGTTTGACTCGGCAATCGGGTTGAGCCTGGCGCTGGCGACGTGCGTCGGCTGGAATCTCGGCCTGTGGTGGATCGGGCGAAGGAAGAGGGCTGCGCCGTGATGCCGTCATTCCGGGATGGTGCGCTAGCACCAGACCTCAGATGCGCAATTGCGCATCGGGGAATCTCGAGATTCCGGGTTCGATGCGGACGCATCGCCCGGGAATGATGGCATCAAGTTCACCTCTTCGGCAGCTTCGCCTTCAGCGCATACAAGGCCTCCAGCGCCTCGCGCGGCGACATCTCGTCGGGATGAAGCGCCTTCACCGCTTCCATCAATATCTCGGCCGGGCCCGGCGGCGCGGCTTCCGCGGCGGCGCGGGAGGGGACGGCGAACAGCGGCAGATCGTCGGCGAGCGCGCGCGCGGTCTGGCCGCGGTCCTGCGCCTCGAGCTTGGCCAGCACCGACTTGGCGCGCGCGATCACCGCCGGCGGGAGCCCGGCGAGCTTCGCGACCTGGATGCCGTAGGAACGGTCGGCCGAGCCGGGCAGCACCTCGTGCAGGAACACGACGTCGCCCTGCCACTCCTTGACCCGCACGGTGGCGTTGAACATCCGCGGCAGCCTGGCCGAGAGCGCGGTCAGTTCGTGATAATGCGTGGCAAACAGCGCCCGGCAGCGGTTGGTCTCGTGCAGATGCTCGATCGCGGCCCAGGCGATCGACAGGCCGTCGAAGGTCGCAGTCCCCCGGCCGATCTCGTCCAGGATCACCAGCGAGCGCTCGCTGGCCTGGTTGAGGATCACCGCGGTCTCCACCATCTCGACCATGAAGGTGGAACGTCCGCGCGCAAGATCATCCGCCGCGCCGACGCGGCTGAACAGGCGATCGACGACGCCGATCCGCGCCCGCGACGCGGGCACATAGGCGCCGATCTGCGCCATCAGCGCGATCAGCGCGTTCTGGCGCAGGAAGGTCGATTTGCCCGCCATGTTGGGGCCGGTGATCAGCCAGATCTGGCCGGACTTCTGGCCGGGGCCGGGGGAGAGATCGCAGGCGTTGGCGATGAAGGGCTGGCCGTCGCGCTTCAACGCCTGTTCGACCACCGGATGCCGGCCGCCTTCCACGGCAAAGCCGAGCGAGGCATCGACCTCGGGCCGCACGTAATTGTCGTCGACCGCGAGCTTCGCCAGCGCGGTCGCGACGTCCAGCAGCGCGAAGGCGTGCGCCGCGGCGCGCAGATCGTCGCTCGCTGCCAGCGCCATGACGCAGAGCCGCTCGAAGATTTCCAGCTCCAGTCCGAGTGCGCGGTCGCCGGCATTGGCGATCTTGGCCTCGATCTCGCCGAGTTCGGCGGTGGTGAATCGAACCTGGCCGGCCAGGGTCTGGCGATGGATAAAGGTGGCGTTCAAGGGCGGCGTCATCAGCCGGTCGCCGTGCTGCGCGGTGACTTCGACGAAATAGCCTAGCACGTTGTTGTGGCGGATCTTGAGCGCCTTGATGGAGGTCACCTCGGCGTAGCGCGCCTGCATCGCCGCGACCACGAGACGGGAGGCGTCGCGCAGATTCCGGCTCTCGTCGAGGGCCGTTTCATAGTCTTGGCGGACGAAGCCGCCGTCGCGCTTGACCAGCGGCAGTTGTTCGGCGAGCGCGCGGGCGAACTCGCGCGCGAGGTCGCGCGACGGACGCCGCAGCGCTTCCATCACGGCAGCGATCTCAGGCGGCGGAGCTTCGAGCCGCGCCAGCCGCGCCAGCGCCTGGTCCGCGGCGAGGATGCCGTCGCGCAGCCCGGCAAGGTCGCGCGGCCCGCCGCGTCCGACCGAAAGCCGCGCCAGCGCCCGCGACATGTCGGGCGCGGCGCGCAGCGTGGCTCTGACATCCTCGCATGCCGCGCTATCGGCGACGAACGCCGCAACCGCATCCAGCCGCCGCGCGATTGCTGCGCTGTCGGTGAGGGGGGCCGCCAGACGTTGCGCCAGCAGCCGCGATCCCGCCGAAGTCACCGTCCGGTCGATCGCATCGAGCAGCGATCCGCGCCGCTCGCCCGAAAGCGTGCGCGTCAGTTCGAGGTTGGCACGCGTGGCCGGGTCGATCGCCATAGTGGTGCCGGCGGCTTCGTGCGACGGCGGCGACAGCGGCGGGCGCTTGCCGACCTGGGTGCGGTCGACATAGGTGACGGCGGCGGCCGCGGCCGTCGCCTCCAGCCGCGACATGGCGGCGAGGCCGTCCATGGTCGCGACCGCGAAGTAGTCGCACAGCCGGCGCTCCGCGGTGGCGCCATCAAAGACGTCGCGGGTCAGCGGCGTCACCGCCGGCAGTTCGCGCAGCAGCGGCGCGAGGTCATGATCGCCGTACAGCGCGTCGGTGACGATGACCTCGTTGGGGTTGATGCGCGCCAGGGTCGCCGCCAGTTCCGCGGTGGCGCATTCCGTCACCATGAATTCGGCGGTGGAAATGTCGATCCAGGCAAGTCCGATGCGGTCGCCGCCGGAAGAGGCGCGGGCGCGCGCGATCGCCAGCAGGTAGTTGTTGGTTCGGGCATCCAGGAGCGTGTCTTCGGTCAGCGTGCCCGGCGTCACCAGCCGGACCACGCCGCGGGCCACCACGCTCTTGTTGCCGCGGGCTCGCGCCGCGGCCGGATTCTCGGTCTGCTCGCACACCGCGACGCGATGCCCGGCGTTGATCAAGCGGTGCAGATAGTCCTCGGAGCGCTCCACCGGCACGCCGCACATCGGGATGTCCATGCCCTGGTGCTTGCCGCGCTTGGTCAGCACGATGCCGAGCGTCCTGGCGGCGATTTCGGCGTCCTCGAAAAAAAGCTCGTAGAAATCGCCCATTCGGTAGAACAGCAGCAGGCCTGGATGGGCGGCCTTGATCTCAAGGTACTGTTCCATCATCGGCGTGACGCGCGTAGCGGCGTCCGCGGTGGGCGCGGCTTCGGGAGGCACCGGAACTGGGATGGATTGCTGGATCGTCATTTCAGGCGGCACGCTACAAAATTTCGACGGCGCGGTCCTATCGGTTTGCAGCCGGAATCCACGTTTTCCCCCGTCGTCCCGGCCTTGAGCCGGGACCCATACGCCGCGGCCTCACGGCGGAACAACGGTAACAAATACCTTCCAAACAACTGCTGCTACGGAGTATGGGTCCCGGCTCAAGGCCAGGACGACGGGTGTCAATTGACCTGCCGCGGGCGCGCTCCTAAAACTCGCTCTCAATTACACGAGGGCGCGCGTGCAAAGCCAAGGCACGACGTCCAGGGAGAGATTCAATGCGTGATGTGTTTATCTGTGATGCTGTCCGGACCCCGATCGGCCGCTTTGGCGGCGCCCTTGCCAAGGTGCGCGCCGACGATCTCGCCGCCGTCCCGATCAAGGCGCTGATGGCCAGGCATCCAGGACTCGATTGGTCTGAGGTCGACGAGGTGTTTTTCGGCTGCGCCAACCAGGCCGGCGAAGACAACCGCAACGTCGCGCGCATGGCGCTGTTGCTGGCGGGGATGCCGGACACGGTTCCCGGCCAGACGCTCAACCGGCTCTGCGCGTCCGGCCTTGATGCGGTCGGCGCCGCGGGGCGGGCGATCAGGTCGGGCGAGATCGATTTCGCGATTGCCGGCGGCGTCGAGTCGATGACGCGCGCCCCGTTCGTGATGGGCAAGGCGCCGGAAGCGTTCGCGCGCTCGGCCGAGATCTACGACACGACGATCGGCTGGCGCTTCATCAATCCGTTGATGAAGGCGCAGTATGGCGTCGATGCGATGCCGGAGACCGGCGAGAACGTCGCCGAGGAGTACCAGGTGTCGCGCGCCGACCAGGACGCGTTCGCGATCCGCTCGCAGCAGCGCGCCGGCGCCGCCATCGCCTCGGGCTATTTCGCCGAGGAGATCACGCCGGTGTCGGTGCCGGGCGGCAAGGCCGGCCCGGTCAATGTCGACAAGGACGAACATCCGCGCCCCGAAACCACGCTCGAAGGCTTGTCGAAACTGAAGCCGATCGTGCGCAACCCCGGCACGGTGACGGCCGGCAACGCGTCCGGCGTCAACGACGGCGCGGCGGCGATGATCCTGGCGTCCGAAGCCGCGGTAAAGAAGCACGGGCTGACGCCGCGGGCGCGCATCCTCGGGCTGGCGTCGGCGGCGGTGCCGCCGCGCATCATGGGCATCGGCCCGGTGCCGGCGACCCGCAAGCTGATGGCGCGTCTCGGCATCAAGATCAGCGATTTCGATCTGATCGAACTCAACGAAGCCTTCGCCTCGCAGGGCATCGCCTGCCTGCGGCAACTCGGCGTCACGGACGACGCCGACTTCGTCAACCCGCATGGCGGCGCAATCGCGCTCGGCCATCCGCTCGGCATGAGCGGCGCGCGGCTGGCGTTGACGGCGGTGCACGGCATGGAGAAGCGCGGCGGCAAGCTCGCGCTCGCCACCATGTGCGTCGGCGTCGGCCAGGGCGTTGCGGTCGCGATCGAAAAGCTGAACTGATGCTTGGCGCCCGGAACGACGGTTTCGGATGAGGATTGGACCATGACCCTGATCTACCCGGTCTCAAGCCTGGCGGCGCATCCGCCGCGGCTGTCGCCCGCCTACAAGAGCACGCTGAAGCGTTCGCCATCGAAGCCGCTGATCCCGATGCGGCATACGCTGTCGGAACTGACCGGGCCGGTCTATGGCCACGAGGCGGTGCGCGAGAACGACCACGACCTCACGCTCCAGCACAAGGGCGAGCCGATCGGCGAGCGGATCATCGTGCATGGCCACATCCTCGATGAGGACGGCCGCGGCGTGCCCAATGCGCTGGTGGAACTGTGGCAGGCCAATTCCTGCGGGCGCTATGTGCATGTGGTCGATCAGCACCCTGCGCCGCTGGATCCGAACTTTACCGGCGCGGGCCGCGCGCAGTCGGATGCGCAGGGCTATTACCGTTTCGTCACCATCAAGCCCGGCGCCTATCCCTGGGGCAATCACCACAACGCCTGGCGCCCGGCGCATATCCACTTCTCGGTGTTCGGACACGCCTTCGTCTCGCGGCTGGTGACGCAGATGTATTTCCCCGGCGATCCGCTGTTTCCGTTCGATCCGATCTTCAACTCGGTTACCGACGAGAAAGCGCGCAACCGCATGATTTCGTCGTTCGATCTGGAGAACACCAGGCCGGACTGGGCGCTGTGCTACCGCTTCAACATTGTGCTGCGCGGCCGCAACGCCACGCCGATGGAGAACAGCTAAGTGCAACGGACCAAGCCAGACGGGATCACCCCTTCGCAGACCGTGGGTCCGTATTTCGCCTACGGCCTGACCTCGAACGGCAAGTACGACTGGAACGACGCCTTCAGCAACAACCTGCTGACGCCGGACGTGACCGGCGAGCGCATTCGCGTCGTGGGCACGGTGTTCGACGGCGACGGTTCGCCGGTGCCGGATTGCATGCTGGAGATCTGGCAGGCCGATGCGCAAGGGCGCTTCTCCGACCCGCAGGACAAGCGCGCGTTGCCGAACTCGTCGTTCAAGGGGTTCGGCCGTATCGGAACCGACGCGAATGGCGGCTATTTCTTCGACACCGTCAAGCCGGGCCCGGTCCCAGATTCCGACGGCAAGCCGCAGGCGCCGCACATCATGATTGCGATCTATGCGCGCGGCATGCTGCTGCATCTCTATTCGCGGATCTATTTCGACGGCGAGGCCGCCAACGCGGCCGATTCCGCGCTGGCGCTGGTGCCGGCCGATCGCCGCGCCACGTTGATTGCGACGCGGCAGCCGGGCGCCGGCAACGCGGTCTATCGTTTCGACATCCGCCTGCAGGGCGACAACGAGACCGTTTTCTTCGAGGTCTGACCGGGGTCGGCGCGGCGGACCGGCGTCAGGTCTCTGGTTGGCGCGGGGCATGGACGATGACGGAAGCTCGATCCTCGGGCGGCAAACTCTTTCTGGCCGGATTAATCGGCGCACCGATCGCGCAGTCGGCGGCGCCGGCCATGCATCAGCGGGCCGCCGACGCGCTCGGCGTTCGCTGCCACTATCGACTGATCGAGATCGCAAACGCCGATGCGGCGACCCTGCGCGCGCTGCTCGATGAGGTCAGGCGCGACGGTTTCGCCGGCGTGAACGTCACTTTCCCTTACAAGGAAGCGATACTGCCGTTGCTGGACGCGCTGTCGCCGGACGCCCAAGCCATCGGTGCGGTCAACACCGTCGTCGTGCGCCACAGGCGGCTGATCGGCTACAACACCGACACCACGGGCTTCGAGCGTGCAATTGGCGACCTGGTCGCCGCCTCCGATCGCGGCGCGGTCGCGCTGATCGGCGCCGGCGGCGTCGGCAAGGCCATCGCCTTCGCGCTCGCCAATCTCGGCGTCGCCGAACTCAGCCTGTTCGATTCCGACCGCGGCAAGGCCGGGCAACTGGCGGCACGATTGCGCGGCCGCCTGGCGACGCGCGTTGCCGATGATGTCGAGGACGCGCTGCGGGGCGCCGTCGGCGTGGTCAATGCGACGCCGGTTGGAATGCTGCCGGACCGGAACATGGCCGTGCCGGCGGCGCTGCTGCATCGTGGGCTTTGGGTGGCCGACGCCGTCTATACGCCGCTGTGGACCCCGTTGCTGTCGGCGGCCAAGGCAAGAGGCTGCAGCGTCATGACCGGTCGCGATCTCGCGGTCTATCAGGCCGCCGACGCCTTCGAACTATTCACAGGCCTGAAGCCGCCGGTCGCCGTGATCGGAAACGCATTCGACGCCGTGATGGCAACACGCTACGCTGACGTGAAGCCGGGAAACAACCCGTCCGGTCAAGGGGAGGCAGGCAATGCGCGGAGCGGGATTTCTGGCCATCTGGAGTGACGTCGCGCAGCAGGACCTCGTCGATTATCGCCACTGGCTGACGCGCGAGCACACGACGGAGCGCGTGACCACCAGGGGCTTCCTGGCGTCACGGGTTTTCCAGGCGGTGCGTGCAGATATCAACCGGTTCTTCATTCTATACGAACTCGAGGCGCCTGAGGTGCTCGACGCACCCGCCTATCTCGCGCGTCTAAATGCGCCTACGCCGTGGTCGCAACGGATCATGCCCAGACTGGGCAACTTCGTTCGGGGCGGCGGCACCATCTTGGCTCGCGCCGGACGCGGCGAGGGCGCCGTCGTTGCTCCGGTCCGCCTCGAGCGCCTGCCGGAACAGCCGCAGCGCCTGGCCGATGGACTTGCCGGCGTCGATGGAATTGCCGCGGTCCAGATTGGCGCGACCGACCTCGCGCGCACTTCGGTGCAGACGGTCGAAAAGGGAATGCGAAATCGCGATGTCGTCTTCGCGGGCATTCTTTTGATCGAGGCCCTCGACGAGGTTTCTCTTTCCAACGCCATCCGGAGAGCTTCCGAGATCGCCCCCGTCGGGCTCGGCAATCTCGCCAATCCGGAAATCTATCGTTCCATCTTCGCGCTCGATGCGCGTTTGGCCACCTGACGGCCTCGCCCTGCTTCCGGGACCGCGTCGACGCAGCCGTAACGAGACCTGCGCGGGGCCTACTCGATGATGGCGCGTTCCGGCGCGGCTGACTGCGCCCGCAGCGCGGCCTTGGTCGAACCGATCATGATCGCGAGCGGGATCGCGCAGGCGGTGAAGATCATCACCATCTGATAGTCGTACGAGAACGCGATGATCTGTGCCTGCGCCTTCAGCATCACGTCCGCCATGGCGCGGCCTTTGTCGGTCGCCATGTCGATCATGCCGCGCACCTCGGGCATCTGCATGGCGTGGTTGAACGGATTGATGTGCTGCGAGAGCACCGCGTAGGAGTGGCGCGTGCCTTGCGTCAGTTGCGAGATGACGAGCGATATCCCGATCGAGCTCGCGACGTTGCGCATCAGGGTCAGCATCGAGGTGCCGTCGGTGCGCAGATGATGGGGCAGGGTCAGGAACGCAACGGTGGAAAGCGGCACGAACACCAGGCCAAAGCCAAAGCCCTGGACCACGCTGATGACCACGATCTCGGTCACGCCGGTCTGGTCGGTCCATCCGGTCATGTAGAACAGCGAGAGGCAGGTGATGCTGAGGCCGGAGACGATCAGCGTCCGCGCCTCGACATGGCGCATCAGGCGTCCGACCAGCATCATCGCCACGAACGTGCCGCAGCCGCGGCTGGCCAGCAGCAGCCCGGCGGTGATGATCGGATAGCCGATCACGTTCTGCAGGAACGGCGAGGCCAGCGCCATGGTCGAGAACAGCACCAGGCCCATCACCGCCATGAACACGCAGCCCCCGACGAAATTCCTGTCCTTGAACAGCGCGAACTGGATGAAGGGCCGGTCGGCCGTCAGCGAATGCGCCAGGAAATAGTAGAAGCCGACACCGGCGATGATGAACTCGGCGATGATCTCGTAGGAGTCCAGCCAGCCGAGCTGCTCGCCGCGGTCGAGCGCAAGCTGCAGCGCGCCGATGGCGATTCCCAGCGCGGCGAAGCCGAACCAGTCGAAGCGCAGGTTGATGTCCTTGCGGGTCTCGTCCATGAAGATGACAAGCCCGAGCACGGTGAAGATGCCGAACGGCAGATTGACGAAGAATACCCAGTGCCAGGAGTAGGTTTCGGTCAGCCAGGCGCCCAGCGAGGGGCCCATGATCGGTCCCATCATCACGCCCATGCCCCAGATCGCCATCGCCTTGGCGCGCTCGTGCAGCGCATAGGAGTCCAGCATCACCGCCTGCGACAGCGGCACCAGCGCCGCGCCGAACATGCCCTGCAGCAGGCGGAACAGCACCATCTGGCCGATGTCCTGCGCCAGCCCGCACAGCACCGAGGCGATGGTGAAACCGCCGGCACAGAGGATGAAGATGCGCTTGCGGCCGAAGCGGTTGGCGATCCAGCCGACTGGCGCGGTCATGATCGCGGCGGCGACGATATAGGACGTCAGCACCCAGTTGATCTGGTCCTGCGACGTCGACAGCGTGCCCTGCATGTAGGGCAGGGCGACGTTGGCGATGGTGGTGTCCAGCGCCTGCATGATGGTCGCGGTCATGGCGCAGATCGTCACCATGTTCCGGCGCAGGCCGGGAACGAAAGCCGATGCTGGGCCCGCCGTTGCCATCGCGGCCTATTCGCGTTCCGGGTTGGCCGCCGGCGCGAGGCCGAACAGCGCCGACAGCGACCGCCGGTGATTGGTGTCGATGGTGGCGTAGACGCTCATGCCGGCCTTCAGCTTGCGGACGAACTTGTCGTTGGTGTCGAAATAGATCCGCACCGGCACGCGCTGCACCACCTTGACGAAATTGCCGGACGCGTTCTGCGGCGGCAGGATCGCAAACTGCGCGCCGGTGCCGGGCGACAGCGAACCGACCGTGCCCTTGAACCGGTGGTTGGGAAAGGCGTCGACGTCGAGCGTGACGGATTGCCCGACGGCGACATAGGTAAAATCGGACTCCTTCGGGTTGGCGTCGACCCAGGGGTTCGAGGTGTCGATGATGCTGAAAACCGGGGTGCCGGCGGTGACGAAGCGGCCGAGCTGAATCTGCTCGACCTGGGTGGCGATGCCCGGCATCGGCGCCCGCATCACGGTATGGTCGAGGTTGCGCTCGGCCTGGTCGAGCGCCGCCTTGGCCTGAGCGTAGGGCGGGAACTCTCCGACCGGCAGCTCGGGATTGCCGAGCAGTTGCGCCTGGGCGGTGGCGATCTTCTGCCGCAGCAGCTGGTTCTGGGCGCTGGCGGTGACGAAATTGGCCGAGGCATTGTCGAGATCGAGCTGGGAGCCGACGTTACTCTTCACCAGCGCGCTTTTGCGCTCGACGTCGCGCCGCTTCAGTTCGATGCCCTGCTGCGACAGCTCGCTCATCTGGGCGTAGATCTTGAGGTCGGCGACGAGGTTGTCGTAGCTGACCCTGGCCTGTGCGAGGTTGGCCTTGGCGTGCGCGACGGCAAGGCGGAACGGGACCGGGTCGAATTCGAACAGCGCGTCGCCTTCCCTGACCTGCTGACCCTCCTTCACCACCACCCTCTCGATCTTGCCGGAGATGTCGGGCGTGATCAGGATCTTCTGCGCGCCGACATAGGCGTCATCGGTGGTCACGTAGCGGCCGCCATTGAGATAGAACGTCAATCCGGCGACCGCCGCGACCAGCGGCAGCACGACCAGCAGGAGGAAGCGACGGTAGCGGCGCATCCCGGCCATCAACCGCCGGCGCGGCTCCGCGGCGAGCTTCGGTCGCGAGGTCGGCGACGCCGGATTACCCTTCTGATCGGGCGGGAACCTGAGGACGGGATCAGCCATAGCGCTGCTCCTTTCGCGGAGGCTCGCCGGCCGGATTCTGGATCGCGTTGCGGACGTTTTCCTTGATCAGGTCGAGCTGGTCGAGCAGGCGGCGGGCATCAGCGGGGTTGATGCCGCCAAGCGCAGTGGCCGTCAGCTCGGAGCGCAGTCCCGCCAGCTTGCCCAGCAGCGGACGCGCGGCTTTGCGCAGATAAAGGCGGTTGACACGCCGGTCGGACTCGTCGCCGCGGCGCTCGATCCAGCCATTGCCGCAGAGCTTGTCGATCAGCCGCGTCAGCGTGATCGGCTGCATCTCCATCAGTTCGGCAAGTTCCGACTGCTTCAGGCCCTCGGTGCGCTCGATCTTGGCCAGCACCGCCCATTGCGCGCGGGTGATGCCGTAACGCGCCGCCTGCTTGTCGGCATAGGCGCGCACCAGGCGTTGCACTTCGCCGAGCGTAAACAGCAAGTTCATGTCCACGGTGCCGCGCATGCCCCACGCCTCCATAAGCAAGCGATATTATAAGCTAGCTTATGAATTTCCCCTCGCGCGTTTTGCGGTGACGTGACCCGCTTGCAGGGCATGGCTGGGGCCGCCGGTCCGGGCCGCTTTGGCTTCAGCCGCCACAATGCTACATTGCCTGGCAATGACCCTTTCCAGGCCGACATTCCCCGCGCCCGATCACGATCACGGCCGCTGTACCGCGGACGCGATCGCGCATGCCGAGCGGGTTTGCGCGCGCCGGGCGCAGAAATTCACCCCGATCCGGCGTCAGGTGCTGCAGGCGCTGCTGTCGAGCCACCGGCCGCTCGGCGCCTATGAGGTGATCGACGAACTGGCGAAGTCGATGCCGCGGCCGGCGCCGATCACGGTCTACCGCGCGCTCGATTTCCTGATGGAGAACGGCCTCGTCCACCGCATCGAGAGCCGCAACGCCTTCCTGGCCTGCGCGCATGACCATGACGAAACCTCGATGGTGGCGTTCCTGATCTGCGACCACTGCGGCTCGGTCGGCGAGATACCGGCCGCCCCCGTGGCGAAGAGCCTCAACGCGGCGGCGCGCGCGTCCGGATTCGTGCCGAAACTTTCCGTGGTCGAGATCGCCGGCACCTGCGCCCATTGTCAGGAATGACTCGCTTTACTCCGATGCCTCGCAATGACGGGGTGAGAGCTGGACGACCACAATAACAACGCCGCATTCCAGCCGCGCCCATGAGGAACAATGCCTGAGAAAATCTCTGCTTCCGCCGGGCGCGCGCTGACCCCCGGCGCCATCGCCTTGATGCTGATGCTGTGCCTGAGCTGGGGGTTCAACCAGATCGCGGTGAAGCTCGCGCTGCCCGAAGTTCCCCCGATGCTGCAGGCGCTGATCCGCTCTGCCGGCGCGCTGCCGGTGATGCTGATCGCCGGCTGGCTGCGCGGCGTGAGATTCTTCGAGCGCGACGGCTCGCTCGGCCCCGGACTGCTGGCGGGCACGTTGTTCGGGTTGGAGTTCGTGTTGATCTTCAGCGGACTGGTGTACACCTCGGCTTCGCGCGCCGCGGTCTTCCTCTACACCGCGCCGTTCTTCGTCGCGCTCGGCTCATATCAGTTCCTGGGCGAGCGCCTGAGCCTGCTGCAGTGGGGCGGGCTTGGCCTCAGCTTCGCCGGCGTTGCGCTCGCGATCGGGGTGCCGCAGCCGAATGTCGACGCCACGGTGTTGCTCGGCGATCTCTTGGTTGTCGGCGGCGGCGCACTGTGGGGGGCGACCACGGTGATTGCCAAGGGAACGCGCCTGCGCAACGCCGCGCCGGAGAAGGCGCTGGGCTACCAGGTCGCGGTCTCGATCCCGATCCTTGCCGGCGCCTCCCTGCTGTTTGGTGAGACCATCACCCAAATGCCCGGCGCGCTGTCGATCTCGCTATTGGCTTATCAGGCGTTCTGGGTGGTTGGATGCACCTTTGTGCTGTGGTTCGCACTGGTGAAGACCTATTCGCCGAGCAAGCTGTCGTCGTTCACCTTCATCACGCCGCTGTTCGGCGTCGTCGCCGCCTACTTCATCGTGAACGATACGCTGACCCTCACCTTCGGCGCCGCCGCGCTGCTGGTGATCGCAGGACTCTATCTGGTCAACAAGCCGGACCCGAAGGTCACGCCGGATCCGAACGTGCCGGCGTGATGTTTCCGTTGTCATTCCGGGGCGATGCGAAGCATCGAACCCGGAATCTCGAGATTCCCCAATGCGCAATTGCGCATCTGAGGTCTGCTCCTTCGGAGCATCCCGGAATGACGGCGCGGGTGGAGGGATGGATCGCTTCGCGGAGCTTGTCATCGGGCATTGGATCTCAATGACATCAAGAGAGCGCCTATCCCGTCTCGATCGGCAACGCGGTATCCTTGGCCCATTCGCCCATCGAGCCGTCATAGAGGGTGAGCTTGTCGTAGCCGAGCCGGTAGAGCAGGAACAGGTCGATCGTCGCCGAGATGCCGCCGCCGCAATAGGCGACCACGCGCTTGTCCCTAGTGATGCCCTGCGCCTTGAATTTTGCTTCCGCCTCGCCCAGCGGGATGAACGCCTTGGTTTGCGGATCGAGCAAGGTGGCCGCCGACACGTTGCAACTGCCGGGAACCCGGCCGGGCCGGCCATACCGGCTCGGCTCCAGGCCCCTATGGAATTGCGGGCCGAGCGCGTTGACGACAACGGCGCTGCGGTCGGCGGTGGCGGCAAGCGTTTCGTGCTTGTCGACAAAGAATCCCGATTTTGGCTTCGCTACAAACCTCGCGGGCTTGTATCCCTTCGCGGCTCCGGTTTCGAGTGCGCGGCCCTCCGCCTTCCATTTGTCGAGGCCGCCGTCGAGAACCGACAGGTTCTCGAAGCCGAGTGATTTGAGCATCCACCAGAACCGCGTCGCCCACATCGGGGTGCCGATGCTGTACAGCACCACCTCGCTGTCGGCAGACACGCCATGGCGGCCGAACGCGGCCTCGAGCCTGGCGACCTCGGGCATCATGAAGCGCAGTTCGGTATCGTCCGCGGAAAACTCGCCCTGCAGGTCGAGGAAATCCGCGCCCGGAATATGTCCGGCCTCGAACGTCTGCCGTCCGGGCACGGCGAGATAGGGCACGTCGCTGCCCGCAGGCGCGGGTTCAAGATAAGTGGTGCAGTCGAACAGACGAAGGTTCGGCCGGTCGAGGATGCCGGCGAGTTCCGCCGTTGTGATCAGCCCGTTTCGCTCCGGCATGCCCGCCTCCCATTATTTTGGCTGATGCTAGGGTGCGCGCTCCACAATGAAAAGTCAGGTGAAGATCAGGACATCCCCTTTCAATCCGGCGATTCCTGCCCAATATAGCTGGCGCACCGGGACGAGCCTGATTGGCCGGGCACGCCAACGACCTCGCTAAGTCTTTGAATAGAAGAAACAAAACTCTCAGAGTGACGGGACGCACCGAGCCCTCGCCGTCCCCTTGGTGAATGTCACCAAAACCTGATATTCGAGGCCCCATGAACAAGCACGAAAAACCGCCGCAAGACGACGTCGCCGGCCCGAGCGCCCGGCATCGAACCACCCAGGTCATGGTCGGCAACGTCGCCGTCGGCGGCGGCGCGCCGATCGTGGTGCAGTCGATGACCAACACCGACACCGCAGACATCGAGGGCACGATCGCCCAGGTCGCGGCGCTGTCGCGCGCCGGTTCGGAAATGGTGCGCATCACGGTGGATCGCGAGGAGGCGGCCGCCGCGGTGCCGCACATTCGCGACGGCCTGCGCAAGCTCGGCATCACCACGCCCTTGATCGGCGATTTCCACTATATCGGCCACAAGCTGCTCGCCGACTATCCGGCCTGCGCCGAGGCGCTCGACAAATACCGCATCAATCCCGGCAATGTCGGCTTCAAGAACAAGCGCGACACCCAGTTCGCCGACATCATCGAGATCGCCAACAAGAACGGCAAGCCGGTCCGCATCGGCGCCAATTGGGGCTCGCTCGATCAGGAACTGCTGACCAAGCTGATGGACGAGAACACGGCGTCAGCCAATCCGCGTGACGCCCGCGCGGTGACCCGCGAGGCGATGGTGCAGTCGGCATTGCTGTCGGCGGCCCGCGCCCAGGAACTCGGCATGCCCAAGAACAGGATGATCCTGTCGGCGAAGGTTTCCGCCGTGCAGGATCTGATCGCGGTCTATCAGACGCTCGCCTCCCGTTCGGATTACGCCATCCATCTCGGGCTTACAGAAGCCGGTATGGGCTCGAAGGGCATCGTGGCCTCGTCGGCCGCGCTCGGCATCCTGCTGCAGCAGGGCATCGGCGACACCATCCGGATTTCGCTGACGCCGGAGCCCGGCGGCGACCGCACGCTGGAAGTTCAGGTCGCGCAGGAATTGCTGCAGACCATGGGCTTCCGCACCTTCGTGCCGCTGGTGGCGGCATGCCCCGGCTGCGGCCGCACCACCTCGACCACGTTCCAGGAACTGGCGCGCTCGATCCAGGATTTCATCCGCGAGGAAATGCCCGCCTGGAAGACCAGATATCCCGGCGTCGAGGCGCTGAACGTCGCGGTCATGGGCTGCATCGTCAACGGTCCCGGCGAATCCAAGCACGCCAATATCGGCATCTCGCTGCCCGGCACCGGCGAAGCCCCGGCCGCGCCTGTTTTCGTCGACGGCAAAAAGTTCCGCACCCTGCGCGGGCCGAACATTTCCACGGAATTCAGGGCGCTGGTGATCGATTACATCGACCAGAAATATGGCGCCGGCGCCAAGGCGCCGGTCACGGCGGCGGAGTAGTATTCTTCGTCGTCCCCGCGCACGCGGGGACCCATAACCACAGGGATTTGTGGTTACGCTTGGCTGCAGCCACCGCTTTTCTCCGCCACCAACTCCTGTGGTCATGGGTCCCGGCTCGCGCTTCGCTTGGCCGGGACGACCAAGTGGAGAGATTGCGCTTCGCGCCATCCGGGCTACGATGCTTCCAACAAAAATCGTTGGGAGAACGCCCATGAGTTCGCTGTCCGGCAAGCAAGGCCCGCGCTATCGTCACCTCGCCGGCGAGGCCGAGCCCTATGAGACCATCGGGGTCGAAAAACTCACCCCGATCATCGGCGCGGAAATCTCCGGCGTCGATATCGGCAGGCTCGTCTCGGACGATTCCCGTTCCAACCGCCAGATCGACGAAATCCACCGCGCGCTCGCCGAGAACCTCGTGATCTTCTTCCGCGACCAGCACATCACGCCACAACAGCATCTCGCCTTCGGCCGCAAGTTCGGCGAACTGCACGTCCATCCCGCCGCACCGCACGAGGGCGACGATCCCGCGCTGATGAAGATCTACGCCGACAAGGACTCACCGCGCGCCAATGGCGAGGGCTGGCACAGCGACGTCTCCTGCGACCTTGAGCCGCCGATGGGGTCGATCCTCTACATCAGGCAGTGCCCGCCGCGCGGCGGCGACACGCTGTTCGCCAATATGTACGCGGCCTACGAGGCGCTGTCGGAGCGGATGAAAACCTATCTCGACGGGCTGACCGCGCTGCATGACGGCGAGCAGACCTACCGCGGCCTCTACGCCAATTACGGCGTCGCCGACCGGCCGGACTATCCGCGCGCCGAGCATCCGGTCGTGCGCACCCATCCGGTCACGGGAAAGAAGGCGCTCTACGTCAACCGCGGCTTCACCCGGTTCATATCAGGCATCCCCCGCGACGAGAGCGACGCCATGCTGGCCTATCTGTACCAGCACGCGGAGAATCCCCTGTTCCAGTGCCGTTTCCGCTGGAGCGAAAACGCCATTGCGTTCTGGGACAATCGCTGCGCCCAGCACCGCGCGATGTGGGACTACTGGCCGCACACGCGTGCGGGAACGCGGGTGACGGTGAAGGGCGAACGGCCGGTGTGAGCCCGCCTAAGACTTCCGCGCGATAAGCTCGACCGGTGCGATGCGACCGTTGGTTATGTTCTGGGTCATATTTTGCACCTTGTCCGGAGTGTTCCTGCCCATCAGGACATGAAGCCCAAGCGGCGGGGGACCACCTGCCGCCATGGTTCTGGCACGTAGTTGTTCAAAGAACTGCAGCGCAAAGTCGCGTCGGGTGTGTTCAGTAATCACAGCAAAACCGGCAGCTTCAAGCGCGCTGCGGTACTGTTCAGGTCTTGCCACGGCGCTTGACTCAGGCGTTGTCGCCCATGGCACAGGAAAAGTCAGCTCGCCGTCACCAGTTTTCATGACGTCGTAGATTCCGAAAAGCGAGCCCGGCCGCAACACGCGGCCCACCTCAAGGCAGAGCCCGGCCTTGTCTTCGATATTCATGCCGACATGCAGCATATAGGCGCCGTCAAAAGTGCCATCCGCAAACGGCATCGACAATGCGCTGCCCAGATGCAGCGAAATGCGGTCGGCGAGACCTACCCATTTGCAAATCTCCTGTCCGGTCTCGACGTATTCGGGGGTCAGGTCAATGCCATCGACACGGCAGCGGTACCGGCTAGCAACAAACCGCGCGGGTCCGCCAAGACCACATCCAACATCGAGAATATGCTTTTCGGGGGTGAGATAGAGTTGATCGAGAAAATGTTCGGAGGCCTGGCGGCCGCCGATATGAAACTCATCAACAGGAGCCAGATCATCGATGGTCACTGAATCGGTTGTCTTGCCAAGAGACTCGATCCCGCTGCGGATCGCCGCAGTCAATTTGCCATGCGTGTAGTGGGCAGAAATATCTTGCTGAGTCACCATTCAGGAGTTTCTCGGGCGTAAGGTTGCCCCGCAGGCTAACTCAGCAGCGTTCTGTCGTCTATAGTTCAACGCCGACGTGACAGGGATGCTCCCCGCGAGGCGGGCAACCGAGGTAGCCAACCGTTGACGCCTCGCTCCGCCTGCGCCAAGCTTGCGCAAAAGCAAAATAAGACTCCGAGGACGCCGCATGCTCCGCGCCGAAGACAACAAATTCCTGACCGAGAGCGGGGCCGGCACCGGCATGGGCGATTTGCTGCGCCGGTTCTGGATGCCGGTGCTGCTGTCGAAGGAATTGCCGGAGGCCGACGGGCCGCCGAAAAAGATCGTCGTCATGGGCGAGGAGCTGCTGGCCTTCCGCGACAGCCGCGGCGTGGTCGGCGTCATCGACCAGTACTGCCCGCACCGCGGCGCCAATCTCTGGCTCGGGCGGAACGAGGAGTGCGGAATCCGCTGCGTCTATCACGGCTGGAAGTTCGACACCTCGGGCGCCTGCGTCGACATGCCGACCTCCTATCCCGATCTCAACGCCAAGGACCTGATCCGCATCAAGTCCTATCCGGTGCGCGAATGGGGCGACATGATCTGGGCCTATATGGGCCCGGCCGATCAGGTGCCTGAATTGCCCGATCTGGAAATGGCGCTGGTGCCGGAATCGCACCGCTACGTCACCAAGAAGTGGCAGGACTGCAACTGGGTGCAGGCGCTGGAAGGCTCGATCGACACCGCGCATTTCACCTTCGCGCATCTTTCCTTTGAAAAGGAAGAGAACGAGATCCTCGACATCAAGAAGCATTTCGTCAATCCGCTGACGCGGGTCGCGACCGATCACATGCGATGGATCGCCGAGGATCCGCGGCCCGTCATCAAGGTCAGCCCGCATGAGGCGGGGCTCGTGGTCGCCGGCGGACGGCTCACCGGAACCGACAACATCTATTGGCGCATCGCCCAGTTCCTGATGCCGGTCCACGCCTATGCGCCGAGCTCGATGCCGGGCGAGAACATTTTCGGCCAGAGCTTCATTCCGGTCACCGATACCAGCTGCTGGATCTACACTTACGCCTGGAATCCGGAACGGCCGCTGACGCAGGCCGAGCGCGACGGCTACGACCGCGGCAACGGCGTGATGTCGGAAGTCGACGAGAATTACATTCCACTGCGCAACAAGGCGAACGACTATCTGATCGACCGCAAGCTGCAGAAAACCAGCAGCTACACCGGCATCAAGGGCGTGTCCGAGCAGGACGCCGCCGTACAGGACAGCCAGGGCCTGATCGCCGATCGCACCCGCGAGCATCTCGGCCCGACCGATCTCGGCATCATGCATTTCCGCAAGCTGATGCTGGATGCGGCCCGCGCGCTGCAGCAGGGCGAGGCGCCGGTGCACCTGAAGCATCAGGACCGCTACGCGGTGAGGTCAGGTGCCTGTGTCACCAGCAAGGCCAAGGATCTGACCGCGGTCATGATCGAGCGGTTCGGCGATCCCGCCGGCTTTGCCGGGCGGCCGGGCCGCAGCGTCGCGGCGGAGTGAGCCCGGCGCTCCCGCCTACAATGGCATAGTCCGGTACTCCCGATTGCTCAGGATGGCTTCCTCAAGGTCGAGGTCGCGCTCGATCCGCCGCCGCGTCTCGTCGGTGATCTTGCCGTCGCGCAACAGCGCGTGGATGAACTTCCGCTCCGCTCCGATCAATTCGCGGGTCAGCCGGGTTCCGCTCGCCGAGATTTCGTGCCCCGCCGGATCGAGCGAACCGGGAAGCTGACCGGTGCGGATCTCGTGCCGTTGGCGCAGCAGCTTGACGACTTCGTCGGAGAGTTGGCGGTCATCGGTGATGGCGTCGAGCGACTTCAGGGCCGCATCCAGCGCTTCGCGCCGCGCCGCGATCTCCGCCTCGTGTTCGGCGACGTATTCGTTGCGACCTTCGCCGGCCAGGCCGAGCCAGCGCACCACGGCAGGCAATCCAAGCCCCAGTCCGACCAGCGTGATGAAGATGACGCCGAAGGCGACGAACAGGATCATGTCGCGGTACGGAAAAGCTTCGCCGCCCGGCAGCGTCAACGGCAATGCCAGCGCCGCGGCCAGCGACACCGCGCCGCGTACGCCGGTGAAGGCGACCACGAATGTAATACGCCAGGAAGGCGCCGGATCGCGCTCCCGCACCCGCTTGCTGATCAGCCGCGGCAGATAGGTTGCGGGATAGACCCAGGCAAAGCGCGCGACGATGATGACGACGGCGACCAGTCCGGTAGCGAAAATAATTTCCTGGATCGGAAATGCCTTGGATTTTTCAAACAGCAGCCGTAGCTGGGATCCCGTCAGCAGGAACAACAGGCCTTCGACCAGAAAGATCACAAGGTCCCAGAAGAAGATTCCCTGCAGCCGGGTCGCCGCCGAGATCAGCAGCGGCCCGTTCCAGCCGATATAGAGCCCGCAGGCGACGGTTGCGATCACGCCCGAGCCACCGAGATGCTCGGGAATCCAGAAGGCGAAGTACGGGGTGAGCAGCGACAGCGTGATCTCGATCTGCGGGTCGCGCGTACGATGCCGGGCACGCAGGGAGAGCCAGCCGACGGCTACGCCGAACAGCAATTCGCCGACCACGATGACCGCGAAGGTCCCGGTGGCCTTCGGCAGCGAGAACAGTCCGGTTGAAATTGCCGCCACTGCAAACCGGTAGAGGATCAACGCGGTGGCGTCGTTGACGAGGCCCTCGCCCTCGAGCACCACGAGGATGCGGCGCGGCATGCCCAGCTTCCGGGCGATTGCCAGCGGCGCCACGACATCCGGCGGCGCGACGATGGCCCCCAGCAGGAAGCCCACCCCCCAGGGCAGACCGATCAGATAATGTGTCGCGGTGGCGACCGCAAACGCGGTGAAGATCACGCAGCCGACCGACAGCAGGATGATCGGCCGCAGGTTGAATTTGAATTCGCGCCAGCTCATGGCGACGCTGGCCGAATAGATCAGCGGCGGCAACACCACCAGCAGCACCAGGTCCGGCGGCAATTCCAGGGTCGGCATCCCTGGCACGAAGGCCAGCCCGATGCCGGTCAGCAGCAGCAGGATCGCCGGTGCGAGGTCGATCCGCCGCGCCAGCAGCGTGGCGCCGGCCAGCACCGCCAGCAGGATCAGAAAGATCTGGAACTGGGCTTCCACGGTGTCCCCGTATCGTGTCGGGCCAGTTTGCCCGCGTGAACGGGGCCGTCAATGCCGCATCAGGCTACTCCCGCAGGTCGTAGCGGTAGGATTTCGAGACGATTTTCCAGCCGTCGCTGAGCTTCATCGCCACCAGATAGTCGGTGAAATAGCGCGGCGGCAGCTGGCAGCGCACCTTGATGAAGGCCGTGGATTCGTCGGAGCGGTCGATCGTGACGATGAAATCCTCGCGCGGCTTGCCTTCCGCCTTGGCGGATGGCCGCTTGCGCACCCGATCGAGCCAGTCCGGCACGCTCAGCACCTGCAGCGCGCCCTTTTCCACCCAGCGCAGGTCAGCGGTCGGGTCGAACACCGCGCCGAGCTTGTCGGCGTCACCCTCATACAGGCCATCGAAGTAATTCTTGACCACGGCTTCCACGGTCGATCGGTCATGGCTCACGGCAGGTCCTCCCGGCGAGAAGAGATTGGTTCGATGCAGATTAAGCCACGGACTGCCTGATTGCGCCATGGGCTGCTGGTGATCGATGAGGGGGCGACGAGGCGGCGGCCGGCCGCGTTACGCCGCTTGGGATGCCGGCCGCTCCGCGAGGTACAGATCATGGTTAACCCGGCGTAAATCGTGACCGGGCATGGCTGAACCGGTGCGGCGCCGGTTCTGACCAAGGATCGAGGCCAGGGACAAAGCAACGGTGCGATCAACGGCGACGTGGTTCGTGACCTGCCTCACAAAGCCCGGCCGCGGCTTCTGGTAGTCAGGCTGGTGTGATAGAAAGCGCGAGGCCTGGGAAACGTCATGATGAAATCTGCATCGCTGAGACTGTTCCGATTGGCCCTGGCGGCCGCGGCCTCGCTGCTGGCCTGCGCCCCGGCCTTTGCCGAGAAGCGCGTGGCGCTGGTGCTGGGCAATTCCGCCTACCAGAACGTCGCGCCGCTCGCCAATCCCGGTAACGACAGCGCCAGGATCGCGGCGACGCTGAAGGAGGCCGGCTTCGATATCGTCGATTCCCGCCGCGATCTGCCGGCGGCCGAGACAAGGCGCGCGCTACGCGACTTCGCCGACCAGGCGCGCAATGCCGACATCGCCGTGGTCTATTATGCCGGCCACGGCATCGAGGTCGATGGCGCCAACTACCTGATTCCGGTCGATGCGCGGCTGGAGCGCGACACCGACATCTACGACGAAGCCTTCTCGCTCGACCGCATCCTGCTCGCGATCGAGCCGGCCAAGAAATTGCGCCTGGTGATCCTCGACGCCTGCCGGGACAATCCGTTTGCCAGGACCATGAAGCGGACCGTGGCCACCCGCGCGATCGGGCAAGGCCTCGCCAAGATCGAGCCGACCAGCCCGAACGTCCTGATCGCCTATTCGGCCAAGGCTGGTTCGACCGCCGCCGACGGCGACGGCAAGCACAGCCCGTTCACGGCGGCACTGGCCCAGCACCTGACCAAGCCCGGCCTCGATGTGCGCCGCGCCTTCGGCTTCGTGCGCGACGAAGTGCTGAAGACCACCGGTAACCGGCAGGAGCCCTTTGTGTACGGTTCGCTCGGCGGCGAAGACGTGCCGCTGGTGCCCGCTCCCCGGGCGGTGCCCGCGGTGGCGGCTTCCTCGCCGGCGTTGAGCCCACAGGCCGAAGCCCGCCGCGACTACGAACTGGCGTTGCAGGTCGGCAACAAGAGCGCGCTCAACGCGTTCCTGGTGCAGAACCCCGACGGCTTCTACGCCAGCCTGGCCAAGCTCCAGCTCGACAAGATCCTTGCCGAAGAAGCCCGCATCGCTGCGACCGAGAAGGCGCGGCAGGCCGAACAGGAGCGTGCGCGCCTTGCCGCCGAGGGCGCCCAGAAGGGCCAGCAGGTCAAGGCCGAGGCCGACGCGAAGGCGGCCGAGCAGGCGCGGCTTGCGGCTGAGAAGGCCAAGCAGGTCGCGCAGGACCAGGCGGCTGCGGGCGAACAGAAGCGCGCGGCCGCCGAAAGCGCTGCCGGAGACAAGCCGGTGAACCTTGCCGCCCTCGATGCCGGCCCGCCACAGGCCGACGTCACCAAGTCGGTGCAGGCCGAACTGCGCCGCGTCGGATGTCTCACCGCTGCCGCCGATGGCAGTTGGAACGCGGCCTCGCAGCGTTCGCTGACGCTGTTCAACCGCTACGCCGGAACCAGGCTCGACGCCAAGGTCGCCAGCATCGATGCGCTTGATGCGATCAAGCTGAAGACGTCGCGGGTCTGCCCGGTGGTCTGCGAGCATGGCTTCAAGGCCGATGGCGAGCGCTGCACCAGGATCAGCTGCGCCGCGGGCTCGTTCCTCAACGACGACAATGAATGCGAGAAGCGCCGCGCCGGCAAGCCGGTGGCCAAGCGCGACCGGCCGGAATCACGGCGCGCTAGCGAAGCAATGCGCGTTCCGGAATCAACACAGCGGGTTTATATCACGCGTTCTCAAACACCTGGTGGTCCAGGAATTGGGTCTAACGGCCGGCCGCTCACTGGCCAGGACCGTGCGACGGGTTGTCACTCCTACGGGGCCATCATGTCGGGCGTGTGCCCGTAGCGTAGGGCCGGCGAGCCGGCGTGCTTCCTGCGCGCCGTCTGCCGCCACTTGACGTCAGTTCTTGCGCTCCGCGACGAAGCGCGCGGTCGCCCGCAACACGTCGCCCTTGGCGCCGAACCCCGATAATGCTGAATCCGCCCGCGCCAGCAGGTCGCGCACGCGCTGCCTGGCGCCCTCGACGCCGAGCTGGGTAACGAAAGTGGTCTTGCCGAGTGCGGCGTCCTGGCCGGTCTGCTTGCCCAGCGCAGCGGCGTCGCCTTCGACGTCGAGCAGGTCGTCGGCGATCTGGAAGGCCTCGCCGAGCGCGCGGCCGTAATCGTCGAGCGCCTGATACTGCGCCGGCGTGGACTGCCCGAGGATGGCGCCGGCAATGCAGCCATAGCGCAACAGCGCGCCGGTCTTCATCTGCTGCAGCCGCGCCACGTCGACCGGCTCGCGGTCGCCGAACCGGCCTTCGCCGGCGAGGTCCAGCATCTGGCCGCCGACCATGCCGCCGATGCCCGAAGCGCGCGCCAGCGCGCGCGTCAGCCGCAGGCGCACATTGGCGTCGCTGTGGATCTCGTCACGGGTGACGATGTCGAACGCCAGCGTCAGCAACCCGTCGCCGGCCAGGATGGCGGTGGCGTCGTCGGTCTTCTTGTGCAGCGTGGGCCGGCCGCGACGCAGATCGCTGTTGTCCATCGCCGGCAGGTCGTCATGGATCAAGGAATAGCAATGGATGCATTCAAGGGCGGCACCGACCAGCAGGCCCGCCGCGCGCGGCACACCGAACACGGCCGAGCTTTCGACCACCAGAAAAGGGCGCAGCCGCTTGCCGCCGTTGAGGCTCGAATAACGCATGGCGTCCATCAGCCGCTTCGGCCGGGCGATCTCGTCGGGCAACAGCGTGTCCGACAGCAGCTTCGCCAGCAGCGCCTCGGTATCCTCGGCGGTCTGGTCCAGTCGTTTGGCAAAGTCGGCGGTCGTCATCAACAATGGCTCCGGGTCAATTCGGCCGGACAATCGTTGATGCCGCGGGCTTCGTCAATTCCATGACCGCGTTCACGACGCCCAAAAAGCGCTGGAAAAGCAGCGAAAGATCATGGGAGATGTCATGGGCATAAAGCCTGTTCGCAGGCCTTGATGCCGGCGTGGGCAGAACCGAAAGCCTTCAATTTGCGCATCGTTCGAATCTTGGGACTGATCCTGCTGGCGGTGCTGTTGCTGCCTTATGTCGTGACGCCGTTCTACCGAATCGGCCAACCGGTTTCGGCGTTGATGACCTGGCGCTGGCTCACGGCGGCGCCGGTGTCGCGTCAATGGATCGAGTTCGGAGCGATTTCGCCCTACCTGCCGCGCTCGGTGGTGGCGTCCGAGGACGCCAAATTCTGCAGCCATCGCGGCATCGATTGGGATGCGCTGCAGGAGGCGATGGACGACGCCGAAGACGGCGAAGTCGCCCGCGGCGGTTCGACCATCACCCAGCAGGTGGCCAAGAATCTGTTCCTGTGGCCGGGCCGCAGCGTGGTCCGCAAGGCGCTGGAACTGCCGCTGGCGATGTGGATCGATCTGGTGCTGCCCAAGCAGCGGATCCTGGAGATTTATCTCAACATTGCCGAACTCGGTCCGTCCGGGCAATTCGGGGCGGAAGCGGGATCGCTCCACGCGTTCGGCCGTTCGGCCGCGACGCTTTCCGCGCGCGAAGCCGCCTTGCTCGCAGCGATCCTGCCCAATCCGATCAAGCGCAGTGCCCGCAACCCCAGTCCCGGTGTGCGCCGTCTGGCCGGAACATACCTGGCGCGGGCCAATACGGCGGCCCTGCAACGCTGCTGGCACGAGAATCGACCGTTTTGAGCCATTTATGGCCCGGCAATCCGGCCAAAGCTCTTCCGCTTCGTAGGGATCAAGCGGCACGCTAGATTCTTGATTTGGCGCGTTTTCCTGGCGCGAAACCGGCCTCGCTTGGCGGGAAAACGCTCTAGCTTTACGCCATCCCATCCTCTATATACGCGGCCTTATCGGCATCGCAGCGCGCCTGACGCAGCGTTTCCGTTCCCGGACGATGCCCCCGACAACACCCTTAGAGGACCGTTATGGCCGTTCCCAGAAGAAAAACATCGCCCTCGCGGCGTGGCATGCGCCGATCGGCGGACGCGCTGAAGAAGCCGACCTATGCCGAGGACAAGGATTCCGGCGAACTGCGCCGGCCGCACCACCTCGACCTGAAGACCGGCATGTACAAGGGCCGACAGGTCCTGAAGAAAAAGGAATCCTGACCAGGACGGAAGTGGGGCCCCGCGATCGGCGGCGCCCTGCCTGAGGTTGGCCAACCAGTGGGCCAGCACAGCTCCCGGCGGAGAAGCGATGCTTCGCCCGGAATGTTCCAGTTCACCAACAAGGCGCCGATGCCATGGTCGGTTTTCCGCTGCTTCTGATTCCGCTCGCGATCTACAACATCATCGTCTTCCTGATGCCCGGCGTTTCCTTCACCGATCCGCTGGTGAGGCTGACATTGATGTCAGGCGCGATCTGGACGGTGACGCTGAGCGACGTGCTGCTCACCCTCGCTATCCTGCTGCTGCTCTCCGAAGTCGTCAAAGGCGCGCGCCCCGGCGCCAAATATCTCACCGACCACCTGCTCTCGCTGATCGTGTTTTCGGCGGCGGCAGCGGAGTTCGTGCTGTGGCGGGAGTTCGGCACCTCGACCTTCTTCCTGCTGACGGCGCTGGCGCTGGTGGATTTCTTGTCCGGCCTGGCGCTGCGGACCCGGCGTCGCTCCGTTGCGGCAGCGCCTTTGCCTGTGGCTCAGGGTCCCGGCAAGGTCGTGGCGCCGGCCGACGATCCGCCATTCGAGCCAGCCGCACCCCCGGCGCCGATGCCCGCGCCTTCCGCTCCGATAGCCTCGGTCACCGAACCCGGGCCGCTGGACTACCCCGAGCCGAAATCGGTTCATCCTGCCGCCACGCCCAATCCTGGCTCGCAGGAAGTCGCTTCGCCGGGACTGCAGCCGGGCTCAGGCTCGCCTTCCGCTCCGGATAGACCTCAACGCTAGATCGTTTGCCGCGTTCGGAAGCCGATGCCATAGAGGCGCGTCTGGCTGGCACCGTAGGCGGTCTGAGCATCGGCCGGCGAAGCTCGCCGCAGGTTGCGGGTCTGCGGCGCCTGTTCGGCGGTCGCGATCAGGTGGGCCAGGAAGCATGGGTCGGGCCGCGTCAAGGCTGGTCTCGGCGACCAGGGCGCCGACCGGGTCAGCGGCACCAGTTCGACACAAGCCGGCTCGTCGAGGCTGACGACCTCACCCTGGTGCGTCCGATCTGGTCCATCGAGAACTCGCATTGCACATCCTGACCGGCTGACCTGTCACATTCTGGGACGTTAATTCCCACTGCGACCTGGTCCTCGCAAGGCCCGTGCCGATGCGGTTCGGCCTGCAAAGCGGGGGCGGGACGCCCCCGAAACGTGGTTTCCGGATTGTTTATCAACTTTACCTAGTCTCTGATTCGAATGGGCCCGTATCCTCAGCGTGCGGGAATCACCCGCCGCTGTCCCGAATCGAGGCGACCTGATGTCCGCTGTCCCGCACCTCTCCAGCATCCTGGCTTCGGTCGGGCAGGCAGCCTTTGTCTGGGATCTGGCGACCGACACCATCGCCTGGAGCGACAATGCCGGCTCGATCTTCAGCGATATTCCGCGGGAAACGCTGGCAAGCGGCACCGGGTTTGCCAGCCTGATCGAGCCGAAGCGGTCAATTCGCTCGGACGCACTCAGCCAATCCGCTCCCCCCCGCGGCGGCGAGGGAGCCTTCTACCGCATCGAATATGGCGTGCGGATATCGACCTCCGTGCCCGTGATCTGGATCGAGGAAACCGGTTGCTGGTTTGCCGGAAGCGACGGCAAGCCGGCGCGTGCGCAAGGCATCGTTCGCGTCAACAATGAGCGCCACGCCCGCGACGAGCAACTGATGCGGCTGTCGCGGCACGATCCGCTCACCGGCGAACTCAACCGCACCCATTTGGTCGCGGCGCTGGCGGAAACCATCGAGGCGACCACGCGCGCGCGGTCGGTCTGCGCCTTCATGCTGATCGGAATCGACCATCTGGCGCGCGTCAACGACGCGTTCGGTTTCGACGTCGCGGACGCCGTGATCGCGGAAGTCGGAAAGCGTCTCCGGGCCCGGCTGCGCGGCGGGGACGTGCTCGGACGGTTCTCCGGCAACAAGTTCGGGCTGATACTGCGGAACTGCACCGTCGACGACACCAATGTTGCGGCCGAACGTTTCCTGACCGGCGTTCGCGACGAGGTGATTCCAACCAGTTCCGGGCCCGTCTCGGTCACGGTATCGATCGGCGCGATCAGCATGCCGCGCCACGCCCGCAGCGCCGATGAGGCAGTGAGCCGCGCCCAGGAAACGCTCGATGCCGCCAAGCGCCGCCGTGCGGGTTCGTTCTCGCTGTGGCGCCCGAATGCCGAGCGCGACGCCCAGCGCCGCGTCAACATCCGCGTAACCGACGAAATCGTCACCGCCCTGAACGAGCGGCGGATCGTCACGGCGTTTGAGCCGGTCGTCGATGCGCGCTCGCGGCAGCCGGCATTCTACGAGTGCCTGGTGCGAATGGTGCAGGAGGACGGCGAGGCGCTGCTGGCGCCGGACATCGTGCCGGTCGCCGAACGCCTCGGCTTGATCCGGCTGGTGGATCATCGCGTGCTCGAACTCGCGGTCGCCGAACTCGCGGCCTCGCCGAACGTGCGGCTGAGCCTGAACATTTCGCCCCACACCACGATGGATCCGGACTGGTTGACATCGGTCGAATCGCTGATGCAGTCGTATCCCGGCGTCGGCGAGCGGTTGATCGTCGAAATCACGGAAACGATTGCGATCCAGGATATCGACGAAATCAGGGACTTCATCGGCCGCCTCAAGGGTTTCGGGAGCCGGATCGCGATCGACGATTTCGGCGCCGGCTACACCTCGTTCCGGAACTTGCGCAAACTCGGCGTCGACATCGTCAAGATCGACGGCGCCATCGTGCAGAACATCGCCCGTTCCCAGGACGATCGGGCCTTCGTGCAGACGTTGATCGATCTGGCCCGCCGGCTGCACATCAAGACGGTGGCGGAATGGGTCCAGGACGAGGAAGCCGCCGCGATGCTGCGGGAATGGGGCTGCGACTACATTCAGGGCCGCCTCACAGGGCTCGCCTCGCCGCAGCGGCCGTGGAGCGCGGCGGCGGATACGGTACTGCCGGCGGCGGGCTGACCAGCCGGCATACCCAGGTCAAGATGCCACGCCGTCGGCCGCGGCAACCGCCTCCTTCTGCACCTGACCGTCAACCACGTGAATGCGGCGATGCATCTGTGCTGCGAGATTGAGATCGTGGGTGACCGCGACCACGGTCTTGCCGTCCAGCGCCACCAGGTCGCGGAGAATGCCGAACACCTGCGCGGTGGAAACCGAATCGAGGCTCCCGGTCGGCTCGTCCGCGAGAATGACGGGTGGGTCGTTGGCGAGCGCGCGGGCGACCGCCACCCGCTGCCGCTGCCCGCCTGACAACTGGTCAGGCGTCTTGCGGCGGTGATCGCCCAGTCCAAGCGATCCCAGCAACTCCTCGGCGCGGGCCGTGATCGCGCGCGGCGACAGCCGGCCCTGGGCGCGCATCGGCAACGCGACGTTCTCGGTGATGCTGAATTCCGGGAGCAGAAAGTGAAACTGAAACACGAAGCCGAGCCGGGCGAGCCGCACCTCGGCCCGCTCGTCCTCGGTCATGGCGGTGGTGGAGCGGCCATCGATCAGCACATCGCCGCTGGTCGGCAGGTCAAGCAGTCCCAGCAGATACAGCAGCGAGGACTTGCCCGAGCCGGACGGCCCGGTGATGGCGATGAACTCCCGCGGCATGATCGCGAGGTCGATATCCCGAACCAGCGTCACCGGCACCACCCCGGCGAGGGTCTTGGTCACGCGCCGCGCCTCGATCAGCGGCGCGCTCATGTGGCGCCCCGGATGATGTCGACGGGATGCAGGCGCGCCGCGGCGCGCGCCGGGAAGTAACCTGCAACCAGGCTGGAGAGCAGCGCGACCGCGGTCGCCAGCAGATAGTGCTTCACCGAATAGATCACCGGCAGGTGGTTGTAGTCGGAGAACGGCGTCTTGAATTCAAGCGAGGCAAGGCCGCGGGTCAAGAGATAGCCGAAGATCCATCCGAGCGCGGCCCCGACAAACCCGACCAGCAGCGCCTCAAGGATAAAGATCGCGCGGATGGTCTGGTCGCGGAACCCCAGCGACTTCAGGATCGCGATGTCGCGCGTCTTCTCATGGGTGATGGTGGAGATGATGTTGTAGGTGCCGAAGCTCGCGACCAGCAGGATGGCGCCGACGATGGTGTACATCAGCACATTCCGCAGCGTGATAGCGGAGAGCAGGTCCTCCTGGGCTTCCTGCCACGAGATCGAGCGATAGCCGGTCTGTTCGCCGATGCGCTCGCTGATCAGGCGCGCCCCCATTGGGTCGCGGGTGCGCACGCGGATTTCGTTGACGACGCCGGTCTGCTTTTCCAGCACCTGGGCGGTCTTCAGCAGCACATAGCCCGTGGTTTCGTCCGTCATCCGGAAACCGGAATGGAAGGTGCCGACCACCGTGGCGCTCATATTGACGCCTTCGGCCGAGGTGAGCGTAATGTGGGAATTGACGCGGGCGCCGATCTTGGCGGCCAGCCGGTCGCCGAGCAGAATCGCGTTGGAGGACCGGTAGAGCGAGTGCAGCGATCCCTGCCGCATGTGGTTCGGCAGGTTGGAGACATCGGCCTCGGTACGGGGATCGATGCCGATGATCGATATGGTGATGTTGCGGCCGGCGAACCGCAGCACCGCCTTTGACTGCACCGACGGCGTCAGCGTGCCGGGAACCCAGGTCTGCAGCGAGGCAATCGTGGCCATCGGATTCTTGATGCCGGGCCGCCGCACCTCCGGGGTCAGGCCGTGGAACTCGGCCGCCGCATAGCTGATGTCGGCGGGTTGCCGGTTCGGCTCGCGCAACTCGTCGGTCACGGAAATATGCGGCAGGGCGTCGACCAGGGTGCGAATAAAGTCGTCCTGCGAACCCTCCATCATCGCCGCCATCATGATGGAAAAGCCGACCCCGGTCATGACGCCGGCGATCGCCACGAGGGTCTGGCGCGCGCGGTAGCGGACGTGGGTCCAGGCGATGGTCGCGATCAGCTTCAAGGCGCCTTCGTCTCCACCGGCGCGGTCCGTACCCGGAACCCGTTCTTGATGTTGGCGGTCGCGGGCGAAGCGACCCATTCGCCCTCGCTCACGCCCTGCAGGATCTCCACGAAGCCGGTGCCGCGGATGCCGATCTCGACCTTGCGCAGCCGCGCATGGCCGTCTTCGACAGCGAACAGATTGTTGTTGACCACGGCGTTGGCGGGGACGAGAACGACGTCGGGTTTTTCGCGGCTGACGATGTTGGCCTCGACGCTCATGCCGACCCGCAGCGGCGTATCGTCAGGCAAGCCGATCCTGACGCGGAACGTCTTGGAGACGGGGTCGCCGGCGGGCGTGATCTGCTTGACGGCCCCCGGCAACACCTGGCCGGCAAACGCGTCGGTACGCAGCAATGCCTTCTGGCCGACCTTAACCCGGGGGATGTCCTCCTCATTGACGTCGGCGACCACCCATAGCGGCTTCTCAAGCCCGATGCGGTAGAGGATCGTGCCGGGTTCGACCATGTCCCCGACCTCGCCGTCCTCCTTCAGAACGGTCCCGTCCATCGGCGCCACCAGCTTGTAATACTCAAGCCGCTGCGCCTGGGCCGCAATCTGCGCCCTGACGCGCGCCAGGTCGCTTTCGGATTTCTGGAAGGCCTGGGAGGTCGCAACCCCGCGCGACAGCAATTGCGACTGGCGGTCGAACTCTCGCCGTTGGAACTCCTCCTGTGCATTCAGGTCGTTCAGCGTCGCCAGTGCTTCCTTGTCGTCCAGCCGCGCCAGAATATCGCCGCGCTTGACGGCCTTGCCCTCGCATCGGCAACGCTCGATGATCCGACCGCGAACCAGCGGCGTCGAACGCGACCATGTCTCGGGTTCGACCGATCCGGTTGCGTAAACGATCTCCGCGGCCGCGCCGCGCACCACGCGCGCTACCGTGATGGTCGGGCCCTGCAAGAGCCACCAGGTGAAGGCGAGCGCCGCAGCCGCGAACAGGACTGCGCTCGCCAGCTTCCAGGAAAGCTTGCGGCGATTCCTGGACGGCAGGTCGCTTGCGGCCGCCAGCGGCGGCGCGTTGGTTGAAAGGCGCATGTCCATCAAGGCAATGTTGCAGCGAGGCCGGTCTAGCTGCTTGATTCAGGTCAATCAGGCCAAGCCGGCTTGACGATCCCTTGACAACCTCTTGGCTCGAAATCGCAGAACAATCGACGGCGCGGCGCGCGCTCGCGCTACGCTTCCTTCTTCGGTTCTTTCGACATGCGCTCAAGGCGGTCCTGCATCACCTTCATCTGGCGGCGAAGGTCGTCGATGTTGTCGCCGTCAGCCGCGGGTTCCGGGATCTTCTCCGGTTCGGGTGCGCTGGATCCGGCGCGCGGCGGTACGAACGGCTTGAACATCGCGAAGGTCTGCTGAAACAATTCCATGTTGCGGCGGACGTGTTCTTCGAGCGGCGCAAACGGCGTACCGCTGAAGGTGTTGGTGAGCTGCGTGCGGAATTTTTCCTGCTCGCGCGTCAGCATGTCGATCGACTGCTCCAGATATTTCGGCACCACCATCTGCATGCTGTCGCCGTAGAAGCGGATCAGTTGGCGGAGAAAGGTGGTGGGCAGGAGATTCTGGCCGGCCTTGTTCTCCTGCTCGAAGATGATCTGGGCCAGCACCGAGCGGGTGATGTCGTCCCCGGTCTTGGCGTCATAGACCAGGAAATCTTCACCGTTCTTCACCATCGCCGCGAGATCCTCGAGCGTCACATAGGTGCTGGTGCCGGTATTATAGAGCCGCCGGTTTGCGTATTTCTTGATCGTGGTAGGTTGGTCTGACTTTGCCATGGCTCACACACCGACACCGAGAGCGGGGAACCCGGCGGCAACGCCGACGGGCAGACGAGCAGCGCATCGCAACAAAGTAAGCATTTTCAATCTGGTTCGGCTACCGTTTTGTGCAGCACGGTTAATGCCAAGGCATGGACGCTGCTGCGGAAACCCCGCCTGGTCAATTTGAATGCACCGCCGCAGGATTTCGGCTCCTGGCCGATTGACATGGGTCAATGAGGTTAACAGGATAAGGGGAGAGACAGGCACGCCATCCGGCCGCCCGCCGTCGAAGAACCGCAACCCTAGGAGATGTCCATGTCAGACGATGTCGTCATCGTCAGCGCCGCCCGCACCCCGGTCGGCAGCTTCAACGGCGCGTTCGCCACCACCCCGGCCCACGATCTCGGCGCCATCGCCATCAGGGCTGCGCTGGAGCGGGCGGGCATCGAGCCGGGCCGTGTTTCCGAAGTCATCATGGGCCAGATCCTGACCGCGGCGCAGGGCCAGAACCCGGCACGCCAGGCCTCGATCGCCGCCGGCATTCCCGTGGAAAGCCCGGCGTGGGGCGTCAACCAGCTCTGCGGTTCAGGCCTGCGCACGGTGGCGCTCGGCTATCAGGCGCTGCTCAACGGCGATTCCGAGATCGTCGTCGCCGGCGGCCAGGAATCCATGAGCATGGCGCCGCATGCCCAATATCTGCGCGGCGGCGTCAAGATGGGCGGCCTGGAACTGGTCGACACCATGATCAAGGACGGGCTGTGGGACGCCTTCAACGGCTACCACATGGGCAATACCGCCGAGAACGTCGCGCGGCAGTACCAGATCACCCGTGCGCAGCAGGACGAGTTCGCGGTCGGCTCGCAGAACAAGGCCGAGGCCGCCCAGAAGGCCGGCAAGTTCAAGGACGAGATCGCGCCCGTCACCATCAAGTCCCGCAAGGGCGACATCATTGTCAGCGACGACGAATATCCGCGCCACGGCGCCACCATCGACGCGATGGCCAAGTTGAAGCCGGCCTTCGAGAAGGACGGCACCGTGACCGCCGGCAGCGCCTCAGGCATCAATGACGGCGCCGCCGCCGTGGTGCTGATGACCGCACGGCAGGCCGCCAAGGAAGGCAAGAAGGTGCTCGGCCGTATCGTCTCCTGGGGCCAGGCTGGCGTCGATCCCAAAATCATGGGCACCGGGCCAATCCCGGCTTCCCGCGCCGCGCTGAAGAAGGCCGGCTGGAGCATCGGCGACCTCGACCTGATCGAGGCCAACGAGGCGTTCGCCGCGCAGGCCTGCGCGGTCAACAAGGATCTCGGCTGGGACACTGCCAAGGTCAACGTCAATGGTGGCGCCATCGCGATCGGCCATCCGGTCGGCGCATCAGGCGCGCGCGTGCTGGTGACGCTGCTGCACGAGATGCAGAAGCGCGACGCCAAGAAGGGCCTCGCCACGCTGTGCATCGGCGGCGGCATGGGCATCGCCATGTGCATCGCGCGCGACTGATAATGGGGCAAGCGACCGGTTGAATGATGAAAAGATCAACTGTCAGCCGCGGCTCGAATTGCTGAAGATGGAATGCCCGGTCTCGCGCCGGGCATTTTCATCTCGGCAGAGTTCCGGGCAACGCTCCAGACTCAAATTGAGATTAGTCAACAAGACCGCGACAATTCCGGCGTACAGGGAAACACCATCAGGGAGAACTTGATATGGCGCGTGTGGCATTGGTAACCGGCGGGACGAGAGGCATCGGCGCGGCGATCAGCAAATCGCTGAAGGCGGCGGGCTACAAGGTAGCGGCGAGCTATGCCGGCAACGACGCCGCCGCCGAGAAGTTCAAGTCCGAGACCGGCATCCCCGTCTATAAGTGGGACGTCAGCTCGTTCGACGCCTGCGCCGCCGGCGTCAAGCAGGTCGAGGCCGAGCTTGGGCCGGTCGATATCCTCGTCAACAATGCCGGCATCACCAAGGATGGCGCCTTCCACAAGATGACGCTCGAGCAGTGGAACGCCGTCATCAACACCAATCTCGGCTCGCTGTTCAACATGACGCGCCAGGTGATCGAGGGCATGCGCGCCCGCAAGTTCGGCCGCGTCATCAACATCTCCTCGATCAACGGCCAGAAGGGCCAGTTCGGCCAGGTCAACTACTCGGCGGCGAAGGCCGGCGACATCGGCTTTACCAAGGCGCTGGCGCTGGAAACCGCCAGGGGCGGCATCACCGTCAATGCGATCTGCCCGGGCTACATCAACACCGAAATGGTGCAGGCGGTGCCGAAGGACGTGCTGGAGAAGAGCATCCTGCCGCTGATCCCGGTCAACCGCCTCGGCGAGCCCGAGGAAATCGCCCGCGCCGTGGTGTTTCTGGCAGCCGACGAGGCCGGCGGCATCACCGGCTCGACGATGTCGATCAATGGCGGGCAATATATGGTGTGATGACGCTTCGTCATTGCGAGGAGCGCTAGCGACGAAGCAGTCCATCCGCGCTATTCAAGCAAGAAGATGGATTGCTTCACTTCGTTCGCATTGACGAAACCCATGTCCTCCCGCGCCGCCACCTTGATCGGACTGACCGCGATCCTGATGTGGTCGCTGCTGTCGGTCCTGACGGTTGCGACCGGGAAGATCCCCGCCTTCCAGCTCGCCGCGATGACGTTCGGGATCGGCGCGGCAGTGGCGTTCGCAAGCTTCCTGTTCCGGCCCTCTGCTTTCGGCGCCTTGAGGCAGCCGGGGATCGCCTGGGTCGTCGGCGTCGGCGGGCTGTTCGGTTATCACGCGCTGTATTTCCTCGCGCTGCGCTTTGCGCCTCCGGCCGAAGCCGGCCTGCTGAACTATCTCTGGCCGCTGCTGATCGTCCTGTTCTCGTCGCTGCTGCCGGGGGAACGGCTGGCGCCGCATCACATCATCGGCGCGCTGCTCGGGCTTGTCGGCACCGTGTTGCTGTTCGCCGGCGGCGGGGGCAGCGGGTTTGCCCCGGACCAGATCCCCGGACTGGCGGCGGCTTTCCTTGCTGCGTTCGTGTGGGCGGCCTATTCGGTGATGTCGCGCAAGCTGAAGGCGGTGCCGACCGATGCGGTGGCCGGGTTCTGCCTTGCGACCGCGCTGCTCGCCGCCCTCGTGCATGGCCTGGTCGAGACCACAGTCTGGCCGGACAAGATCGGCCAATGGCTGGCGATCATCGCGCTCGGCGTCGGTCCGGTCGGCGTCGCTTTCTTCGTCTGGGATATCGGCATGAAACGCGGCGACATCCGCGTTCTCGGCGCCGCGTCCTACGCGACGCCGCTGCTGTCGACGGCTTTTCTGATCATGGCCGGCTTTGCGCAACCGGCCGCGACGATTGCGGTCGCCGCGGTCCTGATCGCCGGTGGCGGCCTGATTGCGGCGAAGGACATGGTTTGGCGAAAAAGATTGTAGGATGGGTATCGCTACGCTCCACCCATCCTACGAAGAGGGCTTCCGATCCTTCGGTGCGAACTCGAACGCCGCAAACTGAAATCCGGGTGCAACCGTTCATCCGGCCAGCGTCCAGTCCCCGTTGCTCTCGGCGGCCTCGGGCGGCAGCGCCATCAGGACTTGTTCTTGCGTTCGCGCAACTCGGCGAACACGTCGGCCGCGCTTGCGCCCTTCATGTGCAGCTTGGCGGCGACCGACGGCTCGTCGGCGCGCAGGAAAACGTTGGCCTTCTTCTCCTCGCCGAGCAGCACCGGGATCGTCGGCTTGTTGTCCGCGCGCAGCCGCGCCACTTCGGCGGCGCGCGCCTGCAGCGCCGGATTGTCGGCGTCGACCGTCAGCGCGAACTTGACGTTGGAGGCGGTGTATTCATGGCCGCAGTAGAGTTTGAAGTCGTCCGGCAGCGCGCGCAGCTTCAGAAGCGAATCCCACATCATGGGGTAGGTGCCCTCGAACACCCGGCCGCAGCCGATCGAGAACAGGGTGTCGGCGGCGAACAGCGCCTTGTCGCCGTCGAACACGTAGGAGATGTGGTCGAGGGTGTGGCCCGGCGTTTCCAGCACCCGCGCCAGCAGGCTGCCGACCTTGACGACGTCGCCATTGATGGTCCGCAGGTCGACATTGGCGATGGCGGTGGACTTGTCGTGCGGGGCGACGACGCGGCAGTTGTATTTCTGCTTCAACTCGGCAACGCCGCCGACATGGTCGTGGTGGTGATGGGTGATCAGGATATCCGTCAGCGTCCAGCCTTCGCGTTCCAGCGCCTTGATGACAGGGGCCGCTTCCGGCGCGTCGATCGACGCGGTGGCCCTGGTCGCGGGGTCGTGGATCAAATAGCCGAAATTGTCGCTTAGGCAGGTGAAGGTACGAATTTCCGCGGCCATGATAACTCCGTGACTAATGCTTGCAGCCCCATTGGGCGACCAGAAATATGGCGTTAACGCTCCTGCGGCAATGCCGTTTTCAACGCGCCGCAGCCGAACGCCGTGTGGTAGATTGGGTTTATGACCATCGACGTCATCGATCTCAGGGACTTCTATTCGCGGCGCCTCGGCAGCGTGGCGCGGCAACTGATCAACCGCGGGATCCGGGCGCGATGGCCTGACGCGGCAGGCCAGCGCGTGCTCGGGCTCGGCTACCCGACGCCCTATCTTGGCCTGTTTCGCGAGGATTCCGAGCGCTGCATCGCCTTCATGCCGGCCGCGCAGGGCGTCTTGAAATGGCCGACCGCGCGCCCGGCGCTGGCAAGCCTGATCGACGAATTCTCCATGCCGCTACCGGACGCCGCGGTCGATCGCATTCTCATGGTTCATGCGCTCGAAATGTCGGACGATCCCGAGCAGTTGTTGCGCGAGGTGTGGCGCGTCCTGGCGCCCTCCGGCCGGCTGATCGCGGTGATCCCCAACAGGCGCGGCGTGTGGACGCGCACCGACAACACGCCGTTCGGTCACGGCCGGCCCTATTCGCGCGCGCAGATCACCCAATTGCTGCGGCGTACCTGGTTCACGCCGGCCTCGTGGGGCGAGGCGCTGTTCATGCCGCCGGTCGGAAACAGCTGGTTCCTGCGCTCGGCGGTGGCGTGGGAGCGCATGGGCGCCGCGCTTTCGCTGCCTTTTGCCGGCGTGCATATCGTTGAAGCGACCAAGCAGGTCTATCGCACCATCCCCGCGCACCGCGAACGCACGCGCCTGATTCCCGCGCTGCAGCCGGTGCTGGTGCCGTCATCGAGGCGGGGCTAAATCACCGGGAATGCAGGGCGGGCGCGAGCGCGCGCCGGCCGTTGTTCGCTGGCCAGTTGTGCCGGGGCGTCGGCCGGCACGCTTGGCCTTGCAGAGACGGGCGCTTACTCGTTGCCCGGATTGAAATCGTCGCTCGGTAGCACAGGCGCGCCCAAGCTGTCGGGGCGGGGGCCGTGCGGCCGGCGTCGGCGGCGCGGGAAGCGCTCGCCGCCACCGCCACCTTCATATCCGCCGGGAGCGCCATTCACCTGCGGCTGCGGTCCGGTGATGAAGGACGGCAAGCGGTCGACCCCGCCGGCATCGGCGATGACCGGCTGTGGCTGTGGCTGGGGTTGCGGCTGATACTGCGGCTGCGGACGATGCTCGCGGTCGCGGTGATGTTCGCGAGCTTGCTGGTCGCGTTGATAGGGCTGGTTGTCGCCGCGCGGTTCACGCGGGGCGTTGTCGCGGATCTGGGGCTGCTGCTGCTGTGGAACGAAGCCCGGCTCCTGGCCGAAATGCGAAAAGCTCTCGCCCTCGTCGTCGCCCTCGTCGGCCGCCGGCATCTCGTTGTCGGTGCGCGGCTGCGGCTGATTCTGCCGGAACTGCTCCTGGGCGGCAGCGATCAGACGGAAGTAATGCTCGGCATGCTGATAGTAATTCTCGGCCGCAACCGGATCGCCCGAGGACCGCGCGTCGCGCGCCAGCTGGACGTATTTTTCCGCCACGTGCGACGCGGTGCCGCGGATCTTGATGTCGGGCCCGTTGGATTCGAACACCCGGGTCATCGGGTTCTGACTGCGCCGGTTGTTGTTGCTGCTGTTGCTGCTGCTGTTATTCCGGTTACGCATTCGCTTGTTGTTCTGACCGTTTCTCATGTGTCGCCTTTATTCCAGCCCTGAAGTGATGCAGTTGCCGTCGTAGCCTCACCGGATCGGGCGCGCCGAGGCGCACCGAATCACGATGCCGTCTGGATTCGTGTCGTCGATTTTGCCGTAATCGCGTTCAGCAAAGACGCGTTCCCCAACCGGCGTCGCTCACCGCGCCGGACCATAATCATTCAACGTGCGAAAATCAGCTTAATCGCCTTGCGTGACGGTTTCGCATGTTTGTTTGTTGCGTAAGTCTTCAAGCGTAATGTCAGGCTTTCGCTCGCTTTGCGGTCGGAAGCAGCGTAGCTCTCTCAGCCATCGCGCTCAAACGGACCCGCGTTCAGGAACCTTTCACTCGGGGAGGGCTCTCGCTTTGAGAATTCCGGCCTTCGCCCGTAGCGTCTACGGGGCCAGCAACCCTGGACCGATGTTGTGACCGGAACGTAGTCGCTCCCGGGGCATATTCCAAGTGTTTTTTGCATTTGCATGGGGGCTTTATCAGGGCAATTTCCGCCCCGCCACGGCCCGCCAGATGCCCGCCAGGTCGGGCTTCGCAGTGTCGTGAAGCATTAACCCTGCTTTTGTCATCAATCCTTCAACATCGGCGCGCTGGCCCTGTCCGACCTCGACCACCAATACGCCGCCGGGCGCCAGCAGGCGGACTGCCTCCGGGGCGATCACGCGGTAGGCGTCCAGGCCGTCGCTGCCGCCGTCAAGCGCGCGGTGCGGGTCGTGATCCCGGACCTCGGTTGCAAGACCCGCGATATCCGCCGAACGGACATAGGGTGGGTTCGATACGATCAGATCGAAGCGACCTGCCAGCGCCGCGGCATAGTCGCAGGCGATAAACGAGGCGCGACCGGCCAGCCCGAGCCGGGCGGCGTTGGTTTTCGCCGTCCGCAGCGCCGCCGCGCTGATGTCAGTGCCGATTCCGACGGCCTGCCGCCGTTCAGACAGCAGCGCCAGCAGGATCGCGCCGGTGCCGGTGCCGATGTCGGCGATGCGCAGCGGGCGGTCCGGCGGCCGATCGGCGCGCCGCAATTCCAGGGCGAGTTCGACCACGGCCTCGGTGTCGGGCCGCGGGACGAGTGTTGCCGGGGACAGCCGTAACGGCAATCCCCAGAATTCCTTCTCGCCGAGAATGCGCGCGACCGGTTCGCCGGCAAGACGGCGACGCGCGAAACCCTCGAGGCACGCGGCTTCGTCCGGCGTGAGCTGGCGTTGGGCCGCCGAGATCATGCCGGTCAGGTCGAGCCCAAGCGCCGCTCCGGTCAGCAGCCGCGCGTCAAGCTCGGCGCAATCCGCGGCACCAGATCGCAATCTCGCGGCAAGCAAGCGTCGCGCCGCTTCGACGGTCAGGCCGGCGAGGTCATCGATACGGCGTCCGCTCACGCCGCCGCACCCTGCGCGGCAAGCTGCGCCGCCTGGTGCTCTGTCGTCAGCGCGTCGATCAGTTCGCCCAGCGCTTCGCCGGAGATCACCTGCGGCAGCTTGTAGAGCGTCAGGTTGATGCGGTGGTCGGTGACGCGGCCCTGCGGGAAATTGTAGGTACGGATGCGCTCGGAGCGGTCGCCGGAGCCGACCTTCTCCTTGCGTTCCGCGGAGCGCGCGGCGTCGACGCGCTGGCGTTCGGCGTCGTAGATTCGCGATCGCAGGATGTTCATCGCGGAAGCGCGGTTCTTGTGCTGCGAGCGGCTGTCCTGCATCATCACCACGATGCCGGTCGGGATATGGGTGATGCGAATTGCCGACTCGGTCTTGTTGACGTGCTGGCCGCCGGCGCCCTGCGCGCGCATGGTGTCGATCCGCAGGTCGTCGTTCTTGATGTCGACATCGACCTCCTCGACCTCAGGCAGCACGGCGACGGTGGCGGCGGATGTGTGGATTCGTCCCTGGGTTTCGGTGTCGGGCACGCGCTGCACGCGGTGAACGCCGGATTCGAATTTCAGCTTGGCGAAGGCGCCGCGCCCCTGCACCTCGGCGACGATTTCCTTGTAGCCGCCCATGGTGCCTTCGGAAGCCGAGATCACCTCGACCTTCCAGCCCTGCAGGGCCGCGAACCGCTCATACATCCGGAACAGGTCGCCGGCGAACAGCGAGGCCTCGTCGCCGCCGGTGCCGGCGCGGATTTCCAGCACCACGTTGCGGTCGTCCATGGCGTCCTTGGGCAAAAGCGCCACGCGTATCTCCTGCGTCAGCGCGGCGACGCGCTCCCGCAGCGCCGCCAGTTCGGCTTCGGCCATCGCCCGCATCTCGGGGTCGGCAGCGGAATCCGCCAGCAGCGATTCGGTGTCGGCAACCTCGGCCCGCGCCGCGCGATAGGTCTTCACGGCCTCGATCAGCGGATTGAGTTCGGCCAGTTCGCGGGTGATCTGGACGTATTTCTCGGAGTTCACCTGGCCCAGCAGTTCGGCCTCCAGCGAGGCGTGGTGGGCAAGCAGGATATCGAGTTTGGCTTCGGGTAACATGGCGTGGTTCTCGGGGTGGCGGATCTGGAGAGGCGGTTGTCGGCGCACGGCCTAGCTACAACGACAACCCTTCGGCTTCCGCGAATTCCGTCAACTTCTGCCGGATCGAAACGCTGCCGGCCGGTGCGTCGAGCAGCGGCATCAAGACCGCCTCGGCCTTCCTGGCGTCGAGGTCGAGAATCATGGCCTTGACCGGGCCATGGCCGGTGGCCGACAGCGACAGCGAGCGGTAGCCCAGCGCGATCAGCGCCAGCGCGCCGAGCGGCTTGGAGGCCATCTCGCCGCACAGCGACGCCGGCTTCTTCGCCGCATCGGCCTTGCGCACGATATCGCGCAGCGCCCGCAGGATCGGCGCCGACAGGGTGTCGAAGCGTTCGGAAACCTTGGCGTTGCCGCGATCGACCGCGAACAGGAACTGGAACAGGTCGTTCGACCCGACCGAGACGAAATCGACTCGCTTGAGGAGTTCGTCGAGCTGATACAGCAGCGCCGGCACTTCGATCATGGTGCCGACGGCGATGCGCTCCGGCAGCGCATGGCCGTGCTGGCGCAGATAGGTCAGTTCGCGTTCGACGATGGCCTTGGCCTGGTCGAACTCGGCGACGTCGGAAATCATCGGGAACATGATTCTCAGCGCGCGGCCGCCGCCGGCTCGCAGCAGCGCGCGGATCTGGCCGCGCAGCAAGCCCGGCCGGTCGAGCCCGAGCCGGATCGCGCGCCAACCGAGCGCCGGATTTTCCTCGATCACGGTTTCCATGTACGGCAACGCCTTGTCGCCGCCGATGTCCAGCGTCCGGAACGTGACCGGCTTGGCGCCCGCGGCGTCCAGCACCGTGCGATAGAGCGCGAGCTGGTCGGAGCTGCGCGGCAGGCTTTGACCCACCATGAACTGCAGTTCGGTGCGAAATAGCCCGATGCCGGCGCTGCCGGTGTCGTCGACATGCGGCAGGTCGATGACGAGACCGGCGTTGATCATCAGCTCGATCGGCTGGCCGTCGCGGGTCACGCAGGGCTTGTCGCGCAATGCTGCATATTGCGCCTGCCGCCGCGCGCGGACCCGCACCCGCTCCGCATAGGCCGATTCGATCTCGGCCGAGGGGCGGACATAGATCGAGCCCGAGGTGCCGTCGACGATGATGGCATCGCCGGGATCGGCGATGCCGACCGCGTTCGGCACCTCGCCGACCGCGGGAATGCCGAGGGCGCGCGCCACGATCGAGACGTGGGAGTTGGCGGTGCCTTCCTCCAGCACCAGCCCGCGCAGCCGCTTGCGGTCATAGTCGAGCAGGGCGGCGGGTCCCATCGCGCGCGCGATCAGGATGGCGTTTTCGGGAAGCTGCTCGCGCGACGGCGCGTGATCCTGTCCGACCAGCTGCCGCATCAGGCGGTGGCCGAGATCCTCAAGGTCGTGCAGGCGGTCGCGCAGATAGGGGTCGGTCGAACGCAGCATCCGCGCGCGGGTATCCGACTGCACGCGTTCGACCGCGGCTTCTGCGGTGAGGCCGGTGGCGACCGCCTCATGCAGCTTGTGCGACCAGCCATGGTCGTTGGCGAACATCCGGTAGGCTTCCAGCACCTCGCGATGCTCGCCGCCCTCGGCGACATCGCCGCGCTCCAGCATGCGGTCGAGATCGGCGCGCAGCTTGGCCAGCGCGGTGTCCAGCCGCCTGATTTCGGTCGGCAGGTCCTCGGCGATGTAGTTGGTGATGACGACCCGCGGCTCGTGCAGCACGACATGGCCGAGCGCGATGCCGTCGGAGAGGACCGCGCCGATCTTGTGCTGGGAATGCCCGGCCGCAGGTTCTGCGCCGGGCTGGGCCAGCGCCGCCAGCTCGCCGGAGGCGATCATTTCCGCCAGCACCATGGCGGTGGTCTGCAGCGCCTCGACCTCCTCCTCGACATAGGTGCGCTTGGCGCGGTTCTGCACCACCAGCACGCCCAGCGTGTTGCCGGCGCGCAGCACCGGCACGCCGAGGAACGAATGGTAGATTTCTTCGCCGGTTTCCGGGCGGAACGAAAACGCCGGGTGGCTTTGCGCGTCCGAGAGGTTGAGCGGGCTCGCCTCGCTGGCGACGAGGCCCACGAGGCCTTCATGCGCGTGCAGCACCGTTCGGTGCACGGCTTCGCGGTTCAGGCCCTCGGTGGCGTAGAGTTCGAGCGTATTGTCGACCCGCAGCACGTAGCAGGAGCAGACCTCGGCCACCATGTTGGCCGCGATCAGCACCACGATCTTGTCCAGGCGCTCCTGGGCCGAAACCTTCTCCGCCATGGTTTCGCGGAGCCGTCTCAACAAGACGCGGGGGCCTCCCGACGCGCTCCGCATAGGCAAAGAACCCTCCCCTGGGGAAGCCAGCCGGCCGGGTGGCCGGCGCTGGCGTGAAACGCACGAAAGCCAACAATCTTGTTCAGTCGGCGCCGCCTGCAGGCCGTGATTCCCGGCCGAATCAGGCTTCGGCATAACGGTGGCGCAGTTTGCGGCCGCCTGCCTCTCAGGCCGTATAGCCAATCGAGGCTTGCTTTGCCAAGCAAAACGCCTGCCAGAAGCAATAACGTCTGGCTGGCGGCGATGCTGCGCCAGCGAAGCGGATGATCCGGCGGAGAAACCGCCGTTCAGGCGATCCGACGAGGCATTTTAGAAGATCGTTCTACGTCTGGTCGAGCCCGTAGAGCGTGTGCAGCGTGCGTACCGCAAGTTCGGTATAGGCGGCGTCGATCAGCACCGAAAACTTGATCTCGGAGGTGGTAATGGCGCGAATGTTGATGTTGCGTTCGGACAACGCCTTGAACGCCATCGCTGCGACGCCGGCATGGCTGCGCATGCCGCTGCCGATCACCGAAACCTTCGCCACGTCGGTGGCGCTGTCCAGCCTGATGTAGCCGATCTTGGCCTTCGCGGCGGTAACGGTGTCGCGGGCGCGGGCGTAGTCGGCTGCCGGGACGGTGAAGGTGAGGTCGGTGGTCTTGCCGTCCTCGGAGACGTTCTGCACGATCATGTCGACATTGATGTTGGCATCCGCGAGCGGCCCGAAGATCGCGGCCGCGACCCCGGGCTTGTCGTCAATCTGCCGCACGGAAATCTGGGCTTCGTCCTTGGAGAAGGCGATGCCGGTGACGACGTGGCTTTCCATGATTTGCTCCTCGCTGCAGATCAGCGTTCCCGGCGGGGTGCCGTGCGGGTCGATATCCTCGGGCTTGTCGAAGCTGGAACGAACGAATACCGGAATATTGTGGACCATGCCGAGTTCCACTGACCGCACCTGCAGCACCTTGGCGCCCTGCGAGGCCAGTTCCACCATGTCCTCGAAGGCGATCTTGTCGAGCCGCCGCGCCTTGGGAACCACGCGGGGATCGGTGGTGTAGACGCCATCGACGTCGGTATAGATGTCGCAGCGGTCGGCGCGGATGGCGGCGGCGATCGCCACCGCCGAAGTGTCGGAACCGCCGCGCCCCAGCGTGGTGATTCGGTTGGTCTGCGGGTTGATGCCCTGGAAGCCGGCGATGACCGCTACCTCCTTGCGGTCTGCAAAGCGGTTGACGATCTCGGTGCCGTCGATCTCGAGAATGCGCGCCGAGGCGTGAGCGTCGGAGGTCCGGATCGGGATCTGCCAGCCCTGCCAGGAGCGGGCCTGGATCCCCATCGCCTGCAGCGCGATCGCCAACAGCCCCGACGTCACCTGCTCGCCGGACGCCACGACGGCGTCATATTCGCGGGCATCATGCATCGGCGAGGCGTCGCGGCACCACTCGACGAGTTCGTTGGTCTTGCCGGCCATGGCCGAAACCACCACGGCGACATCGTGCCCGGCATCGACCTCGCGCTTGACGTGGCGCGCGACGTTGCGGATGCGGTCGATATTGGCGACGGACGTGCCGCCGAATTTCATCACGAGGCGGCCCATGACGACGCGTGCATTCCCTGTGAGGATAAGTAGGGTGACCCGCACGGAAACTGGAGCGCGCGGGTCGAAAGCGGCGTATACATAGCGGCGCGGTCCGGGGCAAGCAACCGGCTTCGTTTTCGGTCCGAAAGGGCGTAGATGGCAGTGGTTACGGGTTAATCCAGGGCGGGCGTATGGGGCGTTACATCGAGGAAATCCTGCAGCCCGGCGAGAAGGTGCTGTATTCCACCAACGCCCACTGGATGTTCTATCTGCCGGCGATCGCAGCCTGGATCGTGGCGATCGCGTTTCTGGCGCTGTCGCGGACGATCGTCGGCGACGTCACCGTTCTTTTGAGCCTGGCCCTGGCGGGGCTGTCGGCGCTGTACGCGCTCTACAAGACGTTTACCGCCTGGTTCCACCGCTGGACCACCGAGACCGACGTCACCAACATGCGCGTCGTCCACAAGACCGGGTTCATCACCCGCCAGACCTTCGAGATGAGTCTGGACAAGGTCGAGAGCGTCGATGTCGACCAGAGCATTCCCGGCCGCATTCTCAACTACGGCAATGTGATCGTCCGGGGCGTTGGCGAACACGAGGAAAAGATAGAGAACATTTCCTCGCCGCTTGCCTTTCGCAACGCCATCACCGCCCGACCAGTCGGTAACTGAACATGGCCATGCAGCCAAACCTTTCGGACAATTCCGCCGCGGGCTCGACGGTCGATCCCGCCGAAGTCGCGAAATTCTCGAAACTGTCGGAAGAGTGGTGGGATCCCCGGGGCAAGATGGCCCCGCTCCACAGGATCAATCCGCTGCGGCTCGGCTATATCAGGGACGCCGCCTGCCGCAAGTTCGAGCGCAACGTCAAAAGCCTGAATTGCCTCGCCGGCTTGCGCATCCTCGACATCGGCTGCGGCGCCGGGCTGCTGTGCGAACCTTTCACCCGGCTTGGCGCGCAGGTGATCGGGATCGATCCGTCCGCGACCAATATCGCCGCCGCCAGGCTGCATGCCGAGAAGGGCCACCTGTCGATCGACTACCGCTGCGCCACGGTCGAGCAGATGGATACGCGCGAGCGTTTCGACATCGTGCTGGCGATGGAAGTGGTGGAGCATGTCACCGACGTCGGCGCGTTCCTCGCCCGCTCGGCGGCGATGCTCAAGCCCGGCGGAATCATGGTGGTGTCGACCCTGAACCGCAACTGGAAGAGCTTTGCGCTCGCGATCGTCGGCGCCGAATATGTGCTGCGCTGGCTGCCGCGCGGCACCCATCAATGGGACAAGTTCGTCACCCCCGACGAACTCGCGCGTCACCTCGCCGACAACAGGCTCGTCATCACCGATCAGGCCGGCGTGGTCTACAACCCGCTCGCCGACAAATGGAGCATCTCGTCCGACATGGACGTGAATTACATGGTGGTGGCGGAGCGGGCGTAGTTAATCCCGGCACCTCAGCTACATGACCGGGGTCGTCCCTGCGAACGCAGGGACCCATAACCACATGTGTTTATTGTATGGAAGTCGTCTAACAGCGGAATAAGATAGAGAAGCCGCGGCGTATGGGTCCCTGCGTTCGCAGGGACGACACCGCCTTTTTGTGGCGCACGTGCAATCCTGTCATGACGCCGGTTCTGTTGACCTAACGCATCGCGCCCGCCACGGTGCGGCAGCCTCCGCCCGGTACTCCCCATGCTCACCGTCGCCTCGCTCTGGATTCCCTTCACCATCATCGCCGCGCTCGGCCAGGTCGCGCGCAACGCGATGCAGCGCTCGCTGACGGGGCCGCTTGGGACCTGGGGCGCGACCAATATCCGCTTCCTGTTCGGCTTCCCGTTCTCGCTGGTGTTTTTCGCGGCCGTGATCTTCGCCACCGGCGATGCCGTGCCCTGGCCGCCGGCGGTGTTCTGGCCCTGGCTGCTGCTGGGGGCGCTGAGCCAGATCGCCGCCACCGCCTTGATGTTGCTGGCGATGAATGACCGTTCCTTTGTGGTCACGACCGCCTATATCAAGACCGAGGCGATCCAGGCCGCGATCTTCGGGTTCGTCTTTCTCGGCGACCACCTGACCTTGCTGAAAGTGGTCGCGATCGTGATTGCGACCATCGGCGTGGTCATCACCGCGCTCCGGCCCGGGGCTGTGAAGGGCTTTGCCGAGCTCAAGCCGACGCTCATCGGCCTCGTCGCCGGCGGCGCCTTTGCGCTGTCGGCGATCGGCTTTCGCGGCGCGATCATCACGGTGCCGGGCGTCTCGTTCGTCACCGCCGCCAGCTACACGCTGGTGTTCGGACTGTTCGTGCAGACGCTGGTGCTGACGATCTATTTGCTGCTCCGCGCGCCCGACGTGCTGGCGAAGATCCTGGGGCTATGGAAACCCTCGATGCTCGCCGGCTTCATGGGCGCATTCGCCTCGCAATTCTGGTTCCTGGCGTTCGCGCTGACGGCGGCCGCCAACGTGCGCACGCTGGCGCTGGTCGAGGTCCTGTTCGCGCAGGCGGTGTCCCATTACACGTTCAAGCAGCCGATGTCGGCGCGCGAGCTGTCGGGGATCGTCCTGATCGTGATCGGTGTGGCGATGCTGGTGGCGGTGTGATTGGTGGCCGTGTAAGCCACACCGTCATTCCGGGGCGATGCGAAAGCATCGAACTATGGTGCGCAATTGCGCACCTGAGAATCTCGAGATTCCCCGATGCGCAATTGCGCATCTGAGGTCTGGTCCTTCGGACCATCCCGGAATGACGCTACGCGTCAGTTCCGGTCGTCGGGCAGCACCGGCAGCGGCGAGACCTCGACGCCCTCGTCGATCAGCGCGCGCGCCTCGTCGGCGGAAGCCTCGCCGTAGATCGGCCGATGCTCGATATCGCCGTAATGCATCTTGCGCGCTTCGTTGGGAAAGCGTTCGCCGACATTGTCGGCGTTCTTGACGATGTGATCGCGCAATTCCTTCAGCTTGGCGCGCAGCTCGCGCTCCTGCGCCATCAACAGCGGTGTTGATTCTGACCCAGCCGTATGGGCGGGCGCCGCCGGCGCCGGAACGGCGGCTTCGCGGCCCTTCTGGCTGACGATCTGCGGCGCCATGATCGCCCGCTCGACCTTGGCCGAGCCGCACGCCGGACAGCTCACCAGCTTGCGCTTTTCCTGGCTTTCATAGGCCGCCGAGCTCTGGAACCAGCTCTCGAAGGCATGGCCGTTCTCGCAGCGCAGGTTGTAGCGGATCATGCCGAGCCCCGGACCAGATGCAGATGCTCGGGGCCGGTCTTGGCGTCGGCGATGCCGAAGCGCCGTCCGTGCTGCAGCGACGGCACGGCTTTCCGCGCGGCTTCAACTTTCGAAGGATCGATCTCGGCGAGGAACACGCCGGGTTCGACGCCGCCCTCGGCGAGAATCTCGCCCCAGGGCGCAATGATCAGCGAATGGCCGTAGGTCTCGCGCTTGTTCTCGTGCATGCCGGCCTGGGCGGCGGCGAACACGAAGCAGCCGTTCTCGATGGCGCGGGCGCGCAAGAGCGTGTGCCAATGCGCCTCGCCGGTCTTCTTCGTGAACGCCGACGGCACCGTGAGGAAGGATGCGCCGGCTTCGGCGAGCGCGCGGTAGAGCGCTGGAAACCGCAGGTCGTAGCAGATCGTCAGCCCGATCCGGCCCCACGGCAAATCCGAGATCACGGCGGTTTCGCCCGGCTGATAGTTGGCGGATTCGCGATAGCTCTCGCCGCCGGGCAGGTCGATGTCGAACATGTGGATCTTGTCGTAGCTGGCGAGCAGATTGCCGTCGGGCCCGATCAGGAACGAGCGGTTGACGGCGCGCTCCGGCGAGAAGCGCAGCGCCAGCGAGCCGATGTGGAGGTGGATTTTCAGTTCCGCCGCGAGCGCGCGGTAGGCCTTCAGCGAAAGATCGTCCTCCTCAGCGGCGAGGTGCTCGAACAGCGCCTTGCGGTTCAGCTGCATCATGTTGCTCACCTCGGGGGTGAGCACGTAGTCGGCGCCTTGCGCGGCGGCCTCGCGAATCAATTTCGTGCCTTGCTCGAGACTCGGCTCGGGCAACAGCCCGGTGCGCATCTGCACCATGGCCGCGGTAAAAATGGAGCCTTGGCTCATGAGGAGGCCTTTTCTCCCGCCAGCAAGGCGTCGAGTTTGCCGGCGCGGTCCAGCGCATAAAGCTCGTCGCATCCGCCAATGTGGGTTGCGCCGATGAAAATCTGCGGAAAGGTCGAACCGGCGCCGGCGCGGTCGTACATCTGCTCGCGATAGGCCGGGTCGGCGGCCACGTTCAATTCGGTGAACGCGGCGTTCTTGCGCGTCAGCAAGGATTTGGCGGCGGTGCAATAGCCGCAGCCCGGACGGGTGTAGATTTCGATGGCGGTCATGGCGCGCTCGGTTTGGAAGCCTTTGAATTATATGGGAGCCCGGTGGGTGTCCACAACCCGCGCAAACACCAGCACGTCGACCTGCGCGGCCCTGGCGCGCAGCAGAGCGCGGGCGCAGGCGTCCGTGGTGGCCCCTGAGGTTAACACATCGTCAATCAGGACGACGCGACGGCCGGCGACCTCGGCGCTGCGCTCAGGCGCGACTTTGAACGCGCCCTGGACGTTGCTGGCGCGCTGTGAGCGCGACAGCCCCACCTGTTGCTCGGTCGGGCGGACGCGCCGCAGCGCCTCGGAGGCCAGTTTGACCCCGGTTTGGCGCGAAATCACCCGCGCCAGCGCGCCGGACTGGTTGTAGCGGCGGCTCCAGCCGCGCCGCCAATGCAGGGGAACCGGCACCAGCACGTCGGCGCCTGCGAGCAATTCCTGGCCGGCGCGGGCCATCCAGCGGCCCATCGTCGGCGCGAGGTCGGTACGGTCCTGGTATTTCAGCGAATGAACCAGCGTGCGGGCGACATCGTCATAGCGCACCGCGGCGCGGGCGCGCTGGTAGGCCGGCGGATTGGCGATCGCTTCCATCGACAGCAATTCCGGCCCCGGGTCGTAGACAAAGGGAATGCCGAGCCGCGGGCAGAACGGCGGTGCGATGAACGACAATTTGGCCCAGCATGCCGCGCAGACGCCCTCGCCATCCACAGGCTCGCGGCAAGAAACGCACAGCGTCGGCAGCGCAATGTCGAGCGCCAGCCGCGGAATATGCGCGAATGCCGCCCGGCAGGCGCCGAGCGCGCCGCGCAGATGACGAAAGATCGAGCGTGGTGGCGAGGCCTCGGCGTCCATGTACGTGAAGCTAGCGCCGCACCTCGGCTCGCTCAAGCGCAGGATTGCCAGAGGCAGGGTGGTGGGCGTAACCAACCGGCATGGCTTCGACAGCGAATTCCACGCCTGCCCTGTTCGATCGCGCGCTTTTGCGCGCGCGTCAGGACCGGGCGCGGCGCGGCGCGCCGGCGAACTTTCTGCTTGATCGGGTCATCGAGGACATGATCGATCGGCTGCAGGCAGTAACGCGGGAATTTTCCGCCGCAGCGGATATCTGGACGCCGGGCGTGGCGCTGCAGGAAGCCTTGCGCGCGCGCTGCCAATCGATCCGCCATGTCGATGCCGAGGACCGCGAAGCACTGGCGCTGCCGCCGCAATCGCTCGATCTGGCGGTTTCCGCGCTCGCCTTTCAGTTCGTCAACGATCTGCCAGGCGTGCTGGCGCAGATCCGCCGGGCGCTCAAGCCCGACGGGCTGTTGCTGGCGGCGATGACAGGCGGCGACACGCTGGCCGAGCTCCGGCAATCCTTTGCCGCGGCCGAAGCCGAATGCGAGGGCGGGGCGTCGCCGCGGGTCGCGCCGTTCGCGGATCTGCGCGATATCGGCAGCCTGTTGCAGCGCGCCGGGCTGGCGCTGCCGGTCACCGACGTCGACCGCGTCGTGGTGCGCTACGACAGCGCGTTTTCTCTGATGCGGGATCTGCGGCGCATGGGCGCCACCAATGTCCTGGTCGAGCGACGGCGCACCCCGACCCGCCGCGCCACGCTGTTGCGGATGGCGCAGATTTACGCCGAACGGTTTTCCGATCCCGACGGCCGCCTCCGCGCGACCTTCGACATCATCTGGCTGTCCGGCTGGGCGCCGCATGAAAGCCAGCAGCAGCCGCTCAAGCCGGGCTCGGCGAAGGCGAGCCTGGAGGCGGCGGTGAAGGGGAAGAAGTGACCAGTTGTCATTGCCGGGCTTGACCCGGCAATCCATCCGCTTCGCAAGACTCTTTGAAGAATGATGGATGCCCGGTTCAGGTCCGGGCATGACGCCTGCGGACGTGGCGGCGTTCTACTTTGCATGGGGTTGTTTTCGCGATTTTGCGTCGGGGCCCCTGCGTGGACCGCCGGCCAGCCAAATTCACATCAGCAAATCAATCAGATGCGGGATCAGCGGGATGTCCGCTTCCGGCATCTTGTAGTCGCGCAGCCGGTTGGCGCGGACCCAGGCCAGTTGCTGGCCCTCGCGCGCGATCGCTGTGCCCTCCCAGCGCCGGCAGATGTAGAGCGGCATCAGCAGATGAAAGCCGTCATAGGCGTGGCTGGCAAAGGTCAGCGGCGCCAGGCACGGCTCGCTGACGTCGATGCCGAGTTCCTCATGCAGTTCGCGGATCAGGGTCTGCTCCGGCCGTTCGCCGGGCTCGACCTTGCCGCCGGGGAATTCCCACAGGCCGGCGAGCGCCTTGCCTTCCGGACGCTGCGCGATCAGCACGCGCTTGTCGGCGTCAACCAGCGCGCAGGCCACCACGAGGGTAAGCTTGACCTCAGCCATGCATCCCTGCCGGCGTTCTACCTGTCATTCCGGGGCAATGCGTCAGCATTGAACCCGGAATCTCGAGATTCCGGGCTCGGCGCTTCGCGCCGCCCCGGAATGACATCCAAGTAGCGATCACGACCGGTAGTCGCCGTTGATGGCGACATATTCCTTGGTGAGGTCGCAGGTCAGCACCCGGTCGCGGCCCTTGCCGAGGCCGAGCCCGATTCTGATCTGGATCTTCGGGCTCTTCATCACCTCGGAAACCTCGGCCTCGTTGTAGGACGGGTCGCGCGCGCCGCTCTTGGCGACGCGGATGCCGTTGAACGAGATCGAAAGCCTGTCGCGGTTGGCGGGTTCGCCGGCCTTGCCGACCGCCATCACCACGCGGCCCCAATTGGCGTCCTCGCCGGCGATCGCTGTCTTGACCAGCGGCGAGTTCGCCACTGACATCGCGATCCGGCGCGCCGAGGTCTTGGTGGTCGCGCCCTCGACGATGATCTCGACCAGCTTGCGCGCGCCTTCGCCGTCGCGGGCCACCTGTTCGGCGAGATCGGCCAGCACGTGCCGGAACGCTCGCGTAAAAGCCTTCAGCCTGACATCGCTGGCGCGCGTGATCTTTGGCGCGCCGTGCGCGGCGGCCGCGCCGGTCGCGAACGCCAGCAGCGTGTCCGACGTCGAGGTATCGCTGTCGATCGTGACGGCGTTGAAGGTGTCCTCGACGCCGCTTCTGAGCAGGGACTGCAAAACGGCCGGGGACAGTGGCGCGTCGGTGAACACGAACGACAGCATGGTCGCCATGTCGGGCGCGATCATGCCGGCGCCCTTGGCGATGCCGTTGATGGTGACGTCGGCCTTGCCGAGCCTGACGGTGGCGGTCGCGACCTTCGGGAAGGTGTCGGTGGTCATGATCGCCCGCGCCGCGTTCATCCAGTCGTCCGGCGCAGCACTTGCCGCCAGCGTCGCCAGCACGCCGTCGAACTTGGTGGCGTCGAGCGGCTCGCCGATCACGCCGGTCGACGCCAGATAGACCTCGTTGGGGGTGCAGCCGACCGCCTTGGCGGCGATCGCGGCCGTCAATGTCGTCGCCTGTCTTCCCGATTTTCCGGTAAAGGCGTTGGCGTTGCCGGAATTCACCACCAGCGCGCGGGCAAATCCTGCCTTGGAGGATCCGCCGCCAAGCCGGGCGCGGCACCATTCCACCGGGGCGGACGGGCATTTCGACCGGGTGAAGACCCCGGCGACCGTCGTCCCCTTGTCCATCACCGCGAGCAGCACGTCGGTACGCCCCTTGTAGCGGATGCCGGCGGCGGCGGTCGCCAGCCTGACGCCCGCAATCGCGGGCATCTCGGGGACATCGGTCGGGGCGAGGGGGGAGACGGCAGTGGACATACAGGGCTTCCGGCTTCGAGAGGGGAAGCGCTCTCTATCACCTTCACCGTCCGGGTGGGAGAGGGGTGATGTGTGCATGCCCCTCCCGCGTCGTCCCCGCGAACGCGGGGACCCATAACCACCGGCATACGTTGTTGTTCACGCTGCAGCTTCTTGCGGGCGCCACAACCAACATCGGTGGCTATGGGTCCCGGCGTTCGCCGGGACGACGATAGAGTCGATTTACTTCTTCGCCGGCGCCATCTTGGAATCCGCGGGCTTTGCCGGCTCCGGCTTGGTGTCGCTCTTGGCGGCTTCGGCCGGCTTGTCCATGCGCTCAACCTTGGCGGTTTCGCGCAGCTTCGCGACGTAGTCGGCCTGCGCCTTGCGCGTCACGTAGGTTTCGATCTGGGCCTTGACCTGCTCGAACTCCGGCGCCTTGCGGTTGCGCTTTTCCTCGACCTTGATGATGTGCCAGCCGAATTGCGACTTCACGGGGTCGGAGACCTTGTTGGGCTCCATCGCAAAGGCCACGGTGGAGAATTCCGGCACCATCTGCTCCTTGGTGAAGAAACCGAGATCGCCGCCATCGGAGGCGCCGGGATCCTTGGACTTCTTCTTGGCCAGTTCGGCGAAATCGGCGCCCTTCTTGACTTCTTCCGCGACCGCCTTGGCCTCATCCTCGGTCTCGACCAGGATATGCCGGGCGCGAACTTCCATTTCGCCGGTGATCTGCTTGGAAGCCTCCTCATAGACTTTCTTCATCGCCTCGTCGGTGGTCGCGGCCTTGCCTTCGGTGGCCAAGAGGCTGTCCATCAGGAGCCGGCTGCGGGTAAACGCCAGGCGCTTCTTGAAGTCCTCGGCGTTCTCGACCTTCTTGTCCTCGGCGGCCTTGGCGACGATCTTGAGGTCGATGAGGAACGACAGCACGCTCTCCTTCTTGGTCGCCGGGTCCATCTGGGCGAGGCTGGGGCCGAGTTCCTCCTCGGCGAGTGCTACGTCGCTCTGGCGGATCTCCGCGCCGTTGACCTTGGCGAGCACGGGGTTGTCCTGGGCGCGAACCGGCAGACCGGCGGCCAGAACCGCGGCCAGGCAGCCGACCGCGGCCAGGGAAGCCCGCGAGATGGCCGTACCGAAGCGCAGATTCGTTTCCGGGGACGGGGAGGTCATGCAAAATCCTTGTCTTGAAGAAGGGGAACGCCAAAGGCGCCGGGACACTCGCCCAATCACCGGGCCTTGGCAACGCGAAAAGTCTGTCAAAATGATGATTTCCTTGACCTATAACGCCACGTTGACAAGGCCGTGGGCCAGCCATATCTCTGCCGGATCGTTCAGCGGCAACCACGCTTATTTTGCTGCGGTTTTTTGCCGTTGAACCCTGGATCGCTTAATTCCCACTCATCAGGTCGACGACCCGGAAACCGGGTGTTGGCCGTCACGCGTCACGGTGAGTTGATAGGTAATTTGGGCGGACCACGTCACGGCTTGCAACGCAAGTCACCGCAAAGGCAGGATTTGGCATGATCGGCGCGCTCGCCCGCAAGTTTTTCGGCTCCTCCAACGACCGGCGGGTGAAGGGATACCAGTCCCGCGTCAACGCCATCAATGCGCTTGAGCCCGAGCTTGCGGCGCTGTCGGACGCAGCGCTGAAAGCCCGCACCGGCGAGTTCCGTGAGCAGCTCGCCGCCGGCAAGACCCTCGACGACATCCTGGTTCCGGCCTTCGCCACGGTGCGCGAAGCCGCCAAGCGCACCCTAGGCCAGCGCCATTTCGACGTCCAGCTGATCGGCGGCATGGTGCTGCACGAGGGCGATATCGCCGAGATGAAGACCGGCGAAGGCAAGACGCTGGTGGCGACGCTGGCGGTCTATCTCAATGCGCTGGCCGGCAAGGGCGTCCATGTCGTCACCGTCAACGACTATCTTGCCCGCCGCGACTCCGAATGGATGGGCCAGATCTACAATTTCCTCGGCCTGACCGTCGGCGTGATCGTCCATGGCCTCGACGATTCCGAGCGCCAGCAGGCCTATTCGCGCGACATCACCTACGGCACCAACAATGAATACGGCTTCGACTATCTGCGCGACAACATGAAGTACCGGCTGGAGGACATGGTCCAGCGCGGCCATTCCTACGCCATCGTCGACGAGGTCGACTCGATCCTGATCGACGAGGCGCGCACGCCCCTGATCATCTCCGGCCCGCTCGACGACCGCTCGGATTTCTACAACACCATCGACACCTTCTTCCCCCAGCTCGACAAGAAGGACTACGACGTCGACGAAAAGCAGCGCACGGTCACGCTGACCGAAGCCGGCATGGAGAAGCTCGAGAATCTGCTGCGCGACGCCGGCCAGCTCAAGGGCGAATCGCTCTACGACGTCGAGAACGTCTCTGTCGTTCACCACGTCAACCAGGCGCTGCGGGCGCATACGCTGTTCAACCGCGACAAGGACTACATCGTTCGCGACGGCGAGGTCATCATCATCGACGAGTTCACCGGCCGCATGATGCAGGGCCGCCGCTATTCCGAAGGCCTGCACCAGGCGCTGGAAGCCAAGGAGCATGTCCAGGTCCAGCCGGAGAACCAGACGCTGGCCTCGATCACGTTCCAGAACTACTTCCGGATGTATGAAAAGCTCGCCGGCATGACCGGCACGGCGCTGACCGAAGCCGACGAACTGTTCGACATCTACAAGCTCGAGGTGGTGGAAATCCCGACCAATGTGGCGGTCGCTCGGCTCGACGAGGACGACGAGGTCTACCGCACCCAGACCGAGAAATACGCCGCCATCCTGGCCGAGATCGAACGCGCCAACAAGCGGCTGCAGCCGGTGCTGGTCGGCACCGCCTCGATCGAAAAGTCGGAAGTGCTGGCCGAAGTCCTGAAGAAGAACGGCTACAAGCAGATTGATTTCGGCGCCGAATCCGGCATGGAGAAGCTCTACGCCGCGGCGCGCGCGGGCAAGCCGGCAAAATTGTTCGCGGTGCTGAACGCGCGCTTCCACGAACAGGAAGCCTATATCGTCGCCGAAGCCGGCGTCCCCGGCGCGATCACGATCGCCACCAACATGGCCGGCCGCGGCACCGACATCAAGCTCGGCGGCTCGCTGGACATGCGGATCCAGCAGGAAACCGCCGGTATCACCGACGAGGCAGAGAAGGCCGCCAAGATCGAACGCATCAAGGCCGACATCGAGCGCTTCCGTGAAATCGTGCTGAGAGCCGAGGACGTGGTCGAAGTCGAGCCCGCCAAGGGCAGCAAGCCGGCGAAGACCGTCACCAAGCCGGGCGGGCTCTACATCATCGGCTCGGAGCGGCACGAGTCCCGACGCATCGACAACCAGCTGCGCGGCCGTTCCGGCCGCCAAGGCGACCCCGGCCGCTCGAAATTCTTCCTGTCGCTGGAAGATGACCTGATGCGGATCTTCGGCTCCGACCGGCTCGACTCCATGCTGCAGCGGCTTGGCCTGAAAGAGGGCGAGGCCATCATCCATCCCTGGATCAACAAGGCGCTGGAGAAGGCGCAGCAGAAAGTCGAAGCCCGCAACTTCGACATCCGCAAGAACCTGCTCAAGTTCGATAACGTGCAGAACGACCAGCGCAAGGTGATCTTTGACCAGCGCATCGACCTGATGAAGGACGAAAGCGTCGCCGAGACGGTCGCCGACATGCGCCACGCCTTTGTCGATGATCTGGTGGCCAAGCACGTGCCCGAGCACGCCTATGCCGAGCAATGGGACGTCAGTGGCCTCCGGGACGAGTTGAAGCGCGTGCTCGACGTCGATCTGCCGGTCGACGAATGGGCCAAGGAAGAAGGCATCGCCGAAGAGGAGTTGCTGGCGCGGATCGAGAAGCATGTCGATGAACGGATGGCGGCCAAGGTCGGGCAATGGGGCCCCGACGTCATGCGTTATGTCGAAAAGACGATCCTGCTGCAGACGCTGGACCATCTCTGGCGCGAGCATCTGGTCATGCTCGACCACCTCCGCCAGGTGATCGGCCTGCGCGGCTACGGCCAGCGCGACCCCCTGCAGGAATATAAGTCGGAGGCGTTCGCCCTGTTCGAGGCGATGATCGCGAATCTGCGCGAGGCCGTGACGGCGCAGCTGATGCGCGTCGAGATCGTGCCGCCGGAAGATCAGCAGCCGGCGCTGCCGCCGATGGAGGCGCACAAGCTCGATCCCAACACCGGCGAAGACGAGATGGCGTTCGCCGCCGCCTCGCTGGCGCCCCAGGCCGCGGCCGCCGACCGCGATCCACGAAACCCCTCAAGCTGGGGCAAGGTCGGCCGCAACGAGGATTGCCCCTGCGGCTCCGGCAAGAAATACAAGCACTGCCACGGCAAGTACGCTTGATCTTTTGTTACCCTCCCGTCAGGCGGGAGGGAGAGTTTGACTTGGCGGAATGTCCGGCCTGACGGCCCGCAACTGTCGCGAAGGCATCTTGCCGGCGGCAAGCCTCGCGAAGTCTGCATCCCGGTCAACAGGTTGTTAGGAAGTTGCGGGCAAGGTGGCGGCGGCGCGTTGCGCGAGCCGGTCAGGACGCACTTGGAAGGCTCTCTTCAGAGAAACCATTCGAGGACAGCGTCGTGCAAGCCGTCACCAGCATTCCTGGCCGCTATTATCTGGCGATATTTGCGCTCGCCGCGGTAACGCTCTCCTACCAGATCCTGATCACGCGATTCTTCAGCGTGATGCTGTATTATCATTTTGCGTTCGCCGCCATCTCGCTGGCCATGCTGGGGCTGACGCGCGGGGCGATGGAGGTCTATGGCAAGCCCGAACGCTACGCCCCGGAACGGGTCGGCGTGGAGTTCGCCCGCCACGCGTCCTGGTTCGCGATTGGCAGCGTCGGCGCCATGCTCGTCTTTCTGTGCGTGCCGCTCGTGGTGCCGGCGGAGTACGTGCTGCTGGCCCTGGCGCTGGCAGCGCTGGCCTTCATCAGCCCCTTCACGGAAGGCGGGGTTTGCATCACGCTGTTGCTGACGCGCCTGCCCTATAGTGGTGGGTGGCTTTATGCGTCCGATCTGCTGGGGGCCGCGGTCGGATGCCTCGGCGTCATCTTCGTCCTGCTCGTGATCGATCCGGTGAGCGCCGCACTCTGGATCGGCGGCATCGCCGCCGGCGCCGGCTGGATGGTGGTGCGCGACAGTGGCGACGCGAGAGCCTTGCGTCTGAGCCGCACCGTCGCGCTGTCGCTGGCGGTCGTGGCCGCCGTGCATACCAGCCTCGCCCTGACCGGCAAGAGCCATCTCGGCGTGTTCTGGGCCAAAGGGGACAAGCAGACGGATACGTTGTTCGAACGCTGGAACACCTATTCGCGCATCAGGGTAAAGCCTTTCGGAGAAACCCAGCCGTTCGGATGGGGGCTTGCCCGTACGCCGAGCGTCAAGATCGACCAACATTATCTCGACATCGATGCGGACGCAGGGACGCCCATCACCAGGTTTGACGGCGATCTCAGCAAGCTCGCCTACCTCAAGGACGACGTGATCAACGCTGCATACCTGGTGCAACAAGTGGACGACGTTGCCGTCGTCGGGGTGGGTGGCGGCCGCGATATTCTCTCCGGCCTGTTCTTTGGCGCCAAGCGCATACGCGGAATCGAGATCAACCCCGCGATCTTCGAGGTCCTCACCGACAAATTCGCCGAGTTCTCCGGCCATCTTGATCGCCAGCCCGGCGTCTCCATGGTCAATGCCGAAGCCAGAAGCTATATCAACCATTCACCCGATCGATACGACCTCGTTCAGATCTCGCTGATCGACACCTGGGCGGCGACCGCGGCCGGCGGCCTGACGCTGACGGAAAATCGCCTTTACACGGTGGAGGCGTGGGATGATTTCTATCGGGCGCTCAAGCCGGGCGGAATGCTCTCGGTTTCGCGCTGGTACGATCCGAAGATTCATCGCGGCGAGTTCTATCGCCTTGTGGCGATCGCAGCGAGCGCGCTTCAGCGCAGAGGGGTGCCCGCAGCGGAACTGTCGCAGCACGTCATTGCCCTGAACGTCGACAACATTGTGACGGTCATTACCCGTCCGGATGCATTCACCGTCGGGCAGTGGCAAGCCGCGCGCGACAAGATCCAGGCGCAGGGCTTCAAGATCATGCTCGGGCCCGGTCTCAGCTTTGACGCGGTTACCTCGGTGCTACTATCCGGCAAGGCGGACGCGGCCTACTTCGATTCGCTGCCGGAGAACATCGCTCCCTCGACGGACGACAATCCGTTCTTTTTCTTCACATCGCGCCTCGGCGATCTCGCGAGCATCGAGTCAAAGGCCGCGCTGCGCAACAATGCGGCGATCACGGTGACGGGCGTGCTCATCATCATAGCGCTCTGCGCCTGCGGCTACTACATCGTCTTGCCGTTCTTTCGTCTGGCAAGGCAGCTGCCGCTGCCAACGCTGACGCCGCCGGTTGGTTATTTCAGTGCCATCGGGATGGGCTTCATGCTCATCGAGATATCGCAGATGCAGCGTCTCATGGTGTTCCTCGGACATCCCGCCTATGGGCTGAGCGTCGTGCTTTTCACGATTCTGCTGTTTGGCGGCATCGGCAGCGCCACGGTTGGCGCCGGGGATCCCCGGCCGCGCGCTCTATTCGTGAGGGTTGCGGCGCTCCTGACGACGTTGGTGGCGGCGGGGCTGCTTACTCCCTTTGTCACCACATGGGCGCGGTCGGAGGCGACCGACATGCGCATTCTGGTTTCGGTCCTGCTGCTGGCGCCCCCGGCGTTCTGCATGGGAATGATGTTTCCCCTCGGGCTATCGGTCTGGCGCCGCCATGCGAATCTCCTGCCGTTCTTCTGGAGCACCAACGGGATCACGTCGATGCTTGCCTCGGTCCTCGGCATGGCGCTCTCGATCCAGTTCGGGATCGCCAAGACCTATGCGCTCGGAGTGTGCTTCTATGTCGTGTGCGCCATCATTGTTCTCGCAAGCCGCCAGGCGAAGCCGTTGGTCATGCCCACGGCGAAGCCGGTGGTGGGACCGGGGCTCGGCACCTCGGGATAGAGCGGCCCCAGGCTCTCAAGCAGTTGAATGCCGGCACGGCGGAATGCGCCCGCGCTTTCGCGAGGCGCGCCTGTGCGGACGGCGGACGTCGGCTGTTCAGCAATCGTGAAGGCGGCGTCGCGTCCGCTACCTGATCGCCCCGAAGCGACTCTCGAACGAATTCGACGGCACGATCGGCGCCGACCCCGCGACCTGATTGTCCTTGGCGGCGGGCGGGGCAACCGGGGTCTCGGTCAATGACGGCTTCAGGGGTGGCCGGCCGGTGGCTTGCTGGGCGTCTGGCTTCGGAGTTGTCGCCTTGGGCGCGGTCGCTTCCGGACGCGGCGGCTCGCTGCGCCTGGTCTCGATCACCTTTGGCTTGGCGGGCGGCGTGCTGGCGGTGGCTTCGGCGGCGCTACCGCCGAGGCCGACCTTGCGGGCGAGGCTGGAAAAGAAGCCGTCATTCTGGGCGGTCGGCGCCGCGGTGGCGACCCGCGTCGGCGGTGCGGCAGGGGCGGCAGCCGGCGCTGCGACCAGCCTCGGCTGCTCCGGCGGGCCCATCAGCAGATTCTCGGAAGGCGCTTTGTCTGAGGGCGGCTTGGGCGGATTGACGTGGGAGGGAACGGTGCCGGGCGCGCGCGCCAACAGCGACAAGGTCGAGCCATCGCCGGCTTCCGAAAGGCCGGTATGGCCCTCGGGCACGCGCGCGGCGAACACCCGGTGCATGCCGCCGTCGATGCCGGTGTTGATCCGGGCGACCGGCGTTCCCTTCGCGATCAGCCTGGCGGTCTCGGCCACGTCGGTCGCCTGCTTCTCGCGAACCGCCTCGGCGACCTCGTCGGGGATCGCGTAAGCCGGGCACTTGGCAGAGGCCTCAAACACCGGATCGCGCGTGGCGTTCGGCGGCTTGATCGCATCGAACACGTATTTCTTTTCGCAGAAATCGACTTTCGGCTCCTGCTTCGTCACCTCGAAATGATCGTTGCCTTGCTTGATCATTTTCCAGAACGGCATGTTCGGGTTGTTGCGATGCTTCGCCATGTTTACCGGCGTCATCTTGAACGGATAGGCCTGCAGCTGAAACGATTTCTGGCCGCCGAAAAACGACTCGCGGCCGAGCGAATAGATTTCCGCGATCTGCTCGTCGGTCATCGCGTAGCAGCCGCGCGAGGAGCAATCGCCATGCACCATCAGCTGCGAGCCGGTACGGCCATGCGCCTTGTCGAACGCGTTCGGATAGCCGGTGTTGAAAGAGAGATAGTAGGCCGATTGCGGATTCATCTGCGCCGGCGAAATCGAGTAGAAGCCTTCCGGCGCCTGGCGGTCGCCCTCGCGGATCTTCGGTCCGAGATCGCCCGACCAGCGGCAGATCGGATAGGTCTTCAGCAGCGCGAAACGGCCGGAGCGATCCTGCTTCCAGATCTCAAGCTCGGCCTCCTGCTTGAACAGCCGCACCAAAATCGGCGATTGCAGGTCCATGTCCTTTGCCGCCATGTCGGCGATCAATTTTGGCGGAACGGGCTGGTTGGCCTTGGCGTTGTTGGCCAGCGAGATCTGGTCGCTGTTGCAGCCGGCCAGCACCACACCGGCTGCGAGGGCAGCCGAAGCGGTCAGCGCGCGAACCAGCGAGCGGTTAATCAAAGGCTAAGCTCCACACCCACCGGGCATTTTCGCACCCCAACTCATAGCGTCATGCCCTGAAGCCGTTAGTTAAAACTGTACCCTTTGGGCCCCCGACCCGCAACCGGAACGCGATCGGCCGGCGGCGCCCTTGGCGGGCATGGTCAACAGAGCATAAAGAACGCTGTTAGGGCCCAATTGGGGCCGAATTCGACGGCTTTTTCGAAAAAAGACCCCGTGGATGGGCATCGCGTCCGGGGCGGTCTCGCCACGGCGGAAGGACACGGGCGATCACCCGAGCTTGCGGCCGATATCGAGGAATTTCTGCCGCCGCTGCCGGCGGACGCCGTCCGCATCCAGGTTGCGCAGGTCGTTGAAGGCCTGGGCGATGGCCTCGCCGGTGGCCGATATCATGGCGGCGGGATCGCGGTGGGCGCCGCCGGAGGGCTCCTTGAGGATCTGGTCGATGACGCCGAACCGCAGCATGTCCTGCGCCGTGATCTTCATGCTGGTGGCGGCTTCCTGGGCCTTGGTGCCGTCGCGCCACAGGATCGAGGACGCCGCCTCCGGCGAGATCACGCTGTAGATGGCATGCTCGAACATCAGGACGCGGTTGGCAGTGGTGATCGCAATCGCGCCGCCCGACATGCCTTCGCCGGTGATGATCGCGACATTGGGCACGCCCAGCGAAAGGCAGGCGTCGGTGGATCGCGCGATCGCTTCCGCCTGGCCGCGCTCCTCGGCGCCGATGCCGGGATAGGCGCCGGCCGAATCGACGATCGACAGCACGGGAATGCCGAACCGGTCGGCCATTTCCATCAGCCGGACCGCCTTGCGGTAACCTTCGGGGCGCGCCATCCCGAAATTATGTTTGATGCGGCCTTCGGTCGAGGCGCCCTTTTCCTGGCCGATGACGCAGATGCTCTCGCCGCCGAAACGGCCGAAGCCGCCGACCAGCGCTTCATCCTCGCCGAACTTGCGATCGCCCGCCATCGGCGTGAACTCAGGTATCAGCGCGTTGACGAAATCGGTGAAGTGCGGCCGCTGCGGATGGCGCGCCACCAGCGTCTTCTGCCACGGCGTCAGGTTGGCGTAGAGGTCGGTCAGCGCCTGCGCGGCCTTGTCCTCGATTCGCGCGATCTCATCGCCGATGTCGCTGCCGGACGCCGCCAGCGCGCGCAGTTCATCGACCTTGGCTTCCAGTTCGGCGACGGGTTTTTCGAAGTCGAGATAGCTGCGCATCTGATCCGGCATCAAGACAATATAAGGAATAACGCGCCCAGGAACGAAGCGGTTTCGATTCAGTCCAGGAAAGCACGCATCTTCAAAGATTTAGCGTGCATTTCGGTCCGGATGATCCGGGCTTGCCGAAAACGCGCCAAACCAGGCTGCGGGCGGGACACAAGGCTGTTTCAGGGGAGAAGCCGCGGAAGTCAAGGCGCGCTGTCACGTTTACGGATGCCGTAGTGGATGCCGCGCTCACTTCTCCGCCAGCGGATGCAGGTCGCGCACCAGACTCTTCAGCCGCTCCTCGACCACATGGGTATAGATTTGCGTGGTCGAGATGTCGGTATGACCAAGCAGCGTCTGCACGATGCGCAGGTCGGCGCCGTTGTGCAGCAGGTGGCTGGCGAAGGCGTGGCGCAGGACGTGCGGCGACACCAGCCGGGGCGCGAGGCCCGATGCCGCCGCCAGTTCCTTCAGGTCGCGGGCGAAGTGCTGCCGCGTCAGGTGGCCGCTTTCGCCGAACGAGGGAAACAGCCATGGCGAGCTTGCTGCGTTTTTCTGCTTTTCGGGCTTCAGCGCTTCCATCGCCGAAAGGTAATCCGCCATGGCCTGCCGCGACGCCTCGTTCAGCGGCACCAGCCGTTCCTTGTTGCCCTTGCCGCGCACCACGATCATGCGGATGTCGCGGCGCGAGGCCGACAGCGGCAGCGCCACCAATTCGGAGACGCGCAAGCCGGTGGCGTAGAGCACTTCCAGCAGGCAATGCAGCCGTAGTGCGCGCAGGCGCTGCTGCGGCGAAGCATTCGCTGCCTGCGTCAGCTCCTTGGCGCGGGTCAGCATTCTGTCGACGTCCGCGATCGACAACACCTTCGGCAGGCCACGGCCGCGCTTCGGGCCGGACAGGATCGCCGCCGGATCGTCGTTGCGGATGCGCTCGTTCAGGAGAAAGCGGAACAGGTGCCGCATCGCCGAAAGCCGCCGCGCCACGCTCGATGATTTGAAGCCGCGCGTATCGAGGTCGGCGAGGTAGTCCCGCAGCACGTCGGTGCCGGCGCGGGTCAGGCTTTGCCCGGCGCGGCCGAGAAAATCGGAGAGGTCCGTAAGGTCGTGGCGATAGGCGTCGAGCGTATTGTCGCCCGCCCCCTGTTCGGCCGCGAGCATGTCGAGGAACAGGTGGATCAGCTTTTCATCCGAGGCCGCCTTGCCGGAACGCATGCCGTCTCCATCTCCGCCGCGGAAGCAAGGCCGCCGCTTTCCCCCGACTTCACCACACCCGACCTGACGATAGCGGCTATTTCTTGAGGAACCTGTCTGCGGGGATGGTGACGGTCATCTCGCGTGGCTTCGGGGTAACGAAATTCGCGAGCGCGAAAATCGCGCCATAGATCAGCCCGGCGATGACGCCGACGACCGTCAGAAAGCGGAGCAAACTGGGCATGGGGAGGCTCAGGGCGGCGAATTAACCAATGGAATCATCCACCATGTTCGCATCCCCGTGGCAAGAGTCTCTGGCATCGGCATTGATGCGGGTAGTATAGGTGACGCCAAGCGGAAATGTCCCGTAAGCCCACAGGGTTGTTGATGTCCGAAACCGCCGCACCGGCGCAAGCGAGCCCGTCTCCGGAGGCCGATATCGCCTCGGCGCTGGGACAGCGTTCGATTGTGCTCGTGGGCATGATGGGCGCCGGCAAGTCGACCATCGGCCGTCGGCTGGGCGCGCGGCTGCAACTGCCGTTTCTCGATGCCGATAGCGAGATCGAAGCCGCGGCCTGCATGACCATCCCGGAAATCTTCGAGAGCCGCGGCGAGCCTTACTTTCGGGACGGCGAGGCGCGGGTGATCGCGCGGCTGCTCGACAGCGGTCCGGCCGTGATCGCCACCGGCGGCGGCGCCTTCATGCGCGAGGAAACCCGCAACCGCATCCGCGACAAGGCGGTGTCGATCTGGCTCAAGGCGGATGCCGAAACGATCATGAAGCGGGTTAAACGCCGTGTCGATCGTCCGCTGCTGCAAACCGAGGATCCGGCTGCCACGGTCAGTCGCCTGCTCGAACTGCGTGACCCCGTCTACCAGAGCGCCGACCTGACGATCGCCTCGCGGGACGTGCCGCACGACCGCATTGTCGAAGAATGCATCGATGCCTTGCACAGCAGACTTTGTGCCGGCGACCCGGCAACCCATGGACGGATCGCCATGACCGCGCCACTTAAGCCACCCGCCGACATGACCGTCGAGGTCGCGCTCGGCGAGCGCGCCTATGACATTGTGATCGGCCGCGGCGTGCTGCAGTCGCTGGGCGCGCGCGTGGCGGCGTTGCGACCGGGCGCCCGCGCGGCCGTCGTGACCGATCGCACCGTGGCCAGGCATTGGCTTGCGCAAACCGAGAGCTCGCTGGCGGAAGCCGGCATTGCCGCATCGCGCGTGATCGTCGACGAAGGCGAGGGGTCGAAAACCTATGCCGGCCTGGAACAGGTCAGCGAAGCCCTGATCGCGGCGAAGATTGAGCGCAACGATCTGGTGATAGCGCTTGGCGGCGGCGTGGTCGGCGATCTCGCCGGCTTTGCGGCGGCCGTCCTGCGCCGCGGCGTCGACTTCGTACAGGTGCCGACCTCGCTGCTGGCGCAGGTGGATTCCTCGGTCGGCGGCAAGACCGGCATCAATTCGCCGCAGGGCAAGAATCTGCTCGGCGCCTTCCACCAGCCGGTTCTGGTCGTCGCCGACACCTCGGTGCTGGACACGCTGTCGCCGCGCCAGTTTCGCGCCGGTTATGCCGAAGTCGCCAAGTACGGCGTCCTCGGCGACCAGGCCTTCTTCGCCTGGCTAGAAGCCAACCATGCCGACATCTTTTCCGGCGGCGCGGCGCGCGAGCATGCGATCGCGACATCCTGCCGCGCCAAGGCCGCGATTGTCTCGCGTGACGAGCGCGAAACCGGCGAGCGTGCGCTGCTCAACCTCGGCCATACTTTCGGCCATGCGCTGGAGGCCGCGACCGGGTTTTCCGACCGCCTGTTCCATGGCGAAGGCGTTGCCGTGGGCATGGTGCTGGCGGCGGAATTCTCCGCTGATCTCGGCATGATCCCCGCCGCTGACGTTGCCCGCGTTCAAACCCACCTTGCTGCTGCAGGTTTGCCGACCCGCTTGCAGGACATCGCGGGCTTCAGCCAGGAGGGGCTTTCGGACGCCGACGCGCTGATGGCGCTGATGGCCCAGGACAAGAAGGTCAAGCGCGGCAAGCTGACGCTGATTCTGCTGGAGGCGATCGGGCGCGCCGTGGTGGCAAACGACGTCGATCCGGCTTTGGTTCGCGCCTTTCTGCAACGGAAGCTGTCGGAATGAGAACGGGATTGTCAAAGCCTATCCTGGGCGACGGGCCACGCCGGGCCGGTTCCGTCGCGGAGCCCGCATGAGTTCGACCGCATCCAACCTGCTGCTGGCGCTCCTGCTGCTCGCCGCCAACGCGTTCTACGTGGCCGCCGAGTTCGCGCTGGTGAAGAGCCGCGGGTTTCGCATCAAGGTGATGGCGGAGCAAAACCGCTTCGGCGCGCGCCTGCTGCAGGAAATGATGAGCAACATCGAGGCCTATCTCGCATGCTGCCAGCTCGGGATCACCATGGCCTCGCTCGGCCTCGGCTGGGTCGGCGAGCCGACCGTTTCGGCGCTGCTCGAACCGGTGTTGCTCCCGCTCGGAATGTCGCCATCGACCCTGCACTTCGTGTCGTTCCTGACCGGGTTCCTGATCTTCGCCTCACTGCACATCGTCATCGGCGAGCAGGTGCCGAAGACGCTGGCGATCAGGCAGCCGATGCCGGTCTCGCAATGGATCGCCTATCCGCTCTATCTGTCCTATCTGGTGTTCTACCCGCTGAACTGGCTGCTCAACACCGTGTCGCGGGGGATCCTGCGCATGCTCGGCGTGCAGGAATCCTCCCAGCATGAAATCCTGACCGACTCCGAGATCGAGGGGCTGGTGGAGGAATCGGCCGTGCATGGCGGGATCGAGAGCGGCGAGGCCGAGTATATCCAGAACGTCTTCCGTTTTGGCGACCTCGCGGTGTCGGACGTTATGGTCCATCGCACCGCGATGGTGATGATCAATGCCGACTTGCCCCCGGACGAACTGGTGCGCGAGGTTCTGGCCACCGAATACACCCGCATCCCGCTGTGGCGCGACAGGCCGGAGAATATCGTCGGCGTGCTGCACGCCAAGGACCTGCTGCGCGCGATTCGCGCTTCCGAAGGCGATACCTCGCTCATCAATGCTTCGGCCATCATGCTGCCGCCGTGGTTCGTGCCGGAGATGCGGCCGCTGTCCGAGCAGCTCAAGGCGTTCCGCCGCCGCAAGACCCACTTCGCGCTGGTCGTCGACGAGTATGGCGAAGTCGAAGGCATGGTGACGCTGGAAGACATCCTGGAAGAAATCGTCGGCGACATTTCCGACGAGCACGACGTGGTGGTGGCGGGCGTCCGCGCCCAGCCCGACGGTTCCGTCGTGGTCGACGGGTCGGTGCCGATCCGCGATCTCAACCGCGCCATGAACTGGCACCTGCCGGACGAGGAGGCGACGACGGTCGCCGGCCTGGTGATTCATGAAGCGCGTTCGATCCCCGATCGCGGCCAGAGTTTTACCTTCCACGGTTTCCGCTTTCGCGTGCTCCGCCGCGAGCGCAACCGCATCACCGCGCTGAAGATCGTGCCGCTGCCGCGCAAATCCGAGGCTGAGGGCCCGAAGCCGCGACGGGCCGGCACGGCGTTCTGACGGCCTTCATAGCCGCGGCATCGTCAGGGCGTCCGCGCCCGATTCGGAGGGCGCCCGACCGTCGCGCAAGGCTGGTTCGGCTAGCGATCGCTCTCCCGCGGCGCCAGCGCCCGGATCGCCAGCGCGTGGACGGAACCCGCCAGTTCCGCCGCCAGCGTCGCATTTACCATGCGGTGGCGTTCGACCCGGCTCTTCCCTTCGAAGGCCGGCGATACGATATACACCCTGAAGTGCGTCTCGCCGCCCGGCCTGTGGCCGGCATGGCCCTCATGAAGATGGGATTCGTCGGTGACGTCGAGGCTTTCCGGCAGGAAAGCTTCACGCAACTTGTTTATGATGGTGTCCCTGGTGTTCATGAGGCCGGCAGATACGTCTGCATCCGCTTGCCGTCAATGGCGTATTCGAAGCGAGGTATTCGCAATGTCAAGACTTGAAGCCTCGGGGATTGCGTAGTCAAAGTCAGCCATGGCAATTGATTCATCCAAGTTCTTCGATTCCATTCGCATCAAGCCCAACAAGCTGAGCGCGAAGCAGCAGGCGCAGGCGCGCGAGGAAGCCGCCATGTGCGAATGGGCGGGGTGCCCGAACAAGGGACCGCACCGCGCGCCCAAGGGCCGTGAGAATTCCCGCGAGTACTTTCATTTCTGTCTCAACCACGTCCGCGAATACAACCAGTCCTACAATTTCTTCCAGGGCATGAACGCCGATGCCGTCGCGCGCTACCAGAAGGATGCGCTGACCGGCCATCGCCCGACCTGGAAGATGGGCGCCAACACCGCCGGCAAGAAGGGCAAGCAGGCTGCGGAGGACCTGGATGGGGCGGCCGATCCGTTCAGCATGATCTCCGAACTCAACGGTCGCGGCCGCTGGCGGCCGGGACCTGGCAGCGAAACGAAGGTTGAAACCCGCAAGGTCATGAATGCCGAACGCAAGGCGTTGCACGTGATGGGGCTGACCGCGGAAGCCACCCTCGTAGAGGTCAAGGCGAAGTACAAGGCGCTGGTCAAGCAGCACCACCCCGACGCCAATGGCGGCGACCGCTCCACCGAGGACCGCCTGATCGAAGTCATCAAGGCCTACAATTACCTCAAGACCGTGGTGCGCGGCGCGTAGCGACCGTCGCAAGTCAATCCGGCATCGCGCCAATATACGCCGAACTCGGCCGAATCAGCCGGCCGCCGCGCTGCTGTTCGCGGGCGTGCGCGGTCCAGCCGGCGGCGCGCGCCACCGCGAACATCGGCGTAAACGCCTGCCGCGGGATTTTCAGCCCGTCGAGCAGGATCGCGGTGAAGAACTCCACATTGGTGTCGAGCGGGCGCTCCGGATTTTTCCGCCGCAGCGCGTCGCGGATATAGGCCTCGACCTCGCCGGCGAAGGGCAGCTTGCCGCCATCGCCGACCAGCCGCTCGATCGCGCCCTTGAGCACATCGGCGCGGGGATCGCGGACGCGGTAGATGCGGTGACCGAACCCCATCAGCCGTTCGCCACGGGCAAGCGCGTTGTCGACCCACGGCTTGATGCGCTCGGCTGATCCGATCGCGTCCAGCATTTCCAGCACTGGTTCGGGGGCGCCGCCATGCAGCGGTCCGGTCAGCGCGCAATAGCCGGCCGTGACGGCCGCGAACAGATCGGCCTGGGTCGAGGCCACCACCCGCGTCGTGAATGTCGATGCGTTCATGCCGTGGTCGCACACCGTGACGAAATAGGCGTCGAGGGCCGCCACCTCGGCCGCACCCGGCTTGCCGCCGAGCATCATCGACAACGTGTCGGCGGCATGACTGATGGTGGGATCGGGCGCGACCGGATCGTGACCGCCGGCGCGCCGGACCAGGGCGCCGGCGATCACCGGAAACGCGCCGACGATCGCGGCCTCGTGCATCAGGCCGGCTTCGGCGCGCAGGCCCGCGATCGCGGCCCGGAAGCCGTCGACGATGGATAGTCCGCGCGTGATGCCGAGCAGGTCCGGAAGGCGGGCGAAAGCGCGGGCGCGTCCCGCCCCGAGTGCGGCGCGCACCTCGGCCTCACTGACCGGCTGGCCGGTGCCGCCGCTCCACAACCGCGCGGTTACGCCCTCGAAGCCAGTTTTTCGGGCGAGATCGCCGACGCGCTCGCCGGCGATGATCAGTTCGCCGCGCCCGCCATCGACATGGCTCAGCACGGTCTCGGCGGCGGCAACGCCGTCGAGGCCGATCGGGGTCTTCGAAAGCTGCATGTTCATAAGCGCACTCCCTTTGGCTGCTCCCAAAGGTCGGCCCTCTCGACACATTGATCAATCTTGATTATGTAAATCAATATGAAAAAATCCACCGGGCTTTACCTCTCCGCCCGCGAGGCCGCCGCCGAGCTCGCGATCTCGCCGGCGACACTCTACGCCTATGTCAGCCGCGGGCTGATCCGCTCCGAGCCGTCGCCGGATTCCCGAAGCCATCGCTACCGGGCCGAGGACATCAGGACGTTAAAGGCGCGGCGGACGCCGTCGCCCGAGCCGCGCGGACTGCGCAGCTTCGATGCCGATCTGCCAGTGCTGGATTCGGCCGTGGCCACCATCACCGAGGAAGGCCCGGTCTATCGCGGCGTCAAGTGCGTCGATCTCGCCGAACGCGACACGCTGGAACATGCCGCGACACTGTTATGGGACATCGCCGGCGTCGATCCGTTCGATCAGGACAACTGCCCGGTCGTGTCGGACGAAATGCGCGGCGTCGCAGAGATCACGCGGAAGGCCGGCGCGATCGACCGCACCATTGCGGTTCTGGCGCTCGCGTCCAGCGCCGATCCGCGTGCCTTTACCCGCGCGGACGAGGGGCGCGCGATGGTCGGCGGCCGCATCATGCGGCTGGTGGTTGCGACCATGCTGAATGCGGAACCATCGGCGAAACCACTGCACTTGCAGATCGCGCGTGGCTGGGCGCCCGACAACAAACACGCCCCGGACCTGGTCCGACGCGCGCTGGTGCTGCTGGCCGATCATGAATTGAACGCCTCGACCTTCACCGTGCGCTGCGCGGCATCGACCGGATTGAACCTGTACGATGCGGTCATCGCCGGTCTTGTGGCGCTGAAGGGTCCCCGGCACGGTGGCGCGGGCGTGCTGGCGGCGCAGCTCCTGAAGACGCTCGCCGAGCGCGACGTCGCTCCGGTCATTCGCGAGCGCGTCGCGCTCGGCGAGCGCTTCGCGGGCTTCGGCCACGGCGTCTACCAGCGCGGCGATCCGCGCGCCCGGGCCCTGCTGGCAGCGCTGGCGCGCGCCGGCGCCGAGCGCAAGCTCACCCACGAAATTCCAGAGCGGATCGCGGAAGCAACCGGCGAGTTCGTCAATATCGATTATGCGCTGGCGGTGCTGGTCCGCACCCTTGGCCTGGCTCCCGGCCATGAACTCGTGCTGTTTGCGATGGCGCGCACCGTGGGGTGGATCGCCCATGCCTGCGAGCAATTGCGTCACGGCGGGCTGATCCGGCCTCGCGCCCGCTATGTCGGTCCGGCGCCCGGACGTGGCGCGGTCCGGCCGTGACCGAGGCGCCGCGACCAGCCGCCGGGCCCGGATTTGCCGAGCCGCCGGCTGGCAAGCGCGCGAAAGTGCGGCGGGAATCGCAGGGCAGCCCTCCAAAAACCGGACAGATGGCTTATCTTGATGATAAGGCGAGGGAACTTTGATTACGGCGCGGGCTTCTGCCGGTCGCCGCTCTCTGATAGGTTGGTTTTAGCCCTCATCCGCAGCCATTCAACAGATCTGGTTTCGGGAACGCCCGGGACCTCGGAGGATTGATGACGACCGCCGCCATGAGCAAAGTTTCGGATATCACCGGTCTGCCAGACATGAAGGTGTCGGTGCGGCAGGTTTTCGGCATCGACAGCGATCTCGAAGTGCCTGCCTATTCCGAAGTCGATCCGCATGTGCCGGAAGTCGATGCGGACTACCGCTTCGATCGCGCCACGACGCTCGCGATCCTGGCCGGTTTTGCCAGGAACCGGCGTGTCATGGTCACCGGCTATCACGGCACCGGCAAATCGACCCACATCGAGCAGGTCGCGGCACGGCTGAACTGGCCTTGCGTTCGCGTCAACCTCGACAGCCACATCAGCCGTATCGACCTCGTCGGCAAGGACTCGATCGTCGTGCGGGACGGCAAGCAGGTGACGGAATTCCGCGACGGCATTCTGCCCTGGGCGCTTCAGCACAACATCGCGCTGGTGTTCGACGAGTATGACGCCGGCCGCCCCGACGTGATGTTCGTGATCCAGCGCGTGCTGGAAGTTTCCGGCCGGCTGACGCTGCTGGACCAGAACAAGGTGATCAAGCCGCACCCGGCGTTCCGGCTGTTCTCGACCGCCAACACGGTCGGCCTCGGCGATACTTCCGGCCTCTATCACGGCACCCAGCAGATCAACCAGGGCCAGATGGACCGCTGGTCGATCGTCACCACGCTGAACTACCTGGCGCATGATGAGGAAGTCGAGATCGTGCTGGCCAAGGCGAAGCACTACCGCACGCAGGAGGGCCGTGACATCGTCAACAAGATGGTGCGGCTGGCCGATCTCACCCGCAACGCGTTCTCCAATGGCGACCTGTCGACGGTGATGAGCCCGCGCACGGTGATCACTTGGGCCGAGAATGCCGATATCTTCAACGATATCGGCTTTTCGTTCCGCGTCACCTTCCTCAACAAGTGCGACGAGCTGGAGCGGCCGCTGGTGGCTGAATTCTATCAGCGCTGCTTCAACCAGGAACTCGCCGAGAGCTCGGTGAACGTGGCGCTCAGCTAGCCCATGCCGAGAATTGCCATCGAGCGCACCATTGGAAAAACCAAGAAGGCGGTGCTCGGCGGGCTGATCGGCTACAACACCGAAAAGATGGGGAAGCAGAAATACAAACGCTTCGCCATCTCGCTGCGGGAAGGCGACAAGATCATCGGCGGGATTGTCGGAGAGGTCTGGACCACGGTGCTGTTTATCCAGCTGTTCTGGATGGAGCAAAAGCTTCGCGGCAAGGATTATGGAACCAGGCTGATAAGGGCGATTGAGGACGAGGCGAGAAAGTTTGGGGCCAAGCGGTCTTATCTCGACACGATGAGTTTTCAGGCGCCGGGCTTCTACCGCGCCTGCGGCTACGAGGAATTCGGTTCGATCAAAGGCTATCCCGACGGCGTCACGCGGCATTGGTTTACGAAAGCGCTATGAGCACATCCAACTCCAAATTCCGGACCGGATCGAAGGAAGCGCCGACCGAGCCGTTCAAGCGCGCGGTGACGTCGTGCCTGCGCGCCATCGCCAAGGCGCCGGAGCTGGAGGTGACGTTCGCGGCCGAACGCCCCGGCCTCGCGCCGGGCAAGGCGCGGCTGCCGGAGCCGGCCCGCAAGATGACCAAGCGGGATGCTGCAATCGTGCGCGGCCACGCCGACTCGATCGCGCTCAAGCTCGCCTGTCACGACCCCAAGGTCCACCGCAAGCTGATGCCGGGAAATCCGCAGGCGCGCGGCGTATTCGAGGCCATCGAACAGGCCCGGGTCGAGGCCATCGGCTCGCGCCGGATGGCGGGGGTGGCCAAGAACCTCACCGCCATGCTCGACGACCACTTCCATCGCGGCAAGTATGACGAGATCACCGACCGCGCCGACGCGCCGCTGTCGGATGCGCTGGCGATGCTGGTGCGCGAGCGGCTGACCGGCATGGCGCCGCCCGCGGCGGCGCGCAAGATGGTCGATCTCTGGCGTCCGGTGCTGGAGGACAAGATCGGCACGCGGCTCGACCAACTCAGCCGCGTTACCGAAGACCAGGCCAGGTTCGGCGATCTCGTGCATGACCTGTTGTCGGCGCTCGACCTTGGCGATGACCGCAACGCGGATGCCGATGACGACGAGAATCAGGACGAGAATCAGGACGGCGAAAACGACCAGTCCGGCGCCGAAGGTTCGCCCGATTCCGACGCGGCGCAGGAAATGAGCGCCGACCAGGCGCAGGCCTCCACCGACGAAATGTCGGAGAGCGCGATGGAAAGCGCGCAGGCTTCCACGTCGGACACGTTCGACGATGGCGAGCTTGGCGACGACGAAACCCCGGGCGAGGCGACGCGGCCGAATACGCGCGGCGTCAACGAGCCGCGCGGGCCGGAATATCACGCCTTTGCGCCGAAGTTCGACGAGGTGATCGCGGCCGAAGACCTCTGCGACCATGACGAGCTGGAACGACTGCGCTCTTATCTCGACAAGCAGCTGGCGCATCTGCAGGGCATCGTCGCGCGGCTGGCGAACCGGCTGCAGCGCCGCCTGATGGCGCAGCAGAACCGCGCCTGGGAGTTCGATCTTGAGGAAGGCATGCTGGATCCGGCGCGGCTGTCGCGCGTGGTCACCGATCCCTATCACCCGCTGTCCTTCATGCACGAGAAGGAGGCGACCTTCCGCGACACCGTGGTGACGCTGCTGTTGGACAATTCCGGCTCGATGCGCGGCCGCCCGATCACGGTGGCGGCGACCTGCGCCGATATCCTGGCGCGCACGCTGGAGCGCTGCGGCGTCAAGGTCGAGATTCTCGGCTTCACCACGCGCGCCTGGAAGGGCGGGCAGTCGCGCGAGGCGTGGCTTGCCGCCGGCAAGCCGGCTAATCCCGGCCGGCTGAACGATCTGCGCCACATCATCTACAAATCCGCCGATGCACCCTGGCGGCGGTCGCGGAAGAATCTCGGCCTGATGATGCGCGAGGGGCTGTTGAAGGAAAATATCGACGGTGAGGCGCTGGACTGGGCCCACAAGCGGCTGCTCGGCCGATCCGAACAGCGCAAGATACTGATGATGATCTCCGACGGCGCGCCGGTCGATGATTCCACGCTGTCGGTCAATCCCGGCAACTACCTGGAACGGCACCTGCGCCACATCATCGAGGAGATCGAGACCCGTTCGCCGGTCGAACTGATAGCGATCGGAATCGGTCACGACGTGACGCGCTATTACCGCCGCGCGGTCACCATTGTCGATGCCGAGGAACTCGGCGGCGCCATCACCGAGAAGCTTGCCGAATTGTTCAGCGAGACCCACGGCGCCGCGCCCGCATCCAGCCGCCGGCCACGCCGCTTGCATTCCTGACCGCATGCGATCACTCATCGGCCGCCGCCGCTTCCTGGCCCATGCTGCGGCCGGAGTTTCGGCAGCGTCGATGCCGGGCGTGGCGTGGCCTCAGAGCACGGCTCAGCCGCGGCCGAAGCCGGCCGGCCCTGACGAGTTCGCCGTCACCGCGCCGGTCTCAATCGAGGTCAATGCCCGGCCGATTCCCTCGTTCGACACCCGTGATCGCTCGCATGTGCGGTTCGGGTCGCTGGAGTATCGCAGCGGGTTGATCCTGACCTCGCGATTCCGCGGCTTTGGCGGCCTGTCGGGCCTGCGCCTTGACGCCAGGGGCGAGCGCTTCATCGCCATCAGCGACAAGGGAGGCTGGTTTACCGGCCGCATTGCCTATAGCGGCCGCGAGATGACGGGGCTCGCGGAGGTCGAGGCCGCGCCGATCCTGGGTCCGGACGGCAAGCCGCTCACCTCGCGCGGCTGGTACGACACCGAGGCCATCGCGCTCGATGGCTCGGTGGTCTATGTCGCTATCGAACGTGTCAACCGGGTGCTGCGGTTCGACTTCGCCAGGGGATCGACGCGCGCCCATGGCGAACTGGTCCCGCTGCCGCCGGCGGCGCGCCACCTGCCCAACAACAAGGGGATCGAGGCGCTGGTGCTGGTGCCCCGGGGTTTTGCGCTGGCGGGGACGCTGATCGCGATCTCGGAACGGGGCCTCGACGCGCAGGGCAACATCATTGGGTTCCTGATCGGCGGCAAGACATCAGGCCAGTTCGGCGTTCGCCGCAGCGACGATTTTGACGTCAGCGATGCGGCGCTGCTGCCCTCCGGCGACCTGCTGGTGCTGGAGCGGAGATTTTCCTGGCTGGGCGGGGTCGGCGTCCGCATCCGGCGCATCCCGCTTGCCTCGGTCGCGCCCGGTACGGTCATCGATGGCCCCTCGATTTTCAACGCGGACCTTGGCTATGAGATCGACAATCTGGAAGCCATCGACGTCCACGTCACATCCGAGGGCGACACGGTTCTGACGCTGGTCTCCGATGACAATTTCTCGATGATCCAGCGCAATCTGCTGCTGCAGTTCACGCTGGTGGCGTAGCGTCGCCCCGTGACGGCCTAGACGAGCCAATCCAGAACCGATCAAGGTCGGCGAACACCAAAGAGGAGGGGGAGGGTTGCAGTCGCAACGGGTTGAGGCGGGGGGAAGGGCTCGCTAGAGAGAGTGAAGTTTCCTCTTGTCCGGAATAACCTCCCATGAGCGTTCTGTTTTCCCCGATCAAGCTGCGCGGCCTCACTCTATCCAACCGGATCATGGTGGCGCCGATGTGCCAGTATTCCGCGGTGGACGGGGAGGCCAACGACTGGCACTTCACCCATATCAACTCGCTGGCGCTGTCGGGCGCCGCGGTATTCTGCATCGAGGCCACGGCGGTGGAGGCCAATGGGCGCATCACGCCGGGTTGCCTCGGCCTTTGGAATGACGCCACCGAAGCCGCGCTGAAACCGATTCTGGCCTCGGTGCGCAAGCGCTCGAAAAGCGCGGTGATGATGCAACTGGCCCATGCCGGCCGCAAGGCCTCCAGCCACACGCCGTGGGATGGCGGCCAGTTGATCCCGGTGGCCGAGGGCGGCTGGCTTGCTGAGGGGCCGTCGGCCATCCCGCACAAGGAGGGCGAGACGCCGCCTTTGGCGTTCGACGCGGCAGGATTGAAGCGGGTGCGCGAGGCGTTTGCTGCGGCAGCGAAGCGGACCGAGCGGCTCGGCATCGACGCCATCGAGGTGCATTCCGCGCATGGCTACCTGCTGCATCAGTTCCTGTCGCCGATCGCCAACCAGCGCACCGACCAGTACGGCGGCTCGCTGGCAAACCGGATGCGCTTTCCGCTCGAAGTGTTCGATGCCGTTCGTGCCGCGTTTCCGTCCAACAAGCCGGTCGGCATCCGCGTTTCCTCGACCGACTGGGTCGAGGGCGGCTGGGATCTGGCGCAAACCATCGAATTCGCGGGTGAATTGAAGAAGCGCGGCGTCGACTGGATCGACGCCTCCTCGGGCGGGGTGTCGCCGCTGCAGAAGATACCGCTCGGTCCGGGCTACCAGGTGCCGTTCGCGCAGGCGATCAGGGAGGCCACAGGTCTCACCACCATTGCGGTCGGCCTGATCACGGAGCCGAAGCAGGCCGAAGACATCGTGGCGTCCGGCAAGGCCGACATGGTCGCGCTGGCCCGCGGCATGCTCTACGACCCGCGCTGGGGCTGGCACGCCGCGGCCGAACTCGGTGGCGAGGTCTATGCCCCGCCGCAATACTGGCGCTCGCAACCTTCGACGCAGAAATCGCTGTTCGGCGCGACGACGTTCGGGACGCGTTAGAACTGATCGGGAAAAGCGTGCGGCGGTTCTCCGAAAAGATCATGCTCAAACAAATAGCTAGAGCGGGATGACGATTCGAAAAGCGCCGTCCCGCGCTAGCGCGTCACTCCGTCGCGCGAAACTCTGCCTCAAGGATTTGTCATATCTCGGCCACACGGTCGGCGTGCTATGCTGTCGTGTACGCGCGACAGACGCGTTGTGAATGACATACAGCGGGAGAACGTCCTATGGAGATCGGATACTTCACGATGCCCTCGCATCCGCCGGAGTGCGGATTGAAGGAGGGTCACGACTGGGACCTGCAGGTGCTGCGATGGCTCGACGAGCTCGGCTATCAGGAAGCCTGGATCGGCGAGCATCACACCGCGCCCTGGGAGCCGCATCCCGCGCCCGACCTGCTGCTGGCGCAGGCGTTCCTGCAGACCAAGAACATCCGCCTCGGCCCCGGCGGCTTCCTGCTGCCCTATCACCACCCCGCCGAACTCGCCAACCGTGTCGCGATGCTGGATCATCTCTCTGACGGGCGGCTGAACTTCGGCGTCGCCGCCAGCGGCTTGCCCAGCGACTGGGCGATGTTCAACGTCGACGGCATGTCCGGCCAGAACCGCGACATGACCCGCGAGGCGCTGGAGATCATCCTGAAGATGTGGACCCAGGACGGCCCGTGGACCCACAACGGCAAGTTCTGGACGGTGACCAAGCCTGACACCATGTTCGACTTCCTCAAGCCGCACATCAAGCCGAAACAGGCGCCGCATCCGCCGATCGGCGTCGCCGGTCTCTCCAAGGGCTCGGACACGCTCAAGCTCGCCGGCGAGCGCGGCTACATTCCGATGAGCCTCAACCTCAATCCGGCCTATGTCGGCAGCCATTGGGAATCGGTCGAGATCGGCGCCGCCAAGACCGGCCGCAAGCCGAGCCGGCAGGACTGGCGGCTGGTGCGCGAGGTGTTCGTCGCCGATACCGACGCCGAAGCCTGGAAGCTTTCCACCGGCGACATGATGGGCCGGATGATGGGCGAGTATTTCCTGCCCCTGCTCGGTCATTTCGGCTTCAAGGACTACCTCAAGGCCACGCCCGACGTGCCCGACAGCGACGTCACCGTCGAGTATTGCGCCCGTCACAACTGGATCGTCGGCTCGCCTGCGACCGTCACCGAGAAGATCGAGAAGATCTATCGCGAGGTCGGCGGCTTCGGCACGCTGCTGGTGTTCGGCTTCGACTACAAGCACAAGCCCGAAGCCTGGCACAATTCGCTGCGGCTGTTGAAGCAGGAAGTGATGCCGCGGCTGAAGCACCTTAACGCCGACCTGATCCGGGCGGCGTGAGACGCTGAAGTCGAGCCTCTGATTGCCGGGTGCGATGCGATCGCGGCGAAGCAATTCTTCTTGCCTGATGGCGGGAGGGATTGCTTCGGCCTCGGCGCGTCGAATTCCGCTCAGTTCGGCCGGGCCGGCGTCTCGTTCTGCCGTACCTGCCAGAACCGCAGCAGGCGGCGGGCGTTTTCCGGTGTCAGCCTGGCGTATTGATCGCGGCTCCTGGCGAGTTCGTGCCGACCCATCGTGCCGGAGGCGAAACGGCTGTCGAGGACGGCGGCGACGGTTTCCCAGGCGAGACCGGCGACCCGGCAGGGGATCAGTACGCCGTCGTCGCGCAGGCTCTGCATCACCGGACGGATCACCTCGATGCTGGCGCCCGACAGTTCGGCAAGGGCCGCGACCGTCTCGGCATATTTTCGTGCCTTGGCAAAGCCGGCCAGCGCCGCTTCGTCGAGCTTGCCGTGTCGGGCCAGCGCCGCGACGAAGCGTTGCGCCGCGGTGAAGTCGCGCGCCCGCGCCATCTCACGGTTGGCGCCGGCCGCGGCAGCCGCAATGGCGCTGCGGATCTCCTCGAACAGATGCGGCGGGGCGCGCGCCAGCAGCCGGGTGCGGACGGCCTCGGTCGCCTCGCGCAGCAATTGCCGCCGCAGTTCGACCGGCAGATCGACGCGAACGCCGGTCTCGACCGCCAGGTCAGGGTCGGCCTCGGCCTGCGCCAGCACGATCGCGTAACCAGCCGCCGACATCCGCGCGCCGGGATTGGCGACCAGCCGCCGGCTGACGGAAGGATAACGCCGCGCCAGCAGCGCATCGGTGACGATTTCGGTCAGCCACCAGCGGCCGGAAATGGCGAGCAGATGCGCTTCGCCCTTGGTCTGTGCGAGTTCGACCAGATCCTCCGCCGTCAGCCGCGCCGATTCCGTCAGCACCGGCCGCGCCACCGATATCTCATCGTTCTGCGCCAGCCGCCGGATCACGGCCGGCGGCGCCTGCTTGATGGCGGCGAACTGCGCGCTCAATTCGGCGAGCGCGATCCGGGCGCTGACATCGGCCAGCGCGCGAATCTCGATGGTCTTGATCAGGCGTTCCAGCACGTCGCCGAACAGCTCGATCTGCTCGCCGGAATAGCCGTCGGCGGACAGCAGAAACAGGTCGGTCACCCGCCTGACGGTTTCGAGATGCTTTTCCGCCGAGCCGGCCTTGAAGGCCGCCTCGATTTCATCGGCGATGGATGGTTCGAGCATCGCTCGTCCTGAGCGTTTGGAAGCCGGTTCTGGCAGCCCGCGAAACTTTATGGGCAATTGCTGAAGGGTTGGTAAAACCGACGATTGCGGCCGGGCAAAACCTGCGCTTGGATGGCGGACAACAACAACGGGAAACGCCGCCATGCTGGACCGGCCGGGTCTGCCGCCTGAGCAATCGCTCCGCGAAACCACGCAGCGCTGGATCGACGCCTTTGGCGCGGCGCTGGCGGGCCGCTCGGCAAGCGAATTGACGGCGCTTTTTGTCGAAGACAGCCACTGGCGCAACCTGTTCGGCATCTCCTGGCAGTTCGCGACCTTCAGCGGCCGGCCGACGGTGGTGGCCGAATTGCTGGCGCGTGCCGGCGAGGCCGGCGCCCGCGATTTCCGGATCGATGCGGCGGCGCTGGCGCCGCGCCTCAGCGTCGTCGCCGGCCGCGAGGTGATCGAGGCGATCTTTTCGTTCGCGACCGACGACGGCCCCGGCTATGGCGCGCTGCGGCTGTTGCCGGGCGCCGATGGCCGCGCGCAGGCCTGGACCCTCTCCGCCTCGCTCGACTTCGACCGCCGCTGCGACCTCGGCGCCAACGCCGCCGCGGCGCCATCCCAGCTCCGCGACTTCGCCGGCCCCGACTGGCTGGAAGCGCGGCAGGCGCGCGCCGCCTATACAGACCGCGATCCCGACGTCCTGATCGTCGGCGGCGGCCATGCCGGCATCTCGGTCGCGGTCGAGGCCAACCGGATCGGGCTCTCGGCGCTGGTGGTCGACCGCATGGCGCGGGTCGGCGACAATTGGCGGCTGCGCTACCGCGGGCTGAAGCTGCACAACAAGACGCCGGTCAACCATTTGCGCTACCTGCCGTTCCCGCCGACCTTCCCGGACTACATTCCCAAGGACAAGATCGCCAACTGGCTGGAGAGCTATGTCGACATCATGGAGGTCGATTTCTGGACCGGTTGCGAATTCGAAGGCGCCAGCTATGACGAGGTCTCGCAGCGCTGGCGCGCGCGGCTGACCCGCGACGGCGCGGCGCGCACGCTTTCCCCAAAACATATTGTGCTCGCCACCAGCGTCAGCGGCGCGCCGAACATCCCGCAGATTCCCGGCATCGAGAAATTTGGCGGCGAGGTGTTGCATTCCAGCCGCTTCAGCGCGGGCCGGCAATGGGCCGGCCGCCCCGTGGTCGTGTTCGGCACCGGCACCAGCGCCCACGACATCTGCCAGGAACTGCATGCCGCCGGCGCCGACGTCACCATGGCGCAGCGCAGCCCGACCATGGTCGTCAATGTCGAGCCGGCGCAGCTCTACGACAAGACCTATCTCGGCGACGGCCCGCCGCTTGCCATAAGGGACATCCTCAATTCCGGGGTGCCGCTGCCGGTGATGAAGGCCGCGCACAAGCTCGTCACCGCCGAGGTGAAGCGGCTGGACGCGCCGCTGCTGGCGCGGCTCGAAGCCGCCGGCTTCCGCCTCGAATTCGGCGAGGACGGCACCGGCTGGCCGCTGAAATTCCGCACCCGCGGCGGCGGCTATTACTTCAACGTCGGGGCGTCGGAGCTGATCGCCGACGGCAGCATCAAACTGATCCAGGCCGCCGACATCGCGGGCTTCGCCGCCGATGGCCTCCGGCTTGCCGACGGCACGACGCGCCGGGCCGAGCTGATCGTGCTCGCCACCGGCTACAAGGGCCCCGATCATCTGCTGCAGCAATTGTTCGGCGCCGAGGTCGCGCGCCGGGTCGGCCGGGTCTGGGGCTTTGACGAGAACACCAGCGAGCTTCGCAACATGTGGACGCGCACGCCGCAGGCGGGGCTGTGGTTTGTCGGCGGCGCGTTCTCGCAGGCCCGCATCTACAGCCGCTACATCGCCGCCCAGATCGCGGCGATCGAGGCCGGGCGGCTGGCGAAGCGGATTTGAATGGGGAGAGTGCAGGTCATCGCGATAGCCCGCCCCCTCTCCCGCTTGCGGCGGAGGCGTAGGCGGCCTACGGCCGCCGTCCTTGGTTCAAGAACGCCGATGCGCAGCATGGGCTATGGGTGGGGTTGCTTCCGCATAACGCGCTGGTCGAGCGGAGAGGGTTTCCCCCACCCGCCGCGCGCCACGCGCGCGTCGACCTCCCCCGCAAGCGGGAGAGGTGAGGCGAAGCGGCCTCGTTCTTGCTTGAAGGCGCGGATCGGCCGAGGCGTGCCGGTCGGTTTGCGCCCCAGGAAAGACGAGGGCGCGGGGAATGCAAGCCTGCCGACCAAAATATCGAAAACAACCCCATGCAAAGCAACGCGGCGTCGCCGGCATGGGGCCCACCCTTGTCCTAACGCTTCCTCCGCCGCGTGTGCCGGCCCTGTGGCCGGGTCAAGCCCGGCCACGAGGGCTGGGCGAGTGCGGCGCTTTGCAAAACAAGAAAACGGCCGGGTCTCGACCCGGCCGTTCCAATCTCTTGCCAGTCCTTGCGCGGCGACGGAGAGCGCTTACGCCCGCAGCGCCTTCTTCACGAACACTGGCTTGCCGACCTTCTTCTCGATCGCGCGCTTCAGATCCAGCGCGCGAGGGGAGAGCATGTCGGCCTTGGCCTTCATCAGGAACTTGTCGAGGCCGCCATTGTGGTCGACGCTCTTCAGCGCGTTGGTCGAGACGCGCAGGCGCACGTTGCGGCCGAGCGCGTCCGAGATCAAAGTGACGTTGCACAGGTTCGGCAGGAAGCGCCGCTTGGTCTTGGTGTTGGAGTGGCTCACCTTGTGGCCCGTCTGGGGGCCCTTGGCCGTCAGTTCACAGCGCCGGGACATCTTGAGAAATCCTCTGTCGTCCCCGCCACAGGCCAGCGCGTCTCGCGGCCGCTCGCAGGGGTGCTAAATCGCGTCCATTTTCAGGAACCGCGGACCTATAGGGGCAGACGGCCTGACGGTCAAGGTTTTCGGCAGCCTGAATCCGTCCGTCAGCCTGAAAAGACAAGGCTTTCACAAAGCTTTCCAGCGGCTTGGGCGAACCATATAAACGGCGCAATCGCCGCCGACATCATGACCTCCTCTATCATGAGGACGTGGCCCGCCGAACGCGGGCCGGCATGCGGTCCGAAGGCGTGCATTTTCAGGACACCTCGCGTTTTTTGCGTGATTTTGCTGACCAGATGACTCTGCTGACGAGATGACCATGAGCTTGCGTCGATTCCGGGAACCGCATGACGTGACCACCAGTCCCGCCGTTTCACCCAACATCAGGCTCCTTCTCGGACTGTCCGCCACCGTGCTCGCCCTGGTCTGGCTGACGTCGCAGGCGTTGGCGCAGGGGCGGCTGGAGGCGCAGTACGAGGCGACGCTGTCGGGCATCCCGGTCGGCAAAGGCGCCTGGACCATCGACATCGGCGACGACGCGTTCTTGGCCTCGGCCCAGGGCGGCACGTCAGGACTGATGAAGGCGTTTTCCGGCGGCAGCGGTTCCGGCGCCAGCCAGGGCCGCGTTGTCAATGGTGCGCTGGTCGCCAGCGCCTACACCGCCACCACCACCACGCAGAAGAAGTCCGAAACCATCCGCATGGTGCTGGCCAACGGCGCCGTCAAGGAATTCTCGATCGATCCGGAGCCGCCGGTCGATCCGGACCGGATCGCCATCACCGACGCGCACCGCAAGGGCGTGTTCGATCCGATGACTGGATCGATGCTGCGGGTGCCCGGCAATGGCGAGGTGCTGTCGCCCGAGGCCTGCCGCACCGGAACCGGCATTTTCGACGGAAGGCTGCGCTACGACCTCAAGCTCGACTACAAGCGGATGGAAACCGTCAAGGCCGAGCGCGGCTATCACGGCCCCGCCGTGGTCTGCGCTGTCTATTTCACCCCGGTCGCGGGCTACATCCCCGACCGGCCGGTGATCAAATACCTCGCCGCCGAGCGGCGGATCGAGATCGCCTTCGTGCCGATATCGGGCACCCGCATCCTGGTTCCGTTCCGCATCTCGATCCCGACCCCGCTCGGGCCGGCGATGCTGGAAGCCACCTCCTTTGTCGCCACCGCGACGCCGCCGCGGGTGGCGAAGACGCAGTGAGCGCCAGCCGCCGCCGTTCATCACCCACCCGTCATTCCGGAATCACCCCACGTCATTCCGGGGCGCGCGAAAGCGCGAACTATGGTGCGCAATTGCGCACCTGAGAATCTCGAGATTCCGGGTTCGCTTCGCGCCCCGGAATGACCGAGACAGAGAGGCTTGACTCTTCACCGATTCTGATTCGACTCCGCGCCGGCTTTTGCTTTAAGGATTCCAGCCGATATCCTCGCCTTGTGGCGCCCCGGCAAACTTGATCTAGTGTCGCCTTGAGCACGGCAACGCTGGATGTTGCGGTGAACGGATGGTGTCTCGGGAGGAGTCAGCGATTCGGGCGCGATTTGTTCCAGACTCGTTCCAGAGCTTAAGCCGCGACCGCCTTGCGTCGCATTATGAAACACAATCGGCGGATTTGACGCCGCGCCAGCAAAAGGGCTTCGCTCTTCGTGAGGCCTGCGTCATTGCTTCGGCGCTGCGCGCCTCGCAATGACGATTTTGCCGCGGAAAAAAAGAAACACCCGCAACACATGGCTTTCTCACCTTCCTCCTTCGCCCATGACCGCGCGCCCGGCGCCGGCGTCACCGCCGTGCTGGGACCGACCAACACCGGCAAGACCCATCTGGCGATCGAGCGGATGCTGGGGCATTCCTCGGGGATCATCGGCCTGCCGCTGCGGCTGCTGGCGCGCGAGGTCTACAACAAGATCGCCGCGCGCGCCGGCGCTGAGAGCGTTGCGCTGATCACCGGCGAGGAGAAGATCAAGCCGAAGAACCCGCGCTACTGGGTCTCGACCGTGGAGGCGATGCCGCGGGATATCGACGTCAGCTTCCTCGCCGTCGATGAAATCCAGATCGCCGCCGATCTCGAACGCGGCCATGTCTTCACCGACCGCATCCTGCACCGGCGCGGCCGCGACGAGACGCTGCTGCTCGGGGCCGCCACCATGCGCCCGATCATCGAGCGGCTCTTGCCGGGCGCCTCGATCGTGACCAGGCCGCGGCTGTCGCAGCTCGAATTCGCCGGCGACCGCAAGATCACCCGCCAGCCCCGCCGCACCGCGATCGTGGCGTTTTCGGCTGATGAAGTCTACGCCATCGCCGAACTGATCCGCCGCCAGCACGGCGGCGCCGCGGTGGTGCTGGGCTCGCTGTCGCCGCGCACCCGCAACGCCCAGGTCGAGATGTTCCAGAACGGCGACGTCGATTATCTCGTCGCCACCGACGCCGTCGGCATGGGGCTCAACCTCGACGTCGACCACGTCGCCTTTGCCTCCGACCGCAAATATGACGGCTACCAGTTCCGCCGGCTCAACCCCTCGGAGTTCGCCCAGATCGCCGGCCGCGCCGGGCGCGCCACCCGCAACGGCACCTTCGGCACCACCGGGCGCTGCGCGCCGTTCGAGCCGGAACTGGTGAACGCGCTGCAGAACCACAGCTTCGACAGCGTCAAGACGCTGCAATGGCGCAATTCAAAGCTGGATTTTGCCTCGCTCGGCGCGCTGCAGGTGTCGCTGGCGCTCTCGCCCGGCCACGAGGCGCTGACCCGGGCACCGATCGCGGAGGACCTGCGCGTGCTCGACCACGCCGCGCGCGACGGCGAGGTGCGCGACATGGCGCATGGCGCGGCGGCGGTGGAGCGGCTGTGGGACGCCTGCCAGATCCCGGATTACCGGCGGCTGGCGCCCGCCGCCCATGCTGAACTCGTCACCACGCTCTATGGCTTCCTGATGAACAAGGGCGTCATTCCCGACGACTGGTTCGGCGCCCAGATCGACCAGGCCGACCGCGTCACCGGCGACATCGACACGCTGTCGGGCCGGATCGCGCAGATCCGCACCTGGACCTTCGTCGCCAACCGGCCGGACTGGCTGTCCGACCCCGAGCACTGGCAGGGCATCGCCCGCGAGGTCGAAAATAAATTATCCGATGCGCTGCATGAACGGCTTACGGAGCGTTTCGTTGACCGCCGTACCAGTGTATTGATGCGCCGCCTGCGGGAGAACTCAGTTTTGAATACGGAAATCGGCAAGACCGGCGAAGTGATCGTCGAAGGCCATGCGATCGGTCGTCTCGACGGCTTCACCTTCGCGCCCGATGCGGCGGAAGCCGGCTCCGACGCCAAGGCGTTGCAGGCAGCGGCGCAGCAGGTGCTGGCCGGCGAGATCGATGCCCGCGCCGGCAAGCTCTCAAGCGCCCCCGACGACCAGTTCGTGCTGGCCTCCGACGGCACCATCCGCTGGACCGGCGACGCCGTCGCCAGGCTGGTCGCCGCCGACGACGCGCTGCATCCGCGGCTTCGCATCATCGCCGACGAGCGGCTTTCCGGTGCCTCGCGCGAGGCGGTGCAGGCGCGGCTCGAGCTGTGGCTGAAGACGCATATCGAAAAGCTGCTGGGACCGCTGTTCGGGCTTGCCAAGGCCGAGGACATCACCGGGATCGGGCGCGGCATCGCGTTCCAGCTGGTCGAGGCGCTGGGCGTGCTGGAGCGCGCCAAGATTTCCGCCGAGATGAAGGATCTCGACCAGGCCTCGCGCGCGACCTTGCGTAAATACGGCGTGCGCTTCGGCGCCTACCACATCTATCTGCCGGCGCTGCTCAAGCCCGCCGCGCGCGCGCTCGCCTCGCTGCTGTGGGCCGAGAAACAGGAAAACGTCGACATGGCCGCGCTGTCGGGCGCGCAGCATCTGGCGGCGAGCGGGCGCACCTCGTTCCCGGCCGACAAGCAGCTCGCCCGCGACGCCTACCGCGTGCTGGGCTATCGCCAGTGCGGCGAGCGCGCGGTGCGCGTGGACATCCTGGAGCGGCTGGCCGACCTGATCCGTCCCGCGCTGGCCTGGCGCGAATCCTCGCCCGGCGCCAAGCCCGCCGGCGCGTTCGACGGCCGCGGCTTTGTGGTGACGCAGGCGATGACCTCGCTGACCGGCTCCGCCGGCGAGGACTTCGCCTCGGTGCTGCGCGCGCTCGGCTACCGCATGGAACGCCGCCCGCCATTGCCGCCGAAGCCCGCCGCCGTGGCAGCGGCCGAGACGACGCCCGCTGAGGCGGCATCCGCTGAAGCGACATCCGCTGAAGCGCCGCCGGCCGAGAACATCAGCGAGACGCCGGCCGACGCAGTCGCCGCGGAATCGCCGGTCGCCCCCGATCTGTCTCCGAGCGATCCATCCCCGAGCGATCCGTCTGCCAGCGAACCTTCGGCATCGGCGGCGATGCTGCCCGATGTCGCGCCGATCGCAGAAATTGCCGAAGCGCCTGCCGCGGCGATCGAAACCGCATCGAAGCCTGCAGCCGACGAAACCGCGCCGGAGCAAGCGACAATCGCGCCCGAAGCCGCCGGCGAGCCGGTGGCGACTGATGCCGCAGCGGAGCAAGCGGCGGCGGAAGCCAAGCCCGACGCGCCGAGCGAGCCTGTATTGGTCGAGGTCTGGCGACCCGGCGGCCGCTCCGACGAGCGGCGGCCGCACCACGATCGCGGCCGCCCGCGCCACCACGGCGCGCGCGAGGCCGCTGCGCC
>NZ_JALHLP010000003.1 GCF_022844465.1 Bradyrhizobium sp.
GTCTGCAGCGCCTGGTTGGCGATCGATTTGGCGGTATCGACCAGCTTCTGCAGCGAGGTGATGCCGGTGTTGGCGGCCTGCAGCACCTGCACGCCGTTGCCGATGCCGTCGAGGAGGTTGTTGATGTCACCGGCGCGCGCGTCGAGCAGCTGCGCGGTGAAGAAGTTGGTGGGGTTGTCGAGGGCCGTGTTGACCTTCTTGCCGGTGGAAAGGCGGTTCTGCGTGGTGGCGAGCAGATCGGCGGTCGACTGCAGCGAGAGGAGGTTCTGGCGAACCGAGGCAGAGAGAACAATGCTACCCATTTTCATACCTTTCTGGTGTGAAGCAAAGAACGAGCCAACTTCCCGGATTTTGATCGGGCGACGGCTCACTCTGGAAGCAAGTGGCTAATAAAAGGTGAATCCGGCGGACCGGCCGCACATAAAAAATGTGAAGATGAGATTAATCCACTACCTCGGGATGTATTGCGCTTTTCAACGTCGACGCACGACAAAGCTGCATGAAATGGGCACAAGTCGCACGTTTACCATTGGTTAACTATCATGAGAAATGATGCGACTCGGCCAACGGGGATCGAGAACGCGCTAAAATGCGTCAACCGGAGAACAGCCATGGCCCTCAAAGTCGAGCTCAAGCCGCACGAGCGAATCATCATCGGCGCCTGCGTCGTCACCAATACCGATCAGCGCGCGAGGCTGTTGATCGATGGCGACCGGATTCCGATCCTGCGTGAAAAGGACATTCTCACGCCCGAGACGGCCGACACTCCGGCCAGGCTGGTCTATCTCGCCGTCCAGCTCATGTACCTGTCGCCGGACCCGATGGCTCATCACCCGACCTATTTCAGCCTGGTGCGTGAGATCCTGAGCGCGACGCCGAGCGCATGGCCCTTCATCGAGGGCATCAACAACAACATCCTGAACGGCGATCTCTATCACGCGCTCAAGGAAGCAAAAAAGCTGATCGGCCATGAAGAGCAGCTGCTCGAAAGCGCCCGTCAACTCCCGAACTCCGGCGCGCCCGATCGTCAGTCCGCCTAAACATCACGACCGCGCCAGAATGAAAAGGCCCCCGCGAAGGGGCCTTGTCCTGTTTGAAACCGCCATCGGAAGCCTGCGATCAGGGCGGCAGGCACTCAGAGCGGCAGGTACTTGGTCAGCGTGGTCTGGTAGAGCATCGACGTGGTTTGATAGGAGGCCTGCAGGCTGGTTTGCAGGGCCAGGATCTTAGTCGCCACCTCGTCCTGGTTGATGCCCTCGATCTGGTCGAGCATGGTCTGCGCCATTCCCTTCAGCTGGGTCTGGCGATCGATCGTCGACTTGATCGCGGCTTGCGCGCCGGCGAATTCCACCTGGATGTCCTGGATCGATTGCTGGCCGCTCTGCACGGCGAGGTTTGCCGCGATGCGCTGCTGCAGCGCGCTGACCTGCGCCTTTGCATTCGGATTGCCGGCGTTGGTGGCGACCGCCGAATACACCGCGACATTCTGCAGCAGATGCCGCAACGCCTCTTCGCTAGCGCGCGCGCCGTACTGCACCGTGACGGACTGGTCGATCCGCGCGATCGCAGTGCCGCGCGGCGGATCGGTGCCGACCTCGCCGGTGTACCAGGTCACGGTGTTGGCCGGCGTACCGCCGATCAGGTTGGTGGCGGTCGCAAACGGCGGGCCGTTGACGCGCAGCGGCGCCGCGTTGGCGCTCGCGGGGCCAGCGAAGCCTAGCGCGGCGAAGGCGGCCGCATTCGAACTGGAAACCGCGAGACTCGCGCCGTCGCCGCCGTGCAACGCGACCACGCCACCGGTCACCGTCGAGGGCGTACCGGTCCCGGTAATCGAATCGATCTTCGCCAGCAGCGCCTGAACGCTGTCGGTGACGTTGAGCTGGTTGCCGGTGGCGCCCACCGCCACGAAGGTGATCGGCGTCCCGTTGACCGTGATGGTATCGCCCGCCGCGAAGCTCGCGGTCAGCGAATCCGTCAACGCGACGCCGGAAAGCAGCGTGGCGCCGGTGATCGGCGCCGGCACCAAGGCCTGGTTGTTGACCGGGGTTCCCGTGATCGTTGCCGAAGGGTTGAAGAAATTGTCGGAGGCGGTGATGGCCGATGCCGCCACCAATGCGGTGTCACTCAGGGTCTGGATCGACGAAGTCAGTACCGCCTGCAGATTGGCCGTGGTCGCGATGGTATCGACGCCAATGAGAAACGAGCCGGTCGGCGGCGGGTTCTTCGTGGTGGCCGTCAGTACGACCGATTCGGTGGTGCCATCCGGCAGATTGAAGTTGAAGCTGATCCTGTCGCCATCGTTCGGATTGACCAATCCGAGATCGATGGTGGCGGCCGGCGGCGCGCCGGCCGCCTGCGTCACCGTCGCGCCGGTAAGCGAAGACGAGATCGTGCCGAGCTTCATCCCGAACGACGAGCCGTCTTCGCCGAGCCGGGTCACGGTGGTGGTCAGCGGCGGCGAGGCGACGGTAAGATGCGCCATGTTACCGACGCCCTGATCCGCCTGCCGGCGCTCGTTGATCATTTGCTTCAGCCCGGCTTGCGTCCCGGTCCCGTCGAGCATGACCTCGGCGGCTACCGTCGGCGCCGTATCGGTGGTGCGGCCGGAGAACAGATAGCGGTCAGCCGATTGGCTGTTGAGGATCGAGACCACGTTCGAGAACGCCGCTTGCGACGTGATCTGACCGGAGCTTTGGCCATTGTTATTGAGCACGATGGTCGAAGTCGTGGCAGCGCTCTTGACCGACGCGCTGATATCGGACAGGCCCTTCAGCGCCAGGTCGGCGACGTTGAGCCTCATATTGACGTTGGTCGCGGTGTCCGCAAAGGCGTTGATGCTGCTGATCTGGGCGCGCAGGTTGAGCGCGAAGCCGCGATTTGGCCCCTGCCCGGCGTAAGTCGTCGCAATTCTGCCGCTTGCCAGTTGTTGCGTCAGCTCATTGAGCTGACTGCGCAGGCCAAGAATCGAGGTTCCGATGTAGGATGTCTTGCCGCTAACGCCGTCGATAGACATGAAACCCTCATATGGACTGAATCAGCGTGTCGAACATCTGCTTGATGGACGACATCACGCGGGCGTTGGCGGAGTAGGCGTTCTGCAGCGCCAGCAGATGCGCCATCTCGTCATCGATATTGACGCCCGATGCCTCGCTAACCTTGTTCTGCAGGGTGTTCAGCACCACGCCCTGGCCGTCAGCCAGTTGCTTGGCGATGGAGGCCGCTTCGCCCTGCTGGCTGATGAACTGCTTGGCGAAATTGGTCAGCGTGCCGGTGAACGGAGCGCTGGCCGTGCCGATGCCGGTCTGGGGCGAGTAACGATAGTTCCCTGACTGCAATTGGTTGAGAACGAAGTCGGAGCGCGCGCTGTCGCCGGCGCCCGTCAGCGGGCTGGTCGAGAACACGATCATGCGCGAGGGATCGCCGATCAGCCCTACATTGACGCTGATACGGCCGGCCAGTCCGGTCTGTTGCGAGCCGTTGGCGGTGAGCGCACCGGTATAGAGCCCGCCATTGTCGGTGAACAACGGCAGCTGTACGTTGCCGCTGGTGAGCGACGACATCGTCTTGGTGACCGACGCCGCAAGAACGTCCGACTGGTTCGGCGCGCCGTCATCGAGAACGCGCAGCGTCGAACCCGACGGATTCGAAAACTGGAGATCGGCGGATGCCCCGAGCGCGGCGTTGAGCTGGGCGACCACCGACGCCATGCCGCCAGCAAAGTTGATGCCGAGAACCTCATCGTTCGGATCGAGCGTCGCAACATTGCTCAGCGGCAACACGCTCGGGTCATCGACGCGGACAATCGAAAGGTTGTGCGTCAGGCCGGTGGTGTTGTCCCTGTAGCTGACGTGGATGATGTTGCCGGACTGCAATCCCGCAAGATCCAGGTCGTAGCCGGCCTGCGGCAGCACCGAGGGGGGGGCGGCGACGGCGGCCGCCGTCCTGTCCGACAGCGCGCTCGACATCGCCGCCGCGAATTGGTCAACCTGCGCCTGCGCCTTGACCAGCGTGTTGTCGCGCAGTTCAAGAAGGGCGGCGATCTTGCCGGAACGAATCGAGTTGGTGGACACCAGATCGTAGCTGCCGCCCTGCGGAAAGCTGATGGTGATGGTGCCGATATTGTTCTTGGCCGGATCGACGTTATACAGGGTGTTGGGCGTCATCGTGCCCTGCGGATTGAAGATCAGCTTCGACGCCTCGGTGCCGACCAGTTGCACGCCGGAATTCGTGAACACCGTCACCTGATTCAGCCTGTTGGTGAAAGTCCTGATGTCCACCAGGCCGGACAACTGGGTGAGGTACTGATCGCGCTGATCCAGCAACGCGGCCGTCGCCGCGTCAGCCTGCCCGCTGCTCTGCAACTGGTTGTTGATGGCCGCGATCCGGTCCATCGCGTTGTTCGCCGTGAGGATGGAATCGTTGATGCCGAGTTCGGCATTGGCGCGCAGGCTCTGAATCCCTTGCGTCGTGGCATTGAGCGTCTGCGCCATGGTCTGCGCGGCGCTGACCGCGCCGATCCGCGCCGATTGCGAATCCGGGCTGGTAGACAAGCCCTGAAACGCGGTCAGGAGTTTGTTGAACGCGCTCTCGATGGTGCCCGCTTCGTCCGGATTGCCGTACACGTTCTGCAGATTGGCGAGATACGTCGAGCGGATATCGGCATAGGCCGCGCCGGAGGTTTCCGTGCGCAACTGGGTTAGCAGATACTCGTCGATCTGGCGGTCGACGCCGTTCAAGAGAACGCTCGATCCGTAATCGCCGGTCGATCCGGCGACCTGGATGACCGACTTCTTGATGTAGCCCGGGGTTTCCGCGTTGGCGACGTTCGATCCGACCAGCGAGATCGAGGCTTGCGTCGCGCGCAGGCCGGACATCGCGGCGGAGAGAGCCTGGCTCAAACCCATGACTAGTTGTCCATCTCAGGTCGCATCGCGAACATGGCCGATCAGCGCAGCACGTTCAGCAGATCCTGCACCATCGTGTTCGAAGTGGTGATGACCTTGGTGTTGGCCGAGTAGGCCTGCTGGGTGATGATCAGCTTGGTGAACTCGTCGGCGATGTCGGAGTTGGACCCCTCCAGCGATGAGCCGACGATGGTTCCGGCCTTGCCGTATAGCGCCTGCCCGGATTCATTGGTCACTTCGAACGCGCCGCCGTTGACGCGCTTGAGGAAGTTGGTGCCATTGAAGGTAGCGACCGAGATTTCGGCGAGGTCGAGGTTGCGGCCATTGGAGTAGTTGCCGGCGATACGGCCGTTGGCACTGACGCCGATGGACTGTAACTGACCGGCCGGAAAGCCGTCCTGCTGGATCTGGTTGACCTGCACGTTGCCGTTGGCGTCCGCGAACTGGGTGACGCCGCCGGTGCCGAAGTTGATGACCGGGCTGCCCAGCGAGACACCGTTGACGACGGCGTTGGTGAGCGTGACGTTGGAAACCGGGGGCGACATCTGTCCGGAGGCCGAGAAGGTGAAGTTGGAATTCACGTTCTGCCATGCCACCTGGGTGCCGGTTGCGTTGGCATTGACCTGGTAAAACAGGTTCCAGGTGTCGGTATTGCCAGGGCCGAGCGAGGCGCTGTTGGTCTTGGCCCAGCGTAACTGCAGGTTCACGGGCGCGCCCGACACGTCGTAGGTCGTGACCGCTCCGCCCGCCAACGACTCTTCGAGAAACGTCGTGATATCGTTGCCGATTACCTGGCCGGTGCCGACCGTGCCGCCGCCGCCGCGCGTCGCTGTCACAGCGCCGGTAAAGCCAAGCGCGGCGAAGGCCGACGGATTGGAACTGGTGACCGAGAGGTTGGAAGCCGTGCCGGAATGCAGCGTGATCGCGCCGGCGGTGATGGTGGAGGGAATCGCCGTGGTGGTGATCGAATCGATCTTGGCGAGCAAGGCCGTGATGTTGTCGGTGACGTTGAGCTGGTTGCCGACGGCGCCCGCGGCCACGAAGGTAATCGGCGTGCCATTGACCGTAATGGTATCGCCCGCGGAGAAGTTCGCGGAGATCGAATCGGTGGCCGCCGCGCCGGAGAGCAGCGTCGCCCCGGTATTGGCCACCGACGGCACGGCCTTGTTGTTCTGCGCCGTTCCCGAGACGGTGGCGTCGGTGTAAGGCGGCGGAGGCGTTCCCACCACCAGCGGATTGAATCCCGCGGTATATGAGCTCGGCACGATCAATTCCGATCCGGGAATGGAAGGGTCGCTCCTGGTCGTCAGCGGATAGCCGGCGAGGTTGGCGCGATAGCTGATCCTGGTGGTTGGCTGCGCCGCCAGGAAGTCGTTCTGGAATTTGAGTACTTGGGGCGAACTGCCCGCGGGGTTGCCTGTCGTCGGATCGATCGGAACACCTTGCAGATAGAAGCCGGCGCCGTTGACGAGATAGCCGCTTTTGTCGATCTGGAAGTCACCGCGGCGGGTGAAGCGGTCGACGCCGTCGAATACCGGCGTGCCGTCGGTGAAATTGCCGGGCTTCTGCACCGCAAAGAAGCCGTTGCCGTTGATGGCCATGAAGGTCGCGACCGATGCCGACTGCACGTCGCCCTGAACCGAGTTGGTGGCGCGGGATTGCGTGGTCACACCGCCGGCGAGCTGAGCGGTCAGGGAGGTCTGCGGAATAAGATCGAGGAAAGAGGTTTCCATGCGCTTGAACGCCGTGGTCTGCGAGTTGGCGATGTTGCCCGAAACGTTTTCCAGCGCGTAGGAGTTCGCGCGGAGGCCGCCGACCGCGGTGGTAAGGGCGCCGAAGATACCCATGACATTTTCTCCAATTTCGATCCGGGCGGCTCATCGGCCCCCAGGATATGTTCGGGGGGCGTTCTGGCCGCGTCGGGAGAAAACGTCGCAAGCGTCGTGCCAAACAAAAAAGTAAACAAATTCAATGTCTTAAATAAGACGCCCCGGTCCAGGGACCGGGGCGCATTTGCCGGGCGGGCAATAATTGCCGGGGCGAGAGCCTAGGAAGCCGATGGTCCAGCCGGGCGAAACGCCAGGCCGAATCCGTTGATGCAATAGCGCAAACCGGTTGGCTTCGGCCCGTCGTCGAAGACGTGACCGAGGTGGCCGCCGCAGCGGCGGCAATGAACCTCGGTGCGCAGCATCCCGAGGCTGCGGTCTTCGGTCTTGCCGAGCGCATTGTCGAGCGGCTGGTAGAAACTGGGCCATCCCGTGCCGCTGTCGTATTTGGTTTCCGACGAGAACAGCGGCAGGTCACAACCGGCGCAGGCGAAGATGCCCTTGCGATTTTCCTTCAGCAGCGGACTCGAGCCCGGCCGTTCGGTGCCATGCTTGCGCAGGATTTCATATTGCTGCGGCATGAGTTGCGCACGCCACTCGGCGTCGGTTTTCTCAATCTCGAATTTCCCGGCAGCCTCAGCCGGCGTCGTCCGCAACCAGCGGAAAGCGGCAAGGCCAAACAGGCCGGCGAGCGATACGAGCAGGAAACGGCGTTCGATCATGGACATCTCCGGACGAGGCTGACGGTTCGCCAATAGATACGGGCCATTGGAATGGACGTTACACCGATCCGCCCCGAATTTGCTCACTTTCCCGCGAGGCGACGGCGCGCGTTGCCGCTTCATCCTGCGCTTCTGGCGAAGGCGGGGGTCGCGGCATACCCGGCGGCCGACGCGACCGGGTTCCGGCCTGCCGGTTCGCCTCCGCCAAACGCGCCTCGCGGACGCTTTCCCGCGCGCGTGCACCTTCGCGGTACCGGGCCAGCGCCCCCGCCACGGCGGAACTGCCCCGCCCCCACATGCCGATCAGATGGCCCGCGACCCGGCCGGTTGCGCCACCCGCCCACACCAGTTCGAAGGGCGAGAACAGCTTCCAGCGTTCATCGCCCTGCAGGATGCTGCGTGCGATCAATTGCCCCGCCATCGCCGACGTGTTCAGTCCCTGGCGCCCGAAACCACTGGCGACCCACAGACCCTTCTGCACCTGCCCGATCTGCGGCATGCCATGCACGGTCACGCCAACCGCGCCGCCAAACAGCTCAGCCATGGCGACCTTGCCAAGCCGGGGGTAGATGGCTGCGATGCGGCGCGCGATAACCGGCCCGAAGCGGCTCGGCCGCGCCTCCCAGGTCGTCTCCGGGCTCGCCCACATCAGCCGGTCACCGTCCACGACCCGAAAATGGTCAACGCCATCGCTGTCGGCGACCGAGCCCCGAAACGCGATCGTCTCGCCGAGACGCTCGCCAAGCGGCTCGGTCACCGCGGCGTAGCGCCAGACCGGCAACAGCGTCTCCGACAGCCGCCGCAATGGCGCGCCGAGATGGACGTTGCCGGCCGCCACGATGTGGGATGCGCGCAACCGCGCCGACGGCGTCACGACGCGCTTGCGAATGCCCGATGGGTCAATGCTGACGACCGGCGTATCCTCGAAGATGCGCACGCCCGCCCGCCTCGCCTGCCCGGCGAGGCCCTTGATGTATTGTCCGCTGTCAACCTGGAAGGCGCGCGGAAAATGGATGCCGTGGAAATAGCGCGGGGTTCCGAGCTGTTCGCGCACGCGGTCGACCTGCCAGCCCTCCACCTCGGTGGAAAAATCCTCGCTCAGCGTCTGCAGGCGGCTGATCAGCGTCTCGCCGGCATCGACGTTGGATACTTCCAGGGCGCCCTCGGTCAGCGTCATGCCGGGCATCGCCGCCGCGGCGGCGCGGACATAGTCGGCGCCCTGCTTCGACAACTGCCAAAGCTCGCGGGCGTCGTTGAGGCCGACGCGCTCGATCAAGTCGCCGATCGGCAGACCATAGCCCGGCATGACCGTGCCGAGGTGACGGCCGGATGCGTTCCAGCCGATATGACGGCCTTCGAGGACGGCGACGCTGGCGCCGAGCCGCGCGGCCTCGATCGCCACCGTCAGGCCGGCCAGTCCCGCCCCGATCACGCAAATATCGACGTCGAGGTCGAACGAAAGGCGTGCGCGCAAGGGCGCATCCTGGTCGGGGCCGGCGGTTGCGCTTGCGAAAGTCTCAGCCATATCGTTTTCTTACGGACCGCCGCGCCGCCTGTCACCTTGTGAAGGCCATGCGCTTGTAGATTAATCCAGACTGCGACCGAATCGAGATTGCGTCCATGCGCCGTTTGATGCTGCTGCGTCACGCCAAGACCGAACACGACGCGCCGTCGGGGCGCGACCAGGACCGGCGCCTCGACGATCGCGGCCGGCAGGACGCCGCCGCCATCGGCGGCTGGATCGCCCGGCATCCGCCTTTTCCCGAGGCCGTTCAGGTGTCGACCGCGGTGCGGGCGCAGCAGACCTGGAACCTGGTGTGGGAAGCGATGAAGGGCCGTGCGCCCGCCCCCAAGGTCGAACTTCTCGACGAGTTGTACGGCGCCGAACCCACCCAGCTATTGCGCTCGATAAGGATGGCGGCCGCGAGCGATCCCAGGCAATTGATGCTGGTCGGCCACAACCCTGGCATGCATGAGCTGGCTTTGATGCTCGCCGCAAGCGGCGACGCGGCGTCGGTCAAGGCGATCGAGGACAATCTTCCGACCGCGGGGCTGGCGATCCTCGACTTTGCGACCGACGACTGGAGCGAGGTGGCGTTCCGTCGCGGCCAGCTTGTCCGGTTCACCAGCCCGAAATTGCTGAAACAGGCCCTGGACGATTGAGATGGCGAGTCACGCGCAAGCAGGAGGCGAAGATGTTCAAGTCCATTCTCGTGCCGCTCGATCTTACCGATACCGATCTGGCCAAGCCCGCGATCGCCACCGCAATGACGCTGTCGCAGACCTGGGGCGGAACGGTGCGGTTGCTCAACGTACTGCCGATGACGCCGGTCATGCTCGCCGAATACGTGCCGGCCGATTTTGACGTCCAGCAGCGCGCCACCGCCGCAGAAGCGCTCGCGATCGTGGCGCGGGAATCCGGCATCGAGGCGTCGCGCATTTCCGCGACGGTGCGGATCGGCGGCATCTACCACGAAATCCTCGAAGAGGCCGCAGCGATCCACGCCGACCTGATCGTGATGACCTCGCACCGGCCGGCGATGCGTACCTATTTCCTCGGCTCCAACGCCGGCCATGTGGTGCGCTACGCCAGGTGCTCGGTGCTGGTGGTGCGGCACTGACCATCGCCTTCGGCGCGGCAGGCTGCGCTGCCGAGGCCTTACATGATCCGCGTGAACCGCATATCGACGGCGCCGCGCACGGCCGATTCGATCCGGCTGCGCTCGATGCCGATATCGCGCAATGCCCGGTCGTCGAGTTCGCGGAGCGTCCGGATAGCGTGGCGGTGCGCGATCCAGGTCACGAGGCCGGTCATCCAGCTTCCGAGCACTCGGAGCAATCCATCCGGCGAGCCCCGGAGCGCGGATTGGGGTGCGTCGTGGGATATCATGGTCATCGCAATCTCCGCCTGGTTTCGAACGGCAAATGGCTGCCGTCGGCGCAACCGCCGCCAAAGCGCTCGCGCCATTTAATGATCTGAATGCCTGCACCCTGTTTCAGTGCAGCGAGGGCTTGATCCGGTTTCAATGAGCCGATACAAACCTCGGATCAAGCAAAACATTGCTCTCGGTGCAATAATGTCGAAGTTCGAATATCTGAAGCTCGCCGACACCGTCGCCGCCGAGATCGCCAACGGTGCGCTCAAGCCCGGCGACCGGCTGCCGCCGCAGCGCAGTTTCGCCTATCAGCGCAAGATCGCGGTCTCCACCGCGAGCCGGGTCTATACCGAGCTGTTGCGCCGCGGCCTCGTGGTCGGCGAAGTCGGGCGCGGCACGTTTGTGTCAGGTGAAACGCGGCGCGGCATTACCGTGCCGGTCGAGCCGCGCGGCGCGCGCATTGATTTCGAAGTCAATTATCCCATTCTGCCGACGCAATCGGCGATGATCGCCCGTAGCCTTCAAGGGCTGGAACGGCCAGAAGCGCTGGAACGGGCGTTGCGCCACTCGGGCACGACCGGCACGCAGGCGGCACGCGCTGTCACCGCGCAATTTCTCTGCCGCGACGGGTGGTCGCCGGCGGCCGACCAGATCGTCTTTACCGCAAACGGACGGCAGTGCATCGCCGCCACGCTGGCGGCGGTGGCGCCGGCCGGCAGCCGTTGCGGCGTCGAAGCGCTGACCTATCCGTTCATCAAGGACATCGCCGCGCGGCTCGGCGTCACCCTGGTGCCGCTTGCGATGGACGAGCACGGCCTTCGTCCCGACGCGGTGCTGAAAGCCCACCGCGAGGCGCATCTGTCGGTGTTGTACATTCAACCCACCATCCAGAACCCGCTCGGCATGACGATGCCGGCCTCGCGCCGCGCCGACCTGCTGCGCGTCGTCGAGAAGCTCGGCCTCTACGTGATCGAGGACACCGTCTACGGCTTTCTTGACGAGGAGACGCCGATGGCGGCGCTCGCGCCCGACCGCTGCATCGTGCTCGACAGCCTTTCGAAGAAGGTGGCGCCGGGACTGGCGCTCGGCTTCATCGTTGCGCCGCCACGCCTGCGCGAACGCATCATGGCCGCGGTTCGATCGGGCGGCTGGACCGCCGCGGGATTCGCCTTCGCAGCCGGCCAACGACTGATGGCGGACGGCACTGTTGCCGAGCTTTCGCGCCTGAAGCGGATTGATGCGGTACGACGCCAGCAGGTCGCGGCGAAACATTTGGCCGGCTTCGAAATCCAGGCCAATCCCAAATCCTACCACCTCTGGCTGACGCTGCCGCCGCATTGGCGCTCGCAGACATTCGTTGCCGCCGCGGCGCGGCGCGACATCGCGCTGACCGCCTCGACCACTTTCGCGGTGGCCCCCGGCCATGCTCCCAACGCCGTCCGCCTGGCGTTCGGCGCTCCCTCCGCCGAGCAGCTCGATCTCGGCCTGCGCACGCTGGCGGGGATGCTGGGCGCGAAAGAGGATTTCGATACCACGGAATAGGTCTATCGATCGCGTCCCTCGCTTGCCGGCCACTCCGCAATGAAGCCGTTGGCCTTGTATGGTTCGATCTTGTCCCATTCCAGGAGCATGCGGCGGCTGAATTCGGGGTCGGTATGCCACAGCGCCCGCGGCGCCCTGAAACTGTCGACCGTGACCAGCATCTTCTCGACCTCCGGCCAGTGGCGGTGCAGCGTCATCGGGTAGCGGCGCGCGGTCCAGCTATTGCCGAGACAGATCACGCTGCGAATGCTGGCGAGCCCCAGCGCGGCGTCGATGATCGGCAGCGAGAAGATCACGTTTTCGCCGGTGTTGGTCGCCCGCGCTTCCCGCAGGACGACCGCCGAGGGGACGCCGCCCGCAACCATGGCATCCGCGATGATCTCGCATTCCGGCACGTCCGAACCCGGCGTCACGCCGCCACTCACGATCGCCCAGCGAAAGTATCCCGCGCGCCACAACCGGCAGGCCGCATCGACGCGCACACCGACATCCTCGCGGGTGCCGAACACGAACAGCAGGTCGGCCGGCCGCAACGGCGTCTCGATCAGATGCCGCGTATTGATCTCGGCAATCTCGGCCTCGGTCGGCAATCGCATCGCTTCGATCCGCACTCGTCAGGGAAGCCGGCGGTGACGATGCCGACTGTCGCAGGCTTCGCGAAGTCACGTTTCATTTCGCTTGATTGCGGAAGCTTCTAGGGCAGCAGCGCGTCGGGCAGCCGGTCGAAGGAGTAGCTGCGCGGCCGGTTGCGCCTGATGAAGCCGCCGATCGTCCAGACGAACCAGGCGGCCATGCCGACCAGAAACAAAGCGCCGGTCCATTCGAAGGTCGCGAGCGCCCGCGCCAGAAGTCCAATCATCGCAACCGCCAGCAACGCCACCAGCGCGACCGCAGCGGCATAGCTCGCCGGTCCGATGCCCCCGATCAGCGCGGCCTTGCTACCCGCATCCTTCATCCTTTGATGGAGTTCGGCAATAAAAGCCCGATAGTCCTGATCCTGCGGCGCCATCAGCGTGACCGTCTGCCAGGTGGTCGAATGAATCGCTATCCGCCCACCGCCGACCTTTTCGATATCGGCGCGAAAGCGGCGCGCCTGCATCGTCATCGGCCGATAGGACAGGCGGACCGAAGCGATATCGGCATAGGGCCAGACGCCGGACCGGCCGCCGATTCGCCAGGACAATCCTGCGTCGGTCAGTTCGAATTGTTGCCCCGATCCGACCAGCGATGCCCTGTAGGTGTAGCGGGTTGCCGGCGAAACGCCCTCCGCCTCCCCCTCCGTCGTTGTCCGGTTCGGCAGCGATGTCGGCAAATCAATCATCCCGGTGTCGGTTGCAGCCGCCTGCTTGCGCTTCGAGCCGGCTTTACCCTACAACCGGGGCATGCTCGAGACGACCTATTTTCCGCGCCGCCTGATCCTGGCCGGCGCGATGATATCAGGGGTATTGCTGGCGCTTGCCGTCCATATGCTGGGCGCGCGTTACGGGCTCGATCTCGGCGGCCTGTGGCGATCCGCTACCCCTGAGTTCATGCCCGCAGGTGCGGCAATTGCATGGTGGCTGATCGCTTCCGTCGGCTTTTCCAGCGGCTACTTCACCGCCAACCTGATGCAGAGTGCGGTCTCCGGCCAGATTCCACAGCGGATGCGGCAATTCCTGATCGCGATCGGCGTGCTGATTCTTGCCGGCGCCGGCCAGTCCGCCGCCGCGCCGAGCCCGGTCCCGACCATTTCAGGCGTGCTGGCAGGCCTTGCGGCCTTATGTCTGGGAGCCGCGATGGCGTTCTGCGGCGCGCATTTTGCGCTGCGCAGGGCCTGAGCCGCGCCCGACCCTGCGCAGGTCAATTTCCCGGTTCCGCGTTGAGGCCACGAGTTCCAGAAGGCCGGCAAAACACCGGGTTGGGACGATGGGACGCGATTTGCAGCGGAACGCCGGACGGACCCCAAGGCGGTTCAGATCGTTAACGAAACGACACATGTAGGGCGTATGACGACGGCTGCGAGCGAAACCACAGGGCGGACTTGTCAAGTACTGCACATCGGACCGGTTTTGGCTTATGGGTCTTCGCGCACGGTACCTTTGACCGTCGACTGTCACCTGTCGTGACGGGTCTTTCTCATGTATCGCCGCCCCGCCGGGAGGATGAATGTATCGGCTGCTGACCGCGCTCGGGCGTGGCTTCAAGGAGAAGATCGGTTGGAAGCGGCTGGGGATCGCCGCGAGTCTTTTCATCATCACCATCGCCGTCATGACGCTGGTGCGCACCCTCAAGGGCGTCGATGGCGGAATAATCCTGACCGCGTTGACGGAAATCGCGCCGCATCGCATCGCGCTGGCCGCGCTCTGCGTGGTCGGCGCGTATTTCACGCTGACCTTCTATGATTTCTTCGCGCTGCGAACCATCGGCAAGAAGCACGTCCCCTATCGCATCGCCGCGTTGTCGAGCTTCACCAGCTACACCATCGGGCACAATATCGGCGCTACCGTTTTCACCGGCGGCGCGATCCGGTTCCGGATCTATTCGGACTACGGATTGAGCGCCATTGATGTCGCCAAGATCTGTTTTCTCTCAGGCCTGACCTTCTGGCTTGGCAACCTGTTCGTGCTCGGCATCGGCATGGCCTGGCATCCCTCGGCCGCGTCGGCGATGGATTTGCTGCCGCCCGCGGTCAACCGCCTGATCGCGATCGGCTGCCTTGCCGGCATTGCCGCCTATTTCGTCTGGCTGTTGATGGGCGAGGGTCGGCGTGAGCTCGGTCAGAATGGCTGGAAGGTGGTATTGCCTTCGGCCCGGCTGACCTTGCTGCAAGTCCTGATCGGGGTGGTCGATCTCGGTTTTTGCGCGCTGGCGATGTACCTGCTGATGCCGACCGAACCCTATATCGATTTCGTATCGCTGGCGGTGGTATTCATCCTGGCGACACTGCTCGGTTTTGCCAGCCACGCGCCTGGCAGCCTCGGGGTTTTCGACGCCGCCATGCTGGTGGCATTGCCGCAGTTCAGCAAGGAGGAACTGCTGGCGAGCCTGGTGGTGTTCAGGATCCTGTACTTTCTGATTCCCTTCGGCATCTCGATTTCGATCATGGGCGTGCGCGAACTCTGGCTCAGCGTACTGCAACCCTGGCTCGAGCGCCGCCGGCTCAGCGAGGCCTACACGGCCAAGGCGACGGTGCGTCAGCCGATCAACAATCGCCAACCCTGAGCCGGTAACGGCGTCGTTACCGACGCCGTTGGCGTTCTCGATCCGCCTGCGGCAGTTCTCTTATTTTTGCCTTACCGCTAACGTCAAAGGCGCCATGGCCGGAATTCACTCACGCATTCGCATGTCCATCGTGCTGTTCGCGGCGCTGTACGTGCCAGCCGCCTCCCCTGCGCAAGCCCAGACCACCGGGGGATACGGGCAACTGCAGATTTCGTGGGAGGTCCGCAACCGATTCCGTCTGTTCCGTGAGGAGCGGGATTTCCTGCTGCACGTCGAAAGCGGGCGCGGTCGCAGCATTCTCGCCTCGGAACAGGCGCTGGCGATCCAAAGCGATGGCCGCGGCTGGGCGCGCAACCCGGTCAACCGTCTCTGCATCGATCTCGCCGGCCGCGTCGGCGAGCCCTGTACACGCGACAACGTCAAGGAAAGTTATTTGACGCCGATCGACCATCCGGTCGTGGTCCGGCTGACCGGGGCGATACCGGTTGGCGCCACCTGCGCCTGGACCTTTGACGATGGCGATGGTCCGCAAGCGTCCACGCTCGACTGCGCCGAGCCGGTCAACCTCAGGGTTCGGTATGGTCGCGCCACGGTCGCGTCAGCCGATATCTCCAGCGCGGAAGGCAGCCAGCGCGTTGCCACCGAAATCGCGGTGCGTGATATTCTCATTGCCGGCCTCGGCGACAGCGTCGCCTCCGGTGAGGGAAATCCGGACCGGCCGATCGCCCTTGCCGATGAGGGCTTCTGCTTCCGCTCCTATCTGGGAACGGCAGCGGCGCAGTATTACCGCCCGAGCCGCGCCGGTTACAAAGGCGGGCGGGCCTGCGAGGCGCCCGACTCGCTGGCGGTCTGGCAGCGGCAGAGCGCGCTCTGGTTCAATCCGGCCTGCCATCGCTCGCTGTACAGCTATCAAACCCGGACCGCGCTGGCCCTGGCCGTGCAATATCCGCACATCGCGGTGACCTATCTACCGCTCGCCTGCACCGGTGCGACGATCGCCGACGGCCTGTTCGGCCCGCAGCGCGCCCGCGATTGCCTGCCGTCGAAAGCCGCCAGCCCCTGCCAGGGCACCGTCAACGGACAGTTGGCCGAACTGCGCGAAGCGGTCACCGCCTCGAAACGCCGTCAGCCCGACCGCAAGCTCGATATGGTATTGTTGTCGATCGGCGCCAACGACATCTATTTTTCCGGACTCGTTGCCGATGTGATCGTGGACACGCCGACCGAGCGGGCGTTACTTCGCCGCAGCGGGGTCATGGCCACGGTGGACGAAGCCCGCACGGCGATGACGAGAGATCTGCCGCAGGGCTTTGCCAGGCTGCGGGAGGCGTTGAAGCCGCTGGTGGGCGGCGACCTGTCGCGGGTGGTTTATACCTCCTACGCCAATCCGACGCTGGCCGCGGACGGCGCGCCCTGCCCTGGCGGACGCGCGGGCTTCGACATTCACCCCTCGTTCAACGCCCGGCCGGCGCGACTGGCCGCCGTGTCAAACTTTGTCGAGGGCGAATTCCTGCCGCAGTTGAAAGCGCTGGCGCTGTGCGAGGGCGGGATCCTGTGCCGCAGTCCGCGTACCGACCGCATGACCTTCGTCGACAGCCACCAGAACAAGTTTGCCGGCCGCGGCTTCTGCGCGCGCGCCGATAGCGATCCCGAGTTCGACCGGCAGTGCTTCTCCGCCAATGGCGACAGCTTCGACCCCGATATCGTCACATCGGCCAGCCAGCCGATGTTGTGCGGCCGCAGCGCCGGCGAATACCGCGCCTATCTGCCGCGCGCCCGCTGGATCCGCGACGCCAATGACAGCTACTTCGCGGCAATGACCTATCCGCAAGGCTTGCCGTCGTCGATGCAGCCGTCCGACATTCACGACGCGACCTGGGGCGTATTGTCGGCGGTGTACGGCGGCGCCGTGCATCCAAGCGCCGAAGGCCACGCCGCGATGGCTGACGCCGCATTGCCGGCCGCCGCCGCCTTGCTTCGGCTCGACGTGGCCGTGCCTGAAGTCACTTCGCAGCCGGTGCCGCCGATACCGGGCGCGGGCGGATTGAACTAGCGCACAGGTCCGGGTGCGGGAGCAGTTGCCGGCGCGATGGCTTTCTTGGCTGCCGTCGGGGCCTTCGCCGAACCCGCAGTCGGCTTCATCGCCGCCGCCTGCGCCGGCAGATATTTTGCGATGATCAGTGGATCAACCTGCGCCATCGCGGTGTCCGGCAGCCGGTTCCAGACCTCATCCTTGCCGAACAGCGAGATGCCGAGAAAGCCGCGCATCGTCAACGTCTGGCCGTCGGGACTGAGCGTCATCCGGGCCTTGTAGATCTTGCCGTCGCGCGGATCGAGCACGCTGCCGTCCTCGTATTTCAGGCCGTCGCGCATCATGTCGCGGATGAAGGACATGCCGAGGATCGGCGCGTTCTTGCGGTCGTCGGTGCATTTCGAGCAGACGTCGATCTTGTTCGGATCTTCGCCGGGAAGCGGAAACGCCTTTGCGATCACGCCCTCGAAAGTGGCGCCGCGATCAACCACGAGAAACCAGGCCACCGGCTTGCCGTTCTCGACCTTCTGCCACAACCCCGCCGCCGAAGGCTCCGCCGGCTGCGCCGCAACACCAGCGGTAAACATCAGCCCCATCACGATCGGCAGAATCAGTCGAAATCCGCAGCGTGCATTGCGCATCGTCATCACCTGAGTATTCACACAAAGAATGGCCGCAAACTAAGGCCATTTCGCGGACGGCACCAGCGCAGCGCCGGGAACCGCCGCGACCTGACCGGTCATATTCCTGTTGTAATCAGTTGACCCCGAGCTTCTTCTGCAGGCTCGACGAGGAGGTCGTGTACTGGAACACCAGCCGCTTGTCAGGATAGACGTAGCGGTGCGCCTTCTGCGCCATCAACGCGCCCTCGTGGAACCCGGACAAGATCAGCTTCAGCTTGCCGGGATAGGTGTTGATGTCGCCGATCGCGAAAATACCGGGTATGTTGGTTTCGAACGCCGCGGTGTCGACCGGGACCAGATTGTTCTCGAGCGCGACGCCCCAGTTCGCCACCGGACCGAGCTTCATGGTCAGCCCGAAGAACGGCAGCATCGTGTCGCATTCGACCTTCGAGACGGCGTTGTCTGCGCCTTTCATCACGGCGGCGGAGAGCTTGCCGCCCTCGCCTTCAAGCGAGGTAACCTGTCCGATCCTGAGATCCATCTTGCCGCCGGCCACAAGCGCGCGCATTTGCTCGACGCTATGGGGCGCGGCGCGAAAATCGTCGCGACGGTGCAGGAGCGTCACCCGCCTGGCGATCGGGTGAAGGTTGAGTGTCCAGTCGAGCGCGGAATCGCCGCCGCCGACAATCAGGATGTTCCGGTCGCGGAACTGTTCCATCTTGCGCACGGCATAAAACACCGAACTGCCTTCATAGGCCTCGATGCCGGGCACCGGCGGGCGCTTCGGCTGGAACGAGCCGCCGCCAGCGGAGATGACCACGACCCTGCATTCGAACACCTGGCCCGCGTCGGTAGTCACCCGAAAGCCGGGATCGCCGGTCTTCTCGATCGTCTCCACCATTTCGTTGAGATGGAAGGTCGGTTTGAACGGCTTGATCTGCTCAAGCAGCGCATCGGTCAGGCCCTGGCCGGTGACGAAGGGAATCCCGGGAATGTCGTAGATCGGTTTCTCCGGATAGAGCTCGGCGCACTGGCCGCCGATCTTATCGAGGATGTCGACCACATGCGCCTTGATGTCCAGCAGGCCCAGTTCGAAAACGGCGAACAGGCCGCACGGACCCGCACCAATAATCAGCACATCGGTTTTGATCGCTTCGCTCATATCGGCTTCTTTTCGGTTGAACCTGTCGGGAGAGCCGCAACTGTCTAGCCAAGGCGGCAGCAACAGGAAAGCCATAATATGGCGCTGGCGCCAGCCGCAACCCCTTGCCGCCATTCGGCAAGTGGGCTGTAAGGGAGCCAGACTTTCGGAGGTTGCAACGTGAATGCCCCCCTGCGCTCCGGCGCCAAGCCGCGCCTGGAAGATTTTCCCTATCGGTTGTCGGACAATGTCAGGTTTGCCGACCTCGACCCGAACCAGCACGTCAACAACGCGGTATATGCAACCTATTTCGAAACCGGACGCGTAACGCTGATGAAGGATCGCAGCTACGGGCTGATGCCGGAAGGCGTTAGCTGGATCATGGTCCGGCTCGACATGCATTTCCGCGCCGAATTGCGCTGGCCCGGCACGATCGAGATGGGACTTGGCGTCGTGAAGTTCGGCCGGACGTCAGTGACCTTCGATCAGGTGGTGTTTTCTGAAGGAGAATGCGTTGCGTCGGCGCAATCGGTATCGGTGTTGCTTGGTGAAGCTACTCGCAAACCGACGCCGTTGACCCCGGATATCCTGGCGAATTTTCAGCGCTGGATCCGGCGCGGCGTGAATCCGGCCTGAGAGACTCAAGCCTGCCGCTCGGGCGTCGACACCACCAGGCCGTCGAGATCATCGCTGACCTTGATCTGGCACGACAGTCGCGAATTCGGCCGCACGTCGAAGCCGAAATCCAGCATGTCCTCTTCCATCGGAGTAGGAGCTCCGGTCTTCGCGCGCCATGCCTCATCGACATAGACGTGACAGGTCGCGCACGCGCAGGCGCCGCCGCACTCGGCTTCAATGCCCGGAATGGCATTACGGATCGCGGCTTCCATCACGGTTGCCCCGTTCTCGACTTCAATGGTTCGTTTTTCGCCGGTATGGTCGACAAAGTGGATTTTGGCCATGATCGCTCGTGCTGCCGGAATGCGTAAGGAAGGTCCCGAAAGTCCTATAACGGGTCGATCCACGCAGCGCCAGCGGCCGGGATGAAAACCTTAAGGTCGCATTTTTCCGGGGTATTGCCGCCGCGGGCGGCCCCCGATCAAGACCGGCGCAAGACCGCTTCGATCGCCGCCCTGGCCTCCGAAACCGCACCGCCAAGCGCGGCCAGCGTCTCAGACGGGTCAGTACCTCGGCTGATGACCGTCTGCAGACGGGCAGCCACGTCGGCGACGGCAAAAGCCCCGATCGCACGTGCCGATCCCGACAGCGTATGCACCAGTGCCCCCGCATCGGTCGGCATGGTCGCGAGCGAGTCGATGAGCCTCGCCGACTGGGCCGAAAACATTGCCAGCACCTCCTGCTCAAGCCCGGCATCACCCAGCGTCATCCGCGCGAGGTGTTCAAAATCAATTGGCCCGTCATCCGGAGCAAGTGGCGGCGATGGCATCCATTCAATCCGTTCGAGGTTAAGCGACATGGGTTGCCCTTGCTGGGGTCGGCGCCGACCGAATGACCCGGACCAACCGCTCCCCAGCCAACCACCGCGAGGTTAACGAATAGTTTTCCCCACAATCCGCCTTGTATTCGCAACCTTTCTGCCGAAAAATTGCCTCATTCGGATGAAGCCCGCCAGAATTCTGTGCATCCTTAAGGCTTTAAGCAAAAAAGCTGTTAACGATGATTAACAATGTCTTAATGCAACCATTTCCTTCGTATGGCTCACCCCATAGGATGCTCGCGGATGTAACGGACAGCCGCCGAGGGGTCGTGGGCGGTCCGCTGGGGCATGACGTCGGCTTCGGGCTTGCAAGCGGTATTTTGCAAGAACGGCCGAACGCGTATTAGTTAGAGGGCTTCGACTGAACATGGCGAACACTCCCAAGAAGGTCAAAGATCCCACCGAAGTCGCGCTTTCGGCCATCCAGGAAGCGTTGAACATCAGCGATACGACCGTCGATACCAGCCGGAATTCGTTCGGGAAGGAATTCGCGCCTCCCGCCAGCGCCTCCGCTGCCGCCACCTATCCTGACGCGCGCCTTGACGCGCGCGCGAGCGCGGAACGACAAGCCTATGACTCGATCGAAGAGACGCGCCCCCGACGCGCCGCCAACGACGATCGCGAAACCATTGGACAGATTCTGCAGGCCATCCAGAAGGGCCGCCCTGCCCGCAGCGTCTATACGCTTGCCACCATCTTCGGCGGCATCTGGCTGATCGGCTGCGTTCTTCTGAGCCTCAGCTTCCTCCCCGCGCTGCAGACCGCGATCGGGCAAAGCAGCGGCGGCGTGCTGGTGCTCGGCGGGCTTGCGGCACTGTTCTTTGCCCCGGTGCTGTTGTTCTATTTCCTCGCCAGCCTCGCCTGGCGCGGCCAGGAGATGCGCATGATCGCGCAATCGATGGCGCAGGTCGCGATCCGGTTCTCCGAGCCGGAAGGTGCCGCCTCCGACTCCATGGTAACGGTCGGTCAGGCGATCCGCCGGGAAGTCGCGGCGATGGGCGACGGCGTCGAACGCGCGATCGCGCGCGCCGGCGAACTGGAAACGCTCGTCGCCAATGAAGTCGCAGCACTTGAGCGCGCCTACACCGACAATGAAGTGCGCATTCGCGCGCTGCTGCAGGACATCGCGCATCAACGCGACAATCTCGTCGGCCAGGCCGAGCAGGTTCGCAGCGCCATTTCCGGGGTCCAGATCGACCTCCGCCACGACATCGCGCTGATCTCGGACGCGATCGCCTCGCGTGTCGACGAAGTCGCCAAGAGCATCACCGGCGCGCTGGAAGAGCGCGGCCAGCACATCACGAGCGCCCTCAGTAACGCCGGTGACAACATGATCCTGGCGCTCGGCGAGCGCGGCGGCGACCTGCTCGACCGCCTCGAGGAGGCCAGCGCCGAAACCACGCGCGCGGTGCTCGACGCCTCCGAACGGCTCACCGCCAGCCTCAACTTCAAGACCGGCCACGTGCATGACGAGTTCGTCGATCTGGCCGATCGGGTCCACGAGATGCTGAACGAGCGCATCGATCGCATCACCGGCGAATTCGAACAGCGCTCATCGAGCATCGTCGACGGCATCTCCGAACGCACCGAACAGGTGCACGACTCCCTGAAGAACTCCTCCGACTCGCTGCTGCTCGAGCTCGAGTTGCGCAGCGGCGATCTCGTCAACAAGATCGACGAGGCTGGCAACCGCCTGGCAACCCGCATCATGTCCTCCGGCGACAAGGCCAGCGATGCGCTGGATGTAACCGTCAATACCCTCGTCGCCAAGGTCGTCAGCCAGACCGAGACGGCGCATGACAGCCTCTCGCTGCAGATGAACGCCTTCGACGAGCTGATGAAGCACCAGGGCGGCGAACTCGCGGAAAGATTCGCCCGCGACAGCGGCACGCTGGGGGCGCTGATCACGCGCCACATCTCGGAGTTCGATCGCACCGTCAAGACGTTCGGCGGCGAGATCGTCGAACGCATGGGCCAGCGGACGCAGGAGATCGCCGAAAACTTGAAGAGTTACGTCGATAATTTCGACCACCGCCTGACTTCCAACGGCGGCGAGATCACCGCCTCGCTGGATCAACGCCTGCTGCAGTTCGAAACCACGCTCGGCACCAAGATCACCTCGTTCGACGAGACCGTCGACGGCCGCCTGAAGTCGCTGGAACTGACCTTCGACAGCCGCGCCAAATCCGTCACCGAAACCATCGACGGCCGCCTCGGCACGCTCGCGACCTCGCTCAGCGAAGGCGCGGCGCAGGCGATCCAGTCGATTGACCAGCGGCTTGGCCTGCTCGCCTCCTCGCTCACCGACGGCACGGCGCAGGCGATCGCGGCAGTCGACCACCGGATTTCGAACGTCATCCAGACTTTCGATGGTCGCAGCAGCTATCTGACCGAGAGCATCTCGGCGCGGTTCCAGGAAATCCACCAGGGCATCGAGACCCGCGTCGGCGCCATCGCCTCCGACATCGACACCCGCGTCGCGCAGTTCGAGGATTTGCTCGGCTCCCGCGTCGAAGCCGTGGCTGGACGCATCGAAAGCAGCGGCCGTCAGGCCAGCGAAGACCTGATGGCACGCGCGGACATGTTGTCCGCCGGCATCAAGTCGCATGTCGAGGACGCCGAGCGCTCGCTGACGAACCTGGTTGTCAATACTTCCGAGACCATCCAGACCGGCGCACGAGCCGCTCAGACGACGCTGGTATCGGCCTCGTCCGAAGCCGCGACCCAGATCAAGTCGCTGGCCGCCGACGTCGAGCGCACGCTCTCGGCCGCCGGCAGCGCCACCGCAGCATCCGTGCTCGCCGGCGCCCGCGAGGCCCAGAACACGCTGGTCAACGCGTCCGCGGACGCCGCCCACCAGGTCAAGTCGCTGGCGAGCGACGTCGAGCGTTCGCTGGCCGCCGTCACCGCCAACACCACCGACAACATCCAGACCAGCGCGCAGAACGCGCAGAGCGCGCTGGTGGCCGCGTCGAACGAAGTCAGCTCGAAGGTGAAATTGACCACGGCCGATGTCGAACGTTCGGTGCTCGCCGCCAGCAGCAGCTTTGGCGCGGCGATGACCGGCAAGACCGACGAAATCGTCACCTACGTCCAGCAGCAGACCGATCGCCTGGCGCAGCTCGTGGACAACCGCCGCGGTTCGCTGGTCGAGGCGCTCAGCGCCAAGGCTACGCTGCTCACGAGCGACATCGACCGTGTTACCGCCGACGCCTTGATGGCGATCGAAAACCGCAGCCAGACGTTCTCGCAGTCGATGGCAAACCACGGCTCGGACGTTGCGCGCTCGATTTCCTCCGCAGGCGACCTCGCCACCAGCGCGGTGGCCAAGTCGCTGAAGGATCTCGAACAGGCGTCGCGCTCGGCGATCGACCAGTCGCGCCAGGTCTCGGTCGCCGCCGTCACCGAGATGCAGGAGACCAGCAAGATCCTGCGCACCGACACGGTGGCGCTGTTCGAACGGCTGCGGGAAGGCAACATCCTGCTGCAGGAGGTGCTGACCGGCGCCCACGACAACCTCAACTCGCTGGAGCGAGCGCTGGTGACCCGGGTGGCCGACTTCGTGTCCGCCATGAATGACGTGACCTCGCGCAACGGCGCCGCGACACAGACACTGGAAGACCAACTGACCCTGTTCAACGCCAAGACGGCGAAGGCGCTGGAAAACCTGGGTTCGCTGTCGAGCGAGTTCGACAGCCACGGCAAGGCGCTGGTCGAAGCCGCAGCGGTGGTCGAAAAGTCCAACCTCAACACCGCCACCACGGTCAGCGAACGGAAGTCGCAGCTTGAATCGCTGGTGAGCGCCATCGACCTGCGCACTGCCGACCTCGAGCAGCGCCTGTCGCGTTTCAGCAGCCTGCTCGACGAATCGCTCGCCGCGGCCGAGGAGCGCGCCCGCGATATCGCGCGCGTGGTGGCGGAAACCGCGGGCGCCGGATCGGCCACGATCAGCCGGCAGTTCGAGGCGGTCCGGGTCGCGGCCGAAAACGAACGGCGACTGACCCTCGATGCCATGAGCGAGATGTACCAGCACAGCGCCCACGAAACCGACGAGATGTTCAAGCAGTCGACCGAGCGCTTCGGCACAATGGTGCAGGCCATGAAGCAGATGGCCACCGAGATGCATCAGGAACTGGAAGCGACGCGCAACGAGTTGCGCCGCGGCGTGCTGGACATGCCGCAGGAGGCGGCCGACAGCACCGCGCAGATGCGCAAGGTGATCGTCGACCAGATCGAAGCGCTCGCCGAGCTTAACCGGATCGTCGCCCACCACGGCCGCGGCCTTGACGTCGTCAGCGTCGGTCGCGCCAGCGCCCTCCGTCCGGAGGAGCCCGTGATGGCGACAGCGACCGCCGGCCGCAATGAGGCGCGCATGCGCGACGCCGGCAGCGCGTCGAACCTGCCGCCGCCGGACCTTGGCATGCCGGCGTCACGCCGCACCGAAGCCCCATCGGTCTCGCCCGCGGGCCAGGACGGCGCACGCGACGGATGGCTGTCCGACCTCCTCAGCCGCACCGATGCGGGCGGCGCTGGCGGACGCGAGATTCCGCGCGGCCGTCCGCCGCAGGGAGTGACCAATCCGCTGGAGTCGCTGTCGCTGGACATCACCCGGCTGATGGACCGAAATCTCGCCGCCGAAATGTGGGATCGATACCAGCGCGGCGAGGGCAAAGCCTTCACCAAGCGGCTCTACACCCCGGCCGGACAGAAGGCGTTCGACGAGGTGTCCCGCAAATATCGCGCCGACCGCGCCTTCAAGCAGACGGTCGACCGCTACATCGCCGAATTCGAGCGTCTGCTCGACGACGTCGCGCGCGAGGACCGCGGCCCGCAGGCATTGCGCGGCCACCTCACCTCGGAAACCGGCCTCGTCTATACGCTGCTGGCGCACGCCGCGGGTCGGCTGGCGTAAGCGGGCGAGTAGCGACTAGCGAGTGGCGAATCGAGAGACGGAGACCTCGCGGTTCCGTTTGCCTTGGATCCCGCGGGCTTGCGAGCCTATTCACTACTCGCTATTCACTACTCGCTATTCGCTACCCGCCATTCGCCGCCTACTGCTTCTTCTGTCCGCGCGGCGGCGCGGCCGCGGTTGGCGCCTGCCTTGGCGGGGCCGTTGCGGCTGGCGCCGGCTCCGCCGGCGCGGCGTTGCTGCTTCCGCCGAAGATGACCCGGCTCGGGTTGCGGTCGAAATTGTTCACGGCGCGGCTGATGTCGGAGAGCGTGCGGCGACCGTCGGCCATCAGCGCGCCCGACCGCTTGTCGAAATCCTCGGCGAGTTCGCGGATCGACTTGACCATCAGGTTGAGTTCGCCGCCGGCGGCGCCGCCCGCGATGGTGTTCAGCCCGAGCATCAGGCTGTCGGCCTTACCCATCACGCCGTCGACCCTGAGCATGACGTTGTCGATCTTCTCGGAGTTGCGCGCCAGCGCGCCGGTGAAGGTTTCCAGGTTCCGCAACGAGTTCTTCACCGACTCTTGGTTGTCGGCGACGATGCGGTTGACGTTCTGCAGCGTGGCGCGGATCGCCTCCGTCACGTCCTGCAGCGCATTCGGATCGGCGGTCAGCACCGGAACCCCGTCCTCATCAAGCGGCACCGGAGCCGCGGCTTCCTCGCCACCCTTCAGCGAGATCGCCGCAACGCCGGTCAATCCCTGAAATTCGAGGCCCACCAGGGTGTCCTTGCGGATCGGGGCGTTGTTCTCGACCATCGCCAGCGCCACCACGCGACGCGGGTTGTCGAGCTTGACGGACACCACCTCCCCTATTCGGATACCATTAAAATTGACGCTGCCGCCGTTGCGCAGGCCGGACGCCGGGCCTTCGAAGACGATGCGGATCGGGCTGCGCTGCTTGGTGGTGTGCAGGCTCTGGAACCACAGCACAAAGCCGAACGCCGCGGCGAACACCGCCAGCGTGAAGGCTCCGATCAGGACGTAGTTCGCCCGCGTTTCCATCCTCAGGCCACTCCGGTGTCGGCATCCGCGCAGCCCCGCTGCCCGGACCCCGCTCTATAGCTGTTGTTTGGCACGATCTCTTCCGAAGGGATCATGCCCCCATCACCGCACGGGCGCGCTTGCCGTGGAAATATTGCCTCAGCCACGGATGCTGCGAGGCCTGCATGTCGGCAATCGTTCCCGCGGCAATGATCTTGCCGCTTCCCAAAACAGCGATGCGGTCACATGCCGTGTAAAGGCTGTCGAGGTCATGGGTTACCATGAAAACCGTCAAGCCCAAAGTACGCTGCAGAGTACGGACCAATTCGTCGAAATCGCCGGCCCCGATCGGATCCAGGCCCGAGGTCGGCTCGTCTAGGAACACCAGTTCGGGATCGAGCGCCAGCGCGCGCGCCAGCGCCACGCGCTTGACCATTCCGCCGGAAAGCTCGGACGGAAAGCGGTCGGCGACTTCGGGCCGCAGGCCCACCATGCCAAGCTTGGCCACCATGATCTCGTCGAGCAGCCGCTGCGAGAGGTTGAGATATTCGCGCACCGGAAACTGGATGTTCTGCCGCACGGTGAGCGAGGAAAACAGCGCGCCATGCTGAAACAGGATGCCCCAGCGGCGCTCGACGCTGCGGCGCTGCGCGGCATCGGCCGCGTCGAGATCGACGCCGAACACCTCGATGCGGCCGCTGCGCTTCGGCACGAGGCCGATGATGGTGCGCGTCAACACCGACTTGCCGGCGCCGGAGGGGCCGACAAAGCCGAGGATCTCGCCGCGCCGGACGTCGAGATTGAGCCCGTCGAGCACCCGCGTCTTGCCGAACTGCACGGTGATGTCGCGAACCCGGATGATGGCATCGGTCATCTCGCCCGCCATGGCTACATTCCAATCGATGCGAAGAAGATGGCGAACACGCCGTCCATCACGATCACGAAGAAAATTCCCTTCACCACCGAGGATGTCGTGTGCTGCCCGAGCGACTCGGCGCTGCCCTGCACGGAAAGTCCCTCGACGCAGGCCACGATGCCGATCACCGCGGCCATGACCGGCGCCTTGATCATGCCGACGACGAAATGGTCGATCGAGATCGCGTCGCGCAGCCTCAGCAGGAAAGCCTCGGGCTCGACGCCGCCATAGAGCCACGCCACCAGCCCGCCGCCATAAAGCGCGGCCATCGCGCCGAGGAAAGCCAGGATCGGCAACGCCAGCACCAGCGCCAGCATCCGCGGCAGGATCAGCACCTCGATCGGATCGAAGCCCATGGTGCGCAGCGCGTCGATTTCCTCCCGCATCTTCATCGAGCCGAGTTCGGCGGTGTAGGCCGAGCCCGAGCGGCCCGCCACCATGATCGCCACCAGCAGCACGCCGATCTCGCGCAGCACCAGCACGCCCAGCATGTCGACCACGAAGATATCCGCGCCGAACTTGCGGAAGTGGAAAATGCCCTGCTGCGAGATGATGCAGCCGATCAGGAAGGTGATCAGCACCACGATCGGCACCGCGCGCCAGCATACCTGCTCCAGGTGATGCACCGTGGAGGTCAGGCGGAAGCCGCGGGGACGGATGATGACCCGGCCGGCGGCGGCCAGCACCGCGCCCAGCATGTCGATCAACCCGATCAGCGTGCCGCCGACGCCGGCGACGCTGCGGCCGATCTGTTCCAGCATGCCCGTGATGGTCACGGAGCTGGCCTCGACGATCGGCTCGGCCTTCACCCGGCGCACCTCGTCGACCAGGCTCGCATAATTGGCCGAGAGCCCGGCGATCTGCGCCTCGGTGCCGCCCCGGCTGAGACTGCGGCGAAGCCGCTCGATCAGCCAGGCGCCGAAAGTGTCGAGCTTCGACACCCGCGATGCGTCGATGAAGATGTTGGGGCGGGTGCCGCCGAGCGCTTCGGCGTCGGCCACCATCCGTTCCAGCATCGGAGCAAACCGCGCCGTCCACGAGCCCGTGGCGCACAGCGCCAGCGCGTTGCCGCTGGCTATCCGCTCCAATGTCGGGTCGCCGCTCAAGATGTCCATCCTTCGGCCGATACGCTCCTGATGCCAGAACACCAGGTTCCGCGCCACTTGGCCTTGTCGAATCCGTCCCTAACCAGCCATAGTTGGCTGCAGCGAGCAAGCGCACGGTCCAGAAATCGCCATACGTTAAAATGACTTCCACCGAATTCCCAAAGCTTTCCGCAGCGATCGAACGCTGGCCCATCGCCGGCGCCTTCACGATCAGCCGGGGCGCCAGGACCGAGGCCGTGCTTGTGGTCGCGACCGTCAGCCAGGGCGACCATGTCGGGCGCGGCGAATGCGTGCCCTACCCCCGTTACGGCGAGACCCCGGAAGCAACGCTGAAAGCCCTCGCGGCGATGCAGAGGGAGCTTGCCAAAGGACTGGACCGGCAATCGCTGCAGCGGGCGATGCCTGCCGGCGCGGCGCGGAACGCGCTCGACTGCGCGCTGCTGGACCTTGAGGCCAAGGCCGCCGGCAAGCGGGCCTGGGCGCTGCTCGGCCGACCGGCACCGCGGCCCTGCATCACCGCGTTCACGATTTCGCTGGGAACTCCGGCGGCGATGGCGGCGGCGACCGAGGCAGCCGCGCATCGGCCCTTGCTCAAGATCAAGCTTGGCGGTGACGGCGACGGCGCGCGGATATCAGCGGTGCGCAAGGCCGCTCCCCGGACCGAACTGATCGTGGATGCGAACGAGGCCTGGACACCGGACAATCTCGAACAAAACCTCGCCGCCTGCGCCGAGGCCGGCGTGACGCTGGTCGAGCAACCATTGCCGGCCGGCCAGGATGAGGCGCTGGCGCGCATCAAGCGGCCGGTCGAGGTCTGCGCCGACGAAAGCGTGCATGATCGCGCCTCGCTGGCCGCCCTTCGCGGGCGCTACGACGCCGTCAACATCAAGCTCGACAAGACCGGCGGGCTGACGGAGGCGCTGACGATGGCGGAAGCCGCGCACGCGCTCGGCTTCGAGATCATGATCGGCTGTATGGTCGCGACGTCGCTGGCGATGGCCCCGGCCATGCTGATTGCCCACCAGGCCCGGTTCGTCGACCTCGACGGACCGCTACTGCTGGCGCGCGACCGCGACGGCGGCCTGCGCTATGATGGCAGCCTGATCTATCCGCCGGAAGCCGCATTGTGGGGCTGATGCGCAAAGCGTCAACGCCTTGCGCATCCGTTAGCGCGACCCGGTGCCCGCTTCCCTTGCCAACGCTCTGAGCCGCCCGCGCGCCAGCCACATGACGCCAGCGGCGACCAGCGCCATCGCCGCCATCAGGTAATAGACCCGCTGGCCGTAGCCCGCATAGACCATGCCCGACAGGATCGACGCTACCGAGGTGACGATGCCGCCGCAGGCCGCGAGGTAGCCCTGCCCGCGCGCCATCATGTGGATCGGCACGTGGCGCACCAGAAGGCTCATGGTGCCGACCTGGGTCAGGCCGTAGGTCAGTCCATGCGCGAGCTGTACCATCGCCAGCAGCGCGACCGACGGCTCCTGCGCGGTGATCAGCCAGCGCGCCACCGCGCTGAGTGCTGCTATCACCACCAGGAGCGCCGGCGAGAGCGTGAAGCGCGGCGACAGCGCGAACACCACAATCTCGGCGAGCACGCCCAGCACCCACAGCCCGGCAATGGTCAGTCCGTTCAGCCCGGCCGCCTGCCAGCTGATCGAGGCGAAGGTGTAATAGGCCGCGTGGCTGCCCTGGATCAGCGCCGACGTGAAGATGATGGCGAGGAAGCCGGGATCGCGCAGCAGCGCGCTCGCGCCCTTGACTGCCGCCGCAGCGGCCTTGGGACGGTCCAGCGGCTGCAATCCCAGGCTGGCGATCGCGCCGAGCGCGGCGACCCCGGCGATCACCCAGATCAGGTGCGTGGCCGCGACGACATCGACCAGCATCCCGCAGGCCAGCGCCCCCACCACGAAAGCCGCCGAGCCCCACAGCCGCAGCGGGCCGTAGTTCAGGCCGAACCGCGCCACGCCCCGCAGCGCGTAGGCGTCGGTCAGTGGAATCAGCGGCGTCCAGAACGAGCAGGTAACGACATAGACGAGCAGCACCGCGAACGGCAGATGTTGCGTGCCGATCACGGCAAAGCCGAGCGCGGTCGCCAGCGCGGTGACGATCAGCGCCCCACGCAGCGAGAACCGCTCCGCCAGGCTGGTCACGACGGGCAGCACCGTAAACCGCGTCAGCGAGGGTACCGCGGCGATGACACCGATCCACCATGCGTCGATGCCGACTGCCTTCAGCCAGACTGTGAAAAACGGCAGATGGGCGCCGATCATGCCGAAGGTCGCGCCGTAAAACAGCGACAGCCTGACGGCGAATCGCCGCGATGCGCCCTTGGAATCGATGGGGATTTGTGATTCGCTTGACATCAAATAAACTGTGATTTGCCCGATATCGCGTTGTTTCGTTATCGCAACGCGCGGTAATTTGCGCGAAGAGTTTATCATGGCCGATGAAGTATTCGCTCTCTCGCCGATCTCAGCTCGCGCCGCGATGCCGAGCGAGGCTGACTATGCCGCGATCAGCGAAGCCTTCATGGAGACGTCGCGGGGCCGCTGGTTCCTGACCGAGTACGCCAAGCGCAACCGCAATGCCGACACCCGCATGGTGCTGGATGCGGTGGCGCGGATCGAGCAGAGCCTGGCGGCCCACAAGGAAGAAGCCCTGCAGAGCGAGGAAAGCCTGCAGCGCGAGGAAAGCCTGCGCCAGGAAGCAAGCCTGGCGGCGCAGGAGCGGGCCGCGGCCGCCGCGGCCGCAGCCGCCGCCGAGGACAGCCTTGCCAAGGCGCTCGCCGCGATTCGCGGGGCGGTCGCAGCGGCACAGGAATCGGCGAGCGAAGCGCTCGACAGCCTCGCGCTGGAACAGCGGCTGGCGCCGGTCCGCAAGGGCGCGCGGGTGCTGCGCGAGATCGCCTGGCGGCTTCGGGAAATCGGCAATGACGGGCGCATCTGCGACCTGATCGATTCGCAGGTCACCGTCATCGAAAAGGGCGTCGAACAGATTTCCTCCGATCAGGCAACGGCGGCGCTGAGCGCAGCCTTCGCCATGCTGGAGGGGCAGCTTGAGCAGTTCGGCGACCCCCACCGCGCGCTCGCCCCTGACACCGATGCCGCGGCGACGGCCGAGGCCATCGAGGCGACTTCTGCGCCCGAAGCGTCCGATTCGCCGGCTGAAGCGGTTTCGGGCGAGGCGGAAACCGGCCCGCATCTGGAAGTCGCATCAAATCAAGAAGCTGGGGCCTCGCTGCGAGACGGAAATGACGCCGGCCTCGCCGAAGCCGCGCTGGCCGAAACGGAAGTCGGGTTGGCGGCAGCGGACGCATCCGCGGCGACTGCACCCGACGGCGATACCGCCGACGCCGATGACGACGCGGTTCTCGACATGATCGCGATGGAAATGGGCGCACCGGACCCGATCGATGACGAAGAGACTGTCGCGGTGGCCACCGAGCCGGCCGATCTGGCCGAAGCGTCCGCGCCAATCGAGCCGCCGATTCGAGCCGCGGTTCAGCCTGCGCCAGCCGCTGCGAAGGCCGAGTCTGGCGCGCCGCCGGCGGACGACTCGCTCGGCTCGTCCATCATTGCGCGCGGCATGATGCGCAAGCCTGCCCATTCGGCCAGCGACGCGCTCGCGCCGATCCGGCGCATGAGCCAGGCCGAGCGGATCGCGCTGTTCTCCTGACAACGGCCGCGCTGAAGACGCCAGGCGCGTTTGCTGCATCCGCGAGCCTCGCTTTCCGATTGATTCAGCGCCGCGCCAGGATCAAGCTGGCGCGATGGTCGTCCGCCGGAGATGTCAGTGAAAACCAGGGTCATCGTCAATCCGATGGCGAACAAGGGCAATTGCGGCAAACGCTGGCCGCAGATTCGCGCTGAACTCGAGCGACATCTCGGCTCGCTCGGCGATCGCGACATTGCGATAACGCGGGCGCCCAACCATGCCATTGAATTGGCGCAGGAAGCGGTCGACGCCGGCTATCGCCGCCTGGTCTCGGTGGGCGGCGACGGCACCTTCAGCGAGATGATGAACGGCGTGATATCGGACGACCGGCCGATCGCTCCCGACCTGGTGCTGGCGCAACTGCCCGGCGGCACCTCGAACGAACTCAGCCGCTCGTTCGGCCAGATCGCGCTCGCCGATGCCAGCCGGGCCATCGCCGCCGGGCTGACGCGCGAGATCGACGTGTTCCGCGCCGAGGCTAGGGGGTATGCGGGACATCCGGTCACGCGGTATGGTTTCGTGCTCGCGATTGTCGGCGCCGCCGCCACGATCTCCTGGCGGGCTCAGCGCGTGCCGCTCCTGAAACGGCTCGGCCCGGTCAGTTACGTCCTGATGACCGCGCTGACATCGCTGACCTACAGCCCGCGCCCCTACCGGCTCAGGATCGACGACGAGCCCGAGCAGAATCTGCCAATGTGGTCCCTGATGCTGTGCAGTTTCGACGGTGCGGGCGAAGGCTTGATGCTGGCGCCGGGCGCCGATCCCAGTGACCGCAAGCTCGATCTGATCATGGTCGGCGACATCGGGCACTGGGAGACGCTGACCAGGATCGTCCCCAAGCTGGGCGACGGCAGCTACATCGCGCACCCGAAAGTCTCGCGGCGTCACGCGACGCGGATCACGATCGACAGCGATCGCATGGTCCGTGCCGACGTCGACGGCGAAAGCATCGGCCAACTGCCGATGTCGGTCGCACTGCTGCCGTTTCGCCTGAAGGTGGCGGCCATTCAGCCCGGATCCGGAAAGTGATGAAGATCACGTACACCCTCGCCGCCTGACCCTACCGTGCTCCCAAATCTCGCTTTGAGATCGCAAGGAGCGCCGCCATGTTCCGTTTCAAGCCGTTACTGTTATGCGCTGGTCTGTTGGGCAGCTTGCTGAGCTTCGCCGGAGCGGCCTTCGCCGAGGCCCCGAATGCCGACATCCGCAACGGCATCCAATCGCCGCCGGCTGCCGACCAGCGGGTCGCGCTGGTGATCGGCAACTCGAATTACCAGACCGCGCCGAAACTCGCCAATCCCGGCAACGACGCCCAATCGGTGGCGCAGCTGTTGAACTCCGCGGGCTTCGAAGTGACGCAGGCGATCGACCTGACGCGCAGCGACATGGTCAGGGCGATGCAGGATTTCTCCTTCAAGGTCGCCGCCCGCGGCCCCGGCGCCGTCGCAATGATCTATTACGCCGGTCACGGCGTGCAGTTGGCGGGCGAGAATTACCTGCTGCCGGTCGATGCCAGGATCACCTCGCCGTCCGATCTCGAAAGCAACTCGCTGCGGCTGGTCGACGTGATGGGAACGCTGGAATCGATCCCGAGCCGGATGCGCATCGTCATTTTGGACGCCTGCCGCAACAATCCGTTTCCGGAGATCAACGACGCCGGACGCGGCCTTGCCATCGTCGACGCGCCGCGCGGCTCGATCGTCGGCTACTCGACCGCGCCGGGCACGGAAGCCGCCGATGGCGACGGCAACCACAGCCCGTACACGTCGGCTTTCCTCAATGTCGCGCGCGAGCCCAATTTGCCGATCGAGCAATTGTTCAAGCGGGTCCGGCTCGAGGTCAACAACACGACCGACGGCCGGCAGACGCCGTGGGAAAGCTCGTCGCTGACCTCCGACTTCTATTTCTTCGGCGATACGGCAGAGGCCGGGACCCGTGCGCCGGACCGCAGCCCGATCGTCCAGACCGCGTCCAACCTGCCCTCGCGCTCGGTACGCCAGGCCTATGATTTCGTGCTGTCCGAGGGTACGCCCGAACACTATCAGGAGTTCATCCGCCTCTACCCGCACGATCCGCTGTGCCTTCGCATCCGCGTGCTGCTCGGCAACCTGCTGCAGGCGAGGGCGTGGAACAAGGCCGTGATGGCGAATTCTCCCCACGCCTACAAGGCGTTCCATGACTCCTACGCTGACAGCCCCTATGCCAAGACGGCTCTGAAGCTGCAGCTGCAGCCAAAGGCCGTGCCGCTGATGCAGTTCACGCATCTGGCAAAGTCGTCGCCGACGTTCAAGCCGAACAACATCGGTGGCGCGCCCGGCCTTGGCAACTCCCTTGGCATCTCCAAGGACAACCTTGGCGCCAACGCGCACATGCCCGTCCCTTCGAAGATCATCACGCTGCCGGCCAAAGCCGCGACAACGATCAACCCCGGCAACGGCGGCGGCATCATCAATGGCAATCCCGGCAAGGTCACGACCTTGCCCGGCAAGATCGATCCTGTGCCCGTCAATGTCGGCAACAACAATGGCATTCCCGGCAAGGTCATGCCGTTCCCCGGCAAGGTCAATCCGGCGCCCGTCAACGTCGGCAACAACAATGGCATTCCCGGCAAGGTCATGCCGTTCCCCGGCAAGGTCAACCCGGCGCCCGTCAACGTCGGCAACAACAACGGCAATCCCGGCAAGGTCACAACCTTCCCCGGCAGGATCGACGCCGCTCCGATGCGGATCCAGGGCAAGCCGGAACGCAGCTTCGCGCCGCGCACGATGAATGGCGGCGTCACCAGCGGCAATTCCAGCTCGCGCTTGATGACAACCCAGTCCGTTAGCTCGTTTGGCGGGAGCGGCGGATTCAGGCGCTAAGCGTGAATTGATGTTGTCGGGCAGGGCAGCACATGCCCTGCCCGTTTTCATTTTTGTCGGGTTTGATCAGGCGACCAGCCTGGCGAACAGGTCGGCATCGACATTGCCGCCGGAGAGCACGATCACGACGTTCTTGCCCTTGACGTCGATGCGACCGGCCAGCAGGGCGGCCAGGCCAACGGCGCCGCCGGGTTCGACCACCAGCTTCAATTCCCGATAGGCATAGGCCACCGCCGCGCCGACTTCTTCGTCGGAGGCCGTGACGCCGTTCGCCAGCAGCTTGCTGTTGATCGAGAACGTCATCTCGCCGGGTATCGCCGCCATCAGCGCATCGCAGATGGTGCGACCGGCGGCGTGATGGGCCTCGCGATGTCCGGCGCGCAACGACAGCCCGTGATCGTCATAGTCCTCGGGCTCGGCGACCACGATCTGGGCGTGGGGATATTTCGCCTTGACCGCCGTCGCTACCCCGGCGATCAGGCCGCCGCCCGAAGCCGGCGCCACCACGATGTCGGGCGAGAGCCCGAGTGCCGCCATGTCCTCGGCGATCTCGCGGCCGACCGTGCCCTGCCCGGCGATCACGAAGGGATCGTCATAGGGACGCACCAGTGTCGCGCCGCGCTTATCGGCAATGCCGTTGGCGATGGCTTCGCGGTCTTCCCGGTCGCGATCATAGAGCACGACCTCGGCGCCATATCCCTTGGTGCGCTCGCGCTTGGTCAAGGGAGAATCCGCGGGCATCACGATGGTCGCCCGCATGTTCAGGATCTTCGCCGCCGCCGCCACGCCCTGGGCGTGGTTGCCGGAGGAGAACGCCACCACGCCGCCGCCGCGCTTGTCCTGCGGGATCGACGCCAGCTTGTTGAACGCGCCGCGAAACTTGAACGATCCGGTCCGCTGCAGCATTTCCGGCTTCAGGAACACCTTGGTGCCGATGCGCTCGTCGAGAACGGGGAACGACAACAGCGGCGTTCGCACCGCGAATGGCGCAACCACCCGCGCCGCCGCTTCGATATCCGCAGCGCCGACCGCTGCAATGGGGGCTGGTTCGGTCATGCATGCCTTGTATCGCGCCGGCAGAGGGCCGGGCAAGAAAGATTCAAGACCGATTCAGGATCGTTTCAACCCGTTCAGGCGAAGTATGGCGACGAAATCCGGTTCTCACGCCGCAAATTGCACCTGCCCGCCCTCCGGCTCCACCGGGCAACGGTTGAGGGCGTGTTCGATAAAGACCCTGGCGGAAGCTTGCCAGGTATGGGCGGCGGCAAATTCAACACATGCTTCCCGCGATATTTGCTGCGCCTGCAGGCATGCCACGCGCAAATCCTCGCTGAGGACGCCGACCGGCGCCGTGCCGATCACGTCACGGGGCCCAGTGACCGGGTAAGCCGCCACCGGCAGGCCGCTCGCCAGCGCCTCCAGCAGCACCAGACCGAAGGTGTCGGTCTTGCTCGGAAATACGAATATGTCCGCCGCCGCATAGACCTCCGCCAGTTCCTCGCCGTGTCGCGCACCGAGGAACACCGCCTTGGGATAGTTTCGCTCCAGCGCCGCCCGCGCCGGACCGTCCCCGACCACGAGCTTGGTGCCGGGCAGATCGAGTTCGAGGAAAGCTTCGAGGTTTTTCTCGACGGCGACCCGGCCGACGCTGAGGAACACCGGCTTCGGCAGGCAAAGATCGGCCGCGCGCGGATGAAACAGCGAGGTATCGACCCCGCGCGACCACAGCACGACATTGCGAAAGCCGCGCATGCGCAACTCGGCCGCAAGCGCCGGCGTTGCCGCCATCACCGCCCGGCTCGGCCGGTGGAAGCGGCGCAGCGCGCGCCATACCCATGATTCCGGAATCGACGAACGCGCGGAGACATATTCCGGAAAGCGGGTGTGAAAACCCGTGGTGAACGGCAGGCCGTGCTTGCGGCAGTAGCGTCGCACCAGAAGCCCGATCGGGCCTTCGGTCGCGACGTGAATGCCGTCTGGCCTTGCGGCCTCGATCAATCGCGCGATCTTGGCAGGATAAGGCAAGGCCAGCCGCAGACCGGGATAGCTCGGCATCGCGAAGGTGCGAAACGATTGCGGCGTAAGGAAGCTGATCTCGACGCCGAAGCCCTTTGCCGCCTCGGCCATCGCGGTCAGCGTGCGCACCACGCCATTGACCTGTGGATGCCACGCATCGGTTGCGACCAGAATATGCGTCACGCGGCGCGCGCCGCGACGCGGGGGACCGGCACCGCCCGTCGCGAGAGATCGGTCCAGGTGATGATTTCGAACCGGCCGTCCTCGTGTTCGGCCAGCGCGGTGCAGCTTTCCACCCAGTCGCCGCAATTCATGTAGCGGATGCCGTGTTCGTCGCGGATGGCGGCGTAGTGGATGTGGCCGCAGATCACGCCGTCGGCGCCGTGCCGCCGCGCCTCGCCGGCCAGCGTCTGTTCGAATGCGCCGATGTAATTCACGGCGTTCTTGACCTTCTGCTTCGCCCATTGCGACAGCGACCAATAGGGTACGCCGAACAAGCGCCGGAAGAAGTTGACCAGACGATTCATCTGAATGGCGAAATCATAGGCCTTGTCGCCGAGATGGGCGAGCCAACGCGCGTTCTGCACCACGAGATCGAAGATGTCGCCGTGGATGACGAGATAGCGCTTGCCGTCGGCCCCTTCGTGAATGGTGTTTTCCACCACGTCGATGCCGCCGAAATGCGTGCCGTAATAGTTGCGCAGGAACTCGTCGTGATTTCCGGGCACATAGATGACCTTGGCGCCTTTGCGGGCCTTGCGCAGCATTTTCTGCACGAAGTCGTTGTGCGATTGCGGCCAGTACCAGCCGGATTTCAGCGCCCAGCCATCGACGATGTCGCCGACAAGATAGATGGTGTCGGCGTCGTGGCTCCTGAGGAAGTCCAGCAATCGGTCAGCTTGCGAGCCGCGGGCTCCGAGATGGACGTCGGAAATGAACAAGGTACGAAAGCGCCGCTCCGGGCTTTCTTCAATCAGGGAGCCACTACCCATGCGACAGCACCTATTGCACTTGTGTGACAGGGCGATGACAACCCATGCGGCCATTGGCGTCGATAGAATCGGTCTTGCACCTTGACTGCAAATAGCAGCCCGATGCGACAACGAGGCGACATGGCGCGAACGCGGCTGTGAGGGTGGTTAAAATCGCGCCTTAACGAACCGCGCGTCAATAAAACCTGTGAAAATGGTGAACGGGCCCGTGACCGCGCCCGACGCTGAAGCGGTCGGCGGCAGCGATTGCGGCGCTGACCCAGGCCTTGGCGCGAGCCACGGCGGTCGCCATTCCCTCGCCTTTGGCAAGCCCGGCCGCGATCGCCGACGACAGCGAGCAGCCGGTGCCGTGGGTGTTCCTGGTGGCAATGCGCGGCGCGGCCAGCACGACGGCGCCGTCGGCGTCGATCAGGTAATCGATACTCTCGGCGCCCTCGCCATGACCACCCTTGATCAGCACCACCTTGCAGCCCAACGCCAGCAACCGCCTGCCCTGATCCTTCACCTCGGCCTCCTCCCTCGCCACCGGTTCGTCGAGCAGGGCCGCGGCCTCGGGCAGGTTCGGCGTGATCACCGAGGCGCGCGGAATGAGTTTCGTCCGCAGCGCATCAACGGCTTCGGCCGCCAGCAGCCGATCGCCCGATGTTGCCACCATCACCGGATCCAGCACCACATGCTTCGGCGACCAGCGCGTCAGCCCGGCGACGATGGCGTCGATGCTCGCCGGCTGCGCCACCATGCCGATCTTGACCGCGCCGATGTCGAGATCAGAAAATACCGCGTCGATCTGCGCGGCGACGAATTCCGCCGGCACCTGATGAATGCCGCTGACGCCGGTGGTGTTCTGCGCGGTCAGCGCCGTAATCACGGACGCACCGTAGACGCCGAGCGCGGCAAATGTCTTGAGGTCTGCCTGGATGCCCGCCCCGCCGGAGGAATCGGAGCCGGCAATCGTGAGCGCGATCGGCGTCGTCATGCTTGGCCTCGCGCTGATCGTGGGATCGGGACCATCGGCTTTGTCACCGCGTTTTCGAGCAAATCGGAGGGCGGTTCGCGAGAGGAAACAAGAAACTAGCGCCCCCGGTCACGGGCAGCAAGCTTGCCATGCCCTGCGGTTTTTGGCCTATTGCGTCTGAGATGCCTGGAGACGACCGCCATGGTTCCTTTCTTCGTCCAGTTCAAATGCAAGCTCGGCCAATCCTACGCCGTCGCCAACGCGCTGGCGGAAGCCGAGATCGCCTCGGAGATCTATTCCACCGCCGGCGACTACGACCTGCTGGTCAAGTTCTACGTCGACAACGACACCGACATCGGCCATTTCGTCAACGAGCGGGTTCAGGTGATTCCGGGCATCCAGGACACCCACACCATCATCACCTTCAAGGCGTTCGGCACCGGTTAGTCCAGCATGGCGGCCCAACGGCTTGCCATTGGCCCCCTCCACTCGTCAGGGATGCGGCCAAGGGCACGCTTTTGCCATGCGAGCATCTTGCTATCGCCTTGATATTTTTCATTTCTGAACGGCGTCGCCAATCGGGGGCTCCGCAGCGGGGAGTTTTTCCGAGGGGGAATTAGTCGCGAGTACCACCATGGGGACGTTATACGACCTGCTCGGAGCGCTTCCGAACGACGACGCCGACGCCCTGCGGGCTGCCTTCCGCAAGGCCGCCAAGGCTACCCATCCCGACCTTAACCCCGGCAATCCCGAGGCCGCGCTGAGATTCAGGGAGTTGATGCGCGCCCACGACATCCTGACCGATGCCGAGCAACGCGCGACCTACGATCAACTGCTCGCCATTGCGCTTCAACCGCCCGTCGCGAAAACGACCAGCACCTACGAGGTCGTCGGCAGATTTGCCTCCAACACGATGGCCGCGACAATCATTTCAGCCGTGCTGGTCGGCGGTTACGTCCTGCTCGGCCTGTTTTCGAAACCACCCGGCGCCGCGGAGATCCCAACTGACGGGACGGTAGGCCGTGCCTACGGCATTGCGGCGGCGGCGCCTGGCGCCATCGCCAGAAACGACGCGCGCATGCAGCATGCTGGGGAGGCATCGGCCGGCGGCGCGGCCGTGGCAATCGAGGCGGACTCAAGGACCGGGGCAATCGGCCGCTTCGACCCGCTGGCGGGCTTCGCCGCCTACCATCTGGCCATTCAAGCCGCCTATTTCGATCGCGGCAGCGTGTTTTATCGGACGGGCGATCTCGACCGCCGGTTCACCGCCTTCACTCCCGTCAAACGCGTCTCGGATTCCCGAAAAAACAAGAACGCCACGCCAGCGCCGCCCAGGCCGCTGTCGATCCTGGCGCGCTTGCCGGAAAGGCGGAAACCCATCCCACCCGCCCTGACGCCCTGATGGCGGGCGCCACGATCTTCAGCAGGATTCTCAACCGCTCTTTGCCCTTTTTGGCCGCGGCGGCCCCTCGATCGGCGGCAGCGATTTCAGATACTCGGCCATGCCGGCAAGGTCCTCAGCGGATAATTGCGACGTGTTCCGGATGACGCGCGCCATCGAGCCGCCGGCGGTGTCGCCCTCGGGCGTTTGCCCGGTTTCGAGGAAATAGGCGATATCCTTGACGCTCCATCCGGCAAGCGTTCCCTTCTGGGTGATGTTTGGCACCCAGCCCTCGCCTTCGGGATTGGGTCCGCCGGCCAGGCGCTGCGCCGCGACGATGCCGCCAAGGAAATTGCGCGGGCTGTGGCACTCCGCGCAATGGCCGAGGCCGTTGACGAGATAGGCGCCGCGATTCCAGGACGCCGAACGCGCGGCGTCAGGCGCATACGGCTTGCCGTCCACGAACAGCCATTTCCAGACGCCGACATTGCGGCGGATGTTGAAGGGAAACGGCACGTCGTGATCGCGCGCCTTGCCCCTCACCGGGGCCAGCGTCTTCAGATAGGCGAAGAGGTCGCGAACATCCGCGACTGTCGCGTGCTGGTAGGAGGCGTAGGGAAACGACGGGAAGTAATGCGCGCCCTGCGGCGAGGTCCCCTTCAGCACTGCGGTCACGAACTCGGCTTCGGTCCAGCGGCCGATGCCGTCATTCGGATCGGGCGAGATGTTGGGGGCGTAAAACGTCCCGAACGGCGAAGGCATCGCCAGTCCACCGCCTAGCTTGAGCCGATCGGGCTGGTTGGGGACGGCGTGGCAGGAGGCGCATCCACCCGCATTGAATGCAACGAGGCCGTTGGCGAGGTTGGGCGTGTGCGGCGCAAGCGAAGCCGGCGCAACCACCGCCGGGATCGTCAGCCACCAGAAAACCCCGAGGCCGGCAATGCCGGCCAATGCCATGGCAAGGAGGATTCGTCGCAGCATTGACGGCTCCGTCGTGAGGCGCCCCAACTGGAGCGGGATCGCGCGCTTCCCGAACGATCGCCAGCTCGGCAGCACCTGGTCCACCAAGCTTACACAAATTCCGGGGCGCTTAAGGCGAGATCGCGCAGGAAATCCATCAGACCATTGTTCACAAAAGAGATTCGCTCTGACGGCAACATCGATCCCGAACGCCGCGGCAGGTTCAGGAAGCTGATCCGGGACGAAAAAAGAGGGTGGATGCACCAGGCATCCGCCCTCTTTCGTCGATCGGAAACTGGGTTAGCTGTTCTTGACGCGGTATGTCTCGTGACAGCTGCTGCATTCCTTGCCGATGACAGGCACGTTGGCCTTCAGCGAGTCGAGATCCTTGATCTTCGCCTTGGTCTCGGTCACCGCCTTGGCGAAGCTGGCGATCTTGGCCGCGAAGCCGGCCTTGTCTTCCCAGATCTTCGGCGAGGCGCTGAAGTCGCCCTCGGCCTTCAGGCCCTTGGTACTCTCCGGGAACATGGTCGGAAGCCTCTTGGCGGTATCCTCGAACTGCTTGAGCGCCTGATCGACGGCCGCCTGGTCATAGGGTTTCTCGCCCTTGACCATCGGGCTCAGCACCGCGCCCATCGCCCTGCCGGTCGCCTTCATGACGTCCTGGTCCTGCTTGACCTTATCCTGCTGGGCGATGCCTACGCCAACGCTCAGCAACAACGCTCCTGCGACCACCAAAATTCGCTTCATCCGGGAACCCCTTTTCTTGCCGTGACGCGTGCAGGCCCGCGACCGCCGCAAGCCTTGCCTGCTTTCTGCCAACACCGCAGGCGGGACTTCATTCCCCGCTTACGGAAAATATCAGAGATTATGACGCTTCCTTGCCTCGCGGATTGCGATCCAGACCCGTTCGGGTGTCGCCGGCATGTCGATATGATCGATCTTGTACTCTCGCCAAAGGCCCTCGACGATCGCGTTGACAATGGCGGGACAGGAGCCGATGGCGCCGGCCTCGCCCGCACCCTTGACGCCGAGCGGGTTGGTCGTACAGGGCACGTTGTGGGTTTCGAAGTGGAATGAGGGGCCGTCGGCGGCCCGTGGCAGCGCGTAATCCATGAAGGTGCCGGTGACGAGCTGGCCGTCGGCTGCGCTATAGACCGCCTGCTCCATCAAGGCCTGGCCGATCCCCTGCATCGCCCCGCCATGGACCTGGCCGGCGAGCAGCAGCGGATTGAGCGTCACGCCGAAATCATCAACGATGACATAATTGACGATCCTGATGATCCCGGTCGCGGGGTCGATCTCGACTTCGGCCAGATGGGTGCCGTTGGGGTAGGTGCCGTCGGCCTGGGTGAAGGTCGCGCTCGCATTCAGTTTCGACGGATCGACGCCGCGCCGCTTGGCCAGATCGGCAAAGCTGATCGAACGATCGGTGCCGGCGATGCGCACGACGCCGTTGCTGATCTCAAGGTCGCCGGCGCTGGTTTCCAGCGCTTCGGCGGCGATCTCCTTGAGCTTGTTGCCGAGCTCGCGGGTGGCGCGCTGGACGCTGACGCCGCCGGTCGGGATCGAAGCCGAACCGCCGGTGCCGAGGCCGGTCGCGATCTTGTCGGTGTCGCCCTGCAGCACATGGACGCGTTCCGGCGGCACCCCGAACTGCTCGGCGACGAGCTGGGCGTAGGCGGTCTGGTGGCCCTGCCCGGTCGACTGGGTGCCGATCAGAATGCTGATGTCGCCATTCGGATCGAGCGCGACATTGGCGGTTTCCTCGCCCATGGTGCCGCAGACCTCGACATAGCTCGCCATGCCGATGCCGCGCACCAGCCCGGCCTTCTTGGCCGCCTTGGCGCGCTTGGGGAATTCCTTCCAGTTGGCGACTTCCATCGCGCGCTTCATATGCGCGGTGAAGTCCCCGGAATCATAGACCTTCCCGGTCGCGGTCTTGTACGGCATCGCCTTTGGCGGAATGAAATTCTTGCGCCGGATCGCATCCGGCGTCATCCCGAGTTTTCGAGCCGCCGCATCGACCAGCCGCTCGATCACGTAGGCCGCCTCTGGCCGGCCGGCGCCGCGATAGGCGTCAACCGGCACGGTGTGGGTGAACACGGTGCGGACGCGGCAGTGGAACGCCTGGAGATCATAAAGTCCGGGCAGCATGCCGGCGCCGCCGTAGGGAATGTAGGGCCCGAAGGTCGAGAGATAGGCGCCCATGTCGCCCATCAGGTCGACATCCATGCCGAGGAACTTGCCGTCCTCGGCCAGCGCCATCCTCGCAGTCGTGACATTGTCGCGCCCCTGGGCGTCGCCGGTAAAGTGCTCGGAGCGATCGGCGGTCCATTTGATGGTCTTGCGCAGCTTGCGCGCGGCGACCGCGATCAGCGCGTATTCGCGGTAGGGAAACAGCTTGGTGCCGAAGCCGCCGCCGACGTCTGGACAGATCACCCGCATCTTTTCCATCGGCATCTTCAGCACCATGCCGCACAGGATCTCGCGCAGGCGATGGCTGCCCTGGCTGCCGATGGTCAGCGTCAGGTGATCGCGCTTGGCGTCGTATTCGGCGACCGCGGCGCGGGTTTCCAGGAAGTTGGTGATCACGCGCGGATTGACGATCGACACTTCGGCGATCGCATGCGCGCTGGCGAAGGCGGCGTCTGCCGCCTTCTTGTCGCCGACCGAGACGTCGAACAGCACATTGCCGGGATGGTTGGGCCAGACCTGCGGCGCCCCCGGCTTGACGGCGTTGACGAGGCCGACCACGGCGGGCAGCGGCGTCCATTTCACCTCGATGGCCTCGATGGCGTCGCGGGCGTGGTCGATGCTGTCGGCGACGACGAAGGCGACGGCGTCGCCGACATGGCGAACCTCGTCCTTCGGCAGAATTGGATAGGGCGGCCCGGTGAACGGATCGACCTCAAGGTTGAAAAGGCATGGCAGATCGCCGAGCTCCCTGACGTCGTCGGCGGTCAGGACCGCGCCGACGCCGGGCATGCCGCGGGCCTTGCTGACGTTGATGGTGAACTTGGCGTGCGCATGCGGCGAGCGCAGCACCAGCGCATGCATGGCGGACGACGGCGAATGGTCGTCGGTATAGCGGCCCTTGCCGCGGATGAGCGCGTCGTCCTCCTTGCGAAGAACGCTTTGACCGACGCCGAATTTGATGGGAGCTGCCATCTTGTCTCCATTTGCCGTGAGAAGCGCGCCATACTGGCCCGGTTCCCGCGCCAGCGCAAACCGCTTTCGGCTGTTAGCACGCAGCCCTGCGCGGACGCGTGGTCATCCGGCGAGCGCTTCGCTACTGCACAAAAAAGCCCCGGACGATGCCGGGGCCTTTGCGGGACGAAGATAGCCGTCCGGGATCGGTCCTTCGCGACTATCGGCCGCCGATGGCGTAGTTCAGGCCGACCCGCAGCACATGGTCGTGAAAGCGCGAATCGACGTTGGCTCCGATCGCGGAAGCCGGCGCGAGGCTGAAGCTGCCGGCACGGAACGTATCGAAATCCATGTAGAGATATTCGAGCTTGGCGCTCCAATCCTTGCTGATCTTGCCTTCGACGCCGGCGCCGGCGGTCCAGCCGAAGCGCACGTCGGAGGTCGAGCCGATGGAAGCGACTGCCACAGCACCCGGGGTGAAGCCGGCGAGCGCGCCGGTGGTCTTGATCGAGCCATAGGCCAGACCGCCGGTGCCGTAGAACAGCACCCGTGGTGTCGCGAGCACGCCGACGCGGCCGCGCACGGTGCCGAACCACTCCAGGTGCTGATCGAGGGCCAGGGTGGTCCCGGCGGCGCCAGCCGGCAGGAACGTCAATCCGGGAAGACAGACACCGCCGTTGCCCGCTCCAGCGCAACGATAGCCGGTCCCGCCCTTCTCATCGGACCACTGCGCGTCCGCTTCGAGGCCGAACACCCAGTTGTTGGCTTGCCAGTTGTAACCGATCTGGCCGCCGGCAATGGCGCCGTCCATGTTGAAGCCGGCGCTGGTGATCGAGCCCGCCGGCGGCGCGATCGGCAATCCGGTGGCCGTGCTGAAGTAGGAGACGTCCGAGTTGGAACGGCCCCAGCTGTAACCGGCGTTGCCACCGACATAGAAGCCGCCCCAGTTCCAGACCTCGACCATCGGCGGCGCCTTGGTGTAGCGCGGCGCCATATCCGCGGCGCTCGCTGCGGAAGTCGCCGCCAAAGCCACCAGTGCCGACGCTGCGATTGCCTTGAAAAACGGATTGCGCATGGGAGCCCCTCTGAAAACTTTTGGCTGAATCTCCGATGGAACCCTAATGCGGATTCGTCCTGCGATCAGGTGCCATTTCCATCGCGGGTGGCGTTTTCGGCCGCTTGTTGCAAATATGCCCCAATGCGGCCAGCGCAGCGCCCCAAAGACATTTCATCGCGTATCAGCAGATACTTATATGGATTGCTTGCGGTCGCGCAGCAGCGAAAAGAGCCATCCCCTGCCGAACAGCAGCAGGATCAAGAACCCGTAGATGAATGCGCCGGTGGCGATCAGCAGGACCAGCGCCGTCTCGTCGCGAAAGACGCGCATCGGCGCGAAATAGAAACTGGCGAATCGCGCGGTGCCCCACAATGCGCCCGCGAGCACGATGCCGGCCACGGCAAACCTGGCCAGCGAGATGATCCAGGCGCGATCGAATTCGAGATAGCCGGCCCTCACCGCAAACAACAGCACCAGCAAGAGATTGACCCAGGCCCCGACGGCGGTGGCGAGCGCCAGGCCGATCTGCGCCAGCGTCCCCATCAGCGCGACCTTGAGCGCGACATTGACCGCAACGCCTGTCAGCGCCGCCTTTACCGGCGTGGCGGTGTCCTGGCGGGCATAAAACGTCGCCACCGCGCTGCGGATGGTCACGAACGGAATGAGCCCCACCGCATAGGCCGCCAGGGTCGCGCCCGCGGTCGCCGCATCCGCATTCGAGAACGCGCCGCGCGCAAACATCGCGCGCATGATGAAGTCCGGGACGGTCAGGAAGGCGGCCACGAACGGTACCGAAAACAACAGCGAGAACTCGAACGCGCGCCGCTGCGCGGCCGACGCGCCGGCGACGTCGTTGCCGGCAAGGCGGCGCGACATTTCCGGCAGCAGCACGGTGCCGATGGCGATCCCGATCACGCCGATCGGCAACTGGTTCAGACGGTCGGCATAATAAAGCGCCGCAAGCGCGCCGGCCGGTAGAAATGTTGCGATGATGGTGTCGGCAAACAATGCGATCTGGGTTCCCATCGAACCAAGGGTCGCAGGCCCCAGCGCCCTAAAGAACGCCCGGACGTCGTCGTCGAGCTTGAAGATGGCGAATTTCGGCAGGATGCCGCGTCTCGCCGCGTCGCCGGCCAGCAGCAGGAACTCGAGGATCCCGGCCAGCAACACGCCCCACGCCGCGGCGTGACCGGCGCCGGGAAACAGCCCCGCCAGCGCCAGCGTTGCCATCATCGACAGGTTGAGAAAGATCGGCGCGGCGGCGGCGCTGGCGAAGCGGTGAATCACGTTGAGCATGCCGCCGTAGAGCGTCACCAGCGTGATCAGCAGCAGATAGGGAAACGTGATCCGGGTCAGCGCAATCGCCAGTTCGCCGCGCGCCGGATCATCGGCAAATCCCGGCGCCAGCACGGCGATCACCTGGGGCATGAACAGCCAGGCCAGCAGGAGCAGGATGAGCTGGCTGCCAAACAGCAGCGTGAAGATGCGGTCGGCGAACAGTTTTGCCGAGGCTTCGCCCTGACCCCGGACATGGGCATAGGCCGGCACGAACGCGGCGTTGAAGGCGCCTTCGGCGAAGATCGCCCGGAAATGATTGGGCAACCGCAGCGCCACGAAAAACGCGTCGGCCACCGGGCCGGCGCCGAGAATGGCCGCGAGCATGATGTCGCGCGCGAAACCGGTCAGCCGCGAAAGAAGCGTAAAGCCGCCGACGGTGAAGATGCGTCCGAGCATTCGCCGCTTCTAGCGCAGTTTGGCAAAACGGCGAAATCCGGCCACCGGCAATTCAAGCCTGAGTTTGTTCGAAAGCCGGCCGCGATTCTGCCCGCAGGCGGCGCTTAAGCGCGGGTTCACGCGGAAAGCGCGCCGCGCACCGCCTCGATGATCCGCGCCTGCGTCGGTGCGTCGAGATAGGCGTGCATCGGCAGGCTGATGACGTCATTCGAGAGCCGTTCGCTCACCGGCAACCCGCCGTCGGCCACGGGAAAATCCCGGTAGGCCGTCTGCTGATGCATCGAGCGCGTGTAATAGATCGCGGTCGGAATGCCCTGCGCCTTCAGGGCTGCGGCGAAACCGTCGCGGTCAACCCCCTGCGGCAGGCGGATGGTGTACTGCGCCCACACCGAGGTGCAGCCGGGCGCGAGCCTCGGCACCGTCACCAGATTGCCCAGCCCCCGCGAATAGCGCGCGGCGACCGCGTTGCGGGCCGCGATCTCGTCCTCGAAAATCTTCAGTTTCTCGATCAGCACCGCCGCCTGGATGGTATCGAGCCGGCCGGTGAGACCGAGCCTGACATTGTCGTATTTGTCCGCCCCCTGGCCATGAACGCGAATGCTGCGCAGGGTTTCGGCAAGGCCGTCATCGTCGGTGAAGATCGCGCCGCCATCGCCGAAGCAGCCGAGCGGCTTGGCCGGAAAGAAGCTGGTTGCGGTCGCCAGTCCGAACGTGCCGAGCCGGCGGCCCTGATAGCTGGCGCCGAAGCCCTGGGCGGCGTCGTCAAGCACGAACAGGCCCTCGCTCGCTGCGATCGCCGCAATCGCGTCGTGGTCGGCGCTTTGCCCGAACAGGTCAACCGGGATCACCGCCCGCGGCTTCAGGCCGCGATGCCTGGCGGTCGCAATCCCGCGCGTCAGCGAGCCGGCATCGATGTTGAACGTCGCCTCATCGACATCGACGAACACAGGCGTTGCGCCGGTCAGCGCCACCGCCTCGCCGGTTGCGCAAAACGTGAACGAGGGACACAGCACGGCATCGCCGGGGCCGACCTGCTTTGCCATCAGCACCATCAGCAACGCATCGGTGCCGCTGGCGCAACTGACGACATGCCTGGCGCCGGAGAACTTTGCGAGCGCGGCTTCCAGCGCCGTCACTTCCGGGCCGTTGATGAACTGGCAATGGGCCAGCACGCGGGCGACCGCCTCATCGATCGTTTTGCCGAGCCGCCGGCGCTGCGCGGCGATGTCGATAAAGGGAACCGGTTCTGGACGCATGTGCTGGTTCATGGAGCCTTGCAAGTTCTTGAACAGGATGTTCAGCCGGCGACGCGGCGCGGTCCCTTGCGCGCGGAGGCCGCGGGCTTGGGCGGCTGCTCGAGGCAACGGATTGCGATTTCGAGGCTGGCGACGCCCTCGTCGCCGGTGACCGCCGGCTCATTGCCGGTGCGGACGGCATCGAGGAAGGCGATCAATTCGGCGCGCAACGGCTCGTCATGGCCGACCGGCAGATGGCGCATCGAATAGCTGCCGTCGGGCTTGAAGCCGAAGCACTCCGTCACCTGCCGCGTCAGGAGATCACCCATGACATACTTGCCGCGGGTCGCGACCGTGACGTTGCGCGCCTTGAACGGCGTCAGCCAGTTGGTGTTGATGTGGGCAAGCACCCCCGAGGCGGTGCGGAATTGCAGCAACGCGATGTCCTCGCGCTCGGCGACGGCGCTGGAAAGCTGCGGCTGCACCTCGACGATATCGGATTCGGTGAACCAGCGGATCAGGTCGATGTCGTGAACGGCAAGATCGATGACGACGCCGACATTCGACATCCGCGGCGGAAACGGCCCGACGCGGGTGATGCCGATGGAAAGAATGTCTTCGCCCGCAATCGCCTGCTTGATCGCGACGACCGCCGGGTTGAAACGCTCGACATGACCGACCATCAGCGTCACGCCGGCGGTGCGCGCGGCATCGACGATGCCCCGCCCCTCCTCGACGGTCGAGGCGACCGGCTTCTCGACCATGATGTGGATGTTGCGGGCGATGCAGGCGAGCGCGATCTCGTGATGGAGGTGGGTCGGCGCCGCGATCGTGATGGCGTCGACGCCTTCTTCACACAACTGGGCGAGGCTTTCGAACGCCCGGCAGCCGACCAGCGCTGCGGCCCGCGCACGGTGCTCCGGCAACGGATCGACGATACCGACCAGCGTGACGCCGGGCAGGCCGGCCAGCACCCGGGCATGGTTGCTGCCCATCACGCCGGCGCCAACGACGCCCACGCGCAGCGCGCGACCACCGTCAGCCTTTGCGCCGAATACTCCGGAACTCATGTGATCGACCCCAACGGTATTCTCGGCGAGTAGCGCCCCGGCGGTTCTCTAGCACGGCGTCACAAATGTGGCGAATGCGATCACCCCTTTCCGGACACGTTTTGATTCAAAGAATTACATAGCCCCGACCGTGACTTAGGCACCGGAACGGTATCGCCCCGCCCGCTAGCTGCGCTGATAATCATCCTCGATGCGAATGATGTCGTCTTCGCCGAAATAGCTGCCGGTCTGGACCTCGATCAGTTCGAGCTGAATCTTGCCGGGATTCTCCAGCCGGTGAACCGCGCCGATCGGAATATAGACCGATTCGTTCTCATGAACGGTATTGACTTGGTCGTTGACCGTCACCTGCGCCGTCCCGCGCACCACGATCCAGTGTTCGGCGCGATGGTGATGCTTCTGCAGCGACAGGCGCCCGCCCGGCTTGACGATAATGCGCTTGACCTGGTGGCGCTCGCCGTTGTCGACCGATTGATAGGAGCCCCAGGGACGGTGGACCCGGATGTGATCTTCCGTCACCTGCGGGGCGACCGTCTTCAGTTTCGCCACCAGCCGCTTCAGCCCGTTGGCGTCCTTTTGCCGGCTCACCAGCACCGCGTCCTGGGTGGCGACCACCACGAGATCATCGACGCCTTCCAGCGCGACCAGCGCCCGGTCGGTCGATACGTTGCAATTGCGGGAATCCTCGAACACCGCCATGCCGCGGACTGCGTTGCCGTCGCCGTCCTTGTCGGACAATTCCCACACCGCGTGCCAGGAGCCGACGTCGGACCAGCCGCACGCAACCGGGACCACGGCGGCGCGCGAGGTTTTCTCCATCACCGCGTAATCGATCGAGATCGAGGTTGCGGACGCAAAGGCGGCTTCGTCGAGCTTGACGAAACCGAGGTCGCGGCCGGCTTTCGACACCGCGTCGGTGACCGCCTGCACGCTTGCCGCATCGAACTTGCGATACTCATCCAGCAGCACCGCGGCGCGGAACATGAAGTTGCCGCTGTTCCAGAGATAGCCCGACTCGACATAGCCCGCCGCGGTCGCCGCATCGGGCTTTTCGACGAATTTCGCCACCGCGTGAACCTTGCCGGAAATCACCGCGCCCGGCTTGATGTAGCCATACTCGGTGGCGGCGCGCTCGGGCTGCACGCCGAAAGTCACGATGTGCCCGGCCTCCGCAGCGGCCAGCCCGTCACGGCACGCGGCGAGGAACGCCGCCACATCAGACACCAGATGATCGGCGGCCAGCGCCAGAACGATCGCCTCTGTCTCGCGCGCCTGCGCAAACACGCCGCCGGCCGCGATCGCAGGCCCGGAATCGCGGCGCATCGGCTCCAGCAGCACGTCGGCCTCCATGCCGATTTCCGCCAGTTGCTCCATGACCATGAAGCGGTAGGCGTTGTTCGTGATAACGATCGGCCGTTCGAACAGTGTCGCATCGGAGACCCGCCCCAGCGTGTCCTGGAATGTCGAACGCGTCCCGAACAGCCGCAGAAACTGCTTGGGATGGACCTCGCGCGAGGCCGGCCACAGCCGCGTCCCGGCGCCGCCGCACATGATCAGGGGGGTAATTCGTCGGTTCATCGGCGTCTCAAATCCTGTAATGGTCGCGATACCAGGCGACGAAATCGCGGAGCCCGTCCTCGATCGAGGTCTGCGGCCTGAAGCCGGTGTCGCGCGTCAATTCGGCGACGTCGGCGAAGGTCTCGATCACGTCGCCGGGCTGGATCGGCAGCATCTGCCTGATCGCCGCGCGGCCCAGCTCCCGCTCCAGAACGGTTACCACATGGGTCAGTTCCTCCGGATGATTATTGCCAACATTGTAAATCCTGGCCGGCGCACCGGCCTCCGGGCCGCCCTCGCGCGGGGGCTGCTCGACCAGCCGCAGCACGGCGGTGGTCACATCGTCGATATGGGTGAAATCGCGGCGCATCCTGCCATGGTTAAAAAGCCTGATCGGGGAACCCTCCAGGATCGCCTTGGTAAACAGGAAAACGGCCATGTCGGGCCGTCCCCACGGCCCGTATATGGTAAAGAAGCGCAATCCCGTCACCGGTAGTCGATAGAGGTGACTGTAGGAATGCGCCATCAACTCGTTCGCCTTCTTGGTGGCGGCGTAAAGGCTGACCGGATGGTCGGTCCGGTCAGCAACCGAAAACGGCAGCTTGGCATTGGCGCCGTAGACCGACGACGACGACGCATACACCAGGTGGGTGCAGCCGTGATGCCGGCAACCTTCCAGCACGTTGACGAAGCCCTGCAGGTTGGCGTCGACATAGGCATGCGGGTGTTCGATCGAATGACGCACGCCAGCCTGCGCGGCGAGATGGATCACGCGTGCAAAGTTGTTTCCTGCGAACAAACGCGCCATGGCGGCGCGATCGGCGAGATCGATCTGCTCGAACGAAAAGCGCGGCGCGCCGCGCAGCAGATCCAGCCGCGCCCGCTTCAGCGCCGGGTCGTAGTAGCTGTTGAGGTTGTCGAGACCGACCACGGCGCGGCCTTCCGCCAGCAGCCGGCGCGCGACATGGAAGCCGATGAAGCCCGCGGCTCCGGTGACCAGTATCGGTTGATCCGCCATCATTTCCCCGGAAGGCGCTCAGGCCAGAAATCTTCGTCAGCGCCTCTTTACCCGCCTTGCCGCGGCCGCCGCAACACCTGCCCCGCCGCTATTGCCAGACCGGCCTGAAAACCATACCAAGACGCCGAATTGCACCGCTTATGCAAACCCTCTCAAGATCCGCACGGGCGAGATGCGCCAGCTCCTGCTTTCGACATTGAAGATCGTGGTCTCGGCGGCGCTGCTGTATCTGGCGCTGCGCAAGGTCGATCTTGCCGAGTTGGCTGCGCGACTCAACGTCTCCAGCCTGGGCTGGATCGGGCTGGCGATCGCCGTCACCTTTCTGCAGATTTTCGTCGGCGTGCTGCGATGGCGCGAGATCGGGGCGCTGTGCGGCGCGCCGCTGCCGACAAGGCAGGCGATGCGCTTCAACGTGATCGGAACCTTCTTCAACCAGACGCTGCCTTCCTCGATCGGCGGCGACGCGGTGCGGCTGTGGCTGGTGGCGCGCAGCGGCGCCGGCTGGCGGGCCGCCGCCTACTCCATCTTTGTCGACCGCGCCATCGGCCTGATGGCGCTCGCCGTGATCGTCGTCGCCAGCCTGCCGTGGAGCTACCGGCTGATTGCCGATCCCACCGGCAGGTCGGCGCTGCTGCTGGTCGATTTCGCGGCCCTTGCCGGCGGCCTCGGATTCCTCCTGCTCGGCAGGCTGCAATGGCCGTGGCTGAAGCACTGGTGGGGCACCCATCACATCCACGCCTGCTCGGCGATCGCCAACCGCGTGCTGTTCAGCCGCGCCCACGGCCCCAGGGTCGCGCTATTGTCGCTGCTCGTGCATGTGCTCACCGTCGTCATCGCCTGGTGCGTGGTGCGATCGATCGCCGCCCCCGTGAGGTTCGATCAGGTTTTCCAGCTTGTCCCGCCGGTCATGATGATCACCATGATGCCGATTTCGATCGCCGGCTGGGGCGTTCGCGAAGCCACGATGGGGCTGGCGTTCGGATATGCCGGGCTGATGGCCAGTGAGGGCGTCAATGTTTCGCTGCTGTTCGGTGCGGTCTACTTTATCGTCGGCGCGATCGGCGGGCTGGTCTGGATCTTCAGCGCCGAGAAGGCCGCGCGTGGCGCTGGGCCCATCAGCATTCCGAAATGATCCGCGGGTAGCATGGCCAATTCGCAACTAGCGCTGTCGTTTGCCACTGCCGCTGCCGCGGGATTGCTGTCCGGCGTCATGATCTGGGCGATCCGCCCGCTGCTGCTGCAGATCGCGCTCGCACAGCCGAATGCGCGCTCTTCCCATCGCGACCCGACGCCGCAGGGCGCGGGCGTCGCGGTGATCACGGCCACGCTGACGGCGGCGGTGGCCGCGGTCGCACTGGCCGGCTCCGCCGGGGCGACGATCCCGTTTCCGGTGTTCGCTGCGACCGTCCTGATCGCGGTCGTCGGCCTTGCCGACGACATCCGTTCGATTCCGGTGTTGCCGCGGTTCCTGCTGCAGGGGGTGGCCGTCGCGGCAGTCATCCTTGCCGCCCCTGAAAACCTCCGGATCGTTGCTTCCGGCCCGATCTGGCTCGAGCGCGCAGTGCTGGTGCTGGCCGGGCTCTGGTTCGTCAACCTGGTCAACTTCATGGATGGACTGGATTTGATGACGGCAGCCGAGATGGTCCCGATCACCGGCGCGGTCGTCCTGCTCGGCTGGCTCGGCATCCTCCCGGCGTCGACCACGCTTGCCGCCGCCGCGCTGTGTGGCGCGCTGCTCGGTTTCGTACCGTTCAACCGGCCGGTGGCGAAGATATTTCTCGGCGACGTCGGCAGCCTGCCGATCGGCCTCCTGGTCGGGTGGTGCTTGCTGCAGCTCGCCTGGCACCAGCAGATCGCGGCCGCGCTGTTGCTGCCCCTCTATTATCTGGCCGACGCGACTTTCACCCTGTTGCGGCGGATGGCAAGGGGCGAGCGGTTCTGGACGGCGCACCGCACGCACTTCTACCAGCGCGCCACCGACAACGGCTTTTCGGTGTGGCGCGTGGTAGGCGAGGTGTTTGCGCTCAACGTCGGGCTGGCCGCATTGGCGACCGGCGCGGTCATGACCTCGTCGGCCGCGATCTCAAGCCTGCTCCTGGTCGTCGGCGGCATCGCGACGGCGCTGGTGATGTACCGCTTCTCGCGCCGGCAGGCGTCGCCAACTTAGCGCTCCCGCAGAACCAGGATCAGGCGGCGTTCGACCCGAACTCCGGCACCGCGTCCTTGAGCACCGACCTGATGGTGGCGCGATCGTCCTTCGCAATCGCCTCCTCCAGCGCGGCCAGCCATCTGCGCACGGTGTGCATCGGCGGCTCGTTCGGCCTGGCCGCCATGATGCCGGGGACCCCGATCTCCACGGTCGGCTCGGCGCTCGCAAACAGGATTTCGTTCAGCCGCTCGCCCGGCCGCATGCCGGTGAAAACCACTTCGATGTCGACGCCGGGCTCGAGACCGGACAGGCGGATCATGCGCTCGGCCAGTTCCACGATCTTGACCGGCTGGCCCATGTTGAGGACGTAGACCGACACGTCGGGCCGCGCCGGCGTCAGCGCGTGCGTCGCCGCCGTGAGCACCAGGTCGCAGGCCTCGCGGATCGTCATGAAATATCTGACCATGTCCGGATGCGTGACCGTGACCGGGCCGCCGGCGTCGATCTGCGCCTTGAATTTCGGAACCACCGAGCCGTTCGACGCCAGCACGTTGCCGAACCGCACCGAGATCAGCCGCATGCGCGGCTTGCCGGGCGACTGCGCCATCACCTCATGGTCGAGGGCCTGGCAGTACATTTCGGCAAAGCGCTTGGTCAGGCCCAGCATCGATACCGGTTCAATCGCCTTGTCGGTCGAGATCATCACCATGGCCTCGGCGCCCGCCGCCGTCGCCGCATCGGCGACGTTCACCGATCCGAAAATGTTGGTCTTGACGCCCTCGCTCCAGTCGCGCTCGAGGATCGGCACGTGCTTCAGCGCGGCGGCATGGAACACGATGTCGGGCTTGAATTCGCCGATCAGGCGCATGACCCGTTCGCGATCGCGGATATCGGCAATGCGGCCCTCGACGGCCGCGCCGGGGGCCCGCTCAGCGAGCCGCTCCGTGACAGCGTAAAGCGCCGGTTCCGAATTCTCGATCACCAGCAGGCGCGCGGCGCCGAAGGTGGTGACGCGGGCGCAGATTTCCGAACCGATCGAACCGCCGCCGCCGGTCACGGCCACCGCCTTGCCCTTCACCAGCGCTTCCAGGCGCGCGTAATCGATGTTGTGGCTGGGGCGCAGCAGCAGGTCTTCGACGGCGACATTGGTCAGTCTCGGCACGTCCCCGCTTGCGAGCGACGGCATGCGGCTGACGATCAGGCCCAACCGCTTCGCCCGCATCAGGACCGCTTCGGGATGCATCTCGGGCTCGAACGCCGACGGCGTCATGACCAGCCGCGATATCGGTTTGCCGCGACCGGCATAGTCGCGGATGACGTCCTCGACGTCATCGATCCCGCCCAATACCGGAACATCGCGGATCGACTGCCCGCGGTCCGCGGCCGATGGGGACAATACGCCGACCGGCCACAGCTGTTTGACGGCGCCGCTCTCGATTCCGCGAAGCAGAACTTCGGCATCTGCGGCGCGGCCAATCAACAGCGTCGCCGACGCCCCCTCGGTCCGGGCATGGCGGCGCACCCGCGTATAGCGGAAATAGCGATAGCCGAAGCGCAGCGCGCTCAGCGCGAACACCTGGAGGAACCAGTAGAGGATGATTGTGACGCGGCCGAACAGCACCGGCGCCTTGCCGCTCGTCGCCCCGAAAATGAACGCATAGTCCAGCACGACGAGCGCGACCGTCAGAACCGTCGCCACGCGCAGGATGTTCAGGGCGTCGGGCAGCGAAATAAAGCGCCATTTCGTCGTCGTCAGGTTGAAAACGAAGCAAATCACCACACTGAAGGCGAGGAAGAACGGCAGAATGCCCAGCAACAGCGGCAAGCGCGCGTAGAAGGCCTCGCCGCCCTCGAACCGCAGGTAGAAGCTTGCCAGCAACGCAAACGCCGTCGCCAGCGCGTCATGCGTCGCGATCAGGAAGTTGCGATGGGTCAGTTGCGAAAGGCGTTGCATTCGGATGGCCGGCTGCGGGGCGGATGCGGAGAAGCTCTTATGTTGGGCGTCAGCTGATAGCTTATCTGCGGCATGCATGCCAGCGATCATGACCGGGTGATGCCGCGCAGTTCACCGTCCTCGCCACCGGATCCGGCGCGCAGCACCATGCCGCCGGCGACGCCGACGCCGAGCACGTACATCCACCCCTGGTGAAAATCGAAAATGTGCGAATTGAACAACGAGGTGAAGACATTCTGCACCACCACCAGCAGTCCGATCCAGGCCACCAGCCCTTCGCCGCGAAACAGCAACAGATGCACCAGCCACATCGCGTAGAGCAGGATGACCCCGACCGCGCCCCACTGAACCGCGACCGCGAGCGTCTGGTTGTGGGGATTTGCGATCACGCTTCCGGGGGGCCCTTCGCGGTATTCGGTTGCGGCGCGTTCGAACAGCGCGCGCATCGAGCCCGTGCCGTGGCCGATGACCGGCGCCTCTGAAATGAACCGCAGCGATTTTTGCCAGAACTCGAGCCGGAGCCCGATCGAGGTCACGGTTTTTTCCGTCTTGTATTGCTGATAGTCCCTGACCAGACTCTTGGGTCCCCAGCGCAGATCGGTCGTGGTGAACCAGAGTAATGCCCCGAGGGCGATCGTTGCGCCAACGACGATCAGGCTGGTTCGCCGCCTGAGATGGAGCAGCGAAAACACCGCAAGCATGATCGGCATGGTGACGATCGCCGTCCGCGAGACGATCACGAAAGCCATGTTGGCGATGAAGCCGAGCGAGAGCGCGCCCAGCGCCAGCGCCGCCCAGATCCTGTCCGTCCGCAGCAGGCGGACGACGGGATAGGCCAGCGCCACCGCGCACAGCGCAAACTCCTGGCTCTGGTCGATGTAGTTCTTGACAAAGATGCCGCGCGCCGCCTCCTCGCCTGACTTCAGCGACAGGCCGGGATACATCGCCACCAGCCACGACATCAGCATCAGCAGCACGCAGGACGCCAGGAACGCGACGAACACCCAGATGCCGCGGCTCGATCGCGCGAAATGGTAGAACAGCCACGGCAGCACCAGTAGCTTGAGCGTGGGGCTGATGGCGTAAAGCCGCGCCCCCCAGGCCGCGTCCGACCAAAGCGTGCCGATCACGGCCAGGCCGACCAGCGCCAGCGGCAGATAACAGATGGGGCGTTTCAGCAATCGGACGTAGGCGCCCCAATCCACCACCCACGCCACCGCGCCGAGCCAGCAGGCCACGAAGATCGCCAGCAGCGACGTCGACCAGGGCAACGCCAGCGCGGCCAGAATCGCCAGCGCGTCCGCGATCGTCATCCACAACGCCCGGTCCCGCCAGTACCGCCGCATCAGCGACACCGGCAACGCCGCGGCGTCCGCGCTCACGTCTGGTCTCCGCGAACCCGGTCGACCAGCGAGGTCGTGCTGTGGCCCGGCAGGATGTCGACCAGCACCACCTCGCCGCCGCAGGCCTCGACAATCTCGTGTCCGACCACCTGTTCGCGGCGGTAGTCGCCGCCTTTCACCAGCACGCTCGGCCGCACCTTCGTGATCAGCTCGATCGGGGTGTCCTCCTCGAAGATGGCGACGAGGTCGACCGCCTCCAGCGCCGCCAGCACTTCGGCGCGCGCCCGCGCGTCCTGCACCGGACGCCCCTCACCCTTCAGCCGCCGCACCGAACCGTCGCTGTTCAACCCGACGATCAGGCGGTCACAGGCGCCGCGCGCGGCCGTCAGGACCTTGACGTGCCCGGGATGCAGGATGTCGAAGCAACCATTGGTGAAGCCGATGCGCAGGCCCTGCCGGCGCCAGTCGGCCAGGTGAGCATCGAGACCGCCGCCGGCCGCGATGATTTTCTCCTCGGCCGCCAGCGAGGCGTGCGGCAGGATTTTTCGCCGCAGCTCGGCCGGCGTCACCGTGGCCGTGCCCTTCTTGCCGACCGCCACCGCGGCGGCCGCAGTCGCCATCCGCAACGCCGTCTCCCAGTCGGCGTCGGCGGCAAGCGCCAGCGCCAGCATGGCGGCGACGGTGTCCCCGGCGCCCGAGACATCGCTCACCCTGACCGGAAGCGCGGGCACGTGGATCGCCTCACCGCCGCGAATCACCAGCGTCATGCCGCGCTCGCCCTGGGTTATCAGCATCGCCCCGCAGTCGGCGAGGTGCATGGCGTCCTGCGCGGCGACGGCGATGCCCTGCTCGGTATCGGCGCGGCTGCGGGTGGCCTCCGCGAACTCCCGGCGATTGGGCGTAAGCAGGCTGGCGCCGCGATAGATCGCGAAATTGGCGCTCTTGGGATCCACGATCACGCGCTTGCCGAGCTTTCGCGCGGCGTCGATGACGTTGCGGATCACCCGCGCCGTCAGCACGCCCTTGGCGTAATCGGACAACAGCACGATATCGGCGCGTGGCAACAGCGGCAGGATCGCGTCGATCAGTTGCTGCTCGATTTCGGACGAGGCCGGAACGGCCAGTTCCCAGTCCGCGCGCAGCATATGGGTGGAAAAATGCTCCGAGACGAACCGCACCTTGCGCGTGGTCGGGCGGCTTGCATCGGAAACCAGCACGGCCTCGATCAGGCTTTCCCGCGCCAGTTCCGCCTTCAGCCGGGCGCCGGAATCGTCGGCGCCGACCAGGCCGAAAAAGATGCAGTGGGCGCCGAGCGCGGCGATGTTGCGCGCCACGTTGCCGGCGCCGCCGACATGGAGCTCGCTGCGCTGGACCGCGATCACCGGCGCCGGCGCCTCCGGTGAAATCCGCGACACCTCGCCATAGATGAACTCGTCGAGCATGAGGTCGCCGACGCAGAGCACGGTCCGGCCGGGGATCGCCCGGCTCAGGGCTTCGAAATCAAACATCTGTTTACCTGCAGCCCGTCAGCGATAGCGATCGTCACGGTCAAGAAAGCCTTTTACATACGTCCCGACCGCGTCTTCCAGCGCGGTGAAGCCGCCATTATAGCCGGCGCGGCGCAATCGATCGACGTCGCCCTGGGTGAAATACTGATAGCTGCCGCGGATCGCCTCGGGCATGTCGATGTACTGGATGTTCGGCCTCGCCCCGAGCGCGGCATAGGCCGCCAGCATCAGGTCGCGAAAGCTGCGCGCCGTCCCGGTCCCGACATTGAACAGTCCGCTGACGCCGGGCGCAGCCAGCAGCCACATCGTCACGCGAACGACGTCGTCGATATAGATGAAGTCGCGCCGCTGGTCGCCGTCGGCAACGCCCTCACGGTGCGACTTGAATAGCTGCACGGGACGCCCGGCCTTGACGTCGTCAAAGCGCCGCGCCAGCACGCTCATCATCGAACCCTTGTGGTATTCGTTGGGGCCGAACACGTTGAAGAATTTCAGCCCGGCCCATTGCGGCGGCAGGCGATCGCCGCGCGCGGCGCGCGCGGCCACCGCCATGTCGAACAAATGCTTGCTCCAGCCATAGAGGTTCATCGGCCGCAGTTTCTTCAGGGCCTCCGCCGAGGGATCGTCGCCAAAACCCTGCGCGCCGTCGCCATAGGTCGCCGCCGAGGACGCGTAGATCAGCGGCGTGGCATTGGCCGTGCACCAGTCGAGCAGCCGCATCGAAAGCCGGAAATTGGTCTCGATCACCAGATCGCCGTCGGTCGCGGTGGTCTCGGAGATGGCGCCGAGATGGATGACGGCCTCGAGCCGGCGGCCCGCCAGCCAGTCCATCAGTGCCGCCGGCGGCACGAAATCGGCGAGCTGCCGCTTGGCCAGGTTGCGCCATTTGCCGTCATGGCCGAGCAGGTCGCAGACCGCGACCTCGCGGCCGGCGTCGTTCAACGCGGCCACGACGTTCGATCCGATAAAACCGGCGCCCCCGGTCACCAGCAACATGCCGAGCCCTGCCCTGATTGTTCGCCGCCAGCTTTGCCCCAACCCCGCGTGGCAGGCAACTTGGCTGATCGCGAAGGCTTTACCTGCCGCTGGGGAGCGGTTACCGACGGGGTTCAAATCGCCTGGCCGAGATCGGTTCAAGTAATGAATGTAAATTCATCTGGCGGGGTCGCGACCGGGGATGCCGACGATACGAGGCCGATCCTGATCGTCCCCTATATGTGGATCGGCGATTTCGTCCGCGGCCATACCGTGGTGCGCGTCCTGAAGCAGCGCTGGCCGAACCGGCCGGTCGACCTGCTGGTGACGCCGCTTTGCGCCCCCCTGGTCGACTACATGCCCGGCGTTCGCGCCGGAATCGTCTCTGACCTGCCCCGCGGCCGGCTGGCGATTGCGAAACAGACGAAGCTGGCCGCCGAACTGCGCGCGCGACGGTATGCAACCGCCCTCGTTCTGCCGCGCACCTGGAAGGCCGCGATTGCGCCCACGCTGGCCGGAATCCCGGAGCGGGTGGGCTTTTTCGGCGAGGCCCGGTTCGGCTTGATCAACCGGATGCGCTGGGGCGAGAAGGCCCTGCCCCGCTTCATCGACAAGAATGCCGCGCTGGCGCTCCCTGCCGACGCGCCGCTGCCGCCGGAATGGCCAGCGCCGAAGATTCACGTGGCGCCGGAGGAAACCGCGCGCTGGCGCCAGGCCAACGGCCTCGGCACCGGTGCGGCGGTGGCGCTGGCGCCCGGCTCGGTCGGCGCATCCAAAAGATGGACCTCCTATCCGGAAGCCGCGCGGCAACTGATCGGACACGGTCTCGACGTCTGGGTGGTCGGCGGTCCCGGCGAGAAGACGCTGGCGCAGGAGATCGTCGCCGCCGCCGGGCCGCGCGTCCGCGACCTCACCGGGCCTGATCTGCGCAACGGCGTCCTGGCGATGGCGGCCGCCGGCGTCGCCATTTCCAACGATTCCGGCCTGATGCACATCGCGGCCGCCATCGGTACCCCGACCTTGGGCATTTTCGGTCCGACCGATCCCTATCTGTGGGCGCCGCTCAACGGCCTGGCCGCGACCGTTCGCCAGACCAAAGCGGTGCTGCCCTGCCAGCCCTGCCAGCGGACCATCTGCACCGTCAATGACCACCGTTGCATGCGCGACATCGCGGCATCCGAAGTGGTCGAGATCGCCCGGCGCGTGCTGGGCGCTCAATCGAGCCCGCGATAGACCGCGGCGATCGCGTGCGCCTCGGCATCGAGGCTGAATTTCTCCAGCACGCGCTGGCGCGCGCGCCGGCCCATCGCCTCCGCCGAAGCGGGATCGCGCATCAGCGGCTCCAGCGCCGCCACCAGCGCGTCGACGTCGCCCGGCGGCGTCAGCACCCCGCTGACGCGGTCCTCGACCAGGAATTGGGCCGCGCCCGCCCGCGCCGCCACCAGCGCCGCACCTGACGACATCGCCTCGATCAGCGTCAGCCCGAAACCCTCGTTGCGCGAGGTGAAGGCGTAGATCGTCAGCCGCCGGTACCAGCGCTGCACCTCCTCGATAGCAAGCTCGCCGGTGATGACGATGCGCGCCTGCAGACCGGCGGCTTCGATCTGCTGTTTCAATCCAGCCGCAAATCCCTGCTGTTCCGGCACCACGGCGCCGACGATGACGGCGGTAAAATCAGGGTAGCGCGGTAGCAACCGGCACATCGCCGCCACGAACACATCCGTGCCCTTTTGCGCGCGGACCCGGCCGAAGCAGCCGATCGCGTAGCGGCCGGGCAGCCTGGCCTCGGCGAACGCCGCGGCGCGATCGGACGGCGGCGCGTAGATGTCGGTGTCGACGCCGTGCATCACCACCGTCGGCTTGCGCTGGAGGAACGACGCCGAGAGTTCGGAGGTCGCGATGATCGCGTCCATCCGCCGGATCAGCCAGCGCGTCAGCCAGCTATGGTGCCGCTGCGCCGCCGAGGTGAAGACGAGCTTCAGCGGCCAGCCCAGCGCGCGCAGCAGCACGCCCGCGATCATCTCGTTATTGCGCCGCGCGTGCCAGATCAGCGGCGCAGGGCTGCGCCACAGCGCCATCAGGTCTGCAAAACCCAATCGCGCGATGCCCTCGGGTGCGTGCGGCCCGAGCCACGCCGCGCGATACAGACCCGCGAGCTTCGGCGCCACCATCCGGTTGGTCGCGGTGACGCCGGAGTAGCGCCTGTGCAGATTCGGCACGATCAGTTGCAGACCGCGGCTCGGATTGTTCTCGATCGGCACGCCCGGCTCCGTTTCGGAAAGCGTCCTATACGCAACATTAAGCATAGTAGCCAGTTCAGCCGCGCCGAAACCCGCTCTTCACCGCGTCCCGGCTAGCGTTTCCGGCAAACAGATCGGGAGAGGTGAAGTCATGACCGTGCTGGTGACCGGCGGCGCCGGCTATATCGGAAGTCACATGGTTCACGCGCTGGTGGAAGCCGGCGAGAGCGTCGTCGTGGTCGACAATCTGTCCACGGGGTTTTCGGACTTCCTGCCCCGGAGCGTGCCGCTGGTGATCGGCGACGCCGCCGACGAAGACCTGGTCGAGGGATTGCTCGTCAGACACCGCGTCGAAAGCATCATTCATTTCGCCGGCTCGATCGTGGTGCCGGATTCGATGCGCGATCCGCTCGGCTATTACCGCAACAACACCATGACGACGCGCAGCCTGCTCAATTCAGCGGTGAAATGCGGCGTCAACCGCTTCATCTTTTCCTCCACCGCCGCCGTTTACGGCAATCCCGACCAGGTGCCGGTGCCCGAACACGCCGCCACCCGGCCGACGTCGCCCTACGGCTCCTCCAAGCTGATGACCGAAATCATGCTGCATGACGCCGCCGAGGCGCACGGCATGAGCTATGTCGTGCTGCGCTACTTCAATGTCGCCGGCGCCGATCCGTTGGGCCGCGCCGGCCTTTCCACGGTGGGAGCCACCCACCTGCTCAAGATCGCAGTCGAGGCCGCCACCGGGCAGCGCGCCAAGATCGACGTGTTCGGCACCGACTACCCGACGCCCGACGGCAGCTGCATCCGCGACTTCATCCATGTCAGCGATCTCGCAGAGGCGCATCGCGCGGCGCTGTCGTACCTTCGCCAGGGCGGCGGCTCGACCACGCTGAATTGCGGTTACGGCCGCGGCTATTCGGTGCTGGAAACCATCGAGGCCGTCCGCCGCGTCTCGATGCGCAAGCTCGCGGTCCAGCACGCGCCGCGCCGCCCCGGCGACATCATGGCCATGGTCGCCGACACCCGCCGCATCCGCGCGACGCTGGACTGGACGCCGCGCCATGACGATCTCGACACCATCGCCGCCCACGCGCTGGCCTGGGAGGAGAAACTGCTGCGCGAGCGCGGCGGGCTTGCGCGGCAGGCGAAATCGGCGTGAAATCAACCGTTCATTTGGCTTGAAAAACCCTGCTTTAGCAGGCAAGCAGGCATCGCTTTGGCCCTGACGCGCCGACCCCTGCGGCCGGCGCCGTCAATGGAACGCGGATGACCGAACTTCCCGTCGAAACCCCGAGAAGAATCACCGACGACCCCTATGGCGCGGCGATCCTGATTCGCCGCCTGGTCGCCGAACAGGGGCTCGCCTACTGGCGGCGCTACCTACTGGCGTTTGCGCTGATGGCGGTGGCGGCGGCGACCACCGCCGGCGCGGCCTATCTGCTCGGCGAGGTCATCAACAAGGCCTATGTCGACAAGGACGTGCGCGGCATCGCAATCCTGTCGCTGGTGACCATCGTCATCTTCACCGTCAAGGGCGCGGCGACCTACGGCCACACCGTGATCCTGTCGCAGATCGCCAACGCGATCCTCGCCAACAACCAGCGGGCGCTGTTCGCCAAGCTGATGAGCGAGAACATCGCCTTCTTCTCCGAGCGGCACTCCTCGGAATTCCTGGCGCGGCTGACCGCGGGGGCGGCCGCGGTGGCCCAGGTTCTCAATCTCCTGATCAACGCCGTCGGGCGCGACTTGCTGTCGCTGATCGCGCTGGTCGTGGTCATGGTGATGACCGATCCGGTGATGGCGCTGCTCGGCTTTGCGGTCGCGCCGCCGGCGATGATCGTGCTGCGCAAGCTGGTCAAGCGGATCAAGGGCCTCGCCCACACCCAGTTCTCCGGCACCGCCGACATCATGGAGACGATGCAGGAATCGCTGCAGGGCATCCGCACCGTCAAGGCGTTCACGCTCGAACAGGCGATGCGCGAGCGGATCGACGCCAGCATCGTCGCGGTCGAGCGCAACGCCAACAAGATGGCGCGGGTGTCGAGCCGCTCCAGCCCGCTGATGGAAACGCTCGGCGGCTTTGCGATCGCGGCCGGCCTGATGTATGGCGGCTACCGCGTGGTGGCGACCGGCGCCTCGCCCGGACAGTTCTTCTCGTTCCTGACCGCGTTCCTGCTGGCCTATGAGCCGGCCAAGCGGCTGGCGCGGCTCAACATCGAGCTCAACAGCCATCTGGTCGGCGCCCGCAAGCTGCTCGAGATCGTCGACAGCCCGCCGAGCGAGCCCGACGACGGCGACAGGCCGGCGCTGAGGCTCCGCGACGCGCGCGTCGAGTTCCGCGACGTCCGCTTCGCCTACCGGCCGGACGAGCCGGTGCTGAACGGCATGAGCTTTGTCGCCGAACCCGGCAAGACCACCGCTTTGGTCGGCCCCTCCGGCGGCGGCAAGTCCACCGTGCTGGCGCTGCTGCTGCGGCTCTACGAGGTCGACGGCGGCGAAATCCTGATCGACGGCCAGGCGATCTCAGGCGTGTCGCGGCAGTCGCTGCGCCGGCAGACCGGCTATGTCGGGCAGGACGTCTATCTGTTCCGCGACAGCATCGGCGCCAACATCGCCTTCGGCAAGGAAGGCGCCACCAGCGACGAGATCGTGGCCGCAGCGAAGGCGGCCTGCGCCCACGACTTCATCATGGCGTTTCCGCTGGGCTATGACACCCCGGTCGGCGAGCACGGCGCGCAGCTGTCCGGCGGCCAGCGCCAGCGCATCGCGGTGGCGCGGGCGCTGGTGAAGAACGCGCCGGTCATCCTGCTCGACGAGGCCACCGCGGCGCTGGATTCGGAATCCGAGAAAGCCGTGCAGGAGGCGATCGAGCATCTGTGTCAGGGCCGCACCACCATCGTCATCGCCCACCGCCTGCACACCATCATGCATGCCGACGACATCCTGGTGGTCGAGGCCGGCGCGATCGTCGAGCGCGGCCGGCACGACGATCTGCTGCGCCGCGGCGGCCGCTACGCCGCGTTCTTCCGCCTGCAGCAACGCGACGGCGGCGTTCCCAGTCTGGCGCCGGTCAGCGCAACCGCGTAAGGCTAATCCGATTTCCTCGCCCACAACCCGTCGAGACCCCTTTTCATGACCGCAGCCTCCTACGTCATTCCCGCATTCCCGCAAGCCTCGCTCCCCGTCGTCGGCGAGAGCAAATCCTATCCGGTTCGCCGCATCTGGTGCGTCGGGCGCAACTATCTCGAGCACATCAGGGAGATGGGCAATGACGAGCGCGCGCCGCCGTTCTTCTTCGCCAAGCACGCCGACATGCTGGTGCCCGACGGCGCCACCATCCCCTACCCGCCGCTGACCAAGGATCTGCATCACGAGGTCGAGCTGGTCGTCGCCATGAAGAGCGGCGGCCTCAACATCCCGGCCGACAAGGCGCTCGATCACGTCTATGGCTACGCTGTCGGCATCGACCTCACCCGCCGCGACCTGCAGATCGCCTCGCGCAAGAAGGAACGGCCGTGGGAGATCGGCAAGTCGTTCGACCACTCCGCGCCCTGCTCGGCGATCCAGCCGGCCGCGAAGATCGGCCATCCCGCCAAGGGCAGGATCTGGCTTGCCGTCAACGGCAAGGAAACCCAGAAGGGCGATCTCACCGAGCTGATCTGGAATGTGCCCGAGATCATCTGGCAGCTCTCGCAGCAGGTGAAACTCGCCGCCGGCGACATCATCATGACGGGCACGCCGGCCGGCGTCTCCCAGCTCAACCCCGGCGACCAGATCGAATGCGGCGTCGACGGCATCGGCACGTTGAAGGTGAGCATCGGCAAGCCGGAATAGCGCTGGCCGCGAGCCGTCAGCGAATGCAAAGCCCCGGACGTGATCCGGGGCTTTTTCGTTCAATGGACGATTGTATCTTGGTAGCGAACAAGCATCGAACTTGTCGCTCGCGCGACTTCAGCAGGCCCCGCTACTTCTTTCGCGCGTGCTGTGACATTCTGACCCGACGGGCAAATCAGCAAAAACCCGTCCAGCCCCCGCGCGAAAAATAATTGGCTTTTCTGATAATCCGAATTGATCTATAAGCCGCTGGTCTCTTCCCGGCAAGAGGGGCGATCGCGCGTCGTCACGAACGTGGGAAGGGATGCGGTGGACGCGGGCAGCGCCGGCGCGCGAAGGGATCGCAGGGCGGACTTTCCGTGAGCGATTCTTCGAGCGCGCGATACGAACGGTGATGGCTTGCGTACGGCAAAAGCGTGTGGTCCTGGCAACCCGTGGCTGGTGTCAAGCCGGCGGAGATTGCGAGAGCCCGACCGGGCTTTTCGCGATCGTCAATTCGCCGGCGATGGAGGCAAGACGAATTCGTCTCCAGGGAGAGTACGCCATAAGCCGTCAACCCATTGCGCAGGGAATGCCGGCGTGCCCCGGCTGTACCTGTATGCTCGTGTGCGCCTCTTCTACCACCATTGCACACGAGACCGCGGGTGCAGCAAGCACCCGGCATTCCCTGCTCCCTCTGTTTCGGGGGAGACAAGGTTCAACCACAGCAAACCTCGGGCGTAACAAGCCGCGAGAACGCGAAACCATGTCTACCGTCATTGCGAGCGGAGCGAAGCAATCCATCTCGCGGCGCAAAGAAAAAATGGATTGCTTCGCTGCGCTCGCAAAGACGTGGATAGGCTGCAGCGTACTGGATACCCCGCCTTCGCGGGGAATGACAATCCAACGCATATTCAGCAGCGTAGGATGGGTGGAGCGCAGCGATACCCATCACGACCGACCCAAGCGACGATGGGTATCGCTGCGCTCCACCCATCTTGCGAACTGTTGAGCCGCGAGATTGCGAAGCCATGTCCATCGCCATTGCGAAGAGCGAAGCTACGAAGCAATCCTCGCGGCGATGCCGGACCCGCTCACGAATACCGCATCACCCCGTCATCAACCTTGCCGTAACGCAGCGAGACGATGTCGAGGACGTAGTTCTGGTACAGTCGCCACGGTCGCTTCGAGCCCTGCTTGGGCAATTTCGCGATCGAGCGCTGCACGTAGCCGGAGGAAAAATCCAGCGACGGCAGTTCGGTCACTTCAGGATCGACATTGTGCGGCATGCATTGCCGGTAGCCGTGCCGGTCCATGTAGTTGATCAGGCGGCAGACATATTCGCAGGTCAGGTCGCATTTCAGCGTCCAGGATGCGTTGGTGTAGCCGAACGCCGAGGCCATGTTCGGGATGTCCGAATACATCATGCCCTTGTAGTTCAGCGTTCGCGCGAAATCGACCGCGCGGCCGTCGACGACGACTTCGAGGCCGCCGAGCACCTGCAGGTTCAGCCCGGTGGCGGTGACGATGATGTCGGCTTCGAGCTCGCTGCCGTCCCTGAGCTTGATGCCGCTTCTGGTGAAAGTGTCGATCTCGCTGGTGACGACCGAGGCGCGCCGGTCGCGGATCGACTTGAACAGGTCGCCGTCCGGCACCAGGCACAGCCGCTGCTCCCAGGGATTGTAGCGCGGTGTGAAATGCTTGCCGACGTCGAACTCCGGTCCCAGCGCCATCTTGACGCCGCCGATGATGAGTTGTTTGGCGCGATCCGGCTTGCGCCGGCAGAGCTGGAAGAAATACATGCCGAGCAGCACGTTCCGCCAGCGGATGAGGTGATAGGCGAGCTTGGCCGAGAGATTCTGGCGCAGCTTGTTGGCGAGCGCATCCTCCGCCGGCCGCGCCACCACATAGGTCGGCGAGCGCTGCAGCATGGTGACATCAGCCGCGGTCTTGGCCATCGCCGGCACCAGCGTCACCGCGGTCGCGCCCGAGCCGATCACCACCACGCGCTTGCCGGCGTAGTCGAGGTCCTCAGGCCATTGCTGCGGATGCACGATGCGGCCGGCGAAATCCGCCGAGCCGGGAAATTCCGGCGTGTAGCCTTCCTCGTATTTGTAATAGCCCGAACACATGAACAGGAAATTGCAGGTGAAGCTCGCGATCTCGGTCGCGCCTTCGCCGGTGCTGCGTTCGGCCTCCACCGTCCAGCGCGCGTCGGCCGAGGACCACGACGCCCGCTTGACGCGATGATGGAAGCGAATCTTCCTGTCGATGCCGTTGTCGACCGCGGTCTCCCGTACATAGTTCAGGATCCGCGGCCCGTCGGCGATCGCCTTCGGCTCGGTCCAGGGTCGGAACGAATAGCCGAGCGTGTACATGTCGCTATCGGAGCGGACGCCGGGATAGCGGAACAGGTCCCAGGTGCCGCCGATGGCGTCGCGGCCCTCGAGGATCACATAGCTTTTGCCCGGACATTTCTGCTGCAGGTGATAGCCGGCGCCAATGCCGGACAGGCCCGCGCCGACGATGACGACGTCGAAATGTTCGCTGGACATGACCGGCTCCCAAGTTTCCGCAACTGTCGTCAGGCCGGGCATAGCCGTCAAGGACGGCGTCGCTTCCGCTCGCCCATGCCCGGCCATCGACGTCCTCTGCTTACGCCAACTCTAGAGACGTTGATGCCCGGGCCTTCGCCTCGCCGAAGGGGTTTCGGCCCCGCAGGCGAGACAAGCCCGGGCATGACGAAATTGAAGGCGTCCGAGCGGGAGGATTTGCGCTCAGTACCGATACTGGTCCGACTTGAACGGGCCTTCCGGCTTGACCCCGATATACTCGGCCTGGTCGGGGCGCAGTTCGGTCAGCTTGACGCCGATCTTGGCGAGATGCAGCCGCGCCACCTTCTCGTCCAGCGACTTCGGCAGCACGTAGACCTTCTTCTGGTACTTGCCGCCCTTGTTGTTGGCCCACAGTTCGATCTGGGCCAACGTCTGGTTGGTGAAGGAGGCCGACATCACGAACGAGGGATGGCCCATGGCGTTGCCGAGATTCACCAGCCGGCCTTCCGACAGCAGGATGATGCGGTGCTTGTCGGGGAATTCGATCTCGTCGACCTGCGGCTTGATGTTGTTCCATTTCAGATTGCGAAGGCCCGCGATCTGGATCTCGTTGTCGAAATGGCCGATGTTGCAGACGATGGCGCGATCCTTCATCGCGCGCATGTGCTCGATGGTGATGATGTCCTTGTTGCCTGTCGCGGTGACGAAGATGTCGGCGCGAGGGGCGGCGTCCTCCATGGTCGTGACTTCATAGCCTTCCATCGCCGCCTGCAGCGCGCAGATCGGATCGACCTCGGAGACCATGACGCGGCAGCCGGCCTGGCGCAGCGAGGCGGCCGAGCCCTTGCCGACGTCGCCGAAGCCCGCGACCATCGCGACCTTGCCGGACATCATCACGTCGGTGCCGCGGCGGATGCCGTCGACCAGCGACTCGCGGCAGCCATAGAGGTTGTCGAACTTCGATTTGGTGACGCTGTCGTTGACGTTGATGGCGGGGAACAGCAGCTTGCCTTCCTTTTCCATCTGGTAGAGCCGGTGCACGCCGGTGGTGGTCTCTTCGGAGACGCCCTTGATGTTTTTGGCGATCTCGGCGAAGTAGCCCTTCGGCTTTTCCTTGAGCAGCCGCTTGATCAGCGCGAAGAACACCTCTTCCTCCTCCGAACCGGGCTGGTCGAGGAATTTGACATCGCCCTGCTCGGCGCGCAGGCCGTGATGCACCAGCATGGTGGCGTCGCCGCCGTCATCGAGGATCATGTTGGGCGTGCCGCCGCCGTGCCAGTCGAACAGTTTTGCGGTGTAGTCCCAGTATTCGGCGAGCGTCTCGCCCTTCACCGCGAACACCGGAATGCCGGCGGCCGCGATCGCCGCGGCGGCGTGGTCCTGGGTCGAATAGATGTTGCACGAGACCCAGCGGATGTCGGCGCCAAGCGCGGCCAGCGTCTCGATCAGGACCGCGGTCTGGATCGTCATGTGCAGCGAGCCGGCGATGCGGGCGCCCTTCAAGGGCTGCTTCGGACCGTACTCCTCGCGCGTGGCCATCAGGCCCGGCATTTCGGTTTCGGCCAGCGAGATTTCCTTGCGGCCGAATTCAGCGAGCGAAATATCCTTGACGATGTAGTCGGTAAAGGCGGGCTTCTTGGCGGCGGCGGTCATGTGAGGTTCCTATGTCCAACGGTGTCATTCCGGGGCGCGAGTGAAACGAGCGAACCCGGAATCCAGAAGTTCGAGATTCCGGGTCTGCGCCGTGCGGCGCAGCCCGGAATGACGGCGAAATTAGACCGCGCGTTTCAGCGCGTCGATCAGGTCGGTTTTTTCCCAGCTGAATCCGCCGTCCTTGTCCGGGGTGCGGCCAAAATGACCGTAGGACGAGGTCCGCGCGTAGATCGGCTTGTTCAGATCGAGATGCTTGCGGATGCCGCGCGGCGTCAGGTCCATCGCCTCGGCCACGGCGACCTCAAGCTTTTCCTCCGGCACTTTTCCGGTGCCGTGGGTGTCGATGTAGATCGACAGCGGCCGCGCCACGCCGATCGCGTAGGCCAGCTGCAGCGTGCAGCGATCGGCGAAGCCGGCAGCGACGATGTTCTTGGCGACATAGCGCGCGGCGTAGGCCGCCGAACGGTCCACCTTGGTCGGGTCCTTGCCGGAAAACGCGCCGCCGCCATGCGGGGCCGCGCCGCCATAGGTGTCGACGATGATCTTGCGGCCGGTCAGGCCGGCGTCGCCATCGGGACCGCCGATGTAGAATTTGCCGGTCGGGTTGATGTGCCAGACCGTCTTGCCGTTGATCCAGCCTTCCGGCAGCGCCTGGCGCACATAGGGCTCGACCCGCTCGCGCACCTGGTTCGAGGTCATGTCCTCGACGAGGTGTTGATGCGAAACCACGATTTCACGCACGGCGACCGGCCTGCCGTTCTCATACTGCACGGTGACCTGGCTCTTGGAGTCCGGACCCAGCACCTTCTCCTTGCCGGCGTGACGCGCCTCCGAGATCAGCCGCAGGATCTTGTGGGCATAGAACAGCGGCGCCGGCATCAGGTCCGGCGTTTCATTGGTGGCGTAGCCGAACATGATGCCCTGGTCGCCCGCGCCCTCTTCCTTGTTGGTACCCGGCTGCAGCGCATCGACGCCCTGCGCGATATCGGCGGATTGCGGGTGCAGCAGGATTTCGATGTCGGCCTTCTGCCAGTGAAAGCCTTCCTGCTCGTAACCGATGTCCTTGATCGCGGCGCGCACGACGCTCTCGATCTGGTCGTTGGTAACGGATTTGGGTCCGCGGGTTTCACCGGCGATCACGACCTTGTTGGTGGTGGCCAGCGTTTCGCAGGCGGCGCGGATCGCCCACGGGTCGATCCCGGCCTTGGGACCCTCCCGGAAAAACAAATCGACGATCTCGTCGGAAATCCGGTCGCAAACCTTGTCCGGGTGGCCCTCGGAAACCGATTCGCTGGTGAACAGATAGGACGCGCGCATCAACCAACCTCTTGCTCCCGCCGAATCCCGGCGGCTTTCTGTGTTGTGTATCCCGGAATGTCAGTCGCGACGGCGCGAAATGACGTAGGATTCGTCGTAAAACCAGAGCCCATTATGCTTGCGCAGAACCTCTCGGGTGGCATCGAGGGTTCGGCCGTTATCAGTCATTTCCGTCAACCGGTCGTCTTCGATCTGGGCGACATACACCGCCGCGTTCCAAGCCGCAAAAGCCGTCGAAGTTCCGATCTGGCCGGTGACCTCGTTGGGCAGCGCTTCCATATCATAACGAAAGATCGAACGGTTATCGGCGTAGGCATTAAAGTTAAGGTCGCGCCCGGCCGACCCCAGCTCATATTTCACCGCGCGCAATAGCTCATGACGGCTCACAGCGAAAGGATTTTCTCCGGGCCACACCGCCTGGATGATTTCGAGGCCCGGATCCCGGCCGTGGGAGTGAATTCCGATCAGACGGCCCCCGGCCCGCAGCGCCCGGGCCAGCGGTGCAATGATCCGCTTGGCGCGGAAATTCACAGAGGATTTGGCCCGGTAGGGCTGCGAGGCGATCACCAGGTCGAAATTGGCCTCGGTCCGGCCGGCCCGCGGGATGATCGAATCAAGCAGGAATCGGTGGTCTTCCCGGTACAGCACCAGCGCTGCCGGCCGTTCATAGATCGGCATGCCCGATTTTGGGCTGACATTGGCGCGCCAGTTCTGCGCCAGAAACGGCCCGAGTTCGGCGATCTGGGCCTCGAACTCGCCCGCGGAGGCCCCCCGCAAGGCGACCTCGTGCCAGATCATGCCCGCCGCTGCCGCCGGCGAGATCGGCGTCAGCCAGGGCGCCTCGGCGTAGTACATGTTGGTCAGCACGAACACGGTCGCGGGGTGCTCGAACAGGCGGTCCGCCACCTTGTCGAGCGTCAGCCGGACGTCCTCCAGGCTGAGTTCCTTGCCGGCAATGTAAAACGGCATGTGCGGAAAGCGGCCGTGCATCGCCCGCATCACCCGCGCCAGCACCGTGCCGTCGCCGACGCCGGCGTCGAACACCCGAAGCGCGGGCGGGCGCGGGTGCAGGCTGGACAATTCCAGCGCCACCCGCTCGGCAATCACCCGCTTCTCGCTGCAGGTGTGGACGAACAGCAGGTATTTCTGCCGGTTCTCGAAGAAGCGGAAATTGCCGCGGGGGTCGCGCTGCTCGGGCGGCGGCTCGCGGCCGCGCGGCGGCGGCAACCCGCCCGGCGTCGATGCCGCGATATAGGCCTGGATGCGGTCCAGCGTGTCGACGGTGATGCGTTTGCCCTCGCGCAGCCGATGCACCAGCTTGCCGTCGTTGACGACCCGGCGGCCGAACGTCGTCTCCGCCATGTCGGCCTGGCGGCAGAACTCGGAAATCTGGCTGAGGATCTGGTCGTTCTTCATCGGGCCAGAAATTCCGGAAGGGTTCGGGAGACGCCGGTGGGCCGCAGCGACGATGGCAAGGAAGTCACAGCGGCGCTATTTGCCCCACACCTCGCTCGCGACCTCCACCGCGAGGCGCAGCTTGGCCCACTGCTCTTCCTCGGACAGGACATTTCCCTCCTCGGTGGAAGCAAAGCCGCATTGCGGGGAAACCGCGAGCTGGTCGAGCGGGACGAACCGGGCGGCCTCCTCCAGCCGGCGCTTGATGTCATCCTTGCTTTCGAGCTCGCCGAATTTGGAGGTGATGACGCCGACCACCACGATCTTGTTCCCCTTCGGCAGGTACCGCAGCGGCTCGAAGCCGCCGGCGCGGTCGGAATCGTATTCGAGGAAATAGCCGTCATAGTTGGTGCCGGCCAGCATGGTCTCGGCCACCGGCTCGTAGCCGCCGGAGGAGATCCAGGTCGAGCGGAAATTGCCGCGGCAGACATGGGTGGTGACCACCATGTCGGCCGGACGCTCGGCCAGCGCGTAGTTGATGACGCGCGCGTAGATTTCCTGCAGCCCATCGGGATTGTCGCCGCGCTCGCGCGCCTTCTGCAACTCCTCCTGCGAGCAGAGATAGGCCCATACCGTGTCGTCGAACTGCAAATAGCGGCAGCCGGCGTCGTAGAACGCCTTCACCACCTTGCGATAGGTCTTGCCGAGATCGAGGAAGAATGCATCGAGGTCGGGATAGATTTCCCTCGAGATCGAATTGCGTCCGCCGCGGAAATGCAGCACCGCGGGCGACGGAATCGTCATCTTCGGCGTGACGTGGGCGATGTCGGCATGCTTCTTCAGGAAGCGGAAGTGATCCAGCATCGGATGATCGTCGGGGAAGTCGAGCTTGCCGATCACGCGGACGGCGTCATGCCGGGTCTGGACGCCCGCGAATTGGATACCGTGCTCGGGGTGGTAGAGTTCGCAGCCGGTGAGTTTGGCGAGAAAGTCGAAATGCCACCACGAGCGGCGGAACTCGCCGTCGGTCGCCAGTTTCAGGCCGATCGAGGATTGCTTGTGCACGACCTTTTCGATTTCGAGGTCTTCGGCCTTGCGCAGATCGGCAGGCTTGATCTCGCCCTTCGCCAGCCTGGCGCGCGCCTCCTTGATGCGCGGCGGCCGCAGCAGACTGCCGACCTCGTCGGCGCGGAACGGGGGCTTGGTTCTCTGCATCTATCTACTCCCAAATCAACCCTGGTGCGCGGCCGCGCCGGATACGCCCAGATAGCGTTCGAGCACCGCCGGATCAACTTTCAGCGTCAGGCTCGCCGCATCATGCACAATAGCGCCGCGTTCCAATATCACAACGCGATCGGCCAGCCCCAGAATCTTTTGCGCGTTCTGCTCGACGATGATCGCGCAGATGCCGCCGGTGCGGGTGATGGCGCCAAGCGCCCGCAGCAACTCCTCGACGATGATGGGCGCCAGCCCCTCGGTCGGCTCGTCGAGCAGCAGCACCCGGGGATTGAGGGTGAGCGCACGGCCGATCGCCAGCATCTGCTGCTCGCCGCCGGAAAGCTGGTTGCCGAAATGGTGGCGGCGCTCGCGCAGCCGCGGGAACATCCTGTAGATTTTTTCGACGGTCAGGGGACCCGGGCGGGCCACCGCCGTCATGTTTTCCTCCACCGTCAGGGAGCGGAAGATGTTGCGCTCCTGCGGCACCCAGCCGATCCCGGCCCGCGCCCGCTGGTCCGGCCGCATCGCGGTAATGTCCACGCCGCCGAGCGCAAGCGTGCCGCCAAAACGCCTAGTGAGGCCGACGATCGAATTGATCAGCGTGGTCTTGCCGGTGCCGTTGCGCCCGAGCAGCGCCAGCACTTCTCCTTCACGCAGCGTCAGCGACATCGAGGGCAGCACCACGGCTTCGCCGTAACCGGCGCGCAAACCGTCGATGACGAGAAGATCAGGCATCGGCGGCCTCGCCGAGATAGACCGCCTTGACCCGAGGATCCCTTGCGACCTCGGCCGGCGGCCCCTCCACCAGCATGGCGCCGTTGACGAGCACCGAGATACGGTCGGCGAACGCGAACACCAGATCCATGTCGTGCTCGATCAGCAGCACCGTGACGTCGCGCGGCAATGCCGCGACCGCCGCCAGAATATCGTGGCGTTCGCCGGCGGGCACGCCGGCGGCGGGTTCGTCGAGCAACAGCACGCGCGGCCTGGTCGCGATCGCAACCGCGATCTCGAGCAGGCGCTGCTTGCCGTAGGGAAGCGTCGCAGTGCGCTCGTTCATCACCTCGAGCAGGCGAAAGCTCGCCAGCACCTCCGCGGTCTCCCGATTGACGTCGTCGAGCGTGCCCATCCGCCGCCACCAGTCGCCGCCGCGGCCGAGCCGTTCGGAAACCGCAAGGCCGACGGTTTCGAGCGGGGTCAGGTCGGCATAGAGCTGGTTGATCTGGAAGGTGCGCGAGAGCCCGCGCAGCACCCGCGCGTGAACCGGAAGGTCGGTGATGTCATGGCCTTCGAGCAGGATCCGTCCGGCGTTTGGCTTCAGCACGCCGGTCAGGAGATTGATGACCGTGGTCTTGCCGGCGCCGTTCGGCCCGATCAGGGCATGGCGGGCGCCCTGCTCCACCCTGAGCGACAGCGCACGCGCAACCCGCAGGCCGCCGAAGGACTTTTCCAGGCCGGTTGTTTCGAGCGCGATCGTCATGGCGCATCGCTCTTGGGAACGGCAACGACGGCCTTGCGCCCGGCGACCTGCCGGATCACGAGGTTCGGCAACCACAGCGCCCAGCGATGCATGCGGTCGCGACCGACCAGCACGATCACCACCAGCACGAGGCCGATCCAGAACTGCCAGTATTGCGGCGTGATCGTCGAGAAAACCTCCTGCAGCATCTTGAATACGACTGCGCCGATCAGCCCGCCATAGAGATAGCCGGTGCCCCCGATCACCAGCACCAGCATCAGGTCGGCCGAGCGCTCGAACGAGAACACGTCGAGCGACGCCAGCGCCGTAGTCTGGGTGAACAGCGCGCCGGCAATGCCGGCGTAAAACGCCGCCACCGTGTAGACCGCGATCAGCCGGCGATCGACCGGAACGCCGATCGCCGACGCCCTCAAGGGGTTGTTCCTGATCGCGCGCAACGACAGGCCGAACGGCGAATGGACGATCCGGCGCGCCAGCAGGAACAGCAGGAACAACACGATCAACGAGTAGAAGAATCCGGTCTTGCCGTACATGTCGAACGCAAACAGCCCGAGAATCGGCGCCATCTCGATGCCCTGCAGCCCGTCGCTGCCGCCGGTGATGTTGGAGAACCGTTCCGCCAGCGCCTCCAGCAACAGCGCGATGCCAAGCGTCACCATCAGCCGGGTCAGGTCGACGCCGCGAATGACCAGAAAGCTGGTCAGGAAGCCCAGCACCATGGCGACGAGGCCGGCCACCACCAGCGCGATGACAGGCTCGGTGATGATGCCGTGCAGCGCCATCAACCCGGCCGAATAGGCGCCGACGCCGAAGAAGGCCGCATGCCCCAGCGAAACGATGCCAGCGTAACCGAGGATCAGGTCGAGCGACAGCGCAAACAGGGCCAGCCGCACGATATCGGTCATGATCAGGTAGCGGGACGGAAACAGGAACGCGCAGCAAGCCACGAGAATCCAGAACGCGATCTCGGCCGGACGCCAGCGGGCGCGGGCGATGGCGCGGGATGAGACCTCGGAGACTGCGGTCATCGCCGGTTCAACGCGCGACCGTGCGGCCGAACAGGCCGTTCGGACGCCAGATCAGGAGGACGATCATAAGGGTATAGATGACGAACGGTCCCATCTTCGGCACGTAATACTTGCCGGCGACGTCGCCGATGCCGAGCAGCAGCGAGGCGAGGAACGGCCCGGTGATGCTGGAGGAACCGCCGACCGTGACCACGATCAGGAAGTAGATCATGAACTTCAGCGGAAAATACGGATCCAGCCCGAGAATTTCGGCGCTGAGCGCGCCGCCGAGCCCCGCAAGACCGCATCCGAAGGCAAAAGTCAGGGCGAAGACCTGCGGGACGTTGATGCCGAGGCCGCTAGCGGCGCGGGGATCGTCAACGGCGGCGCGCAGGCGGCTGCCAAATCGCGTGCGCGCCAGAATCAATTGCAGCGCCAGCGTCAGCAGGCCGCAGATCACGATGATCATCAACCGGTAGCGGCCGATGCCGACGCCGAAGAAATCGAGTTGGCCCTCCAGTGCCGCCGGCAACTTGATGAAGATGCGTGACGATCCCATGATGTAATCGACCGCCGCCACCGACATGAACACGAGGCCGACCGAGAACAGCACCTGATCGAGGTGGCTGCGCGCGTAGAGATGGCGGTACAGCGCGCGTTCCAGCACCGCGCCGATCAGCGCGCTGGCGACAAACGCCAGCGGCAACGCCGCAAAGAACGGCCAGCCGGACTGGTTGACCAGAACGGCGCAGACATAGCCGCCGGTCATGGCGAAGGCGCCATGGGCGAGGTTGACGAAGTTCATCAGTCCGAGCGTCACCGCCAGCCCGCAGGCGAGCACGAACAGCAGCATGCCGTAGGCGACGCCGTCAAACAGGATCGTGAACAGCGTGGTCATGGGATAGGTACCGAAAGACGTTCAGAGGCCGTCATTCCGGGGCAACGCGCAGCGCTGAATCCGGAATCTTTTGCAGCAATCGCGAGATTCCGGATTCGCTTCTTCGATGCGCTCCGGAATGACGGCTTCGCCGTCACTTCCTGGTCTTGCCGGAATCCTTTACCGCCTCGAAGGTCGCGAACTCGACATTGTAGAGTTCGCCGTCGACCCGCTCGACCTTGCGGATGTAGATGTTCTGGACGATGTCGCGGGTTTCCGGATCGATCGAGATCGGACCCCGCGGGCTTTCCCACTTCATGCCCTTCATGGCCTCGACCAGCGCGTCGCCATCGGTCTTGCCGCCGGTTTTCTTCAGCGCCTCGTAGATCAGGCGGATGCCGTCATAGCCGCCGACCGCCATGAAGCCTGGGCGGGCGTTGAAGGCCTTCTTGTAGGCGGCGACGAACTCCCTGTTCGCGGCCGAGGGATGCGCGGCCGAATAGAGATGCGCCGTCACCGTGCCGAGCGCCGCGTCGCCCATGCCGTTGAGCAGGTCGTCGTCCATCACGTCGCCCGGGCCGATCACCCGGATGCCTGACTTGTCGAGCCCGCGCTCGGCATATTGCTTCATGAAGTTGCCGCCCTGGCCTGCCGGCACGAACACGAACATCGCATCGGGCCTGGCATCCTTCATGCGCTGCAGGAACGGCGCGAAATCCGGATTCTGCAGCGGCACCTTGACCTCTTCGACGATCTCACCGCCGCCGGCGGTGAAATTCTGCTTGAAGAAGTTGAGCGCGTCGTTGCCGGGCGCATAGTCGGAAGTCAGCGTCGCGACCTTCTTGATGCCGTTCTTCGCGGCCCAGTCGCCGATGATGGTCGACGATTGCGCCAGCGTGAAGGAGGTGCGCACGATGTAGGGCGAACGCTCGGTGATGATCGAGGTGCCCGCCGCCATGACGATCTGGGGAATTTTGGCCTGCGTCGCCAGCGGCGCGGCGGCAAGGGCTGCCGGCGTCACGCCGAAGCCCGCGATCAAGCTCACCTTGTCGTTGACGATCAACTCCTGCGCGAGACGCTTGGTGTTATCGGGAACCGCCGCGTCGTCCTTCAGGATGATTTCGATCTTCCTGCCGGCGACGGTGTCGCCGTTTTGCTGCATGTAGAGTTTGACCGCGTTGTCGATCTGCCTGCCGGTCGAGGCTTGGCCGCCGGTCATCGGCAAGATCAGACCGATCTTGACGGTTTCCTGGGCATGCGCCGGCATGACCCCCAGCATTGCGGCATAAGCTCCTGCGGCCAGTATTGTCAGACTTCGAATAGACATGGACGTCATCCCCCCTGATCGGCCTTCGCCTTGGGCCGAGTCTCCGGCCCTTATTTTCACCATAGCCCAGTTTTATTGGCCTTGTAGCGCGCGACATGGTGACCATCGCCCAGCGAAGGTGGAACGCATTCCAGGCATCAGCCAGGTGACGCGGGCCGCCACTATCGGGCCTATGGTCTCATCAAATCCTGGTGCAATGATACCGCGCACTTCCTATAAGCCAATCTTTTCGTTTGGCAGCTAGGGTCGTCGCCGCAACCGGCTATTGCGGCGCGCCGTAATTCAATCACCCTGCCAGCCTGGAACCCCGACCCTGCCCATGCCGATCCGAACCCGTTCAATCGCCGCCTTATTTGCCATTGTGCTGACGTGCTTCGGCGTGAGCGGTTGCGGAACCATCAACGAAAGGATGGCGGCTGGCGTCAGCGACATCATTCCGGTCTGGGCCGGCGGCCTACCGGCGGATGCTCCGCCGCGGCCTGGAACCGAAAAGTATGACGAGTACATGCGGGAACGCGAGCGCCAGCGCCGGTTGCCGGCTGCCGAGCGCGGCGCGGATGCCCGCCCGGCACCCTCCTCACAGGAATCCATTCGGTAGACCCTGGCGCGTCAATCCATGGATGCCACGGTCTTGCGGCCGCTGAGAATAACGCGATCTGATGATACCGTATGGGGCGCGCCAGCGCCCACAAGATCTTGTTGTCCTGCGCTCGCTTGCGCCAATTCCGAAACCGGAGTCAGATGGAAGCAAGCGCGGCCTGCGCCGGGGCACGATCATGGCTGACAGATTGCACGGCTACCGCATCCTGATCCTGGAAACGCGCGAGGAAGCGCAGTTTTCCCGCCTGCTCTCCGAGCAGGGCGCCGACGTGCTGCAATGTCCGATGTTCACCATCAACGACGTTTCCGACCCGGCGCCGGTCGAAGACTGGATCAGGCGCTGCATCGAACAACCCTTCGATGATCTGGTGCTGCTGACCGGCGAAGGGCTGCGCCGGTTGATGAAAGTGGTGCGGCGCGTTGGCGTCGAAGCGGCCTTCGTCGCCGCGCTCGGCCAGACGCGCAAATTCGCCCGCGGCCCGAAGCCTGGTCGGGCGCTACGCGAAATCGGACTGGAGCCGCAGATGACGGCGGAGAAGCCGACATCCGATGGCGTCGCCGAGATGCTGTCGCGGCTCGATATCCGCGGCCATCGCCTTGGCCTGCAGCTTTACCCGGACAAGGACCACGGCGTCCTGATCGGGGCGATCCGGGCACAGGGCGCCGAGATCGATACCGTGCTGCCCTATGCGTATGACGCGCAAGCAGCCGACGCCAATATCGTCACCGCGATCGACGAGATGGCCGACGGTCGCATCGACGCCATCGCGCTGACCAACCTCGGCCAGGTTCGCCGTCTCATCGAGGTCGCGCGGGCGCGCGGTTGCGAACAAAGGTTGCGCCAGGGATTCGAGCGCACCGCGATCGCCTCGGTCGGGCCGGCGGTATCCGACGAGCTTGCGTCCCACGGCTTGCGCACCGACATCTATCCGGCCGAGAATGCATTCTTCATGCGGCCGCTGATATCGGCGATGGCTGACGCACTCTCGAAAAGCCCGCCGCGCTCGGCGGCGAGGGCCTGATAACAAGCGGCGCATTCAGCGCAGCGGCAGCCTTGAGTCCTGGCCAGCCATCGCGGCCTTGCACCACGATCGGACGAACCATTCCTGTTGCCGGATCGACTCCGTAAGACTACGGGAGCCAGCCGATGTCGGTTTCAAACCCGAACAGAGCATGTCATGAATCATCGAGCAGTCGTGACAGGAATCATCCGGCAGAGGTGAAAGGTCAACGCAGCAATCCCTCAACCTCTTGCCGGATTCTTTAGTCAACCATCATGCCTGAAGTCGCGTCAGACCTACTCAGCCATTTTCCCGTCTTCAGAACCTCCGATCCCGAAGAACTGAGATATTTCGGATCGATGACGTTCGGCGCGACAAGGATAGAGCTTAAGAACGTCGATCGTTTCGAGGCGCGGGCAAATCTTGTTCAGCTCCCGAAGATCGATCTGGCTTTTTGCGCGACAACCGCCGACTTGGCGATCGACCATTCCGAGGCCGACTACACTCGCCTTCAAATCGCTCTCAAGGGCAGCGCGACGGCGTCGGCGCAGGGCGTTACAAGCGAGGTGAACGAACGCCAGCTTGCAATCACCCCGTCAGGCGTCTGCTCGCGAACAGTTTGCGATGCGGGACATCAGCGCCTTACGCTTCGGCTGAACCAGCGGGCGCTGTTGCAGAAATTGACCAGCCTTCTTGGCGCCAAGCCGAAAGGGGAGTTGACGTTTGGAAGCACGATCAACGCCGACGACCCCTACACGCGAAGCCTTTCCCAGCTTGTTCACTTCCTCGCGCAACAGCTGGACTCGTCAGCGTGCGGATTGCCGGCGGCGGCGCGCCATGAACTTGAGCAGGCGGTGCAGATCAGCTTTCTGTGGGCGACGCGCCATCCCTTCAGCGATCTATTGCGAAATCAGGCGAGCGCTCCGGCATGCGGCACCGTCCGCCGGATCGAGGAGTTCATCGAGGCCAACTGGCAGGATGCCCTGACCATCGAACGCCTCGTTGAAGAAGCCGGCGTGAGCTCGCGGGCCATTTTCAGGGCGTTCGAGCGCAGCCGCGGTTATTCGCCGAAGGCGTTCGTCAAGATGGTTCGCCTCAAGCGCGCGCGGGAGATGCTGCTGTCTGGCGATCCCGACGTGAGCGTGACGGCCACCGCTTTCAAATGCAACTTCCTGAGCGTGGGTCATTTCGCGAGAGACTACCGCGACGCGTTCGGCGAACTGCCCTCGCAAACCATTTCCGGAGCGCGCCGATAGCGCCGAGGTCTTGAACTAGTCCACTTTGGCGCCCGCGAACTTCACCACCTTGCCCCATTTTTCGGTTTCCTCCGCCACCAGCTTTCCGAAGTCGGCGGGCGAACCCGGCAGCAGGATGGCGCCGATCTCCGCAAAGCGCGCCTTGGCCTTGGGGTCGGCAAGGATTTCATTGATCGCCTTGTTGAGCGTGCCGACAATTTCAGCTGGCGTATTTTTCGGCGCGGCAATGCCGTACCAGGCGCTGGCCTCGTATCCGGGCAGGAAGTCGGCGACAACCGGCAGGTCCGGCAGCACTTCCGATCGTGTCGTGCTGGTGACCGCCAGCCCGCGAAGCCTGCCGGATTTGACGTGCTCGGCGCAGGTGGGAATATTGTCGAACATGACGTGCATCTGGCCGGAAAGCAGATCGGTCAGCGCGGGCGCGCCACCCCGATAGGGCACGTGCAGCATGTTGGTGCCGGTGAGCATCTTGAACAATTCACCGGACATGTGGATCGTGGATCCGTTGCCGGAAGACGCCATGTTGAGCTTGCCGGGGTTGGCCTTGGCGTAGGCGATCAGTTCCGGGATCGACGTGACCGGCAGCGAAGGATGCACCACCACCACGTTGGGAAAGCGAATGATGCCCGCGATCGGCTCCATCTCGCGCATGAAATCGAAATTGAGCTTGTCGTAAAGCGTGACGTTGATGGCGTTGGCCGGCGCCACCAGCAGCAGGGTGTAGCCGTCCGGCGCGCCGCGCAGCACCTGCTCCGTGGCAATGTTGGTGCCGCCGCCGGGCCGGTTCTCAATGATGAACGATTGCCCGAGCTTTTCCGAAAGCCACTGCCCCATCAACCGCGCCGTGAGATCCGCCGAGCCGCCGGGCGTGTAACCGATCACGAGGCGCACCGCCCGCGCCGGGTAGCCCTGCGCGCGTGCGATTCCCGAGGTGGCCGGGACCGCGGCAGCCCCGGCAACGAGCTGCAAGAACTGACGGCGCTGGACCTTCTTCATGCTTCCTCTCCCAAAGCCTGCACTGGCAATCGCCCTGCGGCGTGCGCATCCTAAAGCGCTTTCGCGCAAAGTGGAAACCGGTTGGGGTCAAGAAAGCGCATTAGATCAGGAATCTAGAGGCGGTTTTCTCATGTCGACACGGGTGAGGCTTCGCGCCGCCAAGCCGAACACCAGACTCATATGCCGGCCGCCGCCCTCCACTAACCGGGTTGGTAGCGAAGGTTGCGCGCGGCCCTACTCGCCATAGTGGCGCAGCCGTTCGAGGTCGATGATGGTGACGCCGCCATATTCGAGCCGTAGCAAACCCTGCTTCTCCAGCCGCTTCAGGCACTGGTTGGCGTTCTGCCGGGAAATGCCTGACAGCGCTCCTATTTCCTCCTGTGTGATTTCGAGATGGCGGGTCAGGTCCGGATAGAGAATGGGGTTGAACAGCGAGGCGATGGAACGGGCAAGCCGGCCCGTGGCATCGAGTGTGCGGCCATATTCCAAGGCCCCGATGAACTGGCCGAGCCGCTCGTTGAGCTGCCTGACCAGAAAGCGGTTGAAGGCGACGCTGTTCTCGAACAACCAGAAGAAGGTGCTGCGGTCCATCAGCGCGAGCCGAGTGTCACGCAAGGCCACCACGTCGTAGCGGCGCGCTTCGCTCTTGAGCACCGAGCCTTCGCCGAACCAGGCGCCGGCCGTCAGGCCGGCGAAACTCGCCGCCTTGCCGCCGCGGGACACGGTGCCCATCCGGGCCAGCCCCGTGACAATGCCGGTCCAGTAGTCGAAGTCGTCGCCGCGCATGAAAATGTAAGCGTCGGCGGCGTAGGATTTCTCGACGATCCCGGCACGGGCGACCTCGATTTCCCGATCGTTCAGCTCGCGCGACCAGGCCGCGATGCGCTTGAGGTCATCCGCAGCAATCATGATCGCATCGACCGTCGCGTCCCCATGGTTGTCGTGCTGCACTGCACCAACCGTGTTGCCTCTAAAAATTCCCCGGTGAATTGTCCAGCAAAAGACATTTCAAACTATCGCATTCCCTTATGGAGAGGACCACCTTCGGCACGCGTGGCCACTGGCACGATGACGGGGTGGGGCGTTACCGCGCATGAGGCCGGGTGTTGTTCGGTATCGTTAGTCGGATGGCTAACCCCTTGGCGCCGATGTAGGATCGCGGCTGCGGTTGCGGAAGATAGATAGAGAGCGCTGTTCAGGCGCCGCATCTGGAGGAGACGAGTGGCCTACACGTTGGAGGTGCGCGATGTGTCGCTGCGCTTTGGCGGCGTCCGAGCGCTGACCGAGGTCAGCTTCGGCGTCAACAAGGGCGAATTGTTCTCGATCATCGGCCCGAACGGCGCCGGCAAGACCTCGATCGTCAATTGCATTTCGGGCCGCTACAAGCCGACCGAAGGCCGGCTGTTTTATGGCGACAAGGATATCACCGGGCTCAACCCGAACACCCGCGCCTCGCTCGGCATCGGCCGCACCTTCCAGAATCTGGCGCTGTTCCACCACATGAGCGTGCTCGACAACATCATGGTCGGGCGGCACCACCTGCTGAAGAACAATTTCATCACCGGCTCGCTGTACTGGCTGACCGGCGCCCGGCGCGAGGAACTGGCGCATCGCCGCAAGGTGGAGGAGATCATCGATTTCCTCGACCTGCAGCCGGTGCGCAAGGCGACCGCCGGCACCCTGCCCTACGGCTTGCGCAAGCGCGTCGAACTTGCGCGCGCGATGGCGCTGGAGCCGCAACTGATCCTGCTCGACGAACCGATGGCCGGCATGAACTTCGAGGAAAAGGAGGACATGGCGCGCTACGTCGTCGATCTCAACGAAGAGTTCGGCATGACAGTCGTGATGATTGAGCACGACATGGGCGTGGTGATGGACATTTCCCACCGCGTGATGGTGCTGGATTTCGGCCGCAAGATCGCCGAAGGCGATCCGGCCGCGGTGCTGGCCAATCCCCACGTCAAGCGCGCCTATCTCGGCGAAGAGGACGACGTTCTAGTCGATCCGGACGATACCCCGGCGCCCGCGGAGAGCGTGGCATGATGGATTACGCCGGACGCGCCGCGGAAGCCGACACGTTTCCGAAGCTGTTGCGGCTCAACGCGAAACAGCACGGCCGCGAAATCGCGTTGCGCGAAAAGGACCTCGGGCTGTGGCGCGTCTTTACCTGGAACGACTACCAGCGCCGCGTCAATGACTTCGCCCTCGGCATGCTCGAACTCGGCATCGGACGCGGCGACGTCGTCGGCATCATCGGCGACAACCGGCCGGACTGGGTCGCTGCGGAAATCGCCACCCACGCCATCGGCGGCATGAGCCTTGGCCTTTATCGCGACGTGCTGGACGAGGAAGCGGCCTACCTGCTCAGTTACGGCGAGGCCAAACTGGTGTTCGCCGAGGACGAGGAGCAGGTCGACAAGCTGCTCGCGCTCGCCGATCGCGCGCCCAACCTCCGGCATATCGTCTATTCCGATCCGCGCGGCATGCGAAAATACCGCGATCCGCGGCTGATGGCAGCCGACAAGCTCGCCAGCCTCGGTCGCGACCGCGCCGCGCGCGAGCCTGGCCTCTACGACCGGCTGGTCGATGCGAGCCGCGGCGAGGACGTCGCGATCCTCTGCACCACCTCGGGCACCACGGCCCACCCCAAGCTGGCGATGCTGGCGGCCGGGCGGGTGCTGCGGCATTGCGCGAGCTATCTCGCCTTTGACCCCAAGGGGCCAGACGACGAGTACGTCTCGGTGCTGCCGCTTCCCTGGATCATGGAGCAGGTCTACGTGCTCGGCAAAGGGCTGCTCTGCCGGATGAAGATCAATTTCGTCGAAGAGCCCGAAACCATGATGCACGATTTCCGCGAGATCGCGCCGACCTTCGTGCTGTTCGCGCCGCGGGTCTGGGAATCGATCGCCGCCGACGTTCGCGCCGGCGTGATGGACTCCTCGCCGCTGAAGCAGAGGCTCTACGACATCGGCATGAAGGCGGGGCTTTCGTCGCTGGCGCGGGGCAGGCATTCGATGCTCGCCGACCAGTTGCTGTTTCGCGCGTTGCGCGACAGGCTCGGCTTCACCCGGCTGCGCTCGGCCGCAACCGGAGGTGCCGCGCTCGGGCCGGATACCTTCAAGTTCTTCCAGGCGATGGGCGTGCCGCTGCGCACTCTCTACGGCCAGACCGAATTGCTCGGCGCCTACACGCTGCATCCCCTCGGCAAGGTCGATCCCGATACGACCGGCGTGCCGATGGCGGATGACGTCCAGATCCGCATCGACAATCCCGATATCAACGGCGTCGGCGAGATCGTCGTACGTCATCCCAACATGTTCCTGGGCTACTACAAGAATCCGGAAGCCTCTACCGCCGACGTCCAGGACGGCTGGATGCACTCCGGCGACGCTGGGTACTTCAACAGCCAGCGTCAGCTCGTGGTCATCGACCGCATCAAGGATCTCGCCGAAACCTCCCTCGGCGAACGCTTCTCGCCGCAATATGTCGAGAACAAGCTGAAGTTCTCACCCTACATCGCCGAGACGGTGGTGCTCGGCGCCGGCCGCGACAGGCTGGCGGCGATGATCTGCATTCGCTATTCCATCATCTCGAAATGGGCGGAAAAAAACCGGATCTCGTTCACGACTTATACCGACCTCGCCTCGCGCCCGGAAGTTTACGCGCTTTTGCGCAAGGAGGTCGAAGGCGTCAACGCCACGCTGCCGCCGGCGCAGCGCATTTCCCGCTTCCTGCTGCTTTACAAGGAACTCGACGCCGACGACGGCGAACTGACCCGGACCCGCAAGGTCCGCCGCAGCGTCATCAACGAGAAGTACGCCGGCATTATCGACGCGATTTACGACGGCGCGAGCGAAATCCCGGTCGACACCGTGATCCGTTTCCAGGATGGCACCACCCAGCGAATCCGCACCACGCTCAGAGTGGTCGATCTCGGCGGTGACGCGCCGATGGCAGAGGCCGCGGAATGAACACCCAGCTTCTGATCCAGCTGCTGATCAACGGCCTCGTGGTCGGCACGCTCTACGGCGTGGTCGCGATGTCGTTCGTGCTGATCTACAAGGCGACGCAGGTGGTGAACTTCGCGCAGGGCGAACTGCTGCTGGTCGGCGCCTGGGTGTGCTGGTGGCTGCTCACCAAGTACCAGGTGCCGTTCTATCTGGGCATGCCGATCACGCTAGTCTTCATGTTCCTGTTCGGCATCGCCATCCAGATCGTCATCCTGCGCCCGATGATCGGCGAGCCGATCATCTCGGTGATCATGGTGACGATCGCGCTCTCGACGGTGTTTTCCGCGCTGATGAAATGGATGTTCGGCGTCAACCTGCAGCCGTTCCCGCGCATCTTCGAAACCCAGAATATCAATATCCTCGGATTGCAGGTCCAGACCGTCTACCTGATGAGTCTCGCCGTATCGCTGGCGATGATGGTCGGGATGGCTTGGTTCTTCCGCCTCTCCAAATACGGTCTTGCCATGCGCGCAACCGCGTTCAACCAGCAGGTGGCGCAGTCGCTCGGCATTTCCGTGAAAAGCGTGTTTGCGATGGCCTGGGCGATCTCGGCGACGGTTTCGGCGGTTGCGGGCGTGGTGGTGGCCGTCGTCAACGGCGTTTCGGCAGGCTTGTCCGCCTACGGCGTCAAGGTGTTTCCGGCGGCGATCCTGGGCGGCCTCGACAGCGTCGGCGGCGCGGTCCTGGGCGGCATCATCATCGGCCTTCTGGAGAACTTTGCGCACTTTCTCGACAGCGAGTACCTGCATTGGGGCAATCTCTACGAAATCGCGCCGTTCTACGCGCTCATCATCATCCTGATGATCAAGCCGTACGGCCTGTTCGGCACCAAAGACATCGAGCGGGTGTAACCAATAATGGCAGGCCCGACCCTCATTCCCGCCGGCGATTTCCGCACCAGCTACGCGGCCGACACCACCGTGTTTCCGACCGCGACCAGCCGCAACGCCATGATCGCCGGCATCGTGCTCATCTGCTTTGCGCCGCATGTCCTCAACGAATACAGCCTCAGCCTGCTGATCCAGATCGGGATCTTCGGCATCGCCGCGCTCGGCCTCAACATCGTCGTCGGTTTCACCGGCCAGATCTCGATCGGCCATGCCGCATTCTTCGGTTTCGGCGCCTTCACATCAGCCTATCTCTCGAATCGGTTCGGCATCCCCGTGTTCTTCTGCATTCCGCTCGCTGGCATCGTGACGGCGGCAGTCGGACTGGTCTTCGGCCTGCCCGCGGCGCGGCTGAAGGGGCTCTATCTGGCGATCGCCACGCTGGCGGCGCAGTACATCCTGCTCGACTTCTTCGCGCGCGCGGAATGGTTCACCGGCGGCAGCGTTCCGGCCAGCGCCGAGCCGTTCTCGATCTTGGGCTTTTCGCTGCGCGGCGACAAGAAGTACTTCTATGTCGTGCTGGCCTATGTCGTCGTCTGCTACCTGCTGGTCACGAATCTGATCCGTTCACGAGACGGGAGAGCGCTGATCGCGGTGCGCGATCACTACCTGTCCGCCGAGATGATGGGCATAAACCTGACCAAGTACCGCACGCTGTCGTTCGGCCTCGCGGCTTTCTTTGCCGGCGTCGGCGGCGCGCTCTATGCGCATTACAACCAGGTGGTTTCAAACGAAGGCTTCGGAATCGATCGCTCGATCATCTTCCTGGCGATGATCATCATCGGCGGGCTCGGCTCGATCATGGGCACGCTGATGGGAACGGCCTTCATGGTGCTGCTGCCGGAATCGATGGAATGGCTGAGCGTCGCGCTGCGCGGCAGCGCGATCGACCAGTTTCTGGGACTGAAGAACAACATCGCGTTCCTGCGCGAGATGGCGATCGGCATCATCATCATCGTCTTCCTGGTTTTCGAACCGGATGGGCTTGCCCACCGCTGGCGGCAGATCAAGGCGTACTGGAAACTCTACCCGTTCTCGCATTGAGGTCGGAACGGGACCAACGGACAATGAGAGACCTCGAGAAGCAAACCGGAGGATTACGGCCATGAAGATGAAGACGCTGCTGAACACCGCCTCGCTGGCGCTGCTGCTGGCGAGCGCTGCGACGACGTCCCAGGCCCAGATTGCACTGGGACACCTGACCGACTATTCGGGCCCCACCTCGGACGTCGGAACGCCGTTCGGGCAGGGTGTGGCGGACACCTACGCCTGGATCAACAAGAACGGCGGCATCAACGGCGCCAAGGTCAACCTCGATACCGTCGACTATGGCTATCAGGTGCCGCGCGCGATCGCCCAGTACAAGAAATGGTCAGGCGCCGACAAGGTCGCCGCCATTCTCGGCTGGGGCACCGCCGACACCGAAGCGCTCACGGCATTCCTTGCCGAGGACAAGATCCCCGACATTTCGGCGTCCTACGCCGCAGCGCTCTCCGACCCGACCGGCGCCGGCGGCAAGGCGAAGCCCGCGCCCTACAATTTCTTCTATGGCCCGAGCTATTCGGACGCGGTTCGCGGCATGCTGACCTGGGCCGCGGACGACTGGAAGGCCAAGGGCAAGCCCGGCAAGCCGAAATACGTTCACATGGGAGCCAACCATCCCTATCCAAACGCACCGAAAGCCGCCGGTGAAGCCATTGCCGCCGAACTCGGCTTCGATCTGTTGCCGCCGATCGTGTTTGCGTTGACGCCCGGCGACTACAGCGCGCAGTGCCTGACCTTGAAGAGCTCCGGGGCGAACTATGCCTATCTCGGCAACACCGCCGGCTCGAACATCTCCGTGCTCAACGCCTGCAAGGCGGCGGGCGTCGACGTCCAGTTCCTCGGCAACGTCTGGGGCATGGACGAGAACGCGGCCAAGGCCGCCGGCGCCGCCGCCGATGGCGTGGTGTTCCCGCTGCGCACCGCGGTGGCATGGGGCGGCAACGCTCCTGGCATGAAGACCATGATGGAAATATCCAAGATGTCGGACGCGGCCGGAACGGCCTACCGTCCGGTGCATTACCTCGCCGGAATCTGCACCGCGCTCTACTTGAAAGAAGCCGTCGAATGGGCCGCCAAGAACGGCGGCGCCACCGGCGAGAACGTCAAGAAGGGCTTCTATCAGAAAAAGGATTGGGTGCCGGCCGGATCGGAGGGCGTCTGCAACCCCTCGACCTTCACCGAGAAGGACCACCGCGGCACGCTCAAGGTCGATCTCTATCGCATGAAGATCGCCGGCGCGACCGACGCCCCGCTCAATGACCTCGTCAAGAACGGCGGCATCAAGCTCGACAAGGTGAAGACGATCGACCTGCCGCGCAAGGCCGAGTGGCTCGGCTGGTGAAGTCAGAAGAAGCGCCTGTAGGCGCTTCAACGCTCAACTGTCATCCCCCGCGAAAGCGGGGGATCCAGTACGCCGCGGCGTATCGGTCGATCGCAGGCTCCTCTGGAATACTGGATCGCCCGCCCCAGTGCGCAATTGCGCACAAGCGCGGGTGATGACGGCAGTGGATGGAGCAAAGGACTCGCTCCCCTAATAACTCCCGGATCGAGAAACATGACTGAAACGACCGAAGTCAATCGTCGCACACCGGCACAAGCCACAGGGGCGCTCCTCAGCGTCCGCAACATCGAGGTGGTCTATGACAAGGTCATCCTGGTGCTGCGTGGCCTGAGCCTCGAGGTGCCGAAGGGCGCCATCGTAGCGCTGCTTGGCGCCAATGGCGCCGGCAAATCGACGACGCTGAAGGCGATCTCAGGACTGCTCAAGACCGAGGATGGCGAGGTCATCCGCGGCGAGATCGTCTTCGACGGCGAGCGCATCAACGGCATCGATCCCGACAAGATCGTCCGCCGCGGCGTCTTTCAGGTGATGGAAGGCCGCCGCATCATTTCCGACATGACGTCGATCGAGAATTTGAAGCTCGGCGCCTTTACCCGCACCGACGACGGGATCGCCGGCGACATCGACATGGTGTTCCGGTATTTCCCGCGCCTCAAGGAGCGCACCGGGCTGGCCGGCTATTTGTCCGGCGGCGAACAGCAGATGCTGGCGATCGGCCGCGCGCTGATGGCGCGACCTAAGATGATCCTGATGGACGAGCCGTCGATGGGGCTTTCGCCCCTCCTCGTCAAGGAAGTGTTCGCGATCATCAGCGAGATCAACCGCGACCTCGGCGTCACCATCCTGCTGGTGGAGCAGAATGCGCGCGCCGCCCTTTCCGTCGCGAGCCACGGCTACATCATGGAGCAGGGCAAGGTCGTGCTCGACGGCACGGCCGAGGAGTTGCGCAACAATGAGGACGTCAAGGAGTTCTACCTTGGCGGCGCCGGCGACCAGCGCAAGAGTTTCAAGAACCTGAAAAGTTTCAAGCGGCGAAAGCGGTGGCTGTGAGCGCCGCCAGATTGTCAGCCGAGCACCTGCTCCGCTTCGCTGACCGCGCAAAGCACATGGTAGAACGAGGACGCCGGGATGGTGGCGACCAGCGAGTTGCCGTCGCGGTCGAATTGGTCGTACCAGCCGCCGGCAACGGGATGGCTGAGGTAATGCCGTTCGAGCCGCGCCAATGCCGCGCGGGCTTCGTCCGCGGCGCCCGCCTCGCCGGCCTCGGCCTGCGCGATCCAAGCCTTGGCGATTTCGGTCTGCGGCCACAGCCGCCGGGTATGCCGCTTGATCTTGCCGCTGGCGTCGCCGAGATCGACCAGGCAGCCGGTCGCGGCGTCACGATAGCGCAGCGCCGAGGCCAGCAATTCGCCGCGGTAGCGGCCGGTCGGGCAGCCCGTGATGCGTTCAAAACCCTTCAAGAGCCAGGCCCATTCGGCCTGGTGCCCCGGCTCGACGCTGACCGGCTCGATCCTCGACCAGTCCTCCTCGAAATACTCGCCGAGCACCTGCCGCTGCTTGTCATAGAGGTTGGCCAGGAACAGCGCGAAGAAATCACCGGCCCGGTTCTGGAACACCGCATCATGCGTGGCGTCGAACGCCGCGATCATGGCCTCGAACAGATGCATGTGCGGATTCTGTCGCCGTGGCATCGACGCCGGCAACCCTTCGACAACGCCGCCGTGAGGCGAGCGAAGCTGGGTGTCGAGGAAATGGCACAGTCCGTCGATCTCGGAACGGATCTGGGCGTCGGGCTCGAGCCCGTAGACAGTGGCCAGCGCCAGCAGCACAAAGGCGTGGTCGTAGGAGTCGCGCCGCGCATCCAGCACCGTGCTGTCCGGATTCAGCGTGTGGACAAAGCCCGGCCTGCCGTCGGGGGCTTTCGCCTTGGCCAGCAGGTGATCAAGTCCCTTCAGCGCGATCGCGCGGCCATCCGGATACCAGTCCAGTTGCGCCGCCCTGGCAAAGCAATAGATCTGGCGCGCCTGCACGAAAACCCGCCGCGGCGCCGACGCATCGGCGCGGCCGTCCGGATCGAGCCGATCGACAAAGCCGCCCGCCTGGTTGTCCCAGCCTTCGCCGGACCACAGCGGCAAGCATCGCTCGATCATGCGAAGCTTCAGCTTGCCGACGATATCGGCGTAAAGGCCGGGATCTGCTGTGGCAGCGGTAGGTCCTTCAGCCATTGCGTCCCCTGGAACATCGGCCAACCCGGTAGCCGCCGTCTGATACCACGTCCGGGGCGGCACGCAATCGGCGCCAACTTTGGGTACTAGCCATGAGCGACCACTACGACGCGCTCGAGACGCGCGACCCGGCCCAGCGCGAGGCGGAGCTGTTTTCGCGGCTCCCGGACATCCTGCGCAAGGCGATGGCCGCACCGGCCTATGCCGAACGCCTGAAAGGCGTCAACCCGGCTGCGGTGACAAGCCGGGCCGAACTGGCGCGCTTGCCGGTGCTGCGCAAGTCGGACCTCCCTGCCCTGCACAAGGCCGCTCCGCCCTTTGGCGGTTTCGTGACGGCGTCTCCGGGATCATTCGGACGATTGTTTACCTCTCCGGGCCCGATTTTCGAACCCGAGCCTTTGCATGCCGACCCCTGGCGCGGCGCGCGGGCGCTGTTTGCCGCCGGCTTCCGGCCTGGCAACGTGGTGCTGAACACGTTCAGCTACCATTTGACGCCTGGCGGCTTCATTTTCGACGCCTCGGCGCGGGCGCTCGGCTGCGCCGTGATCCCGGCGGGCCCCGGTAATACCGAACAGCAATTCGAGCTGATCGAGGCCTATCGGCCGGTCGGCTATAGCGGGACGCCGGATTTCCTCAAGATATTGCTGGACGCGGCCGCAAGCACGGGCCGCGACGTCTCCTCGATCAAGCGGGCGCTGGTATCCGGCGCGGCCTTTCCGAAATCGCTGCAGGACGAAGTCAGGTCGCGCGGCGTCGAGGCCTATCAGGCGTTCGGCACCGCCGACCTCGGCATGGTCGCGTTCGAGACCCCGGCGCGCGAGGGCATGGTCGTCAACGAGGACCTGATCATGGAGATCGTGCGGCCCGGCACCGGCGATCCGGTCGCACCCGGTGACGTCGGCGAAATCGTTGTCACCTCGCTCGACCCGCATCATCCCTGGATCCGGCTCGCGCTCGGCGATCTCACTGCAGCGCTGCCGGGGATAAGCCCATGCGGGCGCACCAACATGCGCATCAAGGGCTGGATGGGCCGCGCCGACCAGACCACCAAGGTCAAGGGCATGTTCGTGCGGCCCGAGCAGATCGCCGAGATCGGCAAGCGCCATCCCGGGATTGGGCGGCTCCGCCTCGTCGTGACGCGATCCGGCGAGAATGATCTGATGACGCTGAAGGCGGAGACGGCCTCGCCCGGCGAAAACCTTCAGAACGAACTGGCCGCGAGCCTGCGCGCGGTGACGAAACTCGGCGGCAAGGTCGAACTGGTCGCTGCAGCCTCGCTGCCGAACGACGGCAAGGTGATCTCGGACGAGCGTTAAGGCGCGCCATTCATCGCTGAACCCTCGGTTGCCCCAAGGCAGTCAGGGCGGCTATATTGCGAATGTCGGCGTCAATCGACCTCAAACTCCGAGCTTGTCTTGCAGATTTCACACAGCCGGAAAACCAGCCGCGACGAGACAACGTCGCCGAGCCGATGATGTCACGACCGGCAACTGCTGACGACCCGTCCGGAGAGCGGATGACTAGCAAGAAGGAAAAGCCGAGGGTGCTCGTGACGGGCGCCGGCGGCTTCGTGGGGCGGCATCTCGTTCCCTATCTTTGCTCACTGGGCTACCGGGTGATCGCCGCCTCGCGGGAGGCGGCCGCTTTCGACGATCCGAACATCGCCGTCGCGCCACTTCCGGATCTCTCGCAGTCGTTCGACTGGCAACCGCTTTTGGAACAATGCGACGCCGTGGTTCACCTTGCAGGCGTCGCCCACAAGGTTGTCGACGACGAGATCTTCGACCGCGTCATTCATCGCGCGACCGCGGCGCTGGCGCAGGCAATATCACGCAGCGGCGAAAAACACCTGGTATTCGTTTCATCGATCGCAGCCCAGTCGGGCTCCTCTGCCGATCATGAACTGACCGAGGATGACCCTCCGGCGCCGGTCAATGCGTACGGACGATCCAAGCTCGCCGCCGAACAGGCGATCCGCGCCGCAGGCATTTCGTTCACTATCCTGCGCCCGGTCGTGATCTATGGCCACGGCGAGAAGGGAAACTTTGCGACCATCCACCGGCTTTCGCGCCTGCCGGTCCCGCTCCCCTTCGGGGCGCTGGTCGCGCCGCGATCCGTCTTGTCGATCCGGAATTTTTGCTCGGCCGTGGCGACGGCGCTAAACAGTCCGCACGCACGGGGAGAAACCTTCATCGTCTCGGATCCTGGGCCGGTCACGGTCGCAGACCTCATCGCGCGCTATCGCGAAAGCCTCGGCAGGCCTGCCTGGCTGATGCCGGTACCCCCGGGTTGGATCAAGGCCGCGCTCAAGGCCGCCGGCCAGGGCACGGTTTGGCAACGAATTGGCCAGCCCCTTGTGGCCCCACCGACCAAGCTGCTTGCGATCGGCTGGGAGCCGTCCTGACCGATTCGCTTTGGAAACGGACGCGCCCCGGGGCCGTTCATGGGCCGATGGGAGCCTTGCACGATCACCTCCCCTGCCGTATCTAACAATCCGAAAATAGAGGCGTTTTCGGGCAAGAAGCCGGAACCGGTTGCCCCTTTGGACCCGCCAGATTGCCAGACAACAGCCACCTCACCATCGCTGAAAACGACACGATCGAGCAGGCATTCCAGCGGCTCAACGCCAACATGCTGGGAATCCTGTTCGCCCGTGACGCGCAGGGGCGCGTCATCGGAGCCGTCACGGACGGCGACATCCGCCGCCGGCTGCTGACCGGCATATCGATCCAGGGCGAGGTCTCAAGCTGCATCAACCGTGACTTCGTCTGGGCGCGCGCCGGCGCAGCTCGCGAACAGATACTCAAGCTGCTGGACCAGCGGGTACACGTCGTCCCTATCCTCGACGCCGACGGGCGGCTGGTGGACGTGTTCAGCCGTGACCTGTTCAATCTCGGCGAGGAAGGCGAAGTATTCGCCCGCGCCCGTTCACCGGTACGAATCAGCTTCTCGGGCGGCGGCACCGATCTCACCCACTATTTCGTCGACAATGACGGCGGCTCCGTCATCAACGCCACCATTGCGATGTACGCGCATGCAACGCTGCGGCGGCGAAACGACAACCGGATCAAGATCTACTCCCATGACTTCCGCTCCACGGTCGAGGCCGACAATCTCGCCAAGCTTGGCAGCGAAGGCGAACTGGCGCTGATCAAATCGGTGATCCGACTGATCCAGCCGGCCTACGGTTTCGATCTCGACGTATCGGCCGACTTTCCGGTGGGTTCGGGCCTCGGCGGTTCGGCGGTGGTGTCGTCCGCCATCATCGGCTGCTTCAACGAATTCCGATCTGATCGATGGGACCGCCACGAGATCGCGGAAATGGCCTTTCAGGCCGAGCGGTTGATGCTGAACATTCCCGGCGGCTGGCAGGACCAGTACGCCACGGTTTTCGGCGGCTTCAATCACATGGAGTTCTCGTCGGAGCAGAACACCATCGTGCCGCTCCGCCTCGAGCCCAACATCATCGCCGAACTCGAGGAAAGCCTGGTGCTGTGCTACACGGGCTTCAACCATGAATCCGGTTCGATTCATCGGGACCAGAAAGAGCAGCACGAAACCAGCGCCGCGGTGGCAGCCGCAGCCCGGCAGAAGCAGGTGACGCGCGAAATCCGGCATCACCTGCTGCGCGGACAGTTGCTGGAGTGCGGCCGCCTGATCGACGAGGCATGGCATGCCAAGCGCAGCATGAGTTCGCTCATCACTTCCAGCGAACTGGATGCGATCTATGATCTAGCGAAAGCCAACGGCGCGGTCGGCGGCAAGCTCCTGGGCGCCGGCGGCGGCGGTTATTTCATCTTCTTCGTCCGCCCGTTCCACCGCTATCCATTGATTACGGCGCTTGAGCACAACGGCCTGTCCTGCTCCCGTATCGCGTTCGAGGAAACCGGCTTGCGAACCTGGAAGTCTCGAATCCCCGGCGCACCGAAGCGCTATGGCGCGCAGAACCAGGCATACCGAGACCGTCCATGAACTCAACCACCCGTGCGGCTGCGATCCGGATTGGCGAGCGTTCGATCGGCGACGGCCAACCCTGCTACGTCATCGCCGAAGTCGGCAACAACCACAACGGCGATGTCGATCGCGCCATTGCGCTGGTCGACGCCGCGGTCGCAGCCGGCGCTGATTGCGCCAAGTTCCAGATGCGCAAGCTGGACGAGGTTTACCGCGCGTCGAGTCTTTCGGGAAAAGACGACGACCTCGCCGTCGAATACACCCTCGACCTGTTGCGTCGTTTCGAACTGACCACCGATCAGCAGCGCCGCATGGCGGCCTATTGCGCCTTCAAAGGAATTCAATACCTCTGCACGCCCTGGGATGCGTCAAGCGTCGCCACCCTCGAGACATTCGGGGTTCAGGCCTACAAGGTCGCCTCCGCCGACCTGACCAACCTGCCCCTGTTGGCAAGGCTGGTCGCCACCGGGAAGCCGCTGATCGTCTCGACCGGCATGAGCACATCAGATGAAATACGCGCGGCGGCGAACTTTCTCGACGCCCGTTCGGCGCAATACGTGCTGCTGCATTGCCAGAGCACCTACCCCGCGGCACTCCACAACATTCACCTGCGCTTCATGGAAACGTTGCGGGAAATACATCCCCTGGTTGGCTATTCCGGCCACGAGCGCGGGACTGCGGTTTCGATCGGCGCGGTCGCCATGGGCGCGGTCGTGATCGAGCGCCACATCACGCTCGATCGCGAGATGGAGGGCCCCGACCACGCCGCCAGTCTCGAGCCCGGGGAGTTCAAGGCGCTGGTATCTGGCATTCGCGAGTTGGAAGCCGCGCGCGGCGACAAGCTTGCCGCGCGTGCGCTGAGCCAGGGCGAACTGATCAACCGCGAGAACCTTGCCAAGAGCCTGGTGGCGGCCCGCGACCTGCCGGCCGGCACGGTCGTCACCGACAGCGACGTCGCCGTCAGGAGCCCGGGCCAGGGCCTCTCGCCGCTCAGAATGCCCGACCTGATCGGCAAGCGCATTGGCCGCGCGATGGCCAGGGACGATTACTTCTTTCAGAGCGACCTCGACGATGGCGCCGCGACGGCGCGCCGATATCGCTTCGACCGGCCGTGGGGCGTGCCGGTTCGCTATCACGACGCCCAACGGTTCCTCGAAATCTGCCAGCCTGACATCATCGAGTTTCATCTCAGCTACAGCGACATGGAGCGCGATCCGGCGGCCTATCTCTCCGGCCGTTACGAACTGGACTTCGTGGTGCATGCACCCGAGCTGTTCGCCGGCAGCAAGCTGATGGATCTGGCGACCCCGGACGAAGGCCTGCGCCGCTATTCGCTGCAGCAAACCCAGGCCGTCATCGACATCACGCGGGGCCTGAAGAAGTTTTTTCCACGGACCAGCCGCCCGCCGATCGTCGCCAATGTCGGCGGCTTCACGATGGACAAGCCGCTGTCGCCGGAACGGAAGGCGGAGTGCTATCGCATCTTCGCCGCCAGCCTCGCGGAGCTCGACCTCGACGGCGTCGAACTGATTCCGCAGACCATGGCGCCGTTCCCATGGCATTTCGGCGGACAGCGTCACCAGAACATATTCATTCTTCCGGACGAATCGGCCGCGTTCTGCGCCAGGCATAACTTGCGGATGTGCGTTGACATCTCCCACACCAAGCTTGCCGCCAATCATTTCGGCTTCGATTTCGCCGAGGGGCTCGCACAGCTCGGTCCCCATACCGCCCATCTTCACCTCGGCGACGCCAGGGGTCTTGACGGCGAAGGCCTTCAGGTCGGCGAGGGCGAGATCGACTTCGACCAGGTCGGCGCCATCCTGCGCAAGCACGCGCCGCACGCTTCGTTCATTCCCGAGATCTGGCAGGGCCACAAGAATACGGGCAAGGGTTTCTGGACCGCGCTGGAGCGCCTCGAGGGTCGCCTATGACGAGGCACACGTCCCGGCGAACGCTGGCCGTGATCGCGGCGCGTGGCGGATCCAAGGGAATCCCGCAAAAGAACCTGATCGATCTGTGCGGCAAGCCGCTGATTGCCTGGACCGTGTTGCAGGCGGCCGCGGCGCGTGGCGTCGACGTCGTCGCGGTCTCCTCCGACAGCGACGACATTCTTGCCGCCGCGGAGGCCGCCGGCGCCATCGGAGTCCGGCGTCCCGACGACATCTCCGGCGATCTCGCATCGTCGGAATCGGCATGGCTGCACGCGCTGGAACACCTTGATGGAACGCTTGGCCCGTTCGAACGGCTTGTCGCCTTGCAGGCGACGTCGCCGATCCGCGAGCCCGGCGATATCGAGCAGGCGCTCGCTACGTTCGAGCGCGAAGCGCTCGACAGCCTGCTCTCGGTCTGCGAGGTCGAGGACTACTTCAACTGGCGCGTCGGCGACAACGGGCCGGAGCCGATCAACTACGATTTTCGTAACCGGCGGATGCGACAGCAGATCGAAAAGCGGTATTTGGAAAACGGCTCGTTCTATGTTCTCGTCCCCTCGCTGCTGCGCGAACAGAACAACCGGCTCGGCGGCAAGATCGGAATGCACTTGATGGAGCGTCACAAAATGTTCCAGATCGACCGCCCGGAAGATATCAAGCTCTGTGCCGCCATCATGCGCAGCTACGGCTATGCATAATCCCGCGGCATTCTCCCTTGAGGGCAAGACCGCCGTCGTCACCGGCGCCTCGCGCGGCATCGGCGCCGCAATTGCGGTCGGCCTCCAGGCGAGCGGCGCAAAGGTTTTCGGCATCAGCCGAACCGGGACGGCACCCGCGTCCATCACGGCGATCAAATGCGACCTGGCCGATGACGCCGCGATCCAGGCCGTGTTCGACGGCCTTTCGCGCGGCGGCGAACGGCTCGACATCCTTGTCAATGCGGCAGGCGTCAGCCTCCCTGCATCGGCGACCGCGAGCGAACTCAAGCGATTCCGCGATACGCTGGCGATCGACCTGAGCGGCGTCTATGCGACGATCCTTGCTGCCTATCCCTTGCTGAAGAAGGCCGGCGGCGGCGCCATCATCAATGTCACCAGCATCAACTCGGTGCGCGGCTTTCCCGGAAACCCCGGCTATGTCGCGGCCAAGGCGGGCCTGGCCGGCCTCACCCGCGCGCTTGCCGCGGACTATGCCGGCGACGGCATTCGCGTCAACGCGCTCGCGCCCGGCTATGTCGCAACCGATATGACGGCAAAAAGCTTCTCCGATCCCGCGATGCATGAGGAGCGCCGCCGCCACACCATGCTGGGTCGCTGGGGCAACCCGGACGATCTGGCCGGCGCTGCCGTGTTTCTGGCGTCGTCCGCGTCAGCCTATGTCACCGGCCAGGAATTGTTCGTTGACGGCGGCTGGACCAGCAAGGGCCTCGCGATCAGGGTGGACGGCGGGACGTGACGGCGCTCGAACGCATCGGTTTTATGCAAGGAAGGCTGTCGGCCATGGTCGACGGCAAGATCCAGGCTTTCCCCTGGACCGAATGGCGCGAAGAATTTTCCCGCGCCCGCGCGCTTGGCCTGCCCCGGATCGAATGGACCATCGACCAGCACCGGCTGCCGGAAAACCCGCTGAATACCCCGGCAGGGCAGCAGGAAATCCGCGAACTCTCGCGCCGTCACGGCGTCAAGACAGCCAGCCTGACCGGCGATTGCTTCATGCAGTCGCCGTTCTGGAAAACCGACGGCGAGACACAGAAGTCGCTGGTGGGCGATCTCGATCTGGTCCTTGCCTCCTGCGCTACGCTCGGCATCGAATTCGTCGTCATTCCGCTGGTCGACAACGGCAGGATCGAGAACGACGCGCAGGCCGAGACCTTGCTGCGCGTGCTGCTCGAGCGCACCGCCTCCTTGTCGAAGCAGGGCGTCAAGATCGTCTTCGAATCCGATCTGCCGCCAGCTCCGCTCACCCGATTCATCGACGCCTTTCCTCGCGCGGCATTCGGCATCAATTACGACATCGGCAACAGCGCCGCGCTCGGTCATGATTGTGCCGAGGAAATCTCAGCCTACGCGTCGCGCATTCTCAATGTGCATGTGAAGGATCGCCTGCGCGGCGGCACCACCGTGCCGCTCGGCACGGGCGCGGCGGACCTGGCCAAAGCCATACGGCTGATCGAGCAGTCCGGTTACCGCGGTCAGTACATTCTTCAAACGGCTCGGGCTGCCGACGGTGACCATGCCGGGGTGCTGGCCGGATATCGCGACATGACCGTGCGTTGGATCGAGGACGCCAGGCCATGAAACTCGAGATTGAAGGCCGCATCGCGTTGGTGGTCGGCGCGAGCCGCGGCATCGGCTTTGCGATCGCTGACACGCTGGCCGCCGAAGGCGCCAAGGTTGCTATGGCGGCGCGCGGCATTGATGGCCTCAAATCGGCCGCCGCAAGAATCGGCCCCGACGCCTCGTTCCATGTCGCCGACGTGACCGACCCCAGTTCCGCGCAGGCGCTGGTCAACGACGTCGAGAAGCAGTGGGGCCGGATCGACATCCTCGTCTGCAACGTCGGCAGCGGAACCTCGGTGCCGCCGGGCGCGGAGACCGCGGCGGAGTGGTCGCGGGTGATGGATGTCAACCTGTTCGCCGCCACCAACACCATCAGCGCCGCCCGCCCCGTGATGACCCGTGGCAGCGGCGATCGCGCGATCGTCTGCGTATCCTCGATTTGCGGGCTCGCCGCGCTCGGCGCGCCCGTGACCTACTCCGCGGCCAAAGCGGCCTTGAATGCAACCGTGCGGGGCCTAGCCCGGCCATTGGCACGCGAGGGCATCCGCATCAACGCCGTTGCCCCCGGAAACATTCTTGTACCTGATGGTGTCTGGATGCGCAGGATTGCCGAGGACAAATCCGCCGTGGACGAGATGCTGGCACGCGAAGTGCCGCTGCACCGGCTCGGCAAGCCGGAAGAGGTCGCCGACGTCGTCGCCTTTCTCGTCTCGCCTCGCGCGGCGTTCGTTACCGGCACCGTGATCGTGGCCGACGGCGGCCAATTGCGGGCTTGAAAAGGAGGCGCTGCATGACGGCCGCATTTGCGCGATACGACCTGCGAGGACGCACCGCGCTCGTCACCGGCGCCGGTGGATTGCTGGGACGCCAACACGTCGCCGCGCTGGTCGAGGCGGGCGCGCGCGTGGTGGTCAGCGACATCGGATCAGCCCAGGCCGACGCAACGATCGCCGCGGTAAAGACCGTCACCCCCTCAGCGGATCTCGTGCCCATCGTGATCGACGTGACGTCGCCAACCTCGGTCGGTACCGCCGGCGATGATCTCACCGGCCGCGGGATCATGGTCGATATCCTCGTCAACAACGCCGCGATTGATCCGAAGGTCACATCGAGCCCGGGCGTGATGCATTCGTCCCGTTTCGAGGCCTTTCCGGTGCCGCAATGGCAGACCGAAATCGCGGTAGGACTTACTGGCGCAATGCTGTGCTCGCAGGTCTTTGGCGGCGCGATGGCCAGGCGCGGGCGCGGCGTGATTCTCAACATCGCGTCCGATCTCGGCGTGATCGCGCCGGACCAGCGGCTGTACCGGCAGGCCGACATCGTCAGGGACGAAGAGCAGCCGGTAAAACCCGTGACCTACTCGGTCATCAAGCACGGCCTGATCGGACTGACCAAGTACCTCGCGACCTACTGGGCGGACCAGGGCGTCCGCGTCAACGCGATCTCGCCGGGCGGCGTTTTCAACCATCAGGATCCGGCTTTCGTCGAACGGCTGACGCGCCTGATCCCGATGGGGCGGATGGCCCAGGTCGACGAATATCGGGCCGCCATTCAGTTCCTCTGCTCGGACGCATCGAGTTACATGACCGGCCAGAACATGATCATGGACGGCGGCCGGAGCGTATGGTGAGATGAATTTCGTTGCATGCTTCTCTTCTGACCTGTTTCCCTTGCATTTAAGAATAAGGGGAAATAACGCTCTTTGAGACAGTGACGTGAGGATTCGTGAAATTGAGGCTTCCCAGCACCGCGCCGGATGCGGGTAGCGTATTCAGGTTCGTTATGCCGCCGCTCTGGGATTCGAGGCGGCTGATTGCGGTGTGCGTTATCATCACGGCTGTGCTGGTCTTCTTCCTGACAACATTCAGCCGGACCGACATTTTTAGCGGTCGCGCCGTTCTGACCATTGGCCTGGCGCCTGCCAGCAGCTTCCTGGCCCAGCGAAGCGGGCCTGCGATCGCGCCCATCGAAACGCCGCGGCAAACGGTGGCCAGGTTGTCCGATCCAGCCTTCAAGAACCAGTTACTCAAGCGGGCCGCATTCGACCCAGTAACAGCGTCGATTTCTCGAGCGATGGTGACTGCAAGCCTGCGCGGAATCTTGCCGAACAGCGGCCGAGATGTACCTATCGAGTTGTCCGCGGGCTCAGCCGCCGATGTTCGGGCGGCTTTTCGTGCGATCGCAGCGGAAGTTTCCGAATTGCACGACGCGCTTCTGGATCGACAGATACGGATATTGCAGGACAAGATCGACGGAAACAAAGACCGGATCGCCACGTTGGAGAGGCGCTTTGGCAAACCGAGCGATCGGATCCTCAGCAGGCCGCAGGTCGAAAAGATCGGGCCGCCAAATTCTCGGGTCGCCCGCAAGCCCGCCACGGTGGTCTCGGTGTGGAGCGACCTGCACGCCTTGGTGAGCAGCGACACCACGTTGCGACAGCTAAGCGAGCCAAGCGTCCTGCGCGACGAGCCTGACAGCATTGTCATCACATACCGTTCGATTGAAGGGCTGCGCGCTTCCCTCCTGGCCGGCGCTGGGATGCTCATCGCGATGATCATCCTTACGATCGCGGTCAGTCCACGACGTCGACCACCTGAAGATTGAGCAAACCTGGCCGGCGATGACGCTGGCGGAAGGCCTCGGTGAATGGCTACGTTTCCGGAACAGATGGCCGTCGCGGTTTCCGGCGCCGCCCTCCTCCTATGCGTGCTGTATATCGCGGCCTACCGGCCCGTCATCTTTCTTGCTTTCTTCTTCATCTTGTTCACGCTGGTGTGGCGCACGGCCTCGACCGCGTTCATCGACCTCGCCGGGCCGGTCCTCTCCTCGCAAACCGATCGCTACATTGGACCGGGATTGGCGACACCGTTGCATGTTCTGGCCTACTTTGTCACCCTGATGCCGTTCTTCGTGTTGTTGCGCCCCGCAGCTGTGCAGTACTGGCTTGCCGGCGCCGACCGGACGCGTGCGGCGCCGGGAATGCTGACTCTCTCCGACGTCACCATCGTCCTTTCGCTTCTGTTCCTCGGCCTTCTGTTCGTCGACCTCTTGCGCAGCGGGTCGATCCCGCTGTTCGCCGAGATCGAGCGGTTCGTTTACACCGCCGAGATTGCGGGCGGCGCCCATCGCTGGCTGATCCTGTACGGGAATCTTCTCGCCTTCTGGTGGGGGGTCATGTTTGCGGCGGAGAGCCTGCGCAATCGCCGGATCGACATCCGCTATATTGGAATGCTCGTGGTGCTGATGGCTTACATGTTCCTGACCGGAAACCGGTTCTCGGCTTTCTACAGTTTCGGCAGCTTCTTCGTGATCCCTCTCGCCGCCGTCGTCGCCGCAGAAATTGGCAACAGGCATTCGTCAGTTCCGTTCTTCTGGATCGGACGGACGCTTCGACGCCGTGACCTGATCGCATTCGGCGCGATTTTGACGCTTGTAACGGTCGTTTCGGCCGTGGCAATCTACAACAATCTCTCCAACGTCCGACAATTCGAAGGGGCCGAGATCCTCTCGCAGTTCTGGGAACGCTTGCTGGTCCAGCCGAGCGAACTCGGCTGGATTTCATATCAGCGGATCTTCGGCGGCCAGTGGCAGCCGGATCGCGTCTACGACTTCCTGTTTCAGGCGCCGCTCGATGCGAGCAGGAACACTACCCCGCAGTTTCTGATGCTCGCGACCATCGGGGAGCCGCGGACCTACGAGCATATCTCGGGCGGCTTTCAGTTCGCCGGCGGGTTTCCTGAAATCTTCTTCGAACTTTTCGGGCCGATTCTAGCATGGCCATTCATTTTCGGGGCGGGCTATCTCGCCGCCGGATTGACTGCGGTAGTGGTCAAGGGCGTTATCCAGGGCCGCTACGCGAGCGCGTTCCTGTCGCTGTATGTCTTGTTCGGATTCTACGTGATGTATATCGGCGGAATGCTCAACTTCATCATGACTCCAGTCTACTGGATCAAGATCGCAGCGCTTGCCGCCGCGTTGTTGATGGAGGCAAGGCTCGCACGGGCTGGACTGCCGCTGGCTCCGTGGGCTCTGTTTCGGATTCCGGGCAAGGCTAGTATCGTGTCGGGCAGGTTTCCTGGGGCTTGACTATGGCCGGGTAACGATCACCAGGCCCTCCCGCTCGTCATCGGTCTTGAAAGATGATCACGGCGTCCGAAACTGCTGCAGCTGCGCGGGAGTGTTCGATAGGGCGGCGGTCAACCCAATCCGCTCGGCAAATTCCTTTCTCGTCCGCAAACGCAAGTTACGACGGATGTGACCGATATCCGCATAAAGGAACTCGCCGTCCATATAGACGTCGCATGACTCCTTTGTGCACAATCGCTCAGCTGGGATTACGGCCGAGACGTTGGGCAACGTCTTCGCCAGTTCCTTGAACATGTTGTCGATTGCAGCCGATTTTTGCATCACGACAACCGCATCTGACGAACGAACCGCGGCAACGCAGGGGGCTCTGAGGAGTTTTGAACTCCCGGTGTGGGCACACTCGACGACAGTTTGCGGAATTTCGGGAACGGTTCCGATCAGGAAAAATTCGCGTCCCGGAGCCGACGACTCGTTGATAATCCTGATCAACTCTCGACGAATTGACTCAAGCCCGCCGTTGACATCTCCCGCACCTATCCGCGCGGGCAAATCGAGCCAGTTGGACGTCAAAATCACCTGGTCAATGGCGGGATCGTTCTTCAGGACATTCAGCCCAATCGGCTGCATTTCCCTGCACCGTTCCATTTGTTGCGGGCCACCCATGAAGGTTATCGAAAGCTTGCCGCCGAGCACGGCTGAACACCCTGCAAAAGTGAGAAATGAACGCTCGGGGTCGGTATTGATTGCATCAACGACCGGCGCGAAGTGGAGTGCGTGGCTATCGCCCCAAATCATCGTCTTCCGCTTTGCGCTCTCCCAAGGAACTCCGAAGACACAATATGCACCCGGAACCCCTGTAATCGACGATTCCTTGCAGGGCCACTCCCACATAACGTCCCGACTGCGCATTGCCTGCGCTTCGGCAGGCAGACGCTCCGGAAACCCGTCGGCGCGCTTGACATATATTGCCGCGCCAAAAATCACCGCGACGCAGGCGATTCCGAACAAAACCGTGCGCATCGCGGGCCAACGCCGCTTTCGAAAAGGTTGCTCGACATAGCGATACGACAGCGTGGCTATGATGATCGAAGCGACTGTCACAACGATTGCTCCCACGACGCCGGGGTTGCCGTTGTTGATGTAGGATCGGTAAAATACCCAAATGGGCCAATGCCACAGATAGAGGCTGTAGGAAATCAGGCCGATCGGCGCGAGCAGACCGAGGCGGCGACCTGCATTGGTACTTTCCGTTGCCGGCCAAATCACCAACGCAGCGCCGAGGCAGGGATATAGGGCGGACGCTCCTGGAAAGTAAATCGGCGAGATCGCCACGAAACCGAAACCGATCAGTGCCAGTCCAACCACGGTAGCGGTCTCGCTAGCCAGACGGGAGAGAGGTGGCAAGAAGACGAGTAGCGCGCCGAGGCCGAGTTCCCATGAGCGGGGAAGCGGCAAATAGAACGCGCCTTTTGGATCGAACTGAAAATAGACAATGCTGCCGATGTAACAGGCCGCCACGCCTGCGGCGAGTATCACAGCAACAGAAGCCCGCGCACGGCCAGCAACCAGCGCGAACAGCAGCAATGGCCAGACCAGGTAGAATTGTTCCTCGACGGCGAGTGACCAAGTGTGTAGCAGCGGCATAAGTTCGGCGACTTGGTCGAAGTATCCCGTGTTGTACAGAAAGAAGAAGTTGGACGCGCCGAATGCAGCACTGGCGCTGCTGCCTGCGAGCGCGATGTAGTCGCCGGGAAACAGAAGCAATGCACCAGCTACCAGGCTTGCCGCCAACATGACCAGTAGCGCAGGCAGAATGCGCCTCATTCGCCGATCGTAGAAACCAAGAACAGAGAATGAGCCCGCGGTTATTTCTGCCACCAGAATCTGGGTGATCAAGAATCCGCTGATGACAAAAAAAACGTCGACGCCAGTGAAACCGCCGCGAAGTGGGGCGCCATAGTGAAAGGCGAGGACGGAAAGGACGGCTACGGCCCGCAGGCCATCAATCTCGGGGCGGTAACCGAGTTTGGCTGGAACATCCATCAATTCTACTTATTCGCACCCGTCGAACGACGAAGCACGCTAGCATCCGAACCTACATGGGGCAAGGGTAGCGCCGTTGGCGGAATGCGCCCGCGATCAACGCGCGAATGCCGCGCTCTTCTTCGGTGGTCTTTTAGCCGAAACGCCAGCCTTGTACAGGCCGCGAGGTGATTGGTATAGACGTTATCAACGGCTTGTACGTTTGAAGGGGACCTGGTGAATCCATCGCCGCGCCGAACTTATTTGCTTGGAGTGGGAGCGCTCCTCGTTTTCCTGATCCTGAATGTCTGGGTTGCCATCGATCATTATCAGATGCAGTACATGGCCACGAGTCAGACCGTGGACGCATTGGCTGGAGCCAAGCAGATTGCGCAGCAGCGCTCAGCCTTGCTCGGTGCACGCCCCGACAACGGGCCGATCGATCTTCAGATGATGCGAAGGGCTGGCATACGCGTCCCGGGCTCATTCACTCAAGGTGACAGTTTTGCGTCGCCCTGGGGCCAAAGCCAGATCGTCCGACAATCCAATGTGCTGGTGTGGGACTTCTATGAGATTACGACGGCAGGATGCACGCATTTGCTCGGAAGCAGTGGTTCGATCGCTGGCGTCTTTAGCGTCGCCGCATCCGCCCGCGCCAGTGACGAAAGAAAGCCTCCCCTGACGCTCGATGCCGCCGCGCAGGAGTGCAGACGCACGCCCCTGATGGCAAGACTGTTCCTGAAGTAACTGAAGTTGCTGTACGCCACCAATGCCCATTTGGTGGTTGGCCGCTGGCTAGTTTCCCCGGGGCGGTCGAATGGTCCAGGACAACGGAGTGCGGTATGGACAGCGTTTCCGTAGACCAGCGTGCAATGGGTATCACAAGTAAGACTGGTCGAGCGCGAGTGCACCAGGGTTGCCCTGTTTTGGTTGCAGTGGTAAGAAACCACCTCGCAAGAGACCCGTGCTAGGAATGTCGTTTAGCTCCCGAGACCGAGGCTCGGAAATTCCGGGCGCCGCGGGGCAGATTTGACGCTGGTCGTGCCGATTTCGCCAGTCGCCCGGATTAAGATGAAAGATATCCAGCTCGCAAATATTGTCCGGGGACAGAACGCTGCGCTGGCCGCTATTCTTGATTCATCATTCATCGGCCGCCCGTCGCCTGTCCAAACGCCAAGCCGAGGTCGGTTCGTTCCTTTGATTTGGAGAAGCTGAAATGCAATCGCTTCGCAAGATCGCGTCGAGGGCACGCACGCAGACGCGTGTTGCGCTGTTTGGCAACAATCACTCGCTCAGGGTCAACATGAGGTATGCGGCCTATGAGGGCGCGGCGCGGCGCAGCTGGAAACCCCGTTCAAAGGCGACCGCCGAACAGCTCGCTGCCGCCAGCCGCTTCAAGACCGATGGCTTCGCTGCACTCCCTCCCCCGACGCGGATGACGGCAGAGAAGTTACAAGCCATCAAGGAGCTCGTCGATCGTCGATTTGAGCAACAGAACAACGGCTATGTCGTCAACTACGGCATGTCTCGGCTGATCGACGGGCTTGAGCTCGTTCCCGAGATCATCGACTTCATCGACGACGATCTGGAAGCCGTCATCGAGAATTACTACGGCAGCCATTTCAAGATTTTCGCGGTGTCGTTCTATCGCACGATGCCGACACCGGACAAGCCGGACTCGAGCTTCCTGTGGCATCTCGACAACTGCCCGAAGCAGGAGATCAAGCTGATGGTCTACCTGGACGACGTGGTGGCCGATACCGGCGCGCTGAGCGTCAAGGACAAACCGTTCAGCGTCGGCCTTCGCAAGGAAGGCTTCTTCGATCGGCGGCGCATCAACCAGTTCGTCGATCGCCTTGACGACCGCGCCACCACACGGGTTCTCGAAGGCCCCGCTGGAACCCGGCTGCTGTTTGAGAACGGCGGCTGCATCCACAAGGCGACGTCACCGAAGCGCGCTCACCGCGATGTTGCGACCTTCGTGCTGATTCCGTCAGAAATCCCCTGGCGGCCGCATTTCGCCAGAAGCCGAAACCTGCTGAGCACCAATGCAGGAATCTGCATCGATCCGTTCCGCGATCAGCCGGAGCATGTCGGCTATCAATACTAGTGCTTACGCCATGCTGAGACAGGCGGTCATCCTGGTCGGCGGCCTCGGCACCCGGCTTGGCGAACGGACCAGGGCGACGCCAAAGCCGATGCTTGATGTCGGCGACCGGCCGTTTCTCGATACGTTGATTGACGAACTCGCACGTTACGACGCGTTCGAGGAAATCCTGCTGCTGGCGGGTCACAGGGCCGAGAGCATTCAGGCGCGCTACGACGGGACGGTCCGGGGCCGCGCCCGACTGACCGTTGCGCTGGAATCAACGCCACTAGGCACGGCCGGCGCGCTGGTGCACGCCGCCGAACGGCTGCAGCAACGCTTTCTGCTGCTCAACGGCGATTCCTTCTTCGACTTCAACATCCTTGATCTGGCCGTGCGCGCGAATGGCCGTCTCGTCCACATGGCGCTGCGCGCCGACGTGACCGGCGACAGGTTTGGGCGCGTGGAACTGGACGGCGACCGGGTTCGATCATTCAGCGCGCCGGGCCAGGGCGCCACCGGCCCGGTCAATGCCGGTGTCTACGTGCTCGACCGCTCGGTCGTCGGCCGCGTCGGCGCCCTCCCCGCCTCGCTGGAGCAGGACATATTTCCCGCGCTTGCCAAAGCCGGCGCCATGAGCGGCACTTCCTATCGCGGATATTTCATCGACATCGGCATACCCGAAGATCTCGCGCGCGCGGATGTCGAGTTGAATGAACGATTGCGGCGGCCAGCGGTGTTCTTCGATCGCGACGGTGTCCTCAACCATGATTCAGGCTACACCTTCGAGGCCGACAAGCTGCAATGGATCGACGGCGCCCGCGAGGCCGTCAAGGCAGTCAACGATGCTGGCTGCTTCGCGTTCGTCGTCACCAACCAGTCCGGCGTCGCCAGGGGGCTTTACGAGGAAAGCCATGTGCAGGCGCTGCACCGCTGGATGGCGGACGAGATGGCCGCCATCGGGGCTCACATCGATGCCTTCGAGTATTGCCCGGATCATCCGGACGGCACCATCGAGCGATATCGCCGCGCCAGCGACCGGCGCAAGCCCGGGCCGGGCATGATCACCGATCTCCTCGGCCGCTTCCGCGTCAACGCGGATGAAAGCATGTTGATCGGCGACAAAGCCAGTGATCTCCAGGCGGCGGCCGCCGCCGGCCTGAAGGGGCACCTTTTTTCAGGCGGCAACCTCGAATCCTTTGTGAAACAGCTTCTGCCGCGCCGGCCCGCTTCCAAGCCATGACCACCCCGCAACCTTGCGCCGGGCGGATTGAAGCCCATTCGACTGCTCCGAATGTACCGGCATTGCCGCGTTAACCGCATCGTCCGGTTGCACCGGACGGGTATTGTGCTATAGCGCCATCATATTGCGAAGACTGCAATAATCGCCGTTTGGGGTCCAGGCATGGATGAACTGAAGGACGCCCGCGTACTCGTCACCGGCAGCGACGGATTCATCGGCTCGCACGTCGTCGAGGAACTGGTCCGGGCTGGCGCCAACGTCAAGGCGGTGGTCCTCTACAATTCCTTCAACTCCTGGGGCTGGCTCGATACGGTCCCGGCCGACGTCATGAAGTCCGTGGAAGTGGTCGCCGGCGACATCAGGGATCCGCACTTCATGATATCGGCCGCCGCCGGATGCACCGACGTCATGCACCTGGCCGCGCTGATTGCGATTCCGTTTTCCTATGCGGCGCCCGACTCCTATGTCGAGACCAACGTCCGCGGCACGGTCAACGTCCTGCAGGCTGCCCGCCATGCGGGCGTACGCCGCTTCGTCCAGACTTCAACCAGCGAAGTCTATGGCAGTGCGCAGTTCGTGCCGATCAAGGAAAACCACCCGCTGGTCGGGCAGTCGCCCTACGCGGCCTCAAAGATCGCTTCCGACCAGATGGCGCTGTCGTTTCATGCCTCGTTTGACATGCCTGTTGTCGTCGTCAGGCCCTTCAACACCTACGGACCGCGCCAATCGGCCCGCGCCGTGATCCCGACCATCATCAGCCAGATTGCGTCAGGCAAGCGCAAGATTCGCCTCGGCGCCGTCAGCCCGACCCGCGATTTCTCCTTCGTGACGGATACCGCGCGCGGCCTCATTACAGGCCTCACCGCGCCCGCGGAACAGACCGTCGGGCAAACCATCAACCTCGGCAGCGGCTTTGAGATATCGGTGGGCGCGACAGCGGACATGATCGCCGAGGTGATGCAAGCCGAAGTCGAGATCGAAACCGACGAGGCGAGGTTTCGGCCCGCCAACAGCGAGGTGGAGCGGCTTTGGGCCGACAACTCGAAGGCCCGCCAGCAACTTGGCTGGTCACCCGAGTTCGGCGGCCTCGACGGCCTGCGCCGCGGCCTCGAAAAGACGACGCAATGGTTCGTGGACCCGGTCAACCTCGCGCGCTACAAGGCTGATGTCTACAATGTATGAGGGCGGCGTGGGCATTCCGGCTACGAAGTCCGATCGCTTTGACGTGCGAATGATCGTTGCCGCGGTCCAGCGCGCGGCGGGAACGCCTGACGGCATGCTGGCGCTCCATGAGCCGGTGTTTGCCGGCAACGAAATCACCTATCTCGAGCAATGCATCAAGAGCACCTTCGTATCCTCGGTCGGAAAGTTCGTCGACCGCTTCGAGAGCATGCTCGAGCAAGTCACCGGCGCCAGGCGCGCCATCGCGGTCGTCAACGGCACCGCGGCGCTACACGCCTGCTTCAGGCTCGCCGGAGTCCAACCCGGCGATGAGGTGATCTCACCGGCGCTGACCTTCATCGCGACCACAAACGCGATCGCCTATTGCGGCGCCAGCCCGCATTTCGTCGACAGTTCGCTCAGGACTCTCGGAATGGATGCGCAGGCGTTGGGTGAACGCCTCGACGCCATCGCGCAACGGAGCGCGACTGGCGCCACCAACCGCGAGACCGGCCGCCGCATCGCGGCGATCGCCCCGATGCACACATTCGGCCATCCCGTGGATATGGACGCGATTACAGCCATCGCAGCGCACTGGAACATTCCGGTCGTCGAGGATGCCGCCGAGTCGCTCGGCTCCACCTACAGAGGGCACGCGGTCGGCTCGCAGGCCCGTCTTGCGGCGCTAAGCTTCAATGGCAACAAGATCGTCACGACAGGCGGCGGCGGCGCCATCCTCACCAACGACGAGGAACTGGGCCAACGGGCCAAGCACATCACCACCACCGCCAAGCTGCCGCACAAATGGGCCTTCGTGCATGACGAAATCGGCTTCAACTACCGCCTGCCCAATCTGAACGCGGCGCTCGGATGCGCACAACTCGAACAGCTCGACGGTTTCCTCACCAGCAAGCGCCGTCTGGCCGTGGCCTACGACCGCGCCTTCGCCGGCGTCCCCGGCGTCGCCTTCGTGCGCGAGCCGGAGGGAACGACCAGCAATTACTGGCTGAACACCATCCTGCTCGACGAGGCCCATGCCGACCGGCGCGACGCCGCGCTCACCGCGCTCAACGACAGCGGTTTTGGCGCCCGTCCGGCCTGGACGCTGATGCACCGCCTTCCGATGTTCACCGCCTGCCCGCGCGGCGACCTCCGTGTTGCCGAATCGATCGAACGCCGGTTGATCAATCTGCCCAGCAGCGCCAGCATCCAGGCCCACGATGACTGAAAAAACCAGGAAGATCTGTTTCATCACCGGCAGCCGCGCCGATTTCGGCCTGCTGGTCTGGCCGATGCGCGCAGTGCAGCAAACCGCGGGGCTGAACCTGCAACTGATCGCCACCGGCATGCACCTGTCGCCCGAATTCGGCTACACCATCAACAACATCCGGGAGGAAGGCTTCACGGTCGACGAAGCCATCGAAACGCTGCTCAGCAGCGATTCCGGCGCAGGCGTCGCCAAGTCCGTCGCTCTCGGCGTCATCGGGTTTGCCGACGCGTTCTCCCGGCTGATGCCCGACCTCGTCGTGGTGCTAGGCGACCGCTACGAGACCTTCGCGGCGGCGCAGGCCGCAATGTACATGCGGCTGCCAATGGCGCACCTGTTCGGCGGCGACGTCACCGAGGGCGCGATTGACGATTCAATCCGCCACGCCATCAGCAAGATGGCGCATCTGCATTTCACGAGCCATGCGGATTCGACACGGCGGCTGATCCAGCTTGGCGAAGCCCCGTCGCGCATCTTCACGGTCGGGTCGCCCGGCATCGACTCAATCAAGCGCCTCAAGCTGATGGATCGCGACACCGTCGGGCGCGAGGTCGGAATGCCGCTCGGCGAGCGCAACGCCCTGGTAACTTTTCATCCGGTAACGGTCCAAGCCGACCGCTCGGTCGGCGCGCTCGACGAATTGCTCGCCGCACTGTCGGCGCTTGGCCCGGAATTTCGTCTGTTCTTCACGCTCGCCAACGCCGACGCGGAAGGCCGTGCCATCAACCAGCGCATCAAGGCGTTCGTGTCAGACCGGCCAAACGCCATCGCCGTCGCGTCAATGGGACAGCTTCGCTACATCAGCCTGATGAACCAGGTCGACGTCATCGTTGGAAATTCCTCGAGCGCAATCTACGAGGCGCCGTCGCTCGACGCGCCCAGCGTCGATATCGGCGACCGGCAGAAAGGCAGAGAGCGCGCCGCTTCGGTGTTCCATGCCGCGCCGGAACGTCACGCGATTACTGCGGCGATTTCGGCTGCGTTGCGCCGCGGCCGGCAGCCTACGGTCAGCCCGTACGGGGACGGCGAGGCGAGCGCGCGTATCGCCGACACCATCGCCCGCGTCCCGGATTTCCGTGCGCTCTTGCAAAAGGGATTCCATGACGTCCACAGCGAGGGGGCGGTCAGATGACGGGAAAACGCACCCTCATTATCGCTGAGGCCGGCGTCAACCATTCCGGCAGCCTGGAGACCGCGCTGGCCCTGGTCGATGCCGCCGCGGATGCCGGCGCCGATATCGTGAAGTTCCAGACTTTCAACGCCAGTTCGCTGGCCGGACGCACCGCCAAGAAGGCCGATTATCAGCGGCGTACTACCGACGCTGCCGAAACCCAGCACGCCATGCTGCAGCGGCTGGAGTTGCCGCAATCGGCGCATCATGCGCTGATAGGGCGTGCGAAAGCGCGCGGCATAGAATTCCTTTCGACGCCGTTCGACCCGAAATCGCTTGAGTTCCTGCTGTCGCTGAAGCTGCCGCGAATCAAGATCGGCTCGGGCGACCTGACCAACGCTCCGTTGTTGCATTCGCTGGCGAGCGCCGGCGCGACTCTCATCCTCTCGACCGGCATGGCGACACTCGGTGAAGTCGAGGAAGCGCTGGGCGTGCTGGCCCACGGCTATGGCGGCGGCGCCGATGCGCCCTGCATTGCCGCGTTTCGCGCCGCATGGCGCGATCCGCCCGCGCGCCAGCGCCTTGCAAAGAAGGTCAGCCTGCTTCACTGCACGACCGAATACCCCTGCCCACCACAGGATGTGAACCTTGCGGCGATGCAGGCGATGCGCGCGGCGTTCCAGCTTCCGGTAGGTTATTCCGACCATACCGACGGCTTCGAGGTTTCGCTGGCCGCGGTTGCGCTCGGCGCGACCATTATCGAGAAGCATCTCACCCTCGATCGCAACGCCGAAGGGCCAGACCATGCGGCCTCGCTCGAGCCCGGCGACTTCACCCGCATGGTTTCGGCCATCCGCAACATCGAGGGCGCGATCGGAGACGGCATCAAGGCGCCCCGGACTTCCGAGATCAAGAACATTCCGATCGCTCGCAAGAGTATCGTGGCGGCACGACCGCTGGAAGCCGGACAGGTCCTTGGTCCAGATGACATCACGAGCAAGCGCCCCGGATCCGGTCGGCCGCCGATCGAATACTGGTCATTGATTGGGACCACGGTCGCGCGGTCTTGCGACGCCGACGATCAGCTTTGATGCGCGGCGGTGGGGTTGACCTAGGCGGGAGCCCGCTCAATTTCCATGTTTCGGGAAATGATTGCGACGCCCCCCGTCGCGATCAGCGATTCTTCACCTGTTGAACATGATCCCTCGGGTACCGAGACCGACGAAGCGGCTCTCGCCGATGGCGCGTTCATCATCGCCCAAGACATCACGACGGCACCTGCCCCGAGCCTTGCGATGGGCCGCGCGGACGGACCTGCGACGCCCATCCCGTTACGTTCGACGGGCGCCCAGGCCAAAGACCCGGGGGGCAAGAAAAGCCAATCATTGCGGCCAAACCCTTGTTGACGAAGCCGCCGGGGCGCTGGACCATTGGGGTTGACGCCGTCCTTCGCAGCCGCGATATACCGGCCTCAATCGTCGAGTGCCGTCAATATCTGGCTGGTACGAGGTAATAGGCCATGAAGTCCTGGCGCAAAGCCGTCGTTGGAGCGCAGGCGACCGTGGGCGAGGCGATTGCTGCGATCGAGCGCGGCAGCATGCAGGTTGCCATGGTCCTGGATGCTTCCGGCAGGCTCGTCGGCATCGTGACCGATGGCGACATTCGCCGTGGCTTGCTGCGTGGAATTCAGCTCACTGGGCTGGCCGTTGACGTCATGAACCGCTCCGCGGTGTCGGCGCCAGCGACGCTCTCGCGCGAAGAGCGGCTGCACCTGATGCGACAAAGATCCATCAAGCAGCTTCCGCTGCTCGATGCCGACGGCCAGCTCATCGGGGTGGAAACGTTCGACGAGCTGATCCAGGCTCCGCAATATCCGAACCCGGTCCTTATCATGGCCGGCGGGCTTGGCGAACGCCTCGGCGCGCTGACGCGCGAACGTCCCAAGCCCATGCTCAACGTCGGCGGTCGGCCGTTGCTGGAAACCATCATTCGCAACGTCGTGCAGCAGGGCTTCAGGAACATCTTCATTTCGGTGAACTACCGGGCCGAGATGATCGTGGACCATTTCGGCGACGGCGCCGCGCTGAACGCGAAGATCGAATATCTCAGGGAGGAGGAACGTCTCGGAACCGCCGGCGCGCTGGGCCTGTTGCCGCAGTCCACCGGCCTGCCGACGATCGTTACCAACGGCGATATCCTGACCACCATCAATTACGGCGGATTGCTCGACTTCCACAACGGCACCTCGGCCGAGGCGACCATGGCGGTACGCGAGCACAAGGTGCATGTGCCCTATGGCGTCGTCACCGCCAATGACGGCTATCTCCAGGCCATCAGGGAAAAGCCGACCGAGTCATGGTATGTTAGCGCTGGAATTTACGTGGTCGGACCGACCGTGACCGAGCACGTCGAGCGCGGCGTTCGCATTGATATGCCGACGGTGCTGGAGCGCATCGTCGCCAACAAGGGTCGCGTGGCGATCTATCCAATCCGGGAATACTGGCTCGATATCGGCCGCATGGAGGATTTCGAGCAGGCGCATGCCGAGTTTCACGAGGTCTTTCCGTGAGCCGGACCAAAGCCGTCGTGATCGGCCTTGGCTCGATCGGGCAACGACATGCAAGGGTGCTGCGCGAGCTTGGCCATGACGTCGTGACGGTCAGCCGCCGCGGCAACGGTGACCATGATTCGGTCGCTGCAGCGCTCGCCGGTGTCCGTCCGGGGTACGCGGTTGTGGCCACCGAAACCTCGCACCACGCTGAATCGCTTCGCCATCTCGCTGAGGCAGGGTTCCGCGGCTCGGTTCTGGTCGAAAAGCCGGTTTTTGCAACGTCCACCCCTGCGCCCGACTATCCCTTTGCCAAGCTGGTCGTTGGCTACAATCTACGCTTCCACCCGGTCATGACCGCTTTTGCCGATCGTCTCGGCGGCAGGCCGGCGGTGACGGTATCGGCCTATGTCGGCCAGGACCTTCGCGACTGGCGGCCGGGGCGCGACCACCGCGCCACCGCGTCGGCGACGCTGAAGGCCGGGGGCGGCGTGCTCCGCGACCTCAGCCATGAACTGGATTATCTGCTATGGCTGTTCGGCCGCTGGCGGCGCGTCGCGGCGCTCGGCGGCGCGTCCGGCGCGCGACAGGTGGAAGTGGACGACCACTTCAATCTCTTGCTCGAAATGGAGCGGTCGCAGGCCGTTCAGGTGCACATGGACTATCTGGATCAGCCCGGTATCCGCAAGATACGGGTAAACTTGGTAGACGAGACGATCGAAGCCGACATTCCCGGCGGACGCCTCACTGTCAATGGCAAGGCACATGACTTCCCGAATCAGGCGGACGAAAGTTACAGAGCCATGCATCTCGCCGCCATCAGCGGCCGTGGCCCGATCTGCACCTTCGGTGAAGGGTTGGCGGTGATGGACCTGATCGATGCCAGCGAGCGCGCGTTGCGATCGCGGATGTGGATATCGGCGTGAAGCTGTTCTGCACGATATGCGCGCGCGGCGGCTCCAAGGGGATTGTCGGCAAGAACGCGCGCGAGTTACTGGGGAGGCCACTGCTCGCCTGGACCATCGACCAGGCACGGCAAACCGGCCTGTTCGAGACAATCGCCTTTAGCAGCGATTCCGATGAGTTGCTGCAAGCCGCGCTAGCTGCAGGCGCGAACCTCGCCGTCAAGCGTCCCGACGCGATGGCGACCGACAGTGCTCCCAAGATCCCCGCGATACGCCATTGCCTCGAACAGGCGATCGCCCGCACCGGGACAAGCCCGGATATCTTCGTCGACCTCGACGTCACCTCGCCGCTACGGTTGCCCTCCGACATCGCCGGCGCGGTGGCGCTTCTGGAACGATCCGGCGCGTGCAATGTCATCACCGGCGCGTCGGCACGCCGCTCGCCCTATTTCAACCTGGTGGAGGCGCGCGCCGATGGCACCTTCGGCCTGTCGAAGCCGGTCGATCCACCGATCACCCGCCGGCAGGATGTGCCACGCTGCTTCGATATGAACGCCTCGATCTATGCATGGCGGGTTACGCCCTTCCTCGAGAATCCCTCGGTGTTCTATCCCGACACGCAACTGTTCGAGATGCCGCAAGAGCGGTCCGTCGACATCGATTCCGATCTCGACTTCACACTGGTAGAACTGCTGCTTCGCAAGAGGCTGGCATTGCCGGAGGCCAGGCCATGACGGCGTTCAGGGATTTGTTCAACCTCAAGGGGCGCACCGCCGTCGTGACCGGAGGCTGCGGAATCCTGGGACGCCGCTTCGCCGAGGGCCTGGCTGAATTTGGCGCCAACGTGGCGATTCTCGACCTCGACGCGCAAGCCGTGCAACGCGCCGCGTCCGATCTGTCCGCCCGCCATGCCGTAAGCATCAAGGGTTATGTCTGCGACATCACGCAACCCGGAACGATCCGCCACGTGGCCGACAGTGTCGAGTCCGACCTCGGCCCGGTGTCGATCCTGCTCAACAACGCCGCCAGCAAGACCCGCGACGTCGACGCATTCTTCGCCCCGGTCGCCGCCTTCTCGTCAGAAACCTGGCGGGAAATCATGTCGGTCAATCTGGACGGCATGTTCAACGTGGCGCAGGTTTTCGGAACCCTGATGGCCGCGCGCAGCTACGGCAGTATCGTTCAGACCGCCTCGATTTACGGCTTGATGGCGCCGGACCAGCGCATCTATGAGGGCTCTGAGTACCTCGGCCGCGCCATCAACACGCCCGCGGCCTACACGGCATCAAAGGCCGGCGTGATCGGCTTGACCAAGCACCTCGCCGCCTATTGGGGACCGCAGGGCGTTCGCGTCAACACGCTCACGCCGGGCGGCGTGGAGAGCGGGCAGAACGACACGTTCAAGCAGCGCTACGGCGCCCGCGTTCCGCTCGGCCGGATGGCACGCGCCGACGAAATGGTGGGGGCGGTGCTGTTCCTGGTGTCGGATGCGGCGTCCTACGTGACCGGGCAGAATATCGCGGTCGACGGCGGATTGAGCGCGTGGTGACGCGGCGCCGATGATCAAACGCCTGATCCACAACACGATTATCTCGACCATCGCGTTTGGCGCCGCCGCCATCCTCAGTCTGATCGTGCTCCCGGTGATTATCCACACCTGGGGGGTCACGGAGTTCGGCCTCATCGTCATCACGCGGCTGCTACTGCCATCCGGCATGATTGCCGTTCTGGACCTTGGCCTTTCGGAGGTCGCCACCCAGGCGGTGGCGCGCGCCAGGGAACATCGCGACTGGGGCCTGCTCGGGCGTCAGCTTTCGTTTCTGACGGCCTTGTCGATCCTGCTGGCGCTAACCCTGAGCGCGGCGGTCTGGTGGAGTGCTCCGTATCTGGCGGTCTTGATGAAGGTCGATCCCGCGCACGCCGGGAAGTTCATCGACATCCTGCATTTTACGGCGCTTGCAAATCTGGTGCTGGTCCCAGCACTGGTGTGGGAGGGAACCGTCAAGGGGTTCGAGCGATATAACCTGCTCCGTTTTTCGGAGTTTACCTCCACTCTCGCCTACGTTGCCTTGACCATCTGGGCTTCCCGGTCGTCGGCCCCATTCGAAATTGTCGCCTATATCTATCTCGCTACGCTTGTGCTGCGAGCGCTCGCCATGCTGGTGGCCACCATCGCTGCGCTGGCGAAAAAGAGCACGCGCCCCGCCGCGTGGACCCCGGCGATACGCCGCGAGCTGCTGCACCGGTGCCTGCTGCTGCTTCAAGGCCGGTTGATCGGCGGGATCATCGGACCGATACAGCCCTTCATCATCGGCCTGCTGTTTGGCCCGATGGCTGTCGGCACCTACGACGCGCTGGTGCGGCTGTCGCGGGTCGCCAAGATTGTCGTCGGCCTTCTCACATCGGCCCTGCTCCCTGTCGCCAGCCGTCTGGACGAACGCGGCAGCTCGGTTACCTTTCAACGCCTCGGCGAGCTCGGCTTGATCATGCTGCCGATGATGACGTTGCCGCCGCTTGCCGCGGCCGCGATCCTCTCGCCCGAAATCATGCAGATCTGGATCGGTCCGCTGCTGGCGCCCTATGCGCTGTGGATGGGATTGAGCTTCCTGGTCCCCATCTGCGCGCAATATCTGGCGATCGGTAACGTGATCTTCCTGACGCGCACCGAAACTCAGACGCGGCTGAACTGGCTGCTGGGCCTGCAATTGCTGATCTGGGGCGTGATATCATCGGCGACCCTCGGCATGTTCGCTGAACGGGCGCTGATTCTCGGTCAGGTCGTCGGCAGCCTCACGGTGTTGCCCTGGCAAATCAAAATACTGCGTCGCGCCCTGAATCTCGATCGCCGCGGCTTCGCCAAGGCCGTCGGGATCCAGCTCGGCGTCCTCGCAATCGGAAGCATTTTGCTTTGGCTATCAGCGAGTTATATTCGGGTTGACAGCCTGATAGAATTGGCATTGGTAGCGACGACATTCTGCCTTGCCAGTTGGGTCGCGCAATATTTCCTCGTCCTGGACGAAAGGCACCGCGCCGTTTTTCCAGCGCTCGGCCACCTGATGGGGATGACGCCCCGAAAGAAGCAGTTCACCGAAAGCTGACTGGACCTACGGAATGAAGACGACGGGCGCGAACGATATCCTGGGAACGATTTCTCCGGCGTCGCTAACCGACCGCGCAATCACCTACGCCATCGATATCGCCAAGAGCATCTACCGCCTTACGCGCCGGGTGCAACGGACGGCCGATGTCGTGAACTCCGAATACAACCGACAGCATTGGCAGAAAATGCTCGCCAGCAAGGCCTGGCTTGGCGCCGCCAGCCTCGCCGACTTCCTCGCACCGCCCGATCCGACCGAGCGCTTGCGCAAGGTGGACGGCCGAATTCTGCGGATCGACGGCCAACGGTACTATCGCTACCGTATCGAAGCGTTGAGCGAGCTTCTGCTACGTCACGCCGGCAACACCCAGCAGATCGTGGAACTCGGTTGCGGCTCTGGGCATAACCTGTTCTCGCTTCATCTCGCCCGTCCCGAAATGGTCTTGAAGGGTTTCGACATCGCGCCGAACGGCATCGCCGCCGGACGCGAAATCGCGGGCCATTTCGGCTTGTCGGACAAGATCTCGCTCGACCGCATCGATCTGACCGACGTCGGAGATCCCAACCTTTCCGCGATCGCAGGAGAGGTGGTATTCACCTATTTCTGCATCGAGCAGATTCCCTACGACGTGCGCAAAGTCGTCGAGAACATCATCGCGGCGAAGCCGAAGCGCGTCATCAACATTGAGCCTACGACCGAACTTCTCGACCTTACCCATCCCCGGGACCTCGTCAGTCTCGTCTATATCCGATCGGTCGATTACCAGACGCAGCTCTTCTCATTGCTCGACCGGCTTGAGCGGGAGGGACGAATTCGCATCCTCGCGCGCGAGCGTATGCCGTTTGCTCCGTCGATCAACAATGACGGATTTCTGTACTGCTGGGAGCCAACATGACCATGGTCAGCACCGCCTCCGCCACCCCGGTCGCCAAGAAACACAAGATCAGCCAGTTCCGCCGCCTGCTCTGGCACGTGAACCGGACTGATCTTGGCTGGATCACCAAGGCGACGCTGAGCAGCCTGCAGCTGCGCGCCCGCGCCCGGCGGATTGAAATGCTGAACTCGCTTCCTGCGGCGCCGGAATGGAGCGCCGCCAGCCGCCAGCTCGGCGAACAGGGATACGTCGACGTATCCGCGATCGTCGACCGCGGCCTTGCGGAAGCCGTAGCCCACGTCGCGCAAGGCAAGGTCAGCCGCCTCAACGAACTCGCTGGAAAGCAGGAGCTCGGCCACAAATCATTCTGGGTAAGCCTGCTCGACGAGGACCTCGTCAACGGCGCGTTCGCCACCGACCATCCGTTCGTGCGCTACGCGCTGCAGACGAGCGTTCTGCGGATCATGGGCGATTTCATGCACGAGCTGCCCCAGCTGTCGGACGTTCTCCTGACGCTGTCGCGGCCGACGGAAAATCAACCATTGAGCTATTCCCAGCTCTGGCATCTCGACCATGACGACAAGCGGGTTTGCAAGCTCTTCATATACCTTACCGACGTTCGCGATACCGCCGACGGCCCGCTGACATTCATCCCGGCGCCGTCGTCAAAGCCGTTCCGCAATACGCTCAAGAGCCATATGAGCGACGATCAGGTTTTCTCCAGGGTGGATCGTTCCGCGGTCAAGGAAATCGTGGCACCACGGCTGTCGTCGTTCATCGTCAATACCGCGCGGTGCCTGCACATGGGCAGCCGTATCCTTTCCGACCGGCCCCGCCTCCTCTACACGGCCACCTACATTCAACCGCCGCGGATGTATCCGGAGCCGGCCGCCCGCTTCCGGGCCGTCGGCCCGTTGAGCGAGATCGAGCGCGCGGTCATGCGGCTCTGATCCGCATTCCCTGGGAGCGGAAGATCGTGCGCATCGGATGGGTGGTCGACCACCCCAAGCGGGATTTGGCAGGCAGCGTTCTGGCTGCCTATCAGCTCGCCTTGCGCGGGGCGTCCGTTTTCATCATCCCGATGTACGAGCAAGGCGTCGATGTGGCGCGCCTCGGGCTTGACACCCTCGTCGTCAACTATGCTCGCGCCGCAAATCTCGACATAATGCGAAGCTTTTCCAAGGCGGGATTGGCACTCTACGTTCTCGATACCGAGGGCGGCGTGCTCGCGGCAAGCGGTGGAAACTCGCCACCGGCGATGGCCGCCTATATCAGCGGCAGCGGTTACGCCGACGCGCTTTCGGGATATTTTTTCTGGGGTGAGCGGCTGTACACAGCTTTCAACGAGAGCCGGGCGATGAAGCCAGACCGGCTCTATGTTACCGGATGCCCTCGCTTCGACTTCGCGGCGCCGCGATGGAGGGGGCTGCTCGACGGCGATCGACGCGGCTACCTCCTGGTCAACGCCAATTTCCCGCTGGTGAATTCCCGTTTTTCCAGCAAGCCGGGCGCCGAACGTGAAGCCATGATCCGGGCTGGCTGGGACGGAGCCTATGTCGACCGCTTCCTCGCCGACATCAAGCAGGTGTTCGCACAGTACCTCGTCGAGATCGGTCGTCTGGCGACAGCAAGGCCGGATCGCGATATCCTGGTTCGTCCGCATCCGTTCGAGAGCGAGGACGTCTATCGCGCCGCGCTGCAACGGCATCCAAACGTCGTCGTTGATGGGACCGGCAGCGTCCTCGACATGATTCAGAATGCGGCGGCCGTCGTTCATCTGAACTGCGGAACCGCCATCGAGGCGGTGCTGCTCGGAAAGCTTCCGATCCAGCTTGAATACCTCAATACGCCGGCGACCGCCGGACATGCGCTGCTCCCGGCAAGGGTCAGCCGAGCCATCGGGTCGTTCGAGCAGTTGCTGTCGGTGATCGACGATCTTGACGAAGAGACCAGGAAGTTCGACTTCGCGGGCGTTCACGCCGCCCACATCCACCCTTACTTCCATCGCAACGACGGGCTGGCTGCGGAACGTGTGGCCGAAGTCCTTGTCGGCTCTGGCGTCCGCGGCCGGACATTTACTTCACTTGCGAGCGTGCTCCGCGGCACGCGGACCGATCCGAGCCTTGGGCAGATCGCCAAGGGTGCGGCCAGCCTTGCGTTCGGATCGGCGGCGACGGAAGCGTTTCGTACCTGGTTCAATCCCGCCCGGCGCGACAAGCGCATTGAACCTAAAGAGATCGGGCGACTGCTTGAGCGGATCGCCACTCACGACCAACAAGATCCGTCGCGCTTTGGCGTCGAGCGTGCACGATGCATGAAGACCGGGCTACCGCTCGCCAGCATCGCAATTCAGCAACGCCCCGAGCGCGCATGAGAATCTCGTCTGAAACAATCCTGATCACGACGCTCGCGGAGTATCAGACCCGGTTCTGGATTCCGGTGGCGCAGCGGCTGAAGAACGCCGGGCGAGAGGTTCAATTGCTCGCGTTTGACGACCGCAGCGCGGAGATGGCGTCAGCGGCCAATGTCGCCACCATCAACATGTATCGCGCCGGATTGCAGGGAGCCGAGCCGATTGCCGGCGCCGACGCCTTCAACGCCAGGATCGCAGATTACGGCCTGGAGGGAACCAACCTCCCGTTCAGTCACGAGCGCGTCACTTTCGGGATTCGCGACAGTGCCGCGCTGCGCAGGCGATTCATGATCTACAGTAACGCCATGGAGACGGTCCTCGACCGATTGGCCGAGCACGGGCAACAAGCCGTCGTGGTTCAGGAACTGGGGGGCTTTCTTTCGGTGATCGCCTGCTTCCACGCGGCGAGAAAGCGCGGCGCCCGCAACTGGTTTATCGAACCGTCGTTCTTTCGCGGCAGGCTCTATTTTACCCCAGACAGCTTTTCCGCGCCCGACACCATGAAGGAAGCCGCCGACTCGGTTTCGGGCGACGTGAAGGCATATCTCGACGAAACCTTGCGCCAGCGCGCGATCGTCATTCCGCAAAAGGACCGGCACCAGTATTCCTCCGCGTTCAAGAAGATCGCCAATACGCGCAACGCCCGTCGCCTGGTCGAAAAGCTGTGGGACCAGTTCGCGCTCGGTAAGCACCAGGAATTCGGACACAATTTGCGTCACGCCCGGATGCATGCGGCGATGGCCTATAGCGCCACGCGGCTTCGAAAACTCTACCGTCCGATGCCGAAAGGGCCGTTCATCTACTACCCGCTTCACGTTCCGGCCGACATGGCGTTAACGTTGCGCTCGCCCGAATATCTCGATCAGGTCGCGACCATCGATTTCCTGCTGCGCACCATCCCGGATTCGCATGCCCTCGTCGTCAAGGAGCATCCAGCCCAGATCGGCGCCGTTCCGGCCAGCCGCCTGTTCGAACTTGGGCGGCGTTTCGACAATTTCATCCTGCTGCCGCCGCAAACCAACAATTACGCAGTGCTTGGCCGCGCCGAGGCGGTGGTTTCGGTCAACAGCAAGTCGGGCGCCGAAGCCGTACTGCTTGGCAAGCCGGTCGTGGTGATGGGAGACGCGTTTTATCGATCATGCCCCTTGGTTTTCGCAGTCGAACGCCTCAAGGATGTTCCGCAGCGGCTGCGTGAAGCGCTGCGGGCGCCGCCGTTCGATCCCGTCGATGCCGCCCCTTATTTTGAGACGGCCTGGCGGCGATCGTGGCCGGGCGAGCTTTACATCGGCGATCCGCAACAGCTCGACACCTTTTCGGCTTCACTTCTTGCCGCGGTGGCCCAATCGCCGCGAGCGGAGTGAAAAGGAACCCGCGATGCCGCTCGTTTCGATTATCACGCCCTCCTGGAACGTGGCTTCGCTGATCGGCGAGACCATTGGATCGGTCCAGGCACAAACGATGACCGACTGGGAGTTGGTGATCGCCGACGATTGCTCGACGGACCAAACCGCCGCAGTCGTCGAAGGCCGCGCCACAAGCGATCGACGCATCAGGCTGATCCGTCAGCCGCGCAACGGGGGTCCGGCGCTGGCCCGCCAGGCAGCGATCGAGCAGGCGCAAGGACGATTTGTCGCTTTTCTGGATAGCGACGATCTGTGGCTGCCCGCCAAGCTCGAACGGCAGATCGCCTTCGCGCAAGCGAACCGTGCGGCGCTTAGCTATACGGCCTTCCGCCGCATCGACGAAACCGGATCCGTCACCGGCCGACTGATCGAAGTACCTGCCTCGTTGAGCTACGAACAACTGCTCAAGAACACCTCGATCGCCACCTTGACCGCGATGGTCGATCGCGACGTCGCCGGCCCGATCGCCATGAAGAACGAACCTTATGATGATTTCTGTCTCTGGCTCAGCGTTCTCAAGCCTGGCCACGTCGCCCGTGGCCTGAATGAAGACCTCGCGCGCTACCGCGTCCGCGGCAGTTCGGTATCCAGCCGTCCGCTGCGCTCGGCCGGCTGGGTCTGGCACATCTACCGAAACGTCGAGCAGCTCTCGCCGATCAAGTCCGCCTGGTGCTTCTCACATTGGGCCGTACGCGCCTGGCTCAAGCGACGAGAATTCTGACGATGGCCCGGCCGGTGCGTGGTGGCGCGACTGCTCATAAGGACCCATGGACATCGGTATACGGTCGCGCATATGGTGTCCAGGTACCTCTCACCTGGTCGACGGCTATTGGCGAACGAAGCCGTTGCCGATACCACTCGCCGTCCCGTGAAGGGGTCGTTGAGCGGGCCGACCGCTGCGAGTTGAACCGTTGGGAATAGCGATGGCGTTTGACCGAAACTACAAGGACAGTCGAATACTTGTCACCGGCGGCGCGGGCTTCATCGGATCGCATTTGTGTGAACGGTTGCTGGCTGAAGGCGCCGAAGTGGTTTGCGCGGACAACTACTTCACCGGCAGCCGCAAGAACATCGCCCACCTGTTGTCAAATCCGATGTTCGAGGCGATCCGTCACGATGTGACGTTTCCTTTGTACATCGAGGTCGACGCCATTTTCAACCTGGCCTGCCCGGCCTCGCCGATCCACTACCAGCGCGATCCGGTCCAGACCACCAAGACCAGCGTGCACGGTGCGATCAACATGCTTGGTCTTGCCAAGCGTCTCCGGGCCCCGATCTTTCAGGCCTCGACCAGCGAAGTGTATGGCGATCCGCTGATCCACCCTCAAACCGAGGATTATTGGGGCAATGTCAATCCGATCGGAATTCGATCGTGCTACGATGAAGGCAAGCGCTGCGCCGAAACTCTGTTTTTTGACTATTGGCGGCAACACGCGTTGCCGATCAAGGTTGCGCGCATTTTCAATACCTACGGTCCGCGGATGCAGCCCAACGACGGCAGGGTCGTTTCATCCTTCATCGTCCAAGCGCTGAAGGGCGAGCCCATCACCGTGTTCGGCGACGGCGGACAAAGCCGATCGTTCTGCTATGTCGATGACCTCGTCGAGGCCATTTCCCGGCTGATGCTGACTGACGAAGCCTGCACCGGACCGATCAACCTTGGCAACAACGCGGAATTCACGATTCTCGAATTGGCCGAGAAGGTCATCAGCTATACCAACTCCCGCTCACAACTCGTGTTCAAGCCGCTGCCGCAGGACGACCCGCGGCAGCGCCAGCCTGACCTTGCGAAATCGAAAGCGTTGCTGGACTGGGAACCGAAAGTTGCACTCGCCGACGGCCTCAAGGAGACGATTGCCTATTTCAAGCGCTCGCTCGAGCTGGCGTAAACCCGGCCGACATTGCAAGCGAAACGCGCGCACCTCACCGGCTTGCCGAAATCTCCGAGGGTCCGTCGCCGGTTTGATGCCGCTCGCAGCCCAACCGAGGACTGGGGCGATATCGCATCACTCCAGGATGCCTAACAATCCGTTGGAAATTCCAGGCCAGATTGTCTAAGCCACGTTGTGGCCCTCTTTCCTAGGATCCAGAAGTAATAAGGGTGTCTCAATGCCTTTCCCACGCGCCTCACAAGCCCTTTCTCGTTTCACCGTGCTTGACCTTACCCGCGTCCGCGCCGGACCGACCTGTGTGCGCCAGTTGGCGGACTGGGGCGCAAATGTCATCAAGATCGACGCGCTGATGGAAGACGCCGGCGGCGAGCAGCCCGGCGGCCCGCGGCAAGGCTCTGACTTCCAGAATTTGCACCGCAACAAGCGGGCCATGACGCTGAACCTGAAGGATCCGAAGGGCCTGGACGTGTTCAAGCGTCTGGCCGCGCAGACCGACGTCGTGGTGGAGAACTTCCGCCCCGACGTGAAGGCAAAACTCGGCATCGATTATGAGAGCCTGCGCCAGATCAACCCGCGCATCGTCTATGGCAGCATCTCCGGCTTCGGCCAGGACGGCCCCTACCACAAGCGGCCCGGCTTCGATCAGATCGCGCAGGGCATGGGCGGGCTGATGTCGATCACTGGCGCCCCTGGCCAGGGTCCGATGCGGGTCGGCATTCCCGTCGCCGACCTCACCTCCGGGCTGTTTTGCGCGCTTGGCATCCTGACCGCGCTGCTGGAGCGCGACGTTTCCGGCGAGGGCCAGTGGGTGCAGACCTCGCTGCTGCAGGCGCAGATCTTTATGCTGGATTTCCAGGCCGCACGCTGGCTGATGGAAAAGGACGTGGCCAGGCAGGCCGGCAACAATCATCCAACCAGCATCCCGACCGGCGTATTCAAGACTACTGACGGCTACATCAATATCGCCACCACCGGCGGACGGATCTGGGAACGTTTCGCGCAGGCGATCGGCGCCCCCGAACTCCTTACCAACCCCGACTACGCCACCGCTCCGGCGCGATCCAAGAACCGTGACGCGCTCAATGAGGCGATCGGCAAGCTCACCGAAAGGAGATCAACGGACACCTGGGTCAAGCAATTGAACGAGGCCGGCGTGCCCTGCGGCCCGATCTACGCGATCGACCAGATGTTCGACGACGCCCAGGTCAAGCATCTCGGCATTGCCCAACATGTGCCGAACGACGAGAACCGTCATATCCAGCTGGTGGGCCAGCCGGTGACGCTGTCGCGCACGCCCAGCAAGATGGCGGCGCGTCCGCCGGAGTTCGGCGAACAGACCGAGGAGGTACTGGCCGAGTTCGGCTTCGGCAAGGACGAGATCGCCGAGCTGCGTCAGCGCAAGGTGGTGTGAGCCGGCCGCCACGCGCCATCTATTTTCAGAAGAAGCGAGAACTTCCGGCCAACCTCGGGAGCATCCCGCCGATATATCCATATCAGTGACTGGCGCTGCGCTCTAGGAACGCGCTCGCAAGCGCGGCACGCTCGGGACGGAGCAGGCCGCGTTCGGTGATCAATCCCGTGACCAGCCGGGCTGGCGTAACGTCGAAGGCGTAATTGGCCGTCGGCGAGCCATCGGGGACGACCCGCACGGTCTCGACGCGCCCATCGGCGGTGCGTCCGGTCAAGGTCGCCACCTCGTCGCCACTGCGCTGCTCGATCGGAATCTGGGTGATGCCGTCATCGATGGTAAAGTCGATGGTGGGCGATGGCAGCGCAACATAGAACGGTATGCCGTTGTCATGGGCAGCGAGCGCCTTCAGGTAGGTGCCGATCTTGTTGCAGACATCACCATTGGCAGTCACCCGGTCGGTGCCGACGATCACGAGATCAACCATTCGGTGCTGCATCAGATGGCCGCCGGTGTTGTCAGGGATCACCGTGTGCGGGACGCCATGATGGCCGAGTTCCCATGCCGTGAGCGAGGCACCCTGATTGCGGGGTCGGGTCTCGTCGACCCAGACGTGGACGTTCAGGCCCCGGTCATGAGCAAGATAGATCGGTGCCGTCGCTGTCCCCCAATCGACGGTCGCCAGCCAGCCGGCGTTGCAATGGGTCAGGATGTTGATGGGCTCGCCAGGCTTTCTTGTCGCCGCGATCCGTTCGATCAGCGCCAGTCCGTGTCGGCCGATCTCCTGGTTGATCGCGACGTCCTGCTCGCAAATCTCAGCGGCGCGCCGGTAGGCCGCGGCGACTCGTTCGGACGGCGCCAGCGGGCGAAGCACGCGTACCATCTGCTCGAGCGCCCATTTCAGGTTAATCGCCGTCGGCCGCGCCGCCAGCAGCACGGCGTAGGCGCGATCGAGCGCCGCACCGGAAGCATCAGCGCGCATCGCGAGCGCCACGCCATAGGCAGCGGTCGCCCCGATCAGCGGGGCGCCCCGTACCAGCATGGAACGGATGGCTTCCGTTATATCCGCGGCGCTCGCCATACGCGCGACGATGAACTCGTGCGGTAAGCGCCGCTGGTCGATCGCGCCGACGGACCAGCCATCCGGTTCGAGCCAGATGCTGCGAAAATGCCGGCCATCGACCTTCACGACCGAAGCACCCTTCCGGCCACCGCATCGAGCTTTTCGAGCAGGCGGGCGTCACGGGCTTCCGGCGCCGTGATCAAGGCGGTGTCGAGCGCGCGGTCGGAGCCGATCGGGCACGGTTCATGCTCGCGCGGGAAATCCCTGGCAAGCCGCGCCACGAGCCCTTTGGCCTTGTCAGCATTAGCGTTCAGCACGCGAATGATGTCCTGAACGGTGACGGCGTCGTGATGGGGATGCCAGCAATCGAAATCGGTGACCATGGCGACGCTGGCGTAGCAGATTTCGGCCTCGCGCGCGAGCTTCGCCTCGGGCATGTTGGTCATGCCTATCACCGAATAGCCCTGCGCCTTGTGGCTCAGGCTCTCGGCGAGGCTGGAAAATTGGGGGCCTTCCATGCAGACATAAGTGCCGCCCCGCAACGCGGCGATGCCCTCGGCCTTCGCGGCCGCCGCCAAGTGCACCTGCAACCGCGGCGATACTGGATGCGCCATCGAGACATGGGCGACGCAACCCTTGCCGAAAAACGAGCTGTCGCGGCGGTAGGTGAGATCAACGAACTGATCGACCAGCACGAACGTGCCGGGCGGCAGATCCTCCCTGAACGAACCGCAGGCCGAGAGCGAAACCAGATCAGTGACCCCCGCCCGTTTCAAGACGTCGATGTTGGCGCGGTAGTTGATGTCGGAGGGCGAAAGCACATGTCCCTTACCGTGGCGCGGCAGGAACACCATCGGCAGGCCGGCAACGACGCCGCGCGTCAAGGGCGCCGAAGGCTCGCCCCAGGGGCTGTCGATACTCTCCTGCCGGGCGTTTTCCAAGCCCGGCAAATCGTAGATGCCGGACCCACCGATGATGCCAAGCACAGCCCGCGTCATGACGTCTCCCCGTAAGCTCATCACAGGCATGTTCGACTATACTGCGGCGCAATAATCAAGCATTGTCCTTGGGGCAAAAGGGGGCCTGACATGCCTGCTACAGAGGACAGGGAAAAGCGCCAGTCCATCATCGACGCCTGCCAGCGGATGAATGCGCTCGGCATCAACCAGGGAACGTCGGGAAACATTAGCCTGCGCCATGGCGAAGGTATGCTGATTACGCCGACAAGTACGCCCTATGAGGCGATGCGGCCCGAGCAAATCGTCTACATGGATTTCGACGGCTCGCACGATCCGGCGCGGCGCCCGTCGAGCGAGTGGCGGATTCATCGCGACATCCTCAAGGCCCGCCCCGATGTGGCGGCCATCGTTCACGCCCATCCGCCCTACGCCACCATGCTGGCGATCATGGGCATGGAAATTCCGCCGGTGCATTACATGGTCGCCTGCGCCGGCGGCGACACCATCCGCTGCGCGCCGTACGCCACCTTCGGCACCCAGGAGCTTTCGGACCATGCCGTGCGCGCGCTGGAGGACAGGCTGGCCTGCTTGCTCGAGCATCACGGCATGATAGCGGTGGGGCCGTCGCTATCGAAGGCGATGTGGCTGGCCGTAGAGGTCGAAACCCTGGCGCGTCAATATCACGGCTGCCTGCAAATCGGCGCGCCACCGCGACTGTCGAGGGAGGAAATCGACAACGTCCGCATCCGCATGGCCGGATACGGTCACGTGGAGGAGTAGGCACTCCAGCGCGTTATTTCGCGACGAAGCCCGCTTCGTTCATCAGCGAGGTATTGAGCTTGTCATCCTCTTCGAGGAACTTCAGCATATCCTTGCCGGTGAGGAAAATGGGCTTCAGCGCCTGCTTCTCCATGTATTCCTTGTATTCGGGCGTCTGCGTCACCTTCTGGAACAGGTTGACGTAAAACGCCTGCTGCTCTGCCGTCACCTTGCCGGGCAGGAACATCGCGCGCAGCATCAGGTACTGCACGTCGAGCCCCTCCTCCTTGCAGGTCGGGATGTCGTTCCAGGATTGCGTCTCCGTGACCTTGGTCTTGTAGGCGATGCGCTCCTTGTCGAACACGCACAGCGCGCGGACCTGGCCGGCGCGCCAGACCTCGAGATTTTCGGAAGGATTGTTGACGTTGGCTTCGGTGTGGTTGCCGACCAGCTGCGTTGCCGCCTCGCCACCGGACTTGTAAGGTAGGTAAGAGAACTTCGCGCCGGTCTTCTGCTCCATGAACACCGTCAGCACGTGATCCTCGCGCTTGGAGCCGGTGCCGCCCATCTTGAACGGAGCGCTCGCAGCCTTGGCGGCCGCGATGAATTCCTTCACTGTCTTGGGGCCGGCGATATTGTCCCACAACACGAACTGATCAAGGGCCACGACCGACACCGGAGTTAGGTCGCGCCAGTTGAAGGGAATCTTGGCCGACAGCGGCAGCATGTAGATCAGGGAATACGCGATCAAGACCTTGTTAGGATCGCCGTCGCTGGACTTCATATACATCAGCGCCTCGGCGCCGGACGCCCCGCCCTTCAGCGAGACCACCATCGGCTGCTTCATCAGATTGTTCTTCTGGATCGCCGCCTGCATCATCCGTGCCATCTGATCCGAGGCACCGCCGGCCCCGGCGGCAACAACGATTTCGACCGGCTTGGTCGGCTCCCAGGCGGCAAACGCCGGGGCGCCGACGATCAACGCCGTCAACGCAGCCGTGACCTTCAGGATGCGCGCCATGTGTCCCTCCCCTGCGTATTGGGATCCGAAGATCCTTGCCCGCGAACCATCGCCCATCCAGGCTGGCCGCGCAACATCAAGCCTTTGACTTTGCGGCCGCGTGCTGCGGCAGTTGTTCGCAGCCGCTCGCGAGGTTCCGGTTCGATGCGATGGCTTTCCTGTTGCACGGCAGCGGATGCGCCCCTCTAATGACCGGGTTTGGGCAGATTGGAGGAGAGGTAATGAGAAGCATTCTTATGGCTGTCCTGGTAGGCGCGACGGTAGTGCTCGCGGGCTGCGGGAGAGATCCGGGACCGAAGGGTGAGACCGGCCCCCAGGGCCCGGCGGGGCCGCAAGGCGCCCAGGGGATACAGGGCGTGCCCGGTCCGCAAGGGCAACAGGGGCCTCAGGGGCCGCAAGGACCGCAGGGCGCACCCGGCGCGAAGGGCGAGCCGGGACCGGCTGGTACAACGATCAGGTCAGTGCAGGCGGACGGCCAAGTCAGTTGCGACGCGAGCGAGAACCTGGTGTCGGTGTTTTGCCCCGCCGGCGGCGCGCCCGACGGAGCCAAGTGCGGCAGCGCTCCGACCATCGGTCTCTGTCTCAAGAAGCCATAGCGCGGTGCCTAGGACATTCGCGACTGGTGAGGCGCTATGCCTACCCCGTCGCGAATGCGAAAGTTAAGCCCTGATTGGCAGGCCTTGCAGGAGAACACGGTGGATGGCGGCTGCCGCGTTCCCAGCAACGGACGCCTGGGTCATCGCCGCCGCCCGTCCGCCGCTATTTGCCCTTCCAAATCGGCGCACGCTTGTTGAGAAACGCATCCATTCCCTCGCGGAAATCCTCGCTCATATAGGCGCGCAGGATCAAATCCTCGCCCTCGTCGCGCGTCAACGTCCGCCGAATACGCCGCACCGCTTCCTTAGTGACTTCTAGCGTTATCGGGGCATTTCCGGCAACGAGCTTGGCGGTTTCTTCGGCCCTGCGCTGCAAGGTCGTGAGGTCGGGCACGACTTCATTAAGAAGCCCCAGCGCCAGCGCTTCGGGTGCCTCGACGAGCCGCGCCTTGAAGATCAGGTCCTTGGTCCGCGCCGGGCCGATCAGCGAAACCAGCCTGGAAATGTTGGACATCGACAGACAATTGCCGAGCGTGCGCGCAATCGGGAATCCGATCCGCGTTGACTCCGTGCCGATACGGATGTCGCAGCAGGCTGCGATTCCAGCGCCGCCGCCGGTGCAGGCGCCGGCGATGGCCGCAATCGTCGGCACCCGGCAAGCCTCCAGCGCGCCAAGCACCCGATCGATCCGCGATTCGTAGTCGAGCGCGTCCTGCGCGGATTTGAAGGCGCGGAACTGTGAAATATCCGTGCCCGACGCGAACGCCTTGTCGCCCGCGCCGGTCAGGATCATCGCCTTGATCGAGCGGTCGCCGTTGACGGCCTCGCAGATCGCCGCCATCTGCTCGTACATGGCGAAGGTCAGAGCGTTGCGCGCCTGCGGACGGTTGAACGTCAGCCGGGCGATGCCGTCCTCGACGGAATAGATCAGGTCTTCGGTGGCAACTACCGGAGCGTTCATCACAGCTCTTTCTGTTCTTGTTTTGGGTCGAACGAACTCAGGCTACAGCGGACTTGGGCATCGGCACGATATCGCGTCCCTTCAGAACTTCCATCGCCGCCAGCACGCCCCCGCCGCGATGCGGCACCTTGGCGAGATCGAGCCCCATCTCGACACCGGACAGCGTGCCCATCAACATGAGATCGTTAAAGTGTCCGATATGGCCGATCCTGAACACCCTGCCCTTGATCTTGTTCAGGCCCGTTCCTAGCGACATGTCGAAGTTTTCCAGCACGACCTTCCGGAAATTGTCGGCGTCATGGCCTTCCGGCATCACAACGCCGGTCAGCGCGGGCGAATGCGCGCCCTGTTCCTGACATTGTGTTTCCAGCCCCCACACCTTGACGGCCGCGCGCGTTGCGGCGCTATGACGCTTGTGCCGGGCGAAGACGTTCTCCAGCCCTTCTTCCTCGAGCATCTTGACCGCTTCGCGCAAACCGAACAGGAGGTTGGTCGCGGGAGTGTAGGGCCAGGTGCCGGCCTTGTTGATCGCGATGACTTCCTGCCAGTCCCAATAGGAGCGCATGGCGGGGTTCGCCTTGGCCACCGCCAGCGCTTTTTCCGAAACCGCGTTGAAGCCGAGGCCGGGCGGCAGCATCAACCCCTTCTGCGATCCGGCCACCGACACGTCGATGCCCCAGGCATCATGCTCGTATTCGAGCGATCCGAGGCCGGAGATGGTATCGACCATCAGCAGCGCGGGATGGTTGACACGGTCGAGAATCTTGCGGGTTTCGAGCGGATGAGTGACGCAACCGGTCGAGGTCTCGTTATGCACGATCATGACCGCCTTGATCTTGTGCTGGCGATCGGCGGCAAGACGTGCCTCGATCTGCTCAAGGTCGGCGCCGTGGCGCCAGTCGCCGGGTAGGAAATCGACGTCGAGCTTGAATTTTTCGGCGATGCCGTGCCACAGCACGGCGAACTGCCCGGTCTCCGCCATCAGCACCTTGTCACCGGGCTGCAGTGTATTGACGATCGCCGCTTCCCAGGCGCCGGTACCGGATGAGGGATAGATGATCACCGGTTGCCGGGTGCGGAACACCCGTTGCATGGCCGAAAGCACCGCGTGTCCGATCTCGGCGAATTCAGGGCCCCGGTGGTCCATGGTCGGCATGTCCATGGCGCGCAGCACCCGGTCTGGCACGTTGGTCGGGCCCGGAATCTGCAGAAAATGCCTCCCAGTATGCACGGTCATAGGCGTCCTTCCCCGGTATTCCCTGGTTTCGCGATCGGTCGAATATCACTATTTGGCAGGCTTGTCCCCCCGCCCCGCGAATGTCGCCAACGCATGGCAAGCGGGGCTCCGCCTCGCCGGGGAGGCAGGATCGGAGCGCGGTGCGGGCGATTCAATGGGTATCAGGACAGAAGAGTCCTCAGAGCCCGTTTGGGCTCCAAGGACTTGTTGCGCGATTCGTCGAAGCTAGGTGAGTTGGGGGGGCAGCTTGTCAGGCTCGCACCGGGCGCAAGAGCCGCCCGACACTGCCGAACGCCCTGTCGATGACGGGCCAGAACAGTAACGTGATCGCCAGCGTCGTGATCGAGCCGACCAAGCCATTCGACCAGAACACCGTCATTTCGCCGCCAGAACCGATCATCGACAGGCGGAACGCGTCCTCGGCACGATTCCCAAGTACGAGCGCCAGCGTAAAGGGCGCCAACGGAATGCCGATCTTCTTGAAGACGTAGCCGACCACGCCGAAGCCCAGCATCAGCCAGATGTCGAACATTGCATTCTGGATTGCATAGGCACCGATCGCGCAGGACACGACGATCATGGGGGCGACGGCGGCAAACGGCACCCGCAGGATGGAGGCGAAGATCGGCACCGTCGTCAGCACCAGCACGAGGCCTACGACGTTGCCCAGATACATCGAGGCAATCAGCCCCCAGACGAAATCCTTGTGCTCGACGAATAGCAGCGGACCCGGATTGAGGCCCCATACCATCAGCCCACCGAGCAGGATAGCCGCCGTGCCGGAACCGGGAATGCCGAGCGCCAGCATCGGCAGCAGCGCAGCGGTGCCCGAGGCATGCGCCGCGGTTTCCGGCGCGAACACACCCTCGATGCGACCTTTGCCGAAACTCTCCCGGTCCTTGGAAAAGCGCTTGGCGAGGTTGTAGCCCATGAAGGAGGCGGCAATGGCGCCGCCCGGGGTGATCCCGAGCCAGCATCCGACGAACGAGGAGCGCAGCAGCGTCACCCAGTATTTCGGCAAGTCTCGCCAGACCGACCATACCACGCGCAACGAAATGCTGGCGGCGTGACCGCGCAGCGCCAGGCGCTCTTCCATGGTCAACAGGATTTCGCTGATGCCGAACAGGCCGATGACAGCGACCAGGAAGTTAACGCCGCGCAGCAATTCGCCGGAGCCGAAGGTCATGCGCAACTGACCTGAAACGGTGTCCATACCGACGCCGGCCAGCAATAGGCCGAGCGACATCGAAATCACCGTCTTGTGCTTGGCTTCGCGACCGAGTCCGACAAAGGAGCAGAAGGTGAGCAGATAGACTGCAAAGAACTCGGGCGGCCCAAACTTCAATGCAAACGACGATATCATCGGAGCCAGGAACGTAATCATCACGACCGCAACAAGCGAGCCGATAAACGACGAGGTGAAGGCTGCAGTCAGCGCTTCCGCGGCCCTGCCCTGCTGCGCCATCGGATAACCGTCGAAGGTGGTTGCCACCGACCAGGCCTCGCCGGGAATGTTGAACAGGATCGAGGTGATGGCGCCGCCGAACAGCGCCCCCCAATAGATGCAAGACAGCATTACGATCGCCGATGTCGGATCCATGGTGAACGTCAACGGCAGCAGGATCGCCACGCCGTTGGGGCCGCCAAGGCCGGGCAGCACGCCTACGAAAATGCCGAGCACCAGCCCGACCATCATCAGCGTCAGTATTTTCCAGCTCATCAGAACCGAAAAACCCTGCAAGAGGAGACCGAGCGCTTCCATGGCTTTATTCCTACCGGCCGAGCGCCGATTCGAGCGGCCCTTTAGGCATGATGACATCGAACGCGACATCGAAGGTCACAAACATGATCGCGGTGAACACGAATGCGGTGAGCAGCGATTTCCACAACGTGATCTTACCGACCAGCCGCATGAAGGCGACGATCAGCAGAAGACTCGCGACATAAATGCCGAGATACTGCACACCAAGGCAGAACAGCAGCGTCGGCGCAAACACCAGCATGACGCGGCGAAGCTGAGCCCGCGTTACGAAGACTTGCGCAACTCCGTCGCGCGCCTGGTATGCGATGATGAGACCATAGAGGCTGGCGCCACCCAGGATCACCGACAGATAGAATGGGAAATAACCGGCCTGCGGACCGGTCGATTCCCAGCCAGCACCGGTGCGCCAGTTGTCGAAACCAAGCAATACTGCCAAGGCCAGCAGAAGCAACGAGACCGCCACTTCGACGGTCCCACTGCTCACGACCGCCGGTGATTCGGACTCAGGGGCGGTCGGATCATCGACGACAATCTCGATATCGGCTTTGGACATGGGTTCTTGCCTGGCAAAACACTGGGGGCGTGCGCGTTTCCGGATCGCTCGGAATACGATCTACGGCAGACTGTTACTTTTACTTTGCGACAAAGTCCGCCTCGATCATCAGCGCCTTGTTCAACGCATCGTCCTCCTCGAGGAATTTCATCATTTCCCGCCCCTTCAGAAACACAGGCTTGAGCGCCTGCTTCTCCATGTATTCCTTGTATTCGGTGGTCCGCGTCACCTTCTCAAACAGGTCGAGATAGAAAGCGGCCTGTTCTGCAGTGACCTTGCCGGGCAGAAACATGGCGCGCAACATCAAGTACTGGACATCAAGGCCTTCCTCCTTGCAAGTCGGGATGTCGTGCCAGGACTGTGTTTCAGTGACGTTGTTCTTGTAGGCGATCCGCTCCTTGTCGAACACGCAAAGCGCGCGAACCTGGCCGGCGCGCCATACTTCGAGATTCTCGGACGGATTGTTCACGTTGGCTTCGGTGTGATTGCCGACCAGCTGCGTCGCAGCCTCGCCACCTGATTTGTAGGGCAGGTAGGAGAATTTAGCCCCGGTGCGTTTTTCCATGAACACGGTGAGCACGTGATCTTCACGCTTGGATCCGGTTCCGCCCATCTTGAAAGGCGTCGGTGAGGCCTTTGCCGCGGAAATGAAGTCCTTGACCGATTTCGGGCCGGCGGCGTTGGTCCATAGTACGAATTGATCCATCGCCACGACGGCGACCGGCGTCAGGTCGCGCCAGTTGAACGGGATCTTGGCGGACAAGGGCAGCATGTAGATCAGCGAGTATGCAATCAGCACCTTGTTGGGGTCGCCTTCGCTGGACTTCATGTAGATCAGCGCTTCGGCGCCGGAGGCCCCGCCCTTCAGCGAAACCACGAGCGGTTGCTTCATCAGATTGTTTTTCTGAACGGCTGCTTGCATCATGCGCGCCATTTGATCTGAGGCGCCACCTGCGCCCGCAGCAACTACAATCTCGACCGGCTTGGTCGGCTCCCACGCGATCGCTGGCGCGCTCGCCACGACAGCAGCAGTCAAGAATGCGATCCCTCGCGATACCCTAGGCATATGTTCTCTCCCTCTGGCTCTGGCCGGGTATTGCCCCCGGCACTATCTCTGATCGTGATCTTGGTTCTAGAAATCTAGTCTCCGTGAAAACAGCCGGGCTTCGTGAGGTCATTCAGCCCGGAATCAGGCGCCGATGATCTTCAGGTGAGACGGGTGATTGGCCTTCGTTCTTCCTTCGAGATACGTCATGGCGACCGCCACCCCGCCGGCGCGATAAGGAACGCCCGCGATCGACAATCCCATCTCCACGCCGGTCAGCGCACCCAGCAGGGTGAGTTCGTTGCACTCGCCGAGGTGCCCGATCCGAAAAACCTTGCCAGCAAGCTTGGTCAGTCCGGAGCCCAGCGACATATTGTAGTTTTCGAGCACTATCTTTCGAAACTTGTCTGCGTCGTGCCCTGGCGGCATCAAGACGGCGGTAAGCACCGGGGAGTATTCGGCTGGTTCGACGCAAAGGACCTCGAGGCCCCAATGCGTGACCGCCGCGCGGGTCGCGGCAGCCAACCGCTCATGGCGGGCAAATACCGCGTCCAGTCCCTCTTCCAGCAGCATCGCGATCGCTTCGCGAAGTCCATAAAGGAGATTGGTAGCAGGCGTGTAGGGAAAAAAGCCGCTTGCATTTGGCTTCAACATTTCCTCCCAGTCCCAATAGGACCGGGGCATCTTGTTTGACTTCGCGGCCGCGCGGGCCTTGTCCGAGATCGCGTTGAATCCAAGCCCTGGAGGGAGCATGAATCCTTTCTGCGAACAGCTCACCGTGACGTCTACCCTCCACTCGTCATGCCGATAATCGACCGAGCCGAGGGAAGAAATCGTGTCGACCAGAAGTAAGGCGGGGTGGCCGGCCCGGTCCATGGCCTTGCGAATATCGCCGATCCTGCTCGTGACGCCGGTCGAGGTCTCGTTGTGAACGACCATGACGGCCTTGATCGAGTGGGAGGAGTCTCGCGCCAGCCGGTCCTCTATCGCGGACGGGTCCGCGCCGCGGCGCCAGTCGCCGGGCAAAAAGTCCACATCAATTCCCCATCGCGCAGCCATCTGACGCCACAGCGTGGCAAAGTGCCCGGTCTCGACCATCAGGACCCTGTCACCTGGCGACAGCGTGTTGACGATCGCAGCCTCCCAGGCACCGGTTCCAGAAGAGGGAAAGATGATGACCGGCCCCGTCGTCTTGAAGATTTCTTGGCAGCCACCAAGGACGGCCCGCCCGAGCTCGGCAAATTCCTGGCTGCGGTGGTCCATGACAGGCATATCCATGGCCCGGAGGACGCGATCAGGCACCGGGCTTGGGCCTGGAATCTGCAGGAAGTGGCGCCCCTGATACTCGGTCATCGTCTCCTCCGCTGTTGGCTACTATTATTGCATTCACTTTTTGACCAAACAAGGCATTTATTGAGTTCAATTACTTGTCGACGATGCTGCGCTCTTTCACTATGTTGACGGGATGAAACGCGAGATCCCCAACGAAACTGTGTTCCCGGACCACTCAGCGGCGGCGATTTCCGACGCACGCAAGGAGGAATCCTCGCTACATGGCGAGATCCTGGCGCGGCTACGCGACTACATCGTCGAAGGAAACATTGCCGACGGTGGCCGCATTCCGGAGCGCCAGCTTTGCGCCATGTTCGGTATTTCCCGAACCCCGTTGCGCGAGGCACTCAAGGTTCTCGCATCGGAAGGATTGGTCGATTTACTGCCAAATCGGGGAGCGCGCGTTCGGCAATTGAGCGCCCGCGAATTGGCCGAACTCTTTGATGTCATGGGTGGATTGGAAAGCCTGGCTGGACGCCTGGCCTGCGAAAACATCGAGGAACAGGAGGTCGCGGAGATCGAGCGGCTGCACTACGAAATGTACGGGTGCTACCTGCATCGCGACATGCAGGGCTACTTCAGGATCAACCAACTCATTCACCAGAAAATCGTCGAGGCGTCCCGAAACACCACATTGATGGCAGCCTACGCTAATTTCGCCGGTCGCATTCGCCGCATCCGCTATTCCGCGAATTTCGCTCGCAAACGGGAGCGCTGGGGTGAAGCGATGCGGGAGCACGAATTGATCCTGGATGCGTTGCGGCGACGCGCGGGCAGTGAGCTCAGCGACATACTCTTTCAGCACTTACGCAACAAACAGGCAGCCGCCGTCGAGTACATGGACGAAACTTCTGTGCATACGACGAATCGCGATCAATCCTCGACTTTGAATTCAAAAAAGTAACACAATCGAAATAGATTGCATTTTTTTACGTTTGGAACTAGGGAGCACAAGCGCCAGCAAGCAAAAATAGCACAGATGGGGGGCCTGATGCCGGATTCGGACGTCACGCGGCTTGAGCAACAGCTTCGATCGAATGTCGCCGGTGATGTTTACTTCGACCGCTTCAGCCGCGGGCGCTATGCGACCGACGCTTCGTTCTATCAGATCATGCCCGCCGGCGCTGTGGTTCCAAGGACCATGGACGACGCCTTGCGGGCACTGACTATTTCGCGCGACCATGGACGGGTCGTTACCCCGCGCGGCGGCGGCACATCGCAATGCGGCCAGACCGTCAACGGGGGAATCGTCGTCGACTTTTCCAAGCATCTGAACCGCATCCTCTCGGTTGACGTCGAAAACCGTACCTGCCGGGTCGAGCCGGGCATCGTGCTCGACGACCTCAACCGCCAGCTCAGGAAGCACGGACTCTGGTTTCCGGTCGACGTCTCGACCGCTTCTCGGGCCACGATCGGCGGCATGGCCGGCAACAATTCGTGCGGTGGGCGTTCGCTTCGGTACGGAACCATGCGCGACAACACGCTGTCGATGGATGCGGCGCTGGCCGACGGCACGCTGCTGCACTTCGGCGAAGTGCCGCGGGATCTCGGGGGGGTGAACGCGCCGCGAAGCGGACTCGAACTGTTCCGCGACATGCTTGATCTCGGCGAGCGTGAGGCGATCGAGATATCCGAGCGGTTTCCGAAAGTGCAGCGTCGCGTCGGCGGCTACAATCTCGATGCGCTGATGCCCCGCAACGCACCGAACAACATCGCTCACCTCTTGGTGGGCTCAGAGGGCACCTTGGCCTTCACCACGAGCGTCGAACTCAAACTGTGGCCGTTGATCCGCAATAAGGTGCTCGGCGTTTGTCATTTCGGCAGCTTCTATGAAGCCATGGATGCCGCCCAGCACCTTGTCAAGTTGCGGCCGATCGCGGTCGAATTGGTCGATCGCACCATGATCGCGCTCGGGCGCGACATCGCCATGTTCCAGCCGGTCATCGACTCCGCCGTGCGCGGCGACCCCGATGCGGTATTGGTCGTGGAGTTCGCGGAGGAGGACCAGGCCGAGAACCTGCATCGCCTGAAGCAGCTCGGTGAGATGATGGCAGATCTCGGTTTCGGATGGGACAAGCCGCAGCGAAAATGGGGCGGCGTGGTCGAGATTATCGAACCCACCCTCCAGAGCGCCATTGCGGACTTCCGCGCCGCAGGTCTCAACGTGATGATGTCGATGAAGCAGGAGGGCAAGCCGGTCTCTTTTGTCGAGGACTGCGCGGTGCCCCTGCCCCACCTCGCCGACTACACCGATCGGCTCAATCGCATCTTTGCCAAACACGGCACCCGCGGCACCATGTACGCGCACGCCTCCGAAGGCTGCCTGCATGTCCGTCCTGTCCTCAATCTGAAACTGGAAAAGGATGTCAAGGCTATGCGCGCTATCGCCGAAGAGGCGTTCGAGATGGTGCGGGAGTACAAGGGGTCGCATTCCGGCGAGCACGGCGACGGGATGGTTCGTTCCGAATTCCACGAAGCGATGTTCGGCGCCCGCATCGTGGCCGACTTCAGGGAAGTTAAAAAGCGATTCGACCCGGACAACATCTTGAATCCCGGCAAGATCGTCGATCCACCTGACATGGACGACCGTTCGCTGTTCCGCTATCAACCGGATTATCGCGTCGCCGAGTTCAAGACGGTGCTCGACTGGTCGGCCTATCCCGGCGCCGGGGGCGGCTTTCAGGGCGCGGTCGAGATGTGCAACAACAATGGCGCCTGCCGGAAGCTCGAAGGTGGCGTGATGTGCCCATCTTACCGCGCGACCCGCAACGAAAAAGACGTGACCCGAGGTCGCGCCAACACGCTGCGGCTCGCCATCTCGGGCCAGCTCGGACCCGATGCGATGGCTTCCGACCAAATGCTGGAAACCCTTAAACTCTGCGTCTCCTGCAAGGCCTGCCGCCATGAATGCCCCGTTGGCGTCGACATGGCCAAAATGAAGATCGAGGTATTGGCCGCGCGCGTGGCCAGTCACGGGCTGTCGCTGCGCGACCGACTGGTCGGCTATCTCCCGCGCTATGCCGATCTGGCCTCCCGCCTCGCTCCGCTTCCCAACTTGCGCAATCGCAGCCCGCTGTTGCGCAGGCTGTTCGAGAAGATTGCCGGCATCAGCGCCCAACGTGCCTTACCCGCGTTCCGGCGTGACATGTTCAGGACCGGTGCCGAGACGGTTGGAGCTGCCGACGGGCCAGAAGCGGTGCTGTTCGCCGACACCTTCAACCGAGCATACGAACGTGAGAATCTTGACGCAGCCTTGCGAGTCCTGGTCGAAGCCGGCTATCGAGTACACCTCCCTAAGCCCGCGGATGGCACCCGCGCACTGTGTTGCGGACGGACCTTCCTTTCGGCGGGCCTTGTTGACCAGGCGCGCGACGAATTGAACCGACTGGTCACAACCTACGCGCCATTCGCCGCGCGCGGCGTGCCTATCGTTGGACTGGAGCCGAGCTGTTTGCTGACGTTGCGCGACGAACTGCTTTCACTACGCGCGGACAGCGCAGCCAGAACCGTCAGCGCGCACGCATTGCTGTTTGAGGAGTTCTTGGTCCGGGAGGCGGAAGCCGGTCGTTTAAGGCTGCCGCTTGGCGCCATGCCGTTGAAAGCGCTGGTACACGGCCATTGCCACCAGAAGTCATTCGGCGCTTTCAAAACGGTCGAAAAGGCGCTACGTCTCGTCCCCGAACTCGACATCGAAATCATCGAGTCAAGCTGCTGCGGGATGGCCGGCGCGTTCGGCTATGGCGCTGACACCTATCAGGCTTCGATGGAAATGGCCGAGTTGTCGCTGCTGCCTGCGGTGCGACGCGCCGATGCGTCCACGATAATTGTCGCCGACGGCACCTCTTGCCGCCATCAGATCAAGGATGGGAGCGCGCGCCCGGCCCTTCATGTCGCGCGGGTGCTGGCGATGAGTCTCGACCGCGCGAAGCCAATTTGAACGCTTTGCCCGTCACAAAGGAAACCAATCATGACTGAACTGACCCTCGATGTCGCCCGCAAGATTCTCGATGCAGCCCTTGCCAAAGGAGTCGAGAAGAATCTCAAACCTCTGGTGGTCACCGTGCTCGATGCCCGCGGCTGCGTAAAGGTCACGGCGGCACAGGACGGCACCAGCCTGATGCGGGCTGAGGTCGCGCACGGCAAGGCTTATGGCGCCCTCGCCATGGGTATGGGATCTCGGGCGCTGTTCCAGCGCGCCCAGGAGCAGCCCTATTTCGTCAGCGCCGTGAATACGCTGGCCCAAGGCCGTTTGGTGCCGGTGCCCGGCGGCGTACTGATTGAGGGCGATCGCGGTCTGCTCGGCGCCGTGGGCATCAGCGGCGACACCTCCGACAATGATGAGGCATGCGCGGTCGCGGGCATCGAAGCGGCCGGATTGAAAGCGAAGGCGGGGTAGCTGCGCCTGGTTGCTACTTGCCCGACCATGATGGCTTACGCTTCTCGCCAAAGGCCTTGAGGCCTTCCCTGGCGTCCTCCGTCATCGCCAACAGTGCGATCTGGCTTTCGGTATAGGCGATGCTTTCGTCGAACGACATCGAGGCGATCGCCCGCATGGCATATTTGCCGCGCCTGATCGCGGTCGGCGATTTGTCGATGATGCGGTTGACGAGCCAGTCGACCTTGGCGTCCAGTTCGGCCGAGGGCACCACGTAATTCAGGAGCCCGGCCGCCTGCGCCGTGCGCGCATCGAACGGCTCGCCGGTTAGTGACCATTCGCTGACGAGACGCCGCGGCGCAATCGACTGCAACAGGCTCAGGACCTGCATGGGGAAGACGCCGACCTTTACCTCGGGCAACCCGAAGATGACGTGATCGGCGGCGACGGCCATGTCGGTCATGCACAACAGGCCCATACCCCCGGCCATGCAGACGCCGCCCACACGCGCGATCGCCGGCTTGGTGGCGTTCTGTGACAGCCGCAACAGATCCGCATAGTCAACATTCGGCCTGGAAAACTCCATCGCAAACGCGGCGCCACTGTTCTGCAGGTCCGCGCCGGCACAGAACGCCTTGTCGCCTGCACCTGTCAGCACGATGACGCGCACTTTCTTGTCGTCGTGCGCGTCGTGGTAGCCGCGGGAGATGCCGGCGACCACGCCGGCATTGATGGCGTTGCGCTTGTCCGGCCGGTTGATGGTAATCCAGAAAGCCTGCCCGCGCCTTTCGCAAATCACGCTGTCTGTGTCGGTCATTGTCCTGCTCGCCTGTTTGCCATGAACTGCCAAACATTTGCGGCAGGATGCCGGTGGACTGCAAGCGGGAATTAGGCTGCGGGCGCGGTCTTCTTCACCCAGACCTTGTTGTCGTGAAATGCCGCGCCGCCAACGGGGGCGACGGTTTCGGCCCCCGTCAGCATGTTGATACCGCGCCCGCCGATATGAGCCTTGTTGGGGTGAATCGATTCCGCGATCAAGACGCCGCGGCGCAGACCGTCGAACAGCCGGGCCGTCAACGTCGTGTCGCCGCGCGTGTTGCCCAGCGTGACAATATCCCCGTCGACGATTCCAAGCGGCGCGGCGTCCTCGGGATGGATCAAGACCGAGGGATGGCCCTCGCGCGCGACCGACGACGGCGTTTCGTTGAAGCTGGTGTTGAGAAAGCTGCGCGAAGGGCTGGTCGCAAGCCTGAACGGGTGGGCCTCGTCGGCCTCCTCGATGATCGTCCAGTGGTCGGGTAGCGAGGGCATTTCGGTCCAAGGGCCGAGGCCAGGAATTCCGAAGGGTGGGTTGGCCCAATCCGCCCTGAAATGGAACTTCTTGTCCGCATGGGCGAAACCGTCGAGATAATGGGAGGTGCGAAAATCCGGCTGGATATCCCGCCACAGATCGGCTTCCAGAGTTTCGATGTCACCGTGGCCGCTCTTCTTCAGCGTCGCGTCAATCAGTTCGCGCGGCGACATCTCAAAGCCCGGATGCACCGCATTGAGGCGATGACTGAGACCTTGCAACACTTCGTGGTTGGAACGGCATTCCCCCGGCGGGTCAATCAGTTTGGCGCCAACCGAAATATGCTGGTGGCCGCCACCATAATAGAGATCGTCATGCTCCATGAACATGGTAGCGGGAAGCACGATGTCGGCCATGGCCGCCGTCTCGGTCATGAACTGCTCGTGCACCGCGACGAATAAGTCCTCGCGCGCAAATCCTCGGCGCACCAAGGCCTGTTCGGGCGCTACCGTCATCGGATTGGTGTTCTGGATCAGCATTGCCTTGACCGGGCCACCGCCCTTCAGGGATTCTGTATCGCCGGTCAGGATGCGGCCGATCCTCGACTGGTCGAGCCAACGCGTGTTGCGGTCGATCGCGTCGTGGCCCTCGATGATGCTCTCGTCGAATTTCCAGATCGCCGCATTGTTGAAGAACGCGCCGCCGCCCTCATATTGCCAGGCCCCCGTCACCGCAGGGATGCAGAGCGCCGCGTGCATCTGCGCCGCGCCATTGCGGCTGCGGGTGAAGCCATAACCGAGGCGGAAGAACGAACGCTTGGTTTGGCCAACGGCGCGGGCGAACGCCTCGATCTCCTCGACCGGTACGCCTGATATCCTGGAAGCCCATTCCGGTGTCCGGGACGCCAGATGTACCTCGAGTTCATCGGGGCAGTCGGTGTAACGATCGAGATAGGCCCGGTCGGCATAACCCTCCCGAAACAAAACGTGCATGACGCCGCAGGCAAAGGCGCCGTCCGTGCCGGGCCGCAGCAGGATCTTGATATCCGCCTGCTTCATGGTGTCGTTGTTGTAGATGTCGACAGCCGCGATCTTCGCGCCGCGCTCTTTGCGGGCGCGCGATGCGTGCGTCATGACATTGACCTGGGTATTTACCGGATTAGTGCCCCAGATCACGATCAGATCGGAAACGCCCATCTCCCGCGGATCGACGCCAGCGATCTTGCCGGTGCCAATGGAAAACCCGACCCGTGCGATGTTCGCGCAGATGGTCGAGTAAAAGCGCGAGTATTTCTTCACATGCGCCAAGCGATTGATGCCGTCACGCATCACCAGTCCCATGGTCCCCGCATAATAATACGGCCAAACCGATTCAGCGCCGAACTCGCGTTCGGCTTGGTCGAAGCGCACTGCAATCTCGTCGAGCGCTTCGTCCCAGGAAATACGCGCGAATCGGCCGGAGCCCTTCGGTCCGATGCGCCGCATTGGATGGAGCAGCCGGTCAGGATGATGAATGCGCTCGGCATAGCGCGCGACCTTGGCGCAGACGACCCCGGCGGTATAGGTTTGCAACTTGGAGCCACGCACCCGGCCGATCGATTGTCCGTCAATCACCTCGATATCGAGCGCACAGGCCGACGGGCAATCGTGCGGACAGGTGGAGTGACGGATGTCGATCTTGGCGTGCTGGTTCATATTGGAATAGGTAGCATCAAAAATTCGGATCGCCGAGAGCCTTTATCCAGCTTTACCTTGGCGAAAACAACCGGCAAGCCATGCGTCAGGGCCCAGATAGCAGCCGCCATCGGCATGAATCGCCTGCCCATTGACATGGTATGCACCCGGCCCGCGGCTACGCCTTCGGGCCATCCTCTGTCCGCTCAGGGTCCGGTGGAGCCTTCGCCCGCGGCGTACCGATTGCGGCTCCGAAGAGCTTTGTCGAGCTGCTCGATCCCAAATGGAGGGGTAGGACCGTCAAGGCGCACCCGGGTCATTGCAGCGTAATCACGACCGCGGCAATGCAGCACGCGCTCTTATTCCCACGGCATCCAGCCAGTCTTTCATCGACAGCCGGTTGGCATTGCAGCTAAAGTTGCCGCTAGGAACAGAACAAGAGCTCGGGGGAGTGAAATGGTGGGCCAAAGGACGGCGCTAGCACTGATTGTAGTCCTGCTTTCGGTACTGCCACCCACCCCGCAAGCGCGCGCACAGGACTACCCGTCGCGTTCGGTCAAGGTGATCGTTCCCTTCGGCGCCGGGGGGCCGGCCGATGTTACGGCCCGCCAGATCGGCAGCATCCTGCAGGAGAACTTTGGCCAGCCATTTATCATCGAGAACCGCACCGGCGCCGGCGGCGTGATCGGCACTCAGGAAGTCGTGAAGTCGCCCCCCGACGGTTACACCCTGCTGATGATGTCGAACACCCAAACCGCGAATGAATCTCTGGCTCCGCAGCGAAAATACGAACTGATGCGGGATCTCGCGCCGATCGCGCCGGTCAACTATTCCGACTTGGTCATCGTGATTCATCCCTCGGTGCCGGCAAGAACGCTGCAGGAATTCATCGCGCTCGCAAAATCACAGCCGGGCAAGCTGAACTACGCCTCCTCCGGTCAAGGCACGCCGTATCACATGGCCGGTGAACTCTTCAAAGCCATGGCCGGCATCGATGTCGTGCACGTGCCTTACCGCAACAGCGGCGAGGCGCGAAGCGGCGTTATCGGCGGCCAGGTACAGATGATGATCGATGCGGTTCCGGCAATGGCCCCCAACGTCGCCGAAAACCAGGTACGCGCGCTGGCGACAACAGGCAAGGCGCGCTCGAGCGTTCTGCCCAATGTGCCGACCGTGATAGAGGCTGGCATTGCCGGCTATGAAGCCACCATCTGGCTCGGCTTGATGGCGCCTGCCGGTACGCCAAGGCCGATCATCGACAAGATCAACGCGGCAGTGAATGCCGTGGCAAAGCGGCCCGATATCCTCAAACTCTGGACCCAGCAGGGGGTTGTCCCCCTGTCGATGCTTCCGGACGAGTTCGACAAATTTCTACGCGGCGATATTGTGAAATGGGCCGACGTCGTCAAGAAGTTCGAAAAGCCGCAATAACCAACCACCGAAAAGGTCTGCCCTTGACGCCGAGCGTTCGATTTCGACTCAATGGCGCTGTGACGGAGATCGACGCCGATCCCGAGCGGTCGCTGCTGGATGTTCTGCGGAGCCGGCTCGGCATGACCGGATCGCATTTCGGCTGCGGCGCTGGCGAATGCGGGGCCTGCAACGTGATTGTCGGCGACCAAGCGGTGCAGTCCTGCGACACGCCGCTGTGGTCAGTGGCGGAAAAGGACGTCACCACCGTCGAGGGATTGGGAACGAGCGAGCGCCCCCACCCGCTGCAGCGCGCCTTTATCGCTGAACAGGCGCTGCAATGCGGCTATTGCGCTTCCGGCATCCTCATGAGCGCGGCGGCGCTGTTGAAGAGAAACCCGTCGCCGACCAGCCGCGACGTACGAGAAGCGCTCGACCGCAATCTCTGCCGATGCGGTTCGCACAACCGCATCGTAAAGGCAGTGTTGCGCGCAGCAACCGAAATGGCGCCGAAATGAACCGGAAAGCCTCCGACCCGTTCTCCGAAAAATTGCCGATAAGCTTAGAGAGCAATCCTAGGTTGTCTTCTTGGTTAAGCTTCTCCACCGCAGGCGAGGTCTTTGTCTCTTCTGGAAAAGTGGAGATCGGACAAGGCATCGTGACGGCGCTGGCGCAGATCGCCGCCGACGAGCTCGACGTCGATCTGTCGCGTGTGCAGATGGTCCGGGCATCGACCTCTGTCAGCCCCAACGAGGGTGCCACCTCGGGGAGCCTCTCCATCCAACAGTCAGGTCGTGCACTGCGTCACGCTTGCGCCGAGGTACGTCGGATTTTTCTCCGACAAGCGGCGGCACGGCTGGGTGTTGATGTCGACGCGCTTGAAGTTCAGGACGGCACGATCAAGGGACCTGGCAACGTTGCGACCAGCTATTGGGAGCTCGCCGAAGACGTTTCGCTCGAGCGTAACGCCACGCCGGGCGCAAACCCAAAAGATGCGACACTCCGTAGGCTCGCCGGGAATTCCATCCAACGAGTCGATATCCCCGACAAGGTGTTTGCCGAGCCACGGTTCATCCACGATCGGACATTCTCGGGAATGCTGCACGGCCGCGTGCTACGGCCGGAGAAACTCCGGGCGAAACTCTTGGGAGAACTGAACGAGGATGGAGCCCGCGCCGTTTCAGGTCTGGTCGTGATCGTCCGTGATGGAAGCTTTTCGGGCGTTGTCAGTGAAACCGAGCATGGTGCGGAGGACGCTCTCGACGCGCTACGCAAGAGCGCAACCTGGTCTGACGGCGAGCCATTGCCTGACGATGACGATTTGGCAACATTCCTCAAGACCCAACCATCGGAATCGACGGTGATCGATACGAAGATCGCCGCATCACCCGGCACGGCGGCGCGCACGGTCCGGCGACAGTACACCCGACCGTACATCGCCCACGCGTCAATTGCGCCATCCTGCGCTATCGCGCAATGGCATGGCGACCGCGTCCATGTCTGGACCCACAGCCAAGGTGTGTACCTCCTGCGCGCCGATTTGGCGCTGGTACTCAAGTTGCCGGTAGCGAACATCACCGTCGAGCATATGGAAGGCGCCGGTTGTTACGGGCACAACGCCGCCGACGACGTCGCGCTTGATGCCGTGCTGCTGGCCAAAGCCGCTGCTGGCCGGCCGGTGCGGGTACAGTGGTCGCGCGAAGCCGAAATGGCCGATGCACCCTTCGGGGCCGCGATGACAATCGAGATTGAGGCCGGCCTGGATTCGCAGGGTGAGATTGTCAATTGGAAGCACGCAATCTGGAGCAACGGTCACGTAGCGCGACCGGGCCGGGCGCCTCAGCCAGCCTTGCTCGCAGCGTTCGAGTTGGCTGATCCGTTTCCGCGCATGATCTCGACCAATCCGCCGCAGGTCAACGGCGGCGGCGGCGATCGCAACGCGATCCCGCTATACGATCTTCCGTCCTGGAGCATAGAGAGTCATCGCTTGACGACCATGCCGATCCGCACTTCCGCGCTGCGCACACTAGGCGCGCAGGGAAACGTATTTGCGATCGAATCCTTTCTCGATGAGCTTGCCGCGGAGCGCGGCGAAGATCCGGTCGACTTCCGTCTCCGCTACTTGCGCGATGGACGGGCAAGGGACGTCATCCGCGCCGTGGCCAAGCGCGCCAAATGGAAACCGGCAAAGCGCCCTGGCATTGGCCATGGCATCGGCTTTGCCCGCTACAAGAACACCGGTGCCTACTGCGCCGCGATCGCAGAAATCGAGGGGACCGAGAATATCACCGTTCGGAAGCTGACGCTGGCGGTCGATGTCGGCGAAGCGATCAATCCCGACGGCGTTATCAACCAGATCGAAGGTGGTGCCATTCAAGCCACGAGCTGGGTACTCAAAGAGCGCGTTCGGTTCGACCGGCAACGCATCACCAGCACCAGTTGGACCGAATATCCGATCCTGCGCTTCAGCGAGGTCCCCGATGTCGAGGTCGAGGTGATCCGCCGTCCGGAGATGGACCCTCTCGGCGCCGGTGAGGCCGCCCATGGCCCGGTCACGGCCGCCATTGCCAATGCGGTGTTCGACGCCCTCGGCGTGCGGGTGCGACATTTGCCGCTCACGCGCGACCAAATAATGGCCGCCATGGGACCGACATGAGCAGGCTGAACCTCCTCAGCGGCGGTGCCGCACAGGGCCTGGTTGGTAGCCTGGCGCCGGCCTTCACGGCCCAGACCGGTCTGGAGCTTTCCGGCGAGTTTGGCGCGGTCGGCGCCATGGCCGAGAAGCTTCGTCGCGGCGCGCCGGCTGACATGGTCATCCTGACCGCCGCCCTGGTTGCTGAACTGGCCAAGCAGGAACTGGTTGTCCCCACTTCGGTTGCCGATGTCGGCCGGGTCGAAACCGCCCTCGCCGTCCGTACCGGCACACCCCTTATCACCGTCTACAGTGTAGCCGACTTGCGAGAGTCTCTGCTGGCGGCCGATGCGATCTTCGTACCCGATATCAAGGCCTCGACAGCCGGGATTCACGTTGCAAGGGTTCTTGATCGGCTGGGCATAATCGACGCGGTGGTAGCGCGCCTCCGGATCTTCCCGAACGGCGCGACAGCGATGCGCGAACTCGCGAAAACCGATGCGCGCCGTGCGATCGGTTGCACGCAGTCGACCGAGATTATCGCGACCGACGGCGTAGCCTGGTCGTGTCCGCTGCCGAAGGGCTACGGCCTCGCCACCATGTACACAGCGGCTATCACCACCACGGCAGCTCACGCGGCACAGGCTCGGGAACTGATCGACCTATTGGTCGACGACAAGCAATACCAGACGCGCAAACGAGCCGGCTTCCTCACTGACCAGGAATAGTCTACGTCGCGATTGCCCCAGTGACAGGTCGCGCCCACGGCGCCGTGCGCGATGCCAGCCGCGGTCGAATACGAGGGCATTCGGGGCGACAAGTGAACTGGGTGGAGTACGCAGGCTCAATATCCCGGCTATTCGCCCTCGCTTCCAGATCCCGCTTCGGCCAATTCGCGAAGCATATCGGCATTCAACACGACGATAGCGCCGTGCTCGAGGCGTACCCAGTTTTGGGTTGCCCAGGCCCGCAGCTGCTTGTTGATACTCTCGCGAGTCATTCCCACCATTTCGCTGATTTCCTGCTGGGTGATCGCGATTGTTCGGCTCTGCGGTTCGGACTTGTGTTTTTCAGACAGTCGAAGCAACGCGCTGGCCAGTCGTCCCGGGAGGTTTTGCAGAATGATCTGTTCTACCTGATCGCTGGTCCATCGGAGCCGCTCGCAGAGCAATTCAATGAACTTCATTGCCAATGCTGGCTGGCCCTTCACAAACGGGATGAATTCGCGCCGATCAATGACTAGGAGTTCGCAATTGCTATTCGCGATAGCATCTGCGGAGCGCACCCTTCCGTCGAGCAGCGCAATCTCGCCGAAGATCTCGCCGGGCCCGATGATGTTCAAGATGGCATTGCGGCCTTCAGGCGATGAAATGCTCATCTTCACCGTTCCGGAAATCACCGCATACAGGCTGTTGCCGGGATCCCCCTTGGAAAACAGCATGGCGCCGCGCTTCAGCGTGGAATGCTTGGCGTAGCGACAGAGCTGATCCAGCGCCTCTGGCTCGAGATCAGCAAAAATCGGGTGTTTGCGCAGCACGGATAAACTGCCAGTCGACAGTTTTTGGGCTTCACCCGTCCTTTGTTGAGGCACGCCAGTAATACTCCAGGAGATGCCGACGGTGAACTAGCCCTTCCCTAATCAAGACTGGTCGCCTTTTCAACCGTTCAGTACCAAAGCAGGTCGAATTGGCGACAATTGACACTGCAACATCACACCGATTCTACCAAGAGCCGAGGTTTGCGACGTCCTATCTGCCGGACTATCGCAAAGAGCAGCAATGCCTCCTAAGGTAGCATGCTGACTTTAGTTTACCCGAAGGTCGAGCAATGTCGACCATCACTTCAATTTTCTCATCAGCTTCAACCGTAGCGGAGTTCGGTCAGATTTTTCCCAAAGCAGTCAGGATGACCTGAGGCGTTAGCGGAATCTCCGTGATTGTTACCCCCAACGGCATAAGCGCGTCGTTGACAGCATTGCTCACGGCGGCGGCCGCCCCTGCCGTGCCGGCTTCACCCGCGCCCTTGGCGCCCAACTCAGATTCCAGCGTCGGCGAGACCACGTGACCAACGTCGATGTCCGGCATTTCGCCTGGCATTGGAACCAGGTAGTCGACCATGTTGGCGTTGGTGAGCTGGCCGCGCTCATCATATACGCATTTCTCGAACAACGCCGCGCCGAGGCCTTGGACTACGCCGCCTCTGATCTGTTCATCGACCAGTTGCGGATTGATGATGGTCCCGCAATCCTCGACCACCCAATGCTTCAGGAGCTTGACGAAACCGGTGTCGGTGTCGACTTCCAGCCAGGACGCCTGGACGCCATTGGTGAAGGCGAAAGGATATTCTCGCGGGACAAAATGCCGGGTTGCCATCAATTCGGGTTGAATGCCCGGCGGCAAAGTGTCGGGGCGGAAGTACACAATTCGCGCGAGTTCGCTCAATTCAATCCTCGGCGTGCCGTCCGCAACACTTACAACGCGACCATTGACGATCTCGAGTTCACCCGGTGTCGATTGTAGAATAGCGGCCGCCACGTCAAGCACGTTCTTTCGCAACGCCTTGCTGGCCTGCAACGCAGCCTCGCCACCGATACCGGCTCCCCGGGACGCCCAGGTACCTCCCCCATACGGCGTATTGTCAGTGTCGCCCAGCACCACACGGACACGATCCATGGAGACACCGAGCACGCTGCCGACGATCTGCGCCGTCAACGACTCCGATCCCTGGCCCTGCTCGGTAATGCTGGTCTGGCAGATCACCGATCCCTGGGCGTCGAGCCGCACGGCGACGCCATCCTGCGAAGATATCTTCGCCCCGCCAACGCCATAGAATGCCGCGCTAGGGTTGGTAACTTCAATGAAGCTGGCGATGCCAATACCGCGATGGATATTCTTCGCACGTAATATTGCTTGCTCGGCGCGCAGCCTATCGTATTCCATCATCTTGACCAGCTTGGCCAACGCTGCATGGTGCGACAATTGCTCAAAGCGCAGACCTGACGGCGATACACAGGGGTAGGCGTCATCGGCAATCAGATTGCGGCGGCGAATTTCGATCGGATCGATACCGATCTTCATCGCGGCCAGGTCAACCAGGCTCTCCGTCACCGAGCAAGCGATGGGATGGCCAACCGCGCGGTATTGGCACATGACGTTCTTGTTCTGGAATACGACGCGAGCCCGGGCGCGGTAATTCCTGGTTACATAAGGTCCGCCGACCAGATTGACGACCTGGTTGGCCTCGATCGCGCTGGTCCGCGGATACATCGAGTAAGGTCCAATTCCCGTGAGGTCGTCGATCTCGAAAGCCGTAATGGCGCCGTCACGCTTGACGCCGATCCTTCCCTTGCACCGATGATCGCGAGCATGAATGTCGGTATTGAAGCTCTCGACTCGGTCTGCGACAAACTTGATCGGTCTGCGCAGTAATTTCGCGAGTGCGTATGTCGCCATCTCGTCGGCATAGATATGGACCTTGATGCCGAATGAACCACCGACGTCTTTACAGACCACGCGGACTTGGGACTCGTTCAAGCCCAAATGCAGGGCAGCGATGTTCTGCACCATGTGTGGCGCCTGGGTGCCCTGGTAGATCGTGAGCCGCGCCTCGCCGGCGTTCCAGTCCGCTACCACCGACCGCGGCTCGAGCGTCACGCCGGTATGCCGTCCGAAAACAAACTCCGCCTCCACCACCGCGTCGGCATCGGCAAAGGCCTGATCAACATTCCCGGCGTCGTGATTGCGCTCGAAAGCAAGGTTGTCGCCTAGCGAGCCGTGGATGACCGGCGTCGCTGGATCGAGCGCGGTTAGCATGTCCGTTGCGGCGTCAAGTGCCGCATACTCCACCGACACCCGCTCGGCAGCATCCTCGGCCTGCGCGCGACTGGCCGCCACAACGGCGGCCACCGCTTCACCCTGCCAACATACTCGGTCGATCGCGATGGCACTTTGCGGCGCTGATTTGAGGCCCTTCAGGTGCGACAGCACACCGACCCACGGCGTAATCACGCTCGCGAGCTCGCTGCCCGAAACGATGGCGATCACCCCCGGCATCCGCCTCGCCGCCGACATCTCGATACCAAGGATCCTTGCGTGCGCATGCGGCGAACGCAAAAAAACCACATGCGCCATGCGCGGCAGCTCGAGATCGCTGACGTATAGACCCCGTCCTTGCATCAAACGGTCAAGGTTGGGCCGAGGGACCGTCTTGCCAATATAGGAATTCGGCCGGTCCAGAACGGAAAGCATTTCCGGCGGGTATCGCGGAGTCATGGGGAGCGCCCCGCGCGTTGGCGCGCAATGGTTTCGATCGCATCGACAATGGCCTGGTAGCCGGTGCAGCGGCAGTAATTGCCTGAAAGATGCTCGCGAATCTGTTCCCGATCGGGCTGTGGCGACTGCTGAAGCAGATCCTGCGCCGCGATCAGCATTCCCGGGGTGCAGAATCCGCATTGCAACGCGTTGCGGTCACGAAACGCTGCCTGCAAGTCCGCAATCTCGCCGCTGTCGGACATGCCTTCGATGGTCTCGACCGAACTCCTGTGAGCCTGGGCCGCAAGCATCAGGCACGAGCGCACGATCTCGCCATTCATACGGACCGTGCATGCACCGCAGACACCGTGTTCGCAGCCAACATGCGTGCCGGTGAGTTGCAGGTGCTCGCGGAGGAAATCCGCGAGATTCAGGCGCGGTAGCACATTGGCTTCAACGTAATCTCCATTGACATGAAGCGCGACTGCTACGGTATCCATCACTCCTCGCCTCCCAAGCCCAAATCAGCGCGGGACAGCAGCGAGCCCACGCACCGCGCCAGCAAGATTTTCGCCAGATATCGGCGCATGGCGGGCGTCGCCTGTTGATCCCCCATCGGGCTAAGCTCTTCACTTAGAGCGGAGCATGCCTCGGACAGCACTGTCCTGGTCACCGGGACACCAATCAGCTTGCTACCGGATTTGGCCAGCAACGGGCGATCACCGACCGCAAAGAACCCGAGGCGAAGGTCGACAAACTGTCCGTCCCTTACTATTGCCTGGGCTGCAAGTCCGACAATCGCAAAATCACCGCGCCGACGGGAGAACTCGTGGAAGAAATGCGTCGAGCCCTCAGGCGCGACTGGTAGCTCGACGGCGACCAGCAATTCGTGCGGCAGCAGCGCGGTCTCGTAAATACCTCTGAAGAACTCTTCTGCCGCAATCCGCCGTTCACCGAGCGGACCCCGAGCAATGATGACGGCGCCCAGCGTGATCATACAGGCGGGTAATTCGGATGCGGGGTCCGCATGCGCAAGACTCCCGCCGATCGTTCCGCGGTTTCGGACTGCCGGATGTGCGATGTGGGCAACCGCCTGCGTCAACAAAGGAGCATGGGCCGCTATCTCCGTGGACTTCAACAGATCGACATGTCGCGTAAGAGCTCCGATCGTGAGAATACCTCTCTCAACCGCGATACCGCCGAGCTCAGTCAAGCCACCTATGTCGACAATGAATTCAGGAGAGATCAAGCGCAGGTTCATCGCCGGCATCAGGCTTTGTCCGCCCGACAATACCTTGGCGCTTTCGCCATGCACGACAAGTAACTCCAGCGCTTCTGAGACGCTGGTTGCTCGGGCATAGGCAAAAGCCGAGGCCTTCATTTTCGGCGTAAACTCCCGGTAGAGTTCAAATTAGACGGCTCTGGGCTTGAAACGTCAAGTTTGTTATCGCGCCATAGTTCGACTTTGGGGCTTGTCTTAGTCGACCGAACCACGCATTTTCCAGGTCAAGAAAAGAAGCCTGCCTGTGGGGAAGAGCAGACCATGAAGCTCGGGTTCTTTACAATGCCGATCCATCCTGTCGACAAAGATTGGCGGCTTTCCCTTAAGGAGGATCGCGAAGCGTTCCTGCTGGCCGATGAGCTGGGGTTCACCGAGGCCTATGTCGGCGAACACGTCACCGACAGAGCCGAGAATATCACATCTTCCATAGCCTTTATCGCGTGGCTGGCAGCGGCGACCAAACAGATCAAGCTTGGTACCGGCACAGTCAACATGCCAAATACCCATCCGGCAGCCGTTGCATCTGCGATCGCGATGCTGGACCATATGCTCGATGGGCGCTTGATTTTCGGCATTAGCCCGGGCGGTCTGCTGTCCGACGCCGAAGCATTCGGCAATCTCGAAGCAGACCGGAATGCCATGTTCCTGGAGGCCATAAACCAGGTTCTTCAGATATGGGCGAGCGATCCGCCCTACAACATCCGAGGCGAGTACTGGAACATAACGGTTCAGAAAACCCTGATTGAAGACATAGGCCAGGGCTTCATCCCGCGCCCGCTTCAACGACCGCATCCCCCGATCGTGGTGACGGCGGTTGCCCCCTTCTCCAAGGGCGTGACGGAGGCTGCGGCACGCGGCTGGGATCCGATCTCGGCCAACTTCCTGATGCCGGCCTGGGTGAGGAGCCACTGGCCGAAGTACATCGAGGGCTGTCAGCGCGCCAAACGTCCTGTGGACCCAGCGAACTGGCGCGTTGCCAAGAGCGTATTTGTCGCCAAGGACGCCGCGACCGCGAAGGCCTATGCTACCGATCCGAACGGTCCCTATGTCTATTACTATCGCTCGCTGTTCACGAAGTTGAAGCGCAACGGCCGCATCGAACTGTTCAAGACGCGCCGCGATCAACCGGACGACGAGGTAACGCTGGAGTCGATCTGCGAGAAACTCATTATCTGCGGCACGCCGGACAGCGTTGCGGATCAGTTGCTCGCCTTTCAGGAAGAGACTGGCCCCTTCGGCACGCTGCTCTACGCCGGAAAGGATTGGAAGGACCGCGAGCTGGGCCGCCAATCGATGGTCTTGATGGCCGAACAAGTCATGCCGCGGGTCAGTGCCGGCGAACCTACTCGTTCCAATACCGACGACGTGTCAATGCACAAGCGGGGCCGCCTTGGCACTCAGTGATCGCATCCCCTATCAGGCGCAGATCGATCGGCCAAGGTTGGTCCTGCCCGCCGGCAAGAAGCTTGCCGTATGGGTCATTCTTAACGTGGAGGAATGGCGGATCGAGAACGCGATGCCTCGCACGGTGCTCAGTCCCCCGATGGGCCAGCCGCTCTTGCCCGACGTTCCGAACTGGTCGTGGCACGAATACGGGATGCGCGCCGGCTACTGGCGCCAGCTCAAGGCGCTCACGGACCGGCAGATACCGACAACCCTCGCGATCAACGCCAATGTCTGCAACAGCTACCCGCGCGTGGCGCAAGCTGCGCTCGAAGCCGGCTTTGAGTTCATGGGTCATGGGTTCGTGCAGGGTCCGATGCACAAGCTGGACAGCCAAGCGGACGCAATCAAGCGCGCGATTGAAACGATCGCCGAATTCACCGGAAAAGCGCCGAGGTCCTGGGAAAGTCCGGGCCTGACCGAGACTGAGGAGACTCTTGACCTGTTACGGCTCAACGGTGTCGACTATGTCGCAGACTGGGTGATCGATGACCTGCCGCAGGACATTGCTACACCGCACGGCACCATTACCACGATCCCCTATTCCGTCGAGACCAATGATATCGTCATTCATGCGCTGCAGCACCTGCCTTCCGAGCAGTTCCTGAAACGCTGCATCGATCAGTTCGACCGGCTTTACCTCGAGGGCGCGTCAAACGCGCGTGTCATGGCAATCTCGGTTCACCCATATATTACGGGCGTGCCCCATCGCATCAAGTATCTGGAAGCCTTGCTGGACTATGTCATCGGTCACGATGGCGTGGCTCTGATGACGGCGACCGAGATTGGCGATTGGTATCGTGCGGAGATGGGAAAGCAATAGATCACCGGTCAGCGTTGCGCTCGATGCCGCAGGACATCTCTCCTGCGCTCGCTTTCCCAACATCTTATCACGCGGATTTATCCGACATGAAACGGCCAAAGCTGCCGCGCGCAAACAGCAGCGGCTCACGGCGGTTATAGGCGTAAGCTTCGACCGCCCCGAGGAAGATGATGTGATCGCCGCCGTAGTATCGGTTGGCCGCGCGGCATTGGAAATTAGCGACACTGTTGTCAAGGATCGGCGCGTTGCCTAGCCCCGGCGTCCAGGCCACACCGGTGAACTTGTCGCCCGAGGACTTCGCGAATTGCGCCGCCAGCGCCTCCTGCGAGGCGCCGAGAATATTGACCGTGAAATGGCTCGCATTCTGAAAGATCGTCAGACCTTGCGAGAACATGCCGAGGCTCCACAGCACCAGCGGCGGATTGAGCGAAACCGAGGCAAATGAGTTGCAGGTCACGCCATACGGCGTTCCATCGGCAGACATTGCCGTTACGATCGTAACGCCGGTTGCGAAGGTGCCCAACGCATTGCGGAAGTCGCGCGGATCGATCCCCGCGTTGTCGCTGGCAAATTCGTTGGCCGGATCGGCCGGATGCTTGGGTGCGTCAGACATCCGGCTGCCTCAAAGCGTCAGATTTTCAGACGGTAGACCGAGCGCCACCCGTCCATAATTGGTTCCTGCCGCATCGAAATTGAATGCGAGATGCGAATTCACCGCATGTGCGTCGCGGAATTGCCGTTGCAGAGCCCCGGAGGTGAACAGGCTGCGCGCTCCACTTGCGGCGAACAATAGCGAAACCGCCTCGGTGCAAAGGTTTACCGCAAAGGCGCCATCCCTCCGCAGCCGGGTCTTGGATGTCAAATCGGGAATGTTACCACGCCTGACGTCGGCCATCGTATCGATGCAATTGGTGCGCATGATCAGGCGGGCTGCATCAATCTTGGCAGATGCTTCCGCTATCTTGATTTGAGTCGTCTGCAGGTCACTGACCTTGGCACGGTTGTATGTCGAGGCCCGATGCCGCGCGAACTCGACATAATCGTTCAGACAGGCCTGCGCGTTGCCGAGAGCGACACCAGACAAAACGTAGGGAAACAGCGAAAATACCGGGAGCGCATAAAGCGCGTTTGGATTGACCCTACTTCCCGGCGTGGGTCCGCCTGCGAGATCGCTCACCGCGACAGTCATTTCGTCAGTGACAAAGCTGTCATCGACCCTGACATCGTTGGATCCCGTGCCACACAACCCGGTAGCGTTCCAAGTGTCGTTGATCTTGTAGGCGTTGCGGCTGAGCAGAAATATTCGATACTCGATGCCGTCTGCCTCATCGTCCGAAGAGACGACGCTGGCAAGCATGTTCCAGTCGCAGGACTCCACGCCCGATGAGAACGGCCAATGGCCGCTCAGCCGATATCCGCCGTCCACCTTCCTGGCACGACCGGCTGGAAAGATGAAAGAAGACGCGATCAGCGCGTTCGCGTCCTTGCCCCAGACCGCCTCCTGCGCCTGTGGGGCGAACATGCCGAGCATCCAGTGATGGCTGGCGAGATTGGCGAAATTCCACGCTACAGAAGCGTCCGCCTGCGCCAGCGCATCGGCGCAGTCGACCAGCGCCACATAGTCCAGTTCGCCCCCTCCGACGCGTCTGGGCTGCACGATTCGAAACAAGCCAGCGTCGTGCAAGTCTCGCTCGGTCTCCGGCGGTAAGCGCCGGAGTTCCTCGGTCCTTGCGGCGCGATCGCGCAAGCCTGGGACCAGCGCCATGGCGCGCGCGATCAGGGCGACATAACTTTCCGTATCCGGCCCCGCGGGTAAGCCCGCATCCGGCCTGCCGCCTTCCCCTGCCATTGGCATCGTCCTCGCTCGTCCGGTCGCCTTCGCCCATGACGTGATTGGGCTTTAGCAGTCTATCGCCGGAGCACCAATGTTCAAGGCGCGGGGCTGGCATGGGCTGGTGCCGAGCACCCCCGGATACAAAAAAAGGCCCGGCGGCCAACGGGCCACCGGGCAAATCGTGCATTCCGGGCTCCGAAAGCGGTCCCGCCGCTAGCCGATCGCTTTGCGCCAATAAAGCGAATTCGACCAGGCCCAGCGGCGCTCCGGCTCAAACAGCCGGTAGCCGGCGCGGATAAAGTTGTTGGCCGATGACAGGTTCTCGGTGGTGTCGGACACGATAGAGCACCACCCGTTGCGCCGCACCCGTGCTTCCATGGCCCGCATCAGGCGCAGTTGAAGACGGTTACCCCAATGTGCCCTCAACACCCCAACTCTAGAAAAATAGCCGGCGTTGCTGATGAAGGCCGAGGGAACAACGCCGGCAAAGGCCACTGGCTCGCTCTCGCAGGAAGCGAGCCACCAGTGCCCTTCATCGAAGTGCGGTATCGAAGCCGCTTGAAGAAAAGTCATCCGATGAAGTTCGGAAAGCGTTTCGGCGATCTCTTCGTTATCGCCGTCAATCTCGCGAATTCGATACATCGGCTGCACCTCAGTTCGATTCGCCGCATGAGGCCGGCGTACCGCAGACAAAGCATCATTTGCCGAGCGTCGCCTTGACACCAAGCCACACAGCTCCGACAAATCCGGTAACGACCTGCATGCCGCGGAAGATGACGATGCCGTCGCCCGGCGTCTCGATCTTGTCGCTGTAGAGCTTGAAGCCGCTGCCGACGCCAAGCGCGGCGATCTTGCTTTCGATCAGCCGTTTGCTCGATTGCGCCAGCGTCCGCTGCGCCTCGCGAATGCAGACCGCGCACGTGCCGCGCTCGGCCTGGCAGGTCTCGACCAGCATCTCGCCGAAGAAATGCGATTTGCCGGAGCCGCGCCCGCCATAAATCCCCTTGTATCTCGCCGGCTGCAGCAGCGGCTCGAACACCCCTGCCGTCGGAATTTTCAGGATCGACAATGGCGCAACCTGTTCGATGGTGGAGCATGCGCGGATTGCGCCGGTGGACACGCCGGGGAGCGCTGGATATCGCCACGGCGCGATCCGCAGTCACGTAACGGTGGTGTCGAGGTGCGCCAGGAAAGAGAACCGCGGTAAAGATCCTGCTCGTCTAATTCTTGCTACTTGGATGCGTGAGACCATCCGCTGGCTGCTTTCTCGCAAACCCGGCGGCATGATAGCTGGATCTACGAGTCTTTACGTCAAATGCGAAATCGACATTGACATCTGCGGTGGAAAAGCGAATCAAGAACCTCTTCGAACGAGGGAGGTAGGTGATCGGCTGAATGAAGCGCGATTTAACGACTTCTTCCAACAGGGCATCAACATCGCAATCCAGAAATGGAGTGTGTCGGGCTTTCAGCTCATCATACGGAGTAATCCAGTTTTTTTCTCTTGATAGCAGTTGATCCAATTCGGCGACATAGGCGGATACTTTCTCGGTACAGGAACTAGAATCTCCGCGCGCCCCTGACCCATGAGCTAGGTACAGCAAGAACATCAGCGCTGCGACGCTTAGCTTACCCACTCCTTGCTGCAGCAGAGCGTTCATCATAGTTGACACTCCTGCGCCATATCAAGTTCCCACGCACCATACGGTGATCGAATAAAAATCGCTCGATAGTCTGTTCTGCAAGCCGCCGCACTTCATGTGTTCGCTCTTCCAGCCGAATTCCTCTGGCTTGATTTCGCCGCGCGCCAAAGCGCCGGTACGATCCATCACCAGATAGTATTGGATTGATGTATCGAGGAAGCCGCTCTCTCCCCAATTTACAATCGCCGAATCAGGCCAGCCGTCACCCTCCCGGGCCATCGCGAGGTAGGCGGATCGGTTCAACTGAAACCGGACTTGATCGAAGCAATAGTCCAGCGCGTGCGCTCCCCCAAAATGGTACAGAACCAGCAGAACCACGCACGCGAGCAAGCTTGGCGACTTCCAGGTCCCGATCTCGACGAAACGAATGGTCAGTATTAGCGCATAAGCCTGCCCAACAATGAGCATGAAGAAATTCTCGATGACTGCCGAGGCGATGCTTTCCGGGAGCCCGAGACCAAGAACCAGGTCAGACGTCGACCAGGCGAGCGCAAAAGCAAAAGGAAGGTTGAAGCGCAGGCAAACATAGTAAAGGCCCGCATGGGCCAATAGAAGCATCGAAAGAACCGCGAGTAACACCCTGTCGAAAGCGACCGGATTTCCGGGACGCGAAACCGCTTCGATGGCTGACATGGGTGCCTTTGCCGGTTGCTCGGCGACGCACCCATCCTGTCAATCGCATGGGAGGATTTCGCGCATATTTCCCGGAGTTATTGTCGAGATCTCAGGATATTTCGTGCAGAGGGCATCAATCGAAAAAGGTCGATACGAGCTCAGCGAAATTCGAACCTCAGGTAAAGCGCGCCTACGCGCTGGTTCTCGATGAACAAGCCACCCCTGGCTCCCATCCCCTTGAACAGCGGCACTTGGTTCAACGGCTTGTCGGCAACGACGAATATCGAACTGGTGGGGCCCGCGAAATAACAGCAATCCGGATTGTCGCCATCCAGCTTCACGCGAGCATAGAGGGATTTGCCGCGGGCGACCTCGACGCGGACTGTCAACCCCAGCGATTCCAGTTTGCCGTCACATGCTTGGTCGAGTTGACATTCGATCGTGCCGGCGTCCCTTCCCCGGTCTGTCTCGGCGCCAAAGTCGAGACGATAGCCGTCAGCGACAGCGGGGCTCTTCGATAAGAAAGTACCGACAAGGAGTGCGAGGACTGCGGTGACTGAACTTCGGGCGAATCGTCTCACTACAGCTTCTCTCTTCACCTGGGTGGGCCAAGGTCGATAGATCGCAAAGTTCCTTTCGTCAATCCATCGCGTCACGCGAGGCTCGACGCCGCGGTTCAAACATTGCCGCCGTCCGGCCTGTCCGGATGTACGATCACCCGCTCGATCCGGTGGATGATTTCGATCACACCGTCGCCGCTGCTTTCCTTCGGCTGCGTGGCCTTGCCCCAGCCGCGGTCGAGAATGGCGTTGGCGGCCGATACGCGCGCGGCGGGGGTCGCGTCCTTGCTTCGCATGATGCCGACGAGAACGCGGATCGCGGTCCGCGTGTGCCCCCGCGCCAAAGACCTGATTTCGACGAGGGTCCTGGCCACCTAAGACTCTCTGCCGTGCGGGGTGCGCGGGATGAACTGAATGAGCGCGGCGCTCACGAGAGTTCCTCCGTGACCACGACGACCACAAGGCCGACAAGCGCGAGCGATATCAGATAGGCGGTCATCGGCGCTTCTCCGTATAAAACAAATCTGCGGCATGATCGCCATGCGACCATTTGGGGCGCGAACCTTATCCCGTCGGGGCCGCTTGCGGCGGTGACGAACCGCGCCGCAAGCCGGCGCGTTCGCGCGCGCCGGCCAATGCTGTGTGGAATTGAAGGCTCGGACGACGGCGCGCCCGCGACGCCCAGGCGATGGGCGTAGGGAGGTGCGACGTCGCGATGGGCGGCCGCCGTCCGATTCAGGAATCCAAAAGAAAAACCCGCAGCGGATTTCTCCGTGCGGGTTTCGCGATGATGGAATTATGCCAGTGATTTGCCCGACGAGTCAAATCGTTTTCGAGCGGTCCGCAAGCCGTTGAAATCCGATTGAGCGGTTCAGGCAGATTGAAACCGCCTCGACCGGTTGTTCCGTTAAAGGAAAAGCCCGCCGCCGTTTCCGGCGCGGGCTCTACGACATCGGCGACCATGCCAATATGCATCTGATTTGCCCGACGCGTCAAGCGCCGGAATGATCGGGTTGACGACATCAAAAGCTGAACTGGGCTCCGCTATGCCCAGCGCGCGTGAGGCGGCGCTGATCCGCTTCAGAACTTGCCTTTGCTCGCGTCCTTTGCCGCAGACATGACCTCGCCGGTGATCTGCCGCATATGTTCGCCCGCATTGGTGAACTGGCTGCGCAGGAACTCCGACTGGATCCGCATCGCCTCCTGCAGGTCGGTCGCATGAACCAGCTTGCGCGCGTGCTCGAACGCGGCCTTCATGTTCTGTTCGGTGAAGGTCAGCGCCTGCCTGGATATATCCGTGCCCGCGCCAGGCATTGACGTCATGGATTTGCCCGCGGCGTCGAAGAACATGCCGAACGCCTTCTCCGCCTGGTCGATTGTCTTCTCGGCCAGTTCGCGCAGTTCGGCCGGGACTTCGAGTTTCGGTTCCATATGATCGCCCTCTCCAATGTCGTCGTCGGCAGGTTAGCACAATTTCCGGCTGGGTCCTGCGCTATATTGACGTTTGAAATGGCGGCGTCTGTGTGGCAAGGCGGTTCGGTTTTCCGCCTTGTATTCTCAATAACGGTAGGGCTCGATATCAAGGAGCGGAAAGGCGCTGAACACGCTCGGCGGATTGGTCGGCGTCGTCGGGTGCAGGCAGGTCTTGTTCAGTTCGCTCAGGCTGGTGACGCCCAGCAACCCCAGGCAACGGATCACCTCGTCTTCGAGCAGCTCCAGCATCCGCACGATGCCGGCCTGTCCCGCGGCGGCGAGCGCCCAGCATTGCAGGCGCCCGATCCCGACCAGATCGGCGCCGGAGGCGATCGCCTTGACGATATCGGTGCCACGGCAGAACGAGCCGTCAACCATGATCTTGGCGCGGCCGCCGACAGCCTCGACGATTTCCGGCAGCACGTGCATCGCTCCGCGGCCGTGATCGAGTTGCCGTCCGCCATGGTTGGAGACATAGATCCAGTCAACGCCGTGGTCGAGCGCGATGGCGGCGTCTTCCGCGGTGGCGATGCCTTTGATAACCAGTGGGACCTTGTACTTGTCCTTGATCAGCTTCACCGTGCGCCATTCGAGCCCCTTCTGGAAATCGCCGCCGGTGGCGCGGATGCGGCTTTCCCGGACATACCGTTTGGCGATGTCGCGTTCGCGCCGGCTGTAATGCGCGGTGTCGACGGTCAGGCAGAACGCGGCATAGCCGTTGTCAATCGTGCGGCTGACGGCGTCTTCGACAAAGGCGTCGTCGCCGCGGACATAGAGCTGATAGAAGCGCAGTGCGTCCGGCGCGGCCTTGGCGGTCGCCTCCAGCCCTGGCTCGGACACCGAACTGAGCATATGGGCCGCGCCGAACTGCCCGGCCCCGCTAGCGACTGCCGCCCCCGAATCGGGATCGAAAATCTCCAGAGCCCCCACCGGTGCGATAAACACCGGCAGGCGCAAGCGGCGCCCGAACACCTCGGCGGAGGCGTCGACCTTGGCGACATTGCGCAGCACCCGCGGCCGGAACGCGATCTCGTCGAGCGCCATCCGGTTGCGGCGCATCGTGGTTTCGGTTTCCGCGGCGCCGACTATGTAGTCCCAGGCGTTCTGGTTCAGCCGCGCGCGGGCCTTGCGCACCAGTTCGTGGAGGTTCTGGAATTCCTCGCCGCTGGCGCCAAGCTCGACATTCCTCGCCGGCCGGATCGGGGTCCCGTCATTCATAGTTTTTCTCTCCCATTTTGACCGACATTAAAGCGTTTTGGAGCCAGGTGGAAACCGGTTCCACGCGCCAAGAAATACAAATCTGTTTCTGGAGGATAGGCTATCTGATCGCCGCTCAGCCGGAATTCCCCGTCGTCCCGAAAGCTCCTGCCCCGGCCAAGGCTCCAATACGCCGGTCGTCATATCCGAGGGTCTTTCGCAACACCTGCTCGGTGTGCTCCCCCAGCAGCGGCGCCGCGACCGGGTAGATCGCCGGCGTCAGGCTCATTTGAAGCGGCGTTTCGATGTTGGGCACGGTGCCCGCCGTCGGATGCGATATCCGGCTAAGGCGGTCGCGGCCGCGCACCTCAGGGGCGTTGAAGCCCTGCTCAACGGTGCGCAGATAGCCGACCGGGATGTTGGCTTTCTTCATCTTTGCCATCCAGTATTCGAGAGTGTTGCCGGCAAAGACGCTAGCGATGATGGCGCGCAGCTTTTCCCTGTTGGCCGTGCGCGCTTTCCGGTGCGCAAATTCGGGATCAGTGACAAGGTCCGGCCGCTCGAGCACCTCCGTCACCAGTCGACGGTAGAGCCGGTCGTTGGCACAGGCCATGTAAAGCGGCCCGTCGGACGCCCGATAAACCCCGACGGTCGGCGATCCGTTCGGCGAGTTTCCAAAGCGGCCGGGGTTTTCGCCGCTGATCAGATATGCCATGCCATAGAAACCCGTCATCGCCACGGCGGTGTCGATCAGCGCCACCTCGACCTGCTGGCCGCGGCCGAGGCGATCGCGCGCGATCAGCGCCAGCAGGATCGCGTTGCAGGCCGACATGCCCGTCGCCAAGTCGACAATAGGCGGACCCGTGCGCACCGGCTCACCGTCCGCAAAGCCATTGAGCGACATGAAGCCGCTTTCGGCTTGCGTGATCGGGTCGAACCCCGGACGAAGCGCGAACTCTCCCTTGCGGCCGTAGGCCGAGATCGAGCAATAGATCAGGCGCGGATTGGTTGGCGCGACAGAGGCATAATCCAGACCGAACTTCTTCATCACGCCGCCGGAGAAATTCTCCACGACGACGTCGGCCTTTGCGATCAGTTCGCGCGCAACCTCCAGCGCCGCGGCATTGTTGAAATCGAGCACGATGCCGCGCTTGTTGCGATTGAGACTGAGGAAGGCGGCGCTCTCGCCGCCGATTTCGGCATGCTCGTAGTGGCGGGTGTCGTCGCCACCATCGGGATTCTCGATCTTGATGACCTCAGCGCCGAAATCGGCTAGCGTCTGCGTGCATGCCGGGCCGGCGACGACGCGGGTGAAGTCGATGACCAGCAGACCATCAAGAGCAGTCGGCTCGCCCTGTGCGCGCGGCGTTCGTTCCGGCAATAGCGGCCTGGCAGTCATATCCGGCATTTCCCCCCGCTATTTCGCCTGACGAAATCCATGACTTGGCCGCTCCAGGCGAACGTGACGCCTTTTACCGGATGCAGGCGGATAACGCCAAACCCCGATTTTGCAGGGCAGGACTTGCCAGTGACATGCCTCGACCTGGATGCGGCGGCAAGCTTGCGATCGCCTGTGCCGTGCTCCAGACGTTGCGAACCGGTTACGTCTGAGACTGGCCGGGCGGGGTTTTGACCGAAATCGGATGTTCCGTCGCAAACCCATAGAGCAGCGCCAGGCGGTCCAGACATTCCCGCAATCGCCTCGAGAAATAGTCGTTCCATCGCTGGGTACGCAGCCCCCGGCGCAATCCGACCTGCTCCATGGTCAGGCCATGGACCAGGACATCATGCACCAGCGCCGAGCCATCGGCGCCCAGTTCGCGTTCGGCACGGTTCAGTCGAAGCACGGCCTTGCGCTGGCCCTCGGTGATCGGCTCGCGCGGTTGCCCGCCATCGACATATTCTCGCGTCGGATCGACGGCGCGCGGGCCACGCTCGGCCTTTTCCCAATCGCTCTGAAACGCCCGTCCGGCCTGATACTGCGCTTCGTCGATCTGGCGATGCGAGTGCAGGCGGCCGAGCGGATCGTTCCGGATCGAACGCAGCGCGACGATCTTCTCGCCCGGCTCGAGCGCCAGCGGATTGTCAACCTCGACGGCGGCGACCTCGGCATTGCGCAGCAAGTCGCGGGATCGGCGGTCGTGCGCCCTCGCGGGGTCATGTGGCTTCTTGCGTCTGGCTCTGGGCATGTGCAATGACTCCCTGGAAAATCGGATATGAATGCGGTGACGGGATTTCAAGCCGTCACGAGGAACTGCAACCAGGCATCGACCGCAGCGCCGTTCTCCGGGATGACCGGGTTGCGGCTCAGATTAAAATGCGGGGAGCAGTAACTTGATCCGGCGCGGCGCGGACGGCCGCAGAAGGTGATGGCCTCACCCTCTCCATCGCCGCCGTAGGGATAGCGGCAATCCCCTTGCTCCAGCTCGGTCAACGCCAGGTGACGCGGCTCGACTGCGGCACAGCGCAACTTCCTGGGCTTGGTCCGCTCGAACACTGGCGTCGGCCAGTGAAACGCAGGCCACCGGGGCTCGGCCTGACGAGCCTCGCCAGGCACCTGCGGCTTCGAGGATAGGACGGCCAGCGGCAGCGCCACACGGTCTTGTCCCAGCAGCCCCATGCGCTTCGCGCGACCAAGCGCGGCGTTGCGCGTATAGGCGGTCTTGAATTGTGAATTGATCGCTTCGGCGGCCTTTGCAAACGACAGGCCTTTGGCGAGGTGCTCCCGCAGGGCGTCCGAATGCTCGGGCGCCCAGTTCGTCGGTTCCATGATCTGTCCTTGCTGTCCTGAACGCGCTGCCCGACGCCGGTTCATAATTTCTGATATTCCGAATTAAAAGTCAAGCTTGATTTCGGATATTCGGAATTGCTATGGTGGTGCGATTCGAAAGGGTTTGAACCATGCTGGACATCGGGTTGATCGAACGCGGCCTGGAGAAGCCAGGCAAGACCAAGGGCGGGTTGGCCGCGGCGATGGGCGTGCGCCCCGGTGCGGTTTCCGAAATCCTGTCCGGGATACGCCTCATCAAGGCATCGGAGATAGCGCCGATTATCGAGTATCTCGAACTGAACTCGGTGCCGATCATGGGTCGCGTCGGCGCAGGCGCCTCGATCGAGCCGGAACACGAGCAGGTTCCGCCGGAGGGCCTTGGCGAGGTCGAGTTGCCGTTCCCGATTGCCGAGGAGACCATTGCTTTCGAAGTCGCCGGCGATTCGATGCTGCCAAAATACGAGAATGGCGACGTGATCGTGGTCTATCGCGAACAGCGGCATCCGCTCTCGAGCTTCTATGGCGAGGAAGCCGCCGTTCGCCTCAAGACCGGCGAGCGCTATCTGAAGACGATCGAGCGTGGAAAATCCCCAACCTCGGTGAACCTTACCAGCTTCAACGCCAAGCCGATCAGCGGCGTCAAGCTGGAGTGGATTGGCGAGATTTGCGTCACCCTGCCAAGAGGACAGATTGAGCGGCTCCGCAACAAGGCTTCTGCCCGGTCCCGCAAGGCGGCAAAGCCGCCGGGCGGACGCCCTCCTGACCGGCAATGAACCGCCATCGCCGCGACGTCTGATTCGAGTCGCGGCGCGGCGTTTCTCTTCTTCCAAATTGAAGACTTGACAATTTTCTGATTTTCAGAAATACTCAGCCATGGTTTGCGGTATCAGGACAAGGGTGCCATTGCCAGCATGCAGTATTTTGTCGTGATGATCGATTACGGCCGCCGCGGTCGCGAGGCCATCGTCGATCCGGAAATCACCAGGCGCGAGGTCGTCTCCCGGATCGCGTCGGGCGAGTACAGCAATATCAGCTTCATCCATGAAGTCGCCGATTGCTCGGTTCAAGATATCACTGAAGAGATTCTTAACGAGGCCGCGCTGCCCGAACTCGGGACGTCAGGCGCGGGCCTGCAGGACAGCCACCTTGATCACGTCCGCGACCTCCGCAAGCATGAGAGGGCCTGATCGCGGCCGATCACCAGCAGCTCGAATCGCGAACTCCATCGACGCGGAGAGCCCGAGCATTGAACGATCAGTCCACCGGAAGCGCGCCCTTCAGGCGCATCGCGCTGTCGCGCAGCATTGCCGGATTGAGCCTTCCCTCGGTGGCTGCTGCCGCCGCGCAAGCGAAGATTCGATAGAACTGCGCTCCATCAAAGGCGACCAGCAACAGATCGACCCCGGCATTAAGTGCCTCGACGACTGCCGTACAGACATCGCGCTGATAGATCGCGCCCATCACCAGATCGTCGGTCATGACGACGCCCTGATAGTTCCATCTCTTGCGGATGATGCCGTCAACGACGCGGCGGGAATGCGATGCCGGACGGTCCGGGTCGATGGCCGCCAGCGTCACATGTCCGACCATCAGGTGCGCCTTCGATCCGGCCAGCACACTTCTGAACGGTATCCAGTCGAAAGCTTCAAGTTGCTCTACCGGGGTAACGAGATCAGCGCTGAAATGGTGGGTATCGGAACGAACGCGGCCGAGCCCGGGAAAGTGCTTTACGGCAGCGCCGAGGCCCGCGCCTTCCAGGCCCTTTATATAGCTGAGCGCAATCCCGGCCACGGTGTCGGGATCGCCGGATATCGCGCGGTGGCCGATCAGCGTATTGAAATCGAACCGGTTGCGGGTCGGTTCGGGGCGCAGATCCAGCACCGGCGCCAGATTGAGGTTGACGCCGAGCGCCGCCAGCTCATGCCCGTGGAGACGTCCAAACGCCTCCGCTTTTTCCGAACGATCTTCCGGTGCAAGACCCGCCAGCGCCGATAGCGCCGGCAACGTGGTCAGGGGCGGCGCCAGATGCGAGACAATGCCGCCTTCCTGGTCAGCAGCAACGATAAGGGGCGATAGGCCGGCGGCGCGCCGTCTGGCTTGAAGCGCCGAGATTTCGTCTCTCAGCCGCTCCGCTGACGTTCCCGCGATATTGCGCCTCGTAACATAGACGCCCGAAATCAACCCCTTCTCGGCGAGAACAGCCACTTCAGAAAACGACGAGTATCCGACGACGAAGTGCCGCCCAAGGCTGTGGGCCTGCGCAACCTCGGTCTGCAGAACGTTTTTCTTGCGCCACTCAAACGACGCATGTGCTGCGAGCATCGATAGTGACGGCAGGCACCACAGCACAATGAGCAACCGCGCCGCGCCCCCTCGCTTCCAGTACCCGCGGCGAATCAAGACAGCCGCACCCATGACACTCGCCGCGGCGAGCGCCAGGTTGCCAGGACCCCGCAGCAAGATCAGGTAAGGATCGTTCTTGTTGGCCGCCGCGAACAGCAACGCCGACCCGGCGAGCCAGACCAGGATAAGGCCGATACGTCTGAAGACATTCATGGGTTGAACGGGGCTCTGGCAGGAACGATTGAGATTGTCCCCGTATCAAACTCGCCACGCGCCGGCGAGCGCAGAAGCGCGACTGCACGGAAACTGCAGAAAAATCCTGAACTAATGCAGGCGGCATTTCCGGCAACTGCACGAGGTTGCCGGATAGTCCGCCGTGTAAACCGATGGCAGACATCGGATACCCATTCCCACTCGGCGCGCCAATGACAGTTGGCGGCTAAGCCGGCACTCCTCGGCGCTGGTTGACAACTTCCCACTCCAGGCAGGTAGCGTGACAATAACCGATTTAACTACCCCAACGCCGGGTGCAGGCGCCGCCGAGAGAACCACTTTTCCGATCAAGCCAGCGACTGCTCTCGCGCTGGCGGCGCTCGCAGACTGGCTGTTCTACGGACAACCGATTGGAATAACGGCCGCGATATTTGCCGTGGCCATCGCCTGCGGATCGTTGCTCGCCAATCGGCCATGGTTGCGCAGCCCCCAGACACGATCCAGACCTTGTGCGGCGTCGGGATTGGCTTGTAAAACAGCATCGGGAGGAAATGGCTTCATGACGCGCGTGGGGATTGCGGAACTGGCGCCTCCTCCGCGCCCTGGACGCCGATCCGAAGCACTCGACGAATAAATAGTATGACCTTCCCGGAGGCACGCTTGACGCACCGCGTTCTTATTGTTGACGACGACCTGCATATTCGGGAGGTCATCCGTGTCGCCTTGAAGAAGGCCGGCATGACCATTTTCGAGGCGCGTGACGGCAAGGAAGCGCTTACCCGCTTTGCCGGCGACAGGCCGGACCTGATTATTCTGGACATCGGGATGCCGGAATTCGATGGCCTGGAAGTTTGCCGCGAGATCCGAAAGTCATCGGACGTTCCGATTCTGTTTCTTTCGGCCCGCGACGATGAAATCGATCGCGTGCTGGGCCTCGAGATCGGTGGCGACGACTACGTCACGAAACCTTTCAGCCCGCGTGAACTGGTTGCGAGGGTGAATGTCATCCTGCGGCGCATCAACTCGCGCGGGCTGGATACGCGGCCTTCGGCGGCGGCCCTTTCCCAAGGCGGGTTGTCGGTCGATGCTGAGCAGCACATCGCCGAGTTTGCGGGAACGCCGCTCCGCCTGACTGCCATCGAGTTCGGAATTCTCAGGGCGTTTCTCACGCGTCCCACGCTGGTCTTCACCCGCGAGCAGATCATGAACGCCGCCTATCAACTCAACATTCAGGTGTCGGACCGCACCATCGACAGCCACATTCGCAACATCCGCGCCAAGCTCTCCGCTGCCAATTGCGACAATGTCATCGAAACCATTCACGGCGTCGGCTTCAAGCTCGGACGATGCGAGCCGCAGGCATGAAGTCCCGCGCACGCGAGAAGTGGCGGCCATCGCTGGGCCTGGTTATTTCTGTTGCGTTCGCCTCTGTGGCGATGCTGCCTCTGGTCGGGCTGTTCTTCTTCCGCCTCTATGACAACCAGCTCATCCACCAGACCGAAGCCGAACTGGTCGCGCAAGGCCGCGTGCTGGCTGCGGTCTACGCGCGAGACGTCGAGGCCCGCCTCGGCAACGGAATTGCGCTTGGCGCCGAAATTCGACCGGAGTCGCGACCCGATCACGAAGACCAAATGACACCGATCCGGCCCGCGCTCGATCTCGCCGCCGACGGCGACCTGCTGCGGCGCCGGCCAAACGCGCTTCCGGCGACGACACCGGCGTCGCCAACCTATGTCGAGATCGGCACGAAGCTGATGCCGATCGTTCTGGAAACGCAGAAAGTCACGCTGGCCGGCTTCCGGATCCTCGATCCCCGCGGTGTCGTGATCGCCGGTCGCGACGAGGTCGGCCAATCGCTTGCCCACATCGAGGAAGTCGCCACGGCGCTGCAAGGCGAATACCGGGCGGTTTTGCGAACCCGCAAGCCCGACAAGCCACCGCCTCCGATCTACTCGGTGAGCCGCGGCGTTGGCGTCCACGTTTTTTCGGCGATGCCCGTCATCGTCGGCAACCGGGTGGCAGGCGTCGTCTACACGTCGAGGACGCCGAGCAACATCTTCGCACATCTCTATCAGGAGCGAGGCAAATTCATCCTGGCGGGGCTGGCCGTCGTTCTCGCGACCGTCATCATCGGCCTGATTTTCTCCCGAACCATCACCCGCCCGATGCACGAACTGGTCGATCGCGCAGCCCGCATCGGCCGCGGCGACCGCAACGCGTTTCAGCCGCTTGCCCATTATGGCACCCGCGAATTCGCCCAGCTTTCGCACAGCTTCCTCGATATGGCGGAGCAACTGTCGCGGCGATCCGACTACATCGCAACGTTCTCTGCCCACCTCACTCATGAGCTGAAGTCGCCGCTGACATCGATCAAGGGCGCCGCCGAATTGCTTCTGGATTCGCTACAGGGCCCGTCCGACAATCTCTCCCGCATGGAGCAGAAGAACTTCGTCTCGAACATACTGAGCGACACCGGACGGCTCGAGGTCATGACCCAGCGCCTGCGCGAACTGGCGCGTGCCGAAGCCGCGCCGCTGAACGAGCATACCGAATTGTCAGACGTGATCGGTGGATTGAAGAGCCGGTTCCCGACACGCGCAATCGAAGAGGCAGGCGCCCTCGATCGCTCGATCGGCATGTCCGGGGAGAAAGCCTTGATCGTGCTGTCGCATCTTACCGACAATGCCATCCGACACAATGCAAAGCGGGTGCGGTTGGAAGCGGTCGAAGAGAACTCTACCATCAAGGTGACGGTCAGCAACGACGGCGATCCGATATCCGAATCGAACCGTGAGAAGATTTTCGATGCCTTCTTCACCACCCGCCGCGACACCGGCGGTACCGGGATGGGTCTCGCGATCGCCCAGGCCGTGATGACCAGTCACGGCGGATCGATCCGGCTGTTGTCGTCCAAGCAGGGCGTCGCGTTCGAACTCCGGTTTCCGGTCGTTTGACGAGTTCTCCTAGTGCGTTTTCAACCCAAGTGGAACCGGTTCGCGTCAAGAAGACGCGTCAAATCAAGAATCTAGAGCCCCGTTTCGATTCCATCGAAACGGAAAAGGCTCCTAGACTCTTTCGATGATGATTGCCGGCGCCATGCCGCCAGCGGCGCACATCGTCACCAGGCCACGCCTGAGATCGCGCCGCTCCAGCTCGTCGAGCAGAGTGCCAATCAGGATCGATCCGGTCGCGCCGATCGGATGGCCGAGCGCGATCGATCCACCATTGACGTTGACCTTGTCGCGGTCGAGCCTGAGATCCCGGATGAATTTTTCGGCGACGACCGCAAAGGCCTCATTGATCTCGAACAGGTCGATATCGTCGAGCGTGAGCCCCGCCTTGGTCAGCACCTTGCGGGCCGCGGGCACCGGCGCGTTCAGCATCAGGGTCGGAGAATCCCCCATGTTCGCCATTGCGACGACGCGAGCGCGCGGCTTCAAGCCGTGCGCCTTTGCGTAGCTCGGCGACGCCAGCAGAACGGCGGCCGCGCCATCGACGACGCCGGAGGAATTCCCGGCATGATGCACAAAGTTGATGTCGAGGTCGGGATACTGGTCCAGGATGAGTTTCCGATAGGTCGTACCCTTGTCGTCGAGCGCATAGTCCGCGATCGCCGGGAAGGCCGGCTTCAAGGCCGCGAGCCCTTCCAGCGTGGTCTGCGGCCGTGGATATTCCTCACGGTCGAGCGCCAGGCTACCGTCTTCGCGATAGACCGGCACCAGGCTCTTGTCGAAATGGCCGCCCTTGATGGCCGCCGCCGCCCGCTTCTGGCTTTCGAGGCCGAGTTCGTCGACGTCCCGCCGCATGATGCCTTCGAGGGTTGCCACCGCGTCGGCGCAGACGCCCTGATGCGATTGCGGATGCCGGGCCCGCAGGCGAAGATTGCCGTTATCCATCAAGAACGGTCCCTCGCCGCGGCGGCCTTCCATCGACATCATCTCGGTACCGCCGGCGATCACCAGATCCTCGGAGCCCGACATGATCGCATTGGCTGCCATGTTGACGCTGGTGATCCCGGAGCCGCAGAACCGGTCCAGCGTCACGGCGCTGGCGCGCACGTCATAGCCGGCGTCGAGCGCCGACATCCGGCCCAGATCGCCGCTTTGCTGGCCGCGCTGTGAACTGGTACCCCAGATGATGTCATCGACGTCAGCGGTATTTATGCCCGAGCGATCGGCCAGCGCGCGCAATACCGTTGCGCCGAGTTGCTGCGGGTGAATGCCCGACAGGGCGCCCTTGCCTGCCTTGCCGATGCCCCGAGGTGTCCTGCAAGCGTCGATGATCAGCGCGTCAACCATGGTGTTTCCCCAAGTTTGTTGATTGGCTGCATTTGCTGCCGATCAAGCTGCAAAGTCAAATACCTGCTTCGTATCGTCCCCGCAGGGCCAAAATCTTCTCGGCCGCGCGCAAATGCGGCTTGTCGATCATCTTGCCGTCGATCTTGACGACGCCAGAAGTCGGATTGTCGCTGAATGCCTTGACCACCTTCTCCGACCAGGCGATTTCCCCGTCCGTCGGCGCAAAGGCGGCATTGACGACGTCGACATGCTTGGGATGGATCACCGCCTTGGCGAGAAAGCCATCTTGACGCGCGGCGATCGCCTCTTCCCGGAGCGCGTCGAGATCGTTGATATCGGTCGCGATGGTGTCGATGGCGACGACGCCGGCCGCGGCCGCGCTGATCAGGCAGAGATCGCGCGCCAGCAGGAATGGCCCGCGGTAACTTCCACCGCTCCGGTTCCTCGACGCCCCCAGCGAGGCCGCGAGATCCTCCGCGCCCCACATCATGCCCCACAGCCGCGGGCTCATATTCTCGAAGTCCAGCAGCTTGAGAACCGCTCTTGCCGTCTCCGTCGCCACGGTGACGATGCGCGTCGCGCCCGGTTCGATTCCGGCGGCGGCCTCGAAGGCGTCAAGATACAGCGACAAGCGGTTGACGTCAGTGGCGCCGGCGCACTTTGGCAGCACGATGCCGTCGGGCCGGCCCGGCATCACGGCTGCAAGGTCTCCCAGTGTCATACCGGTGTCGAGCGCGTTGACGCGAACATAGATCTTCTGGCCTGGATTCCGCGCGGCGAGCATCTCGCGTACGGTGGGTCGCGCACCGGCTTTCTCATCCGGCGCAATCGAATCCTCGAGATCGAGGATCAGCGCGTCGGCCGCGGTCTTCTTCGCGTTCTCGAACTTGCGCGGGCTGTCGCCGGGAACGAACAGGAACGATCGCATGGGCTCACGCCTTCGGTTTGCAGTGCATCAACCCGGTGCGGCGGCAACTCGCCACCACCTCGCCGCGCTGATTGGTCATGGTGTGCTCGAACTCGACAATGCCCTGGTTCGGACGTGAATTGCTGACGCGCTTGGCGATAATCCTGGTGTGCGCCTTCAGCGTGTCGCCATGGAACACGGGCTTCGGAAATTTCACGTCGGTCATGCCGAGATTGCCGATGGTCGTGCCGAGGGTCGTGTCGTAGACGCTCATACCGATCATGATGCCAAGCGTATAGATGCTGTTGAACAGCCGCTGGCCGAACTCGGTGTTCTCGGAGAAGTGCGCGTCGATATGCAGCGGCTGCGGGTTCATCGTCAGCAGGCTGAACAGCGTGTTGTCCATCTCGGTGACGGTGCGGCTGAACTCATGGTGGAACTCGCGACCGACCTCGAACTCCTCGAAATACAGACCTGCCATCAGCGTCCCCGGTAGTTGGGCGTCCGCTTCTCGACGAACGCATTCAGCCCTTCCTGACAATCCTCCGTCGTCGCGACAAGCGCGAAGCTCTCGGCCGCGTTTTCGACCGAGCGGCGATAGTCGGCATCGACCGCGCGCATGAAAGCATCCCGGCCGATCTTCATGACGATCGGCGATTTGGCGGCTAGCCTGGCCGCGATCTGGCGCGCCCGGATAAGCGCGGTTCCCTTCGGAACGACCTCGCTGAGCAGACCCATGCGAAAGGCGGTCGCGGCATCGAAAGGCTCGCCCAGGAACAGCGGCCCGAACGCCCGGTGTTTTCCGACCAGCCGCGGCAGTTGCACGAAATGGATCGCCGGAATCAACCCCACGTCGATCTCGGGATAGCCGAAGGTCGAGGCGTCGCCGGCGACGATCATGTCGCAGGAGATCGCGATCGTCATGCCGCCGGCCCGAACCGCGCCGTCCACGGCGGCGATCGTCGGCTTGCCCATGCGGTACTGGATATCGTTGAGCGCAAAATACAGTCGCTCGAGGAACTTCTTGGTCTCGATCCCGGGTTTGCCGCGGACGATATCCAGGTCGAGCCCAGCGCAGAACACCTTATTGGCGCTGCCGATGACCACCGCGCGTACCGCCTCGTCGTCGCGCGCCTTCGCCAGCGCCACCAGCAGTGCATCGATCAACGGCATGCTCAGCGCGTTGACCGGCGGGCGGTCCAGCATGATCTCGGCGAGATTGCCTCGGATGGAGTAGCCAACGAGGTCTCCGCTCATGTCCCGCCTCCCCTCGCCTGCCGTACGGCGCCGGACCCGATCAGTTCATCGATGGTGGCGCGGTCCAGCCCGGCTTCAACGAGAATCGCTGTGCTGTCCTGACCAATGTCTGGCGCTGGGAAAAGTTCGTCCTCCGAAAGACTTGCAATACCCGGCGTCCGCGGCGAGTAAACCGGACCCACGCCCGGCGTGTCCTGGCAAACCACCGCCCGCGTTGCTTCGACATGGACGTTGCGCAGCCATTCACCGGGATTGAGGATTCGTTCCGCGATGAGATCGGCGGCATGCAGGCGCGAAAGCCAGGCGTCCGTCGGCTGGGTCAGGAACGCCTCACGCAGTTGGGGGATCAGCGCATCCGCGGCATCCGCGCGCCGGGCAAAATCGGCAAACCGCGGGTCACCGGCGAGGTCGTCGCGGCCGATCGCCACGCACAGGCGCTTGTATTGCGGCTCGTTCACCAGCGTTACCATCATCCAGCCGTCGGCGGTCTGATACGAGCCTGCCGGAACATTGAGGGCGCGCGGCGCCCCGCCCTCCAGAAGATGCTCGGCCACCTTGTGGCCCAGCAGCGCCGAGGTCGATTGACAGAGGTTGACGTCGATCCAGCGCCCGGTGCCTGTGGTTGCGCGCGAGAACAACGTCGTCGCGATGGCCTGGAAGGCGTAGACGCCGGTGACGACGTCGGAGATCGTGGTGCCGACCCGGTGCGGGGTCCCGTCATTGCCGACATTGATCGACACCAGGCCGGAAAATGCCTGCGCCACCGAATCCGAGCCCGGCCGCTTCGCGTAGGGGCCGCTTTGTCCAAACGCGCTGACCGAAAGGTAGATCAGGCCAGGATTGTCACGGGAAAGATCTTCGTAACCGATCCCGAGTCGCGCGGCGACACCAGGTCTGAAGCCTTCGATCAGGACGTCGCATGCCTTCGCCAACCGCCGGGCGACGGCAATGCCGTCCTTGTGCTTCATATCCAGGCAAAGGCTGCGCTTGCCGCGGTTGTAGACCGCCGACAGCGCGGTATGGCTCCCATAGGTGGTGCCGAGATAGCGGGACCAGTCTCCCTCCGGCGGTTCGACCTTGATGACCTCGGCCCCATACACGCCGAGCAGCATCGCACAATAGGGCGAGGCGATGCCCTGCCCGAAGTCCAGCACGCGCACGCCGCGATACGGCGCCTCGTGCGTCGGCGTCAGCTTGCCTTCCATCGCCATTTCTTCACCGGACTAGGTCGGAAGCTACAGCGCGAGGTAGCGCTGCCTGATATTGTCGTTGGCCTTCAACTCGTCGATACCGGATGTGTACACGATCTGGCCCTTGTCGATAACCGTCGCGTGGCTCGCCAGCCCCAGGCAGAAATGCATGTTCTGCTCGGCGATCAGAACCGTGGCGCCGGTGCCGCGGAGCTGGCGAAGCAATTCGCCGATCCGCTGCACGATGATCGGCGCCAGCCCCTCGCTCGGCTCGTCCAGCAGCAGTAGCGCGGGATTGCCCATCAGCGTGCGCGCGATCGCCAGCATCTGCTGTTCGCCGCCCGATAGGCGTCCCGCGATCCGGTAGCGCAGCGGCTCCAGCAGCGGGAACACGTCAAAGATCCGCCGGATCGACCATTCGTCCTCGCCATTCGGCCCTTTCTTGGCGCCGATCACCAGATTGTCTTCTACCGTGTGCTCCGGGAAGACCTGGCGGTCCTCCGGCACGTATCCAAGTCCGGCACGGGCGATGTGGTGCGGCCTGAGCCCGGAAACCACGCGACCCGCCAAAGTGACCTTGCCGCGGCGCGCGGGAGCTAGGCCCATGATCGCCTTCATGGTGGTCGACTTGCCGGCGCCGTTGCGGCCGAGCAACGCCATCGTCTCGCCCTGGCGCACCGACAGGCCCACGCCGAACAGGATCTGGCTGGTGCCGTAATAGACGTCGAGGTCCTCGACCTGCACGACCGGCTGCCCGCTCATATCGCAGCCCCGGCGTGATGTTCGGTGCCGAGATAGGCCTCGATCACGGCCTCGTTTCGTCGGATCGCATCCGGTTTTCCGGTTGCGAGAATGCGGCCGTAGCACAGCACGACGATCTCAGGCGCGATCTTGAACACGATATCCATGTCGTGCTCGATGAACACCACCGTGATCTTCTGCGTCTCCCACAGCTCCTTCACCTTGTCGATCATCCGCCAGCGCTCCTCGGTGCCCATGCCGGCGGTCGGCTCGTCGAGCAGCAGCACCTTGGGATCGAGCACCAGCGCCAGCGCAATATCGAGCAGCTTCTGGTCGCCATGCGACAGCGTCGCCGCAGTCCGGTCGCGCTTTCCTGACAGGCCCAGCAATTCCATCGTGTGCTCGGCGCGGTCGCGGGTCTCGGCCAACGGGAAGCGGCGATGCAATACGCTGGCGCGGCGCTGGTCGGCGCAGACCGCGGCGAGCAAGGTCTCATGCACCGTCAGCGATGGAAAGATGCTCGCGACCTGGAACGCCCGCCCGATGCCGTGGCGCACGATCTCGGGCGGTGACTTTCCGGCCAAGTCCACGCCGTTGAGCAAGATCTGCCCGGAATCAGGCGCCAGCGCGCCGGTGATCAGGTTGAAGAATGTGCTCTTGCCGGCGCCGTTGGGGCCGATCACAGCGGTGAGCGAGCCCTCGGCGAAGTCAAGCGTGACGTTATCCGTCGCCTTGACACCGCCAAATGCCTTGGAAAGTCCGCGGATCTCCAGCATGGCTAACCACGCTCCGCAGGGCCGCTGCGGCGCTGCGCATACCATTCGACCGCGAAATCCATCAGGCCCTTGCGCAGGCCGATGGCGAAGAACAGGATCACGATCCCCAGCACGATGCCGTAATACTCGGTCATCCGGGTCACGGTGTCGTTGAGGATCAACAGCAGCACGGTACCGACCATGGGTCCGAGGAATGTCGTCACGCCCCCGAGCATGTTGATGAAGATGCCCTCGCCTGAGATCGTCCAGTAGGCGAATTCGGGATAGGCGCCCGACACGAACAGCGCCATGATGACGCCACCGGTCGAGGCGAACAACGCCGCCAGAACGAAGATGGTAAGCTTCGCCCGCCAGACGTCGATGCCGACAAAGCTGGCCCGGTTGGCGTTGTCGCGGATCATGCGCAAGGTGTAGCCGAACGGCGATTGCGCGATCTGGCGCATCAGCAGCAGCCCGGTCACCAGCAGCGCACAACTCGTGATGTACAAATGCACGTGGTTGGTCAGATCGATGCCGAAAAAGGCCGGGCGCGGAATACCGCCGCGCAGCCCTTGGTCACCGCCGGTCAGCGACACCCAGGACAGGATCGTGCTGTGGATCAGCATCTGGAACGCTAGCGTCACGAAGGCGAAGTAGATTTCCTTCAGTCTTACGCAGATCGCGCCGATCACGGCGGCGACAATGGTGGTGATGACGAGCGTGGCGACAAATGCGACCGGCACCGGCACGCCGGTGCGTTGCATGATGAGGCCGAAGCTGTAGGCGCCGAGACCGAAGAACATGCCGTGGCCAAACGAAACCATTCCGGTGAAGCCCACCAGCAGGTTCAGCGAGGTTGCGAACAATCCAAACGCCGAACACCGGATCACGAAGTCGAGCAGCGCCTTGCTGCCGATGAACATCGGCAGCATCGCCAGCACGAGGAAGGCAGCCAACGCGATCGATACGTCGAGATAGCGCCAGCGTTGCGGTCTGGCCTGGCTGCGCGGAACCATGGCGGCCCGTTCGGCCTGCAGTTCGGTCATGCGACCTCCTTGCCGAACAGGCCGGTCGGCCGGGACACCAGCACGATCACCATGAACAGGTACATCAGCCCTTCCGTGAACAGGGGAAAGCCGAGTGATCCGAACGAGCGGATCATGCCGATCAGGATCGCGCCGATCAGAGCCCCCAGGATAGAGCCCATGCCGCCGATAACGGTGACGATGAAAGACTCGATCAGGACCGAGAACCCCATGCCCGGTGTCAGCGAACGTACCGGCGCGGCGAGTGCCCCGGCAAGACCGGCCAGCATGCCGCCAAGGGCAAACACGCCGCCGTAGATGAGCCCGGTGTTGATGCCGAGTGCAGACACCATGCCTGGATTGTGCGCCGCCGCCCGGATCACCTTGCCGACCTTGGTGCGGGCAAGGCCGAGTCCGAGGATCACGGCAGCGGACAATGCAACGCCGATCAGGAGCAGATAATAGGGTGGCACCACGCCCCCGGCGATGAATAGCGGCGCCACCTGGAACGCCGACGGCATGCCCATCGACTTGAATTCCGGACCCCAGATCATCCGCACGACGTCATCGAAGATCAGCACGAAGGCGTAGCAGACCAGGAGCTGCATCAGCACGTCGGCGCCGTAGACCCGGCTCATGAAGACCCGTTCGAAGACCAAGCCGAGCAAGGCGGTGCCGGCTGCGCCGCACAGCATCGCCAGCGCAAAGCTGCCCGAGAGCTGATAGGCCGTCATCGCGAAGTAAGCGCCGAACATGTAGAAGGCGCCGTGGCTGAAATTCACGACCTTGAGCACGCCGAAAATCAGTGTCAGCCCAACGGCGACGAGAAACAGCAGCATGCCGATGATGAAGCCGCTGGTGGTCTGCGTCACCAGGCAGGCGGAGCTGGCGAGGCAGCCGGTAAGCGTGTCGAGATCCAAGGGAAGATGTCCATATGCGGCGCGCCACGATCATCGGCGCTGAAAACGTTCGGCAACAGGCGGAGACGGCCTGGGCCGTCTCCGCTATCACCAAGCGATCAGGTGTAGCCCTTGCTCTTCTTCCACTCGGCTTCTAGTTCGAAAATCGTCTTCCAGTCTCCGGCCTGAACCTGCGGCACGTAGGGCTCCTGCGGGATCGTGGTTCCCCAGCCGATCGCGTAGCCGACCAGGGTCTGATCCTCGGCGCGCATCGTGACGGTGCCGTCAGCGCCGAATGGCGACTTGATCTTCAGGCCGCGCAACGCCTCCGCAAGTTTCTTGCCATCGGCGGAGTTGGTTTTCTTCGACGCTTCCGCCAGCAGCATGATCGCGGTGGCGTTCTCCCACGACCAGTTGGTGGGATACTCGTTGTATTTCGCCTTATAGGCGTCGCCCCAGGCCGCGTTCTCCGCGGTCGCTGGATAGGTCTTGATGTAGCGGTTGCCGGAGTGAATGCCCTTTGGCAGGTTCTTCACCACGGTCAACGCGGTGTAGTCGGCCATGTTGACCGCAAACACCTCCATCTGGCTGAACAGCGCGTAGATATTTGCCTGGTCAATGTAGGATGTAAGGTCGCCGCCCCACAGACAAGAATACAGCGCCTGCGGTTTCGCCTGCAATATCTTCGTCACGACTTCCGTGTAGTCGGCCTGGAACAGCTTCGGCCAGGATTCGCTGATGATCTCGGTATCGGGTGCGAAACGCTTAAGGTAGGTCGTGAACTCGCCCGTGGTGTCGCGGCCGTATGCGTAGTCGGGCGCGCAGGTCGCCCATTTCTTCAGGCCTTTGGCTTTGGATATCGACGCCGCGTAGCTGCCGCCGACGATCGAGTCGTGCACGCCCTGGCGCGCAGTGCGGAACGCATTTGGGATATGCTGCTTGGGATCGGCGGTCAGCGCCGAGGTTTCCGAATTGGTGTGGATGCAGAGCACGCCAAGGTCGCGCGCCACTTCATGCACCGCGAATGCGCCCGAGGAAGCCTCAGCGTCGATCAGCAATTCGCACCCGTCGGTGTTGACGAGTTCGCGCGCGACGCGGGCGGCTTCCTGCGGCTGCCCCTTGGAGTCGCGGATCACCATCTCGATCTGACGTCCAGCCAGGCCGCCGGCGGCGTTGACCTTGTCGACCTCGATCATCACACCGTTGCGCGACGAGGTTCCGAGCTGGGCGACGCGTCCGGAAAGAATGGTTGGCATGCCGACCTTGATGGTCTTGGCTTGCGCGCGCGCCACCCATGGCATCGCCAACGTCGCGGCGCCAGCGCCCATCATGGCCAATGTCGCGCGACGGTTCACGCCCGGTTTGCGGGTTCTCGTCATCATTTCCTCCCTGTCGGACTTGCGTTCCAAATCCCTGCTGGAGATCGTATCGCCTCCGCGACCCCAAGGATTTCAGAACAAAGGGGGTGACGTCAAGCCAAACATGAATTACGAGTCATAATTCATCAACGCACACAGCGTGCCGGAAAAGCCGGCCTTCTGAGCGGATAATGGTCAATCTTTCCAGCTTCATCGCATTTCACGCCCGACGGACGCCGGATCGCTGTGCGCTGAAATACCGCGGCGAGAACGTCTCCTACGCTGAGTTCGACTGCCGTATCCGCCGGGTCGGCGGCTGGCTCGCCGCGCGCGGCATTGGCCCGGACGACGTCGTCGCCTTGCTCATGAAGAACAGCACGGCCTTTCTCGAACTGGTGTTTGCGACCAGCCATATCGGCGCAGTGCTGCTGCCGATCAACTACCGCCTGTCGGCCGATGAAGTCGGGTACATCGTGGGCAATTCCGGCGCCCGCATCCTGATTGCGGATGAAGATCTCGCTGACATCGCCGCCGGCGTCGCGCCGGTGGCGCTGCTGGACGAAGCCGCACAAATCACCGCGATGCACCTTGCGCCCGGCATCGCGCCGGCCCCGATGCATGTCAGGCGGCCGCGTGACCTGATGCGCCTTATGTACACGTCCGGCACCACAGATCGGCCCAAGGGCGTGATGCTGACCTATGAGAACATGTACTGGAAGTCGGCCGACCAAACGCTGGCGTTGGGATTGAACCCCGAGACCCGGTTGCTGGTGGTTGGCCCGCTCTACCATGTCGGCGCGCTCGACCTGCCGGGCATCGCCGTGCTCTGGCATGGCGGCATGCTTTGCATCCACCGCAACTTCGAGCCCGAGCAGGCGCTCGCCGCGATCGACGCCGACAAGCTTAACGCCGCATGGCTCGCGCCCGTGATGACGTCCGCGATCCTCACCTGCCCCGGCCGCGACCGCTACGACGTATCAAGCCTGCGATGGGCGATCGGCGGCGGCGAGAAGACCCCGGAGCTACGCATCCGCGCTTTTTCAGACTATTTCACCAACGCGCGCTACATCGACGCCTACGGCCTCACCGAGACCTGCGGCGGTGACACCTTCATGGAAGCCGGCCGCGAGATCGAAAAGATCGGCTCGACCGGACGCGCCATCGCCCATGTCGAGATCGAAATCCGCGACGACGCCGGCAATCGTCTGCCACCCGGCGAGAACGGCGAAATATGCCTGCGCGGACCGAAGGTCACGCAGGGTTACTGGAAGGATTCGGAAAAGACCGCAGCTGCGTTTTTCGGCGACTGGTTTCGCAGCGGCGACGTCGGCTATCTCGATCGAGACGGCTTCCTGTATCTGACCGATCGCAAGAAGGACATGATCATTTCCGGCGGCGAGAATATCGCATCCTCCGAAGTGGAGCGCGTCATCTACGAACTGCCGCAGGTGCGCGAAGTCGCCGTCATCGGCCTGCCCGATCCGCGCTGGGGCGAGAAGCCCGTCGCCGTCGTGGTGCTGGACGAAGGCAGCGCACTGGAACTGGCCGAACTCGCCACCCATTGCCGCGCGCGGCTGGCAGGCTTCAAGGTTCCGAAGCAATTGATCGTCCGCGACAGCCTGCCGCGCAACCCTTCCGGAAAAGTGCTCAAGCGCGTGCTGCGCGCCGAACTGGAATCTCACGCATGACGCGATCTTCGCAGATTGCGGCCGGCAAGGTCGCCAAGCTCAACCGTGTCGAGCGCAACGCCTGGACCAAGCGCAGAATATTCGACGCCGCCACCAAAATCGTGGGCAAGTACGGCTACGCCGAAGCTTCCGTCGCCCGCATCACCGAGGAAGCCGGCGTCGCCCAGGGGACGTTCTACAATCATTTCGACAACCGACAGCAACTGCTCGATCAACTGCTCCCGAAGATCGGCATCGACATGGTTCATTTCATCCGTGAGCGCACCGGGACCGCGCATGCGGCACGGCAGGAAATCGAGCGCTTCAGCGCCTTCTTCGAGTTCATCCGCGAGGTACCGGAGTTCCTGCGCATTCTCAACGAAGCCGAGTATTTCGCCCCGATCGGCTACCAGAAGCATCTCGACAATGTCGCAACCGCCTATGTTCGGATCCTGCGGCGCGCCCGCCAGGCCGGCGCGATCGAGGATTTCAGCGACGAGGAATTCGAAGCCATCGTCCACATGTTCATGGGCGCGCGCGGCTATCTCAGCCGGCGCTACTCCTATGCCGACGGCGCAGTGACGGCGGTATCCGACCACGTCATCTCCGCCTACCGGAAGCTGGTCACGCGCGGGCTCTTTACACCGGACACGGACAACGGCCATGGGCGCTGACGGTATCGTCCTCGTCACCGGCGGCAGCCGCGGCATTGGGGCTGCGACCGCCACGCTTCTGGCCGAACAAGGCCGTCGCGTGGTGATAGCCGACATTGCACCGGAACCGCTGGCGGGAACGCCGGCGATCCTGTGGCCCGCGCCGTTCGACGTCGCCGACGAGACCGCCGTCGCCAGCGGCATCGCCGGCATCGAGGCCGCGCACGGCCCGATCACGGGACTGGTCAATTCGGCGGGCGTCTTCGGCAAGATGCACCCGGTCGAACGCGTGCGGATGGATCAATGGGATCGCGAGGTCAACATCGATCTGCGCGGCACCTTCCTGGTCGCTCGCGGCGTCGGCGTTCGGATGGCCGCGCGCCGGCATGGCGCGATCGTCAACGTCGCTTCCGTGGCCGGTATGACGTCCGGCCCGATCCACGCCTATACTGCCGCGAAAGCCGGCGTCATCCAGATCACGCAGACGCTTGCCGCCGAATGGGGCCGCACCGGCGTCCGCGTCAACGCAGTCTCGCCCGGCTTCACCCGTACCGCGGCGCTGGAGGCCGGCATCGCCTCCGGCGCGCTGAACAAGCGGTTGCTCGAAAGCCCGACCGCGCTAAACCGGATGGTCGAGCCGATCGAAGTCGCACAGGCGATCGCCTGGCTGCTATCGCCCATGAGCAGCGGCGTGACCGGAATCAACCTGCCCGTGGACGCCGGATTTATCGCCGGCTCCACCTGGGCCGCCTATGGCGGCTTGCCGGAAGCATCCGGCGCGTAGCGAGGATCGAAAATATGAACGTCGAGCTGCCGCGCACCAAACCCGATCTGTCTTCGGCCATCGCCGAGGGCGATATCCGCGTGCTGCTGATGGTGCTGGTTCACATGACCGGCGACGAGCGCTGGCTTGAGTCCCCCTTCAAGCCGAAGCGCGACGTGCGCTTGATCCCGGATCCGCAAGCCGGTCTGCCCGCGGAAGTCCAGACCAAAATCCGCGCCGCCGTGCTGAAGCTGTTCGAGAACGGTGCGCCCGAACCTGTCGTCACCGATCCCGGCGATGAACTGATGCTGAAGATGATGCGCGCCACGCTCGGCGAAAACGTCGCCTCGGAATATGCACCGCTGATGCGTGAGGAAATGGGCTTCGTCCCGCGCGAGGCGCGCTGGACCGTGCCGCCCTCCGGAGAAAAACTGGCACGCCAGCATGTGCTGATCGTCGGTGCCGGCGTCTGCGCCATCGCGCTCGGCGTTGCCCTCGGACGGCTCGGCATTCCCTACACCATCGTCGAGAAGAACGACGAGCTTGGCGGCACGTGGTACGTGAACCGCTACCCCGGCTGCGGCGTCGATACGCCGAACCACTCCTATTCCTTCTCGTTCGGCGCACGCAATCCGTGGACGCGCTATTTCGCCCAGCGCCAGGAGTTGCTCGACTATTTGAAGAAGGTCGCGCTCGAATACGACATCAGGGAGCATCTCCGCCTCAATACCGAACTGACGTCGTCGCGCTGGGACGAAGGCAAACGGCGCTGGGTCTCGACATTGAAGACCGCCAACGGCGAGGAGACGTTTGAATCGACCACGCTGGTCAGCGCGATCGGCCAGCTCAACGACCCCTCGCCCGCGCATTTCAGGGGCGAGAAGGATTTCAAGGGCCTGATGCTGCACTCCGCACTGTGGTCCGACAACATCAAACTCGACGGCAAGCATGTCGCCATCATCGGCACCGGTGCAACCGCGATGCAACTGGCGCCGTCGATCGCCGACCGCGTCGCGTCGCTGACCGTCTATCAGCGGACCGCGCAATGGGCCCGGCCGGTTGCGGGATATTCCGACCCCATTACCGAGGGCGCGCAGTGGCTGCTCGCCCACCTGCCGTTCTACGTGCAATGGTATCGCTTCAACATGTTCTGGCGATATGGCGACGGCCTGTTGCCGTTCCTGCGCAAGGACCCGAACTGGCCATATCCCGATCGCGCCGTGAACAAGGGCAACGACCGGCATCGCGAGGAGCTGACGGACTTCATCCGGTCCGAACTAAAGGACCGCCCAGACCTGATCGAGAAATGCGTGCCGACCTATCCGCCCTACGGCAAGCGCATCCTGCTCGATAACAACTGGTTCAAGACTCTGACGAAGCCGAATGTCGAGCTGGTCACCGACACGATCGATCATTTCGAAAAGGACGGCATCGTCGCTTCCGACGGCAAGTTGCGTCCCGCCGATGTCATCGTGATTTCGACCGGCTTCAAGGTGACGGAGATGGCGGCGCGTCTCAACATCAGCGGGTGTGGTGGCAAAAACCTCAGGGAGGCCTGGGCCAACGACAACCCGACCGCCTATCTCGGTCTTACCGTGCCTGACTTTCCCAACTTCTTCGTGATGCTCGGTCCCAATTCAGGACCCGCGCATGGCGGCAGCGTGATCTTCCAGTCGGAATGCCAGAGCCGCTACATCTCGGCTTGCCTTGTCCAGATGATCGAGCAGGATATCGCCGCGATCGACGTGCGCCCGGAAGCCCACGACCAGTACATCGCAAAAGTCGATGCCGAGCACGAGCAACTGATCTGGACTCACCCAGGCATGACCACCTATTACCGCAACGGTCAGGGCCGGGTGTTCTCGGCAATGCCATGGCGGTTCGTTGATTACTGGGCGATGACCCACGACCCCGATTTGCGCGACTACCGCCAGACCAAGGCCTGACAATTGTTCCTCGGGAACCGGCACACAGCGGCGCTTAGGATAGCTTGACACCCGCCAGTATCTGCCGCAGCATTTCCTTTGCTGCACCTGCCGGGCAACGGAGCGTTCGGCCCCCCTCTTGGCAGGCATTGTCACCCGATCGTATGACCGCGGCGGCACGCAGCGGATGCGGACGTAGGTCCGCCGGTCAACTTCTTGAGGAGGAGCATGACGCCACCGGATCAGACTGGTGACCTTGCTCGACGCAAGGTCAGGGCGCGGTTGGGTTAAGAACAGCTGCTTGCTCGACGGCGCCTGCTACAATTCAAACCCATCCGCAGGACTGGAGCGCAAAGGCCACGCGGTTGCCGGATCCTGAGATCGCACTGGTGTGTACCAGAAATCCTTCGCTAAAACGAAGATGTCGGGCCCCGCGATGCTCTCATGCACCGGGGCCCATTCGTTTTTTGGAATGACATTTTCCGAACGACGATGCCGTTCCGCGCGATTCCATGCTTAGTTCGGATTCAATGATCCGACTGAAGCAGGACCCGCGATGGAAAAGCCGCGCATACGCGTTTACACCGACTACAAGAGCCCCTATGCGTTCGTCGCCAACAAGCGGCTGTTCGAACTGGAGGACAACCTCGGCGTCGAACTCGAATGGCTGCCATACACCCTGCGCATCGCAGAATTCATGGGAACGGTGGAGGAGCGCACGCCGCATTTCTGGCGCAAGGTGCGCTACGCCTACATGGACGCGCGGCGCTACGCCAATGCGCAAGGCCTCACCATCAAGGGGCCGCGGCGCATCTATGATGCCTTCTACGCCAGCGCTGGCATGCTGTTCGCGCAGCGCCATGGCCTGTTCCGGCCCTATCACGACACGGTGTTCCGGCGCTTCTGGAATCAAGACCTCGAGATCGACGACATAGCGGGCGTTTCCGGGGTGATCGCGTCGGTCGGTGGTTCGGCGCGCGAATTCGAAGTCTATGCCCAAGGGCCCGCACGCGCGGAACACGATCGCATCATCGATGAGGCGGAAGCGCTGGGCGTTTTCGGCGTGCCGACCATGGTTTTCAACGGCGAGCTGTTCTGGGGCAACGATCGCATCGATCTGTTGACCGAACGTATCCAGAATCCGGAATCGGTCGCCACGGCGCTGGGCAGCCGGCATCGCAGGGATTAGCGGCAACCGGTCCAGCTGCGGATCGAGCCGAGGGCAGGCTTCGATAATGCCCCTACCCCGCGGCCAGATGCTCCCAGCAACCCGTGCGCTTCAGCACCGGCCGCAACGCTGCCGTGCTCTCGCTATCGAGCGCCGCGAACTTGTCGCGAAGCTGCTGCAGGCACTTCACCTGATATTTAAAGGGAGCCAGCGCATACGGCAGGCCCCAGACGTTGATCTCGAGTCGCTCCACGCCCCTGGCGAACGCTTCGGCGTTGGCGACCAGGAACGGCAGATAGAGTTCGCCGGCGATCTTCAGCAGCGCCTCGGCCATGCCGCCGAGCACCCGTTCCCGCGGGTACCATTCACCCTCGACGCCGGAAGCGTCGTCCAGCCGCCGTACCCAGTGATCGGTAAAAGGCGCCCTCGCGCGCATGATCCGCATCGGCGTCGGATCGGTCGCCATCTCGCTGAGCTGTCCGAACCAGGCGAAATCGGCAAGCGAGGGCCGGCTGCCGAACAGATAGCTGGTCATGCCGACATGTGGCTCGAACGCCGCCAGCATGCGCAAATAGCTCTCTTCCAGCAGCGGCTTGTTTTCGGCGGTCGCGCCCAGAATGACCATCCGCGAGATCTGCCGCTGGCGAAACTGCTCAATCTCTTCGGCGCTGCCGGCTGCCGCCTCCGACACCGACCATTCCTCGCCGGCCCAGCGCGACACATAGGCCTGGTCTTCCGGATCCCACCAGCGATAGAGAAACAGCGGCTTGACCGCCCACTCGTCCGCAAGGTCCTCCAGCAGGTCGCAAACGAACGCGACCGCCCGGTCCTCGGGAATAACCGAGCGCGACTTGTGGCGGCTTTCCATATCATAGGCCAGCGCCGTGGTCTCGGCGCGATAGCTGCCGTCGGGGTATTGCAGCACCGGGATCAAACTGGGTCGCAAATGCGCGGTCGCTGCTCGCAGCGCCTTGGTCATGATGACCCAGTCGAACGGAATTCGTCGGTAGCGCAGCAAGGCGCGCAACTTGATGGCGTAAGGCGACGCGGTTGAGCCGATCAGCCGGTAGCGTCCTTCGGTCATGGCATTCACCTCGTGAATGCCATAGCGCATTCGAATTTCACCCGCCAGACCTGCAATAACGCCTGCGGTGCCCGGCTTGCCGCGCAGCGCGTTTTGCAGCTATCTTGCGGGTCCACCACCGGGTGTCGTCACCCGTTCCAGCAATCCAAAACCGTAGAGATACGCCCATGAATCCTCCGATCAGTTCGCCCGCTATCAAGGTCGTGAAATCGGTTCGCGAACAGGTGAGCGCGGAGGAATGGCAGGCGAGGGTCGATCTCGCCGCCTGTTACCGCCTCACGGCGATCTATGGGATGACCGAGATGGTCGCCAACCACATTTCCTGCAGGGTGCCGGGGACAACCGATCAGTTCCTGATCAACCCTTACGGAATGCTCTATGAGGAGATCGACGCCTCCTGCCTTATCAAGGTCGATCTCGAGGGCAACACGCTGTTCAACACCTCTGACTACGACGTCAACGTCGCCGGCTTCGTCATTCACAGCGCCATCCACATGGCCAGGCACGACATGGATTGCGTGGCGCATACGCACACACCGGCCGGCATGGCCGTCTCCGCCATGGAATGCGGATTGCTGCCGCTGGCGCAAACCTCGATGCGGTTTCTCAACATCGCCTATCATGACTTCGAAGGCATCGCCGACAATGTCGACGAGCGCGAACGACTGGTCAGGGATCTCGGCGATCACGAAGCCATGATCCTGCGCAACCATGGCCTGCTGGTGGTCGGCCGCACCGTCCCGGCCGCCTTCAACGTGCTGTTCCGGCTGGAGCGCGCCTGCCAGGTTCAGGTCATGGCGTTGTCGTGCAACACCAAGCTCGTCTATCCGCCGCAGAGCGTGCTCGAGGACACCTGCGAGCGGATGCTGCCGAAACCGGGCCGCAGCGCCCGCAACGGCGACCTCGCCTGGCCGGCGCTGCTGCGCAAGCTCGATCGAACCGATCCGTCGTACCGAAACTGAGCTGGCCGGTGGTCGCGGCACGCCGACCAATGACCGATAGCTGACCGCTCAGGAAACAGGCGACTTCCGCAACGTTCGGAAAAAGTCCCGCACCTCCTTGACGAACAGCTCCGGCTGTTCGAACGCGGCGAAGTGACCGCCCTTCGGCATCTCCCGCCAGTACCGGATATCCGTGTAGCTCGCTTCCATCCACTTTCGCACCGGCGTAACGATCTCCTTTGGGAAGACGGCGACACCTGTCGGCACCGTGACCTTGTGTGCCGTGCGGCGCTTCGGTCCAAAGCTTTCCCAGTACAACCGGGCCGACGAGGCGGCGGTCGCGGTCACCCAATACAGCATTACGTTGTCGAGCAGTTCGTCGCGGCCCAGGATATTCTCGGGATGCCCGTCGCAATCGGTCCAGGCCCAGAATTTTTCGAGAATCCAGGCGGCCTGGCCGCTCGGCGAGTCGGTCAATCCGTAGCCGAGAGTTTGCGGCCGGGTCGACTGCTGCTTCGAATAGCCGGAATCCCATTCGGCGTAATGCTGGATCCCCGCGAGCGCCCGCGCCTCCGCGGGGGTGGGATGCCCCTCGACGTTGGGTCGCGCGGACATCGCCAGCGTGATGTGAATGCCGGCGCAATGCTCCGGGTCTTTTGCGCCGAGCGCCGTCGTGACCGCCGAGCCCCAGTCGCCGCCCTGCGCGCCGTAGCGCTGGTATCCAAGGCGCGCCATCAGCATCGCCCAGCCAGACGCGATACGATCGACGCCCCAGCCGGTGCTGGCCGGCTTGGCCGAAAAGCCGAAGCCCGGCAATGACGGGCAAACGACATGGAAGGCGTCGCCGGCCTTGCCGCCATGCGCGGTCGGATCGGTCAGCGGCCCGATCACCTTGTGAAACTCGACGACGGAGCCGGGCCAGCCGTGGGTGATGATCAGCGGCAGCGCGTCCGGGTGCGGCGAACGGACGTGCAGGAAATGCATGTCGAGGCCGTCAATCCCGGTCGTGAACTGGGCGAAGCGATTGAGACGCGCTTCGCGCTCGCGCCAATCGTAGTCCTCGGCCCAGTAGCGGCAGACCTCCTTGATCCACTGCAGCGGGACGCCCTGACTCCAGTCGTTCACCAGTTCCGCCTCCGGCCAGCGCGTCCGGCGCAACCGCGACTTCAGGTCGTCGAGCACGTCCTCGCCAACCGAAATGCGAAACGGCTTGATTTCAGCGCTCATGGTAACTCTCTCGATGCATCGGCCTAAATATGTCAGCCTGTTGTTAGTGACACCCAGCAACGCGCCGTCTTCATCTCGCGCGCTCCGGCGCCGCGCGCGCCACATTCGCCGCACGGCCGAGCTGATACGCCGGGCGCTGCTGGATACGCGCCAGATAAGGCTGCGCGTTGTCGCAGATGCCGACGCCGTAGGCGATCGCCCAGTCGAGGCAGGTGGTAAGCAGGATATCGGCGCTGGTAAAGCGGTCACCCATCAGGTAGGTGCGGTTGTCGGCGAGTGCGGTCTCGACATGGCGGAGCTGCTGGCGGAAATATTCGCCGGCCTTGGCCACGACTTCGGGGGCGACGCCGTAGATATGGCCAAGCGCATCGGCGCCGTGGCGGCGCATCACATACAGGCTGGTGGAATCCAGCTCCGCGACGATGAAGAACGTCCATTCGAGCCATGCCGCAAAGTCGCGCGGCGGCTCCGGGATCAGAGAATTCTCTTCTGTTGAGTATGTGCGCGAAAGATAGGCGACGATCGCCGCACTTTCGCCAATGCGAAAATCTCCGTCCTGCAACAGCGGAATCTTCTGCCGGGGATTGAGCGCGGTGTACTCGGCGGTCTTGGTCTCGCCGGTGCGCGGGCCGATCGCACGTGTCGTATACGTGAGCCCCAGTTCGTGCATCGCCCAATGCGCGCGCACAGTGCGGCTGGTGCCGACGCCCCATAAAGTGAGGTTGGGTGCGGCGGTCACGCTACCATTTCTCCACGGCGGGGCGCAGATCGAGTTCATGGGTCCAGCCGTCCCTGGCCTGCCGATGCACGAACCAATAGGCGTCGGCGATGGAACTGGTCTTGGTCAGGCTGTCCGGCGGGATTTCACCGGCATCGATGCCGCTTGCGGCCTTCATCCGAGCATGGATCGCCGGGCTGTCGACGCCGGCATCGATCACGAGATGCGCGACATGGATGTTCCTTGGACCAAGTTCGCGCGCCATCGCCTGGGCGACGGCGCGCAGGCCAAACTTCGCCGATGAAAACGCCGCAAAGCCGCTGCCGCCGCGCATGCTCGCGGTGGCGCCGGTAAACAATATGGTGCCGTGGCCGCGCTTTGTCATGTACCGGGCGGCCTCGCGGCCGACGAGGAAGCCGGCCAGGCAAGCCAGCTCCCAGGACTTCAGGAACAGTTTGGCGTCGGTCTCCAGCAAAGGCTTTTTGACATTGGATCCGGCGTTGAACAGGCAGACCTCGATCGGACCGATCTTCTCCTCAACGCGGGCAAACAGGGTCTGCACCTCGCTCTCCTGACGGGCATCGACGGCAAAGGCGTGAACCTCGCAGCCCTCCGCCTTCAACTCGGCGATCAGACCTTCGGATTTGGCGGCGTCGCGCCGGGCGATGCAAACCTTGTAACCGTCCCTGGCAAAACGCCGCGTCACCGCCGCGCCGATCGCATCGCCTGCGCCGACCAGCAATGCCACCTCATTGCGAAGCTCCACCTGTACCCTCCTGTTGCCCGCTCTACGAGGCTGCTCTCAGCACTTTATCGGCAATCATCCGTTCAATGGCGCTGTCATCGTAGCCGAGCCCCCGCAACACATCGCGGGAATGTTCGCCGAGCCGAGGCGCCGGGCCGCCGATCGCGGAGGGGTTGCGTTCGAACCGTGCGGCCGGCTTCGGCTGCCGCACCCGACCGACCGTCGGCTGGTCGAATTCGGCGATCAGGCCGCGCGCCACCACCTGCTCGTTATCGATGATCTCGCCGCGGCGCAGGATCGGCGCGCACGGTACGTCGGCGGCGTCGAGCCGGACCAGCCATTCGGCGGTGGTGTCTTGCGAAATATACTCGGCCATCTTGTGAATGCGCGCGGTGGCGTTGACCGCGCGCCCCACCGGCGTGGTGAACCTCGTATCCTTGATCAGTTCGGGATCGCTCGAGGCCTTGCAGAAGCCCTGCCATTCGGAATCCGACAGCGTGCCGGCGGTGATGTAGCCGTCGCTGGTCTTGAACACCAGATCGGGCCGGTCATTGGGATCGGCGGCGGCTGGGGTGCCAACCACCGTGTACTGCATCATGCCCTCAGGCCACAGATAGGAGATCATGACGTCCAGCATCGCCACCCTGATGTGATCGCCCTGCCCGCTTTTTTCGCGGGCGTAGAGCGCCGACGACACCGCCTGCGCCGTGAACACGGAGGTGGTTTTGTCGGCCACGATGGTCCGGATCATCTGCGGGCGGTTGGTGACCGCCTGGGACTGGATATCGGCAAAGCCGGAAAGGCCCTGAATGATCGGATCGTAGACCCGCTTCCTGGCATAGGGCCCGGTCTCGCCGACGCCGCTGATCGACACATAGATCAGGCGTGGAAAGCGGGCACGAAGCTCCTCGGCGCCAAGCCCGAGCCGTTCCATCGCGCCGGGTCGGAAGTTCTGCACCAGCACATCCGCCTGCGCCACCAGCCTTGCCAGCACCTCGCGGCCGGAATCGCTCTTCATGTCGATCGACAGCGATCGCTTGCCGCGATTGGAGGAGATGAACAAAGCGGAGAATTCTCCGGCCTTGTCGATGGGCGCGCGGCTGCGGCGCGTGCTGTCACCACCGATCGGCTCGATCTTGAGTACCTCGGCGCCCTGGTCGGCGAGAAACATGGTCGCGAACGGGCCCGACACCACCGCGGTGAAATCGAGCACTTTGACGCCCGCGAGCGGACCCGGCATGGCAATCTCCCCATTAGACTTTGCGCGCTGAACTTCGGTCGTCCGGGTGACCGACGCAAGCTACGCCGCAGCATGGGAGGTGTGGGGGATTGTGTCGCCTGCCCCGCCAAGCGGGCCCATCTAACTGGGCTATCGCCAGATCGCGTCCGTTCCCGTCACGACCTGGCCAAGTGCTTGAAAACCTTGGTGGGCGCACCAGGGCTCGAACCTGGGACCCGATGATTAAGAGTCATCTGCTCTACCAACTGAGCTATGCGCCCGGAAACGGGTCCGGAAGGCCTTCGCAAGAGGGCGTCGTTTAGCAAAGCGACCCCGTGATGTCCAGCAAACCGGGGCAGGTTTTCCCGCGCCTTGGCGGATCTCTGAAACGACGAAAAGCCGCTGGAATTCAGCGGCTTCCGCCCAAGTCCAGCTTGAGCGCCGAGATCGGGCGCTCAGAGCCGCTCGGGGCCGCCCCGGTCCTGCCCGCCATCCCGATCATGGCGATGGCGATCGCCACCATGATGGCGGTCGTCATCGCGATCCATGCCCATCCGGTCCATGCCCATGCCATGCCCGGATCCGTGGTGACGCCAGCCTCCCCGGCCGCCAAACCGGCCGTCCATCCGGGTCAATACGGCGAGCCGCCGCTTCTGGCCCTCATCCAATGTCTTGTAAAGCGGGTCGGCCGCATCGGCGATCTTCTTCATGGCGGCGGCCATGGTCGCCATCGTGTCGGCACGCTCGCGCAGGCGCGTCACCGGATCGTCCGGCTTCTGCTGGCTGGCGTCATCCCGCGCCGAATTCATCCGCGCGTTGGCGCGGTCGATCCGCAATCTGGCGAATTCCCGCGCCGCGACTTCCACCGGCAGCCACAGCTTTTCCTGGTCGGCCGTCAGCTTGAGGCCGGCCCGGATGGCGGCGATCCGCGCGTCGGCATAAGCCGACCTGTCCTCCGAACTCATCCGCGGATGCCCGTAGCCCCAGTGATGGTGCTGGGCATAGACGGCGGTCGAGCCGGCGATGGCAAGTACCGCAACCGCGGCGATGGCGAACTTCCTCATGCGAGCCTCCTTCAAGGGATCGACCGAAAATGGGCCCGTGTCGGCGGCGGTTCAACTTAACGATTGGAAAGAGAAAGCCTCCTTACCGAGATGTAATGTCGATGAATTTGATCCATCGCAATGCGGCCGGCTGAATCTGCCAAGCGAGCGCGGCGGCCACCGCACCATCCCGGTCTGATGTCCAAAATCCGTGATATCGCTTTGCCGATCCGGGTTGCCGCTATGATCGCCGGTGGCCATTATTGCAGCCGGAAAAAGAAATCCTGTCCGGGCAGCGATCCGTAGGTGAACGGCTCCTGCTGCTTGCCGGTCGCGGCGAGCACGTCGTCGCGCACCAGCCGGAACATCTTGCTGATCTCCAGGCCCGGTGATTGCAGATGTTTCACGAACGCGGTGACGAAGGGCGAATTGCTTCCAGACTGGCCGTCGAGCGCAGTCTGTCCGTGTTTCGCGGCGAAGGCTACCAGCGTGCCGCCCTCGGGCTCGATGCTCGCAAGCCCCCTACCGATCGAGCGCCCGGCCACCGTCCGCGCCATCTTGGCGACAAAGGGATTGTCCCGGCAGGCGTCGAGCACCACCAGCCGCAGCTTCTTCGCGCCGGTGACGCTGGTCAGCACCTGCTCGAGCGCGACGGCTTCGAGTGGCACATCGCGATCGACCTTCAGCTTGGCGTCGACCGGGATCAGATAATTGACGCCACCGATCTCGATCCCGTGCCCGGCGAAATAAACCATCGCCCAATCCGCGTTGTCCGCTTCAGCCGCGAACGATTGCAGCGCTTGCGCGAGCTTGTCGCGCGGCAGATCGGTGGCGACCTGGACGAACTGGAAACTAGCGCTTCGCAGCGCGCGCGCCAGGGTATCGGCGTCACGCTTGGGATTGGGCAGGGCGGGTACGCCTTGATAGGCGGAATTGCCGATCACGAGCGCCACGCGGCGCTCAGGCGGGCCGGCGACCACCGGGGCGGGACTGGCGTTCGCAGGGGCAATGGTCGCGACAGGCTGGGTAGACCGCGACAGCGCCAGCCGCGCCGCGTCGCGGCCTGCGACCGCCCGCGAATGATACGAGACGATCCCTAAAGCGCTTTGATAATCCTCCAGCGCCTTGAGCCACTCGCCTTTTTCTCCGTAGGTTTCGCCCCGGCTGACGAAAATGTCAGCCCGCAAGGCCGCATCCGTCAGCCCGAACCCATGTTCGACCGCCTTGTCGAACTCCCCGATGGCTCGATCGAGATCGCCCTTTTTCCGATAGGCGCTTCCGCGATCGTGGCGGTAACGAGGATTGCTCGCGTTGAAGTCATGCATGGCGATCGCTTGATCCAGATCCCGCAGCGCGCGATCGGCATCGCCCTTGGCAAGGAAGGTTACGCCTCGTCCGGCAAGCGCCTCATAATCCTTGGGGGCAAGCTCCAGTACCTTGTCGAAGTCGCGGATGGCACCGTCGTGATCGCCTGTGATGCGGTATAATTCTCCACGCTTTCGGAAATGCCAGTCGATTGGATTGAACTTGTTGCTGGCCACGATTTCAATCGCCTGGCTCAGATCCGCGATGGCGCGATCGAACTGTCCCAATGCCCTGTAGCTTTCCGCGCGGGCGGCAATGGTGTCGCTGCTGCGCGGGAAAATCTGCAAGGATTTCGTGTAATCCTCGATCGCCCGCGAATGTTCTTTCCTGTTAACGAACAGCCAGGCTCGGCTGTTATAGACTCCTGCTGCCTTGATGTTGTCAATTGAGCCGGGCGGCGGTGACGGTCCGCCGAATCCCCTGTAGGGAACGATCTTTTGCGTACCGACAAGTGCGATCGCCTGATTGAAATTCTGCAGCGACGAGGAATAGTCTCCCTTCCGCAGATAGAGATCGCCGCGATTTTGATACGCCTGGATCTTCTCGCCCGCGGGCTGCCTCTGATCGGCGATGATGGCATCACACACCTTCATCGATTTCTCGATCTGCTCCGGCAGGTAAGCTTCCGGCGTGCAATACTGCTTCTGCTGCGCCTGCGCAGGAAGCGCAGCAAGTGAGACCAGCATCGCTATCAGGAACCAGCGCATTGCGTGCCCCCAGCCGTGCCATTCAGGCCCGTTCCATCGCCCAATCGAGGGCGCCATGTTACAGACGAACCGGACCCATTGCCATTGCCCGTCAGCAGGGCGACTTTACCAACCGCGAAGTGCTGCACTGCAAAACAGCCGGCTTATATTTCGTTGCACGCGCCATGACGCCTGGATACGGCTTTGCGATCTCGCGGCATGCTTCGCCCGAGGTTTGCGGTTGCTCCTTGCCCCCTTTGAGAAAGAGGGCGCAGGGAAGACCGGGTGCGCGCTGCACCCGCGGTCTCGTGTGCAATGTGCACAAGGAAGTGCGCACACGAGCATACAGGTCCAGCGGAGAGCATCCGGCCTTCCCTGCGCAATGGGTTGACGGCTTATAACGCGATCTCCCCGGAGAACGGCTGTTTTGCCTCCGTCGTCGCGCAGAACTGAATCTGCGCGACTTGACGCCAGCACCGCGGCGTCAGGACCACGCGATTTCGCCGTACGCCTCGGTCAACATCGTCTCTTTGACCTCAGCGTCCACCGCATCCCACCGCGCGTTCGTGACGATCGCGATCCGCCCCGTCTCATCGGGTGAGACGGGCAGATTCATAAAGCTGATTTGCCCGACGACGGAAGGGGGAATATTTTTCGCGCGAGGGCTGGACAGGTCTTACTGATTTGCCCGACAAATGACTGTCAGTCCCTCATGGTGAGGAGCGCGTCTTCGCGCGTCTCGAACAATGAGGGTGGAGCGCACGCGTTGAAAACGCGAAACCCGGCGCTCGTCGCGCCGGGCTTCGGATTATTTCAACGCCATCGATTGGAGATCAGATGCCGCGCCCCCAATAGCCGCACCAGCGGTGCGTGTGCCATTCGATGTTCTGCTCGTAGTTCTGCAGCGTCGCGTGCTGCGGCACCCGCACTTCCTTGGTGGCGGGATCGAAACATTTACCGGCGTCGGCTGCCTTTTTCACTTCCGCGGAAAGGTCGGTCATAAAGGCAAGCTGCTGCTCCATGTCCTTCCTGGTGCCGAGCCGGCCGCCGGGACCGGGATGACCGGGGATCTGACGCTCCCATCCCAGGGCCAGCGTCCGCTTCAGCGAGGCTTCCCACTCGCCGGGATAGGAATCGTTCACCGCCAGCCGCGACGGCACCGCGCCGAGCGAATTGAAGTCGACCGCGAACAGGATCTTCTCCTTGGGCAGGAACATCACCAGCGAGGAATCGGAATGATTGCGCCCGGTATAGATGAGTTCAAGCGTGGTGCCCCCAAGCTTGATGACGCGCCTCTGATCCACGACCTGGTCGGGCATGACGACGATGGAGGGATTCAGCGTCGCCAGCCGCTCCTTGGCGCGGCGGTGCGCCACCACGACGGCGCCGGCGTCCTTGAACGGCTTGCCACCGGCGATATGATCGTAGTGATGGTGGCTGTAGACCAGGTACTTTATCGGCGCCTTCGTGATCTTCCTGACCTCGTCGAGATAGGCCTTGGCCGCCTCGGGGCGGCCATAGCTGATCGGGTCGGTCACGATGACACCCGCGGGCGTGACCACGAACATCGACTGATGATTCTGGTAGCGGAAGATATAGACGTTTTCGGTCCCCTCGACCTTGGTGGCCGCAAACAGCGGTGGCGTCGCTGCCGGGGCTGGTGCCGGCGACGGCGTTTGGGCCTGCGCGAGGCCAGCTAGGCCAGCGATGAAGGCCGCCACGAGAAGTGCCAGGCGCGTATGGTTATACATATTGATTTCCTTCCCCTTCGATTGATCCCCCGGAGCCTGCCAAATTTCGTGGTCATGCGCGGTCTTTGCGCGGCTCCGCCGGAAGCGGCGCTGGCTGATGGCAGGCCCTCAGGCCAGCCGCGGCGCTGCAGCATGGCGCGCGCCTTCAATGGATATGGCTGCCCCCGTTCACGTCGATCGTTGCGCCGGTGACATAGGCCGAAAGATCGGAGGCCAGGAACAAGCACGCGCCCGCCACGTCCAACGGCCGCCCGGCCCGCTGCAACGGGATCGCCGACACGATCTCGTCGAACTTCTCGCGGGTGAGGCCATCGAGCATCCCGGTCTCCACCATCGACGGGCAGACGACATTGGCCCTGACGCCCACAGGGCCGAACTCGCGGGCGATGGTTCGGGTCAGACTGACGACGCCACCCTTGGAGGCGGCATAGTGAGCGCCCCCGACAAGGCCGCCGCCGCGCTGCGCGGCAACCGACGCCAGGTTGATGATGACTCCTGCTTTCTTCCCGGCGAAGACCGCGAGCGCGCTCTTGCAGATATTGAAGGCGCCCTTGAGGTTGACGCCGAGCACCCGATCATAATCGGTCTCCGCAATCGAAAGCATGGCGCGCGCCTGAACGATCCCGGCGCAATTCACCAGACAATCGATCGTCCCGAACCGCGCCACCACCTCAGCGACCGCGCGCTCGCAATCGGCCGGATTCTCGATGTCGCACCGCAACCCGGCAATGAGCGGCCGATGCCCGATGCTGCTGGCGATCGAAGACGCGATGTCGCCGACGATACCCTCGTCCATGCTGAGATCGACGAGAGCAAGCCGCGCGCCGTTCTGCGCAAACAGCTCGGCGGTTGCATACCCGATGCCTCGCAGCGACGAGGCTCCGACGATGACGCACACCTTGTCTTGAAGCAGCATCTACGTCCCCGCACGAGAGCTCAGGCCCTCGCAGTCTATCCGCGCATAACCTGTGAAATCTGTTTGTAAAATTTATTGACCATGAATGTCCATCCATGAAACCGTGGAGTTAGCAGGCGCCTTGCAGGAATTCCTTCTGAACCGCCTTCAGCCGCTGGCGACACGCTTAACCCGCACCAAAGAGGAAGCACCACCATGAAACTGCAGTTTCACCACATGAATCTGTGCTCGGAGAATGTGCCGCGGCTATCTGAATTCTATCGCTCGATCCTCGACCTCGGGTCGGTGGCGCACACCCGCGTCAATACCGCCGATGGCTATGGCGGAAACGTCGACTTCGTGACCGATGGCGCGATTGAATTCCACCTCGCGCGCAGGGACGTCGACCTCGGATTTCGCATGAAGCATTTCATCAACCCGCTCGACCGCGGCCATTTCTGCTTTCGCACCGACGATATCGAAGGGTTCAAGCGCCGCCTCGAGGAAAAGAAGATCCCCTACTCCGACTACGGAACCTGGGCGATGAAGGGCTGGTACCAGATCTTCTTTCATGACCCTGACGGCAATATCGTCGAGGTCCATCAAACCGGCAAATAGAACCTGCCGCAAGGCAACCTGGAACGCGCGGCAGCAAGGACGCAGCGAACAATAAAGCGGCGTTTGAGGCGCCGCGTTCACTGTCTGTTATGGACGTCATTCCGGGATGGTGCGTTAGCATCAGACCTCAGGTGCGCAATTGCGCACCATAGTTCGCTTCGCGCCCCGGAATGACGTCGCGCCTCAGCTCGCCGCCTGCGCCGGCCGGTCGCGCTGGTGCTTCATGACGATCTTGTTGAGCGCGCCGAGATAGGCCTTGGCCGACGCCACCAGCGTATCCGGGTCGGACGCCTTCGAGGTCATCGAGCGGCCCTCATGAGCGAGCCGCACCGACACTTCGGCCTGGGCGTCGGTGCCTTCGGTGACGGCATGGACCTGGTAGAGTTCCAGCCTGGCCTCGTGCGGCACCAGCGCCTTGATACAGTTGAAGACGGCATCGACCGGACCGTTGCCTTCGGCTTCCTCGATCTTGGTCTGGCCTTCGATGTCGAGCTTCATGGTCGCGCGCTGCGGTCCATGGGTGCCGGCGATCACCGTCAGCGAAACCAGCTTGATGCGGTCGTGGGCGGCCGCGATCTCCTGGTCGACCAGCGCCTCGATATCCTCGTCGTAGATGTCCTTCTTGCGGTCGGCCAGCGCCTTCATCCGCACAAAGGCGTCTTCCAGCTGGTTGGCGCCGAGCTTGTAGCCCATCTCCTCCAGTTTGTGCACGAAGGCGTGGCGGCCGGAGTGCTTGCCGAGCACCAGCGACGACTTCTTCAGGCCGATCATCTCCGGCCGCATGATCTCGTAGGTCGAGGCATCCTTCAGCACGCCGTCCTGGTGGATGCCGCTTTCATGCGCGAACGCGTTGCGGCCGACGATCGCCTTGTTGTATTGCACCGGAAACGAGGTCGCCGCCGACACCAGCTTCGAGGCACGGGTCAGCATGGTGGTATCGATCTTGTTCCACCACGGAAACACGTCGTTGCGAACGTTGATCGCCATCACGACTTCTTCCAGCGCGGCGTTGCCTGCGCGCTCGCCGATGCCGTTGACGGTGCATTCGATCTGCCGCGCGCCGCCGGCGATGCCGGCCAGCGAGTTCGCCACCGCCATGCCGAGGTCGTTATGGCAGTGCACCGAGAACACCGCCTTGTCGGAATTCGGCACCCGCTCGATCAGCGTGCGCATGAAGTTGGTGTACTCCTCCGGCACGGTGTAGCCGACCGTGTCGGGGATATTGACCGTGGTGGCGCCGGCCTTGATGACGGCCTCGACGATGCGGCAGAGGAAATCCATCTCGCTGCGGGTGCCGTCCTCGGCCGACCATTCGACGTCGTCGATGTGGTTGCGGGCGCGGGTGACGTTGGCGATCGACAGCTCCATCACCTGTTCCGGCGTCAAATTCAGCTTGACGCGCATGTGCAGCGGCGAGGTCGCGATCACGGTGTGGACGCGGCCGCGCCTGGCGAACTTCACTGCTTCGGCGCAGCGGTCGATGTCCTTCGGATTGGCGCGCGACAGGCCGGCGATGACGGCGTTCTTGGAGCGGCGGGCGATCTCGCTGACCGCTTGGAAGTCGCCTTCGGAGGTGATCGGGAAGCCGGCCTCGATGACGTCGACGCCCATGTCGTCGAGCATTTCGGCGATCTCGATCTTTTCCTCGAACGTCATGGTCGCGCCCGGGCACTGCTCGCCGTCGCGCAGGGTGGTGTCGAATACGATGACGCGGTCCTTTTCGGACTTGGCTGCGGTGGTCATGTCATGGATTCCTTTTGGGTCGGTGCGCCGTCTTGCAAGCGCTGAAGGGGCTGGTGATCTCGCGCGAACCCCTGAGTGCCCAGGCGCAAACCGCCCAGACGGCCCTCAGGGGCCGATAAGAAGCAGAAGCCCGCCAAGAAGCAGGGTGGACGCGGACGCAGCCGAAATCGAGGGCGCAGCGGTCGCCGCTCCCCCCCGAACTCCAGACATTTCGCCGCGAATCAGCATTGCCAGACCCTTTGGAAGCCAAATCTCGGCCAAAACCGTTGACGGTTGGTTGCCGGGACGGCGCTTCCAAGCTGTTTCTAGACGAGAATTATGGCCGGCGGCAATGCCAAAAGATGGTCAGGAGGGATGACCTATGCGGTTCAGCATACTCGTCGTCGCCCGCACAAGCGGGTGACCCAGTATTCCAGAGACCTAGGCGAGACCCTAGGAGGCCGCCGCGTACTGGATTCCCCGCCTTCGCGGGGAATGACGGCGCGGGTAGGCGGCGTCGGGTTTCACTTCCCCTTCCCCCCGCCCTTGCCTTCCGCCAGCAGCGCCTCGCGGACCTGCTTGAACTCGCCGCGGTCCTCCTTGTCGACCTCGGGGAAATGCAGCTCGAGCCGATCGAGCGCGGAGACGATGGCCGAGCCGATCACCACGCGGGCGAACCATTTGTAGTCGGCCGGAACGACGAGCCAGGGGGCGGCGGGCGTCGAGGTGTGGCGGATCATGTCCTGGTAGGCGGCCTGGTATTTCGCCCATAGCTTGCGCTCGCCGATATCGGCCAGCGAGAATTTCCAGTTCTTGGCGGGATCCTCCAGCCGCTCCAGGAACCGCCCGCGTTGCTCCTCCTTGGAGACGTTGAGGAAGAACTTCAGGATCACGGTGCCGTTGCGCGCGAGGTAGTTCTCCATCGCCGAGATATCCTCGAAGCGCTCCTTCCAGATATCCTTGGTCACCAATTGCTGTGGGATCTTCTGCCTGGCGAGAATTTCCGGATGCACCCGCACCACCAGGCACTCTTCGTAATGGGAGCGGTTGAAGATGCCGATCCGGCCGCGTTCCGGCAACGCGATCATGCTGCGCCATAGAAAATCGTGATCGAGCTCCATCGTGGAAGGCTGCTTGAACGAGGTGACGTCGCAGCCCTGCGGATTAATGCCCTCGAACACGCTTTTGATCGCACTGTCCTTGCCGGCCGCGTCCATGCCCTGGAAGATCAGCAGCAGCGACCAGCGGTCCTGGGCGTAGAGCTTCTCCTGGAAGTCGTTCAGCCGCTTGCGGTTGGCCTCGATGATCCGCGTCGCCTGTTCCTTGTCAAGACCGCCCTTCTCGTTGGTCTTGTGCGACTTCAGGTGAAACTCGCCTTTTCCGTCGAAGCGAAACGGGGCCACAAAGGGCTTCAGTTCGTCCGCCACCGATTGCGAGGAATTCTTGTTCATGGCGTCCCCGACGGCTTGGGTTGCGTCTTGAACCGATCGAGGATGCTGCCCAGAATACCCTTGGGCAGGAAGATGATGAAGACCACCAGCAGCACGCCGTAGACGAGGTTGTCCCAGCCGACCGCCTTGGTTCCGAACCCGATCCGCAGGATTTCCGCGAGCAGGATGGTGATGATCGCGCCGACCGTCGGCCCGAGCGAGACATAGAGCCCCCCGACAATGACCGCGAAGACCATCTGCAGCGACACCGCAATGCCGCTGACGGTGTCGGGCGAGATGAACATCTGGTACTGGCAATAGAGCGCGCCGGCGAGCGCCGTCATCAACGCCGAGATCAGCGTGATCTTGAGCTTTTCGGCGGTGACGTTGACGCCGGCGGCAGCCGCGGCGTCCTCGTCCTCCGAGATCGCCTCCATGGCGTAGCGGCTCATGCTGCGGTCGACCCAGCGCCAGATCAAGAGGCCCATCACCCAGACGAACAGCGCGATCAGATACCAGGTCACCTTGTCGTCGAACTGCAGCGCCAAGAGCTGGCTGCCCTTGGTGCGGTTGGGGGTGTAGCCGAGCGAGCCGCCGGTATAGTCCCGCGTGGCCGTGATGACCTGCAGCACAATGCCTGACAGCGCCAGTGTCACCAGCACGAAATAGTGCCCGGTAATGCGAAAGCGAAAGCAGGGATAGGCGACCACCAGCGCCAGCGCGCCGGCCGCTACCATGCTCAGGGGAATGCCGATCCATGGCGACACGCCGAGATGGTTCCAGAGCAGCGCCGTGACATAGGCGCCGACGCCCATGAAGCCGCCATGGCCGAGCGACACCAGGCCGAAGCGGCCCATGATCGACCACGAGGTGTAGGCGAACGACCAGATCAGGATCAGCACCAGCAGGTGCAGGTGGTAGGGCTCGCGGTAGACAAAGGGCAGCGCGATCAGCGCGGCGAGGCCTGTAGCCCAGGCGGCGTTACGGGAATTCACGAGCGCCTCGCGAAAAGGCCCGCGGGCCGGATGAACATCATGACGATGAAGAAGGCGAAGGCCAGCACGTAACCCCATTCAAGGTCCGAGAACAGCCCGCCCAGCGAGATGATCTCGGCAAACACGAACGCCGCGATGAAGCCGCCGACGAAATTGCCGAGCCCGCCAAGTACGCAGATCAGGAAGGTGATCGGCCCGAACGACAACCCGACAAACGGATGCACGTCATATTGCAGCACCAGAAGGCAGGCGGCGAGGCCCGCCAGCGCGCCGCCCAGCGCCGAGGTAATGAGATAGATCCGCTTGGTATCGACGCCCATCAGCGACATGATCTGGCGGTCCTGCGAGATGGCGCGGATCGCGGTGCCGGTGTAGGTGCGGGTCATGAACAAATAGACCGTCACCATGCCGATCAGCGCCGCGGCAAACGACAACAGCCGCGAGTAGCTGAGATGCATCTCGCCGATCGCCAGCACCGGCAGGCGGATGCCGAGATTGCGGAAGTCGATGCCGAAGGCGACGGTGGCGAAGCTCTGCAGAATGAACAGCACACCGCCGGTGGCGAGCAGCTGGTTGATCGGCGGCGCGGTCAATAGCGGCGCGATGACGATGTAGTGCAGCGCCGCGCCAAGCGCCGCCACCAGCAGGATCGCGATCGGGGCGGCAGCCCAGTACGGCAGTCCGAACACCTGCACCATGTAGTACATGCCGTACATGCCGATCATGACCAGCTCGGCGTAGCAGATCCAGGTCACGTCGATGACGCCGAAGATCAGGTTGAGCCCGAGCGCCAGCAGCGCCAGCACGCCGCCGAGCAGGATGCCGTTGACCACGGCCTCCAGCAGGTAGATGTCGAAGATGTCCAGAAACGCCTGCATTGTTGTGGCCCTATTCCAGCTTCACTTCACCTCTCCCGCTTGCGGGGGAGGTCGGATCGCATCGCAGATGCGATCCGGGTGGGGGAAAACTTACTCCATTATGAGCGCTCGCGGAGACACCCTCACCCCAACCCTCCCCCGCAAGCGGGAGAGGGAGCGCGGTCCCTTCGCCGTTCGACTTGACGTCATCATGCCTATACCCCGAGATACGCTTGTTTGATCGTATCGGTCGCCAGCATTTCCGCCGACGTGCCCGAGGCCCTGATGGTGCCGGCCTCGAGCAGATAGGCGCGGTCGACCACCTTCAGCACCTGCTGCACGTTCTGCTCGACGATCAGCACCGTAAGCCCGCCGGCACGGATCCGCTTCACCAGTTCGAACACCTGCTGCACCACGACCGGGGCGAGGCCCGCGGACGGCTCGTCGAGCAGCAGCAGTTTCGGATTCGACATCAGCGCGCGGCCGATCGCGCACATCTGCTGCTCGCCGCCCGACAGCGTGCCGGCCATCTGGTTGCGGCGTTCCTTCATGCGCGGGAAAAGGTCGAAAACGAACTCCAGCCGCTCGGCATACTTGGCGCGGGCGCCCGGCATGTAGGCGCCCATCTTCAGATTGTCGTCGACAGTGAGGCGGGGAAACAGCCGGCGGTTTTCCGGCACATGGGCGATGCCAAGATCGACGATGCGATGCGCCGGCGTCGCCAGCACGTCGATCCCTTCCATCGAGATCGCGCCCCGGGTCGGCCGGATCAAGCCAGAGATCACCCGCATCAGCGTGGTCTTGCCGGCGCCATTGGGGCCGATGACGCCCACCGCCTCGCCCGCCCGGACGTCGAGGTTGACGCCGAACAAGGCCTGAAAGCTGCCGTAACCCGCGTCGACCGATCTGAGTTCGAGCATGCTAGACCCCTGCCGGCCGGCGGGCTTCCGCCGCCGCGGCCTGGCTCGAATCCGCGTCGGTACCGAGGTAAACTTCGATCACCCTGGGATCGCCGGCCACCGCGCTCGGCAAGCCTTCCGAAATCTTCTCGCCGTGATCGAGCACCATCACGCGATCCACCACCCGCATCAACACGCCCATGATGTGCTCGACCCAGATGATGGTGATGCCGAGTTCGTCGCGGATCTTCCGCAGCATCTCGGCGGCCTGATCCATCTCGGTCTCGTCAAGCCCGCCGAGGCTCTCGTCGGCGAGCAAGAGCTTGGGCCCGGTGGCGAGCGCCTTTGCCAGCTCCAGCTTCTTCAGCCCGGCGGCCCCGAGGCCATCGACGCTGGCGTGGCGGTCGGTCGAAAGGCCGACCATGGCGAGCGCCCGTTCGGCGGCCTCATCGGCCCTCGCCCGGCTATGGCTACCCTGGCCGTAGTAACCCGCCAGCGCCACGTTCTCGAAGATGCTGAGCCGGTGAAACGGCCGCGGGATCTGGAAGGTGCGGCCGATGCCGCTGTTGATGATGCGATGCGGAGGGTGGCCGCCGATCTCCGAGCCGTTGAACAGGATCGACCCCGCCGACGGGGTCAGCGTGCCCGACAGCATGTTGAAGATCGTGCTCTTACCGGAGCCGTTGGGGCCGATCAGGCCGAGAATCTCGCCCTGCTCGACCCGAAACGACACGTTGTTAACCGCGGTGAAGCCGCCGAAGCGCTTCACCAACCCGTCTACCGTCAGCACCCCCGGAACCTCCGCTCACCCGCTTGCTTGGGCCTTATTGGTTGCTGAACGTCGATCCCTTGGGCAGGGGCAGCACGGCTTCGCGTTGGGCCTGGCTCTTGGGCCACACCACATACGACTTGTCGTCGATGTACTGGATCACGACGGGGAACGAGCGCTGGTTCTGGCCGGCCATCTGCTCGCCCTCGCCGAAGAACTTGACGCCGAAGCCAAGCATGGTGCCGCCTTCGGGAAGGTCGACTTCCAGCGCGGCCTTGCGCAGCGCCTCCGGATCGACGCCGCCATACTTCTTGATCGCGCGCGGCAGCACTTCGGTCAGGAAGACGTAGGTGTTTGACGCGGCCATGCCGACATGGGCCGAGCGAATCGCGACGCCCGGTTTGACCTTGTCGAACTCCTCACCGACCATCTTGATGACCGGCGGCAGCTTGGCATTCAGGCCCTTTTCGTTCGCAGCCCAGATCGAGATCGGGTCGGCGTTGAAGACGTGGTTGACGTCGCCGCCGAGGCCTTCCTTCAGTTTCTCGTAGACGCCATAGCCCGCGCCGTGGCCGACCAGGGCGGCGAATTTCAGGCCCTGCTCGCGCGCCTGGCGCCCGAAAAGGGTGATGTCGGGGTTGTAGCCGGTGTGGAAGATCACGTCGGGCCGCGCGCGCTTCAGCTTGGTGACCAGGGCCGAAAGATCGGGCGCGGTGGCGGCATAGCCTTCCTTCATCACGATGTTGAAGCCGGCCTTCTTGGCGCCGGCCTCGTTGCCCTTCGAGACGTCGACGCCGTAGGCGCCGTCCTCGTGGATGATGGCGACGCGCAGGTCCTTCGGGTCCTTGCCGAGTTTTGCCTTGGCGTTCTGCGCGATGAAATCCGTCGTCATCAGGCCGAACTGGTCGCCCGAGGCCTGCGGACGGAATACGTATTTGAAGTTCTTGTCCGAGAGCACTGCCGAGGAGATGCAGGTGGTGATCCACATGAAGTTCTTCAGCTGCTCGACCCGCGCGGCCACCGGCACGCACTGCGCCGACGAGAAGAAGCCGAGCAGCATGTTGACCTTTTCCTGCTCGATCAGCCGGACCGCCTCGTTGATGGCGACATCGGGCTTACTCTGGGCGTCGGCGTAGACGGCCTCGATCTTGTAACCCTCGACACCGGTCTTGGTGAACTGGTCGAGCATGATCTTGGCGCCGATATATTGCAGTTCCGACCCGCCGCCCGCCAGCGGGCCGGTCAGGTCGTAGATCACGCCGATCTTGATTTTCTTTTCCTGGGCGTTGGCGGGAACCGCCAACCCCAGTACCGCGACTGCGGCAGTCAACCCAACGAGAAGGCGTGCAGCTTTGCGCCCCGGCATGGAAAACCTCCCTGGAAGAATATTTTTGTGCAGTGCGTTTGCTTTTTCTGGTTCGCGCCTATCACATTGATAGCGCGGGCCGATGTCAAGCGTATTACTGCGGCCTCGCCGCGCAGACCCGCCCAAGCCCACACCTCAGGGTTGGGAGGCGAACTGCGCCGCAATGAACGCGGTGACAAAATCCGGCATGGCAGGACTGAGGTCGGCGGTTCCACGCACGAGATGAATCGCCGACAATTCGGGCCGGCGCTGCGAAGCGAGATTGGCTTCGATCCTGGCGCGCAGGGCTTCCCCCGGCATGTCCACCCGCAGGATGCGGATCAACGCCGCCGCGGCCCCGGTGTAGACGCAATGCCAATCGGGATCGATGTCGTAGTCGCCGGGGACAAGGCCGGTTTCCTCTTCGAGCTCGCGGACGACGCTGCCGGCGATATCGACCGCGCCGTCACTGATGTCGCCGAGATCGGGCGTGCCGGACGGAAAATAGATGCGCCCGGCGTTGGCGGTGTGCGGGCCCATCTCGCCGAGCACGAACGCGCCGTCGGCGCAGCGCAGCGCGCCCATGCCGAAGCCGTTGAAAACGCCCGTGTCCGGGAAGCCCCAGTCGCGCCACGCCAGAAAGCTGGCGAAATCGGTCTCGAAGTAGCTGGCGCTGAAGCGCCCGACTGCAAACACCGGGTTGCGCCCGAGCAGCACGCGGCCGTTCCACAGTGCAGGTTTCTCGCGCAGCTTCAGCGCGAAATGCGCCAGAATATCGGCGCGTCGCGCCACGGCGAACGGCCAGGTAAACGGCGCGACCGCCAGCTCAAGCGAACTAACGCGATGAATGACCGGCGGCTCGCTCGTCATCGCGATCGGCTATTTCGGGTTCACGCCCGTCGTCTTCTTCACCCGCTCGACATACTTGTTGGTCCAGGTCTTGCTCACGTCGATATTGGCCTTGGCGATCTCGGGCGAGCTTACGCTGAACACCGCCAGCACCGCGTCGGCGCCCTTCGGATCCATCAAGCCGGTTTCGGAGTACATCGGGATCGTGTTCTTCAACGCAGCCAGATAGAGCTCCTTGTTCTTGCCGACCATCTCTTCCGGCATTTTTGCCATGATCTCTTCCGGGCTGTGCGTATGGATCCAGGCGAGCGTGTTGACGATCGCCGTGGTCAGCGCCTGCACTTCCTTCTCGTGTGAATTGATCCAGGCCACGGTCGTGTACAGCGCGCCGCCCGGATACTCGCCGCCGAACACCGCGAGCGTGTCCTTTTGCGTACGGGTGTCGGCCAGGATTCTCAGATCCGGATAGCCGCTTTGCAGAACCGTGACGGAAGGATCGAGCATCACGGCGGCTTCGATCTGCCCCTGCTGCATCGCCGCCACCGCGGTAGCACCAAGTCCGACGCCGATCACCGCGGCGCTGGTCGGATCGAGACCGTTTTTCTTCAGGAGATACTTCAGGAAGAAATCGGTCGAGGAACCCGGCGCACTGACGCCGACCTTCTTGCCGGCGAGATCCTTGATCGACTTGATCTCACCGGTATGTTTGGGCGACACCACCAGCACCAGGCCTGGATAGCGGTCATAGATCACGAACGACTGCAGTTCCTGCTTCTTGGCGGCCAGGTTGACGCAATGGTCGAAATAGCCCGACACCACGTCGGCGCTGCCGCCAAGCACGGCTTTCAGCGCGTCCGAGCCGCCCTTGAGATCGACCAGTTCGACCGCGAGGCCCGCCTTTTCATACTCGCCGAGTTGCCGCGCCAGCACGGTCGGCAGATAGCACAGGCAGGCGCCGCCGCCGATCGCGATCGTGACCTTGCTTTGCGCCGCGGCAAGTCCCGAGGTCAGCACCAGCGCCAGCAGCGTCGCGGCCAGCCGGCCGAACAGTTTCTTCATGGCATCCTCCATTGGTCGGGCGGCAGGATAGGCCAGCCCGCGACCGTTGAGAAGCCGCCGCCGCGATCCAGGCTCCGCAAACGGACATCGAATCCTGCGCTGCGAACTCAGTAGCCCTGGACGGAACGCGATGCTGCCGAACAAACCACGCGGCGTTCGACGCAAGATCGCTTCGACCACTCATCCCCTTTGGGATGCCCGCACCGACGCGTCGTTGCGCCCGGATCGACTCGCACCGTTGGATTTGGCCCACCTTGTCAGATCGGCCGGACGGTAGCGAACGGAGCGGCCGACCCGGACGTAGGGCGGCCCTTCGTTGCTCTTGCGCGCCTTGGCGAGCCAGGAAGGGGCGACCTTGAGAACCTCAGCCGCGTCCTTTGCCGTCAGCAGGCTGTCGCTGGCTTCATCGGCAGAGGGTGCCGGCCTGATCAACCTCATGAACACCGGAAAAAGCCGCTGCTGCACCAGCATGGGAGAAATCGGCCTTATCAAGATGTGATTTATACCCAACTGCTTGGCCTCGACCACCCTCGACCGCTTCATCGGATCCGAAATCGCGATGATCGGCATTTGCGGATCCGGAACCACTCCCGATGTTCGGATGACGCGCACCACCTCCCGGGCATCCATGCCTCGAATGTTCAAATCCAGAATCATGACGCATGGGTCAAACGCGCAGATGGCCTCGATGGCCTGAAATCCGTCGCTGGCCTCCTGGGTCGCCTTGACGCCGAGCTGCAACAGAATCGTCCGGGTTATTGAGCGAAAATAGGGATGACTGTCGGCAACAAGGACAACGCGGTTCTTGATTGACTTGTCAACGGAACTCCAAAGTGCCTCCAGGTTTGACATTCGCTTTGTTCCTTCACGCTTCACTCAAGAACACATGCCAGCCGTGAAAGGTTGCGCGACACAACTTACGATCGCGTTAAAATCAAACTCCCGTAAAAATACGGTTCGCGTGTAACGCACGCATCAAACAACCGGAAGAAATTGGCGTTCCGCTATGGTGACACCACCTCGGCAACTTCCGAGATCGGTCATTCGTGCGCCGGCAAAGCCCGCGGCGAGCGTTATCCCCTGCCCTCTGCCGCGGACGGCCGCCAGACCAGGAGCCGCCGCTCCACCAGCGTCACCACCATGTCGATCAGGATGACAAAGGCGGACAGCACGAACATGCCGGCGAACACGGCGGCGACGTCGAACACGCCTTCAGCCTGCTGGATCAGATAGCCGAGGCCCGCGGCCGATCCCAGATATTCGCCTACCACCGCGCCGACCACGGCAAAGCCGACCGCCGTGTGCAGCGAGGAGAACATCCACGACAGCGCCGACGGCCAGTAGACATGCCGCGTCAATTGCCGCTCGCTCATGCCGAGCATGCGGCCGTTGTCCAGCACGGTCGGCGAGACTTCCTTGACGCCCTGGTAGACGTTGAAGAACACGATGAAGAACACCAGCGTCACGCCGAGCGCGACCTTGGACCAGATACCGAGGCCCAGCCACAGCGTGAAGATCGGCGCCAGCACCACGCGCGGCAGAGCGTTGACCATCTTCACGTAAGGATCGAACACTGCGGCGACACGGGGCTGGCGCGCGAACCAGAACCCGACCAGCACGCCGCCGATCGAGCCGATCGTGAACGCCAGGATCGACTCCCACAGCGTGATGATCAAATGCTTCCAGATCACGCCGGTCCAGAACCACTTCGCGATCTGGCTGGCGACATCGACCGGATTGGAAAAAAAGAACGGTGGCAGCAGCACCCGGCCGAACACCGGCACGGTGGTGAGGAACTGCCACAGCGCCAGCCCGACCACCGCGACCAGCAGTTGCAGCATCAACAGCGTCGAGCGCGACATCAACCCGCCTCCGCCGCTTGCGAGGATTGCGCATAGCCCTTCATCACTTCGTCCTTCAGCACGCGCCAGATTTCCCGGTGCAGCGCGTGAAAATCCTTTTCCATTCGAATCTCGGCAATATCGCGCGGACGCGGCAGCGGCACCCGCCAGTCGCCGATGATGCGCGCGCTGGGGCCTGCCGACATGATCACGACGCGATCGGCCAGCGCGATCGCCTCCTCGAGATCGTGGGTGACGAAAAGCACCGCTTTACGATCGGCACTCCACAACTCCAGCAAGAGATTGCCCATGATCTGCCGGGTCTGGGCGTCGAGTGGGCCGAACGGCTCGTCCATCAGAAGTATCCGGGGATCGCGGATCAGGACCTGCGCCAGGCCGACACGCTTGCGCTGCCCGCCGGACAGCATATGCGGATAGCGGTTGCCGAACGCGCCGAGCCCGACGGACGTGAGCCAACCCTGCGCCCGCTGCAGCGCCTGCGCGCGCGGCGCGCCCATGACCTCGAGCCCGATGGCGACGTTTTCGATCGCCGTCTTCCAGGGGAACAGCGCGTCGGCCTGGAACAGATAGCCGGCGTCGCGGTTCAACCCGTCAAGCGGCCGGTCGAAGATCCGCACCGATCCCGCGGCCGGCTTCAAAAGCCCGGCGGCGACGTTGAGCAGCGTCGACTTTCCGCAACCGGTCGGCCCTACGATGGCGACGAACTCGCCATGGGCCACCGACAGGCTGGCCTGCGCCACGGCGGTATAGACGCGATCCCCGGCCACGCGAAACGACACTGTCGCATCTTCAAGCGCGACCGCTATGGGTTGTGCCGTGTCCGCCATGGTTCTCCCCAGGATTTGGGGGATGCCTTAGCGGTTACCAAGGATAAGTTCAACGCGGAGGGGCGACGTGATAGTTGTCCTGACCCTGCCCTCGGCGGGCGGGTTACGAGTCGAGACCGCATGCCCGCTCCCCTGATCGCCTATGCCCATGTCGGCAAGACCTTTGACGGCGGCCGCGTGGTGGCCGTCGACGACGTCTCGCTCGAGGTCGCCGAGGGCGAATTCCTCGCCATTGTCGGCGGCTCCGGGTCGGGCAAGACAACGCTGCTGCGGCTCGCCAACCGGCTGATCGAAGCCGATAGCGGCGTCATCACGGTTGAGGGCGACGACGTGCGCGCCGTCGATCCGGTTCGGCTGCGCCGGCGGATCGGCTATGTGTTCCAGAGCGCCGGTCTGTTTCCGCATTTGAGCGTCGCGGGTAATGTCGGCATCACGCCAAAACTTCTGGGCACGCCGCCGGCCGAGATTGCCGCGCGGGTCGACGAACTCCTCGAGCTCGTCAGGCTCGACCGCGCCGAATACCGCGACCGCCTGCCGCACGAACTTTCCGGTGGTCAGCGCCAGCGTGTCGGCGTGGCGCGCGCGCTGGCTGCAAAGCCGCGCATCGTGCTGATGGACGAGCCGTTCGGCGCGCTTGACCCCCTCACCCGCGACGCGCTCGGCGACGACTTTCGCGAGTTGCATCGCAAGCTCGGCCTGACCACGGTCATGATCACCCATGACATGACGGAGGCCATCCTGCTCGCCGACCGCATCGCGGTCATGCGCGGCGGCCGGCTGCTGGCGCAGGGCACGCCGAAAGAGTTATCCCGCTCCGGCGACGCCTATGTCGGCGAACTCCTGCGCACGCCGCGGCGGCAGGCCGAGCGGCTGGGTTCCTTGCTGGCGCGGGACGGTGCGGAATGAGCGTCTTCACCGATCCGCGCTGGGGCGAAGCGCTGGGCCATTTGCCTGATTATCTCGGCAACCATGTCCGCGTCAGCGTCACGGCGCTGGCTCTCGGGCTCTTGGTCAGCCTGCCACTCGCCATTGTCTCACGCCATCGGCCGGTGCTGCGCGGCGCGTTGCTCGGGCTAGCCAGCATCGTGCAGACGGTGCCGGGGCTGGCGCTGCTGGCGCTGTTTTACCCGCTACTGCTGGCGCTCGCGGCGCTGGCGCTGTCGTGGTTCGGATTTACCTTCTCGGCGTTCGGATTTCTGCCCGCGGTGCTGGCGCTGGCGCTCTATTCGATGCTGCCGGTGCTGCGCAACACCATCACCGGCCTGCAGGGCATCGAGCCGGCGCTGCTTGAAGCGGCCCAGGGCGTCGGCATGACGCCGCGGCAATCGCTGTTCATGGTGGAGCTGCCGCTGGCGCTGCCGGTGATGATGGCGGGGATTCGCACCGCGGCGGTCTGGGTGATTGGCACCGCGACGCTGTCGACGCCGATCGGCCAGACCAGCCTCGGAAACTACATCTTCGCCGGCCTGCAGACCCAGAACTGGGTGTTCGTGCTGTTCGGCTGCATTGCCGCCGCCGGGCTGGCGCTGGCGGTCGATCAGCTGCTGGCGCAGATCGAAATCGGCTTGCGCCATCGCAGCCGCCTGCGCGCAATCCTTGGCGGCGCCGGCATCGTCGCACTGGTCGCGGCCACGATAGCGCCTGCGCTGTCGCGCCCGCCGTCAGGCTACGTCGTCGGCGCCAAGACCTTCGCCGAGCAATACGTGCTGTCGGCGTTGATCACCCAGCGGCTGAAGGCGGCCGGCCTCACGGCGTCCTCGCGCGAAGGCCTCGGCTCCAACGTGATCTTCCAAGCGCTGGCGACCGGCGACATCGACGTCTATGTCGATTACTCCGGCACGCTGTGGGCAAACCAGTTCCAGCGCACCGATACCCGGCCGCGCCAGGAGCTGCTTGCCGAACTGAAGACGCTGCTGGCCAGGCAGCACATCACGCTGCTCGGCGAACTCGGCTTCGAAAACGCTTACGCGATGGTGATGCCGCGCAAGCGCGCCGAACAGCTTGGCATCCGCAGCATCGCCGATCTCACCGCGCGCGCCGCCTCGCTCTCGATCGCCGGCGATTACGAATTCTTCTCGCGGCCGGAATGGGCGGCGCTGCGGCGAACCTACGGGCTCTCGTTCCGCGCGCAACGGCAGATGCAGCCGGATTTCATGTACGCGGCGGTGGCCTCCGGCGAAGTCGACGTGATCGCCGGCTACACCAGCGACGGGCTGATTGCGAAATACGATCTGGTGGCGCTTACCGACGTCAGGCGCGCGATCCCGCCCTACGACGCCATTGTGCTGGTCGCGCCGAAGCGCGCCAGCGACGCGGCGCTGCGCAAGGCGATGACGCCGCTGCTCGGTCGCATCGACATTGCCACCATGCGCGAAGCCAATTTGCGCGCGGCCGGCAACGACGGCGCCAGTTCGCCGGACTCGGTGGCGCAGTGGCTGTGGGACAAGGTGGGGAAGAAGTAGCAGGCCAGGACGGCTTTGCAGGTCACCCAACCCTCATGGTGAGGAGGCGCTTTAGCGCCGTCTCGAACCATGTGGCCCCACTGCTCCCATTCATCCTTCGAGACGCCGCTACGCGGCTAATGAGGTCTGACAGCTGCGGTTGGGCACGCTTCGCTCTGGCTACCCTACGGGTCCTCGCAAGGCGATCAAAGCCCCTTGATCAACCCGGCGTCGATCAAGAGCCGGTTGAACCGGCGCGCTTCGGCACCCTTCCTGCAATCGTAGAACGTCCCGTTGCAGCGGAGCATGATGCGCTTCTGCTCCGCGAAGGTGGGATCGAGCGGGATCCCCGCGGCTTCCTGCAGCACCAGCGGGAGATACGCCGCATCGACCGTTTCAAGCGCGGAAGACAGATCGCCGGGCCGGTAGTTGATGCCGTCGATCGCATAATAGGTGGAGAAATAGCGCGGATCGGCGGCCATCAGGCGTTTCGCCAGCGTCGGCTGGTCTATCCCCGGCTCCATCAGCTTCTGCGAGATCGCCGGCTGATGATCGCCGAAGCGCAGCACCAGGAAGGACTGGTCCGGATAGTCACGCTGCAGCCGCGCGGCAAATTCGCGGTAGTCGTGCGCCGTCATCGCCTGGCGGCGGATGTATTCATCGACCTCCGCCGTATTGCCGGGCGGCGTCCAGCCCGGCGGCGTCAGATCGGGCCGGTAGACATCGGTCCAGGGAAAGTGGTTGGCGGTCAAATAGACGAACATGAAAACCGGCGCCTGCTGCGGCTGCGCCTGCGCAAACGTCTTCAATGCCTGATTGAAGTAGAATTTGTCGGGCTGCATGTCCTCGTTCACGCCCATCTCCGCCATGTCGACGAAATGGCCGACGCCGGCGGCTTTCTGGAAGGTGCGCGCACCGAGGAAATTGCCGTAAGTCGGATAGAGCGAGAAGGTCTTGTAGCCGCAGTTCTGCAGCGCTTGCGGCAAACCGCGCGTCACCCGACCCGCGGTAATTCGGGTGACGTAGAACTTCAAGTCGCCGAACGAGCGCGCCGACAGGCCGGTCACCACGTTGAACTCGGTGTACCAGGTCGGACCGCCGGTCGCCTCCGCGATCATGGTGCGCTGCTTGCCGTCGATGGACTTGAAGTAATCCTTGTATCCCGGCGGCACCTTGATGCCGGGCGCGGCGGTGACGTCGAAGCTCGACTCGTCGAGCAGCAGGATGATGTGCGGGCGCTTGGCCTTCGGATCGCAAGCCTCGGCCGGAGGCAGCGTGGGCATGCCGGCGGCGTGCGCGCCCCGTGCAATCCGAAGCGGGCTGGCCGGCGGCGGATCGGCCTCGATCCAGCCTGTCGAGGCCAGCCGCGACACCGACACAACGCCCGAACGCGCCAGATTGGAGATGTGGTTGACGCCCTGGAACGGCTCCCATGGCTGCTCGGGCGACAGGACCGACATCGCCGATATCAAGGCAACCGAGGCGGCCACGGCGGCCAGCGCGAGCCGGCGGCGCACGCGGAACGGATCGAAGCGCCAGATCAGCCACAGCAGCGGAGCCGCGACCAGCGCCGCCGCGATCAGGTGCAGCTTCAGCCGCGGAAACACCGAGAGCAGAAACGAGACCGTATCGCGGTCGATAATCAGGAAGTCGAGGAAGGTCAGCGAAAGCTGCAGGATGTCGAATTTGAAGCGCGACAGCGCGATCAGCAGCACCATGAACGCCAGTGCCAGCGCCGCGGAAATGCCCGGCCGACGCAGCAACACCAGCAGCAGGCCATTGACGAAGACCCACGCCAGCAGCGACAGCGTGATTGCAAACGGCCCGTATTCGGTCGTCAGCAGCACCGCCAACGCCGCCAGGTGGATCGCAACGAGCAGGCCAGCACCTATCAACGGCGAGCGCGCGCCGCGCGCTTCCGCGCGGCTGCTTTCGCTCACTTCAGGTTCCAGCACGGCTGGCATTTGGCGTCCCCCCTGCTCCCTGTTTCCTCAAAGGCCCTTGATGAAACCGGCCTCGATCAACAGCCGGTTGAACCTGCGCGCCTCCGCGCCGCCCTTGCAGGCATAGAAGATTCCCTTGCAGCGAAGCATGATGTTCTTCTGCTCCTCGAAGGACGGGTCAAGCGGAATGCCGGCGGCTTCCTGGATCACCAGCGGCAGATAGGGCGCGTCGATCGTATCCATCACCGCGGGGCTCTTTACCGGCTCGAAATTGACGGCGTCGATCGCGTAATAGGTGGTGAAGTAGCGCGGATCGTAGGTGTTGAACTTGCGGGCGACCCTGGCTTCATCGAGGCCCGGATCCAGCAGGCCTGAGGAGAATTCCGGCTGGTGATCACCGTAGCGAACGATCAGGAACGGCTGCGCCGGGAACTTCTTCTTCAGGCCGGCGACGAACGCCGCGTAGTCGTTGGCGCTCATGGTCTGGCGACGCAGATATTCGTCGACCACCGGCGCATTGCCCGGGCTGCGCCAGGACGGCAACAATTCGGTGCGAAACCTGGTCTCCCAAGGGAAGTGATTGGCGGCGAGATAGACAAAGGTGAACAGTGGCGCGTTGGCCGGCTGCTCGCCGATCAACCGCATCGCGTGATCGTAGAAGAAGCTGTCAGGCTCGATACCCTTCGCGCCGAGATCGCGGGCGTCGTAGAAGCGCTGGATGCCCGTGGTGGTCTGGAAGCCGCGCGCCCCCATGAAGGCGCCATAGGCCGGATAGAGCGAGATCGTGTTATAGCCGCAGCGGCGCAGCGCCAGCGGCAGCCCGCGTTCGACCCGCCCCGACGCGATGCGGGTGACGAAATAGGCAAAGCGGCCGAACGAGCGCGACGACAGGCCCGCCAGCACGTTGTATTCGGCAAACCAGCTGGCGCCGCCGCTGCTTTCGGCCACGAACTTGCGCGCCCGGCCGTCAAAGGACTGGAAATGGCCGCCATAGCCGGGCGGCACCTTGACGCCGTCGGCCTGACGAATGTCGAAGCTGGACTCGTCATGGATCATGATGATGTGCGGACGACGACCGGGGACCTGGCAGGAATCCACCAGCGGCATCCTCAGCCGCTCCGCCAGCACAGCCTCCGATTCCATGAAGCCATAGTTGATGAAATCGGATACCGCGGTCACGCCGGAGCGGGCGAACTTCGACAGATAGCCGTCGGCGTAGTAGCCGCGCCAGGCTTCGTCCGGCCAAGCAAAGGCATAGCCGACCAGCGCCGCCAGACAGGCCAACTTGCCGGCCAGCGCCGGCAAACGGCGGATGCGAAACGGATCGAGCCACCAAAGCGCGTACATCAGCGGAATGATGACGAACGCGGTGAGGACCACCGACCAGCGCAAATTCGGGAAAATCGTGAACAGAAACGCCGCGCTGTCGCGGTCGATCACCATCAGGTCGACGAAGTTCGCGGTCATCTGCACCACGTCGTGCTTGAGGCGCGACAGCAGCACCAGGACCACGACCAGCGTGAGCGACAGCGCCCCGGACAACGCCGGCCGCCGCAACAATGCGATAAAGAGAAAGTTCAGGATGCCCCATGCCAGCGCGAAGCCTGTGCGCGAGCCTAAATCGGTCTCGGTCTGCAGCATGATCACCAGCGCCGCCAGATGTGGTGCGGCGACGGCCGAAAGCCGCCAGAAGCCGATGGCGGCCATCCCTGCGGCAAGCGTAACAGCGGGTGGGCCTGGATTTGGCGCGGGCGCCATCTGGCAAACGCTACATCACCCGGCGCAATGCAAGTGCCTTAACTGGCGACGACCAGGAGGCGCACGATCCGGCCGGAACCCGCATCGCGTCACAAAAACGTAGTGGAAACGTCATGAACACGCAATGAATTTGCCCGTTCTGGGGCAACCGGACGCCGTCTTTCGGGGACGCGGGGCACGGACCCGGAATGACGGCGTCAGGACCGCCTCGGCCGCGCGCACAGCCGCCCGCGCTGTCCAGCCCACGCGCGAAAGGTCGCCGTCGATCTCATCCGGGCAAAGCCATAAACGAGCGTCCGGCCGGCGATCTGACCTGCTTGAGGACTGCCGAATGGAGCCGGCCGGCCGCAAGAGTCGCGCTCAGAGTCGTTTGCCGGCGCGCCCATCATGCTCATCCCTGCGGCGGTGTCAGGCCGAGACGCTTGGCGACAATCTTGTCGATGGCGCGCTTGGGCAATAGCGCCGTCACCATCTGCCTGACCGGATCAGGCGCAATCGTGTAGCGCACCTTCGGATTCGGCAGCGTCAGCGCCTCGAAAACCTTCTCGGCGATCTTCTCCGCCGGCAATCCGATCGAACCCAGATGCATCATGAAGGCGCGGATCTTCTGCAGCGCCGGGAAGTACGGCGAGTTGCTGTAGCTGGAGATATCGACTTCCTCGGCCTTGCTCCAGATCGGGGTCTTCACCGCGCCCGGTGCCACGACGATGACGTCGATGCCGAACAGCATCAATTCGCGGCGCAGGCTCTCCGACAGCCCTTCAAGGGCGTGCTTGGAGGCGGAATAGGCCGACGTCAGCGGATTGCCGTTCTTGCCGGCGACCGAGGAGATCATCACGATCCGCCCTTTCGGCCCCTTGAGCTCTGGATCGGCGCCAAGCAGCGGGCCGAAGGCCTGGGTCGCGATCACGGGCCCGATGACGTTGACATCCATCTGGCGGCGGAATTCGGCGGCGGCCAATCCGAGCACGGGGCCCGCGACCGCAATTCCGGCATTGTTGACAAGACCGGCCAGCGTTTCGCCACCCAGCGCGTCGCGCACCTGGCGCGCCGCCGCCAGCACCGCGGCCTCGTCGGTGACGTCAAACAGCAGCGGCGTGAAATTGACGCCGAACTCGCGCTTCAGGCGGTCGGCGTCGGCCTGTTTGCGCACGCTGCCGAACACGCGAAAGCCGCGATCCAGCAGGAGCTTTGCGCTGGCCCAGCCGATGCCGGTGGACGCGCCGGTGATGACCATGGATCTCATGCTGCTACAGGCTCTTCCCCGGGGGGTTAAGTTAACTTCGTCGTGAAGGATCTCTTAAGCGGTCGCCGACCAGTTCTGCGCCGCGGGCGCGGGGCCAGGCTTGCCGGCTTCCTGCCAGATCATTTCCCATTGGACCGTCCGAGGGAACGGTCTGATGAGGATAGCAGGCGGACCGCGATACCGAAAGCAGCGGATATTGACCCGTCCCGCTGGATTTTCCGGTGAATCCAGCGCCGGCTGGCGTGCTTGAATTGGTAAAGCAATTCGAAATGTGATGTTGACAATCCGCACTGTGCTTCGGCGCATGGCTGCAGTGCGATGGCCGCCGCCGATGAGCTGCCTGCTAAACGCGGTCGGTCGCCACCTCCGCCCGGCTCCACCCTTAACGCGGGTGTAAGGCTCGGTTTGGCATGGTGGAGCCAGACCCATTCCACAACCAACAGGCTGCCCACGATGGTGCAACAGCCGGCGCATTCAATCATCGCCGAACTCGAAGACGCCGTCAGAGGTGGATCATCTGTCAGGCGGGTGGAAACCCTGCGACAGGTCACCGACCTCTTTCTGAACGACGGCGATCGTCTCAGCGACGACCAGGTCAAGGTCTTCGACGACGTGCTCTGCCTCCTGATCGCCCGTGTCGAAACGCGGGCGAAGGCCGAACTTTCGAAGCGGCTGGCGCCGCTCGACTACGCGCCGTTCGAGGTCATCCAGCACCTGGCCTGGGACGATGAAATCGAGGTCGCCGGCAACGTGCTGACCCATTCCAGCCGGCTCGGCACCGACGTGCTGGTCAAGATCGCCAGCAGCAAGGGACAGGACCATCTGCTCGCGATCTCCGGGCGGGCCAACCTGCCCGAAGCCGTTACCGACGTCATCGTCGATCGCGGCGAAGGACGGGTGATCCGAAAACTCGCCAACAACGCCGGCGCGAGATTCTCCGACGAAAGCTTTTTCAACATTCTCGCCCGCGCCGGCACCGATGACGAACTGGTCGAAATCCTCGGCCTGCGTGCCGATTTTCCCGTCAAGTTTCTCGGCGACCTGTTGCGCCGTGCCAAGGAGACGGTTCGGGCCCGGCTGCTGGCCATTGCGCCACCCGCGATTCAGGAAGAGATCAGGCAGGTCCTGAACGAAATTGCCCGCGAGGCGACGCCGTCGGGGCGGAGTTTTGGCGTTGCCGAAGAGCTCGTGAAACTGATGAAGGGGCTGAACGAGCTCGACGACGCGGCGGTGTACAAGTTCGCCGAATCGAGGAAGTTCGACGAGGTCACCGTCGCGCTTGCGGTTCTCAACGACATGCCGGTGGAAATGACGGCGCGGCTGATGGAAGGGCACCGTTCCGACCTGATCCTGATTCCGTGCCGGTCGGGCCGGCTGAACTGGCCGACGGTCGAATCGATCTTGCGCAACCGGCCGAGGGTCCCCGCCATCGACGAGAAAACGATGGAGATCGCCGAGCGGGATTACCGCAGGCTGTCGATGGAAACAGCGCAGCGCACCGTCCGTTTCTGGCAATTGCACAACCGGATCGAGAAGAAGCCGGTTGGGTCGGCCTGACGGTCCACGGCCGAATTGTAGGGAAGCGGCGAAACCGCGTTTGCGGTTTCGCCCGAGAACCCGGTCCCTGATTGCGCTTGGGCGTCGGCAGTTCAGTTCCTGGTCTTGTCGACCAGCGCGCCCTTCTTGATCCACGGCATCATGTCGCGGAGCTTGGCGCCGACTTCCTCGATCGGATGCTCGGCGAGCTTGGCGCGGGTCGCCTTGAACGAGGTCTGGTTGACCTTGTTCTCCAGCATCCAGTCGCGGGCGAACTTGCCGCCCTGGATGTCGGCGAGGACGCGCTTCATCTCGGCCCTGGTCTCTGACGTGATGATGCGCGGGCCGGTGACGTATTCGCCGTACTCGGCGGTGTTGGAGATCGAGTAATTCATGTTGGCGATGCCGCCTTCATAGATCAGGTCAACGATCAGCTTCACCTCGTGCAGGCACTCGAAATAGGCCATCTCGGGGGCGTAGCCGGCTTCCACCAGCGTCTCGTAGCCACCCTTGATCAGCTCGACCAGGCCGCCGCAGAGCACGACCTGCTCGCCGAACAGATCGGTCTCGCATTCTTCCTTGAAGGTGGTCTCGATGATGCCGGCGCGGCCGCCGCCGATCGCCGACGCATAGCTCAGGCCGAGGTCATGGGCGTTGCCGGAGGCGTCCTTGGAGATCGCGATCAGGCAGGGCACGCCGCCGCCGCGCTGGTATTCGGAGCGGACGGTATGGCCGGGGCCCTTGGGCGCGATCATCAGCACGTCGAGGTCGGCGCGGGGGTCGAGCAGGTTGAAATGGACGTTCAGCCCGTGCGCGAACACCAGTGCCGCGCCCTTCTTCATGTTATCGTGCAGGTGCTCGCGGTAGATGTCGCCCTGCAGCTCGTCGGGGGTGAGCATCATGACGAGGTCGGCCCATTTGGCGGCCTCGGCGACTTCCATGACCTTGAAGCCAGCGGTCTCCGCCTTCTTGGCCGAGGCCGAACCCTTGCGGAGCGCGATCGCCACGTCCTTGACGCCGGAATCCTTCAGGTTCAACGCATGGGCGTGGCCCTGGCTGCCGTAGCCGACAATGACGACCTTCTTGCCCTTGATCAGGTTCAGGTCGGCGTCGCGATCGTAATAAACACGCATGGTCGTTTCCTTAATCGATGGCCAATTCGGCCGGTTAAATCAGGCGTTTGGGAAGAAAAGGACCGCCGGTCGCCCTGAATTTCCGGCGTTGTCTAGAGCATTTTCCCGCTGAGGGGAAACCCGTTTATGCATGGCGCACTGCGGCATCATGCGTCCATGAAGACCGGATAGAGCGAGGCCAGCAAGAGCAGCGCCATGACCATGTTGAAAGTCCGCACCGCCCGCCGCGAGCTCAGGATCGGGCGCAGCGAACTGCCGAACAGCGCCCAGGCGGTGCAGGACAGCGCCCCCAGAATCAGGCTCAAGGCGACCTGGATCGCGATATTCCAGGGATAGGCGGCGATCGCGGCATAGGCGGTGATGGTGCCGATCACCATGACCCAGCCCTTGGCGTTGACCCATTGGAACATGGCCGCGCCCCAGAACGTCATCGGCCCCCGGCGGTTGTCCTCGTCAGGTTCGACCGGCTCCGACATCGCGATCGCCCAGGCCAGATAGATCAGGTAGATCGCGCCGGCGTATTTCAGGATCGTCTGCAGCACCGGATAGGCAATGAAGATGGTGCCGAGCCCCAGCCCGACCGCGCCCACCATGAAGGCAAAGCCGACGGTGATGCCCATCATGTGCGGGATGGTCGGGCGGAAACCGTAGGTCAGCCCGGACGACAGCAGCATGATGTTGTTCGGCCCCGGGGTGAAGAACATCACGGTGGCGAACATGATGAAGGCGATCAGCAACGATTGCGACATGGCGGCCCTACGCGATCTTCGGCAGAACTGGCTGCTCCGGGACCTGCGGCCGCCTCGACAGCAACATGATGGCTATTCCGCCGACCACGGTGATCATTCCGGCCAACCGCAGCGGCCCAAAGGTTTCGCCGAACACCACGCTGGAGGCGGCCGATCCGACGAATGGCACCAACAGCGCGAAAGGCACCACCTGCGCGGCAGGGTAATCCCGCAGCAGCCGGCCCCACAACCAGTAGGCGATGCTGGTGGAGATGCCGCCAAGGCCGATCATGCACCACAGGCCGGTCAGCGACATGCCCGTCAGCGCCTGCCAGGTCGGTTGCGGACCATTGCTGACCAGCGTCAGCAGAAACAGCGGAACGGCGGAAACCAGACATAGCCAGGCGAACAGGTCGAACATCGGCACATCGTTCGCGCGCCGGAGCAACAGGTTGCCCACCGCGAAACTGAGCGGCGAAATCATCAGGATGGCGAAGGCGCCAACGCTGAAATCGTAACCGACGGTGCCGCCAATCATCGCCAACCCCGCGACGGCGACGCCGATGCCGACGGTCTGCCCCGAACTCGGGCGCTCGCGGAACAGCAGCGCTGCGAGGCCGATCGTAAACAGCGCCTGGCTCTGCACGATGACGCTGGAGAGGCCAACGGGAACGCCATGCGCGATGGCGAAGGCCTGGGCAAGAAACTGGCCGAGGAACAGCGTAAAGCTGATCGAGACCAGAACCGTCCAGGAAACCTTCGGCCGCGGTACCAGGAGACACGGCAACGCCGCGATAGCGAAGCGCAGCGTGGTCATCAGTTCCGGCGAGAATTCGTCAAGCGCAATCCGGCTCGCGACAAACGCAAGCCCCCAGATCACCGCCACCAGGACGGCGATACAGACATCGGCCGGTTTCATTTCGCTAGCTCTGTCGGTCCGGCTTTGGTTTGCGCAGAATGTACGTGCCGTGCAGCGGCGCGTGGTAGTCGACCGATTCCAGCGTGAAGCCGACATCGGTTAGCATGCGCTCGATGACCCAGCCGAAGGTCGAGTATTCGTCGCGCATATGTGTGATCACGCTGTCGCGCTCGAAATCGTGGTTCTTGATCGAGAAGTCAGCCCATTGCTCGATATCGCGTTCGACGCCGTCGGGCATGCTGACGAAGACGATGTCGCGCAGATAGAATCTGGCGCCGGGCTTCAACGCCGCGTGGATACGGGCCAGCGCCACCGCCTTCCAGAAATCCGGCAGATGGTGCAGCGTGAACTCGCTGACGATCAGGTCATAGGAATTCGGCTGGTAGGCGAAGCTCAGCAGGCCGGCAGGCTGGGTACGGACCGCTACCCTGCGATCGCGGGCCTGGATCTTGGCGAGCGCCAGCATCGCCGGCGAAATATCGATCGCATCGACGTCGGCGCCCATCAGCGCCGCCTCGCAGGCCAGCACGCCGTTGCCGCAGCCGATATCGGCCACCCGCCAGCCGGGCCGCACACCGAGCAAGCTCAGCGCCGCGCGGGCGCGGCTGTCGCTGTCATCATGCCGGTCATAGATCGACGCGACCGCGGAATCGAGCCCGAGCTGCCACCTTTGATTGTAGTACCAGTCACGCGCCAGCATGCTTCACATCCCTTCGGGCCCACGCCCGATCGCGGCGACTCCGGTGCGGGACACCTCGACAAGGCCGAGGGGACGCATCAGGTCGATGAATTGGCTGATTTTGACGGAGTTGCCTGTGATCTCGAACACAAAGCTCTCGGTGGTGGCATCGATCACACGGGCGCGAAACGCGTCCGCCAGCCGCAGCGCCTCGACCCGGCTGTCACCGCGGCCTCGCACCTTCACCATCGCCAGCTCGCGCTCGATGGAACGGCCGGTGGTCGTCATGTCGACGACGCGATAGATCGGCACCATGCGGTCGAGCTGGTGCTTGATCTGCTCGATCACCATCGGTGTGCCCGTTGTGACGATGGTAATGCGGGAAAGGTGTTTCTGGCTCTCGGTCTCCGAGACGGTCAGGCTCTCGATGTTGTAGCCGCGACCGGAGAACAGCCCGATCACGCGCGCAAGCACGCCAGGCTCGTTCTGCACCAGCACCGACAATGTGTGCGACTCGGTCGGATCGTGGCGCTCTTCCAGGAAGTAGGCGGATGCGGGCTGGTTCATTGTCGCTCCTTGTCACTCTCGGTCGTCATGCCCGCGCAGGCGGGCATCGAGTAATCGCCAGCCGTCTCAGATCGGTCGAGAGGTCGCGGCGTACTGGATCGTCCGGTCAAGTCGGACAATGACGTCAATGGTTGTGGCGCACCGATAGCCGACCTCATACCGTCACCTTGTCGGCGACGGCACCTTTCGGCGTCACCCATTTGCGGAACAGGTCAAAATCGATATTGCCGCCGCTCAGGACCAGGCCGACCTGCCTGCCGGCGAGCCTGGTCTTTTCCTGCAGCGCCGCGGCGAGCGGCGCTGCGCCGGCGCCCTCCGCGAGATTGTGCGTGTCGGTCCAGTAGGCGCGGATCGCCGCGGCGACCTCGTCGTCCGTGACCTGGACGATGCGCGAGGCGCCCTTGCGAATGATGTCGAGCGCTTCGGGAACGGGAACGCGCGTGGCCATGCCGTCGGCCAGCGTGTCGCTGGTTTCGGTGGTCACGATCTTTCCCGCTGCAAACGACAGCGCGTAGGACGGCGCTTCGGTCGACTGCACGCCGACGATCTCGGTTTTGCGTCCGAGCAGGTCCCGCGCCATGATGCAGCCGCAGATGCCGGAGCCCTGTCCGATCGGCACATAGAGCACATCGAGATCAGGCGCTGTTCGAAACAGCTCCAGCGCGTAGGTCGCGACGCCGAGAACGAGGTCGGGATGAAACGACGGCACCATGTGGAGGCCAGTGAACTGGGCGCGGCGCTCAGCCTCCTCGCGGGCATCCTGGAAATCCTCGCCATGCTCGACCAGTTCCGCGCCGAACGCCCGCATGGCGCGATTCTTCTCCACCGAATTGCCTTTTGGCACGTAGATGACAGCCGCAACGCCGTGTCGGCGGGCGGCGAAAGCGAGGCTTTGGCCGTGATTGCCGCGGGTGGCGGAAATGATTCCGGGCAGGTTCGGCCGTTCCCGCTTCAGGCGATCCAGATAGACCAGCCCGCCGCGGACCTTGAAAGCGCCGATCGGCGTGTGGTTCTCATGCTTGACCACGACGTCGGCGCCGAGCCGCTGGCCAAGCAGCGGCCAGGCATGCGCCGGTGTCGGCGGCACCGCCTGCCCGACAATCCCGTGAGCGCGTTCGAGTTCGCTGAGGTCAAACATTCTGGCTTCCAGTCAATCTTCCTTCGATCTTGTCATCCCCGCGAAGGCGGGGATCCAGTATTCCAGAGACGCTCAAGCAAAATCGAGAAGCCGCGGCGTACTGGCTCGCCCGGTCAAGCCGGGCGATGATAGCGGAACTTGTGTCTGGCGACCTCACACCAGCGCCTTGCCGCCGGCGAAGGCCGCGGCGGTGGCCTCGTCGGTGGCTTCCACCGGCAGCAGCATTTCGTTGTGCGCCTTGCCGGACGGAATCATCGGGAAGCAGTTTTCCAGCGCCGCGACGCGGCAGTCGAACAGCACCGGGCGCTTGACGCTGATCATTTCCTTGATCGCGCCGTCGAGATCGCCGGGCTTGATCGCCTGCAGGCCGACGCAGCCGAAAGCGTCCGCGAGCTTGACGAAATCAGGCAGCGCTTCCGAATAGGAATGCGACAGCCGGTTGCCGTGCAGGAGCTGCTGCCACTGACGCACCATGCCCATGTACTGGTTGTTCAGGATGAAGATCTTGATCGGCAGTTCGTACTGAACCGCGGTCGACATTTCCTGCATCGTCATCTGCACCGAGGCGTCGCCGGCGATGTCGATCACCAGGCTGTCGCGATGCGCGACCTGCACGCCGAGCGCCGCCGGCAGGCCGTAGCCCATGGTGCCGAGACCGCCCGAGGTCATCCAGCGGTGCGGTTCCTCGAAGCCGAAGAACTGCGCCGCCCACATCTGATGCTGCCCGACTTCGGTCGTGATGTAGGTGTCGCGGCCGTGCGTCGCCGCGAACAAGCGCTCGATGGCATATTGCGGCAGGATGACATCGTTGCTCTTCTTGTAGGAGAGCGATTTGCGCGCGCGCCACTTTGAAATTTCCTGCCACCAGGCCCTGATGTCGGGTTTCCTGGCTTCAGCCTTGAACACCTGCAGCATATCCCCGAGCACGTTGGCGGCGTCGCCGATGATCGGGACGTCGACGCGGATGTTCTTGTTGATCGAGGACGGATCGATGTCGATATGGATCTTCTTCGAGCCTGGCGAGAACGCGTCGATCCGGCCGGTGATGCGATCGTCGAATCGCGCGCCGACGCACAGCATGACGTCGCAACCATGCATCGCCATGTTGGCCTCGTAGGTGCCGTGCATGCCCAGCATGCCGAGCCAGTTCTTGCCGGTCGCCGGATAGGCGCCGAGGCCCATCAGGGTCGAGGTGATCGGGAAGCCCGTAGCCTCGACCAGCTCGCGCAGCAGCTTCGAGGCCTCGCGGCCGGAATTGATCACGCCGCCGCCGGAATAGATCACCGGGCGCTTGGCGGACGCCAGCAGCGCCACCGCCTTGCGGATCTGCGCCGCATCGCCCTTCAGCCGGGGCGTGTAGGAGACATGTACGTCGGACTTGCGCGGCGGATGGTAGGCGCCGACCGCAAACTGCACGTCCTTGGGCACGTCGACCACGACCGGACCCGGACGGCCTGATGTTGCGACATAGAACGCCTCGTGCAGCACCTTGGCGAGATCGTTGACGTCGCGCACCAGCCAGTTGTGCTTGGTGCAGGGACGGGTGATGCCGACGGTGTCGCATTCCTGGAACGCGTCATTGCCGATCAGATGCGTAGGCACCTGTCCGGTGATGCAGACCAGCGGAATCGAATCCATCAGCGCATCGGTCAGAGGCGTCACCATGTTGGTGGCGCCGGGTCCCGACGTCACCAGCACCACGCCGGGCTTGCCGGTCGAGCGCGCATAGCCCTCGGCGGCGTGGCCGGCGCCCTGCTCGTGCCGCACCAGGATGTGCTCGACCTCGCTCTGCTGGAAAATCTCGTCATAGATCGGCAACACCGCGCCGCCGGGATAGCCGAACAGGTGCTTGACGCCATGATCGATGAGCGCGCGCACGATCATCGCGGCGCCGGTCATCTGGTTCGGATCGTGGCTGTTGTCGGTCATGACGTATTCCTTGGCTGGCTTCGGTCTTGCGTTTTGGGAAATAAAAAAGGGCCCCAGAGGCCCCATGCGCACCGCCCGAATTCGGGATGGCTTCAGCCACCCCCGGCGGTGCGCCTGGGTACGACGACGATAAGCAGTTTGGTAATAATATTACGCATTCGAGGGCTCATACTTCTCAAAGGTTGCGCGGGTTATACCGTCCGATCCCTGGAAGTCAAGGGAAGGACGCTTTCAGCGCGATTTGGCCAGTGTAGCGGGGTTACTGACGTTCGGCGAGCGGGAATTTTGCCATTTCCAGCCCGGCGGCGCGGAACACGCCCGCACGCGAAGCGCGAACCTCAGATGCGCAATCGCGCATCTGGGAATCACGAGATTTCGGGCTGGCTCGTTTCACGAGCGCCCCGGAATGACTCGGGCCAGCCACTCCCTTGCCGCCTCCGGCGCCACCCATTCGAACTCCGGCAGCTGGTGCCGGAACCAGGTGAATTGCCGCTTGGCGTAATGGCGGGTATCGGCGCGGCCGATCTCAGCCGCCTGATCGCGGGTGATCTCGCCGCGCAAATGGCGGATCAGCGCCGGCACGCCATGGGCCTTCATCGCCGGCAGCAAGGGATCGAGCTTTCGCGTGGCCAGCGCGGCGACCTCCTCCAGCGCGCCCGCATCCAGCATCGCGTCGAACCGCGCATCGATCCGCGCGTAGAGCTGATCGCGCTCCGGCGCCAGAAACAGCGCACTGAATTCGCCCGGCGGCAGCAGCGGCGGCAGGCCGTCCCGATGCCAGTCCGGCAGCGCGCGGCCGGTGGCCTCCACGACCTCAAGCGCGCGCGCAATCCGGGTTCGGTCGCGCGGCTTCAGGCGTTCAGCCGAAACGGGATCACGCCGCGCCAGTTCGGCATGCAACGCCTCGACGCCGTCGCGTTCCATCCGGGCGCGAACGGCGTCGCGCACTTCAGGCGGGATCGGCGGCACCGCCGAAAGACCGCGCGTCAGCGTCTTGAAGTAGAGGCCGGAGCCGCCGATGAAGATCGGCAGGCGGCGTTCTGCCCGCGCCTCCGACAACGCCTTACCGGCGTCGGTCACCCAGGCGCCGGCCGAGAAATTGACCGACGCATCGACATGGCCGTAGAGCCGATGCGGCACAGCGGCCTCTTCGGCCGGCGTCGGTCGCGCGGTGATGACGCGCAGATCGCGATAGACCTGCATGGAGTCGGTGTTGATGACGACGCCGCCGGCCTGTTGCGCCAGATCGAGCGCCAGCGCCGACTTGCCGCTGGCGGTCGGCCCTGCGATAAGCACGGCCTTGCCTGGAACTAGCGAACTCGCCTGCATGTCCCTCGTCGCCACCCTCATCTGCAATCCGGCCAATCCCGCGCTCGACGCCAGCATCGTCGAGGGCGCGCGCGCCGTTCTTCCCTCGCCCGGAGCAGCCCAATGGCTGTTCGACGAGGTCGCGGTCGACATTCCCTTCGCGAGCCAGGAGAACGTCAAGGCCATCGAAGCTCGCCTGCAACAGGTGCGCGGCGACCTGCCGATCGACATTGTGGTGCAGCCTGAAGCGGCCCGGCGCAAGAAGCTTTTTCTGGCAGACATGGATTCCACCATGATCGGCCAGGAATGCATCGACGAGTTGGCCGACTTCGCCGGGCTGAAGGCGCATGTCGCGGCCATCACCGAGCGCGCGATGCGCGGCGAGATCGAGTTCGAGCCGGCGCTGCGTGAGCGGGTGGCGCTGCTGAAGGACATGCCGGTCAGCGTCGTCGACGAGGTGCTCGCCAGCCGCATCACGCCGACGCCGGGCGGCCGCGAGCTGGTTTCGACCATGCGCGCCAACGGCGCCTGGACCTGTCTGATCTCGGGCGGCTTCACGTTGTTCACCAACGCGGTCGCCGCCCGCATCGGCTTCCAGGAAAACCGCGCCAACGAATTGAAGCTTCGCAACGGCAAACTCACCGGCGAAGTCACCGAGCCGATCCTGGGTCGCGCCGCCAAACTCGCCACCCTGATCGAGCTTCGCGACTCCTTCGATCTCGACGCGATCGACACGCTGGTGACCGGCGACGGCGCCAACGATCTCGGCATGATCGAGGCGGCGGGCCTCGGCGTCGCCTACCACGCCAAGCCCGCGGTGGCGGCAGCGGCGGCGGCGCGGATCGACCACGGCGACCTCACCGCGCTATTGTATGCGCAGGGTTACCGGCGCGAGGAATTCGTTGGAGGATAGCATCCAAATGTCATCACCCGCGAAAGCGGGTGATCCAATATTCCAGAGCCATCAGCGATGGAACCGAAGGGCCGCGGCGTACTGGGTACTCCGCTCTCGCGGAGTATGACCGGCCGCTATTGCACGCTCAACGCCACGAAGCGCAACTCGCCTTCGCCGTTGGCGACCATCAGCAGCACCGACTTCTTGCCGTCCTTCTTGAGCTGATCGACCCGCTTCTTGATGTCGGCGGCGCTGCCGACCGCCTCCTGCGCCACCTCGACGATGACGTCGCCCGCCGACAGCCGCTTTTCGGCGGCATCGGAGGCGTTGTCGACGCCGGTGATGACGACGCCCCTGACGCTGTCCTTGATCTTGTACTTGCTGCGCAAATCCTTGCTGAGCGCGGCGAGATCGAGGCCGAGCGCCTTTTGCGTCACCAGCTTCTCGGCCGGTTCTTCCTTGGCCTTGGCGGACGCCTGCTGCGCCTTTTCATTGTCCTCGAGACGGCCGAGGGTAACCTTGCGGGTCTCTTCCTTGCCTTTGCGGATGATCACGACGTCGACTTCCTTGCCGACCGCAGTGTCGGCCACCACCCGCGAGAGATCCTTGGGGTCCTTGACGTCCTTGCCGTCGAACCTGACGACGACGTCGCCGGGTTCGATGCCGGCCGGCTTCGCCGGCCCCTTGTCGTCGATGCCGGCGACCAGTGCGCCGCGGGCAGGCTTGATGTTGAGGCTTTCGGCGATTTCCTCGGTGACCGGCTGAATTCGAACGCCGAGCCAGCCGCGGCGCAATTCGCCGAACTGTCGGAGCTGGTCGACCACGCCGGCCGCCGTCTTCGACGGCACCGCGAAACCGAGGCCGATCGAGCCGCCGGTCGGCGAGATGATCAGCGTGTTGACGCCGACCACTTCGCCTTCGAGGTTGAACAGCGGCCCGCCGGAATTGCCGCGATTGATCGACGCGTCGGTCTGGATGTAGCTGTCGTAGGGCCCTTGGCTGATGTCGCGGTTGCGCGCCGACACAATGCCGGCGGTGACCGACCCACCGAGGCTGAACGGATTGCCGATCGCGATCACCCATTCGCCGAGCCGCAGCTTGTCGGAATCGCCGAACTTCACCGCGGTCAACTGCTTCACCGGCTTGAACTTCAGGACCGCGATATCGGTCTTCTTGTCGACGCCGACCAGCTCGGCCTTGATCTTGGTGCCGTCGTTCATGATCACGTTGATTTCGTCGGCATCGGCGATGACGTGATTGTTGGTGACGACGACGCCTGCGGCGTCGATGATGAAGCCGGAGCCAAGCGAATTGGTCTTGCGCGGCTGCATCTCCCCGCCCCTGTCGCCCCCCTTGGGAGATCCGCCACGCCGGTTCTTGAAGAAGTCGTCGAAGAACTCTTCGAACGGCGAGCCCGGCGGCAATTGAGGCATTGCTTCCCGGTTACCGCCGCCCTTGGCCTCGACGTTCTGCGAGGTGGAAATGTTGACAACGGAATCGATCACCTTCTCGGCGATGTCGGCGATGCCATCAGGCCCGCGCGCGCTGACGGGCGTCGCAACCAGAAAGCTGGCTGCCCCGAGCGAGATGGCAATCCCCATCAGGCGCAGGCGACGGGTCAAGGCGGGTCTGGCACCGGTCATGTCAGGGTGTCTCCAAGGGATATCGGAACGGGCCCACAGTGCGCCCGAACGGGTCCGAGGCGCAAGCATTTGGGCCGGTCAATTCGGCGAAAAACCGACCGGCGACGGCTCACGATTTCGTTTTCACGACAGCCCATTGCGGGGGTTTCGATCGCCGGCGTTCCGGGCGCCTAGCGAGCCGAATCTCTTCAGGGTCTTGTCCTTCGGAACATCCCGGAATGACGGTGAATGCCTAGCGCCGGACGAACCAGATCAAGAGCAAGCCCACGACCGCCGAGGCGATGCCGACGATCCGCAGGATGTTGTCCGGCGTTGCCAAGGCGCTCTTCATGGCCCGGCGCATCCAGGCCGGGCTCGCTGCGAACATCAGGCCTTCCAGCACGAAGAGGATACCCAGGCCGATGAGGAAGTCGGCGAACGCAATGGACCTCATCGGATGACTTCCCCCGCTAACCGAGCTTTTTTTATTTCAGCGAAGCGGACAACCGCTTCGCTCCACTGACATGTCCGGCCGTAGTCTTTAGGGCTTCGGCGCGGCCGTCAGCGGACGGCCGGACGGATTGGCGAAGAAGCGGAAGAACTCGGAATCCGGGCGCAACAGGAAACGGGTGTCGTTGGAGCGCAGTCCGGTTTCATAGGCGGCCATGGAACGGTAGAAGGCGAAGAAATCCGGATCCCGCCCATAGGCCTCGGCAAACAGCCGGTTGCGTTCCGCGTCGCCGACGCCGCGCGTCTGGTCGGCGGTCGAATTGGCCTCGGCGATGATGACGGTCGCCTCGCGGTCGGCCCTGGAACGGATCTCCTGCGCCTTCTGGCCGCCCTGGGCGCGGAACTCGGCGGCCTCGCGCTGCCGCTCGGTCTGCATCCGCTGGTAAACCGCCTGGCTGTTGGCTTCCGGCAGATCGGCGCGGCGGATACGCACGTCCACCAGCTCGATACCGTATTGGTCAGCCTCCTTGTCGAGTTGCTCGCGGATGCGCGCCATCAGGAGTTCGCGTTCGTCACGCACCACATTGATAAACGTCGCCCCGCCCAGCACCCGGCGCAACGACGCGTTGAGCAGCGTGGTAAGCTGGAGGTTGGCCGCCGGGATCGAGCCGACGCTCTGATAGAACCGCAGCGCGTTCTTGATGCGATAGCGGGCGAAGGCGTCCACCACCAGCCGCTTCTGGTCCGAGGCGATCACTTCCTGGGACGGATTTTCAAGGTCGAGGATGCGCTTGTCGATCGAGATCACGGTGTCGATGAACGGCGCCTTGAAGTTGAGGCCGGGTTCGGTGACGACGCGCACGGGCTCGCCGAGCCGCACCACCAGCACCTGTTCGGTCTGCGCGACCGTGAAGACCGAGCTGTAGCCGACGATGATGACGACAAACAGCAGGATCAGGGCGACAACGCCTGTAACGGGGGATTTCATCGGTTGCCTCCCTGCTGGCTGGCGGCAGGCGGCGCCGGCGGACGCCGCGGCGTCAATTCACTGAGCGGCAGATAAGGCACGATGCTCTGCGCGGAATTGCCACCGTCATAGACCAGCTTCTCGGCCCCGCCGAGGATCCGCTCCATCGTTTCCAGATAAATTCGTTGTCGCGTCACGTCGGGCGCCTTCCTGTACTCGTCGTAGACTTTCTGAAAGCGCGAACTCTGACCCTTGGCCTCGGCGACCGCCTGCTCCTTGTAGCCTTCGGCGACCTGCAATATCTGCGCGGCGCGTCCGCGGGCGTCGGGAATGACGCGGTTGGCATAGGTCTGCGCCTCGTTCTGCAAGCGCTCGAAGTCGGCGCGCGCAGCCTGAACGTCGCGAAACGCGTCGATCACTTGCGCCGGCGGATCGACCTTCTGCATCTGGACCTGAGTGATCTGGACACCGGCTCCGTAGCCATCCAGCGTCTTCTGCATCAGTTCCTGCACGCCTGCTTCGGTCGTGGTGCGGGCGCCGGTGAGAATCGGCTGGATGTTGGAGCGGCCGATCATCTCGCGCATCGCGCTTTCGGCCACGGCCTTCACGGTGCCTTCGGGGTTCTGGATGTTGAAGAGATAATTGCCGACGCCGTCGGGCTTGATCCGCCACAGCACGGTGAAGTCAACGTCGACGATGTTTTCGTCGCCGGTCAGCATCAGGCTTTCTTCCGGCACGTCCCGCATGGTGCGGCCGCGCCGCCCCGGATCTTCGGTCAGCGTCATGCCGATCGAGATGGTGGAGACGCGCAGCGCCTTCGGCAGCAGAACGGTTTCGATCGGATAGGGCAGATGATAGTTGAGGCCCGGCTGTACGGTGCGCACATGTTTGCCGAAGCGCAGCACGACTCCGAGTTCTTCCGACTGCACGCGGAAGAAGCCCGACAATCCCCAGATCGCCATCGCGCCGATCAAGACCAGTGCGACGCCCATGGCGCTGAAATGACCGCCCGGCAGCAGCTGCTGCAGCCGGTCCTGGCCGCGCCGCAGAAGGTCCTCGAGATCCGGCGGCCTTGGCCCGGCCGACTGCGGACCCGAGCCCCACGGTCCCTTGGGACCCGAGCCCCACGGGCCCCCGCCTTGATTCTTCCACGGCATGAAAAACTCTCCTTCGCGAAGCCCGGGTCCGCCTGTTGGGCAGAATGCCCGACCTCGCCTATCCGCCCGGCTTTATAGGGGACCGCCGGGGGCCTTACAACGCAAGCTTCCCGCTCGAAGCAGCTATGCTTGACGCCGAATTTGTCAATGTAAACATTGGCGAGCGCGGTTAACGCGGCTGGCGCCGGCGATATGTCACATAGGAGAAGTCGGCGCTATCGCCGGGACCGGCCTGATTCCGCACCCGCGCCGCCTCTTCCCAGCGAGTTGCATCGATTGCGGCCAGAAGCGTATCGCCTTCGGGCTTGGCATGCACCTCGGTCACTTCCAGGCGATCGGCGCGATCCATCGACTGCGCGTAGATTTCGGCACCGCCGATGACCGCGATCTCAGTGGCGAAACGCCGCAGAGCGTCCCCCAAGGCGACCGCCATGCCGTCCGCAAGCGAATGCGTCACCACGACGCCGTCGGCACGAAAGCCCTTGTCGCGCGTCACTACGACATTGGTCCGTCCCGGGAGCGGCCGGCCGATCGAGGCGAAGGTCTTGCGGCCCATCACCACCGGCTTGCCCATGGTCATCGCCTTCAATCGCGCCAGGTCGGATTTGAGTCGCCACGGCATGGCGCCGTCGGCACCGATGACGCCATTCTCGGCAACCGCGAAGATGAGGACGATTTCCACTAGCGCGCTCCCTGCGCCAATGCCGCCAGCGCCGGACCGCCGACACGGAAAACCGTCCACTCCTGCACCGGGACCGCGCCGAGCGATTTGTAGAATTCAATCGACGGCGTGTTCCAGTCCAGCACCGACCATTGCAGGCGGGGCCAGCCGTTCGCCACACATTCCCTGGCGAGATGCGCCAGCAACGCCTTGCCGATACCCTTGCCGCGCAGCGTCGGGCGGACGAACAGGTCTTCCAGATAGATCCCGTGCTGGCCGCTGAACGTCGAGAAGTTGACGAACCAGACCGCGAAGCCGGCCACCTGGCCGCTGAACTCGGCGATCTCGCAGAACAGCCGCGGGGCGCCGCAAAACAGCGCCGCGTCCAGATCGGATTCGGTCGCGCGCACTTCGTGCGAAAGCTTTTCGTACTCGGCGAGTTCGCGAACCAGCGAAAGGACAAGTCCGGCTTCACCCTTGCGCGCGCGGCGGATCAGCAAGGTCATTCAGTCGCTCGCGCCGCGGCTCATACCGCCACCTCGGCCTTGATATGCGGATGCGGCTCGTAGCCCTCAAGCGCGAAATCCTCGTAGCGGAATCCGAAAATATCCCTGACGTCAGGGTTGATTTTCATGACCGGCAGCGGGCGGGTCGGCCGCGTCAGTTGCAGCCGCGCCTGTTCGAGATGGTTGACGTAGAGGTGCGCATCCCCGAGCGAGTGCACGAAGTCGCCGGGTTTCAGGCCCGTCACCTGCGCCACCATCATCGTCAGCAATGCGTAGGAAGCGATGTTGAAGGGCACGCCGAGGAAGACGTCGGCCGAGCGCTGGTAGAGCTGGCAGGACAATTTGCCGTTGGCGACATAGAACTGAAACAGGCAGTGGCACGGCGGCAGCGCCATTTTGTCGACGTCGGCCGGATTCCACGCGCTGACGATCAGCCGCCGCGAATCCGGGTTGCGCCTGATCATGTCGATGACGTTGGATATCTGATCGATGCTGCGCCCGTCCGGCGCCGGCCATGAGCGCCACTGCGATCCGTAGACCGGGCCGAGATCGCCATTGGCGTCGGCCCATTCGTCCCAGATCGAAACCCCGTTGTCCTTCAGATATTTGATATTGGTGTCGCCGGCGAGAAACCACAGCAATTCATGCACGATCGCCTTCAGCGGCAGCCGCTTGGTGGTCAGCATCGGAAAGCCGGCCGACAAATTGAAGCGCATCTGGTGACCGAAGATCGACAGCGTTCCGGTGCCGGTGCGGTCCTGCTTCTCCGCGCCGTCGCTGAGGATTCGTTCGAGCAGATCGTGGTACTGGTTCATGGTCTGTGGTTCGGGGGCTTCGGGAGCGCGATTTTAGCGGCCGGCGCCGGCGCCGCCGATTCGGCACCTTCATGCCATTATACCCGGAAAAAGGAACGTTCCACCGCCAAACGACAAGGGGCGGAACCTGGGTCCCGCCCCTCGCCCGATGTCAGGATTATGTTGGCTAATTTTGGACCGGTTTCAGCACCGGCGTCCACTTGGCGATTTCCTTGTTCACCAGCGCGCCCAGCGCTGCGGGGGTACGCTCGGCGGCCGCGGGGATGACGCTGCCGAGATCCAGCAGCCGCTTGCGCACGCCCTCGTCATCGAGCGCCTTGACGACCGCCTCGTTCAAGCGGGCGACAACGGCCGGCGGTGTTCCCTTGGGTGCAAAAATCGCGTTCCACGCCTGGGCCTGGAAGGCCGGCAGGCCGGCCTCGGCCGTGGTCGGGACGTTTGGCAAGGACGGATTGCGCTGGGGCGTCGCGATGGCATAGGCCTTGATCGTGCCGCCGTTGATCTGCGGGACGGCGTTGACGATCTGGTCGCACATGTAATCGACCTGACCGCCGACAAGGGCGTTCATCGCCGGCCCGGTGCCGTTGAAGGGAACGCCGGTCGGCTTGATGCCCAGAATTGAGTTCAGCAACTCGCACGACACGTTCGAAACCGAGCCGACGCCGGCGTGCGCCGCGTTGACCTTGGCTTCGTTGGTCTTCACATACGCAACGAATTCCTTGAGGTCCTTTGGCGGGAAATCCTTGCGCGCCAGGATCAGGATCGGGGTTCCCGCCAGCAAGGCGACCGGCTCGAAATTCTTCTCCGGGTGGTAGGCCAGATTGGGATAAAGCGGCACGGAAGCGGCGTGGGTGCCCATATGCCCTGTTATCAGCGTGTAGCCGTCATTGGCGGCGCGCGAGGCGCGCGTCGTGGCGGTGGTGCCGCCGGCGCCGACCACATTCTCGATAATGATGGTCTGGCCGAGCGTTTGCGCCATATGGCCGGTGACGATGCGCGAGATGACATCGGTCGGACCGCCCGCCGCAAACGGCACGATCATGGTGATGCTGCGCGTCGGATAGGCTTGGGCCTGCGCCTGCGAAGACGGCAAGCCCAAAACGGCCAGCGCCGCCAGAAATCCGCCCGCGACTGAGCGACCATAACGCTTCATCTTGATCTCCCAAAGTTCGTTGTGATGCCGGACCTGCCGGCCGTTCTTTTCATGGCCTGGTTCTTGGCACATCAGCCAACCCAGGGTCGATCAGACCTTCGGACTGTGACGCACCGTCGCAGGTCAGTTTTCCGACTCAACAAACACCTCGTCCCGTTTCTTGCGCAGCGAGGGCAGGATCGCCAGCACGAGCAGTGCGGCGGCGAGAACCATCAGCACCGCCGAAAGCGGCCGCGTCAGGAACACGCTCCAGTCGCCGCGCGAGATCAACAGCGCCCGGCGCAGGTTCTCCTCCATCAGCGGTCCCAGCACCATCCCGAGCAGCAATGGCGCCGGCTCGAAATCGTGCTTGATCAGCCAATAGCCGAGCAGCCCGAATCCGCCGGCGAGCATGACGTCCGTCGGGGCGTTGTTCACCGAATAGATGCCGATGCAACAAAAAACCACGATTGCCGGAAACATCAGGCGATAGGGCACCCGCAACAGCCGTACCCAGATCCCCACCAGCGGCAGGTTGATGATCAGCAGCATCAGATTGCCGACCCACATCGAGGCGATCATGCCCCACACCAGTTCCGGCTGCTTCTGCATCACCTGGGGGCCCGGCACGATGCCGTGGATGGTCATCGCACCGACCATCAGCGCCATCACGGCGTTGGGAGGAATGCCGAGCGTCAACAGCGGAATGAACGAGGTCTGCGCCGCGGCGTTGTTGGCGCTTTCGGGCGCCGCCACGCCTTCGATCGCGCCGCGGCCAAAACGCGACGGATTCTTCGATATCTTCTTTTCGAGCGTGTAGGCCGCGAAAGATGCGATCACGGCGCCGCCGCCCGGCAGGATGCCGAGGATCGATCCAAGCGCAGTGCCGCGCAAGATGGCGGGGGTCGAATCCTTGAGATCCCTCACCGTCGGCATCAGCCCCGAGACTTTTTCCTGAACCAGTTTGCGATCGGTTTCGCCGCCGGCATCGAGGTTGCGGATGATCTCCGCAAAACCGAACAGGCCCATCGCCACCGTTGCGAAGCCGAGGCCATCAGCCAGTTCGGGAATGTTGAAAGCCATGCGCGACGCGCCGGTTTCGATGTCGGATCCCACCATGGACAAAAGCAGCCCGAACACGATCATTGCGATCGCCTTCAGCACTGACCCTTTCGCCAGAACCACCGCAAAGATCAGTCCGAGCACCATCAGCGAGAAATACTCGGCAGGCCCGAACGCCAGTGCGAGCTTGGTGAGCGGCGCGCCGAGCACGGCAATCAAGACCGTCGCGACGCAGCCGGCAAAGAACGACCCGATCGCGGCGATCGCCAGCGCCGGTCCTGCGCGACCTTGCTTAGCCATCTGAAAGCCGTCGAGCGCAGTGACGACCGAGCCGGCCTCACCGGGAATATTGACCAGGATCGAGGTGGTCGAGCCGCCATACTGCGCACCGTAATAGATGCCGGCCAGCATGATCAGCGCGCCCACCGGCGGCAGGCCGAAGGTGATCGGCAGCAGCATGGCGACAGTGGCGATCGTGCCGATTCCCGGCAGCACGCCGACCAGTGTTCCGACCAGCGCACCGATCAGGCACAGCAGGATGTTTACCGGGATCGGGATGGAAGCGCCGCCAAGAAAGGCGGGGCTCCACTGCACGAGCTGGAAAACGACGCCGAAGCCAAGCCCAAGATTTGAAAAGAGATCGCCCATCGTGCCCTCAGCGGATCAAGAAAGACGGCAGGAGCTGCAATGGCAGGCCGAGCGCGTAAGGAAACAAAAGGCTGCAAAACGTGGTCAGACAGACGCCGACGATGAACGTCTCCGTCCACCGTGTCTCCGGTGTTCCGCAGGCAGCGATCATGAAGCTCGTCATGGCGGCAAAGATCATTCCCATCGGCCGGATGGTGACGGCAAACGTCAGGATCGCGAGCGTCACAAACAATGGACCGCGCCAGTGATACTTGGCGAGGTGGGCCCCTTCGGTCAAAACCCCGACAACGGTGACGGCGGCGCCCAGTCCCAGCAGCAGAAACGCGAACATCCGCGGCGCCGTGCCGGCGCCGAACGAAAACCCGCGCATTCCCTGTAGATCGCTCGACGCCCAAAGCGCGAACAGGGCAATCGCCATCAAGGCGATTCCGCCAACAAAATCCTGCGGGCCGCGAACCCATCTCGGCATGATAGATTTGACCGGCGAATGGCCCGGCGTAGCGTTCATGTCTCTCTCCCCCCAAAGCCGGGCTTCTTGCCCGTTGTTTGGATCACCCGGATACTTGTCCCTGTCACTGCCTAGCATTTTTCTCACATAACGCCAGCAAAACCCAAGCCGCGGTCGGCCCGCAACGCCCGGAGCTTTAGGCCCGCGCCAAGGCTGGATACGCCGCAAGGCCGAGGTAGGGCCGCCACGCCTTGCGACGCGGCTGCCGCCTGCCAGCATTGCCAGCCCGGATGCCGTCCCCGGACGGCCCCTGTTTTTCTCCCGGATTTAGCCCTATATTGGGGATGCCGGTTCGCCGGCTATGGAAATAAATGACCGTCGCAATAAACCATTCGGACCCGGGGGCAGTACCCGGCGCCTCCACCGAAGCCCACCAATCGCGGGCGGGCTTCGGCGGGGGCGAACCAGGATCGACGAGGGCGTAAAGGGCGCGTTTTTTCCCGGTATGGTTCCGCCGTTATCGGGCTATGCAATAGTTGCAAACGACAACTATGCTCCGGTTGCTCAGGCTGCGTAACGCAGTCTGAAAGACCAAGTCTGAAGTCCTGACGGGTTAAGCTCCGTCAGGCGGGGTCCGGAGGCACCTGGCAACAGAAGCCTCCACCTCATTCTTTTGCCTTTGGCCGCCCCGGCGGCGGGTTTCCGCCGCAAATTCGGCCCGTCACGGCTGCTGACCTGCGGCCGGCGGCAGGATACGATCAGTCTAACAGGGCGAGTCGGGCGACCGGCGGCCACTCAACGCAACAGGACACCCATGGCGACCGATCACATCCGTTATGACGTGCTGGCGCGCGACGCGCTGCGCGGCGTGCTGCGAAGCGTACTGACCGACGCGGCCGAGCACGGGCTGCCCGGCGAGCATCATTTCTTCATCACCTTCATGTCCACCGCCGAGGGCGTCAAGCTGTCGCCGCGTCTGCTTGCGCAATATCCGGAGGAGATGACGATCATCCTGCAGCACCAGTTTTGGGACCTGGTGGTTACGGAAGATCGTTTCGAGGTTGGCCTGTCGTTCGGCGGCATCCCGGAGCGGCTGGTGGTGCCGTTCGCGGCGATCAAGAGCTTTCTCGATCCTTCCGTTCAATTCGGCCTGCAGTTCGAGCCGTCGGAGGCGGCGACTGAGACGCCGGCGGCCAAGCTTCCCGCGGTTGCCCCCCCGTCCGCCCTGCCCGTCATCGAACCGGCAGCTGCCGCCGAAAGGGGCGATGCGCCGGCGAAGCCTGGCGACGGCGCGGAAGTGGTGCGGCTGGATCGTTTCCGCAAGAAATAATCCGCGCGCGAGAAAGTCGGCGATGCGGTAGTGTGGATGTCCCGCCATTGGACGGCGCAACGGACGTTATGCATGGCCCGACGGGTGACATCCGGCAGAAAATCCACCCGCCGCGAAACCGACAGCTTCGGTCCGATCGAGGTGGCCGCCGACCGCTACTGGGGCGCCCAGACCGAACGCTCGCGGCGGAACTTCAAGATCGGCCAGGACCGCATGCCGATCGCAATCGTCCATGCGCTCGGCATCGTCAAACTCGCGGCTGCGCAAACCAATCAGGAACTCGGTCAGCTCGACGCGCGCCGCGCCGGGGCCATCATCCGCGCCGCGCGCGAGGTGATCGAGGGCAAGCTCGACGAGCACTTCCCCCTGGTCGTATGGCAGACCGGCTCCGGCACCCAAACCAACATGAACCTCAATGAGGTAATCGCCAACCGCGCCAACGAGATGCTCGGCGGAGAGATCGGCGCCAAGGCGCCGATTCATCCCAACGATCACGTCAATATGAGCCAGTCCTCAAACGATTCGTTTCCGACCGCAATGCATGTCGCCGCGGCCGGGCGGATCGTCACCGACCTGATCCCGGCCCTGAGCGAACTTCATCTCGAATTGCGCAAGAAGGAAAAGGCGTTCGCTGCCATCGTCAAGATCGGGCGAACCCATACCCAGGATGCGACGCCCCTCACCCTGGGGCAGGAATTCTCCGGCTATGCCGCGCAGGTCGAGAACGGCATCGCGCGGCTGCAGGTGGCGGTGAAGGAACTGTTCCCGCTGGCGCAGGGCGGCACCGCCGTCGGTACCGGTTTGAACTCGAAACCTGGTTTTGCCAAACGGTTCGCCAGGCACGTCGCGAAAATCACCAGCCTGCCCTTCACCAGCGCTCCCAACAAATTCGAGGCGCTGGCGTCGAACGACGCCTACGTGCTGGTGCATGGCGCGATCAATTCGGTCGCGACCGGCCTGTTCAAGATCGCCAACGATATTCGCCTCTTGGGATCGGGTCCGCGTTCCGGCCTCGGCGAGTTGATCCTGCCCGAAAACGAGCCGGGCTCCTCGATCATGCCCGGCAAGGTCAACCCGACCCAATGCGAGGCGATGACCATGGTTTGCTGCCAGGTGTTCGGCAATCAGACCACCATCACAGTGGCCGGTAGCCAGGGTCATTTCGAGTTGAACGTCTACAAGCCGGTGCTGGCATATTGTATGATGCATTCCATAGAACTGTTGGCTGATGCTGCCCGCTCTTTCAGGGAACATTGCGTGGCCGGTATACGAGCCGACGAAAAGCGCATCCGCGAGTTGATGGAACGTTCTCTGATGCTGGTCACCGCGCTCGCGCCCAGGATCGGATATGACAACGCTGCAGCGGTCGCCAAGGCCGCGCATGCTCGCGGAACGACGCTGAAGCAGGAGGCCGTGCGGCTTGGGTTTGTGGACGCCGCGGAATTCGACCGGCTCATGCAACCGGGCAAGATGACACGCCCAGGCTGATTGCAGCGGACCGGGAAACTACGGAAGCAGGCAATTATTTTTGCAACCAAGCGCCTAAAGATTGTAGTGCATCAAACTATCGCCGTTCCGCCGACATATTGCAAAAAGCACGGATTGTTTGGTTTTCGAAGAGCGAAATTTGACTTTTGATGCTATCAGAGCACATCGCACGGGGATCCCCGATGACGGTCGTCTTTGCTTGCGCGCCGCCCGATGGCTTTCTTCTTGCCGATGAATTTCGCCTGCGAGTCGCCGGATGAGGGATACGGGAATGGGCGATCTGGTCAACTTCAAGCGCTTCAAGAAGCGTAGCGAGCGGCAGCAATCGGCCAGCGAGGCCGACGCCAACCGCGCGCGGTTCGGCCGGACCAAAGCCGAACGCGTACGCGACGAACATCAGAAGGACCGCGCCAACAATGTGCTGGACCAGCACAGGATCGAAGACGGAGACGCATCATGAAGTCGCCCGTCGTCAAACGCTCGATCGTGGTAGGCGGTCACAAGACCAGCGTCAGCCTGGAAGAGGCCTTCTGGAACGGCATGAAGGAAATTTCGGGCCTGCGAAACATGACATTGTCGGAGCTGGTGGGCGAGATCGACAGCAACCGTCAGCAGGGCAATTTGTCCTCGGCAATCCGGCTTTTCGTGCTCGACTATTTCCGAACCCGCGCAATGCCCGCCGCCGCACAGGAGGGGCAGCGTTCGCAGGCTTAGATGCATGCGGATGCCATTGCCTTCGCGCCCCCAGGCACCGTCGCCGGACGATTTAACTCCAATCCCGATCAATTGCTGTTTTGCAACGGCGGACGCGGCGGATTGGCGACCTGCGGCGTCAGCGCCAGCGGCGGACGCGGTTTCGGCTTTGCGGCACCCGCGGCGGGCTTGACATCGATCGGAGGCGGTAGCGGCGCAACCTGCGGCTGCCCGCCGGCTGGCGATGGTGCTAACGGGGCGCTGACAACCGGCGGCGCGCGCGGCGCTGCCGGCTTCGACTTCTGCGGAGATCGCCGCGGGTCGCGGCCGGGCAGCGGCACATGGGTCAACGCCTCGCCGGGTGGGATCGCCTCCGGCGTGGGTCCGTGCGCATCCACGGGCAGTGATATCGGCGCCGGCATGGCCGGCGGTGGCTCGCCCCGTTCAATGGCGTCGAGCCTCCGGGTCTCGTAATCGATCGCCCGCACTGCCAACCAGGATGAAAACGCGGTCACGTCAATGCTTCGCGTCAGCGCATCGGGCGTGCCGACGGCAAACAGCTGGATCTCCGGTCGCCCGGCCGTCATCGTCAGGGCGAGCGCGGCGCGGATATCGGCCTGATCGGCGGGAACGTCGTATCCACCAGAAACAACGGCACGCACGCCGTTGCCGTCGAGCGTGGTGGCGCCGACGCGAACGCGGCCGTCCCGGATGATGAAAGGTATTTGCGCCGACGGTATTGCGAGCGCGCCGGCCGAAAGCGCCGCCTCGACGATCTGCGCGAGCCTCGCGCCATCCCTCGCCTGCCCGCTGTCGTTGGCGCGAACTCCTGCCTCGAAGGCGCGCGGGTCGAGCCCGGCGATCCTGGCCTGCTCCAGCGTCAGCGTTCCGCTGCCGGACAGCGCCCCCGACAACGCCGAAGCGCTACGGCCCTGGCTCGTCAATGTCATCTGCATCGAAGCCCGGCCCGCGGGCATTGCGAGGTTGCGATAGCGCAGCGACGTGCCGTCGACGCCGCTGAACTGAACGCTGGCGTTCAGCATCGTGCCATTGGCTCCCGGCCTGGCATCGACGCTGGCGGTGACCTCTCCACCGCCGATCTTGCCCTGGATGGAATCGAAGGTCAGCGAACGGCCGTCGCTCTTGATGATCCCGCTTACCGGCTGAATTTCGCTTCCGCCCGGAAGCAGTCCCTGCAACGCCTGAAACGCGATCCGGCCGCGCCAGCCCTTCATCAGCCCGGCCCCGAGCGGCTCGGCCGCGTCATGTCCGGCCGCGCCCAGCGCAAAGGCAAAGGCCGGCGCCAGTGCGAGCCGGTCGGCGCCGATCTCGCCCTCCACCTCCTTCTCATGCGCCAGATTGACCGCCAGCCGACCGCGCAGGCGCGCACCGCCGATGCTGCTGTCGAGATCGTCGAAAGTCAGCCGGCCACCGGCAAGGACGACGCGCGCGGACAGGCCTATGTTCTGCGCCAGCGTATCTGCCGGCCTGAGACCGAGCAGCGGGCCGAGATTGGCGCTGCGAACCTTCAGGGAGAGATTGGCCTTGGCGTCCTGCGCCCACGGTTCGGCCGAACCCTCCGCTTCGGCATCGAGCCCCGTACCTGCTATCCGTGCCTTGAGCCGCAACGCAGCGCCCCACGCGCCCGTCGCCGTCCCCTCGAATTGCGCCGGGCCGTCGCCGGCTGCAACGGCGCCATCGAAACCAAGCAACGCCAGCAGCGCGCGGCCTTGCCCGGACGACCATTTCGCCTCGATCCCGACTTCGCTGCGTCCGAGCGCGGCCAGATCAACGCCGGTGATCGCTGCGACGGGCGGCCTGGCGGTGAGGGTGGCGCGGCCCTTGAGTTGCGGCGAGTCGAGGTCGACGACGGCGCGCGCCTGGGCGCGATCGGCCTGCCCGGGATGATTATCGAGATCGAGCGACAGTTTCAGGCGCGCCGGCCCCGGGCTGGAGCCCATCGCGTCGAGCCGCGCTGCCAGCGAAGGCGCAAACGGCGCGATCAAACCCGTGAGCCGCGCGAGCGAGGCGGCGCCGGAGTCCAGCGCGAGCCTTCCGGACGCATTGACGCGGTCGAAACTTCCCGCGCCTTCCAGCGTCACGCTGTCGGGCTGGCCGATCTTCAGCTGGTCGAGCGATATCCTGTTCGGCGAATAGCCCAGCCTGGCGAGCAACGGCCTGAGCTCCTGCCCGGCAGAAATGGCCTGGCCGATGTCGAGCGAAAGCTGCCCCTCATCCGGCCACTCGGCCTGGGGCCCCGCCAGCGACCGTGCAACCGCCGTGGCGGCGTCGAGATCGAGACGCTCCGCTTTCACTTCCGCAACGATCCGGGAACCGCGATCTGGCCTCCGGTGCGACACCGCAACGCGCCCCTCCACGGTGCCACCGTCGATCTCGGCCTTCATGGCGTCGATGACAAAGCCATCCGACGCCATGGTGACGTCGCCGCGCAGTCTCAGCGGTTTCTGGCTGCGATAGCCGATGTCGCCGCGGCCCTGCAGCCAGGTCAGCAGCGCGTCGGGGTCGGTCGATTCGATGTTGATGCCGGCCTTGAACTGGTCCAGTCCAACATTTTTCGCACCCGCCTCGCTGAGTGAGACTCGTGTCGCGCCGGGCGCGCGGAATTCCAGCCTGTGGACCCGCCAGGACCCGGCGTCACCGTGCAACTGGGCGGCAATATCCTGCAACGGGCGCCCCCCGAGCATGACCTGTTCGGAGGCGAGCTGGATCTGCGAGGGCAGCGGCAGATGCGGAATTCCCGCGGTCAGGGCCCGCAAAGCCGGCCAGGCCCGGACCGGCTCGGCCGGATTGTTCGCAGAGCTGTTCTTCGCCGAGTTGCTGGTAGAACTGGTCTTGGCGACGAACCGGTCGGCGTCGAGCTGGCGCGCCGACAGCGCCGCGCGCAGCAGCGGCGTCGCGCCGAAGCGGATATCGCCGGCGCCGGAAAGCTTCAGCGCCCGCTCTTCCGCGCCATAGGTCAGCTCGACCTGTTCGAGCCGGGCCGCCGAATAGTCGGCCCTGACCTTCGCGGCGATGCGCCATGGCGTCTCCTCGTCATTGCCTTTTTGGGCGGGAGCGGCGAACGAGAGCGCGCCCTCGAAACGTGGCGCGCGGGCCTCGAAGGTCAGGACGCCATCGAGATCGACCGCCAGCGCGCGCTGGCCCGGATCGATGTTCAGATGAATCCGGGTGCCGTTGCCGTCGGGGCCCTGCCCCGACGAGACGCGAAACGGGTAACGCGTGTCCGACAGCATGAAGGTGCCGTCGCCGCGGATCGAGCCGGCGAGCGAGCGGACGTCGCCGCTGAAGACGATGTCGTTGAGTTCGAGCGTGCCACGGCTGGCCGCATCATGCAGGGCGATGCGGCCGGTGAGATTCAACCGATCGATCGCCAGCGAGCCCAGATTGAACGCACCGGTCGAGGCCGGCCAGTCGATCCGCCCTCGGGAATCCAGCCCAAGATCGAGCGACATGCCGTTGATCGTCAGTTCGGTGGCGCGCACCTCGCCGCGCATCAGCGACCCCAGGCTGAATTCCACATCGAGCTTGTCGGCGCGAACCTTGCCGAGGTCGTTGGCGCCGCCGACCACCACGGAATGCAGTTGCAACGAGGGCGACGGCAGCAGCCGGGCGTCAAGCTTGCCCCCGACGCGAACCGGCGCGCCGATGATCCGCGTCGCCTCGGCCTCGAACTGCGGCCGAAACTGGTTCCAGTCAATGAAGTACGGCCCGACAAGCGCGGCGATCAGCGCGATGATGAAGGCGATTGCCAGGCCGAGCAGCGTCGTCTGCACGGTGTCTCCCCTTGAACCGCCCCGGCGCAGGCCGCGTCACGCCGAACCCGGTGCCGGAGCAACCCGGAATATAGAGACAAGTGTGCCGAAGTCACAGCGCCATCGCGAGCTGCCCCGATTAGACCGAATCAGGCGGGGAAACGCTGCCCGGAACCGTTACCAGCTCGCGGGCAAGCGCTTCAGGCCGCGCAACACGAAGGTCGGCCGCCATTCCGGATTGACCGCGTCATCGAGCCGCAGCTCCGGGAGCCGGCGCAACAGGGTCGAGATCGCGACCTCGGCCTCGATCCGCGCCAACTGGGCGCCGAGACAGAAGTGAATGCCGCCGCCAAACGACAGCGGCCTGACGTTGGGCCGGGCGATAACGAGGCGCTCAGGGTGATCTGGATAGACCGCAGGATCGTGGTTGGCCGAGCCGAGCAGGCACAGCACGGTCTCGCCCTTCGGGATTCGCTTGCCGCCGAGGTCCTCGATGTCCTCCAGCGCCACCCGGCCGGTCAGTTGCACCGACGAATCGTAGCGCAGGAACTCCTCGATGGCGTTGGTGATCAGTTGCGGGTTGGCCTTCAGCAGTTCGAGCTGATCGGGATTGCGATGCAGCGCCAGCAGGCCGTTGCCGATCAGGTTGACCGTGGTCTCGTGGCCTGCGCCGAACAGCAGGATGATGTTGGCGGTCAGCTCCTCGTTGGAGAGCTTGCTGCCGTCTTCCTCGGCCTGCACCAGGAGGGTGATCAGGTCGTCGCGCGGATCCTTGCGCCGCAGCTCGAACAATTGCTGGAAATACATCGAGGCCATGGCGTTGGCGGCGTTGCCTTTCTGGATTTCCTCGGCCGACAGCGGCACCGGGTCGAGCAGCCGTCCGCCGTCGCGCGAACTGGCGTAGAACACCTCGCGATGGTCTTCGGGGATTCCGAGCATGTCGCAGATGATGGTCACCGGCAGGCGGAACGCGAAATCCTCGATCAGGTCCATCCTGCCCTTGGGAATGATGCGGTCGAGCGTCTCATCGACGATCTGCTGGATGCGCGGGCGCATGTCCTCGACCCGGCGCGCCGTGAAGGCTTTGACCACCAGCCCGCGCAGACGGGTATGGTCCGGCGGATCCTGCTGCAGCATCCAGTGGCTCATGCTGCGGAACACCGGCTCGTCCATGATTCTGGGGCCGTAGCGGCGGATGGTGCGGTTGACGTAGTCCTTGCCGAAGCGCTTGTCCCGCATCACGAGGCTGGCCTCGGCATGGCGGCTGGCCACGTACATGCCGAGCGGCGTCAGGTGCACCGGATCGGTGGCGCGCATGCGCGAGTAATGCGGATAGGGATCGCGGATGAAATCGGGGGACAGCGGGTCGAACAATGGCGCGCTGCTCGCGGCCTGAACATGCTCGTTCATGGTGACCTCTTGTTGCCGCGGGGGCCGCGGGGCGCAATCCGTCCACTCGATACATTGTTGTATTGAGTTGCATTCTGACCTAACCTGAAGCGATGTCAAGAGTCCGAACCAGACCCACCCGCGACGACACCCGCGAAAAACTGTTCGAGGCGGCGGCACGCGTGTTCGAGGAACTGGGCATCGGCGGCGCCAGCATCGAGGCGATCGCGGCCGCGGCCGGTTTCACCCGCGGCGCGTTCTATTCGAACTTCAAGAGCCGGGACGAACTGATCATCGCCATGCTCGAGAACCATGTCGAGCAATCGATCCGGCGCATTCACGATCTGCTCGACCGGCACAAGAGCCTGGCGGATTTCATCGACGCGCTGAAGACCATGGACCGCAGCCGGCAGGACCCGCTCGGTCGCTCGCCGCTGCTGCATATGGAGATGATCCTGTTCGTGGCGCGCGCCGAAAAGCGCAGGCCCGAACTCGCCAAGCGGCTGCGCGCCCGGCGCAGACTGGTCACCGACATCATCGAGACCACCGCCAGGAACAGCGGCCGGACGACCATTCTCAATCCGACCTGGGCCGGCGCCGTGGTGCTGGCGCTGGAAGACGGTTTCAGGCTGCACCGCCTGATCGATCCGGAAACCACGCCGCCCGACAGCTTCCTGCGCGCCATCGGCGACCTGCAAAGGGCGATGGGCATCTCAGCGGCCTGACGCCAACCCGTCAACGCGCGCCGGCCTGTGAGACTTTATACACCTGTCCCGCGACCGCCCGCACCTTGCGCGGCGAGGCCTGCCAGATCGCCACTGCCGACAGGATGCTGACGACGATGCCGATCGCAAACGCCACTGTATAACTGCCGGAAAGATCGAACACCAGCCCGGTCACCCACGGACCGGCGGCGCCGCCGGCCAGCGCCGCCAGCATGATGGTGCCGAAAATGCTGCCATAATGTCTGCCCTGGAAGATCTCCAGCACCACCGCGCCCATGATCGAGGTCAGGCCATAGCCGAGCGCGCCCTGGGTGAAGATCATGAGGTAGACCAGCGGCAGCGCCGGCGCGAACTTCAACCCGATCAGCGCCGCAAAGCAGATCGCAAAGCCGGCGCAGCTCACCGCCCAGATCCATTCGCGCCCGATCCGGTCGGATAGATGCCCGAGCCAGATCTGGCCGGGAATGCCGAGCAGGCTGACGACGCCGAGCGACCACACCGCGACATTGGCGCTGAAGCCGATGTCGAGCAGGAACTTGGTCTGGTGCACCTGCACCGCGTACCAGACATAGAGGCCGCAGAAGTAGCCGAGCGCAATCCACCAGAACCGCGCGGTCGCCATCGCGCGGCGGAGCGTCCAGTCGGTTGCGGCCCAGACCGGATCGACAATGTTCGAGATTGGCGCGGCCGATGTCGCCGACGGCGCCGCGTCGCCGTCCGGCAGCAGGCCGAGATGCTCGGGCCGCATTCGCAGCAACAGGTTGATCGGCCCGAGCACGACGAAAACCAGAATGCCCATTGCGGTGCAGGCGGTGCGCCAGCCGGTCTGCTCGATCATGTGCTGCACCCACGGCAGCAGCGTCACCGAGCCGATGCCGACGCCGGCGAACGCCAGCCCCATCGCAAGCCCGCGGCGGCGGATGAACCAGTTCGGCAGGAACAGCGACTGGCCGGAATAGCCGAGGCAGACGCTGCCCGCGCCGACCAGCACGCCGATGGTGAGGTAAAGGTGCCATGGCTCGCTCGTCAGCGGCGCCAGCAGCAACCCGCCCCCCATCAACGCAACGCCGAGTTCCATCACCGCGCGCGGACCAAAGCGGTCCATCAGCCGGCCGATCAGCGGGCTGACGCCGGCGGACACCACAAAGCCAAAGGAAAAGGCGCCCGCGGTGACGCCCCGCTCCCAGCCGAACTCGCCGATGATCGGCGGAAAGAACAGCGAGAACGCGGTCCGCGCATTGACCCCGATCGCCATGGTCACGAACGTCACCGCAACGATCAGCCAGCCATAGAAGAAGGGAAGACGCATGGGGTTTGGCCGGGTGAGAGTTGGGTGGCGCGCTGTCGCGGCGACGCGGATACTGCGCCACCATCATGCACGGCCCGAACCTCGGCGCAATTGCGCGACCGCGATCCACGTCTGCCGCTGGATGTCCTGCCACTTGCTTCTGGCCGAGGACCAGGAAGCAGGCTAACATGGCTTTTTCAGCAGTGTTTTCAGGAGGTGTAGAATGGGTGCGTTAGTCGCCGATGGGTACGTCCCTCATGTCCAGCAACAGTTGAATGCCCGGTTCGCCATCGGCGATGCGTTGACCGAGATGATCGGGTTTCAGCGCGAGTTCAAGCTGTTCTCACGGCCACATACGCTCAAGAGCGCGTTTGCTTTGCTCAACATCGCCCCCGTCGGAGAGACCGACCGCGACGGCTTCATGAAATACCTCCAATCCCTGATGAAAACCAAAGCCGACGTCGATGAAAAGCCGTCGACGCTGAGCGGACACGATCAAATCCTCGCTTCGCTCCGGGAAAACCTGGAAAGTTCACGGCCCTTGCCAGTCTATTTCACCTGGCACCCGGCAGAATCTCCCCGAGGTATCGTTCACATCACCTCAGACAAGCCGTTCTCATTTTCAACCAAGACCTATCTCACCATCTCGGTGCCGACCATCGGCGCGGACCGGCCCAAGGCAGGCGCACGCAAGAAGTAGATTGAAGCTCGCGCATGCGTGGGTTGCGCGCCAGGGTTCGCGATTACTATTCGGGAACGATCGAACGCCACGGCCCTAACCCGCTTGGGGTCGATTGGCCGAATGCGGCCTCGCAGTATCTGCGGTTCGCCCAGCTTATGAAGGTTTGCGATTTCAGCGCGCCGCTCAGCCTGAACGATTTCGGCTGCGGCTACGGTGCGCTGCTGGAGTATCTGAACATGCGACATGCCGAGGCCGAAGTCGGCTATCGCGGCATCGACATTTCAGCGTCGATGATCACGGTGGCCCGCGAACGCTGGGGCAGCCACGGACGCGCGGTTTTTGCCGTGGGCTCACGCTGCGGTCGGAGGGCGGACTATTCGATCGCCAGTGGGGTCTGCAATGTCCGTCTCGGTCACCCCGTCGGCGAGTGGGAGAATTATGTGGAGTCAATCCTCGCCGATATGCGCGCCAGCAGCCGGATCGGCTTCGCCGTCAATTTCCTGTTGCCGCACGACGACAAGCCGACCGAGGATGGGCTCTATCGCAGCAACCCACAACGCTGGGCCGGTTTCTGCAGGGAGCAACTCGGTTGCAGCGTCCGATTGCTCGGAGATTACGGCCTGCGCGAGTTTACGTTGCTCATCCGCATGAAGCCGCAGAAGGCTGCGCCTCGGAAAGCAGTTTCTTGTAAGGAAGTGCGCCGGTCTCCTCGATAAGTCGACTCGCCAGCGCGAGCAGATCGCCGGTCCTGAATTCGGAGTGGCTGAACTCTCCTTCGCCCAGCACTTTCGCTAGGACGATTGCGGCGCGGCATTCCGCCAATCGGGCGCGACGATCCCTGGCAACCGCCATCGCCCTTTCGGCGACCCGGAACGCGGCCGTCGGGCTGTTGCTCCTCAAATGGATCTCCGCAAGGAACGCCAGCATTTCGCTTTGATACTCCATTCCTGCAAAGGCCTCGGTCGCCAGCCGGATGGCCGATTCAAGCTTCTGTATTGCGGCGACGTGGTTACCTGACAACGAAAGCGCCAACGACTTGCAAACGGCAGCATAGACCGCGACATAGGGAATGCGGCTGCTTGTAGCGATCTCATCGATGCGGCTGCTGTGAAGTTCGGCGAGTTTCTGGTCCTGTGTGAGCCATGCGAGTTCGACCGCAGCCAGATGCGGAATGAACTGGACGGCAGGATCCGAATTATCCTTCTCACTCGACGCCAGCCTGTCGATGCTTTGCTTCGCCGCGGCGAAACTGCCCATTCGCACCAGCAGCCGCGCCCGGAGGCTTTCAACCCACCTTTCCACGCTGAAGCCGATCATCGCGTCGTGGGACGGCCGGATATCTCCAATCCGCGCAAGCGCCGTATCGCTGGCCTGCAGCGCCTCCCGAAGCTTTCCGGCGTAACCACAGGCCTGGCACAGGAACACCTGCAGCATGGTCCTGACGCCGGGATCGGCATTCCCGGAAAGATTGATCGCCTGCAAGACCTGTTTCACATAATCGTCCGCCGAGCCCGTACATGCGGAAAGCCGGCCGTACACGGCTAGCGTCAGCACCTCAGCGGCGGAGTCCTGCATCTCCCTGGAAAGATCGAGCGCTTCCTTGGCAAACGGCGCGATTTCCTCGGCGCTGATGCCTTCCCGCCACGCTGCATTCATCACCTGTCCGGATGCCTTGAAGCGCAGGCGGTCGGTTTCGGGCGTGCGCGGCAGCGACTGCAGCAACAGCCGCACCTTTTGCCACGACTTCAACGCCAGCCTCGCATTCGTGGTCCCGATCCAGGCGGCGGCGCGGGCAGTGTAGATTGCGGCCGACGCCAGATCCCTGGCCGCCTCGAAATGATATGCGATCAGATCGGCATATTCGCTGAGCTGATTATGATGAAACCGTTCCAGCGCCTTCGCCACCGCCGCATGAAGCTCGATCCGCCGGGTCCGCAACTGCATGGCATAGGCAACCTCCTGGATCAAAGGATGGCGGAACGCGAAACGATCGGGCTCATTCTCGATCGACATCCCTTGGACCAGCCCCACCTGAGACAGCCTGCCGAGAATGCCGGCGAGATCGGCGGCGGTCGCTCGCGTTATCTCGGCGAGAACCGACACCGGAAATTCTCGCCCGATCGTTGCACCGATCTGCAGCACCTCCTTGTCCGATGGCGAGAGGCGGTCGACGCGTGCTCCGATCACGGATTGGACGGTGGCCGGAAGTGTTTCCGCCCGCGATCCTTCTAGCGCCCTGTAATTTCCCGGCCGGCCATCCAGCTCGCCGCTGTCGACCAGCGACCTGATCAATTCCTCCGCAAAGAACGGGTTGCCACCGCTTCTCTCGACGATGCGATCGCGAATGGCGGCGGTGGACGGATCATCGCCGACCAAGTCCCTGATGAGGGAGGAGACGTCTTCGTCGCGCAATTCCTCGAGCCGGATTTCGTGAAAGCCCAATCCATCCTTCCAGGGGGCCTGAAAGGTAGGTCGATAATTGAGCACGAGCAGCACGCGGCTAACCGGTGCTACTCGCACCAACGCCGACACAAACTCGATACTCGCCTCGTCGAGCCAGTGAATATCTTCGATGACGATCACCGAGGGCGTTCGCGTTCCATCACGCACGAGGCTGACGACCAGGTTAATGAGTCGCGAATGCCTGACCTTGGGATCGAGGGTTGACGGGGGTAGCTTGGCATCGGCAATGCCAAGAAATTCGAACAGTACCGCCACGTCCTCGACAAGCTCCGGGACCGCCGCCTCGATCCGCGATACGATTTTCGCGCGCGCCGTCTCTGGGGCGTCCGCGGATGTGATCCTGAAATAGGTCCGGAAGAATTCCACCAGCGGCTGCAACGGACCCGAATGATCATAGGGTGACGCCCTCGCCTCCAGCACCGGCACCATCCGGTCCCTCGCGGCCTTGGCGAACTCGAAACACAGGCGGCTCTTGCCGAGACCGGGAGGCGCCGAGATCCCAATCGCCTTGCCGGTTCCGCGCTCGGCCCCCGCAAACGCGTCGTGAAGGATGGTCAGTTCCGCATCCCGCCCGCGATAGGCTCCGATGACATTGTCCCGGAACGGCGCGCGCGACGCCTTCATTCCGGCAATCCGGTAGATCCCGATCGGCCGCGGAAATCCCTTGACGTCCTGATGGCCAAGCGGCCGGCCGTCGCAATGCGATTGCACCAGCCTGAACGTCGATTCGGTGACGCAGATGTCGCCGGGCTGGGCCATGTGCTCCAGCCGGCTCGCCAGATGCACGGCGGCGCCGTAGACGCTTTGCTCCCCGGTGAACTTGTCGGGCAGACCGGCGACGATCTCTCCGGAGTGAATTCCGACCCGAAGCGTGATGCCGTTGTCGTGTGACGACTGCACCATCAAGAGCGCGGCCTGGCAGGCGCGCAGCGCGTGGTCCTCCTGGGCGTGGGGGACGCCGAAAATCACCATCAGGCCGTCGCCCATGCTGCGGATGATGGTGCCCTGGAATTGATTGACCGCGTTTCCCATGCGGGCCAGCGCGGGGGGCAGCCGATCGAGCGCCTGTTCGGGATCGTTGTCCCCGATCAGTTCGGTCGAACCGACGATGTCGGCGAAAAGGACGGTGACCACCTTGCGCTCGCCCAGCGCCTGCGGTTGGTCGAGGCGCTCACCGCAATCCCCGCAAAACCTCGCGGCTCCGAGGTTGGGATGACGGCAATTCGGGCAAATGACGGAAAAGCTGATGCCGCACGATCGGCAGACCCTGTCTTCCGCCAACGTTTCCATCTGACAGGCCGGGCACAGCATTTACAAACCCTTGACTTGCGGCCTTCCGGCCGCCGACATCCTAGCACGGTCAAGGCAAAAGAGCGCATTGGGGGAAGGCAATACCGGATACCCTGGCGGCTTCACGATAGCGCCCTGCGGAACCCGGGCGGCACCGCGGCAGCGACTACTTGCTCCGCGCCACCGTCGTCCCGTCCCAGCCCTCGCCGGCCGGATGTTCGAGCTGGCGCCGGCAGCGCTCGATCATCGCCCGCGAGGCTGCGTCGTCGGTGCGGGTTTCCAGCACCTGCTCGAACGCGGCGATCGCGGCGGTGAATTCGCGCGCGCGCCAGGCGGCGAGGCCGGCCTCGTAGGACGCCACCCAGCCGGGCGCGCCATCGAGTTCGCCGGCCATTCCCAGCAGTTCGTAGATCTGCAGCCCGCCGGCGCGGCCATACACCGCGAGACGGTCCAGTTCGCGGACCACGATATGGTTCCCGGCCAGCCGGCGGGTTTCCGGGCCGATGATGATGGTGGATCCGTAGACCTTGTTGGTGCTCTCCAGCCGGCTTGCGATGTTCACGGCGTCGCCGATGACGGTGTAGTTGAGCCGGACTTCCGACCCGATGTTGCCGACCAGCATGTCGCCGGAATTGATGCCGATGCGAATCCGGGCCGGCTGGCCGTGGTCGTCGACCAGGCGCGCCTGCGCCACCGCGCGCTGGCACGCCAGCGCCGCCCGGCAGCAGTCGACGGCGTGATCGGGATTGGGCGCCGGCGCGCCCCAGAACGCCATCACGGCGTCGCCGATGAACTTGTCGATGGTGCCGTTGTGGCTCTGAACCTGCGCCGAGACGGCGTCGAAATAGCGCGACAGCAGCGGAATGATGCGGTCGCCGAGCCGCTCCGACATGCCGGTGAAACCGGCAAGATCGACGAACATCACGCTCATCGGCCGCACCGCGCCGCCGAGGCGCGCCCCGTTGCCGTCGCTGATCAGCCGCCGGACCAGATCGGCCGGAATGTATTTCCGGAACGCGGCGAGCCCCTGCGCCATGTCGCCGATGGCGCCCGACAGGTTCTCGATCTCGGTCAGCCGCGACGGATGCCGCTGCACCTTGTCGAGATCGAAGCGCTCGACATGCCTGATCTCGCTCATCACCTTGATCAGGGGCGCGGCGATCAGGCGCTGGGCCAGCCATGCCGACAACAGCCCGGCAAGCACGATCAGGACCGCAAGGCCGATCAGCAAGTTGCGGATCGTCATCTGCACCGGTCCGAGAAACTCCGATTCCGGCACCACGGTCACCAGCGACCAGCCCGGAAACGAAATCGGCGTCAGCACCGCCTGATACGCCTTGCCGTCCCGCATTACCTTGGTGTGAAACGGCTCCCCTTCACCGGGTTGGTAGGCGCTGGCGTTGCGGATCGCATCGACGGCGACGGCAAACAGCGGATGATCGGTTTTCAGCGCCGTCACCTCGTTGGCGTCCGGATCGGGTGCGGCGACCACCTTGCCGTCCCGCTCGAGGATAAAGGCGCCGGCCGATTTTCCGACCGTGAGCTGCGACAGGAAATTCGAGACGCGGGTCAGTTCGATGATGATGATGGCAATGACGCCGGCAGGCTTCTGGTCGATCTCGACCGGCGCCGCGAACGCCGCCGCCAGCCGTTCGCCGCTCGGCAGGGTGGTCAGCGTGGTCCAGTGTTCGTCATTGGTCTCGGTGGCGACCTTGAACCATTCCTGGTCGATGACGGCGTAGCCGGTGTCCTCGTCCCGCGTGTTCTTCAGCCGAAGGTCGTTGCCGACGAATTCATATCGATTGGTCCGCATCCGGCGGTCGGGGGCGATCGCGAGCATTTCGAGAACGCCGTCGCCGGCCTTGCGCCCGGCAAAGAACGACCCGTCGGGCCAGCCGAACGCGACCCAGGAGATGGTCGGGTGAGACAATAGCTGCGACTGGAACACGACTTCGCGCTTCCGTTCGTCGCGCGGCTCGAACACCTTTTCGGCCATCAGCGTCCGCACCGCCAGCATGGCCGACCGCGCTTCGGTCGTGACCGACTGCAGTTCGTCACCGACCGCGGACACGATCTGGCCGTTGATGGTGTTGGCCAGGGTCTGGCTGATCTGCTGGGCGGTGCGCCACCACAACAGATGCACGCCGACGGCGCTGACGACGATCGACGCCAGCACGAGGGCCGAAATGGCGCTGCGGATGCCGAGGCGCATGCGGATGGTCCTTGTTCGCGGGGCTGCTACCGCAATACGGAACCATAGCAGCGTCCGTTTCACCGGCGAGGCCATTTCCGCGTCCCGGACACGGCTCTGTGACCGGAGTGAACGCCGGAATGCGGCGAAACAAGCCGATTGCCTGTTCCGTACCGGCTGGTACGGCGCTATGCCTTGCATCAGTTCTCGAAGGTCATGCAATGAACGATGTTTCGATCCCGGCGGCCCTGATCGCCGGCCTTGTCAGCTTCCTCTCGCCCTGCGTACTGCCGCTGGTGCCGCCCTATTTGATCTATCTCACCGGCGCGACCATCGAGCATGTCGCCAATGACGAGACGACGCAGGCCTCCAAGCGGGCCGTGATGGCTTCGGCATTGATGTTCGTGGCTGGCTTTTCCACGGTGTTCGTGGCGCTCGGCGCCAGCGCCTCGCTGGTCGGCGGCCTGATTCGCGCCTGGTCGGCCGAGCTCTCGATCGTGGCCGGCATCGTCATCATCATCATGGGCCTGCATTTCCTCGGCCTGACCCGGATCGGGCTGTTGATGCGCGAAGGCCGGATACCCATGCCAAAGCCGGTCGGCCTTTGGGGGGCCTATGCCATGGGGCTCGCCTTCGCCTTTGGCTGGACGCCCTGCATCGGCCCGATCCTGGCGGCGATCCTGTCCATCGCGGCCGCCGAGGCCACCGTCGCCAAGGGGGCCGGCCTGCTCGCGGTCTATTCCGCCGGCCTCGGAATCCCGTTCCTGCTGGCGGCCTTCATGATCGAGCAGTTCTCCTCGCTGTTCGCGCGGATGAAGCGTCATCTCGGCAAGGTCGAGCGCGCCATGGGCATCCTGATGGTGTTGACCGGCATCGGTTTTCTCACCGGCTCGGTGACCAGCATTAGCATCTGGCTGCTGGAGACCTTTCCCGCCCTGCAAAACTTTGGCTGAGCGCAAGCGGTTTTCACCCCAGACCACGTCCGGGCAGACGTTCGCTCGAAAAGCCCTCGCACGCCCGTAACAATCGGGCTGGCCAGAGCGAACTACCAGCCGAGGCCAGATCGCCACGGTCGCGGTATTGAATGCTTTTTCAACCATTTGTCCCAAACAACCCGCAGCTTGCGGCTTCAGGCGAGCAAAATACTTGAAGGGATTTGCATGAATTTCATGGTCCATCTTCTGATCCTTCTGCCCGCCCGGATCGCGTCTTATTTCTCTTGGGCCGGACCGCTGATCATGCGGATCGTCGTCGGCTACACCTTCATGCTGGCAGGCTGGGGCAAGCTGAACAATTTGACTCAGGTCACCGCGAATTTTGCCGGCTGGGGCATCCCGTTTCCGAATCTCCTCACCCCGTTCGTCTCCGGCGTCGAATGCTTTGGTGGCGCCATGCTGATCGTTGGGCTGTTCACGCGAATCCCAGCCGCCATGCTGGCGGTGGTGATGCTGGTGGCCATCAAGTCGGCGAAATGGGGCGACGTCGATTCCCTGGAAACGCTGCTTGGCTTTGAGGAGGCCACATACTTCGCCGCCTTCATGTGGCTGGCGATCGCGGGTCCCGGCGCCGCTTCGCTGGACCGGCTGCTGGTCAACGCGAGCGGCGGCCGGGAGAAGTCGATCTGAGTTCACGTATCCGTGACCGGGGTCAGGAAAGCAACCGCAAAGCTGGGCCCGGCTGCCAGATCGTCACTTTCTCGAGGCTATGGCCAAAATAAAGTCTGTACGGCGTGTAACTAGTCGGAACACGCCGCGTAGCTCTCCCAGGTGCAGCTGCCGGCCGGACCTGACGCGGCTGGCGGCGATGCGCCTGACACTTCTCTTTTGGAGGATAACCATGAAGATGACGTCCAAGTCCGGCGCCGCCATCGCCGCCGCTGCTGCCACCCTGTTCCTCGCCGGCGCCACGATGTCGACCCCGACCTACGCCGCCGGCGAAGGCAAGTGCGTCGGCGCCAACGCCTGCAAGGGCCAGAGCGCCTGCAAGGGCGGGGCAAACGCCTGCAAGGGTCAGAACGCCTGCAAGGGCCAAGGCTTCTCGGCCATGACCAAGGAAAAGTGCGAAGCCGCCAAGGGCAAGTATTCGCCGGCGTAAACCGCTGACGGCGCGGAAGGGGCCCGGCTTAGGCCGGGCTTCCTTCCCGTGGTAGCTTACGCTCGGAAGTCTGGGACACGCCGCCGGCCTGGCGGGCGTTCGATCGGAGACGACATGAACGTCGCAAGCAGATTGCCCGACACTTCGGCGGCGGCGCTTGCGGACCGCTCGACCACATCGACCAAGCCGCCTTTCCTCGGCTTCGGCCTCGGCCTGCGCCATCAGCATTACGACGAGATCCTGAGCGGCCATCCGACGATCGACTGGTTCGAGGTCATCAGCGAGAACTACATGCTGCCCGGCGGCCAGCCGCTGCGCACGCTCGACCGGATCTGCGAACGCTATCCCGTCGTGATGCACGGGGTGTCATTGTCGATCGCTTCCACCGCGCCGCCGAACTTCGAATACCTGCAGGAACTGAAGAATCTCGCCCGGCGGGTTGAGCCGAAATGGATATCGGACCATCTGTGCTGGACCGGCGTACACGGCAAGAACCTGCATGACCTGCTGCCGATCCCCTACACCAGGGAAGCGCTCGACCACGTTGTCAGCCGCGTGCAACTGGTGCAGGACTTCCTTGGCCGCGCCATTGTGCTCGAGAATGTCTCGACCTACGTCCAGTTCAACAATTCCGAGATGACAGAGTGGGAATTCCTGTCCGAACTGTCGGCCCGTTCCGGATGCTGGCTGCTGTTCGACATCAACAATGTCTATGTCAGCGCCTTCAACCACGGCTACGATCCCCTCGCCTTCCTCAACGGAATTCCGGCGGATCGGGTGGTACAGTTTCACATGGCCGGTCACAGCCACATGGGCACCCACATCATCGACACCCACGATCATCCGGTCTGCGAGGATGTCTGGGATCTCTATGTCGCCGCGCTGAAGCGCTTCGGCCGGGTTTCGACCATGATCGAGCGCGACGACAACATACCGCCGCTCGACGAACTCCTGGCTGAGGTCATCAGGACCCGCGAGATTGCGGAGAAAATCTTGCCGACGGGCAGGCAGCGGGAATGAGGGACCTCGCCCGACAGCAGGCCGATTTCCAGCGCGGCATCCTCGGTGACGACGACACGGTGCTGGCTGAAATTCTCGACAGCCCCCGGGAGACGCGCGCAAGGCTGTTCGGCGTCTATCGCCATGCTTATGGCTCGCGCCTGGTCGAGGCGATCAGCAACGATCACGCGCTGCTGCATCTCTATCTCGGCGACGAGACGTTCGACGAGATGGCGCATGCGTATGTCAAGGCGCGGCCATCAGGGCATCCTAACCTGCGCTGGTACGCGCAAGGCCTGCCGGATTTCCTCAGATCGACGGAGCCTTATTCGGATCATCCGGCGCTGGCCGATCTCGCCGCGCTGGAAAAGGCGCTCAACGACGCCTTTGACGCCGGCGAAGGCGCGGTGGTCGGACTGGCCGACATGGCCGGCTTCGCGCCGGAAGCCTGGGCCGACCTCCGGTTCCAGCCGCACCCCAGCGTGTCCAGGGTCGATCTTGTGACCAACGCATCCGCGATCTGGCTCGCACTCAAGAACGACGAAGCCCCGCCGGAAGCAGCCGCGCTGGATCAGCCAGCCCGCCTGCTGGTCTGGCGCCAGGAGGTCACGCCGATGTTTCGCGAACTTCCGGCGGAGGAAGCGATGATGTGGGACGAGGCTAAGAACGGCATTTCGTTCGGCGTACTCTGCGAGATGCTCGCGACCTATGACGACCCCGACGGCGCGGCCGGCCGCGGCGCGGGCTATCTGCACGGCTGGATCGCCACAGGACTTCTGACCGGCGTTTCGATCGGCACGTAACTTTGCACATTCGACGCATTGTCTGGGAAGGCGATGAAAGGCCCGAGGATGGGAGCGCACACCGATCGCCATTTCATCGAGCGGATGCGCTGGGACGACGTCGCGCGACGGATCGGCGACGGCGCGGCGGCGATATTGCCGATCGGCGCCGCGGCCAAGCCCCACGGATTTCACCTGCCCCTCAATACCGATCGCATCCAGGCCGAATGGCTCGCCGGCAAACTGGCGGAGCCGTTCGACGCGCTGGTCTGGCCGACGCTGACCTACGGCCATTACCCCGCCTTCGTCGAATATGCCGGCAACAGCAGCCTGTCAGCCTCGACGTTCGAGGCGCTGGTGCGCGAGGTCGCGGCGGCAATCCTCGCCAGCGGTTGCCGCAAGCTGTTGGTGCTCAATACCGGGATCAGCACCTTGGCTCCGGTCGACCGCGTGCTGGCGCGTCTCGATGCCGGTCGGGTCAAGCATGTGTGGATCCACGGAGGCCCGCGCTATCCCCGCGCGGCGAAGGCGCTGGCCGAGCAGAGCCATGGCAGTCATGCAGATGAGCTGGAAACCTCGTTGATGCTGGCGATCGCGCCTGAACTGGTCGACATGGCCCGCGCCGAAGCCAGCCCTGCGGTGAAACACGCGACGCCAGGGCCGTTGACGCCGTCGGATTCGAATTCGCCGAACTATAGCCGCTCCGGCAGCTACGGCGATCCGACACGGGCGACACTGGCGAAGGGCGAAACCTTGCTCGCCGCCATGCTCGACGATCTCAACGAACAGATCGGCGCGTTCATCGTGAAAGGCCCCGCCGCAAGCCATCAACCTGACGCGATCCAAACCGTGTTGCGATGAGCATCTCCTTCGCCGTTCGCTGCACCATCGCCGCAGCCCTCACCGCCGCGCTGCTGGCCAGCACGGTCGCGTTCCGCGCCGACGCGCAATCGGAGTATATGCGCGGCAGCGGCATGCCCTACGATGCGTTCGACCGGTTGCCCAAAACCGACATCGAGATGCCCGGCGGGGTTATCCACGTCGCGTTCGCACCTGGCGATATCACGCTGCCGAGGGAAAAGCTGCTGGACTGGATAAGGAAGTCGGCCAGCGCCGTCCATGCCTACTATGGACGGTTTCCCGTCAATTCGTTGCGGCTGCTGCTGGTGCCCGTCGACGGCGCGCGGATTCGCGGCGGCACCACCTGGGGCTATCGCGGCGCCGCGATTCGCATCCCGCTTGGCCGCGACGTGACCGAGGAGGTATTGCGGCACGACTGGGTGCTGGTGCATGAGATGGTGCATACCGCCCTGCCGGATATGCCCAACCGCCACGCCTGGCTGTCGGAGGGACTTGCCGTCTATGTCGAGCCGGTCGCGCGGGTACAGGCGGGAGCTCTCACGGCACCGGAGATCTGGCAGGCGATGATGCGCGACATGCCGAAGGGGCTGCCGCAAGCCGGCGACGATGGCCTCGACAACACCGGCACCTGGGGACGGAAATACTGGGGCGGCGCCATGTTCTGTCTGCTGGCCGACATCGAAATCCGCAGGCGAACGAACAATCGCCTCGGCCTGCAGGACGCCATGCGCGGCGTGATCGCGGCGGGCGGCAATCACGAACAGGGTTGGTCGATCGACCGCGTTCTCTCAACCGCCGACAAGGCAGTCGGCGTCGACGTGCTGACCCGCCTGCACGGCGAAATGGGGCCGAAACCCGTGACCCCCGATCTTGCGGCGCTGTGGCGCGACCTCGGACTGAATCCGCCGGGCGAAGGTCTCGAGTTCGACGACACCGCGCCGCTGGCCGCGATCCGCAAGGCCATCACCGAAAGGCGTGCAAATTAGCAACAACGAATCGGTCGGCGCCGCGAGGCGATCAATTGGCTGGCACGATCTTTCCGGGGTTGAAGATGTTCTGAGGATCGAGCGCCGCTTTCAGCGCGCGCATGGCGTCGATCGCCTCAGAGCCGAGTTCGGCCTCGAGGTATTTCTGCTTGCCCTGCCCGATGCCGTGTTCGCCGGTGCAGGTGCCGCCCATCGCCTGCGCGCGCTCGACGAGGCGATGCATGAAGGCCTCACCGCGCGCCATTTCCTCGGGGTCGTCGACGTCGCAGACCAGCGAGCAGTGGAAGTTGCCGTCGCCGACATGGCCGACGATCGGCGACAGCAGGCCGATCCGCTGAAGGTCGTCCTCGGTTTCGGTGACGCAATCGGCGAGCCTGGAGATCGGCACGCAGACATCGGTCGCGACCACGCCCGCGCCCGGACGCAACGCCTTCACCGCCCAATAGGCGTCATGCCGCGCCTGCCAGAGTTTGGTGCGGTCCTCGGGCCGGGTGGTCCAGGTGAAATCGCCGCCGCCGCATTCCTGGGCGATCTCGCTGAAGTTCCTCGATTGCTCGGCGACCTCGATCTCGCTGCCGTGGAATTCCAGCAGCAGCAGCGGCGTCTCCGGCAGCGAAAGTTTCGAATAGGCATTGCAGGCGCGCACCTGCTCGGCGTTGAGCAATTCGATTCGCGCGACGGGGATACCTGTCTGAATGGCTAGGATGGTGGCCTGGCAGGCGCCGCGCACGGTCTCGAACGAACAGGCCGCAGCCGCAATCGTCTCGGGGATGCCGCGCAGCTTGATGGTGAGTTCGGATATGATGCCGAGCGTGCCCTCCGCGCCGACAAAGAGATGCGTGAGGTCGTAGCCGGCCGATGATTTCTTTGCCCGCGTGCCCGTGGTGATGATCTCGCCGTCGCCGCGCACCACCTTGAGCGCCAGCACGTTGTCGCGCATGGTGCCGTAGCGCACCGCATTGGTGCCGGAGGCCCGCGTCGAGGTCATGCCGCCGAGCGAGGCGTCGGCGCCGGGATCGATCGGAAAGAACAGTCCCTGGTCGCGCAAATGCTCGTTCAGCGCCTTGCGGGTGACGCCGGGCTGGATCACGCAGTCCAGATCCTCGGCATGGACTTCGAGAATACGGTTCATGTCGCGCAGGTCGATGCAGACGCCGCCGGCCGGCGCGTTGACCTGGCCCTCCAGCGAGGTGCCGGTGCCAAAAGCGATCACGGGAACGCCGTGCCTGCTGCAGATCCGCACCACGTCCTGGATGTCGGCGGTTTCCTGCGCCATCACCACCGCGTCCGGCGGCTGCGCCGGCAGCCAGGTGGTGGTGTGCGCGTGCTGCTCGCGCACGGCCTGCGAGGTGATCAACCGGTTGCCGAACCGCGCCGCCAGCGCCGCGACGGCGCCTGCCAGCGCCTGCGGCTCCGGCCGTCTGGCATTACCTGATATCTTGGTCGCCACGCCAAATCCTCCCGACTTTGAGCCGACCGTGGCAAAGGATATAAGGGGGGTCAAGAGACCGCGGAGCGAGGAGAGCGGGGCATTTTGCTGAAAAGCCCGAACGAACACTACCTTTGGCAACAATCGGATCGATCGAACCCGCCGGCTTGATTCTATCGTTCGCTTCAGGCTCGGATCTTGAATCAAGAATTGCTCGTGGCCTTCCTGAAAAACTTTCTCAGCGAACCCAAAGGAAAACCTGAACGACATGCTGAAGCCTTCCGCCCCGTTCCTGTCCTCGGTGATGCAGATCGAGCCGCAATGGATCGACTACAACGGCCATCTGAACATGGCCTACTACAACGTGATGATGGACCGCGCGATCGACGAGATGTGGCTGCAACTCGGGATCGGGCCGGCCTACATGAAGGAGCGCCACCACTCGACCTTCACCGCCGAGTGCCACGTGCGCTATCTGCGCGAAATTCACCTCGGCGACCCCGTGCAGATTTCGGTTTATCTGCTCGGCGCCGACGACAAGCGGCTGCATACGTTCGAAGAGTTGCGCCACGCAACCGAAGGCTGGATTTCCGCCACTTCCGAGAACATGACGCTGCACATGGACATGAGGCAGCGCAAGGTGGCTCCCTTCCCGCCGGATATCAGCGCCCGCATCCAGACCGTGATGGATGCGCACGCGGCCGTTCCCAGGCCCGAGGGCATCGGCCGCAAGGTTGCGATGCCCCAGAGATAGCGATGCGATAAAGCCTGTCAAAACAGCCGGCCAGCCCCTATATGGCCATCGATCCCCGCTATGAGGGCTCCCCTTTACCGCCGCACGGTGCCATCGTGGGAATGAGACGATTCGACCATGACCGAGCCGAGCAAACTGCCCCATCCCGGCGTCCCCGAGCACCAGCCCGCCGCTGGCGGCATCGCCGCGCGTGCGCGGGCCGCAGCCGGCCCGCAATACCTCGCCGGCCTCAATCCGGAACAGCGCGAAGCCGTGGTGACGCTGGACGGCCCGGTCCTGGTGCTGGCCGGCGCCGGCACCGGCAAGACCCGCGTGCTGACCACGCGCATCGCCCACATCCTGAGCGAGGGCCGGGCGCGGCCGCATGAAATCCTGTCGGTGACCTTCACCAACAAGGCCGCGCGCGAGATGAAGCTGCGTCTTGGCCAGATGCTCGGCCAGGCCGTGGAAGGCATGCCGTGGCTCGGCACCTTCCATTCGATCGGCGGGCGCATCCTGCGCATCCACGCCGAACTGGTGCAGCTCAAATCCAATTTCACCGTGCTTGATGTCGACGATCAGGTCCGCCTGCTGAAGCAATTGCTGCAGGCCGAGAACATCGACGACAAGCGCTGGCCGGCGCGCATGCTGGCCGGGCTGATCGACGGCTGGAAGAACCGCGGGCTGACGCCGGCGCAGGTGCCGCCGGGCGAAGCTGCGGTGTTCGGCAATGGCAAGGGCGGCAAGCTCTACGCCAGCTACCAGGAGCGGCTGAAGATTCTCAACGCCGCCGATTTCGGCGATCTCTTGCTCGAGAACATCCGGCTGTTTCGCGAAAACCCCGACGTGCTCCGGCAGTACCAGAACCGGTTCAAGTTCATCCTGGTCGACGAATATCAGGACACCAACGTCGCGCAATATCTGTGGCTGCGGCTGTTGTCGCAGGCGCCAGCGCGACCGGGCGCACCGCTTTCGTCCGTGATTTCTGGCGCTACGGAGCCTGCTGACATTCCGGGGCGCACTACCGCGTCAGTCATTCCGGGGCGCGTCGAAGACGCGAACCCGGAATCTCGAGCTGAAGAGGACTCATCTCGGGATTCCGGGTCCGCACCTGCCGGTGCGCCCCGGAATGACGCGGGAAATGCCGTGGCTCAGCCCTCCTCCCCGCTTAAGAACATCTGCTGCGTCGGCGACGACGATCAGTCGATCTATGGCTGGCGCGGCGCGGAGGTCGACAACATCCTGCGCTTCGACCACGACTTTCCCGGCGCCAGGGTCATCCGCCTCGAGCGCAACTATCGCTCCACCGGCCACATCCTCGCCGCCGCCTCGCACCTGATCGCGCATAATGAAGGCCGGCTCGGCAAGACGCTGCGCACCGAGGATGTCGACGGCGAGAAGGTCACCGTGACCGGCTCCTGGGATTCGGAGGAGGAAGCCCGCGCCATCGGCGAGGAGATCGAGGAATTGCAGCGCGCCGGCGAGAACCTCAACCAGATCGCGATTCTGGTGCGGGCCTCGTTCCAGATGCGCGAATTCGAGGACCGTTTCGTCACCCTCGGCCTGCCCTATCGCGTGATCGGCGGCCCGCGGTTCTACGAGCGCGCCGAAATCCGCGACGCGCTCGCCTACCTGCGGGTGATCAACTCGCCTGCCGACGACCTCGCCTTCGAGCGCATCGTCAACGTCCCGAAGCGCGGGCTCGGCGACGCCACCGTGCAGATGCTGCACGACCACGCCCGCAAGCGCCGCATTCCCCTGTTCGAGGCCGCGCGCGCCGTGGTCGAGACCGACGAGCTGAAGCCGAAGGCGCGCGGCTCCTTGCGCGATCTCATCCTGCATTTCGACCGCTGGCGCGCGCAGCGCGAGGTCGCCTCGCACACCGAACTGGCCGAGATCGTGCTGGACGAAAGCGGCTACACCGAGATGTGGCAGAAGGACCGCTCCGCCGACGCCGCCGGCCGGCTCGACAATCTGAAGGAGCTGGTGCGCTCGATGGAGGAGTTCGAGAACCTGCAAGGCTTCCTCGAACACATCTCGCTGGTGATGGACCGCGACGGCGGCGCCGCTGACGAAGCGGTGTCGCTGATGACGCTGCATTCGGCCAAGGGGCTCGAGTTCGAGAACGTGTTTCTGCCCGGCTGGGAGGAAGGCCTGTTTCCGAGCCAGCGCACGCTCGACGAACAGGGCCGCGCCGGCCTTGAGGAAGAACGCCGTCTGGCCCATGTCGGCCTGACCCGCGCCCGCCGCCGCGCCAAACTCTATTTCGCCACCAACCGGCGCATCCACGGGACCTGGACCACCACGATCCCATCGCGCTTTCTCGACGAACTGCCGGCGGCCAATGTCGAGATCACGGAGTCCAAGGGCGGCTCCGGCTGGGGCGGCAGCGGCGGCTACGGCCCGTCCCGCTTCGACAACGTCGAATCCTTCGGCTCCAGCTATACGACGCCGGGCTGGCAGCGCGCGCAGGCCAACCGCGCCCGCGGCCAGGGCAATCGCAGCGGCCAGGCCCGCGGCGGCTTTGAGGAAAACCAGGCGCATTTCTCCCCGCGCGGCGAGACGCCCGGCGGCTTCGCGCGCAACAAGCGCGGGCCGGTCGTGATCGAGGGCGAACTGGTCGCGAAATCCACCGGCACGGTTTCGGAATTCTCGCTCGACGACCGCGTGTTTCACCAGAAATTCGGCTACGGCAACGTGGTGAAGGTCGACGGCAACAAGCTGACGATCGCGTTCGAGAAGGCAGGCGAGAAGAAGGTGGTCGACAGTTTCGTGGAGCGGGTGTAGCGACAGGACAGTGAATTCGCTTACTTGTCGCAGGCTAGGCACGGATATTTTCCCGTCGTACTGTTCGATGGGGGCCCGCTTTCATGTTGACGAACAGCCGTGAAATCATCCGACGCCTGGAGCAGGAGAGATGGATTCTTGTTCGCGTGACGGGTTCCCACCACGTTTTCAAACGTACCATCTCAGGCGAAACAGAAACACTTGTCGTTCCGCACCCCAAGAAGGACTTGGAAAAGGCTTGGTTCGTGCCATTTATAAGGGCGCAGGTTGGAAACCTGACTGAGATTCACCATGGCCCACTACATTGCTTTCATTGAGGATGCAGGACCGGACCGCGCCGTTGGCGTCTGGTTTCCGGACCTGCCCGGCTGCACATCCGGTGGCGATGATATGGACGAGGCATTGCGTAATGCGCCGGAAGCTTTGGAGCTTTATGCAGCAGGGTACGAAGAAGACGGCAAACCGCTGCCACGTCCGCGAACGCTGAGCGAGCTGAAATCCGACCCGGAAATCGCCGGTGATCTCAAGAGCTATATGGTCGCCCTGATCGAACTGCCCGCGCGCGCTCACGCTGCGGAATAGCCCCGTTTTCGTCCGCACGGTGGATTGCGGAGCCTCGCCCCCGTTCCTATCTCCCCCTCTCCCTCGAGCCGGCCCAAGCGTTCTTTTCGTCGATATCCTGTTCACCCCGCCATGCTGGTAATGCCCTCCATCATATCCGTATCCAATCTTTCAAAAACCTACGGCTCCGGATTCAAGGCGCTCAACGGTATCAACCTGGATATTGTCAGCGGCGAAATCTTCGCGCTGCTGGGGCCGAACGGCGCCGGCAAGACCACGCTGATCAGCATCATCTGCGGCATCGCCAATCCGAGCGAGGGGCGCGTCAGCATCGATGGGCACGACATCGTCAGGGATTATCGCGCCGCGCGCGCGCTGATCGGGCTGGTGCCGCAGGAACTGCACACCGATTCTTTCGAGACGGTCTGGGCGACCGTCAGCTTCAGCCGCGGCCTGTTCGGCAAGCCAAGGAATCCTGCGCACATCGAAAAGGTGCTGAAGGACCTTTCGCTGTGGGACAAGAAAGACTCCAAAATCATCACCCTGTCCGGCGGCATGAAGCGCCGCGTGATGATCGCCAAGGCGCTGTCGCACGAGCCGCGAATCCTGTTCCTCGACGAGCCGACCGCGGGCGTCGATGTCGAGTTGCGCAAGGGCATGTGGGAGGTGGTGCGCGCCCTGCAGGCCTCCGGCGTCACCATCATCCTGACGACGCATTACATCGAGGAAGCCGAGGAAATGGCTGACCGCATCGGCGTCATCAACAAGGGCGAGATCATCCTGGTCGAGGACAAGGCGGGATTGATGGAGAAACTCGGCAGGAAGGAACTGAAGGTGCATCTGCAAGCCAGGCTGGAGGCAATCCCCGCCTCGCTTGCCGCCTACAATCTCCAACTGTCCGACGACGGCCGCGCCGTGACCTACGATTACAACACCAGGGGCGAACGCACCGGCATCACCAGCCTGCTCGGCGACCTGCGCAACGCCGGCATCCGCATCTCGGACCTCGATACAAGGCAATCCTCGCTGGAAGACATCTTCGTCAGCCTGGTGCGGCCGTCATGAATTTCCGCGCCGTCCGCGCCATCTATTTGTTCGAAATGGCGCGCACCTGGCGCACGCTGCTGCAGAGCATCGTCTCGCCGGTGGTCTCGACCTCGCTCTATTTCGTGGTGTTCGGCGCCGCGATCGGCTCGCGCATCACCGAGATCCAGGGCGTCAGCTACGGCACCTTCATCGTGCCCGGACTGGTGATGCTGTCGGTGCTGACGCAGAGCATCGCCAACGCCTCGTTCGGCATCTATTTTCCAAAGTTCGTCGGCACCATCTATGAAATCTTGTCGGCGCCGGTTTCGTATTTCGAGATCGTGATCGGCTATGTCGGCGCCGCCGCGACCAAGTCGATCATTCTCGGCCTGATCATCCTGGCCACCGCCGCGCTGTTCGTGCCCCTGCATATTCAGCATCCCTGGTGGATGCTGAGCTTCCTGGTGCTGACCGCGGTGACTTTCAGCCTGTTCGGCTTCATCATCGGCATCTGGGCCGACGGGTTCGAAAAGCTGCAGATGATCCCGATGCTGGTGGTGACGCCGCTCACCTTCCTTGGCGGCAGCTTCTACTCGATCGACATGCTGCCGCCGGCCTAGCGCGCATTATCCCTTCTCAATCCCGTCGTGTATTTGATCTCGGGCTTTCGCTGGAGCTTCTACGAGATCGCCGACGTCAGCGTGGCCTTGAGCCTCGGCGTGACGCTCGGCTTCCTTGCGATCTGCCTCGTTCTGGTCTGGTGGATTTTCCGGACCGGTTACCGGTTGAAGAATTGACGCAGCTTCCGCGTTGGCGGGAGACCGCGCTGGATTCCGCCCCGCCGCTGCCTTGTTTGCGCCGCGAGAGGCATTAACGATGGGGCGCAGGTCTCTGGAACCAAAGCCGGATTCAGGGCATATTACAGGCCGGGGACGGAGGCGAGCCGCGGCGCCAGTGTTTTAGCGCCATGGAAAGGCCGGGAGGCCAAAGGTAGATGCGTTCGTTCCTCGTTGTTTTCGCTGCCCTGTCGTTCTGTGCCGCGGGCGCTGCACAGGCCAAGGTCGCCATCACCGTCGACAAAGACAACCAGCAGATGACCGTCGCCGTCGACGGCGTCGAGCGGTATCGCTGGCCGGTATCGTCGGGCCTGCCGTCGTATGAGACGCCGAACGGTAGTTTCCGCGCCTTCCGCATGGAAGCCGATCATTATTCCAAGGAATTTGACGACGCGCCGATGCCGCACGCGATCTTCTTCACCAAGGACGGCCACGCCATCCACGGCACCGATTCCGTCAACCGGCTCGGCTCTCCGGCCTCGCATGGCTGCGTGCGGTTGTCGCGCGAAAACGCCGCCAAGCTCTTTGAGCTCGTGAAGGATCGAGGTGTGCTTAACACCACGGTGAAGCTTAGCGGCTCGTCACAGGTCGCGCTGGCGCGCAATCCCCGGCCGCGCGGCAACACCGCCGTCGCGCGTCGCGCACCGCAGCCGCAATATGAGCAGCAATATGATAGCGTGGGCGAACCCGTCGTCATCACCCCGCAAGGGCAGCGCTTGGCGCCGCAGGCGCGCGCCGACGACGGGTATATCTATCCCGCCGATGGCTCGTCGAGCGAGGCACGGTATCCCTCGCCATCCAGCCGCCGCGTTTACGACACCCAAGCCTATCAGCAGGCGCAGCCCTATTACGGCAACCGGGTCTATGCGCCGGCGACGCAGGGATACTATCAGCCCCGGCCCTATTACCAGCAGCGCGGAATGTTCGGCTATCAGGATTAATTAGCTGGAGCCTCAACCGTCGGTCGCGCCCGCAAGCTGGCGGTCGCGTTCGGCGGTAAGCTGCGACTGTTGCCAGGCGTCATGCCCGATCGTGCCCACGGTCATGGCGCCAACAAAGACGATAACGCCGGGCGATAGTGTCGCGAGGCTTTCCAGCGCCGGCCCCGGGCAAAGCCCGACGAGGCCCCACCCGATTCCGAACAATGCGGCGCCCGCTACCAGCGGCAGATCGATCCCGGCTTTGCTTGGCCGGAAATACTGGCTCGCCAGCCAAGGCCGCGAACGGCGGTCCGCCAGCATGAAGCCCGGCACCGAAACCGCGAGCGCGGCGCCCATCACCACCGCGAGACTCGGATCCCATGCGCCGAACACATCGAGAAAATCCAGCACTTTGGTCGTTTGCAGCATGCCTGATATCAACAGGCCCGCGCCGAAGATCAGCCCGCAGATCAGGGGGACAACGATCCACATGGCTCATCCTCCCAAGGCGTGACGGGTGACCGCCACGGTGATGACCGCCGTCACCATGAAGACAATGGTCGCGACGATGGAGCGCAGCGACAGCCGCCCTATTCCACAGATGCCGTGTCCGGAGGTGCAACCGCCACCGAGGCGCGAGCCGAAGCCGACCAGCAGTCCCGCCGCGACAATGACGGCCCAGCTACCCGGCAGCTTGGGCGGCGTCATCCCGTAGCCGATCAAGCCTGCGATGACAGGAGCCAGCACCAGCCCGGAAATGAAGGCGAGGCGCCAGCCCTTGTCCGCGCTTCGCCAGTTCAGCAGACCGCTGAAGACGCCGCTGATGCCGGCGATCCGGCCGGTCGAGAGCATCAGCAGGACGGCGGAAAACCCGATGAGAAGGCCGCCGATGGCGGCCGATACCGGCGTGAAATTGGCCACTGGGATGCTCCATTGCTTGGACGCGCCTGAACATAGAGCATGATCCCGGAAAAGTGTGCAGCGGTTTTCCGAGAGATCACGCTCAAACAAAGAGCTGGAGTGCGACGACGGTTCCAACAAAGTCACGCCGCTCCAGCCGCCCCCGCCTGACCGCGGCTAGTCTATTCCTCGCCCTTCCGGAACCGCCGCCACACGGCGCCCAGCACATTGGAATAGTCGTCGGTCCAGACCCGCTGGCCGTCTTCGGCCTCGGTCATCGTCCATTGCTCGGAGCCCGCAAGCTTGCCGACATCGGCCTCTTCCCGCGCCGACACCACGACCGTGGTGGAGAAGATGTATTCGCTGTCGCGGCCCGAATCCTCGTTATAGACCCAGCTCTTCATGTCGTTGGCGTCGGCGATGCCGACCACCACGCTGGACAGTTCCAGATGACGGTTGGAGACGTGCATGACCACGGCCCCGCGCGGCGCCAGCTTGGCCTTGTAGATTTCCATCGCCTCCTCGGTCGCCAGATGGATCGGGATCGCGTCCGAGGAGTAGGCGTCCACGATGATCAGGTCGTAGGCGCCGTCGGGCTCGCGGGCGAAGGTCAGCCGGGCATCGCCGATCACCAGCTTTAGGTTCGGGTCGCATTTCTGGATGAAGGTAAAATATCGCGGGTCGCGCGCGGTATCGACCATCGTCTGGTCGATCTCGAAGAATTTCCAGTCCTCGCCGGCCTGCGCCGCGCAGGTCAGCGTTCCCGCACCGAGCCCGATGACCGCCGCCCGCAATGGCGCTCCCTTGCGTTCCCGGATCGCGGCGATCGCCTGGCCGATGCCGCCGTCCTGATGGTAGTAGGTGATCAGCTCCGGCCGGCCGGTGACGGGTGAGCCGTCGGTATTCCTGAATTTTTCGGCGCCGTGAATCGTGGTGCCGTGCATCAGCACGTGATACTGGCCGTTCGGCGTCACCAGGATCTTGTGGACACCAAAGAAGCTGCGCACGGTTTCCACACGCCCGTCGTCGGAAGGATAGGCGCGCAGCAGCACCAGGGCCAACGCGACGGTCGCAAATATCTTCCAGCGGTCGGCGTTCAGGCCGTGCGCCAACACCACCGATAGCGCGCCGACCCCACCGATCACCCAGAGCCGGTGATCCACGAACCAGGCGAACATTTTTCCGCTCGACCAGGCCGGCAACGTCAGCGCCAGCGCCAGCGCGGCAAGGAACGGCCAGTACCAGACGGTCCAGCGCGCCAGGCGCTCTCCGCCGGACGGTCGGCACAGGGCCGCGAGCGCGAGCAGAACCGGATATTCCGCGATCCACGAGAAGGCGAAAGGCGCGACCAGGCCGGCGAACAGGCCGCCGACCATGCCGCCGAACGATAATGCGACATAGAAGCCGGTAAGGTGCTTCGCCGCCGGCCGGGTCCGCGCCAACTCGCCGTGGCAGGCCATGGCGATGACAAAAAAGCCGAGCTGATGCCCGCCGAGCGTCAGCAGCAGGTTCTGCTCGCCACCGAAAGCCAGCAGCGAGACGATTCCGCTGATGACCAGCGGCTGCGCCAGCAGCATCCATGAATGAGGCAGCAACGGCCGCGACTGGAACACCAGCACCCAGGTCAACAGATAGAGCGACAGCGGCAGCACCCACAGCAACGGCGCGGCCGCCACGTCGGTGGAAATATGCGCGGTCACAGCGATCAGCAGGCCCGACGGCACCGCGGCGAGAAAGATCCAGCGCGCGCGAAGGATCCATGACGGCGGCGGCGCGTCGGCGTTGTCGGCCGGCATGTTCAGCGCCGCCGCATCGGCCGGCGAGCGCAGCAGCATGACGCCGCAGGTTGCGATCAGCGCGATCAGCACGACGTACCCGCCGGTCCAGATCAGGTTCTGCGCACGCAGCGTGAACATCGGCTCCAGCAGCACCGGATAGGTCAGCAGCGCCAGGAAGCTGCCGATATTCGATGACGCGTAGAGAAAATACGGGTCGGGGCCATCGGGATGGCCGGTGCGAACGAACCAGGCCTGCAGCAACGGATTGTTGGCGGCGAGCGCGAAAAACGGCAGCCCGATCGACACTGCGAACAGGCCCAGCAGCCATAGCGCGTAACCCGAAGTCGGCGGCTCGCCCCAGCCGCCGGCGATCGACAGCGGCAGCGCCAGAATCGCGACCGCCAGCAGCGCCAAGTGGATCGCCACCGGCAGCGCGCGGTTGCGAAGCTGCATCAGGTAATGTGCGTAGGCGTAGCCGCCCAGCAGCAGCGACTGGAAGAACACCATCGCCACCGACCATACCGCCGGCGACCCGCCGAGCCGCGGCAGCACCATTTTGGTGAACAGCGGCTGCACCGAGAACAGCAGCAGCGCGCTGACGAAGATCGCGGCGGTGTAGGCGATCAGGACCAGCCGGTTCCGGCTTTCGGAAGGCAGGCCCGATGAAACGGACAGATCAGACGAATTCATCGAAACTCCGGCGAGAACCCGGGCGGGTGCCGTTGGCGGGATTTCCGGCCGAGCCGCCGGAGGGGCAATGGAGCATAGGGCGACACGGCGGGCAATGCGGGATAAGAAGCGTCGTTCCGGAGCGATGCGCAGCTCGAACCCGGAAGTTCGAGATTCCCCGGTGTGCAATTGCACACTTGGGGTATGGTCCTTCGGACCATCCCGGGATGACCAATCCAACACTCATCAAACCTTCTTGAAGCGAGCATGAACGAAACGGACGTGGTCATCATCGGTGCGGGGCATAACGGCCTCACCTGCGCGGCCTATCTGGCGATGGCCGGTCTGCGGGTGAAGGTGGTCGACCGCCGCAAGGAGGTCGGCGGCGCCGCGGTGACCGAGGAATTCCACCCCGGTTTCCGCAATTCGGTGGCCGCCTATACCGTCAGCCTGCTCAACCCTCAGGTTTCCGCCGACCTCCGCCTCGCCGACCACGGCCTGCGCATCGTCGAGCGCCGCGCCCAGAACTTCCTCCCCGCGCCCGACGGCAGCTATCTGCTGACTGGCGAAGGCCGCACCGGCCCCTCGGTGTCCAAACTCAGCCCGCATGACGCCGGCGTCATCGATACCTTCTCGCGCGAACTGGAGGCGATTGCCGACGTGCTGCGGCAATTCGTATTGCGTGCGCCGCCCAACCTGGTCGAGGGGTTTGGCGTCGGCGCGATCCGCGAGGCGTTCAACGCCGTCGGCACCGCCGGCATCCTGCGCAAGCTCACGCTCGATCAGCAGCGCAGCCTGCTCGATCTGTTTACGCGCTCGGCCGGCGAAATGCTGGACGAGCGCTTCGACAACGATCTGGTGAAAGCGGTGTTCGGCTTCGACGCCATCGTCGGCAATTACGCCAGCCCCTATGCCGCGGGCTCGGCCTACGTCATGCTGCACCATGCTTTCGGCGAGGTGAACGGCAAGAAGGGCGTCTGGGGCCACGCCATCGGCGGCATGGGCGCGATCACGCAGGCGATGGCGCGCGCGGCGCGCGGGCACGGCGCCGAAATCGAAACCGACGCCGGCGTTCGCGAAGTGATCGTCGAAGGCGACCGCGCCACGGGCGTCGTCCTCGACAATGGCGCGACCATCCGCGCCAGATACGTCGCCTCGGGCGTCAATCCGAAATTGCTGTACACGCGCCTGATCCCGCCCGGGGCCCTGGCGGCGGAATTTCTCGAGCGCATCGCGCGCTGGCGTAACGGCTCCGGCACCTTCCGGATGAATGTCGCGTTGAACGCCCTGCCCTCGTTCACCGCGCTGCCTGGTACGGGCGATCATCTCACCGCGGGGATCATCCTCGCGCCCAGCCTCGATTACATGGACCGCGCCTGGCAGGACGCCCGCGCCCATGGCTGGAGCCGCGAACCCGTGGTCGAAATCCTGATCCCCTCAACGCTGGACGATTCTCTGGCGCCGGAAGGCCGGCATGTCGCAAGCCTGTTCTGCCAGCATGTCGCGCCGGAACTGCCGGACGGAAGGTCCTGGGACGACCACCGCGAGGAGGTCGCCGATCTCATGATCGCCACCGTGGACAAATACGCGCCGGGCTTTGCGGCGAGCGTGGTCGGCCGTCAGGTGCTGTCGCCGCTCGACCTCGAGCGGCAGTTCGGCCTGCTCGGCGGCGACATCTTCCATGGCGCGCTGACGCTCAACCAGTTGTTCTCGGCGCGGCCGATGCTGGGCCACGCCGACTATCGCGGGCCGCTGAAGGGCCTCTATCATTGCGGATCGGGCGCCCATCCCGGCGGCGGGGTCACCGGCGCCCCCGGCCACAACGCCGCGCGGGTGATCCTCGGCGATCATCGCGCGCTGTTTGGATAGATAGGCCAGCGACCGAAATCCCGTCCTGCGAACCCCCGCACAAGGCGTGCGTATGCTGTGGGTAACCGGTGGATAAGCCTGTGGATTACCTGTTGAAGTCCAGTCTCCGGGGGTGTTGGAAACTTCGACACAATGAGGGTATCAGGCTTGGGAAAAGCCCTGGCCTCGGATGGGGACCGAAGGTGGAAAAGTGGCCCGGGCGATAGCGGAAACAACAAAGGGACCGGGCGCTCCGCACGCCCGGCCCCCTCAATTCTTCCGAAATCAGCGGCTTACTTCAGCGAAGTGCTGACCTTGTCAAACGTGCCGCTGAGCTGGGTGCCGACACCGTTCACCGCCGTGATGATGGCGATGGCGATACCCGCGGCAATCAGGCCGTACTCGATGGCGGTGGCGCCGGATTCGTCGTTACAGAACTTCAAGAGGAGTGATTTCATGGCGGTTCCAATCCATAATTAATGTCTGCAGAACAAGGGGTTCCCTCAAGTTCCAGCGGGACCCTAGCGACCGGATGCTAAGGTTGCTCTAACGGACGGCCGCTAAATTCTCGGGAATTTTGCGAGAAAAATCGCTAAATTTTGAACCAATCACGCCGACCTGATCCCTGTCCCGGTCCAGTTCTAATACCGACATGACAATGGCTTACATCGACCCAACCCACCGTGCCCGTCTCGCGATCGGCGGCGAGCAGGCCGCCCGGCGGGTCGTCGATGTTCTCACCGAGGTTTTTTTTGAGGGCCAGGCCGCCGTGGCCGCGTTCGAACGGCCCGACAGCTGCTGGGACGTCACCGTGCATTTCGCCGACCCGCCCGATCAGGCGCTGGTACGGCAGATCGTCATCAATGCGGCGGGGGCGGAAGCGGCAACAGGTCTCACCTTCGACACCGTTGAACCCCGCGATTGGGTCTGGGCCAGCCTGCAGGATCTCGTCCCGGTCCCCGCAGGACGCTTCGTCGTGCACGGCCGGCACGACCGCGATCGGATCGCCGGCAACAAGCTCGGCGTTGAAATCGAGGCCGCGCTGGCGTTCGGCACCGGCCACCACGCCACGACCCGCGGCTGCCTGCTGCTGCTCGATCACATCCTCAAGGCCTGGCGGCCCCGGCGTGTGCTCGACCTCGGAACCGGCACCGGCGTGCTGGCCATTGCCGCCGCCAAGGCTTTGCGCGAGAAAATCCTCGCAAGCGACATTGACCCAGTTTCAGTTCAGGTAACCCGCGAAAACGCCCTGCTGAACGCATCGGGACATCTGGTGCGTTCGATCCGCGCCACCGGTTTCTCCGCCCGGCAATTCGCAACTGCCGCGCCGTTTGACCTGGTGCTGGCCAACATTCTCGCCAATCCGCTGCGCCAAATGGCAACGCCGATGGCGCGGCATCTGGCGCCATCGGCGCTGGTTATTCTGTCCGGCCTGCTGACGCCTCAGGCATCCAGCGTCATTGCCGCCTATCGCGTGCGCGGACTGGTGCCACTGCGCCATCTGCGTATCGACGGCTGGAGCACCCTGCTGCTGCGCAAGCTGAATTGAGCCTCATTCGGGTCGTTGCGGATCGCGGGCGATCGCGCCCTTACCCTTGCGCAGATTTCGTTTGACGCGCGCTTGCACCAACCGGTCCAGGATCTGGCCAATCACCCCGCGCTGCTTGAGCACAATGGGTGCGATCGGGCCGCGTCGGACCGGCGGCGAGATCTTCTCGAACATGAAGGCAGGCATGGTGCATCTCCTCCTTGAGCTGAGACACTCCTGGAATTCCCCCGGTCTCGTTACGAACGGTTCGAGCGGCCAACAGTTCCATTGCGATGGGACGCGGCTGATCATTCGAAGCACGGATCATGCCAGACTGCGGCCCTCGCCGCCGCATTGCGGACCGCGCCACCCGACTCTAGAGTAGCCGGGCAATGTTCGAAGCCCATTTCCAGACCTTCGAAGAGCCCGAAAGCGGTGTGGCGCTGACCGCACGGCTGGCCGTTTTCCGCGAGGAGTTGGCGCGCCGCAAGCTGACGGGGTTCGTGATTCCGCGCGCCGACCAGCAGCAAAATGAGTATGTCGCCCCGTCGGAGGAGCGGCTGGCCTGGCTCACCGGCTTCACCGGCTCGGCCGGCATGGCGGTGGTCCTCACGCACCAGGCGGCCGTTTTCGTCGATGGCCGCTATACGCTGCAGGCCGCCAAGCAGGTCGACCGCAAGGCCTGGCAGATCGCGCCGCTGGCCGATCCGCCCCCGGAACGCTGGCTGGAGCAGAACCTCTCGGCCGACGACCGCCTTGGTTTTGACCCGTGGCTGCACACCTCGGCGGCAGCCGAGAAGCTGGCGCTGGCCTGCGCCAAGGCCGGCGCTGAACTGGTCGCGGTCGAGAGTAACCCGCTGGATGCAGTATGGACCGAGCGCCCCGCGCCGCCGCTCGGCCTCGTCGCGATCCATGGTGTGCAGTTTTCCGGCGAGGACGCGGCCGACAAGCTCGCGCGAATCCAGCTGGAGATCGCAAGGCTTGGCGTCGAGGCGCTGGTGCTGTCGGACAGCCACGCGGTGGCCTGGACCTTCAACATCCGCGGCGCCGATGTCTCGCACACGCCGCTGCCGCTGTCCTACGCGCTGGTGCCCAGGGAAGGCCGCCCCACCGTCTTCATCGATCACCGCAAGCTGTCGAACCTAACGCGCGACCATCTCGAACAATCCGCCGACGTCCACGAGCCTGACGCGCTGGCCCCGGCGCTGACCGAGCTTGCGCGTAGCGGCGCTTCGATCGCGCTCGACAGCGTCACCGCCGCGGACGCCTTGTCCCGCCTGATCGCCGCGGCCGGCGGCAAGCCGGTGCGCGGCAACGACCCGGTGGGCCTGCTCAAGGCGGTGAAGAACAGCACCGAAATAAAGGGCACGCGCACGGCGCATCAGCGCGACGCGGTGGCGCTGGCGCGCTTCCTGGCCTGGATCGACCGCGAGGCGCCCTCCGGCGCGCTGACCGAGATCGACACGGTGGAGGCGCTCGAGACGTTCCGCCGCCAGACCGGCGCGCTGAAGGACGTCTCGTTTCCGACCATCGCCGGCGCCGGCCCCAACGGCGCCATCGTGCACTACCGCGTCACCCGCAAGAGCAACCGGCGCATCGTTCCCGGCGACCTGCTGCTGATCGATTCGGGCGCGCAGTACGAAGACGGCACCACCGACGTCACCCGCACCATGGCGATCGGCGAGCCTACCGCCGAGATGCGCGACCGCTTCACCCGCGTGCTGCGCGGCCACATCGCGATCGCGCGCGCGGTGTTTCCCGACGGCACCACCGGCGCGCAGCTCGACTCCTTTGCGCGCCAATATCTCTGGCAGGCCGGCCTCGATTTCGAGCACGGCACCGGCCACGGCGTCGGCAGCTATCTCTCGGTGCACGAAGGGCCGGCGAGGATTTCCAAGCTCGGCACCACCGCGTTGAAGCGCGGGATGATCCTCTCCAACGAGCCCGGCTACTACAAGGCCGACGCCTATGGCATCCGGATCGAGAATCTCGAACTCGTTGTCGGCGCCGACATGGCGGATGCGGAAAAACCAATGAACGCGTTCGAGACGCTGACGCTGGCGCCGATCGACCGCCGCCTGATCGATCTCGCCGCGCTCAGCGCGGGCGAACTGAAGTGGCTGAACGATTACCACGCGCGCGTCAGCCGCGAGGTGCGTCCTCATCTCGACGACGCCACCAAACTGTGGCTCGACGAGGCGACGGCGGCGCTGCTGCCGCTGTAGGCCGATGTTACCCAAAGGCTCCGACGCCTGCGGCCCCCTTCAAAGGTCCGCCGCGGCGGGCAGATTCGAAATCGCCAAAACAACCCCATGCAAAGGAGAGCGGGAGGTATAAAAATACAGTTGCGCGCCTATTCTCCCTGTCATCGCCCGCGAAGGCGGGCGATCCAGTACGCCGCGGCTTCTCGATCTTGCACGGCGGCCTCTGGAATACTGGATCACCCGCCTTCGCGGGTGATGACAGGCTGGATGCAGAGACGACGAAGCCTCACTCTCCGATCAGCTTCAGCCATTCGTCCTCGGTCAGCACCGTCACGCCGTGCTTCTTGGCGTCGGCCAGCTTCGAGCCCGCGCCGGGCCCCGCGATGAGATAGTCCGTCTTCTTCGACACCGAACTCGCGGCCTTGGCGCCGAGGCGCTCGGCGCCGGCCTTGGCCTCGTCGCGCGTCATCCTTTCCAGCGCCCCGCTGAACACCACGGTCTTGCCCGATACTGCCGAATTGCGCTTGGGTTTCTCCGCATCGATGATTTCGTCGAGCTCCCTGGTCAATCGCTCGACGATGCCGCGATTGTGACTCTCGCCGAAATAGGCGCCGACGCTTCTGATCACGGTGTCGCCGATCTGGTCGAGCGCGTCCATCTCCGCGATCGCCTCCTCGTCGCCGGCGGCGACCTTGAGCGCGGCGTCGTGGAACGCCTTCCAGGAGCCGTAGCCGCGGGCCAGCGCCAGCGCCGTGGTTTCGCCGACATGGCGCATGCCGAGCGCATAGATGAACCGCTCCAGCGATATCCTGCGCCGCTCCGCGATCGCGGCGAACAGGTTGCGCACCGAGGTCTCGCCATAGCCCTCGATCTCTTCCAGCTTCAGCTTCGCATTGCGCTTCTGCAGCGTAAAAATGTCGGCCGGCTCCTTCACCCAGCCCTCGTCGAAAAAATACTGCAGCTGCTTCTCGCCGAGCCCGTCGATGTCGAACGCGCGGCGCGAGACGAACAGCTTCAAGTGCTCGATCTTCTGGAACGGGCAGGCGAACTCGCCGCTGCAGCGGGCGCGCGAGCCCTCCTCGCCGGCCGCGGTTTCCTCGCGCACCACGTCGGTACGCAGCGGACACGGACATTTTTTCGGAAAGTGAAACGGCTTCGCGCTTTTCGGCCGCTTGTCGATGATGACATCGACCACTTGCGGGATCACGTCGCCGGCGCGCTGGATCACGACGGTGTCGCCGATCCTGATGTCGCGCCCCTCGCGCAACTGCTCGCCGTCGCCGCCGACCCCCTTGATGTAATCCTCGTTGTGCAGCGTGACGTTCTGCACGATGACGCCGCCGACGCCGACTGGCTCAAGCTTGCCGACCGGTGTGAACGAGCCGGTGCGCCCGACCTGGATCTCGATATCGCGCAGGATGGTGGTGGCGCGCTCGGCCGGAAATTTGTGCGCGACCGCCCAGCGCGGCGTGCGCGACACGAAGCCGAGCCGCTCCTGCCAGTCGATCCGGTCGACCTTGTAGACGACGCCGTCGATGTCGTAGTCGAGCTCGGCGCGCTGCTGCTCGATCTTGCGGTGGAACGCGATCAGCTGTTCGACCGAATGGCAAAGCCTGGTCAGCGGGTTGGTCTTGAAGCCGCAGCGCTCGAACCAGCCGATCATGCCGCTCTGGGTGGCTTCCGGCATCGCGCTCATCTCGCCCCAGGCGTAGGCGAAGAAGCCGAGCGGGCGCGAGGCGGTGATGGCGGGGTCCTTCTGGCGCAGCGAACCCGCCGCCGAATTGCGCGGATTGGCGAACGGGGCTTCGCCGGCCTCGACCTGCTTCTTGTTGAGCGCCAGGAAGGCCTGCTTGGTCATGTAGACCTCGCCGCGCACCTCGCAGACATCAGGCAGGTTACGGCCCTTGAGCCGTTGCGGCACGTCATGCAGCGTGCGGATATTGGCGGTGACGTCCTCGCCCTCCGCGCCGTCGCCACGGGTGGCGGCGGTGACCAGTTCGCCGCCCTCGTAGCGCAGCGACATCGACAAGCCGTCGATCTTCGGCTCGGCGGAAAAATCGATCTTGCCGTCGCCAAGCTTGAGGAAGCGCGAAATGCGTCCGACAAAGTCGATCACGTCCTGCTCGGCGAAGGCGTTGTCGAGCGACAGCATCGGCACCGCGTGGCGGACCTTTCTGAAGCGCCCGGAAGGCGCCGCGCCGATCTTTTGCGACGGCGATTCAGCGGTGACGAGTTCGGGAAAGCGCCTCTCGATCGCGCCGTAGCGCCGCCGCAACGCATCGTATTCGGCGTCGGTTATGCTTGGCGCATCGTCCTGATAGTAGCGCTTGTCGTGACCCTCCAGCTCCAGCGCCAGCCGCAAATGTTCGACCCTGGCTTGGGCCTTGGTGAGTTTGGCGACGTCGGGGGGGGCTTTTGCTGTCTTGGCCATGACGGACAAAGGCTACGCCGTCGCCGCGCGCAACAGGCGCTCCGCCGCGGCCCGCGCCTCGGCGGTGATCTCCGCGCCGGCCAGCATGCGGGCGATTTCCTCGCGGCGGTGGTCGGGGGCGAGTGCGTTGACGCGGGTGGCGACGCGCTTGCCCTTGTCGAGCGCGTCCTTGGAGATCAAGAGATGCTGGTTGGCCCGCGCCGCCACCTGCGGCGCGTGCGTCACCGCCATCACCTGGACCTTGCCGGCCAGCCGCGCCAGCCGCGCCCCGATCGCATCCGCCACCGCGCCGCCGACGCCGGTGTCGATCTCGTCGAACACTAGCGTCGGCGCCGAGCCGCGGTCGGACAGCACCACCTTGAGCGCCAGCAGGAACCGCGACAGCTCGCCGCCGGAGGCGACCTTCATCAACGGCCCCGCCTTGGTGCCGGGATTGGTCTGCACCCAGAACTCGACGCGGTCGATGCCCTGCGGCCCCGGCGCGTTGGCGTCGGTCTCGACCTGGGTCATGAATTTGGCGCGCTCCAGTTTCAGCGGCGCCAGCTCGGCATTGACGGCCTTGTTGAGCTGCTCGGCGGACTTGCTTCGCGCCCCCGAAAGCTTCGCGGCCGCGGCGCCATAACGCTTGTCGGCGGCATCGGCCGCCGCCTCCAGCTTCTTCAGTTGCTCGGCGCCGGCGTCGATCAGCGCCACGTCGGCGACGAATTTGGCGGCCAGCGCCGCCAGCCCGTCCACCGGCGTCGAATATTTGCGCGAGGCGGCGCGGAGCGCAAACAGCCGCTCCTCGATCCGCTCCAGTTCAGCGGGATCGAAATCGGCCGCGACCAGGGCGGCGCTCAAATGCTGCTCGGCCTCTTCCAGCGCGTTGATCGCGGTGTCAATCGCTTTCACCGCGGGCTCGACCAGCGCCGGCGAATTGGCGGCGCGGCGTTCCAGCCGGCGCACCGCCGCCGCCAGCGCCGGCACCGGCGAATGGCTGCCGCTGACCGCCTCCAGCGCCTCGCGCAGGTCGCCCGCGATCTTCTCGCCCTGCATCATCGTGGTGCGGCGCTCGGCCAGCGCCGTCTCCTCGCCATCGGCAGGCTTCAGCGCCTTGAGCTCGTCGGCGGCATGGCGCAGGTAGTCCGCCTCGCGGGCGGCGCGCTCCATGGCGGCGCGGTGCGCGTCGAGCGCCGCGGTGGCGGCGCGGCGCGCCTCCCAGAGCGTCTCCAGCGCCGCGACCTCGCTCTCCAGCCCGGCAAAGGCGTCGAGCAGCCGCCGGTGGGTGGCGGCGTCGACCAGCGCGCGCTCGTCATGCTGGCCGTGAATTTCCACCAGCGCCGCGCCGACCGCTTTCAGGGTCTGCACGCTGATCGACTGGTCGTTGATGAAGGCGCGGGTGCGGCCGTCGGCCAGCTGGACGCGGCGGAGAATCATTTCGGAAGATGGTTCGGAGCCGGCAACGTCGAGCCCGTTCTCGGACAGGATCCTGGCGGCCGGGTGATCCCTGGGGACGTCGAAAGTGGCCGTCACCTGGCCCTGCTCCGCGCCATGTCGAACCAGCCCCGAATCGCCGCGGCCGCCCAGCGCCAGCGCGAAGGCATCGAGCAGGATGGATTTACCCGCGCCGGTTTCGCCGGTCAGCACCGCAAGGCCACGGGAGAATTCGATATCGAGCCGTTCGATCAGGACGATGTCACGGATCGACAGACGCGCCAGCATGCGAGGTAAGTTCCTAGTGGTCCGGTTCCAACACTCACGCCCCGCCTGGGGCCCACCTTGGCCAATGTCAGAATCGGGATGACCACTAGCAGATATTGGGGTGTTAGGGGAGCTTCCGGATCGGTGGCGCGAACCGGTCGCCATCGCGCCTGCAAGGGCGATCTACCCGAGGCCCAGCTTCTTGAAGGCCCTGGAAATGTAGGAGCCCTTGTTCTCGCTCGGCTCCAGACCGCCCGACTTCACAAGATTGTAGGCGTCCTTGTACCAGCGGCTGTCAGGAAAATTGTGCCCCAGCACGGCCGCCGCCGTCTGCGCCTCGCCGACGATGCCGATCGACATATAGGCCTCGGTCAGCCGCGCCAGCGCCTCCTCGACATGGCGGGTGGTCTGGTAGCGGGTGACCACGGTCTTGAAGCGGTTGATGGCGGCGGTGTAGTCGCGCTTTTCCATGTAATAGCGGCCGACATCCATTTCCTTGCCGGCGAGCTGGTCGCGCGCGCCCTCGAGCTTGGCCTTGGCTGACGTCGCGTATTCCGAGGTTGGGTATTTGCGAATCACCTCTTCCAGCGCCGCGATCGCCTTTTCGGTGCGGCCCTGGTCGCGGGAGATGTCGGGGATCTGGTCGTAATGCGAAGCCGCGATCAGGTATTGCGCGTAGGCCGCATCGGGGCTGCCGGGATGCAGCGTGACATAGCGGGTCGCAGCACCAATGCAGCTGTCATAGTCACCGGAATTGTAGAACGAATAAGCGGACATCAGCAGCGACTTGCGCGCCCAGTCCGAATAGGGATGCTGGCGGTCGACTTCCTCGAATTTCTTCGACGCCGCCTTCGGGTCCTTGCGCTGGTTCATCAAGTACAGGCCCTCATTGTAGAGCTTGTCGGCGGGCTCCTCGATGAAGGTGTCGTCCTTGGCGGTGAATTTGTCCCACAGCGCGCCGGTGCCGCAGCCGCTCAGGGGAATCGCCAGCGCGACCGTCAGCCGCAGCGACCGTCCGGCCCTGATGAGGCCGGAAACGCCGGGTCGTTTGCATGGTTCGCGCGTCGTACGCTGTGCCGACATGAAATCCGAGACCTGACGCCCTTGCTGCGGTTGGTGACTGCTACGGTAACTGATGCGGTCAGTGACGAGGGCTGGCGGCGCGGCGCCGTGCAGCCGCCGGCCTCTGTACCTGAAATCCGGTCGCTAACCAACCCGAATACGCAGCCATTTCGCCCGGATTAAGGCGGCAGGGCATGATCGTTACTGTTTGTGGTTACTGCGGAAATCGGGCTGGCGGCCGGGATAAGGCTCAGGAAACGTCCGGGCCGTAGGCCGGGGCGATCATGCCGCCCACCATCCCCGCGCCTGCCTCGGCATGGCCGCGGGACCGGCGTGCCGATTCGGGTTCGACCACTCGCCAGGCGCTGCGGTCGGCCAGCAGCGCCGTCAGCACCGCATGGTTGAGCTTGTGGCCACCCCGCACCGAACGGTAGGCGCCGAGCAATGGCAGGCCGGCCAGCGCCAGATCGCCGACCACGTCCAGCACCTTGTGCCGGGCGCATTCGTCGCGAAAGCGCAGCCCCTCGGTGTTGAGCAGACGGGTTTCGTCGAACACCACCGAATTCTCAAACGATGCGCCGAGCGCAAAGCCCGCGCTCCAGAGTCGCGCCACGTCGTTCATGCAGCCGAAGGTGCGGGCGCGCGAAACCTCGCGGCGAAAGCTTTCGGGGTTGAGATCCAGCGCGAAATTCTGTCGGCCGATCACCGGATTGGCGAAGTCGATCTCGACCTCGGCACGGAACCCGGCGGCGTGCGGACGGAGCTCGCCGAAGGAATCGCCGATCACGACCTGCACCGGCTTCAATACCTGAATGTACCGACGCGCGGCGGACTGGGTCACGATGCCGGCCTGATCGATGGCGGCGACAAAGGCGGAGGCGCTGCCGTCCATGATCGGAACTTCGGGGCCGTCGATTTCGATGACGGCGTTATCGACGCCCATGCCGCGCAAGGCCGCGAGGACGTGTTCGGCGGTGGAAACAAGCGGGCCTTCGCGGTCACCCAGAACGGTGGCAAGGTCGGTGGCGATGACGGACCCTGCTACCGCGGGAACTTCGCGATCGGCATCATCGAGCCCGGTGCGGACAAAAATAAAACCTGCATCAACAGATGCAGGTCCAACGGTAAGACTGACGGGTAAGCCGGAATGGACGCCGACGCCCGTCACGGTGGCTTGCGACCGAAGCGTGGTTTGACGGCTGAACTTCATTCGCTAGGTGCCCACTACCGACCTAACCCAAAGACATAAATCGCGCTTTCACGCCGAATCATCTTTAGGCATCCCCAAGTCATGTCAGACCATAGTCACTGCCCCAAAGCGCGCCAACTCACGCTTTTTTACCGATTGTTACCCAATCTCTGCCGCATTTGCGCCAAGCGTTAACCAAATTCTGGCGCGTCCGGGCTCCGTCCAGACCCCGAGTTCCAACCGGTAATGCATAATTAACGATTTGGAATCAGGCGGTTGCGTAACTTTCCGAATGCGCCGGCTCCTGCCAAGCAAAAGCCCCGGCTGCGTCCGCCGGGGCCTGTCTGGTCGCCTGAATTGTAACATTCTTCAGTTCGACTGCCGCCGCAGGAAGGCGGGGATATCAAGATGATCGTCGCCCTGTGGCTGCGAGGCAACAGGTGCCTGCCGCCCGTGGATGTCCAAACCCTGGGGCGCGGGGCGCTTCGCATACTCCGATACCGGGTCGTGATTCGCCGCCGGCTGGCCGGCCGGCCGCTGCAACTTGCGCTCGGGGAGCGGCGGCAATGGCGTCATGGCCGGGCCGGAGGCGCGGGCCGCAATCGGCGGCTCGGTTTCTTCGTCGCGGCGGCCAAGGCCGACATTGGCCAGGCGCTGCAACAGCGACAGCCGGCTCTTCTGCGGATGCTCTTCCTCATCCTCGCCGCGGGCCTGGCGGATTTCAGCCTGCGCCGGCATCGGAAGTTCCTCGAACTTCGGCATCCGGGGCATGCGCCCCGGGGGCCGCTCGGCCGCCTGGGGAATGAAGGTCTCGGGGGGCGCGGGCGGCTCCGGTTCGGCGCGGGCAGTCTCGGTATTCGGGTCCGGGAACAAAGTCGGCTTCTGCGCGATCGGACGAACCGTGACGTCGCCATAGGAGGCGGGCTGGATCGCCGCCTGCGGCGCGTTGTCCGGCGCCGAAATCGCGGAGGCGATCGCGGCAAGCGAGGCGCGCTCGAGGCTGCTGGTGACGCGCGGCGCCGGCGTCGCGACCGGTGCCGTGGCCGAAGCGATCGCCTGCGGCGTCGCCGCCGCCGGATCGAGCTTCTGGGCGCGCTCGGCCAGGCGCGCGTTGTCGGCGCGCAGCCGCGCGGTCAGTTCGGCGAGCCTGGTGTCCGGCGAAGAGGTGGAAGCGGTGGCGGTGGCGGTGGCGGTGGCGGCGGCGCTGGCGGTGGTGGCGGCCGGACTGGATGAATTGCGCGCGATCTGGGCCTGCTCGATGCCGGTGGCGACGACGGAGACGCGGATAATGCCGTCGAGATGCTCGTCGAAGGTGGCGCCGACGATGATGTTGGCGTCCTGGTCGACCTCCTCGCGAATCCGCGTGGCGGCCTCGTCGACTTCGAACAGCGTCAGGTCCTTGCCGCCGGTGATCGAGATCAGCAGGCCGCGCGCGCCTTTCATCGAGGAATCGTCGATCAGCGGGTTGGCGATCGCAGCCTCGGCCGCGGTCAGCGCGCGCTTCTCGCCGGTCGCCTCGCCGGTGCCCATCATCGCCTTGCCCATTTCCTTCATCACGGCGCGGACGTCGGCAAAGTCGAGGTTGATCAGGCCTTCCTTGACCATCAGGTCGGTGATGCAGGCGACGCCCGAATAGAGCACCTGATCGGCCATCGCAAAGGCGTCGGCGAAGGTGGTCTTTTCATTGGCGACCCGGAACAGGTTCTGGTTCGGGATGATCAGCAGCGTGTCGACCACCTTGTGCAATTCGGCGATGCCGGCCTCGGCGGTGCGCATGCGCCGCGCCCCTTCGAAGTGGAACGGCTTGGTCACCACGCCAACGGTGAGGATGCCCATTTCGCGCGCCGTCCTGGCAATGACGGGCGCGGCGCCAGTGCCGGTGCCGCCGCCCATCCCGGCGGTGACGAATACCATGTTGGCGCCCGAGAGATGGTCGCGCAATTCGTCGATCACTTCCTGCGCCGCCGCGGCGCCGACATCGGGCTGCGAACCCGCGCCGAGCCCCTGCGTGACCTGCGTGCCCATCTGCACGATGCGTTGCGCCTTCGACATCGTCAGCGCCTGCGCGTCGGTGTTGGCGACGACGAAATCGACGCCCTGCAACCCGGCAGTGATCATGTTGTTGACGGCGTTGCCGCCTGCGCCACCGACGCCGAAGACGGTAATCCGCGGTTTCAGCTCGCTGATGTCAGGGGGGGTCAGATTGAGTGCCATGGTTGCCTCTCGATTACGCGCGCGTTGGTTCGCCCCGGCCGGCGGCCGCGGGAGTTGGTGAAAGTCGTTTGGTCACAGATGCGGTCATCCAAAGCCCTCGCGAAGCCATCGTCCGACCTTACCGAAATAGCCGTCGGTTCCTGTCCTGAGCTGCCGCGTATGCCGCGGTTCGACGTGTTCGAGGTGCGCGTATTGCGGATAGACCAGCAGCCCGGTGGCGACTGCAAACGACGGGCCCTTGGCTTCGCTCGGCAGCCTGCCGAAGCCGAGCGGGCGGCCAATCCGGACCGGCCGGTTGAGAATGCGGGCGGCAAGTTCCACGGTGCCGGTCAGCTGGGAGGCCCCGCCGCTCAGCACGATCCGCGCCCTCGGCTCTGCCGCAAACGGGGAAGCCGCGAGCCGGTCCCGGACCATTTCAAAGATCTCCTCGGCACGATGCCTGACGATGTTTGCGAGCGTGTCGCGCGAGACGATCTGCGGAGCCTCATGTTCCTCGCCCGCAGTGGGGACGGACATCAGCTCACGCGCGTCGGACCCGCCGGTCAGCACGGTGCCGTATAAAGTCTTGATTCGCTCGGCATCTGCAATGCAGGCCCCGATGCCGCGGGCCAGATCCATCGTGACGTGGTGGCCGCCGAGAGCAAATCCGCTGGCGTGAACGAAGCGACCGCCGGAATAGGTTGCAATCGTGGTGGAACCGGCGCCCATTTCGACCACGGCGGCGCCGAGATCGGCCTCGTCATCGGTCAAAACGGAAAGACCTGCGACATAAGGACTCGCCGCCATGGCCTCGATGTTGAGATGGCAGCGCTCGACCACCAGCATCAGGTTGCGGGCGACCGTCGCGTCCGCCGTTACCACGTTCATGTCGACGCCGAATTGCCGCGCCACCATGCCGCGGGGATCGCGGATGCCCTTGACGCCATCCAGCGCATAGCCGACCGGCAGCGCGTGCAGCACCGTGCGGCCCTCGCCGGTGGCGTGGCGCATGCCGGTGGATGTCACCCGGGTAACGTCGGCGGCGGTGACCGAGCCGCCGCGGATATCGGCGACCGCTTCGACCAGCTGGCCCTGCAGCCGCCCGCCGGACACCGACAGCAAGACCGACTCGACCTGAACCTTGGCCATGCGCTCGGCCAGCGCCACGGCCTGGCGCACCGCCTGCTCGCATTCGGCAAGATCCACCACCGCGCCGGCCTTGACGCCGCGCGACTGGATCTGGCTGTAGCCGATCAGTTCCACGGCATGGCTGCGACCGCGCAGCGCATCGTTCGCCGGCGACGGCCGCAGCCGCGCGATCATGCAGGCAATCTTGCTGGTGCCGACATCGAGCGAGGCCACCAGCGCCGTGCGCTTGTGCCCCATCGGCCGCGTCTTCGGTGTCTGGTTGCGATCAAGACCGGTCATGCGTCACCGGCCTTTTTCCTGGTCTTCTTGTCCTTGAGCAGGTCTTCGCGCGCTTTCGCCGCGTCTTCCGACAATTGCACAGTTAGCCTGTCCGGCAATCGCATGTCGATGGCGACGATGTCGCGCGAGAACAGCCGGTCTTCCCTCTCGAGCCTGCTCAACATTGCCAGCGCGTTGCCGACGTCGTTCTCCGGCAAGCGAACATCAAGACCATCCGTCAACCGCAGGTTCCAGCGCCGTTCGCCGACGAAGATCGCGGCCTTGGTCATGGAACGGATCTGCGGATAGCGGTCGAGCAGCGCCAGGAAATCACGGGCGCCGGCGTCGGCGCCCTTGCCCACCACCAGCGGCAGCGTCACAAAGCGCCGCGACAGATAGGGCTCCAGCACGACGCCGTCATCGGCGATCACGGCAAGGCGGCCGCCCTGCTGCCAGAGCGCGAACGCCGTGCGCTCGACGATGTCGATCTGCAGCCGGCCCGGATAAAGCTTCAGGATGGTCGCATCGGCGATCCAGGGATTCGCCTTCAGCTTGCCGCGTACGGTGGCGGCGTCGAGAAACAGCAGCGAGGAGCGGCCATTGATGCCCCCGATCGCAAGCACCTCGTCCTGGCTCAACTGCCTGCGGCCGTTGATGGCGACGGTGGAAATGCGAAACCCGGCCGAATTGGCCAGCGCGTTGCGGCTATCGTCGAGTGCCTTCATCAGTTCATCGACGTGACCGCCCTTGACGATGCCGAGTGCGCCGCTGCCGAGCAGCATCAGTACGGTCAGGCCGACGCCAAGGCGATTTGGCAGATGACGTTCGAGCCACAGAACCAGGCGGTTCGGCGGCGTGCGATCGATGGCCGGCCGGGCGGAAACGCGGGCATGCCGGCCCAGCCGCCGGCGCAGCAATACGACCGCTCCAACAGCGGCGGCTTTCAGGTCAGCTTGGGGCCCCAGCGATCTCAGCGACCGAGCGGGGCGTCCTGCACCATCCATTGCACGAGCCCGTCCAAATGTTGTTCCCGCACGCGGTTCTGCGGGTCGCGGCACGGTTGGCGTCTCGAACATGCCGGATCAGCGCCGCCCCGGAGTCGGAACAGCACACGCCCGGCAGCCAAGCGCCACATACGCCGCCGGCGTTAACCTTCGGGCCTACTGGTAAACAAAGTGTAAAAGCGGCGCGGGTGGAACCCGTTTTGGGCCGTCATTTGAGTGGTTTGCCGCGCGGTCGCCGAGACTGCCGAAAGAACCCTCCCGGCAAGGCCGTTGCAGCCAAGCCGGGCTTTCAAACCCGTTCACGGCAGCGCTGTTCGGCCAGCACGATCTGGTCACGCAGAAAATCCGCAAATTCGATTCCGTGCGCCTTCAGAGCCTTCGGATAGAGCGAGGCTGCGGTCAAACCCGGCAATGTGTTGGTTTCCAGATAAACCGGCCCGCTGGCTGACACGATGAAATCGGTCCGGGAATAGCCGCGGCACGACAGCACCCGATGCGCCCGCATCGCCTGGTCCATGATCGCGGCGCTGATGTCAGGCGAAAATCGTCCCGGGCAGATCTCCTGGGTGGATTTCAACAGGTACTTCGCGGTGTAATCGAAGACGCCCGCCGCCGGTACGATCTCGATCGGCGGCAGCGCAAGCACCGAGCCATCCGACCGCTCCAGCACACCGCAGGTCGCCTCCACGCCCGCCACCAACGGCTCGATCAGGTATTCCTCGGTCCTGGCGGCCTCGCGCACGGCAACCAGATCCTGCTTCGCGTTGACAAAGATCAGGCCGTAGCTCGACCCGTCGCGTGCCGGCTTGGCGATCAGCCTGCCATATCGGGCGAGCGCGGCGTCAAGATTTTCCAGGGCGATGCTCTCCGGCGCCGCGACCCCTGCGATCGCCGCAAACCGTTTCGCCGCCACCTTGTCGAAGGCGAGATACGACGACGCCGAGCCCGATCCGGTAAAGGGAATGTTCCGCAACTCGCACATCGCCTGCAGTTCGCCGTTCTCCGCCCGGCCGCCATGCAGGCCGAGCACCAGCAAGCGATCCTCGGCTCTCGCCTTGTCAAGCGCCGCTTCGAGCGCAACACCCCGGCTGCCGGGCTTGAACTCATCCTCGAACGGGCGCGTGTGAGACCGCAGTTGCTGCGAGGCGACCTCGTGCACCGTATCCGCCACGTCCCAGAACCAGAGATCGGCTTCCGGCAACGCGGCGTGCAGCGCCTGGGCGCTCGCCACCGAAACCAGCCGCTCCTTGTTGGTGCCGCCGAAGAGAATGGTGTTTCGCATCAACCTCTACCATCTGTCATTCCGGGGCGATGCGAAGCATCGAACCCGGAATCTCGAGATTCCGGGTCTGGTCCTTCGGACCATCCCGGAATGACAATTACTATGGAATTCCGATCCGCTTGATTTCCCAATGTAACTCGATTCCGGAATTCGCCTTGACTCGCTCGCGCACGGTTTCGCCCAGCATTTCAATATCATGCCCTGTGGCATTACCAGTATTGATGAGGAAATTGCAGTGCAATTCCGAGACCTGCGCCCCGCCGACGCGCAAGCCGCGGCAGCCGGCGGCGTCGATCAGTTTCCAGGCGCTGTGGCCGGGCGGGTTCTTGAAGGTCGAACCGCCGGTCTTTTCGCGGATCGGCTGGGCGGTCTCGCGATGGGCCTGCACCTCGTTCATGCGGGCACGGATGGCCTCGGGCTCGTCGCTGACGCCGCGAAATCGCGCGGCGGTGAAAATCACCGAGGGATCGACGCCGCTGCCGCGATAGGCGAACTTCATCTCGGCGTTGGTGAAGACATGCCTGACGCCGTCGCGGGCGATGCCGGCCGCCTCGATCAGCACATCCCTGGTCTCGCGGCCATTGGCGCCGGCGTTCATCCGCAGCGCGCCGCCGATGGTGCCGGGAATGCCGAACAGGAACTCCATGCCGCCGAGATTGGCCGCCGCCGCGGTCTCGGCCACGCGTCTGTCGAGCGCGGCCGCGCCGGCGCTGACGACGTCGCCCGCAATGGACGTCTCGCCAAACGCCCGCGGCGACAGGCGGATCACGACGCCCGCGATGCCGCCGTCGCGCACGATCAGGTTGGAACCGACACCGACGACATGGACCAGCAAGTCGCTCGGCAGATTCTTGAGGAAATACGCAAGATCGTCCTCGTCGGCGGGCGTGAACAGCAGCTGCGCCGGCCCGCCGACGCGAAACCAGGTCAGTTCGGCCAGCGACTGGTTCGCCAGCAGCCGCCCCCGCAATTGCGGCATCGCGGCTTGGAGATCGGGCGTGATGTCGGGGAATGCCACGGCTACCCCAGCGCCTTCAATTCGCCGGGCAGCGCGTAGGCCCATTGCGTGATGTTGCCGGCGCCGAGGCAGACCACGAGGTCGCCGGGACCGGCGACGCCGCGAACGACCCGGGCGAGCTCCGCCGGGCCCTGCAGCGGGATCACGTCGCGGTGGCCGCGGGCGCGCAGGCCGAGCACGAAATGGTCGCGGTCGATGCCGGCAATCGGCGCCTCCCCGGCCGGATAGACCTCGGCGACGACGACCGTGTCCGCATCGTCAAAGCAGGTGCAGAACTCCTCGAACAGCGATTGCAGCCGGGTGAAACGATGCGGCTGCACCACGGCGATGACCTTGCCGCCGCTGGATTCGCGGGCCGCTCTGAGAACGGCGGCTATCTCCACCGGATGATGGCCGTAATCGTCGATGACCGTGATGCCGTTCCATTCCCCGGTCCGGGTGAAGCGCCGCTTCACCCCGCCAAAGCCCGCCATCGCCTGGCGGATCGCCGCGTCGGAGATGCCGAGTTCGCGCGCCACCGCGATCGCCGCCGTCGCGTTCAAGGCGTTGTGGCGCCCGGGCATCGGCAACATGATGTCGGCGATCTCGTGCGTGGCGTCGGTCTTGCGGTCGCGGAACACGACCTTGAATCTCGACCCGCCTGTGGCAGGTGCGAGATCGGTCAGCCGCACGTCGGCCTGCTTGTGTTCGCCATAGGTGATGATGCGGCGGTCCTCGATCTGGCCGACCAGCGCCTGCACCACGGGATGATCGATGCACATCACCGCAAAGCCGTAGAACGGCACGTTCTCGACGAAACCGCGGAACGCGTCCTGCACGGCCTCGAAGGTCTTGAAGTGATCGAGATGTTCGGGATCGACATTGGTGACGATGGCCACTTCCGCCGGCAGTTTCAGGAACGTGCCGTCGCTCTCGTCGGCTTCGACCACCATCCAGTCGCCGGCCCCGAGCCGCGCATTGGTGCCGTAGGCGTTGATGATGCCGCCATTGATCACGGTGGGATCGAGATTGCCGCCATCCAGCAGGGCCGCGACCATCGAAGTGGTCGTGGTCTTGCCGTGGGTTCCGGCAACCGCGACGCAGCTCTTCAGCCGCATCAGCTCGGCCAGCATCTCGGCGCGTCGCACCACCGGAATCCGGCGGGCGCGGGCGGCCATCAATTCCGGATTGTCGCGCTTGATCGCGGTCGAGACCACGACCACGTCGGCGCCATCAACGTTCCCGGCCTGGTGGCCGATCGAGACGGTGATGCCCTTCTCGCGCAGCCGCGCGACATTGCCGCTTTCGGACGCGTCCGAGCCCTGCACGGTGTAGCCGAGATTGCACAGGACTTCGGCGATGCCGCTCATGCCGATGCCCCCGATCCCGACGAAGTGAATGGGTCCGATCTCGCGCGGCAGTCTCATCAAGCGTTCCCTGTCGGCGCTGTGCGCCATGGCGCACAGGGGCGGACGACCCAGTATCGCGAAGCCGAGGCTCAAATCAGGCGCCGCGCCTACTGGATGCCTTGCTTTCGAAGGCGCTGACAAGCGCTTTTTGGGGTCATTCCGGGGCGATGCGCCAGCATCGAACTAGGGTGCGCCCCTTGCGCACCCCGAGAATCTCGAGATTCCGGATCGGTCCGCTTCGCGGACCGTCCGGAATGACGAGACGTCAGATTCCCGCCACTTTGATCACCAGATCGGCCAGCCGCTCCGCCGCATCCAGCCGGCCCACCCGGCGGGCGGAAGCCGCCATGGCGGCGAGCCGTGCCGGCGCGGCCGCCAGGGCCGAGATTTCGGCCGCCAGCCGGTTCGGCGTGAATTCGGCCTGCGGAATCCGCAGGGCCGCGTCCACCTCGGCCAGCACGCCGGCGTTGGCGAACTGGTCCTGATCAATCGCGCCCGGCAGCGGCACCAGGATCGAGGGCCGGCCGATCGCGGCGAGTTCGGCCACCGTGCCGGCGCCGGATCGCGAGACCACCAGATGGCTGGAGGCCAGCCGCGCCGGCAGGTCGCTGAAGAAAGGGGCGATCTCGGCCTTGATCTTGAGCCGGTCATAGACGGCGCGCACCCGCGCCATGTCTTCCTCGCGCACCTGCTGCGTCAGGATCAACCGGTTCGATACCGCGGGCTCAAGGTGCTCGATCGCACCCGGCACGATGTCGCTCATCACCCGCGCGCCCTGGCTGCCGCCGACCACCAACAGGCGCAGCGGCCCGTTCGGTTCCGGCGTGGCGAACGGGACCGCGGCGGCGGCCAGGATCGCCGGCCGCATCGGCGTGCCGACGGTGGTCGCCTTGCCGGCCAGATCAGGATCGCGATCGAGCACGCCGGGCAGCGAGGTGGCGATCGCATCGACATGTCGGGAGAGAAAGCGGTTGGCGCGGCCGAGCACCGCATTGGCGTCGTGGATGACGGCGGGCACGCCGCGCAACCGCGCCGCCATCAGCGGCGGCAGCGTCGGATAGCCGCCGAAGCCGACCACCGCGGCCGGCTGCAATCGCCGCAGCAGGTTGAACGCCACCACCGTTCCATAGCCAAGCGTGATCGCCGTGCGCGCCAATGACAACGGGTTGCGCCCGCGCACGGTTTCGCTCGGCACCACGTCGATCTTGTCAGGGGTGAACAGCCCGCTGTAGCGCAAGGCGCGGGCATCGGTGGCCAGGCGCACGCGCAGGCCGCGCCTGGTCAACTCGACGCCGAGCGCTTCGGCGGGAAACAAGTGCCCGCCGGTGCCGCCGGCAGCCAGCAGAATGAGAGGTGCGTTGCCCATGATTTCAGATAGCCGACGCCGCGGCGCTAGTCACGCCCTACGCGTAACCGCGCGCCACGCCGGAATCGTTCATCGATTCCATCTCGGTGCGCGGGCGCTGCCGCGTCAGCGCCAGGATCATGCCGACGCCATAGGCCAGCGAGATGATCGACGAGCCGCCATAGGAGATGAAGGGCAGCGTCATGCCCTTGGCGGGGATCAGTTGCAGGTTGACCGCCATGTTGATCGCGGCCTGCATGCCGAACAGGATCGCAAGCCCCGAGGCGGCAAAGCGCGCGAACATGTCCTCGCTCGCATAGGCGCGCATCAGGGTCCGGATCACGACGAAGGCAAACAGCGCCACCAGCGCCAGGCACAGGATGATGCCGAACTCCTCGGCGGCCACCGCGAACACGAAGTCGGTATGGCTGTCGGGCAGGCTTCGCTTGGCGACGCCCTCGCCCGGCCCCAGCCCGAACCAGCCGCCGTTCCAGAACGCTTCCATGGCCATGTCGACCTGAAAGGTGTCGCCGGAGGACGGATTGAGAAAGCGCCTGATGCGGCCGGCGACGTGCGGGACCAGCAGGTAGGCGCCGAACAGCCCGGCCATCGCGAGACCGGCAAGGCCGGCCACCCAGACCATCCGCATGCCCGCGATGAAGAACAGCGCGCCCCACACCATCAGCACCAGCACGGTCTGGCCGAAATCCGGCTCCATCACCAGGAGCGCCACCAGCATCAGCAAAAGCGCGATCGCCATCGAAGTCGCCGGCATTTCCGGCCGCCGGGTCGATTCCGCAAACAGCCACGCCGCCATCACGACGAAAGCGGGCTTGGCGGATTCGGAGGCCTGGATGTTGACGCCGAGCAGCGTGATCCAGCGCCGCGAGCCCTTTACTTCCGCGCCGAACACCAGCGTCGCCACGATCAGCAGGATCGAGACCACGAACACCAGCAGCGCGAGCCGGCGGATTTGCCTGGGCGACAGGAACGACACCCCGATCAGCACGATCAAGGACGGCAGCAGAAACAGCACGTGCCGGCTGAAGAAATGGAAGGGATCGAGTCCGATCCGGGTCGCCACCGGGGGGCTCGCCGCCAGCGACAGGATGACGCCGCCCAGCATCAAGGCCCCGATCGCCACCAGCAAAAGCTTGTCGATGGTCCACCACCAGTCCGAAAACGGGGTGGGTTGGTCACGGGCGAGCATCGGCGTTTCCGGAATGGCGGAGGTAACGCCCATTGGTGGCCGAGGATGGTTTCCAAGGGGTTAATGGGGCCGGCTGTTCCTAGAAATGAACGCTATGACGCCTCGAAAAACGTCCTCATCCCCTGGCGGACTTACGATCTGTGGCGCGACATCACACGGCTTCAAAATCGAACCGTCCGCGAACTGACAAGTAGTGATTTATGTCCACTACGTCCGAGCTGTTACCATCATGTAAAAGGTTCTCGGTGGGAGCAATATAGGCGTCTCCCGGTCGGAGCCGGACCCTGACGATCGGGTAATCCGGGAATGCAGACATAAAAGCCACACCAATGGAATTCACATCATGTCTGAATGGAACATTCTCCCTGTTCAAGATTGCCGCCATCCCCGCCGCCGTTTGGTTTAGAAAAATGAAATAGCGGTCGCTTGGACCAAGGTTGACCGACACGCGGTTAGACCCCGATTCCAGATCATCCACCGCAAGTCGATCCCACATGTCAAAATGCATTCCAACACGTGCATCCTGGTCAACAGCTCTTGTCATTGTGATAAGGCCAGGATCATCCCGCCCGACCCTGGCCGAATGAACCTGACGGGTTAGAATGCCGGCATTCCGAATTATATCGAGAAGCAATCCTATGAGCGGATGCTTCAAGGTATCGCTATCATCAGCACGCTGAAATACATCGTCACGATTTTCAAAGAGCCTTATCATTTGCGGACTCAAAAGCCGCACTATCCCGACGCCGCGATGCGCCGGCGGCGCTGTCGCAGACCAAAGCGCCGACAACTCCTCTTGCGTTGCAGGATACCAGTCCGGCAGCGGAACGCGGGCATCGGCCACGTATCGCTGAGCCCCCGTGCCTATGGTGTCAGCTCGGCACGTTCCGCGACTTAGACATATCCTGCCACCCACGTCGAACAACGAATACCGTGGCGAATATAGAACAACCGCAGATGCCGATTTGGCACTTGATAAGATACTTATGGGATTTGCGTCCATGCTGTCGCGCTGCTTGTTGGACATATTCGCGCTTTCCAGAATTCAGCGGGGGACCCTTTCGAATATCCCCACGCTCATCTCAGATGAGCCAACAGGTTAGGCTGGCGGCACAAATAACGTCGAACCCGCGACCAGTCGATAAGGAACTGACGCAAGGTCGCAAAGCGCCACCCAAGTTACCAATTCGGGTTCGCCGAGCTTTGACGCCGATCGAATAAACGCGCACTTATGTTCGGCGGAGTGAAACTCGCACAAGTAATCGCGCAACGGCGATAAATCAGGTCCCGCGCCTTTTTCATAGATTATTGCGACATTTACATCAAACACGGCCGGCTGGAGCAGCATCATGGCGATCGAACGAACCACAGGTATCCGACGTTTCACCAGACCAGTCGCCTCGTGGATCAGCATGCCATTGGCAGGATCGTAGCCAAGTTCAGCCAACATCGTATCGATAGAGGAAATAGCGGGAACGACTCGCAAATTCCATCCGCGGGATCTTCCTTCCTTGAGGAGAGAGGCGGTAACGCTGTCAAAAATAACTGGATGCCCCGGCGTCAACCAAGCAATCGGACTGTCCACTTCAATCAATTCGACGATCGCGTGAAAAACATCCGAGTAATTTTCTGTTCTGACTCGGCCATCCTGGTAGAGCGACCACAAGCTGATACACTTGTCGCGCAGATCCTGCGGTAAGCCTTCCAAATTTGACTCTTGGAGGTTCGTGCAGATGCGCTTGCACTTGGTCAGGATTTCGACCGTTTCGATGGTTAGCTGTTCGGGGAAAATGATCCCGGCGCCGACCAGATAGACTTCTCTCTTTATATGCTTGAGCTGACTCTTATCGTCATGAACGACGCTGGCTTGTGTCACGATACCCCCCGAGTCCATATTTCCTGTTCCGAGCCGCCCGAAACTGCCCGCTCACTTTCGGTTCGGGCCTCCAACATGCCCGCCTTGACCTATGCCGAGCTCTTTCTCGAGATCTTCCATGACGATGTCGGCAAAGGCTTGTATGTGCAGCCGACAGTATTGCGTTTCTGTTCCGGCAAAAGTTCCCAGTTCTGCAAGCTTATTGCTGGGGTTGCCGCCACCGCAAACTGAAAAATATGCGCATGAATCCCCGCATCGCTGAATACCTGCCAAGATATCCGCATACGCCAACTTAAAGCCGGCGTTTGAAACGATCGCCGGCCAATCGTCGTTGTGGACGTTGCCCCACTCGAACGTCCCATAGCGACCATGTTCCGTGCCGAGCAACTCCGGTGAAAACGTCGTCACGTTGCCCGCGAAGTCGATGTTGATGATCGCGCCCGGCATATTGTCGGCGCGCATTACGCCGTTCCCGTGGGGCGCCATCAGATGTCCGCGCATCCCGTCAAACTCGCGAACGCGAATACCCGGATTCGCTTGGCGAAGCGTTGCAAGCCGTTGAAGAAAAGCGCGGAATGATCCTGCTGCCTCGGATATTGAAAGAGACGACAGATGGTTGATACCCTCGACTTCCTCAACATTGAAAGCTACCTGCGTCGCGCCTAAAGATTCGAAGAAGCGCCAAGTATCGTCGGGCGACCGCAACGCGTCTTCGGTCAAAACACCAATCACGGTAAAGGGAATTTCGTGCTGCCGTAATTTGGCGATTCCTCGCATGACGCGATCGTAGGTACCCCTTTTGGATCGATCCACCCGGTGCGCATCGTGAACTTCCTTTGGGCCATCGATGCTGACCCCAATCTGAACGGACCATTTCTTGAACAGCGCGCACCAGTCGTCGTTTATTAAAATGCCATTGGTCTGAAAATGATGACGGAACTGAATTGGCGCTGCGCCCGACTGCAATTCCTGAAATGCATCTTCGTAGAATGCGACAGGCGCTGTCATTGGCTCGCCAGCGTGCCAGACAACGGACAATCGCTCCTCGCTAATGCGTATTCCACGCACGAACCGAGCGATCGCCCGCACGGTGGATGCGTTCATGCGCCTGTTTTCAGAACGGTGACTTAGGTAGCAATAAGAGCAATCAATGTTGCAAAAGGTCGTGGGCTGCAAAACCAAAAGACCAAGCGGCGCACATTTGACATCGTTGAGGAGAAATGGCTGCAAATCGCTAGGTGCCGAGGTTATGTTCAAGTTTAGCCCATAAGCCTCATGATCGACTATTTGTTGTTGAAATTATTGAAATTCGAAAATTGATTGAAGTTCGAAAACTGATTGAAGTTGGTAAACTGATTGAAGTTCTGGAAGGGCAGAGCCTGATTGAAAGCCACCGGTACACCGCTCTGCGGGTCGGCGGAAGGATCGACCGGTCCATCGGGCTTGACAAGACTTCGAGCTGCAGAAAAGGACGCGCGAATAACATCAATGCGCAATCGAATATCCGGTTTTATCGACTTATCCGTTTCGATGATTGCGGATTGGGGCGGCGGCGGCGGGGGTATATCGACCATAGCCTCGACCTCGTCATCCGTGATTTACTATCGGCAACTCAAAAACAAGAACCAAGTCAACGACACAGGTACTATGCTAATGCCATAGGCCCTCCGTCAAGGGCCCGCCACAACAATGTAAGCAAGCTGGGGCCAGATTTCCTTCTGTGCCGTCGGAAGGATATCAATCCGTGGATCAAACGAGTCCGGCATCGAACGACCTCGCCGGAGCTGCTTCGGGTATTCGGCGCCCGGTGGCGCGCATCAAGCGGCCCCGCCAAAACTCCCAGGATCGCTCGTCAATCCATCCCGGTTCGGCCTGAAGCATGGTCTCAACAAGTCGATCGGAGCCGAGCAATTGCTCCAGCCGCCGCACTTCGTCGAACCCCGCAAGGCACATCGCCTGGGCCAGAATTCTGGCGTCGGAACGCGGCTGCGAACCCACAGGCTCCCACCAGAAAAACCTCTTCTCCAGTTCAGAAAAAAGCCTCTTGGGGAGGCCGCGAGTCGATGAAGTTTCCATAGTGAAATACTAGCACGGACGGCCAAACCAAGCCAGCCGCGGCAGCCCAGCCCCTCACACCACCGGCTTCACGCCCGGCAGCGCCGTCACCAGATCGCGAAACTTCGTGCCGCGGATCTCGAAATTGCGGTACTGGTCGAACGAGGCGCAGGCGGGCGACAGCAGCACCACCGGGTCGGCAAGCCCGGAGGCTTCGGCGTCGCGCGCGGCGCCGGCGACCGCGACCTCGAGCGTCCCGGAAATCTCGTGCGGCACGCGCTCGCCCAGCGTTTCCGCGAATTCCGGCGCGGCCTCGCCGATCAGATAGGCTTTCCGGATGCGCGGGAAGTATTCGGCAAGGCCGGTGATGCCGCCGAGCTTCGGCTTGCCGCCGGCGATCCAGAAGATGTCGCCAAAGGACGACAGCGCGTGCGCGGCGGCGTCGGCGTTGGTGCCCTTGGAGTCGTTGACGAACAGCACGTTGCCGCGGCGGCCGACCTGTTCCATGCGGTGCGCCAGACCGGGAAAACTGCGCAGGCCGCTTTGCAACGTGTCGACCGGGATGCCCATCGCCAGCGCGCAGGCCGCCGCACAGGCCGCGTTCTGCGCATTGTGCAGGCCGCGCAGCGAACCGATGCCGCCCAGCCGGGCGATCTCGCCGCGCGCACCGCCGGAGGCCTGCACGATGGTTTCGCGCTCGACATAGACGCCGTCGGGCAGCGGGTTCTTCACGGAGATCCGCACCACGCGCTTGCCGGCCTGATCGAGCCGGTCGGCGATGTTGCGGCACCAGATGTCGTCGACGCCGACGATCGCGGTGCCCTGCGGCTGCACGCCGGCGACCAGCCGCGCCTTGACCGCGGCATAGTTTTCCAGCGTGCCGTGGCGGTCGATATGGTCCTCGCTGACATTGAGCAGGATGCCGACGGACGGATCGAGCGAGGGGGTAAGGTCAATCTGGTAGGACGACATCTCGATCACATGCACCCGCCCGGTCCGCTGCGGCTGCAGCGAGAGCACGGCGGTGCCGATGTTGCCGCCCATCTGGGTGTCGTAGCCGGCGACCTTCATCAGGTGGGCGATCAAGGCTGTGGTGGTCGATTTGCCGTTGGTCCCGGTGATGGCGACGAACGGCGCGTCCGGCGCGTGGCGGCGGCGCTCGCGGCAGAACAGTTCGATGTCGCCGATCACCTCGACGCCGGCCTGGCGCGCCATCAGCACCGACCAGTGCGGCGCCGGATGGGTCAGCGGCGCGCCGGGCGTCAGGATCAGGGCCGAAAATTTCGCCCAGGAGACGGCGCGCAGGTCGGCGGTTTTGAAGCCGGCCTGTGCGGCCTTGGCGACATTGTCGGCCGAGTCGTCGCCGGCGATCACTTCCGCGCCGCCCGCCTTCAGGGCGTGACAGCTTGCAAGGCCGGATCCGCCGAGCCCGAACACCGCGACGGTCTTGCCGGCAAAGGAGGTGACGGGGATCATGATTTAGCCTGTCATTCCGGAAACCGCGCAGCGGTTATCCGGAATCTCGAGGTTCTCCGATGCGCAATTGCGCATCGTAGTTCGTGCTTCGCACGCCCCGGAACGACAGTGGTGGGATTGCATTCTCTTCATCGCAGCTTCAGCGTCGAAAGGCCGGCCAGCGCCAGCATCACGGAGATGATCCAGAACCGGATCACGATCTGCGGCTCGGTCCAGCCCTTCTGCTCAAAATGATGGTGCAGCGGCGCCATCCGGAACACGCGCTTGCCGGTCAGCTTGAACGACACCACCTGGACGATGACGGAGACCGCCTCCAGCACGAACAGCCCGCCGATCACCGCCAGCACGATCTCGTGCTTGACCGCGACCGCCGTGGCGCCGAGCATGCCGCCGAGCGCAAGCGAGCCGGTGTCGCCCATGAAGATCGAGGCCGGCGGCGCGTTGAACCAGAGGAAACCGAGGCCGGCGCCAAGCACCGCCCCGCACAGCACCGCCAGTTCGCCGGTGCCGGCGACGTACCTGATCTGCAGGTAGTCGGAAAAAACCGCGTTGCCGGTGAGATAGGCAATCATGCCGAAGCTTGCGGCGGCGATCATGACAGGCACGATCGCGAGCCCATCGAGGCCGTCGGTGAGGTTCACGGCGTTGCCGGCGCCGACAATGACGAACGCGCCGAAGATCAGGAAGAACCAGCCGAAATTGAACACCATGTCCTTCAGGAAGGGAATCGCAAGCGAGGTCGAGGTGGCGTCGCGCCCGAGCCGGATCAGCGCGTAGCAGGCCGCCAGCGCGATCACCGCTTCGATCAACAGCCGCAGCTTGCCGGCGAAGCCGCCGTGACTCTGTTGCGTCACCTTGAGGTAATCGTCATAGAATCCGACAAAGCCGAAACCGAGCGTCACCGCGAGCACGATCCAGACATAGGGGTTGAGCGGATTGGCCCACAGCAGCGTCGAGACCACGACGCCGGACAGGATCATCAGCCCCCCCATTGTCGGCGTGCCCTTCTTGGAGATCAGGTGCGATGGCGGGCCGTCGGTGCGGATCGGCTGGCCCTTGCCCTGCCGAAGCCGCAGGTGGTCGATGATCCAGGGACCGAACAGGAACACGAACAGCGCACCGGTCACCATCGCGCCGCCGGTGCGGAAGGTGATGTAGCGAAAAACGTTGAAAAATCCGCGGAAGATACCAAAGCCGGGAACGGTGTTGGAAAGCTCGATCAGCCAGTAAAACATTCAATATGCCTTGTTGCGCGACCGACCTTGGTGGCGTGGTCCTTTGGCGGGAGGCGCTGCGGGAGCGCCTCGATCATCTTCTTCGTCCTAACCAGGCAGGTCCTGGCCATGTCGCAGGCAGGCACGAATCGCCATCTGACGACCGCGGCTTGGCGGCGAGTTTACGTCTTTGCCTGCAGGGCGGCCAGCAACCGCGGCACAAACTTGTTTACCCAGAACATTTTTTTGCTGCCCTTGACCACCACCACGTCCCCCTCCCGCAGCAAGCCCGCGATAACAAGCGGGTCGAGCGTGGCCGGATCTTCGTGCCAGCCCAGCCCCCGCTCCGCCGGCACCAGATCATAAAGATGGCGCATCAGCGGTCCGACGCAGTAGACGCCGTCGATCCCAGGCAGTTCGCCGGCGAGCCTCGCATGATAGGCCGGCGCGTCCGCGCCCAATTCCAGCATGTCGCCGAGAACGGCGATGCGCCGACCGGCCTTCACCGGTCGCGCCTTGAGGCTTGCCAGCGCCGCCGCCATGCTGGCCGGATTGCCGTTGAAACTGTCGTCGATCACGGTGACGCTGCCGGCGTGCTGCTCGACGCCGCGGCCGGTCATGACGCCGACATGGCCGAGTTCCGGCGCCAGCGCCGCCACATCGAGCCCGGCGGCATGGATGGAGGCCAGCGCCGCCAGCGCGTTTTGCAGCCGGTGCGGCGCGCCCGGCGTCAGGCTGAAGGCAACCGACTTGCCATGAACCTGCGCCTCGACGTCCCAGCTCTCGCCGCGGGCGGCATGCTTCAGCTCCCGCACCTCGGACGCTCCGCCGAAGCGAACGACCTTGCCGGTCCATTCCGGCGCATAGATATCGCCCGGCAACACCAGCACGCCATCGCCGCGCAGCCCTTGCGCGATGCTCACCTTCTCGCGCCGGATCGCTTCCAGGCTGCCGAGCTTTTCCAGATGCACCGGCTGAACATTGATCACCAACGCCACCGTCGGCCGCGTCAGCTGGCTGAGCCGGGCGATCTCACCTGGCTCGTTCATGCCCATTTCGACCACCCACAGGCTGGCGTCGGGTCGGGCATTGCACAGCGTCAGCGGCACGCCCCAGAAATTGTTGAAGCTGCTCGGGCTGGCATCGGCGCTCGGATAGGCGGCGAGGAATTCCTTGGTGCTGGTCTTGCCGGCGCTGCCGGTCAGGCCGATCACCGGGCCGGCAAAACGCGCCCGCGCCGCGCGCGCAAGCGCCCAGAGGCCATCGATCAGCGTGTCCTTGACCACCAATTGGGGAACGCTCACGCCGTCGATCCGATGCGGGACGATCATCGCCACCGCGCCGGCCGCCTGCGCCTTGTCGGCGAATTCCCAGCCGTCGCGCGCGCTGGCGAAGCTGGAGGTGAAGCCGCCGCTCGGCGTGCCGCTCAACGCCACGAACAGGGATCCCGGCTTCGCCAGCCGGCTGTCCTGCGTCACGAAATCGATCGGCGTGTCCGGATATTGCTCGGCCAGCCCCAGCGCGCGCGCGACTTCGGCGATCGTCCACAATGCCGTGCTCATGCCGGCCTCGCTGCAAGCGCGGCCGCCACCGCCTCGTGGTCGCTGAACGGCAGCACCTTGCCGCCGACGATCTGGCCGGTCTCGTGGCCCTTGCCGGCGATCAGGAGGGCGTCGCCCGGCTGCAGCGCCGATATGCCGGCATTGATCGCCGCGGTTCGATCCCCGATCTCCTCAGCACCGCTCGCCGCGTTGAGAATGGCGGCGCGGATCGCATCCGGATTCTCGCTGCGCGGGTTGTCGTCGGTGACGATGACCTGGTCGGCATGTTCGGCGGCGATGGCGCCCATCACCGGCCGCTTGCCTGGATCGCGATCGCCGCCGGCGCCGAAGACGACCACGAGCTTGCCTCTTGCATAGGGCCGCAGCGCCTGCAGCGCTTTTGCCAGCGCATCCGGCTTGTGGGCGTAATCGACGAAGATCGGCGCGCCATTATGTTCGCCGACCCGCTCCAGCCGACCCTTGGCGCCTTCGAGATGTTCGAGCGCCGCGAATACCGCGCCCGGCTCGCTGCCGGTGCCGATCGCGAGCCCGGCGGCGACCAGCGCATTCTCGATCTGGAATTCGCCGACCAGCGGCAGCTTGATCCGGTAGGCGCGCCCGCAATGTTCGAGCATCAGCCTTTGCGCAAAGCCGTCCACGGCGGTCTCGACCAGAGGGATGTTCTCGCCTGACCGATCCGCCTTGCGGCCGATGGCGATGATCCGCAACGGCCGCGCCCCCGCCGCCTCGATCACCTGCGGCGAGCAATCATGATCGGCCGAGATCACGGCCACGCCGCCGGGCGGGACCAGATCGCGGAACAGCCGCAGCTTGGCGGCGAGGTAATGCGCTAGGTCGGGATGGTAATCCAGATGATCGCGCGAGAGGTTGGTGAAGCCGCCGGCGGCGATCCGCACGCCGTCGAGCCTGAACTGGTCGAGCCCGTGCGAAGAGGCCTCGAAGGCGAGATGCGTCACCCCCTCGCCCGCGATCTCGTCGAGCTGCCGGTGCAGCGCGATCGGATCCGGCGTCGTCAGCGATCCATAGACGGTGCGCCCCGGCGAAACCAGGCCGATGGTGCCGATGCTGGCCGAGGCATGGCCGAGCCGCTGCCATATCTGGCGGGTGAACGCCGCGACCGAGGTCTTGCCGCTGGTGCCGGTCACCGCAGCGATCGTCGCGGGCTGGCGCGGATAGAACCGTGCCGCCGCCAGCGCCAGCGCGCGGCGCGGATTTTCGGTGACGACAAAGGGCACACGGCGATCCGGCAGGGAGCGGTCGCCGGCTACCGCCACGGCGCCCGCCATGATCGCGGAATCGATAAAGCGGGAGCCGTCGGTCCGGCTGCCGGCAAGGGCAAAGAACAGGTCACCCGGCCTTACGGCACGGCTGTCGGCCGCCAGGCCTTTCACATCGACAGCTCCCGCGCGCGGTTCGATCGCAGCGTCATCGCTGAAAAGATCGCGAAGTTTCATATGCTTCCGGTCCGACCGACGCAGTGCCGCGCCTGGTGTTTACGCCTTACTGGGTTGTCTTCGATGCCGCAAGAATAAGGCGCTCGGACGGCGGCAGATCGAAGCGCGGCTCGATTCCCAAGAGCGGCCCGATACGGGCGATCACATTGCCGCCGGTCGGCACCGCGTTCCAGCCCGAGGTGATGAAGCCATTGGTCTCCGGCAGCGCCTTCGGTTCGTCGAGCATCACCAGCAGCTGATATTGCGGGTTGTCGGCCGGGATGATCGCGGTGAAGGAGTTCAGCACCTGCTTCTTGGAATAGCGGCCTGCGACCACTTTCTCCGAGGTGCCGGTCTTGCCGCCGATGTAATATCCCTTCACGTCGGCTTTCTTGGCGGTTCCGATCTCGGCGTTCAGACGCATCAGGTAGCGCATCTTCTCGGAGGTCTCGGGCTTCAGCACCCGCTTGGCCATCGCCCGGGCTTCCTCTTCCGATCGCTTGAGGAAGGTCGGCGGAATCAGAAGCCCGCCGTTGACGACCGCGTTGATGCCCATCACCGCCTGCAGCGGCGCCACCGCAATGCCGTGACCGAAGGCGATCGTGATGGTGTTGAGCTCGCTCCAGCGCTTGGGCACGATCGGCGAGGAGCTCTCGGGCAGTTCGGTGCGCAACCGGTCCATCTGGCCGAGCTTCTTCAGGAACGCCTTGTGCGCCTCGACCCCCTGCGCCAGCGCGATCTTGGCCGCGCCGACGTTCGAGGAAAAGGTGAACACTTCCGACAACGTGATCGGCCGGCCGACCGGGTGGGTGTCGTGAATGGTGAACTTGCCGAAGCGCAGCTCGCCGCGCCCGTCATAGAGCGTGTTGAGGTTGGCCTTGCCCGAATCCAGCGCCATCGCCAGCGTCAGCGCCTTGAAGGTCGATCCCATTTCGAACACGCCCGTCGTCAGGCGGTTGATGCGCTCGGGATCGTGCGCCTCCTTCGGATTGTTCGGATCGAAATCCGGCAGCGACACCAGCGCCACGATCTCGCCGGTCCTGACGTTGGAGACGAGGCCAGAGGCTGCCTTGGCCTTGTATTTTTCCTTTGCCTTCATCAACTCGTCGCGCAGCGCGTGCTCGACGCGCAGGTCGATCGACAATTCCACCGGCCGCTGCAGGCGATCGGTCGCAAAGCCGGCGCGGTGCAGGTCGGCCAGACCGTTATTGTCCAGCCATTTCTCCATTCCGGCGATGCCCTGGTTGTCGACATTGACGAGACCGATCAGGTGCGCGACCGAGGCGCCGGTGGGATAGACGCGCTTGTTCTCGCGCAGGAAGCCGATGCCGGGAATGCCCAGCCGATGAATGTCGTGCTGTTGCTTCGGGGTGATTTCGCGCTTCAGCCAGACGAAGCCCTTGCGCGACGACAGGCGCTCGCGAACCTCCTTGGTGTCGAGGTCCGGCAATGCTGCCGTCAACAGCTCGATCGCCTCGTCCTTGTCGATGATACGTCGCGGCTCGCCGAACAGGCTCGGCGCCTTGACGTCGGTCGCCAGTATTGCGCCGTTGCGATCGACGATGTCGGGCCGCGCGGTTGCGATCGCGTCCTGCGAGGCGGAGCGCCGGGCGCCATGGCTGTCGGCGCCGGCGGCAAACATCACCAGCCGGCCCGCCAGCACGGCGTAGACGACGGCGAAGGCCAGGATCGCAAGCCCGACGCGCGCCCGCGCCTTCGCGGCGCGATCGACGTTGCGCCCGTAAAGCAGACTGCGGATCAACCGCTGCCGCCATGGTTCCGCCAGCCTGGCGATGGGCCTCCGGCCGGTCATGGCTTGCCTCCGGGCGACGGCACCGAGCCGGTGACGGAGCCGGCGTCGGTGGCGGCCTCGATGGTGTTGATCATCGCGCCGATCGGATCGACGGCGCCGGGCCTGGCGAAGTGCGGCGGCCGCTCCGGCAGATTCTTCAACTGGTCATACTGCGTGGCGACCAGCGGCTTCAGCGCGAGATGGCGATCGGCCAGACCTTGCAGCCGCAGCGGCGCATCGAGCCTGGCCCAATCCGCGCGCAGCGCCGCGATGGCGTCGCGCTGCTCGCGAATTTCCGCGTGCAGGCGCAGCACGCGCTCCACCCGCGCCGTCGATTCCATCTTGATCCGGTAGACATAGGCCGCCGCGAACACCAGCACGCCGATGACGAGGAGATGAACGACGCGCACGATCAGCCTCCCCTCATGACATCGGCAACAACAGGCCATGCCGGCAGGCGTGCCGCCGCATGGGCCGGCGCCGCGGTGCGCTCGGCGGCGCGCAGCTTGGCGGAACGCGCGCGCGGATTGGCGGCGATTTCCGCCGCATCGGGCGTCACCGGACGCTTGGTCAGAATCCGGAAACTCGGCGCGGTCTGAGCGATTTCGGGCAGATGCCGCGAACCGCCGCCGGACTTGCCGCGGGCGTTGAAGAAATCCTTGACGATGCGGTCTTCCAGCGAATGGAACGAGACCACCACCAGCCGGCCGCCGGGCTTGAGCACCCGCTCGGCCGCCGCAAGCGCCAGGTGCAATTCGTCCAGTTCGGCGTTGACGAAGATCCTCAGCCCCTGAAACGTGCGCGTCGCCGGGTGGATTTCGTTCGGCTTCGAGCGCACCACCTTGCCGACGATGTCGGCCAGCGCCCTGGTGGTGGTGATCGGCGCCTCTTTCCGCGCAGCGACGATGGCGCGCGCGACGGCGCGCGAATGGCGCTCTTCGCCGAAGATATAGATGATTTTTGCGAGATCGGCCTCGGAGGCCCGCGCCACGATTTCGGCGGCGGTCGGGCCGTCATGGCCCATCCGCATGTCGAGCGGACCCTCCAGACGGAACGAGAAGCCGCGTTCGGCCTGATCGAGCTGCATCGACGACACCCCGACATCCATCACCACGCCCTCGACCGCGGTCGCTCCTTGCGCGGCGCAGATGTCGGCGAGTTCCGAGAAGCGTCCCTCGGCCAGGATCAGCCGGCTGGCCGACCGCTCGACCAGATCGCGCCCGCCGGCGATCGCCGATCGGTCGCGGTCGATGCCGATGACGCGGGTTCCCGCGATTTCGAGGATCGCGCGGCTGTAGCCGCCGGCGCCGAAGGTCGCATCGACATAGACGCCGCCGGCGCGGGGATTGAGCATCTCGACCGCCTGGCGGCCGAGCACGGCGATATGGCGTGACGCAGCCGGATTCATACGCCGGCCCCTGGCGTATTCCGGCCCACGGATTGAGAACTGACAGCGAACGGGCCCATTGCGCCTCAAACCTCCGCGCTTTGCCGGCCTTGTCCGGCCAATGAGCCGCGGCCCGGCGCGATCGCCGTTCCCTGCCCGGCCCCGCCATGGCTGTATTCCGAAGGGAACTTGCTGGGCTGCCATGGCGTTTCGGGCGTGAAAGAGGGCCTCCGCCGTCCCCGACGCCGGTTCGGCTCTTCACCACTTAGTAACGGCACCCAGCGTTAAGAAAGCGTTGATGGTCGGCGCCTGCTTCAGCGTGCTTTTGCCGGCGCCAGGCGTTCCGTCGAAAGGCGGGGATAGAACAGCTTTGCCGGATTGCGCCGGCCGCAGGGTAAAGGAATAGTAAACAGCGTTATCGCTCGGGAACGCAGAGTTGCCGTTGTCTTGCCCGGTTTGAGTTCGAGAAATGACTTCTGGTACGTTCGCATCTGCTGGTATTGATTCAAAGCGTCAACGCGCCCTTCCGCTTCCCGGGGCCAACGCCGGTATGCAGAGCTTCATCCCCGACACCTCGATTGCCTCGGATGTCATTCCGTCGGCGAACTACGGCGACCGCAACAACGGCCGCCTCGCCGACATGATCGTGCTGCACTACACCGGCATGCCGGACGTCGAAGGCGCGATCGCCCGGCTCTGCGCCCCCGGCACCGACGTTTCCGCGCATTACATCGTGCTGGAGGACGGCCGCATCGTGCAGTGCGTGCCGGAGAGCAAGCGCGCCTGGCACGCCGGCGCATCCTGCTGGGCCGGCGAGCAAGACATCAACTCCTGCTCGATCGGGATCGAGATCGTCAACCGCGGCCATGACTGGGGCTATCCGGACTTTCCGCTGCGCCAGATCGCCGCGGTGATCGCGCTGTGCCGCGGCATCATGCTCCGCCGCAAGGTGCCCTCGCACCGAGTGCTCGCGCATTCCGACGTTGCGCCGGGACGCAAGAAGGATCCCGGCGAAAAGTTTCCGTGGCATTCGCTGGCCAATTCCGGCGTGGGCCATTGGGTGCAGCCGGCGCCGATCGTGCGCGGCGAAACGCTCAGGCCCGGCAGCATCAGCGACGATGTCGCCGGCCTGCAGGCGGCGCTGGCGCGCTACGGCTACAACGTGCCGACCCACGGCAAGTTCGACGCCGCCACCCTGGAAGTCGTGGCCGCGTTCCAGCGCCACTTCCGCCCCGCGCGGATCGACGGCGTCGCCGATCATTCGACCGTCAGCACGCTGCATGCCCTGCTGGCGAGCTTGCCGGCGGATGCGGCGACGACTGTGCTCACGGCGAAGTAATTCCTTGCGGCCAGAAGCCCTTCGTCCGCCGATAACAGCGTACCAGCCCGAGCGTCGGTTGATTTCCCTCAAAGGCGAATGACCCATTTTCGGCGACAAGCCGGAAACGGGACGATCGCGGAATGGGCTGATGTCATTTGAGCGCGTCATGCGATGGACACTGGTCGCGATCGCGCTCACCGGACTAGCAGCCGGACTTGCCGCCGCGCTGGCTGGCCGGCCGGCGTACGCCGATCTCTGCTGGACGCTAGCAACCTTGCCCGTCATCGCGGGATTGGCGGTTTCTATTGTGCGCGACCTGTTGGCCGGGCGGCTCGGCGTAGATGCGATCGCGCTGGTATCGATGGGTGCAGCGATCGCGCTCGGCCAGCCGCTGGCCGGGGCCGTCGTGGCGCTGATGTATTCCGGCGGCAACGTGCTCGAGGATATCGCCGTTGCCCGGGCCAAGCGTGACTTGCGATCGCTGGTCGACCGCGCGCCCCGGCAGGCGCATCGCCTTGCCGAGGGCCGCATCGAGGAGGTACCGATCTCCACGATCGCCGTCGGCGACCGGTTGCTGGTGCATGCGGGTGAAGTCGTACCTGTCGACGGCGTGATCAACTCGAACGCTGCGACGGTCGACGAATCGGCACTTACGGGCGAACCGATTCCGGTTGCCAAGGCACGCGGCGCCGCCATCTTTTCCGGCTCGTTGAACGCCGGCGAGACCTTCGAGATGTCGGTGTCCGCTATCGCCGGCGAGAGCACCTATGCTGGCATCGTGCGGCTGGTGACCGCGGCGCAGACCGCCAAGGCACCGTTCGTGCGGCTGGCCGACCGCTATGCGCTGATCTTCCTGCCGGTCACTCTGGCGCTCGCGCTCGTCGCCTGGCTGATCTCGGGCGATCTGCTTCGCAGCCTCGCCGTATTGGTTGCGGCAACACCGTGTCCGCTCATCCTGGCGGCGCCGATCGCCTTCATCGCGGGCGTGGCGCAAGCCGCGCGGCGCGGCATCCTCATCAAGGGCGGCGGGCCGCTGGAGGCGCTGGCGCGCGCGCATACCGTGCTGTTCGACAAGACCGGGACGCTGACGGTCGGCGGAGCGCGACTGCTCTCCGTCGAAGTGGCACCCGGCGAGACCGCTGACGAGATATTGATGCTGGGCGCCTCGCTGGAGCAGGCGTCGCATCATGTGATTGCCAACGCCATCGTCGAGGCAGCGGCCGATCGCGGCCTCAAGCTCGAACTACCCGAAGAGGTCAGGGAATCCATGGGCTCGGGGCTGCAAGGCATCATCGGCGGACGGCATGTCATCGCCGGTTCGCGCGAGATGGTCTTCACCGGAGAGCGCGTCGCCGATTGGGCAATTCGGGCCATGCGGCGCGCTTCATGGCGATCGGCGCTTATCGTCTTCATCGCGGTCGAAGGGCGGCCGGTCGGTGCATTGCTGCTGGCCGACGAACTGCGCTCCGACACGCCGCGGGCGATCCGCCTGCTGCGCGAGGCTGGCATTGCGCGAATCCTGATGGTCACCGGCGACCGCGCCGCCGCGGCGCAGGCGATCGGCGCCGCGCTCGATCTGGATGGCGTGCTCGCGGAACGTGTTCCTTCCGACAAGGTCGATGCGGTGCGCTCCGAGCAGCGGCTGCATCCGACCATCATGGTCGGCGATGGTATCAACGATGCGCCGGCGCTGGCGTCGGCCGACGTCGGGATCGCCCTCGGCGCGCGTGGCGCCAGCGCATCTTCGGAAGCAGCGGATGTGGTTATTCTCGCCGACCGCCTCGATCGGGTCGGCGAGGCGATCGCGATCGCGCGGCGCGCCCGGCACATCGCCATCCAAAGCATCATCGTGGGGATGGGACTCTCGATGCTTGCCATGCTGGCGGCGGCGCTCGGCGGGCTGATGCCGGTGCCGGCCGCCATCCTTCAGGAGCTGATCGACGTTGCCGTGATCCTCAATGCGCTGCGTGCGCTCAAGCCGGCAGGCATCGGCAGCGGCAGAAGCATGACCGCTGCCGCGGGCCGCGAACTGCATCACAATCATCTCGAACTGCTCCGCAGTCTCGACCGGCTGCGGTCTATCGTGGACGCTCTCGACGATGCCATCCCCGAACGCGCCGCCGCGCTGATTGCCGAAGCGAATCTTCTGGTTCGCGACAAGGTGGTTGCGCATGAGCGCGACGACGAGGGCCACGTTTATCCTCAACTCGCCAGGGTGCTGCGGGAAACCCATGGGCTTTCGGCGATGAGCCGGGCGCACCGCGAGATACTGCATCTTGCCCGGCTGCTCGCCTCCGTGGCGAAGGAGTTGCCGTCGGAAGACATCGACCGCTATCTCATTCGCGACGCACAGCGGCTGATCGAGGCGATAGAGACCCTGGTGCGGCTTCACACGGCACAGGAAGAGGACATCTACGAGGCCGTCGCCGCGCGCTAGGCCCTCCGGCTAGGCCCCTTGCAATCGAGCTCCGCAATGCGTCGTTCGTAAAGCCGCCTTAAAGGCCCGAGTTGCGTCGCCGCCGTTGCCTTCAGATACGCCTCGCGCGCCGCCTCGTTCCGCCCCAGCCGGCGCAGCAGGTCGGCGCGCACCGCGGGCAGCAATTCGTAGCCCTTCAGTTTGCCGCGCGCTTCCAGCGCGCTGACCAGGTCGAGCGCCCGCGCCGGCCCGTCCACCATCGAGACCGCCGCGGCGTGATTGAGTTCGACGACGGGGGACGGGCTGATCCGCAGCAGCACTTCGTAGAGTCCGGCGATCTGCGGCCAGTCGGTATCCTCGTAACTTCCGGCGCGGGCATGCAGCGCGGCGATCGCCGCCTGGACCGCATAGGGTTGCGGCCGGCCCGGCATCTTCAGCACTTCATCCACGAGCTGCAAACCTTCCGATATCTGATTGCGATCCCACAGCCTTCGGTCCTGCTGCTCCAGCAACAGGATGTCGCCATCGGCGCTCGCCCGGCCGGCGCGCCGTGAATCGTGCAACAGCATCAGGGCCAGCAGACCCTTGACCTCGCCGCGCCCGGGCATCAGGGCGTCAAGCAGCCGCGCCAGCCGGATCGCTTCGCGCGCGAGATCCGGCCGCATCAGGTCTTCGCCGGCGGTTGCGGCGTAGCCTTCGGTGAACACGAGATAGATCACGGCCAGCACGCCGTGCAGCCGCGGCGCCAGCGCTTCGCGCTCCGGCACCTCATAGGGGATGCCGGCCAGGCGGATTTTCTGCTTGGCGCGCAGCAGTCGCTGCGCCATCGCGCCTTCGCCGACAAGAAACGCCCGTCCAACCTCGACCGTGGTCAGCCCGCACACCGTGCGCAGCGTCAGGGCGACCTGCACCTCGGCTGCAAAGGAAGGATGGCAGCACGTGAAGATCAACCGCAGCATGTCGTCGTCGAGCGCGCTGTCCGCGGCCTCGCATGGCGCCGACGCGTTGAGCAGCAACTCATGCGTCAGTTCGTGCCGCTTACCCCTGAACACGATGTTGCGGCGAACGCGATCGATCGCCTTGTTGCGGCCGACATTCACCAGCCAGGCGCGCGGATTGGACGGTAGACCCACGGCGGGCCAGCGTTCCAGCGCCGCCGCAAACGCATCCTGCAAGGCATCTTCCGCCAGATCGAAATCGCCGACGAGGCGGATCAGGGTCGCCAGCGCCCGCCCCGCCTCGTCGCGAAATGTTTTTTCGATGTCGCGAGGTGTCATGCGATTGCAATACCCGAGGGCCGTCATTCCGGGGCGATGCGAAGCATCGAACTGCGGTGCGCAACTGCGCACCTGAGAATCTCGAGATTCCCCGATGCGCAGTCGCGCATCTGAGGTTCGCTTCGCGCCCCGGAATGACGGCCTCCCCATCAATCATACACCCAGATCGGCCGCACCTCGATCGAACCGGTCCGCGCGCCGGGAATCCGCGCCGCGATCGCCAGCGCCGCATTGAGGTCTTTGGCCTCGATCAGGTAATAGCCGCCGAGCTGCTCGCGGGTTTCCGCGAACGGGCCGTCGGTGGTCAGCGTCTTGCCGTCGCGGACCCGCACGGTGGTCGCGGTGTGGGTGTCCTGCAGCCGGTCCCCGGCCTTGAAGTTGCCGCTCTGGATGATCGACTGGGTGAAGACGCCGTATTCCTCCATCATCTTCTTTCCCGTCGCCGCATCCATTTTCGCCGCCTCGGCCTCGTTCTCATAGATCATCAGCAGGTACTGCATTGCGGATACTCCTCTTGATCGGCGGGATCGCCGACAACCGGTCGAACCGGCCTGCCGCGAAACGACAGGTTCAGGATAATTTATTTTGGCCCGGGCCGAAGCCGTTCCCGGCTTGACCCGGCGGGCCGAAACCCCCATGCCTAGGGCGTCAGTCGGCCGGACGGCCGCTCCCGCTACGGTCGAAAGGCTGCGGGGGAGGAAAGTCCGGGCTCCATCGACATACGGTGCCGGATAACGTCCGGCGGGGGCGACCCCAGGGAAAGTGCCACAGAGAACGAACCGCCCCGTCCTCGGACGGAGCAAGGGTGAAAAGGTGCGGTAAGAGCGCACCGCGTTTCCGGCAACGGAGACGGCATGGCAAACCACACCGGGAGCAAAACCGAATAGGGACGGCAACGCGGGCTGTTCGCGCAAGCGATAACACCCGCAGGGCGATGTCAGGCTCGCCGTCCGGGTAGGTTGCTCGAGGCCCTGCGCAAGCATGGCCCCAGAGGAATGGCCGTCACGTATCGTCCCGTGCAAGCGGGGCGATGCCCTACAGAACCCGGCTTACAGGCTGGCTGATATCTAGACCATGAGGGGTCCGGCGTGACGCGCCGGACCCCTCGCCATTTAGGCCGCGATCTTCTGCAGCAGCGCCATCAGCGCTTCCGGCGCGGTGACGTTCGGCGAATGGCTGGCGTCGATCTCGTGGTAGCTCCAGGCGGGATCGCCCTTGGCCATCCTGGCGAACGGACCGAAGGTGTCGGCCGGCGTAATCCGCGTGGCGTAGATGTAGCTTCGCGGCAGCGTCAGCGGACCGCCCCGCAGCCTGAGCCTGGTCTCGAAGCATTTGATCGGCATGTCGACGCGGCGCGTCGAGAGCCACTCGACGTCGGCCGGCGAGGTGTCGGGCGGCGTCGGGTTCGGCGGCACCCGCCAGCCGCCGGCCTTGGCCAGCTCCTGCATCCGCAGCACAGCCGCCTGGTTCAAATCCAGCAACGACTGGCCGTCGTCGGGGACGAAAGCGTCGATATAGATGAGTTGCCTGACCTTGTCGCGGGCGCGGTCGGCGACGCCGGTCGCGACCATGCCGCCATAGCTGTGGCCAACCAGCACGATGTCGCGCAGATCCTCGTATTTGATGACGTTGAGCACATCCTCGATGTGCGTATCCAGGTCGATCGAAGGGTTGGCCAGATGCGCGCGCTCGCCGAGACCGGTGTAGCTCGGGGTGACCAGCCGGTGTCCGGCCGCCTGCATCAGCGGGTGCATCTTCTTCCAGGCCCAACCGGCCGACCATGCGCCGTGGCAAACCAGAAAGGTTTTCGAGGAGGCTGAGCTCATTGGCGCGTTTCCATGATGTTGTGGTTGAAGACTTGGAGGGCGATAGTAGCGTGACGGGCCGACGTGTAAACGTCGCCGGAAATCTCACCATCGTCATTCCGGGATGGTCCGAAGGACCAGACCCGGAATCTCGAGATTCCGGGTCCGCATCTTCGATGCGCCCCGGAATGACAGGGAAACATCGAATGGACGCGGTCACCTATGCGATCCTGCTGGCGGGCGCGCTGGCCGGCGGTTTCGTCTCCGGGCTGGCCGGCTTCGGCACCGCGCTGATGGCACTGGGAATCTGGCTCTATGTCTTGCCCCCGGCCATCGCGGTGCCGCTGGTCCTGATCTGCTCGGTCAGTTCGCAGCTTTCGACGCTGCGGTCGATGTGGCGGCTGCTCGACTTCAAGCTCGCGCTGCCGTTCGTGGCCGGCGGACTGGCCGGGATGCCGATCGGGGCGCTGCTGGTTACCCGCGCCGATCCGCAAACCTTCAAACTCAGTGTCGGCGTCATGCTGCTGGTGTTTCCCGCGGCGCTGTATTTCATCCGCACGCCGATGGCGTTCGGTTTCGGCGGCCGGCCGGCCGACGCCGCGGTCGGATTCGCCGGCGGCATCCTCGGCGGCCTTGCCGGCCTGTCGGGACCGCTGCCGACCTTGTGGGCCAGCGTGCGCGGCTGGACCAAGGATCAACGCCGCGGCGTGTTCCAGATCTTCAACGGCTCCGTGCTTGGCGCCGCGTTGTGCCTGCAGATCGCCAGCGGGTTCGTCAAGGTTGAGGTGTTCTGGCTGGCGCTGCTGGCGCTGCCGGGCACGCTGGTCGGCGCCTGGCTTGGCATGCGCGCCTACCAGGCCTTGAGCGACCGGAATTTCTACGACGTGGTGCTGGCGCTGCTGTTTCTGTCCGGCGCGGGGCTGGTGTGGAGCAGCATTGCTCCGAGCTAGCAGCGCATGGCCGCCATGTGCTCCGAGTAGTTTGCTGTACGCTGGCCGGCGGAGCGGCTAACCAGATCGCGTCATGGATTCTTCCGCCTCGCGCCAACGCCTCGGTCTGCTGCTCGGCTTCATCGGCGTGCTGATTTTCGGCGGCACGCTGCCGGCAACGCGGATTGCGGTTTCGCAAATTGATCCGATTGCCCTGACTTCGCTGCGCACCGCGATCGCGGGCCTGTGCTCGCTGGCGCTGCTCGTCTGGCTGCGGCGCCCGTTGCCGCCGCGCAACCTGTGGCCGCAACTGGCGCTAGCCATGCTCTGCGTCGCCATCCTGTTTCCGCTTCTGATGTCGCTCGGGATGCAGCGGGTCGACGCCTCGCATGGCGGCGTGGTGCTGGGCGTGTTGCCGATCGCCACCGCGCTGGTCGCGGTCGCCATCACCCATGAGCGGCCGCGGCCGCTGTTCTGGGTCGCCTCGGTTGCCGGCGCTGGGCTTGTCATCGCGTTCGCGCTGCGACAAGGCGGCGGCGCGCTGGTCGCGGGCGATCTGTTTCTGTTTGCTTCCGTAGCGGTCGCCGCGATCGGCTACGCGTTTTCCGGGCGCCTCACGTCGCAGATGCCGGGCTGGGAAGTCATCAGCTGGGTTCTCGTCATCGCGCTGCCGCTGTCGATTCCCGCGGCCGCGCTGACCGTGCCGGAAGACATCACCCGGATCGCGCCCGCGCCATGGCTGGGCCTGCTCTATGTCGCGCTGTTCTCGCAATGGATCGGGTTCTTCGCATGGAACGCCGGCATGGCGATCGGCGGCATCGCGCGGGTCTCCCAGGTCCAGTTGCTGCAGCCCTTCGTCACCTTTGCGCTGGCGGCGCTGTTCAACGACGAGAGCATCACGCTGCAAATCCTGCTGTTCGCCGCCGCCGTCGTGGCGACGGTTGCGATCTCGACCCGGATGCGCGGACAGGCGCCGCCGCAGCAGGACCGCGCGCCGCCTCAGCCGGCGTCGTGAGCGGCCAGCGCCGGACTTTCCGCCATCAGCTCGGCCCGCATCTTCTCGGACCGGACGGCCCGAAGCAGCGCCCGGGCCGTCTTCATGTGATCCACCTTCACGCTTAACCGGATGATTTGGCCAAGCGCGACGTCGCGCATGCCGTCGTCGGAAATCTTCATGGCGACCTCCAGCGCGCGCTTGACGGCGGCCTGGTATCGCTCGGCGTCGGCGGCGAGCACCTGTCCGGCGCTGCGCCCGCCGGCGCCCGCCAGCTTTTCAGCGATCACGTCGGCGGCGGCGCAAATCTCGCGAATCTTCTGCGCCGCGCCGATATCGCCCAACGGCTGATCGTCGATGTGTTCCCAGGCGTCCGGCGGACGATCCCGACGAAACCAACGCATCACGCAGGCCCTCTCAATGCCGGAAAGATAGTCCGACACCGATCGGGACTGCAACAGCCGTCAGAGCATGATCCGGAAAAGCGTGTAGCGGTTTTCCGCGAAGATCATACTCAAACAAGAAACCAGAGCGAGATGACGATTCGAAGAACAGTCATCTCGCTCTAGTGCGCGTCGCCGCCGGCGACCGTCGCGGAAGGCTTCTTCATGAACAGCACCAGCAGACAGAGACCGAAATAGAATACCGTCATCATGAAGAAGGCATCGCCATAGCCCATCACCGCCGCCTGGCGGCGGACGATCAGCGACAACTGCTTCATCGCCATCAGCGCGGCGTCGCCCATGCCCTGCATGCGCTGGGTCAGCGTGTTGAGGGCTTCGACCGCCGCGGCGTTGCCCCAGTTGACGCGATCATGCAGCCGCGAGAGGTGCAGGTCGGTGCGCTCGTTCAGAACCTGGTTGATGAGGGCCAGTCCCACGGCGCCGCCGAGATTGCGGGTCAGGTTGAACAGGCCGGAGGCGTTCTTGACCCGCTCCGGCGCCAGCGTCCCGAGCGCGATGGTATTGGTCGGCACCATCGCCAGCATCATGCCAACCCCGCGCAGGATCTGCGGAACCAGCAGTTCGTAGAAATCATACTCCTTGGTGATCCAGGTCATCTGGTAGGTGCCGAGCGCGAACAGTGCGAGGCCGATCGCGATCAGGTAGCGCATGTCGTATTTGAGCATCAGCCGCCCCACGATCGGCGCGGTGATGAACATGGCGACGCCGGAGACGAACATGGTTTCGCCGATCATCAGCGGGCTGTAGCCGCGCACTTCGGCGAGATAGCGCGGATACATGTAGGTCAGGCCGTAGAGGCCGATACCGACGCAGAACGAGATCAGGCAGCCGAGGCCGAAATTGCGGTCGGCGAAGGTCCTGATGTCGACGATCGGCTCCTTGACGCTGAGCACGCGCCAGAAGAAGGCGATCGCCGAAACCGCGCAGATCGCCGCGCAGACCGCAACCGAGGTGTCCTGCAGCCACTGGACCTGCTGGCCCTCTTCCAGCACATATTCGAGCGTGCCAAGAAAACTGGCCATGAACAGCAGGCCCCACCAGTCGAACTGCTCGAGCAGCGCGAAGTTCGGCTTGTCGAAATCGACCAGCGCGAGCACGCCGATGGTGATGCCGATGCCGGGGACGATGTTGATGAAGAACAGCCAGTGCCACGACATCATGTCAGTGATGAAGCCGCCGACTGTCGGGCCGATCGTCGGCGCCAACGTCGCGACCAGCCCGATGATCGGGCCGACGATGTGGAACTTGGAGCGCGGAAATACCGTGTAGGCAGAGGCGAACACGGTGGGGATCATGCCCGCGCCGAGAAAACCCTGGACGGCGCGCCACAGGATCATCTGCTCGATGGTCGAGGCAAGCCCGCAGAACAGGCTTGCGATGGTGAAGCCGGCGGCGGACACCGCAAACAGCAGCCGTGTTCCGAATGCACGCGACAGGAATCCCGACAGCGGAATGCCGATCACTTCGGCGATCAAATAGGCGGTCTGCACCCACGATACTTCGCTGGAACTGGCGGAGAGGCCGGCCTGAATCTGCTGCAGCGACGCCGAGACCACCTGGATGTCCAGGATCGACATGAACATCCCGAACACCATGATGAGAAACGCCAGCAGCCGCCGCGGCGGAATCCGCTCGGAGGCGTCCGCCGCGTTCATCATGGCAGGCGGTGCGGTGGTGGCGTCAGCCATGCTCAGCCCGGAACAGGCGCCTGGCTCCGGCCCGGGCGCTGGAAAGGATCACTGCGGTTGAACCGTCCCGGGCGCATCGAGGTCGGTCTCGTTGTCGGCGTCGGCCGCGCCCTCGCGGGTATCGACCGTCGTATAGACCGACATGCCGGCGCGCAGCAGGTTCTGCTTGGCCACTTCCTTCGGCACGCGAATGCGCACCGGCAGGCGCTGCACGATCTTGGTGAAATTGCCGGTCGCGTTGTCAGGCGGCAGCAGCGTGAACACCGAGCCGGCCGCCGGCGATATGCTGTCGACGATTCCGGCGAACTTGCGGTGGCCGTAGGCATCGACCGAGATCTTCACCGGCTGGCCCGGACGGATGCGCTTGAGCTGGGTTTCCTTGTAGTTGGCGTCGATGAAGACGTCGTTGAGCGGCACCAGACTGCCGAGCCGCTGCCCGGCCTGGATGTAATCGCCGGTATTGACGATGCGGTTGGAGAAGGTGCCGTCGACCGGCGCGCGCACGGAAGTAAAGGCCAGATCGCGCTCGGCCTTGGCCAGCGTCGATTGCAGCTCCGCCAGCTGGGCGCGGGCCTCGGCCTGTTGCGCTTTCGTCACCTCGACATTGTCGCGCGCGGCGTCATAGGCCGCCTGCGCCGACCGCACCGCCGCGATGCCCTGGTCGCGCCCGGCTTCCGAAACCTCGAAAGTGGCGCGCGAGGCAAACCCCTTGGTGCTCAGCGCCTGCTGGCGCTCGAAGTCGAGCCCGGCGCGCTTCAGCGCCGCTTCCGAGGAGGCGAGCTGCGCACGGGTCTGCTCGGCGGCGCTTTCCAGCGCCGTGACCTGACGGCCGATGCGATCGATGGTGGCCTGCTGGGTCGCGATCTTGCCGCGCGCGGCTTCCACCGCGATACGATAGTCGCCGTCATCGATGCTGAAGATCACCTCGCCGGCGCGAACGATCGAATTGTCGCGCGGCAGGATCGCCACGACATGGCCGGAAACGCGGGCGCCGAGCGTGGTGTTGTTGGCGCGGACATAGGCGTCGTCGGTCGAGATGTAGAAGCGTCCGACCAGGACGAAATAGGCGCCGTAGCCGGCAGCGGCCAGCGCCAGCGATCCAAGCACGCCCATCATCACGAATTTTTTCTTGCCAGGTTTCGCGGCGGCGGTGGCCTTGGCGGAGGCTGCTTCCACGCCTTCGATTTCCACAGCGCCGGGCGTTGCGGCCAGCTGACGTCTGGTTTCTTCCGCCGCGTGCGGACGCAGCTGGCCGATGGCCTCGCGCGCCGCGTCGTCGCCCGCCGCTTCCGGCCCGGAACGAGGCGCGCGGGCAGCCTGGTCCCTCGCTGCAACCATGACCGGCCTCCCTGAATCAGATGCCATGTTGCCCGCGGCCACGCCGCGGACCCATTCGTGCATCGTTGGATCAACCAATAACATTGACCGAACGGTTCGGTCAAAATACTTTACGCGAGTCCTATCGTGAGAGAAGCCTCCCCGCCTATCCGGGGTGATATTCTTGTCGGGAAGATAAACCAATGGTTGCATCCGCGCCAACCGCGATTGACCCCTGCGGCGATGAGGACGGCTCGAAGCGCCGCCAAATCCTCGACGGCGCGCGGAAAGTGTTCATGAATCTGGGCTTTGACGGGGCCAGCATGAACGAGATCGCGCGATCGGCCGGCGTCTCCAAGGGCACGCTCTATGTCTACTTCGCCGACAAGAGCCGCCTGTTCGAAGCTATCGTCGAGGCCGAGGCGATCGAACAGGGCCGCGTCACCTTCAACCTCGATCCGGCGCGGGATGCCGAAATCACGCTGCGGGAGTTCGGACAGGCCTATATCCAGCTCCTGTGCCGGCCCGGCGGCGGATCGTCGATCCGCACCGTGATGGCGATTGCCGAACGGATGCCGGATGTCGGCAGCCGCTACTACGTCAACGTGCTGGAGCGGACGATCGACCGTCTCGCCGATTACCTCCGGGCGCATGTCCGGCCGAACGACCTTGCGATCGACGACTGTCGGCTCGCGGCGGCGCAGTTCATGCAGATGTGCCAGGCGACGCTGTTCCTGCCGTTCGTGTTTCAGGCGGCTCCCTCTCCGCCGGCCCCGCGCATCGCGCACGTGGTGGACAGCGCGACGCGGATGTTCCTGGCGGCGTATCGGACGCCGCCGGTCTGAGACTGGCGGCACCCGCAACGACGCATCATCTCGCCGCGAACCGCGTCAGCGCCGTGCGGTCGATTTCGATGCCGAGGCCGGAGCCATCGGGCACGGCGACAACGCCGCCGGCATGCTCGATCGGTCGCGTCAGCAGCGCCTGGCGGATCGGATGCTCGGTGCGGTCGAATTCCAGCATCGGCTCGAGCGGCGCCAGCGAGGGCGGGGTGTGCGGCGGCAGCACGGCGAGCAGTTGCAGCGATGCGGCGATCGCGATGCCCGTGCCCCAGACATGCGGATTGTACCTGACGCCGAACGCCTCGGCCATGTCGGCGATCTTCTTGCATTCCGACAACCCGCCGGCCGCGCAGGTGTCGGGCTGGACAATATCCAGCGCGCGGCGAACCAGCAGATCGCGGAAACCGAACCGCGTGAATTCGCATTCGCCGCCGGCGACGGGAATCGTCAGCGCCGATTTCACCTCGCAGTAGCCGGCGACGTCTTCCGGCGGCACCGGCTCCTCGAACCAGCCGATGTCATAAGGCTCGATCATTCGGCCAAGACGGATCGCCGCGGGCGCGTCATAGGCGTGGTTGGCGTCAACCATCAATGCGACGCCGCTCCCTATCGCTTCCCGCACCGCGCGCGTCGCCGCCGCGTCTTCTTCCACGCCGAAGCCCACCTTGAGCTTCACCGCCTTGAAGCCTTCCGCGACGTAACCCGCCGCTTCCTCCGGCAAGTAGCGCAGCGGATCGCCGGATCGGCGCCGGTAAAGGCCGGTGGCGTAAGCCTGCACCTTGCTGCGAACCGCGCCGCCGAGCAGGCGATGGACCGGAACGCCGAAATGCTTTCCCTTGATGTCCCACAGCGCGATGTCGATTCCGCTCAACCCCTCGATGATGACGCCCTTCTGGCCGTGATCGCGCATGCTGGAATAGATCTTCCGCCACAGGTAATCGGTGCGCAGCGGATCCGCGCCGATCAGCAGGGTTGCCAGGCTCGCGACCACGGCGGCGGTGATCGGCGCCGGGCCGTAGCATTCGCCCCAGCCGATCAGGCCGTCATCGGTTTCGATCTCCACGACCATCGCGGTGCGGGTATCGTACCACGCGCGCGAATAGCCGAAAGGCTGCGAAAGCGCCGCCCGAAGGATGTGGGTGCGGACGTCCTTGATCTTCATCGGTCTGTTCTCATTCCAGGTTCGGCCGCTTGGCGGGCTTGTCAACGGCGGTCTCGATGTCACGACCCAACGTTAAGGGGAACCCCTGCCTTGTGGGGAGAGGAACCAAAACCCCGGCCACCCGTTGCCGCTTTCGACGGGGTGGGCGCGATGGAAATCTGGAGAAGGGCACTGCTTTGGCTGGTCGGCGTTCCCTTGCCTATCATTCTTCTGTTCGCCCTCCTGGTGCATCCGCACTGACGCACGGGTCGAGCCCGGCTATTCTCGCCGGACCTCATCACCGTATCTTTCGTGGTCTTGATCGTCCCGGCTTCCTGATGAAGGCATAGTCAGCATCTCATGGATCATTCTCCCATTCCGGTCTCCGACCACCTTTCATTATTGCACAGCCTGCTCGCCGGCTCGGGCGATTGCATCAAGATTCTCGATCTCGACGGCAACCTCATCTACATGACCGAGGCCGGACAGCGTCTGATGGAAGTTACCAACTTCAACGCCATCAAGGGCTGTTCGTGGCCGGATCTTTGGCGGGGCGAGGGTCACGCCGAAGCCAACAAGGCGGTGACCGCTGCCCTTGCCGGGAACACTGGCCGGTTCGAGGGATTCGCGACCACGCTTGCCGGTACACCCAAATGGTGGGACGTCACGGTAACCCTGATACGCGACGCCAACGGCGACTCGGACCGGCTGTTATCGATCTCGCGAGACGTCACCGCGTCGCGACTGGCCAACGATGCATTGCGGGAAAGCGAGGCGCGCTTCAAGACCTTCGCGCAGGCGATGCCGAACCAGATTTGGTCTGCGACACCCGACGGGCAACTCGACTGGTTCAACGATCAGGCGCTCTGCTATAGCGGGCTGAAGTCAGCAGAACTCGTGGGCAACCAATGGATAAGGATAGTCCACACCGAGGACGTCGGACCCGCAGCCGACGCCTGGAGCAAATCGCTGGAGACCGGAGCGCCGTATCAGGTCGAGTTCCGCTTGCAGCGCGCCGATGGCGCCTGGCGCTGGCATCTTGCCCGCGCCTTGCCGATCCGAGACCCGTCCGGCGCGATCACGCGATGGATCGGAACCAACACCGACATCGACGACCGCAAGGTCTCTGAAGCCCACCATCTACTCCTTGCGCGCGAACTCGAACATCGCATGAAGAACACCATGGCGATGGTCGGCGCAATCGCCAGCCAAACGTTTCGCACGGCGGCGACCAAGGAGGAAGCCCGGACGATATTCGACGCCCGCCTTCGCGCGCTCAACCAGGCGCACGACGTGCTGGTCGCGTCGAGCTGGGCGAGCGCGCCGATATCAGTCGTGGTCGAAGGTGCGCTTCAACCGCACAGGACGGCGGAATCCCGCATCGAGATTTCCGGCCCCACGGTCGATCTTACCGCCAAGCAAGCCCTGGCGCTCTCGCTCGCCCTTCACGAGCTTGCAACCAACGCCACGAAATACGGGGCGCTTTCGACGCCGGATGGAACGATTGAAGTCAACTGGGATTATCATCCGTCCAATGAGGGACCGACGCTCGGCTTCCGCTGGCGCGAGTCAGGCGGCCCGCCCGTTTCGCCGCCGTCACGGCGCGGATTCGGTTCCCGTCTGATCGAAAGCGCGCTGTCGTCCGACTTTGGCTGTTCCGTCAAGGTCGATTACCGCCCCGCGGGCGTCATCTGCAGCTTTGAAACTCGACTGGCCAGTTCAACCTGAACCGCCGCACAACCGAAATGAACAGATGTCCTCAGAAGTTACCGGCCGCCCGATTTGCGTCCTCGTCGTTGAGGACGACACCATTTTGCGCCTGCACGCCATAGACATCGTCGAGGAGGCCGGTTTCACGGCCATCGAGGCCGGCAATGCCGACGAAGCCATCGCAATCCTCGAGAAACGCTCCGACATCACCCTGCTGTTCACCGACGTCAACATGCCGGGGTCGATGGATGGACTGAAGCTGGCGCACGCGGTTCACAACCGCTGGCCGCCGATCAAGATCGTGGTGGTCTCCGGCCACCTCCAACTGGAGCAGGACGCCTTGCCTTCGCACAGCCGATTCTTCGGCAAGCCGTTTGAGGCCAGGACGATGGTCACCGAACTGCGAAACATGATCGAAAAATAGCCTGATCCCGCGTGGCACGGCCGCCTCAAGGTTGTGACGGCGCCGCGCGTCCGCTTCGACATGGGTCGCCGCGGCGGCCGGCAAATATTGACATTTCGTCCCGTAATGTCAAAATTGTCAAATGAGCGCCCGATCCCGCATCCTGGACGCTGCGATGCTGGTGTTCCGCCGGCACGGCTTCCGGCGTTCGTCGGTGGAGCAGGCGGCGGATGCCGCCGGCCTGACGCGGCAGGCGCTCTATCACCATTTTGATTCCAAGGAAGCGCTGTTTCGGGCCGTCATCGCCCGGCTGCATGAGGACGCGCTTGCGGCTGAGATCGAGGCAGCCGACGCCGCGGAGAAGGCCGGCGGCAGCCTGGCCGATATCCTCGTCGCTTCGGTGGCGGCCAAGCTTCGGCAACTGGCCGGCTCGCTCGACGGGTCGCCCCATGTCGAGGAGTTGTTCTCGGAGCATTTGCTGCAGGCCCGCGACCTCTACCAGAAGTACGCCGCCTCCCATGCCGAACAGCTCGCCGCGATGATCGCGCGCGTCTGCCGCAAACAGGGCCTTTTGCTCAACGCCGGCCTGACGCCGCACGCCCTGGCGCGGTGCGTCGAGATGGCGATCAACGGCACCAAGTCCGCCTATCCCGCGATGCAGCCGGCCGACGCTTTCCTGAAGGATCTGGAGGTCATGCTGCGCACGCTCGTCGCCGGCGCCGTGAGCCCCGCCAAATCGCCCCGCGCGGCCAAAGCGAAGCCTGCGAGGAACTCCACACTCCTATCCACTCCCCGACCAACCTCCCGCAAATCTGGAGATCGCAGATGAGCACGATGACGATCAACGGCCGGCTCGCTCCCCTCCCCGACGATCCCGACGCATTGCTCATCGACCTGGTGCGGGACGCGCTCGACCTCACCGGCACCAAGCTCGTCTGCGGGGCCGGCGTCTGCGGCGCCTGCACGGTTCTGGTCGACGGCGCGCCGGTCGTGAGCTGCCTGATGCCGGCGCGCGCGGCCGCCGACAGGACGGTCACGACCGTCGAAGGCGTCGGCGCGGCAAGGCTGCATCCGGTACAGAAGGCATTCATGGCGCACGACGCGCTGCAATGCGGTTTCTGTACCCCGGGTTTCATCGTCGAGGCGGCGGCCTTTCACGACGGCTGGCGGGCGGCGAACGGCACGGCCCTGCCCTCGCGCGAACAGATCGGCGAGGCGCTATCGGGGCATCTGTGCCGCTGCGGCGCCTATGACGGCATCTTCCGCGCCGTGGCCGACGCCTGCGCCGGCCGGTTCGACGGCGGTGAAGTCGCCCCGCCGCGCATGGAGGCGCGCGACAAGGTGACGGGTGCGGCGAAATACACCGTCGATATCCGCCACGAAGGCCAGCTCGAGGGCGTGATCCTGCGCTCGCGGCTCGCCCATGCCCGCATCGGGGAATTCGATTTCGCGGCGGCGCGCGCCATCCCCGGCGTGGGCGCGGTGATCTCGCTGATCGGCGACGACCGCATCGTCCGCTTTGTCGGCGATCCCATCGCCGCCGTCGCCGCCAAGGATCGCCGCACCGCGCTCGCCGCCATTGCCGCGATCAAGTTCAGCAGCGAGCGTCTGTCGTCGGCGGTTGGGATGGATCAGGCGCGCAAGCCGGGCGCGCCTGTCGTGTTCGAGAAATCCGCGCGCAAGAAGGCCGGCAACGTCTCCGAGGGCAACGCCGCACCGGCGACGTGGAACGGAAATATCCGCGGACCGTCGGCGGCTTTTTCCAGGAAGCCGAGGAAGGTACGGAGCTGGGTTGACAGCGCGCGCGAGGAAAAGAACCCGTTGCTGGTCGAGGGCGCCTTCCGGACCGGCACCCAGTTGCATGCCTGCCTGGAGCCGCATGCCGCGGTCGCCCGTTTCGACGGCGACCGGCTCACCGTCCATGCCTCGACCCAGTCGGTATTTCACCTGATGGAGCTGATCGCCAAGCGCTACAAGCTCGGCCACGACAAGGTGCGCGTGATTGCCGATCATGTCGGCGGCGGCTTCGGCTCCAAGGCCAGCCTCGGCATGGAAACCATTGCCGCGATCGAACTAGCGCGCGCCGCCAGGGCGCCGGTCCGGGTCGCCTTCGACCGGCACGAGGAGCTTTCGGTGACCGGCTATCGGCCGGCGGCGGAAGTGAAGATCGCGCTGCTGCCCTCCGCGCAGGGCGAACTGAAGGCGCTGTCGCTGGTCGCCCATGCCGACACCGGCGCGGCAATCAATTCGACCATCGCAGCGCTCGCGCGACTGATCTATCCGGCCGACGCTAAGGAACTCGCCGATTTCGACGTCATCAGCAATTTGGCGCCCGGCTCGCCGTTCCGTGGGCCCGGCGGACCGCCGATGGCGTTTGCGCTGGAACAGGCGATCGACGAGGCCGCGCTGCGGATGAACGTCGATCCGATCGCGCTTCGCAAGCGCTGGGACCCCGACCCCAACCGCCAGCGCCTGTACGATTGGGCGCTCGGCCTCGACGTCTGGCGCAACCGCAGGCTGGCGGCCGCGCAGAGCGGGCGCTATCGCCGCGGCGTCGGCGTCGCCACCGGCTACTGGCTTTATCTGTGGCAACCCGGGGTCAAGGTTGAGGTCGCGGTGAAGGGCGGGCGCCTGATCGCCAGCACCGCCACGCAGGATATCGGCACCGGCACCCGCAGCGTGATCGCCAATACCGTCGCGCGCGAGTTCGGCCTGGAACCGCACGAGGTCGAGGTGAGACTAGGCGACTCCGGACTACCGGAAGGGCCGGGTTCGGGTGGCAGCCGGGTCACGGCCTCGGTGGTCCCGCCGATATTGCTGGCCGTCCAGAAGCTGAAAGCCGCGATCGAACAGAACGCCAAGCGAAAGCCCGTCCCCGGCTCCAACGCGCCGTGGCGCGAACTACTCGCCGCCGCGCCCGATCTTTCCGCCTCCGCGGTGCGGCCGGAGGACAGCCGACAAATGGCGCCCGGGATTCGCTCACCGCTGAAGGAAGCGGGCTTCATCGGCATGATCTTCGGCTGGATGATGCGGCGCTTTTCCAATCTGGCGATCGGCGCCGGCGTGCCGAGTTCGGTGCAGGTCGTCGAGGTGGAGGTCGATACCTGGCTCGGCCATGTCCGCGTCGTCCATGTCCACACCGGCATCGCGGTCGGCCAGATCGCCGCCCCGGCGCTGGCGCGAAGCCAGGCGACAGGGGCAGTCATCCAGGGCATCGGCTACGCCCTGCATGAGGCGCGCGAAATCGATTCCCGAACCGGCGATGTCCTCAGCGGCGGGATGGAAGACTACCGCATCCCGGGGATCGCGGACACGCCTGTGATCGAGGTGCATTTCGACGAAGGCGGATTCGACCATGTGCTCGGCGGCAGCGTCGGCATCGGCGAGGTCGCCACGGTGCCGACGTCGCCCGCGATCGCCAATGCGATCTGCAACGCCGCCGGCGCGCGGCTGACCGAGCTGCCGATCCGTCCCGACCTGCTGCTCGCCGCGCTCAAAGGGAGGGCCGCCGCATGACCCCGACTGCCACGACCAGAATCCAGGCCGCCGAATTCCGCGCCGCCGGCACCGACCTCTCCGAGCGGCGGCGCAGCGGCGTCTCGACCGGACCGTTGATCGACATATCGGCCACGCCGGACACGATCGGGATGCACTGGGAAGCCGACGGCCGCTTGCGCATCGGCGCCTTCACCACCATCGCCGCCATCGCCGCTGATGCGCGCCTCGCCGCGGCCTATCCGGGCCTCGCGGCGTCGGCGCTGGGCCTCGCGACGCCGCAGATCCGTCACCTCGCGACGCTTGGCGGCAACCTCGCGCAGCGCTCGCGCTGCTGGTACTACCGCAATCCGCATATCGGCTGTCTCAGGAAGGGCGGATCGGATTGCCCGGCGCGCGAGGGCAACCATCTCTATCACGTCGCCTTCGATCTCGGGCCGTGCGTGGCGCCGCATCCTTCCACCATGGCAGCGGCGCTGCTGGCCTACGACGCCAGGATCGCTACCGACCGGCGAAGCGGGCTGACCATCGGCGACCTGCTGGGCGACGGCGCCAACGGCGCTGCCGACAACGCGCTGGAGCCGGGCGAGATGATCACGAGCGTCGAACTCGCCGCCCCGCTCGGGGGCGAACGCGCGCTGTACCGGCGCGCCATCAGCCGCACCCATGCGGAATGGCCGCTGGTCGAAGTCTGTGCCCGCGCCGTGGTCAGGGACGGCGCCTTCCAGTTCGTCCGCCTCGCCGCCGGCGGCATCGCGCCGGTGCCGCTGCGCCTGGTCGCCGCGGAAAACACGTTGCAGGGCAAGACCGCTTCCGCCGTCGCCATCGCCGTGGCGGCGCAGCAAGCCACGGCGGGCGCCAAGCCGCTGCCGATGACCGGCTACAAGCTCGATCTGCTCAGGGGCGTGGTGCAGGATCTGCTGGAGCGGCTGGCGGCATAGGGCAAGCGACCCTCTTGCATCAATGGTAGATTTTATGTATACTTCTACCATCAGACAGAGGCCACCATGCATCTGAATATCAAGAACGATGAAGCGCATAAGCTTGCGACGGAACTGGCTCGGCTCACCGGCGAGAACCTCACCTCTGCCGTTACTTCGGCGCTGCGCGAACGGCTGGCGCGCGAGCGCCGTCGCCGAAATACCGACGATGTTGCCGCACGGCTGATGAAGATCGGCAACCGGTATGCGGCATTGCCGGACACCGGACGAAATCCGGATGAGATCCTTGGTTACGACGAGCACGGCCTGCCGACGTGATCGTCGTCGACAGTTCAGCGGTCATCGCGATTTTCCGGCAGGAAGACGATGCCATGCATTTCGTCCGGTGTATCGCGACAGACGATGATCCGATCATGTCGGCCGCCGGCATTGTCGAGACTTCGATTGTCCTGCGCGGGTTGAAGCAAATCTCTCCGGCAAGGGCGGAGAGATGGCTCGATGAATTCATCGAAACGGCGGGCATCCGCATCGAACCGGTAACGCTGGAGATGGCGCGCGCCGCCCGCTCAGCTCATCTCCGGTTCGGAAAGGGAACCGGCCATGCCGCGGCGCTGAACTACGGGGATTGCTTTGCATACGGGCTGGCCAAGGAGATGAACGCTCCCTTGCTTTGCAAGGGAAACGATTTTCGCTTGACCGATATTCGTATTGTTTGACGCGCTCCCATCTTCGCTCACTCAATCGCAGCCTTTCCGAGCGAAATGGAAATTCAACGCCATCAATGGTCGTCGAACTCGTCTTCCTCGTTGACGCCGCTGTTGGCCTTGTGCCAGCGCGAAACTGTCTTGCTGCCGCCGAGCGATCCTGTCGGAAACCGTTCGCGCGACGCGTAGGGATGGCGCTGCCCTGCCCGCGCCGCAACCGCCTCGCCGGAGACCGCTTCTGGCCGGCAGATGGTGCGGCCGGAAGCGCGGCGCATCAGGTCGACATGGAGATGGTCCGCGTGGTGCGAGTTGGAGCCCGGCGCCAGCACGGTGTTGAAATGCTGGCAGGCGCTGGCCTGCACGTCGCGCAGAAAGCCCTGCTCTTCCGGCACGCCGCGCCAGCCAGTCTTCACCGAAATGCTGCGCCCGTCGGCGAGCGTAAAGCCCGCGATGTCGAGCGCGTTGCCGAACGCATGCTCGGAAATATGGGCATGCGGGTTGCCGTTCATGCCGCGGCACGAATAGGCCGAGATCTGCCTGATCTCGACCACGCGCGCGCCGAACCAGCGCAGCGCCGCCGGCTGCACGGAATCGGCGAGCCAGCGGTCGAGCGCGGAGACGATCGGGCAAGCCAGCGTCGCCGCCGGCCGCATCGTAACCGGTCCGAACCCGCTGACGGCATTGCCCGGTGCGGGACCGAGCCTCGGCGCCGCCGGCGTCATCGGGGCTGGTGCATAGGGCGCCGCCGGTCCTTGGTAACGATCGCGCGAGGGATGGGACGGCGCGGCACTGTATCCGCCGCCGCGCGGTTCCCGCCATCGCGGCGCGCCATCTTCCGGTAAATCAACGTCGTCCGGCAGGGCGAGGCCGGGCGCGGCGAGCGAAATCGGCCGGTTCGGCTGGCGCAGCGCCGTATCCGGATAGGTTCCTTGTGCGATTGGCGCGGCCGGCACCGCCGTGATCGGCCAGCGCGGCTGGCGTCCGATGTTGCCGGGCGGCCGCAGGCTTTCGTCGGCGAAACCCAGGCCGCCGCCTTCGCCAAGCGCCGCGACCTTGATCGGATACTGCGCGCCGCACACACCGGGTCCTGATATCGGCTCGATCCGGAACCGTTCCGGGCCCTCCTTGACCGCACCGGACTTCAGACATGCGAGTTCGGCCTCGGCACGCCACGGTTCGCGCTCGGCGGACTGAAAGAATCCGCGGCCGCAACCAGCTAGCGCAACGAGGACGAAGGAGCCGACGAGATACAAACGAACTCCGCGCGTCATCGCGGGCACGTTCGACCAATTTATTTAAGGACTCTTCAACGTGTTGTTTTCATGAATCTTTAACCACATCGCCGCGGCCGCGGAACGCTCGGCAGACAAGGATCGACAGCAAGGCTGACTTTTTCCGCGGGGAACGCTTTGCTAGCCTTAATCATTAGTTAGGGACACGACGTGAACCCAAGGGAGCCTTCCCAATGGATTTCGCAAGTCCACTCGTCAGCCGACTGAGCCTCGTTGCAGCCTATCTCTCGTTGGGCTTCGTCGGCGCCATTGTGCTCGGGCTGATCTAGGCCCCGCGGTATTCGAGCCGTCATATAACGCGAGCACGGCCTCGGTGCCTGCCTGCTGTTCAATACCCCGACCACGATGTGGCCGATCGAGCCGACGCCCGCGCTGCCGTGGTTCAGCTTTGCAGGATTGGCCTTTGCGCAGGCGATGAACTCGGCCACGTTGCGCGCTGACGCCTTCGATACCACTGCCAGCATCATCGGCGTCACGCCTTCTTTCGTCGTCTGGAATCCGTAGCGCATCCATCAAAGCAGCTTCGCGGATGGGTGGCACATATGCCCGCGCCCCGCGCCGCGAATGCTTAACGATGTCTTGCTCACCTGGCTTGCAAGCAGCAGCGCAAGCGCACGGTGATGCCTGCTCGCTCCGTCTCCTCACTTTAGTGACTTGTTAAGGATACTATGTCTTGAGCCGCCGTGTTTACCCAGAACACCATACCTTCAACCTAGGCTGTGGGGATCAGCTCTCATGCCGCAAGGTTTTCAATGTTCCAGAGTCTGGCCTCCGTCGCAGATGATTTCAGCAGGGTGCCCCCCCTCGTCGCGATCGTCGTATGTTGCCTCGCGATCGCAGGCTTGATCGGAGCCATTGCGTATCGCCGCCAGCGCAAACAGAATTCATGCCTCGATACGGCCATCAACAACATGTCGCAGGGACTGACGATGTTCGACAAGTCCGGTCGACTGGTCATCTGCAATCGGCGCTACATTGAATTGTATGGCCTCTCTCCCAAGGTGGTCAGGCCGGGCTGCACCGTCAGCCGGCTGGTGGAGCACCGGGTCGAAACGGGCAGCCTTTCCGTAAAGGAGGCGCAAGCCTACGTTGACTATCGACGGAGCGCGATGGCGCAAGACAGGATTGTCAGCAATATCGTCGAATTGCCGGACGGTCGGGCGATCGTGGTCACCCGACGTCCAATGAAGGACGGTGGATGGGTCGCCACGCACGACGACATAACCGCGCGGCGACAAGCGGAAGCCCAGGTCGCTCACCTGGCGCATCACGATGCGTTGACCGGCCTGGCCAATCGTGTCCTGCTGCGCGAAAAGATGGAGACGGAACTCGCGCGCGTTCGACGGGGACAGTATCTCGCCGTCCTCTTTTTCGACCTCGATGATTTCAAGAGCATCAACGACGCGCACGGCCACGCGGTCGGCGACAAGCTATTGAGAGCCGTGGCCGACCGTGCGCAGAGCTGCCTCAGAGAAACGGACACGATTGCGCGTTTTGGAGGCGATGAGTTCGCAATTCTTCAAACCGCGGTCGAGCGACCGTCGGACCCCGCGATCCTCGCCGCGCGAGTTCGGGAAGCGATCGCGCAACCTTTCGACATCGACGGGCATCAGCTTTTTACCGATATCAGCACCGGAATTTCCGTGGCGCCGGATGATGGAACGAATCCGGAGCAGCTGCTCAAGCAGGCGGATCTGGCCATGTATGAGGCCAAGAGCGACGGACGCGGCATGTTCCGCTTCTTCGAGCCGGCGATGAATGCGCGAATCAAGGAGCGGCGCACGCTCGAACTCGATCTGCGAAAGGCGATCGCCGGCGACGGGTTGGAGCTGCACTTCCAGCCGATCCTGGATCTCGAGCGCGACGAAATCAGCAGCTGCGAGGCATTGCTGCGCTGGCATCATCCCGAACGCGGCCCAATATCGCCTGCCGAGTTTATTCCGATCGCTGAAGAAACGGGCCTTATCTCCATGCTTGGCGAATGGATACTGAACAAGGCCTGCTCCGCCGCGGCAAGCTGGCCGGGCGACGTGTCCGTGGCCGTCAACGTTTCGTCGATCCAGTTCAAGAACCATAATTTGGCGCTGAAGGTCATCAACGCTCTTGCCCGATCGGGTCTTTCGCCGCGCCGGCTCGACATCGAGATCACCGAAGGGGTCCTGATGCGGGATGACGAGACCACGCTGGTGACATTACACCAATTACGCGAACTCGGCGTGCGGATCGTGATGGACGATTTCGGTACGGGATACTCCTCGCTGACATATCTGCGGAGCTTCCCCTTCGACAAGATCAAGATCGATCGCTCTTTCATCAAGGATGTTTCGGAGATGGATGATGCCGCCGCCATCGTGCGCGCCATCACCAGCCTCGCGAGCAGCCTCAAGATGAGGACGACGGCCGAAGGCGTCGAAACGCAGGCCCAACTGGCGAAAATTCGCGAGTTGGGATGCACCGAAATGCAAGGTTATCTGTTCAGCCAGCCGAAGGCTGCCGAGGACATCGCCCGGCTGCTGCTGGCGCGCGCGGGCGCGGTGGCCGGCATGGACCGGCTCTTCGCGGGTAGCGGGCGCAGTGACGACAAGCGAGAGAGACATCACACCGGCGCTTCAGGCGCTCGCATGCTTGGTTGAGTTTCGAGATGCTTCCGCGCGCGCTCTTCCCGCAACGAGCAAGCGTCGCAATGGCGCCCAAGATGCGCGGCGTTAGCGATCTGGCAGTGTTAACGGCGAATTGTGGCTCCCGGCTCGCGGGCTTTACCTCAAGCTTATCGCTGTGCCGTAGTTTCACTGCAGTGGCTCAAAAGGAGCCGGGGAAGCTATGATGCCCGAGTCGAAGCTGACGTCCGCGCAGCCGCAGGCCGCCGCAGTGCAGGTGAACGATATGGCGGTGCTCGGGGAACAGATCGAGCGCCTGAAATCCCGTGCCCGCCTGGCGGTCATCTTCGGCGGCGACAAATCCAACTCCGGAGGCGTCGTCTACCAGACGCGCAATACCCGATCCTGGAAAAGCTACGAGGCGGTGGCGCAAGACATCGCCGCATCGCTTCGTCGGCAGGGATTCCATCACGTCGACCTCATGCCCGACGATATGCGTCTCGGTGATCGGCTGCGGCGCCAGGGTATTCACCTGGCCTGGCTCAATACGGGCGGGGTGCAAGGCTACAATCCTGCCGCGCATGCGTCAGCGATGCTGGAGATGATGGGCGTGCCTTATGTGGGGCACGACCCGCTCGCGGCGACCACGCTCGACAACAAGCACTCATTCAAGCGGGAGGCTGTTTGCGCCGGAATCCCGACGCCCGCGTTCACTACCTGGAACATGGCGCGCGGTCCGTTCCGTCCCGACTTGAACAGCCGGTTCGCACGGGCATTTGGCGATTATGCCGGTCCCTTCGTGGTCAAGCCGGTTTCGGGCCGGGCATCGCTGCACGTTCACGTGGTGCCCGATGTTGCAAGTCTGCCCGCTGCCATCGCACAGGTCTATGGCGCCACCGATAATGTCGTGCTGGTGGAACAGTATCTGCCTGGCCGCGAGTACTGCATCGCGGTGGCGGGACCGATCATCGCGCCCGGTGGCCGACTTACGCGTGGCTCTCGTCCATTCACGTTCGCTGCCCTTGAGCGTGTGCTGATGCCGGACGAGCGGATCTTCACGTCGATGGACAATCGCCCGATCACCGATGATCGGCTAAAGCCGGTCGATCCTCGCCGCGACGCGAAGTTGCTGGACGAAATGCGGCGTCTTGGTCACGAGACTTATCTCGAATTCAATCTTGGCTCGCTGATCCGCCTGGATTTGCGCGCCGATGCGAACGGAAAGGTCTTCGTTCTCGAGGCCAACCCCAAGCCGGATCTCAAAAAACCTACCGCGGGCGTCACAAGCCTCGTCTCCGCCGGCCTGTCCGAAGCCGGTATGGAATACGACGATCTCATCCTGTCGCTGCTGGCCGACCGTCTTGACTTCCTGTTCGCTCACCGCCGCGGCGCAGTTGGACATCTGGTCGAGCTCTTGGAGACGCCCAATCTCTTCGATTTCGTGCGGTCGCCGGCGCCGGACGACCCGCAGGCATCCCTTAACGAATTGGCAACAGACCTTAACCTGCTGGCGCTCAACACCTCGATCAACGCGCTAAGGACCGGCAACGAGGCAGTGAACGCCGGCCCGAATCCCCGCGATCAGGCCCCGGATATCAAGATCTTGAAGCGTTCAGTGCCCACCAAGTAGGCCATTAGCGAGGGATTTCGTCATTAACCCGAATTTATGACGTTCCACCTAAAGTTCCAGGCGACTATTCAGGTCCTTTGCGTTTCACCGAGCGACACGGAAACAATGACGATCCCAGCCAGCCAGGCCGAAGCCCATGGGGATGCGTAAGGCAGCGAGGATAACATGTTGGGAGGGAGATTCGGCAGTCGATTGATCGACGGGTTTACGATGTTCATCGTGACCGCCGTTTCGCTTACGCTGCTTCTTTACGTCAGTTACGGGGACAGCAAGCGCACCTACGAGCAGATCCATATCGAAAAGCTCACCGCCCATGGCCGGCTGGTGCAGAATTACATCGAGAAATTCCTGCGGGACGGGCTGCCGCTTCGGCAGTATGCCGGATTCAATACGCTGGCAACGCCGATACTGGAAGGCGAGGACATCGATGTGCTGGCGGTATACGATCAGGCCGGACAGCAGATTTTCGCCGGCATCGACAAAGCGAACCTCAAGCCGCTAGAGCCCCCCAGCGCCATTTCACGCGTGAAGCAGGAGATCGCGGTCGAATATGGCGCAACGCATTATCAGGTCATCATTCCGCTGCGTACCCGGTTCGAAACCGTAGGCAACCTTTTGGTGTCATCGAACACGGAAGTCGTGTCGAAGAAACTGAGCGCTACGTTCCGTCCATTGGTGTATCTGTCCGTTGGACTCGCGGCCGCGTTCGCGGCTGTCGTCGTCTTCGCATTGCCGCTTCTTCCCCGGGCGCGGGTGCCGTGGCTGCAGATCGGCTACACGATAACGTTCGCAGCGATGTCGGTTGCGGTCGTCTTTGCGATCGTTGGACTCTACTACGACGGCGTGCAGGGAAAATCGCGGGCCTCGGTTGTCACGCTGGCGCAGCGCTTGAGCGATATCGTTGAATTCAATTTACATTTCAAGGATTTCGATGGCATGGCGCGCATTTTCAGTGATTACAGACGCCTGAACACTGAGATCAGCGAAGCGGCGCTGGTCGAGAACGATGTCATCCAAATCGACAGCGACCCGACCAAGCTTGGCAAGAAATGGATCTCCGATCCGCAAAATTTCGAGTTCAAGATCGATCTTTCGCGCCCCGATCAGCTGGAGCGGGTTGTGCATCTGATTGTGACGGTGCCAAAGGACGTGGTCGTCGAAAGGGTGGTTCGCAGCGTCAAGAACCTCGCGGCATTGTTCGTCGCGTCGGCGCTACTGGCGGGACTGTTCCTGCAAGTCGCCTCATCGCTGCAACACCTCAGGGCCAGCCAAATCGAACCTGACGCCCCTGAGGCGGACCGGGCATCGGCTGAAGATACGGCATTGATCATGATCAAGCCGATCTTCTTCCTCGCTGTTTTCCTCGACAGTCTGACCTATTCATTTCTTCCGAATTTCATGCAGGACGCGGCGGTTGTTGCTGGCCTGTCCGTCGGTTATGCCTCGATTCCCTTCACGGCCTATTATCTGTGTTTCGCGTTGAGCTTGTTGCCTGCCGGAAATTTCACCGAGCGGTACGGGCCTAAGACGGCGATCCTGGTCGGGTTGCTGCTGGCAACCGCGGGTGTAGCCGGAATGGTCATGCGTGTCGGAATCATCGAACTGACTTTCTTGCGGGGTATCGCGGGGCTGGGACAGGGCATGCTGCTGATCGGCGTGCAGTCCTACATTCTGGCAGTCGCTTCGCCGCAGAAGAAGACGCAGGGCGTTGCCATCATTGTATTTGGATTCCAGGGCGGTCTGATTTCCGGAATGGCGCTCGGCTCCCTGCTGGTGAATTACCTCGAGGCGCAAGGAGTTTTCATGATCTCCGGCGCGATCGGATGCTCCGCCATTTTCTATACCTTGTTGCGCCTGCCAAGTGTCAGCGACCAGGCACGGATCGCCGGAGGATTGGTTGCGGCCGCGCGCCGACTGGTGCACGACATCCGGGACGTCATGTCCGATCGGGAATTCATCGCGACCCTGCTTTGCATCGGCGTACCCGCAAAGGCGATCCTTACCGGAACGATCACCTTTGCGATGCCCTTGCTGCTCGTTCAATATAACTACCGTTCAGAGGACATCGGGCAGCTTATCATGTTGTACGGCCTCGCCGTCATTCTGGCGACGGGTTTTGCTTCGCGTCTGGTGGATCGCACGAGCAACAGCGAGCAGGTGCTGTTCTGGGGGGCCATCCTCAGCGGTGGCGGGCTGATGTTGGTCGGGTTCATGAGTCCGACGCTTGCCGGCAGCGGGCCGTTCGGCACCGGCGCACTGATTGCCGGGACAATCCTCGTCGGCATCGCTCACGGCTTGATTAATGCGCCCGTAGTGACCCACGTCGGCCAGTCAGATCTCGGGAATCGTATCGGCGTGAACCCGGTGACGACGACCTACCGGTTCCTCGAGCGCGCCGGCCATATTGTCGGGCCCCTGGTAATGGCGCAGATCTTCCTGGTCTTTGGGCAGGACGCGATGGTTATCGTATGGATCGGCGTCGGGATCGCCTGCCTCGGACTCGTGTTTATGGCACGCAACCTTGTCCAGCCGCCGGTCCGCAACTTGCCATCGGAGGCCCTGCAATGATTGCCAAGCTTGCTCCGCGACCGCCATTCGTCTTGCGCGGCGTCGTTGCAGCTCTGCTGGCCCTGTCGTTGACGGCGACAGCTGCAGCGGAAAATCAGCCGTTTTCCGCGTGGTTCAAGTACGGCAGCGAGATAGACGCGACCTGGAATGTGGCGGGTGACCCTGCCAGGTCGACCGTGGTGTCAATTCGGCGAAAACTGGCGGAAACACATTCGGCGGAACAGCGCGGCACGGTACGACGGGTCCTGGTGCTCTATCCCCGGTCGTCGTCGGCCTACGATATCGCCATCACAAAGATCCTCAATGTCTTTGAATCGAAGGGCGAGCACGTCGATTTCACCGTGATCAACTTCGAACTGAATCACGTGCGCGGCAAGGAGACGATCCAGTTTGCCGAGAACAACAAGTTCGACCTGATTTTCGCCATGGGGTCGGAGTCGACGGCTTGGCTCTACGACAACTACCGCGGCGGCAAGATTCCCGTAGTATCTGTCTGCTCGAAGGATCCTGTGGAACTCGGGCAGATGAAAAACTACGAAAGCGGCAGCCAAACCAATTTTGCGTTCACCTCGCTCAACATGCCGGTCGAAGTGCAACTTGCCTACATAATGGAGTTCAAGCCAGACCTGAAGAATCTCGCGATTCTCGTCGATAGCAAGAACATCAGCGCTGTTCAGACTCAAGCCGAGCCTGTCGCCGCGCGCGCGCGCAAGCAGGGCATCCAGGTCTTCATGGGCACGGTGCAGAACCCCGCCAAGGCGCACGAGGAACTGGCGCAGATTATCCCTGATGCGGTGCGCACGATGCAAAAGAACGACTTCGATCTGAGCAAGAGCATCTTCCTGATTACCGGCAGCACCACCGTGTTCCGTGAGATCAGAACCATCAATGAAAAGGCCGGCCGGATTCCGGTGGTCAGCATGATTCCAGAGATCGTGAAAGCAGGTCAGGATACGGCCGTTCTCGCGGTTGGCATCAGCTTCGAAAGCAACGCACACCTCGCCGCCGTCTACGGCACCGATATCCTCAGCGGCAGATCCCAAACGGGCCAGCTCAAGGTGGGCATCGTCTCGCCGCCCGACATCGCCATCAGTTTCTTGAAAGCGCGCGAAATCGGACTGCGCGTGCCGTTTAGCTTCTTCGAGACCGCGACGTTCGTCTACGACTATGAAGGTCAGCCGGCGCGCACGGTCGGTCGGAAGTCAAACTAGACGAACGGTTGGAAGCGCTCGACCAGGCTTCCTGTTCGGATCTGGGACGTTCGCGCCCGGCGCGTTTCTCCACCGGGGCGTTCTCGTGAACTTTTGTTGACCCATCCTGATTCTGCTTGGCTTTGATTGGCGCGCTTACGAGCGCGGCTCGGCCGACACCTGACGCGAAGTCATGATGCTTTCTTGGCGGCTGGTGATGCGGCTCCAATTGTTGCCGGAGCAGTAGAAGCGGCCGAGCGCGCAGGCTTCGACGCGAAGCGTGTCCGCGCCCTTGATGGCGATGGTGCCGTAATAGGTCGCGCCACTGCCCTGGCTGTAGACGCGGCCGGTCCATTGCCGCTCCGCCTTCGGCTTCATGTTGATCAGGATCGCCTCGCCATTGTCGTTCGAGGAAGCATCGAGCACGTAGCCGCACAGCGCGGTGCCGCACGGGACGATCCGCACCATTCCCTTGCCTTCGGTCTGCCAGTCGCCGACCGGCGAGTCCGCCGACTCGACCTCAACTTCGCGCGAAACGCGCACAACTTGCGGCGCGGGCTGCGCCGCTTCGACCGGTGCTGCGACCGGCGGCGGCAACGGAATTGCGACCGGCTGAACCGGCGGCGAAGGCGGTGCTGGCGCTGGAGGCGGCGGTGCCGCGACGATCTGCGTTGTCGCCGCGGCAGGCGTGTACAGGGCCGGCGGCGGCGCGGCGGCGGTCGCAACCGGCGGACCGCTGACTGCCGGCGCGGGCGGCGACGGGGCTCGCGTCGCCGGGGCCGTCGTCCTCACCGGCTCACCCGTTGGGCGATCGACGTCCTGGCGGTCGCGGCGGCGCGGCATATTGAGGCCGGAGACCGACACCGAGGCGCAGGAAATCGCCCGGCAATGCCGCGTCGATTCGATCTGAACCCGATGACCGCCAACCAAGAATGAGACTGAGCCGCCGGCATTGGCGGACGAACTGAGCGTCATCAGCAGGGCGAGAAAACCCAATCGTTTCATCGGAGCCTCCGCAGGTTCATTCCAGGGCAGGTTAAGCCCGGGAGCAGGCTCCCCGATGTGATTTGAGTCACCTCGCCAATCCCGGCGTCGCCCCTGACGCCACCTGTGATGCACATCACAGAACGTCACGGCGTCACGGCATAGGGTCGCCTCAAGTTCATCCGCCACCGTTCACCAGCCGCTCAGGAGGCTCCCATGAAAAAGCTCTACATCCTCGCCGCGTTGTTGATGGCCACCACGTCGGCCCAGGCCGGCGGCGTCACCTTTAAGATCAACGGCGAGCGCATCCGGGTCGAATCGCCACGCAACTGCAACGCCCTTTCCTGCATCAAGATCACCGCGCCCGGATATACCGGCACGCTCGGCAATATCGACCTCAAGGGCCTGGGCTCCAAGAGCAAGGACGATGACGAGGTCGCCGACACCAGCGCGGCAAAGCCCGCTCCGGCGCAAGCGGCCACGCCCGCGCCGGCCGCGCCCGCTGCAGCGCCCGTCGCAGCCCCGGTTGCGCCTGCTCCTGCGCCGACGACCGTTGCGTCCACCGCGCCGGTGTATTCCGAAATCACCCCGCCGGCCGCCGCCGTAGCCGCCGCGCCGGTTTCGCAACCGGCCGCGGTTGCCGCAGCACCAGCCGCCGATCCGAACTCCCCGCTCGGCATCTGGGCCACCGAGGACAACAAGGGCAACGTGCGCATCGAGGAATGCGGCGCCAACATTTGCGGCTACGCCGTCAAGACCGGCGAGAAGATCCTGATCAACATGAAGCCGCAGGGCAACAAATGGACCGGCCGCATCCGCGATCCCGACAGCGGCCGCAACTACGACTCGACGATCGCGCTGAAGGGCGGCAATGCCCTCAAGGTCCAGGGTTGCGCCTTCGGCGGCATGTTCTGCGGCGGCCAAACCTGGAAACGCGTCAGCTGACCTCCAATCCTCCGAGAGTTACGGCCCCCTGAGACTTGCGGCCCCCTGAAATTTCACGGGGCCGCTTTTTTCGACTCTATAAGAACAGCGGCCGCCAAATCGAGATCAGGAATGCGGCTTCCGCAGCAGCGGCTCGCCGGCGCGGATCCGCGCGCCTTCCGCGACAGTGTCGGCGAACTCGAACCGTTCCGGCGCCAGCACGATGATGGTCGAGCCGTGCTCGAACCAGCCCAGCTCGTCGCCCTTGCGCACATCGGCCGCGCACGGGAACATCGTTGGCCCCCGGCTCTGCGCGTTGAGCGTGCGGTCGAGGAAATGCAGGCGGATGCTGGCGACCAGGATGGCGGCGACCGGCACCAGCGTCAGCGCTTCCCCTGATGCAAGGCGCATCTGCAGCACCGCGCGCTCGTTCTTGCAGAACAGCCGCTCGACCCGCTTCAGCGCGATCGGGTTGACGTTCCAGACGTCGCCATGGATGAAGGTCACCTGCTCGATGCGGCCGTCGTAGGGTGCGTGAAAGCGGTGATACATGTCGGACGTCAACCGCAGCGTCAGGAAGATGCCGTTGCGGTGCCGCGCCACCAGTTCGGGATCACCGAGCAGGTCCAACAGCGCGTAAGGCGCGCCCTTGATCTGGAACAGTTCGGTGTCCGCGATTCGGCCGAACGCGCCGATGATGCCGTCGGAGGGACTGACCACGGCGTTCGGATCGGGGTCCGCCGGCCGCAACCCCGGACGCAGTTCGCGGGTGAAGCAGTCGTGCAGGCTCTTGAACTCGCTGTTTTTGGCCTCCGACAGATCGAGGTCGGCAAACAGCCGCCAGCAGCCGATCGAGAAATCGCGCACCAGCGGGTTCTCGATCTTGCTGAACCAGCCCATGAAGCGGGTCAGCGCCGCCCGCGGGATCCGGTTGGTGAGCAGGAAATTGAGGTCTTCCTGCTGCGTGAAGCGGGCAATCAGCCCGCGGATTGTCATCAATCTGTCAGCTGGATTGGCTAGCGCTTCAGGCATGGATTCGACCCTTCCGATTCTATCGTTGTCCGCTGCCGCGGTCGCGGCCAGCGTGGCGGTATTCCCCAAATTGCAGGCAAGGCTGGCGCTGTCGCGCGCCAAGCACCGCTCGCTGGCCGGACATTCCAAAATGTCCAGGGCAGTGGCGCGGTTGCTGCCGCACTACGAGTTCGACATCGGCGACTTCTTCCGCTCCGACGGCGCGCCTGACGACGTCGCACTGCGACGCCAGGACGGATTCTTCCGGCTCGCGGGCCTCTACCAGCAGCGCTACGCCCGGGGACGGCAGATGACGGCGGAAGCGGCCGCGCGCATCTCCGACCTGCAGTTCACCGAACACTATCGGGTGCCGTTCCAGTACAGCCGGCTGGTGCGGGAACATCTCGGCACCGGCGCCTTCATGCAATCGTCCGCCGGCGTCACCGTGACCGACATCGACGGCAACACGTTCTACGACCTGACCGGCTCCTACGGCGTCAACATCTTCGGCAACGACTTCTACAAGGAGTGCATCGCCGCCGCCGAACGGCGCGCACATGCACTCGGCCCGGTGCTCGGTCCCTATCATCCCGTCATCACCGACAATGTGCGGCGGCTGTGCGAGATTTCCGGGCTCGACGAAGTCTCGTTCCACATGTCCGGCACCGAGGCGGTCATGCAGGCGGTGCGGCTGGCGCGCTACCACACCGGCCGCTCGCATCTGGTCCGCTTTGCCGGCGCCTATCACGGCTGGTGGGGCGACGTGCAGCCCGGCGTCGGCAACCCGGTGTCGCCGCACGAGACCTACACGCTGGCCGAGATGTCGGAGCGGACGCTGCATGTGCTGCGGACGCGCCGCGACATCGCCTGCGTGCTGGTCAATCCGCTGCAGGCGCTGCACCCCAACGCCAACGCACCCGGCGATTCCGCCCTGGTCGATTCCTCGCGCAAGGGCGGGTTCCACCGCGCGGCCTATACCGAGTGGCTGAAAGCGCTGCGCGAGGTCTGCACCGCGCGCGGCATCGTGCTGATCTTCGACGAGGTGTTCGTCGGCTTCCGCCTCGCCGCCGGCGGCGCGCAGGAATATTTCGGCGTTCGCGCCGACATGGTGACCTATGGCAAGAGCCTCGCCGGCGGGCTGCCGGTCGGCGTGGTCTGCGGCGGCCGCAAATGGATGCGGCGCTTCCGCGACGACCGCCCGGCCGACGTCTGCTTTGCCCGCGGCACCTTCAACTCGCATCCCTATGTGATGACGGCGATGGACGAATTCCTGAGCCGGCTTGCCAGCCCGAATTTCAACGCCGTCTACCAGGGGCTCGACGCGACCTGGAACGGTCGCGCCAGGGCACTGAACGATCGGCTGGCCGCCGGCGACCTGCCGGTGCGGGTCGCCAACCTGTCCACGATCTGGATAGTCCATTACACCGCGCCGTCCCGCTACAACTGGATGCTGCAATACTATCTGCGCGCCGAAGGGCTGGCGTTGAGCTGGGTCGGCACCGGCCGGCTGATCTTCAGCCTGAATTACAGCGAGGCCGATTTCGCCGAGGTCGCCGACCGCTTCGTCGCCGCCACCGACAAGATGAAGCGCGACGGCTGGTGGTGGCAGGACGCGTCCCAGACCAACCGGAATATCAAGCGGCAGATCCTGAAAGAGATGCTGGCCAGGCGACTTGGGCGCTGAGCGCGCGCTTCTATTGTTCGTCTCTCGCACAGTCATTCCGGGATGGTCCGAAGGACCAGACCCGGAATCTCGAGATTCCGGGTTCGATGCTTCGCATCGCCCCGGAATGACGTTGGGCAGTGCATGGATGGCCGGGACACGGCCATAACGGCAAGTAATACAAGCAATCCTCACGCGTGCCTGACGTGCTTCTCGAGGCCGGGATCGATCAACTCGCCCTTCATCAGGTACAGCGGCGCCCTGTAGTAGAGCTTGAGGTCGCTGAAGGGATCGGTGAGGATCTTGGTCATCCACACCAGGCCGGTCTCGACGTCGCGGATGAAAAACAGGTGGACGGTGCGGAACAGCAACCCGCCGATGCCGACCGCAAGCCAGACCTTGGCGACCTGGCGCATGAAATCGGCTGATGTCGTCCACGGCGAGAACAGGCCGAACAGGGTCGGATCGAGGTACAGCACCAGTGGCGACAGCGCCCAGATCGTCATCAGCACCACCTTGCGCTGCAGATTGTAGCCGACCTTGATCTCTTCCTTGTGCTCGTGGGTCGCCTGGTTCAGATGGTCGTAGCCGCGCGGCTCGAAGAAGAAGTGGCCGGCCTGGCGCGTGGTCATCGAGACCAGCCAGCCGACCAGCGCCGACACCACGGGGTCGAAGAACAGCATCGCATAGGCGAACAGGAAGCTCGCCGCGCTGACGAAGTGCAGCGACTGGTTGATGCGGCTGTGGTGATAATAGCGATGGTCGTCCCAGCGCTGGGTTCGCAGTTCCTGCATGAAATTCTTGATCATTCTCTCCCCCAAATGTATGGGCCGGGTTTACAGGGATTCGATGTCCGCCACGTGACATCATGATGTTGACATGTGACTGGCCGCAATGCTGCGCAAAGCGGCGCCTTGATCACGCATTACAAATCTTGCATTACGCCGCCGCCGCTCTTGCGGTTTTGCGAAACCGCACCAGCGAGAAATGGCCGAGCGGCGGCACCAGGCGGCGCTCCGCCAGCTCCATGCCGCGTGCGCCGGCCAGCCATTGCGCGTAGCGCGACCAGGCGAACTCGGCAGTGCGAAAGCCGAGCGGTCGAACCACCGGCTGCAGCCGTTGCTCGATGAAGCGGCGCATGCCGGCGTCGGCGCTGACCCTTGTCAGAATGATCAGCTCGCCGCCCGGCCGCAGCACGCGGGCGAATTCGTCCAGCGCCTTTTCCGGGTTCGGCACCGCGGTTACGACATACTGCGCCATCACGACGTCGAACGAATCGTCGGGGAATTCGAGCTTCTCCGCGTCCATCACCGCGAGACCTTCGACGTTTCGCAAGCCGAGCCCGTCGACGCGCTTTTTCGCCTTCTTCAGCATCGCTTCCGAAATGTCGGTGCCGAAAATGCGCAGATGCGGCGCGTATTGCGGCAGCGAGATGCCGGTGCCGACGCCAACCTCGAGCACGCGGCCGCCGATCCTGTTGGTGGCCGAGATCGCCGCCTTGCGGCCCTTGCTGAACACGCCGCCGAACACGAGGTCGTAGACCGGGGCCCAGCGGTCATAGGCCTGCTCCACCGTCTCGCGGTCGAAGTCGCGCCGCCTTGCGCCGTCAAGCTTGATGATGTCTGCCATGGTTGGTCCTACCTTGTGGTCTTGCGTGAATGATTGTCGAACGCGTGCGCTCAACCCTGCACGGCGCGTGGAGCGGGCGCGCGGCGCGCCGGCCGCAGCGACCGGCTCGGCTGCAGCGCCGTCAGATTGCCGATGAACTGCCGCGCGCTGTTTTCCCAGGAACGCTCCAGCGCGAAATCCCGGCAGGCCTCGCGCGACGCCGTCAGCGCGCGCAACGCCGCGCTGCGCAGATCATGATCGAGCGCGCCGATCGGATGACCGGCGATGACGTCCTTCGGGCCGGTGACCGGGAATGCGGCAACCGGCGTGCCGCAGGCCAGCGCCTCCAGCTGCACTACGCCGAACGTGTCGGTCAGGCTCGGAAACACGAAGACGTCGGCGGCGGCCAGATGGGCGGTCAGGTCCGCGCCCTTTTTCTCGCCAAGGAACACCGCGCCCGGATATTGCCTTGCGAGCTGCGCTTTCTGCGGCCCGTCGCCGACCACGACCTTCGATCCCGGCAGGTCGAGCGAAAGGAACGCCTCGAGATTTTTTTCCACCGCGACGCGGCCCATGGTCATGAAGATCGGCCGCGGCAGGTCGAGCGGCGCGCGATGGTGCGGGTTGAACAGTTCGGTATCGACCCCGCGGGTCCAGAAACCGAGCCGCCGGAAGCCACGCTCCGCCAGTTCCTGCCGCAGTGAATCGGTTGCCACCATGGTCATGGCGGATGCGGCGTGAAAGAGGCGCATCACCGCATAGCCGACGCTGGTCGGAATTTTGGTGCGGACCTCGACATATTCCGGGAAGCGCGTGGTGTAGGAGGTCGTGAACGCCAGTCCGCGGCGGCGGCAATAGGCGCGCACCGCCCATCCGACCGGACCTTCGGTGGCGATGTGAATGGCGTCGGGCGAAGCCTGCTCGATCCGCCGCGCGATCTCGCGCCGGTTCGGCAGCGCGATCCGCAGCCCCGGATAGGTCGGCACCGCCACCGAGCGAAAGCCGTCCGGGGTCAGGAAATCGATATCGGCGTCGAGCGCCCGGGCGCTGCGCGCCAGCGAGGTCAGGGTGCGGACGACGCCGTTAACCTGGGGATGCCACGCATCGGTCGCAATCAGTATCCGCATGTCCCGGCGCCCTGCGATTTCCATGATTCTTGCTTGCCCGACGTTGGGACATGGATATTTCAGGCGTGTGACGTCATCGATCTGTAAGGATGTTTTTTAAGCCTCTCGGCATGCATTTCCGTGTAACGTGACAGGACGATGTCAGACCTGAACAAAAACCCTGCGCCGCGCCGCCCGCGACGGAAGCGGAAAAGCTACGGGCTTCTGATCCTCGCCGCGGGCTTGCTGGCGTTCGGCGTCGCCGCCGGCACGCTTTATTATGTGTTGCGGCCGACCGTGCTGCGGATCGCGGTCGGGCCCGCCGGCAGCGACGATCACAAACTGGTCCAGCTGATGGCGCAGACCTTTGCGCGCGACGGCAGCGCCGTCCGGCTGGCGCCGGTCACGACCGAGGGAACGCCTGAAAGCATCGCGCTGTTCTCGACCGGCAAGGTCGACCTTGCGGTGGCGCGCGGCGACCTCAACCTGCCGTCCAACGCTGAATCGGTCGCGATCCTGCGCAAGAATGTCGTGGTGCTGTGGACGCCATCAGGCCCGGCGCCGAAGGGCGCGCGCAAGCAGTCTTCGCCGAAGATCAAAAGTCTCGCGGACCTCGCCGGCCACCGCGTCGGCGTGATCGGACGGACAGAGGCCAACGTCGCGCTGCTGCGTGTGATCCTGCGCGAGTCCGGCATCAACCCCGACAAGGTGACGGTCAGTCAGTTCGCCGTCGGCCAGATAGGCGACATGGCGCGCGACCCGGCGCTCGATGCCTTCATGGCGGTCGGCCCGCTCAAGAGCAAGATCACCGTGGACGCCATCGCGGCCACCGCCACCGCGCGCGGCGAACCCAAATTCCTGCCGATCGACGTCTCCGAGGCGATCGCCAAGAAGAATCCGATCTATGAAGCCGAGGAAATCCCCGCCAGCATTTTCAGCTCTTCCCCCGCGCGCCCCGAGGATAAGGTCGACACCCTCGGCGTCAACCACCTCATCATCGCCCGGAAGGCGCTGTCGGACACGGCGGTCGCCGCCTTCGCCCGCCAGCTCTTCACCAACCGCCACCAACTGGCGCGGGAGCTGCCGAGCGCCTCGGAGATCGAGAAGCCCGACACCGACAAGGACTCCGCCCTGCCGGCGCATGCGGGCGCCGCGGCCTATATCGACGGCAATGAGCGAACCTTCCTTGAGAAATACACCGATTTCATCTGGGGCGCGATCCTGGTGCTCTCGGGGCTGGGATCGGTCGGCGCCTGGCTGAAGCACTACTGGAAGCGCGACGAACGCGAGCAATACACCGAGCATCGCGACAATTTGCTCGACCTGATTTCGCGGGCGCGCCAGGCGGAAACGCCGGAGCAACTCGCCGACATGCAGGACGCCGCCGACGGCGTGCTGCGCGAGGCGCTCGACTGCTTCGACGATGGCGCGATCGAGCAAGGCGACCTTGCGGCGATCGGGCTCGCGCTCGAACAATTCCATCATGCGGTAGCCGACCGCCGCGCCGTGCTTGACGCCGGCAATGCCGAGGCGCCGCGGATCCGCGCGCTCCCGGCCTGACCTGATTGTTCTTCCTTCTGCCGTTGTGGGAGAAGGTGGCGCGGACGCAGTCCGCGACGGATGAGGGAAAGAACCCCTCTCCCGTCCCGCCGCCGCTATGCGGCGTCGATCCACCCACTCCCTCAACGAAACCTTAACGATACAAATCCCTAACGCGACGCAATCATTTTGGCGGTTTCGTGCAAACCTCCTGAAATGCCTGATCTGTAGGGTGTTCCCAACAGCGCCGGAACAGGCGCGACAGACGGGGGGACGACCATGCCCAATTCATCCGGCACGACCGCGTTCGCGGCCGCCGCCTGCGGCGCGCTGGCGATCGGCGCCATCGCCTTTTCCGCATCCGCCACCGCCGCGCCGGTGACGCTGTTTCCGTTCTTCACCTTGCCGATCGAGGCGGCCCCGCCGCAGGCTGAAGCCGAGCCGAAGGAAGCGCCGCGCGCGTTCGAGCTATCGGCGCGGTTGCGCCGCCAGGTCGTGAGCTACAGCACGAGCGAGGCGGCCGGCACCATCATCATCGACACCCCCAACACCTATCTCTATCTCGTGCTCGGCAACGGGCAGGCGATGCGCTACGGCATCGGCGTCGGCCGCGAGGGCTTCACCTGGTCGGGCACCCAGACCATCACCCGCAAGGCGGAATGGCCGGACTGGACCCCGCCGCCGGAGATGATCGCGCGCCAGCCTTACTTGCCGCGCCAGATGGCCGGCGGTCCGGGCAACCCGCTCGGCGCGCGCGCGATGTATCTCGGCGGCACCATCTATCGAATCCACGGCACCAACGCGCCGGAGACGATCGGCACCCGGGTTTCCTCGGGGTGCCTCCGCCTCACCAATGACGACGTCAAGGACCTCTATTCCCGGGTCAGCGTCGGCGCCAGGGTGATCGTGCTGCCGATGACGCATCGCCGCGCCGATCTCGGCCGCACCGCCCGCTAAATTGCCGCAAAGCTGAACGCGAGCCGCATTCGCCGGAACCGCTGCTCACGCGGAAATGATCGGCGGTAGGGCCCGGGTGGCGTCGCCCTCACCGTCCCTGTAAAAGACTAAAGGAGCGATTCAGGCGGGAGCCGGGGGGACGATGCGTCTGCCGATGCGGCTGAAGACAGCGTCGATCGCACTCGCGATCATCGTCATATCATTCGCGGTCAGCCTCACGGTCATGGACCTGGTGGCGCCGCGCGGTGACGTGCGCGCCCCCGTGCTGGTCGAACTGCCGCCGCTGCCGTCGGCGCCGCGCGTCTCCACCATTATCACGCCGGTCGTGATCACGCTGTCGGCGATCCGCGACGCCGCCGACCGCGGCGCGCCGCGCGCCTTCAGCGGCAAGGCCGACAACCCGGCGGCGCAGATCCTGCAGAACGCCGACATCGGCTGGACCGCTTCGCGCGGGCCGATCGCGGTGACCGGCGCCCAGGACGTGCTGTCGCTGGCGACGCCGCTTTCGGGAATGCTCAACGTCACCGGCGCGCTGTCGGCGCAGGCGACCGGCGCGGTCGGCAACGCGCTCGGCAGCCTGCTCGGCGGCGATGTCGCCCGGCAGATCGGCAGCGTGAACATCAAGAACGTCAACGCCAGCGCCGAGATCAAGGGCAACGTCACCATCACGGCGCGGCCGAAGATCGCCGCCGCCTGGCGGATCGAGCCCAACCTCGCGGCGCAGGTCAATCTCGGCGACACCAGCCTGGTCGCGGCCGGCGCGCGCATCAGCGTACCGGCGCAGGTCAAGCCGCTGATCGACAAGACCATCGCCGACCAGATCAACGCGGTGCAGGCGCGGATGCGCGACGACACCACGTTCGAACGCAACGCCCGGGCGCAATGGGCCCAGGCCTGCCGCTCGATCCCGCTGCAGGGCACCGGCGCCGGCTCGACGCTGCCGGCGCTGTGGCTGGAGCTGCGGCCGACGCGGGCGATCGCGGCCCAGCCGCGCGTCGACGCCTCGGCGCTGACGTTGACGCTCGGCATCGAGGCGGAGTCCCGCATCACGCCGGCCGAGACCAAGCCCTCCTGCCCGTTTCCCGCCACCATCGCCATCGTGCCGCAAACCCCCGGACGGGTCGCGATCGGCATTCCCGTCGACATGCCCTTTGGCGAGATCGACCGGATCATCGCGGCGCAGTTCGCCGGCAAGACCTTCCCGGAAGACGGCTCGGGCACCGTCGATGTCACCGTCAGGCGCGCCGGCGTCGCGGCGTCCGGCGACCGCCTGCTGATTTCGCTGCTGGTGAACGCGAAGGAGAAGAAGAGCCTGTTCGGCCTTGGCGGCGAGGCCAGTCTGTATATCTGGGGCAGGCCGGTGCTGGATCAGGCGCAGCAGATGCTGCGGCTGACCGACATCGAACTGGCGGTCGAGTCGGAGGCCGCGTTCGGGCTGCTGGGGACCGCGGCCCGCGCTGCCATCCCGCATCTGCAGCGGACACTGGCGGAGAAGGCCAGCGTCGACCTCAAGCCGTTCATCGCCAACGCGCAGAAAAAGATCGCTGCCGCGATCGCGGATGTCCAGAGGAACGAGGACGGCCTGCGCGTCTCCGCCGACATCGGCAAATTGCGACTGGCCGACATCGCCTTCGATTCCAGAACGCTGCGCGTGATCGTCGAGGCCGAGGGCGCGATCAAGGTCTATATCAACGCGCTGCCGGGATTGTGACGCGGCGACGGGGAAGGACTTGACCTGTCTCAAGCCGGGCTCAGGCCAGAGCGCTACCGATGATCGGCCTGCTCATCGAAGCGGGTGGACGGTAGCGGGATGTCGTGACGCTGAACCAGCCCCGGCAGCAAGGCGATCCAGGTCGCATGGTCTTTCAGGCCCGCGACCTGTCCAAGACCTATGTCATGGGCGAAGTCGAGGTCCATGCCCTCAGGGACGTCAATCTCGACGTCTATGAAGGGGAGTTCGTCGTGCTGCTTGGCCCGTCCGGTTCCGGCAAGTCGACGCTGCTCAATATCCTCGGCGGGCTCGACGCCCCGACCGGCGGCCAGGCGCGCTGGCGCGATCATGATCTGGTCGGCGCCGACGACGCCGAACTGACGCGCTACCGGCGCGAGCATGTCGGTTTCGTGTTCCAGTTCTACAATTTGATTCCGAGCCTGACCGTGCTCGAGAACGTGGCGCTGGTGAACGAGATTGCCGACAAGCCGCTCGACCCGCGCGAAGCGCTGACGCTGGTCGGTCTCGAACGGCGGCTCGATCATTTTCCCTCGCAGCTTTCCGGCGGCGAGCAGCAGCGCGTCGCGGTCGCTCGCGCCATCGTCAAATCGCCCGATGTCCTGTTGTGCGACGAGCCGACCGGCGCGCTCGACTACGAGACCGGCAAGGTGGTGCTGGCCGCGATCGCGCGGGTCAACCAGCAGCTCGGGACCACAACGGTGATCATCACCCACAACGTGGCGATCGCGGGCATGGCGGATCGCGTCCTTCGTCTCGGCGGCGGACGCATCGTCGGCGAGGAGCGCAATCCGCGCCGGCTTACACCGGAAGAGGTGCGCTGGTGACCCTGCTCGATCGCAAACTGCTGCGGGATATCCTGGCCATGCGCGGCCAGGTGGCGACGATCGCGCTGGTGGTCGCCGCCGGCATCGCGGTGTTCGTCGCCTCGATATCGACCTACGATTCGCTGCTCGCCGGCCGCGACCGCTTCTACGGCAGCGCGCGCTTTCCGCAGGTCTTCGTCACGCTGAAGCGGGCGCCGCTCGCGGTGGTGGCGCAGCTCCGCGAAATTCCGGGCGTTGCCGCGGTCGAGCCGCGCATCGTCCGCGATGTGATCCTCGACTGGCCCTCGGCGATGCTGCCGGTGTCGGCGCGGATGGTCTCGCTTGCGAATGGCGGGGATGAGCCGCTGGCAAGGCTGCACGTCCGCCGCGGCGCCCCGCCAGGGCCGGGCGACACCAGAACCGTTGCCGTCAACGAGGCGTTCGCCGATCAGAACGCGGTGCGGCTGGGCGCCGAGGTGCCGGTGGTGCTGAACGGTCGCGTGCAGAATTTTCGTGTCGCCGCCGTCGCGCTGTCGCCTGAGTATGTTTATGCGGTCAAACCGGGGGTGCCGATCCCGGACGACCGTTTCTACGCCGTGCTCTGGGTCGACCGCAGCGCGGCGGAGGCGGCCTTCGACATGAAGGGCGCATTCAACGACGCCATCGTGTCGCTGATCCCGGGCACCGATTCCAGGCAGGTGATCGATGAGCTCGACCGCCTGCTTGAGCCCTACGGTTCGGTCGGCGCCATCGCCCGGCGCGATCAGCCGTCCAACCGTTTCCTCGACGACGAGCTCAACCAGCAGAAGGTGATGTCGATCACCATCCCGATCATCTTTTTCGGCGTCGCGGCGTTTCTGCTCAATGTGGTGCTGGGAAGGCTGGTGACCGCGCAGCGCGAGCAGATCGCGGCCTTGAAGGCGCTCGGCTTTCCGACGACGCCGCTGGTGCTGCATTATCTCAAGCTGGTCGCGGTCGTGGTTCTGTTCGGATCGATGCTGGGCCTGGCCGGCGGGCTCTTGTTCGGCGAGGCGATGGTGGCGAGCTATCAGGGCTTCTTTCGCCTGCCGGCGTTGGCGTTCGAATTCACGCCCTGGTCGCTGCTGGCCGGTTTCCTGATCAGCCTGGCGGCGGCCACGCTCGGCGTGATGTCGGCGCTGCGAAGCGTCGTCGCGCTGGCCCCGGCCGTGGCGATGCGGCCGGCCGCGCCGCGGCGATTTCACCGATCGTGGATCGAGGGTTTGCTGTCGGCGAAAGCGCTGACGCCGCGGCGCGTGCTGGCGATCCGCAATTTCGCCGGCCGTCCGCTGCGCAGCCTGTTCACCGTCCTCGGCATCGCGCTCGCCGTGCCGATGGTGGTGCTCGGGCTGTTCTGGCGGGACGCGATCGACCAGATGATCGAGGTCCAGTTCAATCTGGTCGAACGCGGCAACGCCATGGTCACCTTCCCCCACCCGCTCAATCGCGACATTATCGGCGACCTCGCCCGCGAGCCCGGCGTGCTCGTCGCCGAAGGCTTGCGGTTTGTCCCGGTTCGCCTCCGCGCCGGGCATCGCAGCTATCTGACGTCGGTGATCGGCCTGCCGATCAACGCCAGCCTGCGGCGGCCGCATGATGCGGCGCTGCGTCCGATCGACGTGCCGCCGGATGGCATCACGCTGACGCGCCGGCTGGCCGAGCGGATCGGGGTCGGGTCCGGCGAGACCGTCACCATCGAGGTGATGGAGGGCCACCGCCGCAAGATCGACCTGCCGGTCAGCGCCATCGTCGATGAGACGGTCGGGATGTCGTCCTACATGGAGATCGACACGCTCAACCGCCTGACCGGTGAAGGCGCGGTGGTATCGGCCGCAGCGCTGTTCGTCGATCCGTCGGCGCTGGCGGCGTTGGCTTTGCGTTTCAAACAACTGCCCGTCATCGAGTCGGTTGCGGTGAAGAGCTACACGCTGAGTTCGTTCCTGGAAAAGATTGCGGGCCTCGTTCTCGTCAGCGCCGGCATCCTCACCGGCTTTGCGGTGATCGTCGCGGTCGGCGTGGTCTATAACAGCGCCCGCATCGCGCTGCAGGAGCGCGCCTGGGAACTCGCCAGTCTGCGCGTGCTCGGCTTCACCCGCGCCGAGGTCGCGCAGATCCTGTTCAGCCAATTCGCGGCCGAGATCGTGCTGGCGATCCCGATCGGGCTTTGGCTCTCCCAGGGCATCGTCGCGCTGATTGCGCGGTTTCATTCCAACGAGAGCTTCCAGATTCCGGGCGTGGTCGGGTCACGAACCTATGTCGTGGCTGTCGCCATCGTCATGGCCACCGCCGCGGCCAGCGCCTACATCGTGCGCCGCCGAGTCGATCATCTCGATCTGGTCGCGGTGCTGAAAACGAGGGATTGAGATGCGTATCACGGCGGGTCGTGTGGGGATGACGCTCGGCGTACTGGCTGTGGCCGCGGGCATCGCCTGGTTGGTGATGCCGAAGCCGATCCCGGTCGAGACGGTGGCCGTCACCAAGGGGCGCTTCATCGCCAGCGTCGACGAGGACGGCAAGACCCGCATACGCCAGCATTATGTGGTGGCGGCGCCGCTCGCCGGACGCCTGACGCGCGTCAGGTTGAAGGCGGGCGACCCGGTCGCGGCCGACGAGGTCGTAGCGGCGATCCTGCCGCCGCCGGCGCCCCTGCTCGACCCGCGGAGCCGTCGCGAGGCCGAGGAGCGGCTGGGCACCGCCGATGCTGCGCTGGAGCGCGTAAAGGCGGTGGTCGAGCGCGCGCGGGCCCAGGCCGAACATGCCAAGGCCGAGTCCGACCGCACCCGCACCCTGGCTGCGAGCGGCGCGTCCACCGTGCAGGCGCTGGAACGCGCCGAACTCGCATTGCGGGTCGCCGACCGCGACCTGCGGGCCGCAGAATTCCAGAATCACGCCGCCGAACACGAACGCGCCCAGGCCATGGCGCTACTCGGCCGTTACAAGGACGGCATGGATGCGCCCGCCGAACCCTGGAGCGTCACCGCGCCGGTGTCGGGTGTGGTGTTGCGGGTCGTGCAGGAGAGCGAGACGGTGGTGCAGTCCGGCGTGCCGCTGATGGAAGTCGGCGACCCGCGCGACCTCGAGATCGTGACCGACGTTCTCAGCACCGATGCAGTTGAAATGCGTCCTGGCGCCGAGGTGGTGATCGAGCATTGGGGCGGAGCGGGCGTTCTCGCCGGACGGGTGCGCCGGATCGAGCCCGCGGCATTCACCAAGGTGTCGACGCTTGGCGTGGAGGAGCAGCGGGTCAACGTGCTGATCGACGTGTTGTCGCCGCCGCAGCAATGGAGCGGCCTCGGCGACGGGTATCAGGTCGACACCAGGATCACCGTGTTCACCCAGGACGACATCAAGATCATCCCGGCAGGCGCCCTGTTCCGTCGCGGTGACGGCTGGAGCGTCTATGTCGCCGTCGATGGCCGCGCCCAGCCGCGAACCATCGAGCTGGTGCGCCGCTCGCGCGGCTCTGCCGCGATCCGCAGCGGACTAGCCCAAGGCGAACGCGTGATCGTCTATCCTAGCGACCAGATCAGCCCCGGCGTCCGGGTCAGCTGGAAATGACGGGCGGAAACCCTCGTCCCGCAAGCGGGACGAGGCCGGGTGAGCGGGCTCGCCCCGTTTGACGTCTCGTCAGCCCTCGAACTTGAACGAGACTTTCAGTTTGGCGCGGTAGGCTTCGACCTTGCCCTTGGAGTCCAGCTGCAGGTCGAGCTGGACGACCTCGGCGACGCGCAGGTCGCGCAAGGATTTTCCGGCCCGGTTGACCGCTGCGGTGGCGGCCTTTTCCCAGGATTCCTTGCTGGTGCCGATCAGCTCGATGACCTTGTAGACGCTCTCCGCCATGTCGTCCTCCCGTTGCTGTCAGGCAGGACGTTGGTCGCCTGCCGTGACACAGCGTAACATCGGGAGCGACGCCGTGAACAGGCTGCGGCGCGCGCCGGCGGCTCAGGCCGCGAGCGCGTCGGGATCGGCATCCTCGTGGATCGCGACCGCCTCGAAGCGGTAGTTGCAGGCGCGGCAGAACCAGAGGAACGACGTGCGGCCGGGACTGCTTTCCACCCAGTCGGGCCTCGCAATCGGCTTGCCGCATTGGGCGCAGGGATTTTCACGGGGCAAGTAGCCGGAGTCGAGTCGAGCCGAATCGGATCGGATCATGGCGCATTTCCCTTCCCTGTTATCCGTCTGAATGCGACAGGTTTGCTGTCAAAATCCAGCGTCCTGTCTTAAAAAAAATCTAGCACGTTAATCACATCATTTGAATGACAATCACCACCCGGCGCCCGCGGACATTTGGTCGCGATCCGGTCGGGTTTCCGCCACATCGCCGCCCGATGTTCGCAATAATCCGGCGTCGCAAATCGAGCGGCTTACCCGTTCGATCGAGAAGTTGATGATGAAAAGCTTGAAGAATCCAGCGTGGCTCGCCACGGTTGCCGTGCTGTTGCTGTCACCTGTGGCCCACGCGCAAGGCCGCGCACAAGATCAAGGCCGCGCGGCCTATGAAGCCATGGTCGCGACCCACGCCCGCGCCCACAACGTGCCGGAAGCGCTGGTGCACCGGGTGATCGTCCGCGAGAGCCGGTATCGCCCCGAGGTGATCGGGCGCGGCGGCACCATCGGGCTGATGCAGATCAAGCTCGCCACCGCGCGCGGCCTCGGCTACAGCGGCGACGCCGCCGGCCTGCGCGATCCCGACACCAACCTCGCCTATGGCGTCAAATACCTCGCCGGTGCCTATCGCGCCGCCAATGGCGACCACGGCCGCGCCGTGCAGTATTACGCCAGCGGCTATTACTACGCCGCCAAGCGCCAGCGCCTCGCGCAACCCGTTGTCGCGCAACCCGTGCTCGCCAGCGCGCCGCCCGACGCGGCGGCAACGAGGCCAACCCGGCGCGCCAGAAAAGCCGCCGCCGAAGCCAAGGCGCAGGTTCCGTGGCCGCTGTCGCTGCTTCCCGCCAGCGCAAAGGACGCGAAGCCGCGTTGACACCGGGGCTTATCGGCCTACATTAGTCTTGTTCCGAGGGGAGCTCCGATGAGGAGCTGAGATACCGCAACCTCTGGGTCTGCCTGCTGCAAGGGCTTACCCAGGACCGCGGTGACCCTTTGAACCTGATCCGGGTCATGCCGGCGAAGGGACAGGGATGTACCAGCGTTCAAGCCCACGGGGGGATTCCCCCGTCTCCATTATCGGCGCCGGCATTGCCGGCGCATGGCAGGCGTTGCTGTTCGCGCAGGCCGGCCACGCCGTCACGCTGTACGAGCGCGGCGACGCCGACATGACGCTTTCCACCAGCCACTGGGCCGGCGGCATGCTGGCGCCGTGGTGCGAGGCCGAGACCTCCGAGCCCGTGATCGTCAGGCTCGGCATCCGCGCACTCGACCTCTGGCGCGCGCATTTTCCGCAAACCGAATTCAACGGCTCGCTGGTGGTGGCGCATCCGCGCGACCGCGCCGATTTCGAACGCTTCGCCAAGCTCACCACCGGCCATGCCAGGCTCGACGCGCAAGCTCTGGGCGAACTCGAACCGGCGCTGCAGGGCCGCTTCCGCGACGCGCTGTTCTATGCCGGCGAGGGCCATGTCGAGCCGCGGCGCGTGCTCGCCGAACTGCACGCCCGCATCGCGGCCGCCGGCGGCGCCGTCAAATTCGACGGCGCGGCCAAGGCGGAGGATCTCGACGGCATCGTGATCGACTGCCGCGGCCTCGCCGCACGCGACACCCAGAAGGAGCTGCGCGGCGTCAAGGGCGAGATGATCGTGATTGAAACGTCAGAGGTCGAGCTGGCGCGCCCGGTGCGGCTGATCCATCCGCGCTGGCCGCTCTACGTGATCCCGCGCGGCGATGGCAAATTCATGCTGGGCGCCACCTCGATCGAGGCCGAGGACACCGGCGTCAGCGTGCGCTCGGCGCTGGAACTGCTGGGCGCAGCCTACGCCGTGCATCCGGCCTTTGCCGAGGCGCGCATCGTCGAGTTCGGCGCCGGGCTGCGCCCGGCCTACCCGGATCATCTGCCGCGGATCGCGATCGCCAAGGACAGGATCGCCGTCAACGGCCTCTATCGCCACGGCTTCCTGCTGGCGCCGGCGCTGGCCGAACTGACGCTCGGCTATGTCAAGCGCGGCGCCATCGACAATGAGGTGATGCGATGCGCGTGACCGTCAACGGCGAGCCGCGCGAGGTCGCCGCTTCCCGCCTCGACGCGCTGCTTCGGGAACTCGACTACGAAGGCACCCATTTTGCGATCGCGGTGAACTACAACGTGCTGCCGAAAAGCCGCTGGGCCGAGACCACGCTCAAGCACGGCGACGAGATCGAGATCATCACCGCGCGGCAGGGAGGGTGATGGAGATGACCACTCCTGATCGGCTTGCTCGTCATTCCGGGGCGCGCGTCAGCGCGAACCCGGAATCCCGCGGATACGGGTTCGAACTTCATTTCGAGATTCCGGATCGGTCCGCGTTGCGGACCGTCCGGAATGACGGAGAATCCAGATGCTGAATTTCTACGGCAAGACCTTCGCCTCGCGCCTCTTGATCGGCAGCGCGCTGTATCCCTCGCCCGCGATCATGCAAGGCGCGATCCGGGCCTCGGGCGCCGGCATCGTCACGGTGTCGGTGCGGCGCGAGGCGGCCGGCGGCAAGGCGGGCGACGCGTTCTGGTCGCTGATCCGCGAGCTCGACGTCACGGTGCTGCCCAACACCGCCGGCTGCCGCAGCGTGCGCGACGCCGTGACAACAGCGAAACTCGCGCGCGAATTGTTCGGCACCCCCTGGGTCAAGCTGGAAGTGATCGCCGACAACGACACGCTGCAGCCCGACGTGGTCGGGCTGGTCGAGGCCGCCGCTATCCTGACCAGGGACGGTTTTGAGGTATTCCCCTATTGCACCGAGGATCTGTCGGTGGCGATGCGGCTGGTCGACGCCGGCTGCAAGGTGGTGATGCCATGGGCCGCGCCGATCGGCAGCGCCCGAGGGATCACCAACCGCGACGCGCTGAAACTCTTGCGCGAGCGCCTGCCCGACGTGACGTTGGTGGTCGACGCCGGCCTCGGCGCGCCCTCGCATGCCGCGCAGGCGCTCGAACTCGGCTACGACGCGGTGTTGCTCAACACCGCGATCGCCAAGGCCGCCGACCCCGTGGCGATGGCGACCGCGTTTCGGCTCGGCGTCGAAGCCGGCCGCGCCGCTTATGAAGCCGGGCTGATGGAAGCCCGCGACTTCGCCTCCCCCTCAACCCCTGTGATCGGGACCCCGTTCTGGCATGCCGTATCCTGATCGATTCTATCCCGTCGTTGACAGCGTCGCCTGGGTGGCGCGGCTGGCGCGGCTCGGCGTCGGCACCATCCAGTTGCGCGCCAAGGAGCTTGGCGATTCCGCGGCGCTGCAGATCGTGACCGACGCGATCGAGGCCATCAAGGGCACCGGCGCCAGGCTGGTCGTCAACGACTACTGGCGCGCGGCCATCGTCGCCGGCGCCAAGCATCTGCATCTCGGCCAGGAGGACCTGGTTGACGCGGATCTTGCCGAAATCCGCAAGGCCGGCCTGACCCTCGGCATCTCCACCCATGACGACGCCGAACTCGACACCGCGCTGCGCGCCAGGCCTGATTACATTGCCCTCGGCCCGATCTTCCCGACCACCCTGAAATCGATGCGCTTCGCGCCGCAGGGCATCCCGAAAATCACCGAATGGAAGCGACGCATCGGCAACATCCCGCTGGTCGCGATCGGCGGCATCAAGTTCGAACATTCAGCCGAGATCTACGCCGCCGGCGCCGACTCCATCGCCGTCGTCAGCGACGTCACCCAGCACGCCGACCCCGACGCCAGGGTGCGGCAATGGCTCGGCCAGGAATCGAAGGCAGCATGATGCATGATCGCTCGCGGAAGCACCCCCACCCCAGCCCTCCCCCGCAAGCGGGAGAGGGGGCGCAGCGAGCGCCTGGTTATCCCCTCGACCCAAACGACAAAGAGAGCGCAGCGAGCACTTGTTTCCCTCTCCCGCTTGCGGGGGAGGGTGGCGCGCGCGTCAGCGCGCGACGGGTGGGGGCTCGCGCCACAAAATCGAGGTTCCGGATCGGACCGCTGCGCGGCCCGTCCGGAACGACAACAACAACATAACGGAGGATACGCCATGAACATCCGCTCCAATCCCGACCGCACGCTTCCCGCCGTCACCACCGGCCCCCTGCCCTCGTCGCGCAAGATCTTCTCCATCCCCGACGCCGCGCCGGACCTGCGCGTGCCCCTGCGCGAGATCGTGCTCTCGGAAGGCGCCGGCGAGCCGAACCTGCCGGTCTACGACACCTCCGGCCCCTACACCGATCCGACCGTGGTGATCGACGTCAACGCCGGTCTTTCGCGTAACCGTCTGGCCTGGGTCAGGGAACGCGGCGGCGTCGAGGAATACCAGGGGCGCGAGGTCAAGCCGGAAGACAACGGCAATGTCGGCGCCTCGCACGCCGCCAAGGCCTTCACCGCGCATCACAAGCCGCTGCGCGGGCTCGACGGCCACATGATCACCCAGCTTGAGTTCGCCCGCGCCGGCGTCATCACCAAGGAGATGATCTACGTCGCCGAGCGCGAGAACCTCGGCCGCAAGCAACAACTCGATCGCGCCGAAGCTGCACTGGCCGACGGCGAGAGCTTTGGCGCGGAAGTCCCCGCCTTCGTCACCCCGGAGTTCGTCCGCTCCGAGATCGCGCGGGGTCGCGCCATCATCCCCTGCAACATCAACCACGCCGAACTCGAGCCGATGATCATCGGCCGCAATTTCCTCACCAAGATCAACGCCAATATCGGCAACTCCGCGGTCACTTCTTCTGTGGAGGAAGAAGTCGACAAGATGGTGTGGGCGATCCGCTGGGGCGCCGACACCGTGATGGACCTCTCCACGGGGCGCAACATCCACACCACCCGCGAATGGATTTTGCGCAACGCGCCGATCCCGATCGGCACCGTTCCGATTTATCAGGCGCTGGAGAAGTGCGAGGGCGATCCCGTCAAGCTGACCTGGGAGCTCTACAAGGACACGCTGATCGAGCAGTGCGAACAGGGCGTCGACTACTTCACCATCCACGCCGGCGTGCGCCTGCCCTACATCCACCTCACCGCCAACCGCGTCACCGGCATCGTCAGCCGCGGCGGCTCGATCATGGCGAAGTGGTGCCTGGCGCACCACAAGGAGAGCTTCCTCTATACGCATTTCGAGGAAATCTGCGACCTCATGCGCAAGTATGACGTCTCGTTCTCGCTCGGCGACGGCCTGCGTCCGGGCTCGATCGCCGACGCCAACGACCGCGCGCAGTTCGCCGAACTGGAGACGCTCGGCGAATTGACCAAGATCGCCTGGGCGAAAGGCTGCCAGGTCATGATCGAAGGCCCCGGCCACGTGCCGATGCACAAGATCAAGATCAACATGGACAAGCAGCTCAAGGAATGCGGCGAAGCCCCGTTCTACACGCTGGGCCCGCTGACCACGGACATCGCGCCGGGCTATGACCACATCACCTCAGGCATTGGCGCGGCCATGATCGGCTGGTTCGGCTGCGCCATGCTCTGCTACGTGACGCCGAAGGAGCATCTCGGCCTCCCCGACCGCAACGACGTCAAGACCGGCGTCATCACCTACAAGATCGCCGCCCACGCCTCTGACCTCGCCAAGGGCCACCCCGCCGCGCAACTGCGCGACGACGCGCTCTCGCGCGCCCGCTTCGACTTCCGCTGGACCGACCAGTTCAACCTCGGCCTCGATCCCGACACCGCCAAGAGCTTCCACGACGAAACCCTCCCGAAGGAAGCCCACAAGGTCGCGCATTTCTGCTCGATGTGCGGCCCAAAGTTCTGCTCGATGAAGATCACCCAGGACGTGCGGGATTACGCGGCGACGCTGAACGATCCGGCGGGGGTTGGGATGTCGATATCAGGGACGATCGAGGATGGCATGGCGCAGATGAGCGCCAAGTTCAAGGAGATGGGCTCAAGCGTGTATCTGGATGCGGAGAAGGTGAAGGAGAGTAATCGGGTGTTGTAACACTTGTAGCGATAGCCTGAGCTGTCTGCCGCTCGATAATGAAGGACCGGTTGACGCGCCGGCCTTTGGCGTCCGCCAGGTCATCAAAACCGCCACCATCTACTTCACTTTTGGTTTCTTGTTCTTCATAGACTGAACCAATGCTGGCAATCCGGCCCTAAGTAAACCTATCAGCTCACTACCCCTCGCCACATCATCATCTGCTCCGAGTTTTGCAAATCGCTTCTGACACTCTGTAAGGGCGGTATCGAAAATAGATGTGTCAATCGAGCGATCCAGGAGCTTTACCAAGTCTTTGCGCGCGAGTTGCTCTCTACCAACAATCAATCTTGGGACCAAGTAAGCAACATAGAATTTTAGGTTGTTGCGCTCCTTTCTGCTAGCTGTCTTGCCCGCGAGATAGCTTTCCACCTTCCGAACTGTATCAGCGCAAAATGCAAAGAACTTAAGGTCAGCCTTCTCTGGAAAAATCAAACCATAACCATCGACGGTATTGAGAAGTGAACTCGGCCGAGCCCGCGCATCGTTTGGCCTGCCCAATGCGATAGCGATAATCGCTTGCGCTAACTCGTTGATAGAAAATATGTCACGCCTAGGCCTGCCGGCATTCTTGTACTGATTCTTTCTGCGCTCGTAGTACTTGCCACGCGCCTTAAAGAAGCCCTCAATGTCTCGGTGCAGCCGTTCGGTCGCACGCAACTGCGACGGCCCAATGGGCGTTTGTCTGTTTGTCGCTCTAATTATTCGGTCACGAACTATCTCATCGGTTGATTTTATCACCCTCACAAGGACATTCCGCTTGTCGGAAATCTTGTCCTGGGGGTGAAAGTGCTGCCAGATCTTATTCGCAGTTTGCAAACCATTGACTATCAACGGCCTGTCTAACGAAAATTCGCGCTGCGTGTGCGGCTGAACCTCATCACAAAGGATTGTAATTCCGTTATTGAGCCACCAGAAATCAACATTGTCGGAAGCCTGACTGAGCGTCTCAGCGATCTCTCTATTAACTCCCGCGTCGCCTTCAAAGTCTCTCACATTTTCTTCAAAGATCGAGGCAAGGAGCTTCTTGTCGTCATCAGTAATAAGCCGAAAGAATTCACCTAGCTGCACTAATCCAACCCATCCTTCGCTTGCGCCGTCAGACGCGGGAGGCGCGACGAAGGACATCTTCTTGTTTATGAATCTCGAGCGGTTAGCAAGATCAATAAGCTCCCTAGCTCCCAAGAGCTTAACGCTCGAACCAGATTTGAAGTATCCGGCCTTAAAGAATTCAACGATCGCTTCACCGTCCGTACTAATCTTGGCGTTGGCCGTCGCTCTATCGCCCTTGCTAGCGAAAATGACATCGAACTGAACTGTAGGATTTCTGCCCTGCATTCCGAGATAGATCGCACGAAACAGGTCAGCTTGAGCCACCAAGGCCGCGTTATAGCTCTTCTTCAATTGTGGAATCTTCTTATCCAGATTGAATAGATCGCAGACAGAGGTTCGCATTTTGGCAAACGAATTTTCCGAAAACGAAGGGCTATTCTTTGACTGCTGAATTATAACTCGGATGCTTGCGTTTCGCCGCGCACTCGAAGGATCAAAGTCTTTCTTTTCCCGAATTAGAATGCCGTCCACGAGCACGTAGACAGCGTCGATCTGCCCATCGTTTTCACCGTCGACGATGCCAGACTCAATGTCATCCCAATCCAACCCGCTGTCGCGGGTCGTGAGATCTGAAACGAACAGTTCAAAAAAATCGTCAACCTTAAGATTTGGATCGGTCTGCTTTCTTGCCTCTTCGACTATGTGGTCGATAATCTGAATTAGCGATGACATGCGAGCGCCCACCTTTCCTTTACAATCTTTGCGAGCATAACTGTAAAGATCGGTTTTTCTAGCCCTTATTGCGGCGTGGCCAAGTATAGGTTGAAATTATAAGGCGAGGGATGCTCCATGCCCATCCAGCCCTTCCCTCCCCTTCAGGCATCAAGGCCCCCGCCGCTCTCCTTTGCCACCCGCGCGGGCGACATCTTGTTCATCTCCCGCATCCCCGGCTTCGACGCCCATGGCGCGCTGCTTGACAGCTTCGAGGCTCAGTTCGCCAATGTCTTCGCCAACATCAGGCGCGTACCGGATGAGGCCGGCGGCTCGTTCCACGATCCCGTCAAGCTCAACGTGCTGCTGACGCGGAACGCCAAGGTCAGCGTGTGTCTGGATGCGGAAAAGACAAAGGAGAATAATCGGGCGTTGTCAGGAAGTCTCCTCGTTCTCGGGCAACTACCAGAAAGCGCAAAGCTAGTCGCGAGCCGCATTTATCACAGGATGGGGTTGCCGACCCACTAGAGAGCCACTTATACTTGAATGTACTTGAACGCCCCGTTTCGTTTATTTTCAGCGCAACACGTTTCGCCCGATTCAATCAAAGACGAGTAAGCATGCATCCTCATCTCACCAAAATCTCAGAGGAGGTCGAGAGTGGCAAGACTCCCGCACCGGTCACCACGCGGGAATTCCTCTCCTGGTTTGGCGCACAAAGACGAGGGCATTACATCGTTCGATACATCCGACGCGAGTTAAAGAAGGCCAGACTACGAACGATGCCCGACTTCGAATCCAACTATATCGACGCACCGCTGCAACTGACGGGGGCGCACGACAGCGAAGACGATACTATATCGACGCAACCCGAAACAGTCGAAGTACCTGCCGTTGAGGGGGATGACGTTTCCATCGACATGCCGGCGGCAAATTCTGACTGGGTTCGAAGAGATCCCACTTATCGATTGAGCAAGTTAGGACCAGCGAACCAAAAGGTGATAAGCGTAACGCCAAATGGTACGTTAGAAGAGGTGGTCGGTATTTTGCTATTGAAGAATTTCTCTCAGCTGCCGGTCATGACCAACGAGCGCGAAGTGAAAGGCGTCATAACTTGGGCATCGATAGGCTCCCGATTGGCTCTTTCAAGGCCGCCAGGGAGTTGGGCTCGCGACTTCATGGAGCCACATCACGAAATACGGAGCACCTTTTCCATTTTTGACGCGATTCCTGTTGTTGTCCACCACCAATACGTATTGGTTCGAGGCGACGACAATAGGATTACTGGCATAATCACAGCGAGTGATCTCAGTGGGCAATTTCGGCTGCTTGCGGAGCCTTTTCTTTTGTTGGGAGAGATTGAGAATCTTCTGCGGGGACTAATCGCCGACCGCTTCTCTGCTAGCGATTTAACTGACGTCCGCGATCCAAGCGATAGTGCGCGACAAATTCATGGACCAGATGATCTCGCATTTGGTGAATACCAGCGATTGTTGGAAAAGCCGGATCGGTGGAAGCAATTTGGTCTTGCGATCGACCGAGTTAGTTTCTGCAGGGATTTGGATAACATACGACGAATTCGCAATGATGTTATGCACTTTGATCCGGAGGGAGTGCTTCAAGTGGAACTTGATAGCTTGAGGGATTTCAAAACATTTCTAGGTCAAGTTCAAAGCATCATTTCACCTAGAAGATAAGGCGGTTTTTGGCACTCAAAGTTGATTGCTCTACTGGCTGGGACCTTCAGTCTTGCTATGGCGCCCGAGATAAAACTCATGATTCAACACTTCCCTCCCCCGTCAGGCATCAAAGCCCCGCCGCTCTCCTTCGCAACCCGCGCGGGCGATCTCCTGTTCATCTCCGGCATCCCCGGCTTCGACGCCGACGGCGCGCTGCCAGAAACGTTCGAGGCGCAGTTCGCCAATGTCGTCACCAACATCAAGCGCGTGCTTGATGAGGCGAGCTCCTCGTTCCGCGATCTCGTCAAGCTCAACGTGCTGCTGACGCGCAGCGCCGATGTCGCGACGATGAACGCGCTCTATGCCGGCGCGTTCGGGCCGGCGCCCTATCCGGCGCGCACCACCTGCGTGGTGCAGGCGCTGCCCGATCCGAAAATGCTGATCGAGATCGAGGGCGTGGCGGCGCTGAAGGGGTAAACCGTTCCCCGTCATTCCGGGGCGATGCGGAGCATCGAACCCGGAATCCTCTCACCGCAGGCGCAGGCAGCGCCATGGATTCCGGGCTCATCGCTGCGCGATGCCCCGGAATGACGGGGCTGCGGGAACCGCTGGCGGGACCACCGCGATTTCCCAACGCTTGAAGCAAGCGCGTTCCCGCGTATATGCTCGCCGGCTCTGACGCAAGCGCGAGTGAGGTTCAGGATGGCCGGAACGGACACCTTCATCTTTCGGGCGGCGCTGCAAGGCAAAGCGTCGATCTACCGGGACATCGAGATCGATTCTGCAAAGTCGCTGTACGTGTTGGCCAAAGCTATCCTCTCCTCGTTCGATTTCGACTTCGATCACGCCTTCGGCTTTTATACCGGGCTCACGCCGGCGAAGATGCACAGGACATTTCCCAAATACGAGTTGTTCGCGGATATCGGCGAGGCCGATCCTGGGGTGCTCAGCGTCAAGAAAACCAAAGCGTGGCAAGCGTTTCCCGAAGTCGGGCATACGATGCTGTTTCTGTTCGACTATGGCGATGAGTGGCTGTTCCGGGTCACCTTGCGCAACATCGGAAAGAAAAGCGCCGGGGTTCGGCTTCCACGCATCGTCGCAACGCATGGCGAGGCTCCTGCGCAGTATCCTGCCTATGATGACGACCCTGACGACCGGCCGAAGTTTGGAGTGAATCCGCTCACGGGCGAAAAAATATGGTTTGAAAAATAGCGGGGTCGATCAGCTACTCGTCCGCCGCAGCTCGAAGGGGCGAAGGCGGAAGCGTACCCCCGCTTCGTCATCGGAAAGACGGTGGGTTACGCTTCGCTAACCCACCCTACGGACTGCGGGCTGCGTCGCTGCGCTCGCAATGACGAAGTTGGGGGTACGGGTGCGACACGGTAACGCGACGGGCAAATCACGCAAAACGTGTCCAGTCCTCGCGCGAAAATATTCCCCCTTCCGTCGTCGGGCAAATCAGCTTTATGAATCCGCCCGTCTCACCCGATGAGAGGGGCGTGCGCACGTCACGAACGCGCGGTGGGATGCGGTGGACGCCGAGGTCAAAGAGACGATGTTGACCGAGGCGTACGGCGAAGTCGTGTGGTCCTGACGCCGCGGTGCTGGCGTCAAGTCGGCGGAGCGCAACGGTTCAAATGGATCGATGCGCGGTTCCCCGCTGGCGACGGTGGCAAAACAGCCGTTCACCGGGGAGATCACGTTATAAGCCGTCAACCCACTGCGCAGGGAAGGCCGGATGCTCTCCGCTGGACCTGTATGCTCGTGTGCGCATTCTTCTGTGCACATGCACACGAGACCGCGGGTGCAGCGCGCACCCGGTCTTCCCTGCGCCCTCTCGATTCAGAGGGCCGACGAAGATGCAAACCTCGGGCGAAACATGCCGCGAGATCGCGAACGCATATTCAGTCGTCATCACCCGTTCCGTCGTCATCATCCGGAAAGCGGGTGATCCAGTATTCCAGAGACAGCCATGATTGAATCGAGAAGCCGCGGCGTACTGGATCGCCCGGTCAAGCCGGGCGATGACGACTTTGTCTGGAGATTCTGGATTGCCTCGCATCGTCACGCGCGCATTCGCCCGACCCGTTGGCTCCCCTCAACCGTTGCAAACTCGCAATGCCGACCGGGAACTACTGCAGCGTGATCGCAAGGCCGCTCAGGTCCGCGTTCGCCATCAATCCCACCTGATGCCCGCTCAGTTCCAGCACCGCGCCCTTCTGGTTGGTCAGCACGATGGCGCGCGCGCCGCGGCCGACCGCGATCCCCGCACCGGCGGCGCCGTAGACGCCGGCGACGTCGGACGGACGGTAGATGTTGCTGACGCGGCCGCGCAGCACCGTCTTCGAGCCGCCGAATACCAGGCCGTAATCGATGCCGCCGGTCGAGAGCGGATAGCGCCGGCCGCGGAAGGTCAGCACGCCGGTGCCGCCGGAGCCGCCGATGATCCAGCCCGCCTTGTAGATCGTGAGCTGCACGAAGCCCTCGTCGGCGCGCGCGGCGCTTGTGAAGGCGACGCTGGCCAGCGCGGCCAGCGCCAGCACGGCGATACGGATGGCGTGCGAGATCTTCATCATGCGGTCTCCCGGAAAAATTGGTGATGCGGCGACGCGTGACGCGGGCGTCGCGGCGCAACGCGAGTCGCGCCGGTATGATTGTAACCGATCGGCCGATCAGGAACAGCGCATTCGTACGCTCCGGGTTCCCCACGGAGCAGCACATCACCATCAACGCGACATAGTTTCATCAAACTCCGGCGGACAAAATTTCGCCGTTGCGAACGCGTGCTTGTTGATCGCAGCGATCATTGCCGCTAAAGAAGTTGCGTCCGAAGGCACGGGCAGGAAAATGAACGGCCCTGTGAACTACATTGCGTTCATCGGGACCGTGTCGCGCCATGCTACCGTTCTGCGAGTTCCTCCTGTTGCTCGGAGGTCGATCAAGGCAAATGTTCATGCTGCAAATGTTCATGCTTCCCGGGATCGAGGAGACCATCATACCGGCAACGAAGGCGCAGATCGCCTGCGATCGCGATCGCCTCGTGTCCGGAGCTATCGGCGGGTCGTGAGCGCGCGCGCCGTTGCCTTTCCAGCGGAGGCAACGGCGCGCCGGCGGGGGTCACTCCCCGCCCTGACCACCTTGTGTCATCCGGCCCGCTTGCTATCCTCCGCCAAAATCAAAAGCAGAGGAAGCGCCGCATGCCCCTTCTCCAGAACCACATTGCCGTCGTCACCGGCGCCGGCTCCGGCATCGGGCGTGCAATCGCCGCAGGCTACGCCCGCGAGGGCGCGCGGCTGGTGCTGCTCGACCTCGACGAGAACACCGCGGCGGAAGCGGCCAGGGAAATCCGCGACGCCGGCGGCAAGGCGGATAGTTTCGCGCTCGACGTCGCCCGCCGCGAGGACTGCGTCGCGATGGCAAAGCGCATCGCCGACAAGGTCGGGCAGGTCTCGATCCTGGTCAACAACGCCGGCATCGTCCGCCGCAACGGCATGCTGGGTGCGGCCGCCGACGTCATCAAGGACTGGGAAGACATCATCGCCATCAACCTCACCGGCGTGTTCAACGTGACCCATGCGTTGCTGGAACCGTTGCGCGCCAGCAAGGGGCGCATCGTCAATATCGGTTCGATCCAGTCCTTCGTGCATGTGCGCACGCCAAGCTCGCCGGCCTACACCGCCTCCAAGCACGGCGTGCTCGGCTTCACCAAGGCGCTCGCCGCCGAACTCGGCAAGGAAGGCGTGCGCGTCAACGCGATCGGCCCCGGCTTCATCGCCACCGCCATCAACGCCAAGGCCCGCGCAAGCAATCCGGAACTGGTCAAGACCTTCATCGACCACACCCCGCTCGGCCGCGCCGGCACCGCGGAAGACATCGTCGGCCCCGCGATCTTCCTCGCCTCTGATCTGTCGGCCTACGTTTCCGGCTCGATCGTGATGGTGGACGGCGGCTACCGGGCGGTATGAGCGCCATGTCCACCGCGCCGCATTTCGACATCGACGTATCAAGCTTCTGGGCCGATCCCTATCCCGATCTGGCCAGGATGCGGAAGGAGGCGCCGATCGCCTTCGTGCCGCAGCTCGGCTCGACGGTGTTTACCCGGCGCGACGACATCTTCAGCCAGGAGAAGCGCATCGACGTGTTCTCCTCGCACCAGCCGAACGGGCTGATGAACGTGCTGATGGGCCACAACATGATGCGCAAGGACGGCGAGGCGCACATGGCGGAGCGGCAGGCGATGTTCCCGGCGGTGTCGCCGCGCACGGTGCGCGACATTTGGGTCCGCCAGTTCAAGGCCCATGGCGACCGCATCCTCGACGAGCTCGCGCCGCAAGGCCGCGCCGACCTCTGCAAGGCGTTCGCGCTGCCGCTTTCGGCGGAATGCCTGAAGGACGTCACCGGCCTGACCAACATGCGCTTTGCCGACATGGATGCGTGGTCGCAGGCGATGATCGATGGCATCGCCAACTACACCGGCAACAAGGAGATCGAAGCGCGCTGCCATGCCGCCACCGCCGGCATCGACGCCGCGATCGACGACATGGTGCCGGTGCTGAAAAAACACCCGAACAGCTCGATCCTCAGCGTGCTGCTGGCGGCCGGGCAGAACATGGACAGTGTCCGCGCCAACATCAAGCTGGCGATCTCGGGCGGCCAGAACGAGCCGCGCGACGCCATCTCGGGCGCGATCTGGGCGCTCTTGACCCATCTGGATCAGCTTGCGCTGATCCAGAGCGGCAAGGCGACATGGCTCGACGCCTTCGAGGAATATGCGCGCTGGATCGCGCCGATCGGCATGTCGCCGCGCCGCGTCGCCAGGCCGTGGTCGTATGGCGGCGTCGATTTCGCGCCCGAGGACCGCGTGTTCTTCATGTTCGGCTCGGCCAACCGCGACGAGGCCTGTTTCAGCGCGCCCGACCGGTTCGACGTCACCCGCGACACCCAGAAGAGCATCGCCTTCGGCGCCGGCCCGCATTACTGCGCCGGCGCCTTTGCCTCCCGCGCCATGGTCGCCGACGTCGCGTTGCCGGGCGCGTTCGCGCGGCTGAAAGGCTTGCGGCTGGACGCGCGCGAGCCGGTGCGGATCGGCGGCTGGGCGTTTCGCGGCCTGCTCAACCTGCCGGTCGAATGGGATGCGCCCTAGCCGTCGTGCAACAGGCGCATGCGGCGGAAGCTCCAAAGCATCGCGCGATACCAGAAGTAGCCGGCCAGCGCGCCGCAGATCGAAAGAATGACGACATGGGCCGGATCGTAAATGCCGCTCCACCACAACATCCCGCCGACCCAGAAAATCGTGAAGGCAATACTGCCCAGTTTCAACCGACTGACCTGATCCATGACACCTCTCCGATGGCTGACAAGTCGCGCCATCATGGGCGGCGACGGGCTCCCTCACCGTGACATGCGTCACGCCGCCGGCGGAACCGGCAAGTCACCCGAACCGCGCCCTCGAGCGCTCCCTCGCCTTTTCGGCCTCGACCTCGCGGTCGCGCGCCGGCGCGTGGGTCTGCAGCGAGGCCAGCAGGCGCCGCGCGCTGTCGGAGACTTCGGACACCGCGCGGTTGAACGCCTCGGCGTTCGCCTGCGATGGCGAATTGAATCCGGACAGCTTGCGCACGAATTGCAGCGCCGAGGCGTGGATTTCCGCAGGCGTTGCCGGCGGATCGAAATTGAACAAGGTCTTGATGTTGCGGCACATGATTCCCTCCGGCGCGAATTCGAACGGCGGCCCTTGCTCCCGAGGACGAACGGCCGGTGCAATATCCGACGCCCTCGCCTATTCTGCCATGAAAGACACGGCGCGGCATGACCGAGCCATGCACATATCGGAGAACAACCCTTGACCGATTTCAGCGCCGGCGACCTCGCCACCATCTATCCCGCCCCCTCGCCCCGCGTGATCGCCAAGGCGCGGCCGGAGATCGACGTTCACGCCGGCAAGTTCATCGGCATGTCGCCGTTCTGCGTGCTGGCGACATCGGGATCGGACGGCAGCGTCGACGCCTCGCCGCGCGGCGGCAATCCCGGCTTCGTCCATGTCGCCGGGCCGAACCTGCTGCTGATGCCGGACCGTTCCGGCAACAACCGGATCGACAGCTTTCGCAACATTGTCGAGGGATCCGGCCAGGTGCAGCTGATCTTCTTCGTGCCGGGCATCGACGAAACGCTCCGCGTCGGCGGAACCGGCACGCTGTCGGCGGATCCGGAGCTGATCGAATCGATGGTGGAGTTCGGCAAGCCGCCGCGCGCGGTGCTGCGCATCGCGGTCAAGGAGGCCTATTTCCACTGCGGCAAGGCGCTGATGCGGGCGAAGCTGTGGGCGGGCGAGGCTCGGGTCGAGCGCGCGGTGATGCCGAGCATCGGCGAGGTGATTCATGACCAGACCGGCCTCGGCGAGCGGGAAAGCCAGGACCTGATCTATGCGCGCTACCAGACCCAGCTGTGAGTGCGCTAGAACGACTCTGGCAGCGGCATCCGGCGGTGCTTTCACGCACCGCGCTTGAGCCTTGAATTCGCAACATTATCAGCGCTATCGAGCCACCGGCCAATGCAGCCCGATGTCGGGATGGGTGTCATATCGCATCGCAACATGGCCCGATATCCGCCATGATTTTCGTTGATTGAGGCCCGGCCGTTCATTGATCCTTTAAGGCAGATGTGGAACTTTCGCTGCAATCGACCGCCTCCAGGCGGTCTAAGCTCCCGGAGAAAGGTAAGGCCATGAAGAAGACAATACTGGCGCTCGGCGCCGCCGCAGCGCTGGCCGTGGCGATCCCGGCTCCCGCCCAGGCACAGCGCGGGGTCGCCGCCGGCGTCGCCGCGGGATTGCTCGGTGGCGCCATCATCGGCGGCGCGATCGCCTCCCAGAACGGCTATTATCATGGCCCGGGCTATTATGGCCCCGGCTATGGATATGGCGGCCCGGCCTATGTCGTCGATCCCGGTTACGGCCCGCCCTGCTTCTGGCAGAAGCAGCGCTTCTGGGACGGCTATGGCTGGCGCGTTCGCAGCGTCAGGGTCTGCGACTAACCGCCATTCAGCTATATTGAGACTGACGCAAGTCCCGGAAGATCATCGCTTTTTCCGGGACACAGGTGGTTTTTCGCCTGTTGCCGATAATCAGCGCGCCGCGCTCATCGAGCGCAGCACGGCTTCGCTCGGCCAGCAATCGACCTTGAGGCCGGCGGATTTCTGATACGCCCCCAGCGCCGCGCGGGTCTGCATGCCCGCCTTGCCGTCGAGCTTGTCCTTGTAGAGGCCGATCCGCGTCAGGTGACGCTGCATCGCTTCGACATCGCTGGAGCGCAACTGTGTCGAGGCCGACCACGGCGTGGCGAGCGGGAGCGGGCTGATGATGCGGTCGCTGAGATGGCCGACGAACAGCACATAGAGGTCCGAAAAATTGTACTCCTTGATGACGAAGTAGTTTTTGGTGGTGAGGAACGCCGGGCCGTAGATCCCCTCCACCTGCAGCAGCGAGGCCGGTTGCGCCTGTTCGGCAGCGCTCAGCTTTTGTCCGCGCACTGGCACGAAGCCCGCGCGCAGCCATTCGCCGATCGGCCTGGTCACTTCAGGCACGCCCATGGTGCAATCGGCATTGGCGGGCGCCTTGACCTCATAGGCCCAGCGCAGGCCGGGTTGCCAGCCCTTGTTGACAAGCTGCTGCGCCGCGGAAGCCAGCGCGTCCGGAACCGAATTCCAGATGTCCACCTTGCCGTCGCCGTCCATATCGACGCCGTGCTTGTAATATTCGGACGGCAGGAACTGGGTGAGCCCGGTGGCGCCGGCCCAGGAGGCGCGAAAATCCTTGCGCGCCACAGCGCCCTCGCCGAGGAGCTTCAAGGCCTGGATGAATTCGCCGCGGTACTGGTCCTTGCGCCGGCCGACATAGGCCTGCGTCGCCACCACGCGCAGCGTATCGTAAGGCAGCCGGTAGCGGCCATAATCCGTCTCGCGGCCCCAGATCGCGAGCACGACGCTGGCGGGAACGCCGAAGCGCTGTTCGATCTCGCCGAGCGCCGCGCGATGCTTCTGCATCAGTTTCTGCCCCTCGGCCGCCAGCCGCGCGATCGAGGATTCCCTGACATAGTCGGCCGGCACCTGAACGAACTCGGCCTGCGCCGGCGCGCCGGTGGCGGGCCGGCCCGGCAGCAGCAAATCGGGCAGCTTGTAATCCGGCTCCAACCCGCGGGTCTCGGCGTCGAACGTCGCGCGCGACACGCCGGCCGCCTGCGCCTCCGGCCACAGCGAGGCGATGAACCGCTCGAAAGCGGCATCGGCGGCGCGGGCGGCCGGCGATGGCAGCGCCAGCGCCAACAACAGGCCGATCGCCAACGCGCCAAAACCCTTCATCGCGAATCCACGTGGCGAATCCGCCCGCTCAATGCGCCGCCGGGTGTTTGGCTGTTTCAATCGAATCCTGGGAAAGCTTGTCGACATAAGCGATGCCGATGGCCGACAGGATGAACACGGTGTGGATGATGGTCTGCCACATCACGCCGGTTTCGGTGTAGGTGCTCTTGCCCGACGCGAGCGCACCGGCCTCGATGAAGGTGCGCAGCAGATGGATCGAGGAAATGCCGATGATGGCCATCGCCAGCTTGATCTTGAGCACGCTGGCGTTGACGTGACTGAGCCACTCCGGCTCGTCCGGGTGGCCCTGCAAATTGAGGCGGGAGACGAAGGTCTCGTAACCGCCGACGATCACCATCACCAAGAGGTTGGAGATCATGACAACGTCGATCAGGCCGAGCACCGCCAACATGATCTGCTGCTCGCTGAAATCGAAGGCATGGGCAAACAGGTGCCACAGTTCCTTGACGAACAGCACCACATAGACGCCTTGCGCGACGATCAGGCCGACATAGAGCGGCAATTGCAGCCAGCGCGAGCCGAAGATCAGCATCGGAATCGGCCGCAACATTTTTCGCTTACCTTTGGGCGGCAAGGGGGTTTCGGGAGTAAGGGACATAGGATGGACTTTCTGTGCGCGACTCAATGTTGGCAGCGCGACTACTCTAGCACCCGGATATGGCACATTCCGGACGCCCCGGGGCGCAGTGGAAAAATTGGCGCGGACACGACGCAAAGGTCCATTCGATTGTTCTCAGGGAACGGTGCGAACAAAACCCGCCCTCACCGCGTCAGCTTTTTGTACTTCACCCGGTGCGGAATGATGCTGTCCTGGCCGAGGCGCCGCATCTTGTCCTTCTCGTAGTCCTGGAAGTTGCCTTCGAACCACTCGACATGGCTGTCGCCTTCGAACGCCAGGATGTGGGTGGCGATGCGGTCGAGGAACCAGCGATCGTGGCTGATGATGACGGCGCAGCCGGCGAAATCCTCCAGCGCCTCTTCCAGCGCGCGCAGCGTATCGACGTCGAGGTCGTTGGTCGGTTCGTCGAGCAGCAGCACGTTGGCGCCGGACTTGAGCATCTTGGCCAGATGCACGCGGTTGCGCTCGCCGCCCGACAGGGAGCCTACCTTCTTCTGCTGGTCGGCGCCCTTGAAATTGAACGAGGAGCAATAGCCGCGCGAATTGACTTCGCGCTTGCCGAGCAGGATCAGTTCATTGCCGCCTGAAATCTCCTCCCAGACGTTCTTCTTGCCGTCCAGATCGTCGCGCGACTGGTCGACGTAACCGAGATGCACGCTTTCGCCGATGGTGATGGTGCCCTTGTCCGGCTTCTCCTGCCCGGTGATCATCCGGAACAGCGTGGTCTTGCCGGCGCCGTTGGGGCCGATCACGCCGACGATGCCGCCTGGCGGCAGCTTGAAGGTGAGGTTCTCGATCAGCAGGCGATCGCCGAAGCTCTTGTAGAGGCCTTCGAAATCGACAACGTTCTGGCCGAGGCGCTCGGCCACGGGAATCGTGATCTGGGCGGTCTGGGCCTGCTTCTCGCTCGCCTGCTTCAGCAGATCCTCATAGCGCTGGTAGCGGGCCTTGGACTTGGCCTGGCGCGCTTTGGGAGACGACGCGATCCATTCCTGCTCGCGGGCCAGCGTTTTCAGATGCGCGGCGTCCTCGCGGCCTTCCTGCTCCAGACGCTTCTGCTTCTGCACCAGCCAGGAGGAGTAATTGCCCTCATAGGGAATGCCCTTGCCGCGATCGAGTTCGAGGATCCAGCCGGTCACATTGTCGAGGAAGTAGCGGTCATGGGTCACGATCAGGATCGCGCCGGGATAGTTGCGCAGATGGCCCTCCAGCCATGACACCGATTCGGCGTCGAGATGGTTGGTCGGTTCGTCCAGCAGCAGCAGTTCCGGCTGGTCGAGCAGCAACTTGCACAGCGCAACGCGGCGGCGTTCGCCGCCGGAGAGCTTGGTGACGTCGGAATCATCGGGCGGACAGCGCAGCGCGTCCATCGCCTGGTCGACCTTGCTGTCGAGATCCCAGAGGCCGGCAGCCTCGATCTGGTCCTGCAGCTTCGTCATCTCGTCGGCGGTCTCTTCCGAATAGTTCATCGCCAGTTCGTTGTAGCGATCGAGGATCGCCTTCTGCTTGGCGACCCCCTCCATGACGTTTTCACGCACCGACTTGGTGGCGTCGAGCTGCGGCTCCTGCTCGAGGTAGCCGACGCGGGCGCCTTCGGCGACCCAGGCCTCACCATTATACTCCGTGTCGATGCCGGCCATGATCCGCAGCAGCGTCGACTTGCCGGAGCCGTTGACGCCGAGCACGCCGATCTTGGCGTCGGGGTAGAACGACAGATGGACGTTATCGAGCACCTTTCGGGTCGGGTAGCTCTTGGTCAGACCCTTCATGAAATAGACGAACTGGCGAGCCATCGCGATCCCTTGGAAACTGTTGGATTATGAGGAAATTTGCTGCCGCTGATGTAGCGGCGCGGCCGCGAAAGGGCAACCGCGGGAAGGCTTTTTCCATCCGCTCGCCGCGGCTGAATACGGGCTGGACACCATGTGTGCAGCGGATCACGGCAATTGAAACGATCTTTTAATAAATCGGGCCAAAACTGGTATCCGGCGCCGAAAAAGGCGCTCATGCGGCCAGCCGCCGCGAGAAAACAAGGCCCCGCGTCATGGCTACGATCAGTTCGGCATCCCTCCACGCCCCGGCGAGCAGCCGCGACGGATTGGCAAGACCCTTGGCAGACCTCCGCGCCGCCTGGCGCCAGTTCATCGCCAAAGCGTTCAACCCCTACCGCCCGGAACTGCATTATATGCGCGGCCCGGGCCCGGCCTGGCGCGCCAAGCATCTAGGTCAATCGAACGCAGCTCCCCGCTGACTTGAGGCAAGCCAGCATTCGAGTCCGCTTGCGCCCTTCCTGATTGCGCGCAACGATGGCAAGCTTTCCCGACGGTCGATCCGCCGTCACCCTCGCCATCGACGGACCATCCAATGACGCGGCTGCGCTGTGCAATCCTCGACGACTATCTCAATCTCGCCCTGAAGGTGACGGACTGGTCCGGCGTTTCCGACCGCATCGACATCACGGTCTTCAACCAGCCATTTGCGACGGCTGAGGCGGCGGCCGACACGCTCGGGGATTTCGAGATCATCTGCGCGATGCGCGAACGCACGCCGTTCCCGCGCGCCCTGTTCGCCGCCCTGCCCAACCTGAAGCTCTTGATCACCTCGGGCATGCGCAATGCCGCCATCGACATGGAAGCCGCCAAGGACCACAATGTGGTGCTGTGCGGCACGCAATGGGGCCGGGATCCCACCGCGCCCCTGACCATGGGCCTTATCCTTGAGCTGACCCGCAACATCGGCCGCGAAAGCGCCCGCATGCACGCCGGCGAGCCGTTGCAGAAATTCGTCGGGATCGAGATCGAGGGCCGGACGCTGGGCGTGATCGGCCTCGGCAAGCTCGGCACCAAGGTTTCAAGACTGGCGCAGGCTTTTGGCATGAACGTGATCGCCTGGAGCCCGAACCTGACGCCGGAAAAGTGCAGGGAAGTCGGGGTCGGCTATGCCAGCAAGGACGAGTTGTTCGCGACCGCAGATATCGTCACCATCCATGTGGTGCTGAGCCAGCGCTCGCGTGGGCTGGTCGGCGCCGCCGAGCTGGCGCGGATGAAGCCCACCGCCTACCTCGTCAACACCGCGCGTGGGCCGATCGTCGACGAGGATGCGCTCCTAGAGACCCTTCGCGCGCGCAAGATCGCAGGCGCCGGGGTCGATGTGTTCTCGGTCGAGCCGCTGCCGGTCGATCATCCGTTTCGCAAGCTCGACAATATCGTGCTGACGCCGCATCTGGGCTATGTGACCGAGGAAGGTTTTCGAAATCACTATCGCCAGATGGTCGAGGGCATCGACGCCTGGTTCAGGGGCGAACCGAAGCAGCGACTGGCGTAAGCGCCTAAAGCATGATCCGGAAAAGTGTGTAGCGGTTTTCCGAAAAGATCATGCTCAAACAAGAAGCTAGAGCGGGATGAGTCGTCCGTGAAGAACATCGAGCTCACGCTGGATTGAGCCGGACGCCGGGGAAGAGTGCAGTTAGGAACAGACGCAGCAAGAGCCTGAGCCACCGGATCAGGCGGCGGAAGTTGTAGC
>NZ_JALHLP010000004.1:0-67634 GCF_022844465.1 Bradyrhizobium sp.
GGCCGCGCTGGCGGCAAAGAAGGCGGCTGGAGCAAGCCTTGGTAACCCCCGCAACCTGGCTCACGCCGGCAACATTGGAAGGGCCGCGCTTATCGATGTCGCAGACGAATTTGCCTCGAGTCTAACTCCCGTGATTCAGGCAATCCGTGCCACCGGCGCGCTCACGCTGGCCTCGATGGCTATAGAGCTAAACCGGCGAGGTATCAGATCTGCCCGTGGTGGCAATTGGCACCGGTCATCGGTGCGAAATCTGCTGGAGCGCACGAAGCTGCTGGCCTGAATTCCCCTTTTTATAGTCGGGAATTTGAAAGGGCCGCCCGTTTCGACCTCCCGCAGACATCGTTACGGCCGACGATCATCTGTAACCACATCATGCGCGAATTGTCTAAGCCGACGGAAATTGCCTCGATATCGAAAGCGGTATCGTGCTTCCGATCGATCGTGGATGATAGAATAGGAAATCGCGGTGCCCGCCGTGCCCGAACTTGTAATGCGGTATGTTGTCGGGGTTCGTGTGGGGCAAATACTTATCTCCCAGCAACATGACCCCGAAATAGCCGAGACCTAGAAAGAACGAAAAAAGCTCGGGAGTTTCGGCGGCGACTGCCTCGAACTGCACAACCGGCCGATGACTGCGAATGGTTTGCTCGGCCCCGAGAAAAACATGCTGTTCGTGACCTTCCACGTCGCACTTGATGAATTTTAGATCGCAGAGGCTTCCCATATCGTCCAGCTTCGCGAGCGTGACCTTGATCGTCTCGGAATCTTCCCGGCGCCGGGATGGCTGCAACGACGCGCTGCCGTCCCCAATCCGCTGCCGGGCAAGCAATGCTACGCCGGGGGCGCTCGAAAGCGCGGTTTCGAGTATCGTCACGTTCTGCCAGCCGAAATCCGCCTTGCGGCGCTCAATGTAGCGTCGCATTTCCGGCTGTGGCTCAAATGCAAGAACGCGACCAGTCGCTCCAACAGCTTTGGACATCCAAAACGAATAGATGCCTTTGTTTGCTCCGATATCCAGCACTGTAGCCCCGCTCAAGTTGAGGCTCATCAGCGTTTTGATCGCAAGCCGTTCTGTCCTGTACCGATATCGCAGGCATCGGATCAGAAAGCGCATGTCGGAGTAGTTGAGCATTCTTGGCTCTCGATCATCTGCAGTTACATTACCAGGGTTCTCCAAGGCCCGCGCCACCATTGCGAAAGCAAGCTACTTGCCTCAGCGCCGGTTGGCGAAGTCTTGGGTATCCACCTAATACGACGTGCATCAATCATAGCCGCAATCTCGCTTGGAGTGGCGACAAGTTCATCCATCTTGAATTCGCCAACTGCGAAAGGCTTTCCGGCTTGCCGACAACCCAACTTTACAAAGCAGGCGGTCGATCCGGGCATCTCTGCGATGGCCTTCGCCTCTGGCAGGACGTTGCGCTCGCTGACGTAGAGTGACTGTCGAAACTCGGGACTCATGAGAAGCAATGCAGTTTCGTACCGATCAGCCACGCGCCTCCCGCACATGCTTGTATGCGTGTAGGCATCTACGGGAGGCGGCAACGCGGTACAGAAATTCTCCGTTGCACCGTCGGGCAAATCAGTGATTTATAGGGTGCTGGTCCAATAATCGTACAGGGAACCAGCCCAATGTCGCAGCAGTTCGACACGCCGTCCGAGTTGGTTGCAATTTCCAAGCTCAACGGCGATTTCAGAAGAAATTACGGCAAGCTAATCGGCGCAGTTCTCTATCTGCGTTCCATTAGTGCCGCGCGCGGCCGGTCGCTTCTCTGGTCCGGGCTGATTGTCGCGGCTTTTTCGACTTTGCCGCTGTTGGCGCAGAAGCTTGGGTGGCCGTGCCAACTGTTTCCATGATTTTTTGAATTACGCCTTCAAGGGAGCTAACCTGATACTTCTCGAAACGAGAGTAACGGCATTTCTCCCTTAGTGAGATCCGGAATTTGTTCATTTCGGTGGTGGGGATCAGAAAATAATCCACTATCTCTGAGTTTTCCTTGTCCAGGCGGAGCGCGAGCAAAAGGCCAGGAGGCAATTGCGCCCGACGATGGACATGCCAGACCGGCACCCTGCCGCTGTTGGGATAATATCGAGCAATTCGGAACGATACGGCCAACCTGTCATCGATGCTCAGTGTATGCGCCGCAGCGTCGAAGATCGCCGATGCGCCCAATGCCCTGATGCGTCTGGCAACATCAGAGGCCCTTTCCACCAGTTTCGTGTTCAGTAACGGGCGAGAGTCAATGAATTCACAGTTTCGCTGCGAACGATACCCGATGAGATCGAACGCTTTTCTCAAGCTGCCGAATCGCAACGCGTACAACCCCGCGCACGGCATGCCGCTCATCCTGCCCATGACCGTTGCGCTGAGCCGCCCCTTCTCGGTCAAGGCGTCTCTGAGCCGCTCAAGCAATTGCTGATCGGATCGCCTCACGTACTGCTGCTTCAAAAGCCGTTGGGCTTTCCAGAAGAGAGCATCCTCTATGATGGGCTCAAAGCCCCCGGTGCCTCGAACCCAATGCTCCGGCGGGTTGCTTCTCATGACCTGCCGCAGCCGGAACGACTTTCGGTTGTACACGATATTGCCGATGTAGTTCTCATTCTGCAGAAGATGATGGACAATCCGGCCGTTCCAAGGTTTGCCGCGATGGTTTGGAACGTGTTCCAGGTTTAGTTGACGCGCAATCTTCTCCTGGGAATGCCCTTTACGAACGAAGTTGCGGAAAACACGTCTCACGATGTCGAGTTCGTGTTGAGGCCCCGGTCGAAGTATGACGCGATCGGTTTGCAAATGCTTGCGCTGGCCCTTCTGGAGCGGCCCCTTGGGGCACCCGTTCTCGTCGACCAATTCGCGACGCAAGCCATAACCGGGAGTTGCGCCTGCGCGAAAGCCCAGGCTCGCAACTCGGCACGCGCCGGCATGAACCTTCACTGAAAGCTCTCGGCTATACTCGGCAGCCATGACTCTCTTGAGGTTCTTCACGATGCTCGACAACAGGCTGCCGTCATTGTCGAACTGCTCGGCGCAGTACGCGACCTTGACGCCCGCCTGCTTGCACACGAACTCGTAGTGCGCACTCTCATCGACGTCTTGAAATCGTCCCCACCGGCTCACGTCATAGACAAGGACATGGTCAAAATCCGCTCTGCCCGAGACAACGTCGTTGATGAGATCAATCAGGCCTGGCCGATTGCGAATTCGCAGCCCACTTTGGCCCTCGTCGGAATAGGTGCGGACAATTAAGAGATCGTGCTGGGCTGCGTACACAGCGATTGCTGCCGCCTGATTCTGTATCGAGTATCGCTGGCGCTCCGTCGACATGCGAACGTATTGGGCCGCTCGAAGCGCCCTTTGAGCCTTTGCAGGGTGTGTATTGCGGCGGACGACGAGCGCATTGACCATGGATCGACCCTCCGGATTGCCCGCGGCTAGGCGGACTTACAGCAGATCCAGCATTCGCCAGACGATCGCAACGGCCAGCATCACTGGCATAGCGTACACGGTCCTGCGGCCAATGCGGTTCATCAGTTGCAGTAGGTATGCACCCGCCCCATGCCGACGTTCATTGACTGGCATCTGGTTGGCTGGGCGATTGGTTGGAGCCCTGGGGTACTGGGCTGTGAGCCCCCGCTGTTGTTCACAATAACAGGTTGGGACGCCATGAAGGCGTTGTCTGCATCGTCGCGCGCCTTGGCTTGATGCATACGGCACTGGATGTAGATATCGGTCCCGGGCTTTGCGCCATAGCCCTTGCAGACCTCATCGTCTTTCCTGGCGAATTCCGCCTTCAGGGCGGCCATTTCAGCTTCTGACTGCCGACCTAGGCAGCCGGCCAACGGAAGCAGCAAAAGCAACAACAGCAACCTAACCGCTCGCATCTCGTCCTCCATCCCCTTTGCGTGCAAAATGGCATAAATGGCTGGGCGCCGAAATGACAATTTGTGTGTCGCTGAGCGGTCTGCGCGGCACGCAGCAAGATGTCCGCCTCCTGCCCAGAGCGGACATGCCGAGGTTGGAGCGGCCATGCTTTGATGAGCCGGGAGTGTCGGCCAGTGGCCGGCTTATGTCATAACATCTGATCGGCGAAGGAGTAGCACTGACGATTACGGCTCGCTCAATCTACAACATAGGTTCAAGATTTGACGTTGATGAAAGAGGCGGGCGGTATCCATTCCAAATTAATGCGAGACAACGTCCTCATCGTGCGAGACAGCTCGGATTTGTGGCGCGGGTCCTTTACGTATCCTATTCTTCGCGGTTCTCTTAGCCGCAACAGACGGTGAGGTAGGTTGCTGCAGTTGTTGCGACAGCATAAAGCGTGGGCCGGATGTGGAGAGAACGCTCCGCGGCGCTAGATTATTTTTCGGGTCATGCGAACGTTCATTGTCTGTTGAAGGCATTCGCTCGATTTCTTCGATGAGGATTTCATAAGGCGTTTCGTTTTCGGCGAGCGCGGGCACAACGAAATCGGCGCCCCATCCGTTTGATCCCTGCATTTCGGGAGCGCTCGAGAGCGAACCTCGAGCAACCTCCGCAGTGCAAACGATCTGTTTAACAGGAAGCCCGGCAGCGTTCTTGTGCCCACGCCGCAAAGTGATGAGCATCGTCGAGGTGGGCCCCTCATTTGGCGCCCGATGACTCGATGAATCTTTGGAAGCGATTAAGACGAAGTACTTCCACTTGGCGATTTCGTGTTGCGTCCCTCTGTTCTTCAATTTGTTACCTTGACCGGCGTTCGGCACAGCCTCAACATACACTTTCACTTCGCGTGGAGCGGGTATCTGCGCCCAAGAAGCCAGCGGCGCCGAACATTCAAGGCCGGGCAGCGAATGGTGTTGAAAGCGGACGAGACCGAAACGCACAAATGGTTCAGGTGCCGAACCTGGGTCGACATGCACATCCACGAACCATTTTTCGATATCTGGATGGAAGCGAGGTACAAACGTGCCGAGCGCCACCTGTAGCGTTTCGACCGGTTTTCGCTGTGCGCCCTTGTCTACCGTTTCATCGGTCGCCCGTTCAAAGCCGTCCTGAGCTGCCGGCAACGCGACGCAATCCACAAATGTCGGCAGTTCGTCGTCCTGCTTCAGCGGCACCGCAACCTTGCCTGTGATAGCAGACTTAGGACCGCAAGCTGGCTCTGCGCCTTGTTCGGGAGCGGCGGGTTTCGTACGCAGATCAAGAAAACTGTCGCGTGCCATGAACGGACCGATGGGCCGCGGCGCATTGCTGCCTGCCGTACCCCGCTCGAGCTTTGGATGGAAGCGGATCGGGTCGGCACCGAGCCGGGTAACGAATTTTCCTGCTTCACCCAGATCGGCGTCGTCGAAATTCCACAGGTCCATCTCTCCCATCGTCTTGTCCGAGCTACGTGGCACATAGCCATCGGCAAGATGCGGCGGCTCGATGCCGTTGATGCGCGGCGGCCACAATACGATGCCAAGACGTTCACCTTCGCCGGAGGAATACCAGGGCCGGTCGAGATAGATGCGAAGGCTCGGTTCGCAGCGATAGGTGCGCCAATGGCCTTCTATATGAATTGCTGGCGGTCCAAATACTGGATCGATGGCGTGAACAACCGGCTTATCCGGGCGGCGTGTCGCACGCAGCCAGATGGGCGTCGTCATCTCGGCACTGTCTGCCGTCAGCGACGACTCTCGTTCCGGCACATATTCATCTTCCGGCAGAAATGAATTGCGCTCTAAACTCGGAGTGGGCGAAGACGTGGCTGCCGCCGCGACGAAGCGGAAAAGCGGCGCATGCCGCGAGCCGGAACGCAACGTTACAATCAGCTTCCGCGCTAAATGATCGCCAAAAGGATCGAGGCAAAGCGATCGGTTTGCGGGATTGCCCGACGTGACCTGGCCAAGCTTTGCAGTGGAAGTCCCGTCGTCCGTCGTCCTAGGCAGCGCATTGAGTTGCTCCTGCACCAACTCGACGGTTTCAAGTGCGTGATTCTTTGGTTTATCCGCTCCCGGCGCCCCGATTGCATCGAGTTCAAGCAACGTCACCTCCTGGCGAGGCAGCAAGACGCAGCCCTGCGCATCGACCTCGAAACCATACAGCGCGCGCGTCGGGGGAACATCGCGGGTCTTTTTTTTACCTCCGTCTTGATATATCTGTTTCGGTGTGATCGGTATGACGCCTCGCCAATTTCCGGTCAAACGGTCGTAATGGCTACGGCCGCGTTCCGGATCGTCGATTTTGAGCCCGCGCACGGCGACTGCCTGCGCTCGCACGAGGAGCCGGCGCGACGTGTCACGGTCGAACAACACTTGGCCCGACAACACGAAAGTGGAATCGCCGGGCGTGCCTTTAACGGGTTTGCCTTTGCCAAGATCCTGCAAGGCGATCCTGCGCGCGGCGTCGTTTGCCGCAACGCGGTGAATGTCGATAGGATTGGCGTCGAAGGACGGTGCCGTCGGCTTGTCGATCGCATGGGTGAGGTGGATGGTCTCGACCGATGCGATGTCCGCGATCGGACGGCGTAGCATCGATTGATGCAAGTGGGCCGCAACCGACTTGACGATGTCGCCGTAAACAACGGTATCGCCATGGCCGACCCAGCTCTGCGGACCTGGAGTGGTGACTTTCTTGAAATCCTTGAACATCTCGCTCAAGATCTGATCGACGCCGTTCTCGTTGCCAAATTGTGCCCGGCTGCGCTCTAGTGCGCGGATCGCCAGCGTCTCCGGCAAGTCGAAACACTGTGTCAACATTCTCTCCGAAGGCACTGTCCAGCAGTCGAGCTCGAAAGCATCGCCGGGGTACAAGGCCAACGTCACGATGCGCGCGTCGATGTAAGGGGCATCGGCGGGGTCTACGCCATCGCCGATCTTGCCGGACCTTATGCTCTCAAGGAAATGGGCGTGCTCAGTGACTTTGTTCTCTGGCCGCTTCTTGTATACACCAGCAATCAGCTTCGGCCGTTTGAACACGATCGCAACCGGCTTCGGCCGCCCATTATCATCGGAGATTGCTACTGTGATCGGATCGCCCTCGAAATAAGACGTGCTGGGCTGTGTGCCCGCGGGACGGAACGCCAAGACCAGCGTATGGGCGGCGGGGTCGGCGTAATAAATTCCGCTGCCGTTGGCCTTCATCCGGCCGGCGCGGTTTCTGCTTTCATCGCGTGTCTGCAATTTGAAAACCGTCTCGCCTTGCTGCTTCGGCGGCTGCATCTTCGTTATCCCGTCAGCGCGTTTTTCGACCACGTGCGGCAAAGAAACGCGATTGTGGCGCACAATATCCCCCGGGGCGGTGTCGTCGCCGTAAACCGGAAAACCGCCCCACTCGGCGTCGAAATCGATATTAGCGAAATCACCGGAAGGGATGTCGCCGGTTACATTGCGATCAAAGCGACCGTGGCGCATGGCCTGTTCAAGGCCGAGCTGCGCGGGGAGGATGACGCGCCAGGTTTCCCCCGGTGCAGATCGCTCTTCCGACTCGGCCGGAAGTTTGGTGCCGCGCAAGGTCCGCAGCGTCACCGTACGGGCCGATTGTTTGGCCAGGCGATCCGCTTTCTTGGCGATGCCGAGTGGCAGCAATATCTGTGGTCTTAGCACGCGTTCCAGCCGCAGGAAGCGCCGGAAGCTGTTGGTCCCGCTGCGCGGCATTGGCAGCGCGAGGCCATTCTGTCCGTCGTCGTAAAGCTTCTTCGCCTCTGCAAGCGGAATGCAGGCGCCACCGAGAAAAACCGGCCGCATACCAAATGCATAGGCCCAGCCGAAGCGCAGCTTGGGCGCCAGACGTGGTTCATCTGCCGTATTTCCCCCGTCTCTGTCGCTCGCCGACGGCAAACCGATCCGCCGGCTGATTGCGAGACCCTTGCCGGGATCGATGACGATCCCTTTGTTTTTCTCATCCTCGATGCAGCTGACACCGAGCGGATCGCCCTCCCAGGTCGCGATACCTTCATCGGCATGCAGCATCTCGCTATTGCTATTTTCCATAAATCGACGGCGGCGCACCGTCGGAGCCATCACCGCAGCGTCGAGGTCGCGCCGCCGCGGCGCTTCAAATTTTAGAGCGCCGCTTCCAAGCCATTTCTCGATATCGTCAGGCGCCCCCGCACTTTCCTGGCCTGGTTTGAGGTAGCTGATTTCGCGCTCGCCAAGGCTACGCCACTCTAAGACTGTTCTCGCGACAGTTTCCGCGCCACGCAGCTTTTCGATTTTCGCAGTGCCGACATCAACCCGATAGCCGATCGTCAGGTCGTCGGCGTCCAGGATCACGATACCGTCCGTTTTCCAAGGCTCCACCGCACAGGCCAGTTCGTAGGCGATGGATGACGCACGCCAGCGATCGAGCAGCACGAAACCCCGGGTCATTGCGTTGCTTTCGCTTTCTTGTAGCGCGGCCGGAACCTCGACAGGTGCGCCGGCGTCATTGAGCGCCTTCAGCGCGTTCGTTGCGCGGGTGGCCGCGCGTGACCGAGTTTCTGCCGACTGTCCGGGATCGTTGGTCACGATCGCGAAGCGCCGCACCCGTGTAGACGCTAACTTGTCTTTGATTAGAACATTGGTCGTCGCGCCGAGATCGACCACGCCGTTGAGCGTTGTCGCTTCGCCGGTGTCTCTGATTTTCGAGACGTCGCAGCCTGCGCAAGACAAGTCGAGTTCCTCACGCGTCGCGGGGTAGAACGACATTTGCGGATTCATCTTGGCCTTGAACAAGGTCGCGAACGATCCGCCGACAGTCCGGGGTCCACGCAAGAATCCGAACCACTCTTGCGAAGTCTCCGCCGGTCGCGCCAGACTGCCGAGTTCAACTTCCATATCCACCACAAAACCAAACAGTCGAGCAAGCACTGGATAGCTGCGCATCGCGAAGAGCAATTCGCGCGCGCGCAACTTGGCCTTCGGACTGTAGGTTGAACCCCCATCGATTCTGGGGGAAAATTCTTCCTCAGTCGGCAGATCGTCCGGGTCTTTGCCTTTGGTATCCGGAAAAGTCGCCGCTTCGTGCAGCGAGCGAGTCTCAAAGCAGATCGCCCCAATTTGCGCCTGCTGAAAGATGTGATCGACAAGATATCCGAGCTCGGCGCTTGGTGTATCCTTGAGCAGGATATTGTTGGCTTTGGCCGCATCTCCCTCTTTTAGATATTGCGTACGAGTACTATAGGCGTTTGCCAGGCCCTCGAGCAGAGGGTGAAGCACAGGGTCCAACTCATTAGGCGGCGGCTTCGTGAACCCTTTCTTCTTCTCATCCTTGCGTCTATTCTCTGCTTCTTCCTCGCTTTTTTTGATGTCGTCTTCGAGATTGGTGTCCTTGCCGACTCGCAAAAGTTTTGCTTCGGCTGGTTTGCCGCCTGCCTCCTTTAGCGAAGCCGCTGCACGATCGGCGATATTGATCAGTTGTACCAGCGCCGATTCTTCGCGGCCAAGCGGCACGACGCGCGGTAATTCTTCCCCTGTCGATGAAATTTTTGCTGCGAAATAGGGCTCCTGAACCATATTTGTTTTTCCGAAGCTTGATTCCGCGATGACACTGTAAAGTGCGCTCCAGATATTCTCGTCGTTGCAGACTGATCCGTCGCCGGACTGGACCACTTGGCGCCAAAATTCTGCAATTTGTGTGCGATGTTCGATCGGCGCGTCGACCAATCTCACCTTAATCGAATTGAAATCACCTGGCGTGGCCCGACCTGTTGCCCTAACTCCTGCCACCTCGATTTGTTTCTCGCCGTTGCCGCCCCATTTCTGCACTTCCTCGAATATGGTCTCTGGCCACTTATCCAGATCGATTGTTTCCACATCGCCGTCATCGACTCTGGCCGTCGGGAAGATGTTGACCGTCAGCCGCACTTCGTTGTTCTTCGTCCATCCAGCGGCGACAACTCGCGTCGAGAAACCTACTTTGGTCATACGAACGTCCATTCATTTCCGGACTTACTGAAATAGTTCTTGTATTCGCGATAGTTTCTAGTCTTGCCGACCGCTTCGCTCTGAACTCTCGCGCGAACAACGGTCGTAGCCGCATTTGACGACGTATATTCCGTGGGTGAAAGGTCTAGCACCTTTCCGTCCATGGCATATGCATCGCCGTGCTGCGACAGGTCGGCGAACCGGGTATCGCTTTCTAGTGATGCCGTCTCGGTGCCACCGGAGCCTTTCTCATTGTGTGCGACGCGCACTGAGAACTTGATCGATGCAAGGCCGACGCGGAACGAAAAGGTGAACACGGCAACGCCCGTTAAATTGCCGTCCTTCTGCGTTAGGCGGACGTAAAGTGACGCGCAGCCGAGCGAGAAACCGGCGATCGTCGCTTCGCCGCCGGCAAAGAAGATGCCGTAAAGCTCGGTCGAGCCGACGCCGGTGCGAATGAAAACACCCACGGTGATGCGGCCCGCACCGTTCAAAGGTCCGAAGCTGAAGCCGCCTCCGCCGCCATACTCGAAAGAGGCCTCGAAGCCAACGATGCGCTTGGAGTTGGCGATCAATCCGAAATAGCCACAGCCGGCATACGGTGCAGCAGAAATCAAGAAGGGCGCCTCAGCGCGGCCGATGCCGATCAAGAACCGCGCGTCGCCCTTGTCGAACGGCAATTCAGTCGCCACCTGCAACGACAGATTAGAAATATACATATTGCCGATGCTGAGTGGATTGAGCGCGATGCCGTAGCCGGCGACGATACCGATGCCGCCGCGGCCCGACATCGGCCGAAGGTAGAAGCCGGAGCCGTCTTTCGGACTGCCGAGATACGACTCCAGCTTTTTGATGAAATCGACCAGTTTGCCGAGAATGACGTTGTCGATCTTGATGTTGAAATTGACACCCTCACCCGGGACGGCGGTGAAATGGCTCGGGGCGAATTGGAGCTTGACGATATCGAAGCCGCCGAACAGGGCCAAGGTCATGTCCGGCAAATAGCCTGCCGCCCGCACCGAGGATTGCGATGGATTGAACAGATCGATCACGCCGGTGGCTTCGAGAACCAGCTCTTTCGGTCTACCCTTGGGATGAACGCGATTGCCGAAAGTAAGCAATGGATTACTGCTTCCCGACGGTAGGGCTTCGAACAGCGGAACGCCAAAATCATAGCTTCGGGTGATGCGGGCCGGCACCATCTGACGGACCGCAATCTCGACTTCTTCCCGCAGGCGATCAAAATTGACGAATTGCGAAATGTCGCCGCGCACAGTGTTTCGCAACGTTTCGAAAATTCTCGTGGCCAGTTCGAGCGGTGCGGATTTTCCGTTGGCCCACTGGCTCAGAAGAAGCTTCAGTTTGTTGAAGTTGACGAGGCTAAGCTCCTTCTTCGCCGCTCGAAGCCACTCCAATTCCGACTCGATCCCGTCAAGATTGGGCCGTTCTAATTCAACGTCAGTTTTTCCCGCGAGAATGTCTTTGAACGGTTTATTGTCCTGCTTGAACAGAACCGCGATGAAGCGCAAGAATCCCTTTTCGCTGCTATTGCCAATGCGCGTGTCGAGGTCCTCGCGAGCTCTTATGATCTGCTCGTAGACAAGTTCGAGCGGCGCCAGCAGCGGATTGATCGCGGGCTGCACGATGACCTTGATCAGTGCATTGCAAAATTGCTCGTCGGCTCTGTCCGCGAGCCGCACCAATCGCTCGAACGGCGCGGCCACCTTCGAGCGGATTTCGGTTTCGACCAGACGAAGCTGCTTCTCGAACTGCTTCTGGAAGAGCTCCAATGCAGCGTCGTCCTGGATTACGTTCGGAAAGTCTTCGATCTTTTTTTGCCATGTCTCGACGACGCCTCGCAACGAAGCGGTGTCTGCGGACGCGATCTCGTTGGCAATGGCCTCCAGTTCCTCTCGCACTGGAGCCGGAAGGCCGCGGGCCTCGTCTTTGAGCTTGGTAGCAAGGGCATCGAGCTTGTTCGCCACCGTAGCGGTCACGGCCGTGTTTGCGTCTTTCGCCGCCTGTTTGGCCGCAGCGAGCCACGCATTTGCAAAACGCATACGGACGGCGATAACTACCGCAGGGTCTGTCAGCAGATCGCGGCTGACGTCTCGCGCGAGGGCCGTGACGCGCCGCAAGGCGGCCAGCGGTTCGGACAGGATCCGGAGCACGTCGCGCGCCGCATCCGGATTGTTGCAGGCATCCGGAAGATCGCTCACCTTCGTCGTCGCGAGTTCAAGCGTCTGCACCGCTACCCCAAGCTCCCTGAGCCGTGCAACGAGGGTCGTGGGGGCCGGTGGTTCGGGGATTGCATCGGCAACAGCGGTGATCTCAGTACGCAATGTGCCGAGTGCAGCCGTCGGCGGAGCAATGGCCACCAACGCACCTCTGATCTCGCTGATCAGCGAATTGCAGTATTGCAGCCATGTCCTGCTGACTGCGACCAGCGCGATGGATAAATCCTCGGCCATTGCATCGCCGAGCATTTTGAGCGCCGTCAGCGCGCGTTGAACGGGATCGTCTTTGCTGTCCTGAAAGGCTCGAACGGCTTCCGCAATTTTGCTGATGAGCCCCTCATTCGACAGCAGCGATTCGAGACTGCGCCCGGCAATGGCAACCACTGCCTGCTCGACGCTTCGGCGATCAAAGGGCGGCTTTAGCCGGTCGATGATCGTTTTGATCGCCGGTGCGTTGTTGTCCTTGAGCTTCGCGATGGTCTCGATCTGCGAGTGGTATTTGTGGAGCGTTGCAAGCAACACGTTGGCGGTTGCATCCAAAACCTCTTGCTTGATGTCTTCGATCGCTTCATCCGCTTTTCCGGATACGAACACGGGAAAGGAAGCAAGCTTGTTCTTAGCCATGGCCTGCAGCATCGCCAGCGCAGCAAGGGCTTTGGCTTTTTCCAGCGCGGCGCGCTCTTCCGGTGTTGTCAGTTCGACAAACATCGGGAGGCGCATCAGCGACGCGAGCAAAACCTGGGCGTCGCTCTCGACCTTGGCTTCCACCAATTTTAACACCTGGCCCGCGACATCCTTCAGCGGCTGCTGCAAGGTCGCTTCAAGTCTATCGCGTAAATCCAGTACACCGCCGAGCAGCGTACGCACGCGCAGGCGAACCTCGGTCTTGATTGGACCGACAGGATCGCGCGCGATGATGCGCAACGCATTGAGCAACCGGTGGCCGGAATGCCGGATGGTGGAGAATGCGACGATCGCCTCCAAGGCATCGCTGGTGGCGGCGACGTCGAGCGCTTTGCGCAGGTCGGTCAGACTCGCGTCGAGCTCGGGATACAGCAGTTTGAGGTCGAGTTTGGTGGCGTCGATGTCCGACGTCGTTGTCTTCAAGACTTCCGCGGCCGCCTTGTCCCAGCTCGTCCGGAAGGTGGTGATCGCGGTGACCAGAACCGGGAGCACCTCGCGCCGCAGCAGCGACAAGGTCTCCTCGATTGCAGAGTCGATTTTCTCGCTCATTCGGGGCAGTTGGTCGTTGCCTGTAAGATTTAGCAGGTCGCTGAACGTCACGAGTCCAAGCAGCTTGGCGTCGCTGGAGAAGAAGCTCTTGAAGTTGAACGCCGGCGGCGCGCCACCTGTGTCACCAATGGGTGCGGGAGTTGATGTCGATGCTGGTACAGGCGCTGGTTTCGATGGGGCGCCAACCGGCCCGACCTTGCGTGAGAGCCACTGGACATTCATTGCAGGCTGCGCGAGCCCGCCCGAGCGGTCGCCTGCGCTTCCCATATCGAGCGAAAGCTGTTCAATCAACTCCGCGTAGCCTTCGGGCACGACCTCGTCTTTATCGTCTTTCGAAAATCCCTTCTCGCGATAGAACTTGGGAAAGAAAATATCGACCGCGCGCAGAGAGCGGCCGACGAAGCGCTCGGCCGGGCCGGCTTTCACCTTGGCGCGGGCAATGAACGGATAGAATGGCGGCTGATCCGCGCCTTCGAGGATCGGATCTTTTTCAAACCGCATGTTGAACGGTGTGTCGGTATTGGGCGACTTCCGGTCCAGCAGTTCGATCGGGTCCAGCACATCGGCCTTGCTGCCGGCGCGGCCTTCCGCGCCGATGGTCCACGACAGTGTTTCGAGCGTGCATTGACCCTCGCGCTGCTCTTCAGCGTAACGGCGCCGCGCGCCATCGTGCCAAACCGTTCGAAATTTTCGGGGCGTCTCGTCAGCGCCATTGTAGTAATCGCTGAGCGCCGACAGCACCTCGGGGTCGTTGGCTGCGATGTTATCGACGAACAGCAAGGGCATCCGCACCGACGACGGATTGCCTTCGATCGTGAATTCGAACGAGATGGTGTCCGAGGCGCCGGGTCTCGTTCGCGGCCAGAACACCAGGCCGGGCTTCAGTTCGCTGCGAGGGACAATCGGGATCTCCTTGCCTGAGGCGAAGTCGATTCGTCCGCCGGGAAGCTCGCAAAACCGGAGCTGCTTTTCCACATTTTCTGAATTCTTGAAGCTACGAGGTAGCGGCTTTAATTCGCGGACTCTATCGTTTAGCGGATCGACAATGTCCGGCGTTTGTAGCGTCAGCATTTTCAGCCGCGAGACCGGGAAGCGCCGTCCGTCATCGGCTTGTCCCGCCGCCGGGTATGTCTTGTCGGGATCGCCGATGCGGATGAATTTGCGCTGGATCAGAAACGCGCTGACCTGATTGTTCGCAGGATTGCGGAAAAACAGCCGTTCGGTGAGTTTGACCAGCGATGCGCGTACGCCGAGCGGAAACAAATAGCCCTTGTAGACCACCTCGGTTTCGATATCGCGCCCGATCACGGTGATCTGCCGCCATCGTTCGACCGAGAAGCCGATACTCAGCGGCCGGCCCATTTTGTCGAGCTCGGGCGAAGGCGGCCGGAACGTGGTGTCGAGATTGAGCGTGCCGCCGCGCGCGCTAAGCCGCAGCGCGCGGACGCCCAACGGCTCGGGCATGTAGATCGCCGACTGATCGGTGTCCTTACCTAAGCCTTCGTTCTTGTAGGCCTTAATGCCGGGCAGTTTATAGTTCTCGGGCGGCTCGACCTGCGAAGAGTCCATCAGCCGCAGCGCGGCGCTCCGGCGCCCCATCGCCGGCATTCCGTAGATCGAACTGAGGCCAACAATCTCGTGGCGGTCAAACGCATCAAGGCCGGTCCGGAAATTTGCCGGCTCGCCCTCCTGATTGGCCAGACCCCAGGGCGCGCTGTTGTCCCGGACCGGCGGCGGCGCTTTTGCTGTCACTGTTCCGGGCCTGAAGTCCGGTGACCAGATCGCTCGGAGCGAAGGCGCGCGGCCTTCGAGATCGAGATTGGCCGACCACAGGCTCGGCGCGACGCTCCATTTTTCCCCGCTCGGCCATAGTACCTTGTTGTCGATCGGATGCGGTGTACGGAAGCGGCCGAACTGGCTTGGTGAAAGCATGAGCCGAAACGGCAACTCTATCGAAGTGACGTCCTTGGCCGGCTCTTGCAGCGAGCCTCCGATATCGTCGAATCGGCCCGCGATAGTTCGATCAGGTTGAATTCCCTGATAGCGCAAAATGCGCCCGATATCGGTTTCCGGCGCACGCAAAGTGTCATGGGGTTGCCGCCCGCCGGGGGCGATCTCGAGCATTTCGGCGCGGCGCGTGACGACGAGGTCATGCCGCCCCCAATCAGTCAGGCCGTCCAGCGTGAATGGAATCATCTCATGCGCGGCGTCGAAGGTCAGCGCAAAGACGAGCCGCGATGGACCAGACAGACGCGCCGGCGTAACCGCCTTGAAAGCTTCCGGAGCAAAATAGCACTCGTGGAGTGCAATCAGGAATTTGCGGACGTCTGCGCTGGCGAGCGCTGGCTCCTTTAGCAGTTTGGCAAGCGCGCGCGAGCCAGGATATTCGGCCGGTAGCAGACGCAATTTCGATTTCTTTTCGGGGTCGTCACCAACCCCTTTGTTCTTGAGCTTGGCATATAACGTCGAGACCCTTGCAAATTCAGCGTCGCGCTGCACCATGCCGCGCCGCAATTGCTCCTGCAAATCTTCGGACCAGAGGGTGACGTCCGCAGGAAGCTCGCGATTCAGCGTGTGCTCGAAAAGCGCTCGCAAAGAGGCCGGTGCATCCAGCGGCGGCAGTGTCCAGATTTTCTCCTCGGCAGTGCCGGCCCCATTCCTTACCTTGTCCTGCGCGCGGAGCAAAGCAAGGAAGAACCTGCGCGCATCGGGATCGAGCGCCAATGGATGGGTGCCAATATAGATTCGCTGCGCAGCGGTGAGTGCATCCCACTCCGGAACCAGGGCAAGATAGGAATCGACACAAAACGGATCGTCCCAAACCGCGCCGCTCGAGAACGTCGCGACCAGGTCCAGGAAGGAAGAGAACAATCCGCTGTCGCCCTTTAACGTGCGCTGCTCGTCCTGCAAAGCCCGGCGTCGCGCTTCATTTTGAAGACATCCGTTCTCGGCGAGTGCAGTGAGCTTGCCAAGATAGGTCGACGGGCTGGTGATCCACTCGGGTGCCGGCGGCAATGCGACGCCGTCGTTGATCTGCCGGTAATAGGCCTGCTCCGCGACATGCTGCGGTGGGAAATGCACCAGCAGACGGGGCCGGTCGTCGCTACGGCGAGCGTCGGTTTGTCCCGGCGTTGGTGTACTGGTGGGGCCCGCGGCGTGGCGAATTTGTGCGGGTACGATCCGCGCGTATGGCGTCGTGCTGCCGGCCTTGGCGCGCTTGCCAATTTCAAGAAACAGTCCCTGGAATCCGAACGACAGCGCTAACTGATCGCCGGCACGGCGAGCCGACAGGGTTGCGCCATCAAGCGCGATCCGGATCGGCGCGGTGATCGTCGTGAACTGGCGGTTCTTCACGCCACTGGTCGGGGTCTCGCTCAATGTCAGCGGCGGTTCGCCTAGTGGTATCCAGGCGCGCGCGAATGAACCATCGGCCGCGCGTCGCAGCGCGTCATTTCTCTCTTGCTCGCTCAGTGTCCGGTCGTTCTCGATCGCCAGCCGCTTGTGCAGGATGATCGGCCGTTTTTCGATGTTTGAGATGCTGAACAACGTTTCGGTGGCGCTGAAGTCGAGACGGCTCCACACGTCATCCGGGCTCGAGATTGCCTGCTTCGCCTCTCGCGACACGGCCGATGCCGGCTGCTCCAGCGCGATGTTGAAATTACGCAACAGCGCGCGGGCTTCGAAATTGACCAGACGGTCTGCCGACAGCCGCGCGTAAAATTCGGTGCGGCCGAGTTCGGGAAGATCGATGTCGGCAAAATCTGGTGGAAACTTGCTAGATTGTCCGGACACGACTTTGGGTTTTTCGGGCGGATCACCCTCGATGCCGACTGGCCCATAGGCCGTATCCAGAGTGAACGTCTTGTCGGAGATCCGGCCGCGGATTTCATCGATAACGCCGCCGCCCGCCCTTTCTTCCGCCGCGAGAGACCGCCGCGTCAACAATGCTTCGCGCAACTCGAAACGGCTGGGCGGCACCTGCTTGGACTCGGCGTGGATGAGCGTTACCGTCCCGGCCGCCTTCAGGAGAGACACGGCGTTTGCAGGATTGCCCCAATGCCGGAACGCAAGTTGCAACGGCACACACGGATCATGACTAAACGTAAGTTGAGGCGCAGACTTGTTGAGAGCGGGAGGGTCCTTGACGTTCCATTCCACTCCGTGGGCGACTCCAATTAGGGCTGTGGTGATCGGTTTCTGTGCCGCGGCGGAGTTGCCATCCCGCATTTGTCCGTTCTGCTGCGCTGCCTTTGCCGTCGGGTCGGAGCTTGTCGTGTTTCTCCGCTTTTCCGTGTCCTTACTGGTAATTTCTCCCTGCAACGCCGCGCCCGGCCCCTCGCCATCCGGGATGCGGTGGATTTTCAGATTGCGGAAGGTCACGGCACCCTCAAGCGCGACCAGCCGGTTGCGCGACGAGGGCTTCAGGTCGGTTTGAATTTCCCAATGCCCGTCGTTGAACAGCTTGAGGATGCCGCCGCCCTGATCGACGGAAATTCGTTTTTCGAAGAGACGCGCAAGAATTGCGTCCAGCTTCCTTTCCGAGCGAATGGGAAATTCGAGTGGGATGCTCTTCTTGACATCGAAAAAATCGAATGCAGCGACAGCATCCGACCTGAAACTGTCGTTTCCGAACGCGACTTTGGCCTGCAGATAGGCTACGCTGGCCTTGTCCAGCAATTCGAATGACAGTTTGAAGGTTGCTGTCTCACTGTCTAGAAAACGGGATCTGTTAATTTCAAAGGTACGAAATTTTTGTATTTCGGCAGGCTTGAAAACAATCCCGGTTTCGGCATCTGCAAACGGCGTCGCGTTGAACGCGATGCGGCGCCATACGATATTTTTCCAGACTCGACGTATTGTTTTGCGCTCTCCTGCGGTTAGGTTTCGGTTTTCCTCCGACGTGCAGATGCGCCAATTTGGAGGGTTATCTTTTATCTCGCATTGCTCACAGAGATAGTGTTCGAGCAGCAAGATTTCCGCGAAATAGCGGCGTGGCGCCAAGGGGCGGCCGCGATCATCTCGCACCGACGTAGGCCTTAATGTGAATGCCGGCGGCTTGCTTTCAAAAGCCGTGGGTTCGGTTGCTACCGCACGCGTTGTTGCCGCAATGGCCGAGACAGAAAGTCCGCCCACAATCGCGCGTCGCGACACCAACAACGAGTTCGATTTGCCCGCCCGCCCGCCGCGGGCGTTCACACGCTCGTCCACGCGCGCCCCCCTTTAAAAAAAGAAAGACGAAAAAAATCGCGGCACGGTTCTGCAAGCCGCGCTATCTACAATAATATTTAAGCTGCCACAGGATTTACGTGCGGGCAAGCAATTCTTACAATTGGTAATTGACTCGCGCGGAGATTGCGTTCTCAATGAAGTATATTGGTTTTTTAGGCACTCCATCGGCGGGAGATAGGCGTGCTAAGGATTCTTGACGGTTGCTGTCGCGATTTGCTTTCTAAGCCCGGTTCTGACGTGGGCGGCAGAAGTGAAAATTGAGGTCAAGACGTTCATTGCGAGGATGGGGCCCTCTCCTGATGCGCGAGTCGTACCTCCCGTCGGAAGCAACGAAGAAAGCGCTCGGCTTTGAAGGTCTGATAATGACCCGAACGCAGGCGCTTGCGTTCATGTGCCGGACAGATGATAGCTTTTCAGAGAATCCTGCGACCAGCGATCCCGCGGTGGCCAACTATCGTTTGTGGAGCCGGGTAAAGTTCGATGTGGCCTGTGAAGGAACGTCGATCAGTGAGTGGTCGGTGTCTTCGCTCGAAAGCCGCTTTGGGAAGGAGGGATCTTTGAATGCAGTTGGGGAAACCACGCGGGAGGGCTCACCTTCTCGTGTTCGTCAACGCGCGTGGGCGTTGCAGAACGGGTGCCGGCTCCAAGATGAGCAGCCGCGGGGCGGAGTGGTGCGGGCTAGGCTTTGCCGTGAGAGTCTTGATCTTAAAGCCTCACCGACGAGCAAAAATAGTGCACACCCAGGGAACGCAACTTCCGCAATTGAGGATTATGCAAAGCCGAAACACAGAAAGATGGAGCGTGATCATGCATAGAAGCCGTACAACTATCTACGTTAGCATTATCATCTCTTTGATTTTTCTGTCGGGATACGTGTTGATGTCGCCGCAGACGGCCGCAGCGCAACCGTTGCCGAACGATTGCCTAGCCAGCTTCAAGACCAAGCCGGATAAGTTCATCGTGTATTATGGTTGGTTGCCAGGCGGTTCTGGCGTGGTTAACGCTATGACGTGTACACGCGCCGAGGTCCTACGGGAGCAGCTTTTCAAACCTGGTGGGGCCGCCGCGTTTTCTGATGCCGATATTCAAACGGCCCTCGCTTATGACAGTCCAGCTGTACGCGCAAAGCAACTGCTTCAGCAAAAAATCAACGAGCTTCGTAACGACAAGCCAAGTAATCTGCGACTTTGGTTTGATACGCAAATGATAGCGATATCAAAGACCCAGATTCTGATCGGGTGCTTGGCGATTGAGACGGGAGTGGGTGCCGGCCTGTGCGGACTTGGTGCGCTACAATTCGTTGTCGCCGCATACGACTTGTGGGACAAGTTGCCGGGAGGGCCGGCTGAACAGCAACGAAACACACTTATCGCTGAAATGGAGAAGGCAATTCGTCAGCTAGATATGGCCATCGCTGACGGCATCACAAGGAAGAACAGCCTGAATAAGGCAAAGCAATTATTGCACAGCGCTCAGGTCGGGCTTTGTGTTGAGATAAAGAAATCTTGCCTCTAGCGGGTTGTTGAAGAAGTCTCTGATCGACGCGCGATCGAGCCGGGCCCTGAAGGTTGCTGAAAGGGACCTCCGGCTGGGGCGCCTTTTTCGAAGACCCTCAAGTTCGCCTGAATCCTCCAAGCTACTCTGGGATACTCGGAGAAGGTTCGACCCCAGTTCCTCTCCCTCCGCCAGCTTCATTTAGGCGCTTATTCTCCGTCTAAATGTATGGGCAATTTAGCCGGCAATCGCAGTGACTTCGCGCTTTGGCTCGTACTGCTCCCCGGCCGCGCGCCCGCATTCTTCTCCGATGGCCTATATATCTCTGAAGCTCTGGACTCCGCGGATTCGGTACGGTTCTCGAAATCCGAGTGTTTCGAGAGGCTTAAAAACACTAATGACGTTCTGCGACCATTTTTCGGCGGTGTTAAAAGAAACGACCCGGACCGGATTTCTGTACTGCCCACCCAGGTCAAGACCACGCCCTATGCCGCAGATGGCACCACTGTCAACGGGCCGGTCTTGCTGGTGTATTTCGACCTGCTCGATCGCGAGACCGCGCGCGAGACGCAAGGCTTTGACGGCGCAGCCGTCCGCGCCACGCGGCAATACGATGCGCTGGGGCGGGTGTCGCAGACCAGCCGACCCTACTTCCTGGCCGGCGGCACGCCGCAGCTCACCACCTACAGCTACGACACGCTCGGTCGCGTGGTAACCGAGACCAAGCCCGACGGCAGCGTGACGCAGACCGTCTATCACGGCCTGACCGTGATCGACACCAATGCGCTGAACCAGACCCGCACGGTGACCAAGAACAGCCAGGGCAAGGTGGTCGCGGTCACCGACGCGCTCGGCAATACCATGACCCACGCCTACGACGCGGTCGGCAACCTGGTGCAGACCACCGATGCCGTCGGCAATGTGGTGACGGCCACCTACGACCTGCGCGGCCGCAAGATCGCAAGCGCCGATCCGGATCTCGGCTTCTGGACCTACACCTACAACACGCTTGGCCAGTTGCTTACCCAGGCCGACGCCAAGGGGCAGATCACGAGCGTCAGCTACGACAAGCTTAGCCGCATGGTGCAGCGGGTCGAGCCCGACATGACCAGCGTCTGGACTTATGACACGGCGGCGAACGGTATCGGCAAGCTGGCCTCGTCGGCCATCGTTGCCGGTCCCGGCAGCGGCTTTGCGCGCAGCGTCAGCTACGACGCGCTGGGGCGGCCCCTGCAGGTATCGACCACCGCCGACGGCGCGACCTATGTGATGGGCGCGACCTACGACGCCCATGGCCGCCTGAGCAAGGTGGCGTATCCCTCGGGCTTCACCGCCCGCTACGGTTACAACAATCTCGGCTACGCCAACCAGCTGCTGGACGATGCAACCAACCAGGTGCACTGGACCGCGAATGCGATGGACGCCGAGCAGCACCTGACGCAGCAGACCGCCGGCAACGGCCTGGTCACCACCCGCAGCTTCAGCGCCACGACCGGACGATTGACCGGCATCGGAACCGGTGGCGGCAACGCGGTGCAAAATCTCTCCTACACCTACGACCCGCTCGGCAACCCGCTGTCGCGCAGCGACGCCAACACCAGCCTCAGCGAGACCTTCACCTATGACGCGCTCAACCGCCTGACCTCGGCGACGGTCAGCCTGAGCCCGGCGCCGCTGGTCAAGACCTTCTCCTACAGTGCGATCGGCAACATGCTGTCGAAGTCGGACGTCGGCAACTACAGCTATGCGCCGCCCGGCTCGCCGCGGCCGCATGCGGTAATGAGCACCAGCGGCGGCACGATCTCGACCACCTTCACCTACGACCCCAACGGCAACCAGACCGCGGGGCTTGGCCGCACCATCGCCTACACCTCCTACAACAAGCCCGCGAGCATTACCCAGGGTGCGCGCACTATCAGCTTCCTCGACGATACCGAGCACCAGCGCTTCAAACAGGTGACGCCGGAAGGGACGACGCTGTATATCGCAGCGTTCGGCGTGATGGCGGAGATCAGCAATCCCGGCACGGCGTCGGCGAAGTGGACCGAGTACCTCTCGGTCGGCAACGCCAAGGTCGGCATGCGCACGCTGCAGGCCGGCTTGGAGACGCTGGCCACGCGCTACTTCCACACCGACCACCTCGGCTCGATCTCCGTCATCACCAACGAGTACGGCGTGGTGGTGGAGCGGCTGTCCTATGACGCCTGGGGCAAGCGCCGCAATCCCGACGGCACCGACGATCCCGCCGGCAGCCTGACCAGCCAGACCACGCGCGGCTTCACCGGCGAGGAGCAGCTCTCGGTGTCCGGGCTGGTCCACCTCAACGGCCGGGTCTACGACCCCCTGCTGGCGCGGATGACCAGCGCCGATCCGTTCGTCACCGACCCGATGAACCCGCAAGGCTGGAACCGCTACTCCTACGTCGGCAACGACCCGCTCGCCTTCACCGACCCGAACGGATACTCATGGCTGTCGAGCTTCTTCCGCAGCGTATCGCACGCGATCAGCGGCGCCTTCCAGGCGGTCACCCACTTCTTCCAGACCAACCCGATCGCGCGGGCGATACTGCAGATAGGTACGACGATCGCGCTGAATGTCATTCTACCCGTGCTCGGCTTTGCCGGCATGGCCCTGGCCGCTACCGCAGCAGCAGGGGGCGCGGCCGTCGCCGCCGGTCTGTCCGGAGGAAATCTCAGCCAAGTGTTGCGATCGGCCGCTATCGCAGGGGTAACCGCCGCGGCGTTCTTCGGGGTGGGTAATGCAACCAATGCATTGGCGAACTACAACCCCGTCGGCGACATGCCCGCGCATTTCCAACCGGCGTTCGGAACGGAGATCCACGCATTCAACGTCGCAGGCCATGCTCTGGTAGGCTGTGCCTCGTCGGTCGCCTCAGGCGGCTCATGCCAGTCCGGTGCGCTTGCTGGTGCAGTCGGCGCCGCGGGGGGACCCCTCATGGGCGGTATGAACGGCGCCCAGAAACTGGTCGCCTCTGCCGTGCTCGGCGGTACCGCCTCCGTCGCCGGCGGCGGCAAATTCGCCAACGGCGCCATCACCGGCGCGTTCGGGTATTTGTTTAATGCCGAGGCAGGACGATTCATCGGAGGTATGGTTGGCGGCGCGGTTGCCGGGCTACTCGGCATCGAGACTGGCCCGGGCGCATTTGCCGCCGCATGGGCCGGTCGACTTATTGGAGGCGAACTTGGCAGCAGGCTGGAAGATGCGTTATGGGGAAACCCAAACTCGCTGCAGAAGCACTTCGATGATCATGGGTCTGATTTTGGCGCGACGGATCCAATCGACTATGCCAATAAGGCATCGCAATTCTTCAAGCAGTCCCAGACCGACGGTCTCCCAACCAAGATTGATTCGTATGGTGTCATTCGCGTTTATGAGCCGGCGACAAACACCTTCGGCTCGTATAACCCCGACGGCAGCACGAAAACGTACTTCAAACCGAGGTCGCCCACCTATTGGAGCAGACAGCCCGGCAAGCTACAGTGAGGGCTCTTCCAAAAAAAAGGCTTAGTCTTGAATCGACTGGTGGTTCGCACGCAATGAGGCACGGAAATCGAGAATACCCCTGCCCATGTTGTGGGTACCTGACTTTTGACCTGCCGCCGGGTTCAGATGAAGTTTGCAGGACTTGCGGATGGCAAGATGATGTTTCTCAGTTGCGGTTTGTTTTGAGCGATGGCGGCGCAAATAGTGCCTCGCTAGTGCAAGCGCAAAAGAATTTCGTTAGAGCGGGCAGAATTAGACGGCCGCGATTGAATGGACGAGACCAGCAAAGGATAAATGAACGAGATCCTTCTTGGAGGATGGTTGATCTAGATCGGGACAACGTTGAGCATGCCTTGTCAGGCGTCGATTACGGCTTGACCTACCCGACCGACCGTACAACCCTCTATTATTGGGGCGCCAACTATTGGAGGAAACGATAAGAGGGTGGCGAACTCCTCCAGTACGCGCTTTGTAGCAAGCAAGGGGATATCAGGGTATCGCGAGTAGCGAGTAGCCGAAACCATGATCGAGGCCAAACTTGAGTGATAAAAGGTTCGAAGTACTTCCAGGATTGTTGGGATCTGGCTGCACTGAGAGGGTAATCGGCTGACAGTGCCGCTCGGAGCGGGCGGCGTCAGGCGGGAGAGGCTTCTTGGCCGTTACAGTTTGGCGGGCAGGCCCCCTCAAAGTTGCTGAAGCGACTCTGGCTGGGGCGCCTTTTCAGAAGACCCTCAAGTCCGCCTGAATCCTCCAAGCTGCTACTGGCTACCCGAAGAAGGTTTGATCCCGGTTCCTCTCCCTCTGCCAACACGATCCTGTGCGACTGAGCACCCTAGTCTGCGATGGGCTACCCGGAGACGGTTCGATCCCAGGTCCTCTCTCTCCGCCAGCTTCATTTAGGCGCTTATTCTCCGTCTAAATGTATGGGCAATTTAGCCGGCAATCGCAGTGACTTCGCGCTTTGGCTCGTACTGCTCCCCGGCCGCGCGCCCGCATTCTTCTCCGATGGCCTATATATCTCTGAAGCTCTGGACTCCGCGGATTCGGTACGGTTCTCGAAATCCGAGTGTTTCGAGAGGCTTAAAAACACTAATGACGTTCTGCGACCATTTTTCGGCGGTGTTAAAAGAAACGACCCGGACCGGATTTCTGTACTGCCCACCCAGCAGGTCCTGGATAACGGTTTCGAGGTCCGTCGTTTCGGCATCGGTTTCCCGCCAGACGCGCCCGTGCCGGCCGAGATCGTCGACCACCAGGTAGACGTTTTGATCTTCGTCATTTGGAACGATCGATGGCGTTCAATGGGACCTACGCATTACAGCAACTCCACGCAACAGAACCGGGATTCAAGTACGGCTTTGGTGATTCGTTCCGCCGCTGGAACCCTCTGCGGCCAACCGAATTAGTTTTCGGCAACAAGGGAGGCGAGGATGGCAGTAAACAAGCCGAAGGGCGATAACGCTCGAAAAGGAGCGGAAAAAAGCGGACCCAGCTTAAAGCCAAGCTCGGCGGCGTGACAGCCTGGACCAAGCGCAGCAAGAAGCCCGGGGAGTTCATGGCTGTGAAAAAATCCGCCGCCAAGAAAACAGCCGCCAAAAAATTCAAAGGCGTAAGGCGGGAGAAGTAGTCCGTGAACAAAAGAGCTGCCGATCAACGGGGTTGAGCCCGACAAGTCTGAGGACGATATCCAGCGCGAACAGCTCGGACCTCGCGGCGTGCCAGTGCTTCTGATCCAGCAAAAATGACGTTTCGCTATCGTCCCGATAGAAGACAGGAGGGCGGATGTACCCCTCTTAGGAAAGGCCTCGTTCCCCAACGGGGCCTTTCGCACGAGTGTTAGGTCATCTCCGGCTTGAATAGCCCACTCGACTGCGCTTTGATCGCCCGGCCGTATTCCGAATACTCGCCGCCGGCCGGGACGGTCTTACGACGCGGATATGGTTTATTCGTCGGCCGTGTCTGCGAGCTCTTTCGATCCTTGCTCGCGCATGGCGATCAACTTTAATTCTAGCGCCCGGACGATCCCCTCGTAGCTCTCACGGGTCAGATGCTCGTCCACCAAATCGGCAAGGACTTCTTAAAACTTTATGGTCGCCTCCATTTTGGACGACGGGTTACGCCGGGCTACGCTCGCAATGGGCGGTCCACATCGCGCGATAGGCGGCATCGACGGCTTGCGCGTAGATCTGGGGATTGCCCGCTGGCGCAGCCTCAATGAGTCTGGGTAGTTCGCGGCGGAGACGTCGAAGATCGTCGAATCCTGTAGCTCGCGTTGCCGCGATTTCGACATAGGCCTGTCCGCTATTCGCGACCCAGTCCGGCAGGCCCAGCGCGGCGAGGATGGCGCCGGCGGCGCGGCCGGGTAAACTGTTGCCTAGCTTTGCCACAACCGGCACGCCCATCTGCAAGGATTCCCAGGTGCTGGCACCGCCATTTTGCGGGAAAGGATCGAGGCAGATATCAACGCGGTTGAATGTTGCGAGGTGGTCGGACCGCGAGCTAGCCCCAATCAGCTCGATACGTTCGGGGGGCAATCCGCAACGCGCGAACCGCGCCAGCAAATTGTCGCGGACAAGCCCATCGTCAAGCGCGAAACTCTTGATCAGCAGTTTCGACTGCGGCACCCGATTGAGGATCTGGGTCCAGGTTTCCGCGGCATTATCCGAAATCTTGCTGATGCGGTTGAATACGCCGAAGGTGATGAAACCGTTGGAGAGCGCCGGCGGTTCCGTATGCGGAATCCCGGATGGCAACGGTTCCAGTGTCACAAAGCAAGGCAGATCGACAATCGCTTCCGCGAACAGGTGCCGAACCTCGAAGGGAATCGCGATCGGGTCAGAGAACAAATAGTCGATCGTCGGCAGTCCGGTGCCGGTGCCATGGCCCCAGCCATGCACCTGAACCGGTGCCGGCTTGCGCGCAAATACGCCGAGCCGGTGCCCCTCGGTATGTCCGGACAGGTCGATCAGGATGTCGATGTTGTCGGCGCGGATCTGTTCGGCGAGACGCGCGTCGCTCCATTGCGATGCGTCGCGCCAACGGTCTGCAATCAGTTGAAACTCCGACGTCGTTGCATCCGCGAACGGCGAGCAAGAGTAGCAGACCGACTCATACAGCGCCTTGTCGTGGTGTTGCAGAACGGGCTTGAAAATGAGCGCCGCGGAATGCTCGCGGAAGTCCGACGAGACATAGCCCAGCACGAGGCGGCGCTGCGGATCGCGACCATTGTCGTGGGCGCCGACGTGCGCTGCCGCGACCTTCGCGCCGACCTGCTCCCACCATGTACGCCGGACCTGCTGATGTTGCGCAACGTCGGCGTCGGCGACGAAATCGAGGGCGAAGATCTTGTTGGAAATCGCTTCCGGGAAATCCGGCTTGATTGCCAGGGCCTTGTCGAAACTGGCGATGGCATCGTCGAACCGGCCAAGCGCCGCGAGGCATTGACCGAGCAGGCTGTGCGCACGAAAGGAATCGGGTGCGATCGCAAGTGCCCTCTCGCAATCGGGCAGGGCTTCGGCAACTCGCTTCGCCTGGATCAAAAGATTGGCGCGCCCGAACCATGCCTCCTCGTTGCCAGGCGCCAACGCGATCACCCGATCAAAGTCTGCCATGGCGTCATCATACCGGTGAAGGTCGAGAAATGTGGCGGCGCGGTTCGCCAGCGCTGGGATATAATCAGGCATGATCGACAGCGCGCGGCTAAAGCTCGCGATCGCTTCGTCATAGTTCCGAAGCTGGCGCATCGTCCCGCCTCGGCCGTTATGGGCCTCGGCAAAGCGTTCATCGATTGCCAGCGCTTTGTCGTAACTTGCGAGCGCCTCATCAAGACGATCAAGCACGAATAGCGCGTTGCCGCGATTGTTCAGCACATGAACGAGGTTTGGATTGATGCCGAGTGCCCGGTCGTAGGTTTCAAGGGCGTCAAGCGGGCGGCCCGCGTCGTAAAGCACGAGGCCTTTGTCGTTGATTATGTCGAGGTGGCGCGGATCGATTGCCAGCGCGCGGTCGAAACTCTCCAGCGCCTCTGTAATGCGCGAAAGTTGCGAAAGCACTAGACCGCGCGCGTGCCAGGCGTTGGCAAAGTCTGCTTTGGCGACGATCGCCTTGTCGTAGTTCTCGACGGCTTCATCGAGATGATTAACGGTTCGGCACAGGTTGCCGAGATTGAACAGGGCAGCGGCGTAATTGGGCCGCAAGGCGATGGCCTTTTGATAGCTCTCGCGAGCCTCCTCATGGCGTTGTAGCCAGTAAAGCGCCACCCCCCGGTTCAATTGGGCCTGGGCGGATCGCGGGTCCACCGTAACCGCCCGGCTTAGCAGGACTTCGGCCTGCTGATAGTTCTTGGCCTGCGACTCTATGGTTCCGAGCAAATGAAGCGCATCGAAATGGTTGGGCGCAAGCTCCAGCAGTTGGTGATAGACGGCCTTGGCATCGGGAAGCAGTCCCGTTTGATGCAGCTGGAGGGCGCGCTCGAGTAATCGCGCCACGTCGGCCTTTTGCCGTTTTTGAAGCCGGGCATTTTGAAATGCCCGCTGCCCTGCTCTGTCGCGCATCAATAGACAGCCCGAATCACCGAGCAACACTCTAGGTCAACGTGTAGAAAAAGGCGATCCAAGGCTTGATTAGAGAGTTCAGGCAACAAATTTGCTCGCGGGGCGCGGGGCGCGGGGCGCGGGGCGCGGGGCGCGGGGCGCGGGGGTGGCGGCATAACGCCCTAAAAATGGGTACTGGCCGAATTAGGCCACTCGCAGATTCAAGACAGGCCACTGAATTTGAACAGCCAGAATGCGAAGGTCCACAGCCCGATGACCACGACGGCCATCGTAGCGTTCTCGCGCCATGAGAGGGGCTTCCTGTCCATCCCGCGACCATAGACGAGAGCTTGGCTTTTCGTCTGTCCGATTTCCGTCTCAGGGGACGGTTAATAGGGCTGTTAAGCGTCCTACGGCGGCGGGGTCCATCCTTGCGGCGGGTCATAGCTCGGGGGTCGCGCGCTAAGGAGGCTGCTCGTGAAGCAGACCGAGCCGAGGCCTACGCCTGGTCGATCCGCATGGAGGGCTATGGCGGGCCAGCACAGCCGTCGCCGACGATCGGGCAATGCCTCAATGGCGGCTTGGGCTGGCTAGAAGTCGAATGCAACCGCTGCAAGACCAGGGCGAGCTTACCGCTCAACGCCATCCGCCGGCCGCGGGACACGCCGATCTGGAAACTGGAAGCCGCGCTGAAATGCCGGTCCTGCAAAAAGGGCCGGTATGCGCCGCCGGTGCACATGATCAAGCTGACCCGCGACGCAGGAGATCACGCCTTACAAGTGGGTGCATCCCGACGAGGGCAGATGAGAGCCCGGCCGCCGGCCCCACCCTCGTGGCAGGGCCTTTTTTTTTGGAGTGCCGCAACACAAGACCCCTTATTTCAGTACCGTTGGGGCTCCGCTTCGGGCCCCATTTGGACCTAGAATCGGAAGAATCCTCGCCCGGCCGCCAGGGGTCTTCTAAACTTGTCTCGCAAGCGGAGAAGGTTGGATCCCAGTTGCTCTCCCTCCGCCAGTCGCTCAATGTGTCCGGCCCGGACACATAGGTAACAATTTGGACCTGAGACATGGGTGACAACTCGTGCCGAACGGGTTGTCGAAGGGTTGGGATGCAGGCAGAGACGTCCGCAGACGGTGACGAGTACACAGTACCTCGCAGTCGTGGCGCGGGCATTCGAGCTTGAACTCGCGAAAGAAAGCGTGACGCCTGCCATCTTTTTTGGAGGCGGTTTCCGGTGCGGCCTTTGCGTCGCAATTCGCCGTCGCAATTCGCCGCTATCGCCGCTCGTCCGGCGTCGGAAGGACAAAGATCTGGCCGGGGTAGATCATGTTGGGATTGCGGATCTGTTCCCGGTTGGCCTTGTAAATGATGGCGTACCGCGTGCCCGCGCCATAGGTGTCGCGGCTAAGACGCCAGAGGCTGTCGCCACGGGAGACCGTGGTGGTCACGATCTTCGGCACGACCACGGTGGAAGTCGAACCCGCGCCCGGCGGGGCGGTCGCGACGGCCGCCGGCGGTGGTTGTCTTGCAGCGCTGGCAATGTCCGGCCGCTCGGCCGCCGCGGCCTGCGCCGGCACGGACGCGGTGACCACCGCGTCGGGAATATTGAACGGCACCTCGGCGCGTGCGCGGACCGCGCCTGAATTCGGCTCCACTTCGTCCAGCCGGACGCGGTAGCGGCCGGGCGTCGCCCCTTCCTTGATCGTGACCGCAAAACGTCCATCCGCGCCGGCCGTCACCGACGCCACAAAGCTGTCGTTGAGATAAAGCCTCACCGCGGCGCCGGGGCGCGCCTGGCCGCTGACATGGAGCTTGCCGTCCGGCTCGGTCTCGACCGTCTCCACGACCACGGCCCCGGCCGTCGGCGTTGGCGCGGCCGGCTGCGACAGCACGACGGTGGGTTTGCCCGGAGTCATCAGCGCCACGACCGGCCGGTCGGTCGGTCCCGGCTCAATGGCCACTGCGACGCTTTGCCTGGACGAAGCCTGCGTGCCGTCCGGCCGCTTCAGGCGCAACGTCAGATCGTAAGTGCCTGCGGGAAGCCGCGGCGGGACCATCACGAATTGTCCGGATTGATCGGCGACCGCGCGATCATGCACCTCGCCGTTGCGCAGCAGTTCCACCGTTGCGCCGGGAGTCGCCCGGCCTGCGATCACGGCTTCGCCCGTCGGCTCGATGCGGGCGACGTCGAACGCCGCCACGTCGTCGCCGCTGTCCGGCGGTACGGGCGATCCGGCCAGCGCGGCTGCCACGGCGTTTGCTTTCACTTGCGCTGCGGCCAGCGCGGCCGGACCCTGATCCCGCGCGTCCGCTGCCGGCTTTGAGACGGCTGGGGCCGCGGTTGCAGCGTTGGTGTCAGCAGGTCGTTCTCGGCGGACGTGCTGGATGGCGAAGACAAGCGCTATGCCAAAGGCGGCAAGCGCCGCAGAGAACACGACTACTCGGCCCATTGATTTCGAAGTCATCACGTTACTCCGTCGGTCGGAGCGTTGGCTCCCCGACATTATACAGCATTTTCCAGCGGAGTGCGTACCGTTCAAATGCCGCGAATCGGGCCAGACCCGCCTGCGCCGGGATGGTGCCAGGTGGTTGGCCTTAAAGACGGGGTTGTCGTTGTTTCGTCCGCCGGGGCCCATCGAAAAAGCCCTGCCGGCCGTTCCACGCTTCCAGTATGCCGGGTTACTCCCCGCCACGTCGGCCTACGCGGAGAGGTTCGATTCATGTTCCTCGCCCTCCGTCATCGCTCAAGAATCTATGCATGCGCCGCTCTGGCCGAGCGCCGCGGATGTTGCGATCCACGGTCGTTTTCGGCGCCATTGAACGGGTTGAACACGGATGCGCCCAGACCGGCGACGTTGCGGTCGTTGCGCGTCACCAGCGTCAAGCCATTGGTCAACGCAGTCGCCGCGAGCAGACCATCGATAGCCGGAACGGGCCTGATGGCGCTCATACGCCCCCATTGATCGGACACCGCGTTGTCGATGCCGAGCACGCGCCCATTGAATGCCGCCTCTATTTCCCCCAACCAGCGTTCGAGCGCGGCTGCCCTGCCCGGGTCCCGAGGGCGCGCAAGTTCAATGCCCTTTCGGATCTCACCAAGGACGAGCGTGCTCAGGAACAGATCCGCATCGGCAATAGAGGCATACCAGGCCGACACATGGAGGTCGCAACGCGCGCCCTTTCGGACCTCGGAAATGATGTTGGTATCGATCAGGTAGCTCATAGATCGACGTCACGTCCGGGAGCGGCGCTACGATCGAGGTCGATCCCGTCAAGCGGCGCGGACGCAAGAAGCGCTTTCAGACTCACTTTGGGCGGCTCGCCAAAACGTTGTTGAAGAAGCCTGCGCGCCTCAGACTGGCGCAAAGGATCGGACAAGGCCGCGGCAACACCGCGGACCAGGCTCGCATCGTCCTTGCGAACACGGACCTCGACCCGCACGAAACCCCGGCGCTCCATGCGTGCGCGGTGCGTCGCAAGAGGGGATTTTGCCTTGCCCATTTCTGTCCCTCCAGATTTCCGGAAATAGTACCGGAAATCGTGAGAAGGCGCAAGTCAGCAGTTGCTGCGCCTCGGCCAGTTCCGGTTAGCACCGGCTCGATCGGAAGCTGGCACGAGCCGCATCACACACTGCCGGATTGGAGAACGAGGCGCCAAACCATTTGCTGGTCAACGAGCCATCGTTGTCGATCCAGGGGATCGGGGGCATTTGCGGCAGGTAGGAGGCGTACGGCATTACCATCGCAAGCGTCACTCTGCCTGGAAACCGTGCGAGGAAAGCCTTGTTCATTCCGCCGTCCAGTCCGCTGTAGATCGGGGCAACTGGCAAATTGTCTTCAAGCAATTGCGCATAGGCGATCTCGTCGGCGCGCCTCTTCACCTGGGCTCGTCGCGCGATTTCCGGATTGACGACGAAGGGGGGGCATTTTCCGGCGGGATTGAACACCGGAGGGTGCGGCGAATTTGGGGGAGGCTGCGCATCGAATACATAGCGGCGGTTGCACACATCCACCTTGGGTTCGAGTTGCGTCGTCTCGAAATGATCGTTGCCGACCTTGAGCATTTTCCAGAAGGCCAGGTTGGGATTATTTCGATGCCGCGCCAGATTCGCCGGCGTCAGGCGGAACGGATAGGCCTGGACCTGGAACGACGGCCGGCCGCTGCGGAATGAGTCGCGCGCCAGCGAATAGATCTCGCTGATCTGCTCGTCGGTCATGGCATAGCAACCGCTCGACCAGCAGTCGCCGTGGATCATGAGGAAGCTGCCGTCGCGCTTGTTCGCCTTGTCGAATTTATTGGGATAGCCGAGGTTGATCGAAAGATAGAAGTTGGAGTTGGGATTCATCATCTCAGGTGTGACTGCATAGAATCCTTCCGGCGCCTGTCGGTCGCCCTCGTACAATTTCGGCCCGAGATCGCCCGACCACCGGCAGATCGGATAGGTCTTGAGGATCTGGAAGCGGCCGGTGGTGTCCTGTTTCCAGACTTCGAGCTCCGCCTCTTCCTTGAAAAGACGCACAACGATCGGCGAATATTTCGGCATCTTCTTCTGTTCGAGCAGCGCGAGCAGTTCGGCCGGCAGTTCCTGTGTCGCCTTGGCCGGCAACGGCTTCTTGCTTTCGCCAAGGCACGTGACCGGCGTCAAGGCCGCGGCAAGAGCCGCCGCCAATACGAGTGCACGTCGGGCCATGGTGAGGATCACTGCTGTATCTCCAGCCCTTCCGCCCGCGCGCCGCTATTTCTCGAACCCGACGAACACCGTTGCCTCCTCAACCGACTTCCGCTCCGACACCACCGCATTTGCCGGAAAAGTCTCATCCGGCCAGCCCAGCGCGATGCTTTTCATGATGACCTGATCGTCGGCTATTCCGGCGTGCTCGCGCACCACGGGGGATTGCATGATGCCCTGGCTGTTGATCACGGCGCCGAGCCCGCGCGACCAGGCGGCATTGACCAGGGCGGTCGCCACGGCGCCGCAGTCGAACGGCGTATCGTCGCTGCCGTCAAGCACGCGGTCATAGGTGATGATCACGCACACAGGCGCGTCGAACTGGCGGAAGCCGCGTAGCACCCAGTCCTGGCGCTTGTCCTTGTTGTCGCGCTCGATTCCCATCGCGGAGAATAATTGCTTGGCGACGCCGACCTGCCGGTCGCGGTGCTTGCCGGCAAAGGGCTGGCCGGTGCGGAACTCGCGCGACTGCGGGATGCCCGCCACCATCCGTTCGGTATTGCCGGCGCGGATCCGGTCCAGCGGCTCGCCGGATATGACATAGAAGTTCCAGGGCTGGGTGTTCATCGACGACGGCGCGCGCATCGCCAGGCCGATGATTTCCGCAATCAGCTCTTTCGGCACTGGATCGGGTTTGTAACCGCGGATACTCCGGCGGCCGAGGATGACGTCGTCAAACTGCATCGGTTTGGGATTCTCCGGATAACGTCTCAGAAGCTGCCACGATGCAGCATCCGATCACAGGTGAGGGGGCGCCCGACGTGACACCGGACAGCATCCGTTGCGTTCCTGCGGTCGTTCATCGGATTTTGCGATGATGAAATTGTGCTGCTGATTTGCCCGACGAGTCAAGTTTTCGGTCCAAACCGTCGGCCGCGGCCGCCGCCGGCTACTTTGCATGGGGTTGTTTTCGATATTTTGGCGGTACCGTGCCGGAGCGTACCCAAGAAACGTACCCAAGAAACGTATCCAAGACATGGGTGACAACCCCGTGCCCCCGGGTCGCCGAGGGATTGCAGGGCCATCCGCGCCAGGTCGCTTTCACAGCCACAGCACCTTGCGGCGGAGGTCGAGGTCGTGGCGGAGGTCTTTCGACGGCCCCTGATGGATCACCCGGCCGCGCTCCAGCGCCACCGTGGTGTCGGACAGCGCCAGTGCCAGATCGAGATGATGATCGACGATGATGATCGCGATCTCCCGGCGCAGCCGGTCGAAGGTCTCGAACAGCTGCTCGACGATGTTGGGGGCGAGCCCTTCGAAGGGTTCATCGAGCAGCAAGACCCGGACGTCGCCTGAAAGCGCGCGAGCCACCGCGACCATCTGCTGCTCGCCGCCCGAAAGATAATCCGCCGGGCTGTCGAGCCGTTCGCGAATCCGCGGGAAGTATTCGTAGATGCGCTCCCGGGTCCAGTGCACGCCATTGCCGGTCTGGCGCTTCAGCCCGCCAAGCTCCAGATTCTGCTCGACGCTCATGCCCGCGAACAGCCCGCGGCCCTGCGGCACGTAGCCGATCCCGAGCCTCGCATTCTGCGCCGACGATTGGCCTATAAGCTCGCTGTCGGCGAGCTTGATCGATCCGTTTGATGCCGGCGCGATGCCGACCAGCGTCTTCAGCAGCGTGGACTTGCCGGCGCCGTTGCGGCCCAGCAGGGCCATGATCTCGTTCTCGTGCAGCGTGAAGCTGACATCGTCGAGAATGTGGCTCTTGCCGTAAAAAGTGTCGACATGGCTGACCGTCAGCAGCGCGTTGGCGCGGGCGGCGGTTTCCCGCGGGCGCGCCGCAACCGCGGTGGCGCCGGAACCGATATAGACTTCCTGCACCTTGGCGCTGGCTCGCGCTTCCTCGACGGCGCCGTCGAGCAGGACCCGGCCTTCGTTCATGACCGTGACATGATCCGCCAGTTGAAACACCCGGTCGATGTCGTGCTCGACCAGCAGCACCGGCAGATCCGCCGAGATACGCTTGATGATGGCGCCGATCCGCTCCCGCTCCGCCGCAGCAAGCCCGGCCAGCGGCTCGTCCAGCAGCAGCACGCGCGGCGCGGTGGCGAGCGCCACGCCCATGTCGAGAAGGCGCTGGCCACCATAGGACAGGTTGCCGGCTTCGACCGTTTCAATGCCCGCCAGACCGAGATAGCGGGTCACAGCGTCGGTCTCGGCATTGATAGCGCCGATCGACAGCGCATTGGTGAGCGGATCGAAGCGGCGCGGATGCCGCGCCTGCACCGCGAGGCGGATGTTTTCGCCGACGCTGAGCGCCGGAAAAAGGTTGGTGATCTGGAACGAGCGGCCGATGCCTGCGCCGGCGATCTCCTCCGGCGTGTGTCCGGCGATCGGCCGGCCCATCAGCGACACCGCGCCGTCGTCCGGCGGATACATGCCCGACAGCAGGTTGAACGCCGTGGTCTTGCCGGCGCCATTCGGGCCGATCAACGCATGCAGCGTGCGGTCGGCGATCGAGATGTCCATGCCCTGAACGGCCTTGATCCCGCCAAAACTCTTGATGATGTGACGTGCGGCAAGCACCGGTCCGTCAATGCGGGTTTGCGGCCGCAAGAATTCAGGCAGCGGCAGGGCTTCGATGCGACGCGCGGACATCGCGGCATCTTCCGTCGTCTTCTTGCGAAACGGCGCCATCAGCCGCTCGCCGACACCGATCAAGCCGGTCGGTGAAAACACGATGAAGCCGACAAATACCAGACCGAACCAGAACAGCCAGTTCTCGGTATAGATCCCCAGAAATTCGCGGAACAGGATGAAGAACAGCGCCCCGAGCGCCGGGCCGAGAAAACTGCGCATCCCGCCGATCACCACCATCGCCAGCAGTTCACCGGAGAATGCGACCGAGATCGGATCCGCGGAGGTCATGCGGTTTTGATAGAGCAGCAGGACGCCGGCAAGTCCGGTGATCCCGGCGGACAGAACGAAGGCGGCCAGCTTGTAGCGGTTGGTCGGGTAGCCGAGAAAACGCGCGCGCTGCTCGTTCTCGCGGATCGCCACCAGCACGCTGCCGACCGGCGAGTTGTGGAATCGCCACAGCAGGACCAGCGCGGCGAGGGCTATTGCCGCGACCAACCAGTAGTAGTTGGTGGAGGATTCCAGATTGAAGCCGAACAACGTCGGCCGCGTGATGCCGCCGAGACCGTTTTCGCCGCCGGTGACCTCGGTCCAGCGAAACGCCACCGCGTACAGCATCGCCGCCAGAGCCAGTGTAAGCAGAGAGAAATAGACGCCGCGCCGTCGGAGAATCAGGAAGCCGAACGCCGCCGCGATCACGATGACGCTCAGGACGCCGACCAGGGCCGGGCCGAAGAAGGAGTCCGGCATCCAGTTTCGCTGCAGCAGGGCGGCGCCATAGGCGGCAAGGCCGAACCACGCGCCATGGCCGAAGGACACCAGGCCGGTGTGGCCGACCAGAATGTTCAGCGCCATGCAGGCGAGCGCGTAAATGACGACCTCGGAGGCCGAGGTCATGGTCAGGCCAAGCCCGAGCAGCACCGGCGGCAGCAGCAGCAGCCCGACGGCGGCGATCAACAGCGGCAATGGCAGGTGCTTGGACATTCCGGCGCCTACTCGAACCGCGTGATGCGTTCGCCGAACAGACCGCGTGGCCGGAACAGCAATACCAGCAGCATCAACAGATAGATCGCCGCGGTGGAGGCGGCGGAATAGCCGATCCCGACCATCACGCCCTTGACGAGCCCGACCAGCAACGCCGCCGCGACCACGCCCCAGAACGATCCAAGGCCGCCGATGACCACGACCACGAACGCCGGAGTGATGATCTCCTGGCCCATCGCGGGATGGATCGAATAGATCGGCGCCAGCAACACGCCGGCCAGGCCAGCGAGCCCGATGCCGAGCGCCGCCACGGCGGACATGTAGGGCTGCAACGAAATGCCGAGCGCGCCGACCATGTCCGGATTTTGAACGCCGGCGCGGACCACGCGGCCAAACGAACTCCTTTGCAGCAGCAGCCACAGGCCGGCGATGCAGGCCGCGGCAATGCCGAGCAGGACCACGCGATAGAACGAGTAGATGAAGCTGCCCAACTGCACCTGTCCGCGCAGCCATTGCGGAATCGAATAGGACAATGGCGGTGCGCCGAAGATCATTCGCAGCGCCTGCTCCGCCACCATGGCAAGGCCGAACGTCATCAGCAGCGAAAGGATCGGATCGGAACGATAGAAACGGCTGAACAAGGTGCGCTCGATCACCACGCCGAGCAGCGCCACCACGACCGGCGCCGCCACGAATGACCCGCCGAAGCCGAGATAGGGCGACAGTACCAGCGTGAGATAGGCGCCGATGGCGTAGAACGCGCCGTGCGCGAGATTGACGATGCCGCCAAGCGAGAAGATCAGCGAGAGGCCCAGCGCGATCAGCAGATAGTACACGCCGTCGAGCAAGCCGTTGAGGATTTGCTGGGCCAGTAGTACGGCGGACATCAAGCTGGTCCCGTTGCTGAATGTGCGGCGGCGCGCGCCGGGGGATTGTTGACGAGATAGGGAGGTGACGTCGCTCCGGAACTCCGGAGAGACGTCACCATCGGCCCGTCAGCTCGGGAACGTGCAGCTGTTCTCCTCTTTGGTAGCGGCGATCACTTCGAGTTCCTCGGAAGGACCCGGGACCGCCGGACTGGAAGAGTAGATGTCCCACTGGTTCTTGATCTTGTCGGCGGGCAGCGCTGTGACCGTGTACATCTCGTGCATCAACTGATGGTCCGAACCGCGGAAATAGCCGGGCCGGGTCTTGAGCAGGTCGAATTTCGCGCCCTTCTCGAAATGCTCGATGATCTTCGGCGATTCCGCCGATTTGAGTTCGTTGATGGTCTGCGCCACGATCTTCAGGGCGATGTAATCGCCCCAGGCCTGGTTCTCCGGCGGCTTGTTGTATTTCTTGGTGAAGGCCGCCACGAACGCCTTGCTGCCGGGGGTGTCGATCAGGTGATGCCAGACCACTGGCCAGGTGCCGACGAAGTTGCCCTTGCCCGCCGCCCAGGCCAGTGCGGTATCGAAGCCGAACCCCCCGACCGGGATGGTGAGGCCGAACTCCGCATACTGCTTGAGGAAATTGGTGGTCTGGTTGCCGGCCAGATTGATCGCGACGAGGTCAGGTTTGGCCTCGCGGATCTTCAGCAGATAGGCCGAGAAGTCGGCGGCGTCGGTCGGCACCAGGTCGTCGCCGGCGAACTGGCCTCCATTGGCTTCCATGAAGCGTTTGGAAACCTTGAGGAGATCATGGCCGAAAGCGTAGTCCGCGGTCAGCGAATACCACTTCTTGCCCTTGACCAGGCCATCGCGCAGCAGCGAGCGGCCGACGGTCTTGACGTACATCGAATTCTGCGACTCGACGTGGAACATATAGCGCTGGCAATCCTTGCCGCGCAACGCGTCGGAGTTGCCGCCGGTGTTGATGTAGAGGGTCTTGGTGCGCGAGGCGACCTGCGCGATGGTCAGGCACGAGGCTGATGAAATCTCGCCGATGATGCAGGCGACCTTGTCGCGCTCGATCAGCCGCTCCGCCTTGGTCGAGGCGGTTTGCGGATTGACCGAGTCCTCTTTCAACAGCTCGACCTTGCGACCCGCCATGCCGCCGGCGGCATTGATTTCCTCCACCGCAAGGTCGGCGGCCATCACGGCATACTCGCCGAGCGGTCCGAGAAAACCGGTGCGGGGAGTCAAATGGCCGATCTTGATGACCTCGGCGGTTTGCGCCCGCAGAACGGCCGGCGCGGAAATTCCTGACAGCAGCGCAATGCCGCCGGCGGTCTTCAACAGCCTGCGGCGCGTGACTTGATTGTTGGACATCGGCCTTCATCTCCCTGGTGCGGCCGCATGGGCTGCCGCTATTTGTTCTTTCGGCGGGTACCGCGCGGTTCGTCATGAACCGCTTTGCACCGCTTGCCGTGCTCTCCGTCTCAGCAGTACGAGGGTTGCAAAAGTCTGAGCCGTTGTCGAGGAGGATCATCCGCAAACCCGGATGCACGGGGCAAGTGAAACCGATCAAATCCCTCCCGCCTGATCGCGGCTGGACCTCCCATTCTGTCAACGAGGTTGCGGGCCTGCCGACCGTGGGGTCGTTCGCTTGCTCAGGTCTCTTGCACGGCTTCGATCGCCTGCACCATCGCATTGACGGCGGCGGCCTCCTTCAGTCCGGCCTCCTGCACCAGCGTCCGCCAGGTGTGAAAGCTGAGCGCAAGCTGCAGCATCGCGCGCTGCTTCGCATCGAGATTCGCGCCGAGCACCTCGTGCCAGCCGACGACAACAGGTGCAACCCGCAAGCTGACCACCTCGCGCGTCGTCGCATGGTGTTCCACGTCGCGCACCAGGCAGGTCATCAGCGAGGCGTGGCGTCCGTACCAGCCGTAAACCGCGGTGAGGCCGGCGCCAAGCCGCTCGCTGGTGCCGGTGATGCCGGACCATGCCGCAGCGTCGGGAAGCGGATCGAGCATGTAGACATGCCCCGAGCAGGCCATGGCGAGCGCGAGTTCGTCGGGGAAATGCGCATAGAGGGTGTGGCGCTGCACGCCGGCTTTTTCCGCCACCATGCTGAAGGTGGTGCGGGCCGGGCCGAGCGTCGAGTGCAGGTCGACCGCCGCCTCGACAATGCGGTTGCGGGTCTCGGCCTGCTGCTCGGCGCGCTTTTTTAGCGTGTAGGACCTCGCCATATTTTCAGTACACAATCTTGTGCAGTCATATTGACAGCCGCCTCAGATATCACTACACACATATGTACTGCCAAATTAGGCGATTGTCCACCCCTGGTGGCCGCCCCAATTGCTGGAGAAAAGTCATGGAAACCAAGATCGCTGAAATCGCCGCCGGGATCTACCGGCTCTCGACCTTCGTACCCGACATCGCGCCGCCGGCGGGCTTTGCCTTCAATTCGTTCCTGATCCGCGGCGAGCAGCCGCTGCTGTTCCACACCGGGCTGCGCAGGATGTTTCCGCTCAACCGGGACGCCGTCGCCAGGCTGATGCCGGTCGAAAAGCTGCGCTTTATCGCGTTCGGCCATTACGAGGCTGACGAGTGCGGCGCCATGAACGAGTGGCTGGCGGTGGCGCCGAACGCGCAGGTCATCCATGGGCAGACGGGCGTCATGGTGTCGCTCAACGACATGTCCGACCGTGCGCCCCGCGCGCTGGCGGACGGTGAAGTGACGGACCTCGGCGGCGGAAAGCGGGTGCGCTACATCGACACGCCGCACACGCCGCACGGATGGGATGCCGGCGTGATGTATGAGGAATCGACCGGCACGCTGTTGTGCGGCGACCTGTTCACGCAGCTCGGTGATAACCCGCCCTTGACCTCCGGCGACATCGTCGGTCCGGCGATCGCAGGCGAAAACCTGTTCCAGTATTCGGCGCTCAGTCCCGGCATGGGTTCGGCGATTCGCCGCCTCGCGCCGCTGAAGCCAACGACGCTCGCGCTCATGTACGGGCCCTCGTTCCAGGGCGACGGCGCGGCCGCCCTCAACGCGCTGGCCGACGACTACGAGCGGCGCGCCGGCGAGCGCTGGGCCGAACTGATGCAGACCAGGGCGGCGTAGCCGCCGCTCTTCCCACCACAGGAGAAATCCAATGTCTCGCAGATCCAAGCGTTCGATCGCGTCCGCGTTGGCCATTCTATTCGCGAAGCTGGCGCTGGCATCGCTGTTCATTCCAGAGGCAGGACGTGTCGACGCCTCGCCGTCACTGCGGTCAGGCGAACCGGGCCGCCCTCACGTCTGCCGCGGCAAGAAAATACACCGCGGCAGCGAGCTGGTGTTCGCTGAAACGTATATCCGCCTTCCCGCCGCAACGTGCGGGACCAACGGCGCGATGTGCAAGACGAAGACGCCGGACGCCATAGGGATCGACCCTGTCCGGCCTGAGATGCCCGGCACGGTGTATTGACGCGAACTGATGGAGAGCGAGGTGGTGCGCCTGTGATCACGCCCCGGCGCACCACGCGACGTCGTCACCAATCGGACCGACGCCGGCCAGATTCTCGCCCTTCAGAACACGGCCGGTGTAGCGCGAAATCAATCGCTCTCTGCGAGGCGGTGGCTTTACCTCGGCGCCACCAGCGCTGGGTTTTCGGTGACAATCGGTGCGATGGACGCCGTCGTCAAATCGGGGTCACTGTCGGGGCTGAAGTGCACGTCCTCCAGGAGCGAGGAGGATACCGACGGCATCTGCGCGCCATTGGAGGAGCGAAAGACGGCGACGCGGGTCTTGTTGAAGACGCCCTCAGCGCTAACATGCACATTGAGTTCGTTGAGCAACTCAGTAACGAGCACGCTGTGATCGCCCTCCGTGTCATCGGCGACCTTGCCAGGCGTGTTCGACGAGATGATGAGCGCGTTGTTGGGCGCGTTGACTGGCGCAAGCCCGTGCGAGTAGGAGCGGAAACGGCGTTCATAGGGATTGCGCCGAGACGCGTCGAGGACGGCCAACGTGGCGCGAGCGCCCCGCTCCTTGATGGCGTGGAGCACGGTTTCGACGGACATGCCCTCGTGGCGCACATCAGCTTCCTTCCAGATCACCGCATCGGTCGGGATCATGTAGGTTTCGTGGCGGGACTGCACCCCATAGCCGCCGAAAAACAACATCACGACGGATCCCGGCTTGATCCTGGATTTTAGCCGCTCGACCGCGCGAGCCATATCTGCCTTGGTGGCGTCCTCCACCACATCGACATCGAATCCGTGGCGGCGCATGGCATAGGCCAGACCGGTGGCGTCGTTGATGGGTTGGTTTAGTGGTTCGGCGGCGTCCGGGTAATTGCTATTGCCTATGATGAGCGCGAGCTGGATCGCGCTGACGGTTTCCTCGGTAGACACCACCTTTGTGGCTTCTGGGGTGTGCAGGTCAAAAGCTGCACTCGCGCCGATCGCCAGCAATGCCACGCCGATAAAACTGCAAGTAGCGGCAAGCAAGTGGCGAACACTGTAGAGCTGCGTCACTTTCATTTCATCCCCCAACTGAACTGCGAGAACTCCCATACTTCAAAAGCGTTTGTGGCATGATCGCGCACGAAGATCACAATCAGTCGCGAACAGCCATTTCCCCCGTCACTCGAAGAGCATGCGTCAAATTTCTTGCGCCCAGGTTAGGCAACGTGGTTTCCCGTCATCTGCAGTGTTTGGTAAATAAACCATGCGAGATGCGCTACCTGGACGCTCGCAGCGGCAATAACACCCCGGGCACAAAGGTGAGTTCACCGATGTGCCCGGCGGCGCCGATGGCCGGATCAAGCCGACTGTTTTTGACGTTCGCCACGATCCTTTGCCATTGCCGGCCCAGTCCCGTGCGGGAACATGACGACCTTGACGCAGCCGTCGTCCTTGGCACGGAAGGTCTTGTACAGATCAGGCCCGTCGCCGAGATCGGCGGTGCGGTGGCTGATGATCATGGTGGGATCGACCTTGCCCTCCTCGATTAGCCGCATCAGCTTGTCCATGTACTTGTGGACGTGAGTCTGACCGGTCTTCATGGTCAATCCCTTGTTCATGAAGGCTCCTACCGCGGTCGGCACCGCGGATCCCATGTAGACCCCGGGCACCGAGACGACGCCTCCGGGCCGGCATGTCAGGATAGCGTCATTCAAAGCGTAAGGACGATCCGCTGCGGAGACGGTCTCCTGCACAGCCGAGGTCACCTTCTGCATCATCGTTTCCGTCGCCGTGCTTTCCATGCCCACCGCCTCGATCACGGCGTCCGGCCCCATTCCCCTGGTCAGCGCCAGGATCTGCTCGTGGACGCTGCCCTTCGTGAAGTCGATGACCTCGGCACCGAGCCTGCGCGCCAGGTCCATCCGTTCCTTGATCGAATCCACGGCAATTACCCGGCCCGCCCCGAGCACGAAGGCCGACATGATCGCAAACAGGCCGACCGGACCGCAGCCCAACACCGCGATGGTCTGCCCCTGCTTGATGTCGCAGTTCTCGGCCGCCATGTAGCCGGTCGGAAAGATGTCCGACAAGAACAGGACCTGTTCGTCAGAATACCCATCCGGGACGATAAAGGCGCCGAAGTCGGCAAACGGGATCCGCGCGTATTCCGCCTGCCCGCCGGCATAGCCTCCCGTCATGTGAGAATAGCCGAGGGCGCCGGCCACGCCGTAGCCCAGCGCCTTCGCCTGTTCCTTGGCGTTCGGGTTCGACCGTTCGCAGCAGGAATACAGTTCCATCCTGCACATCCGGCATTTCGCCGCAAGCTAGGCAGAACGGTATCACCACCCGGTCGCCAACCTTCAGGCGCTTGTTGTCGCGACCGACCTCGACCACCTCGCCCATGCATTCGTGCCCAAGCACATCGCCCGACTTCATCGTCGGGACGAAGCCGCCCATGAGATGGAGATCGGAACCGCAAATCGCGCACGCGGTCACCTTGATGATGGCGTCGCGTCCGTCCTCGATTTTGGGGTCTGGAACGGTGTCGCAACGGATGTCACCGCGACCGTGGTAGACCAAAGCTTTCATGACTAACTCCGGGATTGAGCAATACCCCGGAGCTAACATGGACGTACGAACGAGGTTCCTGTCGCGGCGTCCGATTTAGCGATAGTCGCCGTGGGCCCTATTTCGTCACGGTACCCTGCAGCAGCCTGATGCCATGGGCGAGCGCTCCCTGCATCAACAGAGTGTCGACGCCGTAGGCGATCATGCGAAAGCCCTTGCCGCGGAAATCGCGCGCCCATTGCTCGTTGCCGGCGAGAAAGCCGGGCGTCTTGCCGTGCTTGCCGCAGGCCTTGACCAGTCGGTCGACAGCCGTATGGAACTTCGGATGGTCGAATTCGCCCGGGATACCCAGAAAATTGGTCAAGTCGTAGTGACCAAGCCAGACCACATCAACGCCGTCGACCGCCGCAATCGCATCGACGTTCTCGATGCCTTTGGCGGTCTCCACCAGCGCGATCACCATCGTGCGCGCGTTCGCTTGCGCGATTTTGTCGGCTTCGGGCCCGCCCGAATAGTCGTCGTGCGCGGCCACATTGAAAGCGGCGCCGCGCCGCCCCGCCGGCGGATACCGGGTGCAGTCAACGATTGCCCGGGCCTGCTCGGGTGTTTCGACCATCGGCACCATGATGCCCATCGCGCCGATGTCGAGCGCGCGCGCAATGTGATGGTAGTCGCCGGAGGGAACGCGCACCAGCGGCACCAGGTCGAGCCCGCGGCAGAATGCGAACTGCGCCTTCATGGTTTCGAAGCCGACGCCGGAGTGCTCCATGTCGTAGAGGATGAACTCGGCGCCAGCCTCGCGGCAGATCGCGGGGTAGCCGGGCGTGAAGAATTCGAACGTCATCGTTCCGAACGCACAGCCGCCGGCCGCAAGGCGAGGCTTCAACAGGTTTGGGCGCAACGCATTTCCTCCGAGCTGCTCCATGGTCACCCGGTTATGGCGAAGAAGGTGACGATGATCGGCAGTCGAAGCAACTTACGTGGGCCGCTCATTTCGATCAATCCTTCGGTTTCCGGACTGGCGGCCACGCTTTGCATTTGATTTTCCGGGGTGCATTCAGCATGATCGCAGGCCAGCGGCCACGCAGCCTGCCGCGGCGGGACTGCGCACGCAGGCGCGCGCCGCGACAATGCGATGCGGCAAGAAAAAGAAAAACCTTGGAGGGCGCCATCGTGTTCAGCCGGTCTTGCGGAAGCGCGTTGATAGTGCTCGGCCTGTGGTTGGCGGCGCTCTCGGCGCAGGCCCAGGCGCAATCACCCTCCAGGACGGTGACGCTGGTCGTCCCCTACGCGGCGGGCGGTGGCACCGATACGGTCGCGCGGCTCATTGGCGAGCGGATGTCGCGCGCGCTAGGCCAGAACGTCATCATCGAGAACGTGGTCGGCGGCGGCAGCACTCTGGCCAACGATCGTGTTGCCCGTTCGGCGCCTGACGGCTCCACGGTGCTGATCAATCACGTCGGGCTGCTCGCGGCGCCCAGCCTGTTCACCAACCTGCGGTACGATACCGCGACCGCGTTCGAGCCGGTGGGCCTTGTCAACACCGCCCCGATGGTCTTGATCGGCCGCAAATCGATCCCCGGCGCGGGGCCAAAGGATTTTGTGGCCTGGATCAAGGCGCAGGGGGACAAGGCGAATTTCGCGCATGGCGGCCTCGGCACCAACAGCCATTTGTGCGCGGTGATGATGGGTAATGTGCTCGGCTTCAAGCCGACGGTTGCGGCCTATCGCGGATCGGCGCCGGCGATTACCGACCTGCTGGCAGGGCAGATCGATCTCTTGTGGGATCAGGTCACCAATGCGCTGCCGCAGATCCAGGCAGGAACGCTGCACGGCATCGCCATTACCTCACCGGAGCGGCTCGAACAGTTGAAGGACGTGCCCACCACCGCCGAACTCGGCATGCCCGAGGTCAGCTACTCGATGTGGCATGGGCTCTACGTCGCCAAGGGCACACCCCGAGAAACCGTCGGCGCGTTGAATTCGGCGCTCCGCAAGGCGTTGTCCGACCCCGGCCTGCTGGAGAAGCTTACCCAGCTCGGAACCCTGCCGTTTCCCGAGAACGAGCTGACGCCGGAGGCGCATGCGCGCCTGTTCGCCGCCGACCTGCCGCGGGTGGCAAAGCTCGTCGAAAGCTCAGGTATCAAGGCAAGCGAAGCCAGGTAGGCGCCTCGCACGACCCCCAAACAGGAATGCTGAGGTCGGCACGGATCGGTCACACCAGGAGGTCGTGCCATCCATGTGAAGCGCGGTCATTTCCGGCGTGATCGAAATCGAAAGTGTCGGATGAGGAATGCCTCGATGCGAACGACTCGCTCGTTGCCTCTGGACCCTCCCGTGGTCCGCCAGACCCTGACCTGTCTTCATCGCGGTCGCTCGACCTCGGAATGCGGTGGGCATCCGCGAAGTCTGAAGCCTCGGAGCTGGAAAACCTGCCCCGGAAATGGAACGAGTCGTCAAGCCTGTGCGCAATATGATCGTTCCAACCGCCCGCGTTCGACCTGTGATCTTCCGATCGGTGATCCTCGTTGTGCCACCTTGTGTGGCTGCGCGTTGCAAAACCGAACGTCCAGTCGGTGTGAGATCGCGCGGTCAAGCTATCCTCATCCGGCGTCTGGCCATGTTCGATCCGCCCCGACGCGAACCTGCCGTCGTGCGGCGCGTCAAAATCCGCGCCACGGCTGGCGCAGCCGCGCGCCGGCGTCTGATCCGGCGTGAGGTTGCTCTCCGTTGACGCCCTAACGTGAACGCGCGTCAGTTCGGCTGACTGCCTGCCGACCGAAATGATATCGGCGTCGTCACTGCCGCATTCGCCCGCGGGGGTCCGGACTTCGCCGTTGCCGGAAAGATCGGAGTCGCCACCCGTGCCGGCCATTCGCGTCGTCCAGTTCCCGCCGGCGAGGTGCGCGCCGTCACCGTCGGTCCAGTCGAACGAAGCGTCGGCCTTGACCGTCGCGTCGATTTCCACCGTGGCCGCGAACTCGGGATGGACGGCTTCGCCGGCGGCCTGCGTCGCGGTCGGCTCGGGGGCGAAATCCGCGGCCTGAAGGGCGACAAATCCCTCCAGATGAATTTCCACCAGGGCGGAATCGCCGATGCTCAGGGTGTGGTCGGTCGAATTGACGTACACGATGGTTTGATTCGCCGTGCTGTCATAGAACCAGGCGATCGTATGCGCCGGCACCGATGTGCTTGAGGACGTCAGCGCCAGAAACGCGAGCGCGCCGAGGGCGGCCAAATCGATCCTGTCGTAGCCCGATCTGAAATCGGAGACGACGTCGAACCGGGCGGCGTTGGAATCCGCCGCGGACAAGAAGACGAAACGGTCGTTTCCCTCGCCGCCGGCAAGCTTGTCCGCGCCATATCCACCGACGATGACATCACAGCCATGGCCGCCACTGATCACATCCCTTCCCGAACCGCCATAGATCGTATCGTCGCCGTCGTTGCCCTTGACCCTGTCATTGCCGGAGCCAGCGTAGATCAGGTCGCATTTCCCAGTCGCGTCGATGGTGTCGTCGCCGGCGCCCGTGTAGATGATCCGACCGTGGTGACCCCACTTCTCGACGACGTCGTTGCGGGGGGTGCCGAAGATGTATGGCGGATCGGATACGATGAATTTGCCCGCGGCCAAATGGTCGAAATCGTTGGGGTCGGCGTCCGATGCGCCGTGGATGGTAATCGTCACTACCTGCGGGGTGCCGTCGATGGAGGTGACCGTGAATGTGTCGGTCAGCGTGTCACCGAAGTCGAGCGCCTGCACCGCGCAATTGTCGTCATCCAATTTGTAGGTCCACAACCCGTCCGCCGTCATCGTGAAGGTGCCGTAGCCGGCATCGCTCGCCGTCGGGCAACTGACCGCCGTGAAGGTATCGGGCGCATTGTCGACGTCGGCGGCGGTGAGCGTGCCGGTCGCGGTCGGGCCGGCATACTTTTCGCCGCCGTCCTCGGTGACCGCGCCGGTCTTGGCCCCGGAAATGACGGCCGCGTCGTTGGCGCCCCGGATCGTGACCGTCACCACCTGTGCGGTGCCGTCGATGCTGGTCACCGTAAAGGTGTCGGTCAGCGTGCCGCCGACATTGAGTGCCTGAATCGCGCTGTTGTCCTGGTTGATGGTGTAGGTCCACACGCCGGCCGCCGTCATCATGAACGTGCCGAAGCCGCCCGCGCTCGCCGTCGGCGAGCTTACCGCCGTGAAGGTGTTGGGTGGATGGTCGACGTCGGCGGCTGTGAGCGTGCCGGTGGCGGTCGGAGTGCCCGGCGAGCTGTTGTCGACGTCGCCGGCCTCGATCGCCGCGCCGGTGATGGTGCCGGAAATGAGCGCGGCGTCGTTGGTGCCGTTGATGGCGATCGTGAAGGCCTGGCTGGCTGACAGCGAGCCGTCGGAAACCGTGATGATGAAGAGTGTCGTCGCGGGCTCCGTAAGTGCGTTGATAGCATCATTGTCGGGAACAAAAATGTACGCACCGGTCGAACTGGCGACGTAGAGCGTGCCATAGGGCCCGACCTGCGATACGTCATAGGTCACCCCCTCCACCACCGTTGTCCCGGCGGTTCCCCCGCTGATGCCGAAGGTCAGCGCGGCGTCGCCATTCGGACTGCTGGCCACGAAAGCTCCGGTCGTCGCGGTGAAGACGTCAAATGCCACGGTGTCGATTTCGGTCGGCCCCGCAATCGCGTTCAGCGTCGGTGGTTGAGGCGGCGGAGGCGGTATACGTCCGACAATGATCTCCGGTATCGAGACGAACAGCACCGAGGGCGCGGCAAGCGGATCCAGATCCGGGAGAGAATTGTCGGCCGGGATAAAATTGATCGGCTGCACCGGCAGCGACTCGACCAAAGGAGGTGTGCTTGACCCGGTTGAGTTCAGTCCTCTCTCGAGGGTGGCGCGCGCCTCCTGCTCGGCCGCCTGCAACTCGGCCATTCGCGCTGCGGAATTAGCGACCTGGTTCACGCTGATCGTGGACCCTTCCGGCCGCAGGACGATGGTCTGTCCGGGATCCTCGACGAGAAAGCGCCGCGGGATCGCCTCCTTGGTGACAAGCTCGAACACGCCGTGCTCGAAATCCTTGTAGGTGATGCTGCCGTCGTCGAGGACGGTGGCGTTCGGATCGGCCGCCCGAACCTCCTTCGGCAGCGAGAAGGTGAGGGCCGTGAGCCAAAGCATGCCGAGCCCGCCGGCATGGACACGGCTTCGAGGATCGCTGATGATGCGGGGAAGTGTGGCCTTCGCGGCCCTGCGTTTGTTTCCGGTTTCGGCGCGGGACCTGATGGGCATGCTTGCAACCCCGTTGTGCAGTTTCAATACCCCGAGGTCTGGCTTCGTCCAGGCCATCGGACCAACACATCCTGCCCCGCCAGCTCAAAAGCCGGCGAGAGCGATGGTTTTGCGATCCAGAGTAAACCAGGCCGTGGGACCCAGGCTTTAGGCTCAAAAGGCGTAATCCTCTTGAGCAAATGGCGGGCGATGCCCGTGCCTGACATAATTCATGGCGTTGACTCGGCGTTCAAAGAGCCGTTTATCGCCGCAGCCAGACGAGCAAGATCTTCCCGCCAAGGGGATCACCTGCATGCATGGGTTTGCTGTATTGTCGATGGGCTTGGTTCTGGCGACGGCCGGAATTGTCGCTTCTGCGCCTGCCCTTGCACAGGCCGATTCCGCCGGGCCCAGTTCGGTCAGGCCCGCTGTCCTGAATCTTGAAGTCAAACCAGTCGGAAGAGTTGTTGTCGCCACGGGCGAGGTCACCCTGGAGCGGGCGAGTGCGGCGGTCGTTCAGGCAAGTATCGCCGGTCCGGCCGGTCGAGCGAGAGTGGGCGACCTCGTCTATCAGGGCGACGTGGTCGCAACCGGCGCCGACGGGCGGGTTGGCATCAACTTCATCGACGGCACCTCGTTCAATCTGTCGAGCAACGCGCGGATGGTCCTGAACGAGTTCGTGTACGATCCCGGCAGCACGTCAAACTCTACCTTGCTCAATCTCACCAAGGGGACGTTCACTTTTGTCGCCGGCAAGGTCGCCAAGACCGGCGACATGAAGGTCGATACCCCCGTGGCGACGATGGGTATTCGCGGCACCACGCCACGTGTCGAAATTGCGGATGATGGGACGGTCAGGTTTTCAACTCTCATCGAAGAGAGCAAGAGCAAGCCGGAGCGCAGGTCGGCGGCGACCCCGGCGCGGCAGCCAATGGAACAGAAGCCCGGTCCCAGGTGGAATCCGAGCATCTGCCGGGGGTGCTAGCCCGAGAGCGTGCGTCAGCCGTTCACGCCGCGACATGATCGAACGGTCAACGAGGTCCGGGCGAGCTGCGTTGATTTCGACAACCGCCCTCGGTGAACATCGGAAAGCTTGCTATGGTATCTGCTGCACTCCGGCGCTTTCTCTACGGGTTGGCGATTGTTGCTGTTTTGCCGTTGATCGCATCGATGGCCGTCGCGCAAGATCCGGGGAAGGGCGACTATCTCAGGAACATTGAACTCTGCAACGGCTCGGGCCGCACGTCATTCGCAGCCCGGATCGACGGGTGCACGGCCCTGATCGATTCCGGCCAAGCCAGGACGGCAGCCGTAGCCATCGCCTACAATAATCGCGGTAATGCCCACGCCGCGAAAGGTGATCTTGATCGCGCCATCGAGGATTACGATCAATCCATCAGGCTGGATCCGGCTTACGCCAAGCCCTTCAGCAATCGCGGTGCGGCGTACTTGCGGAAGGGCGATTACGATCGCGCACTGCGGTCCCTCGATGAGGCGATCGGACTCAATCCGAACTACGGCGGTGCGTTTGCCAACCGCGCCGGGGCCTATCTTAAGAAGGGCGAATATGATCGCGCGGCGCAGGATTTCGACGAGGCGATTCGTCTCCAGCCCAACCTGGAGGCCGCGTGGAGCGGACGTTGCTGGGCCCGAGCCGTCGTCGGGGCGTTACAGGCGGCGCTCGGGGATTGCGACAGGGCGCTTCAATCGCGGCCAGACGACGCCGCCGCGCACGATTCCCGCGGGCTGATACACCTGAAGATGGATCAGTATGGCGCTGCCATCGCTGACTTCAATTCCGCGCTGAGGTTTGATCCGAAGCTGGCGAGCGCGCTCTACGGGCGCGGGCTTGCCAGGCTGAAGAACGGCGACGCCGCTGGCGGCGACGCCGACATCTTGGCGGCAAAGACGATCCAGGCCGGGATCATGGACGACTTCACGCGCTACGGCGTGCGGGGCATCAACTGATTCCACCATTGCCAGCGTTTCGAAGCGGCGGGCCCGCCATGAAACAAATACGTCGGGCACCGCGTCTGCAGGATTAATCCAGCTTCACATTCGCCTCGGTCACGACTTTCTTCCAGCGCGCGATTTCGGAGGTCACCATGGCCGCAAACGCGGGGCCGGTCACGTTGGGAACATCGGAGCCGTTGCGCTCCCAGGCTTCCTTGATCGTCGCGGCCTGCATCGCTTTCTGCAACTCCCGGGTCATCTGCTGGATGATTTCCGGCGGCGTGTTCTTCGGCGCGAACAGGCCATACCAGGTCGCCACTTCAAAACCGGGCAGGCCCGCTTCTGCGGCCGTAGGCAGATCCGGAAAGGCCGCTACCCGCTTTGGCGCGGCGACCGCCAGCGCGCGGAGCTGGCCGGCCCTGATCGGCCCGGCCGACGAGCCCATGCCGTCGAACACCACGGGCACATGGCCGGCAATCAAATCCTGCATCGCAGGCCCCGCCCCGCGATAGGGGACGTGCTGGATGTTCGTCTTGGTCAGAATCTTGAACAATTCGCCCGCAAGATGATGCGTGGTGCCCGCGCCGGCGGAGCCGTAGTTCAACTGGGCCGGGTTGGCCTTGGCGTAAGCGATGAACTCAGCAAGCGTCTTGGCCGCGACCTTGTCCGGATTGACGACAATGACCTGCGGCGGCCGCGCGATCAGGGCAACCGCAATGAAATCCTTCTCGATATTGTAGTCGAGGTTGGGATAGAGCGATGGCGCGATCGCGTGGTGCGCTGCGCCCATGAAGAAAGTGTAGCCGTCCGGTGCGGCCTTGGACGCGGCCGAAGCGCCGACGGTGCCGCCTGCGCCAGCACGGTTTTCGATCAGGACGCGCTTGCCCAACTGGGTGTCGAGCTGGGCCGCGAGCGGGCGGGCAAAGGCATCGGTGCCGCCGCCGGCCGCGAACGGCACGATAAAGGTGATCGGCTTGTCCGGCCATGATTGGGCATCCGCCTGGCTTGGGGCACTGAGAACGCCGGCGATGAGCGCAAGCACGGCGAAACGAACGATCTTGGAATTCACGGCATTCCCCTCCCGAATACTGCACGATTACATCCGCGCCTTGCCGCGCGGTTTGATGTGGCCACGTTGTTCCAGGCGATCATTGTTCCAGGCGATCATTCGGAAATCAACAAAGGCGACGACGCACTTTGAGTGTATGCAAGATACCACGGGTGATCCAGCGGAAATGAGCCGTCCTGACGAAGCGCTTCGCTCTCGCGCCTGGTGGACTTCCAGGCCCATGGGAGCCGACTCCCGCTTGCCGTTCTGAAATCAAAACGTGACTGCAACATGACCTGTCGTTGTCCGCCACGCCTCAATCTGCCAAATTATCGGTTTTGGAGCCTTGCACAGCGGTTGCAAGGCTTAATATGCTCGCCCAGGCTTCATTGGGGGGCAGTTTATGAAATGCCGGACTGTTGCAGCCGCCGCGCTGTCGGTGTTTTTGCTTGTCGGAACGGGCGCGTCGGCGCGCGGGCCCTACGGTTCGATCAGCGTCGGAAACTGGAAGGGTGGCGCCTACACCAACGACCAGACCGGGGCTTTCACCCATTGCGCGGCTGGCGCCCAGTACGACAGCGGCATCTATTTCATGGTGACCATCGACGAAAAGGGCGGGTGGGGACTGGCGTTTGCGCATGACAAGTGGACGCTGGTTCTCGGGCAGGCGTTTCCGCTCACCCTGACCTTCGACGGCCAGCAGCCGTTCAACGTCCATGGTGTGCCGATTGCCGACAAGCTGGTTCGCGTTCCCCTGCCGATGAACTCCGCGCTGATCGCCCAGTTCCGGCGGGCGAAGGCCATGACCGCCTATACGCAAGGCCAGCTATTCCAGTTCAACCTCGACCAGACCGGGCAGCTGTTGCCGGTGCTGGCGAATTGCGTCGCCAAGACCAAGCAGTTCGGCGTGGCCCATGCCGGGGATTTCTCGGTGCTTCCCGCCGCCAAGACGGCGGTCGCGGCGACGCCTTCAGATCCTTCGCCGGCCAAGCCCGACAGGCTGCTCGATAATACCGGCACCGGCTTCCTGGTGAGCGCGAATGGACACCTCGTGACCAATCAGCACGTCGTCCAGCGATGCGTCGGCGACATCCAGGGCAATCTGTCAGGCGAGGCGCCGGCCAAGCTGCGCCTGGTGTCGAGCGACGAAACCAACGATCTCGCGTTGCTTCAGGTGCAGGGTTCGTTCAAGGACGTCGCCAAGATCAGGGACAGGGCCATTCAGTCCGGCGACAGCGTGGTGGCGATCGGCTATCCCTACCATGGCCTGCTCACATCCGATTTCACGGTCACGACCGGCATCGTCAGCTCGCTCAGCGGCGTCATGAACGATACGCGGTTGCTGCAGATCAGCGCGGCTGTGCAGCCCGGCAATAGTGGCGGGCCGTTGCTGGCCGCCAGCGGCGACGTGGTCGGGGTCGTCGCGGCAAAGCTGAATGCGCTGAAGTTCGCAAGGGCGACCGGCAACATTCCCGAAAACATCAACTTCGCCATCAAGACGGGAGCCTTGCGCGACTTTCTCGACAATAGCGTGGTTCCCTACCAGGTGTCGGATGCCAAGACCGAACTGAAGACGGCCGAGATCGCCCGCAATGCAAGGGCCTTCACTTTCCTGATTTCCTGCAAGGCCAAGGCGAAGGAGAGCGCCAGGAACTAGAGCGCGAACCGGAAAAGTGTGAAGCGGTTTTCCGAAAAGATCGTGCTCAGACAAAGAGCTAAAGCGCGATGAAGATTCATCCCAATCTCATCGCGCTTTAGACCGGCTGCGGTGGCCCGCAGCCTATCGCGAATTGTTGCTGCGGGTGGGGGCAGCCTGGGCATTCCAGTTGCTCCAGCTCGCGCTGGCGAGGGTCTGCCGGTCCGTCGTCAGCGGCCGTCTGGTCTGGCGCTCATGGGCGGCGATGATTTGCTGCGACTGCCGGATTTTCTGCTGGAGGTCGGCAATCGTCCGTTGGGTCTTGCCGGTCCTGGTCGAATGGGCAGGTTCGCCGACCGTAAAAAGGGCGGCGTCGATGTTCTTCAGGGTTTCGCGGAGCTTCCTGAGTTGGGCCCGGTGCCAAGCAATGGCGCTGTCGCTGTCTACCGCCATGAGGGCTCCTGATTCGTCGCCAAATCTAGAGCCTTTTCCGCTTGGATGGAATCCCGCATCTGGCGAGGGGGCAGGTTTTCGCCTGAAAACGCTCCTGCCAAACATAAGGTCGGCCTTGCCGGGGTCGGTCGGCGACTGGATTGCGCAGATCCAGCCTTCCCGATTTAGACCCGATTCTGCCACCGAAGCGACCGCGGCCGAGCCTTCTAACAACAAACTTGCGTGGCGATCTCTCATCAGCGCGGTTCTCTCAACGTCCTGGCGGCTCAATGCCGGCCTGGCGCAATGGAGCGTGCGATGTACGAAACTGACTTCGATCGGATTATCGACGCCGTGAGAAAGGAAATGGCGCTGGCTCCGGGGCAGATATCACTGCTCAGACTTTCCCGCGCCCGCGAGTCAACAATGGCTGCCCACGAGACCGGCGCGACGAGGCATCAGGCGCGCAGCGTTGCCGTGACAAGAATCCGCCGGTTGGGCGAGAGGCAGAAGCGTTACAGATGAGGCAACGGAGCTTTCGGGCGTCGCGGTTTCAGTCAAACGGCGAAAGCGCCGGGCTGCCGACGCGCATCCGCTTGATCCGACGCACCTCCATCAGCGCGCCGGCCGACTTGTACTGCAACTCGTACGTCTTGCCGTTGCGGTCGGTTGCGGTGCAGGAGATGGTGGAAACCTCGAGCGTCACGAAATTTCCCACTTGCCTGCACAGGCCGGCCGTCGATTCGACGAACGGGATCGGCAGCCCGTAGGCTTTCGGCCGGTGCTTGGATTTGAGCAGCATCCGGTCGATCGGCAGTTCGTACAGGTTGGCTTCCGGCCTTCGTCCGTTGTCACCGGAGAATGTGATGGTGTGACTGTCGTCGTTGGGATCGTCGAGCGCCACGGTAAAGTGGGCGCGGCCTTCCTCGGTCTGGAAAAAGGCGACCGCCCTGCAGGCGAACTCCCGTCCCGCCACCTTGAACCCGCTGCACTTGCCCGGCATCATCGCAAAGATGACGGTATCGGGGGCCTCCGAGGCGAAGGTCGGCGTCGCAACGACAAGACCGGCGAGGACCAAAGCCTGCCGAAAGTGGCGGATTTTCATGTTTAGCTGATACGCCATCGGGAGCCTTGTGACCAGAGAGGCAGGGTTCGGAACCGAGTTACAAGGCGAGATTCAGGCCCAGATAACGTCCGTTTTGTGGTGCCGGAGGGCGGGGTGGTCTCAGCAACCGACGGGCATCCACTGCCCGCGTGCCGGACCGCGCTCAGGCGAGCGCCTCTCTCACCAGCAACAGCAATTCGTCGCCGTAATGTTCGAGTTTCTTGTCGCCGATGCCGGGGATGCCGCGCAGTTCGCCCAGCGTGGCCGGGCGGGCGGCGGCAATGCCGTCGATGGTCGAATCGTGCAGCACCACATAGGCGGGCACGCCGCGTTGACGCGCGATCTCGGACCGCCAGGCCCGCAGCGCCGCCTGCAGCCCTGCATCGGCGGGGCGGCCTTCGCCGGCGGAGCGGGGCGCCAGGTCGCCGCGCCTTGACCTGACGCGGCTGGCGCGACTGCGCGTCCCGGCGGCGGCCTCGCGCAGCATGATCGCGGTTTCGCCCTTCAAGACGCCGCGCGCGCTTTCGGTCAGCTTCAGTGCGCCGAAAGCCTCGCTATCGGCCTGCAGGTGGCCCATGGCGACCAGCTGACGAACAACGGCGCGCCACTGCTTTTCGTTGAGCTCGGCGCCGATGCCGAACACGGAGAGCTTGTCGTGTCCGAATTGCGTGACGCGCTCGGTGACGCGGCCGATCAGCACGTCGATCAGGTGCATGGCGCCGAAACGCTGGCCGGTCCGATAGACGCAGGAAAGCAGCTTCTGCGCGGCGACCTTGCCGTCGCGAAGCTGCGGCGGCGAAAGACAATTGTCGCAATTGCCGCAGTTGGTTCCGTGCCCCGCTTCGCCGAAATAGCCGAGCAGGCGGCTGCGCCGGCAGCCGGCGGTCTCCGCCAGCGCCACCAGCGCATCGAGCTTGCCGATCGAGACGCGCTTGAAGGCCTCCGATGCCGTGGATTCGTCGATCATGCGGCGCTGTTGCACGATGTCGGATAAGCCGTAGGCCATCCAGGCGCTGGAGGGCTTGCCGTCCCGCCCGGCGCGGCCGGTTTCCTGATAATAGGCCTCGATGCTCTTGGGCAGGTCGAGATGCGCCACGAAGCGCACGTCCGGCTTGTCGATGCCCATGCCGAACGCGACGGTGGCGACGATGACGATGCCATCCTCGTTGATGAAGCGGTCCTGGTTGCGGGCGCGCAGCCCGGCGTCGAGGCCCGCGTGATAGGGCAGCGCCGCTATCCCGGCCTTGGTCAGCGCATTGGCGGTATCCTCGACCTTGGCCCGCGACAGGCAGTAGACGATGCCGGCGTCGCCGGCGTGGCGTTCGCCGATAAACGCCTTGAGCTGGACCGGCGCATTCTGTTTCTCGACAATCTCGTAGCGGATGTTCGGTCGGTCGAAACTCGCGACGAACGCCGGTGCGCCGACAAGCCCGAGCCGCTCGACGATCTCCTTGCGCGTCACATCGTCGGCGGTCGCGGTCAGCGCGATACGCGGCACGTCTGGAAAGCGCTCGGCGATGGCCGAGAGCCCGATGTATTCGGGGCGGAAGTCGTGGCCCCATTGCGATACGCAATGCGCCTCGTCGATCGCAAACAGCGCGATGTTGGCCCGGCCGAGCAGGGCCAGGCAGCGCGGCGTCAGCAGCCGCTCCGGGGCGACATAGAGCAGGTCGAGATCGCCGGCCAGCAGCCGGCGCTCGACTTCGGAGGCCTCGTCAAACGACAGCGTGGAGTTCAGCACCGCCGCGTTGACGCCGGCCTCGAGCAACCCCGCGACCTGGTCGCGCATCAGGGCGATCAGCGGCGACACCACGATGCCGCAGCCTTCGCGCAACAAGGACGGCAATTGGTAGCACAGCGATTTGCCGCCGCCGGTCGGCATCAGCACCAGGCAACTACCGCCCGAGGTGACGTGCCGGACGATTTGCTCCTGCGCGCCGCGGAAAGCCGGCAGGCCGAATACGGAATTGAGCACCGACAGCGGGTCAGGCGCACTGCCAACGGAACGCGCTGCGGGAGCCGGCATTACTGATAGCTCGCCACGATATCCGAAACCGCGCGTTCGAGTTGCCGGGCGGTCGCGCACTGGCGGACGACGCTGCAGAAGGTCGAATAGCGCGGCATCTCCGAATCGCCCCAGCCCCAGGCCATGCGTCCCTCGGGATTGAGCCACACCAGCCGCTTCGAGCGCTCGGCGATGCGGCGCAGAATGTCGGCGCGGGGATCGAGGTTGTTGCTGCGGGCGTCGCCGAGCACGATCACGGTGGTTTGCGGCGTGATCGCGCTCATCCAGCCACGCTCAAAATCGACAAAGGAGTTGCCGTAGTCGGACGAGCCGAAGCCGACCTTGGACATGATCTCGGCCATCGCCGCTTCCGGTGATTTGGATTCCAGGATGTCGCTGACTTCGATCAGATGTCCCGAGAACGCAAAGGAACGGACGTCGTCCACGACCTCATGCAGGCTGTGGATCAACAGCAGGAAGAAATCCGAAACCCGCGCCACCGAACCGGAGACGTCGCAGATCGCGACGATCTTCGGCCTGTCGCGGTGCCGGCGCTTCCAGGCGGTGAGGAACGGCACGCCGCCCCACGCGGCGTTACGGCGGATGGTGCGGCGGACGTCGAGATGGCCGCGGCGCTGCCGCTTGCGCGGCTTGCTGTAGCGCTCGCGCAGGCGGCGGGCGATCTGGCGGATGAGACGCCGCATCTGCTCGACCTGGCGCGGCTCGATCCGCGACAGCGGCGCGTTGCGCAGAATCTCGTTGCGGAGGTTTTCCGATTCCTCGCGGCCATAAAGCGTGAGCGCCTGGGAGACCGTGTCGCGGACCGTGCCGCGCAGCCCGTCCAGCGCGTGGGTCAGCCGTTCGGCTAGCGCCGGGTTGCTGGCCGCGAGATCGTCGAGGTCGTCGCGGAGGCGCTGGATACCCATCTGGTCGAGGATGCGTCCGGAGAAAATGCCGCGCTGGGTGAAGTAGCGGATGTCGGACAGCGAAGCCGCATTCGCCGCGTTGGCGATGGCGGCCGAGATTTCGTTGCGGTCCTGCCCCAGCAGCATCTGCGCGAGCTGGCCGAGCCCTTCGGCTGGCTCGTCGCCGGCGTCATCGGAGGAGGGGTCGGACCCCGGCTGGTCCTTCTGGTCCGCCCGGCCGTCTTCCGGCGGGGATTGCGGCTCCGGCTGGTCGAAGAACAGGTCGAAGCAATCGCCGAGCGCGGCCTTCTCGTCCTGGGTCTTGGCCAGCGTCAGCAGGAAGGTGTCGCGCAGAATCGTGCGGTCGGCGAAGCCGACCTTGGCGACTGCGCGCATCGCGTCGATGCTCTCGGCCGGCGAGAGCCTGACCCCTGCGCCCCGCGCCGCGCGGAAGAAGCGATGCAGGTTCTCTCTCATGGCGGCGTCACCCGAAGACGTTTTGACGCGTAGCCTTGGCGATGAAGCTGGAAACCTGGGGCATGGTAGCCTCGATGTCGGCTTCGTATTTCAACAGCACGTTCAGCGTGTCCTTGACCACCTCGTGGCCCAGCTCGGACGCCTGCAGCAGTACCAGCACGCGCGCCCAGTCGATGGTCTCGCTGACCGAGGGCAGCTTCTTCAGATCGAGCGTGCGGACCTCGTGGATGAAGCCCACCATCTGCTTGCGCAGCGTCTGGGAAATGCCGGGCACGCGGCTTTCAACGATGCGTTCTTCCAGTCGCTGTTCGGGGAAGCCGATGTGAAGGTGGAGGCAGCGCCGTTTCAGCGCGTCGCCAAGGTCGCGCTCGCTGTTCGAGGTCAGGATCACGGTCGGCGGCGCGACCGCGACGATCGTCCCAAGCTCGGGAATGGTCACCTGGAAGTCGCTGAGGATCTCCAGCAACAGCGATTCGAACTCGGCGTCCGACTTGTCGATCTCGTCGATCAGGAGCACGCAGCCGGCGGGCTGCTCCAGCGACTGCAGCAGCGGCCGGGGTTCGACGAACTCCTTGGAAAAGAACACGTCGCCGAAATCGTGAAGCTGGCTCAGCGCCGCCTCGAGCGTCGGGGCGCCACCGAGCACCTCACCGAGCTTGTCCTTCAGGATCTGCGTATACAGAAGTTGCTTGGCGTACTTCCACTCGTAGAGCGCCTTGGCTTCGTCGAGTCCCTCGTAGCATTGCAGGCGGATCATCTTCAGTCCGCGCCAGGCGGCGATCGCCTTGGCGAGCTCGGTCTTGCCGACGCCCGCCGGGCCCTCGACCAGGATCGGCTTGTCGATCTGCTGCGCCAGATAGACCGCGGTCGCGATCTGGCGGCTGGCAATATAACCTTGCGCGGCAAGGCCGCTCTCCACCGCCTCGATCGCGGCCGAAGGCCTGATATCAGCCACGGGTTTCAACTCCGAATTCGCGTTGATTTGGATTGTTCTGCCTGTGTTCCCGGCAAAGAACAAGCGCGGAATGGCGTTGGAGGGCGAAAGCCTGCCCCGCGTGAATTCCGGGTCAGCACGAGGTGGAGAACCTCGCCATTTTTCCGCCTAGCGCAATGCGAGCCCGGTTGCGGCTTCCAGCTCCGCGATCGCCTGCGCGGCATTGAGTACCTTGATCGTGGCCATGCCCATCTCGCGCGCGGGCTTGAGGTTGACGCCGAGGTCGTCGAGATAGACGCACTTCCCGGGGTCGACCTGCAGCGTTTCGGTCATCAACCGGTAGATCCGCGGGTCCGGTTTTCTGAGGCCGATCTTCGCGGACTCGATGACATGATCGAACAGCACCATCACTTCGGCGACATACAGCGAACGGCCGCTATGGCTGCCGATGGCGTTGGCCGGCAGGTTGTTGGTGATGCAGCCGGTCTTGAACCGCGCCTTGACGCGCTTCAGCGCCTCGACCATCTCCGGCCGCAGGTCGCCGGACAACAGCGGCAGCACCTCCTTGCCGCGCACCTCCGCGCCCAGTTCGCGCGATTCGACCGCGAACAGTTCGTCGAAGGCTTCGATGTCGACCTCGGCGCGCTCGAACCTGGCCCAGGCGTTCTCCAGATGGTTGGCGGCATTGGTGCGCCGGATGATGTCGGCCGGCAGCCCGCGCTCGGCCTCGAACCGCGCAAACGCCTCGAAGGGGGAGGTCGTCAGCACCCCGCCGAAATCCCAGATCACCGCCTCGATCATGATACCTTGCCTGAATATTGCGTCCGCGAGCGGCTAACATGAAATGCCCGTGGGAGCCAGCCCGATCAGCCGCTTGGCGACATGCACTGCGCGGGTTATGGCTGAGCCGATGAAACATTTGATCCGCATCATCGCGGGCGTCGTGCCGCTGCTGGCATCTCCTGCGTTCGCCATCGTCGGCGGCGGCGCGCCCTCGAGCGACGGCGTCGGGCGTTCGATCGTTACCATTGTCGGCTCGCGCGGTAATTTCTGCACCGGAGCGCTGATCGCGCCAAAGCTGGTGCTGACGGCGGCGCATTGCGTGCCTTCAGGCGCGGACTACAAGATCGTCGAGGTTGGCGCGGACCGCCAGCCGTCGCTGCAGGATGTCAGAACCATCGCCATCCATCCGGGCTTCAACATGCAGGCGATGCAGTCGCATCGCGCCACCGCCGATGTCGCGCTGCTGCAACTGGCAACGCCGGCCCGAGGAAAGATTCCGGCCGTGCTCGGAACGCCCACCATTCCCATCGCCGTCGGCAGCCGCTTTACCATTGCCGGCATCGGCGTGACGGTGCGCGGCGACGGCAAGAGCGGCGGCGCCGTCCGCGTCGCCGGACTGGTCGCGACCGGCAGGCCGGGCACGCTGCAGATCCGTCTCGTCGATCCCGTCGGCCAGGGCATCCGTGACGGCCTCGGCGCCTGCACGGGAGACTCCGGCGCGCCGGTGTTCGAGGACAAGCCGGGCGGCGCGGTCATCGTCGGGGTCGTGAGCTGGTCGACCGGGCCGAACAACAGCGCAGGCTGCGGCGGCCTGACCGGCGTCACCCCGCTGACGCTTTATCGCGACTGGGTCGTGCAGACCGCGCGGCAGTGGGGCGCGGGCTTGTGACTCAATGCTTCGCCGCCTTGTTGGCGGCGGCGTTGTTGAGCACGATCAGGCCATCGACGGCGACGCCGAGCTTGCTGTTGATCAGGAACGGATTGACGTCGATCGACGCGATGCGGTCGCCCGCGTCGGCCATCAGGCTGGACAGCCCGACCAGCGCCTTCACCGCCGAAGCCTCGTGCAGGGCGGGCTTGCCGCGATAACCCTTGATCTTGACGCCGGCCTTGGTCCTGGCGATCAGCTGCCTCGCCTCGGCCGCATCCAGCGGCGCGCCGGCGAGGGCCACGTCCTTCATCAGCTCGATATCGACGCCGCCGGTGCCGAACAGCACCACCGGCCCCATCTCGGCGTCGAGCGCGGCGCCGACCACGAGTTCGAGGTCGGCCTTGACCTGCTGCGCGATCAGGATGCCTTCGAGCTTCGGCTTGCCCTTGAGCTTCCTGACCCGCGCGGTGATGTCGTTGAAGGCCTTCTTCACTTCGGCCGCGCTGTTGAGGTTCAGCACCACGCCGCCGATGTCCGACTTGTGCAGGATGTCGGCGCTGACCACCTTGGCCACCACCGGGAAGCCGATCTTGCTGGCGATCTTCACCGCCTCCGTCGCGGTCTGCGCGATCTCTTCCCGGGAGACCGGAATGCCGTAAGCCTTCAGGAGCTTCTTCGACGCGACCTCGTCGAGCGCGGCGGCGCCATTGGCGTTCTTGAGCGCCTTCTCCAGCGCCGCCCGCGCCGACGCTGTCGAGCTCGACTTGATCTCCGGCACTTCCTTGCGCAAGGAGGCGTATTCGATCAGCGACTTGATCGCGCCGACGGCGCGGTCGAGCCCCTGCATCACGGCGATGTTCGGCAACGATTTGCGCAAGGCCTTGGTGAAATCGGTGAAGCCGATCGACATCGCGCTGATGTAGACCACGGGCTTGGAGGCGCGGCCCGCCATCTCGTTGACGATGCGCAGGTTGCGTTCGCGCAGCTCGTGCGGCGCCTTCGGCAGTTCGGCGTCGATGATGACGATGTCGGTGTCGGGATCGTCGATCATGATCTCGATCGACTTCATGTAGACGGAGGGGTCCACGACCGCGGCAAAGCCGGCGTCGAGCGGATTGCCGACGATGCTGCCGGGCCCCAGCATCTTTGCCAGCTGCGCGCTCGCGCTGGCGCTGAGCGGCGCGAAGTTCAGGCCGGCCGAGTAGAACGCGTCGATCAAAAGGCCGCGCTTGCCGCCCGACAGCGACACCGCGGCGAGGCGGTCGCTTTTCGGCGGATCGGCGTGGACGAAACACTCGGTGGTCTCGATCAGCTCGTCCAGCCCGCGGACGCGGATCACGCCCTCGCGGGTCGCGACCGCGTCAAAGGTTTCGATCGAGCCGGCGAGCGCGCCGGTATGCGCCATCGCGGCGGCGCGGCCGCCTTCGGAGGCGCCGAGCTTCAGCGCGATCACCGGCTTGCCGGCGGCGCGCGCAGCCTTGCAGGCGGCGCGGAACACTTTCGTGTTCCGGACGCCTTCGAGATAGACCACGATGACGCGGACCGAGGGATCGGCCGCGAAATAGGCCATCAGGTCGGGCGTCTCCAGGCCGGTCTCGTTGCCGGTCGTGACCATGTAGCCGACGCCGACGCCGCGATCCTCCAGCGCCTGGCGGATCGCCATCACGATCGCGCCGGATTGCCCGGCGATCGCCACCGGGCCGGCTTCCATGGTGACGATGCGGTCGTCGATGTTGGTGAACAGCTTCTCGCCGGCGCTGAGATTGCCGAGGCAATTCGGGCCGGTGACGGCCATGCCGGTTTCGCGCACGGCCTCTTTCAGTTCGACCGCCAGCCGCTGGCTGTCCTCGTCCTGCAGCTCGCTGAACCCTGAGGTGACGATGGTGGCGGAGCGGGCGCCGGCGGCGGCGGCGTCGCGGATCACCTGCACCGCGAACCGCGCCGGCACCAGCACCAGCACGTGGTCGGGTTTTTCCGGCAGGCTGGCGAAATCCTTGTAGCAGGGCACGCCCCAGATCGTTTCGCGCTTGGCGTTGATCGGAAACAGCCCGCCTTCGTACTTGTACTTGACGAGATTATTCCAGATCCGCTCGGCGTAGTTGCCGGGTTTGTCGGTGGCGCCGACCAGCACGATGTTGCGCGGGTGCAGCATGGCGTGGATGCGCTTGACGATGTCGCTGGCGTCGGACGAAGGCGACCATTTCTCGGCGGGACGCGGCGCGGTACGGGCCTGGGCTTCCATCGACTTCCCTTGCTCTGTTGTTTCCTTTGGCCGTGACGATCGAGACCGCCGCGCCATGGTCTGCTTCTGGTTGAAGCCTTTTTATTGGGACTTGCCGGGGGTGGCAACACGCGCCGGACGGCGCCGTTCGCGCCGAATATCATTGCAACAGCGCCTTTCGGGCTTGCATTCTCGGCGAATCGGGCTTGCATTTCCTGCCAAACAGGCTATATGCAGAACATTCGACTTACCGCTCTGCCTTGTTGACCGCGCCGAAACCGGCTTCCTTCCCCAAGACATCGTTGAAATCGGATAAAGCCTGCGCGGAGGTCGTGCAGGCAAAAGCGCTTTCGCGCATCTTTGGAGATAGTTAAATGGCTACCGGAACAGTTAAGTGGTTCAACGCGACCAAGGGCTTCGGCTTCATTCAGCCGGATGATGGCGGCACCGACGTTTTCGTTCACATCAGCGCCGTCGAACGTGCGGGTCTGAGCTCGCTCAATGAAGGCCAAAAGCTTTCGTATGAAGCGAAGGTCGACAGCATGCGCGGCAAGACCAGCGCGGAAAACCTTCGCGTCAGCTAAAGGCGATCGAGAAGGATCACCGCGGATGTACCGGGGTTCTTCGATCGGCTTTTGAGCAATTGAGCCCGCTGGCGATGAGCCCGCGGGCTTTTTCTCTGTTGTCGTCATGAGGCGAGCTTGTCGGTGGCTTTCGGCGTGCTGAAGGTCTGTCGCAGCGTCGGCTTGTGAATCTTGCCCGTGGCGTTGCGCGGCAGCGCGTCGACGAATTCGATCAGCCGCGGGCATTTGAACCGCGCCAGGTTGGCCGCGCAATGGGCGTGAATCTCCGCAGGCGTCAGGGTGTGGCCGGGCTTCACCGCCACGATCGCCATGCCGACCTCGCCCCATTGCGCGTCGGACACGCCGATGATGGCGGCCTCGGCGACGGCGGGGAGCTGGTGCAGCACGCTCTCGACCTCGGCCGGATAGACGTTCTCGCCGCCGGAAATGTACATGTCCTTCCAGCGGTCGACGATGTAGTAGAAGCCTTCCTCGTCGATGCGGGTGGCGTCGCCGGTGTGCAACCAGCCGTCGGTGAAGGATGACTGATTGGCCTCCGGCCGGTTCCAGTAGCCCGGCGTCACGTTCGGCCCCCTGACCCAGAGTTCGCCAAGCTCGCCGACATCAGCGTCGGTGCCGTCGGGGCGCACGATCCGCACCTCGGTATGCAGCACCGGCTTGCCGGAAGAGCCCGCCTTGCGCGCGGCGTCCTCCTTGTCGAGCGTGAGCACGGCCGGGCTGGTTTCGGTCATGCCGTAACCCTGCTGGAGCGCGACGCCGCGTTCTTCCCACACCTTCAATAGCGGCACCGGCATCGGCGCGCCGCCGACGCCGCCGATCACGAGCCGGCTGAAGTCGGCGGCGGCGAAGGAGGGATGCTGCGCCATGAACTGGTAGATCGAGGGCACGCCGAAGAACTGGTTGATCCCCCACGCCGGATCGCTGATCAGTTGCAGCGCCGCGCCGGGATCGAACGCGCGCATGATCAAAACCGTGCCGCCGGCATGCAGCACCGGGTTGGTGTAGCAGTTCAGCCCGCCGGTATGGAACAGCGGCAGCACGGTGAGCAGCACCGTGGACGGCGAGATATAGGCGGGGCCGCCGAGATTGACGCAGTTCCAGAACGTCATGCCATGGGTGATGATCGCGCCCTTGGGCTGGCCGGTCGTCCCCGACGTGTACATGATGGTCGAGATGTCGTCGTGGCTGACGTCGGCGCTGCGATCGAGCGGTTCGGCGGCCGCGATCGCCGCCTCATAGCTGCCGCCCGGCCCGAGCAGAAGTGCTGAGGGAACGTTGCAGAGTTTGGCGACCGACAGCGCGACCTCGGCTAGCTCAGCGGCGTGGATCATCAGCCTGGGCGATGCATCGCCGACAATGAACTGCAGTTCGGGAACCGTGAGGCGGGTGTTCAGCGGCAGGAACACCGCGCCGATCCGGCCGCAGGCGAACTGCACTTCGAGCGTATCGGTCGTGTTCAGCGCCAGCACCGCGACCCGCTCGCCGCGCCCGATCCTGAGCCGGTCGCGAAGATGGGTGGCAAGCCGCGAGATCCGCGCGTCGAACTGCGCATAGGAAAGCCGGCGCCCGCTGGCGAGGTCGATCGCCGCGATTTTGTCCGGGGTGCGGCGGCCGAAATGGGCGATCCAGTCGTAATGGCGAACGGACGACATGTTTTCTCCAGGGCTGGGCGGCCTTGCATCGCCGGTTTTGCCTGAGGGCATTCTGTCTAGCAGATGAGGGCGCATTGGGGGATACTGTCTTGCGTGGAGAGGCTGGTGGGGTGGTTGGTGCCCGATCACACCCAGTGCTGTCATACCCGCGAATGCGGGTATCCAGTACGCCGCGGCTTATCGGGTCAATCATTGGCGCCTCTGGAATACTGGATCACCCGCCTGCGCGGGTGATGACAACGGGCGACGACGACGGGGGATGACACGACTTCACGATCTCGCGGCTCGATTCACCCGAGGCTTGCCATCGAATTTCCTTGACCCTCCAGACAGAGGGCGCAGGGAATGCCGGGTGCGCGCTGCATCCGCGGTCTCGTGTGCAATAGGGTAGAAAGAGCGCACACGAGCATACAGGGCAGCGGAGGCATCCGACATTCCCTGCGCAATGGCTTTACGGCTTATATCGTGCTCTCCCCGGTCGGGCCGGGCTCGTTGTCACCGTCATCGCGCAATGCGTGAGCCTTTGCGCAACTTGACGCCAGCATCGGGGCGTCAGGACCACACGACTTCGCCGTACGCATCCGCGCCGTTCGTCAAAGGCGCATCGGCGTCCACCGCATCCCACCCCGCGCTTGTGACGACTCGCGAAACGCCCCTCGTACCGGGACGGGACCGGATCAATATATTGCTGATTTGGGTACGGCGTCAACAGAAATTCGGAAAAACAGAAATTTGGTCGCTCGCCGCGGCGACGTCCCTCGTGACGTCTGTTCTGGCGCGCGGGTCGCGGCTGCACGATAATGCCAGCCGCTCAACGCAAGCTTGCGCGGGCCGGATCGGAGCATCGTCTTTGCCCGGGAGGAAACCATGCTGGAACGCACAAGGGCGCAAAGCCCGTTCTACACTAGGGAACATGAAGCGTTTCGCGACGTGATGCGGCGCTTCGTGGCGCGCGAGATCGAGCCCCATGCCCATGAGTGGGACGAGGCCGGCGAGTTTCCGCGCGAGCTTTATCGGAAGGCTTCCGAAATCGGGCTGCTTGGGCTGGGTTTTCCGGAGGAATATGGCGGGGTGGCCGCCGACCAGTTCATGAAGATCGTGGCGTCGCAGGAACTGGCGCGCGCCGGCGCCGGCGGGGTCAGTGCGAGCCTGATGAGCCACACCATCGGCTCGCCGCCGATCGCGCGCGCCGCGCGGCCCGAGGTCAAGGCCAGAGTGCTGCCGCAGGTGCTGACGGGCGAAAAGATCTCGGCGCTGGCGATCACCGAGCCCAGCGGCGGCTCCGACGTCGCCAATCTCCGCACCAAGGCGCGGCGCGACGGCGACCATTATGTCGTCAGCGGCGAAAAGACTTTTATCACCTCGGGCATGCGCGCCGACTACCTGACGGTGGCGGTGCGGACCGGCGGCGAGGGGCCGGGTGGGGTCAGCCTGCTGCTGATCGAAGGCGATACGCCGGGCCTGTCGCGCACCAAGCTGAAGAAGATGGGGTGGTGGGCCTCGGACACCGCGACGCTGCATTTCGACGAATGCCGGGTAAGGTGCGCAAACCTGATCGGCGAGGAGGGGCAGGGCTTCAAGCTGATCATGCACAATTTCAACAGCGAGCGCATCGGCATGGCGGCGAGCTGCACGGCCTATGCCCGGGTCTGTCTTGATGAGGCGATTGCCTACGCCAAAGAGCGCCAGACATTTGGAAAACCGATCGCGCAGCACCAGTTGATCCGTCACAAGCTGGTCGACATGGCGCAGAAGGTGGCGGCGTCGCAGGCGATGCTGGAAATGCTGGCGTGGCGGCTGGGGCAGGGCGAGAGCCCGGTCGCCGAGATCTGCATGATGAAGAACCAGGCGACCCAGACCATGGCGTTCTGCGCCTCCGAGGCGGTGCAGATTTTCGGCGGCGCCGGCTTCATGCGCGGGATCAAGGTCGAGCGCATCTACCGCGAGGTCAAGGTCAACGCCATCGGCGGCGGGACCGAGGAGATCATGAAGGATCTGGCGTCGCGGCAGATGGGGCTGTGAAGGCCACACGCACCGTCATTGCGGAGGGCGCGACACGCACACACACCGTCATTCCGGGGCGCGTCGAAGACGCGAACCCGAAATCTGGAGAAGAGTAAAGCAATATCGAGGTTCCGGGTTCGGCGCTTTGCGCCGCCCCGGAACGACAGAGGAAAACCAACACATGCTCTTCACCGCCGACCACGACGAACCCCGTCGCATCCTGCAAAAATTCATCGCCGCGGAGATCAATCCGTTCGTCGACGAATGGGAGAAGAACGGCATCTTCCCCGCCCACGAGCTGTTCAAGAAGCTCGGCGATCTCGGCTTTCTCGGCCTTGGATGGGGCTGAGCGCCACACAACGTCATTCCGGGGCGCGCGAAGACGCGAACCCGGAATCTGGAGATGAGTAAAGCAATATCGAGGTTCCGGGTTCGGCGCTTTGCGCCGCCCCGGAACGACAGGGGAAAACCAACACATGCTCTTCACCGCCGACCA
>NZ_JALHLP010000004.1:67734-275608 GCF_022844465.1 Bradyrhizobium sp.
CGAAGACGCGAACCCGGAATCTGGAGATGAGTAAAGCAATATCGAGGTTCCGGGTTCGGCGCTTTGCGCCGCCCCGGAACGACAGGGGAAAACCAACACATGCTCTTCACCGCCGACCACGACGAACCCCGTCGCGCCTGCAAAAATTCATCGCCGCGGAGATCAATCCGTTCGTCGACGAATGGGAGAAGAACGACATCTTCCCGGCGCACGAGCCGTTCAAGAAGCTAGGCAATATCGGCTTTCTCGGCCTTGGATGGGGCTGAGCGCCACACAACGTCATTCCGGGGCGCGTCGAAGACGCGAACCCGGAATCTGGAGATGAGTAAAGCAATATCGAGGTTCCGGGTTCGGCGCTTTGCGCCGCCCCGGAACGACAGGGGAAAACCAACACATGCTCTTCACCGCCGACCATGACGAACCCCGCCGCGCCTTGCAAAAATTCATCGCCGCGGAGATCAATCCGTTCGTCAACGAATGGGAGAAGAACGGCATCTTCCCCGCCCACGAGCTGTTCAAGAAGCTCGGCGATCTCGGCTTTCTCGGCCTCAACAAGCCGGTCGAGTTCGGCGGCCAGGGGCTCGATTATTCCTACGCGCTGATGATGGCCGAAGAGCTCGGCGCCATCACCTGCGGCGGGGTGCCGATGGCGATCGGGGTGCAGACCGACATGGCGACGCCGGCGCTGGCGCGGTTCGGCTCCGACGAGGTGCGGCGCGAGTTTCTCGCGCCGGCGATCGCCGGCGACGCGGTGGCCTGCATCGGCGTCTCCGAGCCGGGCGCGGGCTCCGACGTCGCCTCGATCAAGACAAGTGCGCGCGCCGACGGCGGCGATTACGTCATCAATGGCGGCAAGATGTGGATCACCAACGGCGTGCAGGCCGACTGGATCTGCCTGCTCGCCAACACCAGCGACGGCCAGGTCCACCGCAACAAGTCGCTGATCTGCGTGCCGATGAAGACCAAGGGCGTGCAAGTCGCGCGCAAGCTTGACAAGATGGGCATGCGCTCGTCCGACACCGCTCAGATCTTCTTCGACAACGTCCGGGTGCCGAAGCGCAACCGGATCGGCGAGGAGGGCCAGGGCTTCACCTACCAGATGGTCCAGTTCCAGGAAGAGCGGCTGTGGGGTGCGGCGGCCTGCCTCAAGGCCCATGAGTTCATCATCGCGGAGACCATCGAATACACCCGCAACCGCAAGGCGTTCGGAAAATCGATCCTCGACAACCAGACCGTCCATTTCAAGCTGGCGGAGATGCAGACCGAGGTCGAATTGCTGCGCGCGCTGATCTACCGCGCCGCCGAGGCGCTGGTCGCGGGCGAGGACGTGACCCGGCTCGCCACCATGGCCAAGCTCAAGGCGGGGCGGCTCGGGCGCGAGCTGACCGACGCCTGCCTGCAGTTCTGGGGCGGCATGGGTTTTATGAACGAAACCCCGGTCAGCCGGGCCTATCGCGACAGCCGCCTGACCTCGATCGGCGGCGGCGCCGACGAGGTGATGCTGACGGTGTTGTGCAAGATGATGGGCACGCTGCCCGGCACGGGCCGGAAATAGCCGCGACTTAAACTTCCTTCAGCCGGGACGGGATATCGACATGTTCTATCAGGAGAGTCAGAAGGTCGTTGAACTGAAGCATCGCCTTCGATCGTTCATGGACCGCCACGTCTATCCGAACGAAGCCCGGTTCTACCGGGAGGCCGAGGAGCTCGGCCCCTGGAAGGTGTTCCCGGTGGTCGAGGAACTGAAGCCCAAAGCCATCGAAGAAGGGCTGTGGAACCTGTTCCTGCCGGAAAGCGAGCACGGCGCCGGGTTGACCAACCTCGAATACGCGCCGCTATGCGAGATCATGGGGCGATCGCACCTGGCGCCGGAGCTGTTCAACTGCTCGGCGCCCGATACCGGCAACATGGAAGTGCTGGCGCGCTATGGCACACGGGAGCATCAGGAGCGCTGGCTCAAGCCGCTGCTGGCGGGTGAAATCCGCTCCTGCTTTGCCATGACCGAACCGGCCGTCGCCTCCAGCGACGCCACCAATATCGAGAGCTCGATCGTCCGCGACGGCGATCACTACGTCATCAACGGCCGCAAATGGTACACGACCAACGCCACCGACCCGCGCTGCAGGATATGCATCTTCATGGGCAAGACCGATCCTGACAATCCGGACCGCCACCGCCAGCAGTCGATGGTCCTGGTGCCGATGGACACAACAGGCGTCAAGGTGCTGCGGCCGATTCCGGTGTTCGGGTTCTACGGCGTGCCCGACCGCGCCTCGGAGGTCGTGTTCACCGACGTGCGCGTGCCCGTGACCAACATGCTGCTCGGCGAGGGCCGCGGCTTCGAGATCGCGCAAGGGCGGCTCGGCCCCGGCCGCATCCATCACTGCATGCGGCTGATCGGCCTTGCCGAACGGACGCTGGAGAAGATGTGCGTGCGGACCCGCAGCCGCGTCGCCTTCGGCAAGCCGGTTTCCGAGCAGACCGTCACCCAGGAGCGGATCGCGGAATCACGCATCATGATCGAGCAGGCGCGGCTGTTGACGCTGAACGCGGCGCATATGATGGACACCGTCGGCAACCGGGCGGCGAGGGCGGAGATCGCGATGATCAAGGTCGCGGTTCCGAACATGGCCTGCCAGGTGATCGACTGGGCGATCCAGGCGCATGGCGGCGGCGGCACCAGCAATGATTTCGGGCTGGCCGCGGCCTACGCCACGGCGCGGCTGCTTCGTCTGGCCGACGGGCCCGACGAGGTGCATCGCAACCAGATCGCCCGGCTCGAACTGCGCAAACACAGCAACGCCTGAAGCGAGTCAGGCCGGCGCGCCGTAGCGCTTCAGCAATCCGCGTCCCAACTGCGACAGGTGGACCTGGTCCGGTCCGTCGCCGATCCGCATGAAGCGGGCGTAGGTGTAGGCCTCCGCCAGGAAGGTGTCCTGGGAGACGCCGGCGCCGCCATGGATCTGGATGGCGCGATCGATCACGCGGGCGGCCATCGCCGGCACCACGATCTTTGCCGCCGCGATCATGTCGCGGGCGGCCTTGTTGCCCTCGCGGTCCATCTTCGCGGCGGCCCGCAGCGTCAAGAGCCGCGCCTGCTCGATCTCGCACCAGGAATGGGCGATGTCCTCGCGCACCGAGCCCTGCTCGCCGAGCGGCTTGCCGAACGCGACCCGCGACTGGGCGCGGGCGCACATCAGTTCGAGCGCGCGTTGCGCGCAGCCGATCAGCCGCATGCAGTGATGGATGCGGCCGGGGCCCAGGCGACCCTGCGCGATCTCGAAGCCGCGGCCCTCGCCGAGCAGGATGTTGGCGGCGGGAACCCGCACATTGTCGTAGACGATTTCGGGGTGGCCGACCGGCGCATCGTCATATCCGAACACGCGCAGGTCGCGCACGATCCGGACGCCGGGCGTGTCGCGGGGCACCAGCACCATCGATTGCTGCAGATGCTTGTTCGGATTGTCAGGATCGGTCTTTCCCATCACGATCAGAAGCTTGCAATCCTCGCTCATCGCGCCCGAGGTGAACCATTTTCGTCCGTTGATGACATACTCGCCGCCGTCGCGGCGAATGCTGCACTGGATGTTGGTGGCGTCGCTCGAGGCAACCTCGGGCTCGGTCATGGAGAAGGCCGAGCGGATTTCTCCTGACAGCAGCGGCTCGAGCCAGCGCTGCTTCTGCGCCGCGCTGCCATAGAGCGCCAGCACCTCCATGTTGCCGGTGTCGGGCGCCGAGCAATTGAAGATTTCGGAAGCCCATGAAATCCGCCCCATGATCTCGGCCAGCGGCGCGTAGTCCAGGTTGCTGATGCCGGCACCGTGGTCGCCGGGCAGCGCCAGGTTCCAGAGCCCCTCGGCGCGGGCGCGGCGTTTCAATTCTTCCAGGATCGGCGGGCGGTGGTGGCGGTGCCCGTTCTCGACCTGCTCCTGATAGAGGCCCTCAACGGGAATGACATGCCGCGTCATGAAGGCGGACAGGCGTCCCTGCAGCTCGATCGCCCTGGCACTGTGCTCAAAATCCATCGTTATGGCCTTTCGTTTCCGGGCGCCGGCAGACGCGCGCAGTTCAGCGGATCGACGTCGTCAGATCAAGCCGGATCGCGTGGTCGCAACCAGCGCTTAGACGCAAGACCGGCGCCTGACCGCCACCTAGGATTCATGCCACGACTGCGCGAAGCCTGCAGCCGGGAACTCATCACAATCCGGGAGGAAGGCATGACATCGCTCGACCGTCGTTCGCTTTTGGCTGGCTCCGCGGCAGCCGGCGTCGTGGCGCTGGCGGGCCCTTCCCGCGCCGCGGACACCCCCGGCGTTACCGCGACCGAGATCAAGATCGGCTGCACCACCTCGCTGAGCGGCCCGGTGTCGGCATTGGGTACGATCGCAAGGTGTTCGGACGCCTACTTCCGGATGATGAACGACCAGGGCGGCGTCGCCGGCCGCAAGATCAACTTCATCTTCTATGACGACGCCTTCAACCCGGCGAAGACCGTCGAGCAGACCAGAAAGCTGATCGAGAGCGACAATGTCGCGTTCCTGTTTTCGATGCTCGGCACCGCGCCGAATTCGGCCGTCGTCAAGTACATCAATTCAAACAAGGTGCCGCATCTGTTCCTGTCGGTGAACGGCGACAAATGGGGCGATTACGTGAATTACCCGTGGACCATGGGCTTTGCGCCGAGTTCGCGCACCGAGGCGCAGATCTTCGCCAAATACGCGTTGAGCCAGAAGCCCGATGCCAAATTCGGCCTGATCTACCAGAATGACGACCTTGGCAAGGATTTCGTCAATGGTCTGCGCGATGTGCTGGGGTCGGGCTACGACCAGCGGGTGAAGGCGCTGTCCTACGAAGTCGCCGATCCCACGATCGATTCGCAGATCGTTGCGCTGCGCGCCAGCAACGCCGACATCCTGATCTCGGGGGTTACCGCGAGGTTTGCGGCGCAGTCGATCCGCAAGGTCTACGAACTCGACTGGAAGCCGATGCATTTCGTCACCAGCGGCGCCGCCTCGGTGGCCTCGACCATCATGCCGGTCGGACCGGAGCGCGCCGTCGGCCTCATCACCTCAGTGTACATCAAGGATCCTTCCGATCCGGCGTGGCAGGAAGACCCCGCGATCCAGGACTACATGAAATTCATGGCGAAGTACTTCAGCGAAGGCAATCCGAAGGAGGCGCTCAACGCCTACGCCTACACCGTCACCTCGGTGCTGCGGGTGCTGCTGGAGCAGTGCAAGGGCAATTTCAGCCGCGAGAACATCATGCGCGAGGCCAACAACCTCAGGAATGTCGAGGTTCCGACACTGCTGCCGGGCGTCCGTGTCAACACCAGCCCCACCAACCACCATCCGTTGCGCCAGATGCAGTTGCAGCGCTGGGACGGAAAGGGCTACGTCCGCTTCGGCAACATCATCGAGGGAGCAAACCTCTGATCGCGCCGCTCGCCGAGCGCAATCAGGATATCGTTTGCGGACGGCGCGCCGGCGTTCCAGACTGGCATAAATCAATAAAGGGGAACGCCCGATGATCACGCTCTACCACTGCGATGGCGCGCGCTCGTTTCGTCCGCTCTGGATGCTGGAGGAAATGGGGCTTCCCTACGAGTTGAAAATGCTGCCGTTTCCGCCGCGGGTGTTCGCCAAGGAGTATCTGGCGATCAATCCGCTCGGCACCATTCCCTTCATGGTCGATGGCGACACCAGGATGACGGAGTCCTCGGGGATCTGCCATTACCTGGGAACCCGGCATGGGCCGACACCGCTGGTGGTAGGGATGGAGGAACCCGCCTATGGCGCCTTCCTCAACTGGATGTATTTCAGCGACGCGACGCTGACCTTTCCGCAGACGCTGGTGCTGAGATACAGTCAGCTTGAGCCGGAGGAGCGCCGCAACCCGCAGGTGGCCGGCGATTACGCCAAATGGTTCCTGGGCCGGCTGCGGGCGGTCGAAGCCGCGACCGCGAACGCGGAAACCCTGTGCGCGGGGCGCTTTACCGCCGCCGACATTGTCAACGGCTATGCGCTGCGGCTGGCCGGCACGATCGGGCTGGCCAAGGATTTCGGCCCCCACGTCGCGGCCTATTGGGCGCGGCTGCAGCAGCGCCCCGGCTATCAGCGGGCGGTGGCCGCGGAACGCAAGGCGGGCGTGGAACAGAACGTGACGCCAAGGGTCCGGGCCTGAACGATCGCCGTCATTGTCATTCCGGGGCGACGCGTCAGCGTCGAACTATGGTGCGCAGTTGCGCACCTGGGAATCTCGAGATTCCCCGATGCGCAATTGCGCATCTGAGGTCTGGTGCTAACGCACCATCCCGGAATGACGCTGCTTCTAGACGGTGCTTCTATCGGTGACAGCAACCGGATTTCCGCTATGGTTGATCCCATCGCAGCGGCCCAAGAGCCGCGCGGGGAGGACGAGCCATGGACGACGCCGGCCGCAAGTTGGGCCATATGATGCTGATCACCCCGGAACGCGTGTTCTATGCGGGCCTGCTCGGCCGGCCGCGGGAGCGCTGCTCGGGCGCATTCAACATCTACGTTTCGATCGAGGGTGGGCTGTGGCTCACGACCGCCGATGGGCGCGAGAGCACCGGCGAACTCGCTGCCGTGCTGCCGAACGTCAGGCACACCATCGCCAGCGATCATCGCTCGGTGCTCAGCCTTGTGATCGAGCCGGAAAGCGTTCGACCGGGCGTGCTCGAAGACCTCGCCAGGCGTCTGTCGGGGCCTGAAAGCCAGGCTTTCGCGCGCCGTCTTCGCCTGGCCCATCTCGAATTGCGCGTGCGCCACGCCGGCGAGGAGTTCTCCAGCGCCGAATTCGACCTGCTGTGCCTGGGCGAGGCGCTGCCGCAGCGGGTGATCGATCCCAGGGTGGCGCGGGCGATCGTGCAGATCGGTCGATTCTCCGGCGAGCCGGTGACGGCGGCAAGCTGTGCGGCGGAAGCCGGGCTGTCGCCATCGCGCTTCCTGCATCTGTTCAAGGAGGAGACCGGGATCTCGTTCCGCTCGTTCCGGGCCTGGAAGCGCGCCCGCCACCTGCTGCACTTCGCCAACCAGGACATCAACCTCGCGCACCTCGCGCAGGACATCGGCTACCCCGACTCCACCCATTTCAGCCACTCGATCCGCCGCTTCTACGGGCTGAAGCCGCGCGCGATCTTTTCCGGCTCGCGCGACCTGGCGATCTACAGCACCTCAGCCGTCGGCGCCGGCCATAGCGGCTGGACGCAAGAAGCCGGCTGATGCCGGACGCATGATCGCGAACGCTGTTTTTTCCGGTCCCGACATCCGCACCGAAGGCTGATCCATGGGCGACAAGGCCGTCATTACCTGCTCGCTGAACGGCGTGCTGACCGACCCGAAGCAGCACAATGTGCCGGTTACGCCGGAAGAGATGGCGCGCGAGGCCAGGGCCGCCTTCAATGCCGGCGCCAGCATCATGCATGTCCATCTGCGCCAGCAGGAGCCGAACAAGGGGCACCTGCCGTCCTGGGACGTCAACGTGTCGAAGGAGATTCAGCAGGCCATTCGCGAAGCCTGCCCCGGCGTCATCATCAACCACACCACCGGCACGTCGGGTCCGAACTACAAGGGGGCGCTCGATTGCGTGCGCGAAACCCGGCCGGAAATCGCGGCCTGCAATGCCGGCTCGCTCAACTATCTCAAGGTGAAGTCCGACAACACCTGGGCCTGGCCGCCGATGATGTTCGATAACGCGGTCGAGAAGGTGCAGGACTATCTCGACGTCATGAAGGAAGCGGGCACGATTCCAGAGTTCGAATGTTTCGACGTCGGCATCGTGCGCTGCGTCGGCATGTACCGGCAGACCGGGATGTATGCCGGACCGCTCGAATACAATTTCGTCATGGGCGTGGCGTCCGGGATGCCGGCCGATCCGGACCTGTTGCCGATCCTGCTGAAGTTGAAGCTGCCGGAGGCGCATTGGCAAGTCACCGCGATCGGTCGCGCCGAAATCTGGCCGCTGCACCAGCGCTGCGCCGATCTTGGCGGCCACCTGCGAACCGGGCTCGAGGACACGTTCTACCTCGCCGATGGCCGCAAGGTCACCTCGAACGGGCCACTGATCGAGGCCATCGCCGCCTGCGCGCGGCGCGCCGGGCGCGAGATCGCCAGCCCCGCCGAAGCGCGGAAGATTTTCGGGACCAGGCATTGAGCGGCCCGCGTCGCCATTCCCGGACTGCTGGCGCAGTCCCGGAATCCAGGCTTCCGATCGAAGGTGGAGCTGCGGCAGGCCTTCAGCGAATATTTCTTCGGGAAAGGAGCGTGATGGTGGCAAATGAAGCACGACCGTCGTTCCGGGGCGCGCAGAGCGCGAACCCGGAATCTCGAGATTCCGGGTCTGGTCCTTCGGACCAGCCCGGAATGACGTGCAGGAAAAAATAATGACCATCCTCGAATCGACTGTCGCAACCGGCACCGCCGCCTACAAGGCCAACCGTGACGGCATGCTGGCGCTGATCGCGCGGATGCGGGCGCTCGAAGACCGCGCGCGGACGGCGTCGGCTGCCGCCAAGGACCGCTTCCACAAGCGCGGGCAGTTGTTGCCGCGCGAGCGCGTGGCGCTGGTGCTCGATCCCGGATCGCCCTTCATCGAATTGTCGACGCTCGCCGGCTACATGTTCGATGTGCCGGACGCGGAAAAGAGCGTGCCCGGCGGCGGCGTGATCGCGGGTATTGGCTACGTCGCCGGAATCCGCTGCATGGTCAGCGCCAATGATTCCGGCATCGATGCCGGCGCGCTGCAGCCCTACGGCCTCGACAAGACCTTGCGGGTGCAGGAGCTGGCGCTGGAGAACAAGCTTCCTTACGTGCAGCTGGTCGAAAGCGCCGGCGCCAATCTGCTGCGCTACCGCGTCGAGGATTTCATTCGCGGCGGCAACATCTTTCGCAACCTGGCGCGGCTGTCGGCGGCCGGCCTGCCCGTGGTGACTGTGACCCATGGCTCATCCACGGCAGGCGGCGCCTACCAGACCGGACTGTCCGATTACATCGTGATGGTGCGGGGGCGCACCCGCGCGTTCCTGGCCGGCCCGCCCCTGCTGAAGGCGGCCACCGGCGAGATCGCGACTGAGGAGGAACTCGGCGGGGCCGAGATGCATACCTCCATTTCCGGCCTCGGCGACTATCTGGCCGAGGACGATCGCGACGCGCTGCGCATCGCGCGCGACATCATGGCCAATCTGGAATGGGACCGGCCGACGCATGAAGCGTCCTCGTTCCGTCCGCCGCGCTACGACGCCGAGGAACTGCTCGGCATCATGCCGATGGACCACAAGCGGCCGGTCGATATGCGGCAGGTGGTCGCCCGGATCATCGACGATTCCGATTTCACCGAGTTCGGCGCCAATTACGGGCCGGCCACCCTCTGCGGCCATGCCCGCATCGAAGGGCAGGCGATCGGGATCATCACCAATAACGGCCCGCTCGACGTGCCCGGCGCCAACAAGGCGACGCATTTCATCCAGGCCTGCTGCCAGTCGCGCACGCCGCTGCTCTATCTCAACAACACCACCGGCTACATGGTGGGCAAGGCCTATGAGGAAGCCGGCATGATCAAGCATGGGTCCAAGATGATCCAGGCGGTCACCTCGGCGACCGTGCCGCAGATCACGATCTATTGCGGTGCTTCGTTCGGCGCCGGCAATTACGGCATGTGCGGCCGCGGCTTCCACCCGCGCTTCTGCTTTTCCTGGCCCAACGCCAAGACCGCGGTGATGGGCGGCGAGCAGGCGGCGGAGACGATGGCGATCGTCACCGAGGCGGCGGCGGCGCGGCGCGGCAAGCCGATCGAGAAGGAGAAGATCGAGGCGCTGAAGGCGCAGATCACCGGCGTGTTCGACGGCCAGATGGACGTGTTCTCCACCAGCGCGCGCGTGCTCGACGACGGCGTGATCGATCCGCGCGATACCCGCAGCGTGCTTTCCGAGGTGCTGGCGATCTGCCGCGAGGCCGAGGCCCGCATCCCCCAGCGCATGCAATTCTCGGTCGCGCGGCCATGAGCGGTGCAGCGATGAAGCGGACGCCGTTCTTCAAGATTCTGATCGCCAACCGCGGCGAGATCGCGCTGCGGATCATGCGCACCGCGCGCCGGCTCGGCTATGGCGTCGTCGCCGTCTATTCCGACGCCGACCGCGACGCGCTGCACGTGCGCGAGGCCGACCAGGCGGTGCGGATCGGAGAGGCGCTGCCGGCGCAGTCCTATTTGCGGATCGAGGCGATCGTCGCCGCCGCCAGGGCCAGCGGCGCCGACGCGGTGCATCCGGGCTATGGCTTCCTGGCCGAGAACGAGGATTTCGCGCAGGCCTGCCGCGAGGCCGGGCTGGTATTCATCGGCCCATCTGCGGAGGCGATCCGGGCGATGGGCAACAAGGCCGGCGCCAAGGACATCATGCGTGCGGCCGGCGTGCCCTGCGTGCCCGGCTACCAGGGCGCCGACCAGAGCGACGCCGTGATGCTGGCGGAAGCCAGGAAGATCGGCTTTCCCGTCATGATCAAGGCGGTAGCCGGCGGCGGCGGTCGCGGCATGCGGCTGGTCGCGGACGCCGCGAAATTCCCGGACGCGCTCGCCAGCGCGCGCTCGGAGGCGCAAGGCGCGTTCGGCGATCCCAAGGTGATCCTGGAGCGCGCCATCGTCGAGCCCCGCCACATCGAGATCCAGGTGTTCGGCGACCGCTACGGCAACGCCATCCATCTCGGCGAACGCGATTGCTCGGTGCAACGACGCCACCAGAAACTGATCGAGGAAGCACCGTCCCCGAAAGTGTCGCCGGAACTGCGGGCGCGCATGGGCGCGGTCGCGGTCACGGCGGCGAAGACGATCGGCTATGAGGGCGCCGGCACGCTGGAATTCCTGCTCGACCCGGGCGGCGAGTTCTACTTCATGGAAATGAACACGCGGCTGCAGGTCGAGCATCCCGTGACCGAGGCGATCACCGGGCTGGACCTGGTCGAATTGCAGCTCCGCGTCGCCGCGGGCGAGCCGCTCGGGTTCAGGCAGGAGGATATCCAGTTCTCCGGCCACGCCATCGAGGTGCGGCTGTGCTCGGAGGATGCCGGCCATGAGTTCATGCCGCAGTCCGGGCGGATGGCGTTATGGCAGATGCCGGAAGGCGTCCGCGTCGAACACGCGCTGCAATCCGGTTCGGAAATTCCGCCATACTATGATTCGATGATCGCCAAGATCGTCAGCCATGGCGCCGACCGCGACGAGGCGCGGGGCCGGCTGATCAGCGGACTGGAACGGACCGCGGCGTTCGGCGTCACCACCAACCAGGGATTCCTGATCGCCTGCCTGCGCCATCCCGGCTTTGCCCGCGGCGAGGCGACCACGGCCTTCATCGGCAACCACCTGGACGAACTGCTGGCGCCGCGCGCCGACGACACGGCCGATGCCGCGCTGGCGGCGCTGTTGCTCTACGTCACCCACCCCGATGCGCCGCCGTGGCGCGGCGGGCGATCGCTGGCGGCGGTGTTTCCGCTGACGACCCGGATCGATCTCGGCCATGGCGCGCGCGAAGTCGACATCATGCGCGAGCGCGAGGGGAGTTACGTCGCGAGCCTCGATGGCGGCGCGTGGCGTTTTGAGATCGACGAACTTGGCGTTGACACGATCCGCTTCCGCACCAACGGCATGATGGTTTCGGCCAAATTCCTGCGCGATCGCGACCGTCTCTATTTCCTGGATCGCGGCGTCACGGTCGCCGTCCGCGACCTGACGCTTTCAACGCCCGTTTCCGCAGCCGCAAGCGGCGGCGACGGCAGGGTGCGCGCGGCGATGAACGGCCGGGTGGTGGCGCTGCTGGTCAGGGTGGGCGAGCAGGTCGCCGCCGGTCAGCCCGTGATGACGCTGGAAGCCATGAAGATGGAGCACGTGCATGTCGCAGGGGTTGCCGGCACCGTTTCGTCGATCGACGTCAGCGAAGGCGAGCAGGTGACGACCGGGAAGATCGTGGTGGAGATCGCGGCGGCGCAATGAGTCCCGTCATTGCGAGCCAACGGGTCGCGCGAATGCGCGCCCGATGACAGGCTCCGCGAAGCAATCCATCGATCCGCGAAGCAAGTTTGGATTGCTTCGTCGCTTCGCTCCTCGCAATGACGTAAGTGCTCAACCGGGCCGCCCGGTCCCGTCATTGAGCCAGCACGCCACCTGGTGCCGTTCGCCGGCATCCGCCAGCGCCGGCCTTTCCACCTTGCAGCGGTCCATCACATAGCGGCAGCGGGTGTGGAACGCGCAGCCTGAGGGTGGATTGATCGGGCTCGGGACGTCGCCGTCGATCATAGGGGCCAGTTTCTTCGCCTTGGGGTCGGCGATCGGGACCGACGCCAGCAATGCCTGGGTGTAGGGATGGCGCGGGTTGGCGAACAGTTCGGCCTTGTCGGCGATCTCGACGATTCGCCCGAGATACATCACGGCGACGCGGTGGCTGATATGGGCGACCACCGCGAGATCGTGGGCAATGAACAGGTAGGAGAAGCCGTTCTTGCGCTGCAGGTCGATCAGCAGGTTGATCACCTGCGCCTGGATCGAGACGTCGAGCGCCGACACCGGCTCGTCACACACGATCAGGCTGGGGCCGAGCGACAGCGCGCGTGCGATGCAGATGCGCTGGCGTTGTCCGCCGGAGAACTGATGCGGATAGTTCTTCATCTGGTCGGACCTCAGGCCGACCTGGGCGAACAGTTCGGCGACCCGCTCCTGCTGCACCCGGCCGGTGGCAAGGCCATGGACGCCGAGCGGCTCGCCGACGATCTCGCCCGCGGTCATGCGCGGGTTGAGCGAGGCGAACGGGTCCTGGAACACGATCTGCATCGAGCGGCGGTGCGGCCGCATCTCGGCCTTGCTGAGGCCGATGATGTCGGTGCCGTTGAGTTTGATGGCGCCGCTGGAGGGCTCTACCAGCCTGAGCACGCTGCGCGCGACCGTCGATTTGCCGCAGCCGGACTCGCCGACGAGCCCGAGCGTCTCGCCTTTGGCGACCGAGAAGCTGACGCCGTCGACGGCATGCACGGTGCCGACGCGGCGCCGCAGCACGCCGCCGCGCACCGCGTAATGCTTGACGAGGTCGGTGACCTCCAGCAGCGGGCGTTGATCGGTCATGGCGCGGCCACCATCTCGGCGGCGCGCCAGCACGCCGCCAGGTGATTGCAGCCGAATTCCTGCAGCGGAGGGTATTCGGCGCGGCAGATGTCGATGGCAAGGCTGCAGCGCGGCGCAAAGGCGCAGCCCGGCGGTAAATTGGTCAGTGACGGCACCATGCCGGGAATCTCGGTCAGCCGCGCATCGGTCCTGGCGCCGAACGAAATCACCGCCGGCATCGAGGCCATCAGCCCGCGCGTATAGGGATGCCGGGGATTATCGAACAGGTCCTCGACGGTGGCTTCCTCGACCTTCTTGCCGGCGTACATGACGATGACGCGCTGGGCGGTCTGTGCCACCACGCCGAGATCGTGCGTGATCAGGACCAGCCCGGTGCCGAGCGTCTTCTGCAGATCGAGGATCAGCGCCAGGATCTGGGCCTGGATGGTCACGTCCAGCGCCGTGGTCGGCTCGTCCGCGATCAACAGCGTCGGCCGGCACGCCAGCGCCATCGCGATCATCGCGCGCTGCCGCATGCCGCCGGAGAGCTGGTGCGGATACTCGTGCGCCCGCCGTTCGGGTTCGGGAATGCGAACCAGCCGCAGCATCTCGACCGCCTTTGCCCAGGCTTCCTTCGAGGACATTTCCTGGTGCAGGTGGACCACCTCGGTAATCTGGTCGCCGATCCGCATCACCGGGTTGAGCGAGGTCATCGGCTCCTGGAAGATCATCGAGATCCGGTTGCCGCGGATCTTGCGCATCTCGGCCTCGTCGAGACCGAGCAGGTCGGTTCCTTCCAGCATCACCGAGCCGCCAACGATCCTGCCGGGCGGGTCCGGCACCAGCCGCATCACCGACAGCGCCGTCACGCTCTTGCCGCAGCCGGACTCGCCGACGATCGCGAGGGTCTCGCCGCGACGCACGGTGAACGACAGGTCGTCGACCGCGCGGAACAGCCCCGAATTGGTGAAGAACACCGTCTGCAGGTTCTTGACGTCGAGAACCGTATCTTCCGCCCCTGCCTCCCGCATCAGCCGCGCTGCCTCGGGTCGAGGATGTCGCGCAGCGCGTCGCCGAACAGGTTGGTGCCGAACACCGCAAGGCTGATCGCCACGCCCGGGAAGATCACAAGCCATGGCGCGGTGCGGACATACTCCGCCGCCGATTCCGACAGCATGCGGCCCCATGACGGATAGGGCTCGGGGATGCCGAGGCCGAGAAACGACAGCGAGGCTTCGGTGAGGATAGTGGAGCCGAGCTGCGCGGTCGCCAGTACGATCAGCGGCGCCAGCGTGTTGGGCAGCACGTGACGGAAGGCAATGCGGGTCTCGCTCATGCCGATCGACTTGGCGGCCTCGACGAACGGCTGCTCGCGCAGCGCCAGCGTATTGGCGCGGATGACGCGGGCGACCGTCGGAATCAAGGGAATCGCGATGGCAATGATCACGTTCGGCAGCGATGGACCGAGCGCCGCCGTCATCACCAGCGCCAGCACGAGCAGCGGCAGGGCTTGAAGTATGTCGGTGACGCGCTGGAACAGGAGATCGACCCAGCCCGACAGATAGCCGGAGGCAAGGCCGACGATGACGCCGATCGAGGACCCCAGCAGGGTGGCGCCGATGCCGACGGCGAGCGAGATGCGCGCGCCGTGGATGATCCGGCTCCAGACGTCGCGGCCGAACGAATCGGTTCCCATCCAGTGCTGCAGGCTGGGCGCCGCCAGCCGCTGCGCGGAATCGACGCTGAGCGGGTCGAAGCGCGCGATCAGGTCGGCCGATATCGCCACCCAGACAAACAGCACCATGATGAACAGGCCGATGGTGCCGAGCAGATAGCGTTGCGCGAGGAACGTGAGCCGGCGCCAGCCATGGGTCGAATGGGCACCGGCCCGTCGCAGCTCGCTGTCGTAGTTGATCGTGGTCAAGCGGCGGGCTCCTAGTCCGTGTAGCGGATGCGCGGATCGATCGCGGCGTAAAGCATGTCGACGGTGAAGTTCGCGACCACCACCACCACGGCGATCAGCATCACCAGGTTCTGGACGATCGGGTAGTCGCGCCAGCGCAGCGCCTCGACCAGGAAGCGGGCGACGCCGGGGATGTTGAAGACGGTTTCGGTCACGATCAGCCCGCCGATCAGGAACGCCGCCTCGATGCCGATCACGGTGATGACCGGAAGGATGGCGTTCTTCAGCGCATGGCGGTAATTGACCGACGCTTCGGAGGCGCCCTTGGCGCGCGCGGTGCGGATGTAGTCCTGCCGCAGGATTTCGAGCATCGAGGAGCGGGTGATGCGCATCGTCAGCGCCGCGCTGCGAAAGCCGACCGCCATCGCCGGAACGCAATAGATCGCAAACGCCTCGGTCCAGGTCTGCGGGTTGGGATTGTAGATCGGCATGGCTCCGAACAGCGAAACCGACGCCATCAGGATCAACAGCCCGAGCCAGAAGGACGGCAGCGACAGCCCGCTCAGGCTGACGACGCGCAGCGCGTAGTCAAGCCGCGAACCCTGGTGGACGGCGCTGATGACGCCAAGCGGAATGCCGATCGAGGCGGAGAACAACAATGCGAGCGCCGCCAGCCGCGCCGTGATCGGAATCCGCGGCAGGATCTCCTGCAAGGCCGGCTTTTCCGACACATAGGAATAGCCGAGGTCGCCTTGCAGCAGCCCGCCGATCCAGTGCAGGTACTGCACGTAGATCGGCAGATTGAGGCCCAGTTCTTTCTCCAGATTGGCCTTGTCGGTGGGATCGACGAAGCCCGCGGCGTCGAACAGGATATCGACGATGTTGCCGGGGACGACGCGCAGCAGCACGAAGATGATGATCGAGATCCCGACCAGGGTCACGAACATCAAGACGAGGCGTCGCACGATGTAGGCAAACACCTGGCTGCACTCCCTTGTCGGCTGGCCTTTGTTCGATTCTGATTAAATCAGAACCGAACACCAGTTTTTTGCTTTGACGCGTTTTCTTCACGCGAACCGGGTTCCACTTCGCTCGAAAACGCTATGCTCGCGGCTGAACTTTACTTGTCCATCCAGACGTCCTCGTAACGATAGCCGTTATAGGAGCTGTTCACCATGATGGTGATGCCCTTGACATAAGGCTGCCAGCAGGACCCGGTCCGGCTGTGGAAGATGATCGGCCGCGCCACGTCTTCCTGGAGCTTCTTGTCGATCTCCCAGACCAGCTTTTTGCGCTTGGATACGTCCTTCTCGACCGACTGCTCGTCGAACAGCTTCTCGATTTCCCTGTTGCAATAGTTGGTGTAGTTGCGCTCCGAGCCGCAGGAATAATTCTCGTAGAAGGACTGATCGGGATCGTCGACGGCATTGCCGGTGAGGTTGAGACCGAGCGAATAGTCCTTGCGCGCGACTTTCGGGAACCATTGCGCGGTATCCACGACGTCGAGTTCGCCGTCGATGTAGATGCCCTTGATCTGGTCGATCAGGATGACGGCGGGATCGCGGTAGATCGGGATGTTGCGCGTCGCGACCTTGACGGCGAGGCGCTTTTCCGGGCCGTATCCGGCCTTCTGCATCAGCTTGCGCGCCTCTTCCCGGTTGGCGTTGATGTCAGGTCCGTAACCCGGTATCGATTCCAGCATCTCCTTCGGCATCGCCCACAGACCGCCCGGCGCCGGAAGCATGGTGCCGCCGATGTCGGCCTGTCCCTCGAACATGATCGAGATGAAGGCCTTGCGGTCGAGCGAAAGCGCGAGCGCGCGGCGAATATCGATATTGTCGAACGGCGGGGAGGACGAGTTGACGATGATGTTGGTCGAGACGTTGACCGGTTCGACCACGCAGACTGCGTTGGGCGCCTGCGACTTGACGTCCTTGAGCAGCGGGATCGACACTTCGGTCGGGAAAGTCATGTCGAACTTGCCGGAGACGAACCCGAGAATGGCCGTCGATCGGTTGGTGATGATGGTGAACTCGATGCCGTCCAGATGCGGCAGGCCCTTCTTGAAGTAATCGGGGTTCTTGGTGAGCTTGATCGATTCGTTGGCCTTGAACTCGACGAATTTGAACGGGCCGGTGCCGATCGGCTTGGTGCGCATGTCACCCGGTGAGACGTGGCAGGGATAGACCGGGGTGTAGCCGGAGGCGAGCAGCGTCAGCAGCGCCGGCTGCGGCCGCTTCAGCTCAAACGATGCTTCGAAATCGCCCGAGGTCGTGACGTCGTTGACCTGATCGTACCAGGACTTTCGCGGGTTCTGGCGGAATTTCTGCTGCGACTTTCCCATCAGCATGTCGAACGTGCATTTGACGTCGGCCGAGGTGAACGGCTTGCCGTCGTGCCAGTTGACGCCCTGCTTCAGCTTGAAGGTGAGCTTCTTGCCGTCGGCGCTCCAGGCCCAGCTTTCCGCCAGATCCGGGACGATCGACTCCATGCTGTTCTGCGCGACGTCCTGCTTGAACATGACGAGGTTGTTGAACACCGGCATGAACGGAACATTGATCGAGTAGGTCGCGCCCTCGTGGATCGAGGCGCTGCCGGGACTGTCACGGTGATAGACCCTGAGAATTCCGCCCTTTTTCGGCTCCGCCGCCGATGCGACATCGTAAGCCGGCAGCAATAACAACGCCGCGGCGGCAAGCGCTGATACGCTCCGCATGGTGTCCCCTCCCGATTGTTCGGTCTGAAAGCGACCGATTACCGCCGACGATAGAGCATGAAGGTGCATCCGGGCAACCGGCCAGGGCCGGTGCGGGGTTGGTAATTTGGACCGATTAAAGCTCGCGTGGTGGAACTTGCGCTGGGCCCATCGACCTGTTGCAGCGCCGCTCGCGCCAGACACCTCACCAAATGATGCACTGCACCACGGCGACTAGACGATCCGCGAGGTCTTGTTGCCCCAGTAGCGATCGCGCAGCAGCCGCTTGTAGAGCTTTCCGGTGGGAAGCCGCGGCAGTTCCGCCTCGAAGTCGATCGAGCGCGGCACCTTCTGGCGCGACAGCGACTGGCTGCAAAACGCGATCAGCTCCGCGGCGAGATCCGGCCCCGGCGAAACCCCTGGCATCGGCTGCACCACGGCCTTCACTTCCTCGCCGAGGTCCGGATTGGGCACGCCGAACACCGCGGCGTCGGCGATCTTGGGATGGGTGATCAGGAGGTTCTCGCATTCCTGCGGGTAGATGTTGACGCCGCCGGAGATGATCATGAAGGTCGCGCGATCGGTGAGATAGAGGTAGCCGTCACCGTCGACATAGCCGACGTCGCCGACCGTGCTCATGCTGCCGTCGGCCGAGCGGGCCTCCCGGGTCTTGGCCGGATCGTTGAAATACTCGAACGGCGTGGCGGTCTTGAACCACACCGTGCCCGGCGTGCCGACCGGGCAGGGCTGCATGTCCTCGTCGAGGATGTGCAGGTCGCCGAGCAGAACCTTGCCCACGGTGCCGCGATGCGCCAGCCATTCCGCGCTGTCGCAGGCGGTGAAGCCAAGTCCCTCGGTGGCGCCGTAATATTCGTGGATGATCGGCCCCCACCATCTGATCATGTCGTCCTTGACGGCGGCCGGGCAGGGTGCGGCGGCATGGATCGCGATCTCGAGCGAGGAGAGGTCGTAGCGCGAGCGCACCTCCTCGGGCAGTTTCAGCATCCGCGAGAACATCGTCGGCACCAGTTGGGTGTGGGTGACGCCCCATTGCTGGACCAGCTTCAGGTAGTTTTCCGGGTCGAAGCTTTCCATGATGATGACGGTGCCGCCGGCGCGGATCGTCAGGTTGACGGCCGCCTGCGGCGCCGAATGATAGAGCGGCGCCGGCGACAGATAGACCATGCCTTCGCGGTACTGCCACAGCTTGTTGAGGAAATCGAAGATCGGCAGGTTCTGGAGCGGCGGCTGCTCCGGCAACGGCCGCACGATCCCCTTGGGCCTTCCGGTGGTGCCCGACGAATAGAGCATCGCGGTGCCGGCGCATTCGTCCGCAATCGGGGTTTTCGGCAGGCCCGACGTCGCCTGTTCCAGCCCGACGATGCGCGCGCTTTCGCCGTTGCCGTCGACAACGATGCAAAGCTCGACCTTGGGACATTCCTTCAGCGCCTCGCGCGCGATATCGAGCTTCGCCTTCGAGGTGACGAGGATGCGCGACTGGCTGTTGGTGAGGATGTAGGCCAGTTCGGCCGCCGTCAGGTAGGAGTTCACGCAGGTAAAGTACAGGCCGCTTCGTTCGCCGGCGCCGCAGGCTTCGAGGTAGCGGCTGTTGTTCTCCATGAAGATCGAATAGTGGTCGAGCCGCTTCAGGCCCCGGTTGCGAAACAGGTGCGCCAGCCGGTTGCTGCGGGCTTCCAGCTCGCGATAGGTCACCGCCTCGCCGGAGGACGCCATGATGAAGGCGGGCTGAAGCGGGCGCAGACGAGCATGCTTGCCGGTGTACATGTTTTCTTCGATCTCCTTACGCGGTCATGTCCAAAATCTCGCGCACCTGCGCCGGCCCCTCGATCGGGCGCGGGTTGCGGGGCACCCAGGGCGTTGCCATCGCCGCCTGCGCGATGCGGTCGAAATGCTCCGCGCCCACCTTGACCTCGCGCAGGCTGCGCGGCATGCCGAGGCCGCGAATGAAGCGGTCGAGCACGTCGCCGGCGTCCTCGCCGGGATGTCCCATCGCCGCTGACACCAGCGCCTGGCGTTCGGCATTGGCGGATTTATTCCAGCGCATCACCGAGGGCAGCATCACGCAGGAGGTGTGGCCATGCGGCACGCCGAACTCGGCGCCGAGCACATAGCCGATGCCGTGGCTGGCGCCCATCGGCACCCCCGAGGCCAGCGGGCCGGTCGAAAGCCAGGTCCCGATCTGGCAGTCCAGCCGCGCGTCGAGGTCGGCGGCGTCGGCCTTCACCCGCGGCAACGCCTGCGCCAGCATCGACAGTCCTTTCAGCGCGTGGGCGTCGCCATAGGGATGCGCCTCGCGCGAGCAGATGCCCTCGACGCAATGGTCGACGGCGCGGATGCCGGTCGACAGCCACAGCCATTCCGGCGTGTGCGCGCCAAGCCGGGGGTCCAGGATCGTCGCGCGCGGGATCAAGAGCGGATGGCGCAGCGCTTCCTTGACCCGGGTCTTTTCATTGGTGACGCCGGCAATGGAGGTGAATTCGCCGCCGGCGATCGTGGTCGGCACGCTGATCTGGCGTACGACAGGCGGAGCGAGCTGCGGCGCCGGGCCAGCCCCGGACCGTAGGCGGTCGATATCTTCCGGACGGCGAGCATTGTTGGCCAGACATAGCTGCACCGCCTTGGCGCCGTCGGTGATCGAGCCGCCGCCGACGGTGACGATGAGGTCGGCGTCAGTGGCGCGGGCCTGCTCGCTGGCGGCGATGACGGCCGCGCGCGGCGTGTGCGGCGGCATCGCATCGAAGGTGCCGACACAGCGCGGCCCCATGGCGCGGCGGATGTTTTCGATCACGTCGGTCTGGCGGTTCAGCGTGCCGCTGACCATCAGGAACGCGCGTTTGGCGCCCAGCCGGTCCAGCTGCTCGACGATCGCCTCGGAAGCGGGTCGTCCGAACACGACCTCGTCCATGGCGCCGAATATGACCCGCCCTGTTTGCACGCCGTCCTCCGTATCCACCGGCTTTGCCGCCGGGTTGACGGAAAGGTTAGCGGAGAAATTTCGCGACGTCATGCCTGAAGATGCGATGTCGGGTTTGGTCATGTCCCGAGAGCAGCGGTTTGCTTCTTGCTCCTCGCAACGAATGCGCCGTCTCGGCCGTCAAGCCTGCACGAGCCGCCATGCGATGGTGACAAGGGCGCCGATCCACAGCGCGATGGCCGCAAGCGCCTGGATCGCAAAGCCGGGGCCGCGTTTTGCGGCGGCTTTGGCGTAGCCGAGTATGTAGAGGATGCGGCCGACGACCCAGACCAGCCCCAAGAGGGCTGCGATACCGTCACTGAGATAGATCGCGAACAGCCACAGCGACGGCAGGAAGATCGGCAGCCATTCCAGCGTGTTCATCTGCGCGCGAAACACGCGCTCGAAATCCGGATCGCCGGTAATGGCCGGTACCTTCACGCCAAACTGTACGCGCGCCCGCGACACCAGGATCGAAGAAGAGAAGTAGACCAGAACCGCCAGACACGTGACGAGCGCGGTGAAATGATACATTGCAGAATCCCTTTTTTTAAACGTGGTGACTCAATAGCCGGTCATTTCGAGATATCCCAGGCCTTCATGGCTGCCGCCGAAACGGATCGGGCCCTCCCAATAGGGAAAGCTCGTCCCCATCCAGCTCTTGGCGTTGAGCGGCGTGCATTCGATCGCGAGCGCCCTTCGCGGAATCTCGATCCGCCATGCGGTCGGGATTTTTCGTCCCTCGATCTCGGTGAAGGCAAGCGGGGTCATGGCGATGTCTGTTGATGCGAGCAGTTCGGCATTGCCGTCCGGCGCGATCCATTTGCCGGAGCCGTAGTGACGGCCGTCGGTCTGGCGCATCCGGTACAGCATCAGCTTGTCGCCGCCCTTGAAATGAAGCGAGAGCCAGTCCCATCCGGATTGGTCTGCAGCCAGCGGCTGAGTGCTCCACTCGCGGTCGAGCCAGGCCTGGCCCGTCACCTCGACCGGCCTGTCGTCGATGGTGATGCTGCCCTTCGCTGCATAATGCGGCTGGCTGTAATAGTAGGAAGCCTGCTCGCGCAGCGATTTCCGGCTGTAGCCGGCGTCACCCTGCAGCACCAGTGGACGGTCGGCGTCGAGGCGCAGCGCATAGCTGAAGTCGGCGCCCGACGCGCGCAGCTCGAGTGGCGCGACATTGGTACCGTTCAATCCCTCGAGCCCGCGCATCGACCATGAATCGATCCAGGCGTGAAAGGGCTGCGCCTCGACGCCGGCCTGACCGATGCCGCCGCGCGCGAAGGTCTGGGCATAGCGGTGGGTATCGGCGCGCGTGACCGCGGCATGGCCCATCCAGACCTGCTGGTTGGTCCAGCCTTCCCGTGGCGGGCCCGGCGCGATCGCCTGGCGAAACAGCGTCCACTGTGCGCCGCAGGCCGCACCGCCGGCATCGACGAGATTGGCCGTCACATACCACCACTCGATCCGAAACTCCGGATGCGGACCGTGATCGCCGGGAAACGTGAATGGCCTGCCGGGGACAACAGGCGCAAATCCTTCGGCGGCTTCGCCGAGCCCGGCAAATCCCTGCGCGACGGCTTTGGCCGTGAATCCCGCAAGAAGCGCGCTACCGATCAGGCCGCGCCGGGTGATCGGGCCGCTACCTTTCATTGGCGAAAATCCGGATCAGGCTCGCCGGCTGCATGCGCGCCAGCCTGAGGACGGGAAGCGCCGCCGCCGCGAGCGCGGCCGCCAGCGCCACCCCGACCAGCCACACCAGATCCATCGGGAAGACGTGAAACGGCAGCCGCCAGCCGAACGCCTTGACGTTGACGATCGCCAGCAGGCACCACGCCACCAGCAGTCCGAGCGGAAGCGCAAAGAGAGTGGTGATCAGCGCCACCGACATGGTCTTCAGGAGTTCGATGACGGCGAGCCGCCGCCGCGTGATGCCCACCGCCCACAGCGGCGCCAGCTGCGGCAGCCGGGAATTGGCCAGGGTGAGCAGGCTGGTCAGCAGCGCGATGCCGGCGACGCCGAGCGTAAAGGCGTTGAGCGCCGCGGTCACCGCAAAGGTGCGGTTGAAGATCCGTTTCGATTCCGCCTTCATGGTCGCCTGATCGACGACGTTCCGTTCGCCAAGCGCGAATTTTTCGCGTAGGTCCGCGACGAGGGCCGGAACCTCTGGCGGTGCAACCCGCAGCCCCATGCGCGTCAGCGGGATTCCCGGAAAGCGCCGCGTCAACGCGGCGAAGTTGACCGTGATCTGCCCCTTGGGGTTGCCGTAGTCGGCATAGATGCCGATCACCTGCAGCGGCCAGCTTCCGCCCGGCGCAGGCATCTCGATGCGGTCGCCGACGGAGAGCTTCAGACGCCGCGCCAGTTGCTCGCTGACAAGGGCCGCATCGCCGGGGCGCAGCCTGCTCCAGACATTGCCGGCCGATTGCAGCAGCGGCCAGTTGTCGCGATAGGTGGCGTGATCGGGCAGGCCCAGCACCTCGACCGGCGCGCCCGCGATCTGCGTATCGGCGCGCCCGCCGGGCAGGATCGCCGCGACCTCGGGCCGCTCGCGCAGCCACGCCTTGATCTCCATCGCCTGCTCGTCGTTGGCCGCGCTGACATAGATGTCCGCCGCCAGTCGCCCGTCGAGCCAGACCAGGAACGTCCGGCTGAAGCTTTCCACCATGGTGGCGACGCCGACATTGACGGCAAGCGCCAGCAGCAGCGCCATCAAGGCCAGCGACAAGCCCGACAATTGCTGGCGGCTGTCGGCCCAGAACCAGACGGTGAGCGGTCGGGAGGCAAATCGCTGGCCGAGCGAAAGCACGGCTTCCAGAACCGCCGGCAGGATCAGCGCCGCGCCCAGCAGCAATGCGGCGAGCACGGCAAATCCTGACATCAGCGAATCGCCGAACCACAGCAGGCCTCCGCCCGCAGCGAACGCCGCCAGCGCCAGCGCGCTCTGATAGGTCAGCCAGCGGCGCTGCGCCTGGTGCCAGGCGCGGGGTTGCGCGGCGGCGAGCAGCGGCAGCCGCAGCGCCTTGGTCAGGCTGGTCGCGGCGGCGGCGAGCGCGCCGATGACGCTGATGGCGATGCCGGCCAGCCACCACTCCGGCCTGAGCGAAAGCTGCCCCGGAATCTGCGCGCCATAGAGCCCGCGCAGGGATGCCGCGACATCAGGCAGCAGCGCGGAGGCGATGTAGTACCCGCACACGAGTCCGATCAGCCCCGCGACCAGCGCCAGCGACACCAGTTCGGCCACCAGCACGGCGTTGAGCATTCGCGCCGAGACGCCGCAGGCGCGCAACGTGCGCAGCACAGGCAGCCGCTGCTCGAAGGCGAGCCCGATCGCCGAATTGACGATGAACAGCCCGACCAGAAACGACAGCAGCCCGAACGCGGTCAGGTTCAGATGGAAGCTATCGGTGAGGCGTTCGAGGTCGGTGTCCGCATCGGGTTCGATCAGATGCAGCCTGTCACCGGCGACGCTTGCAAGCGAGGCGTGTTTCCCCGCGGCCTTGCCGACCATCAGGCGGGTGATCTGACCCGGCATTCCGAGGATGGTCTGGGCGATGCCGATATCGACCACCAGCACGCCGGGCGCCAGTTGCGACTGCACCCGCAGCGGCGGCAGCAACGCGCCGCCATTGGCGCGTGCGCGCGCGCCCTCTGCGAGCTTGAGGTCGGCCAGCGTCTCCGGCGCCACCAGCATCTCTCCCGGCGGCGTCATAAAGGAGACCATGCCGGATCTGCCGACCGACGGTGCGTTGCCGACCTCGGCGGGCAGGGTCACCGGCTCGATCCCCAGCAGGGCGAATGACCGGCCCTCGATCTGAAGCCGGCCTTCGAGCACGGGGGATACCGGCCAGCCGGCGCGGCGCAAATCGACGAACAGCTGTTGCGGAAGACTTGCACCGTCGCGGCTGACCAGCATCGCCGTGCGGGCGCCGCCAAAGGTGGCGGCGGCGCGATCATAGGCGTTGCGCGCCTGCTGGTTGAGCGCCTGCACCCCGCTCCAGAGCGCGGTCGCTGCGACCAGCCCGATCAGCAGGGTCGCAAGCTGCATCGGATGCCGCCGCCAATGGCTGAGCAGGACGGCAAGGGTCCAGAGCGCGCGTCTCACGCGACCACCCCGGCATGAAGGTTGACCTGCCGGTCGAGCGTGGCGGCAAGCCGCGTGCTGTGGGTCACCATCAACAGGCCACAGCCGCTGCGCGTGACAAGATCGCGCGCCAGCGCCAGCACCTCGTCCGCAGTCGCCTCGTCGAGATTGCCGGTCGGCTCGTCGGCGAGCAGCAGCAGCGGCTTTGCCGCCAGCGCCCGGCCGATGGCGACCCGCTGCTGCTGGCCGCCGGACAATTGTTCGGGATAGCGCTTGAGCAAATGACCGAGACCAAGCCGTTCCACCAGCTCTTCGTACCAATCCGGATCGTGGCGGCCGGCGAGGCGCGACTGGAACACGAGGTTGTCTGCGACGGTGAGGCTCGGGATCAGGTTGAATTGCTGGAACACCAGGCCGAGACGGCCGCGCCGCAGTTCGGCGCGCCCGGAATCGTCAAGTTCGGCGATCGAGACGCCGCCGAGCCGGATCTCGCCGCCATCGGCGGCGTCAAGCCCGGCGACGAGGTGCAGCAACGTGCTCTTGCCGCTGCCGGATTCGCCGGTGAGCGCCACGCTCTCCTGCGCGGCGACGGTCAGATTGACCCCGCGCAGCACGGCGATCTCTTCGCCGGCGGCGCGGTAACTCTTGGTGAGACCGGTCACATGGAGCACGATCGAACGGGTCATGCGCGACGATGGGCCGATCCGGCCATGAAGATCACCTTGCTCTGATGCCTTGCAGCATATCAGGGCCGTGGCCGGAGATCACGGTCTCAATCGCAGGCGCGCCGTATCGTGATGCGGTCGCATCTGCTCGTCGCGCACAGCCGTCCGTTGCGATGCGGGCGCCCCATCAACACAAATGCCCGGTTGCCTTGTCCGTGAACCCGCTTGTACCATCAGGACCGGCCACCCTTACAGAGCCGGCACAAGACAGTCGGGGAAACCAGCCATGAGCGCGCAATCGACGCCCAAGGGCGCGTGGACCATGACGTTCCTGCTGTTCCTGTTCATGCTGGTGAATTTCGCCGACAAGATCGTGGTCGGCCTTGCCGGCGCGCCGATCATGGACGAGTTGAAGCTCTCGCCGGAGCAGTTCGGACTGCTTGGTTCCTCGTTCTTCTTCCTGTTTTCGATCTCGGCCATCATCGTCGGCTTCATCGTCAACCGGGTCGATACCCGCTGGGTGCTGCTGGCGATGGCGGTGGTCTGGTCGGTGACGCAGTTCCCGATGGTCGGCACCGTCAGTTTCACCACGCTCCTGATCTGCCGCATCATCCTCGGCGCCGGCGAGGGGCCGGCCTTCGCCGTGGCGGCGCATGCGATCTACAAGTGGTTCCCCGACGAGAAGCGGACTCTGCCGACCGCCATTCTCGCGCAGGGGTCCGCCTTCGGCGTCATCCTCGCGGTGCCGGCGCTGAACTGGATCATCGTCAACCATAGCTGGCACTACGCCTTCGGCGCGCTCGGCGTGGTCGGGCTGATGTGGGTGGCGGCGTGGCTGGTGATGGGCAAGGAAGGGCCGCTGGTGCAGACGGTGGCGATGGCTGAAGCCGATCCGCGCGTTCCCTATTTCCAGCTTCTGACCTCGCGGACGTTCATCGGCTGCTGCGTCGCGACCTTCGGCGCCTATTGGGCGCTGTCGCTCGGCCTGACCTGGTTCACGCCGTTCATCGTCAAGGGGCTCGGCTTCTCGCAACAGGATGCCGGCTGGGTTTCGGTGCTGCCCTGGGTGTTCGGCGCGGCGATCGTGCTGCTGACGGGGTGGATTTCGCAGGTGATGCTGGCGCGCGGGTTCAGCACGCGCGGCGCGCGCGGCGTGCTCGGATCCGTCCCGCTGGTGATAGGCGGGTCGATTCTCGCAGGCCTCCCGTATGTAAGCGGCGCAGCGCTCCAGATCGCGCTGCTGGTGGTGGGCGCGGGACTCTGCGGGTCGATCTACGTCGTCTGTCCGCCGATGCTCGGGGAGTTCACGCCGGTCCGGCAACGCGGCGCGGTGATCGCGATCTATGGCGCGATCTACACGCTGGCCGGGATCATCGCCCCCTATGTGATGGGCGCCGTGATCCAGCAGGCGGCGGTGCCGCTCGACGGCTACATGACCGGCTTCACCATCAACGCGGTGATCATGGTCGCCTCGGGCCTGCTCGGCCTCTTGCTGCTGTGGCCGAATTCCGAGCGAAGGAGGCTGTTGGCTCAGGCCGCCGCGCAGCCGAAATTCGCGTGAGGCGAGGTCGTCCTTGCGAACGCTGGGACGACACTGTGCAGGTTGAAGGCAGTTGAGCCCCTAACTCGCCGCTGCGTCCAATTGCGCCTTCGAGCCCTGCGCGCCGCGCACCAGTTTGCCCGGGCGGGCGCCGGTGGCCTTGCCGCCGCGCTGCGTCACCACGCCGGAGACGATGGTGGCCTCATAGCCGTCGACCTGCTGCATCAGCCTGCGGCCGCCGACCGGCAGGTCGTAATGCACCTTTGGCGGATGCAGATGCAGCCGGTCATAGTCGATGACATTGACGTCGGCCTTGAAGCCCGGCGCGATCACGCCGCGGTCGTAGAGGCCGACCGAGAGCGCGGTCTTGCGCGCCTGCGCCGCCACCACGAACGGGATCGACAGCTTTTCGCCGCGGCTGCGGTCGCGGGTCCAGTGCGTCAGCAGGTAGGTCGGGAAGCTGGCGTCGCAGATGATGCCGCAATGGGCTCCGCCGTCGGAGAGGCCCGGCACCGCGTTGGGATCGCGCAGCATCTCGCGCGTCGCATCGAGGTTGCCGTCGGCGTAATTGAGGAACGGCACGTAGAGCATGCCGCGGCCGTCGTCGGTCAGCATGGCTTCATAGGCGAGTTCTTCCGGCCGCCGGCCCTGGCGTTGCGCCTGCGCGCCCAGCGTGTTCGCCGGCGGCTGTTCGTAATCAGGGGGATTGCCGAGCAGATACATCTTGTCGTAGTTGGGCCGGAAGAACAGCGGGTCGTCGGTCGCGGTGGCGTGCTCGCTGAGAATCGCCTTGCGCAGTTCCGGCTGGCGCAGCCGGGCGAGCCGCTCGGCGTGCGGCAAATGCGCGATCGCCTGGTAGCTCGGATGAGTCTGGAAGGGGTTGCGCGACAATTCGAGCCCCAGCATCAGCCCGACCGGGCGGGCGGCGATCTGGGCCGTGATCGACAGGCCGCGCGCGGAGGCCTCGCGGATGGTGTCCAGCGTCTGCCGCCAGCGCTGCGGCGCCTTGTCGTTCTGGGTGATCGAGAACGACACCGGGATCCCGGTGTTCTCCGCCACCCGCAGCATCATCGGCAGATCCTCGTTGATGGTCGAGAGATCGAGCACGAACTGCAGGACGCTGCGGCCCTGGCCATGCATCGCCGCTGCGATCGCGGTCAGCTCGTCCTCGCCGGCCTTCAGGGTCGGCGTGAAATCGCCGGTCGAGGTGCGGTGGTTGAGCGTGCGCGAGGTGGAAAAGCCGAGTGCGCCTGACCGCACCGCATCGCCCGCCAATGCCGCCATCGCCTTGTTGTCTTCAGGCGTCGACGGATCACGTCGCGCGCCGCGATCGCCCATCACATAGACCCGCAGCGCCGCGTGCGGCAGCTGCGCGCCGATGTCCATGTCGAAGCTCCGCTTCGACAGCCACTCCATGTAATCGGGAAAGCTTTCCCAGGCCCAGGGAATGCCGGCGCTCAAGACTGGTTCGGGGATGTCCTCGACCCCCTCCATCAGCTGGATCAATCGGACATGGTCAACCGGCCGGCAGGGCGCGAAGCCGACGCCGCAATTGCCCATGATCGCGGTGGTCACGCCGTTCTGCGAGGACGGCGTGATGTCCTGGCTCCAGGTGACCTGGCCGTCATAATGGGTGTGGACATCGACAAAGCCGGGGGTGACCAGCTTGCCCCTGGCGTCGATCTCTTCCTTGCCGGTTCCCGCGACCTTGCCGACCTCGGTGATACGGCCGCCCGTGATCGCGACGTCGGCTTCGAACAGCTCGCCGCCTTTGCCATCGGCAATGCTGCCGCCGCGGATAACGAGGTCGGGGGTCGAGGTCATGGCGTCCATCCCGTGGCTGGTGTCGTTGCCGCATCATCGGGCGTCCCGCGATGCAGTCAACCGCCGGGATTGAGGTTCAGGAATGCATTAGCCCCTTGACCGGGCCGTCCGACCGGCGCTCCGGCTTGCGGTCGGTCCAAAGCGCCAGCAGCACCGTCAGGACCATGAAGCCGGCGGAAGCGCCGAACACCCAATGCGGCAGGTTCTGGTCCATGATCCAGCCGAACAGCAGCGGACTGAGGATGCCGCTGAAATTGAAGCCGGTGGAGACGATGCCGAAGGCGCGGCCGGCAGCGCCGGGCGGGGCGGCGTTGCGGACCAGCATGTCGCGCGACGGCGCGATGACGCCGCCGAGGAATCCGGCCAGTCCCATCGCCGCGGTCAGCACGATGGCCGGTAATGTGGTTGTCGCGATGACCGTCAAGATCACGGCGTCGACGGCAAAGCACGCGGCAGCGACCCGTCCGTGGCGCGCGGTGCGGTCGGCAAGATAGCCGCCCGCCAGCACGCCGATCGCGCCAGCGCCGAGAAAGGCGGTCAGCGCGACATTGGCGGCCGAAAAGCTGACAGCATAGCCGCTCATCAGCGCGACGACGCCGAAATTGCCGATGCCGGCATTCGACAGGCCGAGCAGCATGAAGAACACCATCAGCACGATGATCGCGGGCGTGACGACGCTCTGTTTCGGCGCGGCGGCGCCGTCTTGCCTGCGGTCAGCCGAACTGGCGTCGGGAATCCCGACGGCGAGCAATGCCAGCGCCGCCACCGGTCCGACCGCGCCGGCCACGATCAGCGCGCCGGGCCCGTCGAAGAGCGCCACCAGCGCCGCCATGATCGCCGGCGCCACCGCGCCACCGAGAAAGCCGGCGAAGGTATGGATCGAAAACGCCCGGCCCATCCGCGCTTCGTCCATATGGGTCGACAGGATCGCGTAATCGCAGGGGTGATAGACGCTGTTGGCGAGGCCGAGCAGCGCGGCGCAGACGATCAGCGAGGCGTAGCTGAGGTGCAAGCCGAGCATGATCAGCGCGAGGCCGCCGACGGTGAGCCCGATCAGCAGGACCTTTCTGGCCCCGATATGGTCGGCGAGATATCCGATCGGGGCCTGGGTCAGGCCGGATACGACGCCGAACACGGTCAGCGCGAAACCGAGTTCGATATAGCCGACGCCGAGCTGTGCCTTGAGGAACGGAAACAGCATCGGCAGCACGAACAGGTGGAAATGGCTGACCCAATGCGCGACCGAAATCCCCGCCAACGTGCGCAGCGCGGTGTCCGCCTTGGCGTGTTGCGATGCGGCCAGAACATCGACCATGTCAGTTCAGAATCCCGAAAAGCCGCGGCGCGGCAGGTCGGGCGAAAATATAGGCCAGCCGTTATTTGTCCATGAACGCAGGCGCATGGCTGCCCCGGCGAGAGCCATGGCGGTGACCGTCAAGCGGGTCGGCGCAAACTATAGCGGCTCATTGTCGTTACCGGTGCGGTCGCGCTTGGGCGTCGCGATGTCGCCGTCCTCATAGTCAAAGTCATCATCCTCGACCGGGATTCGCGCCGGCTTGTTCGGTTTGTCGTCGCCTTGTTTCGGAGGCTCGCTCTTCTTGCCCGGTCCGCCCATGTGATTCCTTTTTCGTATGAGGATGCGGCGTTGCTCTGCGGGCCGAGTTGGGGTAACGCCCAGCCTGATCGAGTCGGCCGGCATCCTAGCGCGGCCCGCAAATTTCACTCTGCCCTTTCTGCGGCGTTCAGTCCCAAGGGCCTTCCCACGGAGCCAGCATGAAGAAGCCCCGGATCGCGGCGGAGGAGCCGCAGCCGCGCCAGATCGTCCGCGCCGACAAGGCGCCGACCAGCGGCTATTCGCTGGTCGTGGATGGTCATTTCAAATCACGTCATGAGACGGTCGAAGCGGCCGAGGCCGCCGGCATGGCCCTGAAAAGCCGGTTTCAGATGCTTCAGGTCCAAGTCTACGATGCCGAGAACAAGACGCGATCGCTGATCGATTGGCCGGGCGGGGCTTAACGCGCCCCGGAATCCAAGAGCGAGCTTTGCGTGACGGCGCAGCAGAGTTCAGGTGCGGCGGCCTCCGCTTTGCTGGCCCACCAGCCAATCGGACAGCGCCGGGCTCTTGTCGTCCGGCCGCTTTGATTTGGCGCGCGACTTCTTGACGGCGGGGGTGCTCGGCGGCGTCGATGCTTCGCGCGCGAGCCGCAACGCCTTCAGTTTCGCCATATTGTCGAGCACGGCCCTGGAGGTGGCGTCGCGGTCGGCCTTGCCGGATCTCGCGTCCAGCGCGGCCCTTGTCACCTTGTCCATGCGCGCCTGGGCGCGGTCGCGATCCTCTTTGGTCATTGGGTCAGCCTTTTTTCACTGTCTTCGCCTTGCGCTTGACCTTGGCAGGCGGCTCTGGCGGGTTTTCGCGGTCGGCGGCTTCCTTGGCGAGACGGAGCGCGCGCAGTTTTTCGGTTCGTTTGCGGATCGCCACATCCGCCGCGGCGATTTCGGCCATCGCCTTGACGCCTTCGACTTCCTGGGTGCGCTTGCGATGTAGCCGGATCTCCTTCATTTCGGCGGCACTCTTCGGTTCATCGTTCATCTTATACCCCTGAAATCACGACTGTTATCTCCGGACGATCTGTGGCCCGTTTACCACGGATCGGGCGTGGAAGGACGTTATTTTCGGCCCGGAACAGCCCGCTTTCGGGCCAAAATCAGCCGGCGGGGTGAACGCCTGCCTCGCTATCGCCCTCGTCGGAACCGGCTTGGTCAAAGCTGTCGAGCCAGGCGTCCAGCGTTGCCGAGGAATGGCCTGCGGCCTTCAATTGCCGCAAGGCGATGCGGATGCTGGTTCGACCATGACGGTCGCCGGCAATCGCCGAAGGCGGTTCGGCGGCCAGCACCGCATCGACCACGCGGCGTTTGACCGCCAGTGTCAGGGGATCGCCGAACTCAGCCATCATTCGCTGGAAGGCATGATGCCGCATCGCCTCGAACGGGCGGATTTCGCCAAGGCCATCGCGCGCGGGATGCGGCGGATAAAGATGCGCGCAGGGAACCAGGCCTTCGGGAACAGGCTCGGTGGCCGGGTGGGTTCGCCCGCTTTTGAGAAGCCTCGGCAGCACATGGGTATGGGGGCCCTCCGGGCTCCTGCCCGTCGGCGGCGGGATCGTCTGATAGACTTCGATGCGGCCGAGCCGGCCGATGAAGACGCGATGCGGGCTGGCTTGCAGGATCATTCCCATCGCGGGATTGCCCGGATCGAACACGGCGCGGCCCGCGTGTTCGCGCAGCCGCGAGGCGAGGCTGCGGTCGCGGACGCGGACGCGGACGCAGCAATCGACCTGCCGCGCGCCGAGGCCAAGGTCGAACAGCACCGACTCCCGGTCTTCCTCGCTCGGCGCCTGATGATCGGGGCCGATTTCCGTGAGCACGCCGCGCCTGTTCATGGCGCAATCGTCCAGCGGAAGGCAAAGCGCGATCCGTTGGCTCCAGCCGGTTCGGGTCACGCCCTCGGAGGCGAACGGCCGGCTCGCGGGATGGGATTTGAGGACAATGCCGCCGCGCGGCGTCACGGCTGAGATGGCCTCGGCGGATTCGAAGAGGCGCACCGGTTCGTCACGGTCGCGCGCGAATTCGGCGATGGCGCCGAAAGTGCCGAGGCTCCATTGCGTATCGGGATCGGATATTTCCCGATGCAGCAGATCGGTGGCGGCGGTCGTCATCGTTGCCCGCGCGGCGGGACGAGATCGGACATGGGTCGGCATCCCCTCGGGCTTGCGCCCAGGAGAATACCGTTTCGCCACGTCGGGACAAGCCGGCCGGCATCGCGCCGGGACCGGCCGTCCGGTCAGAAGGTCGCGCCGGCCTTCACCATGTAGGTCCGGCCCGGCAGCGGATAGGCCGAAAAGCGGCCGGGCGTGAACGAACTGGCAATCGCGTAGTCGTAGTACAGCGCGTTGAATACATTGTTCACGCTCAGCGACCAGAAGAAGCGTTCGTAAGCGCCGCTCAGCTTGAAATCCACGGTCGCGTCGGCGGGGATGCGACGCCGGATGTTCGCCTGGTCGTTGTCCATGACGCGTTCGCTCCAGGCGCGCACGGTGGCGTCCGCAACGAGGTAATCCTTCCAGATGTGCCAGCTCACGCCGCCGCTGGCGGTATAGCGCGACACCAGCGGAACGTCGTTGCCCGCAAACGGTCCCTCGCGGAACATGGCGCGGGTATAGGCCACGCCGCCGCGCAACAGCACGCTGTCGCTGACGCGCAGCGAAGCGCTGGTCTCGGAGCCGTAGCGGCGGGTCGGATCGAGGTTGACGTTGTAGAACAGCGCGGGGATGAAATGGATCTCGTTCTCGATGTCCATGGTGTAGATGCTGGATTGCATCTGGAAGCCACCGCTCTTGATGCGGAATCCGGCCTCGACGTCGTGAGAGGTCTGGGTCTTCAGCCGGAAGGTGCCGGGAAGGGGAGTGAAGAACGGATCGAAGGCCGGTCCGGAAGAGACCCGTTCATCGACATTGGGCGTCCGAAACGCGCGCGCCGCGCGGCCGAACACAGCGAGTACATGGTTGAGGCGATGCTCGATTCCGATGTGCAGCGCGTGCTGGGTTTCGTTGTTATCAAGTGGGCTTGCTTCAGCGCTGAAAGCGCCAGGCGCGAAGGGATTGTAACGGTCCCTGGCGCTGAGGCTGGTGTGTTGAAGCCGACCGCCATACGAAAAGTCGGTGGTCGGCAATAGTCCAACGGTCTGCTGCCAGTAGCCGGCTATCGTTTGTTGCTGCAGGTCATAGACATGGATCGGCGCCGCGCCCTTCGATTGCGGACGTGCCGAATGGTAGGTCGCGTCGTAATAGTCGACGCCGGTCAGGACGGCCGACGGCAATCCGAAGGCCATGTTCTTGATGCTCAATCGGGGCGTGATCGACCAGGTCTGCAGTTGGCTGTCGACATAGCTGAACGGGACTGTCGGTAACAGGCCAAAGAACCCGGCCTGCTGCTTCTTGTCGCGCACCCCGCCGTCGATGATGAGATCAACGCCGTTCCACAAGGTCTTGGTGAAGCCGGCGGTGGCGCTGGCGCCCTGCTGGTTGCCGTAATCGAACGGCGTTCTGGTGCCGCGGCGATCGGTGACGATCTGGTTCAGGCCGATGGAGGGATCGACCAGCCGGCCGCCGGGGAAGCCGAGCTTCTGGTCGTCGCCTGACAGCGTCAGGAAGGCGGAGAGGCCGGGCGTGGTGTAGTTGAGATTGCCGACCCCGTTGCGCTGGTCGAGCGCGTTGTTGACCCGGTAACCGTCGGACTTGATGGCATTGCCATAGAACGACGTCGACCAAGGGCCTGAACTCAGCGCGGTCGAAACCGAGGCCATGCGCTGGTTGAACGATCCGACGCCGGTCTCGGCGCGGATCGCAACCGGCGGACGGCCGACGCCGTTCTTCAGGACAATGTTGATGACGCCGCCGACGGCGTTATCGCCGTACAGCACGGCGCCGCTGTTGCCGCGGGTGATTTCGATGCGCTCGATCGAATCGCGCGGAATGGTCGAAAAATCAACGCCGGCCATATCGATGTCGTTGAGCCTTCGGCCGTTGATCAGCACCAGGCTGTTGGCGGTCGCAAAGGCGCCGAAGCCGCGGAGATCGACGCTGGTCCTGGCGCCGTTGACGCCGCCAAACAAGCTCTTCAGTTGTACGCCGGGCACCTGGGCGATGATTTCCGCGAGGGTTTGGGCTGGCGAATGCGCGATCTCCTCGGCGCTGATCACGGTCGCCGACGCGCCGACGATGCCCGAAAATTGCTGGCCGCCACCGCCTGTCGCTGCTGAGACGTTCGGTGCGGCATTGGTGCCGGTCGCCGGCGCAGCCGCGGGCGCGGTGCGGCGCGCACCCGCGCCTTCGTCATGGGTGGGCCTGGCGCGGGTCCGGTTCTGGTCCGCGGGCGGCCTGACTTCGATGGGCGGCAGTTGATCGATCGGTATTTGCTGCGCATGAGCGCCGCAAATTCCCAGCGACATGGTCGATGCAAGCAAACTGGAGGCAAGCCAATAGCGGCGGTGCCGCTGAGCGGCGTTGACGACGGAAGACATGGTTCTAAACCTCGGTATGACGTCAGTGGCACGTCACAGCGAACCAAGTCCCACCATCGCTTGCGCGAGCGGTGAAGCTAATGTCTGTACTCCCCGACCGACATCTTCGCGTGTGACCACGGCTGACGGCAGGTCTCCTGGCTCGCGGGTCGCTACCCCTTGTCGCCTTCCCAGGACCGAGATTCCCAGTGGCCTATGACAAAGGATTCGCCGCTTACAGTTGCGGGGGCAGCCGCGGAATTGGGGATGGACCCCCGCACCGCATTCCCTTTTGATCCCCGGACAGGGAACCGTCGGCGAGCACCGTAGGAGTTTGTCAAGGCGGGAGTCAATCCCGATCGCGATGGCGGACGATCCCCACTGGACGAGTGCGCCCTTTCTGCCGCAAGAGCAGTTAAGCCCGAACCATTGCCCCGGCGCGGGAGGCTGCTTGAGGATACCGATGAGCGTTCAGGCCGTTACCTTGACCGACGAGATCGCCGCGCGGCGGCGCATCGGCGCAACGGCGGCGATTGCCGCGCTCGTCGTGCTGCTGACGCTGACCTCGCTCGGCGTCGGGCCGGTGCGGCTGTCGCCCCTCGCCGTCGTGGAAGCGCTGCTCGGCGGCGGCAGCGACGTCGCCCAGATCATCGTGCGGGAAATCCGCCTGCCGCGAACGCTGCTGGCGCTTTCGATCGGCGCCATTCTCGGGCTGTCAGGGGCGGCGCTGCAGGGCCTGCTGCGCAACCCGCTGGCCTCGCCGTCCCTGTTCGGCGCGCCGCAATCGGCCGCCTTTGGCGCGGTGCTGGTGATCGCGCTCGGATTGGCCGACGTGCGCTCCTATGCGCTGCCGGTCGCGGCGATCATCGCCGCCTTCGGCTCGGTATTCGCGTTGCTCACGATCGCCGGCCGCAATGCCGGGCTTCTTATTCTCATTCTCTCCGGGCTGGCGATTTCGAGCTTTGCCGGCGCCGCCACCGCGCTGGTGATGAACCTTTCCAGCAATCCTTTCGTGGTGCTGGAGATCGCGTTCTGGCTGCTCGGTTCGCTGGAGGACCGCAGCTTTGAGCATGTCATGCTGGCGCTGCCGTTCATCGTCGCCGGCGCCGTCATGCTGTTCAGCCAGCGCCATGCGTTTCGCGCGCTCAGCCTTGGCGAGGAGGCCGCGCAAAGCCTCGGCGTCGATGTCGCCCGCTTGCGGCTGCTGGTGATTTCGGGCGTGGCGCTCGGCGTCGGCGGCGCGGTCGCCGTGACAGGCACCATCGGCTTCATCGGCCTGGTCGCGCCGCATCTGATGCGGCCGCTGGTCGGTCACGATCCGGGGCGGCTGCTGGCGCCGAGCGCGCTGGCCGGATCGGCGCTGCTGCTGGCGGCCGATATCGCGGTGCGCATCATTCCCTCGACCTCCGACATCAAGGTCGGCGTGCTGACCTCGATCATCGGGGTGCCGTTCTTCCTCTATCTGATCATGCGCGAGCGCCGCGCGCTCAGCGGGGGCATCGCATGAGCGGGAAAGCTCTTCTCAGCGCCCGAGGCCTCGCCGTGACGCTCTCGGGCCGCGCCGTGCTGAAGGACGTTTCGCTGGCGCTGCCGCCGCGGCAGCTGGTGGCGCTGGTCGGCCCGAACGGCGCCGGCAAGACTACGCTGTTGCGGGCGCTGGCGGGGCTGATCCCGTCCGAAGGCGGGATCGAGATCGGCGGCGAGGCGCTGCCGTCGCTGCCGCTGCGCGAACGCGCCAGGCGGTTTGGCTATCTGCCGCAGGGGCACGTGATGCACTGGCCGCTGCCGGCGCGCGACATCGTGGCGCTCGGCCGCTACCCGCATGGTGCTACCGATCCGGCGCGGCTGTCGCCGGCGGATGCCGAGGCGGTGTTGCGCGCGATGCAGGCGATGGACGTGATGGCGTTCGGCGGGCGCCGCGTCACCGAATTGTCGGGGGGCGAGCGCAGCCGCGTCGCGCTGGCCCGCGTGCTGGCGGTGGAAGCGCCGGTGATCCTGGCCGACGAGCCGACCGCCTCGCTCGATCCGCGGCACCAGATCGACGTCATGAAGAACCTGCGCGCAACCGCCGACAGCGGCGTGCTGGTCGTGGTGGTGACGCACGATCTCGGGCTGGCGGCGCGGTTCGCCGACCAGGTGCTGGTGCTCTGCGAAGGCCGGCTGGCGTCGCAGGGCGCGCCGATGCAGGCGCTGTCGGAGCGGGTGATGGCGGAGGTGTTCCGGATCAGCGCCTATCGCGCCGAATACCAGCGCGAGGCGGTGATCGTGCCGTGGGCGGAGCTGTGATGCGGACGCGGTTCGCAGCCCTGGTCGCGGTCGCGGCGCTGTCGCTGGTGGTCGATCCGGCGCCCGCCGCCGGTCTGCCGCGCCTGATTTCGATGAATGTCTGCACCGACCAATTGCTGCTGGCGCTCGCCGATCCCGGGCAGATTTTGGGGCTGAGCCGGTTCGCGCGCGACGGCTGGCAATCCCCGGCGGCTGGCGACGTCAGGCGCTATCCGGTTCTGTCCGGCGGGGCCGAGGACGTGTTGCTGATACGGCCCGACATCGTCGTGGCGAGCCTGTTCGACAAGCGTTCGACACGGGAGTTGCTGAAGGCCAAGGGGCTTCGCCTCGCCGAACTCGCGGTGCCGCGCACCCTCGCCGAAGCCAGGCACCAGATCCGCCAAGCCGGCGACCTGATCGGCCATCCCGATCGCGCGGCGGCGGAAATCGCCCGGCTTGACGCGGCGCTGGCGCGGGCGCGTCGCGCCGCGGCGGAGCGGCGTTTTCGCGTGCTGCCGGTGTCCCGGCGCGGCTGGGTGGCGGGCAGCGAAAGCTTTGTCTCGTCGCTGCTGACGGAAGCAGGTCTATCGAACGCGGCCGGCGATCTCGGCTTCACCTCAGGCGGATTTGCCTCGCTGGAGGCGATCGTCAGTCTTCGCCCCGACTTCATCGTGGTGGCTCAGGCCGGCGATCATGCCAGCGATGACGGCCAGGCGTTCCTGCTGCACCCGGCGCTGCAGCGCTTCTATCCGCCGGCCAAGCGCATCGTGATCCCCGAACGCATGATGGAGTGCGGCGGCGTGATGCTGGCGGAAGCGCTGGACGCGCTGGCGGCAGAACTGAAACGGGTTGGGCCGTAACTTCCAGTAGCTCTCGTAGGGTGGGCAAAGCGAAGCGTGCCCACCATCCCGAGCGAATGTGTTGATAGATGGTGGGCATGGCGCAAGCGCGCCCTTGCCCACCCTACGGACTTCTCACCCCGCAACCACCGGGCCGCCGGCCTTCTTCCAGGCGTCGATGCCGCCTTCGATATGCGCGGTATTGGCAAGGCCCGCACTCCTGGCGGCGTCAACCGCCATCGCCGAGCGTTCGCCGAACGCGCAGAAGAACACCACGCGTCGGCCGGTCGCCGCGGCGACCTCGCGCAGCATGCCGCCGGGCTTGAGGCTTTCGCCGATCGCGGGGTAGGGCGCATGCAGCGCGCCCGCGATCATGCCGTGCTTGGCGCGTTCGCCGGCCTCGCGCAGATCGACCAGCAGGATGTCTGGTTGGCCGAGGCTCGCGATGGCGTCGCGGGCGCTGAGCGCAAGCCCCTGCTTTGCCAACTCGTCCTGGTGCAGGCCGACATGCATGTTGGCGGGCACGGCCACGTCCATCATCTTCGGGTTCGGCAGCTTCAGATTGGCCATCAGCTCGATATATTCGTCGACCGAGCGCACCTGAAGGCGCGGATTGTAGCGCCGCTCCTCGCCGATGGTGGAAACCGTGTCGCCCTTGTAGTCGTGGGCCGGAAATACCAGGGTGTCATCGGGCAGTTTCAACAGCCGGTTGAAGATCGATTCGTATTGCGCGCGCGACGAGCCGTTCTGGAAATCGGTGCGGCCGGTGCCGCGGATCAGGAGCGTGTCGCCGGTGAAGACGCGGTCGCCCATCAGGTAGCTGTAGGAATCATCGGTGTGGCCGGGCGTGTACATGACGTCGAGGCCAAGCCCCTCGATCATGACCTTGTCGCCGTCGGACACCCGCATCGACACCACGTCGGCCTTGCTCTGCTCGCCCATGATGGTGATGCAGCGGGTGCGGTCGCGCAGTTCGCCGAGGCCCGTGACGTGGTCGGCGTGCAGGTGGGTGTCGATCGCCTTCACCAGCCGCAGGTCGAGCTCGCGCATCAGCTGGCAGTAGCGGTCGACCTTCTCAAGCACGGGGTCGAGGATCAGCGCCTCGCCGCCGGCGCGGCTCGCCAGCAGATAGCTGTAGGTGCCGGAGACGCTGTCGAACAGTTGACGAAAGATCATGGCCGCACCAGCGTGTAGCCGCTCTCGGTCAGCAGCAGAATTTGCGCGACGCCGACCTGGACCGGCGTCGCCGCGGCAATGTACGCCAGCCGCTGGCCGGTGTCGCGTTCGAGCGTATCGACGGTGTTGAGGCAGATATCGACCCGCGCGCCTTGCGACACCAGGCTCTCGACCGCCTTGCGGTTGGGATTGTCCAGGCGAAGCAGGTCGATGCCCGGGCCGAACGCCACGATCTCGACCGCGACCTTGTCCGGTCCGTAGAATTTCATCAGATTGTTGGCGACGCTGATCACGAGGCCCTGCTTGCGCGGGTCGTTGTCGGAAAGCTGCAGCACGATTTTGTGCTCGGCAAAGGGCTTGTCCTGCAGCGGCGCCTGCTGGGCGCGCGCGCTGGTCGTCACGGCGATCAGCAGCGCGAGGGCCAGGGCGCGAATCATGGTTGAGAACAGTGCCATTCCTGACCCGCCATCCCTGATGTCGCCGACGGCTTGCCTGATTGTCGCCGACGGCTTGAGCGGCCGGCCACCTTTCCTGAACGGATATGCACCATAGCTAAATTAGTCAATGCTAAATGACTGGCGATACGGTAATGTGATGGGGGTGCCTCGCGGGCACGGAAACCATGCTGGAAGCAAAACCATGAGAGCGGTGGCGGCGGCAACCAAACAGATACCGCTGGCACGCGGCGCCGACGATGCGGCGGCGCTCAAGATGCTGGCGAGGCAGGCTGGCGACGCCGCCCAGCTCCTTAAAATGCTCGCCAACGAGAAGCGGCTGCGGATCCTCTGTTTTCTTGCCGTGCGCGGCGAGATGACGGTCGGGGAACTGGTCGGCGTCGTAAAGCTCAGTCAGTCGGCGTTGTCGCAGCATCTGGCGAAGTTGCGCGCCGATGGTCTGGTGGAGTTCCGACGGGCCTCGCAGACGCTGCATTACCGCGTTGCCGACAAGCGCGCATTGCGTCTGCTGCAGGTGCTGAAGGAGATCTATTGCGGCGATCTGAGGTAGCTTCAGCTCCGATCGCTCAGCACTATTGTGGTCACAAGGGCGAATTGAATGGCTCGGGATGTGGTGGAGTTCGGCAGCAGCGACCAGCCGGTAGAACCGGATGGCCGGATGAATGCAGCCGCCTTCCATCGCAATCACGTAGCGATCTGGGCGGTGCTAGGCGCCTTCCTCGCCGGCAAGTCGGGCGACGTGCTGGAGGTCGGCAGCGGCACCGGCCAGCATGTGGTTCATTTCGCCCGCCACTCCCCCGGCATCACTTGGTGGCCGAGCGATCTCAATGAGCGGCACCTGAGCAGCATCACGGCCTGGCGCGCGCATGCCGGCTTGCCGAACATCCAGCCGCCGCGGCGGATCGACCTTGCCGATCCCGCCTGGGCCGCGGCGATGCATGGCGGCGGCGGGCCGGCCGAACTGCTGGCGGTATTTTGCGCCAATGTCGTCCATATCGCGCCATGGCGCGTCGCCGAAGGCCTGCTTGCCGGCGCGGCGAGCCCGCTGCGCGCCGACGGGCGGCTGTTTCTCTATGGCCCCTTCAAGCGCGACGGCAAGCATACCGCGATGAGCAATGCCGTGTTCGACACCTCCCTGCGCGAGCAGGATGCCGAATGGGGCGTGCGCGACATCGGAGAGCTCAGTGCATTCGCGGCGGGCGTCGGCCTTGCATTGGTCGAAACCGTGCCAATGCCGGCCAACAACATGATCCTGGCTTTCGCTCCATCGAGCAAGGGTGACGCGGGCGCATAGCGCGCGCCCGCTTGCGTCGGTTGATCGCCTGTCTGCGCGTCTTCATAGTGTCGGGAGTTGATCGAGGTGGCTGCGCGGCGACAGGGTCTTTCGCGAGCGCTTCTTCTACGACCCGTCGAAATAGCCGCCACCTGCTGACAGTTCGCTCCGCACCGAAGCATCTGGTCGCGTCGTCTGCTACCTTCAGGCCGGGCATGACGATGCAGCAACCCAAGAAGGGCAGCGAACGAGTTGGACGCTTCCGATCGAAGTCCAATTGACGAAGCCTCGGTCCGTTACCAGGGCTGGCGCATCGTCGTCGTCTGCTTCCTGCTGGCGACCTTCGGCTGGGGGCTCGGTTTCTATGGCCAAAGCGTCTATGTCGCCGAGCTGCACCGGCTGCACGGCTGGCCGACCTCGCTGATCTCGGCGGGCACGACCTTCTTCTATCTGTTCGGCGCGGCGCTGGTCGTCTTCGTCAGCGAAGCCATCAAGGCGTTCGGCCCGCGCAACTGCCTGGTGGCGGGCACTCTCGCCATGGCGGCGGCCGCGGTCTGCATCGGCCAGGTGCGCGAGCCGTGGCAACTGTTCCTTGCCAATGCCGTGCTGGCGATCGGCTGGGCCGGCACCAGCCTCGGCATCATCACCACGACGCTCGGCCTCTGGTTCGAGCGCAAGCGCGGCATGGCGATCAGCCTGGCGCTGAACGGCGCCAGCTTCGGCGGCATTATCGGCGTTCCCCTGCTGGTGGCGGCGATCGGGTATTTCGGCTTCCCCGGCGCGATGACGGCAGCGGCGGTCGTCATGGTCGGCTTGATGGTTCCCGTGATCCTGCTTCTCGTCGGACGGCCGCCGATCGATTCGGGCGGGACCGCGGTCGAGGCCGCGGACGCGCCGTCGTCCACGCAGATACGGGCGAGGGCGTTTCGCGACATCGGCTTCCTCTCGGTGTCGTCGGCGTTCGCGCTGGTGCTGTTTGCGCAGGTCGGCTTCATCGTTCACCTGATCGCCTTCCTGGATTCGGTGATCGGGCGGGAGCGCGCGGCGCTCGCGATGGCGTTGCTGACGGCGATGGCGGTGGTCGGACGCGTGCTGTTCTCGTTCGTGATCGACCGGCTCAACCAGCGGCTGGCCTCGTCGATCTCCTTCGTCAGCCAGGCGTTGGCGCTGATCATCATCATCAACACCCACAATGACGTTGCATTGATCGCCGCCTGCGCGCTGTTCGGATTCTCGGTCGGCAATCTGATCACGCTGCCGGCGCTGATCGTGCAGCGCGAGTTCGATCCGCGCTCGTTCGGCGTTCTCGTCAGCCTGGTGACCGCGATCAACCAGATCACTTACGCGTTCGGTCCCGGCGTCGTCGGCCTGCTGCGCGATCTCTCGGGCAGCTACACGCTGCCGTTCTATGGCTGCGTCGCGATCGAGTTGACGGCGGCCGTGCTGATCATGATCCGCGGGCGTTCTCGTCATTCCGGGCTGGTGCGTTAGCACCAGACCTCAGATGCGCGATTGCGCATCGGGGAATCTCGAGATTCTCAGGGGCGCAAGAGCGCCCCGTAGTTCGATACTGCGCATCGCCCCGGAATAACGGCGAAAATCATGCTTCCCGCTGCCGCAGCAAATCCTCCAGATCCAGCCGCTGGGTGAACATCGCGAGCGATCCGTCGGGCGCGCGTGGCCACTCTTCCTTCGGGCGGTCGCGATACAGCTCGACGCCGTTCTGGTCGGGATCACGCAGGTAAAGCGCTTCGCTGACGCCGTGGTCGCTGGCGCCGTCGAGCTGAATGCCGGCCTGGATCACGCGATGGAGCGCGTCCGCCAGCGCAGGGCGCGTGGGGTAGAGAATGGCGGTGTGAAACAGCCCGGTCGTGCCGGGTGAAGGCGGATGGCCGCCCTTGCTCTCCCAGGTGTTGAGGCCGATGTGGTGGTGATAGCCGCCGGCCGAAATGAACGCAGCGCCAGACCCCATCCGCTGCATTACCTCGAAGCCGAGCACGCCGCAGTAGAAGCCGAGCGCACGGTCGAGATCGGCGACCTTGAGATGGACATGTCCGATCCGGGTGCCGGCAATGACAGGTGGATTTTGGGGCATAGTTTCTCCGTATCTTTCTTACCTCGCCCCGCTTGCGGGGAGAGGTCGGACTTTACGCGAAGCGTAGAGTCCGGGTGAGGGGGTACAGGTCCATCGTGAGATCACAGTTCGCGGAGAGAGCCCCTCACCCCGACCCTCTCCCCGCGCAAGAGCGGGAGAGGGGGAGGAACCTCACGCAAGGTCGGAAATCTCGCCATCCGGCAACCCAAACTCGAACGTGTTCAGCGTCATCGACACCATCGTGTAGTAGCCGCAGAGCCCGATCACTTCGACGATGCCGCGCTCGGTCAGCACCTGTACCGCCTCATCGTAGAGCGGTTTGGAGACGCCGTGGCCTTCATGCAGCGATCTGGCGAGGTCGTAGATCATCCTGGCCCTGGGGTCGTCGAACACGGGCGTGCGGCGATCACGGATGTCATCGATCACCCTGGGGTCGATGCCGCCCTCCAGCGCCAGCCGTTTGTGCGCGTACCATTCGTAGTGCGAGGTCCAGTGCCGCGCGGTGACGAGGATCGCAATCTCGGAAAGCTTGGCGGGGAACATGGTGTTGAAACGAAGCTGCTCGCCCAGGCGGGTAGCGTGCCGCGCCATCTGCGGGCTGTTGAGCCAGGCCATCATCGGCGCCGGCGCCGCGCCGCGCTTGCCGGCGATCGACTCGTCATAGGTTTCTTTTTGCTCGGCGCTCATTTCGCCAGGCGAAAGCAACTTCAGCCGCATGTCCGTTTCCCCTTGTTTTCCAACCGTTGCGGGTCCTGCGATACACCCGATCAGACGGCGTGACCACCGCCGCCACGGCAGGGCGCGGCGGAGATGGATATTGAATTCCGCCAAGCGGAGGCTAAGGTTGACCCAACCTCATCCCATGGAAACGCCAACATGTCTGGTCTGGAAGATTTTCGCCGTGAAACCCGCGGCTGGCTGGAGGCAAACTGTCCGCCGGAGATGCGGCGGCCGATGACCTCGGAGGGCGACACGTTCTGGGGCGGTCGCAACGCCAAATTTTCTTCCGAACCGCAGCGCGTCTGGTTCGAGCGGATGCGTGACAAGGGCTGGACCGTGCCGGACTGGCCGCGGGAGTATGGCGGCGGCGGGCTTGACGCTGCCGAGCACAAGGTTCTGCGCGAGGAGATGGCGGCGATGGGCGCCCGCTCGCCGCTGTCGAGCTTCGGCATCTGGATGCTTGGCCCGGCGCTGCTGAAGTACGGCACCGAGGCGCAGAAGAAGGAGCATCTGCCGAAGATCGCCGCGGGCCTGATCCGCTGGTGCCAGGGCTATTCCGAGCCGAACGCCGGATCCGACCTCGCCTCGCTGCAGACCCGCGCCGACAGCGACGGCGACGACTACGTCATCAACGGCCAGAAGATCTGGACGTCGTATGCCAATTACGCCGACTGGATATTCTGCCTGGTGCGCACCGATCCGGCGGCGAAAAAGCATGACGGCATCAGCTTCATCCTGTTCGACATGGCCTCGAAGGGGGTGTCGACCAAGCCGATACTGCTGATCTCGGGCTATTCGCCGTTCTGCGAAACCTTCTTCGACAATGTTCGGGTGCCGAAATCGCACGTGGTCGGCGCCGTCAACCGCGGCTGGGATGTGGCGAAGTATCTGCTGCAGCATGAGCGGGCGATGATATCGGGCATGGGCGAGCGCGGCGTCGGCCGGCCGCTCGGCCAGGTCGCCGCCGATTCGGTCGGCGCCGACGCGCAGGGGCGGCTGGAAGATTCGATGCTGCGCAGCCAGATATCGACCTTCGAAATCGACGAGGCGGCGTTGTCGGCTGCCGCCGAACGCGCGGTCGATCTCGCCAAGGCCGGCCAGTCGCATCCCGCGTTCTCTTCGGCGATGAAGTATTACGGCACCGAGCTCAACAAGCGCCGCCACGAGATCCTGATGTCGGCGGGCGGCGCCGATGCGCTGGAATGGGAAAGCGAACGGTCGAAGGGCGGTGCGCGGGCGCGCGCCTGGCTGCGCACCAAGGCCAACTCGATCGAGGGCGGCACCAGCGAGGTGATGCTCGGCATCGTCGCCAAGCGCATCCTCGATCTGCCGGGGGCTTAGGTTATTTGCTCCGTCATTCCGGGGCACGCGAAGCGTGAACTGCGGTGCGCAATTGCGCACCTGAGAATCTCGAGGTTCCGGGTTCGACGCTTCGCGCCGCCCCGGAACGACGCTCCAAATCACGCGTAACTCCTTAACGGAACCCTCAAATGGCCCTCGTCCTGACTGAAGAACAAACCATGCTGCGCGACAGCGCGCGCGGGCTGATCAGCGACAAGGCGCCGGTGTCGCACCTGCGCCAGCTGCGCGACAGCCAGGACGCCGCGGGGTTCTCCCGCGACCTCTGGAAGGCGTTTGCCGAACTGGGATTTTCCGGGCTGCTGGTGCCGGAGAAGTTCGGCGGCAGCGGGCTCGGCTGCGTCGAGGCCGGCGTGGTGATGGAGGAAATCGGCCGCACCTTGATGCCGTCGCCGTTTCTTTCGACCGCGGTGCTGGCGGCTTCCGCGCTCTCGCGCGGCGGCAGCGAGGCGCAGAAATCGGCGCATCTGCCCAAGATCTCGGATGGGTCGCTGCTGGCGGCGTTCGCGATCGACGAGGGCGCCAAGCACCGGCCGCTGCAGATCAAATTGCAGGCGGTGCGCTCCGGCAACGGTTTCAGGCTGAACGGCGCCAAGGCCTTCGTGGTCGACGGCCACACTGCCGAGCTCCTGATCGTCGCCGCCCGCACCGGGGGCGCGGCGGGCGAGCGCGAGGGATTGACGCTGTTCCTGGTCGATCCCAGGTCCAAGGGGATCGCCATCGAGCGCACCGCGATGGTCGATTCCCACAACGCCGCCAGAATCGAATTCGCCAATGCCGAGGTCGACGCCGACAGCGTGCTCGGCGAGGTCGATCAGGGCGCAGCGTTGCTGGAGGGCGTGCTCAACATCGGCCGTGGCGCGGTCGCCTCCGAAATGGTCGGCCTGAGCGAGGAAGTGTTCGGACGCACCGTCGCCTACCTGAAGGAGCGCAAGCAGTTCGGCAAGTTGATCGGCGAGTTCCAGGCGCTGCAGCACCGCGCCGCGCAGCTCTACATCGACATCGAGATCACCCGCGCGGCCGTGCTGAAGGCGTTGCAGACCCTCGACCGCGATTTCGAGCATGCGGAATCCGCGGTCGCGGTCGCCAAGGCGCGCGCCGGCTCAACGGCGACGCTGGCGGTTCAGGAAGGCGTGCAGATGCACGGCGGCATGGGAATGACCGACCAGTTCGACATCGGCTTCTTCATGAAGCGGGCGCGGGTCTGCCAGGAATTGTTCGGCGATACGAATTACCACGCCGATCAATTGGCGCGGATGAAGAGTTATTGAGGTTGAAGCGGCGAACGCCGTCCCACACACCACTGTCATCGCCCGGCTCGACCGGGCGACCCAGTATTCCAGAGACGGCAGTATTTGAGCCGATGAGCCGCGGCGTACTGGATCGCCCGCCTTCGCGGGCGATGACATTTGCGGCAGTTGATAGAAACTACCTGATCGGCGGCGCATACTGGATGCCGCCATTGCTCCAGAGCGAATTCAGCCCGCGCGGGATCTTCAGCTTCGATCCTTCGCCGACATTGCGGTCATAGATCTCGCCATAATTGCCGACATGGCGGATGATGCGGGCGGCCCAGTCCTTGCTCAGCCCGAGGTCTTCACCATAGGCGCCCTCGGTGCCGACCAGGCGCATCACGTCCGGCTTCTTCGACTTCAGCGCCTCGTCGATGTTCTTCGAGGTGATGCCGAGTTCCTCGGCGTTGATCATCGCATACAGCGTCCACTTCACGATCATCATCCAGTCGTCGTCGCGCTGCCGCACCACGGGTGCGAGTGGCTCCTTCGAGATGACGTCGGGCAGAATGACCTGGTCGTTCGGCTGGGTGAGGTTCAAGCGAAGCGCGTAGAGCTGGGAAACGTCGGCGGTGAAGGTATCGCACTTGCCGGACTCATAGGCCTTGAGCACTTCTTCCAGCCTGGGAAACTTCACCTCCGTATATTTCATGTTGTTGGCGCGGAAGTAGTCGGCGAGGTTGAGCAGCGTCGTTGTCCCCTCCTGTACGCAAACCTTGCTGTTGTTGAGGTCCAGCGCGGAGTCGATGTTGCGCGAGCGCGGCAGCATGAAGCCCTGGCCGTCATAATAGGCGACCGCCGGGAAATAGAGACTGTAATTGGTTTCGCGCGACATGCTCCACGTCGAGTTGCGCGAGAGGATGTCGACCTTGCGGCTCTGCAGTTCCTTGAAGCGCTCGTTGGCGTCGAGCGCCATGAATTTCGCCTTCTTGGGATCATCGAAGATGGCGGCGGCCACCGCGCGGCAGAAATCGACGTCGAAGCCGGTCCAGTCACCCTTGGCGTCGGGAATAGAGAAACCCGGCAGCCCCTTGTTGACGCCGCACAGCACGTCGCCGCGGCGGATCGTCCGCTTCAGGGTCTTGGTGTCGTAACGCTCATAGGTGATGGCGGCGGCCGCGACCGCGGTTGCGACCGCCAGCCCGATCAGGAGGCCGCCTCGAAATGTCCGTAGCATTTTTTGTCACTCATTGATTTCAGGGAAAAAGATCGGCTGGGGTAGCCGCGTCGCAATTACAACTCAGGCTTCTGCCGGATAATCACCTTGGTGCCAACCGGGACGCGCTCATAGAGATCGGCGACGTCGGAATTGACCAGCCGGAAGCAGCCTGAAGAAACCGCGGTGCCGATGGTATCTGGCCGGTTGGTGCCGTGGATGCGATAGATCGTGGTGCCGAGATACATCGCGCGCGCGCCAAGCGGATTGCCGGGACCTCCGGCCATGAAGCGCGGCAGGTAAGGCTGGCGCGCGATCATCTCCGGCGGCGGCGTCCAGTCCGGCCATTCGGCCTTGCGTGTTATGGTCACCAGGCCCTGCCACTGGAACCCTTCGCGGCCGACGCCGATACCGTAGCGCAACGCGCGGCCGTTGCCCTGGACCAGATAGAGATGGCGCTCGGCCGTGACGACGATGATGGTGCCTGGCGCCTCGCTGGTGCGATAGAACACCGCCGTCTTCTTGAACTGCGGATCAAGTTCGACGGACTCGTCGGGCATCAAACCAGGTTGGTCGCCGACATCGGGCTGCCGGCTCTGCGCCTGGCCTTGCGCGGCCGCGAGGATCAGGCCGCCCACCGCGATCAATGTCCAGATCAGGTGCCGAAACTTTGTCATCGTCGAGGTCTCCTTGTTGGCGCCTTGGCCAAATCATTGCAGCCATCAAATCTCAGCGCCAGCGTGATGGCAAGATGAGGGCGCCGTGGGCCGTCATATCGCTGGAATATTTTCTGTTTTGCTTCTCCCCGCCAGACTCAGGGGTGCGACGCGGCCTATTTCGGCGCGATCCACAGCCGCAAACCAAAGGAAATCAGGGCTACCGCGCTCACGCCGCCCAGCCAAAGCGCGGCGAACCACAATAGACGCCGTATCAGCGGCGGCGGATCTGGCTTGATCCCGGTCAATGATACCCGCTTTCGCGGTTGACCTTGCCGCGGAACACCCAATAGGCCCAGCCGGTATAGCCAAGGATGGCCGGTATCAGCACGGCGACGCCGAACAGCATGAAGAGCTGGCTGTTTGCGGGCGAGGCCGCCTGCCAGATCGTGACGCTCTGCGGCACGATGTAGGGATACATGCTGATGCCGAGGCCGGCATAGGACAGCGCAAACAACGCCAGCGTCAGCAGGAACGGCTGGTAGTCGTATTTCCTGGCGAGGCTTCGCAGCAACAACACGGTGACTGCGGCCACCGCAACCGGTACCGGCGCGGTCAGGATAATGTTGGGCCAGGCGAACCAGCGTTCCGTGTACTGAACACTGAGGAATGGCGTTGCAATGCTGACGGCGCCGATGGCCGCAAGCATCGCGAACAGCAGGATCCAGCTTAAATGATAGGCGCGGTCGCGCAACGCGCCTTCGGTCTTCATGACCAGCCACGTCGTACCGAGCAGCGAATAGCCGATCACGAGCGCCAGTCCGGTCAGAATGCTGAACGGCGTCAGCCAGTCCCACCAGCCACCGGCATATTGTCGCCCCTCGACATGCACCCCTTGCAGGACGGCGCCGAGCGCGATCGCCTGCGCCAGCGTCGCCACCAGCGAGCCACCGGCAAAGGCAATATCCCAGAGATTGCGCTCGCGCTGCGTTCGCCAGCGGAACTCGAAGGCGACGCCGCGGAACACCAGGCCGAGCAGCATCACGATCATCGGCGTATAGAGCGCCGGCATCAATATCGCGTAGGCCAAGGGGAATGCGGCCATCAGGCCGCCGCCGCCGAGCACCAGCCAGGTTTCGTTGCCGTCCCAGACCGGAGCGACGCTGTTCATGATCACGTCGCGATCGTGCTTCTCCGGAAAGAACGGAAACAGAATGCCGAGGCCGAGGTCGAAGCCGTCCATCACGACATAGACGAACACCGCAAACGCGATGATGAAGGCCCAGACGGTCGGCAGGTCGATGGCCGTCACCGAACGGCTCCAGCGGCTGCCGCACCCGCGGCGGGCGTGATGCCGGCGGCGTGCGCGGGAAGATCGCTGCGCGGCCCCTCTTCGCCATGATGCGGCGGCTGCGCCATCAGGCGCAGCAGATAGACCACGCCGGCCGTGAACACGATGAAATAAACGATAATGAACGCGATCAGCGAGGAGGCGACCGCGGGCGTCGCCAGCGGCGAAGCGGATTCGGCCGTCCGCAGCAATCCATAGACAGTGAACGGTTGGCGCCCTACCTCGGTGGTGATCCAGCCTGCAAGCACCGCGATGAAGCCCGCCGGGCCCATCGCGATCGCAGACAAGTGCAGCAGCCTTGATTCGTAGAGCGCGCCACGAAGGCGCATCAACAGGCTCAGCAGGCCGAGCGCCACCATCAAGAAGCCGAGGCCGACCATGACGCGAAACGACCAGAACGCGATGGCGACCGGCGGCCAGTTCTCGCGCGGCACGGTGTCGAGGCCCGCCATCGGTGCGTCAAGCGAGTGCTTGAGGATCAGCGAACCCAGCTTCGGCACTTCGACCGCATAGTCGACCTTGCCGGCGGCCTGGTTGGGCAGGCCGAAAAGGATCAACGGTGCGCCTTGCCCGTGACTCTGGAAGTGCCCCTCCATCGCCATGATTTTCACCGGTTGGTGTTTCAACGTGTTGAGCCCGTGCTGGTCGCCGGCAAAGATCTGGATCGGCGCCACCAGCGTCGCCATCCACATCGCCATGGAAAACATCACGCGCGCGCCGGCGAGATGACGGTCGCGCAGAAGATGAAAGGCGCCGACCGCGCCGACCACCAGCGCCGTGGTCAGATACGCCGCGAGCACCATGTGCACAAGGCGATACGGAAACGACGGGTTGAAGATGACCTTGAACCAGTCGACGGCAACGAATTGTCCTTCGGCATTGACGGCGTAGCCGGCCGGCGTCTGCATCCAGGAATTGGCGGAGAGAATCCAGAATGCCGAAATCAGCGTGCCGATGGCGACCATCAGCGTCGCCATGAAATGCAGCTTCGGACCGACGCGCTTGAGGCCGAACAGCATCACGCCGAGGAAGCCCGCCTCGAGAAAGAATGCGGTCAAGACTTCATAGGCCATCAAGGGGCCGATCACCGGGCCTGTCTTGTCGGAGAACACCGACCAGTTGGTGCCGAACTGGTAGGACATGACGATGCCCGATACCACGCCCATCCCGAACGCGACCGCAAAGATCTTCAGCCAGTAATTGAACAGATTGATGAAGACCTCGCGCCCGGTCCAAAGCCACATCGCTTCCAGCACCGCCAGATAGCTGGCAAGTCCGATCGAGAACGCCGGGAATATGATGTGGAATGACATCGTGAACGCGAACTGCGCCCGGGCCAATACGACTGCATCCCAGCCTTCGAACATCGGCGACACCCGTCACTGGTTCCATCGGGGCAATCCTCTTTGCCCGCAGCGGACGCGCAAGTTACCACGCCAAAACGACGAAGGTATCGTCTTGTTGCAGCGGCCGCCGACGAAGCCTGCGGCCAACGCAGAACGACCCGGCGGGGGGCATCCCGGCCGGGTCGTTTGGAGGTAAACTCAAGAGGTGAGCAGTTCAGGTCGAATTCTTGATCATAAGAACCGGATCAACGAGGATTGGTTCCGCCTTGGTTGGCGATCGCAATCCTCCGTCGAACTTTTGCTGCGGCGTCGAGAAAAAGTATAGGAACCATGTCTTTCCGGATGATGTCGCCGATTGTTTCATTTGTTTCTCGGGAGGTAATCCCGAGTGATGGGATTGCCACATTTTCCCCGCCTGGAATCTCCGTAAGATATTGATATAATTCGGTTATGCCGCGATGCTGTCCACGCCGGCGACCTTGAGCAGGTGCGCCAATTGCTTGCGGGCATAGAACATCCGCGTCTTCACCGTGCTCTGGGGAATGCCGATGATCTCGCCGGCTTCCTCCACCGATTTCTCATGGTAGTAGACGAGATTGATGATCTCGCGATGCGCCGGTGACAATTTGGCGACACAGGCGCGCAGTATCGCGCGGGTGTTGCTGCGGTCGAGCGAAGCCTCCGGCGTGTCGGCGTCGTCGGCGATCTCAAGCACGTCCTCCTGGTCGAGGTCCTCGTGCTTGCGCGTGCGCAGGGCAGTCAGCGCCTTGAACCGGGCGATCGAGAGCAGCCAGGTGGACACCTGGGAGCGGCCTTCGAACTGACTGGCGGTACGCCAGATGTCGAGAAACACCTGGCTCACGAGATCCTCCGCCATCGTGGTGTCACGCACCATGCGCAGCACGAAGCGGTAGGCGCGGACGTTATGCCGCGAATAGAGAACATGCATCGCCGTGCGGTCGCCTTTTGCGATGCGCTCAAGCAGCATCTCATCCGAGATCGCGCGGGCAGCGGCGATCGTCTCGCGGGCTGCGGCGTTGATGGCGATGACGTTCGGCATGACAGGCTCCCCAATCGCCGCCGGGCGGCGTTCCATTGGGAGGATTGTTAGTCAGCCCGCGTTTCCGGATGTCTGCACGATCCGGACAAAATGGTTTCGTGCCGGGGTGAATTGTTTCGTCGCGGGGGCGGCGAAGAAACAATCGGGGCGGAAATGCCAGTAATTTCAAGCCACGGAAAATCGGCGGGACGGCGCTGCCGCCGCCGAGCTCCCTGGCCGGAGGCGCCGCACGCCCTCAGCGTTGCGGGCCTGACCCGAGCAGCGGCCTGGCCTAGCCCTTGTCGCCCGTCGGCGAGAACAAATAGCCCCCGCCTCGGATGGTGCGGATGACGGCGGGCTTGGTCGGATCGATTTCGATCTTGCGTCGGATCCGCATGATCCGAAGATCCACCGCGCGGTCGAACGCCTCGGCGTCGCGCGCATTGGCCAGCTCCAGCAGCCGCTCGCGCGACAGCACGCGCTTGGGATTGGCGGCGAACACCTTCAACAGCCCGAACTCGGAAGCCGTCAGCGGGTGCTCGTTGCCTTCGTCGTCGCGCAACGCCTGCGCCTCGAGGTCGAGCCATTTGGTGCCGAACCGCACCAGTTGTTCCTTCTTCGCTGCGGCGGTCGTCGCCCCCGGCGCGCCCGGCGCCTTGGCCGGGGTGCTGCGGCGAAGCACCGAACGGATCCGCGCCATCAATTCGCGCAGTTCGCAGGGCTTGGCGATGTAGTCGTCGGCGCCAAGCTCAAGCCCGACGACGCGGTCGATCGGGCTCGCCGTCGCCGTCAGCATGATCACCGGAACGTTGATGCGGCTCTTGAGGTCCCGGATGATCGACAGCCCGTCCTCCTCGGGCATGTTGAGATCGAGCACCACGAGGTCGGGCACCCTGGTCTCGATCACGCTGCGCAGGCTTTTGCCGCCGTCGCAAAGCGTCACGCCGAAGCCGTGCATCTTGAGGTAATCGCCGACCATCTCGCGGGCCGGTGCTTCGTCATCGACGATGACAATGTGCGGGCTCTGGGTCATGACGGCTCTGTTACTGGCAGTGTAACCGTGAACGTCGATCCGCGTCCGGGACCGGCGCTCTCCGCGGTTACGTGGCCGCCATGCATGTCGATGATGCGCTTGACGATCGAAAGGCCGAGGCCGGTCGAGCTTTCTCCTGCGGTGGGCTTGGCGGACAGGCGCTGAAAACGACCGAACAGCCGGCCGAGATCCTCGGGCGAAAGCCCGGCGCCGTCGTCGGCGATGCGGATCAGGGTGTCCTTTTCCTCGCGGGTCACGGCCACCTTTATCTCGCCGCCGATCGATGAGTATTTGATGGCGTTGCTGACCAGGTTGTCGATCGCCTCGCGGATGCGGTCGGCGTCGCACATGGTGACGATGTTCGGTGGCGCCGAAACGCTGATCTTCTGCTGCTTGTTGATCGCCGAAGGCAGATTTGATTCCGTGACCTCGGTGACGAGGGCGCCGACGTCGACCGGCTCGCGGCGGATGGTAATATCGAAGGCATCCGCCATCGCGTCGGAAATCAGCTGGTCAACCATCGAAGTCAGGCGCTTGGTGGCGTCGCGGATGTGCTCGACCTGCGCGGTGACATTTTCCCGCGGCGAACCGGCACTGATCAGCTCGGTCAGCATTTCGGTGCGGCCGAGGATAACGCCGAGCGGATTTTTCAGGTCGTGCGCCACGGTGCCGAGAATTTCGTTCTTGAAGCCGTTGGCGCGCTGCAGCCGCAGCCACTGCGCCGAGAGCCGGCGATTGGCTTGCATCAGCGCGCGGGTCCGCTGGGCGACGCGGTCTTCGAGCTGGGTGTTTGCCTCATGCAGCTGCCGGTACAGAATGACGTTGTCGAAAGCGATCGACAGCCGGCTCGAGAAGATCTCGACCAGTGCGCGGTCGGTGTCGGAGAGCTGGCGTTCCGCCTGCAGCAGGACCACCACTTCGCGCCCGCTGCCGGTGCGCAGATAGAGCACGCTGCGGCAATCGGCGAACTCGTTCTTGCGGCGTTGGAACGCGGCCTCTACCATTCGCCGCAAATCGGGATCCAGCGCGCTGGAACTGGTGGTGCCGATGAAGCGGCTGTAGCAGCCGGAGCCGGCGAGCACCGAGAACTCGTTGCCATCGGGGCCGTCGTCGCGCAGCACCAGGATGCCGGCGCAATCGACGTTGAGCAACGAGGCGAGCTGGGTGAGCACGCCCTCCGCGAGGCGCTGCATCGATTTGAAATCATAAAGGGTCGAGGCCGCGTCGATGATGATCTCAAGGCCGCGCCGGGTCTGGACCATGCGCTCGAGTTGCTGATAGCTGCGCAATGCTGCGGTCAGCGAGGTGAACAGCTTGTCGGCGGTCAGCTCGGTCTTGGCCTTGTAGTCGTTGATGTCGTACTGAACGATGACGCTGCGCTCGGGCGCCTGTCCGGGCTGGCCGGTGCGCAGGATGATGCGGACGGTTTCGTTCCTGATCTCGTTGCGGATGTACTCGACCAGTTCAAGGCCCGCGACGTCGGTTTCCATGATGACGTCGAGCAGCACGGCGGCGACGTCGGGATTGTCGCGCATCAGGACACGGCCTTCGGCGGCGGAATAGGCCGACAGGATTTCCAGCGTGGCGCCGTTCAGGCTGAAGTCGCTCAGCGCAAAGCGGGTGCCCTCATGCACGGCAGCGTCGTCGTCGATGACGGCGATCTTCCATTTGCGCGCGGACGAGGCCTCCGGAGATGCTCCGGCATCATCGATCAGGTGGAGGACATCGTCCGGCTCGGCCATTTCGAAGTTCCGTCGGCTGCTGTCTGGTCGGTCCCCGCGGGTTCGCCCCTGGCGACTTTCGGCATGATAATGCGGAAGGTGGAGCCCTGTCCTGGCCTCGATTCCAGCATCATCCGGCCGCCGAGCTGTTGAGTGACAAGATTGTAGACGATATGCAAGCCCAGTCCGGTTCCGCCTTCGCTGCGGCGCGTCGTAAAGAACGGATCGAACGCCTGCCGCTGAACGTCCGGCGTCATTCCGGCCCCGTTGTCGGCGAAAATGATCTCGACATCGTCGCTGCCGCGGGCCCGCGCCGAGATCGAGATCGTCCCGGAACGGCCGTCGGCGAAGGCGTGATTGACGGCGTTGAGGAAAAGATTGGTTAATATCTGGCCATAGGAGCCTGGATAACCCTCGATCATCAGGCCGTCCGGCACGTCAACCGACAGGGTGACCGCGGCCTTCTTCAGCACCGGCCGCAGGCTCGCCACGATCTGGTCGGTGGCTTCACCGAGGCCGAACTGGCGGCGCTCGGCATGCGAGCGATCGACCGCGACCTGCTTGAAAGACTGGATCAGTTCGCCGGCGCGCTGCAGGTTCGCCACCAGTTGCTGCGCGGCATCGCGCGAGGTCTGGACGAATTCGTCCAGCCTGGAGCGGCGCAGCGGCTCGGTGCGCAGATACTGCTCGAACATTTCGGCGCGGCGCGCGAAGCTTGAGGCCACCGTCAGGCTGATGCCGATCGGGTTGTTCACTTCATGGGCGACGCCGGCGACCAGTCCGCCGAGCGCGGCCAGCCGTTCGGCGTCGATCAGGTTCTGCTGCGCGGCGTTGAGTTCGAGCAAGGCGCTCTCGGCCTTTTCCTTCGACGCGCGCAATTCGTCCTCGGTCTTGCGCTTGGCGATGGCATTCTCGCGAAACACCTCGACCGCGCGCGCCATGGCGCCAACCTCGTCCCTTGCGGTGGTGCCCAGCACGGCCCGATCGTAGTTTCCCGAGGCGATCGCGCGCATCGACGTCATGATCTGCTGCAGCGGCAGGCGGATCGAGAGCGAAATCAGCACGCCGACCGACAGGATGATGCCGAGGAAGATCACGGCGATCGACAGCACCCGGTGGGAAATCCCCGTCAGCGTCCGGTCGAACGTTGCCTGCGCGTTCTGCTCGCGCTGACGCATCTTGACCGACAATTCGTCCATGACGCCGATGGCTTCGGCCTGGCTGGCGTCGATGCTGTTGCGGAGCAGATCGGTGCGGATAGCGAGTTGCTCGGTCAGTTTCGCCATTCCTTCCCGCAACGCCACGGTGCGCGCCTGCAGTCGCGTCAGCGACATGCGTTGCAGGTCGTTGTCCGCCAGCTCCGACATCGCCGGAATGCTGCTCTCGATCGTTTCGGTATTCCGCCGGGCGTCCTCCGCGGAAGCCGAGGCGAGCGACAAATAGTAGGAATTGGCGGCGACCAGCAGCGCCGTAAACGCCTCCCGGGATCTTCCGAGCGGTGGCCAGATCGGCGCGTCGCGGTTGCCGGTGGCGCCCTCGATGACCGAATACAGCCTCGCCATTTCCCGCGCGGGACCGAGTACCTGCTGTTCGTAGGTCCTGGTGATGGTGTCCTGAACCGCGCGCAACTCGCCAAACCCGTTGAGAAATCGATTGGTGACCTGTTCGAGCCGGGCCACGGACCCCGATAGCATGGGGTCGGTCGCGGCGCGCGTGGAGAGCGTTCCGAGCAGTGCCTCGCGCAGCATCAGGATTTCGGCAAAGAGTTCTGGGTTTGGCTGATTGATGTAGCGATGGATCAGGTTCTGCAGCCGGCTGGTCTGGCTTTCCAGCTGCGCCAGGATCTTGTCGGACTCCCGCACCTGCCGGACGTCGTCCCAGGCCGTGGCCAGAACCCTGCCGCCGTTCCATATCAGGACGGCCAGCACCACCACGACGGCGGAATTCAATGCCGCGATCGACAGGATGCGCCACCGGATCGGCACCGCGCGCAGCCACTGGACGATACGAAATCGGCTGCGCGCGGCAAAGCGCGCCGGCCGTTGCACTTCCCGGTCCTGTTGCGCTGCAGCCGTCAAAATCACCCCACCTTTCGAATGCAAGGCGGGCAAACACACGCGCGCGTCGAAGCCGCTGTCAGCAGTAGCGCGACGACAATTATTGCGGTCCGAGAGAACAGGGCACGGCTGTACACAGGTGAAAAATCCCCTTAGTGATGAGGTCTGCGGCTGGGGAAAAAGGTTCAACGCTTTCTATCAGGAAATGCCCGTGCCTGGCCATTGCAGGCTGGGCGGTGGCGGGCTGCGTCGGATTGTCCCGGCGGTGTGGCGCAATCGCAACGCGAGCTGAGCTGGGAGGCCGCCGTCATGACCGCATCGCTGCCGGGTTTCGCAGGCTACGAGGCGTTCCGCGCCTGGCGCGCCGAGCCCGCGCGATGGTTGCCGGTCGCGCGCGACATCGCCCGCAGTCACGGCCTTTCGTCTGCCGCGCCGCTGGTTTTTCCCACCGGCACCAATGTCGTGCTGGCGCTCGACGAGAAACTTGTCCTGAAGATTTCCCGCCCTTATCTTCGTTCCCAGTTCGTCTCCGAGCGCGGCGCACTCGCCCAGCTTCAGGGACGCCTTCGGATCGCGATCCCCGAAATCGTCGTCGAAGGGGAGCGGGATGGCTGGCCCTATCTGGTGATGACGCGGCTGCACGGCGTACTGGGCGCGGAAGCGTGGCCAATTGTGCCTGAAGCGCAGAAGGAGCGCGTACTCGCGAACATCGGCGAGACCATCGCCGAGGTTCAGCGCGCCTCGGTCGGCGCGCTCGCCGGGGTCGAGCCGCACTGGGGCGATTTCATGCGTAGGCAAATCGCGGGGTGTCGCGCCCGGCACGAACGTCTGGGATTGCCGCAGAAGTTTCTGGATGGGCTGGACGAGTTGCTGTGCGATGCAGCGGCGCTGGTTCAACTGGACAAGCCGCCGGTGATTCTGACCGGCGAATACATCCCCGAAAATCTCCTGTTGAGCCGCGACGGATCGGGGTGGCATCTTGGGGGGCTGATCGATTTCGGCGACGTCATGACCGGAAGAGGCGAGTATGACCTGCTTGGCCCGAGCGCCTTCATGACTTCAGGGGTGCCGCAGCGGGTACGAAGCCTGTTTGCGGGGTTCGGATATTCCGCCGCCGCGATCACCCCAGATCTGAAGCGGCGGTTGATGGCGCTGATGCTGCTTCATCGCGCCAGCGATCCGGTCAGGCATATCCGCATCGAAAGCTGGCAACAGAAAGCCGCCAACCTCGAAGAATTGCAGGAGTTGCTCTGGCCGACCTGAACGCCGCACAGCCGAAAGCCCAAGGTTTCTGCGCCATCAGTAGGCAAACGCAGTCGTTGTATGCAGTCATTAAGGTCACGATCAACGACGTGCCCAGCGCCAACTGGCGCACCGACCGCGGCGTTCGACACTTGGTTCAGACGGGGTGCTCAACCTGCTGCAGGACCTCCAAGCGTCGATGGGGATGAGCTATTTGTTCGTGTCGCATGATCCGAATGTGGTACGCTTGCTGTGCGACCGTGTCATCGTGATGCGCAGCGGGCGAGTCGTCGAGCAGGATACTTCGGAGAGCGTACTCGGCGATCCGCAGCACGCCTGCACCAAGGAGTTGCTGACGGCGATCCCGCATCCGCCGTTGCCGGTTTGATCGTCATGCCCCGCAGAGGCGGGGCATCCAGTACCCACGGTGGTGTTTACTGGATCGCCCGCCTGCGCGGGCGATGACAAAGAGGGAGAGTACAGTGACCGTTGAGAACGCCCTGGACAGTTACATCGACGCCGTCGCCAAGGCGCTGGCGTTGCCGCTAGAGGAAGCCTGGCGTCCGGCGGTGCGGGCGAACCTCGAAGTCTCGCTGCGGCTGGCGCGGCTGGTCGACGAGTTTCCGCTGCCGGATGAAACCGAGCCGGCCAGTGTCTTTGCAGCGTGATGGCGCCATGAGCACAAATACCGACGGGCTGACGGCCCAGCAAATTGCGCAGGCCGTGGCCGGCGGCAATCTCTCCGCGCTCGGCGCGACCGAGGCCGCGTTGGGACGGATCGCCAAACGCGATTCCGTGCTGAACGCCTTTACCGACATCACCGCCGACCGCGCCCGGGCCAGCGCCCGCGCGATCGACGCCGCCATCGCCGCCGGCCGGAACGTCGGCCCGCTCGCCGGCGTGCCGTTCGCGGTGAAGAATTTGTTCGACGTCAAAGGCCTTGCCACCCGCGCCGGATCGAAGATCAACCGCGATCTGGCGCCGTCGCCGCGCGACGCCACCCTGATCGAGCGCATGGAAGCGGCGGGCGCGATCCTGGTCGGCGCGCTCAACATGGGCGAATACGCCTACGACTTCACCGGCGAGAACGTGCATGACGGCCCGTCGCGCAATCCGCACGACCCGACGCGGATGACCGGCGGCTCCTCCGGCGGCTCCGGCAGTGCGGTCGGCGGCGGGCTGGTTCCGATCGCGCTCGGGTCCGACACCAATGGTTCGATCCGGGTGCCGGCGTCGTTCTGCGGCGTCTTCGGCCTGAAGCCGACCTACGGCCGGTTGTCGCGGGCGCGCAGCTTTCCCTTTGTCGCAAGCTTCGATCATCTCGGCCCGTTCGCGCGCAGCACCGGCGACCTCGCGCTCGCCTATGACGCCATGCAGGGGCCCGATGCCGACGACGCGGCTTGCACAACCCGGCCGGTCGAGCCCGTCACCGCGCTGCTGGCGCAAGGGATCTCCGGTCTGCGGATCGCGATTGCCGGCGGCCACTTCCAGAACAATGTGTTTCCGGAAGCGGTCGAGGCCGTGGCGCGCGTCGCCAGGGCGCTCGAGGCCACCCAAACCGTTGAAATTCCCGAGGCCGCACGGGCCCGCGCCGCGGCCTACGTCATCACCACCACCGAGGGCGCGTCGCTGCATCTCGACCGCCTGCGCCAGCGCCCGAACGATTTCGATCCGGCGGTGCGCGACCGCCTGATCGCCGGCGCGATGATTCCGGCGCCGCTGGTCGATCGCGCGCAGAAGTTCCGTCGCTGGTATCGCGCCAGGGTGCTGGAGTTGTTCGGCACGGTGGACGTGATCCTCGCACCCGCCACGCCCTGCATCGCGCCGAAGCTCGGTCAGGCCACCTTCATGCTCGATGGCGTCGAACTGCCGGTTCGCGCCAATATCGGCATCCATACCCAGCCGATTTCGTTCATCGGCCTGCCGGTGGTCGCAGTGCCGGTACCGCTGGTGCCGATGCCGATCGGCGTCCAGATCATTGCGGCGCCCTGGCGCGAGGATATCGTGTTGCGGGTGGCGCATGCGCTGGAACGCATGGGCGTCGTCGCAGCGCCAGCCCCGAGAGGACTATAACGATGGAGATCGATCTTCCCGATGTGCTGGCCGAGGTGACCGCGCAATTCGCGCGCTACGAAAAGGCGCTGGTGTCGAACGACGTCGCGGTGCTGGATGAATTGTTCCGCAACGATCCCCGCACGCTGCGCTACGGCATCGCTGAAAACCTCTACGGCTACGAGGCGATCATGGGGTTTCGCGCCGCGCGCTCGCCGGTCGGGCTGGGGCGCAGGACCGACAGGACCGTGATCACGAGCTACGGCCGCGATACCGCGGTCGCCTCGACGCTGTTCTATCGCGATAGCCTGCCCGGCAAGGTCGGTCGCCAGATGCAGACCTGGGTGCGCTTTCCCGATGGCTGGAAAGTCGTCGCCGCCCATGTCAGCGTCATCCCCGACCCGGGGGCCACGACGGCATGAGCCTGGCAGCGTGGCGTCGCGGTGGCGACAAAACAAAGGTGATGAACGGCGAAACGTAGCGGTCGAGATCGAGCATCTGGCCGTGATCGGCGGCGAACTCCACCGGGCTGAAGCGGCTCGATTTGCTCGGACTCAGCGGTCGATTAACCGACAGGCTCCGCGCCCTGAAAGCTGCGACAATGGGCGATTGGCTTGAACTATAATTCTTGCCATTGGCGCTGCCTGCGAATTATGGTGCAGACGGCTGGGCATACGCCGAAGGTTTCCAGACGGAGCCGGCGGTTCATGCTTGCCGCTGACCGGTGATTTCGCGCACAAAATACCTCACCACAAGAGGCGCGCGGGACAAGCGCGGCTGATCACCCGTGAGAGCGGGTTCGGTTCGATAACGAGGAGGGGAGTTATTATGAAAACGGCATTCTGGCTGGCGGGCGCAACGGTTCTGGCGCTGGCGCAGCCCGCGCTCGCAGGCGACACCATCAAGATCGGCTTTGTCTCGACCTTCAGCGGCCCGACGGCCGTGATCGGCAACGACATGCGCAACTCGTTCGAGCTGGCGCTTGACCATATCGGCCGCAAGATGGGCGGCAAGCCGGTCGAAGTGATCTACGAGGACGACGGCCAGAAGCCCGACGTTGGCAAGCAGAAGACCGAAAAACTGATCCAGTCCGACAAGGTCGATTTCATCGTCGGCTACATCTGGTCGAACGTGCTGCTGGCCTCGCTCAAGACCGCGGTGGATTCCAAGACCTTCCTGATCTCGGCCAATGCCGGCCCCTCGCAGCTCGCCGGCGAGCTCTGCTCGCCTTACGTGTTCTCGACCTCCTGGCAGAATGACCAGACTCCGCAGGCCGTGGGCACCTACATGAACCAGAAGGGCGTGAAATCGGTATTCCTGATCGGCCCGAACTACGCCGCCGGCAAGGACATGCTGGCCGGCGTCAAGAGCACCTTCAAGGGCGAGGTGATGGGCGAGGAGTACACGGTGTGGCCGAGCCAGCTCGACTTCTCCGCCGAACTCACCAAGGCAAAGAACTCGAAGGCCGAGTCGATCTTCGTGTTCTATCCCGGTGCGGCCGGCGTCCAGTTCCTCAATCAATATGCGCAGGCCGGGCTCAAGCAGCAGATTCCGCTCTATACCGCGTTCACCATCGACGAATTGTCGTTGCCGCTGCAGAAGGAAAATGCGCTCGGCGTTCCCGGCGCGCAGCAATGGGTCAACGATCTGCCGTTCCCGGAGAACAAGAAGTTCGTCGAGGATTACCGCAAGAAGTATCCCGGCCTGCGTCCGACTTTCTACGGCGCGCAGTCCTATGATGCCGCGCAGCTGATCAACAGCGCGGTGGTGGCCGTCAAGGGCGACACCTCGAAGAAGGACGAGATGAAGGCCGAAATGCAGAAGGCCAACTTCAAGTCGGTGCGCGGCCCGTTCAAATACGGCAACAACCACATCCCGATCCAGAATTTCTACCTGCAGGACGTGGTCAAGGACGCCGACGGCCAGCTGTCGCTGAAGACGATGGCCACCATCGTCAAGGATGACCAGGATCGCTACGCCAGCAAATGCCCGATGAAGAAGTGATGGCAGGCATAACCGGCGCCTGATCTTGCGAACCCGCGCCCGGGCTTGACCGGAGCGCGGCTTCGCTGAAGATCGTGCGCTCAACAAGAACCGGCGGCGGCGCAAAGTGCTGCCGCTGTTTTGTTAGGCCCAGAGTTTGACGGATCCATGCTCGTCCTGATCGAACAATCGCTGAACGGCCTGCAGTTCGGCCTGCTGCTGTTCCTGCTGGCGGCCGGGCTGACGCTGGTGTTCGGGATCATGGATTTCGTCAACCTGGCGCACGGCTCGCTCTACATGATGGGCGCCTATTTCGCCGCCACCTTCGTGGCGTGGACCGGAAGTTTCCTGCTCGGCGTCGTGCTGGCGCTCGGCGCGACGCTGCTGCTCGGCATTGCCCTGGAATTCGTCGCGCTCCGGCACCTCTACGGCCGCGACCATCTCGACCAGGTGCTGGCCACCTTCGGGCTGATCCTGTTCTTCAACGACGCGGTGCGGCTGATCTGGGGGCCGGCCGGCCTGGTGCTGCCGCTGCCGGCCTGGCTGACGGTGCCCGTGCAGATCATGCCCGGCGTGTTCTATCCGGCCTACCGGCTGTCGATCATCGTGGTCGCACTCGCGGTCGCAGCCATGCTCTATGTCGTGGTGATGCGGACCCGCGTCGGCATGCTGATCCGCGCCGGGGCTTCCAACCGCGAGATGATCGGCGCGCTCGGCATCAACATCAAGCTCTTGTTCACGCTGGTGTTCGGGCTCGGCGCCGCGCTCGCCGGCCTCGCCGGGCTGATGCAGGCGCCGATCCTCACCGTGCAGATCGGGATGGGCGAGAACATCCTGATTCTCGCCTTCGTCATCATCGTGATCGGCGGCATCGGTTCGATCCGCGGCGCGTTCCTGGCCGCGATCTTCGTCGGCATGATCGACACGCTCGGCCGCGCCTTCCTGCCCGATCTCCTGCGCATGGTGCTGAGTTCCGCCGCCGCCTCGACCGCGGCGCCGGCATTGTCGTCGATGCTGATCTATCTGTTGATGGCGATCGTGCTGGTGCTGCGTCCGGAGGGGCTGTTTCCGGCCGCCAGGCGATGAAACTCCAGATCAACGTTCGCAACGTCGTCGTGGCGCTGGTTGCGCTTGGCCTGCTGCTGCTGCCGCTATACTCAGCCGCAACCGGCAACATCTTTATCCTCACGTTGTTCACCCGCATCGTCATCTTCGCGCTCGCCGCCGCCAGCCTCAACCTCATCATGGGCTATGGCGGCATGATGAGCTTTGGCCACGCCGCCTATCTCGGCATCGGCGGCTATGCGGTCGGCATCCTCGCCTTCGAAGGCATCGGCTCCGGTTTCATCCAGTGGCCGGTGGCGCTGGCGGCCTCGGCGCTGTATGCGCTGGTGATCGGCGCGCTCAGCTTGCGCACCCGCGGCGTCTATTTCATCATGATCACGCTCGCCTTTGCACAGATGGCCTATTACGTCGCCTCCGGGCTCTCGCGCTATGGCGGCGACGACGGCCTGACCATCTACAGGCGCAGCACGTTCGGCGGCCTGATCGATCTTTCGAACCGCGTCCAGTTCTATTATCTCTGCCTTTTCTGCCTGTTCGGCGGTGTTTACCTGATCTGGCGCATCGTCAATTCCCGCTTCGGCATGGTGGTGCAGGGCATTCGTTCCAACGAGCAGCGCATGCAGGCGATCGGCTACCATGCCAACCGCTACCGGCTCGTCTGCTTCGTCATTTCAGGCACCATCTGTGGCCTTGCCGGCGCGCTGCTGGCGAACAATACCGACTTCGTCAGCCCGGCCGGCATGTACTGGACCCGCTCCGGCGAACTCATGGTGATGGTGGTGTTCGGCGGCATGGGCTCGCTGTTCGGGCCCGTTATCGGCACCATCCTGTTCCTGCTTCTGGAGGAGTTGCTGTCGCAGTTCACCGAATACTGGGCGCTGGTCATGGGGCCCTTGCTGCTGCTGATCGTGCTGTTCGCGCGCGGCGGCATCATGGGTCTGCTTGGGAGGGTGGGCCGTGGTTGATCCTTTGCTCCGGGTCGAGAAGCTGGTCCGCCGCTTCGGCGGCGTGCTCGCCACCGACAATCTGTCGCTCGACGTCTTGCCGGGTGAACTGCACGCCATCATCGGCCCCAACGGCGCCGGCAAGACCACGCTGATCAGCCAGTTGACCGGGCAGCTGACCCCGAATTCCGGCGCCATTCACTTCGCCGGCCGCGACATCACCCGGCTGCCGTCCTACCGGCGCAGCCGGCTCGGCCTCGCACGCTCGTTCCAGATCACCTCGCTGCTGCCGGATTTCACCGCCGCCGACAACGTCGCGCTCGCGGCCCAAGCGCATGACGGGCACTCGTTCCGGTTCTGGGGCGCGGCACGCCGGGAAAAACATCTGCGCGAGGCGGCGCAGGCGGCGTTGAACCGGGTCGGGCTTGCCCGGCGCGGCGACGTGCCGGTGTCTGAACTGAGCCATGGCGAGCAGCGCGAGCTTGAACTCGCGGTGGCGCTCGCCACCCGGCCGCAAATGCTGTTGCTCGACGAGCCGATGGCGGGACTGGGCGCCACCGAATCCGCGCGCATGGTGGCGCTGTTGAAGGAACTGCGGCAGGAAGTCACCATCGTGCTGGTCGAGCACGACATGGAAGCCGTGTTCGCGCTCGCCGACCGCATCACCGTGCTGGTCTATGGCCGCGTCATCGCTTCCGGGGCGCCCGACGCGATCAAGAGCAACGAGGAAGTCCGGCGCGCCTATCTCGGCGAACAGCATGCGGTGACCAGCCATGGCTGATTCCGCACCCCTGCTCGAAGTCGACGGCATCGAGACCTGCTACGGCCTGAGCCAGGTGCTGTTCGGCCTGTCGCTGTCGGTGCGGTCGGGCGAGATGGTCGCGCTGATGGGCCGCAACGGCATGGGCAAGACCACGACCATCCGCTCCATCATGGGCATGACGCCGGCGCGATCCGGGGCGATCCGCTTTGCCGGCGAGGACGTGCGCGGCCTGCCGTCGTACCTGATTGCAAAACGCGGCCTCGGCCTGGTGCCGGAAGGCCGCCAGATCTTTCCGAATCTCACGGTGTACGAGAACCTGGTGGCGGCGGCGGGCAATCGGGCCGGCAATGCCGATCCCTGGACCATCGAGAAGATCCACGCGCTGTTTCCCGCGCTTGCCGAGCGCGGCGGCAATATGGGCGCGACGCTGTCCGGCGGCGAGCAGCAGATGCTGGCGATCGGCCGCGCGCTGATGACCAATCCAAAACTCCTGATCCTCGACGAGGCCACCGAGGGCCTCGCTCCGTTGATCCGCGAGGAAATCTGGAACTGCCTGTCGATGCTGAAGGGCCGCGGCCAGTCGGTGCTGGTGATCGACAAGAACGTCGCCAACCTCTCCCGCATCGCCGACCGCCACTACATCATCGAGCGCGGCCGCACGGTATGGAGCGGGACCAGCGCGCAGTTGATCGCGGAGCCGGAACTGCAGCACCGGTATCTGGGGATTTAGAGCGCCACCGTCATTCCGGGGCGATGCGATAGCATCGAACCCGGAATCTCGAGATTCCGGGTCTGGTCCTTCGGACCATCCCGGAATGACGGAGTATGCGGGAGCTCCTCAAAACATCTCGAAATACTCGCGATGCTCCCAGTCCGACACCTCGGCCTCGAACCGCTCGATCTCGGCGTTCTTGATGTGAACGTAGTAATCGACGAACGCGGGCCCGAACGCCGCGCGGAAGAACGGATCGTCCTGCAGCGCAGACACCGCCTCGCGCAGGCTCTTCGGCAGCAGCGCGGCCTTGGTCTCGTAGGGCGTATCCGCCGAAGGACCGGGGTCGAGCTTGCGGTCGACGCCGTCCAGCCCGGAGAGGATCTGCGAGGCCATGTAGAGATAGGGATTGGCGGCGGGCTCGCCGATCCGGTTCTCCAGCCGGGTCGCGGCATCTCCGGCGCCGCCGAGCACGCGGATCATGACGCCGCGGTTGTCGCGGCCCCAGATCGCGCGATCCGGCGCCAGCGAATAGGAGCGGTAGCGCTTGTAGCCGTTGATGGTCGGCGTCGTGAACACGGTTGACGCCCGCGCATGCTCCAGCAATCCCGCGAGATAACAGCGGCCGAACGGGCTCAGCGCTTCGCCGCCGTCGTGCGCCATGAACGCGTTCTCGCCGCTGGCGCGCGACTCCAGCGATTGATGCAGGTGCCAGCCGGAGGCGAACAGGTTCGGCAGTTTCGGCCGGCACATGAAGGTCGCGTGATAGCCGTGGCGGCGGGCGACCTGCTTCACCGCGCTACGCAACAGCACCATGTTGTCGGCGGGCGCGAGCCCCCTGGTCGGAGCAAAAGTGAATTCGCACTGGCTCGGGCCGAACTCGACCTCGACCGAGCGTAGCGGCAGCCCGAGCGCCAGCACGTCGCGGCGGATGATCTCGAGCGCCGGCTCCATCTGGTCGTAGCGCTGCTCGGTCAGATATTGATAGCCATGCGACAGCAGGCTCACCGAGGGCGGCCGGCCGGGCTGGCCGGCGTCTTGCGGCGCCATGTGCGCGTCTTCGAGCTTGAACAGGTGGAATTCGACCTCCAGCCCGGCGACGAAATCGTAGCCGCGCTGCCCGAGCTTTTCGAGAACCGAGCGATAGAGGTGCCGGGTCGAAAACGGCACCGGGCGGCCGTCGCTGAAATAGATATCGCAGAGCAGCCAGCCGGTGGTCGGCGCCCATGGCAGCACGCGAAAGGTGGTGGTATCCGCCACCATCAGGACGTCGGCGGCGCCCTCCATCTCCTTCATGCCGAAGCCGCCGCCCGACGTGAACACCGGGAATACCGTCTTGTGCGAGGTGTCCTTGGCCAGCATCGTGGTGGTGATGGCGCAGCCGCTCTCCAGCGACGCCAGCGCTTCGGCCGCGACCAGCGTCTTGCCGCGCAGGATGCCGTGCTGGTCGGGGAATGACAGCCTGATGACCTCGAGATTCTTCTCTTCGACGATGCGGCGCAGGCGGCTCGCCGCTTCCTTCTGCTCGCTCGACCACAGGCCGTGACGCTCGACAAAACTCAATGCGTCATTCCCCCACTGGCCGTCGTTCCGGGATGGTCCGAAGGACCAGACCCGGAACCTCGAGATCTCCGATGCGCAATTGCGCATCGTAGTTCGATGCTGTCGCATCGCCCCGGAATGACGGTACCTTAAATCTCACTCCGCCGCCGACAAATGCCGTATCCTGCCTGCGATCTCGGTCGGAACCGGCGCGGCCCACGGCGCGCCGCGGCGGCGCTTGACGTCGACCTCCATCCAATAGATCTCCCAGCCCTTCGTCGGTCCGATGCCGTCCATGGTAGCCGGCCCCTGGATGCTGCGCGCATGCGCGGCGTCCAGGAACATGAACGGCTTTTCGCCGCCGCCGACCTTGTCGATCTCCTGCCGCAGCAGGCGGCGATACTGCACGATCGCCTTGTCCGAAGTACCGAGATGCTCGTTGCTGCGGTCCTGGATCGCGCCCATCGATTCCACCGCCCACTGGTCGTGGACGTTGATGTCGCTGCCCATGCCGGTATAGGTCGCGGTCGCCTGTTCGTGCGGATCGAAGCCGTAAGCATTGCTGATGTTCTTGCGCGATTTGTAATCCGGCAGCTCGTAGAGTTCGAGACGCTGGTCGCGCATCTTCTTCTTGTCGACCGGCGACGTGTAGCTGGTGAAGATCGCGTACCAGTAGCAGTTCTCGTCATCGACCGGCACGTGCCACTGCGTGATCGTCATCTCCTGGCTCATCGGAATCACGAAGCCATGCGGAAACAGCTGGTTGGTGACGCGCACATGCGTGCGCTCTGCGTCGATCTCGCGCAGCGCGATCAGGCGCAGCCCGTATTCGGTGTGCTCGACATTGATGATCGGGCTATCGTGCTCGCGCAGGATCTTTGTCATCGGCAGGTCGGTTCCGGCCGAAGCGCCGCGAAACTGCTTGCCGTAGGCAGTGGACGTGTCCTCGTCTTCGAAGAAACGATGCAGGAAGGAGGCGTGCGCCGGATCGATCCCGACCTCCAGCGCCTGCAGCCAGTTGCAGCTGATGTGGCCCTTGAACGCAAAGGTATGGCTGTCGGGGGCGACGAAGCAGTCGATCTCCGGAAACGCCGGCGGTTCGCCTTCGCCGAGATAGGCCCAGAGCATGCCGCCCTTTTCGACCACGGGATAGGAGCGCTGCCTGATGCCCTGGCACAGGCTGGAGCCCTTCGGCTCCGCGGGCGTTTCCAGGCATTGGCCGGAGACGTCGAACAGCCAGCCGTGGAACGCGCAGCGCAAGCCGCCATTCTCGAGGCGGCCGAAAGCGAGATCGGCGCCGCGATGGGCGCAGTGGCGGTCGATCAGGCCGTAGCGGCCTTGCTCGTCACGAAACAGCACCAGGTTCTCGCCGAGCAGCTTGACCGGCCGCACCGGCCGCGGTCCCTGCAACTCGTCGACCAGCGCCGCCGGCTGCCAGTACATCCGCATCAGTTTCCCGCAAGGATCGTTGCGCCCGGTGCGGGTGATCAGGTCGTTCTGTTCCTGGCTCATCATGGCGGGGCATCCTTCGGCGGCGAGCCGAAATGCTCGCCCATTGAACAACAGGCGAATTTTGACACGCCTCCCAGGCACGGCAAGCACAATCTTGGGGTGGCGCTGCGGTCGATGGCGGTGTCGAAGAGGTCTGGCTGATCGCCGACATCTGATCGGGTGTCCTGCGATTTCTTCCAGTGGCGCTTGCAAGTAACGGTCACGACGCCGCGCTGCGCAGCCCGAAGGCGTGCTTGTCGTGCAGCACTGGCGCCACCGCATCGACCAGGCGGGAGGCTGCGGCATCGACGGTAAGCCCCGCGGTATCGACCACGGCATTGGCCCGCGCATACAGCGGCTCGCGGCTGACCAGAATGTTGCGCAGTTCCGTCATCGCCGAGCGATCATCCGCCATCGGGCGCAGGTCGCCCTGGCCGCGCACCCGCGCCATGTGCTCTTCCGGCTCGGCCTTGATCCAGACGGTGTAGAACGACGACAGGATCAGCTCGAACGTCAACGGCTCGGCGACGATGCCGCCGCCGGTCGCCAGCACCATCGGTTCCTTTCGCGCCAGCAGTTGCGTCAGCGCCGCCTGCTCCATGCGGCGAAAGCCGTCCTGGCCGTAGAGCGCGATGATCTCGGCGACCGACAATCCGTTCTGCGTCTCGATCTCCTTGTTGAGCTCGACAAAGCTCCAGCCGATCTTCTTCGCCAGCATCCGGCCGAGCGTGGACTTGCCGGCGCCGCGCAGGCCGATCAGCGCGATGCCGGCGAACGCCATCCGCCGCTGCCCCGATTGGTCGCCGCCGGCGAGAACCTCTTTGGCCTGCGCGATCTGCGCCGGCGTCGCCTTGCGCAAGAGGTCGCGGATCACCGCCCAGTCCGGCGCCGGCTCGGTTTCGGGAATGAGGTCCTCCAGATGCGCGCCCATCGCGCCCGATACCCGGCGCAGCAGCACGATCGAGACGTTGCCCTTGCCGCTTTCGAGCTGGGCGATATAGCGTTCGGAGATGCCCGACACCCGCGCCAGCACCTTCCGCGACATGCCGCGAAGCGCCCGCATGGTGCGGACACGCTGGCCGAGCGCTTCGAGAAAGCCGGTTTCGGAGTCGCTCGCCTCGGTCATTTGCCCTGGGTCGGTTTGCTTGCGGGGATGAAGAGGAGCGGAAACATAGTGCCGGCGTGGATTGACAGCAAGCGCAGCCAGTGTCTTTCTATGAATTATAATTCTGAAAACCCAGGGGAGCGCGCGTCGTGAGCGGCACGTCCGGTTCGTATAATGCGGTGACCTGGCTGCTCGACCGCAATGTCGATGAAGGCCGCGGCGCCAAGCTCGCCTTCACCGATACCGTCCGCGAACTCAGCTACGGCGAACTGCAGAACCAAAGCCGCCGCGTCGCCAACCTGCTGCGCCGGCTCGGCGTCCGCCGCGAGGAGCGGGTGGCGATGATCATGCTGGACACCGTGGATTTTCCCGCCGTGTTCCTCGGCGCGATCCGCGCCGGCATCGTGCCGGTGCCGCTCAATACGCTGCTGACGTCCGACCAGTATGCCTATGTGCTGGCCGATTGCCGGGCGCGCGTTCTCTTCATTTCCGAAGCGCTGCTGCCTGCCGTCAAGGACATCGTCGGGCGGATGCCGGAGCTCGAACACGTCGTCGTCGCCGGCACGGATTCGCACGGCCACACGAAACTCGCCGACGAACTCGCGCGCGAGAACAATTCATTCGCAACAGCCGCGACGCATCCGGACGAGCCGGCGTTCTGGCTGTATTCGTCGGGCTCGACCGGCATGCCCAAGGGCGTGCGGCACTTGCACGCCAACCTCGCCGCCACCGCCGATACCTACGCCAAACAGGTGCTCGGCATTCGCGAGGACGATGTCGGCCTTTCCGCCGCAAAGCTGTTCTTCGCCTACGGCCTCGGCAACGCGCTGACGTTTCCGATGTCGGTCGGCGCCACCACGGTGCTGAACACCGAGCGCCCGACGCCGGCGGCAATGTTCGCACTGATGAACCGGTACAACCCCAGCATCTTCTTCGGCGTGCCGACGCTGTTTGCGGCGATGCTCAATGACGAGGCGCTGAAGGACGCGCGCGCCGGCAACCGCCTGCGCATCTGCACCTCGGCCGGCGAGGCGCTGCCGGAATCGGTCGGCAACGCCTGGAAGGCGCGGTTCGGCGTCGACATTCTCGACGGCGTCGGCTCGACCGAGCTGTTGCACATCTTCCTGTCCAACGCGCCCGGCGACGTCAAATACGGCTCCTCCGGCCGGCCGGTGCCCGGCTACAAGGTGCGGCTGGTCAATGAAGCCGGCGGCGACGTCCCTGACGGCGAGGTCGGCGAGCTGCTGGTCGATGCACCCTCGGCCGGCGAAGGCTACTGGAACCAGCGCAGCAAGAGCCGGCAAACCTTCGAGGGCCGCTGGACCCGGACCGGCGACAAGTACATCCGCGATGCCGATGGCCGTTACACCTTCTGCGGCCGTTCCGACGACATGTTCAAGGTCTCCGGCATCTGGGTGTCGCCGTTCGAGGTCGAGAGCGCGCTGATCACCCACCCGGCGGTGCTGGAAGCCGCCGTCGTGCCGGAAGCCGATACCGAAGGGCTGCTGAAGCCGAAGGCCTTTGTGGTGCTGCGCGCCGGCACCAGCACCGACGGCCTGCATGAGGCGCTGAAGGAGCACGTCAAGCAGAAGATCGGTCCGTGGAAATACCCGCGCTGGATCGACGTGGTGGATAGTTTGCCGAAGACGGCGACCGGGAAGATCCAGCGGTTCAAATTGCGGGATGGTGAAGCGGCGAAGTCGTGACGTGCGGGTCATTTGAAGTGCAAGGTGTTGCCGCGAGAGGCGGTCGTTCCCTCCCCCCTTGCGGGGGAGGGCTAGGGAGAGGGGTAAGCCGCAACGGCGTTGCCCGTGGCTACCCCTCTCTCCAACTCTCCCCCGCAAGGGGGGAGAGGGCTCAGCGCAACGTGTTGCGAAGGGAGCGGTTACAATGACAACCCTTTCCCCCTCAGGCTTCCTCGCCATCGGCGACGCCAATCTCGAATACCGCATGATCGGCCCATCGCCTGAACAGGCACCGACCATTGTCATGCTGCACGAAGGCCTCGGCTCCGTCGGCCTGTGGGGTGACTTCCCCGAGAAGCTTCAGGCCGCGACCGGCGCCGGCGTCTTGGCCTATTCGCGCGCCGGCTATGGCAATTCCACGCCGGCGAGATTGCCGCGTCCGGTCGATTACATGCACACCGAGGCGCTCGATGTGCTGCCGAAACTGCTCGAGCGAACAGGCTTTCGCCGCGGCCTCCTGCTCGGGCATTCCGACGGCGCCTCGATCGCGGCGATCTATGCCGGTTCGCACCAGGATCACCGCGTCGAGGGTATTGCGCTGATCGCCCCGCATTTCATCGTCGAGGATATCTCGGTCGCCTCCATCGCCGAGATCAGGAAGACCTACGCGACCACGAACCTGAAAGCGAAGCTGTCGCGCTGGCACAAGGACGTCGACAACGCCTTCTATGGCTGGAACGACGCCTGGCTCGACCCGGCGTTCCGCGACTGGGATATTTCCGAGTATCTCGCTTATATCCGCGTGCCCATCGCGATCCTGCAGGGCGTGAACGATCAGTACGGCACCATGCGCCAGGTCGCGATCGCGCAGGAAGAGTGCTACTGCCCGGTCGATGTGACCATCATCCCCGAGGCCGGACATCAGCCGCATCGGGAAGCGCCGGAGCCCACGCTGGCCGCGATCTCGGAATTCGCAAATGCGGTTTTGGGCCTGCGCGGCTCGCAGGGGCGGGCGGCGTAATGCCGCGTTTCGCGGCCAACCGCCTGAACATGCAACAAAATGCAAATTTCAGATGTTTCGAACTGGACTCGGTCGTTAACGTGCATTATTTTGCATGTTTACACTCAACGAGACGTCAATAGAGGGTGGCCCATGGCCGGTGAAGATCGCGTCCTCGCAGGCGGCGCGAAGTACATCGATTTCCAGACCGATCCGCAACGCTACCGGCACTGGAAGCTTGGCGTGGACGGCGAGGTCGCGACACTCACCATGGACGTCGACGAGAATGCCGGCCTGTTCGAGGGCTATCAGCTCAAGCTGAATTCCTACGATCTCGGCGTCGACATCGAGCTTGCCGATGCGGTGCAGCGGCTCCGTTTCGAGCACCCCGGGGTCAAGGTGGTGCTGCTCCGCTCGGGCAAGAACCGGGTGTTCTGCGCCGGCGCCAACATCCGCATGCTGGCGGGGGCGACCCACGCCCACAAGGTCAATTTCTGCAAGTTCACCAACGAGACCCGTAACGGCCTGGAGGATTCCTCGGAGAATTCCGGGCAGCGCTTCATCGCCGTGGTCAACGGCACCGCGGCCGGCGGCGGCTATGAGCTGGCGCTCGCGGCCGATCACATCATGCTCGCCGACGACGGCGCTGCCGCGGTGTCGCTGCCGGAGGTGCCGCTGCTCGCGGTGCTGCCGGGCACCGGCGGCCTGACGCGCGTAGTCGACAAGCGCAAGGTGCGCCGCGACCATGCCGATTTCTTCTGCACCATCGAGGAAGGCATCAAGGGCAAGCGCGCCGTCGCTTGGCGGCTGGTCGACGAGATCGTCCCCAACAGCAAGCTCGAGGGCAAGGTCGCCGAACGGGCCAGGGAATTCGCGGCAAGCTCGAAGCGCAGCGGCAGCGGCAGCGGCAACGGCATCGCGCTGACGCCGCTGACGCGGACCGTCGACGACAGCAGCATCCGCTACGGCTTCGTTGCCGTTGACATCGACCGCGCGGCGCGGATCGCGACCATCTCGATCAAGGCGCCGGAGGCGGCCCCGCCTGGTGATATCGACGGCCTGATCGCACAGGGCGCGTCGTTCTGGCCGTTGCAGGTGGCGCGCGAACTCGATGACGCGATTCTCCATTTGCGCATCAACGAGCTCGGAATCGCGATGCTGCTGTTCAAGTCGCATGGCGATCCCGCCAGTGTCGTCGCCTGCGACGGCTTGCTCGAAGCCAACAAGGGGCACTGGCTGGTCAACGAGATCAGGCATTACTGGAAGCGGGTCCTCAAGCGCATCGACGTCACCTCTCGGACGCTGGTGACGCTGGTCGAGCCCGGCTCCTGCTTCGCCGGCACGCTCGCCGAACTCGTGTTCGCCGCCGACCGCTCCTACATGCTGATCGGCTCGCGGCAGGGCGACAACCGCAGCCCGCCGGTGATCCAGCTCACCGCCATGAACTTCGGCCCCTGTCCGATGAGCCATGGCCTGACCCGGCTGCAATCGCGCTTCCTGGCCGATCCCTCCGATCTGGAGCGCGCGCAAGCCGCCATCGGCGCGCCGCTCGACGCCGCCGAGGCCGAGCAACTCGGTCTTGTCACCTTTGCCCTCGACGACATCGACTGGGACGACGAGGTGCGGGTGTTCCTGGAGGAGCGCACCTCGTTCTCGCCCGACGGCCTCACCGGCATGGAAGCCAATCTGCGCTTCGCGGGGCCGGAGACCATGGAATCGAAAATCTTCTCGCGGCTGACGGCGTGGCAGAACTGGATCTTCCAGCGCCCCAACGCGGTCGGCGAAGACGGCGCGCTGCGCCGCTACGGCAGCGGCCAGAAGCCGCAGTTCGACATGACGAGAGTTTAAGGGGCGAATAGCGAATGGCGAGTGGCGAATAGTCGCCCTTCTTGCATTCGCTACTCGCCATTCGCTATTCGCTAAACACCCCCAACACGGGAGGCCGCCACCATGAACATCATGAACGTCGACTACTCGACCAAGATTCCCAACAACGTCAATCTCAGCGAAGACCGCCAGGTGCTGAAGGCGCTGGAGGGCTGGCATCCCGGCTACATGGACTGGTGGAACGATATGGGGCCGGAAGGCTTCCAGCAATCGCTGGTCTATCTGCGCACCGCCTATTCGGTCGATCCGCGCGGCTGGGCCAAGTTCGACTACGTCAGGATGCCGGAATATCGTTGGGGCATCCTGCTGGCGCCGCAGGAAGAGAACCGCGTCATTCCCTTCGGCGAGAACTACGGCAAGCCGGCCTGGCAGGAAGTCCCCGGCGAACACCGCGCGACGCTGCGCCGCCTGATCGTGATCCAGGGCGATACCGAGCCGGCCTCGGTCGAACAGCAGCGCCATCTCGGCAAGACCGCGCCCTCGCTCTACGACCTGCGCAATTTGTTCCAGGTCAATGTCGAGGAAGGCCGCCATCTCTGGGCCATGGTCTATCTGCTGCAGAAGTATTTCGGCCGCGACGGCCGCGAGGAGGCCGACGATCTGTTGCGCCGCCGCTCCGGCGACGCCGATTCGCCGCGCATGCTGGGAGCCTTCAACGAGGCGACGCCGGACTGGCTGTCGTTCTTCATGTTCACCTATTTCACCGACCGCGACGGCAAGATGCAGCTGCACAGCCTCGCGCAGTCCGGCTTCGATCCGCTGTCGCGCACTTGCCGCTTCATGCTGACCGAGGAGGCGCACCACATGTTCGTCGGCGAGACCGGCATCAGCCGCGTCGTGCAGCGCACCTGCGAGGCGATGAATCAGGCCGGCATCGCTGATCCCGCCGACATCGCCAGGGTGCGCGCGCTCGGCGTCATCGACCTGCCGACGATCCAGAAGAAGCTGAACCTGCATTATTCGCTGTCGCTGGATCTGTTCGGATCGGAAGTCTCGACCAATGCCGCCAACGCCTTCAATGCCGGCATCAAGGGCCGCTACCGGGAAACCCAGATCGACGACGATCACCAGCTGAAGAACGCGACCTACCCGGTGCTCAAGCTGGTCGATGGCGTGATCAGGCGGGTCGACGAGCCGGCGCTGACCGCGCTCAACATGCGGCTGCGCGACGACTACACGCAGGATTGCGTCAAGGGCCTGCTGCGCTGGAACAAGATCATTTCGCTTGCCGGCTTCAACTTCGAGCTGGCGCTGCCGAACGTCGCCTTCCACCGCCAGATCGGCGAGTTCAAGGATGTCAACGCCACGCCCGAGGGCGCGCTGATCGACGACGCCACCTGGAACGCCCGCAAGGGCGAATGGCTGCCTTCGACCGCAGACGGCGACTTCATCGCCTCGCTGATGAAACCGGTGACCGGGACCGGCGCCTACGCCAACTGGATCTCGCCGCCGAAGGTCGGCATCGACAACAAGCCCGGCGATTTCGAGTATGTGAAGATCGAGACGTGAGGGGGGGGCGTAAACCGCGCCTTCAATCCGAGCTGTCGTCACCCGCGAAGGCGGGTGACCCAGTAAACGTAAGCGAGAATTGTAGAAACGCCGCGGCCAGCCAATCCAGGCCGCGGCTTACTGGATACCCCGCCTTCGCGGGGTATGACAACTGCTGGGGTTTCACGCCCCTCTACCCCGCGATCTCCAGCCCGGCGTTGGCGTAGACCACGCCGCCGTCGACCGCGATGGTGTTGCCGATCACGTAATCGCCGGCGCGCGCGGCCAGATAGATCGCGATCCCCGCCATGTCCTCGTCGGTGCCGATGCGCCGCGCCGGAATGCGTTGGGCCACTTCGTCCGAGCGGTCGCGCGCGGCGCGGTTCATGTCCGACTTGAACGCGCCCGGCGCGATCGCGGTGACGTTGATATGGTCCTTGACCAGCTTGGTGGCCATCCGCCGCGTCAGGTGGATTACCGCGGCCTTGCTGGCGGCGTAGGAATAGGTCTCGCCCGGGTTGACGAAGATGCCGTCGACCGAGGCGATATTGATCACCTTGGCCGGCCGCTCCGGCGAAGCGGCGGCGCGCAGCGGCTTCGCCAGCGCCTTGGTCAGGAAGAACACCGACTTGACGTTGAGGTCCATGACCTTGTCCCAGCCGTTCTCCGGGAACTCGTCGAACTCCGCGCCCCATGCCGCGCCGGCATTGTTGACGAGGATGTCGAGCTTCGGCTCCCGCTTGATGATCTCGGCGGCGAGTTTGTCGCAGCCCGCGACCGTGGAAATGTCGATCGGCAGCGCGATGCATTCGCCGCCATAGGCGGCCGACAGTTCCTTCGCAGTCGCTTCGCAGGGGCCCGCCTTGCGCGCGGTGATGTAGACCCTGGCCGCGCCTTGCGCGAGAAATCCGGCGGCGATCATCTTGCCGATGCCGCGCGATCCGCCCGTCACCAGCGCGACGCGGCCGTGAAGCGAAAACAGATCCTTGAACATGGCTTCCTCCATTGCTTTGCGGCGGTTTTGGCGGGAGGCGTGGTGCGAGTCAAGGAAGGTGCTCTTTCCCTCTCCCCCTTGTGGGAGAGGGTGGATCGAATGAGCAGAGCTCATTCGAGACAGGTGAGGGGTTCCTTCCGCGGAGACAGAAGGGAAGTGAAACGAAATTCAGGCCGCGTCGATGCGGCGAAAGCCGTTCCAGACCGCGGTGGCGGCGCCGGAGGTCAGGACCGGGATGAGACGCGCGTCCTGGTAATTGCCGTTGAGCGAAACGCGCTGCAGCGCCGTGAGGTGGTCGGCGCTCTCCGGGAAGATCATGCCCGGCCGGGTGGTGACCGCCGTCTTGAAGCCGGCCGCCTGCGCCAGCTTGAACTCACGCGGGCCGGCGGCGAGCCGGTCGCCATAGGGATAGGCGAAATGCAGCACTGGCCGCTGCAGCACGGCCTCGATCCGGGCGCGGCTTGCGGTCAGTTCGAACGACGCCGTCGCTTCGCGCTGCCGCGCCAGATTGCAATGCGTGACCGTATGCGCGCCGATCGTCACCAGCGGATCGTTCGCGAACGCCTTCAGCTCGTTCCAGGACATGCAGAGGTCGCGGACGATCCCGGCCTCGTCGATGCCGTGGCGCCGGCAAAGCACGGAGACCTCGCGCTGCGGGCCGCGTTCGCCGCGAAGGCCGCGCAGCCAGTCGTGCAGCCGGTCGAAGGCGGCCTGCTTGGCCGCCGGCGTCGAGGCATCCAGGCGGGTCGCGACGCCGCCGATTGGAGCCTCGATCGAGGACGCCGTGGAGATCAGATGCTCGAGCCCGACCCACCACAGCCGGCCGACCCCTTCGGCGAAATCGCTGGTCACATAGATGGTGAGGGGCGCGTCGAACTCGCGCATGATCGGCAAGGCGTAATCCCTGTTGTCGCGATAGCCGTCGTCGAAGGTGAAGCAGGCGAAGCGCCGCGCGAAATCGCGCTCCTGGAGCCGCCGATACGCCTCGTCCATGGTGACGATATCGATGTCAAGGGCGCGCAGATGCGCCAGCATCGCGCGCAGGAACTCCGGCTCAACCTCAAGGTGATGATTGGGTTGAAACGCGTCGTCGCGGCCCGGGCGGACGTGGTGCAGCATGAAAATGGCGCCGACGCCCGCGAGCAGGGGGCGCAGCAGGTAATGCGCGCCGGACAAATAGAGCGCCTCAAAGCCGGCGCGGATAGCGGTGTTGCGAAGTCGTTTCATCGAGGTGGCGGGCCGCCGGGTTGCCGTGTTGGGCTGCCGACCAAGTTAGCGGCCGACCGCTAAAGAAACTGTTAGCCGTAACAAGCATCCGCGCCCTCCGCTTCAGATGCCATTTCGGGTTTGACAGCCCCGTCAGGGTTTGTTTTCTCTCTGTTCGCAATGCCCCTTGCGCCCGAAGTTCGCATCGGGGCGACGTGACCGCGAACGAACTTCGGAAACGGGGCGCCATGGCCCCGCAGGACCTCGAATGCACCGACTCTTCGGGTGGAGTAGTAAATGGTGGCCGGGCGTAATTCCCCTGGTCATCTTCTGGGCGATCGCGGCCTGGAACAGCACGGAGCCGCTGGAAGCCGATCTGGTCCAACGTGCGACCGCGGCGCTCAAGGACACCCTGCTCGACAAGCGGCGTATCTCGGTCGCCGGTCGCGACGTGACGTTTGCGGCGGAAGCGTTCTCGGAAGACGGGCGCGCCAGCGCGGTGGCCTCGGTGGAGGCCGTGCCGGGCGTGCGGCTCGTCAACGACCAGACGCGCCTCGTTCCCGAAGCCAAGCCGTTTGCCTGGTCGGCTGAACGCGACGTCGTCCGGGTCACGCTGTCGGGAAATGCGCCCTTGCCGGCGACCAAAGCCAGGGTGCTGGAGGCGGCGCGCGCCAATCTGGGCGGTGTGGAGGTCGTCGATGCGATGAATCTCGCGCGCGGCGCGCCGCCGCGCTTTGATAGCGCCGCGTTGCTGCTGCTCGACCAGATCGGCAAGCTGAAGGACGGCAAGATCACGCTGTCGGACACCAAGGTCAGCCTGTCCGGCATGGCGCGGGATCTCGGCGGCCGGGAGGCCATCACCGCGGCGCTGCGTAACCTGCCCGAAGGCTACTCGGTCGCGGCCAATGACGTCAGGGCGCCACCTTACATCTTCCAGGCGTACAAGGACCCGGTCGCGGTGACGCTGACGCTGACCGGCTATGTTCCTGACAATACCGTCCATGCGGCGCTGGTGGCGGCGGCGGGACGCAAGTTCTTCAGGGAGAAGGTGGTGGACAACCTCAAGGCGAGCGTCGGCGCGCCCGCGGGCTTTGCCAATGCGGTGACGCCTGCGTTGAGCGCGCTTTCGCGGCTGTCGACCGGCACGCTGGTGGTCTCGGACCGGGAGGTGAAGCTGTCGGGCGATGCGCTCTATGAAGCGGCCGCCGATCAGATTCGCGCCGGCCTCGGCAAGGACTTTCCGCCGGGCTGGCAGTTCAGGCCGGAGATATCGGTCAGGCCGGCCGCCGCGCCGGTTGACGCCACCGTCTGTCAGCAATTGTTCGCGGATCTGCTTGGCAAGGCCAGGATCAGATTCGAATCCGGCAAGGCCAACATCGTCGAGGATTCGGCCGGGCTGCTCGACCGCCTGATCGAAACCGCATTGCGCTGCCCGAACGCCAATATCGAGATCGCCGGCCACACGGATTCCGACGGCGAGAATTCGGCCAACCAGGCGTTGTCGGAGAAGCGTGCGCAGGCGGTCGTCGACTACCTCGTCAAGGCGGGATTGCCGGCGAACCGTTTCAGCGCGGTCGGTTATGGATCGACGCAGCCGATTGCGGCCAACGCGAGTGACGAAGGCAAGGCGCAGAACCGCCGCATCGATTTCGTGGTGAAGTAGGCATGATCCATCTGACGACATTTTACTGGATAGCGTTGCTGGCGTCGCTGTGGCTCGGCCTTGCGGTCGGCTGGATATCCGTGGTTCAGCGCGGCGCAGGGGTCTCGGAGAGATGGCGCTGGTGGCTGGTCGCCTTGGCGACGGCGCTGGTTGCGGCCGCCTTCGCGCGCGTCGTGCCCGGCCGCGCCGGCTATTGGCTTGACCTCGGCCTCCTGATGTCCGCGATCTACCTTTGCGGATGTACGCTCGGATCATGGTTGCGCGGCCGGGCGATCTCGCGCAACGCGCCCGCCGAGTGACCGCGCCCGTGGCGCAAGAGCACTTCGTCGCCGCCACCGGCTTGCAGCCGCTGCCGCCAATGCGCCGGAACCGCGTGCCGGCGGGGAGATGGCGGCAAAACCGCGCCTCCACCGGCATCCGTTCGCCTAATAGGCTGAAGAAGCGCGTTTTACTGTCATCAGGCGAATTCCACTCCGGTTCAAAACGCGCTACCAGAGCAGCCATGGAGCAGTGTAGCCTCGGCTGGGTTCTGGCCGATATCGCTGCTGCAGGATCGCAATTCGAGGTCTAAATGCTGGAAGCAATACGCAGGGCGATCGCGTTTCTGCGCCAGAAGCAGGTCCTGCATCGGCTGGGCGTTGTGGTCAGCGTCACCGTCATCGCCGTCGCGTGCTACGTGCTGTATCACATGCTCCGCGGCATCGACGCCAACGAGGTGATCGATGCGATCAAGCGAACCGAGCCGCGCCGGATCGCGCTGGCGGCTCTGTTCGTCGCGGCGGGCTATTTCACGCTCACCTTCTATGACTGGTTTGCGGTCCGCGCGATCGGTCACGGCCACATCCCCTATCGCGTCAACGCGCTGGCGGCTTTCACCTCCTATTCGATCGGCCACAATGTCGGCGCCAGCGTTTTCACCGGCGGCGCCGTTCGCTACCGGATTTATTCGGCCTGGGGACTGAACGCCATCGACGTCGCCAAGGTCTGCTTTCTGGCAGGGTTGACGTTTTGGCTCGGCAATGCCGCGGTGCTGGGAATGGGCATCGCCTATCACCCGGAGGCCGCCGCCTCGATCGACCAGTTGCCGGTCTGGCTCAATCGCGTCGTAGCCGTTGGCATCATCATCGGCTTGATCGGATATGTCGCCTGGGTCTCGGTTCGGCCGCGCGTCGTCGGCCGCGGGCCCTGGACGGTCACGCTGCCGGGCGGCCCGCTGACATTGCTGCAGATCGCCATCGGCATCGTCGATCTCGGCTTCTGTGCGCTGGCGATGTACATGCTGGTGCCCGACGAGCCCCATATCGGGTTTGTCGTGGTCGCGGTCATTTTCGTCTCGGCGACGCTGCTGGGGTTCGCCAGCCATTCGCCTGGCGGACTTGGCGTGTTCGATGCCGCGATGCTGGTGGGTTTGTGGCAGATGGACCGGGAAGATCTGCTGGCCGGGATGCTGCTGTTCCGGCTGCTGTATTATATCGGTCCGTTCGTCACATCTGTAATCTTGCTGACGCTTCGGGAAATTATCCTTGGCGCGCGGGTCAAGCGCCTGCGCCGGCTGACGCCTGGGCCTGCCGCTGAGCCGCGACGCGAAGCCGTCTATGTGCGCGAGCGTGGCGACGGCGGCGCCTGACGCGACGGCCCAGCGGGGTTGAACCGATTTGGCGGCGTTTTTCTTGCGAAGCGAAGAAAGCGCGGCGAAACCCAGGGAAGAAGCCGACGCCATGGCGATAGACGATTCCGGTTCCTCCTCTTTCTTTGCGCCGTGGCCGGAACGGCTGCGGCATTCCGCCATCATCCTGCTTGCCGCCGGCCTCGCGCTGAGCGCGCTGGTGGCGTTGGCCGATCTCTCGCTGGCGCCCGCCGCGGCGGTCTTTGCCTGCATCGCCGCCGCGGCCCTGGTGCCGTGGCGGATGCGGCACACGGTCGCCTCGCGTGAGGAAGTCCGCGCCGTCACTCCGGCCGAGTCCGCGGCCGTCGCCGCCGTCGTCGCCGGAATGCCGGACCCGGCCGTGCTGCTCGATCGCGCCGGCCGCGTCATTCACCTCAATGCCGCCGCCGCCCAGCTTGCGCCCGCGTTGCGCAAGAACGAGCTGGCCCAGTTCGCGCTTCGCTCGCCCGAAATCATCACCGCCTTGCGCGAGGCGATGGCAACGAGCGAATCGCGTCGGACCACCTACCTCGATCAGGTGCCGGTCGACCGCTGGATGGAATTGACCATCACGCCGGTGCCGATGCCGACGCCGTTCGGCGGCGCCGAAAAATGCCTGCTGCTGACTTTCCACGACCAGACGCCGCTGCGGCGGGTCGAGGAGATGCGGGCCGATTTCGTCGCCAATGCCAGCCACGAACTGCGTACGCCGCTCGCGGCGTTGTCGGGCTTCATTGACACGTTGCAGGGGCCGGCCAGGGACGACGCGAAGGCGCGTGAACGCTTCCTCGGCATCATGCATACCCAGGCGACCCGGATGGCGCGGCTGATCGACGATCTGTTGTCGCTGTCGCGGGTCGAATTGTCAGCCCATGTCCGGCCCGACGTGCTGGTTGATATCGTGCCGATCATCCGCCAGGTCGTCGAGGGGCTGGAGCTGCTGGCCAGGGAACGTCAGGTCGTCATCGCAGTCGAAATCCCGGACAAGCCGGTGACGATTGCCGGCGACCGCGAGGAACTGCTGAGGCTGTTCGAGAACCTGATCGAGAACGCGCTGAAATACGGCGCCTCCGGCGGCAAGGTTGCGGTCTCGCTCGTCACGGCGACCTCGGGCGAGGGCGCGCCGGAAGTCCGCGTCATGGTGCGCGATTTCGGTCCGGGAATAGCCCCGGAACATCTCCCGCGGCTGACTGAACGGTTTTATCGCGTCGACGTCGGCGATAGCCGCGCGCAAGGTGGAACCGGGCTTGGCCTGTCCCTGGTCAAGCATATCGTGGTCCGACATCGCGGCCGCCTCTTGATCGAAAGCGTGCCCAGGAAGGGCGCGACATTCACCGCCTGTTTTCCCCAGGCAAAACCGGCCGAGGCGATCTAAAGTCATATATTTCAATAGCTTGTGACTGTCATCCAGATGTCACGAAACCTTCGTAAAAGCTCTACTGACCGCGCCTAAACGGGGCGCCGTGAGCGCGATCGGGCGTAACAGACGCTTCGCTCACCAACGACGGAGGCTTCCCATGAAACCCTTTAAGGCAATCGTCGCAGCCGGCCTGCTGGCCGTGGCGACCCCGGCATTCGCCTCGGACATCACTGGCGCTGGCGCGACCTTCCCGTTCCCGGTCTATTCAAAGTGGGCGGACGCCTACAAGAAAGAAACCGGCAAAGGCCTGAACTACCAGTCGATCGGCTCCGGTGCCGGCATCAAGCAGATTCAGGCCAAGACCGTCACTTTCGGCGCCACCGACGCCCCGCTCAAGGCCGAGCGACTCGAAAAGGACGGCCTGGTGCAGTGGCCGATGGTGATGGGCGCGATCGTGCCGGTCATGAACCTCGACGGCATCAAGCCTGGCGAACTCGTGCTGTCGGGCGAATTGCTGGCCGGCATCTACCTCGGCAACATCAAGAAGTGGGATGATCCGGCGATCACCAAACTCAATCCCAAGCTGAAACTGCCGGCCGAAGCCATCACGGTCGTGCGCCGCTCCGACGGTTCGGGAACCACCTTCAATTTCACCGACTATCTTTCCAAGACGAGCGCTGACTGGAAGACCAAGGTCGGCACTGGTACGGCGGTCGAATGGCCCGTCGGCGTCGGCGCCAAGGGCAATGAAGGCGTCGCCGGCAATGTCGGCCAGACCAGGAACTCGATCGGCTATGTCGAGTATGCCTACGCCAAGCAGAACAACCTGACCACCGCTTCGATGGTCAACAAGGCCGGCAAGGCCGTGCAGCCGACCATTGCCGCCTTCCAGGCAGCGGCGGCAAACGCCGACTGGGCCAAGGCGCCCGGCTATTACGTGATCCTGACCGACCAGCCCGGCGACGCTTCCTGGCCGATCACGGCGGCGACCTTCATCCTGATGCACAAGGACGCCACCGACAAGGCCGCCTCGCAGGAGGCGATCAAGTTCTTCCGGTGGGCTTTCCAGAAGGGCGACAAGATGGCGGAAGAACTCGACTACATTCCGATGCCGGACCCCGTGGTCAAGCTGATCGAAAAGACCTGGTCGTCCGAGATCAAGAGCTGACCCGTCCAGGCGTCACAACCGCATGGTCCAACCCGGCCAGTCCCGGGTTGGACACCCCCTTTTGAGCTTTGCCACACCGGTAAGTTTGCGACACCGAAGGGCGGCTAAAATCTTTGCGCCGGATTCCGGCCGGTTGGGCTATAGTACGGGGAATTTTCGTGGCGGACATGGCGGTTCAAAGCGATGTGATGGAGGCTGCCGGACCGTACGATCGCGCCCGGGCGCTTGGCGCTTTCAAGCTCGGCGATGTCACCTTCTACTGGGTGACTCGCGCCTGCGCGATCTCCGTTCTCCTCATCCTGGGCGGCATCATCCTTTCGCTGATCGTGGGCGCCTGGCCCGCGATCAGCGAGTATGGCGTCGCCTTCCTGTGGACGCAGCGCTGGGCGCCGTCGGCGGATCCGCCGGTGCTCGGCGCGCTGGGTCCGATCTACGGCACGCTGATCACCTCCTTCATCGCGATGCTGATCGCGGTTCCGGTCGGCCTCGGCATCGCGATCTTCCTGACCGAGATAGCCCCGATCTGGCTGCGCCGACCGATCGGGCTTGCCATCGAACTGCTCGCGGGGATTCCCTCGATCATCTACGGCATGTGGGGTTTCTTCGTGCTCGGGCCGTTCCTGGCCAACCATTTCCAGCCCGCCATGATCAGCCTGTTCGACGGCGTCCCCGTGCTCGGAACGATCTTCGCCGGTCCGCCGTCCTATCTCAGCCTGTTCAACGCGGCGCTGATCCTGGCGATCATGGTGCTGCCTTTCATCACCGCCATCTCGGTCGACGTTTTCAAGACGGTGCCGCCGGTGCTGAAGGAGGCCGCCTATGGGGTCGGCTGCACCACCTGGGAGGTGGTCCGCAGCGTCGTCATTCCCTATACCCGCGTCGGCGTCATCGGCGGCGTCATGCTGGCGCTTGGCCGCGCGCTTGGCGAGACCATGGCGGTCACCTTCATCATCGGCAATTCGTTCCGGATATCGTCGTCGCTGTTCGCGCCGGGCACCACGATCTCGGCGGCGATCGCCTCCGAATTCGCCGAGAGCGACGGCCTGCACCAGTCGGGCCTGATCCTGCTCGGGCTGCTGCTGTTCCTGCTCACCTTCATGGTGCTGGCGGCGGCGCGGCTGATGCTGTCGCGGCTGGAACGACAGGCGGGGAGCTGACATGAACCCGATCTACGCAGCCCGCCGCCGCAACGACATCATCATCCGCCTGCTGTGCGTCGGCGCGGCGGTTTTCGGCGTGGTCTGGCTCGGCCTCATTCTGTTCACGCTGTTCTTCAACGGCGTTGCCGGGATCAATCTTGCGGTCTTTACCCAGGACACGCCGCCGCCGGGATCGACCGATGGCGGCCTGCGCAACGCCATCGTCGGCTCGATCATGATGACCGCGGTCGGCGTCGGCATCGGTGCGCCGCTCGGCCTGCTCGCCGGCACCTATCTCGCCGAATACGGCAAGCACGACAAGCTCACCTCTGTGATCCGCTTCATCAACGATATCCTGTTGAGCGCGCCCTCGATCATCATCGGCCTGTTCATCTACGGCGCCGTGGTGGTGCCGATGGGCGGATTTTCGGCCCTTGCCGGCTGCCTGGCGCTCGCGGTGATCGTGATCCCGGTGGTGGTGCGCACCACCGAGGACATGCTCGGACTGGTTCCCAATCCGCTGCGCGAGGCGGCCTCCGCGCTTGGCATGCCGCGCTCGCTGGTGATCAAGCGGGTCGCCTATCGCGCCGCCCGCGCCGGTCTCATCACCGGCGTCCTGCTGGCCACCGCGCGGGTCGCCGGTGAGACCGCGCCGCTGCTGTTCACGGCACTCTCCAACCACTTCTTCAGCCTCGACCCGACCAAGACGATCGCGAACCTGCCGGTCACCATCAACAATTTCGTGCAGAGCCCCTATGCCTACTGGAAGCAATTGGCCTGGACCGGGGCGTTGCTGATCACGCTCACCGTGCTGGCCCTGAATATAGGCGCACGCATCCTCGGCGCCGAGAGGACACTGAAATGAACGATCTGTCCGTATCCGTGAGTTCCGCAACCGGGCCGGTGCCGCAGATGGCGTTGCCCGATGCGCCGGCCAAGGTGACCGCCCGCGACCTGAACTTCTACTATGGCGACAACCACGCGCTGAAGAACATCAACATGGCGCTCGGCGTCAACCGCGTCACCGCCTTCATCGGACCTTCCGGCTGCGGCAAGTCCACCCTGCTGCGGGTTTTCAACCGGATGTACGACCTCTATCCCGGCCAGCGCGCGACCGGTCACGTGATGCTGGACAATACCGACATCCTCGATCCCAAGCTCGACGTCAACCTGCTGCGGGCCCGCGTCGGCATGGTGTTCCAGAAACCGACGCCGTTTCCGATGACGATCTACGAAAACATCGCCTTCGGCATTCGCCTCTACGAGAAGATCTCGAAATCCGAGATGGACGGCCGGGTCGAGAAGGCGCTGCGCGGCGGCGCGCTGTGGAACGAGGTCAAGGACAAGCTGAATGCGTCGGGCCTGTCGCTTTCCGGCGGCCAGCAGCAGCGGCTTTGTATCGCCCGCACCGTGGCGGTGCGCCCCGAGGTGATCCTGTTCGACGAGCCGTGCTCGGCGCTGGACCCGATTTCGACCGCCAAGATCGAGGAATTGATCCATGAGCTGTGCGAGAATTACACCATCGCCATCGTCACCCATAACATGCAGCAGGCGGCGCGCGTCTCGGACAAGACTGCGTTCATGTATCTCGGCGAACTGGTCGAGTTCGGCGACACCAACAAGATATTCACCTCGCCGAGCGATCGACGCACCCAGGACTACATCACCGGCCGGTTCGGCTAGGGCGTTTTGAGCGAAGCGAAAACAGTTCGCGTGAGAGCGTGGCGTCGACCCGGAGATCAGGAAACCCGTTTCGATACCGTCAACGGAGACGGGTCTGCGGCGTGATCCGGAAAAGCGGAAACCCGCTCTCCGGGAAGATCACGCTCAAACAAGCAAAGAAGGCCAGGGTGCGATCCGGTCGCATCATGGCTTGAGGAGACAGCACATGGCTTCCGACCATACCGCCAAGGCGTTCGACAGCGACCTTCAGGAATTGACCCGTCTGGTCGCCGAGATGGGCGGCCTGACCGAGCGCATGATCACCGAATCCGTCGACGCGCTGATCCGCCGCGACGTTGCCCTCGGCAAGCGCGTTGTCGCATCCGACCTTGAAATCGACCGCCTGCAGCACCTGATCGAGGAACGTGCGGTGCTGACCATCGCGCGGCGCCAACCGATGGCGGTGGACCTGCGCGAAATCGTCGGCGCGATGCGCGTCGCCATCGACCTCGAGCGGATCGGCGACCTCGCCAAGAACATGGGCAAGCGGGTCGCGGCGCTGGAGAATGATTTCCAGCCGCTGAAGCTGATCCGCGGCATCGAGCACATGACGGATCTGGTCCTGTCGCAGGTAAAGTCGGTTCTGGACGCCTATGCGGCGCACGACCTTCCGGCGGCGATGGCGGTCTGGAAGGGCGACGAGGAAGTCGACGCCATCTGTACCTCGCTGTTCCGCGAACTCCTCACCTACATGATGGAAGATCCCCGCAACATCTCGTTCTGCATTCATCTGATGTTCTGCGCCAAGAACATCGAGCGGATCGGCGATCACGCCACCAATATCGCCGAAACCGTCTTCTACATGATCGAAGGCCAGCAGATGCTCGAGCAGCGCCCCAAGGGCGACATGACGAACTTCGCGGCCGCGGTTCCCGGCAACTGACAAGATGGAAGGCTGAATCAATATGAGCGCACGGATCATGGTGGTCGAAGACGAGGAAGCGCTGACCACGCTGTTGCGCTACAACCTCGACGCCGAAGGCTATGACGTCGAAACCGTCGGCCGCGGCGACGACGCCGACACCCGGCTGAAGGAACGGGTGCCCGATCTCGTCGTGCTCGACTGGATGCTGCCGGGCCTGTCGGGCATCGAATTGTGCCGCAGGCTGCGCGCGCGGCCGGAAACCCGGCAGTTGCCGATCATCATGCTGACCGCGCGCGGCGAGGAAAGCGAGCGGATCAGGGGGCTGGCGACCGGGGCCGACGACTACATCGTCAAGCCGTTCTCGGTGCCGGAATTGCTGGCGCGGGTGAAGGGGCTGTTGCGCCGGGCAAGCCCGGAGCGCCTGGCCACCGTCCTGACCTATGGCGATATCGAACTCGACCGCGAAAAGCGCCGCGTCGCGCGGTCCGGCCGCCCGATCGATCTCGGCCCGACCGAATACCGCCTGCTGGAGTTTTTCCTGGAGCATCCCGGCCGCGTGTTCAGCCGCGAGCAATTGCTCGACAGCGTCTGGGGCCGCGACATCTATATCGACGAACGTACCGTCGATGTGCATATCGGCCGCCTGCGCAAGCTGCTCAATCCCGGCCGCGCGCAGGACCCGATCCGCACCGTGCGCGGCGCCGGCTACGCGCTGGATGACCGGTTCGCCAAGGCGGAGTGATTACCCAGGGGAAGTGATTACCGCGTCGGCTTCGGTTGCTGCCGGCGGCGGTCGCCGGCGGGCTGATAGGCGACGCGCGAGTGATGCGCGCAATAGGGCAGGCTGTTGAGCGCCTTGCCGCCGCAGAAAAAGAATTCCGGACTTGCGGGATCGCCGACCGGCCAGTGGCAGGTGGCTTCGTTCAATTCCAGCAGCGTCAGCCGCTGGCTCATCGGCACGACGTTGTCGAACGCGACCGGATCGGGCTCCATCTCGACTTCGAAGGCGTGCGCCAGCGCGGTATTTCCGCGCGAGACCGGGCGCGACACCCGCATCATCTGCTGGGCGGGACGCGCCTTGCGCGGGCGCGGCGCGGCCGAGGAGGGACTCTTGGCGCGGCCCGAAAGACCGAGCCGATGGACCTTGCCGATCACCGCGTTTCGCGTCACGCTTCCGAGTTCTGCGGCGATCTGGCTGGCCGACAATCCGGATTCCCAGAGTTTTTTCAGTTGCTCGACGCGATCTTCGGACCAGGTCAATACCGTCATCGCATTCTTCCCTTCGCGTCACGCCGGCCAATTGGGACAGCGCCGGCGGTGTTATCAGTCAAAATCCCTGCAGTCAGAATCCCCTAGCTCCCGCCGGGCGCGATAGCGCGCCCGGACGTTTACGCAGCACAAAACGGACTCTTGGGTTCACAACCGCCGCACGAGATGTCGTATCCGACAGCCCAGACGCTACAATATGGCGAGACTCAGGCGCAAGAGTCCGGGGACGAAGCGTCCACATGTTCTGACATCTGGGCATCGCGATGCGTGTTTTGTACCACACCCGGAATCCCGCGGATCGACGCATCTTGCGATGCGGAAACGCGGTTTTCTCCGTGTTGACAGCGCCCGCCGCCCGCCTAGAATGCCTCTCACGTGCCGCCCGCAAGAGGCGGCACGTTTGTTTTAGCAAGACCGGCTGATGCCCGCGTTGGCGCCAATGCACGCGTGTGAAGCGGCCGGTCAAACCTCAGTGATTGCCATGACCCATAGCGCCACGTCGCATCTGCTTCCCGTCTTTGCCAGGGTCGATCTCGGCTTCGAGCGCGGTGAGGGCGCGTGGCTGGTCGCAACCAATGGCGATCGCTATCTCGACTTCACCTCCGGCGTCGCCGTGAATGCGCTGGGCCATTGCCATCCGCATCTGGTTGCGGCCTTGCAGGAGCAGGCGACCAAACTGTGGCATATGTCGAACCTGTTCAAGTCGCCGGACGGCGACAGGCTCGCCGCGCGGCTGTGCGAGCAGAGCTTTGCCGATTTCGTATTCTTCTGTAACTCCGGCGCGGAAGCGATGGAATGCGCGATCAAGGTCGCGCGCCGATATCACGCCGCCAAGGGCCACCCCGAGCGCTACCGCCTCGTCACCTTCGAGGGTGCGTTCCATGGCCGAACCCTTGGGACACTGGCTGCGACCGGCTCTGCGAAATATCTCGAAGGGTTCGGACCGCCGCTCGACGGCTTCGACCAGGTGCCGCACGGCGACCTCGAGGCGGTGAAGAAGGCGATCGGCCCGCACACCGCCGGCATCCTGATCGAGCCGGTACAGGGCGAGGGCGGCGTGCGCACCGCGCCGAACGCGTTCTTCAAGGCGTTGCGCCAGTTGTGCGACGACCACGGCCTGTTGCTGATCTTCGACGAGGTGCAGACCGGCATGGGCCGCACCGGCGACCTCTTTGCCTACCGCAAGCTCGGCGTTACCCCTGACATCATGCCGCTGGCCAAGGCGCTCGGCGGCGGCTTCCCGATCGGCGCCTGCCTTGTCACCGCGGAGGCTGGCTCCGGCATGACGCCGGGATCGCACGGTTCGACCTTCGGCGGCAACCCGCTGGCGATCGCCGCCGCCAACGCCGTGCTCGACGTCATGCTCAAGCCCGGCTTCTTCGACCATGTTCAGAAGATGTCGCTGTTGCTGAAGCAGAAGCTCGCCTCCGTCGTCGATCGCTATCCGGCGGTGCTGTCGGAAGTGCGCGGCGAGGGGCTGCTGGTCGGCGTCAAGGCCGTGGTGCCGTCGGGGGATCTGGTCAACGCGTTGCGCGAGGAGAAGCTGCTGACAGTCGGCGCCGGCGACAACGTGGTGCGGTTCCTGGCGCCGTTGATCGTTACCGAAGCCGAGATCGAGGAATCGGTCCAGCGGCTCGAGCGCGCCTGCGTCGCGCTATCGGCCGGACAGATGAAGAAAGCGGCGGGGTGATGAGCGCGCCCGTCCGCCACTTCCTCGACATCAGCGAACTGCCGCTGGCCGAACTGCGCTCCATGCTGGCGGCCAGCGCCGCCATGAAGGCGAAGCTGAAGGGCCATGAAAAGACCGGCAAGCCGCTCGAGGGCAAGACGCTGGCGATGATCTTCGAGCGGCCCTCGACCCGGACGCGGGTATCCTTCGACGTCGGCATGCGCCAGCTCGGTGGCGAGTCCATCATGCTGACCGGCGCGGAAATGCAGCTCGGTCGCGGCGAGACCATCGCCGATACCGCGCGCGTGCTGTCGCGCTACGTCGATGCGATCATGATCCGCATTCTCAACCACGACGCGCTGCTGGAGCTGGCCGCGCACGCCACCGTGCCCGTGATCAACGGGCTGACGCGGCGCTCGCACCCGTGCCAGGTGATGGCCGACCTGATGACCTTCGAGGAGCATCGTGGCTCGATCGAGGGCCGCACCGTGGCCTGGACCGGCGACGACAACAATGTGCTGGCGTCGTGGGCGCATGCGGCGGAGCGTTTCAGGTTCCAGCTCAATGTCGCCACCCCGCCGCAGCTCGCGCCCAACAAGGCGCTGAAGGACTGGATCAAGGCGACCCAGGCCCCGATCGTGCTCGGCAACGATCCGGAAGCCGCGGTTCGCGGTGCCGACTGCGTCGTCACCGACACCTGGGTGTCGATGGGCGACAAGGACGGCGAGCACCGTCACAACGTGCTGAAGCCCTATCAGGTCAATGCCAAGCTGATGTCGCTGGCCAGCCGCGACGCCATCTTCATGCACTGCCTGCCGGCGCATCGCGGCGAGGAAGTCACCGATGAGGTGATCGACGGCCCGCAATCGGTGGTGTTCGACGAGGCCGAAAATCGCCTGCACGCGCAAAAGGGAATTCTGGCCTGGTGTTTTGACGCGGTGGCCTAGAACTCCCGGTCGTCCCCGCCTAGTGCGCAATTGCGCACGGGCGCGGGGACCCATACCGCGTGGTCTCTCGATCATGGCGCTGTGGTGGACATCAGCTACGACAAAAAGGCCTGTGGTTATGGGTCCCCGCGTTCGCGGGGACGACGTGTCGAGATAGTTTCGCCGCCCTTCAACCCCTTTCGTTTCGCCCCCGAGCCCCCAGATAAGACGCCATGGTTTCACAATCCCCCGATACCAGGATCACGACCGAGGCGCCGGTCCGCGCGCCCTCGACCGTTCCGGTCGATGACACCGTGCTGCCGTTCGAGGTTGAGACCCTCGACCTGCGCGGCCGGCTGGCCCGCCTCGGCCCGGCGCTCGACGACGTCCTGGCCAAGCACGATTATCCCGCGCCGGTCGGAAAGCTGCTCGGCGAGGCGATCGTGCTGGCAACGCTGCTGGGCTCGGCCCTGAAATTCGACGGACGCTTCATCCTGCAGACCCAGACCGATGGCCCGGTGTCGTTCCTGATCGTGGATTTCCAGGCGCCCGATCGCCTGCGCGCCTATGCGCGTTATGACGCATCGCGGCTGACGGACGGCCAGGATTCCGGCGCCCTGCTCGGCAAGGGTCATCTGGCCATGACCGTCGATCAGGGGCCGGACATGAGCCGCTATCAGGGGCTGGTGGCGCTCGACGGCGGCAGTCTCGAAGAGGCCGCCCATGAATATTTCCTTCGCTCCGAACAGATTCCGACCCGCGTGCGGCTCGCGGTCGGCGAGGAATGGCGCGGCGGTGACGGCGACGGCCCGAAACATCGCTGGCGCGCCGGCGGCATGCTGCTGCAATTCCTGCCCAAGGCGCCGGAGCGGGCGCGGCAGGCCGACCTGCATCCCGGCGATGCGCCTGATGGCGCGGTGACGCATCGGATTATGGAAGACGACGCCTGGGTGGAGGGTCAGTCGCTGATCGGCACTGTCGAGGATATCGAACTGATCGATCCGGATCTGTCGGGCGAGCGCCTGCTGTACCGGCTGTTCCACGAACGCGGGGTGCGGGTGTTCGCCCCGCTGCCGCTGCGCGCGCGCTGCTCCTGCTCGCGCGACGCGGTGTCCTCGATGCTGAGGAGCTTCGCCGCAAGCGACCGCGCGGACATGGTCAAGGACGGCAAGGTGGAGGTGACCTGCGAGTTCTGCTCGTCGGTCTACCGGTTCACCCCGCACGAGGCGGGCGTGGAATAGGCGCGCGGCGGCCGGGCGTGAGGGACGCTATGCCGCGATCGAAGTCAGAGAAGCCATCGGCACGTCGAATGCGTAGACGAAGCCGGTCGGCGCATAAGTCAGCCGTACCTCGCCGCGGAGCTGCTTGCCGAGGGTCTCGATCAGCCGAGTGCCGAAGCTGCGTTTTGCGGGCGGGCGGACTTCCGCGCCGTTGGTCTCGGTCCAGGTGAGCTGCAGGCGCCGCGCCTGCTGATCCAGCGTCCATCGGATATCGACGCGCCCTTGCGGGACCGACAGGGCGCCGAACTTGGTGGTGTTGGTGCAAAGCTCGTTCAGCGTCATCGCGATGGCGATGACGGCGCTCGAAACCATGCGGATTTCGGGTCCCGAGATCGAGAACTTCGGTTGATCGGGATCATCGAAGGCTTCGGTGGCGCTGCGGACGATCGTGCCGAGGTCGGCGCTGGTCCATCTTGCCAGCAACAGCAGATCGTGCGCCCGCCCAAGCGCGAGCAGCCTTCCCTCGATGGCGTGCTGCGCGTGCCTGGCTTCGGGCACGTCGCGCAGGCTCTGCGAGACGATGGCGCCGACCGTTGCGATCGTGTTCTTGATGCGGTGATGCATTTCCTCGAGGATCAGCTTCTGCAGCCTGTCGGCCGCCTCTCGCTCTCTGGCGTCGATGCCGGCCGTCTCAAGCAAGCTCTGCGCGTCGATCTCGGCCTGCGCGAGCAGAAGCCGCAGGCTGACATTCTCTGCCTCCAGATCGTCTGCTGTTGCGCTGCTATTACGACGCGGGTCCGCTTGGAGATCGGTATCGGCCATTGCCAACTGTATCACCGTGGCTTGAGTAACGCACCGTTCTTCAGGGGCGGTTTTTTGCCGTATTGGGGGGATTTTAGCTGTTTTCGATGGTGAAAACCGCTGGCGTCAGGCGTGGCCGATCATGTGGCGCATTTCGTTTATCACTTCGTGGGCATCGAGTGGCTTGCCGAAGAACCTGCAGTGCGGAGGTAGATCGATGTTCTGCAGCTTCAATTGCCCCGATACCACGATAATCTTGATCGCCGGCCACCGCTCATGCACGGCATGCGCAAGTCCGACCCCGTCCATCTGGCCTGGCATCTGGATATCGGTGCACATCAGCGCGACGTCGGAGCGGGATTCCAGGATAGCGACGGCTTCGGCGGCGTCCAGCGCCTCCAGTGGCGTGTATCCGGCGTCTTCCACCATGTCGACCGCGCGCATGCGCAGCATCATGTCGTCCTCGACAATGAGAACGATCGCGGCAATGTGTGAATGATCAAGCGCCAACATGCGGGCGCCCATGGGAAGCGGTGCGCGGTCTGGATGGGTGTTCATTCAGGACAAGCATCTTGCAGCACATATGATCCCCCTTCGATTCAAAAAACAAAAACGCATGGGCCGTTACCGTCCTGGTCTTCGATAAAGGCTGGCGCGCGACCTTATCGACCATGTGGGGATCTTTTGCCAGATAGCGGGGACGATAGCGGATTTGTTTTGCGGCTGGGGCTGACAGACCTTGCAATGGCGGCGCCAAGTAGCCAGTTCAACATAAGCGTCATCGCATTGCCGGTTTGTCGGCCTTGCGGCCGACGTCAACCTCCTGGCTATTCCAATCCTGTCAGTCGCATGACCAACCGAAACTCGCTTCGATGCGTGTTTTCCGGTCAGGGCGGCTCGCGGCTGCAAAGGGCTTGCGGGCGTCGCAGCCGCAGATATTGCAAGATTGTCGCCGGAAAGTTTCGACGAGCATGCTTGATGCACTGGCGTGAACGGCAACCGCAGCCGACCAACCTCTTGGAGAATTTTCATGGATACGAGCTCAGCAACTCTGCTTGCTTGCGCCGCAATGTTCTTTCTCTCGTTCGTCGCGATCGGGGCCTTCTGGTTTGTCGAGCGGTTGCGGGGAGCGAGCGCCCCCCGCGTGTGAACGCGGGTCGTTGCGTTTCGCGTATCCGGGGATCGGCGCCATGCCGATCGACGACTTGGTCTGAGCCGTTTGGAGCTTTAGTCCAGAAAAGAAAGCCGCGGATTTCTCCGCGGCTTTCATATCAAGTCTTCTTGGCTGCGCTCAGTAGCGGCCGCTGCCAATTCCGATGCTGACACCGGGGGCCTGGAAGCCGACGCCGCCCTGGTGATGATCATGGCCGCGGTAAGCGCGACGCTCGATGTAACGCTCGCGCCGGGGGGCATATCCGTATGAATCGTGGCTTTCACGGATGATGACGCGGCGTTGACCGCGTTGGCGCCAGCAACGGCCGTACTCATCGCAGACCATGCGGACGTTCTCGATATTGCTCTCCGGAGCGATCGAAACGTTCGGGGACAGCGGGGCGGCGGACGCGGCGGTCGCAAGCAGGGCGCCTGCGCCTGCGGCCAGATAGATGGCTAAGGTTTTCATCTTTTCTCTCCAGGAACTGATTGTGTCGGGGGACCAACAGGCCAGCGAGGCAATGGTTCCATGCCGGAAACCGTTATTTTTTGCCCATCGTGCAGCGAACAGCGCCGCGAGATCGCGGACCCATGTCTAACCGTCATTGCGAGCGCAGCGAAGCAATCCATCGCGCCACAAAGAAAGCAAGAATGGATTGCTTCGCTGCGCTCGCAGTGACGATCAGGCGCGCATTGACGCGCCCCGGTGGCTCGCAATGAAGATCCAGAGGCAGCGGCGGTGGAGCCGAGAAGCCGCGGCGTACTGGATGCTCCGCCATTGCGAAGCATGACCGTCGCTGCGGAGCGCGGCGGGTCGCTGCTAATTCAGCACCCGCTTGTGATCCGGACTATCCAGCGAGAACGTCGGCACGTCGATTTCAAACCGTTCGCCGCTTTCGCTGACCATCTGATAGCGGCCGGTCATGAAGCCCGAGGCGGTCGGGAGCGGAACGCCGCTGGTGTATTCGAAGCGCTCGCCCGGTGCGAGCACCGGCTGTTCGCCGACCACGCCCTCGCCGCGGACTTCCTGCTTACGCCCGGTGGCGTCGGTGATGACCCAGTGCCGGGTGCGAAGCTGAACGGTCTCCGCGCCGGCGTTGGTGATGACGATGGTGTAGGACCAGAAATACTGGCCCTTATCGATCGACGAGCGTTCCGGCAGGAAATTCGGTTCGACGGTGACCTCGATCTGGCGGGTGACGGCGCGGTACATGCGATGGGTGTTCCGGAAATTCCTGTCTTGCATCATAGCGACAAAAGCCCGGCTAACCAATCGTCCGGCGGCCCGGCGGGGCTTCGATCATCGCGGTTTCAACACAGTTGCGGTCTATGGCGCAACCGCGCGCTCCCGGCCTCGTGTCACAGGGTTGCGAATCTTGCAAGCAACCCGCGGGTCGATATGATCGTATCCGGGTGGCGCCGGTGCGAGTGCCCGATTGCCGAACGGTGCCAGATGACGTCCACTGCCGATCCAACCGCCGGAAAGCCCGGTGGCGCGTCGTCCGCCAATGATGCTGCCGCGGCAGTTTCCGCGCCTGCAATCACGCTGCCGGGGGCCGGCGCGCGCGAATTGCGGCTCGATCTGTTTCGCGGGATGGCGCTGTGGCTGATCTTCGTCGATCATCTGCCAACCAACATCCTGACCTGGTTCACGATCCGCAACTACGGATTTTCCGACGCCACCGAGATATTCATCTTCATCTCCGGCTACACCGCCGCCTTTGTCTATGGTCGCGCGATGCTGGAGGCCGGCTTCGTGGTGGCGACCGCGCGCATCCTGCGGCGGGTTTGGCAGATCTACGTCGCGCATGTGTTCCTGTTCACGATCTTCCTGGCGGAAATTTCCTATGTCGCCACCCGTTTCGAGAACCCGCTGTACAGCGAGGAAATGGGCATCATGGATTTTCTCAAGCAGCCTGACGTCACCATCGTCCAGGCGCTGCTGCTGAGATTCCGTCCCGTCAACATGGATGTGCTGCCGCTCTATATCGTGCTGATGCTGTTCCTGCCCATCGTCCTCTGGCTGATGAAGTGGCGGCCCGACGTTTCGCTCGGGTTGTCGGTGCTGCTGTACGCGCTGACCTGGCAGTTCGACTGGCATCTGTCGGCCTATCCCAACGGGTTCTGGGCCTTCAACCCGTTCGCCTGGCAATTGCTGTTTGTGTTCGGAGCCTGGTGCGCGCTGGGCGGCGCGGCGCGGATGTCCCGGATCCTGTCATCGCCGGTGACGATGTGGATCTGCATCGCCTACCTCGCTGCCGCGTTCTTCGTCACGCTGACCTGGCATGTGCCGCAACTCGGCTATCTGATGCCGCGCCGGATCGAGAAGTGGATGTATCCGATCACCAAGACCGATCTGGACGTGCTGCGCTTCGCCCATTTTCTGGCGCTTGCCGCGCTGACCGTCCGGTTCCTGCCCAGGGACTGGTCGGGGCTCAAGTCGCGGTGGCTGCGGCCGTTGATCCTGTGCGGCCAGCATTCCCTGGAGATATTCTGTCTTGGCGTCTTCCTGGCGTTCGCAGGGCACTTTGTGCTGGCCGAGGTGTCCGGCGGCGCCGTCATGCACGCGCTGGTCAGCCTCGCCGGAATCCTCATCATGTGGGGAATGGCGGCGCTGATTTCATGGTACAAGCACTCGGCCGACAAGGGTGCCTCCAGGACGCCGGGTACCCGCGGCAACGCCGATATGGCCGGAGGTAGCATATGAGGCCCGGTTCCAGGGCTTTGACGGGTGCGGTCCTGCTCGCGGCATGCCTGGCCGCAGGCTTCGCGCGCGGCCAGGAGGCCCCCCGGAACTGCGACGTCCCGGCCTATCTGCTGAGCACCGACAGTGTGCTACTGAAAGTAGCCGACTCCATAAAGAACACTCATTCGTTGAAAGTTCTGGTGATCGGCAGCCGCTCCTCCACCATCGTTTCCTCGGAGGCGAGCGCTTACCCTGCACGGCTTCATGCGGCGCTGAAGGAGCGGCTGCCGTCGGTCGCCGTCGATCTCTCCGTCGAACTCCAGACCGGGAAGACCGCCGAGGAGGTCGACGCCAACCTCGTTAAGCTGTTGGAAGGAAAAAAGCCTAATCTGGTGATCTGGCAGACCGGTACCGTGGATGCCATGCGCGCGGTCGATCCCGATGATTTTCGCGGCGCTGTCGACGGTGGCCTCGCTGCGTTGCAAAGTGCTGGAGCCGACGTGGTCCTGGTCAATCTGCAGTATAGTCCGCGCACGGAGACGATGATCTCCGCGCCGCCATATCTGGATCATCTGCGGGTGGCGGCGCAGCAGCACGACGTTCCGCTGTTCGACCGGTTCTCCATCATGCGTCACTGGAATGAGGTCGGAGACTTCGATCTGTTCAGCACCTTTCCCGGCGTCGAGATGGCCAAGCGGGTTCACGCCTGCCTGGGCCGGGCGCTGTCGAAGTTCGTGCTCGACGCGGCCCGCCTCGACCCGGCGCAGCAGAATTAGGGACTGGCGTCAATGAGGCGTTACTTCCCTTTTCGCTGGTCGAAATTGCTGGCCGCCTTCGCCGCGGGCCTGGCGCTGCTGGCGCCGGCCCCGGTGTGGCTCCTGCAGGCCCAGACCGCCCCGCCGGCGCAAACCGTGGCCGCGCCGTCGGCGCAGAAAAATATCGCCGGCAAGACGGTCGACAAGGTCAAGGAAGCCACGAAGTCGGCGGCTGACATTTTCACCCGCGTTCCCTGCCTGCCGCCCAAGGGCGGCTACAAGTCGATGGGCTCGCTGCCGCGGATCGCCGGCAAGCTCGCCGCGGGTCAGCCGGCGGTGATCGTCGCCTTCGGGTCGTCGTCGACGGCCGGCTACGGCTCGACGTCGCCAGAGTACGCCTATCCGAGCCGGCTCGCGGCGCAGTTGCATCGGCAATATCCGGACTCCGACATCACCGTCGTCAATCGCGGGCAGGGCGGCGAGGACGCGCCTGAGATGATGAAGCGGTTGCAGACCGCGGTGCTCGACATGCACCCGGACCTGGTGATCTGGCAGGTCGGCACCAACGCCGTGCTGCGCAACCTCGATCCGGCCGAGACCGCGCGGCTGGTCGAGGAGGGCATCGCGCGGATCCAGGCCGCGGGCGCCGACGTCGTGCTGGTCGATCCGCAATATTCGCCGCGCGTCAACGAGAAAGCCGAAAGCGCCGGCAAGATGAGGAACGTGCTCAGCAAGGTCGCCGAGCTGCGCCGGGTCGGCGTGTTCCCGCGCTTCGAAGTGATGAAGGACTGGCACGAGCGGCAGGCGATCCCGATCGAGAATTTCGTGATCGCCGACGGGCTGCACATGAGCGACTGGGGCTACGCCTGCTTCGCGCAACTGCTCGGCGACGACATCATCAAGTCGGTCGGACAGATCAAGCGCGGCGTCAACGTGCCGTCCGACGTGCGGGCGTACCGGCCGATGTGAGCGGGGGCGAGTAGCGAATGGCGAATGGCGAGTAGCGGGTGTGGGCCGGTGTCTCAATACCTCGCCGGTCACCACGCAAGGTTCCAGGCTCCTTTGCATGGGGTTGTTTTCGATATTTTGTGCCGACGCTGCCCGCCGTGCGGGCGTACCAGCCGATGTGCGTGTAGGCGAATAGCGAATGGGATCTCATTCGCCATTCGCTACTCGCCATTCGCCATCCTCACGCCTGCTCCAGCGCCGCCGCCAGATCCTCGATCAGATCATCGGCATGCTCCAGCCCGGCGGAGAACCGGATGAAGCCTTCGCTGATGCCGAGTTCGGCGCGCGCCTCCGGCGTCAGCCGTTGATGCGTCGAGGTGGCGGGATGGGTGACGAGGCTCTTGGCGTCGCCGAGGTTGTTGGAGATCCGGGCGATCTTCAGCGCGTTGAGGCAGCGGAACGCGCCGGCCTTGCCGCCCTTGACCTCGAAGCCGATCAGGGTCGAGCCGGCGCGCATCTGCTTCTTTACCAGCGCCGCCTGCGGATGATCGGCGCGTCCGGGATAGATCAGACGCGACACCTTCGGATGGCTGGCGAGGCTGTCGGCGATTTTGGCTGCGGTTTCGGTCTGCGCGCGCACGCGCACCGCCAGCGTCTCCAGTCCCTTCAGCAGCACCCAGGCGTTGAACGGCGACATCGACGGCCCGGTCTGGCGCATGAAATTATGGATATGCTCGGCGATGAAGGCTTCCGACGACAGGATGACGCCGCCGAGACAGCGGCCCTGGCCGTCGATGTGCTTGGTAGCGGAATAGACCACGACGTCGGCGCCGAGCGACAGCGGGCTCTGCCAGAGCGGGGTTGCGAACACATTGTCCACGATCAGCCGCGCGCCGCCCTGGTGGGCGATGTCGGCGATCGCCTGGATGTCCAGCACGTCGAGCGTCGGATTGGTCGGACTTTCCAGAAAGCAGGTTCTGGTGTTCGGCCGCATCGCCTTGCGCCACTGGTCGAGATCGAGGCCGTCGACCAGCGTGGACTGGATGCCGTAACGCGGCAGCAGGTCCTCCACCACATAGCGGCAGGAGCCGAACATCGCCTTGGCCGCCACCACGTGATCGCCGGCCTTCAGCGGCGCGAGGACCGCCGTCGTCACCGCGGCCATGCCGGTCGCGGTCGCGCGCGCGGCCTCGGCGCCTTCGAGCTCGATCATGCGGCGCTCGAACATCGAGATGTTGGGATTGGAAAAGCGCGAATAGAGAAAGCCCGGCTCGTCGCCCTTGAACCGCGCCTCGCACTGTTCGGCGGTGTCGTAGATGAACCCCTGGGTCAGGAACAGCGCCTCGGAGGTCTCGCCGAATTGCGAGCGCAGGGCGCCGGAATGCACCAGCCGGGTTTCGGGACGATAGCGGGCGGCAGCGTTTGCCTCAGACATGTGACCTCCGTCGCGACCACCAGCAGATGGTCACAAAAAAACCGGCCTGGAAAAATTTCCACAAGCCGGGATCACACGTGTCCCCGGCCTGTTTAGCGACTTGTTTAACGTGGCTGCAAGCCGGCCGGCTCAAATCACCACGGGATAAGCCATGCTGATATTCGCTTGCGCCCTTTCAGTCAAGGCGGCCATCCGATAACCCGTAAACGCCCCTGTACAAGAGGTTTGGGTGCTATAAGGGCCAGCCTGACAGGGCAACCTGAAACGCCATCCTGATCGCCATTCTATAAGCCATCCCTGGGGACCGCGCCGTGCCGTTCACGCTACCGCCCGACGCCGACGGAATCCTGCCCGACCGCATGATTGCGGCGATGGCGGATGCGGGCCTGATCCTGCCGGCCTATCCCTTTGTCGAAAGCCAGATCCAGCCGGCGAGCCTCGACCTGCGCCTCGGCGACGTCGCCTACCGGGTGCGCGCCAGTTTCCTGCCCGGTCCGGGCTCCACCGTCGCCGAGCGCATCGACGAATTGAAGCTGCACGAAATCGACCTCACCGACGGCGCGGTGCTGGAGACCAACTGCGTCTACATCGTGCCGCTGCTGGAGAGCCTGGCGCTACCGCCCTCGATCGTCGCCGCCGCCAACCCGAAGAGTTCGACCGGGCGGCTCGACGTCTTCACCCGCGTGATCGCCGACGGCACCCGCCGCTTCGACATGATCGGCGCCGGCTATCACGGCCCGCTCTATGCCGAGATCAGCCCGAAGACGTTTCCGGTGCTGCTGCGCGAGGGCTCCAGGCTGAGCCAGGTGCGCTTCCGCACCGGCGACGCCATCCTCGGCGCCGACGAGCTTGACGCGCTGCATCGCGCGGAGCGGCTGGTCGACATCGACGACGCGGACCTCGCCCAGGGCGTGGCGCTGTCGGTCGATCTGTCCGGAGCCAAGGCCAAGGGCTTTGTCGGCTACCGCGCCAAGCGCCATACCGGCGTGATCGATATCGACCGCCGCGGCGGCTATGCGGTCGATGAATTCTGGGAGCCGATCCCGGCGCGGCCAGACGGCAGCCTGATCCTCGATCCCGGCGAGTTCTACATCCTGGCCTCGAAGGAAGCCGTGCAGGTGCCGCCGGACTACGCCGCGGAAATGGTGCCGTTCGATCCCCTGGTCGGCGAATTCCGGGTGCATTACGCCGGATTCTTCGATCCCGGTTTCGGCTATGCCGGCGCCGGCGGCAAGGGTTCGCGGGCGGTGTTGGAGGTGCGCTCGCGCGAGGTGCCGTTCATCCTCGAGCACGGCCAGATCGTCGGCCGGCTGGTCTATGAAAAAATGCTGTCGCGGCCGGACACCCTGTACGGCCAGAAGATCGGTTCGAATTACCAGGCCCAGGGCCTGAAGCTCTCCAAGCATTTCCGGGTGTAGAGCGCTATTGCGCCAGCAGTGCGCCGCCCCACGCTGCTCCGGCGACGAGCAACAGTCCGGGAATCAGGCGTAACGCGAACGTCCGGCTTCCGCTGCTCCAGGCGAAGACGATCTTGCTGATGGTGTTGGTCGAGAGCGCGACGAGAATGGGCAGCACGGCGTCCGCAGCCGTCATCTTTCCGGATGCCACCAGCGAGGCAATGGCGATGGCGGGGGAATGGGTATCGACAAAGCCGGCCGCGGCGGCCGCGACGATCACCCCGGCCGCGCCGAACCATTCCCGCAGCGCCGCCGAGGCGATCAGCACGGCGGAGAGCGTCAGCGAGAACACCAGTGCGACCGGAAGGCTGAACGCGTGTCCCGGCTGCGGGTCGGCCGCGTCTCTCTCGCGCAAGGCGCGGAATGTGAAGGCGGCGCCATAGGCGACGGCGGCAATGCCGGCGCAGATCAGCGGCACCGACAGCGCGCGCAGCGTGGTCGCGCTGGTGGCCGCCAGCACCAGGCTCAATTGGACGATCGTGGCGACGGTCGAGAGCGCCGCGCCCGCGATCGCTGCGCTGATGACGGCAGGGCTCTTCTGAGCCCGCGCGCCCATGGCGCCGATCGTCGCCGTGCTCGAAACGAAACCGGATGCGAGGCCGGCGATCGGCAACCCAAAACGCGCGCCGAGCAGCCGCACCAGAATGTATCCCGCCGCGCTGATCGCCATCACCAGAATAACGACGGTCCAGATCGCGCGCGGATTAAGCGCGCCATAAGGACCAAGCGCCTGATTGGGCAGCAGCGGAAGCACGACCAGCGTCGCGCCGGCCAGGATCAGCGCGTCTCTCACCTCATTCTGGGTGAGCACGGATCGGACGAAATGATGCAGCGGCGCTCGCGCCGCGAGCAGCGCGGCAAGGCCGACCGCCGTTCCTGCCGCCAGGCCCGGCTGCTGCATCGCCAATCCGCCCAGCAGCGCGGTCAGGATCAGCGCGATCTCGGTCGTCAGCCCGGGATCGTCGCCGCGGGATCGGAAATAGGCGATGGCGGTCAGCGCCGCGACGCCGGCAACGGTGACGGCCAGCATGATCGCGCCGCCCACCATGACGCTGGTCGCGCCGGCGAGGGAGACGACGGTGAAGGTGCGTAACCCGGCCGGGGAACGGGACGGGCCGGCTCCCTTGCGGCGCTCCCGCTCGGCGCCGATCAGGAGACCGATGCCAAGCGCCGCCAGGAGGTTCAGGACCACGGAAGGCAGATCAGGCATGTTCGTCCTGTTCGCGCGATGTCTCGGCCTGCCCTGGTCGCCGCAGCGCTAGGTTTGAGTCGACTACCGCGGCATCGCCGGATGTTGATCCAGATCATCGCCCACGGCTCGCCGTCTTGGAAAGCTTTATGGCTGAGGGCGGCGGCAAGAGCGAGCGGTCGTCTGACAGGAAGATCATCAATGGCTCGCCTCCACCGCGAGAATCACCTCGTCGAGCGCATCGGCTGGCTGAGAGCCGCCGTGCTCGGCGCCAATGACGGAATTATCTCGACCGCCAGCCTGATCGTGGGGGTGGCGTCCGCCGCGGCATCCCGCGACGATATCCTGCTGACCGGCGTTGCCGGGCTGGTGGCGGGCGCGATGTCGATGGCCGCCGGCGAGTATGTATCGGTCAGTTCGCAGTCCGATACCGAGCATGCCGACCTCGCGCGCGAGAAACGCGAGTTGGCCGACGATCCCGACTTCGAGCGCGAGGAGCTTGCCCAGTTCTATGTCGCGCGCGGCGTCCAGCAAGGGCTGGCGCGCGAGGTCGCGCAGCAATTGATGGCAAAGGACGCCTTGGCCGCACATGCGCGCGACGAACTCGGCATCTCCGAGATCACGAGCGCACGTCCGGTGCAGGCGGCGCTGGCGTCGGCCGCGACGTTCGCTGTCGGCGCGGCGGCGCCGATGGTGCTGGTGCTGGCGTCCCCCTCCAACATTCTGATCCCGGTCGTGTCAGGGGGATCTCTGTTGTTTCTCGCCCTGCTCGGTGCGACCGGCGCGAAGGCCGGCGGCGCCGGACTGTTGAAGCCGACTATCCGCGTCACGTTCTGGGGCGCCTTCGCGATGGCGTTGACCGCCGGCATCGGCGCCGTGTTCGGCAGGGTGGTCTGAACGCGAAGACGCGCGATGCTTACGGCGACGACAACTTCGCTGCCGGCGTCACGCGCCATACCGCGTTGCCGACATCGTCGGCCACCAGCAGCGCACCCTGCTTGTCGAGCCGCACGCCGACCGGCCGGCCTCGGGCCTCGCCCTTGTCGTTGAGAAAGCCGGTCAGCACGTCCTGCGGCTTGCCCGCAGGCTTGCCGTCGGCAAAGGGCACGAAGATCACCTTGTAGCCGGCGCGCGGTTTGCGGTTCCAGGAGCCGTGCTGGCCGATGAAGGCGCCGTTGGCCATGTCAGGCGGAAACAGGTTTGCGGTGTTGAAGGCCAGGCCGAGGGGGGCGGTATGCGCGCCCAGCGCGTAATCTGGAGCGAGCGCTTTCTGAACTAGGTCGGCCCGCTGCGGCTCGACGCGCATATCGACGCGGTCGCCGAAATAACTGTAGGGCCATCCATAGAAAGCGCCGTCCTTCACCGACGTCATGTAATCCGGCACCAGATCATTGCCGAGTTCGTCGCGTTCATTGACGACGACCCAGAGTTTCCCGGTCTGCGGGTTGAAGGCCGGTCCGTTCGGATTGCGCAAGCCGGAGGCGAACACCCGCCATTGGCCGCTCGCGCGATCGACTTCAAGAACGGAAGCGCGATCCTTCTCCGCCTCCATGCCGTTTTCGCCGATATTGCTGTTGGAGCCGACGGTTGCATAAAGCTTGCTGCCATCGGCGCTGGCCGCCAGATCCTTGGTCCAGTGGTGATTGAGGCGGCCGGCCGGCAGATCCGCGAGCTTGACGCCGGCAGCGTCGATGTTGACATCTCCGCTGCGGTAGGGAAACTTCATGATCGCGTCGGAATTGGCAACGTAGAAATCATCGCCGACCAGCGCCATGCCGAACGGCGAGTTCAGCCCGCTGACAAAGGTGCTTCTGGTTTCGGCCACGCCGTCGCCGTCGGCGTCGCGCAACAGCGTGATGCGGTTGGCGCTCGGCGCGCCGGCGCCGGCGCGGCGCATCACCAGCTTCGTGATCCAGCCTTTCAGTCCCTTGTCGGCGTCGGGCTTGGGCGGCGCATTGCTTTCCGCGACCAGCGCGTCGCCATTCGGCAGCACGTAGACCGTGCGCGGATGTTGCAGCCCGGTGGCGAACGCGGTCACCGCCAGCCCGCGCGCGGCGGTGGGTGTCTCGCCGGCCGGCCAGCCGGTGGCGGTCGCGATGTTGACCGTCGGCAACCATAACTGTTCCGGCGGCGGCAGGTCAGGCGAGGGCCCATAGCTCTTCTCAACGGTGGCGCCGTCCCGCGGGTCGCTGCAGGCGGTGAGTTGCAGCGCCAGCGCGGCGATCGAGAGGGCCAGGACCGGGTTCACTTGCATGGCGGACTTTCCTGAGGCTCCCCTACAACGCTGCCGACCGGCAAACGGTTCACAACGGCCGGACCCGCCCGCCTGCAATCCAGCAGGGCCCCCTTGCGCCCGCCGCACGTGGAATCACCAGCGACCGTGCTAGGAAGCAGCGCGGCGCGGCCCCAAGTCTGTGCGCGCGGGAGCAGAAATGTCCGACCTCGGCGTTGCCGAAATTCCAGTCGATGAGGACGAGCGCCCGCTGCCGCCGCCGGAAGCGCCGGTGAAGAACGCGCTGATCGACGGTCCGATCCTGCCGACACTGCTGTGGCTCGCCTGGCCGAACGTGATCGCGCTGACCGCGGGCACCTGCGTCGTCATCGCCGAGACCTCCTATATCGGCCGCCTCGGCGTGGAATCGCTGGCGGCGATGGCGCTGGTGTTTCCTGCCGTGATCCTGACCATGACGATGTCGGGCGGCGCCATGGGCGGTGGCGTAGCGTCGGCAATTGCGCGCGCGATCGGCGCCGGCGACATCGACCGAGCCTCGACGCTGGCCTCGCATGCGCTGCTGATCGGCCTCTGCTTCGGGCTGACCTTCATGCTGGGGATGCTGATCTTCGGTCCGAAGCTGCTGGAGCTGCTCGGCGGCCGCGGCAACGTGCTGGCGGAGGCGGTCGCCTATACGCAGATTTTCTTCGGCGGTGCCGTGGCGCCCTGGTTGATGAACACGATGGCGGGGATCCTGCGCGGCACCGGCAACATGAAGCTGCCGTCGCTGCTGATGCTTTCGTCCGCGATCTGCCAGATCGTTCTCGGCGGCACGCTTGGCCTCGGGCTCGGCCCGATCCCGCAATTCGGCATGCGCGGCGTCGCCGCCGGCTCGCTGATCGCCTACCTGGTCAGCATCGCCGTGATGTCCTGGTACCTGTTTTCGGGCCGGGCCCGCGTCATTCCCAAGATCAGGGGCCTTCGCATCCGCATGGCGATGTTCGTCGACATCCTCAAGGTCGGCGCCCTCTCCTGCTTCTCGCCATTGCAGTCGGTGCTGACCATCAGCATTTTCACCTACATGCTGGCGAGTTTCGGCACTGAGATTCTGGCCGGTTACGGCATCGGCGCGCGGCTCGAATTCATGCTGACCTCGATCGCATTTGCGGTCGGCATCGCCTCGGTGCCGATGGTGGGCATGGCGATCGGCGCGCAACGCGTCGCGCGCGCGCGCAGGATCTGCTGGATCGCGGGACTCGTCGCGTTTACCGGCGTCGGCACGGTCGCGACCTTCATCGCGATCTTTCCCGACATCTGGGTCAATCTGTTTACGGATGATGCGAGCGTGCGCGCCGCAAGCCGGCAGTATCTGTCCACGGCGGCGCCGATGTATGCCTTCCTCGGCCTTGCCACGACCTGCTATTTTTCATCGCAGGGCGCGGCCAAGGTGATCGGCCCGGTGCTGGCACAGACCGCGCGTTTGCTGTTCATCGCCACCGGCGGCTGGTGGCTGTCGACGCATGGGGCCACCGCCCAGAACTTCTTCACGCTGGCCGCCGCCTCCATGGTGCTGCTCGGCCTGCTGTCGTGCGTCAGCGTGCTCCTGACCCGCTGGGAGCCGAAGCCGCGCGTGCCTGCGGCGAGGTCGGCGGTGTTGTGAATGGAGGCTGTCATTCCGGGATGGTCCGCAGGACCAGACCCGGAATCTCGAGATTCTCAGGTGCGCAATTGCGCACCATAGTTCGATGCTCGCATCGCCCCGGAATGACGGAAACACTACCGTCGCTTGTGACGCCGGCCCAGACGGGGGCCACCGACATTCGCTATCTGCATCAGTTGCGGGACCATGCTGATCAGCTCGCCGCCGCCACCGAGCATGCCCATGAAGTCGCCGCCACCCATGCTGACGCCGTAAGCATCGGGCAGATGGCTGCCGCCATATCCGCCGCTGAAGCCGGCCGGAATTCCGCCGCCGAAGCCGGGGATGCCGCCGCCCATCATGCCGCCAAAACCGCCGCCGCCTTCCATCATGCGGCCCATCATCGGGCCCATGGTCTGCATCAGCGCGGCGAAGCGGCGCTTGCCCATCTTCGCCTTCATCATTTCCAGCATCGGCGCCATCTGCGTCATCATGTCTTCGCCACCGCCGCTGCCACCAAATCCCGCGAACTGCGCCTTTGCCGGCGTTGTCGCCAGCGTAAACAGCAAAAGCAGTGCGGCCAGCTGGCCGATGGCCTTGTCAGATCCAGTCATGGTTCGACTCCTCATGCGCGGGAAAGCCGCGGTCGCGGCGCCATCCGGACGCATGCGGCGACGCTAGGAGAGGGCGGAAGCGCAATCTGTGAGAAAGATCACGTACGCACCGCCTCGACATTGTTGCCGTCGGGGTCGATCAGGAACGCCGCGTAGTAGGTCGGGCTGTAATCCGCCCGCGGCCCCGCGCCGCCATTGTCGCGGCCGCCGGCCTTGAGGCCTTCGGCGTGAAATTTCTGGACCGCCGCGTGATCGCTGGCGCGGAACGCGACATGCGCGCCGGCGCCGGCCTTCCCCGCGTGCCGGTAAAGCCAGAGCGCCGGCGCGTCCTTTGGCCCGAAGCCCGCGCCGGCGTCGTCGCGCGAGCACAGCACGAAGCCGAGAGGGGCCAGTGCGGCCGTATAGAAGCGCACGCTGGCGTCGAGGTCGCCGACGCGTAGTCCGATATGGTCGTACATGGTGTTCTCCAGTGCAAAGCGCGCGATGTCGCGCGGCATGGAGAAACCCTAGTCAGTTGAGCGCAAGGCGTTCTTGGAGAATCTTGCGGTCGCCGCGGGAGGCCTGCCGGAACTTGAGCGGCGAGACGCCGGCGGCGCGGTGGAAGGTGCGGACGAAATTCGAGAGGTCGGCAAAGCCGACGTCATAGGCGATATCGGTGATCGGACCGTCGTCGTCGGCAAGCCGGCGCGCCGCGTGGCGCAGCCGCGAACGCAACAGGTATTGGTGCGGGGTGACGCCGAGCACGTGCGAGAACAGCCGCAGGAAATGAAACGGGCCGACGCCGGCCTGGCGGGCGGCGTCGTCGAGATTGATCTGACGGTGCGAATGGGCATCGATCCACAGCGCGGTTTCCACCGCGCGGCGGCGGTCGCGCGCCGCGTCCATGCCCGCCTTGCGCGGCTTGTCGGAAACCACCTCGACAAAGCGGCTCGCCAGCAGGAGGCCGATTTCGTCGAGGCCGACGTCGCTGCCGCCGTCTGCTGCCGCTTGCGCCAGTTCGCCGAGCACCACCAGTTCCGGCAGCGGCGGCGCGCAGCCGATCTGCCATGGCCGCCTGCCGTCGCCGATTGCCTCCACCAGTTCGGGGGCAAGGAAGAACGACAGGCACTCGTCGCCGCAGACGTGGTCGTGGGTGCAGGTGTATTCGTCGCCGGGGTAGCCGACCAGCACCGACCCCGCCACCAGCTCGCTGAACCTGCCGCGGCAGTGCAGACCGAAGCTGCCTTTGCGCACGTAGGAGATCGAGTGGCCGCGATGCTGTTCGACAAACGGCTTGTCGTCCGGCCCGGCGCTGCAGCGATAGTCGGACACCGAGATGGAGTTGCGATCGATCAGCGTGGTCGCGATCATTCCTGGAAATCTATCGCGTTTTCGAGCGAAGTGGAAACCGGTTCGCGTCAAGAAACTAGGTATGCGCCCGGGGCGTGGCCACCGGCAGCAGCACGTCGAACAGCGTCTTGCTGACGGTGGGGCGGGCGCCCTCGATCGAGAGCAGCCGGCGCTTGGAGATCGCCCCGCCGTGCGGCGAAATCTCATCCGCGTAGCGACCGGCCTCGAGCACGCGATGGCAGGGCACGATGATCATGAAGGGGTTGCGGGCGATCGCCTGCGCCACCGAACGGACCGCGCTGGGCACGCGCAAGGTCGCGGCCACTTCCGCATAGGTGCAGGTTTGCCCGCGCGGGATCGCGCGCGCGGCGGCGTAGACGCGCTGGCTGAAATATGGAATCCCGGCCATGTCCAGCGTGACGCCGGAAAGGTCGGCCGCCCCGCCGCGCAACAGCGCCGCGATGCCGGCGATCGCAGCCTCGACATCGGCAGGCGGATCGAGTTCGCGCGCGCCCGGATAGAGCTGGTAGAGCCGCCGCCGCGTCTCGATCTCGCGGGCTTCCGCAAGCTGCACGCCGACAACGCCCGACGGCCGCCACGCTATGCCGCAGCGGCCGATCGCCGTATCGAAAATAGTGTAGCCAAGCCCCGTCATCGCCACCCGTCCCGTTGCGAATCATAGCATCGCCATCCGCCGGCGCATCCGGAATTTTGCCCGGGCTGTGGACGAGAGGGGGCGGGGAGGCGCTTGGCTGACAGCGCGCGGTCGGCTAATGATGGGCGCACCAAGGCGGGCGTAGTTCAATGGTAGAACGGCAGCTTCCCAAGCTGCATACGAGGGTTCGATTCCCTTCGCCCGCTCCATCCTGCTTCGCGCCAGAACCTGAAACCCGGCACGCTGCGCTCGATCTTTCGACAGGTGGAACTCGGCTTCTTCGTGCCGACGGGCGGGTTGTGATTTGTTAAGCCTGTCGCCGGATCGACCGTCGATGCTGGGCGACACCGGCCTATCTTTCACCGGCGATCGCGGGTAGGGTGGCTTCGTCGCAAGACGATGGCGCTGAACCTTAGAGTGGACTGCGGGCAGACCCGGGGGCAGTACCCGGCGCCTCCACCTTAGCAGCCTGAGCTTAAAGGTCTCATTGCGGTGAGATCGATTCCGCCGCAAGGCCGAATCCCAGGGCTGCTATGGCGGGGGCGAACCAGGATCGATGGTCGCAAAGAAGCTCTGAATTGTGCTCGGCATGATACCGCCGTTATCGGGTCAAAAACCTAAATGCAAACGATAACGTTGCATTGAACGAAGTGCGCCTCGCGGCGTAACCTGTTCGGGGTTGGTCCACCTGGCAACAGAACGGCCATTGCCGCGTCAGCCCTCGGGCTGGCGCGGCTTTTATTTATGGCAAAGTTCGCTCGCCGTGTTAGGCGTAGGCGGTCGCAGAAAAAGGAGCGCGCATTGACCGAGGCGAGCGCTTCCGCTGACACCCCGCGCAACACCCTGCTGATGGCCGCCGCCGGCGGCCTGGTGTCGGGCATCCTCACGCCGCTGCTGCCCACGCTGGTCGACCGGATCGCGGGCCTGCCCGGTCAGCTTCGCATTTCGCTGATCGCGGTGCCGTTCGCGGTGCTCGTGTTCGTTCTGGTGCGGCGCTTCAGCGCCAATCCGCCGTGGGCGGCGGCGCTGGCCGCTGTTGTCACCATGGTCGCCTTTGTCTGCGCGGTGAACGCGGCGATCTTCATCGACGGGCAGGCCGCCGGCGCCGCCAGGGCGATGCGGCATCTGCTAGCAGGATTGACCGGCGGGCTTGTCGGGTCAGCGGTGATGGCGATTGGCATCGGCTTGCTGCCGGCAGGGCCACGCCAGGCCGCGGCGTGGTGGCCGATGCTGATGACGGCGACGCTGGCCGGCACGCTGCTGGCGCTCGACAACGCGCTCGGCCTCGACCACGCGTCGTTCCTCTATCCGGTCTGGCAGGCGGCCGTCGCGGTGCGGCTGACGCAGGCGTTGCGGCCGACCGGGCCGGGCTGACACCAGATGGCGGCGATGGCGTCAGCGGCTACTTCGCCGCGACGACCATGATCTCGACATTGTACTGGGGTGCTGCGAGCCTGGCCTCGACGGTGGCGCGCGCCGGGGTGTTGCCGGCCGAGACCCAGCCGTCCCACACCGCGTTCATCTCGGCAAAGGTCTTCATGTCGGTGATGTAGATCGTGGCCGACAGCAGCTTCGACTTGTCGGTGCCGGCCTTGGCGAGGTGGCCGTCGATGATCGAGAGGATGTCCCGGGTCTGCTCGGTCACGGTCTTGCCGGCGGCCTTGCCGGCGACGACGCCTGCGAGATAGACGGTGTTGCCGTGAACCACGACCTGGCTCATGCGCGGGCCGGTCTCGAAACGCTGGACGGTCATTTTCTTTCTCCTGATCAGGGGCCGGCCGGTTTCTTAGCGCGCGGCTGGCGGATGCGCCACCGCGTTGTTGCCCCTCAGGCGACCGCGCCTGCCGCTGCGCGTCCCGCGTTCCGCCCCGAGAACAGGCAGCCGCCCAGGAACGTGCCTTCCAGCGAACGATAGCCGTGCATGCCGCCACCGCCGAATCCCGAGGCTTCGCCGGCGGCGTAGAGGCCCTGAATGACCTGCCGGTCCGCGCCGAACACGCGCGCCTCCAGGTCGGTCTCGAAGCCGCCCAGCGTCTTGCGGGTCAGGATGTTGAGCTTGACCGCGATCAGCGGGCCATGTTCGGGATCGAGAATCCGGTGCGGTTTCGCGGTGCGGATCAGCCGGTCGCCGATGTAGCGCCGCGCGTTGTGGATGTTCATCACCTGCGCGTCCTTGACATAGGGGTTGGCGATCTCGCGGTCGCGCGCCTCGATCTGCGCCCTGATATGGTCCGGCTTGAGCAGGTCGTTGCCCACGAGCGCGTTCATCGCGCCGACGAGGTCTGCGAGGTTGTCGCGCACGATGAAGTCGGCGCCGTTCTGCTTGAACGCCTCCACCGGCGCCGGCGCGCCCTTGTTGGTGGCGCGCTTGATCGTCATGCGCCAGTTTTTGCCGGTCAGGTCCGGGTTCTGCTCGGAACCTGACAGCGCGAACTCCTTCTTGATGATGCTCTGGGTCAGGATGAACCAGGAATAATCGTGGCCGGTGCCCATGATGTACTGCAGCTGGCCAAGCGTGTCGGAGCCGGGAAACTGCGGCGCGGGCAGCCGCTTTCCGGTGGCGTCGAACCACATCGAGGACGGACCGGGCAGGATACGGATGCCGTGGCGCGGCCAGATCGGATCCCAGTTCCGGATACCCTCGACATAGTGCCACATCCGGTCGCGGTTGATCAGCCGCGCGCCAGCCGCTTCGGTAATCCCGATCATGCGGCCGTCGACATGCTCGGGCACGCCGGAGATCATGTGGCGCGGCGGTTCGCCGAGCCGTTTCGGCCAGTTCTGCCGGACCAGATCGTGATTGCCGCCGATGCCGCCGGAGGCGACGATGACGGCCTGCGCGCGCAAGGTGAAATCGCCGACGACCTTGCGGGAAGAACTCTTGCCGCGCGCCACCGGGTCGGCCTCCAGCACCGTCCCGCTGACGCCCTCGACCGCGCCGTTGCGGATCACGAGCCCATCGACGCGGTGGCGAAACCTGAAAATCAGCCGGCCGGCGCGCTCGGCCGCGCGCGCGCGCCGCTCGAACGGCGCGACGATGCCGGGGCCGGTGCCCCAGGTGACATGAAAGCGTGGCACCGAATTGCCGGGGCCCATCGCGTCATAGCCGCCGCGTTCGGCCCAGCCGGCGACGGGAAAGATGCGGTGCCCCATCGCCCGCAGCCACTGGCGCTTCTCGCCGGCGGCGAACGCCACATAAGCTTCCGCCCAGCGCTTCGGCCAATGGTCGTCGTCGCGGTCAAAGCCGGCGGTGCCGATCCAGTCCTGCAAGGCCAGCTCGTGCGAATCCCGGATGCCGAGCCGGCGCTGTTCGGGCGAATCCACCAGAAACAAACCGCCGAACGACCAGAACGCTTGTCCGCCCAGGCTTTGCTCGCCCTCCTGGTCGATGACAATCACCCGCTTGCCGGCATCGGCAACTTCCGTCGCCGCGACCAGTCCCGCCAGTCCGCCCCCGACCACGATTACGTCAGCGTCATCCGCCACCGCGTGCTCCCCCTGTCGGTTTTCAATTCAAGACCGCGTCATCACGCGCGGTCAACGGCAAACGGCGCTTGCGTGTGGCGGCGCCGCCACCGAAGCAGCACCGAGATGTTCCAGTTTGGGACCTTTTGGCGCAAGCGGTGCAGCGGCCCGGCAACACTCGATTTGAATCTCTTTTGAGCGGCCTTCACCTCCTAGACAAAATCCCGATCTCGAACGACGCTAGCTTTGGTCGTGCATCGCCAAGGCAATCAGAGTTGGGTTGGATTTTTTTCGGCTGGGGCTGGGATATGAAGCTGGTGACAGGTTTGCTCGCAGCGCTGCTGCTGCTGGCGGGAGTTGGATCGAGCCAGGCGGTGGTGCGGATCGCCGACGATCGCGGCGGTCGGATCGGCACCTATGTCGACAAGTACCAGGGGCTGCGCACGTCGGGCGAAACCGTCATCATCGACGGCCTGTGCGCCTCGGCCTGCACCATTGTCCTCGGCGCGGTGCCCAGTGACCGGATCTGCGTGACGTCGCACGCCAATCTCGGCTTCCATGCCGCCTGGGATTTCGGCGCCAATGGCCGCGCGGTCACCAACACCGAAGCGACCCAGATGCTCTATTCGATGTATCCGACGCCGGTGCGGAAGTGGATCGCGGCGCGCGGCGGGCTGACCCCGCGCATGATCTTCCTGCGCGGCAAGCAGCTGCAGGCCATGTACAAGCCCTGCTACCTGGACGCGCAGGCTTCCACCGACAAGCCGGCGCTGCCCCGCTAAAACACAGCCGTCAGGCGCCGCGAATGGCTGCATGGTCGTGGCCGCGCCTTTCCCCGCCGGTTTTGCCTCCGCATGACGTGATCCGGCCGGCCGCCATGGCGCTTGCCTGACCGGGGAACCCGCCTTATCTGAACGGCATGGTTCAGCCGATCTCCAGCCGACAGGGAATGACCGCGGCAAACCCGCCGCAGGGCCGGGTGGCGTCCATTATCGTTTGGGGCGTCGCTGGCCTTGGCGCGCTGGTCGCGCTTGGCGCGGCTGCATTGTGGTTCCACTACGGTGCCACGGTGTTTTTCGAGATGATCGCCGCCGGCATCTCGGCCTGCTTCTGATCCGGCAAAGGAATTCCCATGGACCGGACCATTCGCCCGCTGGTGATCGTGGCTGCCTTTGGCGCGAGCCTGGTGGTCGGGCTCGTGATCATGCTGTGGGCGCTCGGAGGCTTGCGGACGGTGACGGCGCCGGCTTCGATCGGCGGGCCGTTCCAACTGACCGACCAGGCCGGCCAGACCGTCACCGAACAGAATCTGAAGGGCAAGCCGACGCTGATCTTCTTCGGCTTCACCCATTGCCCCGATGTCTGCCCGACGGCGCTGTTCGAGATATCAGAGGTGCTGAAGGCGATGGGCAAGGACGCCGATCGGGTCAACGCCTATTTCGTTTCCGTCGATCCGGAGCGCGACACCGTCGCGACCATGAAGGATTATCTGTCCAGCTTCGATCCGCGACTGAAGGGGCTGACCGGCGAGCCCCAGGCGGTGGCCAAGCTGCTCTCGGCCTACCGGGTTTACGCCAAGAAGGTCCCGCTCAAGGACGGCAACTACACGATGGATCACACCGCGCTGATCTATCTGATGGACCGCAACGGGCAGTTCATCGCGCCGTTCAACCTGAAACGGACCCCCGAGGAAGCCGCCAGGGATTTGAAGCGCCATCTCTAGGCGCGCTCCCGAGGGGATACCAAGGGTAAAGCTGGAAACGGTCCTCGCATCGCGGGCCGGATGGTCTATAACGCCATCGAATTCCGCCAGATTGTCGTCATGCCTGACCTGACCGCTCCGCCTTCCGCTGCGAGATCGCTTCGAGCCGCCGGCGCCTTGCTGGCGGGGATGGCGACGGCGGCTGCGCTTGTGATGGTGGCGCCCGGCGGCGCGGCGCAGGCGCAAACCCCGCCGAAGCCGCCGGTCGAGGCGGCGCCGCAGGCGGTGCCGGGTTTCTGGGATCCGCGGCGGCGTCCGGACCGGCCGGACATGTCGCGCCTCACGGTGATCCGCTTCCTGACCGAGACCGACTATCCGCCGTTCAACTTCACCGGCCCGGACGGCAATCCGGCCGGCTTCAACGTCGATCTGGCGCGGGCGCTGTGCGACGAGATCAAGATCTCCTGCACCATCCAGATGCGGCGGTTCGAGACCCTGGTCGACGCGATATCGAGCAACCGCGGCGACGCCATCATCGCCTCGATGGCGGTGACGCCGGCGCTGCGCGCCCGGCTCGATTTCACCGATCCCTACTACCGCGCGCCGGCCCGCTTCGTGTCGCGCCGCGACGCGGTGATGTCGGAGGTCCGGCCTGAATATCTCGAAGGCAAGAAGGTCGGCGCCGTCGCCGGCACCTCGCATGAGGCCTATCTGAAGGCGATGTTCACCGACGCCGAGATCAAGTCCTATCCCAATGACGACGCGCTGCGGCTGGCGCTGCGGCGGAGCGAGGTCGATTTCATCTTCGGCGACGCCTTCTCGCTGGCGTTCTGGATCAACGGCGTCGATTCCGCCGAATGCTGCGCCTTCTCCGGCGGACCCTTTGTCGAAAGTCGCTATTTCGGCGAGGGCATCGGCATCGCCGTGCGCAAGGGCAACGACCTTTTGCGGCAGTCGCTGAACTGGGCGCTGTTCCGGATCTGGGAAAAAGGCCGCTACACCGACCTATGGCTGCGGTATTTTTCCATCAGCCCGTTCTGACGCGCTGTCATTCCGGGGCGCGAAGCGAACCCGGAATCTCGAGATTCCGGGTTCGATGCTGCGCATCGCCCCGGAATGACGGTGGACCATCGTCATTTTGCATTTTGGCTCGGAAGCGCTAGTTTCCGCGGCTTCCGGAGAGAGCCCTAATAAATGTCCACGATCGACCTTGCCGCCAGCCCGAGCGACTTGCGCGCGCTCGCCGAACAATCCAACGCCTGGCCGTTCGAGCAGGCGAAGGCGATCGTCGCGCGGCTGAAAAGCAAGCCAAAGGACGAGGTGCTGTTCTCGACCGGCTACGGTCCCTCGGGCCTGCCGCATATCGGCACCTTCGGTGAGGTCGCGCGCACCACCATGGTGCGGCATGCCTTTCGCGTCCTTACCGAGGATCGGATCAAGACCCGGCTTCTGGCCTTCTCAGACGACATGGACGGCCTGCGCAAGGTGCCTGATAACGTGCCTAACAAGGAGATGCTGGAACAGCATCTCGGTCGGCCGCTGACGCGGGTGCCCGATCCGTTCGGCACCCATGACAGTTTCGGCGCGCACAACAATGCCCGGCTGCGGGCGTTTCTCGACACTTTCGGCTTCGACTACGAATTCGCCAGTTCGACCGACTACTACACCTCGGGCAGGTTCGATGTGGCATTGCTGCGCGTGCTGGAGCGGATCGAGAAGGTGATGGCGATCATGCTGCCGTCGCTGCGCGAGGAGCGCGCGGCGAGCTATTCGCCGTTCCTGCCGATCTGCCCGCGCACCGGACTGGTGCTGTACGTGCCCGTCACCGCGCACGACGCCAGGGCCGGCACCATCTCCTATGAAGATCCGGAAACCAGGGAGCCCGTCACCGTTCCCGTCACCGGCGGCCGCTGCAAGCTGCAATGGAAGCCGGACTGGGCGATGCGCTGGTTTGCGCTCGGCGTCGACTATGAAATGGCCGGCAAGGACCTGATCGACTCGGTCAAGCTGTCCGGCAAGATCTGCGCGGCGCTCGGCGGCACGCCGCCGGAGGGATTCAATTACGAGCTGTTCCTTGACGACAAGGGCCAGAAGATTTCGAAGTCGAAGGGCAACGGGCTCACCATCGACGAATGGCTGCGCTACGCCTCGCCGGAATCGCTGTCGCTGTTCATGTATCGAGAGCCGAAGGCGGCCAAGCGGCTGTATTTCGACGTCATCCCGCGCAATGTCGACGACTACCAGCAGTTCCTCGACGGCTTTCCGCGGCAGGATGCCAGGCAGCAACTCGCCAACCCGGTCTGGCACATCCATGCCGGGCATCCGCCGAAGGCGGACATGCCGGTCACGTTCCAGCTGTTGCTGACGCTGGTGTCGTCCTCGAACGCGGAGAATGCCGAAACGCTGTGGGGCTTCATCGGGCGCTACCGGCCGGGCGTGACGCCGAAGACCCATCCGAAGCTGGACGCCATGGTCGGCTACGCCATCAACTATTACCGCGACTTCGTGGCGCCGACGAAAAAATTCCGCGAGCCGACCGACAGCGAGCGCGTCGCGCTGCAGGATTTGCGCGACGCACTGTCGAACATGCCGGCGGGATCGAGCGCGGAGGAGATCCAGAACGTGGTCTACGAGATCGGCCGCCGCGAGCCGTTCCTCGACCCCGTGAAGAAGGGCAAGGACGGCCGGCCCGGCGTTTCGCTCGACTGGTTCAACATGCTCTATCAGGTGCTGCTCGGCCAGGAAAAAGGCCCGCGTTTCGGTTCGTTCGTCGCGGTGTACGGGATGGCGAACGCGGTCGCGATGATCGACGGCGCGCTGGCGCGATCAGCTCCGCGAGAACCACATCAAGCTGAAGTTATACGTACAGTGGCAATGTTGGCGTTAAACGATGCATTGCAAATTTATGCATTGGTTGCCCTGCTTAGGCGACAGAACGCAAATGGAATAAATAGTCGATTATCCAAGGCTGGAGCAGCAACTGCGACCGCCGCCGCACAAAATGCGATGATTGCCTATTTGGTTACGTTGGTCGCTCGAGCCTACGCAGAACCGAAGCAAGGTGACCTGCATCTCCGTGCAGGTGCTGAAATGTTGAAGGTGGATAAAACGTCTCGGGAGATTTTTGACAGCGGGAACAAGCCAAAGAAGGTCGCAGACTTCGAAGAGCATTGGGCAAAGTGCAGAGCTGACCATCGCCTTGCAAAGATTAAGAGCTTTCGCGACAAGCAGACGGCTCATCTTGGAATTGCTGAGAATGTTCTTGAACCTGAGTATCGAGAGCTATTCGAATTTGGAGAAGCTACCGCGCAAGCAATGGAGTTTCTAGCGCTGGCGACTGGCGTGGCCGTTAATCCCATAGCGGGCAACAACGATGCAATTGCTTCCGCGGAGGCCTTCTGGAAGCCGTGGACTACCGACTAGATCGAAGGATGTCAGTGGAGAGTGTGGATTTACTCGAGCCGGATCTTGCCGATCCGCTATTGTAGGTCGTTTCTCTATCTTTCGAGTTTCATCAACATCTCGTCGAGGTAGTCAAATAGAATGGAATTTGGATCGTCACTATTGTCTTTCATTTCCAACATCTTGACGATGTCTTCAAGACTCAGATGGATCATTAATTTTCCTGACTCCCGCACGGCCCCTCTCGCGGCTGCTAGTGCATTTTTGTCTGGCCCTTTGCGCGAGATGATAAGAGCAACCGTCCTCATTGCACCAATGAAGAGATACTTTTCTGTAGTGTAAACTTGGCCCTGCGAAATCTTCTGCGAATAGTTCTTGAATTCGAAAATCACGTACCAGCTGCGAAAATACACTACGACTGATTTCCAAAAATCATGCTCCGACGCAATTCGAGCAATCACGTCGTATCTAGATATCCCGCCAGCACTTACCTTTTGTTTCGACCAATTTGAGAAGTCGTTCTCGAAAATGTACCGGAGGGCATCGTAGCATTTCGTTTCGAAATCTGTTGCTCCCTTCTTGCCTGCAGGAACTGATTTGAGGGCCTCTGCCAATTGATGTCCCTTAGGCGTTCCTGAGCTGGCCGGCGTTCCAGGCGTGAATCCCATGTGGGCGTCACCGAAGACCAAGTATGCGGGTACGTCGAAGTCCCCAATTGGCGTAGGAGCGAGTTCACGAGCGATTGAAGAAAGGTCGGATGCCAGCCGGGGATGTGCGGCTGCTAACTCTGCTAATTTCTGCAAATCAATGATCTCGGCTTTGCCGACTTGGCTCATAGGTATGCCGATCGAGCCTGCGATGACCAACAAGGCGTGGTCAGCCCTTACTAACACGACTGCCCGATCAAGCTGATCGAGCATTCTTACGACCTCCCCACGAGGAATTACCCTGCTCCGGGTGACCTTGATTTCGACTACCACCATCTCTCCGGCTGGAGATTTTAGCAACAGATCGTATCCCCGATCTCGCGCCGAACCTGTCCGCTCGATGGTAGAATATCCATTGGCCTCGTAAATTTTCTGGACAAGTTCTTCAAATGCTTGTGCCAACATGAATGTCTTCGTCAGCGACATAGACTTACTTTTCAATGAATGAAAATTGAGGTGGTGGATCACCGAGCCCTTGAAGTAGCTCTTACCTACGATAGTACTCTACGCGGGATGCCGGAAGTCCACCATTTCGCCTCATCCGGGCTTTGACTGCGACGCTGAGCTGCAAAACTTCCATGGCTGATCCCCGCAAAATTCGGCGATGGCCGCGCCGGATTGCGCTATAATACCCTGTATAATAGCCAGCGAAGCGCCGGCCGAGGGGCAGGCAAAACCGCCGATCAGGGAGGATGCACATGCAGTTCAGGGTCTCGCCGAAAGCGCTCGACAACAGCAGCGCCGAGGAATGGCAGGCGCGGGTCGATCTCGCGGCCGCGCACCGGCTCGCCTACAACGAGGGTTTCAGCGAAGGCATCTTCAACCACCTGACCGCGGTGGTGCCGGGGCGCAGCGACCGCTATTACCAGATTCCGTTCGGCACCCACTGGTCGGAAGTCACCGCCTCCTGCTTCATGGAAGTCGGCATCGACGACGGCGAGGTCAAGCGCGGCGAGGGTGAGGTCGAGCGCTCCTGCTACTGCATCCATGCGCCGATCCACAAGGCGCTGCCGCAGGCCAAGGCCGTGTTTCACACCCACATGCCCTACGCCAGCGCGCTGACGCGGCTCGAAGACCCGCGCATCAAGGAGATCGGCCAGACCGAGGTCGGGCTGTCAGGCGCCATCGCCTATGACGATGAATATACCGGCCCGGCGCTCGATCCCGCCGAAGGCGCGCGGCTCGCGAGGGTAATCGGCGACAAGAGCGTGCTGTTCATGGCCAATCACGGCATCTCCACCGTCGGCGCCACCGTCGCCGAGGCCTATGACATGCTGTATTACGTCGAGCGCGCCGCGCAGGTGCAGATCTACGCGATGTGGACCGGGCAGAGACTGAAGCAGCTGCCGGCTCCCGTGGTCGAAAAGACCAGGCGCGATTACCGCGACGATCATCTCTACAAGGGGCCGACCCCGGCGCAGCGGCATTTCGATGCGCTGAAGCGGATGCTGGACCGCAAGGAGCCGGACTACGCGACCTAGCGCGGTCGTCGTTTCTACGAACCACAGCCAGCCTGCTGGGTCACCTCTCCCCGCGAAAGAGCGGGGAGAGGGAGCAAGGAAAACTACTGGCTCACCCACACGATCCGGGCGATCCAGGCGACGTCGGCGGCGTCCAGCGTGCGGTCGGGATGCGCGGGGTTGAGCGATTGCAGCTCCAGCGTCCGGGCGGTGCGGCGCTTCAATTCCCTGACCATCACCTCGCCACCCGTGGTTTTCAGCACCACGCGGTCGCCGCGGCGGATCGGCGTGCCCGGCGACACCCCGATGATGTCGCCGTCGCGGTAGGCCGGCTTCATCGAATCCCCCGAGATCGCCAGCGCGTAGGCGTGTTCGTCGCTGGCGGACGGCAGCGGCGTCTCGTCCCAGCCCTTGCCGGCCGGGAAACCGGAGCTGTCGAAATGGCCGCCGCCGGCCTGCGCGAGGCCAAGCAGCGGAACCGATTGCAGGCTGCGCGCGCCATCGCCGATCAACTGCACGAAGCTGTCGAGCGAGGAATGGGTCGCGGCCAGTGCCTTGGCGACCGATTCAGTCGAAGGCCAGCGCTCGCGGCCCTCGGCGGTGATGCGCTTGGACTTGTTGAACGTGGTGGGGTCGAGGCCCGCGCGTTTGGCCAGACCCGACGGCGACAGGCCGGCGCGCTCCGCCAGCCGGTCCAGCGCTGTCCAGACCTGATCGTGGGTCAGACCGCGCGGCGTTTTCATATGCCTGGCCACGGGGCATTCCTGACTCGAGATAGGAATTATTACCTTGCGTCGCCAGATTGCGCAAATGCCGCGGCGAGCCCGTTGCGGCGAAGCGCTTGAGTTAGCCGCCTGCCGCCTTTACGGTCGGGCGCCGGGCCCGGCCGTTCCGGGGAAAATCCCAAGAGACTCAACGACAAGCAGGGAATTCCGCGAGCCGTGCCCACGATCTATAAAATCACGCCCGCCTCGGCCTGGCGCGAGGCCGAGCGGCAGGGCGTCTACCGCGGCAGCGCGGACGATCGGCGCGATGGCTACATCCATTTCTCGACGGCTTCCCAGGTCGCGGAGACGGCGCGAAAGCATTTTTTCGGACAGGCCGGGCTGTTCCTGATCGCGGTCGATAGCGACGTGCTCGGCGATGCGCTGCGCTGGGAGCCCTCGCGCAACGACGAGTTGTTCCCGCACCTCTATGGCGCACTCGACCTCGGCGCGGTAACCGCCCTCCACGAACTTCGCGCCCGCGCCGACGGCTACCACGACATTCCGGAGCTTGGCCCGTGATCCGCGCCTTCGACACCTTCTCGCTGCCGCTGCTGCGCTGGTTCGATCCTGAAGACGCGCATCGCATGGCGATCCAAGGCCTGCGGTTGCTGCCGCCGGTGAGGAAGCGGCCCGACGACCCGAAACTGGCGGTGCGCGCCTTTGGCCTGAATTTTCCCAATCCAATCGGCCTGGCGGCGGGCTTCGACAAGAGCGCGGAGGCCCCCGATGCGCTGTTGCGGCTCGGTTTCGGATTTGTCGAGATCGGCACGGTGACGCCGAAGCCGCAGGCCGGCAATCCGCGGCCGCGGCTGTTCCGGCTTGATCGCGACGAGGCCGTGATCAACCGCATGGGCTTCAACAATGACGGCGCGGAAGCCGTGTTGCGCCGGCTTGCCGCGCGCGCAAGCCGGAGCGGCATCGTCGGGGTCAATGTCGGGGCCAACAAGGATTCGTCCGACCGCGTCGCCGACTATGTCAGGCTGATCGAGACCTTTGCGCCGGTGGCGAGCTACTTCACCGTCAACGTCTCGTCGCCGAACACGCCGGGCCTGCGCAATCTGCAGCAATCCGCCGCGCTCGATGATCTCCTCGCCAGGGCGATTGACGCGCGCGAGCGGGTGCGCGCCAGCGCCGGCGATACGCCGGTGCTGCTCAAGATCGCGCCTGACCTCAGCCTCGGCGAACTCGACGACGTCGTCCATATCGCGCGCTCGCGTCGCGTCGACGGCATGATCGTCGCCAACACCACGCTGGCGCGGCCCCAGACCTTGCGCGAGACCAACCGTGCGCGCGAGCAGGGCGGATTGTCGGGACGGCCGCTGTTTCGATTGTCGACGCGGATGGTGGCGGAGACCTATGTGCGCGCCGAGGGGGCGTTTCCGCTGATCGGGGTCGGCGGCATCGACTCCGGCGGCGCCGCGCTGACGAAAATCCGCGCCGGCGCCAACCTGATCCAGCTCTATTCGTCGCTGATCTACAAGGGCCTCGGCCTGATCGAGGACATCAAGAACGACCTCGCCTCGACCCTGCTGCGAACCGGCCGCGACTCGCTCTCCGAGATCGTCGGCGCGGACGCGGCGACCATCACCGCCGAGGAATGGCCGGTGAGATAATTGCGGGTTGAGGGGCAAACGATTTCCGCAGCAGCGCCGGATATCGCAGCGCTTCCAGCCCGCCGCGCGCCGCGTAATGCACCAGCAGCGCGCCCCACAGGCCGGCGTTGCCGAACGAGCGCAGCGCGAGCCACGCGGCGAGAAAGATGACGAGCGAGGCCAGCATCAGGTTGCGCATGTCGCGCGCCCAGGTCGCGCCGATATAGACGCCGTCATAGGTGAAGGCGAACACGCCGAGCAGCGGCGCAAAGATCACGAACCAGAGATAGTCCCGCGCCATCTGGCGAACGTCCGCGTTCGCGGTCATCATGTCGATCAGCGCGGGTCCGAACAGCAGGAAGCAGGCGGCGACCGCGAGCGCAAAGCCAAAACCCCATATGACGACCAGGCGGACCGCGCCTGCAAACGCATTCCGGTCGCGCGCGCCGTAGGCGCGGCCGCAAAGCTGCTCGGCGGCGTTGGCCAGCCCGTCGAGGAAGAAGGCGCTGATCAGCAGAAAATTGTTCAGCACTGCGTTGGCCGCCAGCGTCGTGTCGCCGGCGCGCGCGCCCTGCGCGGTGAAGAACAGGAACGCCGCGATCAGCGACGCGGTGCGGATCATGATGTCGCGGTTGACCGAAAGCATCCGCATCAGCCTGGCGCGGTCGAACAGCAGCGCGCGCGAGGGGGTGGGACTTTCTTTCGAGAAGCGGTGCGCGATCAGGCCGCCGAGCGCGAGCCCTGCGGCCTCGGCGGTCACGGCGGCGATCGCCGCGCCCGCAATGCCGAAGTCGAACACCAGCACCAGCAGTGCCGTCGCCGCCATGTTGATGAGGTTGATCGTGATCTGCGTAGCCAGCGCCAGTTTGGCGCGGGCCTGCCCGATCAGCCAACCCAGCACGACGTAATTTCCGAGCGTCAGCGGCGCCGCCCAGATCCGGATCGTGAAGTAGGTCTTGGCGGCGCGCGTAACGCCCTCGCTGCCGCCCATCGCGTCGAGCAAGATGGTCGCCAGCGGCGCCTGCAGCGCAATCAGGATCACGCCGATGACCGCCGCGACGATCAGCCCGCGCAGCAGGATCGCGCGCAGTTCGCTGGTCTCGCCGGCGCCCAGCGATTGCGCGGTGAACGCCACCGTGCTCATGCGCAGGAATGCGAACAGCCAGAACAGGCAGTCGAACAGCACCGAGGCCATCGCCACGCCGCCGAGCAGGACGGCGTCGCCGAGCCGTCCGATCGCCATGGTCGAGACGATGCCGATCAGAGGCGTGGTCAGGTTGGCGACCATCGCGGGACCCGCGATGGCAAACACCTGCGCCGTCGTGACGTGAGAAGATGGAGCGGGCACCTGCGCGGGAGGTCTATCGCCCGCGCGGACTCCCGAACAGCCGCGACAGCAGCCAGATCGGGATCACGATCACGGCGCCGAGCAGGAAGTAGCGCCATACCCAGTTGACGGCGTCAAAACCGAGATCCCACAGCCGCTGGAACAGCATGCGGATGCTGTGCAGGATATTCCACGGGTCGAACCCGATCGCGGCGAGCACCACGCCGACCAGGATCGACAGCAGGACCAGCCGGAACGCCACCGCCAGCGGCGAGCCGCCGAGAAAGCGGTAGAGGCCGTCATGGCTGGCCGGCACGTCTCGGACGTCGTTGGGCATCGATGCTCTCCTGCGGTCGGTACCGCGCAGTATAGGTCAAGGCGGGGGACATGGGGAACCCGGCTGTGTCAATCAATGGCTGCCATGCGCTCCGGCAATGTTAATTCGCGTTCACATCCTTCAGCATCCGCTCCAGCGTCTCCAGCCGGTCGGCCTCGCGCGGCGGCTTGTCCCAGCGCAGCCGGCTGATCCGCGGAAACCGCATCGCGACCCCGGATTTGTGCCGCGGCGAGCGCTGCAGCCCCTCGAACGCGACCTCCAGCACCAGCCCCTGATCCGGCTCGTGCACGACATGACGCACCGGGCCGAACTTCTCGGTGGTATTGCGACGGACGAAGCGGTCGATCTGCAGCAGTTCCTCGTCGGTGAAGCCGAAATAGGCTTTCCCTACCGGCACCAGCTGTTCGCCACCCTCGCTGTCGGTCCAGACGCCAAAGGTGTAATCCGAGTAATAGGACGAGCGCTTGCCATGGCCGCGCTGCGCATACATCAACACGGCGTCGATGATGTGCGGGTCGCGCTTCCATTTCCACCACTGGCCGCGGGGGCGGCCCGGCAGATAGGTTGCGTCGCGCCGCTTCAGCATCACGCCCTCGACCGCATCGGCATCCTCGCCGGCGCCGGCGCCGGCTGGATCGGCGCGCGCGGCCGTCAGCGCCTCCCAATTATCGAAGGTCACCATCGGCGACAGGTCGATGCGCGGGTTGTCCAGCCTGGCGATGAATTTCTCCAGCCGCGCGCGTCGCTCGGCAAATGGCAACTCGCGCAGATCGCTTTCATCGTCGCCGAGCAGGTCGTAGGCGCGCAGATGGATCGGAAACTCGTTGATCAGCTTCGGCGAGACCGTTTTCCGGTTGAGCCGCTGCTGCAGTACATTGAACGTCTGCACGCGGCCCTCGCGCAGCACCAGCAACTCCCCGTCGATGGCGCCGGGCAGGCGCAGCGAGGGCACCAGATCGGGAAAACTCCCGGTGATGTCCTCGCCGGTGCGTGAATAGAGCCGCGCCTGGATCCGGCCGTGCTCGTCACGGCCGGATACCGCCTGCACGCGGATGCCGTCCCATTTCCATTCGGCGATGAAATCTTGCGGATCGAGGTTGGCGAAATCCGAATCCTCGATCGCATGCGCCAGCATCACGGGCCGGAACGGCGCGGAATCGCGATTGACCGGCTTGTCGCCGCGGCCCTCCAGCCATGCGAACAGGTCCGGATAGGGCGGCGCCAGCCCGGGCCAAATCAGTTCGATCTCGTGCGGGTCCTTGTCGCCAAGCGCGGCGGCGGCGGTTTTCGCCAGCCGCGCGGAAATCCCGATCCGCATCGCACCAGTGACGAGTTTGAGCAGGGCCCAGCGGCCGGTTTCGTCGAGTTCGTCGAGCCAGCGCGCAAGCTGTTTCGGCAGTTCGGCCTTGCCGAGCGTGCGCAGGGTGCTGACGACTTCGGAAAGGGTGGGGGGAGGCGGGTTGTTGTGCAGGCCGGACGGGTGGCGATCATCATTGGCACCACCCGCGGGATACCCCTCTCCCTGTCCCTCCCCCGCAAGGGGGGAGGGAACGGTGAGACCGACGGCCGTGGCTTTTGTTCGCGGTGAAAGTTGAGCGCGAAACTCGGCTCCCTCCCCCCTTGCGGGGGAGGGTGGGGGAGAGGGGTGGCCACGCAAAGGCTCTCCGCGGTGAGCCACAGCCTTCGGCCACATCAGCGCCACCGTCTCGGAGAGATCGCCGACGTAATCATAGGACAGTGCGAACAGCACCGGATCGGTACGATCCATGATCAAGTCGCGGATCAGCCCCGGCTTGGCGTGCTTGAACGACAGCGCGCCGGTCAGCGCCGCCAGCGCATGGCCGCGGTCGGGATCGGGGGTGTCGCGAAGATAGGCCACGATCAGCCGCAGCTTGTTGTTGCGGCCGGGCTCATAGGCGAGGCGGTCGAGCAGTTCGGCGAAGCGGTTCATGCCTCGGCCTCGCCGGCCGTGATCACCTCGTGCTCCTCCTCGTCGCCATAGCCGACGAGATCGAGCGGCCGCGCCGCAAGGCCGCGCGCCTTGCACCAATGCACCAGCGCGTCTTCCTGCCCGTGGGTGACCCAGACCTCGCCGGCGCCGGTGGCTTCAATGGTCGCGGTCAGGCCGTCCCAGTCGGCATGATCCGATATCACCAGCGGCAGTTCGACGCCGCGCTGGCGGGCCCGCGCCCGCACCCGCATCCAGCCCGAGGCGAACGCGGTGACGGGATCGGGAAAGCGCCGGGTCCAGACGTCTGAAGTGGCCGAGGGCGGCGCCAGCGTGATGGTGCCGGCGAGGTCGGCCTTCTTCATTCCCTTGACCGGGTGCAGCACGCCGAGTGCGATGCCGCGGCTTCCATAATAATGCGTGATCTTCTCCATCGCGCCATGCAGATAGACCGGCGCGTCGTAGCCGGCCGCGCGCAGCAGCGCGATGACGCGTTGCGCCTTGCCGAGCGAATAGGCCCCGACCAGATGCGCGCGCTCCGGAAACAGCGCCACGGACGCCAGCAGCTTCCCCACCTCATCCGCCGCATCGCCATGGCGGAACACCGGCAGGCCGAAGGTGGCCTCGGTGATGAAGACGTCGCAGGGCACGACCTCGAATGGCGTGCAGGTCGGATCGGCGGCGTCCTTGTAATCGCCGGAGGCGACGATGCAGGTGTCCTTGCACGTGACGGCGACCTGCGCCGATCCCAGCACGTGTCCGGCGGGATGGAACTTGATGGTGACGTCGCCGAGCCTGATTTCCTCGCCATAGCGGATGGCCTGGGTGCTGCCGGCGAAATTCTCGCCATAGCGCAGCCGCATCATGTCGAGCGTTTCCCGGGTGGCGAGAACCGCGCCGTGGCCGGGCCGGGCATGGTCGGAATGGCCGTGCGTAATCACCGCCCGCTCGACCGGGCGCACCGGGTCGATGTGGAAGCGGCCTTGCCGGCAGGCGAGGCCGGCGGGATCGGGCATCAGGATGTCGTGCGGGCGCATGGCGCCTATATAGGTCGTCGCGCTGCGATGTTTAGCCGTCACGGGCGGGCTTGACCTGAGGATCGATATTCCCAAGAAATCCTGCTACGCCGGATCGCCCCTCGATCCGGTCCGCGACGCAGGCCGGCAGTGACGAGCCCGAAACCCGATGCCCTCGCGCATGTTTTTCTCCTCCGGCGATCTGATGGCCGACCGCCGCTTCGAGTTCGCGCGCGATCTGCAATTGAAGGGCGACCTGCCGGCCGCCGCCGACCTGGTGCTGCAGGCGATCGAGCTTGCGCCGGACTTCACCTCCGCCTGGTTCATGCTCGGCGAAATCCGCGAAGAACTCGGCGACAATGAGCTGGCGGTCGCAGCCTACCGCAAGGCAACGGCCAGCGATCCCGACGATCGCCAAGGCGCCGGCCTGCGGCTGATGCGGCTCGGCGCCGCGCCGCTTTCCGGCATGCCGCATGCCTATGTGCAGGCGTTGTTTGATCAATACGCGCGGCGGTTCGAAGTCGCGCTGGTCGATGACCTCCTCTATCGCGGCCCGGAATTGTTGTTCGGCGCGGTGCTGTCGGTACGCGCCGCGGCGCGCAAACCCGCCTTCTTCAAGCGGGCGATCGATCTCGGCTGCGGCACCGGGCTCGCGGCCACAGCCTTCGCCAGGGGGGTCGACGAGTTCGTCGGCGTCGATCTGTCGCCGCGGATGATCGAGCGGGCGCGCGCCGGCGGGCTCTATGCCAGGCTTGAGGTCGCAGACATGCTGGATTTCCTGCGCACGCAGCCCGACGCCAGCGTCGACCTGGTTCTTGCGGCCGATGCGATGGTTTACGTTGCCGATCTTGCGCCCGTATTCGGCGAAGCCGCGCGCGTGCTGATGCCGGGCGGGCTGCTGGCGTTCACGACCGAAACCCACCGCGGCGACGGCGTCATCATCGGCGAGGGGCTGCGCTATGCCCACGCCACCGCCTGCGTTCGCGCCGCAGTCGCGGGGGCGGGACTCGCATTGTCGCTGCTGGAAGATCGATCCGCCCGCAACGAGGACGGCGTCCCCGTGCCCGGTCTGGTCGCGGTCGCCGCGAAAACAGCGCCCTCGACGAACCCATCGTGACGGCTTACCTCTCCTGGCGTGCCGTCGCCCGATCCCTTGCCCCTTGCGCCGCCCGAAACGGCCGAGCTGCTCCCGCGCCGTTTTCGCGAATGGTTCGCCGCGCGCGGCTGGTCGCCGCGGGAGCATCAGCTGGCGCTGCTGGCAAAGGCCCGCGACGGTCGCTCGACGCTACTGATCGCGCCGACCGGCGCGGGCAAGACGCTGGCCGGATTTCTGCCGACGCTGGTGGAACTGTCCGCTACCGCTGGCGCAAAAAACGGAGGCGAGAAAAGCCTCCTATCAGCCGGCCGCGGGGTGACGCGCTCCGGCGGCTTGCACACCCTCTACATCTCGCCGCTGAAGGCGCTCGCGGTCGATATCGCGCGCAATCTGCAGACGCCGATCGCGGAGATGGGCTTGCCGATCAAGGTCGAGACCCGCACCGGCGACACGCCAGCGTCGCGGCGGCAGCGGCAGCGGCGCTACCCGCCGGATATCCTGCTGACCACGCCGGAGCAACTGGCGCTGTTGCTGTCGTCGGACGACGCGCCGTTCCTGTTCTCCTCGCTCCGGCGTGTCGTGCTCGACGAACTGCATGCCCTCGTCACCTCCAAGCGCGGCGACCTGCTGTCGCTCGGGTTGGCGCGGCTGTGGCGGCTGGCGCCCCGGATGCGCGCGATCGGCCTTTCCGCCACGGTGGCCGAGCCGGAATCGCTGGCGCGGTTTCTGACGCCGCAGCGTGACGGCAGCGAGGCGGCCGCCGACATCGTCGTCGCCGGCGGCGCGGCGGCGGCCGTGGTCGAGATGCTCGACACCAGCGAGCGCCTGCCCTGGGCCGGCCATACCGCGCGGCATGCGCTCGGCGAAATGTACGCGCTGATCAAGCGCAACCGGACCACGCTGGTGTTCGTCAACACCCGCAGCCAGGCCGAGATGCTGTTCCAGGATTTCTGGCGCATGAACGACGACGGCCTCGCCATCGCGCTTCATCATGGCTCGCTCGACGTCGCCCAGCGCCGCAAGGTCGAGGATGCGATGGCGGCCGGCAGGCTGCGCGCGGTGGTCTGCACCTCGTCGCTGGACCTCGGCGTCGACTGGGGCGACGTCGATCTCGTCATCAATGTCGGCGCGCCGAAGGGCGCCTCGCGGCTGATGCAGCGGATCGGCCGCGCCAACCACCGCATCGACGAGGCCTCGCGCGCGGTGCTGGTGCCCGCCAACCGCTTCGAGGTGCTGGAGTGCCGGGTCGCGATCGACGCGATCGCGGAGAACGCGCAGGACACGCCGCCGTTGCGCACCGGCGCGCTCGACGTGCTGGCGCAGCACGTGCTGGGCTGCGCCTGTGGCGAGCCGTTTCTGTCCGACGAACTTTACCGGGAGGTGATGACCTCGGCGCCCTATGCCGCGCTTTCGCGCGGTGACTTCGACGACGTGGTCGATTTCGTCGCCAGCGGCGGCTATGCGCTGAAGAGCTATGAGCGCTTCGCGCGCATCAAGCAGGACAAGCAGGGCCGCTGGCGCGTCGCCAATCCCAGGGTGCGGCAGAGCTACCGGCTCAACGTCGGCACCATCGTCGAGGAAGCCATGTTGCAGGTCCGCCTGGTGCGCGGTCGCGGCGGCGGGGCGGGATCGACCGGCGCGCTCGGGCGCGGCGGCCGCATGCTCGGCCAGATCGAGGAGTACTTCATCGAGGGGCTGGTGGTCGGCGACACCTTTGTGTTCGGCGGCGAGGTGGTGCGCTACGAGGCGCTGGCGGAAGACCAGGTCTACGTCTCGCGCGCCAACGACAAGGACGCCAAGGTGCCGTCCTATGCCGGCGGCAAGTTTCCGCTCTCCACCTATCTGGCCGAACGCGTCCGCAGGCTGCTTGACGACCGGCGCGCCTGGAACGCGCTGCCGGACCAGGTCCGCGACTGGCTATCGCTGCAACGACAGTTCTCTCGCGTGCCGGCGGCGCGCGAACTGCTGGTCGAAACCTTTCCCCGCGCCAACAAGCACTACCTGGTCTGCTACCCGTTCGAGGGGCGGCTGGCGCACCAGACGCTCGGCATGCTGCTGACGCGGCGGATGGAGCGGGCGCGGGTCCGCCCGCTCGGCTTCGTCGCCAGCGAATATGCGCTGGCCGTCTGGGGCCTCGGCGACATGTCGTTGATGATCCGGCGCGGCGAACTCAGTCTCGACGCGCTGTTCGATCCCGACATGCTCGGCGACGACCTCGAGGCCTGGCTGGCCGAATCCGCGCTGATGAAGCGCACCTTCCGCACCTGCGCCGTGATATCGGGCCTGATCGCGCGGCGCTTCACCGGCGAGGAAAAATCCCGCCGCCAGGTGCTGTTCTCGACCGACCTGGTCTACGATGTGCTGCGCAAGCACCAGGCTGACCATGTGCTGCTGCGCGCGGCGCGCGCCGACGCCGCCAGCGGGCTGCTCGATCTCAAGCGATTGGGTGATATGCTCGCGCGTATTCGGGGACGAATCACCCATCGGGAACTCGACCGCGTTTCGCCGCTCGCGGTCCCCGTGATGCTGGAAATCGGCCGCGAACAGGTTTATGGCGAAGCGGCCGATGAGTTGCTGGCGGAAGCCGCCGCCGAACTCGTCCGGGAGGCGACAACGCAAGAGACGTAAGAAATGAACTTGTCCGGCTCCGCCATGTCAGCATCGCTATCTCGGGGAAAAGCCCGGTCATGACGGCGAATGTTTTGCTTTCAGTGGTTTCTCAAAGCGCGCTGGAAGTCGCCGGCGTGTGCATGCTCGCCGATCTTTCCGGCGCGCTGTTCTGGCGGGAGCGGCGGCTGCTCGTCGTCTCCGACCTGCACCTGGAAAAAGGCTCCAGTCTTGCCGGGCGCGGCGTGCTGCTGCCGCCTTACGACACCGTGGCGACGCTGGGCCGGCTTGCCGCCGTTCTCGCGCGCTACGACCCCGGCATGGTGATCGCGCTCGGCGACAGCTTTCACGATCGCGACGCCCATGCGCGGCTGTCGGCGGAGAACCGCGCCGCGCTTTCGGCGATGCAGGCGCGGCGCGACTGGATATGGATCGTGGGCAATCACGATCCGGCGCTGCCGTCCGATCTCGGCGGCGCGGTCGCAAGTGAAATTGCGGTCGGGCCGATCGCGTTCCGCCACGAGCCTTCAGGCGCGGCCGGCGAGATCGCCGGTCATCTGCATCCCAAGGCGCGGGTCGCCACCCGTGGACGTTCGATGGAGCGGCGGTGTTTTGCTTCCGACGGCGAGCGCGCGGTGCTGCCGGCCTTCGGCGCCTATGCCGGGGGCCTCAACATCCGCGATCCCGCTTTCGCAAGGATATTCCGCAAGCCGGGGCTGATGACGGCCCATGTGCTCGGCGACCAAAGACTCCACGCCATCGCCGCCTCGCGCTGCCATTGAGAGCGGAATCCGTTTTGGCTTCTTATGCACCCTCAAATCATGCTTAATGCTGGTTGCCTGGGAACCTGCGCGTGCCAGGTTCGTTGTTGGCGCGGCTGGACCTTGGTATGGCAGATCGTAACAAGTCTAGTTCGAAGCACCAGTCGCATCCCGGTGCCGGCCATGGGAAGCCCGCGACACGGGCTAAGTCGGCCACGCGGTTTAGCGCCCGCGATGCGCTGAAGGCGCTCGGACCAGGCCTGATCACCGGCGCGTCCGACGACGATCCGTCGGGGATCGGCACCTACAGCCAGGCCGGCGCGCAGCTCGGCTACGGCATCGGCTGGACGATGATGCTGACGTTTCCGCTGATGGCGGCGATCCAGGAAATCTCCGCGCGCGTCGGCCGCGTCACCGGCCATGGCATATCAGGCAACGTCCGCCGGCATTATTCGGGGTGGCTGCTCAATGTCGTGGTGGCGCTGCTGTTCATCGCCAACACGATCAACATCGCCGCCGATCTCGGCGCCATGGCCGATGCGACCAAATTGCTGATCGGCGGACATGGCATCGTTTACGTGCTGTTTTTCGGCACGACATCGGTCGTGGCGCAGATCTTTCTGGATTATAGGCGCTACGTGTCAGTGCTCAAATGGCTGACGCTCAGCCTGTTCGCCTATGTCGCCGCGCTCGCCTTCGCCAAGGTTTCGTGGGGTGAGGCGCTGGCCGGCGTCCTCGTTCCGCGCCTGACCTGGAGCGTTGACTACTTCACCACCATCGTCGCTATCTTCGGCACCACGATCTCGCCCTATCTCTTCTTCTGGCAGGCCTCGCAGGAGGCCGAGGATCAGCGCGTCGACGCGGCGAAGCGGCCGTTGATCGAAAAGCACTACGGCGCGCAGAAGGAATTCCATCGCATCCGCGCCGATACGATCGTCGGCATGGCGTTCTCAAACCTGATCGCGCTGTCGATCATCGTGACCGCGGCGGCGACGCTGCACGTGGCCGGGAAGACCGACATCCAGAGCTCGGCGGATGCGGCCGAAGCGCTGCGTCCGATCGCCGGTGTGTTTGCCGAAGTGGTTTTTGCGCTCGGTATCGTCGGCACCGGATTGCTGGCGATCCCGGTGCTTGCCGGCGCCACCGCCTATGCCGTCGGCGAGGCGCGGCGCTGGCCGGTCGGGCTCGCGCGCAAGCCCCGGGAAGCCGCCGCATTCTACGCGGCGCTGGCGCTGTCGGCCGGAATCGGCATCGCGCTGAACTTCACCTCGATCAATCCCATTTCCGCGCTGTACTGGAGCGCGGTCGTCAACGGCGTGCTCGCCGTGCCGGTGATGGTGCTGCTGATGTTCATGGCGCGCCGCAAGGACGTCATGGGCCGCTTCGTCGTCGAGGGTTTGCTCTACTGGCTGGGCTGGTTGTCGATCGCGGCAATGCTGCTCAGCGTCGTCGCCATGGGCGTGGGGTTTTTTGTTGGCGGCAAGTAAGCCGGCCCACCCACCGACCGCAGCCTGAGAGTCTGAGTCAAAAAGTGGCGTCGGGTCAGGAGCCCGAGATGGACGACGAGAGGCCAAGCCACTTCGATGGCAGCGGAGTCCTCGAAGTCCCTGGCGAGACGGCGGCACCTGCCAAACCATGCAAAGATGCGCTCGACGACCCAGCGTCGAGGTAGGAGCTGGAACCCTTTGACTCCAGGCGGTCGCTCGACAATCTCGATTGTCCATTGCCCGCAATGGGAGAGAGCATTGAGCCGCGCTATGCGCGGACTCTTTGGTGTTTAATCTTTCCGGAACACGATCGAGGCCATCCAGCCGGTCATTAACGCCATGAGGGCGGTGACGAGCCCGTAGACGAAGCCGTGCTGGTGGGCGGCGTTGGCGACGAACTGCTCGAAGCCGACCTTGACGATCTCGAACGCGGTTTCCGTCCTGGTCACTAGCGCGCCTTCGGCGAACAGCTTGATCTCGACGTCATAGGTGCCGATCGGGACTTCGCCGGGCAGCGGAATGCCGGTGCGGAACAGCGTCGGCGTCAGGAACGTCACCGCCGACGTCGCCTCGCGATAGAGGCCTTGTTCCGAGCGCAGCCGCACGAAGGCGCTGCGGAACGGGTCGTTCGGCACGACGTCGGCAAAATCCGGCCCGACGCGCTGGGTCAGCAGCACGTTGTTGAGCCCGAGCTGCTGGCGCCGCTGCACCTCGGCGGTGGCGATGGATTCGAACGGCCGGTTGGAAAACAGCGCCAGGTAGCTCGGCACCTTGACGAATTGCCGGGAGTCGGTGTTGATCCAGATGCCGAATTTGCGCTCCTTGCGGCGGGTCACCATGTCGGCGCGCGGGCCGGAGACGGTCACCACCAAATCATAATTGGTGCGGAACGGCGGGGTCGCGGCGTCCTTTTCCACCGAACCGAACAGCACCAGCTCTTCGCCCGAATAGTTCGGCGTCACCGTGACGCGATGGTTCGACACTGACACGATCAGCTTTTCAGCGCTCGCGGTCGCGGTCGCGAGCAGGGATCCCAGCGCAACGCTTCCGATGGTGAGGAGGAGGCGCGGCGTCATCCGGTGCCCCCGGTTTCGCGGATGGTGAAGAGATCCTCGGGCCGGATCACGAGTTCGACCGCAAAGCGGACGCCGACCGCCAGCACCAGCAGTCCGAGCAGCAGCCGCAGATGTTCGCCGCGGATTTTTTGTCCGGCCCGCGCCCCGAACTGGGCGCCGGTAACGCCGCCGACCATCAGGATCAGCGCCAGCACGGCGTCGACCAGGTGATTGGTGACCGCATGCAGCATGGTGGCGAACAGCATCGTCACCAGCGTGAGCACCATCGACGTGCCGATGACCGTGGAGGTCGGCACCCGCAGCACGTAGATCATCAGCGGTATCAGTATGAAGCCGCCGCCGATGCCCATGACGGCGCCGATGAAGCCGATCACGAGGCCGATCACGATGACGGGAATCACCGACAGATAGATCTTCGATCGCTTGAATCGCATCTTCAGCGGCAATCCATGGATCCAGCCATGGCTACCCGGGCGCCGCGCCGCGATTGCGCCGTCGCGACGGACCCGCAGCATGGCGCGCACGCCCTCCCAGAACATCAACCCGCCGACGGTGGTCAACAGGATCACGTAGGACACCGCAATCAGCAGATCGAGCTGGCCGAGCGAGCGCAACAGCGTGAAGGTCCAGACCCCGAGCGCGGTGCCGATAGTGCCGCCGCTCAGCAGCACCAGCGCCAGCAGCGGATCGATGGCGCGCCGCCGCCAATAGGACAGCGCGCCGGAAAACGAGGAAGCTGCGATGTGGCTCGCAACCGAGGCGACCGCGACCGCAGGCGCGATGCCGGTGAAAATCAAAAGCGGCGTCATCAGGAAGCCGCCGCCGATCCCGAACATGCCGGAGACGAAACCAACCGCCGCCCCCATCGCCAGGATGAGGAAAACATTGACCGGAATGTCGGCGATCGGGAGGTAGAGCTGCACGCGCGTCTGCTTTTGTCGCTTGCCGCCGGCCCGGCCGTGGCCGGTCAGGGCATGGTTTCTCGTCCGTTCGCCGGCAGCGGGGCCGGATGCGCGCACGAATTGCGCGGCGCCTGGCCGGTTCCCGCGCCTCTGCATAACTGAATTCGTCGGCAGGCGGGGCGAAAAATGCCAGGGAAGGCAAATTTTTGCCTGATTGGCCCGCGTCAGGGCTTGCCCAGGGGATCGGTGATGAGGTTCATCGTCAGCGCCTGCTGCGGCGTAAGCCAGCGAATGTCCCGCGTCTCGGACATCGATTCCACGATCGCGGACGACACCCCCATCTTGGTCATGTAGCCCAGCAATGCGCCCGCGATCCGCTGGGTTTCGGCAACGGGATCGCTGACCGACGCTGTCGCGACAAATCGATGAACGCCAAGCGCCGAGCCCGGTACGCCGAAGCGGGTCTTGCCGCCGGCAAAGACCAGCACGCAAGCGCTGGCGCAATAGGCCGGCTTGATGCGGCCGGAGGCATCGGCGCTGCCGACCGCCGTGACCAGGCCGCGCGCGCGGATGATTTCGCCCATGATAACAGCCTGGTTCAGATTGCCGCCGGGCGAGGACAGCAGGATCATGTCGCCGGCGGCAAGACCGGCTTCATCAAGCCGCTCGCGAAACAGGGTCGCGCTTGCGGCGCCGATTTTTCCGCTGACAGACAGGGCGCGCCGGCCCGCCGCGGCGCCGTCGAGATCGGCCCTGGCGATCACCGTGAACGTCGTGCTCGGCGAGATATACTGGTCCTTCCAGTAGTCCCACGCCTCCGGTCGCGACAGGTCCTGATAGGCGGAGATGACGACGCCGGACACCAGCAGCAGGAAGATGGCGAGGGAACCGAAATCCCGCCTGCGGCGGGGCGCTTCATTCCGTTGCGGAGGGGGCCGGCCGGCGAGGGGGCGCGGCGGCGTCACCGCAGGACCCGTCGGCGACCTGCGGGAACGATCTGCATCCTTATGGCTGTCTTGCGCTGGCAAGGGATCCTCTCGGCAGGCCGCACCGCACGCGACCACGTGTGCGGTCGATTATACGACGTTATGGCCGGGGATGTGGCGGCGGGGGATCGCGCTCAAGGCGCGGTAGCGGCGCGCCGGTTCACGATCGGCTTGGCGGCGGACTTGGCGGCCGGCGCCGGGGTTGCGTCCCAGCCGCCGGCCGGCGCGGCCACATTGACGGCGTCGTCGGGCTGCGGCTCCACGCTGAAGGTCTGGAGCGCGAGCCTGGCGGCCGCCAGCGACTGGTCGTCGAGGCGCTTGGCGATGTCGTCGCGCTTGCGTCCGGAGTCGGTGTCACCCTGCGCCGCGGCAAGGCTGAACCACTTGAAGGATTCAGCGAGGTTCTGTTCGACGCCGATGCCGCGGGCGTAGAGGATACCGAGGTTGAACTGGCTGTCGGCGACGCCGCGCTCGGCGGCTTTCCGGAACCATTGCGCCGCGGCCTTGTAGTTCGCGCCCTTGCCGCCGCCATCGGCGTCGAGCACGGCCAGATTGTGCATCGCCTTGGCATTGCCGCGTTCGGCTGCCTGCAGATAGTAACGCCGCGCGATATCGACGTCCTTTTTCACGCTGAGGCCCTTCTCGTAGAAGGTGCCGAGCCGGAAGATCGCGGGCACCACGCCGGCCTGCGCCGCGCGGTCATACCATTTGGCGGCCTCGTCGAAGTTCGAGGCGACGCCTTTGCCTTCGGAGAAGCGCAGGCCGATTTCATAGGCCGCGGCCGGATCGCCCTTCAGCGCGGCGGCGCGCAGCGCCGGCCCACCAATGGCCTCGGGCAGTTGCTCGCCGGGCGGGACCGCGATCATCGAAAGCTTGCCGCCGGTGGCCGGTACGGCGGGGATCGCATTCGTGATGTCGCTGGGTGTGGACGACGACGCCTGCGGCGGGATCGCGACCCGCGCGCCATCCGGCGCCGGAGCATTGTTCGACTGCTTCTCGGCCGGGAGCGGCGCGGTGATCGCAGGCGCGGCGGGCGCGGGCGTTGCCGGCATGGCGCGGTTGTCAGCGGCAGCCGGCGCGGGCGCCGCCTGCCCATGTGGGCTTTCCAGCGGCGGAAGCTGCGGCGAACTTCCGGTGTCGAGCAGCGTCATCGCCATCTGGAAGGTGCCAAGCACGATCGCGGCCACGCTTGCGGCCACCAGCAGCGCGCGGATTTTGGAGCTGAGGCTTGCGGGTTTCTTGTCGTTGGCCTCGCCGCCGATGCTCCCGGCGGCAGCCTTCGCGGCCGAGCGCCCGGCCTTTTCGTTGACGGGCGCGGCCGCGGCGGCGGCCTGCGCGGCGCGACGCGCGGCGGCGATGAAGCTCGACGAACTGACCGGCGCCTTGGGGCCAGCCGCGATCTCGCTGATCGCGTTTTCGGAAGCGGCGATCCGTTCCGACGGCGACGCCATGCGCGCGGCTGGCCGCGTGCCCGGCTCGAGCGGATGATCCGGCGGCAGTTCCGGCGCGGTGACGATCCCCGGCGCGGCGGCGTGCGGCTCGAGGATTTCGCTGATGGCCCGCGGCAAGGGCCCGACAAGGGGCGGTGAGGACGGCTGTGCGGCGTGGAATTCGCGGGGCGCGGCGGCAAATTGCGGCTGCGACGCCGCCGGATTTGGCAGCTCCGGTTTCGGAGATGGCGACAGCGGCTGCATCAGGGGCGGCGGCGCGAAGTCCTGCGCGGGCATCGTCGTCCGCGGGGCTGCTTCACGGGTCTCGACCGCTGGCGGTGCCGGCCGGGAGGCTGCCGGCGCCGAGCCTGCCCCGCGCAGATCGCCTTCGATCGTCGAGAGCCGGTCGACCACATGGCCGAGCGTGTTGTGGACGGTTTCAAGCGAATCCTGCGTGCGGCGGTCGTTCTCCGACTGGCCCAGGCGGATGTCGGACAGTTCGCGCTTGACGAGATCGACGATGCCGGGGTCCATCGACCGCGGCGTCACGGCGTTGCGGCTGCTTTCGGCAATCGCGACCAGATTGGCGTGCTGGCGCTCCAGCGAGCGCAGAATGTCGTGCAGCCCTTCCTCGACCCGTCCGAGGTCGACGGCGGGCGCGGAGGAACGATCGGCGGAGCTTTCCAGCCGTTCCAGCAGGTGCGAGACGCGCTGCTCGAGATGGGCGAACGCCGACGCCTGGTCGTTGCCGACCGGGAGGCGGTCGAGCCGCTCCGACAGCGCGCGCAGCGCGTTCTCCAGATGCTCCGGATGCCCGCCCGCGGCCGGCGCGGGCCGGCTCTCCAGCGAGGCGGTCAGCGCGGCGATGCGCTGCTCGAGAATGGCGAAGGAATCGCGGTTGCCGTCAAGCCGCGACAGCTGGTCGACCTTGGCCGACAGCGTCTGCACATTGTCGCCAAGCCGCGCCAGCGCTTCGTTGGAGGCGACGTTGGAGACGATCGTGCGCAGCGCCGTGATCGCGCTTTCGAGCTGATGCACCGTGGAGGGATCGTCGTTCGCGCGCAGGATCAGGTCGAGCTTGGCGCCGAGATTGCGGATCGCCTCGTCGTAACCGGCGAGTTGCTCGGCCGGCGTCAGCGAGCGCAGCGCCTGGCGGATTTCGCCGAGCGCGCCCTCGATGCCGGCGAGCATCTGGCCGTCGCTGCCGCTCTGGCGGCTGTCGTCGATGCGGCGGGACAGCGAGCGGATCTCGTTCTCGATTGATTCGATCGCCCGGCGCGGCATCGCCTCGGTGATGGCGCGGCGGATGTCGGCAAGCTCGGCCCGGAACGCCGCGATCGACGCCTCGACATGATCGGGGCGCTGCAGCGCCTCGATCTGGCTGGTGATCTTGACCAGGTGACGTTCCAGCGAGCTGAAGTCGAGACCAACAGGCGCGGCCGGCGGCGCGGATTTGGGCGGAGCGGGGTGCGCCGCCGGACCCGGGTCGGGCGGCGTCCGCCGCGGCGGCGGGCCGTCGAGCTGATGCTGGCGCGCGGCGATTTCGGCGATCGCAAAGTCCATCGAGGCCGGGCTGAGCGGCGGCGACGGGCGATAGACCTGGGCGGCGGCGCGCTCGACCATCTCGGCCTGGCGCTGCCTCTCCTGGATCTCGGCCAAGCGCGGCTCGGGATGCGAAATCTGCGACAGCCGGGCGTCGAGCCGCGAAATGGCGTCGTTGAGTTCGCGGGCCATCACCGGCGCGCCGCGCGGGGCGTCGCCGCGCGGCGCCGGCCGCGAAATCTGCTCGATCTGCCGGGCGATGGCATCCAGCCGCTGGTGGATGTCGGCGACGTCGCCGCTTTCCTGGCCGGGCGTTGCCGGCCGGGCCTCGCGGGGCGCGCGGAAATCGGCCGGCGTGGGTTGGCCGAGGGTGGAATTGACCCAGTCGTTCAGCGACATGCCGGCGCGGCGCGCGGCGCCCTCGGCCCTTTCGCGGACGGACGGATCGATGCCGTCGACACTCCAGGATACGCGCGAATTCATGCTCTCGTCCGGTTCCGACCCCAGGCGCTTCATCTGCGCCGTCAGCCGCCCCGCGCGTCCCGCTGAAGAGACAATCGGATTCCGCGCAGGCCGTCTGCCTCAGACCCCGACTTTTCAGCGTCACGGTAAAGAACGGGTTAAGGAATGACGGATCGCGGCGCTAAAGTTGCCCGGGCGACGGGAGGGTCGCGCTTCAACCGTTGTTCTCGCGCTTACCGTCCGCGATCGAAACGACGTTGCTCCGCTTGCCCGAGGCGAGCGCCGACAGCGCCTCGATCGCCTGTTCGCACCATTCCGCCACGGTGCGCTCGTAAGCGAGGCCGATGCGAAGTCCAAGCAGCTTGCCGAGATCGGCCGGTGACGCCGTGCCGTCCGGAAACCGCTTGTTGAGCAGCCGCTCGTAGCGGGCGAAGCGGTCGCGGTGGTGTTCCAGCCGCGCCATCAGGTCGGTGCGCAGGGGTTCGATGTCGACGCTGTCGAGCGCGTAGAGGCGCACCAGCAGGTCGTCCTTGATCGAGGCCGGCACGCTCGGCCGCGCCGCCCAGTGTCGCAGCGCCGCCCGTCCCGCCGGGGTCAGCGTGTAGACCAGCTTGTTGGGCTTGCCGGATTGCACGACCTCGCGGCCCTCGATATGGCCGCGGTCGCGCAGCCGGGTGAGCTCGCGATAAATTTGCTGGTGGTTGGCCTTCCAGAAGAATCCAATGGAGGCGTCGAAGGTCTTGGCAAGCTCGTAGCCTGTCATCGGACGTTCGGTCAGGCAGGCCAGGATCGCATCGCCAAGCGCCAAGACGTCACCCTCCGGCTGCGGAAGCGTTGACAATATGCATAAAGTAGCATATGCGTCAACAGGCATAAAGATGGGCTGCGGTTGTGCGCCGATGCCGCGCCGGCGGCGCTACGGACGGGGAATGGAGACATGATGACCATGGATGGCCTCGACAAGTGGTACGGCTACATGAAGTCCCATGACACCGCGGCGCTCTGGGACCTGCTGCACCCCGACGCGGTGTTCGAAAGCCCGGTGGTGCATACGCCGCAGCGCGGCCGCGACATCACCTTCAAATATCTGGCGGGTGCAGAGAAGGTGCTGGGCGGGCCCGGCTTCAAATATACCGGCGAATGGCGCAGCGCCGATGGCGCGGTGCTCGAATTCGAGAACGAGATCGAGGGCGTCAGGATCAACGGCGTCGATATCATCCGTTTTAGCCACGATGGCCGAATCACCCATTTCAAGGTGATGGTGCGTCCGCTGAAAGCGATCAACCTGCTGCATCGTCTGATGGGGGAGCAACTCACCAAGCAATGAGAGGCCGGGCAACGATATCAATTCGGCGTGCCCGGCCGCTTGTCGCGGTCGGCTCGCTCGCTGCAACGCCCGTAACCGGATAGAGTTCACTGCCGCCAACATCGCCAGATTTCAGTTCGCGCCGCCGTCCAATTTCAATCCTGCCGCTGCCGGGAGAACACCATGCCGATCTACAAGGCCCCCGTGGAAGACGTCACCTTCCTCCTCAACGACGTGTTCCAGATCGATCGCTACAATAATCTTCCCGGGTTCAGCGACGCCTCCGCCGACGTGCGCGAGGCGATCATCGGCGAGGCCGCCAAGCTCTCCGAGGAGGTGCTGCAGCCGCTCAACCGCGTCGGCGATCTCGAAGGCTGCGTCCGCCACGATGACGGCCGCGTCACCACGCCGAAGGGGTTCAAGGAAGCCTACCGGCAGGTCGCCGAGGGCGGCTGGCTCGGGCTGTCGGCGCCGGCGGAATATGGCGGGCAGGGACTGCCGGTGACGCTGAGCCAGGTCGTCACCGAGTTCCAGAGCGCGGCCAACATGGCGTTCTCGATGTATGGCGGCCTGACCATGGGCGCGACCGCCGCCTTGATCGTGCATGGCAAGCCCGACCAGAAGAAGATGTTCCTGCCGAAGATGGTGGCCGGCGAATGGACCGGCACCATGAACCTCACCGAGCCGCAATGCGGCACCGATCTCGGCCTGTTGCGCACCAAGGCGGTGAAGCAGCCCGACGGCAGCTACAAGATATCAGGCACCAAGATTTTCATCTCCGCCGGCGAGCACGACCTGGCCGACAACATCATCCACCTGGTGCTGGCGCGGATCGAAGGCGCGCCGGCAGGCATCAAGGGGGTGTCGCTGTTCGTGGTGCCGAAGATCCTGGTCAATGCCGACGGCTCGCTTGGCGCGCGCAACGGCGTGACCTGCGGCTCGATCGAGCACAAGATGGGCATCCACGGCAACTCCACCTGCGTGATGAACTACGACGGCGCCACCGGCTGGCTGATCGGCGAGGAAAACCGCGGCATGCAGGGCATGTTCGTGATGATGAACGAGGCCCGCCTCGGCGTCGCCGTGCAGGGCCTGGCGCAATCCGAGGTCGCCTACCAGAACGCCGTCAACTATGCCCGCGAGCGCCTGCAAGGCCGCGCGCTGTCGGGCGCCAAGGCGCCGGACAAGGCGGCCGATCCGATCATCGTGCATCCCGATGTGCGCCGCGTGCTGCTCACCATCCGCGCCTTCAACGAGGCGGCGCGCGCCATGGTGGTGTGGACCGCGCTGAAGAGCGACGTCGCCCACCGATCCTCCGACCCCAAGGACCGCCAGGAAGCCGACGACCATATGGGCCTGATGACGCCGGTCATGAAGGGCGTCATGACCGATGTCGGTTTTGCCAACACCGTGATGGCGCAGCAGATGTATGGCGGCCATGGCTATATCGCCGAGCACGGCATGGAGCAGTTCGTGCGCGATGCGCGGATCGCCATGCTGTACGAGGGCGCCAACGGCATCCAGGCGCTCGATCTGGTTGGCCGCAAGCTGCCGCGCGACGGCGGCCGCGCCGTGATGGCGTTCTTCGGCGAGGTCGCCGCTTTTGCCAAGGAGCATGGCGGCGAGGAGGCCATGAAGCCGTTCGTGACGCCGCTTTCGACCGCGCTCGGCCATCTGCAGCAGGCCACCGGCTGGCTGATGCAGAACGCGATGGCCAAGCCCGACAATGCCGGCGCCGCCGCCACCGACTACATGCAATTGTTCGGGCTCGTCACCTTCGGCTATATGTGGGCGCGGATGGCCAAGGTGGCGCAGGACAAGATTGCGGCCACCGGCGCCACCCCCTATCTCTCCACCAAGCTGGTGACCGGCCGCTTCTTCATGGAGCGGATGTTGCCGGAGACCTCGGTGCACCTTGCGCGCATCCAGAGCGGGAGCGACACCACGATGGAGCTGGCGGCGGAAGCCTTTTGACGCATCGACAAAATTCTATCGTCAATGCGAGCGAAGCGAAGCAATCCATCGCGCAACAAGGCAAGTCTGGATTGCTTCGTCGCTTCAGCGCAAAATTGCTTCGCAATTTTGTCGCGAGCTCCTCGCAATGACGGTTAAATGACCTGATTGTTCTGTAATTCGTCTGGTTCAACCGGAGCCGAGACCGAAACGGGAGAAACGCGATGCCTGAGGCCTATATTTACGATCACGTTCGCACCCCGCGCGGTCGCGGCAAGGCCGACGGCGCGCTGCACGAGGTCACCGCGCTGGCGCTGGCGACGGTGCCGCTGCAGGCGCTGAAGGAACGCAACAATCTCGCCGAAGACGTGGTCGACGACGTCATCCTCGGCGTGGTCGATCCGGTCGGCGAGGCCGGCAGCGACATCGCGCGCTTCGCGGCGCTCAAGGCGGGCCTCGGCGAGGCCGTCCCCGGGGTGCAGATCAGCCGCTTCTGCGCCTCCGGCCTCGACGCCGTGAATTTCGCCGCCGCCCAGATCATGGCCGGCCAGCATGAACTGGTGATCGGCGGCGGCGCCGAATCGATGAGCCGCGTCGGCATTGGCGCGTCCGGCGGCGCCTGGCCGATGGACCCCTCGATGGCGGTGCCGTCCTACTTCATGCCACAGGGCGTCTCGGCCGACCTGATCGCCACCAAATACGGCTTCTCGCGCGACGACGTCGATGCCTACGCGGTGCAGAGCCAGCAGCGCGCGGCCAAGGCCTGGGACGAGGGCCGCTTCAGCAAGTCGGTGGTGCCGGTCAAGGACGTCAACGGCCTCACCATCCTCGCCAAGGACGAGCACATGCGCCCGACCACGACGATGCAGTCGCTCGGCCAGTTGCAGCCCTCCTTCGTGGTGATGGGCCAGATGGGTGGCTTCGACGCGGTGGCGATCCAGTCGCATCCCGAGGTCGAGAAGATCAACTACGTCCACCATGCCGGCAACTCCTCCGGGATCGTCGACGGCGCCGGCGCGGTGCTGCTCGGCAGCAAGGAGGCCGGCGCCAGGCACGGTCTGAAGGCGCGCGCCCGAATCCGCGCCTTCGCCAATATCGGCTCGGAGCCGGCGATGATGCTGACCGGCCCGGTCGACGTCACCGAAAAGCTGTTCGAGCGCTCCGGCATGAAGAAATCGGACATCGACCTGTTCGAGCTGAACGAGGCCTTTGCCTCGGTGGTGTTGCGCTACATGCAGGCCTTCGACATCGATCCCTCGAAGATCAACGTCAATGGCGGCGCGATCGCGCTTGGTCATCCGCTGGGGGCGACCGGCGCCATGATCCTCGGCACCGTGCTCGACGAACTCGAGCGAACCAACAAATCGACCGCGCTGGTGACGCTGTGCATCGGCGGCGGCATGGGCACGGCGACCATCATCGAGCGGGTGTAACGCGAGATCCAAGACAACCGCCGCGCCTGACACCGGCAGCCGGCATCGAGGGAGCGACCAACATGGCCTTCAAGAATTTCAAACTGGAAACCGACGCCGACGGCATTGCGCTCGCCACCTGGGACATCCCCGGACGTTCGATGAATGTGCTGGACGAGACCTCGACCACCGAACTCGAGGCGATCCTGAAGCAGACCACGGCGGACGCCGCGGTGAAGGGCGTCGTCATCACCTCGAGCAAGGAAGCGTTCTGCGCCGGCGCCGATCTCTCGATGCTCGAAGGCATGAACCTCGCCTATGCCAAGATGCTGAAGGAAAAGGGCGAGGAAGCCGCCAACCAGATGCTGTTCGACCAGAGCCGCCGCTTCTCGCTGGTGCTGCGCGGCATCGAAACCTGCGGCAAGCCCTGGGCGGCCGCGATCAACGGGCTCGCGCTCGGCGGCGGCTTCGAGGTGACGCTGGCCTGCCACTACCGTGTCGCGGCTGAAAACCCCAAGACCCGGCTCGGCCTGCCCGAAGTGAAGGTCGGCCTGTTCCCCGGCGCCGGCGGCACTCAGCGCGTGCCGCGTCTGGTGTCGCCGCAGGATGCGATGACGATCCTGCTCAAGGGCGATCCGGTCACGGTCGACAAGGCCAAGACGCTCAATCTGATTCACGCCATCGTTCCAGCCGCCGACCTGGTCAAGGCCGCCAAGGACTGGATCAAGGGCGGCGGCAAGGCGGTCGCGCCCTGGGATGAGAAGGGCTTCAAGCTGCCCGGCGGGCCGGTGTTCTCCAAGGCCGGCATGATGATGTTCCCGGCCGGCAACGCCATCTACCGCCGCGAGACCTATGACAATTATCCGGCCGCCCGCGCCATCATGAGCTGCGTCTATGAGGGCCTACAGCTGCCGATCGACGCCGCGCTGCGGGTCGAGTCGCGCTACTTCACGCAAGTGCTGCGTTCCAAGGAAGCGGCGGCGATGATCCGCAGCCTGTTCCTGTCGATGCAGGAGCTCAACAAGGGCGCGCGGCGTCCTGCCAACGTGCCGCCGACCGCGGTGAAGAAAATCGCCGTGATCGGCGCCGGCTTCATGGGCGCCAGCGTCGGCTACGTCTCGGCGCGCGCCGGCCTCGACGTGGTGCTGATCGACCGCGACCAGGACAGCGCCGACAAGGGCAAGGCGCACGCCCAGAAGGTGATCGACGAGCAGGTCGCCAAGGGTCGCGCCAAGGCGTCGGATCGCGACGCGCTGCTGGCGCGCATCATGCCAACCGCGGATTACGCCGCGCTCGCAGATTGCGACCTCGTGATCGAGGCGGTGTTCGAGGACCGCAAGGTCAAGGCGGAGACCTTTGCCAAGGCGCAGCAGCACCTCAAGGCGGGGGCGATCTTTGCTTCCAACACCTCGACACTGCCGATCACCTCGCTGGCCGAAGGCTTCAAGGATCAGGGCAGGTTCATCGGCATCCATTTCTTCTCGCCGGTCGAGCGGATGATGCTGGTCGAAATCATCCTCGGCAAGAACACCGGCGACATAGCCCTGGCCGCCGCGCTCGACTATGTGCGCGTGATCGGCAAGACGCCGATCGTCGTCAACGACAGCCGCGGCTTCTACGCCAACCGCTGCGTCGGCCGCTACATCGCCGAAGGCAACGAGATGTTCCTGGAAGGCGTGCCTCCGGCGATGATCGAGAACACCGCGCGGATGGCCGGCATGCCGGTCGGTCCGCTGTCGCTGTCGGACGAAGTGGCGCTCGATCTCGGCCTCAAGGTCATCAAGGCGACGGAAGCCGATCTCGGCCCCAACGCCATCAACCCGGACCAGAAGAAACTGATGGTGGAACTGGTCGAAAAGCAGGGCCGCCTGGGGCGCAAGAATGCCAAGGGCTTTTACGATTACCCCGAAAAGGGCAAGGGCCAGAAAAGCCTGTGGCCCGGCCTTGCCGCGCTGCAGCCGAAGCAACTCGATCCGGATACGCTCGATGTCGAGGAATTGAAGCAGCGCTTCCTGGTGGTGCAGGCGGTGGAGGCCGCGCGCACCGTGGAGGACCACGTCATCACCGACATGCGCGAGGCCGATGTCGGCTCGATCCTCGGCTTCGGCTTCGCGCCATTCACCGGCGGCACACTGTCCTATATCGACTTCATGGGAACGAAAAAGTTCGTCGAACTCTGCCGCAAGCTGGAGGCGAAGTTTGGCTCGCGCTTCACGCCGCCCAAACTGCTGGTCGACATGGCTGCCAAGGGCGAGACCTTCTACGGCAAATTCCCGCCGAAGAAGCTGGCGGCGTAGCCATCTTGGTCATTCCGGGGCGATGCGAAGCATCGAACCCGGAATCTCGAGATTCCGGGTCTGGTGCTGACGCACCATCCCGGAATGACGGGAAAAACAAAAAAGGGCCGGATCATCGATCCAGCCCTTCTTCGCATTCGCTGTCCGCCGGCGCCTACGCCGCCTTCATCAGGCCTTCCTTGACGAGCGCTTCCTGCACCTTCGGGCGTGCGCCGACGCGGGCCTTGTAGGCGGTGAGGTTGGGCATACCGGACATGTCGAACTTCAGGCGCTCGGCCCAGGACAGCATCGTGAACAGATAGGCGTCGGCGACGGTGAACTGCTTGCCCATCACGTAGTCCTTGCCGGCCAGCGCGCTCTCCAGATACTTGAACTTGGCCATCACCCGGTCCTTGAAGAAGGCCTTGGCGTCGTCGGCCAGCACCGGCGAGAACATCGGGCCGAAATTCTTGTGCAGTTCGGTGGTGATGAAGTTGAGCCACTCCAGGAGCTTGTAGCGCTCGTCGCTGTCGCGGGCGGGCGCCAGATTCTTGCCCGGCGCCTTGTCGGCGATCATCTGGACGATGACGGTGCCTTCGGTGACCAGTTCGCCCGAGTCCAGCGCCAGCGCCGGCACCTGGCCCTTCGGGTTGACCTTCAGGAAGTCGTCGCCGTTTTCCAGCTTCTTGGCGCGCAGGTCGACCTTGACCAGATCATAGGGCAGGCCGGCCTCGAGCAGCGCGATATGGGGAGATAGCGAGCAGGCGCCCGGAGAATAATACAGTTTCATCGGCGTTTTCCTTCCCTCGATGTGGCGGATGGCACGACTAAATGCATGTGCATGCAATAGTCAAGATTGATGCAGCTGCATTTAGTGCGGTACACTGTCCGGAACAGCTATGGACCGGGCCATGAAACGCAAACCATCGACCGAGGCGACCGCCGCCTGGATCCGCCTGATGCGGGTCCAGAGCCGGGTGCTTGACGCCGTCGAGCAGGATCTGAAGAAGGCTGGGTTCCCGCCGCTGGCCTGGTACGACGCGCTGCTGGAATTGTCGCGCGCGCCCTCCGGCGAGATGCGGCCGGTGGAACTGGAAAAGCAGATGCTGATCCCGCAATACTCCACCTCGCGGCTGATCGACCGGCTGGTCGACGAGGGGCTGGCGGCGCGGCGCGAATGCGAGATCGACAAGCGCGGCCAGTTCGTCGAGATCACTGAGGCCGGGCGCGAGATGCAGAAGAAGATGTGGCAGGCCTATTCGGCGGCGATCGAAAAACACGTCGGCTCCAAATTGTCCGATGCCGACGCCGTCAAGCTCTGCGGTCTGCTCGACCGGCTGGGCTGCTCCTGCGGGGATATCAAGGCGGCGGGCGCCCGCGACGGCGCGCCCGCCCGATGATCGCCCTGATACCATCCGATGTTGCGGACAACGTCGTCCGCATCCCTTTCAGCCACACGGCGCGTTCGGTCGAATCGCCAAGGATCCGGGTTTTTCATGGCGCGTGACCAGATCGATATGACGCCGCTGCAGTCGCGGCACGAGCTCGTGGGGTGGATGGAAGCCGGCATCAAGCCGCCGTCCGAATTCCGCATCGGCACCGAGCACGAGAAAACCCCGTTCACCCTCGAAGGCCACCAGCCGGTGCCCTACGAGGGCGGGCGCGGCATCGGCGCGCTGCTCGAAGGCATGCAGCTCCTGCTCGGCTGGGAGCCGATCATGGAGCGCGGCAACATCATCGGCCTCTATGACGTCACTGGCGGCGGGGCGATTTCGCTGGAGCCCGGCGGCCAGTTCGAATTGTCCGGCGCGCCGATCGAGACCGTGCATCAGACCCAGTCCGAGCTGATGGCGCATCTGGCGCAGGTGCGCGAGGTCGCGACGCCGCTCGGCATCGGTTTTCTCGGGCTCGGCATGACGCCGTCCTGGTCGCGGTCGCAGATTCCGGCGATGCCGAAGGGCCGCTACAAGATCATGACCAACTACATGCCCAAGGTCGGCCGCTACGGCATCGACATGATGTACCGGACCTGCACGGTGCAGACCAATCTCGACTTCTGCTCCGAGGCCGACATGGTCAGGAAGTTGCGGGTGTCGGTGGCGCTGCAGCCGGTCGCGACCGCCCTGTTCGCCAATTCGCCGTTCACCGAGGGCAAGCCGAACGGGTATCTGTCGTTCCGCTCCGAGATCTGGCGCGATACCGACAATGCGCGCGCCGGCATGATCCCCTGGGCGTTCGAGGACGGCATGGGATTCGAGCGCTGGGTCGATTACGCGCTCGACGTCCCCATGTACTTCGTCAAGCGCGGCGAGAGCTATATCGACGTCGCCGGTTCGTCGTTCCGGGCCTTCTTCGAGGGCCGCAACAATTCGCTTCCCGGAGAACGCCCGACGCTGTCGGACTGGGCCAATCATCTATCGACCATTTTCCCGGAGGTCCGCCTCAAGCGCTACCTGGAAATGCGCGGCGCGGACGGCGTGCCGTGGGGCCGGCTGCCGGCGCTGCCGGCGTTCTGGGTCGGGTTGTTGTACGACGACCAAAGCCTGAACGCAGCCTGGGACCTGGTCCGCCACTGGACCGCCGGGGAGCGCCAGGCGTTGCGCGACGACGTGCCGCGCCTGGGCTTCAAGGCCAGGATCAGGGATCGCGACATGCTCGAAATCGCCCGCGAGTGCCTGACGCTGTCCCATGCCGGGCTGCGGCGGCGCAACCGCGTCGACCAATCCGGCCGCGACGAGAGCCTTCACCTGGAGCCGTTGCAGCGGATCCTCGAATCGGGCCGCACGCCGGCGGAGCAGATGCTGGAGAAATACCACGGCGCCTGGGGCGGCTCGGTGGAGCCGGCCTATCAGGAATACGCGTTCTGATAGAACGTGTTGCGGGTCGCCGGCGCCGTTCATCCGCCGTACAGGTTGCCCCCGTTCAAATGCCGGCCCGCGACGAGGCGGGGTGATGGAAGCAAGTCGCAGATGGAGATCGGTCGCCTGTTCAGGGCAGGGGTGGTGGCGCTTGCCTTGCTGGCGGCGGCGCTGTCCGCGCGTCCGGCGCTGGCGCAGGCCAATTTCGACCGTCCCGGCAGCGATTATCTCAGCCTGCCCTTGAGCTCCGGCGATCCCGCCGATTGCGCGCTGTCGTGCGAGCGCGACCGCCGCTGCCGGGCGTGGAGCTTCAACTATCCGACCGATGCCGCCGGCGGCGCGCTGTGCTGGCTCAAGAGCAGCGTGCCGGCGCGCGTGCAGGGTAATTGCTGCGTCTCCGGCGTGCGTGGCGCCGGCGTGGTCGAGCCGCGCACCGGGGCGATGGAAACCTCGATCGACCGCTTCGGTGGCGACTACCGCAGTTTCGACCTGAAAAGCGACGAAGGCGACGATGCCTGCAAGGCCGCCTGCACCGCCGACGCCAAATGCCGCGCCTGGACCTTTGCGCGGCCGGGCTATGCCGGCCGCGAGGCGCATTGCTTCCTGAAGAAGGACATCAAGCCGCCGCGAAGGAAGCCCGGGTTTGTTTCCGGGGTGGTGCGGTAACATCGCGGGGGGCCGCGACGTAACTGCGTTGCGCCGATGCCGATCTGCCCGAAGATTGCGTGTCTGGCGCGCAAAATCAGGGAGATCGACATGTCCACGATGAGGTTCTCGCGCCGGTGCTTTCACGCAGCCGTGATCGGGGCGTCGCTGCTGGCGGCCGGATGGTCGCAGCCGGCGTCGGCCGCCGGTCCGGTCCCGTTCTCGGCCGAGGCGTTCAAGGCGGCGCAGGCGGCAGGCAGCCCGATCCTGGTCGAAATCCATGCCGACTGGTGCCCGACCTGCAAGGCGCAGGCGCCGATCCTGGAAAAGCTGGCGGCAGAGGAGAAGTTCAAGGATCTGAAAATCTTCCGCGTCGATTTTGACGCGATGAAAGCTGCCGTGAAGGAATTCAGGGCGCAGAGCCAGTCGACGTTGATCGTGTTCAAGGGAACGGTTGAGCGCGGACGCTCGGTCGGCGACACCCGGCAGGCCTCGATCGCGGCGCTGCTCGACAAGAGCCTGTAGCCCAAGCCGATGGCCGCGCTCGCGCTGGCCTTTGTGGCCGGACTGCTGTCGATCCTGTCGCCCTGCGTGCTGCCGCTGGTGCCGATCGTGCTCGGGGCCGCGGTCGCCGCGCATCCGCTCGGCGCGCTGGCGCTGGCCTTGGGCCTTTCGATCTCGTTCACCGGAATCGGACTGCTGCTGGCGGTGGCGGGCTTTGCGCTCGGCGTCGACGCCGGCTTTTTCCGCGTCGCCGCCGCCATCGTCATGATCGCGCTCGGCGCGGTGCTGCTGATGCCGTCATGGCAGGCGCAACTGGCGGCGGCCGGCGGGCGGGTGTCGGCCTGGGCAGACCGGCAGTTTGCCGGCGTTTCATCGTCCGGTTTCGCCGGCCAGTTCGCGATCGGTCTGTTGCTCGGCGCGGTCTGGTCGCCCTGCGTCGGCCCGACGCTCGGCGCCGCCTCGCTGCTGGCGTCGCAGGGCCGCGACCTGCCGCAGGTGGCGCTGACCATGGCCGTTTTCGGAATAGGCGCCGGCCTGCCGCTGGTGCTGCTCGGATGGCTGTCGCGCGCCACCTTGATGCGGGTGCGTGCGCGGCTGATGTCGGCCGGAACGCTCGGCAAGGGCCTGCTCGGCGCCGCCTTCATCCTGATCGGCGCGGCCATTGTCTCCGGCGCCGACAAGAGGATCGAGGCCGCTCTGGTCGCGGCCTCGCCGCAATGGCTTACCGACCTGACGACGTCGTTTTAGGTAGCGGGCGGCGGGGGCGAGCACCGTGATCCGTAGCCGTAAGGGAATTTCGAGGCCACCAGTGCGTCGCCGATCAGAAGCGTCGGCTCCGTCGAGCCGGATGGCACGCAAAACGTCTCGGCGATCGCGCCCTTGGCCACGAACACGATGCCACGATCGCGGCCAACTGCACCGCCTTGGCGCGCGAGTTAGTCTTCTGAGGCTCCTTGCGCACCGTCGTCCTCATCACCTTCAATATCTATTTCTTTCACAACATCGGTTTCAACGAGCATTTTCCGCAAAGCCCCCAGATCACTAACTATGTCATCTATTTCGCTAACCAAGACCGCCTTTTCGGAAAAGAGGCCCATCTTTGCGGTCCCGAGACCCTCTGCAGATTTGCAACTTATCTTAAGCACATGAGCGACCTGCGAGCAGGTAAAGACCAGATCAGGCAAGGACAGGGTCGTTACAAAAGAATGTTTCTTATCCTCATCTGATACATTCGCGCTAAAATAAGGAACGAAGATGTTTTGGCTGGGGAACGGCGCCCAAGCTGGCCAGATATCCACTATTAGTCCGGTGACCTCTAAGAGGGGAGGAAGGGGATCATCCCCTTCATCGCGAGCAGCGTTTTCCTTGTTATCGGATGCCGCAGTCGGTTCGTCACGGGTCATTGGGCACCTTTACTAGGACGGTGCGGCAGCTTTCTCCGCCGGTTACTCTGTGACCTTACCGATCTGCCGTAATAGGACGCGATTTCGTTGCCTGGAATTGACGAAGCACGAGACTTCCGTACGGACTCGGTGCTGAATGCCTCAGCAGCTTTCGACTGAAACTCTGGTCTGTGTACAGGAATATCCAAATCCAACTGCGAAAGCATAACGCTAATCTTTTTGGTTTGTCCTTCCTTAGGAGGCTCGACCCAGACTTGAGCTAATTCCCGAAGTTGCGTCGCAATTTTCTGTTGAGGGATAGGCGAAGAGCTAAACAGCAGACCTGAAGGACGAGTCTCTGTGGAGACACTGCGGTTGTTCCGGCTCTCGAACAGAGCGATAAAGTAAAACCCCAAAAGCAACAGGAAAAGCAACAGCATTAGTCCAATAAGGGGGAGCATTACCTCTTTCCTTTAAAATGCACTACGGCATACGAAAGCAGGAGCTGAACGCCGAGCCAAGCTAGAAATATCATTGTAGCGCGCAACGCGACATTGTCGGGCAGGAACGCGATGCGTTGGCCAGCGTCGAGAGTTACATCATGCAATCGGGCGAGATTGAAAAATACGGCGCTGATCACACAAAGAGAGAAAAAGAAGACAAATATGCGTCCCGACTTGCGGATCACAGCGGTACAGGCAAAGTGGAGGCTTACTGCAAACACCAACACATAGCCAATAAGACCGATTTGAGTTGGTAAGTTGGTCAATTCCTTCCCAGTCAACCCTCCATCGAGAGCTAATATAACGCCAAGTGCGGCCCCCAAGACCGCTGAAATCGTTCCTTCGCAGGGTAACGGCTGGATCCAAGACCGCATATTGGCAAGGGCATCAATTTGATAGCTGCGAACCCACAATAGCACAACCTCTGATGTCCGCAATCAACCCGTTCCCCCAACCGTGATCTTCTCCATCCGCAGCGTCGGCTGGCCGACGCCGACCGGCACGCCCTGGCCGTTCTTGCCGCAGGTGCCGATGCCGGTGTCGAGCGCGAGGTCGTTGCCGACCATGGTGATGCGATGCAGGTCGGTCGGCCCGTTGCCGATCAGCATCGCGCCCTTGAGCGGCGCGCCGACCTTGCCGTTCTCGATTCGGTAGGCCTCGGTGCACTGGAACACGTATTTGCCCGAGGTGATGTCGACCTGGCCGCCGCCGAAATTCGCCGCATAGATGCCGTTCTTCACCGAAGCCAGAATTTCCGCCGGATCGCGGTCGCCCGCCAGCATATAGGTGTTGGTCATGCGCGGCATCGGCACATGGGCGTAGCTCTGGCGGCGGCCGTTGCCGGTCGGCTTCATGTTCATCAGCCGCGCGTTCTGGCGGTCCTGCATGTAGCCGACCAGGATGCCGTCCTCGATCAGCACGGTGCGGTTGGTCGGGGTGCCCTCGTCGTCGATGGAGAGAGAACCACGCCGCGCGGCCATGGTGCCGTCGTCGACCACCGTGACGCCCTTGGCCGCGACCTGCTTGCCCATCAATCCTGCGAAAGCTGAAGTCTGCTTGCGGTTGAAGTCGCCTTCGAGCCCGTGGCCGACCGCCTCGTGCAGCATCACGCCGGGCCAGCCGGCGCCCAGCACCACGTCCATCTCGCCGGCCGGCGCGGGGATCGATTCCAGATTGACCAGCGCCTCGCGGATGGCGCCGTCGGCGGCCTCGCGCCACGCCTTGGTTTCGATGAAGCGCGCATAGCCCTCGCGGCCGCCATAGCCCTTGCTGCCGCTCTCCTGGCGGTCGCCCTGGCCGGCGACCACGGAAACGTTGACCCGCACCAGGGGCCGGATGTCGCGGTAGCTTTCGCCGTCGGGGCGCAGGATTTCTACCACCTGCCAGGTGGCCCCCAGGCTGATGGACGCCTGCCGCACCCGCGGGTCCTTGTCGCGGACATAGGCGTCGATCTCGGCCAGCAGCTTCACCTTGGCCTCGAACCCCGGCGCGTCGAGCGGGTTGTCATCGCCATAGAGCCGCACATTGGTATGCGCCGGCGCCGGCGCGAAACGGCCGCTGTAGCCGCCGCGGACGGCAGCGACCGCATCGGCGGCGCGGACCAGCGCCGGCAGCGAGACGTCGGAGGAATGCGCATAGCCGACCGCATCGTCCTTGACGGCGCGCAGGCCGAACCCCTGCGAGGTGTCGTAGGTCGCCTGCTTCAGCCTTCCATTGTCGAACGCCAGCGCTTCGGTCTGGCCATATTCCAGGAACAGTTCGCCATCGTCGGCGCCCTCAAGCCCCCGCGCGATCTCGCGTCGGACGGCATCGCGGTCGAGATTGGCGCGGTCGAGCAGGGAGGTGGTGGCGGGATTGGTCATGCAGGCTCCGATTTTCAAGTAAGCGCCATCGTTGCGAACGCAGGACCCATAACCGCAGGCGCCAGAATTTGCGGCACACCTGCGGCACGCATCAGTATCCACGGACACCCGCGGCTATGGTCCGGGCTCGCGCTTCGCTCGGCCGAGACGACAGTAATGAAGATAAGCGCGATTGTCGCGAAAGGGGAGCCCCCTCACGGCAGCTTGTCATACCCTTCGCCCAGCCCGTTCAGGCTGAGCGGAAAGCCGATGCCCTCCTCCGGCGTCTCGAAGATGATGAAGGTTGCGGTCTTGGCGGTCCGGAACTGGCCGAGCAGCTTCTCGTCCATCACCACCTCGGCGACGCAGCCATTGGGCAGGCAACGGACGAAACCAGCGCGGCCGACGTCCTGGTTGTCGAGCTTGAGCCCGAGGCCGGAGGGCAGCAGCACGCCGAGCGGCGCCACCACCCGCATCAGCTTGCTCTTCTGGTCGGCGGTTTTCAGCACGATCACGGTCAGCCCGGCGTTGGAGCGGTCCTCGGCGACCACGCTCTGGATCAGCGCGCATTGCTCGCCTTGCGCGCCCGGCGGGGTGTCGCAGCGGATCTGCCAGTCGCCATGGACCGACCGCACCGCGCCTTGCGCACCGGCGGTCTGGGTCAAGCCGAGCAGAAAAGCGGCGGCGAGCAGGGCGCCGAGCCAGCAGGTCGGTCCCCTCTCGAGTTTCGCCTGATATCTCGAGCGTCCCATCCGGGTCGATCCTCTGACATTTCCGGCCTCGCCGGTGACGGGTTTCGCAGACCAATTCAAAGCCATACCGGGTCACGCGCCCTGCCACCCGACTTGTCCGGACTGATACGCAATCACGGCGTCTTGAAGGCGGTCGTTGGTCCGCTCGCGCCGGGGCCGGCCCGCCGCGGCGGTCGCGAATCATGTTCCTCGAAAACACCCTGACCGTGCCTACCTCCGGCAATCCGCCTGTCAAGCCGGCGTGCCGACCAAACCGCGGATTTTGGGTGATTGACTGGAAAAACCCGGCATCCCGCGAATACAAGGTGACGCATGGCCGAACCTCCCACTACTGCATTGCGAGAGCCTTGGAATTATGGTTTGAGAGGCTGGATTTTGACGCGTCCTGACGATCTGGCCTCGGTACTGAAAGCGCACTTGCGATGAAGGTGTACTTGCAAAGTTCTTGCGGTCGGCGGTTTGGAGGCGCGGGTCGAGCGGCATTTTCAGCCACCTGGCTGAGGTGCCCAGGGGATTTATTCAAGGGAGCGCGAGCGGCATGAAGATGTCGAAGGGCCAGCGTTTGCTGGGGTTGGCGGCGGCGGGCATGGCGCTCATCTCCGGCGGGACGGCGTTGGCGGGGCAGCCCAAGCCGTGGGAGTACACGCTGCAGGAGGCCGCCTCCCCGGTGATGGAGAACATCGTCTGGTTCCATAACTTCCTGTTCTGGCTGATCACGCTGATTACGCTGTTCGTTCTGGCGCTGCTGGTCGTGGTGGTGGTGAAGTTCAACGCCAAGGCCAACCCGGTTCCCTCCAAGACCACCCACAACACGCTGATCGAGGTGGCCTGGACGCTGATTCCGGTGCTGATCCTGGTCGGCATCGCGGTGCCGTCGTTCCGGCTGCTGTTCCAGCAGCTCGACATTCCCAAGGCCGATCTGACCGTGAAGGCCACCGGCAAACAATGGTACTGGAGCTACGCCTATCCCGATAACGGCAAGTTCGAGTTCGATTCGCTGATGGCGGCGGACAAGCAGCCGCGCCTGCTCGGGGTCGACAACGAGATGGTGGTCCCGGTCAACAAGGTGATCCGGGTCCAGACCACCGGCGCCGACGTGATCCACGCCTTCGCGGTGCCGGCGTTCGGCATCAAGATCGACTCGATTCCCGGCCGCCTCAACGAAACCTGGTTCAAGGCCACCAAGGTCGGCATGTATTACGGCCAGTGTTCGGAATTGTGCGGCAAGGATCACGCCTTCATGCCGATCGCGGTTCGGGTCGTGAACGACCAGGAGTTCGCGGCCTGGGTTGAAGCCGCAAAGAAGAAATATGCGACCAACCCGGCGAACACGTTCGCCGCGGCCGGTCAGGCTGCGCAGTAAGCCCGAGGCTTGGCGGGCCCAGGAATTCAGAGTTCAGGGTTCTAGGGCCGGCGAGGGCGCAGCAACGGGACAAGGGCGACGGGACCTTAGAAAGGTCCGAAAAGGGACTGCAAGGCAGGATTTCAAAATGGCAACGACGGCAGCGACAAACCTCGATCACGCCCGCGGACACGGACATGACGACCACGCGCACGCGCATCCGACCGGATGGCGGCGTTTCGTCTATTCGACGAACCACAAGGACATCGGCACGATGTACCTGGTGTTCGCGATCATCGCCGGGGTGATCGGTGCGGCGATGTCGATCGCGATCCGCATCGAGCTGATGTATCCCGGCGTCCAGCTGTTCCACGAAGCGCACACCTACAACGTGTTCGTGACCTCGCATGGCCTGATCATGATCTTCTTCATGGTGATGCCGGCGATGATCGGCGGCTTCGGCAACTGGTTCGTGCCGCTGATGATCGGTGCGCCGGACATGGCGTTCCCGCGCATGAACAACATTTCGTTCTGGCTGCTGCCGGCGTCGTTTGCGCTGTTGCTGATGTCCACCTTTGTCGAGGGCGCGCCCGGCGGCAACGGCGTCGGCGCGGGCTGGACCATCTACGCGCCGCTGTCGACTTCGGGCCATCCGGGACCGGCGGTCGATTTCGCCATCCTGTCGCTGCATCTGGCCGGCGCCTCCTCGATCCTCGGCGCCATCAACTTCATCACCACGATCTTCAACATGCGCGCGCCGGGCATGACCCTGCACAAGATGCCGCTGTTCGTGTGGTCGATCCTGGTCACGGTGTTCCTGCTGCTGCTGTCACTGCCGGTGCTTGCCGGCGCCATCACCATGCTGCTGACCGATCGCAACTTCGGCACCACCTTCTTCTCCGCCGATGGCGGCGGCGATCCGGTGCTGTTCCAGCACCTGTTCTGGTTCTTCGGCCATCCCGAAGTGTACATCCTGATCCTGCCCGGCTTCGGCATGGTGAGCCAGATCGTCTCGACCTTCTCGAAGAAGCCCGTGTTCGGCTATCTCGGCATGGCCTACGCCATGGTCGCGATCGGCGGCATCGGCTTCGTGGTGTGGGCGCACCACATGTACACCGTCGGCATGTCGTCGGCGACGCAGGCCTATTTCGTCGCCGCCACCATGGTGATCGCGGTGCCGACCGGCGTGAAGATCTTCTCCTGGATCGCCACGATGTGGGGCGGCTCGATCGAGTTCAAGACGCCGATGCTGTGGTCGGTCGGCTTCATCTTCCTGTTCACGCTCGGCGGCGTCACCGGCGTCGTGCTGGCGAATGCCGGCGTCGATCGCGTGCTGCAGGATACCTACTATGTGGTCGCGCACTTCCACTACGTGCTGTCGCTCGGCGCCGTGTTCGCGATCTTCGCCGGCTGGTACTACTGGTTCCCGAAAATGTCGGGCTACATGTACTCGGAAGCGATCGGCAAGCTGCACTTCTGGATCACCTTCATCGGCGTCAATCTGGTGTTCTTCCCGCAGCATTTTCTCGGCCTTTCCGGCATGCCGCGGCGCTACATCGACTATCCGGACGCGTTTGCGGGCTGGAACCTGGTGTCCTCACTCGGCTCCTACATCTCGGGCTTCGGCGTGCTGATCTTCATCTGGGGCGTGATCGACGCCTTCATGCGCAAGCAGGCCGCCGCCGACAATCCGTGGGGCGTCGGCGCCACCACGCTGGAGTGGACGCTGTCGTCGCCGCCGCCCTTCCACCAGTTCGAAGTGCTGCCGCGCGTGCAGTAACGCCTCCTTTGGGGCGCGCCACTGGCGCGCGCCGCGCACTTGAAACCAAGCGAGATCATCTTGTCGGTAGTCGAGCATAACGCCATCGATGTTCGTCCCCGGATTTCCGAGGCGGAAGTCGGCGACTACCTGGCGCTGCTGAAGCCGCGGGTGATGTCGCTCGTGATCTTCACCGCGCTGGTCGGCCTCGTGATAGCGCCGGGCCACGTCCATCCGGTCCTGGGCTTCACCTCGATCCTCTGCATCGCGGTCGGCGCCGGCGCATCGGGCGCGCTGAACATGGCCTTTGAGGGCGATATCGACGCCTTGATGTCGCGCACCGCCAACCGGCCGATTCCGCGCGGACGCATCACCCAGCAGGAAGCGATGACGTTCGGCCTGATCCTGGCTTTCTTCTCGGTCATGACGCTCGGTATCCTCGTCAACTGGCTGGCCGGGGCCTTGCTGGCGTTCACGATCTTCTTCTATGTGGTGGTCTATACCCTGTGGCTGAAGCGCTGGACTGCCCAGAACATCGTGATCGGCGGCGCCGCCGGTGCGCTGCCGCCCGTCGTGGCGTGGGCGGCCGCCACCGGCTCGCTGTCGGTCGAGCCGTGGTTGCTGTTCCTCATCATCTTCTTCTGGACCCCGCCGCATTTCTGGGCGCTGGCGCTGTTTCGCAGCGACGACTACGCCCGGGCCGGCGTGCCGATGCTGCCGGTGGTCGCCGGCCCCGACGCCACGCGCCTGCAGATCCTGCTCTACACCCTGGTGCTGGTGGCGGTCGCGTTGGCGCCCTGGCCGCTCGGCTATTTCGACGCGGTCTACGGCGTCATCTCGCTGGTGCTCGGCGCCGGCATGATGTGGCTTGCGGTCGATGTCTATCGCTACCGCGAGGGCAAAGCGGCGCTGCGCGCGACGCGGCGGCTGTTCGCCTTCTCGATCGTTTATCTGTTCGCGCTGTTCGCGACGCTGCTGCTCGATGTCGTCGTCCGCGCGGTCGCGCCTGTGATCCGCGCGGTCGCCCCTGCGATCCGCGCGGCAGTCGCCTCCGTGACCGGGTAGGGGGCGCATGGCGTGGGAATGGATGACAAGCAGATGCCAGATGGAATCGTCCTCAACGAGGCGCAGAAAAGAAGCCGCCGGCAGCGCTCGATCGCCATCGCGCTCGCGCTCACCGTGCTGGTCGTGCTGTTTTTCGCCGTAACCATCGTCAAGGGGCCGGGCGTCCTCGTGCGCCCGATATGAGTGAGATGACAGAAGCACCGCAGACAACAGGGGGCCATGCGCCGGGCGCGACCACCGTTTCGCGCCGTACCCTGACGCGCGATGCGGTGGTGGCGTCGATTTGCGGTTTCGTCGTCGTGCTGATGCTTGGCGCCTCCTATGCGGCGGTGCCTTTCTACAACTGGTTCTGCCGCGTCACCGGCTTCAACGGCACCACCCAGGTCGCGACCTCGGCGCCCTCCGGCGCGCCGCTGGCGCGCAAGATCGCGGTGCGGTTCGACGCCAATGTTGCACCGGGCCTGCCATGGAAGTTCGAGCCCGAGCAGAACGAGATCGAGGTCCGGATCGGCGAAGTCGTCACCGTGTTCTATACCGTGACCAACCAGGCCGCGCGCAAGACCTTCGCGCAGGCGGCCTACAATGTCGCGCCGCTCACGGTCGGGGCCTATTTCCAGAAGATCAATTGCTTCTGCTTCACCGAACAGACCATGGATCCGGGCGAGAAGCGCCAGATGCCCGTGGTATTCTATGTCGATCCGGCGCTGGCCGCGGACCGCGACAATGACGGGCTGAAGACCATCACGCTGTCCTACACCTTCTATCCCATGCGCGATCCGGCGCCCCGGCCGGTGGCGGCCGGCGAAGGCGACAGGCGCAGGGGAAACCTTTGATCCCGGCGAGGTCCGCGCGAGCGGAATTTCGCGTTTGGTTTTGAGACAGGTTTGAGTTTTTGAGACGAAGACGTGCCGAAGGTACGGCACCGCTAACGGAGAGACCGCAATGGCTACGGCGCAAGTCAAGCATCACGACTACCATCTCGTCGATCCGAGCCCGTGGCCGATCGTGGGCTCGGTCTCGGCCTTTATCATGGCGGTGGGCGCCATCGCGTGGATGCACAAGATGTTCGCCGGCGCGCCGATCGTGTTCGGCATCGGCACCATCGGCGTGCTCTACACCATGGCGAGCTGGTGGGCCGACGTGATCCGCGAAGCCCAGTACAAGGGCGACCACACCCGCGTGGTCCAGATCAGCCACCGCTACGGCATGATCCTGTTCATCGCTTCCGAGGTGATGTTCTTCGTCGCTTGGTTCTGGGCATTCTTCAACTCCGCGCTGTTCCCCGCCGACGCCGTCCAGGCCACGCGCGACGCGGTGTTCGGCTGCGGTCCGGGGACGGCGATGGGCGCCTGCACCGTGCCGGGAACCTGGCCGCCGAAGGGCATCGAAACCTTCGATCCCTGGCATCTGCCGCTGCTCAACACGCTGCTGCTGCTGACCTCTGGCACCACGGTAACATGGGCGCACCATGCGCTGCTCGAGGGCGACCGCAAAGGCCTGAAATACGGCCTGATCCTCACCGTTCTGCTCGGCGCGGCGTTCACCGCGGTGCAGGCCTACGAGTATGCCCACGCCTCCTTCGCGTTCTCCGGCAACATCTACGGCGCGACCTTCTTCATGGCGACCGGCTTCCATGGCTTCCACGTCCTGGTCGGCACCGTGTTCCTCCTGGTCTGCCTGCTCCGCGCCTATGCCGGCCACTTTACCCCGACCCAGCATCTCGGCTTCGAATTTGCCGCCTGGTACTGGCACTTTGTCGACGTGGTCTGGCTGTTCCTGTTCATCTGCATCTATGTCTGGTTCCGGGGCGCGGGGCCGGTGGCCGGCCACTGACGCAGGCGGGACGTGCTACAAGGGGCGGTCGGCCAGGACCGCCCCTTTTTCGTGTTCATGGGATTGCCAGGCGAATGAGAGCCCGGCTCCTGCTCAATCGAAACCGGCAACGGTTCGGAAAATAGAGCCAATGTCAGATCACGCGGTATCGACCTTGACCGAGAGCGCGATGCGCGGAATTGCCTGCCGCTGCCCGCGCTGTGGCAAGGGCAAGCTTTACGCGGGCTTCCTCCGTCTGCGGCCCCGTTGCGAGTCCTGCGGGCTGGACTACGCCTTTATCGATACCGGTGACGGACCTGCCGTCTTCGTGATCATGCTCGCCGGCGCCATCGTCGTCGCCGCCGCGCTGATCGTCGAGGTCAAGTACCAGCCGCCGTTCTGGCTGCATGCAGCGCTGTGGCTGCCGCTGATCGTCGCAACCACGTTGCTGCCGCTGCGCGCCATGAAATCGCTCCTGATCGCGCTGCAGTACCATCACAAGGCCGCGCCGGGCCGGCTGATCGACCGCGAGCCGAAATGACCCGCGGCGTCGCGCGGCGGCATGCGGTGAGGGGGTTCGCTGTCTTCACGCTGGCGATGGTGGCGGCCTTCGTTGCGCTCGGCGTCTGGCAGCTGCAGCGCCGGATCGAGAAGCACTCCCTGATTGCGAGGCTGCACGAGCGAATCGCAGTCGAACCGGCGCAGCTGCCGCCGCCCGCCCAGTGGGGCACCCTCAGCCCCGCCGCCGACGAATTCCGCCGCGTCAGCCTTACCGCGATCTACGCGCGGCTGCCGGATGCGATGGTTTACAGCTCCGGCTCGGCGGTCCGCGACGACATCTCCGGCCCCGGCACCTGGGCGTTTCTGCCGGCGCGTCTGCCCGGAGGCGAAATCGTGGCGGTCAATGCCGGCTTCGTCCAGAACACGATGCAGGATCGCAGCCGGCAGGATCGCGCCGCGGGCCGGCTCGTGACGGGTCAGCCGGTGAAACTCACCGGCTACATTCGCTTTCCCGAAGGCGCCGGCGCGCTGACGCCGCCGGAAGATGTCACGCGGCGGCTCTGGTTCACCCGCGATCATCTCGCGATGGCGCGCGCGCTGGGTTGGGCGGAGGGCGGAAATTCCGTGGCGCCGTTCTATATCGATCTGGAGCAGCCGGCGCCGGAGAGTGGGGTTCCAAAGCCCGGCAAGCTCACCGTCCGGCTCAAGGACGACCATCTGCAATATGCCATCACCTGGTTTACGCTGGCGTTTGCGGTGGTGGTCGCGTTCGGCGTCTGGTGGCGTGGCCAGCGGCGGCGGGACGTTTTGAGCTGACAAGGGGAGCAGCCCGTACCGCGCCGAGGGGGCACGGGAAGTCAACACCTAAACTAGCAGGAACAAAAGCGCGCGATTACCAGCCGGCAGGCAGCGCGATCCGAAATCCGGCAGGCACTTCACGCGCAACCGGCGCCGGAATCGCGCGCGCTGATCTGGTGCGCTGCTGAGGCCGCTTGACCGGCTTTCGCGCAACGGTCGATGGCAACGGTTCGGCCTGCAGCGTCGCACGCTCCGCCAATGCAAAAGCGTCCCGGGGCGAGCGGGCCTCTGGCGCAGGATTTGACGCCACAGGGGGCGTCAGGTTGGGCGTCAACTCTGCGATCGCCGCCGGCGGAACGATGATCGGCAGGCTGGTGTCGAACACGATCTTCTGGGGCCATCGGTGGCGGGATTCGATCCGGATACCCTTGTCGGATTCGACCCGAGCCGGCGTGACAGGAAGCTGCGGCATATACCAGGGCGCAGCGAACATCAGCGCCAGCAACAGGCTGCCTGCGACAGCGAAATATCGACCGAGGGGCATTTCCACCACCGTTGTTATTGACGACCCCAGAGGTCTTGCAACCAACGGCAGGCGTTGAAGATAGTTCCGTTTGAAGCACCGCGACGGGCCCGCGCCGGCTGCTTGTAATCCCTATGGTTAAGGTGGTCGGAACCGACCAAGTGCGGGAACCGTTAGGAACCGTTCCTGGCTACGACAGCGGGCTGGAACAACTATTTCTCTTGGGAGTTGCCGGTCGCATCACGGGAAACCAGGAGGACATCATGAAAAAACTTCTGACGATCGGAACGGTGGTGTTTGCCGCGTCGGCGTTCGCCGGGACGGCGTTCGCCGCGGAATTCTACGTCGTGCGCGACGCCACGACCAAGAAATGCACGGTGGTCGAAACCAAGCCGACAACCACCACCACCACCATCGTCGACAACGGAATCTTCAAGACCCGAACCGAAGCCGAAACCGGCATGAAGACGATGAAGGTTTGCACCAACTGACACCGGATAACTCCGGGCGAATGGGCCGCAGCATCGCTGCGGCCCATTTTTTTTTGACCTCCCGCAGGGTGATCCGGGGGTGGGGTGTTTGGCCGTCATGACTATTTCCCCTGCGCTCAAAAAGGCTCTATGGTGCCGCGCGCTTCGCGAACGTCGAAGTTAAATAACTTAGTTATATCAAAGGCTTGGCATTGGGTCACGGCCTTTGGAGGGTGGTTTGACGCGCTATATCTCGACCCGCGGGGAAGCCCCCGTACTGGGCTTCTGCGACGTGATGCTGACCGGGCTTGCCCGGGACGGCGGCCTCTATGTGCCCGAGGCCTGGCCGCAACTCTCGCATCAAACCATCGCCGGATTTTTCGGCCGGCCCTACTGGGAAGTCGCGGTCGACGTGATCAAGCCGTTTGCCGCGGGTGAAATTTCCGACGCCGATCTCGGACGCATGGCCAACGAGGCCTACGCCACCTTCCGCCATCCCGCCGTCGCGCCGCTCGATCAGATCGGCCCCCATCAATTCCTGCTTGAACTGTTCCACGGTCCGACGCTCGCGTTCAAGGACGTGGCGATGCAGCTGATCTCGCGGCTGATGGATCACGTGCTGGCCAAACGCCACCAGCGCACCACCATCGTGGTCGCCACCTCGGGAGATACCGGCGGCGCCGCGGTCGATGCGTTTGCCGGCCTCGACAATGTCGATCTGGTTGTGCTGTTCCCGCACGGGCGAATCTCCGACGTGCAGCGGCGGATGATGACGACGGCGGGCGCGGCCAACGTGCATGCGCTCGCGATCGAAGGCACCTTCGACGATTGCCAGGCGATCGTGAAGGCGATGTTCAACCATCACGGCTTTCGCGACGCGGTTTCGCTGTCCGGCGTCAACTCGATCAACTGGGCGCGGATCGTCGCCCAGGTCGTCTATTATTTCACCGCCGCCACCGCGCTCGGCGCGCCTGCCCGCGTGGTGGATTTCACCGTGCCGACCGGGAATTTCGGCGACATCTTTGCCGGTTATGTCGCCAAGCGCATGGGCCTGCCGATCCGCTGGCTGCGCATCGCCTCCAACGTCAACGACATTCTGCCGCGCACGCTCAAGACCGGCATCTACGAGGTGCGCGAGGTCCACGCCTCCGCTTCGCCCTCGATGGACATTCAGGTCTCCTCCAACTTCGAGCGGCTGCTGTTCGAGGCGGGCGGCCGGGACGCCGCGGCGGTGCGCCGGCTGATGGCTTCCTTGAAACAATCCGGGCGCTTCGTGTTGCCGGACGCCACGCTGGCCGCGATACGCGAGGAATTCGACGCCGGGCGCGCCGATGAGACCGAGACGGCCGCCGCGATCCGCGCCGCCTGGCGCGAGGGTGGCGACCTCGTCGATCCCCACACCGCGGTGGCGCTGGCGGTAGCCGATCGCGACGTCTCGGATTCGAAGATACCCAACATCGTGCTGTCGACGGCGCATCCGGCCAAGTTTCCCGACGCGGTGGAAGCCGCCTGTGGCGTGCGGCCGCAATTGCCGGCCTGGCTCGACGGCCTTATGACCAGAGCCGAACACATCACCGTGATGAAAAACGATTCGACCGAAGTGGAGAAATTCGTGCGCTCGGTAAGCCGGGCCGCGAAGCAGGGAGTTGCCGGATGAGTGTTGACGTAACCAAGCTTCCTTCCGGGCTGACCGTCGTCACCGACTCCATGCCGCATCTGGAGACGGCCGCGCTCGGCGTCTGGGCCGGCGTCGGCGGCCGCGACGAAAAGCCGAACGAGCATGGCATCTCGCATCTGCTGGAGCACATGGCCTTCAAGGGGACCACGCGGCGCTCCTCGCGCGAGATCGTCGAGGAGATCGAGGCGGTCGGCGGTGATCTCAACGCGGGAACCTCGACCGAGACCACCGCCTATTATGCCCGGGTGATGAAGGCCGACGTTCCGCTCGCGCTCGACGTGCTCTCTGACATCCTCGCCAACCCATCCTTCGTTCCGGACGAGCTCGAGCGCGAGAAAAGCGTGATCGTCCAGGAAATCGGCGCGGCGCAGGACACGCCCGACGACGTCGTGTTCGAACACCTGAACGAACTCTGTTTTCCGGAACAGCCGATGGGCCGTTCGCTGCTGGGGACCGCGAAGACGCTGAAGAGGTTCGATCGTGACATGCTGCGCGGCTATCTCACAACGCATTATCGCGGACCCGATATGGTTGTCGCCGCCGCCGGCGCCGTCGACCACAGGCGCGTGGTCGAGGAAGTCGCGCAAAAATTCGCCAGCTTCGACGCCACGCCCGCGCCCAAGCCGGTGCCGGCGATGTTCGGCAAAGGCGGGTCGCGCGTGGTGCACCGCGACCTCGAGCAGGCGCATCTGACGCTGGCGCTCGAAGGCCTGCCGCAGTCAGACCTGTCGTTGTTCTCGCTGCAGGTTTTCACCAACACGCTTGGCGGCGGGATGTCGTCGCGGCTGTTCCAGGAAGTGCGCGAAAAGCGCGGCCTCTGCTATTCGATCTACACTTTTCATGCACCCTACAGCGATACCGGCTTTTTCGGACTCTACACCGGCACCGATCCCGCCGACGCCCCGGAGATGATGGAGGTGATCGTGGACGTCATCAACGACGCCGTCGAAACCCTGACTGAAGCCGAGATCGCCCGCGCCAAGGCGCAGATGAAGGCGGGACTGCTGATGGCGCTCGAAAGCTGTTCGTCCCGCGCCGAACAACTGGCGCGGCACATATTGGCCTATGGCAGGCCGCTGACGGCGGAAGAACTGGTGGCGCGGATCGATGCGGTCAGCGTCGAATCGACCCGCAATGCGGCGCGGAAGCTGTTGTCGCGCAGCCGGCCGGCGGTCGTGGCGCTCGGCAGCGGCAGGGGTCTGGACACCGCGGTGGCTTTCGCGGAAGGATTGACCCGGTCGAAAGCGAGTACCCTTCTCCACTGACGATGCGCGGGAGTTGAGGGCATGGCTCTGTTTCGTTTGCCATCCAGCGGACCGGCCGCGCTTGCGCCGCGGGGCCAAGGTGTGCTGCTGCGTGCGCCGCACGCATCGGATTTCACGCAATGGGTGCACCTGCGCGAAAGCAGCCGCGCCTACCTGACGCCATGGGAGCCGATCTGGCCGTCGGACGATCTCACCCGCGCCGGTTTCCGCCGCCGGTTGCGGCGGTATGCCGAGGATATGGCGGCCGACCGTTCCTATCCGTTCATCATCTTCCGGGAGGCCGATGACGCGATGGTCGGCGGCATCACGCTCGCCAATGTTCGCCGCGGCATCGTGCAGGCCGGCACCATCGGCTATTGGGTCGGCGAGCCCTACGCCGGTCGCGGTTACATGACCACCGCCCTGCGCGTGCTGCTGCCGACGCTGTTCGGCGAACTCAACTTGCACCGCATCGAGGCGGCCTGCATTCCCTCCAACCGGCCGTCGATCCGGGTGCTGGAGAAGTGCGGATTTACCCGCGAGGGGCTGGCGCGGCGATACCTCTGCATCAATGGCGTCTGGCAGGACCATCTGCTGTTCGGCTTGCTGCAGGAGGATTTCCGCGGCTGACTGCTTCTTATCGGGCGCCGGTGCCTTGCTTGCGATGCCTTTGGCTCGTCCGCATTGGCCTGTTATAAGCGCGGGAACAGACACGGTAACGGGGATGTCAGGGACGCCGCATGGGTGACAATCGTTCGGTCAAGGCCGTGATCGCAACGGCCGTTGCGGGTTGGCTGGCTTGCGGAATGTGTGCCGCGCCGGCCTCGGCACAGTCGCTCACCGATCGCTTCAAGAGCCTGTTCGGTGGCAAGTCCGAAGAGCCGGCCGCGACCGCGCCGGCGGCCCCACAAGCGGACACCGGCGACCTGACCTGTCCGCCGGTCACGGTCCGTGCCGGTGCGTCCACCTATGCCGTGGCGCTGCCCGGCAAGCAGCCGGTCGGCAACGACCTGCGTTTTCAGGCCACGATCTCCAGAACCGCTCGCGAATGCACCGTCAATGGCGGCGTGATCACCGCGCGGATCGGCATTCAGGGCCGCGTGATCGCCGGTCCTGCCGGCGCCCCGTCCGCGGTCCAGGTTCCGATCCGCGTCGCGGTGGTGCAGGGCGGCGTTTCCGAAAAGACCATCGCCACCAAGGCCTACCAGACCACCGTCACCATGACGGAGACCGGCAGCGAGCCCTTTACGCTGGTGGCCGAAGATCTGCAATATCCGGCGCCACCGGGCGCCGTCGGCGACAGCTACATCTTCTACATCGGTTTCGATCCGTTGGCCCTGAAGCCGCAACGCCCGGCGCCGCGAAAGAAGCAATAAGGGCAACAAAAAGCCGGCGCGATCTTCTCGCACCGGCCTTGTCTGGGCGGGGAAGGGCTCAGTTCAGCTTGGCGCGAACTTCGGCGATGCCCTTTGCGAGCAAATCATCGGCGACCGCGCCCTTGACCGATTGCGACAGGATGGTCGAGGCGGCCGAGATCGCGGCATTGGCGGCGGCGGCGCGAACGTCGGCCAGCGCCTGCGCTTCGGCGAGCGCGATCTTGCTCTCGGCGGACTTGGTGCGGCGGGCGACGAAATCCTCCATCTTGGCCTTGGCCTCGGTCGCGATGCGCTCGGCTTCGGCCCTGGCGCTGGCGATGATCTCCTGCGCCTCGCGTTCGGCGCTGGAGCGCTTGGCCTTGTACTCGGTGAGCAGCCTGGCGGCGTCATCCTTGAGGCGGCGGGCCTCGTCCAGTTCGGCCTTGATGCGTTCGGCGCGGTGGTCGAGCGCCGTCAGCACGGTGCGGTGGATGCCGAGATAGGCAAACAGCACCATCAGAATGACGAAGGCAATCGCGACCCAGGTTTCCGGTTGAGCGAACATCGATCTATCCCTTCAAGGACGCGTCGACGGCGCTGTTCACCGTCTTGCTGTCGGGCAGCGCGCCGGTGAGGCGCTGGACGATCGCGCTGGCTGCATCCGCGGCGATGCCGCGGACATTGCTCATGGCGTTCTGGCGGGTCGCCGCGATCTGCTTCTCGGCGCCGGCGAGCCTTGCGGTGAGCTGGTCCTCCAGCTTCTTGCGTTCGGCTTCCGAGGCCGCGTTGAGCTTCTCGCGGGTTTCGTTGCCGATGGCCTGCGCCCGGGCGCGCGCGGAAGCGAGCTCGGTTTCATAAGCCTTGATCGCGGATTCCGACTCGTCCTTGAGCGCCTGCGCCTGCGCCAGGTCGCCTTCGATCGCCTTCTGTCGCGCGCCGATCACGCTCTCGACGCGCGGCAGCGCGATGCGGGACACGATCAGATAGAGTGCGACGAACGCGATGGTGAGCGACACCAGTTGCGAAGCAAACGTGCTCGACTCGAACGGAGGAAAGCCCCCGCCGTGGCCGCCGTCCGCTCCGGTGTGGGCGCCGGTACCATGACCCTTTTCAGCCACGGAATTCTCCCTTTGCTGTCAGGCGCGCCGCGGGCGGCGCGCGAAGGTGCAGCTCAGAGCGGAACGAACAGCAGCAGCAGCGCGATCAGCAGCGAGAAGATGCCGAGCGCTTCGGTCACGGCGAAGCCGAAGATCAGATTGCCGAACTGGCCCTGGGCCGCCGAAGGATTGCGCACCGCCGCGGCAAGGTAGTTGCCGAAGATGATGCCCACGCCGACGCCCGCGCCGCCCATGCCGATGCATGCGATGCCCGCGCCGATAAGTTTTGCTGCTGCCGGTTCCATTTTCTCGAGCTCCTTGAGAGGTAAGACAAAGTGAGGGTGGAAATTCTCCCGGACCGCCTAGTGGCCGGGATGAATGGCGTCGTTGAGGTAGATGCAGGTCAGGATCGCAAACACGTAGGCCTGCAGGAAGGCGACCAGCAATTCGAGCGCGGTCAACGCGACGGTGAGCGCCAGCGGCAGCATGCCGCCGATCCAGCCGATCGTGCCGAGCGAAACGCCGAGCATCGCGACGAACCCCGCGAACACCTTCAGCGCGATGTGGCCGGCCAGCATGTTGGCGAAGAGACGCACGCTGTGCGAGACCGGCCGCAGGAAGAACGACAGCACTTCGATGAACATCACCAGCGGCAGGATGTAGATCGGGACGCCGGAGGGGACGAAGATCTTGAAGAACTTGAGGCCGTTCTTGTAGAGGCCGTAGATCAGCACCGTGAAGAAAACCAGGAAGGCCAGCGCCGCGGTGACGATGATGTGGCTCGAAACCGTGAACGTGTAGGGAATGATGCCGATCAGGTTCGAGATGCAGATGAACATGAACAGCGAGAAGATCAGCGGGAAGAACTTCAGGCCTTCCGAGCCGGCGGTCGAACGGATCGTCGAGGCGACGAATTCGTAAGAGATTTCCGCGATCGACTGCAACCTTCCGGGAACCAGCTGCCCGCGCGCCATGCCGCCGATCATCAGCAGCGAAATCACCGCTACCGACAGAAACATGTAGAGCGACGAGTTGGTAAAGGCGATCGTCTGCTTGCCGATCTGGCCGATCGTGAAGAGGGGCTCGATGTCGAACTGGTGGATCGGGTCGATTTTCATCCGGGCGGCTCTTTATCCACCGGCCTGGCCGGCAATCGTATTTCAGATGTCGTGACTTCCCGTCGCGGCTCAGCGTTTGCGAGAAGCTGCGCCTGCGGACCTCACCACGTTGACCACGCCGGCGGTGAAGCCGAGCAGCAAGAACACGATGAGACCGAACGGCGACGTCGACAACCAACGGTCGACCCCCCAGCCAATCGCCGCCCCGACGACAACGCCCGCGACCAATTCCGAGGAAAGGCGGAAACCCAGCGCCATGGCAGATGCTCTGGCGGCCCTGTCTCCGCTTTCAGTTCCGGGTTGGTCCGTCCTGAGTTTCCGGTTGTCGCGAATTTCGGACAATCGGTGGTCAAGACTTCCGAGCCTTGCGGAAAGCGCAGCTTCGTCAGCTGACGGTTGATCGCGATTTCCACTTGCGTTGTCGTTGGTGTCCTGGGCCATGCCCAAGACACTAAACGATGCCAGCGGTTGATGGAAATTGCGCCCGTCACCCTTGAAGCCGCGCGGACCATACTTACCACGCCTAATCAAGTCAAGATTGCGCCGTAACCAGTTATTTCATTGATTCAATTAGATTTATTCCAGCATTGCCGGCCGCCTCATGGCCCCGTCACCGCACCGCAGCAGTTGTCGCGACATCGACCGATCTTGCCTCTACTTTGCTGACCTGTTGGGATGCTTGGAGCTGATTGCCAGATTCCTTCCGGGAGCCCGCATGCCGCGCCAGGTCGACTACTTTTTTTCGTTTCAATCGCCGTGGGCCTATATCGGGCATCGGTGTTTCCGGGAGCTCGTAAGCACTTATGATCTCAAGGTAAACCATAAGCCGGTGGTGCTGGTCGACCTGTTCTCGGAAACCGGCGGCCTGCCGCTGATGAAACGCCACCCGGTGCGGCAGCGCTACCGGATGGTCGAATTGCAGCGCTGGCGCGACAAGCGCGGCCTGAAATTCAATCTGCAGCCGGCGAACTGGCCGTTCAATGCGCGGCTGGCCGATGGCGTCGTGATCGCGGCCAACGAGGCCGGTCTCGATCCCGATAAATATTTGCAGCGCGCATTCGCCGGCGTCTGGGAAAATCAGCTCAACTTGGCCGATCCCGCGACGATTGAAAAGCTGGCCGACGAATCGGGACTGCCTGGCAGGCAGTTGGTGGAACGCTCGGGCTCCGAGCAAATCAGCGCGGCCTATGAGCAAAATCGCCAGGACGCGCTGGCCGCCGACGTGTTCGGCTCGCCGGTCTATGTGCTGGATGGCGAGGTGTTCTGGGGACAGGACCGCATCGAATTGCTGGCCGATGCGTTGAAGTCTGGCCGCGCACCCTATAGCTCAAGGGTATAGCGGCGCATTGGATGCGCCGCTGCGGCCGGTGCAAAGGGCACGGCCAAAAGGCGGGAGCAAGTCCATGCAGACTGGTGGATCTTCGCTGAAATTTTTGGCCATCGCCGCGCTGGCGCTTTTGCTTGCCGGTGCCGGGAAAGCGCTCGCGGGACCGTTGCCGGAGACCGAGAACGGCCGCTACGCATTGTCGCCGACGGGCGATGGCGTGCTCCGGCTCGACACCCGCACCGGAGCGATCTCGACCTGCAACAACACGGGCGCGGGCTGGGCCTGCTATGCCGTCCCCGATGAGCGTTCGGCGATGGATGCGGAAATCGGCCGGCTGCAGGCCGAAAACGCGAAACTCAAGGCAGAGCTTGCCGAACGCCAGCCGACTGTTGCCGGCAAGATCGAGGAACCGTTGCCGAAATCGGATTCGTTGAAGAAGAACGAACCGAAGATAGCCGAGGGCGAGCGCCGGATCGAGATTCCGCTGCCGAGCGATCAGGACATCGATCGTGTGATGTCGTTTCTGGAACGGGCGTGGCGGCGATTGATCGAAATGGCCAACCGGGTGCAGAAAGACGTCGGCGGCAGGATTTGAGACATCAGCCGACGGATCGAGAGTTTTGATTGTGACCGCGCCCAGATTGGTTTCCCGAACCGCGCCCTCGTCCGTCAGCGCCGGCGACATCGTGTCTTCGTTGCTGACCGTGCAGACGCCGGGCGCGGGCTTTACCGACCTCACCGCCGAAATCGCCCGTTTCCTCGCTGACGCCCTGGCGCGCGAGGGCGCGGTCACGCTGTTCATTCGCCACACCTCGGCGTCGCTGACGATCCAGGAGAACGCCGATCCCGCCGTGCTCGTTGACCTCACGACGGCGCTGAACCGGCTTGCCCCGGAGAACGCCGGCTGGCGTCACGACACCGAGGGGCCGGACGACATGCCGGCGCATGTCAAGACGATGCTGACGGCCACCTCGCTGCAGATACCGGTGATGGCCGGCAAGCTCGCGCTCGGAACGTGGCAGGCGATCTATCTGGTCGAGCACCGCGCCCGGCCGCACCGGCGCGAGGTCGTGGCGCAGTTCATCGGCGCGACGGACTGAGGCGCTCCGAAAAAAGAAACCGGCCGCGGATAGATCCGCAGCCGGTTTGCCGTCAATGTCCGGGGGCGCTTTTTGGCCCCAGCCGCAAGCTTACTTGGTGATGTCGACGTCCTTGGTCTCGGGCAGGAACAGGAAGCCGACGACCGCGGTGATCGAGGCGAAGATGATCGGATACCAGAGACCGGCGTAGATATCGCCGGTCGAGGCCACGATCGCGAACGAGGTCGCCGGCAGCAATCCACCGAACCAGCCATTGCCGATGTGATAGGGCAGCGACATCGAGGTGTAGCGGATCTTGGTCGGGAACAATTCGACCAGCATCGCCGCGATCGGCCCGTACACCATGGTCACGAACAGCACCAGGACGAACAAGAGGCCGATGATCGCCGCAACCTGGGGTCGGAAGATATCGAACGGGTTCGACATCTTCACGATCTGGGCGTCGCCGGCCTTCGGGTAGCCCGCGGCCTGCACGGCCGCCAGCACCTGCGGGTTCGACGCCGCCGCCGTGTACGGCACGTCCTTGCCGTTGACGACGACCTTGACCCCGGAGCCTGCGGCGCCATAGGCGGTCGAGTACTTGACCGATTGCTGCGACAGGTAGGCGCGGGCGGTGTCGCAGGGCGCGGTGAAGACGCGGGTGCCGACCGGATTGAACAGGTCGCCGCAGCCTGCCGGATCGGCCACCACTTCGACCTTGATCGTGTTGATGGCCTTTTCCAGCGCCGGGTTGGCGTTGCCGGTGATCATCTTGAAGATCGGGAAGAAGGTCAGCGCCGCGATCAGGCAGCCTGCCAGGATGATCGGCTTGCGGCCGATCTTGTCCGACAGGGCGCCGAACACGATGAAGAAGCCGGTGCCGAGCAGTAGCGACCAGGCGATCAAGAGGTTGGCGGTATAACCATCGACCTTCAGGATCGACTGCAGGAAGAACAGCGCGTAGAACTGCCCCGTGTACCAGACCACGCCCTGGCCCATCACGCCGCCGAACAATGCCAGCAGCACGATCTTGGCGTTGCTCCACTTGGCGAAGGATTCGGTCAGCGGCGCTTTCGATCCCTTGCCTTCGTCCTTCATCTTCTGGAACACCGGCGACTCGTTCAATTTCAGCCGGATCACGACCGAGACGCCGAGAAGAACCACGGACAGCAGGAACGGGATACGCCAGCCCCAGTCCGCGAATGCGGCTTCGCCGAGCATCGTGCGTGTAAACAGGATCACCAGCAAGGACAGGAACAGTCCGAGCGTCGCCGTGGTCTGGATGAACGAGGTGTAGTAGCCGCGTTTGCCGTGCGGGGAATGCTCGGCCACGTAAGTTGCCGCGCCGCCATACTCGCCGCCCAGCGCCAGGCCCTGCAGCAGGCGAAGTATGATCAAGATGATTGGCGCTGCGATGCCGATGGTGGCGGCGTTGGGCAACAGGCCGACGACAAAGGTCGACACGCCCATGATCAGGATGGTGACCAGGAAGGTGTATTTGCGTCCGACGATATCGCCGATGCGCCCAAACACGATGGCGCCGAACGGGCGCACCAGGAAGCCGGCGGCAAACGCCAGCAGCGCAAAGATGTCGCGGGTTGCCGGCGGATAGGCCGAGAAGAACTGCGCGCCGATGATAGCAGCGAGCGACCCGTAGAGATAGAAGTCATACCATTCGAAGACGGTGCCGAGGGACGAGGCAAAGATGACGAAACGTTCGTCCTTTGTCATTCCCTGGGGCTTCGCGGAGGCGGCGTTCGCAACGATTGTCGACATTTCGGATCGCTCCCTTTCTTCTTCCAACTCACAAACATGTGTGCTGCGTCAGATAGACGCTTATTGTTGCGAGCGTCCTACAGGTTCGCGACGCCGGGCCCAATAGTACTTTCGGCTGGCGTTGAGCTTCCGCGTACAGGACAGAACGTGATCCATGCCACCGTCCCGTGGCTGATTCGGCCCGCGCAATTGGTAGGCAGAGCTGATTCCCGGAACGCGGAAGACTTTGCATTCACGGCTGTTCTCGACGCTTCGGCCCGACCGGAGTTCAACCGATTCGACGAACAGCAGCCGTGCGCCGCCCAGGCTCGGAGTTCCGTCGGCCGGCGCCGTCTCGAACTAAAGTCCAATGCGGTCGCTAACTAAAGTCCAATGAAGGAGAACAAAAGCGCGATTGCCCACATCACGATGGAGATCATCGCGGTCCAGCGCGCGAACATCAGGTAGGTCTCGCGCATCAGCATCGAAATCGTTCGTTGCGCTGAGGCTTGGGGAGGCCGGTTTTCCTTGGCAAGATAGAGCCACATCTCGGTCCGGCGATGATCCTTGGTCCGGGCCTCGTGGGCCTTCAGCACCAGAACGAGCGTCATCAGCAGGCTGAGAAACCCCCCCGCCTGGAAGGATTCGCGCGGCAGGAAGGACAGGCCGATCATGACGCAGAAAATGGCGAGCGAGGCGAATCCGCATGCACGAAGCACGGTTTCATACGCAACACGCCGCATCTCTTCCATGATTCGTGATCCGTCGATGGAAGGAAACATGCCGAATTCGGAACGGCTGCAGCGTAGCGGCGGGGCGGCCTGGCCTCAACACCGCGTATCGAAGGTTACAGTCCGATCGTGAGAAAGTTACCGGCGGCGGGAAGCGCCAGAATTGCGGTTCCGGCGAGCCATATCCAGAGCGATAGGTCACTTGATTCCGAGGCGCCGGTGATCCGCTCGTAGATTGCCGCGGGGATTCCGCCGAGAATGATGGTGGCGGTCGAAACCATCAGCGACGCGAACATCAGCGTCAAAGACAGACTCCCAAACAGCAGCGGACCGGCCAGCATCTGGACGTACAACAGCGCGAAAATCAGTGCGAGCTGGTTGAATATGCCGTTGATCATCCCGAAGAATGCAATGCCGATGAAATAGAAATTGCGGTTCACGATGCCGCTCCGCCGAGCCGGGGCGCCAGATTCAGCAACAATAATGCGTAGTGGAGCGCGACGCGGAGCCAGAACAGCCAGACGAAGCCGAACAACCAAAGCACCACCGGAGGAGTTACCTTCGGCGTCACGGTTGCGACCGCCGCGACGACGGGGTCGGTGATCCGGCAGAAAAATCGCCAGATGTAGTTCGGCGAGTCCGCATCCACCATCAGCCCGAGCAGGACGCGGCCGAGCAACGTGTACATCAAGGCTGCGAGAATGAAGTTGGGCAGATGGAAGTACCAATATTCGCCGAGCGAGCTTGCGATATTCAAAGACGTTTCTCCTCGCGGCCTTGCAACATCGATGAGACCGGCGCCCGGTCTTTGCAGTCAACCGATCTCGGCCAACCATGGCAAGGGCGGGATGTCCGGGCAAGGCGGATATGCGCTACAAACAAAGACGGGGCCCGAAGGCCCCGTCTGATTTCCAGTTTCGGAACGTTCCTAGGTCGTCTTCTCCTCAAGCACCGTCCTGCCTCGTGGCTTCCGGATGTCGTCGACATAGGCTTGCATTTCCTTCGACGGCTCCCTGCCGAGCAGGCTGACGACGTAGATGACCAGGAAACCGAGCGGCGTTCCCAGTAGTCCGCAGGCGATGTTGGTTAGGTTGAACCAACCGATCTTGTTGGCCAACGGATGCGCGAGTGTCGGGAAGCTTTCCATGGCATTGGGCAACGCCATGGCCTTCGCGATGTCGACCAGCGGCGCGCCAGTCAGCGGGTTGATCAGCGATGTCATGCCGAAGTACTTCACGCCCATGCCCGGGAAGTACCGGGTCGTGACGAGATAGAACAGGCAGAGGCCGAAGCCGGCGATGATGCCGCAGATGGCCCCGGTGGCGGTCGTGCGCTTCCACCAGACCCCCATCACCAGCGCCGGGAAGTTGCCGGCCATCGCAAGCGAGAACGCCCAGCCGACCATGGCCAGGATATCCGCCGGCTTGGTTGCCGCCGTCGCTGCCGCGATCACGGCGACGACCACGAGCAGAGCACGCGCCACCGTGAGCCGGCGCATGGTCGGCGCGTTGGGGTCGATCATCTTGTAGTAGACGTCGTGCGACAGCGCGTTGGCGATGGCGAGCAGCAGCCCGTCGGCAGTGGACAGCGCTGCCGCCAGACCGCCGGCCGCCACGAGGCCCGAGATCACATACGGAAGTCCTGCGATCTCCGGTGTGGACAGCACGATCACGTCGGTATTGATCACGAAGTCCTGCAGTCTGACGACGCCGGGATGACCTGCGATGGACTTGCACGCAGCGATGATCGCATCGATGCTGCCCGCGTTCTTTCCGCAGATCTGGATCAGGCCCAGTTCACCCCAGTTGAAGATCCAGGGTTTGAGCGCGCCGACATTTGCCCCGATGATGTTGGTGTAGACTTCCAGCTTCGAGAACGCGGCGTAGGCCGGCGCGGAGAAGTACAGCAGGAAGATGAACAGCAGCGACCATGCCACGGACTGGCGCGCCTCACGCACCGACGGGGTGGTGAAATAGCGCATCAAGATGTGCGGCAATGAAGCGGTGCCGACCATCATGCACATGATGATGGCGAAGAAGTTGAGCGGGCTGTAATTGATGAACGGTTGGATATGCGGCTTCAGCCCTGCGACTGTCGCCAAGCCGGACGACAGCATCTGCTGCTCCCGCGCAGCGATATCTGCGATCGCCTGTCCGTAGGTGAGTTGCGGAAGCGGAATTCCGTACTGCTTGGTGGACAGGATGATGATGGGCGTCAGATAGGCGATGATCAGCACGACGTATTGCGCGATCTGGGTCCAGGTTACGGCCCGCATGCCGCCCAGCATTGCGCAAAGCAGAATGCCGACGAGGCCGGCAAAAACCGCGAGCTCGAACTGCATCCCGAGGAATCGCGAGGCGATCAGGCCGGTGCCGTAGATCTGCGCCGTCACATAGGTGAACGAGCAGGCGACCAGCACGATCACGCCGAGCGATCGCGCGAAGTTTCCGCCATACCGGAACGACAGGAAGTCAGGCACCGTGTAGGCGCCAAACTTGCGCAGATAGGGTCCGATCAGGATCGATACCAGCACAAAGCCGCCGGTCCATCCGAGCACCCACGCCAGGCCGTCATAGCCAAGCAGGAACAGGGTGCCGGCCATGCCCACGAAGGACGCCGCCGACATCCAGTCGGCGCCGGTCGCCATGCCGTTGTAGAAGGCCGGGACGCGCCGGCCGGCGACGTAATACTCAGAGACCTGCGCGGTCCGCGTCATCACGCCGATGATGGCGTAGACCGCCAGCGTGAAGAACACGAACAGGTAGCCGAGGATCTTGTTTGGAACGCCTACCTGCTCGAGCACCGCGAGCAGGATGATGAAGGCAATGAACCCGCCGGTGTAGGCGCCATACATCTTGCCCAGATTCTTGATGAAGTCCGAGCTGCTGGCAGAAGCTTCTGTAGCCATGGTCTCTTCCTCCCTCAATCTTCCTCGGCGAAGCCGAATTCGCGGTCAATCTTGTCCTGCTGTCTCGCAAACATGAACAGCATGACCACGAACACGATGAGCGACCCCTGCGCGGCCATGTAGAAGCCGAGGGGAAAGCCGACGATCGGAATCGTGAACTTGTTGAGGGGAACCACAAACATGTGGATGATGAAACCGAAGAAGAACCAGACGCCGAGATGCGTGAACATCAGACGCGAGGTCTTTGCCCAGTGCGCCTCTTCCCTCGCCTTCATGCTTGCTGAGTCAGCCATGGATTGCATTCCTCCCTCAAAAACCGGACAGCAGCTGCGCCGGAATGAATGATCGAGGGGAATGCAAATCCCTTCAGCGCGGCGCCCCCTCTGGCCGCTGTCCCCACCGGTCTTGAGCCGATTCGGGAGACAACGAAAGCTAACACCAGGGCCGGTCGGTTCTTCATTAGACTTTCGGAGGTGCTTGATTGCTGCAGTGCGAACGCAATGCCATGTCGGAGAGGTAAATTTCCGCAACTGCTAACGACGCGGCATTGAGAACATTGAACTTCGCGGAGATCGGATAAGGTAGGCCGACAAGGTCACCGGGTCGGCCCGGCCGGATGCAGTCGCGATGAAGCTGTTCGAAAAGTTGTTTCGTCCTCGTCCGCCGGTTCGCGACCGGGAGGCGCTTGCGGACTTCATCGATGCGCAATCGGCCTTCATCGTACAGAAGGGCATCTACGAATACTCGCGCGCCCGCGCGGGTCACTATGCCAAGGTCCTGTTTGCTGAAGAGGGATTTGCCCAGTCCGTTGAGCGCGCCCGCTGGCAAGCCTTTCCGCTTGGCCTTTCGATGGTCGGCGAAATGGTCGAGGGGGTGTTGGCCGCACAGGCCGGGACCGCGCGCCGGCCAATTCTCGACCAATTGATCCTTGTCGTGCTCTCGGTTTTCGACCGGTACCCGATCCCTCCGTCGATCGGAGAAGAAGCCTGGCTTGAAGCGCGTCGTCACCTTGCACAGCGGCTCGATCTTGTCGGAGGGCGGGCGCCCAAGCGTGTGATGGACATCCCCGAACCGCTGGCGGAAAGCTATTTTGCGATGATGCCGATCCACGAGAAGCTGCGCGGCCGGGATTTCCAGACGACGCGCAATTACCTTCGCGTCAGTCTTTGCAACATCCATGACGAACTGGTCGCGCGTATGGACCGGCCCGCGCTGGAACGGGCCCTGGTCGCGGGCGCCGCGGCGTAGTTCTCGATCAGGCGCACGGCCACCGGCAGGGGGAGGGGCGATGGACAGGGCAAACAGCGCGGCCCCGCTCTTGTCGATCGACGCCGTCGTTATCGATACCGAAACCACCGGGCTCGATCCTCGCAAGGCGCGGGTGATCGAGCTTGCCGGCGTGCGATTGCAGGCCGGAAAACTGGCCGGCGGCGACCAGTTTCATGAATTGCTGCGGCCGGCCGATGAAGCGATCCCGGTCGAGACGACGCGCATCCATGGCATCGACGACGCCATGGTCGCCGGCTCGCCGCTGTTCGCCGACGTCTGGCCGCGCTTCGGCGCGTATCTCGGCCAGGCCGTGGTGATCGGGCACACGGTCGGCTTCGACCTTGCCATGCTGAAGCGTGAATGCGACCTGGCCGGCCTGCCCTGGGTCCGGCCCCGCACGCTCGACACCCGGCTCCTGGCGCAGATCGCCGCACCGGAACTGGCCGGCTATACGCTGGAGAAGCTGGCGGCCTGGCTCGGTGTCGACGTCGCCGAACGGCATTCCGCGCTCGGCGATGCGGCGACCACCGCGCAGGTGTTTCTGGCGCTGGTGCCGAAGCTGCGCGACCACGGCATTCGCACCATCGCCGAGGCGGAGCGGGCCTGCCTTGCTCTCACCTCCGTACTCGACGATCAGGCGCGAGGCGGCTGGATCGAGGCCGTCGAGGCGCCGGCGCGCGCCGATGCGCAGCGGACCCTGAGGCGCTTCGACAGCTACGCCTATCGGCATCGTACCCGCGACGTGATGCGGACGCCCCCGGTCTTTGTGGCGGCCGGCACGTCGGTTCAGGCCGCGCTGGCGCGGCTGTCACACGAGCGAATATCGGCCACCTATGTCGGGCCGTCAGCCGCTTCCGGCAGCGTCAAGGCGGCGGACGCAGCCATTGTGACGGAACGCGACTTGCTGCGTGCGATCGCGAGGTCCGGCGCCGCGGCGCTCGATCTGCCGGTCGGACAGATCATGAGCCGGCCGCTTGCGGCAATCTCCGCGGACGCCTTCGTCTATCGCGCCATCGGCCGCATGAATCGTCTAAGGATCCGCCATCTCGGCGTTGTCGACGAATCCGGCAGCGTGGTTGGCGCATTGTCCGCGCGCGACCTGCTCCGCCAGCGCGCCGGCGAGGCGATATCGCTCGGCGATGAGATCGACGACGCGGTAGATGCGCACGGCCTGGCTGTTGCATGGGGCAAGCTGCCGCGGGTCGCGGAAGCGCTGCTGGCCGAGGGGATTTCGGGCCGGGATATTGCCGAAGTGATTTCCCGCGAACTCGGTGCGCTCACCGGGCGGGCCGCCGCAATCGCCGAGCGAATGATGGCAGAGCGCGGCGAAGGCGGCCCGCCATGCCGCTACGCGATGATCGTTCTTGGATCGGCCGGTCGCGGCGAAAGCCTGTTGGCGATGGACCAGGACAATGCCGTTGTTTTCGAACGGGGCGAGCCGGAGGGTAGCGAAGACCGCTGGTTTGCGGCTTTGGGAACGCTGGTCGCGGATATCCTGCATGAGGCCGGCGTTCCCTATTGCGGCGGCGGCGTCATGGCAAAGAATCCGTCCTGGCGCGGGTCAGTCGCAATCTGGCGGAGTCGCATCGACCGCTGGATCGCGCGCTCCAATCCCAAGGACCTGCTGTCCGTCGATATTTTCTTCGATCTGCGCGCGGTCCACGGTGACGGCAGCCTTGCAGTCGGTGTGCGGGAGGCTGCCTTCGCCGCCGCCGAGGGTCAGGTCCCGTTCGCCAAGCTTCTGGTCGAGGGGATCAGCGTTCCCAAGAGCATCAAATTCCTTGGCGGCATCCGCACCGAGGATGGCCGCATCGATCTAAAGAGGGCGGGACTGTTCGGCATCGTTTCCGCAGCGCGCGCCTTGGCGATCCGGTACCACGTGATGGATCGATCAACGTCGGCCCGACTCGCCGGGATAAAGGCGTTGCTTCATGTCAGCGAAATGGATCTGGACGCGCTTGGCGAGGCGCAGGGCATATTTCTCGACCTGATCCTGTCGCAGCAAGTCGAAGATATTGCCCATGGCACCCCGCCTTCCAATGCCGTCTCGGTGAAGCGGCTGTCAGCCTACGACCGGGATCGGTTGCGGTCGGCGCTCGAAGCGGTGGCATCCATCGACGCGTTGGTCCGCGACGTCCTGTTCAAGGATTGAGGCGCGCTTGCGTTGCCTGGCGCATCATTGTGCGACGCACAAGGAGTGGGTTAACCGCTTCTGTGCGGGGCAATATTTGCGCCTTGCATGCAGCCCTCCGGCGGGGGACAATTAGACTCCCCGGGCGGGCCGCGTCCCGCTATGCGCTGCTGCAACGTCGCAAAAAGAGCAAATGACAGCCGCCACCAACACTCACCTTGTCATCGCCGACGACCACCCGTTGTTTCGCGACGCCTTGCGGCAGGCGGTTGTCAGTGTCGTGAGTGGGGCTGTGGTCAGCGAGGCCGGGTCGTTCGACGATCTCACCGCGTTGCTGGAGCGGGAGGCCGACGTCGACCTGATCCTGCTTGATCTCGCCATGCCGGGGATATCAGGCTTCTCCGGCCTGATTTATCTCCGCGCGCAGTATCCGGCTATTCCTGTCGTGATCGTATCCGCGAGCGACGATGCCGGCACGATCCGGCGCTCGCTCGATTTCGGCGCCTCCGGTTTCATCCCCAAGCGCTTCGGGATCGAGACGCTACGTGAGGCCATCATCAAGGTGATGGAGGGCGACGTCTGGGTGCCGCCCGACACTGACCTCTCGTCGGCGGACGATCCCGAGATGATGCGGCTGCGAGATCGTCTGGTGACGCTGACGCCGCAGCAGGTGCGGGTGCTCATGATGCTGTCCGAGGGGCTGCTGAACAAGCAGATCGCCTATGAGCTTGGCGTGTCGGAAGCGACCATCAAGGCGCATGTTTCGGCGATCCTGCAGAAGCTCGGCGTCGAAAGCCGAACCCAGGCGGTGATCGCCGCCGCGAAAATCGCCGGCGGCAACTGGCGGCAGGGAGCAACGACGGGGTGACAAGGACACGTCGTTCCGGGGCGCGAAGCGAACCTCAGATGCGCCCTTGCACCGGGGAACCTCGAGATTCTCAGGGGCGCAAGGGGGCGCTTTATAGTTCGATGCTGACGCATCGCCCCGGAATGACAGCCCCCTACTCCGCCGCCGCCACCATCTGCTGCGCCCGCCACTGGCCGAGCAGGGCGCGGAGCGATGCCGGCTTCACCGGCTTGTTGAGGATCGCGATTTTTTCCTCGCGCGCCGCCGCCTGCACGTGGGGGCTGCGGTCCGCCGTGATCAGGATCGCGGGGGTGGCTTCACCGATGCGGCGGCGGATGTCGCGAATCGCGGCGATGCCGTTGCCGCGGTCGAGATGATAGTCGACCAGGAGTCCGGTCACGCTGCCGCCGCAGGTTTCGATCGCCGCGATCGCGGCCTCGGGGTCAGCCACGGCGATCACCTCGGCATCCCAGCCGGTCAGCAATGTCTTCATGCCGTCAAGGATCGCCGGATCGTTCTCGATGCAAACGATCAGGGCGCCGCTCATCGGCGCCCTGGGAAGCGGCGTTGCGGTGGTGACCGCGGCGGTATAATTGATCGCCGCGGCGACCGGCACCGACACCGAAAACGCCGAGCCGCCGCCGGCATTGGCGTCGAGGGCGATGCTGTGGTTGAGGACGCGCGCCAGCCGCTCGACGATCGACAGGCCAAGGCCGAGGCCGCGCGCGATCCGCGCGCCCTGTTCGAGTCGGTGGAATTCCTTGAATATCTCGCCGCGCTTGGTCACCGGAATGCCGACGCCGGTATCGTAGACGCTGATCCGCAGCGATTGTCCGCGGCAGCGGCAGCCGACCAGCACGCGCCCGCGCGGGGTATATTTGATGGCGTTGGAGATGAGGTTCTGCAACAGCCGCCTGAGCAGCGCGCGATCGGACTGCACCGGCAGCGAGCAGGGAACGAAGGTCAGCTCCAGCCCCTTGGCGCGGGCGATCGGCGCGAATTCGATCTCCAGCGAGCGCATCAGGTCGGCCATCTTGAAGCTGGTGATGGAGGTCGTCATCGCCCCCGCATCCAGCCGCGAAATGTCCAGCAGCGCGCCGAGAATTTCCTCGATCGCCTCCAGCGATTCGTCGACGTTTTCGACCAGCCTTGAGTCTTCGCCGCCATTCTGCCGCTCGACGAGGCTCGTCACATAGAGCCGTGCCGCGTTCAGCGGCTGCAGGATGTCGTGGCTGGCGGCGGCCAGGAACCGGGTTTTCGAGATGTTGGCGTCTTCGGCCGTGCTCTTGGCGAGCGCCAGTTCGGAATTCAGGCGGGTCAGCTCCTCGGTGCGGTCGCGCACGCGCTTCTCCAGCGTCGCATTGGCGCGTTCCAGCGCTTCGGCCGCCTCGAAGCTCGGCGTGACGTCGGAGAAGGTGATGACGAAGCCGCCGCCCGGCATCCGGTTGGAGCGAACCTCTATCACCAGATGGCGGTCGGGCAGGCGCTCCAGATAGGGTTCGCCCTCTCTGGTGTAGGCCTCGAGCCGCCGCTGCAGCAACGTGGCGGGGTCGCCGAAGCCCGATCGGCTGACATCGCCCATGAATTCGAGAATCTCACGCAACGGGATTCCGAGCTGTACCAGGTGTGGCGGCAGCGCCAGGATTTCACCGAACTGGGCGTTCGAGCAGATCAGCTGCAAATCGGCATCGAACACCGCGATGCCCTGGCGGACGTGGTTCAGCGCGGTTTGCAGGATCTCGCGGTTGAAGTGCAGCGCGGCATGGGAATCGTCGAGCAATTTCAGCGCGGCCTTGGCCGAGACGGTGCGCTTGCGCAGCAACAGCGACATGACGACCCGCGAGGAGGCCGCCCCGATCGAGGAAGCGATCAGGCGTTCGGCGTGTTGCAGCAACTCGAAATCGGCCGGCGCCGCCGGATCGAGATTGCCGGGATGGTTGGCGGCAAAGGCCTCGAAAGCAACGCGCGCGCGGTCGGGGCCGAGATATTGTATCACCGTGCTCTGGATGTCCTGCACCGTGACCGTGGTGCGCCAGCGCCGGAAGGTCGGGGTGATCGGCGTCAGCGTGTTGGGCACGAACAGGTCGGCCTGCAGCCGCTCGATCGACGACGGCTGGCGCGCGATCGACATCGCGATGTAGGTCAGAATGTTGAGCGAGAGCGACCACAGCACCCCGTGCATCAGCGGCGGCAGGTCGGCGCCCAGCAACGCCCGCGGACGCAGCGCCTCGATGCCGAATGGTCCGTTCTGCAGCAACAGCAGGCCGGCGGGGTTGCCATCCAGGAAGCTCGGCAGGAACAGCGTATAGGCCCATACCGCGACGCCGACCAGCATGCCGCCGATGGCGCCCCGTGCGGTTGCCTTGCGCCAGAACAGGCCGCCGAAGAACGCCGGGGCCAGTTGCGCCAGCGCGGCGAACGACAGCAGGCCGATCGCCGCCAGCTGGGTGCTGCCGAGTGCGCGATAGTACAGGTACGCCATGACCATGATGGCGAAGATCGCAAGCCGCCGGATCGTAAGCAGGAAGTGGCCGAAATCCTTGCTGCCCGCGCGTGCCGCGCGTGTTCGCTTCAGCACCAGCGGCATGACGATGTCGTTGGAGACCATGATGGAAAGTGCCACGCACTCCACGATCACCATCGCGGTCGCGGCCGACAGGCCGCCGACGAACACGACGATGGAGAGCAGCGGCGCATTTGCCGCAATCGGCAATGCCAGGACGTACATGTCGCTGTCGACCGCGCCGAACGGGAAGGTGACGAGGCCGGCAAGCGCGATCGGAATCACGAACAGGTTGATGGCGACGAGGTAGAGCGGAAACAGCCAGCGCGCGCGCTTGACCTCATCGAGGCTGGAATTTTCGACGACGCTGACGTGAAACTGCCGCGGCAGCAGCATGATCGCGCAAAACGACAGCAGCGTCATGGTGAGGAAATTGCCGATCGAGGGTACATGACTGATCGCCCGCATCGCTTCCGGCGATTGCATGGCGCGTTCGATCAGCTCGACCGGCGTGAACATCCAGAAGGTGACGAAGGCGCCGGCGGCGAGAAAGGCCACCAGCTTGACGATGGATTCGGTGGCGATCGCCAGCATCAGCCCGTGCTGATGTTCGGTGGCGTCGGTCTGGCGGGTGCCGAACAAGACCGCGAACACCGCCATCGCCAGCGTTACCACCAGCGCAATGTCGCCGATCAGCGGAATCGAGGGGAACAGCTTGTCCTCGCTGAGGATCGTCTCCAGCGACGACGCCATCGCCTTGAGCTGGAGCGCGATATAGGGCACCGATCCGACGATCGCGATCACCGCCACGGTGGCGGCGACCGCCTGGCTCTTGCCGTAACGCGCGGCGATGAAGTCCGCGATCGAGGTGATGTTCTGTGACTTCGCCAGCTGGATCACGCGCCGCAGCAGCGGCGTGCAAAGCCCGATCATCAGGATCGGGCCGAGGTAGATCGCGAGGAAATCGAAGCTGGTGCGGGTGGCGAAGCCGACCGAGCCGAAGAAGGTCCACGAGGTGCAGTAGATCGCCAGCGACAGCGGATAGATCAGCATGCTGGCGCGGCCGCGCTGGCTCGGCGACAGCCGGTCGCCGTAGCTGGCGACGACGAACAGCAGTCCGATATAGGCGAACGCGGCGGCGATCACGCCCCAATCGTGCAGCATTGCTGCCTCTCTCCCTTCACGGCGGGGATCTCGGGAAAGCCGACTATAGGCGCATAGGGCGGCCGGCGCACCGCGCTATCCGCCCGGTTTTTCCGGATTTGCGCGGACAGGGTTACTCGGCCGCCAGCGATTTCTGCTTCAGCGGCAGGCCGAGTTGCTCCCAGACCTGCAGCAGCGCTTCCGCCAATCCGTCGATCAGGCCGTCATCGTGGTAGGGCGAGGGCGTGATCCGCAGCCGCTCGGTGCCTTTGGCCACCGTCGGATAGTTGATCGGCTGGATGTAGATGCCGTGCTGCTCCAGCAGCAGGTCGCACGCCTGCTTGCATTTCTCGGGGTCGCCGACGAACAGCGGAACGATGTGGGTCTCGCTCGACATCACCGGCAGCCCGGTGGCGTTGAGGATCGCCTTGACCCTGGCGGCGCGGTCCTGGTGGCGCTCGCGCTCCCAGGTCGAGGTCTTGAGGTGGCGGATCGCGGCGGTCGCGGCCGAGCAGATCGCCGGCGGCAGCGCCGTGGTGAAGATGAAGCCCGGCGCATAGGAGCGGACCGCATCGATCATGTCGGCGTTGCCGGCGATATAGCCGCCGAGGCAGCCGAACGCCTTGGCGAGGGTGCCTTCGAGTACGTCGATGCGGTGCATGACGCCGTCGCGCTCGGCGATGCCGCCGCCGCGCGGTCCGTACATGCCGACCGCATGGACCTCATCGACATAGGTCAGGGCGCCGTATTTCTCGGCGAGATCGCAGATTGTCGAAAGCGGCGCGACGTCGCCGTCCATTGAATAGAGGCTTTCGCAGGCGATCAGCTTCGGACGGTCGGGGCCCGCCGCCACCAGCAGCTGTTCAAGGTGCGCCATGTCGTTGTGACGGAAGATCTGCCGCTCGCAGCCGGCCTGGCGAACGCCTTCGATCATCGAATTGTGGTTCAGCGCGTCCGACAGGATCAGGCAGTTCGGGATCAGCTTGGCAATGGTCGAGATGCCGGTCTGGTTCGAGACGTAGCCCGAGGTGAACAGCAGCGCGGCCTGCTTGCCGTGCAGGTCCGCCAGTTCCTGCTCGAGCTGGACTAGCGGGTGATGGGTGCCGGCGATGTTGCGGGTGCCGCCGGCGCCGGTGCCAACCCGCGTCGCGGTCTCGACCATGGCGCCGACCACCTTGGGATGCTGGCCCATGCCGAGGTAATCATTGGAGCACCAGATCACGACGTTGCGTGGGCCTTGCGGCGCGTGCCAGACCGCGTGCGGGAAGCGGCCGGCGATCCGCTCGAGGTCGGCGAAAACCCGGTAGCGCCGCTCGTCATGCAGGCGGGTGAGCGCGGCGCTGAAGAATTGGCTGTAATCCATCACAAGGACCTGGAACGGAACCGGGAACGACGTTCACCTTTCTAGAACCTTTCCAGCTTTGATGTCTACGCGAAATCCCGCATTGGGGCTCGGCTCCGGGTTGCTACTTAGTCCGGACGAAAATTGATCCGGATCAAGGCGCTAGATGCCGTCCATGCCGGTATTTCGTCACTTGGAAACCCCCGGCGGCGGCGCTGGCGGCGGTCAGGTGGTCCGGAACCGCAGCACCCCGTCGCTCACTTCCGCAGTAAGGCGGCCTTCGTTGAGCATATAGTTGACGTGGGCGATCAGCTCCCCGGACGCAAAGCCCATCTGGTGCACGTCCAGCGGATATTTGTTGAACACGACCGGCACCAGCTCCCGCGAGGTCTGCGCGGTTTCCCGGCAGGCTTCCGCGATCAGCCGGCAGCGGTCCTCGTGGTGGTCGGCGAGCTGCTTGATGCGGGTCTTGAGGCCGTAGAACGGTACGCCATGGCCCGGCAGCACCATCACGTCGTAGGGCAGCGTGGTGGTGAGGCTCGCCAGCGAGGCCAGGTATTCCCCGAGCGAGTTCTGGTCCGGCTCGACCGCCCAGACGCTGACATTGGGCGAAATCTTGCTCAGCACCTGGTCCGCCGACAGGAACAGCTTGTCGGCGGCGCAATACAGCATCACCTGGTCGAGCGCGTGTCCGCCGCCGGTGATCACCTTGAAGCGCCGCGCGCCGATCACGACCTCGTCGCCATGCGCGATGCGGCGATAGGAAGGCGGCAGCACCGAGACCCGCTTCAGGTAATCCTGGCCGCGGCCGAGCAATTTGTCGGTCAGGCCTTCGTCCATGCCGTGACGGCGGAAGAACAGCCGCTGGGCATTGCGCCGCTCCTCGGTGCCGCGGTTCTGGTGATAGACCGATTGCAGGTATTCGACCTGCGACATCTGCAGCGGGCAGTCGAAGCGTTCGACGATCCAGCCGGCGAGCCCGACATGGTCGGGATGCGAGTGGGTGACGATCAGCCGGGTCACCTTGACGTGCCGGAGCGGACCCTCGAACAGCAAGGTCCAGGCTGCGATGGTTTCCTCGTTGCCGAAGCCGGAATCGACCATGGCCCAGCCGTCGCCGTCGGCCAGCAGGTAGATGTTCACGTGATTGAGCCGGAAAGGCAGCTTTAGCCGGATCCACAACACCCCCGGCATCACCTCGACCACCTGATCGGGGCCGGGGTGATTTTCCCAGGGGTATCGCAGCGCCTCTGCGGAGGACTGAACCATGTCGGTCTTGGAATGCATGCTACCGACTTAGCGGTAGCGGCGGCGCGGCGCCAGCCCGAAAAAGTGTTGGCCGGTCATTCCGGGGCGCATCGAAGATGCGAACCCGGAATCTCGAGATTCCGGGTTCTATGCTTCGCATAGCCCCGGAATGACAGTCTCGAGATTCCCAGTGCGCAATTGCGCACCTGAGGTCTGGTCCTTCGGACCATCCCGGAATGACGGGGCATGGCGATTACGCCGCCCGGATATTCGACAGGAACGCGTCGATCTCCGCGCGCAGCACGTCGGCTTCCCGGCGCAGCGCACCGGATGCGGTCAGCACCTTGCTGGCGGCGGCGCCGGCCTCCGTCGAGGCGGTGGAAACGCCGATGATGTTGCTGGAGACCTGGCTGGTGCCGCCGGCGGCATGCTGGATGTTGCGCGCGATGTCGCGCGTCGCCGCCCCCTGCTCCTCGACCGCGGCCGCGATCGCGGTGCTGACTTCGTTGATCTCGCCGATCGTATCGCTGATGTTCCGGATCGCGGTAACCGCCGTCGTCGTCACCGTCTGCATGCTGACGATCTGCTGGCGGATCTCGTCGGTGGCTTTCGCGGTTTGGTTGGCGAGGCTCTTCACCTCGGAAGCAACCACGGCGAAGCCGCGGCCGGCCTCGCCGGCGCGCGCGGCTTCTATGGTGGCGTTCAGCGCCAGCAGGTTGGTCTGCGAGGCGATGTTTTGAATGAGGTCGACCACCACGCTGATGCGGCCGGCATTGTCCGCGAGCCCCTGCATGGTGACGTCGGTCGCCCCGGCTTCTTCGACCGCCTTGCGGGCAATTTCCGCCGAGGTGACGGCCTGGCGGCCGATCTTCTCGATCGAGGAAGACAATTGCTCGGTGCCGGACGACACGGTCTGCACGTTGACCGAAGTCTCCTCGGCGGCGGACGCCACGGCGCTTACCATGGCGCTGGATTGATCGGCGGTCGCCGACATGCTCTGTGCGGTCGATTGCATCGAGCCGGCAGCCGCCTGCAGGCTGTCGAGCGCGGCGCGAACGGTGGCCTCGAAATCGACGATTTGCGCTTCCATGCGTGAGGCGCGCTCGGCCTTGGCGACGCGGTCCTGGTCCTGGTCGGCGGATAGCGCGCGACTCCGGATCATGCTCTCGCGGAACACATGCAGCGAGTTTGCCATCGCCGCGATCTCATCCTGCTGGTGGCTCTGGTAGACTTCCGCTTCGAGATCGCCGCTGGACAACAGCTGCATCGAACGCTGAAGGCTGCCGATCCGCCGCAGGACGTTGCGGCCGACATAGAGCCAGACGAACAGGATCGAGCCGACCAGCGTCAGCACGCCGAGCCCGAGCATGGCCATGGTCGCGAACGAAATCTCCTGGCGCGCCTGCAAGGTCGCGGCGTCGGTATCCTTCTGCACGCCGTCCACCAGTTGCTGCACGCTGATGCCAAGCCCGACATTGAGCTTGCGGGTTTCCTCCAGAATGGTCTGGCCGTAATCGTCCGCGTCCAGTTCCTGCTGGCGGACCTTGAAGACGCCGGTCTTGCCCTCGCCGAGCTGCAGCAAGCCCAGGCTTTCGTTGCGAACGGCGTTCATCGCGGTCGTCTTTGGCAGCGCATCAAGATTCGACTTCACGCGCGCTTGCGCGACGCGGAATTCCTTCGCGATGGCTTCAAGCGTGTCGCTGTTGTTGGCCGAAAGGGCTGCTATCATGTCGAACGCCAGAAGATTGCCGCTGGCGGCGATGTCGCCGAGCCGGTCGGCGGCGCGGTGCGCCGTGCTGGCATCGTCCTGGGAGAAGCGAGGGGCGGCGTAGATACTTTGGAGTTCGGTCTGGGCGTCGGTCGCCGCCGGGCCTGCGGCGGCGACAAAGCGCCGCTGGGCCGTGCGCACGGCGTCGTAAAGCTTCTCGTGTTGGGCGGCGGCTTCGAGCCGCTCGCGCGCTGCCGAGCCCAGGCTCTTGATCATGTCATCGATGTTCTTGACGGTGTCGGCGAGGGCCGCGACGACCGTCTTGTCGGCGCCGAGTTCGGCGATCTCGCCGAGTTTCCGCAGCGCGACCGTCTGGGTTTCCTTCATTCTCCTGGAGCGTTCGTTGAGCGCCTCCTCGCTGCGCGAGGCCAGCAGCGCCGGCCCTTGGCTGGCGAGGCTGGCGCTCTGGGCGGAGAGTTGCAGGCTGGCGGCGAGCCGCGGAATGTCCTGTCCGCTCAGATCGACCATGGTCCCGCCAAGCCGCCCCAGCATCAGCGCCGCGCCGGCGCTGATCAGGATCGCCATGCCGGCGATGACCGCGAAGGCAACGAACAGGCTGCCGCTGACGCCAAACCGCGGAAGGCCGAGGCCCCTGGAGGATGGTTTGCCTGCGCTGGATGGTGTGGATGGTAATGCCATGTGTCCGCCGCCCCTTGCTACCTTGGGTGCGGCAGTATCGAGATACCTGGTTAAAAAAGTTTAGCTTTTTTCGTTTTTCACGCGCGAGCGCGCGGTTTTGCTCGCTGTACTTGCAGATCGGAGACCGAAGGCGGAACCGGAAGGCCTGAATGCCGGCCCTCCGGACGCCCGCGTTGAACGATCAGTAGCGCGCGCCGGCGGGACCGGCGAAATTGAAGCGATAGTTGACGCCCAGTTTCACCGTGTGCTCGTCATGGCGGAAGCTGCCGAACGGTACCAGGGCGGCCGGCGCCGTGAAACGCGCGCTGCCGAAATCATAGTATTGATACTCCGCCTTGGCCGACCAGTTCTGGGCGAACATGTATTCGACGCCGGCCCCGACGGTGTAGCCGTGGCGATGGTTGCCAACCAGCGTGAAGGCGACCGGGACGCCGCCAAAGGTCAGGGTGTCGCGGTTGTCGGAATAGGCGTAGCCGCCCTTCACATACAGCAGACCCGGACCCCAGGTGTAGCCGACGCGGCCGGTGATCGAGCCGAGTCCGCGCTGATCGCTGTTGTAGACGAGGCCGCCGGGGAAAGCCGCGTTGAGGCCGCCATTGCCGAGCCAACTGTACTGTCCCTCGAGGCCGACGACAAAGTTCGGCGCGAACTGCCAGTCGGCGCCGGCCTGCACGCCGCCGAGCAGGCGGGCGCTGTAGTCGCTCAGGACCTGGCCGTTGAAATTGTCGCTGCCGCTAAAGGCGCCGCCGAGGTGGCCGCCGAAGTAGAAGCCGGTCCAGTTGTAGAGCGGGGCGGCGTAGGCGGGCGCCTTGCCGTAAGGCCGGGCACCGAGGTCGGCGCCAAGCGCGGGCCCGGCCGCGCCGAGGGCGGTCACGGTCACGAGCGTAAACAGAAGCTTCTTCATTGTCCGAAATCTCCAAAAGCGTTCGGCGACGCCGCGCGGGCGCCGTCCATCGCCGCGCATCTAGCCAGCTTTTGTCTAAAATGCTGTCACTGGAATGCGACAGCGAATTACAACCCAACCCATTGGCATTAAAATGGTTTTCTTGCCTAACGAAGGCCTAATGAAAGCTGAAGAAGGGCTTAATTCCCGCCGCCCTCGGGCGCGCGTTGCCTAGCCGATGCGGCGGCGCACGTCGCTCCGCATCTGCTCACGAAAGGCCTGCCGTCGCGCCGGCCGCTCCTTCAGCGGGACGTCGTGGCGATCGAACACGTCGAACATTTCAAGAATGGGATATCGGTCGCTGGCCATCGCCAGGATGCGCAGCAACTCCGCCACCGGCCCGGTCGGTCCCGTCACCTCCCATCTGCGAACGGTGTCGGCGCCGTCGGCCGGCGGCAGCCCGCAGAGTTTGGCCATGTCGGCGACCGACAAGGGCTGGCCGATCGCCTCCCCGAGATGTTCGCGAAGTTTCTTCAGTTCCGGGCCGGTCACGGGTTCACCTTTCCAATCGGCATGTGTGAAGCACGTCACACACCCCGCGTACCGCGAGCGTTAATACGCAGGCGCATTCATTCTCCGAGGAGACAACCATGCGCCGGTTAATCGAAAGTCTCACTCCCGAGCACCGCCGGATCTACTGGAGATGGGTCGGCGGAGTGTTCGCGCTCTATGTGGTGCTGATGGCCGCGGCCGCGGCCGTTTTCGTCAATCACGAGTCAAGCCGCAAGCTCGGCCAGGAATCCGCCGCGACTGTGGCGATCGACGGGCAGCCTGCCACGCCGCCGGTCGCCGGAATCCTGCGGCAGGCTGCGCGAGACTGAGGAGGCCGGTCGGCATTCAGCCGCCGATCGCGTTGCGCGCCACGACATCGCGATAGAAGGCGGCGCTGAATTTCGGCGTCCGGCGCTGCGTCTCGAAGTCGACATGGTAGAGCCCAAAGCGCTTTTCGAAGCCGAAGATCCATTCGAAATTGTCCATCAGGCTCCACAGGAAATAGCCGCGGACCGGCACGCCCTCCGACGTCGCGCGCTGCAGCTGCCGAAGATAGTTGCGCAGATACATGATGCGATCGAGGTCGTAGACCTGGCCGTCGGCATGGAGCTTGTCTTCGGCCGAGGTGCCGTTTTCGCTGATGTAGATCGTGTCGATGTTCCAGACCTTCGCCGCCAGCCGCGGCGCCCAGTAGATCGCCTCGGGCCCGACTTTCAACCATTCGGAGTTCATGTGCGGGAATGAGGCGGGAAACGGCAGCATGCGCCAGCCCGGCGCCTTGTCGGAGGCGACGATGTAGAATTGCGGCGCGTAGATGTTAAGGCCGACGAAATCATTGGCCGAGGAAATGATCTTCAGTTCGGCGGCGGTGAATTTCGGCGCGTCCTTGCCGGCGTATTGCAGGAATCCGTCGGTGTATTTCCCCTCCAGGATGACGCCGAGGAAGCCGGCGTTCAGCTCGCGCGTCGCCATCTCGGCCGCGCGCACATTTTCCGCCGTGTCGAACGCCGGCACGCAGGCCGCGATGTTCTCGGCCGGTCCGGCCCTGGTGCCGGCGCGCCCGTTGGCGCGGATCGCCTGCACCGCGAGGCCATGGGCGAGGGCGACGTGGTGGCGGGCCTGGTTGACCTCCGCCCTCGGCAGTTTCAGGCCGGGCGCGTCGATGCCCCAACCGTAGCCGAAATCCACGAACCGCCCGGCTTCGTTGATCGTGAAGATCGATGTGACGCGGTCGCAGAGGCGCGCGGCCACATGGCCGGCATAATCTGCGAACGCCCGCGAGGTTTCGCTGGACCGCCAGCCGCCGAACCGGTCCTCGAGCGCCTGCGGCAAGTCCCAATGGTACAGCGTTGCATACGGCGCGATGCCGTGCCTGAGAAGTTCATCGACCAGGCGGTCGTAGAAGTCGAGGCCGCGGGCGTTCGGTGCGCCGGCGCCTTCCGGAAACACCCGCGGCCATGCGATCGAAAACCGGTAAGCCTTGACGCCGAGGTCGCGGATCAGGCCGATGTCCTGCCTGTAGCGGTGGTAGTGTTCGTTGGCCCGGTCGCCGGTGGTGCGGTCCTCGATCTTGCCCGGGGTGTGCGCGAACGTGTCCCAGATCGAGCGGCCGCGGCCGTCCTCGTTGACGGCGCCCTCGATCTGGTAGGCCGAGGTGGCGGTGCCCCAGACGAAGCCGTCCGGAAAGCTCGCCGGGGCGTGGCGTTCGGCGGCCGGCTGCGCCGCGGCTTTGGCCGGCGTCGCCGCTATTCCGAGCGCCGAAAGCCCCGCAAGCTTGCCGAATTGCCGGCGCGAGTATTTTCCATCCATCACCCTGTCTCCCGGTTCTTCGCCGATCAGGCGAGATACGGTCCACCCTCGGCACAGGACCGTAGTTCCACGGGGCGGAAGTTTAACGGCACCTTAGCCATGAAGGACGACCATTTCACCCGCATCAAGGCGATCGATGCAACGGCAAGGCGTGCGTTCGGCTGCGGGACTGCCGGCGAGGTCGCCGCCGGTTCGGGCTCGAGGTGCAAGGCCGCCGATCGAGCCTGTAGCCTCTGGAAATTTCAAATGCTGCTGCATTTTGTCACCGACGAACCGACGAAACTGCCGGCCATCCGCGCGATCTTCGAGCCGCAGCACCGCGTCATTCCCTGGCTGCTCGGCGGCCGCGACCCCGAGGTCACCGCGCACGGCGTGCTGATGGTCGACGTGGATCTGCGGCGGTCGGCGCGCGTGGACCAGACCAGGCTCATTCTAAAGCAACTGGGACGCATTCCCGAAAAGCTGTTCGTCGTTCACAACCTCGTCCGGTCGCTGGTGGCGCAAGCCTACGCGCTGGGAGCGACCGCAGTCATCGCGCGCGCGAAGGAAGCCGTCCCCAGGATCGCGCAGATCGAAAAGGCGGAAGCGGCTGCGCAGGCGGACATTGCCGATCCCACCACCGAGATGGACGCGGGGGCGGCGGCCTTCGCTTCGATGTTCGCCAACGTGCGCGGCGGCAAGCCGGTCAACCTGGCCGACGCCGAGCGCGCCACGTCGTTGATCATCAAGCGCGTCGAGCGGGACGGCCTTGCGGCGTGGCTCGACGAGGTGCGCCGCTATCACGAAGGCACGTTCCAGCATTGCCTGCTGGTGACCGGGGTCGCGGTCGGCTTCGGGATCAATGTCGGATTCACCGGCGCCGACGTCGCGCGGCTCGGAATGGCGGCAACCCTGCACGACATCGGCAAGGCGCGCATCCCGCTGTCGATCCTCGACAAGCCGGGACGCCTCGAGCCGCTTGAGGAAGAAATCATGAAGCGTCATCCCGTGATCGGATATGATCTGCTGACGGACCTGCCGGACGTTGGCGCGGAGTTGCTCGACGGCGTCCGCCACCACCACGAATATCTCGACGGTTCCGGCTACCCGGACGGGCTGAGGGCGTCGCAGATTTCCGATCCGGTCCGATTGCTGACGATCTCCGACATTTTCTCCGCCCTGATCGAGTCCAGGCCCTACCGGTCGCCAATGTCGCGGCAGGCCGCCTACGACATCCTCTGCGGCATGGAGGGAAAGCTGGAAGGCCCGCTGCTGCGGGCGTTTCGCCAGGTCGCGCTGGCGGCGTGAGGGACCGCGCGACGAGCCCGGCGCAATGGACGCGTTGAGCGGACTGGTGCTGCCAGACAGGATTGAACTGTCGACCTCTCCATTACCAATGGAGTGCTCTACCACTGAGCTACGGCAGCATGCCCGCTGACCCCGCGGGAATCGGCCCGAACGGCCGCTACAGGCGGCGGTTCTTGCCACAAGGCCCCCGCTGGCGCAAGCATGCGGGGTGGCCGGGAACGGTTCAAAATGGCGGAAAACCGGCGCAAGCTGTTGGCGAACCGGTTTCAATGGGTCGGTCGCCGGTCGATACCGGCGCATCAGGACAACTGGACGGACGGGCGATGCAGGGCGATCAGGGCAAGGGCGCGGAAAAAGCCGGCGCCGATGTGAACGATTCAAGACGGAACCGGCTGAAATCGGCGCTGCGCGAAAATCTCAAGCGGCGAAAGTCGCAGGCGCGCGCGCGCGACAAAAACGCCGCACCTTCCGAAAGCGCCGAGGCCGGCGCTGATAACGCGCACCAAGAAAAGCCAAACCGGTAGCGGTCAGGGAAAATCCAGATAGCGTCGCCGCCGTTTGTCCGCCTTGCACAGATTTCGTGCATCATGTTTTTCGTTGATACGCGGGTGGCCTGCCTGCCTTGTCGCCGCCGCAGGCGATGGTTGTGGAAAATCCTGGCGCGCCGGCGTAACTTCCGACGGGTTTCCAGCGAAGGGGGCGCGTCATGGTTCTCGGCATGAGTTTGGCCACCTTCACGACGGTCCACGTCATCATCAGCCTGATCGCCATCGCCGCCGGGCTGGTCGTGATGTTCGGAATGCTGGGCTCCAACCGGATGCCGGGGCGCCCGGCGTGACCGGCCGGCCAAACGCGAGGGAGCGAGCGAAGGATTTACCGGAAATGCCCGAGCCTGAACTGCTGAGACTGATCGCGCTCGATGCCGACGATCTGGCGGTGATATCAGCCCATGTCCAGGACGCCCGGGTGCGGGCCGCCGACATCGTCTGGCGCCAGCGCGAGAACCGGCTGGTGGTCGGCATGCAGAGGCTCGACTGGGAACAGACGCTGTCGGGCGACGCAGCGCCGCGGCGCGCCACCGCGGCGCTGCGCTTTGACCGGGTGCTGGCCTGCAAGTCGCGCGACATCGAGATGGACCGGCCTGACGCGGTGCTGGAACTGGTCGGAATCGAATTCCATCCCGATGAAGCCCCGGGCGGCCGCGCGCTGCTGCTGTTCAGCCATGGCGGGGCGCTGCGGCTCGACGTCGAATGCCTGGAATGCGCGCTGACCGATCTCGGCGCCGGCGGCCTCGAAACCGACGATCTCGCCATCGCGCCCTCGGGGCCGGAGGGGTGACGCGCCCCGTCATTCCGGGGCGATGCGCGAGCTTCGAACCTCAGGTGCGCCCTTGCGCACCGGGGAATCTCGAGATTCCGGGTTCGATGCTGGCGCATCGCCCCGGAATGACGGCGGCCAAGGGATGACGGCCTTGAAGGGTTGACGGCCATGGGCCGTCGCGCCATTGAGCATGGGCCGTCGCGCCGATCCCATAGAAAGCCCCCATGCCCGTTCGCCTGGACAGACGCAGTGCCGATTTCGACCAGCGGTTCGCGGCCTTCCTCGCCGCCAAACGCGAGGTTGCCGCCGATGTCGAGCGCGCCACCCGCGCCATCGTCGATGACGTGGCCGCGCGCGGCGACGTCGCGCTGATCGAGGCGACGCGGAAATTCGACCGGCTCGAGATCGAAGCCGGGGCCTTGCGGGTGACCGCGGCCGAGCTCGACGCCGCGGTCCAGGCCAGCGACCCCGCCACGCTCGACGCGCTGACATTCGCCCGCGACCGCATCGAGGCGTTCCACCGCCGCCAACTGCCGAAGGACGAGCGCTTCACCGACGCGCTCGGCGTCGAGCTTGGCTGGCGCTGGAGCGCGATCGACGCGGTCGGGCTGTACGTGCCCGGCGGCACCGCGGCCTATCCGTCCTCGGTCTTGATGAACGCGGTGCCGGCGCGGGTCGCAGGCGTCCCGCGGCTGGTGATGGTGGTGCCGGCGCCGGACGGCCGGCTCAATCCTTTGGTGCTGGCCGCGGCACAACTGGCCGGCGTCTCCGAAATCTACCGCGTCGGCGGCGCGCAGGCGGTGGCGGCGCTGGCCTACGGCACCGCCACGATCGCGCCGGTCGCCAAGATCGTCGGCCCCGGCAACGCCTATGTCGCCGCCGCCAAGCGGCAGGTGTTCGGCCAGGTCGGCATCGACATGATCGCCGGCCCCTCCGAGGTGCTTGTCATCGCCGACGAGGGCGGCAATACCGGCTGGATCGCCGCCGACCTCTTGGCGCAGGCCGAGCATGACACCAGCGCGCAGTCGATCCTGATCACCGACAGCGAAAGGCTCGCCGACGAAGTCGCGCGCGCAGTCGAGTCCCAGCTTGCGACCCTGCCGCGCGCCGCGATCGCGCGGGCCTCGTGGGACGATTTCGGCGCCGTCATCCTGGTCGGCCGGATCGATGAGGCGGCGGATCTCGCCAACGCGATCGCGGCCGAGCATGTCGAGATCATGACCGCGGACGCCGAAGCGCTGGCGATGAAGATCCGCAATGCCGGCGCGATCTTCCTCGGTTCCCATACCCCGGAGGCGATCGGCGATTATGTCGGCGGCTCCAACCATGTGCTGCCGACCGCGCGCTCGGCGCGGTTCTCCTCGGGGCTCGGCGTACTCGACTTCATGAAGCGCACCTCGATCCTCAAATGCGGGCCGGAGCAGTTGCGCGCGCTGGGGCCGGCGGCGATGACCCTCGGCAAGGCCGAAGGCCTCGACGCCCATGTGCGCTCGGTCGGAATGCGTCTCAACCTGCCATGAGCAAGCCGCCACCAGATCCGGACCGGGACAACCGCATCGTCGCGGTGACGCTCGACGAGGAATCGATCGGCCGCTCCGGTCCCGACATCGAGCACGAGCGCGCGATCGCGATCTACGACCTGATCGAGCAGAACGTGTTCGCGCCCGAAGCCGAGGCGACCGGGCCGTTCACGCTGCATCTTGCGATCACCGGCAACCGGCTGGTGTTCGACATCCGCCGCGAGGACGGCGCGCCTGTGGTGGCGCATCTGCTGTCGCTGACGCCGTTCCGGCGGGTGGTGAAGGACTATTTCATGATCTGCGACAGCTACTACCAGGCGATCCGCACCGCCACGCCCGACAAGATCGAGGCGATCGACATGGGCCGCCGCGGCATCCATGACGAGGGCTCGCGCACGCTGCAGGAACGGCTGAGCGGCAAGGTGCGAATCGATTTCGAAACCGCGCGCCGGCTGTTCACGCTGATCTGCGTGCTGCACTGGAAGGGGCAGGACGGATGACCCCGAAAAGTGCGAAGCGGTTTTCGGATCAGGTCATCCGTCAAAGAGAAGCCATGACCCCGACCCGCAGGGCCGCGCCAGCGCAAAGTGCGAAGCGGTTTTCGGATCAGGTCATGCGTCAACAAGATGTTATGACCCCGACCCCAGCGCACACAGCAAAGCGCGTCGGCGACAAGCTGCGGCCTCCAATGGGAGAAGCGTAACCGCATGGATGCGCCGCGCCCGCGCCAGCCGCAGGCCGTGCTGTTCGCATGCGGGCTGAACAGCGTCCGTTCGCCGATGGCTGAGCGCCTGTTGCAGCAGATGTTCCCGCAGTCGCTCTACGTGAAGTCCGCCGGCGTCAGGAAAGGCGAGCTCGATCCGTTCGCGGTCGCCGTCATGGCCGAACTCGGCCAGGATATATCAGGCCACAAGCCGACCACGTTCGAGGAACTCGACGATTGGGAAGGGCTCAATTTCGATCTCATCATCACGCTGTCGCCGGAGGCCCATCACAAGGCGCTGGAACTGACGCGCACGCTCGCCGCCGAGGTCGAATACTGGCCGACGCCGGATCCCTCCGCGATGGAAGGCAACCGCGCCCAGAAGCTGCAGGCCTATCGCGAGGTCTGCGACGGCCTCTCGATCCGCATCCGCCGCCGCTTCGCCAACGCCGGCGCGGCGAGCGGATAGTCCTGCGACGTCAGAATCGCTCGACCTCATCCTGAGGAGCCCGCGAGAAGCGGGCGTCTCGAACCATGAGGGTCTTATGACACAGAAAAATTGGCACGCCTTGGGCGACGACGGAGATCGTGAGCGCCAACAACCACTTGTTCCCCGGTTGTGGAATGGTGCCCCTTCCGATAGGTTCCGCGCGCGCCGCCGCCCCTATCCCCCGATCTCCTGACTCATCCCGCATGCTTGGCCGACCCAAACTCGTTCTTGCTTCCGGTTCGCCGCGACGGCTCAGCCTGCTCAACCAGGCCGGCATCGAGCCCGACGCGCTGCGGCCGGCCGATGTCGACGAGACCCCGCGGCGGGGCGAGCTGCCGCGCGCCTGCGCCAACCGCCTGGCGCGCGCCAAGGCCGACGCGGCGCTGAAATCGGTGCAGCTCGACGACGAGTTGCGCGGCGCCTTCATCCTCGCCGCCGACACCGTGGTCGCGGTCGGCCGCCGCATCCTGCCCAAGGCCAATCTGGTCGACGAGGCCGCGCAATGCCTGCGGATGTTGTCTGGGCGCAACCACCGCGTCTACACCGCGATCTGCCTGGTGACGCCGAAGGCGGCGTTCCGCCAGCGCCTGATCGAGACCCGCGTCCGCTTCAAGCGGCTCAGCGAGGAAGACATCCAGACCTATATTGGCTCCGGCGAATGGCGCGGCAAGGCCGGCGGCTACGCCGTGCAGGGCATCGCCGGCTCGTTCGTGGTCAAGATGGTCGGCTCCTACTCCAACATCGTCGGCTTGCCGCTCTACGAGACGGTCACGCTCTTGGGCGGCGAGGGTTTTCCGATCCGCTTCGGCTGGCTCAATGCCGGTTGACCGCGAAGGGGATGCCGGCAAGGCGAAGGGCGGAGCAAAACCCTGCCCCGAATGCGGCAAGCCCGCCGATCCCGCCACCCTGCCGTTCTGTTCCCCGCGCTGCCGCAACGTCGACCTGAACCGCTGGCTGTCAGGCAAATACGTCATCCCCGGCCGCGAGACCGATCCCGAGGACGCGGAATAGAGGTGGTTTCAGAAGGATTTGGTGGCAGGCGAGAAGCCGGGCCGCGCCCGGCGTAGCCGAAGGCGAAGCCGGGTGGACACAAACCCCCGGCCTGACTATAAACCGGCGCTCCCGGGCCTTAAGGTCCCGCGAAGTGCCCAGGTAGCTCAGTTGGTAGAGCATGCGACTGAAAATCGCAGTGTCGGTGGTTCGATCCCGCCCCTGGGCACCAGTTGCTAGCCCCGATCGATCCGCAGTCGCTTCTTCGGTCGTTCATTTGGTCCTGCGTCGATCATATCCACAAGCGCTCCTAGGGGTAACTTGGCTAGTAGTTCATGGGTTTGTGGAACAACAGATCAATTGACCAACAATTTGCATACCAATCGGCCATTTGCAGTTTGGTACTCGGTGGTCGCCCGGGGGTTTGTGCCTACGGCTACCGTCTTCTATCTTGGCGCTAGGCTTATAGCTGGTACACTGTGTTCAGTAGGTTCACTCGTACTTGAGCTGGAACTCGTTTGATCCAAACTTCTTTTGTCATCGACTTTTCACCAGCCAATAATCCGCATGTGTACGATTTTTCGGCACCTGTGGATTTGAAAAAATTTGTGCTCGAAGATCCGTTGTTCTTGGAATTGGTGGGGACCTCGGCCTTTCGACGATTGAGCGAAATCCGTTTCTTGGGTGGGATTGACTATCTCATTGTTCGTAGTCCTAACGGATACGCAAACAACATAAGATACACACGGTTTCAGCACAGTTTGGGCGTTGCGCGGTTAGCTCTCATGTACAGTCATGCATGCGAACTTTCTGTGACGGACCGTCGGCTGGTATTCACTGCTGCACTGCTCCACGATATCGGACATGCACCTCTGTCACACTCGCTGGAGCCGGCATTTTTTCGTCTCTTCGGCATCGATCACCATCAAGCTACCCGGGACATTCTCAGAGGACACGTACCGATCGGGCGCGAGCTATACAAACTACTTCGTAGTCGTCAGGTCGATATCGATAGATTGACTGCGATGATTGCGGGCGAGGACGACCGCTTTCATGGATTCTTTTCAGGGCCGATAAATTTCGACACCATCGAAGGAATTTTGCGAACGAAGACCTATGCGCAATCCACACCAAGTGTAGCTGCTCCAGAGCTTATTGTTGATGCTGCGGTAAATAGATCATCTCCTGCCCATCGGGAGTTGGTTGATCAGTTCTGGAAGTCAAAGGATTTAGTGTATCGGCATGTCATAAATTCGGACTCGGGCGTCTTGGCAGATCAAGTTTGCCAATCTTTTTTGTATCAGAATCGTTCTTATGTGCAGGCTACTGATTACTTTACGACCGAAGAGCAACTGTTTCGGAAGCTGCCGGGTCTTCGTCAGCTGTTAATTAGTCCGGACTTTGCCTCACAGGCATCACTGCATGTGCCAGAGACGGTTTCGTTTAGACGTCGGCGTTTTTTCGTCGATGAAGCTGTTGATTTTTTTGAACGAAACGATCGCGCCAGATATTCGCAAACGAAAGAGTTGGCCTCGCTGACAGTTAGGCTGGCGGAGTTCCAAGGCAGGCCACCTCTTACGGGAGATCTTTTTGGTGATGGAAGCGATTGAGCGGGCGAAAGGATACTCGGAAGGCAAGCTCTCGCAATTGAGGAACGCAATTAAGCACCTTGTCCCGGCCGATGAGATGGTCGTCATAAATGGGTCGTTCGCACGCAGAGAAGCATCGGCGGGTTCGGATATCGATTTTTATATTGTGACGAGCGGTAACGACGTGGCGCCGCCTTTTTGGGCAGAAGCTGTGCGAGAGAAAATTGCACAAACTGTGCCGATCAGCCCAGCCGAGAACGGTGCTTTCGCGAAGGTTGAACATCTTGAAACCCTTATTCGCAACATTGGCGGCGAGCATGATGACAATTACAATATCACTCGAAGGATGCTCCTGCTGCTTGAGGGTGAGTGGCTCTTTAACGAAGCTGGCCTGAAGGATATTCGACGTAGAATCCTGGAACGTTACATTGCTGAGGGAATGAAGGATCACCAACTAGCGCTGTTTTTGTTGAATGATGTTGTTCGTTACTATCGTACACTGGCGGTCGATTACGAATTCAAGACCGTTGAAATTTCGAAGGTCAAGCCATGGGGCATAAGAAACATCAAGCTCATGTTTTCGAGGAAACTTCTCTATGCCAGCGGGCTCTTCAGCGTCGCGACTACAGCGGATCGGAATCGGTCCCGAAAGATTTCGGAACTTGAGAGGCTGTTCAATCTTCCTGTGATTGAACGCATGGTCGATATTTGCGGAAATTCGAACTCTCAATCGGTCCTTGAAAGTTATGATAGATTTTTGAATGAGTTGGAGAAGGAAGAAGTCAGAGCTCACCTAAAGGGCTTGGACAAGGATGGTCGTGAGGATATTGTTTTTCGCGACCTAAAGAACGAGGGTCATCATTTCACACGAGAGTTGCTGAAGCTGTTTGAGAGAACCTTTGATACCACACACCCTATTCGTAGGGCGATAATTTTTTAGAGGGAGACCTTCATTTGGATGCTGCCCGTTTCTTCGCGGGCTTTCTGCGGGCACGCAGCTTCATATTGATCTGTTGTTCGCCAGCCGTGAACTCCAGAACCTCGATTACCTTGTAGTGCGTCTCCGCACGATCCTCATTCGGCGGTGTCACTTCCATTTTGACCTTGTAGCGATCATTCATAAACGATCCGCCGCGCTTTACCGCGTCCTTCGCGATATTGGTCTCTCGGATGTCGGCATAAATGGGTTTCCTACGATACAGGAAGCGCCAATTGGGAGCCTTCACATCGAACACCGGCCCGTGTGAATACAGGACGGCGGTGACGACCTTTGGCTCCTCTTCCGCTTCTTCGATGAAGTCTACTCCGCCCGGGTCTTCGCATGACGCAGCTATCGCTTTGACATCTTCATTGCGGTACGTGGCGATAAGTTTGTTGTCCTTCCGGAACTCGATTCCTTTCGCTTCCTTGTGGTCATTGATTGGTGCAAGCGTGCCTTCGACCGCTTCCAATACAGCCGGATTTTGAGAGAGCCGGAACACGTCTTTACCGATTTGGAGCGAGTGACCCTCACCCTCTAGCTTGATGACAAGAGATCCCGGCGAGTTGTTCACCTCAACGGCTGATTCGACCTTTCGGCCATTGCGCCATCTCAAGTAACCAAACAGACCCGCTGCCGCAGTACCGGCCGTAACACCGACCTTCTGTAAGACATCGGCGGCGTGCTTCACGCCTTCGTCGTTGAGGAAGTCTTTGACGGTATCGAGGATGGTCTGAAGCGTCTCGAAATTGATCAGGAAACACTTGTGCTCGAACTCGGAGTCGACGAGCACCTTCATTCGGGCGCGGTCCTTGTTGAGTTCGGCGTTTGCTGCGCGGATCAACTTGCCGAAGGCGAGCAGCGCAGGCGCAAGGGCTTCAACGTCCATGCTGTGGTCGTTGTCGTCATCGCCGACATACGCAACCTGGAAGCGCTCGCGGTTCTGTTCTTCAGCCACCCGATTCCCCGAAACAGTCGATCAGTACAATCCTACATTGCTGCGGAACCGTCCATCGGACCATTGAGTCGCATCGTTTTTGTTCGTTCTTTGTTCTCATGGGGCGACGTTTTCCGCCACGAAGGGCCATGGATTGGCCGCACCCGGACTCGTTCGTGGCGAAGGACGTCAACGGAATTGCGGAGACAGCACACTTGAAAGTTGCCATCCATCTCAAGCCGCCTTGTAAGAGGCGATCTTGATCTGCGGCGCAAGCGCATCTTCAGCCGTTTAACGGGCTTTTCTTCGCGCGAGATGCGTTCGATCCGGGCGCGCGGCACGTGCAGCGCGGCCGCGACTGCGTAGGGTGTCAGTTCAAGCGGGACGAGAAATTCTTCCCGCAGGATTTCGCCGGGATGAATCGGTGGAAGCTTCTTGGCCATGTTGCAAACTCCGGGACCGAAGGCGCGCCCGCCGCGCCGCGCCTCACTTCTGTTCTTGCGCCTTCATCTCTTCCGCCAGCGGCCGCAACGCCTGCGACATGTCGTCGAGGCGCTTTTGCCATTCGGCGCCGGGCATGAAGGCAATGACGGGGGCGTCGCCGGGCGAGCTCTTGAGGTATTCCGGATCGCGCAGGCCCTCGGCAAGGGCGGCTTCGAGCTTCTTGGCGATCTCGTCCGATACGGCCTTCGGTGCGGCGAAGCCGCGTTCGGCGGTCATCGTCACCGGGATGCCGGTTTCCGCCGCCGTCGGAACGTCGGGGAGCGCCGGCCAACGCTGCTTCGACAGGATGGCGATGGCGCGGAGCGGTCCTTTGTTGCCGCCGTGCAATTCGGGGACTTCGCTGAGGCTGACCATGCCCACCTGCAGATGGCCGCCGAGAAGGTCGGTCCGCTGCGCGGCCGTGCCGCGATAGGAAATCTCGTTGGGTTCGGTCTTGGTCGCGCCCGCCAGCATGCGGATCGCCAGATGTCCGTTGGTGCCCGCGCCGTTGTGACCGAAGGTCACCGAACCCGGCTTGCTGCGCAGTGCCGCCAGCACGTCGGCAAGCGTCGCGAACTTGCTTTCCGCCGGCACCACGATCACGGAGGGGTCCTCGACCACGCGCGCGATCAGGCGGATTTCGTCCATGCCGTACTGGGTCTTTCGCGTCATCGGGATGAAATTGTAGCCGGGCACGTTGACCACGCCGATCGCGTAGGCGTCCGGCGCGGCGCGGGCGATCCCGGCAAACGCGATCTCGCCGCCGGCGCCCGGCTTGTTCAGCACGACAAACTTGGCCTTGCCGCCCAGCCGCTGCTCGACGAACGGCAGCAGCTTGCGAGCCATCACGTCGGTCGCGCCGCCGGGCGCAAAGCCGATGATGACCTCGATCGGCTTGTCGTCCGGCCATGCTGCGGAGGCGGGTCCGCAGGCGATGAGCCCGAATGTGGTTGCGACGAGTGCGACGACCTTGCCATGCATGACGATACACCTTTTTGTTTATCTTGTTGTCTGGCAGTCGCCCGCCGCCTGGGCTCGCGCGACCGATGAGCTATACGATCGCCTTGTAACGGTCAGGCACGGCCATGAATAGCCAACCGCGCGCATGGCCGCATGAGCGGCGCGAGCAGTGGGACTAGTACGCGTTCCCGCGCCTGTCGCCTGGCTTACGCGGGCGTCTTGCGGCCGCGACTGCCGGCTGCTTCGCCCGCAGCGCAAGCGCAAATCGCCGCTCGCGCCGTGCGACCAATTGGCACGACGGGCAAATCAGCAAAACCTGTCCATCCCTTCTGCGAAAAATAATCCGCTTAACGCCGAGGCCAAATCAGCTTCATAATGCCGCGCATCTCATCCACCAAAGGGGCGTTGGCCACGTCACGAACGCGCGGTGAGAGGCGGTGGACGCTGATGGCGCTGGCTGACGTAGGCGCTTGAGGCGGACGGCGAAGTCGTGTGGTCCTGGCGCCGCGGTGCTGGCGCTAAGTTGGCGGGAGGTGTCCCGCCGATGACGGTGGCAAAAGAGCCGTTCACCGGGGAGAGCTCGAAGTAAGCCGTAACCCATCGCGCAGGGAAAGCCGGGATGCCTCCGCTGGACCTGTATGCTCGTGTGCGTCCTTTGCGCAACTTGCACACGAGACCGGGTGCAGCGTGCACCCGGCTTTCCCTGCGCCCTTTGTTTCCGACGGGGGCGAACGTTACGCAAGGCTCGGGCGCATCATGCCGCGAGAACGCGGACGCACGTTCGCTTGTTGTTTGACAGTCGAATCCGAACCATCACCGATGACAAGGGGAAGCCGGGATGGTTTGATCCCATCCCTGGAGCCAAGGTGCTCGCATGACGGAATGGTACTTTGTCTGGGTCGAGGGCCTGCGCGGGCCTGTGCCGCAGAAATGGTCGTCGGACGGGCTGTACGGCCAGCTCGGCCGTCAGGACGTCATCGTCCGCTTCGCGCTGACCGATGCGGAGGCGCATCTCGCGCTCGACGAGCTGGCGCGGCGGCATCCGATTCCCCGCGGGAAATAGCCGCCGCTTTCCACGCCGCCTCAGGTCTCGAAATGCACGCCGATCCGCTTCTCCTTGCGCCAGACCACGCGGCACGGGCGTTTGAGATTATCGGCCTCGACCACCAGCGTGAACTGCTCGGGGATGCCGACCGGGGAAATCACCTCAAGGGCGGCGCCCGTATCCGAGAGGTTGCGGACCGTGCAGTCGATCGCGCCGCCGTTGCCAAAGGAAATCTTGCCGGCCTTCAACTGCCGCTTCCGCATCGCAATTCGGTGTTCGTCCATCCGCGTCAATCTCCATCAGCAGCGGGATTGAATCACAACTTTACCAGCTTGTCCCGTCCGGCTCCAGCCGACCCGGCTTTACGGCGCCGCCGCGGTCCGCGCCCGCCGCCCCTCGATCGGATAGGCCGGGTCGTTGAACCCCGGCGTCGAGGGATGGCCGCTCGTGACCAGCCGGTCGATCAGCGCCTCGTCCTCGGCGGTGAAGCGGTAGTCGAGCGCCTTCAAATACTCGTCCCATTGCGCCTCGGTGCGCGGACCCGCGATCACGCCGCTGACGAAGGCGGAATTGAGCACCCATGCGACCGCGAACTGCCCGGCGCTGACGCCGCGCGCCTCGGCGTGCCGCCTGATCTCCTGCGCCAGCTGCAACGATTCCGGCCGCCACTCGGTCTGCATGATCCGCTTGTCGGCGCGGCCGGCGCGGGTGTCCTTCTCCGGTGCGGCGTCGGGGGCGTACTTGCCGGTCAGCACGCCGCGCGCCAGCGGGCTGTAGGGCACGATGCCGAGGCCGTAATAGCCGCAGGCCGGAAAGTGCTCGACCTCGGGCATCCGGTTCATGGCGTTGTAGCAGGGCTGGCTGACGATCGGGCGGTCGATGCCGTTGTCGTCGCAGATGTTGCAGATCTCGGCGACCCGCCAGGCGCGGTAGTTGGAGACGCCGAAATAGCGGATCTTGCCCTGGCGCATCAGCTCACCCATCGCCCGCACGGTCTCCTGCAGCGGCGTCGCGTGGTCTTCCTTGTGCAGGTAGTAGATGTCGATGAAGTCGGTGCCGAGCCGCTTCAGGCTGGCCTCCGCCGCCTGCAGCACCCAGCGCCGCGACAGCCCGCCATGATTGGGATCGTCGCCGATCCGGTTGGCGAGCTTGGTGGCGAGGATCCAGTTCGAGCGGTGGCTGGAAATGGCGCGGCCGACCACCTGTTCGGACTGGCCGCCATTATAGGCGTCCGCGGTGTCGATGAAGTTGACGCCGGCCTCGCGCGCTTTCGCCACGATCCGCGCCGAGGTCGGCTCGTCGGTCGGCCCGCCGAACATCATCGCGCCCAGGCAGATCGGCGAAATCCTCAGGCCGCTGCGGCCGAGCTGACGGTATTGCATCGGGTGGTTCCTCAATCCTGGTCCGGGGCGCGAAGCGAACCCGGAATCTCGAGATTCCGGATTCGATGCTTCGCATCGCTCCGGAATGACGGGTGTGTCAGCCTCATCCCTCGTTCCTCAATATCTTGAACACGCCGCTCGCCATCGCGATCTCCCGTCAGACCGGCGCCCCCTCACCCGGACTGCTTCGCAGTCCGACCTCTCCCCGCAAGCGGGGCGAGGTAAGAAAGCGCCTTCATCCTGGCCCGTCATTCCGGGGCGCGAAGCGAACCCGGAATCTCGAGATTCCGGATTCGATGCTTCGCATCGCTCCGGAATGACGGGTGTGTCAGCCTCTACCCCTCGTTCTTCAGTATCTTGAACACGCCGCTCGCCATCGCGATACAGCGCTTGTCCACCGTCACCTCGGTGGTGATGAAAATCAGGCTCCTGGTGGCGCGCACGACATGCGGCTTCGACACCAGCACCTCGCCGATCTTGCCGGCCTCGACGAAATGGGTATCGAGCTGCACGGTTGCGAGCGTCGGCTTGCCGGAGACGAAGCGGGCGGTCATGCCGCAGCTGCGGTCGGCAAACGTCATCAGCACGCCGCCCTGCACCAGGCCGCGGCGGTTGTGGTGCTTGTCCTCGGTGGCCAGCGC
>NZ_JALHLP010000005.1 GCF_022844465.1 Bradyrhizobium sp.
CGGGCAGGACGACCCGCGCCCGCAGCCGCCGCCGGTTTCGATGCAGGACCCTGCGCTGCCGCCGACCCGCGAGCGCACCGGCGCGCCGCGCCGCGGCCCCGATAATGGCGCGCCGCAGATGCCACCGCAGCCGGGTATGCGTGGCTTCCGCGACATCGCCGCCGACGCCGACGACCTTGGCCGCGCCGCAGCCCAAGCCAACCGCGCCGCGCGAAAGACCTATGCCAACGTGCCATCGCCCTCGCCGGAGTTCGACCGGCTCGAGCCGAGCATGGAAAACCGCGGCGCCGATCTGGAGACGCCCTATTCCTATGAGGAGTCGCTCGAGGAGGCCGACCGCTACGCGCCGCAGCCGCAGCAAACGCCGCAGCAACGTCCGCGGCTGCCCCAGGATCGCAACCGTGAGCCGAAGCGACGCACGATGTCGGCCGCGGCGTTTCCGTTCAAGAGCGCGATCGCGGTGGGCGTCGTCCTTGTTCTGGTCGGCGCCGGCATCCTCTGGGGTAGGGCGGCTGTGACGTCGATCAGCAGCCTGTTCAAATCCTCGCCAACGGCGGAAACGCCAGCCAACTCGGCGGCGCCGCAGTCGCGGCCAAAGATTCCCGATCGGGTCGGTCAACCCTCGTCGTCGGAAAACGTGGCGCCGGTGGCGCAGCGCGTGGTTCTCTATGACGAAGATCCGGGCGACCCCAAGGGCAAGCAATATGTCGGTTCGGTGATCTGGCGCACCGAACCGATCAAGGCGAGCGGCAACCAGAGGCCCGACATCGCGGTGCGCGCCGACATCGATATTCCCGACCGCAAGTTCAAGATGACGATGTCGTTCCGCCGCAATACCGACACCTCGCTGCCGGCAAGCCACACCGCGGAGCTGACCTTCATCCTGCCGTCGGATTTCTCCGGCGGCGGCGTCAGCAACGTGCCCGGCATCCTGATGAAGTCCAACGAGCAGGCGCGCGGCACGCCGCTGGCCGGGCTGGCGGTGAAGGTCACCGACGGCTTCTTCCTGGTCGGCCTTTCCAACGTCGATTCCGACCGCACGCGCAACTTGCAGCTTCTGAAGGAGCGTTCCTGGTTCGATGTGCCGCTGGTCTACATCAACCAGCGCCGCGCCATCATCGCAATCGAAAAGGGCGCCCCGGGAGAGCGCGCGTTCAACGACGCGTTCGCGGCGTGGGGAGAGTAGCGGCGTTGCTCCACCGGGCCGTGCGCGTCGCGGACGGCCACTGAAGCGGCAATCACGAGGTTCAGGCGGAGGTCGCCGTGAAACGCTATCTGATCTTCGCGGCCGTAGCCCCGTTCGTCGGCGGCTTTCTGATGTTGTTCGCGTCCACCGCGGCTTCGGGCTATTGGGCGGAAACCAATCTGCGCGAAGTCGGGAAATTCGTCGTCGCGTTTTTCAAGACTCTGCAATACAGCTACCTGTTCGGCATCGTGCCGGCGTTGATGGTAGCCGCGATCGACGACATCCTCTGTCATGTCAGGCGCATTGGTCCGGCGCTGCGGATGCTGATCGTCGGCGCGATCGGCTTCTTCGCCTCGGGATCGCTCTATGGCTCACGCGGGCCGGACACCGGCGTGCTGCAGTTCGTTCTCTATGGCAGCGTCGGCCTCGCCCCGGCATTGCTGTCGTCCTGGCTTGCTCGAAGATACGCCGACGCGCCGCAGCCGGTTCGCTCGACCTAACTCCCCCCAGTCGGTTTGCGAGTCTTATTGGCGTTCACCAGATGAAACTTGCGGCGTGGATGCGCGTTAGCGATTAATGACGATATCAAGCGACCACAGCCATCATCCGGCTCGTTCACACGCCGATCGCCCCTTTGCGGGGACTGCGTCGGGACACCGACGCGTGATCGACCAGGAGGGCCGTGACGTCTCCGCGGCAATGGTTGGCCCGGCCTTCGAGCAGCACGATTCAAGATTTGGCCGAAATCAATTCGGACACTTGACACGGCAACAGCGGCTGGCGCGGCTGCACACCATCGCCAAGCTGCTGGACACGGCCTTTATCTTGCCCGGCACGAATTTTCGATACGGCATTGATGGGTTGATCGGGCTTATCCCGGTGGTGGGAGATATCGTCTCGACGGGGATTTCGCTGTGGCTGGTGCGCGAGGCGCGCGCATTAGGCGCGCCGTGGCACATCACGGCGCGGATGCTTGGCAATGTCGCCCTCGACAGCATGGTCGGACTTGTACCGCTCGCCGGCGATGTCTTTGACGTCATGTTCCGGGCCAACGCCCGCAACATCCGCATGCTGCAACGGTGGCTCGATACGCAGCCGAGATAGCCGATCTGGGAAGAATGGATGCCCCGGGAAACCCGTGTCCGGGGTTGCCGGCTTTACGCCGCGTCGGCGTCGGCTGGCGCGCGCGGCCGGCGCGGCAGCGGGAAGGCTTCGCTTTCGTAGAGCGACCGGATCCCACTCTGATCGAAGCGGGCTTCCTCGACCTGCAGATAGGCGCCGTTCAGCGAGTCCGCGGGCAATTCCTCGATCGCGAAGCGAACCGCCTCGGCCGCGGTGCCAAAGCGCCGATACGCAAACCCGGCCCGCTTCTTCTTGCGGATCGCGGCGGGAAACAGTTCGGCAGCGGTGTCGTAACTGAAGGGACGCATGGTCTGTGACCTCAATCTTTTTGGCTCTTACTGGTAGAGCGAATGGGGATTGGACGACGGCGGTTCCTGTTGGCGGCGCGCCGTGCACGTCATTTCAAGTCCTAATATAAGCCTGTTTGACAGAAATGCGACTCCTGAAGCCTGACATTGGAGATGATGATGAATCAACGCATGGCTGCCCAAAAACTGCGCACTAACCGAAAAATTATAACAATTTCAATTAGTTATTCACGCTACAACTTGCCGCGCAAGACCAGGATAACAAGCACGATCAAAATCACGCCACCAAGGCCCATGCCGGAATGACCCATGCCGTAGCCGTAGCCGCCGAAGCGGCCCGAAAAGCCGCCCAGGAGAAAAACAATCAGCAAGATGATCAGTATTGTTCCAAGCGACATGGCGTGCGCTCCGAGAGGGGCCGCTGGCTGCTGAAAGCCGCCCGCGGGCGGAGCAAAGCATATTTTGGGCAGCAAGTCAGATGCCATCAGCCAGGCTGCGTCTGCGAGGGCCATCCCGCACCGCCTGTCCGCGGCCCGCTTTCGCGCAAGCCGAAGGCCAGCCCGCGCGGAGATCAGCGCAGAACCCTGCTGAAGCTATTTCGGCTGCAGCTTCAATGCGGCCGAGTTGATGCAGTAGCGCAGCCCGGTCGGGCCGGGGCCGTCCTCGAAGACGTGGCCGAGATGGCCGTTGCATTTCGAGCACAAGACCTCGGTGCGGATCATACCATGGCTGACATCGCGCTCTTCGTCGACATGGCCGTCCACCGCCGGCGCGGTAAAGCTCGGCCAGCCGCAGCCGGACTCGAACTTGGCGTCTGATTCGAACAGTGCCTGGCCGCAGCCGGCGCAGATATAGGTCCCCTTGCGCTGCTCATGCTCGTACTCGCCGGAGAACGGCCGCTCGGTCGCCTTCTCGCGCAGCACCGCGTACTGCATCGGCGTCAGCTCGCGGCGCCACTCGGCTTCGCTCTTGACGACCTTGGCGGGTGTCTTGGTGTCGGACATGGTTTCTCCTCGGATTGATCGTCATTCCGGGGCGATGCGAAGCATCGAACCCGGAATCTCGAGATTCCCCGATGCGCAATTGCGCATCTGAGGTCTGGTGCTAACGCATCATCCCGGAATGACGCGGCCTCGACGCAGGCATCAATTGGTAACCTTCGCCTTGTTCACCAATGTCGGCTTCGCGACGTAGTTCTCCGCAAAAATCTTCTTCAGGTTCTCGATCTTCGGAAGGTCGTTGAAGACAATATAGGGCTCGTTAGGGTGCAGCGTCAGGTAGTCCTGGTGATAGTCCTCGGCCGCATAGAACGCCTGCAGCGGGCCGACCTTGGTCACGATCGGTTTCTTGTACGCCTTGGCGGCGGTGAGCTGGGAGATATAGGCCTCCGCCACCTTCTTCTGCTCGTCATTCACCGCGAAGATCGCCGAGCGATAATGCGTGCCGACGTCCGGCCCCTGACGGTTCAGCTGCGTCGGATCGTGTACGACGGAAAAGAATATCTGCAGGATCTTGCCATAGCTGATCTTCTTCGGATCGTACCTGATCTCGACCGCTTCGGCATGCCCGGTCGTGCCGGTGCCGATCATGGTGTAGTTCGCGGTCGCCTTGCTGCCACCGGAATAGCCGGACACCGCGTTGAGAACGCCGGCGGTGTGCTGGTAGACACCCTGCACGCCCCAGAAACAGCCGCCCGCGAGCACGGCGGTCTGGATGCCGTCGGCGGCCTGAACGTCGATCGCGGGTGGGGGAATAATGACGGCTTCCTCCGAGGCGCGGGTGGGAGAGATGGCGAACGCGGCGAGGGCCAGCGCGCCGAAGGCGGCGGCGCTTAACGACAGGCGGCTGAATGGGCGAGGGGGCATGGGTTTCTCTTGGGCAAAGTGGGTTGAAGGCAGTCTAGGCCGCATGCGTTGTTTCGCAATCGGCCGGCGTTCCGATCCCCATGATACGGGCATCGCTGCCAAATGTTACCGCCCGCGCCACACGAGTTCGTGAAAGCAGGCCCGGAATACCCCGCCCTCACACCACCACGCTCAGCCTTTTCGCCGCGCGGGTGATGCCGGTGTAGAGCCAGCGCGCCCGGCTGTCCTGGAACGCAAAGCTCTCGTCGAACAGAACCACATCGTCCCATTGCGAACCCTGCGACTTGTGCACGGTGAGCACGTAGCCAAAGTCGAACTCGTCATAGGGCTTGCGCTGCTCCCACGGAATCGCCTCGACGCCGCCCTCGAAGCAGTCGTGGCGGACCGAGACCTTGGTGACCTTGTGGCCGAAATCCTCGTCGGGCGAGAGCCGCATGGTCAGAATCCGGGATTTCGATTTCGCCTGGGTGCGCGACTTCACCCGCCACAGCCCGCCGTTGAACAGGCCTTTCCTGCGGTTGTTGCGCAGGCAGACCAGCTTGTCGCCGGCGACCGGCAAGGGATCCTCGATGTTCTGCTTCTGCCGTACCCGCATGTTGTAGGCGCGGCGGGTGTTGTTGCGCCCGACCAGGACCTGGTCGGCCCGCATCACGCGGTCGGGGTCGACATCGCTGCGCGAGACCACCTCGCTCTCGCCGTGGCGGCCGATCTCGAGTTCGCGGCCCTCGCGGATATCCATCGACATCCGCACGATCGGATCGTCCTGCGCCTGGCGATGCACCTCGGTCAGCATCGCATCGGGCTCGCAATCGGTGAAGAAGCCGCCGCCCTGGATCGGCGGCAACTGCGCGGGATCGCCGAGCACCAGCAGCGGACAGTCGAACGACATCAGGTCGCGGCCAAGTTCTGCGTCGACCATCGAACATTCGTCGATCACGATCAGCTTGGCCTTCGAGGCCGGCGCGTCGTCCCAAAGCTCGAAGCTCGGCTGCTCGACGCCGGATTCGCGGGCCCGATAGATCAGCGAATGGATGGTGGAGGCGTTGTCGCAGCCCTTGTTGCGCATCACCAGCGCCGCCTTGCCGGTGAAGGCGGCGAACTTGACCTCGCCATCGACGGCCTCGGCGATGTGCCGCGCCAGCGTGGTCTTGCCGGTTCCGGCATAGCCGAACAGCCGGAACACCGGCGGCGTGCCGTTCCTGCCGGGTTTCGCCTTCATCCAGTCGCCAACGGCTTTCAGCGCGGAATCCTGGTGCGGCGTAAAGGTGGTCATGGGGTCCGGGAAGGGGAGAAGCCGTGCGCGACTCAGCGATCCCCGAAACTAACCATTCGCTCGCCCGGCGCAAGCCGCCGGGTCAGGCGCCTATTGCCAGCCGGGAATGCCGCGCATGTCGGGAAGCTGATGGGCGATGCCCTTGTGCAGCCGGGAAAAGTTGATGCCCGCCATCGACTATCCTTCCTCAAGAAGCTGAGGTTCCAGCGCGGTCAGCCCTTCGAATGCCTCGACGGCGTGCCGGCGGATCATCGTCACCGGCTCGGCAAAGCCGGCATAGCTGTTGACCCTGTCGAGATCTTCAGCTTCGGCGAGCGACGACAGCTTCAGGCCGAGATCCCTCAACAGTCCATCCTCAAGACCGTAGATCCAGCCATGAACCGACACGGCCTGGCCACGCTGCCAGGCAGCCCTGACAATTGGCGTTGCCGCGACGCGCCGCAACTGCATCTCGACATTCAATTCACAAGCGCGATCGATCCGCGCTTCCTCGTCCGGCAGGAGCGCAAGATCGGCCGCGCAGCGCCGGCACATCTCGCGAACCGGCGCGAGCCAGTGGTCCACCAGGCCGCCACCGCCGGGTGGTTCGAATGCCCGGCGGATTCCGCCGCAACCGTAATGTCCGCAAACGATAATGTGCTCCACGCGCAGCGTTTCAATCGCAAACTCCAGAACGGACAGAACATTCATGTCGCCGGTGTGAACGATATTCGCAACATTGCGGTGTACGAACACCTCGCCCGGGTCGAGGCCAACGATATCGTTGGCCGGAACGCGGCTATCCGAACATCCAATCCAGAGATGCCGTGGTGTCTGCTGCTCTGCGAGACGGCGAAAATAATCGGGGTCGTTACGGGTTCTTTGCAGAGCCCAGGCGACATTGCGATCGAATAGCTCGTCGATCATCGCGGGCTCGCTATCCCGTTCCAATCGCATGGCGGATCGATGAAGCCTTTTCTCATGAACAACCTCCGCTGTCTCCGCAAGTGCAACCGGCGTGGGCCGTAACTGCAGGCGTCTCGTCCTGCTTCAGCGACCAGTGGACCATGTAGTTCAGGCAACCGATTCCCGGATCGTCCGCACGTTCGATCACGTTCATCAAGGCGAGCCAATCCTCGCTTACCGCCAGATTGGCAAAACGCCGTACCGCGCCCGCCGCGTATTCGCCGACCGTCTCCTCATGGCGAAACGCGGCTTCGCCGACGCGCGCCAACAGCACAATGTCGTTGCAGGCAAGCAGCGCCTCGCTGGCCCGGGCTTCCTCGCTGAAGCTGCCGATGATCTCGCCAAGTTGCATGGTTCGTTCCTACTGCAGCAGCGGCGAGCCCGCCGCGGCCAGCGTCACGCCGGTGATGTCGGCGCGACCGGCCAGCACCGACACATATTGCGCGAGCGCGCGATGCCGAACGCTGGTCGCGAGGTAATCGGCGATGCGGTCGCGCGCCAGTTCGAACGGAAGCACCCGCCCTGGCGCGCGCTGATCGAGCCGAATCACGTGAAACCCATAGCGTGTTTCGGCGACCGCGAATTCGCCTGGTCGCATGCGCTGCAGCGCGATCTCGAATTCGGCGACGGTCTGGCCGCGCGTCAACTGACCGAGACGGCCACCTTCTTGCGCCGAAGTCTTGCAATCGGAATGACTGCGAGCAAATTCAGCGAACAGGGGTGGATCGGCCCTGACCGCGGACAGAATGGTGTCGGCCGTCATCCGGGCATTGGCTCGCGCGGCGGCGTCGGTATGAGGTGCCGCGATGAGAATGTGTGCGGCTTCATAGAGGTCTCCCGAGCGAAAGCGCATTTGATTCTGCTCGTAGAAGCGACGGCAAACAGTCTCTTCAGGCTGCGGCGTCACCACCTCGCGTTCAATCAGGGTCCGCATCGCCGCTTCCTCCGCGGTCTCGCGGCGCCCTTCCGTATCGCTCAACGGCTCGGCTTGGATGCCAAGCCTCGCAGACTCCTGCAGCAGCAACTCGCGCACCACCAGCGCGCGGGCCGCCGCCTGCCATGCCAGGATCGGCTTTTCCGCCGGATGGTTCTGCACTTCGCGGGCGATAACCTCGCGCGGAATCACCTTGCCGTTGACGGTGACGGTCTTCGGCTTCGGCAGCGCATTGGTAATCGAGCAATCCATGATCTACTCCGCAGGTTGTGTCGGGCGAACCATGCGACCGCCGTCACGGCTGCGAACGATCTGGTAGCCGCGCCGGCCAAGGTACCAGACCGGCGCACTCCAGACATGGACCAGACGCGTGAACGGGAAGACGAGAAAGAGCGTCATGCCGAGCACGAGATGCGCCTTGAAGATCGGATGCACGTCCAGAATGTTGGCGGCGACGCCGGGCTGCAGCGTAACGATGCCCTGCGCCCAGTCCATGAACTTCACCATCTCATGGCCGTCGAGATGGCTCATCGACACCGGGATGCTGGCAAGACCCAGCAACAGCTGCGCGAACAGCAGCAGCAGGATCGCGGTATCACCAAACGATGAGTTGGCGCGGATGCGCGGGTCGAACAACCGACGATGAGTCAGCAGCGCAATGCCGACCATACACATCAGGCCGGCGGTGCCGCCTGCGACGATTGCCAGCATCTGCTTGAAGCCATGCGAGATTCCCAGCCAGTCGAACACCCAGATCGGCGTCAGCAGCCCGACGAAATGGCCGAGGAAGATCAGGAGAATGCCGACGTGGAACAGGTTGGAGCCCCACGTCAGTTGCCGTCGTCGCAGCAACTGGCTCGATCCGGTTCGCCACGTGTATTGCTCGCGGTCGAACCGGAACAGGCTGCCGAACAGGAATACGGTCACGCAGAGGTAGGGATACCAGCCGAAGACGATGGAATTCAGCGTTTGCATGACATTTCGCTCCTCACGGAAGGGGGGATGGCGCGGGCTTGACTGCGCGCCTGGCGTGACGAAGCTTGGCGATCAGGCCTTCATGGCCGCAGACGCCCTGTCCCTGCGTGCCCGGACCAAACCGCACTTCTTCCTCTTCCCAGGCGGCGTCGAGCGCCTCGAGATCCATCGGATCCGGGTCAATGCCCTTCAGCAATTCATCGACAATCTCGCGCGAGGGGGCCTCGGCGGAGGTCGCGACCAAAGCATCGAACACAGCCTTGTAGTTCGATTTCCGTCGCTCGAGCCGCTCGGCAAGCGCTGCGAATATATGGGCGGTCTGGCCCAGCAGTTCGCGGGCTTCCGCGAGCGGTTCGGTCGACAGGAATTCGAGAAACAGCGGCACATAATCGGGCAGCTCATTCGCGGCGATCAACAGGCCTGCCTTCTCGTACATCGCCTTGAGGTCGACCATGGCCTGGCCACGGTCGCGACTCTCGCCATGGACGTGCTCGAACAAATGCAGCGCCAGCGTCTTGCTGCGATCGAACAGCAGGCCATACCGTTCCTGAAGGTCGTAGAGCTCGCCGACCGCGATTTCCGCGATCAGCGGGTCGAGCGCGCGGCGACCGGCCGCGGGGACCACCTTCTCGGCGTCGAGGATGGCGGAGAATTCCGGCGCCGCGTCGATCAGCCCCTGGGTCGGATAGCCCAGCAGCGCCGACAGGACCTTGAATGTCTTCATCACGCGACCTCCATCGGATTCTTGGCCTTGTGCGGCGAACCGAACAGGTTCGTCTCGCTTTCGCCGCCAGAGCAGCCATTACCGAAGGTGAAGCCGCAAGAGCCGCGCATATCGTAGGCGTCGGCGCCGAGTTCGCGATGCGCGGTTGGTATCACGAAGCGGTCCTCGTAGTTGGCGATCGCCATGATCTGGTACATCTCGTCGATCTGTGCGGGCCTGAGCCCGACCCGGCGGGCGATTGCTTCATCGACCACGCCGTCGATGGTCTTGGCCCGCATATAGGCCCGCATCGCCAGCATCCGCTCCAGCGCCAGCGTGACCGGCTTCTCGTCGCCCGCGGTAAGCAGGTTGGCGAGATACCTCATGGGGATGCGCAGCGATTTCACGTCAGGCATCTCACCATCGAGCCCGATCTTGCCGGCAGAGGCGGCCGAGGTGATCGGGGACAGCGGCGGCACGTACCAGACCATCGGCAGCGTGCGGTATTCCGGATGCAGTGGGAACGCCACCTTCCACTCCATCGCCATTTTCCAGATCGGCGAGGCCTTGGCGGATTCGAGCCAGGCATGGGGAATGCCCTGCCGCTCCGCTTCGGCGATGATCCTGGGGTCGTTGGGATCGAGAAAGACGTCGAGCTGCGCCTGGTAGAGATCGCGCTCGTCGGGTTTGCTCGCTGCTTCCGCGATCCGGTCGGCATCGTAGAGCACCACGCCGAGATATCGGATGCGTCCGACGCAGGTCTCCGAGCACACCGTCGGTTGTCCAGCCTCGATGCGAGGATAGCAGAAGATGCACTTCTCGGACTTGCCCGACGACCAGTTGTAATAGATCTTCTTGTAGGGGCAGCCGGAGACGCACATCCGCCAGCCACGGCACTTGTCCTGGTCGATCAGGACGATGCCATCTTCCTCGCGTTTGTAGATGGCGCCGGACGGACACGCCGCGACACAGGCCGGATTGAGGCAATGCTCGCACAACCGCGGCAGATACATCATGAAGGTGTTTTCAAACTGGCCATAGATGTCCTTCTGTACGCCTTCGAAATTGGCGTCCATCGACCGCTTGGCAAATTCGCCGCCGAGGATTTCCTCCCAATTGGGTCCCCACTCGATCTTTTCCATCCGCTCGCCTGAGATCAGCGAGCGCGGGCGGGCCGTCGGCATTGCCTGCAATTCTGGCGCGTTTTGCAGATGCTCGTAGTCGAAGGTAAACGGCTCGTAATAGTCGTCGATTTCGGGCAAATCCGGATTGGCGAAGATATTCGCCAGCACCCGCCATTTTCCGCCGATGCGCGGCTCGATCGAGCCATTGCGCTTGCGCTTCCAGCCGCCTTTCCAGCGCGCCTGATTTTCCCAATCCTTGGGATAACCGATGCCGGGTTTGGTCTCGACATTGTTGAACCACGCGTATTCCATGCCCTCTCGGCTGGTCCAGACATTCTTGCAGGTCACGCTGCAAGTGTGGCAGCCGATGCACTTGTCCAGGTTCAGCACCATCGCAATTTGCGCGCGGATCTTCATTCTGCGGCCTCCAGGCTGGTCGCGTCTGCCGGGCGGTCGAGCCAATCGACTTTCGACATTTTGCGAATGATGACGAACTCGTCGCGGTTGGAGCCAACCGTGCCGTAATAGTTGAAGCCCCAGGATTGCTGCGCGTAACCGCCGATCATGTGCGTCGGCTTCAGCACGGCCCGGGTGACAGAGTTGTGAATGCCGCCGCGCTGGCCGGTTTGTTCGGAGCCCGGCACGTTGACGATTTTTTCTTGCGCATGATACATCATGCACATGCCCTGCTTGACCCGCTGCGAGACGACCGCACGTGCGACCAGGGCCCCGTTGGTGTTGAAGGCCTCGACCCAATCATTGTCGGCGATGCCGGCACTCTTAGCGTCGACTTCGCTGATCCAGACGCAGGGTCCGCCGCGCGACAGCGTCAGCATCAGCAGATTGTCGGTATAGGTGGAGTGGATGCCCCATTTCTGGTGCGGGGTGATGAAGTTCAGCACCACCGACGCGTTTCCGTTCGGCTTGCGGTCGATCACCGGCTTGACGGTCTTGGTGTCGATCGGCGGTCGGTAGACGCAGAAGCCCTCGCCAAAGGCGCGCATCCACAGGTGATCCTGGTAGAGCTGCTGGCGGCCGGTCAAAGTGCGCCACGGGATCAGTTCGTGGACGTTGGTGTAACCGGCATTGTAGCAGACCTTGTCCGACTCCAGGCCGGACCAGATCGGCGATGAGATGATCTTGCGCGGCTGCGCCACCACGTCACGGAAGCGAATCTTCTCGTCTTCCTTGGGGATCGCCAGATGAGTGTGGCTTCGTCCAGTGAAGCCCTCCAGCGACGCCCAGGCCTTGACCGCGACCTCGCCGTTGGTCTCAGGCGCAAAGCACAGGATGACCTCGCAGGCATCGATCGCAGTATCGATGCGGGCAAACCCCTGGGTCGGTCCCTCCTCAAGGACGACGCCGTTGAGCCTCTTGAGCAGGTCGACCTCATGATCCGTGTTCCAGCTCATGCCCTTGCCGCCATTGCCAAGCTTTTTCATCAGCGGGCCGACCGAAGTGAACCGCCTGTACAGATTCGGATAGTCGCGCTCGACGACGGTCACCGCCGGCATGGTCTTGCCGGGAATCGGATCGATCTCGCCCTTCTTCCAATCCTTGACGTCGAACGGTTGGGCAATTTCGCCCGCGGTATCGTGCATGATGGGGGTTAGGACGACATCCTTCTCGACGCCGAGCACTTCCGGGCAAACCCTGGAGAAGGCCTTGGCGATGCCCTTGTAGATGTCCCAGTCGCTGCGCGACTCCCAGACCGGATCGATCGCCGCCGATAGCGGGTGGATGAACGGGTGCATGTCGGAGGTGTTGAGGTCGTCCTTTTCGTACCAGGTCGCGGTCGGCAGCACGATGTCCGAATACATGCAGGTCGTGGACATCCGGAAGTCGAGCGTGACCAGGAGATCAAGTTTTCCTTCCGGCGCCGCGTCATGCCACTTGACCTCGATCGGCTTCTTCTTGCCGTGTTGGCCGAGGTCCTTGCCCATCACGCCATGCTTGGTTCCGAGCAAATGCTTGAGAAAATACTCGTGCCCCTTTCCCGACGCACCCAGCAGATTGGAGCGCCAGACGAACAGGTTGCGCGGCCAGTTCTTCGGATTGTCAGGATCGTTGCACGACAATGACAACTCGCCCGATTTCAACGATTTCGCGACATAGTCCTTCGGCTCCAGCCCCGAGGCCGCCGCGAGCCTGGATACCTCAAGCGGATTGGTTTGCAGTTGCGGCGCCGAAGGCAGCCAGCCCATCCGCTCGGCGCGGACATTGTAGTCGATCAGCGCTCCGTCCCACGGACCAGCGGGCGCGGTCGGCGACAAAATCTCGGAAACGTCGAGCGTCTCGTAGCGCCACTGGTCGGTGTGGGCGTAGAACGCCGATGTCGAATTCATCTGGCGCGGCGGTCGGCCCCAGTCGAGGCTGAATGCCAGAGGCAGCCAGCCGGACTGCGGGCGCAGTTTTTCCTGCCCGACATAATGCGACCAGCCGCCGCCGGACTGCCCCACGCATCCGCACATCACCAGCATGTTGATGATGCCGCGGTAATTCATGTCCATATGGTACCAGTGGTTCAGGCCCGCGCCGACGATGACCATGGAACGGCCGCCGGTCTTCTCTGCGTTGAGGGCGAATTCACGCGCCACCGTGATGATCTGGTCGCGCGGCACGCCGCTGATCTTTTCCGCCCATGCCGGCGTGTAGGGCTCGATATCATCGTAGCTCTTGCCGATGTTTTCGCCGCCAAGGCCCCGATCAACGCCGTAGTTGGCGACGAACAGATCGAATACCGACGCAACCACGGTCTCGCCGTCGGCAAGCTGCAGCTTTTTGGCCGGTACGTTGCGCTTGAGTATGTCGGGATGATCGGTGCCGAGGAAATGATCGTGCTCGCGGTTGCCGAAATACGGAAAGCCGACCGAGACGACTTCGTCCTTGATATCGGTCAGCGACAGCCGGAGCCGGGTGTTCTGGTTGCCGGAGGCCTTCTCCTCAAGACTCCATTTGCCCTTTTCGCCCCAGCGGAAACCGACCGATCCCTTGGGCACGACGATCTCGCCGGTATTCTCGTCATAGGCGACGGTCTTCCATTCCGGATTGTTGGTTTCGCCCATCGCCTTGACGAAGTCCGAGGCGCGCAGGAACCGTTCCGGCACGTAGTGATCGCCCTGTTTCACCAGCCGCACCAGCATCGGCATGTCGGTATACTGGCGCGCGTAGTCGTTGAAATATTTGGTCTGGCGGTCGATGTGGAACTCGCGCAGGATGACGTGGCCCATCGCCATCGCCAGTGCGGCGTCGGTGCCCTGCTTGGGCGACACCCAGAGATCGGCGAACTTCGAGGCTTCGGAATAATCCGGGCAGATCACCACGCTCTTCGCGCCCTTGTAGCGAACTTCGGTATAGAAATGCGCGTCGGGGGTTCGCGTTTGCGGAACGTTCGAGCCCCACAGGATGAGGAATCCGGCGTTGTACCAGTCTGCGCTCTCCGGCACATCGGTCTGCTCGCCCCAGGTCTGCGGCGACGCCGGCGGCAGATCGCAGTACCAGTCGTAGAACGACATGCAGACGCCGCCCAGCAGCGACAGATAGCGCGATCCTGCGGCGTAGCTCACCATCGACATCGCCGGAATCGGCGAGAATCCGAACACGCGGTCCGGGCCGTAGGTCCTGGCCGTGTAGGCGTTGGCCGAGGCAACGATCTCGTTGACCTCGTCCCAGCTTGCGCGGACGAAGCCGCCGAGACCGCGCTTCTGCACATAGGATGCGCGCTTGTCGGGATTCTCGACGATCGACTTCCAGGCGGCTACTGGCGTCATCGTTACGCGCGCCTCGCGCCACAGCTTCAGCAACCGCGAGCGGACCAGTGGGTATTTCACCCGGTTGCCGGAATAGAGATACCAGCTATAGCTTGCGCCGCGCGCGCAGCCGCGCGGCTCGTGATTGGGCAGATCAGGCCGGGTCCGCGGATAGTCCGTCTGTTGGGTTTCCCAGGTGACGATGCCGCCCTTCACGTAAACCTTCCACGAGCAGGAGCCGGTGCAGTTCACGCCATGGGTCGATCTCACGACCTTGTCGTGTTGCCAGCGCTTCCGGTAGCCGTCCTCCCACGATCGGTCCTCGGTCGTCATCACACCGTGGCCATCGGCGAAATCCGCCTTTTCGCGGGTGAAGAACGAAAGCCTGTCCAGGAAATGACTCATCGTTGCTTCTCCTTATTCGGCGGGCTGGGCCACGGGCGAAATCCGGCCGCGATGTTCGATGTCATGAAGCAGGCCTCCCTTGCGGGTATAGACCGCCCAGGTGACCACGATGCAGATCAGGTAAAAGAAGAAGAATCCCCACAGCGCCGCCTGCACACCGCCGGTTAGCTCAATCGATGTGCCGTAGGATTTCGGAATGAAAAACGCGCCGAATGCGGCGATGGCCGATGTGAAGCCGGTGATCGCAGCCGATTCCTTTTCGGCCTGACGCTGGCGAGCCGGCGCATCGGCGTCGGGCATCAACCGGTCCATTTCCTTGCGCATGATGTTGGGAATCATCTGGAAGGTCGATGCGTTGCCGACACCGGTTGCAAAGAACATGAACATGAACATGGCGAAGAAGCCCCAGAACGCGCCGGGCTGATCCTTGATGCCCAGGAAGTAGAGAATGCCGAGCACGCCGATCATCATGGCCGAGAACACCCATAAGGTGACGCGACCGCCGCCCCATTTGTCGGAGATCCAGCCAGTGGCCGAGCGCGACAGCGCGCCGACCAGGGGGCCGAGGAATACGAAGGGCAGCGCGTCCACGGTCGGGAACTGGGTCTTGGCGAGCAGCGGGAAGCCCGCGGAATAGCCGATGAAGGAGCCGAATGTCCCGGTATAGAGCCAGCACATGATCCAGTTATGCTTGCGTTGGAAGATCACCGCCTGGTCGGCGAACGAGGCCTTTACTGCAGCGATATCATTCATGCCGAACCACGCCGCGAACGCGCTGGCGACGATGAACGGCACCCAGATGAAGCCGGCGTTCTGCAGCCATAGCGGTGAGGTCTGCGTTCCGCTGGTGACCGTGGCCGGGTCGCCGCCGAACCAGCCGAAAACGCCGACGGTGATGATGATCGGCACCACGAACTGCACAACGCTGACCCCGAGATTGCCGAGGCCGGCATTGAGAGCGAGCGCATTGCCTTTTTCGGCACGCGGAAAGAAGAAGGAGATGTTGGCCATCGAAGAGGCGAAGTTGCCGCCGCCGAGGCCGCACAGCAGCGCCAGCGCCAGAAAGACCGGGTAGGGAGTAGATGGGTTCTGCACGGCGTAGCCAATGCCGACGGCCGGTATCAGCAGCGACCATGTCGCCAGCGTGGTCCATAGTCGGCCACCGAAGATCGGCACCATGAAGGAGTAGAAGATTCGCAGCACCGCGCCGGAGAGGCCCGGCAACGCCGCCAGCCAGAACAGCTCGGCGGTGGTGAAGCGGAACCCGACCGAGGGCAGCTTCGCGACCACCACCGACCAGACCTGCCAGACCGCGAACGACAGCAGCAGCGCCGGAATCGAGACCCAGAGGTTGCGCCGCGCAATCGCCCGCCCGGTGGTCTCCCAGAACGCCTTGTCATCTGGACGCCAGTCGGTCAGGACGGCGCCGGATAGCGCGCCGACATGCTCGGGCTTGTGGATCGGTTCCATTTCGGGAAGTTCGGGAAGCTCCTTCAGGGCTTCGCCGACGACGCTGCGCTCCATCTGGCGGATCGAGACGTGCATCCAGGCCAGCGATCCCGAGACCAGCAGGAACAGCAGCATGAAGCAGCTGGTCCACAAACCGGTCAGGTCAACCAGCGCGCCAAACATGATCGGAAGCACGAAGCCGCCGAGGCCGCCGATCATTCCGACCAGACCCCCCACCGCGCCGACATGGTGCGGGTAATAGACCGGGATATGCTTGTAGACGGCGGCCTTGCCCAGCGCCATGAAGAAGCCGAGCACGAACACGATGACCGTGAAAGGCGCCAGTCCCATTTCCATATGGAAGCCGACGGTGCCGTTGACCGTCTTCACCAGATAATCGGTCGGCGGATAGGACAGCACGAACGTCGTGGCGACGCCGACCAGGAAGGTCCAGTACATCACGCGCCGCGCGCCGTAGCGGTCGGAGAGATGGCCGCCATAGGCCCGGAACACGCTGGCGGGCAGCGAGAACATCGCAGCGACCATGCCGGCGGTCTTGATGTCGACGCCATACACCTTGATGAGATATTGCGGTAGCCACAGCGCCAGCGCCACGAAGGCGCCGAACACGAAGAAATAATACAGCGCAAAGCGCCAGACCTGGATGTTCTTCAACGGCTCGAGTTCGAGCCATGCGCTCGTTGGCTTCTCGTTCTTCTCCCGCCGCGCCCGGACCACCGGATCTTCTTCCGAGAAGAACCAGAACGCGATGCCCATCAGGCCGATAGCCAGCGCCCAGACCTGGGCGACAGTCTGCCAGCCATAGGCCACCAGCACGAAGGGGGCGACGAACTTGGTCAGGGCGGCGCCGACATTGCCGGCGCCGAAGATGCCGAGCGCGGTGCCCTGCTTGCCCGCGGGATAAAATCGCGAGACGTAGGCGATACCAACCGCGAACGAACCGCCGGCAATACCGACGAAGAACGCAGCCACCAGGAACTCGAAATAGGTACTTGCCCAGGTCAGCAGATAGGTCGCGACCGCCGCAGCCAGCATGACCGCCGTGTAAACCCGTCGCCCGCCATATTGATCGGTCCAGATGCCCAGCACCAGCCGGATCAACGATCCGCTGAGGATGGGGATGCCGATAAGAAGACCGAACTGGGTGTCGTTTAGTCCCAGGTCCTGTTTGATCTTGATGCCGATGATGGAAAAGATCGTCCAGACCGCAAAGCAGATCGTGAATGCGACGGTTGAAAGCCAGAGCGCTCGGCCTGAATGGCCGCTGGGCGAACCTGACGCTTCCATGGTGCTCCCCCCCGGATTAGAATTCGTTAAGGCAGGCATCAACACCACCGTCAGGAAAAAGAATGCGAAGATTTCCCATGCGCCGACGCCGCGGCCGCCCACGCGTGCCGTCGCCAGAGCTGGACATGCTGTCTCTCGTCTTGAATGCGATGATGATTTGCGGCATCAGGGCCGCTACCCACAATCAGGATAGGTGGAGCTCCCGGTCATGCCTTGATTTGGATCAAGCAGGAAACTTCGCCTGGCGCGCGAAACCGAGCGCGGTCGTTTCGCCCCGCGGAATTCATGCAGGCTGGACTCGCCCGAACCACTGAATACACTCTTGCAAAACGACAGTCGGTCTTGAAGCGACCTTGGGGGCGGCCATGAAATTCGGCATCTTTTACGAGCTACAATTGCCGCGCCCCTGGGAAGCCGGTGACGAATTGCGGCTCTACCAGAATGCGCTGACGCAACTGGAGACCGCCGACCGGCTTGGCTACGACTATGCCTGGGTGGTGGAGCATCATTTCCTGGAGGAGTATTCGCACTCACCCTCGCCCGAATCCTTCCTTGCCGCCGCCAGCCAGCGCACCCGCAAGATCCGGCTCGGCCACGGCATCCTGCAGCTGACGACCAACCATCCCGCCCGCGTTGCCGAGCGGGTCGCGGTGCTCGACCTGCTCTCCAACGGCCGCTGCGAATTCGGCATGGGCGAAAGCGCCTCCATCACCGAACTGACCCCGTTCGGCCGCGACATGGAAACCAAGCGCGAGGTCTTCGAGGAGGCCGTCGCGGCGATTTTTCCGATGTTCACCCAGGTCGGCACCGAGCATCACGGCAAGTACTTCGACATTCCCTTGCGCAACGTGGTGCCGAAACCCGTGCAGAAGCCGCATCCGCCGCTGTGGATGGCGTGTTCGCAGCTGCAGACCATCGAGCGCGCCGGCGAGAACGGCTTTGGCGCGCTCGGCTTCCAGTTCGTCAGCGCGGAAGCGGCGCATGCCTGGGTCCATGCCTACTACAACGCGATCACCAAGCGGCTGAAGAAGCTCGCCGACTACCAGATCAATCCCAACATGGCGCTGGTGTCGTTCTTCATGTGCGCCAAGACCGACGAGGAGGCGCGCGCCCGCGCCGACGGCGCCACCTTCTTTCAGTTCGCGCTGCGCTACTATGGCGCGTCGCAAAATCGCCAGCGTCCGGCGCCCGGCACCGTCAACATGTGGGACGAATACAACGAGTGGAAACGCGAAAACCCGGAAGCGCAGGAGGCGGCCCTGCGCGGCGGCCTGATCGGGTCGCCGGAAACCATCGCCAGGAAGCTGCGGCGGTTCCGCGCTTCCCATATCGATCAGGTGATTCTGCTGAACCAGGCCGGCAAGAACAGCCACGAGCACATCTGCGAATCGCTGGATCTGTTCGCCCGGGAGGTGATGCCGGAGTTCAAGAACGATCCCGAACATGACGCCTGGAAGCGGGACGTGATGAGCGGGGCGATCCAGCTCGAAGAAATCGACACCGAAGCCTTCAAGGACCGTTACGGCAGGCTGGCCGTGAATGTCGCGCCGGCGCCAAAGGCTGCGGTTGCCGGGTAGCCGGTTGCGCCCGGTCCGCCGGGCGTGGCATTGTCGCGATGGCTCAACGTTGCGCGAAAGACCGGATGAAGCGGATCGCGGTATGGGCGTTCTACGGTGTCGGCGCGCTGGCGATTTGCTACCTCGCGCTGTTTGCCTATGCGATGTTCAGCGGGCGCGACCTGCAGCCCGGCGATCCCATCCACATTTTTCGCAAGCCCGACGCGCCAAGCTATTCATAAGCGTCGTCATTCCGGGGCGATGCGAAGCATCGAACCCGGAATCTCGAGATTCCGGGTCTGGTCCTTCGGACCATCCCGGAATGACGGAGACGATCATCGCGGCTCTTAGCCTGCGGTCGCAAACCGCTGGTGGTCGCCGGCGCCTGCCGGCGTGACCGGTATTCCGCCGTCGGAATACTCGTTCAGCTTGTTGCGCAGCGTCCGGATCGAAATGCCGAGGATGTTGGCGGCATGGGTCCGGTTGCCGAGGCAATGCTTGAGAGTTTCCAGGATCAGGTCGCGCTCGACGTCGGCGACGGTGCGGCCGACCAGCGCGCGCGTCACCTGTTCGGCGGCGAAGGTGGCATGCGCCACCGCGGGCGCGGTCCTGGCGAGGTCGAGGCGGTCGCCGTCGGGGGTCAGGATGGCTTCAGGCCCGATCTCGTCGCCCTGCGCCATCAGCACCGAACGGTGAATGGTGTTTTCCAGTTCGCGAACGTTGCCCTGCCAGCGGTTTGACGTCAGCACCCGGCGCGCGTCGGCGGAGATCGGGCGCAGCGGCACGCCGTTGGCTGCGGCGTATTTCTTGGCGAAGTGCTGCGCCAGTTCGAGAATGTCGGCCGGGCGGTCGCGCAATGCCGGGATCTTCAGATTGACGACGTTGAGACGGAACAGCAGGTCCTCGCGGAAGCTGCCCTCGCGCACGGCGTCGGCGAGGTTGCGGTTCGAGGTGGCGATGATGCGGATATCGACCGGCACCGGCCTGGTGCCGCCGACGCGGTCGATCACCCGCTCCTGGATCGCGCGCAGCAGTTTCGACTGCAGCCGCACGTCCATTTCCGAAATTTCGTCCAGCAGCAGCGTGCCGCCGGTGGCCTCCTCGAACTTTCCGATCCGGCGCGCGATGGCGCCGGTGAAGGCGCCTTTTTCGTGGCCGAACAGTTCGGACTCCAGCAGGTGCTCCGGGATCGCCGCGCAATTGATCGAGATGAACGGCCGCTTGGCGCGGTTCGACCGGGTGTGCACATAGCGCGCCAGCACTTCCTTGCCGGTTCCGGATTCGCCGGTGATCATGACCGAAGCGTCGGAGCCTGCGATCTGCTGCGCCAGCTTGATGACTTTGCCCATGGCTTCGTCGCGGTAGATCAGATCGCGCGAATCGTTGGCGACGGCGGCCAGCACCGCGGCGATCAGTTCCGGGTCTGGCGGCAGCGGGATGTATTCCTTGGCGCCGGCGTGGATCGCCGCGACCGCGGCGCGGGCGTCGTTGGAGATGCCGCAAGCCACGATCGGCACGTGAATGTGCTCGGCCTCCAGCCGCATCACCAGGTCGCGGATGTCGAGGGCGACGTCGACCAGCAGCAGGTCGGCGCCCTTGCCGCCGCGCAGCACCGCCATCGCCTGTTCCACCGCTTCGGCGTGGGTTACCGAGGCCCCGTTTTCCATCGCGATCTTGGTCGCGGTCGTAAGCTGGCCCTTCAATGTGCCAACGATGAGAAGCCGCATGTCAGTCTCCTGTCCGTCTGTTCGCGCCGCGTGGACGCGTATCGCCAAAATTGCTAGGTGCGTTCCGCCTTGATGATTTCAGTCATGGTGACGCCGAGCTTGTCTTCCACCAGAACGACTTCGCCGCGCGCCACCAGCCGGTTGTTGACATAGATATCGATCGCCTCACCGACGCGGCGGTCGAGCTCCAGCACGGTGCCGGGACCGAGCTTCAGCAACTCGCCGACATCCATCTTGGAGCGGCCCAGCACGGCTGAAACCTGTACCGGGACGTCGAACACGGCCTCGAGGTCGGCGGCGATGCGCGAAGCCTGTTCGTCCTCGGTGTAAGCGGGATCGTCGACGACCGGCATTGCGCCCGCGGCGTTGAGATCGGGAAGCGGTACCTGTGTGTCGGTGTCACTCATGGTTTGTCCTCATGGCCTTACGCTCCGGCCTGATTGCGGGACGCCAGGTAGCGCCCGACGAATTCGCTGATTTTCGCCTCGATCTCCGCTCGCTCCCGCACCACGCCGCCGTCGGCCCATTCGATCCGACAGTCCCCGGTCGCGATATCAGGCGCGGCCAGGATCACCAGCCGCCCCTGGAAGCCGCTGTGCGCGGCTTGCCGCTCGATCTTGTCGCGGGCGGCGTCGTAGAGCTGGTCGTTGATGCGGACGACGAGATGGGGGGTTGCGACCAAATGGGAAAAGCAATCGCTGATGAGGGCGGTGATCTCGCTGAGCGGCTCGCGGGAAATCAGCTCGTTGCAGAGCTTGCGCGCCACCGCTACCGCGACCTCGACCGCCTCGGTTTCCATTCTGACCTCGACGCCGGAGAAGCGCCCGGCGATGTCCTTGATGGCGATGGCGATTTCCTCCAGCGCGAGCGCCGAGCGGCGGTCGCTTTCCACCCTGGCCTCGTGCTGGGCGGCCTCGTAGCCGGCGCGATAGGCGCGGCCCTCGGCGTCGGCGACCTTCTGCGCGATTTCGGCGGCCGTGGCGTGGCGCTCGCGCGCCTTGTCCGGCGTCGAGAAGTCGGTATCGAAAAGGAATTTTGCGGGTGCGGCCATCAGTACACCAGCTCGTCGTCGGCACGGTTCTTGGTCAGCGTGATTTCGCCCTTTGCGGCCATGTCCTTGGCGAGGTTGACGAGCAGCGCCTGCGCCTCGTCGACGTCGCGCAGCCGCACCGGCCCCATGGCCGCCATGTCGTCCATCAGCATCTTTCCGGCGCGCGACGACATGTTGCCGAGGAAGAAGCTGCGCACCTCCTCGTTGGCGCTCTTCAGCGCAATCCCGAGCTTGTCCTTGTCGATATTGCGCATCAGCGTCTGGGCGGAGGCGGAGTCGAGCTTGATGAGGTCGTCGAAGGTGAACATCAGCGCCTTGATGCGTTCGGCCGCTTCGCGGTTTTCCTCTTCGAGCGAGGTGATGAAACGGGTCTCGGTCTGGCGGTCGAAATTGTTGAATATCTCGGCCATCACCTCGTGGGCGTCGCGGCGGCGCGTCTGCGACAGGTTGGACATGAACTCGGTGCGCAGCGTCTGCTCGACGCGCTCGATCACCTCCTTCTGTACCGCTTCCATCTTCAGCATGCGGCCGACGACGTCGAGCGCGAGATCCTCGGGCAGGATCGCCAGCACCCGTGCGGCATGCTCCGGCTTGAGCTTTGAGAGCACCACCGCAATGGTCTGCGGGTATTCGTTCTTGAGGTAGTTGGCGAGCACCTCTTCCTGGACGTTGGAGAGCTTCTCCCACATGTTGCGGCCGGCGGGGCCGCGGATTTCGTCCATGATACCGGTGACGCGGTCGGATGGCAGGTACTGCTGCAGCAACCGCTCGGTGGCGTCGAAGGTGCCCATCAGGGCGCCGGACGCCGACATCCGCGACACGAACTCGATCATCAGGTCTTCCACCACGTCGACCTCGATGGTGCCGAGCGTGGACATGTGAACCGACAGCTCGCGCACCTCGTCGTCATCGAGCATCGCCCATATCTTGCCGCCATATTGCTCGCCAAGCGCCAGCATCAGGATGGCCGCGCGCTTCGGGCCGCTCAGCGGCTTGCCCTTGGGTCGCCCGGCCTGACGGCTCGCCAGCGTCGAGATGACGGTGGCGATATCGTTGGCGTTTGTGCTTGGTGCGGCCATGTCAGGTTACTCGGCAGGCTCGCTCAGCCATTGGCGAACAATGGCGGCGGTCTCGTTTGGATTGCGTTCGGCAAGTTCGCCGACGCGGTGAACGGCTTGGGCGTGGACCTGGCCCTGAACCTGGGCGACGTCGATCAGTTGGCTGGCGCCGGAGAGCGCGGCCGCTTCGGCTTCGGCGCTGGCGTCGGTCAGGGCCGGCGCCGCCGGAACCACCTCGGCAGCCAGGATGCGCTTGACCAGCGGGCGGATCACCATGAACAGCACCACGAGGCCGAGCAGCATCATGACGCCGAGCTCGATGACGTACATGACGTCGTCCTTGGTGAATTGCAGCATGCCGAGCAGGCCGGACGGCTCCGCGACCGGGGGGACGGCCGGCGCTTCGGCAAAGCGAAGGTTGACGACCTCGATCTGGTCGCCGCGCTTCTGGTCGAAGCCGATCGCCGAGCGGACCAGCGCGGCAATGCGGTCCAGCTGCTCCTTGCTGCGGTCCTGATAGACCATCTCGCCTTTTTCGTTCTTGGTGTAGGTGCCGTCCACCAGCACCGCGACCGAGATCCGGTTGACGCGGCCGGCCTCGGTGACCTCGGTCTTGGTGACGCGGGAAATCTCGTAGTTGTTGGTTTCTTCGCTCTTCTTGCTCTGGTCGCGGGCTGCCGGTGCGGTGCTGTTGGCCTGATTGCCGGGCAACTCGTTGTTGACCGTGACCTGGCCGCTGTTCTCGGCGCTTGCCGCCGACTCCTCGCGGGTCTGGCTGGAGCGCAGGACGCGGCCCTCCGGATCGAACTTGTCCGAGGTCTGGGTGACCTTGTTGTAGTCGAAGTCGGCGGTGAGCTGGACGCGGGCGCGGCCCTGGCCCACCACCGAGGAGACGATCGCCTCGACTTCGCTGCGCATTCGCTTCTCGAAGGCGGTGCGGCGCTCTTCGCCGACCGCGATGTCGGCCTCCTTGCCGGCGCCGTCGGCCAGCAACCGGCCACCCTCGTCGACGATCGACACCCGCTGCGGCTTCAGCCCGTTGACGGCGGAGGCCACCACGTGGCGGATGGCGCGGATTTGCTGGGGTTCGAGGCTGCCGCGGACCCGAACCACGATCGAGGCCGATGGCTCCGGTGTTTCGCGCGAAAACAGCGGCCGCTCGGGCAGCACCAGATGGACGCGGGCCGCCTGGATGCGATCGATAGCGCGGATGGTGCGGGACAATTCGCCCTCCAGCGCGCGCAGATGGTTGATGTTCTGGACAAAGCTCGTGCTGCCGAGCGCGTCGGATTTGTCGAAAATCTCGTAACCGACGCCGCCGCCCTTGGGCAGGTTGCTTTCGGCCAGCTTCATCCGCAGCCGCGTGACCTTGTCCTTCGGCACCAGGATGAGCGCGCCTTCGTTGCGCAACTCGAACGGAATGGCCTGCCGTTCCAGGTCCTTGATGATGCTGGAGGAGTCTTCGGTTGAGAGGTCGGTGAACAGGGTGGTCATCTGCGGCGTGGTGACGCGCATGATGACAAAGGCGAAGAAGCCCATGAGCGCGGTGGTCACCGCAACCATGGCCAGCAGCCGCGAGGCACCCAGACCTCTCAGGAAAGCAACAAGACTTTGCACCAACTGCCCCCAGGGATTCGGTCCCAGGGACCGACTGGGCAATTATTGCCTAGGGGATGGTTTCCAACTGGTTAACGACGGCTAAAGCCGGGGCGAATAGTTCAGGCATGAAAAAAGCCGGCTTCGCAGAACGAGGCCGGTTTTCGTCAAATGCCGCTGGTTCGGAGGAGATTATTGGCGATATTGCTGGATACGGGTGGTCCGCAAGCCGGCCAGGCCGTGCTGATCAATGGAGAACTGCCAGGACAGGAACTCGTCGACCGTCAGCGTGTAACGGCTGCAGGCCTCCTCCAGCGAGAGCAGTCCGCCGCGGACCGCGGCCACGACTTCCGCCTTGCGGCGGATCACCCACCGTTTGGTTCCGGGCGCGGGCAGGTCCGCAATCGTTAACGGACTGCCGTCAGGCCCGATGACGTATTTTACCCTCGGGCGATGGGGTTCTGTCATGGCGTACTCACAAACTCTCAACCACTGAACTCACCCTGACAACCTACGCCCCCCGGCTTAAAATTTGCCTAAGCATAAGGCTTCAATCCGAACCTCCTTGAAAATGAGCTGAAAATGCCTTCGGCCCGAATCGCCCGAGCGGACGCCACGGCGTTCAATTCCGGGCGGCAGGGACAGTCGATCGGAAGCGCGCCTAGCCGGAGGCGCCCGGCCGGACCACCCGCTTGATCTTGTCGGTGGTGTAGCTCTGTCCGCCGATCGAAAGCAGCGGCGGCGAGGAGGTGAGATCGACCGAATCCACCACGCCCTGGACTTCGGTGGAGATCGCCACGTTGTTGCCCGCGCTGTCCTTGCCGGTGGCGCTCAAGGTATAGGTTCCGGCCGGCCACTGGACCCCGTCATTGCCCCTGCCGTCCCAGACAAAGCTGGAATTGCCTTGCTGGAGCGAATAGGCGCCGGTGTAGGCCGTCTGTCCGGCGGAGTTCGTGATCGTGACGGTTGCCGTGGTGGCCTTCTCGGATTGGAAGTTCCAGGTGGCAGACGTGTCGAACTGCGCCTTGCTGCCGTCGATGGCGACGGTGTTGCCGACATAGACCAGCGCCTGGGTGGCCTGCGCGCTTTTCTGGATCTCGATCAACGATTTCAACTGCTCGTTCGATTTCAGCTGCTGCTCGACGCCGGCAAACTGCACCAGCTGCTGGGTGAATTGGTTGGTGTCGAGGGGATCGAGCGGGTTCTGATTCTGCAACTGGGTGGTGAGCAGCGTCAGGAAGGTCTGGAAGTTATCCGCGATCCCCGTCGTCGAGGTCGAGGCGGTCTTGTTGCTCGCGGTACCACCGGTCCCTGGCGCCGAGACGACCGGCGACGGAATGGTTGCTTCGACTGCCATTTCTAGCTCCTAAACCCTGATATCGACGCCGCTGCTCGAACCGAGCATGCGGCCATAGCTGTTGGCGACCACAGCGGGGACGCTTTCTTCCTCGACCACCAGCCGCTGCGCGTTGGGATTGGGCTGGTCGTTCTGGCCTTGCGAGGACTGGTCGCGCAGGCTGAATTGCAGCCCGTTATCTCCGGTCGAAAGTCCGGCGTTGTCGAGCGCGCGCTGCAGCTGGTTGGCGTCCTGTCGCAGCATCGACAGCGTTTCCGGCCGCTCGACCGTCAGGTGCGACGTCATCTGGCCGTGGCGATCGATATCAATGCGAACGTCGATGCGGCCGAGTTCGGCGGGATCGAGCCGGATTTCGAACCGGGTCTTGCCGCTCAGGGCGGACGCGGCGATCTCCATCGCCAGCCCGCTCAGCGGCACCGCGGCGCTGCTGGCTGCCGTGGCGGTCAGTTGAGCGGCGGAAGCCGGGGCGCCCGGCGCGGATGACGGCAGGATCTGGATCGCGCCCGCAACCTGCGGGCCGTTGCCGGAAGAGTTGACCGGCGGTTGGCCGAGATCCGCCGGTGCCGAATGTGCGGTCGCATGGGGAGTCGATGGCGCGGCGGAATTGCCCGGGCCGTCGGCCTTCACCGCCTCGACTGCGCCGTGATCGGTCTTCGGCTTCACGGCGGCGTCCGGCTGCGGCGCGGCCGCGGGCGCGATGGCGTCGGCATCCGGCGCCGCGGTGGCGGCGTCGGTTGCGTTGGCCGCGCCGTCTTGCTCGCCGGTGGTCGAAGCGGCTTCCTTGGCGACGATCGGGTTCTTGAGCTGGACGGTGGGTTTCGTGGCGGCGGGCGTGGCCGCCGCCACGGCAGCGGCCTGCGCCATGCCCGTTTTGGCGGTGGGGTCGGCAGAAACGGCGACGGCGCTGACCGCCTGGCCGATTGCGCCCTGCGCGTTGATCTTGCCCTCAGCCTTGGCGTTCGCGGTCGCAGCTGGGTCGGCGTCGGCCGCTTCAGGTGCGGGCGTCGCCGGCGCGGCTTCGCTGGCCAGCGCGGCGGATGCGGCGATCGCGGCTGCGGCAATCGCCAGCGGCGCTGCTGTATTTTCGGCGCGCGTTGTCGGAATAGCGGCCGGCGCTGCGGTGGTCGCAAGGACGACGGCAACGGCGTCGGCCGTTAGCAGTGCCGCTCCATCCGGTGCCGCGTCGGCTGCTTCGTTTTCCGCAGTGTCGTCGCCGGAAGATAGCTGACGGGATTCACTCGTTCTGGTCGTCTCGGGCTTCGATGCGTCGATCCCCGCATCCGCTTTGGCATCAGCCTGGTCCCTCAGATCGGTTTTTTCCCTGTCATCGGCGCCGGCCTCCTCGCGTACCCTGGTTGCGGCATCGCGGTCATTCGTATCGGAGCGCGCGGCCTGATCCGGCGCGGATTTGTCCGCCGCGGCGGTGTCGCGGGCGCGGTTATCGGAGGCCGGTTGCGGGTCATCGGAGCGGCGCGGGGGAGGGGCGTCCTGGGCGGCGCGATCATGCTGGCGGTCTTGAGCGCGGTCCTGAATGCGTTCCTGGGCGCGATTGTCGCCGTTGGCGGTGGCGGTATTGCTCTGGACCAGGGCCGCGAAACTGTCGCTGCCGGCAGATTGATCGGGGTCCGGCCGTGCGGCGCGCGTTGACGCGCCCTGAAATGATGCGCTTGCCAAGACTTCTGATGTGACGTTGACCACGGCCGACCCTCGCGCTGGAACTTCGGTTATCCATCAGCAAGGACCGGGCCAGCGCCGGCAGCAGGAATATACCATTAAATATCAATGCATTAGGTGAGAACAGGCGGTTGATCGGGGGCGAGCTGCTCGCCCCTTTTCTGCCCGGCGGCAAGATTTGCCGTCCAATAGCCCTCTCAAACGGGGGCGGCAGATTGCCTCCCGAAGATACGGCATATATTAAAGGGCGGCGTCCGGTCCGGCCCGGCCTGATCGAAAGATGTCCTCGACAGATACTCCAAAGTCTTATCTGTAAAAGACTTTTTAACCCTAGCCGCGGCGCGCAGGTACGATGCGCGCGATTGAATTTGATGACCCCTGCCATGCCAAGCAGTCTCGATCTCGAAGGCCGGCCGCAGGACACGCGGGTCGTGGTCGCGATGTCCGGCGGCGTCGATTCTTCCGTGACGGCCGCGTTGCTGAAGTCCGAGGGCTATGACGTTGTCGGGATCACGCTGCAGCTCTACGACCATGGCGAGGCGACCCACCGCAAGGGCGCCTGCTGCGCCGGCCGCGACATCCACGACGCCCGCGCCGTCGCCGAACGCATCGGCATCCCGCATTACGTGCTCGATTATGAAAGCCGCTTTCGCGAATCCGTGATCGACAGTTTCGCCGACAGCTACGCGCTCGGCGAAACGCCGGTGCCCTGCATCGAGTGTAACCGTTCGATCAAGTTTCGCGACCTGCTCTCGACCGCGCGCGAACTGGGCGCGCGCGCGCTCGCCACCGGGCACTACGTCGCCTCGCGGCGGCTGGGCGACGGATCGCGGGCGCTGGTGTGCGCGGCGGATTCCGATCGCGACCAGAGCTATTTCCTGTTCGCGACCACGCGCGAGCAACTCGACTATCTGCGTTTTCCGCTCGGCGACATGACCAAGCCGCAGGCGCGCGAACTGGCGCGCCGCTTTGGCCTTGACGTCGCCGACAAGCAGGACAGCCAGGACATCTGTTTCGTGCCGACCGGCCGTTACACCGACATCATCGGCCGCCTGAAGCCTGGCGCGATCGAGCCCGGCGACATCGTCGATCTCGAGGGCCGGGTCATCGGCCGGCACCAGGGCATCGTGCATTTCACCGTTGGCCAGCGCAAGGGACTGGGCATCGCATCCAGCGCGCCGCTCTACGTTGTCAGGCTCGATGCGGTCAGTCGTCAGGTCGTGGTCGGACCGCGCGAGGCGCTGCGGATGGATCGCATCCGGCTCCGCGAGGTCAACTGGATCGGCGACGGGCTGTTGGAGCAGGTCATAGGAGACGGGCTCGAGATTTTCGTGCGCGTGCGATCGACGCGCGCGCCGCAGCCGGCCTGGTTGCGCGCGGTCGATGGCGGCTATGAGGTCGAACTCGTGGCCGGCGAAGAGGGCGTGTCGCCCGGCCAGGCGTGCGTCTTCTACGATGCGCCGTCGGGGCGGGCGCGGGTGCTGGGCGGCGGATTCATCAAGAGTGCCACCGCACGGAACACGGCGTCGGGGACAGGGGAAACGCGCGCGCGGCTTGTCGAAGCGGTGCGCGGCTAAGATATCGGGGCAGAGGGAATGGCTGCGGATATCGACCGCGAGGGGGTCGAGAAGGCTTATGGACGCTGGGCGCCGGTCTACGATCTGGTGTTCGGCAAGGTGTTCGACCAGGGGCGCCAGTCGACCATAGCGGAAGCCGACAAGATCGGCGGGCGCGTTCTCGACGTCGGCGTCGGCACCGGCCTTTCGCTGTCGGAATATTCGCGCAGCACGAGATTGTGCGGTGTCGATATCTCCGAGCCGATGCTGCGCCGGGCGCGCAAGCGCGTCGATACGCTCGGGCTCACCAATGTTGAAACCCTCGCGGTGATGGACGCCCGCAACATGGCGTTCAGGGATTCGTTTTTCGATGCGGTAGTCGCGCAATATGTCATCACCGCGGTGCCTGACCCGGAGCGCACGCTCGATGATTTCATCCGGGTGCTGAAACCCGGCGGCGAACTCATTCTGGTCAATCACATCGGCGCCGAGAGCGGCCCGCGCCGCGTCTTCGAACTGGCGTTCGCGCCGTTGGCGCGGCGACTCGGCTGGCGGCCGGAATTCCCCTGGGCGCGGCTGACCGACTGGGCCGCCGGGCATGGCGGCGTCACCCTGACCGAGCGGCGCCCGATGCCGCCGATGGGGCATTTCTCGCTGATCCGCTTCCGTAAATCCTGAACGATTTCTGGTCCGGATCAACAGCACCTCAATCTTGTCGCGGAACCTCGGCGCGCCCTGGCCGTTTTCCTCTCATGGGAAACAAGCGCACCATTCTGCTCTCTTCTGTGTTGATCGCCGCCGCGACTGCGGCGGGCGCACAGGCCCCACCCACGCCAGCGACGCCCCCGACGCCAACCGCGCCGCCATCGACTGCGCGACCGCTCGATTGCGCACCGATCCAGCAACCCGGCGCCGCGGTTCCGAACGGAACGACCACCGGGCAGCGGGCCGAGCCGCTCAGCGACAAGCTGGCCCGTGCCGATGGCGTGCTGTGTCCGCCGCGGGGGATCGATCCTGAAATTGTCGCGCCGACCCCGGATGCCGGCAATACGCCGGTGATTCCGCCGCCGGGCAGCCCCGGTGGCGACCCCACGATCCGGCCGAAATAGCGCCATCTTGCAGGCGCTTGGCCGTTCCAATGGCTTTGCTTGACAGGCCGTTGACCCGCTCCTTATATGCCGCGCGTTCGCGAATGCGGCATGGCTTGCCGCGACGGTGAACCGTGGCGAGGTAGCTCAGCTGGTTAGAGCACGGGAATCATAATCCTGGGGTCGGGGGTTCGAGTCCCTCTCTCGCTACCACTGAAATCTTTGTCCGGCCCGGACACATAGGTAACGGATCGTACCCAAGACATGGGTGACAACCTCGTGCCGAACGGGTTGTTTGATTTCATCTGCCTCGCGATGCTCCTTCGAGATTGACCCAGGTCAATCGCTTCCGCCGAATACCGCGCAGAATAATTTTATGCGCAGGAGCATGAGAAATCTCGCGGCGTTGGCCGCGCTCGCCGCCGGATCGGCACTGCCGTTGACAGTTGCCGCCCAGACGTCGTCGAAGTCCGCCGCGGCTTGTCGACATCATGAGCGCGGTCCAGTTCAGGCCTATGAAGCTCTGGACCGCCGGCGCGCAGAAGAACTGGCAGCTCGCCGGTTACCAGCTTGAGCTGGTGCGGGATAGCCTCACCGAGGCCGTCGCGCTCTATACCGACATACCCGTGGAAAATATCACGATGGTCGATCCGCCGATCAGGTCGATCGAGCGCGCGATCGCCGCCCGTAACAGCGCGGCCTTCAGCAGGGCATTCGCCGAACTGACGACGGGATGCAACGCCTGTCATCAATCGATCGGCCGCGGCTTCATCGTCATGAAAGTCCCCGCGGCGTCGCCGTTCAGCAACCAGTCGTTCTCGCCGCAGGGCGGCAAGGGCAACGACGCTCGCCGGTGATGCGCTTCGGTGCGCCTTGCCGCAACGACCATTCGATGTCCCTGACTGTCACCGGCCGGCCTTGCCCGCCGCCTTGATCGCGACCGACAGCGCCAGCTTGGTTTGCTCGACGATGTCTTCGACCAGTTCCTCGCGGCTGACACCGGCGAGCTGGCCGGTGAGCAGTCCCTGTTCGGCCAGCATGACCACGCCGTGCAGCGCGGCCCAGATCTTCAGGGCGCTTCGTTCGCGCAGCAGGTCGACGGCGGGCGCCTCCAGCGCCTCCAGCAAGAGCTCGAAGGTTTCCATCGCCGCGCCGTGGAGCTCGCTGCCTTTCGGGGCGCAGGCCATGATGCGCGAGGCGAACATCAGGCGATACACGCCGTTGCGGCGCAGTCCGAAATCCAGCGTCACTTGCGCAAAGCGCGACAGCTTCGAGCGATTCGACGGCTTTTCGATCGCCGCCCGCAGCATGGCTGAGAACTGGCGGAACGCCTCGGCGGTGGCGGCCGTCAGCAGCATTTCCCGGTCGGCGAAATGCTTGTAGGGCGCGGGCTGCGAGACGCCGAGCTTCCTGGCAAGCGCGCTGATGCTGACCGCTTCCGGGCCGCCAAGCTCGACCTCGCGCAACGCGGCCTGCACCAGGGCATCGCGGAGATCCCCGTGGTGATAGGCGTTGAGCGCTTTGCGTGCGGGTCGTGGCGGCATTTCAATGTCATGATCTATAAGTTTTGACTTGACAGCACAATGCCGGCGCGAATGTAATATGATATAACTTAACCGTGCGCCGGGCGCTTCGCTGCGCGGAAACGGCAACGCGTCAAGAACAAGATCATGCGCGGCAAGCGCCACAGAGGGGAACGCTGCATGGCCGGAAAGCTGAGAATCCGCGTCGACCAGGACAAGTGCCAGGGACACGCGCGCTGCAAGTCACTGGCGCCCGAACTGTTCGAACTTGATGGGTTCGGTAATGCCCACGAAATTGGCGACGGCTCGGTGCCGGCGGGCCTGGAAGACAAGGCGTGGCTCGCCCAGACCAACTGTCCGGAAATCGCGATCGAAGTGACCGAGGAATAGTCCGGTCCTGAGAACGATTGGGTCAATCTTGATTTGAACGAACCAAGCAGAGGAATTCGCCCGATGTCCGATTCCGCCAGCGTCATGCCCGAACATCCGCCGGTGACCGACTGGGTCAATGATTTCGACCACACCGATCCGGCATGGACCGAAAACCCGTTTCCGATCTGGGACAAGCTGCGGGCGGTCTCGCCGGTGGTCCACACCGAGCGGTTTCTTGGTTGTTATCTGCCGACCACCTACCAGTCGGTCAAGGAAATCGCCTACGACACCGAGCATTTCTCCTCCCGCCGCGTCATCGTGCGCGACGTCCGCCCCGACATTACCGCGACCGCGCCGCCGATCACCTCCGATCCGCCGGCCCACAAGCCCGCCAAGCAGCTGCTGCTGCCGCCGTTCACGCCCGATGCGATGAAGAAGCTGGAGCCGCGGGTCCGCGCCATCTGCAACGAACTGATTGACGAGTTCATCGCCGACGGCAAATGCGACGCCGCGGCTCGCTACACCAAGCATATTCCGGTTCGCGCCATCGCCCACATGCTCGGGATTCCCGAGAAGGACGGCGATCTCTTCATCAAATGGATTCACGGCATCCTCGAACTCGGCATCAAGGATGACAGCGCGCTGATGGGCGCGGTGCAGGAGATGACCGCCTATTTCGCCGGCCACATCGAGCATCGCAAGCAGCACCCGACCGACGATCTGATCTCGACGCTGATGAACGCCCGCGACAAGGACGGCCAACCTTTGTCCGACGGCCATGTGCTGGGGTCGCTGCGGTTGCTGTTGATTGCCGGCATCGATACCACCTGGAGCGCGATCGGTTCCTCGCTCTGGCATCTGGCCAGGACGCCCGCGGACCGCGCCCGGCTGGTTGCGGAGCCGGAGCTGATGCCGCTCGCGGTCGAAGAATTGCTGCGGGCCTATTCGCCGGTGACGATGGCGCGCGAGGTGATGAAGGAAACCACCATCAGCGGCTGTCCGATCAAGCCCGGCAACATGGTGCTGTTGTCGTTCCCCGCCGCCAACCGCGATCCGGCGATGTTCCCCGACGCCGACAAGGTGGTGATCGACCGCAAGGAAAACCGGCATGCCGCGTTCGGCCTCGGCATTCACCGCTGCGTCGGCTCTAACCTCGCGCGGATGGAAATGACGGTCGCGATCGAGGAATGGCTGAAGCGGATTCCGGAATTCCGGCTGGACCCGGCCGGCAAGGTCACCTGGTCGGAAGGCACTGTTCGCGGCCCGCGGCAATTGCCGGTGCTGTTCGGCAAGGCGAACTGAAACCGGCCTTGACGGCGAGCAGCGGGCGTACCGGCTGCCTGTCCACCACGTATTGACCCTGCCGCCCGTTGCCGCGATCATTGCAGCCGCTTGGTAGCGATGACCGGAGAGCAACGTGATGACGGGTGGGCAGGACGCGGATGGGCCGCGATCGACCGGCGAGATCGCCAGTTATCACGCCCATATCTACTACGACCCGGCGACCACGCGGCCTGAGGCCGAGCGGCTTCGCAACTGGATCGGCGAGCGCTTTTCGGTGACGCTCGGACGGTGGCACGACGTCAAGGTCGGCCCGCACGATCAGGCGATGTACCAGGTGGCCTTTGCCCGCGAGATATTCCCCGAATTTGTTCCGTGGCTGATGCTGAACCATGGCCGGTTGAGCGTACTGGTGCATCCGAACACCACCAATCCGCGCCGCGATCACCTTGATGATCCCATCTGGATCGGGCCGGCGCTCGCGGTACGTGCCGAGAAGCTGCCCGAACATGCCGAAATGGAGCCGGCGCCTGCGCCGAACACCCATCCGGTCCACCGACCTTAATCGCCGGGTGCGCTCGGCCGTCTCGATTATGCCTTACTTTAGCTTACATGATGGCCAGACTTAGTCAGTGATTCACTTCCGGAATATCGCGTGATTCCGGGAGCCGAGCCGGGGACGGATGGATCATATCAGCACCAGCGCGGCCGGGCTTGCTTCAAGCCGCGGCGCCCGATTGGCAGGCCAGGTGGCATTCGGTGTTGCCGCTTTCGCCGTGGCGTCGGGGCTGGCGGCGTGGATAACCGGATTCGACCTCGCCGCCTTGCTGCACAATCCCGCATCGGCCAACGTCGCCGCGGTATCCTCGTTCGAGGACCGCTTTGCCACTCGATCGCTGCGCCCGTCGCTGGCCGGTTTGTCAACGCGTCCCGTCGCCGGTTCGCAGCGTCCGGACTTTGAGGCGGAGTTTGCCCATATCAACCGGCTGCTGGACCGACAATCGCGGGAGCTCCGGAGCGGACAGCCGGCGCCGTCCGTCGAGGCGATGATTCCGCTGCCGAGGTCGCGGCCGGCCGAGGCCAGTCTGGCCCCGAGAAGCGACGCGCCGCAGGGCGGCTCGGACAACCGCACCATGTTCGACAGGCTCGCCGACCTGGTGCCGATGCGCTTCACGCTGGCGTCGCTGACGCCCTCGGACGGGTTGTTGGGCGAGCGGAAGGACCTGGCCGCGCTCGGCTACGACAATTTCACCGCCGTCTACGATATCTCGGCGCGTGCGGTCTACATGCCCAACGGTGCCAAGCTCGAGGCCCATTCCGGCTTCGGCAGCCTGATGGACGACCCCGCGCATGTCGACCGGCGCAATGTCGGCGCAACCCCGCCCAACGTCTACGATCTCAGGCCGCGCGAGCGGCCGTTTCACGGCGTCGCGGCGCTTCGCATGACCCCGGTCGGCGAGGGCGAGACCCACGGCCGCTCGGGACTGCTGGTCCATAGCTACCTGCTCGGACCCAACGGCGATTCCAACGGTTGCGTCTCGATCAAGGATTACGACAAGTTCCTGGCCGCGTACCGCAATGGCGAGGTCAAGCGCCTCGTCGTCGTGCCGAGCCTGCGCGAAGGCCTCACCGCGTCGCGGCGCGCGGCGTCGCCGTCCTGATCTGCGATTGCCGGCGAGGTCGGATCTTCGCCTGGAATTGACGCAGGTCAAAGGCGTCCAGTCCGAATGGCGTTACATGAAAACATCCCAGGGCAGGGGATGTAGCACATGACAACTCACTGTGAGCTGAGCTCGCGGGCGGCGCTTTGCAGGCAGCTCGCGCGGCGTGAACCGAACAGCAAGACCTACTGGCTGGCCGAGGCCGAGAACTGGTTGCGCCTTTCCCGTGAGCCGATTCATCCGGTGCGCATCGGCACCGAGGATCCGTTCGAACAATTTCTCGGTCTGATCGAACAGCGTGCCGGACCTAGCTGATTTCCCGCCGCACGGTTGCGGCGGCCTCGCACATCGCCTGCAGTTTTCCGAACGCGGTTGGGCGCGGCATGTATTTCATGCCGCAATCCGGCGCGACCACAAGGCGGTCGGCGGCGACGTGCTTGAGGCCGTTGCGGATTCGCTCCGCCACGGTTTCCGCCGTCTCGACCTCGGGGTTGCCGAGGTCGAGCACGCCCAGCATGATCTTCTTCGACGACAAATCCCGGAGCACGCCGAGATCGAGCCGGGGTTGCGCCGCCTCGATCGATATCTGGTCGGCGCTGGTGTCGGCAAGCTCGGCGAGAAAGGAATAGCCGGCCGGCTTGGTCGAACCAGGCACGACCGCGGCGTAGCCGAAGCACAGATGTACGACGGTCGGCACCGTGAGGCCTTGCAGCGCGCGGTTGATGGCCTTCACCGCATAGCGCCGGGCGAGGTCCGGATTGTTGCGCACCCAGGGCTCGTCGAGCTGGATCACGTCGGCGCCGGCCCTTTCGAGGTCCAGCGCTTCGGCGTTGACGGCCGCGGCGAACGCCATCGCCAGCTCCTCGTCGTCCGCATAATATTCGTTCTTGGCCTGCTGGCTCATCGTGAACGGGCCGGGCAGGGTGATCTTGGCGGCGCGGTCGGTGTGCTGGCGCAGGAATTCCATGTCGCGCCGCTCGACCGGCCGGCCGCGCTTCACTGCGCCGACCACGCGCGGCACCGGCGTCTGGCTGCCGTTGCGCGCGGTGATGATGGCCGGATTCTCGTCGTCGATGCCGTCAAGCGCGGTGGCGAAGCGGTTGGAATAGCTCTCGCGGCGGATTTCGCCGTCGGTCACGATGTCAATTCCCGCGCGCTCCATGTCGCGGATGGCAACGATGGTGGCGTCGTCCTGCGCTTCCTCCAGATGCTCGGCCGGAAGCCGCCACATCGCGTGCATGCGCGTGCGCGGCACCACCTTCGACAGCATCGCGCGATCGACCAGCCACTCCGGCTGCGGGTAGCTTCCGACCACAGTGGTCGGCAGCAGATGCTTTGGCAGGTTCACGATGGCCTCCTGGCCGTTGCTGTTGTGCAGGTCATGCAGCGCGGGTTGTCGAACATGCATCCGCTCGGTCACGTCGCCGGCTGCAGGGCGGCGGGGGCGATTTGGGTCGATGCGTTTTGTCCGGCGCGGCTGCCGGTCTGCCAGATGGCCGCCTTGCGCTCGATCCATCTGATCAGGGCGTTGAAGGAGATCGCCATCGCCAGCACCAGCAGGACGCCGGCAAACACATGCGGACTGTCGAGGATGGTGCGGTAGCGGGAAATCAGGTAGCCGATGCCGGCCGACGAGACCAGCATCTCGGACACCACCACCCCGACGATCACCAGCGCGCCGCCGACGCGCAGCCCTGACAGTACGGTCGGGATGGCGGCCGGGATGATGACGCGAACCAGCCGTTGGGTCAGCGTCGCGCCCATGCTGCGGGCGGCCAGCAGCAATTGCGGGTCGATGGTCTGAATTCCCGCGGCGGTGGCCAGCATCGTCGGCAGGAAGCCGTAGATCGATGCGAATGCGATCTTGGATTCCGAGCCGATGCCGAGCCAGACCGTGAACACCGGATAGAGAATGACCAGCGGCACCGCATAGAGGCTGGAGACCATTGGCATGATCAGGATGCGCGGGCGCGGCAGGCTGCCGACGATGGCGCCGAGCAGGATGCCGCCGCCGCAGGCGAACACCATCGAGATCGCGACTTCGTAGAGCGTCACGGCAAGCGCATGACCATACTCGCCGGCCTCGCTCCATCCTGCCAGCAGTGTCGAGGACAGCGATGGCAGAAACAGCTCCGGAATGAAACCCAGCGAAGGCAGGATTTCCCACAATGCTATCAGGCCGATCACGATCAGTCTGCGAAGCGTCGTCGCGGTCATGTTACCTCACGCCGATCTGCGGATGTGTTGCCAGATGCGGTCGCGCAGGCTGCCGAACGCGTCGCCGCTCAGCATTTCGTAGGTGCGCGGGCGGGGCAGCGAGACTTGCAGGTGATCAACGATGCGGCCGGGGCGCGGCGACATCACGATGACCTCGTCGGCGAGATAGACGGCTTCGGTGAGGCTGTGGGTGACGAACACCACGGTCTTGCCGGTCGCTCCCCAGATTCGCAGCAACTCGTCGCCCATGGTCATGCGGGTCTGTTCGTCAAGCGCGGCAAACGGTTCGTCCATCAGCAGCACCGGCGGATCCTGCACCAGTCCGCGGGCGATCGAGACACGTTGCTTCATGCCGCCGGACAACTCGTGCGGATGGCGCTTGCCGAAACCGCCGAGTCCGACGAGTTCGATGGCCTCCTGCGCCCTCGTGCGGCGGTCGCTCTTCGGGACGCCGCGGAGAGCCAATGGAAACTCGACGTTCTCTTCCGCCGTCAGCCACGGGAACAGGCTGGGCTCCTGGAAGACGACACCGACCCGGTTTGGATCCGGTTCGCGAATCGGCGCGCCGCTGACGGTGATGGTGCCTGAGGTCTGCTGCCTCAAGCCCGCCAGCATCATCAGCAGCGTCGACTTTCCGCAGCCGCTCGGGCCGACCAGCACGACAAAGCGGCCGGGTTTGACGTCGAACGAAACGTCCTCGAGCGCGACCACGTCCTGCGTCGCGGTCCTGAAGATCTGCCCGACATTGCGGACTTCGACCCCGCCGGCCGGCTTCAGCGGGGTTATGTTCGCCAATGGCTGCATCGTGTCTCCACCCACCTGACCAGTTCGTTGAAAGTGATCGCAATCGCCGCGATCAACAGCACGCCGGCCAGCAACTGTTTCATCTGGAAGCTCTCGCCCCAGGTCGCGATCTGATGGCCGATGCCGTCCCGCGAGGCGTACATTTCGGCGAGAATGATGCCGGTAAGGTTGAAGATCATCGAGATCCGCAACGCTTCCAGCAGCACCGGGAGCATGCTCGGCAGGTAGACGCGAAACGCGGTCTGCATGGGTGTGGCGCCGTAGGAGCGAGCCACCGTCAGGTGCTCGACCTTGACCGATTCCACCGCGGTCGTCGTCGACATGATCACGATGAAGATGGTCGAGAAGAACCCAAACCCGACTTTCTGTGCGAAGCCGACCCCGAACACCAGGATGAACATCGGCAGGAAAATCGATTTCGGGATGCTGAAGGCGAAGAACAGCAGGGGCTTTACCACGTCTGCAAAGTAGCGCTTCTCTGCGATAAAGTAGCCGATCAACGCGCCAAAGGGGACGGCGAGCGCGAACGCTGCCAGTACCTCGCTCCCGGTCACCGCCAGATCCTTGCGCACGCTCGCGCGCTGCAGCAGCTCGCCGAGCATCGATAGCGTGTCGGACGCGGAAGGCAGCAGGCGCGGATTGACGAGGCCGGTCCGCGACAGGGCTTCCCATGCCGCAAACACTCCTACGACAATGGCAATCCGCGCCGCCTTTACGCCGAGCCCGCTCCGCATCGCGCTAGCCTTCAGGGCTTGGTCGGAACCGGCTTGAACTGCGTCGAGATGATCTCCGCGGCCGGCCCAAGGTCTTTCATGCCGCCTGCCTTGGCCAGGTCGAGTGCAAGCTGCATCTGCTCCGGAATTTTTGGCCCATCCATGCTGCCGTCGGTTTCCAGCTTCAAGATGGAATTTTCATACTCCAGCACCGCGATTTCAACTGGAATCTCGTAGAGGTCGGAGATCAGCTTGACCGAGACGTCCTTGTTGGCACGCATGAACATCAGCGCGCCGTACAGCGCGTTGAGCGTTTTCTGCACCGTCTGCGGCTTGTCCTGCACATATTTGTCGAGCGCGATCCAGCCGGCGGCAAGGTTCGGCGGCACTTCCCTGGAGAAGTCGAGGATGGTGCGCGCCTCGCCCGATTTGGAGATCTGGAAGCTGAGCGGCGAATAGACCACCGCGGCGTCGACATTGCCGGCGAGCAGGTTCGGAACCAGGCCGCCGCCGCCGACCGGAACGCGGGTGAATTCGATCTTCTGGTTCTGCTGCGTCCACAGCGCCAGCAGATCGGAGCCGGAGCCGGCGGAGGTGATCGCGACTTTCTTGCCGTTCAGATCCTTGACCCCGAGCGTTGATTTCGAGAGCGTCATCAACTGCCAGCCATAATAGCCCGTAGCGGCGTTTGCGAGCACCTTGGAGTTCACCCCCTTCTTGCGGCCCGCGGACACCAGCGATGTGGCGGTCAGAATGACGTCGGCGGCGCCCGCGGCCATCGCCTCGAAGGTCTCGGCGCCGCCGCGATAGATCGTCAGTTCGGCGACGATGCCTTCCTTCTCGAACAGTTTCTGGCGCACTGCGGTTTCCGCAATCGTGGTCGGCCAATACGTCTTGGTGGGGAGGCCGATTCGAACGGTCTCGGCGGCTTGCGCCATGGCGGCCGCGCCAAGCACGGCGGTTGCGGTGACAGTTGCCAGGATGTGGCGTCGTGTGATGCGCATGGTGACGTTTCCTTTTGTTTTTTTTATTTGGCCGGGCTTTTGAACGAAGATCGGATCGCAGCCATCTCCTGGGTTGGCTTGTGTGGTCAGCTCGACGGGACGAATGGTCGATGTTCGAGGGGATGCGGGCAAGCACGGCTCGATCGGACGCCGCACATGACGGCGCAGGGTGAAGAGAGACGTTGATTTCGTCAATCGAAATCGATTCTTCAGTCTTGGCGAAAGGGAAGTCTTGGCGAAAGGGAAAAGGTGTTGCTATGGGTCCGCCGACGCTGTTGCAGTGCGGTCCAATGCGTGGGGGGAACGCCGTGCGATCAACGTACAGCGGCGGCAATCGCTAGTCGGTTTCTTGACCCGCGACCGCGAGGCAATTGACCCCCGGTGCCGGCCCCGCTACCTGTCTTGGGCTGCGTGCGGGGGAAACAATGAACAATAATAACGAGACTTCCGAATTCGATTACGTCATCGTCGGCGCCGGTTCGGCCGGATGCGTGCTCGCCAATCGCCTGAGCGCCGACGGCAAGCACTCCGTATTGCTGCTGGAGGCTGGCCCGAAGGACACCAACCTCTGGATTCATGTGCCGCTCGGCTACGGCAAACTGTTCAAGGAAAAATCCGTCAACTGGATGTACCAGACCGAGCCCGAACCGGGCCTGAACGGGCGGCAGGTATTCCAGCCGCGCGGAAAAGTGCTCGGCGGCTCCAGCTCGATCAACGGCCTGCTGTATGTGCGCGGCCAGCACGAGGACTACGACCGCTGGCGCCAGCGCGGCAATACGGGCTGGGGCTATGACGACGTGCTGCCCTATTTCAAGAAGGCGGAGAACCAGCAGCGCGGTCCAGACAGGTATCACGGCGCGGATGGGCCGCTGCCGGTGTCCGACTGGCGGCACGCCGATCCGGTGTCGGAGGCCTTTGTGGTCGCCGCGGCCGAAACCGGCATCCCGACCAACCCCGACTTCAACGGCGCCACGCAGGAGGGTGCGGGGTTTTTCCAGACCACGACACGGCGCGGCCGGCGCGCCAGCACGGCGTTCTCCTATCTGCGTCCGGCAAGGAAGCGCGGCAACTTGCACGTTGAAACCTCGGCACTGGCACAGCGCATCCTGTTCGAAGGGCGTCGCGCCAGGGCGGTCGAATACCGGCAGGACGGCCGTGTTCGCATCGCGAGGGCGCGCAAGGAAATCCTGGTGTCGAGCGGTGCCTACAACTCGCCGCAATTGCTGCAGCTCTCCGGCGTCGGACCGGCCGATCTTCTAAAGCAGCACGGCATCGACATCGTGCTCGACGCGCCAGGCGTCGGCAGCGACCTGCAGGACCACATGCAGGTGCGGCTGGTCACCCGCTGCGCGCAGAAGGTCACGCTCAACGACATCATCAACAACCCGTTTCGCCGGGTGATGGCCGGCCTTCAATACGCGGCGCTGCGCAAGGGCCCGCTGACCATCGCCGCCGGCACCTCGGGGGCGTTCTTCAAGACCAGTCCGCGGCTGGCGTCCCCCGATATCCAGATTCACTTCCTGCCGTTCTCCACCGACAAGATGGGCGAAAAGCTGCACACGCGCTCCGGCTTCACAGCGTCGGTCTGTCAGTTGCGTCCCGAGAGCCGCGGCTCGCTACGCATCAGGAGCGCCGATCCGGCCGTTCCCCCTGAAATCCGCATCAATTATCTCGCCACCGAAACCGACCGCCGCGCCTTCATCGACGGCATCCGCATCCTGCGCAAGATCCTGGCCGCGCCGGCGCTGAAGCCTTATGCGGTCGAGGAGGTCGATCCCGGAACAAAGGTGAACAGTGACGACGAATTGCTGGACTTCTGTCGCCGCACCGGCAGCACGGTCTATCACCCGACCTCGACCTGCCGGATGGGAAGCGATCCGCTCGCGGTCGTCGATCAGCGGCTGCGCGTGCGCGGGATCGACGGCCTGCGCGTGGTCGACGCGTCGGTCATGCCGGACCTGATGTCGGGCAACACCAACGCGCCGACCATCATGATCGCCGAGAAGGCCTCCGACATGATCCTGGAAGACGCGCGGTAGCTACGGCCTCAACCCTTGTACGCGCGCACCCGCTTCAGCATCTGCTCGACATGCGCAATCGGGGTTTCCGGCTGGATGCCGTGGCCGAGGTTGAAGATCAGCCGGCCGCCGGCGTAGTTCGCCAGCACGTCGTCCACGGCGCGGTCGAGCGCCGCACCACCGGCGATCAGCACCAGCGGATCGAGATTGCCCTGCACGGCGACGCGGCTCTGCACGCGCTCGCGGATCAAGGACGGCTCGGCCGCCCAGTCGATGCTGACCGCATCGACGCCGGTCGCTTCCACATAGGCCGGCAGCAACGCGCCGGCGCCGCGGGGAAACCCGATGATCCTGGCGTCAGGCGCCTGCGCGCGTACGCCGGCGACGATGCGCCTGGCCGGCTCGACCGACCAGCGCTCGAATTCCCGCGGCGGCAGCACCCCTGCCCAGGTGTCGAAGATCTGCAGGCAATCGGCGCCCGCCCTGAACTGGCCGAGCAGATACTGGATCGAATTTTCGACCAGCACGTCGATGATCGCGGCAAAAGCCTCGGGATGGCGATAGGCCATCATGCGCGCCGGCGCCTGGTCCGGCGTGCCGCGCCCGGCGACCATATAGGTCGCGACCGTCCAGGGCGCGCCGCAGAAGCCGATCAGCGCGATGTCGGTTGCGAGCTCGCGGCGCACCCGGCGCAGCGCTTCATAGACCGGCTCGAGCTTGCTGAAATCGGCCTGCCGCGCCAGCGTCGATACCTGCTCGGGCTGGTCGAGCGGATCGAGCCGGGGGCCTTCGCCCGCCTCGAACCGAACCGAGCGCCCGAGCGCGTAGGGAATGACGAGGATATCGGAGAAGATGATGGCCGCGTCGAAACCGAAGCGGCGGATCGGCTGCAGCGTCACCTCCGTGGCGTATTCCGGCGTGAAGCACAGGTCGAGAAAGCCGCCGGCCTTGGCGCGCAGCTCGCGATACTCGGGCAGATAGCGGCCGGCCTGCCGCATCATCCATACCGGCGGCACCGGCTGCCTGCGGCCGGACAGCACTTCTAGAAACGGCTTGACGGCGGATTTCTGGGACACGTGCCGGTTCCTGTGCGGGGCTGATCTTCGGCGCCCCTGATACACGCCGCTTCACGCTTGGCCAAGGACAGAGAAGGCCGGGTGGTGGAACTGGCTCCGGCCCGGCGCGTTATCCTGGCCATGGAGGCACCCTATGGCCGAGAAATTTGATCCTGCGGCGCATGATAAACATGCCGCCAATCCCCGGGAAGCGATGCTCGCCGATCGGGAAAGCCAACAGAAGCTGGATGCCGGGCTGGTCGATAGCTTTCCAGCTTCGGACCCTGTCAGTGCTACCCAGCCGGCGCCGTCAAAGGCTGACGCCGATCGACGAAGCCCCTCGCTATGGGACAAGGTGCGTGCGGTCTTCAGGTGACTTCAACCGACGAATGGGGCGATGAACACCAGGTTAAACGACGCCACCTAAAGCATGATACGGACTGCTGAAACGGCCCTTGCAGGAGGGCCGTTTCGCGCGCCTGCGCGCTTCAAATACGGCGACCCTTCAATAATGCGGTGGCGGTTCATTCGCCGGCCCCGGGGCCTGTCTTTCGGCGTCCTGCAGGCGTTCTTTCAGTTCGGTCAGCTGGCGGCCCAACGCATCGATTTTCTGCCATTGTGCGGTGATCGTCTGGTTCAGCGTGTCGATGGTTTCATCCTGATAGGTCAGCCGTACTTCCAGCGCGTCGAGGCGTTCGCTCAGGGCGGTTACATCACTCATGGGCGGCCGCCACCGGTCTCTGCCGCAGTCCGTGGCCGAGCGCCACGCGTTCGTCGAACACGAAACATGCGCCGCGCCACAGGCTTTCGTCCTTTGGCACATGTTCCAGGTAGCTGAGAATGCCGCCCTTGAGGTGATAGATCTCGGAAAAGCCGTTGGCCAACAGGTAGGCGCTCGCCTTCTCGCAGCGGATGCCGCCGGTGCAGAACATCGCGATCCTGCGGTGCGTGGCCGGATCGAGCTTGCGCGCGGCGAATTCCTTGAACTGGCCGAAGCTCTTGATGCCGGGATCTAGCGCGCCTTCGAAGGTGCCCATCGCCACCTCAAACGCGTTGCGGGTATCGATGACCAGCGTATCCGGCGCCGCGATCAGCGCGTTCCAGTCCGACGGATCGACATAGGCGCCGACCTGGCGCGTGGGATCGGCCGCGCTGTCGCCGAGCGTGACGATTTCCTTCTTCAGCCGAATCTTCAGCCGTTGAAATGGCATCTGGCTGGCGCTTGAGAATTTGAGTTCGAGACGATCGAGCCTGTTGCCCAAGAGGTCGCCGTGCTGCAATTCGGCGACGAATGCGTCGATGTCCTCACTTCTCCCCGCCACCGTGCCGTTGATGCCCTCATGCGCCAGCAGCACGCTGCCCTTCAGCCCAAGGTCGGCGCCGATCGCGCGCAACGGCTCGCGCAGCGCCCGGAAATCGGGCAGCGCGGCGAATTGATAGAAGGCGGCGACCTTGAGCAGCATCGCGACCGTTTATCAGCCGGGCCGGGCCGGGGAAAGGCCCGTAAAGCCCTGCGTATTCCGCGCATTGCCCCCTGGCATGCCACCATTGCCCCGGCGGGGAGGAATGTGCCAAGAAACGGCTGTACCCGCCCGCGAACCCCCGTGGGATGCGCCAACAAGCTCCATAAACGCTGAAAGAAAGCACGCGTGATGAGGAATTTCCATTTCGCCGGCCGCTCGACGGTCCATGCCGGCAACGCCATGGTGGCGACGTCGCATCCGGCTGCCGCGCTGACGGCCATTGACGTGATGCGCGCGGGGGGGACCGCGGCGGACGCCGCGGTCGCGGCCTGTGCGCTGCTCGGTGTGATCGAGCCGCAATCGACCGGGATCGGCGGCGATTGCTTCGCGCTGATCCAGCCGAAGGGTGAGGGCAAGATCGTCGCCTATAACGGCTCCGGCCGCGCGCCGATGGCGGCCCACGCCGACTGGTATCTGGAGCGCAAGATCAATTCGGTTCCGCTGACCTCCGCGCATGCGGTCAGCATTCCCGGCGCCATCGACGCCTGGGATACGATCCTGCGCGACCATGGCACGATGGGGTTCGATTCCCTGCTGCAGCCCGCGATCAAGGCGGCCGAACAAGGCTACATCGTCGCGCCCCGCATCGCGTTCGACTGGAACAACCAGTTCGAGAAGCTGAAGAACGGCGTCAATACCGCGCGTTATCTGTTGCCGCATGGCAAGCCGGCCGCGGCCGGCGATTTGATCCGCCAGCCGGAACTGGGCAAGACGCTACGTGCGATCGCCAAGAACGGCCGCGACGCGTTCTACGCCGGCGAGATAGCAGCCGACATGGTCGAAACGCTGCGCGGCATCGGCGGCCTGCACACGCTGGAGGACTTCGCCGCGCACACCACCGAGACGACGTCTCCGATCGGCACGATGTACAAGGGCTACGACGTCTGGCAGTGCCCGCCAAACGGCCCCGGCATCACCATGCTTGTGATGCTGAACATCCTCTCGCGCTTCGACCTGACGAAGTATCCCGCGCTCAGCGTCGAGCGCTTCCATCTGGAGGCGGAGGCCGCGCGCATCGCCTACATGATGCGCGAACAATATATCGGCGATCCCGCGCAGGTGCATGTCGATGTCGCCGGGATTCTTGCCCGGGAATTCGCCGAGGAGCACATCAGCAAGATCAGCATGGACCGGCTGCTCGATCTGCCGAACGTGGCGCCGCCGATGAATCCGTCCACGGTCTACATCACCGTGGTCGACAAGGACCGCAACGTCTGCTCGTTCATCAACTCGATCGCGCATTCGTTTGGCTCGGCGATCGTCTCCGACAAGACCGGCATCCTGCTGCAGAATCGGGCTGGCGGCTTCCGCATCCAGCCGGGCCACCCCAACTGCATCGCGCCGGGCAAACGGCCGCTGCACACCATCATTCCGAGCCTCGTCACCAGGGGCGGCCGCGCGGTGATGCCGTTCGGCGTGATGGGCGGACAGTATCAGCCGGTCGGGCAGTGCCATGTGCTGACCAACATGCTGGACTACGGCTGCGACGTGCAGGAGGCCATCGATATGCCGCGCGGCCTGCACTATGAAGGCGTCTACCAGCTTGAGGACAGCGTTCCTGCTGACATCGTCGCCGGATTGCAGAAGATCGGGCACAAGACCACCCGCGTGGTCGGACCCCTCGGCGGCGGCCAGGCGATCTGGATCGACTGGGACAAGGGGACGCTGACCGGCGGCTCCGATCCCCGCAAGGACGGCTGCGCGCTGGGTTACTGACATGCTGCGCAAATTTTAATCGAGGGACTGCCTGGTCCGACATCATGAGCCGGCGCCGTAGCTCACGACGCATTGCATATGGCCGAGGAACAAGACGTTGTCGCCGCTGTTAGGCAAGCGGGCGCATCGGAGCGCTTCGTTATCGCGGCGGAGCCCGTTCATGAGCGACAACCCTTCTTCATCCGGTTTTGATCGACGAAGTTTCATGACGGCAGCCGCGGGTACAGCGATGCTGCCGATCACCGCAAAGGCGGCGGTTCCCGCGGCGAACCCGGCCGCAGGCGTTCAGGACCCGCTGTCGCCCGTCAGCGTCACGCTGCGCGTCAATGGTGAAAGCAAATCACTCAGCATAGATGCGCGTACAACCCTGCTGGATGCCTTGCGGGAACGCGTCCTGTTGACCGGAAGCAAGAAGGGCTGCGACCACGGCCAGTGCGGCGCGTGCACGGTATTGGTGGAGGGCAGGCGGGTGCTGTCGTGCCTTACCCTCGCGCTGGTCGCGCAGGAAAAGGAGATTACCACCATCGAAGGTCTTGCCAACGGAAACGAGTTGCACCCGATGCAGCAGGCCTTCATCGATCAGGACGCATTTCAGTGCGGCTATTGCACGCCCGGACAGATCATGTCGGCGGTCGCCTGCGTGCGTGAGGGGCATGCCAACAGCGACGAGGAGATCCGCGAATATATGAGCGGCAATATTTGCCGTTGCGCAGCCTACCCTAACATCGTCGCCGCAGTGAAACAGGCAGCGCCTGCCATGCAATCAGAACGTCGGAAAGGTTAGCCGCATGCGGCCATTCACATATTTTCGTGCGAACGATCCGTCCGCAGCGCTGCAGGCGCTCGGGTCCTCGGCAACGGCCAACAATCCCCTGGTCGAAGCCGAGTCGCAGGCGCTGGCCGGTGGCACCACGCTGATCGACCTGATGAAACTTGATGTGATGCGTCCGCGCACGCTGGTCGATATCAACCCGCTGGCGTCGGCTTGGTCGGCGGTCGATCTCGGGAATGGCAGTCTGCGGCTCGGCTCGATGGCGCTGATGTCGGACGTGGCGGACAACCCGGGAGTGCAGAAGAACTATCCGGTGATTGCCGATACCCTGAAATTGGCCGCCAGCGCTCAGTTGCGCAACATGGCGACACTGGGCGGTAACGTGATGCAGCGGACCCGCTGCTCGTATTTTCGCGACACCAGCTACGAAGCCTGCAACAAGCGCAACCCCGGCTCGGGATGCGCGGCGATGGACGGTGTCAACCGTACCCACGCCGTGTTGGGGACGTCCGATCAATGCATCGCGACCTATCCCGGCGACTTCGCGCAAGCCATGATTGCGCTCGATGCGACCGTGGAAATCGTCGGGCGCTCGGGGCCCCGGTCTATTGCTTTTGCCGAACTGCACAAGGCGCCCGGCAACTCGCCCCAGATCGAGACGACGCTTGCGCCGGGAGAGCTGATTTCCGGTTTTGCGGTACAGGGCGCTTGGCCGCGGTCGGTCTATATGAAAGCCCGCGACAGGCAGTCTTACGAGTTTGCGCTCGCCTCCGCAGCGGTCGCGCTGGACGTTCAGTCCGGCACGGTGCGTGGCGCACGGGTGGCGGTCGGCGGTGTAGCGACGGTCCCATGGCGTGTCCGCGAGGCTGAAGCACTGCTGAAGGGAAGGCCGTTCGATGAGCAGATCGCGCGGCGCGTCGCCGAAGCCGCTTTTTCTGGCGCGCGTGGCAGACGCCACAATGAATTCAAGATCGATCTCGGAAAACGCGTGATCGTCCGCGCGCTGCTTCAAGCCGCTTCGATGGAGATTTGACCATGACGACCGCTGCACCGGAGCCGAAGGCCAATATGGGCCAGCCAATCCCGCGCTACGACGCTCGCGCGAAAGTGACGGGGAAGGCGGAGTACGCCGCCGATATGCCGCTGGTGAACCCGGCCTTCGCCTATCTTGTCACCAGCTCGATTGCAAAAGGGCGGATTGACACGATCAATGTGGCCGACGCCAAGGGCGTGCGAGGCGTTATTGACGTCTTCACGCATGAGAACTCCGAAAAACTGGAGAAGGCAAAACTTTTCAGCAACGGCGGCTATGCCTCGACGACAATTCAACCGCTCAGTTCGAACGAGATTTCGGAGGAAGGCCAGATCATCGCCATCGTGCTGGCCGAAACCTTCGAGGCCGCTCGCGAGGCTTCGTATCGGGTCAAGGCGACCTACACCGCGGCGGCGCCCACGTCGGGCTTTGACTCTCCCGGCACCACCACGGCTCCTGCAAAGGGACAAGTCGCGCAGTTCACCGAGGACGCCAAGGTTGGGGATTTCCCAAAGGCGTTTGAAGGCGCCGAGGTCCGATTGAGCGCGGAATATGAGACGCCGCCGCAGCATCACAATCCGCTGGAGTTGTTTGCAACCAGCTGCGTCTGGCACGGCGACAGCCTGACCATCTACGAGCCGAGCCAGTTTGTGCACGGCTTAAAGCATGGGGTCGCAACGCAGCTCGGCATCGATCCTGACCGGGTGCGCGTTATCAATTCCTATGTCGGCGGCGCGTTCGGCTGCAAGGGCTCGATGACGCCGAGGACTGCAATCATCGCCAGTCTGGCCCGGCGGCTCCGCCGTCCGGTCAAACTTGTGGCGACGCGCGACCAGGGTTTCAACATCGCAACCTATCGCGCCGAGACGCAGCATCGTGTTGAGCTTGGCGCCAGCAAGAACGGCAAGCTCGTCGCATTACGCCACGAGGGCTGGGAAATTTCTTCTCGCGCCGACGCCTATGCCGTGGGTGGAACCGCGACGACCACCCGCCTCTATGATTGCCCCAACGTGGAAAGCCTGGTCTCCATCGTCCGCGCTGACCGCAACACGCCCGGTTTCATGCGTTCGCCGGCGGAGGTGCCATACCTCTTTGCGCTCGAGAGCGCGATGGATGAGCTGGCGCACCAGCTCCGGATCGATCCGATCGAGCTCCGTCGGATCAACGACGCGGCGAAGGAGCCGATCGGCGGAAAGCCCTACACCTCGCGCGCGATGATGCAGTGTTTCGACGAGGGAGCCAAGGCGTTCGGCTGGGCCGGTCGCAAGAGCGAGCCGAAATCGACGTTGGATGGCGACTGGCTGGTCGGGTTAGGCTGCGCCGCCACCTGCTATCCCACCCATATGGCGCCCTCCGCAGCGCGCGTGCAGCTGCGTCGCGATGGCCGTGTCCGGGTCGAAATCGCCGGGCATGAGATCGGCAACGGCGCCTACACAGTGATCGCGCAGGCGGCGGCGGAGCGCCTCGACGTGCCGGTGGACAAGGTCTCGGTCTTCATTGGCGACAGCGACCTGCCGCCCGCGCCTGTCGCGGGCGGGTCGACCTCCACGGCAAGCACTTGCTCGGCGGTGATAATGGTCTGTGACCAGATCAGGCAAAAGCTGTTCAAGGCGGTCATGCCCGGCGCAAGCCTGATCGACAGGGCCAAGGAGACCGTCGGTGTGGGCCAGACCCCTATCACCCAGGCCGCGAGGAGCAACCAGCCGCTGGACCTCGAAAAGTCATTCGACGCCCTCGGCGTCAGCCTGGTTGAGGAATACGGCGAATGGAAGCCGGAAGGTGCACCGCCGGATTCGTTCCGCGCCATGCATAAGGGGCAGGTGCGGATGGTTGGCGGGTCCGACATGAAGGACAAGATCGCCTACGCGTTCGGCGCGGAGTTTGTCGAGATCCGCATCAACCGATGGACGCATGAGGTCCGGGTCCCGCGCGTGCTCGGTGTCTTTGCCGGAGGTCGCATCATGAATCCGCGCACCGCGCGCAGCCAGCTCCTCGGCGGCCTGATCTGGGGCGTCTCATCGGCGCTGCATGAGGGTACCGAGATCGACGAGCGATATGCGCGCTATGTCAATGACAATCTGGCCGACTATCTGGTGCCGGTGAACGCCGACACGCCGAGCGTGGAGGTCATCATGCTGTCGGAACAGGACGACCAGATCAATCCTGCGGGTGTGAAGGGTATCGGCGAACTGGGCAATGTCGGCACCAACGCGGCGGTATGCAACGCGATCTTCAACGCCACCGGTCAGCGCATCCGCAAGCTGCCGGTCCGGTTGGAGAAAATCGAAACATAGACGCTTGAAACCGGCGCATTGAAGCCAGGCTTCGTCCGGGGGGTTATCATCAATATTCATGCAGACGACACGATACAGGCCGATCTTCGCGGCGGGATTTCGCCCTGGTTCGTGAAATCAGCGGCGCCGCCGCGACCGCTTGTCCCGGAAAGCCTCAAATGCGACGCGCTGGTGGTCGGGGCGGGGATCACGGGCGCGCTGGTGGCCGAACGCCTGACGCGGCAGGGCCTTGATGTCGTTATCATCGACCGCGAGCTTCCGGGCCGCGGCAGTACGGCGGCGAGCACCGCGATGCTGCTGTGGGAGATCGACCGGCCGCTGACCGAACTGACGCAGATCTATGGTTTTGAGCGGGCTTCGCGGGCGTACCGCGCGAGCTTCGCCGCGGTCGGCGGGTTGACCTCGCTGGTTCGGCAGCTCGGCCTGGAATGCGACATGCGAGAGAAAGAGTCGCTGTATCTGGCGGCTGGCGAGACTGCGCGCGACTTGCTGGAGGAGCATCGTCTGCGGGCAAGAGCCGGCCTGCCGGGTGAATTTCTCGATCACGGCCAACTGCTGGATGCGTATGGCATCGCCCGCGCCGGGGCGCTCGTTTCGCCGGGCGCTGCGGATGCCGATCCATTGCAGCTGGCACGCGGTCTATTGCGGATAGCGACTTCCCGCGGCGCGCGCCTGTTCGAGGCGGAAACGGTTGATTTCGATGCCTCCGGCCGCTCGGTGATCGCTCAACTGCGAAACGGCCGCGAAATCGAGGCGCGGTCGGTGGTGCTCGCCACCGGCTATGTCATTCCCGATTTCGTTCACTCCACCGTTCACAAGGTGTCGTCGAGCTGGGCGGTGGCGACGACGCCGCAGCCGCAGAACATCTGGAGGGATGAAGCCCTGATCTGGGAAGACAGCAAGGACTATCTCTATGCCCGGTCAACGCGTGCCGGACGGATCATCATTGGCGGGGAAGACAGCGAACAGGACGTCGAACCGGAAGCCCGCGACCGATTGATACCGCAAAAGTCGCGCGCCCTGTCGCAAAAGCTTGCCGCGCTGTGGCCTCGGGCCGATCGGGAGATCGAGTTCCGCTGGGCAGGAACGTTCGACACCACCGCCGACGGGCTGCCCTTGATCGGTCCCGTCCCGGCCAGGCAAGGAGTTTACGCCGCCTACGGCTATGGTGGCAACGGCATCACGTTCAGCTTCATGGCCGCGCAACTGCTCGGCGATCTCATCGCCGGTCGCACTTCCTCTCTGCTGCAGGATTTCGCGCTCGACCGCGACGGCGGCGAACACGCGGCTTGAGGCAATTGGCGTCCGGGAACCTCGGCCATCGCACAGCATTGAAGCTGGCGTCAGCTATTCACAGGAATTTCCATGTCGAAATCACCCCGCCGCGGCTCCGGAACCTCATCGGTCGCCATTCACGACCAGAAACTCAACCGCGGCGAGGGAGGGGAACTGCACCAGCTGGCCGATGGCGCCATTCCGGTGCTGACCACGGCGCAGGGCGTTCCCGTGTCCGACGACCAGAACACGCTCAAGGTCGGCCCGCGCGGCCCGACCTTGATCGAGGATTTCCATTTTCGCGAGAAGATCTTCCACTTCGACCACGAGCGCATCCCGGAACGGGTGGTGCATGCGCGTGGTTATGGCGCGCACGGTTTCTTCGAGAATTACAAATCACTGTCGAAATACACCCGCGCCGACCTGTTTCAGCGCGTCGGCGAGCGCACGCCTGCTTTCGTGCGGTTCTCGACGGTGGCCGGGAGCAAGGGGTCGGTCGATCTGGCGCGCGACGTGCGCGGCTTCGCGGTCAAGCTTTATACGAGGGAGGGCAACTGGGACCTTGTCGGCAACAACATCCCTGTCTTCTTCATCCAGGACGCCATCAAGTTTCCCGATCTTGTTCACGCCGTGAAGGAGGAGCCGGATTGCGCTTTCCCGCAGGCGCAGTCGGCGCACGATAACTTCTGGGACTTCATCAGCCTGACGCCCGAGAGCATGCACATGATCATGTGGGTGATGTCGGACCGCGCTATCCCGCGCTCGCTCCGCTTCATGGAAGGCTTCGGCGTGCATACGTTCCGCCTGGTGAACGCCAGGCAGGAATCCACCTTCGTCAAGTTTCATTGGAAGCCGAAGCTCGGATTGCAGTCCGTGGCCTGGAACGAAGCCGTCAAGATCAACGGCGCCGATCCCGACTTTCACCGCCGCGATCTCTGGACCGCGATCAAGAGCGGCAGCTATCCCGAGTGGGAGCTGCAGCTGCAACTGTTCGACGAAGCATTCGCCGACAGGTTTGATTTCGACGTTCTCGATCCCACCAAGCTGATCCCGGAAGAAATGCTGCCGCCGGTTCCGGTGGGACGGCTGGTTCTCGATCGCATGCCGGACAATTTCTTTGCCGAGACCGAGCAGGTTGCCTTCATGACACAGAACGTGCCGCCCGGAATCGATTTTTCCAACGATCCGCTGCTGCAGGGCAGAAATTTCTCTTACCTCGACACCCAGCTGAAGCGGCTTGGAGGCCCCAACTTTACCCATATCCCGATCAATGCGCCGAAATGCCCGATGCATCATTTCCAGCAGGACGGCCACATGGCGATGCGCAACCCCGTGGGACGCGCCAATTACCAGCCCAATTCCTTCGGCGAGGGGCCGCGCGAATCTCCCGAACGCGGCTTCACTTCTTTTGCCGACGTCGAGCAGGGCCCCAAACGCCGGCTTCGGCCTGAGAGCTTTGCCGACCACTACAGCCAGGCGCGGCAGTTCTTCATCAGCCAGTCCGAGATCGAGCAGCAGCACATCGCCGCGGCGCTGACCTTCGAACTCAGCAAGGTACAGACGCCGGTGATACGCGAACGGGTCGTGGCCCATCTCCTCAATATCGACGACCGTCTTGCGGCCAAAGTCGGCGACGGGTTGGGGCTGAAGACGATGCCGAAGCCCGCTCAAGCCGCGATGCCGACGCGGCAGGATCTCGATGCCTCGCCGGCGCTCAGCATCGTCAACAACGGACCGCATCGCTTCGAGGGACGCAAGCTCGGTATTCTCGTCACTGACGGTACGGACGCGGGTGTGCTGAAAGCGGTTCAAGCCGCGGTTTCCAAGGCTGGGGCCACTTTCGAGTTGATTGCTCCGAAGATCGGAGGCGTCATGCTCGGCGACGGCAAGCCTGTCGCCGCCGACCAGATGATCGACGGCGGGCCGTCGGTGCTCTATGACGCGGTCGCGCTGGTGCCGTCGGTTGATGGCGCAAGAAAACTGCTGGGTGAGGCGTCCGCACGCGATTTTGTCGCCGATGCCTTCGCCCACTGCAAGTTCATCGGCTACGTCGAGGCGGCGCTGCCGTTGTTGGAGAAGTGGGGCATTGCCGCGCAGGATATGGATGAAGGCTTCATTATGCTTTCCAGTGCCAAGGACGCGACAGGTCTGGTCGAAAGCCTGGGCCAACTACGGGTTTGGAAGCGCGAAGCCGCGGTCAAGCCGGCCGAGGACGCGGGCTCAACGCCGAAATAATCGCTTTGGGAAACTGGTCGGCTGGGCTACAGCGTTTTCGCGCGGGGCCTGGTCAGGAAATCCGCACACGCCAATCCTTAGCCACAGGTGCAAGCAGATGCGATCTCGACGCTCCATCATCCAGACCGCGCTTGCCGCCGCGGTGGCGGCGGTTTCAACACCGATCGCCATGTCGCTGACGGCATCGGCTCAAACTGCAGGAAAACCCATGACCACGGCTTCAGGTTTGCAGATCACGGACAGCAAGGAAGGTTCTGGCGCCTCGCCGAAGTCCGGCCAGACCTGCGTCATGCACTACACCGGATGGCTCTATGAGAACGGTCAGAAAGGCAAGAAGTTCGACTCATCCGTCGATCGCAACGAACCGTTCGAATTCCGGATCGGGCAACGTCAGGTGATCGCCGGCTGGGACGAAGGCGTCGCCTCGATGAAGGTCGGCGGCAAGCGCACCCTCATCATTCCGCCCGCGCTCGGCTACGGCGCGCGCGGCGCCGGCGGGCTTATTCCGCCGAACGCCACGCTGATGTTCGACGTCGAATTGCTGGCGGTGAAGTAGGTGAAGTAAAGGTCTCATGCACGCAAAAAAAGACCGGCCGGATGGCCGGTCTTTTCATGTTAGATGCGCAAGGATCAGAGCTTCCTCTTCACCGCGTCCGCCGCGCTGTCGACGGCGTCCTTGGTGGCGTTCTTGGCGTCGCCCATCGCGTTCTGGCCCTTGCCCTTGACTTCCTGGATCGCGCCTTCGCCCTGGAGCTGCTCCGAGCCGGTGGCTTCGCCGATGCTCTGCTTGGCCTTGCCGATGGCCTCGTTGGCCGTTCCCTTGATCTTGTCGGTGGTGCCGCTCATGTCCGTTCTCCTGTTCGAGTGAACTTCGCAAGGTCAATCGCTCGGGGGCCTGAATGTTCCCCTGATTGGGCTGGTCTGCAGTCACGGTATTATGTACCGTCTGCGAACCATGTTCCGCAGAGGCAGCGATATGAGCGGCAACCACGACCACAATCATACCCACGGTCACGGCGAGGCTGAGCGCTGGAAGCATGATGGCGTTCGCGTCATCTCCGGCAGCCAGCTTGATCCAAACGTACCCTCCACTGCAGGCATGGACCGCAAGGCCGCGATTAATTTCGCCCGCGTCGGCGCGCAGAAATTGTGGGCAGGCACGGTCACCATCCGGCCCGACGCCAAGACCGGCGCGCACCATCATGGCCATCTCGAAAGCGTCATCTATGTCGTGAAGGGCAGGGCGCGGATGCGTTGGGGCGATCAGTTGCAATTCACCGCCGAGGCCGGGCCCGGCGACTTCATCTTCGTTCCGCCCTACGTGCCGCATCAGGAGATCAACGCCAGCCGCGACGAGGTGCTGGAATGCGTTCTGGTGCGCAGTGACGGTGAGGCGGTGGCGATCAATCTCGACATCGAGCCGGTGGAGAAGCCGGAGACCGTGCTTTGGGTCGATCCGGTGCATCGCGATCCCGCAGAGAACAAGTAACGGATCGCGCGCGTCGCTTTCGCATAAGGTTACCCCATGACGCTCGTTCGCTACGAAAGTACAGGCCACGTCGCTACCATCACGATGGCGCGCGAATCCGCGCACAACGCGCTAAATCCCGCGCTGTGCAGCGAGCTGCGCCAGGCGTGGCGGCGTTTCCGCGACAGCGACGATCGCGTCGCGGTGCTTGCGTCCTCCGAGGAGGCGTATTTTTCGGTCGGCGCCGATGTCAGGGATTTCCCGGCGGACATGTGGCATGCCGTTCCGGGATTGGGCGTTGAACTGGACAAGCCGGTGATTGCCGCGACCTCCGGCTGGGTGGTCGGCGGCGGCTTCGTGCTGGTTCAGATGGCCGACATGTGCGTGGCGTCGGAGACGACGCGATTCAGCTATCCCGAGGTCAAGGTGGGGACCACCGGCGGCGGCGTCTCGTCCGTTTTGGCGCGCATGCCGCACAAGATCGCCATGGAGTTTCTTCTGGTCGGCGAGGAAATGTCGGCGGAGCGCGCCTACCAGATCGGCTTCGTCAACAAGATCGCGCCGAAAGGCCAGCATGTCGCGCTCGCCCAGGCGATGGCCGCGAAAGTCGCTGCCGCGGCGCCGCTGGTGGTGCAGGCGCTGAAGAAGCTGGCCCGCGACGCCATGCCGAAGGGCCCGCTGGAGACGGTCGCCGAAGTGCGCCGGCTGCTCGATCCGGTGCGCGATAGCGAAGACCTCAAGGAAGGCGTCAAGGCGTTCAGCGAAAAGCGCAAGCCTGACTTCAGGGGCAGGTAGCATTGCCGTTGGCGTGACGCCGGTCCTGCGGGCGTGTCGATCCCGGGCGCGTCAAATCCGCCTGCCGCGCGCGGCAGGCGGACCAGATTTCAATCCTCACTTCGAGGCGGTCTTGGTGTCCATGTTGACGACCTGAACGCGGCGGTTGGCCGGATCGGTCGGCGCACTCGCATCCTTCGGCTTGCTCTCGCCATAACCGACGGTCACGAGGTCGGCGCCGGCGATGCCATACTTCTCGTTAAGGTACTTCTTGATGGTGTCGGCGCGCCGCTCGCTGAGGTCCTGGTTGTAGGCCTCGCTGCCGATCGCGTCGGTATGACCGGCGACCACGAAGGTCGATCCCTTCAGGTCGGCGTGAGAGAGCGCCTTGCCGAGTTCCTCGACCGCCGCGACCGAGCTCTTGCTGATCTCGGCGGAGTTGTAGTCGAAACGAATTTCAAGATCGATCTTCGGCTTGGTCGCGGCCAGTTCCGCGATCTCCTGGCGTTCGCCGAGCGATAGCGAGCGCGTGGAGCGGTTGCGGAGCGTGTTCACGAAGCTGATTTCCTTGGCCTGCGCCGCGGCGTCCACCTGCGGCGCACCGGCCGAGAGGCCGCGGGTCAGCGGCTTTGGCTTCAACGCGCCGAGAATCTTGTCGGCCGAGACGGTGTCGCCGGCGATGGCGAGGCCCGCCGTCATCGACAGCGCGGCGCTGAGGGTCACGATCGAAAGCAGATAGCGGGTCATTGTCCTGTCCTTACGGTTAACGCCTGCGTACGGGGCGTGCATGACGTTTTGATACTGCGAACATAGGATGGGTTCAAAGGACTAAATGTGATGTAAATCACACTAGGGCGCCCCGGGAACGGAGGCGCGGCGCAAGCCGCTTTCCGCCCAGGCAACCTAGCCGGAAACTCACCATCGCGTCGGCAACAATCTTCGTCTTGGCGGACCCTGGCCGCGTTCCGTATCTGCCCATCCGCGCAACGATGGTTGTCCCGATGCCGCGTCGACGCCGATCTCTCGACAACAAATCGGCTAGATGGATAGTTAAGCAATTTCGCTCACAAAGAATCCGTAGCAAGAGTCGTCGCGGCAACGAGACGGGCGGGGCGTGTGTTTCAATCGGTGAAGCGTCAGCGCGATTATCCGGGGTATCGCCCTGGTCCACCGGAGCCGACGGGAACCGGAAGTTCAATGCCGACGCTGGTCGGCGCGGCCATGATCGCGGCGGCGATCCTGCTGTCGACGCTGATCACGGCGATCGGCAGCCGCTATGTCGGGTTCGAAAGCCCGACCGAAGAGAGCGCCTGGCTGGTTGATCGCCTCACCGGCGCCGTCTACAGATGCCAGGCGGCGGGCCGCGGCCGGGCCTCCTGTGAGGCCGAGATCGCCACCGGCAGCGTCGGCGAGCGTCAAAGGCGGTAGTCAAGCGATTCGGTTTCGGCTTGGCTCGAAACGCTCTAACGTCGCCGCGCAATGTCCCGCGCCACCAAACCCCATCCCCTGACCAAGGCCGAAGCGCGCCGGATCTGGCTGCGCGCCCAGCGGCTGGATATTCCGGCGCCCTTTGGCGACGGGCCCGCGGCCGTTGCCGCCGCCGTCGCGCATCTCGGCTATGTCCAGATCGACACCATCAACGTCATCGAGCGCTGCCATCATCACATCCTCTATAGCCGCATTCCGGCCTATGCCCGCGCCGATTTGCGCCAGGCCCAGAGCGTCGACAAAAGCGTGTTCGAATACTGGACGCATGCGCTGTCCTACGTGCCGACGAACGATCTTCGTTTCTGTCTTCCGGCGATGCGGCGGCACCGGCGCGAGGGCCACCGATGGTTCGCTTCCGTCAAGCCTGCGGACACGCGCAAGGTGATGCGGCTGCTCCGGCGCGACGGCGCGCTGACCATCCGTGACATCGAGGACGACGTGCTGACCGAGAAGGAACATTTGTGGGCGAGCCGCAAACCCTCGAAGCGGGCGCTGCAACTCGCCTTCTATACTGGCCACGTCACGATTTCCGCCCGCAGCGGCATGCTCAAGACCTATGAGCTGATGACGCGGCATTTCGGGTGGGACCAGCCACCGAAGCCGGCCTCGGCGGCGGAAATCACCACCTATCTGCTCGAGCGCGCGTTGCGTTCGCAGGGGCTGGTCAGCCTGGATTCCGTTTGCCATCTCGATGCGCCGAGCAAGGCGCCCGTACGGCGCCTGATCGAGGCGCGGGTCCGGCGCGGGGAACTCAAGCCGGTCGCGCTCGAAGGCGCCGGCAAACAGGAACATTGGGCGCGACCGGAGGCTCTCGAGCAGGGGACGCAGACCGCCGCCAGCGAGAGCCTCGTTCATATCCTCTCACCGTTCGATCCCCTGATCATCCAGCGCAAGCGCACCGAATTGTTCTTCGACTACGGTCACCGTTTCGAGGCCTATGTGCCCCGCGCAAAACGCCAGTTCGGCTATTTCGCGCTGCCGGTGCTGGTCGGCGAAGACATCGTCGCCGCCATTGACCTGAAGACCGATCGCCAGGACCGGAAACTGCTGATGCAGAAATGGAGCTGGGTCGGCAAGGGCGCAGGACGCGGCCGGCGCAGCGAGTACACGCGCCGCATCGAGCAGGAGTTGCACCGGTTCGAGCGGTTTCAACTGGCGGACCAGGTCCTGGCGGAGGAACTGACCGCTACGCGGCGTCCCTCAGCTCCGAACCTTAACATCTGTTCACGAATTGATGATCACTGACGATTATTGACATTCGTCACTCGATACTCGATCATTCCCTGTATCGTTCGCGATGGAGGGCCGGATGCTCGTTCGCTCTATTTTCTTCAATTATTACAAGCTTTTGACAGGTGCCTCGCTAGCCCTGGTGGCAACCCTGTTGATGGGCTGCAACGAGAAAGCTGCTGAAACCGCAGCCTCCGGCCGTCCGGTCCTGGTCGCCACGGTGCAATATGCAGCGGAAGCGCCGGAGCGGAGCTTTGTCGGCACCATCAGGCCGCGGATCGAGACCGACATGGGCTTCCGGGTTCCCGGCAAGGTGGCGAAACGCCTCGTCGAAGTCGGCCAGAGCGTCGAGGTCGGTCAGCCGCTGGCGATCCTGGACGAGGTGGACCTGAAGCTGCAGGCTGAGCAGTCGGAAGCTGAGTTCCGCGCCGCCACCGGCGTACTGGCGCAGGCGAGCGCGGCTGAGCAGCGCGCCAAGGATCTACGGGCCAAGGGCTGGACCACCGAGGCCCAGATGGACCAGAGCCGCGCCGCCGCCGACGAAGCGCGGGCGCGCCTCAATCGCGCCGAACGCGCGGTCGAACTTACCCGCAACTCGCTGTCCTACGCGACGCTGGTGGCCGACGGCCGCGGCGTGGTCACCGCAACCCTGGTCGAGCCCGGCCAGGTGGTGGCGGCCGGCCAGACCGCGATCCGCGTCGCGCGCTTTGCCGAACGGGAAGCCGTTGTCGCCATCCCCGAGACGCTGGTCGGCCGCGCCAAGGCCGGAACGGCCACCGTGACGCTGTGGTCCGACGCGGACAGGAAATATATCGCCAGGCTGCGCGAGATCGCGCCTTCGGCCGACCCGGCGACGCGGACCTATCTGGCAAAATTCTCGTTGCCCGAAGCCGACGACAAGGTCTCGCTCGGCATGACCGCGACGCTGACGCTGGCCGATGCCGCCACCGAACGCGTCGCCAGGCTGCCGCTGTCGGCATTGTTCAGCCAGGGCAGCAGTCCCTCGCTCTATGTCGTCGACGGGTCCGGCGCGATCACGCTGAAGCCGGTGATCGTGAAATCCTATGACAGCAATTCCGTCGTGATTTCCGGCGGGGTCGAGGAGGGCGCCAGGGTGGTCGCGCTCGGCGTGCAGAAACTCGATCCGGCCCAGAAGGTCCGGGTGGTCTCGTCATTGTCGTTCTGAGTTACGGCGTCATTGCGAGGAGCGTAGGCGACGAAGCAATCCATAGCGCCACAAGCAGATGAATGGATTGCTTCGCGGAGCCGGTCATCGGGCGCGCATTCGCGCGATCCGTTGGCCCGCAATGACGGGGCAGTTGCATTGAGATTTCGAAGTTGGAGACTGACATGAAGCGCTTCAATCTCTCGCGCTGGGCGGTGGCCCATCCGACCCTGATCCTGTTCCTGATGATCGTGCTCGGTGTTGCCGGCTTCTTCTCCTACCGCGGGCTCGGTCGCGCCGAGGATCCGTCCTTTACCGTCAAGGTTGTCAACGTCTCGGCGATCTGGCCGGGCGCCACGGCAAAGGAAATGCAGACCCAGGTCGCCGATCCCATCGAGAAGAAACTGCAGGAGCTGCCATACTTCGAAAAGGTGCAGACCTATTCCAAGCCGTCGTTCACGGCGATGCAGGTCACGTTCAGGGATTCGACCCCGGCCAAAGACGTGCCCTACCTGTTTTATCTGTTGCGCAAGAAGCTTGCCGACGTGCAGGGCCAATTGCCGGCGGGCCTGCTGGGCCCGACCGTGAACGACGAGTTTTCCGACGTCGATTCCATTCTCTACATGATGACCGGCGAGGGCGCCGACTACGCGCACTTGAAGAAGGCCGCCGAAGGCCTGCGCCAGCGGCTGCTGAAGGTGCCTGATGTCACCAAGGTCAATCTCTATGGCGCCCAGGAGGAGCGCGTCTTCGTCGAGTTCTCCCACGCCAAGCTGGCGACGCTCGGCGTTACGCCGCAGGCACTGTTCGATTCGCTCGCCAAACAGAACAACGTCACGCCGGCGGGCACCGTCGAAACCTCCGCGCAGCGCGTGCCGCTGCGGGTCACCGGCGCGCTGGACGGCGTCGAGGCGGTCGCGGCGACCCCGGTCGAGAGCAACGGCCGGGTGTTCCGGCTCGGCGATATCGCCACCGTCACCCGCGGCTTCGTCGATCCGCCGACCTTCGTCGCCCGCCAGGAGGGCAAGCCCGCACTCGGCATCGGCGTGGTCACCGCCAAGGGCGCCAACATCCTCGACCTTGGCAAGCAGGTGCAGCAGGCGACCGCCGATTTCATGAAGGCGGTGCCGCAGGGCATCGATGTCGAGCAGATCGCCGACCAGCCGAAGGTGGTCGAGCGCGCCGTCGGCGAGTTCGTGACCTCGTTTATCGAGGCGCTGGCGATCGTGCTGTTCGTCTCATTCCTGGCGCTCGGCTGGCGTACCGGCATCGTGGTGGCGACGTCGGTGCCGCTGGTGCTGGCGATCGTGTTCGTGGTCATGAACGCGATGTCGATCGACCTGCACCGCATTACCCTGGGTGCGCTGATCATCGCGCTCGGCCTCTTGGTCGACGACGCCATCATCGCCGTGGAGATGATGGTGGTGAAGATGGAGCAGGGTTGGGACCGGGTTCGCGCCGCCGCGTTTGCCTGGGAATCGACCGCGTTTCCGATGTTGACCGGCACGCTGGTGACGGCTGTGGGCTTCCTGCCGATCGGCTTTGCCAGTTCGGCGGTCGGCGAATATGCCGGCGGCATCTTCTGGATCGTGGCGATCGCGCTGGTCGCCTCGTGGTTCGTCGCGGTGATCTTCACGCCCTATATCGGCGTCAAGTTGCTGCCCAACATCGCGGTTCACCACAACCACGACCCGCACGCGGTCTACGAGACGCGGACCTATCGTGTCCTGCGCCGCATGGTGCAGTGGTGCGTTGATCACCGGATCAAGGTGGTGCTGGCCACCGTCGGCGTGTTCGCGCTCTCGGTCGTCGGCTTCGGCAATGTGCAACAGCAATTCTTCCCGCTGTCGGAGCGGCCCGAACTGTTCCTGCAACTGCGTCTGCCCGAAGGCACCGCCTTCAACGTCACCGAGAAATCGGTGAAGAAGGCCGAGGCGCTGCTCAAGGACGACAAGGACATCGCCACCTACACCGCCTATGTCGGCCAGGGTTCGCCGCGGTTCTGGCTCGGACTCAATCCGCAATTGCCGAACGAGGCCTTTGCCGAGATCGTGATCGTCTCCAAGGACGTCACCGCCCGCGAGCGCATCAAGGCCCGGCTGGAGAAGGCGGTCGCCGACGGCGAACTGACCGAAGCCCGGGTGCGCATCGACCGCTTCAACTTCGGCCCGCCGGTCGGCTTTCCGGTCCAGTTTCGCGTCATCGGCCCCGACGCCAACACCGTGCGCGACATCGCCTACCAGGTGCGCGACGTCGTCAGGCAGAACTCCAACGTCCGGGAGCCGCAACTCGACTGGAACGAACAGTCGCCCTACCTGAAGCTCGTGGTCGATCAGGATCGCGCCCGCGCGCTAGGCCTGACCCCGCAGGACGTCTCGCAGGCGCTCGCGATGCTGATTTCCGGCGCGCAGGTCACCACCATCCGCGACGGTATCGAGAAGGTCGGCGTGGTGGCGCGCGCGGTGCCCTCCGAGCGGCTCGACCTCGGCAGCGTCGGCGACCTCACCGTGACCTCGCGCAATGGTGTCGCGGTGCCGTTGCAGCAGATCGCCAGGATCGAATATGCGCATGAGGAGCCGATCATGTGGCGGCGCAACCGCGACATGGCGATCACGGTGCGCACCGACGTCGCCGACGGCGTTCAGGCCCCCGACGTCACCAACCAGATCTGGCCGAAGCTGCAGCAGATCCGCGATCGCCTCGAGCCGGCCTACCGGATCGAACCGGGCGGCGCGTTCGAGGAGTCCGCCAAGGGCAACGCCTCGATCTTCGTGCTGTTTCCGCTGATGGCGATCGCGATGCTGACGCTGCTGATGATCCAGCTCCAGAGTTTCTCGCGCCTGTTGCTGGTGTTCCTGACCGCGCCGCTCGGCGTCATCGGCGCCTCGTTCGGCCTCAATGTCGCCAACCAGCCGTTCGGCTTCGTGGCGCTGCTGGGCCTGATCGCGCTGGCCGGGATGATCATGCGTAACGCGGTCATTCTGGTCGACCAGATCGAGTCCGACGTCGCCCAAGGGCTGACGCGCCGGGAAGCCATTGTCGAGGCCACCGTCCGCCGTGCCCGGCCGGTGGTGCTGACCGCGCTGGCGGCGATCCTGGCCATGATCCCGCTGTCGCGGTCCGCTTTCTGGGGGCCGATGGCGATCACGATCATGGGCGGCCTGTTCGTTGCCACCTTCCTCACCCTGCTGTACCTGCCGGGCCTCTATGCGCTTTGGTTCAGGAAGCGCCTCGACGAAAGCGGTCAAGCCGAACAGCCTGATCTTGCGCCGCAACATCGGGCCAGGGACCAGGCTGCGGGCGGCCGTGCAATTCCACTTGCCGACGCGGCCGAATAATTGAACATTGAGTGAGACATGACGCTGATTTCGGACAACATCGAGAGCGACACACGCGAGCGGATTCTCGCGGTGGCGGAGCGTTTGTTCAGGCAGATCGGCTACCAGAAGACCACGGTGGCCGACATCGCCAAGGAACTGCGGATGAGTCCGGCCAACGTCTATCGCTTCTTCGATTCGAAGAAGGCGATCCACGAGGGCGTGGCCCGCGCCCTGATGGGCGAGGTCGAGCAGGCCGCGCAGACGATCGCGGCCGGCCGCGGTCCGGCGGCGACCCGGCTGCGCGAGTTGATGATCTCGATCCATCACATGAACGCGGAGCGCTATGTCGGCGATTCCAAGCTGCACGAGATGGTCGAGATCGCGATGCAGGAGAGTTGGGACGTTTGCGTAGCCCACATGGAGCGGATCACCGAGACCATCGGCAGCGTGATCGGGCAGGGCGTGGCGACGGGCGAGTTCGAGGCCGCCGACGTGCCGCTGGCGGCCGGGTGCGCCTGTACCGCCATGATGCGCTTCTTCCATCCCCAGATGATCGCGCAATGCGCCAACAAGCCGGGGCCGACGATCGAGGAATTGATCGATTTCGTCATCGCCGGCCTTTCGCCGCGCGCCAGGGCGAATTGACGTCCTGGGTAGTTGACTTCCCTGTCATTCCGGGGCGATGCGTTAGCATCGAACTACGGTGCGCAATTGCGCACCTGAGAATCTCGAGATTCCCCGGTGCGCAGTTGCGCACCTGCGGTCTGGTGCTCGCGCACCATCCCGGAATGACAAGGAAAAAGCCCGGTGACAGACCTGCACTATTACGAGCCGAAGAACGGCCACGGCCTCAAACACGATCCATTCTCCGCGATCGTCGCCCCGCGTCCGATCGGGTGGATCTCCTCGCGGGACGGCAAGGGCAATGTCAACCTGGCGCCCTACAGCTTCTTCAACGCCTTCTGCTATCGCCCGCCGATCATCGGCTTCTCCTCGACCAACTGGAAGGACAGCGCGGAGAACGTCCAGGAGACCAGGGAGTTCGTCTGGAATCTCGTCACCATGGATCTGGCGCAGCAGATGAACGCGACGGCGGCCCACGTCGCCCGTGACGTCGATGAGTTCGGGATCGCGGGGCTGACGGCTGCGCCGTGCCGGCTCGTCAACGTGCCGAGGGTGGCCGAAAGCCCGGTCGCCTTCGAATGCAAGCTGACCCAGATCATCCACCTGCAGGACAAGGATGGCGCAAAGGCGCAAGGCTGGCTGACGCTGGGCGAGGTCGTCGCCGTGCATATCGACAAGACCATGATCAGGGATGGCGTCTACCAGACCGCGCTGGCCCGTCCGATCGCGCGCGCCGGCCGCCAGGGTGACTATTTCGAGATCAAGCCGGAGAACATGTTCGAGATGATACGGCCGGATTAGCTGGTCCGGATGGCTTTCTCGATAGTGCCGTCATGGAACGGCGGTCGACGCCTGCTCGAACCCCGGCCTGAATGCGGCGACCGCGGAACTTCGCCCCATCGAAAGCTTTAGGTGGCGGTGGGTTGGAGGCTGCCGTGATTCGCTTGCTGGTCGGAATGATCCTGCTCGGCTTGGCCGGCCCGGCCCATGCCGGCCTGGACGCCGTATCGATCAACACCTCTGAATTCAACGGCAAGGCACCAGCCGGCGACCGCATCGATCCTGCGATCGTCAAGGCCCAGGTCCTGCTCGACCGCGCCGGCTTCTCGCCGGGGGAGATCGACGGCAAGCTCGGCGAAAACGCGGAAAAGGCCCTGAAGGCGTTTGCCGAAGCCAAGGGCCTTGCGGCAGGCAAGCTGCCGCTGACGCCTGACGTCTGGAGCGCGCTGAAAACGACCAGCCCTGATCCGATCATCGCCGACTACGAGATTACCAAGAAGGACGTCAAGGGACCGTTTCTGAAGAAGCTCCCCGCCAGGATGGACGACATGAAAGACCTGGCCTCGCTGGGCTACACCAGTCCGCGCGAGGCGATCGCCGAGAAGTTTCACATGAGCGAGGAACTTCTGCAGGCGCTGAACCCTGGCAAGACGTTTGACCAGGCCGGCCAGGTGATTTCGGTGGTGAAGGTGATGCCGAAGCAGACGCCGCCGACCGTGACGCGCGTCGAGGTCGACAAGACGGCGCAGACCGTGAAGGCGTTTGGCAAGTCCGGCGAGTTGATCGCCTTCTTTCCCGCCAGCGTGGGGAGCGAGGAGAAACCGACGCCGAGCGGCGTGCTCAAGGTGACCTCGATCGATCCGCGACCGACCTACCGCTACAATCCCGACTACAAGTTCAAGGGCGTCAAATCGAAGGAAGCCTTCACCATCAAGCCCGGTCCCAACAACCCCGCCGGCTCGCACTGGATCGGACTCTCGTCTGAAGGATACGGTATTCACGGCACGCCCCATCCCGCGAAGGTCAGCAAGTCGGAATCGCACGGTTGCGTGCGCCTTACCAACTGGGACGTCGACCGATTGGCCAGGGCGCTGAAGAAAGGCGTCGAGGTGGCTTTCATCGAACCATAGGCGACGAGGATGGCCCCCGGCGCGGAGCCTCTCCCGGGCCATGTTGCCGCGATCGGGTCGTTTGCACAGAGAGTACGAATGGGTGATGCTGCCGCGATGTCACTTGCCTCGCTGCAAAGCTATGTCAGGCAGTTCTACGAAGGTGCGACGCCGGAAGGCGTCCGCTTCCGCTATGCACTGCTAGCCTTCGATATCATTACGGTACTGTTCATCATCGCCACCTCGTTCCTGCCTTCCAACGACGTAACCGAACTGCTGGACGTCCTGTTCGGCGTCGTGATCCTGGTGGATTTTGCCGCGCGGCTGCTGGTGAGCCGGGATCGCCTGCGCGAGTTCACGAAACTCTCGACCTGGACCGACGTGGTCGCGATCGTTTCATTCCTGGCGCCGCTGGCGGGGGAGCCCGGCGGCTTCCTGCGCATCCTGCGCACATTGCGGCTGCTGCGCGACTACCAGATGCTGGCGCGGCTGCGCGAGGACATCACGTTCTTCCGCCGCAACGAGGAAGTCATCTTTGCCGTCACCAACCTTGCGGTATTCATCTTCGTGATGACCGCGATCGTTTACGAAACGCAGAAATTCCGCAATCCCCAGATCACCAACTATGCCGACGCGCTGTACTTCACCGTCACGGCGCTGACCACCACCGGCTTCGGCGACATCACGCTGCCCGGAACGACCGGCCGGATGATCTCGGTCGTCATCATGATTTTCGGCGTGACCCTGTTCTTCAACCTTGCCCGCGCGCTGTTGAGCCCGAGCAAGGTCCGATTTAGCTGCCCGACCTGCGGGCTGCAGCGTCACGACAGCGATGCGGTACACTGCAAGGCGTGCGGCAATGTGCTGAATATCCCCGACGAGGGCCTGACATAGCCGGGGCGCTTGCCCCCGGGCCTCGCCGCGGACATCAGTTGGCCGGGGTAATGCCATCTTGAACGGCAAGCCTGGGCTCGCGGGCAGAATCCAGAAGCAATTCTCGCAACCGGACGCGAACCGGGATAACCTTAAGTTGCCATGCCGGATCAACGGCCGGCGAACATATTGGGAGGATGCGATGACACGCCACGCGCAGCGCGATCGGGACTCCACGCTTTCACGACGAACGCTGGTCCAGGGTCTGGCGATGGCAGCCGGCGCCACGGTCGCCGGGCTTGGCGGCGCGCGGGCGCAGGGAAGTCCGCAAGCCGGCCCGGTGGCGCCGCCGTCCACGGTGACCAGCCCGCCGCGCGATTTCGGCCCCGGCGGCGCGCCGACCACCTATTTCTGGGATCCTGATATCATCGCGGTCGATCCGTCCTTCAACAGCCTCGCCCAGCCCAACACCGCAATCACGCGCCTGCACACCGGGCTGCTGTGGGCCGAAGGCCCGGCCTGGAGCGCGCAGGGGCGCTATCTGCTGTGGAGCGACATTCCCAACAACCGGCAGATGCGGTGGTCGGAGGATGACGGCCATGTCAGCGTGTTCCGCGCGCCGTCCAACAACTCCAACGGCAACTCGTTCGATTTCCAGGGCCGCCAGCTTTCCTGCGAGCACCTCACCCGCCGCGTCGTGCGCTATGAGCACGACGGCACCGCGACCGTGCTGGCCGACAATTTCGGCGGCAAGAAGCTCAACTCGCCCAACGACGTCGTCGCCCACCCCGACGGCAGCTACTGGTTCACCGACCCGCCCTATGGCGGCATGCTCTATGAGGGCGAGCCCGATGTCGCCGGCGGCCCGAGCAATCCCGCCGGCCGGCTCAATCCGCGGATCGGGCAGCCGGCCGGCTTTGTGCCGGGCCGGCGCGAACTGCCGACCAATTGCTACCGCATCGATCCGTCCGGCCGCGTCGACCTCGTGGTGACCGAGGAGCAGGTGCCGGATCCCAACGGCCTCTGCTTCTCGCCCGATTACAAGAAGCTGTATGTCGCCTCCACCGGCAAGGGACCGGGCGATACCGGTCCGGGCGGCAAGGGCGAGATGTTCTCGTTCGACGTCGGCACCGACAACAAGCTCACCAACTACAAGCGGTTCAGCGATTTCATGGTCGACGGCGTCAAATGCGGACCGGATGGCGTGCGCTGCGACGTCAACGGCAATCTCTGGTGCTCGAGCAATGCCGGCCGCGCCGTCGGCTACAGCGGCGTGACCATCTGGTCGCCGGACGCCAAGCTGATCGGCCGCATCCGCCTGCCGGAGGTGTGCGGCAACGTCTGCTTCGGCGGCCCCAAGCGCAACCGGCTGTTCATGGCCGCGAGCCAGTCGCTCTACGCCGTCTATACCGCGACGCAGGGGGCAGGGCCGGGCTAGGGCGTAGGGCGTAGGGCTCTCTGGCCGTCATTCCGGGATGCGCCCGTCAGGGCGCAGACCCGGAATCCATCGCGCCGCGTAACCCGCGTTGCGATGATTCCGGGCTCGCGAGACTCGGAATGACGGTCAAGGAAAAATCGATTCACTAAAATTCTTCGTAACCTGGCAACTGCCAGCCAACCGCTGCGGCAAAAGCTGGACGGCCCTAAACCTGGGCTTTACGGCGACCTGCGCACTTTCCCTTTCAAAAGGGGGAGGCTCGTCGCTCGATGCCAATTATCAAATACTTCACCACGGTGGGATCGGCGCTGCTGGCGCTGCTGCTGGTTACAGGCGCCTATCTTGACGACGATGAAGGCCATCGGCGGTTCGACGGATCGCTGTACGGCAGCGCGCTTTACGCGCCGCGACAGCAGGAAACCATGACCACGACGGAGTATCGCTTGCCGCGCGACGTCACGCCGGCGGTCCGCGTCCGCGAGGTGTTTGCAATGTTCGTTCCCAACGAGCGCAGGCGCAGCAGGCGCGAGTCGTAGGACGGTGCGCCCCGGATTCCCGGCAGGCGAACGGCCTACGGGCAGGGCCGCTCGTAGCCGTCACGGCCGATGAAGGTGCCGCGGCGCGGATTGTAGGTCGGCGAGCGCATACAGCGCGGGGTGTCGTCGTAATAGCGCGGGGTGTCGTCGTAGTAGCGGGGCGCCGGCGCGTACTGCGCCTGGACGCCGCAATAGCGCGGCGAAATCTGTTGCCAGCCGCCGGGCTGCTCGACGTAGCAGGCGCCCTGGTACCAGCGATAGCCGCCGCGCCGCGGCTCGCCCTGGGCGCCGATCGCCGCACCGGTGCCGGCGCCGACGATCGCGCCGACCGCAGCCCCGCGGCCGCCGCCGAGCGCGCCGCCGACAATGGCGCCCGCAGCCCCACCGAACAGCGCGCCGCCGAGCGTGCTTTCCTGTGCCTTGGCTTCCTGCACCGGCGCGAACGCCGCCAGCGCCACCAGCGTCGCGAGCGCGAATTTCGATATCATGTCAATTCTCCGGCCAATGGAGCGATTCGAGAAGGTTGGTTCTGCGTCCACCTTTGGCATGAATTGGCCTTTCCGCGCAACGGTGGCCGCCTTAACATTCGGTCATGCAACGCCGCTGCCGGCCCGGAATTAACCAGGGCCGGGCCTTTTTCCGGGATGTCGCAGACAGTCTGCCGCGGGGGCTTCGTTTGCCGCTGTCAGAGCTTCGTTGCCGAGCGCGACAGCAGTTTCCAGTCGTTGCCCTGCTTCTGCCAGTTCATCAGGATGGCGAGGTTCTGCGGCACCTTCTTGCCGTCGGCGGCAAATTCCTGCTCGCCGACGAAGTTGAAGCGCACGATCGCGGCCGGGCCGACGACACGGATCGTCGGATTCCGGTACTCGAGCGTCGTCCATTTGTATTTCGCGTTCTTGACGCCCGCCAGCAGGGTTGCCTTGTCATCGACGGCGCCGCTGGAATGGCTGTAGCTCATTTCCTCCGCGCACAGCGGGGCGATCCCGTCGGCGTTGCCGGCCGCCTGCGCCGCGCGGAACGCCTCGACGTTCTTCGCGATCGCATCCTCGTCCGCGCCGGCGAACGCCGCGCCAGGGACGATGCCGACGAGGCCAAGGGCAAGCAAGGGCAGGGCGAACTGACGACGATCGATGTTCATGGGCGTCCTCCATTTTCTTATTGCGCACAGTCTTATTGTGCGGCCAGTCTTGCAGCCGCGAGCTGTTTTGTCGAGCGCACGTGGTGCGCCTGATTTGGTCATTCCGGGATGGTGCGCAGCACCAGACCCGGAATCTCGAGATTCCGGGTTCGATGCTTCGCATCGCCCCGGAATGACGGCGACATTAACTCTGACTCTTTTTCGGCTAGGGCCACCTCTCTCGTGTCGATCTCCCTCGTTGACCGCAGCCTCAATCAGCCGCACCATCAGGCATCCACGTGCCCCGGATCTGTGCTTCAAGGGTGCCGCCATGGCCGGACTGTCCCACCGCCAGACTGAAATCCTCAACATCGCCCGCGCCTCCGGCCGCGTGATCGTGGAAGATCTCGCCCGGCGCTTCGAGGTCTCGGCACAGACCATCCGCAAGGACCTCAACGACCTCTGCGACCAGCGCTCGCTGACGCGCATCCATGGCGGGGCGATCATCGCCTCCGGCGTCGAGAACCTCGCCTATGAGGCGCGGCGCTTCGTGGCGGCGGAGGAGAAGCGGGCGATCGGCCTTGCCGCGGCGGCGCGGATTCCGAACGGCTGCTCGCTGTTCATCAACATCGGCACCACCACGGAGGAAGTCGCCGGCGCGCTGACCTCGCACGAAGACCTGCTCGTCATCACCAACAACCTCAACGTCGCGATGCTGCTGTACCGCCACCCGCGCATCGAGGTGATCGTGGCGGGCGGCGCGGTGCGCCGCGCCGACGGCGCGGTGATCGGCTCCACCGCCATCAGCCTGATCGGCCAGTTCAAGGTCGATTACGCCATCATCGGCGCATCCGCGATCGACGAGGAGGGCGCGCTCCTGGATTTCGACTACCGCGAGGTGCAGGCGGCGCAGGCGATCATCGCCAACGCCCGCAGCGTCATGCTGGTCGCCGATTCCACAAAACTCCGCCGCAGCGCGCCGGTGCGCATCGCCCATCTCAGCCAGATCCAGACCTTCGTCACCGACGCGCCGCTGCCGGCCGGCCTCGCCAGCATCTGCAGCCACCGCGGCATCGAGGTGGTCGAGGCGATGGAGAAGCCGGCGGGAGATATCGACGAGCCGGGCGAGGCGGCATCGACAGTGGTGCGGTTGAAGTAGCGCGGTTCGTCGCCTTCACGAGCCTCATGGTTCGAGACGGCGCTATCGCGCGTCCTCGGACGATGCGATCGCCGATCGAACCACGAGGCCGGGACCCTTCCAACCCGACCGAAGTTGTTTTCCCTTGCTTTCGCTTTTTCTTGTGATCTAATCCAATCCGAAACTAAAATCGCCGAAACGAACAGGCGATCGCTGGGGAAGCGTTTCGTTGGACAGGGTCTTCGATCTCGCCATCATCGGCGGCGGCATCAATGGCTGCGGCGTCGCGCGCGATGCGGCGGGCCGGGGCAATTCTGTTTTCTTGTGCGAAATGAATGATTTGGCGAGCGGGACGTCGTCCTGGTCGACCAAACTGGTGCATGGCGGCCTGCGCTATCTCGAATATTACGAGTTCCGCCTGGTACGCGAGGCGCTGATCGAGCGTGAAATCCTGTGGCGGATCGCGCCCCACATCATTCGCCCGCTGCGTTTCGTGTTGCCGCACCACGCCGGCTTGCGCCCGGCCTGGCTGCTCAGGCTGGGGTTGTTCCTGTACGACCATATCGGCGGCCGGCATTTGCTGCCGCCGACGCGCTCGGTCGATCTCGCCCGCGACGAAGTCGGAAAACCCCTGATCGCCGGCCGCTACCGCCGGGGTTTCGAATATTCCGACTGCTTTGTCGACGACGCCCGGCTGGTGGTGCTGACGGCGCGGGATGCGGCCGATCGCGGCGCCGAAATCCACACCCGCTCGCGCGCGGTCGAGATCAGGCAGGCCGACGGCGTCTGGCGCGTCACCACCGAGAACACGGTGAGCGGCGCGCGCACCACGATCCAGGCGCGCGCGCTGGTCAACGCCGGCGGTCCCTGGGTCGAGCAGGTGCTGGCGGCGGGCTCGGGCGTCAATGCGCGGGCGAAAGTGCGGCTGGTGCAGGGCTCGCACATCGTGGTGCGCAAGCTCTACGCGCATGATCGCGCCTACATGTTCCAGAACGCCGACGGCCGCATCATCTTCGTCATTCCCTACCAGGGCGATTTCACGCTGATTGGCACCACCGACCGCGACTACGACGGCGACCCGGGTAGGGTGAAAGCCTCGGACGAGGAGATCGGCTATCTCTGCGACTCCGTCAGCGCGTATCTTGCGAGGCCGGTGAAGCCCGCGGACGTGGTCTGGACCTATTCCGGCGTCCGCCCGCTCTACGACGACGGCGCCAGCGAAGCCAAGGCCGCGACCCGCGATTACGTGTTCGAACTCGATACGCCGGGTGGCGCTCCGCTGCTGTCGATCTATGGCGGCAAGATCACCACCTATCGGCGGCTGGCTGAGGAAGCGCTGGAACGTCTTGCGCCGTATTTGCGCAGCGCCGCGCCCGGCGAGGACCTCAAGGCGAAGCAAGGCTGGACCGGCAAGGCGCCGCTGCCCGGCGGCGACTTCGACGTCTCGGCGGTGGCGGCGCTGGCTGCGGAACTGGCCCGCAACTATCCGTTCCTCACGCCGGCGCATGCCGACCGGCTGGTGCATGCCTATGGCACGCGCGCGAAAAAAATGCTCGGCGACGCGAAATCTCTTGCCGATCTCGGTCGGCCGTTCGGCGCGACGTTGACGGAAATCGAAGTCCGCTATCTCATCGCCAACGAATGGGCACTCACCGCCGAAGACGTGGTCTGGCGAAGGTCCAAGCTCGGGTTGCTGCTGTCGGCCGATGAAATCGCCGCCCTCGACCAGTGGATGAAGGTCAACATCGCCCCCGGCGAACGTCCGTTGCGTGAAGCGGGAGTGCGGCCGTGAGCGTCACGCTCGAACATGTCACCCGCACCGTGGACGGCATGGCGACCATTCGCGATGTCTCGCTGACGCTGGAACGCGGCACGTTGAGCGTGCTGCTCGGGCCGACGCTGTCGGGCAAGACCTCGATCATGCGGTTGCTCGCCGGTCTCGACAGGCCCGCGAGCGGCCGGGTGCTGGTCGACGGCAAGGACGTCACCGGCTTCGACGTGCGGCAGCGCTCGGTCGCGATGGTCTATCAGCAGTTCATCAACTACCCGTCGCTGACGGTCTACGAGAACATCGCCTCGCCGCTGCGGGTGCAGGGCAGGCCGCGCGAGGAGATCGACCGGCGGGTCCAGGAAGCCGCCAGGCTGCTGCGGCTCGAGCCCTATCTGAAGCGCACGCCGCTGCAATTGTCCGGCGGCCAGCAGCAGCGCACCGCGATCGCGCGCGCGCTGGTCAAGGGCGCCGATCTGGTGCTGCTGGACGAGCCGCTCGCCAATCTCGATTACAAGCTGCGCGAGGAATTGCGCGCCGAACTGCCGCGCATCTTCGAGGCGTCGGGCGCGATATTTGTCTACGCGACGACCGAACCTTCGGAGGCCCTGCTGCTCGGCGGCGACACCGTGTGCATGTGGGAAGGCCGCATACTGCAGACCGGCAACACCGCCAGGGTCTATCATCGTCCCGACACCTTGCGGGTGGCCCAGGTGTTCTCCGATCCGCCGCTCAACATCGTCGGCATCGAAAAGAGAAACGGGCAGGTCGCCTATGCCGGCGGTATCAAGGCGCCTGCCACCGGGCTGTATGCCGGGCTTGCCGACGGCCCCTATCGCGTCGGCTTCCGCGCCCATCAGCTCGAACTGGCGAGCGGTATCGCCGGCCGCCACGCGTTCCACGCCACCGTCACCGTGACCGAGATCACGGGTTCCGAAAGCTTCGTGCATCTGAAACGCGACGCCTCGAACTGGGTCGCGGTGCTCCAGGGCGTCCATGAATATGAGCCCGGCCACCTGCTCGATGCCGTGCTCGACCCCGATAATGTTTTCGTGTTCGACGCAGCCGACCGGCTGGTCGCCGCGCCGGGAGCGGCGGCTTCCAGCGAGGCGCATGGCGGCCCGCGTCATGAAAACGCCTCAAGAAAAAGCCTGGGCGGCTGAGGGAGATGCCACATGGCCCGCATTGACCTCGTCGATCTCGCGCACGCCTACGGCGGCAATGATGCGCCTGCGGAATCGTTTGCGCTGAAGCCGGTGACGATGACCTGGCGGCAGGGCGGCGCCTATGCGCTGCTGGGACCTTCCGGCTGCGGCAAGACCACGCTGCTCAACCTGATTTCCGGAATCGTGACGCCCTCGCGGGGAAAAATCCTGTTCGACGGCGTCGACATCACGCCACTGTCAACCCGCAAGCGCAATATCGCGCAGGTCTTCCAGTTTCCGGTGATCTACGACACCATGACCGTTGGCGAGAACCTCGCATTCCCGCTCGAGAACCGCGGCGTGCCGAAGGCCGATGTCGAGGCGCGGGTCCGGGAGATCGCCGATCTACTCGATCTGACGCCCTGGCTCGGCCGCAAGGCGACGCGCCTGACCGCCGACGCCAAGCAGAAAATTTCGCTCGGCCGCGGCCTCGTCCGATCCGACGTCGCCGCGGTGCTGTTCGACGAGCCGCTGACGGTGATCGACCCCGAACTGAAATGGCAGTTGCGCTCCAAGCTCAAGGCGCTGCATCGCGAACTCGATCTCACGATGATCTACGTCACCCATGACCAGACCGAGGCGCTGACGTTTGCCGACACCGTTGTTGTCATGCATGACGGCCGCGTGGTGCAGAGCGGCACGCCGGCGGAACTGTTCGACAAGCCCGCGCACACCTTTGTCGGCTACTTCATCGGCTCACCCGGCATGAACATCGTGCCGGCCGCGGTCAGCGGGCGCGAGGCGCGGATCGATGGCCACGTCATCGGCCTGCATCGCAATTACGGCGTGCTGCCGGCCGGCGCGAATATCGAAATCGGCGTTCGGCCTGAATTCGTCACGGTCGCGGCTCCCGCGCCCGGCCTGCTGTCGGCCACGATCGAGCGCATCGACGATCTCGGCCGCGTCCGCTTCGCCCGCGTCCGCGTCGGCGAGGCGAAATTCGCCGCGCGCGTGCCATCAGGCTTTTCCGTAGCCGGCAATTCGGTCGGGCTCGTGTTCGATCCCGCCCGCGTTCACGTCTATGCCGACAGCCGGCTGGTCGAGGGGGTTGCCTGATGGACAAGACCGTCAACCAAAGGGCCTGGTTCCTGGTGCTGCCGGTGTTTCTGGTGGTCGCGTTCTCCGCGATCCTGCCGCTGATGACGGTTGTGAACTATTCGATGCAGGACACGTTCGGCAACAACCAGTTTTTCTGGAACGGCGTCGGCTGGTTCAAGGAACTGCTCGATCCCTCGACCGATCTCGGCGGCCGCTTCCTGGCGTCGCTCGGCCGCAACCTGCTGTTCTCGGCCATCATTCTCGCGATCGAGGTGCCGCTCGGGATCGTGGTGGCGCTGTCAATGCCGCGGCAGGGCTGGACCGTCGCCGCCTGTCTGGTGATCCTGGCGCTGCCGCTCCTGATACCCTGGAACGTGGTCGGAACCATCTGGCAGATTTTTGGTCGGCCCGACATCGGCCTGCTCGGCTATACGCTGAACGGCCTCGGCATGGACTACAACTACGTCTCCAACGAGTTCGACGCCTGGGCCACCGTCGTCGTCATGGACGTGTGGCACTGGACCAGCCTGGTTGCGCTATTGTGCTATGCCGGGCTGAAGTCGATCCCCGACGCCTATTACCAGGCGGCGCAGATCGACGGCGCCTCGCGTTGGGCGGTGTTCAAGGCGATCCAGCTGCCTAAGATGAACCGCGTGCTGCTGATCGCGGTGCTGCTGCGGTTCATGGACAGTTTCATGATCTACACCGAGCCGTTCGTGGTGACCGGCGGCGGCCCCGGCAACTCCACCACCTTCGTCTCGATCGAACTGGTCAAGATCGCGCTCGGGCAGTTCGACCTCGGCAAGGCCGCGGCGCTTTCGCTGGTCTACAATCTGATCATCCTGATCGTGTGCTGGATCTTCTACACCGTGATGACCAACGCCGGGGCCGAGCGCCCCGTCAAGCAGGGAGCCGCGTGATGCATTCGATTCCCGGGCGCCGCCTCATTATCTCGCTGTTCCTGATCTTCCTGCTGCTGCCGATCTACTGGCTCGTCAACATGAGCTTCAAGACCAATTCCGAGATCGTCACCACCATGACGCTGTGGCCGCATCAGCCCACGCTCGAGAACTACAGGCGAATCTTCACCGACGAGAGCTGGTATTCCGGCTACATCAATTCGCTGACCTACGTCCTGATCAACACCGTGATCTCGATTTCGGTGGCGTTGCCGGCGGCCTACGCCTTTTCGCGCTACCGGTTCCTCGGCGACAAGCACCTGTTCTTCTGGCTGTTGTCGAACCGCATGGCGCCGGCGGCGGTCTTTGCGCTGCCGTTCTTCAATCTCTATTCGGCGATCAACCTGTTCGATACGCCGTGGGCGGTCGCGCTCGCGCACTGTATCTTCAACGTGCCGCTGGCGGTCTGGATTCTCGAAGGCTTCGTCTCCGGCGTGCCGCGCGAGATCGACGAGACCGCGTTCCTCGACGGCTATTCGTTCCCGCGATTCTTCGTCAAGATCCTGGTGCCGCTGATCGCGAGCGGGATCGGCGTCGCCGCGTTCTTCTGCTTCATGTTCTCATGGGTCGAGTTGCTGCTGGCGCGCACGTTGACGTCGGTCAACGCCAAACCCATCTCCGCGATCATGACGCGCACGGTGTCGGCCTCCGGGATGGATTGGGGTTTGCTGGCCGCCGCCGGCGTGCTCACCATCATTCCCGGCGCCCTGGTGATCTGGTTCGTCCGCAACTACATCGCGCGCGGCTTCGCGCTCGGCCGGGTGTGACCATGATCGGGCAGTCCAGACGGCACGACGCGCTTTCCTTCACCTCTCCCCGCAAGAACGGGGCGAGTGGATGCACCGCGTCGTGTGGCGGGAGGTAGCGCATGGAACACATCGCATGGATGGCATGGACGCTGCCGACCGCGATCTTCTTCGTGATGCTGGCGCTGACGCTCGGCGTCATGACCTGGCTTGCGGTCGCCTGGCCAGAGGCCGAACGGATCGGCGTGTTGCGCATTCCGACCACGCGCGGCGACCGGCTGTTCATTTCGCTGGTGCTGGCCGCCGTCATCCACCTGTTGTGGATTGCCTTTGCCGGCACCGACCCGATCGCGACGCTGCCGATCGGCGAGGGCGTCGAACTGTCGAGCCTGTGGCTCGCCACCGTGATTTCGCTTCTGTCGGCCGTTGCGATCTTTCGCAGCGTTTGAGGAGCGAAGAAAGAGCAGATCCGGGATCAACCCGGGCCTGAACTTGTGTCTGTCGCTGCAACCGGAGGACTCAACATGCGACTCTTTAGGGAAAACAATCGCTCCTTGACCAGGGAGAGATTTCTGACGATGACCAGCGCCGCGGCGCTGATCGCCGCCTCGGTGGCGATGGTGGCGCCCGCCCGTGCGGACGACGCCGCCGCTCAAAGGTGGATCGACAGCGAGTTCCAGCCGTCGACGCTGTCCAAGGCCGACCAGTTGAAGGAATTGCAGTGGTTCGTAAAGGCCGCCGCGCCGTTCAAGGGCATGGAAATCAACGTGGTGTCGGAAACCATCACGACGCATGAATATGAATCGCGGACGCTGGCGAAGGCCTTCACCGAGATTACCGGCATCAAGGTCAAGCACGATCTGATCCAGGAAGGCGACGTGGTCGAAAAGCTGCAGACCCAGATGCAGTCCGGCAAGAACGTCTATGACGGCTGGATCAACGACTCCGATCTGATCGGCACGCACTTCCGCTATGGCCAGACCGTCATCCTGTCGGACTACATGACCGGCGAGGGCAAGGACGTCACCAACCCGCAGCTCGACGTCAACGACTTCATCGGCAAGTCGTTCACCACGGGTCCGGACGGCAAGCTGTATCAGCTTCCCGACCAGCAGTTCGCGAACCTCTACTGGTTCCGCTACGACTGGTTCTCCAATCCCGACTACAAGGCGAGGTTCAAGGCCAAGTATGGCTACGACCTCGGCGTTCCCGTGAACTGGTCGGCCTATGAGGACATTGCCGAGTTCTTCACCAACGACATCAAGGAGATCAACGGCGTCAAGGTCTATGGCCACATGGACTATGGCAAGAAGGATCCCTCGCTCGGCTGGCGTTTCACCGACGCCTGGCTGTCGATGGCCGGCAACGGCGACAAGGGCATCCCGAACGGCAAGCCCGTTGATGAGTGGGGCATCCGCATGGAGGGCTGCCGTCCGGTCGGCTCAAGCGTCGAGCGCGGCGGCGACACCAACGGTCCGGCGGCGGTCTATTCGATCACCAAATATCTCGACTGGATGAAGAAGTATGCCCCGCCGCAGGCGCAAGGCATGACCTTCTCCGAAGCGGGTCCGGTGCCGGCGCAGGGTGCGATCGCGCAGCAGATATTCTGGTACACCGCCTTCACCGCCGACATGGTGAAACCCGGTATACCCGTGGTGAACGCCGACGGCACGCCGAAGTGGCGGATGGCGCCGTCACCGCACGGCTCGTACTGGAAGGAAGGCATGAAGCTCGGCTATCAGGACGCCGGCTCCGCCACGCTGCTGAAGTCGACCCCGCCCGATCGCCGCAAGGCGGCCTGGCTCTATCTGCAGTTCATCAACTCCAAGACCGTGTCGTTGAAGAAGAGCCATGTCGGTCTCACCTTCGTTCGCGAATCCGACATCTGGGACAAGTCGTTTACGGAACGCGCGCCCAAGCTCGGCGGCCTGATCGAGTTCTACCGCTCGCCGGCGCGCGTGCAGTGGACCCCGACCGGCAACAACGTGCCTGACTATCCGAAGCTGGCGCAATTGTGGTGGCAGAACATCGGCGATGCGTCGTCCGGTGCGAAGACGCCGCAGGCGGCGATGGATGCGCTGGCCGCGGCCCAGGACTCGGTGCTGGAGCGTCTGGAGAAGTCCGGCGTGCAAAAGGAGTGCGGGCCGAAGCTGAACAAGAAGGAGACGGCCGAGTTCTGGTTCGCCAAATCCGCAAAGGACGGCAACGTCGCACCCCAGCGCAAGCTGGCGAACGAGAAGCCGAAGGGTGAAACCATCGACTACGACGCATTGATCAAGTCGTGGCCGGCAAGCCCGCCGAAGCGGGCGGAGGCGAAGTAAGCTTCGTCAGCATCGTCATGGCCGGGCTTGACCCGGCCATCCACGACTTTCGTGCTTCGAAGCAAGACGTGGATGCCCGGGAGAAGCCCGGGCACGACGGAGAAAAACGAAAGGCCGGGAGCGATCCCGGCCTTTTCTTTCTGACCTCGCCCCGCTTGCGGGGAGAGGTCGGCGCGTAGCGGCGGGTGAGGGGGACTCTCCACGAGTCGAATGCGTGGAAATAGCCCCTCATCCCGACCTTCTCCCCGCATGCGGGGAGAAGGGGCGCACCGCGCTCGTCTCACTCCGCCGCCTGCGCCGTGCCGAGCGTCGGATAATCGGTATATCCCTTGGCGCCGCCGCCGTAGAACGTCGCCTTGTCCGGTGGGTTTAGCGCTGCGCCCTTTCTCAACCGTTCGACCAGATCGGGATTCGAGATGAACGGTTTGCCGAACGCGATCAGATCGGCGGCGTCGGCCGCGAGCACTTTGGTGGCGAGATCGAAATCATAGCCGTTGTTGGCGATGTAGGCCCGTTTGAAGCGCTTGCGCAGGCTCGCATAGTTGAACGGCGCGTTGTCGCGCGGGCCGCCGGTCGCGCCTTCGATGACGTGGATGTAGGTCAGCTTCAGCGCCTCGAGCCCATCGACGATGTGGTCGAACAGCGGCTGCGGATTCGAGTCGGAGATGTCGTTGGCCGGCGTCACCGGCGAGATGCGGATGCCGGTGCGTTCGGGGCCGGCGACCGCGGCCACCGCGCGCGAGACTTCCAGCATCAGCCTGGCACGGTTCTCGATCGATCCACCGTAAGCATCGGTGCGCTTGTTGGCGCCGTCCTTGGCGAACTGGTCCAGCAGGTAGCCGTTGGCGCCGTGAATCTCGATGCCGTCAAAGCCGGCGGCGATCGCGTTCTCGGCGCCGCGCTTGAAGTCGTCGATGATGGCAGGAATTTCCGCAAGCTCCAGCGCGCGCGGCTCGGAAATGTCGGTGAAGGTGCCGTTGACGAAGGTCTTGCCCTTGGCCGGGATCGCTGACGGCGCCACCGGCTTGCCGCCGTTCGGCTGCAGCGAAAAATGCGAGATGCGGCCGACATGCCAGATCTGGATGAAGATGCGCCCGCCTTTTTCATGCACGCGGTCGGTGACCTTGCGCCAGCCCGCGACCTGCTCCTTGGAATAGATGCCGGGCGTGTCCTGGTAGCCCTGGCCCTGCTGCGACACCTGGCTGGCCTCGGTGATCAGCAGCCCCGCCGAGGCGCGCTGGCCGTAATAATCCACCGCCAGCGGGCTCGGCACCATGCCCGGCGGCACCGCGCGGTTGCGGGTCAGGGGCGCCATCACGACGCGGTTGGCAAGCGTGATCGGGCCAAGCTTGTAGGGCTCGAACAGTTTGGTCTGGCTCATGTCGGGGATGTCCGTGAAGATGGGCGATAGCGGAGAGGTGGGCATTGCGGGCGAGACCGCAATGCCCGAGCCATTCCGCCGGCGCGGGTTAGCTGCGCGCCATCGCCGTCACGGCGCCCCGAGAAAGTCCCGCTTGCCGATCTCCACGCCATTGTGGCGCAGGATGCCGTGGGCGATCGCGGCATGGAAATAGAAGTTGGGCAAGGAGAAGTTGGAAAGGAATTGCTGGCCCTTCAGGGTCATCGATTTGCTCGGGCCGGCCGGGAAGGTCACCTCTCGGGCTTCGGCGCCCTCGAACTGCGCGGGCTTGAACGACTTCACATAGTCGATGGTTTTCGAAAGCCGCTGCCGCAACTCCTCAAAGCTCTTTTCGGTGTCCGGCGTCGCCGGCACCTCGCTGCCGGTGAGGCGGGCGCAGCCCTTGGCGGCGAAATCGCACACCAGCTGGATCTGCCGGCTCAGCGGCAGCATGTCCGGATAGAGCCGCGCGTTGAGCAGCACCTCAGGCTGGATGTTCCTGGTCTTGCAATGCGCCTCCGCCTTGGCGAGCACTCCGGAAAGGCTGCCGAGAATCTGCAGGAAGGCCGTCGCGGACGCGTCATGGAAGGACATGTGATGCTCTTTTCGCGGTGTGGAAGATACCTCAAGACAATGAGGCGCCATTCGCCGAACCGGTAGCCCGGATGCAGCGCCGGCGCAATCCGGGCTACGCGATCAGTTGATCGCGCCCTGTCGCGGCCCGCCGCGCATCCGCGCCAGCAGCTCCGCAGTCGGCCAGGAATCCGCCGGCAGGCCATATCTGATCTGCATGGTCTTGACCGCGGTGCGGCTGAGCTGGCCCATGATGCCATCGACCTTGCCGACGTTGAAGCCGGCGCGCACCAGCAATTGCTGCAATTCGCGCAGTTCGTTGAACGCCAGCTGCGCCACCGGCGCCGAGGGCTGGCGCATCGGCGGCGCGCCGGCAATGCGGGTGGCGAGATAGCCCGCAGTGGTCGAATAGATCAGCGAGTTGTTCCACTCAGTGTAGGCGGCGAAATTGGCGTAGGCCAGGAACGCCGGCCCGGCGCGGCCCATCGGCAGCAGCAGCGAGGCCGGCATGTCGTCGTTGGGCAGCGGCCGGCCGTCGGGATAGCTCACGCCCATCTGCGCCCATTTCGCTCGCGGATGCCTGATGGTCAGATCCGCCTGATCCCACGGTAGGGTTTGCGGCACGCGGACCTCCTGCAGCCACGGCTCGCCGCGCCGCCACTTCAAGCCGTTGGCGATGTAGTTCGCGGTCGAACCGATCACGTCGGCGGCGCTGCGCAGGAGGTTGCGATGGCCGTCGCCGTCATAATCCACCGCATAGTTGAAATAATGCGTCGGCAGGAACTGGGTCTGGCCGAGTTCGCCGGCCCAGGAGCCGACCATCTCCGAAGGCGTGAGGTCGCCGCGCTCGATGATCTTCAGCGCGGCGATGGTTTCCTTCTGGAACATGTCCGAGCGGCGGCAGTCATAGGCCAGCGACACCAGCGAGCGCAGCGTCGGCAGATTGCCCATGTTGGCGCCGAAATCGCTTTCCAGCCCCCAGAACGCGGCGATGACCGCCGGCGGCACGCCATATTCCTTCTCGGCGCGCGCGAACGCCGCCGCATGGGTCTTGATCCGCTGCTGGCCCTGCTGCATCCGGTAGTCGGCAGCCATGCGGCGGGCGAATTCGGTGAACACCTGGCCGAACACGCGCTGGCCGCGGTCGCGGTTGACGATACCCTGGTCGTAGACGAGGCCGGGCGCCGCCTCTTCAAGCACGCGCGCCGACACCCCCGAGGCCGCCGCCTGCTGCTTGAGGCCGGCCAGGAAGCGGTCGAAATTCATGCCATTGTGACAGGATGCCGCGCGCGGCGCGGGCGCTGCGGCCTGTTGCCTCACCGGCGGCGGGACCGGTTGGGCTGATGCGCATGACAAGAGCGCCAGCAGCGCGGCCATCGTCGCGGCGATCATTGGCAGTCCGGGCAAGGCGGTCGGCATGGATATCACCGGCAAGGAGGGATTCGTCGGGCGGGGGTTGGGCCGTGCAGCCTATTCGCTCGTTCAACGGCAATAAAGAGGCGGTTCGCGCCGCGCGCTACCGGGCCGGGCGCCGCGCCATAAACCCGTCATGGCCGTGATGCTATCTGTTCCGACGTGGAAGGAGCCGGCCTGGATGTGGCAAACCATCACCTATTACGGCGCGCTGGTGCTGGAATCCGCGGCCGGCGTATTCGGCATCCGTCTCTACGAGGAGCCGCGCTATGACGTGGTCGCGCGGCTCGGCGAAAGCGTCGAGATCCGCCGCTACGCGCCGCGTGTAGCCGCCGAGGTCGACATGGCGGCGGCCGACGAGGCGGGCCGCAACGCCGCGTTCCAGCTGCTGTTCTCCTATATCGCCGGGGCCAATCGGGCGGCCTCCGGAAAGGACAATATTGCCATGACCGCGCCGGTCGCGGTCGGCGGCAAGGAACTGGTGGCGATGACCGTTCCGGTGCAGACCACGGCGGCCACCGGCGCCGGACATATGCGTTTTTTCCTGCCTGCGAAATACACCCTGGCGAGCGCGCCAAAGCCGCTCGATCCCAGGGTCCGGCTGGTTGGTGTGCCGGAAGAGCAGGTGGCCGCGCTGCGTTACGCCGGCTCTGGCGCGGACTCCGAGGTACGCCGTGCCGAATTGATCGAGAAGCTCGGGTCGACGAAATGGCGGCCGGTCGGGGAAGCCTATACGTTGTTCTACGACGCCCCGTTCACGCTCCCGTTCCTGCGCCGGAACGAGGCCGCGGTTGCCGTCGCCACAACGCCGTGAATCCCCAACCGGCGCAATTCGCCCGCGCAAGCCCCGGCTGGCGCATAGGAGCCCGCCGGATCAACCTGATCTCGCGGGCTGTTCCAATCGCCGCGCGCCGTGTAGGCTCAAGCTTCTGCCCGGTCTTTTTAAGGTGAGCCAACAAACACCGGGGCGGGCGGATCAGGGAGTGGCGGGAAGAGCATGACGGAATTACGTTATCTGGCGCCGAACACGCTTGACGAAGCGGTCGGTGCATTCGCCGCGGCGGGCAGCGCCGCGCGCATCCTGGCCGGCGGCACCGATTTGCTGGTGCAGATGCGCTCCGGCGCGCTCAAGCCCGGCGTCATCGTCGACATCAAGAAGATCCCCGAGATGACCGCGATCGAGCAAGGCGCCGATGGCGGCTTTCGCGTCGGCGCGGCCGCCTCCGGCATGGCGCTGGCCGAGCACCGCAGTTTCGGCAAGGTCTGGCCCGGCGTGCTGGAGGCGATCAACCTGATCGGCTCCAAGCAGGTGCAGGGGCGGGCCTCCGCCGGCGGCAATCTCTGCAACGGTTCGCCCGCCGGCGACAGCGTCCCGGCGCTGGTCGCAGCCGGTGCCATCGTCACCGTGCAGGGCCCGAACGGCCGCCGCGAGATCAAGGTCGAGGACGTGCCGACAGCTCCCGGCCGCACCAGCCTCAAGCCCGGCGAGATCATGGTCAGCTTCACCTTGCCGCCGCGCGCGGCCGGCTCCAGCGACGCTTACCTGCGCATGATCCCGCGCACCGAAATGGACATCGCGGTGGTCGGCGTCGGCGTCAACCTCACCCTCAAGGACGGCGTCGTCACCGCGGCCCGCGTCGGCCTCGGCGCGGTGGCGCCGACCGTGCTGCTGGTTCAGGACGCCGCCAGGGCGCTGATCGGCAGCAAGCTCGACGACGCCGCGCTGGCCAAGGCGGCCGCCGCCTGCTCGGCCGCCTGCCGGCCGATCGACGACAAGCGCGGCACCATCGCCTACCGCACCAAGGTGGCCGGCGTGCTGCTCCGCCGCACCGCCGCGATCGCCGCGCAACGCGCCGCCCAGAACAAGTAGAAGTCGGGAAAGTCATTCATGTCGAAAGTTCACGTCACCACCACCATCAACGGCGAGCCGATGGAGTTTCTCTGCGAGCCGTCCGACACCATGCTCGACGCGCTGCGCGGGCCGCTCGGGCTGACCGGCTCCAAGGAGGGTTGTTCCTCCGGCGATTGCGGCGCCTGCTCGATTACGCTCGACGACCGCCTGATCTGTTCCTGCCTGATGCTCGCGGTTGAGGCCGAGGGCCACCGCATCGGCACCATCGAGGGCATGGCCAAGGGCGAGCACCTGCATCCCTTGCAGCAGAAGTTCCTGGAGGAGGCGGCGCTGCAATGCGGCATCTGCACCTCGGGCATGCTGGTCGCCTCCGAGGCGCTGCTGAAGAAGAATCCGGACCCGAGCGAGGAGGAAGTCCGCTTCTGGCTCGCCGGCAACCTCTGCCGCTGCACCGGCTATGACAAGATCGTCCGCGCCGTGATGGAAACCGCGCAGGACATGCGCGCCCAATAAAAGCTGGAGACATTCCCATGAACGTCGTTACCAACAACAAGTGGATCGGCCAGCGCACCATCAGGCCCGATGGCGTGGACAAGGTCACCGGACGCGCGGCCTTTGCCGCCGACACCAACATGCCCGGCATGATCTGGGGCAAGGTGCTGCGCAGCCCGCATCCGCACGCCCGCATCAAGTCGATCGACACCTCGAAGGCGGAGAAGCTGCCCGGCGTCAAGGCGGTGGTCACCGCCCGCGACATCGTCGATTTTCCGATCGACAAGTCGGTCATGCTCGGCATCCAGGACATGCGCTGGATGTGCCGCAACGTGATGGCGCGCGAGAAGGCGCTGTTCCCCGGCCATCCCGTCGCCGCGGTCGCGGCGACCTCAGAGGCGATCGCCGCGGCAGCCTGCGAGCTGATCGACGTGCAATACGAAGTGCTGCCGTTCGTGATCGAGATCGACGACGCGATCAAGCCCGACGCGCCGATCCTGCACGAGTTCAACAAATATGACGGCAAGCCGTCGAACATCGCCGGCAAGCTTGAAGTGAAAAAGGGCGACGTCGCCGAGGGCTTCAAGCAGGCCGAGGTGGTGATCGAGCGCACCTTCACCACGCGGCCCGTGCATCAGGGCTACATCGAGCCGCACGCCTGCCTCGTCAGCGTCGCCGCCGACGGCAAGACCACGATCTGGAGTTCGAGCCAGGGCCAGTTCATGGTCCGCGCCATGACCGCCTATCTCACCGGGCTTCCGCAGAGCGACATCCGCGCCATTCCCGCCGAGATCGGCGGCGGCTTCGGCGGCAAGACCATCGTCTATCTCGAACCGCTGGCGACGATCCTGTCGCGCAAGTCCGGCCGTCCGGTGAAGATGGTGATGACCCGCGAGGAAGTGATGCGGGCGACCGGCCCCACCTCGGGCTCGAAATGCACGGTGAAGATCGGCGCCAGGAAGGACGGCACCATCGTCGCCGCGCAGGGCACCTTCTACCTGCAGGCCGGCGCGCTGCCGGGCTCGCCGATCCGCGGTGCGGTCGGCTGCAGCTTCTCGCCTTATGATATCCCGCATGTGCTGTCGGTCGGCTTCGACGTGATGTCGAACCGCTCCAAGGTCGCGGCCTACCGCGCGCCGGGCGCGCCGATCGGCGCCTTTGCGGTCGAATGCGTGCTCGACGAACTCGCCGAAGCCCTGAAGATGGATCCGCTGGATCTGCGGCTGAAGAACGCGGCGAAGCAGGGCACCAAGGCCGCGCATGGCCCGGTGTTCCCGCGCATCGGCTATATCGAGACGGTGGAAGCCGCGAAGAATTCCGACCATTACAAGACGCCGCTCGGCAAGGTGTCCGGCAAACTCCGGGGCAGGGGCGTCGCTTCCGGCTTCTGGTTCAACGCCGGCGGCGAATCCTCGGCGCAGGTCAATATCACCGAGGACGGCAACGTCGTCGTCACCACGGGCCATCCTGACATCGGCGGCTCGCGGGCGGCGATCGCCAACATCTGCGCCGAGCTGCTCGGCATCGACTACCGCCGCGTCTCGGTGTTGATCGGCGACACCGCCACCATCGGCTTTTCCAACCTGACCGGCGGCAGCCGCGTGCTGTTCGCCTCCGCCATCGTGGTCACGCAATCGACCGAGAAGATCATCACCACGCTGCGCGAGCGCGCCGCCAAGATCTGGGAGATCGATCCCGAGGCCGTAAAGTGGGAGAATGGCGCGGCACACCCGGCCAGCCCGAACGCCGGCGAATTCCCGCCGCTGACCCTCGCTGACCTCGCCGCGAAAGCACCCGCAATGGGCGGGCCGATCGGCGCCGGCGTGCAGCTCAACACCGAGGGCGCCGAAGGCGGCTTCGGCACCCATGTCTGCGACGTCGAGGTCGATGTCGATCTCGGCATCGTCAGGGTCACCAGGTACACCGCCGTCCAGGACGTCGGCCGCGCCATTCACCCGAGCTATGTCGAAGGCCAGATCCAGGGCGGCGTCGCGCAAGGCATCGGCTGGGCGCTGAACGAGGAGTACATCTACAACAAGCAGGGCAAGGTCGATAACCCCGGCTTCCTCGACTACCGCATGCCGGTTTGTTCGGACCTGCCGATGCTCGACTGTATCATGGTCGAGGTGCCGAACCCCAAGCATCCGCAAGGCGTCAAGGGCGTCGGCGAAGTGCCGCTGGTGCCTGTGATGGCCGCGATCGCCAACGCCGTCTACGACGCGCTCGGAAAACGCTTCTACGCGCTGCCGATGTCGCCGCCAAAGGTGGTGGAGCGGCTGGAAGCCCCGACGCAGCAGGCGGCGGAGTAGGATCGACTAGGTAGGGTGGGTTAGCGAAAGCGGAACCCACCGCCTGCTGGCTTGATCGCCGTCATTGCGAGGAGCGCGAGCGACGAAGCAATCCATGCCTCCGCAGACGACGAAATTGATTGCTTCGCGGAGTGCGTATTCGCGCGACGTTGGCTTACGATGGTGAAACATCCGCGGCCGTAGGAAGGGTGGGGCGAAGCGATGCCCATCAGAGTCTCCATTGACGCCGATGGGTTTCGCAAGGGCTCAACCCATCCTACGGGCTGGAGGTCTATGCGGAGATCTAGCGCCTGCGCTGTCTTCCCACCCCGGCAAGCGCCGACCGGAGTCTTGACGGGAGCGACCAGCCCGTCTCAATCATCCCCGCGGTTGAGCCTCACGACTGCGCCGGACCCGCAGTCTTTGATTTGACGATGTTTGGCTCACGAAGTCGTCCCGGCGAACCGCGCCGCTCCGCCGGGGGAAGTGGCCGCAGGTTTTCGGGGCTCGCGTTACATGTGCGCCTCGCGATTCCGACAGTGATTGGCTGCAGCGCGCGCCTTGGTGCATCTCGATAGTTAACGGCAAAGCGAGGAGAAGCGAAGAAACGCCAAACAAGCCGTCTGCCGCCCGCTCAAAGCGGTGCTGTCAGCTGATTAGCCGGTCTTCACTTAACGCCGCGGTTCAGTCGGTCTGATCTTCTGGCAAATCATGGTCAGATTTGATGAGCAAAACGCCACATTGGCGCCAGGGAAAAAAACCAGATTGCTGAATAAGTTGATCGTCTTCTTGATGGGTAAGGCGACCATGCGATGCAAGAAATGATGAAAATTACTGCCAAGTATCGGCTCGGCCGCTCCGCCTGCGAAAACAACTTTCATATTGGTTCTTGCTGCGAAGTATCGCAGTTTCCCGCTGCCGATTGTTGTTACATGCGTAACGTCTCCATTCTGATAGACCAAGCCAAACGGCGAGTCGCCATTTGGAAATCGAGCGATAAAAAATCTATCGCTTTTGAGAATCCGCTTTATCTCAAGAATCATGTCAGGTAATTCCGCTTGCGGAATATGTTCAAGCACGTCGAACGCTACTACTAGATCAAACGAGTCGTCCTTAAACGCTGACAGGTTGTCGGTGTATACCGCGCTGAAGCCGCACGCCTGCGCGGTCTTGACAAGCGCTTCATTGATTTCGGTCCCAAGCACGTCCCATTTTCTTTCGTTCGCATATTTCAGGAATGCGCCGTTTCCAAAACCTATTTCCAGAACCTTGCTGTTTTGCGGAAACTTGCAATTTGTTCGACGTATCTCGGCTGTAAAATAAGCCGAGTCTGTTTTTGTGAGTTTTCCAAATTCATCATCATCCCAACTCTTCCACGCCCGATAGGCATCACCGTAAGGGGCGTCCAGATTTCGCGGATTTGCTGATTGATGTTGGCTTTGTCCTTCTTGTGCAGGTTTGGCCATGGCCGTTCCTCGTTATTGCAGCGTTTCCGTATCGATTTAATGTGTGGCGCTTGCTTGTGGGAAGCAGAAACAGCAATGGAACCAAGATTGGGTATGTTATTTGGTTCCCGGATTTGTTGATCATGGACTGGCGGTCGCGGCAGCCAGAGGTCTCCGAGAACACCTCCAGCAGATCCGGTCCGGATCGCGGAACGACCGCTTGCTATGCAGAACGCGCGGCGCCGGCGATCGGTTGGAGGTGCATGCGTATCTGGCGCGGCGCGCCTTGATGCATCTCAATGCCTTGCCTCGCGCGAGGCATATGCTGGTGTCCTGCAAATAGTCGCGAATGCCCGATGTCCCCTGTCAAACCCGCAAGCTGGTTCAAGTCGTTCGGCCTCGCGCTGCTGCTCAGCGTCGCCTGGAGCACCAGCGCGTATGCCCTCGATGCGGAGCAGCGCCGCTCGCGGGCGTTGCTTGAGGAACTGTGCGGGCGCTGCCACGCGGTGCGGACCACCGGCCACAGCCCGAATCCGCTGGCGCCCGCCTTTCGCACCTTTGGCGAAAAGCTCTACGACACCGACATGGTGGCGCGGCTGGAGGAGGGGATCACCACTATTCATCCTGACATGCCCACGTTCCGCTTCAGCCGGCGCGAGGCGGCGGCCGCGGTGAATTACCTTCGGTCGATTCAAAAAAACAGGTAAGCGCGTTTGCCGATTGCGAGATGAATTGCCCGACATGGCAAGGAATTGTGGCGCGATCGGTGTGACACCCGACGGGCAACGCGCCGCGGGAAGGCGAGGGCATGTCCATCCACGTCATTGCGAGCGGAGCGAAGCAATCCACCGGTGCCACGCAAAGGAAGCAATCCATCGTGCCACGCAAAGAAAGAATGGATTGCTTCGTCGCTCCGCTCCTCGCAATGACGGGTTGACATCGAGCCCTCACAACTCCCTGGCGTTCGAAAACGAAAACGACGACACCCGCCGCGTGTTCTCGTCGAGAATCAGCGTCCGCGTGATCGGCGGCTCGGCGCGCTGGCTGCAGTTCTCGCGTTCGCACAGCCGGCAGTTGACGCCGATCGGCGTGCCCTCGGCTTTCTCCAGATCCATGCCGGCGGCGTAGACGAGTTTGATCGCATGGCGGATTTCGCAGCCCAGCCCGATCGCAAAGCGCGGCTGCGGCTGCGGGTGCGGCGCCACCGGGCGGCGCACCATCTGCGCGATAGAGAAATACCTGTTGCCGTCGGGCAGTTCGATCACCTGCTTGAGCAGGCGGTCCGGCGTGTCGAAAGTCGAATGCACGTTCCACAGCGGGCAGGTGCCGCCGAACTTCGAGAACGGGAAGGTGCCGGAGGAAAACCGCTTGGAGACGTTGCCGGCGTTGTCGACGCGCAGCAGGAAGAACGGCACGCCGCGCGCGTTCGGCCGCTGCAGCGTGGTGAGGCGGTGGCAGACCTGCTCGAAGCCGGCATTAAAACGCTGCGCCAGCACGTGGACGTCATAGCCAAGGTTTTCCGCCGCGGCGTGAAACGCCTGGTAGGGCATCATCACCGCGGCGGCGAAGTAATTCGCCAGCGTGATGCGGTAGAGCCGCCGCGGCGTGTCGTCGAGCGGGCCGGCGCGGTTGACGATGGCGTCGATGGCGGCGCCGCCTTCGGTGAGCCCGATCTGCAGCGCGAGCTGGAAGGCGCGCCCGGTGCCGTCGACCAGTTCGGAGATCAGGAGCTGCCGGCGATGGCGGTCGAACCGCCGCAGCGTCTCGCGCATCACGTCGACAGGCATGATGCGGGTGACGATCGAATGCTTTTCGCGCAGCCGTGCGGCGAGCGCCGCGAACAATTCCTCGGCGGAGGCGTTGAGTTCGTCGCGCAGGATTTCCGCGGCCTGTTCCAGTTCGGGGAAATAGTTGCGGTTGGCCTCGATCAGGTCGCGCACGCGCTCGATCGGGTTGGCCTCGAAGCGCGAGCCCTCGTCGCGGTCGGCCATTTGCGCCGCCACCAGGGTCTCGCCGCGGCGGGCCTCGGTATAGGCGGCGTAGAGCCGTTGCAGCGAATGCGTCACGCCGGGGCACAATTCGGCGAGGTCGCGCAGCTCCTGCTTCGGCAGGTCGATCTGGCGAAACAGCGGATCGGAGAAGATCTCGTTCAGTTCGGCAAAGAAGCGGTCCTCGTCGGCGCTGGCGAGGTCGCGCAGGTCGAGGTCATAGGTCTCGGCCAGCCGGAGCAGGATCTGCGCCGTCACCGGGCGCTGGTTGCGCTCGATCAGGTTGATGTAGCTCGGCGAAATCCCGAGCCCCTCGGCGATCTGGGTCTGCGACAGCCCGAGCTGCTGGCGAATCCGCCGGAAGCGGGGGCCGACGAACAGCTTCTTTCCGGAATTGGCGGCCATGGCTACCTCGTCCTGTTGTCATTCCGGACGACGCGGAGCGGCGATCCGGAATCTCGAGATTCGGGCTCGATCAGCCTCGCCCTGCGTGCAGGGAGAGGCCGGCGCGTAGCGACGGGCGAGGGGCTTTCCGCGAATCCGATGCTGCGGAGAGAGCCCCTAACCCCGACCCTGTCCCCCCGAAAGAAGCGCGAGGAGCGGGAGGAAAGGGTAGTTCGCTCGGTTTGTGACAAAAATAACAAAATGACATATATGACAAGTCCGTATGTTACATGACATCACCATTCAAAGGCAAGCAGACTATACGAAATATGGTTTCTAGCGTTTAGCTACCGTGACGTTTCGCAATGCACTGTCATGAATGTCGAAGGATTGAGAAAATGAACTACCAGCCACGCGGGATCAGCGACCAGACCATCCAGGGACCGGCCTCCTACCTCAGCGAACTCGCAGCCGCCGAGGCGCTGCTCAAGACCCAGCCGACCTGGAACGGCGTCACCGCCGAAGCCGTGGCGCGCATGCGTCTGCAGAACCGCTTCAAGACCGGGCTCGACATCGCCCGCTACACTGCGGCGCTGATGCGCAGCGACATGGCGGCCTATGACGCCGACCCCACCAAGTACACCCAGTCGCTGGGGTGCTGGCATGGCTTCATCGCGCAGCAGAAGCTGATCTCGGTCAAGAAGCATTTCGGCACCACCGATCGCCGCTATCTCTATCTCTCCGGCTGGATGATCGCCGCCCTTCGCTCCGAGTTCGGACCGCTTCCCGATCAGTCGATGCACGAGAAGACCTCGGTGCCGGCGCTGATCGAGGAGCTCTACACCTTCCTCCGCCAGGCGGACTCCCGTGAGCTCAACGATATTTTCCGCGCGCTCGATGCCGCGCGCAAGGCAGGCGACAAGGCCAAGGAAAAGGCATTGATCGAAAAGATCGACAATTTCCAGACCCATGTCGTCCCTGTGATCGCCGACATCGACGCTGGATTCGGCAACGCGGAGGCGACCTACCTGCTCGCCAAGAAGATGATCGAAGCCGGCGCCTGCGCGCTGCAGATCGAAAACCAGGTCTCCGACGAGAAGCAGTGCGGCCATCAGGACGGCAAGGTGACGGTGCCGCACGAGGTATTCCTGGCGAAGATCCGGGCCTGCCGCCATGCCTTCCTTGAACTCGGCGTCGAAGACGGCATCGTCGTCACCCGCACCGACTCGCTCGGCGCCGGTCTCACGCAGCAGATCGCAGTCAGCCACAGGCCCGGCGACCTCGGCGACCAGTACAACAGCTTCCTGGACTGCGAGGAAGTCACGGCCGCCAACGCCCGGAATGGTGACGTCATCATCAACCGCAACGGCAAGATGCTGCGTCCGAAGCGGCTCGCCAGCAACCTCTACCAGTTCCGCGCCGGCACCGGCGAAGATCGCTGCGTGCTCGACAGCATCACCTCGCTGCAGAACGGCGCCGACCTGTTGTGGATCGAGACCGAGAAGCCGCATATCGAGCAGATCGCCAAGATGGTCGACCGCATCCGCGAGGTGATTCCGAATGCGAAGCTGGCCTACAACAACTCGCCCTCGTTCAACTGGACGCTCAACTTCCGCTGGCAGGTGTATGACGCGATGAAGGAAGCCGGCAAGGATGTCAGCAAGTATAATCGGGCCGAGCTGATGAAGCCGGAATACGACGATACGCCGCTGGGCATTGAAGCCGACGAGCGCATCCGCACCTTCCAGGCCGATTCGGCCAAGCGCGCCGGCATCTTCCACCATCTGATCACGTTGCCGACCTATCACACGGCAGCGCTGTCGACCGACAATCTCGCGCGGGAGTATTTCGGCGAGCAGGGCATGCTCGGCTATGTGAAGAATGTTCAGCGCCAGGAGATCCGCCAGGGGATCGCCTGCGCCAAGCATCAGAACATGGCCGGCTCCGACATCGGCGACGATCACAAAGAGTATTTCGCCGGTGAAGCCGCGCTGAAGGCGGGCGGCGCCCACAACACGATGAACCAGTTCGGCTAACGCTAGCAGCAGGAGACAAGTCATGACCAAGAGCAATTTCTGGGTGATTGGCGGCGAGTTCGGATCGATGAACTTCCACAAGCTCGTGGAAGGCTCGGCCCAGGTGCAGGGTCCGTTCAAGACCCGCAAGGAGGCCGAGGATGCCTGGCGCACGGTCTCGGAAGAGAACCGCCACAAGGCCGGTGTGCGCTTCTCCATCGTCGAAGAGCCCTCCCGCGTCTCGGCCTGAAGCGGCGCCTGAAGTCACGGCATCGACAGATATGCACGGCCCCATCCGGCAAATCCGGGTGGGGCCGCTTGCGCTTTTTCCCCTCCCTCTCCTCGTGCCTCCACCGAGAAAGGGAGGGGTGAGGGGCCGCCGCCGTGGACACGAAACCCGGTGAATCTCTAACCCATTGGGAACAAACGGCCTTTGCGCGCAACATCGTTACTGCTAGGTTGGCCGGGCCCATTCCCCTTCAGGACACAGGCGGCCTCGCGATGTCTGACGCGCAAAACACCGGTAACGAAGCCCGCGACATCCGGCCGACGCGGCTGCGCGACGCGCTGCGCCAGGCCCGGATCGAGGCCGCCGACCGCACCGGCGTCGTCGTCGAACTGCGCGACGCCGAAGTGGCGCGGCTCGAAATCCTCAACGATGCGCTCGATCCGTTGTTTGAACAGGTGCCCGAGCAGGTCGACCTGTTCGATCGCGGCGTCAGCCAGGGCGAGACGCCGCGGCTGTGGATCGACGTGGTCGCGCATGTCGTGATGGGGCGCGACAAGCGCATCTACCGCTTCGTGCAGGACACCCGTTTCGGCCGCATCGTGCTCGCCGAGTCGCATGACGTTGCCGTGGTCGTGGACGCCGTCACCAGCTATGTCGCGCGCCGCATGGTCGAGCGCGAGCGCGCGATGGTGGCGACGCCGATGGTCGAGCCGCCTGCGCCGCCTGAGAAGCCGCGCCGCCGCGGCTTTGGCACCTTCGTGCTCGGCTTCCTGCTGGGCGCCGCCGCGCTGTTCGCCCTCGCGCTGTATGCGAGCCTGAAGGGTTTTTGATCGCGAGACACTTCCAGAGATATTCCGGCGCTAGACCAGCGTCGTCTGCTTGATCTCCCGGACGCGGAAGTTCGCGTCCACGCTCCGCACGGTCTGCACGCAGCGCCATTGGTCGCCGTCGCGGCTGATCGAGAACAGATTATACGCCGCCGCCGGATGGTTCCCGTGCGCCAGCGCCGAGGCCGACGGCACGCTGATCACGGGAATCGGTTTGTCCGCGCCCTCGATCCATGTTGTGGAGTGGATGTGGACGTGTCCGTGCAGTACCAGATCGACGCCGCGCCGCTTCAGCACCGCGCGTAGCGCCTTCGAATCCGTCAGGCGGTTCATGCGCGAATCCGACTGCACCGGGTGGTGAACCAGCAGCACCCGGAACGCCTGCTCCGCCGACATCTGCGCCAGGCGGCTTTCGAGCGCATCGAGCTGCGCCCGGCCGAGCCGGCCCGTCGCCATCAGTGGCAGTGTCGGCACCGCCGAGGATAGCCCGATCAGCGCCAGCGGCCCGCGCCGGCGCACGAACGGAAACGGCGAGCCGTCCGTTTCGCCGTCACCGCGCAGATAGTTTTCGAACGCGCCGGCGAAATGGTGCCGCGTGGCGCGGACGTAGGCGTCGTGGTTGCCGGGAACGACCGTGACCTCGCGCGCCGTACCCACGCTTTCGAGCCAGGTCACCGCCGGAGCGAACTCCGCGTCCAGCGCCAGGTTGACGATATCCCCGGTCACAGCGATGTGGTCCGGCCGCTGCGCCTGCATGTCGGCGACCAGCGCGTCCAGCACCTCGCGGCGGTGATACTTGCGGCGGTTGCGGGTCCAGTTGACATAGCCGAGCGCGCGCTTGCCGGCGAGTTCGCGCAGCCGCGCCGCCGGCATGACCGGCAAATGCGGATCGGACAAATGCGCCAGCGTGAAGGGCGCCGTCATTCGCCCTCCAGGGAGCCATCTGTGATATAAAGCTGTCGCGCGATCATGGCTGGATATAGGGACGAATGGTGACAGCTGTCCATCCGGGGTTTAAGTGACGGCGCGGCGGCGCTTGCGGGAACGGCTGGAGCCCGGGTTGCGGCAGCTTTTTCACCTCTATTGGCGCATCGCCCGCGGCATGACGCTCGGCGTCCGCGGCGTCGTGCTCGATGGGGGCAACAGGGTTTTCCTGGTCCGGCACAGCTATGTCGCCGGTTGGCATCTGCCCGGCGGCGGGGTCGAGGTCGGCGAGACGTTTCTTCAAGCCCTGCGGCGGGAACTGGCCGAGGAGGGGCGGATCGAGCTGACCGGGGAGCCGGTATTGCACGGCCTGTTCTTCAACGGTCACGTCTCCCGACGCGACCATGTCGCCGTCTATGTCGTCAGGCAATTCCGCCAGGACCGCCTGCCTGAACCCAATCGCGAGATCGCCGCGTGCGGATTCTATGACGCCGCCGCGCTGCCGGCCGATACCACCGCGGGTACGCGGCTTCGGATCGCCGAGGTGCTGGAAGGCGCGACGCCGACCACGACCTGGCGCTGACGCGAGGGCGCGACTACCGCGCGACGTTTGAGTGGCGCGCAAGGGTGGTGCCGGCGGCGCAAATAGTGCGGCGGGGCGATGGACCGCGCCGCCATCGGATGCTATTCCGCGCCACATCATGAGCGAACTCGCCGTATCAATCCTGGCCGAAACACCGAAGGACGCTCACGCGATCGAGCGCCTGCACGAGCGCACCTTCGGACCCGGCCGCTTCGTGCTGAGCGCCTACCGCTTGCGCGAGCATGTCGATCATCTGCTCGACCTGTCGTTCACGGCGCGGATCGGAACGCTGCTGGTCGGCTCGGTGCGCCAGTTGCCGATCTGCATCGGCGACACGCCGGCGCTGATGCTCGGGCCGTTGACGGTCGAGCCGCCGTTTCGCGGCCGCGGTGTCGGGCGGATGCTGCTCGATCGCGCGCTGCAGGACGCCAGAACGGGGGGACATCGCCTGGTCATGCTGGTCGGCGACGAGCCCTATTACGGTCGCGTCGGCTTCAAGGTCGTGCCGAAAGGGCGGGCGATCATGCCGGGCCCGGTCGATTACGGCCGCCTGCTGGTCGCGGAACTGGTCGCAGGTGCGTTTGACGGGGTCTCCGGAAACATTCGCCCGGACTGGAGCAAGGCGCGGTAGCGCAGCGGGTCAGGCAGTTCGATCGCCCCTTTGGGCGACCGGCGCAGGCCGTATGCCTCCCGCGGCCTGCTGTAGTTCGTGCCGGAACTCCTCGCGTCTTTCATGAATCGAGGCAACCACCAGCCCCATCGCGACCCCGAGGCCGATCAGCGCTGCTTCGGACAACAACAGACTTGCCTCAACGGTCTCGGGTACCGCGTCGGTGACGCCGATTTGATAGAGATGTCGCGCATGCTCGGCGTCACGGGCGCGGGACACGACCGGCATGTCTGCCCTGAGGGCGCGCACCTGCGCGACAATTTCGTCGATGCCGTCCGCTTCCTGGATCGTGACAATGACGGCCGCGGCCTCCATGAGGCCGCAACTCTTCAGGAACTCGGGATTGGTTGCGTCACCGTAGTAGACGGTGCGGCCCTGCCTCCGCTGCTCCGGGACGGCGGTGGCGTCATTGTCAATCGCAATAAACTGGAGCTTGTGCCGATCAAGCATCGAGCAAACAACTTGTCCCACGCGGCCGTACCCGATGACAATGGCATGGCCGGTGCCTCCGCTCGGCGCCGCAGCAAGTTCGGGATCGAGTGGCTTGTCTTCGCGCACCATTGGCGCCAGCCGTCGCGCGAGATGGGAAAGCGCGGGGGTGAGCAGCATGGTCAGCGATGTCAGCGCGACCGTGAAGCTCGATACGTTGGCGTCGATCAGCCCGAGCGTCGTCGCCATCCCGATGCCGACGAAGGCGAACTCGCCGCCGGGGCCGAGCAGCAGGCCGACTTCGAGGGAGGCTGGCCACGACAAACGAAACAACCGGGCAAGGCCGATCAGGATGACGGACTTCACGGCGATGAGCCCGAGCGCACCCCCAACCAGCCAGAACGGTTCGCGGGCAAGTTCGCGGAAGTCGATATTCATGCCGACGGTGAAGAAGAACAGGCCGAGCAGGAGGCCCTTGAACGGATCGATCGCGGTCTCGATCGCCTTGCGGAACTCGGTCTCGGCAAGCAGCAAGCCAGCCACAAAGGCGCCAAGCGCCATCGAGACGCCGGCCACGGCGGCAGCGACTCCCGTCGCGACGATCACGAACAGGGTCGTGGCGATGAACAATTCGCTCATTCCGGCGGACGCGACCAGACGAAACAGCGGCCTCATCACCACGCGACCGGCAATGACGATCACGCCGAGCGCGATGGCGGCATTCGTGAGCGCCAAAGCGAGCGTCGCGACAACCGAACCGGCTTCGCCCGCTCCAAAGATCGAGATGAACAGCAGGAGAGGCGCCACCGCCAGATCCTGCGCCAGCAGGGTCGCAAAGCTGGCGCGACCCGCACTTGTATTCAGCCTTCCCTGTCTGGAAAGCAACTCGATCACGATGGCGGTGGAGGACAAAGCAAGGCAGACTCCGAGGATCAGCGAAACCGGAGGCGTGCTGCCTGCAAGGGCTGCGATGCCGCCGATCGCCGCGGCCGAAAGCACGATCTGCGAACCACCGAGCCCGAAGATCAGGCGGCGCATCGCCTTCAATCGTTCGTAGGATAGCTCCATCCCGATCAGGAAGAGCAGGAACACGATACCAAGGTCTGCAATGCCGGACACATTCTTGGCGTCGACTACGGTGAACCAATAGAGAAACGGGAAGCTTTGGATAAACGATCCTAGTCCGAGCGGACCCAGGATCGCGCCGGCTCCGAGATAACCCAGGACGGGATTGAGGCCGAAACGCCGCACCAAAGGAATGACCACACCGGCGGTGCCGAGCACGACGAGCACGTCGCTGTAGACGTGGATGTTGACCGGCGCGGGCATCTATCCCTGTTCGTTCGGTTGGGGCGAGATGGGCGTGACGGAGGTCGAGCCCGCCGTCATGCAGACGTTTAGCCGCTACAGCCAGCTAACGCCACCCACTTGCGCGCGCCAAGACCGTCCTCGAGCGAAGTACGCCCTTTCGATATCAATCGAAACGGGACACGCTAGAATTTCAGGTTGGCAAACGCGCGCACGCCAAGGCCAGGCATCAGGACCTGGTCCTTGGTGTAGGACACCGAGTTCCGGATGTTCTCGTTCAACAGATTGTTGCCGACGAGCCCGACCATCATCTCGCGCGCGCCGAACCAGGATGGATCGAGCCTGGTCCTGTAGCTGACCTCCGCCTTCAGCAGGTTGTAGCCTGCGGTCGGCGTCTCGCCGATCGGGGCAATGTCGTTCTGCGCAAAGGCGTGCAGCAGGTTGATCCGTGTCAGCCAATTGGCATCGCGCCAGAACAGGCCGCCGCCCGCGCGTACCGGCGGGATGCGCGGAACGTTGCTGCCGTCGTCGAAGGTGGCGCGCACGACATCGAACTGGTTCTCGATACCCCAGATGCCGCCGTTGAGCGGCCCGATGTCCAACTGGCTCTGGAACTCGCCGCCGCGGAAGGTGGCGTCGCGCTGCGAGTAAAACGCCTGGTTCAGCTCGAGTGGATACGCCGGATCGGTCGGCGCAACGCAGGCGACATCCTCGCACGTGTTGCCGGTAAGGCGACGGTAAATGAAGCCGTTGAAACGGGTATAGTAGGCCGTGGCCTCGAACCTGAAGGGCCCGGTCGCCCGTCGCAGCCCGATCTCGACCGACTTGGCGGTTTCGATGCCGAGATTAGGATTGCCGATGTCGAAAGTGGCGGTCGCATCGTGTGGTCCGCGCGAGAACAATTCCGCAGGTTTTGGCGCACGCTCGACATATTGCGCGGTGATGCTCGCAACCAGGTGGCCGGGGAGATTCTGGATCAAGCCGATGCTCGCACTCTTCGGCGTGAAGCTTGGATTGCGCGCCGTCGGCGCGCCGATATCGTCGGGATTGGCATTGAGGTCGAACAGGTCGGGGATGAATGACGGCGTCGTGCCGGTGAGACTGACATGCTCGATCCGGCCGGCAATCTGCGCCCTGGTGCTGTCGGTGAAGCTGAATTCGTTGAAGACATAGCCGGCGACCCGGTTGTTCTTGTTGGGGTCCCAAACCCCATTGAGCGGACTTGTTGGATCGTCCGGGCTGGACGCCGTCAACTTCTGATGCCCGGCCTGCAGGCCGAAGGCGGTGCTGATAGCAGCGAAGCGGGCGTTGAACGGCGCCATCTGCACCTCGACGCGTCCTTCCTGCTCCCTGTTGGTGAAGGTCTGCCGCACGCCTGTGGACGCCAGATCGGCGGGCTCGGCGAGCCCGATCTCATTGTGCTTGTAGTCGGTGGCGCCGGCCCAGAAGCGGATGGCATCGATGGCTGTCGCGTCGGGACGGTATTCGCCCTTGGCGGTGAACTTGGTCTGCCGCGCGTCGATGCGGGTCTGGTGATCGGCGCCGTCAATGCCGGGGATGCGATACAGCGAATCGTTCTGCGTAATCGCAGCGCCGATGAAGCCGCCGTGGAAGATGTAGGAACCGCCGACCGAGGCGCCGGCCGCTTGCGCCGCAGAATTCGGCTGTCTTCCGCTTACCGGCCGCGTCTGGTCGAAGAGATAGGGATAGCCGGGGATGCTGTAGTCGCCGGCCTTGCGGCCATAAGCGTCGGCGTGGACCGCGAAGTTTCCAGCCCCGGCATCAAGCAGGACGCCGCCTTCGACGCCGCGATCGACCGAACTGACCGCGGTTCGCGTCTCCACGGCAACGCAGGATGAGGATTGCGCCTTTGCCAGCGGGGCCTTCGCCGGCAGGCCATAGCTGATGAACGGCGCCGCAGGGCAGGAGGGCAGGGTTTCCGGAATGCGATTGTTGGTGGCGCTGACGACACCGCCGATCGAGGTCGAACCGTAGCGCAATGCCGCAGGCCCGCGCACGACTTCGACCTGATTGGTGGCGAGCGGATCGATCGGTACGAAATGATCCTCGCCGAGGTCGGAGATGCCGCCGGCATTGGTCCCGTTCTCGACGATGCCGACGCGGTTGACGTCAAGGCCGCGGATGATCGGCCGGCTGGAACCGCCGGGCGCAAAGCTGGAGCCGGTGATGCCCGGTTTTGAGAACAGCAGATCGCCCAGCGTCGCGCCGCCGGAGCGGCGGATTTCCTCGTTGGGCACGACCGTGACGCTGGCGAACTGGTCGGTCACGACAGGCAGGACACCCTGCTGGAGCGCGGCGGCGGGTGCGGCCGGCGGCTGCGCTGCGCGTTCGCGGGTCTGGCCGGGCGCGGCACGGGCTGCGCGCGCCGGCGTTCGCGATGGCGCGGGCGTTCGCCGCACGATCGGGCTCGGCGCTGTCACGGTGATTCCAGGCAGTTGTGTCGAGGAAGGCGGCGATGCCGTTTCCTGGGCCAACGCATGATTGCCGACCGCGCATAGCAACAGCCAGCTCGTCCCACCGAGGTGGGCCACTCTTTTTTTACAGAATGTCATTGTTTCGATCCTGCTGCCGCCGAGATCCGGCGGACCGATTTCTCGCGGTGAACCAGCCGCGCGTGACGCGGCGGATTCCCTCGGGGATGTCAATCAATCGATGTCAGGAGGCGGGCGGCGCGCGGGACCGGAACGCGTGATGGCGCGGGCCGAGATGCGCGAACTCGGCTTTGGCGGTTAGGTACCGAGGCTCGACCGTCTCCGGCAACTCCAGCAATGGCGACGTGGCGAACACGAAACTGTCGGTCGAGGAGATAATGGCGCAGATTGCGCAGGCTGCGCGCTGGTCCGGATCGTGATGGGAAGGCTGCGGCTGTTGGGCGGTTTCGCTGGCCGCCTCAACCTGGGCGTGGCTCGCGACGTCGGCGGGGGCGGCCCCGTGAAAATGCCCGAACGACAGCGCGATCTGGATCGCGAGTGCAAACAGCGCCAGCCGCGAGCCGTGCTTGAGGTGTTTGCGGAACCAGTTCATGCAGCGTTACGCCATCCCGGGCGGCAGGGTGCCGTATCGCCCGATGTTATATTATAACATCGGAAGGTCGAAGCGATGTCAACCTGCGGCCGGCCGGCTTGAGATGGCCACCGGCCCTTGTGTTATTGCGGCAACGGGTCCCTTAAGTCGCGCCTAACGCCCCTCGCGCAACCATGTTGCTGCGAATGCGCCGAGCAACAGCAACAATCCGACCAGGCCGGCGAACATCGGCAGTACGCCGACGCCCTTGACGACGCTGGCGTCGCGCATTTTCACGCCCATCCAGCCGTCACCATGGAAAATGCCGGAAGCGCGCACCGGCACCACGCGCGGGAGTTCAATTCCGTCGCCGTCGGCCAGGCGTCGGGCGTCGCCGCCGGTGGCCTGCGCCAGCGGCTTCAGCATCGCGGTCGTGGAGGTGACTTCGGAGAATTCCTTCGGATTGGTCGGCCCAACATTGATGAGGGCCTTCAGGGTTCCATCGCTTGCCTGCCAGAGGCCGAGCTCGCTGGCAGGAAGGGCCGAGCGCCAGGTTCCGGGCTCGCTGGCCGTCAGCGTGAGCTCCTTCGTGGCGCCGCTTGGCGACGTCACCGTCACCGGCGGGACGTTGTCGGCCATGGTCTGGCGCAGCACCACGAGATCCTTGCCCTGGATTTGCAGGCGTAACGCTTCTTCGTCCAGTTCAGGCTGTTTCATCAGCCAGTGCGAGGTTCGCCGCAGCAGGTCAAGATGCGGTCCGCCGCCTTCAAAGCCGCGCGCCCACAGCCAGATGTGATCGGACAACAATAGCGCGACGCGGCCTTCGCCGAAGCGCGACAGCAGCAGCAGCGGCTTGCCGTCGGCGCCGGTCATCACCGGCGGGGTGATGGCGTTGCGGGTGTCGATGGTGCGGAAGAACCGGCTCCATCGCGGCGGCTCGCTGGCGGAGCCCTCAAGACCGCGCGTGACCGGGTGGCGCTTGCCGACGTCACTCAAATGCGCATGGAAGGGTTTCTCGGTAACGCCCACAGGTTCGGCCGGCAGCACGGAATCCAGCGGCGTGCGCCAGATGCTGGTGGTGGACGCGTAATCCGGCCCGGCCGAAACCAGTACCGCGCCGCCGGAGCGGACATAGCGCGCGATGTTGTCGAAATAGGAGATCGGAAGCACGCCCTGGCGAGCGTAGCGGTCGAAGATGATCAGATGGAATTCGTTGATCTTCTGCTGGAACAACTCCCGGGTCGGAAACGCGATCAGCGACAATTCGTTGATCGGCGTGCCATCCTGCTTCTCCGGCGGCCGCAGAATCGTGAAATGCACGAGGTCGACGCTGGCGTCGGACTTCAACAGATTGCGCCAGGTGCGCTCGCCGGAATGCGGCTCGCCTGATACCAGCAGCACGCGCAACTTGTCGCGGACGCCGTCGATCGCGACCACCGCGCGGTTGTTGACCAGCGTCAGTTCATTCTCGAGCGGCGAAGCCTCGATCTCGATGATGTTCGGGCCGGCGTGCTTGATGTCGATCTCGGCGTTTGCAGTCTGGCCGCTCTGCATCATGCGCTCGGAAACCACCTCGCCATCACGGCGCACCACGATCCTGGCGCGCTGGCCGCTGACGCCCTGATCGTCCAGCCGGTAGGTGATGGTCTGGGTCTGTCCGACGATACCGAACCGCGGCGCGGCCGAGATCGCGATCCGGCGGTCGCGCTCGTCCTTGCGTCCGGTGATGAGGGCATGCACGGGGGCCTGGAAGCCGAGGGCGGCGACGTTGGCGGGAATGTCATGCACGCGGCCATCGCTGATCAGGAATGCGCCGGCGACCCGCTCCACCGGGACGTCCGCCAGCGTCGAGGCCAGCGCGCCGAACAGCCGGGTGCCGTCAGTCTCGCCATCGGCCTGACCGGCCTCGACGATTCGGACTTCCAGTCCCTTGATCTTCCTCAGCGCATCGACCAGCGCTTCCTGCGCCTTCGCGGTCTCCTGGGTCCGCGCGCCGAAATTCTGGCTCGGGCTCCGGTCGATCACGACAGCCGCGACCGAGGACAACGGCTCGCGGTCTTCGCGGGTGAAGGAGGGATTGGCGAGCGCCAGCAGGACCAGCGCCAGCGCCGCCACCCGCACCGCGGCGCCGCGCGCGCGCGCGAGAAGCAGCAGCGCCGATATCGCCACGATCGCGGCGAGCGCGATCCACAGCACGAGCGCGGGAACCAGCGGCGTGAATGCGATGCCGTATTGCATGAGCTATTGCCCCAACCGTTCGATCAGGGCAGGGGCGTGAACCTGGTCGGCCTTGTAGTTGCCGGTCAGCGTGTACATCACGATGTTGACGCCGGAGCGGAAGGCGAATTCGCGCTGCCGCGGCTCGCCGGGCGTGAGCGGCAGCATCGGCTGGCCGTCCGGGCGGATCGCCCAGGCGCCGGCGAGATCGTTCGAGGTGATGATGATCGGAGAGACGCCGTCGCCGCCGCGCGCCGGCCGCGACGCCGTTTCGTCGTCATCCTCGCGCGGCAAGGTCTCGACCCAGGTCTGGCCCGAGATGAAGCGGCCGGGAAAATCGCGCAGCAGGTAGAACGTCTTGGTCAACACGTGCTCGCGCGGCACCGGCTCGAGCTCGGGCACGTCGAGCGAGGATAGGATTTCACGCAAGGTGCGCATGCCCGGCGTCTGCGCAGCGCCGTTCTCGCCCGGCGGCGCCTCGATGGCGTCGCGGGTGTCGAAAACGACCGTGCCGCCCTGCTTCATGTAGGTTTCGATGCGGTTGATGGCGTCCTGCGGCGGCTTCGGCGCGCCCGGCACCACCGGCCAGTAGATCAGCGGAAAGAACGCCAGCTCGTCGCGCGCGGGATCGACACCGACGGGGTCGCCGGCCTCCAGCGCGGTGCGCTGGGCGAGGAACAGGGTGAGCCCGGCCATGCCGGCCTTGACGATGGAATCGACGTCGGCATTGCCGGTCACGACATAGGCCAACCGGGTCTGCGAGACCGCCCTGACGGCAGTCTCGTCGATACCTTGAGCGCTGGCCGGCGACGGCGCGATCGATGTCGCGGACAGGATCGCCAGCATCACCGCCGCGGCCGCCGCGCGCCGGCGCCGCCACAGCGCGGCAAGGCCCGCGCCCAGCATCGCGACCACGACCGCGTCGATCAGGAACAGCGCCAGCGACGACGACAACAGGATGCCTCTGAGGTCGCGCGGTTCGGCATTGGTGTAACCGGCGCGCTGGGCGCGCAGGGAAGATGTGTCGAGCGCGGCGATGCGATCGGCCGATGCCAGCGTGTTGACCGCGATCGGGCCCTCGGCAGAGCCGTAGAAACCCGGCGGATGATCCGCAGTGGCGCGATCGCGGTAGTCCGCCGGCATCGGCTTTGCGGCCGCGGGTGGCGGACCGAACGCGCCGAAGCCGTCGAGCGTGCGCAGCGGCGCCACGGTCTCGACATTCGTCACTTCGCTGGCGACGCCCGCGCCCGGCTTGGCGGTGTAGCCGGACATGTCGACCAATCGCCGCAGCATCTCGACGAAGCCGCCGGACATCGGCAGGTCCGACCAGCGCGAGTCCGCGCCGACATGGAACAGGCTGAGCACGCCCTTGCCGCGCCGCTCGCCGGTCACCAGCGGCGTGCCGTCTTCCAGCGACGCCCAGCTCCTGGTCGCAAGAAGGGTGTTGGGCTCCGCCAGAACCTGCCGGTTGACGGTGATGTCCCTGGGCACAGCAAGCCCCGCGAACGGCCCATCGGCGGCAAAGGAAGCCAGATGCTGCGGCTTTTCCCAGGTCAGGCTGCCGCCGAGGCTGCGGCCGCCACGACGCAGCTTCACCGGCACCAGATCGTCATCGGCCTGCGCCAGCCGGGGGCCTGCGAAGCGCACCAGCACGCCGCCCTGATCGATCCACGCGTTGAGCCGCTCGCGCATTTCCGGCGAGAGCGTGCCGACGTCGGCCAGCACGATCATCGGCAACCGCTGATCAAGAAATTGCGCGATCACCTGTTGCGGTGCGCCCCGGTCGCCGAGCCGCACATCGGCGAACGGCGACAACGCCCGCGTGAGGTAGAAGGTCGATGCCAGAAGCGGCTGCGCGGTATCGCTGGTCGCGCCGGTGACGATGCCGACCGCGCGCCGCCGCCATCGCTTGTCCAGCAATTGCACCGCGCCCGCCGATCGCTCGCCCAGTATTTCCAGCCGCGCGATGTCGTTGCGCAGCTCGACCGGCAGACTGAACGCCGCCTCCGCCTCGCGGCCCTGCATGGCAAAGCCGTAACGCGCCTCGCCAATCGGCGAGCCCTTGGCGTCGACGGCGCGAACCACGCCGGCGGCGACGCCGCTGCCGGTACGCAGCACCTTCACCGTCATCTTCGCCGCGGCATTTTCCGCGGCCACCAACGCCAGCGCGGCGGGCGCGCCGCCCTCGAACACCGTCAGCTTGCGCTCACCCATGGTCTTGCCGAGGCCCTCGACGAACTCGACGCCGCGGCCGGTATCGACGCCGTCCGATAGCCAGGCGATTTCGGCGTCGCCGGTCGCCTTCAGGAAACGGTCGATGGCGCCAAGCGTGTCGACGCGGTCGATCGAATACGGCTTCGGCGCGATCTGACGCAGGGCGACGCGGGCGGCCCCGGCCGGCGCCAGGGTTATGTCACGCGCCGGCTCGGACAGCGCAACAAGCGCGACGCCGCGGCGATCGTTGTCGGCATTGGCGATCAGTTCGTCGGCGGTCCTGATCCTGGTCTCCCAGCTTGCCGCCGCGCTCCAGCCGTCGTCGAGCAGGATCACCAGCGGCGCGTTCCCGCCGCCGACGCCGGTCTGCGGATTCCAGATCGGACCCGCGGCGGCGAGAATGACCAGCGCCGCGGCGGCGAGGCGCAACGCCGTCAGCCACCACGGCGTGCGTGACGGCGTTTCCTCTTTCGGTCTGATGTCGAACAACAGCCGGGTAGGCGGAAACTCGATCCGCCGCGGCCGCGGCGGCATCACCCGCAGCAGCCACCACAGCACCGGCAGGCTCAACAGGCCGAGCAACAGCAGCGGTTGGGCAAAGGTGAGAGGCAGGCCCGCGATCATGCGCTTCGCCCCACCTTGACGGTTGCGCCGCGCGCGCTTCCCTTGCTCACCATCATGCCCGAATGCAGGAACAGCAGCAGCTCGGCGGCGGAGCGGCTGGTGGTGTGGGTCGAGAACAGCCAATCAAGCTTGTTGGTTTCGGCGCGGATTTCGTCGCGATGGGTCGCGACGCGCGCGACATAGTCGCTGGCCCAGCTCTCGGCGCGGCCGGCCGTGACGGCGCCGCCGCCCTCGGGCTCGACGAATTCAACCCGCCCGGAATAGGGAAAGGTCTCTTCCGCGGGATCGACCACCTGGATCAGCGTGCCATGCGCGCCGGAAGCCGACAGGCCCGCCAGCATGCTCCGGATTTCGTCCATCGGCGACCAGAAATCGGACAGCACGACGATCTCGGCCAGCGCCGACGGCACAAAGGAGGGCGGCAGGCTGGCGCGCGCGGCATCGTCATGCAGCATCGCCTGCGCCATCTTGTCGATCACGGTGCGGCTCGCGGTCGGGTTAAGCAGGCCGGGAATGCCGACGCGCTCGCCGCCGGCGACCAGCAATTCGGCCAGCGCGAAGGCAACGATCAGACCGCGCTCCAGCTTGCTGTCGCGCGCGGCTTTCGAGGCGAACGCCATCGACGGCGAGCGGTCCGGCCAAAGCCACACCGTATGCGCGGCCTCCCATTCCTGCTCGCGGACATAGAGATGATCGTCGCGCGCCGACCGGCGCCAGTCGACGTTCTGCGCCGGCTCGCCGGAAACGAAGCGGCGGTACTGCCAGAAGCTTTCGCCGGCGCCGGCGCGGCGCCGGCCATGCAGGCCGTGGATGACATTGGCGGCGATGCGGCGGGCTTCAAGCACGAGACGGGGGAGCGATGCGGCGAGCGTTCGGCTCTCGCCATCGGCGCGTCGGATTGCAACGATCTCCCGGGCTTCGTGTCCAGTCTCTGCGGCCATCAACCGATCCGCGTCTTCAATTGCCGGATCACGTCGGGAATGGTGCGGCCTTCCGCGCGCGCTGAGAATGTCAGCGCCATGCGGTGCTTCAGCACCGGTTCGGCCAGATCGAGCACGTCGTCGATCGAGGGCGCGAGGCGGCCGTCGAGCAGCGCGCGGGCGCGGACCGCCAGCATCAGCGACTGGCTGGCGCGCGGGCCCGGTCCCCACGCGATCAGCTTGTCGCCGCCTTCGGCATTGGGACGGGCTGCGCGTACCAGTGACAGGATCGCCTCAACCACGCTGTCGCCGACCGGAAGGCGCCGCACCAGTCGCTGCGCCGTGATCAGGATCTCCGCGTTCATCGAAGCCTTGGCGAGCGTCTGCTCCGCGCCGGTGGTTTCGAACAGGATGCGCCGCTCGGCGTCGCGGTCGGGGTAATCGACGTCGATCTCCATCAGGAAGCGGTCAAGCTGGGCTTCCGGGAGCGGATAGGTGCCTTCCTGCTCCAGCGGGTTCTGGGTGGCGAGCACGTGGAACGGTTTGGGCAGGTCATGGCGGGCGCCGGCGACGGTGATGTGCTGTTCCTGCATGGCCTGCAACAGCGCCGACTGGGTGCGCGGGCTGGCGCGGTTGATTTCGTCGGCCATCAGCAGCTGGGCGAACACCGGCCCGGCGATGAAGCGGAACGATCGCTTGCCGGAATTGCTCTCGTCGAGCACTTCGGCGCCCAGAATATCGGACGGCATCAGGTCGGGTGTGAACTGGATGCGCTTGGCATCAAGCCCGAGCGTGATGCCGAGCGTTTCCACCAGCTTGGTCTTGGCGAGACCGGGCACCCCGATCAGCAGCGCGTGGCCGCCGGACAGGATCGTTACCAAGGTGTTCTCGATCACCCGGTCCTGGCCAAAGATGACGGTCGAAATCGCCTCTTTAGCGGTGCGAATCTGATCGGCGACCTGTTCGGCCGAACGGACGATCGCGTCCTCGAGTTTCTCGACACCGTCAGCGTTAGCCATGTCCGTCTCCTTGACCGCTCCATGACCGCGCCGATTGCGTCGTCATGCCACCAACCTCATGCTAAACTTGCACAAAGGCCATGTATTTGTTGAATTAAACTATCCCCACATTATCGGCATTTCGGGGTATCAAAGGCATCACGTTGTAGCGACCTTGATCAAGATTAGTACGGACGCCAGGCGTTAGATATCGATCAGAACACTTGAACCGAACATTTGAACCTGAACACGTGCACCAATCGTGCCAGATCAACAGTCAGACTCCGGGCAAACAATGGCGAAGCAAGGGCAATCCGGCGCTCAGGGCCTCGAAGGACTAACGGTCGCGGCACGCGAGGCCGCCAACGCCGCCCCGGCCGGCAAAGGGCTGCCACCGGTGCACCTGTGGAACCCGCCATTCTGCGGCGATCTCGACATGCGAATCGCCAGTGATGGTACCTGGTTCTATCTGGGCACCCCGATCGGGCGGCCGGCGCTGGTGCGCCTGTTCTCGACCATTCTGAAGCGCGAGGGCGGCAAGCACTTTCTCGTGACCCCGGTCGAGAAAGTCGGCATTCGCGTCGACGATGCGCCGTTCCTGGCGGTGGAGATGCTGACCGAGGCCGGCGAGGGAGGCCGGTTGCTGCGCTTTCGCACCAATGTCGACGACTGGGTGCCATGCGATTCCTCACATCGCCTGCGGTTCGAGATGGCGGCCGACGGCGGGTTGACCCCTTATCTGCATGTTCGCGCCGATCTGTGGGCCAAGGTGACCCGCGCGCTCTATTACGATCTGGTTGACATGGGGGAGGAGCGGGTGGTCGATGGACAGACCATGTTCGGGATCGAGTCCGGCGGCGAATTCTTCGCCATGGCGGATGCCAGGCAGGTGAGGGACGCGGTTTGAACGAGCCGATGCTGAGGAAGATGGAAGCGGCTCCGATCGACTCGGCGGAATTCTTCGCGCGGAGCCAGGCGCGGCTGAGTTTCGAGGTGCCGCCCGGCCTGATCGATCCCAATATCGTTCCCAGGACCGGCGACGAGGGTAATGACCGGATGCTGGAGATCATCGCGCGCGAGCAGCCGGTGCGACCGGCGGCGGTTTTGATTGCGGTGGTCGACCATCGCGAGCCGACCGTCCTGCTGACACAGCGCGCGCCGCATCTGGCGAGCCACGCCGGCCAGATCTCGTTTCCAGGCGGCAAGATCGACGCGACCGACGCCTCGCCGCTCGACGCCGCCTTGCGCGAGGCGGAGGAGGAGGTCGGCCTGACGCGCGACTTCATCGAGCCGATCGGCTATCTCGATCTCTATGGAACTGCGCTCGGCTTTCGCATCCTGCCGACGGTCGCGCGGGTCAAGCCCGGCTTCAAGCTGGCCATCAACGAGGGCGAGGTGGATGACGCCTTCGAGGTGCCGCTGGCGTTTCTGATGAATCCTGAAAATCACCAGATCCACTCCAGGGAGTTTCGCGGCATCGAGCGTTCCTATTATGCGATGCCGTTCGCCGAGCGCTACATCTGGGGCGCGACCGCAGGCATCCTGCGCGTATTGTATGAGCGGATCTATCTCGCATGATACGTCCGGTCCTGACCGAGATCGCAATTTTCCTGATCCCGTTCGCAGCCTATGCGCTGTTTTTAATTGTAACCCGCGCCGGATTGCTCGCGTCCTCGTCCTGGCCCTGGCATCTGGTCGCCAAACTGACGCTGGGGTCGCTGCTGCTGGTCGTGGTCAGCTTCGTCATCCTCGCTCATTTCTCCGGCGCGCCGCCGAATTCGACCTATGTTCCCGCCCGTCTCGAGAACGGCAGGCTGGTTCCCGGAACCGAAATCCCCGGAGCAGGAAAATGACCGGGACCCGGGTGCTGTCGGACGCGCCCTGGCTCCGGTCAGGCCCGGCCGCGCGCGTCCTTGCCCTGCTCAATGGCGAAGGCGAGGAAGCCCGCGTGATCGGCGGCGCGGTGCGCAATGCGCTTCTGGAAATTCCGGTCGCCGATATCGACATCGCGACCACCGCGCTGCCCGACGAGGTCGTCCGCCGCGCCAGGGCGGCGGGCATCAAATGCGTGCCGACCGGCATCGACCACGGCACCGTGACCCTGGTGATCGACGCCCAGCCGTTCGAGGTCACGACCCTGCGCGAGGATACCGAGACCTATGGCCGCAAGGCCAAGGTTGTGTTCGGCCGGGACTGGGTTCGCGACGCGGAACGGCGCGACTTCACCATCAACGGGCTTTCCGTCGATGCCGCAGGCGTCGTGCATGACCACGTCGGCGGGCTTGCCGATGTCGCCGCCAAGCGGGTGCGGTTCATCGGCGACGCCGGCCAGCGCATCGCCGAGGATTATCTGCGTATCCTGCGCTTTTTCCGCATGCATGCCGCCTATGGGACGGGCGAACCCGATCGCACCGGATACCTCGCCTGCATCGCCGGCCGCGCAGGTTTGGCCGGGCTTTCCGCCGAACGGGTGCGGATGGAGATGTTGAAGCTGCTGGTCGCGGAGGGGGCAGGGGGCGCGGCGCAGGCGATGGCGGATGCCGGCCTGCTGCTGGCGATCTTCGGCGGCGTCACCTACACCGGCGCGTTCGCCTCGATGATCGCGGCGGAGCGCGTGCTGGGACTTGCGCCGAACCCGGTGCGGCGGCTGGCCGCGCTGGCGGTTGCCGTCACGGAAGACGCCAAGCGCGTTGCGTCGCGGCTTCGTCTCTCCAACGCGGAAGCCAGGGCGCTCGACTCCATGGGTCATCGCTGGTGGCGCTTCGTCGGCAAGGACGAGGCGCGGGCGCGGCGGCTGCTCTACCGGATCGGCGAGGACCCCTATCGCGACCGGCTGATGCTGGCGTGGGCGCGTGCCGGCGCAGGCAGCGACCCGGGGCACTGGCGCGAGCTTGCGATCTTGCCACAGCGCTGGAGCACCCCGAAATTTCCGCTCAAGGCGGCGGATTTCATCGCGCGCGGCATTGCCGAAGGCCCCGCGCTCGGCCATGTGCTCACGCTTGCGGAAGACGCCTGGCTCGCGGCGGATTTTCCACTGGATCAATCCACGCTCGACGCCATCGCCGATCGGGCTGCCGCCCGGCTCGCCCGCGACCACCGGCTGTGAGTATCCCCGCTGGCTGGACAGGCCATTTCATCCGTTCGCGGGCGGCAGCAGTTCCATCAGCGATCGGATGATGCGATCCGGCTTCACGGGGGAGCCCGCCGGCAGGCCCTCGCCATGCACGTCGATCCAGATCGCGTAGATGCCAAGCCGCTGCGGCGCCTCGACCTCCCATTCCAGATTGTCACCGACCATCCAGGTCTCGGGAGCGGTAACGCCGAGCGCCTGCATGGCGTGCAGATAGGCGCGCTCTTCCGGCTTGCCAAAACCATGCTCGCCCTCGATCTGGATGTGGTCGAACCGATGCGACAGCGCAAAGCGCTCGACCTTGGCGCGCTGGGCGGCGCCGGCGCCGTTGGTCACCAACGCCAGTTTCACCCCGCGCGCCTTCAATTCGTCGATGGCGTCATGCGCGCCGGGGAAAACGAACATCTCTTCCTCGCGGTAGGCGGTGAAGCGGTCGGCGAGCCTGTCCGCCAGATCCACCGCCAGGACATGGCCGTCGGCTGCGAGCGCGGCAAATCCGTCCCTGACCACCACGCGTCGCGCCTCGTTCAGCTTGAGCCGCCATTCGGCCTCCGCGACCGCCCAGAACTGCCGCGCGGAATCCAGCACCGCGGTGGCGACCTGTTTGGACGTCAAGGGCCCAAACTCGCCGGAAAATTCGCTCGCGACATGGTGCCAGGCGATCTCGGGGCGGCCATAGGCCGACAGGATCGTGTCGTCCATGTCGATCAGCATGGCGCGGGGCAGCTCAGTCATGCGTGACGGCCATTTCGCTTCCAGCGGTATCGACCACGGCAAGCTGCGGCCGGTTTGCCGCGAATACCAGATACCTCGCACGGCGTCCAATTCGGGGAAACGACGCCGCCAGGCCAGGGAAGCCGGGCGACGTCAGGGTTCCCACTAGTTTCCCTCAAGCAACCTTGCTGTTCTCGGCCTCTTCTTCGTCGTCATCGGCTTCCTCTTCGTCGTCTTCTTCGTCGTCATCGGACGTATCGGTTTCGGCAAGCTCAAGCACGGCAAGCGGCAGCGTTTCGCGAAAGAGATCGCCTTCGTTGCCCATCCATACGCACGCAGCATTACCGCCGTTGACCTCCACCACGCTAAGCGGATGGCCGCCGGACTTCAGAATTACGACATCGCCGGGCTTCAAATCCATGATCTGCTCCTTGGATAACATGACACGACCAGCATCATAGCGATCAGTCATGACAGGAGATCATGGCCACTTTACCTCCGGCGGCATCGACGACAGGATCGAATCGACGTTGCCGCCGGTTTTCAGTCCGAAGATGGTGCCGCGGTCATAGAGCAGGTTGAACTCCACATAGCGCCCGCGCCGGATCAACTGTTCCTCGCGATCCGCCGCATCCCAGGCGAGGCCGAAATTGCGCCTGACCAGTTCAGGATAGATTTTCAGGAAGGCGCGGCCGACATCCCGGGTGAAGGCGAGATCGGCGTCCCAGTCACCGGAGTCGTGCCAGTCGTAGAAGATCCCGCCGATGCCGCGCGCCTCCTTGCGGTGCGGCAGGTAGAAATACTCGTCACACCACTTCCTGTACTTGTCGTAGTCGGCCACGCCGTTCGATCCGTCGCAGGCCTCCTTCATCGCCCGATGGAAGGCGAGCGTGTCGGGGTCGTCCTGGGCGCGGCGCCGGTCGAGCACCGGCGTCAGGTCGGCGCCGCCGCCGAACCAGGCCTTGGTGGTGACCACGAAGCGGGTGTTCATGTGAACGGCAGGCACGTGCGGATTGTGCATGTGGGCGATCAGCGAAATCCCCGACGCCCAGAATCGCGGGTCGTCCGCGGCGCCCGGAATCTGGGCGCGAAATTCCGGCGCGAATTCGCCATGCACGGTGGAGCAGTGCACGCCGACCTTCTCGAACAGCCTGCCGCGCATCATCGACATCACGCCGCCGCCGCCCGGCTTGCCGGTGTGGTCGGTGCGGGTCCAGGGCGTGCGCGCAAAGCGTCCGGCCTCGCCCGGATAGAGCGAGGCCGGTGCATCGTCTTCCAGCCGCTCGAACGCCGCGCAGATGTCGTCACGCAGCGCCTCGAACCAGCTCCGCGCCCGCGTCTTGCGATCCTCGATCTGCGATAGGTCCATGGTCAATCCGTCTCCTTTCGTCATTGCGAGCGCAGCGAAGCAATCCATCGTGCCGCGAAAAGAATGGATTGCTCCGTCGCTTCGCCCCTCGCAATGACGGAAATACTGGTCCTAGCCCTGTGGCCCGAAATAAGAGCAGCTCTCGTTGCAGCTGTCGCGGTGAACGCTGACGCGGCTGATCGCGCAGGAGTGCTGCAGCCGTTCGAAGATGTAGCGCGAAAGGTTTTCCAGCGTCGGCGCCCCCAGCGCCTCGACCTTGTTCAGGAGCTTGTGGTCGAGGGTCCGGCGGACTTCTTCCATGCCGAGCTCCAGCACGCCGAGGTCGAGCACCATGCCGGTTGAGGGATCGGGCACGCCACGCACGCTCACCTCGGCGCGGAACGAGTGGCCGTGAATTTCCTCGCTGGCCGCGCCGAAGGTGGTACCCTTGAGGGCGTGCGCAGCTTCAAAGCGAAACGATTTGGTCAGTTCCCACATCTTGAAAATCCTGGATCCTATCTGATGCCGAGCGTCTTGTGCGTCTGCAGGCTGAGCCGCCACTGCGGATGGCGCAGGCAATAGTCGACCGCGCGCGCCGTGTTCTCGATCAGGTCAGGGCCGTCCAGCGGTTGCAGCGAGAAACGCTCGAAATCGAGGCCTGCGAAATCCTCCGGCGCCGCGCCCGGCTGCGGATAGACCAGCTTCAACTCGTGGCCGCGGCGCACCACGAGGCCGGCGCCGGCTTTGGGGCTGACACAGACCCAGTCCATGCCATCAGGAGGAACGATCGTGCCGTTGGTCTCGATGCCGATCAGGAAGCCGCGCGCGTGCAGCGCATCGATGAAGGGGGTATCCACCTGCAGCAACGGCTCGCCGCCGGTCAGCACGACATAGCGGTTGGCGGCGTCGCCGGTCCATTGCCCGGCGATGATTTCGGCGAGTTCGTCCGGACCGGCATAGCGGCCGCCGAATGTACCGTCGGTGCCGACAAAATCGGTGTCGCAAAACCGACAGGTGGCGGTGCCGCGGTCCTGTTCGCGGCCGCTCCAGAGATTGCAGCCGGAAAAACGGCAGAAAACCGCCGCGCGGCCGGCATGCGCGCCTTCACCCTGCAAGGTCAGAAATATCTCCTTGACCGCGTAACTCACAATCTCTCCTCGGACCGTATCTCGCCCTCAACCGTGGAGCCGGTCTGCCGCAGCGCCTCGCCCAATGCCATGGCGGCCGCTATGGCCACATTGAGCGAGCGCAAGCCCGGCCTGATCGGGATCGCCAGCCGCGCATCGGCGCTGCAAGCGACCTCGTCGGTAACCCCCGCTGACTCCCGCCCGAACAGCAGGACATCGTCCCTTCCGTAGCGGAAATCCAGATAGGAGTCGGCGCCCCTGGTCGTAAACAGCACCAGCCGGAAACCCGCCTCGTTACGCCATTGCTCGAATTTTGACCATGAGTCATGGCGGGTAATGGCGACGTGGTCGAGATAGTCCATTCCCGCCCGGCGGAAATGCCGATCGGAAGTCGGAAACCCGGCCGGCTCGATAATGTGGGCCGCCACGTCCAGGCATGCGCACAGGCGCAGAATCGTTCCGGTGTTCTGGGGGATGTCGGGTTGGAAGAGCGCAATCTGCATGGTGTGGCGGCTTTTGGAAGTGCTGATGAATGTCCGAATAATTCGAGGCCTGGCGCGGATTTAGTGCATTGCACGTTTGCGAGCCGATAGCGGGCTTGCGCTATTACGGCAAGGGTGCCAATAGAACGATTCTGGACTGCTTGTTCCGCCGGATTGGGGAAGGAAGAGCGGTTTTTTTGCCGCCGCGGGGGCCGCGGGCGCCGGCAGCCTCTTGCGGTTGCGCCTCCAGCGTGTCCGGAGACGGTAGCGCCGGCTGCAGATGAGAAAGGGCTTGGAATCGTGACGACAGCGTCTTCGGCGGGCCATCCGACACGCCGTGATTTCCTTTATGTCGCAACCGGAGCCGTCGCTGCCGTTGGCGCCGCCGCCACGGTGTGGCCGCTGGTTTCCCAGATGAACCCGGATGCCTCGACGGTCGCGGCAGGCGCGCCGATCGAGGTCGACCTGACCCCGATCGCCGAAGGACAGGACATCAAGGTGTTCTGGCGCGGCAAGCCGATCTTCGTCAGCCACCGGACCAAGAAGCAGATCGACGAGGCCCGCAAGGTGTCGATCGCGAGCCTGCCCGATCCGCAAACCGATGAGGCGCGGGTCAAGGCAGGGCATGAACAGTGGCTGGTGGTGATCGGCATCTGCACCCATCTCGGCTGCATCCCGATCGCCCATGAGGGCCAGTACGACGGCTTTTTCTGCCCCTGCCACGGCTCTCAATACGACACCTCGGGCCGCATTCGCTCAGGCCCCGCGCCCACCAACCTCCCGGTGCCGCCCTACCAGTTCGTTTCCGATACCAAAATCCAGATCGGCTAAAGGCCCGGGCGTCAGCCCGAGGCCCCTTTGCCCGTCGCGTCGTCTACCTTCCTCAGGATCGCATCAATGAGCGGACCATCCGATTTCCAGCCGACCAACCCCGCCTTGAAGTGGATCGAGCGGCGCCTCCCGATCATGGGACTGATGCATTCCTCGTTCGTGGCGTACCCGACGCCGCGCAACCTGAATTACTGGTGGACCTTCGGCGCCATCCTTTCGATGATGTTGGCCGTGCAGATCATCACCGGCGTTATTCTGGCGATGCATTACACGCCGCATGCCGATCTTGCCTTCAAGTCGGTCGAACTCATCGTCCGTGACGTCAACTACGGCTGGCTGCTGCGCAACATTCACGCCTCCGGCGCCTCGATGTTCTTTCTTGCCGTCTACATCCACATGTTCCGCGGCCTCTATTACGGGTCGTACAAGGAACCGCGTGAAGTGCTCTGGATCCTCGGCGTCATCATCTACCTCTTGATGATGGCGACCGGCTTCATGGGTTACGTGCTGCCGTGGGGCCAGATGAGCTTCTGGGGCGCCACCGTCATCACTAACCTGTTCTCGGCCGTGCCGTATTTCGGCGAGAGCATCGTGACGCTGCTGTGGGGCGGCTACTCCGTTGGCAATCCGACGCTGAACCGCTTTTTCTCGCTGCATTACCTGTTGCCGTTCGTGATCGCCGGCGTGGTGGTGCTGCATGTCTGGGCGCTGCATGTCGCGGGCCAGAACAATCCGGCCGGCGTCGAGCCGAAGACCGCCAAGGACACGGTGCCGTTCACGCCCTACGCGACCATGAAGGACATGTTCGGCGTCTCCTGCTTCCTGCTGCTGTTTTCGTGGTTCATCTTCTACATGCCGAATTATCTCGGCGAGGCCGACAACTACATCCCCGCCAATCCCGGCGTGACGCCGCCGCATATCGTGCCGGAATGGTATTACCTGCCGTTCTACGCGATCCTGCGCAGCATTCCGAACAAGCTGGCCGGCGTCATCGCCATGTTCGGCGCGATCCTGATCCTGGCGTTCCTGCCCTGGCTCGATACCGCCCGGACCAGATCGTCGAAATATCGCCCGCTGGCCAAGCAGTTCTTCTGGATCTTCGTGATCGTCTGCATCCTGCTCGGCTGGCTCGGCGCCAAGCCCGCCGAAGGCGTCTACGTGATCGCCGGACGCGTGCTGACCTTCTGCTACTTCGCCTACTTCCTCATCGTGCTGCCGCTATTGAGCCGGATCGAGAAGCCGCGTCCGGTTCCCAATTCGATCGCCGACGACGTGCTGGCAAAGTCAGGCGGCAAGGCCGCGCCGATGGTATCGAGCCTGATCGCCCTCCTGTTCGCCGGCGGCCTGTTGCTGGGCAGTGCCTCCGACGCCCGCGCCGCGGGCGATGCGCCTGCGCCTCCGGCGCAGAAGTGGTCGTTCGCCGGGCCCACGGGCAAGTTCGATCGCGGCGCGCTGCAGCGCGGCCTGAAGGTCTACAAGGAAGTCTGCGCATCCTGCCACAGCCTGTCCTTTGTCGCGTTCCGCAACCTCGCGGAAGCCGGCGGTCCCGGTTATTCGATGGCGCAGGCCGCCGCCTTCGCCTCCGAATACAAGGTCAAGGACGGCCCGAACGATCAGGGCGAGATGTTCGAGCGGCCGGGCCGGCCCGCCGATTATTTCCCGTCGCCGTTCCCGAACGAGCAGGCGGCGCGCGTTGCCAATGGCGGCGCCTATCCGCCCGACTTGTCGCTGATCAACAAGGCGCGCTCCTACAAGCGCGGCTTCCCCCTTTTCGTGGTCGACCTCTTTACCCAGTATCAGGAACAGGGCCCGGACTACGTCGCCGCGCTGCTGGAGGGCTATGAGGACAAACCGCCGGCCGGTTTCAAGCTGCCGGAAGGGTCCTACTACAACAAGTATTTCCCGGGTCACGCCATCAAGATGCCGAAGCCGCTCAACGACGGCCAGGTCGCCTATGACGACGGGGCGCCGACGACCGTCGCGCAATACTCCAAGGACGTCACCACGTTCCTGATGTGGACCGCGGAACCGCACATGGAGGCGCGCAAGCAGCTCGGCTTTCAGGTGTTCGTGTTTCTGATCATCCTCACCGTGCTGCTGTACTTCACCAAGAAGAAGGTCTGGGCCAACGCCCACTGAGCCTCTTTTCATTGCGAATTCGGAAAAGCCCCTGCGGGGGCTTTTTTTGTTGGGCTCGTCATTCCGGGACGGTGCGTGAGCACCAGACCCGGAATCTCGAGATTCCGGGTTCGATGCTTCGCATCGCCCCGGAATGACGGTGTGCGGGGTTGCGCCGCATTTCTACTGCGGACAAAATAGCCGCTAGGTTGGCCAGAAATCGTTGCGGAGGAACCCATGGGTACCAGCATCACCTTCAAGCGCCCGGACGGCAAGGAGGCCGGCGGCTATCTCGCCAACGCGGCGCGCGGCAATGCGCCGGGCGTGGTTGTCATCCAGGAATGGTGGGGACTATCCGACCAGATCAAGGGCCTGAGCGACCGATTCGCGCTCGCCGGCTTCGATGCGCTGGCGCCGGATCTCTACAAGGGCAAGGTGGTGCCGTATCACGACACCGACGCCGCCGGCCGGGAGATGAACTCGCTGGATTTCATCGACGCCACCACGCAGACCGTGCGCGGCGCAGCGCAGTACCTTGCCAGGAACGGCGCTAGGGTCGGGCTGACCGGCTTCTGCCTCGGTGGCGCGGTGACGATCATCGGCGCCGCCAGGATTCAGGAACTGGCGGCGGGCGTGGTGTTCTACGGTATCCCGCCGGAGCAAGCCGCAAAGCCTGCAGATGTGAAGATTCCGCTGCAGGCCCATTTCGCCAACAAGGATGATTGGTGCACGCCGCAGGTGGTCGATGCGTTCGAGAAGGGCATGAAGGCGGCCGGCAAGTCGCTGGAGATTTTCCGCTACGACGCCGAACACGCCTTCGTCAACGAGCAGCGGCAATCGGTTCATGACCGCGCCGCCGCCGAGCTGGCCTGGGGCAGGGCGACGGAGTTTTTCAGGAAGCATCTGGGTTGAGCTGACAGGCGCGTCAGCGAAGCCCTCGCAAGGAGTCTGATGAAAGTCTTCTGCACCGGCGCGTCCGGCTATATCGGCGGATCGGTGGCGGCGCGCCTCGCCGCCGCCGGCCAACAGGTGACGGGCCTGGTTCGCTCCGCCGACAAAGCCGAGGCGGTCCGCGCCCGGGGCGTCCAGCCCTTGTTGGGGACGCTCGACGACGCCGGGATACTGTCGCAAGCGGCGCGGGCCGCTGACATTATCGTCAACGCCGCCAGCGCCGATCACAGGGGCGCGGTCGATAGCCTGCTCGGCGCGCTTGAAGGAAGCGGCAAGACATTCATCCACACCTCGGGATCGAGCGTTGTCGGCACGCGCGCCAGGGGCCGGCATTCCGACGCGGTTTTCGACGAGGACACGCCGTTCACGCCATCGCCGGCGCGGGTGGCGCGGGTCGCGCTGAACGAATTCATTCTCTCATACCGCGACAAGGGTTGCCGGCCGGTCATCATCTGCCCGAGCCTGATCTACGGCCGGGGCCCTGGCTTTGGGCCTGACAGCGTGCAGATTCCGTTGCTGATCAGCCTTGCCAAAAAGCGCGGCAACGCGGCGCATGCCGGACCCGGCGCGAACGTCTGGTCCAATGTGCATATCGACGATCTCGTGACGCTCTACGCGCTGGCGATCGAGAAGGCGCCGGCCGGCGCCTTCTATTTCGCCGAGAATGGCGAGAACTCGATGCGGGAGGCGTGCGAAGCCATCAACCGCATGCTCGGTTTTTCGGGGCCACCGGCGGCGATGCCGATGGCGGAAGCCGTTGCCGAATGGGGCGAGGGCACCGCCGAAGAAACGATGGCGTCCAACAGCCGCGTGCGGGCGAAGCGCGCCCGGCGGATGGGCTGGAAGCCGAACGCGGGCGGATTGATCGAGGAGATCGAGCAGGGGTGTTACCGGGAGCAGACGTGCGGGTCCTAGCAATCGCAAATGGGTGGGAGCCGCATCTCGCAGTCCGTCTCGGATTGTTATAAGGTGCTTCAATGACCAAGATTCTCGAAGACGCCATTGCGAAGGTACGCAAGCTCCCCGAAGACCGGCAAGCCTATGTCGCGCAGGTGCTGGAGCAAATTGCCGCTGCCGGCAGTGATCCTTTCACTGTGCCGAAGGAACATCGCGCGGCGGTTCTCGAAGGCCTCGAACAGGTCGAGTCCGGCGAGTTCGTGAACGACGAGGAAATGGCTGCGCTCTGGAAGAAGTGCGGTCTGTGAGGCTGCGTTACACTCCGCGTGCCCGTGCTGATATCGTAGAAATCTACCAATACATCGCGCAACACAGTCCGCGCGCGGCAGTGGCAGTCTCCGCGCAAATTCGGGCCACCGGCCGCCTGCTGGCTGAATATCCCGATCTGGGACGAGAGACGGATATTGCTGGTGTTCGCGTCTTTCCGACGGCGCGCTATCCCTACCTCGTCTACCATAGCGTTCGAGGTGACGACCTCGTAATCGTGCATGTTCGACATGCGAGCCGAGCGGTGCCTGAAGAAATCCAGGACCCGGCCGGCTAGCCAGAACCGCCGCCCCTCACCCCGTCCCACCAGGCGCACGTCCCCGACATCAGCCTGTAATTGCCCTCCATCACCTGCACCGGTGCGCGCAGGCCGGAGGCGGCGGCGCGCAGCCGCATCTGGCGCGCGACTTCGCGGTCCTTGGGCGGCAGCCAGACGCGCTCGTGCCCCCACAGACTCGGGCCGTCATGCATCTCGACCGGTTGCCAGGTTGCGGGATCGATCTCGCGGCCGCCCCAGCCGCACTCGATCATGAACGATGACGGCGTCCTGGCGTAGAACGAGGTCATGAAATCGTTGGTGTGGCGGCCGAGCGTGACGCTGACGCGACCTTCCTCGGTCTGCGCGATGTCGTAGCACTGGCCGACATCGTCGAGCGAAAACATCTCCACCATCAGATGGTGCATGCCGTTGCTGCCGGTCTCGATCAGCGCCAGGCTGTGATGGCGCGCATTGATGTGGAAGAAATAGGCGCGGAACGGCTTCTCGATGAAGTCGGAAAGCCCGAAGCCCAGCACGCCGACATAGAACGCCATGACCGGCTCGATGTTCTCGACCGTCAGCACCGCATGGCCAAGTCCGAGCGGGCCGGTGCGGAAGCACGAGATGGATCGGGCGGGCAGGAACGGCGTGTCGTCGATCTCGGCGCCATGGAACGCCTCCAGCCGGTTGCCGGCGGGGTCGCGAAACGAGATCAGGCTGCGGACCCGCCTGGCGTCGGCCAGGGTTTGCGGCTGGCGCGTCACTTCCACGCCGGCGTTTTCCAACCGGGCCGCCAGCGCATCGAGCGCGGTGGCGTCGGCGACTTCCCAGCCGAAGAATCGCGTTCCGTCGCCCATCGCGCGGTCGATGACAATGCGCTGCTTGCGGTCGTCCATCCGGAACGCCAGCAGCGAATTGCCGCGTTCGACCGCCTGCAGCCCGACAAGGCCGGTCCCGAACTGGCGCCAGTCCTCGAGGGCCGACGATCCGAACCCGGCATATCCCAGACCCAGCAATGCCATCCTGCGCCTCCGCCCCTGGCAAATCCTTGCGCGCCGATGCGCCGCTGCCTGTTCAAATCCTAAGCAGATCTGGCGTCTGCCGACAGCAAAAGATCGGGTCGCCGCCGGGGCCCCTCCCGGCCCAACTCTTGACATCACCGGCGGCGGATGGTGTCTAGGCGCCCATGAACACCGTTGTCCGCCCATCCCGTCTCTGGTGGCGCACCTCTTAAAGAGGTGGCCGGTGCGATTTCATTTTTTCAATCGTCGAAGGTCGCCATCGCAGGGCGGCGGTCGATTCGGTTGTCCTGTGTGGCGCTCCCTCCGCAAGCTTCGTAAGAGGATCACGTGAACAGGACAGCCTTCTCCCTCCCGGCGCATAGCGAATACCGTAGCAGCGGCGGTCTGGCGATCTCGCGAACGGTCGAGCAGTTCACCGGGGATGCCAGGCGGCTCGATGACCTCATTGATTTGCTCGACCGCCGCCGCGGCGTGGTGCTGTCCTCGGGTACCACGGTGCCGGGCCGCTACGAGAGCTTCGACCTCGGCTTTGCCGATCCGCCGCTGGTGCTGGAGACCGCCGGCGTCGACTTTTCGCTGCAGGCCTTGAACGGGCGTGGCGAGGTGCTGGTCGCCTTCCTCGGCGAGGTGCTGCGCGAGCCCTGCGTGGTGATTTCGGAGCGGAGTGCGACGCGGCTGTCCGGCCACATCCTGCGCGGCGCCGCGCCGGTCGAGGAAGACCAGCGCACCCGCCGCGCCAGCGTGATGTCGCTGGTGCGCGATATCGTCGCCGCCCTGTCAGCCCCGGACGATCCGTTGCTCGGGCTGTTCGGCGCGTTCGCCTATGACCTCGTGTTCCAGATCGAGGACCTGGTGCAGAAACGCGCCCGCGAGGCCGATCAGCGCGACATCGTGCTCTATGTGCCGGATCGGCTGCTGGCCTACGACCGCGCCACCGGCCGCGGCGTGGTGCTGAGCTTTGATTTTTCCTGGAAGGGAAAGTCGACCAAGGGCATGCCGCGCGACACGGCCGAAAGCATCTACGCCAAAACGCCGCGTCAGGGTTTTGCCGATCATGCGGCGGGCGAATACCAGGCGACGGTGGAAGTGGCGCGCGCGGCGTTCGCGCGCGGCGATTTGTTCGAGGCGGTGCCGGGCCAGTTGTTCGCCGAGCCGTGCGAACGCTCGCCGGCGGAAGTGTTCCAGCGGCTCTGCCGCATCAACCCGTCGCCCTATGGCGCATTGATGAATCTCGGCGACGGCGAGTTCCTGGTGTCGGCCTCGCCGGAGATGTTCGTGCGCTCCGACGGGCGGCGGGTCGAAACCTGTCCGATCTCCGGCACGATCGCGCGCGGCGTCGATGCGATCGGCGACGCCGAACAGATCCGGCAATTGCTGAATTCGGAGAAGGACGAATTCGAGCTCAACATGTGCACCGACGTCGATCGCAACGACAAGGCGCGCATCTGCGTGCCGGGAACGATCAAGGTGTTGGCGCGACGGCAGATCGAGACCTACTCGAAACTGTTCCATACCGTGGATCATGTCGAGGGCATGCTGCGTCCGGGATTCGATTCGCTCGATGCGTTTCTGACCCATGCCTGGGCGGTGACGGTGACCGGCGCGCCGAAATTATGGGCGATGCAGTTCGTCGAGGACAATGAACGATCGGCGCGGCGCTGGTATGCCGGCGCGATCGGCGCGGTGAACTTCGATGGCAGCATCAATACCGGGCTCACCATCCGCACCATCCGCATGAAGGACGGGCTGGCCGAGGTGCGGGTCGGGGCCACCTGTCTGTTCGATTCAGACCCAGCGGCCGAGGACCGCGAATGCCAGGTCAAGGCGGCGGCATTGTTTCAGGCGTTGCGCGGCGATCCGCCGAAGCCGCTGTCGGCGTTTGCGCCCGACGCCACCGGCTCGGGCAGGAAGGTGCTGCTGATCGATCATGATGACAGCTTCGTGCACATGCTGGCGGATTATTTCCGCCAGGTCGGCGCCAGCGTGACCGTGGTCCGGCACATCCATGCCCAGGACATGCTGAAGCAGAGGAACTGGGATCTCTTGGTGCTGTCGCCGGGTCCGGGACGGCCCGAGGATTTCGGGATTTCGAAAACCATCGGCGCCGCGATCGAACAGAAGCTTCCGATCTTCGGCGTCTGCCTCGGCCTGCAGGCGATAGGGGAGTATTTCGGCGGCCAGCTCGGCCAGCTCGCCCAGCCCGCGCATGGCAGGCCGTCGCGGGTTTTGGTGCGGGGCGGACGGCTGATGCAGAACCTGCCCAACGAGATCGTGATCGGCCGCTACCATTCGCTCTATGTCGAGCGCGATAGCGTTCCCGAAGTGCTGCAGGTCACCGCGACCACCGAGGACGGCGTCGCGATGGCGATCGAACACAAGACCCTGCCGGTCGGCGGCGTGCAGTTTCACCCGGAATCGCTGATGTCGCTCGGCGGCGATGTCGGACTGCGTATCGTCGAGAACGCGTTTCGGTTGAATGCGGGGACAGGTCGAGAAGAATTTTGAGGCATGTCATTCCGGGATGGTGCGCTAGCACCAGACCCGGAATCTCGAGATTCCGGGTTCGATGCTGCGCATCGCCCCGGAATGACATTGGAGAAAGACACCGATGACATTCGATCACGACCTGAAGGCCACCGTCCGCACCATTCCGGATTACCCGAAGCCGGGTATCCTGTTCCGCGACATCACGACCCTGCTGGCGGACGCCCGCGCCTTTCGCCGCGCGGTGGACGAACTGGTGCAGCCCTGGGCGGGACTGAAGATCGACAAGGTCGCCGGGATCGAGGCGAGGGGGTTTATTCTCGGCGGCGCCGTGGCGCACCAGGTTTCCGCCGGCTTCGTGCCGATCCGCAAGAAGGGCAAGCTGCCGCATACCACCGTGAGCATCGCCTATTCGCTGGAATACGGCCTCGATGAAATGGAAATGCATGTCGACGCCATTCAGCCGGGCGAGCGCGTCATCCTGGTCGACGACCTCATCGCCACCGGCGGCACCGCGGAGGGCGCGGTGAAGCTGCTGCGCCAGATCGGCGCCAACGTGGTCGCCGCCTGCTTCATCATCGATCTGCCCGATCTCGGCGGCGCGGACAAGCTGCGCGCAATGGATGTCCCGGTACGCACGCTGATGGCGTTCGAGGGGCACTAGCTCGCTGTTTTCGTGATCGCGGCTTAAGGCCGCTGCGCGATCAGGTCCAGCTCGATCTCTCGAAAGCTGGTATAATTCCTGCGAATCCACTGATGCAGCTCGGTCGAGGAGTCGCGCTCGCCGCGCAGGTAGTCGGTGAACGAAAAGGCCAGCCGGTCGACATAGGTCTTCAGGAACGAAGGCAGCGCCGACAGCCGAACGGTGCGTCCGAGGTCCATCGCGGCCGGCAATTCGCCCCGCACCACATATTCGTTGTCGATGGTGATCAGCACCTCGGGCGGAATCTGCTCCTGCAGCGCCAGGAAACTGCGCGCCGAGACCCGGTCGGTATCGGCGATGAACAGGATGATCGGTGTGACGCCGCGGCGGGCGGCTTCCTTCAGAAAACCGATCTGCTCGATCATCTTGAAAAACTCGTCAAAGGCGTGGAAACCAAGGTCAACCACCTTGGCGACGCCGTCATGGGCGATCAGGCGGTCCATCAGCTGCATCTTGCCGTGGGTGTCGATGACGTCGGCCGTCTCGGTGATGTCAGGCAGAAATTCGAGCAGGGACGGCTCTTTCAGATTGATGTCGAAAGCGGCGACCGCGCCGTCCTTCAACAGCAGGAATTCGCTCAACAACCGCGCGAGCAGTGTCTTGCCGACCATCGGTCGGGGCGAGCAGATGATGTAGACGGGCGTAAGGCTCATCAGGCGCTATATCAGGCGAATTTTTAGCCTAATCCAGCCCCATCGTGACCACGGGGCGATTATTTTTCGCCGGTGCGGACGCCCGGCTTGCCGGCGCCCACGAGGTCGGTCAGCTTGATGCGGTCGAACTCGCTCCAGACGTTGGCAAGCCAGTGCCGGACATAGCCGCGCAGCACGAACGAATAATTCGCGGCTTCGTCGTCCTTGCCCTTGTTGGCGACAAATTTGAGGAACGGCACCGAGGAAACCTCGACCTGCTCATAGGCCATTTCGTTGAGCTTGGGGATGACGAGATCGGTCGCGTCCTTGATGCGGTGAAAGTAGGAATTATAGGTCGCCTGGTCCCACTGGAAAAACTGGGTGTCGTTGATGAAGTTCTTCACCAGGAAATACCTGGCGCCCTGCATGAAGTTGGCGGTTTCGGCAATTTCATCGAGTGAGGCGATCGAAGGGCCCAGGATATGGAACACGGCAAAGGTGATCTGTCCGGACTTCGCGGCGTCGAGAAAGCCGATGTCCCGCAGCGAGGCCAGCGCCGGCGACAGCAGTCCGGCCCGGACGTCGATCACGGTGACGAAGGGGCTGGCCGCGTTCAGCGTGTCGAAGATCTTCATCTGGTCCGAGGTCGTCGTCATGTCGACGATCTCGGTGATGTCGGGGTGAAACCGCTTCAGGGTTCCCCGGGGGGATTCGGTGTCGAACGCCCGGGTCGGCACATTGTTGGCGCTGAAATAATCCAGCAGGGTCCGTGACACCGTGGTCTTGCCGACCCCACCCTTGTCCGCCCCCACCACAATCACGACCGGCTTTGCCATGGAATTCCCTTGAACGGCTCTCCAACCGCGGGAGCGATCGGCAGGTCCCCGTTCCCTGCTTTGGTCGCGAACATGGCAGAAACAAGGGAGAATTCAATTCCTTAGAAGGCCGGCGCCCTTATTCATACTGGATATGTTGATGGCACGCTTTCCAGCGATGTGGATAAGACCCGTCAAATCAAGAATCTAGAGCATGATCCGGAAAAGTGTGCAGCGGTTTTCCGAAAAGATCATGCTCAAACAAGGAGCTAAAGCGCGATGACGGTTCATCCCAATCTCATCGCGCTTTAGACGCCCGTTCTGTTTGGGTTGAAACGGAAATGGCCCTGACCAAGGGCAGGCGCCAGCCGCCCCGGCGTCCATGCGCTTCGGATGGCCGGGATGGCGAGCCCGCGGCCGGGCCATCGGCGTCATGTCAGGGGGTTTGGGGAAGCGAAGGCGGGAGTTGCGTGGGGACCGGTTCCGCCGGATTTTCCGGGGTGACCGCTGCATCCGGCGGCGCGGCCAGCGGGCCAGGATCGCGGCCGCCGGCGAACTGCACCAGCGCCTTGACGCGCCGATCCACCGACGGGTGGGTCGCAAACAGGTCCGCAAACCCCTCGCGCGGATTGTCGATGCACAATTCCATGATCGCCGAGGTTGCGCCGGGAAGCTCGCCGCGATTCTCGATCTTGCGCAACGCCGAGATCATGGCGTCGGGATTCTTGGTCAGTTCGACCGATCCGGCGTCGGCCAGCAATTCGCGCGACCGCGACAGCGCCAGCTTGACCACCTGAGACAACAGCCAGGCCAGCAGGATCAGCGCCACCGCGATGATGATCGCGATTACCGCCCCGCCGCCCTTGCTGCGGTTGGACGAGGAGGAAGACGATGACGAGCTGCTGCCGGAGCCGCCCGACATGTTGGTGAACATGCGAAAGAACAGTTCGCCGAAGAAGCCGACGACGCCGGCGATGATGACCGCGATCACCATCAGCTGCACGTCGCCGTTGCGGACATGCGTGAGTTCGTGGCCGAGCACGGCCTCCATCTCCCGGTCGTCGAGCGCCTGCAGAAGCCCTGACGTGACCGTTATGGCGTATTGCCGCCGGTTGAGGCCGCTCGCAAAGGCGTTAAGCGCCGGGCTGTCGATCACCTTCAGCTTCGGCATCGGGATGCCGCGCGAGATGCACAGATTTTCCAGCAGATTGTACAGCCGCGGCTGCTCTTGACGCGTCACGCTCGCGCCGCCGGTCACCGCGTCGATCATGTTCTGGTGGAAGAAATAGGCGACCACGATCCACAGCGCCGCGGCGAACGTGGCATAGGGGAAAGCCACGACCAGGTCGCGCCAGGCGGCTCTCAGGTAGAAGTCGACCGATCCGTCGCCGCGGATCGTCGCTTCGGCGACCAGCGCGCCCGCGAACACCAGCACGTAGATCAGCAGAAACAGGCCCGCCAGCATCAGCATCGAACGGACCTTGTTCGATGCGATATGCGTATAGAGACCGTAGGCGGCCATGGTGCGTCACCACGCGTCATTCCGGGGCGATGCGGAGCATCGAACCCGGAATCTCGAGATTCCCAGGTGCGCAATCGCGCGCCATGGTTCACGCCCTTGGCGTGCCCCGGAATGACGAAAGAGAGACATGGACAGCCCTCAGAACTTCACGGTCGGCACCACTTCGACCTGGGTGCGGCTGGCCCCGAGGTCGAAGAATTCCTTGCTGGTGAAGCCGAACATGCCGGCGAACAATGCGGCGGGCAGCTGCTGGATGCCGGTATTGTACTCCTGGACCGCGTTGTTGAAGAAGCGCCGGCTGGCCGCGATCTTGTTCTCGATGTCGGACAATTCGCTCGCCAGCTGCTGGAAATTGGCGTTGGCCTTGAGGTCCGGATAGGCCTCCGACAGCGCGATCAGGCGGCCAAGTGCGCCGCTCAGCTGGTTTTCGGCCGCCGACACCTGCGCCGGCCCCTGCGCCGACATCGCCGAGTTGCGCGCCTTGATCACGTCGTCGAGCGTGCCGCGCTCATGCGAGGCGTAGCCCTTGACGGTCTCGACCAGGTTCGGGATCAGATCGTGTCGCTGCTTGAGCTGGACGTCGATGTCGGCAAAGGCCTGGCTGACGCGCTGGCTGAGCGCGACGAGGCGGTTATACGCGCCGAAGGCAAACAGCACGATGATGACGATGACGCCGAGAACGATCCAGCCGGTCGACATGGCAGACAACTCCTGTGGGACGAAGAGACAGGGAAATTAGACGAGAAACGACGGGCGGGCAGCCCCGGCCCGAGTCGGGCATGGCGTTAGTCGGACGTGAGGCGGGATAAGTTCAAGAGGCAAACACTCCTCTGTCATTCCGGGGCGATGCGAAGCATCGAACCCGGAATCTCGAGATTCCCCGATGCGCGATTGCGCATCTGAGGTCTGGTCCTTCGGACCATCCCGGAATGACGGGATCAATTGATGGCATCGCCCCACCGCCAGCGCCGGGCGCTGGCATACTCCGCCTTGGCGCGGCGTGGTACGCTTGTAGCGGCAAGGCCGGTCGGGGTGCAGAGTTTTGCGGATATTTCGACCTTGGTGACGACCGGCTGCGCCAGAATCCGGGAACGGCGCTGAGCGGCCGGCGCGCGCGTCAGCGCGACATAGGCGAATTTCTCGTCCTCGAACGGCAGCTCGACGCCCTTGACCTGCTGGTGCGCCCGCGACCGTTGCAGGCGCTGGGTGAAATGGCACCAGTCCGGCGCCTGAATCGGGCAAGCGCCATCATGCGGGCAGGGGGCGGCGACATGCGCGCCCAATGCGATCAGCCGTTCACGCAGCGCGATGATCCGGGCATAGCCCGCGGGTGTGCCGGGTTCGACCACGAGCAGCGCGTCGCGCGTTTTTTCCCACATCATTTCGGCGAGCGCACGCTGTTCGGCATCGCCGATCTCTCCGATCATGTAGCTCGCCATGACGAGGTCGGCCGCATCCGCTTTCGCCAGCGCGGCACGGGCTTCGCCACGTTCGTAGCCGGTCTCGCGCAGCCGCGTGCTGTCGCGCATCAGATCCAGCGCCAGCGCCCGCAAGGCATGGTTCGCATCCAAGAGCGCGAAATCCGCCAGCGACGGGAAGACTTCGGCGGCCGCCCAGGTTGCGGTGCCGGGCCCGGCGCCGACATCGAGCAGGCTTTTCGGGGCAAAGTCCGGCCTGATTCCGACCAGCGCGTTCAGGCTGGCGGTGACCGCGGCATAGGTCGCGGGCATGCGCGCCAGCGCATAGGCCAGCGCGTCGGTCGCGGACTGGATCGCGCCGGAGCCGCCGCCGTCGCGATAGGTCCTTGAGATCGCGGCGGCACGCTCAGCGGCGTCGTTGCGCGACAGACCCACGAGCTTGGCGTCAAGCGCGGCCTTCAGTTCGGCGGGAAGATCGGGTGAGGTCATGGCTCTCGTCATGCCCGCGAAGGCGGGCATCCAGTACGCCGACGCGGCAGTGACGATCATGGGCAGCCCAGCGTACTGGATCATCCGCCTTCGCGGATGATGACGTCAACCATTGTGGCGACGAAAGCGCGACGTCACGCCACGTTCTGATCCAGAATCTTCACGGCGTCGTCGAGGCCGACGGAGACCAGCTGCGAGACGCCGCGTTCGGCCATGGTGACGCCGAACAGCCGGTTCATCCGCGCCATCGTGATCGGATTGTGCGTGATGATGATGAAACGGGTTTCCGTCGAAGAGGTCATTTCGTGCAACAGGTTGCAGAACCGCTCCACATTGTGGTCGTCGAGCGGCGCATCGACCTCGTCCAGGACGCAGATCGGCGACGGGTTGGTGAGGAACACCGCGAAGATCAGCGCCAGCGCCGTCAGCGCCTGCTCGCCGCCCGACAGCAGCGACAGCGTCTGCGGCTTCTTGCCGGGCGGCTTGGCGATGATTTCAAGGCCCGCTTCCAGCGGGTCGTCGCTCTCGATCAGATGAAGTGCGGCTTCGCCACCGCCGAACAGCTCCGAGAACAGCCGCTTGAAATGCTCGTTGACGGTCTCGAACGACGTCAACAGCCGCTCGCGCGCCTCGCGGTTCAGGCTCTGGATGCCCTGGCGCAGCCGCTTGATGGCTTCGACGAGGTCGTCGCGTTCGGTGGTCAGCGCGGTGTGCTGGGCTTCGACCTCGCGCAGCTCTTCCTCGGCGCGCAAATTGACGGCGCCCAGCCGATCGCGGTCGCGGCGCAGCTTTTCAAGATTGTCCTCGATCTCGGCCAGCGGCGGCAATTCCGCGCCGGGCTCGATCTCGGCCAGCGCCGCCACGGCGCTGGGCTCGACTTCGAGCATGTCGTGGATCTCGCGTTCGATGTCGGCAAGCCGGCGCCTTGTGCCTTGCATCCGCTCCTCGGCGCGGGCGCAGGCCTCGCGGGCGGAGGAGAGCGCTTCCAGCGACGCCTTGGCGGCCCGGTCGGTTTCCGCCATCGCGCTCTCGGCGGCGGCCAGCGCGTCCGCGGCGACGCGGCGGCCGCTTTCGGCGGCCTCGATCTCGTTGATCAAGGCCCGGCGCTTTTCCGCGAACAGCGCCGGCGCCTGGTCGAGATCGGCCCGTTCGGCCGTCACTTCGGTGATGCGGGCCTCGATGGTGGCGACCTGCGAGGCGGCGCTCTGTTGGCGATTCTGCCATTCCGTGCGCTCGGCGAGGATCGCCTGCAAGCGACGGTCGGCGATTTCGGCTTCGCGCGCCAGCGCCTGCGCCTCGGCGCGCACCTGGGCTGCGAACCGGCGATGGCCCTCGATGTCGGTGCGAACCGCTGTCAGCCTTGTTTCGGCCTCGAGGGTCGGCGGCAGTTCGGCGAGCGCGGCGGCGGCGCTCTCGTGCGCGGCTTCGGCCTCGCTGCGATCGGCCGCCAGACGGCTGTGGGCCTCCGTCAGCGCCGATTTGCGCGCGGCGTGGCGGTTGATCTCACGCTCGGTGGTGGCGTGACGTTCACGGGCGGCGTCGGCTTCGCGTTGCGCGGCACGCCAGGCGTCGCGGGCGGCGGACTCGACGCCCGATGCTAACTTCAATTCGGTCTCGGCGGCTTCCAGCGCCTGTCGCCTGGCGGCGGCATCGGCGCGGGCCTGTTCGAGCTCGTGCTCGATATCGACCAGCCGGGCGCGTTCGGCCAGCCGCCGCGCGGCGCCGGTCGGCGCATGCGCCGCCGCGACAAACCCATCCCAGCGCCAGACGTCGCCTTCCAGCGACACCAGCCGCTGGCCGGTCTTGAGCTGCGACACCAGCGCCGCGCCGCGTTCCCGGGGCACGACGCCGATCTGCGCCAGCCGGCGCGCCAGTTCGGGCGGCGCCAGCACCTGGGTGGCGAGGGCTTCGACGCCCGCGGGCAGCGCCGGATCGTCGATCCGCGAACCCGTGTTGCTCCAGCGCATCGGCGCCGAGGGATCGATTGGCGCGTCGAGATCGTCGCCGAGCGCGGCGCCAAGCGCCTTCTCATAACCCTTGGCGACGGTGACGCCGTCGATGATCGGCGGCCAGAGATTCTTGGTTTCGCCGACGAGCTTTGAAATGGTGCGCGCTTCGGTCTCGAGCCGCTGCACGCGCTTTTCGGCTTCCGCAAGCGGGGCGCGCGAGGATTCCAGTCGCTGCCGTGCGGCAAGGTGACCGGCCTCGCTGGCCTGCGCGGCGGCTTCCGAGGCCGCCAGCGTTTCCTGGGCGGTCGCCAAGGCGCCGGCCAGCGCGGCGATGTCGCCGAGCGCACCGGTTTCCTCGCCAAGCTTCTGCTCTTCGGCGTGGACGCTGGCGATTTCCTGGTCGAGCCGCGCCAGCCGCTCGCGGTGGGTCCGCACACCCGCTTCGAGCTGGGTGCGTTTGGCGGTGAGGTCGGCGAGCGCGGTGGTAAGTTCGCCGAACAGCCGCTCGGAAGCGGCAAGCGTCGCCTCCGCCTCCGACACCCGTTCATCGAGGCCGGAGCGCTTTTCGACCCGCGACCTGATCTCTTCCTTCAGCTCGGCATCCTCGGTGTCGAGCCGTTGCAGCGCGATCTCGGCGTCGGAGGTCTGCTGCCGCTCGCGGGCGATGTCGGCAGCGAACTGCGTCTGCCGCCGGTCGAGTTCGGCAACGCGCTCCCTGGCGCGCATTTCCTCGCGGTCGAGCTGTTCGCGCGCATGGGTGAGGCGCTGCAGCCCCGCCGCGGCGCGGGCTTCATTGTCGCGCAGCGCCGGCAGTTCGGCGGCGCGGATCGCCTGGATGCGCGCGGCTTCGGCCTGCTCGCGGGTGCGTTCGGCCATTTCGCGTACGTTGAGGTCATGGTTGCGCGCGGCCTCGCCGACGTCGCTGTTGGCCTCGAGCCAGCGCAGGTGGAACAGCGTCGCCTCGGCCTTGCGCACCTTGGCGGCGACTTCGCGGAAACGGATGGCCTGCCGCGCCTGCTTCTTCAGGCCGTCGATCTGGCCGGCGAGCTGACCAACGACGTCCTCGACGCGGGTGAGGTTGGCCTCGGCCGCCTTCAGCCGCAGTTCGGCTTCGTGGCGGCGGGCATGAAGCCCGGCCACGCCGGCGGCATCTTCCAGCACACGGCGGCGCTGCTCGGGCTTGGCCTGGATGATCTCGCCGATCTTGCCCTGGTGAACCAGCGCCGGCGACCGTGCGCCGGTGGCGGCGTCGGCAAACAGAATCTGCACGTCGCGGGCGCGCACGTCGCGGCCGTTGATCCGGTAGGCCGAGCCGGACTCGCGTTCGATGCGGCGGGAAATCTCCAGCACCTGGCCGTCATTGACGGCGGCCGGTGCGGAGCGGTCGGCATTGTCGATCGTCATGACGACTTCGGCATGGTTGCGCGCCGGACGGTTGCCGGAACCGGCGAAGATCACCGCGTCCATGTCGGCGGCGCGCAGCGATTTGTGCGAGGTCTCGCCCATCGCCCAGCGCAGCGCCTCGACCAGATTCGATTTGCCGCAGCCGTTCGGTCCGACCACGCCGGTCAGGCCGGGTTCGATCATGAAGTCAGTGGGTTCAACGAACGACTTGAAACCATGGAGGCGAAGGCGCGTGAGTTTCATGTACACGGATCTCTGTTGGCCGGGCGCGAATCTCCCTGCCATGACAATACCATAGAAGGCAATGTCGGTGTGAATGAGTCGCCGCTAGGGCGCTGGTGGCGGCGACAATGGCGAGGCCGGGACCGGAGGGCAACGGCCCGGCCGGGCTTTTCCCAAGGGTTTTACCAAGGGTTTTGCCAAAGTTCAGCCAACGATTCGGGCGCGGCGCGCGAGCCGGCTTTTACCGAGACTTTTTCTGGGCTTATGGCGCCATCCGAATCCGCAGCGCGAATCAGCTCTTCAGCATCGAATTGATGCGCTTCGAGAATTCCTCGAAGCTCTGGTCGCCCTTGATCATCTCGCCGTTGATGAAGAAGGTCGGCGTCGAAGTGACCTTCAGCACCTCGGCGGCGTACTTTTGGTCGGCCGCGAGCTTGTCCAGCAGCGCCTGGTCCTTCAGGCAGTCCTCGACGGCCTGCTGGGTGAGGCCGGCCTGCTTGCCGATCCGCGTCAGCGTCTCCGTGGTGTTTTTCGTCACCCAGTCGTTCTGCTGCTTGAACAACAGATCGATCACGGCAAAAAATTTCGGGGCGTCATCCTTGGCGATGCAGCGCGCCAGCATCGAGCCTGCGGCCGCCTTGATGTCGAGCGGGAATTCGCGAAACACGAACCGGATCTTGCCGCTGTCGATGAATTCCGACTTGATCTTCGGGAACACCTTCTCGGTAAAGGCCGCGCAATGCGGGCAGGTCATCGACGCATATTCGGTGATGGTCACCGAGGCGTTGGCGGGGCCGAGCGCCATGTCCGGCAGCGATTGCGGCTTGGCGACGTCGGCAGCACCCTGCGCCGTCGCATCCGTGATCAGCCGCAGCGGCGAGAAGCCGGCGAGAAGGCCGAGCCCGGTCACGGACAGGGCGGCGGTGAAGGCGCGGCGCGTGATCATCAGAGGTCTGCTCCCGAATGGCGCGGTTACGCCGGAAAGTACGGAAAAACGAAGCTTTCGCTATCTCGAAATGATGGGGGTGGCAATGGCGGTTCCGCCGGCTGCGCCGCGCCGCAGGCTCAATTTCGCTTGATTGAGGCGCCAAGCCGCGCCAGCGCGGCGCGTAGCGCCTCATCCTCGACCCCGTCGAGGGTTTCGGCGACCCTGGCCACCGATTTTTCGTCCGGCGCGCGCGAGGGCGCGGAGCGCTTGCGGCGCGCGAGCGGCGCCTGGCGCAGCGCCAGCCGGCCGACCGCGCTCCAGCCGAAGAAGCGGTTGACCCGCTGCAGGATCACGTCGGAGGAATGCTGGATCTCCAGCGCGGCCGGGCCCTCCACCCGCAAGATCAGCGTGGCCGGTTCCTGCGGCTGCCCGTCCACCGGCCGCGGCCATTGCATCTTCAGCGGCTCGGAATGCGCGGCGATTTCGGGGCCGGCGATGTCGGCCCAGCGCGTGACCAGTTCGCGGGCGGCAAACCCCTGCTTGGCATAGGCGTCCGAAAACACGTCGCTGAGCAGGACGGAAAGCGGTTTTGCCGAGATCGGGCCGGGCTTTGCCATGGCGCCTTATACCATCGTGCCCGTCGCGGGAAAGAAAGACGTGGATGCCCGGGACAAGCTCCGGCAAGACGTGGAGAGATTTGCGTTCCGAAACTAGAGTGCATGGATGCCGTCTTCTGCGGTCGCCAAAACCAAACGACGAACTGAACGGGCTGAAAACAGCACCGATCGCCCGGCGCTGCTGCTCGCCTGGTACGACCGCCATCGCCGCCGGTTGCCGTGGCGGCCGCCCGCGGGCGAGCGGGCCGATCCGTACCGGGTGTGGCTGTCCGAGGTCATGCTGCAGCAGACCGGGGTCAAGACGGTCGGGCCGTATTTCGAGAAGTTCCTGGCGCGCTGGCCGGATGTCGCCGCGCTCGGCCGCGCCTCGCAGGACGAGGTACTGCGGATGTGGGCCGGGCTCGGCTATTATTCGCGCGCGCGCAACCTCCATGCCTGCGCGGTCGCGCTGCTGCGCGACCATGGCGGGGTGTTTCCCGAGAGCGAGCAGGGCCTGCGCGCCTTGCCGGGGATCGGGCCATACACGGCGGCGGCGATCGCGGCGATCGCGTTCGGCGCCAGAACCATGCCGGTCGATGGCAATATCGAGCGCGTGGTGTCGCGGCTGTTCGCGGTGGAACAGCCGCTGCCGCAGGCAAAGCCGGTGATAGGTGAGCTGGCGGCGATGTTGCTCGGCCCGTCCCGCGCTGGCGACGGGAAGTCCCGCGCCGGCGATAGCGCGCAGGCGCTGATGGATCTCGGCGCCTCGATCTGCACGCCGAAGAAGCCGGCCTGCGCGCTGTGCCCGCTGAACGAGGGTTGTGCGGCGCGCGCGCGCGGCGATCAGGAGGTTTTTCCGCGCAACGCGCCGAAGAAGGTGGGGGCGCTTCGCCGCGGCGCCGCCTTCATCGTCACGCGCGGCAGTGAACTGCTGGTGCGCACGCGAACGGAAAAAGGCCTGCTCGGCGGCATGACGGAAGTACCGGGATCGCAATGGTTTGCAGGTCAGGACGACGCGGCGGCGCTGCAACAGGCGCCCGCTCTCAAGGGCCTGACGCGCTGGCACCGCAAGACGGGCGTCGTCACCCATGTCTTCACGCACTTTCCGCTGGAACTCGTGGTCTATACCGCCGGGGTGGCGGCCCGCGCGCCCGCGCCGGAGGGCATGCGCTGGGTGCCGGTCGCAACGCTCGCCGACGAGGCGCTGCCGAATGTAATGCGCAAGGTGATCGCCCACGGGCTTGGCCTTTGATTCCGAAAACGGAGCGGTGCTAACCCGCCCGCGGCGCTTCGGACTTGAACTGCACGATCGGCGGCCTGGCGTTGAGGCCTTCGACCTGGAAGCCGGCGACGTGCTTGTAATTGGCGGCGATGTCCTCCAGCTCCTGCAGCGACAAGACGTCGGTGACGACGTCATAGCCATCAGGCGCGCGCTCCTCGACCATCTGCATCACCTGCTCGGGCCCGTTGCGGCGGTTGAGCATCACGAGGTCCGAGGTCGCCGGCCGGCGTTCGGCTTCATAGGCTGACAGCGCCGCGTTCGTCGTCCCCTTCGCCAGGATCTCGCGGGTCAGGACGCGGGCGTCCAGGATCGCCTGCGACGCGCCGTTGGAGCCGATCGGGTACATCGGGTGCGCGGCGTCGCCCATCAGCGTGGTCAGGCCGAACGTCCATTGCGCGATCGGATCGCGGTCGACGAGAGGATATTCGTAGGCGCGCTGGCAGTTCCGGATCAGGCCGGGCACGTCCAGCCAGTCGAATGTCCAGTCCTTGAACCAGGGCAGGAACTCCGAGAGGTCAGCGCTCCGGTTGTAGTCCTCGCGCCGCCATTGATAGGTCGGCGGCATGTGCCGCTCGGCCACCCAGTTGATCCTGAATTTGCCGGCGCTGTCGGCGCGTTTGGAAATCGGATAGCAGACGAATTTCAGGGTCTCGTGGCCGGCCATGATCATGGTGCGGCCGGACAGGAAGGCGTCGCCGTCGGTGATGCCGCGCCACAGGATGCGTCCGTTCCAGATCGGCGGGCCTTCGTCGGGATAGAGTTTTTCGCGCACCGCCGAATGGATGCCGTCGGCGGCGATCAGGAGCACGCCCTGCTGATGCCCCTGCGATTTGCCGGTCGCCTTGTCGATGAATTCGGCGCGGACGCCGGTTTCCGTCTCGCTCCAGCCGCACAGATGATGGCTGGTGAGGATGTTTTCCCTTCCCAGCCGTTCGATCGCCGCATCGAGCAGGATCTGCTGCAGCGTGCCACGGTGGATCGAGAATTGCGGCCATTTGTAACCGGCCTCGACGCCGCGCGGCTCGCTCCAGATCGGCCTGCCGTGCTTGGAGAAATAGGCGAGCTCCTTGGTGCGGACGCCTTCTGCGTCGAGGGCGTCGTGCAGGCCGAGTTCGGTCAGCTCGCGCACCGCATGCGGCAAGACGTTGATGCCGACGCCGAGCGGCTTCAGTTCGGAGACGCTCTCGAAAACTTTGGCGGGAACGCCGATCTGGTGCAGGCTGAGCGCCAGCGTCAGGCCGCCGATGCCGCCGCCGGCGATGAGCACGGTCATGTCACGCCCCCGTTGCGCCCTTACTTCTCGGGCGTCATGGCACGAGGGGCGGCAGTGGGCAACCGCGAAGACGAAATCTCCCTGCAGGTTGCTTACATCCGAGGTAATTGCCCTTCTGACGCGATGGTCTAGATTGCCCGGCATGGGCGCCGCCAACCAGAACGTGCAGAATTTCCCGGCCGGGCATTTCAGCAGCCTGCTGAAGCATTGGCGAAGCGTGCGTCGCCTTACCCAGATCGAGTTGGCCAGCGATGCAAACGTGTCGGCCCGACATCTTTGCTTTCTGGAAACCGGGCGGTCGCAGCCGAGCCGCGAGATGGTGCAACTGCTTGGCAGCGCGCTCGACCTGCCGCTCGAGGAGAGGAACGCGTTGCACGTCGCGGCGGGCTTCGTGCCGCCATACGGCGACAAGGGACTGGCGGCCGACAATCTGCAGCCGGTGCGCCAGGCGCTGGATTTCATGCTCCGGCAGCAGGAGCCGTATCCGGGCATTGTCATCGACGGGCGCTGGGACGTTCGCATGCGCAACGAGGGATCGGCGCGTCTGCTGAAAACGTTTCGCGATTCGTATGAGATGGAAAGTGGACTTGCCGGTAACGCCATGCACGTCGTTTTTCATCCCAGGGGCCTGCGGCAATTCATCGTGAATTGGGAAGAGTTTGCCGGCCAAATGGTCCAGATTCTTCATCGCGACGTAGCGCAAGGCAGCCGGGCCGCGGCGCAACTGCTCGGTGAGATCATGGCCTATCCCGGGCTGCCGGCCGAATGGAGACTTCCCCGCCATTCGTCTTCGTCCTCGCCGGTGATGACGATGCAACTCGCCAAGGGTGACTATCGGCTGGACTTCTTCTCCACCTTTACGACGCTGGCGATGCCGACCGACGCGGCGCTGCAGCAGATCAAGATCGAATGCTTCTTTCCGGCTGATGATGCGACCGCCGAGAAGGCGCGCCAGATGGCGCTCTCACATGGCTCGGGAGACTAGGAATGCCGCCTTCTCCGCGTAACCATCAATCGGCCGGCGCAATGGACGAACTGCGCGCGCTGAACGCCCGCTTCATCCACAACTTCGTCACCAACGACGTGGCCGCGCACGACGCCATTCTTCATCCCGGCTTCATCAGTATCGCGCCGACGGGCCAGCGGTCGGATCGCGCGACCTATCTGAAGCGCTGGGCTACCGGCTTTGATCCCAACGTCATCGTCTATTGGGACGCGCGCGACGAATTGATCACGGTGGTTGGCGACGTCGCGCTGGTGCGCTCTACCAACAAGCATACGCGCCGCCGCGATGGAAACGAAGTGACCGGCATGACCATGTACACCGACACGTACCTGTTCGAGGACGGCGCATGGAAATGCATCCAGGCCCAGCTCACAGCCGTGGCGCCCGAACACTATCCCGCCGACGACACGATCGTCAGTGTCTATCTGTCGGGAAAGCTGCAGGCGCGGGCCGGCTGAAGCGCGGAGGACACCGCGCGCCGCCGGCGTCGCGCTCCCCCGGGGGTGGACGGCGGAAGGACGCGCCGCTAACGTCCGGCTTTCCCATGAGGACAGCCATGCTCAAGCTCTATTATTCGCCCGGCAGCTGCGCGCTTGCTTCGCACATCGCCCTGGAGGAAGCCGGCGCGCCCTACGTCGCCGAGCGCGTCGATTTCAAGAGCAGCCAGCAGACCGGCCCGGCCTATCTGGCGATCAACCCAAAGGGGAGGGTGCCGGCGCTGGTGACGGATCGCGGCATCCTGACCGAGACGCCGGCCATCCTCTCCTTCGTCGCGCAAACCGCACCGAAAGCGAAGCTGTTGCCGGACGATCCCTTCGTGTTCGCCCAGGCGCAATCCTTCAACAGCTACCTCTGCTCCACGGTCCACATCAATCATGCGCACAAGATGCGCGGCTATCGCTGGGCAACCGAGGAATCCTCGTTCGCCGACATGAAGCGCAAGGTGCCGGAAACCATGGCCGCCTGTTTTGCCCTGATCGAGCGCGACATGATCAGGGGACCGTGGGTGATGGGCGAGCAGTACACGATCTGCGACCCTTATCTGTTCACCTTGTCGGGGTGGCTGCAGGGCGACGGCGTCGATCTTGCGCCGTTGCCCAAGGTGGCCGCTCACCGCAAGCGGATGTCGGAGCGGCCGGCGGTGCAGAAGGCGCTGGCCGACGAGAGGAGTTGAGTATCGTTTGCCGGACCTCATCCTGAGGAGCCGCGCAGCGGCGTCTCGAAGGATGAATGGCACCAGCCGGGCCTCGTGGTTCGAGACGGCGCTGCGCGCCTCCTCACCATGAGGGCCTATTGGACGCTACGCCGCCTTCCGCTTGCCGCGCTCCATCTCGCGGCCGATGCCCAACATGATTTTGCGAAGCCAGATCGAGCCTGGGCCCATCTGGGCGCGGGTCGGATAGAACATGAACTGCTCGTCGGTCCCGGGATCGAGCGGCGGCGTGACCGTTGCGAGCGACAATTGCTTCGAAAGCGCGTCGATCAGGCGGCGCGGCACGAAAGCGACAAGATCGGTGCGCGCGGTCACGTGCAGCGCCTCAATATAGCCGGGCACGACCAGCGCGATGCGCCGCTCGATGCCCTTGGAGCGCAACCAGCCGTCGATCAGGTCCTCGCTCTGGCCGCGGATCACGACCGCGACATGGCGCGCGTCGAGAAAGGTCTCGGGCCGCCTCAGCCGCGCCCCGACGGGGTGACCGCGCCGTACCGCGAGCGCATCGCGGTCGATGTAGAGCCGTTGCCGGTGAAACCCGGTGAACGCGTTGCCGATCGAGATCACCAGATCAATGGTGCGGGCGAACTCCGCCGTGAAGATCGCGGGCCCGCGCCACGGCACCACGTCGATTCGGACGTTCGGCGCAGCTTTCGTGATCTTCTCCATCAGCGGCGGCACCAGCAGCTCGACCGCCAGATCCGGCATCATCAGGCGGAAATTCCGCTCGCTCGTCGCGGCGTCGAAATCGTCGGTAATGAACAGCGATCGCACCTGATCGAGCGCCTGCGCGAGGGGCGCGCGCAGCGCCTGCGCCCGCGGCGTCAGTTCCATCCGCGCGCCGGTACGAACCAGCAGCGGGTCGCCGATCAGGTCGCGCAGCCGTTGCAGCGCGTGGCTGGCGGCCGGCTGCGACAGCCCGATCCGCAGCGCGGCGCGGCTGACATTGGCTTCCCTGAGCAGCGCGTCGAGCGCGACCAGCAAATTGAGGTCAAGCGAATTCAAATTCATGGAACGAATATATATCATATTCGCTATCGATTGGAAGAATGAGCGATAACGGCCGATGATGCGGGCGCGGGGCACGCCCCTTCTGCAGCAAAGGAGACGACGATGAGTTCAGCCGACAACAAGAAGCTGGTGCAGCAGGTCTACGCCGACTCGGCCAACCGCAGCGGCACAACATTCCTCGACAACCTTGCCGAGGATGCGACCTGGATCGTGACCGGCCAGTATTCGTGGTCGCATCAGTTCAAGGGACGCGACGCCATCAACAGCGGCCTGATGGGTCATTTCCGATCGTTCTTCGCGTTGCGGCCGCGCACGGTGGCGTTCAACTTCATCGCCGAAGGTGATCATGTCGTGGTCGAAGCGCGTGGCGACAATGTCACCAGGGCCGGCGTTCGCTACGACAATCAGTATTGCATGGTCTTTCGCATCGAGAACGGCAAGATCAAAGAGATCAAGGAATACTGCGATTCCACGCTGGTCGAGCGCGTGCTCGGGCCATTCCCGGCGGAGCGGAAACTCGCCGCCGCGGTTTGAGACACCGAGCCGCCGCGTAGCCCGCTGCGTAGGGTGGGCAAAGCAACGCGTGCCCACCATTCTTCAAGCTTCGGAGATGCGTCGACAAAAGAAAAAGGTGGGCACGGCGCAAGTGCGCCTTTGCCCACCCTACGACTTTCTCTGCCTGTTCAGGCCGCCTTGACCTTGAGATGCTTGAACATGTTGCCGCGGGCCTCGTCGTCCATCTCGGCCTTGAACTTGAACTTGTCCTTCAAGGCAATCGCCTTGGCCGCCGCCGGACGCGCCGAGATCTCGTCGACCAGCCGCTTGACGTTGGCATATTTCGCGACCGCGTCGTCGCCGAGAATGAACGGAATCATGCGGGCCCAGCCCCAGACGTCCATGTCGACGATGGTATAGGTGTCGCCGACCATGTAGCGCCGCTTGGCCAGATGGTCGTTGAGAATGCCGAAGTGGCGCTGCGCCTCGAACTGGTAGCGGTTGTTGGCGTAGTCGATCTTTTCCGGCGCGAAGTGCCTGAAGTGGACGGCCTGGCCTGAAAACGGTCCGACGCCGGTCGCGACGAACATCAGCCAGGACAGCAATTCGCCGCGGTTGGCCGGGGTGTTCGCGGGCAGGAACTTGCCGGTCTTTTCCGCCAGATAGAGCAGGATGGCGTTGCTGTCGAACACCTTGACGCCGCCGTCGTCGATCGCGGGCACCTTGGCGTTCGGGTTGACGGCGAGATATTCCGGCTTGAACTGGTCGCCCTTGCGGGTGTCGATGGCGACCGGCTCATAGGCAATGCCGGCTTCCTCGAGCAAGAGGGCGACCTTGGTCGGGTTGGGCGATCCGTTGAAGTAGAATTTGAGCATCTGGCGTTCTCCCTGGCTCTCGTTACCGATAAAAATCGGGGCGCGGCGGCACTGCCGCGGGCAGGCATATCCATGCGCAAATTATGGCGCGCGGTGCAACCGAAGAGTTGGTGAATGGGCCGGGTGGCAGCCGCTACGACAGCGCCAGGCCGCAGATGCCGACGACCACCAGGCCGGCGCCGGCAGCTATCATGAGGAACGCGAAGCGAATCTGCGAATGCAGCGCCTTTTGCTGCCCGGCGCGTTCGGATCCGCGCGTGTAGCCGCGGACGATAATCTGTTCGCTGAAGGCGCTGTTGGCGTCCAATATGTCGGTCAGGCCGGCGCTGGCGATCAGGATACCGAGGATGACCAGCCCGGCAGGTCCCAACAGGCTCAACAACAATATTGGGAATGCGCCGAGGAAGAAAATCGGCAGCAACGGCAGCACAATGAGAGATTCGGATTCTCGCGCGCGCATGGGAGCAATCTCACATGGGATCATGAATGTTTCAAGTATCTGCGCCAATTAAGGCAAACACGGGCGCGCTCGCCTGCGTGCATGACACGGCTGCCATGTCCGTCGATGGTTCAAGCTGCGATTGGTGCGGCGAAAGGCGTTTCGCGCCATCGAAGCCGCCATACGGTGCGCTTTCGCGGGCTGGTCTGACAGTAACGTAGAGGTGGGGCTTATCCCACCGCCATACCGGAGCGGATCTCGGCGCGCAACTCGTCGATCAGCTTGAGGCCGTTCTTGGTTTCGACGTGCCAGAAGGTCCAGCCGTTGCAGGCGGGCGAGCCCTGTGCCACGGCGCCGATGCGATGGATCGAGCCGACCTTGTCACCGAGCATGATAGCGCCGTCGGCGCGGACCAGGGCGCCGTGACGTTTTCTCGAATCGACCAGTTTGGTGCCGGGCGCGATCATGCCGCGCTCGATCAATTCCGAAAACGCCACGCGGGGCGCGTCGCGCGCGGTCATGAACGGCGCCAGAGTTGCCTCGGGCAGCGGTTCGATGGCGGCGATGCGTGCTTCGGCCGCGCTCGCATAGGTCTGGTCGCGTTCGAAGCCGATGTAGCGGCGGCCGAGGCGCTTTGCCACCGCGCCTGTCGTGCCGGTGCCGTTGAAGGGATCGATCACGAGGTCGCCGGGCTTTGACGACGACAGCAGAACGCGCGCCAGCAGGCCCTCAGGCTTCTGCGTTGGGTGCACCTTCTTGCCGTCGGCGCCCTTGAGACGTTCTTCGCCGGTGCAGAGCGGGATCAGCCAGTCGGAACGCGCCTGCACGTCCTCGTTGGCGGCCTTCAAAGCTTCGTAGTTGAACGTATAGCCCTTGGCCTTTTCGTCGCGCGCCGCCCAGATCATGGTTTCGTGGGCATTGGTAAAGCGGCGGCCGCGGAAATTCGGCATCGGGTTGGTCTTGCGCCAGACGATGTCGTTGAGCACCCAGAAGCCGAGGTCCTGCATGATGGCGCCGACGCGAAAAATGTTGTGATAGGAGCCGATTACCCACAGCGTCGCCGACGGTTTCATGATCCGGCGGCAGGCGAGCAGCCAGGCGCGGGTGAAATCGTCATAAGCGGCAAAGGATGAAAACTTGTCCCAGTCGTTGTTGACCGCATCGACGTGGGATTCGTCGGGACGCTTGAGATCGCCCTTCAGCTGCAGATTATACGGCGGATCTGCGAACACCAGATCGACCGAGCCGGCCGGAAGCTTCGACATCTCGGCGACGCAATCGCCAACGACGATACGAACGCTGGCATCAGGCTCAAATTTGGTGCGGGGCGCCTTTGCAGACGCCCCGCGACGCGACACAACCATGACTCGAATACTCTGACTCAGGCGACGCTGTCGGCGACGCGGGACTAAACAACCGACTGGAGACACCTTGACCGGGCAAAGTAAAAATCGACTTAACCGCGAAGGTCGCGGGCAGAATTTGCCGGGAACTATGTCGACAGAATTGCTGGCAGAATTGGCGGGGGCCCGCGCACTAGGCAATTATTGCCGGTCGGGCTATTGATTGATGGATTGGAAATTTTACGTCAGTGCTGCGTTGGCTATCGAAGCCAACCGCCGGGATGAGGAAGTGCCGAAATGCGTTACGATGATTTCCGTCGCAGCGACCAGATCGATGACCGTCGCGACGACAGCGGCGGCGGAATGGGCGGCGGGGGATTTGGCCTTCCGATGGGTGGCGGTGGGCTCGGCATCGGCACCATGATCGTGCTCGGCCTGGTCGGTTACGCCTTCGGCATCGACCCTCGCATCCTGATCAGCGGCGCCGAAATCCTCACCGGCGGCAACCAGGCGCCGACCTACCAGACCGATCGTCGGTCGGCGCCGGCCAAGACCGGCGCGCCCAAGGACGAAGTCGGCAGCATGATCGCAGGCGTTCTCGGCGAACTCGACGATCGCTGGACCGAGATCTTCCAGGCCAGCGGGCAAACCTACGCCGGGCCGCGCATCGTGCTGTTTCGCAACGCCACCAATGGCGGACGCTGCGGCATGGCGCAGTCGGCGATGGGGCCGTTCTATTGCCCGCCGGATAAGCAGATATTTCTCGACACCAGCTTCTTCCGCGAGGTCGAGACGCGTTTTCGTGGCTGCTCGGGCAATGCCTGCAAGTTCACGACGGCCTATATCATCGCGCATGAAGCGGGGCATCACGTTCAGAACCTGCTCGGCATCCTGCCGCGCGTGCAGCGGCTGCAGCAGCAGGTCGGCAGCAAGGCCGAAGCCAACGCGCTGCAGGTCAAGGTCGAGTTGCAGGCGGATTGCTTTGCCGGCGTCTGGGTCAACCGCCAGGAGAAGAAGCGTCCCGGCTTCCTCGAAGCCGGCGATATCGACGCAGCGCTGACCACGGCGACCGCGATCGGCGATGACACGCTGCAGCGCCAGGCAACGGGCAGGGTGGTGCCTGATTCCTTCACCCACGGTTCGGCAGCGCAGCGCCGGCAATGGTTCATGACCGGCTACAAGCAGGGCTCGGTGCAGGCCTGCAACACGTTCGGCGCGGGAGCGCTTTGAGAGATGTCCTCCATCGATGAGAACAAGCAGTTCGTGCCGCTCAACATCGCGGTGCTGACGATATCGGACACGCGGTCGCTGGCCGACGACAAATCGGGCGCCACCCTGGCGGACCGGCTGACAGCGGCCGGGCATCATCTTGCGGCGCGCGAGATCGCCACCGATGATGTCGAAGCGATCCGCGCCGTCGTCCGGCGATGGATCGCCGATGCGGGAATCGATGCGATCATCACCACGGGCGGCACCGGCTTCACCGGCCGCGACGTGACGCCGGAGGCGGTCGAGCCGCTGTTTGAAAAGCGGATGGATGGTTTCTCCATCGCCTTTCACATGCTGAGCCACGCCAAGATCGGCGCCTCCACGGTGCAGAGCCGGGCCACCGCCGGGGTTGCGGGCGCGACTTTCATCTTCTGCCTGCCGGGATCGCCGGGCGCGTGCCGCGACGCATGGGACGGCATCCTCGGCGCCCAGCTCGATTACCGCACCCGTCCCTGCAATTTCGTCGAGATCATGCCGCGGCTGGACGAGCATCTGCGGCGGCCGAAGGCGAAAGGCGCGTCGGCCTGATCAGCGGCTTCTCGCTCTACCCATCCAACTGGCTGATTTGTTGTCTGTCATTCCGGGGCGATGCGCCAGCATCGAACCCGGAATCTCGAGATTCTCAGATGCGCGATTGCGCATCATAGTTCGCGCTCTGCGCGCCCCGGAATGACGGGTGCTGACGACGCGTACTGACAAAGCCGCACGCACGTCTCGACGCCCCGGCTTCACAACTCCATTTCCCAGGTTTCGCCGACCAGGCTTTGGCCGAAACTGCGATGCGGCTCGGTCGCGACCAGCTTGAAACCGGCCTGCTGATAGATGCCGCGTGCGGCGAGCAGAATGCTCTGGGTCCACAGCGTGATCCGGCGATAGCCGCAGGCTCTTGCGAAGCCGATGCATTCGCCGACCAGCCGCTGGCCCAGCCGCTGTCCGCGCCCGGCCGGATCGACCAGCAATAGCCGCAGCTTGGCGACATCGTCGCTGTGCCGCACCAGAAATACCGAGCCGACCGGCGCGCCGTCGATATCGGCGATCCAGCAGCGTTCGCGCGAGGCATCGAATGAGTTGAGGAATTTCGCCGCGATCTCCGCGACGAGGCTTTCGAACGAGGCGTCAAAACCATATTCGCTGGCGTAGAGTGCGCCGTGGCGCTGCACCACCCATCCCATGTCGCCGGGACGCGGCTCGCGCAGGATGGCCGATGGCGCGGCGGCGGTTTCGCCGAGCAGCCCTTCGATGGTTGCCATCGCGCCGACCAGGCGCTGGCGGCCGCCCTCAGTCAGCTTCGCCAGCATTGCGGCGATATCCTGCTCCGAACTGCGTTCGAGTTTTGCGAACGCCTGGCGCCCTTTGGCGGTGAGGGCGAGCCGGATTTGCCGGCGGTCGGATGCTGACGGCTGTCGCGTGATCAGTCCGTTGTCGTCGAAGCTCTGCACGATCCGGCTGAGATAGCCGGCGTCGAGGCCCAGCTCGTTGCCGATCTCCTTGGCGGACGGATCTTCGCGGTGGGCCAGTTCGTACAGTACCCGCGCCTCGCTGAGCGAGAACGGGCTCTTCAGAAGCTGCTGGTCGAGCACGCCGAGCTTGCGGGTGTAGAAGCGGTTGAAGGCGCGAACCGCCTGGACCTGATCGTCGGAGTGGGACATGGCAACCTCTAGATAATTGCCATAGTCAAATAGATATATGACGATGGCAAGTATTTTTGCGGCCGGACTGCGATGAGACCCCGAGGCGTAGCGTTTGGATGCCCGCGCGCGTCCTGGCTCCGCCTCCTTTGCATGGGGTTGTTTTCGCGATTTTGTTTTGGCGCTGGGTTGGCGGGCCGCGAACTAGGCGACGACCATGATTCGGCTGTGGAACTGGGTGCGTGCGGAGCGGCCGAGCTTGCGCAACAGCTGCGCTTCGGAGCGGCGGGAATCCGGCCGGTAGCCGCCAAGACGTTCATAATGGTCGCGCGCGATCAGCAGCCCCTGTTCCGCCGAGGGCCCAGCGATCAGCCGGGCCATGAACTTCAGGCCGTCGCGCAGCCGTGCATCCGAATAGGGCGAACGGGCGTAGCGGAATATCCCGGCGCGGGACCGGCCGCTGTTCGATACGCCCTGGATGAACCGGGTGGTCTCGTCGATCCAGCTGCCGTCGAGCACCGCGCCGGCATGCAGGAACATCAGCCACGGCGAATCAGAAGCCCGCGCGCCGGCCGCAAGCGCGGCAGCGCGCGTTCCTTCAAAGGCGAGAAAACGGCATCCGGCGACGTCTGCCACCCGTTCGATCACCCCGGTACGGGCGCGATCGACCAGAATCACCTCCCGGATCACGCCGGCCGCGGCTCCCGGCACCAGGGCCGCCAGCGTCGCGACGGCGGGCTGCTCGACCCCTTCGGTCGGAATGATCACGCTCAGCATGGTCAGGCTTTGATCGCTCAACGGTGAAATCCTTCGCACCATTATCATCTTGTCATAATCAAAGCAGCCACTTACGCGCCGCTTTTTGCGGCATTTGCGAGCCATCTCGATCGGTTTGTAATCTGCGATACTGTTCTTGATTTGTTCTTACGACGTGTTATGTTTTCCCCATGAGCCGAGCATCCTCTCATGCCCTCAAGCACCCGCCGGTCGCGGCGCCCTCCGAGCCGGCGGGTGCGACACCTTTTCCCGAGCTTGCTGTCCTCATCGAGGGTAAGCGGCGGCGCGGTCGTGGCGCGCAGTCCAACCAAAGCGGCCGGTTCGAGGCCACGGCGCGCGTCGCCTTCGACGATGGCTGGCAAAGCCTGGAAGAGCTGCCACCGTTCAAGACCACGGTAGGGCTGGACACCTCGCGCAAGGTCATCACCCGCAACGACTCACCGGATATAAGCTTTGACCGCTCGATCAATCCTTACCGGGGCTGCGAGCATGGCTGCGTCTACTGCTTCGCGCGGCCGACCCACGCCTATCTCGGGCTTTCTCCGGGGCTCGACTTCGAAACCAGGCTGCTCGCCAAGCCCGACGCGCCTGAGTTGCTGGAGAAGGAGCTGGCGGCGCCGGGTTACGAGCCGCGCATGATAGCGATCGGCACCAACACCGATCCCTATCAGCCGATCGAGCGCGAACAAAAAATCATGCGCGGCATTCTCGAAGTGCTGGAACGCGCCGGCCATCCGGTCGGCATCGTCACCAAGTCGGCGCTGGTGACCCGCGACATCGATATCCTGCAGCGCATGGCGAAGCGCAATCTGGTCAAGGTCGCGCTGTCGGTGACCACACTGGATCCGAAACTTGCGCGCACCATGGAGCCGCGGGCTTCGACGCCGCCGAAGCGGCTGGAGGCGCTGCGGCAATTGTCGGAGGCCGGCATTCCCGCGACCGTGATGGTCGCGCCTGTCATCCCGGCGCTGAACGATGCCGAGATCGAGCGCATTCTCGACGCCGCGGCCCATGCCGGCGCGGGAGAAGCAAGCTACGTGATGCTGCGGCTGCCGCTGGAAGTGCGCGACCTGTTTCGCGAATGGCTGATGGCGAACTATCCCGACCGCTATCGCCACGTCTTCACCCTGATCCGCGACATGCGCGGCGGTCGCGATTATGACTCGCAGTGGGGCGCCCGGATGAAGGGGACCGGCCCGATGGCCTGGATGATCGGCCGCCGGTTTGAAATTGCCTGCGAGAAGCTCGGCCTCAACAGGCGCCGTTCCAAATTGACGATTGATCATTTCGTCAAGCCGAAGCGAAGCGGGCAACAATTGAGTTTGTTCTAGCCCGTCGTTACGCCCGGCCTCGGCGACAGGCCGGCAGCATTGAATAGCGGGAATCGCGGCCAAGTTCCGGATTGCGTCGGGGCGCGCAGTTTCGCACCATCCCGGCATGATTCGGGAAAAATCCTTCGATGCGTCCGGCCGAAAGCCAGTCAGATCGCCGGCGGGCGTGATCGCGGTCGCGCCGCCGAGCTTTCGGCGGGAGCGGGCGCTGATCAAGCGCGGCGTCTGGCCGGTGGCCGGTTGCGACGAGGCGGGCCGCGGTCCGCTGGCCGGTCCCGTGGTGGCCGCCGCCGTCGTGCTGGACCCGAAGAGAATTCCGAGGGGAATCGATGATTCGAAGCGGCTGACGGCGGAACGCCGCGAGGAGCTGTTCGAGGAAATCTGCGCGACCGCGTCATTTGCCGTCGCCTTTGCCTCGCCGGCGCGGATCGACCGCGACAACATTCTGCGCGCCTCGCTGTGGGCGCTGGCGCGCGCGGTGCGCGCGCTGCCCGAACTGCCGAAGCATGTGTTCGTCGACGGCCGCGACCGGATCGACGCGCCCTGCGACTGCGATGCGGTGATCGGCGGCGACGGCATCGTCATGTCGATCGCGGCGGCCTCGATCATCGCCAAGGTGACGCGCGATCGCCTGATGTGCGCGCTGGCGCTGGATTGTCCGGGTTATGGCTTCGAAAACCACAAGGGCTACGCGGTGCCGGAACATCGCGAGGCGCTTGATCGGCTTGGTCCGAGCGTCCACCATCGCCGGTTCTTCGCGCCCGTGATCGCCGCGCGGGAAAAGCATCGGCCCGAGGCTGTCGAGCGCGATCTGTTCCTGCCGGAACCGTTGATCATGCCCGAGATCAAGGTCGCGGTCTGAGGTCGGCGCTGGCGTTTGCTTACGCGCGACGCCCGCCCGTTGCGCCTGGTGATGGCGATGGTTGCCACGGCGGCGCTCGCGCTCTATCAAGCGCTCTCGGCCTGGCCCGGGCATTCGGACGTTTCATGCGCTTCACCTCGCTCGTTGTCGAACTGATCCGCGCCCGCCCGCGGCTGGTGGTGTGGCTGGTGTTGCTGCTGCAGGCCGCACTTTGGCTTTTTCTGCCGATGCTGCTCTATCGAAGCCCGCCCGGTGAGCTCGCCACCACGCTCGCCTACGGCCGCGAATACCTGGTCGGGTCCTGGCTCGGCCCGCCACTTGCCTTCTGGCTTGCCGACATCGCCTTCCGCGCCGCCGGCAATCACCTGTTCGGCGTGTACCTGCTGGCGCAGATCTGCGCCGTCCTCACCTTCTGGACCTTCTACCAATTGGCGCGCGCGATTGTTGGCGGCCAGCAGGCGGTGCTCGCCGTGCTGCTCTCGTTGACGGTGGTGGCCTTCAGCTCGCCGGGCGTCGAATTCGGCCCGCTGGTGCTGGCGCGCCCGCTGTGGGCGCTGCTGCTGTTGCACTCATGGCAGTTGATCGGCCAGAACCGGCGCACCGCGTGGTTTGCCTGGTCGATCGAGGCGGGCCTGTTGCTGCTGACGACGTCGGCGGCGCCGGGGCTGTTGCTGCTGCTCGCCGGATTTGCGCTTGCCACGCCGCGCGGGCGAGGTGTGCTGACGTCGCTCGACCCGCTCTATGCGCTGCTGGTGATCGTCGTCCTGGTTCTGCCCTATCTGATCTGGCTCGTTCGCGCTGACGCGCTGGTCATGCCACCCGGGCCGGCGATCTCCGATCTCGGCACCCGCGCGGTTGAATGGGGCGGGCTGCTCGGCGGCCTCGTGCTGGCGATGTCGGGCCTCGTGCTGCTGGTGATCCTCAACGCCGGCTGGTTTGCCCGCAATGCCGAGGATGCGCCGATCATCTATCGGCCTCCGGTCGATCCCTTGGCGCGCCAGTTCGTATATTTCTTCGCCGTTGGGCCGGCGTTGCTCGGGAGCCTGGCCGGCGGGCTTTTCGACCTCGACCACGTCGTCGGCGGCGCCGGCGTCGCCTTGCTGATGTCCGGGCTCGCCGTCATTGTCGCGACCGGCGATCTGGTCTATCTGCGGCGTCCGCGGCTGTTGCGTTCGGTCTGGGCCGCGGCGCTTGTCGCTCCCGCCCTGGTGGTGAGCGCGACCACGTTCGTTTCGCCATGGATCGGCGGCACGGAAGTCCCGACCGCGCTGCCGGCCAAGGCGATCGCTCGTTTCTTCGGCGACAGCTTTGAACGGCGGACCAACCAGCCGCTGCGCGCGGTAGCCGGCGATCCCCAACTCGCGAGCTTCGTCGCGATGGACGCCGGGCGTCCGCATTTGCTGCTGGATGCCACGCCGGAGCGGACCCCGTGGCTCTCGGTCGCGAAGTTCAACGAGACCGGCGGCGTCGTGGTCTGGCGCGCTTCGGATACCGCGGGCACGCCGCCGCCCGATATCGCGCAGCGGTTTCCCGGCCTGGTGCCGGAAGTGCCGCGGAGCTTCGAAAGGATCGTAAACGGCCGGCAGCCATCGCTGCGGATCGGTTGGGCGATCGTGCGGCCGAAAGCGCCTTGATCGTCAGCCCGTGGGCGCTTGTTCCAGCGCCTTGGCGATGGCGCGCAAATCCTGCCAGGACATCCGCTTGTAGGATGGCGAGCGCAACAGATAGGCCGGATGGAAGGTCGCCATGGCGCGGATCTTGCGCGCGCCGGTGTCGTAGTCGAACCATTTCCCGCGGGTCTTCATGATGCCGTCGCGGGTCGACAGCAGCGTCTGCGTCGAGGGATTGCCGAGTGTCACCAGCACGTCCGGATTGACCAGTTCGACCTGCCGCTGGATGAACGGCAGACAGATCTGGGTTTCCTGCGGCGTCGGGGTTCGGTTGCCCGGTGGCCGCCACGGGATCACGTTGGCGATGTAGGCCTTGCTGCGGTCGAGCCCGATCGCCGCGATCATCCGGTCCAGCAGCTTGCCGGAGCGGCCGACGAAAGGCAGCCCCTCGATATCCTCCTCGCGGCCGGGCGCCTCGCCGACGAACATGATGCGCGCCGCGGGATTGCCGTCGGCGAACACCAGCCGCGTCGCGGTGTTCTTCAGCGCGCAGCCCTCGAAATTTTCCAACAGCACGCGCAGCGCTTCCAGCGTCGGCGCAGCCCGCGCCGCCTCGCGTGCGGAAGCGATTGCCGCTTCCGGCGTTGGCGCCATTTCGCCGCGCGCAACGGAAGGAATCGCCACCGGGGTTTCCCGGACCGCGCGGGGCGGGGCGGTCACCTCGGCCGCGGGCGCGGAAACCAGTTCGGATTCCGTCAACCGGTCGACGGCGACGTCCGCCAACGCGCAATCAACGCCGGCCTCGACATAAAAGTCCAGCAATTGCCGAATAGTAGGCGCGGGTTCGGAGGTCAGGTCCATGATCACAACCTATCTCGGATCACACGGCCGCGAAACGCCCTACCTTGCATTTCCATGGTTGTCCTGCCTGCAAAAATCGGAAACAAGAACCCGGTGGAGCCGTTCTCTATCAGGCTGAGAGCAGATCATGAGCACAGAAGAACTATCGCCGCGTGAGTCCATGGAATTTGACGTCGTGATCGTCGGCGCCGGGCCGGCAGGCCTGGCGGCGGCGATCCGGCTGAAGCAGATCAATGCTGACCTGAACATCGTCGTGGTCGAAAAGGGCTCCGAGGTCGGCGCCCATATTCTCTCGGGCGCGGTGATCGATCCGGTCTCGCTCGACAGGTTGATCCCGGACTGGCGCGAGGACGCCGATTGCCCGCTGAAGACCCAGGTCAAGGACGACCGTTTCTACTGGATGACGGCAGGCAGCGCGATCCGGCTGCCGAACTTCGCCATGCCGCCGCTGATGGATAATCATCACTGCTATATCGGCTCGCTCGGCAATGTCTGCCGCTGGCTGGCGCCGAGGGCCGAGGCGCTCGGCGTCGAAATCTACCCGGGATTCGCCGCGGTCGAAGTGCTCTACGACGACAATGGCGCGGTGCGTGGCATCGCGACTGGCGACATGGGCATCGCCAGGGACGGCAGCCACAAGGATTCCTATACCCGCGGCATGGAACTGCGCGGCAAGTACACCCTGTTCGCCGAAGGCGCGCGCGGCAGCCTGAGCAAGCAGCTGATCGCGAAATTCTCGCTCGACGCCGACAGCGAACCGCCGAAATTCGGCATCGGGCTGAAGGAAGTCTGGGAGATCGATCCGGCCAAGCACCAGAAGGGCCTGATCCAGCATTCGTTCGGCTGGCCCCTGAACAACTCAACCGGCGGCGGCTCGTTTCTCTATCACTACGACGACAACAAGGTGGCGGTCGGCTTTGTCGTGCATCTCAATTACGACGATCCGTATTTGTCGCCGTTCGACGAATTCCAGCGATTCAAGACCCACCCCGCCATTCGTCCGCTGTTCGAAGGCGGCAAGCGGCTTGCCTATGGCGCGCGCGCCATCACCGAAGGCGGATATCAATCCGTGCCGCGCCTGAGCTTTCCGGGCGGCGCGCTGATCGGTTGCGCGGCGGGTTTTGTCAACGTGCCGCGCATCAAGGGCGTCCACAACGCGATGGGCAGCGGCATGCTCGCGGCCGAATGTGTTGCTGCAGCCCTCGGGGCCGGCCGCGCCAACGATGAACTGGTCGACTATGAGAACAACTGGCGGGATTCCGCCGTCGGCCGCGATCTGCACCGGGTTCGCAACGTCAAACCGCTGTGGTCGAAATTCGGAACCATCATCGGCGTGGCGCTCGGCGGGTTCGACATGTGGTGCAACACCCTGGGTTTCTCGCTGTTCGGAACCCAGTCGCACGCCAAGCCCGATCGCAAAACGCTGGATCCTGCGCGCGAGCATGCACCGATCGCCTACCCGAAACCGGACGGAAAACTCACCTTCGACAAGCTGTCCTCGGTGTTCGTGTCGAATACCAACCATGAAGAGGACCAGCCGGTTCATCTGAAGGTCGCGGACATGAACCTGCAGAAGACGTCAGAGCACGACGTCTATGCCGGTCCTTCGAACCGTTATTGTCCGGCCGGCGTCTACGAATGGGTCGAGGAGGCTTCGGGACCGCGGTTCCAGATCAACGCCCAGAACTGCGTCCATTGCAAAACCTGTGACGTCAAGGACCCCAACGGCAATATCACCTGGGTTCCGCCGGAAGGCGGCGGTGGTCCGAACTACCAGGCCATGTAAGCGATCGATCTGACCACGATTGCGTGAAAACCGGCGGTGTATTATCACCGGCGGCCACGATACCGCCACAGAGAAAGCGTTTCCGGGCTAGGTGGGGAAAATTGGCGACCTAAGGGTCTAATCGACCAATCGATTCGCGAGCCCGTATCCTTGCGGTTGAAGGCCAAAAGCGGCATTGTCGCCCACCGAGATGCCGCCGCTTGGGTCTGCATTCGAGAACGAATCGCGAAGACAGTCGCGAGAACGATCGTAAAACTTGCCCTACATCCTGGAGCTAGGCGAACCGTGATGCTTTCCACTCGTTTTACCCGTTGGACGATCGCCGCAACCACTCTCGCCGCACTGGCCGCGCCCGGCGCGGTCTTGGCCCAGGCGACCGAAGCTGCGGCCGAAAGCGTCACGCAGTTCCCGAGCAAGACCGACCTGAAATCGCTGACCACGGCGGGCAGCTATCTGGCCGCGCGCCACGCCAGCGTGGAGCGCGATGCCTCGTCGGCGGCGGCATTCTATCGCTCTGCGCTTCGCACCGACCCCAAGAACAACGAGCTGCTCGACCGCGCCTTTATCTCGTCGCTGGCGGACGGCGACATTGACGAGGCCGTCAAGCTCGCCGACCGCATCCTGACCATGGACAAGTCCAACCGGGTTGCCCGCCTGGTGGTCGGCGTGCGCGACCTCAAGCAGAAGAAGTACGCGGCCGCGCAGATCAATATCAACCAGTCGATCCGCGGACCGATTACCGACCTGGTGGCGACGCTGCTGTCGGGTTGGGCGAGTTACGGCGCCGGCGATGCCAAGGCGGCCGTCACCCATATCGACAAGCTGACCGGGCCTGAATGGTATCCGATCTTCAAGGATCTCCACGCCGGCATGATCCTGGAGATCTCGGGCAAGGAAAAGGACGCCGGCACGCGCTTTGAGCGCGCCTACAAGCTCGACGATTCCATGCTGCGGGTTTCCGACGCCTATGCGCGCTGGTTGTCGCGCAACAAGGACGGCGCGGCGGCCGCGGGCATCTATGAGGCCTTCGACAAGAAGCTGCCGCGGCATCCCCTGGTGCAGGAGGGTCTGCGCGAGACCAGGGCCGGCAAGAAGCTGTCGCCACTGGCCGAATCGGCGCAGGCTGGCGCGGCCGAAGCGTTGTACGGCATCGGCGCGACGCTTACCCGCCGCGGCGGCGAGGATCTGGCGCTGGTCTATCTGCAGCTATCGCTGTACCTGCAACCCAATTATCCGCTGGCGCTGCTTTCGCTCGCCGACCTCTATGAGTCCGTGAAGAAGCCGCGGATGGCGATCAAGGTCTATGAGCGCATGCCGGCGAGTTCGCCCCTCAGGCGCAATGCGCAGATCCAGCTTGCCACCAATCTCGACGCCGCCGAGCGCAGCGAGGAGGCGATCAAGATCCTGAAGGGCGTCACCGCCGAAGCGCCGAAGGATATCGAAGCCATCATGGCGCTCGGCAACATCGAGCGCGGCCGCAAGAAGTTCAACGATTGCGCTGCGACCTATTCGCAGGCGATCGATGCGATGGGCTCGATGACCGACAAGAACACCTGGGTCACCTACTACTATCGCGGCATTTGCCTGGAACGCTCCAAGCAGTGGAGCAAGGCCGAGGTCGACATGCGCAAGGCGCTCGAGTTGCAGCCCGAGCAGCCGCATGTCCTGAACTATCTCGGCTATTCCTGGATTGACCAGGGTATCAACCTCGACGAAGGCATGAAGATGATCAAGCGTGCCGTCGAACAGCGACCCGATGACGGCTACATCGTGGATTCCCTGGGCTGGGCCTATTACCGTATCGGCAATTTTGAGGACGCGGTGAAGCATCTCGAGCGCGCCATCGATCTCAAGCCCGAGGATCCCACCATCAACGACCATCTTGGCGACGCCTATTGGCGCGTCGGTCGGACGCTGGAAGCCAAATTCCAGTGGGCCCACGCCCGCGATCTCAAACCCGAGCCGGAAGAGCTGCCGAAGATCGAGGCCAAGCTTGCAAACGGCCTTCCGGAAGACACTTCTTCGGCGGCGTCTGCCGACAAGAAGAAGGAAGACGGCAAGGGCGGTTGACGGAGGAAGTCTTGGGGGCTGTTCGGCGATGCCGGCACTGAGCAATGAGGGGCGGGCCAAGGTCAACCTGACCTTGCGGGTATATGGCCGTCGTTCGGACGGTTATCATGATCTTGAGAGCGTGGTGGCGTTCGCCGACTGCGCCGACCGCCTGACGCTGACGCCAGGTCCCGGTCTTGAGCTGAAGATGGCCGGACCGCTGGCGCAAGCTTGTGGCGAAGCCGCGGACAATCTCGTACTGAAGGCCGCGCGCTTGCTGGCCGAGCGAGTGCCCGGCTTGCAGGCCGGCAGTTTCAACCTCGAAAAGGTATTGCCGGTCGCAGCCGGGATCGGTGGCGGTTCGGCCGACGCCGCCGCCGCGCTGCGATTGCTGGCGCAGTTGAACGGGCTGGCGCTCGACGATCCCCGCGTGATCGAGGTCGCGCAGCTGACCGGCGCCGACGTGCCGGTCTGCGTCAATTCGCAAGCCTGCGTCATGACCGGCGTCGGCGACACGCTGCTTCCGCTTAGACTGCCGAAAATGCCCTGCGTGATGGTGAACCCGCGCGTCCCCGTCGCGACCCGCGACGTGTTCAATGCGCTGGGCCTGCGTAACGGACAGCTGCTGGTCGGCGCCGCCGACGTGCTGTTGCAGGACCGTTGGCCCGACGAAGCAGCCTCGCTGGAAGACTGGGTTGAGGCGCTGGCTGCCAGCAGCAATGATCTGGAAGCCCCGGCGATGCGCATCGAGCCCGCGATTGGCGACGTGGTATCGGCACTAAGCGCTACCAACGGGGCCTGGCTGGCGCGGATGTCGGGATCAGGCGCAACCTGCTTTGCGATCTATGAGAACACCGCCGACGCCAAGCGCGCCGCGGACCAGATCCGGCGCGACCGCCCCGGATGGTGGGTGCATGCGGGGGTGCTGAGCTGAAATTCTCTTAGTAGGATGGGTGGAGCGCAGCGATACCCATCGACTGACTCACAATTCGCATGACGTGATGGGTTTCGCTGCGCTCTACCCATCCTACGAGTTGGGCCGGCGCGCCAGCGCCAGCGACACCCCGAGCCCGGCGATGAACAGCCCCGATCCCTGTCGCAGGCGTTGAAACAGCTGTGGCCGGCGCACCAGTCCCGAATGCGCGCTCGATGCCACCAACACCACTATGAAATCGACCAGCGTATTGAGCGCGACCGAGACCAGCCCCAGCGCCATGAACTGGAGGGCAGGGTAACTGCCGGCTGGATCAAGGAACTGCGGAATGAAGGCCAGAAAGAAGGCTGCCGTCTTGGGATTGAGCGCTTCGACGAGCACGCCATCCAGAAAGGCCGGCTTTGAGCCGATCGGAGCGATCTGGTCCGGCAGCAACTGGCGGGCCTCGCGAAACGTCCTGATGGCAAGCCAGATCAAATAGATTGCGCCCGCAAATTTCAGTGCGGTGAAGAGTTCGGCGCTCGCAAGAATGATCGCCGAGACGCCAACCCCGCCTGCAATCACGTGGACCAGCCCGCCCAGCGCGGTCCCGAACGTCGACGCAATGCCGGCTCGCTTGCCGCCGGTCAGCGTTCTCGTGGCGACATAGAAATCCCGGGGCCGGGGGCCGCGGCGATGACAAGCGCGGCAAGCAGAAACAGCAAAAGATTTGTGTCGTTCATTGATACAGCGGGGTTTCGTAGGATGGGTAGAGCGCAGCGAAACCCATCAACTTTCGCCAATCGTGATGAAGCGATGGGTTTCGCTGCGCTCTACCCATCCTACACGCCCGCTTAATGCGATCGCGCCAGGCAGAACGCCACGACCTGCTCGAGCGCGGTCTTCATCGGCGAGGCCGGAAACAGCGCCAGCGCGTCGACAGCCATCGCGCCGTAGTGATGGGCGCGGCTGATTGTGTCCTCGAGCGTGCGGTGCTTGGTCATCAGGCCGATGGCGTGATCGAGATCGCCGTCGCTGATCTCGCCGCGCTCCAATGCCTTGATCCAGAACGCGCGCTCGCTTTCATTGCCGCGGCGGAATGCCAGCACCACCGGCAGCGTGATCTTGCCCTCGCGGAAATCGTCGCCGATGTTCTTGCCGAGCTTGGCGGCCTTGCCGCCGTAATCGAGCACGTCGTCGACGAGCTGGAACGCGATGCCGAGATTCATGCCGACCGAACGGCAAGCGGTCTGCTCGGCCTTCGGCCGGTTGGCGATTACCGGTCCGACCTCGCAGGCGGCGGCGAACAATTCGGCGGTCTTGCCCCGGATCACTGCGAGATATTCGTCCTCGGTGGTCGCGGTGTTCTTGGCGGCCGCGAGCTGCATGACCTCGCCTTCGGCGATGGTGGCTGCGGCCGAGGAAAGAATGTCGAGGGCGCGCAGCGAGCCGACCTCGACCATCATGCGAAAGGCCTGGCCGAGCAGGAAATCGCCGACCAGCACGCTGGCCTCGTTGCCCCACAGCATCCGCGCCGAAAGCTTGCCGCGCCGCAGTTCGCTTTCATCGACCACGTCGTCATGCAGCAGCGTGGCGGTATGCATGAATTCGACGGAGGCGGCGAGCTTGATATGGCCGTCGCCGGAATAGCCGGCCAGCCCGGCCATCGCCAGGGTGAGCATCGGGCGGAGGCGCTTGCCGCCGGACGAAATCAGGTGGTTGGCGACCTCGGGAATCATCGTGACTTCGGAGCCGGTCCGCGACAGGATCGTGGCGTTGACCCGGTCCATGTCGGCGGCGACAAGCCCGACCAGCGCATCGATCGACGCGGTTGACGGGCTTTCAAAGGGTACAATAACCGCCACGCGGGTCTCCAATTTTGGCCGATTGGCACTATCCTTCATCTACAATAGAAAGTGCAGGCTTTGGCGGCAAGGGTGGGTAGCGCTTGACAGGACCTATCGCTTTCACAACCCTGCGACAGGGAGCGTAAATTGCGGGAATTGGTTCGGACCAACGATATCGTGCTGGTTTCCGCGGTCGGCGCGCTGCTCGACGGCGCCAATATTCATCATCTGGTGCTGGACCAGAACATGAGCGTCATCGAGGGATCGCTTGGCGTCCTGCCGCGCCGTATCCTGGTCCATGAGGACGACAACCTCGAAGCCCGCCAGTTGCTGACCGATGCTGGGCTCGCCCACGAATTGCGGGCCGATGACTGATCCCGCCGACGACCTTACCGAGGATGCGTTTCTCGGTGGGCAATTGCGCCTGCGCCAGCTGAGATCGGGTCACCGCGCCGGCCACGACGCGATGCTGCTTGCGGCCGCGACATCTGCCGGTTCAGGGGATCGCGTGGCCGATCTCGGCGCCGGCGTCGGGGCCGCCGGCCTGGCGGTCGCAAGGCGCGTCGCCGGCATCGATCTGGTGCTGGTCGAGATCGATCCCGCACTGGCGGCCCTGGCGCGCGCAAACGCCGCGGCCAACGCGATCGCGGCGGAGGTCGTCGTGCTCGATGTCGAGGCTGGCGCGGCCGCCTTCGCGGCTGCCGGGCTCGTTCCCGACAGTTTCGATGCGGTCTTGATGAATCCGCCCTTCAACGATCCCGCGCGGCATCGGATATCGCCCGACAGCGCACGTAGCGTTGCGCATGTGGCGACCGCGACGACGCTGTCGGGTTGGGTGCATGCGGCGCGTCGCCTGCTCAAGCCCAGGGCCGTGCTGACGGCGATCTGGCGCGCCGACGGCATCGCCGACGTGCTGACGGCGCTCGATCACGGTTTCGGGAGCCTTGAGATACTGCCCGTTCACGGCGACGCGAGGGCGCCAGCGAACCGCATCCTGCTTCGCGCCATCAAGGGCGGTCGCGGGCCAACGCAAATCCATGCCGGCCTGATGCTCAATAATGAGGCGGGCATGCCCAACAAAGGCGTGCAGGATATTCTCGCGGGAAAGGCAAGCTTGCCGCTGGCCAGAGCGTGAGCGAGCGCCATAACGCGGCTACTGCGGGATTGTTTCCGATTGCCGTTTTGGCGTCGAGGTGAAGTGAATCGCGGTCAAAAGACTGCCGATGAGCATTACCAGCAGATAGATTTTCATGCACTCTCTCCCGATCATCGCGGCCGCGACAGCCAAGTCCCGCTCCGGTCCTTGCGCTCCGGCCCTTGCAATGACATCGAGGTGATAAAGAAGGGTTAACCAAGGTATCGGCATGAATGAGCAAGTGAGCGAGCGCGCGGGGCTCGCGGGCGTCATCGACAGGCTGAAAAAATGGATGCCGGCGCGGTTCCGGCGTGGGGCGGCCGTGGTGCCGGTGGTGCGGTTATCCGGCGTGATCGGCGCGGTGACGCCGTTGCGGCCGGGTCTGACGCTGGCCGGGATCGCCAGGACGCTGGAGCGCGCCTTTGCCACCAGGCATGCCAGGGCCGTGGCGCTGGTGATCAATTCGCCCGGCGGCTCGCCGGTGCAGTCGCGCCAGATCTATCTGCGGATCAGGCAGCTCGCCGCGGAAAAGAAATTGCCGGTGCTGGTGTTCGTCGAGGACGTCGCGGCTTCGGGCGGCTACATGCTCGCCTGCGCGGGTGACGAGATTTTCTGCGATCCGTCATCGATCCTGGGTTCGATCGGCGTGGTCGGCGGCAGTTTCGGTTTTCAGGAACTGATCCGGAAAATCGGCGTCGAGCGGCGGCTTTATACGGCGGGCGAGCACAAGGCGATGCTCGATCCGTTCCTGCCCGAAAACCCCGATGACGTCGCGCGCGTCAAGGCGCTGCAGCGCGAAATCCACGCCATCTTCATCGCGCTGGTCAGGCAAAGCCGCGGCGCGCGCCTCAAGGGCGCCGACGGCGTGCTGTTCACGGGCGAATATTGGGCAGGCGAAACCTCGGTTTCGCTGGGGCTGGCGGACGGGATCGGTGATCTCCGTTCGACCTTGCGTCAACGCTTTGGCGAAGAGGTGCGCACGCCCGTGATTGCGCCCGCGAGCGGCATGTTGGCCGGGCTGCTCGGCCGCAAGTCGCCGGGGGCGGGTTCGCTGGCCGCCCTGGATGGTATCGCGGGATGGCCGGACGAACTGATTTCCGCGCTGGAAACCCGGGCGATCTGGGCCAAATTCGGGTTCTAGGGGCCAACTTCAGTTAATCGGGCCGCGCCTGGTCCCAAAAGCGGAATTGCGGCGCAGGCCGGCTTGGGCGACAATACCAGTTGGGACGGCTACGTGAACGACAAGGATCGACCGATGCCACCGCTGATCGCATTCGCAGGCACCTTGGGCGGGCTCGCTGTGTTCCGCTGGGCCTACAAAACTGCTGTCCGCGTCAACCGGGAACTGGAAGAGGCGCGCAGGGAACGCGTGGCCGAGGCCGCCCGCGCGAGCGAGATTCCAACCCTGAGGCGCGACCCCGTCACTGGCGCGTATCGGCCGGGTTGAACCTTCCAGTCCTCATCCAGAGGCGGGCGCCAGCCCGCGTCCCGAAGGATGCCGCAAGATCGGGGCCTCGTGTTCGAGACGCGTGGCGGCGCCGCGCTCCTCACCATGAGGAGGACGCCCCGCCATCGCCTTGATTCCCCGCTTCCACGCCGATACGGTCCCGCGCGCTCAAAATCCCCTCGCGAGACTGATTCTGCCGATGGACGCACTTCCTGCCCATATGCACCCGGAGCGTTCATTCCAGGGCTTCATCCTCGCCCTGCAGCGGTTCTGGGCCGAGCAGAGCTGCGTGATCCTGCAGCCCTATGACATGGAAATGGGCGCCGGCACCTTCCACCCCGCGACCACATTGCGCGCCCTCGGCCCGAAACCCTGGAATGCGGCCTATGTGCAGCCCTCGCGGCGGCCGAAGGACGGACGATACGGCGAAAACCCCAACCGGCTGCAGCACTACTACCAGTTTCAGGTCATCATGAAGCCGTCGCCGCCTGACCTGCAGGACCTCTATCTGAAATCGCTCGCCGCCATCGGCATCGATTCCGGCCTGCACGACATCCGCTTTGTCGAGGACGATTGGGAAAGCCCGACGCTGGGCGCCTGGGGGCTGGGCTGGGAGTGCTGGTGCGACGGGATGGAAGTCAGCCAGTTCACCTATTTCCAGCAGGTCGCGGGCGTCGAATGCGCGCCCGTCGCCGGCGAGCTTACCTACGGGCTCGAGCGCCTGGCGATGTATGTGCAGGGCGTCGACCGCGTCTACGATCTCAACTTCAACGGCCGCGACGGCAGCGCGCGCGTCAGCTATGGCGACGTGTTCCTGCAGGCCGAGCAGGAATATTCCCGGCACAATTTCGAGCATTCCGATTCCGAGATGCTGTTCCGGCAATTCACCATGGCCGAAGAAGCCTGCCGGAAATATCTCGACGCCGGCTGGAAGGACGGCAAGCGCGAGGCGCATCTGATGGCGCTGCCGGCCTATGACCAGTGCATCAAGGCCAGCCACGTCTTCAATCTGCTGGATGCCCGCGGCGTGATCTCGGTGACCGAGCGGCAAAGCTACATCATGCGGGTGCGCGATCTCGCGAAAGCCTGCGGCGAGGCCTGGATTCACACCGAAGCGGGCAGGGCGGACTGATGCCTGACCTCTTGCTGGAGCTGTTCTCCGAGGAAATCCCTGCGCGGATGCAGGCAAAGGCGGCGGACGACCTGCGCCGCATGGTCACCGACAAGCTCGTCGCCGAGGGCCTGGTCTATGAGGGCGCCAAGGCCTTCGCCACCCCGCGGCGGCTGGCGCTGACCGTACACGGCATTCCGGCGCGGCAATCCGATCTGAAGACCGAGCGCCGCGGACCGAAGCTCGGCGCCGCCGATGCGGCCGTGCAGGGTTTCTTGCGAGCGACCGGCCTCAAATCGCTCGACGAGGCGACGATCCAACGCGACCCGAAGGGCGATTTCTATGTCGCGCTGATCGAAAAGCCTGGGCGCGATGCGATCGACGTGCTCGCGGAAATCCTGCCGGTCATCATCCGCACTTTTCCCTGGCCGAAATCGATGCGCTGGGGCGAGCGTTCGGCCAAGCCGGGATCGCTGAGTTGGGTGCGGCCGCTGCATTCGATCATCGCCACCTTCGGTCTGGAGACCGAGCAGCCCGACGTGGTGAAGTTTTCCGTCGATGGCATCGAGGCCGGGCAGACCACCTGCGGCCACCGCTTCATGGCGCCGGCGGCGATCTCGGTGCGCCGCTTTGGGGATTACGAGGCAAAGCTGAAGGCGGCCAAAGTCGTGCTCGACGCGCAGGCGCGCAGGGACATCATCCTCGCGGACGCCAACGAACTGGCATTCGCGCAGGGCTTTGAGCTGGTGGAAGACCAGGTGCTGGCCGACGAGGTGGCGGGCCTTGTCGAGTGGCCGGTCGCGCTGATGGGCTCGTTCGAAAAGGAATATCTGTCGATACCGGACGAGGTGATCCGCGCCACCATCCGCAACAACCAGAAATGCTTTGTGGTCCGCGACCCCAAAACGGGACAGCTCACCAACAAGTTCATCCTCACCGCCAACATCGAGGCCAGCGACGGCGGCAAGGCCATCGTCGCCGGCAACGAGCGCGTCATCCGCGCCCGGCTCAGCGACGCGAAGTTCTTCTATGAGACCGACCTGAAGACGAAGCTCGAAGCGCGGTTGCCGAAGTTCGACGGAATCGTGTTTCACGAGAAGCTCGGCACGCAGGCCGAGCGGATTCAACGGATCGCGGAGCTGGCTGCGCAAATCGCTCCAATGGTCGGCGCCGATACCGAAAAGGCGAAGCGCGCGGCGCATCTGGCGAAGGCCGATCTGCTGACCGAGGTCGTCGGAGAATTCCCGGAACTGCAGGGCCTGATGGGAAAATACTACGCGCTGGCGCAGGGCGAGGATGCCGCCGTCGCCGCAGCGAGCGAGGAGCACTACAAGCCGCAAGGGCCGACTGATCGCGTGCCGACCGATCCGGTGAGCGTGGCGGTGTCGCTGGCGGACAAGATCGATACGCTGGTCGGCTTCTGGGCGATTGATGAAAAGCCCACGGGGAGCAAGGACCCGTATGCGTTGCGGCGAGCGGCGCTGGGCGTCATCAGATTGGTTGTCGAGAATAAGCACAGAATTCATCTGGAGAAGATTGTTCTGAAAGCAATCGACGGTCTGGCCCCACTTGACGACAACGGAAGTCGATGGATTTGGGGATATGATCCAAACAGCCCATTGTCCCAGAAGCAGCGCGACAGGGGAGTTGTGGAATCACTGCAAAGTCTTGTGAGCAATGACGCTGCCCTCATTTCTCAACTGCTCTCCTTCTTCGCCGACCGCCTGAAGGTTCAGCTCCGCGAGCAGGGCGCGCGACACGATCTCGTCGATGCCGTCTTCGCGCTCGGCGGCCAGGACGATCTGCTGATGGTGGTCCGCCGCGTCGAGGCGCTCGGCAAGTTCCTCGACACCGACGACGGCAAGAACCTGCTTGCCGGGACCAAGCGGGCGTCCAATATCCTTTCCATCGAGGAGAAGAAGGACAAGCGCGCCTTCGACGGGGCGCCGGACGCCGGGCTCTATAAACTTCCGGAGGAAAAGGCGCTGGCCAAGGCGATCGGCCAGGCCAGGGGCGAGGCCTCCGCTGCGGTGGCCAAGGAGGATTTCGCCGGCGCGATGGGCGCGATGGCAAAGCTTCGCCCGGCGGTGGATGCGTTCTTCGACAAGGTCAAGGTCAATGACGATGAACCCCGGGTGCGGGAGAATCGACTAAGGTTGCTGAACGAAATCCGCGCGGCCACCCGCGCGGTCGCGGATTTTTCGAAGATCGAAGGCTAGACGATGGATCGACAGACGCTCGCCGCCTACGACCAGAATGCGGCGGCGTTTGCAAAAGAGTGGCACGACCAGCCGGCTCCGGTCGATCTGCAGGAAGTCGTCGAACGGTTTTTTGTCCGCGGCGGAACCTCGGCCGATATCGGCTGTGGCAGCGGCCGCGAGGTCGCCTGGCTCAATGCCAATGGCTTTGCGGCCGTCGGCTTCGATGCTTCCGAAGGACTGCTCAAAGAGGCGCGGCAGCGCTACCCCGGTTTCAAATTCACGCAGGCGGAACTGCCCGAACTGCGCGGCCTCGGCACCTACGACAACGTGCTGTGCGAAACCGTGATCATGCATCTCGACCGCAAACAGATCAGGCCCGCAGTTCGTCGCTTGTTCGATGTCGTCAAGCCCAGCGGTATCCTGTACCTGAGCTGGCGCGTCACCGACAGCGCCGATCACCGTGACGAACATGGCCGGCTTTATGCGGCGTTCGATGCTGCCCTGGTCCTGGCGGAACTGAAGGAAGCGACGGTGTTGCTCGATGAGGAGGTCGTGAGCGCCTCATCGGGGAAAAAGATACATCGCCTCGTGGTCAAGAAACCGGGCCTCGAAATCAGGGAATAATGAAAACCCCGCCCGGGGGGACGGGCGGGGCCTTCGTATCCCGACGCATCATGCGCATTCCGTTGGCGCGGCGTCAGGATGGACCGTTCAGGCTGCCGGGGTTAGTCAACCACCTGAACGATTCGACGCGAGCGCGGCTCCACCAGCACGGTCTGCCCGTTCACGACCGTATAGCGATAGGGGGTCGCCCCGAACGATTGCGGCACGTCGTAAAAGGTGACGCCGGCTTCAGGCAGCACCCCGCCGACAACCACGCGCTCCGAAATCGTATAATTGGGTACCCGTTCGCGGACGATATACTCACGGAAGGCGGGTCGCCGATCGACCGCGATGCCGTCGTACTCGCCGATCACCACCGTATTGCCGCCGACGACACCTGTTGTGATGGTGCTCTGCGCCTGCGCCGCGATCGGCGCGGCGAGGGTTCCGACGACTGCTGCAACGACCAATATGCTGGTTCGCATGGTCAACTCCATTTGCGAGGGTTTGCTCTTGATGCGCTTTCTTTGCTTTGGCGAACCGTCAATCCGTTTCGCCGGAAAACGCTGCGGTCCTGCCCAATTCATCGCGCCGACCATTGTTCCGGAAATCGCTGGCCTCATCCGGGGCATTTGCGGGGAATTTTTGCGGGGCTTGGAACCCGATGATATCAGGCGCGTCTTGCTATTCGGGAACTACGCCAGCGGGTATGTTGCGTTGTTCGATTCGATCCGTCCCTCAGCCGGAGATTTCAATGACCATCACCGCTGCGCAACTTCCCGCCATCGTCGCTTTGTTAGCCGGCATACTGATCCTGATCATGCCGCGGCTGTTGAACTACATCGTCGCCATCTATCTGATCTTTGTCGGTCTGGTTGGCCTCGGCGTGTTCAAGATGTTTCGGTTCTAGGGTGTTTTCGAACGCGTGGAGATCGGCGTGAGGAAAGCACATCAAAACAAGACCCTGGCGGCGGTTTCGACCCAGTCGAAACGGAAAGGGCTTGGCGCCGCAAACCGGGGTTTCGCGGCTTGCGCGGGCCCCCCCAAAGTGGTGTAAGGCGCGCATCTGTTCCCTTTTTCGGATTGTTCAGTTCATGGCCAAAGCCGTCGCGAAGTCCAGGAAGATTGCAGTGAAATCCGCAGCGAAATCAAAATCATCGACGCGATCCAAGGCAGTCGCCGCGCCGCCGGCGCGCAAGCCGCTGAAGCAGGCTCCGTCGAAGGCGAATGTCAAAATCTTTCCCAAGGCAGGCAAGAAGGTCCCGGCAAGCAAGAATGCCGCGGCCGGCGGAAAGTCCGGCAAATGGGTCTATACGTTCGGCGACGGCAAGGCGGAGGGCAAGGCGGGCCTGCGTGACCTGCTCGGCGGCAAGGGCGCCAACCTTGCCGAAATGGCCAATCTCGGCCTGCCGGTGCCGCCCGGCTTCACCATTCCGACTTCGGTTTGCACGTACTTCTACGCGCACGACAAATCCTATCCCCCGGCGCTGAAGGCGCAGGTCGAAAAGGCGCTCGACCATGTCGGACGCCTGACCGGCAAGGCGTTCGGCGATTCCAAGAACCCGCTGCTGGTGTCGGTGCGTTCAGGCGGCCGCGCCTCGATGCCGGGCATGATGGACACCGTGCTCAATCTCGGCCTCAACGACCGGACCGTCGAAGCGCTCGCCGAATTGTCCGGCGACCGCCGCTTCGCCTATGACAGCTATCGCCGCTTCATCACCATGTATTCGGACGTGGTGCTCGGCTTCGAGCATCACCATTTCGAGGACATCCTCGACACCTTCAAGGACAGCCAGGCCTATACGCTGGACACTGATCTCACCGGCGATGACTGGGTCGAACTGGTCGGCAGGTACAAGGAAGCGGTGGCGCGCGAAACCGGCAAGGAATTTCCGCAGGATCCGCACCAGCAATTATGGGGCGCGATCGGCGCGGTGTTTTCGTCCTGGATGAATGCGCGCGCGGTGACCTACCGCCGGCTGCACGACATTCCGGAATCCTGGGGCACCGCGGTCAATGTCCAGGCCATGGTGTTCGGCAACATGGGCGAGACCTCTGCGACCGGCGTGGCGTTCACGCGCAATCCTTCCACCGGCGAGAGCAAGCTGTATGGCGAGTTCCTGATCAACGCCCAGGGCGAGGACGTGGTGGCGGGCATCCGCACGCCGCAGGACATCACCGAAGCCGCGCGCAAGGAATCCGGCTCCGACAAGCCGTCGATGGAAACCGCGATGCCGGAAGCTTTCAAGGAACTGACGCGGTTCTACACGCTGCTCGAAAAGCACTACCGCGACATGCAGGACATGGAGTTCACGGTCGAGCAGGGCAAATTGTGGATGCTGCAGACCCGCGGCGGCAAGCGCACCGCCAAGGCCGCGCTGCGCATCGCGGTCGAACTCGCCAACGAGGGCCTGATCTCGAAAAAGGACGCGGTGATGCGGATCGATCCGGCTTCGCTGGATCAACTGCTGCATCCGACCATCGATCCCGCGGCCAAGCGCGACGTGATCGCGACCGGCCTGCCGGCGTCGCCCGGAGCCGCCTCCGGCGAGATCGTGTTCTCGTCCGACGAGGCGGCCAAGCTGCAGGCCGACGGCCGCAATGTGATCCTGGTCCGGATCGAGACCAGCCCGGAAGACATTCACGGCATGCACGCCGCCGAGGGCATCCTCACCACCCGCGGCGGCATGACCTCGCATGCTGCGGTGGTCGCGCGCGGCATGGGCAAGCCCTGCGTTTCCGGTTGCGGCGCCGTTCGTGTCGATTACGGCCGCGGCACCATGAGCATCGGCTCGCGCACCTTCAAGACCGGCGACGTCATCACCATCGACGGCTCGCTCGGCCAGGTGCTGGCCGGCCGGATGCCGATGATCGAGCCGAAGCTGTCGGGCGAATTCGGCACGCTGATGGGCTGGGCCGATTCGGTCCGCAAGCTCGGCGTTCGCGTCAACGGCGACACGCCCGATGACGCGCGCACCGCGGTCAAGTTCGGCGCCGAGGGCATCGGGCTGTGCCGCACCGAGCACATGTTCTTCGAGGAGACCCGGATCCGCACCGTGCGCGAGATGATCCTGTCCGAAGACGAACAGTCGCGCCGTGCGGCGCTGTCGAAGCTGCTGCCGATGCAGCGCGCGGATTTCGTCGAACTGTTCGAGATCATGAAGGGCCTGCCGGTCACGATCCGCCTCCTCGACCCGCCCTTGCACGAGTTCCTGCCGCACACCCAGGCCGAGATCGAGGAAGTCGCGCGGGCGATGAACACCGACCCGCGCCGGCTCGCCGACCGCGCCCGTGACCTCGCCGAGTTCAACCCGATGCTGGGCTTCCGCGGCTGTCGCCTCGCCATCGCCTACCCGGAAATCGCGGAGATGCAGGCGCGCGCGATCTTCGAGGCCGCAATCGAAGCCGAACGGCGTACCGGCAAGGCTGTCGGCCTCGAGGTGATGGTTCCGCTGATCGCCACCAAGGCCGAATTCGACCTCGTCAAGGCGCGGATCGACGCCACCGCACAGTCGGTGTTCAAGGAGACCGGCAAGAAGCTGGCCTATCAGGTTGGCACCATGATCGAACTGCCGCGCGCCTGCCTGATGGCCGGCGACATCGCCCGCACCGCCGAGTTCTTCTCGTTCGGCACCAACGACCTCACCCAGACCACCTATGGCATCAGCCGTGACGACGCCGCGAGCTTCCTCGGCACCTATGTGGCGAAGGGAATTCTCGAGATCGACCCGTTCATCTCGGTCGACCGCGACGGCGTCGGCGAACTCGTGAAGATCGGCGTCGCGCGCGGCCGCAAGACGCGGCCCAACCTCAAGGTCGGCATTTGCGGCGAGCATGGCGGCGACCCGGCATCGGTGGCGTTCTGCCACGAGATCGGGCTCGACTACGTCTCGTGCTCGCCCTATCGCGTGCCGATCGCCCGCCTTGCCGCGGCGCAGGCCGCGCTTGGCAAGAAGGTGGCAAGCCAGGCGTAGGTCGTAACCGATGTCAAAATTGAAATGGCCGAGATGCTTTCTCGGCCATTTTTATTTGTGCGGCGCGTAGGGTTGCGGGACAACAAATTGATGGCGCCATTCCGGGATGGTGCGAAGCACCAGACCCCAGGTGCGCAATTGCGCACCGTAGTTCGATGCTTCGCATCGCCCCGGAATGACGTGCGCATGTTTTCGCGCATCGAAGTTCCTTCATTGTCCTCGTTGACGGGATGTTTACCACTTTCGTCGAGCGCCTGTTTACCAAGACTTCGCATGCGACCGGGCAAAGATCGCGCGTTATCTTGCGTGTAACACGCAGGCCATGCCGATTAACCCGCCGGCAACCTAAATTCTATACCAACAAAACAGGTCGAATTGCACGGATGTACTGACATTCGATCGTGTAAGTGTTGCGTGAGCGTATCGATGTTTGTGTTGCGTAACCAGCCGAAGGGCGCGCGAATCGCGTCCTTCGGACTCGGTCTTTGCGTCTTCGCATTGATGCCGACCGAGATCGGACACCAGGATATCGCGGCGCTGCTGGCCCGGCAGCCCGGCGTTGCCGAGCGCTGGCAGAAGCGGGTGTTCTCCGCCGGGGCGACCGTTCAAGTCGCGACTTTCAGTTTCGGTCGTCCGATCGGAACTTTCTCGCCGCAGGCTGCACCTTACCGGCTGACAAGCCTCGACCATCACGGCGTCGACGTCACCGGCTCGGTGACGCGTGGTCCGCTCATCGCGCCGCTGCCGCGCTACCATGCCGCGGATTTTCCCAAGGTCGATCGCACGCTGAAGGGCGATCGCCTTGTGGTCGCGCCGATTCCTGCGCCGGCGGAAACCGCGGGCCCGGCCGAGCGCGCGCCGGTGACCGAGGATCCCGCCACCTCCAATTCATCGGTCGCCGGCGCCAAGACCGCCGAAGCAGCGCCGGCAATCGAGCGCGCGCCGCTCGACCCCGAGCTTCAGGCCGCGCTCAGCGCGCCGCCGCTGGCGCGATTCGATCTGCCGCCGCCGCGCGAGGCCAGACCGCATCATGGTTTCGGCACCGCGCCGGAGACCCCGATGGCAGCGCCGCGGCGCGATGGATTCTCCTTCGAGACTTCGAGCCTGTTTTTCGGATCGTCGCTCGGCTCGCCGGAAAGCATCGAGCGTTGGCGGCCTGGGGAAGAACCCGTCATCGTCCTGCCGGGCACGCTTGCCGATCCCGAAATCAAGGTGATAGCGGCGCTGCCGGCTGATGCCGACGGGCCGGCGCGGGTAGGTCGGATGGGTGAAAGCGTCGCGCCGAAGGGCGAGGTCAACTCCGACAACCAGCGCGCCAAGACGCCGGCCGAACACCTCGGCCTGTTCGACGAAAAGTCGCGCGCCAGATCGGAGAAGTGCCTGGCCGATGCGGTCTATTTCGAGGCCCGCGGCGAAGCCGTGCGCGGCCAGATCGCGGTGGCGCAGGTGGTGCTGAACCGCGCTTTCTCCGGAAAATATCCGGATACGGTGTGCGGCGTGGTTTATCAGAACAAGCATCGTCATCTGGCGTGCCAGTTCACGTTCGCCTGCGACAACAACGCCGACGTGGTGCGAGAGCCTGACATGTGGGACCGCGCCCGCAAGATCGCCAAGGCGATGCTGGACGGCCAGCTCTGGCTGCCGGAAGTCGACAAGTCGACGCATTACCACGCCTATTGGGTGCGCCCGTCCTGGGTCAGCGAAATGAGGAAGATGTACAAGTTCGGTGTCCACACCTTCTACCGGCCGCGCGCCTGGGGCGACGGCAGCGACGCGCCGAGCTGGGGTACGGCGGCCGAAACTGCGGCGATCTCCGCCCGGCTTTCGGAAGCCGCGCAAAGCTCGGCCGAGCAGGCGAGCACCCGGCGGTAGCAGCGTGGCGGGGTCGCTTTCCTGAATTAATTGCCCTGATTGCACTCGCCGATTTTGCAGGGCTGCCCTGCGGCCCGGACTTTGACCAAGGCGCTCTTGGGCTTTTCATGCAAATGCATTAAGTCTCGTGCCAGGTTGATTTGCTTGCAGGGGAACTGACATGTCTGTGACGACCGGCAACCTTCGTCCATCCTCGGGCTTCGGCACCTGGCGGACGCCGCTGGTGATTGTCATCTGCGGGTGCGCGATCGCGCTGTTGAGCTTCGGACCACGCTCCAGCCTCGGCTTCTTCATCCAGCCGATGAGCCGTGAGTTCGCCTGGGGCCGCGACGTCTTCGGCCTTGCGCTGGCGCTGCAGAATCTGTTGTGGGGATTGGGCCAGCCGATCGCAGGCGCCATCGCCGACCGGTTTGGTGTCATGCGAGTCATGATTGTCGGCGCGCTATTGTACGCTGGTGGTCTGCTGCTCATGCGCTATGGTGCGACGCCGCTGTCGCTCGATTTCGGCGCCGGCGTCATGATCGGCTTTGGTCTTTCCGGCTGCTCGTTCAACCTGGTGCTTTCGGCTTTCAGCAAGCTGCTGCCGGTGGAGAGGCGCGGCGTCGCGCTCGGCGCCGGCACGGCGGCCGGATCGTTCGGGCAATTCCTGTTCGCGCCCTTCGGCGTGGCGATGATCGACAATTTCGGCTGGCAGCCGGCGCTGACGGTATTCGCCCTGCTGATGCTGCTGATCGTTCCGCTTTCGCTGGCGCTCGCAACTCCGCCGGCGACGCCGGCCACCTCGGCGAGTGTCCCGGCCGAGGCCCAGCAGTCGTTCATGACGGCGCTGGCGGAAGCGTTTGGCCATCGGTCTTATGTGCTGCTGGTGCTCGGTTTCTTCACCTGCGGCTTTCAGCTCGCCTTCATCACGGTGCATCTGCCGGCCTATCTCGCCGATCAAGGCGTCTCGTCGCAGACCGGAGGCTGGGTGGTGGCCGCCATCGGCCTGTTCAACATCATCGGCTCGCTCGGCGTCGGTTGGCTGCAGAACCATTTTCCGAAACGCTATATTCTCTCGGTCATCTATCTGACCCGCGCACTGTCGATCGTGGCGTTCATCTCTTTCCCGATCACGACCTTCTCGGCACTGGTGTTCGGCGCCGTCAGCGGCCTGACCTGGCTCTCGACGGTGCCGCCGACTTCGGCGCTGGTGGCGCTGATGTTCGGCACCCGCTGGTTTGCGACGCTGTACGGCTTTGCCTTTGTCAGCCACCAGATCGGCGGCTTTCTCGGGGTTTGGCTCGGCGGCATCGTGTTCGAACAGTTCGGGTCCTACACGCCGATCTGGTGGCTTTCAATCTTGTTCGGCGTGCTTTCGGCGCTGATCAACCTGCCGATCGTCGAACAGCCCGTGGCGCGTCCGGTTGCGCAACCCGCCTGATGCGGTAAACATCCAGCGACATTCAAGAGTTTGGAGAGTTTATCGTGGGAACATTCAGGGCCATCAGGATCGACAAGGCGGAAAAAGGCACGACAGCGGCGCTTACTCAATTCGACGAAGCCGAATTGATGGAAGGCGATGTCACCGTCGCGGTGGAGTGGTCGACACTCAACTACAAGGACGGGCTGGCCCTGACCGGCAAGGCCCCGGTGGTGCGGCGCTTTCCGATGATCGCCGGCATCGACTTCGCGGGAACCGTGGCGCAATCCTCGCATCCGAAGTGGAAGGTCGGCGACAAGGTCGTCTGCAATGGCTGGGGCATGGGCGAAACCCATCTCGGCGCCTATGCCGAGAAGGCGCGCGTCAAGGGCGACTGGCTGGTGCGGCTGCCGGCAGATATCTCGACCCGCGAAGCGATGGCGATCGGCACCGCCGGTTACACCGCGATGCTGTCAGTGCTGGCGCTCGAGAAACACGGCCTGACGCCCAGGAGCGGCCCGGTCGTGGTCACGGGCGCGGCCGGCGGCGTCGGCTCGGTCGCCATCGCCGTGCTCTCGAAACTCGGCTACCACGTCATCGCCTCCACCGGCCGGGTTTCGGAATCCGACTATCTGAAAGGTCTGGGCGCTGCCGAGGTGATCGACCGCGCCGAGCTCTCCGGCCCAGCCAAGCCGCTGGCCAAAGAGCGCTGGGCGGGCGGGGTCGACAGCGTTGGCTCGACCACACTCGCCAACATCTTGTCGATGACCCGGTATGGCGGGGCCATCGCCGCCTGCGGCCTGGCCGCCGGCATGGACCTGCCGTCCTCGGTCGCGCCGTTTATTTTGCGTGGGGTGTGCCTTCTCGGCATCGATTCGGTGATGTGTCCGCTGGAACGGCGCGAACTCGCCTGGAGCCGTCTCGCCAGCGATCTCAACAAGGCAAAACTAGCTGAAATCACTCATGAAATCGGCTTGGATCAATTGATCGGGGCGGCAGCCCAAATCCTGGCCGGCCAGGTCCGCGGTCGAATCGTGGTAAAGATTACCTAACTCTGTTCAGACTTTCCCAACCAAGCTGCTCCAATGTTGCCACGGTTCGTATGGTAAGCAGCGGGTAAAGAGACCTTCAGGCGGGTGCCCGCGCTCTTGTAAAGTTGGAGTAGCTGCATGCTTGCGCGTTTGGTTCTGGGGGCCGTCACGGCCGCTGCGATGGTGGCGCCTGCGCTGGCCGGGATGATGAATGCCGAGGAGGCCCGCCGGTTCGTGGCCGGCAAGGTCTTTGCCTTTACCTGTTTTGACGGTTCCCGCGGCGCTGGCCGCGTGCTGGATGATCTCGGCGCCGCCGGTTCAGTGCAATTCAACGGCGAGGGCCCGGTCCGCCGTGTGCGCCTGCCCGGCAACACGCTGCAGATCCGCGGCCAGGCCGTCTGCGCATCGATCAAGGGCCTTCCGTTCGAGCCGTGTTTCAATCTTGAAAAGCGCGACGACCGTTCGTTCCGCGGCTCGGTCTCGGGCATGGGCTTCGCCTATTGCGATTTCCGTCACCAGGGCGCGTCGCAGATGCTGATGGCGCGCTCAGTGGCGCGGCCGCGTTCACTGCACCGGGAGCGTTCGGCGCGCCCGATGGACGTACGTGCCGAGGCGACGGCTGGCGTCGACAGGCCGTCGGTCGAGACCGCGAAACTCGAGCCCGTGAAACTTGAGGCGGTGAAACCGGAACCCGCGAAGTCGGAGCCCAAGGCCGAAAGCGCGCCGGAACTGCGCCGCTCGACGGATTGACGGCTGTAGCCCCGCGATGCGCGCCGAGCCGGAGGCTCGCAACCGCGTCAAGATCAAGGTTGCTCCGATACGGTGCGGGCGGCCTGACCGCTCACCCGCTTGTCTGCGCCAACGGTGCGGCGGGCGGGGCTGCGCGCCGGCGGAACAGAATTTTCTGGTACAGCCAGCCGATCGCCACCAGCACCAGGCCAAGGCCCATGAATGACAGCGCGCGGTAAACGCCGGTCAGCGCCGACATGTCGATCAGGAAGGCCTTCAGGATCGTCAGCGCGATGACAACAGCGGATGCCAGCCGCGCGCGCTGCGAGTTGAAGACGATGCCGATACCGAGCAGTGCCACGCCGAATGCGAGCCAGGCGATCGAATAGGTGTACTGCTCAGCGCCGGTGGTCGGCCCGACCGACAAGAACGGGCCGTGATAGATTCGCCGGACTTCAAACGTGACGTAAGCAAGCGCGAGAACGAGCGCTGCCGCCGCGATCGTGTTGGCGTAGCCGACCGGACGCCGGCCGGCAACGGCATAGGACAGCAGCAGCGCGAGCACTGCGGGCAGGGCGTAGCCGAGCAGCAACAGATTGACGACCGCGCCGCCGACGTCGATGTACCAGAGAATCGGGTTTTCCAGCAGCATCAGCCCGAACACAGCCGTGAGGCCTGCGAAGGCCGTGAGCAGGATCGCGCCGATGTTGTGAATGACGCTGCCGGTGCGCACGCGTAGCCGCTCCAGTCCGATCGCCATCGCCAGCGCCATGCAGACCTGCAGCGCGATTTCGGTGAGCCCGGCGCTCGCGCGGTAGACGTCGCCCTGATTGACGGCGTGGCGGATTTGCATGAACGCCAGCAGCACCGTGAACAGGATCGCCGCCGCTTCCACCGTTCGCAACGGTGCGTCATCGCCGCCGCGGCGCAGGAAGACGCTGCCGGCCCAGAACGCGAGCGCCGGAATGCCGTAGCCCCACAATAGCCAGTTGAAGATCGGGGTGGCGCCGACCGCCTGGCCAACGATGCGCGGCTCGTAACCGATCCGCAGCACCACGATGCCGGCCAGGATGGCGGCGAGCGAGCGCAGGAACGGGATCGGCCGCTGCGTCGAAATCCAGGCGGTGCCCGCCGAGATCAGCGCCAGCGCGATCGACAGCCAGCCTTTCTCCAGCGCGAAGGTCAGCGCCAGCGCGAGCGCGGCCAGCGCGCCGGTCGCAAACAGCGCGATCGAGGCCTGCAATCCTGGACGATCGTCGCGCCTGGAAAGGCTCTCGGTCGCGGCGGCATAGGCTGCGGCCAGCAAGACCGCGAGAATGGCAAATGGGATCGAGCGGTCGAGATGCGCGATGCGGGCGTAAAGCGCCACCAGCAGCGCCAGCGGCGTGAACACCCCCGCGGCCGACCAGATCACCGGAATGACCGCTCCGACCGAACGGCTTTGCGCCATGAACCCGGCGACTCCAAATCCTGCCGCGAAGATCGCGGCCGATATCAGATGCAGCGACACCGATCCGTCGGTCGCGCCGGGTCCGATTCCCGGCAGCGGACCGCCGGGCAGCACCAGCACCTCCGGATTGGCGCGAACCGCCCACTCGGCGAATACCACGAACACCAATGCAGCGGCAGCGCCGACCGCGCCGGTGGCGGCGTCGCTGCGCCAGCCGACAGCCAGGATGCCCGCTACCAGCAGGCCAAACACGACCATCGCGGTATCGTTGTGAAAGCTGGTCAGCACGATCAAGGTTGCGCCGAACAGGTAGGCCGCGAGCGAGCCGGACGAGATCGGCTCGACCTCGCCTTCGACCGCGGGCGGCCCGAACATGAATCCGCAGACCACGAGCAGCGCGGCGAGGGCGAAGCCGGCGAAGACGTGGAAGGCGTGCGGGGCGACCATCGACGGTCCGCATTGCAGGCAAGGGAACGTCCACAACAACGCAAAGGCGATGGTGGTGACCGCGAGCCAGCGCCACAGCCGGACCCGCGCCAGGCCGAAGGCCGCCGCGGTGACGATGGCGAGATAGATATAGAGCGCCCAATAGTCCGGTTTGTCGGACGAGACCAGAACAGGCGTCACAAAGGCGCCGACGATGCCGAGACCGGCGAGCGTCGGCCCGTGCAGCAGCGCCGCGGCAAGCGTCCCCAGCGCGACCAGCCCGAGCAGGATGAACGCGCTGGCCGGCGCCAGAAAGCCGTACAGCGCGTAGGCGGCAAAGACCGTCGCGAACGCGACCGCTGTTCCCGCGGCGGTGAGAATGGCGGGGATGTTGGCGACAGGCAGCGCTTCGATGGCCGAGATGCTTTCCTTGCGGCGGGTCCATTCGCCGGCGGCAAGCAGCGTCAGGGCGAACAGGCCCCCCAGCGCCGTGCGGATCTCGTTGCTGAGCAGGTTTGCCTCGATCGAGTAGCGAACCATGAAGAATCCGCCGAGCGCCAGCGTCAGCCCGCCGATCCACACCACCCAGCGCGTGCCGACGGTCTCTTCGAAGCCGCGATCGGGTGGCGGCAGCGGAGGCGGGCCGGCGGCGGCTGGCGCGGCCGTATGGGGAGCCGCAGCCGGTGCGATAGACCCAACGTCCGCAATGATAGGCGGTGGCTCTTGCTGGGCCGCGGCCGAAGCCGGTGGCTGTGTTGGCGTGAACGCTTGCCGCGGCGGGAGCGGCGGCGGCGTGGCCGTCGTCGTCCCGATCGCTTCCAGCCGCGCTTGCAGCGCCGCAACCTGGTTTATCGCCTTTCGCGCGAAAATGAGGGCGGCGATCGCGATCGCCAGCGCCAGGAAAGCGAACTCAGAATCGAACATAAGGCCTCCAGGTGGGCACGTCAGACCGTTAACCCGCCACGTCAAACGGCCCGGTTGCAATCCAGTGAGTGCGGCTTCTCCCGCCAAAAGTTCAAATTGGCGCCTGGCATGATCCGGAGAGTCGGGAGGCATCAGTCTGAAAAATCAGGCTCGATCAACAAGTCAAAGTGCACTGATCACGCTTTAGTCGAGATCAAGGCGGAACGGCCGGCCTTCGACGGTCATGCTGCCCGGCCCCATCTCGTCGAGCGCACGCAGCATCCGGCCTTCTCGTCCCAACGCCTTGTCGGCGAGGCTGACGATCAGCCGATTTGGCGCAGCGATCGGGGAACGGTCGCGAATTTGGCGCGCAATCTCGCTCTCGTCGCGGTGCGGATTGAGCGCGCAGGCGGCGGCAAAGGCGCTCGCCGTGGAGCGGCTGATGCCGGCATAGCAATGCACCACCATCGGGGCGCGGCGGTCCCAGCTTCGAACGAAATTCAGTACCTTCTCGATATGCTGATCGGAAGGCGCGAGAAATCCATCCATGTGCTCGGTGATGTCGTCCATCGACACCCGCAGATGGTTCGCCTCCAGCACCGTTGCCGGCCGCTGCACCTGGTCGACATTGGCCATCACGGTGAGGATGTGGCTGGCGCCGGTGGCTTTGACGGTTTCTGGAAGTGCAGCAAGCGAACAGATGTGAAGCATGGCGATCCCTCGAAGCATTCCCCGGAGGGGTGTCCTTTGGCTGCGGATAATAGGCGGTTGCCCCTGGGGTAGGCAAAGCGGAAAGCATGCCCGTCCCCGTTAACGATGCCCGGATTTGGCAAGGCGCGGCGTCAAAAGCGCCTTCGCTACCCTACGTCACCGATCAAGCGAACAACAGGTTGAATCGCGTCAAGAACCTCTTCTCCGCCTTGGCCGCCGTCCATGGCGTCAGATAATCGCGCATTGCTGCTTCGGGCAGTCCGGGGTCTTTGCCGAACAGGCGCCTCGCCTCGGCTTGCGAAAAGCCGGCAAGATGCGTGGCTTCGAGGTAGGCCGCGCCGTGGTCGGCGGCCTTGATCGCATCGGTGATTTGATCCGCCAGAACCGGCGGCAGGCCGAAGCGACGATGGATCGCCGCGAGCAGGCGTTTTTCCACCACCTTGTAGTCGCCGCCGAGCACCGCCTTGAACGGCGAGATCATGTCGCCGATGACGTATTCCGGCGCGTCGTGCAGCAGCGCCGCCAGCCGGAAGCGGAGGTCGACGCGCGGTATCTGCTCGCGCATCACGGCTTCGACCAGCAGCGTATGCTGCGCCACCGAGAAAACATGAGCGCCGGAGGTTTGTCCGTTCCAGCGCGCGACGCGGGCCAGCCCGTGGGCAATGTCGGCGATCTCGATATCGAGCGGCGAGGGGTCCAGCAGGTCGAGCCGCCGTCCCGAAAGCATCCGCTGCCAGGCGCGGGGTGAGCTACCGGTGGCGGGGGACTTTCCGGCCGTCATTTGACCTTGAGCCGGGGCTTGCGATGCTGGCCGCTGCAGGTCTCGTGGCAGAAGCATGTAACGAGATGGTCGTTGACCATGCCGGTGGCCTGCATGAAGGCGTAGACGATGGTTGGGCCTACAAACTTGAACCCGCGCGCGCCGAGCTCCTCGGAAATCCGGATCGAGAGCGGTGTCGAGCCGGGAACGGTGGCGGCGGTTTTGAATTTGTTAACGATTGGCCTGCCGTCGACAAAGTCCCAGAGGAAGCCAGAGAAGCCAGGGCCTTCCTCCATGATCTTCAGATAGGACTTCGCGCTGTTGACGGCGCCTTCGATCTTGGCGCGGTTACGCACGATGCCGGCGTCGTTCATCAGCGCGTGAACTTTCCTGGCGTCGTAGCGCGCGATCTTCTCCGGCTGGAAGTCGTCGAAGGCTTTGCGGAAATTCTCGCGCTTGCGCAGGATCGTGATCCAGGACAGTCCGGCCTGAAAGCCGTCGAGGATCAGCTTCTCGTACAACGCGCGGTCGTCATATTCCGGCACGCCCCATTCGGTGTCGTGGTAGGCCACATAGAACGGGTCTTCGCCCGGCCAGGGGCAGCGCAGCTTGCCATCGGCGTGCAGGCGCGCGGATCGGCTCATGCGACGGTCTGTTTCGGCACGGGACGAACGTCGTTCGGATCGGCCAGGTGCAGGGCGAGGCCGCCAGCGGTCAGGGCGAGGCCGGCGTCGAGGGCGTCGGCGACGCGATCGACCCGGACCAGCGCCAGCCCTTGGCCACCGGCGGTCGAGCCCATCGTGCCCACCGGCTTGTCGCCGGCGAGAATCGGGATGCCGGTTTCGGGCGAGAAGTCGTCGAGGATCACCCGCACGATTCGGGTCCGCGCCGTGCCGCGATGCTGCATCCGCGACACCACTTCCTGACCGACATAGCAGCCCTTGTCGAAATCGACGCCGTTCAGACGGTCCATATTGGTCTCGTGCGGAAAGGCGTCGCTGTACATGAAATCGAGGCCGCCGCGCGGCACCCCGCAGGCGATGCGATGGGCCTCATACGCCTCGCCATCCATGAGGTCGGCGCCGATCAGGTCGGCCACCTCCTGCTTGCGGTCTACCGGCGAGAGGAGCATGCGCCAGCCCAGCGCCTGATGGCGCGGGTCGGCATACGCCAGGCCCGGCCTCGTGGCCGGCTCGCCGCCCCATGCCGCCAGCACGCCCATGCTGTCGGAGATGTTCTCGACCGCGACCTTGGCGCGCAGCTTGTAAAAGCCGAGCTTGTCGGCAAGGCCCTGCGCCAGCGCGCGGGGCGCATCGATCAGGAAGTCGCCGTCCTGGCCGGCCGGGGCTTCGAATATCAGGAAGTCGGCGGTGATCTTGCCCTGCGGCGTCAAGAGCGCGCCGAACCGGGCAAGTCCGGGCTGCAGCAGCGTGATATCTGTGGTGACGAGGCCATTGAGGAAGGTGCGGGCATCCTCGCCGCTGACCCTGACCACGCCCCGGTCTGGAAGAAACGCTGCTTTCATTCGCTGAAATGGCCTCTCTTGCCGGCTAGGGTTGTCGACGCCCGTTCAAGTTCTTGGAAAAACGCAGGCGCCGGATATCACATCGCAACGTAAGGCGCTAAGGTGCTGTCAACAAGGCCCTAAAGCCAGCGCGCAGGACGATGAACTCCCGATGAATCAGCGATTTGATACCATTCTGAAATCCGGCACCGTGGTCAATCAGGACGGCGAGGGCGTTCGGGACGTCGGCATTTCCAATGGCCGGATCGCCGCGATCGGTGGGCTCGGACAGGCTGCCGCCGGCGAGACGATCGACTGCAAGGGCCTGCACATCCTGCCCGGCGTGATGGATACGCAGGTGCATTTCCGCGAGCCGGGCCTGACTCACAAGGAAGACCTCGAAACAGGGTCGCGCGGTGCTGTCATGGGCGGGGTGACCGCGGTGTTCGAAATGCCCAACACCGATCCGCTGACCGTCACCGAACGCGACTTCACAGACAAGGTGAACCGCGCCCGCCACCGCATGCATTGCGACTTCGCATTCTTCATCGGCGGCACCCGTGAGAACGTGCAGGATCTGCCGGAGCTTGAGCGGGCACATGGCTGCGCCGGGGTGAAGGTGTTCGTCGGGTCTTCGACCGGCGCATTGCTGGTCGAGGACGACGAGAGCCTGCGGCGCATTTTCCAGGTGATCCGCCGTCGTGCCGCCTTTCACGCCGAGGACGAATACCGCCTCAACGATCGCAAGCCGCTCCGCGTCGAAGGCGATCCGCGCTCGCACCCGGTCTGGCGCGACGTCACCGCGGCGCTGCTGGCCACCCAGCGGCTGGTCAAGCTCGCCCACGAGACCGGCAAGCGCATTCACGTTCTGCATATTTCGACTAAGGAGGAGATCGATTTCCTCAGCGACCACAAGGACGTGGCCTCCTGCGAGGCGACGCCGCATCATCTGACGCTGGTCGCCCCCGAATGCTACGAGCGGCTCGGCACCCGCGCGCAGATGAACCCGCCGGTGCGTTCGGCCGATCATCGCGACGGTATCTGGCGCGGCATCGAGCAGGGCATCATCGACGTGCTCGGCTCCGACCACGCCCCGCATACCCTGGAGGAAAAGGCGAAAATCTACCCGGCGTCGCCCTCGGGCATGACCGGGGTGCAGACGCTGGTGCCGGTGATGCTGGATCACGTCAATGCCGGGCGGCTGTCGCTTTCGCGCCTGGTCGACCTCACCAGCGCCGGCCCCGCGCGGCTGTTCAACATCGCCTGCAAGGGGCGCATCGCGGCCGGCTATGACGCCGATCTCACCATCGTCGACCTGAAGCGCTCGGAGACCATCACCAACAAATGGATCGCCTCGCGCGCCGGCTGGACGCCCTATGACGGCGTCCGGGTCACCGGCTGGCCGGTCGGCACGTTCGTTCGCGGCCAGCGCGTGATGTGGCAGGGCGAGGTGACAACGCCGTCGACCGGCGAGCCGGTGCGGTTTCTGGAGACGCTGAAGGGGTAGCTACTGCCTGGCCAGCGACAGCGAAAACTCGCCGTTGCGCAGGCGGGCCGGGAGGCCTTCGGCGAATTTCGCCACCGCATCCTCGCCATAGGTCGACACCAGTTCGGCGAGCGCCGTGAACAGGCTTGCCTGCGCGAGACAGTCGCCGTCAACGCCGTCGTGCCGCGCCTCCGCCCAGGCCTCGTTGAGGTAGCCGAGTGCGGCCTGCTTCTGTTCGTGGTCGGCAAGCGGCTGGCGGGCGATCGAAATGGCGGCTGGGTGGCGCATGAAACTCGACAACATTTGCGCGCGATCCAGGGCGGATCGCGTCGAACGCGGCAAGCTCTAGCACGCGTCAGGGTTTCGCAAAGACCACATCTTTAAGAAAGGTTAACGGCGGCGCCGATATGGCGGCAGCCGCCCCCAATTGTGCAAACTTCAGGAGATGCAACTCAGGATAGCTCTCGGCGTCGCGCAGACATGGCGCGCGCCGGCTTCCAGCAACTCCTCGCGGCTGCCGTAGCCGTACAGCACGCCAATGCCCTTCATGCCGTTGTTTCTTGCGCCGACCATGTCGTGGCTGCGGTCGCCGACCATCAGGGTCTTGGACGGATCGACCGCGGTCTCCTTCAACGCGTATTGCAGCAGATCCGACTTGTCCGCGCGGGTGCCGTCGAGCTCGGCGCCGAACACGCGTTCGAAGTGGTCGCGCAGGCCGAAATGGTCGATGATGCGATCGGCGAACACGAGCGCCTTGCTGGTGGCGACAAACAGCCGGTGGCCGGAGGCGCGTAGCGCTGTGAGCACCTCGTCGATGCCGTCGTAGACGGCGTTCTCATACAGCCCGACGTCGGAAAACCGTTCGCGGTAGAGCGACACGGCGCGATCCGCCGAATGTTCGCCCCCGAGCAGTCGCACGAAGCTCGTGCGCAGCGGCGGCCCGATGCACCAGGTCAGTTCGTCGTCGGTCGGAATCGCAGGGTGATCAAGCCGTTGCAGCGCGTACTGGATCGACTTTGTGATGCCGGGCTTGGGGTCCGTCAGGGTGCCGTCCAGGTCGAAGAAAATCGCGTCCATGGCTCAGTTCGCGTAGCGCGCGGTGAGGTCGCGCGAGATCCTGGAGCCTTCCTCGATGTATCGGCGAATGGCGACGGAGGCGGCGGGCGTGCAGGTCCGGTAGGTCTGCTGGAAGCCGTTATAACCACGGTTGAAGCCGGCGACCATGCGGGCGCGGCGGTCGCCGGAGGGGGTTTCGGCGTCGATCAGCGCCTGCATCTCGTTGCGCCATTTCGCCCCCTCATTGGCGCCGCAGATGCCCCTGAGATAGTGCAGCGTGCCGAGGATTTCGGCCAGCCGCTGCAGGTCACCGTCGAACGGCGCGGCGGCGTCCTGGGCCCGCGCCGGGGCCAGATGGCATGCCGAGATGAGGAGGAGGGCGGCGAGGGCGTGCTTGAGCATTTGGCCCGATATGCCTCCTCAATGCGCCCGAGGCAAGGCGTGCGGCGCCGGATTGAGCCGCCTAGACCAGCTTGCGGGCGGTTGCGATGACCTCCGCCAGGCCGCCGGTGACCTTGAGATCGCCGATCGCATCCGGCGCCAGCCATTTGAAGTCGTCGTGCTCGTCGTTGAGAACCGGCTCCCCCGCGGTCCAGCGCGCGGCGAACGACATGATGACATAATGCCCGCCGCCGCCTGCCGGCAGCACCTCGCGCCAGCCGGCCAGGCCCACAATGGCGATTCGCAAACCGGTTTCCTCGTCGACTTCGCGGTGGAGCGCCGCGTGCAGCGATTCGCCGAATTCGACCCGGCCGCCGGGGAATGAGTAGAGACCGAGGCCCGGCGCGCGGGCGCGGCGAACCAGCAGGATGTTGCCGTCGCGAAAGATCGCGCCGCTGATGGCGAGCTGAGGGCGATCGGGCGTCATGCGGTCAGCGGTCCGGTACGCTGGTTTCGGCTTCGGACTCTGGGCCGCCATTGATGACGCCGCCAGCCAGCGCCACCAGCGGCTTGACCCAGGACGCCGCCTGCTCGGCCAGCGTCGCGCGGGTCTTGTCCTGCGTGGCCTCCCGCATCGCCGCGCCCACCGCGGTCAGGATCGAGGTCATGGACGCGGTGAGATTGTCGAAATCCTCGCGGATCTTGGGATCGGCGGATTCATAGGCCTCGATGGCGAGGTCGCGGGCCTTGAAATTGGAGGCCCAGAAATGTTCGGCGTAGGACAGCGGGGTCCAGGTCAGGAAATCCTCGGCGCATTCCGGCATGTCCGGAACCATCTCGAGCAGCATGACGGCTTCGTTGAAATGATTGAGGTAGTCGGTGGCAAGGCCGGTGTGGGGGTTGATGTTGGCCGCGCGCAGCTCCGCCGCACGGGCCTCGTCCATGCGGCCTGCTGGTGGCGACGTCGGGCGATCGGATCGCGCTGGTGTGGCGGCCGTTGAGGTCATCGGACCCACTGTTAGCATTCGGAGTTAACACCCGTTAAACGGATGATTATCATGGACATATAATGTGCGGACGCTTCGTCATCACTTCGCCTCCGGCCGCGCTTCGGCAGATGTTCGGCTATGTCGAGCAGCCCAATTTCCCGCCCCGGTTTAACATCGCGCCGACCCAACCTGTCCCTGTGGTGATCCTGGAGAATGGCGGCCGCCACTTTCGGCTGATGCGGTGGGGGCTGGTACCGTCCTGGGCCGAAGACCCCCGCAAATTCGCGCTGCTGATCAACGCGCGTTCTGAAACGGTGCGGGAGAAGCCGGCCTTCCGGAACGCGATCCGGCGGCGGCGCTGCCTGATCCCGGCCGACGGCTACTACGAGTGGCAGGAGGCCGGCGGCCGCAAGCGGCCGTTTTTCGTCCACCGCCGCGACGGCGCGCCGGTCGGTTTTGCCGCGCTGGCGGAAACCTGGATCGGCCCGAACGGCGAGGAAACCGACGGGGTCGCCATCGTCACCGCACAGGCCACCGGCGAGATGACGGCGCTGCATCACCGCGTTCCCGTGACCATCGCGCCCGGCGATTTCGAGCGCTGGCTCGACAGCCGGAGCAACACCGCCGACGACGTCATGGCGCTGCTGCGCGCGCCGGCCGACGGCGCGTTCGCCTGGCGCGAGATTTCCACGCGAGTCAATCGCGTCGTCAACGACGACGCGCAATTGCTGCTGCCGGTTACGGAGGAGGAGAGGGCGGCTTTGGCGTCCGCGCCCGCGAAAAAGCCGAGGCCGCGCAAGCCGGCTTCCGAAGACGAGGGGCAGGGGTCGTTGTTCTGAGCATTCATCGGAAATTCCCGCGCGATCACGCGTCGCGCGCCGTCTACAACACCTTGCCGGGGTTCATGATGCCGTTTGGGTCCAGCATCGCCTTGATGCCGCGCATCAGTTCGATTGCGACCTTGTCCTTGACGTCGGGGAGTTCGTCGCGCTTGAGCACGCCGATGCCGTGCTCGGCCGAGATCGATCCGCCCAGCCGCAGCACGATCGCGTACACGGCCGCGTTGACCTCGTGCCAGCGCGACATGAAGTCGGCGGTGTCGCCGCCGACCGGCTGGCTCACGTTGTAGTGGATGTTGCCGTCGCCGAGATGGCCGAACGGCACCGGCCGCGCGCCCGGAATCAACCTCACGACCGCCGCATCGGCCTCCGCGATGAAATCGGGCACGGCGGCGACCGGCACCGAGATGTCGTGCTTGATCGAGCCGCCTTCCGGCTTCTGCGCCGCCGACATCTCGTCGCGCAGCTTCCAGAACGCGGCGCGCTGGCTCAGATTCGCCGCGATCACGGCGTCCTCGACGAAGCCCTGTTCCATGCCTTTTGTGAGGATGGATTCCAGCGCGGCGCGGGCGTCATCGCGCGGGGACGACAATTCCATCAGCACGTACCAGGGATGCTTGCTGCCAAGCGGATCGCGGATGTCGATGCCGTGCCGCAGGCTGAAATCGACGGCGACGTCGGCCAGTAATTCGAAGCTGGTGAGACTGCCGGCCGCCTCGTTCTGCGAAATCGACAACAGCTTGAGCGCCTGCGCCGGCGATTTCAGGCCGACATAGGCGGTCTCCACCGCGCGCGGCTTCGGAAACAATTTCAGCGTCGCCGCGGTGATGATGCCGAGCGTGCCTTCGGCGCCGATGAAGAGGTTGCGCAGGTCGTAGCCGGTGTTGTCCTTTTTCAGTTTCGACAGCCCGTTGAGGATACGGCCATCGGCGAGCACGACTTCCAGCCCGAGCGCCATCTCGCGCGCCACGCCGTAGGCCAGCGCCGCGGTGCCGCCGGCATTGGTGGAGAGGTTGCCGCCGATGGTGCAACTGCCCTCGGCGCCGAGCGACAGCGGGAACAGGCGGTCGATCTCGGCGGCGCGCGCCTGCGCTACCTGCAGCACCACGCCGGCCTCGCAGGTCATGGTGTTGGAGGCGGGATCGACCTCGCGAATTTTATCGAGCCGCCGCAGCGAGACCACCACCTCGCCATGATGCGGGGTCTGGCCGCCGACAAGGCCGGTATTGCCGCCCTGCGGCACCAGCGCGATCTGGTGCGCGTTGGCGAGCTGGCAGATCGCGGCAACCTCCGCCGTGGAGCTCGGCCGCAACACCAGCGGCGAGCGGCCGCGGAACAGGTCGCGTTCCTCGGTGAGGTAGGGCGCGATGTCGGCGGCATCGGTGACCGCGTATTTCTCGCCGACGATGGCGCGAAATTTCCCGATCAGCTCGGGCGGAAGCGGGGGCACGGTGCCCTGCAAGATGTTCATCGCCGTTTCTTCCTTCATCGCCGCCCGCTCATGGCCGCCCGACCGCCGCGCGGCGCAGCCGGTCGTTGATGGCTTCGCCCAATCCTTGCTCGGGAACCGGCATCACCGCGATCGTGCCAACGCCCTTGCTGTCGAGCGCGCGCAGATGGCCGAACAGATTGGCGGCGGCCTCGTCGATATCGCCGCGTGGTGACAGGTTCATCACGGCGGCGGCGGCGTCAATTCCCGCCATTGCATCGGAGCCAAACGCCAGCAGCGCCTCGCCCGGTTCCAGGCTGACCGCATCGAGCCGTACCCGGGCGCGCGGGGCGTAATGCGACGCCAGCATGCCCGGCGCCAGCGGCTGCTCGCTGTCGCTGTCGGCGTCATCGGGCGGGGCCAGCAGCGCGCGGCCCAGCACGCGCTCGATCTCCGCGCGCGGCAGGCCGCCCGGCCGCAGCAGCATCGGCTGGTCGAAGCAGCCGACGATGGTCGACTCGACGCCGACCGCGACCGCGCCGCCGTCGACGATCAGGTCGATGCGGCCGGAAAGGTCGCTCGCCACATGCGCGGCGGTGGTCGGCGAGACATGACCGGAGAGGTTGGCCGACGGCGCCGCCACCGGGCCGCCGAACGCGCGCAGGATGTCGCGCGCCACCGGATGGGCCGGGATCCGGACCGCGATGGTTTCGAGGCCGGCGGTCATGAGATCGGCCACCGCGCAGCCCGGCGCCTTCGGTAGCACCAGCGTCAGCGGGCCCGGCCAGAACGCTGCGGCGAGCGCCAGCGCGGCGGCGTCGAAGCGGGCGATCCGGCGCGCCGCGGCGAGGTCGCCGACATGGGCGATCAGCGGGTTGAAGGCGGGGCGGCCCTTGGCTTGGTAAAGACTTGCGATCGCGGCCGCGTTAGTGGCATCAGCGCCGAGGCCATAGACCGTCTCGGTCGGGAACGCGACCAGCCCGCCCGCGGCGAGGATGCGCGCAGCCGCCGCCACCGCGGCCTCGCCGGCGGGCAATATCTGGGTCTGAAGGCCGACTTTCACCGTGATTTATTCCTCAATCCGGCTCCTTGCGGTCACCGGGACCCAAGGCTATAAGCCGCGTTCCTATGTCGGAGTATAGCGCAGCCCGGTAGCGCACCTGCTTCGGGAGCAGGGGGTCGCAGGTTCGAATCCTGCTACTCCGACCATTCAATTTTCACGGCTTTTTCTGATTGCTGGCGGTTCCCGAGTCAACCGCCGATTCCCGCCTCAGACGCGCATGAGCCTTCGTTCTCGCGGCTGGGTTGAAGGTATTGGCGCGGCCATTGCAGGCCCATGGCTGCCCGCTCCGTAGCGGATCGTCATACCCCGCGCATGCGGGGTATCCAGTACGCCGCGGCTTATCGGTTCGTTCACGGCTGTCTCTGAATACTGGATCACCCGCCCCGTGCGCAATTGCGCACTCGCGCAGGTGACGACGACTGAGTACGCGTTGGATCGTCATACCCCGCGCATGCGGGGTATCCAGTACGCCGCGGCTTCTCGATTCTATCAGGGCTGGCTCTGGAATACTGGATCACCCGCCCCGTGCGCAATTGCGCACTCGCGCGGGTGACGACGACTGAGTGCGCGTTGGATCGTCATACCCGGCGCAAGCGGGGTATCCAGTACGCCGCGGCTTCTCGATTCTATCACTGCTGTCTCTGAATACTGGGTCACCCGCCCCGTGCGCAATTGCGCACTCGCGCGGGTGACGACGACTGGGTATGCGTTGGATCGTCATACCCCGCGCATGCGGGGTATCCAGTACGCCGCGGCTTCTCGATTCTATCACGGCTGTCTCTGGAATACTGGATCATCCGCCTTCGCGGATGACGACGACTGAGTATACGTTCGCGTTCTCGCGGCTCATAGAGCCCGAGGTTTGCTGTAGTTGAACCTTGTCTCCCCCGAAAAGAGGGAGCAGGGAATGCCGGGTGCTTGCTGCACCCGCGGTCTCGTGTGCAAAGATTTGGTAGTGGGCGCACACGAGCATACAGGTACAGCCGGGGCACGCCGGCATTCCCTGCGCAATGGGTTGACGGCTTATGGCGTACTCTCCCTGGAGACGAATTCGTCTTGCCTCCATCGCCGGCGGATTGACGATTGCGAAAAGCCCGGTTGGGCTCTCGCTATCTCCGCCGGCTTGACACCAGCCACGGGTTGCCAGGACCACACGCTTTTGCCGTACGCAGGCCATCGCCGTTCGTATCGCGCGCTCGAAGAATCGCTCACGGAAAGTCCGCCCTGCGATCCCTTGCGCGCCGGCGCTGCCCGCGTCCACCGCATCCCTTCCCACGTTCGTGACGACGCGCGATCGCCCCTCTTGCCGGGAAGAGACAAGCGGCTTATAGATCAATTCGGATTATCAGAAAAGCAGATTATTTTTTCGCAGGAGGCTGGACAGCCGGGCGACGCAGCCGGTGGAAGTGATTTGCCCGACAAGCGAAGTTGTCCGTATGCCTGCGAGCGCGCGGCGCTGCCAAGTGATAGGCGCATCGCAGCCGTGCCTGTCATGGGGTCCCGGTCGCGACGCGCGAGGGCGTTTGGCCGCTATCTGAACTTGTAGTTCAGTCCGACGCGCGCGATGTGGTCGCGATGATCGACGCGGTAGATAATGAACTCGCCAGGGAATATCGGATCGGTCGTCCGTAATGCGCTAACCCTAACCGAATTCACCGCTGCATCAGCCGTGGCGATCCCTCGGCCGGCGTCGCGGCGGGGCGGCGCTTTTTCTCGATGTGCGCCACGTCGCTGTTGAGGCCGCGGGTCAAGCGGTCGAGATCGCGCTCGATGCGGCGAAGCAGGTCGTCGACCTCGGCGGCGGCGGGACTGGCGCCGGGATTCTTGCCCAGCGCGGCGGCCATGGCCGGCGCCGGGACCACCACCGCGGCGATCAGCATCGAGAGGACAAGCCTGCGCATGATTTTTCTCCGGTTCATTTGGCGAACAATACCCGCAAGGTGGGTCCGATGGAAAACGAATCCACGCTCTTGCCGGTCACGTTCGATTTAGCGAACACCGCATCCGCCTTCAGCCCATACTGTACGGTGGCGTCGAGGTCGTACAGCCAGCTCGACGACATGATGAAGGCGTCGTCGTGTCGCCCGTCCGCGACGTAGTCGAGCCAGTCGTAGCCGCCGCTGATGGTGAACCTGCCGCCGAAGGCCGGGCGCGAGGCCTCGATCGATGCGCCGACCGCCCAGCGCTCGACGATCAGCGCGTCCGAATTGCGCCGCGACGCCTTCAGTTGCGGCGTGATCGACCAGCCGCCGAACGCCTCCGGGGTGAACGCGCGGGAGATCGACAGCGTGGTGTCGTAGGTCTTGGCGACGCCGACGGCGAAGGTCGGGTCTTGCGAATTGGCGAACAGGAAAGAAGCGCCGAACTTGTAGTCGCCGACGGTCCTGGAAAGGTTCGCCATCGCAAACAGGCTGTCGGCGTCGCTGCGCGGCGTTTCGGAATAGCGGGTGGCGGACGCGCCGCCGAGCACGGTCAGCGTCGCGTCGCCCAGCACCTTGCCGGTCAGCCCGGCGATCGGGCGGATGTTGGCGTTGGCGCCGCGCGCCGGCACGGCGCTGCCGCCGTTCTCCGACGTGTGCAGCGCCTCGAAATTGGTCATGAAGAAAAAGGTCGGCGCCTGCTGCGCGGACGCGGGTTGCGCGAGCGGCAGCGCGCTTGCCAGCAGCAGGGTTGTGAACGGCGCGGTCCAGCATCTGACTTCATCGAGAGATCGTCGCATTGCTCATCCAGCCTGAAAATTGTCTTGGTTAAATCGATCGAACCAAAAGTGTAACGAGTTATGTCCGCGCACCCCCGGCCGCCTATCTGACAATCGGGCCAGACGGCGGCTTCACCGGTGCGACGTTGGCGGGCGCGGTCTCGGCGCGCGGAATGCGCGGAGTTTTCGGCGGTGGACTAACGCTGGTGACGGCCGGGATATCCGGCTTGACGGTTGGCGGGCGTACTCCTGGCGGGGGAGTGGTAACTCTGTTCACAAGCCCGTCGCATTGAAAAGCTTGTGTGGCGTTCGGCGGGCAGCATCGTGGTGCGCCGAAGCTGGTGCATAGAATGCCACCCCCCGCTACGGCGCAGTTGATGATGTTTGCATCAGTCACAAAGGTGAACTCCGAAGCTGTACAAGCGCGCACCTCCGCGGAGGCGGAGGTGTGGCTGGCGCACAATGCGAGCGTCACAGCGCCCGCGGCCGCCGCGCTCTTGAGCAGATCGGCGATGGCAGACATCGGTATCCCCTGTTGAAGCGATTCGGTTGCATCCAGCATCAATCGCGGCTCGCCGTGAGAGGTTCAAACCGGCTTTTCGAAACCGCCTGCGGGCAATCATGCCCGCAGGCGCCACCGATGCATGATCAAACGCCAGTTACCGGATGGTGTTGACCTTGATGTCCTTGGCCGGGACGGCGGTCAGCTTAGGAGGCTCGACCTGCGCCGGCCTGGCGATCTCGATCTTCGGTGGCTTGTCGACCGGCGCGTACACGGTATCGACTTTCGGGCCAGTCTTTGGGACGCTGGGCTTGGCCGGCGTGCTCGCACCTTGAGCCGCGAGCAGGCCGCTGAGGCCGACGCCGGTGCCGAGAGTCTTATCGGGAGCGGCCACGCGCGCCGGCGAGCCGCCGCCGCCGCCACCGCCAGTCGTAGGATCGGATCTCGTATCATAGGTGCATCGGGTAGTCGTGCATCTGACGTGCGTCGTCTTGCCGTCGTTATTGATTTGACCGTAGTAGCCGCTTCCTCCCGGTCCAGTTCCTCCGATGCACCTGTTTGAACTTTGACAGGCGGCAGCGAACGTGGAGGCATTCCAGGTAGAGCCAGCGGCCTTGCCCTCGGCGCTCGCCGGCGAGGCGACGAAGCACAGCCCGAGAGCGACAGCGCCGATGGCGGCGGTGCTCTTGAGCAGATTGGTGATCGCGCTCATTAGAGATTCTCCTGATGTTGCATGGAGTCATCATGACTCCACCGGACACTAGTCGTGGGCCGTTATGGATCGGTTCGAACGAATCGTAGCGCCAATCGGTTTTGATTGGATTTGCAAAATTGTAGTGAACGGGATGTCGCCGGGCGTCCCCCGCGCGGGTGAAGTGGCGCGCAGATGCGCATGTTCGCGGCGCAATTCGCGGCAATTTTTTCATCCGCGTTCAAGGTTTCGGCGGCAATCGCCCGCGCATCCCCCGTGCGGGGGATGAAGGAAAAGACACTATTGTTTTTGGTTAGTTTCCGCTCTTCATTGTGCGCTTGGAGAAAGACACGTCATGCCCGCGCTTGTCGCGGGCATCCACGTCTTGATACTTTCAATTCAGATTAAGGCGTGGATGGCCGGGACATAGGCCCGGCCGTGACGGCCGAGAAACCGGCCGCAAATAATTTGGAGCACTCGATGTCCATCGATATCGCCCCTGACAAGCTTTCAGATGTCATCGGCAAGATCTACGACAGCGCGGTCGATCCGGCGCTGTGGCCGCTTGCGCTCGAAGGCGCGTGCGGGCTGATCGGCGCGACGCACAGCTATATCGGCATTTACGATTCGGATCGGTGGGGCATGCGCTACGGTCCGCAATGGGGCGGCGATCCGCATTGGATGAAATTGTATCGGGAGAAATACGGGGAGATGATGCCGTTCTGGAAGATCATCCCGAAATTTGACGTGGGTGAAGTCATCAGTTCGCGCCGCACGTTCGAGATCGCCGGCGGCAACGAGGAGGAAATCCGCAAGAGCCCATTCTTCACCGAATGGGCCGACCCGGCCGGGCATCGCGACTCCGTCACCTCCATCGTCAGCCGTTCGGAAACGCAGTTTGGGCTTTTCCATCTGCTGACTCCGCCGACGCGCGATCTCTGCGGCCCGGAGGAATGGGCGGTCGCCGAACTGCTGGTCCCGCATATCCGACGCGCCGTCGCCATCGGCGATCTGCTGGATATGAAATCGATCGCCGCGACCGCGTTCGAGGCGACGCTGGACACGCTCGCCATCGCAGTGGTGCTGGTGGACGCCGAGGCGCGCATTCGCCATGCCAACACCGCCGCGCAGACGATGCTGAGCGCTGATGCGCCGATCATGTCGCGAGACGGATTGCTGCGCGCCAGCACGACGCCGGCGACGCTGGCGCTCGCAACCGCCATTGCCCGCGCCGCCGCGAATGAATCCGGAATCGGGCTGGCCGGCATCGGCGTGCCCGTCAGCGGCCGCGACGGCCGCCCCGCCATCGCCCATGTGCTGCCGCTGAAGTCCGGCAAGCTGCGGCCGGATCTGGCGCCCGGCGCGGTGGCGGCGGTGTTCGTGACGCCGGCGCAGCTCGAAGCGCTGCCGCCGGTGGAGGCGCTGGTCGCGCTCTACGAGCTGACGCCGACCGAGGCGCGGGTGCTGGTCGAGATCGCCTCGGGCAGGAACCGCGCGGCGGCAGCCGAAGCGCTAGGGATCGCCGACTCGACGGTGAAAACCCATCTCGCCCGCGTGTTCGAGAAGACCGGCACCTCGGAGCAAAGCGAACTGGCGAAGCTGGTCGCAAGCCTGACGCCGCCGGTCGCAGCGCGGCCGTAGCGTAAGATGCGTTCCGGTCCGAACGTGGTAGCTGGTTACACGATGGCAATTGTCTTCTCGCGTGATTGCGTTCATCGATTGGCTGGATGCTGGAGCGCTCGATGATTGCCGACATTACGTCTGACAGGCTCTCCGCCGTCATCGGCAAGATCTATGACAGCGCAGTCGATCCGGCGCTGTGGCCGGATGCGATCGAGTCCGCCTGCGGCCTGGTCGGCGCGACGATGGGGTCTATCAGCATTTTTGACTATCGGCAGATGTCCATGCGCTGGGCCGCGCAATGGGGCGGCGATCCTGCCTGGACGAAACTATTCGAGGAAAAGTATGCGGCCCTGATGCCGTTCTGGCCGGCGATGCAGCGCGAAGAAGTGGGTGACATCTCGGATACGCGCCGCCTCTGCGACAAGACCGGCATCAGCACCGAGGAGTTTTGTCAGAGCCGCTTCTTTCTGGAATGGGCGAAGCCTGCCGGCTACCAAGACGCAATCAACGGCACCATCATGCGATCAGGAAGCCAGATGGGGGCGTTTCATTTGTATATTCCGCCCACGCGCGATCTGGTCGGGCCGCGGGATCTGGCGATCGCCGAGTTACTCGTCCCGCATATCCGCCGCGCCGTCGCCATCGGCGATTTGTTGGACATAAAGTCGATCGTCGCGACGGCGTTCGAGACGACGCTGGACACGCTCGCCGTCGCGGTGGTGCTGGTGGACGCCGACGCGCGCATCCGCCATGCCAACGCCGCCGCGCAAGCGATGCTGGGCGCTGGTGCGCCGATCATGTCGCAAGACGGATTGTTGCGCGCCAGCTCGACGCAGGCGACGTCGGCGCTCGTCACCGCCATCAACCGCGCCGCGCGCAACGAATCCCGGATCGGCCTGGCCGGCATCGGCGTGCCCGTCTCCGGCCGCGACGGCCGGCCCGCCATCGCCCATGTGCTGCCGCTCAAATCCGGCAAACTGCGGCCTGATCTGGCGCCCGGCGCGGTGGCGGCGGTATTCGTGACGCCGGCGCGGGTCGATGCCTTGCTGCCGGTGGAGGCGCTGGTCGCGCTCTATGAGTTGACGCCGACCGAGGCGCGCGTGCTGGTCGAGATCGCCTCGGGCAAGAACCGCGCGGCGGCGGCGGAGGCGCTCGGCATCGCCGACTCCACGGTGAAAACCCATCTCGCCCGCGTGTTCGAGAAAACCGGCACGTCGGAGCAAAGTGAACTGGCGAAGCTGGTGGCAAGCCTGACGCCGCCGGTCGCGGCGCGGCCGTAGGCGTGATGCGCTACGGTCCGAACTTCACCGTCACGCCGCCGCCGGCGTAGTAGCTGGTCTCGCTGTGGTAGTTGATCGCGGCCGCCGGCCCTGAGGTTGCGATGGCGAAGGACCCAGCGAACGAGGGAGTGGCAATGCCGGGAACGCCGCCATCATAGTTGAGCCCGACGAAGCCACGCAACGCCGCCGCCGGGGTCAGCTTGTAGGCGAAGCCGGTTTCCGCGTTGGCGAGCAGCACCGTCTTGTTATCGCGGGTCGAGAGCGCTCCGCTGCCGTCGAAGTTTGCAAAGGTGTCGCTCGCGGAGTCCCTCGCTGACAGCGACGTCTCGCGTCCGGCCGCTCCCAGCCAGCCGGTGAACCCGATGGTGAGCGCCGCGGAAACCGGGACGTGAAGATCGAAACCTGCGCGCGCGCCGATGTCGGTCCACTTCAGGTCTGTGTTGGCGGAATACCGACCGGTTGTGGTTGTCAATCCCGTACCATTGTCGATATAGGCAAATGACTGGGACAGCGATTGCAAGGCTCGGGTATTGCCGCCAAAGACGGCCACGAAAGGCGTCAGCTTCACCGAGCCAAGGGTGCGTTCGGCGGCGACCTTGCCGTTGAACTGCCAGGCCGCGTACTCGCTGTTGAGCACACCGGAGACGTTGCAGCTGCCGAAGAACACGGCCGTCGAGCAAACATATCCGCTGCCGATGCGACCATCCACGAATTGGGTTCCGATCGCCATGTCGGAGGTCGATGTGAAGCTGGAATCGCTGGCCTTGGCCTGCACATAGGAGCCGCCAAACTCAAATCTTGCGCCGGTCCCGGGCACGGCATAACCGATGGCGCCGCGAAAGCCGCCGCCATCCACATGAGGCTCGATCGTTTGCACCGAACCGCGGTCCTGAAGCGCGACGCGGGTCGCTGCGTGCAAACCCAGCCGGTAGGCCGGCAGGCTGACATTGTGGTACGCGCCGTCAAGCCAGACGTAAAACCCGCTTTCCAGGCCCTGGCTGACCGCGCCGCGCGGCGCGTAAGGCGAGGCTTGCTGCGCGGAAGCCGCCGCGTCCAATCCCGCCACGGTGGCGGCGACCAGTCCCGCGGCCATGATATGCTGTCGCATGGAGCCCCCGACGAATTGCGTGTCAGCTATCGATAGGGGCAGTCGGGATTTCGGGCGTCCGCCGCTCGGGGGGTATGGCCGCGCGTGACGCTGATTTTCCAGGGCTGTCGCGAAAAGATCACAGCTGCGGCGAAGCCGCCATTTACTTCACTCTAATTGAGAACCGAAATCACCTTTGTCGTCCGAAATGATGGTTCACAAATCAGGATCGGGCCGTAGCGGTAGACATGACGTCGGAAGAACGGCTCCCAATTCGGGGCAGGATAGATATAGGAGAGGGGAGGCGGCGGAGGGCTGCAGACCGCGGCACTTACCACATAATCGCTGGATCCCCCGCGCTTGTGGCGGGCTTCCGCGGAATCATTCACCGTTAGCGCGCTCATCCCGGCGAGCAGCGAAGCGGTCAGGATCATCTTGGCGCGTTTCATTTGTCTCGATTCCTCCTGAGCCAATATTGCCATGGAATCCCGAGGGAGGACAATCCTATCAGACCCTCAATCACAGTCAGCCCTCCCGGCAGCCCAAGGCGTGAGATGCGCCACGGCCCGAACGCCACCGCCACGCCGCCGCCGGCCGCATATCTGATTTCGGATGGCTGACCCGGGCGCATCAGCGCCGGGAACCCGCCGCCGCCGCGGTCAGGGCGATCGCCGCGGGATCGCAGCACAGCACCATCAAGAGGATCAGCCATCGCACCGCGGATTCCGGCGCAGCGCCGGCCATTGTCGCCAGATACTGGACCGGGCCGGTGGAGGCCTCGATGCGGGCGCGCTCGCCCACCAGCGCGGCGCGCTGCGCCTGCAGACCGACCAGCGTTGCGGTTGCCGCCTGTCGCTGCGCGTCGAGTCCGTCGCGGGTCGCCCGCTGCTGGGTGGCGATGTTGATCGCGCTGGTGACCCGGCCGCGCCGCGTCGATTCGTCCACGGCGCGGTCGATCTGCGCGATGCGACTGCCGAGGTCGGCAATCGCGGCCGACTGCGCCGCGATCCGGGCGTCGAGCGACTCAATGCGCTCGGCGACGCCCGATCGCGCCGAGGCCGCCACCCCGACATGGGCTTCGACCAGCTTGCCGAACACCCCGACGGCGTTGATCAGCGCCAGGCCGGTCACGAGGCTGACCATGACCGCGCGCGTCGTCCATCCGACCCGGCGCCAATGCGCGGCCAGCCACCCCGCCATCACAAGCTTGCCGGCCTCCATCGTCGCCGCCAGCACCATCACCGCCACCGGCGCGCCGGGAAAAATCTCGGCCATGCCGGTGACGGAAAAATACGCCGCCACCGTCGCCAGCGCGAGGGCTGCGATAATCGCAAAGGCGCGGCTGGTGCGTTGCGGGGCGACGGCAGCCGCTTCGGGCGCGATCGGTGCGGCGGCAACCGTCAGCGGCGCGGCCGGCGCCGCCTGCCCGTCATTCACCTTGATCTCAGGCGCCTTGATCTCTTCAGCCTTGATTTCCTCAGGCTTGATTTCCTCAAGCCTGGCCACATCGGGCTTGGCCGCCTTCGGGCGTTTGGACGCCGGAGCGGCGCGGCTGCGCTTGGCTGCGGGCGCCTTGCCAGACGTCTTGACGATACCGTCCGTCATCGCCGCCAGCAGCGCCTTTTCGGTTTCGATCGAACCGGAACGTGGCTCCCGATGGATGATCTCCGGCGTTGGCTTGAAGCCAACCGGATTCCAGTTCGCGCGGACGCGCTCCAATCCAGGCGAACGATTCAAGGCGTTGGCGAGGCGGTCGAACGGATGCTCGGCGCGCGCGGCGCTGTCGCCGCCATTGGTCAGTTCGCTTGGCGGGATTGCTTGTGTGGCTGGACGGGCGGTCATGCGGTCTCCTGACTTGCCAGCATGAACGCCGGCTTCGACCTGGGGAAAAGTCCGCGCGCGCCGTGACCGTCTGCATCGACCACGGGTGCAAGAGTTCCCTCAGCGCGCGAGAGCGCGACGATGGCCGTGCCCGATTCGTGGGCGACGTTCTCGACTTGCTCGCCAATTGCAGACTTCGACACCGAAAACTCCTTTCGCTACCACCGCTGCAATTATACTCCCACAAGACCGTGTTCGCTTCCCAACGCTGTACCTTCCGGAATTTCGGATGACGGTTGTTGCACTAATGTCTCAATCCGTTCGACGCCCGGTCCGGACTCACGCGTTGCGATCGGGAAGGTCGCCGAGCAGGTTCGACAGTTGAACCGCGAGCTTGCGAAGCCTGGCGTTATCCTCGAGCAGCAGCGCAATGTCGCGGGATTCCCGATCCGCGGATCCACCCGCCTGGATCACGGCATCGTCCTGGCGCGACGGCGGAACAGTATGCCGCTCGCCCGGCACACCGGCACGGGCGCGTTGACGGGGCGGGGGGCGTTCGGTGTTCATGACGGATCCTGATCGCGCGGCGCGTTCGCGGCGAACAACTTCGCTTGAGTCGGGGGCGAATTTGAGTCGGAAACGCGCCGGCAAACGCGTCAAGCTCGGCGCTCGGGATCGCCGACAAGCTCGGCGACCGGGATCGCCGACGAGCTCGGCGCCCGGGACCGCCGACAAGTGCGGCGACCGGGATCGCCGACGCCGCTCGCGCGGCTCCCAGCCACATCGCGGATCGGTTTAGGCCAAAAATTTGACGTATCGCCCGGCATTCTGAAGTCAGCGCGGGTTTCGAATACCGAACCACGTTGGGGGACAGCGATGACGGATTACCTGACCAATGCGGAGCACTGGCGCCGGCGCGCAGCGCGGACCAGGGCCATCGCCGCCAACGCCGTCAAGGACCAGGGGCGCCTGCTCAAGGTCGCGGAGGAATATGACCGCCTGGCGGCGCTGGCGGAACGGCGGCGAAGCGTGCCGGTCGCAACGGGCTATGCCGCGGCAGTTCGGCCGGAATAGCCCGCTAGCCGCTTGCGGGCGACGGTGTGTTGCTAATGTTCGGTCCGCTGCCGGCGCAGGAGAAGGTGTGGCCCGCAAAGCACAAGCGGTTGCGGCTTTCAAGCCGTCATGATGGCGCGGTTGCGGTGGAATCGACGAATCAACTAGACCGCTAACGGGGCTGGGAAGCGGAGAGTAGTATGAGAGTCGCTTCCTTAGAAAGTGTATTGACGGCGGCCACGCTGGTAACGGCCATCGTCGTCGTGCTGTGGGCGATCAAGATCTTCTACAGCACGTAAGAAAGCCGGGAATCCGGCGTCGAACAGGAAACCTCCGGACAGAAGAGGTTCACGATACCAACCAGAAGTTCGCGATAACCGCATCACTTCCGCGGCGGCGGAGGCTTTCTTTTGCGATTGCCGGCAGCAGCTTCGCCGGCGCGTGCCCTTTCCGACGCGTACCGAGTTTGGTTGACGGCCTGGCGCAAAATCCGCGCGGGCCGGGAAAAGCATTTGGTTCAAAGCCCTACATGCATCTTAGTTTTTATCTGATGATCGCGGCGCTGGTTGTGACCGGCCTGCAGGTGCTCTACGCGCTGCGCCAACTGGCGATCGTCGCTCTGTAGCGAGCTTGCAAAGACGCCTGTGATTCGCCGCAATGACGCCGCTTTGGCGCCGGGGTCGTCACCATCCGCTTCCCATTTTCGTCGCAAAATTGCCGGCCGACTCACTTCAGTCTGGCCGCGCGACCAGATTGACTGGGGGTATGTTGCATTTTTTCGTGGAGTATAAATCATGCGAGTAGACCAACCGCTGCATAGCAAGCAAGGCCGCCGCAGCGAACCCACATTTTGGGTTGACGAACCGACCGACGACGCGCTGGCGCTGCTTGAAGACGCCCTTCAGGGCGATGGGCCGGCGCCTCGCGCCAACAATGAACCTGCCGACGAAGCCCGAGCACTGATCGAGGAGAACGCCCGGCTTCGAGAACTCGTGGCCCAGTTGTCCGACCTGGTCCGCAAGAACGGCGCTCATCGGGACTGATCAACGCACATCGCCTGTTCCCCGGGTGAGCAGGAACGCCACCCCCCGGGGCGGCGAAGCATGGATGGACGCTGCCGGCTCGGGGGCGTCCGCGCCCCCGGCAGGCGTGGTCAGCCGCCCTCCGGCAAGGCCGCGCCAGGCCCGACTATTGAATTGAATTGCGCAAATGCCGCTTGCTAGACTGTGGCATGCCCGACGCGCTTTCCTACACGCTCCGCCGCCTCTACACCGATCCCGGCGAATATATCGACAGCGACCATCCGGCGGTGCAGGACTTCGCCAGATCCGCGGTCGCCGTCAACGCCGGCGATCGGGAAAAGGCAAGCCTGCTCTACCGCGCGGTGCGCGACGGCATCCGCTACAACCCCTATGTCGACATGCGCGCGCCGGAGACGTTCCGTGCTTCGAGCGTGCTGGCGGCCGGCGTCGGCTATTGCGTGGGCAAGGCGGCGCTGTACGCCGCGGCGTGCCGCGTCCACGGCGTTGCCGCCCGGGTCGGATTCGCCGACGTGCGCAACCATCTCACCACGGCCAAGCTGCGCGCCAGCATGGGGACCGACATCTTCACCTGGCACGGCTATTCGGAAGTCCATGTCGATGGCGCCTGGCGCAAGGCAACGCCGACCTTCAACGCCACGCTCTGCGCCAAGGTCGGCGTCGCGCCACTCGATTTCGACGGCCACGACGACGCGCTGCTGCACCCGTTCGACGGCGCCGGGCGGACCTACATGCAATATATCAACGACCACGGTTCCTATCATGACGTCCCCGCCAAATTCCTGATGCGGGAGATGGCGCGGGACTACGCCAACATGCAGGGCGAGGACCTGTCCGGCCGCGACATGGAGCGGGAAGCGGAAGGCTGAGCGGCACAGCACCTACGCCGTCAGGTCATTGTCTTGATCGGCCGCTTGCTTTACCAAACGGGGCGTCGCGATCGGGTTGTGGTCCGCTTTCGGCGGCCCTGATCGCGTTCGAACGGAGAGCTTGTGTCGGGACAGAGCCTACGGATTGGCACGCGCAAGAGCGCGATGGCGCTGGCGCAGACCGATGCGATCGCGCGGCTGCTGCGCGCCTCCGATCCCGAGATCGACGTCGAAATCGTCAGATTCGAAACCCGCGGCGACCAGGACCAGACCAGCAAGCTGCTGCGCTATGGCGGCAAGGGCGGCGCCTTCGTCGCCGAAATCCGCGAGGCCATGCGCGGCGGGCAATTGCAGGCGGCGATGCACTCGCTGAAGGACGTCCCCGGCAACGAGGAGACGCCGGGCCTCGTCATTGCGGCGATGCTGCCGCGCGACGCCGCCAACGACGCGCTGGTGCTGCGTCCCGGACTCGCGCTGGCGGAAATACGCGCCGCGCGCGGCAAGGGCTTCAAGGTCGGTACCGATGCGGTGCGGCGCGCGGCCTATCTGCGCCGGCTGTTTCCCGAGATCACCGTGATTCATTTCCGCGGCGCCGCCGATACCCGCGTGGCCAAACTCGACCGCGGCGACAGGCAGCGGCTGCCTGATGGCGGCGAGGTCGGGCCTGCGGACGCGCTGGTGATGGCGCGATCGGGGCTGGAGCGCATCGGGATGGCCTCACGCATCGCTTATGATTTTTCGGTTCGCGAGATGCTGCCGGCGGTGGGGCAGGGCATCGTCGCGGTCGAATGCGTCGCGCAGGACTGGCCGACGCGCGGCCGGCTGGCGAAGATCGAGGACGCGGCCTCGCGGCTTTGCGCCGAGGCCGAGCGCGAGGTGCTGTGGGTCCTCAACGGCCATTGCAACTCGCCGATCGCGGGTTACGCGACGCTCGCGGGCGACGAGATGACACTGACGGCTTCCGTGCTGGACGAAACCGGCGACCGCTTCATCGAGGTGTCGCGACAGGGCGGGGCGAGCCGCCCGCGCGAACTTGGACGCGACGTCGGCCTCGACCTGCTTGACCAGGGCGCTGCCGAGATCATCGCGCGGACAAGGCCTGACGCGCATTGAGCGGTGTTGGTCGCGCCGCGTTGGCCTGACGCGAACCGGCATCTACCCGCGGATTGGGAATCACGTCGCCCGCACGCGACTTCATCGTCCCGCCGTCCGGCGTCGAACACGCCATCGCAAATTCGGGACTGGTCGATCCGGTGTTGCTGGTGGTCACTTCGCCGGTGACGTACGACGAAAAGCCGGTGTGACGGTCGGTGGACGTCAGGCCGAGGCCGATTCAAGCAGGTCAAGGATGACGCCGTCGAACGTGAATGGTGAGGATAACCGTTAGGCGGGAGCCTCAATAGCTAGCAGTAACTTCCTGGCGGTCTCCTCGACTCCTTCGGACCATCGAGCGCCAAATCGATCCGCAAGGATCGGCGAATATTTGTACACGTCCTCTGGCGTGACGTTGTGCCATACGGGCAAGATGACACGTTGACGCTCAACGAGTTCGCGCGTGAATATCGAGTCGTATTCCACCTTAGTCCAACCATTGTTGTTGAGAAAGTTTGGTGTCAGGATGAGGATGCATTTCGGGCATTCTTGAAGCCCCTTCTCGATACTGCCGCGCAAACTGTCGCCGACGCGCAACGAGTATTGGTCGAACCATACGGGACACATCATTCTCTGCAATTGCAGGGCGAGCGGCTCCGCAATTGCCTTCTTATCTCGACTGTCATGCGAGATGAACGCTAGAGGCTTCTCATACTTATTTCGCTCGTTCATGTACTCGACGCTTCTAAACGTCAGTCTATGCCCAATCGCCGCTGCCTCCTGTAGCAATCGCGCCTTGTGTTCCGCTTTCACTGGTCGTTCGGAGTAAAGATATACCTGACCAGTAAAAATCAAGTCTTTGCCGTCTGTTTGCTCTTCACCTAATCCCATCGTAACCTGCGCACGCTCTGAAGGAGCCTTCAATAGACGAGGGATATCCCGAAGCGCAAATGCTTCTGGAAGCTCCAGCTCTTCCATACTCGGAACATAGAATGAGATGTATTGAGCATATGCCTCGAAGTCAAAATGAAGGCGCGCAGTAATTTCGCCAAACACCTTGCCCGTGTTATCTCCCAATGGCCACCTCTCATCGAGAGTGAGATTACGTCCACCATTCTTGATGAAGTACTCGTTCAGTGTTGCCATTTAGCGCCTTTAGCCCCCTGCATCCCGCGCCAACTCGAAGACGCAGTTTGCCAGATTGCTAGCTAGGAGGGAATAACGTCGGTGCTGGGGAATGCGGTGCTATCGTGTCCTACGCCGAATCCGATCCAAGCAGGATGACGCCGCCGATCAGAATCGCGCACCCCAAGACCCGCCATGCCGTGACCCGTTCACCGAGGATCAGCATGCCGAACAGCGCGCCGACCATCATCGACATTTCGCGCGCGGGCGCGACGAGGCTATGCGACGCTTGCGGGCCGCGAGATGACGCTGACGGCGGCGGTGCTGGACGAAGCGGGCGACCGCTTCATCGAGGTGTCGCAGCAGGGCGCTGCGGACCGCCCGCGCGAACTCGGCCGCGCCGCCGGCCTCGACCTGCTCGACAAGGGCGCCGCCGAGATCATCGCCCGGACCAGGCCCGAGGCGCATTGAGCGGCTTTTGTCGCGCCGCGGTGGCCTGATTCGCGATCGCCTCTCGCGAGGATGGCGATATCAAGCCGCCAGGTCCTGCAGCAGCCGCGACGAACCCCTGACCAGCACCCTGCGGCCGGTCGGCGTAATGCCTGGCGCATCGCCGTTGATGGCGGCGAGCCCCAGCGCGATCAAGCCATCGATGGCGTGCCGGCTCATGCGCGGGAGCCGCGACGCCGGCGAGCGCAACGCCTTCAGCGTTTCCCACTGGTCCGGGGTCAGGTCGTAGTCGAATTCGTCTTGCATGGTGCCTCGGCGTTCTCGCAGCTCTTGCCCACAATTCTTGTGGCGTCTCATAGCGGGCGCACGTGAAGTTCGTGCGACCGCAACGAGTCCGGACTTTGACGCGCGACGATGCGCTGTCACATCATCGTGTCATTGCAATCGATTGAATGTGTCGAATCACACAGACGCGCCGGACAAATACGCTGGCGCAGGTTGCGTGAACAAGGGGCGTCCAAAAGATCGCCCGATTGCCGCAACCCTTAAGTCAAGGTTACTAACCAAAGGTAAATTTAGGGGCCGTAGCAACACGGGGGTTCGGCCGCTCACGTTGTCGGACCTCATCCTGAGGAGGCGCGAAAGCGCCGTCTCGAAGGATGAATGGCGCCGGCGGGGCCTCATGGTTCGAGACGGCGCTTTCGCGCCTCCTCACCATGAGGGATTAATGGTTGTCACCATCTCGCGTTCGCGTCGTCTCACGCCATCGCGGCCGGCTCTCACCGTCAATTTGCCGGATCATCCCCGCCGCACGCTCGCGCCGCCGTCGACCGGCAGCGTCACGCCGGTGATGAAGCCCGCCTCGTCGGAGGCGAGGAACAAGGCGGCGTTGGCGACGTCCCAGCCGGTGCCCATCTTCTGGCGCAGCGGCACCTTGGCGTCGCGCTCGGCCTCGACTTCGGCGCGGCTCTTCTTGAACGCGCGGGCGCGGGTGTCGACCGCCATCGGCGTGTTCATCAGGCCCGGCAGGATAACGTTGGCGCGGATGCCGTATTGCGCGTTTTGATAGGCGAGTTGCTCGGTGAAGGCGATCATCGCCGACTTGGTCGCCTTGTAGGCCACATAGGGGTAGGTGGTGATCGCGGCCATCGAGGAGATGTTGATGATGACGCCGCTCCCTTGGCGCCGCATGATCGGGACCACGTGCTTGGCGGCCAGCACGCAGCTCTTCAGGTTGATCGCCACGCAACGGTCGAACGCTTCCTCGGTGATGTCGAGCAGTTCGGCGTCGCCGCCGGACAGGCTGACGCCGACATTGTTGTGCAGCACGTCGATGCGGCCCCAGCGAGCCATCGCATCCGTCACCATCGCCTTGAGGTCGGAATTCTGGGTGACGTCGGCCTTGAAGGCCGCCGCCGTGCCACCCTTGGCGAGGATCATGTCGACCGTCTCCTGCGCCGACGCCAGATTGTGATCGACGCACAGCACCCTGGCGCCTTCGCGCGCGAAGGTCAGCGCGGTGGCGCGGCCGTTGCCAACGCCTTCGCCAGGGCTCTGTCCGGCGCCGACGACGATGGCGACGCGATCTTTCAGGCGCATCTCATTTCACTCCCGGAATCGGGTACTGTTTCAGCACCTCTTTGTAATGCGGTTCGTTGTCGATCTGCATCGTTGCCAGCACGCGCACGACGGCGCAGTAAAAGGCGATGGTGAGCACGAGGTCGACCATGTGCTCGTCGGAGAGCTCGCGCTTGATCTCGGCGAAGGTCGCCTCCGACATCGCAAGCTCGCGCGTCATCTCGCGCGCGCCGCGCAGGATCGCCTTCGCCAGCGGCTCCAGCGTCGAGGACTTGCCCGCGGTCTCGGCCATCAGCCCCGCGATATCCGCGTCGGTGACGCCGAACTCCTTGCCGATCTTCACATGATGGGTGAATTCGTACTCGGATTTCTCCAGCCAGCCGACCTGGAGGATCGCCAGTTCCCGCAGCCGCGGGTCGAGCTTGCTGTCGAAGCGGATGTAGCCGCCGATGCCGTTGAAGGCGCGCGCCATGTCGGGCGAGTTGACCAAGAGCTTGTGCAGGTTGGTGTTGCGCTTGAGCATGTCGCGATATTCGGGGGCGACCTGGTCGGCTTCGAGATAGGGCAGGCGGGCCATCTGTTGTTTCCCTGTTGGCGTGATCGCATCCCGCTCGAGGACCGCGGCGCGGAGCGCCGCCGGCACCATCGCCGATTGCGCCGCGCGCTTGCGGCGTTTTCAAATGGCAGCGTTTCAAAGAAGCCGGGCTTCGGCAAGGGGCCGGCGATCGTCAACAGAATGGCGAGATATGTCCTGTGGCCATGGATTCAGGCTGGGCACGCATGGCAAAACCGGTGCATCCTGACGCCAACGAGGCCGGTTCGACCGACCGGCACGGCTGATATCGCGGCGGGGAGCAGACCATGGCGTTGATGGAAGTGGGGCTGGACAACAAGTACCGGCTGGATGCGAAGCGGATTTTCCTGTCCGGCACCCAGGCGCTGGTCCGCCTGCCGATGTTGCAGCGCGAACGCGACCGCGCGCAGGGACTCAACACCGCGGGCTTCATCTCCGGCTACCGCGGCTCGCCGCTCGGGATGTACGACCACGCGCTGTGGCGCGCCAAGACCTTCCTCAAGCAGCACGACATCGAATTCTCGCCCGGCCTCAACGAGGACCTGGCGGCGACCGCGGTGTGGGGCAGCCAGCAGGTCGGAATGTTCCCCGGTGCCAAGGTCGATGGCGTGTTCGGCATCTGGTACGGCAAGGGACCTGGCGTCGACCGCTCGATGGATGCGCTCAAGCACGCCAACTCGGCCGGCACCTCGCGCCATGGCGGCGTGATCGCACTCGCCGGCGACGACCATGGCTGCCAGTCCTCGACGCTCGCGCACCAGAGCGAGCAGGTGTTCGCCGCGGCCTTGATGCCCGTGGTCAACCCGGCAACCCTGCAGGACTACCTCGACCTCGGCATTCTGGGGTTTGCGCTGTCGCGCTACTCGAGTTGCTGGGTCGGCTTCAAGGCGATTTCGGAGACGGTCGAAAGCTCGGCCTCGATCGTCAGCGATCCCGATCGCATCCAGATCATCACGCCCGACGATTTCGAGATGCCGCCGGGCGGGCTTTCGATCCGCTGGCCCGACGCGCCGATGGACCAGGAGCGGCGGCTGCACGGCCCGAAGATGCAGGCGGTCGCGGCATTCACCCGCGTCAACCGCTTCGACCGCATCGTGCTGGATTCGAAGCCGGCGCGGCTCGGCATCATGGCGACCGGCAAGGCCTATCTCGACCTCAGGCAGGCGCTGGCCGATCTCGGCATCACCGACGCCGAAGCGCAGGCGCTGGGATTGCGCATCTACAAGGTCGCGCTGACCTGGCCGCTGGAGGAACACGGCGCCCGGGCGTTCGCCGAGGGTCTGCAGGACGTGCTGGTGGTCGAGGAGAAGCGCGGCTTCATCGAGGACCAGTTGCTGCGGATACTCTATAACGTCGACGCGTCGAAGCGGCCCTCGGTGGTCGGCAAGCGCGATGAGACCGGCGCGACCCTGCTGCCGAGCGAGGGCGAGTTGACGCCGACCATGGTGGCCGCTGCCGTGGTCGCACGGCTACGCAGGCTCGGCCATCGCAGCCCGGCGCTGGAGCAGCGGCTGGCCAAGCTGGAGGCGTTCGATCGGCCGGCGGACGGCGTCGGCGCCGCCAAGCTGCTACGCACGCCGTATTTCTGCTCGGGCTGCCCGCACAACACCTCGACCAAGATACCCGAAGGCAGCCGTGCGATGGCCGGCATCGGCTGCCACGGCATGGCGCTCTCGGTGCCGAGCCGCCGGACCCAGACGATCTCGCACATGGGCGCGGAAGGCGTCACCTGGATCGGGCAGGCGCCGTTCACCAGCGAGCCGCATGTGTTCCAGAATCTCGGCGACGGCACCTACACCCATTCCGGCCTGCTCGCGATCCGCGCGGCGGCCGCCGCCGGCGTCAACATCACCTACAAGATCCTCTACAACGACGCGGTGGCGATGACCGGCGGCCAACCCGCCGAAGGCGGCCTGACGGTCTCCCAGATCGCGCATCAGGTTTCGGCGGAAGGCGCCAAGCGCCTCGTGATCGTCTCCGACGAACCGCAGAAGTATCCGTCGAACTATTTTCCGGCTGGTACGACCGTCCATCACCGCCGCGAACTCGACGCCGTGCAGCGCGAACTGCGCGAGGTCAAGGGCCTCACGGTGCTGATCTACGACCAGACCTGTGCCGCGGAAAAGCGCCGCCGCCGCAAGCGCGGGCTCTATCCGGACCCGCCGAAGCGCGTCTTCATCAACGAGCGCGTCTGCGAAGGCTGCGGCGACTGCTCGGCTGCTTCCAACTGCGTCTCGGTGCAGCCGCTGGAGACCGAACTCGGCCGCAAGCGGCGGATCGACCAGTCGAACTGCAACAAGGACTTCTCCTGCATCGAAGGCTTTTGCCCGAGCTTCGTCACCGTGCATGGCGGCGGCTTGCGCAAGGTCGATCGCGCCGCCGCCGATCCTTCGGCGCTGTTTGCCGACCTGCCGATTCCGGCGGTGCGCGAGCTTGACGGCGCCTACAACATCCTCGTCACCGGCATCGGTGGCACCGGCGTCATCACGATCGGCGCGCTGCTCGGCATGGCCGCGCATGTCGATGGCAAGGCCTGCTCGACGCTCGACTTCACCGGATTGTCGCAGAAGAACGGCGCGGTCATGAGCCACGTCCGGATCGCGCCGTCGGCCGATGACCTCGCCAATGTCCGCATCGGCCCCGGCAGCGCCAACCTCATTCTCGGCTGCGACATCGTCGTCGCCACCAGCGTCCCGGCGCTAAGTCGCGCCGAACGCGGCGTGACACGCGCCGTCGTCAACGCCGACCTGTTGCCGACCGCCAGCTTCGTGATCGACCCGGATATCGACTTCCAGGCCGGCGCCATGCGGGAGGCGCTCAACGAGGCGGTCAGCGCCTCCGAACTCGACATCCTCGATGCGACCGGGCTTGCCACCGCGCTGATGGGCGACAGCATCGCCACCAACGCGTTCATGCTCGGCTTTGCATTCCAGCGCGGCGCGATTCCGTTGTCGCTGGCGGCGATCATGAAGGCGATTGATCTCAACGGCGCTGCGATCGAGATGAACAAGCTGGCGTTTTCGTGGGGCCGGCTGGCCGCGCACGACCTGCCACGCGTCGTCAGCGCGGCGCGGTTCAGGAATTCGGGCGCGCAGCCTGCCAAGCGCACGCTCGACGAAAGCATCGCTTACCGGGCGGATTTCCTCGCCGGCTACCAGGACGCAGCCTATTCGAAGCGCTACCTCGCCGAGGTCGCGCGCGTCCGCGCCGCCGAAGCCAAGGCCTCGCCGGGGTCGCACGACCTCACCGAGGCCTTTGCCAAGGGGCTGTTCAAGCTGATGGCCTACAAGGACGAATACGAGGTCGCCCGGCTTTACTCCGACGGCGAATTCGCCGAGGCGCTGAAAGCGCAGTTCGACGGCGATTCGAGCGTCAAGGTCAGCCTGGCGCCGCCGCTACTCGCGCGGCGCGACAAGGTCACCGGGCATTTGCGCAAGCGCGAGTTCGGCGGCTGGATCTTCCGCGCCTTTGCGATCCTGACCCGGCTCAGGTTCCTGCGCGGCAGCGCGCTCGATCCGTTCGGCTACACCGCGGAGCGGCGAATGGAGCGGGCGTTGCCGGGTGAGTATTCGGCCATGATCTTCCGCCAGCTCGACCGGGCCAGGCCACACGACTGGCCGCTTCTGGTGGCGTTGGCGAAATCGGCCGAACTGGTGCGCGGCTATGGTCACATCAAGGAAGCCAATGTCGCGAAATACCGCGCGGAGTGCGCGCGGCTGGAGGGCGCGATCGGCCGACCGGTGGCGCAGGCGGCCGAGTAGGGGGCCGGCGTCAGGGGGGTCACAAGGAAATAGCCGCCGACAACCAGAAGCAGGGCCAGCGTCACGACCACGCCGAGGACGGCCGCAATGATTGCGGGCAGTTCATGGTTGTCCAGCCATTGTTGCAACGCTCTGCCCATCCGTCACCTGGCCCGCTCTTGATTTGCCCTGCGCCATGCGCGCAAGCTATTCAATAACGGCCAACTCCCCGCAATGAAATACCGTTGGCGCGGCATTTGTGGCGCCTGCGACGATTATTAGTTCAGGACTCGACCGATGGAACATCTGCAAACCCAGGGCATCAGCCTGCCCAAGCTCGGCCTTGGCACCTTCCGGATGCAGGGCGACGCCTGCCGCGCCGCCGTCGAGAGCGCGCTTGGGCTCGGTTACCGCCATATCGACACCGCGGAGATGTATGGCAACGAGGAAGCGATCGGGGCGGCGATCGCCGCCGCGAAGATCCCCCGCAAGGATATTCACGTCACTACCAAGGTCTGGAACGAGAACCTGGCGCCGGAGGCGATCCAGCGGGCGTTCGACGCATCCCTGAAGAAGCTGCGGCTCGACCAGGTCGATCTCTATCTGGTGCACTGGCCGGCGCCGAACATGAACCTGCCCAAAATCTTCGAGACGCTGATGCGGCTGAAGCAGGAGGGCCGCACCCGCGCCATCGGCGTCGCCAATTTCAACATCGCGCTGCTGAAGACGGTGATCGAGGACATCCAGGCGCCGATCGCCTGCAACCAGGTCGAATACCACGTGATGCTGGACCAGGCCCGGCTGCGTCGGTACCTCACCGAGAAATCAATCCCGCTGGTCGCCTATTGCCCGCTGACGCAGGGTCGCGCCGCCGCCGACCCGGTCCTTGCCGCGATCGGACGCAAGCACAACGCCAGCGCGGCGCAGGTGGCGCTGAAATGGCTGCTCGACCAGGACGGCGTCGCCGCCATTCCGAAGGCGTCGCGCGCGGAAAGCCAGCAGGCCAACCTTGACGCAACCCGTGTCAACCTCGACGACGCCGACCGCAAGGCGATCGCGGCGTTGCCGAAAGACAAGCGTTGCGTCAATCCCGGCTTCGCGCCGGCGTGGGATTGATCAAGACATCGCCTTTTCCGCCCGCCGGAATTCGGGTTTTCGCTACACACGGGCCGTGGTCCGGTCCATACTGGCCGCATCCAAGGGAGGTCTTTCAAAATGCGTGAAGCTGTTATCGTTTCCTATGCACGTACCGGGCTGGCGAAGTCCGGTCGCGGCGGGTTCAACATCACCCCGCCGATGTCGATGGCGGCTCACGCCATCAAGCACGCCGTCGCGCGCGCCGGCGTCGACAAGGACTATGTCGAGGACTGCTATCTCGGCAATTGCGCGCATGGCGCCCCCAATATCGGCCGTCAGGCAGCGTTGCTGGCGGGCCTGCCGAAGTCGACCGCCGGGGTTTCCGTCAACCGCTTCTGCTCGTCGGGCCTGCAGACGATCGCAATGGCCGCCAACTCGATCCGCTCCGACGGCGCCGACTGCATCGTCGCCGGCGGCGTCGAAAGCATTTCGATTCCCGGCGGCGGCTCGCCGAAGGAATCGATCGATCCCGACCTGCTCAAGGTCGCGCCCGATATCTTCATGGCCATGATCGACACCGCCGACATCGTGGCGGACCGCTACAAGCTCAGCCGCGAATACCAGGACGAGTATTCGCTGGAGTCGCAGCGCCGGATGGCGGCGGCCCAGCAGGCCAACAAGTTCAAGGACGAAATCGTCCCGATGAAGACCAAAATGAAAATGGTCGACAAGGCGACCAAGGCCGAAAGCATCGTCGACTACGTCGTCGACCGCGACGAGTGCAACCGGCCCGACACCACCATGGAGGGCCTTGCCAAGCTCGAGCCGGTCAAGGGTCCCGGCAAATACATCACTGCCGGCAACGCCAGCCAGCTCTCGGACGGTGCGGCGGCGGTGGTGCTGATGGAGGCCAAGGACGCGGAGAAGCGCGGGCTGAACCCGCTCGGCCGCTTCGTCGCCTGGGCGGCCGCGGGCTGCGAGCCGGACGAGATGGGCATCGGCCCGATCTACGCGGTGCCGAAACTGTTGAAGCGCCACGGCCTCAAGATCGGCGACGTCGATCTCTGGGAGCTCAACGAAGCCTTCGCCAGCCAGTGTCTCTATTCGCGCGACAAGCTCGGCATCGATCCCGAGAAGTACAATGTCAATGGCGGCTCGATCGCGATCGGCCATCCCTTCGGCATGACCGGCGCGCGCCTGACTGGTCACATCCTGCAGGAAGGCCGCCGGCGCAAGGCCAAGTGGGGCGTCGTCACCATGTGTATCGGCGGCGGCCAGGGCGGCGCCGGGCTGTTCGAAATCTACAGCTGAGGTCTCAGCCGCCGGACGCTACGCGACCAATGGAACGCAACAAAAAATGGCTCCGCGAGGAGCCATTTTACTGCGTTAAAGGCGTGATCGAATTCAGTAACGATACTTCTTGATGACCACCACCTTGTTGCGGTTGTGACCGTGCCGATGTCCGCGGTGCCAGCCGCGATTTGACCTGTAGTGGGCACGCGCGCCGTGATGGTGCTTGTGTTTTCCGGCATGGTAGCCGCCGCTCTTGATCACGACGGTCTGGGCGTCCGCCACCGACGGCGCGGCGAGAAAGATCGCGCCGAGTGCGGCGATCACGATTGCAAGCTTCTTCATTCAAAGTCCTCCAATAGGGAAGGATTGAACCTCCCGTTGCGGGGAATGTTCCTGGGATCAAACAGGAGAATTATGAACGGCAGCCGTTTGCGCGCAGGGTGCTACGTCCGGCTTGCGGAAACCCGGCGCCAGACGCATCATCCCGTCACAAAGATCGTGTGGGAGGAGGGCTGCAATGACCGGATTTTCACGACGTGATTTTCTGATGGCGTCCGGATCGGCGGCGGTCGCCGCGATCTCGGATCGCGCTCATGCCGCGATGGGGCCGAACGACAAGTTCGACCTCGTGATCAAGGGCGGCGACGTGCTCGATCCCAGCCAGTCGCTGCGCGGAAAGCGCGACATCGGCATCCGCTGGGGCGTGATCGAGGCGGTCGAGAGCGAAATTCCGGCGGCGCGCGCGTCGCGGACGATCGACGCCTCCGGCCGGCTGGTGACGCCGGGGCTGATCGACCTGCATTCCCACGTCTATCCCTACGGCTCGGCGATCGGCATTCCCGCCGACGAGCTGGTTCAGGCGCAGGCCACCACCACGGTGGTGTCGGCCGGCGACGCCGGCGTCAACAATCTCGCCGCGCTGCGCCGCTACATCGTGGCGCAATCCCGGGCGCGGATCTACGCCTTCGTCCACATCGCCAACAACGGACTGTCCGGCTTCCCGGTCGCCGAACTCTACAACATCGACTATGCGCAGGTGGACGCCTGCGCGATGGCGCTGGCCGAGAACCCGGATTTCCTGCTCGGCGTCAAGGTGCGGATGTCGGAGAACGTGATCGCCCGGCACGGCCTCGAGCCGCTGAAGCGCTCGATCAAGGCCTGCGAGATCTGCGGCTGGCCGGCCAAGTTGATGGTGCATATCGGCGGCGTCGAGACCAAAGAGCTGATGTCGGAGATTCTCAATCTGCTGCGGCCGGGCGACGTCCTGACCCACGCCTATTCCGGCGCGCCCAACATCGCCGGCGTGTTCACCAACATCGTGCAGGACGGCAAGCTGCTGCCGGCGGCGCTCGCCGCCAAGCAGCGCGGCGTCATGTTCGACGTCGGCCATGGCGGCGGCAGCTTCGACTTCACGGTGGCGGAAGTGGCGCTGCCCGGCGGCTGCACGCCGGATACGATCTCCTCCGACATCCACGTCTTCTCCGGCAATTCGCCCGGCATGCCCTATCTGCCGAACGTCATGAGCAAGTTCATGGCGCTCGGGATGTCGCTGGAACAGGTGGTGGCGGCGGCGACGGTGACGCCGGCCAAAATCATCAACCGCGCGCCCAAGATCGGCACGCTGCAGATCGGCGCGCCCGGCGACGTCGCGATCCTGGAACTGGTGGAAGGGCCGACCTCGTTCGTCGACACCCGCACCAACCGGCGCGAGGGCAAGCTGTTGCTGAAGCCGGTGCAGACCGTGATCAACGGCGTGCCGTTCGGCCGGCCCTACCAGGCCCCGTTCTCGGTGCGGTAGTTCGGCCCGTCACTTGGTTGGCGTTTGTTTGCGGCTATCGCCGATGATCTCGGCAATGACGGCGCCCATCACCAGCGCGCCGCCGCCGAGCACCCGCAGTGTGACAACCTCGCCGAACGCCAGCCATACCCAAAAGGGCATCAGCGGGGTCTCCAGCGTGGAGATCAGGGCGGCCTGGCCGGATGGCAACAGGCGGGAGCCCAGAAAAAACAGCGTCAGACCCAGCGCCACCTGGAAAAATCCGAACATCGCCAGGATCAGCAGGTCAAACCCTGTTATCGCGACCAGGCCCTGGGCGAACGGAAGGCTGACGACGCTGCCCAGTAGGTTCGATATCGCGGCGGCAGCCACCATCGACGTGTCCCTGTGCCGCCGCACCATGACGGTCATCGCGGCGATCGCCAACGCCATGAAGCAGGCGAGCGCGATTCCGAGAATATCGGAACCGACGCGCGCGCTACCGACAATGATCGCAACCCCGCAGAGCGCCACGGCGCTCGCCACCATGGTTCGCCATCGGGGGATTTCCCGCAGCCAGACCCAGGCGAGCGCCGCCGTGATGAAAGGACCTGTGGCAATGATGATCGCCACGTTGGAGACGCTGGTCAGTTGCAGGGCCGGGATGAATGCGATCATGGCCAGTGTCGAGAACAGCGCGACAAGCCAGCCGCTTTTCCCCATCCTGGTCAGATCGCGCAGGCCGGCATGGCCTTGCAGCAGCACCATCAGGACCGCGATTGCGCTCCCGCCGAACAACCCCCGCCAAAACAGAATGGTCCAGGAGTCATAGGGCAGCAGCCGGGTGAAGAACGGCGCCGTACTCCAGGCGACCGCCGCGGCGACGACGAGGGCAATGCCTAGGCGATGCTGGGCGTGCGTCCCCGTCATCAGGGTGTCCTGTCTGAAGATGACCGGTCGGGGCGCCCGATTTCACCAGCAAGAGCACGATCCGGAAAAGTGTGCAGCGGTTTTTCGAATTGCGCTTTAGGACTCAGCTTCGCGCCCGCTTCTCGACGTTCGCGCTCCGCTCCGGCACGCCGAACTGCTTCCGGCAGACTTCGGCGAGCGCGGCTATGCCCTCGCGGATCTGCGCGTGCGAGGGGCTGGCGAAGCACAGCCGCAGCCGGCAGCCGGCATAACCCTTGTCGGTCGACCATTCCGGGCCGGGATTGATGGCAACCCCGGCGGCGAGCGCGGCCTGGTAGAGTTTCAGTGTATCGACATGGTCGGGCAGCTTCACCCACAGGAAGATGCCGCCCTTTGGATCCTCGAATTCGGCCGAGGTGCCGAACTGCTCGTCGAGCGCCTCCATCAGCGTGTCGAGCTTGGCGCGCAGCCCGCGCGTCAGTTTCGGCACATGTGTCGCAAAATGCGGCGCACAGTATTCGGCGAGCACCATCTGCTCCAGCGCGCCGCTGCCGGCGTCGGTCTTCAGCGCCAGCATCCGCGACATCATCTCCCAGGGGGCGACGATGAAGCCGACCCGCAGCGCCGGCGCGATCGATTTGGAGAACGAGCCGACGTGAATAACGCCGCCATGCGGGCTCATGGCGTAGACCGCGGGCGGCCGTTCGCCGGACCACACCAGGTCGGCGTAGCAGTCGTCCTCGAAGACAGGCACGCCGTACTGCCGCGACAGCTCCAGCATCTCCGCGCGCCGCGCCTGCGGCATGATTGACCCGGTCGGGTTCTGCACGGTCGGGATGGTGTAGATGTATTTGGGCGTGACGCCGCGCCGCTTGTGGTCGGCCAGAACAGCGGCCAGCGCATCCATCCGCATGCCGTCGCCGTCGAGGGGAATGCCGACCGCCTTGACGCCGAGCCGGGCGAGCCGGCTCAACGCGCCCTGATAGGTCTCCTGCTCGACCAGTACGGTGTCGCCGGGCGCCAGCAGCGTCGCGTTGACGAGGTCGAGCGCCTGCAGCGAACCCGAGACGATCATGATGTCGTCGGCGGCGCAGGCGATGCCGGCGTCGCGCTTGAGTTTGGCGGTCAGGAACTCGCGCAACGGCCGGTAGCCCTGCGGGCCGCTGGCCAGGCCATAGGTGGCCAGCGTCTTGCCCTCGCGCCGGAGCACGGCGTTGACCGCCTCAACCAGGCCCTCGACCGGAACCTGGTCGGGGTCGTTATTGCCGCCGACGAAACTGTATCGGGCAAGGCCGGTCCAGCGCGCCGCCGGCGCCGGCAGTCCGGCCGGCAGCAATGGCGTAAAATCGAAGGCCGTGGCGGTAGACATGGGTGTTCGCTCCCGGTTGTTTCTTGTTGAGAAGACCGCCTGGTTTGCGGCCTTCCGTCAGGCTGGGCCGTTTTATCGCCGCGAACCGGTTTCCCCTTCGCGCGAAAACGCTTTAGGTTGCAGGCGGGGACAATCCAGAAACATGCACGAACTCATCCACGACATCACGCTGTCCATCCTGTTCGCCTGGGGGCTCGGCCTGCTGGCCCATTTTTCGCGCCAGCCGCTGATCCTGGCCTACCTTATCGCCGGGTTCGTCATTGGTCCATTCGGGATGGGCTGGGTCAAGTCCCAGGAATCGATCGGCGTCATCTCCGAACTCGGCCTGATTTTCATGCTGTTCATGATCGGGCTGGAAATCGACCTGAAGAAGATCGTGCGCGCCGGCAAGGTTATCCTGTTTGCCGCCGGCGGGCAGTTGGTCGGCGGCGTCGTGCTCGGAATGGCGTTCTTTGTCGGGATCGGCATGTCGATGGGGGGCGGCAAATTCGACGCCGTGTATCTCTGCGTCGCCTGCGCGCTGTCGAGCACGGTCATCATCGTCAAGGTGCTGTACGAGAAGCGCGAACTCGACACGCTGCCCGGACGCATCACGCTGGGCGTGCTGGTGCTGCAGGACATCTTTGCGATCCTGTTCCTCGCCGTGCAGCCGAGCCTCGACAATCTGCAGGTCGGCATCGTCCTGCTCTCGGTCGGCCGGGTCGGCGTGCTGGTGGCGACCGCGCTGGTGCTCAGCCGCTACGTGCTGCCGTGGCTGTTCCACCATATCGCGCGCCGGCCGGAACTGGTGCTGCTCGGCGCGCTGGCCTGGTGCTTCCTGATCGGCGAGATCGCCGAGCGGCTGCATCTGTCGCGCGAGATGGGCTCGCTGGTGGCAGGCGTTTCGCTTTCGACATTCCCTTACGCACTGGACGTCACCGCCAAGGTGACGACGCTGCGCGACTTCTTCATCACGTTGTTCTTCGTCGCCCTCGGCATGACCATCCCGATTCCCGGCCTGTCGGTGATCGGGCTGGCGCTGTTGATCGCGGCGTTTACCGTCGTCAGCCGGGTGCTGACGACCTTTACCCCGCTCTACCTGATGAAGCAGGGCCTGCGCGCCAGCCTGCTGCCGGCGATCAACCTGGCGCAAATCTCCGAATTCTCGCTGGTGGTGATCCAGACCGGCGTCACCGCGCGCCATATCGGGACCGAGACCGCGAGCGCGGCCTCATTCGCATTCGTGGTGCTGGCGGTCCTGAGCACGTTCGTGATGGCGCGGAGCGACCAGGTCACGCGAGGGCTGATCGGACCGCTGAAGCGGATCGGGCTCCGCGATCTCGACCACGGCGATGGCGCCGATGCCGGGCACGAGAGCGGGCACGGGCAGGCGCGCCGGATCGTCCTCCTCGGCTTCTTCCGCGCCGCCAGCGCGTTGCTGAGCGAGATCGAGCGGCGCAACCCCGCGGTTCTCGAGCAGATCACGGTGATCGACTTCAATCCGGTGGTGTTCCGGACGTTGTCGGACCGCGGCATGCACGTGGTCTATGGCGACATCAGCAACGTCGATACGCTGGTTCACGCCGGGGTCGGCGCGGCCGAGCTGATCATTCTCAGTATTCCGGATTCGCTTCTCAAGGGTGCCGACAACGAGAAGCTGGTCCGCCACGTGCGCGCGCTGAATCCGACCGCCAGGATCGTGGCGACCGCCGAGGTATTGTCCAACGTCAACGATCTCTATGCAGCGGGAGCGGACTACGTGACCGTGACCCGGCTCAGCGACGCCCACGAACTCTACAGGGTGATCGAGGCGGCCGACGCCGGGCTGCTGGCCGACAAGCGCGCCGAAACCGACGCGCTGCTCAGCGAGCGCCGCGAAGTGCTGCCGTAGCGGACGCAGCCGGACGTCGGGCGCTTTCGAAAGCCGCCGCTGCCGCCTGGCGGAAATTCGTGACGCCGATGATTTTGCCTTTCCGGCCCCTTCGTGGCATGCCTTTTCGACGCGCCGTCCTGCGCTGCGGATTGACGCTGGCGCGGGCCCATGAGTCCGGCTAATGCATTTGTACATAGCGAGATTTTCGAGAAATGGCCGATACCATCCAGCAAGTTCTGCAAGCCTTCGCCAATGGTGAACTGGTCGTCGTCACCGACGACGAGGACCGCGAAGGGGAGGGCGACCTGATCGTCGCCGCCTCGCTCTGCACCGCCGAGAAGATGGCGTTCATCATCCGCCACACCTCCGGCATCGTCTGCGCGCCGATCACCGCCGAAGACGCCCGTCGGCTGCGGCTGGATCCGATGGTGGCCCACAACGATTCCAGCCACACCACCGCCTTTACGGTCTCGATCGACTACAAGCCCGACGGCGGTACCGGCATTTCGGCGGAAGAGCGGGCCTCGTGCTGCCGCGCGCTGGCCAACCCCAACGCCGGCGCCAACGATTTCGCCCGGCCCGGCCACATCTTTCCGCTGATCGCCCGCGACGGCGGCGTGCTGCTGCGCTCGGGCCATACCGAGGCGGCGGTCGACCTGTGCAAGCTCGCTGGTCTGCCGCCGGTCGGCGTCATCAGCGAATTGATGAATGACGACGGCACCGTGATGAAGGGCGAGCAGGTCGCGCGCTTTGCCGCCCTGCACAAGCTCAAGCATGTCACGATCGCTGACCTCATCGCGTATCGTCAGGCACGCGAGAAGCTGATCGAGCGGGTCGCGACCTTCACCACCGACAGCCCGATCGGGCCGCTGCAGGGCTATGCCTACCGTTCCCCGTTCGACGAGATCGCCCATGCGGCTTTCGTCTATAATGGCGTCGGCGACGGCAAGAACGTGCTGACGCGCCTGCACAAGCCCAACATCGTCAAGGACCTCTTCACCGGTCAGGCGCGGATGCAGATCGTGCTTGACCATTTCAGGAAAGCCGGCCGCGGCGTGCTGGTTTATCTGCGCGATGGCGCGGCCGGCGTCCCGGTCGAGCCGGTGGCTGAGCAGAAGTCGGCGGAAGCCGATCGCAACCGGCAGTGGCGCGAGGTCGGGGTCGGCGCGCAGATCCTGCGCGACCTTGGCATCACCTCGATCGTCAACCTGACGTCGTCGGTGCATGATTACAAGGGACTGTCCGGCTTCGGCATCGAGATCGTCTCCAACAAGAAATTGGAAGGATAGGTCGCAGTCATTGCGGGATGGCCGCAGGCACCAGACCCGGAATCGCGCGCGCAGGGGCTCACCTGACGCTCGCATCTTCGATGCGTCCCGGAATCACGTTCAGAACATTGCGCTTCCACCGATAGCGCACTAATTTGGTGGATAGGTTCCAGGAAGAAAGTGATACGAAAGGGATTTTCATGAGCGTGCGCCCGCAGGCCAAGGACAAGCCGACTGAAACGGCTTTCCAGTGGGATGATCCGTTCCTGCTCGACGAGCAACTCACCGAGGACGAGCGCATGATCCGCGACACCGCGCGCGCCTATGCGCAGGACAAGCTGTTGCCGCGCGTCACCAAGGCCTATCTCGAGGAAACCGTCGATCGCGAAATCTTCAACGAGATGGGCGAACTCGGCCTGATCGGCATCACGCTGCCGGAAGAATTCGGCTGCGCCAACGCCAGCTACGTCGCCTACGGCCTGGTGGCGCGCGAGATCGAGCGCGTCGATTCCGGATACCGCTCGATGAATTCGGTGCAGTCGTCGCTGGTGATGCACCCGATCTACGCCTATGGCGACGAGAACCAGCGCAAGAAGTACCTGCCCAAGCTCGCCACCGGCGAGTGGGTCGGCTGTTTCGGCCTGACCGAGCCGGACGCCGGCTCCGACCCCGGCGGGATGAAGACCCGTGCCGAAAAGGTCGCCGACGGCTACCGGCTCACCGGCACCAAAATGTGGATATCCAATGCTCCGATTGCCGACGTCTTTGTGGTCTGGGCCAAGTCCGCCGCACATGACAACCAGATCCGCGGCTTCATCCTCGAAAAAGGCATGAAGGGGCTGTCGGCGCCGAAGATCGGCGGCAAACTTTCGTTGCGCGCTTCCGTCACCGGCGAGATCGTGATGGACGGCGTGGTGGTGCCGAAAACCGCGCTGTTGCCCAATGTCTCCGGCCTGAAGGGGCCGTTCGGCTGCCTCAACCGCGCCCGCTACGGCATTTCCTGGGGCGTGATGGGAGCGGCCGAGGACTGCATGCATCGCGCGCGGCAATACACGCTCGACCGCAAGCAGTTCGGCCGCCCGCTGGCGGCGACGCAGCTGGTGCAAAAGAAACTCGCCGACATGCAGACCGAAATATCGCTCGGGCTTCAGGCTTCGCTGCGCGTCGGCCGGCTGATGGACGAGGGCAAGATGGCCCCGGAGATGATCTCAATCGTCAAGCGCAACAATTGCGGCAAGGCGCTCGACATCGCCCGCACGTCCCGCGACATGCATGGCGGAAATGGAATCCAGATCGAATACCAGGTGATGCGCCACTCCGCCAACCTGGAGACGGTGAACACCTATGAAGGCACCCACGACGTCCACGCCCTGATCCTGGGCCGGGCGATCACGGGCATTCAAGCGTTTTCGTAAGGGCGCGCCATCCCGGCAGCGTAGGATGGGTAGAGCGCAGCGAAACCCATCTTGCCGTCCGGCATGCGTTGCAGGATGGGTTTCGCTGCGCTCTACCCATCCTACCGGACCTGCCCCGGAATGACGTTGGAGTGAAATTCCCGATGGCCGACAACGACGACATCCCGTTCAACCGCGATTTTCCGCTTCGCCCCGGCGTGGTCGAGGAAGCGCGCCCCGGCGTGCGGCGGGTTCTCTGCGACAATCCGAGCCCGTTCACCTTCACCGGCACGGTCAGCTACATCGTAGGCCAAGGGAAGGTCGCGATCATCGATCCCGGGCCGGACGACGAAGCGCATGCAAAGGCGCTGCTGGACGCCGTGCGCGGCGAGACCGTCACGCATATCCTGGTCACCCATACCCATCGCGATCACTCGCCGAACACCGCGCGGATCAAGGCCGCGACCGGCGCCCCGGTCTATGCCGAGGGGCCACACCGCGCCTCGCGGCCGCGTTTCGAGAGCGAGAAGCACAACCCGGAATCTGGCGCCGACCGCGACTTCCGCCCGGACGTCGAGGTCGCCGACGGCGACGTCATCGAGGGCGCCGGCTGGGCGCTTGAGGCGGTGGCGACCCCCGGCCACACCGCCAACCACCTCGCGTTCGCCTGGGCCGAGCGCAAGATCAATTTCGTCGGTGACCACGTGATGGGCTGGTCGACCTCGATCGTCGCCCCGCCGGACGGGTCGATGATCGACTACATGGCCTCGCTGGCGCGGCTCGAGGCCCGCGGCGAGGATCTGTATTTCGCGGGCCACGGCCCGGAGATTCCGCAAGGCCCGCGCTATGTCCGTTTTCTCACCCGGCACCGCCAGGCCCGCGAAGCCTCAATCCTGCATCGGCTGGCCAAGGGCGAAACCGATATTCCGACCATGGTGCGCGCGATCTATATCGGCCTCGACCCGCGGTTGACCGGCGCCGCCGGCTATTCCGTGCTGGCCCATCTGGAAGACCTGGTCTCGCGCGGCATCGTCGCGACCGAAGGCGACCCGGTGATTGGTGGCAGCTACAGATTGGCGTAACGGTCATTCCGGGGCGAAGTGTCGAATCCGGAATCTCGAGATTCCCCGATGCGTAATTGCGCATCTGAGGTCTGCGCTTTGCGCATCCCGGAATGACCTGCGGTCACTTCTTCACTGTCTTGGCCTGGCCCTTGACCGGGGCTTGCGGCTTCTTGGTCGCCGGCTTGGCGCTATCGACTGCGCTGTTGATGTCCTCGATCAGCCTGCTCACGCGCGCGGCGTTGCTGCCGAGGTCGCTTTCGAAATAGCGCGACGAGGAGCGGATATCGACGCGCGAATCCTCGCCGTCCGGCGTGATGCGGATCGAGACGTCCTCGCGGAATCCCATGATCGGCGTTCGCGCCACCGCCTCGATGCGGCCGACGCGGCGCGGTGGCTGCGGCGGGCGTTCGTCGATCACGAGCCATTTGCGCTTGGCGACCAGTTGCAGCACGACCTCATAGGCGCGCTGCGGCGGCGCGTCGAGTTCCACGGTTTCGATCTCGGGATAGGCCAGCCGTTGCTGCTCGGCCGAATAGAGTCCGGCATAAACCGCGGAATTGGCACCGTCGCCGCTGCGCAGCCGCGCCAGCGCCTCGAAACGCGGCGGATCGATCGGATCGGTGGTGATGTCGTAGATTTTTGGCAGCTTGCGGTATTGCAGGCCGAGATAGGCCGGGTAGGCGAGCACGACGGCGTTGATCAGGAACGCCAGCAGGATCCGGCCCATGCCGCGCGATCCGTTCTGCCAGATCGCGGCAAACGCGGCGAGGCCAACCAGGATGGAGAGAACCGCGCAGGCAAGCGCGCCGAAGAACGTCGCCAGCGCCGGCTTCATCTCCAGGAAACCGAAGCGGACGATCAGGATCGAAACCACCACCGCGACCGCGGAGAAGATGGCAAGATTGCGCGACCATGTGGCGAGGCTGGACAGGGGCTCCGACTGGTAGGGAGCCGAGAACCTTCGTGCCATCGGTGAAATCTGCCGGTTGGGTGTCGGTCTCGCCGACGATCGGGTCGGGCCGCAAGCTGGCAGCTTGAGACCATGGCCGGCGGCGAATTTCAAGCTTTGCCGGGCAACACCCGCCGGGCAAAGCACGGGGCGGTTCACGCCCGCTGCACCATGATCCGGTCCGGCTTGGGCCGAATCATGGTCGTCCGGCGGCGGTCCGCTCAGGCCGCAGCGTTCGGAAAACGGTAACTCTTGAATTGCTCGCGCAACGCGGTCTTCAGGATCTTCCCGGTCGCGGTGTGGGGGATGCCGTCGACGAAGACGACGTCGTCAGGCATCCACCATTTCGCGATCTTGCCATCCATGAATTTCAGGATGTCCTCGCGTGCCGCCTTCTCACCTTGCTTGAGCTGGACGATCAGCAGCGGACGCTCGTCCCATTTGGGATGATAGACGCCGATCACGGCGGCTTCCGCCACCGCGGGATGGCCGACCGCGAGATTTTCCAGCTCGATCGACGATATCCATTCGCCGCCTGACTTGATGACGTCCTTGGAGCGATCGGTGATCCGCATGTAGCCATGCTGGTCGACGGTCGCGACGTCGCCGGTGTCGAAGAAGCCCTCGTCGTCAAGAATCTCGGTGTCGACCCGGAAATAGGCCTTGGCGACCGCAGGCCCGCTGACCTTGAGACGGCCAAAGGTCTTGGCGTCCCAGGGCAGTTCCTTGCCGGAATCGTCGGTGATCTTCATCTCGACGCCGAACGGGGGATAGCCCTGGGTCTGCAGGATGTCGAGCCGCTCCTCGCCGGTGAGCGTGGCGAACGGCGGCTTCAGCGCCGCGACGGTCCCGATCGGGCTCATCTCGGTCATGCCCCAAGCGTGGCGGACGCGAACGCCCATGTCGACGAACGCCTTGATCATCGAGCGCGGCATCGCCGAGCCGCCGCACACCACGCTCCTCAGGTGCGGTAACTTCAGATTTCCAGCCGCCATGTGGTTGAGCAGCATCAGCCATACGGTCGGCACGCCGGCGGTATGGGTGACCTTTTCGGTGTCAAGCAGCTCATAGACCGATGCGCCGTCGAGCTTGGGGCCGGGCATGACGAGCTTGGTGCCCATCGATGGCGCGGAGAAGGCGATGCCCCAGCTGTTGGCATGGAACAATGGCACCACCGGCAGCATTGTCTCGGCGGCGCTGGTGCCGAGAGCGTCGACATTGTTGGCCATCAGCGCGTGCAGCACGTTGGAGCGATGCGAATACAGCACGCCCTTGGGATCGCCGGTCGTACCCGACGTATAGCACATCGCGGCGGCGGTGTTCTCGTCGAAATCCTTCCATTTGAACTTGCCGTCCGCTTCCCCGATCCAGTCCTCGTAGGCGACCGCGTTTTTCAGCGTGGTCTGCGGCATGTGAGCCTTGTCGGTGAGCACGACATAGCGTTCGACGCTAGGCAGGTTGGCGGCGATCTTTTCCACGATCGGGACGAAGGTGACGTCGATCAGCACCACGCGGTCCTGCGCGTGGTTGATGATCCAGGCGATCTGGTCCGGGAACAGCCGCGGATTGACGGTGTGGCAGATCGCGCCGATCCCCATGATGCCGTACCAGGCCTCGAGATGGCGCCAGGTGTTCCATGCGATGGTGGCGACACGGTCGCCGAGCTTGATGCCGTCGCGATCGAGTCGTTGCGATACTTTCAGCGCGCGGGCATGAATTTCGGCGTAATTCGTGCGATGGATGGGACCCTCGACCGACCGCGTGACCACTTCCCGCGTGCCATGATACTTCGCCGCGTGTTCGATGATCCGGTGGCACAGCAAAGGCCAGTCTTGCATCAATCCGAGCATACGCACTTCCTCCCGATCATGGTTTGCCGCCGCGATCCGCAAAAAAGCATCAAGGGTGCGGCGTAAGGTCATGGAATTGAAATGAACTTTAACGCGGAGAAAGCAAGCCGAAAATGGCTTTCTGGGGCCTTTGGCGTCCTCGCCGCGGCAATGGTTACCGCGGCGTCGGCGCTGCTGGTTCCCGGCATGCCCATCGGGCAGGCCTTCGCAGCGAAAGCGTCCCGTCCTCTCGACCTGTCCGGCGCCGCGTCGTCGCGGCCAGCGAAGGCGGCGCGGCGCGCGGCGGTGCCGCTGCCAAAGCCGCGCCCGGCCGAGGCGCCGCCTGCAGGGTCCGGGCGGCCGGCCGCCGGCGAGCAGCAGGCTGCGCCAAAGGAGGCCGACAAGTCCGATGAACAGGCCGCCTCGGCACCGCCGCCAGAATCGGCATGCCGGCTGGCGCTGACGGAGGCGATCGCCATTGCGCCCAGCATCCCCGATATCCGTGGCGCCGGCGGCTGCGGCGGCGAGGACCTGGTGAGGCTGGAGGCGATCGTGCTGCCGGACCAGCGGCGGGTGTCGGTCAAGCCGGCGGCAATCCTGCGCTGTAGCATGGCCTCGGCGCTGGCCGACTGGATCCGAAACGACATTGCGCCGCTGGCGTCAGGTCTCGGCAGCACCGTTTCCGATCTGGATAATTTCGACTCCTACGAATGCCGGGGCCGCAACCGGATCGCGGGCGCCCGACTGTCCGAACATGGCCGCGCCAACGCGATCGATGTTCGCGCCTTCAAGCTCGCCGACGGCCGCTTGATCTCGCTGACCGATCGCGCCGTACCGCGCGAGTTCCGCGAGGCCGTGCTTCGCTCCGCCTGCGCGCGATTCCCGACGGTGCTCGGCCCGGGCTCGGACTGGTACCATGAAGACCACATTCATCTCGACCTGGTGGAGCGGCGCGGCAATTACCGGATCTGCCAGTGGAACGTATGGGACCCGCTGCCGCAGGTCGCGCCTCTTATGCCGGCAGATCGACCCGACGACGCCCCGCCGCGCGAGGTCGCCGCCAAATCAGGCGATGCAAAAGAAGATGACGGCAGACAGGATGCCGGAAAGTCGGCGGGTGACGCGCCTGCTCCGGGCGGCGCCGACAACCGTTCGCCGGGCGCTACAGCAAAAAAGCGTCGGTAAGCCAAACCGACGCCTTCCATTCCGTCGCTGCCGTGATCTCGCCGACGTGATCGGCTGAACGCTAATGCAGCATCGGGCCGGCGCCGCCCGCACCCTGTAGCGCCATCTTGGAATTGAACGGCGAATCACCCTGCTTGGGTTCGAGGACGACCACCACGGTGCCGAGCTTGACCCGGCTGTAGAGATCGATGACGTCTTCGTTGGTCATGCGGATGCAGCCCGACGAGATCGAGGCGCCGATATATTCGGGCTGGTTGGTGCCGTGAATGCGGAACAGCGTGTCGCGGTTGCCCTGGTAAAGATATAGCGCGCGGGCGCCAAGCGGATTGTCGACGCCACCCGGCACCGACGCCGGCAGGCCCTCGATCCGCTTGTGGATGTCGGCGGTCGGAGTCCATTTCGGCCATTCGGCCATGTTGCCGACGCGGGCAATGCCGGAAAACGCCAGGGCGTCTTCGCCCACGGTCACGCCATAGCGGATCGCCTTGCCGCCGTCCTGCACCAGATAAAGATAGTGGTTGTCGGAATCGACCACGATCGTGCCCGGCATCTCCTTGCGGTGGTAGTCGACGATGGCGCGCCGGAACGGTTCAGCCGGGGCGACCGCGGCGTAGCGCGCCTTGGCAAGCTGGGCCTTGTCGCTTGGTTTGAGCGTGGCTTCGGGCGCGGCCTGATAGGTGGTGGCCTGCATGCAGCCGGACAGCATCAAGCCGGCGAGGACCCCGAAGATTATCTTGAGCGACGACATGGTATACTTCCAATCGAAAGTCTCACGTTCGCGGCAACGATCCTGCGCCAAAAACGCGACGATTCCATTAAACTCAATATCGGCAAATCGCCGATCATTCCAGTGTTCGCGGTCTGGCCCGGTGTTGCAAAGCGCTGGTTGTGGCTTTTGTGCCGCAAGCCTTGCGGCTCGTGGCGGATTTTCAGGCAAAAACGCCGCCCCAGCGACCAATCGGGGGGCGGCGGGACGCCACCACGTTACCAAAAGCCTGGCCTTGTCCGGCCGGTCATGCGCCGATTGCCAGAATCGGGTTTAGTACCGCTGGGCCGATTTCCGGTCCGCGTTGTCCGGAGTTGTTCCATGTTGTCGGTGTATGTGCCCGCTGAAGCCACCCTTAGAAAACTACCCGCCGCCGACCCGCCCGTTTTGCCTGAAAGCGCGGTCTGGATCGACCTGGTCAAGCCTACGCCGGAGGAGGACCGTGCGGTGGAACGGCTGGCGGGGATCGCGGTGCCGACCCGGGAGGACATGCAGGAAATCGAGATTTCCAGCCGGCTCTACATCGAGAACAGCGCCCGCTACATGACCGCGACGCTGATGTGCCATTCCGATACCGACATGCCCAGGACCACGGCCGTTACCTTCATCCTGGCCGGCCATCGCCTGGTGACGGTGCGCTATGACGAGCCGAGGCCGTTTGTCCTGGTCGAGCACAAGCTGGCGCGATCCTGCATGGCCGGCATATCCGGCGAGATGGTGCTGATGGAACTGCTCGACGCGGTGATCGACCGCTGCGCCGACATTCTGGAGCGCGCGGGCGCCGAGGTCGACCAGGTTTCCCACGACATTTTCGAGCCCGAAAGCGCTCGCCACGGCGAGGCCAAACGGTATTCGCAGATCCTGATCACGATCGGGCGCAAGGGCGATCTGGTCTCGAAAGTCCGCGAGAGCCTGGTCTCGATCGGCCGTGTCGTCACCTTCCTGTCGGCGGTCGTGGAGGGGGTCAAATGGTCCAAGGACATGCGCGAGCAGCTCAAGACCATGCAGCGCGACGTCGCTTCCCTGACCGACCACGCCTCCTATCTCTCCAACAAGATCACGTTCACGCTCGACGCCATGCTCGGCGTCGTCAACCTGGAGCAGAACAACATCATCAAGCTGTTCTCGGTGATGGCGGTGGTGCTGATGCCGCCGACGCTGATCGCCTCGATCTACGGCATGAATTTCAAGGTGATGCCGGAGCTAGAGTGGGTGCATGGTTACCCGATGGCGCTGGCCATGATGCTGACGGCGGCCGTGCTGCCTTATTTCCTGTTCAGGTGGAAGAAGTGGCTGTAGATTGCCGACTGGTTTCCGACGGGCGAACCGCATCTCAACTTCACCGCTAAAATTTGAGCGGTGCGCTGAACGAATGATCGAAACTTGTCTGCGATAAAGCTGTCTCAGGCCGCGAGGATGCCATGGTTGAGAAACTCATAATGTCGCCACGCAACGTCATCGACCTTGCGCACTACCGGCAGGGTCGCGCCGCCGGCGAGGCGCGGGCGTTCGCGACGCGGCTTTGCCGGCACTGCGGCGCGAGGCTGGCGGACGGCGAGATCGAGGACGAATGCTCCAGCGCGTCCGGCATCGAGGCGTCGGCGCCACGAAAATTCTACGCGGAGTAGACGGCTTGTTATCATTCCGGGTCCGCGCAAGGACGCGTGTCCCGGAATGGCGGTCGCGCGGGCCTAAAGCGGAATGACTTTTCTTCGAATCGTCATACCGCTTTAGCTATTTGTTTGAGCATGATCTTTTCGGAAAACGCTGCACACTTTTCCGGATCATGCTCTAAACGTGCTGGCCGCCGTTGATGTGGATTTCGGCGCCGTTGACGTAGGAACTGGTTTCCGTGCACAGCACATAGATGATCTTGGCGACCTCGTCCGGCGTGCCCAGCCGACGCATCGGGATCTTTTCCTCGACGATCTTGTCGGTGCCCGGCGACAGGATCGAAGTGTCGATCTCGCCCGGGGCGATCGAATTGACGCGGACGCCGACGCGGCCGAAATCGGACGCCATTTCCCGGGTGAGGGAGGCCAGCGCCGCCTTCGAGGTCGCGTAGGCGACGCCCGCAAAGGGATGCACGCGCGACCCGGCGATCGAGGTGACGTTGACCACCGCGCCCCTGGCGGCCTTCAGCTCCTCGATCAGCCCGCGCGCCATCATGATCGGCGCAAAGAAGTTGACGCGAAACACGTGGCTCCAGGTTTCGATATCGGTATCCATGGTGCTGAGCCGGCTTCCGCCCGGGCCTTTCGGCGAGATCGCCGCATTGTTGACCAGCGCGTGCAGCTCGTCATTGTCGAGCCGCGTGCGGATTTCCGATATTGCCCGCGTGGTGTCGTCGTGATCGGCGAGGTCGACTTCGATGTGGTCCTCCGGGCCCGCGCCCCAGGGGCAAGCTTCGGGAAAGGCGTGCCGTGAGCAGGTGATGACGCGCCAGCCGGCCGAGGAAAACCGGATCGCGGTGGCATGGCCGATGCCGCGGCTGGCTCCGGTCAGAAGCAGCGTGCGGCGCGGCGCGTTGGAGGAAGAGGACATTCAGACTTTCTCGCAGCTTTCTACTCTGGCCATGACGTCCGGCCCGAGCATGATCCGGAAAAGTGAGTCCGAAGATCATGCTCAAACAAAGAACAAGAGCGAGATGACGATTCGAAGAAAAGTCATCTCGCTCTAGGGATAAAGCCTGATCTTGGACCAGGCGCCGGCGGGCGCGTCGCGGCGGAATTCGATGCGGTCGTGCAGCCGGAACGGGCGGTCATGCCAGAATTCGAAGCGCAGGGGCGCGATACGCCAGCCGCTCCAGCCCTGCGGCCGCGGGACCTCGCCGACGATATGCCTGGCGGCGACCAGCGCGATCGCCTGCTCGAAGGCGAAGCGGCTCTCCAGCGGCTGCGACTGCTTGCTGGCCCAGGCGCCGATCTGGGCCTGCTTCGGTCGCGTGGCGAAATAGGCGTCGGCCTCCGCCTCCGTTACCGCCGACACCTGGCCGCGGATGCGGACCTGGCGGCGGAGCGATTTCCAGTGGAACAGCAGGGCCGCCTTGGGGTTTGCAGCGAGTTCGCGGCCCTTCTGGCTGGCGACGTGGCTGTAGAACACGAAACCATCCGCCTCATAACCTTTCATCAGCACCATCCGGACATCCGGCAAGCCGTCGCTATCGACGGTTGCCAGCGCCATCGCGTTGGGATCATTGGGCTCCGATTTCACGGCCTCCGCGAACCAGGCGCCGAACAGCGCGAACGGGTCCTCGGCGGTGGTAAAATCACCTGATGTTAACGGTGCCGGGTGTTCAATGGAGGTTGTGTCCGTCATGTCAGGAGTTCCAGTTGCGTCTGTTCGCGTCCCAGCGCGCTTTGCAGCCCGGCTACGGGCTCGCCCTATATAGGGCATGGGGACGCGTTGGCCTATTGGCGATCGGGCCGACCGGCGCTGCCGTGACATTGATTTTGATCGGCCTCGGCTCGACCGGCTGCAGCCTGTCCCGCACCGATTCCGCCTATGCCAGGATGGACGGCGACGTCACGGGGGCACTGGCCAGGTCGCCGGAGCCGACCGAAAGCGATCTCGCCTTTGCCCGTACCGCCGCCTCCGACGTGCTGACCAAGGGCGACCGGGATTCCAGCCAGCCCTGGGCCAACCCGGAGACCGGCGCGCGCGGTTCGGTGACGCCCCTGACCCAGGCCTATTCCGCCGAGAATGGCCGCACGTGCCGGGATTTCCTGGCGAGCTATGTCAACGGCCGCGCCGAAAGCTGGCTGCAGGGGGCCGCCTGCAAGGCCGGCCACGGCCGGTGGGAGATCCATACGCTGAAGCCGTGGACCAAGGGTTGAACGATCGCACATGCAGGTTTTCGGGAGGTCTTGCAGGTTTCCAGCAGGTCATGGTTGCCGGATCGTTGCAGAAATGCAACTGGCTCACCAGATAAAGCCAAAGCGGGCGACTTGCCCTAAGCTTCAATAACCGAATTCTCGTGAAGGAGGCCTGACGAATGCGCGACCCCTATGAGGTCTTGGGGGTGCCGCGGGGCGCCAGCGCTGCGGCGATCAAGAGTGCCTACCGCAAGCTCGCCAAGAAGCATCACCCCGACAACAACACCAACGATCCGAAGTCCGCGGCGCGTTTTTCCGAGATCAATTCAGCCAACGAGATCATCGGCGACGAGGACAAGCGCAAGCAGTTCGATCGCGGCGAAATCGACGCCGAGGGCAAGCCGCGCTTTCAAGGCTTCCCCGGCGGCGATCCCCGTGGCCGCGCCGGCCGGCCGGCCGGCGGATTCGAATCCTATACGTTCCGCACCGGTGGCGGTCCCGGCGGCGGCGGTGGTGCGGGTTTCGAGGAGATCCTCAACAGCATGTTTGGCGGGGCGGCGCGGGGGGCGCGTTCCGGCGGCGGCCGCACCTTCGAATTCGACACCGGCGGGATCGGCGTCGACCTTGACGTGAACGTCGCCATGACGGTTTCGCTGGAGGAGGCGGTTAACGGCGGAGAGAAGCGCGTACGCTTGCCGACCGGGAAGGAGCTTAACGTCAAAATTCCGGCCGGCGTTACCGCCGGCCAGCAGATCCGGCTGAAGGGGCAGGGCGAAACCGCGCCGGGCCATCCGCCGGGCGACCTCCTGATCACCATCGGCATCGCGCCGCATCCGTTTTTCAAGGTCGAGGGCAGCGACTTGCGGATCGACTTGCCGATCACGCTCTATGAGGCGGTGCTCGGCGGCAAGGTGAGGGTGCCCACGCTCGGCAGCCCGGTCGAGCTGTCGTTGCCCAAGAACACCTCCAGTGGCCGCACCTTCCGCCTCAAGGGCAAGGGGCTGCCGAAGGCGGAGGAAGCCGGGGACCTTTTCGTCACCACGCGAATTATCCTGCCCGACGGGAACGACGGCGAGCTTGAGGCATTAATGAAAAAGTGGCGTGACGGGCACCCCTACAATCCGAGAAGTGATTTCGGCTGAAAGGATTTTCGGACTTCGGGGACGTTCGGGATAGGTAAGTGGCTGTCCGATCAGCTCTTTTCCGGGAACACGGTTCCTTGGAAAAAGGGGCGGCCTCGAAAGGGGGACCAGCGCGGTACATAACCCCGATCGAGGCCGCTTGCGCCGATCGGCGGATCGAACGCTACTCATTTTCGCGTGATCACCCAGTGCTTTTCTGAGACGCGCTGGTGTTTTGATTCCAGATTTTCGATGTCAGAATTGGGACAAGCGGCTTAGCCGCCGGTTTTCTCCATCTGATCGTAGATCGCCTGCCCGATTTGTGTCAGCCGCCCGCGGTCGGCGCCGCCGCTCACCACATAGGCAACACCGTTATCGGCCCAGAACAGCGCCTCCTCCTTGCCCTGCGCCGCGTACAGCATCTGCGTTGCCGCGGTTTCCGATTTGGCGGAGTAGATCGTGAAACGCTCGCCCGAGGCGCTCTCATACATCAGGAAGGATGCCGGTCCTGTGGGTCCCGGCAACAACCGTCCGCCAACCAGCTTGAGGCCGGCCGCCGCCAGTTCGGGCGCTCGGACTTCCCAACCGCAGCGCTTGGTCAACCACTGCTGGAGATGCGCGCGTTCGCTGCCGGGCACTTCGACCGGGTGGCGCACCTCGACCACATAGAGCCGGTGCGCATCCAGCGCATCAGCGGTGAAGCTCTGGAATGCCGAGGGCGCGGCGGCCGCGCCGCGCGCCATCCAGCCGATCCCGCCGCCGAAGACGAAAGCCGCCAGCGTGGCCGCGATGGCGCCGTATACCCACTTGCGTGGCATTCGCACCAGCCGTTCGATCTCTAGCCGCCGTGGCACCGTTTCATCGGCGACCGAACCGTAGCGCGCGTGCAGCGCCTCCGCCATCGTGCGCCACGACCGCACCCGCGCGGCATCCTCGGGATGGGCTGCGAGCCAGGCCTCGACGTCGCCGCGGCGTTCCGCCGGCAACTCGCTGTCGACGTAGGCGTGCAGTTCGTCCTCGGTGACGGGAATTTTTCGATCGGTCATGGTCGTCGTCTCTGTCTCATCCTGATTTGTCGATTCCTGCGCTTGCAACTCGCGCGCTTGCCGCAATCGTTTTCATTTCACCCGCCGCAGCGTCGCGCGCTCGCCCTCGATTTCGGCCTTGACGTGCGCCCGGGCCCGCGCCAGCCGGGACATCACGGTGCCGATCGGGACGCCCTGAATGTCGGCTACCTCGCGGTAGCTCAATCCCTCCAGCATCACGAGCAGCAGCACCGCGCGCTGTTCTTCCACCAGCGTCGAAAGCGCGCGGGCGATGTCGCGGCCTTCCGCTTCGGTCCCGCTGGCGTCGGGGTTATTGTCGAGCAGCGGCATGAACTGCGGCCGCCGCGCCAGCGATCGCCGCCGGTTCTTGTTCAGGTTGGTCAGGATCGTATACAGCCAGCTCCTGACGTCACCGCCGAGAAACAGTCGTTCCGAACGCAAGGCGCGCACCAACGTGTCCTGCACCAGATCATCGGCGATGTCGGCGTCGCGCGCGAGCGCACGCGCATAACGTCGCAGCGCCGGAATCATGGCTTCGACACTTTGGCGAAACGCGGTCATTGACACCTGATCGCACGGGTTGTCAGGCGTGAACGCCTTACCCAGCATAACACCCGATCGGCGTATCTATTCCAGCCCTTAACCGCATCGAAAACAGCGTTAATTCCAGCTGATGACCGGCCTCGACCGCGCCGGAGGGCTGGTGTACCTCCATTTCCGATATATTGAAGCTCGATTGGACGCGCCGCACCGTGGTCGCCATCAGGCGCCCGGACGCACCCGGCACCCGGCGCTCCGATTCGCCCAGCAAGGAATAGCCGGAAAGCCCGATGCCCGCGCCCGTGATTTACTACATCCGCCATGGCGAGACCTCCTGGAATGCAGCAGGCAGGCTGCAGGGCACGCAGGACGTTCCGCTCAACGATCTCGGCCGCCGGCAGGCGGCCGATGCCGGCGGCATTCTGGCCGAACTGCTGGCACGGGACGGTCATGACAGATCGGCGCTGCCGTTCGTCGCAAGCCCGCTGCAGCGGGCGCGGACGACGATGGAGTTGGTGCGCGCTGCGTTGAAACTGCCGCGGGACCAGTATGCGCTGGATGTCCGCCTGCGCGAGATCGGCTACGGCGTCTGGGAAGGCTCGACGCTGGCCGAAATGCAGGCGGCCGATCCGGTCCTGTTCGCGCGGCGGCTGACGTCGAAATGGACGATGGCGCCGGAGGGCGGCGAGACCTACGCGGAAGTCGAATTGCGGATGCGCGACTGGTACGATTCGCTACGCGTGGACACGGTCGCGGTGGCCCATGGCGGCACGGCGCGGGCGCTGATGGTGGCGCTCGGCATCGAGACGCCGGCCAGCGCCGCCGATCTCCTGATCGAGCAGGGCGCGGTGTATGTGTTCAGGGATAGGGGCGTGCGCAAACATAGTTAAGGGGGTTGTTTGACGCCTGTCATTCCGGGGCGATGCGATAGCATCGAACCCGGAATCTCGAGATTCCGGGTCTGGTCCTTCGGACCATCCCGGAATGACGGGCGGATGGTTTGACCGCCGTGCTCCCCGGCGTTACGACAAGTCACAACTGCCTCAAGCTTTAGCGAGCAAACAGCGCCCATGTCCTTCAACACCTTCGGCCATCTGTTCCGGGTCACGACCTTCGGCGAAAGCCACGGGGTTGCGATCGGCTGCGTGGTCGATGGCTGCCCGCCGCTGATCCCGCTCACTGATGCGGACATCCAGCGCGACCTCGACCGCCGCCGCCCTGGACAATCGCGCTTCACCACCCAGCGCCAGGAGGCGGACGCGGTCAAGATCCTGTCCGGCGTGATGGCGCATCCCGAAACCGGCGTGCAGGTGACGACGGGCACGCCGATCGCGCTCCTGATCGAGAACACCGACCAGCGCTCGAAAGACTATTCCGAGATCAAGGACAAGTTTCGTCCCGGCCATGCCGACTTCACCTATGAAGCCAAATACGGCCTGCGCGACTATCGCGGCGGCGGGCGTTCGTCGGCGCGCGAGACCGCGACCCGTGTCGCCGCCGGCGCGATCGCGCGCAAGATTCTCCCCGAGGTGAAGGTGCGCGGCGCGCTGGTGCAGATGGGTCCGCACAAGGTCGATCGCGCCAAATGGGATTGGGACGAGATCGCGCGCAACCCGTTCTTCTGCCCGGACCGGGACAAGGCTGCGTTCTTCGAGCAGTATCTCGACGGCATCCGCAAGAGCGGCTCCTCGATCGGCGCGGTCATCGAGGTGACCGCCGAGGGCGTTCCGCCGGGGCTCGGGGCGCCGATCTACGCCAAGCTCGACGGCGAGCTGGCGGCCGCGATGATGAGCATCAACGCGGTGAAGGGCGTCGAGATCGGCGCCGGCTTTGCCGCCGCCGAACTTTCCGGCGAGGAAAACGCCGACGAGATGCGCAGCAGCAACACCGGCACGCGGTTTCTGTCCAACCTTGCCGGCGGCGTTCTCGGCGGCATCTCCACCGGCCAGCCGGTGGTGGTGCGTTTTGCGGTGAAGCCGACCTCGTCGATCCTGTCGCCGCGCCAGACCGTCGATCGCTCCGGCGCCGACACCGACATCGCGACCAAGGGCCGCCACGATCCCTGCGTCGGCATCCGCGCGGTGCCGGTCGGCGAGGCGATGATGGCCTGCGTGCTGGCGGATCACTTCCTCAGGCACCGCGGGCAGGTGGGAGGCGGCGCTTAGAGTCGGTAGGGCATGCGGACGCCGGGATCTCCGGCTGCGAAATCCTTGGTATTCCGCGTGACCAGAAGCATCGCGTGTACCTGCGCGGTCGCCCAGATAATTGCGTCGGGCAATTTTATGTGATGGCTGCGGCGCAGGCCGACCGCACGCTCTGCGATGGCCTCGTCGAGCGCGATGACATCGAAAGTGCTCAGAAAAGTGCGCGTCCTATCCTGGACATCCTCCGTAGCGCCGACCATCACCTCCATCCATGTGATGATACTGACGGCCTTGTCCGCGTAGCGTCGGAGTTCGGTGCGCGCCTGGGGAACGGCATTGAGGTAATCGACGAGAATGTTGGTGTCGAACAGCGCTCTCACCATTCGCCACGAACTTTTTCCTGATAGGCCAAGCCGTCCATCTTGCGTTTGCCCCACAGGCCGAACGCATCGCCTGCCTGGCTGTCGCGCCGCTTTCCGAGATAGTCATCGATCGCCTGACGGATCAGGGACGCGCGAGATCGCTTCTCCTTCTTGGACAGCTCGTCCAGTGCTTGAATCTGGCTGTCGCCGAGGTCAACCAGTGTCCGCATGGGGTTCTCCGATATATGATATCGATATAGTATATCATTTCGCCGCGAAATTCAACCCCCTAGGGGGACTTCGGCGGCGCCCCGCTTTGCCGGCGCTATTGGTGAGCATTAGCCGCCCCCACCATCCGTTTTTTCAGCATGGCCGGTCAAGGCCGGCCGCGGCAATCCCGGCCATTCTCACTGCATCGCATCCGCGATCTTCTCCGCCGCCATCAGCGTCGGAAAATTGGTGTTGGCGCACGGCACCACCGGGAAGATTGAGGCGTCGACCACGCGCAGGCCCTGCACGCCCTTGACGCGGCCCTGGGTGTCCACCACCGCCATCGGATCGTCGTCGCGGCCCATCCGGCACGAGCAGGAGGCGTGCCAGACGCCGATCGTGGCCTTGCGCACGAAGGCTTCCAGCGCCTCGTCGTCGCCCATCACCTGTTCGAAGGTGAACCCTTCGACGATGAAGTTGTCGATCATGGCGTGGCGCAGCGCCGCCGGCCCGTTCATCAGCGCGGCGGCAATGGCTGTCAGCACCTTGTTCTTGGTGTTGACCACGCCGATCTTGCGCACGCGGTCGGAGTAGGAGGCCGGGAACGGCTTGTCGGTCACCGCCTGCAGCGGCGCGCTCATCTGCATCGCCGCCATCTTGCGAAAACCGCTCATCAGGCGGTCGAGGTCGCGGCGGTCGGACAGCAGGTTGAACTCGACGATCGGCTCTGCCAGCGGATTGCGCGAGGCGAGCTTGACCTGGCCGGTCTCCGAATAGGTCTTGTTGACGAAGGTCAGCAGCGAACCGATCTGCTCGCCGACCGCGTGCCAGGCCGATTTGCTCAGGACTGCGACGAACATGTCGCCCGCCGGAGTGCCTGCGAGCCCCGAGGAGTAGCGCAGCCCCATCTGGATGTGGCGCCTGGTGTGCGCGTTCATGCGCGCGCCGCGGCGGACATAGGACGACAACGCGATCGAGGGGTGATCCATCAGCCGTTGGCCGACGCCGGCAAGCCCCATCACGACCGGAATGCCCATTTCCTTGAGATGCCCGACCGGTCCGATGCCGGCGCGCAAGAGGTGCGCTGGCGAATGGATCGCGCCGCAGGAGAGGATGATTTCGCGGCCGCGGAATTCCTGTTCGCGGCCCTCGACCAGCGCCTTGATGCCGATGCAGCGCGTGCCCTCGAACAGCAGCTCCTTGACCTGCGTATCGGTCGAGATGGTCAGGTTGGCGCGCTTGCGAGTCTCGCGATCGAGATAGCCCATCGCGGCTGAGACGCGCTGCTCGTCCTGGTTGGAGTGCGTCACCGGGAAGTAGCCGTCGACGAACTCGCCGTTCTGGTCGGGCAGAAACGGGTAGCCGGCGAGCTTGCAGGCCTCGGCCATCGCTTCCGCGTGCCCAGTCCAATGCTGGCGCGGGATGCGGCGGACCGGGATGCGGCCGTCCTTGCCGTGGAACGGGCCGTCGAAATCAAGGTCGCGCTCGACCTTCCTGAAGTACGGCAGCACATCTTTCCAGTTCCAGCCGGCGGCGCCGCGCGCCTCCCACTCGGCGTAATCGGTCGGCGCGCCGCGGTTGGCCATCTGGCCGTTGATGGAGGAGCCGCCGCCCAGCACGCGCGCCTGCTCGTACTTGCGCAACGGCGGGCGGTTCTCTTCGGGGTTGTTGTGGCTCACGATCTGGGTCGTGACCTTGAGTTCGGTCCAGTGGAAGCGCGGATCGAAATAGGCCAGTCCCGAATAGCTGTCGCGAATCTCCGAGGGTTCGTTGCCGGGCGGAGTGTCCTGGCCCGCCTCGCAGAGCAGGACCTTGTTGACGCTTCTGGCGGAGAGCCTGTGGGCCATGACCGAGCCCGCCGAGCCGCCGCCAACGATGATGGTGTCGTACATGGACGCTTCCCCGTGGTTTCTGCCGGGAAGCTAGCTCAGCCCGGGCGCCGGGTCACGCCGGCTGTCGCCGGTCTGCAGCGATCGGCCGCCTTGACGGTGTATGGCATTGCAAGGCAAATGTCGCTGCGATGAACGTATCCGCGTTGCAGGAACTTGCTGACTGGCTGATCGACGGCGCCCGGTCCGCGGCCAGCCCGACCGGGATGATGGCGGAAGCCTGCGAACGGATGGTCGCCGCGGGACTGCCGCTCTGGCGTGCCGGTGTCTTCGTTCGCACCCTGCATCCCGACATCTATGGCCGCAACTTCATCTGGCGGCCGGGCGCCGAGGTCGAAGTCGGCACTGTCGATTTCCAGATTCTGGAATCGCCGGATTTTCTTACCAGTCCGCTGATCATCGTGTTCCAGCAGGGAGTCGAGGTTCGGGCGCGCGTTGACGATCCGAAGAGTCGACGCTTCCCGATCGTTGATGAACTGGCTGCCGAGGGCGTCACGGACTATGTCGCGCTGCCGGTGTCCTTTCTCAACGGCACGGTCAACGCATCGAGCTGGGCCACCACGCAGCCGGGCGGATTTACCGAGGAGCAACTGGTGGCGCTGCGGAAAATCGTGACGCCGCTGGCGCGGGTGATCGAAATCTTCAGCCTGACCCGCACCGCGGCGAGCCTGCTCGACACCTATGTCGGCAATCGCGCCGGTGCTCGAATTCTCGGCGGCCAGATCCGGCGCGGCCATACCGAGACGATGAATGCGGCGATCTGGCTGTCCGACCTGCGCGGCTTTACTTCCCTGTCCGACCGCGTTCCGGCAGAGACGGTGGTCGACGTCCTGAACCACTATTTCGACTGCCAAGTGGCCGCGATCCGCACGCATGGCGGCGAAGTCCTGAAATACATGGGTGACGGGCTGCTCGCGGTGTTTCCGATCGACGAGTATGTCGGCGACGACCAGCAGGTCTGTATGCATGCGCTCGATGCCGCCCGTGAATCCCGCGCCGGCGTCGCCGAGATGCAATATCCGATCGGCGATACTCTCGAACGTTTTCGCTTCGGCGTCGCCCTGCATGTCGGGAGGATTCTGTACGGCAATATCGGCGGCGGTAACCGGCTCGATTTCACCTGCATCGGACCTGCGGTGAATCTCGCCGCACGACTGGAAAAGATCGCCGGCCACCTGCAGCGCACCGTCGTGGCCTCCGAGGGGTTTGCCAGCGTCAGCGGCGCCGGCTGGGACGATCTCGGCGAGTTTCCCATCGCAGGCTTTGCGAAGGCGGCGCGCGTCTACGGGCTGGCGGACGAGACGCCGGCGGCATAGCGGGCCCGTAGCCCGTCCGAGAGGTCATTCTTCCGGTTCGGTCGTGAACAGCAGCGGATAGCCCTTGGCGCGGCCGGCGTCGGTGGCGCGGGTCGCCTTGGTCTCGGCGACGTCCTTGGTAAACACGGCGACCACGCAGACGCCGCGCCGGTGCGCCGTGATCATGACCTTGTGGGCCTGATCCTCGGTCATGCGGAACTCCGCCTTCAGCACCGTGACCACGAACTCCCGCGGCGTGTAGTCGTCATTGACGAGGATGACCTTGTGCAGGCGCGGCCGTTCGGTCTTGGTCCTGACCTTTGTCTTTGGCTTGGCGACAATGTCAATCATGCCGGTTCCCGAAGCGAACGAATTCCGACGTGGGCCGCAATCAGTGGCGCGGCGGCCCGAAAGCCGTCGGGCCCCGGTCGGATCACCAAGGGCTGACGGCTGCGCCGATCAGTTTACAGGGTTCGGGCCGGTCCTGAAACCGGGCGGTTGCCGGGACTTTCAGTTCGGCGCAGGATTTCGCCGTGGCTGCGCGCTAACCCGAAAGTGAAGGATAAATGATATCGGCGCTTTGCGTTCGCCGCTTTGCATGTCACCATCGCGTCATTCGACGGGAGGCAGCGATGCGCTGGTATGTCTCGATCGGGGCCGTGCTGATAGCGGGCGTACTCGCCGGTGGCGACGTCGCGGGTATCGCCGCGCCAAACCCAAAGAACCGGCCGGACAACCCGACGAGCCCGCAAGGCCGTCTCCTCGCCGAAAAGGAAGCCAATCCCTCCGTCGATGTCGAACTCGTCCTTGCCGTCGACGTCTCCTATTCGATGGATATCGACGAACTTGCGCTGCAGCGTGAGGGCTACGCGCAGGCCATTATCTCCAAGGAGTTTCTGCAAGCGCTGAAGAGCGGCCCGAACGGCAGAATCTCGGTGATCTATTTTGAATGGGCGGCGTCCAGCGACCAGAAGATCATCATCCCCTGGCGGCTGATCGACGGCCCGGAAACCGCCGACGCCGTCGCCAACGAAATCATGAAGACGCCGATCCGCCGGGCGTCGCGCACCTCGATATCAGGCGCCATCAATTTCGCCATGGCTCTCCTCGACGAGAACCCGCATCGGGGCCTGCGGCGGGTGATCGACATTTCCGGCGACGGCCCCAACAACAACGGTGTTCCTGTCGTCGTCGCCCGTGACGCGGCGGTGGAGAAGGGCGTCATCATCAATGGCCTGCCGATCATGGTGAAGGAGCCGTCCTACTCCACCATGGATATCGACAATCTCGATATCTATTATGAGGAATGCGTCATTGGAGGTCCCGGCTCTTTCGTCATCACGATCAAGGAGCGCGACAAGTTCAGGGAAGCGATCCGCACCAAGCTCTTGCTGGAGATCGCCGGCCGCGTGCCGGAACGGCCGGTGGTACCGGCCGCGGCCAGGGAGCGGCGGCCCGTCAATTGCATGATCGGCGAGAAGATCTGGCAGGACCGCTGGGGCAGGTAAGTTGAGTTACTCGTCTTCGTAGCTGCGTAGGGGTAGGCAAAGCGTAGCGTGCCCACCAATTTCGATTGTGACAGGACATGGTGGGCACGGCGCAAGCGCGCCTTTTCCCACCCTGCGAGATACTACCGTGCGAACCGCGCCACCAGCTCCACATGCGGGGTATGGCGGAACTGGTCGACCGGCGTGACGCTACCTATCCGGTAGCCGCCATCGATCAGGATCTTGGCGTCGCGCGCAAATGTCGCGACATTGCACGATACCGCCACCACCGTCGGCACCTTGCTGGCCGCAAGTTGCATCGCTTGCGCCTGCGCGCCCTGACGCGGCGGGTCGAACACCACCGTATCGTAGTCGCGCAATTCCTGCGGCATCAGGGGGCGGCGAAACAGGTCGCGCGCTTCGGCCTTGACCGGCTTCAGTCCAGGCGTCGTTGTCGCGGCCTTCTGTAGCGCCGCCACCGCGCCGGCATCGTTGTCGAAGGCGGCGATCCGTGCCTTCGCCGCCAGCCTGAGCGCGAACGGGCCGACGCCGCAAAAGAGGTCGGCGATATGTTTGGCGCGGCTGCAATGGCCGGACACCAGCGCCGCCAGCGTCGCTTCGCCTTCGGCCGTCGCCTGCAGGAACGATCCCGGCGGCAGCGCGACCTCGGCTTTGCCGATCGAGACCGTAGGCGGCGTTCGCATCAGTACCAGTTCACCGTGACGCGTCAGCCGCGCCAGCCGGTGGTGTTCGGCGATCCGCGACAGCTTCGCGATCAAGCCTGTCGACAACGGGCCGGAGCCGCGCACGTCGATGTCGAGCCCGCTGTTGGTGGCCGTGATCTGGATATCGAGCGGCCTTCCCATCGCGATCAGCGGTTCGGCGACGGCCCAGGCCGCCTCGATGGCGCCGCTCAAATGCGGGTCCAGAACCGGGCAGCGATCGATCGGCACGATGTCGTGCGAGTGGGCCGCCGAAAATCCAACCTTGAGCACGTCATGGGTCCCCATCCGCCCGTGCAAGGTGATACGGCGACGGCCGAGGCCGTGGGCATCGACCAGCGGCGCCACCGCGCAGTCGATACCCGCCTGCGCCAGCGTCGTGATCACGATCGCGCGCTTCCATGCGCGATAGGGTTCGGCATCCCAATGCTGGATCGCGCAGCCGCCGCAGAGGCCGAAGTGCGCACAGAACGGCGCGATCCGCGCCGGGCTTGCGGTATGGATCCTGATCAGCCGGCGGCGGTCGGGATGGTGGCCGGGCACCGGGCCGACCTCGACGGTTTCGCCGGCGAGGGCGTAGGGGACATAGATATTGCCGGCGTCTGACATGGCAACGCCGTCGCCGTGATGGCCGACATGGTCGATCACGAGAGTCTCGGTGTCAGCCACGGCGCGCACCCATGAAGAATTCGATGTTGCCGTCGCCGCCGGTGATCGGGGACGGAAACACGGCGATGTCGGTGCATCCGAGCGAGGCGGCGAAGGCGGTGATGTCGTCGCAGACGTCGCGATGCACCGCCGCGTCGCGGATGATGCCGTTCCTCGAATGCTTTCGCGCAGCCTCGAACTGCGGCTTGATCAGCGCCAGCAGGTGCATTGGAGCGGCCGCCAGCGCCAGCGCCGCCGGCAGCACCGCCTTCAGCGAAATAAAGCTGACGTCGATGACAACGACATCGGGCCGGGCCGGCAGGCGCCGGCCCTCGAAGGCGCGAATATCCGTCTCTTCCATCGACACGATCCTGGGGTGACCCCGCAAAGAGGGATGCAACTGGCCGCGGCCGACATCGATGGCAAAGACGAGGCTGGCCCCGTTCGCCAGCAACACCTCGGTAAAGCCGCCGGTCGATGCGCCGACATCGAGGCAGACATGGTCCTCGATCTCTACCCCGTATTTTTCAAGCGCACCGGCGAGCTTGACGCCGCCGCGCGAGACCCAGGGGTGCGCGGGCTGGGCGGATAATTCTGCGTCGACGGCAATGGTTGCCGATGCCTTCAGTACCGGCTTGCCGTCGGCCACCACGCCGCCGGCCTCAATGGCGGCGCGGGCGCGGGCGCGGCTTTCGAACAGGCCGCGCTCGACCAGCAGCACGTCGGCGCGCTTGCGGGGAGAAGTCCGGTCGTCTTGCTTGTCAGCCAATGTCAGTCCGATGTGCGCCGACGGCGCGATCCACCGCCGGGCGACGAAACAGGATCTGACCCTCAGGCGAGCTTGACCGTTTCGGTCTTGTAATCCTTGCCGAGGGCGTCGAACACCTTGGCGACGATACCCTTGGCGTCGAGCCCGGCATAGGCATACATCGCGGCCGGCGAATCGTGGTCGATGAACTCGTCGGGCAGGATCATCGCCCGCATCCGCAGGCCGCCGTCGAGCATGCCGTGGTCGGACAGCGTCTGCATCACGTGCGAGCCGAACCCGCCGATCGACCCTTCCTCGATGGTGAGCAGGACTTCATGGTCGCGCGCCAGCTTCAGCACCAGATCGACATCCAGCGGCTTCATGAAGCGTGCGTCGGCGATGGTGGTGGAGAGGCCGTGGGCGGCGAGTTCGTCGGCGGCCTTTTCGCACTCGGCCATTCGGGTGCCGAACGAGAGCAGGGCGATCTTGTTGCCCTGGCGGACGACGCGGCCCTTGCCGATTTCGAGCGGGATGCCGACTTCGGGCATTTCGACGCCGCGGCCCTCGCCGCGCGGATAGCGCACCGCGCTAGGGCGGTCGTTGATCGCGACCTGGGTGGCGACCATGTGCACCAGTTCGGCCTCGTCGGACGCCGCCATGATGACGAAATTCGGCAGGCAGCCGAGATAGGCGTTGTCGAACGAACCGGCATGGGTCGCGCCGTCGGCGCCGACCAAGCCGGCGCGGTCGATCGCGAAACGGACCGGCAGGCTCTGGATCGCAACGTCGTGGACCACCTGGTCATAGCCGCGCTGCAGGAAGGTCGAGTAGATCGCGCAGAACGGCTTGTAGCCCTCGGTGGCGAGGCCGGCGGCGAAGGTCACGGCGTGCTGCTCGGCGATGCCGACGTCGAAGGTGCGGGCGGGGAAGGCCTTGTTGAAGATATCGACCCCGGTGCCCGAGGGCATCGCCGCGGTGATGGCGACGATCTTGTCGTCCTTCTGGGCTTCCTTGACCAGGCTCTGGCCGAACACATTCTGGTACGCCGGCGCATTCGGTTTTGCCTTGGCCTGCGCGCCGGTGGCGATGTCGAACTTGACGACCGCGTGGTATTTGTCCGCGGCGGCCTCCGCCGGTCCGTAGCCCTTGCCTTTCTGCGTCACGACGTGGACCAGGATCGGGCCGGTCTCCATGTCGCGGACGTTCTTCAGAACCGGCAGCAGATGGTCGAGGTTGTGGCCGTCGATCGGGCCGACATAATAGAAGCCGAGTTCCTCGAACAGCGTGCCGCCGTCCATCATGAAGCCGCGGGAATATTCTTCGACGCGGTTGGCGCGGTTGGCGATGATCTTCGGCAGCCGCTTGTTGATCTGCTTGGCCGCCTCGCGTAGCGAGCGGTAGGTCTTGCCGGAGTAGAGGCGGGACAGATAGGCGCTCATCGCGCCGACCGGCGGGGCGATCGACATGTCGTTGTCGTTGAGGATCACGATCAGGCGCGAGTTCATCGCGCCCGCATTGTTCATGGCCTCATAGGCCATGCCGGCGGACATTGCGCCGTCGCCGATCACGGCGATGACGTTGTTCTTGCCGCCGGAAAGGTCGCGCGCCACGGCCATGCCGAGGCCGGCCGAAATCGAAGTCGAGGAGTGCGCGGCGCCGAACGGGTCGTAGTCGCTCTCGGCGCGCTTGGTGAAGCCGGACAGGCCGCCGCCGGTGCGCAGCGTGCGGATGCGGTCGCGGCGTCCGGTCAGGATCTTGTGCGGGTAGGCCTGGTGGCCGACGTCCCAGATCAGCCGGTCGCGGGGGGTGTCGAAGATGTAATGGATCGCGGTGGTCAGCTCGACGACGCCGAGCCCCGCGCCAAAATGGCCGCCGGTCACCGAAACGGCGTCGATGGTTTCCTGGCGCAACTCGTCAGCCACCTGCCGCACCTGCTCGATGTTGAGCTTGCGAAGGTCGTCGGGGGTGCGAATGGTGTCGAGAAGGGGCGTCTTGCTAAAGGTGGTCACAGCGATGTTCCAATTTTACAGGTCGGGGCGAACAACCCGACGCGAGATGGGGTACGCGTTAACCGCGCGGTGAAATCAGATGCCGGGCGCTACCTCTGCAGGGCGGTATCTGATCCGAAAGCCTAGATGCACTTCGGATCGAACCATGTGACATGCATCACGTCGGTAGCTTCAACCCTTCCCGTTCAGTTTCTTAAGCTTCGTTTTTTCAGCGGCGGCTTTAGCTTGCTACCGTCGAAATCCGCGGCAAACAGCTCTCCTCAGCCCGTAGAACCGCCAACTTTACACCAAACGGGCCGCCAAAGCCAACCCGGCGCGCAAGCCGGGTTTTTCGCGATATGGCCGAAAATCACGATTTTTCAACCGCGACGACGGGCGGAGGGTCCGACCTTGCCGGCATCGGCAGGGCGGATGGCTTGGGCATTGGTGGTTCCGATGCTGTTCCAGGCCCGTTCGCGGGCGGTCGGGTCGCCGGTCGCGATCGCCAGCGCGGCCTCCGGCGCGGCCATGCGCGCGGCAAGCGGGATCGGCCCGCAGACGATCATGAAGAAATCGTAGGCGTTGGGCTGGTCGTTGGCCATCACGAATTGGAAATGCACGCGGAAGAACTGCCAGCGGAACTTCGCGTAGTGCTCCGGCCTGACGATGTCGCGAAAGCGGACGGGAACGATGGTCGGATTGCGCCGGGCCGCCCCGGCGTCGATTCCGTGACCGGCGACCGGATCGAACTGGTAGAAGTTCATCACGTCCTTGCGCGCCTGGCAGTCGATCCAGTCGATCGATGGTTCTACCGCGAGTTTCCGCAGATGGTCGCGGAAGGCGTGTGACACGGCGTGGAAACCGACAATCGGGAAGTTTCCGCCGAGCGTCAGCAGCGCGATCCGCGGTCCGCGCCGGCCGAGCTCGGGATCGAGCTTGAGCGCCCGCGCCAGCATCTCGACGCCGAGGAACGATCCGGAACTGTGGCCGACAATGACGATTTCATCGGCGTCGGTGGTGCTGACGACGTCGATCAGGTGCCGGGCGAAGCGGTCGATGCGCTGGTCCCATTCCGGACGCGCGCGGTGCGCGAACTCCCAGGTCCAGATCGTGTCGCACAGCAGATAGAGCACATAGGTGGCCCGCTCGGTGTATTTCAGTGCCGCGCCCAGCAGCGCAACGAAGATCGCAACGGCGGCCGGGATACTGACGAGGTCGGGAATCCCGATGGCGTTCAGCCCTTTCTCGAACACAAAGGCGATGCCCGCGGCGCCGGCCGCCTCGAGCAGCAGCATCAGTTGCGGGTAGGTGATGAAGGTCGCAAACCGCCAGTTCGCCTTGCCGAACCGCGCGACGGTGCCGGAGAACAGGAGTCGCCAGTAGATCCACACCGCGCTAAAAACCGTGCGCCAAACCGGAGAGGCCAGATCCTGCTGGATGAAATCCTCAAAGCGCAGGAAGTCGTAAGACGTGCGCGTCTGCCAACCCTCGGCCCTGGTGTCGATGGTCCAGGACGCGATCTCGTCATCGGAGACGACCTTCGGCCGGCTGATCGTGGCCTGGAGCTGGTAAAGCCGGCCGAACTTGCGCAACTCGGTCCGGAACATGCGGTAGTACTGCGCCAGCCCGCGCGGATCGTACCCCTGGACATAGATGACATGACGGTGCTGGACGCGCACGAACTGTTCCCGATTAGCGGCGGACTATAACAGGTTGCGCGGGGCGCCAAGAATTAACTCGAAGGGATTCGGACTGGCGAATTCAGGCCTTTTGACGTCAGGACTACTGAACGTCGAGCGGCTCGGTTCCCGTAACCTTGCCGCTGGCGTCGGTCGTGATCTTGTCGACGCGGGCCTCGGCCTGCCGCAGCAGTTCGTCGCAGCGCCGCTTCAGCGCCTCGCCGCGCTCGTAGATCGCGACCGATTCCTCCAGCGGCACCTTGCCGTCCTCGAGCCGTTTCACGATCGACTCGAGCTCCTCGATCGCGCGCTCGAACGAGAGCTTCCTGACGTCGGCTTGGGTGTTTTCGGCCATATTGCATTCCCGGATGCGCCCCTTGGAATTTCCCGGCGCAGAATCGGACTATAGCGTTTTCGCGCCGCGTAGGAACTGTCTCGCGCAAAGAATTAATGCCAGGAAACCTCGTCAAGACAACGGATTAGCGGCAGTTCTGACGTGTTTGGAACCGGCGGGGGCGGCGCTGGCTGGCTCTCGCGGCAGCCTTCAGGTCTGCATCAAGGTGGTGACGTGGGCGGCGACCGACTCCTTCAACCCCTGCAGGTCGTAGCCACCCTCCAGCACCGACACCACCCGCCCGCCGGCGCTGGCTTCCGCCACGTCCATCAGCCTGCGCGTGACCCAGCCGAAATCCTCCGCCTTGACGTTGAGCGAGGCCAGCGGATCGCGGTAGTGCGCGTCGAAGCCGGCGGAGATGATCAGCAGTTCCGGGCTGAATTTCCGCAATTGCGGCAGGATCAGGTTTTCGAACGCGGCGCGAAACCTCGCGCTGCCGTCCTCGGAAGCCAGCGGTGCGTTGACGATGGTGTCGTGCTCGCCGCGCTCGCCGCTGGCGCCGGTGCCTGGAAACAGCGGCATCTGGTGCGTCGAGCAGTACATCACGGTCGGGTCGGACCAAAAGATGTCCTGCGTGCCGTTGCCGTGATGGACGTCGAAATCGACGATCGCCGCACGACCGATGCCGTATTTGCGCTGGGCGTGCCGCGCCGCGATCGCGACATTGTCGAAGAAGCAGAAGCCCATCGGCTTGGAGACCTCGGCATGATGGCCGGGCGGGCGCACCGCGACGAAGGCGTTGGGATGGGCGCCGGACATCACCGCGTCGGTTGCCGCCACCGCGCCGCCGACGCCGCGCATCACCGCCTCCCAGGTGCCCGGCGACATCGAGGTGTCGCCATCGATGTAGATCATGCCGCTGGTGGGGGCGATGTGCCGTAGTTCGCCGATATAATGTTCGCCATGACACAGCGCGACGGTATCCAGATCGCCTTCCGGCGTTTCGCCGCGCACCAGCGGCCTGAAGCGCTCTTCCCCCAGGACCTCGGCCACCGCGCGCAGCCGGTCCGGACGTTCCGGATGCCCCGGCGGGGTCAGATGGTCGAGACAGGCGGAATGGGTGAGAAGCAGCGTCATGCAGAATTAACCCAGGCGCATTCGATGCGCGTAGCGGGAACGGCCGATCCTAAAGCGTTTTCGAGCCGAGGGGAAACCGGTTCGCATCAGTTTATCCTGACGATGCGATCGAGCGCGGTCGGGCCGACCGGGCTGTTGGCCTGGAAGTAGGCCTGCAGCGCGTCGATGTCGTAGACGCCGGTTTGCGGCGCCGTGCCCTGGGTCAGGACCGTGAAGCCGTCGCCGCCGACGGACAGGAAATTGTTGACGGTGACGCGGTAGCTCGCGGCGGGATCGAGCGGTTTTCCGTTCAGCGACATGCGCTCGGCAAGGATGCGCGCGCCGTCCGGCCGCGTGGCGTCCCAGGCGTAGCTGAATCCGTTCGAGACTTGCAGGATCCGCGGCCGCTTCGGATCGCGCCATTGCTGTTCGAGCATGTCCTTGATCTGCTTTCCGGTCAGCGTCAGCGTCACCAGCTGGTTGCGGAACGGCTGGCTGGCGAACAGGTCGGCATAGGTCACTGAACCGTCGCCCCGTTGCGCGATGTCGGCGCGGACGCCGCCGGGGTTGGTGAACGCGATGTCGGCGCCGCCGTTGGCGCTGGCGCGGGTTGCAGCAAGTTGCGCGTCGGCGATGATGCCGCCGAGCGAGCTCTCGCCGGCAGGGTTGGGCATGCGCGACAGCGTCTCCTTCACCGCGCCCGCCGGGCGGTTGGCGATCGGCGCGGCCAGCCGGTCGTAGGATTCGATCAGCGCGCTCTGTTCTTCGCTCTTCGCCAGCGTGGTGCGGACGATGGTGTTGTCGGCGCTGGCGTTGACGACGTCGCGGGTCACCGGATCGAGCCTGAGGTCGATCGCGGTGACCAGGGTGCCGTACTTGTCGCCGGAGGTGACGAGCCGCCCGTCGATCTCGCAGACATAGGCCCGATGGGTGTGGCCGGTGACCACGACGTCGATCGCCTTGTCGAACTTCCCGACGATGTCAACGATCGGGCCGGATATGCCGGGGCAATCGTTGAGGTCGCCCGTCGGCAGGCCGCCTTCATGGATCAGCACCACGATGGCCTCGACGCCGCGCGCCCTCAGTTCGGGGATCAGCGCGTTGACGGTCTCGGCCTCGTCGCGGAATTCGAGGTCGGCCACGCCGACCGGCGAAACCAGCCCCGGCGTACCCTTCAGGGTCAGGCCGATGAAGGCCACGGGAATGCCGTCGAACCCCCTGATTTCATAGGCCGGGAATACCGTTTTGCCGGTGCGCCTGTCGAAGGTGCTGGCCGCGAGATAGCGAAATTTCGCGCCGGTGAAGGGGTGCGGCCCCAGGCAATTGTCCACGGGGTGGCAGCCGCCGTGCTGCATCCGCAGCAATTCGTCCTTGCCCTCGTCGAACTCGTGGTTGCCGACCGCGGAGATATCCAGGCCCATCTTCGACAGCGCCTCGATGGTGGGCTCGTCATGGAACATCGCCGACAGAAACGGGCTGGCGCCGATCAGGTCGCCGGCGGCGACGAAGACGGTGTTCCTGCGGCCTTCGCGCAGCTGGCCGACCAGAGTCGCCATGTGCTCGGCGCCGCCGGCTTCGACCGTGATCTTCCTGGTCTTCTCGGCGGGGTCGGCGATTTCGATCCCGCCCGGCGGCGGACGAAGGTAGCCGTGGAAATCGTTGATCGCGAGCAGGCGCAGTTCCACCGGCGCGGCGGTTTGCGCATGCGACGGCGCGGCGAGCGCCGCGAGGATCGTCAACGCTGTAAAGATAGGAGTGAGCCGGGTTCTCATGACGCTGATCACGCTGGTTTCGTCATTGCGAGCGCAGCGAAGCAATCCATCTGGCCGCGCAAAAAAAGAATGGATTGCTTCGCTGCGCTCGCAATGACGGTGGAGTGAGTGTGGGCTTATCCCTTCTTCCGCGAAAAGAACGCCTTGAACGCGGCTACCGCTTCGCCTGAGCGCAACCGTTCGCTGAACAAATGGCTCTCCTGGTCGATCCGGCGGGTCATCTCCTCGGGCGGCGGCTTCAACAGCTTGCGCGAGATCGCGACCGCTTCGGCCGGCAGCGCGCAGATCTCGCGCGCCACCTTGCGCGCCTCGGCCTCGGCCTGGCCGGGCGGCGTGACCGCGTTGACGAATCCGGCCGCGCGCGCGTCCTCGGCTGAGAAGGTGCGCCCCATCACCAAGAGCGCGAAGGCGCGGTGGTGGCCGATGGCGCGTGGCACAAGCAGGCTGGAAGCGGCCTCCGGCACCAGGCCGAGATGGATGAAGGGCGTCGAGAAGGTCGCGGTCGCGCCAGCCAGCACGTGGTCGCAGTGAAACAGCAGGGTGGTGCCGATGCCGATCGCGACGCCTTCGACGGCGCCGACGATCGGCTTGCTGTTGTTGGCAAGCGAGTGAAGAAATGTTCCGGCGGCGGAGGCGCGCGGTGCGCCTGAATTGGAGGTGCCGTCCTTCAGGAAATCATCGAGGTCGTTGCCGGCGGTAAAGGCGCCCACGCCGCCGGATATCAGAAGGCAGCGGATATCTGCGTTGTCCTGCGCGCTGTCGATGGCCTCGCTCATGGCGCGGTACATGTCCTGGGTGATCGCGTTCTTCTTCTCGGGCCGCCGCAGCGTGATCACGCGCGTGGCGTCGTCGTCGGTCACAATGAGGTGCCCGGTCATGCAGATGTCCCCCGGATATCATGCGGCACCGCCGCCGCTGGCCAATGATCCCGCCATATCCTACATGATCCGGCAAGAGGCCGCGCGGCCTCGGCGAATTTTCTCATGGAAGCGAGGACAGGGATAACGCCATGCATCTGGGTGGAATTCATCATCTGACCGCGATCTCGGCGAGGCCGCGCGAGAACGTTTCCTTCTACACCGGCCTGCTCGGGATGCGGCTGGTCAAGAAAACCGTCAACCAGGATGACGTCAGCGCCTACCACCTGTTCTACGCCGACGGAAAGGCAACTCCCGGCACCGATCTCACCTTCTTCGATTTCCCGGCCGCGCCGGAGCGGCGCGGCACCAATTCGATCTCGCGCACCGGCCTGCGCGTGGCGGGCGAAAACACCCTTGGCTATTGGCGGGATCGCCTGCGAAAGGCAGGCGGCGTCACCGGCGCAATCGCCGAGGTCGACGGCCGGCTGACGCTGCTGTTCGAGGACGGCGAAGGCCAGCGCCTGATGCTGGTCGACGATGGCGGCGCGGGCGAGGCGTTCCCATGGGAGCGCAGCCCGGTGCCGGCCGAGCACCAGATCCGCGGCCTCGGCCCGATCATGCTGACGGTGCAGGCGGTTTCGCGCACCGCCTTCGTGCTGACCGAGGTCATGAACATGCGCCGCGTGCGCGACTATGCTGCTGAAGGCGCGGCGGTTCAGGTGTTTGCGATGGGCGAGGCAAGGGGAGAGAGCGGTCCCGCCGCCGAGTTGCACCTGATCGAGGGCGGGGATTCGCCGGTGGCGCGGCAAGGCGCCGGCGGCGTGCACCACGTCGCGTTCCGCACGCCGGACGACGAACAATACCACGCCTGGACGCAGCGCCTGAACGAACTGCGCGTCCCCAACAGCGGCGAGGTCGACCGCTTCTATTTCCGCAGCCTGTATTTCCGCGAACCCAACGGCATCCTGTTCGAGATCGCGACCGATGGCCCGGGCTTTGCGACCGACGAGCCGATGGAAACGCTCGGCGAGAAACTGGCGCTGCCGCCGTTCCTGGAGCCCCGCCGCGCCGCGATCGAGGCGGGGCTGAAGCCGATTGGGTGAGGAAGTCTGCCGCATGCCGCGATCGCGAGCCGCGGACGTTCGTTATCGTTCCGACGCCGCCCGCGACATTCCCAGCCGTCGGAACGACGTTGGCGAATCCGGCTCTGGCAGCTCCATCTGCCGCCACGCCGGCATCACCCGCGCGTCGAGCAATTCGAGAAAGGCCGGCGTCTGCGAATAGAACCGAGGTTCGATAATTTCGCCGCGATAGACCTCGTCGAATTGTGCCCTGGCGCGCATCGCATTGGCGCGGTCGCCGACATTGGCGTAGGCGACCACGGCGAACGCCAGATTGGCCCAGTGCCTGGGGTTGATCGCGATCGACCGCTCCAGCCAGATAATGGCGTCGTGGTACTGTCCCATCAAGGAATAGTTGAGGCCCAGCATCAGGCACCACACCCATCGCATCCGATCCCGCGGCGATTGCGCCAGCGCCCGCCGCAGCGGTTCGATTCCCAGTTCTGGTCGGCCGCTCGCGAACTGCAGATTCCCGTTCCAGGCGATGGCCTCGACCAGGTTCGGATCGAGCTCCAGCGCGATCTGGTTCTCGGCCAAGGCCGCCTCGATCCGGCACTGCATCTGGCGCAGCCGCGACATGACGAAGCGGGCATAGGCGTTGTGTCGATCCAGCGGCATCGCCTTCGCCATCAGCGCGTCCGCTTCGTCGATCAGCCGGGCATTGGCGTCGCTCGGCCAGCCGAATACCTGCTCGACCATGGTCACCGCGCGGCCCACCAGCGCCGCCTGTTCGTCGCCGTTGATCGACAGCGCCTTTTCAAACATGACGCGCACCTGCTGCAGCGCATCCAGCGTGTTGGCGCGGTAGTAGGCGGCGCGCGCCTGCATTACGAGGTCGGTCGCGTCGGGGTTTTCGGAACCCTCGGAATGTCGGGCCTCGGCTTCGATCAGCTGGAGGTTCAGCGCGATCGCCAGGCGGTTGACCACTTCGCGCCTGATGTTGCGGACCGCGGTCTTGTCGACCTCCATCGTGTCGGCCCACAACACCGTTCCCGCCAAGGCGTCCCACAGCTGCGCCGTGGTATCGATGCCCTGATCGAAACGCTCGACGCTCCCCTTGAGGACGTATCGCACGCCGAGCTCCACGCCCAGCGACCGGATATCGACCTCCTTGCCCTTGTAGCGGAACGCGGTGTCCCGGCCGATCACATAGCTGCCTCTGATCTTGGAAAGCTGTGCCGTCACCTCGTCGGTAATGCCGTCGGAAAAATACTCCTGGGCCGGGTCGCCGCTGACATTGGTGAACGGCAGCACCACGATCGATAACCGCGCCGGCTTGGCGACGGGCCTGTCCGGCGCCGGCGTCAGCGCCGGCATGGTAATGGCGGCGTCCGGCCTCCAGGCATAGGTTCGGATCGGGCGGGCGATGTTCTTGAGTTTCTGCTCGCCCATGTCGGTGAAGCCGAAATCGTCGCGAATTTGCTCGCGCACCGCCGAGGAGACGCAGATGCCGTCGACGGGGGCCAGCGCTTCCAGCCGAGCCGCGATATTGACGCCGTCGCCGGCGATGTCGTCGCCGTCGACGATAATGTCGCCGACGTTGATCCCGATCCTGAAACGAATACGCTCGGACAAGGGTTGTCCCTGCTCGAGTTCCATGACCGTGCGCTGAATGTCGAAACCGCATTGCACGGCGGCGACGGCGCTGCCGAACTCGGCCAGGAATCCGTCGCCGGTGGTGCGAATGACCCTGCCGCCATATTCCTCCACCTTGAGAAGGTTCACCTCTTCGCGCAGCCGGCGCAATCGTGAGAACGTCAATGCTTCGTTGCGTTCCATCAGGCGGCTGAAGCCGACGATGTCCGCAAACATGATCGCCGCGAGCCTGCGAACGGTCGGCGAGTTCTGGCAATTCTGCGTCAAGCGATGTGTCCCGATAGCGCGCATGATCCGGTCATCATGGCCGGAATCCTGCGCTAAAGTAATGGCAGCGCCGGATGGCGGCGTGTGATCCAAGTAACAGTTCGAGAATGCCCCATTTCATTGGTCCAGACTCGATCGCATCGGTTCAAAGACCGGAAATGCGCGATGGTTCTAAAATGAAAGGTTCTTTCGGGTCGGCGGAAAACAACTCTTATTGCATAGGCAGCAAAACTTACCTTGCAGGTAAGTACAATATTCCCGGACACAATCCGGGGCCGCTGCGGTGGTTCACCCCAGCAGCACCGCATCCGCGCCGGTCACCGCGTCGGCCGCATCCGTCACCGTTTTTTCCAGCGAGCCTGCCTGCACGGACATGTTTTCGGCAAAGAACCGCGCCAGCGTCACGTAGCGCTGCGGGTCGCCGCCGGTCGCGCCGTTGCCCTTGGCGGCGAGCGCTTCGCCGGCCAGCATGCAGCCGCCGAGCGTGACGCCGAACAGGCGCAAATAGGGCGTGGCGCCGGCGAGCGCGTCGTTCGGCGCGGACGCCACGCGCTCCAGCAGCCATTTGCTGGCGCGATCCAGCGCCCCGAGCGCATCGCGCAATTTCGGGCCGGTGGTGCCGAAGGCCGGATCGTTGGAGGCTTCGACCTGCTTGACGACGCCGGACAGTTCGTCGAGCAGCGCCCACACTGCCGCGCCGCCATTGGCCGCGAGTTTGCGCGTCACCAGGTCGATCGACTGGATGCCGTTGGTGCCCTCGTAGATCGAAGTGATGCGCGCATCGCGGCAATGCTGGGCGGCGCCGGTCTCCTCGATGAAGCCCATGCCGCCATGGACCTGAACGCCGAGATAGGCCACCTCGTTGCCGATGTCGGTGGAGAAAGCTTTCGCAACCGGCGTCAGCAGCGCGCCGCGCGCGGCGGCCGCGGCGCGAACCTTGGCGTCGGCGGCGCGCGCCGAGATATCGAGCGCCACCGCGGTGGCGTAACAGATCGAGCGCGCGGCGGCGGTCAGGCTGCGCATCTGCAGCAGCATGCGCTTGACGTCGGGGTGGGCGATGATGGCGTCGAGCCCGTCGCCCTTGTTGCCCACGGCGCGGCCCTGCTTGCGTTCCTGCGCGAACGCCAGCGCCTGCTGATAGGCGCGGTCGGCGATCCCGACGCCTTCGAGGCCGACGCCGAGGCGGGCCTGATTCATCATCGTGAACATGCAGAGCATGCCGCGGTGTTCCTCGCCGATCAGGTAGCCGATCGCGCCGCCCTTGTCGCCCATGGTCATGGTGCAGGTAGGCGAGGCGTGCATGCCGAGCTTGTGCTCGACCCCGCTCGGAAAGATGTCGTTGCGGGCGCCGAGCGAGCCGTCGGCGTTGACGAGGAATTTCGGAATCAGGAACAGCGAAATCCCCTTGGTGCCCGCGGGCGCGTCGGGCAGGCGGGCCAGCACGAAATGCACGATGTTGTCGGTCATGTCGTGGTCGCCATAAGTGATGAAGATCTTGGTGCCGGCGATGCGGTAGCTGCCGTCGGGCGCGCGCTCGGCGCGGGTGCGCAGCGCGCCGACGTCGGAGCCGGCCTGCGGCTCGGTCAGCTGCATGGTGCCGGTCCATTCGCCCGAGACGAGTTTTTCCAGATAGATGCGCTTCAGGTCCTCGCTGCCATGGGCGTCGAGCGCCTCGATCGCCGACAGCGTCAGCAGCGGGCAGAGGCCGAAGGCTATGTTCGAGGCGCTCCAGATTTCGGTGCAGGCCGCGTTGACCGCCAGCGGCAGGCCCTGGCCGCCGTAGGCCTCCGGCCCGGAAACCGCGTTCCAGCCCGCTGCGGTCCAGCGCCGGTAGGCGTCGGGCCAGCCCGGCGCGGTCGTCACCTGGTTGGCCTCAAGCTTGACGCCATGCGCGTCGCCGACCCGGTTCAGCGGCGCCAGCACCTCGGCGGCGAACTTGCCGGCTTCTTCCAGCACGGCGGCGGTGACGTCGCCGTCGAAATCGCCGTAATGGCCGGCCTTGATGGCGGCCTGCAGGCCGGCGCCGTGGTTGAGCGCGAGCAGGATGTCGGAGATCGGCGCGCGGTAGGTCATGACCAGCATCTCATGTTGGCGGGGACGGGGCTTGCCGTATTCCCACGAAACCGCAGTTGTCTCAACTCTCCGATCAGGCGGCGCGGGGCCGCACCGGGGCGGACGCCGGGGAGGCGGCCATTGGCTGTGGGAGGAGGATGGCCCACGATGTTAAGGCGTCGAATGTATATAAGGTGTTGGCTGCCGGGCCTGGTTTCGGGACCAAATTCGCGCTTCCAGCCTGTTGAATTGGCCGGATTCCCTCTATAGACCGGCGTTGCAAGCGAGGGACCGCGCCGGTCGATCTTCCGGTGTTCCCGCCTGTTGGGGCGTAGCCAAGCGGTAAGGCAGCGGATTTTGATTCCGCCATTCGGAGGTTCGATCCCTCCCGCCCCAGCCAGGCAGTCCTACGACTGACCTAAATTTGCAACCTGCGCCTCACAGGCCCGGAAATCCCGGCTTTTTCATCGTTCCGCTCGGTCTCCAGACTCCCGGTCTCGCCATCTCCGGGGCGAAATGGCGGAAAGTCTCCGGCCGTTTCCCGAAAAACTCCCGTTTCCCTGAGACTATTGGCGGAGACAGGTTCGATCGCGACTGCCGCCCGAGGGCGGCAGTTCAATGATCACCGGATTGCGGATGGTCGCGGGACCCGATACGACTGCGGCCGCCAGACCGGTCAACAAGGCACCCGGGCGGCGCTAATAGAGCCCGGTCGCGAAGCGACGCGTTGCCACGCAAGAAGAACAAGTTGAACGCTGCACAACCGAAGCACTATGCGTCTGGCATCGCTTCAGGCGTGAAAGGTATTTCGACATAGAATCCGCCGTCTTCTCTATGGTCAGAAATGATCACGCCACCCTCAGCCACGATTTCGTCGGCCAAATCGCCTATGATCTCGAATGCGCTTTGATCCTTCCATTTACCGTAGTTCGCGGCGAGATCCGTGCAAGCGTCTCCGAGCTTTTCGAAAAACGGCTCGAACCAATGACCTTCCAAAGCAGCCTCGGTCTTGGGCAGATCCTTTAGCGTGAGGCCAAGCCCGGTCATGTTGCCGAGGTGGTAACAAGCGAACTTCATGAGTTCACCGTAAGCGCCATAAACCTCAGCGGTAATTTGCTCAATGTCTGCGTGCAAGCGATAGGCCTTAATCAGGTCGTTGGCCCGCGAGCGCGTTTTTGTGAGCGCGGTCAGGAACGTCTCCTCGTAATCCTCAGTCGGTTGACGCCCGAACGGTGCGCAAATCCATGTCACAGCGTATTCATCCCAGCACGCTTTGGTGATGTCCGAACGGAAATGGGCATGCGCGTTCGGTGAATTGCTCTGCAGCAGCACGCCAGGAAACGCCGCATTGTATCGTTCTGTTACCTCGACGTGCCCGCATTCATGCGCCAGCATATGAAGGGCTTGCTGGTGAAGTTCGTGCTTTTCGTCTTCGAGCGGCAGCAGCACACTGGCATTGAAGAGCATGTGACTTTTGATCTTGCCCTCACGCATGACAGCGGGCGTCATCGCGATGCCAAATGCAATGCCTTCCGATGGCGCGAGTTTGTACTTGGTATCGTAGCCGCGATCCAGATCAAGGAGTGCTTGAGTATAATCGAACGCGACGGTAATGCCGTCAAGAGTGGATAGATCGAAATATCTGCTCAACGTACGCACGTAGGTGGCTATTAGATTGCCGAATGCGTGCGCATGGTCCTCCGTATCAAAGCCGCGCAGGCCTACAGAGATGTTCTCGGGCGCCGTGAGCGGAGGTAAGTCCGCCTCCGGTGCGCCCGCGGAGGTCGTTTCGGATGTGGTGTCGGTCATCAACCGCATGCTAACCGAAGAAATGCGATTCGGCCCGGGCACACTCGACTACACAGCAATAAGAAGCTTCCAACTGGCAAAGCGTGCAGCCCGACCGCCGAAGCCTAGCGCCAATTCGGCTCCCGAATGACCTTCGGGTTTACTTTCCCGATCTTGAGGTGGATGCTGGCATGCATGAAGTGTCCACCCATCGCTGACAGGATAGTTTTTGCGGACGATGCAAAGCTTGCAGCGCAGCTGTCATGCGCGCTTTTTGAGCCCGGTTTCTATCTGCCGGTCTGTGATGGGCCGCGAATGCAGCGTCCAGATCGCGATATCGAAGTGCTGCGTCGGCACAACGTGGCGGGGCGCGCGCGTGCCGAAATTGCCTATTTTGCTGGGCTGCAAGACAACGCGTTCGATGCCTTAAGCGGTTCGCTTACCTCACGGCGGAGTTTGGCTTGCTATCGTGTGTCGTCGATGGATGACATTGCATCTCTGAAACCCGGACGACGCACGTCCAGCGTACTTCATTGGGGCCGAGATCGTATCGGCGTCGGCTTGCTCAAGGCGCTCCGTGCAGGACAGTCGATTATATTCGAGGAACGGCCTTCCGAATATGATTGGGTTGCCTCTGAAACCGGTCATATGGTTGTTTGCGAAGAGGGCGAAGCGCTAGCTCAGGTCATCGCCGCAAATTATGCTTTCGCGCTTGACGCTGGTCTTTTTCTGATTCCGGAAGTCGATAGGGACCGCGCTGAGGATCTTCTCGAAGCCTTCTACAAGCTTCAAGATGGCGGAACGAACTTATCGCCTGAGGAAGGGCAAGCGCAGCTTAGGCAAGAATTGCAAAATCTTTGTGGATCGATTCCGATCCCAGACGGTGGCTCAGTTACGTTCATCGGAAAGCTACCTTACGGCTACGCATACCCAGAGTATCCAACGACGCATTTGTCGGAATATCCTGATTTGGGTTGCGCTGTTGTCAATGGATTTGCTGCCGAACAACAGCGTCGGCCTTCAAGCGGCGTCGTCGTTCTCGTCGATCCAGGCACTACACCTGCGCCCGAAATACAGTCGGCCATCGAACTGCTTGAGCCTCGCGGCGCATTTATTCGCGTTTATCAAGACCGAGCCGCAAACGTTCGGCACGTGTCTGAGATGCTTGAGCACTTTCCGTATGATATTTTGATCATCGCCACGCACTGCGGTGACAGCTCAGGCTATCGGTGGACCCATCAATTCAAGGACTCGGAAGGATTGGAGCGCACCGTTGTTACAGACGTAGCGGTAGGGTTTGCGCGGACGGATAAGCCAGACATTCTAAAGGTCGGGCAATTCTTCCGGTTCGTGTCTGTTGACGGAGTTGATTGGACCGATCGTGAAGCGAAATCTCGAATGTACGTCGGTAACGTCATGCACGACTTTAACAGGCTGCTTGGCGAAGGTCCCAACAAATTCAAACCGGTCAAGAAGGAGAATGTCGCCCGCGTCGTTGGCTCATCCGCTTTGTTGATGTGTGACAGTAATTTGATATTTGCGCATCATACTATAGCAAATATGGGCACGCCGATTGTCATCAATAATGCCTGTTTATCGTGGCATCGGTTGGCGCACGATATGATGTTCGCTGGCGCGCGCGGATACATCGGCACGCTGTTTCCAGTGCTCTCATCGGAAGCCGCTGAAGTGGCGACAAAACTTCTCAACGAGCATTGGGGTAAGCCGCTCGCGATTGCACTTTGGTCGGCTCAACGCGATGTGTATGGTTCAAGGCTTCGACACCCTTATGTCGTCGCGGGTGTATTTCCACAGAAACTGCAAATTGATCCAGCAGATCATCCGGCGCGAATTAAACGGCAGCTCGCACGCACACTCGAAGGATATAGGGCTCTGCTCGCTCGTGCCGAGGCTGAAGGTCACGCAAAGCGCGCGGCCTTGCTCGGGGATATAGTCAAGATTGTCGAGGGCGAGTTCAGTCACTTCAACGGCCTTTGCAGCTGACATCGTCCTAACCATCACCCATATGATTTTATCTTCCCCGAAATATAAATGACGTCCACTAAGCCGCCACTCCACGAGCCCCTAATCGCGCAGCAGCGCCTGCGCGCGCGAGACGTGCTATCAGTGAATCGTCTAGGCGCTGCAGAAATCTAAGAATAGCATGCAGCTCGTATAGCATTTTTGGCTCAAGGGAGAATGCCAGAAGTTCAAGACGCTTTGCCATTTTGTCCAAAGATCGCTTGCGATCTGGATCAGCGCCAATGCTCTCGATAATTCGAAAAATGGTCTCGCGCACCGCGTCAACATCTTCACAAACGCGAGCGGCAGCCAGAGAAAGATCGGCAGCTTTTTCTGCCAGTTCTGCATCTTGATAAAGGACCGAGACATAGACCGCTACTGTTATGATAAATTGGAAGTCTTTGTCCTCTGCGCTTTGCGCACCTCTCATCTTGGCAAGAAGCACGTGAACCGCATGAACAGCCTCCGAGGGGCACCCGTAGGTGAACAGGAATGGAGCGAGACCCATTAGATTCTCGTTTGTAGGCTCGTCTATAAATTTGGCATAGAACTGCACTACATCACCGAGCTCAGTCAGAACTGGTTGTTTTGTCCGAGCGCTTTCACCTACAGCTGGAAGTGTCGACAGAAAATACGTGCCGCCTTTGATGAGTTTCTCTTCAATCGCAGTAAAATGGGCATGCCAAGCTGGCGGACGCAAATGCTCCGGTACGGATCGTATAGCGAAACGTGCACGTCCGGCAGCGTCCGACTTAAGGAAATTGGCTCTTATCCAATCTGGCCTCCATCTTGGCTCGTCGAATAGGTCAAAGCATGTAGAGGCATAATAGCTCGGACCAAAGTGTTCCATGGCCCACGAGAACAGACTCGCCGCGTCCACGTTGCAATCACCTGCGGCTCGTGCAAATAGCGATGCTTGAGCAGCCATATTTAGGCGCCTCCAAAAGGGAGGGCGCTTCCGCCACTCATGATTTAATCCAAGCCTGGCGCCGGCAATTGCAAAGGACGTTGCAAAGAGACCGCAGCTGTTTTGCAAGTTATCCCCTTCGCCAAAAAGGGCATCGAGTATTCTTGTTCCGGGTCCAGCAAAACGCTCGTCACGCTGTACCCAATCCGCCGCGATCTCAAGCGCACCTAGAAGTGCAAAATGATCCGAAAATGTTAGAACGGGCTCAATAGCAGCCAACACTACAGAGCCATCATACTCTCTTAGGAGGGCAATCGGGACTAAGCCCGGCGCGCAAAACGTCAATGATGCCGACCAGATTGCAAGTCGCGGGTCGCGCGACATCCGCATGTCAAACTCACGCCGAAGTTCAGTCGTGCAAAAATCGGCAAGCGAGTTGGATGTTTCGAGAGGGGCCGTAAGATTGTCCCAATAGTCGAGATCATCCGGTAAAAGGCTATCGGGTCTCAATCGTTGCTTGTCGAGTTGTTCGGCCAACCGAACTTCAAGCGCCTGGGGCGATTTTTGAAGATGCATGACCGAAGTGAGGAACGTATCGTTCGAAAAGGTCGGCCCCGCCACCATCGAATGTAATTCCCGAACGACGAGATCGGTTAAGGAGTTTTTCGCTAGGTATTTGGTCAACCAGCGTTGACGCTGTTCGATCTCTTGACTCAACAGGCCTGCGTAATCAAACCGCAACCGTTCGTTCCCAACCTCAACGAGGCCAGCGCCGTCATCTGCAAAGAATGCTGTCGCCAAAATTTGAAGGTCATTCAGAAGCGGGACCCGCTCGTTCGTCCTTATGGCCTCACGGAACGCTTCGAAAAGTGCGTCTTGTGAGATCGATACATCTCGGCCGAGCTTAACGGGCCGGTTGGTCTTTATGTTGAACTGAGTAGCGATAGTGCCGTCAGACAGCAGATCAGAGTGAAGCGACTGAGGAATGCGTTCCAAAGCAAACAACGTTCGCATGCGCCTGAGGTCATCCTTGTCATTCTTCGTCATTATCATCCTCGTGCAATTTAGTAATGAAATCGCGAATATACGAAATAACTTCGTTATAGAAATCGCGATCGTTCTTCCGCAAGTCTGACAAGATTGCTGTTTCGAGCCACTCGTTGTAGGCTGCTCGGACTTGATCGTCGCCGATTTCGACCGGCATGGCCATGCTGGCTATTGAAACGCGATTAACCGCGCTCGACCAGTTGGGCGGAGGATTGCCCCGCCACGAATAGAGCCATTCGTCTAAATTCGGTTGCAGGTTGAGGACAAGGGCGCTCAGCGCTGCCGCACGCTCGTGGTCCGCCTCCAAGTTCCAGAGTTGAACTAATGCTCTTCTCGGCGAAGTGGCTAGCGACAACAGCCAGCGAATTTCATTGGGAAACTGCGGCATCTCGGCCACGCGAGCCAGATCAATGCTCTCTCGTATCGCTCGAAACTCAGCTGATTCAGTAGCACCGGATCGCTGAGCGGCCGCAACAATTTCATCCTCGTCGACCGGCATCAGCAGAGCTCCGGCCACTCGTAGCCGGTACCGCAAATGCCGCCTATCTAGTTCGGATATCAGATTTCGTGCACGAAACTCTTCAATGATATCCAGGGTACTAACTGTCCGGGCTCTGTGATTTAATTTATCCTGAGCGAACGGCTCACTATTTAAGACGCGATCGTCGAAAGCGACGCCGTCAGCGTTACCCAAATCCGACAGAAGATAGAGTGTCGATGATCGACCACCCTCTTCATCTGAGTCTTCGCTGGAACCAGCGTCTGGACTGATCGTCTTCGGACCGAAGAAAAGTTTGCGGGATTCGTAGGCATCGCGAACAGCAACGCGAACGCTTTCCAAGATATTTAGCACTTCTGTGACGTGAATGTTATGATCGATCAGAATAAGAGCTTCTTCTTCGGAGTCTCCTTCGATCGTAATATCTGTGAATGTAGACAAAACGATCGGAAACAGATTCGTGTGCTGCAAATAGGAAAGCGCTAAAGCGTCAATAAACAGCGGTTTTTGAGGAGCGAGCTTTGCGGGGGAAGACCAGCCCTTGTCTTGAATGGAGAAGTATTCTTTTGCGGTCGCCTCTAGAATTTCATCAACAACACCGAGATCCTTGAGAAGCTCTAGTAAGGTATGCATGTCGGCTAACAGGTCGGCCTGGCTATCGATGTTCGGAGCTATTTGATCCAAACCTGGCCTGTGCAGAGGTGCCGGACGCAAAATGACGCCATTTGCGCGCCGCGCTGCTCGCAAGAGAGCGGCAAAATCATTCCCAACTTCTAAATCCAGCTCGTCTTGTTCCGTTTTTGGTGCTCGTAGTACCTGAACTTGCGCACGCGCTATGGCGCGCTGAATCTCTTCTGCCCTGCGCAGGCGCGATCGCTGGAACTGCCTAATTTTCCGTTGACCCTCGAACATTTCTTGTAGGGTCCCCGAGGCGACCATGATCGCGGGGAACGCCTCAATTACTTTCGGTAGGAGCCCGAGCCAACCAAGTAGCATTAATGCAGTTATATCGAGCGCAATAATACCGAGATCGCCGAAAGGCTCTGGCTTACGTGCGCCGCTGAAGAGGGGTATCGCGATACGTCGTCTGGCATCGTCCAGCGCCGAATTCCGAACAATGTTCCGCAAAATAATGTCAACGACCGTCGTTCTAAGCGCGGGAGCAGCCATCACTAATGGCACTTCGCCATTGACAACATGTTCGCTAATTTTCCTTGTACGCTCGTTCCATTCTAATTGCTGGGGCAGCAGCTCCTTTAATTCGAATCTCTTGATGGGCCCGTCTTCGCCAGAAAGATCGATTGCTTTTCTAAACCAATCGTGGACCCCCGGGAGCTTGTCTTCCAAATCCTCTTCCATCGCGAGCGTATAGGCGCCTAACCATACGTTAGGATCATCGCCTGCTCGCTCTAAAGCCGCCTTCAGCAGGTCAAGCATGGGGCCTTGGCCGGAAGCCTGCGAAAGGTGCGCCGCTTGCATTAGCAATCTAGGGTTATGGGACGCTGGATTGTCCAAAAAGGCCGTGAGAACGGTCGCCAAAGTTTCCCAACTGCCGCTTGCAATTGAAAGAGCAATTTCAAGCTGCAAGTCTCGATGCGGCGGCGTTCTTCTACCGAGCTCATCGACGAGCTCTTGAACCTCGCGCAAGCGTCCGAGGTTATACAGCATCCAAGCATAGTGAATGGCTAATGCTGGATACCGCTCGCACAGCACCGGATGAGATTCGAATAAGCGAACGAAATTTTTCCTATCACCCGCTTTGGCGAAGGCCTGCGCAGCAATCCCGATATCGCCCGGGTCTGCAGTTTTTTCATAAAGCTGTTCGGCATATACGGCGATTTGGCGGTCGTCGCCGGCCTGCATGAGCGCCGTGAGAAGTGAACGTAGCGATTCTGCTGTACCTGCCGTCTCATGTGCCTTGAGGTAAACGGCAATCGGGTCGCCGCCTCGGCCTTTCTCTATCTCTGCTTCGAGGGCCGAAAGATGCTGGGGCCCGAAGTGATCCCGATTTTCGTTCAGCAGCGCCTGGGCCGACGTTGTCTCTTGAGCTTTGGCGAGGGCTTGAATTTCGATAGATGCAATCGCGGCAGGCTCGAACCAAGCGTTAAACTGAGTCCGATTACTTGCGATCAGATCGGCTATGGCTTTCGCACTCTGCCCATGCAGCCGGAGGACGAGCGCTGCTTCCAATTCTGATTTGCTCAGACCGCCAAGTTCTCTTCTCCTTTCGATATACTGTTCAATTGGTCTAGGATCAAAATATTCGCGATCAAACGCGAGTGCAAACTGCACGCGATGCAGAGCCGTCTCGGGATTGAGCATTTCGCTCCGAAGTCGGCTGATAGCTGGTGCGCGTCGGTAAGGATTTAGGAGATCGCACCAGACTCGCAATAAGTCCGCAGACTGCTTCGCCTCTGTAAGCCCAAGCTCCTGCAATACCGGAATCAATCGTAGCAGATCAGAAGAAGCGAGGGTTAATCGATCAACGACGTCGGCTTCGGGCAAGATCGGGTGGATGCTCCGCACATCGAGAGGCCGTGGCTGAAATACCAAAAATTGATCCGGAGCAGGAATCACAGAGGCCAAAAGGGAAAGCGCGCGCAGCAACAAGAAGTTCGGACATGCAATTAAAACATCATCTGGCAAGCTTATCAGAAGTCGGCGAAGAGGCTCGACGGTTTCCTGGCTTAGATAGGCCATCGCGATGGAATGGAGGCCGGTCGCGTTGAGTGAAGATAGCGAAACGTTGCTTCCCTTCATCCATGATACGGCATTCTCGACGCCTTTCTGTCGGACGAGAATGCTAACAAACGTTGACTGACCTTCGATGTCAGTAGCATCGCGCAGAATGCGCATTGCTTCATCCACGCGGCCTTCGGCCTCTTCGAGTCTGGCTCGTCCTGGAGCGTCGTTTTCATCGCCAGCCAAAGACTGCGCCGATTGGAGGAGGGATTTCGCGCGATCGATCTGTTTTCGGACGGACGCGCTACGAGAGGCGCGGAGAAGTACCTTACGTCGAAGGTTTGCTGGCGTTGCAGCATATTTACCGCCTAAGACAGCTTGGGCTAACGCTTGAAATTCATCGGATCGTGCGCCTTCAGGAAACTGTGAGCGGCGCAACGTGCGATCATACTGTCGTTCCAGATCGCGGGAGAGCGCTTCGGCAATAAGTGGATCGATAGTAATCGCCTCTATTTCAGGCGAAGACGGCGTGGGCTTTGCGACCATTAGTGCGTCCATCTTCTGATGGAGCCCTTCAAGGCTACTGCTACTTTTTAGAAGTTCGTCTGCTATTGCGGTGTCGCGGTGTACTCCGACTGGGGGCTGTGCCAAAAAGTCACGGACATGAATGTAGATCTCATCATCTCGATCTCTGGGAGAGCAAATCGTCGAATGATTGGCATCCACAAAGATTGGATCAGAGGAAAGTCCAGGATCGGCACTGTCTGGCTTAACAATTTGCCCAAGCAATGTTCGCTGACCCTCAATTAGATTAAGCGAGGCGACACTGTGGTTTCTTGAAAAATGGCGATACCAAAGATTCAAATCGCGGAGATAAGGTGCGTTTCTAAGAAGGTCTAGAGCAGATGCCGAAGGACGCGTGATCAAGCGCGTCAGATTTGCAAAAGTCGCAAGGTCCGCTCCGAGATGAGGCGTACCTAAGAAGCAAATCCGTCGGGTATTGTGCAAAATTGCCGCGATCTGCGAGTCACTCGGAGCTTTTGCCTCCGCAGTTCGCAAAATTTGCTTCGTTAACAACCCGCCGTAGCTGTAAGCGACAAATGAAATTTCACCTGAGGCAAACTCTACGCGTGATCGCAGTAGGGCTAGCAGATTGCCGCCGCGATCGGGAAAAGACATTGAGTTCCCGCGCCAGCGGGTGCGAGCTGCATCGTATCTGACAGTCCAAATGGCGATATTTTTGAGATCGGCTGTTAGCCACAGCGGCCAATTTGTTGGCGGAACGCTCGCTGAAAGCCAGTCATCTAAATTGCCACGACCGAGGCCATGGACAAACACCACATGGTGTTCCACGACTGCGTCGGCGTGCTGCAACGTTAATTCGGCCAGTTTTCCCTCCGAATGCCTGGGGCAATTCAATGCGCCGTCTCGGCGGATCACGCCTTTCGTGAGCGCCGCGATTCCTCAATATACGCGATTGAATAGGAGGGGAACAAAAATAGAACTTGCGGGGCTTTGCGGTCAAGCCGTCGAATGGTCTTCTCCACATCGCTTGCAATTGGCGCGCTCGGAATGGTTCGAACTATTGACCCTCGGAACCGAAATCCGATGCTTGGGGCTCTGAATTTATGACATCCGATGAACGAACGTTACCCGAGAAGTTGACGTTGCTGCTCCCACGAGAGGGGAAGCGCCTTCGGGATCTGCCGGAGGAGAATGGTTGCCTCACCGGAAATGACAGCTGACGTCAGTTCTGGCGGTAGGAACGCCAGCCGCAATCCTTGCCGGATCACCTTGGGATGAAGGTTTGCCGCTTTGGCGAGGTCTTCGATGCAGGCATGGCGTCCGCTCGACAAGTCGGTGAGCCAGGCATGCGCGCGGACAACCGACTTGAGCAGCTTCTGGTCGATTTTCTCGGCTGGCGATGCGGGTTTGATCTCGGCAGTTCCCCTCAGTTGGGGTGACCAGGGAATGTCGATCGACCGTTTCCTTCCTTTGACTTGCTTGAGGGCGATGCGGATGCGCCCTGTCGCCACGGTGATCTGGTCGACGTGTTCGAGAAGTTGCTCGCTGGACGCATCGAGCTCTTTTTCCAGCGCGGTCTTGACGAGGTTTTCGACTTCGGGTGCCGGGACCCTTGTAACGGTGCCAGCCAGATGCTTGCGCCCGCGAAGCGCGGTACTGACGTAGAAGCGATAGCGCACGCCGTTCTTGCTGGAGAAGCTCGGGCCCATCCGATTGCCTTTGTCGTCAAACAGTTTCCCTTGGAGCAGGGCGCCGCCTTCGGAGAATTTGACCTTACGCTTGACCACATTCGACTTGAGAAGTTCCTGCACGCTGTCAAACAGGGAGCGCTCCAGAATTGCCTCGTGCTCGCCCCTGAACCACTTGCCGCCGTGATGGGTTTCACCGAGGTAGATTCGATTCTTGAGGAAGTGGGCAAGGGGGCCATAGGTGAAGGGGATGCCCCCCTGAAATTTTGCGACTTTGGTCTTGCGATGCTTGGTGACGATCTTCCGCCGGTCCAGCTCTGCGACAAGCCGGCTGAACGAGCCAAGCTCCAGGTAGAGGCGGAAGATGGTTCGGACGGTTTCTGCCTCGGCTTTGTTGATGACGAGCTTCTTGTCCTTGGCGTCATAGCCGAGCGGCACGGAGCCGCCGGTCCATTTGCCCTTGCGTCGACTGGCGGCGACCTTGTCGCGGACCCGTTCGGCCGACAGCTCGCGTTCGAACTGCGCAAAGGAAAGCAGGACGTTCAGCGTCAGCCGACCCATCGAGGTGGTCGTATTGAACTGTTGGGTAACGGCAACGAACGAGATTGATCTGGCATCAAAGGCCTCGACCAGTTTAGCAAAATCGGCGAGCGACCTGGTCAAGCGGTCGATCTTGTAGACCACGACCACATCGACCTTGCCGGCCTCGATGTCGGCAAGCAGCTTCTTCAGGGCGGGGCGGTCGAGGTTGCCTCCGGAGTATGCCGGATCATTGTATTGCTGGGGCAGGGCCCTCCATCCCTGAAAGGCCTGACTCTTGATGTAGGCTTCGCAGGCCTCCCGCTGGGCATCCAGCGAGTTGAATTCCTGCTCAAGCCCGTGCTCAGTGGACTTGCGGGTATAGATCGCGCAGCGAACGACCTTGGTGTCACTTGCCATCGGCGGCCTCCTGCTGGCTTGCCGACCGCAGGCCGAAGAACCGGGGGCCGTTCCATCTGGTCCCCGTGATCAGCTTGGCGATCTCCGAAAGGCTGGCGTAGGTCTTGCTGTCGAAGGCAAAGCCGTTCCTCAAGACCATCACCCGGTAGGTCCGGCGATTCCACGTCCGCACCAGCTCGGACCCCGGCTTGATCCGCTGCGGCAGCTCGAGGCGGCCATTGGGCTTGGCGGCGGCCACCTTCACCATCTGATCGAGCAGCCTCTTGGTCGACGGGGGAAGGCCGCCATAGGCCTTCTCCTGAATCGTGTGGGCAATGCTGCGCCGCAGGAGGTCCGGGCCGAAAGCCCTTGGCGGTTCGGACCGGAACAGCTCCCGGTAGCGTGCCCGAAGGTTCGCGATCGGCATGGCCGGCAGCCGATCCAGCTCCGCCTCGACGGCTGGATCGGCCTTGGCCAGTCTCTTCTCGGAGTTCACGATGCCGCGCCCGACCTGGCAATGCGATAGACGCGCGTGCCCTCGAGCTTCTCGGAAGTGAGGTTAAGCTTCAGCTTCTTCTTGATCACCCCGGCAAAGAATCCGCGCACGGAATGCTGCTGCCAGTCCGTAGCCTTCATGATCGCGGCGATCGTCGTTCCCTTGGGCTGGCGGAGAAGGCCGAGCACGGTCTCCTGCTTGGACGGCCCGGCTGACGACTCTGCGGCCTTTGAGGCTGCCGTTCTGGCTGGAGCGGGTGCTTTGGCAGCCTTCCCGGCCTTGGAGGCCGACCGGCTCGCGCGAGACTTGGGGGATTTTGCTTTTGACTTCGATTTGCGGGTAGCCATCTGGCTCTCCATCGTTCCAGCGACAGCATCATGTGCTGCCACTGACACGAACCCGGCTTTCGAAGCCGGGCGAGGGAGAGCCGCGGAAGCTGCTCAGCGCTGGGAGAGCCGGTTGAGCAGCGAGGCCGCATCCTGAAGCCGGCCGGCTTCGTAAATCAGTTGCTCGACATCCATCGAAATCGTCACGGCCTCCGTAAGGCTGCCGGCCTGCGCGCAGGCTTCAGC
>NZ_JALHLP010000006.1 GCF_022844465.1 Bradyrhizobium sp.
ACGCGGCATGGCTGGATCAGGCTTGCGCCCATTGTCCAATATTCCCCACTGCTGCCTCCCGTAGGAGTTTGGGCCGTGTCTCAGTCCCAATGTGGCTGATCATCCTCTCAGACCAGCTACTGATCGTCGCCTTGGTGAGCCGTCGACTTGCATGTGTTAAGCCTGCCGCCAGCGTTCGCTCTGAGCCAGGATCAAACTCTCAAGTTGGACTTGAAACTTTAAACCGGCTGATCACAACGTTTGACGAGGTCCCACCATATATGTCGCCCGCGATTCACATCGCTGACGGCACGATCTCAATGAAGAGATCATGGTGTAACCTATGTAAACGTGTACCGCCGAAGTCTTTCGTCCAGCCTCGAAAGATGAAAGCCGAAGCTTTCAACCATTCGAGACTACGCAAGGACTCCGCCGTCCACGTTTCTCTTTCTTCATCTTCACTTGTCAAACAGCCCGGGACCGCTCTGGATCCCATCCTTCCCTCTCGGGAAGGTTCCGGAAGAACCCACCGGACGGCAAATAACAACCGATGGTTGTCGGCTGTTGATTCACTCATCGCAATGAGGAGCTTCACGGGCGCGAACATATGCCTTGGCCTCAGGGCCAATGCATCGCCGCGCTCAGTGGTCGGTTTATAGGCCCGCCCCATGACGCTTGTCAACGGCCATGGTCAACAAATTGTCGCATCGCGTCGAAGAAATTGGCGGGCCGCGAGGTCCCGGTGTTTGAGAACCTTCGGCCGTACTTGAGCCACAATCCTACGACGTTCTGGCACTAAGGTAAGCATTGAATCGCCGGATGTCAGTGGGGGCTGCCGGTGATCACTTGCCCGGGGCAGGCGATGAACCCGTCGCTGGCCTAGATGGCCGAGAAACTTCGAGAGATCTGCACGGCATTGACGTTCGAGACTCCGGCCGGCCCTCTTCTGGCCTTTGATTCGCGAATCTCGATGTGTGCGGCACGCTAACCGCCGGAATCGCGCCCTCAAAAAGGACGGAAACGTCGGGTCTTTATCGGGCGAGCTCTTTCGAATGTCGATGGAACTGGGGGGGACACAGGGTTGAGCCAGAAGGCGTCACGCGCAAGCGGCTACGGGCGCGAGACCGGGATCATCGATCTCGGTCACGAGCCACCGCTTTCCGTCGATGGCTCCGAGGCCGCGGTGATCGATCGCCGCCGCATCTCGGTGCAGTGGTTCAGCGGCACCATCCTGACCGGCCTGTGCGGCGCGGCCCTCATCGGCGGCGCCGTGTTTGCTTCGCTGGACGGCGAGATGACGTTCGCCAAGGTACCGGAGCGTGTCGAAGGCGCGTTGCGCGGTGCCCTTGGGGCCACCGACCGCGCCGCAAGCTTGCACAAGAGCGATCGGCTGCCGCCGCCCAGCGAATCCAGCGCCTCGCGCAGCGTGACGCGGGTATCCACCGTTACCCGGGTCGGCAACCGCGACGTGATGCGGGTTCGTCCGTTTGTGCGGATCTCCGGCAATTTATCGATGACGACCAGCGATCTCAGCTCCAAGATCCCGCCGTTCAACGCCCAGCGCATGCTCAGCGACGTCGGCGCCGCGACGCCGGCGGCCGCCGAGGATCCAAACAACCCCGACGCCATCGAACCCGACGCCGAGGTTTCCTTCGTCACCAAGGACCTCGCGACGGTGTTGCCAAAGGCGAAACTCGCCGCCGTGGTTGCGCTCGACGAAGTTCTGATGCGGGTGCGCGATGCCGCGAACTGGCGCGGCGCCGGCAGCGGTGTCCGCTACACGGCGCTGGCCAACGCCGCAGGCGGCGCCACCGGCGTCCAGTCCGACATCAAGCTTGCCTATGCGACCGAGGGCAACGTCTCCGACCCCTATGCCGGCTTCGAAACCCGCGTGGTGCCCGAAAATGTCACGCAGCTTCCCAAGACCAAGGAGCAGATCACCGGCGGCAACCCCATCGGCGAGCGGGTTCACATCGTCAAGAAGGGCGATACCGTCGCCTCGATCCTGCGCGACCAGGGCGCGACGCCGGACGAAGCGCGGGCGATCGCGCTGACCCTGGGCGCCCGCGGCCGCGACGGCGGCCTGAAGGAAGGCCAGAAGCTGCGCATCCTGATGGCGCCCTCGGGCATTGGCCCCGCCGCGCGGCTGCTGCCCTATCGCGTGATTGTCGCCAACGAGGCCACCATCGAGGCCGTGGCCGCGTTGTCTGACATTGGCCGGTATGTCGCCGTCGACGTGCAGAGCCTGAACAGCGTTGCCGAAACCGCCAACAGCAAGGACGACGACGACGAGGAGGATGACGGCAGCGGCGTTCGCCTCTATCAGAGCATCTACGAGACCGCGCTGCGCAACAAGGTGCCGGCTGCCGTGATCGAGGACATGGTCCGGATCTACTCCTACGACGTGGACTTCCAGCGCAAGGTGCAGCCCGGCGATTCCTTCGACGTGTTTTTTGCCGGCGAGGACGAGGGCACAAGCACCGAGAAGACCGAGGTATTGTTCGCCTCGCTCACCGTAGGCGGCGAGACGAAAAAATACTATCGCTTCCAGACCCCCGACGACGCCGTCGTTGACTACTACGACGAGACCGGCAAGAGCGCGAAGAAGTTCCTGGTTCGCAAGCCCGTCAACAACGCCATCATGCGTTCGGGATTCGGCGGCCGACGCCATCCCATTCTCGGCTATACCAAGATGCACACCGGCGTCGACTGGGCCACGCCTTACGGCACGCCGATCTTCGCCTCCGGCAACGGCGTGGTCGAGAAGGTCGGCTGGGAAGGCGGCTACGGAAAATATGTCCGCCTCAAGCACAACAACGGTTACGAAACCGCCTACGGCCACATGTCGGCCTATGCCAAGGGCATGGAGCCCGGCAAACGCGTGCGGCAGGGCCAGGTGATCGGCTTCGTCGGGTCAACGGGCATGTCGACCGGCGCGCACGTTCATTACGAAATTCTGGTCAACGGCCGCTTCGTCGATCCGATGCGCGTCAAGCTGCCGCGCGGCCGCTCCCTCGAAGGCACCTTGATGGCGAATTTCGAAAAAGAGCGGGATCGGCTCGATGCCCAGATGAACAATCGCGGCAATACCGCGCGCGTATCGGACGCCGCCGGCGCCGCCCCGGCCCCGCGCCAGGTCAGCCGCTAGCTTCGATCAAAGCGTACCACGGCCATCTGCGCCGGACACCGGCTCAATTCAGCTTGCGCTTCGGCACCGGCGCCTCGAACTGCGCGATCTCGGCGGTCTGCGGCGCCTTGCCGTTGAAGGTCAGCACATTGCCTTCGCTGGAGATCACGACGCGGTCGCCATCGGCGACCTCCCCGGCCAGGATCATCTCCGCCAGCGGGTCCTGCAGATGGCGCTGGATCACCCGCTTCAGCGGGCGGGCGCCATAGGCGGGATCCCAACCCTTGGCGGCCAGCCAGTCGCGCGCGGCCGCGTCGAGCGTGAGCACGACCTTGCGCTCCTCCAGCAGCTTCTGCAGGCGCGCAAACTGGATCTCGACGATCCGTCCCATCTCGCTCTTCTGCAGGCGGTGGAACAGGATGATCTCGTCGACCCGATTGAGGAATTCGGGCCGGAAATGCGCACGCACCATGCCCATTACCTGCTCGCGCACCGCCGAGACATCCTCGCCTTCGGGTTGGCTCACCAGGAATTCCGAACCGAGGTTCGAGGTCATGATGATCAGCGTGTTGCGGAAATCCACGGTGCGGCCCTGACCGTCGGTCAGGCGGCCGTCGTCCAGCACCTGCAGCAACACGTTGAAGACGTCGGGATGGGCCTTCTCGATCTCGTCGAACAGCACCACCTGGTAGGGCCGTCGCCGTACCGCTTCGGTCAGCGCGCCGCCCTCGTCATAGCCGACATATCCCGGCGGCGCGCCGATCAGCCGCGAAACCGAATGCTTCTCCATGTATTCGGACATGTCGAGGCGGACCATCGCGGTCTCGTCGTTGAACAGATACTCGGCCAACGCCTTTGTCAGTTCGGTCTTGCCGACGCCGGTTGGCCCCAGGAACATGAACGAGCCCATCGGCCGGTGCGGGTCCTGCAGGCCCGCGCGCGAACGGCGCACCGCCGTCGCCACCGCCCGCACCGCTTCGGCCTGACCGACCACGCGCTGGCCGAGGCTGCCCTCCATCTTCAGGAGCTTGTCCTTTTCGCCTTCCAGCATCTTGTCGACGGGAACGCCGGTCCAGCGCGACACCACCTGGGCGATGTGGTTGGCGGTGACCGCTTCCTCCATCATCTCGCCCGGGTTTTCGTTGGCTTCAATGTCGGCGAGCGTCTTCTCCAGTTCGGGAATCCGGCCATAGGCCAGTTCGCCGGCGCGCTGGAACTCGCCGCGGCGTTGGGCGTTCGCCAGTTCGATCCGCAGGCCGTCGAGCTCGCTCTTCAGCTTCTGCGCATTCGACAGCTTGTTCTTCTCCGCGCTCCAGCGCGAGGTGAGATCTGCCGACTGCTTCTCGAGTTCGGCCAGTTCCTTCTCCAGCGTCTGCAGCCGGGTTTTCGAGCCGGTGTCGGTTTCCTTTTTCAGGGCCTCCTGCTCGATCTTCAGGCGGATGATTTCCCGGTCCATCGAATCAAGCTCTTCCGGCTTGGAATCGACCTGCATCTTCAACCGCGCCGCCGCCTCGTCCATCAGGTCGATGGCCTTGTCGGGCAGGAAGCGATCGGTGATGTAGCGGTTCGACAGCGTGGTCGCCGCCACCAGCGCCGAATCGGTGATCCGGACGCCGTGGTGCTGCTCGTACTTGTCCTTGAGGCCGCGCAGGATCGAGATCGTGTCCTCGACCGTCGGCTCGGCAACGAACACCGGCTGGAACCGGCGCGCCAGCGCCGCGTCCTTTTCGACGTGCTTGCGATATTCGTCGAGCGTGGTGGCGCCGATGCAATGCAATTCGCCGCGCGCCAGCGCCGGCTTCAGCAGGTTCGACGCGTCCATCGCGCCGTCGGCCTTGCCGGCGCCGACCAGCGTGTGCATCTCGTCGATGAAAAGGATGATGCTGCCCGCGGCTCCCGTGACTTCCTGCAGCACCGCCTTCAGCCGCTCCTCGAACTCGCCGCGGTATTTGGCGCCTGCGATCAGCGCGCCCATGTCGAGCGACAGCAGCTTCTTGTCCTTCAGGCTCTCCGGCACGTCGCCATTGAGGATGCGCAGCGCCAGGCCCTCGACGATCGCGGTCTTGCCGACGCCGGGCTCGCCGATCAGCACCGGATTGTTCTTGGTGCGGCGGGAAAGAACCTGGATGGTGCGGCGGATTTCCTCGTCGCGGCCGATCACCGGGTCGAGCTTGCCCTCGCGCGCCGCCTGCGTCAGGTCGCGTGCATATTTCTTCAGCGCATCATAGGCGTTCTCGGCGGTCGCGCTGTCGGCGGTGCGGCCCTTGCGTAGCGCCTCGATCGCCGCATTGAGGTTCTGCGGCGTGACGCCGCCCTTGCCGAGAATGGCGCCGGCCTCGCTGCCCTTCTCGAGCGTCAGGCCGAGCAGCAGCCGCTCCACCGTGACAAAGCTGTCGCCCGCCTTCTCGGCGGCCTTTTCCGCCGCATCGAACGCGCGCGCCAGTTCGGGCGCCAGGTAAACTTGCCCGGCGCCGCTTCCAGATATCTTGGGCAGCTTGTTCAGCGCTTCCTCGGTCGCCTTGAGGATGGCGCGGGAGTTGCCACCGGCGCGGTCGATCAGGCCCCCGGCGAGCCCCTCGCCGTCATCCAGCAGGACCTTGAGCATGTGCAGCGGCGAAAATTGCTGGTGTCCGTCGCGCATCGCCAGCGACTGCGCGGACTGGATGAAGCCGCGCGCGCGCTCGGTGTATTTTTCAATATTCATGGGTTACTTCCCTCGGCCTGCCGTCCCCACCCCGAAGGCATGGTTGCGGCATCTTCACTGGGTTTCCGCCGATGCCGCATTGACATTCCTCAAGCGGCCGCGGGTCGTCGCCTCTATTTTAGGCTTGATACGAATGTGGGCATCACCCGAGAAAACGGAAGAGCCCGGCCCCCGCAAATTCGGGAGCGATGGTGCATGACCGCCTAATCCGTTAAGAAGCTGCATGCGCGCCCCAACCCCCGCCCGGATTGCCGGAATATACCGTTACCCCGTCAAGGGCCTGAGCCCGGAGCAGCTTGGCCGCGCCGCGCTGAAACCTGGCGAGACCCTGACGGCCGACCGCCGCTACGCCATCGAAAACGGCCCCTCCGGGTTCGACCCGGCCGCGCCGAACTGGCTGCCGAAGCCGCATTTTCTGATGCTGATGCGGGATGAATGGCTGGCTGGCCTCCGGACCCGTTTCGACGACGCCAGCAACGTGCTTTCGATTGACCATGGCGGCCGGATCGTGGCCGAGGGCGATCTGGGAACCGCCGAGGGCCGGCAGGCCATCGAGACCTTCTTCGCCACGACCTTTGCCGGCCAGATCAAAGGCCCGCCAAAAGTGCTCACGAGCCCCGGCCACAGCTTTTCGGACGTCGCCCGCAAAGTTGTCTCGATCATCAACCTCGCCAGCGTCCGCGCCGTCGAGACCATGGTGGGCGCGCCTGTCGATCCGCTTCGTTTCCGCGCCAACCTCTATGTCGAGGGATGGCCGGCCTGGCACGAATTCGACCTGCTCGACAGGACGCTGGCCATCGGCGAGGCGAGGATCAAGGTCGTCAAGCGCATCGTCCGTTGCGCCGCCGTCAATGTCGACCCCGACACGGCCGCACGCGACCTTGCCATTCCGCAGGCGCTGATGCGCCGGCTCGGCCACGCCGATTGCGGGATTTATGCCGAGGTGATCGCCGGCGGCATCATTGGCGCCGGCGAGACGATCGCCGCTGAACAAGCCGAGTTGCTTTGAGATCGTTACCGTTGGCCCGCTTTGGCCGAGCGAGCAGGCGACTTCAGCTCCTGGGCATGACGTAGGCGTAGATTCGTCCGCGCGACACCGTCGCTTCGCGGACTCGGTTGCCGTTGTTGCCCGAGATCACGATGGGATTTCCCGCCGTGTCCGTGCCGGTCACGACGCCGACATGGCCGCCGCGACGACCGCGCGACATCACCGCGATCGCGCCGACCTGCGGTCCGGAAACGCGCTGGCCGTATTGGGCGAACGAACTCGCCATGTCCGAACCGGTGCCGCGATAGCCGCTCCGCTGCAGCACCATGTTCATGAACCGCGCGCACCACAGCCGTCCGCGCCCCGTCGGGTTGCCGCCGAGATGACGGCGCGCCTCGGCGACGACCCCGGATGAGCCAAAGCCCGGCCCAGCCGCGTCTGCGCCGGGCGTCACGCCTGCATTCGGGGCAACGCGTGCATGGGTGTCGGCAAAGCCGCCGGCCTGCATTCGCGCGACGCCGCGCTCCCAGCGCGACTGCGCGGCATACCGATGATGTTGAGGCGCACGATACCGCTTTACGTGATGGCCGGCGTGATCGGCGCGAACGTGGCGCCCGGTGCCATGCTGAGGCCGCGCTTGGGCCGGAGTGACAGATTCGATGATGGAAGCCGAGCTCAGTGCCAGCGCGATGACAAGAAGCGGCCAGCGAAACCCCAACAATTGAAACATACTTGATCCTTCTGTAGCACCCCGAATTCCCCGTTTCGCGTCCGCGATGGGCGGATGCGCGGGCGGTTTTGTGCGGGGATGTGACGGGAGAAAGACCTGGTATGGCGGTGGCAAAACCATTTCAAGGCCATTCCGCGCGCATTTGACGTCCAAAAATAAAGTGTCGCGCCGCGTTGCAGAGACGCGAATTAACTGCAATTTTCAGCGCCGCTGCGCAATGAAGTTGCGCGGAAAAATAAGTTCGGGAGACAAGGTAAATGCCCTACGCCGTCGCCAAGGATAACGTTCGGCTCTATTTCGAGGAGGCGGGAAGCGGAACCCCGATCATCTTCCTGCACGAGTTCGCCGCCGACCACACCAACTGGGAACCGCAGCTGCGCTACTTCTCGCGCGGTCACCGCTGCATCGCCTATTCTGCGCGCGGCTACCCGCCCTCCGATGTCCCAGCCTCGGCCGAGGTCTATACCTACAAGCATTTCTATACCGATGCGCTGGCGGTCATCGATCACCTCGGCATCGACAAGGCGCATTTCGTCGGTCTCTCGATGGGCTCCTATTCGTCGCTGCAGGTCAGCCTCAACGCGCCGGAGCGGGCGCTCTCGATGACGCTGGCCGCTGTCGGGGCGGGCTCGGACCTGGAAAACCTCGACGCCTTTCGCAAGCAATGCGTCGCCAACGCCGTGCAGTATGAGACGATCGGTTCGGTGGAAGTCGCAAAAGCCACGCGCGAGGCTCCGAGCCGGATTCCATTCCTGCTGAAGGACCCGCGCGGCCACGCCGATTTCTACGCCGCGCTTGCGCGGCATGACGCCAAGGGCTCGGCCAACACCATGCGAAGCTTTCAGGGAACGCGTCCCTCGATCTACACCCTGACCGACGCGATCCGGAAAGTGCCGACGCCGGCGCTGATCCTGTGCGGCGACGAGGACGACAATTGCGTCGGGCCGAGCCTGTTCCTGAAGCAGCATCTGCCCGCGGCCGGACTTTCGTTCTTTCCCAAATCAGGCCACGTGCTCAATCTCGAGGAGCCGGCGCTGTTCAACGAAATGGTCGAGCGCTTCATCGCGCTGGTGGAAGCCGGACGATGGCCGGTGCGCGATCCGAGGTCGGTGGGGTGATCGTCATTCCGGGGCGATGCGAAGCATCGAACCTCAGATGTGCAATTGCACATCGGGGAATCTCGAGATTCCGGGTTCGCGTCTTCGACGCGCCCCGGAATGACGCCTTTGGCGTCATTTCCCCGCTTTGCCGCGGCTGAGCAGGAACACGCCCTGCTCGCCGAACATATTCCAGAACCACCAGGGCATGCTGAGCCGCAGCGGACGGCCGTACAGGTCGAGCGCGACCGCCCGCTCCATCCTGACGTTGATCTCGTCGCAGAGCTGCACGAAGTCCTTGATGGTGCAGAAGTGGATGTTCGGCGTGTCGTACCATGTCGCGGGAAGGTTCTCGGTGCGCGGCATGTGGCCGCCGACCAGCAACTGCAGCCGCATCTTCCAGAAGCCGAAATTCGGGAACGAGACGATCGCGCGCCGGCCGATCCGCAGCAGGTTCTCCAGCACCAGTCTCGGCTGCCGCGTCGCCTGCAGCGTCTGCGACAGGATCACGTAGTCAAAGGCGTCGTCGGGATAGTTGACGAGGTCGGTATCAGCGTCGCCCTGCACCACGGCGAGTCCGCGCGCGACGCAGCGGTTGACGCCTTCCCGCGACAGTTCGATGCCGCGGCCGTCGATGCCGCGGCTCTCCAATAGCTGCAGCAGCTCGCCGTCGCCGCAGCCGACGTCAAGCACCTTCGAACCGGGAGCTATCATTTCGGCGACCAGCAGATGATCGCTGCGATATTTACCGGTGCGATCCGGAGCGACGCCGCCGAGCGGCAAGGCCTGTTCCTGAAGCGCCATGTCAGTTACCCGTACCGCCGAGTCCACGCGCCTTGCCCGCGGATTGCAGGAAGGCGCGGGCAATGTCGAAGAATTCGGGCACGTCAAGCAGGAACGCGTCGTGGCCGCGATCGGTTTCGATTTCGGCGAATGACACCCGGGCGCTCGAGGCGTTCAGCGCATGCACCAGCGCCCGCGATTCCGAAGTCGGAAACAGCCAGTCCGAAGTGAACGACACCACGCAGAAGCGGGTCTTGATGCCGCGAAACGCGTGCGCCAGCACGCCATTGTGGTCGCCGGCGATGTCGAAGTAATCCATTGCCCGCGTCAGGTAGAGATAGGAGTTGGCGTCGAAACGCTCGACAAACGACGAGCCCTGGTAGCGCAGGTAGCTTTCGACCTGGAAATCCGCGTCGAACGAGAAGGTCGGCAGGTCGCGATCCTGCATCCGGCGTCCGAACTTGCGATGCAGCGCCGCGTCCGACAGATAGGTGATGTGCGCCGCCATCCGCGCCACGCCGAGGCCGCGATGCGGATGGCTGCCCTCGTCGAAATAGCGGCCGCCGCGCCAGTCCGGATCGGCCATTACGGCCTGGCGGCCGAGTTCGTGGAACGCGATGTTCTGCGCCGAGTGGCGCGTTGAACACGCGACCGGCAATGCCGAAAATACGCGTGCAGGGTACGCAGCGGTCCATTGCAGCACCTGCATGCCGCCCATCGAACCGCCGACGACGCAGAACAGCGTCTCGATTCCGAGCCGGTCGATCAGCATGGTTTGCGCGCGCACCATGTCGGGGATGGTGATCACCGGGAAATCGAGGCCCCACTGCTTTCCGGTGGCGGGGTTGCTCGATGCGGGTCCGGTCGACCCCATGCATCCGCCGATCACGTTGCTGCAAATGATGAAATAGAGGTCGGTATCGAGCGGCCGGCCCGGTCCGACCATGGTTTCCCACCAACCCGGCTTCCCCGTGACCGGATGAACATTGCTGACGTGCTGATCCCCGGTCAACGCATGGCAGACGAGGATGGCGTTGGAACGGTCGGCGTTCAGTTCGCCATAGGTCTGGTAGGCGATCTGGAACGGCGCGAGATCGACGCCGCAATCGAGCTTCAGCGGCTGCTCGATGCCGAACTTCGCCACCGCCGATGTCGGATGATCGGCCTCATGGGCGCGATCCTCGCGGTGGATCGACGGGCTGGGGATCGCATGCACACTGGTCATCGACGGCCTTCCCCCGCGCGAAGGTTTTCGCACGGAAATCAGGCCATAAAAAACCCGGCCTGAACAATGGTTCGGCCGGGATCACTTCTGTCCCCGGCCTGTTTAGCAAGTTGTTTAACGTGGCTGCAAGCCGGCCGGCTCAAATGACCACGGAATGGGATCAGGCTAGTCCCAGACGGGCTTTCCGTCAAGGCGGGCGCGTGGTTAACCCTGTTCAGCACCCTCGCGGCAGGCGACGCCCTTGCGCCGTCGCAAACCTTGGGGGAGAACGAGCCATCCTCGAAGACGTGGCACGCGCCGCGGCCGAAGGATGACGCTCTCGTCAGGTTGCCCGAAATGCCCAAGCCCCCGGCTCCGCCATCGCTGCAGGAACTACGCAAAGAGATCGACGCGATCGATGAGCAGGTCCATCGCCTGCTGATGGCGCGTGGCGATATCATCGACCGGCTGATCCAGGTCAAGCAGACCCAGGAAGTCGGCTCCGCGTTCCGCCCCGCGCGCGAGGCCAGCATGATGCGGCAACTGGTGCAGCGCCATCGCGGCATCCTGCCGCTCGACACCATCGAGGGTATCTGGCGCGTCATCATCTCGACCTTCACCTATGTTCAGGCGCCGTTCGCGGTGCATGCGGATGTGTCCGTCGGCGAGCCGGCGATGCGGGATTCGGCGCGATTTCATTTCGGCTTCGTGGTGCCTTACGTGGCCCATTTCAGCGCACAGGCGGCGGTCGAGGCGGTGGCGACGTCGAAGGGCGACCTGGCGCTGGTCTCGGCGACCTCCAGCCGCACGCCTTGGTGGATCGCGCTGGAAGCCGACGGCGCGCCGAAGATTATCGCCCGGCTGCCGTTCCTGGAACGCGCCGACCATCCGGCGGCGCTCCCGGTCTTTGTGATCTCCAGGGTCGCCGACGACGCCATGGTGACGGAAGTGCAGACCTGGAGCGTGCGCGTCGCCGGCTGGAACGCCGATACTGCCCGCGCGCTGGCGCCGCTGGCCGAGATCGTCGCCGTTCCCGACACTGCCTTCGACGGCGCGGCGCTGCTGGTGTCGGACGCTGGCACCGGCTTTGAGAAGATCAAGGCCGCCCTGGTGCAGGCCGGCGCCTCGGTGCGTTCGTCGGCCCTCGTCGGCAGCCACGCAACGCGCTATACGGTGCCCCCGAACGGGGCAGCCAGATCCTGACCGCCCTGCATATCCGGAGCCAGAAGATGTCCCGTCCCGTGCCGAATCCCGGCATCCTCGATATTGCGCCCTACACGCCCGGCAAAAGCCCGGTCGCCGAGCCCGGCCGCAAGGTTTTCAAGCTGTCCGCCAACGAGACCCCGTTCGGACCTTCGCCAAAGGCGATCGAAGCCTACAAGCAGGCGGCTGCGCACCTGGAGGATTATCCGGAAGGCACCTCGCGGGTGCTGCGCGAGGCGATCGGCCGCGCCTATGGGCTCGATCCCAACCGCATCATCTGCGGCGCCGGCTCGGATGAAATCCTCAACCTGCTCGCGCACGCCTATCTCAGCCGCGGCGACGAGGCGATCTCCACCACCCACGGCTTCCTGGTCTATCCGATCGCCACCATGGCCAACGGCGCCAGCAACGTCGTCGCGCCCGAGACCGACTTCACCGCCGATGTCGACGCCATTCTTGAGCGCGTCACCGCCAAGACCAAGCTGGTATGGCTGGCCAACCCGAACAACCCGACCGGAACCTATCTGCCGTTCGACGAGGTCAAGCGGCTGCGCGCCGGCCTGCCGCCGCAGGTGCTGCTGGTGCTCGACGCCGCCTATTCCGACTACGTATCGCGCAACGACTATGAGCTCGGCCTCGAACTGGTGGCAACCACCGAGAACACGGTGATGACGCACACCTTCTCCAAGATCCACGGGCTGGCGGCTCTGCGGATCGGCTGGATGTTCGGCCCGGCGCACATCGTCGACGCCGTCAACCGGATCCGCGGGCCGTTCAACGTCTCGAGTCCGGCCATGCTGGCGGCGGTCGCCGCCATCGAGGACACCGCGCATGTCCGGATGTCGAAGGCGTTCACCGAGCAGTGGCGCAACTGGATCACGGAGGAAGTGACAAAACTCGGGCTGAAGGTGACGCCGAGCGTGGCGAATTTCGTGCTGATCCACTTCCCGCAGCAGAAGAGCAAGACCGCGGCGGACGCGGACGCGTTCCTGACCAAACGCGGCCTGGTGCTGCGGGCGCTCGGCAATTACGGCCTGCCGCACGCCTTGCGCATGACCATCGGTACCGAGGAGGCCAACCGCCTCGTCGTCGACGGTCTGCGCGATTTCATGGCCGGCCAATGAACGCCGCCGCGCCGATCTTCCGACGCCTCGCGCTGATCGGCTTCGGCCTGATCGGCGGCTCGATCGCGCGCGCCGCGCGGGCCGAGGGGCTCGCCGGCGAGATCGTCGCCACCGCGCGCTCGGCCAAGACCCGCGCGCGGGTTGCCGAACTCGGCATCGTCGACCGCGTGCTGGAGAGCAACGCGGAGGCCGTGAAGGACGCCGACCTCGTGATCCTCTGCATCCCCGTCGGCGCCTGCGGCGCGGTCGCCGCGGAGATCGCGCCCTTTCTCAAGGCCGGCGCAATTGTCTCCGACGTCGGTTCGGTCAAGGCCGCCATCGTCCGGGAAATGGCGCCGCATCTGCCGTCCGACATTCATTTCGTTCCCGCCCACCCGGTCGCCGGCACCGAGCATTCCGGGCCCGATTCCGGCTTCGCCGAATTGTTCATCAACCGCTGGTGCATCCTGACGCCGCCCGAAGGCGCCCATCCCGCCGCGGTGGAAGCGCTGCGCGCGTTCTGGACCGCGCTCGGCGCCAGGGTCGAGATCATGACGCCCGACCACCATGACCTGGTGCTGGCGATCACCAGCCACCTGCCGCATCTGATCGCCTACACCATCGTCGGCACCGCCGATGAACTGGCGCAGGTCACCTCGTCGGAGGTGATCAAATTCTCCGCCGGCGGCTTTCGCGACTTCACCCGCATCGCCGCCTCCGACCCGACGATGTGGCGCGACGTGTTCCTCAACAACAAGGAGGCGGTGCTGGAAATGCTCGGCACCTTCAACGAGGACCTCTCCAAGCTCACCCGCGCCATCCGCCGCAACGACGGCGAGGCTCTGTTCGAGCATTTCAGCCGCACCCGCGCCATCCGCCGCGGCATCGTCGAGATCGGCCAGGATTCCGCCGCGCCCGATTTCGGCCGGCCGCATCCGCCGATGGCGAAGAAGGCGGAGTGAGACTCACTGTGTTTTCGTCGCCAGCGCGTCGCGCTCGCGAGCCGTCATTGCGAGCGAAGCGAAGCATTCCATCTTTCCACGCGCAGAGGCGTGGATTGCTTCGCTTCGCTCGCAATGACGTGGACGATTCGTCCGCAGCCGCCGAAAGCTAGAACAGCGGCGGGAGCTGCGCCACTTTCAGCGGCCCGAGAAACACCGCGCCGTCGACAAAGCGAAGCGGAAAGGCCCGCGCCTTCTTGCCTTCCAGTTCCGCCTCCTTGCCGAGCGCGTTGATGCCGGCGGCGACGCCGACATTGGCGTTCTGCTTGACCACCCTGCCCAATCCCGGGATCGCCTTTTCAAGCGCGCCCAGCAGATTGTTGATGTCCTGCGTCTTCACGCCGGGCGCCACGCGATCGAGCGTGGCCTGCGGCACGCCCTCCTCCAGCATCTTTTCGAGGCCCAGCGCCGGGATCACTTTCTCGAGGCCCACGACCGTCATCTGCAATTCGCCGTCGATCCGCCCCTGGGCGTTGAGGCGCAGGGTTCCGGCGGCGACCGAGACCACCTCGCCCTGCTGAATGCGCGAGCGCACGATCTCGACTTGGCCGCCGGCGGCCTGGATCTCCCTGAAACGCTCCGGCCACGGTTTTGGCGTGAAATCCTTCAGCCCCGCAAGTCGGGTCTGGACGTCGGCGCTGAACGGCGTCGCCAGCAGCGGGTGCACTTCCTGCACGCTGCCGCCTGCCACCTGCAGGACGGCTTCGATAACCGGATTGTTCCCGGCCTCGACCAGACGGCCGTGCAACTCGACCCGACCGGCGCGCGCGAGCGGCGTCAGCACCGGGCCGTTGACGCGCTCGATCGAGGGATTTTCGAACACCACGGAGGCGCGCTGCGGGATGTCAGGCAGACCGCTGACGCTGCTGCGGCCGCTGCTCCAGTTCACCTTCATCGACGGCGTCTCGCCGCGATCGGCGACCATCGCCGGCGCCTTGAATTCGGCGATCAGCAATCCCGGCTGGTAGATCTGCCCGATCACCATGATCTCGCCGAGCCGCGCGGTGAACGGCGCCGCCGCGCCGGCCGTCTGCGCGACCAGCGAAACGCTGGCGTCGTCGCAACGAACTTCGAGACGGAACGGGTAACCGGCCACCGAGCGCTTGCCGCAGGCATAGACCCGCCCCGACTCTGCCTCCCGCGCCGCCCACGCGTCGGCGCGCGCGCCGACTTCGGAGGCCGCGTAGAGCCAGAACGCGCTCCATGCGGCGGCGGCGGCCACGAGCAGCACGGGGAGAAAGAACAGGTGCCACAGCGGACGCCGGCGCGGCGCGGGAGTGATCTCAGGCATGCGGCGTCCTTTGGCTGGCGATTCCGGCGAATCTAAGTACCCCGGCGCGGTGAAGCAGGCGCTGAATCCGCTTCGCTTTGCCGAACCGTTCTGGTAGCGCTCCGCTCCGATGTCCGCAATGATCCTGAAAGAAACGGAATTCTCGCCCGGCGACCTCTGGGTGTTCGGCTACGGCTCGCTGATGTGGCGTCCCGGCTTCGACTTCGTCGAGCGGGTTCCGGCGCGGCTGATCGGCGAACACCGTGCGCTCTGCGTCTATTCCTTCGTTCACCGCGGCACGCCGGAGAAGCCGGGCCTGGTGCTCGGGCTCGACCGCGGCGGCGCCTGCCGCGGCATAGCGTTCCGCGTCGCCGAGCGCAACCGCGCCGCCACCGTCGCCTATCTGCGCGCGCGCGAGCAGGTCACCTCGGTCTACCGCGAAGTCAAGCGGTCGGTGTGGCTGCAGAACGAGGCGCGCCAGCGCGTCAGCGCGCTCGCCTACGTGGTCGATCGCGGTCATGTGCAATATGCCGGGCGGCTTTCGCCGGCCGAGCAATTGCGCCACGTGCTGCACGGGCACGGCCAGTCCGGTGTCAACCGCGACTACGTTCTGGCGACCGTGAAGGCGATCGAAGCCGAAGGTTTCCGCGATCAGCAATTGCATCGACTGGCCATGATGCTGCATGAGGCGCATGCGCCGCTCGCCGCGCAGGGCAACCGCTAGCGGATCTGCCCTCTATTGCTCGCCGTGAGGCCGTGATGGTAGAAGCACGCCTCGCGGGAATTTGGGATCGCCCTGGTATGAATGCGCGCAGTCAACGAACCCATTGCCCGATCTGCAAAGCGCCCGACTTCTCGCTCAAATTCACGATGGAGCGCGGCGGCCAGGCCTTCAGGATCGTGTCGTGCCGCGACTGCCGCTTCATCTTTGTGGCCGATCCGGAGGCGGATACGGCCAATCACATCGACATCGACAAGATCGACTGGGCGTTCCGCCCCCGGCATTTCCAGATCAGGCGGATGTTGCTCGCGCACCTGTCAGCCGGGCAACAGGTTCTCGAGATCGGATGCGGCCGAGGCGAGGTTGGCTATCTCTTGCGGTCAGACCCGGTCCGGTACGTCGCCTATGAACCGGCGCGCGGGCTTTCCGATTTCGGCATCAGGGCCGGCGTCCCAATCGTCCAGCGCGTGTTCAACGGCGAGCAGACGGCGGACGCCATCGTGATCGACAATGTGCTGGAGCACGTCGCTGAACCGGCAAGGATGCTGGAGATCGCGGCTGCCTCGCTCAATCCCGGCGGGCTGCTCATCGTGATTACGCCGAACGTCCATGACATCCGCGCCGTTTCACCTTCGTGGCGAGCGCGGAATCTCTGGGTGCCGCCGGACCATATCAACTACTTCTCCGCGCCGGACATCGACCGGATGTTCCAGCGTGTGGGACTGAAGGCCAGGCGCTTCAGGTTTTCGCCGCTTTCGCTGCAGGACTGGAAGTTCTTCCCGCGCGCTGTGGCGGAAACCTTCGGGCTTTCGATTTTCGGGCACAATGTCTACGCGGTCAAGAAATCAACCTGATTCCCTGCGCTGAACCGCGAACGCGGGATCAATTGGCCTGCGCGGTGGCGGGTCGGCGCGGCGGCAGCGGGGGCTGATCCAGGGACTCGGGCAACACGTCGATGCCGGCGTCGGCCAGCCGGACCCGCAGTTCGGCGGCGACATATTTCGCATATTCCGACAGCAGCAGGCGCAGGGTGACGCCGCTGGTCCACCACGGTTCGTCGCGCCAGCGGTCGCCGACCACCGCGAACGGGATCAGCGTGATCTCAGGCATCGCATGCGACAATTCGACGATCGCTCGCGGCATATGGTAGTTCGACGTCACCACGATCAGCGACTTGAAGCCGCGCTCGCGGGCCCAGCGCCGCGCCTCGGCGGCGTTGCTGCGGGTATTGACTGCGGAGCGGTCGAGGTCCACGCAACAACCGAGCAGCGATTGGCTGTCAGGCAGCGAGCGGGAGATGTCGCTGGCGGCGTTGGTCGGATGTACGCCGGAGATCAGCAGCCGCTTTCCGTAGCCGCTGGCGAGCAATTCCATCGCATCGGAGACGCGCGAGGAGCCGCCGGTCAGCACCACGATCCCATCGGCATTGCGGGCCGGCTTGATTTCGACGCCGCGCAATTGCGACAGAAAGCCGATGAAGCCCACGGCAGCGCTGACGAACACCAACGCCATGGCGGCGACGATGGTCGCACGCAACCATCCCCGCGGCCGCCTGGCCGGCGCGTTCGGCGACCCATCGTCGTGCAGCAAACCCATTCGGCTCCGGCGATCCTCTGCCCCGGCGCAATTCTAGAGGGTTTTCGGCCGTAGTGGAATCGGCTTTGGCGAATTCAATCTATATCGTCCAGCGTGGCGAACAGGGTTCGGCGCGAGGCCCAGGCGGTGATCGCGGCGATCAGCAGCGCCTGCACCGCCAGCGCCAGATAACCCGAGGGCGGCAGCGAGAACGTCCCGAGCAGGGCTGCGAACTGATCCCCGACCGGCGTACCCGAAAACCAACCGGCGATCGATTCGGAAAAACCGAATCCCAGCATCGCGGCGCCGCCACCGATCAGGCCGCCCTGCAGGCCGAGCCTGAGAAAATGCCGCAGGAAACGGTTGGCGATGAAGCTGTCGCCGGCGCCGACGAAATGCAGCACCTCGACGATCGGGCGGTTCGCCGCCATTGCGCCGCGGGTCGCAAACGAAACCGAGATGATCGTCGCCACGATCACCAGTGCGAGGATGCCGACGCCGGCGAAGACAGTGGCGCCGGTCATCGAGCGCATGCGCTCGATCCAGGCGCGGTGATCGTCGACGGTGGCCGACGGCGCCAGTTGCGCCACCCGGCTGCGCAGCGCCGCGAGATCGAGCGTGGTGCCCGGCTGCACCCGCGCGACGATGACGCGCGGCACCGGCAATTGTTCGATCGAGAGCCCGCTGCCGAGCCACGGCTCCAGCAGCTTGGCCGACTCTTCCTTGCTGAAGGGCTTGACCTGGACGATGCCGGGCTGCGCCCGCATCGCCTGCGTCGCGGCCGCCACATCGCGATCGAGGTCGCGTCCAGCCACCGGGCGGACCTGGACGGTGATTTCGCTGGCGACCTCGGACTGCCACTCCGCCGCCGAGGCGCTCACCAGCAGTACCGTGCCGGTCGTGATCGAGGCCAGGAACGTCATGATGGCGACGACGGCGACCAGCGCCCGGCCCGAGATCGAGGCCCGCGGCACGATCGGCGACATGTTGCGGGCGCGCGAGGGCAGCAGCGGACGCTCGTTCCCGAGGTCCACCAGCGGTCCATGCTCGTCACCGTTCCTACTCATAGATGTGCAACCGTCCCTGGTGCAGCACCAGCCGCCGCGCCTCGTATTGATCCATCAGCGTGATGTCGTGGGTGGCGATGATCACGGCGGTGCCGGACTTGTTCAACTCGATGAACAGCCGCAGCAGGCGTCGGCCGAGCGTCGGATCGACGCTGCCGGTCGGCTCGTCCGCCAGCAACAATTGCGGGCGCGAGATCACCGCGCGCGCGATCGCCGCGCGCTGCTTCTCGCCGCCCGACAGGATCGGCGGCAGCGCATCCATCCGCTCGCCGAGGCCGACCCACCTCAAGAGATCGATCACCTCGCGGCGATAGCTGGATTCCTCCCGCCCCATGACGCGGAACGGCAGCGCCACGTTCTCATAGGTGGTCATGTGGTCGAGCAGGCGGAAATCCTGCAGCACGATGCCGATGCGCTTGCGCAAATCCGCGACCTGGTCCTTGCCGAGCAGCGAGACGTCCTGGCCGAACAGGTTGACGAGCCCCCGCGTGGGGCGCAGCGACAGGAACAGCAGCCGCAGCAGCGAGGTCTTGCCCGCGCCGGATGGACCGGTGAGAAACTGGAACGAATGCGCCGGGATCAGGAACGACAGGTCGCGCAGAATCTCCGGGCCAAGCCCGTATCGCAAACCGACATTTTCGAACCGAACCAAGCTCAGCTCCGCTCGACATGGGCCGTGGTCGAACTCCGCTCGACGTGGGCCGTGGCCGGAAACCCCGGACTTGAGTCCGTCCCTGGGCCAAGACTTGGAACAGGACTTGCTCCCGAATCTGAATTACGGGCGCGCAACCCGCTGGCCTGGGCTCCGGCCGGACAAAACGGTTGTGCGACCGTTATGGTTTCCGATTCGTTAACGCTCGCTAGGTAGCATCCCGGCAAAGACACTGTGGATACGGGCTCCATGCACATCGTTTGCCCTCATTGTACAACATCTTTTGCGATCAATCCGGCCGCCCTCGGCGCGGCCGGACGAAACGTGCGCTGTTCTCGCTGCAAGGAGACTTGGCTTGCACGTCCCGAGGATGCCGTCGAGGTGCCGGCGGCGGCACCCGCCATGGCGGAATCCAGCCCGCCTGGGGCGCAAGATGCCGCGGCGGAATGGGAAGCCCTCGCCCGCGAGGAACAGGGACAAGGCACCCCGGTGGTCGAAAGCCCCTCGATTTCGGCGGATTGGCCCGCCGAGGCCAAAACCAAGCCTCAAGACGATGATGACGCCTGGCCGGCGGCCGCAAGACAGGATGCCGGCGACCATGAGGAAGATATCCCCAAGCGCGCTTCGCTGTTTTCGGGGCGCCTGGTCTTTCCGCCCCTGCCCCGCATTCCCGGCATGCCGTCAGTGAGCCTCCAGACGGCCTGCGTTGCGATGGGCGCGCTGGTGCTGGCGCTGTTGATCTGGCGCGCCGAAATCGTGCGCCTGCTGCCACAGACCGCGACCTTCTACAGGATGGTCGGGCTGGACGTGAACCTGCGCGGGCTGGCGTTCAGGGACGTCAAAATCAGCAACGAAATCGTGGAAGGCAAGCCGGTGCTGGTCATCGAGGGGGTGATCGTCGCCGAAGCCAAAAAGCCGGTGGAGCTGCCGCGGCTACGCTTTTCCCTGCGCGACGCGCAGGGCGCGGAGATCTACGCTTGGAATTCCGTGCTTGAGCAGCCGATGCTGCGGCCGGGCGAGCGGGCCCAATTCAAATCGCGGCTGGCTTCGCCGCCGCCCGAAGGCCGCAATATCGATATACGCTTCTTCAACAGGCGGGACCTGGCCGGCGGCCGTGCCTGAACAGGCCGCACCGTCACGGAGGCGATGGATCGATGCCACGGGTGCTAATTGCCGACGACGAGGATTCCATGCGCTCGCTTGTGGCGCGCGCGATCGCCATGGACGGGCACGAGATAGTAACCGCTGCGGACGGCGCCGAAGCGCTGGATATCCTGACTCGCGAAAACGGCGCCATCGACCTGCTGCTGACCGACATCCAGATGCCGGTCATGGACGGCATTGCGCTGGCGCTGGCGGCGGCGCGTGATTTTCCGGACCTCAAAATTCTGTTGATGACGGGTTTCGCCGACCAGCGCGAACGCGCCTCCGGCCTCAACGCCATCGTGCATGACGTGATGACCAAACCGTTTGCGGTCGCCGACATCCGCACCGCAGTGGCGGACGCGTTGTCGGCGCGGAAGACGGGGTAGCTGCGAGGCGGGTTGGCGTAGCCAAAAGCACCCGCCGCCCCTCGTGAAGGCAGGCACGCGGTAGCCTTTCGATTCAACTATTTATGTCTCGGGAATACTAGCCCGGAACCATCGTTACTGGGAAAACTCGGTCGCGGGACGCCTTCCCTAAGCAGCTGAGGGCGGGCATCGAATAGTCATGTCGATCGACTAACTTGCGGAAGTGGGCAGCGCCCAAGAAAACTCCCAATTCCTTGATGGCGTCTCGTTCAACGTGTGGACGGTCGGGATCAAAGCTTCGCCGTGACTTGCGACGGCGGCGGGGTGAGTCCCATCAACGCACCGCCGCTGTCGAGAACCACGGGCCGCCGGGATTTTCGGTGGGGTTCTGTCATTCGACCCCCGCTACGCTGGCGAGCCTTGCTTGGTTCCAATGTCTGCAATTACTTCCTGCAGCGCCAAGCGGACGCTTGATGCGATTTCGGCGAGCTTGGGGTTCTCAATTGCCTGCATAGACGCAACCGGATCCACCGCTGAAATTTCAGTTCGGCCCGAGTGAAGCTCCTGCAGGACCACGTTGCATGGAAGCATGACGCCGATTTTATCCTCAGCTTGTAGTGCCGCGATGGCGCCAGCAACGCGCGGTAATCCGCAATCCCCATAGCCGTGGCCAAGAAGCGATTTCCTAGCTCGCCCGCGCACGTCCTCCCGAACTCCTATCGGTGGGTTCAACGGTCAATGCAAACGCCCGGTCGATCGCAAACGCACCCGATCCGTTAAAGACGAAATGAACCAACGCGCCAAGGATAGCGATATTCTTGAACAACGGCCCGGCGTGGCCCGGAGCCAGGTGCATTGTGATCGTAATTGGCGCCAGCGTCACGAAAAGCGCGACAGATGATAACCGGGTCATGAATCCAACAGCAAGCGCGACGCCGGCTGGGACGAAAACGGCTCCGGAAATCCATAGCAAAGCAGATGGATCGCCGATCGAATTGATCGTACTTGCCCACGGCGATTCAGCCATCCGCTCGAGCATCTGACGGTGCTCTACGAAATGTCCAAGCCCGCCAACGATGAATATGAGGCTGAGGCAAACGCGAAAAATAAGGTCGGGGAAACTCGAGTTGGTTTTTAAGAACCGCTTCAGTTGCGTGATAGATGTCACTCTTCAATCCTTGACATAAATGGCCCAGCGCACGCCAGTTAACGCTCTCGTTATCGACCAGAGGCAGGTATCTGGCGAACGCTGCACCTGCCAACGCCAGCCCATGACGATGACAATCCATGCAGCTAGCGCGCCCAAACCAACGCCAAGAATCACGAGGCTGCCAACGGCGGCCTGAACCCGCTGATTATTCGTCGGTTGCCGACAATCTTTGACGACCGGCAGCCCTGCCGCTTTGTCGTTACAGGAGCAAACAATTAGCAATCGCTAATTTAGCCAACAATGATATTAGTTCAAGTGCCTCGATCGGATTTCCGGTCAGGAACTGCCTTTGTATAAGGGAATGGTTGTCGAGCTCTCGACATCTTGGGGGTCCTTCTGCTCACGATAAAGTGCGGCACCCGACACAATATTAACAGAAACCTGGGCGGCTATCCGTTTATCACCACCGCGCCATGGGTTCGAATGACTTCAGCTGACCAGTAGGCGTACCTATGACACTCAGTCGTCGATCCGTTCTAGCCGGCGCCATAGGCGCTGGCGCCTTCACTTATGCGGGTTGGACCGCGGGAGATGCGGCAGTGGAACGGCAGCCCCTGCGGATTCCTCCGCTTGTTGACGCGCGGAAGGAAGGGAACGCGGTTGCGCTGCGCGTTCAGGCGGGCGCTACCGAATTCTTTCCGGGACGTGCGAGCGCCAGTCTGGGATACAGTGGGGGCTATTTGGGTCCCTCAATTCGAATCTATCGGGGCGACAACGTCGAAATCGCCGTAACCAACACGTTAAAGGAAGACACCACAGTTCATTGGCATGGCCTTCTCATTCCCGCCGAACTCGACGGCGGGCCCCATCAAATAATCGTCCCCGGAGACACTTGGCGTCCGAGGTTGCCCATTCGCCAGCCTGCCGCAACTCTGTTCTATCATTCTCACATTCACGGGCGGACCGGAGCACAGGTGTATTCCGGACTGGCAGGCCTGCTGCTTGTTACCGATGAGGGCGAGCGGGCTCTGGCGCTGCCCTCTGAATATGGTGTCGATGACCTTCCCGTTGTCATTCAAGACAGGCAGTTCGACGACGGGCTGATGGTGGTCCCGCAAGGGATGATGACGATGATGCAGGGACGTCGTGGCAATACGATCTTGGCCAATGGTACGCCGAACGCCACGGCGCGTGTTCCAAATCGATTGGTGCGTCTGCGGCTGGTAAACGGTTCTAACGCCAGAATCTATGACCTTTCGTTCGGCGACAATCGAGCGTTTCACTGGATCGCAAGCGAGGGTGGTCTACTCGATCGCCCGATAAGCGTTCGCTCGCTCACACTTGCGCCGGGCGAGCGCGGCGAGGTGTTGGTGGATTTTTCAAATGGCCAAGCGGTGTCTCTCAAGACGGCTCCCGACACCAACATGAACATGCCGATGATGATAGGACCGCTGGCGCAAGCACGTAAACTCGCAAAGGAAATTCTTGGCGGTCAAGGCGAAGCGGTTTTGCAGTTTGTCCCCGTTGGGGGTCTGGGCACGCCCAGCAAAATTCCGGAACGCCTTGTCGAGCGTCCGCGTGCAGATCCATCGAAAGCCAACACACGACGCCGATTTGTTCTGGGTATGGGGGGTATGATGGGCGGTGGGACGCGCTCGGGTGGCGGCATGGTCATCAACGGTCGTCCGTTCGATATGAACCGCATCGACGAAGACGTCCGACTGGGTGAAACCGAAATCTGGGAGGTCTCGGGAGAGATGATGTCCCACCCTTTCCATATCCACGGCGTGCAGTTCGAGGTCCTTAGTCGCAACGGCGGCAAGCCAATCCTTCGTGATACCGGTGCTCGCGATACCGTTCTCGTGAAAGAGCCGGTAGAGTTACTCGTGCATTTCGATCAGCCTGCCGAAAAGGCGCCATTCATGTATCACTGTCATATCCTGGAGCACGAGGATAACGGCATGATGGGGCAGTTTCGGACAATCTGACATCGATAGAGCGGCCCAGAATGCCCGAGGGTCGAATCATCGTCTTTTCGACGCAACTGCCGTAGCACTGTCGCTTCGGGGAGGGTTCCTCGCCTTAGAATCTACCGTGCTGAAACACGGGCCTCACCCGTCGAGGTCAAGGCAATTCCGCGGCCAAGGAGTTCGTCGCTTACCTGCGCTCTCCCGCCTTTCACGATTGGCCGGAAAATTCTGATGGAGAAGCTCTGGATCACCCGCCTTCGCGGGTGATGACAGTTTGCCTGGAGAAAATCCGGAGCACTGAACCCTAATAATCCTTCAACAGCCGCTCGATGTAGTCGAGCTCGATCTGCGGACGGGACGGGTCGGCCAGGCGGCGGCGCAGTTCCTCCAGAATCCGTCGCACCCGCTGCACGTCGATTTCGCCGGGTATCTTGACCGAGTGGTCGTCGTTGAACTCGTTGTGACGCAGCGGTCGTCCGAGCGGATCAGTGCCATTGGCCGCGCCCTGCTGGCGGCCGCGGGGATTGCCTGGACCATCGCCGGGCTGGTCGCCGTCGCCCTGCTGCATGGCCTCGGCGAGGCTCTGGGCGCCCTTGCGCAAGGCGTCGAGCGCCCGGCCCTGCGAGTCCACCGCGCCATCGGCGTTGCCCTCGCCGAGCCTGCCACTGGCGTCGCCCATCGCCGAATCGGCCTGGTCCAGCCCGTCCTCGCCGTCGCCTTGACCCTGCTGGCCCTGACCCTGCTCGCCGCGCTGACCTTTCTCGCCGCGCTGACCCTGCCCCATGCCGCGCTTGGCGAGTTCTTCCTGCAGTTTCCTGAGCCGGTCGCGCAAACCCTGCTGGTCCTGCTGCAACTCGCCCATGCCCTGCTCGCCCTGCTTGCCCTGCTTGCCGCGGCTGCGGTCGCGCCGCGAATCCTGGCCCTGCTTGAAGGTCTTGTCGCGCAATTGCTGCTGCTTGCGGATCATGTCGCCGAGTTCGTTCAGCGCCTGATCCATGTCGCTGTCGCCGGACTGGCCGGGCTGCGCCATCTGCAGGTTTTCCAGCATCTGCTGCAACTGCTCCAGCAACTGCCGGGCGGCATCCTTGTCACCGGAGCGCGACAGCCGCTCCAGCCGGTCGAGCATGCTCTTGAGATCCTGCTGGCTCAGCATTTTCGTATTGGGATCGAGCGGACGCGACAATTGCTGCGGATTGTTGCGCAACTGCTCGGCAAGCTGACGCAGGAAATTATCCAGCGCGGCGCGCAGATTGTCGGTGAGCTTCTTGATCTCCTCGTCGGTCGCGCCGCGCTCCAGCGCCTGCTTCAGCGCCTCCTGGGCTGCGCGTAGCGCCTTGTCGACATCGCTGATCTTGCCGTCCTCGATGGTGACGGCAAGCGCCCACAGGCTGGCGACCACCTCGCGCAGGGCGATGTCGGTGCGGGACGCCTCCAGTTGCCGCGCGACGCTGAAGAGCCCGAGATAATGGCCGGTCTCCGGCGTGAACAATTCCGGCGCGATCATCAGCGCGTCCAGCGCCGCACGGACCTGCGAATTCTGGTTGGCGTCGAGCGCCAGGATGCGGCGCTGTTCGATCAAGGCGCGCGCCAGCGGTTTGGTGAACAGCCGCTCCGGCAACCGCATGTTGAAAGGCTCGCTCTTGCCCTCGTTGCCGGCCTCGTCCTTTGCCGTCAGCGTCAGCGTGACGTCGGCGCCGGCATAGGGGTCTTCGGTGAGATCCTTCAGGGTCTGGCCGACGCCATTGCGGGTGCGCGCGTTCGGCAGCGCCAGGACAAACTGCGGCGGCTCGAACAGCGGCCGCGGCTCCGCCGACTTGTTGGCTTCCTTGCTGGATTCCTTGCCGGCTTCTCCGGCGCGGGCGGCGAACTGGGCGCGCGCTTCGGTCACGCCGTAATCATCCTCGAGCCGATAGGACATTTGCAGCGAACCGCGGGCCTGGCGCTCCGGATCCTTGGCCAGCGTGATGGTCGGCGCACGGTCAGGGGTGGCCGCGAACCGCCATTGCGGCGGGCCGGACGGCGCGCGGACATGCGCGGTGCCGCTGCCTGCGATCTTGAATTGCCGCTCGCTGGTGCCCTTGGGCGCGGCTTCGCTCGGCGCGACCTCGGTCAGGCCGCCGCCGACCACGACATCGAGGGCGCCCCCGCTCGACCGAATCAGCAACGTGCTGCCGGCCGGAACCTGGAGCGGCCCGCTGTCGGGCGCGGCCGCATCCCGGTTGGCGGCCGAAAGAATCACCGGCGGCTTGCCGGTATAGGCCGGCGGCGTCACCCAGGCGTCGACCCGGACGTTGACCGGCGTCATTACGCCGTTCCAGTCGAACGCCGCGGCAACGCGCATCGCGCGCTCGTCGCCGGCCGCGACATAGGCCGCCGCCATCATCACCATCACCAGCGCGCGCAGCGCCCAGGGATCATGGAGCGCCAGCCGCGGCGCCGGCAACCCGGCGCGGATCCGCTTGATCGAGGCCAGCGTGCGCTCGCGCTGCTCCCGCCACAGCGCCTGCGCGACCGGATCGGCCGTCGCGAGCGTATCGGTCAGCGCCGTCGCCGGACGGTGGCGAATGCCGGTCCCGCGGTCGAGTCGAGTCAGGCCATGTTCGCGCGTCGGCCAGCGAAATCGCGCGAGCGGGAACAACGCCCAAAGCGCCAGCATTGCGAAAAGGGCGATACCGGCGGCGCGGGCCGGAAACGGTAGTCCCAGCCACAGTCCGGCCCAGGACACCACCAGAAACAGCCCGACAATGCTTAGCAACCGAGCCAGAGCCGGCCATGCGCGTTCCCAAGCGATCGCATATTGAGCCCGTCGCAGGGCCTGCGCCAGCTGCAAGCGCGCGAAGTCAGGCTCGCGCGCGGGGGGTAAGGGATCAGGGGGTGCGCCGTTCAACAAACTCTCCGGGTTGCCGACAAATCACCCTAGCACGGCGGCGGCAATGAGGCACCCGCTTCCAGCGGGTCCCGCACCGGGAAATACGCATAACACGAACGCGTGACTGTGGGGCTGCCACCCCGTAACGTCGGCCCCGAACCGAAAAAAGGCGAGGAAACGACATGGACCAGAAGACCCACGACAAGGGAATGGAAATCCGCAAGGCCGTGCTCGGCGAGGCCTATGTCAACAACGCAATGAAGAATGCCGACAGCTTCAACAAGCCGTTCCAGGAACTGGTCACCGAATACTGCTGGGGCGCGGTATGGGGCCGGGAGGAACTGCCGCGCAAGACCCGCAGCATGCTCAACCTCGCCATGATCTCGATCCTGAACCGGCCGCACGAGCTGAAAGCGCACATCAAGGGCGCGCTCACCAACGGCGTCAGCCGCGACGAGATCCGCGAGATCTTCATGCAGGTCTCGATCTACGCCGGCATCCCCGCCGGCGTCGACAGCTTCCGCATTGCGCGCGAAGTATTCGCCGAACTGGACAAGGCGTAGAGGCCGCCCGAAATTTTATCCGTCATTGCGAGCGAAGCGAAGCAATCCACTTCACCGCAGCAAGAAAGAATGGATCGCTTCGTCGCTTCGCTCCTCGCGATGACGGAACAGAGGAAAAATCGCCATGGAAATCGGATTCATCGGCCTCGGGAAAATGGGTTTTCCGATGGCGCGCCGGCTGATCGAGGCCGGGCATCAACTCACCGTGTTCGATACCCGCAAGGAGGCGGTCGACAGGCTCGCCGCGCTCGGCGCGCAAGCGGCATCGTCACCAAAGGATGTCGCCGACCGCTGCGAGACCGTATTGGCGAGCCTGCCGTCGCTGCAGGCCTCGCTGGAGGTCGCGACCGGCACCGGCGGCGTGATCGAGGGCAAGCGGGTCAGGCGCTTCGTCGATCTCTCCACCGTCGGCTCGCACATGGCGGCCAGAATTCATGGCCTGCTGGCGAAACAGAACATCGTGCAGATCGACAGCCCCGTCAGCGGTGGCGTCGGCGGCGCCGAAAAGGGAACGCTGGCGGTGATGGTCTCCGGCCCGCGCGCCGATTGCGAGCTGGTCAAGCCCGCCCTTGGGGTGATCGGCAAGGTATTCTTCATCGGCGAGAAGCCGGGTTCCGCGCAGACCATGAAGCTCGCCAACAACTTCCTGTCGGCGACCGCCATGGTGGCGACGTCGGAAGCCGTGGTGATGGGCGTCAAGGCGGGGCTCGATCCCTCCATCATGATCGACGTCATCAACGCCGGTTCCGGCCTCAACACCGCCAGCCGCGACAAGTTTCCGCGCTCGGTGCTGCCGCGTACCTTCGACTTCGGCTTTGCCACCGGCCTGATGGTGAAGGACGTCCGGCTCGCGCTGGAGGAGATGAAGTCGCTGGGGCTGTCGATGGAAGTCGCCGAGGCGGTCGGCCGCCTGTGGGAAGTCATCATCCGCGAAGAGGGAGCGGAATCGGACTTCACCGCCGCGATCAAGCCGATCGAGAAAGCGGCGGGCGTCGTGGTCGGCGGCGCCAAGGGCGGCCACGCGGCGAAGTGACGGAGGGCTTGTGGCAGCACGTCGGGCCGATGCAGTTTTTCCCTGCGGTCCTCCGATATGGATGCGAATCGCATCTTCGCTCAGCCGCCGATCGAGGTGCAGCTTGCCGCCCGCCAGCGTAGTCGCGATGAACCCCCACACATTTGGCGTCTATCGCCGCCGGCCGGATTCAGTCGGTAATTACGCGGCGATTGGAGGAGTTAGTGCCCCGTCTCGGAGCGAGTAGATATGGTCGAACCGGTCGAAGATCTTTTCATCATGCGTGACCACGATCACGGCCGTGCGACGCTCCGTGGCCACCTTCCTCAACAGGTCCATGACGGCTCCCGCGCGCGGCGAATCAAGCGCCGCCGTTGGCTCATCTGCCAGAATGATGCGCGGATCATTGGCAAGCGCCCGGGCAATCGCGATTCGCTGCGCCTCCCCGCCGGAGAGCTCACCCGGCATGGCGTCTTGACGTCGTTCGATCCCCAAATAGGTGAGCAGTTCGAGGGCGCGACCCTTGGCTTGTGCCGGGCTGGCGCCCGCCAGTATGCGAGCCACGGCGATATTCTCCCAGGCATTCAAGAACGGCAGAAGATTGTGCGACTGGAAGATAAAGCCGATCTTCTCCAGCCGTAAACCGCGCAGGTCGGCGCGCAGCCATTTGCCGTCATAAACCAATTCGCCGCTGAGCCGCATCGCGCCGGAGCTCGGCTCGAGAATGCAGCCGATTACATTGAGCAACGTACTCTTGCCCGACCCGCTGGGTCCACGCAAGCCGACCACCGTTCCTGGAAAGACATCCAGCGAGACCTCACGAAGCGCATCGACGCGGGCCGACCCCTCGCCAAAATGCTTGCTGATTCTTCTGACTTCGACGACAGGTGGCTCGGCCATGGTCACCCCGCGAGTGCTGACGCAGGGTCAATTCTGAGCGCCGTGCGCACCCCCAGCGCACTTGCGATCAGGCAGGCCGCAAGCACGACTCCGAACAGCATCGCAGCGTCCGTAAGCTCCAGAACCACCCGACGCGGGAAATAGCCCTGGCCGGCACTTATCAACGCAGCACCGGCGACGAAGCTGATTATTCCCATAGCAAGGGCCTGCTCAACGATCAGCCCAACGATGCGTCGATCGGGCGCTCCGATCAACTTCAATGTTGCAATCGACTTCTTCTTGTCGATTGTCATGGTGTAGATAATGAGACCGATGATCACTGTGGAAACGGTGAGGAGCAGGGTAGTGAACAAGCCAATCTGACGCCGCGCCCGATCGACGACGGAACGCGCCAGGACGGTTTCCTGGTCTTCCTGGGTTAGCGCCGCGAGATGCTTCCACCGCGTGATGTCCTGCGCGAAACGCTTTGCGTCCACGCCGGGCATCAGTCTCACCAGGATGGCGTTCACCGTGTCGGTCGCTCCTGCTGTCCCGGAACTGCGTGCGGCTTCCCTTCGCGCCGCCGCCGGCGTGAGATCGAATTGCAGCTTCTGGGCGTCTCTCAGCGTGATGAATATGACCGGATCTCCGCCCGAAGCCACAAGGTTAGTGGTCAGTCCGACCACGGTAAACTTGTTGCGCCCGAGCTTGATCTGCTCTCCGAGCATGAGTCCCGCGCCACGGTCCACAACGGCCTCGTAACGGCTGCGAATGATTGGCCGGCCTTCGTCCACCGACTTCGCTTCGCCCGGCCGTGCGATCTGTGCACCGACAACCAGCAGCCGTTTGGTTTGCCCACGATGCTGGGCTTCGACGTTCTGATACGAAACACCCCCGGCTGCGGCGACACCCCACTGTGCGGCGATGGCGATGCGGGTATCCCCTGGAAGCCGTGAAGCCTCGGCGAAGGGACCGCGCGTTCCGCCTTCCACGACCCAGACCTGCGCGCCTGCCGCGCGAACGAGCCCGAGCGATTCCACGATCAGGCCGCGGTAGATTCCAACCATTGCAAGCACGATACCAAGCAGAAGACTGAGCCCGAGACACGTCAACAGGAAGCGCCCGAGATTGTGATTGATGTCCTTGAGCGCGAGATTCATTTCATGAGCCATCGTAGCGGCGTGCCGCGCGGCCTTCACGCAAATCGATCCGGTCGTCGGCCACCACTTCACCGGCAACCCGGGAGATAATCTGGACACGCCCGTCGAGCAGGCGTTCGCCGAGCTGTACCGGCTGCCGGGCGAGCCGACCGTTATGCAGCGACCAGATCGTGCCCGACCGGCCGCCGTAGCCTTCTATGAACCTTAGCGGGACAAACAAACCGCTCGCTGTCGCCTTGACTATCTCGACTTCGGCCTGTTCACCAAGGTACCGGAGCTGATGCCGCGGATCGCAAGCCCGGCACCGCACATAGACGCGGCGCTCCTCAGTTAGACGATCGTTCTCCTGATCGATGCGGACGATTTCCGCCTCGACCGGGGTGTTCATGTCGGATCGCAGGCGCACGAGGGCAGGATGGCCTATTGCGAGGCCCCCGGCCAATGCTTCATCGACATAAGCCTTTACCCAGATGGACTCGGGCGCAATCAGGGTGAACACCGCCTCGCCCACGTTCGCGATGCCGCCGAGCTCCTTGCTGCGCGCAATAACCCTGGCGTCGAACGGAGCTCGAAGTTCATGCTGAGCAAGCACGACTGAATCGAGCTGACGCTGCGACGCGGCGTCCTCCTGCAGCACGGAGGCAACCTTGGTATCGGCCTCGATAATCCTGGCATCGCCAAGAGCGATTTCTTCCGCGGCCTGGGCATCCTCGGCAGCCTCACGCGACACACTCCCACGACCAACGAGCGTCTGCCGGCGCGCATTGACGCTTTTCTTCTGCTGGTAGGCTATTTCGGCGCGCTCGCGCTGGGCCTCGGTCTTGGCCAGATTGGCGGCCGCCTGTCGCTGCGCGGCTTCGCTCCTCTTCAGCTTGGCGATCTGGGCAGCATCGTCGAGCTTTGCCAGCAGCGAACCCGCCTTCACGAAGTCGCCCTGATCAGCCTCGACGGCAACTACTTTTCCGGAGATCTGAAATCCCACTTTCGAAACGACCTGCGCCTCGATGGTGCCGACCCCGAAGACGCGGATTTCCACGTTTTGCTCCGGCACAATCGTCCGGACCGGAATCTCCCGGATGAAACGCCAATAATAGCCGCCGGCCAAAATAAGAGAGATGACGACGACCAGCGCGGCCCCCACCTTGAATGCCCGCGAACTCATTTCGCCCACCCAGCGCCGACCACGAGGTTGGCCGTTATCTGTCCATCTTCCAAAATAGTCTCGGTGAATATCAAAGGGCGCCAGTTGAGTTAGATCAAGACGACCCAGGAGCGACTACGAGGTTGCTCATCCGTTGCTCGAATACGTCCCGACGTCGCTGCTCAGCAACGGCCCCTTTGCATCGTGTAGTTCGTGTTTCCGAAAGCCGAGATCGCAAGCCTGCTCTCGCCGACCGTTTCCGCTCGCGCACCCGCGCGGACTTAATCAGTAGTAGTCACGAGAACGCGCTGCCGCCGCGCACGCCGAACATTTTGAACACCATCGCCGCCGGGCAGAAGCCGGTGATCGACGCCTGGATCATGTTCAGCCCGGCGAACGCCGTCAGGAGAAACCAGTATGGACTGACGAGCCAGCCGAGCGTGAGCCCGAGCAACACGACGACGCCGGCGAACATCAGCACGGCTCTATCGATATTCATGATGCGTTCCTTTGCTTGGGGTTGAATTCCAGTTCTTGGAGTCAGGACCGGGCCAGCCCCGCCCTTGTCCAGGCTACAATTCGCTGCGTGTCCATCGCGCCTGCGGTGCGGGCAATCTCGCGGCCGCCGCGCATCAGCAGAAGCGTCGGGATACCGCTGATGCCGAGGCGTGAGGAAACGGCAGGCGCATTGTCGGAGTTGAGCTTCAGCAGGCGAACGTCGGGTTCGAGCTCGCTGGCGGCACGCTCGAACATCGGCGCCATCGCGCGACACGGACCGCACCACGGCGCCCAGACATCCACCAGCAACGGAATATCGCTGTTCGCCAGATGGCGGCCGAAGCCGGCCTCGTCGACCTCGACCGGATGGCCGCTGAAGATCGGCCGATGACAGGATCCACAGCGCGCCGCCGCCGGCGTCCGTTCGGTCGGCAGCCGGTTGGTCTTTCCACAGCCGCCGCAAACGATTTTTCGGGTTTCACTCATGTCCCTGTCCTCCCTGACTCTTGGCGACAATTCTGTAGAGCAGGGAGCGCTCATAAAACGGCCTGGTGGCTGCACTTCGGGATGCCCAGACGATTTACTACTCGATCGCCCGCGAGCCCCCGCACGAGGTGCTGAGAACGCTTTATCAAATCTATTGCGCGTCCCGAAAGCCGGGAAATTCAAACAAAAACTATAGAGCCGGCCGCGCGGCGCGTTGAGGCAGATCAACATGACGGCGGCGAGCTCCGCGAAAATCAAGGCGCTATCGTGCGGCATGCCGCCTACCAGATGGATAGAACATGCGTAGATTGATGATGTCGGGCATTCTTGCCGCCGGCGCTTTGGTTGCTCCGCCAGCCGCCGCCGAGACCCTTACAGTCGCTGCGCGGACGGTCGCCGACGAGAAGGCGGTATTCGCCACCGTAGAGAGTGTCAGCGTGGTGCCGGCGCGCGGGCGCATTGGCGGCACCGTTGCCCAGCTCCATGTCCGTGAAGGCGATTCAGTCACCAGCGGCCAGGCGATCGCGGCGATCGGAGACGAAAAGCTCGCGCTGCAGATGAAGGCGCTCGACGCGCAGATCGACGCATTGCAGGCGCAATCGAGCCAAGCGCAGATCGACTTTAACCGCATCGAGGGTTTGGTGGAGCGCGGCACGCTGCCCCGGATCAGGCTGGACGAGGCGCGGACCGCGCTCAACGTCGCCGAAAACGGGCTGCGGGCGCGGGTCGCCGAGCGCGCGGTGATCCAGCAGCAATTGAATGAAGGCCAGGTACTTGCCCCTGCTGGCGGGCGTGTCCTAAAAAAGCTCGTGGCGGTCGGCTCGGTGGTGCTGCCCGGCGACCCCGTTGCGATGATCGCGCAGCAGAATTTCAAGCTCCGGCTGCGGGTGCCGGAGCGTCATGCCCGCTTCCTGAGAGCCGGCGACAAGATCCGCGTCGATGGCGCCGAGTTCGGCGAACAGATCTCAAGAATCGGCGTGATCGAACTGGTCTATCCGCAGATCGAGGACGGCCGCGTCATCGCCGATGCGACGGTGGAGAACCTCGGCGAATATTTCGTCGGCGACCGGCTCCGGGTCTGGATCTCGGGCGGCGAGCGTACCGCCTTCGTGATCCCCTCCTCCTACGTGACCACGCGCTACGGCATCGACTACGTCCAGATCCGCCAGGGCGATCGCGCCATCAACGCGCCGGTGCAGCGCGGCCGCGATCGACCTTCGCCGGAAATTCCGAACGGTCTTGAGATTCTCTCCGGGATCCGCGCCGGCGACCAGTTGGTCCAGCCATGAACCTCGGCCTGTCCGGACGGCTCACGCGCGCGACCATTGGTTCGCCACTGACGCCGCTGTTTCTGCTCGCCTCGCTCATCGTTGGCCTGATGGCCGTGATCGCAATTCCGCGTGAGGAAGAGCCGCAGATCAGCGTCCCCATGGTCGACATCCGCGTCAACGCCGACGGATTGCGGGGGCCTGATGCGGTCGAACTGGTCACCAAGCCGCTCGAGGCCATCGTCAAGGGCATCGATGGCGTGGAGCATGTCTACAGCCAGAGCGAAGACGACCGCGTCCTGGTCACGGCCCGTTTTCTGGTCGGCACCAAGTCGGAGGATGCGATCCTGCGCGTCCACGAGAAGGTGCGCGCCAATCTGGATCGTATTCCGGTCGGCATTCCCGAGCCGTTGATCGTCGGGCGCGGCATCAACGACGTCGCCGTCACCGTGCTCACGCTTTCGCCCGGACCCGAAGTCGCCGACCGCTGGTCGGACAAGGACCTCTACGAGATTGCCGACAAACTGCGCGCCGAGTTGATGAAGGTCGACAGCATCGGGCTGACCTATATCTCCGGCGGTGCCCCCCAGCAGATCAGGGTCGAACCAGATCCGGAGAAGTTGTCGTTGTTTGGCGTCACGCTGCAGCAACTCGTCGGCAAGGTAAGGGATGCCAATCGTTCGTTCCTGGCGGGTCAGGTCCGCGAAGCCGGGATCGTCCGCGGCGTCGCGGCCGGGCAAACGCTGTCAGGAATTCCCGACATCGGCCTGTTGCTGATCTCGACCCGGGACGGTCGCCCCGTCTACGTCAAGGACGTCGCCTCGGTGGTGATCGGGCCAAACACCACCGAGCACCGCGTCTGGAACGATGCGCGCGACGGCAAGGGAAACTGGCAGCGAGTGCCCGCGGTCAGCCTGGCTTTGGCCAAGCGGGCGGGCGCCAATGCGGTGGTTGTCTCGGAGGAAATCTCGCACCGGCTCGAAGGACTGAAATCGCGCCTGATTCCCGATGGTGTGGCAGTCACGGTCACGCGAGATTATGGCGAGACCGCCAATGAAAAAGCCAACGAACTGTTGTTTCATCTCGGCCTTGCCACCGTCTCGATCGTCGTTCTGATTGCGATTGCCATCGGCTGGCGCGAGGCGCTGGTGACGCTGGTGGTTATTCCGACCACGATCCTGCTGACGATGTTCGCCGCCAACCTGATGGGCTACACCATCAACCGCGTCAGCCTGTTCGCGCTGATCTTCTCGATCGGCATCCTGGTTGATGACGCCATCGTGGTGGTCGAGAACATCGCCCGCCATTGGTCGATGAACGACGGGCGTCCCCGCGTGCAGGCCACGATCGAGGCCGTCGCCGAGGTCGGCAATCCGACCATCGTCGCCACCTTGACGGTCGTCGCTGCGCTGCTGCCGATGTTGTTCGTCTCGGGACTGATGGGGCCCTATATGGCGCCGATCCCGGCCAACGCGTCGGCCGCCATGCTGTTCTCGTTCTTTGTCGCCATGGTGGTGGCGCCGTGGCTGATGCTGCGGCTGGCGCCGAGAGAAGGCGCCGCGGGCGCGGCTCACGCGGCGCATGACGAAGGCATGCTCGGGCGCATCTACCGTCGCTTCGCCACCCCGATCGTGCGCAGCAAGCGCTCGTCCTGGATCTTCCTGATCGCGGTCGGTGTCGCGACGCTGCTGTCGATGACGCTGTTCGCGACCAAGTCCGTCACCGTCAAATTGCTGCCGTTCGACAACAAGTCCGAGATCGCAGTCGTGCTCGATCTGCCCGAAGGCGCGAGCCTGGAGGACACCGAGCGAACGCTGTTCGCCGCAGCTGATATCGCGCGCGGATTGCCCGAGATCACCTCGGTGCAGTCCTACGCCGGCACGCCGGCGCCGTTCAATTTCAACGGCCTCGTGCGGCACTATTACCTGCGGCAGAGGCCCGAACTTGGCGAACTGCAAGTCAATCTCGCCGCGCGCGCCGACCGCAAGCGGGCAAGTCATGACATCGCGCTCGATCTGCGGCAGCAGCTCAAAGCGGTCAGCGTTCCCGCCGGCACCAGCATCAAGGTGGTCGAGGTGCCGCCCGGCCCACCCGTGCTGGCGACCCTGCTCGCCGAGATCTACGGACCCGACGCGGCGACACGGCGGGCGGTCACCGGCGAACTCAAGAAAGTGTTCGCCGAGGTGCCGTTCATTGTCGATATCGACGATTCGATCGGCCAGAAGCGGCCACGGCTGCGGCTGTCGATCGACCAGGACCGCCTCGAGTTCTTTGGCGTCGAGCAGCGCGACGTCTACGACACCATTCAGACGCTGTTCGGCGGCGTTTCGGTCGGCTACTCCCACCGCGGCGAAGACCGCAATCCCATCGAGATCGCGGTCCGCCTGCCGAAGCGCGATCTGGCCTGGACCGAAGCGCTGGCTTCGACCCCGGTGCCCGCCAACACGCTCCCCGGCAGCAAGACGGTGGTCGAACTGGGCCAGGTCGTGAAGGCGAGCGTCGAGGAGGGTTCGCCGGCCATCTTCCGCCGCGACGGCCGTTTTGCCGACATGGTGATGGCCGAACTCGCCGGCCGCTTCGAGGCTCCGCTGTATGGCATGCTCGAGGTCGCCACCCGTATCGACGCCCACGATTGGGGCGCGTTGCCGAAGCCCGCCATCAGCCTGCACGGTCAACCTGCGGATGAGTCTCGCCCGACGCTGTTATGGGACGGCGAATGGGAGATCACCTATGTGACCTTCCGCGACATGGGCGCGGCATTCGGCGCCGCCATACTTGGCATTTACGTGCTGGTCGTGGCCCAGTTCCGCAGCTTCCGGTTGCCGCTGGTGATCCTGACGCCGATTCCCTTGACGCTGATCGGGATCCTGATCGGCCACTGGCTGTTCGGCGCTCCCTTCACCGCGACCTCGATGATCGGGTTCATTGCACTCGCCGGCATCATCGTCCGCAATTCAATCCTGCTGGTGGATTTCATCCGGCACAGCGGCGGACAGGGCAAGTCGGTGCGCGACGTGGTCCTGGAAGCCGGCGCCGTGCGCTTCAAGCCGATCCTCTTGACCGCGCTCGCGGCCATGATCGGCGCCGCGACCATATTGCTCGATCCGATCTTTCAGGGGCTGGCGATTTCTCTGCTGTTCGGGCTCGCGTCATCGACGCTGCTGACGGTACTTGTCATTCCCGCCATCTACATTGTGCTCCGGGACCGTACGCCGCCAACGCCGCCTGCCGACGTCAGGAACGCAAACTGATCACAGCCACGGCGCCGTTCGGTCCATCGCGATCAGGTCGTCGACCTCGATGCGCGGGCGCACCACGGCGTACTGGTCGCCCTTGACCAGCACTTCCGGCACCAGCGGCCGCGTATTGTAGAAGCCGGACTGCACCGCGCCATAGGCGCCGGCGGTCATGATCGCGATGAGATCGCCGGCCTTCGGCTCGGGCAGGCTGCGGTCGAGCGCGATGTAGTCGCCGGTTTCGCAGACCGGGCCGACCACGTCGGCCCTGATCATTGGCGCGCCCTTGGCCGGCTCGCGCACCGGCACGATGTCGTGATGGGCTTCATACAAAGTGGGCCGGATCAGATCGTTCATCGCCGCGTCGATGATGACGAAATTCCTGGCCTCGCCGGGCTTCAGGTAGATGACGCGGGAAACCAGGATGCCGGCATTGCCGACGATCATCCGCCCGGGCTCGAACATCAGGGTGCAGCCGAGATTGTGCGTCACCCGCTTGACCATCGCCGCATAGGCGGACGGCAGGGGCGGCGCTTCGCGGTCGGCGTGATAGGGGATACCGAGCCCACCGCCGAAATCGATATGCGAAATCGCGTGGCCGTCGGCGCGCAGCGTCTGCACGAAATCGGAGAGAATCCGGAACGCGGTTTCCATCCGGCCGAGATCGGTAATCTGGCTGCCGATATGCATGTCGACGCCCGTCACCACGATCCCCGGCAGTTTGGCCGCACGGGCATAAACGGCGCGCGCGCGCGCGATCGGAACGCCGAACTTGGTTTCGGACTTGCCGGTGGCGATCTTGGCATGGGTGCCGGCATCGACATCCGGATTGACCCGCACCGATATCCGCGCGGTCTTGCCGGCCTCGACCGCGAGCCTGGCCAGCAATTCCAGTTCGGGTTCGGACTCGACGTTGATGCAGAGAATGTCCGCCGCCAGCGCCGCGCGCAGTTCGGCCTCTGTCTTGCCTACGCCGGAGAACAGAATCTTTTCCGGCGGAAAGCCGGCCGCCAGCGCGCGCTTGAGCTCACCGCCGGACACCACGTCGGCGCCGGCGCCGAGTTTCGCCAGCGTGCGCAGCACCGACTGGTTGGAATTGGCCTTCATCGCATAACAGACCAGCGTCTTCTCGCCGGCAAAGGCCTCGGTGAAGACCCGATAATGGCGTTCCAGCGTCGCCGTCGAATAGCAATAGAACGGCGTACCCACGGCATCCGCGAGGTCGGACAGGTTGACGGCTTCGGCGTGCAGCACGCCGTTGCGATAGTCGAAGTGATTCATGGCGGGCTCAGTCCAGCAGCGGATCGAGAACGAATTTCTTCTTGCTGCCTTTGGGGGCCGTCGGCGCCGCATCGGACCCGTAGGTCGAACTGAAGACGCCGGGCTGCGCCGCGCGCTCGGCCTCGGTATCCGGGGCGCCCGACAGCTGCGGCGCGTTCGGCGGCAGATCGAGCCCGCCCTTGCGGCCGCAACCCGCGAGCATGAGCGCGGCCGCGCTCAAGAAAATGATGGCCCATCTCGAGGACGAAGGGCGGTCGTTGATGATCACGATGGAATCCCCAATACGCGGCGCACCATACAAAGATTGCCGCGCTCTGGCGAGTGCTGATGGCCGCGGGATAACCATGAAATTGCAGCGAAAATTATCTCTCAGGGTCTTTTTCGCGCTTTTTCCAGCCGTCTGGCCCAGGCCTTTGCCTGCGCCAGCACGTTCTTTGGCGCGGTGCCGCCATAGCTGGTCCGGCTCCTGACCGAAGCCTCCACCGAAAGCCCGCGCAAGGCGTCGGCGGTAATCTTGGGCTCGACCTCCTGCATCGCCTGCAGCGGCAGCTCATGCAGCGCCACGCCCTGTTTCGACGCCAAAGCGACGATGCGGCCGGTGACGTGATGGGCGTCGCGGAACGGCATTTTCAGCGTCCGCACCAGCCAGTCGGCCAGATCGGTGGCGGTGGCGTAGCCCTCGCCGGCCGCCTGCTTCATCCGCGCCTCGTCGGGCACGAGGTCCAGCACCATGCCGGTCATGGCGCGAATCGCCAGCGACAGCGCACCGAACGCCTCCATTGCGCCCTGCTTGTCCTCCTGCATGTCCTTTTGATAGGCGAGCGGCAGCCCCTTCATCACGATCAGCAGCGCGGTGAGCGCGCCGATCACCCGCCCGGTCTTGGCGCGCACCAGTTCGGCGGCGTCCGGATTGCGCTTCTGCGGCATGATCGAGGAGCCGGTGGTGAACTTGTCGGAGAGCCGCACCAGGCCCACCAGCGGCGAGGTCCAGAGCACGAGCTCCTCGGCGAAGCGCGACAAATGCACGGACGCGATCGACGCCGCCGACAGCGCCTCCAGCACGAAGTCGCGGTCCGAGACCGCGTCGAGCGAATTGGCCATCGGCCGGTCGAAGCCGAGCGCCTTGGCGGTCGCCGCCCGGTCGATCGGAAACGAGGTTCCCGCCAGCGCCGCAGCGCCCAGCGGCGATTCGTTCAGCCGCCGGCGGGCATCGGCAAAGCGGCCGCGGTCGCGCGCGGCCATTTCGACATAGGCGAGCAGATGATGCCCGAGCGTCACCGGCTGGGCGGTCTGCAGATGGGTGAAGCCCGGCATCACGGTCGCGGCATGTTCCAGCGCCCGCGTCACCAGCGCCTGCTGGAACGCTGATAGCGCCGCGTCGATCTCGTCGATCTCGTCGCGCACATAAAGCCGGAAATCGGTCGCCACCTGGTCGTTGCGGGAACGGGCGGTGTGGAGGCGCCCAGCGGCCGGCCCGATCAATTCGGACAGCCTGCTCTCGACGTTCATATGGATGTCTTCGAGCGCGCGCTTGAAATCGAACGCGCCGTTGTCGATCTCTGACAAAATCGTGTCTAGACCCTTGCCGATATTTTTCGCATCACTCGCGGTGATGATGCCTTGCGCCGACAGCATCGCGGCGTGGGCCTTGGACGCGGCGATGTCCTGGGCGTAGAGGTGGCGGTCAACGTCGATCGAGACGTTGATTTCCTCCATGATCGCGTCGGGCCGCCCGGTGAAACGACCGCCCCACATCTTGTTGCTCATGACTTCTCGCGCCCTGCCATTTAACGTCGGATCCAGCGAAACGCCGGGCCCTTCGCGACCGAACCCCGACCGTAACATGCGCCCTGCATAGCCGTATCCGATACAGGATGACAAACGATATGCCCGACACGCCCCCGCCCCTCCCGGCCGCCAACCGCCGGATCCCGATCGCCATTGGCGCGGCGGCGGCCCTGGCGCTGGCCGGATTTGCCGCCTTCTACGGCTTCGGCGGCTTCAAGCGCGGGCCGGGCGGCGATTCCGCCTGCAGCGGGGCAGTCGAACTGGCCCGCAAGCTCGCGCCGCTGGCCCATGGCGAGGTGGCCGCGCTGACCATGGCGACAAGCCCGATGCGGCTCCCGGACCTTGCCTTTGAAGACGCCGAGGGCAAGCCCAGAAAGCTCTCGGACTGGCGCGGAAAGACCGTGCTGGTGAACCTGTGGGCCACCTGGTGCGTGCCCTGTCGCAAGGAAATGCCGGCGCTCGACAGCCTGCAGGCGCAGCTCGGCGGCAAGGCGTTCGAGGTGGTCGCGATCAATATCGACACCCGCGATCCCGACAAGCCGCGAACCTTCCTGAAAGAGGCCAATCTGACCCGGCTCGCATATTTCGCCGATTCAAAAGCCAAGGTTTTTCAGGATCTTAAGAGCGTTGGCAAGGCGCTGGGGATGCCGACCTCGGTGCTGGTGGACGGCCAGGGCTGCGAGATCGCCAACCTCGCCGGCCCCGCCGAATGGGCCAGCGACGACGCCATCAAGCTGATCAAGGCAGCGGTGCAGCCCTAGTCTAGGAATCGTCATTCCGGGGCGCGCGTCTTCGCGCGAACCCGGAATCCTGAAATGACGGGAGAATAGACCTACGCCGCGATATCGAGATTGCCGCCAACCCCGGGCGCGAGATTGGCCGATGACGGCGCGGCCGGGCCGCCGAGCAGGGTCTGGACCGCGAACTTCTCCGCGTCCGCATTGGATTTCAGGATCGTCGCCGCGACTTGCTGCTGCACGCCGCCCGCCTTCATGGCGAGCAGGCTCGATACCATAGCCATCATGTCCATTCGCTCGACTCCTAACGCGCGGAGCCTACCCGGCGATGGTTAACGAATGCTGGAGATCGTGAATTCGCCATCGATTTGAGAATTGGTGTCGCATGCACAGCGCGTCGTACCCACCGTCTACTCGTTTCGATTCAGGAAATGGTGGGTACGCTTGCTCAGTACCCCCAACAGATGACGCCAACGCCGCGCCTAACGCGTCGGGACCGGCTTGTCGCCGCGGTAATCGTAGAAGCCGCGCTGGGTCTTGCGGCCGAGCCAGCCGGCCTCGACATACTTCACCAGCAGCGGGCACGGGCGGTACTTGGAATCGGCCAATCCCTCGTGCAGCACCTGCATGATCGACAGGCAGGTGTCGAGACCGATGAAATCGGCCAGTTCCAGCGGTCCCATCGGATGGTGGGCGCCGAGCTTCATCGCCGCGTCGATCGCCTCGACATTGCCGACGCCCTCGTAGAGCGTGTAGATCGCCTCGTTGATCATCGGCAGCAGGATGCGGTTGACGATGAAGGCCGGGAAATCCTCCGAGACTGCGATGTGCTTGCCGAGCCGGGTGACGAACTCCTTGGCGGTATCGAAGGTGACATCATCGGTGGCGATGCCGCGGATCAGTTCGACCAGCTCCATCAGCGGCACCGGATTCATGAAGTGAATGCCGATGAAGCGCTCGGGCCGGTCAGTCGAGGCGGCAAGCCGCGTGATCGAGATCGACGAGGTGTTGGAGGCGATGATCGCTTCCGGCTTCAGCACCGTGCAGAGATCGTGAAAGATCTTGCGCTTGACCTCTTCCTTTTCGACCGCGGTCTCGATCACGAGATCGCAATCCGACAATCCGTCGAGCGCCACGGTGGAGGAGATCCGGTCGAGCGCCTGCTTGCGCGCACCCTCGGTGATCGCCTTCTTGGCGACCTGGCGCGACAGATTGCCGTTGATGGTCGCCATCGCCGATTTCAGCCGGTCGTCCGATACATCGTTGAGCACCACGTCGAGGCCGGCCAGCGCCGCCACATGCGCGATGCCGTTGCCCATCTGGCCCGAGCCGATCACGCCGACCTTCTTGATTGTCACCGCCATCTTGTCATCCACGTTCACGTTCCGGCCGTTGTCCGCCGTGACTACTTGCCGAGTTTGCCGAGCGCTTCGGTCAGTTCAGGAACCGCCTGATAGAGGTCCGCCACAAGGCCGTAATCGGCAACCTGGAAGATCGGCGCGTCTTCATCCTTGTTGATCGCAACGATCACCTTGGAATCCTTCATGCCGGCGAGATGCTGGATAGCACCCGAGATTCCGATCGCGACATAGAGTTCGGGCGCGACCACCTTGCCGGTCTGGCCGACCTGCCAGTCGTTCGGCGCATAGCCGGCGTCGACCGCGGCGCGCGAGGCGCCGACGCCGGCGCCCAGCCGGTCGGCCAACGGCTCGATATACTTGGCGAAATTCTCGCGGCTCTGCATCGCGCGGCCGCCGGAGACGATGATTTTGGCCGACGTCAGTTCGGGACGATCGCTCTTGGCGACTTCCTCGCCGACGAAGCTGGAGAGGCCGGGGTCGGCGGCTGCGGCCGCGTTCTCGACCGGAGCGCTGCCGCCGTCACCGGCCGCGGCGAAGGTCGAGGTCCGCACCGTGATCACCTTCTTGGCGTCCCTGGACTTCACCGTCTGGATGGCGTTGCCGGCATAGATCGGCCGTTCGAAGGTGTCCGGCGAAATCACCTTGATGATCTCCGACACCTGCATCACGTCAAGCAGGGCGGCGACGCGCGGCATCACGTTCTTGAAGCGCGAGGTCGCCGGCGCGACGAACGCGTCATAGGACGGCGCCAGCGCAACGATCAGCGCGGCCAGCGGTTCGGCGAGGTCGTGGGCGTAGGCGGCGTTGTCGACCAGCAGCACCTTCTTGACGCCGGCAAGCCGGGCTGCGGCATCAGCCGCCGCCTTGGCGTTTTCACCGGCGACCAGCACATGCACGTCGGCGCCGAGTGCGGCGGCCGCCGTCAGCGCCTTGTTGGTGACGTCCTTGATCGAGACGTTGTCGTGTTCGGCGATCAGCAGCGTCGTCATCAGAGAACCCCGGCTTCGGTCTTGAGTTTGGATACCAGTTCGGCGACGTCCTTGACCTTGACGCCACCCTTGCGGCCGGGCGGTTCCGTCGTCTTCAGCACTTCGAGATGCGGCGTGAGATCGACGCCGTAGTCCGCCGCGCTCTTGTCGTCGATCGGCTTCTTCTTCGCCTTCATGATGTTGGGCAGCGAGGCGTAACGCGGCTCGTTCAGCCGCAGGTCGGTGGTGACGATCGCCGGTCCCTTCAGCTTCACGGTCTGCAGGCCGCCATCGACCTCGCGCGTGATCTTGAAATCGGCGCCGTCGACCTCGACCTTGGAGGCGAAGGTCGCCTGCGACCAGCCGAGTAAGGCCGCCAGCATCTGGCCGGTCTGGTTCGAATCGTCGTCGATCGCCTGCTTGCCCAGAATGACGAGGCCAGGCTTCTCCTGATCCACCACGGCCTTGAGAATCTTGGCGACCGCCAGCGGCTCGACATGGCCTTCGGCCTTGACCAGGATGCCGCGATCGGCGCCCATCGCCAGACCGGTCCGGATCGTCTCCGAGGCCTGCGCCGGGCCAATCGACACCACCACCACCTCGGTCGCCTTGCCGGCTTCCTTGAGCCGCAGCGCTTCCTCGACGGCGATTTCGTCGAACGGATTCATCGACATCTTGACGTTGGCGAGTTCCACGCCCGTCCCGTCGCTCTTGACGCGAACCTTGACGTTGTAGTCGACCACCCGCTTGACCGGCACAAGAACCTTCATCGATCCACTTTCACTTCAATTCCGGGTTAATTGGCTTGGGCGCGGAACCTAAAGGTCCCGCCATCGGCGGTCAACGCGCCAGGGCCAAAAATCGGCCCATGGAGAGACAGCCTAGCGATTCTGGCCCGGCACCCAAAGCACATCGCCGGCCCCGTTGTCGTTTACCGCGCGGCTGGCGACGAACAGGAGATCGGACAGGCGGTTCATATAGTGAATGGCCGCCGCATTGACAGGTTCGTCGGGGCGGGCGGCGAGTTCCACCATGATCCGCTCCGCCCGGCGGCATATGGTGCGGGCCAGGTGCAGGTAGGCCGCGGCGGGGGTGCCGCCCGGAAGCACGAACGAGGTCAACGGCGAAAGCTGCTCGTTCAAACCATCGATGTCGCGTTCGAGCCGCTCGACCTGGCTCGACAGCATCCGCAGCCGCTCCGCCTTGCCGTCGCGCTGGGGCATCGCCAGGTCGGCGCCGAGATCGAACAGGTCGTTCTGGATCCGGCCCAGCATCGCATCGAGTTCGCGCGCCGCGCCGAGGTGCAGCCGCACCACGCCGATAGCGGCGTTGGTTTCATCCACGGTGCCATAGGCGGCGATCCGCAGATCGTACTTCGGACGGCGCTCGCCGCTGCCGAGCGCGGTGGTGCCGTCGTCGCCGGTCCTGGTGTAGATGCGGTTGAGCACGACCATTCGCGATTCCTTCTTTCCGGACTTTACTTGCCGATCGCCCAGACGGCGACCATGGCGATGACGACGGCGACAAACTGCAGCAAGACCCGCAGCCGCATCAGATTCTGCGAACGACTGGGCGAGCCGCCACGCATCATGTTGACGAGGCCGAGCAGCAGGACCAGCGCCACGGCCGCGACCGCGATGGGCAGAACGATCGTACTGAGGAAGGATGCCATGGGTGCTACATAACACCGCAAAAGGTCAACTTCCACACGTTCACAATGGCTCGCCGATCTGGCTTTTTGACCGATAATGTCCGAAGCTCAAGGGGTTTCGGATCGAACCGCCGTTCGCGAGCTTGAGGTGGTATGTGAAGCAGCTTCGCTACGTCTACCACGTCGCAATGGACGCGTTTTATACGTTTCTCGCCGATGACGGCTGGGCGATCGCCAGCCACATCGCGCTGTCGACCTTGATGGCGCTGTTTCCGTTCCTGATCGTGCTGACCTCGCTGGCCGGTTTTGCCGGCTCCAAGGAACTCGCCGACCAGGCCGCCGAGTTGCTGCTGCAGGTCTGGCCCAAACAGGTGGCGGATGCGCTGTCGGGGGAGATCCACGACGTGCTGACCACGACCCGCAGCGACGTGCTGACCATCGGCGCGGTGCTGGCGGTCTATTTCGCGTCGAACGGCGTCGAAGCCCTGCGCGTCGCGCTCAACCGCGCCTATTCTGTGATCGAAGTGCGAAGCTGGTACTGGCTGCGGCTGGAGTCGATCGGCTATACGCTGGTCGCCGCCTTCACCGCGCTGGCGATGGCGTTCCTGATCGTGCTCGGCCCGCTCCTGCTCGAATCGGCGCGGCGTCACATTCCGTTCTTCGTCGAAACCAACGAGAGCGTCCTCAACGTCGCCCGTTACGGCATCACCGTCGCGGCGCTGATCGTCGCGCTCATCATCCTGCACACCTGGCTGCCGGCCGGCCGTCGCAGCTTTCTGCAGATTCTGCCCGGCATCATCTTCACCATGGTCGCGTCGATGCTCTCGGGCGTCGTATTCGGCCAGTATCTGGCGCGGTTCGCCAACAATTACGTCACGATGTACGCCGGGCTCGCATCGGTGATCATCGCGCTGGTGTTTCTGTATTTCATCGCCGCGATCTTCGTCTATGGCGGCGAACTGAACGCGGCGATCATCAAGTCGCGGCTACCCTCCGGCGTGTCGCTTCAAGCAGCGCAGTCGCTAGCGCACGCGGAGACACAGGTTTGACCAGAAAGGCGTCGGCGCCGGCGTCGCGCGATGCCGCCTCGTCGTCGCCGCGCCCCGATACGCCGATGATCGCGATGCCGCCGAGCGGCGGAGCCAGCGCGCGAATGCGCCGGATGGCCTCGATGCCGTCGATCCCCGGCAGCACCATGTCCATCAGCACCGCGTCGAACGCGCCTTGGGCGATCCGCTGCGGCGCGGCCTCGCCCTGGCCGATGAACTCGGTCTGGTGGCCGAGTTCGGTCAGGATCGCATTGAGCACCACCCGCCCGAACGGATTGTCTTCGACGCTCAGCAGTCGCAGCGATTGCTGCGAGACCGACGGCGCATCGTCCACCGTGCGTGACGAAACGGTCAGCGTGTCTTCTGCGGAGGCCATCACGGCCTTGAGCGTAAAGGTGGTGCCGCCGCCCTTGCGCTGGGTCACGAGGATGTCGCCGCCCATCGCGCGCGCGAGCTGTTTGACCGAGGCCAATCCGAGCCCGGCGCCGCCGAAGCGTGAAGCGATGGAGACATTGGCCTGAGAGAAGCGACGGAACAGGCGCTTGACCTCATTGAGCGTGAGGCCGATGCCGCTGTCGGAGACCGCGAATGCCACGGCGATCTTGCCCTTGGTGCTGCGCAGCGGCGTGACCAGCAGTGCCACGCTGCCCTGGTCGGTAAATTTGACCGCATTGTCGATCAGGTTCTCCAGCGCGGCGCGAAGCCGGACCGGGTCGCCGATCGCAAATGCCGGAAGTCGTCCGGAAATATCGACCGACGCCTCCAGGCCCTTGGCCGCAGCGCGGCCGGTCAGCGAATCGCCGGCGTTACGCGCGAGTGTCCGCAGGTCGAAGAAGTCCTGCCGCACCTTTAGCCCGGGACCGCCGCTTCGGGCGGCGTCGACAAACAGGGTCGCAAGGCTCGCCAGATGCTCCGCGCCTGCCCTGATGGTGTCGACCCAACGCCGTTCCCGCTCATCGAGATCGGAGGTCGCCAGGAGGTTGCTGATCGCCAGGATGCCTGTCAGCGGCGTGCGAACCTCGTGCGCAAAGGCGGCGAGCGCGGCCTCGACCATGCCGGGCGCGACGACTGAGGATTTGCGCCGGCCACGCGTCTGCGCAGCCGCGCCGGAGACGCGTTTTTTCGTGAGCCGCGTCTTGACCGGCCGTGTGACGCGCCTAGAGCGCTGCCTTGGCGACATAATCCTCCTTACCCCGCGCGTCGCCAGCATGACACGCCGCGACGGCCGGAGTCACGGAGACGTTTGCGGCAACCCCCAGCGGAAACTACGGGGGCCCTTCCGGCAAACCGACCAGGCGCCGGATGTCGGCTGGCGTGGCGCCCTGCCGGCGCAATTCGCGCAGGGCGGTGGCGTCGGTCGACTTGGAAAGCTTTTGGCCGGACGCGTCCGTCACGAGCGGATGGTGCCGATAAGCCGGTTGCGGCAATCCCAGCAGGTGCTGCAGCAGCCGGTGCACGCTGCTCGACCAGAACAGGTCCCGGCCCCGCACCACATCGGTGACGCCCTGCAAGGAGTCGTCGATTACCACCGCCAAATGATAGCTGGTCGGCGTCTCCTTGCGGGCCAGGATGACGTCGCCCCAGGCCTGCGGCCGCGCGGCAACGTTGCCGGTTTCGCCGCCGGGCCCCTCGCCGCGCTCGGTCCAGGCAAGGTCTTGCGCACCCTCGCAGGCCGCCGCCATGTCGAGCCGCAATGCGTAGGGCACGCCCTGCTCGAGCAGGCGCCTTCGCGCCGCCGGCGCGAGCGATTTAGCCATACCCGGATACAGCGGGGTCCCGTCGGGATCGCGCGGCCAGGGCGCTGCGCGCTCCCTTTCCGCGACGAGAGCGGCGATCTCGGCGCGGCTCTCGAAGGCCGGATAGATCAGGCCGCGCGCCGACAGCGCGTCGACGGCCTCAAGGTAGCGCGCAAAATGCTCCGATTGCCGCCGCACCGGCTTTTCCCAGCCGATCCCGAGCCAGGCCAGGTCTTCGTAGATGGCCGCCTCGAATTCCGGACGGCAACGCGTCGCGTCGATATCCTCGATCCGCAACAGCAACTTTCCGCCCACCCGCCGCGCCAGGTCGACATTCAGCAGCGCCGAATAGGCGTGGCCGAGATGCAAATAGCCGTTCGGGCTCGGCGCGAATCGGAAAACGGGTGGCGGCATTGATCTCTTCCGCGGGACATGGTCGTTTTATGCCGCAATGCTCATCCACCTCAACACCCAGGACGACCTCGAAGAGGCCATCCGCGTCCTGGTCAAGCAGGACCCGCGGCTCAAGCCGATCCTCGCGCTGACGGGTATGCCGGCGCTGCGACAGCGCGAGCCGGGTTTTGCCGGGCTTGCGCACATCGTTTGCGGTCAGCAAGTATCCACCGCGAGCGCGGCCGCGATCTGGGGACGGGTCAGTGCGGCGTTCGATCCGTTCGACCATCACGCCATCCGGAAAGCGCGGGCCGACCGGCTCGGCCGCCTCGGGCTTTCGGCCGCCAAGATCAAGACGCTGAAGACCCTGGCGCGCGAGATCACTGCCGAACGGCTCAATCTCGACGTTCTCGCGAACGAGGATGCCGATGCCGCCCACAACACGCTGATCGCGCTGCACGGCATCGGTCCCTGGACCGCCGATATCTATCTGCTGTTCTGCCTGAGGCACGGCGACGCCTGGCCGGCCGGCGACCTCGCGGTGCAGGAAGCGGTGAAGATCGGGCTCGGCCTGAAAACGCGCCCGACGCCGAAACAGATGGCGCCGCTGGCGGAGCCGTGGCGACCCTATCGCGGCGCCGCGGCGCATCTGTGGTGGAGTTATTACCGGGTGATGAAAAAGCGCGAAGGCGTGCTTGCAGGGTGATTTCGTTCGATCAATCGTTGCCTATGGGATGTCTGGAACCAAAACGCGCCGCCGGCGGGTGCCGACCTGCCCTTATCGGAATAGCCGGCATCCCGTCGCGCCCCTTTCTGCGTCCTCCCGATTGGGTATAGGTTCACCGGGGAACGCGCCGCACAGACGGCCGATGATGGGAACGCGCATGCTCGACAGGACGGACGACATTTCGGTAGCCGCCGACGATTGGCTTAACCGGTTCGAGGAGGCACTGGCCAAGCCGGACGGCGGCGCGCTGAAGGCGCTGTTTCACCCCGACAGCTACTGGCGCGACGTTCTGGCACTGAGCTGGAACATCCAGACACTGAACGGCGCCGACGCGATCCTCAACGCGCTGCCGCCGCTGGCCCGACGCGCGACGCCCTCGGGCTTTGCGATCGACCCCGATCGCGCCCAGCCGCGCAAGGTGATGCGCGCGGGCACCGATGCGGTCGAGGCGATCTTCAAATTCGAGACAATGGTCGGGCGTGGCAGCGGCGTTCTCCGGCTTATTCCGGACCCGGACGACGGCAATCGCCTCAAGGCCTGGACGCTGCTGACCGAGCTTGGCGAGCTGAAAGGCTTTGAGGAGCAGCTTGGCGTCCAGCGGCCGCGCGGCAACGCCTATTCACGCGATTTCCGCGGCCCCAACTGGCTCGACCTGCGCAAGCAATCCGCCGCCTATGCCGACCGCGACCCGACCGTCCTCGTCATCGGCGGCGGCCAATCCGGGCTTTGCATCGCCGCACGCCTGAAGCAGTTGAACGTCGATACCCTGATCGTCGACCGCGAACAGCGCATCGGCGACAACTGGCGCAAGCGCTACCATGCGCTGACGCTGCATAATCAAGTCCAGGTCAACCACCTGCCCTACCTGCATTTCCCGCCGAACTGGCCGACCTATATCCCCAAGGACAAGCTCGCCAACTGGTTTGAGGCCTATGTCGAGGCGATGGAGCTGAACTTCTGGACCGAGACCGAGTTCGAGGGCGGCAGCTACGACGAGCAGCAAGGCCGCTGGACGGTGATGCTGCGCCGCGCCGACGGCAGCAAGCGCGTCATGCATCCGCGCCATGTCGTGCTGGCGACCGGGGTCAGCGGCATACCGAGCGTGCCTGACATTGCGGGCCTGAAGGATTTCGGCGGCAAGGTGCTGCATTCGAGCCAGTATGACGACGGCGAGAACTGGAAGGGCAAGCGCGCGATCGTGGTCGGCACCGGCAACAGCGGCCACGACATCGCGCAGGACTTGCATTCCAGCGGCGCTGCCGTCACCATGTTCCAGCGCTCCTCCACGCTGGTCGTCAGCATCGAACCATCGGCGCAACTGGTCTATGCGCCCTATAATGAAGGCACGCTGGAGGATAATGACCTGATCGCAACCTCGATGCCGCTCAAGCTCGCGCGCAAAAGCCACGCGCTGACGGCGGAGAAATCCAAGGCGCTCGACACCGAGTTACTGGAGGGCCTGGCGCGCGTCGGCTTCAAGCTCGATTTCGGCGAGGACAACACCGGCTGGCAGTTCAAGTACCTGACCCGCGGCGGCGGCTATTATTTCAACGTCGGCTGCTCCGACCTGATCGTCAAAGGCGACATCGCGCTCCGGCAATTCTCCGATATCGAGAAATTCGCGCCCGGGGGCGCCATGATGAAGGGCGGCGAAACCATTGCCGCCGACCTCGTGGTGCTGGCAACCGGCTACAAGCGCCAGGAACAACTGGTGCGCAAGCTGTTCGGCGAGGCGATCGAGGCGCGGGTCGGCACGATCTGGGGCTTCGGCGAGGAACAGGAACTGCGCAACATGTACACCCGCACCGGCCAGCCCGGCCTGTGGTTGATCGCCGGCGGCCTCGCGCAATGCCGCATCGGCTCCAAGCATCTGGCGCTGCAGATCAAGGCGATCGAGGAAGGCCTGTTGCCGCGCGACGTCGGGCCGCGGGCGGCGATTGGGTGATTTCACACACCGTCATTCCGGGATGCGCGAAGCGCAGACCCGGAATCTCGAGATTCTCAGGTGCGCAATTGCGCACCATGGTTCGACGCTCGCGTCGCCCCGGAGTGACGAACAGAAAGGAAGACACAGATGCCGACCATTCTCGGCTCGGGCGAGCACCGTTACCGCGTGGTGGAGAATTTCGCCAAGCTGCCTGACGGCTGGAGCCTGACCGATGCCGCTTCGGTGGCGGTTGACAGCAAGGACCGTGTCTACGTCTTCAACCGCGGCGCCCATCCGATGATCGTGCTCGACCGCGAGGGCAATTTCCTGCGCAGCTGGGGTGAAGGCCTGTTCAACCGCGCCCACGGCCTACACATCGATGCCGACGACAATCTCTATTGCACCGATGACGGCGACCATACCGTGCGCAAGTGCTCGACCGACGGCAAGGTGCTGTTGACGATCGGTATCCCGAACAAGCCCGCGCCGTTCATGAGCGGCGAGCCGTTTCACCGCTGCACCCATACGGCGCTGTCACCACAGGGCGAGATTTACGTCTCGGATGGCTACGGCAATGCCTGCGTCCATAAATACTCTCCGGATGGGAAATTGCTCAAGACCTGGGGCGAGCCCGGCACCGATCCCGGCCAGTTCAACATCGTGCACAACATCGCAACCGACGCCGACGGATATGTCTATGTCGCCGACCGCGAAAATCATCGCGTCCAGGTGTTCGACGGCAACGGCAAATACCAGACGCAGTGGAACAATCTGCACCGGCCCTGCGCGCTGTGCCGCTGCGGCAGCGGCATGGCCTCGACCTTCATCATCGGCGAGCTCGGCCCCGGCATGGCGGTCAATCGCAAGGTGCCCAATCTCGGCCCGCGGCTGTCGATCGTGGACGCCGGCGGCAAGCGCATCGCCCGGCTCGGCGGCGAGAACGGGCCGGGGCTGGAGGCGGGCAAGTTCCTCGCCCCGCATGGAATCGCGATGGATTCCAGGGGCGACATCTATCTCGGCGAGGTCGGCGTCACCGACTGGAAGACCAGCTTTCCGGATACGCCGATGCCGCCTGAAGTCGCCGTCAGCCGCTGCCTGCAAAAGCTGGAGAGGGTCCGGGCCTGAGCGCGATCCCGCGCTGTCGCGCGGGATCGCCCATGAACGGCTTGCATCCGAGACACGGGGATTCGAAGCCGATTCCATCGAAATGGCCTCACGCCACGCCTGCGCTCTGCTGGATAAGCCCCGGAACGCTCTTCACAATCCCGTCACGCTGACTGTAGTATGCAACGAGCATGCTGCTTCGCAGCTAACATAGGAGTCAGGAGCGTTACTTGAACGCACATGTCTCGCAGGGCGGTTGGCCGGTACTGGTGCTGAACGCGGATTTCCGGCCGCTGAGCTACTACCCGCTGTCTCTCTGGTCGTGGCAGGACGCGATCAAGGCGGTGTTCCTCGATCGCGTCAACATCGTCGAGCACTACGATCGCGCCGTGCGCAGCCCGACCTTCGAGATCCAGCTTCCAAGCGTGGTGTCGCTGAAGTCCTTCGTCAAGCCGACGACGCATCCTGCCTTCACCCGGTTTAACGTCTTCCTGCGCGACCGCTTCGCCTGCCAGTATTGCCACGCGCATGACGACCTGACGTTCGACCACATCATTCCACGCAGCAAGGGCGGCCAGACCACCTGGGAAAACGTGGTCGCGGCCTGTTCGCCCTGCAACCTGCGCAAGGGCAATTTGACGCCGCAGCAGGCGCGGATGTTTCCGCGGCAGACCCCGTTTGCGCCGACCGTGCACCAGCTCCACCGCAACGGGCGATTATTTCCGCCGAACTATCTGCACGACAGCTGGCTCGACTATTTATACTGGGATACCGAGCTCGATCCGTAGGCTCCGGCGCAGCTTGACTTGCAACGGCGCCTGTTGGTGAAGTACCTGACAAGGCGGCTTTCGCCTCCTGGTGAAGCACAAGCGCGGCCGCCAAACGCCGCCAACGGAAGACCGCGCCCCATGCTGATCCCCATCGCCGACGTGCCGCGCTGGTATGCCGAGCGCAAGCATCCGGACACCATCGCGATCAGCCACGGCAGGGACACGCTCACCTGGGACCAGCTCGAGCGCAACGCCAATGCCCGCGCCCGCGCCTTTGCCGCCAGGGGCGTCAAGCCCGGCGACTTCGTCGCCATCGGCTTGCCCAACAGCAACCTGTTTTTCGAGACCACCTTTGCGGTGTGGAAGTGCGGCGCGACGCCGACGTCGCTGACCTGGCGGCTGCCGCGCGGTGAGGCGGCCGCGGTGCTCGACATCCTCAAGCCATCATTGGTGGTCGGTGGCCAGCCCGACTGGAATGCGCCGAATTCGCTGCCCGCCGATTTCGTGCCCGAAGGCCTGTCGGACGAGCCGGTGACGAACCCGGTGGCGCGCTACTGGAAGGCGATGACCAGCGGCGGCTCGACCGGGCGGCCCAAGGTGATCCTCGATCACATGCCGGCAGTGGTGGAGACGACGGCGCCGTCCCCGCTCGGCCTCGTGCAGAATGTGTCGCTGCTCAACCCCGGGCCGCTCTATCACAACGCGCCCTTCATCGTGTCGCACACCGCGCTGTTCAACGGCGGGCGCGTCACCGGCCTGGTCAAGTTCGACGCCGAGGAGACGCTGCGCCTGATCGAGGCCAACCGGGTGCAATGGGTCAATTTCGTGCCAACCATGATGCACCGGATCTGGGCCCTGCCCGACGAAGTTCGAAACCGCTACGACCTCTCCAGCCTGCAGACCGTGTTTCACATGGCGGCTCCGATGCCGCCTTGGCTAAAGGAAAAATGGATCGGGTGGCTCGGGCCCGAGCGCATCTACGAGCTCTATGGCGGCACCGAGCGGCAGGGCGCCACGATCATTTCCGGCACGGAATGGCTCGCCCACAGGGGCTCCGTCGGCAAAATCGGCGACACTTGCCGGCTGCGGATCATCGGCGAGGACGGCAACGATGTGGCAACAGGCGAAACCGGCGAAATCTATTTCCTGCCCAATGACGGCGCCGGCAGCACCTACCACTATCTCGGCGCCGAGCCGAAGCGTCGGCCGGACGGCTGGGAGTCGCTCGGCGACATCGGACGGCTCGACGCCGAGGGCTATCTCTATCTCGGCGATCGGCTCGCCGACATGATCCTGCGCGGCGGCGCCAACATCTATCCGGCCGAGGTCGAGGCCGCGATATCGGCGCATCCGGAGGTGCGTTCCTGCATCGTGGTGGGCCTGCCCGACCCGGAATTCGGGCAGCGCGTGCATGCCATCCTCGAACTTGCGCCGGCGAGCGACGCGCAAGCCGTCGCCGACGGCATGGCGGCGTTCCTGGCCGACCGGCTCAGCCGCTACAAGCATCCGGAAAGTTTCGAGATCGTTGCCGTCGGCTTGCGCGACGATTCCGGGAAAGTTCGCCGCACCCTGCTCCGCGACGAGCGCGCCGGCTGGCTGAAGGAAAACCGCAAGTTCCGGATCATGCCTTCCCGCGCACGGGCAAGGGTGGAATGACCGCAAACGCTGCAGAACATGTGTAAATATGCCCTCATAACAGTCGCTTGACGGCTCGTTCTGCGAGACACTTTCAAGGCCGACATTTGCGGCATAGATTGTAACGAATTCGCGCGCTTGCTCGCCGCAGCCCGGCCGGTTCGACAGGAGACCACCATGCCCTCTTTGACCGAATGGAGAGTGCCGCCCGCAAACCAGCCCCGTCAGGGCGATTATGGATTCGACCTCGACAGCACCCTGTCGTCGGTGGTCGGGCTGCATTCCATCATCCCGCCCGACGCTTTCAGCGCCGAGACGCTCGGCACCGAACGGGCCGGCAATGGCGTGCTGATCGATGACGGGCTGGTGCTGACCATCGGCTATCTCATTACCGAGGCGGAAGCCGTATGGCTGCATCGCGGCGACGGCCGGGTCGTGGAAGGCCACGCGCTCGGCTTCGACTTTGAGTCCGGCTTCGGCCTGGTGCAGGCGCTCGGCAATCTCGATCTCCAACCGCTGCCGCTCGGTTCTTCGGCCGCCGCCGCGGTCGGCGACCGCGTCGTGGTCGGCGGCGCCGGCGGCCGCACCCGATCGGTTGCGAGCCGGATCGCCGCCAAGCAGGAATTCGCCGGCTATTGGGAATATCTGCTGGACGAGGCGATCTTCACCCACCCGGCGCATCCGAACTGGGGCGGCACCGGGCTCATCTCCAACCGCGGCGAACTGATCGGCATCGGTTCGCTGCAGCTTGAACGGGAGCGCGACGGCAAGGCCGAGCACGTCAACATGATCGTGCCGATCGACCTGCTGAAGCCGGTGCTCGACGACATCAGGAAATTCGGCCGCGTCAACAAGCCGGCGCGGCCCTGGCTCGGCATGTACACGACCGAAATCGACGGCCGCGTCGTGGTGGTCGGCATCGCCGGCAAGGGACCGGCGGCGCGGGCCGAGATCAAGACTGGCGACGTCATCCTCGCCGTCGACGGCGAGAATGTCGTCAGCCAGGCCGGATTCTACCGGAAGCTGTGGTCACTCGGCGCCGCCGGCGTCGACGTGCCGCTTACGGTCTATCACGAGGGCGTCACCTTCGACGTGGCGCTGACCTCGATCGATCGCGCCAAATTGTTGAAGGCGCCACGGCTGCACTGAGATTGGACACCGCCCATGAGCGAGGCCGTGGTGGACCACATCGTGGCCGTGCTGCCGCCGTTGCTGCAGTCGCTCGAAGCCCTCGGCTTTGTTGCGCGCCACCTCCATCCGCCGGATTTCGACCGCGTGATGGAAGCCGCAGGCCAGCCTGACGCAGCCTTGCGGGCGGTGCGTCCGCGGCTGGTGCAATGGCCCGACGGATTCGCCGACATCAGGACGCCGCTTGAAATCGCCAGCGACGCAGCCCTCGCGGCGTTCGATGCCTTGCGGATCGTGCAACACGGCAATGGCGATCTGGTCGGCGTGTTTCGCGCGCTGCGCCACGTCCCGCGGGCGCAGGAAGCGCTTTATGCGCTATCGGCGAAGCTGCCGCCGGTGAGCGAGTTCTTCGTCGATCCTTCGCTGCGCCAGGACGCTGGACTCATGGCGCGGCTTGCAGCGCCGTCCGGCGAGGATACCGGCGTGATACATGACCACGACGAACCCGGCGGCCGCGGCGGCTTTTCGCTCTACGTGCCGGAATACTACACGCCCAGGCGGGCCTGGCCGCTGGTGATGGCGCTGCATGGCGGCAGCGGCAACGGCCGCAGCTTCCTGTGGAGCTGGCTGCGCGACGCCCGCAGCCGCGGCGCGATCCTGGTCGCGCCAACGGCCACCGGCAGCACCTGGGCCTTGATGGGCGACGACGCCGATACGCCGAACCTGATGCGCATCCTGGAATCGGTGCGCTCGCGCTGGAACATCGATTCGAGCCGAATGCTGCTGACGGGCATGAGCGACGGCGGCACCTTCTGCTACGTTACGGGATTCGAGCGCGCCTCGCCCTTCACCCATCTGGCGCCGGTGGCGGCGACCTTCCATCCGCTGATGGCCGAAATGGCCGAGGCTGAAAGGTTGCGCGGTCTGCCGGTCCACATCGTGCATGGCAAGCTCGACTGGATGTTTCCGGTACAAGTGGCACGGCAGACCCGCCAGGCGCTGGCCGCGGCCGGCGCCGCCGTGACCTATCGCGAACTCGACGATCTCAGCCATTGCTACCCGCGCGAGATGAACGCTGAAATCCTGCACTGGATGGGTTGCCAAGGCTGACCACGACAAGCTCCCTCCACCGCATCGCCCTATTAACGCCCGCAACGACGGGTTTGGTGTCGTTGGAACCATGCTGACACATCTGCATTGTTGTCCACGACGGAGGAACTTCATGAGAACGTTGTTCGGAATGATCCTGGGTGCGCTGCTGCTGGTCGGCGGGGTCTATGTCTACGATTCGATGCAGACATCGGCCGTCGCGAACGGACAAGTCGGGCAAACCAACCGCACCATCGTCAACTGGGATGTCGCTGCGGCCGATTTGAAGGCGCTAAAGGCCCGTGCGCATGAGGGTTGGGTGAAAATATCTTCCAACTGACCGCTATTTGTTCTGTTTGGCCTTTCGCGCGTCCGCGATCACCATCTCGAACTGCGCCATGGTGAGATTGCCCGGCACGCGGAACTTGCCGACGATATAAGACGGCGTACCCTTGAAGCCGAACGCCACAGCCTGTTCGTGGTTGCGGGCGAGTATGGCGTCGATCGCCTTGCCCTTGCCGGTGAGGTCGCGGTTGAGGCGGTCCATGTCGATGCCGGCGCCGGCCAGCAATTCGCGAATGCGCGGTTCGGTCAATTTTGAGCTGACGCCCATCATTGCATCGTGCGCGGCGAAGTATTTGTCCTGATACTTCGCCGCCAGCGCCATGCGGGCCGCGAACTTCGAGACCTCGCCCAGGATCGGCCAGTCCTTCAGCACCAGGCGAAGCTTGCCGTCGTGCTGCACGATCATCTGGATTTCCGGCGCGACCTTGCGGCAGTAGGGGCAATTGTAGTCGAACCACTCGACGATGTTGATGTCGCCGTCGGGATTGCCGGCCGCAGGCGTTTCGGGGTCACGCAGCACCAGCGCTTCGGTCAGCACCTCGTCGCCTTGCGCCAATGCCGGGCGCGACATCCCCCCGATCACGGCTGCGCCGGCGCCAAGCCAGCCAAGCGTCTGTCGCCGCGTGGGTGCCGGGATAGTGACGGCTGGGTTTTCCATGCGAATCATCTTGTTTTCCACGAAGGACTGCGTTCCCGGTTTACGTCCAGGACAGGGGAATGTTACGCGCCAGCATATAGAGCGCCACCACAATTATGACCACCGCGAACACGATGTTGAGCGCGCCGCGGCGCGCCGCGAGGTGCCGCGCGGCCCGCGTGCCGGCCAACCCGCCCGCGAGGCCACCCGCGACGAACAACCCCGCCAGCTCCCACGACACCAGCCCGGACCAGGCGTAGCTTGCGGCCGTGGTCAGCCCGAACGCGGTGACGGCAACCAGGGATGAACTGACCGCGTTCATGATCGGCATTCTCGTCGCCAGCATCAACGCCGGCACGATCAGGAAGCCGCCGCCGATGCCGAAAAAGCCCGACATGGTTCCGGTCACGACCCCCAGGACGACGATGGCCGGCATGTTGGCCATCGAGGCCTTGACGTCGGGCAGGCCGATTCGCGAGCGCGTTTTCAGCATCAACAGCGCGATGACGATCATGACCAGCGCAAACAGCGCCAGCAATTTCTGGCCATCGACCATCTTGCCGAGGATCGAGCCACCGAAGGCGCCGGCCATGCCGGCGACGGCGAAGATCAGCGCGACGGACCACACCACGGTGCCGCCGCGGGCATGATTCGACAGGTTGACGGCCGCATTGGCGGCTACCGCAATGGCGCTGGTGCCGATCGCGACATGGGGCTCGGGAACGCCGACCACATAGACCATCAGCGGCACCGCGAGAATAGATCCGCCGCCGCCGACCAGGCCGAGCGAAAACCCGACCAGCATCCCCGACGCCAGACCTAGCGCGCTTTGCGCGGCGGAAATGATCAAGATGGCGGATCCGGTTGCACGGCCGGACCATAGATGGAATTCATCCGGATCGCCATGCTTGCCGCACAGGCCCGCCCCGCAGCCATCAGCCGCGCGTCAGGCGGCGGCGCGGCCGTGCTGTCCGACCGCGCCGCCAAGCCGTTGACGCTCAGGCCGCGCCCTTGAGCCGCTTGGCGCATTCGCTGTAGTAACCGCCGCCCTTCTGGATCCACTTCAGGCCGCCATTGGCGTTGGTGACCTTGTTGGCGTTGTACTGATCGACGCAGGTCCGCATGCGGGACTTGCCGGCGGTCTCCTTGGCATATTTGGGATCGACGGCCGTCGGATACACCGCGGGTCCCGCCGGCGCGGCCGCAGGCCCGGTCTCCTTCTCAGCCTTCTTCCTGGCTTCCTTGGGCGCGGCGGCCGGAGTCGCGGCGGTGGCGGCAGCCGGCGCGGCGGCGGTCGGCGCAGCGGCGGTCGCGTCCGCGCCGCAATTGGCCTTGCGGAAATCGTTCCATTTCTGTCCGGCAAGCGTGCCGGCGGCCTTGGCAGCCTGATATTTCGCACTGCATTCTTGCGGCGTCAGGGCCTCGGCGGGCGACATCATCCCAACCGCGGCCCAACCCGACATCGCCAACGCGCACAACATTCTTGCCTGGATCGTCATCCCTTGAACTCCTTGAGACAGTGCTTCCTGGGGCAGTTATTTGCGACTCCATCCTAGCGCAACCAGAGCTTGTGACAACGCGCAGGCCGATCCGCGCCGTGAAAATTTTCCGGCAGCGATCATCCCGACTCCGGCGACCCGTTCAGCCGCCGTTCAGCGATGTCTTCGCCCCGACCGCGCGGGGCTGGCGCGCATTGCCGCCATCGCCAGACGCATTTGTCGCGAACATGCGAATTTGCCATAAGGCGGCGTGAGCCTCCTCCCCCCATCGATGGCCTCCCTTCCCGACCGCGCCAGGATCCTCGGCACGATCGAGACGCTTGTGATCGGCGCCGCCGGCGGCCTGCTGTTCCTGTGGACGGGGCTGCCGGGCGGGCTGATCTCCGGCGCGATGGTCGCGGTCGGCATCGCCGCGCTCGCCGGCCGGCCGCTGCTGATGCCGCCGATGCTGACGCAGGCCGTGCTGGTGCTGCTGGGGATCATGCTGGGCTCGCTGGTGTCGCGGCAGATGATCCAGCACATGGGCGCCTATCCCTTGACCATCGCCCTGCTGGCGCTGGCGACCTTTTGCATGACCTTCGGCTCCAGCTTCTATTTGCAGCGCGCACATGGCTGGGACCGGACGTCGGCGCTGCTGGCGGCAAGCCCCGGCGCGCTGTCGCAGATCACCATCCTTGCCGCCGAGAAGGGCGCCGATGTCGCGGCGATCGCGGTGGTGCAGACCATGCGGGTCATCCTGCTCACCGCCGCGCTGCCGCTGTTGCTGGCGCTGAGCGGCGTCGCACCGACAACACCGCTCACGGTGGCCTCCATCATCGCCTCGCCAATCGAACTCGCCGTGCTGGCGGCCGCCGCCATCGCGGTCGCGCTGCTGCTGCGGCTCATCAGGTTTCCGGCGAGCTGGATGTTCGGCGCGATGATCGCCTCCAGCACGCTGCACGGCACCGGCCTGATCGAGGGCGGCCTGCCGGACTGGATGCGCGGGGTGGCGCTGGTCGGCATCGGCGCCGTGATCGGCACCCGGTTCGCGCGGGTGGATACCCGGACGCTGCTCAGCCACGTCAACGCCGCGCTGGGCTCATTCACCGTTGCCATCGTCCTATCGGCCATCTTTATCGCGGTGGCCATGCTGACCACCCAGGTGCGCTTCGCCGACATCGTCGTCGCCTTTGCGCCCGGCGCGATGGACGCCATGCTGGCGCTGGCGTTGACGCTGCATGTCGATCCTATCTTCGTCGGCGCCCATCATCTGTCGCGCTTCCTGTTCGTCTCGGTCGCGACCCCCGGCATCATTCACCTGTTCAGACGGCCGCAAGAGGATGTGGACGATTAGCGGGCCTGCCACCGCCACGTCGTTGCGGGGCGCAAGACGCGATGCATTGTTGCTTTTCGTCATTGCGAGCGCAGCGAAGCAATCCATGCTACCGCCGAGGAAACATGGAGTGCTTCGTCGCATTCGCTCCTCGCAATGACGGAGAACATGGTTTCGCGATCTCGCGGCATGTTTCGCCCGAGGTTTGCTTTCGTTCGGCGGCCCCTTGAAGCAAGAGGGCGCAGGGAAGACCGGGTGCGCGCTGCACCCGCGGTCTCGTGTGCAATGTGCACAAGGAAGTGCGCACACGAGCATACAGGTCCAGCGGAGAGCATCCGGCCTTCCCTGCGCAATGGGTTGACGGCTTATAACGCGATCTCCCCGGAGAACGGCTGTTTTGCCTCCGTCGTCGCGCAGAACTGAATCTGCGCGACTTGACGCCAGCACCGCGGCGTCAGGACCACGCGATTTCGCCGTACGCCTCGGTCAACATCGTCTCTTTGACCTCAGCGTCCACCGCATCCCACCGCGCGTTCGTGACGATCGCGAGCCGCCCCTCTCATCGGGTGAGACGGGCAGATTCATAAAGCTGATTTGCCCGACGACGGAAGAGGGAATCTTTTTGTCGAGAGGGCTGGACAGGTTTTGGGTGATTTGCCCGTCGCGTTGCTTTGTCGCACGCGCGGGGCCAAGATTTTCGTTGCAGGCGAAGCGAAGCAGACGATAGCGCGTGCGCAGAGGTGGTTGTCCCATGCGCGATTGCACAGCGTAGAGCGCAGCTTCACTCGTCGGCCCGGAGTACAACTACTTGGGCTTGGAATCCGGCGGGCAGTCCTCGGCGACCTTCATCGGCTTGCCGTCGCTCTGAACGGTCGGTGCAGCCGATTTCGTCCCACCGGCCGACGGCAAGATGGCGCTCTTTTCCACGGCCATCGAATTCGACTGCTTTCCGTCCCCGCTTCCCGAAGTGGCCGCCGGCGACGTCGTGCAGGCGGTGTCCGGTTTCTCGCTGGAAGGCGTGGTGGACTGGGCGGCGGCTACGCTCACGCTCACGCTCAAAGCCCCCGCCAGTATCGCTGTTGCCAGGCGCATCATTTTGATCTCCAACGGGTGAAAGGCCTGTATGGAAAACGATCTGGCGCTACGATGGTTCCGGTCAGGCCAGTCCGGGCGGCATCAATGGCCGATCAGATGGCGCCGCGCCGAAAGGGTGGATCGAATGACCTTGCCGATGAGCTGGGATGAATGGGCCGAGCATGATGGCATCGCGCTGGCGGCGCGCGTCCGCAACGGCGAACTGACGGCGGCGGAACTGGCCGCGCAGGCGGCAGCCGGCATCGCACGCGTGAACCCGGCGCTTTCCGGCGTCGTCGAGATGTTCGAGGATGCCATCGCCGATCCCGGCAGCAACGATACAGATCTCGACGGGCCGTTTGCCGGGCTTCCATTCCTGATGAAGGATCTCGGCCCGACGATGAAGGGCCGGCTGCAGGAAATGGGCTCGCTGTACATGCGCGGCAATCGCGCCACCGCCGACACGTTCCTGACCGGGAAGATGCGCGCGGCGGGGCTCAATTTGATCGGACGCACCACCACGCCGGAGTTCGGGGTCTGCAGTTCGGCGGACAATCCGGCCGTCTATGTCACTCGCAATCCCTGGAACACCGACTACACCAGTTGCGGGTCATCGGCCGGCAGCGCCGTCGTGGTCGCCGCCGGCGCGGTCCCGATCGCGCATGCTAGCGACGGCGGTGGCTCGATCCGGATTCCCGCCGGCGTCAACGGCAATATCGGCCTCAAGGTTTCGCGCGGCGTGTTCTCGCTGTCACCGCACCTCTCCGACCTCAGCGGACTGGTCTCGATTCAGGGCTGCCAGTCGCGCTCGGTGCGCGACACCGCGGCCTTTGTCGATGCCTGCCGGGGAGCCGCGCCGGGCGAGTTCATGCCGTTCTGGAGTCCGGCCGAGTCCACCACCAGCATGATCGCGCGCGATCCCGGCCGGCTGAGAATCGCGCTCTCGCATCAATGGGGCGACTACCGCGCAACGCCGCATATCGCGGCTGAACTGGAAAAGGTCGGACGCTTCCTCGAGGGCCTCGGCCACGACGTCGACCACGCGTTGCCGAATCTGGATTATCGCGCAGCCTTCGCGGCGCAGACCACCTGCTACATCAGCAATTTCGCGGTCGCGATCGCCAACATGCTCGCAGCCCGCGGGCTGGAGCGACCGCCGGCCGACCTTATCGAACCCGTCAATACAAGGATCTGGGAGCACGGCCGGCACACCAGCTACGCCGACCGGGCGCGGATGCAGGCGGTGTTCAACACCACGTCGCGCGGCTTCGGCGCGTTCTTCGAAGACTGGGATATCATCCTGACGCCGATCACGGCGCTGCCGACGCCGAAAATCGGCACCACGGAATATCTCACCACCAGCGAGAATCCCGATGTGCTGGACTGGTTCGGCAATCTCTGGCGCAACTTCGCCTACACGCCGCTCGCCAATCTCTGCGGCATCCCCGCGATCTCGCTGCCGCTGGCGGCGCAGGAAAACGGGCTGCCGCTCGGCATCCAGGCCATCGCAAAGCAAGCCGATGACGGATTGCTGCTGCAACTGGCGGCGCAGGTCGAGCGGGCGATCGGCGGCAAGTGGAACGGTGGGCGCAAGCCCCCGGTCCATGTCACGAGCGCTGCAACCGCTTCCGCCCGTTAGCCAAACGGCGGGCGCGGACGGCACCGGCAATCCGGTGAACCGGTCCCGCGCCCGCCGTCGTCACGCGTTATTTGGCGAAAGCCGTTTGACCCGTGGTCTGCGCCATGAACGCCCGCTCCAGGGTTCGCTCGCCGACCTTGCGGCCGATCTCCTGGCCGGCATCGATGTCGAAGCGGTAGTGGATGCCCGCCCACACCCGGGCCTCGGCCGCTTCCTCACCCAGCGCCAGCAGGCGATCGCGGTCCTGCGGGAAGACGCGGGCCAGCACGGTGGCGGCTGCGGTGGAGAAGCAGCCATGCGCGGCCGGATAGCTCGGATGATTGGGCGGCGCAAACAGCGCCTTCAGATCGGAATCGAGTTGCGACGGCCGAATGTACCAGAAGGCGTATTTGGCGTCCCAGCAGGCAATCCCGGCATCGAGCAAGGCGATGTTCAACGCGGCGAGCACCCGAGAGCCGGTTGCCGACGGGTAACCATGCTCCATGATCCTGGTGCGCGCGATCTCGTTCCACAGCGTGTGCGCCCGCGCGCCGCCATGGACCTCCCAGTAGTTGGCGCGGTGATTGGTTCTGGGCGTTCGGGCGAAGCCTTTCAACTCGGCCAGCGCGGCCTTGACCTGATCGGAATCGATCGCGGGCGGCGCCGCCGGCCGCAATTCGTTCGCGGTCTTGAGCACCCATGGCTGCCACGTTCCGGCGAGCGGCGCGATCGGGTTTGTCCCCTTCCACAGGCCGGCGCCTTCCGGAACGCTGCCGCTCCATTTGGCGCCGCTTCCGTCGGACTTGCCGCGCGCAATGGCGAGCGCCGACACCTTGCGGCCGATCTCGCGGCCGTTCTCCGCCGCCTGCGGCAGCTCGACGCCAGCGAGCAACCGCACTCTGATCGCCTCTTCCGCTTTCTCGGCGAAATGAGCGGCGCGGGCCGGAAACAGATAACCGAGCACCTCGGCGGCCGTAACCGCAACGGCCGAATACTCGGAAGCCGGCGGCGCGCTTGCAACTTCAGAGGCCGCCAGCTTGAACACGCCGTCAATATCCACGGTTCTCCGGGGAGCGCCCGGCTTGCCGTGGTGCTGCGCAGCGGCAACCGCGTCGTCCATGGCTGCATGCAGCAGCGCGAGATGGCGAACGGCGAGCGGAAGGGTGACGAAGCCTTCCTGCAGCTCATCGAGCGCCAGTTCATTCCAGCGATGAACCGGGCCGCCTGTCGCCCACCATTTGTAGCGGGCGACGTCTTCGGCGGTCCGCTTCGCGGCCGTGGCCTTGAGCGCGGCCAACTCCTCCTTCAACGGCTTCGCCGCCGCCGGACGCGCAACCTCCGCGTAGGATTTGACCAGCCAACCCTCCGCGCGCGGCATCGGATCGGCCGGCGCGTCCGCGGCGTGCGCCAGGACTGACAACGCTGCGACGGCGCACGCCGAGCCGAGCACGCTGGTCACATACCGAAACATATTCTTCGAGCGAATGACTGCTTTCATGACAATTCTCCTTTTCTGCAATTGGACAATGGACGACGCGGGTCAGCGCCTGTTGGCGACGACCTCGAGATAGGCGCTCGGGATCACGGCCGTGCCGTCCCTTGCGACGTTGAACTCTTCGACCAGAACCACGAGGTCACGCTCCAACGCCACGCGGGCCGGGCCCTCCAGCGCGGCGAACGCCTTGAGTACCGGGCCGTAGTAGGTGCGGAAGACATCGAGAAAATGCGCCGGCGATCTGTAGCGAAAGGTAAAGCGCCGCTCCGTGGCAACCACGTCCGATCCCTCGCCCAGCAGCGCTTCGAGGTGATCCTTCGTGCCCCACAGCGCCGGCGACTTCACGCCCGCCGGCGGCGCGACGTGCTTGCCGATGGTCTTGAACAGCCGGCCGATGAAGCCTTCCGGCGTCCAGTTGGCGAGACCGATCTTGCCGCCCGGCCGACAGACGCGCAGCAATTCATGGGCGACCTTCGGCTGATCCGGCGCAAACATGACGCCGAACGTCGAGAGTACGACATCGAAGCTCGCATCCGGAAACGGCAGGCTTTCCGCATCCGCCTGCTTAAAGGTGACAGGCAGCCGCTCCGCCGCGGCGCGCTCGCGGCCACGGTCAAGCAGGCTTCCCACATAGTCCGTCGACACCACTTCGGCAAAGCGCCGGGCTGCCGCCAGCGTGGCGTTGCCGTTGCCGGCGGCGACATCGAGGACGCGCTGGCTGCTGCGCAGGTCGACCGCCTCGCACAGCGTCTCGCCGACGATCTGCAAGGTGACGCCAACGACGGCGTAGTCACCCGAACCCCACGCCGCCTGCTGGCGGCCCTTGACCGCTGCGAGGTCGGACGCATTTGAAGCCATGCTGAGGCAATTCATGACAATTCTCCTTCTGGTTTGATCAGGGGATAACCGGCGCCAGCGGCGGCAGCACATTCGGAGCGACTTGCTGATCGCCATGCGCGATCGCCACGGCCGGATTGCTCGACAGCGAGGCGGACGCCGGCGCCAGGATTGCCAGGATCAGGGCGGCTCGGAGCAATTTACCGGGCGGCCGCCCTCGCGCCCAGTTTGCGATCATGATAAAAAACAAGACAATCATTGCCTTCTCCATCAGTCTTTAAGAACAAGTCTTTGAAGTGGCCGGCGCAACGCCAGCCTGAACTGCCAGATACCGACGGAATGGGAATTTCGCCATGACCGCTACACCGCATTCCTTTGCAGGAACGCCGGAAGCGAATTCCGGGAGCTATGATCTTCTGGCGGAGACGCTGCGGGCCGTTCGTCTGACCGGATCGGTGTTCCTGAAAGCCAGATTCACCGAGCCTTTCGGCATCATCAGCCCAAAGGATTGGGACCCCGGCACGCCGCTCGCACATCTTCGTCACGTCAGCATATTCCATCTGGTCGCCGCCGGCGGCTGCACGATGGAGCTTGCGACCGGCGAGCGGCGCATCGTCTCCGCAGGCGACGCGGTGCTGCTGCCGTTTGCCGACACGCACAAATTCTGGCGGGGCGAGTGTCTTGAGCTGGCGTTCGCGCCCGACCTGTTTCAAGCCGGCCCCGTCAAGGGAATGTGGATGATGGATCACGGCGGCGGCGGCGAGGCGACGCGCATGGTTTGCGGCTTCATCGAGTCGGCGGAGTTCGTGTTCGCGCCCGTGTTCCGCTCGCTGCCGCCGCTGCTGGTCTCCAATACCGCGGACGAAAAAGTGAGCGCGCTCGTCACCTCGACCATCCGCGAGATCATCGGGCTTGCCGACGCGGCGACGCCGGGAACGGAGCTGCTGCTCGGCCGCCTGATGGAGCTCTTGTTCGCCGAGGTCATTCGCCGCTACGCCGCCGAGCTTCCGCAGAGCGCAACCGGCTGGTTTGCCGCGCTCAACGAACCCGTCGTCAGCCGCGCGTTGCAACTGGTGCATGGCGATCCGGTACGCCGGTGGACCGTGGAAGATCTGGCGCGCGAGGCCGGGACGTCGCGGACGGTGCTGGCGGAGCGATTCAATGCCGTGCTCGATCAATCCCCGATCGAGTACATCACCAATTGGCGCATGCAGCTTGCCGCCGACCGGCTGCGCAATGCCGATGACAGCATCGCCTCGATCGCGGCCGATGTCGGCTATGAATCCGAGGCCGCGTTCAATCGCGCGTTCAAGCGGGTGACCGGCGTGACGCCGGGGGCGTGGCGCGACAATACGGCCAGTGTCGGCCATGTCCCGGCTTCAATTTCCGTTCATCACAGCGCTCAACCGCGGTAAGCTCTTAACGTGATCTGGTGCGTCTTTATCAAATCGCGTTAACCGTTTGTTGACGAGGAAATCCGGAGCTGATTGCCCGACTCGCCGCATCTGGTAGTTTGGTCGGAAAGGTAGCTCCCATGCAGGCCGAACGACGCGCTCTGGTCAGGACGACGATTTCGAAGGGCGCGCTGCTGTTCTATGATGCGCAGCGCGGCGTTCTCACGTGCCGTGTCCACGATATCACGAACCGCGGGGCCGCAATCGAATTGCGCGACGTCAACCTGCTGCCGCCGGATTTCGAATTGACCTTCGACAATTTCCATACCGTTCGCGAATGCCGCGTGATCTGGCGGCAGGGCGACTTTGCCGGCGTCGCGTTTCAGGGTTGATGAATTGCCGCCTCGAACGCGGATTAAACGCGAGCGCGGCTAGTACCGCATTCGCGCCTGGTCTTCGGACCAATCGATAACCTCGAAAAACATGCCGCGCCGGAGCATCTCGCTCTCGAGGCTGGCGGCGTGCGCTCTCCAGCCAGGCGTGTCGCGAACCCGGAACCGGGGCTGGTGGCCTTCCACCGTCTGGGCATCATCCGAGGCAAGCGCGCCGCGGATCGCCTCGTACATCATGGTGAGGCTGTCATTGGTAAACGCTGGATAGTCCATGGGCACAAGCACTTCATCGGTAGGCCAGCGCTGCCGGCTGAAACGGATTTGCTCCCAAGTAGCCTTTGGCGGAATCCAATCCAAGCGGCCGCTTCGGATCCGGCGTTCGCGATCCCGTGAACGGTTTCGTCCGGCGCCCGTCGCGAAACAATCGCCACCGGACGAAACCATTTCGTGGCGCCGCGAAAGCGTGGAGAAACGCGCCAGGCCATGCTGCGACCAACCGAGGGGGTCAATCATGTGGCAACTGATCAACGCACTTTACCGGAAATATTGTCGGGCTCGCCTTGCAGAGATGCGAAGGTTCCAACTCCCGCAATGGTAGCCGCATCGGCGTCGCCTTGCCCCAACGGCTGACGCTCGGAACCGTTTTGCCGGCATGGCGTTCGGTTCAGACAAGGCTGCTGGCTCGCCGTAGTCGTTTCGGGCGCCAGAAGCGTCTGACGGGAGTGGCGCCAATGAGAACGTCGACCTGGACGCCCGGAGCCGTACCTTACGGAGCCGATCAAACCCTTTATTTGATCATTGATCGGCAGGCCGGGTCGGGCGGGTTCCGCGAGATCGAGATCGAGCGGGCCAGTTTTGAGACCGTCATCTCGGACCTCATGTCAGGTCGTGTCAACGACCCGCGCCGGGTCATCGCCTTCAACACCCTGGAGCATTGGTCGGAGGACATCTCGCAACAGGTCGCCCAGGAAATCCAGAGTCGATGCGACATCGCCGGCGAACGCATTCCGGAGCATATCGGCGACTTCGTCGGTGATTTCACGATGCCGATGGCGCCGAGGGCGGGCCAGCAGAGGCCGGCTCCGAGATCGCGTTGAACGACGGATCAAGATCGATTGAACCTGCCATCACCTGCCGGCGACACATCAGCGCTGGGGATTTCAGCGCCCAGCGATTTACCAGCGCCGCCCCGCGAACATATTCCGCAGGGGCGGCGTTGCGTTCGATGCAATGCCGGCAAGAACCTGATCGGCGCGAGAAGCCGATGCCACTATTTCTTCTTGCCGGAACCCAAGGTGGGCTGCCAGCCTGCGCCCTTCTGGCTTGGCGCCGCGGCCGTCACCTTGATCTTCTCTTTCTTGGGTTTCTTGGCTTCCCGGTTGTTTCTTTGTTCACCCTTGGCCATCTCGATCTCCCGGTGTCGGTTTGTTGCGCGGATACTGACGGCGCGGCATGAAGCCGTGCAGATCAATCCTAGGCTCAGCTCCCGGGGGTAGCCAGCGCCAAAGCGTCACAGGGCGATTCCCGGCCCATAAAGCCTTGCTCCCGATCGGGATTTGTCTCGACATCTTCGCGCAAAGCGCGTCTGAAATGGTCGCGGGGATTCGTGAAAGGAACCATGATGAAGAAGCCTCTCTTAACCATCGACGAGCCAGAGCCGAAGAAAGCAACGCGCGCCGACAGGCCACCCACCGCAGGATTCGCGATGGTGGTTGACGGCCATTTCAAGTCGGAGTTTGACACCGCCGCGGCCGCCGAAGCCGCCGGTCGCAAGCTGAAGTCGGCCTATCCCTATCTTCAGATCGAGATTTTCGACGCCGCGCTGAAGGTCCGTACCCTTCTGAGCTGAGTTGCGATGGACACGTTCTCCGGGACGTGAACCGGGTTCCGTTCCCGGAACGATTTCGTGGCCAACCTGGCTCGCATTGGGCGCGAGACCAGATTACGGCCATTGGCCGCCTTGTTGGACGAAATTCGGCTATACATCAGAAAATGATGGCTAATTGCCGCAAAAGCGCGCACGCTGCAACGATGTCCGAAGACAAGCATGTGTTGATCCGCAGATTCGCCAGGCTGCGGACATGACGATGCGCTCGCGACGGGAAACGGTTCATTTCAAGCATCCGTTCCGCATCAAGGGCATCGACCGGCAACTCGGGCCGGGGGCTTATGAGGTCATTACCGACGAGGAGATGATCGAGGGCCTCTCGTTTCCGTGCTTTCGGAGGATCGCCACCATGATCATGGTGCCCGGCGCGCCGCCGCATCGCTCGTCAATGGAAATGATTTCGATCAGCTCGGTCGATCTGTCCGATGCGCAACGAAACGACGCGAGCGCGCGTCCGTGAACGAGACCCCGATCGATCTCGACAGACATCGCGGCATGGCGGCGCAGAAGGCAACCGACATCCGCCGCGTGCTTGCCGAAGTCGAAACCAACACGAGGCTGCTGCGGGACCGGCAAGGCGTCGTCGAACTCCAGCTTCTGGCCGTCCCGGCAGCGACATGGTCCGAGGCCGTGGCCAAGGCGCGCTACGTGCTCAATCTCTATTCGGCCGGCCTTGCGCCAACCGACACCCACCACCGCGACCTCGTGACCGCGGTACTTGCAGACCTGACGCGACTCTCGGGAGACGACACCTGACCAAACCCGGTGTGCCGTCTTGACCTCAACATTTCATTCAAACCGTTCCGAACAAGATCGGACGGCCCAACGGAAGGCACCTCATGCCAAATCTATCGCCTCGCCACGTCAAGACCGAAGAATCGCTTCGCCTCGGCGTCGTCTCCGGCTGGTACTCGACCAAGGTCAGCGGAACCTTTGTCTCGGGTCCCCACGACTCCGAAGCCGACTGTCTGCGCAGGATCGCGGAACTACGACCGCCGCCGCCGAAAAAGAAGAATTGAGCAAGAACTTGTCCGGGAAGGAAAGCCTGATGACCCTCGCACGCGGCAACATCCGCGGTTATGAATACGACCGCATGGTGCTGCTGTTTTCCATGATGGACGACGGCAGGGAAGTGCCGTGCGCCGTCAGCGCCTCGGCGATGGACGAGCTGGAACGCGTGCCGCGGACGCCACCGGAGCAGCGCGAGCAGCAGTTCGCGCGGTTGCGGGACCGAATCGAGGCTTGCGCTGCGCGCAAGTACCTGGCGCGGGAGTTCGAAGGCAATCCGCCGGGGATCATCGTGCGCGGCATCGACTTCCGCGCGTGACGCCGCGCGCTTGACGCCGATCGGGCGCTTGGAACCGGCGCCCGGGACCCCATATTGACGCTTACGATGCCGGCTGCCTATTCATGTCGACGATTCAAATGGCATTCCGGGGTGCAGTCGCCGAGACGACCGGGATCGCGGTCACGGCTGCCCCATGATCGACCAGAACTCCCGGGCTAAAAATGCTATCCCTTGAACTTGCGATCGTAACCCTGCTCATCGTTATCAATGGCTTGCTGGCGATGTCGGAATTGGCCGTGGTCTCGTCCCGACCGGCACGACTCCAGGCGATGGCCGAGAAGGGGGTCCGCGGCTCAAGGAGAGCGCTCGCCCTTGCCTCGGACCCCGGCAAGTTTCTTTCAACGGTTCAGATCGGCATCACCCTGGTCGGCGTATTGTCGGGGGCTCTGTCCGGGGCAACCCTTGGCGTGCGACTGGCGGGCTGGCTAGGGCAAACGGGCGTTCCCGGCGGGGTCGCCGAAGCCCTGGGTGTCGCCGTGGTCGTCACCGTCATCACCTATGCTTCGCTCATCATCGGGGAACTGGTGCCAAAGCAGATTGCCTTGCGCGATCCAGAGTCGGTGGCCGTCAGGGTCGCGCCGGCGATGGTGTTGCTGGCCAGGGTGTCGTCACCGCTGGTCTGGCTTCTGGATCATTCGGGCAAGGCCATTCTCTGGGCACTGGGCCATCGCGGCGAAGCCGCGGAAAAGATCAGCGAGGATGAAATCCGCACGCTGGTCGTCGAGGCGGAAAACGCCGGCGTCCTTGAGCCGGGCGAAAAGGAAATGATTGCCGGCGTCATGCGTCTTGGCGATCTCGCCGTCGGCGCGGTCATGACACCCCGTCACGAGGTCGACAGCATCAACCTGGGCGATGAGCCGGAAGCGATCCGCAAGGCGTTTACCCGAACCTCTCATTCCCGCCTCCCGGTATTCGACGGCGAGGAGACGCTGGGAATCATCCAGGCCAAGGATGTCCTGGACGTGCTGCTGACGGGAGGGGCTCCCGACGTTCGCGCCCTAGTGCGGGAAGCGCCCGTCATCCCGGAAAGCGTCGATGCGCGCGATGTCGTCGCTATCCTGAGAGATTCGCCCGTGCATATGGGGTTGGTTCATGACGAGTACGGAATTTTTCAGGGAGTCGTCACCACTGGAGACATCCTCGAGTCCATCGTCGGCAGCTTTCACGACGAGCAGGGGCCGGCAGAGCGAGCTTTCACGCAGCGCGATGACGGCTCGTTGCTGATTTCCGGCTGGATGCCCGCGATCGAGTTTGCCGCCCTGATTGGGATAGAACTACCGCCCTCGCGTCCCTATCAAACCGCCGCCGGATTCCTGCTCGATCAATTTGGCAGCATTCCCGATGAGGGAGACAGAATCGAAGCCCAGGGCTGGCGCTTTGAAGTCGTCGATCTCGACGGCAGGCGCATCGACAAGGTGCTGGCGCAGAAGGCGTAGCGAGGAACTTCCTCCCGCAGCCGGCGGCGCCGGTCGCTTCACGACGGCCGATTACTTCACGACGATGGTGCCGACCATGCCCGCCTCCCGATGACCCGGGATCAGGCACGCATATTCGAACTCGCCGGCCTGCGTGAACTTCCAAAAAAAGTCGCCGGACTTTTTCGGGTCGAGATGTTTCTCGTTGGCGTGACCATGCTCCATCGCGGGATCCTTTTTCATCGCTTCCGCGTGTTTCAGGTTTTCGGCGGTGGTCCCAAGCACGAATTCATGCTCGAGCTCGCCATTGTTGCGCAGCACGAACCTGATCTGCTCGCCCTTTTTCACCTCGATCCTTGCCGGAACGTAGATCATCTTGCCGTCTTTTTCCCCCATCGTGACCTGAATCACGCGCGCCGGCTTCTTTGGATTGCCGGGCTCCCCGGTCGAGAAGGATTGCTGGCCGTGCCCGGCGTGGCCGGCGTCGGCCCATGCCGGCGAGACGACAAACAAGGCCGCGATCACGGCAAGGCCGGCCTGAAATGGCTGTTTCATGCGGGATTCTCCGTTCGGTTTGCGTGTGTGGATATAGGGTGGATGTCAGTCAAATCGCGCCGTCGCGGTCTTGCCGTCCGGCATGGTGAGTTGAACCGCGCCTTTCGGCCGCGGCGGCAGCGGCGTCGCCGCTTCGCCGCTCAGCGCGCCTTTCGCTGATGGGGCGAGCGTGATGCGCTCGGCCTTGCCGTCCAGGCTGAAAATGGCGACGCCCTTGAAACCCTTGAGGTCGACGGCCTTGTCGCCTTCACCGAGCAGGAAGACCTCAACCGCCTTGCCGGTGGCGACCAGTTCGGCGTGGTAGGGACCGGCATCGACCAGACGCCCGCCATGCGGACCTTTGGCCTCGTGCGCGGAGACGGGCAGCGCTGCCAGGACGGCGATGCCGAGTGCGAGAAATGCGGATTTCATGCGTGATATCCTTCTTTGGTCGAGCGATCAATACGAGGGTGAAACGGCGTGATCGTGGCGGCGTTCCCCGTTCTGCCGCTGCATCAGCCGCATCAGCGGCCGCCGGCCGAACATCAGGAACAACACCGGGGTAATCAAGGCATCGAGCAGCGTCGCGCTGACCAGCCCGCCGAAGATCGTCACCGCGACCGGGTGCAAGATTTCCTTGCCCGGCTCGTCGACCGCGACCAGCAGCGGCAACAGCGCAAGCCCCGCGGCCAGCGCCGTCATCAGCACCGGCGTCATCCGCTCCAGGCTGCCGCGAATGACAAGGCCGGGTCCGAATTCGACCCGCTCGTGCAGGGCGAGGTTGATGTAGTGGCTGATCTTGAGGATGCCATTGCGGGTGGCTATCCCTGTCAGGGTGATGAAGCCGACCATGCTCGCCACCGATAGCGGCTGGCCAGTCAGCGCTAGCGCCGCGACCGACCCGATCAGCGCCAGCGGCACCCCGCCCATGATGATCAGCGCCAGCACCCCGGAGTGGTAGCGGCTGTAGAGAATCCCGAAAATCAACGCCAGCGAGATCAGCGAGAGCACGCCGATGGTCCGGCTCGCCTCCTCCTGGGCCTGGAAGGTGCCTTCGAGGCTCGCGGATACGCCCTGCGGCAGCTTCGTCGCCGCCACCTCGGCGCGAATGCGGCGCACGATCTCCGCCATGTCGGTCTTGCCGTCGGAATTCGCGAGCACGACGATGCGCCGGCGGCCGTTCTCCCGCAATATCTGGTTCGGACCGTCGGTTTCCTTCACGTCCGCGATCTGACGCGCCGGTATCCAGCCCGACGGAGTCTTGATCAGGAGATCGCCGAGTTTCTCGGTGGTGCGCAGCCGGTCGGGCAGCCGCATCACGACGTCAAAGCGCTGGTAGCCATCGACCACGCGCGAGACCACGCGCCCGCTGGAGAGCCGCGCCAGTTGTTCGGTCACCGCGCCCGGCTGCACGCCGTACAGCGCCGCCCGCGTGTAGTCGACGCGGATCTCGAGCTGGGGAATGCGTACCTGCTTTTCGACCTGGAGGTCCCGGATGCCCTCGATCCCCGCCAGCCGCAGCCGCAAGTCTTCAGCGCTGTTTCGCAGCGTGTCGAGATCCTCGCCGAACAGCTTCAGCGCGATCTCGGCACGCACGCCGGACAGAAGATGATCCAGCCGATGCGATATCGGCTGCCCGATATTGATCGAGAGCGGCAGCACCGAAAGCTGCGAGCGGATGTCGGCGACGATTTCGGATTTTGGCCGGCTCGAAGGCCGGAGATCGACGTCGATTTCGGACGAATGGACGCCTTCGGCATGCTCGTCCAGTTCCGCGCGCCCGGTTCGCCGTCCGACGCTGACCACCTCAGGCACGTCAAGCAACAGGCGCTCGGCGATCGAGCCGACCCGGTTGGATTCCGAAAGCGAAACGCCGGGATTGAAGGCGAGGTTGATGGTGAAAGTGCCCTCGTTGAACGCCGGCAGGAAGGCGCGCTTCAGGGTGAAGGCGCCGGCGCCGGCGCCCAGCACCGCCAGCGCGGTCACGCCGAGCAGCCATCCCTTGCGGGCAAACGCGAAGTCGAGCGCCGCGCGGTTGGCGGATTTGAGCTTGCGGACCAGCCAGCTTTCCTGCGCAGCAAGCCGTTTCATTCGCGGCAGCAGGTAATAGGCCATGACCGGCGTCAGCGTGATCGAAACCAGCAGGCTCGCCATAATCGAGATCATGTATGCATAGCCGAGCGGGGCGAACAGCCGGCCCTCGATCCCCGAAAGCGCGAACAACGGCACGAACACCAGCACGATGATCATGGTGGCGTAAACGATCCCCGATCGCACCTCGTTCGAGGCCGACACCACCACCTCGAACACCGAGCGCGGATTGCCCTGCTCCCTGTTCTCGCGCAGCCGCCGGAAGATGTTCTCGACATCGACGACGGAGTCGTCGACGAGTTCGCCAATCGCGATCGCAATGCCGCCGAGCGTCATGGTGTTGATCGACAGGCCGAGCAGCTTGAAAATGATCGCCGTCACCAGGATGGAAACCGGGATCGCCGTCAGCGAGATCGCCGTCGTGCGCCAGTTGAGCAGGAACGCGAACAGGATGACGGCGACCACCAGCGCGGCTTCAAGCAGCACCCGTTCGACGTTACGAATCGAGTTTTCAATGAAGGTCGCCTGCCTGAATATGATCTCGTCGGCCTTCACGCCGGACGGCAGGGCCGGCGCCAGTTCCTCGAGCGCCTGCGTGATCTGCCGGGTCAGCCGCACCGTATCGACATTGGGCTGCTTCTCCACCGAGATGATCACGGCGGACCTGCTCATGTAGCCGGCATCGCCGCGCTTGACTTTGGGCGCGAACTCGACGTCCGCCACCTGCCGCAGCAGCACCGGACGGCCCTCGATAGTGGTGACGACGATGTTGCGCAGGTCTTCGAGACTCGTGGTGCGGCCGATGTTGCGAATGAGATATTCGCGGGCATTCTGGTCGGTGAACCCGCCGCCGGTGTTGGTGCCGAACTGCGCCAGCGCCTGCTCCATTTGTTCGTAACTGACGCCCAGCGCCCGCAGGGCGGAGGGAAGCGGCGCGACCCGGTACTGCCGGACCTCGCCGCCCATCGGGATCACCTGCGCGACGCCAGGCACGGCCAGCAACCGCGGCCGGATGGTGAAGTCGGCGATCTCGCGCACCTCCATCGGCGAAGCGGTGCCCGGCGTCACGGCGATCAGCAGGATCTGGCCCATGATCGAATTGATCGGACCGATCTGCGGGGTGACGTTGGGCGGCAGCTGGCTCTGGGCCTGGGCAAGGCGCTCGACGACGAGCTGGCGGTTGCGAAAAATGTCCGTCCCCCAATCGAACTCGACATACACGATCGAAAGCCCGATGCCCGAAACCGAGCGCACACGGCTGACGCCGGGGACGCCGTTCATCCGGGTCTCGATCGGGAAGGTGACGAGCTGCTCGACTTCGGGCGGCGCGTAGCCTTCCGACTCCGTCATGATCGTCACCGTCGGACGGTTGAGGTCCGGGAACACATCGACGGGGAGCTGGCGCGCGGTATAGGCGCCGAGCAGAATGAGGATTGCCGCCATCGCGAGCACGAGCAGGCGGTTGCGAAGCGAGGCGCTGACCAGGAACGTGAACATGGATGGCTACCTCACCGCACGTGATCGAGGAGATCGGCGCCCTGCGACACGATCCGTTTGCCGGGATCGATGCCGGACACGATCAGCACGCGGTCGCCGTCGAGCGGTTCGATTCGCACGCTCCTGGCCACGAACCGCTCGGGCGCAACGTGTTCGTAGACGAAATCCTGGCCGTTCGAGCCGCGGACGATGCTGGTGCGCGGCACCGCAAGCCCCTCCTTGGCCTCGTCGGTGGCGACGAGCACGGTCAGGAACTGGCCGGCGCGAAGTCCGGCGGTATCGCCGGTGACGGAAAAATGCACCGGCACCGACTGGCTGCGATCGGCAAAGCCCGCGCCCTGATAGGCGAGATCGAAGCTCCTGCCCTGCGATGTCCGCGCCCGCGCGCCCACCGTCGGCTCGACACTCTCGAAGCTGAGCGCCTCGACCCACAGCCGCGCGGGATCGATGATGTTGAACACGACCGAACTTGGCTGCACGATCTGCCCCGCCACCGGCGTTCCTTCCGCGACCACGCCCGCAACCGGCGCGATCAGCGCCTCCGGTTCGCGACGCGACCGCTCGATCGACGCGCGCCGCTCACGCAGGCCTTCCAGCTCGAGCCTTGTGTCGTCGAGCTGGGTCCGGGATATCGCGCCCGACGGCGCGAGCTGCTCGTAGCGCGCGAACCTGCGTTCGACGATCGATATCTGCTGGTCGAGTTCGCCCTGGCGCTGGCGCATGTCTGACATGTCGATCGCCTGGATCGGCGGGGTGACATGGCCAACGATGTCGCCGGCCTTGACCCGGGTGCCCAGCCTCGGAAAGCCGCCCGGCGGCGCGGAAAGCCGGCCGCCGACCGCCGATTGCACATAGCCGCTGGCATTGGGGTCGGGAATGATCCGCCCCGGGAGCTCGGTGACCTTGCGATGCCCGGCGCGCTCGGTGACCAGCGTCCGCAGCGCAAAGATCCGCTGCACGGACTTCGGCGTGAACACCGTGCCGTCCGGGAGCCGCTGCGCGCGCTCGCCGGAAACCGCGCCGATCGCAAGCTCGGCTTTGTCCTGCTCGTGGTTGTGACCTTCGTGGGCGCCCGCAGGGCGGGCGACTACAAGCAAAGCGAACATGGCGACAAGCGCGATCCCGCGTCGGCCGACGCGCATCGTGATCGCGGCGATCAGAGCGCCGGCGAGAGCGCCTCCGGCGACGAGAAGAATTGCGCGCCAGGCCCCGGCGCCGCCAACCGCGTTGTTTTGCGCCGCCTGCTGCGCTGGTGAAGACGGAATCTCGATGGCAAGCGGGAGGATATCGGTGGTGCCGCGCGCCGTGACCGTGAAAATGAGATCGACGCGCCCGCCCTTGCCGAGCCAGGGCGCCGCAATCCGGTAAGTGCCGTCGGGGGCTGGAGCCGCCGTGACGGCGCCGGCGGGGGTTTCGACCTCGATGGTTGCATCGATCACCGGCTCGTTGGTCGCGAAACGGTCGAGGTAGATTTCCAGGGTTTCGCCGCGCCCGAGCGCCACGATCTCGAATTCGTTCGAGACGGCTTCGCCGCGCGGCAAGGCGCCGGGCGAAGCAAGGGCTTGCGGCTCCTGATCGCCATGGTCATGGCCCTCATGCGCGGAAACAGGTGCGATCATCCCGCACAGAAGCGCGGTCACCGCGAGGGCGCGCAGGGCGGGCCCGAAATGGCAGAACATGTCGATATCCTTCACTCTGAGTGGTCGTCATCCCCGATGCCGCGCACGCCGCCGGCGGCGGCCGCGCAAGCCTCAAGGGATCGCGTGGATTCAGGTGAGGGCTTTGGGAGGACGACTGAGACAGTCAGGTTCGCGGCTTGCGGCTGTCCGCGATGCCGGAAGCGAGATGCGCATCACCCTGCCGGCCAGCGGCAGCAGTTCGGCGAAACCCGGCAAGCCTGCCACGCAGCATGCGGCGCAGGCGGAAATACAGCAGCCGGTTACACAGTTCCGGTCCAGCGATGCTGGCCCGGCGCTCTGCCCGAATGACGCGCTTTCCAGCGAAGCGGGCGGTAGCGCCATCGATTCGGGTTGTACCACCGCGATGTGTTGTCCCCCGGCGACCGCCGCGGGTCCGTGTGCTGCATCGTGATGGGCGTGGCCGCCATGGGCCCGGGCAATCGACGGCGCGACTGAAAGCGCGATCAGGACGACCGCCGCTACCAAGTTTCGCAAAATCTGCGCCTTGACCATCATTGTCCCATTTAACACGGCCGCCCGGGAACTACATGTCGTTCGGAAACCGGAAAATCAAGGGGCCCGCCACCTCGGGGGTCAGGAATGCACCGATATCGTTACCAAACCTCAGAAAAACTCAATGAGCGACGTGAGCCGGCAAGCCCATTGGGAGAATGTCTACCATACCAAGCGCGAAAACGAAGTGAGCTGGTATCAGGACAGTCCGGCTCCCTCGCTCGACCTCATCGCGCTTGCCGGGCTGCCCCGCAGCGCCGAGATCATCGATATCGGCGGCGGCGCCTCGCGGCTGGTCGATAGTTTGTTGGCAAAAGGGTTTGAACACATCACCGTGCTCGATCTTTCGGACGCGGCGCTGAACGCGGCCAGAACGCGTCTTGGTGCAAAGGCGGCGGCCGTCCGCTGGGAAGTCGCCGACGTCACCACATGGGAGCCATCGCGGACCTACGATCTCTGGCACGATCGCGCCGCCTTTCATTTCCTGACCGAGCGGACCGACCAATCCGCGTATGTCGAGCGGCTGAAGAAGGCCTTGAAGCCCGGCGGCTGGGCCATCATCGGCACCTTTGCGCTGGATGGCCCGGAGCGGTGCAGCGGCTTGCCGATCGTGCGGTACGACGCGGCGGCGCTGGCAGCGGTCCTCGGACCGGATTTCAGGGTGGTCGATACCCGGAAGCATGACCACGCCACACCCCGGGGAGCCGTGCAGCGGTTCCAGTTCACGACGTTTCGGCGCAACTGAAGCCGGCGCTCGCTGAGATCGAAGCTAGCCGAGGTGAGCCAGAGGGTTCGAGAAAAGGCAGCAAGCCCGAGGCGCTGCGCGCGCTTGTCGATGTCTGCGAGGCAAAGCGACGGCCATGAGATTGTTCGATGCTGCCGACGTACTCTACTACACTACGCCATCGACGGGCGAACATGCCCGGGGCGAGCCGGCAGAACTGCTGGGGCGCGCGGCCGGGCGCCTGGTGCTCACGGTCGAGATGATCCACAAGATCGGCGCGGCGTGGAAAACTCCGGGCGATCCTCTTGCCCCTCGCTAAGGGATCGCGCGCTTGGCGACGTGAACAGCGGAGCGGGCCTCAAACAACGTATTCTGGCGTATTGATTGGCGCGCCCGAAGAGATTCGAACTCCTGACCCCCAGATTCGTAGTCTGGTGCTCTATCCAGCTGAGCTACGGGCGCGTTTTTCGCCAGGCATTGGGCCGCGTGGCCCGGATGCGTCCGGTCGTTGGCCGGACGGTCGCGAAAGAGCGCTTTAGCTACCCGCTCCGGCCCGGCTTGGCAAGGTCCGGGGCGCGGCTTCCGCCCGCGCGTCATTCAAGACGAGCGTTCCTTCATGGCGCAGCGGTCGGCTGGAACATGGCCAGATTGTCGACCGATTTTCGCATGGTACGCGCGCAGGAGATGCTGCAAGCAACCGGTCTGCCATGTTTTCGGTCATTTGACCGAAAACATTTGACATCGGTCGATCGATCGAAATAGATTGGCCCGCGTCCCGGAGGAAGCATGCTGGTCAAATCGAAAAAGTCCGAACAGGCGCGCACCGCGCTGCTCGAGGCGGCCCGGGCGGTGCTGCGCAGCAAAGGTTATTCCGGCCTCTCGACCCGCGATGTCGCCGTTGCCGCCAAAATGCCGCTCAGCCAGATCCATTACCATTTCGGTTCCAAGGAAGGGCTGGTGCTGGCGCTGTTCGACTACCTGAATGAGCAACTGCTGGGCCGCCAGGCCGAGATGTTCGGAAATCCCGATCTGCGTCTGTCCGAGCAGTGGAAGCTCGCCTGCGATTATCTCGACGAGGATCTCGCCTCCGGCTACGTGATCGTGCTGCAGGAGCTTTGGGTGGCGGGCTACGCCAATCCGGAAATCGCGGCGGTGGTCCGTCGCGGCATCCTTGGCTGGCAGGAACTTCTGACCCGGCTTGTGATCAAGTCGCGCGCCGGTCTAGGGCCGCTGGGAAGCCTGCCGGCCCCGCAGATTTCAGCGCTGATCGGCGCCGCGTTCATCGGCGGCGAGGCCTACATCCTGCTTGGCCTCGAAAGCAAGGCCGTGCCGGTTCGCAAGGCGCTGCGCGCCGTCGGCGACCTGATCGCCGCATTGGAGCAGACCCAAACCATGAGGTGAGGCCATGCGCGCCAGGATTCCGGACCAGGAAGGCTTCGTTCGACGTGACGGTGTCAACCTTCATTACGAGATATTCGGTGACGGGCCGCAGACGATGGTGTTCGTTCCGCCATGGTGCATTGTCCATTCCCGTGTCTACAAGGCGCAACTGCCCTATTTCAGCGAACGCTTTCGCTGCATTGCCTATGACGGGCGCGGCAACGGGCAATCCGACCGTCCGGAGGAAACCGCCGCCTACTCGCTGGCGAACTATGTCGAGGACGCCTGCGCCGTCATGGACGCCACCGACGCCGGCAAGGCGATCCTGGTCGGGCTGTCGTTCGGCGGCCTGATCGCCTGCATCCTCGCCGCGCAGCATCCCGATCGCGTCAGGGCCGCGATCCTGTGCGGAACAGTGGCCACGATCGGGCCGGATCACCCGTACCGGTCGCCGAAAAACTTTCTGGCCGAACGCGAGAGCTTCGAGGGCTGGGAGAAATTCAACCGGCAGTACTGGCAGACCAATTATCCCGATTTCGCGGATCACTTCATCCGTCACATCTACAGCGAGCCGCATTCGACCCGGCAGATCGAGGAGGGTGTCAGCTGGGCCGGCGGCACCACGGGCGCGGTGCTGACGCGAACCGTGGAGGCCGGCCGCGCCCTGCCCGATTTCGACATCGGCGAGGCCATGTACCGCAAGATTGATTGTCCGGTGCTGGTCATCCACGGCTATGACGATCGCATCCAGCCGCATGCCCGCGGCCAGGCCGTGGCCGAACGAACCGGGGGCGAATTCATAACGATCGCGGGCGGCGGACACAACCCGCTCGGCCGCGTGCCGGCCAAGTGCAACGATCTGATCGTCGATTTTCTCGACCGCAGGCTCGGCTTTCCGGCGCCGAAGCCTCCCGCGGTTCGCGCGGGAAGCGGCAAGAAGGCGCTTTACCTGTCGTCGCCGATCGGCCTCGGACACGGCCGGCGCGACATTGCGATCGCGCAGGAACTGCGCAGGCTGCATCCCGACTTGCAGATCGACTGGCTGGCGCAGGATCCGGTGACGCGCCTGCTCGAGGCCAGCGGCGAAACCATTCACCCGCTCAGCACGAGGCTGGCCAGCGAATCCCGCCACATCGAGCTGGAAAGCGGCGAGCACGACCTGCATTGCTTCCAGGCCATCCGCCGCATGGACGAGGTCCTGATCGCCAATTTCATGCAGTTTCAGGACGCTGTCGTGCAGGGCGGCTATGACCTCGTGATCGCCGACGAGGCCTGGGACGTCGATCATTACTGGCACGAGCACCCGGAGTTGAAGAAGGCGAAGCTGGCGTGGCTGACGGATTTCGTCGGCTATGTTCCGATGCCCTCGGGCGGCGCGAACGAGGCGTTCCTGACCACCGACTACAACGCCGAGATGATCGAGCATGTCGAGCGTCACCCGGCGGTGCGCGATCGCTCGATCTTCATCGGCAATCCCGACGACATCGTTCCGCTCGGCTTCGGCAACGACCTGCCGGCAATGCGCGACTGGGTGCCGCGACATTTCGAATTCTCGGGCTACGTGATCGGGCAACATCCATCTACATTCGGGCCGCGCGCCGAACTCCGACGCAGCCTCGGCTATCGCACCGACGAGCGGGTCTGCATCGTGGCGGTCGGCGGCTCGGCGGTCGGCGCCCATCTCATCAAGCGCATCCTGCAGAGCTATCCCATGGTTCGGGCAAGGCTGCCGGAGCTGCGCATGGTCGTGGTCGCGGGTCCGCGCATCGATCCGCTTTCGCTCGATGCGCCCGCGGGCGTGACGGTGCGCAGCTTCGTGCCCGATCTCGACCGCCACCTCGCCGCCTGCGACCTCGCGCTGGTGCAGGGCGGGCTGACCACCTGCATGGAGCTGGCGGCGGCGGGAACGCCGTTCCTGTACTTCCCGCTTCGCAACCATTTCGAGCAGAATTTCCATGTCGCCCACCGGCTCGACCGCTATCGCGCCGGATGGCGCATGGACTACGCCGCGATGACGCCAGACAGCCTCGCCGCGGCGATGGTCGAGGCGCTGGCGACGCCATCGGCGAGCCGTCCGGTCGAAGCCGACGGCGCCGCGCGGGCGGCCCGCATGATCGCCGAGATGCTCTGATACCCGGTCGGCTCCTTCCCGGGGGCCGCCGGCGCCGCCCCGGGTCGGACAATCCCTGCCATATGCGGCAAAAAGTTAGGTCGGTCGACCGAATATTACTTGATTCAGTCGATCGACCGAATTAATATCGTCGGGCGCGCGCACGGCCAGATTATTGAGGAGAACCGGAAATGACCGCCAACACCACTCCCGTCGCTACGCTCGACCAGTCCAGGGGCAGCACGCTGGGGCGCTTTCTCGCCTTTCTCTATGGCGTCGCAAGCTACGCCATCTTCTTCGTTACGTTCCTCTACGCGGTCGGCTTCGTGACCCGCCTTGGCGTCCCCAAGACGATCGATGACGGAGCCGTGTCGCCCGCGATGGAGGCGCTGCTCGTCAACCTCCTGCTGATGTCGGCATTCGCTATCCAGCACAGCGTGATGGCGCGCAAATCGTTCAAGCAATGGTGGACGCAGTTTGTCCCGAAGGCCATCGAACGCAGCACCTATGTGTTGTTCGCGAGCCTGTGCCTGGCGCTGCTGCTCTGGCAGTGGCGTCCGATGCCGTCAGTCGTGTGGCACATCGAAAGCCCGGAACTGGCTCTCGCCGTGACCCACCTTTCTCTGTTCGGCTGGCTGATCGTCCTGACCAGCACGTTCCTGATCAATCATTTCGAGCTGTTCGGCCTGCATCAGGTGGCCAACAACCTGGCCGGCAAGACCATGCCCGCGCCGCGATTCCGCACCCCGCTGTTCTACAATTTCGTGCGGCATCCGATCTATATGGGTTTCATCATCGCGTTCTGGGCGGCCCCGACCATGACGGTCGGCCACCTGCTGTTCGCCGCCGTCACCACCGCCTACATCGTCGTCGGCATTCTGCTCGAGGAGCGCGATCTCATCGACCTGTTCGGCGACGACTACCGCCGCTACCGGGAGCGCGTGTCGATGCTGTTTCCGTGGCGCAGGTCGGCCTGAGCAGACGCCAACGCGGCCGGGACAGCGCAAGCCTTGCCCGGCCGCAGCATCCCGGCCCGATTCGTCGGCCACCGTGAACCGGAACTCAGGCCCGCGCCCGCTCGGTGCGGACGCTCTGCAGTTCCACCGGGCGGTCGGGGATCGAGATCCGGAAGGTGGCGCCGATGGTGCCTTCGACCAGGTGAATGTCGCCGCCATGGGCACGGATCAGTTCGGCGGCGATCGCCAGCCCGAGCCCGCTGCCGCCGGGCCGGCCCGAGCTCTGGAACGCCTCGAACAGGTGCTCGCGCGCCCGCGCCGGCACGCCTGGGCCGGTGTCGGAAACCTCGATGATCGCCACCGCGCCTTCGCGGCGGCCGGTGATGCGGATCTGCAACGCGGTATCACCCTTGGGGCGGCTTTCCAGCGCCTGCGCGGCGTTGCGCACCAGGTTGAGTAGCACGCGAAACAGCTGGTCCGGGTCGGCATCGATGGTGAGCCCGCGCTCGATTGCGCTGATCCAGGCGATCGAGGCGTCGGCGGCAAGCCCGGTGGATTCGCGCACCTCCGCGACCACCGGCTCGACCAGCATCATGCGGCGGTCGGGTGCCGCCTCCTGGGCGCGGCCATAGGAAAGGGTGGACTGGCAGAAGTCGATGGCGCGCTCCAGCGAGCGCATCAGCTTGGGCGCAAAGCGCTGCACCCGCGGATCCGGCACGCTGGCGAGCTGGTCGGACAGCAATTGCGAGGACGCCAGCAAATTCCGCAGGTCGTGGTTGATCTTCGATACCGCCAGCCCCAGCGCGGCAAGCCGGCTCTTCTGATGCAGCATCGAGACCAGGTCGCGCTGCATGTCGGACAATTCGCGCTCCGCGACGCCGATCTCGTCGCCGCGCTGGCTCGGCACGATGATGCGCGCCGCACTTTCGGGATTCTGGTGGAAGCCGACCAGGTTGGCGGTCAGCCGCCGCATCGGCCGCACGAACAGGTAATGCAGCGCCAGATAGACCAGCCCGGCGGTGAGAGTCGCGATCAGCAGCGACACCAGCAGCAGGTTGCGGGAAAACCGGTACATCGCCTGCCGCAGCGGCGCGTCGTCGATCACGACCTCGATGAACTGGGCGCCGCCGGGCGCCGGCCCCACCACGCGGATGGTCTGGTTGTCGCGCTCCAGCATGGTTCCGAAGGAGTTGACGATGGCCGACCACACCGTCACGGTCCGCATGTCGATGTCATGGTCGATCGAGGCCGGCAGGTCGGCGCTGGCGAGCAGCCGGCGCTGCTGCCCCATCTTGATCGCGACAGCGCGCGCCCCGACGCTGCTCAGGATCTGCCGCGCCAGCGATTCCGGGACCATGCCCAGGGGCGCGGCATCCAGCACCAGCGCCGCCGTATTGGCCGCCGCCAGGCGGTCGTTCAGCCGGTTCATCCAGAAATTGGCGATCGCGGGCACGTAGATCATCAGCCCGGCGATCATCACGAACGGAATAGTGAGCAGCAAGAGCTTGCCGGACAGGCCAAGGCGGCGGCGTGCCACGGGCCGCGGCGCTTCAGGGATCGGGTGCTCATCGGTCGCTGACACGAATATCCGCCTCGAAGTGATCCGCCTCGATATCGGTTTCCCGAACGCCCGCCGGGCCGACCGGGCGCGGGCGCTCAATGGTAGATACGCTGATTCCAACGATGCGTTTCGGCCACCGACCGGTCAAATTACCGATCGCTAATGTCGGCTGGTTTCGGCGGCCGGAAGCGCCGCCTTCCCTTCAAACAAAAACCCCATGAAAACATATATATTCGTGCCAATTGCGACGTTTCGAAGAACGACGGCCACCGCGCCCCGCGACATTGACGAAAACAGGTCGCTCCCGTATAAGCCGCGCAATTGTCCGCGATGACCCGGTTCTGCCGGGGGCGGCTCATTTGGGCCGTAGATGGCCCGTTTCGGGCCGGCCATCATCACCGGACGCATCTCATTCAACAGGCAAATTGCCCGGTCAGCGGAGAACTACCCGTGAAGCGGACTTATCAACCCAGCAAACTGGTGCGCAAGCGCCGTCACGGCTTCCGCGCCCGTCTCGCCACGACCGGCGGCCGCAAGGTTCTCGCCGCGCGCCGCGCGCGCGGCCGCAAGCGTCTGAGCGCCTGAGCCGGATCATCCGGAGATTGCTTGATGGAGCGGCTGAGGCAGCGGGCGGACTTTCTCGCCGTTGCCAATGGCGCGCGGGCCAACAGCGCTGCCTTCGTGGTGCAGCGCCGCCGTCGCGATGACGACGGCCCGGTCCGGGTCGGATTTACCGTCACCAGGAAGAACGGCACCGCCACCGAGCGCAACCGCATCCGGCGCCGGCTTCGCGAACTGGTGAAGCGGCTCGACGTCATATCGATGCGACCGCACCATGATTATGTGCTAGTCGGGCGCAGGCCGGCGCTCACCCGCGACTTCACGACCATGCTCGACGATCTCCGCTCGGCCCTGCATCGCCTCGACCGGCTACCGAAGGCCGCAGGTGGCGCACAGGCGCTCTCGAAGGAAGTGGATACCGGTTCGCGTGATGCGCGCCCGGACGAAAACTGAGGGCCGCGGCGCCGACGTCAGTCGAAGCCGGCAGAACCCGCAATCCGAATTGAATGGCGAGACCCTGAACCGATGACCGACAATCGCAACACCATCCTCGCCGTCATTCTGTCCGGCCTCGTGCTGATCGCCTGGCAGTATTTCTACAACATGCCGCAGATGGAACGGCAACGAGCACAAAGCCAGACCCAGGCGGAGCTTGCCAAGCCCTCGCCGCAGGCGACCCCGGGCTCCACCACGCCGCAACCGGGATCAGCCCCCTCCTCCAGCGCACCCGCCAACCCGCCGGGCGCAATCGCGCCCGTTGTCAGTCGCGCCGCCGCGATCGCCGCAACGCCCCGCGTCAAGATCGTCACCCCGCGAATCTCCGGCAGCATCTCGCTGCGCGGGGCCCGCATCGACGACCTGTCGCTGGAGAGATTCCGCGACACCGTCAATCCGGCCTCGCCCGCGATCGTGCTGTATTCGCCGTCGAACACCGCAAGCCCCTATTACGCGGAGTTCGGCTGGGTTCCGGCCAGCGGCTCGACGGTCAAGATTCCGGACCAGGACACGATGTGGCAGCAAGAGGGCTCCGGCGCCCTGTCGCCCGGCAACCCGGTGACGCTGAAATACGACAATGGCGAGGGTCTCACCTTCCGCCGCACCATCGCGGTCGACGACCGCTATCTCTTTACCATCAAGGACGACGTCACCAATGTCGGCACCGCGCCGGTCACGCTGTACCCGTTCGCGCTGATCTCGCGCCACGGCAAGCCGGAGGTTTCGGGATACTTCATCCTGCATGAAGGCCTGATCGGCTATCTCGGCGACAAGGGCCTGCAGGAATACGGTTACTCGAAGATCGACGAAGAAAAATCGGTCACCTTCAACGTCACCAATGGCTGGCTCGGCATCACCGACAAATACTGGGCGTCGGCGCTGTTGCCGGACACCACCGCCAAGCTGCAGGCGCGCTATTCCTCCAACCTGGTCGGCACCAAGCGCACCTACCAAACAGACTACCTGCAGGATGCGCAGACGATCGCCATCGGCGGCACCGGCAGCGCCAACGCGCGGCTATTCGCCGGCGCCAAGGAAACCGACGTCGTCGGCATCAATTTCCCGCTCGCCGGCCATGGCGGCTACGACAAGCAGCTCGGCCTCAACCATTTCGATCTGCTGATCGACTGGGGCTGGTTCCATTTCATCACCAAACCGATGTTCCTGGCGCTGGACTATTTCTTCCACCTGGTCGGCAATTTCGGCGTCTCCATCCTGCTGGTGACGGTGCTGATCAAGCTGCTGTTCTTCCCGCTCGCCAACAAGTCCTACGCCTCGATGGCGAAGATGAAGTCGGTGCAGCCGCAGCTCGTCGCGCTCAAGGAGCGCTATCCCGACGACCGCCAGAAGCAGCAGCAGGAGATGATGGAGATCTACCGCAAGGAGAAGATCAACCCGGTCGCCGGCTGCCTGCCCATTCTGCTCCAGATCCCGGTGTTCTTCTCGCTCTACAAGGTGCTGTTCATCACTATCGAAATGCGTCACGCGCCGTTCTACGGCTGGATCAAGGACCTGTCGGCGCCGGACCCGACCACGATCTTCAACCTGTTCGGGCTGATCCCGTGGGATCCGATGGTGCTGGGACCGATTGTCGGTCCTTATTTCATGCTCGGTGTCTGGCCGATCATCATGGGCATCACGATGTGGGTCCAGATGAAGCTCAACCCGACGCCGCCGGATCCCACCCAGAAGATGATCTTCGACTGGATGCCGTTGATCTTCACCTTCATGCTGGCCTCGTTCCCGGCGGGCCTGGTGATCTACTGGGCCTGGAACAACCTGCTCTCGGTGCTGCAGCAGAGCTACATCATGCACAAGAACGGCGTGAAGGTAGAACTGTTCGACAATCTGAAGGCCGCATTCGTCAAGAAGGCCGTCGAGAAGACGTGATGCCGTCATTCCGGGATGGTGCGTGAGCACCCGACCCGGAATCTCGAGATTCTCAGGTGCGCAATTGCGCACCGTAGTTCGATGCTTTCGCATCGCCCCGGAATGACGTGCCAGGAAATAGAGAAACCTTCGCATGACCACCGAAACAGATGCGAAGCTGATCGAGGAAGGGCGAAAACTCTTCGCCGGCGACTGGCAGTTCGTCTGGGCCTCGCCCTCGATCGAGACGCTGCCGCCAATGGCGGGCGTGGAGGTGGCGTTCGCCGGCCGCTCCAATGTCGGCAAATCGAGCCTGATCAACGCGCTCACCGGCCGCAACGCGCTGGCGCGCACCTCGCACACGCCGGGCCGCACCCAGGAACTGATCTTCTTCGACGGCCCTGACCAGGCCGGGCTTCGGCTGGTCGACATGCCCGGCTATGGCTATGCCTCGGCGCCAAAAACCAAGGTCGCGTCCTGGACCCGGCTGATCCATCAATTCCTGCAAGGGCGCGCCACGCTGGCTCGGGTCTATGTTCTGATCGACGCCCGCCATGGCATCAAGGACGTCGACCAGGACGTGCTGAAGACGCTGGACAAGTCAGCGGTCAGCTACCAGGTGGTGCTGACCAAGGCGGACCAGGTCAAGGCTGCTGAGCTGGAACGGCACATCGGCGAGACAACGGCCGCGCTGGCCAAGCATCCCGCCGCGTTTCCGGAAGTGCTGGTGACATCCTCGCGCACCGGCGCCGGCATGGCGGAATTACGCGCCGCGATGGTGCGGCTGTTGAGGGAGCGCAACTGATGCGCCGCATCGGTCATATCCTGACCGTATTCGCCGCCATCATGGGCGCCGTCGGCGTGGTGCTAGCGGCCGCCTCCGCCCATGGCGCGGATGTCTCGCGGCTGGCGTCCGCCTCGTCGATGCTGCTGTTTCATGCCACCGCCGTGCTCGGGATCGTCGCCTTGGCCGATCGCGGCATTGTCCACGCAACCATCGGTGTTGCCGCGGCCTTCGGGCTGGTGGTCGCCGCGAGCCTGTTCGCCGGCGACCTGACCTTGCGGCAATATGACGGCCACGGCCTGTTTCCGATGGCCGCGCCCGCAGGCGGGATCTTGCTGATCGCAAGCTGGCTCGCGCTGGCAATTGCGGCGGCCTGGCCGAAGGGAGGGTGACTCCTCCCTTATCCCTTGTGGGAGAAGGTGGCGCGGATGAAATCCGCGCCGGATGAGGGTTCTGTCCGCGGAGACAACCCCTCACCCGTCTCGGATGCGCTTCGCTCATTCGATCCACCCTCTCCCACAAGGGGAGAGGGAAAAAAGACGCCACAAGCTCCGCAAACCCCCACTTTGCGCCCGGCCACCAATCGGATAGAACCCGCCCCGACATCCGCAATGGCGAGATCCGCTTCATGACCTCAGCGCCCGACATTAGCCCGCTCGACCAGGCCCGCATCCTGTCCGAGGCGCTGCCGCATATGCAGCAATATGACGAGGAAACCATCGTCATCAAGTATGGCGGCCATGCCATGGGCGCCGAAGACCTCGCCAAGGCGTTCGCGCGCGATATCGTGCTGTTGGAGCAGACCGCGATCAATCCGGTGGTGGTGCATGGCGGCGGGCCGCAGATCGCAACCATGCTGAAGCGCCTCGGCATCCAGTCCGAATTCGCCGCCGGCCTGCGCATCACCGACGCCGCCACCATCGAGATCGTCGAGATGGTGCTGGCCGGCTCCGTCAACAAGCAGCTGGTCGGCTACATCAACGAGGCCGGCGGCAAGGCCGTCGGCCTTTCCGGCAAGGACGGCAACATGGTGAAGGCGTCGAAGACGACGCGCACCATGGTCGATCCCGGTTCGAACATCGAAAAGGCGATTGACCTCGGGTTCGTCGGCGACCCCGACCAGGTCGACCTGACGCTGCTGAACCAGCTGATCGGCCACGAACTGATTCCGGTGCTGGCGCCGCTGGCGACGTCGCATGACGGCCAGACCCTCAACGTCAACGCCGATACCTTTGCCGGCGCCGTCGCCGGCGCGCTGAAGGCCAAGCGTCTGCTGCTGCTGACCGACGTCCCCGGCGTGCTCGACAAGTCCAAGAAATTGATCTCGGAACTATCCGTGAAGGATGCCCGCAAGTTGATCGCCGACGGCACCATTTCCGGCGGCATGATCCCGAAGGTCGAGACCTGCATTTATTCGCTGGAACAGGGGGTGCAGGGCGTGGTCATCATCGACGGCAAGACCCCGCACGCGGTGTTGCTAGAACTGTTCACCAATCAAGGCACCGGCACGCTGATCCACAAGTGATGAGCAAAGCGGCGACGCGAAAGAGGGCGTTCATGGCCGGGCTTGACCCGGCCATCCACGCCTTTGTCAACCGCCGGAAGAAAGACGTGGGTGCCTGGGCCTTCGCCTCGCCGAAGGGGCTTCGGCCCCGCAGGCGGGTCAAGCCCGGGCAAGACGAACTGCGGGGATCGCGAGGGCCGCGATCGGAATTGACCCGTTTCCTGATGTCGCTGCCGGCCGCGGCAATCTCGTTGCTGTTTTCGTCGGCGCCCGCCCTCGCCGACCTGAAACTCTGCAACCGCATGAGCTACGTGGTCGAGGTGGCGATCGGCATCGACGATAGATCGACGACCGCCACCCGCGGCTGGTTTCGGATCGATCCCGCCAGTTGCCGCGTGGTGCTGCAAGGTGCGCTGGCCGCCGACCGCGTGCTGTTGAGTGCGCGCGCGCTCGGCGTCTACGGCGCCTCGCCGATCCCGCAGAGCGGCAGCGACACGCTATGCGTCGCGCCGGAGAATTTCGTCATCGCCGCCGCTCGCCAATGCCGCAGCGGCCAGACGCCCGCGCCCTTCACCCAGATCACGCCAACGCGGACCGACGACGGCAACCTCGTCGCCTACCTCGCCGAGGATTCCGAATATGACGACGAGCAGGCTCGGCTGGCCGGCATCCAGCGGCTGCTGGTGATCGCCGGATACGACGCCGCCCCGATCGACGGCGTCGACGGACCAAAGACGCAGGCCGCGTTGACCGCCTTCCTCAGGAGCCGCGGGCTCACGGCCGAAATCGCGCAGTCGCAGAGTTTCTTCACCACCATGATCGATGCCGTGCAGAGGCCTTCGCCTTCGGGGCTGACATGGTGCAATGATACGCCGCACCGGATCATGGCCGCGGTGGCGACCGACGACGGCAAGGCCGTGACCAGCCGCGGCTGGTACCGCATCGATCCCGGCAAGTGCCTGCACCCTGATGTGGCCGGCCAGCCCAAACAGGTCTTCAGTTTCGCCGAAGCCGTGGATGCCGAGAACCGCGCCGTCAGGCACCGGGACAAGCCGATGAACTGGGGCGGGAGCAAGGACCTGTGCACGCGCGAGAGCAAGTTCGAAGTCTCCGAACAAGGCGATTGCGGCGCCCGGGGGATGTCAGCGACCGGCTTTGCGCCGGTCGACCTGTCGAGCGGCGGCAAGACCTTGCGATTTGCGGTGCCTTGATGGATATGCATTCTCACCTCAAACACTTTCCGTCATCACCCGCGAAAGCGGTTGATCCAGTATTCCGTGACGCCTGTTGCCTATCTCGATGGCCGCGGCGTACTGGATGCCCCGCCGTCGCGGGGCATGACAGCGGCCATCTTTCATGACTTCCCCCCGCCGCTTTGGCCATATCGACACCTGGGTGTTCGATCTCGACAACACGCTGTATCCGCATCACGTCAATCTGTGGCAGCAGGTCGACGCCCGGATCGGCGAATTCATTAGCGCGTTCCTGAAAGTTCCGGCGGCGGAAGCCCGCGTGATCCAGAAGGACTACTACCGCCGCTATGGCACCAGCATGCGCGGCATGATGACCGAGCACGGCGTGCGCGCCGACGATTACCTGGCCTATGTGCACCGGATCGACCATTCGCCGCTGGAGCCGAATCCGGCGATGGGGGCGGCTATCGCAAAGCTTCCCGGCCGCAAGCTGATCCTGACCAACGGTTCGACCGACCATGCCGGCGCAGTGCTGGCGCGGCTCGGCATCACAGAGCATTTCGAGGCGGTGTTCGACATCATCGCCGCGGAGCTGGAGCCGAAGCCGGCGCCGCAGACCTACGACAAGTTCCTGCGGGTTCATGGCGTCGATCCTTCGAAATCGGCGATGTTCGAAGACCTCTCCCGCAACCTCGTGGTGCCGCATCAACTCGGCATGACCACGGTGCTGGTGGTGCCCGACGGCGCCCGGGAAGTGGTGCGCGAGGACTGGGAGCTGGAAGGCCGCGACGCCGCCCATGTCGATCACGTCACCGATGACCTGACCGGGTTTTTGCAGGGGTTGAGCAGGGGCTGAGGCGCGCGATTGCCACAATCCTCAACCGTCATGCCCCGCGAAAGCGGGGCATCCAGTACGCCGCGGCCCCCGAAACATCCTCTGACGTCACGGATTACTGGATCACCCGCCCCGAGCGCAATCGCGCACTAGCGCGGGTGATGACGACTGCGCTAAGCCGACATGCCGCCTTGACTCTCTCTGCTCAAATCCCGAAAAAGCTCGCCGGCTTCGCCAAGCAATCCCAAGGAAATCCCGATGTCCCTGTCCGCGCTTGAAACCACCGTCAACACCGCGTTCGACGCCCGCGACGGCGTCTCGACCGCGACCAAAGGCGAGGTTCGCGACGCCGTGGACCAGGCGCTCGACATGCTCGACAAGGGCGAGGTCCGCGTCGCCGAGCGCGAGGCCTCGGGCAAGTGGAAGGTCAACCAGTGGCTGAAGAAGGCGGTGCTGCTGTCGTTTCGCCTCAACGACATGAGCTCGATTCCCGGCGGCCCCGGCAAGGCGTCGTGGTGGGACAAGGTGCCCTCGAAATTCGAAGGCTGGGGCGAGAACCGGTTTCGTGACGCCGGCTTCCGCGCCGTGCCGGGTTCGATCGTGCGGCGATCGGCCTTCATCGCCCGCAACGTCGTCTTGATGCCCTGCTTCGTCAACCTCGGCGCCTATGTCGATGAGGCCACCATGATCGACACCTGGTCCACCGTCGGCAGCTGCGCGCAGATCGGCAAGCGCGTGCATATTTCCGGCGGCGTCGGCATCGGCGGCGTGCTGGAGCCATTGCAGGCCGAACCCGTGATCATCGAGGACGATTGCTTCATCGGCGCGCGCTCGGAAGTCGCCGAGGGCGTGATCGTGCGCAAGGGCGCGGTGCTGTCGATGGGCGTGTTTCTCGGCGCCTCCACCAAGATCGTCGACCGCGAAACCGGCGAGACCTTCATCGGCGAGGTGCCGGAATATGCGGTGGTGGTCCCCGGCGCGCTGCCTGGCAAGCCGCTGAAGAACGGCCAGCCCGGCCCCTCCACCGCCTGCGCCGTGATCGTCAAGCGCGTCGATGAGCGCACCCGCGCCAAGACCAGCATCAACGAGCTGCTGCGGGACTAAAGGGTTCGTCAGCGGGGCCACATGGTTCGAGACGCGCGGCGTTGCCGCGCTCCTCACCATGAGGGTCTGAAACCTCATCCTGAGGAGCATCGCAAGGCGATGCGTCTCGAAGGATGAAAGCCCGGATGCATCGATTCGAACCTTGGCTTCGGTAACAGCTACCAATAGCCAGTCGCGGCATTCCGCCGCCGTCCGAGCCTGCCCCATGGACTGGAGCTGGTTGCTTTTCCGCTTCGAGGGTCGCATCAACCGCGCCAAATTGTGGCTCGCGGTGCTGGTCCTGCTGTGCTGGATGGTGTTGTTGACCGCGCTGGCCATTGCTGTCACCAGCCTGTTCGGCGATCCCGGACCCTCCAGTTTCGGCACGACAGATCTTTTCAAGCTGATGGATCCAGAGACTTATCGGTCGCTGACGCCGGCCGATCTGCCGTTGCTCCTCGTCAAGCTGGTCGCCATGCCCGTGATTCTGTGGGTCTACTTCGCCGCCTCGGTCAAGCGGCTGCACGACCGCGACCGAAGCGGCTGGTGGATGGTGCCGTTTTTCATTCTCCCCGGCGTCTTCGACCAGTTCAACGGCCGGCTTCCCGTTTCCTATTTCATGATGTTGCCGGGCCTTGCCGTGTTCGCCCTGGGCATCTGGGGCTTCGTCGAAATGTATTGCCTGAAGGGATCGCCGAAGACCAACCGATACGGGGCCGACCCGCTGGCGCTGCCGGACACGCGGACGGGCTGGGACCAGCACAGCGAGATCGAAATGACGCCGCACAAGGCTGGCCCGCCGCCGGTTTGACGTGTTAAGCGGGGGCATGAATGACGCCGTTTCCATCGCCCGCGACCTCGTCCGCTGCCCCTCTGTCACCCCCGCCGATGCCGGCGCGCTTGGCGTACTCGATAGGCTTTTGAAGAACGCCGGTTTCGAGTTGCATCGCCTGACCTTTGGCGAGCCGGGCACATCAGACATCGACAATCTCTACGCCCGCATCGGGACTGAAGCGCCGCATATCACCTTTGCCGGCCATACCGACGTGGTGCCGCCCGGCGACGAGACGGCCTGGACCCTTGGCGCGTTCTCGGGCGAGATCAGGGATGGCTTCCTCCATGGCCGCGGCGCGGTGGACATGAAGGGCGGCATCGCCTGCAGCGTCGCCGCCGTGCTGCAATATCTCGCCGAGCGCGGCGGCAAGCCAAAGGGCTCGATCTCTTTTCTGATTACCGGGGATGAGGAAGACATAGCCGTCAACGGCACCGTCAAGTTGCTGAAATGGTGCGCCGAGCGTGGCGAAAAATTCGACCATTGCGTGCTCGGCGAGCCCTCCAATGTCGAAGTGCTCGGCGATTGCATCAAGATCGGCCGCCGCGGCTCGCAGTCCGGCACGCTCCATGTCGATGGCGTGCAGGGCCACGTCGCCTATCCGCACCGCGCGGCCAACCCTGTTCCTGACATTTCGCGACTGATCGTGGCCCTGTCCGACGAGCCGCTCGATCACGGCAGCGCGCAATTCCAGGCCTCGAATCTCGAATTCACCTCGGTCGATGTCGGCAACCCCGCCGGCAATGTGATCCCGGCGCAGGCGCGGGCCAGGTTCAACATCCGCTTCAACGACAACCACACCCAGGCGACGCTGCGCGCGCTGGTCGAGGAGCGTCTCGCGAAGGCCTGCGGCAACCGCATCCGCGCCCGCATCGTCTGGGAGCCCTCCAACGCCAACGTCTTCGTCACCAAGCCCGGCGCCTTCACCGATCTCGCCGTCAGCGCGATCGAGGAAGTGACGGGGCGCAAACCGGAACTCTCGACCTCCGGCGGCACGTCGGATGCGCGCTTCATCTCGAACTATTGCCCGGTGATCGAGTTCGGCCTGGTCGGCCAGACCATGCACCAGGTCGACGAGCGCACCCCGGTGTCGGATCTGGAGCAGCTGACGAAGATTTACCGCGGCGTGCTGGATCGGTATTTTGCGTGATCGCCGCAGGGCGCCGAACAAAATCTCGAAAACAACCCCATGCAAAGCAGAGATTGGGTCACCTAGTACTCCACCCGCACCAGATATAGCCCGTCCGGCGGGGCGACCGGGCCACAGGCCGCGCGGCTGCGGGCGGCGAGCGCGGCGGCAAGATCGTCGGCGCTCCAGCGGCCTTCACCGACCCAGACCAGCGAACCCACCATCGAGCGCACCTGGCTGTGCAGGAACGAGCGCGCCGAGGTCAGGATCGACACCGCGTCGCCGTCCCTGATCACGTCGAGCTGGTCAAGCGTCTTCTCCGGCGATTTCGCCTGGCACTCGGTGTCGCGGAAGGTGGTGAAGTCGTGCCTGCCGACCAGCCGCTGCGCGGCCGCATGCATCGCGTCGGTGTCGAGCGGCCGCGGCAGCCGCCAGACCTTGCCGATGTCGAGCGCGAGATTGGCCCGGCGATTCGCGATACGATAGAGGTAATGCCGCTTCCTGGCCGAGAACCGCGCCTCGAACGTCTCGGGCACGATCTCCGCTGACAGCACGCCGATCGGATGCGGCCGCAGATGCGCGTTCAGCCCGTCGCGAAACCGGCCCGGCACGAAATGCTTGTCGATATCGCAATGCGCGACCTGTCCCAGCGCATGCACGCCGGCATCGGTACGGCCGGCGCCATGGACGCGGACCTGCTCGCCGCAGATCGCCTTGACCGCATCCTCCAGCGCGCCCTGCACGGAAGCGCCGTTTTCCTGCAACTGCCAGCCGCAGAACGGCCGGCCGTCATATTCGATGATGAGCTTGTAGCGGGGCATCTCAATCCGGTAGGGCTGTCATCATCCGCGAAGGCGGATGATCCAGTACGCCGCGGCGTCTCGGTCAAATCTCGAAGGCCGCAGCGTACTGGATACCCCGCCTTCGCGCGGTATGACAGTGCTAAGAAAACTGCGCGCCCACCTTGAGCGGCGTACCGCGCAGAAACTCCGCGGCCTGCATCGGGGCCTTGCCGGCGCGCTGCAATTCGATGATCCGGATCGCGCCGTCGCCGCAGGCGATCGCAAGATTGTCGTCGAGCACCGCGCCGGGCGCGCCGGAACCCTCGGCCGGCTCGCAGCGCAGGATCTTGACGCGGGCGGGTTCGCCATCGGTTGCGATCGCGCACCAGGCGCCGGGAACCGGCGACAGCCCGTGGATGTGGCGCAGCACCTCGCGCGCGGGCCGTTTCCAGTCGATCGGCGCCTCGGCCTTGTCGATCTTGGCGGCGTAGGTCGCCCCGACCTCGCTTTGCTTGCGAAGCAGCAGTTGACCTCGTTCCAGCGCGCCGATCGCGCGCACCATCAGCGCGGCGCCGAGCGGCGCCAGCGCGTCGTGCAGATCGGCGGCGGTCATGGTGTCCGTGATCGCCAGCCGTTCCGCCATCGCGACGTCGCCGGTGTCGAGGCCGACATCCATCTTCATCACCATCACGCCGGTCTCGGCATCGCCAGCCATGATGGCGCGGTTGATAGGCGCAGCACCACGCCAGCGCGGCAGCAGCGAGGCGTGCAGGTTGAAGCAGCCGAGCCTCGGCGCGTCGAGAACGGCCTGCGGCAGGATCATGCCGTAGGCGACGACGACGGCCGCATCGGCGTTGAGGGCGCGAAATTCGGCGAGCGCTTCCGGCGTTCGCAACGTGCCCGGCGTCCGCACGGGAATGCCGAAGCGCCGCGCTTCCTGCTCCACCGGGCTCGGTTGCAGCTTCATGCCGCGCCCGGCCGGCTTCGGCGCACGGGTGTAGACGGCGGCGATCTGATGGCCATCGGCCACCAGCGCCAGCAGCGTCGGCACCGCGAAGCCGGGCGTGCCCATGAAGATCAAGCGGAGCGGCATGAGATTCGCAATATCCAGAGGAGGTTCGATCTTACTCCGTCGTGGCCGGGCTTAGTAGTCTGCCTGGCGCAGACTACGTAAACTTGTCTGCGCTCCCGGCCATCCACGTCTTTGGTGCAGCAGGAAAGAAAGACATGGATGCCCGGCACAAGGCCGGACATGACGAACGATAGAGTTGGGCTACTCCGCCGCGCGCCTGGCGGCTTTCGTAAACTTCTTGATCACGCGGTCGCGCTTCAGCTTCGACAGATAGTCCACGAACAGCACGCCGTTGAGGTGGTCGATCTCGTGCTGGATGCAGGTGGCGAACAACCCCTCGGCGTCCTCCTCATGCACCTTGCCGTCGAGGTCGGTGAAACGGATGCGCACCTGCGCCGGCCGCTCGACCTCCTCGTAGTATTCGGGAATCGAGAGGCAGCCCTCTTCATAGACCGACAATTCCTCCGAAGAGGAGACGATTTCCGGATTGATGAAGACGCGCGGCTGCGGCCTGGTTTCGCCGTCCTCGCTCTTCTTGGCGAGGTCCATGGTAATCAACCGCAGCGGCTGCGCGACCTGGATCGCCGCCAGGCCGATGCCGGGAGCGTCGTACATGGTCTCGAACATGTCGTCAGCGAGCTTGCGGATCTCCGTCGTCACCTTCTCGACAGGCTTGGAGACGAGCCGCAACTGCCGGTCCGGCAGGATGATGATTTCTCTTAAGGCCATAGCGCGCGATTTAAGCCGCTCACTTGTCGCGGTCAATGCGCGGGGGAAGGCGTTAACCGGGCCTTAACCATGATTTTTAAGGCGGCGTTAACCACGAAATTTTACTGGCCGTTTACCATAAATGTTCCCTCTTCGTTCGTGAAAACCGGCGAATCGGGCTACAAGCTTGGCATGAACGAGATTCTGTTTGCCATCGGCGAGCTGCCGATCCACGTCGGCGAGGCGCTGGCCGGGTTCGGCGCGCTGGCGCTGGCGCTGCTGCTTTCCATCGCCATCATCATCGCCCGCTCGGGCCGCCGCGGCGCGGAACTGGCCATGGCGCAGGCGATCCGCGCCGACGAACTGGAAGAGCGCCTGAGCGAGATGCTGCGGGCGCAGAGCGAATCCACCGGTCGCGTCGACGCCATGGCCCAGTCGCTGTCCGGCCGCCAGGCCGAAATGACGCGCGCGGTCAACGAGCGGCTGGATTCGGTGACGCACCGGGTCGGCCAGTCGATGGAAGCGACCACGCGCCACACCATGGATTCGCTCCGCGTGCTGCACGAGCGGCTCGGCATCATCGACAACGCGCACAAGAATCTCACCGACCTGACGTCGCAGGTGACGACGCTGCGCGACGTGCTCGCCAACAAGCAGTCGCGCGGCGCGTTCGGCCAGGCGCGGATGGAGGCGATCGTGCAGGACGGCATGCCGCAGGGCGCCTACGAATTCCAGTACACGCTCTCGTCGGGCAAACGGCCGGATTGCGTGGTGTTCCTGCCCGACCAGCGCCCGCTCTGCATCGACGCCAAGTTCCCGCTGGAGGCGGTGACCGCCCTGCACGACGCGCGCAGCGACGAGGAGCGCAAAGTCGCCAGCCAGCGCCTGCGCAACGACGTGATGAAGCATGTCAACGACATCGCCGAGAAGTACCTGATATCGGGCGAGACCCAGGACACCGCGCTGATGTTCGTGCCGTCGGAATCGGTCTATGCCGAGATCCATGACGGCTTCGACGACGTGATCCAGAAAGCCTACCGCGCCCGCGTGGTGCTGGTGTCCCCGTCGCTGCTGATGCTGGCGATCCAGGTGATGCAGCAGATCCTGAAAGACGCGCGGATGCGCGACGCCGCCGACCAGATCCGCACCGAAGTGCTCAGCCTCGGCGACGATCTGGAGCGCCTGCGCGACCGGGTGCTGAAGCTGCAGAAGCACTTCGGCGACGTCAACGAGGACGTGCGGCAGATCCTGATCTCGGCCGACAAGATCGAAAAGCGCGCCGGTCGGATCGAGGAGCTGGATTTCAGCAAGACCGATGCCCCGGTCGAAGCCGCGCGCGTGGCGACGACCGGCACGCCGGAACTGTTCCCCCTGCGCAAGCTGCAGGCGGGGGAGTAGATTTGCCAAAGCCACGCATTAAACCCGTCATCGCCCGGCTTGCCGCCTTCGCTAAAGCTCCGGCGCGCCAGAATGGCAAAGCCTCGGCGAAGCCTTGGCGAAGCCGGGACCGGGCGACCCAGTATCCCAGAGGCGGCAGATGGGAACGCGCAGCTACTACGTTTACATTCTCGCCAGCCGCGTCGGCGGCACGCTCTACATCGGCGTGACAAATGATCTGGTCCGACGTGTTGGTGAGCATCGTCTCGAACTTATGAAAGGCTTCACGAAGCGATACGGCGTTCATAAACTGGTCTATTTCGAACAGTTCGATGACATTGAGAATGCGATAGTTCGCGAGAAGCGACTGAAGAAGTGGAATCGAGTTTGGAAAGTTCGACTGATCGAAGAGCTTAATCCCAATTGGGACGATCTTTATCCGGGCATAGCAGGCGCTTGAATTTCTCGGCGTATGCCAATTTCCGCTGTCATACCCGCGAAGGCGGGTATCCAGTACTCCGAGGCGTCACTGCTAACAACGGACTTCGCGGAATACTGGATCGTCCGCCTTCGCGGACGATGACAGTCGTTGGATGCCGACGATAACGGCCTTTCTGCGCCCCGAATCTCTGCTAACACCCTCTCCATGACGCCACCCGAAGCCGCCTCCTCGAAATCCGCAACGCCCTCCTGGCGCGAGGCGTGGGCGGTGTATCTGCAGCCGCGCGTGCTGATCGTGCTGATGCTTGGCTTTTCCTCCGGCCTGCCGCTGGCGCTGTCGGGATCGACGCTGCAGATCTGGATGCGCGAGTCCGGCGTCGAACTCGGTACCATCGGGTTGTTCGCGCTGGTCGGCACGCCCTATACGCTGAAGTTCCTGTGGGCGCCGCTGGTCGATGCACTGCATGTCCCGGTCCTCAGCCGCGCCTTCGGCCGCCGGCGGGGCTGGCTGGTGTTCTCGCAGCTGCTCCTGATCGGAGCGATCCTGCTGCTGGCACTGACGGATCCGGCGCGCTCGCCGCTGTTCGTGGCGCTCGGCGCGCTTCTGGTCGCGGCGATGTCTGCAACGCAAGACATCGTTGTCGATGCATTCAGGGTCGAGAGCCTGTCGGAGAGCGAGCAGGCCGCCGGCATGGCTTCCTATGTCGCGGCGTACCGGATCGGCATGCTGGTTTCGACCGCCGGCGTGCTGTTCCTGGTCAGCGCGTTCGAGGACACCGGCATCGGGCGCAGCGCAGCCTGGATGTGGGGCTATGTCGCCATGGCGGCGCTGGTGCTGATCGGCACCGTCACCGCGCTTGCCGCCACCGAGCCAGGGCAATCGGCGGTCGCCGAGGCGGCGACCCGCGGCGAGGCCGCACTCTCGCGCGTCCTTCGCGCGGCCGTGGGCGCGTTCGCCGAATTTCTGGTCCGCAAGCGTGCCCTGGCGGTGCTGGCCTTCGTGGTGCTGTTCAAGCTTACCGACGCGTTTTCGGGCGTCATGACCGCGCCGTTCGTGATCGACCTCGGCTTTACCCGCAACGACTACGCCGCCATCGTCAAGGGCGTCGGCCTGGTCGCGACCCTGGTCGGAGGCTTTGCCGGCGGCTACGTGGCGCGGCGCTACTCGCTGGTCACAAGCCTCTGGATCGGCGGCATGCTGCAGGCGATGTCCAATTTGGCGTTCGCGTGGCTCGCCTATGTCGGCACCAGTCAATGGGCGCTGGCGGTCGCCATCTCGGCGGAGAACTTCACCGGCGCGATCGGCACCGTGATCTTCGTCGCCTATCTCTCTGCGCTGTGCCAGAACCCGCTGCACACCGCGACCCAATACGCGCTGCTCACCGCGCTGGCCGCCGTTGGACGCACCTATTTGTCGTCAGGCGCGGGCTACGTGGCGGAGGCGACCGGCTGGCCGCTGTTCTTCGTCATCTCCGTTGCGATCGCGATCCCGAGCCTGGTCCTGCTGGCGTGGCTGCATCGGCGCGGGCATTTTGACGAGCTGGGGCCGGTAAGAGTGTAGTCGTCGTCCCCTGCGAAGGCGGGGGACCCAGCATTCCAGAGCAGTTTCGATCGAAGCGATAGACCGCGGCGTACTGCGTTGCCCGGTCCCGGCTTCGCCAAGGCTTCGCCGTGCTGGCACGCCGGCGCTTTGTCGAGGGCAAGCCGGGCGATGACACCTGTAGCGTGGCTAGCTCAGTGCTTCGTCACCACGCTCCATTTGGTCACGATGGCCTCGCTCATCTGGCCGGCGTCCTGGGCGCAGGCGACCTTGTCGACTTTCACTGCAATTTCCTTGCCGATAAAGGACTTCAGCTCCGCGGCCTGAGCGTCGCTTGCGGCGACGAGCTGGAACGTCACCGGGCCGGTTTCGAGATTGCAGAGCCCGTCCGGTTCCGGCAGCCGGCGCGGTTCGCTGGTGAGCTGGTAGGTCGGCGCACGCTTGGCCTTGTTGCCGCCGCGCACCTTCATGGCGTTGAGTTTGCCCGACAGCACCTCGCCGGCGTGGATCGGCTTACCGGGCTTCGGCGCCGGCGCGGCCTGCTGGGCTCCCGCGGAGGTCGCAACCAAAGCTGCGGCAATGATCAGCGCAAAGTGGGAGCGTTTGCCGAATCGTCGTCTCGTCATGAATCAGTTCCGTTTGTGCTGGCTAAAAGAGCGTTCGCTGCCGCATCGCCGCCGATAGCGTGCCTTCGTCGAGGTAATCAAGTTCGCCGCCGACCGGTACGCCGTGGGCGAGGCGGGTCACCTTGACGTTGGCGTCCTGCAGCAGGTCGGTGATGTAATGCGCGGTGGTCTGGCCATCCACCGTCGCGTTCAGCGCCAGCACGATCTCGCTCACATGTGACTCGTGCGCGCGCGCCACCAGCGCGTCGATGGTGATATCCTGCGGGCCGATGCCGTCGAGCGGCGACAGCGTCGCGCCCAGCACGTGATAGCGGCCGCTGGTCGCGTTCGCCCGTTCCAGCGCCCAGAGGTCGGCGACGTCGGCGACCACGACAATGGTCGCGGGGTCGCGCCGCGGGTCGATGCAGACCGTGCAGGGGTCCTGCGTGTCGATGTTGCCGCAGACCTTGCAAACCTGAATCTTGTCGATCGCCACCTGCAGCGCGCCGGCAAGCGGCGTCATCAACGCCTCGCGCTTCTTGATCAGGTGCAGCGCCGCGCGCCGCGCCGAGCGCGGGCCGAGGCCCGGCAGGCGGGCCAGGAGCTGGATCAGGCGCTCGATTTCGGGGCCGGCAACGCTGGCTGCCATTTCAGGTGAGACCGAGTCCGGGCGGCAGGCCGAGCCCACCGGTCAGCGCCTGCATCTTTTCCTGCATAGCGAGTTCCGCCTTGCGCCGCGCGTCGTTGTGCGCGGTCACCAGCAGATCCTCGAGCACTTCGCGCTCCTCGGCCTTGATCAGCGAGGGATCAATCCTGACGCCCTTCACTTCCATCTTGGCGGTCATGCGTACGGCGACCAGCCCGCCGCCGGAAAAGCCTTCGACCTCGACATTGCCGAGCTCTTCCTGCATCGCCTGCATCTTCGATTGCAGCTGCGCCGCCTGCTTCATCATGCCGAGAAAATCAGCCATTCGTGCATCCTTTGGAACTTCGTTCAATCCTCGTCGCGGTCGGAAGGTTCGGTCGGATCCTCTCCGGTAGCATCGGATTCCGGCGGCTCGGCGGCAAGCCGGCGCACGTCGACGATCCTGGCGCCGGGAAACCGCGCCAACACCTCCTGCACGCGCGGGTCGGCCTCCGCGACACGCGCATGCTCGCTCCTTGCCTGTTCGTTCTGCGAGCGCAGTGTCGGCTGGCCGGCCTCGTTGGAGACGATCACGGTCCATCGCCGCCCGGTCCATTGCTCCAGCTTGCGCGAGAGGTCGTTGACGAGCCCCCGCGCCGCGCTGCGCTCCAACGCCAGTTCCAGCCGCCCATCCTCGATTCGGATCAGACGAACGTCGGCTTCGAGCGCCGTCTTGGTCAGGAGGTCGCGCTTCTCGCCGGCAAGGGCCACGAGTTGCGTAAAACTGGTGATGTGAAGCGCGGGTGCGGACTGCGTCTGCGCGGACGGCGCGACGATTTGCGCACGCGCCGATGCTTCCGCCCCGGAACGGGGCGAGGCAGGCGCCCGCATCGGCGATGACGGCATGGACGACACGGTCGTGGCCGGCCCGGCCCGCGACGGCGCTGCGCCTCCAGCAACGGTTTGCGAACCGCCGCCATTCTGGTCGAGCATCCTGATCGCCTCATCCGGCGTCGGCAGATCAGCGACATAGGCGATCCGCACCAGCACCATCTCAGCGGCCGCCGCCGGCCGGGTCGCGGCCTGCACCTCGGCGATGCCCTTGAGCAGCATCTGCCACATCCGCGACAGCACCCGCATAGAAAGCTGTGCTGCGAATTCGCGGGCGCGCACCCGCTCGGTCTCGCCGAACGCGACGTTGTCGGCGGTCGCCGGCACGACCTTGACCCGGGTGACGAAATTGACGAACTCGGCGAGGTCCGACAGCACCACGACCGGATCAGCGCCGACATCGTACTGCGCACGGAACTCATCAAAGGCGCTGGCGATGTCGCCGCGCGCCAGATGCTCGAACAGGTCGATCACCCGGGTGCGGTCGGCCAGGCCCAGCATCTGCCGTACCGCGTCGGCGCGAACGATGCCGGCCGCATGCGCGATCGCCTGGTCGAACAACGACAGCGAATCGCGCACCGAGCCTTCCGCAGCGCGCGCGATGATGCCGAGCGCCTCGGCTTCGGCCTCGACGCCTTCCTTGGCGGCGATGTTGCCGAGATGGGTCATCAGCACGTCGGCCTCGACCCGGCGCAGGTCGAAACGCTGGCAGCGCGACAGCACCGTGACCGGAACCTTGCGGATTTCGGTGGTGGCGAACACGAATTTCGCGTGCTCGGGCGGCTCCTCCAGCGTTTTCAGGAAGGCGTTGAAGGCCGCCGTCGACAGCATGTGGACTTCGTCGATGATATAGACCTTGTAGCGGGCGCTGGCCGGCGCATAGCGCACGCCGTCGTTGATCTGGCGGACGTCGTCGACGCCGGTATGGGAGGCGGCGTCCATTTCCAGCACGTCCATGTGCCGGCTTTCCATGATCGCCTGGCAGTGTACGCCCAAATCAGGCATCTGGACGGTCGGCCCCTTCACCGAACCATCAGGCTTTTCGTAGTTCAAGGCGCGGGCGAGAATCCGCGCCGTGGTGGTCTTGCCGACCCCGCGCACGCCGGTCAGGATCCAGGCCTGCGGAATCCGCCCGGTCTCGAACGCATTTGAGACGGTGCGGACGACGGCGTCCTGGCCGATCAGATCGTCAAAACTGGAAGGACGATATTTGCGGGCCAGCACCCGGTAGGGCTTGCCGGCCGCGGGCTGGCCGCCGAAATCAAGGCCGGCATGTTCGAGGCCGGACTGGCCGACGCGTTCTGTCTTGTCGGGGGGAGCGCCAGCATCACTCATCGGTCGATCCGCAATTGATTGTCTTTCGAAGCGGCTTGCGGAAAGGAGCGAAATCGAGCGCAGGGCATGGACACGCCGATTCAACCCGCGTGAATCGCCCAAAAAACAGGTAGGAGACTGACGAGCGACCCGATCCGGACCTCGTTAGGGCTGCTTCCTTCCGGACCTGACCCGGTTGGCGAGAGGCTCGTCCACCGCCAATCTCCCGGTGCTTATTTGGGGCCAAAAGGGTCGGAAAGCAAGCCGGCCTTTTCCTGTCATACCCCGCGACCCGTCTCCGCCAAGGCTTCGCCGAGGGTTATCCGAAAAATCGGTCCGCCGGAGCTTTGGCGAAGGCGACAAGCGGGGTATCCAGTACGCTGCGGCCCATCCATAAGCCGAGAGGCTGCGGGGTACTGGATCATCCGCTTTCGCGGATGATGACGCCTTGGTATGAAACGCCTGAGTGCCCCCCAGAAGGCACTTCATAAGCCCGACATGTATCGGGTACGGGAACTGTCAATGCCCTCTGACGCCTCCGCCTGGTCGCTGCATTCCCAGCTCAAGAAGGACACCATCGACATCGGCGACCTGCCGTTGTGCCGGGTGCTGGTCATCAAGGATGCGCATTACCCATGGCTGCTGCTGGTGCCGCGCCGGGAAGGCGCGGTGGAAATCATCGACCTCGACGAGGTCGGGCAGGCGCAGTTGATGACCGAGATTTCCCGGGTCGCGCGCGCCCTGAAAGAGATCACCAATTGCGACAAGCTGAACATCGCGGCGCTGGGCAATCTGGTGCCGCAGCTGCATGTCCATGTCATCGCGCGCCGCACCAGCGATGCCGCCTGGCCGCGGCCGGTCTGGGGCGTGATGCCGCCCCTGGCGCATGACGCCGAGGAAGTACAGATTTTCATCAGCGCACTGCGCCGCAAAATATGGTTGGGTTGAACCAATGTCCGCATTCGAAAAATTTCCGCTGGGAAAGCCTGCTTTCGTCACCCATGCCCTCGATCGCGCCGCGCACCTGCGCACGAATGAAGAGAAGCTTTTCGCGCTGGAAGGCCACCGCGACGCCCGCGCCTATGTGATCTACCGCGACGCGCTGCTGGTGCGCCAGGAGGCCGGCGGACCGCGCGTGCTGCTCGGCGTCGACGAGGCGGTCAAACTCGGCGCCAATCCCGGCACGATCTTCCTCGGCCTGCGCGACGGCGCGCCGGTTTTCGGCATGGGTATTTCCGCGATCGCGGTCGAGAAACTGCTGACCCGCGACGACGTCGCGGTCACCGAGCTGCGCGGCATGGCGATGCAAGGCACGGTGCCGCCGGAGCAGCTTTCCGGCATCGCGATGGCGAAATCGATGGTGACCTGGCATCAGCGCCACGGCTTCTGCGCCAATTGCGGGGTGCGCACCGCGATGAAGGACGGCGGCTGGAAGCGCGATTGCCCGAGTTGCAAGGCCGAGCATTTTCCGCGCACCGATCCGGTCGTGATCATGCTGGTCACCCATGGCGACAAATGCCTGCTGGGCCGGCAGAAGCAGTTCCTGCCGGGCATGTATTCCTGCCTTGCCGGCTTCGTGGAGGCCGCCGAGACCATCGAGGACGCGGTGCGCCGCGAGATTTTCGAGGAATCCGGCATCCGCTGCACCGACGTGCACTATTACATGACGCAGCCCTGGCCCTACCCGTCGTCGCTGATGATCGGATGCACCGCGCGCGCCACCAATGAAGATATCGTGGTGGACCACGCCGAACTTGAGGACGCCCGCTGGTTCGACCGGGCGGAGGCGACGTTGATGATCAAACGCGAGCATCCCGACGGCCTTGCGGGCCCGCACCCGTTCGCCATCGCTCATCATCTGCTCGGGCGCTGGCTGCAGGGGCAAAACGCCACCGGCGCGGGAACCGGCGCCGCGCCATCCGATTAACTCCCAACCCGGTTTCGGATGACAGCGGAACCGGCACCACGGAAGTTCGCATGAAATCCCACGATAAGGCGCAAAAGAATCCGCCGCGCATCCTCTGCATCGGCATGCCGGTGCGCGACCTGACCTTCCGCGTCGGCGGGGTGCCTGCCCGCGGCTCAAAGGAGAACGCGACGCATTTCGACGAGATTTGCGGCGGCAACGCGCTGAACGCGGCGATCGGCATCGTTCGCCTCGGCGGCCGCGCCTCGGTCTGCGGCCCGATGGGCGACATCAACGAAACCTCAAGCCGGTTCATGTTCGACAGGCTCGCCCAGGAGGGGATCGAAACCAGGCACATCGTGCACATGCCGGGCCTGGTGACGCCGATCTCGGCGGTGCTGGTCGATCCCAGCGGCGAGCGCACCATCGTCACCTTCCGCGATCCGGAGCTGTGGAAGGTCAAACTGCCGCCCACCGAGGCGCTGCTGGACGACTGCGCCGCCATCCTCACCGAGAGCCGTTGCGCGGAGTTCTGCACGGAGCTCTGCGCCGAGGCGGTGCGGCGCGGCATCCCCGTCATCGTCGACGTCGACCGGGCGATGTCGCTGCGCGAGGGTTTGCTGAACGCCTCCTCGCACCTGGTGTTCTCGAGCGAGCCGCTGCAGGAAACCGCTGATATCGCCGACGATGCCGAGGCGCTGAGGAAGATCGCCAAGCTGACCCCGTCGTTCCTGGCAGGAACACGAGGAGCGAGGGGCACGATCTGGCTCGACGAGAGCGGGTCGATTCAGGAAACGCCGGCGTTCCCGGTGCATACCGTCGATACCCTCGGTGCCGGCGACATTTTTCACGGCGCCTTTGCGCTCGCCATCACGGAAGGACAGGAATTGCGGCAGGCGTTGCGGTTTGCCTCCGCCGCAGCGGCGCTGAAATGCACCCGGTTCGGCGGCGCCCTTGCCGCGCCGGGGCGCGCCGAGGTCGAAGCGCTTCTTGGCCGCGGCGAGGTCGGCAGCAGGGTTTCGATCGACCGATAGCGGGGCTTGTTTTAGAAGATTTTTCTATGTATGGAGATTATCAGCCTCTATCGTGGAACATTATTCTTATGGTTGATATCGCTGTTCAAGCTCCTGAAGCCCACCGCCGACTCGATGCGATTGATCGCAAGATCCTGACCGTGTTGCAGGAGGACGCCTCCCTTTCGGTTGCCGAGATCGGAGAGCGGGTTGGGCTGTCGTCGACGCCGTGCTGGAAACGCATCCAGCGGCTGGAAGCCGATGGCGTCATCCTGCGCCGGGTGGCGCTGGTCGACCAGAACAAGATCGGGCTGGGCATTTCAGTGTTCGTCTCGGTCGAGAGCGCCGATCACTCCGAGGCCTGGCTCCGAAAATTCGCCGAAGCCGTCAGCGCCATGCCGGAGGTGATGGAATTCTACAGGATGGCCGGCGACGTCGATTACATGCTGCGCGTCGTGGTCGCCGACATGGCAAGCTACGACGTGTTCTACAAAAAGCTGATCAGCGCGGTGCCGCTGAAGAACGTCACGTCGCGCTTTGCGATGGAGAAGATAAAGTCGGTCACGGCACTGCCGGTGCCGGCGGCGTAGGGTTGATTGCAGCTTGCAAAGCTGTCATCGCCCGCGAAAGCGGGCGATCCAGTATTCCAGAGACGTTCGCGATGGAATCGACAGGCCGCGGCGTACTGGTTCCCGCGCCTGCGCGGGGGATGAAGATCGTATGGGGAGCAAGCGCCCTCCCCTCATATCTTCTGGTTGTACGCGCCGACTTCGGGATGGGTCCGCAGCACCGAATCCATCGCCTCGAACAGATCGCGCATTCGCTGTTCGGAAACCGGGCTCTCGACCACCACCACCAGCTCCGGCTTGTTGGATGAGGCCCGCACCAGGCCCCAGCTGCCGTCTTCGACCGTGACGCGGACGCCGTTGACGGTGACGAGGTCACGGATGTTCTGGCCGGCGACCTTGCCGCCCGCCTTCTGCAGCGCCTCGAAGTGCTTCACCACGGCGTCGGCGACGCCATATTTCACCTCATCGGCGCAGTGCGGCGACATCGTCGGCGACGACCAGGTTTTCGGCAGCGAGTGCTTCAGATCGGCCATCGACTTGCTTGGCGCGCGATCGAGCATTTCGCAGATCGCGATCGCCGAAATCAGGCCGTCGTCATAGCCGCGGCCCAATGGCTTGTTGAAGAAGAAGTGGCCGGATTTCTCGAATCCCGCCAATGCACCCATCTCGTGGGTCCGGCGCTTCATGTAGGAATGGCCGGTCTTCCAGTAGGCGGTCCTGGCGCCCTGCCTCAACAGCACCGGGTCGGTGGCAAACAGCCCGGTCGATTTGACGTCGACCACGAACTGCGCGTTGTCGTGGATCGCCGACATGTCCCGCGCCAGCATCACGCCGACCTTGTCGGCAAAGATTTCCTCGCCGGTATTGTCGACCACGCCGCAACGATCACCATCGCCGTCAAAGCCGAGACCGACATCGGCCTTGTGCTCAAGCACCGCGTCGCGGATCGCATGCAGCATCTTCATGTCTTCGGGGTTCGGATTGTATTTCGGGAAGGTGTAGTCGAGCTCGGTGTCGAGCGGGACGACCTCGCAGCCGATCGCTTCCATCACCTGCGGCGCAAACGCGCCCGCGGTGCCGTTGCCGCAGGCGACTACGACCTTCAGCCGGCGCTTGAGCCTGGGGCGGCCGGAGAGATCGGCGATGTAGCGGGCCGCAAAGTTGTCGTGGAACTGGTAGGACCCGCCGACCCGGTTCCTGAACTCGGCGTTGAGCACGATCTGCTTCAGTCGCGTCATCTCGTCGGGACCGAAGGTGAGCGGACGGTTGGCGCCCATCTTGACGCCGGTCCAGCCATTGTCGTTGTGCGAGGCGGTCACCATCGCCACGCAGGGAACGTCGAGATCGAACTGCGCGAAATAGGCCATCGGCGTCATCGCCAGCCCGATGTCATGCACCTTGCAGCCCGCCGCCATCAGCCCCGTAATCAGCGCGTACTTGATCGACGCCGAATAGCTGCGGAAATCATGCGCGGTGACGATCTCCGGCTTGACGCCGAGTTCCGCGATCAGCGCGCCAAGCCCCATGCCCAGCGCCTGGACGCCCATCAGGTTGATTTCCTTTTCGAAGAGCCAGCGCGCATCGTATTCGCGAAAGCCGGTCGCCTTCACCATCGGCCCGGCCTCATAGGCATAAGTGTTGGGAACCAGCAGGGATTTCGGCTTCGGGAACATGAGGTGGCCTTGTCGTGAAAATGCCCAAAAAGGAACGGCTTAAGGCATAGCGAATGCGCGGGCCCGGCGAAAGGCAGGACTGGCGCGGTGCGGGCTAATTGCGGTGGATTTTGGCGGTCGGAACAAGCTTGTCGCCGCCTAGCCGTCCCAACGCCGAATTTCTGCTGCGATGACAAATTTCAGTTGCGGCAGGGCTTGATGCACAGTGTCCCAAACCAGTTGGGCCACAACATCCTCGTAGTCGTGACGATAGACGTTTCCGGCGCTGGCCATCTGATTCCACGAAATCCCGGAGTGCTTCGCTTTAAGCTCATTCGGCAGACGCCGAGAGGCTTCAGATATGATCTCCAAACAGCGAGTCACTGCGTAGAACGCGCGCACGTCCGCCTTGAAAGCTTCGCGGTCAAGTCCTTCGACGAAGCGCTGCGCCAAGTCGATGGGATGCAGGATATCGCGAAGCGCGCGCTCCGTATGGTCAGAAGGCATAGATCATGTCGGCGACCGCCGCGGGGCGAACGTAGGGTTTGAGCCCCTCCCGGTTCACAACATCCACCGGCTCATCAAAAAGCTTCGCTATGTATTCCTTGATGTCCACGTAATCGAAGACCGTAATGCGGGCGTCCGGATCGATTTCGATCATGATATCGATGTCGCTTCCCGAACGGTTGTCGCCACGCGCCACTGAGCCGAACAACGCGGCATGCATTACGCCGCGCCCACGCAGGGCTTGCTCGGAGCGTCGCAGGGTCTCTAGGGCTTCGGCGCAATTCATCAATAAAACATAGCATGCCGACGGTCATTTCGGGAGGGGCCGTAGTCAAAAAACGGCAATTTCTACTGCTCCAGCACCAGCCGGCCCCTGGCGTATTCGTAGCGCTTCAGCTTCGACAGAAACGACAGGCCGAGCAGGTTCTCCGACAGCGCTTCGTCCGGCAGCACCAGGGCCTCGACGTCGCGCACCACGATCCCGCCGAGTTCGATCATGGCTAGCCGCGTGCGCGCCGCCTTGATGGTGCCGTTGGCGGTGGTGACCATCGCATTGTAGTCGCCGCGGGAGGGACGCAGGCCGAACCGCGCCGCGGACTTCTCGTTCAGCGCCACCAGCGAGGCGCCGGTGTCGATGACGAAGTTGACGCGCTGCCCCTCGATGCGGCCGTCGGCCTGGAAATGGCCGCGGGCGTCGGGGGAGATGTCGAGGCTTCGCCCGGAGGCTCGCCCGACCGTCTCCGTGGAAGCCTTTTTCGGCGATGGGCTGGATGCCGGCGCCGGGGACATCTTGTCCGCCATCTGCGCCATGAAGGTGCCGAGGCCGATCAGGATGGCGGCAAAGATCATCAGGTTACGCATCACGCCCTACTCGCTTGCCAGACGGCCGATATCACCACGCCAGCCGCCAAGCCGCGACTAACGGAGGCGGCCGGTACACGGGCAAGGCCGCCATTTCGCCGAAAAGGATGAGTGAAGCGTTAACGTCGGCGCTCATGTCCCGCGCGGCTTGACCCGGCGCGTCGGCTGCGCGGTTGCCGGGTCCTCCGGCCAAGGGTGGCGCGGATAGCGGCCGCGAAGGTCGGCGCGCACGGCCGCATAGCTGCCGCGCCAGAACCCCGGAAGATCGCGCGTTACCTGCACCGGCCGCTGCGCCGGCGACAGCAGTTCCAGCACCAGCGGCACCGCGCCCCTGGCGATGGAGGGGTGGGTGTTGAGGCCGAACAATTCCTGCAGCCGGACCGCAATGGTCGGCCCCTGCTCGGCCTCGTAGTCGATCGCCAGCATCGTGCCGGTGGGGGCCTCGAAATGGGTCGGCGCCTCGCGCTCCAGCCGCGCGCGCAACTCCCACGGCAACCGCGCCACCAGCGCGTCCGAGAGGTCCCCGGTTGAAATCTCCTTCAACGAGGATTTGTCGTAGAGAACGGGCGCCAGCCAGTTCTCGCAGTCCGCCGCCAGCGCCGCGTCGGACAGATCGGGCCAGCTATCGCCCTCGGCCTTGCGCAGAAAGGTGACGCGGTCGCGCCATTGCTTGAGGGACTTCGACCATGGCAGCTTGTCGAGTCCGGCGGCGACCAGGCCTGCGGCGAAGACGCGCGCCGTTTCCGCCGAGGGCGACAACGCGACCGGCGCTTCCGACAGGGTGATCGCGTGCAGCGTCCGCCTGCGGCGCGCCCGCAGCGCCATCGCGCTGCGATCAAACGAAATCTCCTCCGAGTTTACGATCTGGTCGGCGAAGTGCACTTCGATCTCGTCCTGGGTGATCGGCGCCGCCAGCAGAATGCGCCCTTGGGCGGCGGTGCCGGTCAGTTCGGCAACCGCGACATAGGGCGCGCGCGCCAGTGACGAGGTTTGATCGACGGCGGCGCCGCGGCCATTGGCCAGCACGAAACTGCCGCTGCCGCGGTTGCGCGCGACCCGGTCGGGAAACGCCAGCGCCAGCATGATCCCGGTGGAAGGCGCGAAATGCTGGCCGGGCGGGCCTTCCGTCGCCGCCACCTGCTGCGCCCAGCGTTGCGCCAGGGTGCGCGCGCTGCTGGCGCGCGGCGAGCGGTCGCGGCGGAACTGGTCAAGCCTGTGATCGAGATCGACACTGTCGCCGCCAAGGCCGCGCTCGGTCAGGACAGCGGCGATCTCGGCGGCCGCTTCGCCCGCCCCCAGCCGATGCGAATCCACGATCATGCGCGCCAGCCGCGGCGGCAGCGCCAGCGCGCGGAGGCTGCGGCCTTCCGTCGTGATCCGGCCATCGGCGTCGAGTGCGCCGAGTTCGCGGAGCAGGCTGTTGGCTTCCTTGAGCGCCGCCGCCGGCGGGGAATCGAGAAACGCCAACGTCGTGGGATCGCGGACGCCCCACTGCGCCAGATCCAGCACCAGCGAGGAAAGGTCGGCCGAGAGAATTTCGGGCCTCGTGTAGGCGGCAAGCGAGGCGGTCTGCGGTTCGTCCCACAGCCGGTAGCATACGCCAGGCTCGGTGCGGCCGGCGCGGCCGCGGCGCTGATCGACCGCGGCGCGCGAGGCGCGCACGGTTTCCAGCCGCGTCAGGCCGATATCTGGCTCGTAGCGCGGCACCCGCGCCATGCCGGAATCGACCACGATACGGACGCCCTCGATGGTCAGCGAGGTTTCGGCAATCGAGGTCGCCAGCACCACCTTGCGGCTTCCCTTGGGCGCCGGCGCGATGGCGCGGTCCTGCACGGCGGCATCGAGCGCGCCGTACAGCGGCACGATTTCGACGCCGGGATCATGAACCCGCTCGGCGAGAAAATTCTGGGTGCGGCGGATTTCGGCGGCACCCGGCAGGAAGGCCAGCACCGAGCCGGGGTCGGCGCGCAGCGCTGACGCGATCGCGTCCGCCATCTGCCGCTCCAGCGGCGCATCGGCCTTGCGGCCGAGATAGCGCGTCTCGACCGGAAAGGCGCGGCCTTCGCTGGCAATCACCGGCGCGTTGCCCAGCAATTTGCCGACCCGCGCGCCATCGAGTGTCGCTGACATCACCAGGAGACGCAGATCCTCGCGCAACCCCGTCTGCACATCCCGCGCCAGCGCCAGCCCGAGATCGGCGTCGAGCGAGCGTTCGTGGAATTCGTCAAACAGCACGGCGGCGACGCCGTTCAGTTCGGGATCGTCGAGAATCTGCCGCGAGAAGATTCCCTCGGTGACGACTTCGATCCGGGTCGCGCGCGATATCTTCGAACCGAAACGGACGCGGTAGCCGACGGTCTCCCCGGCGCGCTCGCCGAGCGTCCGCGCCATGCGCTCGGCGCTGGCCCGCGCCGCGATCCGCCGCGGCTCCAGCATGATGATCTTCCGGCCTTGCAGCCAGGGCGCGTCCAGCAGCGCCAGCGGCACCCGCGTCGTCTTGCCGGCCCCCGGAGGGGCCACCAGCACTGCGGCGGTATGCGCCGTCAGCGTCCGGGACAGTTCGTCCAGCACCGCGTCGATCGGCAGAGGCGTGTCGAAGCTGCGCGGCAAGGATTTCACCAATGCGTCATGCCCGGCCTCGTGCCGGACCTCCACGTTCCCGATACACGAACAGCGCGCAGAAGCCGGGCGGACAGGAAAGCTCCGGCGACGACGGACCCAGCGGCTTCACTTTGCCGGCTCAGCCGCCCGCCCCACGCTCTCATAGATAAAGCCATGAGCCGCCATGTCGTCGGGGCGATAGACATTGCGCAGGTCGACCACGACCGGCCGCGCCATTTCGCCCTTCAGGCGCGCCAGATCGAGCGCCCGGAACTGGGCCCACTCGGTGACGATCACCAGTACATCGGCGCCTCGCGCGCACTCATAGGGGTCGTCGCAATATTCGATGTCAGGCAGTTCGCGCCGTGCCTGCTCCATGCCGACCGGATCGTGCGCGCGCACTCTTGCGCCCATATCGAGCAGGCCGGTGACCAGCGGGATCGACGGCGCCTCGCGCATGTCGTCGGTGTCGGGCTTGAAGGTGAGCCCCAGCACCGCCACGGTCTTGCCGCGCAGATTGCCGCCGGCCGCATGGGAAACCTTGCGCGCCATCGCGCGCTTGCGGTTCTCGTTGACGCCGAGCACCGCCTCGACGATCCGCAATTGCACATCGTGATCGAGCGCGATCTTGACCAGCGCGCGGGTATCCTTTGGAAAACAGGAGCCGCCGAAGCCGGGACCGGCATGCAGGAATTTCGAGCCGATGCGGTTGTCGAGCCCGATGCCGCGCGCGACTTCCTGGACGTCGGCGCCGACCTTTTCCGACAGGTCGGCGATCTCGTTGATGAAGGTGATCTTGGTGGCAAGGAATGCGTTCGCCGCGTATTTGATCAGTTCGGCGGTGCGTCGCGCCGTGAACATCAGAGGCGCCTTGTTGAGCGACAGCGGCCGGTAGATGTCGCCGAGCACCTTGCGCCCGCGCTCGTCCAGCGTGCCGACCACGACGCGGTCGGGGAATTTGAAGTCGCGGATCGCGGCGCCCTCGCGCAGGAATTCCGGATTGGAGGCGACCACCACGTCAGCGGACGGATTGGCTTCGCGGATCAACCGCTCGACCTCGTCGCCGGTGCCGACCGGCACCGTCGATTTGGTGACGACCACCGTGAAGCCGGAAAGCGCGGCCGCGATCTCGCGCGCGGCGGCGTGGACATAGCTCAGATCGGCATGGCCGTCGCCGCGCCGCGACGGCGTGCCGACGGCGATGAACACCGCCTCGGCCTCGGCGACCGGCGCGGCGAACTCGGTGGTGAAGTCCAGCCGCTTGGCCTTGACGTTGGCGGCGACCAGCGCGTCGAGCCCAGGCTCGAAGATCGGCATTTCGCCCCGGAGCAAGGCGGCGATCTTGCCGGCGTCCTTGTCAACGCAGGTGACCTGATGGCCGAAGTCGGCAAAGCAGGCGCCCGACACCAGCCCCACATAGCCCGTGCCGATCATGGCAATTCGCATGCAAGCATCCGCTTTCGATGGTTAACGCGACCGCGTCTTAGGACATTTTTCAGCCCGAGGGAAAGGGCGGGCTCCGGAAAAAAGGGCATGTGATTTGAAGGAATAGAGGAGAAGGCAACGGATCGGGCCCAGAATGCGGCCGCGCTGCGCCGAAAAGGGACACCGATGACTGTAAACGGGATATTCGTATCACCCGAGCGTTCCGCCCGGATCGACTGGGTGGACTACGCCAAGGGCATCTGCATCGTCATGGTGGTGATGATGCATTCGGTGCTGGGCGTCGAGGCCGCGGCCGGCCAGACCGGCTTCATGAACCACTTCGTGACCTACGCCAAGCCGTTCCGGATGCCGGACTTCTTCCTGATTTCAGGGCTGTTCCTGGCGGTGGTGATCGACCGCGACTGGCGTACCTATCTCGACCGCAAGGTGGTCCACTTCGCCTATTTTTACCTGCTCTGGGTGACGATCCAGTTCGGCTTCAAGGCGCCGGGCTTCGCCGCCGAGGCCGGCTGGCGACACGTCGGCCTGTTGTACCTGGAGGCCTTCATCGAGCCGTTCGGCACGCTGTGGTTCATTTATTTGCTGCCGATCTGCTTTGTCGTCACCAAACTGTCACGACGAGTCCCGCCGATGGCGGTCTGGCTGGTCGCCGCCGCGCTGGAGATCGCCCACGTCGCCACGGGCTGGACGGTCATCGACGAATTCTGCGCGCGCTTCGTCTATTTTTACTCCGGTTACATTCTTGCAGGCTACGTCTTCGCACTTTCCGATCGCGCGCGGGCGAAGCCTTCGCTGGCGCTTGTCGGGTTGGCGCTGTGGGCGCTTTTCAATGGCGGCATCGTATGGTCGGGCTTCAGCGAATGGCCGCTGGTTTCGCTGGCGCTCGGGCTCGCCGGCGCCGGCGCCATCGTGGTGATGGCGACCTTGCTGTCGCGCACCCAGTGGCTCGGCTTCCTGCGCTATTGCGGCGAGCATTCCATCGTGATCTATCTCGCGTTCTTCCTGCCGATGGCCGCGACCCGAACCCTGTTGCTGCGCAGCGGGCTCATCCCTGACGTCGGCCTGGTCTCGCTGATCGTGACCGTCGCCGGCGTCGCAGGCGCGGTGGCGATCTGGCGGCTGGCGCTGGCGCTGCGGGCGAACTTCCTGTTCGAGCGGCCCGACGCCTTCTGGATCGTTCCGAAAAGGCCGGCTCCGGCGTTGCAGCCGGCGGAGTAGCCGCCGGGTTCAGCGCGGGGCTTCGAGCTTTACGCCGCCCTTCGTCTGCTCGATTCTGGCACGAAAGCCCTCGGCATCGCCGAAATCGGCAAAACCCTGATAGTGCGGATGCGGGCCCAGCACCCGGCGGGCGTGCTTGATCGGGCACCATAATACTTCGGTGCGCGCGGCCACCTCGCGCGCGAACCCGATTGCACCGCCGGCATAGGAGCAATAGGCGCAATTGATCTTTTCGATGATGTTCAGATAGGCCAGATGATGGCGATCGAACACCAGATAGTCGCGCCGTCGCACTTTCGGAATCCGGTAGATCGGAAAGCAGATCGCCTGAAAAAGCATGACCGCGAGATCGAGCAGCGCGATCGGTACGATCATGGAATAGATCACAGGCGCCGTCAGGACCGTCAGCAGATTGGCCTCGATGACGTAGCGTGACACCCGCGTCTTGAGCTCCCGGTGAAGCCGCAGCACCTCCTCCTCGAACAAGATCCTTCGCTTTTCGATATGGAAGCGCAGTTCTTCCCTCCGCTTCGTCAGCTCGACCTCGATCTCGGCCTCGACGCCACGCAGCTTCTCCATCAGCGTATCGAGTGGCGTGGTCATTTCGCTTCCCTTCGGTGCGCCGGGACCACAAGGGGGCATGGAACGGACACACTTGCAACCGATCCCCTTGATCCGGGACAAAACAGAAAAATCCCGGCACAACCCGACCCCTAAGGCTGTCATTCCGCGCAAAAACCCCTAGATTTCGGCCATGCCGAAAACAGCCCCCAAAGCCGCCGAGAAACCCGCCAAGCTGCCCGGCAAGGGCGACCATGTCTTTCTGGTCGATGGTTCCTCCTACATTTTTCGCGCCTATCATGCGCTGCCGCCGCTGAACCGCAAATCCGACGGGCTGCAGGTCAATGCCGTGCTCGGCTTCTGCAACATGCTGTGGAAGCTGCTGCGGGAGATGCCGCCGGACAACCGGCCGACGCATCTGGCGATCGTGTTCGACAAGTCCGAAGTGACCTTCCGCAACAAGCTTTATCCCGAGTACAAGGCGCACCGGCCGCCGGCGCCTGATGATCTGATCCCGCAATTTGCGCTGATCCGCGAGGCGGTACGCGCGTTCGACCTGCCCTGCCTGGAGCAGGGTGGCTTCGAGGCCGACGATTTGATCGCGACCTATGCGCGGCTTGCCACTGAGCGCGGCGCGACCACCACCATCGTTTCCTCCGACAAGGACCTGATGCAGCTCGTGACCGACAAGGTCACCATGTACGACACCATGAAGGACCGCCGGATCGGCATTGCCGAGGTGATCGAGAAGTTCGGCGTGCCGCCGGAGAAGGTCGTCGAGGTGCAGGCGCTGGCGGGCGATTCGACGGACAACGTGCCGGGCGTGCCGGGCATCGGCGTCAAGACCGCGGCGCAACTGATCGTCGAATATGGCGACCTGGAGCAACTGCTGTTCCGCGCCGGCGAGATCAAGCAGCCGAAGCGGCGCGAGGCGCTGATCGAGAACGCCGAGAAGGCGCGGATTTCGCGCAAGCTGGTGCTGCTGGACGACAAGGTCGATCTCGAGGTGCCGCTCGACGAGCTCGCGGTGCATGAGCCCGACGCGCGCAAGCTGATCGCCTTCCTCAAGGCGATGGAATTTGCCACCCTCACCCGCCGCGTCGCCGACTATTCGCAGATCGATCCATCGGATGTCGAAGCCGATGCGGCGAACAAGAGCGGCGGTCCTTCACTTCTCCCGCCTGCGGGGGAGCTCAGCGCGCGAAGCGCGGCGGCTGGGGGAGATCTTTTCGCGAACTCAGGCGCTTCACATGCGGAAACACCCCCACCTCAGCCCTCCCCTGCAAGCGGGAGAGGGGGCGCATCGACCAAGGGCGACAAGGCCGCGAGCCTGAAGGGCACGCCTATATCCCTCGCCGGCGCGCGTGAGCAGGCGATCCGGAAGATCCCCTTCGACCGCAAGAAGTATCAGACCATCCGCAGCCTCGATCAGCTCCAGGCCTGGCTCGCCCGCGTCCACGATGCCGGTTTCTTCGCCATCGAGGCGATGTCCCACACGATCGATCCGATGCAGGGAGAGTTATCGGGGATTGCGCTGGCGCTCGCGCCCAATGACGCCTGCTACGTCCCGCTCGCCCACCGGCAATCCGGCGGCGGCGAGGGCCTGTTCGACGCCGGCCCGGCGCCGGACCAGATCGCGACCAGCGAAGCGCTGGCGGTGTTGAAGCCGCTCTTGGAATCGGCGGGCATCCTCAAGATCGGGTTCAACATCAAGTTCAGCGCGGTGATGCTGGCGCAGCACGGCGTCACGCTGTGCAACCATGACGACGCGCAGTTGATGTCGTACGCGCTGGATGCCGGCCGCAATGCGCACGGCCTCGAGGCGCTGGCCGAGCGCTGGCTGGGCCACGCCGTCATCAGCTATGGCGAGATGACCGGCAGCGGCAAGAACAAGCTCGCCTTCGGCCAGGTCGCCATCGACAGGGCCGCCGAATATTCCGCCGAAAGCGCCGACGTGATCGTGCGGCTGTGGCGGATCTTGAAACCCCGGCTGGCCGCCGAGCGGATGACCACGGTGTACGAGACGCTGGAGCGACCGCTGATCTCGGTGCTGGCGCGGATGGAGCGGCGCGGCATCTCGATCGACCGCCAGGTGCTGTCACGGCTGTCGGGCGAATTCGCCCAGACCGCGGCGCGGGTCGAAGCCGAGTTGCAGGAGATCGCGGGCGAACCGATCAATGTCGGCAGTCCGAAGCAGATCGGCGACATCATCTTCGGCAAGATGGGGATCACCGGCGGCACCAAGACCAAAACCGGGGCGTGGTCGACCTCGGCGCAGATCCTCGACGAGCTCGCCGAACAGGGGCACGAGTTCCCGAAGAAGATCCTGGAATGGCGGCAGGTCTCGAAACTGAAATCGACCTATACCGACGCGCTGCCGGAATATGTCCATCCGCAGACCAAGCGCGTGCATACGACCTACGCGCTGGCGGCCACCACCACCGGGCGGCTGTCGTCGAACGAGCCGAACTTGCAGAACATCCCGGTCCGCACCGAGGACGGCCGCAAGATCCGCCGCGCCTTTGTCGCGACATCAGGCCACAGGCTGGTATCGGCGGATTATTCGCAGATCGAACTGCGGCTGCTGGCGGAGATCGCCGACATCGCCGTGCTGAAACAGGCGTTCCGCGACGGGCTGGACATCCATGCCATGACGGCTTCCGAAATGTTCGGAGTGCCGATCAAGGACATGCCGGGCGAGGTGCGCCGCCGGGCGAAAGCGATCAATTTCGGCATCATCTACGGCATCTCGGCCTTTGGTCTGGCCAACCAGCTCGGCATCGCCCGCGAGGAAGCCTCAGCCTACATCAAGAAATACTTCGAGCGCTTTCCTGGCATCCGCGCCTACATGGACGCCACACGCGACTTCTGCCGCGCCAACGGCTATGTCGAGACGCTGTTCGGGCGCAAATGCCATTACCCTGATATCAAGGCCTCCAACGCCTCGGTCCGCGCCTTCAACGAGCGCGCCGCGATCAATGCACGGCTGCAGGGCACCGCGGCCGACATCATCCGCCGCGCCATGATCCGCATGGAGGACGCACTGGCCGAGAAGAAGCTCGCAGCGCAGATGCTGCTGCAGGTCCACGACGAACTGATTTTCGAGGTGCCCGAGACCGAGGTGGCGGCGACGCTGCCGGTGGTGCAGCGCGTGATGCAGGATGCGCCATTCCCGGCGGTGCGGCTCTCGGTGCCGCTACAGGTCGACGCGCGCGCGGCGAGCAACTGGGACGAGGCGCATTGAGCCAGCTAGACTGTCGTCGCCCGGCTTGACCGGGCGACCCAGTATTCCAGGCCGCGGAGTGTGAGGCACAGTTGTGCCGCGCTGGCTATCGTACTTCACTGGATAGGCCCCGGCGTACTGGATCGCCCGGTCAAGCCGGGCGACGACAGCTCTGGGTGGGGCCGAGAGAATCAATCCAGCTTGGCTTCCATGCCGCGCTTGGTCGCCGGCCGCGCCATCAGAGCGTAGTACCAGCGCTCGACATGGGGAAAATCCTTCAGCTCCACCTTGTGGCGCGGGTGGCGCCAGGCCCAGCCGAGGATGGCGAAGTCGGCGACCGACAAGGCGTCCGCGACGAAGTCGCGCCCCGCCAGCCGGCGGTCGAGTACGCCGTAGAGCCTCCGGGTCTCGTCCATGTAGCGTTTGAGGCCATAGGCGCGGTCGGTCTCGTTCTCCAGCGCGATGAAATGATGCACCTGGCCCGGCATCGGCCCGAAGCCGCCCATCTGCCACATCAGCCATTCATACACCGGGATCCGCCCGGCGAGCGGCTTCGGCAGGAACTTGCCGGTCTTCTCGCCGAGGTAAAGCAGGATCGCCCCGGACTCGAACACGCTGACCGGCTTGCCCTCAGGGCCGTCGGGATCGACGATCGCGGGAATCTTGTTGTTCGGGCTGATCTTGAGAAAGGCGGGCGCCATCTGTTCGCCCTTGCTGATGTTCACCGGAAACACCTTGTAGGGCAGCGCCATTTCCTCCAGCGCCACCGATATCTTGCGGCCATTCGGCGTATTCCAGGTGTGCAATTCGATCGTCATGGACTGGTTTCCCCCACAAGAGCTTGTTGATGCTTTGACCTCCCGTAGCGCGGAACCGACGGGGCTTACAACGGGCTTTTGCGAATGTCGTCCCCGCGCCCGCGTGGCCGCGGCGGGACATCGTGCCCTGTTGACGGCACGAGGTCGGCGCTGGAATGTGCCCGGGAGCACCGATAGATTGCCGTCCGCCTCAAACGACCCGGAAAACGCCTTGTCCAAATCAGCCTCCCGCGCCCGCCTCGCCGAGATCATCCGCAAACGCTCGTTCGGCCGCGGCGAGATCACGCTGGCCTCGGGCCGCAAGAGCGACTTCTACTTCAACCTCAAGCCGACCATGCTCGATCCCGAAGGCGCGACGCTGCTGGCGGAACTGACCTATGAGGCGCTGAAGGACGACAATCTCGATTTCGTCGGCGGGCTGGAAATGGGCGCGGTGCCGCTGGCGGGCGCGATCGCGCAGCTCTCCTGGATCAAGGGCCACCCGATCGCGGCGTTCTTCGTGCGCAAGAAGCCGAAAGAGCACGGCGCCCGGCTGGCGGTCGAGGGCCTCGCCAGGGGCGAGACCCTGCAGGGCAAGCGGATCGTGATCGTCGAGGACGTCACCACCACCGGCGGCTCGGCGCTGAAGGCGGTCGAGGCGGTGCGCGACGCCGGCGGCGAGATCGTGCTGGTCCTGACCATGGTGGATCGCGAAGAAGGCGCCAGCGAAACCTTTGCCGCCGCCGGGATCGCGTTTCGCTCGCTCTACAAGGCCGGCGAGTTCCTGAAGGGCTGATCTTCTCGCTTCTCCCTCGCCCCGCTCTTTGCGGGGAGAAGGATCGCGCCGCGAATTCTGAAGCTGACGGTGAGGCCGGTACCCCCTCACCCGGATCGCAATTGCGATCCGACCTCTCCCCGCATGCGGGGCGAGGTAAGAGGAAGCCGCTTTTCTTTTCGCTTATCCCCGCCCCGGTCACTGCGCGTTTACCATCGCGCATTAAGGTTACCCGAACTGAAGCATGGCGCGCTTCGGTGCGTAGTGTTGCGTGGGTGGAGTTGGCGTTGCGTACAGAGTTGGCTTTTTCGCGCGGGCCGCGCCGCGCCCGGCTTGTCGCGGTCGCGACGCTTTCGGGCGCCCTGATGCTTGCGCCCGGAAGCGTCTCCGCCGCGGGCCTGTTCGAGTTCTTTTTCGGCGGCCTTCAGAAGCAGCGGCAGGCCTCCTCGCAGCTCAACTTCTTCGCCGATCCGTTCGGCAACAGCCAACCGCAACAGCCCGCGCCAGCCCCCCGCCTCGCCGGTTCCGGACCGGCGTTCTGCGTGCGCAGCTGCGACGGCAAGTATTTTCCGCTGACCATGCGCGGCAACGCCTCGCCGGCGCAGACCTGCCAGGCCTTCTGCCCGGCCAGCGTAACCAGGGTGTTCTACGGCAGCACCATCGAAGGCGCCGCCGCCAGCAATGGCGAGCGCTACGCCGACAGTGAAAACGCCTATGCCTACCGCAAGGCGCTGCGCGCCGATTGCACCTGCAACGGCAAGAATCCGCTCGGACTTGCGCCGATCGACCTCACCTTCGACACCTCGCTCCGCTCCGGCGACATCGTCGCCACCACCGACGGACTGGTGGCCTATACCGGCGTGCGGCTCGGCGTCGGCCAGGCCGCCGAGTTCACGCCGGTTGCCGCCTATCCCGGCCTCACGGCGGATGTCCGCGCGCGGCTCGGCGAAATGAAGGTGGCGCCGGTCACTGCGGAGATGGTCCGCGAGATCGTGACACCCGAAGCCCGCGACGTGACGTCGAGCGTGCCGAAGGCTTCCATGCCGAAAGCTGCGAAGCGGGCTGAAGTGAACTAAAATCTCGCACAGTCATTCCGGGGCGATGCAACGCATCGAACTATGGTGCGCAATTGCGCACCTGAGAATCTCGAGCTTCCCCGATGCGCAATTGCGCATCTGAGGTCTGGTCCTTCGGACCATCCCGGAATGACGGAGACCAGCTCAACGCCAGCGAAGTCAACGCCCGACGATGACGCCGATCACGTTCGGCGCCGACAGGTATTTCTCCTCGATCGCCGCGCGCGCCGCGGCGCGGTTTTCCGGCGTCAGCAGGCCGCGTTTCTCGGCCAGTATCATCCAGCAATAACCCCACCAGTCGGTCAGCATGCCCTGATCGTCGATGAGGTCGTAGCCCTGCTCGGCGGCGAATATCCGCGCCTGCGCCTCATCCAGCGCGTCGAGAAAGGCGTGATCGGCGGCCGAGAACAGATCGTCGCTGAAATCGTCGGTGGTGTAGCCCCATACCGACATGCAGACCGCGTTGAACGCGCGGTCGATCGCGTCGTCGTCGACGACCTGGCGGCGCGCGGCCTGGTGCAGGCGCGACAGCGACCGCGCGTAGTCGGCGATGCGGGTGAGCGCGAATTGATCGAAGGCGGTGGTGGACATATAGTCCTCGCAAGCTCGGATAGACCATAGATGTTGTGTCGGCACGGCGCCGAATCACTATGGTATATCAAATACTTGCTAAGGTGTTCTTAATTTGTTCCGGATCGGACGGCAGCACGGCTCGCGGGACATCATCCCGGCGAGCCTGGCGATGGCGATGAGATCTCACATCGCCGACAGCAGTCTGTCGCCGCAGTAATTGGCGTAGAATTTCCCGCCGCACTGCCGCTTGATCGCGGCACAGCGCGCCGCCGACGAAGCGCCTTTGGCTATGGTGAAAGAACAGCTCAGGGGATCGGCGCGCTTGCCCGCCTTGCCCGCTGCGAACGCGGCGCCGGTGGCGCTGATGCAGATCACCAGAAGCGTTGCGGCTGCGATCTCGATCATCAATCTCATGGCAGGCCTCCCCTTCATTTGATGCGCGTCTTGCTCGCGCCAACCGGCATCAGGCGCGGGCAGGAAATCTTCCCGCCCACTTTCAGATTGAATTCTATCATAAAACCCGACCGTGCCGATGCCGCGAATTCGGCCCGGTCCTTGCATAAATTGGCATTCAGGTGGTGTACAACATACCGCCTGCGGTTTCGGCCGGAGTGCAAGCCGCGTGGCCTGACGCGGATTTTGAACTGCAGGGATGAAGTGTTGCCAGAGAAAATCCCAGGGAAGTATCCAGCGCTTGACGAGTTGGCGCTGGCCGAGATCAAGAGCGCCATCCTCGTCAAGCTCCGGCTTGCGGTCGGCAAGGACGCCGGCATGGCGACACGGCGGGACTGGTACAAGGCGGCGGCGCTGGCGCTGCGCGACCGCATCGTTCACCGCTGGCTGAGTGCGGAAAAGCAGAGCTACGACGCCGGCAGCAAGCGGGTCTATTATCTCTCGCTCGAATTCCTGATCGGGCGGCTGTTCACCGATGCGCTGAACAACATGGGGCTGCTGCCGGAGTTCGAGGTGGCGCTTGGCGATCTCGGGGTGGGTCTTGACGACCTGCGCAAATGCGAGCCCGACGCCGCGCTCGGCAATGGCGGCCTCGGGCGGCTCGCGGCCTGCTTCATGGAGAGCATGGCGACGCTGGCGATTCCCGCCACCGGCTACGGCATCCGCTACGATTTCGGCCTGTTCCGCCAGATCATCGCGCAAGGCTGGCAGCAGGAATATCCCGACGAATGGCTGAGTTTCGGCAACCCCTGGGAATTCCAGCGGCCGGAGGTGATCTACCACATTCATTTCGGCGGTCATGTCGATCATGTCGATGACCGCGGGCGCGACCGCGCGACATGGCGGCCGGGGGAGACCGTGCAGGCCGTCGCCTACGACACCCCGATCGTGGGCTGGCGCGGCGAGCACGTCAACGCGCTGCGGCTGTGGTCGGCGCGCGCGCCCGATCCGCTGCGGCTCGACGTTTTCAACAGCGGCGACTATCTCGGGGCCGTCGCCGAGGAAGCGCGCGCGGAATCGATCTGCAAATTCCTCTATCCCAATGACGAGAGCCCTGCAGGGCGCGAGCTGCGGTTGCGGCAGGAGTATTTCTTTGTTTCCGCCTCGTTGCAGGACCTGGTCAAGCGGCACCTCTCCTCCGACGGGCAGTTGCGCAGCCTCGCCTCGAAGGTCGCGGTGCAGCTCAACGATACCCATCCGAGCCTGGCCGTCGCCGAGCTGATGCGGATCCTGGTCGACCTGCACAATTTCCGCTGGGACGAGGCATGGAAGGTCACGGTGGCGACGCTGGCCTACACCAACCACACGCTGTTGCCGGAAGCGCTGGAGACCTGGCCGCTCGAACTGTTCGAGCGGCTGTTGCCGCGGCATCTCGAAATCGTCTACCGGATCAACGCTGCGCACCTGGCGCTGGCCGACATGCGCTGTCCGGGCGACGTCGATTTCCGCGCTTCGGTGTCGCTGATCGACGAGACGTCGGGGCGCAGGGTACGGATGGGGCAGCTCGCTTTCGTCGGCTGCCATCGCATCAACGGCGTCTCGGCGATGCATTCCGAACTGATGCGGGAGACCGTGTTCCAGGATCTCCACCATCTCTATCCCGGCCGCATCACCAACAAGACCAACGGCATCACCTTCCGCCGCTGGCTGATGCTGGCCAACCCGCGCCTGACCGACCTCCTGCGCGAGGCCTGCGGCGAGGCGGTGCTCGACGACTTCTCGCTGTTCGATCGCCTCGAAGGCCGCGCCGGCGACAATGCGTTCCAGCAACGCTTCCGCGAGGTCAAGCGTCACAACAAGCTGGCATTGGCGCGGCTGATCGGCGAGCGAACAGGCATCAATCTCGATCCGTCGGCGCTGTTCGACGTTCAGATCAAGCGCATCCACGAATACAAGCGGCAATTGCTCAATATCATCGAGACCGTCGCGCTTTATCAGGCGATCAAGGACGAGCCGCAGCGCGACTGGGTGCCGCGGGTAAAGATCTTCGCCGGCAAGGCGGCGGCGAGCTACCGCTACGCCAAGCTGATCATCAAGTTGATCAACGACGTCGCCGAGACGGTCAACAACGACCATGATATCGCCGGCCGGCTCAAGGTCGTGTTCCTCGCCGACTACAATGTCAGCCTCGCCGAAGTGATCATTCCGGCGGCCGACCTGTCGGAGCAGATTTCAACCGCAGGCATGGAGGCCTCCGGCACCGGCAACATGAAGCTGGCGCTGAACGGCGCACTGACCATCGGCACGCTGGACGGCGCCAATATCGAAATCCGCGACCATGTCGGGCCTGAAAACATCGCGATCTTCGGCCTGGAAGCCGGCGACGTCATGGTCCGGCGCAAGCAGGGACTGGATGCGACCGACGCCATCGGCCGTTCGCCGCGGCTGACGCGGGCGATTGCCGCGATCGAGAGCGGCGCATTCTCGCCTGACGATCCCGCCCGCTTTGCCTCGGTCGGGCACGCGCTGCGCTATCTTGACCACTACATGGTATCGGCCGATTTCGATTCCTATTACGACGCCCAGCGCGGCATCGACGCCCGCTGGCAGGTGGCGCCGGCCTGGACCCGCGCCGCGATCCTCAACGTCGCGCGAATGCCGTGGTTCTCTTCCGATCGCACCATCCGCGAATATGCCGAGGATATCTGGCATGTGCCGGTGCGCGCGGTAGCGAGCCTGCCTGAGCAGGAAGCCCAGCGCGGCGCGACGCGGTGAGACACGAGCCGTCGTCATGCCCGGCCTTGTGCCGGGCATCCACGCCTTGAGCCCGGTTCGGCGAGAAAGACGTGGATTGCCGGGTCAAGCCCGGCCATGACGAAGGCCGGATTATTGCCTCACACGTCATTGAGTTCGGCGAGCCAGCCGTGATACTGCGCCGGCAACCCTAGGAAATCCCATGCTGACCAAGGCTCCCCACCTGTTCGACGACGCCACGCGGGTCACGGCCGGCGACAGCCGCTGGCAGGGGCGGACCAGCCCTGACTACTGGGCCTTTGTCGGCCCGTTCGGCGGCTGCACCGCCGCCACCATCCTGCGGGCGCTGATCGACCATCCGCAGCGGGCGGGCGATCCGCTGTCGCTGACCGTGAATTTCTGCGCGCCGGTGGCGGAGGGGACCTTCGATCTCGACGTCCGCCTGGTCAAGGCCAACCGGTCGAGCCAGCATTGGTGCGTGGAGATGTCGCAAAGCGGCGGCGACGTCGCGACGCTGGCGACCGCCGTTTTCGCCGAGCGCCGTCCATCCTGGTCGCACCAGCAGGCCGCCTTTCCCGCCGCCACGCCTTTCGGGCAAGCGCGTTCTTATCCGCGCACCAAGATGACCTGGACCCACCAGTATGATTTCAGGTTTGTCGAGGGCGAGCCCAGCCTCTACGGATCGCCCGCCGTGTCGCCGCGCGATGCCTTCTCCAAGCAATGGATCGGCGACCACACGCCGAGGAAGATCGACATGCTTTCGCTGATGTCGATGTCGGACGCCTTCTTCGGCCGGGTCTTTCTGGCGCGTCAGGAGCTGATACCGTTCGGCACGGTATCCATTACGACCTATTTCCACACCGCGTCGGAGGAGCTGGCGGCCGAGGACATCACCCATGTGCTGGCGGTTGCCGACGCCCGAATTTTCCACAGGAGTTACGGTGATCAGCACGGCGAATTGTGGTCGCCGTCGGGGCGCCTGCTCGCCACCACAACGCAAATCGCGTATTTCAAGGCGTAGTGGCGTAAGGCGTCGCCCTTTGTTCGGCCTTGAAAGTCTCGCTGATGTCCGAACCCGAAGCTGTCCAGCCGCGCATCGCCTTGCTCGGGGTCCCGATCGAGATCGGGGCCTCGCAACCCGGAACCTTGATGGGGCCAGACGCGCTGCGCACCGCGGGCATCGGCCGCATCCTCGATCAGCTGGGCTTTGCCGTCGAGGACCACGGAAACATGCCCAGGCCTGGCGTTGCTCCCGCCGAGGGGCCACCACCGGCGAACGCCAAGTATTATGACGTGATCAAGACCTGGGTCCGCGCGCTCAGCGAACGTTCCTACGCGCTGGCGCGTTCCGGCGCGGTTCCGATCTTCATGGGCGGCGATCACTCGCTGTCGATGGGATCGGTGAACGGCGTTGCGCGGTATTGGCAGGAACAGGGCCGGCCGCTGTTCGTGTTATGGCTCGATGCCCATGCCGACTACAATACGCCGCAGACGACGGAGACCGGCAACATGCACGGCATGTCCGCGGCTTTTCTGTGCGGCGAGCCCGGGCTCGACCGGCTGCTCGGTGGAGGCATCCGCGCCTCGATCGGCCCCGACCGGCTTGACCTGTTCGGTATCCGCTCGATCGACCCGCTGGAAAAGCAACTGGTGTTCGAGCGCGGCGTCGCCATCGCCGACATGCGCGCGATCGACGAATTCGGCGTCGGCGTGCTGATCCGCAAGGTGATCGAACGCGTGCGGGCGCAGAACGGCGTGCTGCATTTGAGCTTCGACGTCGATTTTCTCGATCCCGCGGTGGCTCCCGGCGTCGGCACCACGGTGCCGGGCGGCGCGACCTATCGCGAAGCCCATCTGATCATGGAGCTGCTGCACGATTCCGGCCTGGTGCGGTCGGTCGACATTGTCGAACTCAATCCGTTTCTTGACGAGCGCGGCCGCACCGCGCGCGTCGCCGCCGAGCTGGTCGGCAGCCTGTTTGGCCTGCAGATCACCGATCGGCGGACGCCCAGCAACGCGCTGTTCCCTCGCAACGGATAGTCGGTTCCGGACGCCTCGAGCTAGCCTGAGGACATGATCGCAGCCTCGGCACCGGCGCGGGCGCGAACCGGCAACTGCAGATAATGTACGCCATTGCTCTGTGCCTTGGGGAACCGGCCAGCGCGGATGTTCACCTGGATGGACGGCAGCAGCAGCGTCGGCGCCGACAATGTCGCATCGCGCGCCTGCCGCATAGCAACGAACGCGGCTTCGGTCACGCCGCCGCGAAGATGGACGTTGTTCTCGCGCTGCTCGCGCACCGTGGTTTCCCACGCATAGTCGTCGCGCCCGGGAGCCTTGTAGTCGTGGCACATGAAAAGCCTGGTTTCGTCGGGCAGCCGCAGCAGGCGCTGGATCGAACGATAGAGCTGGCGGGCGTCGCCGCCCGGGAAATCGGCGCGCGCGGTGCCGTAATCGGGCATGAACAGCGTGTCGCCGACGAACACGGCGTCGCCGATCTTGTACGACAGGTCGGCCGGTGTATGGCCGGGCGTATGCATCACCTCCACGACGAGTTCACCGAGGCGGAAGGCTTCGCCGTCGGCGAACAGACGATCGAAATCGCTGCCGTCCGTTCGCAGGTCCTCGGCATTGAACACGGGCCGGAAGATCCGCTGCACGTCCCTGATGTGCTCGCCGATGCCGATCCGCGCCCCGGTCATGGACTTGATGTAAGGCGCACCCGACAGATGATCGGCGTGCGCGTGGGTTTCCAGCACCCATTCGATCGCCAGCCCGTGCTCGCCCGCCGCGGCCAGAATGGCGTTGACCGAACGAAGATCAACGGTGCCGTCGCGTTGGTCGAAATCGAGCACCGGGTCGATCACCGCCGCGCGGCGGGTCGTCGGATCGGCGACCAGATAACTGACAGTGTTGGTGGGCTCGTCGAAGAACGCCCGAATGAGGGGGGACTGCGCTGCTTGGGGCATGGGCCTGAACTCCTGATACTGGCTGCTATTGACAGATATATTGGATATATCTAATTTAGCAATATCTAATGTAAAGGATATGTTCCTGGTTTCGACCACGAAACGCCGTGCGGCGTCATTGATCCAGACCAACCGACAAGGAGTCACTCATGGCAGTTCCCCATATCTCTCCCGCCAAGGCCAAGGAGTTGATCGATCGCGGCGCGATCCTGGTCGACATCCGGGAATTCGACGAGCATTCGCGCCGTCGTATTCCAACTGCGCGCCATGCGCCGCTATCGACCCTCGACCGGATCGAGACCACAGCCGGCGCGCCCGCAGTGATCTTCCATTGCCGATCGGGTAACCGCACCGCCAGCAACGCCGCCCGCCTCGCGCAATGCACCGACTTTGATGCGTTCATTCTCGATGGCGGAATCGACGCCTGGAAGAGCGCCGGGCTGCCGGTGATCGAGGACAAGGGCCAACCAATCGAAATCATGCGTCAGGTTCAGATCGCGGCCGGCTCGCTGGTCCTCGCCGGTACGGCGCTCGGCGCGTTCGTCCATCCCGGGTTCTATTTCCTCGCCGCATTCGTCGGCGCCGGGCTGGTGTTCGCCGGCGTGAGCGGATCCTGCGCAATGGCGCGGCTCTTGGCCTTCGCGCCATGGAACCGCCGCGCCGCCAACGTCGCCGCTGCCTGAGGAAACACCCGCCATGATCTTTCAGGTTGCCGACATCGCCACCGTACTGTCGGGCTCCGTGGTCGGGTTCATTCTCGCTTTGGTCGGTGGCGGCGGATCCATCCTCGCGGTACCGCTGTTGGTTTATGGCGTCGGCGTCGCCTCGCCGCATGTGGCAATCGGCACCAGCGCCATTGCGGTGGCGATCAGCGCCCTCGCCAACATGATCGCGCATTGGCGCATGGGTAACGTTCGCTGGCCCTGCGCGATCGTGTTCTCGCTTGCAGGCGTCACCGGCACGTTTGCGGGCGCCAGCGTCGCCAAACAACTCGATGGCCAGAAACTGCTGATCCTGTTCGGTATCCTCATGATCGTCATCGGCGCGCTGACGCTGAAGAAGCGCGCCGGCGGCGGCGATCCTGCGATCCGCCTCACGGCAGTGACCGCGCGGCGATTGATGCCGATGCTCGTCGGCATCGGTTTTGCGGTCGGCCTGCTTGCCGGTTTCTTTGGCATCGGCGGCGGTTTCCTGATCGTTCCTGGCCTGATGCTGGCGACCGGCATGCCGCTGATCTATGCGATCGGCACCTCGCTGGTCGCCGTGGTCGCCTTTGGCGCTGCGACCGCCACCAGCTACGCCCTGTCCGGTCTTGTCGATTGGCGCCTGGCCGGCCTGTTCATCGCGGGTGGCATGCTGGGTGGGCTTGCCGGGATCGCAGCGGGCCGATTGATCGGCGCGCGCGAATCGCTGTTGCGGTCGGCGTTCGCCGGCATCGTGATCCTTGCCGGCGGCTATGTCTGCCTGCGCGGCGCGCTGCCGTTGCTGTGACGCCGTCGATCTGGTTGCGCCGGCCAAAGCAAGAAGGGCGGCCGATGAAGCCGCCCTTCGCGATCCGCCGATTGCATTTGAGTCTTATTCGGCCGCCAGTTTCAGGTCCGGCGCGGCGGCGCGAACTTCGGCGTCGACCTGGGCTTCGAACTTGGCGAAGTTCTTCTGGAACATGCCGACCAGCGCCCGCGCGGTCTTGTCGAACTCGGCCTTGTCCTTCCAGGTGTTGACCGGGTTGAGGATTTCGCTCGGAACGCCCGGCAGCGCCGATGGCACCGCAAAGCCGAAATATTTGTCGGTGCGGAATTCCACGTTGCGCAGCGAGCCGTCGAGCGCGGCGGTCAGAAGCGCGCGCGTGACCTTGATCGGCATCCGGCTGCCGGTGCCGTATTTGCCGCCGGTCCAGCCGGTGTTGACCAGCCAGCAATCGACATCGTGCCTGGCGATCAGTTCCCGCAGCATGTTGCCGTAGACGGAGGGGTCGAGCGGCAGGAACGGCGAGCCGAAGCAGGTGGAGAATTCCGGTTGCGGCTCGTTGCCGAGACCGCGCTCGGTGCCGGCGACCTTGGCGGTGTAGCCGGACAGGAAGTGATACATCGCCTGCGCCGGCGAGAGTTTTGCGATCGGCGGCAAGACGCCGAAGGCGTCGGCGGCCAGCATCACGACGTTCTTTGGCTGGCCGGCCCGGCCGGTGCGCGAGGCGTTCGGGATGAAGTCGAGCGGATAGGCCGAACGGGTGTTTTCGGTTTTCGATCCGTCGTCGAAGTCGGGCACGCGGGTGTGTTCGTCCAGCACCACGTTCTCGAGCACGGCGCCGAAACGGTTGCTGGCGGCGAAGATCTGCGGTTCGGCTTCTTCCGAAAGCTTGATGCACTTGGCGTAACAGCCGCCTTCGAAATTGAAGACGCCGTCATTGCCCCAGCCATGCTCGTCATCGCCGATCAGCGTGCGGTTGGGATCGGCAGAGAGCGTGGTCTTGCCGGTGCCGGACAGCCCGAAGAAGATCGCGGTGTCGCCCTTGGGTCCGACATTGGCCGAGCAGTGCATCGGCAGGACGCCCTTGGCGGGAAGATAGTAGTTGAGCGTGGTGAAGACCGACTTCTTCATCTCGCCGGCATAATACGAGCCGCCGATCAGGACAATCTTGCGGGCGAAATCAATCGCGACGACGTTTTCGGACTTGCAGCCGTGGCGCTTGGGATCGGCGCGGAAGCTCGGCAGGTCGATGATGGTGAGCTCGGGCACGAAATCGTGCAGCGCCGCAGCCTCGGGGCGGATCAGCAGCGTACGGATGAACAGCGAGTGCCACGCGAGTTCGGTGAATACGCGGGTCTTGATCTGGAAGCTCGGATCGGCGCCGCCATAGAGATCCTGCGCGTACAGCGTCATGCCTTCGGCATGCTTGAGGAAGTCGCCATGAAGCGTGGCGAACTGTTCCGAGGTGATCGACTGGTTGCCGGCCCACCACATGTTCTTTTCGGTAGTCGCATCGCGAACCGTGAACTTGTCCTTTGGGCTGCGGCCGGTGAAATCGCCCGTATCCGCGCACAGCGCGCCATCCGCCGACAGCACCGCCTCGGCGGCCGCGAGCGAGTATTGATAGAGCTGCGGCGCACCGAGATTCCAATGCACCGTCTTGAGATTCTTTAAGCCGAATTTGTCGGCGCCGAAGGCGCCGTTGCGTAGTCCCGTCTCTTGCACGAAGAATCCTCCTCGAACCCGCGTTGCTCGTTCGCGCGCTGCCGCTTGACGCGCTCCGTCGCGGTGACCACTCAATATAGCCTTCCGGCTTCGGTCCGGCGACCTAATACTGACGAACGCCGGGCTTGCCAAGCCGATCCGACACGATTTGGTTTATTCCGGTCAGCACATCGAAGCGATCAGGCGCGTGCACGGCGTTTCGCTGGGTTTGCCCTCATGGTTGCGCGACCATCCATTTTCGCCACGTCGTCACGCCACGCCGCCGATGCTGCGTTGCACAACCGAGCATTTGGATTGCGACCCGCCCCGGATGACGCGATCGGCAGCATTGCCATCGCCGTGCGGCATCGACCTGTGGTCAAGCCTTTGACCGGGCCTCGCCCGCGAGCCGCGCCAGCATCTCGCGCAACCCGCTCGCGCTGGTGACCCGCTCGGGGAAGTCCAGCCGCAGGACCATCGCGCCGGCCCGCAGATCCATGCCTTCAGGGTCGCACCCGGTGCACGACCAGTCGGCGGCCTCGGCGCCCAGGAGCTTGGTTGCGTACAGGTTCATCGTCTCGCGATGGTCCTCGTTCATATGCGCGATGGCGCCATGCTCAGCCTCCAGCAGTCCGCCGGCATCGCCGATTTCGGTCAGGAACTGCACGGGCGTGAGGTCGATGATGCGGCCGAAGCCCGCGACCAGATGAAGGCCGCTCGGCGCGATCCGAAAGAAGGAAAAATCCTTAAAATCTACAAAGGCTTCCGCGGACGGATGGGCGTTGAGGTAGCGCCGGCGCAGAACTTTTGCCTGTTCGCCGCCGGCTTCTTCCGCGCGCCCTGCCAGCATGATCCGCGCGCCCTCGAGGGGATCTCCCGCGGCGCGCTCGTCCAGCATCAGCGACACCCGGTTGTCGTCCAGGATGTTTCTGGTGTGCAGCGCCAGGCGGGAAATCAGCAGGATGGGCGATGCATCCGCATGGCTGGCGACACTGACCAGCGAGCAATAGGGATCGCCGCTGCCTTGCATCAGCGTGGCCAGCGCCCCCTGGCGGCTGCGCCGAAGCAGCGAGCGGGCTAGTCTTGGCGCGTCGAAATCAGCGGGTGGTCGCATCGTCGTGTCCAGCCATCTTATTGCAAAAAAGGGACTTTTCTCGGCCAATGAGGGTGCTATATGGGTGACAGGCATCCGCGGATGCGCTTTTGCGGAACTCGGTCACACTTCAGCCCAGCTTGCATTGCTCGTTGACCGGGTAGGAAGCCATTTTATTCGGCGAGCCGCTGGATTGCCCGCCGTTCAAGCCACTCTCATTTCGAAAGCAGGCTCATGCCCACAATCGCTTTGGTCGACGACGACCGCAACATTCTCACATCCGTCTCGATCGCGCTGGAAGCCGAAGGCTACCGGATCATGACCTACACGGATGGCGCATCGGCGCTCGACGGGTTTCGGACCTCGCCGCCGGACCTTGCGATCCTCGACATCAAGATGCCGCGCATGGACGGCATGGAGACGTTGCGCCGGCTGCGGCAGAAATCCGATCTGCCGGTGATCTTCCTGACCTCCAAGGATGAAGAGATCGACGAACTGTTCGGCCTCAAGATGGGGGCCGACGATTTCATCCGCAAGCCGTTTTCGCAGCGTCTGCTGGTCGAGCGGGTCAAGGCCGTGCTGCGCCGCGGCCAGCCCAAGGATCCGACCGCCGTCCCGAAAGAGCCGGATGCGCGCGCGTTGGACCGCGGCCTGCTGCGGATGGATCCGGAGCGTCACACCTGCACCTGGAAAAACGAGCCGGTGACGCTCACGGTGACGGAATTCCTGATACTGCAGGCGCTGGCGACGCGCCCCGGCGTGGTCAAAAGCCGCAACGCGCTGATGGACGCGGCCTATGACGATCAGGTCTATGTCGATGACCGCACCATCGACAGCCACATCAAGCGTCTGCGCAAGAAGTTCAAGGTGGTGGACGACGATTTCGAGATGATCGAAACCTTGTACGGCGTCGGCTATCGCTTCAAGGAAGCCTGATACGAGATGATCCGGCGCAGCCGGGGTCGCTTGTGCTGACTGACACATCCGCTTGTTCGGCGTAAGATACGAAAAGCAGCGCGTCGCGGGACATAGTCGAAACAACCGGCGGTTTCAGCCATTGCTAGATCGAACGCAGCCCGATCCAGGCCTGAGCGGCGAAGAGGTTTCTCAGCCCTTCGACCAGCGTAGCGTTGCCAACGACATCCCTGGCGAGAAGGGCTGGCGGCGGCCGCTCGGCTGGCTGCGGCGGGCCGGGCAATTCTTCCTCGCGCTGTCTTTCTCGAGCCTCACCCGCCGGATCGTCTCGCTCAACCTCGCCGGCCTGGTGGCGCTGGTGGCGAGCATTCTCTACCTTTCGCAATTCCGCGCCGGCCTGATCGACGCGCGCGCGCAAAGCCTTCTGGTGCAGGCCGAGATCATCGCCGGCGCGATCGCGGCCTCAGCCACCGTCGAGACCAATACCATCACCATCGATCCGGACCGCCTGCTCGACCTGAAGCCCGGCGAAAGCTACGGCGCGCCGGACGAATCGTCGGGGCTGGATTTCCCCATCAATCCGGAGCGGGTCGCGCCGGTGCTCCGGCGGCTGATTTCGCCGACCAAGACCCGCGCGCGGATCTATGGCGGCGATGGCGGCATGATTCTCGACAGCCGCAATCTTTACGGCCGCGGCGACGTGCTCCGCTTCGAATTGCCGCCCCCTTCGATGGACAAGCCCGGCTTTGTCGAGCGCGGCCTGATCGCCGCTCGCACCTGGCTCAACCGCGGCGACCTGCCGCTCTATCGCGAGTTCGGCCCGGAAAACGGCAAGGGCTACCAAGAGGTCGTACAGGCGCTCGACGGCCTCAAGACCAGCATGGTGCGCGTCAACGACCGTGGCGAGGTGATCGTGTCGGTCGCAGTCCCGGTGCAGCGATTTCGCGCCGTGCATGGCGCGCTGATGCTCTCGACGCAAGGCGACGACATCGACCAGATGGTAACCGCCGAGCGGCTGGCGATCCTCAAGGTCGGCGGGGTGGCGTCGGCGGTCATGATCGTACTCTCCTTGCTGCTGGCGAGCACGATCGCGGGGCCGGTGCGGCGCCTGGCCGACGGCGCCGAGCGCGTCCGCCGCCGGATCCAGACCCGTGTCGAGATTCCTGACTTCACCGGTCGCCGCGACGAGATCGGGCATCTCTCCCGCGCGCTGCGCGACATGACCAACGCGCTCTACAGCCGCATCGAGGCGATCGAGATGTTCGCCGCCGACGTCGCCCATGAACTGAAGAATCCGCTGACCTCGCTACGATCGGCCGTCGAAACGCTGCCGCTGGCGCGCAACGAAACCAGCCGCGCACGGCTGCTTGAAGTGATCGAACACGACGTCCGGCGGCTCGACCGCCTGATCTCGGACATTTCCGACGCCAGCCGCCTGGATGCCGAATTGCAGCGGCAGGACATGGCGCCGGTCGATCTGCGCCGGCTGCTGACCGCTCTCACCTCGGTTGCCAATGAAACCCGGCTCGGCCACGACGTCTCGGTCGAGGTCCGTTTCGAGGGCCGTGGTCCGGGCGACGCCTTCTCGGTGCCCGGCCATGATTCGCGGCTCGGACAGGTGGTCTCCAACCTTTTGTCCAATGCGCAGTCTTTCTCCAATCCCGGCGGCAAGGTCCGCATCACCTGCCGCCGCGCGCGCGCGGCCATCGAGATCGTGGTCGATGACGACGGGCCAGGTATCGGCGAGGACGCGCTGGAGCGCATTTTCGAACGCTTCTATACCGACCGGCCACATCAGGGCTTTGGGCAGAACTCGGGGCTCGGGTTGTCGATCTCCAAGCAGATCATCGAAGCCCATGGCGGACGGGTCTGGGCCGAAAATCGCCCGGGCGCTCCCGACGCCGATGGCAAGCCGACGGTGGCCGGCGCCCGCTTCGTGGTCAGGCTGCCCGCGCCATGACCGAAGGCGCCAGCGTGCATGCCTCTGCGGTGCTGGTCGGCGAGCGCGCGGTGCTGATCCGCGGACCGTCAGGCGCCGGCAAGTCCCGGCTCGCCTTCGACCTGATCCTGGCGGGGCGCGCGGGACAACTCCCGGCGGCCATCCTGGTCGGCGATGACCGGGTCCATCTCGACCCAGTGGCCGGACAATTGCGGGTCAGGCCGGCCCGTGAATTGGAGGGCCTGATCGAGGTCAGGGGGCTCGGCATTCGCCGCTGTGACTTTGCCGGCGAGGCCATCGTCGGGCTGGTCGTCGATCTGGCGGCCAGCGATGCGGAACGGGTGCCTGCCCCGCAATCGCTGGTGACTCACCTGAATGGTGTTTTGTTACCGCGAATTCCGGTAGGAACCGGCTATTCCGCTCTCCCCCTGATCATAGCGGTGCTCACGACGGGCTCACGTTCGCGTTCTGTACGACCTTCGGATGATTGTCCGAAGGGATTTGGTAACCATATGAGCCCCAATATCGCCACCGAATAAACCGGCACAGGCCTTACTCACGACCGCCAAATTCCGGGACGATAGCCAAGATGCCCTCTTGCGCGGGGCCTCTGGATGGTCAAAGTGGCGCGTTCGTGCGGTGCACCAAAGGCACCCGCGAGGAGTTTCCGATGATTGGTCTAGTGCTTGTGACCCATGGGCGCCTTGCCGACGAGTTCAGGGCGGCGCTCGAACATGTAATGGGTCCACAGAAACAAATTGAAGCCATCACGATTGGAGCCGAGGACGACTCCGATTTGTGTCGAAGCGATATCATCGAAGCGGTGAATCGGGTCGACAGCGGCGATGGCGTCGCCATCCTCACCGACATGTTCGGAGGCACGCCCTCCAACCTTGCCATCTCCTGCATGAGCCGGCCGAAGGTGGAAGTGCTCGCCGGTATCAATCTTCCCATGCTGGTCAAGCTCGCCAAGGTGCGCGAAGAGCGCTCGCTGCCCGAGGCCATCGCCCTGGCCCAGGAAGCCGGCCGCAAATACGTCACCATCGCCAGCCGCGTGCTCGCCGGCAAATGAGCGACAAGGCCGCGCCCGAAAAGGAACCCGGGCCGAGCGGGCCGCCGGGCGCCGTTTCACGGGAACTTCTCATCATCAACAAGCGCGGCCTGCATGCGCGCGCCTCGGCAAAATTCGTCCAGATGGTCGAGCGCTTCAACGCCGAGGTCTGGGTGACGCGGGGCAACGAGACCGTCGGCGGCACCTCGATCATGGGCTTGATGATGCTGGCGGCGGGACCGGGAACATCGATCGTGGTTTCCGCCACCGGCCCCGAAGCGCAAGCAGCGGTCGATGCGATCGCGGCGCTGGTCGCGGGCAAATTCAACGAAGAAGGCGTTTGAGGCCCGAGGCTCTAGAATGGATTGGTCACGATCCCGCCGTCGACACGAAGCGCGGCGCCGTTGGTGGCGCTGGAGGCCTTTGAACAGACATAGCAGATCAGGTTGGCGACCTCCTCGGGCGTGGCGTAGCGCTGCAGCAGCGAGGCCGGTCGGCGTTCGCTGAAGGTGCGCGCGACGAGATCTTCGATAGTGGTTCCCGCCGCGCTGGCGCGCGCAGCCAGACGGACCGGCGCCATCTCGACCCAGGTCGGGCCGGGCATCACGGAATTGACGGTGACATTGGTCCCTTTGGTCGACTCGGCCGCGCCGCGGGCGATGACGAGCTGGGCCGATTTCGAGAAGCCGTAATGCACCATCTCCTTTGGAATGTAGACGCCGGATTCGCTGGAGACGAACACGACGCGGCCCCAGTTCTTTTGATCCAGCATCCGCTTCAGGTAGTGCCGCGTCAGGCGGACCCCGCTCATCACGTTGACTTCGAACATCCGGGTCCAGTCGGCGTCCTCGATGTCGAAGAATCCCTTCGGTTCGTAGATGCCGAGGTTGTTGACGAGGATGTCGACTTCAGGGAACTGCGCCACCAGCGCCTTGCAGCCCGCAGCGTTGCCGAGATCGAAGGCCGCGGCGTCAATCGCGGCTGAGGGAGCAGCATGCCGGACTTTTTCGACGGCCGCTTCGACCGCCGTCTTCTCGCGGCCGTTGACGATCACATCGGCGCCCATCTGTGCGAGGCCGATCGCGGTAGCGAGCCCGATGCCCCGCGTCGAGCCGGTGACCAGCGCCGTTTTTCCTGACAGGTCGAGATTCATGATTGCCCCCTTTGAAAAAATCCGTTGCGCCCGCCTGTGCTATCTGGCCGGCGGCACGATGATGATGTTCCAGACGGTTGCGGGACCCGGCATATCCAGGAAGAACCGCCGCGTGGTGACCACCATGCGCTCGCCATTGGCGGCGTGGACCTTCATCCAAGCCTCGCATTTTTCCAGCTTCCAGTCGCCGGTCTCGCAGATGCCGATGAAGCCCGACTGCTTCGCCTCGGCAAGCGAGGTCAGGCCGGACGACCAAGGCTCGTCCGGGGTCAGCGGCGCCGGATGATCGGGGCTGTAGAATGCGACGGGCTGCCCGGTATCATTATAGGCGGCAACCACCGGCCAGCGCGAGCCGAAGCGGACGCGCCAGACTTCCGTCAACTCGCGGGCAAGTTCGGAACGGGCCCGGTAGGTCGCCCCGCTGGTGCGCTTTTCGCTCAGTTCATGGGCGACGATCCTGGGCGAGACCGCCAGCACGACCAGCGAGATCACCAGCCAGCTCGCGCTCAGGTTCAGCAGCGCGGATCGCCGCACCCGCACCGCCGGAATGGCGACCAGCGCAAGCGGCGCCAGAAAGAACAGCGGGATGCCCCAATCGGTCTTGAGATAGATTTGGAGCGTCAGCGCGCCGAGCGGCGGACCGATCGCCACCACCGCCTGGATGATCCAGACATTGACCGCCTGCGAGAGGTTGACGCCGGAGTTGGCGCCGCGGCGCCAGAATGGAAACGGCCAATGCAGCGGGCGCCAGGCTAGCGCAATCGCGGCGAGCGCCACCGGCAAGGCCAGCAGTGCGAGATTGTGTCCGACATACCCCAGCGCGAGATCGTTGATCATCCCACGGTCGGTGAGCGAATAGGTGTCGCCGGCGTAGGTGAAGGCGACGAAGTTCACCTGCTTCAGCCACATTAGATGTGGGAGCATCGCGACCGCGAGCGCTGCGATCGCGACCCAGGGCGCCGGCGAGCGCAGGAAGCGCAAGCGGTCGGGATGGATCAGCGCGGCAAGCCCGATGCCGCCGATCATGGTCAGGGCCCAGTACTTGGTCATCAGCGCCAGCGCGCCGGCAAGCCCGAGCCACACGCCCGACTTGACGCTGCGCTTCTCGAAAGCGTCCAGATAGGCCAGGACCAGCAGCGGCAGCGTGACCAGCTGCAGAATATCTGGATTGTACTTGAAGCCCTTGAAGTTGAAGATCGGATAGAGCGCGAGCATCACCACCACGAGGAACGCGCGGCGGCGATCGACCACGCGCAGCGCGAGCAGCCAGCAGATCACGAGGCCGCAGCCGAGCGTCGCCATCGCCAGCGCGTAGGTTGCCCAGTCCGTGACCGGAAAGACCATGAACCAGGCGCCGGCCACCCATCCCGACAGCGGCGGATGCTTGCCATAGCCGAGCAGGAACTGCTGGCCCCAGGCGAAGGCCTCCGCCACATCCATATGGACGTCCTGACCGGTCTTCAGCTTGACCAGGATCAGCGTCCACAGCACGGCGTGAACCGCGGCAAAGCCGGTCACCAGCCACGGCCCGGCCTTCGGATCGCTCGCGCGCGCGGCCAGCCACGCCGCCAATCGACGAATGGAGGGAACACGCTTGGAGCGCGCAGGCGTAGGCGCGGGCAGAATGGATGCGGTTGACATGGCCTTGCGTGCGTAGCGCGTTTTTGGCGCAAGGGGAATCAGCGAGGGGTGAAGAAATCCCCTTTGAATACAGCAATCTGGTTGCCGCACGGGGATGTGAATGCTATCCCGCGCCCCATGACATCAGCGCCCATTTCCAACATCCGCAACTTCTCCATCGTCGCCCATATCGACCATGGCAAATCGACGCTGGCCGACCGTCTGATCCAGATGACGGGCGGGCTGACCGATCGGGAAATGGCGGGCAAGGAGCAGGTGCTCGATTCCATGGATATCGAGCGCGAGCGCGGCATCACCATCAAGGCGCAGACCGTTCGTTTGAATTACCACGCCAAGGACGGCAAGGACTACATCTTCAACCTGATGGACACGCCCGGCCATGTCGACTTCGCCTACGAAGTCTCGCGGTCGCTGGCGGCCTGCGAAGGATCGCTGCTGGTGGTCGACGCCAGCCAGGGCGTCGAAGCCCAGACGCTGGCAAACGTCTATCACGCGCTCGACGCCGGCCATGAAATCGTGCCTGTCCTCAACAAGGTCGACCTTCCCGCGGCCGAGCCCGAACAGGTGCGACAGCAGATCGAGGACGTGATCGGCATCGACGCCTCCGAGGCCGTGATGATCTCGGCCAAGACCGGCCTTGGCGTGCCCGACGTGCTGGAGGCGATCGTCACCCGCCTGCCGCCGCCGAAGGGCGACCGCACCGCGACGCTGAAGGCGCTGTTGGTGGACAGCTGGTATGACGTCTATCTCGGCGTCGTGGTTCTGGTTCGGGTCGTCGACGGCGTGATGAAGAAGGGCGGCCGCATCCGCATGATGGGCACCAACGCCGCCTACGACGTCGAGCGCGTCGGGTTCTTCACCCCGAAGATGACCCAGGTCGACGAACTCGGCCCCGGCGAGATCGGCTTCATCACCGCAGCGATCAAGGAAGTCGCCGACACCCGCGTCGGCGACACCATCACCGACGACCGCAAGCCGGTCACCGAAATGCTGCCGGGCTTCAAGCCGGCGATCCCCGTTGTGTTCTGCGGCCTGTTCCCGGTCGACGCCGACGATTTCGAGACGCTGCGCGCGGCGATGGGCAAGTTGCGGCTCAACGACGCCAGCTTCTCGTTCGAGATGGAAACCTCGGCTGCGTTGGGTTTTGGCTTCCGCTGCGGCTTCCTCGGGCTGCTGCATCTGGAAATCATCCAGGAGCGGCTGCAGCGCGAGTTCGACCTCAACCTGATCGCGACCGCACCCTCGGTGATCTACAAGATGCACCTGACCGACGGGCAGGAGATCGAGATCCACAATCCCGTCGACATGCCCGACGTGGTCAAGATCGCCGAGATCCAGGAGCCGTGGATCGAAGCCACCATCCTGACCCCCGACGAATATCTCGGCAGCGTATTGAAGCTGTGCCAGGACCGCCGTGGCTCGCAGAAGGAACTGACTTACGTCGGCTCGCGCGCGATGGTGAAGTACAACCTGCCGCTCAACGAAGTCGTGTTCGACTTCTACGACCGGTTGAAATCGGTATCGAAGGGCTACGCCTCGTTCGACTACCACCTCACCGACTACAAGCCGGCGGACCTCGTCAAGATGCAGATCCTGGTCAACAACGAACCGGTCGACGCATTGTCGATGCTGGTCCACCGCACCCGCGCCGAGGGCCGCGGCCGCGCCATGGTGGAGCGGATGAAGGAATTGATCCCGCCGCACATGTTCCAGATCCCGATCCAGGCCGCGATCGGCGGCAAGGTGATCGCCCGCGAAACCGTCCGCGCGCTGCGCAAGGACGTCACCGCCAAATGCTACGGCGGCGACATCACGCGCAAGCGCAAGCTTCTGGAGAAGCAGAAGGAAGGCAAGAAGAAGATGCGGCAGTTCGGCAAGGTCGACATCCCGCAGGAAGCCTTCATTGCCGCGCTGAAGGTGGATAGCTGAGGCGGATGCATGACAGCCAACGCATGATGGGATGAGGTCCGGTCCGAGGCTTCCGGGACCGGCCAACCAAAATATCGAAAACAACCCCATGCACAGTAAGACGACGGTGGCGTGATACCTGACCCATCCTGCAAAACCATCCTGCAAAACGATTTGACACGTCGGGCAAATCAGCGGCACGTTCCATCATCGCAGCGCGTGTGACCGATGGGGCCCTGCCGAGCGGTCGGAACCGGCGCAAGCCAACCCCACGCATGAGTGTTGCAATCGCACTGCACCGGCCTTCGGCGGCAAAAGGCTTGCGGCTTCGCTCCCAAATCATGACGGACAAGATCAACGCGTTGCGGCGAGACCGCATCCGGCGGGTGCTGGGATCGCTCGATAGCGAGACATGCGAGCGGCTCAACAGTGCGCTGATGACGGTCACTGGGCTGGCGCGCTGAAGGTAACTTGAGTCCTTGACCCGTCATTCCGGGAAGCGCGAAACGCAGACCTCAGATGCGCAATTGCCAGCACAAGATTCCGGGTTCACTCGCTTTGCTCGCGCCCCGGAATGACGGTACTATGAACGCGTTGTCCGACAGCTGGAACTGATGTGCGGCGATGTCGTGCCGGTGCGCCGAACATGGATAGCTGAAGAACCCGTCATTCCGGGATGGTCCGAGGGACCAGACCTCAGATGCGCAATTGCGCATCGGGGATTCTGGAGATTGCAGCTCGAGATTCCGGGTTCGCGCTGACGCGCGCCCCGGAATGACGGCAGAAACCAACCCATCTTGCCCTGCGCCGCCGGATGAGCCACCATCCCGCCTACTCAATCAAAATCGCCAAAAAAACGCGAGGAACGCATGAGCCAACCCTCCGGTTTCTCCTACGGCTGGGTCGTGGTCGCCGTGGGCGCGCTGATGACCTGCGTCGGCTTCGGGTCGATGCTGTCGCTGGCGGTGTTCCTGCAGCCGATTTCGCAAGACATGGGCTGGTCGCGCAGCGGCGTCTCGGCGGCGGCGACGATCGATTTCCTCTGCATGGGGCTCTCGGCGTTGTTCTGGGGCGCGCTGTCGGACCGGTTCGGCACCCGCATCGTGGTGCTGGCGGGCGCGCTGCTGCTCGGAATCGGGCTGATCGCGGCGAGCCAGGCCGCCACGCTCTGGCAGTTCCAATTAGCGTTCGGCGTCGTGATCGGGATTGCGGCCGGCAGTTTCTACGCGCCGATGATGGCGGCCGCGAGCGCCTGGATCGAGGAGCACCGCAGCCTCGCGGTCGCGCTGGTGTCGGCCGGCATGGGCGTGGCGCCGCTGACGGTCGCGCCGTTCGCAAGCTGGCTGATCACGGCCTACGACTGGCGCACCGCGATGCTGGTGATCGGCATCGTGGCGCTGGCGCTGCTGGTTCCCGCAGCATTGCTGGTGCGCCCGGCGCCGCGAGCCGCCACGCCCGCAGCGGCAGGGGGAGCGAACGCGCCTGACGCACCATGGACGGCCGCGCAGGCTTTCAGGACCCCGCAATTCATCACGCTGGCGCTGGCGCATTTCGCCTGCTGTGCGGCGCATTCGGGGCCGATCTTCCACATGGTGAGCTACGCCATGGTCTGCGGCATCGCGCCTTTGACCGCCGTCACCGTCTACAGCCTCGCCGGGTTCTCCGGCCTTGGCGGCCGCCTGCTGCTCGGCGCGCTGGCCGACCGCCTCGGCGCCAAGCATGTCCTGGTCGGCGGCCTGCTGGTGCAGGCGCTGTCGGTCGCGACGTATCTCGCGGTCGGCCAGCTCGGCGAATTCTATGCGCTGTCGGTGATCTTCGGCCTTGCCTATGGCGGGGTGATGCCGCTCTACGCGGTGCTGGTGCGCGAGTATTTCGGCGCGCGCATCATGGGCACCGTGTTCGGCGCCGTCTCCGCCTTCGCCAGCCTCGGCATGGCGCTGGGTCCGCTCGCCGGCGGATGGGTGTTCGACACCTACCAGACCTACAACTGGCTTTATATCGGCTCGTTTGCGATCGGACTAGCCGCGGTTGCGGTGGCGCTGGGCTTCCCCTCGGCCAAGCGCCCGACGCGGCCGTCGCTCGATCTCGGCCGCGCCGCGGCGTGAACAGGAAACGCGAGGACGCACATGAACAAGCATCCCGGCATCGACCTCGTGGCGCGCGCCAGGGCGCTCGCTCCCCTGATCGCGCGCGAGGCCGACGAAACCGAGAGAACCCGGCGCCTTACGCCGGCGGTGACGCAGGCCCTGGTCGAGAACGGGCTTTACCGGGCGCTGCTGCCAAGGAGCTTCGGCGGCGCCGAGCTGCCGCTGGAAAGCTTCATGCAGATGCAGGAGGAAGTCGCCAGGGCCGACGCCTCGACCGCGTGGTGCCTTGGCCAGTGCAGCGTCTGCGCCATGACGGCCGCCTATCTCGATCCCGACGCCGCCAACCAGATATTCAACGTCGCGCCCGGCATCCTGGCCTGGGGCGCGATCAAGCATGAAGTGCAGGCGGTTCCCGGCGGATACATGGCCAACGCGCGCTGGGACTTTGCCTCCGGCTCGCGGCAGGCGAGCTGGCTCGGCGCCCATGTCCGCGTCGTCGAGGCCGACGGCACGCCGCGGCGCAAGCCTGATGGTTCGCCGGAGATCCGCACCATCCTGTTCCCGGCGACCAGCGCCACCCTGCACGACGTCTGGGACGTGATCGGGCTGCGCGGCACCGGCACCGATTCCTATTCGGTCGAGAACCTGTTCATCCCGGAGAAGTTCGCCGCGCTACGCGACGAGCCCGCGGCGCTGCGCGAACCGGGTCCGCTGTACAAGCTCTCCACCAACATGGTGTTCGGCATGGGCTTTGGCGCGACCTCGCTCGGGGTCGCGCGCGCCACGCTCGATGCCGCCATCGAACTGTCGCGCGGCAAGACCCCGCAAGCGCAGATCGCGATGCGCGACAACAACGCGGTGCAGGGAGTGATCGGCCGCACCGAGGCGTCCTGGCGCGCCGCGCGCGCCTATCTCTATTCGACCGCGGCCGAGGTCTGGCGCGACCTGTCGCGCGGCGAACCCGTCACCGAAGCGCATCGGGTGGCGCTACGCATCGCCGTCACCTGGACCATCCACCAGTCGGCCGCCATCGTCGACACCGCCTATCACATGGCGGGCGCGACGGCGGTGTTCAACGCCAACAAGTTCGAGCGCCGTTTTCGCGACATGCACGCCATCGCCCAGCAGATCCAGGGCCGCGACGCCCATTACGAGGACGCCGGCAAGGCGATCCTGTCCGGCAACCTCGATGCGCCTCCGACGATGCGGTGAAGCCAGCGCCGCTGCAACGGACCCTGCTCGATGCACGTCGAAGACGAAGAAGCGATCAAGCAATCGCGATGGCCAAGCCTGTCCGGTCCGGCAGATTTCGTGCTAAGCTCGTGACCCGATGACACCCCGCTTGATTCTGATCCCGCTCCTGACACTGATCGCGATCGCCAGCGCCGCAACCGCGCTGGCGCAGGACAAGGGCACGGTCAATCCGAAGCCGCTACCGCCGCTCGCCAATCCCGACGATCCCAAGATCGGCGCCAAGGAACTGTTCGGCCGCAAGGTGCTGCCGGCGGCGATGCCGACGCGGGTGCTCGGGTTCTACGCCCATGGCTGCATCGCGGGCGCCGAAGGGCTGCCGATCAACGGCGAGACCTGGCAGGTGATGCGGCTGTCGCGCAATCGCTACTGGGGGCACCCCGACCTGGTGGCGCTGGTCAGGCGGCTGGCCGCAAGGGCGCGCAAGGACGCGGGCTGGCCGGGGATACTGGTCGGCGACATGTCGCAGCCGCGCGGCGGGCCGATGCTGACCGGCCATGCCAGCCACCAGGTGGGACTGGACGCCGACATCTGGCTGACGCCGATGCCGAACCGGCAATTGTCGCGCAACGAGCGCGAGGAAATGTCCGCCGTCATGATGGTGCGCGCCGACCGGCTCGACATCGACCCCAACGCCTGGACGCCGACGCATCTGGCGGTGATCCGCGCCGCCGCGCAGGAACCGGCCGTGCAGCGCATCTTCGTGAACGCCGCGATCAAGAAGGCGCTGTGCCGGGAAGCCAAGGGCGATCGGCAATGGCTTTCCAAGGTGCGGCCGATGTACGGCCATGACTACCACTTCCACATCCGCATCAAGTGCCCGCCCGGCAGCAACGAATGCGATAGCCAGCCCGATCCGACCGAAGGCGAAGGCTGCAGCGCCGGCGATTTCGCCTACTGGTTCAGCGACTCGGTCCTGCACCCGAAGCAGCCCAAGGTGCCGCCGAAGCCGAAACCGCCGATGACGATGGCGGCGCTGCCCCCCGCCTGCAAGGCCGTGCTGGCCGCGCCGGACGCGAAACCTTAGCCAAGCGTCACTCAACCCGATGGAGATCAACGATGAAGATTTTGTGCCTGATTGCATCTCTTGCCTTTCTCACCAGCGCGAACGCGCAAGCACCTTATGCCGGGATGCAGACCCGTTCGATCAAGGCGCTTTCCGAACAGCAAATTGCCGACCTCGGCGCCGGCCGCGGAATGAGCCTTGCGCTTGCCGCTGAACTGAACGGGTATCCAGGGCCCCTGCACGTCCTTGAACTCGCCGACAAGCTCGAACTCTCCGCCGAGCAACGGGCCAGAATGCAACGGCTATTCGATTCCATGAAGGCCGACGCGATGCCGCTCGGCACGAAGCTGATCGACCAAGAGGCCGATCTGGACGGGCAGTTTGCAAGCCGCACCGTCACACCGGAGAGCTTGAAAGCGGCTACCGCAGCGATTGCCGCCACCCAGGGAATTTTGCGTGAAACCCACCTGAAGTATCACCTGTCGACAGGCAGCATCCTCACCCCGGCACAGATGAAGAAATATGCGGCACTACGGGGTTACGGGAGCGGCAACCACAAGCATCGGCACCACTGACCGAGGACCAACCCGCTTCCGTCTTGGGCCGCATCGAAGCGCCTTTACCTCGACCGCCATCCTGATATTGTTCGACCGGCGATATCCCGATCGACCGCAAGTCCCCAGGGAATGCCGGAACGGCGCTTCCGCCTGTCGCCCCTTCGAATTCAACCGTGGCCATTTTCGCGCGCAACCGTTGCGGCCCGCGACCATGTCCGGAGCGCCCATGCATCGTCTCGCCGGAATTCTACTCACCTGCGCCGTTCTGGCGGGGCTGGCGCTTTCACCCGCCGCCGCGCAGAACAAGACGCTGACCGTGTTCGCCGCGGCCTCGATGAAGAATGCGCTCGACGACGTCAATGCGGCCTACAGTGCGAAGTCAGGCGTCAGGATCGTCGCCAGCTACGGGCCGAGCTCGGCACTCGCCAGGCAGATCGAACAGGGCGCGCCGGCCGACATCTTCATTTCCGCCGATACCGACTGGATGGACTACGCGGCCGCAAAGCGAAGCATCGACACATCGAGTCGGACCAACCTGCTCGGCAACAGCATCGTCCTGATCGCGCCGAAGGATTCCAGGATCGACAATGTGAACATCGGTGTTGGTTTCGACCTCGCCAAACTCGCAGGCGACGGCAGGATCGCGACCGGCGATGTCACATCGGTGCCGGCCGGCAAATACGCCAGGGCCGCCCTTGAGAAACTCGGTTCATGGCGCGCGGCGGAAGCGAAGTTCGCGATGGCCGAGAACGTCCGCGCCGCGCTGACCTTGGTGGCGCGCGGGGAAGCCGCGCTCGGGATCGTCTATTCGACCGACGCCAGGGTCGAGCCGGGCGTCAGGATCGTCGGCGCGTTCCCCGCCGATTCACATCCGGCGATCGTCTATCCCGTGGCGGCGACGGCGACCGCAAAACCGGACGCCGCAGGCTACCTCGCCTTCCTGCGCTCGAGCGCAGCGAAAAACATCTACGAGCGATACGGCTTCAAATTTCTCGTCAGCCCGTCCACCTGATGTTCGATCTCTCACCCGCCGAATCGACCGCCATCCTGCTGTCGCTCAAGGTCGCCAGCATCGCGACCCTGGTGGCGACGCCGTTCGGCATCGCGCTGGCCTGGCTGCTGGCGCGGCGTGACTTCTGGGGCAAGCCGGTGCTCGACGCCCTGGTGCATCTGCCGCTGGTGTTGCCCCCTGTGGTGACAGGCTATCTGCTGCTGCTGGCCTTCGGCCGCCGCGGCCTGGTCGGCGGCTGGCTGGCCGACAATTTCGGCGTCGTGTTCGCGTTCCGCTGGACCGGGGCCGCGCTGGCCTGCGGCCTGATGTCGTTTCCGCTGCTGGTGCGGCCGATCCGGCTCTCGATCGAGGCGGTCGACCGCCGGCTGGAGCAGGCCGCAAGCACGCTTGGCGCAGCACCGTGGCGGGTGTTCGCCACCGTGACCCTGCCGCTGGCGCTGCCGGGCGTGCTGGCTGGCATGGTGCTCGGCTTCGCCAAGGCGATCGGCGAATTCGGCGCCACCATCACCTTCGTCTCCAACATCCCCGGCGAGACCCAGACCATTTCCTCCGCGGTCTATTCGCTGATCCAGACCCCGGACGGCGACAGCGCGGCGGCAAGGCTGGTCGTGATTTCCATCGTGATCGCGATGGCCGCCCTGATCGCATCCGAGTGGTTCGCGCGGCGCGCCACCCAACGCCTGCACGGGAACTGACCATGCTGCGCGTCGATGTCACCAAGCAACTCGGCGAGTTCTCGCTGCAGGCCGCGTTCGAAAGCCAGGGCCGCGTCACCGGCCTGTTCGGCGCCTCCGGCGCCGGCAAGACCTCGCTGGTCAACATCATCGCCGGACTGCTGCGGCCCGACCGCGGCGTCATCGCGCTCGACGGCGAGACACTCGATGATACATCCGCCGGCGTGCATGTGCCGCCGCACCGGCGCCGGATCGGCTACGTGTTCCAGGATGCGCGGCTGTTCCCGCATCTCGACGTCAGGCAGAATCTCGACTACGGCCGGCGCATGAACCGCCTCGCCGCGGATCCCGCCCAGCGCGCCCGCATCACCGCCCTGCTCGACATCGGCCATCTGCTCGAACGACGCCCCGGCCAGCTCTCCGGCGGCGAACGCCAGCGCGTCGCGCTTGGCCGCGCCTTGCTGTCGAAGCCGCGACTGTTGCTGCTGGACGAGCCGCTGGGGTCGCTCGACGAGGGCCGCAAGGGGGAAATCCTGCCCTATCTGATGCGGCTGCGCGATGAGGGCATTCCGATGGTCTATGTCAGCCACGACGCCGCCGAGCTGCGTCAATTGGCGACGCAGATCGTGGTGCTGAAGAACGGCCGCGTGACTGCGCTCGGTGGCGTCAGGGTGCTGGCGTAGGTGCGACCGCGGCAAGACTGCGCTCCCTCTCCCGCTTGCGGGGGAGGGTCGGGGTGGGGGTGCCTCCACAGGTGACACTGTTCGTATGGACAGAATTTCCCCCACCCGGATCGCATCTTGCGATGCGATCCGACCTCCCCCGCAAGCGGGAGAGGCAAGCAAATCATTCAGAGCGCCTCAGGCCGCGCGTGCGACGTAGGCCCCCTCTCCCGCTTGCGGGGGAGGGTCGGGGTGGGGGTGCCTCCACAGGTGACACTGTTCGTATGGACAGAGTTTCCCCCACCCGGATCGCATCTTGCGATGCGATCCGACCTCCCCCGCAAGCGGGAGAGGTAAGGAGACCCGGGTCTCAGGCCGCGCGGTTGCCGCGCGCGATCTCTTTCTGCTTGTCGAACTCGGCTCGGCGTTTCGCCAGTTCTTCCGGACTCATCTGCGCGACGTTGTTGTAGTCGAGCTTCCAGCCGGCGTCCGCGCTCCAGCGCAGCGGCGACTGCATGGTGGTGCGGGCGCCGGGGGCCTGCTCCAACAGCCGCAGCGCCAGCTCGAGCGTCAGCGCCTGCGAGCTCTCGTCATGCGGCTTGCCGGCGGAATTGCCGAGCGGGAAATCCGAGAACAAAAAGCGCGGTACCGCCGCATGCTCGACAATGTCCTTGGCGCAGCCCATCACCACGGTGGCGATGCCGCTCTCTTCGAGATGGCGCGCCACCAGCGCGGCGGTCTGGTGACAGACCGGACAGTTCGGCACAATCACGGCGACATCGACCTGGTCGGCCTGGCAGCGCGCGAGGATGTCGGGGGCGTCGACGTCGATGGTGACGCGATGGCTGCGGTTGGTCGGCGCGCCGAAGAAGCGCGGCGCGACCTCGCCGATCCGCCCCGCCGCCTTGGCCTTGAGAAGTTGCGGCAGCGGAAACCAGGTGCCGCTGTCGGTGGCGGTGGTGTGCTTGCGATCGTAGCTGATGTGCGAGATCCGCAAATCGTGCGGCCTGGAGGTATCGCCGTCATAGACCTGGTAGAACTTGGCGCCGCCATTATACGCAGCGCCCGGACCCTGATCGCCCTTGGCCGGATCGTAAGGAGCCGCCGTGGTGACGATCGCCACCCGCGACCGCGCCAGCGGCTTCTTCAACGGCTGGAACGGCGCGTCGATATAATGCGCCCAGCGATAGGGCGTGGTGTAGCCGATCGCGGCGTAATATTCGCGGGTCCGCTGCATGTAGGGGATCGGCGCATCGTGATCGGGCGCGAACCCGAGCTGATCGTCGGGGGGAGCGGACATGGTTGCCTTTCCTTGCGTTTCCGCGGCGAGGCTGGTTAACGGCGTTGTCTTGAGGCGGCGGCCTTTGTCCTGAGGCTAATGATACTCAGGACATTCCTCAACAGCGGATATGGCCGTGCGCCCGCAGAAAAACGCAGCTCGTTGGGCGGATTGGAGCCGAAGGCGCAATCCACCTCGCGCACTGCTGTCCATCCGAACAGTATGACGCGCGGCAGCACCCCCACCCCGACCCTCCCCCGCAAGCGGGAGAGGGAGCGCAGCTTCGTCGTGGACGCAAATCGATCCACATCTGGTCAGACTCTACACCCCCGCCACCTGTGACCAGATATCCGCGAGCTTGCGCCTGGCCTTCTGCCGACGTGTCAGCGACACAACCTCCTCCTCCTCGGGCAGGCGCAGGCCGATCACGCTGACCCGCCCGCCGCTGATGCTGCGCGCGACCAGGACGATGGGATCCAGCACCAGTTCGGCGCCCGCCTTCGGCGCGTGGTCGAGATGGATGTCGAAGTAATCCGCCAGCGTCAGCGCCGCCTGCTCTTCCGCGACGGAAACGCCGTAGATCTCGGCCAGTTCGCCGAGCGTGTGGTCGCCGGAAACCAAGAAATCGCCGAGCAGATGCGGGTCGGGCGTCGAACCCGGGGGCATGTCGACGAAAAAACGGTCCAGCGCCCCGGCCTTTTCCGGCGGCGCCAGCAGGTAGATGTAATCGCCGGGCGCGATCGGATCGGCCTCGGCGGGCGAAAGAATCCGTTGGTCGCGGATCACCAGCGTCGGCTTCGACCAGGACGGAATGAGACCACGGCGGAAAAACAGGCTCCTGGAACGGACCGGGTAGCCGACCAGTTGCTGCTCGAGCTGCCCGGGCAGATCGAGCTCGACCCGCCGGGGTCCGCGGTCCGTGCGCGGCAGCGCCACATGCAGCCAGCGCGCCGCCGACGCCAGCGTCCAGCCCTGCAGCAACAGCGAGATGATGACCACCACCAGCGCGACATCGAAATACAGATAGGCCTTCGGCAAGCCCACCAGCATCGGGATCGAGGCCAGGAAGATCGCGACCGCGCCGCGCAGGCCGGTCCAGCCGATGAACACCTTCTCCCGCCAGTTGAAGCGGAACGGCGCCAGGCAGAGCAGCACCGCAAGCGGCCGCGCCACCAGCATCAGCACCAGCGCCACGATCACGGCGGGACCGACGCTATCCAGCAGGCGTTGCGGCGACGCCAGCAGCCCCAGCAGCACGAACATCACGATCTGCGCCAGCCAGGTCGCGGCATCGAGAAACGTCACCACTGAATTGTGCGCGCGGGTCGGCCGGTTGCCGACGATGATGCCGGCCAGATAGACCGCGAGAAAGCCCGACGCGTGCGCGATCTGCGCCGCGCCGAAAATCACCAGCGCGGCTGTGGTGACAAAGGGCGCGTGCAGGCCCTGCGGCAGCGCCATCCGGTTGAGCGCGAGCACCACCAGGCGGCCGCCGACGACGCCGACGACGGCGCCGAGCAGGCCTTCGCGCGCCAGCGCCCCCGCCACCTGCGCCAGCGAGCTTGGGCCCATCGAAATGAACTCGACCAGCATCAACGTGAGGAAGATCGCAAACGGATCGTTGGTGCCGGACTCCACTTCCAGGGTTGCGCCAACACGGGGTCGAAGCCGCAGCCCCTGGGTATGCACCAGCAGAAACACCGCAGCGGCATCGGTCGACGCCACCACGGCGCCCACCAGGAGCGACTCGGTCCAGTTCAGATCGAGCACATATCTGGCCACCGGCGCCGTGACCAGCGCGGTCACCAGCACGCCGACCGTCGCCAGCACCATTGATGGCGCAAGCACGGTACGGATGCTCTGGAATTTGGTCCGCAAGCCGCCGTCGAACAGGATCAGCGCCAGCGCCACCGACCCGACCAGATAGGTGGTGCCAAAGTCGTTGAAGCTGAGCTGGCCCGGCCCGGCGTCCCCGGCCAGCATGCCGATGACCAGGAACACGAGCAGCAACGGCGCGCCGAAACGCAGCGCCAGCAGGCTCGACAGGATGCCCGCCATCACCAGCATGGCGCCCAGAAGGATGGCTATGCTGACCGAATCGAGAGAGGCCATGGATCTCCGCAACCACCGCAAATACTTGCAATTGCATCCTTATCGATGCCACAGTTGAACGCCAGCCCCATTTCTGCGAGTTACGCACTACGCCCGATCCGAGGGCCTGCCTTGCCCTCCCGGCCGTCCTGTCGATGGCATCCGCACCGAGCTTGTGGGATTCTGCCCGTGCCTTGCGAATCAACCTTGGCCGCAGTGGCGAACGGCCTTGAACGAGATTGCGCCGATGGACCTGAATGAAATCATCGCGTTTCTGCATGCCGCCGCACGCTCGTTTGGCGCAGAGGTCACCTCGCCCTGGTTCTACCTGCAATTTGGCCTGATCCTCACCGCTGCCGGGATTGCCTGGGCCAGCGACAGGGCGATTCGTGCGCGCATCGACATCGGCGCGATCGCGATGGGCTGGCCGGTGGCGCTGCGCCGCCTCGCCCACGTGCTGGTCGGCAGCGCTTCCACGGTCGTGTTCGCGATCCTGGTGAGCGCGGCGCGTCTTGCGATGGTCCACGCGACCTGGCCCAGCCGCAGCTACCTGCTCGCGGTGTGCGCCAAGCTCGCGCTTGCCTGGCTGGTGATCCGGCTGGTGACCTCGGTCATTCGCAACGAATTCATCGTCCGCCTGGTGTCGGTGTCGGCCTGGCTGATCGCGGCCTTGAGCGTCGTCGGCCAGCTTGAGCCGACGCTGCAGTTTCTGAATTCCGATCCCGTCTCGATCGAGCTCGGCGGCTTGCGACTGACGCCGCTGGTGCTGATCAAGCTCGGCGCGCTGCTGATCGTGGCGCTGTGGCTGACCAACATCGCCAGCAATTTCGTCGAAAGCCGGATCAACCGCTCGACCGACCTGACGCCGTCGATCCAGGTGCTGCTGGTCAAAATGATCCGGATCGGACTGCTGACGGTCGCCGTCATCGTCGCGCTCGGCGCGGTCGGCATCAATCTATCGGCGCTGGCGGTGTTTTCCGGCGCAGTCGGCGTCGGCATCGGTATCGGCCTGCAGAAGATCGTCGCCAATTTCATCTCGGGCATCATCCTGCTGGCGGATAAATCCGTGAAACCCGGCGACCTCGTCACCATCGGCGACAGTTCGGGCCGGATCAGCGCCATGAAGACGCGCTATGTTTCGGTCGCCGCCGGCGACGGCCGCGAGTTCCTGATCCCGAACGAGGATCTGGTGACGCAGAAGGTCGTGAACTGGACCTACACCGACAAGAACACGCTGGTGAAGGTGCTGTTCAGCGCCAATTATGACGCCGATCCCCGGCTGGTCTGCCAGCTGGCCGCCGCGGTCGGAGCGGCGGCCCCGCGCGCGCTCAAGAACAAGCCGCCGAGCTGTATCCTGACCGAATTCGGCGAGGCTGGAATGAAGTTCTCGCTGACCTTCTGGATCGCCGACCCCGACGGGATGGACAGCGTGAAGAGCGACGTGATGCTGGCGCTGTGGGACGCCTTCAAGCGCGAGGGCATTCGCGTTCCCTACCCGGTGCGTGAAATCCGGGTGCGCGGCGGCGCACTGCCGGTGGAGTCCGTGGTCGAGGTTTCCGGCTAGATGCAGGCCGATTTAGCCGCCCCCCGCCCCAACCTCGGCTTGCCGCTGAGCGCTCCGATCCCTAAATTAGCTCATCAGACCAGCCATCCCCGTTCCCGCCGAAGCATGTCCTCATGAGCTATATCGAAGCGACCGACACCTCCTTGCGCAAGACCGGCCAGATCAAGCTGCACGGCGCGAGCGGGTTCGCCGGCATGCGCAAGGCCGGCGCGCTGGTCGCGCAGTGCCTCGACGAACTCACCGATCTCGTCAAGGCCGGCATCCCGACCTCCGCCATCGACGATTTCGTCCGCGACTTCGCCTTCAGCCACGGCGCCTATCCGGCGACGCTCATGTACCGCGGCTATCGCTATTCGACCTGCACCTCGATCAACCATGTGGTCTGCCACGGCATGCCTGGCGACCGGCCGCTGAAGGAGGGCGACGTCGTCAACGTCGACGTCACCTTCATTGTCGACGGCTGGTACGGCGATTCCAGCCGCATGTATGTGATCGGCCTGATCGCCCGCAAGGCCGAGCGGCTGATCGAGGTCACCTACGAGGCGATGATGCGCGGCATTGCGGCGGTGAAGCCTGGCGCCACCACCGGCGATATCGGCCACGCCATCCAGAGCTTCGTCGAACCGCAGGGCATGAGCGTGGTGCGCGATTTCTGCGGCCATGGCCTCGGGCGCATGTTCCACGACGAGCCGAACATCATCCATATCGGCCGGCCCGGCGAGGGCGTGACGCTGAAGCCCGGCATGTTCTTCACCATCGAGCCGATGATCAATCTCGGCAAGCCGCATGTGAAGATCCTGTCCGACGGCTGGACCGCGGTGACGCGGGACCGCTCGCTGTCGGCGCAGTTCGAGCATTCGGTCGGCGTGACCGCCACCGGTGTCGAGATCTTCACGCCCTCGCAGCGGCACGGCGAAAAGCCGTTCGTTGCGACATGATGAGACCGGGCGCGTTGTTTTCCGCCCGGCCGCCCCGTCCTGGGCAGACATGATTGTCATTGAGCCGGATTATCCTCGGAATATCCGGGGTGGTCCGGGGTAGGACATGGCACGGGCCCTCTGGGGAGAGATGCGGCGCATGCGCAACGCGCCGCCGACAGCCTCAAATACAAGGTCGGCGACATCGACGTGTTCAGCCTGCATGAGGGCGCCATCGAGCGGGTGCTGGATGCCGGCTTTGTCAAGAACGCTGCCCTTGACGACGTCAAGAAGGCGTTGACGGACGGCGGCATTGGCCCCGACAAATTCAACGATCCCTTCACGGTGACCGCGATCCGGACCGGCGGCAAGGTCGTGCTGTTCGACACCGGCTTCGGCGGCAACGGGCCGGGCACCGTCGGCAAGCTCGCCGAGAACATGAAGGCGGCCGGTCTCGATCCGGCCACCGTTTCCACGGTGATCATCTCGCATTTCCACCCCGACCACATCTCGGGCCTCTGAGTGAAGGAAACCAACGCCCAGGTGTTCCCGAACGCCGAGATCATGATGCCCGAGGTGGAGTACAAGTTCTTCACCGATCCAGCGCTGGTGGAGAAGGTGCCGGAAGCCAACCGACCGCACCTCAAGCGGATCCAGGCGACCTTCCCGACCTGGAAGAACATCAAGCAGTTCAGTGACGGCGCCGAGGTCGCGCCTGGCGTCAAGGCTATCGCCACGCCCGGCCACACGGTTGGCCACACCTCGTTCCTGGTGGCCTCCGGCGGGCAGCAACTGTTCATCCAGGGCGACGTCACCGGCATCCACCAGCTTTTCGTCCGCAACCCCGGCTGGTTCTCGATGTTCGACGCCGACGGGCCGAAGGCGGAAGCCACCCGCCGCGCGCTGTTCGACCGCGTGATCGCCGAAAAGGCCATGATCGCCGGCTATCATTTCGGCTTCCCGAATGTCGGCACGCTGTCCAAGGACGGCAACGGCTATGCCTTCGCGGCCGTGAAGGCCTGACGGCAGGCGGACCCGACCGAGGCGCCGTGCTCACGCACGGCGCCTTTTTCCTTAGCTAAATCGGCGGCGGCGCCGGCACTTCGGAGTTGCAAAACCTGACCGGCACGGCATGGTTGCCGCCGATGCCCGGCAAGACCAGCAACCCTCCGGATGAAGCCGCCGAGACGCCGCATTATCACGGCCATCGCGAGCGGCTGCGCGAACGCTTCCACGGCGCCGGGCCGGAGGCGCTGAGCGACTATGAATTGCTGGAAATGGCGCTGTTCCCCGCTTTGCCCCGGCGCGACACCAAGCCGCTCGCCAAGGCCCTGCTCAAGACCTTCGGCTCCTTCGCCGAGGTCATTCACGCGCCGGTGGCGCGGTTGCGCGAGGTCGACGGCATCGGCGAGGCCTCGATCAACCAGATCAAGCTGCTCGCCGCGGCCGCCAACCGGGTCGCCAAGGGCGAGATCAAGCGGAAGATCGCGCTGTCGTCGTGGAACGACGTGATCGACTATTGCCGCTCCGGCATGGCGTTTGCAGCGAAGGAGCAGTTTCGCCTGCTGTTCCTCGACAAGCGCAACCAGCTGATATCAGACGAGGTGCAGCAGACCGGAACGGTCGACCACACCCCGGTCTATCCGCGCGAGGTGATCAAGCGCGCGCTGGAATTGTCGGCGACCGCGCTGATCCTGGTCCACAACCACCCCTCCGGCGATCCGACGCCCTCGCAGGCCGACATCCAGATGACCAAGGCGATCGTCGATATCGCCACCCCGCTCGGCATTTCCGTGCACGACCACATCATCGTCGGCAAGAACGGGCATGCGAGTTTGAAGGGGATGCGATTGATATAGAATGGCGACGTCATGGTCCGCGGTGGAAGCGTCGAGGACAGCGCCTTCACACCTTCGCGATGGTCGCACGATGTCCGGCCGCGAAAGCAAACCGTCGGTCAGGCGTGAGCAGCGGCACTTCGAGCGCTTCGGCCGAACTCATCGAGAGCAACAAGCCGAACGAGTACGGCTGGTTCTTCCCTTCCGCAATGGACCCGACGAAGCCGGGTTAGCCACGGAACACTTTACGCCTTTATGTGGCGTCAGCGCCAGCGCGACGTCATTCCATTCGTAACCAATCGCGACCTTCGGCGGACGTGGAAGACACTCGCCGGCAAGGCTGGCGTGCCGAAGGAAATTCGCGACCGCATTCAGAACCACGCATTCCAGGATGTCAGTTCAAAGAGTTACGATCGCTGGAGTTACATGCCCGAGAAACGCACCGGCATGGAGAAGTGGAACGCGTTTCTCGAGCGCCTTCTCGCCAAACCCACGACCATGATCGCCGCGTGACTGTCCGCGGTTCACGCTGACTCATTGGTGGGCCCGGCAGGACTCGAACCTGCGACCAGACCGTTATAAGCGCAGTGACCTACCTGAACAATCGAGCAAATTCAGTGAACCCCGATCAGAATCGTGCCCGTTCGTGCGCGTTTGCTCACGCGAGGTTCAGGAGAGGCTGGAACGGATTCGACGTTTGCTCTCTTAGGCCAAGGCGCTGGACCGTGCTAACCAGATCCGAACGTATGTGGAATCAGCCCGATTGCGGTTTGCCGAGATACCAATGACGCAAGTGGAATCCGAAAAATGGACGAGTTGGGCGCAGCGGGAAGCGGATCGCAACGACTTGGGTCGTCGGCGCGCGATCCAACGTTTTCGCATTCCAATGACCGTACCCTGCGAGGCGAGCAGGCGCAAAGGGCCGGTGAAGCGGGACCGTCGATTTCGGCGAGCAATGTCTCGGGTAGATCGAGGTGATGCTCAATAGACAGCCCCGTCTTGACAAAGAAGTCGGAAGCGTTACACTTTTTACTAAAGGTTGGGAGATGGCGATGATCCGTCTTGCAGTTTCCGGCCTCTTTCTTTTCGCTGCATGCGAGTTGGCGCTAAACGCGCCGGTGGCGCGAGCGCAACAGGATGATACTTTCCGCATCTACGACATCGAGCATACCACCGGCCTGAATTTGGCCAGGGGATTTGATATCCTGACCGGCGCACCGCGCGCCGAGTGCGTAGTGCCGAAGAAACCCGAAGAAAATCCGGGCTATGGCCCCGACAGCGTCGGGTTTCGATCCTACAGAATTGAGAACTCTCAACAATTGGACCGGGCGCTCGGTATTTCTGCCTCGGCCTCCATCAAGATGGGGGTCGGCAGCGCGAGTGGCTCAGTATCTTACTCCAACGCGCTTTCCGTTAGCAGCTACGGACTGAACTACGTCGTGGAGAGCTCGATCAAGCAAAAAGGAAAAAGCGTACTCGCCGAGACCTTGAAGGAGCCATACAGAAAGCTGTTGGCGAGCGGCAAGCCAGAGCTACTCGGTAGATTCAGATCGATTTGCGGAGACGGCTACATAACAGAGATGCCAACAGGCGGAGAGTTCAAGGCAATCATCCAGATAGCAACGAACTCGCGCTCCGAAACGGAGGCCATGGCAGCTTCGATCGGCGGTTCCTATGCCGCTTATTCCGGGGCAGCCTCGTTCTCCAACTCCGTCAAAAAAGCAGCTTCGACAAACGAAGTGCGGATATGGAGTTTCCGTCGCGGCGGAGGCGGACCGGTGCCTATCACGCCAGACGATATCGCAACCGAAGCAGCCAACTTGCCTGTAAGCGCAGCCAAAACGCCCGCTCCGCTACAGATTGCAGTCTTCTCGTATACGACGGTGCTCGACGATCCCAGTATTCCATTGGACACCTTTTCCGAACGTGCTGCGCAAATTGAGAAACTGGCAGATCTGTCTTCGCGTGCGCGAAACCAACTCGGTGACCTCCAGTTCATAATGAACCACCCATCGCAGTTCTACAGCAGACCGACGGATTTACCGCAGCTTGCGCAGGAAGCGGAGAGCCTCAACGAATTCAGGGCGTTGATCAAACACCGAGCTGACGAGTGCATCAAATCTGACGGCGCTTGTTACATCGGCGACCTAACCCCGCCACAGCCAAGCGTGCGGCCAGCACGGAGGTAGAAATGGGCCCGTATTTTCCGGCATACGTACTTGGCATCGCTGCGACGATATCTACTGTCCCCGCGTACGCACAAAGTGTTGTCGACCAGGTGGTGAGATCCTCACCTGTGCAAATAGGACCGCCCGGCGGAGGGCTACGCGTCGGGCCCATCGATGTCGATGGCAGAGGCCGGGTCCGCGTCAGGTCGCCAGCAGAAGTACTCGACGACGAACTCAATCGCGTCCCTGGATACGCACTTCTTTCGGATGCCGACAAACGGAACGTAAAATCGGCAGTTGTAACGACCGGCGTAGTAGCCGGAATAACAACCGACCCGGCGGCTACTATGCTTTTCATAAAGATTCTCTCTGGCCAGGACGGCAAGGAGAAGACCGCCTCAGTTAAGATCAACCCGAATACTACCCCAACTGGGAAGGCCTGGAACATCAGCGCGACTTGTATCGTTCAGCAGGAGGCGAAGCTTATTACAGCCTATTTCAACACTGATACTGTTCCAGACGCGGACAAGATTGCGGACGGAGACACCGTAAATCTCACCGCTCCAATCTGCCCCTTATTCAAAGACAAATCCGTGACATCGGTGACGATCAACAAGAATGGCTTTGATCCTATTAGAGGTGGGAAGCCCCCTGAGTTCACCTACGTGATGGCGGGAAAGCCGGCTGCGTGATTCTGCGATCAGGTGCGTATTGGCACGTCGCCCCTGGTACCGAGAATGTCCTATGCGCAAACTCTCGTGCTCCAGGTTCATCTTATTTGCCTGCCTGCTTCTTGTTGGCTTCGAGCAGCCTGCCGGCGCACATGAGAAGGACCTTCGCAAACGAACCGATGCTGCAGGGCTCACGGAGATCAGCGTCTGCGCCCGTCCAAGCCCCAACGCCTTCGGCTTCCCTGGCCATGCATTTATTGCCTTCAGCTACCAGGCGGCTGGCGGCAGTCGCAGTTTCCGCGCGATCGGGCACACGGTCGCGCCCACTACGGGTTTGGCGGCTGCCGTGTTCACCTATTTCAGCGGCGGCTCCGTGGCCGGCCAGCAGGAAGAAGAACGCTACACGCACCTGAAACAGGCCTGCCTGACGCTTAAGGTTGATCGCGAAATCTACCAGCGAGCTCTCGACGCCGCCCGCCCGACGCTCAGCGCTTTGGGGATTCCCGATGCCGTCGCAGCTTCCGTCGAGCGCTACTCTCTCAACGGCCACGACTGCATGGACTTCATCTCGAACGTCGCCCAACCTCTGAAGACCGCAGGACTTTCCACTCCGGAAAGGGCGGCGACCGATACGCCAATCGCCTATATTCGGAAGCTGATCGACGCGAACCCCTAGACGTCACTTTAGATTCTTGCTGCAAATGCGGCACGTCCAAGGTTTCTCGCGAACCAAACAGCCGCGCTTCGACAGCGTACGCATCAGACGTGCGCAGCGGACCTCAAGCATCGCCGAAGCAGTTGGCCGAAAACACAAGACGCGTCTGTCGTGCTACGCTTGCTCGCCAGGGGCGACTGCCGCCTGCTGCGCGCGTCCTTTAGCCATGACAGCGACCCCGAGTTCAGTCCAGAACTCATCAGACAAGTCGACGTTCTTCATGGACAGAAATGTCTGGGAGAGGGAGAGAAGCGCAACGCGATGTTCCAGGTACGGCACTAATTTCGCGTCAACGGGCGAAGCCTTAGCCCACTGCAGATCTCCGCTGAGCTCCTGAATGATTTCGGACAAGATTGCATTCGACTTGGCTCCGCGGGCGTGGAGGTCACTGACGAACAACGCCATCAGTGCCTTCTTCCGGTACTCAAACTCGTCGGCGGTAATGGAATCCGGCTTAGTTACGGCGCCGAAAGTAATGGCTGTCCTCAATAAGCCAAACAGCAGTTCATCCAGCTTTGCATCGACCTCAAGAAAGTGTTCGAATTTCTGCCGAGATCGGCCTATCGCGAAGGTGGACATCTGGGCCGCATCGAATGCTTCGTGCCGCCAGTTCGTTCGGATGGCCGCATTTATTGAAACAACCTTCGCCGTTTCGCGCTCCGGAGACTCGCACGAATACGTCCGGTAGGCCAAGAAGTTCGGTTCCGCCGGCGGCGCGTTGGAGGCGAAATAAGATTCAAGAATCTCGCGCTTCTTGGTGTCCGGAAACCAATCAGCGGCAAGAAGGCGATCAAAGGCGTCCCAGCCACTTTCGACTTCATGCACCAGCGCGGCCATCGACCTCGCCTCTTCGGCCATCTGCACTTCGCGCAATATGCCATCGTGGATTAGTCGACATAGGCCCGATAGTTCGCGCTCAATCACCACGCGACCCCCGAGCTGCGCAAGTACATTTGCGTCTTCGTACGAGTGCGCGGGGACATGGACGCGCTGCCAGTTGGGTGTACGTTTCAGTACGCGGTAGAGCTCATTGGGGGAGAGCGGTTTTGTGATTTGCGAGAAGGGCGGGACGTTTAGCTGCTTATATATCTGTTGCACAAGAAAGGAGCAGTAGCTGTTCCCGGTTTCGGGCGCACGTAACCGGTAGGATTGGTCGAGAAAAAAGCGGGACGCCGTTCGTAGCGCAAGCGGATCGACAGGTTCTTTCAAACGGAATGCAGTATAGTGCTTCGAGCACAGCGCTGCCTCGCTCCATATGTTTAGCTTGATCCCAGCGGGTTTGAATGCCTCGATCACCAAAGGCCCATGAATGCAGACGGCCGCGTGCGACCAGACGCCTGGCGCGAGCTTGAGCCATTGAAGGCCCACAACACTGTAGCCGGTCCGGCTCTCCGGTTTGCAGAAGATGATGTCGCCTGGCTTCATTCAGGAGCACCCAATCCCATCACGTCGAAGCTCTTCGTTCCTGATAGGGCCGCCAACGGTACGTCCATTACGCTCTGCGTGCAATATTCGAGTTTTCAACTTCTCAATTCTGGATGGCATTTAGTGATTGCGGCATCTGGAGGTGTTTCCTGGACGGTAACGACGAACGCTCAAGGAATATCGAGGCCCAACATCGTCGGGGACGATATTATCGTCAACGAGCTATTCGACAGCGAATACGCGGTAACTGCTTATCGCCTCGGAGGGGGAGAGAAGGAAGTGTTGAGCGCCTGTCTAATTCGCCTGAAAGTTTCGAAGCCTTAGAACAGATAGGGCTGTCTCTTTAAAAGCGGGTGCGGTGGTTTACCGCTAAAACCCACCGCAACCTCCGACTTCCGAAATTGGCACTTTTCGGACATGCAGCTCATGGCAGAAAATGTCCGCTATCGAGTCCAAATCGGACTCTCGGAAATGATTTTCCGTGCCGAAAAATTATCTAGCGGGACAGTGTATGACCAACTGGAATGATCACGAACAGTCACCACTTACCGCCCCCAGTGCACGTCCCCTATCGTTTTATTGAGACCGAATTATATTGAGAGATCAGTCTGGTAGCTCGCAGGGTTTTCTCCTCCACAACCATCCCTCCGGCGATCCGACGCCCTCGCAGGCCGATATCCAGATGACCAAGGCGATCGTCGACATCGCCACCCCGCTCGGCATTTCCGTGCACGACCACATCATCGTCGGCAAGAACGGGCATGCTAGCCTGAAGGGGATGCGGCTGATCTAGACGCGTCGCACCTTCCGGCAACCCTACTTACTGTCCCCGGACCATGATCAGGGGATCGGCGCTGTCGGGCACCCGCCGCCATTGCGCGTTGTCGTCGGCCTCGAATTGCCAGGACTGGCCGGCATCCGACATCAGGATGATCTGCCCGCGCTCAAGCCGCCATTGCGTGGGCGCGAAGGCGGCGACCGCGGGATCGCATTTCGGCTTCAGGAACACCTGGAAATTATCGCCTGTCGCCTCGGTGTTGGTCAGCGTCAGGCCGCAGATCGGCCGGCCATTGCCGCGAACCATCGACCAGTCGCCGATCATCTGGTCCATCGACTTGGCGAGCGAGCGGGCGGCGGCGAGGTTCTGCAGGATGTAGACGCCCTCGCCGGTCCGCAAGCCCTCGAAAATCCCGCTTTCGACTTCGGTGAAGTCGATCACCGGCTGCCCGGCCGCGTCCTGCAGCCGCACGATGTCCAGCCCCTTGACGTTCCAGGCCATGATATCCTTTGTGAACGGCAGCGCCGCCGCGCAGCCTGGCTCGAGCTCGAGCCTGAGCCCTTGCGGGGTGGTGTCCGGCTTCAGCGTCACGACGCAGGTCTTGCTGCGCTCGGTGGTCGACAGCTCCCACTGCCCGACCATTTCCTTTTTAAGGGTCGCGGCATCCTGCGCCGCCGGCGCAGGCGACGCACATGCAAGCAGCGCCAGCGCCGCTGTGCTCAAGCGTCCAGCCGGCATCAGCGCCCCTTCACCGGGGTCTCCGGCACCGGCGTCAAGGGCGCCTTGCCGGCAAACCAGTTTTTCAGATTGGCGACGACGAGCTGGTCCATGGCGTTGCGCGTTACCACCGAAGCCGAGCCGATATGTGGCAACAGCACGACATTCTGCATGGCCTTCAGTTCATCCGGCACGTTCGGCTCATTGGCGAACACGTCGAGCCCGGCCGCGAGAATGGTGCCGGACTGCAGCGCCGCCACCAGCGCCGGCTCGTCGACCACCGAGCCGCGCGCCACATTGATCAGCACGCCGCGCGGTCCGAGCGCCTTCAAGACGTCGGCGTTGATCATCTTCGCGGTGGCGGCGCCGCCCGGCACGATGACGACAAGTGTGTCCACCGCCTCGGCCATCTCCATCAGGTTGCCATAGTGCTGGTACTTTACGGCCGGCGACGGGTTGCGCGAATGGTAGGACACGGGAACGCGGGACGCCTCCAGCCGGCGTCCGATCGCCTGCCCGATCCGGCCCATGCCGACGATCCCGATCTTGCGGTCGCGCAGCGAGCCCGCGCTCAGCGGATAGTTTTGTGTCTGCCACATGCCCGAGCGCAGGAAGCGGTCGGCCTTGACGAATTCGCGTAAGGTCGCGATCAGGAGGCCCATCGCGACGTCGGCGACCTCCTCGGTCAGTACGTCCGGCGTGTTGGTGACGACGATACCGTGCTCGCGCGCATAGGCGGAATCGACGTGGTCGTAGCCGACGCCAAAGCTCGCGACGATTTCGAGCTTCGGAAAGTGCGCCAGCGCCTTCCTGTCGGCCGGCACCGTGTGATAGGTCACCGCCATGCCGCGGGTTTTCGCCAGCACGTCGGGCGTCAGGCGCTCGAGGTCGGCGCGGCCTTCCGCCATATGCAGGACGAACCGGTCCGAGAAACCGTTCGCGATGATCGGCCGGATCGGCCCATAGACCAGGAGATCGACCTTCTCGGACGAAGCATTCGCTGCAGCCATCAATTTTCCCTTCCAAGCGCGCTTTCGTGCCAGCGCCGTAGTACCAGATGCGAAACTAGCGCCAGCAGCCCATGGATGACAATCCCGGCGACGGACAGCAGCAACAGCGCCGCGAACATGCGGGGAATGTTGAGCCGATAGCCTGACTCGGCGATGCGAAAGGCGAGCCCGGAACCGGCCCCGGCGGCGCCCGCGGCGATTTCGGCGACCACCGCCCCGATCAATGCCAGGCCGCCCGCGATCCGCAGTCCACCCAGGATATAGGGCAGCGCGGCCGGCAATTTCAGGTACCGCAGCGTCTGCAGCCGCGACGCGCCATAGAGCTGGAACAGGCCGGAAAGATTGCGATCGACCGAATTCAGCCCGAGCGTAGTGTTGGACAAGACCGGAAAGAAAGCGACGATCCAGGCGCAGACGATCACCGCGACCTGCTGCGGCAGATAGATCAGCAACAGCGGCGCGATCGCGATCACCGGCGTGACCTGCAGGATCACCGCATAGGGAAACAACGAATATTCCAGCCATCTGGACTGGTTGAACATCAGCGCCAGCGCGACGCCGCCGACGGCCGCGGCGATGAAGCCCTGCAGCGTGGTGAGCAGGGTGACGCCCAGGGATTCCGACAGCACCGGCCAGTCGCTGGCGAGCGTCTGCAACACGGCCAACGGGCTCGGCAGCACGTAAGGTGGGATGTCGTTGACGCGCACCGCGAACTCCCACAGCGCCAGGCCCGCCGCGAGCACGGCGACGGGAAGCAGCCAGCGGCCGACATTCTGGAAGGCGTTCATGCGGCGGGTTGCCCGGAATAGGACGGCGTCAGCGCGGCGGAGACCTCGCGGCAATGGGCGGCGTATTCCGCGGAGGTGCGAAACGCCTCGCCACGCGGCTCTGACGTGGTGATGCGGAATTCGCGGCTGATGCGCCCCGGTCGCGCCGTCATCACGATCACCCGTTGCGACAGATAGACCGATTCGAACACCGAATGGGTGACGAAGATGACGGTCTTGTTCAGCGTGCGCCACAGCGCCAGCAGGTCGTTGTTGAGGCGGAACCGGGTGATCTCGTCGAGCGCCGCAAACGGCTCGTCCATCAGCAGGATATCGGGGTCGGTGACCAGCGCCCGCGCCAGCGAGACCCGCATCTTCATGCCGCCGGACAGTTCGCGCGGAAACGCATCGGCGAATTCGGAAAGACCGACCTGCGCCAGCGCGTCGCCGACCTGCCGGCCCGCCTCGGCCGCGGGCAAATCTGCAAGCTTCAGCGGCAGCCGGACATTGTCGCGCACGCTCGCCCACGGCATCAGCGTGGGTTCCTGAAACACAAAGCCGATCGAACGCCGTCCCTCCGCTTCGCTGGCATGGCGGGAGACGTTGACGGTGCCTGAACTCGGCGCGCCGAGCCCCGCGATCAGCCGCAGCGCGGTCGATTTGCCGCAGCCGGATGGGCCGAGCAGGGACACGAACTCGCCCCTGGCGACGTCGAGATCGAGCGGCCCGAGCGCGGCCACGCCGTTGTCATAGACCTTGGTGGCGCCGCGCAGCTGGACGGCCAAAGCCTCGGCGCGTCGATCCCCGCTGGATGATGCAGGCCCGGCCATGCCCGATCAGTTCTTCGGCCGGCGGTCGAGACCGACGCCTTTGTTGGTGAAGCGAAGCGTGTACGCCTGGCGGTAGTCGATATCGCGGCGGACCACGCCGGCCCGCACCATCTTGTCGAAGAAGCTCGCCACCCGCGCGTCGCTCATCGCGCCGATGCCATCGCGCACCGTGTCGCCGGAATCGACGATGCCGTACTCCTTCATCTTGCCGACGGAGTAGGCGAGCAGTTCATCGGTCATTTCCGGGTTGAACTTCTTGATCATGGCGTTGCCCGCCGAATTGTCGCCGTAGAGGTAGCTGTACCAGCCGATGACGGAGGCATCGACGAAGCGCTGGACAAAATCGGGCTTGTTCTCCGCGACGTCCCGGCGGGTTTCGATCAGCGTCGAATAGGCGTTGAACCCATGATCGGCCAGCAGGATCACGCCGGGCTTGAAACCCGCCGCCTTCTGCACGGCGTAGGGCTCGGAAGTGACGTAACCCTGCATCGCGCTCTGCTTGTTGACGATGAAGGGCTGGGAATTGAAGGTGTAGGGCTTGACCTTGCTCTCGCTGAAACCGTATTCGGATTTCAGCCACTGGAAATAGCTCGCGACCCCTTCCTTGGAGACGAACAGCGTCAGCGGCTTGAGATCCTCGAGCTTGGTGATCTTGGCTTCAGGATGGGTCAGGAAAACCTGCGGATCCTTCTGGAAGATGGCGGCGACGGCGACCAGCGGCACCTTGTTGGCGGCGGCGTCGAACGATTGCAGGGTGTTGGCGCTCATGAAGAAGTCGAGCTTGCCGGCGATCAGCAGCATGCGGTTGTTGGCGTTGGGCCCACCCGGCACGATGGTGACGTCGAGGCCGTATTTCCGATAGGTGCCGTCGGCGACCGCCTGGAAGAAGCCGCCGTGCTCGGCCTGTGCGACCCAGTTGGTTCCGAACGATATCTTGTCGAGCGTCTGGGCCCGCGCGCCCGGGGGCAACGCCGCCAACGCCAAGAGACCGGCGGCTAACGCTCGCGGCAAGAAAGCCGGGTTCATATTGGACTCCGTCAATCGTTCTGGCCCATGATGGGAGGTAATGGACGCTGGCCGCGCCTCCGGGGGTTGAATCGATTCCCGGAACGGCTGACAAACTACCCTGCAAATTCATCGAAAGAAACGCTTCGCTCGATGGCCTCACCTGTTCCGCCCCGCGACTGGACCGATATCCAATGGGCCGACATCACCGGCGCCACGCCCGCGCGCTGGATTGCGGTGCTGCCGCTGGCGGCCACCGAGCAGCATGGCCCGCATCTGCCGCTAGAAACCGACGTCCTGATCGGCGCGGCCTATCTGGCGAAGGTGCGCGAACTGCTGCCCCCCAATATCCCCGCCACCTTCCTGCCGCTGCAGCCGGTCGGCATTTCCACCGAGCATATCGACTATCCCGGCACCCTGACGCTGCCGACCGACGTTGCGCTTCGGGAGTGGATGGCGATTGGCGAGAGCGTGGCGCAATCGGGGATCCGCAAGCTCGTGATGGTGACCAGCCATGGCGGCAACAGCGCGGCGATGTCGCTGGTCGCACAGGATTTGCGCGCGCATCACGGGCTGCTCGTGGTGACCGCAAGCTGGTCGCGCTTTGGCGTGCCGGATGGGTTGTTCTCCGCCGAGGAGTTGCGTCACGGTATCCATGGCGGCGCCGTCGAAACCTCGATCATGCTGGCGCGCTATCCGCACACGGTGCGCAGGGAAGCGATCGCCGATTTTCGTTCCGCCAGCATTGCGATGGAAAAGGAGTTTCGCTGGCTCTCCGCGCATCGGCCCGCGCCGTTCGCCTGGCAGGCGCAGGATCTGCATCCCAGCGGCGCTGTCGGCGACGCGACAAAAGCGTCCGCGGAAAACGGCGAGAAACTGCTCGATCACGGCGCGCGCGCGTTCTGCGAACTGCTTGCTGATGTCCACAAGTTCGACGTCAAGCGGCTGTTAACGGCGCCGAGGACGTCATCTAAGTAGCTGCATTATATACATATTCCTTGGATTCCTGCGCCGACGTCAGGTTTTCGAACCGGAATCGGGACGCCGCATCACCCCGTGCCGCACCTTGGGCGGGTCTTTTTTTGTTTTTTCCGGCGCCACGGCACACGTCACCTACTTGCGAATTATTCGCAATAAGGCTAAAGTTGCTTCGTACTGGAAACTTCCGCACGATGAACCACCGATCTCTGGCACATGCGTTGGCAGGCGTGGCGCTTGGCGTCCTGGCGCCCGGCGGCCCGGCCGCGGCGGTTGATCTCCCGCTCAAGGCGACCCGGCTTCATCCGGCGTTCGACTGGAGTGGTTTCTACATCGGCGGGCATGCCGGCTACCACCGCGGCTCGTCCCGCGCGACCCTTGCCGACCCCGCCATCAGCACCACCAACAGTATCGTCAGCGGCGTGATCGGCGGCGTGCAGGCCGGATACAATCATCGCCTGTCCTCGGGAGTCCTGTTCGGCGTCGAAGCTGATCTTTCCTTTCCGAACTATCTGCCGACCAATCATGTCGTCTCCGGTTTTGCGACCGCGCGCTCGACCGCCGAGGAGCGATGGGACTATGTCGGCACCGCACGCGGGCGGGTCGGCTATGCCAGCGGGCGGTGGCTTGCTTACGCCACCGGGGGATTCGCCTGGGCCGGCGAACGCTTCCTGAATACCCCCGCCGCCGTCGACGTCGAGGAAAAGCACATCGGCATACGAACGGGCTGGGCAGCCGGCGCCGGGCTGGAATACGCCTTCGCGCCGCACTGGAGCGTGCGGCTCGAATATCTCCACGCCCGGTTCGGAAAAGCCGACGTCCGGTTTCCATCAGGAACGCAATTCAGTTCGACGCTCGACTTCCAGTCCCTGCGCCTCGGCCTCAATCGCAAGGTCGACTGGCCGGGATCGAAAAACGGGACACCGACGAGCGACCTGACCGATCCTGAATCCGACCGCTGGGAAATTCATGGCCAGACCACCTATCTGGGCCAGGGCTATCCGGCGTTCCGCGCGCCCTATACCGGCCCCAACAGCCTGACGCCAGCGCGACAGGCGCAGGCCACCTGGAGCAACAGCCTTTATCTGAACGCCCGACTCTGGGAAGGTGGTGAGATCTACTACAACCCCGAACTGCTGCAGGGGTTCGGCTTGAGCGACACCGTGGGCATCGCCGGATTCACAAGCGGCGAGGCGCAGAAGTCGAACTTCCCCTACCCGCATTACAACACCTCGCGGCTGTTCGTGCGCCAGACTTTCGGGCTTGGCGGCGAGCAGGAGCAGCTTGCCAGCGCCCAGCAACAGCTCGCGAACAAGGTCGACGTCAACAGGCTGACGCTGCAGGCCGGGAAATTCTCGGTCGGCGACGTCTTCGACGGCAATGCCTATGCCAAGGATACCCGAAAGGATTTCATCAACTGGTCGATCTGGGCGCCCGGCGCATTCGATTACGCCGCCGACAAGCTCGGGCTGACCTACGGCATGACCGCCGAACTCAACGCGAAGCAATGGGCGCTGCGCGGCGGCTATTTCCTGATCGGCGCGGAATCGAACTCGAACAATTTCGACACGCTGGCGTTTCGCCGCGGCCAGTATGTGGCCGAGCTGGAGACGCGCTATTCGCTGCTTTCCCGACCGGGCAAGCTGCGCACCATCGCCTGGTTCAGCAACGCCAATTCGGGAAGCTATCGCGAGACCCTGGACAACCCGGCGCTCAATCTCGATATCTCCCTGACCCGAAGGGGCCGGATCAAATACGGCTACGTGGTCAATCTCGAGCAGGCGCTGACCGATGATATCGGCCTGTTCGGCCGCTGGAGCTGGAACAACGGCAAGACCGAGATCATGTCGTTTACCGATATCGACGCGTCACTGTCGCTCGGCGCCTCGATCAAGGGCGCCCGGTGGGGCCGCCCCGACGACGTCATCGGGCTCGGCGGCGCGATCAACGCCCTGTCGCGCGATCATCGGGATTTCATCGCCGCGGGCGGACTGGGCCCCTTGATCGGCGACGGCCGGCTCAACTACCGCAAGGAGCGCATCCTGGAAACCTATTACGCCTACGCGCTTTCCAGACATCTGACGCTCACAGCGGACTACCAGCTGATCACCAACCCCGCCTACAACGCCGACCGGGGCCCGGTCCACGTCTTTTCCGGCCGCTTCCACGGCGAATTCTAGAGCATCTTCCAGCGAAAAGGCGCTCGCGCGACCTCACGCGGCCGGCTGGAACGAATCCGCCCGCGCCATCGCCCAGGCGTCGCGGAAGCGCGGATCGCCGGTGCCCTCGATCAACTCACCCGGACGCAGCGACGGATAGAGCTTCGCGAACGACAATACCTCGGTGCTCGACGTCCGCTTCGAGAAGTGGATCGTGCGCAATTGCTGCGGGTGGTCGAGGCCGGCGGCGGCGAGGAGCTCTGACAGCGCGTGCAGGGTGGCATGATGGTAATTGTAGACCCGCTCAGTCTTGAGCGGCACCACCAGCGCGCGGGCGCGGGTCGGATCCTGCGTGGTCACGCCGGTCGGGCAGCGATCGGTATGACAGCTCAACGACTGGATGCAGCCGAGCGCGAACATGAATCCGCGCGCCGAATTGCACCAGTCGGCGCCGATCGCCATGGCTCGCGCCATGTCGAAGGCGGTCGCTATCTTGCCGGCGGCGCCGATCTTGATGCGGTCGCGGGCATTGATGCCGATCAAGGCATTGTGGACGAAATCAACGCCCTCGCGCATCGGCATGCCCAGATGGTCCATGAATTCCAGCGGCGCGGCGCCAGTGCCGCCCTCATTACCGTCGATGACGATGAAATCAGGATAGATCCCGGTCTGCAGCATCGCCTTGCAGATCGCCAGGAACTCCCAGGGATGGCCGATGCAGAGCTTGAATCCCGTGGGCTTGCCGCCGGAGAGCCGGCGCATCTCGCCGATGAAGGCCATCATTTCCAGCGGCGTCGAAAACGCGCGGTGGGTGGCCGGCGAAATGCAATCCTCGCCCATGGCGACGCCGCGGATCCTGGAAATCTCCTCGGACACCTTCGCGGCCGGAAGCACGCCGCCATGGCCCGGCTTGGCCCCCTGGCTGACCTTGAGCTCGACCATCTTGATCTGGTCGTCGGCCGCGACCCGCGCGAACTCCGCCGGGTTGAACGTGCCGTCCCGGTTGCGGCAACCGAAATAGCCGGAGCCGATCTCCCAGATGATGTCGCCGCCATTCTCGCGATGATAGGGGCTGACGCCGCCTTCGCCGGTGTCATGCGCAAAGCCGCCCTTCTTCGCCCCGGCATTGAGCGCGCGCACGGCGCTCGGGCTGAGCGCACCAAAACTCATCGCCGAGATGTTGAAGACCGACGCCGAATACGGCTTGGCGCAATCCGGACCGCCGATCGTGACGCGGAATTCCGCACCGCTGCGCGCCCTCGGCGCCACCGAATGATGCATCCATTCGTAACCCTCGCGATAGACGTCTTCCTGGGTGCCGAACGGCCGCTTGTCGAGCACCATCTTGGCGCGCTGATAGACCAGGGCGCGGGTGTCGCGGGAGAACGGCATGCCGTCCTTCTCGCTCTCGAAGAAGTACTGCCGCATCTCCGGCCTGATCTCCTCGAGCAGGAACCGGATATGCGCCGAGATCGGATAGTTGCGCAAAACCGCGTGGTTCTTCTGCAGGAGGTCGCGGATGCCCAGCAATGTCAGGGCGCCGAAGATCACGATCGGAAGCAGCAGTATCTCCCAGACCTTCAGGTTATTGTCGAAGATCCCGATGCCGACCAGCAATGCAGTGATGACGGCGCAGATCGTCAGCACGATGAAACGTGGCGAGAACGGAAGCAGCAGCGTTTCCATGAATCCCCTCAAACCGATTTGTCGCGGCGGGACCAGCCTAGTCCAGCGAGCGGCGCTGCGATATACGGATTGATACTCACGGAAGCGACGGGGATTCGCAAATGGGTTCGGTCGCCCAGCGGACCGTCGCCGGCTCGATCGCCGGCGTTTTTTGCAGTGCGGTGCAACCGTCCCGTGCTGCCGGCACGGCGGCGCGACCGCTGCGGAGTTCTTTGAAGTCACTGGCTGGTCGGCGCTCACCCGCCTCGCAGCAGGCTCGCGCCTCAGCGCTCGACGAACGCCTTCTCGATGACGAAATGACCCGGCGTATTGTGGCTTCCCTCGACAAAGCCGCGGGCCTCGAACATCTCGCGCAGTTCTTCCAGCATGGCCGGGCTTCCGCACATCATGACGCGATCGCTCGCGATGTCGAGCGGCGACTGGCGGATGTCGTTGAACAGCTGCTCCGAAGTGATCAGATCGGTGATGCGGCCGCGGTTGCGGAACGGCTCGCGGGTCACGGTCGGGTAGTAGATCAGCTTCTCCGACAACAGCGGCCCGAACAGCTCGTCATCGCGCAGCCTGGCGACGAGTTCCTCGCCATATGCGAGCTCGGAAACCTGCCGGCAGCCATGCATCAGCACGATGGTCTCGAACCGCTCATAGACATCGGGGTCCTTGATCAGGCTCGCGAACGGCGCGAGGCCGGTGCCGGTCGACAACAGCAACAGCCGATCGCCCGGAATCAGATTGTCGGCGACCAGCGTGCCGGTCGCCTTGCGGCCAACCAGAATCTCGTCGCCTTCGCGTATTTTCTGCAGCTTCGAGGACAGCGGTCCGTCGGCAACCTTGATGGAGAAGAATTCGAGCTCTTCCTCGTGATTGGCGCTTGCCATGCTGTAGGCGCGCAGGAGCGGCCGGCCCTCGACCTCGAGGCCGATCATCGCGAACTGTCCGTTCTGAAACCGGAAGCCGGAATCGCGGGTGGCGGTGAAGCTGAAAAGCGTATCGGTCCAGTGCCGGACGGAAAGAACTTTCTCTCGATAGAACGCGCTCATGCGGTTTCGTTTTCCTGACGTCCTGATATCGAATGTCTTGGGATTCACGATCGCGAATGGACGAAAACCCGCGAAATCATGGATGATTTGACGCTTCATTTGCGCACGGGGCTGACATAGTCAACATGATCTACAGCACAGCCACGAACTCCGAATGCATGACGAGAAAAAGGCTTCGTTAATGCTGATTCGGCGCAATTTACTTGCTGATCCTGATGCCGATCCGGCAATAAATTTCTGCATCAGGTCGGCCTGAATTCGCGGGATTTGGATTTTCTTTGAACGAGGCGCACAATTAAAGGGAAAGCCGCGCATCCGCCGTGCATGCGTCCGCAAGCGCCAGAACACGACACCGCTTCAGGGGAGCAAACACCATGGGCGACACCGTCAATCGTCAGATCCTGCTGGTCGAGAAACCAACTGGAAAGCTCGGGCCTGAGCATTTCAGGATGGTCAACGGCACCATGCCCGAAACGAAGGATGGCGAGGTCGTGGTGCGAACCCGTTACATCTCGCTCGACGCCGCCAACCGGGCATGGATGCATGGCGCGACCTATCGCGCCGCCGTCGAGGCCAACACCGTGATGGCCGGTGGCGGCATCGCCGAAGTCATCTCCTCCAGGGCGCCGGGATTTGCGCCGGGCGATATCGTGTTCGGCGACACCGGCTGGCAGGACTACGCCGCCGTAGCGGGCAAGCATCTCACCAGGATGCCAAAGCTGAAGCCGATGACCCATCTGCTCAGCGTGTACGGGATCGCCGGCCTCACCGCCTATTTCGGCCTGCTGCAAATCGGCAAGCCAAAAGAGGGTGAAACGGTGGTGGTGTCAGCCGCGGCCGGCTCGGTCGGATCGATCGTCGGCCAGATTGCCAGGATCAAGGGATGCCATGTCGTCGGCATCGCCGGCGGCAAGGACAAATGCCATTGGCTGACCAGCGAACTCGGTTTCGATGCCGCGGTGGACTACAAGGACGGCGCGACGTTCAAGGCGCTGCGCGCGGCAGCCCCCAAAGGCATCGACGTCTATTTCGACAATGTCGGCGGCGACATCCTCGAAGCCTGTCTGTCGCAGATGAACAATCGCGGGCGCATCGCCTGTTGCGGCGCGATCTCGCAATATGACGGCGTGCCGTCGGCCCATGGTCCGCGCGGCGTGCCCGGCCTGATCGTCGTCAAGCGCCTCATCATGCAGGGCTTCATCGTGATGGACTTCATGGACCAGAGCGCCGCCGCGCTTGCCGACCTGCAATCCTGGGTCGCCTCGGGCAAGCTGAAGGTGCAGGAGGACGTGATCGACGGCCTCGAAAACACCCCGCGGGCGCTGATCGGCCTGCTCGCCGGAGAAAACCGCGGCAAACGAATGGTGAGGGTGTAGCCGCGCGGGCGCCTGCGTCCCCCGCGACGCAGGCTGCGCGCAACATCCGCCGCCGGGTTTTTGCCGAACGCCGTATGATTTTTCAGTAGCGCGGAATTCAGGCGGGGATTAGGCTGCGATCCCGGTTAATCAGTATACTGTCGATCAGGAGGCAGACGTGCGTATCGCCGTGATTGGCGCAGGCCCCGGCGGCCTCTACTTCGCCTATCTCTGGAAGCGACGCCATCCGGACGCGCAGATCGACCTGTTCGAGCAGAACCCCGAAGGCGCGACCTGGGGCTTCGGCGTGGTGTTCTCCGACCAGGCGCTGGAATTCCTGCGCGCCGACGACCCCGACACGGTGGACGCGATCACGCCGCAGATGGAAAGCTGGAACAACATCACGGTCAATTTGCGCGGGCAGAGCGTCGAGATCGACGGGGTCGGCTTCTCGTCGATCGGCCGGCTCGAGTTGCTGAACATCCTGCAGCAGCGCGTGCGCGCCGTAGGCGTCGCGCCGCGATACGGCACAACCATCCGCTGGATTAGCGAACTCGAAGGATACGACCTCGTCGTCGCCGCCGACGGTCTGAACTCGCTGGTGCGCCGCAGCTTCGAGGGCGCGTTCGGCACCACGGTTTCGCACGCCACCAACAAGTTCGCCTGGTATGGCACCCGCAAGTCTTTCGCCACGCTGTCGCAGACCTTCGTCAAGACCGACCTTGGCGCGTTCAACGCGCACCACTACCGCTATTCGCCCGACATGAGCACGTTCCTGGTCGAATGCGACGCCGCCACCTGGCAGGCCTACGGCTTTGCGGACAAGACGATCGAGCAATCGCAGGCGATCTGCGAGCAGGTGTTCGCCGCCACCCTCGACGGTCATTCGCTGGTCTCCAACAACTCGATATGGCGCAGCTTCCCCTGGGTCTGGAACGAGAACTGGTCGCATGGCAACATGGTGCTGATCGGCGACGCGCTGCACTCGGCGCATTTCTCGATCGGCTCCGGGACGCGGCTGGCGATCGAGGATGCGATCGCGCTGGCGAGAGCGCTGGAGGCGGAGGCCGGCATTCCTGCGGCGCTGGCCCGCTACCAGGCCGAGCGCAAGCCGATCGTGGCGAAGCTGGTGAAAGCGGCGCGCACCAGCGCCGACTGGTACGAGCATTTCCCCGAACACATGAAGCGCGACCTGATGGATTTCGCCTATGGCTACATCACCCGGTCGGGGCGAATCGACGATGCGCGGCTGCGGGCGATGTCACCGGCCTTCATGGCGCGCTACGAAGCCGAAAAGAGCATCGGAAGCCGGCCATGACGCAGGAGATCACCGACCAGGTCCCAAGAGACAGCGCGGGTGCGCGCGAGATCGGGTTTGCGGTCCCGGAGATCTATAATGCCGGCCGCATCCTTTACGACAATCTCGCGCACGGGCGCGGCGACCGGCTGGCGCTGACCGGCCCCGGCGGCCAGCGCAGCTACGCGCAACTCTGCGCCGAAGCCTCGCAATGGGGCCATGGCTTCCGGTCGCTCGGCCTGCGCCGCGGCGACCGCATCCTGATGCTGCTCGACGACACGCCGGCCTATCCGGCGGCGTTCTTCGGCGCGGTACGCGCGGGCTTCGTGCCGCTATTGATCAACACGCTGACACCGCCCGACCTGCTGCAGTTCTACCTGGCCGATTCCGCCGCCGCCGTGGCGGTCACCGACGCCGAGTTCGTGGCGCGCTTTGATGCGCAGGCCTGCACCGATACGCTGCTGCAAACCCTTGTCGTGACCAATGGCGCCGCCGGCGACCACGCCGTACCTAACGGCTTGATCGCCAGCCAATGGCTGCAAGGTTTCGCCACCGATTTGCCGGAAGCCGACACCGGGCGCGACGAGATGGCGTTCTGGATGTATTCGTCGGGCTCCACCGGCCGCCCCAAGGGCATCGTGCATCTGCAGCACGACATGGCTTATAGCGAGCAGGCGTTTGCGCGCCACGTGCTCAAGCTTGGCCCTGACGACATCTGCTTCTCGGTGCCGAAGATTTTCTTCGCCTACGGCTTCGGCAACGCCGTCACCTTTCCGTTTTCGGTCGGCGCGGCGTCGCTGCTGCTGCCCGGCCAGCCGAAACCGGCGGCGATCTTCGAGGCGATCGAAACCTATCGCCCTACCGTGTTCTTCGGCTTGCCGACACTCTACACCTCGCTGACCAAAGCCGAGGGCGCGTCGGCGACGGACTTCTCGTCGCTGCGGATGGCGCTGTCGGCCGCCGAGGTGCTTTCGGCGGAGGTCTTCAACGGCTGGAAGGCGCTGACGGGAATCGAAATCGTGGAAGGGCTGGGCTCCACCGAAGTCCTGCACATCTACCTCTCCAACCGGCCCGGGCACAAGAAACCCGGCGCAGCCGGCTTGCGCGTTCCCGGCTATGAAATCCGGCTCCGGGACACCGACGGCCGCGACGTCCAAGACGGTGAGGAAGGCGTCTTGTGGGTGCGCGGCGATTCCAATACGCCGCTGTACTGGAACCGGCCGGACAAGTCGGCGGAGACGATCCGGGATGGCGGCTGGATCTACACCGGCGACCGCTTCCTACGCGACAGCGACGGCTTCCACTTCTTTCGCGGCCGCGCCGACGACCTGATCAAGATTTCAGGCCAATGGGTCTACCCGCTCGAAGTCGAATTGTGCCTGGCCGAGCACCCCGATATCAGGGAATGCGCCGTGTTCGCTGCCGAGCTGCCCGACCGGCGGATGACGCTGAAGGCGGTGGTGGTGATGAACAAGGACGGGTTCGACGCCGCCGACGCCACGCGGACGCTGCAGGACTACGTCAAGACAAAGCTGCTGCCCTACAAATACCCCCGCGAGATCGCCTTCGTCGGGGAGCTGCCGAAAACCGGGACGGGCAAGATCGACCGGCAGGCGCTGCTGAAGATGTAAGGGCCTCGTCATTGCGAGCGAAGCGAAGCAATCCATCTTCCCGCCCGGGGATAGATGGATTGCTTCGTCGCTTCGCTCCTCGCAATGACGGCATTCTACCCCGCCAGGCCCGTCCCGCCATAGAGCCACGCCAGGTCGCCGTACCATTGCTCCGACGTCTTCGCGCTCATGATCGCGTTGCGGAGGCGGGCATGTTCGCCGGCGGGATGATAGACGTGCTCGCCGATCGCGCGGGACAGCAGCTGCACGCGCGCGGTGCGCGGGAAGCGCTGCGCGCGGTAGGCTTCGAGCGCGACGGCGTGGTCGTCATGCTGCGCCAGCAGGTGCGACAGGCAGACCGCGTCCTCCATCGCCTGGCAGGCGCCTTGTGCGAAGTACTGCAGCATCGGATGCGCGGCGTCGCCGAGCAGCGCAACGCGGCCGTCGACCCAGCGCTCGACCGGATCGCGGTCGCACAGCACCCACAGCCGCCAGTTCCGGCCGTGGCGGATGATCTCCCGCGCCCGCTCATGCACATGCCCAAAGCCCTGCATGACTTCCGCGTCGGACACCGGCTGGCCCGCGACCGGCTCTGGCGCGTCATTGTGATAGGTGACGACGAGGTTGAACACCTTCCAGCCCGACAGCGGATAATGCACGATATGGCATTTCGGCCCGGCCCACAGCGTGGCCGCGTTCCAGCGCAGATCTTCCGGCATCTGCTCGGTCGGAATCACCGAACGATAGGTCGTGTGCCCGGAGACGCGCGGCGGTCCGTCCGCGACCACCTGCTTGCGGACGTTCGACCATAATCCGTCGGCGCCGATCAGCAGCGCTCCGGTGACGCGCTCGCCGTTCGCCAACCTGGCGGTCACCGACGAGCCGTCCTGGTCGTAGCCGGCCACCTCGCTGCTGACGCGCAGCTCGATCAGTTCATGGTTCTGGCAGGCGCGCAGGAAGACGCCATGCAGGTCGCCGCGATGCACCACCGCATAGGGGTTGCCGAAGCGGGCGCGAAACGGCTCGCCGAGGTCGACATGGGTGATCTCCTCGGCCGTCAGCGCATCCATCAGCCGGAGCTGGTCGATATAGACCGCCATGCCGCGCGCCGCCGCGCCGACGCCAAGATGATCGAAGGCGTGGAACGCATTGGGGCCGAGCTGGATGCCGGCGCCGATCTCGCCCAGCGCCGCGGCCTTTTCCAGCACGACCGACCGGATGCCTTTTTGCGCCAGCCCGAGCGCCGCTGCGAGCCCGCCGATGCCGCCGCCTGCGATCAGGACCGGGCGCGCGATCATCAGCCGGACCTTCCCAGATGTTCGAGCGCGTCCTCGGCGCGCAGCGGCACCCGCGAAGCCTCGTTGTTGAGGTCGACCAGCTGCGTCAGCAGCGCCAGCAGCGCCTTGCGGTCGGCCGGCTTCAGCGGCTGCAGCATCCGCGCCTGCGCGCGATCCACCGACGGCATGATGTCGCGCAGCACCGCCGCGCCGGAGCGGGTCAGATGCAGCAGCTTGACGCGCTTGTCCTCGCTTGAGGGCTTGCGCTCGATCAGTGCCTTGCTTTCCAGCCGCAGGATCACGTTGCCCAGCGTGGAACGGTCGAACGCGATCACCGCCGACAGCCGCGTCGCGTCGATGCCGGGGTGGGTATGGATCGCCACCAGCGCCGCATATTGCACCGGGGTCAGGTCGAACGCGCGGCACTCCTCGACAAAGATGGCGACCGCGATCTGCTGCATCCGCCGGAACAGATAGCCCGGCGCGGCATAGACCGCGTCCATCGTGATGGCTGGAGGCTTACTCGGCATCGGGCTGCCTGTCCGGCGCGGCGTCGGCGAACGCCTTCATCTTTGCAGCCGCGGCCTCGGCCGTGAGCAGGCGCGGATAGGCCGAGACGTCGACGCCGAAGCGCCGCGCGTTTGCCAGCTGCGGCACCAGGCAGAGATCCGCCAGCGTCGGCGCCGCGCCGAAGCAGAACGGCCCTGGCTCGCCGGCGACCAGGATTTCGCAGGCCGCCAGGCCTTCCCGGTTGGCCCAGGCCGCCCATTCCGTCACCTTGTCCTCGGGCAGGCCGAGCTGGCGCAGCCGCGCCAGCACCCTGAGGTTCTGCACCGGATGGATGTCGCAGGCGACCGCCAGCGCAAAGGCGCGCACTTTGGCCCGGCGCAACGGATCGCTGGGAAGGAGCGGCGGGTCGGGATGGGTCTCGTCCAGCCATTCGATGATGGCGAGCGACTGGGTCAGCGCCGCGCCCGTGTCGTCCTCCAGCGCCGGCACCAGCCCTTGCGGGTTGATCGCAAGATAGTCAGGCGCGGTCTGCTCGCCCTTGCGCAGATGATGCGGCAGGTGCTCGGCCGAAAGCCGCTTGAGATTGAGCGCGATCCTGACCCGATAGGCCGCGGCGCTGCGAAAATAGCCGTGCAGCTTCATCGGAAACCTCCCGTCAAGTCCCCTGTTCCGTGACAGTCGCCGATTGACGTTAGCCATATCGTAAGTATACTGTCAATCGAGGCAGGAACGACGGAGGCCGACCATGGAAGCCGTGCAGAAGACCCCGGAGCGCGAGGCGTTCTACCGGAAGATCGACGGCGAAAATCTCTCCGCGCTGTGGAACGTGATGGGCGACCTGATCACGCCGGAGCCGAAGAGCGCCTGCCGTCCGCATCTGTGGAAGTTCGATTCGATCCGCGACTACATGACGGAGGCCGGCCGGCTGATCACGGCAAAGGAAGCCGAGCGGCGGGTGCTGGTGCTGGAAAATCCGGGCCTGCGCGGCCAGTCGAAGATCACGACGTCGCTGTTTGCCGGGGTGCAGATGGTGATTCCCGGCGATATCGCGCCGGCGCACCGCCACAGCCAGTCGGCGCTGCGCTTCGTGCTTGAAGGCAAGGGCGCGGCGACCGCGGTCGACGGTGAGCGCACGCTGATGGAGCCCGGCGACTTCGTGATCACGCCGTCGATGACCTGGCACGACCATTCCAACGAAACCTCGGAGCCGATGTTCTGGCTCGACGGGCTCGATATCCCGATGGTGCAGTTCTTCGATGCGTCGTTTGCCGAAGGCTCGAGCGAAGACCAGCAGAAGATTACCCGGCCCGCCGGCGACAGCTTTGCGCGCTACGGCCACAATTTGCTGCCGGTGGACGCGACGCGCAAATCAAGAACTTCGCCGATCTTCAACTATCCCTACAGCCACACGCGCGAGGCGCTGGAGCGGGCCCGGATGCGCGAGGAGTGGGATGCCTGCCACGGGCTGAAACTGAAATTCTCCAACCCCGAAACCGGCGACTTCGCGATGCCGACGATCGGCACCTTCATCCAGCTGCTGCCGAAGGGCTTCAAGACCGCCCGCTACCGAGCCACCGACGCCACCGTGTTCGCCGTGGTCGAAGGCAAGGGCCGCACCCGGATCGGCGAGCAGAGCTTCGAGTGGGGCGCGCGCGACCTGTTCGTGGCGCCGAGCTGGCAATGGGTCACCCACGAGGCCGACGACGACGCGGTGCTGTTCAGCTTCTCCGACCGCCCGGTGCAGCAGAAGCTCGACCTGTTCCGGGAAGATCGCGGGAATGCATGAAAATGCATGGTCATTCCGGGGCGATGCGTAAGCATCGAACTACGGTGCGCAATTGCGCACCGGAGAATCTCGAGATTCCCCGGTGCGCAATTGCGCACCTGAGGTCTGGTCCTTCGGACCATCCCGGAATGACGGCAATGCCCGTATCACCGCCAACGTAGCAACCGCGCCTCCGGCAGGTCAATCCGCAGCCCGCGTGATCTATCCCTTCCCCCTCCCCCAGTTGGCCGCGCGCTTCTCCGCAAACGACGCCAGCCCCTCCGACGCCTCGCTTGTCTGCCGCCGGCTCGCATGCATCCGCACCAGCCGCGCATAGGCGTCATCATCGACGCCCATGCCGCCGAACGAGCTCTCCATCGCCAGCGCCTTGGTTTCCGAGAGCGCCTCCGGGCCGTTGGCGAGCAACTGCTCCACGAAGCGGGCGCCGGCGGCTTCCAGTTCCGCCAGCGGCACCACCTCGTGGACGAGGCCGATCCGGCGCGCGTCGGCGGCGCCAAAGCGCTCGCCGGTCAGCGCATAGCGGCGCACCTGGCGGACGCCGATGGCGTCGCAAAGTTGCGGGATGATGATGGCGGCCGTCAGCCCCCAGCGCACCTCGGTGATCGAGAACAGCGCGTTGTCGGCGGCGATCACAACGTCGCAGGCGGAGATCACGCCGGTGCCGCCGCCGAAACAGCCGCCCTGCACCAGCGCCACCGTCGGGATCGGCAGCGTGTTCAGCCGCTGCACCGCCTCGAAGGTGGCGCGCGAAACCGCCTCGTTCTCGCCGGCCGATTTCGGCCGCACGCCATTGATCCACTTCAGGTCGGCGCCGGCCTGGAAATGCTTGCCGTTGCCCTTCAGCACGACGATGCGAAGGTTGGGCTTGTTGCCGAGGTCGTCTATCGCCGCCAGCACGCCGTTGATCAGCCCGGCATCATAGGCGTTGTTCACTTCCGGGCGGTTCAACGTGACCGTCGCCACGCCGCGCCCGTCGATATCCCACAACACCGGATTGGCCGTCATCGGCGAGCCCCTTTGTTCGGCAGGTTGACAATTCCGGACCATAGGCCGGGATCGCAGTCGCTGTCACGGGGTGGTCGAGCTACCTGCGCCCGCGCCGCTGCATCATGTCCGACCTGTCGGCGAGCGAGGTTCGCCGCGGCCCGATCGCCTCGAACTGGGCTTTCTGCTCGTCGTTCAACGTCGCATAGAAGCCGTCGAGCGCCGCGCGTACCTGCCTGACCGCCTGCAGCATGGTGTCGAGCCGCTTGCCGGCCGCGGCAAGCCGCGCCGGCGGCGTGATCGCGTCGTCGGCCCGGCACGAGACGCTCAGCATTTCGGCGGCTTTTGCATTGGCGTCTTGCAGGGCGGCAAGGCTCGTGCGCTGCGCATCGGTCGGACGCAGCCTTGCCTCGATCTCCTCGGCCGGCCATCGCAGCGCAGACGGCTCCGTGACGTCGCAGGCCCGCGTGAACGACCTGTTGCCGCGCCGTCCGCTTTTCCGGCCCTGATCGTCGGCGACCGCATTCAGCCGCGCTTTCTGCTCGTCGTCCAGCAGTCCGTAAAACTTCTCCAGCGGCGGCTGCACGGTGGCGACGCCCGACATCATCGCCTCGATGCGCTGCTGCATCGAGGCGAGCCGGCCAGGCGCCGTCAGCGCTACCGTCGTCGGGCACGCCGCCTTGATCTTTTGCGCCGATGTCACCGACGCATTGGCGAGCTCGTCGAGCGCGGCGCGTTGCGCCTCGGCGGGATCGATCACCTGCGCCATCACCTCGATCGGCAGGCCGGCGACTTCGCGGCTGTCGTCGCCGCACAGTGACGCCAGCCGGCCCGCCGCCACGTCGGGAGCGCCACGCGGCGGCAGGTAGCCCGCAAGACCCTCGTAGTCATACGGCCCGAACAGGCCGGCATAGATGTCGTCATGGCCATAGAACCAGAACGGGGCGGTCGCACCACGTCCCCACAGCGCATAATCGTAGATGTCGAAATAGGCGAACGGCCAGAACAGCGGCCCGACCCAGCCGTATCCACCATTTCCGTGTCGCCACCAGCCGCCCCGGGAGCCGTTGTGGTGCCATCCGGCGAGCGCCGCGCCTGCAATCATCCGGGTCCGTGCGGCGGGATTATGCAAGGCAACGGCGTGACGGTGGCTGCGGGCGAACGCACGCGCGTTCGGCGCACGGCCGCCATCATTCATGCGGTAGGCGGAGAATGCGCGGGAATGCGCCGGCCTGCCGCGAAATTGGCCGCCATGATGCCGTCTGCCGAAATGCTTGTAGCCATGACCACCGCCATGATGCCGCGCGCCAAAATGCTTGTGGCCGTGACCGCCACCATGGTGACGGCCGCCATGGTGCCCGCCGCCACGGCCGCCGCCGTGACCACCCTTCGCGTCCGCATATCCGGCCGCCGACAGCGCGGCCGCCAGAACAACGACAGCAATTCCCAGTCCAAGCTTCGACATGGCACGCCCCACCTGGTTACACCACCAACTGGACGGGAGGTTTGATGAACATCGACTGAACGGCACGGCTTCCGCGGGTCCGCGCCGTTCCGCAACCCTCGTGCCCGGCGAGAGCGGTTGCGCCAGAACGAGGCTTGTGAAAACTAGGCGCTCCAGACGTTCGTTCGCTCCGGCAGGAAATCCACCCCATGCGTATCTGCGTTTTCGGTGCGGGCGCCGTCGGCAGCCATTTCGCGGTGCGGCTGGCGCTGGCGGGGCACGAGGTCTCCTGCGTGATGCGGGGTCCGCATCTGGAGGCGGTGAAAGCAAACGGGCTGACGCTGCGGGTCGGCGACGTCGATCTCAAGGCCAGGGTGAAGGCGTCGGACGATCCGGCGGCGCTGGGCCTGCAGGACGTCGTCATCGCGACCCTGAAGGCGACCGGGCTGGCCAGCCTCGCCGCCGGGCTGCAACCCCTTCTCGGCGAGGACACCGGCGTGGTGTTCGCGCAGAACGGCATTCCCTGGTGGTACGATATCGGGCTTTCCGCTGAACATCCGCCGGTGCCTGATCTCGCCTTTCTCGATCCCGGCAGACGGCTGCGCGCGGCGATCCCGAGGCAACGGATCATCGGCGGCGTGGTGTTCTCGTCCAATGAGGTCATCGCGCCGGGCGTGGCCGCCAACCTTTCGCCCGAGCGCAACCGCCTCCTGATCGGCGAATGCGACGACCGTTCGAGCGAGCGGATCGCGCGGCTGCGTGCGGCGCTGAATGAGGCCGAGATCGAATCGCCGGACGTCCCGCAAATCAGGGAGACAGTCTGGTCGAAACTCCTGACCAACATGTCGATGTCGGTGCTGTGCCTGCTGACCGGGCAGACCGCGCGCGGGGTTCGCGACGACCCTGCGCTGGCCGAAATCGTGCCGCGCCTGCTCGACGAGGCCAGCAGCGTGGCGCAGTACTGTTTTCCCTCGGTCAGGCGCGTGACGCGCGCCGGCCCGGCGCCGGACCACAAGCCCTCGATCCTGCAGGACTATGAGCGTGGCCGCGCCATGGAGATCGACGCGCTGGTTCGCGCGCCGGCCGCGTTTGCGCGCGCCGCCGGACTGGCGACGCCGATGCTCGACTTCCTCGCCGCGCTGGCGATCCGGCAGGCACGCGACAAGGGGCTCTACAAGGGCTGAACATTCAACAAGCGGGAGGCGGCATCATGCAGGTCAAGGGCAAGGTTTGCGTCGTTACCGGAGGCGCGAGCGGCATCGGCGAGGCGGTGGCGCGCGCCTATGCGGCAGCAGGCGCAGCGGGCGTGGTCGTCGCCGACCTCAGAAGCTCGCGCGACCGGCTGGCTGCCGTCGCCGGCGATATCGACGGCCTCGCGGTGACCGCCGACGTAGGGCTTGAAGCCGATATCAAGGCGCTGGTCGCGGCCGCCGAAGCCAAATATGGCCCGGTCGGCGTGTTCTTTTCCAACGCCGGCCTGTCGCGCAAGGGACAGGAAAGCGCCTCCGACGCCGACTGGGACGTCAGCTGGCGGGTGCATGTCATGAGCCATGTGTTCGCCGCCCGCGCGCTGGTGCCCGGCATGCTCGCGCGCGGATCCGGCTATCTGCTCAACACCGCTTCCGCGGCAGGCCTGCTGGCGTCGCTGAACTCGATGCCCTACGGCGTCACCAAGAACGCGGCGATCGCGCTCGCCGAGCACCTGGCCATCCAGTATGGCGACCGCGGCATCCGCGTCTCGGTGCTGTGCCCGCAATCGGTGCAGACCGGCATGACGCTGCCCGGCCCGAGCGCCGCGCGGGTCGACGGCGTCTTGCAGCCGCCGGAAGTCGCGCGCATGGTGATCGAGGCGATGGAGGCCGAACGCTTTCTCATCCTGTCGCATCCGCAGGTCGCGGAATATGTTCAGCGCAAGGCTTCCAGCCGCGACCGCTGGCTGACAGGCATGCGGCGGCTGCGCGACAAGATCTACGGCGCGCCGGTGTGACCACCGTCATTGCGAGCGAAGCGAAGCAATCCTTTGTTCCTTGCAGCGCTATGACGTTTCAGTCGGCGCGAACGGCGCCAGTATCCCGCTGTAGTTCTTGGCCGCCGGCGAGGCGTAAGCGCCGCGCCTTGATGTCGTGAGCTTGAGCCCGGCCAGCGCTTCGGCCTGCTTCACCGCGGCCGCCACGCCATCGACGACGGGCACGGCGAATTTCCGCGACAATTTGGCCGTGAGGTCGGCCATGCCGGCGCAGCCCAGCACGATCGCCTCCGCGCCGCGGTCGAGAGCGCGCGCGATCTCGGCCTCGAGTTTGGCTTCCGCACCCGAGCCCGGACTTTCGAGATCGAGCACCGCGACGTTGCAGGCGGTGACCGCGGCCCGTTCCGCAAAGCCATAGCGGCGGACCAGTTCTTCGAGCGGCACGATCGAGCGCGGCAGCGTGGTGACGACCGCGATGCGCTTGGCCAGTTGGCCGGCGGTCACCAGCGCCGCCTCGCAGATGCCAACGACAGGATAGCCCGCGATCGAACGCGCGGCGTCGAGCCCGGTGTCGTCGAAGCAGGCGATGATGGCGGCATCGGCATCGGGCGCGTTGACGAGTGCCTGGATCAGGCCGGGGACGGCAAACGCCTCGTCGTAATAGCCCTCGATCGAGACCGGCCCCATCGGCGAGGTCACCGCCGCTATTTCGGTGCCAGGTGCCGCGACCGCGCGCGCCGCCGCGCCGATCGTCTCGGTCATGGAAGATGTGGTGTTCGGATTGACGATCAGGATTCTTGTCATGAACGCATCGTAACCGGGATGGAACGAAGCGCAACTCTCTCACCGTCGTCCCGGACAAGCCAACGGGTCGGCGCGAAGCGCCGCCCGATGACAGGCTCCGCGCGATCCGGGACCCATAACCACAGAGCCTAGCTGAATGGCAATGCGATTGCCACAACGCCCTATCATAACGGCCGCGGCGTATGGGTCCCTGCGTTCGCACTATGGCATGCACACATCTTTTGATCGGCTCGTTGCATCGGAGAAAAGTACGAGTCTTTTCAATGATCGCCGAGCAATCTACCCCACGACCGGTCCGAAAAAGGGATCACCTAAGTCACTGTTTTGGAGTCCGTTTTAGAGATGTGTGCATGCCCTAGTGCGTTTGCAGGGACGACTTCAGAGGGTTAGCTGACAACCCCATCAATCCATGCCGATAACGCGTCCAGCGCCTCGCCCATGACCTCGCGATCGTTTCGCCCCGACCGCTTCAGCACATGAAAGGAATGATCGGCGCCGTCGGACCAGCGCAGCGTCGCCCGCGATCCCAGCGCCGCGACGACAGGCTCGAGCAGCGCGGGTTCCGCCAGCGCATCGCGCGTCCCTTGCAGGAACAGCATCGGGACCTTCACTTGCGCCAGATGCGCGGCGCGTTCGGCCGACGGCTTTCCGGCGGGGTGCAGCGGAAAGCCGAGAAACGCCAGCCCGCGGACGCCGGGTAGCGGCGACAGCGCCTGCGCCTGCGACGTCATCCGCCCGCCGAACGATTTTCCGCCCGCCACCAGCGGCAGCGTCGGGCAGCATCGCCCGGCTTCCACCACCGCGGCGCGGACCGCGGCATGCGCCACCGCCGGCGCGTCCGGCCTGCTGCCGCCTCTTTCCATGTAGGGAAACTGATAGCGCAGCGTCGCGATGCCGCGCTCGCCAAGACCCGCCGCTATCGTTTCCATCGACGAGTGCGACATGCCCGCCCCCGCCCCGTGTGCGAAAACGTAGCACGCGCGAGGCTGCGGCGGCCGGATCAAAAGCGCGGAAACCGCTTCACCAGGCTTGATCTCAATTCGGAGTGGCGTCGGGTCGACCGCTTTCATCTGATCGTCAGCCTTTCGACATCATCCGGTCACCGCGCCTCGTTGCCGTTGTCGCCAGGCCCAGCCACCCGGATTTGTGGACAGACATTTGACGCGACTATAAGCTGGCATGATATTGGAGCGCACGCCGGGGATGAATCACGTTCCGGCTTTTTTGCAGATGAATCATATTGCGCGCGAACGGCGCGTTTTTTTTGAAAGGATCTGGCCATGCGCGGCGGGACGATAGCGAAACTTGGTGTCGCGGTATTGATCATGGGCGGCATTTACGCCGCCTTCAAGGACGACATCGCCCAGCTGTGGCAGGACTTGCACGTCAAACTTGTGGAATATCCGCAACCCAAGAAAACCGTCTGGCTCGATCAGGGTATCAGCAAGGAGGAACTGAGCTGGTACTATCACGCCGATCAGGGGACGCGGACCTTCGGCGTCCCCTATGAATGGTTCATGGCGCTGGAACAGCCGACGATTTCGCCGTTGCTGTTCACCGCCGTCGGCCGCTTCAGCGAGACCGCCTATCTCGATCGCTACGGCTTCATTCCGGATACAATCATCTCCGGCAAAGAGGCGCTGCCGATCGGGCTTGCGCAAGGCGGCCCGATGCTGGATCCGTCGGGCGCGCCATGGAAAAATCCGCGCACGAAGCTGGACATGAAGGGTATCGGCCTGACCTGCGCGGCCTGTCATACCGGCCGCCTCACCTACAAGGACACCGAGATCGTCATCGACGGCGGACCGGCGCTCACCAGCCTCTTGACCATGAAGCAAGGCATCGGCGTCTCGCTGTTGCTGACCAAGGTCTGGCCCGGCCGCTTCGACCGCTTCGCCGAGCGCGTGCTGGGGCCGGACGCCACGCTCGACGACCGCGAGGCGCTGAAATACCAGCTCGACCAGGTCCTGGGCCAATACAAGCAGGTCAAGGAGCTGGAGGAACGCGTCGCCTCGCAGAGCGTTCGCGAAGGCTATGGACGGCTGGACGCGCTCAACCGGATCGGCAACCAGGTATTTGCGATCGGACTGAAGAAGCCGGAAAACTATGCGGGCTCCTCCGCGCCGGTGCATTACCCCAGGATATGGAACACGCCGTGGTTCGACTGGGTGCAGTACAACGGCTCGATCATGCAGCCGATGGTGCGCAATGCCGGCGAGGCGCTCGGCGTATCGGCGGAGATCAACCTGACCGAGCCCTCCAGGGGCCTCTACAAATCGAGCGTCAACATCGACTCGCTCGACAGAATGGAGCAACTGATCAAGGGCAAGACTCCGCCGAACGCCAGGGACGGGTTCTCGGGCCTGAAATCGCCGAAATGGCCCGCTGACATCCTGCCGCCGATCGACCAGAAGCTGGCGGCCCAGGGCGCGGAGCTCTACAAGACCCATTGCCAGGAATGCCACCGCCCGCCGGTCGCGAGCGAGGCGTTCTACAACTTCGACAACGAGAAAGCGTGGACAAAGAACGGTGCCGGCGAGGCGATCGTCAAGATCGAAAACATCCCGATCTCGCATATCGGCACCGATCCCGCGCAGGCCGAAGACATGGCGAACCGCACGGTTTCGCTTCCCTCCAACCTCGGGCTCAACGACCCGCGGTTCGCATACGCGCTCAAAACCGTGGTCGAGAACACCGTCAATCGCATCTACGCACAGCGCGAGCCGCCCTTGAGCGACGCCAAACGAAAGCGCATAGACGGGAACATGCCCAACGAGATTCGGGCTGATCTCGCCTACAAGGTGCGGCCGCTCAACGGTGTCTGGGCGACGCCGCCCTATCTTCACAACGGCTCGGTCCCCACCGTCGAGGCGCTGCTCGGCCCGCCGGAAGACCGGCCGAAGAAATTCTATCTCGGCAACCGCGAATACGACCCCGTGAATCTTGGCTACAGGTTCGACAAGATCGAAAACGGCTTCGAATTCGACACCTCGATCCGCGGCAACTGGAACACCGGGCACGAATTCAGGAAGGAATACCGCAAGGACAAGGAGATCAAGGGCGTCATCGGTCCGGCTCTGTCGCCCGGCGATCGCAAGGCGCTGATCGAGTACCTCAAGACACTCTAGCCGGACCGGGCTTCCTGCATGCCCACCTGTGAAACCGGCGGCCCGCCGTCCCCGGCAGCGGCCGCTCGGGCCGCAAGCACCGAATCGCATGGCCGCCCGGCGCTGCGACGCGATTGACCGCCGGCGTGTTTTCGGTCGATGCTGCCTTCATGCAGGAACAGTCAGAACGCTCGCCGGAAGTGGACCAGGTGTTCGACGCCGTGATCGTCGGCGCGGGCTTTGCCGGCCTTTACATGCTGCACCGGCTGCGCGGACTTGGTTTCACGGCGCGGGTCTACGAGGCCGGCGGCGGCGTCGGCGGCACCTGGTACTGGAACCGCTATCCTGGCGCCCGCTGCGACGTCGAGAGCATGCAGTATTCGTTTTCGTTCTCGGAAGAGCTGGACCAGCAATGGGACTGGTCGGAGAAGTACGCCCCGCAGCCGGAGATTCTGGCCTACGCCAACCATGTCGCCGACCGGTTCGACCTGCGCCGGGATATCATGTTCGATACCCGCGTGACGGCGGCCAGCTTCGACGAAAGCGACCAATGCTGGCGGATCGCGACCGATCGCGGCGACCGGGTCGCCGCCAAATTCTGCATCATGGCGGTCGGCTGCCTGTCGGCGGCCAACCACGTGCCGTTCAGGGGCCGCGAGGACTTTCGCGGCGCCCTCTATCACACCGGCGAATGGCCGCATGAGGGGGTCGACTTCACCGGGCTTCGCGTCGGCGTGATCGGCACGGGTTCGTCGGCGATCCAGTCGATCCCGCTGATTGCGCAGCAGGCCGCCGCGCTGACGGTATTCCAGCGCACCGCGACCTATTCGGTCCCGGCCTGGAACACGAAGCTGACGCCGGAATACCGGCAGGCCATCAAGGCAGATTATCCGGCGCTCCGCGCCAAGGCCCGGGCGCGACCGACCGGGTTCTATTTTCCCTTCAACATGAAGCCTGCGCTGGAGGCAGCGCCGGAGGAACGCACGCGGCAATATGAGGAAGCATGGCAGCGCGGCGGCCTGCCCTTCCTCGGCGCCTTCGGCGATCTCCTGTTCGAGAAGGCCGCCAACGACACCATCGCCGAATTTGCGCGCGACAAGATCCGCTCGATCGTTCGTGACCCCGCCACCGCCGAGCTCCTGTGCCCGGACAATGTGTTCGGCTGCAAGCGCCTGTGCGTCGATACCGGGTACTTCGAGACCTACAACCTGCCCCATGTCAGGCTGGTCGATGTGTCGAAGACGCCGATCGAGCGGTTTACCGCCGGCGGCATCGAGGTGAACGGCACCGAATATCCGCTCGACGCCATCGTCTGCGCCACCGGCTTTGCCGCGATGACGGGATCGTTCGACAGGATCGCGATCACCGGCCGCAACGGGCAGACGCTCGCCGAAAAATGGCGCGCCGGCCCGCGCACCTATCTCGGCGTGGCGACGGTGGGCTTTCCCAATCTGTTCACGATCACCGGGCCGGGAAGCCCGTCGGTGCTGGCCAGCATGATCCAGGCGATCGAGCAGCATGTCGACTGGATGGCCGACTGCATGGCGCATCTGCGCGACATCGGCGCGGCCACGATCGAACCGATCCAGGCTTACGAGGACCAATGGGTCGACCATGTCAACGAGGTATCAAAGGTCTCGCTGCGGTCGACCTGCAGCTCCTGGTATGTCGGCGCCAATATCCCGGGACGGCCGCGGGTATTCATGCCCTATATCGGCGGATTTCCGGTCTATGTCCAGAAGTGCAACGAGGTGATGAGCGGCGGCTTCGAGGGCTTCGTCATCGAAGGCGCTGGCGGCCGTAATGAAGCTCCGCGCGTACGGCTGACCGAACGCTGGCGGGTGCCGCTCGATATCGAAATCATCTCTCCGGCCGCGATCGCCGCGATGCGCGTGCCGGTAGTGTGAGAACCTATGCGCTGCCAACCAGCCGCAATTGCGGCCTGATGGTCGCATCGAGTTGGGTCTTGAGCTGATGCACGCGCGGGTCGTTCGATCGCGATGCACATACCGAGAATTTCTTGACCGAGAGCGACAGCGCGTGCCGCTCTTCGGCGGTCCGCGTCACCTCGGGGCTGGACAGCCTCAGCACCATCGCGCCGAGTTGCACCAGCAATTCGTCGAGCGCCAGATCCACGCCTACCAACTGTTTCATCACGCGCCTCCTTTGGCTTGAGTGGTGAACAGCCCGGCGGACTGTTCACCACGTCCGCTCGCCCCTTACGGATAAGAAGGAGTTAAGCGGTGTGCGAGTCTAGCAACGCATTCCCGCTTGTTTGCTTGAGGGAATCGCTCTCAATTGATGAAAATCCGCGGGATCGTCCGGCACCCCGATCGCCAGCAACGCTGGCCGATCCGGCCACCCCCCTGTCAACGCAGCAATTGCGGGAGCGGCGCGCCTTACCTATGCTGCGGCCTCGTCTAACCGCGAGGCCCACCGCATGATTACGCCGCTCGACCCCGTCATCGCTGAGATCATTCCGCTGCTGCCGCTGCGCGATCCCGCGGCGATGACGCCGCAAAGCGCGCGCGAAGCGCTCAGCGCGCTGGCGGCATCGCGCGCCGCCGTTCCTCCGCCCCCGGTGATGAGCGCGGAAGACATCAAGGTGAAGGGCGCTGCCGGATTTCTCGCCGCGCGGGTCTATCGCAACTCCGGCGAGACGTCGCCTACCGTGGTGTTTTTCCATGGCGGCGGCTGGGTCGCCGGCGACCTCGACACCCACGACCGGCAGGCGCGCTGGCTGGCGATCGAGACCGGGGCCATCGTCGTCTCCGTTGATTATCGCCGCCCGCCCGAGGTGCGCTTTCCCGGCGCGTTCGAGGATGCCTTCGCTGCCACCCGGGACGTCATCGCACGGATTGCCGAATTCGGCGGCGACGAGCGGCGCGTCGGCCTGGCCGGCGACAGCGCGGGCGGCAACCTGGCGGCCGCCACCGCGATCGCCTGCCGCGACGCCGGCATCCGGCTTTCGGCGCAATTGCTGGTGTATCCCGTCACCGACGTGTTCGGCAGTTTCGCCGATGCAGGCGAGAACGCCCGCTTTCCCTCGCGCGCGGAGAATGCCGAGGGTTATTTCCTGTCGCGCGCCGTGATGGAGTGGTTCTGCGGCCATTATCTCGCCGAAGCCAGCCACGGCGCCGACTGGCGCGTCTCACCGCTGCGCGCCAAGAACCTCGCGGGGCTGGCGCCTGCGGTCGTCACCACCGCCTGGTTCGATCCGCTGCGCGACGAGGGCAAGGCCTATGCGCAGGCGCTGCAGGCCGCCGGCGTCCCGACCAAATATCATGACGGCCCCGGCCTGATCCATGGCTATTTCGGCCTCGGCGAAGCCTCCGAGACCGCCAGGCGCGAGGCCCAGCGCGCGCGGGCGGATTTCAAGGTGATGCTGGACCAGCGCGCGTGAAGGAGAAGGGCTCCGCCATTCCCGCAACGATGGCAGCGGTGATGGTCGACCGCTGCATTGTATTCTATTGCAGGTCAATCATCCGTCCCCCCCCCGAACGCGTCGGGGATGCGATAAACTTCTATCTTGCCGACCCGCACGATTGAGAGGTCTCCCTCGCGGCTGACTTTCGCTGGATGCTGGCGTTCGCCAGGAGCGCCCCCCGGTGGACCACTCCCGGTTTCCAGTAAATTCTCGCTCTGCCGAGAGCGGGACCCATCCGCTTCGCATTCGAATCGGCCGCACGGGAAGCGTTTCCGATTTGGCTGTGGAACAATCAACAGTGCTTTGGGTTAGGGCGATGTACCGGAGTTCGTGAAGTTTCCGAAGCCGCGAGGGCGTAACGTAATATGAGCGCGGACGTCGAGACGGTGAGGTTTGACGTACCCGCCAAGGTTCGAAAGTGGCCGTCGCTGAATAACTCCCGCCGTGAAGGCGGAACCGGGCCTTACTTCGTCTTGGAAGGCACGCTCGAGGAATGCATCAAGAATTTCATGGCCCGGCCGGAGGGAACCCGGCACCTCTACGACATCAAGACGATTCCTCAACCACCCTTGATTGCTGAAATCATCAACGCCGAACAAGTTGTCGAGTTGGTTCGAATGAGGCGGATTCTTTGACCGCGACATTGCCCCCGCCTCATCACGTCAGTTCGGCCTGATCCAGGCGCCGCGCCTTTCCCCGTGCGCGAACGCGCAGCCAGATCAGGCTGCAGGACTCGTCAAGGTTTTTCGACAGCATCGATCTGCAGTCCGGCATCCTTTAGCGCTGCGACTACAGCTTTCGCCATTTGCTTGGCTTGCTCCAGATCGACCTTCCTATCCGATTGATGCTTTTCGCATTCGCAGATCGCGGTTGCGATAATCACGTTTATCTGGTGCTCATCCATGCTGGCCTCCAACGCTTGCTGATAGTGGTCGCGAACCAAGGTGTACCGTAGGATTGCCTGTTGCCAGCATCCCAACGCAAGGAAACGTAGAAGGACCCGTGTGCACAAAACGAGTTCCATGCGGCCGAAATTGCCGCCTGCCGCATTACTCGCCGTCATTGGCCGGTTGGCTCGTCGGCGAATAGGGCCGCCGACCTCAATCAGTGGAAAAACTTTCTCAGGGTCTGCCACTTCGACGGCTTATCGGGTTCCCCAACGACCATCAATAGAGAGCGGCTCAAGGGTTCCGGATCCAGCAAGCCTGCCTCCAACCGGGCGTGCATCTCCAGGTCGAGACTCCCGGCTTCCTTGAGTTCAACGCCGTACTTGTGGGTCGACGAGAAATATCTACGGTCCGACATATGCAATATCCCCGATCAGCATCACAAACGATAAGCGACAGATCGTGGAGTTCGTTCCGAGTAGGCACCTCCGCTTAACTACGGGCGAGGCCTTCTTCCCGGTTTAGAGTTAGTCCCCTGTTAAGATACCCGTCTGAGCGGCAGCGGGCGTTCAAGGGCCCGCAAGAGCGCGATCACGACAGGCTCCATGGAGCAATCCTCAACTGCCAACCGCAGCGCGTGCCGATGACGGAAAAGGCGCAGAGCGCTGCCGTCCGTTCACAGCCGCTCGATCGTCACCTGATCGGCAAGACGCCTGACGTCGTCGGGCCGGCAAAGTTCGGTCCCGGGATGGAGCAGAGCCGCCGCGCCGGCAGCGACCGCCGTGTGGAAGGCGTCGGCGAGCGACGCGCCATCGGCGACCCGCCAGGTCAGCGCGCCCAGAAAACTGTCGCCGGCGCCGACCGCGCTCCGGGGCGTGATCGGAATCGGCGCCGCGCGCAGCACCTCGTCGCGCGTCACCAGCGCCGCGCCGAGATGGCCCATCGTCAGCGCCACGGCCGCGACTTTCCCTTGGGCAACTATCGCCCGGGCCGCAGCTTCCCATTCGCCGGCATTCGATGCTTCGCTTCCGGCCAACTCTTGCATTTCGCGCAGGTTCGGCTTGATCAGGTCGACGCCATCAGCCACCGCCGCCGCGAGCGCCGGGCCCGACGTGTCCAGGAACACCCTGGCGCCGCGCTGCCTGGCGATCCGTATCAGCCTCGCGTAGAAATCATCGGGGACGCCATCAGGCAGGCTGCCGCTTGCGACCAGGAAACGGGGGAACGGCTCGATTTCCGAAACCAGCTTGAGGCACTCCTGCCATTCCGTTTCGCTGAGCCGCGCGCCGGGGAGAATGAACCGGTATTGCTTGCCGCTGGCGATTTCGCCGACAAAGAAATTCTCCCGCGTTTCCCCCGCAATCGTGAAGGTACGGCTGGCGACGCCCTCCTGATCGAGCAGCCGCCGCAGCAGCGTGCCGATCGCGCCGCCGACCGGATAGATCGCGCAGGCCTCGCCACCGAGCCGCTTGATCACCCGCGCCACATTGACGCCGCCGCCGCCGGGATCGCGGCGCTGCGACTTCCCACGGAGCTTTGCCACCGGCTGGATGATGTCCACCGAGGTCGAGAGATCGACCGCCGGGTTTAGGGTGATCGTGACGATGCGGGTCATGGGAAGGACCGTCTCATTCGGAAGATCGTCCTTATCAACGCGCCGCTGACAATTCGAGTCCAAAGCATCACGGACAGGTGATTTGCCAGTCCTGCTCGGGTTAGAGAGAAGCATTCGATGCGCGCGAATCCCTCACGTTCCAAAGCCACCTCGCCTCGGCGGACAATCCTGTCTCGTCTGGCGCTGGCCGCGTTCTGCGTGGCGGTTCTCTGTGCATCGTTCCTGCTGCCGGGAGCCCTACGGGGCCCGGCCAAGGCGGACACCGCGTTTCCGACCTCGGTCGAGAAAACCCTTATTCTGAAGAACCTGGCATCAAAGAGCGGCAAGCCCTGTCCGCGCACGGTTCCGGGCGTGGTAGGCACGCCGTGCAGCGCCGGCGCCATGGTTGGCCTCGCCGCGACCAGCTCCGTCACTCTCCAACCGTTGTCGTCTCGCGCCGGACGCACGCCGCTTGCCGACGTCGCGCTTCGAGCGCAGTGGCTCGGCGCTCCCCAGTTCAGGCCTCCCCGGACCGTCGCATAAACGCCGGCAGCTTCGCTGCTGGCGTCCGCATTGCGTCCATAGATCCCTGGAGAACCCCCCGATGATATCGCCGTTAGCCGCACGACGTGCGGCGGCGCATCCGTTGCTGCGCGCGTTCTGCGCGGCCGGACTGAACGTACTGCTGGCCGCCTGCAACCAGGCGACGCTCCAGCAGGCTTCGTTCGCGCCACCCTCGCCACAATATGACGCACTTGCGGACGGCGCCGTCCGCATTCCAGCGGTCGAGGCCGAAACCCTCGACCCGAAATACGTCAAGCAACGCGTGCGTTACCCAACGACGCATGCGGCTGGCACGATCATCGTCGATCCCCATGCCAAGTTCCTCTACCTCGTGCAGGAAGGCGGCTTCGCGCTGCGCTACGGCGTGGGCGTTGGTCGCGACGGTTTCGGATGGACCGGCCAGGCCGACATCCGCCGCAAGGCGCAGTGGCCGACTTGGACGCCGACCTCCGCCATGATGGGACGGCAGCCCGAGCTCAAGCAGTACCGGCAGGGCATGGCGGCGGGCATCGACAATCCGCTCGGAGCGCGGGCGCTCTATCTGTACCGGGGCGGCAAGGACACGCTCTATCGCATCCACGGCACCAACGAGCCGGAGAGCATCGGCCAGAACGTATCCAGCGGTTGCATCCGCCTCCTCAACCACGACGTGATCGACCTCTTCAACCGCGTCCCCGTCGGATCCAGGGTCGTGGTGCTCTCCGAGGCTGAGTCGCGAGCAGCTGCGCTGATGTCGTCCGCCGCGTCGGAGGTGCGCTGAAATGCTTATCTACACCATTCTGCGCACAGTCGCCGCTCTCGCGCTTGGCATCTTCGCGGCCGCCGCCGCGGACGGGAAAGCCTCAAAGCCGGCGACGTCAAAGCCGGATATCAGGGCCGAACTGATGATGGGCGACGGCACTGCCGCTGCGCCCGGCGAAAGGTGGCTCGGTGTCCGCATCGATCTCGGCCCGGGATGGAAGACCTACTGGAAATCGCCTGGCGAGGCGGGACTTCCGACCGAGTTCGACTGGTCGGGATCATCGAACGTGGCAGACGCGCAGGTGCAATGGCCTGCGCCCTCGCGGCTGTCCATTCTCGGACTGGAGACGGTCGGGTACACGCAGGAAGTTCTGTTTCCAGTGCGGCTGAGAGTCCAGGACCCCAACGCAGACACGAATATCCGCCTCAAGCTTGCCGTGTATGCCTGCAGCACGATCTGTGTCCGCGAAGAGCGCCTGCTGGAGGCGACGTTCCGGCCGGGTGATGGTGGGCCGTCCCAGCCCGCCATTGACGCGTGGCGGTCGAAGGTCCCCGGTCCCGGGTCGGACGTGCTTTCCATCCTTTCGATCGAGCGCTCCTCGACGGAGGCGGCGTCGCTGCGGATCGCGATCTCCTCGAGCAAGCCGCTTCTCGCACCCGACGTGTTCATCGAGAGCGAGCCGCCGCTCAGCGCGGACAAGCCCGTGGTGACGTTCGATGATGGCAACCGCGCCACGCTTTCCGTCGACCTTCCCGGCACGACCGCGGCCGACCTCCGCAAGCGGACGGTGACGGCCACCGTTGTTTCCGGCGACGAAAGCGTGCTCGCTGTCTTGCCGGCGATAGAGGCTGGCGGCAGCCAAAGTTCGGTAGAGCCTGCCGCTCGCCAGCCGGCGTCCGCGCCGCCAGGTTTGCTCTGGCTCCTCGGCATCGCGTTCGCCGGCGGTTTCATTCTGAACTTCATGCCCTGCGTCTTTCCCGTGCTTTCGCTCAAGCTGCTGTCCTTTGTCCATGGCAGCACCGCGGGCCGAGGCCAGGTCAGGCGAGGCTTCGCGGCATCCGCCGCGGGCATCCTGGTTTCGTTCCTCGTCCTCGCAGGCGCGCTTGCCGCGATGAAAGCCGCGGGCGCGAGCGTCGGGTGGGGCATCCAGTTCCAGCAACCGGTGTTCCTGGCGGGAATGGCGATCATCCTGTCGCTATTCGCCGCCAGCCAGTTCGATCTGCTCCATCTCGCCGCGCCGCCCGCTTTGCTGACAAAAGTGAGCGGGATCGCCGGAGGAACATCCACGACCTCACACTTCCTCAGCGGGTTCGTCGCGACGCTGCTCGCGACGCCATGTTCGGCGCCGCTGGTCGGGACCGCCGTCGGCTTCGCGTTGTCGCAGGGAACGGCAGAAATACTGCTGATCTTCGCTTCCCTCGGCCTCGGCATGGCGGCGCCCTATCTGTTCGTTGCGGTATTTCCGGCGGTCGCCAAGGCCATCCCGAAGCCGGGCCCCTGGCTGGGCCTGGTCAAACGGGTGTTCGGGGTCGCGCTGCTCGCAACCGCCGGGTGGCTGCTTCTGGTGCTGGGCGAGGTGGCGGGCGTGTCACTGGCGCTTTCCATCGGCGTGGCGGTGGCCGTGTCGCTCGCTATTCTCGGCCTGGTGAAGGGTGTCGCTTTGGCGAGGCTCGCCGGAGCCGGCGCGGTGGTGGTTGTCATCATGGCGGCGCTTGCGGCCTTCGCACCTCAACATCCGTCGTCCGCGCCGGCCGAAATTCCCTGGCGGACGTTTTCGGCGCAGGAACTGCGGTCGCTGGTGGCGGACGGTCGGACCGTGTTCGTGGACGTCACCGCAGACTGGTGCATCGCCTGCAATATCAACAAGGCTCTGGTCATCAATCGGCAGCAGGTGGCGGGTCGACTCTTGTCGGATGTCGTGCCGCTGCGCGCCGACTGGACCAGGCCGGACCCTGAGATCGCGCGGTTTCTCCAGCAACACGGCCGCTACGGGATTCCCTTCAACATCGTGTTTGGTCCCGCGGCTCCCCGCGGCATCGCCCTTTCCGAAATCCTTTCCACGTCGTCCGTGACGGCTGCATTCAACGACGCAGCGGCACGCACCAAATAGAGGTCTCATCATGAAGAAAACCATCGCTGCTCTCGCCATCGCCTCAAGCGTCGCCATCGGCGGCCTCGCCGGCCTTTCATCCACCGCGTCCGGAGAGGGAGCCGACGCGTTCAGGGAGAGCGTGCTGCGCGACCCGGACATTCCGTCCATGGGCAATCCGCAAGGCGACATCACGATCGTCGAGTATTTCGACTATCAGTGCCCGTACTGCAAGAAGGTCGCGCCGGAGCTGATGAAAATAGCGAAGGAGGACGGCAAGCTGCGGATCGTGATGAAGGACTGGCCGATCTTCGGCGGCGCCTCACGATACGCCGCCCGAATGGTTCTCGCAGCCAGGTACCAGGACAAGTACCATGAGGCGCACGCCGCCCTGATCGGAGCGACCACGAGGCTCAGCGAGCAGATCGTGCGGGATCTGATGTCAAAGGCCGGCGTCGACGTTGACCGGGCCGTCAAGGACATGACGACTCACGGGCCGGCCATCGATGCGCTGCTGGCCCGCAACAACGAGCAGGCCGAGGCTTTCGGCTTCCAGGGCACACCCGCCTTCATCATCGGCACCTTCCGCGTGCCGGGCGTGCTCGACGCCGCCGGCTTCAAACAGGCGATCGCCGACGCCCGCGCTGCGGCGCGCGCAAAGAAGTAGGGTGCGACCCAACGGCCCGTTGAACGCCAAAAGCTACGGTTCTGATCGGCTCGGAACCGTAGCTGAATTTCCTTTCGTGACGCGCTCCGCAGGCCGTCACCAATGAGGACCGGGCGATGTTTCCGCGGGTCGATCAACTCAGGCAAATCATGGAACTCTCCACTACGGGATGGGTTCTTCAAGGCGAGGTTCCGCACGCGTTGCGATAGAAGGAAGTGTCTCGATGTACCGAACGCCCAAAAGCCACATCCGCAACGTCGCGCTAGCCGCGCTTACCCTGCTATCGGCGTTGCACACGCCCCTTCCCGCCCAGCCGGGCCCAAAGACCGAGGCCAGCGTCGTTCATGTTTATGGCCCAGGCGGCCCGTTGCCGGCGATGAAAGAGGCGGCGGCGCAGTTCAGCGCCAAAGCGGGGGTACAGGTCGAAGTCGTGGGCGGTCCAACCGCAAAGTGGATCGAAGAGGCCAAATCCAGAGGTGACCTGATATACAGCGGCTCCGAAACCATGATGACGGATTTCGTCACGGCGCTGGGAGACCGCGTCAACCCGGTCGAGGTGCGACCTCTGTATCTGCGACCTTCAGCCATTCTCGTGCGCCCTGGCAACCCGCAGCGCATCAAGGGCTTCAAGGACCTCCTCGCTCCGGGTCGGCGGATTCTGGTTGTTAACGGCGCCGGTCAGAATGGGCTGTGGGAGGATATGGCTGGGCGGTCGGGCGACATCGGCATGGTGCGCACCCTGAGGTCGAACATCAAGGTTTTCGCGGCAACCAGCGCCGAAGCAAAGCAGGCCTGGACGGATGATCCTACGCTCGACGCCTGGATCATCTGGAACATCTGGCAAGTCGCCAACCCCACGCTGGCCGACGTCGTCGAGGTCGAACCCGAGTTTCGAATCTACCGCGACACCGGCATCGTGCTCACGCGGCGCGGCAAGGATAACCCCCAGGTCGAGGCGTTCGCCCGATATCTGGCGTCGAGCGAAGGCGCTGCCGTGTTTCGCAAATGGGGATGGTCGACACCGTCGAATTGAGTTGGACAAGTGAGATGCCGACGCGTCGCGATGTATTGATTGCCGGACTGGCCTTGAGCACCACGCCGGCCATGGCGCAGCCGGCCAGCGGCCGGCGTACGTTCACGATTCTGCACACCAATGATCGCCACGGCCGTCACTTGCCGTTCGACGTTTCCGGCGGCAACGCTACCGCCCAGACCGGCGACCATGGACGCGAGCACCAGGAGTTCAGCCGATCAGGACGCATCGGCGGTTTCGGCCAACTGGCCACCGCGCTTGCCCGGCGACGGGCTGCGCTGGGACGCGACAACGTGCTGCTCGTCGACGGCGGCGATACGTTTGCCGATGATTTGCTCGGCAATCTCACCCGGGGCGAAGCCGTCATTCGGCTGATGAATGCGGTCGGCTACCATTTCATGGCGCTCGGCAATCACGATTTCGACTATGGCGTCGAGCGAACTCGGGAGCTGGCCCGTATTGCGACGTTCCCCATGCGCGGCGCCAATATCATCGAACGCGGATCCGGCCGGCCGTTCATCGGGGAGGCGACGCTTCTGAAACAGGTGGGCGGCGTCACGGTCGGATTGCTTGCGCTCGGGTATCACAACACCCACCTCACCGGCAGCCTCGACAACGTCGATGGGCTGGAATTCGTCAGCGGCATCGATGTTGCGCGGCGCCTGGTGTCCGGGATGCGCGGCAAGGCCGAAGCCATCGTCGTAGTCTCGCACCAGGGATCAAAGGTCGATCGCAAATTGCTTGAAGAGGTCGAGGGAATCGATCTCGTCATCGGAGCTCACTCGCATGACCTTATCACCCCGCCCGAGCGCGTCGGCGGCGGATGGCTGGTGCAGGCGATGTCGGACGGCGCCATGCTCGGAGAGGTGACGCTCGCGGTGCAGGACGGCAAGGTGGCGCAAGTCAAGGGCGCCATGCACGAGCTGTGGAGCGACACGTTCGCGCCCGACCCGGCGATCGGCAAGCTGATCGCCCGACTGCGGGCGCCGCACGGCCGGCAACTGGGTGACGTGATCGCCAATGCGGGCGAACGAATTGGTCGCCAGTATCGCTCGGAGAGCCCGTTCGACAAACTCGTCTGCCGCATTCTCCGCGAAGCTACCGGCGCGGAAATCGCGTTCATGCCCGGCGTCGGCTACGGCGTTTCCGTGAATCCGGGCCCGATCTCGCGCGAAGCCCTGACGACGCTGCTGCCTCACCCTTCGAAGATCGCGACCCTTACCCTGAGCGGAACGCAGCTTCACGACGTACTCGAACAGGCCGCCGTAAACCTGGCCCCGCCGGCGCCGCTGGATGGCGTTGGCGGTCTGATCCAGAGCGACGGGATAGCGTGGTCGGCCGACTTGCGCCGAAGCGCCGGTCAGCGCGTTCGGGACATTTCGGTCCTGAACTCTCCGCTCGATCCGTCGCGTCGCTACCGCGTCGCGGTCAACGCGGGATTTCTGGAAGGACTGCACAAGTTTACCACCTTCGCCAACGGAAACGACGTCGTCCGGCGAGATCAACGCATCGCCGATGTCGTTACCGACGCATTCCGCAAGGCTGGCACCGTGCGCGTCCCTGCATTGGGCGATGTAAAGGTCGAACGGGAAACGAAGGGATGACTGAAACACTCGCGGGCGCAAGTCACAGGCGCTGCCGCCTCAATCGCTCCACGGCACGCTTTTGAAGGCGTCTAGTGGAATTTTCAAGTAGCGTTTGCCGTTACTCTCGGGTTCGGGCAGGCGTCCGCCCATCAGGTTCACCTGCAGCGATTGCAGGATGAGCCGGGGCATTGGCAGTCTCTGGTCCTTGTCCTCGCGAAGCGCGACGAAGTCGGCCTCCGTTTTGGCTTTGCGAAGGTCGATATTGTCGGTTTTTTGCTGCGCCACCGTGCTTTCCCACCTTGGGTCGCGACCACCGGGGCAGTAATCATGGCCAGTGAACAGGCGCGTCGTGTCGCCAAGCGTCAGGATGCGCTGGATACTGGCCCATAGATCGCGGGCGCTGCCGCCGGGAAAATCGGCGCGTGCGGTGCCTCCGTCCGGCATGAACAGCGTGTCGTGGATGAAGGCGGCATCGCCGACGACATAAGCGATCGATGCCAGCGTGTGCCCGGGCGTCAGCATCACCTCGACATCCATGGCGCCGATCTTGAAGCGGTCGCCGTCGGCGAAAAGCCTGTCCCACTGCGAGCCGTCGGCAGGGCAGCAGTCCTCGGAATGATAGATCTTCTGCCAGAGCTTCTGGACGTCGACGACCTTCTCGCCGATGGCCGTCGGCGCGCCCGTCCGGTCCGTCAGATAGCCGGCCGCGGAGAAATGGTCGGCATGGGGATGGGTGTCCAGAATCCAATCCAGCTCGTAGCCGCGCTCGGCGATGAAGGCCAGTATCTCATCGGCCGATCGCGTCGCGGTGCCGCCCGAATTGGTGTCGAAGTCCAACACCGGATCGATGATCGCGCATTTCCTGGTTTGCGGATCGGCCACCACATACTGGATGCTGGAGGTTCGCTTCTCGTAGAAGCCATGGACGCGGGCTTGCGCCCGCGGCTGTTCACTGGTCACGACGTCGCTCCACCAAAGTCCCAGGTCCACCGTTACAATGCAGCCTCCAGGACTTGCGTCGTGGTCCTGGCTCCCGCCAAACAGACAGTGACAGGTAACGCGCCGGGACCGATCAGGTTCTTCCGACGCACGAATTTCACCGGGAACCAGGAACCTGGGGGAGCCGCGATTTATCCAATGGACCGGCGACATCATCCTTAGCAAGCCATTCGGCAATCCGGCGCCAGGAATCGCTCAACGCCTTGCGGCCGATGAAAAGACTGAGGTGACCGCAAGGTTCGCTTGCTGTTACGAGCGATGACGAGGGAGTGCCAAGCAGGCGGGCGGTCGCCAACGCCTGCTGCAATGGCACCAGTTCGTCGTTTTCGCCGGCCAGCAGGAAAACCGGCGCCTTGACCTCCGCCAGATCGATCTTGCGGCCGAGCGCCACGAACTGCCCCTCGGCAATCCGGTTCTCGCGAAAAATCCAGTTGGTAGCCTCGCGATAGTATGCGCCGGGCAAATCCAGCGGCGCGTCATTCCAGCGATTGAACCGCTCGAGCACATCCGACGCTTGCGGCGTGCCGCCGGCTTCGTCGAGCTGCAGGATAACTTCCTTGTCGTGCAGGCTGTAGGAGGGCGACCAAGGATGAAGCATTCGCCCGCCGCTGACGGTGCCGCCGGCGCGGTCGATCCATGCATCAAGCATCTGCGGCGGCAGGTTGGCGACCATCCGCGACAGATCCGACGGAACCGAGATATCGACGGGCGTGCCCGCCAGCACCAGCCGCCGCACCTTGCCTGGGAAACGGCCGGCATAGACCAGCGCGAGCCAGCCGCCCTGGCAAAGGCCAACCAGATCGACCGGCGCCCCGATCTCGTCGATGGCGACGTTGAGATCGGACAGATAGCTGTCGATCGAGAAGTAGCGCATCTCGGGTGCGGCCGAGCGCCAATCGGTGACATAGACCCGGCCCAGGCCACCCTGCTGCAGCGCTTCGACAACGCTGTGGCCTGGCGCAAGATCCGTAATCAACGCGCCATGCAAGGCGTAAGGCGCGCAGACCAGCACCGGCCGCCCGGCACGCTTGCGGGAAAACTCGCGCAGCCGCATCGACGGCAGCTCAAGCGCGATGGAATTGGCGGTGGTCCAGGGCAAGGAACTCTCGCCCGCTCGATCCGGCAATCCGGTTCGGGAATCGAACCACCACCAATACGATTCCAGCGCCAGCTTCGCCGACTCAAACGGCCATGACCACAGCCCATGCGACGAGGAGGTGCCCGGCTCCGCTGGCTTCGGTGGTTCTGTTGGCTGCGATGACAAGCGCGTTATCCGATCGGCCCATGGCGTTCTAGATTATCACGTTAGGGACGGCCTGCGCGCCCCCTTTGACCTGGGTCATGCTCGCCAATGGCACGCGTATCGGCGATCCCGGCATGACTCGAAGATGCGACCTACGGTTTAGGAAACTCTGTGATAGACGATGACCTGCCGCCGGAGAACCGATCGGGAATCCCTGGAATAGACATTGAGCGGTCTACCCTACCTCGTCATGCGCGACGGAAAGCTGAGGAGCTCTTCTTCCGCGAAAATTCCCGCGGAAAGCCGCAGCGCGCACGCCGCGCCCGGGAGCTCTAGTCGATCGGCCTCTAGACAGCTTTCGCCACAGACGGCGAGACTTGTCCTTCTCCTGCTGAGCAAATTTCATTTACCGCCCTTTCGACGATGCTCCAAATATCCTTGGTAAACGTGCCAAGGCCTTCGTCGGGTAATTGCGCCCGATCCTCAAGAATACGCGCTACCGCCCTCGCCCGTCGTTTTTGCGTGCCAGCTCCGGAGATATCTTCGTACGCAGGGAGCCATAGCGCTTTGCGGGGGTCGCGCACAACGACGTCACGGCAATACGCGTCGACGCCGTCGCCAACTTTGCTTCGGATTGCATTTAGAATGCGAGATTGCTCGCTTTCGTTTTCCGGTTGGTAAGGGTCCCAATCAATCGGCGATTCCAGCTCAGTCGAGATCGCTGAAACGATGCGCTGCGAAAGGTCCTGCGCTGGATATAAGTTTCGCCTCGGATACCCGTCGCTGTACCCATGACCGATCCAATTTGTCAGCGCTTGCATAATCTTCCACTGATAGGAGGCAAGCTCCGCCGAGCTCCAGTCGCTCCTGAAAGCAGCAACTTCTCGGCTCAAAACGTTTGCAATCTGATACTCGTTATAGAGGGGCCGGAATTTTGGAATGTCCGCTTCAAATACGCTTCGTTTGAATGCATCACAGATGCGATGCATTTCTGATTGGGTCGACTTCAGCTTGATATCACGCTGATTGAGGCGAGAGAGAAAAAAGGCCTTTGCCTCTCCAGTGCGTTCAAGCTGAACGCGCTGTGCTTTTGGAAGTGACCCAATACTTTGAATTGCATTACTGAGCCCCTCCAGCACCTTTGCTTTTCTGCCCGACCAATCCAAATCGGGAGCCTCTACATTTTCGAAATGCGTGAAGATTATCGCAAGACGATCTTGATAACCTCTGACAATCAGGTTCTCGAGAAGAATTGGCGCGTCACCGGTCATGGCTGGCACTGCTCGATCAACAAGGCAGATATAATCCGCGCCTGAGAATTTTCTTACCAGTTCAGGCGGGACAGTACGATTGATCTTGGTAGCTCCGCCCTGATCATGACCTACACCCTGACCATCGAGCAACACCCAGGTAGGCATATTTTCGGACGCCCAGCCGGGAGGCGCAAATCGACCCTGAACTCGAATTCCTTGCACGAGCGGAGTGAGCAATCCGCCGAAGAATTTTCGGTCGTTTTGGTAAAAAGGGCGAAGCCGCCGAAAGAAATCCGCTTTGTCAGTCGTGTCTTTTATCCTGTGGATTACCGGCCAGGAAGACACCCCAGTGGCCTCGCAAAGCCGCCTTTCAAGCTCTTCCAATATTTCTTCCGCAAGGGAGGAAATTTGGTCTTGGTCGATGTACTGCACCCAGTATTCATCGATGACCAATTCATCCTTTTCTGACGTCGGTTGGAGCTCGCGTCGCGCTTTATCCACCGCCACTTCGGTCATTGAAACGATCTGATCAACACATGATTCAAACTTCGTCCAAGGCTCAGCGACCAATTCTGCCCCAGCGTCTAAATCGGATTCGTCGTCCTCGGCCTCGAATTCGAAATCTGCATCGGTAATTTTATCGTTGCTCGTCCACTTACCTAGTGTGAAGTTGAAACGGAACCTTTTGTCGGAATCGACAAGAAGCTTTGAAGCAATTTTTTCCCTGTCCCCTTGCTCTCTGTGAGCGAACGCGCAGGCTTCGAGAATATTCTCCTTGATGACCTCCCGGATTTCATTCTTTGCATAAAGGGTGAAGGCAGCTGCAAAATCGACGTCGTCAACGATTATTTCGGTGTCAGCGACTGTGGTACGTCCTGCGCCGCGCATCGGGAAGTTTTCCGATGTGGTTTGGAGCAGATGCTGAGTAAAGCGGCTCTTGCCGGAGCCGGTCGGCCCCACGAGCAGGATGTGGGGGACCTTTCCTTTTCTTTTGTTCTTGACCGGTAACGGCATCGCTCGTTCACGGAGCGCAAGATAATCAATCGGCTCCGGTGTCATGCAATCGAAAAAGGCGTCGATGACGACGGCCGCATACTTCTGGTCGGCAATTGCGTAGCTTCGTGTCGGCAGCAACGATGGATTGTCGGCGAGCGCCAACAACTCGTCCATCTGCAGTCGAAGTGCCTGAGCGTCCGGCTCTTCACTCACCTTGAGACTGCGATGAATTTTCTTGCCGATGGAGCCGTCACGACAGATCGGGTGATGGAAGCTGATGTTCCAGTTCCCAGACTTTGACTTGTAGATATGGGCCGTATTGGGCATTATCTTCTCTCGTCCTGTACTACGGTGTACTATAAAATAATGGCATCGCGTCGGAAGAAGCACAAGGGCTTTCGTAGATCACGGTAGAACATTTTTTAAAGCAAGTCTTTTCAAGCAATTACACCCTAGCCTCTCGTGACAGCGAGTTGCCTGCGCAGAAGCGCAACCATAGGATGAGGGTAGGGGTGCGCAATGGCGACTATCAGGGTTGACGGCTTCAGAGACGAAACGATCGTCCTGCACTTTGGCGGACTGCCAGGCCGCATGGACGCTTACACTTTGGGCGAAGCACTCATCGGCTTTGCGGAAACCGCGCGCGCCATCAGCTCGACTGTCGATCCCGGCCAGGAGATTGAAATCGTCGTCGAGGCCGCGGGGCCCGGAAGCTACCGGACCGTTATTCGCCGTATCCGCAAGGACGGACCCGGCCTTCTAACGGAAGGAGTTAAGGCGATTTTCTGGGCGATTGTGGCAACCGTCATTTACGACCACACGCTCAAGCCGTCAGATCCGCCACCGCAAATCATCATCACCACCGCCGAAGTCACGATTAAGGTCGGGCACGAGACGGTCATCGTGCCGCGAAACGTCTACAATACAAGCCAGAACGCCAAGAAAAATCCGGTAGTTGAAAAAGGAATCCGACGGATGTTTCGGGCGCTCGAAGCGGACAAAGCCGTTACCGACTTCGGCATGACGGCTAGTCTCAACGATGCGAAACCGACCATTCAGATACCGCGCGCCGACTTCCCCGCCTTTCCTAAGACGGCAATCCTTGAATCGATTGATGAAGCAAACCAACGCTTCAGAAGAGAGCGTGCCCGTCTGCTCGTCATCAAACCGTGGCTTAATCACGCGAAGCGAAAATGGTCATTCGAATGGAATGGTGTGCCGATTTCCGCACCTATTTCAGACGCCGGGTTTCTTGATCAGATCGACCGCCATGAAGTTCTGTTCGGGGCCGGTGATGCGCTCGATGTGGAGATCACCTACAAGCAAACGTTTTCTCCGGAACTCGGCATATATGAGAACGACAACAATTCGTACGTCGTCTCGAAGGTCGTCGCCGCGGTGCCGCGGTCATAGGCCCTCACCGCGTGAACCTTTGGAGGAATGCAGATAAGGTATGAAGCCTCTTCGATCGAAGGGCTTCATTGTATTCAACTCACTTCGCGCAATTGACTAACTTCCGGTCAATAAACTTGCTGATCCCGATTCTTATCACGTGACCGCTGAAATGAATCTAGCGTGCGTACTCATAAATCGAGCTTGATTGGTGCGTGCTTGATCGATGTCCGCTATGCACCCTTATAGCGACCAAATTCCGTAGCGCAGCGAAATGACGCGATGTGCCAAAACCGCCACGCCGGGGTGTCCCTGTTCTAGTTTTGGAGTAGTCTAAACGTCTAAACACCGAATTACGTGTCGGAACGGCTAAAGATCGTGCCAACTACCTCGAAATGGAGCGACAGCATGCCCAACAAGACCGTCGTGGAACTTGACCTGGTTGGTTACAGCGATGTGTCTCGCATTATCGAGGACGCTGCGCAGCGGTCTGTTCGATTTGCTACCTGGCGAGACCAAAGTCATTCCCCTCTGCGCTCGGATAGACGGAAAGGGATACGCCATTTGGTTTAACATTGAAAACGAGAAGCCTGGGCTCCGCGGCCATCCTCCGCCTTGGTATGGTTTGCCCAACACAAGGGACATCCCCATAAGCATGACGATTGGCGTTACGGAGCTAATAGCCTGCCAGCAAAGCGGCCCGTAACTCTGCGAGTAGATGGTGCCAAGCTAGTAGTTAGATTTGGCTGAGCACGACGGCAGCTCAATAGCCTACCCCGCCGCCATGCAGTGCGTTTTATCTTTCGTGCGACTCATACCTGTCTCCGCTGGAGCCTTGTCCGCCCGAACGACGCACGGGAACCTAATATATGATTCAATGAGGGCACCATGTGCCACCGTTCCCCCAGCCCGGGCGCACCTCCCGCGTTCGGTTACCCTCCCCGATCATCTCGGGGAGGCTTTTTGGACCGCTTCATCGACTACCTCGCAGGGCACCGGCGGTGACGTCGTCGATCGAGGAGGCAGCGGAGCGGGATGTGTTTATGTCGGTCTATTTCGACGACCTGGCCTCTACGTCGCACGTATTCTATGTGCCAATCCCGCGCACGTGACTGATCAAAGAAGCGATTGCACGCGAGAGCCAAAAAAGAGCCAAAAACAAAACGCGCCCCCGATCGGAGCGCGTAAAATCCTTGTAAAGCTGGCGATCCCGGCATGACTCGAACATGCGACCTACGGTTTAGGAAACCGTCGCTCTATCCGGCTGAGCTACGGGACCGCGGACCCGCTGGATTGGCGGGTACTTGGACGCTTCATACCAAAGCGGGCGTGGCATCGCCAGCCCTCCATGCAGGCCCTCAGGCTGGTATGAGGGCTGGGCTGCTGGTGACAGGAGGCCACGATGAGCGCAGTGGCAGCACGCCCTCACGCCTTGATGTTGTTCTCGCGCACGACCTGGCCCCAGATGCTCACCTGCCGCGCAAAGAACTTCGCAAAATCCTTGCCTTCGGCGAGCAGCAGCGACATCTGCTGGGTGTCGCGCAGCTGCGCCGCCACCGCCGGCTCGCTCAGGATCTCCCGCACCGATTTCGCCATGCCGGCGATGAGTTCGGCGGGCGTGTCCCTTGGCGCGAATATGCCCCACCAGGCCAGGGTCTCGAAATCGGGATAGCCGGCCTCGATCGCGGTCTGGGTATCCTTCAGCACCGGCAACCGCTCGCGCCCCATCTGCAGGATGGGACGAAGCGTGCTGGCGCCCAGTTGCGCCGTGATCAGCGCGGCCGATCCCACGATCAGATCGACATGGCCGCCGAGCACGTCGTTCATGGCGGGGCCGCCGCCGCGGTAAGGCACATGGGTGATTTCCACGCCGGCCTTCTTGCCGAGCAGCGTCATCGCCAGATGGCCAAGCGTTCCGATGCCGACGGAAGCGTATTTCACCGCGCCGGGGCTCGCCTTGCAGGCCGCGACGACGTCGGCGAAGGTCTGGTACGGACGGCTGGCGTTGGCGGCGACCACATAGGGCGCGGTGCCGACCAGGAACACCGGCTCCAGCTCCTTCTCGACGTCGACGCCTGGCTTCTCAAGAATGGCCGGGATCACCGCGTGCGAATCGAAGGTGACGAGAAACGTCGCGCCGTCAGGCGCGCTCTTGGCGACCTGCGCCGCGCCGAGCGAGCCGGCCGCGCCGGACTTGTTCTCCACCAGAACAGTGCGGCCGAGCTTTACTTGCAAATGCGACTGCAGCAGCCGCGCCAGCGCATCGGTGGATCCGCCCGGCGGAAACGGCACCACCAGCGTCAGGTTCTTCGCCGGCTGCGCCCACGCCGGCGCGACCGAAAACGCGGCTGACGCCGCGAGCAATCCACGTCTGGTAATCTTCACAAAATCTCTCCCCGTTTGTCCCCGAACCTGTTGCTCTTGTCGCAGACGTGACCGGTCAGGCGCCGAAGCCGGACCCGGCCTTCTTGTACTCCGGCCGTGGCGGGCTGAAGATGTCAAGCACGCGGGCGCCATCGGGCCCGGCCCGCATCGTGTGCGGCACGTTGCCGGGCGTACGCCAGAAGTCGCCCTTCTTGACCGGAATTTCCTCGCCGCCCTGAACCCGGATCGCGGAGCCCTCGAGCAGCACGCCCCATTGCTCCTCGGGATGATGGTGCAGCGTGCCTTGCGAATGCGGCGCCAGCGTCACCACCGACAGCATCGCCTGCTCGCCGGCGAAAATGCGCGTGGTGAGGCCCGGCGCGAGATCGCGAAACAGGCCGTCATCGGGATGGTCGAGATTGTGAAACTCGTTCTTCTGACTCATGGATCCTCCGTCAGCGCCGTTGCGCGCCTGTGCCTGTCAAGACTTGCCGTAGCTGCCCTGATAGCGGCCTTCGCGGATCGCGACCAGGGTTTGCTCCTCGCGCGCGACCTGGGCGCGGACCGCCTCCAGCAACGTCGCCGCGATCGCGACCGGAAACGACACCACGCCGTCCTCGTCGCCGACCACGATGTCGCCGGGGTTGATCACCGAGCCGCCGATCGAGACCGGCACGTTGATCTCGCCCGGTCCGCTCTTGTAGGGGCCGCGATGGATGACCGCGCGGGCGAAACACGGAAAGTCGGAAGCCGCGAAGGCGGCGACGTCGCGGATCGCGCCGTCGATCACGTAGCCCGCCGCACCGCGGTGTTCGGCGATGTTCTTCATGATCTCGCCGACCAGCGCCCGGGTCTCGTCGCCGCCGCCATCGACCACGATCACGTCGCCCGGCCCAACCAGTTCGAGCGCGTGATGGATCGCCAGATTGTCGCCGGGACGGGTGCGCACCGTAAAGGCCTGGCCGACCAGCCGGCCGCCGCGGTGAAACGGCCGCAGGCCCACCGCGCCCGGAAGCCGGGCCAAATTGTCGCTGATCACGGATGTCGGCGCGTCCCGGAACGCCTCGATCAGGTCAGGCGCGGCCTTCGCCACGCGGGTCATGGCGGTGGTGATGTTCATGCAGACGGCTTTCCCCCTCACGGCTTTGGCACATGCGACTTAGGGCGCGGTCGCCAAAACAGAGCCTTCTTCGGTCATTCCGCCACCTGGCGCAATACCCGCCAACCGGGACGGGCCACCCGGTCCTTAAGGATCCGCCAGCCAGCCGATGTCGAAGGACAGAACCGATTTTCGCTCGACTACGAATTCTGCAGTTGAGGTGGCGGAGCCGGGCGAACGATGCGAATCATGACGGCCGCCGCGGTCGAGATGATTCCAGCCACAATTTGGCGCTTTTCCCCATACCTCACGTGACGCATCCGTGATCACTGCGTGGCGGCGCCCGCCAACTCTTCGTCGTTGAATTTCCTTGAATTTCTTGTCAAGCGACAAAAGTTCCATCGACTTGCCGCGATCCAGACTGCGGCGCAAGCGAGAAAGCGGTACAATTTTGGGGTGACAGCGCTGCCAAAATGATGACAATCGAATCAAGCAAAGCTCCCAAGAATCGACTGGAGAAATACCTTCCGTGATCGCCTCACGTGCAGTTGCGTTTGTTGTTGCCGCAGTCGGGAGCCTGTTGGTGCTGGCGCCGGTAAGCTCCGGCGCGCAGTGGTGGCGGAGTACGCCGTTCGATTTCGAATCGTGCGCGGATCTGGCGGAGAAGGCCAAGAGCAGAGAAGAAAAGACAGCGGCGCTTGCCGATTGCAACGCCAAATACGCCGGCCGCCGCAAGCCCGGCGGCGGCTATACCTATTACGATTTCATGCAGGACCGGACCTTCGACATCGCGGGACCGAACCCCACGCCGGAAGAGCAGAAGAAGATCGACGAACAGTACACCGCCTATCTCGATCGCCAGCGCCGCAACCGCATCGCCGCGGCGCTGATGGCCCAGCAACTTCAGCCACCGGAGGCGCAACCGAAGCCGGTGCAACAGGTTTCCCTTCGCAGCGAAACCGAAAAGGTGCCGATACCGGTGGCCAGCCCCGTCAAGCAGGCGGCGCGGATCAGGGCCATCAATTGCGCGCGGAGTTCGTTCTCCTGCGAATGGCCGCGGCTCTCGCAGGGAATCGACGGCCTGAAGAAGATGTTCGGCTCGTCGCAGGCGTCGCAACCCAAACAGAAGCGAAGTTGAACTGCGCCCTTGCGCGCCCGTGTTTCAAACGGGCTGCCGGCCGGCGGCTTCAGTCCGTGATCACCATTGCCCAGAACTTTCGATAGGGCGACCTCGCGTTGTCGACAAAGGCGACGCCGACGCGGCTCACACCCGGCAGCAGCAGATTGGCGCGGTGGCCGGGAGAATTCTGCCACTGCTTCAGCATCTCGGCGAAGGTGAGAAAACCGGCGCCGATATTCTCCGCCGCCTGCGACTTGCGTAACGGCGCCATCCGCGACGAGAAACTGCCGGCCGCACTGTGGCTGACCGAGCCGCTCGCGGCCATCGCCTGCGCCTGCTTGAGCGCCGCCGCGTTGAGCCTGGCGTCGAGCTTCACCGGCTTCAATCCATGCGCGCGGCGAAAGGCGCTGATGGCGCCGGCATAGTCGGCGGCTTCGGCCGTGCCGGCGAACGGCACGCTTACGCAGAGCGCGAGTAATATCTTCAATGCGGAGCGTCGCAACATCGGCGGCATCAATGCGCGGGCGCCCGCTCGGCGCGACGCGGCTTCGCCGGCTTGATGACCGGAGCAGGCGGCTGCACGACCGCCCGCGACGCGGCCCGCTGCTCCCGCAACCGCAGATCATAGCCCGGCGAGGGTATCACCGTCGGCGGCGCGGCGTAGGCCGGAACCAGTGACGCGGAACCGACAAGGGCGGCGACCGCGAAAAGCGCGGGACCTGTTCGGTTCATGCCGCCTCTCCCATCGATCGTTCGCAAGCGAAATGAGCCACGTGATCTCCGATCCGGGTAACCGCTGACGGCGTGGCCGTCATCCCGGGGCGATGCAAAGCATCGAACCCGGGATCTCGAGATTCCGGGTCTGGTGCTAACGCACCATCCCGGAATGACGGTCTCAAACATTTACAACACCAGATGCATCCCCGCGTCCATCCGCACGAACTCGCCGGTCATGTGGCCCGAGGCGGGCAATGCGAGGAAGCACACCAGTTGCGCGATGTCCTCCGCTTTCGAGGCGACCTTGAGCGGGACCTTGGCCACGACGGAGTCGCGCACCGCCTTGGCGCCGGCCTCGCCGCGGCCCTTGGTGAACCAGGGCGTATCGATGAAGCCGGGGCAGACGGTGTTGACGCGGATCAACGGCGCCAGCGCCCGCCCCAGCGATTGCGTCATGGTGTTGAGCGCGCCCTTGCTCGCGGCATAGGCGACCGAGGAACCGCCGCCGGAAATGCCGGCCACCGAAGATATGTTGACCACCGCGGACGGACGGCCGGACGCCTTGGCGCCGGCCTCGAGCTGCGCGCGCGCCGCGCGGATCATCTGGAACGGACCGATGGTGTTGACGGCGTAGATGCGCTGGAAATCCTCGGCCGAAAGCCCGTCCAGATTGTCATGCGGCACGTGCTTGGTGACGCCGGCGTTGTTGACGAGCGCGTCGAGACGGCCCCAGGACGCCGCGGCGGCCGCGATCTTCTTGCAGTCCTCGTCCCGGGAAACGTCGCCCTGCACCACCACGATCTCGGCGCCGGCGCTGCGACAGAGGTCGGCGGTCGCCTCGGCCTCTTTCTTGCTGCTGGAATAGTTGACGACGATACGCGCGCCGCCCTTGGCCAGCATCGCCGCGGTCGCCGCCCCGAGGCCCGAGGCGGAGCCGGTGACAATCGCGCACAAACCATCCTTCGACATCCGCATTTCCTCTTGTTGTTCTTGAGCTGGCGTTGGCGCCGCCGGTCGGCAGGCAGAGCGCCTACCATATCGCGCGACGAACGGCGTGCAAATCCGAGAAAATCCGTTGCGCGGAATTAATTCTTCGCGCCCGATCCTCATGCCACCGTCGCAGGCGGCCCTGCGGACAGCGCTTGTCACGGCTATGGCTTTTGCCCATCATAAAGCGCAAGAAAAGGCCGCACCCGAGGCCCTGGCGCGGCGCGCCAGGGCGGGGCCGCGCCCATCAATATCGGGGAACGCCGTGGCGGAGAGTGATAACATCGTTGCCGAGACCGCGGAGAAGATCTTCGCCGATCTCGCCGACGCCCAGACCATCAATCGCGACGGCAAGGGCGCCTGGAAGGCGCCGCTGTGGCAGGCGCTGACCGAAGCCGGCCTGCCGCTGTCCTGGGTCGGCGAAGAGTGTGGCGGTTCCGGCGCGTCGCTGGCCGAAGGTTTCAGCGTGTTGAGCGTCGCCGGGCGTTTTGCCGTCGCCGTGCCGCTCGCCGAAACCATGCTGGCGGGCTGGCTGCTGGCGCAGGCGAAAATTTCCTCGCCCGACGGTGAAATGACGGTCGCGCCCGCCAGCCCGAGGGACCGCATCAGCGTCAACGCCGACGGGACCCTGTCGGGCAAGGCCCGCGGCGTGCCGTTTGCGAAATCAGCCCGGCACATCGCGGTCCTCGCCAGCGACGCGAAGGGAAGCCAGCACATCGCGCTGGTCGAGGCCGGCAAATGCCGGATCGAGACCGGGCTCAATCTCGGCGGCGACCAGTCCGACACCGTGACGCTGGACAAGGCCCAGCCGGCCACGATCAAGCCCGCGCCCTTTGGTTTCGGCCAGACGCAGCTGATGCTGATGGGCGGCGTCGCGCGCTCGCTGCAGATCGCGGGCGCGCTGGAATCGATGCTGGAGATTTCCGTGCGCTATTCCAACGAGCGCGTCGCGTTCGAGAAGAAGATTTCCAAATTCCAGGCGGTGCAGCACAATCTGGCGCGGCTGGCCGGCGAGTCGGCGGCGGCGCTGGCGGCGGCGACTTCGGCCGCGGACGCCTTTGCCAACGCCACCGCCTTCAATGATGAGCTGTTCCTCGAGGCCGCCGCGGCCAAGATTCGCTGCGCGGAGGCGGCCGAAAAGGGCAGCGGCATCGCCCATCAGGTCCATGGCGCGATCGGCTTCACCATCGAGCACATCCTGCACCGGTATTCGCTGCGCGCGCTGGCGTGGCGCGACGATTTCGGTTCCGAAAGCCACTGGGCGGTCGAACTCGGCAGGCTGGTGGCCGCCCGAGGCGCCGATGAGCTGTGGCCGCTGGTGGCCTCGCGCTGAGTTTCACGCCGATTTGTCCGCATTGGAAGTCGAGACCCTGACATGACCGCAGCCCTCCGTTTCGATCCGATCCGCCTGCCAGCTGAATGCGAGCAGTTGCGCAAGGAAGTGCGCGCCTTTCTCGCCGAGGAAATCGCCGCCGGCACCTTCGACCCGCACCAGCCCAATCGCGAAGACACCGACGCGCCGGAATTCTCCCGCAAGGTCGGCGCGCGCGGCTGGCTCGGCATGACCTGGCCGAAGAAATACGGCGGTCACGAACGCTCGTTCCTCGAGCGCTATGTCGTGACCGAGGAAATGCGGGTGGCCAACGCGCCGACCCGGCGCTTCTTCGTCGCCGACCGGCAGAGCGGCCCGGTGCTGCTGAAATACGCGCCCGAGAACATCAAGATGGACATCCTGCCGCGCATCTGCCGCGGCGAGGTGTGCTTTGCGATCGGCATGAGCGAGCCGAATTCCGGCTCCGACCTGTTTGCGGCGAAAACCCGCGCCACCAAGACCGACGGCGGCTACCTGATCAACGGCACCAAGATCTGGACCTCGTCGGCCCATATCGCCGACTACATGATCGCGATCTTCCGCACCTCGCCGCCGACCAAGGAAAACCGCCGCCACGGCCTGACGCAATTCCTGGTCAAGATGAAGCAGCCGGGCATCCAGGTGAACCCGATCGGTCAGATCACCGGGCAATTCGAGTTCAACGAGGTGGTGTTCACCGACCACTTCCTTCCCGACGATCATGTGCTTGGCGAAGTCGACGGCGCCTGGAAGCAGGCGACCTCGGAACTCGCCTATGAACGTTCGGGGCCGGAGCGTTTTCTGGAAACCTATTACGTCTTGACCGAACTGGTTCGGGCGGTCGGCAAAAACCCGGACACCCGCAGCGCCGAGGGCATCGGCCGGCTGGTGGCGCAGGTCCACACCATGCGGCGCATGTCGGTGTCGGTGGCGGGCATGCTGCAGGCCGGCAAGGAGCCGGTGGTCGAGGCCTCCATCGTCAAGGACATCGGCACGGTGTGGGAACAGCAGCTGCCGCACCGGGTGCGCGACCTCGCCGCTTTTGTCGAGGAAACCGCCACCAACCGCGAGACGCTGGAGCATCAACTGTCGTTCGCGATCAAGACCGCACCCAAGCTGACGATCCAGGGCGGCACCACCGAGGTGCTGCGCGGCATCATCGCCCGCGGGCTTGGCTTGCGCTAGCGCGCGGCCGGGCCTTCGCCAACTCGAAAAGGAAATCGCATGAGCAAGTACACGGATATCGGCGTCGAGAAGCACGGCCATGTCGGCCTGATCGAGATCCAGCGGCCGCCGCTGAATTTCTTCGACATCTCGCTGATCAACCAGATCGCGGACGCGCTGGAGGAATTCGACCGGGAGATCGAAATCCGCGCTTCGGTTCTCGCCGCGCAAGGCAAGGCGTTCTGCGCCGGCGCCAATTTCAGCGATCCGGCGCGGCAGGCGCAGGAGGCGGAAGAGGCCAAGGCCCAATCCAAGTCCAAGGGCGACCCGGCCGACAGCCTGGGTTCGATCAACAGCCTTTACCTGCATGCGGTGCGCATCTTCCGCAACAAGAAGCCGATCGTCGCCGCCGTGCAGGGCGCCGCCATCGGCGGCGGTCTCGGGCTCGCGGTCTCCGCGGATTTTCGCGTCACCTGCCCCGAGGCGCGCTTCGCCGCCAACTTCACCAAGCTCGGTTTTCATCCGGGCTTTGGGCTGACCACGACGCTTCCCGAACTGGTCGGCAGGAACAACGCGGAACTGATCTTCTACACCAGCCGCCGCGTCACCGGTGAGGAGGCCACCAGGATGGGTCTCGCCAATCTCTGCGTTCCGCAGGACCAGGTGCGCGCCGAGGCGATGAAGCTCGCCCAGGAAATCGCCGAATGCTCGCCGCTCGGCCTGATCTCGACCCGCGCCACCATGCGCGCCGGCCTCGCCGACCGGGTGCTGGCGGCCACCAACCACGAACTCGCCGAGCAGAGCCGGCTGCGCGCCACCGAAGATTTCAAGGAAGGCGTCAAGGCCACCGCCGAACGGCGGGTGGCGAACTTCAAGGGAAGATAAGTTTCCATCCGCAATTCCCCTTCTCCCCTTGTGGGAGAAGGTGGCGCGAAGCGCCGGATGAGGGGTTCTCTCCACGCGAGAGATTTGTTTGCGGAGAGAACCCCTCACCCGTCTCGCCGCCGCTTCGCGTCGTCGATCCACCCTCTCCCACAAGGGGAGAGGGGCCGCGGTGTCGCTTCACGCCACCAGCTTGAACGTCACGCCGCAAAGATCGAAACTGTCGCCCGACACCTTGCAGCCCTTCGCGCGAGCGGCGTCGCGCACCTTGGCGATATCGGCAACCTCGAACGTCAGCCCGCTCATCAGATCGCTCGGCCCCTTGACGAAGCGGAAGCTGGCGTTGGGCAATTTCAGCTCGGGCTCGCCGCGGGCATTGTTGCTGACGGCAATGCCGGTGATCCTGCCCCAATGCGCGGCGAGGCCTTGCGGATCCGGGCTCTGCATTTCGACCGCGGTCAGCGCCCGCGTGACGTCCTTCCTGATCGATTTCTGCCAGTCCGGGCCTGCCGGCGGATAGGGGCCGAGCACATCGTCGCTGCCGGTGGTATGGTTGAACTCGATGAAGGCGGCGCGACAATCGCGCGGGTGCAGTTGCACGCCGTGATAGGGCGCGTGCGTGATGACGTTGGCGGTGCGCACGCCGAGCCCGTTGGCGTGCCGGCCGCGCGCGTCGGGATCGTCGCAGCAGAAGATCGCCATGTATCCGCCGCGGCCGCCGTTCTTGTCGAGAAATCGCCCGGCCGCGGTGCCCGGCTGGAACGGCGCCACCACCTCCAGCAGTATGGTGTCGACCGGCAGCAGCGCGTTCTCCAGCCCGTACTTGGCGACGTTGCCGTCGCGGTAGCAGACCTCAAGGCCCATGATCGCGGAGATGTCCGAGATCGCCGGCTCCAGATGCGGCGCCACCAGGCATATCTGTCGCAGCCTGAGATATTCGGTCATCTCAATGACCCTGAAATGCGGGCTTGCGTTTCTCCACGAACGCCTTCGCCGCTTCCTTGTGGTCGGCAGTATCGCCCGAACGCGAGTGGTGGATCGCCTCGGCGTCGAAACAGGCCTCCAGCGACATCGTCTCGGCGTTGTTGATGTTGCGCTTGATGTAGCCCAGCGTCACAGAGGGCCCCTGCGCCAGCGACATCGCGAGATCGCGCGCCTCGGCGTCAATGTCGGCGTCCGGCACTACCTTGGTCACGATGCCGAGATTGTAGGCCTCGGTCGCGCTCAGCACCGGCGAGGTCAGATACAGTTCGCGCGCCTTGGCGGCCCCGAGCATCTGGGTCAGGAAATAGGTGCCGCCGTAATCGCCCGAAAGCCCGACCTTGGCGAACGCGGTCGTGATCTTGCAGGAGGCGCTGGCGACGCGCAGGTCGCAGGACAGCGCGATCGAGAGCCCGGCGCCGGCCGCGGCACCGTCGAGCTGCGCCACCACCGGTTTCGGCATCTGGTGCAGGATGCGCGAGACTTCCATGCCACGGCGCAGATTGGCCATCTTGGCCTCGAAGCCGAGCGGCGCCCGCCCCTCCGCCATCGATTTGACGTCGCCGCCGACGCAGAAGGTGCCGCCGGCGCCCTTGAGCAGCACCGCGCGCACCTCATGATCCTCGGCCGCTCGCCGCGCCGCCTCCACCAGCCCGCGCGTCATGTCCGGGTTGAGCGCGTTGCGCCGGTCGGGACGATTCATGGTGATGGTGAGCAGCCCGGCATCGAGCTGCTGGAGAACCATTTCATTTGCGCTCATCGGTGGATGCTTTCGTTGTTGTTAATTGCTCCGTCATTCCGGGGCGATGCGCAGCATCGAACCCGGAATCTCGAGATTCCCCGGTGCGCAATTGCGCATCTGAGGTCTGGTGCTAGCGCACCATCCCGGAATGACGACCTTTCACTCAATCACTTCTTCACCAGCGGACAGCGCGAGGCCTCCAGCGGCTGGAACGCCTCGCTGCCGGGGATCGTCGCCAGCAGCTTGTAATAGTCCCAGCGCGCCTTCGATTCCTGCGGCTTCTTGACCTCGAACAGATACATGTCGTGCACCATGCGGCCGTCCTCGCGGATCCTTCCGTTCCTGGCGAACATGTCGTTGATGGGCGTGTCCTTCATCACCTTGATGACCGCGGCCGCATCGGTGGTGCCGGCGGCCTTGACCGCTTTCAGGTAATGGCCGACCGAGGAGTAGACGCTGGCCTGCGCCGCGGTCGGCGGCCGCTTGACGCGCTCGGCGAAGCGCTTGGAAAACGCCCGCGTCTCGTCGTTGAGATCCCAATAGAAGGCCTCGGCCAGCAACAGACCCTGCGCGGTCTCCAGCCCGACGCTGTCGATGTCGGTGACGAACGCCAGCAGCGGCGAGAGCTTCTGGCCGCCGCTTCGCGTCAGCCCGAATTCCGCCGCCTGCTTGATCGCGTTGATGGTGTCGCCGCCGGCATTGGCGAGACCGACGACCTTGGCCTTGGAGCTTTGCGCCTGCAGCAGGAACGAGGAGAAGTCCGACGTGTTGAGCGGGTGCCTGACGCCGCCCAGGATCTTGCCGCCGGCCTTCACCACCACGCTGGTGGTGTCCTTTTCCAGGTCATGGCCAAAGGCGTAGTCGGCGGTCAGGAAGAACCAGGTCTCGAAACCCGACTTGACGGTGGCAAGCCCGGTGACGTTCGCCTGCGCGTAGGTGTCATAGGCATAATGCACGGTGTAGGGGCCGCAGGCCTCGTTGCTGAGGCGGATCGAGGCCGGGCCGCTGTACATGACGATCTTGTTGCGGGCTTTCGCGATCTCGCCGGCGGCCAGCGCGGTGGCCGACGCCGCGACATCGTACAGCATCTCCACGCCCTGGTTGTCGAGCATGTCGCGCGCGATACTGGCGGCCAGGTCGGCCTTGTTGAGGTGATCGGCGGCGACGATCTCGACCTTGCGTCCCAGCACTTCGCCGCCAAAATCTTCGACCGCCATCTTCGCGGCCGTCTCGCTGCCGACGCCGGTGATATCGGCGTAGAGGCCCGACATGTCGAGAATGCCGCCGAGCTTGAGCGGTGGCTTGGCTTGCGCCAGCGCCGCGGTCGCCGACATCGCCAGCGCCGCGGCAATAATAATGCCGCCGATGGTTTTTTTCACTGAAAGTCCTCCCCTGCCACATTGCCTGCGGCTTAGCATTCTTGTCGGCGCGATCATGCCGCATGCCGTCAGCAGCGGCAAGGCGCGAGCGCTGCGAGCATGGCCTGTTGCGTTTTCCGCCGAACGGAATGGTTACCCCAGCAGCCCCTTGCCCGGAACGTGATTGACCTCAAGGCGGATGCCATCGGGATCCTCGAACAGCAGCGAGTAGTATCCCGGCGCCCATCGGTCCTCGCGCGGCGCGCGCACAACCGTTGCGCCCTCGCCGACCAGGAAGGCATGCAGTTCGTCGATATCGGCGCGCTCGCGGGCGCGGAAGCAGAGATGATGCAGGCCGACGCGCTTTTGCTCGAACGCCGCGCCGGCGTGCTCGGGCGACGGCGCGTTGATGCCGATCGCGGTGCGGCCGCCGACGCAGTAGTAGGTCGTTTCGGTGTCGATCACAGGCTTCATCCCGAGGAACGGCAGCAGTCTGGCGTAGAAGTCGCGGGAGCGCTTGTAATTCGAGGCGGTGAGGAAAATATGTGCAATGCCGTTGACTTCCATGGCCTCCCCCCGCGTGGCAATCTCTGGTAGCAAAGCCCTGACACCCTTCTACTGGAACAGGCAGGGACAAGAACCAGGTTATGACCGATCCGGCCCGGCGTCACGGATGCATTGTTGCGGCACTGCTGTTGCTGTCCACCGGCGCACGCGCGGACGCCGATTGCGCGTTCGAGCCGCAGGGCGAAGGGCGCGTCGTCGCCGTGATCGACGGGCGCAGCTTTCGCCTCGATGACGGCCGCGAAATCCGCCTTGCCGGGATCGAGCGAACAGGTACGGACGCGGCCCGCGGCAGAGCCGCGCTGTCGGCCATCATCGGCGGGCGCGATGTGACGCTGCATGGCGAGGACGACGCACCCGATCGCTACGGCCGGCAGCCGGCCTTTGTCTTCGCAACCGGCTCGGAGACATCGGTACAAGGCGAAATGCTTCGCCGCGGCGAGGCGCTGGCATCCGTCGATGTGACCGACAGGGACTGCGCCGCCGCGCTGGCGGCCGCCGAAGGCGTGGCGCGCCAGGCAAAAAAAGGAGTATGGGCTGATCCCGCTGTCATAAAAAACGCGGAAAGTGCGGGCGATATTCTGGCGGGGATGGGGCGTTTTTTGGTAGTTGAGGGCAGGGTAATGTCTGTTCGGCAGGTGGGGGCGACAACCTACCTGAATTTCGGGCGGAACTGGACACAGGACTTTGCCGCGACTATTTCAAGGCGCACCATGCCGGCCTTCGAGTCGGCCGGAATTGGAGCCAAGTCGCTCGAAAATCGTCGGATTCGTGTCCGGGGCTATATCTGGTCGCGGGGAGGACCACGGATCGAATTGCTGCGGGTGGGGCAGGTTGAGGTTCTGAGCGTAAAATAGCGCGTGATTCGAGGCCCGGCGGCGGTTTCGAAGCCATCATGGGCAAACAAAGGGGATGAGACCGGGGTCTGATCGAAGCCGATCGGATCACCGGTCCCAGTAGTTGATTTGACGCATCGTGCGGGATGGCGTGGGGAAAAGACAGGCTGCCGCCTTTTGGCAGCGCCGGCGCTGTTGTGCGTCGCGCTACTTCTTTCGGCCTGCGGCAATGTGGGACGGCTGGACACCGCGGCCCCCACGGCCGCGTCGACCAAGCCCAATCGGACAGTTGCGCAGACGCCCGCGAGCGAGCGCGAGCATGAGCGCATCCTGTCTTCCTATGGCGGCGCCTATGACGATCCCAGGCTCAGCGCCCTGATCGGCAAGACCGTCGACCGGCTGGTCGCGGCATCCGACCGCCCCGACCAGGCCTACCGGGTCACGATCCTCAATTCAGGCGCCGTGAACGCGTTCGCGCTGCCGACCGGGCAGCTCTACGTGACGCGCGGACTGATCGCGCTCGCCAGCGACACCTCGGAATTGTCCTCGGTGCTCAGCCACGAAATGGCGCATGTGCTGGCCAAGCACGCCTCGATCCGGGAAGACCAGGCGCGGCAAGCGGCCGTGGTCACCCGCGTCGTCACCGAGATGGGCAACGATCCGGACCTCACGGCGCTGGCGCTGGCCAAGACCAAGCTGACGATGGCGAGCTTCTCGCGCGCGCAGGAATTCGAGGCTGACGGCATCGGCGTCGGCATTTCGGCGCGCGCCAATTTCGATCCCTATGGCGCCGCCCGCTTCCTGCTGGCGATGGAGCGCAACGCGGCGCTCAAGGCCGGCAAGGTCTCGCTGGATCCGCGCGCACAGGATTTCCTGTCCTCGCATCCGGCGACGCCCGAGCGCGTCAAGAACGCGCAGGCGAGCGCCCGGCAATATGCTTCGCCGCAATCGAGCGAGCGCGACCGCGAGACCTATCTGGCCGCGATCGACAACATCGTCTACGGCGAGGATCCGAGCGAGGGCTTCGTGCGCGGCCGGCGCTTCCTGCACCCCAAGCTCGGCTTCTCCTTCGCCGCGCCCGACACGTTCACCCTGGACAACACGGCGCAGGCCGTGATCGGCGTCCGCGAGGGCGGCACCCAGGCGATGCGCTTCGACGTGGTGCGGGTGCCGGCCGAACAGTCGCTCTCGGACTATCTCAATTCCGGCTGGATGGACGGGGTTGACAAGGCTTCGACCGAAGACCTCACCATCAACGGCTTCCCGGTGGCGTCGGCGTCGGCGAGCGGCGACCAGTGGCAGTTCAAGGTTTATGCGCTGCGCTTCGGCAGCGACGTCTACCGTTTCATCTTCGCCACCAAGCAGCGCACCACCGAGAGCGAGCGCAACGCGCGCGAAACCGTCAACTCGTTCCGTCGCCTGACGCTGGAAGAGATCCAGTCGGCGCGGCCGCTGCGCATCAAGGTCATTACCGTGCAGCCCGGCGACACCGTGGAATCCCTTTCCCACCGCATGGCGGGCGTCGATCGTCCCGCCGAACGCTTCCGCATCCTCAACGGGCTGGAAGCGAACGCCCAGGTCAAGCCAAGGGATCGCGTCAAGATCGTGGTGGATTGAGGTCTGGGACTTCCCTCTCCTCTCTCGTCGTCCCCGCGAACGCGGAGACCCATACGCCGTGGCGGTTGTTGTAAGGCAATCGGGCAGACGCCTTCGCCAGACAACATCGCCTGTGGTTATGGGTCCCCGCGTTCGCGGGGACGACGTGTGGAGAGAGTTTCGCACAAAAGACAAAAAGCCCGACGTTTCCGCCGGGCTCTTGATTTCAATCCGTCGAACCCTTTCAGGCGGCTTCGTCCGCCACGGCGGTGTCGTCGCCGTCGGCCTCGACGTCGGCTTCGTCGGCTTCGCCTTCAGCTCCGGTCGCCTCGGTCTTGGCGCCGCGCCGCGGGCTCTTGGCGAGCTGGCTCTCGATCTCCTTCACGGCTTCCGTCTCCGTCGAGTGCTGGACGACGGCGATTTCGCGCGACAGACGATCGAGGGCGGCTTCATAGAGCTGACGCTCGCTGTAGGACTGCTCGGGCTGCGATTCCGAACGGAAGAGATCGCGAACGACTTCGGCGATCGCGACAATGTCGCCCGAATTGATCTTCGCTTCGTATTCCTGCGCCCGGCGCGACCACATCGTGCGCTTGACGCGGGCCCGGCCCTTGAGGGTTTCCAGCGCCTTCTTGACCAGCGCCGGCTCGGACAGCTTGCGCATGCCGACATTGGCGACCTTGGCGGTTGGCACGCGGAGCGTCATCTTGTCCTTCATGAAATTGATCACGAACAATTCGAGCCTGGCACCCGCGATCTCCTGCTCCTCGATGGCCAGGATCTGGCCGACGCCGTGAGCGGGATAGACGACGAATTCATTGGCCTTGAAGCCTTGACGCTGGGTCACGACCTTCTTCGGCTCCTCGACGCGAGGCGCCGCGGCCACCGGCTTGGCAACGACCTTCGGTGCGACAACGGCCTTGGGCGCAATGGCCTTGGGAGCAACGGCTTTGGAGACGGCAGCCTTCGGAGCAGCAGCCTTCGGCGGAGCGGCTTTCACAGCGGCCTTGGCAGGAACCTTGGCAGCGACCTTCGAAGCAGGGGCCTTCGAACCCGTCGCTTTCGCGGCAGTTTTGGTAGTCTTGTTTGGCATTGCGCTTCTTTTATTCCTTGAGGACTTTGCGGCCGAAGCCTTCTTGGCGCCCTTTGCAGGCGCCTTGGCACGGCCCTTGGTTGCGCTGCGGCGGGCCGCGGCGGCTTTTTTCGTGGTCTTGGAAGCACTCTTTTTACGCGTTTTCTGTGACACAGCCTGCGCGCGGAACTTCCACGCCCCTGTTCGATGTTGTGCGGAAACCACCGGGGCCAAAGCTACGCATGGCCACGTTCGGCTATTAATGTGCCCAATATAGCACATTTTCCGCAAAAATCAATGATTTACGCCGAGTTCCCCAGGGTTGCGGGGGTATTTCCGGCCTAAGTCGGTCAACAGGGTTAAATCTGCAGTCCTTGATCCGGCCAGATTAGAGCCGAAACGGGACCAGCCTGGTTCCAGGACGGACGGCCAATCAGTCTCCCGTGCCGGGTTCCTTGGAAAAATATTTCTCGAACTTGCCTTCCATACCCTCAAAATCTTTCGCTTCCGGCGGCGATTCCTTTTTCTGGGTGATGTTGGGCCAGAGCTTGGCGTACTCGGTATTGACCTCGAGCCACTTCTCCAGCCCGGGCTCGGTATCGGGCTTGATGGCATCGGCGGGACATTCCGGTTCGCATACGCCGCAGTCGATGCATTCGTCGGGATGAATCACCAGCATGTTCTCGCCCTCGTAGAAGCAGTCCACGGGGCAGACCTCAACGCAGTCGGTATATTTACATTTGATGCAGGCTTCAGTGACGACGTAAGTCATCCAAGGCTCCGAAACGGTCAGTTTTCCGGCGTTGGCGTAGCGCATGAGGTGCCCAGCCGCAAGAGAAGCGGCGGGCGTCAAATGGCCGTTTTCAGCTGTCCCGTCTATCTTAACAGATAGTCATTGCTCGCGGTTTTGCAAATCATCATACAGCGCGCGTGCGGCCGCCGCATCGCCGCGCCGCTGCGAAAATCCCGCGACCTTGAGAATGCGGACGCTGCGGTCGAGGCCGATCGTGAGCACGTCGCCGATCTTCACCGCGTGTCCCGGCGCCTTTTCGCGCACGCCGTTGATGCGGACATGACCGGCCTCGACCAAAGCGGCCGCCGAGGCGCGGGTCTTCACCACCCGCGCATGCCACAGCCATTTATCGAGACGCTGCCGCTCCAAACAAACTCGCCTTCATGCAATCAGCGGTCCTTGTTGCCGGCGAGCTGTTCCTTCAGCGCCGCCAGTTTGGCAAACGGCGAATTGGGATCGGCCGGACGGTCGCGCTCGCGCGGCGCGGCACTGGTCGCCCATGGACGATGCGAGGGACCGCCGTCGCGCTTGTCGCGGCCGCCCTTGTCGCGCGAACCCTTGTCGCGCCCGCCGAATTCGCGGCCCTTGTCGCGCGGGCTGCGATCGCCCTTGCCGCGATCACCCTCGCTGCGACCGCCCTTGTTGCGATCGAACTTGTCGCGACGGTTGTCGTCGCGGCCCTTGCCTTCGACGCGCTCGCGCGGCGGCCGGATGGAATCCGGACGCGCCTCGCTCGCCGGGGCGCCGTCGGCGACCACGGCAACGGCGGCGTCGGCCGGCGCATCCGTTCGCGGTTTGCGGAATTCACTGTTGCGGCGGCCACGCCGCGGACGCTCGCGCTTGGCCGCCTCGCCGCCTTCAGCGGCCACTGCCGGCGCAGCGGCCTCGCGCGC
>NZ_JALHLP010000007.1 GCF_022844465.1 Bradyrhizobium sp.
CCCACCATGGCGGCAAGCTGCGATTCCTCGACCCGATCGAGTCGGCATTGGCCGACCTGCGAACCCTTGCCCGCGGCGTGCGAGCGCCACCGGATCTCGTCACGATCGTCGCGATCGACGACGCGGTCGTAAGCCAAGCCGGCACCTATCCCCTGCCACGCTCGGAAATCGCTGCGATCGTCGATGCGATCGCGCGGCTCGAACCCACAGTCATCGCGGTTGATCTGCTGCTGGTCGACAAGGGGTCCGAAGCCGGCGACGCCGCGCTTGCGAAATCCTTCGCGGCACGGCCCACGGTGCTGGCAGCCGCCGCGGTGTTTCCGGAAACCGTACAGCCGGCCGCCGACGGCGATGCTCCCCTTGCCGGACTGCCGACCGCCGATCGGTTTCTGCTTCCGCTCCCCGCGTTTGCCGGCCGCGCCGAAGTCGGCATCGCCAACGTATCGACCGGCCGGACCGGCACGCCCCTCGCCGTTCCAATGCTGTTCCGGACTAGCGACAGGATCGAGCTTTCGTTTCCGCTTCGGATCGCCGCGATGGCGATCGGCAAGCCGCTCACGATTGAACCGGAACGCCTGCGGTTCGGCGACCGGTCGATCGCGACCGCATCTGACTATGCGCTGCCGATTTCCTATTACGGGCCGCGTCGCACCATTCGCACGGTGAGCGCGGCGAGCCTGATCGACGGCCGGATCGACCGGGAAGCCATCCGGGGTCGGATTGTCATCCTTGGCGCGACGGCGACCGGCGCGGGCGATTTCTTTCCGACGCCTTTCGACTCACTGATGCCCGGCGTGGAAATCATTTCAACCGCCGTTACGCAACTGGTCGCTGGCGACGGCGTCGTGCGCGATCGGTCGGTTCGCATCGTCGAAACAGTGACGGCGATCCTGCTGCCGCTGCTGCTGGTCGGATTGCTGGTCTGGCGGCGAAACGCGCTTGGTCTGTTGAGCGCCGCCGCCGCGGCCGCGGCATGGGCGGTGGCGAATGCCGTCGCTTTCGCTTACGGGATCTGGCTCGACGCCGCGACGACGATCGCCGCGGCCGCGCCGCCCGTCCTCCTGTTCGGCGCCCTGCAATTGTGGTCGGGCCAGAAAAGCGCGCAGCATCTGGCCGTGCAAAACAGGTTGCTCGAGCAATTCCAGACGCCCGGCCTGCAGCAATGGCTGACCAACAATCCTGACTTCCTGCTGACACCCGTCAGGCAGGATGCCGCCATCGTCTTCGTCGATCTTTCCGGCTTTACGTCGCTCAGCGAGACCCTCGATCCGGAAGCGACCCAGCAATTCCTGAAGGCGTTTCATGCGCTGGTCGGCAAGCAGGCGACCAAGTGCGGCGGCATGATCACGAGCTTCCTCGGCGACGGCGCCATGATCCTGTTCGGCCTGCCCGAGGCGGCGGCCGATGACGCCGCGCGCGCGGCCGAATGTTCGATCGCTCTTTGCGTTGCGACCGAACGCTGGATCAACGCCTTGCCGACGGAAATCGCGGCGCGGATCGGCTTCAAGATCGGCGCCCATTTCGGGCCGATCGTCGCCTCCAGGCTGGGCGGTCGAAACCATCAACACATCACCGCGACCGGCGACACCGTGAACGTGTCGAGCCGCCTGATGGAAGTGGCGGCCCGGCATGGCGTCAGGCTGGCACTGAGCGATACACTGCGCCGCGAGGGCGAGCGCAGCGGCGCCCGGCTGAAGACGGGCAGTCTTGCCGGTCCCGTCGAGGCGCAGATACGCGGCAGGTCCGGCTCACTCGCGGTTTGGCTGTGGCGGGGCGAGGACCAGTCAGCGGGCAAGGACACGCACCCGGACGCGGCGGAGTGATCGGCGCGCCTCCTACCGCAGTTCCGGCGGCGGGGCTCGGTCGAACACCTCGCCCTTCGGCCCGACGAGCCGGTTGAGCGCATAGGTCTCTATCACCAGCGGGCCGCGCCTGCGCTGGACCTCCGCGATCCTGTCAACGCGGGTGAACATCGCCTTCAAGGGCGGATCGCCGGGAAACGCCTCGCGGACATGGAGCAGCGGGCCGGCGAGTTGCGCCGCATCGGGTTCGGCCATGTCGACCCAGCGGAAGCGCTGGTTTTGCTGCGCCACGCAGGTACCCCTTGGCAGATGAAACGCGAGCCAGGCGGTGGTGCCGTAGTCCGACGCCAGCACGCATGTTGCGCCGATGCGCACTCTCACCGCTTCGATTTCGCGCGCGGTTTCGCGCCAGCCGACGCCGACACTGCGCACGGTCGCGTCACGACGATAGCCGGAGAGCACGCCGGTGTTGGCCTGCGCCACCAGCAGGGCAAACATCAGGACGCCCGCCGGCGCCGCCCAGCGGCGGCAGAAGTCGACCGCGCGCTGCTGGCGCGGCTCCCATTGAACGAGGTGGGCAGCGACCGCGGCGGCCATGGCGAAAGCCGGATAGACCGGCGCGAACCAGTTGGCTTCCACGCGCGCATGCAGCGAATGCCAGGCGAAGTAAGCCACGATGGTCCAGAACATCGCATTGACCAGCACGCGCGCCGGCAACGCGCCGGCACGACGCCGGTACATCGCATAGAGCCCCATGGCGCCGAGGATAAACACCAGCGGCGTCGCGAACGCGATTTGCGTCGGGATCAGTTCGGCGATGAAGGCCGGGCGGAAATCCTCGATGCGCGCCCGCCCCATCTGCTTGATGAAGGACACCCAGCGGTGTTCGGCATTCCACAGAACAACCGGCGCAAACATCGCGAGCGCGACCATACCGCCAAGATAAAGCCAGGGCGAAATCAGCCAGCGCCGCAATCCGGGGACGACGGCGAGCCAGATCAGGATCGCCGGTCCGAAGAACAGCGCGGTGTATTTCGACAACAGCGCGCAGCCGGCCGCGGCGCCGACGGCGAGCCACCACGCTCCGCGTCCGCTCTGCAGCACCTTGGCGAGTGCGAACAGCAGGAAGCTCGACGCCACCAGCAGCGGCGCGTCCGGGGTCACGATCATGGTGCCGACCGCGCCCATCAGCGTCACGTTGAGCAGGAGCGCCGAGGCCGCCGCCACGCGCCGGCTGTCGAACAGGATCAATGCCGCCTGATAGATCGCCCAGCTCATCGGCAGCGCCAGCAGGATCGACACCAGCCGCACGCCGAGTTCGGTATCGCCCGCCATCACGGCGCCGAGCCGGATCACCACGGCGACCATTGGCGGATGGTCGTAATAGCCGCCGGCGAGATGCTTCGACCACATCCAGTAATAGGCTTCGTCGAAGGTGATCGGCGTGTAGGCCGCGGCGATCAGGCGCAACGCCACCAGTGCCAGGATGGCAACAGCCGTTTGGAGGACAAGCCGCGGCCCGCTCGGACTCATTTCCGGCTATCGCTTGCGCCAGACGAACAGCCCGGACATCGCGTAGTTCCAGACCACGCCCATCAGCGCGCCTGCAAGCCCTGCGAGCCACCAGATCGGCTCCTGCTCGAACACCGAAAACGCGACGCCGACATTGGCGAAAAGTCCGACGCTGCACACCAGATAGAACAGCAGCAAGCCGCGCAGGATCGCAAAACCCTTCAGCCGCTGGTCGCGGTAGGTGAGAAAGTTGTTGAGGATGAAGTTGCTGGTCATGGCGACCAGCGCGCCGATGGCCTGCGCTTCGGCAAACGGGGCGTTGAAGACTTCATGCGCGATGAACAGCGCGACGAGATGCACGACGAGGCCGATCGAACCGACCATGGCGAACAGCAGGAACCGCAGCGACACCACGTCATGGGTCAGCTTCGCCAGCACCAGGCCGACGAAATCCAGCGCCACCATGGAATCGAGCTTGCTCTCGCCATGCTGGCGCGCGCCGAAGGTGTAGGGAATTTCGATGGTGCGCAGCTTGCCCTGCGCGGTGGCGACGATATCGAGCAGTATCTTGAAGCCCTGGGTGGATAGCTGCGGAGCCAGTTGCTCGAAACGGTCACGGCGGATCATGAAGAACCCGCTCATGGGGTCGGCGATCTCGACCTTGAGCACCCGCCTGGCGATCTCGGTCGCGAGCGCGCTGGCGCCGGCGCGCTGCCTGTTGAAGCTGTCGGCGCTGCCGCCCTCGATATAGCGGCTGCCGACCACGAGTTCAGCCTCGCCGCTGCGCAGCAGCGCGACCATTTTCGGCAGTTGGCTCTCATCATGCTGCAGGTCGGCGTCGATCACCGCCGCATAGGGAGCGCTCGACGCCAGGATACCCTCGATACAGGCGCCGGAGAGGCCGCGCCGGCCGATCCGGCGCAGGCAGCGGACCCGCGGATCCTTCCGCGCCAGACCTCGCACCACCTCCCAGGTACCGTCAGGGGAGTTATCATCGACAAAGACGACCTCCCAGCGGATCCCGGCCAACGTCGCTTCCAGCCGCCGGTAGAGCACAGTGACGTTGTCGCGCTCGTTGAAGGTCGGAACAACCACCGAAAGCTCAGGCAAGCCGGCCTGCGACGCGGTTTCGGGGCCGGAATCGGGAGCATGTTCCATAGCGGCCAGCGTATATCCGCCGCGGGCTGACATGCCAAGGCTGGTTCAAATTTGAATGCGGGAGGGGAAAAAGGGTCAAACTTGCCCCAAAATGCCAACGACCACGAACAGAGGGCGCGCGTACATCCGGCGCAGCCAAACTATTCATGGTCGTCCCAGCGCCGGAAGCTTTGCAGCGTCAACGTCGCCGTTATTCAGTAATTAGGAACGTCCGGGGCTTTCCGCAAGGGGCCGATTTCAGTTCGGCACTTCCCGAACCACCGGCCCGCGGGGCGCCGGCGCGGCGGGCGGCGGCTGAACGATGGTCGGCTGGGCGGGCTTGGCAGGCTTGCCGAACTGTCCGATCGGGCCGTAGACGATTGCAATGACCAGCACAATCGACGCGACAATGGCTCCCAAAATGCCGGCTACCGACCGAGAATCCATGCTGAAATATCCCCCCGCCTGATCCGGAATCAGTATCATGGAAAAAGACCCGGGAGGAGTAGCTCGGCTCGCGGCGTCCAATGCGCCCGACCGAAACGGCCTCCAGGATGTCTCCACGCGAGAGTCGCGCCACGGACATGCAAGAACCGCGATTCCATCGTAAACATGGCGCGGTCGGGACTTGGTTTGAACATTGGAACGGGGAATAGAATGTCGAGCACGGAGCAAGGTAAATCAGGCGGGAAATCGGGCGGGAAATCAGCACGGCGCAGCCGGAAGGGGGAGCGGACCAGGAAGGCGAATTCGCAAGTCAGCCCGACACCGGTTCAGCTGAAAGGCGTGGAGCCCAATCCCCCACCGCAGCCTGAGCCGGAGCCCGCACGCGTCGAGCAGCCGGAGGCTGACCGGCCGACTGTCCACGCGCTGATCGATCATCTCGCCGTGACGCCCGAAGGCCCGTCGGCCAGAGTCCCGTTGCCCGAAGCGGCGGCGGACGAAGTCCCCGCACCCAAAGCCCCGGCGCCCGAAACCTCGATGCCCGAACCACGCCTGGCTGAAGTCCCGCCGCCAGCAGCCCCCTCACCCGTCGAGCCCGCGCCGGTAAGCCTGCAGATCATCGCCAATGCCTATCGCGACTACACCAAGAAATCGCTCGAGGCGTTCGGCTCCTATGTCGAGCAATTGAGCGGCGCCCGCTCGCTCGACAAGGCGCTGACTCTCCAAACCGAATTTGTGAAGAAAGCTTACGAGACCTCCGTTGCGGAGTCACAGCGGATCTGCGAGTTGCACAGCCGGCTTGCCAGGCAGACGCTCCAGCCGCTTCAAGGCGCGGTCAGCAAAGCGCCCGACGCCGGTAGCAAGACCTGATCCCGACGAGTTCTCCGTTGAACAAACCCTCGAAACCGTCTGCGGGGAACCGCGGCAACATCTACATCGGCATCGGCGGCTGGACCTTCGCGCCGTGGCGCGGCGTGTTTTACCCGGAGAAGCTGGCGCAGACCAAGGAATTGTCCTACGCCGCCTCGAAGCTGACCTCGATCGAGATCAACGGCACCTATTACGGCTCGCAGAAGCCGGAGAGCTTTCGCAAATGGGCGCGCGAGGTGCCCGACGGATTCGTGTTCTCGTTGAAGGGACCGCGCTTTGCCACCAATCGTCGCGTGCTGGCGGAAGCCGGCGATTCCATCAAGCGCTTCTATGATTCCGGCGTGCTTGAGCTCGGCGACCGGCTCGGCCCGGTGCTGTGGCAATTCGCGCCGACCAAGAAGTTCGACGCGGCCGATTTCGGCAAGTTCCTCGAACTGCTGCCGCGCCAACTCGAGGGCCGCGCGCTCCGTCACGTGGTCGAGGTGCGGCATGACAGTTTCTGCGTGCCCGAATTCGTCGCGCTGTTGCGAAACTTTAAGACGCCGGTCGTGTACGCCGAGCACGGCAAGTACCCGGCGATCGCCGATGTTGTCAGCGATTTCGTCTATGCCCGGCTGCAGAAGGGCAATGACGAACTCAAGACCTGCTATCCGCCGAAGCAGCTCGACGCCTGGGCGAAGCGGTTCCAGTCCTGGGCTGCCGGCGGAGAACCCGACGACCTGCCCCGCGTCGATCCCTTGAAGCCAACGAAGACGCCGCGTGACGTCTTTGCCTATGTGATCCACGAGGGCAAGGTGCGCGCCCCCGCCGGGGCCATGGAACTGATCGCGCGGGTTCAATCGGAGTAAACCCTTGCCCCGCAACGTCGTCCGTGACGGGCGGCACCCCAGTGTCCGGATCCTGCAATGGCCCGCAAGACCAACCGCCTTTTCACCATCGGCTATGAGCAGACGCCGCCAAAGGCGGTGCTCGACGAACTCGAGCATGCCGGCGTCAAGCTGCTGGTCGATGTACGCGCCATCGCGTCGTCGCGGCGGCCGGGGTTTTCCAAGAACCAGCTCGCCGCCGGCCTCGACGCGCGCGGTATCGGCTATCTGCACCTGAAGAAGCTCGGCACCCCCAAGAGCGGCCGAGAGGCCGCGCGCAGCGGCAAGGTCGATCTGCTTCACAGGATCTATTCCGCGCATCTGAAAACGGCGGAGGCACGCGAGGAACTCGACGAACTTTCGGCGCTGGTCAAGAAGGCAGGCCCGGTCTGCATCCTCTGCTATGAGCGCGACCACACCCAGTGCCACCGGCAATGGATCGCTGAGATCATCGAGGACCGCGATGGCGTGAAGGTGGAAAATCTGGTGGCGCCGCAGGTCTAGCCGCCGTTGTCGGCACAATGGGAGCATTCAAGCAAGCCGTGACCGGCGAATCTGCTTTCATCCCTCGCCATCGAGCCGGAACGCGCCTTCCATCATCTTGACGCTGCTGCCGCCGACGTGAATGGAGGCGACCGCGCCGTTCTGCTTGCGCACGCGCGTCAGCAGCAGGCTCGGCCGCCCCATGTCGACTCCTTGACCGATCCGCAGCCGCAGCTCGCCGTCGCGGACCACGTCGAGATCGGCCAGCAGCGCCGCAACGGCGGCGGTCGCGCTGCCGGTGGCGGGATCCTCCGACAGTCCGCTGGCGGCGGGGTGGAACATCCGCGCCTGCAAATCGCGGGGCTGCTCATGCGCCGGCACGTCGCGCGTATAGAAATAGACCGCGTCGCTGCCGTCGCAGGGAAAGCTGGCCGCGAACGCCGCCGCGTCCGGCCTGGCCCGGCGCAGCGCATCGCGCGAAGCGATCTCGACCACGAGGAAAGCCAGCCCGACCGAGATGACCTGCGGTCGGTGCCGGTCGATTCTCACATCCTCCACCGTCAGCGACAGGCAAGCCGCGGCCTGTTCGGCACTGAGATACGACAGCCGTTTCAGAGGCTGCGGCGCCGTCAGTTCGGTGCTGACGACCCTTCCCTGCTCGGTCTCGATTTCGACCGGCACCAACCCGGCCTTCTCCTCGAACAGGAGCCGCGCCGGCGGCCTGGCGGCCAGCGTCGCCAGCACGAAGGCGGTCCCGACATTGGGGTGGCCGGCGAACGGTATCTCCCGGTTCACGGTGAAGATGCGAACCTGCGCGTCGTTGCCGGGGTCCTGGGGCGGCAGCACGAAGGTCGTCTCGGAGAAATTGAACTCGGTGGCGATGGCCTGCATCTGCGGCGTCGACAACCCGACGGCATCGAGCACCACCGCGAGCGGATTGCCGCCGAAGGCGCGGTCCGTGAAAACGTCAACCGTGATGTAACGGCGCTGCATGTCTGGTCCCCTTGACCGGTTGCCACACTGCCAGCGGCGTCACCGCACGTCGCCGGTCAGCCTATTTGCACCAATCGCGCGCGCAGCAAAAGTAGATCGCGCGAATGTCGCCGCAGATAAATTCAGTGCAATGAGTGCAATCGTCCTGCTGGCAGGCTTGGCCCTTCGTTCCCCTCGGCATGTCGGCGCCAACGGCGCGTCGGACGCTGCCGAACACTCGCCTTGTATGCGCAACGATGGATGCTATGTTTTTGGGGATGCAACTGGGTGTTTCTCGTCATGCAAATGATGGTTGCGATTTTGATCGCGCTTGTGGCGGTGCTGCCGGCGGCTGCCCAGATCGCGCCGACCGAGGCCGAATTGCGCGCCTATAGCGGCCTGCATGCCGCCGCCGCGCGCGGCGATGTCGCCGACATCGAGAGGCGGATCACCGCGTCGGAAAACAAGGAAGCGGCCGACAGCCGCCAGCGCACGCCGCTGCACGTCGCGGTCTATCTCAGAAAGTACGATGCCGCCCGCGCGCTGCTCCGGCTCGGCGCCGATCCGAACAGGCTCGACATCGACCGCTACGACATCATCACCATCGCCTCGGTCGCCAACGATCTGCCGATGCTCAAGATAGCGCTGGAGGGCGGCGGCAATCCCCGCACCGTCACCAGCCGCTACGACGGGACGGCCCTGATCGCGGCAGCCCATCTCGGTCACGTCGAGGTCGTGCGCATGCTGATTGCCGCCAAAGCACCGCTCGATCACGTCAACAATCTGCAATGGACCGCGTTGATCGAGTCGATCGTGCTCGGCGACGGCGGCAGGAACCATACCGAGACCCTGCGCGCGCTGGTCGACGCCGGCGCCAACGTCAATATCCCCGACGGCAGTGGGGCAACACCGCTCAAGCTCGCCAGGAGCCGCGGCTATCGCGAGATGGTGACGATCCTGGAAAAAGCCGGTGCCAGGTAACGGGTTGGCTTTTCAACGTCGGTGCGGGCTTCGATGGTGCCCCGGCCGGCGGCAGCCATGCCTTAGCCGTGAAACTTCAACCCGTCTGTGATCTTGTCGATCACCTTGCGCTCGGCGCGCATTGCAAGACCGACCAGGTTGAGCTCGGCGCGGATCACGGTGCGCACCGCCTCGCGGTTGGCGGCGTCATGCGTGGTCCTGAACATGTCCTCGGTATAGACCGCTGGCGTGACGTTGCGGGCGAGCGTGCGCTCGAGCGCGCGCGACAGCGCCGGCCGGTCGGCGCCGTAGATCAGGATCGGCTGGCCGATCAGCGACAGGTATCTAGTGCCCGACGCATCGCCATAGGGCTCGCCGATACATTCGGGAAACGCGGCGGCGATGCCGCCGGCCAGGAACGAAGCCACGTTGAGCTTCTGCCACGCCTCCAGGTCGGTCCGGATGATGACCGCGATCTTGGTGTCGAACTGCATCTTTCCAGTCCCTCGTCATTCGGGATGCGCCGAGAAGCGCGGTTAAAGGGAGTTGGCCGCGGCCACGCCGTCGGCGGACACTGCATGGCGCATCAGGATGCTCCCGCCATGGTGAGAGAGCCTTGGATGCGCTGGAATGCTGGCGACACCGACCCGGACGAAGTGCCGAGCCTCATAGAAACTGACGGCGTCGAGATTGTCGGCCCATACGTGCAGGCTCAATCGATCGTAACCGGCCTCCACCGTCCGGGCTTCGGCCCAATTGAGCAAGGATGCGCCGATGCCGGAACCGCGATGCGCGTCATCGACCGCCAGGCTGTTCAGGAACATGCTGCCCCAGTCCTGCAGCTCCAGCATCGGCCGGATGTGGTTGTGGCGTTCGGAGCCAAGCAACATCAACTGGTCTTGCTTCAGCCTATCGGCGGGAAACACGTTCGCTGCGGCGATGATCCCACCGTCGCCGCCGAGCGTTGCGACGCAGCAGTTGCGATAGGAGATGGGATGTTGTTCGCCGCCGATGCCGATCGACAACAAGTCGATCGCCGTCACAAACGGGATCAGATCGTCGAACAGGAATTCATAAACGCCGCCGCCGGCGATGCACATGAACCGCGCGATGTCGCGGCTATCGTCCGAGCGGGCCATCCGATAGGTGATCTGAACCGGCATCTTTCCAGTGACCGTCCAGCTATCCCCGCCGCGCGGCTTCCAACGCCTGCGGCGTGTCGATGTCGAGGAACGCGCCGTTGCCTTCGACCGGGACTTCGGCCACCGCCTCGTTGTGCTTGGCGATCAAATGGCGGGCGCCGACGTCGCCGTCCAGCGTCATCAGCTCCCGGAAGAAACGCCGCGACCACAGCACGGGGTTGCCGCGGCGACCGTCGCTGACCGGCAACGCGATCAGGCGGCCCTGGTCCGGCGCGAAGGCCTCGATCAATCGATCGATCAGCCTGGCCGAAACCAGCGGCATGTCGCCGAGGCACACGATCGCGCCATCGGCAGTCTCGGGCACCGCCGCAATGCCCGCCTTGACCGAAGACGCCAGTCCACCGACGAAATCCGGATTGCGGACAAACTTCACCTTGAGCCCCGCCAACGCCTGCTCGACAAGGTCGGCCTGGTGGCCGGTGACGACGATCACCGCTGTCGCCTTCGACGCCAGCGCCTGCTCGGCCACGATCCGCACCAGCGCCCTGCCGTCGATTTCAGCCAGCAGCTTGTTGGGGCCGCCCATCCGTGTGGAGCGGCCGGCCGCCAGCACGATGGCGGCGACGTTGCGACCGGCTTCGACGTCGACGACGGTGCGCGGCTGCGGCCGCGTCACGATTTCCATCAAGAGGCCGCCGACGCCCATGCCAGTGAGTTCGGCGCGCGTGACCTTCAATCCGGCGAGCAGCCGCATCAGCACCCAGTCAAACCCGTTCTCGACCGGCGAGCGCGCGCATCCGGGCGCGCCCAGCACGGGCACGGCGCCGGCGCTCCCGATCAACAGCAGATTGCCGGGATCGACCGGCATGCCGAAATGCTCGATGGCGCCGCCGATCTGCGTGATCGCGGCCGGGATCACGTCGCGGCGGTCGGCGATTGCGGAGGCGCCGAACACGATCACCAGTTCGGCGCCGAGGCCGAGCAGTTCTTTGATCGAAGACGCCAGATCAGCCTGGTCATGCGGCACGCGCCGCTCGGCGATGATGCTGGCGCCCGCCGGCGCCAACCGCTCCGCGGTCACCCGCAAGGTCTTGTCGATCACCTTCGGCGCCAGCCCCGGCAGCAAGGTCGAGACCACGCCGACGCGCTTGACCATGTAAGGCGCAACCCGCAGCGCACCGTTGCCGGCGGCGGTCACGGCAGCGTCGCGCAGCCTGGCCTCGACGCCGAACGGAATGAGCTTGACGGTCGCGATCATCTCGCCTTCGACCACAGGCTTGAAGGCTGCGAGCGTCGCAAAGGTGATGGCCTCGTCGACGCCGTTGATGCGGTCGACGGCGGCGCGGTCCACCACCAGCACGCCGGCTCTGGCCGCGAACAGGTTGGCGCGGCCGGTAAAGGCGCGCTCGACATTGACGCCTTCGCCGGCAACCGCCTCTGCGATGCTGGCGGCAGCCACGTCCTCGGAGACGTCGCCCTCTTCCAGCCGCACCACGACGATTTCCCTGACCCCGGCCTTGTCGAGCGCCTCGGCCTCGGCCGGCCCGATCGTGGTGCCCTTCTTGAGCACCAGTTCGCCTTGCCGCAGCGTATGCACGGTGACGCCGCCAATCGCCTCGGCAGGACTGGCGGGGCCGAACTTCATGCCGCCTGGACTTTGGCGGCCGCCTTCGGCAGCCGCAGCTCGGCGGTGATCTCGGCCATGATCGAGACCGCGATTTCGGAGGGCGAGACCGCGCCGATGGAAAGCCCGATCGGTGCGTGGATGCGGGCGATGTCGGCGTCGGAAGCGCCCTGCGCCTTCAGCCGCTCGGCGCGCTTGGCATGGGTCTTTCGCGAGCCCAGCGCGCCGATATAGAAGCAGTCGCGCGCAAACGCGTGCAGCAGCGCCGGGTCGTCGATCTTGGGATCATGCGTCACCGCGACGAACGCGGTGTAATGGTCGATGTTGAGCGGCGGCAACGCCACCTCGGGCCATTCCGCGATCAGCGGCACGTCGGGGAAGCGCTCGGGACTGGCAAAGGCGGTGCGTGGATCGACCACGGTGACGTCGTAGTCGAGCGCGCGCGCCAGCGGCGCCAGGGCCTGGCTGATATGGACGGCGCCGATGATCACCAGCCGCGCGGTCGGCGCATAGACGTTGAGAAACAACTGCTTGCCGCCGGCCTCGACCATGCCGCTCTTGCCCATCCGCAATTGCCTGGCCAGATCGGCGCTCAGCGGGTCGGCGGCGATATCCCTGGCCTTGACCAGCCGCTGCTCGCCATTGGCGATATCGGTGACCACGATCACCGGACGTCGCGCGGCGCGCTCGGCATTCACTTCCATCAGGGTTTCGAGCTTCACGATCAACCCACCTTCTCGACGAAGACGCGGATGGTGCCGCCGCAGGACAGGCCGACATTCCAGGCGGTCTCGTCGGCGACGCCGAATTCGAGCATTTTCGGTTTTCCGCTGGCGATCACGTCGAGCGCTTCGGTGACGACCGCGCCCTCGACGCAGCCGCCAGAGACCGACCCCAGAAACGTGCCGTCGTCGTTGATCACGAGGCTGGAGCCGGCCGGCCGCGGCGCCGAACCCCAAGTCTCGACCACGGTCGCCAGCGCGACCCCGTGGCCGGCCTTCTGCCAGTTCTCGGCCGCCTGCAGAATGTCTTCATCGCGGTTGAGCATGTGACGCCCTTTCAAGCTGCCGATCGGATCAGGCTGCGATGATGCGGCGGAGGCGGCGCCGACAGCGCCGCGATCAACCCCTCCATCGAGCTCAAATTATGCACCGGGCGGAATTCGTCAACGTGCGGCAGCATCATTTTGATGCCCTGTGCCTTGGCCTCGAAGCCGCCGTAGCGCAACAGCGGGTTGAGCCAGATCAGGCGACGGCAGGACCGGTGCAGCCGATCCATCTCGAACCCCAGCCTGTCATCGGCCTCCCGCTCCAGCCCGTCGGAGATCAATAGCACGATGGCGCCCTGCCCAAGCACCCGCCGGCCCCATAATTTGTTGAAACCGTGCAGCGAGGTGGCGATGCGGGTGCCGCCAGCCCAGTCCTCTACCGACGATGAGCAGCGCGCCAGCGCCTCGTCGGGATCGCGCGCCCGCAAGCTGCGCGTCACGTTGCTCAGCCGGGTACCGAACAGGAATACCGACACGCGCTTGCGCGCATCGGTGATCGCGTGGAGGAAATGAAGAAACAGACGGGTATACTCGCTCATCGATCCCGAAATGTCGAGCAGCGCCACGATCGGCGCCGGTTTGTCGATCCGGCCGAGTTTGCGGATATCGATGATCTCGCCGCCGGTGCGCAAGGAGTTGCGCAGCGTGCGCCGCATGTCGAGCCGCAGCCCCCTGGCGTCGGGCTGGTGGCGGCGGGTGCGCAGTTCGGCTTGCGGCAGCTTCATGTCGGCGATCGCGCGGGTGACCTCGGCGATCTCGGCCGCGCTCATCTGCGCAAAATCCTTCTTCTGCAGGATTTCCTTGTCGGAGACCGATAGCCGCAGCTCCTGCTCCTGGATCTGTGGCGCCTCGTCGCGCATCGAAGGCTGGGCCAGCGCCTCCTGCACGCGGCGCGAGGCCGGCGGCGGCTTCTTTCGGGCATGGTCCGGCAACGGCACCGAATCCAGCATGTGCTTCCAGTCTTCGGCGGCGCGGAAGAACAGGTCGAACGCCTGCGCGAAGATCAGCCGGTGTTCGCGGCGCTTGACGAAGATCGCCTCCAGCGTGGCGTAAACGTCGGCGCGGTGGCCGATCTCGATCGCCTGCAGCGCGTTCAGCGCGTCGATCACGGCGCCGGGCCCGACGGGAATGCCGGCGGCCCGCAGCGCGCGCGCAAAGCCGACGATGTTGTCGGCCATCTGGCCCGTGGGGGGATTGAGGTGATCGATGGTGGTCATGATGGGACCCGGTTACTTACCTCGTCATTCCGGGGCGACGCGTCAGCGTCGAACCCGGAATCTCGAGATTCCGGGTCTGGTCCTTCGGACCATCCCGGAATGACTAGTGCTATTACGAGACCGACGGTCTAATTCTCGCTCGTCGCTTCCCTCAAAACCTTCTGCAGCGTGTCGCCCTGCATCCGCGCGATGTCGTCCTGGTATTTCAGCAGCGCCCCCAGCGTGTCGCCGACCATCTGCGGCGTCAGCGAGCGGGCGTCGAGTTCGGTCAGCGCTGTCGCCCAGTCGATGGTTTCGGCGACGCCCGGCGACTTGTAGAAATCCTGGTCGCGCAGCGCCTGCACGAAGCGCACCACCTGCTGCGACAGCTTTGCGGAAATGTTGGGCACGCGCGACTTGACGATCGCCAGTTCGCGCACGGCATCGGGGTAGTCGACCCAGTGATACAGACAGCGGCGCTTCAGCGCGTCGTGGATCTCGCGGGTGCGGTTCGAGGTGATGATGACGATCGGCGGCTGCGGCGCCTTGATGGTGCCGAATTCGGGAATCGTAACCTGGAAGTCGCTGAGGATTTCCAGCAAGTACGCCTCGAACGCCTCGTCGGCGCGGTCGAGTTCGTCGATCAGCAGCACCGGCGCGCCGGCGACGTCAGGCTCCAGCGCCTGCAGCAGCGGGCGCTTGATCAGAAAGCGCTCGGCGAAAATATCCGACGACAATTGCTCGCGATCGGTGTCGCCGGCCGCTTCCGCGAGCCGGATCGCGATCATCTGCGCCGCGCTGTTCCACTCATAGACCGCGGAGGCGACATCCAGTCCCTCGTAGCATTGCAGGCGGATCAGCTTGCGCCCGAGCGCGGCCGACAGCACCTTTGCGATCTCGGTCTTGCCGACGCCTGCCTCGCCCTCCAGAAACAGCGGCCGTCCCATCCGCAGCGACAGATAGGCCACGGTTGCCAGCGACCGCTCGGCGAGGTAGCCGCGCGAGGTCAGGAGATCGAGCATGGCGTCGACGGATGTGGGCAGCGCCGACGCAATCATGGGAAAGCCCGTCTCGATAAGCCAGGAATTGGCAAGCCTACTTCGCGGTCGCGGCTTCGACGGCGCGGCGCGTCATCACGCCGATCAGGTGCGCGCGGTATTCGGCGCTGCCGTGCAGGTCGCTGTTGAGCCCCTCCGCAGAAACCGACAGGCCGTCGAGCACCTTGTGCGAGAAGCGCTTCTTCAACGCCTCCTCGAACGCGGTGGCGCGGAACACGCCCTCCGAGCCCGCGCCGGTAACCGCCACCCGCACGTCGGACGGGCGCTTGGCGACGAACACGCCGACCAGCGCGTAACGCGAGGCCTGGTTGCGGAATTTGACGTAGGCCGCCTTCTTCGGCATCGGGAACATCACCCTGGTGATGATCTCGTCGCTTTCGAGCGCGGTGGTGAACAAGCCCTGGAAGAATTCCTCGGCCTTCAGCCGGCGCTTGTTGGTGACGATGGTGGCGCCGAGCGCGAGCACGGCCGCGGGGTAATCCGCCGTCGGATCGTTGTTGGCGAGCGAGCCGCCGATCGTGCCCTTGTGACGAACCGCGGGATCGCCGATCTGGCCTGCGAGTTCAGCGAGCGCCGGGATCGCCTCGCGCACGGTCGCGGAATTCGCCACGTCGGCATGCCTGGCGGTCGCCCCGATCACCAGCGAGCGCCCCTTGACCTCGATGGTGTCGAGCCCTTCGATATGCGAGAGGTCGACCAGATGTGGCGGGCTGGCGAGCCGCTGCTTCATGACCGGCACCAGCGTGTGACCGCCGGCGATCAACTTGGCGTCTTCGTTCTTCACCAGGAGATTGGCAGCCTGCCGCACGGTCGCCGGACGGTGATATTTGAATTCATACATGAGAAATTCCTGAACGCGATCGCGATGAAATCGATGAGGCGAGGTCAGACTTCTTGGGTGAGGTCGAATGTCCTGAGCGAGGTCACTTGGCCATTGCCTTGGCGCCCGCGGCGATCGAGACAACGATGTTCTGGTAGCCGGTGCAGCGACAAAGATTGCCTTCGAGCTCCTCGCGAATGACGTGGTCCGAGAGGTCATGGCCCTTGCGATGAACCAGATCGACCGCGGTCATGATCATGCCGGGCGTGCAGAAGCCGCATTGCAGGCCGTGATGCTCGCGGAAGGCTTCCTGCATCGGATGCAGCGGCGCGCCGTCGGCGGCCAGCCCCTCGATGGTGCGAACCTCATGGCCATCGGCCATGACGGCAAGCGTGGTGCAGGACTTCACCGCCTTGCCATCGAGGTGCACGACGCAGGCGCCGCATTGCGAGGTGTCGCAGCCGACATGGGTGCCCGTCAGCCGCAGGTTCTCCCGCAGAAACTGCACCAGAAGGGTACGGGGGTCGACATTGGCGTTTACGGGATTGCCGTTCACGATCAGGGAAATCTTGGCCATCAGCACTCTCTTGAGCTGCGCCGCCGCCGATCGGCCGCGCAGGCGTCTAAATTCATTCCAAGGCCATATTATGGGCCATCCCGGCAATGAGCAACCTCAGGAGCCCCTCGCCTGGGACATGGCCTGTCGGATTAACCGGGCCATTGGACCGGAGCGTCGGAGACGGGCACCGCCTTAATCAGCCCTGCACGGCCCTGGCAAAATTGGCGAAGAACTCGTCGGCCAGCTTCTTGGCCGAACCGTTGATCAGGCGTTGCCCGAGCTGGGCCAGCTTGCCGCCGATCTGCGCCTCGACATTATAGGTGAGCAAGGTGCCGCCGTCCCGTTCGGCCAGTGCCACGGTGGCGCCGCCCTTGGCGAAACCGGCAACGCCGCCCTCGCCTTCGCCCGAGATCTTGTAGCCGTTGGGCGGGTCGAGATCGCTCAGGGTGACCTTGCCCTTGAAGCGGGCGGAGACCGGACCGACCTTCATCTTGGCAGTGGCGCGGAAGCCGTTGTCCTCGGTTTTCTCCAGCTCCTCGCAGCCGGGAATGCAGGCTTTCAGCACCTCCGGATCGTTCAATTTGGCCCACACGGCCTCGCGCGGCGCCGCAAGCTGGACTTCGCCGTTCATTGTCATGGCCATGGGATTGCCTCCTGGATCGCTTCACCCTGATCATCCCCAAGTAAAGCACGCCCGGCCCGAAAGGAAAGCCACCCGGAGCCCGAGCGATGCTTATTCGCAGTGCAGCAGGCGCCGGGCAAGGGGAGCATTGGCAGCGGCAGGCGGGAATGGTAGGTCCCGCGCAGAGGAGCGCGTCGCTGTCCCTCCCTCCCTGCTTGGAAAAATAACGACACCGGAGAACACTGATGCCGATGATCGACGCCGACGGGTGCCTGCTCAACGTATCCGTCGAAGGCCGCGACGGCGGACCGACGCTGATGCTGTCGAATTCGCTGGGCGCTACCTTGCAGATGTGGGAGCCGCAGATGAAGGCACTCACCCAGGTGTTCCGCGTCATCCGTTACGACCGCCGCGGCCATGGCAAGTCGAGCGTGCCATCAGGCCCCTATTCGATGGAGCGGTTCGGCCGCGACGCGCTGGCGATTCTCGACGACCTCAACATCCCGAAAGTGCACTGGTGCGGCCTGTCGATGGGCGGCATGGTCGGGCAATGGCTGGGCGCCAACGCGCCGGAGCGGCTCGGCAAGATCATCCTCGCCAACACCGCCTGCCACTATCCGGACCCGACCAACTGGCTCAACCGGATCAAGGCGGTGAAGGAAGGCGGCATCGCCGCGGTGGCGGATGCCGTGATCGCAGGCTGGCTGACGGCGGATTTTCGCGAGCGCGCGCCGCAGGTCGCGGCGAACATGAAGGCGATGCTGCTGGCCACGCCGGTCGAGGGCTACCTCGCCTGCTGCGAGGCGCTGTCAACGCTTGACCAGCGCGATCTGCTGGCGAAGATCAAAAGTCCGACGCTGGTGATCGCCGGCCGCCACGACGTGGCGACGCCGGTTTCGGCCGCCGAATTCATCCGCAGCCGGATACCAGGCGCCAGCATGACGATCCTGGACGCCGCGCATATTTCCAATGTCGAGCAACCGCACGCCTTCGCCGACGCCGTGGTCGGCTTTTTGACGCAACGCTAGATGAATGTCGTCATTCCGGGGCGCCTCGAAGAGGCGAACTATGGTGCGCAATTGCGCACCTGAGAATCTCGATATTCCCAGATGTGCAATTGCACATCATGGTTCACGCTTCGCGTGCCCCGGAATGACGCCCTGGAGGAGACACTGATGGACGACAATCAACGCCGTGACGAGGGCATGGCTCAGCGCCGAAAAGTGCTCGGCAATGAATGGGTCGACAAGTCGATCAAGAACCGCAACGCGTTCAACACCGACTTCCAGGACCTGATCACCCGCTATGCCTGGAGCGACATCTGGACCCGGCCGCATTTTGATCACCGAACCCGACGCGTGCTTGTCATCGGAACTTTGGTGGCGCTCGGCCAATGGGATGAATTCCGCCTGCATGTGCGCGCCGCGCTCAGCGAAGGCGGCTTCACGGCCGACGACATCAAGGAGATCTTGCTGCAGCAGGCGATCTATTGCGGCGTGCCGGCGGCCAACCACGCCATGAAGGAAGCCGCCGCCGTTCTCGCCGAGCTGGATTTGCTGAAGGGATAGCGGGCGAGGCTGCCGAGGCCGGAAGGCGCCCGGAGGCTCAAGCCTGGGATCAACGACCTGTTGATTTTATTGGGTTTCTGACAGCGCTGGCTGGACCCGGAATCCTTTGCATGGGGTTGTTTTGCAGAAAATGGATCGGACGGTCGAAGTCCATGGCGGGGAACATGGGTAGCGGGCGCTCGGAGACACCGTGTACAAGCCGTTTCAGCCACTCCTCCCGCTGTTGCCGCTTCCATATCCCGCTGTTAGAAAATGACACGACGCGGCGTACCGGCTGCCGGGGCCACCGCCGCGTCATCCAGACAAACGGCAGCACATGGACTATTTCGCCCAGCAGCTGATCAACGGCCTCGTGCTCGGCTCGATCTACGGCCTGATCGCCATCGGCTACACCATGGTCTATGGCATCGTCGGCATGATCAATTTCGCCCATGGCGACATCTTCATGATCGGCGGCTTCATTGCGCTGATCACCTTCCTGATCCTGGTCTCGTTCGGCCTTACCGCCATCCCCCTCATCCTGTTGATCGTGCTTTTGGTGTCGATGGCGATCACGGCGCTGTACGGCTGGACGGTGGAGCGCATCGCCTACCGGCCGCTGCGGCACTCGTTCCGCCTGGCGCCGATGCTTTCGGCGATCGGCATGTCGTTCGTGCTGATCAATTTTTCGCAGGTCGCCCAGGGCGCGCGGGTCAAGCCGGTGCCGCCGATCATCACCGGAGGCTACACGCTGTACGAGGGCGCAGGCGGCTTCGTGGTGCAGCTCTCCAACATCCAGATCATCGTCGTCGTCACCACCGTCGTCCTGCTCGGCCTGTTCACCTGGCTAGTCTCGAGCACGCGGCTCGGCCGCGACATGCGCGCCTGCGAACAGGACCAGACCATGGCATCGCTGCTCGGCGTCGATGTCGACCGCACCATCTCCATGACCTTCGTGATCGGAGCTGCGCTCGCCGCCGTCGCCGGCATGATGTACCTGCTCTATTACGGCCTGGTCGATTTCTTCATGGGCTTCGTCGCCGGCATCAAGGCCTTCACCGCCGCCGTTCTCGGCGGCATCGGCTCGCTCCCCGGCGCGATGCTGGGCGGGCTGCTGATCGGCCTGATCGAAACCATGTGGTCGGCTTACTTCTCGGTCGAATACAAGGACGTCGCCGCGTTCTCGATCCTGATCGTGGTCCTGATCTTCCTTCCGACCGGCCTGCTCGGCCGGCCCGAAGTTGAAAAAGTCTGATGGCCGGCCGCGTGAGCGCAACCCTCGCCTCCCCGCAAGATTCACGCGTTCCGGGCATCGCTTTCATCTTCAAGAAGGCGCTGATCAGCGCACTGGTCGCGCTGGTGCTGTTCTCGCTGATGATCGGCGTGCGCACCGATGCCGGTCCGGACGGACAACTGACCTATTGGACGCGGTTCGGCGACCTCGCCGCCATGGTGGCGACCGTATTCGGCGGCAGCATCGTCGTCGAATTGCTGCGGCAATGGTGGGGACCGGTCGGCACCGTCAGGGTGGTCCCGGCATCGGTACAGAGCGGGCTGTCGCTCGCCGGACGCCTGGTCGCACCGGTGCTGCTGGTGTTCACCTTCCTGGTGCCGGTGATCTTCTACAACGAGCGCTACATCCTCGACCTTGCCATCCTCGTCCTGACCTACGTGATGCTCGGATGGGGACTGAACGTGGTGGTCGGCCTCGCCGGCCTGCTCGACCTCGGCTATGTCGCCTTCTACGCCGTCGGCGCCTACTCCTACGCCCTGCTGGCGACCAATTTCGGACTGTCGTTCTGGGTCTGCCTGCCGCTCGCCGGCATCCTCGCCGCCTTCTGGGGGGTGCTGCTGGGATTTCCCGTGCTGCGGCTGCGCGGGGATTATCTCGCCATCGTCACGCTGGCCTTCGGCGAGATCATCCGTCTTGTCATCATCAACTGGCAGAGCCTGACCGGCGGGCCAAACGGCATTACCGGCATTCCCCGGCCGACCCTGTTCGGCATCCCGCTTTCGCCCGGCGAGGACGGGCTTGCGGCCCGGCTCGGCATCGAATTCTCGCCGACCCACCGCATCGTGTTTCTGTTCTACCTGATCCTGGCACTGGCGCTGCTCACCAACTGGGTCACGATCCGCCTGCGCCGGCTGCCGATCGGCCGCGCCTGGGAAGCGCTGCGCGAGGACGAGATCGCCTGCCGCGCGCTCGGCATCAACACCACCACGACCAAGCTGACCGCGTTCGCGACCGGGGCGATGTTCGGCGGTTTCGCCGGCGCGTTCTTTGCGACGCGGCAGGGCTTCATCAGCCCAGAATCCTTCACCTTCCATGAATCGGCGCTGGTGCTGGCGATCGTGGTGCTGGGCGGCATGGGCTCCCAGCTCGGCGTGGCGCTGGCCGCACTCGCCATGATCGGCGGCTTCGAGCTGTTTCGCGGGCTCGACCAGTACCGCATGCTGGTGTTCGGCATGGCGATGGTGCTGTTGATGATCTGGCGGCCGCGCGGCCTGATCGGCCATCGCGCGCCCACCGTGTTCCTGCGCCATAATCAGGCTATCTCCGCCGATCTCGTCAACGAGGGGCGCGGATGAGCGGGGATCACATCCTCTCCGTCGATCGGCTGTCGATGCGCTTTGGCGGCATCGTCGCCGTCAACGAGCTGTCCTTCGACGCCGAACGGCGCAAGATCACCGCGCTGATCGGACCAAACGGGGCCGGCAAGACCACGGTGTTCAACTGCATCACCGGCTTCTACAAGCCGACCTCGGGCGTGCTGCGCCTCACCCATGACGACGGCCATATCATCCAGCTCGAACGGCTGAACGACTTCCGGATTTCCAAGCTCGCGCGGGTCGCGCGCACGTTCCAGAATATCCGGCTGTTTCCGGGCATGACCGCGCTGGAGAACCTGATGGTGGCCCAGCACAACGCGCTGATGCGGGCCTCCGGGCTGACATTTCTCGGCCTGATCGGCGCGCCGTCCTGGCGCGTCGCCGAGCAGGCCGCGATCGATCTGGCGCGGACTTGGCTGGAACGCATCGGGCTTCTGGATCGCGCTGACGATGCCGCCGGCAACCTGCCCTATGGCGACCAGCGGCGCCTGGAGATCGCGCGCGCGATGTGCACCGATCCGGCACTGCTGTGCCTCGACGAGCCGGCCGCCGGACTGAACGCGCGGGAAAGCGCAGGCCTGAGCGAGCTTCTGCTTTCGATCCGCTCGGATCACGGCACCTCGATCCTCCTGATCGAGCACGACATGTCGGTGGTGATGGAGATTTCCGACCATGTCGTCGTGATGGATTACGGCGTCAAGATCGCCGAAGGCACGCCGCAACACGTGCGCGACGATCCCCGGGTAATCGCCGCCTATCTCGGCGCCGACGAGGAGGAAGCCATCGCGGTGATGGAGCGTGGAACATGACCGCGCCATCGAACGCCCCCCTGCTCGCGATCCGCTCGCTGCACGCGGCCTACGGCAAGATCGAGGCGCTGAGGGGCGTCGATCTCGACATCAACGCCGGCGAAATCGTCGCCCTGATCGGCGCCAACGGCGCCGGCAAGTCGACGCTGATGATGACGATCTTCGGCCGGCCGCGCGCCCGCTCCGGCCGGATCGAATTCGACGGCCAGGACATTAGCGCCGTGCCGACGCACGAGATCGCACGGCTCCGTATCGCCCAGTCCCCCGAGGGCCGTCGGATCTTCCCGCGCATGAGCGTGGCGGAAAACCTGCAGATGGGCGCCGACGCGACTTCGTCCAGCGAGGCGGAGCGCGCCAGCGGCCTGGAGCGCATCTTCACGCTGTTTCCGCGGCTGAAGGAGCGGATGAGTCAGCGCGGCGGCACCCTGTCCGGCGGCGAACAGCAGATGCTGGCGATCGGTCGCGCCCTGATGAGCCGGCCACGCCTGCTGATGCTGGACGAACCCTCGCTCGGCCTTGCGCCCCTGATCGCGCGGCAGATTTTCGACGCGATACGGGCTCTGAACCGGCAGGATGGCCTGACCGTCTTGATCGTCGAGCAGAACGCCAATCACGCCTTGAGGCTCGCCCACCGCGGCTATGTCATGGTCAATGGCCTGATCACGCTTTCGGGCACCGGCAGCGAATTGCTGCAACGCCCGGAAATCCGTGCCGCCTATCTGGAAGGCGGCCGTCGGGCCTAGCTTCCGGCAGGCATGCGAAGGGGGTCTGCCGCGGGAGACTGCGGCAAGATGCTGCGAACGGATCGTGGATAGGCTGGATAATTGCCGATGACTTCGCCGCAAAATCAGCCACAATGGCCGTGATTTTCGCACCCGGCCCGCCGGGCGTTTCCCGAAATCGACCCACCCGCGAGGACATCTCATGAAACCACTGAAACTCATCGGCCTGGCATTGGGCGCTTCCCTGGCGCTTTCGACCGCAGCGCTGGCGCAGGATATCTCCATCGCCGTGGCCGGCCCGATGACAGGCGGCGAATCCGCGTTCGGACGTCAGATGAAGAACGGGGCCGAGCAGGCCGTGGCCGACATCAACGCCGCCGGCGGCGTACTCGGCAAGAAGCTGGCGCTTCAGATCGGCGACGACGCCTGCGACCCCAAGCAAGCGCGCTCGGTGGCGGAAAAATTCGCCAGCGCGAAGATCCCGTTCGTGGCAGGCCATTTCTGTTCGTCGTCGTCGATCCCGGCGTCGGAGGCCTACGCCGATGGTAACGTACTTCAGATCACGCCGGCCTCGACCAACCCGCTGTTTACCGAGCGCAAGCTGTGGAACGTGGCCCGCGTCTGCGGCCGCGACGACCAGCAGGGCCTCGTCGCCGCCAACTACATCGCCAAGAACTTCAAGGGCAAGAATGTCGCCATCCTCAACGACAAGACCACCTACGGCAAGGGTCTCGCCGACGAAACCAAGAAGGCGCTCAACAAGGCTGGCTTTACCGAGAAGATGTTCGAATCCTATAACAAGGGCGACAAGGATTTTAACTCGATCGTCTCGCGGCTGAAGCGCGACAACATCGACCTGGTGTTTGTCGGCGGCTACCATCAGGAGGCGGGCTTGATCCTGCGCCAGATGCGCGACCAGGGCCTCAAGACCGTGCTGATGGCCGGCGATGCCCTGAACGACAAGGAATTCGCCACCATCACTGGACCGGCCGGCGAAGGCACCCTGTTCACCTTCGGTCCCGATCCCCGCAACAAGCCGACCGCGAAAGCGATCGTCGAAAAGTTCAAGGCCAAGAACATCGATCCCGAAGGCTACACACTCTATACTTACGCCGCGATGCAGGTCTGGGCGCAGGCGGTGGCGAAGGTCGGATCGACAGATCCCAAGAAGGTGATGGAGGCCATCAAGGCCGGCGAGTGGAACACGGTGCTGGGCAAGATGGGCTTTGACGCCAAGGGCGACATCAAGGCGATCGACTATGTCGTCTACAAGTGGGACGCCAAGGGCAACTACGTCGAGATCAATCCCAAGGGCTCTTGACCCTCTACCCTCCCGTCGAAACCAGACGCCCCGGCTTGCCGGGGCGTTTTCGTTTGGATTCCGGAAAATTTTTCGTCTCGGGGAACAATTTGTTTGCGGGTGCATTGGGGACCTCGGGCTGAGTTCCATGTCGTTGATTTAACGATCTTAACCGTAGTTCCAGCTTGATCTGCAGTGGGCAGCCGGTTCTATGATTTGGAATCGCTTCTCAGCTACCGATTCGTGCCAGCTGATTTTGAGGAAGAACCTATGAGCGATCTCTCCCCTGGAGCCTCATCAAAGCTACGGCGCGCGCCCCGGCGCAAATCGGCCGCCAACGGCAAAGCCGAACCGCTGCAGGATCTGCTGCAAGCCTTGCAGGCGATGCGCGCGGGCGATTTCTCGGTGCGGATGACCGGCGATCACCTCGGCATCGAGGGCAAGATCGCAGACACCTTCAATGAAATCGTCGCCGCCAACCAGCGGATGGCGCAGCAACTTGAGCGCGTCGGCCAGGTCGTCGGCCGCGAAGGCAAGACCCGCCAGCGCGTCAAGTTCGACCTTTCCAGCGGATCGTGGGCGGACATGGAAGGTTCGGTCAACACGCTGATCGACGATCTGCTGTGGCCGACGCGCGAGGTGACGCGCGCGGTCGCCGCGGTGGCCCAAGGCGATCTGCTGCAAACCGTGCAGCTCGACGTCGACGGCCGTCCGTTGGGCGGAGAATTCCTGCAATCGGCCACCATCGTCAATACGATGATCAAACAGCTCAGCGTGTTCACCTCGGAGGTGACGCGCGTGGCGCGCGAGGTCGGCACCGAGGGCAAGCTCGGCGGCCAGGCCCAGGTGCCGGAAGTGACCGGCGTCTGGAAGGATCTCACCGAGAGCGTCAACTCGATGGCCAACAACCTCACCGGCCAGGTCCGCAACATCGCGGAAGTCACCATCGCGGTGGCGAATGGCGACTTGTCGAAAAAAATCACGGTGGACGTCCGCGGTGAAATTCTGCAGCTGAAGGAGGCCATCAATACCATGGTGGACCAGCTACGGTCCTTTGCCTCGGAAGTGACGCGCGTGGCGCGCGAGGTCGGAACCGACGGCAAGCTCGGCGGCCAGGCGATCGTGCCCGGCGTCGCCGGCACCTGGAAGGATCTGACGGACTCGGTGAACGCGATGTGCGGCAACCTCACCGCGCAGGTCCGCAATATCGCCAACGTCACCACCGCCGTCGCCCGCGGCGACCTGTCGCGCAAGATCACCGTGGATGTCCGCGGTGAAATTCTGGAGCTGAAGGACACCATCAACACGATGGTCGATCAGCTCAACGCGTTCGCCTCCGAAGTGACGCGCGTGGCCCGCGAGGTCGGCACCGAGGGCAAGCTCGGCGGCCAGGCCCAGGTCCCCGGCGTCGCCGGCACCTGGAAAGACCTTACCGACAACGTCAACTTCATGGCCTCGAACCTGACCGCCCAGGTCCGCAACATCGCCGACGTGGCGACCGCGATCGCCAGCGGCGACCTGTCCAAGAAGATCACCGTGACCGTATCGGGCGAAATCCTTCAACTGAAGGAAACGCTGAACACGATGGTCGACCAGCTCAACGCCTTTGCCGGCGAAGTGACGCGCGTGGCGCGGGAGGTCGGCACCGAGGGCCGGCTCGGCGGCCAGGCCAACGTGCTCGGCGTCGCCGGAACCTGGAAGGACCTGACCGAAAGCGTCAACTCGATGGCGAGCAACCTGACGGCGCAGGTTCGCAACATCGCCGAGGTCACGACCGCGGTCGCCAATGGCGACCTGTCCAAGAAGATCACGGTGGACGTGCGCGGCGAAATTCTCGAACTGAAAGACACCATCAACACCATGGTCGATCAGCTCAACGCCTTCGCCGGCGAGGTGACCCGCGTCGCGCGCGAGGTCGGCACCGAGGGCAAGCTCGGCGGCCAGGCGATGGTGCGCGGCGTCGCGGGCACCTGGAAAGACCTCACCGACAGTGTCAACTCGATGGCCAGCAACCTGACCGGCCAGGTGCGCAACATCGCCGAGGTCGCCACCGCCGTCGCCAAGGGCGATCTGTCCAAAAAGATCACGGTGAACGTATCGGGCGAAATCCTTCAATTGAAGGAAACGCTGAATACGATGGTCGACCAGCTCAATGCCTTCGCCGGCGAGGTGACCCGCGTCGCCCGCGAGGTCGGCACCGACGGCAAGCTCGGCGGCCAGGCCGAAGTGCGCGGCGTCGCCGGCACCTGGAAAGACCTGACCGACAGCGTCAACTCGATGGCCGGTAACCTGACGGCCCAGGTCCGCAACATCGCCGAAGTCGCCACCGCCATCGCCGGCGGCGACCTGTCGCGAAAGATCACGGTGGACGTGCGCGGCGAGATCCTGCAGCTGAAGGAAACGCTCAACACGATGGTCGACCAGCTCAACCGCTTTGCGGGCGAAGTCACCCGGGTGGCGCGCGAAGTCGGCACCGAGGGACGGCTGGGTGGTCAGGCCAACGTGCCCGGCGTCGCCGGCACCTGGAAGGACTTAACCGACAACGTCAACTCGATGGCCGGCAATTTGACCGGCCAGGTCCGCAACATCGCCGAAGTGACGACGGCGGTCGCCAAGGGCGACCTGTCGAAGAAGATCACGGTTGACGTCAAAGGCGAGATTCTGGAGCTGAAGAACACCGTCAACACCATGGTCGACCAGCTCAACGCGTTCGCATCGGAAGTGACGCGCGTCGCGCGCGAGGTCGGCACCGAGGGCAAGCTGGGCGGCCAGGCCGAGGTGCCTGAAGTCGCCGGCACCTGGAAGGACCTCACCGACAACGTCAACTTCATGGCCTCGAACCTGACCGCGCAGGTCCGCAACATCGCCGAAGTCGCCACCGCGATCGCCGGCGGCGACTTGTCCAAGAAAATCACGGTCGATGTCCGCGGCGAAATCCTGCTGCTGAAGGATACCCTCAACACCATGGTAGAGCAGCTGCGCTCGTTCGCCGCCGAGGTGACGCGCGTGGCGCGCGAGGTCGGCACCGAAGGCAGGCTCGGCGGCCAGGCCGTGGTGCCCGGCGTCGGCGGCACCTGGAAGGACCTGACCGACAACGTCAACCTGCTGGCGGCCAACCTCACCACGCAGGTCCGCAACATCGCCGAAGTCACGACGGCGGTGGCCCGCGGCGACCTGTCGCGCAAGATCACGGTCGACGTGAAAGGCGAAATCCTCGAACTGAAGAACACCATCAACACCATGGTCGATCAGCTCAACGCCTTTGCCGGCGAAGTGACGCGCGTCGCGCGCGAAGTCGGCACCGAGGGCAAGCTGGGCGGTCAGGCGCAGGTGCCGGGCGTCGCCGGCACCTGGAAGGACCTGACCGACACCGTGAACTTCATGGCCGCCAACCTGACCGAACAGGTGCGCGGCATCGTCAAGGTGGTGACGGCGGTCGCCAACGGAGACCTCAAGCAGAACCTGACGGTCAAATCGAAGGGCGAGGTCGCAGCTCTCGCCGATACCATCAACAACATGACCGAGACGCTCGCGACCTTCGCCGACCAGGTCACCAGCGTGGCGCGCGAAGTCGGCGTCGAGGGTCGGCTCGGCGGCCAGGCCAACGTGCCCGGCGCCGCCGGCACCTGGAAGGACCTCACCGGCAACGTCAACCTGCTCGCCGCCAACCTGACGTCCCAGGTGCGCGCGATCGCGGAAGTGGCGACCGCCGTGACCAAGGGCGACCTGACCCGCTCGATCCAGGTCGACGCCCGCGGCGAGGTGGCCGAACTCAAGGACAACATCAACACGATGATCGGCAATCTCCGCCTGACGACCCAGGTCAATACCGAGCAGGACTGGCTGAAGACCAACCTGGCCAAGTTCACCAACATGCTGCAGGGACAGCGCGACCTGACCACGGTCGGCCGGCTGCTGCTGACCGAACTGGCGCCGCTGATCAACGCCCATATGGGCGTGATCTACCAGGTCGAGAATCCGGAAACCCCGCAACTGCGACTGCTGTCGGCCTATGCCGGCGACGGCGCCAGCCCTCACCCGCTGGTCGTCCAATTCGGCGAGGGTCTGATCGGACAGTGTGCCATGGACAAGCGCCAGCGGCTGGTGTCGGACATTCCGACCGACACGGTGCCGATCAACTCGGCGCTGTTGCGCGTCGTCCCGAAGAACCTCGTGGTGTTGCCGATCCTGTTCGAAAACCAGGTCAAGGCCGTAATCGAGCTCTCCTCCGTGAACTCGTTCACCACCTCGCAGATGACCTTCCTTGAACAGCTCACCGACAGCATCGGCATCGTGCTCAACAGCATCGAGGCCACGATGCAGACGGAGGGCCTGCTGACGCAGTCCCAGCAACTTGCCGGCGAACTGCAGACCCAGCAGAAGGAACTGCAGCAGACCAACGAACAGCTGGAACAGAAGGCGCAACAACTCGCCGAGCGCAACGTCGAGGTCGAGCGAAAGAACCAGGAAATCGAACAGGCGCGGCGCGCGCTCGAAGAGAAGGCGACCGAACTGTCGCTGACATCGAAGTACAAGTCCGAGTTCCTCGCCAACATGTCGCACGAGTTGCGCACACCGCTCAATAGCATTCTGATTCTCGGCCAGCAGCTCACCGAGAACCCGGACGGCAACCTGTCGCCGAAGCAGGTTGAGTTCGCCCGCACCATCCATGGCGCCGGCACCGACCTGCTCAACCTCATCAGCGACATTCTCGACCTGTCGAAGATCGAATCCGGCACCGTGACCGTGGATGCCGAGGAGATACTGACCTCGAGCCTGCTTGAAACCGTCGGACGCCCGTTCCGCCACGAGGCCGAGAACCGCCAGCTCTCGTTCAACGTCGAGATCGACGAGAGCCTCCCCCGCAGCATGGTCACCGACTCCAAGCGGCTGCAGCAGGTCCTGAAGAACCTGCTCTCCAACGCGTTCAAGTTCACCGCCGAGGGCGGCGTGAAGCTGAACGTGTCGGCCGCCGTCGGCGGATGGGGCGCGGAGCACCCGATCCTGAACCAGGCGCCGGCCGTTATCGCCTTCGAGGTGACCGACACCGGGATCGGCATCCCGCTCGAAAAGCAGAAGCTGATTTTCGAGGCGTTCCAGCAGGCGGACGCCGGCACCAGCCGCAAATACGGCGGCACCGGCCTTGGTCTGGCCATCAGCCGCGAACTCGCGAGCCTGCTCGGCGGCGAAATCCACCTGCGCAGCGCGCCCGGCAAGGGCAGCACCTTCGTGCTCTACTTGCCGCTGAAATACTCCGGCCCGACGGTTGCACCACGGACCCCTGCCCCATCGCAATTCGCAGCGCCGGCGCTGCAGGCCGCGGCAACGCAAGAGCGGATCATCGAGCAGCTGCCGGACGACCGGCTTAATCTCGAGCCTGGCGACACCATTCTGCTGATCGTCGAGGACGATCCACACTACGCGCGGGTGCTGATCGATCTGGCCCGCGACAAGGGCTTCAAGGTTCTGGTGGCAAGCCGCGGCGCCGAAGCGCTCGAACTCGCCAAGCAGTTCCAGCCCGCGGCGGTCTCCCTCGACGTGTTCCTGCCGGACATGCTGGGCTGGACGGTGCTGAGCCAGCTCAAGCACAATCCGCTGACCCGCCACATCCCGGTCCAGATCATCACGCTGGACGAGGATCGCCAGCATGCGCTGGCGCGCGGGGCGTTCTCGTTCGTCAACAAGCCGACGACGACCGAGGGCGTCAGCGCCGCCTTGTCCCAGATCAAGGAGTACGCGAAGCCGCGCCGCAAGCGGCTCCTCATCGTGGAGGACAATGCCGCCGAGCAGATGAGCATCTCCGAACTGCTCGGCCACGACGATATCGAGATCGTTACGGCGGATACCGGAGCAAGCGCATTGTCGACCCTGCGCGACAGCCGCTGCGACTGTGTCGTGCTGGATTTGCGGCTACCCGACATGAGCGGCTTCGAGGTCCTCGACCGGATCCGCCAGGACGATTCCCTTTCGAACGTGCCTGTGGTGGTGTTCACCGGCCGCGAGCTTTCCGCCGAAGAGGATGCGGAACTTCACACCATGGCTCGAAGCATTGTGGTGAAGGGCGTCGAGTCGCCGGAGCGCCTGCTCGACGAAACCTCGCTGTTTCTGCACCGTGTGATTACGGAATTGCCCATCCAGAAGCAGAGGATGCTTGAAAAGCTGAACAGTTCCGACGAAGATTTGGTTGGCAAGACCGCTCTTCTGGTGGACGACGATGCCCGCAACATTTTCGCGCTCTCCAGCGTACTGGAGCGGCGCGGCATGAAGGTGCTGACCGCTACGACCGGCCACGAGGCCGTTGCACTGGTCGAGTCGAATCCAGACATCGCGGTCGTGCTGATGGATATCATGATGCCGCAGATGGACGGATATCAGACCATCGGCGTTATCCGGCAAAACCCGTCCTTTGGCCGCCTCCCGATCATTGCGCTGACCGCCAAGGCGATGAAGGGCGACCGCGAGAAATGCCTCGAGGCCGGCGCCTCTGACTACCTCGCCAAGCCGGTCAATACTGAACAGTTGCTCCTAGCCATACGAATGTGGCTCCACCGTTGATCGGCACAAGCAGATGATGGACCAAGAGAAGGTAAACATACTTCTGGTGGACGATCAGCCAGCGAAGCTGCTTGCCTATGAGGTCATTTTGAAGGAGCTCGGCGAGAACCTGATCAAGGCTTCATCCGGCCGCGAAGCGCTTGAATTCCTGCTCAAGAACGATGTCGCCATCATACTCGTCGACGTCTGCATGCCGGAACTGGACGGGTTCGAGCTCGCGGCCATGATCCGCGAGCATCCGCGTTTTCAGAAAACCGCGATGATATTCATCTCCGCAATCCAGGTCAGTGACATCGACCGGTTGCGCGGCTACGAGATGGGTGCGGTGGATTATGTACCGGTGCCCGTGGTGCCGGAGGTGTTGCGCGCCAAGATCAAGGTTTTCGCCGAACTGTATCGCAAGACCCGCCAGCTCGAGCTGCTCAACATCGAGCTCGAAGATCGTGTTCGCGCCCGCACCGCCGAACTGGAGGAATCGCACACAAGGCTGCTGGAAAGCGAACAACGGCGCAGCCTGGCGATCGCCGCGGGCAAGATGGGCTCCTGGGATTGGGACTGGGTCAAGGGCGACTGGATGTGGGACGAGGGCCAGTTCCAGATTTTCGGACTCGACCCCAAGACTTTCGTGGTGACCCCGTCAAACGTCCAGGAGTACCTGCACCCTGACGATATCGATGAGCTGCGCAGAGCGGTCGCGCAGTTTTCAAACGGCATCAAATCCTACGAGGCGGAGTTCCGGATCATACGACCCGACGGTGAGATGCGCTGGTGCGCTGGCACAGCGGCCGCCACCATGGACAAGGACGGCCGCGTCATCCGCGTCAGCGGCGTCACGGTCGATATCACCGAGCGCAAGCAGGCCGAGGAACGCCAGAACCTGCTGGCGCGGGAGGTCGATCACCGCGCCAAGAACGCGCTGGCGCTGGCGCAATCCATCGTCCGGCTGACGCGCGGTGACAACGTCAAGAGCTATATCCGCTCGGTCGAAGGACGGATCAACGCGCTCGCGCGAGTTCACACCGTGCTCTCGCTGTCGAGTTGGCAAGGCGCCGAAATAACAAAGCTGATCGACGAGGAGCTCGCGCCCTATTCGACAGGCGATCAAATCGCGCTGAGCGGCGAGGAATTGCAACTGGAGCCGGCTACTGCGCAGACGATCGCGCTGGCGCTGCACGAACTCGTCACGAATTCGGCAAAGTACGGGGCGCTGTCGACGCTGTCGGGCCGGCTGTCGCTGGCCTGGGGGGAGCAGGACAGCCTTCTCAAGATCATGTGGTCGGAAACCGGCGGGCCTCCGGTTGAAAAGCCGGCGTCGCGCGGATTTGGAACAAGAAGCGTGATCGCAAGCATCGAATCCCAGCTCGGCGGGCAGGCAGAATTCGATTGGCGCCCGGAAGGTCTGGTTTGCTCCCTCTCGGTCCCGCTGTCGCCACACCAGCCCGGTTTGGAAGCGGTTTCGCCTGAAGACACAACCCCCAATGTCAATGCCGCTCGGCGGACCCAGCACTAGGCCCGCCCGCGGGGAGCCTACATCAGGTCCGGCCGGCGCTTGGCGGTTGATGCATTCCGCACGCCTGATATATCCATAATGAGGGCCCGGCACGGGGCGGCCCGGCGGACATACGCCTTGAAAAACCTGCTCACCGACATCTCCGGCGTGCGCGTCGGCCACGCCGACGATGCCGCGCTCGCCTCCGGTGTCACCGCAATTATCTTCGACACCCCCGCGGTCGCCTCGGTCGACGTGCGCGGCGGCGGGCCCGGCACCCGCGAGGACGCGCTCCTCAAGCCCGACAGCACGGTCGAGGCGATCGACGGCATCGCGCTTTCCGGAGGTTCGGCATTCGGGCTGGACGCCGGCGGCGGGGTGCAGGCCTGGCTCGCCGAACAGGGGCGCGGCTTTCGGGTGCGCGAAGCCATCATTCCGATCGTTCCCGGCGCCATCTGTTTTGACCTGCTCAACGGCGGCGACAAGGCCTGGGGGCGCTTCCCGCCCTATCGTGACCTCGGCTACGCCGCGGCCCGCGCGGCGAGCGCCGATTTCGCGCTGGGCAGCGTCGGCGCCGGCCTCGGCGCGACCACGGCCAATCTCAAGGGCGGCCTCGGCTCCGCCTCCGCGCAAACCGAAGGCGGCGTCATGGTCGGCGCGCTAGCGGTCGTCAATGCGGTCGGCAGCGTGACCGTCGGTGATGGACCATGGTTCTGGGCAGCCCCGTTCGAGATCGGCAACGAGTTTGGCGGGCGCGGACTGCCGCCCTCGTTCACGGCCGACATGCTGCGGGCGCGGCTCAAGGGCGGGCCGCAAGCCGCGGCCTCGGCGAACACCACGCTGGTCGTGGTCGTCACCGATGCGGTGTTGACGAAGCCGCAGGCGCGGCGGCTGGCGATGATCGCGCAGACCGGAATGGCGCGCGCCATCTACCCCGTTCACGCCCCGCTGGATGGTGACGTCGTGTTCGCCGCTGCGACCGGGCAGAAGCCGGTCGATCCGTTGTTCGGCCTCACCGAACTTGGAATGGTGGCCGCCAACACGGTTGCGCGCGCGATTGCCCGCGGCGTCCATGCAGCGACCGCGCTGCCCTTTCTGGGCGCGCTACCGGCGTGGGGGAATCGCTTCGGCTAGGGCAGCTTCCGAAGGATGTTCGCCGGGTCTGGCGTTCAGGCACTGACCGACAGTGACGGGTTGGCCGCCGAAGCCATCGCCTTGGCCTGGCGCTGGATCATCTGCTCGATGAAATTGTAGGACGAGGTCGCGGCGCCGGGCGAACTGCCGCCCGCCGCCGACGTCATCGTCACCTTCGATCCATCGGCGTAGGTCAGCGACGTCGTCACCGAGCCGTCGCTGTTGGTGACCGACGTGGTGGTGGCGCCCTGCAGGGCCTTCAGGAACGGATTCGATCCGCTGGAATCGCCGACGCCGCTTGCGGCGTGGTCATGGCGGTGGCGACCCTTGGCGCCCTTCAGCACCGACGCCAGTTCGCCGAGGCTCACCGCGCCGTCGCCGTCCTTGTCAAGCTTGCCGAACACGCTGTCGGCTTGCGCGAGATTGGTGCCGCCGGCGCCGAGCGCTTCGCCAAATTCCGACTGCGTGATCTTGCCGTCGCCGTCCCCGTCGATTTGCGCGAACAGGTCCTTCAGCAGACTGGAGCCACCCTTGGCGGCGGCGTGGGCTGATCCTTCCGGGGCCTGGCTCTGCAGGGCCAGCAGCGCGCTCATGGTGTCCGGCGATATCCGGGAACGACCGCCGCCGCCCGGCTTCGCATCCGCCGCAGCAGTGGTGTCCGCAGACAACAGGTCGAACGGGCTTTGCGGGTTCTGGCCGCGTCCGGTGGATGGCGCGGACGACGATTTCGACGACGTCAGCGCCTTGAGGGCATCAAGAGCCGAGGACGCTGCGCCCAAAGCAAGGAACATGGTTGATCTCCAATCGCCGTGGTCGGCGGCCGATAACTCCTGCATGTTCTTCAGCAAGCGCCGTGCCACGGCAAAAAGCCCTGCAAAACCAGGATCTCGCGCATCGCCTGCGACGGCCAGGCCCGGCAATCCATGCCCGCGGCGGCAGATTTTTCCGCCCACAACAGGGTCCGGCGGTCGCATTGCCCCCGGCCGTCCTGCATGTTACGCGGGGCCGTTCTGCCCCGTTGAGAGGTCTGGGAAAACGCGCATGTCCCAACAATTTGCCTCACGTCCCCTCATCATCGCACCGTCAATCCTGGCGGCGGATTTCGCCCGGCTGGGTGAGGAAATCCGCGCTGTCGATGCGGCGGGCGCCGACTGGATCCATCTCGACGTGATGGACGGACATTTCGTGCCCAACATCTCCTACGGTCCCGATGTCATCAAGGCGATGCGTCCGCACACCAAGAAGATATTCGACGCACACTTGATGATCGCCCCCTGCGACCCCTATCTGGAAGCCCTCGCCAAGGCCGGCTGCGACCACATCACCGTCCACGCCGAGGCCGGCCCGCATCTGCATCGATCGCTGCAGGCGATCCGGGCACTCGGGAAAAAAGCCGGCGTCTCGCTCAACCCGGCGACGCCGGTGAGCGCCATCGAATATGTGATCGACCTGATCGACCTGGTGCTGGTGATGTCGGTCAATCCCGGCTTCGGCGGGCAAGCCTTTATCAAGTCGGCGCTCGGCAAGGTCAGCGACCTCAGGGCGATGACGGCGGGCCGGCCGATCGATATCGAGGTCGATGGCGGCGTCGGTCCGGATGTCGCGGGCCAGCTCGCCGCCGCCGGCGCCAACGCGCTGGTCGCCGGCTCCGCGGTGTTCAAGGGCGGAACCGTGGAGGCCTACAGGTCCAACATTTCTGCGATCCGCAACGCCGCCGCCCTGGCGCGCGGCGAAATGATCTGACGCAGACCCGCTGGGCTGCCAGGGCTGGGCGAACCCGAAAGCTCCATGCTCTCGCCACAAAGCTTCATGCTCTGGCCATAAAGGCAGATCAGGATTTACTGTGTTCACGATGGAACGGGAATATGATCAAAGCCTACGCTTTTGCTGCAATGCTCCTGCTTCTCGCGCCCGCTTCCGCGCTGGCGCAGCACCGCGCCGGTGACGCTGCGCTGGGAGCGTTGGCCGGCGCCGTCGTGCTGGGGCCGGTCGGTGCCATCGCCGGGGCGTTCGTCGGTTACTCCGCTGGGCCGGCGATATCGCGGTCCTGGGGAATTGATCGACCCCGTTCGTCGCGGCACCGGAGACATGCTTCAGGAGACGGGGTCCGGGCCGCGCGGGCGGAAGCGATCGGCGAGCCGCGCGTAGCCAGCGCCCGTGCCGAGGCGAAAGGCGTCGCACCGCGCGGCAAGTCCAACTCCAAGGCGTTTCCACCCGTCCAGGCGCTCGAATAAGCGCCCCCTACGCCTGATCCGCCGCTACCTCCCTGGCCGATTCTGGCGCCGAAGCCAGTCGCCGCGGACGCACCACTGTCACCGTACAGGCGGCCTCCGCCGCCACCCTGGCCGAGACGCTGCCGAGCAAGGCGCGCAGCATCGAATGCTGTCGCGCACCAATCACGATGTGGTCGACCTGATTGACAGCAGTGAATTCCAGGATCGCCGACGCGGGGTCGATCGCCTCGAGCACATGCACCGTGAGCCTGCTTTCATCGAGTTCCAGCGGTTGCGCCCAGTGCCGGAGCGCGACCATCCGGTCGATATGCTTGTTGTTGCCTTGTTCGTCGAGCGTCCGGTCGAGGGTGATGCGTCCGAGCCTGAGAACGTTGAGGCAGGCGAGCCGCGCGGACGGCAAAGTCGCCAGCAGCTGCGCAGCGGTCCGGCGCAGGCACACGTTAAGCGCCGCCGATCCCTCCTCGGTGTCCAGCGCGACGACCACGATCGGCCCCGCGGCCAGCTGGGCCGCGATATCGGATTTCGGTTTCGGCTGGGTCAGGTCGCGGTTGAAGCGGCGGCGCCACACCGTGCTGAGCGGATCGCGCTGCAGTCGCTCCGAGCGCGCCGTCAATTTGACCTGATCGGGGTGCGCCAGCTCGAACGCCAGTTGGGCGGCGGTCGGATAACGCCAGACCGGTTCGATCTCCAGGCACCGCAGCACGATTTCCTGCAGCCAGGGCGGATAATCTGCCCTCAGCTTGCGCGGCGGATAGGGATCGCGCCACAGCCGGCGGCGCATGCCGCGCAGAGTTTCGCTTTCGCCGAACGGCCGCTCGCCAGTGGTGAAGAAATACAGCAGCACGCCCAGCGAGAACAGGTCGCTGCGCGGGTCGTCGCGAACCCCGAGCAGGCGCTCCGGCGCCATGTACGGCGCGGTGCCGTAAGGCAGACGGAATTCCTCCTGCAACAGGTCCGGCAACTGATTGTGGTGCGACAGCCCGAAATCGATCAGCACGCATTCGCCCGAGGGGCGGAACATGACGCTGCTCGGCTTGATGTCGTGATGGATGACGTTCTGCCGGTGCAGGTCGGCCAGCGCGGTCGCGATTCTGCCGACGACGATCCGCGCCTCTTCATAGGGGAGCGGCAATTCGCCGATCCGGCTGTAGAGCGTCTTGCCGGGAATGCGTTCGATGACGACGTAGGGCTGCCGGTCGAAATCGCCGGTACCGAAACAGGCCGGCACATGCGGGCCGGCCAGCCGCGGCAGGATCATCTGCTCCATCTCGAAGCTGACGATCGCCGCCGGATCCTCGCCTTCGGAAATCCGCGGGATCTTCATCAACAGCGGCGCCGTGATGCCGGGGCGGGTCACCGTCCACAGCGTTGCCATGCCGCCCTGGTGAACGCGTTCGCCGATCGTGAAACCGTCCAGTTCCGCGCCGGGTTCGATTGATGGCCTTGCCATCTCTCATCTCCCCAGAAGCAGGCGGTCGGCCAGCCAGTGCGGCAGGCCGTTGGCGCGGATCCGCTCCGCCGCCGCCTCGACATCGTAGGGCACGCGGCAATAGGTGATCTCGCGGGACGAGGTGTCGAGCATCGCAAACGAGGCCGCCGGATTGCCGTCGCGCGGTTGCCCGACCGAGCCGAGAACGGCAAGCCAGCGCCGTCCGCCGAGCAATTGCACCGGCACCTCCGATGTCGGGATGAAACTCGTCATCTTCGCCGCCGATGACATCGAATAGAGCGCCGGCCGGTGAATGTGTCCGCAAAACGTGACCTGGGCGGCGGTCGCCTCGATGCTGCGCGCTGCCTCCGACGTGCCGTGCACATAGCGCCATCGCGCCGGGTGAGCGGCTTCCGAATGCACATAGAGGCGGTCGCCTTCCTGCCGCTTCAGCGGCAGTTCGGCCAGAAAGCGCCGCTGCGGCCCGCTGAGTCTGCCGCGGGTCCATTCGATCGCGGCCTGGGCTTCGGCGTTCATGGTCTCGGAATGGTTTCCGATGGCATGATCATGGTTGCCGATCACGGCGATGGCGCCGTCCTCGACCAGACCCATCACGGCATCGACAGCCCATTCAGGGTCGGCGCCGTAGCCTACGACGTCGCCGAGGCAGATGATCCGCTCCGCCCCCCGCGCGTGCGCAACAGCGAGGCAGGCTTCGAACGCCTGCCGGTTGGCATGGATATCCGCAAAGATGGCGAGACGCACGCAGCCCTCCCCGTCCATCATCTCGCCGGTGCCAGCGCGCGTCTTGATGGATATCAAACCACGCGCCGTGAACCGACAGCGCATATGGGGTCGCGGGAGATTGCCGTGGGTGACAGAAAGTCAGCGCTTGCGCGACGCTTCCAGTCCCTTCAGCAAAAGCGTCAGCAGCGCATCGATCCGCGCCGGGGCGCCGGGTTCGTTCCATTCCTCGGCATGGCCGGGATGGTGAAAGCGGCTGGTGGCATCGAAAATGGCGCGCGCCGCAACCTTGACGTCCGCGACCTCGAACGCGCCCTGCTTGACGCCGTCGGACAGAATCCGCGCGATCTGATCGACCAGGCAATCCTTGTGGCAATGCACCGCCCTGCAGGCCTCGCGCGCCAGCGTCAGGTAGGTCGCAAACATCTCGGGATCGTCGCCGAGCCGCTTGTGCTTGATCGAAAACATCGTGCGCAGCCAGCGCTCCAGCCTGGCCGGCGCCGGGCCGGAAGCTTCCGCGATCTTGAGCAGCGGCGCGCTTACCCGGTCGAGCCAGCGTTTGGCAACGGCCTCGCGCAGCGAGGCCTTGCTGGGAAAATGCCTGTAGACGCTGCCATGACTGACATCGAGGGCGCGGGCGACGTCCACCACCGTCGCCTTGGCCAGACCGTAGCGCCGCAGAACGTCCTCGGTCACCTCCAAAATCCGCTCGGGGGTCAAGACCACGATTTCGTTCATGCGGGCACCTTCAAAACGATGGGACGGGCGGTCATTCAATCCCTCCAGATCATGATGCGGTCTCGCATCATGATCTCATCTCTTTGTTTGAGCATGACCTTTTCGGAAAACCGGACTCCACTTTTCCGGGTCATGCTCGACAGGTCAATGTTTCAACAGCTCCAGCCGCTCGGCCTCCGCCGCCAGATAGCTGGCGACGCGCTGATCGAGCCAGCGCTGGATCTGTGCGGTCAGATGAATGATCTGGATCATCATAGCGTCAGTCCTCAGCAAGCACCCCGGCGGTCCAACAAGCCGGGGTACGCCCAACACCCGGCGTCGGCTGGGGAGATAGCATATCCCGCTGACAGATTTCAATATCTGTCAGTCAAATTTCAGTGACTATGAGGCACCCCCCAGTTTCGCGCCGTCATCAGCTCCAAGGCCGGCGCGTTTGTCTCGCTCCGGCCGCTCTGCTAAAGCGCGGCATAAGAGGCAATCCGCCGGAGTCGTCGATGATCCCCCGCTATACCCGCCCGGAAATGGCCTCGATTTGGGAGCCGCAGACCCGCTTCAGGATCTGGTTCGAGATCGAGGCGCATGCGGCGGATGCGCTGGCGGAACTCGGAACCATCCCAAAGGCGGCGGCGAAGACGATCTGGGCCAAGGCCAAGGATGCCACCTTCGACGTGGCGCGCATTGACGAGATCGAGCGCGAGACCAAACACGACGTCATCGCCTTCCTGACCCATCTGGCCGAAATCGTCGGTCCCGAGGCGCGCTTCGTCCACCAGGGCATGACCTCCTCCGACGTGCTCGACACCTGCTTCAACGTCCAGCTCACCCGCGCCGCCGACCTCCTGATATCCGATATCGACAAGGTGCTGGCGGCGCTGAAGAAGCGCGCCTTCGAACACAAGATGACGCCGACGATCGGGCGCTCGCACGGCATCCACGCCGAGCCGGTGACGTTCGGGCTCAAGCTCGCCTACGCCTATGCCGAGTTTTCCCGCGCCCGCGAGCGTCTGCTCGCCGCCCGCAAGGAAGTCGCGACCTGCGCGATTTCGGGCGCCGTCGGCACCTTCGCCCAGATCGACCCGCGCGTGGAAGCCCATGTCGCCAAGGCGATGGGGCTGGTGCCGGAGCCGATATCGACCCAGGTGATCCCGCGCGACCGCCACGCGATGTATTTTGCGACCCTTGGCGTGATCGCCTCCTCGGTCGAGCGGCTCGCCACCGAGATCCGCCATTTGCAGCGCACCGAGGTGCTGGAAGCCGAGGAATTCTTCTCCGAGGGCCAGAAGGGCTCCTCCGCAATGCCGCACAAGCGCAACCCGGTACTGTCGGAAAATCTCACCGGCTTGTCGCGCATGGTGCGCGCCTATGCGATGCCGGCGATGGAAAACGTCGCGCTCTGGCACGAGCGCGACATCTCGCACTCCTCGGCCGAACGCATGATCGGGCCGGACGCCACCGTGACGCTGGACTTCGCGCTGATGCGCCTGGCCGGCCTGATCGACAAGCTATTGATCTATCCCGCCAACATGCAAAAGAACCTCGACCGACTCGGCGGTCTCGTGCATTCGCAGCGGCTCCTGATCGCGCTGACGCAAAAGGGCGCGAGCCGCGAGGACGCCTACAAATACGTGCAGCGCAACGCGATGCCCGTCTGGCGCGGCGAAGGCGACTTCCTGGCCCTGCTGAAAAAAGACCCCGACGTGAGGAAGCACCTGACCGACGCCGAGATCGAGGCGCAGTTCGACCTCGGCTATCACTTCAAGCACGTCGACACGATCTTCAAGCGCGTGTTCGGCACGGCATGATTGAGGCCGCCTCGCAGGTGGGCAACGTCCTCGCCGTCAGCGCCCGTCGCGGCCATCATTTCAGCAAGACGCCGAGCCTTTACATCCGCCTGCTCAATGGCCTTGGCGTCGCCGGCGACGCGCACATGGGCGAGAAGGTCAAGCACCGCTCCCGCGTCCGCAGGGATCCGACGCAGCCCAATCTGCGGCAGGTGCATTTGATCCACGCCGAACTGTTCGATGAGTTGCGCGGAAAAGGTTTTGTCGTTCACCCCGCGGACCTCGGCGAGAACGTCACCACATCAGGCGTCGATCTGCTGGCGCTGCCCACCGGGACCCGGCTGCATCTCGGCGCCGACGCCGCGGTCGAACTGACGGGCCTGCGCAATCCCTGCATCCAGATCGATGATTTCCAGAAGGGATTGATGGCGGCGACGCTGGACCGGGACCGCGACGGCAACCTCATCCGCAAGGCCGGCGTCATGAGCATCGTCATTGCGGACGGCGACGTGCGGCCCGGCGACACCATCCGCATCGTGCTGCCGGCAGGGCCGCACCGGCCGCTGCTGCCCGTCTAGGACCTGGAGAAAAGCCCAAAATGACCATCAACGCCGTCACGACAACTGAATTGTAACCCGGCATCGGCTAAGGTAGCAGCGTGTCATCCCCGCCCACCATCCTCGTCTTCGACTCCGGTCTCGGCGGCCTCACCGTGCTTCGTGAAATCGTCGATGCGCGCCGTGACGCCCATTACATCTATGTCGCTGATGACGCGTTCTTTCCCTATGGCCATCACACCGAGGATCAGATCATCGCGCGCGTGGTGCCGCTGATCGGCGAATTGACCGCGCGGCATGCCCCCGATCTGGTGGTGATCGCCTGCAACACCGCCTCCACGCTGGTGATGTCGCATTTGCGCAGCGCCTATGACGTACCGTTCGTCGGCACCGTGCCCGCGATCAAGCCGGCCTGCGCCGGTTCAAGGACAAAGCGCGTGTCCGTTCTGGGCACCAGGGGCACCGTGCAGCGCGAATACACCAAGCGCCTGATCGAGGATTTCGCGCAAGGCTGTGAGGTGACGCTGGTCGGCTCGGCTGAGCTGGCCTCGCTGGCCGAAGCAGCCCTCAACGGCAATGAGGTCCGCGATGACGATATCGCGGCCGAACTGGCTCCCTGCTTTGTCGGAGAAGGCGACGCCCGCACCGACACCGTGGTGCTGGCCTGCACCCATTATCCGTTGCTGCTCGATCGGCTGACCAGGCTCGCGCCCTGGCCGGTCGACTGGATCGATCCGGCGCCCGCCATCGCCCGGCGTGTGTCTGATCTGCTCGGCTCTCCCGGAAACGAATCCGACCGGGCCGGCGCGGAAATGATATTCACGTCAGGACGGCCGCACCGGCTGAGCCGGGCGCTGATGCCGTTCTTTGGCGGCCGCGTCCCGGCGTAAGCTCGACAGGCAGGAGTTAGCGCTTTGACATCCCCGAGGCCCGCGCCGCTCAATCGCCTGCGCCAGCAATGGCGGCAGGGACGCCCGACCTTCGGCGCCATCGCAACCATTCCCTCGATCCAGACCGTGCAGATCATGGCCCGCTCGGGGCTGGACTGGATCATCATCGACCTCGAACACGGCCCAATCGACCTCGGCTCGGCGCATGCGATGATCACGGCGACCTCTGGCACGTCCTGCGTGCCGATGGTGCGGATCGCGGCCAACGAGCCCTGGCTGGCTAAAGCGCCGATGGACATCGGCGCCCTCGGAATCAACTTCCCGATGATCTGCAGCCGCGCCGATGCCGAGAAAGCCGTCCGCGGCGTCCGCTATCCGCCGAAGGGCGAGCGGTTGTGGGGCCCGTTCCACGCCCCGTTCCGCTGGGGCGTGTCGATGGCGGATTACATGGCGACCGCGGATGACGACATGATCTGCATGATCACGATCGAGCATGTCGAGGCGGTCAACCGAATCGACGAGATCATGGCGACGCCCGGTATCGATCTCGCGGTGATCGGCCCCGGCGACCTCGCCACCTCCATCAACAAGCGCGGCCTGCCCGACGACCCTGAAGTGGTCGAACTGATGGCGCGCGCCGAGGCGGGAATCCTCAAGAGCGGTGTGCCGATTGGCGGCGTCGCGCGAACGGCCGAGCAAGCCAATCGGATGATCGACCGCGGCTACGTGGCGCTGGCGCTGGGATTCGACTGGTCGCTGTTCCAGCGCGGCCTTGCGGCGAGCCTTGAAGGGATCAGGCGATAAGTTCCGATGGTCCCGGCAAACCATTCAAAATACTGGAGGTTTATTGACGCGGGCATGCCCGAACCAACTAGCGTCAAAGCGGGTTGTTCGTGCTAGATGTCGGTCGGACCGGCCAATCACGGCGAACGGCCGATGGCCGACCGGCCTGTGGCAGGATCTTGGGCGGAATGATGCGCGGAACGGCTCGAAAAATCACCATGCCGCGCCGCTTCGTCGCCGATCTCATGCGCGCTTCGATCCGCGTTCCCATGGTTTCGCTGATCCGGCCCGTCAGCATCCGTGGCCTGCTTGATGCCCGGGCCCAAGCCGCGCGCAGGCCGGGCTGGGCGGCGATCTTCGCCAAGGCGTTCGCACTGGTGGCGAAAGAACAGCCGGTGCTGCGCACGCTCTATGTCAAATGGCCGTCGCCCGCCTTCTACGAACTGCCGCGCAGCGTCGCCATGGTGGCGATCGCGCGGGTCGAAGACGGGCAGGATTGCGTGCTGCCGCAAAAGATCGCCGCGCCTGACGAAATTCCGCTCACCGAGGTCGATGCGCTGATCCGGCGCGCCAAGGAAGCCCCGATCGAGCAAGTACCGGCGTTCCGCAGGATCATGCGGATCACCCGGCTGCCGTTGCCGCTGCGGCGCCTGTTCTGGGCGATCGGACTGAATTTCGGCCGCCAGCGGGCCAATTACTTCGGCAGTTTCGGCGTAACCTCGGTGGCCGCTTATGGGGCTGGACAGTTGCATGCGCTCAGTCCGGGGCCGTTCGTCCTGAGCTATGGCCTAGCCAAAGCCGACCAGACCATCGACGTGGTGCTGCGCTGGGATCACCGGATTACCGACGCCGCCTTTATCGCCGGCGTCCTCAGCCGGCTGGAACAGGTGCTGAACACCGAAATCGCAGCCGAATTGCGCGCCGACCGGCCGCAAACCGAGGCAAAAGCGGTCCGGGCCGTCGGGACCTGACGGAAGCCGATTTAACTCGGAAAACCGGCTGTTTTCGTTGACAGAACGGCGGTTTCTCCCTAAAAACCCGCTTGCTCGCGGGCCGGTTTCGGCCCGCGTTGCGTTTCGCGACCCGCGGTCTTCCCCGAGCTTTCGAGGCGGACCTGTCGGCCCCGGCATTCCCGGTGCACAGGAGGGCGCGTTTCCTCAAGACTCAAACCTATCAGAGGACGCGATGACAAAGCGCAGTGAGGCGAAATACAAGATCGACCGCCGTATGGGCCAGAATATCTGGGGCCGCCCCAAGAGCCCGGTGAATCGCCGGGAATATGGTCCCGGCCAGCACGGCCAGCGCCGCAAGGGCAAGCTGTCCGATTTCGGCGTCCAGCTCCGCGCCAAGCAGAAGCTGAAGGGCTATTACGCCAACATCAGCGAGCGCCAGTTCCACGGCATCTATGTCGAAGCCGGCCGGATGAAGGGCGACACCGGCGAAAACCTGATCGGCCTCCTGGAGCGCCGCCTCGACACCGTGGTCTATCGCGCCAAGTTCGTGGCGACCATGTTCGCCGCGCGCCAGTTCATCAACCACGGCCACGTCAAGGTGAACGGCCGTCGCGTCAACATTTCCAGCTACAAGGTCAAGCCCGGCGACCTCGTCGAGGTCAAGGAATCCTCCAAGCAGCTCACCCATGTGCTGGAAGCAAGCCAGCTCGGCGAGCGCGACGTGCCTGACTTCATCGAAGTCGACCACTCCAAGATGACGGCCAAGTTCACCCGCATCCCCGCGCTGTCGGACGTGCCGTTCGCGGTGCAGATGGAGCCGCATTTGATCGTCGAGTTCTATTCGCGCTGATCGGTTTCAGTTCCGAGCAATCAAGGGCCCCGGTTTCGCCGGGGCTCTTTTTTGTCTGACTATCATTGAGCTGTCCGGGTGGAACGCTTAGAAGGCACCAGATCGGCCATAAAGCACAGCTGTGAGACCTTCCATGCACTACACCCCCGCCCCGCGCGATCCCAAGGCCGAGCCCGTCCGCATCAACCTGCTGTCGGACACCCAGACCCGCCCGACGCCAGCGATGCGCGAGGCGATGGCGCGCGCGGAGGTCGGCGATGAGCAGATCGGCGACGACCCGACGGTCAATCTGCTCTGCGAGCGCGTGGCCGACCTGCTGGGCAAGGAGGCCGCGGTGTTCATGCCGTCAGGCACCATGTGCAACGTCGCGGCGACGCTGTCGCATTGCCGGCCGGGCGACGAAATCCTCGCCCATGTCAGTGCGCACATCATCGCCCGCGAGGGTGGCGCGCACGCCGCCCTCGGCGGATTCCAGATCACGCCGCTGGCGGGCGACGACGGGCAATTCACGCCCGAGACCTTTCGCGCAGCGCTGCACCCGCGCTCGCGCTACCAGCCGCCGCAGACCGTGGTCAGTGTCGAGCAGACCGCCAATATCGGCGGCGGCACGATCTGGAAAAAGACCGCGCTGGATGAAATCGTTGAGATCGCCAGGGCGAACGGGCTGATCACCCATATGGACGGCGCGCGGCTGTTGAACGCCTGCGTCGCTACCGGGACATCGGCAAGCGACATGGCGGCGGGGTGGGATTCCGCCTGGATCGATTTTTCCAAGGGCCTCGGCGCCCCGATCGGCGGCGTCATCGCCGGATCGCGCGCCTTTGTCGACGACGTCTGGCGCTGGAAGCAGCGGCTCGGCGGATCGATGCGGCAGGCCGGCATTTGCGCCGCCGCATGCGTATATGCACTCGACCATCACGTCGACCGCCTCGCCGACGATCACGCCAATGCGCGCGCGCTGGCGCGCGGATTGGCGCAAATCAGCGGCATCGAAGTGCAGCAACCCGAGACCAATCTGGTGTTCTTCAAACCTGACGGCGCCGGCGTCAGCGGCGAAGCCATGGTCGCGGCCCTGCGCAGGCGCGGCGTGCTGCTGGCGATGATGGACGGCCGCATCCGCGCCTGCACCCATCTTGACGTCAGCGCCGGCATGATCGAGGAGACGGTCGGGCTGGTGCGCGAGATCGCGCGTGGGGCCAAGGCCACGCACCGCCTGGCGGTAGGCATCAATCTCCAGTTGTGACCGCGCGCGCCTGCCACAGCGTGCTGGCCAGCAGGAGATAGGTTGCCCCCGTCCACATCGCCTGCCAGTTGTAAGGCCCTTCGTTGAGCATGATGTAGACCGCCGCCAAAACAAACAATCCTGCGAACACCGCCTCGGCGAGCGGCCGGGACCCGGTCCTTGGACGGTTGAGGAATGCCAGCGTCCAGAACGGCACCACCGCCATGGTCATGGCGGCGAATGGGAAATCGCGCCAGCGCGCGTCGAAAACGAGGCCAAGGGCAATTTGCGCCGCAATCACCGTCATCACGATCAGCGCAAATCCGAGCATGTTGGTCAGGAACAACGGCGTGCGGATCTTTTCCGGCCCCAATACGTCCAGAACCACTGGAAGCGGACGCCCCGACATCAGGGCCACCGTTGACAGCAACGGTGCAGTTGTTGCCGCGGCCAGTAGCAGACTGTGAACCAACCAGCCGCCCGCTCCATACCCCTCGTAGAATAGCTTTTCGGCGCTTAGGCCAAACAAGATCCCAACGAGGGACGCAGACGCCGCGACCGCAATCCAGGCCGCCGATCGCGGGGGCGTCAGCCGCCCTCTTGACGTCAGCAGCGCTGTTGCGAACACGCAGGTGCAGAGAAGCATTCCGCCCGCCATCTGCAGCCTCCATGACGGATGGTTGCTGATTGCCGCGCCGGCCGGATACTTCGGCTTGCGTTCCGTTCCGTCAAACAAACCCCAATAACCGCCCACCGTTCCTTCCCACCGGCGCTTCCACGGCTCGTCGTAAGCCTCGAACAGATTGACGCGAAAATTATCCCGTCTCGCCCGATCGAGAATTTCCGACACGAAACGCGCCTGGTGGATGCGGGACGGCAAGGCGGCCGCGCGCATCCGGCCGTGACTCGGCCACCCGGTTTCGCCGATTCGAATCTCCTTGCCCGGAAAGGCGGCCGCCACTTGCCTGCGGATGCCATCGACATGCGCGGCCGCGTCCTCGGCGCGGGGCGGAAAGTCTTCCCAATAGGGCAGAAAATGAATGGTGACGAAATCGACGTCGGCGCCTACCTCCGGGTGGCGTAGCCAGAATTCCCAGACATCGGCGTAGGTCACCGGCACCTCCACGCGCGGCTTGACCGAACGTAGGATTTGCCGGAGGTCGGACGCGATCATCTCTCCCCGCAACAGCACTTCGCTGCCGACGATGATCGCTGTGATGACCCCCGGATGAGCCTCGGCCAGCGCGACCGCGATATCGATGAGGAGAGCATTCTTGGCGCGATCGCGCCCGATCCAGACCCCGAGCAGAACTGTCAATCCGAACTCGGACGCAAGCTCAGGCACTTTGTCCAGTCCGTTGTCGACGGAATAGGTACGAATGCACTTGGATATCTTGGCAAGCTCGCGCAGGTCCTCCGCGATCTGTTCCCGGCTGACGATCAGCGCCGGATCGTGCGGCGTCTGATCGTTGCGGAACGGCGCGTAGGAAATACATTCCAGCTTCGCTGCGGCGTCGATCGGCGCACGCGTCAGCGTCACCGGCGTGGCCATCCACCACCACACCGCAGCAATCACACCCAGAGAGACGACGAAGAGCGCCAGCGGCGTACGAAACCCGATTGGTCCGGCTCCATTATGGCACCAAACCGCCTGTATAACCGCGTGCCGGAAGCGTGTCGATCTGGCGCCGCTACAATTGCGCCGGCCTACGCAAAAAGTGATATTCTACTGTTGCGAGTGCGACGCTTCAGACAACGGATCAAACCGACCATCGGCAAGTGAGGCGACGACCTTGAAGCGAGCTTTCACAAGATTTTCCCGCCGCCAGTTTGCCAGCATCGTGGGCTGGTCCGCCCTCGGGGCATCGATGCTGCCGGTTGGACCCGGCCTCGCTCAATCTGGCCCGGAAATCGGTTTGCGAGATCGGAGCGCTCGGTCAGGTTTTCCGGATGGCTTTGTATGGGGGACGGCGACCTCATCCTACCAGGTCGAGGGGGCTGTCGACAAAGACGGCCGGGGCCCGTCGATCTGGGACCGTTTCGCTCACACGCCTGGGGCCATCGCCGATCAAAGCACTGCAGACACTGCGACCGACCACTATCATCTTTACAAGGAAGACGTTCGGTTGATGAAGTCTCTGGGAGCAAGGGCCTATCGATTCTCGATCGCGTGGCCGCGCGTGTTCCCGGAAGGCGTCGGCTCGCCAAATCCAAAAGGCCTCGACTTCTACAACCGACTTTTGGACGAACTGTCGGCGCATGGCATCGCGCCGTATGCCACCCTGTATCACTGGGACCTGCCGCAGGCGCTTCAGGACCGCTTCGGCGGTTGGACCTCCCGCGATACCGCCAAGGCATTTGCGGACTACGCCGCCTATGTCGCGGAGCGTTTGAGCGACCGTGTGAAGCATTTCTTTACGATCAACGAATGCGCCAGGCTCGTTCAGCTCGGCCATGGCACTGGCGCCGATGCGCCGGGCCTCAAATTGTCCCAGGCAGGTCTGAATCAGGTCCGTCACCACGTTGCACTTGGGCACGGCCTCGCGGTGCAAGCCGTCAGGGCCCATGGACGCGCCGGCACCAGGGTCGGCCCGGCGGAGAACGCCGTAAGTTGCATCCCCGCGATCGAAACGCCGGCCAATGTCCGGGCAGCCGAGATGGCGACGCGCGAGCTCAATGCCGGTTATTTGACCGTGATGATGGAGGGAAAATACACCGATGCATATCTCACGCAGGCTGGCAGGGATGCTCCTGACCATACCGCCGAGGATCTACGCGTCATTTCATCGCCGGTCGATTTTGTCGGCCTGAATATCTACACCCCTGACCACTATGTCGTCGCCGCCGACAATGAACGCGGCTTCGCGCTGGCGCCGTTTCCTGCCTCGTTTCCCCGCATGAAAGCGACCTGGCTCAGGCCCGGTCCGGAGACCATGTATTGGGTGCCGCGTCACGTCGCCAGGCTATGGAATGTGAAGTCGATCTATATTACCGAGAACGGGACCTCAGGGAGCGACCAGCCGGCTGCCGATGGCACCGTCTATGACGTCGACCGTATCATGTTTCTTCGGAACTACCTGACGCAGTTGCAGCGCGCCACCGCCGAGGGCGTGCCCATCGGCGGATACTTCCTGTGGAGTCTGATGGATAACTTTGAATGGTCGGACGGATTTGAACAGCGCTTCGGCCTCTACCACGTCGACTTCGAAACCAAGCGCCGCACTGCCAAGCTAAGCGCGTCCTTCTATCGCGAGACGATCGCGAGAAATGCCGTGGCGTAGCCCGACGATCGTCAAGGCTTGCGCGATCCCCTGCCCATCGCTTCATAGATCAGCGTTTTCAGCGCCAGCTGAATTCGTCCCCCTTCCGAGGGGGCCTGCACCATGAAGACGACGAACATATCTTCGCCGGGAGCGACAAAGAAGAACGAGCCGCCGGCACCGTCCCAGCGATACTCGCCGAGCGGCCACGATGTGCCTGGCGGCGCCTGGTTACGCACGGCAAAGCCAAGGCCGAAGCCGCTGGTTGGGCCCGGAAAGTAGAATGGGTCAAGCAATATCCCGGTTTCCGGCCCGACCTGATCCGATGTCATCGACGCAACCGTCTCGGACTTGAGGTAACGCCTGCCCTCCAGCGCGCCTCCGTTCAGCAGCATCTGCAGGAAGCGGGCGTAGTCCTGCACCGTTCCGACCATGCCCGCGCCGCCGGATTCCCAGCGCCGCGGCAATGTCGGGGTAGTGATCCCCGCTATCCGGCGACCAAAGTGGATTCGCTCCCCGAAACGATCCCTTGGCAATGGCTCGGCGAGCCGTGGCCATTTCGCCTTGGGGACATAGAATCCGGTATCGGGCATGACCAGCGGATCGAACAGCCTTTGCTTCTCGAACTGAAACAGCGTCTGCCCCGACGCCACCTCGACGACGCGCCCCAGCACGTCGGTCGAATGGCCATAATCCCAGCGCGTTCCGGGCTGGTCGGCGAGCGGCAGCCTCGCGATCCGATCGGCGAATTCGGCATTGTCGAAATCGCCATTGTACAAGTCCGGATTCGCATAGCGTTTTCGCACCGCGGTTTCGCCGAAAAACCCGTAAGTGATGCCGGAGGTGTGCCGAAGCAGGTCCCTGATCGTGATTGGACGCCGCAGCGGCTCGAGCTTGAGCGGCGGCTCGCCGGCCTCGTCGGAAAGATCGACGCCCACTTTTGCGTCGGCAAAGGCCGGAATGTATTTCGAGACGGAATCGTCGAGCGACAACTTGCCGTCGTCAACCAGCATCATCGCCGCGACCGAGGAAATGGCCTTTGACATCGAATAGATCTGGAAGATGGTATCCGGCGTCATCCGCTGTTTGGTGGCGACGCTCCGCACGCCGAAACTTTCAAGATAGACCGGCTTGCCGTGCTGCTGGATCAGAAGGACCGCGCCGGGAATCTTGCCGGTCACCACCTCATTGCGGACGTAGTCGCCGATCCGATCGAGGCCCGGGCGTGAGAAACTTGCGGCCGGCGCCCGGGTTTCGGCCTGCGCCTTGTGCGGCGAGAGGTCGAGGAAAAGCAGCGCCAGCGTCGCCGCAACGAGGCTGCCGGTGGCGCGGTCAGTTCTCCAGCGCTTCATAGACCAATTGCTTCAGCGTCCGTTGGACTCGCTGGCGCTCCGTAGGGGTCTGCTCCAGCACCACGAAGAACATCTCCTGCTTGCGATCGACCACCATATAGCAGCCGCTGGCACCGTCCCATTTCAGCTCGCCGAGCGATCCCGGCGGCGGCGGCTTCGCGTTACCGGGATCGGTGCGCACCGCAAATCCTAGCCCCATGCCGAAACCGTCACCGGGAAAATAGAAATAATCCCGCGCAACGCCGGAGTCCTTGCCGGTGTGGTCCGATGTCATGAGTTTGAACGTATTCGGGCTGAGATAGGTCCTGCCCTCGAACGTGCCGCCATTGAGCAGCATCTGCGCAAACTTTGAGAAATCTGCCATGGTCGAGACCATGCCACCGCTGGCGGATTCCCACTTCTGTCGAACTTCGGTCCTGTACAGGCGACCGACCCGGAAATCACTGTCGTTTGGCAATGGCTGGGCGAGCCGCTGCAGCCTCTCCGGTTCCGTGACGAAGAAGCCGGTGTCAGTCATGCCGAGCGGGTCGAACAGCTTTTCCTTTTCGATCTCGAGCAATGATTTGCCGGACACGATCTCCATGATCCGGGCCAGGATGTCGGTGGAATGGCCGTATTGCCAGAGCGCGCCCGGCTGGTTGTGCAGCGGCAGCCTGGCAATCCGCTCGGCGAATTCGGCGAGGTCGAATTCGCCCGCATAGAGATTGGCCTCCTTGTAGGCCTTGCGAACCAGGCTGTCGCCATAGAAGCCATAAGTGATGCCGGAGGTATGGCGCATCAGGTCGAGAACGGTAATGGGCCTGGTCAGCGGCACCAGCTCGAGCGTCTTGGTGCCGTCCTCTGCCTTCTTCTCCTCACCGACCTTCATGTTTGCGAAGGAGGGAATGTATTTCGAGACCGGATCGTCGAGCTTGATCTTGCCGTCCTCGATCAACTGCATCGCCACCACGGAAGTGATCACCTTGGTCAGCGAAGACAGGCGGAAGATGGTCTTGTCGGTAATCGGCGCCTTGGACACCACGTCCTGCACGCCGAAGGTTTGGTGAAACACCGTTTTGCCGCGCTGGTGGATCAGGACATTGGCGCCGGCAATCTTTCCGGTCGCCACCTCGTTCCTGAAAAACTCGGTGATTTTCGCAAGCCTGTCCTGATTAAAACGCGCGCCGGCGGGGATGTCGAACGTACCGTGGGCGCGTACCGCTGGCGCTGCCGCCAGCATCAGCGCGCCGCAAACCAGCGCGCCCCGCAATCGACGTGAATTCATTGGAGCCCTCCGGAATTCGCCCAGGCAGTGTAGCGGCGACCTATCAGCCGGCACAAGGGCTGCCAAACAACGCCGCGCGCAGCGCGCGCCGGCGATCTCGGGAGAATGACCTGTGTCGCGTAAGGCACCAACGGCACAGCGTTTGCCGACCCGGCAATCAGAATTTTCCCGGCCTCCCTAGAATTGCAGAGGCAGGGAGTGTGCCGATCTCAGATTGTTGCTGCCGCTGAGCTCGACCGCCTGGTCTGCCGCGCTGACAGCGGCGTCAGCGCACAACGTGGTGACGGCGACAATGACTACCCACCCGCCCAAGCGGGCTGGCGCGCGGCGAGAGTCAGGCTGAGGCCGCCGAGTTGACGGTGATACCCTTGTCGGCGAGCAACTGCTGCAATTCGCCGGCCTGGAACATTTCGCGGATGATGTCGCAGCCGCCGACGAACTCACCCTTGACATAGAGCTGCGGAATGGTCGGCCAGTTCGAATAGCTCTTGATCCCGTCGCGCAGGTCGGCGGATTCCAGGACGTTGAGGCCCTTATAGCCGATGCCGACGTGATCCAGGATCTGCACCACCTGGCCCGAAAAGCCGCACTGCGGAAACTGCGGCGTGCCCTTCATGAACAGCACGACGTCGTTCGACTTCACTTCGTTGTCGATGAATTGCTCGATGCTCATATTCGATTCCTTCTGGCACCCCGCCGCTTCGCCTGACCGGCCCGGGCGTTCCCGTGATATCAGATTATGGTCATATATGTACCCCAAACCGTTGAGCATCCAAAGCAAAATGGGAGGCGCAGCTTCCCCCGCTGATGGCCGCCGATGCACCGGCGGCATCGATAAAGTAGCCCGTGAGGGCTTTTTTCCCGGAACCAAGCCTCTATCTAGGACAGATTGCCCGTCCGGAACCAGTTTGCCCGAACAAGCGTTCTCTCCCTCGACTGGAGCCACTAGTGACGAAATCCGTATCCGCCGCCTCGCTTGCCTCCCCCGATCTATCGCCCTCGTCCGATTCCGGCGCCCTCGCCCAGAAGCTTGTAGACGCCTATCTGGCGGTCCGGAACGAGACCGAGCGCCGGGCCGCGCCCCTGAGCGCCGAGGACCAGCTGATCCAGTCGATGCCGGACGCAAGCCCGGCAAAATGGCATCGCGCCCATACCACGTGGTTCTTCGAGCAGTTCCTGTTGGGCGAACATTGCGAGGGCTACCGGCCCTTCCATCCCGACTACGCGTTTCTATTCAATTCCTACTACGTGAGTGCCGGGCCGCGGCATGCCCGCCACCAGCGCGGCCATCTCACGCGGCCTGGTGCCGAGGAAATCACCGCCTATCGTCAGCATGTCGACGCCGCCGTGGTGAGGTTGTTCAAGAGCCTCGGCGAGGAACGTCTCGCCCAATTGACGCCGCTGGTCGAAGTCGGCCTCAACCACGAGCAGCAACATCAGGAACTGATGCTGACAGACATCCTGCACGCTTTCGCGCAAAATCCGATCCCGCCGGCCTACGATCCGTCGTGGCGCTTGCCGGCGACGAATCGCAACGGCGGGGAATGGCTTACTCTCAACGAGGGCATCCACACTCTCGGACATGCCGACGACAGCTTCCATTTCGACAATGAAAAGCCCGCGCACCGCGCGCTGGTAGGGCCAGTCAGGCTCGCCCGCGACCTCGTGAGCAATGCCGAATGGCTGTCGTTCATGAATGATGATGGATATGGCTCGCCCGCGCTGTGGCTGATGGACGGTTTTGCCGCCGTCACCAGCGAGGGCTGGCGGGCGCCCGGTCACTGGCGTCAGGTCGATGGCGAATGGCGGGTCATGACGCTCGGTGGCTTGCAGCCAATCGACCCTGCGGCGCCGGTCAGCCATGTCAGTTACTATGAGGCGGACGCGTTTGCGCGCTGGGCCGGTCGTCACTTGCCGACCGAAATGGAGTGGGAAGTGGCCGCCCGCGCCGGTCAGCTCAACGACGCCTTCGGCATCGTATGGCAGTGGACCCGCAGCGCCTACGCGCCCTATCCGGGGTACCGGGCCATCGAGGGCGCGCTCGGGGAGTACAACGGCAAGTTCATGATAAACCAGATGGTGCTCCGCGGCTCCTCACATGCAACTGCGCCCGGTCACAGCCGTATCACCTACCGCAACTTCTTCTACCCGCACCACCGCTGGCAATTCACGGGGTTACGCCTCGCCGATTACGCCTGACCCAACCCGTGATGAAGGCGCGCCGGCAAGCGCGTTCTGGAGAGTATCATGAATGTGCATGCCCCTGCCTTAGCCCGAGCGCATGAGTTCGACGCGCAGACTCAGGTCTTCGCCAGCGATGTGATCGGCGGCCTGTCTCAATTTCCCAAGCGGCTGTCGCCGAAGTATTTCTACGATGCAGCGGGTTCGGAGCTGTTCGAGCAGATCACGGTTCTGCCGGAGTATTACCCGACCCGCACCGAACTGGGTATTTTGCGCAGCCGCGGCGACGCGATCGCAGGTACATTTCCGGAAGGCGCCGCGCTGGTGGAGTTCGGCGCCGGCGCAAGCACCAAGGTCCGGCTGCTGCTGGAGCGTAGCGGATTCGGCGCTTACGTCCCGGTCGATATTTCCGGCGACTTCCTGAAAGCGCAGGCCAGCGGCTTGCGTGCGGATTTCCCCGATCTGGACGTTTATCCGGTCGCCGCCGACTTCACCTCTTCGTTCGCGCTGCCGGACCAAGTCGCCGGAATGCCAAAGGTTGGCTTCTTCCCGGGATCCACGCTCGGCAATTTCGAGCCGCAGGAAGCGCGGGCTTTCCTGCGGAGCGCGCGCGACATTCTGGGCCGTGGCGCGCAGATGATCGTCGGCGTCGATCTCGAGAAGAACGAGCGCGTACTCTATGATGCCTATAACGACGCCGCCGGCGTCACCGCGAGATTCAATCTCAATGTGCTGGTGCGCATAAACCGTGAACTCGGCGCAAATTTCGACGTATCCGCCTTCATGCACCGCTCCATCTACAATCGCGAGCAGCATCGGATCGAGATGCACCTGATCGCCAGGAAAGCGCAGACGGTACGCATTCTCGGGCGGGTTTTTTCATTTCGTCCCGGCGAAAGCATCCATACCGAATCCAGCTACAAGTACAGCCTCGAGCGCTTCACGGACTTGGTCCGCGGCTCCGGCTGGTCGGTGCGGTACTCCTGGACTGATCAGGATCGGATGTTTTCGGTTCACGCGCTGGTGGCATCCGACTGAACAGTCGCCTGATAGCTGCTGCGAGCCAAGCCGGCCCCGCCTGATTGCCGGTCAGGTCTTGGCTCCCGACTTCCCGCGCGCTGCCATCAGCCGTCGATTTGCGAAGATCCGGTGAGACGGAAACACCCAGTCGTCGGACAACCGCCCGGCGCCGAGCAACCAGGCGTGGATGATTCGCCACTTGTCCTGTCCGCGGGCCTGGAAATCCAGGAGCGGAGACTCGGTATCCTCAAGTTCATGAAAGAACTTCAACGAGTCTTTTCCGGTCGGCCCACCCGACTCGATCGCCTGTGACGAAATCCATTGGTCCCAGGCCGCGATAACCAACACTCTTGCTTCACTTTGCTTCATAGGCGCGCATTCCCAGCCACGGAGTCCGTGGGCACTGAGTGATCGCGCTGGTCGACCGGTGAGCCAGGTGCCGCGCCGCCGAGCGTTAACGCACCTTGACCGGTCGACTATACCCAAACTTTCTTAACGAATCTTCATTCTTTATCCATTTCGCCGGCAATTCGCTGCGTCCCCGCTATCGTTTCTTCTTCGAAACGTCCCAATTTTGACGCGGAGCCAGGCCAGTGTTCTTGGCTTGGCTAGGGGCGCGTTCGTGTCAGGGGATTCAGTAATGGGGAACGCCTATCCAGCGCCCGGCAACGGCAAGCCTTCCAAGCCTTTTTCCGGGTCGTCGCCCGCTGCCCCGGAACAAGATGCCGGCCATGGCAGCAAGAGCAATGCCGAGCAGCCGTCGCTGCTTGAGGAGAATGCCAGGCTCCGGGCACTGGTGGTGAAACTTTCCGAACTCGTCCTCAGAGGTGTCGTCGATCAGCAACGCCGGCCGCAATCGCTGCCGACATTGCAACCTGCCGGGGATTAGAGAGGCCCGTCTATTCGGGCGGACCTGACCGCAGCGAGATCGACTCCCACGCCGCGACGGCGATCAAGATCGCGGTGGTGAGGATCGACAGCATCAGCGGGGACAGCCCGCCGGCGAACCAGGCGAGCGCGGCGAGCGCGAAGATGCCCGCGCCGTGCGAGAGCTGGAGATAGCCGCGAAAGCTCTGCTTGAAGAGGATCGTTCCGAACAGGAACAGCAGGGGGCCCCCGATCGCGCTCAGCACCGTCTTGGGATCGGATTGCCCGGTCGGGTTCTTGATGACCAGTTCGTCCGCTACGGCGGTGACGATGATGCCGGCCACGATCGGCATATGGAGATAGGTGTAGGCAAGCCGCGCCAGCCTGCCTGGCTGACTCGACCTGGAAAGCCGTTGCAGGCCGGCATCCGCCCCCCTGTGAAAGTAGATCCACCACATGGCGAGACTGCCGACAAACGCGGACGTGAACGCCAGAACGTTTTCGGTGGTCCAGGTCAGCTTGGCGAAGGTCGCGCCGGTCACGAGGATGGATTCGCCGAGCGCGATGATGATGAACAGCGCGCACCGTTCGGCTATGTGGCTGCCTTCGATTTTCCAGTCCTCAACCGATGACGCGCCGTAACCGGGGATCCAGAACCCGACCGCGAGGGAGATGTACTCGATCGCGAGCGCGATGGCCCAAAGCGCCAGCCGCGACTGGCCCTCGGCCAGTCCGCCGCTGATCCAGAATACGGCCGATGTCGAAAGCCAGGCGGCGATCCGGATGGCATTCATGCGAGCTCCGGAACGCGACGGCGGCGTCGAGATGAACAGAAAAACCGTCTTACCGACCTGCATCGCAACGTAGGCGATGGCGAACCACAATCCGCGCCCGTCAAACGCCGCCGGGATCGATGTCGACAGCACCAGCCCGCCAAGCATCATCGCAAACAGCAGGAGCCGGACCGGGGTTTTTTCGGGATCGAGCCAATTGGTTACCCATGTGGTGAAGACCCAGACCCACCACACCGCGAGGAACAGCAGCGTGACCTGCAACGCGCCGAGCAGGGTGAAATGTTCGAGCAGCGTGTGCGATATCTGCGTGACGGCGAACACGAAGACCAGATCGAAGAACAGCTCCGAATAGCTGGCGCTGTTTTGCTGGTTCGGCTCGATCTTGCGAAGCATCTCACCGTTTGCATCACCCGTCATCGGTGCTCCGCTGCCGCGCCCGCTCGCGGACTAACGCAAAGGGTCTCCGGGCCCGCCCGGCACCCCGGTCTGCAACGCCAGCGCGTGCAGCACGCCGCCCATTTGTCCCTTCAGCGACGCGTAGACGATCTGGTGCTGCTGAACGCGCGACTTGCCACGGAAGGATTCCGAGATGACGGTCGCGGCATAATGGTCGCCGTCACCTGCGAGATCGCGGATCGTCACCTCGGCATCAGGGATAGCTGCCTTGATCATCGATTCGATATCGTGGGCATCCATCGGCATCCAGCATATCTCCATCAGGTGTTTCGAATCAGCGCCGGGCGCACGCCGCCGACAGGGGCAAACCTAACGCTTACACCCTTCTGGGTCACGCCTTACAGCCCTATATTCGGGCCCGACCGCTCCATTCGCAACACCGATACCCGCCGGATCACGGCCGGCTGACGGAAAAATGAGGTTTAGACCATGAATACTCCCGGTCCCGACCATCCGATCACAATCACGGTAAACCCGCAGCGCGTCCGGGTTTCGGCCAACGGCGTGGTCATCGCCGACACCACCGATGCGCTGACCCTCAAGGAAGCAAGCTATCCGGCAGTACAATATGTTCCTCGCAAGGACGCCAACATGGCGCTGCTGACCCGGACTGAGCGAATCACCCACTGCCCATACAAGGGGGATGCGAATTATTTCAGCATCAACGCCAACGGCAAGATCATCGAAAATTCGATCTGGACCTATGAAACTCCCTTCCCGCAGATGGCCGGGATAGCCGGCCGTCTGGCGTTCTATCCGGACAAGGTGACGATCGAGGAACTGCAGTGAGCGACCGATCCCAGGAGTTGACTGCACGGACGCGCGCTGCGTCATAAGACGTACTGAAAGATTTGCTGAGTCGGGTTCCCGCTGCGATATTTGACACAGTAGTCTGGCTGGGGGGCGCGCATGACATCGATTTCCGCCGTGGGACCAACCGACGCGGGTGCATTGCCGAAGGCCGGGTCACGAAACCTTTCGCTGGATCGGGCCCGCACCTTCCTGACGCTGGTGGTGCTGCTGCACCACGCCGTCATCCCCTATACCTATTTCGGTCACACCGATCCGAAGTACTTTTTCGGCTTCGACATGATCGTGCTCGCCACCGACAGTTTCTTCATGGCGATGTTCTTTTTTCTGTCCGGCCTGTTCGTCTGGCCGGGTATCGCCCGGAAGGGACCGGCGAATTATCTGGCCGACCGCCTGCTGCGGCTTGGCCTGCCGTTCGTGGTCTGCGCGTTCACGGTCATTCCGCTCGCCTATTACGCCATCTCGCTGCGGGACCATCCCGAAATCGGCTTTTCGGACTTTTGGTGGAATATGGTCACCAAGGGACCATGGCCGAGCGGACCGATCTGGTTTCTCTGGGTCTTGTTTGCCTTCGACCTGATCGCCTGCCTGCTGTACCGGCTGTCGCCCCATCTGCTCGACCCCATCAATCGCCTCTCGCTGCACGGTCGCCGCCGGCCCGCGGTGTTCTTCGCGGTCATGCTTGCCGTGACCGCCGCGTTCTATATCCCCGGGCTGGTCCATTACGGACCAAGCAGCTGGCTTGAGCTGGGGCCGTTCTCGGTCCAACGCGGGCGAGTGATGCTCTATGCCAGCTACTTCTTTTTCGGCGCCGGTATCGGCGTCGCGCTATTGGATCGCGGGCTGCTCGCTGCGGATGGCCGGATGGCGAAGGTAAGCTGGGACTGGATGGTGCTGGCGATCGTTCCGTATTGCCTGTTGTGGGTTCTGATCTTTATCAAGCGCGAAATCCTGGGAAACCCCTCGCCATTGCCGGACTGGTACGAAGCGCTCTATGCCATCTGCTTCACGATCTTCAGCGTGGCCGTCATGTTTCTGATCCTGGCCTTTTTCCAGAGGTTCAGGCAATCCGGCACCGCCAGGCTGCTCGATCCGATGCAGGCGGATGCCTACGGCATGTTCCTGGTTCACTACCCGATTGCGCTCTGGCTGCAATACTGGCTGTTCGACTACGACCTTCCGGCCATCGCCAAGGCCACGATCGGTTTCGTTCTGACCATCGCGCTCAGTTGGGCCTTGACGCGGGCGTTGCGGCAGATTCCGGGCGCAACAAGGGTGCTTTGAAATCTACGGCCGTCATTCCGGGGCGATGCGCAGCATCGAACTATGGTGCGCAATTGCGCACCTGAGAATCTCGAGATTCCCCGATGCGCAATGGCGCATCTGAGGTCTGGTCCTTCGGACCATCCCGGAATGACGACAACCTTACGACGCCTTGCCGTTCATATAGGCCGGCAACCAGCGCTCGAAGGCCGCGCTAAGCGAACTCACCGAAACCGGCGTTTCGCCGGCCACCGCGATCGCATCTCCGCCTGTCGTGCCGATCCGCGCGCAGGGCACGCCGGCGCCCTTCATTTTCGCCAGCACCAGGCCGGCGTCCGCCGTCGCTACGGTCACGACGTAGCGGCCCTGGTCTTCGCCGAACCACCAGGCATGCGGCACGATCGAGCCTGGCGACGCCAACAGCTGCGCGCCGATGCCGCCGGCGATCGCCATTTCGGCCAGCGCGATCAGCAACCCGCCGTCGGAGACGTCGTGCACCGCGGTGGCGGTGCCGGCATGAATCATGCCCCGCACCACGTCGCCATTGCGCTTCTCGGCGGCGAGATCGACCGGCGGCGGCGCGCCTTCCTCGCGGCCGCAGAGGTCGCGCAGATAGACCGACTGCCCGAGCCAGCCTTGGGTATCGCCGATCAACAGGATGGCCTCACCCGCCGCCTTGAACGCCAGCGTCGCCGACTTTGTGAAATCGTCGAGCAGGCCGACGCCGCCGATCGAAGGCGTCGGCAGGATGCCGCGGCCGTTGGTCTCGTTGTAGAGCGAGACGTTGCCCGACACGACGGGGAAGTCGAGCGCGCGGCAGGCTTCGGAAATACCCTTCAGGCAACCGACGAACTGGCCCATGATCTCGGGGCGTTCCGGATTTCCGAAGTTCAGATTGTCGGTGATCGCCAGCGGCCGGCCGCCGACCGCGGTGATGTTCCGCCAGGCTTCAGCGACGGCCTGCTTGCCGCCCTCGAACGGGTCGGCCTCGCAATAGCGCGGTGTTACGTCCACGGTTAGCGCGAGCCCCTTTGGCCCGTCCTCGACACGCACCACCGCGGCGTCGCCGCCCGGACGCTGCACGGTGTTGCCGAGAATGACGTGATCGTATTGCTCCCAGACCCAGCGCTTCGAGCACAGTTCCGGCGTGGCGATGAGTTTCTCCAGCGCCGCCGGGATGCCGAGCGGTGCCTTCACCTCGCGCGCATGCACCACCGGCAATGGCGCGGAGGCGACATGCGGGCGGTCGTACAACGGCGCCTCGTCGCCCAGCTCCTTGATCGGCAGGTCGGCCATGACGTCGCCGCCATGCCTGACCACGAAACGCTTGCTCGGCGTAGTGTAGCCGACCACGGCGAAATCCAGCCCCCATTTCTTGAAGATCGCCTCGGCCTGTTTTTCCTTCTCAGGCTTCAGCACCATCAGCATGCGCTCCTGGCTTTCCGAGAGCATCATCTCGTAGGCGCTCATGCCGGTTTCCCGCGTCGGCACAGAATCGAGATCAAGATCGACGCCGAGATCGCCCTTGGCGCCCATCTCGACCGCCGAACAAGTCAGCCCGGCCGCACCCATGTCCTGGATCGCGATCACACAATCGGCCGCCATGATTTCGAGGCAGGCTTCCAGCAACAGCTTTTCCGCAAAGGGATCGCCGACCTGCACGGTCGGCCGCTTCTCGGCCGAATCGTCGTCGAATTCGGCCGACGCCATCGACGCGCCGTGAATGCCGTCGCGCCCGGTCTTGGAGCCGAGATAGACGATCGGCATGTTCACGCCGGATGCCGCCGCGTAAAAGATCTTGTCGGTGTCGGCCAGCCCGACCGCCATCGCGTTGACGAGAATGTTGCCGTCATAGCGGGTGTGGAAACGCACCTGTCCGCCGACCGTCGGCACGCCAAAGGAATTGCCGTAGCCGCCGACGCCGGCGACGACGCCCGACACCAAATGACGCGTCTTGGGATGTTCGGGGGCGCCAAACGACAGCGCGTTGAGGCAGGCGATGGGCCGCGCACCCATGGTGAACACGTCGCGCAAGATGCCGCCGACGCCGGTGGTGGCGCCCTGATAGGGCTCGATGTAACTCGGGTGGTTGTGGCTCTCCATCTTGAACACCACCGCCTGGCCGTCGCCGATGTCGATGACGCCGGCGTTCTCGCCCGGCCCCTGGATCACCCACGGCGCCTTGGTCGGCAGTCCGCGCAGATGGATGCGCGAGGACTTGTACGAGCAATGCTCGTTCCACATCGCCGAGAAAATCCCCAGTTCCGTGAAGCTCGGCACCCGCCCGATCAGCTTGAGGATGCGCTCATACTCGTCAGGCTTCAGCCCGTGGCTGGCGACGAGTTCGGGGGTGATCCGGGGTTCGTTCATGGCTCTCTTCTTAGGAACATCGGCAGCGGGCGAAAAGGCCTTTTAGGGCGCATTTCCGCCCTGTCCAGAGCTTTGCGGGGGAGCCTTGCGGGATCGGCGTTTGCACATCGCGCCCGGATCAGATTTAAGGGCGGAAACACCGATTTGAAGGGCTGCTTTTCGTGAACGAACTTGCCAAGAATGCCTTCCACCAGCGCCCGGATCTGCACGTCGAAACCGAAGGTGAATTCAAGGGCTGGCGGACCTGGACCGGCGACAGCTTCGAGGCCCATAACGGGCCGTTCTGGCACCGCATGGACGAAAACGGCCGCGTCCTATGCGCGTTCCGGGTCGAGAAGAAACACCTCAACGGCATGCGCAACGTCCATGGCGGCTGCTTCATGTCGTTCGCCGATTATTGCCTGTTCGCGACCGCCTCCTCGGTGCTGGAGGGACCCGGCGTGACGGTGTCGTTCGCCTGCGAGTTTCTCGACGCCGCGCGCGAGGGCGAACTGGTGGAGGGGGTCGGCGAGATCACCCGCGCCGGCGGTTCGCTGATCTTCCTCCGCGGCCTGCTCAAATCGGGCGAGCGCTCGCTGTTCAGCTTCTCCGGAACCATCAAGCGCGTGAAGTGGAAGCAGCCCCGGGACGCAGCCGCCGTTGCCAGCTAGCAGCCCTCCCCTGGTTCATCGCAGCTGGCGCGACTATGCATTGCTGCTGGCGCTGGCGTGCTGCTGGAGTTCGACCTATCCCTTGACCAAGATCGGCCTCGGCTCGATCCCGCCGATCACCTTCATCTCCGCGCGCTCGCTGATCGCCGCGGGCTTTCTCTTGGTGATCCTGCGCCTGCGCGGGGTGCGGATTCCGACCGACGCCAAGGCCTGGAAGCTGTTCGCCCAGCAACAGACCATCAATTCGACGTTTCCGTTTCTGCTGATCACCTGGGCGCAGCAATACGTCGCGGCCGCACCCACCGTAGTGCTGGCCTCGACCACGCCGATTTTTGCCTTTCTCATCACCTGGGGCATCACGCGGCACGAGCCGGCCACGCTGTTGAAGTTTGCCGGCGCGATCCTGGGCCTGGCCGGTACTGCCGTGATCATCGGCCTTGACGCGCTCGCGGCGCTCGACAGCGATATCTTTGCCGAGATCGTCATTTTGCTCGCGACCATCTCGTTTGCCTGCGCCACCATTTTCGGGATGCGTCTGACCGACTATGACCCGATGGTGGTCGCCGCGGGTTCGCTATTGTTCGGTGGGCTGATCCTGCTGCCGGCGGCGCTGATCGTCGATCAGCCCTGGACCTTGCGGCCCACGCGCGAGGCGCTGGTCGCCACCGCCGTCATGGGCATCTTCTCCAGCGCGCTCGGCCTGATGCTGTTCTACATGTGCCTCGCCCGGCTCGGCACGCTGACCACCAACGCGCAGGGCTATCTGCGGATCCCGATCGGCGTCGGCCTGTCGGTGCTGCTGCTCGGGGAGAGCGTGCCGCCGAACCTGGCGCTCGGCCTCGTCCTGGTCATGGCCGGCGTCGCCGCCATGACCATTCCGGGCGACCGCTATGGCAAGTGGATGGCATGGCTGCGGGGCAAATCCGGAGACTGAGGTCTCGAATAGCTTCGTGCCACTTCAACTCGGGCGCACGCGGCCGGCTTCACGCCGCCTTTTCCAGATGCGCGACCAGGCCGGCGAACAGGCCGCGGCCGTCGGTGCAGCCCATGATGTCTTCGACGTGGTTCTCGGGATGCGGCATCATGCCGAGCACGTTGCCGCGCGCGCTGACGATGCCGGCGATCGAATGCGCGGCGCCGTTGATGTTGGAGGCCTCGTCGACGACGCCATCGGCCGAGCAGTAACGATAGAGCACCCGCCCCTCGTCCTCGAGCCGCTGCACCGTCTCCTCATCGGCTTCGTAATTGCCTTCGCCATGGGCGACCGGCACGCGAATGACCTGGCCAGCGTTGTAGCCGCGCGTGAACGGCGTGTCGGAGCGTTCGACCCGCAGATGCACGTCCTTGCAGATGAACTTCAGCCGCGCGTTGCGCATCAACACGCCGGGCAGCAAGCCCGATTCGCACAGGATCTGGAAACCGTTGCAGACGCCAAGCACGAGCCCGCCGTCAGCGGCGAACTTGCGCACCGCGTCCATGACAGGCGAACGCGCCGCGATCGCGCCGCAGCGCAGATAGTCGCCGTAGGAAAACCCGCCGGGCACCACCACGAGGTCGGTTCCCTTCGGCAGCGCGGTCTCGGCATGCCAGACCATCGCCGCGTCCCGGCCGGAGGCGAGCTTCAACGCCCGCGCCATGTCGCGCTCGCGATTGATTCCGGGAAAGACGAGAACGGCGGATTTCATGGTAGGCACGCCTAGAGCAGTTCAACCCTGTAGTTTTCGATCACCGTATTCGCCAGCAGCTTGTCGGCGGCATCCTTCAGCGCCGCCTCGGCCTTGGCCCGGTCGGCGCCCGACAGTTCGATGTCGAACACCTTGCCCTGGCGCACGCTGGCTACGCCATCGACGCCGAGCGATTTCAGCGCACCTTCGATGGCCTTGCCCTGCGGGTCGAGAATGCCTGACTTCAGGGTAACGGTGACGCGTGCCTTCACGGTTGACCTCAGCTCTTCACCAGCACCGGGCCGGTGCCGGCCGGCCGCTCGTTCTCCATCAGGATGCCCAGCCGCCTTGCCACCTCGGTATAGGCTTCCAGTAGGCCGCCGAGATCGCGGCGGAAACGGTCCTTGTCGAGCTTCTCGTTCGACTTGATGTCCCAGAGCCGGCAGGAGTCCGGCGAGATCTCGTCGGCGACGATGATCCGCATCATGTCATTTTCGAACAGCCGGCCGCATTCCATCTTGAAGTCGACCAGGCGGATGCCGATGCCGAGGAACAGCCCGGTGAGGAAGTCGTTGACGCGGATGGCGAGCGCCATGATGTCGTCGATTTCCTGCGGCGTCGCCCAGCCGAACGCGGTGATGTGCTCTTCGGACACCATGGGGTCGTTGAGCTGGTCGTTCTTGTAATAGAACTCGATGATCGAGCGCGGCAGCTGCGTGCCCTCCTCGATGCCGAGGCGCTGCGACAGCGATCCCGCCGCCACATTACGCACCACCACTTCCAGCGGCACGATCTCGACCTCGCGAATCAACTGCTCGCGCATGTTGAGGCGGCGGATGAAATGCGTCGGCACCCCGATGTCGTTGAGGTGCTGAAACAGGTACTCCGAAATCCGGTTGTTGAGGACGCCCTTGCCCTCGATCACCTGGTGTTTCTTGGCGTTGAACGCGGTCGCGTCGTCCTTGAAGTGCTGGATCAGGGTTCCCGGCTCCGGGCCTTCATAGAGGACCTTGGCCTTGCCTTCATAAATGCGGCGTCGACGGCTCATTGGGATGTACCGTGTTTTGTTGAAATCCATGAATCTGGTGTGCTCCGGATGACAAGGGGACTACGACCACGACGGAGCTGTCGTGAAGGCCAGATCCCGACCTAACGACCGGAAACAGAACAAGAACCTCGCCTGCCCGCAACCTATCCGATTGGCCGATCCAGCACAATCGACCCGGCCGGGTTGGGCCCAATTTAAACCAGTTGCCCTGCGGCTGAACGGCCCGTTGTCTAACCGATTCGTCCCCTCTATCTAGGTAGTCGATCGGGCCACGACAACGCGGCCCCGTTTACCATTTGGCCGGAACTGGAACCGCACAAAATGAGCACTTTCGACAAGCGCGAGGAGGGTTTTGAGAAGAAGTTCGCCCTCGACGAGGAGCAGAAGTTCAAGGCCGAGGCGCGCCGCAACAAGCTGCTCGGTCTGTGGGCGGCCGAAAAGATGGGCGTAACCGGCGATGCCGCCGCCGCCTATGCCAAGGAGGTGGTCGCGGCCGACTTCGAGGAAGCCGGCGACAAGGACGTTCAGAACAAGCTGATCAAGGATTTTGCCGCCAAGGGCGTCGCGGTGACCCCTCAGGAACTGCGCGCCAAGATGGATGAACTGATGGCGCAGGCCGCCGCCCAGGTGAAGGCGGGAACGTAAGGCAGTGCTCCGTCATTGCGAGGAGCAAAGCGACGAAGCAATCCATTTCTCCACCTGCGGCGGCATGGATTGCTTCGCGGAGCCTGTCATCGGGCGGGCATTCGCCCGATCCGTTGGCTCGCAATGACGGCCGAGATGCCGTAACGTATCTCAAGACCGCTTCTTGCGATACTCCTTCCGAACGATCTCGAGCAAGCGTCGCGCCGCCGCGCTCAAGAATCCGCCGCGGCGCGTTACCGTGACGACGTCATCGCTCGCCTTCAGATCTCCGACACCGATGGTCGCGATCGTCTTGTGCCGCAGTTCCTCCGCGGCATTGCTCTCCGACAATAGCGCGACGCCGAGGCCCGCCTCGACCAGGCGCTTCTGCGCGGTCAGGCTATCAACCGGCGTCCAGTCGATTTCACCGAGCCCGTGGGTCTGAAACAGCGCAAACACATGCGACGCCGCGATCTCGCGCCGCCCCGGCACGATGGGAAATGCAATCCAGCGCTCGCCGCGCAATTCGGCGAGTTTTGTCACACGGCGGCCGGCGCGCGGATGATCGAGCGCACACACCACCTGCAGTCGTTCGGCAAACAGCAATTCGCAATCGAGATCGCGCGAGCGGTCCCGGTCATAGCGCAGGCCGATGGTCGCCTCGCCGCGCCGGATCAGGTCGCTGACCTCCGCGCTGGTCGCGGTGCGCAGGCTCAATTTTACCTCGGGATGTTCGGCCGCAAAGCCCTTGAGGATGGCCGACAGCCGCCCGCCGGCCAGCGTGCCGACCACCGCAAGCGCAATCGGCCCTGAATCCGGCCGCGCCAGCGCGCGGACCGCATTCTCCGCATCCTGGGCGGCGGCGACCGCGCGCTCGGCATACGGCACCATCACCCGCCCGGCATCACTCAGCATCGTGCGCCCCGCAATCCGCTCGAACAGCGAAACGCCGAGTTCCTGCTCCAGCAGCGCAATGCGCCGCGAGATAGCCGGCTGCGAGCGGTGCAGCGCCTTCGCCGCGCTCGAAATCCCGCCGCGGCGGTGAACGGTCAGGAAGGTCAGAAGCGCATCGCTGTCCATGTTTCATCCATGCAAAAAGCTGATGATGGATAGAGAAATAACAAATTAGGTTGATGGGGGCCAGCCCGCTAGTTTCGCCGCAGCCAGAACCGGCCGGCCAACGAAGCGGAGATTGCCGATGCGAACCCAGATGGAAAAAGCCGAAGCCTTTCGCGCCCTGCATGCGCGCCCCGGCGCTTTCATCATCCCCAACCCCTGGGACGCCGGCACGGCCAAACTGCTCGCCGCGATGGGCTTCGAAGCGCTGGCGACCACTAGCCTCGGCGTTGCCAATACGCTGGGCAGCGTCACCGTCAGCCTCGACGCCATCATCGAGAACTGCCGGACAATCTCCGATGCCACCGACCTGCCCGTCAACGCCGATCTGGAGAATTGCGGCGCGGATGATCCAAAGACCGCGGCGAAGGCGATCGCGCGCGCCGCCGAAGCCGGTTGCGTCGGCGGCTCGATCGAGGATTATACCGGAAATCCGCGCGAGCCGATCTACGATTTCTCGCTCGCGGTCGAGCGCGTGCAGGCGGCGGTCGAAGCGGCCCGCGCGCTCCCCTTCCCGTTCACGCTGACGGCGCGGGCGGAGAACTTCCTGTATGGCCGCAAAGATCTCGACGACACCATCAAGCGGCTGCAGGACTTCGAGGCCGCTGGCGCCGACGTGCTCTATTCCCCCGGCCTGTATGACATCGACACCATCCGCACCGTAGCGTCATCCATCGGCAAGCCGTTCAATCTGGTGATGGGTTTTGCCGACCCGACACTGACGCTCGATCAACTCTCCAGAGCCGGCGTCAAGCGCATCAGCACCGGCGGCGCCATGGCTCGCTACGCGCTGGCCGCGTTCTTGAAGAGTGCCCGCGAGATGAAGGATCACGGCGCGTTCACCTTCGTGCGCGAGATGGCGTCGATGAAGGAGGTCAGGGCGGCATTTATGTAACCGGTCTCTCGCCGTCATTGCGAGGAGCAAAGCGACGAAGCAATCCATCTATCCATTATGCCGCGGCATGGATTGCTTCGCGGAGCCTGTCATCGGGCGGGCATTCGCCCGACCCGTTGGCCCGCAATGACGGAGGAGAGATGCGTCACCCTCCCTTGAACCCATATTCCGGCACGTTGCCGGTCGCCTCGTAATACTTTGTACGGCAGGAACTTGCCGGACATCGTGATTTTCACCCGGTCACCCTCGGGTGCCTTGGAGCTTGAAGCAGACATGCTACCGCGTATCATGAGAAGTTGAGAGGAGACCAGTACAATGAGCATTGCCGATCCCAACAAAACGATCCTGACGGGCGAGAACCCATTTATCCGCTTGAGCCCGAAGGACGGCGAACCGAACTCAACAGAGGCGAGCTATTGGCGGATCATCTTTTCGCCGGCCGGTCCCGGTCACGTTCTCTACCTGAATAGCGAGCTGACGGAACGGCGCTGGCGCATCTACTCCGACAACATCGCGATGGCGCGGTGGCTGCAGTCAACCGTACAGGGCATGCTCAACGCCGAGCTTTCCGACATGACGATTCCCTGCGCGGACGCGCAATTCTCCAAGGCTGGCGACCCGCGCTACTTCTGGACCGAACACATCAAATCGCACGGCGAAGACATCTCGCTTACCTGGTTCGATATCGGCGAGCCGCTGCTCATCCACGCGCAACCGAACCAGATTCCCGACCGGCGCTACGGCGTGTGCACCGTGCTGATCCCGGCGCTCGGTACCCGTCTCGTCCGCAACGGCGTCGAGGCAGCGGGGCGATCCTGGCCGCGGGAACGTGAGGGGCGGCCGTTCTCGACGTCGGCATTGGCGTTCTCGGAAAGCTGGACGGAGGCGGTCTGAGGCGGAGCCGCCAATCAGTCTCCGTTTTCCGCGAGGCGGAAGTCACCTGATCCGTGGCGGACACAGTGCCACAACGTCCTGCGATAGGTTCTGCGCTAGTTTCGATGCCCGAAAACAACAAAACACCAGGGGCAGGAAAATGAGAAGACTGACACGGCGAACGTTCGTGACCGGTTCGGCGGCGCTGCTATGCGCGCCGTCCGGAAAGACCGCGGCGCAATCGGCCTGGCCGGCACGGCCGATCCGGATCATCGTGCCCTATCCGGCTGGCGGCCAGACCGATGGCATCGCACGGGCTTTCGGCGACTACCTGGCGCGGCAGCTGGGAAAGCCGGTCATCATCGAAAACAAGGCGGGCGCAGGCGGCGTCATCGGCGTGACGGAAGCGAAACGCGCCGAGCCGGATGGCACCACCATCGTATGCACGATCTCCTCGTCGCTGATCCAGAACCGCGTTACGGTGAAGGACCTGCCCTACGATCCGGAAAACGACTTCATCTATCTGACGATGGTCAGCGGCGCGGGCGGTCCGGTGGTGGCGGCAAAGAAGACCGGAGCAACCAACCTTCGCGAGTTGATCGAATATGCAAAGAAGGTCGGCAGCCTGAACTGGGGATCCTACGGCGTGGGTTCGACCCCGCACGTCCTGATCGAGACCATCGCCAAGCAGTACGGCATCAACTTTCAAGTCATCCAGTACCGCGGCGAGGCGCCCATGTGGAATGACATCGCGGGACAGACGCTGGATGGCGCCGCGGGAAGCTATGCCGCAGCGGCACCCATCATCCAGGCGGGAACCGGAAACCTGATCGGCGTGGTCGGCAGCCGCCTGCCGCCGTATCCGGACACGCCTACCATGACCGAGCAAGGCGCGGTCGGCGACTTCTACGACCTGCGCGCATTCACCACCTTCGCTGTGCCGGCGGGCACGCCAAAAGAGATCGTGGAACGGCTCGCGCAGATGTTGATTCAGGCCGGCTCCGACCCCAGGGTGCAGCAGATGCTGAAAAATTTCATACTGTCTTCACCGGCCGATCTTGCAACAACGGCGCGCATTTTCAAACGCGACAGCGATGTGATGCTCCGCATCCTGCGCGATCTCGGCCTCAAACCATTGGATTAATGCGCACCCTAGTAGCGACGTCCGCCGACGGCGAACGGCGAGGCGCCGGGCAGCGAATTGATCTCGCTGTCGAGGCGACCCGACTGCTGGACGACGCCGACCCCTAGCGACAGGCTGATGTTCGAGGTCGCCTGGAATTCGACGCCGGCATAGGCGCTGCTGACGGGCAGCGTGCCCGATTTCGAGTCGAAAGGCGCGAACGCGCCGCCAATGCCGGTGTTGTATTTCAGCGTGTCGAAACCGGCATAGAAGGTGATGGGCAACCCGCCGCCGTTGTTCAGGCTGTAGCCGAACTGCAAACCCTCGCTGTAGAGCGAGCCGAAACCACCGAGCGCACCCTGGCTGAGACCGCTGAAGCCCACGTTGCTGCGCTGGCTACCGACGAAGAAGCCGTTCGAAAAATTGTAGCGCGCGTGGGAAGAGCCGTTTCCGGTATCGCGGAAATCGAAGCTCGGAAAGTTGCCGTAGGCCTCCGGGCTCTCGCCGGCCGCGCCGCTGAATCCCATCGGCCAGCCCGGGATCCAGTAGTTTACGGCCGAGGCCTGCGCGTGGGCCGCTGGCGCGCCCAGCGACAGCGTCGCGGCGACCATTGCAAAACCAACTCTGCGTGAGAACATCGACATCCGCGAGATCACCCGACTACACAGCAATTATAAGCAGCGCAGATCGAGAACGCCAGCGCGGCGCGATGGCATAGTCCATCGTGGCCGATTCGAGGCGGTTGCAGTCCGATTCCATGGAAACGGCCGAGCGGCGCCTCGACCTCGTCCATGATCTGGATGCAATCCCTGATCAGGCCGAACGCCATGCCGGCCTGCAGCAGGATGAAGCCGGCGCGGATCTTCTTGACGAAGGGCCCCGCCACGGAAAAGGAAGTCGGCGGCGATCGCCGCGGGCGCTGCGCCACAAGGAGGTGGTGCAGGCGCATATCGAAAAGCTCGCCAGTGAAATGGGCGCGGCCGAGCCGCACGTTCTCGCCCACCAGCTCGCGCTGTTGATCGACCGGGGCCATCGTTGCCGCCATGGTTTCACGCAACCCAGGCGTCGCCGATACCGCGGGCCTTGCGGCTGGCCCGCTGCTCACGCCTTACAAAGCGAAGAAGCCGAGGCCTCGCAGCACGGTCGAGCTTGTGGCGGTGTGAGCAACGAGTCCGTCATTGCGAGCGAAGCGAAGCAATCCACGCTGCGGCTCGGCGAGAAATGGATTGCTTCGCTTCGCTCGCAATGACGGGCAAATCTCTAGCCTTGCTCCCGAACGCTTGCTTCCAGCCGCTCCAGCTCCCGCTCCAGATCGCCCTCGACATCGCCGACCCGCATCTCGACCACGCGGTAGTCGCGCGCCTCGAGCCAGGCCTTGCGCGCGGCGCGATCGGCGACGATGGCATCAGACTCGTTCGGGTTGACCAGCTCGATCGCGAGCCGGTGCGCGAAGGAGACGAAGTCGGGGATGTGTCGCCCCACCGGGGTCTGGCGCTTGAACTGCCCGGCGAACCGGCGGTCGCGGGTCAGCGCCTGCCACAGGATCCGCTCGGCGTCGGTCGGGTTGCGACGGAGCAGCCGCGCCAGGCCGCGCACGGTCGAGCTGTCGCCGGGCACCGCCGGCCCCTGCCCGTGCTCGGCCAGCAGCGCCCGCAGCCGGGTTGCCTGTTCGCCGTCGAGCACGCCGCCCTTGGCCGGCCCCTTGCGCCCTTCCGCGATCGCCATCACCACGCCATGCAGGGTGTGCATGTCCTGCTTGGTCGGGTCCATCCTGGTGAAGATGTTGCGCAGATTGACCAGCATGGTTTCGCGCTTCTCGCGCGGTCGCAGGAATTCGACCTTGTCGAGTTCGCGGACCAGATTGTCGAAGAACGCCTGCATCTGGTGCTGCGAGGCCGGCTCGGATCGTTCCGGCATCGCAAACGGCAGCACGCCCCCGGTCGAACACTTGAACCACTCGTAGCCGATCAGCAGCACCGCCTGCGCCAAATTGAGGGAAGCGAAACCGGGATTGACCGGAAAGGTGATGATGCGGTTGGCGAGCGCGACTTCCTCGTTCTGCAGCCCGTAGCGCTCGCGGCCGAACAGGATGCCGGCCGCGCCGCCGGTTCCGACATGGGCCGCGATCTCGCCGGCAGCTTGCGAAGGCCCGACCACCGGCTTGGCCTGGTCATGGGCGCGGGCGGTGGTGGCAAACAGCAGCGAAAGATCGGCAACCGCCTGCTCGACGGTCTCAAACAATTCGGCATGATCCAGAATATGGTCGGCGCCGGCGGCGGCCCGCTGGGCGGCGAGGTTCGGCCAGCCGTCGCGGGGGTTGACGATGCGAAGCCGGCTCAGCGCGAAGTTGCCCATCGCCCGCGCGGCCATACCGATGTTCTCGCCGAGCTGCGGCTCGACCAGGATCACGACGGGGCCGGTCAGGTCGTGGCCGCTCTTGGTCTTGTCGGTGCCCGAACCGGACATCTCGCTCCACACTTTCTGATCTGGGTCTGGCGAACCCCTCATCAGGTCCAAACGGCCTGATCCGACCTGGTGACCTGTACTTTCCTCGATCGCTTGTCCAGCGAACTTTCTCAAGCAAAATATGGGCTTAGGATAGAAGGTTGCCGATGGGCGGCGACGGCTGCTTGCTGAGTCGAAGGCCGGCTGAAACCCATGGTCCCTTGGCTTCCGCCCGCGCGCCGGCGGTGCTATAGCGCAAGGATATTTCCGTCCCACCCCGCCCTCAACCAGCGCCGCTCCAAGAAGGCCCCCTCCGTCATGGCAAAAATCAAGGTGACCAACCCCGTCGTCGAACTCGATGGCGACGAGATGACCCGGATCATCTGGCAGTACATCAAGGACAAGCTGATCAACCCGTTCCTCGATATCAACCTGATGTATTTCGACCTCGGGATGGAATACCGCGACAAGACCAATGACCAGGTAACCATCGACGCCGCCAACGCCATCAAGAAGGTCGGCGTCGGCGTCAAATGCGCCACCATCACCCCGGACGAGGCGCGGGTGAAGGAATTCGGCCTCAAGGAAATGTGGAAGTCGCCGAACGGCACCATCCGCAACATTCTCGGCGGCGTGGTGTTCCGCGAGCCCATCATCTGCAAGAACGTGCCGCGGCTGGTGCCGGGCTGGACCAAGCCGATCATCATCGGCCGCCACGCCTTCGGCGACCAGTATCGCGCCACCGACTTCAAGTTTCCCGGCAAGGGCACCTTGTCGATGAAGTTCGTCGGCGACGACGGCAAGGTGATCGAGCGCGAGGTCTACAAGGCGCCCAGCGCCGGGATTGCGCTGGCCATGTACAATCTCGACGATTCGATCGCCGATTTTGCCCGTGCCTCGTTCAACCAGGGCCTGTCCAAGGGATACTCGGTTTATCTGTCGACCAAGAACACCATCCTCAAGACCTATGACGGACGCTTCAAGGACATCTTCCAGGAGATTTTCGACAACGAGTTCAAGGCCAAGTTCGACGCCAAGAAGATCACCTACGAGCATCGCCTGATCGACGACATGGTCGCCGCCGCGATGAAATGGTCGGGCGGCTATGTCTGGGCCTGCAAGAACTACGACGGCGACGTGCAGTCCGACACGGTGGCGCAGGGCTACGGCTCGCTCGGGCTGATGACCTCGGTGCTGATGACGCCGGATGGCAACACGGTCGAGGCCGAAGCCGCGCACGGCACCGTGACCCGGCATTACCGCGAGCACCAGAAGGGCAAGGAGACCTCCACCAACTCGGTCGCCTCGATCTTCGCCTGGACCCGCGGCCTGTCGCACCGCGCCAAGCTCGACAAGAACGAGGCGCTGGCGAAGTTCGCAGCGACCCTGGAGAAAGTTTGCGTCGACACCGTCGAAGCCGGCTTCATGACCAAGGATCTCGCGCTCCTGGTCGGCGCCGACCAGCGCTGGCTCTCCACCACCGGCTTCCTCGACAAGGTCGCGGAGAACCTGACCAAGGAGATGGCGGCGTAAGGCGGCTTTCGCCCCTGCCCCGTTTCGAATTCAATTGAAGCGGAAAAATCCCTAATCCCGTTCAGCGAGCGCGATTTCGCCGGCGGCGATGTCGCCCTTGAGAGCACCTGCGGTATCGGCGAGGCGGGTCTCGGCGGTTTGCTTGACATGCGCGGCCAGCGCCGGCAGGCGTTCGACCAGGGCGTGAAAGTCCTGCGCGTCGAGCGCCAGCAGTTTCGTCTTGCGCGTCGCCGTCACCGTGCCGCTGCGCTTGGTCCGTTGCAGCAGCGCGATTTCGCCGAAAAAGGTTCCGTTCGAAAGCCGCACCCGCTGGTTCGGCAGATCGATTTCCACCTCGCCAGCGGTGATGAAATACATCGAGGACGCCGCATCGCCGCGCCGCACCAGCACTTCGCCGGACTCGATGGTTCGCGCCCGCAACAGCCGCATGATGTCGGCAATCTCCGAAGCGCTGAGATGCGAGAACAGCGGCACCCGCGCCAGCATGCCCCAGGTGACGATGAAGTCGCGCCGGCGGACCTCGTCGGCAAAGGCAGTGGCGATGATCGCCACCGGCAGCGCGATCATCACGAAGCTGCCGACGACGGCGAACATCGCCACCGACTTGCCGAGCGGGGTGATCGGCACCGCGTCGCCGTAACCGACGGTGGCGAGCGTCACCAGCGCCCACCACATCGCCTGCGGAATGGTGCCGAACTTGTCGGGCTGGACAGTACGCTCGATGGCGTACAGCAGCGAGGCGAACAGCAGCACCGCGCCGGTCAGGATCACGACGCAGCCGAACAGCGTGCGCCGCTCGGCATGCAGGGCCGCCAGCAGCGAGCGCAACGCCGGTGAATAACGTATCAGCTTGAGGAACGGCAGCATGCCAGACAGCACCAGCATCGACCGATCGCCGACGGTCAACGCAACCGCCGACGGCAGGAACGCCAGCAGATCGATGACGCCGAGGCCGGACACCGCGTATTCGAGCCGCGTCCGCCATGGCGTCATGACGCGCAGGGAATGCCCGACCACGCTCCACAGCCGCGCCAGGTATTCGAGCGCAAAGGCCGCGATGGCGGCGATCTGCACCACCGTGAACAGCAGGCCGAACCGGACGTCCAGCTCCGGCACCGAAGCGAGAATCATCGCCAGTACATCGACGACGACAAGAACGACGATCAGCCTGGCGAAACGCGATCCGGCCGAATGCGGCAGGTGATCGTGCTCCAGCAGTTCGTAGAGCCGGTCCCGCAAATCCGGGGCGCTGGCCATGCGTTGGTCCGGAACGGTGGCCACAATCGATTCCCCACTAAAGCATGGCGTGACGGTGACTGCCTCGCCGCCGTCCTTGCTACGCAATCCGGCCTCCACGCCGGCGCGAAGTGGCCCAGCCCCGGCGCCGCTTCAAGCAAGAACGAACCATTCATAGGCCTGGGCCGGCACCCGGTCTTGATGTACGTCAAACTGTCGTGGAGGGCAAAGTGGCTAGTAGTCAGGTCTTCCTGGCCCGCGGAGGAGCGCGACATGATGGAATGTGGGTTAAAATGGCTGATGATAGCCAGCCTTGCCGCTGGTTTCGCTGCTGCGGCCAAGGCTGACGACTCGGACCTCGGCAAGTCCGAATTTCAGTCATCCTGCGCGAGTTGTCATGGTACGGACGCAAGAGGCAAAGGACCGGTCAGCGACCAGCTCAAGATACCGCCTCCCGATTTGACGATGTTGGCCAGGCGCAACAACGGGGTCTTCCCCACGGAAACCGTCTATGAAACCATCAATGGAATGAAAGGGGTTCCGGCTCACGGCACCCGTGAAATGCCAGTCTGGGGCGAACGATTCAACCCGATCATCAACTTGCCCCACTATGTTGATCCGTCTTACTGGAAAATGGCCGGACCGGATCAAGACCCGGAAGTCGTGGTGCGAAAACGCATCCTCGCTGTTGTCGATTATCTCAGCCGTGTGCAGCAGAAGTAGCGCCCGACGAGCACCGGATTAGCTGCCCTTCAGATTAGTTGCCTTGGCCTTGCCTGCACTCAGCCGCCGGCCATCGCCTGCTCGATCGCCGACAGCGCCGCATCGGCCTTGGCGCCGTCGGGCCCGCCGGCCTGCGCCATGTCGGGCCGGCCGCCGCCGCCCTTGCCACCGAGCGCCTCCGAGCCCTTGCGCACCAGATCCACCGCGTTGAAGCGCGAGGTGAGGTCGCTGGTCACGCCGACGACGATGCCGGCCTTGCCGTCCTCGGTGACGCCGACGATCGCGACCACGCCGGAGCCGATCTGCTTCTTGCCGTCGTCGACCAGGCTCTTCAGGTCCTTGGTCTCGACGCCCGCGACTGCGCGCGCCAGCAGCTTGACGCCGCCCGCCTCGCGGATGCCCGTGGCCGCGCCATTGCCGGCCGACGCGCCGCCGCCCATCGCGAGCTTCTTGCGCGCCTCCGACAGTTCCCGCTCGAGCTTCCTGCGTTCTTCCATCAGCGCCGCGATTCGCGCCGGCATGTCGTCGACGGTGGTGCGCAGCTCGGAGGCCGCGGTCTTCGCGACCGCCAGCATTTCGTTGGCATGCCGGCGCGCATGACGCCCGGTCAAGGCCTCGATCCGCCGCACGCCCGAGGCCACCGCGCTTTCGCCGGTCACCGAGATCAACCCGATGTCGCCGGTGCGCCGCACATGGGTGCCGCCGCACAGTTCGACCGACCAGCCGAGCGCGTTGCTGCCGTGCTCGCGCGATCCCCTGCCCATGGTGACCACGCGGACCTCGTCGCCGTATTTTTCGCCGAACAGGGCGCGGGCGCCGGCTTCGCGGGCGTCGTCCACCGCCATCAGCCGCGTCGTCACCTCGTCATTCTCGAGCACGACCTCGTTGGCGATGTCCTCGACGCGGGCGAGTTCTTCGGCCGTGATCGGCTTCGGATGCACGAAGTCGAAGCGCAGCCGGTCCGGCGCCACCAGCGAGCCGCGCTGGGCGATATGGTCGCCGAGCACCTGGCGCAGCGCCTCGTGCAGCAGATGCGTCGCCGAGTGGTGCGAGCGGATCGACGCCCGCCTGGTGTGATCGACTTCGAGCTGCAGCGCGGTGCCGACTTTCAGGGCGCCCTGCTCCACCGTGCCGAGATGCACGAATAGGTCGCCGGCCTTCTTCTGGGTATCCGACACCCGGAACCTGACGCCCTCGCCCGACAGCAGGCCGGTGTCGCCGACCTGGCCGCCGGACTCCGCATAGAACGGCGTCTGGTTCAGCACGATCGCGCCGCTCTCGCCCGCCTTCAGGCTGTCGGTATCCTTGCCGTCCCTGACCAGCGCCGTCACCACGCCTTCGGCGCTTTCGGTATCGTAACCGAGGAATTCGGTAGCGCCGAGTTTTTCGCGCAGTGGGAACCAGACGTTCTCGCTGGCGGTATCGCCCGAGCCCGACCAGGACGCCCGCGCTTTCTGCCGCTGCCGCTCCATCGCATCGGTGAACGACGCCTGGTCGACGCTGATGCCGCGCGACTTCAGTGCGTCCTGCGTCAGGTCGAGCGGGAAGCCATAGGTGTCGTACAGCGTGAACGCGGTGTCGCCGTCGAACATGTCGCCCTTCTTCAGGCCCGCGCTCTTCTCGTCGAGGATCGACAGGCCGCGCTCCAGCGTCTTGCGGAAGCGGGTTTCTTCCAGCCGCAGCGTCTCCTCGATCAGTTTTTCGGCGCGCACCAGGTCCGGATAGGCCTGGCCCATCTCCCGCACCAGCGCCCCGACCAGGCGGTGCATCAGCGGATCGCGCGCGCCGAGCAACTGTGCGTGGCGCATCGCGCGGCGCATGATCCGGCGCAGCACATAGCCGCGGCCCTCATTCGACGGCAGCACGCCGTCGGCAACGAGAAAGGCCGACGAGCGCAGATGGTCTGCGATCACCCGGAACGACGCGACGGTCTGCTCCTCCGGCCCCTGCCCGAGCGCCGAAGCGGCGGCATCGATCAAATGGCGGAAGAGGTCGGTCTCAAAGACGCTGTCGACGCCCTGCAGGATGCAGGCCATGCGCTCCAGTCCGAGGCCGGTGTCGATCGAGGGGCGCGGCAGCGCCACCCGCTCGTCCTTCGTCACCTGCTCGAACTGCATGAAGACCAAGTTCCAGAATTCAAGGAAGCGATCGCCATCCTCTTCCGGGCTGCCCGGCGGCCCGCCCCAGATGTGCTCGCCGCGGTCGATGAAAATCTCCGAGCACGGACCGCAGGGGCCGGTATCCCCCATGGCCCAGAAATTGTCCGAGGTCGCGATCCGGATGATGCGGTCGTCCGAGAAGCCGGCGATCTTCTTCCAGTGGCGCACCGCCTCCTCGTCGTCGTGGTAGACGGTGACCAGGAGCTTGTCCTTCTTCAGCCCGAAATCTCGGGTGATCAGGTTCCAGGCGAGCTCGATCGCCCGCTCCTTGAAGTAGTCGCCGAAGGAAAAATTGCCGAGCATCTCGAAGAAAGTCAGATGCCGGGCGGTGTAGCCGACATTGTCGAGGTCGTTGTGCTTGCCGCCGGCGCGCACGCATTTCTGCGAGGTGGTGGCGCGCTGGTAGGGACGCTTCTCGACACCAGTAAAGACGTTCTTGAACTGCACCATGCCGGCGTTGGTGAACATCAGGGTCGGATCGTTGCGCGGCACCAGCGGCGAGGAGGCCACGATCTCGTGGCCATTCTCCTTGAAGAAGTTCAGGAACTTCGACCTGATCTCGTTGACGCCGCTCATGTTCATCCAATCGGAAAAAGGGGCCGGGCCGGGCTCCGGACGCCCGCATCTACCAGCCAACCGCTTTTAGACAAGGGCCGTCGCGCTGTCCAGAAACTGTGCAGGCGGATCATAGGGTTGCCGCAGCACACAAGGCGGACGCGGAAGTCCCGTTGATAAGGCTGCGGCTGCGTTGACAGGCTTGGCAGGGCTGTGTTTTCCTCCTGTCTGTTGAAGACGTCACGTCGGGAGAGATCGGCTTGAGCGCCGGCGCCGAAGGAGCAACCGCCCCGGAAACTCTCAGGCAAACGGACCGCGTGACGGACGAGCATCTGGAAAGAGACACCGAGGGCCTTTGGGCCCGGGGGTGTCCGCCGACGGGATAATACTCTCAGGCACAGCGACAGATGGGGCTTTCTTGTGGGTTTCCCGGAGACTGGTCTCCGCAACCCCTGAGGGCCTGACGGATGCTGTTGCGCGACCAATCTCCATTGAAACGCACTCCCCTGCACGCGCTCCATGTCGCGCGCGGCGGCAAGATGGTTCCCTTCGCGGGCTACGACATGCCGGTGCAATACCAGGCAGGCGTCCTGAAGGAGCACCTGCATGCACGAAGTGCTGCCGGCCTGTTCGACGTCTCGCATATGGGCCAGATCGCGCTGCGCGCGAAATCCGGCAAGGTCGCCGATGCCGCGCTGGCGCTGGAGCGGCTGGTGCCGCAGGACATCGTCGCGGTGGCGCCGGGACGGCAGCGCTACGCGCAGTTCACCAACGCCGACGGCGGCATTCTCGACGACCTCATGGTGGCCAATTTCGGCGACCATCTGTTTCTGGTGGTCAACGCCGCCTGCAAGGCCGAGGACGAGGCGCATCTGCGCGCGCATCTCTCCGAGACCTGCGTCATCGATGCGCTAGCCGATCGGGCGCTGATCGCGCTGCAGGGCCCGAGGGCGGAAGCGGCGCTGGCGAAACTCGGCGCCGATGTCGCCGCGATGCGGTTCATGGATACCGGCCCGCGCAAGGTCCTGGGTTTCGACTGCTTCGTCTCGCGCTCCGGCTATACCGGCGAGGACGGTTTTGAAATCTCGGTTCCCGCCGAACACGCCGCGGCGCTGGCCGCAGCGCTGCTGGAGAACGCCGACGTGCTGCCGATCGGACTGGGCGCCCGCGACAGCCTGCGGCTGGAGGCCGGGCTCTGTCTCTACGGTCACGACATCGACGCCACGACGACGCCGGTCGAGGCGGCGCTGGAATGGTCGGTGCAGAAAAGCCGCCGCAGCGGCGGCGCGCGCGCCGGCGGCTTTCCCGGCGCGGAAAAGATTCTCTCCCAGTTTGAAGCCGGCGCATCGCGCCGCCGGGTCGGCCTGCGCGCGCAGGGCCGCGCCCCGGTGCGCGAAGGCGCGCTGCTGTTTTCAGATGCGGCCTCGAGCGAGCCGGTCGGCAAGGTCACCTCCGGCGGCTTCGCCCCGAGCCTCGATGCGCCTGTGGCGATGGGCTATCTGCCGACCTCGCTGGCAGCCAGCGGCAGCCAGATCTTCGCCGAGGTTCGCGGCCAGCGGCTGCCGCTGCGGGTCGCACCGATGCCGTTCGTGCCCAACACCTACAAACGTTGATCCCGAAACGCGGAAAGAGGAAGTTCCATGACGACACTGTTCACGACCGACCACGAATGGCTCCGCATCGAGGGCGATGTCGCCACCATCGGGGTCACCGACTACGCCCAGTCCCAGCTTGGCGACGTCGTGTTTGTCGAGTTGCCGAAGGTCGGCCGCGCGCTGAAAAAAGCGGAAGCCGCCGCGGTGGTCGAATCCGTCAAGGCGGCCTCCGACGTCTATGCGCCGATTTCGGGCGAGGTGCTCGAAGTCAACGCCGCACTGGCCGCCGAACCGGCGCTGGTCAATTCCGACGCCGGCGGCAAGGCCTGGTTCTTCAAGCTGAAGATTGCGGACAGAAGCGAACTCGACGGCCTGATGGACGAGGCCGCCTACGCCAGCCACACCGCGTGAGGGACGCATGACCCCCATCGTCGTCATGCCCCGCGCAGGCGGGGCATCCAGTATCCACCGATGCCAGCGATTGAACCGACACGTCCCGGCGTACTGGATCGTCCGCCTTCGCGGACGATGACGCCGAATTCTGCAGATTCTAGTGAGGCACCCATGAACGCGCCGCTGAAAACCACCGCCGAGGCCGCCACCGATTTCGCGCGCCGCCATATCGGCCCCTCGCCCCGCGACATCGAGGCGATGCTGGAAACCGTCGGGGCGGACAGCCTCGGCGAGCTGATGGGCCAGACGCTGCCGGCCTCGATCCGGCAACAGACCCCGCTCGATCTCGGGCCGGCGTTGAGCGAAACCGAGGCGCTGGCGCATATGCGCGAGCTGGCGTCGCAGAACCAGGTCTTCACCTCGCTGATCGGCCAAGGCTATTCCGGCACCATCCTGCCGGCGGTGATCCAGCGCAATATCCTGGAGAATCCGGCCTGGTACACGGCCTATACGCCCTACCAGCCCGAGATCAGCCAGGGCCGGTTGGAGGCGCTGTTCAACTTCCAGACCATGATCTGCGACCTCACCGGGCTCGACGTCGCCAACGCCTCGCTGCTGGATGAGGCGACCGCCGCGGCGGAAGCGATGGCGCTGGCCGAGCGGGCCTTTCAGGGCGACGCCAAATCGTTCTTTGTCGATTCGGAGGTGCATCCGCAAACGCTCGCGGTGCTGCGCACCCGCGCCGAACCGCTGGGCTGGCAACTGATCGTCGGCGATCCCCTCGCCGACCTCGGCAAGGCGGAGGTGTTCGGCGGTCTGCTGCAATATCCGGGCAGCTCGGGCGTGGTGCGCGATCTCCGACCGGCGATAGTCGCGCTGCAGGCCAGGGGCGCGCTGGCCGTCGTCGCCGCCGACCTGCTGGCGCTGACGCTGCTGGCCTCGCCCGGCGAGCTCGGCGCCGACATCGCGGTCGGCTCGGCGCAGCGCTTCGGCGTGCCGATGGGCTATGGCGGCCCGCATGCGGCCTATATGTCGGTGCGCGACGCGCTGAAGCGTTCGCTGCCCGGCCGGCTGGTCGGCCTGTCGGTGGATTCGCGGGGAGCACCGGCCTACCGGCTGGCGCTGCAGACCCGCGAGCAGCACATCCGCCGCGAGAAGGCCACCTCCAACATCTGCACCGCGCAGGTGCTGCTGGCGGTGATCGCCTCGATGTACGCGGTCTATCACGGCCCGGAGGGGCTGACCCATATCGCCCGCACCGTGCACCGGCGCGCCGCCGTGCTGGCGGCGGGGCTGGCGCGGCTCGGCTTTGCGCCGAAGTCGGCGGCCTTCTTCGACACGATCACGGTCGCGGCCGGCGCAAGACAAAACGACATCGTCGCCCGCGCCCGCGCCGAACGGATCAATCTGCGGATCGGCGAAGGCACGCTTGGGATCGCGGTGGACGAGACCACCACGCCCGAGATCCTCGAGGCGGTATGGCGCGCGTTCGGCGGCGCGTTGTCCTATGCCGACATCGACGCATCCGCGTCCGAGGCGCTGCCCGGGGGTCTCAAGCGCGGCACCGCGTTCCTCACCCATCCGGTGTTTCATGCGCATCGCTCCGAAACAGAGCTGTTGCGCTACATGCGCAAGCTGGCCGACCGCGACCTCGCGCTCGACCGCGCCATGATCCCGCTCGGCTCCTGCACCATGAAGCTGAACGCGACCGCGGAAATGATGCCGCTGAGCTTTGCGGGGTTTGCCGACCTGCATCCGTTCGCGCCGCGCGAGCAGGCGCGCGGCTATCATGCGCTGTTTGCGCGGCTGGAACGCTTTCTGTGCGACATCACCGGCTATGACGCGATCTCGCTGCAGCCGAATTCCGGCGCGCAGGGCGAATATGCCGGGCTGCTGGCGATCCGCGGCTACCACGCCGCGCGCGGCGAGCCGCACCGCACGGTGTGCCTGATTCCTTCTTCCGCGCACGGCACCAACCCGGCCTCCGCCAGCATGGTCGGCATGGAGGTGGTGGTGGTCGCCTGCGACGCCAGGGGCGACGTCGACGTCAACGACCTGCGCGCCAAGGCGGAAAAGCATTCCAAGAATCTCGCCGCAATCATGATCACCTATCCCTCGACCCACGGCGTGTTCGAGGAGCACATCGGCGAGATCTGCGACATCGTTCACGGCCATGGCGGCCAGGTCTATCTCGACGGCGCCAATCTGAACGCGCAAGTTGGCCTGGCGCGGCCTGGCGACTACGGCGCCGACGTCTCCCATCTCAACCTGCACAAGACGTTCTGCATTCCCCATGGCGGCGGCGGACCGGGCATGGGCCCGATCGGCGTCAAGGCGCACCTGGCGCCCTACCTGCCCGGCCATCCCGCCAACGACGGCGCCGAGCCGCATCCGGTCGGGCCGGTGTCGGCGGCGCCGGCAGGCTCGGCTTCGATCCTGACGATATCGTATGTCTACATCCTGATGATGGCGGGCGCGGGCCTGACCCGCGCCACCGAGGTCGCGATCCTCGGCGCCAACTACATCGCCGGCAGGCTCGATCCGCATTTCCCGGTGCTGTACCGGAACGCCAAAGGCCGCGTCGCGCACGAATGCATCGTCGATCCCCGCCCGTTCAAGGCAACCGCCGGCGTGACCGTCGACGACATCGCCAAGCGGCTGATCGACTACGGCTTCCACGCGCCGACCATGAGCTTCCCGGTGCCGGGGACGCTGATGATCGAGCCGACCGAGTCGGAATCGAAGGCGGAGCTGGATCGGTTCTGCGACGCCATGATCGCGATCCGCAACGAGATCGCGGAGATCGAGAACGGCCGCTGGAAGGTCGAGGCCTCGCCTTTGCGCCACGCCCCGCACACCGTCCACGACATCGCCGACGACGCCTGGGCGCGCGCCTATGGCCGCGCCGAGGGCTGTTTTCCCGCCGGCGTCTCGCGCACCGACAAATACTGGTGCCCGGTGGGGCGGGTCGACAACGTCTATGGCGACCGCCACCTAGTGTGTTCGTGCCCGCCGGTGGCGGACTACGCGCAAGCCGCGGAGTGACAGCCGAAAGGCCGTCATTCCGGGGCGCGCCTTGGCGCGAACCCGGAATCCAGAGGTTTTAGGTCAGAGCTTTTGGTGCCCCGCATCTCGGGATTCCGGATCAGTCCGCATACGCGGACTGTCCGGAATGACGGCGGAAAACAATGACGGCGGAGCGGCCGTCGGCGAGACACCGCAGGGCCCGGCACAAAATCGCGAAAACAACCCCATGCAAAGGGGAGCGGGGCCCTCAGTCCGCCTTCGCGGGTTGTCCGCGATGACTGCAGGAAAACGGCCGCGGAAGACCCGTCATTCCGGGGCGCGCCTCGGCGCGAACCCGGAATCCAGAGGTTTTGGGCAAGGTCTTGGTGCCCCGCATCTCGGGATTCCGGATCAGTCCGCATGCGCGGACTGTCCGGAATGACGGCGGAGAAAAATGACGGCGGAAAACAAAACGGGTGCCGAGGACGTCGGCCACCCGACGTCCTCAAGCACCCGTCTGTCGCTTCTCCGGCCTTGCGGCCTGAAAGCGTCGTAACCCTATTCCTCCGCCGGCTCTTCGCCCTCGGCGTCGCGCTCGGGGGAGCCGGCCAGGATCTGCTCGGCGATCAGGCCGGAGTTCTGACGGATCGCCGCCTCGATCTTGGCGGTCATGTCGGGATTGGCCTTGAGGAACGCCTTGGAGTTCTCGCGCCCCTGCCCCAGCCGCTGGCTATCATAGGAGAACCAGGCGCCGGACTTCTCGACGATGCCGGCTTTGACACCGAGGTCGAGGATCTCGCCCATCTTGGAGACGCCCTCGCCATACATGATGTCGAACTCGACCTGCTTGAACGGCGGCGCCAGCTTGTTCTTCACGACCTTGACGCGGGTCTGGTTGCCGACCACCTCGTCGCGTTCCTTGATGGCGCCGATGCGGCGGATGTCGAGGCGGACCGAGGCGTAGAATTTCAGCGCGTTGCCGCCGGTGGTGGTTTCCGGCGAGCCGTACATCACCCCGATCTTCATCCGGATCTGGTTGATGAAGATCACCATGGTGTTGGACTTGTTGATCGAGGCGGTGAGCTTGCGCAGCGCCTGGCTCATCAGCCGCGCCTGCAGGCCGGGCAACGCGTCGCCCATCTCGCCCTCAAGCTCGGCCTTCGGCACCAGGGCGGCCACCGAATCGATCACCAGCACATCGACCGCGCCGGAGCGCACCAGCGTGTCGCAGATTTCCAGCGCCTGCTCGCCGGTGTCGGGCTGCGAGATCAGGAGTTCGTCGATGTTGACGCCGAGCTTGCGGGCATAGACCGGATCGAGCGCGTGTTCGGCGTCGATGAAGGCGCAGATGCCGCCCTTCTTCTGGCCTTCGGCCACCGTGTGCAGCGCCAGCGTGGTTTTCCCTGAGGATTCCGGCCCGTAGATTTCGACCACGCGCCCCCGCGGCAGCCCGCCGACGCCAAGCGCGATGTCGAGCCCGAGCGAGCCTGAGGAGATGGTCTCGATATCCATCGAGCGGTCGTTCTTGCCCAGCTTCATCACCGAGCCCTTGCCGAACTGGCGCTCGATCTGGGAGAGCGCGGCGGACAGGGCCTTGGTCTTGTCCATGGAGGATCCTTCGACGATACGCAGGGCAGTGGCGGACATAGGTGGTGCTCCTTATGGCGGGGATTCGCTAGCGGGACAAACGGGCGACGGCTCTGGTGAGGGCGGCAATCGGTACAAAACTATCGTACCACGTTTGTTCTCTGTTCGCAATATGTTCTTCTAATTTACTTCGGTACTGGCCTGTTTCGACCCTCGGTGGCCTAAGTTGAAATACGCAGTGGCCTGATTTGGAGGGGGCACCTAGAAACTGGAAAGATGATTGCTAAACGGTAAACAACTGCTAATTGTAGTTCCAAAGCTATTTAGGCAGGAAACTATCGGTGATTGTCGGTATTGTTATCGGCGTGCTAATTGGGCTGGTCACCGGGATAGTTGGTTGTGCATGCCTAAAGCTTTTGCACCAGACTTCGCTTGCTCAGATAAAGTCCATGTCATGGCTAGTAGGCCAAATTTTAGCAATTCCGACATTTTGGTTTGGCGGACCTTGGCTATCGACCGAAGTTTTAGGACTGCAAGAAAAGGCCGTTTTCATAGTTCCATATACAACCTCGCTGACTGTCACGTTCACAATGTTAATGTTTTACCCGCTGTATAAATGGATACGACGCCTAGGCGAGACGCTTGGAGAACCATGATGGTAACAGACCCGGCTCTCGATCAGATGCTAAATGAAATTGCCCCTCAAGTTTTGAGTTTGCTTGCCGGCGTTATCACTGGCGCTGGAGGCGCCGGTATAGCTTTGGCCTTTTTTGTGAACAGGCGTAAACATCTGCATGCCAAGGAGACAAACTATATTGCGCAGTGGCTTGTCATAAACGTTTTCTTGATTTTCTTGGGGGCCGTCGTTTTTATTGTCACCCAGGTTGCATTTCAAAGAACCGGCCTCAGGGCCGAATTGAAACAGTTTGCTGCTGGTCTGTTAGACGCACATTCCATCGCCCTCTTGGCTGTTGCTCTTGGCGTGATGGGAACATTGATCACCGCCGCTATTGGATACCGCTCACAGCATAAAAAAATCCATCGGCGACATGTAGTGGGCTAGCGCTTATCCAGCTAAGGCCGCTTCAGTTGGCGGCCTCTTTCATCCCATAATCCCCTTGTCGTCCGGATTCGGCGGCATACCGTGCGCCTTGCGGTACTCTGCATCGCCGGGGGGCGGTGAAAGCTTTGCAGGGACGTCCTTGTAGATTAGCTTAAAACTGCCCTCCAAAAGCTGAAGCCACAGTTTGCGATCCGCCTCCGGCCAAACGTCGCCAGTCTTTGGCAGACGTTTGAGCAAGCCATCAATAATTGGATCGATGGGCGGCGGTTCGTCCCCACCGCTACCGCGTCCGTTTTTCAAATCCTGTGGCGGGTCTTTTTTTGGCTCCAGATCAACGGGCGGAGTGCCCGGCCCCGGATTGGAAGCGGGCCTCACCAAGCGGTCCTCTCCGTGTTCAAAGAAGTTCGCCTGCCGCGCCGAGCGAAGAAAGACTTGGCGCGCCTTATCGAGTTGTTTTGAAGAGACGCCAACGTCCCGCATATACTTCTCAATCGCAGCCGCGCCGGGCAGCGTGTAACCCTTGAAATTCTCGTAGACGCTCGAATAAAGCGGGACCGTCAGGAATGCATCTGCCCGTGCAGAGGCTTCCTGTGTCGGGTCTGCGATACGACGGCCCAGTGTCGTCAGCTTAACCTTGCCCCGCTCATTTTCTGTAAGGCCGAAAGTTGCGGCGGTCGAGACGCGGAGCCGAAACGCCCCGCTGGTCATCGACTGCTTTAGATATGCAGCGAGCTGATCCAGCGTGCATTCCATCCCGGCATTAGCCTGAATGGCCTTTGCAATCTCTATTGCGCTGTTCAAATCGTTGTAAGGGAACTGGATCGATGAGCGCTCGCGGGCGTCGTCGCCGTCAGTTTGCGCGTCTTGAATGTTCTGGACTTGATCTTTCGTCATAGCGAAATCTCCTGCCGTTCGGACGGAATATCTATCCTCCTATAGCAGCGCCCATTTAAGTCCGCAAACAATTTTTGGGGATTTCCGCATTTTTTGTTTGCGCATGTTTGCGGATGTGGTACTTTAAAGTGGCAGATTGAGGATATCGCATGCCCATACCGCCAGAGCCCCAGCGCAATCCCGACCGACGCTGAGGCTGTGACACATAGGAAAGGGCCGCTACCCGGCTCCCCGTAAAGGAAAGGTAGCGGCCCCTAATCGGCTCTTTAGGTTCTCAGGGTTCGTCTAACGGTAGGACACCAGCCCTTACAAGCGAGGAAATGTCGGTCCGAATCCGGCACCCTGAACCATCGAACTAGGCGGGACCGACGGCGTTGGCGCGCTGCCGATCCCTAGTTACCCACCCCGGGATTGCGCCCCGAAGCGATAACCAAGCTGAATATACGCCTTGGCGGGCGGAATATCCAGAGTCGCTGACGGGACATCCTTAACCGAGGATTGCGCCCTCATGAACGTACTTTCCCGCGAAAAGCAGATTGAAGTCATTGCCGCCCTTTGCGAAGGCGTCGGCATCCGCACCGCCGCGCGCCTGACCGGCGTTAACCGTGGCACGGTCGGCAACCTGGCCTTGCGCGTCGGCATGGGCTGCATGGAATTGCACGACCGGCTCATGGTCGGCATCCGCACCGAGCGGCTGGAACTGGACGAGGCTTGGAGCTTCGTCGGCAAGAAGCAAAAGAACGTCCTGCGCCACGAGATCAACGCCAAGGGCGACCAGTACGTTTTCATCGGCATGGCCGGGACGCAGAAAGCAATCATCAGCTGGGGCGTCGGCAAGCGTAACGGCGAAAGCACGATGGATTTCCTGCACGACCTCCGCAGCCGCGTGATCGGCCAGCCCGAGATTTCAACGGACGGCTTCCATCCCTACCGCGTAGCGATCCGCGACGCCTTCGGCGACAACGCCTCGCATGGCGTGATCGTAAAGACCTACTCAGTAACGCATCTGGTCAAGGAAGCGCAGGGCCGCTACTCGCCGGCCGCTGTAGTAGCCGTAAGCAAAGAGGTCGTAACGGGCGATCCGGATCAGTACATTTCGACCAGCTACGTTGAACGGCAGAACCTTTCGCTTCGCATGGGCAGCCGTCGTTTCACCCGGCTCACCAATGGGTTCTCAAAGAAGCTGGACAACCATATTGCAGCCGTCGCGCTGTACGTCGCTCACTACAATCTGTGCCGCACCCATGAAGCCCTGCGCACGACGCCAGCGAAGGCGCTGGGCGTGACGGATCGAGCCTGGAGCATTGGGCAGCTTGTGGACGCCGCGCTCTCTGTAACCCCTGCTTTGCCCACGGAGACCCCGCCGGATCGTCGGCGGAAGTTTGTAGTAATCGACGGGGGCCGCGCTTAAGCGCGGCCCCCTCAAATGCGACGGGCTGGCGTAGCCGTACTATTCAAGTATTTGCTGGTCGCCAAACCACTGCGGCTAGGTTGCGGTTGACTTGGCTTGGGAGGCGACGGTGTGACTTCGCTTGTCGCTCCGGCATCCTCGCTCTCTCCTTCAAAATTACCGAAGAGTTTCTTGGCTTCCTGCTCCGTCATCTCAAAGGTTGAGTACACGCCCTTTTTGCCGGGCACATTGTAAATCATTCCCTTGCCGACCATCCGGTAGAGCCGGGAAGTGATGGTGCCCCGTTTCGGGAACTCTTTCGTTTGGCGGTACAAATCTACCATTATCTTGTCGAGGGAATAGATTCCCCCATTTTGGGCGATGAGATGCTCAACAACGAGGTCTTGGCGCTCCGCCTCAGTGATATTGAGTTCCTTGAGATTCTCCTCGGACAGGTCTTGAATGTCCTCAAAGGTCAAATGGAGGCGTTTTAATGGACTGTCTCCCCGGTTCAAATAGGAGACGTCTCCGGTTCCCTTCTTCTGAATTTCGGCAAGAAAATCAGCTAAGTCCGCGAATCCTTTCGCAGATTCCAGATGCTGACCCTTCCTATAAGGAGTATCCTCATACTTCTTAGCCAGCTTTTGCTGGATCGCCACATGATCCTTGACGAAGGTAACGTATTTATCTATCTTTCCCATTGTTCGGGTCCTTTGCCAAAATTGGCGGAGAGAACGGGATTCGAACCCGTGGCAGGAATGTTAGCGCATCCCTGCGGTGGAATGACAGTCCACTGCTTTAAGCCGCTCAGCCACCTCTCCGGGCTACACACCTGGCACCATAGCCGGGCAGACTATACAACCGCTCAGCTACCATACCTCTGCGTCACACTTTTCTAGCGAAAAGGGCTTGTGCCTATGGCGCGAGCCCTTTTTGTCTAGAAGATGACAGCATAGCCGCAATTGCGGGAGGTTGCAAGGTAGGCGCAATCAGATGCGCGCCAAAACCGAATTGCAATTATCTATTAGCAGTCGAAATGCATTTATCCCCTACTGCATGTTGTCATGACATGCAGACGCGCCTGTTCCACTTGACTGTAGGACAGGTGCTCTACCCTGCTTCCGGCACCGAACAGCCCCGATTCGGGCTTGGGTGATTCGGGTCTGATTCGCTTTTCTCAGTATAACAGCCTTCAGTGGCCTACTTTGAATCTGCGAGTGGCCTAATTCGGCCAGTACCATTTACTTCCAAGGAAAGCGCCGAACAGGCCGTTACCGGCTTCGATCAGCCTTTGTGGCGGTAGTCATTCAATCGGCGCCTTTGGCGAGGGCCGCGCAGCAAGTTCGAACATCACCGCAGGCGCTTCAGCCGGCACGGACGCGACGCGAACATGCGCAGGCAAAGCTGCCAGCGCCTGATCGAAGCTCGAATCCGCACCCGGCTGATCGCCGTCAACCCGGGCCATGTGCAGCCGGATCAAACGGCACATGCGCCACGCGGTCTTGTAGGTCACGCCGAGCTGGCGCTGCACTTCCCTGGCGGTCACGCCGTTCGGCCTCTCGCAGAACAGGGACAAGACGTGGAACCAGTCGCGCAGGCCGGTGCGGGTCTTTTCGAACGGGGTGCCGGCGGTGGGATAGACCTGATGGCCGCAATGCTCGCATTCGAACGCGCGGCGCGCCTTGATCCGGTAATAGGTCGCCGCTTTCCGGCACTTGAAGCAGGTGAAGCGCCGGCCGGACCGGATCCGCATCAGGTGCGCCAGGCAGGCGTCCTCGGTCGGGAACCGCCTCTGAAATGCGCGGCTCGGTCTCTGAGCCATGTTTTGTTCGCCCGGTTTCCGCTAGTGCAGAATTACCATAACCCGGTCCGTTCTACATGTCCAAGCGGGATATGTCAGTTGCCTGGTAACGGCCTGTTTATGCGGCGAATCCGTATCGCTGAGTATACTTTTGTACATTGCTGCGGAACCCCTGCCGGGCCCGCGCATTGGGTCTTGCAACGCCACGGCGCCATGAACGCCACGGCGCCATGGGGGAGCCATCAATGGAGCAACTACCGGTCATCCTGATCGTGGAGGATGAGGACGCGGTGCAGGCCGTGATCGAGGACGCGTTGGCTGACGGCGGTTTTGCCGCCGAAATTCTTGCTTCAGGCGAAGAAGCGCTGACTTTGTTCATGGGCGGGCAAAAAAACTATGCCGCGCTTGTCACCGACGTCAACCTGAAGGGCAGGATGAGCGGCTGGGACGTCGCCAGGCAAATCAGGGAAGCCACGCCTGGATGTCCCGTGATCTACATAACCGGCGCAGCCGCGGATGAATGGTCGTCGCAAGGCGTTCCCAACAGCATCCTTCTGCAGAAGCCGTTCGCGCCGGCCCAGCTCGTCACGGCACTTTCCAATCTGCTCAATACCGGCTCGCCCCCGGCGTGAGGCCGGCTCCGGCGGCGGTCGTGGCAGCGGGTTGACCTGCGATCAAAGCGGGGCCGCCCGCCGGCACAATCGGGCGGCCCCTGCCAGCCGCTTGCAATGCCGCTGACGCGTTACAAACAGCAGGCGGCAGCCGGCCACGCCATAGGAACAGACCAGTTTTAAGGCCGCATGACGCCGACATGTCAGGCGGAGCCAAGACTTGCGTGGCTTCATCAATGCGCCGCGGCGAGCAGCCTTGAAACCGCGCTCACCAGCTCCTGCGTTGCGAACGGCTTGGTCAGGATGCCGCTGTTGGCAACCCCCCGCAGCTTCCACTGGTGGGCGTGGGCACCGGTCACATACAGAACGGGAAATTCAGGATCGATCTCCCGCGCCATGGTCGCGACTTCCCAGCCGCTCATGCGGCCCGGAAGCACGATGTCGGCGACGAGCGCGCAGTACCGGCCCTTGTTGGCTTTCAACAGGTCCAGCGCTTCCTCGCCCGAGGCGGCCACCGCCGGCTTGAAACCGCTTTCGCCGAGCGCATCCCGGATCAGCGCCTGAATTTCGCGATCGTCTTCCACCACGAGGATGGTGTCGAGCTGTTGAGGTTCCATTGCACGTCTCCCGTGTCCGGTCACTCTGACGACGCCCGCAGCGGGTATTCGTTCGGAGCAGAAGTGAACTTTGTTTTGGCCGGGGTTCACGCGCCTTTTCGCCGGAACGGATTCGGCGCTGCGGCGTCAACGCAACGGGACCAGACTATCAAACAGGGAACTCGATCGTGCCCGGCAGAAAATTCCTCAACGAACAGGCAGTAACTCTTGTCAACTTCGCGAGGACGACGACGGATCCGCAGGTCGCGGCGCGCCTGCTCGACAAGGCCGCCGACCTGTCGGCCCGAAGCCAGGCCGCGCCGGACGCCAGCCCGCGGGCTCCGGACGTCGAGCAGCCGCAGCGGTAGCTCGCACCGCCACACGCCCGATGTTCGCCGCGCCTGTCGGCGTCGGCGTTGAACCTTTTTGCTTCCGCCCCGACCAATCCTAGCCTGGGACATTGCGTCACTCGGGGATTAGGCCGGCGCCGCCAAGCGAGCATATTCCGCTTCGGCGGCGCTGCGCTTTCGAGCTTCGGGAACGGCTCGCCCGGTAACACGCTGGCGAGCCGCCGCACGAGACAAGCAACGAGGGAAGATGCAAAAATTTGTCCGCGGTTTTTTTCTCGCCGCCGCGATCGGTCTCACCGGAATCCAATCCGCCACCGCCCAGCTTCTGCCGCTGGAATTCATCGAATATCCTGCCGCCGATCTGGTAAAGGCCGCATTCGCCGAGCCTTACGGCAAATTACTTACCGGCCACATTGTTGAGGCCATCCGGGCGAGCGCCGCGCCCTCGTGCCCGCAGGCGAGCGCCCTGCAGGTCCCGTTGGAGACGCGCGTCGTGGCGATCCTGCAGCGGCGCGGCACCCAGATAGTAGAGCTCACCGCCGCGACCATCGATCGCGCGGCGTTCCGTAGAGCGCTGGCCGCGAAGATCGGCGCCGCCGCGGTCGACGAGCGCGAGCAGCTCAAGAGCAATCCGTTGGTCCAGCAATACACGGCGCTGGCTGCTCCCATGGACGCCGCCATTGCCGCCAACTTTGTGGTCGAAAATTTGCAGCTTTATACTGTGACCCGAAGGATCACGTTCGCGCGGCCGTTCCCGGCACCGTACAGTGGTGATGATAAGCTCTACGAAAACGCTGATCCGACCGATGAGGTTGCCGAGCAGTTGAACAAGTTCAAGGAAGATGCGAAATCGCCGCACCTCGACCGCTATATCGCGCTGACGGAGGCGGCGCAGGAAGCGCTCTATGCCTTCGCCAGGACCAGCGAGCCATATAAAAAGCGCTCTCCGAGAACCCTTGTCGGTGGCTTCGACACCGATCTTGCCGAACTCTGCATGAAAGTCCGTTGAGCCACGCCGCCCTTGATCAATCGCTGGGGTATCGACCGCCGGCTCCCGAAGCCTTCGTCTGGCCGGCGCCAAAGCAGATAGTCAAAATGCAGTCGCTAAACTAACATTCCAATCGGGCCACTTCATGGGGGCCGGTCAGCATCACGGAATATGCTGTCAGGCAAATTTGTGGCCGCTTCGACCGCAACAAGGTCATGCAAAGCTATACCTTGAGCAATTCCAAAGTTGACATCAGCCGGGGGCTGATTACACGCTAGCGCAAGCGCGTTTCCGGACGATGCTTTGCGGCCTACATCCTTCGAGACGCCCGCTTCTCGCGGGCTCCTCAGGATGAGGTCGAGCAATTCTGAAGCAGTAGGATTAACTAATCCGCGCTGGCGAGCCGCCGCATGGTGAATTCGATGTCGCCGCCGGGCAGTTCGCGCCAGCTTTCCACCGCGCTCATATAGGCCGCCTTGGGAAAGCGATCGAGGAAGTCGCGCGCCCTCGCCCGCGCCTCGTCGCGCGGCAGCGTGAACGTCTCGCGCAGATAGCCGTCGTTCCGCCGGCCTCGGCCGGCCATCCGGCTGGCGAGATCGCGTGGACGCAGGACCATGTCGCAACTCCAGACACATGACGACCGATTGAACATAGTGCCGGCGGCAAGCCAGTTCCAGCCGTGGTTGGCCTCACTACTGGCTGGCGCTCCCGGTCTTGTCCTGGGTCTTGGGCTTTGGCCTGGCGGACGCGTCAGCCTTGGGTGCTACAGCCTTGGGCGCATTGGCCCTGGGCGCATCCGCGCCGCGCACATTGCCCCAGGGGTCGGAGGCCCCCTTGGCGTCGGGGATCTTGCGCAGGGAATCCTTGTAGGCGCGTTCCCGGATCGCCTCCTGCTCCTTTTCCTCCGGCGATTTGGACTGCAATTCGGGGATCAGATTGACATTGGGGGTTTGTGCCGAGGCGGCCGCCGTCAACCACACCATTGCCGCCACCGCGCTCAACATTCTCATCCAAGCTCTCCTGTGGAACGCCCGTCTTGCGTTTGGCTAAGGATACCACCGGCGCTGCCGCGCCGCCAAGCCGGCCCGCCGGTTTTGAGGCCGCCGCTCTCTGCACTATGGCGACGCGTCGGGCTGGAGCCGCAGCACCAGTCACCCTACACTGCGCCGGCAGCAACCACGGGCGAGGAACAGCCGTCATGCAACAGCCGCCGCAGGGCGCGGAATTCGGCATCGCGGAAGCCAACCGCGTGCTCGGCGAGGTGTTTGCGCCCTGGGTGCAGGATCTCAACCTTTCGATCGAGCGCCTTGATTTCGCCGCCCCCGAAGGTGCGCCCGACTGGCAGCCCGGCGCTATCCTGCGGCTGCCGTTCTCGGAGCGGCTGTGCCGCAACGGCGGCACCGTCTGCGGCCAGGCGCTGATGGCCTTTGCCGACACCGCGATGGTGATCGCCAACCTCGCCGCCAATCGCGGCTACCGGCCGATGACGACGGTCGACCAGACCACCCATTTCATGCGCGCGGTCACCGCCGCCGACATGCTGGCCGACGCGCGGGTGATGCGGCTCGGCCGCACCATGAGCTTCGGCCGCGTCACGCTGCTTTCGGCCGCCGACAACCGGCCGGTGGCGATGGTCTCCAGCGCGTTTGCGATGCTGCCGTCCTGATCGGCGACCGCGCAGCGCGTTCGGCGCTGGTCGCAAACCTTCTCGCTGCTGTTTCTGAGTTGAATGGATTCCGGGTTCAGCCCTGCGGGCTGCCCCGGAATGACGGCGCTGAGCCGACGCTTCTTTTCAACCCTCATGGTTCCAGACGCGCGAAGACGCGCTCCTCACCATGAGGGATTGGCAGAACCCACTTGTCATGCCGCGAGATCGCGAACGCATATTCCGTCGTCATCGCCCGCCTTGTGCGCAATTGCAGCGCCCACCACAGGATCGATAGCGCCGTTACCGCCGGCTCAGTATGCGCGGCGGCCATAACCGCCACCGTCGTTGCCGCCGCCACGCTGGCCGCCGCCAAAGCCGCCAATTCCAATGCCGATGCCGATGCTGACCGGCGGGCCGGCGGGCTCGTAGACCGGGGGCGGCGGACGGCGGACGATCACGACGTCATCATCCGGCGGCGGGCGGCGCGGCGGCTTGCGGTCGACGCGCTTGGGCGGCTCCGGCTCGACGCGCTTGGTCGGCGTATTGACCCTTTTCACAGGCGACGGCGACGGCTGCCCGTTGCAGGGACATGTCGGCGCGGCCAGCGCGACGTTCTGCGGCACGGCGCCGGCGCCGGCGACGACCGGCGGCGCGAAGTCGGGACGGTTGCGCAGCCGCTCTTCCAGCTTGCGCGCGGTCGCCGTCAGGTCGCTGTTGGGGAATCTGGCGAGAAACGCGCGATAGCCGGCCGCGGTGTTGAGGATCACCGCGTTGTTCCACGCCACCATGCGGATGTGTCGGTCGAGCCAGTCGCGCGCCAGCTTGCCGAGCTGGGTCTGCGCGTAGAGGCCGGCAAAGGCCTCATAGGCCTCGTCGGTGCCGTCGGCCACGATCAGTTCGTTGGCCGCCTCGACCGGATTGCCCCGGAGGTCGCGGGTCCATTCCGCGACCGTCTTCTTGACCACGGCGGGCTTCGGCCCGGGCACCGAGGCGCCGGAGAACCTGAAATCCTCGACCAGCGACGAACTGTCCCACGGCGTCTGCCGCCCCTCGGTCACCTTGTTGACCGCCAGCCGCACCCGCTTGAAGGTTTCCTCGATCGGAATCCCCCGCTCCTTGCCGGCCGCCAGCAGTGCGGTCGTGTACGGGCTGTTGGCGCCGCTGCCGTCTTCCGCCACCGCGCCCGGCGAGGTCGAGAACGACAGGAAGGTGCCGGGTGCGCCGACCTTGGCGTCGACGATGGCAAGCCCGCCGCCGGCGGTCTTGCTGATCTCGGGGAACGGGTTGTTGCGGCAGGCGTCGAGCATCAGGATCCGCATCCGGCTCGGCACCGAGTTCAGGGTGTTGAGGATGTCGTTGAGCCGCACCGCCTGGATCGGGATGTCGGCCTCGCGCTTCGGATCGATGTCGATCGGCACCAGGAAGTTCTCGCCGTCGATCTGCAGGCCGTGGCCGGCATAGAACACCAGCGCGACGGTGTCGGCGCCCTTGGCCGCCACCTTGCCGGCGAACTCGCTGACCGTCTGCCGCATCTGGGTTTGCGACAGGTCGGACGCCGTCGAGACCTCGAAGCCGGAATCGGTCAGCAATTGCGTGACCGCCCTGGCGTCATTGACCGGGTTGGGCAGCGCCGGCACCGCGCGGTAGGCGGATTGGCCGATCACCAGCGCGAGGCGATTTTCCGCGAACGCGGACTGCGCGCCGGCCAGCAGCGCGGCGGGGATCATCAACTTCAGCAGCGCGTGACGGAACATGGGGCCAACTCCAGGCAATGCAGGCTACGGGTTGGTCAGGGCCCAGAAGCCAAAGGTTCAAGCCGGCCGCGCCATGGGTGGCGGGACTTCGGCTCAGTTTAACGACGATTATGTCACAGGCCGAGGTCCGGATGGGTGACGGAAATCACAATCCTCAGGTGGCTTCCGCGCATTATGCCCGGTTCGGGCTGGCTGGCGATTGCCGCAGCGGGGTGTTTTGCCGGAATTCACAAGCAGCGGGTTTGCGGCCGGGCCGGGCAAAGTTTCAGCGCGCTCGTCAGCGAGAACAGCACCCGCGCCCCGCGGCCGGGATTGTCCGGTGCGCGATAGCTGAGCGGCGCCGCCGCGCCGATGTCGGCTTGCAGGCCCTCGGTCAGGAAGAAGCGAACACCGCCGCCGGCGGAGGTAAGCGAAAGGCCGTCGCTCAGGCGATAGCCCGAATTCCAGGCCACACCGCTGTCGACGAAGCCGTAGAGCTGATAGCCGCTCAGGTACTGGGAACTGGTCTTCTGGTCGAAGCGCAATTCGACCGAGCCTGCAACACCATTGTCGCCGCTGATCTCGGCGCTGCCGTAGCCGCGCCCGAATGCGATGCCGCCGAGATAGAATTGCTGCGAGGTGAACAGCGGACCGGACGCCGCCTGACCCGCCCCCGCAATTTTCACCGACCATGTATCGGACAACGTCTGGTAGCGCGTAAACCAGAAGTTCAGCGCCGAGAATCTTCCGGATGCCCCGTCGCGCGACAAATAGTCGTCGTCCCGGTGCGAGGCGCCGAGAATGTCGATACCCTGGCGGTAGTTCACCGTCAGATAGTTGTTGCCGCCGAAATTGTCCCGCAGCCGATAGTCCGACGTCAGGCTGAGGGTGCGGATCTGATCGGCGTAGACCGGGCCGAAAATGTCGCTCTCGGAGGCATTGGTGAATCCGGCGGCCGCGGCGAGCGTGAGTGTGGATTTTTGCGATTGCAAGGCAACAATGCTGCCGTGGATTTCGAACGATTCGGTCTTGATGGTGTCGCTATAGAGGCGTCGCCAGTCGCCGGGCCGGACTTCGCTGTAGAAACCCGACGCGCCGATGCGGGCGCCATCGGTGCCAATGGGAACCTCGTAGGACATGCGGCCGAACACAAGCTGGCGCGGATCGCCGGGCGTGGTCGAAAGATTGACGACCAGCGAGTCGCCCGGTGCGAGATAGGAGTTGAACGCCGCCGTGGCGTAGCTCAGCCACGGCCCGACCGAGGACGATCCCAAATTGTCGATGCCGAACGAGGTGAAGAAATGCCAGGTCTTCAGCGAAACGATCAGTCGGAAATGGCCGCTGGCGGCGCCGATTTCCTCGAGCGCAGTGTCCTCGATGCGCACGCCGGGCCGGCTGTTGATCAGGAGCAGCTGGCGTTCAAGGGTCGCAAGCCGTGAAGGCCGCTCGGCCAGCACGGCATCGAGCATCGGGCGAACGCCGAATTGTTCGGCGCCCTCGCCTTTCAGCGCCACTTCCGTGATGCTGCCTTCGACGACCTGGAGCTGAAGGCGGCCGTTCTGAACGTCCTGCGGCAGCACTATCGCCCGGCTGAGATGAAATCCGGCGGCGCGATAGACGTCGCTGACCGCCGCGGCGATGGCGGCCATGTCGGCCTGCGATATTTTTCGCCCGATGTAGGATCGATACGCCGCAACCAGCCTGTCCTGCGGTATCGCGATAGCGCCGGCGATGGCAACGCGCCGCAGCACGAACAGCGGTCGGGAATCGCCTTGCCCCTCTGGCCGGGAGAGTCGGGGCAGCGGCACTCGGGGCCGCCCGTCGGGTGCTTGGACCGATTGCTGGTCCTCGAAGCGCTTTTCCGTTTGCCTCGGATCGTAACCTGGCTGGGTCGCCTGCTGCGCTTGCGCCGGCCAACAGGACACGAGCGCCCAGAAAACGAAACAGGCCCCCGCCGACCGGTGCCCGGCTACAGCCGGACCGGCGCGTCTCCGTGAATCTACGGACGCGGGCGGCCGTGCACTGGTGGAACCCCTAGCCATATGATTTCTAATAGAATTTTATGGTCAACGTTTGGTTAATGCGCCTAGCCGCAGAGCGCGGCTTGCGCTCACTCAATGTTGAAACATTTCCGATAGCCTGCTGAACAAGGCGGCAATTCGGAGAGTTTCATGCGTGCATTACATCGAGCCTCAAGGCTGGTCGCGGCGGCGTTCATTCTGGCGGCGCCTCCCAGCGCCCTCGCCGCCGATGGCGACGACTGGGCGGTCAGCAAATCCTCGGGCGAGGTCTGGCTCACCGGCAGCGGCGTGCAACAGGCGTCGCTCAAGCAGGAAGATGTATTGAAGCCGGGCGACACCGTTCGCACCGGCCGCACTGGGCGCGTTCTGCTGCGGCGGGGCGAGGAAACGATCCTGATCGCGCCCAACTCGGTGGTCGGCGTGCCCGCGCAGAAGAACGAAGGCCTGTCCACGACGATCGTCCAGCAGGCAGGTTCGATCCTGCTTGAGGTGGAAAAGCGCAATGTCCGGCATTTCGAGGTCGAGACGCCCTATCTCGCCGCCGTGGTGAAGGGTACGCAGTTTCGCGTCACCATCAACGCCGGCAGCACCAGCGTCGCCGTGATCCGCGGTCAGGTCCAGGTTTCCGATTTCAAGTCAGGCCAGATTGCGCAAGTGATGGCGGGCCAGCACGCGACGACCTTCGCCAACGGCAAGGCCGGTCTGTCGCTAAGCGGATCCGGCAGGTTCAGCCCGATCGAGCAAGGCACGCCGCGCGCGCCCACCATTGAACGGGTTCGCGCAGGCCTCTCCGCAGCGCGCCATGCTGCAAATGGACAGAAGCCGCATGCGGCCCCACACGCCGCGAGACAGGGCGTGACCCGCATCTCTTCGTCGATCGGTGAAGTCCGTTTGAACGTCCACCGCGCCACGCAGGGCCTTGCCCGTGACACGTCGGCTGCCCATGGCGGCACGCGAAATGCCGCGCGCAGGGACACGATCTGGGCCGGGTCAGGTTCCGGAGCCAATATGGCCTCGGCCAACAGTGGCCAGGGCGACGCGGTAGCGGGCGCGGCATCAGCTGCGACCGGCGCGGCAGCTTCGGGCGTCAGCAGCACGGTCGCGGCCGTCAGCGGCTCTAACGGCGGCGGAAACGGCAATGGCAACGGCAATGGAAATAACGGAAATGGAAGCGGCGCCAACGGCAATGGCCGCGGCAATGCAAACGCCTACGGCCATTACAAGAACCGTTAGCGCAAACTTCAACGCACGAGGCCGTTGGCTGGTGCACCTGACGACGACCAAAACGCAAAACACCAGAATGGTGATCACGTGAGACAATATCGGCCGCACTTCTTTGTCGTGATTGCGTTGGCAATCGTCTTGCTGGGCGGTTGGCACGGCGGGCTCCGTCATGCATTGACCGACCTGCGGTTCGCCTGGCAGTCGCGCCAGGCCAGCGGCGATATCGTGGTGATCGCGATCGACGCGCCGTCGATCGACAGGATCGGCGTCTGGCCCTGGCCCCGCATGCTCCACGCCGAGTTGATCCGGCAGCTTCAAAAAGCCGACGTGCAGGAGATCGCGCTGGATGTCGACTTCTCCACGCCGTCGGACGCGGCGTCTGACCGCAACTTCGCGGAAGCGCTGGAGGGCGCCGGCGGATCGGTCGTGCTGCCCTCCTTCCAGCAGCCCCGTACCGACCGGGCTGCCCTTCACGTCAATCGCCCGCTGCAGATGTTTGCCGAGCATTCGTGGCCCGCGCTCGTCAACGTCGAAGTCGGGCCGGACGGCCTCGTTCGCCGTTACCCGTTCGGCGAGAAGCTGAACGGCGAGTTCGTGCCCGCGATGGCGGCGGTGCTCGCCGGACAATACGCCGAAACGCGCGCCCCCTTTCTGATTGATTTCAGCATCCGCACGTCCGGAATCCCGAAAGTGTCCTATGTGGACGTGTTGCGCGGCGACGAAGCGACCTTGCAGGAACTGCGCGGCAAGAAGGTCATTGTCGGCGGTACGGCGCTCGAACTGGGCGACCGCTTCAGCGTACCGAATGGCGCGATCGTTTCCGGTCCCGTGCTGCAGACCCTTGCCGCTGAATCGCTGATGCATGGCCGCGCCCTGCAATGGAGTTCGAGCATCGTCACGCTGGCTGGCCTTGCCCTGCTCGCCCTGGTCATGCTGGTCACATGGCGCCGCCTCGCCGCCGGCAAGAGAGTGGCGTTGCTCGCTGCCATGGCGGTTGCCATCGAAGCCGTCGCCTTCCTGCTGCAGGCGAAATTTCCGCTCATTCTCGACACATCGCTGTTTCACATTGCCATTGTCGTCTACATCGCCTCCATCGCGCTCGACGAAATCGACGTTCGCGATTTGCTCGGCCGGGTCGCCGAGAGCCGCTTTCAGCGCGTGGCGATGTCGATGGGCGACGGCCTGATCTGCACCGATTCCAACTATCTGATCACGGTCTGGAATCCCGGCGCGACGGCGATCTTCGACTACCAGCCCGCGGAGATGATTGGCCGACCGTTCGATGCGATCTGCGCCCGCGACGAAACCGGCGCAACCAGCCCCTTCTCGATCAGCAACGCCGCGCAGCTCGCCGCCGGAACGGTTGTCGAATTCGCCGGCCGCCGCAGCAATGGCAAGGTGTTCCCGGTCGAGGCCAGCTTCTCCCGCTGGCAGGGCACCGACGGATTTCAGTTCGGGGCGATCCTTCGCGACATCTCGGCGCGCAAGCGCGAGGCCGAGCGAATTCGATACCTGGCGGAACACGACACTCTGACGGGGCTCATCAACCGCGACACGCTTCACAGCGGACTGGCTGCGATGATTTCCCGCGCCGAGACCGACGAAGGCAAGGTGGCGCTGCTTGTGATCGGCCTCGACGGCTTCCAGCGGATCAACGACATGCTCGGTCACGCCAGCGGCGATCTGGTGCTCCGCGCCATTTCGGAGCGACTGACCGCGGCAGCTCCAGCTGCGGGCATCGTCGCGAGATTGAGCGGCGACGAGTTCGCGATCGCGGTTCGCACGGACGATATCGGCAATAACGTCAGCCGCTTTGCCGAGCAGATCGGCGCCGGCTTCGACGCGCCGCTGCTGGCCGGCAACCGCCAGCATCGCGTCAGGGTCAGCATCGGCGCCGCCGTCTTCCCCGCCGACGGCCGTGCCGCCGAAGGACTCCTGAGCAATTCCCATATGGCACTGAGCCGCGCCAAGGCAACCAGGCGCGGCGGTCACGTGCTGTTCGAGGATTCGATCCGCCGCGAGATCGAAACCCGCCTGACGCTGGAACTGGAACTGGCGCTGGCCGTGGAGCGTAACGAGTTCGAACTGTTCTATCAGCCACAACTGCACCTGGCCGACGGCCGCCTGATCGGCGCCGAAGCCCTGATCCGCTGGCGTCACCCGCTGCGGGGCCTGGTCTCGCCCGGCGAATTCATGCCGGTCGTCAACACCTCGGCGACTTCCGAGCGGATTGCCGACTGGGTTCTCGAAACTGCCTGCGCCAAGGCGGCCGCCTGGGAACGTGCCGGACAAAAGCTTCGCATCGGCGTCAACCTTTCGCCCTCGCAGTTCCGGACCGGCGACCTTGCCTGCTCGGTCGCGCAGGCGCTTGCGCGCACCGGCTTAAGTCCGACCAGCCTCGAACTCGAGATCACCGAGGACATCCTGTTGCACGACGAACTGGGCGCGCTGAGGACGTTCCTGCAGATTCAGGACCTCGGCGTCCGTATCGTGTTCGATGATTTCGGCACCGGCTTTGCCAGCCTCAGCTATCTGAAGAAATTCCCGCTCAATGGGCTGAAGATCGACAGTTCCTTCGTGCTCGGGCTGCTGGCTAGTCCCGACGACGCCGCGATCGTCAGTTCGACCATCGGGCTCAGCAAACAACTGGGCCTGTCCGTCATCGCCGAAGGCATCGAAAACCGAGCCACGGCCGACTTCCTGGTCAGCATGGGTTGCGAAGAGGGCCAGGGATATTTCTTTGGCCGGCCGATGCCGGCAAGCGAGTTCGAAGCCAAATTCCTCGCCATTCCGGCCGCCGCCGTCGAGGTCGCCTGACGGCCCGGGCGGTCGCCCGGCTAGGCTGAACGAGCCGTTAACGCGACCGGTCAAATCCGAACTTCGCCTCAACAATATCTTCCACCTGTTCCCGCTAGCGTCCGCACGGAAAAGACGATGGGGCAAGCGGCGCCGCCCGCTTCAAGTCGCGAACCGGGATGTGGGGAAGTGACCGACATTGCAGAGACATCGATGCTGCGTCGCGCCGCGGGCGCGGAGGCGGAGGCACGCGGGTCCCCAGCCCTCGATGCTCTGAAGCCGCTTGCCCACGTATCGGCCGCCGCCTGGCGCGCGCTCTCCGAACGCGCCGCCGAGCCGAACGGTTATCATCTACCGGACTGGCAATTGGCGGTGAACGCTTCCGCGCGCGGCCGCACCGGCGCATCGGCGCTCGGCGCCTGGGATGACGCCGCCGGGCTTATCGGTCTCCTGCCGGTCATCTCGTTGTGGCGCGCCTACCGGATTCCCCTGCCCGCTTTGGTCAACGCCGACCCCTACGGCACGCTTGGCACGCCGATGCTCGATCGCGACCGGGCGGAAGACGCGGTCGCCGACCTCCTGCAGCAGGCCCGCCGGGCCGGCGCGCACGCGCTGATCCTCCGCGCCACCGCGCTCGATGGCGCGGCCATGGCGGCGTTCACGACGGTGCTGCGCGACGGCGGCATGGCGCCGGTGGTCCTGCACTCTTACCTGCGCGCCTGCCTCGAGGCCTCCGGCGACGCCGATGAATTGCTGCGCGAGGCGCTGGGCGCCAAGAAGCTGAAGGAGCTGCGGCGCCAGCGCAACCGCCTCGCCGAATCCGGCGCCGTCCGGTTCGAGATGGCGCGCGCGCCCGCCGACATCGCCGCCGCCATCGAAACCTTCCTGGCGCTGGAGGCGAGCGGCTGGAAAGGCCAGCGCGGCACCGCGCTTGGGAGCCACGAGGGCGACGCGACCTTCGTCCGCCGCGCTGTGATGGCTTTGGCGGAAACCGGCCAGTGCGAGATCGCAACCCTGCGCGCCGGCGAGACGCCGGTGGCCGCGGCGCTGGTGCTGCGGCATCAGGACCGCGCCTTCTACTTCAAGCTCGGCGTCGACGAGCGCTTTGCGAAGTTCTCGCCCGGCGTGCAGCTGACGCTGGAGCTGACCCGGCATTTCTGCGCCGACCCGGCCATCGCCACCGTCGATTCCACCGCGAAACCCGGTCACCCCATGGTCAATCCGATCTGGCGCGGGCGGCTTGCGATCGGCGATGTGCTGATCCCGCTGCGGCGGCGCGACCCGGTGGTCGCAATGATCCGCGCCACGCTCGCTTTGCGCAGCGCAATCCGAGCGCCGGCGCGCCGCCTGGTTCATCTCATCAACAGGGGGCAATCCTCATGAGCACGCATTTTGCTCCGGCGCCGTTGATCACGGCCGATCACGACGCGCTCCGCCGCGATTTTCCGCTCAGGCCGTTTGCGATCCGTCACCAGCTCGTTGGCCATCCGCTGCTGACGCTGTCACGGATCGCGCAGCTTGCCGCCGAGTTGCCGCGCGACCTGATCGAATACAATTCCGGCAAGGTCGCGATCAGCCAGGATCCGGACGCCATTGCCGCACTTGACCTTGACCCGGTCGAGGTGGTGACTCGGATCGAGACCGCCGGCGCCTGGATGGTGCTCAAGCGGGTCGAGAATTCGCCGCCCTACAAGGCGCTGCTTGAGGACGCGCTGCTGTCGGTCGCCCGCGCGCGCGGCTTCAACAGCCTGCTCGACGCCGGCTTCGAGCAGGTCGAGGGCTTTGTGTTCGTGTCCTCGCCGAATTCGACCACGCCGTTCCATCTCGACAGCGAGGACAATTTTTTCGTTCATCTCCACGGCGAGAAATTCTTCACGATCTTCGACAATGCCGACCGCATCATCGTCCCCGACGATGAGATCGAGCGCTCGATGACCAAGCACCGCAACCTCAAATACGACGAGAGCTTCGCAGCACGCGGCCGCGAATTTCACCTGTTCGCGGGCGACGGCTGCTACGTGCCGTATCAATGGCCGCACTGGGTGCGCACGTCAGGCTCGTTCTCGATCTCGATGGCGATCACCTGGAAGACGCGCGAGGTGCGACGGCTGAACGACCTGCACTTCTTCAACTCGATGCTGCGCAGCATTGGCCTGCCGCAGCCGCCGCCCGGCAGGCAGCCGCTGCGCGACGCGTTCAAGCTGGCGTTCTATCGCGCGGTCACCACGGCGATCAGGCCGTTGCGCGCCTCGATGGCGATGCGCCCCCTGCTGCGGCGGATCGCGCTCGGCAAACGCGCGAACTACTATCTCAAGCGCGCGTGACCTGTAGCCCGGGGGCTACCTCATGCCTTCACTGCAACGGCGAGTGCGGCGCGGGCAGCATGATGGTCGAGTGCATCTCGTCGAGAAAGGCCGGCGCCTTGCCGAGAAACTCCTGCCAGACCGGATCCTTCAGGGCGCTGGCCCGCGCCTCGGCGCGCGCATTCAGGCTGGGATAGGCCCAGATGTGGCAGGCCTCGTTGGGCTGACCCGCCTCGGTCTGCCAGAGGCCGACGATCTTGGAGTGTTTCTCGCGCGCCGGCAGCACCGCGGTGAACGCGTCGAGCCACTGCTTCAGGCCGCCGGCGGGCTTGCCGCGGTAGTTGCGCAGTTCATAGAAATTGCCTGATGACGCCGGCGCGACCGGCGGCCGAACCGCAGTCATCAGGCGGACTTCCTGACGGACCAGCAGCGGACGGATCAGCGGCACATACTCGCCGGTCCAGCGCGGGTTTTTGGCCAGTTCGGCGCGCATCCGCGCCCGGGTCTCGAAATCGCTGTAGCTCCACATATGCAGGACCTGGTTGAGCGGCCCGATCTCGGTCGACCAATAGCCCTCCAGCTTGCCGTAATCGTCCTTGCGGATGTCGCGCGACACCGTGCTCGCCGCTTTCACCATGTCGCCGAGCGTGCCGGGCTTCACGGTGTAGGTTCGCAGTTCGTAGATCATGACGTCTCCCCGAGGTTTTCTTGTTGTTGGTTTCGCCATCGTCCCGCAGAGGCGACGAAGGATATCGAAGCGGCTACTCCGCCGCCTGGGCGTTGATCTCGCCGGACACCTCACGAATGGCGCGGGCGAGCTGCTCGGCAGGCTGCGCGCCGGACACCGCGTATTTCTGCGCGAACACGAAGGTCGGCACCCCCGAGATTCCCTTCTCGGCGGCTTCCTGCGCCTGGCCGGAGACCAGCGCGACATCCGCATCGGTCGCAAGCCGCTTGCGCATCTCGTCGGCATCGAGGCCGATATCGGCCGCCGCCTGCACCAGTACGTCGACATCGGTCAGATCGCCGCCGTCGCGGAAGTACAACTCCATCAGCCGCTGCTTCATCTCGCCGGACTTGCCCTCGGCCTCGGCCCAATGGATCAGCCGGTGGCAGTCGATGGTGTTGGGCTGGCGCTTCACGAGCTCGGGCCGGTAGTTCAACCCCTCCTCCTGCGCGGCGGCGACGACGCGGCCGGCAATGCCCTTGTAGGCTTCGACCGAGCCGAACTTGGCGGTGAGGTATTCGTCGCGGCTGATGCCCTCGCGCGGCACCCAGTTGTTCAGAAAGAACGGCCGCCACCGCACCTCCACGGGAACGTCAGGCACCAGCGCCAGCGCGTTCTCGATCCGCCGCTTGCCGATATAGCACCACGGGCACACCACGTCGGAGACGATGTCGATCTTCAGCGGTTTCAGGGCGGTCATCGGCGTCTCCTCGGGTAACAGAGGACGCCCAGAATAAGCCGAATGCGCCATCACACAAGGCCGCCGCCTGCATGCCTCGCATCCCCTGATTTCGCCGGGGCGGGCAATGACCGCTACTTCATGCCAGAGGGAAGCCCTCGACTTGCGCCATCTCCACCGAGCGGACGCTAGGGCGCCAGATATTGCAGGAGCCTTGGATCGTTACGAACCTCCTGCGCCGATCCCGAGATCGCGACCCTGCCACGGTCGAGAACCAAGGCCCGGTCCGCGACGCGTAACGCGAGGTCGAGATGCTGTTCCACGATCACGATGGCGATGTCCCTGGCCAGCAGGATCAGCCGTTCGGTGATTTCCTCAATCACCCCGATCCAGACCCCCTCCGTCGGCTCGTCCAGCAACAACACCCGCGGGTTAGCCAGCAAGGCGCGGCCGATCGCGAGCATCTTGCGTTCGCCGCCGGACAGTGTGCCCGCCACCTGGTCCATCCGCTGGCCGAGTTTTGGGAATGTCTCCAGTACGCGATTGACGGCCTGGCTGTCGCGGTTGGTCAGCGCGCCGACGGCGAGGTTATCCCGCACCGAAAGCCGCCCGAACACCGCGTGCTCCTGCGGCACATATCCCAGTCCGAGGCGAACACGCTGCTCAGTCGGCAATTGTCCGACACTGCGCGCGTCTAGCGTCACGGAACCTCCCAGCAGCGGCAGTTCGCCGATGATCGCCTTCATCAGCGTGGTCTTGCCGGCGCCGTTGCGGCCAAGGATGGCGACGCCGCCGCGCCAGGGAACCTGGATGCTGACATCGAACAGGACCTGGCTTCGGCCGTAGCCGGCCTCGACATTCCGGATATCGAGATAGGCGCTCTCGTTAGACACGGCGCAGATAGACCTCCTGGACCTGGGCACTGGACTGGATGTGCTGAACCGAACCGGAATCCAGCACGCTTCCCTGGTCGAGTACGGTCAGCCGGTCGCAGATGTCGCGAATGAAATCGAGATCATGCTCGACAATGACAAGGGAGCAGCGCTTCTTGATAGGCTGCAGCAGTTCACCGGTAACCCGTCGCTCCTCGAGGCTCATGCCGCCGGTCGGTTCATCCAGCAGCAGAAGCCGCGGCTCGCCAGCCAGCGCCATCGCGATCTCGAGCCACTGCTGCTGGCCGTGCGAGAGCGCGGAAGCCGGATCCGCCGCACGGTCCGCCAAACGGAATTGCTCGAGCATGGCCATGGCGCGGTCGTGCAGGATCCCACGGGTGCGTGAGAACACCAGCCGGGGCAACGATGTCTGAGCCTGCAGCGCCAGCAGGATGTTGTCATACAACGTCAGTGCCGGCAGGATGCTGGTGATCTGGAACTTGAGGCTCATGCCCTTGCGGGCCCGCTCGGCGGGCGAGGCTTGCGAAATGTCGTGGCCGCCAAACCTGACCGAACCCGATGTCGGTATCTCGGCGCCGGCGACGCATTTCATCAGCGTGCTCTTGCCCGATCCGTTGGGCCCGATCAAACCGTGGAATTCGTTCTCCGCGATGGTGAGATCGGCGCCGTTCAGGGCTGTCAGCTTGCCGAATATCTTGACCAGGCCCCGCGCTTCAAGAAGAGCCACGATCGGCCTTCCCGGGCGGTCGGCCGAAATCGCCGACGCGCTCGCGCTCGCTGAGGACCAGGCTGACCAGGCCGGCGGGACGAAACAGGATAACCAGCAACAGCAGCATGCCGAGGATGATCGGCCAGATGTCCTGGTAGCTGTCCGACAGCCAGAAGCTGACCGCCTCGATCGCAATCGTGCCGATCACCGCTCCGATCAGCGTGCCCGAGCCGCCGAACAAGACGTAGAGCACGACCTGCGTCGATATCACCACGCCGAGCATGTTTGGCCACACGAAACCTTCATGAAATGCAAAGAGACTGCCGGCGAGGCCGGCGATAGCACCAGCGAAAGAAAAGATGATCGCCTTGATCCGCTGCACCTGGTAGCCGAAGAAGGCGATGCGTTGCTCGTTCTCGCGCAAACCTGCCAGCGCGAGACCAAACTGCGATCGCACCAGGAAGCGGCACAGCAGATAAACGAGCAGGAGGATGCCCAGCACAAGGTAATAGTAGACCGGCCCCTCGGTGATATCGTAGCTGCCGAGATTCATCTGCGGAATCGATGGAATGCCGTTCTGGCCTCCGAGATAGTACCAGCCCCGCGCCACGCGATCCGCCGCATATGACCCGGTGAGTGTGCCGAGGGAAACAAAGATCACGCTGGACGGATGACGGCCAAGCAGCAGAAAGCCGCCGAGCAGCAGCGCGAAGGCGAATCCGATCAACAGGCCGGCCGGCAATACCAGCAGGATCGACGTGACGCCGAGATCGCGGGCGAGCAACGCGACACCATATCCCGCCGTTCCGAAGAATACCGCCTGTCCGAAGCTCATGATCCCGGCGTATCCCCACACCAGGTCGAACGAGAGCGCGAACAGGCAGAGGATCAGGACCCGCGTGGCGTAGATCGTCAGATAGTCCTTGAGCACGAACGGCAGCAGCAGGCCGGTCACCAGAACCACGATTTCAATAAGCGGCAGCACCTGCCACCGGCGCGAGCGGTGGGCGCCCAGCGAAAGCTTCGCCGTCGTCGTCTGCGTCGTGTCCGTCATCGGTCTGTCAGCGGCCTCGCAGGTCTTGCCGCGCCGCATGACCGGCGCTGTGTCACGCTCAGCATTGCGCTAGCATTCCTTGGGATCGACCATGCCGGCGCTGCGGGCGACGATCTCATACTTGCCGCCCTTGGAGACCGCCGTATACATCTTCATCTTGCAGTGCCGCTTGCCGGGGACCATTTCCGCGGGGCCACCGGGGCCCTCCGCGATCTTCGCGCGATCCAGCGCAGCGGCGACCGCGTCGCGATCGATCTTTCCGGCCTCCTTGACCGCCGCTTCCCATAGCTTGAGGCCCCGATAGGCGCCGGTCGCAGCACTTCCGGCGGCAAACAGGAATGTACCCGGGAACTGTTTCTCATAGGCCGCCTGAATCTTGGCGCTGAACGGATCTTCCGGCGTGATCGCCTTGAAATAATCAAGACAACTCGCAAGTCCTTCAATCTCCGCAGCCTGGTTGATGTTGAGCGTATTCTCATCGTAGTAGACGCAGGCCAGCCGGCCGCCGTTCTTGAGGAATCCCGCTTCGTAAAGCTGCTTGAAGAACGGCCCTACCCCTGGCGGGATCACGGTGTTGAACACCACGTCGACCTTGTTGGAAACGACCCGGTTCACCGTGGCGCTGAAGTCGATCTGGTCAAGCGGGTAGTATTCCTCAAAGACCACTTCGCCGCCGTTGGCCTCGATCACCTTGCGCGCGTAGACATTCAGGGTGTGAGGCCAGACGTAGTTGGCGCTCGGCAGCGCGAAGCGCTTGCCGCCGTTCTTGATCAGCCAGGGAATGAACTCGTCGCACTGCTGCGCCGGCGTCGGCCCGGTGCAGAACAGGTAGGGCGTGCACTCCTTGCCTTCGTACAGCTGCGGATAGATGTACAGCGTCCTGCCGCGCGCGACAATGACGTCCTTGATGGCGTTGCGCATCGAACTGGTGATACCCCCCAGCACGAGATCGACTTTGTCGCGCTGAATCAGCTTGCGGACGTTGCCGACCGCGACCGACTCATTCGACGCGGTGTCCTCGATGAACAGTTCCAGCGGACGGCCGAGCAATCCGCCGGCGTCGTTGATTTCCTTGACCACCATTCTCGCGACATTGGCGTTGGCGTTCCCGGCGTAGCCGATCGGGCCGGTCAGATCGGTTGCGACGCCGACCTTGATCGGGCCTGCCTGCGCGTTCGCCCAGTCGGGACGAATGACCCAACTGCCGACGCCGGTGGCGAGAGCGGTGCTGGCAAAGGCGAAATTGGAGAGAAACCGCCGGCGGCTGGGATTGTTGCGGTGGTTGGACATCTAGCTAGACCCCTCTTGCTGAAACCAGGCCTTGCGGCCGAAACTTGATGAAGATGATGGCGAGGACGAACACCAGGACGTCGGCGATCACGGGCGGCATGACCCAGGGCAGTGCGGCAGCGAGCGTTCCGATCACGCCGGCGCCCGCGACCGGCCCCGCGAACGATCCGATCCCGCCGACCATGACGGCGACGAACCCCTGGATCAGGAAACGCAGGCCGAGATCCGCAAACAGCGAGAACACCGGCACGATCAACGCACCCGCAAGCCCCGCCAGTGCGGCACCGAATGCAAAGGTGGCGCCATAGATCGCGCTGGTGGAAATGCCCGACGCCCGGGCGAGCGCCGGATTCTCCAGCGACGCCCGAATTCGCAAGCCGAAGGCGGTGCGCGCGAGCAGCAGATAACTGCCGATCATCACGAGGGCGGTGATGAGAACAATGACCAGCCGCCAGGTGGCGAAGTGCATGGTCCCGATATTGACCGAGCCTCCGAGCGGCTCCGGGACCGACAGATACAGCCCGCCAATCAAGCCGCGGACGATCTCGCGAATGATGAGTCCCAGCGCGTAGGTGCCCAGCATCGCCACGATGGGCGCCGCGTAGAACCGCCGGACGATCGATCGTTCCAGGACAAATCCCAGCGCGCCGACGACAAAGGGCGCAGCCAGCATTCCGAGCCAGACCGGCAGGCCCGCGCTGTGGACGACATAGGTGACGTAGGCGCCGAGCAGGACGAACTCACCCTGGGCGAAGTTGAAGATGCCCATCATGCTGGCGATGATTCCGAGCCCCAGCACGACCAGGACGACGATCGCGCCGAAACTCAGGATCTCGAACAGTGCGACGAACAGGTTATCCATCTGGCATCACCGGCACCCTCGGACGTTCAGCGGCTTACATTCTCTTCCAGTCCCCGGCCTGCTCAAAGGCGTGAGCCGCGCGATAGATGGTCGGTTCGTCGAAATGCCGGCCGACCAGCATCAGTCCGACAGGGAGGCCGTCGACCATTCCGCACGGGACCGACATCGCCGGGTGGTGCGTGATGTCGAACGGGGCGGTATTTGTGATCATCTCGAATGCGCGCGCACACACCTCTTCTCGGCTGGCGCCGGGTGCAGGCAACGGCGTCGCCTTCATTGGCGTGGTCGGCATCAACAGCAAATCGAAATTCGCCAGGACCTTGTCATAGGCCGCGGTCAGACGCCGCGAGATGTTGACGGACTTGCCGTAGTAGCGCGGGCCGAAGTTATTGTTGATGTAGACGCCAAGCATCAGGAACAGCTTTGTCGTCTCCGAAAGCGAATCCGCCTGCCTGCGCCAGCCGCGATGAAAATCCATCAGCGACGTTGAATAGAGGTCCTGACGGCTCAAGCCGTAGCCGTCGCCAAACATCATCGTCTGGGCGATTCCTTCGGCTCCGATCGGCGTCCAGATCGCCGGTCCCACCATGTGCATGGGGATGGAAACTTCATCGACGCTGGCTCCGAGGCTGGCCAGCCGTTTTGCCGCTTCCCGCACGCTCTCGTTTACGGCGGCTTCGGCGCCGGCCTGCTCGAAGCCTTCCCTGACGACGGCGATCTTCATGCCCTTGACGCCCTTCCCAAGCGCCTTGGTGTATTCCTGCACCTCGGGCGACTTGATCCGCGGATCATAACCGTCGTCACCGGCGAGCACTTCGAGCAGCAAGGCATTGTCGGCGACGTTGGCGGTCATCGGCCCGGTATGGTCGACGAAGATTTCGATCGGCATGATGCCGGTATAGGGTACCAGTCCCCAGGTCGGTTTCATTCCATAGGTGCCGCAGAAGGATGACGGCATCCGGATCGATCCGCCCTGGTCGCCGCCGATCGCCATGTCGACCTCGCCAAGCGCGACCACGACCCCGCTTCCGGACGACGAGCCGCCGGCGGAGAATCCCATCTTGTGGGGATTATGAACCGGACCGGTCGAATTGGTATGGCTGCCGCCGGAAATGCAGAACGACTCGCAATGGACCTTGCCGGCAATCTCGGCGCCGGCGTCGAGCATGCGCGTGACGATGGTGGCGTCGAAATCGGGCACATAGCCTTCAAGCGTCGAACAGCCGTTCATCATGGGTACGCCGGCCAGCATGATGTTGTCCTTGAGCGCGACGACCTTGCCTTTCAGCTTGCCGCTCGCGGCGCCCTTGACAGTTGATTTGCGGTACCAGGCGTTGCGTGGATTTTCCTCCGGGCTCGGACGATAGCCCGGCGTGCGCGGATATTTCACGATCGGGACCTCGTCGGACATCGCCGCCACGGCGTTGTAGGCATCGACCGAGCCCTGCATCAAACCCCGGAACGAGGTGACATCCTCATCGGTCAACGCCAAACCGCATTGGTTCGCAACCGCGCGCAATTGATCAGGGGTTGGAAGCGCTACTGTCACGTTGTTCTCCTGTTTCTCTGACGGTTCGCGAGCAAAGCTGCCGGGCGAAAGCACGCCCCGCCCGCATCAATAGAAACGGAAACATTTTCTTTTTCAAGTATTATTTTGAGCGACTTGGCGAGACGATGTGTGCGACGTCAGAATTGTTTGATCAGCCGGAAGTCGAGCCCGTTGGCCGTCGCAAGATAGATCGGCATGCGGGCGCTGCCGCGCCGGATGCCGATGGTGCCTCTCGCGCCCTGGTAATCGACATTCGCGGCTTCCGAGAGCAGCGGCTTGACCGCCAGCGATCCCGCCCGGGAGGCGACTGCCTCCAGAAACCGCAGGCCTTCGTAGTTTGATTGTGCGATCGATCCGAGCGGCGGCGCATTGCGGCCGAACAAGGCCTGGTAATGAGCGCGGAATGCATCGTTCTCGCGCGAGTTCCTGTCAATGAAATAGCCGGACGCGCAGAACAGGTTTTCGGTATTGTCGGCGCCGATGCCAAGCAGCACGGTCTCGTCCATCGCGCCGGCCAGACGCAGCATCCGCGAGCCCAGCCCCTGCTCGGCAAACGCGCGGTTGAAGATGACGCTGTCCGCGCCGATCAAGGTGATCAGAACCACGTCGGGCTTGGCGGCCCGGATCCGGGCGAGCTGGTCGCTGTGATCGTGCTCGCCGATGGCGACGAACTCTTCGCCGACGACACGTCCTCCGGAGTTCGCGATGTATTTCTTGATCGCCTTGTGGGAGAGCCATGGCCAGACGTAGTCGCTGCCGATCAGATACCAGTTTGACGCGCGCCTGTTGCTGGCTAACCATTCGATGGCCGGGCGCCATTGCGTTCCCGGTGTCTCGCCGATCGCCATCACGCCGGGCGTTCGCTCGCCGCCCTCGTACACCGGCGTGTACAGGTAGGGAATGTGCCCGGCGACGACCTCGCGCAACGCCACCCTGACGGCGCTGATATGCGACCCCATCACGAGGTCTGCATCTTCCGACGCGACAATGTCGCAAGCCGTCCGCGTTACGTCGTCGATAGCGCCGCCGGTGTCATGGAACGCCACCTCGATCTCGCGGCCGAGAATGCCGCCACGACGATTGATCTCGGAAACGGCCAGCAGCGTGCTGTTGATGGAGGCCGGTCCCCAGATTCCCGACGGCCCGGAAAGTCCGACGAAATTCGCGATCCGAAATCGCTTGCGATCGCGGCGGGCCCGAAACGGGCCCAGCGCCGGGACCGAGGTGCCCTCCCCGATGCCCGACAGGCCTCTCAGCCGCCATTCCGGCGGCATCAACGGCGCACCGGAACTCCCAAATTGCGTCAGCGAGAGCAAGTCGCTCTCCTTTCAACTCAAATCCGGCCCGATCAGACTACCACCGCCACGGCAATCGACAACAAAAATATCCTAGGGGAAAATATTGAATATTCAACGATTCCCATGCATATAGAACAAGCAAGAAGCGCTCAATATTCATCCACGATCCGCTGAAGAAGTTCAAATCCTTGGCTAGCAGCAAACCCATCACCACCCATCTCGCCTACCTGCTTGCGCAGGCGAACCGGGAAATCAATCGTCAGCTCGACGCGCGGTTTCGCAAGGAAGGCGTCCCGGTCGAGCAATGGCGTATTCTGAAAGTGCTATCCGATGGCAAGGGCCATTCGATGGGCGAACTCGCGGAAGCGGTGCTGCTCAACCATCCCACCCTGACCAAGATGATCGACCGGATGGTGTCCGACTCCCTGGTCTACCGGGTCCAGGACGCCGACGACCGGCGGAAGGTCCTGATGTTCTCTTCCGATCGCGGCAAAGCGCTGACCCAGCGCCTCAATTCGCTCGCGCTCCATCAGGAAGCCTTTATCGCCGAAAATTACGGCGACAAGGCCACGGCAGAACTGAAGCGCCTGCTGGAAGGCCTCATCGAGAAGGCGAACTGACCGTTGGTCGACGGCGCGACCGGCGACAAACCGCCCGCGCGCCCTGCGTAGTCGCGGACGTTGGCATCCGCGGAAACGGCCCAGCCCGGGTCAGGTCCCGTGGCCCGCTTGAATTTTCTCTAACCGAGCTTGGCGACCATCTCCCGCATGCACCGGGCTGTCAGATCGTCGGCCGGGAAGAAGGTCTCCAGCGCCAGCTCCGACAGCGTCACGTCGACGGGGGTGCCGAATACCATGGTTGTCGAGAAGAAGCTGAGCACTTCGCCGCCGCGCCGCAGCCTGAACGGAATGGCGACATTGTCGGCCGGAAGCGGCATGGAGCGCGCCGGGATTCGATAGGCCTTCAACTCACGGTAAAGGTTCAGCAGCTCCGGATCGGCGGTCGCCTCGCATTGGCGATGCAGCCGCTCCAGCAGATGGCCGCACCATTCCGCGAGATTGACGGTGCTCCCCGCCAGCGCCTCCGGATGAAAGGCGAGCCGCAGGATATTGACAGGCGGCCCAAGCAAGCGCGGCGGGATGCCTTCCAGCAGCGGCGCCACCATGCGGTTGGCGCTCACCAGATTCCAGTGCCGGTCATAGGCCAGCGCCGGATTGGGCTCGTGCGCCTTCAGGACGAGGTCGATCGCGGCCCGCGCCGATTTCAGCGCGGGATCGTCGAGCGCACGCTGCGGAAAGGCCGGCGCAAACCCCGCCGCGACCAGCAGCACATTGCGTTCACGCAAGGGAACCGCCAATCGCTCGGCAAGCTTCAGCACCATGTCGCGCGACGGCGCGGCGCGGCCGGTTTCCACGAAGCTGAGGTGACGCGCGGATATCTCGGCATCCCCGGCCAGATCGAGCTGGCTCAGATGGCGGCGCTGCCGCCATTCGCGCAGGTGGTCGCCGATATGGACTGGCTGGTTGCGTTCGGCTCGCGCCGCGGAAGCATGTGCGTTCATGGCAAAGAATTACCATGCGGCTGTCGCACGATCCATTACGTCCGAGGTAATCGAAACGCGCTATTCCGGCCTTCGCAGCGCCTTCATGCGGGCAACGTAGGCTTCGATCGCCGGATGCTTGCGCAGTTCCAGCGAACCGACGGGCGTCCTGCCGAGATAGACAAGTTGCCCCAGCAGCGCGAAATCGCACAAATAAGGCCGTTCGCCGATAATGAAGCGATGGGATTGGACGAGCCCGTCGATGGCCTCGAGGTGGCGGCGAAGGTCCGTGAGCACATGCGCGGGCGGCTTCCGCGACGTTCCCTGCCCGTGCAACTGCCGCTGGATGCGCCCCAGGTAGATCCGATACATCAGTCGGCCGTAAGCGCTGCGTCCGAACACCTGCGGGACCATCTTGCGGCCTTCCGGATCATGCCATTGGAAATACAGACCGCTGAAATACAACGACTCGTCCGACCATTCTTCCACTGCGTGGCAAATGGCGCGTTCCCGCGCGTCGCCCGGTATGACGGCAGGCGAAGGCGCTCTCGCCTCCAGTTCGTAGGCAATGTCGGTGGAATCCACATGCATCCGGCCGTCGATCTCGAGCGCCGGCGCCTTGCCGATCTTGCCCCGGCTGCGCACCGCCCACCAATGCGCGGGCGCGAGCATCGATACCCGGTCATGGGCAATGCCCTTGTAGGCCAGGATGGCCCTCACCTTCAGCGAAAACGGCGAAGGCGCCCAGTCATACAGTTTGATACGCATGCGTCTTACGCGCCTCCAAAACGGACGACCTTGGCGACGGCCAGTTTGCGGTATCGGCTTCCTCAATCAGGGCCGCGGCACGCTCCGCGATCATGGCTACCACAGCATTGGGGTGACCGCGCGGTATGGATGGCATCACCGAGGCGTCCGCGATCCACAGGCCTCCGATGCCTCGCACCCGGAGTTGCGGATCGACGACGGAGCCTGTGTCGTTGCCCATACGACAGGTACTGGTCGGATGATAGACCGTCTGGACGTTGCGGTGGATCCAGTCGGCAAGCGCCTCTTCCGTCTGCGGTAGCGGGCCCGGATCAACCTCGCCGATGGCATCGCCCCCCAGCGGCGCGGCGACCGCAACCTGGCGGGCCAGCCTGATACCTTCGAGCATGACCTGCATGTCGTGCCGCTCGGTGTCCGCCAGCAGGTTGAAATCGATCACCGGGCTTTCTCCCGGCCGCGGGCTTGAGAGCGTAACCGTTCCCCGCGACTTCGGCTTGACCATGACGGGCGCGATCGTAAATGCATGTCGCTGCGGCGGCTGCAGTCCCTGGCCGCGCCACTCGAACGGCGCAAAGATCAACTCGATATCCGGCGCGGGCTCGACGGCGCGCGAGGATTGCGCGAAGGCGATCGCCTCCACAGCATTCGAGGCAAGCATGCCCTTCTTGAACAAGAGATAGCGCAGCAGGTTGGAGATGGATTCCGCGTTCTTGAACGTATCGGTGCGCGACGTCGCAAAAACCAGCGGCACCAGGGGGTGATCCTGCAAACCGCGCCCAACCTCCGGCACGTCCAGCACGGCGCGGATGCCGAGCTTGCTCAGGTCCTGCGCCGGCCCGATGCCGGAATGCAGCAGAAGATACGGCGTACCGAATGCACCGCCGGCCAGAATAACGCCCTTGCCGCATCGGAAACCGATGCTTTGGCCAGCGCGGTCCACTTCGACGCCAACGCTGCGCCCGCTCTCCACCAGAACGCGGCTGACCGTCGCCCCTTTCAGGACCTGCAGGTTGGTCCGCTGACGGGCCGGAACCAGATAGGCGTCATAGGCGCTGTAGCGACGCCCACCTTGATGGGCGATTTCGCTGATCCAGGCCCCCTCGTAAGCCCCTCCATTATATTGATCGCCCGAATTGACGAGAACCCGGCGCGCGGCGGCAACGTAGGCTTTTGACAGCGGATGCGGATCGGCAACCGGCGTGACCGTCATCCGCCCCGTCCGGCCGCGCTCCGGTGCGCCTGAGCCGGAAAGGCATTCCTGCGCGGCAAACGTCCCACGCACATCCTCCCACGACCAGCCCGCGGCGCCGTTGGCCGCCCAGCCGTTGAAATCGGCGGGATGGCACCATTGGTGGATCTGCGCATTCATGTTGGCCGAGCCGCCCAGCATCTTGCCGCGCGGCACCACGATGTCGCGCCGTACATCGCCACGACTGTGCACGCTGCCGAAACCCCAGTCGAGCTTGCCGCGAAACAGTTTTGCAAAGCCGGCCGGGATCTTCACAAACGGACTCTTCGGTTCGCCGCCCGCCTCGATGAGCAGAACGCGGTTGCGCCCGCTCGCCGTGAGGCGTTCGGCAAGCACCGCGCCCGCGGTACCGGCCCCGACGATGATCAGGTCATGCATAACAGGCTCCACCATTGATACGCGTCCGGACCGGCAAAAACTGACGGGCCATCGACGAGCCGAGAATTCAATGTAGCCGCGCGGCGAAAAACCGGGTAGGTAGCGAATAGTTTCAACATTCGAAAGTAAAACCATTGAAGCAGTTCACGGTCGGCCCGGCGCTGCTGGCCTTCGCGAGGACGGTCGAGCACGGCAGCTTCGCCGCCGCCGCCCGCACGATGAACCAGTCGCCCGCGGCGCTCGGCCAAAATGTGGCGCGGCTGGAAGATTTTCTCGGCGTGAGGCTGCTCAACCGGACCACCCGCACCATGAGCCTGACACCCGAAGGCCGGATGCTGATCGAGCGGGCGCGCGGACCGCTCGGCGAAATCGAGGAGATCAGCCGCATCTTCGAGGAGCGACGCGGCAAGGTGGCTGGTCCATTGCGGGTGTCGGCCCCCGTCGGTGTCGCGCGGCATCAGCTCGTTCCCCTGATCGCGCGCTTTGCGGCGCTGCACCCGGCCGTGCAAATCGAACTCGATGCATCAGACGAGGTGCGCGACTTTGCCGAGGGCGCGATCGACGTCAGCTTGCGGATTCTGCGGCCGCAGGATTCCTCGGTCATCGCCCGGCCGATCACCACGCTGCAGGCACACACCCTGGCCTCGCCCGCTTACCTCAAATCGGCCGGCGTGCCGGTGGAGCCTCGCGACCTGATGCAGCACCGATGCATCGGCTACCGCTATTCAGGCTCCGGCCGGATTGCCGATCTTCATTTCCGGATCGGCGGCAAGGACGTCACGCTGGCGTTTCAGCCGACGCTGATCGTCAATGACGTGGAAGCGGCCTGCGAACTGGCTGCAAGCGGGCTGGGCATCGTGCAGCCGCCCAGCAACTATGCGGCCCACTACCTCGAGAACCGGCTTCTGGTGCAGGTGTTGTCCCGCTTCGCGGCCACGCCGTGGCGCGTCTATCTCTGCTATCCCAATCGCAGCAAGCTGCCGCTCCGTGTCCGCGCCTTCATCGAATTCGCCCGCGACCACCTCAAGCAGACATCCGCGCTGACGGGTTTTGACGACAAGCCGCGAGCCCGGCGGTCGTCGCGGTAAGGCCTGCGGACCGATCGGGATCAGGGCGCGGCATGCAAATCATTCCCAGGCAAAACAGCACAGCATTACGTCCGAGGTAATCGAAACGCGTCACTGGCCGGGTCATCTTTCGAAACGAACCCCAAGCCAAAGGAGAACCGCTATGATCCACCCGTCCACATTCCTGAACCGCGCCCTGCTCGCCGACGCCGTCTTCAGCGGCGCTGCCGCGGTTGCGCTAACGCTAGGCGCCGGCATGCTCGCGCCGTTGCTCAATCTGCCGGAAGTGTTGCTGCGCGAGACCGGCCTGTTCCTGATAGCCTATACGGCGCTGGTCGGCTGGCTGGCGGCGCGCTCATCGGTACCGAAGGCGCTGGTGTTGCTGGTGATCGCAGGCAACGCGGCCTGGACTCTCGGCAGCGTCGCGCTGTTGTTCTCGGGCGCGGTGGCGCCGAACCTGCTCGGCCAGGTCTTCATCGTCGCGCAGGCGATAGCGACGGGCGTGTTTGCCGAGTTGCAATATGTCGGGCTGCGCAAGAGTGGCGGCGTGGCGACGGCGTGAGCACGTTCAGCACCGTCATTCCGGGGCGATGCGAAAGCATCGAACTGCGGTGCGCAATTGCGCACCTGAGAATCTCGAGATTCCCCGATGCGCAATTGCGCATCTGGGGTCTGGTGCTAACGCACCATCCCGGAATGACGCTAGCGAGCGTCAGCTCAAGACCAACGCCGCGATCATTCCCGCAAAGGTCAGGGCCAGCCCGATGACGAGCATCGGCACCAGGCTGCTGCCCGAATACGGATCGGCCTGCTCTTTGCTGGTCACGACATGTGCACGATCAGTCATCAGTTCGCTCCTGCCTGGTTGCGCCGAAATCTTTCCCCGTAGCCGAGCATGGCCCCGTGGGCTCCGGCGACGCCGAGTTCGAGGCTTGCCGCAATCCGCCGCGCCCGTTCCACGAAATGGGATTCAGCCTCCGGCGGACAGATCTCGCGGGCGGTGGCCTCGAACAGTTCGAGCCAGCGATCGAAATGCCCGGCATCGACCGGCAGCGGCAGATGTTTGGCCATCGGCGTACCGTGATAACGCCCTGTCATCAGCGCGACCGACGACCAGAAGGCGCACATCCGGGCGAGATGCGGCTCCCAATCCCTGATGCGGGCATCGAAGATCGGCGCCAGCACCGCGTCAGCGCGAACCTTGGCGTAGAAGCCGCGCACCAGGCGCTCGATCATCGCCTCGGTAATCCCGGTGCGTTCCATGATCTCGGCCGTGATCCGCTCGCGCCGCTCCGATCCCGCCGCATTCGCTTCCATTCCGGTCGCCTTCATGATGCCTCTAAATAAGTATTTCATATACCTATTTAGCCGGCTATCATCGATTTGCAAGCCAACCTTTTCGAGGACCACCCATGCGCCTGACGTCGTTTACGGATTTTGCCTTGCGCGCCCTGATGCGGCTGGCGGGTGAGCCGGGCCGGACGTTCGCCACCAATGAAATCGCGGCCGAGTTCGGCATTTCCCGCAACCATTTGGCCAAGGTGGTGCGCGACCTCGCCGATAGCGGCTTCATCAATACCCAGCGCGGCGTCGGCGGCGGGTTCGCGCTGGCGCGGCCTGCCGGGTCGATCACGATCGGCGAGGTGGTGCGAGCACTCGAAGGGCCGGCACTGGTCGAATGCTTCCGCGAGGATGGCGGCAGTTGCTTGCTGATGCCGCGCTGCCGGCTGAAGGCGAAGCTGGCCGCCGCCCGCGAAGCCTTCATGAGCGAACTCGACGCCACCACGCTGGCGGAATGCGCCTATCCCGTACCAACCAGGAAAAGCCCGGCGCCCGCGTGACGGCCGCAACATCCCTGGGTGCCGCGCATGGCACCGGCGGTTTCGTTTCGTGACCGACCAGCCCGACGCTATCAGCGCTCTGCGCTCGAATGTGGCGACCCATCGCCCGCCAGATCCGGGCGCAAGATCGGCGGGTAGTTCGTGGCCAGGACCGGAACGATGTGCGCTGGAACCGAAGCCTGGCGCGTTGCTCCGGCCGGCTTCCCGTCGGTGACCCTGACGCGGCTGTTGCCGTTGAGCGATTTGACGGTTGAAGAGTGGCCGTTGAGTTTCTTGTTTGGCGCGCGCTCGGCCCTGGCCCGTTTTTCGGTCAGCGTTTTTGCGAGCTTTTTCTTCTTCAGCTGTTCTTTCAGCTTCTCCTTGGCTTTCGCCAGCTTCTCCGCCTTCTTTTTCGCCTTCCGCTCGGCCTTGGCCTTCAGGCGGGCTCTTTCCGCCCGCGCCTCGGCGCGCTGCTTCTTGCGCTTCTTCTCGCAGGCCGCGCATTTGCAGCCGATCGGCTTGAGGTAGGCCTTGAAATACTCGGTGCCGTAATCGTAGTTGATTTCATCGCCAGGCTCGATGTTCTTGATGGCGCGGATGAAGACCTTGCGCTTGCGCGGGCGAACCTCGGATTCCGCGTTCGGCTTGCAGGCGTGGTTGATGTAGCGGGCGACGTTCGCGCGCACCGACCCATCGATGGTCCAGCGGTCGTTCAGCTGGAACAGATATTTGTTCTCGATCGCATCGTCTTTCTTCTTCTTGCAATCCAGCAGCGGGCCAAGATATCGGACTATTCGAGTGCCCTTCTTGATCCGCTTGGTGGCGAAGAGGCCAAGGCCGGTGCGGGAGCGGCCGACGCGATAGGGCTTTTTCGACGATATGGTGGACATTATGGCTATATGACTTGCACGCTTGGGAAACGAGGACCTGCGAAGCCGCCCTTCTAGGACGATTCCGCGCCAATGTCAGGTGCTTCGCCGCATTCTCCTGAACCTTCCCCAGAATGCATGCGTCATATGACCGGGTTCCCGAAGACAGCGAGTGACTGGATGAAGCCTTTGCCTTGCTTGCGACCCGGCACCTTGGTCGTCACGGTACTGTCATGCGCGTCGCTTGGCTCGACCGCATCGGCGAGCGCCCAAACATTCAGCAGCAGCTATACATCGACGGTGCCGAAAGACTGCCGGCTGGTCGGCCGGCCGAACGGGCTCGACGACAGCACGACGCGGGTGTGTCCCGGTAGATCGGCCCTGGTGGTGCTGGTCAGCGAAGGCGATCTACGCGAAACCGTATCGGTCGGCCGCAACCGCGCAGAAGCAGCAAAGGAACCGGCGTCGGGTTCCGGGTTCGGGCCGTTCAATTCGACCGCCCACACGGTCGAATGGCGCGCGGTGGACGGCAGGCCGTTCGCGATCATCCAGCGCTGGTTGATCGCCGACAATGACGACCCCGACAAGAACGGCCGCCCGATCGCCAAGCCGGTGCTGGCGGTGACGCGACTGCCGCCGGGAGCGGTCTGTCACGTCGCCTATATCGACGGCCAGGCCAACCGCAACCCGAACGAACTCGCCCGCCAGGCGGCCAACGATTTCGCGCGCGACTTCAAATGCGGCAAGGACGAGGCGAAAGTGATCGGCGAGCGCGGCCGCGCGGTGGAACTGGCAAAGCGTTAGTCAGTGGCGCATCGTTGCCGCGTCAACGGCAAGGCTTTAGAGTGCGCCCGACCATGGATCATGACGACATCAAACCGGGAGCGGCGATGCAGACGAAATTGATTGCTCTCCTAGTTGCCGGCTTCGCGCTCAGCGGCTGCTGCGCGTCGGGCACCGGCTGCCCCTCACCGAGCGCGGGCATGCCGCTCGCATGGGACGGGTTGGGCGAAGCGCCGACGGCAGATGGCGAGCCTGGCACGGAGACCCGGCCGAAGCGAAGCACCGCCCGCAGTCGCGAGATTATTGTCGGCCCGCTGATTGAGCGCCGCTCCACGTCGGCTGCCCAATCGCGCCCCGAAGAGCAGTGGACCCGGGGGCCCGTTGAAGACCGCGAGGCAGATGCAAGACTTTCGCGCCAGATCATGATTTGCCGGGATTGCTGAGCCCCGGATGTTGCCATCCGCCGCGCCGGACAGTCCATCGCCTCGCCAACAAGGCCGGTGCCTACTGGCCCGGCGGCCGGCTCACGGTCGAGCGCAGCATCGCGTCCAGCAACTGGTCAACTCCGGTGCCTTCCGGCAGCCGGCGCTGGATGTCCTTCAGCCTGCCGTCGAGCAACAGCGTTGTGAACCCGTGGACCAGCGACCACGCCCGCGCGATCGCGGCGGCCTGGTCGAGCGACAGCGGCGGCGGCGCCTCGCCCGAGGGCGTCGGCTTGCGGCCGGCGCCGACCGCGCTCGCCAACCCCTCGAACGAGGCGCTTGCCGCCTCGCGCAGCGAGGGCCGCGTCATGTCGAGCCGCTCGGTTCGGAACATCAGGCCGTACATGCCGGGACGCGCCTGCGCATAGGCGACATAGGCCTTGGCGCGGGCCATCGCCTTCATCAGCGGCAGCGTTTCGGTATTGCCGGCCGCCGCCATCGCTGCGTTGAAACGGCGGAAGCCGATGGCTGCGAGTTCGCTGAGCAGCCCGGTGAGATCGCCGAAATGATGCGTGGGCGCGGCATGCGAAACGCCGGCCTCGCGCGCCACCGCCCGCAGCGTCAGGCCCGGCATCCCGTCGCGTTCCAGCACCCGCTCGGCGGCGGCGAGCAGGGCGTCGTGCAGGTCACCGTGATGATAGGGCGCCTCGCCGAGCGGACGACGCCGCCGGGCAGCCGCCGTTGCGGCCACCGGTCCCGCCGGACGGCGTTTGGCGGCGGGCCGGGTCGTTCTCTCTCTTGATGATCTGGTCATGGCTCAACTTATAACCTCAATTTTTACACTGTAAAGATTTAGCTTGACGGCCGTTGAGAACGTCCCTAATGATATCTTTACGGTGTAAAGATTTGCCTGGAGGAACGCCCGATGCGCGACAAGGCCATGACCGAGCCGCCCCGAAACAATCTCGCCCCGATACCGATGGAGTGCGACGCGCCGCATCTGAAGATCACCGGCGAATTGCCGCGCGAGCTCAACGGCACGCTTTATCGCAACGGCCCGAACCCGCAATTCGACGCGCCCGGCGCCCACTGGTTCGTCGGCGACGGCATGCTGCACGCGTTCCATCTGGAGAACCGCCGCGCCAGCTACCGCAACCGCTGGGTCCGCACCCCGAAATGGCTGGCCGAGCACGACGCCGGCCGCGCCCTGTTCGGCGGCTTCGGCCGCAAGTTGCCCGATGCGCCGGCCTTGACCACCGACGATGGCGGCGTCGCCAACACCAACATCATCTTCCACGCCGGCCGGCTGCTGGCGCTGGAGGAAGGCCGCCTGCCGACCGAGATCGAGCCCGGCACGCTCAACCGAAAAGGCTATTGCGACTATGCCGGGGCCATCAAGGGGCCGTTCACGGCGCATCCCAAGATCGATCCCGTGACCGGCGAGATGGCGTTCTTCGGCTACAACGCCGCTGGCCCCCTGACGGCGACCCTCTCCTTTGGAACCGTCAATGCGTCCGGCGTGGTGACGCGGTTCGATCGCCTCGAGGCGCCCTACGCCAGCATGGTCCACGATTTCATCGTCACCGAAAACCACCTGCTGTTTCCGATCCTGCCCATCACCGGCAGCATGGAGCGGGCGATGCGCGGCAAGCCGCCCTACGCCTGGGAGCCCGAGAAAGGCGCCTGTGTCGGCGTGATGAAGCGCAACGGGTCGGCGCGCGACATCACCTGGTTCCGCGCCGAAAGCTGCTTCGTCTTCCACGTCATGAACGCGTGGGAGGACGGCAATCGCATCGTTGCCGACGTCATGCAGTCCGAGGAAGCGCCGCTGTTCACCCATCCCGACGGCACCAAGACGGATCCGGCAAAGTCCTGCGCCAGGCACTGCCGCTGGACCTTCGACCTCGCCGGCAATACCGACCGCTTCACGCAGAGCTATCTCGACGACCTCACCGGCGAATTTCCGCGCATCGATGACCGCCGCGCGGGACGGGCGAACCGCCATGACTGGTACGCCTGCGCCAACCCTGATCTGCCGATGTTCGGCGCGCTATCCGGCATTGTCCATGTCGACGGCCATGGCAAGCGGCTAGGCAAATATCTGCTGCCGGCCGGCGACACCATTTCCGAACCCGTTTTCGTCGAGCGCGCCGCCGATGCCGCCGAGGGCGACGGCTGGCTGCTGTCGGCGGTCTGGCGCGCCCGGGAGAACCGCAGCGATCTGGCGGTGTTCAACGCCGCCGATATCGAGGCTGGCCCGGTCGCGCTGGTGCATCTCGGCCATCGCGTGCCGGACGGCTTCCACGGCAATTGGTTCAATGCGGCCTGAGATCCGAACCAGTCAACCGCCGTCATTCCGGGGCATCGCGCAGCGATGAACCCGGAATCCAGAGATTACAAGCACAAGATTTGTGAGAGATGCACATGCAGATGCCCTCCATCACCGCGGCCTACCTCGCCGTCCTCGCCTTGCTCTACACGGTTCTCGCGGCGCAGGTCGGCAGGCTGCGCCGGGGCAACCGGATAGCTTTCGGCGACAATGGAAACCCGGAGCTGCGCAGCGCGATTCGCGCCCACGCCAACTTCATCGAATACGTGCCGATCATCGCGCTGATGGTCGCGATGCTGGAAATGTCAGGTCTGCCGGCGATGGGGGTGCATCTGTTGATGCTCGCGCTGTTGCTGTCGCGGCTGTTGCATCCGCTCGGCATGTACGCCGCGCCCAATACGCTGCAATTCCGTATCGGCCGGATCGGCGGCATTGCGATCACGCTGCTCCTGCTGCCCGCCTGCGCCGTGATGATCCTGTGGCGCACGCTGATGGTCATCTAGGTTTGAAAAAACTCCCTGCAAATAAACCATTCCTCATCACCTCGTTTTAATTCCGGCGGTCCAGGGATTGATTGCGCCCGGATCAGCCGCAACCCGATCAGCGGAGAGCAAGCCCATGAAGGACGTATTCGCCAAACTGGCCGCCGATTTCTTCTCCACCATCCTGTTCGTCGCGGTCTACCTCGCCACCGACAATGTGCTGCTGGCAACCGGCGTGGCGATCGCGGGCGCCGTCGGTCAGGTGGTCTACGCGCGCGTCAAGGGCCATCCGCTCGGCTACATGACCTGGGCCAGCCTTGCGCTCGTCATCGTGCTTGGTAGCGCGACGCTGCTGACCCACGACCCGCGCTTCGTGCTGGTGAAGCCGGCGATCGGGCATTTTGCGATCGGCGTCATCATGCTCAAGCGCGGCTGGCTGTTGCGCTATGTGCCGCCGATCGTGACCGAGACCATTCCGGAATACGTCACCTTCGCGGGCTATGCCTGGGCCGCGCTGATGTTCGCGCTCGGCGCCGGCACCATCGCGGTGGCGCTGACCGGCGACATGAAGCTGTGGACGTTCTATGTGACGGTGGTTCTGGTCGGGGCCAAGGTTGCGGCTTTTGCAATTCAATACGTCGCGTTTCGTATTTCGGTCGGCAGCCGGATTCGCGCCGCCGCCCAGCGCGCCTGAAAAATACGCGGCAAAAAGAGGCTTGAGACACTTGGGCTTGTGTGGCGAGATGGGTTATACCGCCGCCGGGTTCAGCGGGATCTTGCAAGCCATTCCGGTTTGCAGGGAAATGTCGGGGAGACCAAGATGGCCGTGGACGGAAACTGGAACATTACCATGAGCACGCCGATGGGCGAGCGCAAGGCCACGCTCACGGTGAAGAGCGCGGGCGGCACCCTGACGGGTACGCAGGGCGCCGACGGCAATTCCGGCGAAATCTTCGACGGCACCGTGAATGGCGACGACGTCGCCTGGAAGATCTCCATCACCAACCCGATGCCGCTGACGCTCGCCTTCACCGGCAAGGTCTCCGGCGACAGCATGTCCGGCGAAATGGGCATCGGCCCGATGGGCAGCTTCCCGTTCACGGGAATGCGGGCGTAACTTCCGGCTCCGAGCCGTTTCGCGCTCGGCCGTTACGCGCGGGCCGGCCCCGCGCATCGGGCATCTCCGGGAGGTTGATGGCAAGGACGCGCAACGCGCCCTTGCCCGGCCATAACGAGGTGGCGGCTCTCACCCCAGATTCAGTTCCTTGAAGAAATCGTTGCCCTTGTCGTCGATGATGATGAAGGCCGGGAAGTCCTCGACCTCGATCCGCCAGATCGCTTCCATGCCGAGCTCGGGATATTCCACCACCTCTACCTTCTTGATGCAGTGCTCGGCGAGGTTGGCCGCCGCGCCGCCGATCGAGCCGAGATAGAAGCCGCCGTGCTTCTTGCAGGCCTCGCGCACCGCGGGCGCGCGGTTGCCCTTGGCCACCATCACCATCGAGCCGCCCGCCGCCTGGAACTGGTCGACGAATGAGTCCATCCGCCCCGCGGTGGTCGGGCCGAACGCGCCGGAGGCATAGCCGTCGGGGGTCTTGGCGGGGCCGGCGTAATACACCGGGTGGTTCTTGAAATAGTCCGGCAGCGGCTCGCCCTTCTCCAGCCGCTCGCGCAACTTGGCGTGGGCGGAATCCCGCGCCACGATCATGGTGCCGGTCATCGACACCCGCGTCTTGATCGGGTGACTGGCAAGGGTGGCGAGAATGTCCTTCATCGGCCGGTTGAGATCGATCCTGACGACCTCGCCACCGAGCGACTGCTCGACCGCCGGAAGGTACTGCGCCGGGTTGTGCTCGAGCTCTTCGAGAAAGACGCCGTCCTTGGTGATCTTGCCGAGCACCTGGCGGTCGGCCGAACAGGACACGCCGAGCCCGATCGGCAGCGATGCGCCATGGCGCGGCATCCGGATCACGCGCACGTCGTGGCAGAAATACTTGCCGCCGAACTGGGCGCCGACGCCGAGCGATTGGGTCATGGCAAGAATCTGCTGCTCCATTTCAAGGTCGCGGAACGCGTTGCCATCCGCCGAACCCTGCGTCGGCAGCGCGTCCAGATAACGCGCGGACGCAAGCTTCACCGTCTTCATGCAGAGTTCGGCCGAGGTGCCGCCGATCACGATCGCCAGATGATAGGGCGGGCACGCCGCGGTGCCCAGGGTGAGCACCTTTTCCTTCAGGAACGCCAGCAGGCGATCCCTGGTCAGCACCGAGGGCGTTGCCTGGAACAGAAAGCTCTTGTTGGCGGAGCCGCCGCCCTTGGCCATGAACATGAACTTGTAGGCCGAGTCTGTTTCTGCAGAGCCGCCCTCGGCATAGATCTCGCATTGCGCCGGCATGTTGTTGGCGGTGTTCTTCTCCTCGTACATCGACAGCGGCGCCACCTGCGAATAGCGCAGGTTGCGGCGCAGATAGGCGTCGCGCGCGCCTTCCGAGAGCGCCGCCTCGTCGTCGCCGTCGGTGATGACGTTGCAACCCTTCTTGCCCATGATGATGGCGGTGCCGGTGTCCTGGCACATCGGCAGCACGCCGCCGGCGGCGATGTTGGCGTTCTTGAGGAAATCGAAAGCGACGAACTTGTCGTTGTCGCTGGCTTCGTTGTCGTCGAGAATCGCGCGCAACTGTTTCAGATGCCCCGGCCGCAGATAGTGGTTGATGTCGCCGAAGGCGGCTTCCGACAGCGCCCGCAGCGCCTCGCGCGATACCACCAGCATGTCGCGTCCAAGCACCTTCTCGACCCGCACGCCCTCGGCCGTGATCTTCTTGTAGGGCGTGGTGTCGGCACCGAGCGGAAACAGCGGCGTGTGCTTGTAGGGCGGTACGGGTTTCGGGTCGGGAAAGGCGGTCGGGGCGTTCATGGCGGGCTCGCGGGTTGGAAGGACCGGAAGACGTCCCGGGGGACGCCGGGCCGGCGATAGAGCCGTTCTAAGCCCTTTTCGCCCAAAAGAAAGGGAGCGTTCTTTTCGCGCAACAGGTCCGTGCCCGAATCGCCGCACCGATCGCCACCGACCAATTGCGCGGCGACCACCCCTTGCAGGAAATCCGCGCGCGGGTTTCAATGGTGCAAAGGGACATTCACCATGGATTTGAGACGACGCCTTCGCCGCCCGATCTTGCTTGCCGCATGTCTGGCGCTGCTGGGGGCCATCAGCGCCTCGCCGGCGCACGCCGACCGCTGTGACGACATCGCCAAGGAGTTGCGAAACCAGATCGACGGCCTCAAGGTCGGCATCAGCACCGGCAAGACGATCTATCTGTCGCATCCGGCCGCCAAGGAACTGTCGCTCGGCTGCCGTGGCCGCAACTTTTCCAACGAGCTCTACGCCAAGGCCGATCGCAAGCCCAGGCCCGAGTTTTACGCGCTGGTCGCGTCCGCCGGCGCCATCATCTTTACCATTACAAAGCAGGACGTTGCGACCGGCTCCACCCGTTGCATCAGGCGCATGGGCATCTTGCGCGGTGACAAGGTCACGATGCGCTTCCGCCGGCTCAACATGGAATGCACCCGCACCAGGACCGAGGCCTCGATCGCGATCACCCGCGGCAAGGACGAATAGTCCGGCCCGATCGCCACCGTGGCGTTTTCGGGCAAAAGACTGACCGGGACGCAGAAGACTGCTCCCGGGATGCAGAAGACTGCTCCCGCGGATGCAGACAATTTTAGCAAACCCGGAAGCCGCGCGTTGACCACCGGCCGCAATTGACGCTGTTGCGCCGCATTGACCAGGACGAATTCACCAATCATTCGCTCCAGGCCGCCAGAGTCGGAAACAACAACAAGGATGTTTCCGATGAATGTATCCCCTGTCAGCGCCCCGGTAGCGACGAATCCGCCTGAACCCGGTCCGCGAAAGCCCCCTGAAAAGACCCCCGACGTGCAGAACGGCGCCGCCGCCGACGGCACCCGCACGCCGCAGCCGACGCTGGTAGCGGCCCTGCCGCCGGGCCAGGGAAGGCGGATCGATCAGCTGACCTGAAGCGCTTCCGCGGCTCCGGTCAAAGCCGCAACTTTGCCAAAGAAACCGCGTTACCGTCCTTGTTGAACGCAAGGATGGTGGACGGAAATGGCCGACAGCAAGACCTACACCGGGGGCTGCCATTGCGGCCAGGTGCGCTTCGAATGCACCACCGATCTTTCGATGGTCACCGACTGCAACTGCTCGATCTGCACCAAGAAGGGACTGCACTTCACCTTCCTCGACCCGCAGAGCTTTCAGCTCCGTGCCGGTGGGGAGAACCTGAAGGAATATCTCTTCAACAAGCACGCGATCCACCACCAGATCTGCGTCGATTGCGGGGTCGAGGTGTTCGCGCGCGGCAGGAAGCCCGACGGTGCGGAGGTGGTGGCGCTCAACGTGAGCTGTATCGACGGCATCGAACTGGCGAAGCTGAGGATGACGGCGGTCGATGGCCGGAACAAGTGATGCCGCTCACGCGTCCAGTTCCCTGTAGCACCGGAATATCCCCTCCTCGTTGAATGCGATCCGCCGGTCGCTGGCGAGATAGGCCTTGATGTTCGGCCGCGCCGCAACGCGGTCGCGCAGTTCGACCAGGCCAGGAGTTTTCCGCTCGAACCCCTTCATTCGCTTCGGGAACGCGTAGCGCAGCCCGTCGACGATCTGGAACAGCGACAAGTCGACATAGGTCAGGCGGCGGCCGGTGATCCAGCCACCGCCCTGCGCCGCCAGCAGCGCTTCGAAATAGCCGAGGTACTTCGGCACGCGGGCCTTCCAGAACGCATCGGTACGCTTCCTGGCCGCCGGCTTCTGCTCCTCATAGTAGAGCGAGGGCCCAAGCGGATGATGGGTGTCGTGAATCTCCAGCACCAGGTCTGCTATCGTGAGCTGCAACTGATGCACCCATAGTCGTCCTGCTTCTGCCTTCGGGGCCAGCCCGTGGCGCGACCCGAGATAGAGCAGGATGTTGGCGGTTTGCCCGATCACGAGTTTGCCGGCCTTGAGGAACGGCGGCGCGAACGGCGGGGTTCCCTTCACGGCTTCCATCATTCGCGTCATCCTGGCCAGACCCTGGCTGCTGCGCGCTACGTCGGCGTAGCCGACGCCGGCCTCTTCGAGCGCAAGGCGGACATATTCGCCGCGTCCCTGGATGTTCGGCCAATAGTAGAGTTCGTAGCGCATATCGACGCCTCCCGCCCCTCGTTGAGCCGGCCTAACAAATCACTGCGGATGCGGTCCGTCACCCCGTAACCGGGTCACGGCGCAATGCGCAATTACGGTTCCTCAACGCTATTTCGCGACAGGCGGCACCTTGAACAACGTGTCGCTCGCTTCCAACCCCCGGTTAACCGCGGCCCCCTAACTTGCCCCGAAACAAGGTTGGGTCATGTCACAAGCTGCTCCCTATGCATTTGCCTACCACCAGATTCTGGTGGCGATCTCGGGTTCGGTGTGCCTGTTTGGAACCTGGGTCGGCATGCGCCACTTCGCCCGGGCGCGCGCCACCCGCGGCTCAACGCGCGTCGGCTGGCTGTTCCTGGCCTCGGTCGGCACCGGCGCGGCGTTGTGGGCATCGACCTTCATCTCGATCCTGGCGCTCGATGCGTCTCTCAATTCCGGTTTCGAGCCGGTCGCAACCGGCGTGGTCCTGCTGGTCGCCATCGTCGCCTGCTTCCTGGGCTTCGAGATCGGCAGCCGTCACTTCACGCTGGCCCCGGAAGCCGGCGGGCTGGTGATCGGCGCCGGCATTCTCGTCATGCATTTCATCGCCTTCAAGAGCTGGCATATCGAAGGCCGGGTTGAATGGAATAGTTTTGGCGTCGCCATGACCTTCCTGCTTGGCCTTGGCTTGTCGGCGCTCGCCGTCAACCGCGCCAACAGGCCGGTCACCCGCTGGTGCCGCCATGGCGCCGCGGTGGTGCTGGCCTTCATGATCTGCGCCATGCACTACGCCCTGACGGCCTCGGCCGCCACGATCGCCGACCCGTCCATGCTGCTTCCAGCGTATGTCATCCCGGCGCATGTCCTCGGCCTCGCCGTTTTTGGTGCAATACTGCTGGTGATGGGGTCGGGTTTCTCCACCTATGTCATCGACATGAAAATCCGCACCGAATCGGCGGACCGAATCCATCAACTATCGTTCAACGACAGCATGACCGGTTTGCCGAACCGCATTGCTTTCAACGAACGGCTGGCCTTCGACGCCGCCGACGCGCATGAGCGGGCGCAACAACTCGCCGCGTTTTCGATCAATCTCGATGGATTCAAGGTCGTCAACGACATGTTCAACCACAGCACCGGCGACCTGTTGCTGATTGAGGTCGCCGAGCGGATGCGCCGCAGGCTGGGCCCCGGCGAGTTCCTGGCCCGCCAGGGCGGCGATGAGTTTCTCGGCCTGCAGATGTCAGGCAATCATCCCCGGGATGCGGAGGCCTTTGCCGAGCGGATCGCGGGGGTCTTCGCCCAACCGTTCCAGGTTGGCGACCAGCAGGTCCGCCTCACCGCCTCGATCGGCTACGCGATCTTTCCAGTCGACACGCCGGATCGCGACCAGATGCTCAGCAACGCCAGGCTTGCGATGGACCGCGGCAAGAGCAAGCAGCGCGGCCTGATCTGCCGTTATCATCAGGAGATGGACGACACCGCGCGTGCCCGCCGCGCGCTGGCCCGCGACCTCCAGTCGGCCGCCGCGCGCGGCGAACTCGAACTGCATTATCAACTGCAGGCAACGCTTGCCGACGGAAAAACCTGCGGAGCCGAGGCCTTGATGCGATGGCATCATCCAAAACGCGGCATGATCTCGCCGGCGGAGTTCATCCCGCTGGCCGAGGAGACCGGCGCCATCGTTGCCATGGGTGAATGGGCGCTACGCACCGCCTGCCGCGACGCCGCCGAAGGCAGGATTCCCGGCACCGTCGCCGTCAATTTGTCGCCCTTGCAGTTCGGCCGTGACGATCTGGCCGACGTGATCCATGCCATCCTGCTCGAAACCGGGCTGTCGCCCCGCCGCCTCGAGGTCGAGGTGACGGAATCCACCATCATGTCCGACCAGAGCCGTGGCCTGCACATCCTGCGCAAGCTGAAGGCGATGGGGATCTCGGTGGCGATGGACGATTTCGGCACCGGCTATTCGTCGCTGGCGACGCTACATGCGTTTCCGTTCGACAAGATCAAGCTCGACCAGTCATTCGTCAAACGGCTGCCGGGCGATGCCGCCGCGGCTGCCATCGTCCGCACCGTGTTGAAGCTGGGCGAAAGCCTCGGCATGCCGGTGCTGGCCGAGGGCATCGAGACCGCAGCGCAATGGGAATTTCTTCGGAGCGAGGGCTGCGCCCGGGGACAGGGCTATTTGTTCGCCCGACCCGCAAGTCTTCGGCAACTGCCGGACGCGATCGAGGCCGCCGCCCGCTTCGCAAGCGATGAGCCGCCCGCCAAGGCATTCGCCCGCGCGCGGGCGGCTACGTGATCAGGCATCGCAACGCTCGGGCCCGGCGGCAACGACACGCGCCCTAGAAAAAAGGCGCCGCGGAGTTAACCGCAGCGCCTTCTTTATCTAGTCCAGCTCGGTCAGCTTGTCTGCTGGATGGCCGACAGTTCCCAGTCGCCGCCGCGGCGCCGGGCGAAGGTCCAGACTTCGGTGGCTTCGGTCGGCGTTTCGCTGCCTGCGATCAGGCGGCCGGTGGTGCGCTCCACGGTCTTGTCGACCAGCGAGAACCGCATCGCCACGCTGGCATAGTCGGTCTCGCCTTCGCGCCAGGCTTCAGCAAGGTCACCCTGCAGCAGCTTGACGTCGCTGACCTTGTTGAGGTCGTTGCGCGCCTTGTTCTCCTCGAGGTCCTTGGAGAAATACGACACCATCTCCGGCGTCGCCAAAGTATGCAGCTTCTCGACGTCCTCGTTGGACCACGCGGCCTGAACCTCGCCGAGCAGCCGTTCGAACGCTTCATAGTCTTCCGGCTGGATTTCCAGCGGCGCGCTGCCAGATCCCAGCCCAAAGCCCATGCCGGAGCGGAAACTGGTCGGTCCACCGGGGCCTTCGGTCGGTCCTGCGGCGGCCGGCCCGGTAGCGCCAGGTCCGGTAGCGCCAAGTCCTGTAGCGCCAGGTCCTGCCGCGCCAGGTCCTGCGGCATAGGCCGAGGCGGTTGCCGCGTGGCGGCGCTGCCACCACGACATCGCCAGCCGCACCACGATGATGACCAGGCCGACCTGAAGCAGCAGGCCGATGATCGAGGACAAGCTGCCGAGGCCGGAGAACAGTCCCCCGCCGAACAGCATGCCGAGCAGGCCGGCGCCGAGGAAGCCCGCGGCGAGGCCGCCGAGCATGCCCATGCCCGGCCGGTTGAAGAACCCGCCCTTGGCTGCGCCGGCGGCGGCCGGTGCGCCCACGGCGGGAGCGCCGGGTTGGGCAAAGGTTCGGTTCATGGGTTGGGCAGCGCCCGGAGCGGTGGTCGTGCTCGGGGGCGCCGAATAGGTCTTCGATCCCCGCGAACCGGAGCTGCTCTTGCCGCCGACGCGGGCGTCAGCCGCCGATATCGTGAGCGACAACGGGAGCGCCACCGACATGACGATCGCGATGGTCCGGACAATTCCGCGCGCAGTGTGCGAGAAACTCATGTGTTTTTCCTCAATCCCCGGCATTGGGGAAACTCCCCCTAAGATGGGCAGGGCTGCCTAAAAGTGAAGCCATTATCGGACCTGGTGGCTGCGGCCCTCGGTCGCGGGCATGTGACGATCTGGAAGATTCTCGAGCCAGCGGGAGGCCGGTTCGCCGGCAGAACCAAGGCTGTAGCGATCGTTTCAATTCAACGAAATCGGAAGCTGCCATGAACCCCGCTTTTGGGCGTGACCGGCGACCTGCCCTTGCAGCGGCCGTCAGGGAGCCGTCATGGTTTCCTTCACCTTCTCCACCAGCGCGCTCAGCGCAAACGGTTTTGGCAGGAAGGCGAATTGCTCGTTCTCCGGCAGGCTCTTGTCGAAGGCCTCCTCGGCGTAGCCGGAGACGAAGATGATCTTGAGGTTGGGATTGCGCTTGCGCATTTCCCGCAGCAGCGTCGGTCCGTCCATTTCCGGCATCACCACGTCGGAAACCACAAGGTCGACCGCACCGTCCTTCTCGTCCAGCGCCTCCATCGCCTCGACACCATTGGCGGCCTCGATCACGCTGTAGCCGCGCGAACGAAGCCCGCGCGCGTTCAGGGACCGCAGGCCGTCCTCGTCTTCCACCAGCAGGATGGTGCCCTGCCCGGTCAGGTCGGGTCGCGGCTTCGGCGCCTCCGCCGCGGGCCGCTTGGCCGTGCCGCTTGCGGCCGGGGCTTCGGGCTGAGCCTCGAGTTCGGGACGATGCCGGGGCAGGAAAATCCGAAACGAGGTGCCCTGGCCGGGCGTCGAGTCCACATAGACGAAGCCGCCGGTCTGCTTGACGATGCCATACACCGTCGAGAGGCCGAGCCCGGTGCCTTTGCCGACTTCCTTGGTCGAGAAGAACGGCTCGAATATCTTGTCGACAATATCGGGTGGGATGCCTGTGCCGGTGTCGGAGACATCGATCCGCACATAGTCGGCGGCCGGCATGCCCTTGTAGGACAACTGCGCGGCCTCATCCGCCGTGACGTTGGCCGTCTTCACCGTCAGCTTGCCGCCATCGGCCATCGCGTCGCGGGCGTTGACCGCAAGATTGACGATCACCTGCTCGAACTGGGAGACGTCGACCTTGACCGGCCAGAGGTCGCGGCCATGCACGAGGTCGAGCCTGACCTTCTCCCCGATCAGGCGGCGGAGCAGCATGGTCAGATCGCTCAATGCGTCGCCGAGATCGAGCACCTGCGGGCGCAGCGTCTGGCGGCGCGAAAACGCCAGCAGCTGGCGCACCAGCGTCGCGGCGCGGGTCGCGTTCTGCTTGATCTGCATGATGTCCTGGAACGACGGATCGGTCGGCTTGTGGGCGTTCAGCAGGAAGTCGTTCGCCATCATGATGGCGGACAGCACGTTGTTGAAATCGTGCGCGATGCCGCCGGCGAGCTGACCGACCATGTCCATCTTCTGAGACTGGTTGATCTGGTTTTCCAGCGTGCGCCGCTCGGTGGTTTCCAGCATGTACACGACGGCGGCTTCGGTGTCGCGCTCGTCTTCCTCGACCGGGGTGACGAAGAACTGCCCCCAGCGCTCCCTGGCGCCGTCGAGCATGGCCTCGACCGGGGCGATGTCGCCCTGGCCTTCGGCCGCCTGGTTGATCGCCGCGATCAGGAGGCCGCGGTCGCGAGGATTCACCGTACGGAAAATCGACTTGTTGGCCGCGCCATCCGGAGCCAGGCCTTGCGCCAGCTTGGCGAAGCGGGCATTGGCGCGCACCACCGCGCCGGCGCGATCGACGGTGGCGATCGCCATCGGCGTATGGTCGAAGAACCGCATGAAACGGACTTCGGCGGCGCGTTCGGGGTCGGAATGTTCGTCGCGCGCGCGGCTGATCACCAGCGTGCGCGAGGAGCCCGGCGCGCCGTCGGCGCCGAAGGCGAGCTTGTGATAGAGCCGGACCGGCATGGTCTTGCCGCCGCGCATGCGCAGGTCGATGTCGAACACTTCGGTCTTGACTTCGCCGGGCGCCGCCACGATCGAGGTCAGGAGCGAGGCGCCGTCGCCGGAGACGACGTCGGTCAGCCTGAGGCCGCCGGACCCGATCTCGGCAAGATCGTGATCGAGCCAGTTCGCCAGGGTGGCGTTGACGTAGACGACGTCGCCGGCCGGATCGACCGAGAAGAAGCCGCACGGCGCGTGATCGAGATATTCGATCGCGTGTTGCAGTTCCTTGAACACGTCCTCCTGGCGCTCGCGGTCGCGCGTGATGTCGGCGATCGACCACACCGCGTATTTCGCCTCGCGCCTGTCCTGGCCGAGCGGGCGAACCCGCATCCTGAGCCAGCGGCCGTGCGCGCCCTCGCCGCCGGCGATGCGCACTTCCTCCTGCTGCCGCTTGCCCTCGCGCGCAGCCTTGAGCAGGCGGAACACCGCTTCGGAGACGTCGGGGTTGCCGATGAATACGCGCTCGACCGGTCGCACGTCCTGCGCGGTCGCAGCGCCGGTCAGCGCCAGATAGGCGGCGTTGGCGTAGACCACGTGACCCTTGGGATCGGTCACCGCCAGCCCGTCAGGGGCGTGATCGGCGAGCCGGCCCCGCACCGGGTCGTCGGCGGTGCGGTCGGCGAACCGGATGATTCCGGCGGCGAAGGCGAACAGATTGAACAGGCCGACCATGGCAAGCAGCGCCAGCACGCCGAGAATATAGGGCTGGGCCTGGGCCCTGCCGATGGTCGTCAGCGCCACCGCCACCGCCACGATGCCGGCGGCGACCAGCAGCACCAGCACGATGCTGCCGCCACGCCGCGCCGGTTCGTGGCCCGCAATCGGCTCGGAAGACGAATGGCTGTCGGTTTCGGCGGTCATATCAAGTGGCGCGGCCCTTTGGCATGGAGTGGCGCGCGGGTTCGCGCGTCGCACCTGAGTGCCTGAATCGGGACCGCCAGCGCAAGTCCATCAGGCGGTTATTTGACAGACTGGCGGCATTTCAAGGCGGTTTTCGGCTGTTCCATCAGGTCCGCCGCCCGGAAAGCCCCTTCTTCAGCCCCATCACGTAGCCAATGATCTCGGCGACGGCGTGATAGTGTTCGACCGGGATCTCCTCGTCGATGTTGACCGTGGCATGGAGCGCGCGCGCCAGCGGCACGTTCTCGACGATCGGGATGTCGTGCTTCCTGGCGATTTCCCGGATCTTGAGCGCGATGTTGTCGACGCCCTTGGCGACGCAGATCGGCGCCGACATGTCGCGGTCATAGGACAAGGCCACCGAATAGTGGGTCGGGTTGGTGATGATGACGCTGGCATTGGGAACCGCGGCCATCATGCGCTTCTTCATCCGCTGCTGCCGCAACTGGCGGATCTTGGCCTTGATGTGGGGGTCGCCTTCGGACTGCTTGAACTCGTCCTTGATCTCCTGCAGCGACATTTTCTGCCGCTCGAACCATTCCCGGTATTGAAACAGGTAGTCGGCGATCGCCACCGCGGCCAGCATCGCCACCACCGCGCCCATCAATTGCAGGGTGAGGTTGTTGGTGACGCCCAGGATCGCCGAAGGGTCCAGCCGCAGGAACGATTCCAGGCGGTCGCGTTCCGGCCACAGCACCGCCACCATGACGGCGCCGAGCGCTCCCAGCTTGAACAGGCCCTTGGCGAAATTCGCTATCGCCTGCTTGCCGAAGATGCGCTTCAGCCCGGCGCCCGGCGAAACCTTGCTGAATTTCGGCTTCAGCGATTCCGCCGACCACACCAGGCGGTGCTGGATCATGTTGCCGGCGATCGCGGCGATCGCCAGCAGCAGCAGCGGCACGCCGACCGCGCCGAGGACGGCATAGCCCAGCGTGTTGCCGAGCGCGAGCAGCGCCGCGCCATCGGCGCGAAGCTGCCCCGAACTGGCGATCAGGTTGCGCAGCGGCGTCATAATGCCGCCGCCCATCGATCCCGAGAAGGTCGACAGCACCAGCGTGGCGCCGGCGATCACGAACCAGGTGTTGACCTCCTGGCTCTTGGCGACGTCGCCCTTGGCGTGGGCGTCGTCGAGACGCTTTTGCGTAGGGTCTTCGGTTTTGTCGTCGGTATCTTCGGCCATCGCGGCGCTCTAGCATCCTGTTGGGGGACGATGATCTTCGCGGAGAGCCGGTATCCGATACGGCGGATCGTGCTCTATTTCAGCGGCGTCAACTGCTGCATGACGCCGTTGAAGTAGTCGAGATAGGTGCCCATCATGCCGGTCAGGACCAGCGCGAAGATCAAAAAGCCGATCATGATCGACAGCGGAACGCCGACGAAATAGACCTGCATCGCCGGCATCAGCCGCGCCAGCACGCCAAGGCCGATGTTGAAGACGAGGCCGAACACCAGGAACGGCGCCGAAAGCTGGATGCCGATCTTGAAGGCGGTGGCGAAGGCGCGGGTGGCGAGTGCGGCGACGTCGCCGCTCGGCATCAGTTCGCCCGGCGAGAAGATCCGGTAGCTCTCGTTCAGCGCCGATATCACCAGATGGTGACTGTCGGTGGCGAACAGCAGCGTCATGCCGAGAATCGAGAGGAAGTTGCCGATCAGCACCCCCTGCTGGCCCTGCGTCGGATCGACCGCGGTGACGAAGCCGAGGCCGAGTTGCTGGGCGATCACCGAGCCCGCGACCGCAAGCGCCGACAGCGTTACCCGCGCGGTGGCGCCGAGCACGATGCCAATGACGATCTCGTGGACCATCAACACGCCCATCGCCGTCATCGACGTCAGGTCGACCTGGTAGGCGGCGCGGTGCAGCGGCAGGATGATCAGCGTCAGCAACAGCGCGATCGCCAGCTTGATTCGCACCGGGATGTTGTTCTCGCCAAACCCCGGCAGCAGCATCACCATGGCGCCGACGCGGGCGAACACCAGCATGAAGGTGGCGGCAAGGGCCGGCAGCATGGAGATGTCGACGCGCATTCAGGCACAATGCCTTAACCGCCTATGATTCGCGACGATATCCGCATCATGTGCCCGTGCATCGAATCCGCCATGAACGGCAGGGCCAGCAACAGCGTCACGAACATCGCCAGGATCTTCGGCACGAAGATCAGCGTCTGTTCCTGAATCTGCGTCAGCGCCTGGAACAGCGACACCACGACGCCGACCACGAGGCCGATCACCATCATCGGCGCCGACACCACCACGATGGTCCAGATCGCATCGCGCGCCACGTCAAGGGTTTCAGCACCGGTCATTTGTTGTTCTCGCTCTCACTTGTTACGTCTGTTACGTCGTTCCGGGGCGATGCAAAGCATCGAACTATGGTGCGCAATTGCGCACCTGAGAACCTCGAGATTCCGGGTTCGCTTCGCGCCCCGGAATGACACCATCAATCAGATCGGCATCTTCATGATGTCCTCGTAGGACTGGATGACGCGGTCGCGCACCGACACCAGGGTCGAGACGGCGACGTCGGTCTCGGCCACCGCCGTCACCACGTCCATGACGTTGGCCTTGCCGGACGCCATCGCCATGGTCTGGGCGTCGGATCTCTTGCCGGCATCCAGCACGCTGCCGACGGCGTCCTTGAGCACCGCGCTGAAGGACGGCCCGCCGGCGGGCTGGCTGCCCTTCTCGGCGCCGCCGGTTTCCATGATGCGGGAGAGCGCGGCGTAGGCGTTTGCGGCAACGGTGGGTGAAGCCATGATTTAGGTTCCTGTTCAGGCCTTGAGGATGTCGAGCGTGCGTTGAATCATCCGGCGCGTGGCGCTGATGATGTTGAGATTGGCCTCGTAGGACCGCTGCGCCTCGCGCATGTCGGTCATTTCGACCAGCGGATTGACGTTCGGATATTTGACATTGCCGGCGGCGTCGGCGGCCGGATTGCCCGGTTCATGCTTGATGCGGAACGCGGTCTGGTCGGGTCGGATTTTTCCAAGCGTCACCACCCTGGCGTCCAGCGACCGGTCGAGCGCCGAGGAGAACGTCGGCACCTTGCGGCGATAGGGATCGGCGCCGGCGGTCGGCCCGGTCGAGTCCACGTTGGCGATGTTTTCCGAGATCACCCGCATCCGTCCCGCCTGCGCGCGCAGGCCGGAGGTGGCGATGCTCATCGAGCGGGCGAAGTCGCTTCCATTGTCTGCCATGATCAGGTTCCCTTACGACGCGTCAGCGTTTTCCGATGGCGGTCTTGAGCAGTCCGAGGCTGCGGCTGTAGAGCGAGGTGGCGGCGGCGTAGTCCATCTGGTTGGCGGACACTTTCAGCATCTGGTCTTCCAGGTTGACGGCGTTTCCGGCGGGCTTGGTCAAGAACCCGCTCTTGCCGCCGTCACCCCTGAAGCTTTGTCCGCCGCCCGAGCCGCCGATATGGGTCGCGCTGGTGCGAATCACCGCCAGCGAACCCATCGCGCCGCCGGCATTGGCGCCCCTGGCGTCGAATTTCGGATCGATCAGGTCATTGGGTCTGAAGTTCGGTGTGTTGGCGTTGGAAATGTTCTCGGCAAGCACCCGCTGACGTTCCTGGTGCCACTGCATCTTGGTGCGCAGCGCCGACAGGATCGGTAGATCGTTGATGGCCATGGCGGGCGGCTCCCGTTAACCTCTGGCGACGCCGCGAGGTAGGCAGAATTTGCCCGGTGCATGGTTAACAGCTGGTTAAGATATTCACGCCGGCCGGGGAACACGGCTGATACCAGTGAACGGCGGCGGAACGAGCGTATTTTCGCCACGAAAACTGCGTTAACCAGCCCCGGCCGTCGCGGCCGGGGGCGCTCAGAAGGCGTTTTGGATCAGCCGATTCTTGGTCTATTAGTTAATGGACAGCGGCATAGCCGTGGGGAACTGGGAAGCAAGCTGATCTTGGACGTGATTCGCCGGGTGCGGGTCGCCTGCGGGCATGATCGGGGATCGTGTTCGAGCAGGAAGACCGGGACCGCGCGCGCTGAAGCCAACATGCGAGAACGGGCCGAGGCCGGGGACTAAAGAATGCAGACACTGACATTCCTTTTCGCATTCATCGCCGTATTGGGGTTGATCGGCGTCGCCGCCTGGCTGGTTCGCCGTTTCGCCAACAACCGACTCGGCCCCAACACCAACCGGGGACGCATGCCGCGGCTTGCCGTGATCGATGCCGCCGCCGTGGACGGCCGCCGGCGTCTGGTTCTGGTACGCCGCGACAATGTCGAGCATCTGTTGATGATCGGCGGTCCGACCGACATCGTGGTGGAATCCAGCATCGTGCGCGCCACGTCCGGGCGGGACCAGGTGCCGCGCGCCGCAACGCCCGGCGAGCAGCCGCCGCGGATCGCGCCGCTGCCCGACGTCGGCTGGGGCGGCGAGCCTGCGAGGACCGAGCCACGCACCGCCGAGGCTTTCGATCTTCCCGCCGAACCGCAAATGCCGGAGCCCCCGCCGCGTCCCGCATCCCGGCCTGTCTTTCCCGACGACGTGCGCCGGCAGCCGGCGGCTGAGCGCCGGAGCGACCCACTGGCGGGCTTTGCGCCGGAACCGCCTGGCGGTCGCGTCGATGCGGCGCCCGCACGCCTGACCCGCTCCGAACCGATGATGCCCCGGCCGGCGCGTGCGCTCGAATCCTCGAAGGCGCCGGCCCGCGCCGCCGCGCCGCCGCCCACTCCGCCTCCAGTTCCCACGCCGTCGAGCGCCGACCAAAATCTGGCCGAGATGGCGCAACGGCTGGAGGCCGCCTTGCGCCGACCGCCGGAGCCGGTTGCCCCGCCCGTTGCGCCCGAAACGCCGACCGCTCGTCCCCCCCGCAACGAGGCGCCCGCGCCCGCGGCCACGCCGAAGGGCGGCTTCGATAACCTCGAGGACGAGATGGCGTCATTGCTGGGCCGCCCGAAGACGCCTTCGTGAGGCCGGCGGCATTTCCGCGTGGAGTAGTATTTCTGACATCGCTGCTGGCCGGATCGCTCGCTGATCCGGTTCTGGCGCAGGACATCAGCATCAATCTCGGCCAGGGTGGCGGTGGCGTCACCGAACGCGCGATCCAGCTGATCGCGCTGTTGACGGTGCTCTCGATCGCGCCCTCGATCCTGGTCATGATGACGTCGTTCACGCGGATCGTCGTCGTGCTGTCGTTGCTGCGCACGGCGCTGGGCACCGCCACTGCCCCGCCCAACTCCGTGATCATCGCGCTGGCGATGTTCCTGACCGCTTTCGTCATGGGCCCGGTGCTGCAGAAATCCTATGACGACGGCATCAAGCCGCTGATCGCCAACCAGATGGGTGTTGAGGAGGCATTGCAGAAGGCCTCGGTGCCGCTGCGCGGCTTCATGCAGAAGAACGTCCGCGAGAAGGACCTGAAGCTGTTCGTCGATCTCTCCGGCGAGCCGCCGCCGGCGACGCCGGACGACCTGTCGCTGCGGATTCTGGTTCCGGCCTTCATGATCTCGGAATTGAAACGGGCCTTCGAGATCGGGTTTTTGCTGTTCCTTCCGTTCCTGATCATCGACCTCGTGGTTGCCTCGATATTGATGTCGATGGGCATGATGATGCTGCCGCCGGTCGTGGTGTCGCTGCCGTTCAAACTGATCTTTTTCGTGCTGGTCGACGGCTGGTCGCTGGTGGCGGGAAGCCTGGTGCAGAGTTACAGCGGCGGTTAGAGCGACCGGCGCGACGCGGCTCCCGCTCGATGACGGAAAATTGTTTCCGCCCCGCAACCAAAACAGGTCATAGCGGATTATCGTCGGCGCAACTTGGGGAGATTTCCATGAAGATCGCAGGATTGACGATCGCTGTCACCGCGGCTGTCACCATCGTTGCAACATCGGCGCTTGCCCAGCAGGAGCGCAGCGGACTTGTCACCAAGATAGACCGCATCAATGGAACCATCGCGATCCGCAACAACCCCGACGCCACCGTCGGTGCCAGCCCCGGCGCCGCGGAAGAGTTCAAGGTACAGGACGCCGCGCGGCTGAACGCGCTGCACGCCGGCGACAGGGTCACCTTCGCCGTCAGCGACACCCCGGGTGCCAAGATCATCACCAAGATCGAGAAGAAGTAGTTAGCGCGGCGCGCGATCGAGCGAGGCGCGCAGTTCGGCGACCGCCTCGTCGCAATAGTCGTTGAGTTTCTGCAGCCGCTGCTCCAGCGCGCGGAGTTTCCCAGCGCGTTTCGCCGGCCCTTCCCGGTCAATGTTGAACCTGTCGGCCGGCGAAGGTCGCGATGCCTCCGCCCTCGCTCGCACCGGCTTGTCACCACGCTTTACCGAAGACATACGCACGCCCTACAAATCAATACGCCCCACAAACCAATGAGCCGGCCCGGATGAAAATCCGAGCGGCGTTTCCCAATGGTAACGCGCCAGCATGTCGAATTTGTAATGGGCCTTGTGTTGTCAAGATGCCCGAGCGGTGTCGATTCGGTGGCGAAATGACAGGCTGCCCCTACCCCTTGAAATCATATTGCTTGCTGAGGTGATCCCCAACCTGGACCAGCAAAGCGACGCATTCGGGATAGCCGGGCCGGGCGACGGTGGCCGCGTCGGCCTCGGCGCGGAACTCCCAGCTATCGCCGTCGCGCAGCACCGAGATGACAATGCCGTCCGGACAGTCGGCATGGGCCTTCAGTTCGGCCCTGGCCATAGCGATCAGTTCGGCTTCGGTCTTGGCTGGCTTGCTCACGGTGGCGCCTCCCCTCATGACAGGATTTCGCGCAGGTTGCCGTCTGGGCGTGCATCTGTCGAGGGGACGACAACCGGCGAATTGATCGGCCCCTGAGCCCTTACCGCTCCGCGCCGGCGCGCTTGCCGACGATCGAAGGCAATGAGCCTGTGTTGAGCGGATCGGTTCCCGGCGACGCCGGCGCGCGGGCGGTGGCATCGGGGAAGCGAAGCTTCATTTCGCGGATGAAGCCCTCGAGCGTATCGACCTTGGCGGCCATTTTAGCGATCAAGGCGAATTCGGCGCTGCTCGCAGCGGCCGGCTTGCTGGCGGTTTCGAACGCCAGGCGGTCCGCTTCGCCCGACATCAGGGGGGCGTATTTCTCGCGGAAGCGGGCGAGGCCGATCGCATCCTCCGCCAACGCGTATCCGACCACGGCGCGGATCACGTCGCTCCTTTCGGCCGCGCTCAGCGGATTGAAATCACGCCAGCGCTCGCCATAGTACAATTCGATCTGTTCGGAGGCTGCGCGCCACTGCCGCGACGCCCAATAGATGTCGGCGCGCAACCGGATCGACTCGCGGCCGGTGATGTTGGAGATAATGTCGAGCGCGAGGTCATGGCGTCCGACGTCGCTCTGCGCGCGCGCCTCCAGCAGCAGCCGTTGCTGTCTCACCTCGCCGGAGAGATCGGCGATCCGGGTCGAGCGCAGCGCCGCGATCGCCCGGTCCGGCTTGCGGTTGGTCAGGTAGACCATCGCCAGCCGCGCCGCGACCTGCGCCCGGGCCGCGCCTTCCAGCCGCTTGTCGACCTGGTATTGCAGCAACTCGGCCGCCTGGTCGAGCAGGTCCACTGCCGCCAGCCGCTCTGCAAGGCGGCGAATCATCTCGTCGCCGCGGCGGCCCACCGGCGTCAGTTCTCGATATTCGTAGAACATGCCGAGCGCGTCCACCGGCTTCATATCCTCGCCCTTGGGGCTGAGATAGAGTTGCGCGAACAGCGTTGACGCCGCATCCTGGCTCTGGCGAGCCAGTTCGGAGTTCGGTTGCAAGCGGGTCGCCGCCTTGGCGGCCGCGAACGAATCGCCATAACGCCCGGTCTCTGCGTAAATCTGCGCCATCTTGTTCAGCGTCTTCAACTCGATCGCGTCGCCGCGCCAGATCGCCGACAATATCTCAAGTTCGCGCAGCAGTTCAGCCTGGCCGATTTCTCCGCGTTTGAGGCGTAACAGGCTCGCCAGCAGCGTCGCCTCCGCCGAGGCTTGCCGGTCGCGCGACTGCGCCGCGAACTTGTAAGCGTCGAGCGCGTCCTTTTCGTGCCCCAGCGCAGCGGCCAGCCGCCCGTGCAGCACCGCGATCTCGGGCTTCATGTCATTGGGGACGCCGATCACGTCGAGTTCGCCGCGTCGCCGCGAGGCCCCGGCGTAGTCCTTCACCTCGAGCGAGGCCCGCATCGCGTCGGCGATCACGATCCGCTGCAGTTCGACGGGCAGCGAAGAAATCGAAAATTCGGCATTCTTGAATTTTTCGCGCGCGTCCGCCCATTTCTGCTGGCGGGCAAGCGCCAGCGCCTTCCACAATTCGGAGTCGTAACCGTTGCCAACCGCCGGGCTGGCGAAATCTTTCAGCGCGCGCTCGGGATGGCCGATCAGGATGCTCGCCACCGCGCGCACCATCAGCACGGGGCCCTCTTCCCCGCCCTGCTGGATCTCGGAAAGGATGAGATTGGTGACGCCACGCGCTTCCTGGTACATCGCGCGCGCCATGTAGAAGTTGGCAAGCTCGAGGCGCACCTGTGCCTTCTCATCGGGTGGCGCGGCGGCCGCGGCCTTGATCAGCGCGTTCAGCCGCGGGAAAAAGCTCTCTTCCTGGTTCCTGCGCCATTCGTTGGCCTCGAACAGTGGCCGCACCGCCGTGGCGGCGCGCTCGGCCGAGACGTCGGCGGATGACAGCGTCAATCCACCCGGCCGGCCAAGCACCACCTTGTCGATGCCGACCTCGGCGCTCACATCTTCGGAACCCGGATGAACCACCACGCCATGCACGGATTCGAGCAACGACAACTCGACGAAATCCTGCCGCTTGATCAGGCCGCGGGTGGGCGGCGGCGCGGTGACGATCAACAGCGCATCGCCGGCGTCGGGATCGGTCAGCCGATGCATCGCGCCTGGACTGGCGAGCGGCACGCTGATGCTCGCGCGCGCGGGATCGGGGATGTCGCGCACCACCGTGAGCGGCAGCGGCGTCGCCTGGCCGCGGTCGGCAAATGTCAGCGTCCATTCGGTGCCGTTGCCGGCTCCCTGGCTCTCGAGCGAGGGCATCTGCGGCCGGTTCAGGCGGATGCGGATGGCCTGGCCTTTTTCCAATGGCAGCCGGCTGACGTCGCCCAGGATGGCCCCGCCCTTGGCGCGGATCGGTTCGACGTCGATCGGCAAGGTCTGGTCGAACACCAGCCACACCGTATCGGCGCGCCGGAACAGCGCTGCAGGCGTCGGCGCGTCGAAAGAGAAGGTCACGCGCAGACTGTCGGTGTCGCGCTTGGCCTCGACGGCGGCCTTTTCATTGGCGCCGTTTGGCAATAACGGGCCAGCCGACGCGGCCGTGGTCCTAGCCGGTTCCGCCGTGGCGTGAGGCTGCTGCATCGGCTTCGGCGCTTGCGCCGCGGCCGCCTGCAGCGGCGCGGCCCTGGCGCTTTCCGCGGGCGAAGTCTTCTCGGATGGCTCCGCGGTGTTTTCCGGCAAGGGCGCCGGGTTCGCCGCAGCCGGTCCAGGGGCCTCGGCCACCTCGCCGGGCTTGATCTCGATCCTGGCCTGTTCGGCAATCATCTCCGATGTGACCGGCGGCATCTCCGCCGGTTGCTGCGGCGGCAGCGCATCCCTCAACCGCCTGTCGAGGGACGTCCGCGCCGCCGGCGGCAGCCTGGCCGATGGCTTTGCGGCAGCCCCCGGCTGCGGCTCGGCGGGCTTCTCCGCCTGCTGGAAGGCGACGTCGATCACATAGCTTTTCTCTTCGCGGAAAGAATGCACATCGACTTCGCCGATCAGCACAATGTCGACGGCGGAAGTGTCGACTTCGGTTCGCTGGGTGATCGAGGCGACGTTCGGCGGCGCCGCAATCTTGGCATCCGCCAGGTCGAAATTCAGCACATTGTTGAACTGCAGCGTCAGCTTCTGATCGTTGAGGACCGACGAGACATTGACGCCATCGGGCATCTCGAACACGAAGCGGACAAAGGTCGGCTGCACGGAGGCGCGAACCCGGACCAGCGGCTTTTTCTTGGCGGCGGCAACGGCAAGCTGAAGGCGCAGCGCCCGCTCGGCGGCGCGCGCCCGCTCCGCCAGTTCACGCACGATTTCGGCAGGAAGCATCGGCGGCGGGCCGGTCCAGCTCTCGGGCAGGAAGTCGACAAAGATGCGCTCGCCCGCCGTCATGGTGTTGACGGTTGCCCGCCGCGCCAGCGACAGCCGGATCGCGGTTCCGTCGGGATCGCGCCGCGCCGAGCCGACATAGTCGGGAACCGCGTCCGACAATTTGTCGACCGGAATGTTCACCGGACGCTTGAAACGAATGACGATGATGGAGCCTGCGGTCGTGACCTCCGACTCGACATCCTCGGCCAGCTTCAGAACCAGCCGGGCGAAACCGCCAGCGGCAGTGAACGTCGCCTCGCCGCGAACCGCGTCCTGGGCCCGGACGGGCTGCGCCAAGGTCAAGCCGGCAACCAGCAGCAGGACGAGCCATTTGAGGTGACTGCCAGAGTGACTGCCATCACGACCACCGAGGCAAAGCCGGGCGACCCGCGCCAATGCGCGGCGATGCGGCCCAGTTTCAGCGGCAGCCCTTCGCCCCATCCAGGATACTCTTGGTCTCAACCCATGCGGCGGCGAAGCGCTCTCGCCCGCACGTTTGAATCTTGGATTGGCCGGCTTAAGGCTTTGTTAACGCCAAGCCGATGATTTCAACGAAGCGACAGGCCGGGCTGAGATATCTGCATCGCACGCATTCCAGAACGCGCGCTGGTCGAACTCAGTTTGCCTTCGGCTGCAGCATCTTGCCCTCGATCTTGGGTAGCTCGGCGCTGGCGGCTGATTTCTCGCTGCCGGCGCGGCGCGCCAGTTCGACCGTGAGGCGTTCGGCGGCTTCCGGCTGCATCAGGCCGAGAATGTCCGCCATCTTGCGGGGGGCGATTTGCGAGGCGATTTCGTAGAGCACCGACATTTCCAGCCGGTCGAACACCTTGGCGGCGTCCTTTGGCTTCATGCCCTCGTACATGGTGATGATGCCCTTGAAGCGCGCGGCGTCCTGCTCCGCCTTCTGCCCGGTCGCCGTCGATATCCGCGCTTCCGTGGCCTTCATCTCGTCGACCCGGCCCTCGATGCGTTTCTCGGCGGATTTCAGCAGGCTTTCGCGAATTTCGATTTCACGCGCGCGCTGCTCCAGTTCCTGGCGCCGCGCCTGCAACCTTTCCAGGATGGCGCGCTCCGACGGGGATACTGACTGCGCCGGCGGGAGTGGAAACACCACGACCCCATCGGGATTCGGTGCTTCTGCTGCGGGAGCGGGAGCGGAAGCGGCCGCCTTCGGCGCCTCCTCTTTCTTCTCTTCCTTCTTGACCGATCCGGTGGTGTCGCCGACATCGACCTTGGGGCCGGGATAGCCCAGGTTTTCCTGCGCCCAGGATTGCTTGGCCGGCGGATTGGGGTCGTGAAACACGTAGCCGCCATCCGTCACCAGGCCCGCGACCTTCAGCACCACAAGGCCGAAGATCGCAACCAGCACGACCGGGATCACGCGGATGTCGCCGAACGATTTCATGCAGCGAGGCCACTGCCCCTGCGGCGCTCGGCGAAGACTTCAGCGGCCGCGGCGACCGCCTTGGCGGACGACACCCTGGGCGCCGCAGGCTCGGGCTCCTGCAACGGCCGCGCCGCGATCGCGATCTTGGTCAATCGCCGAACCACGCCATCGCCTTCGGCCAGCATGTTCTTCAGATGCCCCGCCATCTGCGTCGCGGCGGTGAGCTGGCTGCCGAGATTCTCGTTGACGTCGCGCACCGTGTGCTTGAGACCGCCGATCGCGCGCTCGGCGATTTCGGTGGCGGTGATCAGCTCGGCGATCGTGGCCTTGAGGGAATGCTCGTCCGCCTTCAGCCGCTTCAAGCGGCTGTTGAGCAGCATGCAATAGCCGATCGTGAGCAGCAGCAGCACCGCCACCAGACTCTCGATCACAATGCCAAGGAAGTGACTCATTGTGCTTGTGCCTCCATCAATTTGGTTTGCTCATCCGCCTTCTCGAACATCGCGAAGGTCGTGTTGGGTTTGCGCAGCTGCTTGGTGATGCGGATGGCGACCCGGTCTCCGACCCGCCCCATGCGCCCTTCGGTAAGCAGCACGTTGCCGCATCGGATCGCCACCAGCGCGTCGGCTCGCATTTCCAGCGGAAGGGTATCGCCGACCTTCAGCTTCATCAGCTGCTTGAGCGGGATGTCGGCTTCATAAAGCACGGCATCGACCGATATCTCGGCCTGCGCCACTTCGGTGGCGAAATGCCCTTCCCAGATCGGATCACGACCGAACTTTTCGCCCATGAACATCTGCAGCAGAACCGGGCGGATCGGCTCGATGGTCGCATAAGGCAGCAGCAACTCGATGTTGCCGCCGCGGTCTTCCATGTCGATGCGCAGCCGCACCAGGATCGCGGCATTGGCCGGACGGCTGATGGCGGCGAAGCGCGGGTTGGTTTCCAGCCGGTCGATCGAGAACGCCACCGGCGACAGCGGCCGGAACGCCTGTTCGGCGTCGGCGAGCACGACCTCGACCAGCCGTTTGACCAGGTTGGTTTCGATGGTGGTGTAGGGCCGGCCTTCGATGCGCGGCGAGCTCTGGCCGCGGCGGCCGCCGAACAGCACGTCGATCATCGAATAGATCAGGTTGGAATCCACGGTGGCGAGACCGAAATTCTCCCACTCCTCGGCCTTGAAGACGCAGAGCACGGCGGGCAAGGGTATCGAGTTCATGTAATCGCCGAAACGCACCGAGGTGATGCGGTCGAGCGAGACTTCGACGTTATCGGAGGTGAAATTGCGCAAGCTCGTGGTCATCAGCCGAACGAGGCGATCAAACACGATTTCGAGCATCGGCAGGCGCTCATAGGACACCATTGCCGAATCGATGATGGCGCGAATGCCGGAATTGTCGTCGATATTGACGTCGCCGACAGCGAAACCGAGCAGGTTGTCGATTTCCTCCTGCGACAGGACCCGCTCGCCGGAGTTCTTGTTGCCCAACTCGCGGCCGCCGTCGGCCTTGTTGCCGAACTCGCGGCCGCCGTCCTCGACCATGGCCGCCCATTGCAGCGCCATGGTTTCGGAGAGTTCATTGGCGGCAGCCTCTTGCGCGGCCGCTTCGGGATCCTCGGTATCGAGCGAGGCTTCCCATTGGGCGGCAATGGCGTCCTGGTCCATCTGCTCCTGGTTGCCGGCCATGATCTTAAATCCGCCCCGTCACTGGATCACGATTTCCTTGAACAGCACCGCGCCGACCTGCTGCGGCGCCACCGCCGCATTGACACGCTTGGTCAGTTCCTCCTTGAGGCGGAACAGCCCGGCCGAGCCGTTGATGTCGGAGGGCCGCAGTTCGCGCAGGTAGGTCTGGAACAGGTCGGTGACGCGCGGCAGGTTCGGCTTGATGGCCTCGACCTGCTTTTCTTCCTTGATCTCGAGCACGACCTTGACGCGGAGATATTGCACGCGCTCGCCGGGCGCGCCGACAAGGTTGACCATCATGTCGGGAACTTCGAGAAATGACGGCGGCTTCGGCGGCGGCGCTTCGGCGTGCTTCTCTTCGCCATGGCCGCGCATCAGGACGAACGTGACCGCGCCGGCAGCGAGGATGGCGGCAAATCCAGCCGCGGCGATCATCAGCTTTTTCTTGCCCATTTTCGACGAGGCGGCGTCCTCGCCCGCGCCGTCCACCAGGTCATTGTCAGCCATTGCCCCGCCCGCTTCCATCTGGGAACGAACGCGGTTGCCGCCAGCCGGGGATCAAGCAAGGGCCCCATAACGCGAAACAAAAGCCGTCAGCGCACGCGCGCTCTCTATGGGTGCAACGCTAGGGTAACAATGGTTAACGGAACCTTTCCAATACCGGCCTACTGGGAAAAATCTGCCGGGTAAACATGGTCAACAAGACCTTTCTGCCGCCGGCACCGCCGCGCGAAAAAGAGTCAACCGCTTGAAAAACAATCACTTCGTGAATTGGCACGACTTTCGCTGAGGTGATGGCGGACCGGCGGGCTTGGGAGAGCTCAAAGGTTCACGCAGATCCGGACAGCGGGCTTGGGAGAGCTTGGTCTTCGGATCGATCAAGGGGAGAACCACCGATGGAGAATACGCTTCTCATCGGACTTTCGCGGCAGATGATCCTGGACCGGCATATCGATGTCGTTGCCAACAATGTCGCCAACGTCAACACCACGGGCTTTAAGGCCGACCGGTCGCTGTTTGAGGAATACCTGCGCTCGCCGGCGCGCGAAGACAATTTCGTGCGCGCCGACCGCGCGGTTTCCTTCGTGCAGGACCGCGCCACCTTCCACGATTTCTCGGCCGGCCCCTCCGAGCAGACCAAGAACCCGCTCGACGTCGCGATCGACGGCCGCGGCTTTCTGGTGGTGCAGACATCAGCCGGCGAGCGCTACACCCGCGACGGCGGCCTGCAGATCAACAACCAGGGCCAGCTCGTCACCGCCGGCGGCCTTCCGGTGATGGGCACATCCGGCCCGATCGTGTTCCAGCCGACCGACAAGAATGTCAACATCGCGCCCGACGGCAGCGTCACCGTCATGGAGGGCAGCGGCCGTACCGACTCGGTGCGCGGCAAGCTGCGGCTGGTTGCGTTTGCCGACGCGCAGAAGCTCGTAAAGGAAGGCGGCAACCTTTACTCCGCGGGCCAGGGCGTCACCGCCGAGCCCGACGCCACCTCGCGGCTGCGCCAGGGCTTCATCGAGAAGTCCAACGTCAATTCCGTGCTGGAAATGAGCCGCATGATCGAGATCACGCGGGCCTACACCCAGATTTCGGCGCTGCTGCAACAGCAGCACGACCTGCACCGAACCGCAATCGAGAAACTCGCCGACGTCCCGGCATAACCGTAAGGCATTGATCGATGCGCGCATTATACACAGCAGCAACCGGCATGGCGGCACAGGAACTCAATGTTCAGGTGATCTCCAACAACATCGCGAACATGCGCACCACCGGCTACAAGAAGCAGCGCGCAGCGTTCCAGGACCTGATCTATGACCATGTCCGCCGCGTTGGCGCGCAGGCGTCCGACCAGGGCACCATGCTTCCCGTCGGCGTCGACATCGGCGGCGGCGTCAAGACCGTCGGCACGCCGCGCCTGATGGGCCAGGGCACGCTGTCGCCGACCGGCAACGACCTCGATATCGCGATCCGCGGCGAGGGCTTCTTCAAGATCCAGGTGCCCGACGGCACGTTCGCCTATACCCGCGACGGCTCCTTCATGATGGACGCCCAGGGCCGCGTCGTCACCGCCCAGGGCAACCCGGTGCAGCCGACGATCACGATTCCGCAAAACTCCTCGCAGATCACCATCAGCGCGCAGGGCCAGCTCACGGTGATGCTGCCGGGTTCGACCACGCCTACTTTGGTCGGCCAGATCGGCCTGACCCGCTTCATCAACAAGGCCGGCCTGCAGCCGATCGGCGACAATCTGTTCACGGACACGCCGGCCTCGGGCACGCCGCAGGACGGCGTCGCCAACACCGACGGCTTCGGCGACCTGCAGCAGTCCAACCTCGAACAGGCCAATGTCGAGGTGGTGACCGAAATCTCCGACCTGATCGCCGCCCAGCGCGCCTACGAGATGAACGCCAAGATCGTCAGCGCGGCCGACCAGATGCTGCAGTCAACCGCCAACATGTTCCGCTGAGGACCGACCATGATCGCCCGCGCCCTGCTTTCCGCCGCCGCCCTGCTCGCAAGCCTTGCGACGCCCGCCCTCGCCCAGACCCGCGACGCGATCGCCGTGCCGGTGCTGCGCGCCGAGGTGCTGGTGTCCGGCGACATCGTGCGGATCGGCGACATCATCGACAATGCTGGCAGCGCCGCGCAGATCGCCATCTACCGAGCGCCCGATCTCGGCACCACCGGATCGCTGTCGGTGGCGCAAGTGCTCAACGCCCTTCGCGCGCATCAGGTGATCGGGGTCGATACCCGCGACATCAGGGAGATTTCGGTCACCCGCCTTGCCCGCACCATCGAGGGCAAGGACGTCGAGCTCCAGGTCGCCCGCGCGCTGGAGCGCCGCAACGGCCTCGGCGACGCCGCCAGCCTCAGCATGAAGTTCGACCGCGAACCCGGCGACGTCAGGCTGGAGGTCGGCTTTACCGGCGGCATGCAGCCGACCACCGTTCGCTACGACAACCGCAACGGCCGCTTCGACGTCACCTTTGAAATCGCCGGCGAGAATGGCGCCGCCGCCACCAAGCTGCGCTTCACCGGCACCGCGATCGAGACCGTCGAGGCCGCGGTGCTGGCGCGCAGTGTCGAGCGCAGCGAAATCCTCAAATCTTCCGACATCGTGGTCGAGCGCCGCCCCAAGGCGGAAGTCGGCGCCGACGCCGTCACGCGCGACCGTGTCGTCGGCATGCAAGCCCGCCGCCAGCTGCGCGCCGGACAGCCGGTCCGCCCCGCCGATCTCGCCAAGCCCGACCTGGTGCAGCGCGACCAGAACGTCACGCTGATCTACGAGGCGGCGGGGCTCTATCTCACCATGCGCGGCAAGGCGCTGGAAAACGGCACCGAGGGCGACGTCGTCAACGTGATGAACCTGCAGTCGAAGCGCACGGTGTCGGGCACCGTGATCGGCCGCGGCCAGGTTTCGATCGCCGCCACCGTGCTTCGCCCGGCGCAGACCAGCGAGGCTCCCGCGGTCCCCGCCCCTGTCGCCGTGGCCACCGTCGATTCGCCCATCGCTCCAAAAGCCGAGTAACTTAAATGTCCGTTTCCCGTGTCAACCGCATCGTCCTATCAGCCGCCATGCTGTCGCTGGCGGCCGTCGCGAGCGGTTGCTCGTCGATCGACCGGCTGTCCCAGATCGGCGAGAAGCCGAAGCTGACGGAGATCGAGAATCCGACCACGCAGCCCGGCTACAAGCCGGTGCAGATGCCGATGCCGAAGCCGGAGCAGGCTTCCTACAACGCCAATTCGCTGTGGCGGAACGGCAGCCGCGCCTTCTTCAAGGACCAGCGCGCGGCGCGGATCGGCGATCTCCTGACGGTGACCGTCAACATCACCGACAAGGCCAACTTTGCCAACGAGACCCAGCGCAGCCGCTCCAACAAGGAGGATTCGGGAATTACCGATTTCATCGGCGCCCAGACGCTGGGCGCCCAGGCCAAGAAGGTGCTGCCCGGCCGCCTGCTGACCGCGGACTCCACCTCTTCCAGCGACGGCAAGGGTTCGGTCAACCGCCAGGAGGCCCTGCAAACCAATGTCGCCGCCGTGGTCACGCAGGTGCTGCCGAACGGCAACCTCGTGGTCGAGGGCAAGCAGGAAATCCGCGTCAATTTCGAGATCCGCGAGCTGATCGTCGCCGGCATCGTCCGCCCCGAGGACATCCAGAGCGACAACACCATCGACTCCTCGAAGATCGCGCAGGCCCGCATCGCCTATGGCGGCCGCGGCCAGATCACCGACGTGCAGCAACCCCGCTACGGCCAGCAGGTGATGGACGTGCTGCTGCCGTTCTAGATTTCATTTCGAGCTCCCACACTGCATTGCGAACCTAGGCGCGATGAAGTGTATCACGCGGCCTCCGTCAGCTCCCCTGACGGAGGCCGCGGTCGTCTGGCGCGGATGGTGCGCCCGGCTATGCCGCGATCGGCCGTGACGAAGCCCGACGCGGCTTCTGACGCACAACGACATCCACCTTGTAGTCCAACCGATCCAGGCACCTTACCAAGCGGTCGATCGAGAACTTGCCGACGCGGCCGGTGACAAGCGCGGAGACATCCGGCTGCTTGAGCCCGAGCACGGCAGCCGCCTTTGTCTGGGTCAGCTTTCGTCGCTTGATGATTCCGCGGATTTCGCGAACCAGCTTTGCCTTGAGAAGTTCTTCTTGCGGGTTGGCAAAACCCAGATCGGCGAGGACGTTGCCACTGCTTAGGATCGCTTTCCTGGCGCTGCTCATGTCTTGCCTCCCTTTCCATAGTTTTCCCGGTAGTGAGCTTCGGCCAGCTTGAGCCGCGTGTTGATGACCTCGATGTCGCGCTTCGGTGTCCCGATCCCTCTCTTTGACTTCTTCTGGAAGGCATGAAGGACATAAATTACTCCGGCAAAGCGAACAGTGTAGACCGCCCGATAGGTATCGCCGTCTTCATCATCATCGACGACCTCGAGCACACTACGGCCGCCAAACCCCTTTAGCGCCTTGGCACGCGGATGCTCCTCACCGTTCTGCGCATCGTTGATTGCGAAACCCATGACGCGACGAACCTCGTCCGGAAACTCCCGCAGATCGTCGCGCGACGATCCGATCCATACGGTGGGGCTTTTGCGCAGTCATGCGTCATGTACTTATAGCATTACAGCTATAAATAATCAAGGGTCGGCATGCTGCGCCGGCAGCTTATCTTCGCAACAAGGTCCGAGCTTGGTGAAAACCGCAGGAGGCCAGTTCGGTGACTGCCGCGCATCACGCAAGATTGCGCCGCTGGATATCTTGCGGCGAGGCCAGAAGATGCAAATACTACCGCCTGTTCGAGCGCCTTGGGAACGGACCGGATATCTGGCAACATAGGGAGAGACATCGTGGTGCGGGAAACCGGACGTAATGCGGCGAATGGTAACGGCCTTGAGGCCAGCCGGCGCGGATTTCTGGGGGGCACGGGGCTGGTTGCGATGGGCGCCGCCATCGGCGGGGCGCTGCCTCTCGCCGGAGCTGGCGGCGTTCCCAGCGCCCACGCCCAGGCGGCTGCGCCTGCCCCGCCCGCCGCGCCGAAGGGACCGCAAAACTTGAAATTTCCCGGCAAGAGCGAAGGGCTCGTCCTGCTCGGCGACCGGCCGTTGGTCGCCGAGACGCCTGAAAACCTGCTCGACGACGACACCACGCCGATCGAGAAGTTCTTCATTCGCAACAACGGCCAGCTGCCCGAGGAGACCAAAAACCCCGACGCCTGGAAAATCGCCATCGACGGCGAGGTCAACAACAAGATCGAGATCACGCTCGGCGAATTGAAATCGAAGCACAAGGCGGTGACGCGGCGCATGGTGCTGGAGTGCGGTGGCAACGGCCGCTCGGCGTTCTCTCCGCCGGCGCGCGGCAACCAGTGGACCAATGGCGGCGCCGGGTGCGCCGAATGGACCGGCATGCCGCTTGCCGATCTGCTCAAGGCGGCGGGCCTCAAGCAAACGGCGAAATACACCGCGCATTATTCGGCCGACCTGCATCTGTCGGGCGAGGCCGGCAAGCCCAGCATCTCGCGCGGCGTACGGCTCGAAAAGGCGCTCGACCCCCATACGATGATCGTGTGGGGCATGAACGGCAAGCCGCTGCCGAACATCCATGGCGGGCCGGTGCGCCTGATCGTGCCCGGCTGGGCGGGGTCGGCGTCGCAGAAATGGCTGACGCGGATCACCATCCGCGACCGCGAGCATGACGGCCCCGGGATGACGGAATTTTCCTACCGCTTGCCGATCAAGCCGATGGTGCCGGGCGGCAAGGCCGATCCGGCCAACTTCCGCGTCATGGAGTCGATGCCGGTGCGTTCGATCGTCACCAGCCCGGCGAACGGCGCGAAGTTTGCCGCCGGAACCAAGGAGCTGAAGCTGCGCGGCGCGTCCTGGGCCGGCGACCTCACCGTCCGGCAGGTCGACGTCTCCACCGATTTCGGCGCGACCTGGCAGCGCGTCAAGCTCGACAAGCCGAAGAACAAATACGACTTGCAGCGCTGGACCGCCACCGTCAAGCTCCCGAGCGACGGCTATTTCGAGATCTGGTCGCGCGCGACCGATTCGAAGGGCGCGATGCAGCCGCACCAGGCCGGCTTGTGGAATCCGCAAGGCTATGGCGGCAACGCCATGCACCGCGTGGCGGTGCTGGTGGGATGATGCTTCGTCTGACGTGTCTTGCCGTGGCCGGCCTGCTCTGTTCTGCGCCGGCCGCGGCGCAAACCACCTTCACCCCGCGCGACGAGAGTCCGGAGGAGTTTGCCGCGGGCCCCGGCCGCGACGAGGCCTTTTATGCCTGCACCGCCTGCCATGGTTTCAAGCTGGTGGCGCAGCAGGGCCTGACGCGCGCGCAGTGGGAGGATTCCATCAATCTGATGGTCCGCCGCCACAACATGCCGCCGCTGGAGGGCAAGGACCGCGAAACCGTGCTGAACTATCTCGAGGCGGCCTACCCGCCGCGGGCGCCGGCGCGCGGCGGCTGGCAGAACCCGTTCGCCAAGTAGACGTCAGGCCGCGCGTCTCGCGAAAGTCGTGTTCGCGGCCTGTTCGCGCGGGGCCGTTGATCGCCTCACGTGCCGACCCGAAGCGGGGCGCGCAGCTTGCGCAGGCAGGCGATGACCGACAGCGCGGTGATCAGCCCCGTCTTCGGGTTCTCCGAGGGAATGTTCTCGATCGACATCGAGAACCGCGCCGAATCCGAATCGACCTCGATCCGGTGGGTGTTGCGCGTCAGCGCCGGATCCGCCCAGATCTCGATTTTCGTTCGGTCGGGACCGATCCCGGCCAGCGACAGCGCGACCGCAACATTGACGTTGGCTGGAAATCCCCGCGCCGCCTCCCGCGCCGTACCGTCGAATATCTTCAGCGGCTCGGCGATCCCGTCGATGTCGATATTGTTTTCTACAATGTAGGGCGCGCCGGCCAGGCCGCGCACCGGCTTGCGGGTCACCATCCGCACCGAATGGATCTGCCCGACCGCGGCGGCGGCTACCGCATCAAGGCCGAGCAGCGCGCCGGTGGGCACCACGATCTGGCCGCCATTCCGTTTCGCGAGTTCAACCAGATCCTCATGGTCGAGCAGCGCGCCGGCGCTGAGCACGACCGCGGTCTTGCCGCTGCCGACAAACGGCGCGACGATCGAGCGGACCAGCACGCTCGGTGCGCATTCGATCACGATGTCGGCGACCTCGACAAGTGCAGCGATCGGCAGCACCGCCGGCGTTCGGCGCAGGCCGGCGAGCCGGCCGCGGTGCTTCTCCGGATTCTGCGCGGATACCGCCGTCAGCACCAGCCCGTCGATGCCGCGGTCCAGCGCTTCCACCACCCTGGCGCCGATCGCGCCGAGCCCGGCGACGGCCACGCGCAGGTCGGGTCGCCCGCTGTTTTCAGGAATTGTCATTGCCACCCTCGTTCTCGAGCAGGATGACATTTCTTCGAAACGTCATCCCGCTCTCACTCTTTGCTTGAGCATGATCTTTTCGGAAAACCGCTACACGCATGCACTAGAAATCCGGCGTCTCCTCCGCCACCCGGTTCTGGTGGCGCAGATGCTGCCATACCGCGAGCGCGACCGAGCCCGCCGCCGCCAGCAGCAGCCCGCCTGATATCGGCCGGGTCAGGAACAGCCAGGGGTTGGCGTCGGTCATGATCGCGCGCACCAGATTGATCTCGATCTGGTCGCCGAGAATGAGGCCGAGGATCAGCGGCGCCAGCGGAAAGCCGAGCTTGACCAGCCCGTAGCCGACGACGCCGAACAGCAGCAGCACATAGACGCTCTGCATGGTGTTGTTGAGCGCGTAGGCGCCGACGATGCAGAGCACCAGCACGACCGGCGCCAGCACCGCCATCCGCACCGAGGTCACCCGCAGCATCAGCGGCATCAGCGCGAGGCAGATCAGCAGCATGCAGGGATGCGCCAGGATGTAGGCGGCATAGATGCCATAGGCGATGTCGGGGTTCTGCGAGATGAACAGCGGCCCCGACTGGATACCGTGGATCGTCATCGCACCGAGCATCACCGCGGTGACGGCGTCGCCGGGAATGCCGAACGCCATGATGGTCATCAGCGAGCCGCTGACATTGGCGTTGTTGGAGGCTTCCGAGGCGATGATGCCCTCGGGGTGGCCCTTGCCGAAACGCTCCGGCGTCTTCGAGAATTTCTTGGCCTGGTCATAGGCCATCACGCTCGACGCGCTGCCGCCGATCGCCGGCAGGATGCCGATGATCAGCCCGACGATCGTGGCCCAGGCCAGTTGAAACGGCTGCCGGAAGATCTCCAGATTGACCTTGAGGTGCGAGAACCGTTCGAGCTTGATCCCGGCCAGCGATGGCGTCGCCTGGCCGCCCGGCAGATTGAGCTTTTCGAGATCGGTCATGATCTGCGCGAACGCGAAAATGCCGATCAGCACGGGCAGGAACGGAAAGCCGCCGCCGATGAACCCGGAGCCGAAGGTGAAGCGCGGCACGCTGCCGATCGGGTCGTGGCCGATCACCGTGATCAACAGCCCGATCGCGGTCGAGATCAGCCCCTTGAGCAGCGAGGCTTCGGCCAGCCCCGCCACCATCGCCATCGCCAGCACGAACAGCGAGAAATATTCCCACGGCCCGAACTCCAGCGCGATCGCCGCCAGCGGCCCGGTGAGGAACACCAGGAACAGTGCCCCGAGCAGGCCGCCCCAGACCGAGGCCCAGACGCCGAGCCAGATCGCGCGGCCGGGCTCGCCGTTGCGCGCCATCGGAAAGCCGTCGAAGGTGGTGGCGATCGAGGCCGGCGAGCCCGGGATGCCGAGCAGGCAGCAGGCGATCAGGCCGCCGGTCGATCCGCCGACATAGACCCCGGTCATCGCCGCCAGCCCCGCCAGCGGATCGAGCCCGTAGGTGAACGGCAGCACCACGATCACGGTCATGGTGATGGTGACGCCGGGCAGCGATCCCCCGATCACGCCGATGAACGTGCCGGCGAACAGCGGCAGCAGATATTTCCACTGCGCGACGTTGACGAGGCCGCTCCAGAGCAGGTCGAGCATCAGAAGCCCGTCCAGGCGCCGCGCGGCAGCAGCACCATCAGGTATCGCTCGAACACGACATAGCTTACGAGGCCGGTGCCGAGCGCGATCGCGGCGAGCACCAGCCATTGCCGCGCGGTTTGAGGCCAGCCCAGCGCGGCCTGCAGCGTGCCCACGAACAGCACCGTGGCAAGCCGGAACCCGAGCAACGGCAGCAGCGCGATATAGCCGCCGACGATCGCGAACGCGATCACGACCAGCCGATAGTTGCGCGGCGGCGCGGCGGGCGCATCGGCTACCGCCGTCGGCCGGCGCTTGAGGAGATCCTGCAACACCAAAAGCGCGCTGGCGGCCGCCATGAACGCCAGCACGATCGCGGGATAAAATCCCGGCCCGACCGGAACGATGGCAAGCGACGGCAGCTGGAACGACTTGACCAGCAGCACCAGGCTGATCGCGAGCAGGACGAGCCCGGCGATTCCGTCGCGGCCGATGCTCATTTCTTGATCAGGCCGAGATCGGTCATCACCACCTTGTTCTCGCCGTCGATTTTGGCGAGAAACTTGGCGTAGTCAGTGGCGTTGAGATAGGCCACGCGGGTCCCCTGCAGCTTCATCGCCTGGGCGAAGCTCGGCTCCTTGACCGCCTTGGCGCAGCCCTCCTCGAGCTTCGCGCGCACCGGCGCCGGCGTGCCCTTGGGGACCATGACGCCGCGCGCCACCTCGTAGACGATGTTCATGCCGAGCTCTTTCAGAGTCGGCACGTCAGGCGATTCCGGATCGCGCTTTTCGCTGGCGATCGCGATGTAGCGCAACAGGCCGGCCTCGACCTTGCCCTTCTGCGTCAGGTTGGAATCGGTGAGGTTGATATGGCCGCCGAGCAGCGCGTTCATGCGCGGGGCAAGGCCGTCATAGGACACGAACTTGAATTTCAGGTTCGCCGCCTTCTCGATCATCGCCGGAAAGATATGGCTGGTCGATCCGAGCGTGGCGCCGACCGTGATTTCGCCCGGCCGCTTTTTGGCGTCCTCGGCCAGTTCCGCCCAGTTCTTCCACGGCGTCTTGGAGCTTGCCGTCAGTACCGAAGGCGTCGCCGCCACCAGGCAGATCGGCTCGAAGTCGCTGTATTTGACGTCGCTGATCCCGGCATAGAACGTCAGGTGGATGTAATCATGCACCGCGTAGAGCGTGTAGCCGTCGGCTGCGGCGGCCTTGGCCTCGCGCGCGCCCGTGGTGCCGGAGGCGCCGCCGACATTGGCGATGACGACGGGCTGGCCGATATGTTTCTGCAGTTCGACCGCGAACGGCCGGAAGATGTTGTCGGTATCGCCGCCCGCGGCCCATGGCACGATCATCTTGACCGGACGGTCGGGATACTGCGCCATCGCCGGCGCGGATAGCGCGCCAAGCACCGAGATCAGCGCGGCCGCGCCGGCCATCTTCACGGACATTCTTGCCATTTTCCCGCGCTCCCCTGGTCGTGTGGCGGCCCTTCGAGGGCTCTCGACGGGAACAATATCAGTCCGCCCACGGCGGGGAAAGCCCCGCGGCAGGCGCTCCCGGCTGTCCGGGAGTTGATCGTCGCGGCACGGAACGATTCACCGCAGCGCTTCGTTTTCCGGTCTCCAACCCAAACGGAGAAAGTTCATGTCCCTGGAAGCGCGAGAAACCAGCAACCTGATCGGAAGTGACAAGGTCGAGGGAACCGCGGTGTACGGCGCGGACCGCAACAAGATCGGCTCGATCGAACGCGTGATGATCGACAAGGTGAGCGGCAAGGTGTCCTATGCCGTGCTCTCCTTCGGCGGTTTTCTCGGCATCGGCGACGACCATTATCCGCTGCCCTGGCAGTCGCTGAAATACGACACCTCGCTCGGCGGCTACGTCACCGGCGTCACCGAAGCCCAGCTCCAAGGCGCGCCGAAATACGGCAACGACAACGCCTGGAACTGGGGCGACCCCGCGAGGACGCGCGCGGTCAATGACTATTATGGCGCTGTGGTCTGATCGCCGTCGTTGATCCCTGTACGTTTTCGATTCAATCGAAATGCGAGAAGGCCTGCCTCGACGGGCCTTCTTGCGAAACAGCACCGGCTTGTAACTCGCCCGTTGGCGAAAGCGGCCTAATTTATTCGTTGGGCCTGGAACCGAAGCAGGGTTCTTGAATTGTTTATCGCCCTGGTTTTCGGGCTGATCGGAGGCCGTTCCGCCTCGCCTCGCAATCCGGACTTAAGGACATATTGATGACTTGATGACGAAATTGTTCGCGCTTGCCGCGACGGCGGGCACTTCTGCTGGATGGATCGGCATCGGCGGAGGACGGTGGATTAAAGTGGTTTTCGAACAATGGGATGGACCGCCGAGCGCACCATTTGCAGCTTATTGCTGATCCTATACCTCACTTTAGGAAGAACACTTTAGGGAGAACAGAGATGATGGGCGGTAGCGACGGATGGGGATGGATGGGATCAGGAATGGGCGGATTCGGAGGGATCGGGGGGCTTGTGGTCGTTCTGATTATCGCCGGTATCGTTGTCTTGGCGTTGCGTCGCCGAAATTCGTGACCAAAATCAAGGCGCAACCCAACCCACAAGTTCGGGCCTAAAGGTTCTGAATGGAGTGGCCTGCAGAAGACAAGCGAAACACCTCATGGCTTGCGAACGAATGAGCCCGTTGCTCGGGACGCTCCAGTGCATGAGCCTCGAATTGTAGCCGCGATCCAAATCCGCTAAGATGCTTTTGAGCGCGTCGTTGCCGCAATCCAATAACCATCCAAAATTCACCGGTTTCTTTCTCATGAGGTTCACAATATGAAATACGTAGCAACATTCGCAGCCGTCCTCGCTGGCACTATGTTCGCCTTCAGTCCCGCATCTGCAAAGATGATGGCTTGCTCGGGCCCCGAAATGGCAAAAATGACCACGATGATGGCGGCCATGCCCGACGGTCCGAAAAAATGGGAGATGAACAAGCATTTGGCGATGATTAATACCGCGATGGCCAAAGACGGCGTACGCGGGTGCGATTTGACGATGATGAAGATGATGAAGGATAAAAAAATGTCGAGGATGAAGGCAGGAATGTAGTCACACGCCTTAGGCGAAATTCAGCAGCCAAATGTGAGCAGCAACCCGTGCCCGGATGGGGCGAGCTGTCGCGTTGCGCTAAGTGTCGCTCAACCAGGTGCGGGCGCGGCTGGTGCAACGGCGGCAGGATTGGCGCGAGTAGAGCACGCGCGCGCATTTGCGCAACCCATCAGAACCGCAGAAGCGTTGATGAGCGTGATTGTCCAAATCCCGGTTAAATGCACGGTCACCGTAACCCGGATATTGTCTCACGAGGATTCCCGGCCGGAAGACAGGGTTCTATCCACTTCTTTCGACCACGTCCGGTAGTAGGCAATGATGGTCATGATCCACAGACCCGTAGCTCCGACGGCGAGTTGGACCGGCACTCCGTTCCAATCAAACCCCAGCACGAAATGGGCGATGAAGGACAGGAACAGGCCGACGCAAAAGACCGGCAGAGATTGCTGACCGCATCGGATGAGAGGCTTAAATATGGGCCATTTGAGTCCCGGCCAGTCGATCGGAATGAGCGATACGACAAGAAACGCCAAGCTCGCCAAATGAACCACGCGGTAGGGTGCGAGGTTGGTCTTGTCGTTCGGAATAAAAAGTTTGGCGATGACGTCGGGAACGAATGACCGCAACTCGGGAACCTGCTCCGCCAGCGTTGTCGCAAGGGCAAAGAGGAGGAAACCGGTACACAAGACGTAGAGGATGCGGGATTGCAGGAGTCCTCGACTTGCCGCGGCGCCTCCGAGCGCCAGCCAGGCTCCAAGGACAAAGAGTAGCTGCCAGGCATACGGGTTGAAGTACCATACCCCGGCCGGATAGGACGCCAGGTTCCAATCATAGTGCCGAGCAGCGAGATACAGACCGATGGATCCGATCATCACGGCATTGCGCCATCGCAACATGAACCACAGGACGATCGGGAAGGCAGCCATCAACACGATGTAGAGAGGCAGAACGTCGAGATTGAGCGGTTTGAACCTGAGCGCCAAACCTTCAGACAAGGTCTCGACAGGAGCATTCATCAACGAGGCAACGTTGAATTGGTCCATCAAGTGCAGGTCGTCGAACTTGTGCGCGAGGTAATGCACCGCGGTGAGATATACGACGAACAGCAGCAGATGGGCGACATAGAGCTGCCACACCCGGCGTAACAGCCTGGTCGCTCCGATGACAAAGCCGCGCTCTTTCATTGCTGTGCCGAACACAAGCGTCGCCGTGTAGCCGGAGATCAGCAAGAACAGATCGGCTCCATCGCTAAAGCCATAATTGCGCGTCGTGAACCAGGCGAGTGCGGTGTTCGGGATGTGCCCTAGAAAGATCAGCCAGTTTGCCAGACCGCGAAACAAATCCAGGCGGACATCGCGCTGCGGCTTCGGCAACACAGACCTGACGGTAATTGCTTCCCAAATCCGCTGCCGTACAAAAAATGCGACCTGCAGAGTCCGGCCGGGCGTACGGTCAATGGGCTCGTCAGCCGACATCGCCTTCTCTCTTACTTGTTATGTCTCTCGGCCCAGACGATGCAGTTCAACCGGATACGTATCTTACGTCTCATGGCGATTCTGGCAACAATCGGCCGTTTGTGGATGGCGAGAACGAGGGTGCCTTAACGGCGGAGTTTCAGCCGGCGCTAACTGCAAGTTGATTTGCCCGACGTGGCAAGGAGTTTGTTGCGCGATCAGTGTGGCATTCTGACACGACGGGCAAATCAGGAAATTCCTGTCCAACCCTCGCGCGAAAAATATTCCCCTTCCGTCGTCGGGCAAATCAGAACTAAAACTCCCGCCATCCTGTCCCGCAAAGAGGGGCGTCGGCCGTCGTCACGAGCGTCGGGACAGGTGGCGGTGGACGCGGCAGCGTCGGGCGCGAGCGGTGTTCGCAGGGCGGATGCTTCCGTGAGCGATTACCGGCCGCGCGGACGACCGGCGCTTAAACGCTCCCTCCGGAATGTCGAGCCGTCGCACATGGCGGTTCGGCGGGTTCTGGCGGGGGAAGCTGCGGACGGCAAAAGCGTGTGGTCCTGGCGCCCGTGGCTGGCGTCAAGCCGGCGGAGATCGTGTTGGCCCGACCGGGTTCGCGCGATTGTCAATCCGCAGGCGACGGAGACAAGACGAATTCGTCTCCAAGAGCGCGCCATAAGCCGTTAAAACTATTGCGCAGGGAAGGCCGGGTGTTCCGGCGCACCTGCGGTCCGCGTGTGCATTTTGTGCACACGACTGCGGGTATCGTGGGCACCCGGCCTTCCCTGCTCCCTCTTTTTTTCACGGAGAGACAAACCATCCGCACAGCTCGGGCGCACTCGGCGCGGCGAGCGCGCAAAGCCGCGTCCGGGACAGCGCCTTGCCTTCTCCCTGCCCCATCGCTGACGCCCCATCGCTGACGCCCCCTCCCTGGCAGCCGCCGCCGATGGAACCGAAACCGGCGGTTGGCGTTGCCGAGGTCGAACACTTGCAAGGAGCTGAACATGAGCCGCGGATTTCCTTCGATGACCGCCCTATTGGGATTGCTGGCGGTCGCCGGCTACCAGAACCGCGACAAGCTCGCGGAGATGTTTCGCAATTCGGGCGCGGGCCAGCCCGGGGCGGGCGCGGGTGCGGGTGCGGGCGACCCGATCGGCAAGGTCGTGGGCAACCTCAGCGGGATGCTGGGCGGCGCCGGCGTCGGCGGGCTGTTGAGCGGGGGCATCGGCGAACTCCTGGAAAAGTTCAAGCAGAACGGCGCTGGCGACACGGCTGAATCATGGATCAACCAGGGCCCCAACAAGGAGGTCTCGCCGCCGCAGCTCAAGCAGGCGATCGGCCCGGACGTGCTGGCACAGCTGGAGCAGCAGACCGGGCTGTCGCAGGACGAGCTTCTGGCGAGGCTGTCTCGCGAGCTGCCAACGGCGGTCGATCGCTACACGCCCGAGGGCCGCCTGCCCTCGGCTTAAGAGATGTAGCTGGCGTCAGTCGAGTCACTGGAATTCAACAAAGCAAGGAAGGGCGACATGGGTATCATCTGGACCATCATCATCGGCTTCGTCGCGGGCATCATTGCCAAGTTCATCATGCCCGGCGACAACGAGCCCTCGGGCTTCATCATGACCACCATTCTGGGAATCGTCGGCGCGTTCGTGGCGACCTTCCTGGGCCAGGCGCTGGGCTGGTACCGTGCCGGCGAAGGCGCGGGCCTGATCGGCGCCGTGGTCGGCGCCATCATCGTGCTGTTCATCTACAGCATGGTGGCGGGACGGCGCCGGGCGATCTAGCTCAGTTGCGAAAATCGGCCGACACCGTGCCGAGCCCGTCGAGCTGCATCGTCACGGAGTCGCCGGGCTCAAGCCAGATCGTCTTCACCAGGCTTCCGGTGAGCACGATCTGGCCGGCATGCAGGCCCGTGCCCTCCGCGGCCAGATGATTGGCAAGCCACGCCAGCGCGTGGTGCGGATGTCCCAGCACATCGGCGCCGACGCCGCGGCCGGCCTCCTTGCCGTTGACCATGGCGCGGCCCGCGACCTTGAGCAGGTCGGGCGCATCGGCGCGCGCGACCGGCTTGCCGATCACACAGCCGGCGGCGAAGAAGTCGTCGGCGATCAGCGTCGGCGCGCCCAGCGTCTCCCATTTGACATACCGGTCATCGACGATCTCGATCGCAGGATGATAGGCCTCGATCGCCTCGGCCACCCGCGCCGCGGCGAACGGCGCTTCGCCCGGCGCAAGATCGCGCGCCAGCCGCACCGCGATCTCGCATTCGACGCCGACTCGGACGTAGTCGCCAAACCGAAAGCTTGCGCCGCTCTCGTGCACGCCGGTTGCGAACACGCCGCCGCCGCAAGGTTGCGGAATGTCAAGATATTGCTGCATTACCGCGCTGGTGCAGCCGATCTTGTAACCGACCTGGCTACCCATCTGCGGCAGCAGCAGATCGTGCACCGCGCGCTGGACCTGATAGCCTTCCGCCGTGTCGCCAGGCGCCAGCTCAGGCGGAAGGGCGGCCAGCGGGGTGCGGTTGCGTCGGGCGGTGGCGATGATCCGGGCGGCCGCGAGAATCCTGTCCATCGGCGGCGGCTTTCTGTTGGCGGCCGCAGGCCCGGCCGCTGATGGCGCTGACGCGCCAGGAATTGCCCTATTCGTCGCGATAGACCTTCTCGCGCTTCTCGTGGCGCTCCTGCGCTTCCACCGAGAGCGTCGCGATCGGCCGCGCCTCCAGCCGCTTCAGCGAGATCGGCTCGCCGGTCTCCTCGCAATAGCCGTAGGTGTTGTCCTCGATGCGCTGCAGTGCGGCGTCGATCTTGGAGATCAGCTTGCGCTGGCGGTCGCGGGCGCGCAATTCGATGGCGCGGTCGGTTTCGGACGAGGCGCGATCGGCAAGGTCGGGATGGTTGACGTTCTCTTCCTGCAGCGTCTGCAGCGTGATCTTCGACTCCCTGAGGATTTCGTCCTTCCACGCCAGCAGCTTGGCGCGAAAATAATCGCGCTGGCGGTCGTTCATGAAAGGCTCTTTTTCGGTGGGTCGGTAATTCTTCAGTTTTTCCAAGGCCAGCCCAACTTCGCGTGCAAGGCGGGACGAAAAATGGTCCGTCCGCGCCGGCCTTATATAGCGGCGGGTTGTGACAGACAATATAGACCGTCGCCGTTGCGGGGACCGCAGCCAAGGCCTTGCACAGGCAAGATTATCGCGACCGGCCGCCACCTCGGCCGCCGGCGGGAGGCGCGCCTACCGAAGATCGCCCCTGCCCCTGATTCGCGCGCAGGAACCGCGGCGAAAGTTCAATCGGCCGCCGAGCCGCGCGGTCAGCGGCCTCACTGCCGAACCGGATCGAGGACGGTCGAATGGCCGTGATATTTCAAAGCCTTATGTGCAGAAACAGCCCAGCTAGAACTGCCCGGCCTTGGCGAGTTCGACTTCGACGCGCAATTCGATCTCGGACAGCACCGCATCGAGACCGGGATCGCCGGAGGAAGTCTTCAGGTGGGCGGCGGCATCGCGCAGCCGGTGCATCGTGGCGGCATCGAGGTTGCCGGACAGCAGCCCGATCTTGAGATCGTCGAGCACGTCGAGCGCGCCCTTGCCGCGCGCCACCGAACGCTTGCGGCGCTCGGTCGGGTCTTCGACGCCCTGCATGGCGAGCAGCGCATCGATATTGCCGGCGGCCTTGGGGGCGGCGACGGAGCGCGGTTCGTCGGGCGCCACCGGCGCTTCCGGCAGCGAGAAGCCGCTCGAACTGGCTCGCCGCGTGCTGCCTGCGGGCGATCCAAGCGTGGTGCCGTTCGGTCCGTAGATGCGCATCGTGCTGATCCCGCAGGGTGGGCGTTGCGGGAGCTTCGCCTCCTTATGGTTAACGGCGCGTAAACGACCCGGCAAAATCTGCCGATGGACGGCAATTTCGCCGGGCCCCGCAGGCCGCCGGCGGCGCGGACGTTCGATGAATATCCCGCAATATCAGATGGCTACGAGAAAATCGCGAGATGGCACGGCGCTCGCATGGTTAATGCCGGATCATCCGTCATGGGAGTGACGTTGCGATCCGCTCGAAGACCACAAGGGGAGCACAGGATGCCCGGCATCCGTTCGGCACGACTGTTTTGGGTGGCCTGCGCCGTTCTGCTGGCGCTGGCGCTGGCGCTATCGCCGGCGGACGCGACGTCGCGGATCAAGGACCTCGCCAATATCGAAGGCGTGCGGCAGAACCAGTTGATCGGCTATGGCCTCGTCGTCGGTCTCAACGGCACCGGCGACACGCTGAACAACATTCCCTTCACCAAGCAATCGCTGCAGGCGATGCTCGAGCGCATGGGCGTCAACATCCGCGGCGCCACCATCCGCACCGGCAACGTCGCCGCCGTCATGGTCACCGGCAACCTGCCGGCGTTCGGCACCCAGGGCACGCGGATGGACGTCACGGTTTCCGCGCTCGGCGACGCCAAGAATTTGCAGGGCGGCACCCTGCTCGTCACCCCCCTGCTCGGCGCCGACGGCAATGTCTACGCGGTCGCGCAAGGCTCGCTCGCCATCGCCGGCTTCGCGGCCGAAGGCGCCGCCGCCAGCGTCACCCGCGGCGTGCCGACCAACGGGCGGATTCCCAACGGCGCCATCATCGAGCGCGAGATCGAGTTCGCGCTCAACCGCCTGCCCAATGTGCGGCTGGCGCTGCGCAACGCCGATTTCACCACCGCCAAGCGCATCGCGGCCGCGGTCAACGATTTCCTCGGCGTCAAGACCGCCGAGCCGATCGATCCCTCCACCGTGCAGCTGGCGATCCCCGCCGAATTCAAGGGCAACGTCGTCGCCTTCCTGACCGAGATCGAGCAATTGCAGGTCGAACCGGATCTCGCCGCCAAGATCGTGATCGACGAACGCTCGGGCATCATCGTGATGGGCCGCGACGTCCGCGTCGCCACCGTCGCGGTGGCGCAGGGCAACCTCACCGTCTCGATTTCGGAGAGCCCGCAGGTCAGCCAGCCCAATCCGCTGTCGCGCGGCCGAACCGTGGTGACGCCACGCACCGGCGTCAGCGTGACCGAGGACGGCAAGAAATTTGCGGTCGTGAAGGACGGCATCTCGCTGCAGCAGCTCGTCGACGGTCTCAACGGCCTCGGCATCGGTCCGCGCGACCTCATCAGCATCCTGCAGGCGATCAAGGCCGCCGGCGCGATCCAGGCCGACATCGAGGTGATGTGATGGAAGCGAACATGGTTCACGGCATCGGCGGATACGCGAAAGCCAGGTCGTCAATAATCAACGGCCGCAGCGATCCGCAGCTCGCCGAGGCGCTGAGCAAGGTTTCGCCGGAAGCGCAGAAGAAGACGCGCGCCAAGGCCCAGGAGTTCGAGGCGGTGTTCCTCAACTCGATGTTTTCGCAGATGACCACCGGCGTCAAAGGGGACGGACCGTTCGGCGACACCACCGGCACCGGGGTCTGGCGCTCGATGCTGACCGACGAGTACTCGAAATCCTTCGCCAGATCCGGCGGCATCGGCATCTCCAACGACGTCTTCCGCACCCTGATCCTGCAGCAAGCCAACCGCGCCGGCTGACCAGAAGGAAATCCAGTATGAGCGAGCCTCCCCAAGCAAGGCCTGCGGCTGCAAAGGCGATTTCGACGCCGGCGGAGGCGCGCAAGCTCGCCGAAGACCTGATGGAAGTGATGAGCGCGCTGCTCGGAATCATCGAACGTGAGACCGAACTGGTGCGCGCCGGCAAGGTCGCCGAGGCGATGCGGCTGGAGCAGCAGAAGGGCGAGCTATCGCGCCGCTACATGATCACGGTGGAGCACCTCAAAAACGCCCAACAATATCTGGCGAAGGTTTCGCCTGACTTGCTGGCCGCGCTGCGGAGCCATCACGACACCTTCCGCGCCATGCTGCAGATCAATCTCACGGTGCTGGCGACGGCGCACGCGGTGTCAGAAGGCATCGTGCGCGGCGTCAACACCGAGATCCAGCGCAAGAACATTCCCAATACCTATACCGCGTCGGGGCAGCGCGCCGCGCCAGGTCCACGCAACATGACCCCGCTTTCGGTCAGCCGCTCGCTGTAAGGCGATCGCTACATTTTTAGCTAAATTGCAGCACCGGCGTCATCCGGAAATTCAGCGTGTTCCCTTACTCAGCATTGAGGGGTGCCGGGCCATATTGCCATCGACGAGGGGTTGGGATTTGACTCGAAGGAAGCCTGGAGGCTGCCATGAGTACAGATTTCAGCATCAAACCGGTGGGGGCACCGGTTGCCGCGCCGATCGTTCAGCACGCGAGCGAGACGTCTCAACGTGCGGTGCCGACTGAGTTGCCGGCCAGCCAGACCGTCTCGGCGCCGGAGACGACTGCGCGCCTGCGCCTCGATGCCGACCCTGTCCGCGCCTCCCTCTCGAAGCCGGTATCGAACCAGGTGGTGATCGATCAAGACGCGCGCGCCGTCGTCTATCAGGTCGTCGACAACCTGACCGGCCTGGTGGTGAAGCAGTTTCCCGAGGAAGCCGTGCTGCGCCGCCGCGCCTATTTCCTGACCCTCGACCTGACCAAGGAACTGCCGACGCGTCTGCGCGAAACCGACCGGACGGCTTGATCCGGCATCATTTGGCGCGGGCCGCGTAGGCGCTGTCGAGATAGGTCTGGCCGCTCGCCGGATCGGTGACGACGTTCTTGACCTCCGCCTTGCCGAGCGCGGACAGCTTGAACTTGGTGTCGCCGATCCGGAACGAATTGTCCTTGATCAAAACTTCCTGGAACTTGTTGGTGCCGCCGCTCTGATACTGCACCTTGGCGCGAAACCCCGAGACGTTCGTGATCGTGAACTTGAACGTCTTGTTGTCAGGATACTTGCCGGTCCAGTTGCCCTCATAGAGCGCGGGATCGACCGGCACATAGGGGGTCTTCGACGGAACGGTCAATCCCACCGCCTTGTAGTTGGCCGTGATGATGCCCCAGATATCAGCCATGTCGGCGCGCCAGCTCCACCGCGGTCAGCCGCGGCCGGACAGGCCGGCGGCAAGGTTGCAGTTGATGTCGATCAGCGGCTTCAGCTTTGCCGGATCCGGATCCATCTGCATGTCGACCGTCTGCTTCATCACGAACACGCCGATATTGGCGATGTTCTGCCGGACCTCGATCGGTTGCGGATTTTCGTTGGCCTCCACGGCGCTCATGAAGATCGACCAGAGACGGCGATTGAAGATCAGCGCGTTGTGCATCGCCGTGTCGGGACCGCTCCAGTTGGATTGAACATCCTGCAGTTGCCGGGCAGCCTTCAGAAGCGCCTGCGCTTCGATTTCGCGGGCCGATGTGGTCGTGTGCGACGTGCGGGCGTAGGCTTGGGCTGCGTTGGACATTCATGACCTCGATGGGAGCGGTACTTCACCGCGGGACTTCAGGGAAAACGCCCTAACTTCATACAACTAGCGCCTTTAAATATGGTTAATGGCGATTACCCATTGTGGCGCCGGCCCGGCTGGAATGCGTGTTCTTGGCAGCATGATCGGCACTGGTTCCGATGCAATTAAGATCGAAGCTCAAGTTTTCCACTTCGGCACATTCTGTTCGCGCCAGCGGTGCTCAAAAAAAACGGCGGGGTTTCCCCCGCCGCCGGAATCGTTGACGTCATGGAGCTTACCGCAGCAGCTGCAGCACGCTCTGTTGGGCCTGGTTGGCCAGCGCCAGCGCGGACACCGCGATCGACTGGCGGGTCGACAGCGCCTGGCTGTTGGCCGCTTCCTCGTTGGTGTCGGCCAGCGTCAGGTTCGACGAGCCGGTCTGCAGCACGTTGATCAGGTTCTTGGAGAAGTCCTGGCGGATCTGCACGATCGACAGGTTGGAACCCAAGGCAGACGCCTGCGTGCGCAGCAGGGTCGAGGCGCTGGTCAGGCTGCCGACAACGCGGTTGGTGGCTGCGTTGTCGATGAAGTCGGTGCCGTTGACCAGGTTGGCGAGGCCGAGACCGGCGGCGTTGAAAGTGACGCCGGTGATGTTCAGCGTCGACTTGCCGGTTTCGTTGAACGTCAGCTTGAGCTGATCGCCGCCCAGCAGATTGATGCCGTTGAACGACGCGTCCTGCGAGGTGGTGGTGATCTGCGACAGGATGCCGTTGAACTGGCTCACCAGGTTGCTGCGGATCGCCTGCGCCGACGCGTCGGCAACCGGAGCCGTTGCGGTCGAGAAGGTGATTGTGCTGGTGAGCGTGCCGCCGAGCACACCGCCCGAGGCGATCGACCCGAGGGTCGAGGACGCATATTCGTTGACGGTGGTGATCGTCAGCCTGCCGGTCGAGTCCAAGGTCGCATTCAGGTTGTTGGCCAGCAGCGAGGCATTGAGCTGTTCGAGGGTCTTGACCGTGCCGCCGGTGCCGTCGCCAAAGGTGACGTTGACGGCGGTGCCGCCGTTGAAGGAGGTGAAGGTCAGGTTCTTGCCCGAAATGCTGCCCGCCGCCGCGGTGCGACCCGCGTTGAACGAGGTATTCGTTCCGGTGTTGCCGGTAAGGCCGAGCGCCGAGAGCGTGTTGCCAGTGCCGACGATGGCGAGATCCGCCGTCGTTCCGGTGGATATCTGCAGCGCGCCGCTCGAGTTGATCGACGAGTTGGTCTGGCCCGCGGCGGTGGTCACCGTCGCCGTGCCGCTGGCGTTGACCGCGGAACGAACCCCGGTCGCCAGGTCGATCGCCTTCAGCACGTCGGCGATGGTCGCCGCCTGCAGGAAGACCGTGGAATTGCCGCTGCCGTCGGTGACGAGGTTGCCGTTGACGCCGGAGCCGGCGGCGACGCCCGCCGCCAACGGCGTCGGGGCATTCTTGAAGGTGACGATCTTGCCGTTGACGTTCAGCGTGGAGCCGTCCTGGATCAGGTTGCCGA
>NZ_JALHLP010000008.1 GCF_022844465.1 Bradyrhizobium sp.
CGGCGCCCCCTCACCCGGACTGCTTCGCAGTCCGACCTCTCCCCGCAAGCGGGGCGAGGTAAGAAAGCGCCTTCATCCTGGCCCGTCATTCCGGGGCGATGCGAAGCATCGAACCCGGAATCTCGAGATTCCGGGTTCGCTTCGCGCCCCGGAATGACGGTACCTCATCCCTCGTTCTTCAATATCTTGAACACGCCGCTCGCCATCGCGATACAGCGCTTGTCCACCGTCACCTCGGTGGTGATGAAAATCAGGCTCCTGGTGGCGCGCACGACATGCGGCTTCGACACCAAGACCTCGCCGATCTTGCCGGCCTCGACGAAATGCGTATCGAGCTGCACCGTCGCCAAGGTCGGCTTGCCGGAGACGAAGCGGGCGGTCATGCCGCAGCTGCGGTCGGCAAACGTCATCAGCACGCCGCCCTGCACCAGGCCGCGGCGGTTGTGGTGCTTGTCCTCGGTGGCCAGCGCATATTCATGCCCGCCGTCGACGACGCGGTGCCACAGCGGGCCGATCAGATGCAGGAAGCCGGTGGTCTCGACGATCTTCCAGCCGTCGGATTTCAGCTTGTCCGCGGCCCTGGCGCTCATGTCCTGCGTTCCGATCGTCTGTCATGCGGCTGGGGTCATTTCATCGGTCGCGCGGGTGGTGTAGTCAAGCGGGATGGTCCGGTCATTCGACGATACCACACGGCGGAATATCGCCAGCCGCTGCGCGGCGTTCACGCGCGCCCCGGCCGGTCCCGCGTTGCCGGCGCTGAAGCGCGCCGCCGTCGCCATCGCCCTCACCGCGGCCGAGGCGGGGGAGGGCACGGCGTTTCTTTTGACCCGCCGTGCCGCCAGCCTGCGCTCCCACGCCGCCCAATGGGCGCTGCCGGGCGGGCGCTGCGATCCCGGCGAGACCCAGGCGCAGGCCGCCTTGCGCGAACTGCACGAGGAATTGGGGGTCGAACTCGCCGAGGGCTGCGTGCTCGGCCTGCTCGACGACTACCCGACCCGGTCCGGCTACCTGATCACGCCGGTGGTGGTCTGGGTCGGCGCGGATGCTGCGATCACGCCCAACCCTGCCGAGGTCGCCTCGGTGCACCGGATCGCGCTTGCCGACATCGAGCGCGCGGACGCCTTCAGCTTCACCACGATCCCGGAAAGCACGCGGCGGGTGATCCGCTTCCGCCATGACGGCCAGCATATCCACGCGCCGACGGCGGCGCTGATCTACCAGTTCGGCGAAGTGCTGGCGGGCCGCCAGACCCGCGTGGCCGACCTCGAACAACCCGTGTTCGCCTGGAAATAGAGGGCTCCCCGTGCGGTCTGCAACGATATGGATATCCGCCGCGCTCGGCGCCGCCTTCGGCCTCGGCGCATCCGCTCCCGCGTTGGCGCAGAACTATCCCGCCCGCGCCATCACCCTGGTGATTCCGTTCGCGCCCGGCGGCAGCACGACGGTCGTCGGCCGCGGCATTGCCGACAAGATGAGCGAGCTGCTCGGCGAGAAGGTGATTGTCGACAACCGCCCCGGCGCCGGCGGCACCATCGGCACCAAGGCGGTCGCCCACAGCGATCCCGACGGCTATACGCTGCTGCTGGGCTACACCGGCACGCTGGCGGTCGGCCCCTCGCTCTACAAGAATCCCGGCTACGATCCGCGCAGGGATTTCGCCCCGATCGGCCTGATCGGCAACGCGCCGAATTCGCTGGTGGTGCATCCCTCGTTCCCGGCGAAAACCATTGCCGAGCTGATTGCCTATGCCAAGGCCAACCCCGGCAAGGTCAATTTCGGCTCGGCTGGCGCCGGGAGCGCCAGCCACGTCACCGGCGAGTATTTCGCCCGCGCCGCCGGCATCAAGCTGGTTCACATTCCCTACAAGGGCAGCGGACCGGCGATGACCGATCTGCTAGGCGGCCATATCATGACGGCGTTCGCGCCGGTCCCGGGCTCGCACGCCAATGTCGCCGCCGGCAAATTGCGTGCGCTGGCGGTGACCAGCACGGCCAGGTCGAGCCTGTTGCCCGACGTGCCGACGATGATCGAAGCGGGCCTGCCGGGCTTCGACGCCTCGCTCTATTACGGGCTTGTCGCCCCCGCCGGCACGCCGCGGCCGATCATCGACAAGCTCAACAAGGCGTTGCGCGACGCGCTCGGCTCCGATTCCGTGAAGAGGCAACTCGGCCATGACGGCACCGAGATCACGCCCGGCTCGCCGGAAGACTACGCCGCCTTCATCGACCGGGACGAGAAGAAGTGGTCGCAGCTGCTCAAGGAGAGCGGCATCGAAAAGGAGTGAGACGGGTTCCGGTTCCGCCGGCCGCGGGAGGGGCTGACTTGCGCCGCCCGCTTGCTACAACGGCCCGATGCGCCCGCCTTTGATTCGCATGGGTTCCGGATTGGTCGCGCTCGCGCTGCTCGCGGGCGCGCCGTCCGCCGTGGCGATGGAGGCGGGCGGGCTTTCCGTCGCGGTTACGAATGCGATGGGGCAGGCGGCCTCGCCGCAGGCGATCGCCGAATATCGCCGCAAGCTGAAGGAGTACGAGGCCGCGCGCGCCGCGTTCGAGCGGGAGGCGGGCGCCTATTGGACCTCGATCACCGAGAAGCGGCGCGGCCGCAACGCCAAGCGCCGGGAGCGCCGGCCGATCACGCTTGATGATTACGTGCTGACGCAGCCGCCGGCCTACACGGGTCCGAAGCAGCCGGTGAGCCCGCTGCCGGAGGAGGAGAAGCCGCCGCGGGAACGCCGGCCGATTCCTGTTGTCGCCGACTTCCTCAAGGCCGCCGCCGAGCATTTCCAGTTCGCGCCGCAGCGCCCGGCCGCCGAAGTCGACTTCAAGCGCGCCTATGCGCGCTACGCGCTGGCCGCCGGCCTGACGCGCGAGCAGGCGGTGCGGGTGTATGCGTTCGAGACCGGCGGCAACGGCAATCACGACATGCAATCGGGACTGAGCACCTCGCGGCCGGGCTCGCGCGCGATCTCGACCGCGGTCGGCTACAACCAGTTGCTCACCACCAACACCATGGTGCTGATGGCCGAGCAGGGCAACGAACTCATCAAGTCGCTGACGGCGAAGGCCGCGGCCCTGTTAGGCCCGTCGCGCCAGGCGATGGAGCACAAGCTCGCAGTGCTGAAGAAGATGGTGGCGTTCTCGCGCAGCGTGTCGGGCGAATGGTCGGCGCAAGAGAAGCTCGCCAGCACGCCGCAGGGCTGGGGTGTCCACGCCATGGTGCTGGATATCGACGTCGGGCCGATGCTGCAGACCCACAAGCTCCTGACCTCGGTCCACTTCGCGCGCACCAAGGGCCACACCCGGCCGCTGACGGCGGCCGAACTCGAAATGATGAACCTGACCGGCGACGGCACCGGGCTCGACATGGTGACGATGCCACAGGCGATGCGCGAGCAGGTGCCGACCGCGAACTTCTTCCAGCGCGGCGGCTACGAGCGCAACCCGGTGGTGAGCCGGCACAATACGGTGGCGAAGCTGCTGGCGATCACCGACGAGCGGATGGACGTCAACAGCGGCAAGCCGGGCGCCAAAGAACTGGCGGCGGCGTTCTAGCGGGACGTCACCGGGCGGCGTTCGGCCGACGACGCGGAAGAAATCCCGTCGATGGCAGATCGCTCAATTCGTGCCGAACATGAACTTTCCGTCGCCCTCGAGATAGGGGCCGGAGCGCATATAGAGCTGGCCGTTCTGGCCGATGAAGAACAACGTGCCCCTCGGCACCTTCTTGGCGCCCTTCAGCAGTGTGCCGGCATTGTTGGTGCCCATCTTGTAGGACAGCGTCTTGCCGTCCTTGCCATAGGCATAGCCGGTGTCCGATTTCAGCTCCCAGGGCGTCGGCGCGGCACCTTGCGCACGCGCATACGTCGCCAGTCCCGCCAGCGCGGCGGTCACCAGAATCACTTTGGTTGAAAATCTGATCATTGTCTTATCTCCACAATCGCGCGACTCCCATGCTCTGAACAAATCACGAACGGCATCGCTTCGTCAATCCGCACTTTCGACGCATCACGCAGGCCTTGAGAGTTTGTGATTTCCCGCGTGCGACTTCGCGACTATGTTGCCGGCTTCGGCTACAAGCCCCGCAGTGCATGAGACGTCATAGGATGATTCGGATGAACCACGTCGTGAAAATCGGTCTCGGGGCTGCCTTGTCGGTCATGACGCTGGCGCAGGCTGTGGAGGCCAACGACTACAGGATCAGCAACAACCAGCGCATTGCCTGCAGCCGTGGCCTGTCGCCAGGCAAGCTCAATACGGCGACGTGCAGATCCTATGCCTACATCTTCAACGTCAAGACCTCCGAGTATTTCCGCTGCCAGGTCTCGCTGGCGCTGACGCGGGACAACAAGGAGGTCATCAATGTGCAGGCCGACGGCGGCTGCGCCAAGAAACCGCGCATCTTCGCTACGGATTCGAACTATTCATTCGACGCGACCGAGACCGAGCCGCCGAACACCAATTCGTTCTTCGGCCCGGGCGGCTATGCGGTTTGGGCCAGCGACAATACCGCGCTGAAGGCGCGCGGCTGCATCACCATCGCCTCCGGCCTCGGCTCCGACATTTCCAAATGCGTCGACATGAAGTTCGAGTGAGTGGGGCCCCGCTCCGAACGTCATGGCCGCGTGGTCTTCCGACAAGAAAATGACCGCGGGCCATGACCGGCCGCGGTCATCGAATTTTCATCTTCAGGCTGCGCGAATTTCTATCCCCCGACGCCCTTCTCCTTGAAGTACTTCAGCGCGCCGGGATGGAACGGAATCGGCGAGCGCTGCTGGACCTGGTTGTCGAGCGTGAAGCTCTCGGCTTCCCGGTGAACGGCGACGATGTCGGCCTTCTTCTCCACCAGCGTCTTGACGATGGCGTAGGCGTCCTCGTTGCTCATCTTGTCGCCGGTGACGATCAGGTTCCAGACTTCGGCGATCGAGTTATCCTTGTCATAGCCGGGATACGAGCCGGCCTTGATCTTGCTGGCCGTATAGAGCTTGCCGTATTTGGCGTTCATTTTCTCGACGACGTCGCCATGATCGATCAGCTTTAGCTTGAGCCCGGGCGTCGCGGCGAGATCGGTCACCGCAGCGGTCGGGATGCCGCCGACCCAGAAGAAGGCGTCGATCTTGCGGTCCTTGACGGCGTTGACGGATTCGGAAACGCCGAGCCGCTCGCGCTTCAGATCATTGTCCTTGTCGAGGCCGGCGGCCTCGATGACGCGGAACGCCATCACCTCGGTGGCGCTGCCAGGAGAGCCCGTCGAAACCCGCTTGCCCTTCAGATCGGCCATGGTCTGGATGCCGGTTCCCTCCACCGTCACGACGTGCATGCGGTTCGGGTAGACCACGAGCAACGCCTGCAACGGGACCTTGCCGCCCTTGAACTTGTCCTGGCCCTGCAACGCATCGAGGGCGGCATCAGCCATGGTGAACGCCAGTTCGCTCTTGCCGGCACCGATCAGCTTGAGATTGTCGATCGAGCCGCCGGTGACCTCGGCGGTGGCCTGCACGTTGGGAAGGTTTTTCGAGAGCACGTTGGCCACGGCGCCGCCGAGCGGATAGTAGACGCCACCGGTGCCGCCGGTCCCGATCGACATGGTCTTCTGCTGGGCGTGGGCTACGCCGGCGAAGGCGAGCCCTGCGGAAATCGTCACGGCCAGTATCGCTGCGGCCTGCTTCATGGTCCTCATCCTCGATTGTTCCCTGTTACGTCGTGAGCGCCGGTCGTTTCGGCCCCGGCGTTCGGGCCTGCCATAGCACCACGCCCAGGCCGATGATCAGGCCGGGAACGTAGGTATAGCCAATATCGCGACCGATAATCCATTCGATGATCGCCTCGATCAGGCTTGGAAACACCAGCAGCAATCCGGATAGCAGAAGCAGGCCGCGTTCGAGCCGCGTATTTTGTCGCAGCGTCCAGTTCTGGGCGAAGGCGGCGAGCGCCAGCAGCCCCAGGGTGGTCTTGATCGTGATTTCGAGGATGTCGACCCATGAGCCACCCTTGGGGATCGACAGCAGGAGGCCGACGCCCTGCGGGTCGAGCACGAATACGAACGGCACCAGGAACGCCGGCAGCGTGTATTTCCAGGACTGCAACGTGGTCTTGTAGGGGTCGCCGCCGGTGATGGCGGCCGCCGCGAACGGCGAAAGCGCCGTCGGCGGCGAAACCTCGGACAAGACGGCGTAATAGAAGATGAACATGTGGGCGGCGTAATCGGGCACGCCGAGCTTGACCAGCGCGGGTGCGGCGATGACAGCGCAGATGATGTAGGAGGCGGTCACCGGCACCGCGAGGCCGATGATCCAGACGATCAGCGAGGTATAGATCGCCGTCAGCAGCAGGCTGCCGCCGGCATAGCTGATGACGATCGAGGAGAATTTGAGGCCAAGGCCGGTCAGCGTCACGACCCCGACGACGATGCCGGCGCAGGCGCAGGTGGTCGCGGCGTTCAACGCGCCGATCGAGCCGTCGGCGAGCGCCTTCACCAGCCGGGTCGGAACCAGCGCGGTATCCTTTCGCAGGAAGCTGAGCGCGAAGGTGACCACGATGGCGTAGAACACCGACAGCGATGCGGAATAGCCGATCATCATGAACGCGACCACGGCGAGCAGCGAAATGAAGTGAAATCCATAGCGCTTCGTCATCGCGCCGACGCTCAGTTCCGGCTTGAACGTCACGGCCCTGGCGCCGAATTTCTTGGCGTCGAGTTCGACCATGAACAGCAGGGACATATAGTACAGACAGGTCGGGATGGTCGCCATCCAGATCACGTCGAGATAGCTGAGCTTGAGAAATTCGGCGATCAGGAACGCGGCGGCGCCAAGCACCGGCGGCGACAGGATCGCGCCCAGCCCGCCGGCGGCGAGCAGTCCTCCTGCGGCGTTCTTCTCGAAGCCGGCCTTGGCCATCATCGGATAGGCCACGGTCCCGATCATGACCGTGGTGGCGACGCCCGAACCGGAGGGGCCGCCGAGCAGGAATGACGACAGCACCACGGTCCGGCCGGCGCTGTTGGGCTTTCCGCCCATCAGCGCCAGCGAGAAATCGATAAAGAACTTGCCGGCGCCGGAATGCTGCAGGAACGCGCCATAGACGGTGAACAGCAGGATCAGCGTCGCCGACACGTCGACGGCGACGCCAAAGATGCCTTCCAGGGTGATGAAGAGGTGGCCGACCAGCCGCGGCAGGTCGTAGCCGCGATGGGTCCACGGCGCCGGAAGGTAAGGACCCAGCATGGCATAGGCGATGAACAGCAGCGCCACCACGGGCATGATCGCCCCAGTGGTGCGCCGCGTCGCCTCCAGCAGCAGGACAATGAATACAATGCCGACGATCACGTCCCAGCGGTCAGGCGCGGTGGCGCGATCTGTAAAGTCCTCACCTCCCCACAACGCGTAGGCGATGGTCGCGACCGCGAAGATACCGGGAACGACATCCCACCAGCGCACCCGGTTGCGAAACCGCGTCGCCAGCGGAAACAGCAGGAAACTCAGGACCAGCGTGAAGGCGACGTGGGTGTAGCGAAGTTCCTGCGTCGGAACGATGGCATAGGCCGCGTAGAGGTGGAACAGACTCATCACCACGGCGATCGTGGTCGAAATTCTCCCTGCCCACCCCATCAGGCGGTTCGCCGCGCCTTCTTCCGCTGCGACGAAGGACTCCGCCTTCAGCAGGGCCTCGTTCGAAACCGCCTCGATCTCGTCATGGGGCGGTGTTGTCTTGTCGGCTGCCATGCTTCCCCGGGGGCCCCTTCGCTTATCGGCCCCACGTGGTGGACCTTTTCGCGGCGCATTCAGTCTGGTTTGGCGGAACATGGCAAGGGGGGCTGCCGGGGATTGGCGGCTGTGCCATGATAAAAATCCTCGGGGCCTCGTCGGGTGGCTTCTGTCAGCCGAAAAGCGTCACCGTGACGGCCATGCGCCGGCCGGCAACAAGGGCGACAGCAGGGGGATACGTCGATGGAGCGGCTCAAGGGCAAGACGGCGATGGTGGTGGGTGCGGGCTCGATCGGGCCGGGCTGGGGTAACGGCAAGGCGACCGCCGTGACCTTTGCGCGGCAGGGCGCGCAGGTGTTCTGCGTCGACCGCAACGCATCCGCTGCGCAGGAAACCGTTGACATCATCGCCGGCGAGGGCGGCAAGGCGATGGCCTTTGTCGCTGACGTCTCGCGCGAAGCCGAGGTCGAGGCGATGGTGGCGGCGTGCCTGAAGGCCCATGGCCGCATCGACGTGCTCGACAACAATGTCGGCATCGCCGAAATGGGCAGCGTCGTCGAGGTGACGGAGGCGAGCTGGGACCACGTCTTCGCGGTCAACCTAAAGAGCGCCTACTTCGCCATGAAGCACGTGATCCCGGTGATGCAGAAGCAGGGCGGCGGCTCGATCATCAACATCTCCTCGATCGCCTCGATCCGCCATCTGGGAATATCCTATGTCAGCTACGGCGCCTCCAAGGCGGCGATGAACCAGATGACGCGGACCACGGCCGTGCAGTTCGCGCGCGACCATGTCCGTGTCAACTGCATCCTGCCGGGCCTGATGAAGACGCCGATGGTGGCGCATTCGGCGGGGCTTGCGGCCAGCTATTCGGCGGGGGACGTCGAGGCGATGTGGCGGGCGCGCGACGCGCAGGTGCCGATGGGGCACATGGGCGACGCCTGGGACGTCGCCAACGCCGCGCTGTTCCTCGCCTCCGACGACTCCCGCTACGTCACCGGGATCGAACTGGTGGTCGATGGCGGGATCACGGTGAAAACGAGTTGAGGGTTACTGCTGCTGCGCCATCGCCAATAGGCCGCCGACGAAGGAATGCCAGAGCGGTGTGAGGCTGATCGGCCAGTTCAGGAGCTTGACGGCGATCAGCGCGACGCCGCCATAGACATAGACTGGATGCGGACGGCCACGCCTGCGCCAATCGTGAACGATGGCGACCACCAGCAGCAGATAGGCGACAATGGCGGGAGGGATCGTGACTGGGACTGGCGGCGGGCCGACCGGGCCGGGCGGCGCCAGGAAGGTGATAAACCAACGCGCGACGGCGGCGTCCAGCAGCGAAATGCCGGCCAGCAGCATCAGCCGCTTGTGGGTGTCCGGACGACGAACCGCCGCGACGGCAAGCGCGAACACCACCGCGAAAAACGCAATTCCGCTGAGTGGGACGATCGCAAACGCAATTCCGTCATCGGTCAATCCTGCCGCCGCGGAGCGCTTCATCGCGCTCACGGCCGCCAGGAAGCCGAAGATCGTCATCGCGGTCGCCAGCGATACGCCGATCATGCCGCTCGCCCGGTGCCGGGCTATTCGGCCTGAGGCGGCGAGCCAGCTCTGCAAAGCGAAATAGAGCGACCAGGCGAAAAACAGCAGCCCGTGAAAGTGAATGACGGGCGAGGCCGACAACGTTCCCCTGGCGAGCGGCAGCCAGTAGGTCGGCGCGAAGCCGAGAAAGGCGACGGCCAGGCAGGCCAGCGCCATGTAGAAATAGAAGTAAGTGGTTTGGGCATGCGCGACAGCGCGCGGCGGATTGTAGTCGGTCAATGTTGTCATGGTGGGTAAGTCTACGAACGTGCCGAAAGGTTCATCCGCCTGTGGCGCCGTTTCCCGCGCGGGTCGTTTCGGCCTCGATCGTTCTGATACGGCACTTTAGCTTTGCAAGCGATTATTGTCGAAAAAGCGCGTATTTTGATATGATCCGGCGTGCCCGACTGCGTTTCCCGGATCAATCCATGCGAGGCCATCCTGACAGCTTCCATGCCGGCACCCGCAACCTGATGGCGGCCTGCCTGCTCTGGGCCGCGTTCGCAACCGATGCATCCGCGACCGGGGTTGAGCCGGCCCGGGATTTACGGGTCGATCCCGCGCCCTGCCTCGCAGCCGCGCTGGCGAGCGATGACGAGCGGACCGTGAGTGTTTGCAGCGCGCTCGTCGATAACGCCAAGACGGCGAAGGCCGACCGGATCAAGGCGCTGATCGTCCGCGCCGGGGCCTATGAGCGCAAGGAGATGATCGACCGCGCGATCGGCGACTATGACGCCGTGCTGCAGCTCGATCCGGCGCTTGCCGATATCCACAACGCGCGCGGCGAACTGTGGCGCAAGACGGGTGACCTGCCCAAGGCGCTGGCCGATTTCGCCGCGGCGATCAGGCTGAAGCCCGACCACGCCGCCGCCAAGGCCAACCACAGGTCGATGGCGCAGGAGCTGGAGCGGCTGGGCGCGCTGAAGGCGGTCGCGGGCAAGCCGAGCTTCAATTGCGCCACTGCCCGCCTCAAGGTGGAAAGGGCAATCTGCGCCAGTCCCGAACTCGCCGATCTCGATCGCGAGGTCGATGGCGCCTATGCCAGGGCGGCGCGTGAAGCCATCAGTCAGAGCCGGGCGCGCATTCTGCGGCGGGAGCAGGAGGCGTTCATCGCCCGCCGCAACGCCGCCTTCGGTCGACCCGGCTATGATTTGCGACAGGCGATGAAGCAGCGACTGCGGCAACTCCGTGCCGGCGAGGGGTCTTAGCGGCCCGATGCCGAGCGGCTTGACGATCCCCTGCGATCTGTTCCGGCTTGATCTGCCGCGGCTTCCCGTGACAATGCGGTCGAGAAAACGGCTGGATTTGATCCTGATCAATGGCAGGCCGCCGGAGGCTCGCCCATGTCGGGGCGGTTGCCAGGTGGCCCGGGAAGGTTCGAGCGGGAGTGCGCCATGAACATCCACGACAAAAGCAAATACCACGAGGTCCATGCCCGCTCGCTGGCTGACCCCGAAGGCTTCTGGGCCGAGGCGGCGCGCGAGATCGACTGGATCGAGCCCGCCAAGAAGGTATTCGATCCTTCGATCGGCGCGTATGGCCGCTGGTTTGTCGGCGGCGTCGTCAACACTTGCTACAATGCGCTCGACCGTCATGTCGAGAGCGGCCGCGCCGACCAGGTGGCGCTGATCCACGATTCGCCGCTGTCGCGCTCGGTCTCGAAGTTCACCTATGCCGAGATGCTCAGGGAGGTGCAGACGCTGGCCGCCGTGATGGCCGATTTCGGCGTCGGCAAGGGCGATCGCGTTATCCTCTACATGCCGCTGGTGCCTGAAGCGGTGTTCGCAATGCTGGCCTGCGCGCGGATCGGCGCGGTGCATTCGGTGGTGTTCGGCGGCTTCGCGGCCAAGGAACTCGCAACCCGGATCGAGGACGCCAAGCCGAAGCTGATCCTGTCGGCGAGCTGCGGGCTCGAGCCCGGCCGCATCGTGCAGTACAAGCCGCTGCTCGACGAGGCGATCAGGCTCTCCAGCGTCAAGCCCGAAAACTGCGTCATCCTGCAGCGGCCGCAGCAGGGCTGCGACCTCGTCGCCGGCCGCGACCATGACTGGGCGTCGCTGCGCCGCGCCGCGCTCGACGTCGGCAAGGCGGCGGCCTGCACCCCGGTCAGCGCGACCGATCCGCTCTATATTCTCTACACCTCGGGCACCACCGGGATACCCAAGGGAGTCGTGCGCGACAATGGCGGGCATCTGGTCGCGCTGAAATGGTCGATGTTCAACCTCTACGGCGTCAGGCCCGGCGAGGTCTGGTGGTGCGGCTCCGATATCGGCTGGGTGGTCGGGCACAGCTACATTGTCTACGGGCCGCTGATCCATGGCGCGACCTCGATCATGTACGAGGGCAAGCCGGTCGGCACGCCCGACGCCGGCGCGTTCTGGCGCGTCATCGCCGAACACAAGGCGGTCGCCCTGTTCACCGCCCCGACCGCCTTCCGCGCCATCCGCAAGGAGGACCCGGAAGGTGCGTTGATCCGCAACTATGACCTGTCGAAATTCCGCACGCTGTTCCTGGCCGGCGAGCGCGCCGATCCGCCGACGGTGGAATGGGCGGAGGCGCAGTTGAAGGTGCCGGTGATCGATCACTGGTGGCAGACCGAAACCGGCTGGTGCATCGCCGGCAATCCGGTGGGCCTCGGCATGCTGCCGGTCAAGCACGGCTCGCCGACGGTGCCGATGCCGGGCTACCAGGTCGACGTGGTCGACGAGGCCGCGAGACCCTTGCCGGCGGGCGCCATGGGCTCGATCGTGATCAAGCTGCCGATGCCGCCGGCCTGTCTGTCGACGCTGTGGCAACAGGATGCGCGCTTCAAGGAGGCCTATCTCACCGAATTCCCCGGCTACTACAAGACCTCCGACGCCGGCTACAAGGATGAGGACGGCTATGTCTGGGTGATGGGCCGCACCGACGACATCATCAACGTCGCCGGTCACCGGCTCTCGACCGGCGGCATGGAGGAAATCCTGGCCTCGCATCCCGACGTCGCCGAATGCGCCGTGCTCGGCGTCAAGGATGCGATCAAGGGCGAGGTGCCCTGCGGCTTCTTGGTGCTGAAGGCCGGCGTGACGCGCCCGCCTGCCGAGATCGAAAAGGAGATCGTGGCGCTGGTGCGGGAAAAGCTCGGGCCGGTCGCCGCGTTCAAGCTCGCGATAACCGTCGGCCGGCTGCCCAAGACCCGCTCCGGCAAGATCCTGCGCGGCACCATCAAGAAGATCGCCGACGGCGAAAGCTGGAGCATGCCGGCAACGATCGAGGACCCCAAGGTGCTGGACGAAATCGGCGACGCGCTGAAGGGCAGGGTGTAACTATTTGGCCGTCATTCCGGGGCGATGCGTAGCATCGAACCCGGAATCTCGAGATTCCGGGTCTGGTGCTTGCGCACCATCCCGGAATGACGGTTCCAGCAAAATGCCTTGATTTCGATGGATTGCAGGGTCAAGCCCGGTAATGACTAGATGAAAAAAGAGGATCTGAATGCCGTCCGGAATCGCAAAACACCTCTTCGCTCTCCTGCTTGCAGCCCCCTTCCTCGCCGGCTGCCTCGAGCGCGGCCAGCCGACCATGGTCGACACCAGCGCCGACGACGATGCTTTCTGCCGCGCCAACAACGTCGCGGCCGGGTCCAACGACTATGTCATTTGCCGCAAGAACCGCGATGTCCAGCGCGGCAACGCCAACGCCCGCACCGACCGCGCCCAGCGCAATCTCGCCGAGCACATGCTCAACAATCCGACGCGGCCGTAACCGGAGGTCATCATGAATGAAGACGTCTTCAACGCCAGCCTGCGCAGATTCCTGAAGAAGGTCGGCATCACCTCGCAGCGCGAGATCGAAAAAGCCGTGCGCGACGCGGTGAAGGCCGGCAAGCTCAAGGGCAACGAGAAGCTGTCGGCCAAGGTCGTTCTGACCGTCGGCGGCGTCAGCCTCGCACATGAAATTTCGGACGAGATCGAACTGGGTTAGCGCGAGCGTCACGCCACGCTCTGGCCGGTCATCAGGGCAGTGACGGCCACAATGGCATGTATCAAGATAAAACGCGGCAGGTCGCCCCGCCGCGCTTGGCATCAGCCGTAGATCGCCGCAGCTGCGATCCTATTCGTCCGCATCCTGCTTCTTGCCGCCGATCGTCTTGAGCTTGGCGAACACCGCATCGACATTGAGGTCCTCGCGTTCCTTTTCGGTCGGCTCGAACTCCGGCTCCTTCTTGGTGGTTTCAGAGGCCGGCAGCAGCGTCGCGCCACCGTAGGCGGCGGGAACCGGTTTTTCCTTGGCGGCGCGCTGCACCTCGAAATCAAGCTCGATCTGCGAGCATAGGCCAAGCGTCACCGGGTCCATCGGCGTCAGGGTCGAGGCGTTCCAGTGGGTGCGGTCGCGGACCGAGGCGATGGTGGTCTTGGTGGTGCCGACCAGGCGCATGATCTGCGCGTCTTTCAGTTCGGGGTGGTTGCGCACCAGCCACAGGATCGCGCTCGGGCGCTCGTGGCGGCGCGAGACCGGGGTGTAACGCGGGCCTTTCTTCTTCGCGGCCGGCGGCAGGGCGACCTTGCTCTCGCCGAGCTTGAGGCGGTAGTTCGGGTCCTTTTCGCCCCGTTCGATTTCGTCGCGGGTCAATTGGCCGGTCGAAATAGGGTCCATGCCTTTGATGCCCTGGGCGGCGTCGCCGTCGGCGATGGCGCGGACCTCGAGCGGGTGCATCTTGGTGAAATCGGCCACCTGGTCGAAGGTCAGCGCGGTATTGTCAACCAGCCACACGGCCGTCGCCTTTGGCATCAGCGGTGCATTGCTCATGGCAAATCTCCTTTGTGCCTCGCCCACCTCTTTTGGAGGCGAAGCCTGTGGTCATCGGGGATGACGGGAATTCAGGGGCTATATACGCCTTCCCGGGGTATCGGCGCAATGGTTCGCTATTGTGGCTTGACAGGGCCCAAAAGCAGCCCCAAGTCCTTATGCGAATTGGCCGTTCCCTGCCCACCGGCGAGGGGTGATTCGGTCCCGAGATAGCCCCATGCCCTCTTCGTCTACACCAGCCAAACCAGACCTCAGGATCGTGCTTTGTTCGCCCCGAGGCTTTTGCGCCGGGGTGGTTCGGGCCATCGACACCGTCGAGCGGGCGCTCGCGATCTATGGCGCCCCGGTCTATGTCCGCCACGAGATCGTGCATAACCGCTATGTGGTCGACAGCCTCAAGACCAAGGGCGCGATTTTTGTCGAGGAACTGGCCGAAATTCCCGACGGCACCAGCGCACCGGTGGTGTTTTCGGCGCATGGGGTGCCGAAATCGGTTCCGGCCGACGCCCGCGCGCGCAATTTCTTCTCGCTGGACGCGACCTGCCCGCTGGTCACCAAAGTGCATCGCGAGGCCGCGATCCATTTCAAGCGCGGCCGTGAAATCCTGCTGATCGGGCATTCGCACCATCCGGAAGTGGTGGGCACGCTGGGTCAGTTGCCGCCGGGCGCGGTGACGCTGATCGAGACCGCGGAAGACGCCAAGACCTTTACGCCGAAGGATCCGAACAACCTCGCTTTCGTGACCCAGACGACGCTGTCGATCGACGACACCGCCGAGATCGTTGCGCTGCTGAAGGGACGCTTTCCCAACATCTCCGGACCGCACAAGGAAGACATCTGCTACGCCACCACAAACCGCCAGCTCGCGGTCAAGAAGGTGGCGCCGGTGGTCGATGCCCTGATCGTGGTCGGGGCGCCGAACTCGTCGAACTCGCAGCGCCTGCGTGAAGTCGCCGAGCGCGAGGGCTGCCCGGTCGCGGTGCTGGCGCAACGCGCCTCCGACATCGACTGGTCGCGCTTTGAAGGCATCAAGAGCCTCGGCATCACCGCGGGCGCTTCCGCGCCGGAAGTGATCGTCGAGGAAATCATGGGCGCCTTTGCCGAGCGATACCAGCTGCATGTGGAGACGGTCTCGGCCGCGGAAGAAAACGAATTCTTCCCGCTGCCGCGTTCGCTACGGCCCGACGCCGCCTAAGGTCTCGCCAAAAGGTATTGCCATGGCGGTTTACACCGACGTTGCCGCCGAAGACCTCGCGGAGTTCCTGAACGGCTATGACATCGGCGAGTTGCTCTCCTACAAGGGCATCGCCGAGGGCGTCGAGAATTCCAACTTCCTGCTGCACACCAGCCGGGGCGCCTACATCCTCACGCTCTATGAAAAGCGCGTGGCGGTGGACGACCTGCCGTACTTCCTGTCGTTGATGGCGCACCTGGCCGAACGCGGCGTGCATTGCCCGCAGCCTGCCCGGAACTGCAACGGCGCGGTTTATGGCGAACTGGCCGGGCGTCCGGCGGCCATCATCGACTTCCTCGAAGGCGTCTGGCCGCGGCGGCCGAACGCGACGCATTGCGCCGGCGTTGGCGAGGCCCTCGCCAGGATGCACCTGGCGGGCCGCGACTTTGCGCTGTTCCGCAAGAATCCATTGTCGGTCGGAGGCTGGCGGCCGCTGTTCGATCAGGCGGCAGCGCGCGCCGACGGCGTCGCGCCGGGCCTGCGCGATCTGATCGGGCGCGAACTCGACCACCTCGAGGCGCGATGGCCGGCGGACCTGCCGACCGGCGTCATCCATGCCGACCTGTTTCCCGACAACGTGTTCTTTCTCGGCGACAAGCTGTCGGGGCTGATCGACTTTCCGTTTTCCTGCAACGACCTCTTGGCCTATGACGTCGCGATCTGCCTGAACGCGTGGTGTTTCGAGCCGGACCACGCCTTCAACGTCACCAAGGCGCGGGCGCTGCTCAGCGCCTATGGCCGCGAGCGCCAGCTGTCGGAGGCGGAGCAGGCGGCGCTGCCGCTATTGGCGCGCGGCTCGGCGCTGCGCTTCCTGCTGACGCGGCTGGTCGATTTTCTCGACGTGCCGCCGGGCGCGCTGGTGAAGCCGAAGGACCCGCTCGAATACGTCCGCAAGCTGCGCTTCCACCAGAACGTCGAGAGCGTGCGCGACTATGGCCTGACCCAGCCCGGATTTGCCGCTTGAGCGAACTGCCTCACGTGACGGTCTTTACCGACGGCGCCTGCTCGGGCAATCCGGGGCCGGGTGGCTGGGGCGCGATCCTGAAATTCGGCGACACCGAGAAAGAATTGAAGGGCGGCGAGGCGCACACCACCAACAACCGCATGGAGCTGATGGCGGCGATTTCGGCGCTGGAAGCGCTGAAGAAGCCGTGCGTGGTCGATCTCACCACCGACAGCCAGTATGTGCGCCAGGGCATTACCGGCTGGATCCACGGCTGGAAGAAGAACGGCTGGCGGACGTCGGACAAGAAGCCGGTCAAGAACGTCGATCTGTGGCAACGCCTCGACGCCGCGCTGAAGCCGCATCAGGTGCGCTGGCACTGGATCAAGGGCCACGCCGGTCACGACGAGAACGAGCGCGCCGACCAGCTGGCCCGCGAGGGCGTGGCGATGGCGCGGCTGAAGTAGAGCGGCTTCGTGATTTCGTAGGGTGGGTAGAGCGCAGCGAAACCCACCATCGCGATCCGCGGAACGGTGTTGATGGGTTTCGCTGCGCTCTACCCATCCTACGCGATGCCTTTTCCCCTCTACCCTGGTGGGAGAGGGTGGCGCCTCACGAAGTGAGGCGACGGGTGAGGGGTTCTTTCCGCGGAGGCAGACTCCTCATCCGGCAGCCTTCGGCTGCCACCTTCTCCCACAAGGGGAGAAGGAAGAAAGTGTCGTTCGCCTCGGCCTACAGCTGTCCCAGCAGCGTATCGCCGCCGGACACCTCGACCTTGCCGGGCGCGGGCTCGAGGTTGAATTTCTTGACGACGCCGTCTTCCACCAGCATTGAGTAGCGCTTGGAGCGGATGCCGAGGCCGTTGCCGGAGGCGTCCAGTTCCATGCCGATGGCCTTGGTGAAGTCGGCGTTGCCGTCGGCCAGGAACACGGCTTCGTCGCGCTGGTCGGTGTCGCGCTTCCAGGCGTTCATGACAAAGGCGTCGTTGACGGAGACGATGGCGATGGTGTTCACGCCCTTGTCCTTGATGGCGTAGGCGTTCAGGAAAATGCTGGGCAGGTGCATCTTGTGGCAGGTGCCGGTATAGGCGCCGGGCACCGCGAACAGCGCGACCTTCTTGCCCTTGAAAATGTCGTCGGTGGTCTTGACCTGCGGACCTTCCGTCGTCATTACGCGAAACTTGGCTTCCGGCAACTTGTCGCCAACCTTGATCGTCATGGTCAAATCTCCCTCAATGAGCCGACGTGTCTTAGACCGGGCAGTCGGGCGGCACAATATTCGTCAGGCTGGAAACGGCAACGGCGGCAACGATTCACGATTCCGTCATCAGCCGGCAAAGCCGCCCTGATCCAGGAAGGCCTGCTCCTCCGCCGTGGTGGCGCGCCCCAAAATGCGGTTGCGGTGAGGAAAGCGGCCGAACCGCCTTATGACGTCAGCATGGATCTCGGCGTATTTCAGGTTGTCCGGCCGCCCAGACTTCCGGAACAACTCGACGCAACGCAACTGGTCGGGCAGATGCTCCGAATGCATCAGCGGCAGGTAGAAGAACTCGCGCAGGTCCTGATTGACCCGCGCGTCCGAGCCGCGCTCGATAGCGCGGTGCGCTGCCTCGCGCGCGAGGCGGTCAGTGGAAAAGGCCTGGGCATCGCCGCGGAACATGTTGCGGGGAAACTGGTCGAGCACGATGACGAGCGCAAGCGCGCCGTCATCGCTCGCTTCCCACGACGACAATTCCCCGGCCGCCGCCTGCCGCCAAAGCCCTGCATAGCGGCGGCGCAACTCGGCATCGAAGCCGTCGTCGGCCGCGTACCAGCGCTCCTGGCCGGCATCCCGCCAGAAGGCCAGTATTTCGGCTGGCGTGACGTCAGCCTCGGCCATCGGCGAGATCCGCCGCGGCGCTTAAGCGGCGGCCTTCTTCTCGTCGCGCAACTCGCGGCGCAGGATCTTGCCGACATTGGTCTTGGGCAGTTCGGTCCTGAACACGATCTGCTTGGGAACCTTGTAGGCGGTCAGCTGCGTGCCGCAGAACTTGATCACTTCCTCCGCCGTGAGGTTCGGGTCCTTCTTGACGATGAAGGCCTTCACCGCTTCGCCGGACTTGGCGTCCTGCACGCCGATGACGGCGCATTCCAGCACACCGGGATGGCTTGCGATCACTTCCTCGATCTCGTTGGGATAGACGTTAAAGCCCGAAACCAGGATCATGTCCTTCTTTCGATCGACGATCTTGGTAAAGCCCCTGGCGTCCATGACGCCGATGTCGCCGGTGCGGAAAAAACCGTCCGCGGTCATCACGTTCGCGGTCTCGTCCGGTCTGTTCCAGTAGCCTGCCATGACCTGCGGACCCTTGGCGCAGATCTCGCCGGGTTCACCCAGCGGCACTTCGTTACCGTCGTCGTCGCGGATCGAAAGGTAGGTGGACGGTACGGGTATGCCGATCGAGCCGGAGAACTTGTCGGTGTCGGCGGGGTTGCAGGTCAGCGTCGGCGAGGTTTCGGAGAGGCCGTAGCCTTCCGACAGCGCGCAGCCGGTGACGGCAAGCCATTTCTCGGCGACGGGTTTCTGCGTCGCCATGCCGCCGCCGAACGAGGTCTTCAGCTTGGAGAAATCGACCTTGTCGAAGCCGGGCGCGTTGAGAAGGGCGTTGTAAAGGGTGTTGACCGCCGGGAAGCTGTTGACTTGGTATTTCTGCAACTCCTTGACGAAGCCCGGGATGTCACGCGGGTTCGGAATCAGGAGATTGACGCCGCCGGCACGTACCCCCAGCAGGAAGCAGGCCGTCAGCGCGAAGATGTGATAGAGCGGCAGTGCGCAAACAATAAAGAGCTGGTCGACATGCGGCGGCTTCTTCAGCGCCGGCTGCAGCCAGGCGTCGTTCTGCAGCACATTGGCCAGGATGTTGCGGTGGAGCAGCGTCGCGCCCTTGGACACGCCGGTGGTGCCGCCAGTGTATTGCAGGAAGGCGACGTCATTTAGCGTGAACTTGGGTTTGCTGAGCGTCATGCTGCGGCCGGCCGCCAGCGCGTCGTTGAAGCCGACCGCGCCGGGGAGCGACCAGGCCGGCACCATCTTCTTGACCTTGCGGACCACCAGATTGACGATCACGCCCTTGAAGCCGAGCAGATCACCCATGCTGCCGACAATCACATGCTTGACCGCGGTCTTCGCAATCACCTGCTGCACCGTGTTGGCGAAATTCTCCAGGACGATGATCGCCTCGGCGCCGGAATCCTTGAGCTGATGCTCGAGTTCGCGCGGGGTGTAGAGCGGATTGACATTCACCACCGCATAGCCAGCGCGCAGCACGGCGGCGGTCGATACCGGGTATTGCAGCACGTTCGGCATCATCAGCGCGACGCGGGCGCCCTTCTGAAGGCCCTTGCTCTGCAGGTAAGCCCCGAGCGCGGAAGACATTTCGTCGAGGTCGCGGTAGCTGATCGACTTGTCCATGCAGATGAACGCCTTGCGGTCGGCGAACTTCTTGAAGCTCTCCTCCAGCAGTTCGACGAGCGAGGAGTACTGGTTGACGTCGATATCGGCCGGGACGCCGGCCGGATACTGCTTGAGCCAGATTCGCTCCATGGTTTTTCCCTCTCTGGTTTATCTCCCTGTTCCTGGCCGGGAGCGCCGTTTTTTTGGACAGTATTGTGAAAGCCGCCGCGTCTGGCAAGCGGCTGCGCGCTATCGACGCATCGCCACTCCGCGATCGCTACCCCGATGGCGAAAACGTTACCCAGTCGCGCGGCTTGGCGCCGGTTAGCCTGCCGGCTTGGTTTCGCCCTTTGGTTTCGCGGCGGCCTTGGGTTTCGCAGGCTTGGGCATCGACTTTTCACTGGCGGGCGGCTTTTTCTCAGTCGCAGCGGCTGGTTTGGCAACGGCCGCCGGCTTGGCTGCGGCCACCGGACTGACTACGGCTGCCGGTTTGGCGTTCGCATGCTGGGTCGCGGGTAGTTTGGAGGCCGGCTTCGCGTTGGCTTCGGCCTTGGGCGCTGCTGCAGTTTCGTGCTTCTTCGCCGCGATGCGCGATTTCTTGCCGCGCTTGGCCGGCGTTTGCAATTGGGCGTCGGCGGCGATGGCTGCGATCAGCGCGGGTCCCGACTTGGTCGGCCCGGTATAGACCAGAACAGGCTCGGAGGGCGCCGCGGCGGCAGCGATCAGTTCCGAGGGCCTGGCCATCGGCTGCTGCAGCCCGGCAGTGAAGAACGCCACGGCCGTTTCGCCCGACGCGCCGTTGGCGGCGACGAGTTCACCATCGTCATCGCTGGCCGGCCGCTTGCGCTTGCCGCTGCACATCTCGTCGCGCAGATTGGGCGGCGAAGCGTCGACCGGAACCAGGTTGTCGACGGTGCCGAGCGCCGGGCGCAGCCAGCCGAGCCCGTTATTGCCGAAGCCGCGCTCCAGCAATTGCGCCGCGCGAACCGCACGTGCCTGCCCGGACGGGGCGCCGAGCACCACGGCGATCAGCCGCTTGCCGTTGCGCGTCGCCGACGCGACCAGGTTGTAGCCGGAGGCGCAGATGAAGCCGGTCTTGAACCCGTCGGCGCCGGGATAGCGCCCGATCAGGCGGTTGAAGTTCTGCGTAACCCTGCGACCGTAGCGGATCGAGGGGATCTGCATGAAGTACTCGTATTCCGGCACGTCGCGAATGACGGCGCGCGCCAGCATCGCAAGATCGCGCGCCGACGTCACTTGCCCCTCCGCCGGCAGGCCATTGGGATTGACATAGGTCGTCTGCGTCATGCCGAGGCGGCGCGCGGTCTGGTTCATCATCTCCGAGAAACCTTCGACCGAACCGCCGACGCCCTCGGCGAGAACCACCGCCATGTCGTTGGCTGACTTCACCATCATCATCTTCAGCGCGTTGTCGACCGTGACCTGAATGCCGGCGCGGAAGCCCATCTTGGATGGCGCCTGCGACGCGGCGACCGGCGAAACCGTCAGCACGGTGTCGAGCGACAGCCGCCCCTCCTTGACCGCCTTCAACGTGACGTAGGCGGTCATCACCTTGGTGATGGAAGCCGGATACCAGGGATAGGTCGCGTTCTCGGCCTGCAGCACCTTCCCCGTATCGGCTTCGACCACCAGCAGCGCTTCGGCGTGCGCAACGCGCGGCGCGGTCATGGCGGCAAGCGCCACGACCAGGCATATCCAGCTGCAAGACGGCTTGGGAAGCGACAGGCGAGGCAAATACACTTTTCCGTTCCGGTCCTTTGAGACCCGCCTCGGAAGAGGAGGTCCTGAGATCTAGCATTCGGGGTTCAAGCGTGTGCGGCGCCGTCGCTTTGCAGATGCAAACCTATACCGGCTTGCTGATTCAGAACAGAGGCCGGGCGACTCAGTGGTGGATGAAATAAGCGCAATTTGGGCATATTCCAACCCTGCGGCGCCCGCCTGGGTCTAATCGCTGGCCGGGTTCGCTTCGACGGGGGCGGGGGCGCCTTCATGCACCATGAACTGGGCCTTGGCGAGTTCCGCAAAACGCCCGCCCTTGCCCACCAGTTCATCAAAAGTTCCGCTTTCGATCACGCGGCCGTGGTCGAACAGCAGGATCCGGGTGGCGTTGCGAATGGTCGAAAGCCGGTGCGCGATGACGAAGGTGGTGCGGCCCTTCATCACCTCGTCGAGCGCGGCGTTGACCTTGGCTTCGGTGACGGCGTCAAGCGCGCTGGTGGCCTCGTCGAGGATCAGTATCGGCGGGTCCTTCAATAGCGCGCGCGCGATCGACAGCCGTTGCCGCTCGCCGCCGGAAAGCATGCGGCCGCGCTCGCCGGCATGGGTTTCGAATTTCCTGTCGCTACGTTCGATGAATTCCAGCGCCTGCGCCCGCTCGGCGGCCAGCCGCAGTTCCTCGTCGGTTGCGTCAGATTTGCCGACACGCAAATTGTCGGCGATCGAGCGGTTGAACAGCAGGGCCTCCTGGAACACGACGCCTATGTTTCGCCGCAAAGCGGTGAGCTTCAGGCCGCGCACGTCCATGCCGTCGATCTTGATGATGCCCGACTGAGGGTCGAAGGCGCGGTGCAAGAGCGCTATCGCGGTCGATTTTCCGGCGCCGGTCGGGCCGACCAGCGCGATGGTCTGGCCCGGGAGGGCGGTGAACGAAAGATCCTCGACCGCTGGCCGCTTGCCGTCATAGGAAAAAGAAACGTCGGTGAACTCGACAAGGCCGGAAAGCCGCCCGGTATCCATCGCGCCCGGCCGGTCGCGCACCGCGGGCACCGCGTCCAGCACGTCGAAGAATTCTTTCAGCCGGGGCGCCTCCATGAACACGCTGTTGATGAAGCTCACCACCTGTTCGAGCTTCTGGATCAGCATGGTTGCAAAGCTCACGAACATCACGATCTCGCCGACGGTTGTCAGGCCTTGTTCGTGCAGGATGATGCCGACAGTGAAAATCGCCAGCACGGTAATGGTTGTCGAGGCGCGGGTGATGACGGTTACCAGCGCCCACCACGACAGCACCGGCATCTGTACCGCGAGCAGCTTGTCGGCGACGAAGCGCAGGCCCTGAACCTCGGCGTCGATCCGCACGAAGCTTTGCACCAGCGCGACATTGCCGAGCGCGTCGGAAGCGCGCGCGGACAGGTCGCTGTAATGCGCCTCCACCTCGCTTTGCATGCCGTAGGTCCTGCGCACCACCAGCGTCGTCAGCACGGTGAATACCACGCACAGCAGGAACAGCAGGATCGCCAGTCGCCAGTTGATATACAGCGCCAGCGGAAGCAGTACGACCAGCGAAAGGATCGCCGCAAAATGCTCGCGGAAGAACCCGAGCCAGAGCCGCCACAGCGCGTCGGTGCCGTTGAGCATCACCTTCATCAGCCGGCCGGAATGGGTGCCGGTGTGGTAGGTGAGCGGAAGCTGCATGATATGCTCGAAGTATTCCGTCAGCACCGCCTGGCGCTGGCGGTGCGCCAGCTTGTCGGCATGGAGGGCGACCGCGGCGCTGCACAGGATCGTGAACAGGCCGAATGCCACCCACGCCGCCAGCAGCGGCCAGGCCGTATTCGAGGCCAGTGGTCCGGCCTGCGGCTTGCCGGACAGCACGTCGATGATGCGGCCGAACAGGACCGGCTCGGCGAATTGCGCGCCGGCCAGCAGCAGGTTGGCGAAAGCGAGGATCCATCCCAGCCGCGCCTCTTTGCCAAGCAGTTCGAGAACGCGGGTATAGAGGCGCAGCATGGACATCCAGGGATCGAGGAAGAGCCGTGTCGAGATCAGCCGGGACGTATTCTAATCAGGGATCGCCGTCCAGAACCAGCGCCCGCTCGAGTTTTGCTCAGTTGATCAGGCGGCCATTCCGCGGAGGCAGGAACTGATCGTCGAAAATGTCCGAGGCCTGCGGCCGTTTTTGAAACTTGAAATCTTCTCCGACCTGATCGATCGAGCGCTCGAACCTCGCCGGATCGATTCCGCCGATGCCGTTGCGTCTTGCCTCCGCGGTCAGGATGTTGTCGCGGAGAATGCTGCGCAGGCGTTCCAGTTCGAGATCGCGCGAGCCGCCGTCCACGCGGTTCGCAATCTCGGCGGCGGCGCGTTCGGGATTCTTCGCGGCCAACTGCAGGCCGCCGATCGTCGCCCGCACGAATGCCTTGACCGCCTCGGGCTTGGTGGCCGCCAGCTCCGGATTGACGATGACGGCGAAACCGTAGGCCTCGCAGCCATAGTCGGCGAATTTCAGCACCGCCAGATCGTCGGCCGGCACGCCGCGGTCGCGCAGGTTGATGGCCGACAGATAGGAAAATCCGGTGACAGCGTCGACTTGGCCCGCCGACAGCATCGGCTCGCGCACCGCGGCACTGATGCTGCTCTGCTTCACGCTCCGGATCTTGATGCCGTTCTGCCGCGCTATCGCCGGCCATAGCCGGATCGTCAGGTCGCCTTCAGCGACGCCCAGCGTCTTACCTTCGATATCGGACAGCGACTGCACGCCCCGGCTCTTGCGCGCGATGATGGCGTACGGCGCCTTGTTGAACAGCACGAACACCGCCTTGATCCTGGGGTCGCCCTGCTTGTCGCGCGCCCGCATCAGCGCGTTGATATCGACCAGCGCGAAATCACTGGTGCCGGCGGCGACGCGGGCGATGGCATCCGCCGATCCGCCGGCGGTGCTGGTGGTGACCAACAGCGCCTCCGCGCCGAACAAGCCATGGGCGGCCGCCATCACGAAGGGTGCGGCCGCGGCGTCGATCGGCCGGTCAAGCGAAAACTGGATTGCGAGCGGCGGCCGCGGTTCGTTCGCGGCCAAAACGGGGTTCGCGCCAAAGCCTGCAATCGCGCCAAGCCCGGTCAGGCAGGCGATGACGGCGCAGAAGGCGTTGAACCTGATTGTACGCATGGCGCTTCACATCAACATCAGATGGAACAGGCTGCGTCGTCTGTGATGACGGTTTCGTGACACCATCGGCCGCAGGCCCGCGATCAGGCATTCTGCCTCATCCAGCCTGAACGGTCGATGACTGCCACGATTTCGCCAGAGATCGTTCAGCTGCCGTTGGGTTTCGGGAACCTAATGTCCGACCAGTGGTTAGCTGTCTCCTGGGCCTGTCAGGCCGGGCGACCACGGAGGATATCGGGATGTTCGCGCGAAAAGGTGTGTTTTCATCGATCGGCCGGGCCAGTGCCGTGATCACGGTGGCGGCGGTGGCGCTGACGGCAGCGGCGCCGTCGATGGCCTTCGCCGGTGGCTCGTCTTCCGCAAAGGTTGTATCGGCTTCGGTTGGGTCGAGCGCCGCAACGGATATTGGCGCCCAGCGCCGGCATTACCGCGGCGGCGGACACGGTGGCGCCGCGGCCGCGGCGGCGTTTGCTGGTATCGTTGGCGTCGGGATCGCGGTCGCTGCCTCCCAGAACCGCCGTCACCACTATTATGACAGCGGCTATGGTTACTACGACGCTCCACCGGCCTATTATGGTGGTGGCCCGGTCTATTACGGTAGCCCTGGCTACCACGGCGGCTATCATCGGTCGGGTGTGCCGCATTTTCGTGGGCATCCGCTCGCTGGCTGGTAATCGCTGATATCCTTATGGTTAACTGATGAATCCACCGGCCGGCCTGGCCGGTGGATTTTTTAACAATTGTGGCGCCGGCCGTTAACACGCCGGCGATGGCTTTACGCTAGGTTTGGCGAATGAGTGATTCGCTCGAACGGCTTCATCAGGCTGTTATCGCGGCCAAAGATCTCGATCCGGCCATTTCGCGCACGGCCCGGCTGTTTCAGCGCGGCCCATCCCGGATGGCGAGGAAGCTGGCCGAGGAAGCGATCGAAGTCGTGATCGACGCCGTGAATGGCAACGCCGACGCCGTGGTCCGCGAGAGTGCCGATCTGCTCTACAACCTGACCGTTCTATGGGTGGCGGCCGGCGTGAAGCCGCAGGACGTCTGGCGCGAGATGGAACGCCGCGAGGATCTGCTTGGTATCGCCGAGAAGATGCCCAAATCAGCGGCCAAGCTGGCGGTCAAAATGCAAGAATCCGTTGCGAAGAAGGTGGCGCCGGTCAATTCACGTACCGCCGTCGCAAGCTCGCCTGCGATCGGGCGACGAATTGTCGCGCTCGACGGCCGGGGCCTTCGCAAGCGGCACTGATTTGCCCGATTTCGCGCGTTTTCCGGCATGGACAAATCGGCGCCATGATGGTTCATGCGGCGATGCTGAAACGGACCTACGACTGGTTTATCAACGCGGCTGACAAGCCCTACGCGCTTTGGATCTTGGCGGCGGTGTCCTTCGCGGAAAGCTCTTTTTTCCCGATACCACCCGATGTCATGCTGCTGCCGATGTCGTTGGCACGGCCGAAGAAGGCATGGTGGTTCGCCACCGTATGCACGGTCGCGTCCGTCGCCGGCGGCGTGGTCGGTTATGCGATCGGCGCGCTGCTGTATGACTCGGTCGGGCACTGGCTCATCACCGTCTACGGGCTCAGCGACAAGGTCGAGACCTTCCGGGCGTCCTATGCCGAATGGGGCGCGGTGATCATCCTGTTGAAGGGGCTGACACCCATTCCCTACAAGCTCGTGACCATCACATCCGGATTCGCCGGCTACAATATCTGGCTCTTCATCCTGTGCTCGATCGTGGCGCGCGGCGGGCGCTTCTTCGTGGTCGCGGTTCTGCTCAACCGCTACGGCGATCCGATACGGGCGGAGCTGGAAAAACGGCTGGGCCTGTGGGTCGCGATCGGGGCCGTCGTTCTGGTGCTGGGCTTCGTCGCTGCGTTCAAGCTGATCTAGCGCCCGCTCCGGGCTGGCCGCAGCGCAGGGCACCGGCGCTATCGGGTTGGCTGGAAACCCGCCCGGCTCAAGAAAGCGCGCCAAATCAACATTGCAGCGCCGTTTCGATTCCATCGAAACGGAAAAAGCCCTAGGGTCGCGACATGCCCGATCGGACTTTCTATCGATTCAAGATATTCGGCATGCAGGTTGCGGTGAGCGGCCTTGTCTGGTCGATGCTGGTGATGGCGCCGGGTTCGGCCTGGCCGCAAACGTCGGCTCAGCCCGCGCCCGGCGTGCAGGCGCCGGCGCAACCCGCGCCGCAGCAGGCCGAACCGCCGGCCCCGCCGCGCGAGGAAAATCCGGGCCTCATCAACGAAATCGGCAAGCTGTGGGAGAAGTCAAAATCGCTGTTGCCGACGCTGAAAAGCCCGAGCGAGGCCATTGACGATCTCAACGCACGGGCAAAGGACGCCGGAGAAAGCCTGTCGAACATGGCCAAGCCTTCGATCATGGTGAGAGGCCGCATGGCTTGCCTGGTGGCGGCCAACGGCGCGCCCGATTGCAAGGCTGGCGCCGACCGGCTCTGCCAGAGCAAGGGCTACAAGGAAGGCAGCAGCCTCGACACCGACGCTGCCGAGAAATGCTCGCCGAAGGTGTACCTGCCGGGCCACAAGCGACAGCCGGGCGATTGCAAGACCGAAAACTACGTCACCCGCGCGCTGTGTCAGTAGCCAGCGTCAAAACGCAATACTTGACACTGGAAAGATTGCCTTGTTGGAATGACCGGCAACGCCGGGCAATGCGCTCTAATGAACTGAAGGATTGCTGCGAATGTCCATGCCTGCCTTGTTCAAGGGCCGCCTGTCGCTCCCCGTGATCGGCGCGCCGCTCTTCATCATCTCCGTGCCCGATCTCGTGATCGCGCAATGCAAGGCGGGTGTGGTCGGCTCGTTTCCGGCGCTGAATGCGCGTCCGCCGGCGCTGCTTGACGAGTGGCTGGCGCGGATCAAGGAAGAACTCGCCGCTTACGACAAGGCGCATCCCGAGCGGCCTTCGGCGCCGTTTGCGGTGAACCAGATCGTGCACCGGTCGAACAACCGGCTCGATCAGGATCTGGCGTTGTGCGAGAAGCACAAGGTGCCGATGATGATCACCTCGCTCGGCGCGCGCGAGGAGCTCAACCAGGCGGCGCATGGCTGGGGATGCCTCGTCTTCCATGACGTCATCAACCAGAAGTTCGCGCACAAGGCGGTCGAGAAGGGCGCCGACGGATTGATCCTGGTGTCGGCCGGCGCCGGCGGCCATGCCGGCGAGATTTCGCCGCTGGCATTCGTAGCGGAGACGCGGGCCTGGTTCGACGGGCCCATCGCGTTGTCGGGCGCGATCGCGAACGGCCGCGCGATCCGCGCGGCGCGGGTCCTGGGCGCCGACTTCGCCTATATCGGCTCCGCCTTCATCGCCACCACGGAAGCCAATGCGGTCGAGGGCTACAAGCAGATGATCACGGCCTCGGGCGCGGAAGACATCGTTTATTCAAATCTCTTCACCGGCGTCCACGGCAACTACCTGAAGCCGTCGATCGTTGCCGCCGGCATGGATCCCGACAATCTGCCGACTTCCGATCCTTCCAAGATGAGCTTCGGCACCGACGAATCCGGCGAGCGCGCCAAGCCGAAGGCCTGGAAGGAAATCTGGGGCAGCGGGCAGGGCATCGGCAGCCTCGCCAAGGTGGTGCCGGCGGCCGAACTGATCGCGCGTTTCAAGAAGGAATACGACGAGGCGGTCGACCCGCCGCTGTGAGAGCTCTCACGGCGCGTGCCATCGTCAACGCGGCGGAGGATTGATCGATGGTGGCAAGTGCGGATCTCGGCGGGCATGTCGCGCTGGTGACGGGCGCGTCCCGCGGCATCGGGGCGGCGATCGCGTTTGCCCTTGCCGAGGCCGGTTCCGCGGTCGCGGTCAATTATCGCGAGCGGGCCGACAGCGCCGAGGCCGTCGTCGCCGGCATCACGTCCATCGGCGGCCGCGCCGTAGCGGTCGCCGCCGATGTGTCGCGGGCCGCGGCCGTGACGGGCATGGTCGAACGGGTCGCCGCCACGCTCGGTCCAATCGACATTCTCGTCAACAATGCGGGTGTCGCCATCGTGCGCGGCGTCGACGACCTCACCGAGGACGATTTCGACCGCACCATCGCGGTCAATCTGAAATCGGCATTCCTGTGTACCCAGGCGGTGCTGCCGGCGATGCGGGCGCGCGGATGGGGCCGCATCGTCAACATCTCCTCGGGCGCGGCGCGCGGCGCCGGCGCCATTGGCGTCCACTACAACGCCTCAAAAGCCGGCATGGAGGGGCTGACGCGCGGCTACGCGGCGCGCCTCGTCAAGCAGGGCATCACCGTCAATGCGGTGGCGCCCTCGCTGATCGAGACCGACATGATGCGGGGGCGCACCGACCTGACCCGCAACATTCCGCTCGGCCGGATGGGGCAGGCCGACGAAGTCGCGCAAGCCGTGAAGATGGTGCTCGGCAATGGCTACATCACCGGGCAGACCATCATGCTCAATGGCGGCATGGCGTTCATCTGAGGGACGCCCCGTCCAGCCTCGACTCCCTGCCGCGGGCAAGGCAAGAAGCGGTCCCCTTCACCCGACAGGACCCCGCGCCCATGGAAGCCATCTTTCGCGTTGACGGCAAGGACGTCGTCACCAGTCCGCTTGCGGCGGGACCGTGGGACCCGCGCATGCAACACGGCTCGCCCCCGGCGGCGCTGGCGGTCTGGGTGGCGGAGAACATTCCTACCCCGGTTCCGATGCGGGTCGCGCGCGTAAGCGTCGATCTGATGCGCCCGGTTCCGGTGGCACCGCTGACAATCGAAAGCGAAGTCTTGCGGGAAGGGCGCAAGATCCAGCTTTGCGCCGTCAGGCTGTCAGCGGCAGGCGTCATCGTGGTCGCGGCCACCGTGCTGAAAATCAAGGCGCAGGCCAGCGAATTGCCGCCAGAGGCCGCGATACTGCCGGTCGAGCTTCCCGGCCCGGCCCAATCGCGCGTCGAGCCGGCCGACTTCTCGTCCAGTCCGTTCGTGACCGGGATGTCGCTGCGCGCCGCCCGCGGCAGGTTCGGCGTGCCGGGGCCCGGTGCGATCTGGTATCGCGTCGACCGGCCCATCGTCGAGGGCTCGCCGGTCTCGCAGCCGATGCGGGCGATGGCGGCGGCGGATTTCTGCAACGGCACCTCGGCGGTGCTGGATTTTCGCCACTGGACCTTTCTCAACGCCGACCTGACCGTGAACTTCGCCCGGGAGCCGGTCGGCGACTGGATCCTGGTCGACGCCGAGTCCTGGATCGGTCCTGATGGGGCGGGGCTGGCAATGGCAAGGCTCGCCGACGAGCGCGGTTATTTTGGCCGCGCCATCCAAACCCTGGTCATCGAAAAGCGTTGATCTGCGGGCCGCACGGCGAGCCGCGGTCGTCGCGACCGCGGCTGCCGGATCATTCGAGTTCGATCGGTTGAAAGCGACCGGCTTCGTCAAGCGCCGTGCCCCAGATCTTGTTCGATGCCTGGTGCTCGGCCCGGCCGAAGCCGAGCGTGGTACCAAGGCCGAGATCGAGATTTCGGGTATTCTCCAGCGTGTCGATCAGCTTTTCGGTGTCGAGCTGGGGCCCGGTCCGCTTCAACGCCTGGATCAGCACGTTGGCGGCGACATAGCCTTCGAGCGACACGTAGTCGGGCGCCTCGCCGGGGAAGAACTTGGCCAGCGCGTTCTTGTACTCCAGCACCGCCGACGAATAACCCGAGACCGCCGGGACGACCTGCGTCACGATGACCCCGCTAGCATAACGCGCGCCGAGCAGCTTCAACTCTTCCGCGAGCGCGGTAGAGCCGACGAACGAGACGTTGGTGTAGATCATGGTGGGATAGAGATCGCGGGTCTTCTCGATGAACTTCGCCGCGGCGCGATAGGTGGCGACCATCACGACCGCCCTGATCGGCGTCTTCTGCGCCTTCAACTGGTTGACGGCGTCTTCCACATCGACCGAATTCCGCTGGTAATTGAGGCGGAGGATCGTGCCGTCGTTGACGCCCATGGTGCGAAACGCCTTTGCCACCCCGGCGAATCCGGCGTCGCCGTACGAATCCTGCTGGGCAAATACCGCGATTTGCCGCGGCTGAATCCGGCGCATCTTGACGAGGTAGCGGACGACGGCGTCGGTTTCCTGCACGTAGCTGGCGCGATAGTTGAATACGTAGCGGTCCGGCGGATCGTTGCGCAGCAGGTTCGCTCCGGTGAAGGCGCCGAAGAACAGCATCTTGCGCTCGAGCGCGTAGGGAATCGCCACCGCCGCGGTCGGCGTCCCGACATTGCCGATGATGCCGAACACCTGATCTTTTTCATAAAGCTGCTTCATCGCATCGATGGTGCGCGTCGGCTCGTAGCCGTCGTCGGCGGCAAACAGCTTCAGCATCCGCCCGTCAATGCCGCCGGATTCGTTGACACGATTGAAAGCGGTCTCGATTCCGAGCTTCATTTGCCGTCCCAGCTCCCTGGCCGCGCCGGAAAACGGGGCTGCGATGCCGAACCGGATTTCCCGCTCGCTGATGCCGCGCGGGAAGGGACCGGTCGGGGTCGGCGGGACGGAAACCGCCGGCGCCGTTGCCGCGGTGGCTGCGGTCGCTGCCACAGCGGCGGACGGGCCAATGACGCTGGACAGGCTGGGCCCGGCAATCGAGCGTTCGAGGTCGGCGAGCTGACGGTCGGCGCGGCTGCAATCCATCCGTCCCAGCGTGACCGAGGCGCGGCCGTCGGTGACGCTCTTATCGAACACCTTGGTGAGGTCGGAGCGCTCCGCCTCGTTCGAGGAGGCTTCCCGGATCACTGCTGTAAACTTGTCGACGATGGTCTGGATGCGGGGGCGTGCGATGTCGCGGCAGGCCTGTGCCGATCCGATCACTGGTCCGACGCGAACGGCGAGGTCGCGCACGATATCGATGTCGCCGGCGCGGGCGCCGCCGGCCATGCCCAACAGCAGGGCGGCGGACAGCGCGGATAAGAGGGTGATCCGGTGCGACGTCATGGCATGCTCCTTGAGAACGGATTCGTGGCGCAACGGCTCTTGGCCATCGTCACGTCCTCCACTCAGTTTACTGGTTTGTACGCGGCGGTGCTGCTTGAGCCGGATCCTCGCGCCACTGCATGAACTTCTTGAGCAATTGCCCCGACGGCTCGGATGTTGCCGGACTGCCCGGCGGGGTGGCGGCGAGAATGGCCTGGAATTCACTGATAGCAGGTTTCGGAGTGGCTTCCTTGGACTGGAACAGGGCGGACTTGATTGTCTGCGCAACCCCCGACGTGGTCGCCGGCTCGCTCTCGCCCTGCCGCGAGCCCGGCACGACAATAACGAAGAAAAGAGCCACGACCGCCGAAACGCCGATGGCGGCGGCAAAGCGCGCCGCAACGCTCCACAACGCTCCTTTCGGCTCCGGTTCGGGTTCGCGCATCACCTCGGGATCAAGTGGGTGCCGCAGCGAGTCGGCTACGGCGCCTTCAAGCCGGGAATCGAACGACTCCGGCGAAAACGTCGTCGCGGGAGCGACCTCGCGCGAGGTGGCGGATCGGTCGCGCAACCAGCGGGGGGCGTAATAGAGGGGGTCGCGGGGGTTGAGATGATCTTGCTCGCTCACGCTACTCATACTCTTACTCCTCATGACCTGGCTTCATGACACATGGCTGAACGTTTGGCTGCTGAACGTCGAAACGTCCGCGCGCGCATCTGGCGGCTTCCGGCGAAATCGAAGCGGTACCGGGAGCCGGCCATGGCCGCCCCGACGCCGCGTTGCCTGGACCGTAATTCGGAATCTATACGAGCGGCGTGGCCGCTGTCGGCTACACTCATCTGCGAGATCGAATCTCGAGACCCCACGACCCCCATCGCCACCGCTGCCTTCCCCTCGGCAAATCTGCTGTTGCGAACCAATCGATGCCAGACGCCGATTCCGACAGCATCAATTAATTTTATTTTTGTTAATGATAGTGCGGCAAGACGAATTTAGGTCCAAAGTTTGACGAAAGTAAGTTGAGCGTTGCGGACTTCGCAGCTCGATCCAGCGCAAAGCAGCCGCTGGAAGCCCTCTTGCCGTATTTCTACCATTCCAGCGATCGAAACGCGCCGCAAATGCGACGGAATTGCTGCTTGCAGCTGCGGTTTTTGCCGCCGCCGTCGCGTCTCCGCGCATTAAGAACTCGTTAACCAAACTCGCTCACGGTTAACCATTCAATAAGAAAGGCGAGTTGATCACCATGGACGTCCGAGCGGATCCCACGCGTCAATTGGTCCGGCTGCGCGGCCGGTCCTATGTCGCGTTCGTGTTCAGCCCCGTCGTGCCGATCGTGGAGTGGCTCGCCGAAATCGACGCCACGCTGGCGCGCTCGCCGGGCTTTTTCGTCGGCAAGCCGATCGTGCTCGACCTCGCCGCCGTGGACTTGAGCGGTTCTGCCATCGCCCATCTCGTCGGCAGTCTCCAGCAGCGCAGCATTCGCGTGCTCGGCATCGAAGGGGTGGACGAGGATCGCCTGGCGGCGGACATGCCTCCATTGCTGACCGGCGGCCGGGCCTGCGTGATCACGCGAACCGAGCCGCCGCCAAAGGCGGGGCCCGCAGACAAACCGAAGCCGAACTCGCTGCTGCTCGAAAGCCCGGTGCGGTCGGGCCAATCGGTCGTCTTCACCGATGGCGACGTCACGGTGCTGGGCTCGGTCGGTTCGGGCGCCGAGATCGTCGCGGGCGGATCGATCCACGTCTATGGGACGTTGCGCGGTCGCGCGATGGCGGGCGTCAACGGCAACCCGGCGGCGCGGATCTATTGCCAGAAGATCGAGGCGGAACTGCTCGCCATCGACGGTTACTACCAGACCGCAGAAGAAATCGACGTGTCGCTCCGCAACCGGCCGGCCCAAGCCTGGCTGCAGGGCGACACCATGAAAATCACCCCGCTGAATTAACCCGCTAAGGAGAACACGAATGGCCAAGGTTCTGGTCGTTACATCCGGCAAGGGTGGCGTCGGAAAGACCACCTCCACCGCCGCGCTCGGCGCTGCGCTCGCACAGGGCGGGCAAAGCGTCGTGGTGGTCGATTTCGACGTCGGCCTGCGCAACCTCGACCTCGTGATGGGCGCCGAACGCCGCGTGGTGTTCGACCTCATCAATGTGGTGCAAGGCGTCGCCAAGCTCCCGCAGGCACTGATCCGCGACAAGCGCCTGGAGAATCTCTGGCTGCTTCCGGCTTCCCAGACCCGCGACAAGGACGCGCTGACCGATGAGGGCGTCGGCCGCGTGATCGCCGAGCTTTCGACGCGGTTCGACTGGATTCTGTGCGACAGTCCGGCCGGTATCGAGCGCGGCGCGACGCTGGCGATGCGTTACGCCGACCAGGCCGTCATCATCACCAATCCCGAAGTCTCCTCGGTGAGGGATTCCGACCGCATCATCGGCATGCTGGATTCGAAAACCGTCAAGGCGGAACGCGGCGAGCGCGTCGAAAAGCATGTCCTGATCACCCGCTACGATCCGGCGCGCGCGGCGCGCGGCGAGATGCTCGGCATCGACGACATCCTCGAAATTCTCGCGACTCCGCTGCTCGGAATCATTCCCGAGAGCCAGGACGTGCTGCGCGCCTCCAACGTCGGCTCCCCGGTGACGCTCAACAATGCCGAAAGCCCGCCGGCCCGAGCCTATTTCGACGCCGCCCGGCGGCTGCGGGGCGAGGAGGTCGCCATGGTGGTACCCTCCGAGCGCAAGGGCTTCATGGACCGGATCCTGGGACGGAGGGCCGCATGAGCATGAAGCTGCTGCGGCTGTTCGGCAGCCGCCAAGCCTCCGCGCCGGTCGCGCGGGAGCGGCTGCAGATCTTGCTGGCGCATGAGCGCGGGCTGCTGGGCCAGACCGACCTTCTGGTGACGCTGCGGGAGGAAATTCTTGCGGTCGTTTCCAGGCACGTGGTGCTGGATCCGGATAAGGTCATCGTCAAGCTGGAGCGGGGCAAGAACGTCTCGACGCTGGAAGTCGATATCGAAGTCCCCAACAGTTTCGACAAGTCGGTCGCGGCTGCCGACAGGCGCATGGCCGGCTGAGTGTTAATGCCGCCATCGCTCCGGCTCTATCCCACCATCCGCCCGCGGCCGGTCCAAAATCCCGCCTTCAGCACCTTCTTGTCGACCTTGCCGACGCCGGTCATCGGCAGCGCGTCGACGAACTTGATGTGCTTGGGCGCGTGCGCCGAGCCCTTCTTCGCCTTGACCAGGTTGATCAATTCGTCGGCGTCCGGCCTTGCGCCTTCGCGGGCCACGATCACCGCGGTAACGGCCTCGCCCCATTTGTCGTCGGGCACGCCGACCACGGCGACCATGGCGACATCGGCGTGCTGCGACAACACGTCTTCGACCTCGCGCGGAAAGATGTTGAAGCCACCGGAGACGATCATGTCCTTCTTGCGGTCGAGGATGAACATGTAGCCGCGCTCGTCCGATCGCGCGATGTCGCCGGTGTGCAGCCAGCCGCTCTTCAGCGTCTCGTCCGTTGTGTCCGGCCGTTTCCAGTATTCGGCCATCACATGCGTTGCGCGCACGCAGATCTCGCCGGCCTCGCCGGTTGCGACCTCGCGGTCGTCATTGTCCAGGATCTTGACCTGGCAGGCGGCGATCGGGAAGCCGCACGACAGGAACAGTTCCGGCGTGGCGGGGTCGTGGTCGGCCTTGCGCAGCACCGACACCGGGTAGCATTCGGTCTGGCCGTAAAGCTGCGAGAACACCGGCCCGATCCTCTCGATGCCTTCAACCAGTCGGCTCGGCGACATCGCGGAGGCGCCGTACAGCAGCAATTCGAGCGAGGTGAGGTCGGTCTTGTCGAGCGCGGGATGGTCGAGCATGACGTAGATCATCGTCGGCACGAACAGCGTGAAGTTGATGCGCTCGCGCTCGATGGTGTTGAACACCGCCTCGGGATCGAACCCCTTGAGCATATGCACGGTGCCGCCGCGCATCAGCGTCGGCAGAACCTTCGTCCCAGCGACGTGGCTGATCGGAGCGACCGTCAGGTAACGCGGGGTATCCGGAATCTCGAAATCGGCCAGGATCGCGTTGGCGAAGCCGCCATATTCGCGATGATAGCGCAGCGCGCCCTTTGATTTGCCGGTGGTGCCGCCGGTGTAGTTGAGGGTGGCGATGTCGTCGGGGCCGGCGAGGTTGCGCGCCGTGGCGCTGCCGGCGGCCTCGATCGCCCGCAGCAGATCGGCGCCGTAATCGGCCGGGCCCAGCGTGAACACGGTCTTGAGGCCTGATGCCCGCGCGGCGAGTTCGCCGCCGCGATCGCGGAACGTGACGCCGTCCACCACCAGCATCTGCGCTTCGGAATCCTCCAGCTGGAACAGCTGGTCATCCAGCGAAACCAGCGGATGCAGCCAGGTGATCGCCAGCTGCGAGAGCTGGGCGGCGACGCCCGCGCACCAGGCATCGGCGCGGTTGGCGGTCAGGAAGGCTGCGCGGGTGCCGGGCGCAAAGCCCGCTTGCATGAACACCGCCTGCATCCGCCCGATCATGTCGATGGCGCCCTGGTAGGTGATCGATCCGCCCGGCCAACTGAATGCGGTGCGTCCGGGATAACGCGCCAGCGCCCGCAAGGTCTGTTCGCACACGGCCGGAAACGCGTAGAGCGGATTGCTCATTCTGTCCTCCCATCGGTCGTTCCGGTTTCGGTCCTGCGGACCGTCCTGGAAAGACGGGGCGATTTTGCCCTTGGCCCTCGACGTGCCATCTTGCGGGCAACGCTAGCAAGGGCACAAAGTTTTGCAAACAATCGATCCACTCGCGCGTTTTCGCGATCGCCTCACCCTGCCGCTGATCGCAGCCCCGATGTTTCTCGTCTCCGGGGTCGAACTGGTGGTGGCCGCCTGCCGCAACGGGGTGATCGGCTCGTTTCCCACGGTGAACTGCCGCAGTCCCGAGCAGCTCGACCAATGGCTCGGCGAGATCGAAAGCCGGTTGCAGCGGCATTCGGATGCCAGCGGCGAAAGCGCGGCGCCGGTCTGCGCCAACCTGATCGTGCATCGCTCCAACGCGCGGCTGCAACAGGACCTGCAGGTGCTGTTGCGGCGCCGGCCCGAGATGGTGATCACCTCGGTCGGGTCGCCGGCGCCGGTGGTCACGCCGCTGCACGATGCCGGCGCGCTTGTCTTTGCCGACGTCGCCTCGATCCGCCACGCCGAACGCGCGGTGGCCGCCGGCGCCGATGGGCTGGTGCTGCTGACGGCGGGCGCGGGCGGCCAGACCGGCTGGCTCAATCCGTTCGCTTTCGTGCGTGCGGTTCGCGCCTTCTTCGACGGACCGCTGGTGCTGGCGGGCGGCATCGCCGATGGCCACGCGCTGCGCGCCGCGCAGGCGCTCGGCTGCGACCTCGCCTATATGGGCACCAAATTCATCGCCACCAACGAGAGCATGGCGGACTCCAGGTACAAGGCGATGCTGGTCGCCAGCAGCGCCGACGACATTCTTTTGACCACCGCCTTTACCGGGCTGCAGACCAGCATGCTGCGGCCCTCGATCGAGGCCGCCGGGCTCGATCCCGACGCCCTGCCGCAGCGCGGCGCGATCGACATCGGCAAGGACATCGACATCGGCGCGCGCGAGAATCGTCCCAAACGCTGGAAGGACATCTGGAGCGCGGGGCATTCGGTCTCGGGTGTGCGCGAAATCCTCTCCGTCGACCAAGTGGTCGCGCGCACCCTCGCGGAGTATCGGGAAGCTTCGGCGAAAATCCAGATCACCTAATTCGCCACGAAGTACCAGTCCTTGTCGTAGCTGACGATCTGGCTCGGCGGCTTGCGCTCGAACTCGAAGAATTCCCCGGGAGTGCCGCCCGGTGGTACGCGCAGGAAGCCGGTGAAACCGCGATTGAGGCCGCGCGAGGTCAGGAACAGCACGTAAGCGCCTTCTCCTGCTTCATCGATAATGATCGCGTTGCCTTGGGCGGAAACCCTGGGCTCGCGCTCCCCGAGCGCGATCAGGTTTTCATTATCGTAGACATTGGGCTTGAGTTCGCCCGTTTCGACCCGCGCCACGATGCGTTCCCGATCCTCGCGGTGCCGGTCGAAATCCAGCCGCAGGGCGATGTGCTGTAGCGGCGCGTAGACGAGAACGGCAAGCGTCGCGGCGCAGACCAGCACGGGCAGCGCGAATTTCACGCCGTCGTGACGGACCCGCAGCAGCAGGGTCGCCGACCATAGCGTGCAGCCGCAGAAGATCAGCGCCACCAAGGGCACGACGCCGAGCCGAACCAGGCCGGACGGCCAGTCCGCCATCGCCAGTTCGAATGTCGCGATCGACAGCGTCGTCGCCGAGACCGCCAAGGCCGCCGACAACGCGGCGCGCGCCGATGGCTTCGTCGAAGTCGTCATCGTCTGTGGCGTCGATCCCGCCATGCCGAGCCATTCCGCTCCGTCGTGCCACCGCTCGCCAGGCCCGCTCGGGCTTAACGCGCCATTAACCATATCCCCCCAACATTAGCGCTTGAGGGTGGTCCGCCGCCACGGTCGGGCCCGCCCAACTCGAAGAAGGCGCGACATGGATTTCGACCGTCGTCCTGTCAAGACTCCGGCGACCCTCGAGGAGATCAGGCGGCGCGTCGCCTATGCGCTCGACCGGCATCCGCTGTGCCGCAATGTCGAATTCGACGTCGTCAGCATGCCCCGCTCGCACAAGGGAAACTGGACCGTCACCCTGCGCCAGGTGGCGCCGCGCGCGCTATGGGAGGCCTCCGAGATCGTCGCCGACATCCAGGACGCCTACGAACTGGCCGCGGCGGCCTGATTCCGGGCTTTTAGGCCTGGATTTCCTTCAGTTTTCCTGAATGCTGACGGCGACTTCGGCATGGTAAAGCCTTAATTTGCATCCAGTTTTCGATAAAGGTACCAATCGTTCGGCGGGAATGGAGACCTTATTGACCAGAGCCTTGACGATCGTAGCGCTGACCTGCGTGCTCGTGGTCGGCGCGGCCACGGCCGTGGTCATCGGCCGCGACAGCCTTCCTGCGCCGCGGCTCGAACTGGCGTCCGCCTCCATCTCCGCCGTTGAAGGCCCGATTTCGAACCGGCAGGCCAAGCAGGATCGACTGGCCGTCGTCAATCATGCGCTGGAACCTACCGAACCGCCGCGAATGGATCCCGCGCTGAGCGAGTCGCTGCGCCGGGCCTATGCCTCGACGTCGCCCGGCGATCTCGGCATGCCCGGGCCGATCACAGCGCCCGCGGCTCCGGCGGCAGTGCCAGCCAAGCCAAAGGCCGCGAACAAGCCGCAGCCGCAGAAGAACTATGCGCTTCTCAGCGATGTCCAGATCGCCGGCATCAAGGAGCGGCTCAAATTATCATCCGCGCAGGAATCCTATTGGCCGCCGGTGGAGAACGCGTTGCGCGCCATTGCGCGCAAGATCCACGCCGGCCGGCAGGGCAATCCGAACGCAGTCGGTCTGCCGATCGATCCCGAGGCCGAGGAAGTCCAGCTGTTGAAATCGGCGGCGATGCCGCTGCTGTTCCAGTTGCGTGAAGACCAGAAGAGCGAAGTCCGCGCTCTCGCCCGCATTATCGGCCTGGAAAAAGTCGCCGCGATGATTTGAGCGGCATTCACCAGGTTCCTTCGCCATCGGTTGCGCTCTGCCAGGCCTGTTGCGCACTGCCATGGCTGATGTCCTGTCGGAACATCGTCCCCCTCCATGCGTTGCTCGCTTGTGCATGAAGGAGCCAGACGATGCGTACATCAACCGCCTATTTTGCTGGCGTCGGAACCGTGATCTTTGCGGTCGCGGCCGGACTCGGCGGCGGCTACCTGGCCGCGAACATTGTCAGCCCGCATGAGCCGAAATACGGAACCGAAACCAGCAGGCTCGAGCGGCGGATGGCGTCGGAGCCGAGTGCGGCCGCCACCGCAGCGGCGGAACCCGCCCGGCACATCACGGCTGCCCATCCGGCAACGCCGGTAGCGACGCAGGCCTCTGTTGTTCCGATGGTGAACCCCGCAGTGCAGCCGGCGGTCGCGGTACCGACCTCCTCGATAGAGGCCAGCGAAGCCAGCGTAGCATCTCAACAAACCGTCGCGACCAGCCGCGCGTCCGATGCGAGGCGCGCGGCGGTTGAAAAACGACGAGCCGAACGCCGTCAGGAGAAGCGCCGCGCAAAGCAGCTTCGGGAGCAGGAACTCGACGCCGTCGAGCAGAGGATCGGGCAGGTTTCCGAACCGCGCCAGGCCTTCGCGTTCGGGCCGCCCCGCGGTGAAACACAGCGGATCATGCTTTTCGGCGCAGATTGAGGTCTGTATTCAATCCAGACGACCCTCTGCCGTTAGCCTGGCCCATTTAGCCGCCGCGCGCTTCCACCACCTTGCGGCAGGCTTCCGACAAATTGGCTTTGTTCTGGCGCAGGCAGGCGTTCATCTGCGGCGGCTTGCCAACATGATCGGCGCAGAACTTCCCGGCATCCGAACGGCAGGCCATCTGCTCCCTGGGGCTGGGACCGGATTGAGCGTGGGCTGAAAAGCTTGCGGTAAGCAGCGGCATCAGGGCGACGGCCACGGTCGCGATGCAGATTGATTTCATCATGGATCACCTTTCGTCGAAAATCTGAAGGTCAGGAATGCGCGCACGCAACCTCGTCGAGGTCGCGGGTCGCGGTCCATGCCATGTTCATGGCATCAGGAAAGCGAGCAAATCGTCAGCCACACCATCTTCATGGGATATCGCCGCGCCCGGCTCTGGACCATTTACGGCTCACGTCGGCTGCGATGACCGATCGGTGCGTCGCAAGCCTGCACGTGAAGCGGGAGAGATGGCATATGTTGAACAAGACGGGATGGCTGAATGCGGGCCTCACGCTCGCAGGGCTTACGGTTGTGGCGTCGTTTGCGACAGGCGGCATCGGATCGGCCGAGGCCGCGGTGGTTTACTGCAAGACGGTCGGCGTGCCGAAGGGCTGCGTAATGCGGCCCACCCCGGTTGCGGCAGCCGCGGTTGCGACCCCGGCGGTCGGTGTCGCCCGTGTCGGCGTCGGCGCTCCGGGCGTCGGCGTCCGTGCCGGCACGCCGATGAATCGCGGCGGCCCGGTCAACCGGGCCGGTCGCCGTTGATGCATAATGCAGCGGGCGTCAGCCGGCCGCTGCGTCGCTGTCGGGGAAACGAGCGGGCAATGTCAACCTGACTCGGGTGCCGGTTGGCGTGGAGTCCAGCACCAGCTCCGCGCCGCAGCGCGCCGCGCGGCTTCGCATGTTGCGCAAGCCGCGGGCCGCTGTCGTCGTACCCGCGGCGCCGTCTTCCGGCGGGACTTCGAAACCCCTGCCGTCGTCCTCGACGGTGATGCTGCCACGCTCCGTCGCGTCGTCGCTGGCAAGCGTCTCGATCCTTACGGTAAGGCGGCTTGCGCCGGCGTGCTTGACCGCATTGGTCAGGGCTTCATCCAGCAGCCGAACGATCTGGATGACGTGCCATGGCCGCAACTCCGGATGAACCGGCAGGCCCTGCGGGGTGACGGCGCGCCAGTCCAAAGCGATGCCGTGCGGCCGCAGTTGCGCCATGGCGCGTTCGCGCCACGAGCCGAGCGCCAGCATCAGGTCGCCGCCGATGTCGTCCATGGAATCGACAACGAGGCGCAGGTCCTTCAGCGCCGCGCGTGCGGCTTCCCCGATCGGGGCGGCGGCATCGCCGCGCTCGCTCAGCGCTACAATGCTGACAAGCTGGCCGCCGAGCCCGTCATGGAGGTCGCGCATCAGCCGCGTTCGCTCCCGCGCCAGCGCCGCGGCGCGGGCGCGTTCCTCCTCGCGCACGAAGCTCGCCTTCAGCTTTTCCTCGGTCTCGCGCACTTGCGCCACCAGGCGTCCGGCAAAACCGTCGACCTGGTTGAGCGCGCGGGCGAACCGCCAGGTCAGCCCGGCGCCGATCGCCACCAGCATCGCCGAGTAGGACAGCCGCGCGGTGAAGATGCGGTTGGACATCATCTGAAACACCGAGAGCAGGTCGACGATCCAGCAGGTCAGCATGATCGTGACGGCGCAGCCGAGCAGGAAGCTCGCGACATTGTTCCGTTGCAGCACCGAGTGCGCCGTCACGACCGCCATGATGACCAGCGAGGCCCCGACGGTGGGCAGAGCGAGAATCAGGAACAGCCCGCGCGACAGCGCCGGGCTTCCGAACAGGCCGCTCAGCGCCAGCACCGCGCCCGGCACGAAAATGACAAGGCCGTAGCGCCGCCATTTCCAGCCCGACAGCAGTAGCGCGAATGTCAGGACCAGCGCGCTTTCAATCGGTGCGGACGAGATCAGGACCACGTTGAGCCGGGAGAACGGCGTCTCCCCCAGCGGCGTCTGCAGGAAAGCCTGGCCAACCCCCACCGCCATCGCCGCCGCCAGCACGCCATAGGCCGGCTCATGCCGCCGCATCACCCACATGATGCCCAGAATGACCGCGAGGATCGCCTGCCAGGAGGAGAACACCACCGGCAGGGTGACGAAGATCAGTGTTCTCAAATTGTAGCTCGGACGCAGCAGTTCATCCGGGCCGACCCAGATGCGCTCCAGGAAGCCCGATATCGGTCCCCATATGAACAGGCGGATTGAAATCGCGTTGACGCCGTCGCGCAGCACGGTGGCCGGGATCACCGCAATCGCCGGCGTGTTGCGGTCGGGACGGTTGGCGGCGGGATCGCGCCGGCTGTCCAGAATCACGACGTCGTTGACCATCACCTCCACGCCATTGGTAAAGCGCGGCAGGAACACGGACCAGGCGCGCCGGGAGTCATCGGATGAGTGGGTGAATTCGCTCGTGAAACGCGGCGGATCGTCCATCGCGTAACGCAAGGGAGAAAAATACGGCAGCCTCACCGGGCGCGCGACGCCGCCCTCGGTGAGGTTGAACGCCGTGACGAGATATTGCGCGGGAGGCTCCGGCAGCGACTGCCGCAGCGCCAGGATGCAGGCCGCCGCGATCAGCAGTTGCAGCAGCAGGTACTGGAGCAGGCGGGAGGCCAGCAGTCGCTGACGCTCGCGGCCCGTCGGCTCCGGTTGCGCGTCGCCGTCCTCGTTCACAGCCGGATCAGGCCTTGCTGTACCGCCTCGAACACCGCCTCGCCGCGAGTATGGACCTCGAGCTTGCGGTAGATGCTCTTGATGTGGCCGGGCACGGTCTGGCGCGACAGGCCGAGATGGCCGGCGATCTCGGCATAGCTGAAGCCCTTGGCGATGCCCCACAGGATGTCGATCTCGCGCGGCGTCAGTCTGGCGGTGTTGAGCGCGGGGCCGGGCGGCGGCTCGGGCATATTCTGGGTTCGGCGCACGATGAAGCGGGCGATCGAGGCCGAGATCGGCGAGTGCCCGGCCACGAGGTCGCGCACGGTGGCGGCGATATCGGTCGGGAAGGCATCCTTCAGGAGGTAGCCGGTGGCGCCGACCGTGATCGCCGAGATCACGCTCTCCTCGTCGCCGAGGATCGAGATCACCATGATCTCGGTATCGGGAAAGCGCTGCCGGGTCTCGCGAATCAGGTCGACGCCGTGGCCGTCAGGCAGTTGAAGGTCAGTCAATAGCACCCGCGGCGCGGCTTCCGCCAGGCAGGCGCGCGCCTCCGCGAGCGTGCCGGCGGCGCGAACGCGATAGCCGGATTGGGCCAGCGCGTCCTGTAGCCGCCAAAGGGTCGGCGCGTCGTCCTCGACCAGCAGGACTGGAATGGCTGCGGCCTTCGGCTGATCGCTCGGCAGGTTCATCCGGGACAACTCCGGCCGCCTTTCCCCTGCGGCCCACCCGCAAGTGTAACCCCGCAACGGCATTTTGCGACACCCATGTTCATGGGGGCGGAGGCTTCGCTATTCCCGGCTTAGCGGACGCCGACGAAGCCGGCGCTTCGGGGCAAAAAGCCTGATAGGATTCCTGGTCAACGAGGCTCCCCTGATGCCGAACGCCCCCAAGACCCCGTCGTTGGATACTCCGCCAAAGCCCGGCCGCCTTGCCGTCACGCCCGATGACATCAGGGCCGCGGCCGCGGCCATTGCCGGCGCGGTTCGCGTCACTGAATGCAACCAGAGCCGGACGCTCGGCGAAATCTGCGGCTGCAAGCTCTGGCTCAAATTCGAGAACCTGCAGTTCACCTCCAGCTTTAAGGAGCGCGGCGCGCTCAACCGGCTACAGGCGCTGTCGCCGGACGAGCGGCGGCGCGGCGTGATCGCGATGTCGGCCGGCAACCACGCCCAGGGCGTGGCCTACCACGCCAACCTGCTCGGCATTCCCGCCGTTATCGTTATGCCGGTCGGCACGCCGATGGTGAAGGTCGAAAACACCAGGCGCCACGGCGCCGCGATCGTCATTTCAGGCGCGACGCTGGAGGAGGCCGGCGCGTTCGCGCGCGCCCATGCCGCCGCGCATGACATGACCCTGATCCATCCCTATGACGATCCGCTGATCATCGCCGGCCAGGGCACGGTCGCCCTGGAAATGCTCGCGGCGGCGCCTGATCTCGACACGCTGGTGGTTCCGATCGGCGGCGGCGGGCTGGTGTCCGGCATGGCGGTGGCGGCGAAATCGATAAAGCCGGATATTCGCATCGTCGGCGTCCAGGCCGAACTTTACCCCTCGATGTACAACGCCATCTACGGCAAGCGGCTGCCGATGCGCGGCGACACGCTGGCCGAAGGCATCGCCGTCAAGGCGCCGGGCCGGATCACCACCCAAATCGTCCGCGACCTCGTCGATGACATCATCCTCGTCAGCGAAGACCAGATCGAACGCGCGCTGGCGCTGCTGATCGCGATCGAAAAAACCGTCGTCGAAGGCGCCGGCGCCGCGAGCCTCGCCGCGGTGCTGGCCGCGCCCGAGCGCTTCGCCGGGCGCAATGTCGGGCTGGTGCTGACCGGCGGCAATATCGACACCCGGCTGATCGCCTCGGTGCTGACCCGCGAGCTCGCGCGCGAGGGACGGCTGACCCAGATTGCCATCGACATCGTCGACCGGCCCGGCCAGCTGGCGGCGGTCTCGGCGCTGCTGGCCGAGGCCGGCGCCAACATCATCGAGGTCTCGCACCAGCGCACGTTTTCAGACTTGCCCGCCAAGGGCACTTTGCTCGAAGTGGTGATCGAAACCCGGGATCGGGCGCATCTGGAGGACGTGATGAAAAAGCTCGGCGAAGCCGGCTTCACCGCATGGCTGCCGGGGCGGCGATGAGGGCCGGATCACCAGCTCAATTCACCAGCCGCACCATTCCGGCCTCGCCGACGTCATAGCCACCGAGTTCACGGGCGCGATCGCGCAGGCTCGCCTGCCGCATGAAGCCAAACAGCGCCTGCGGCCCCGGCATGAAATAGTCGCGCTGCCGCAGCACGAGATCAAAACGCTCCCAGGCGAGGGGGAGGAAATCGAGCCCGGCCGCAAGCGCCACCGATCGGGTGGCGATCCCGCAATCGATGCGGCCCGAACGCACCGCCTGCGCGATGTCGGGCCCGGTCGGAAACGCAGGCTTGGCCAATTTGAGTTCATCGAGCCCGATGCCGGCGCGCGCCAGCAGCGCCAGCAGCAGCAACTGGGCGCCGGCGCCGGTTGGCCGTTGCGCCATCCGCGCGCGCGAAGCGGCGACCGAGGCGATGTCGGAAAGCCCCAGCGGATTGCCCGGCGCGGCCACTATGCCTGGCTCGCGCCGGGCGAATGCAATGACGACCCCGTCATGCAAGCCCGGCGCGGCGGCGACGCTATCGACATTGGCCGCTTCATCGTCGCCGTCGAGACGGTGCAGATGGATCGCCGCGATCATCACCTCGCCGCGGATCAGCCGCCGCAGACCTTCCTCGCTGCCCTCCGGCAGGCTGGCGAGGCCGCAATGACTGTCGCGCAGCGCCCATTCCAGCAGCGGATCGTGGCTGCCGCCGACGATCGGCGGCGCGGCTTGCGAAAGGCCGGCTTGGGCGATCAGGCCGGCCGAGACCCAGCGGTCGAGCGCCCCGCGCGGGAACAGCCAGCGCCCCGTGACCTTGCTGCAGGGAACCGTCCGGCTCGCCACCAGCTCGTAAAGCTTGCGCTCCGAGAGCCGGAGATAGTCGGCGGCTTCTTCGGTTGTCAGGAGCTCTGGCATAGGCACCAATATGCAGAAAAGTGCAATTGTTACGAAAATTGACCATATCAGAACGATCTGCGCAAGATGGCGCAACCGGAAATCCCGATGCCTGACGACGTATCCGCCCTTCATCTTGTGCTCAGCGGCGATGCCGCGCTGTTCGCCATCGTGCGGCTGTCGCTCTATGTCAGCCTGTCCGCCGTGCTGCTGGCCGCGATGATCGGCATCCCCTTTGGCGCGTTCCTCGCGCTGACGCGATTTCCCGGCCGTCAGGGCGTCATCGTCGGGCTCAACGCCCTGATGGGTCTGCCGCCCGTTGTCGTGGGTCTTGCGGTCTATCTGGCGTTGTCGCGCTCCGGGCCGCTCGGCTCCTTCGGCCTGTTGTTCACGCCGCGCGCCATGATCATCGCTCAGACCATTCTGGTGGCGCCGATCATCGCCGCGCTGGCGCGGCAGACCATCGAGGACCTCTGGATCGAGTACCGCGACGAACTCACGGCGATGAACATCGGCCCGCTCGGCCGGGTCGCGACGCTGGTGTGGGATGCGCGCTTCAGCCTGGTCACGGCGCTGCTGGCCGGCTTCGGCCGCGCGGCCGCCGAGGTCGGCGCCATCATCATCGTCGGCGGCAACATCGAAGGCTTCACCCGCACCATGACGACGGCGATTGCGCTGGAAACCTCCAAGGGTGACCTGCCGCTGGCGGTCGGCCTCGGCATGGTGCTGATCGCAATCGTGATCGCGGTCAACGCGCTGGCCTGGACCGCGCGCCGCGCCGGCGAACGATGGGCGGGGTGACCATGCGCGCGCCGTTCTCCGAACTGCCTGTCGTGTTCGATGGCGTCACGGTCGCGGCCGGCGCGGTCACGATCCTTGACAATCTCACGCTCGAATTCACGCCGGGCGCGCCGACGCTGCTGATCGGTCCCAACGGCTCGGGAAAGACCACGCTGCTGCGGCTGGCGATGGGGCTGCTGGCGCCGTCGCGCGGCCGCATCAGCTGGGGCGGGCGGGAGAACGCCGCGCCGTTGAAACGCGCGATCGTGTTTCAGCGCCCGACGATGCTGCGGCGAAGCGCCGGCGCCAACATCCGCTACGCGCTGCGCGCCGCCGGCGTCCCGCGCGCCGAACGCGCCCGGCGATGCGGCGAACTGCTTGAACTGGTCGGCCTCGAAGCGCTGGCGGACCGCGCCGCGCGAAAATTGTCCGGCGGCGAGCAGCAGCGGCTGGCGCTGGCGCGGGCGCTGGCGCGCGATCCGGCGGTGCTGTTCCTTGACGAGCCGACGGCGAGCCTCGATCCCACCGCCACCAAGGCGGTGGAGGACGTCATTCGCGAAGTCGGCCAGCGCAACATCAAGGTCGTGATGGCGACCCACGATCTCGGCGAGGCTCGCCGGCTGGCCGGCGACATCGTCATGCTCCACCGCGGCCGCGTCGTGGAGGCCGCCGCTGCGTCGGCGTTCTTCGACGCGCCGCAAACCGCCGCGGCGAGGGCGTTCCTCGCCGGTGAATTACTGGTCTGATGGAAGGGAGAACAGGATGAAGATGCTCACGCGCCGCCTGCTGATGGCGGTGACCGCGACGCTGGTATTCGGCGGCAGCGCTTCCGCGCAAGAGAAATCGATCCTGGTGGCCTCGACCACCTCGACGCAGGATTCCGGCCTGTTCGGCCACATCCTGCCGATGTTCAAGGCCAGGACCGGCATCGACGTGAAGGTGGTGGCGCAAGGTACTGGGCAGGCGCTCGACACCGCGCGGCGCGGCGACGCCGACGTGGTGTTCGTCCACGCCAGGGCGGCGGAGGAGAAGTTTCTGGCCGGCGGCTTCGGCGTCAAGCGCTACCCGGTCATGTACAACGACTTCATCCTGGTCGGCCCGAAGGGTGATCCGGCCGGCATCAAGGGATCGAAGGACATCACGGCGGCACTCGTCGCGATCAAGGCGAAGGGCGCGGACTTCATTTCGCGCGGCGACAAGTCCGGTACCCATCAGGCCGAACTCAACCTCTGGAAGCTCGCCGGCATCGACATCGCCAGGGACAAGGGCCCCTGGTACAAGGAGATCGGGCAGGGCATGGGTGCCGCGCTCAACACCGCCTCGGCCGCGAACGCCTATGTGCTCGCCGACCGCGGCACCTGGCTGTCATTCAAGAACCGCGGCGAACTCATGATCGCGGTCGAAGGCGACAAGCGCCTGTTCAACCAGTACGGCGTCATGCTGGTGAACCCCGAGAAACATCCGAGCGTCAAGAAGGATTTCGGCCAGCAGTTCATCGACTGGCTGGTGTCGGAGGGGCAGAGGGCGATCGCCGACTACAAGGTCAATGGCGAGCAGTTGTTCTATCCCAATGCCGGCGATTCCGGCGCATGATGGCGGCGCGGTTTTCGACGACGGTTCTGGTTCTGCCCATCAATGAACCGCGCCGTTCACCTCCATCGACTTTCTCAATCCAGCTCATTCGGCATGGAACATGATCGTGGCTCCGATCTTTCCGAAGCGTGGCGCGCTCGGCTGGAACCCGGGGCGAAGCCCGGCCGTTCACCTTCATGAATGTGCGTTCACGCAACTGTCGGGACCTTAATGTCGCAGCCGGAACGTAAGGCTCGCCCGCCCGTTATAGTGCGCACATCACAGTGGAGTTCAGTCATGAGAAAGCTAGCTATCGTTCTTGCCGTGGGTGGCGCGGCGCTGATCGGCGGCTCGGCCGCCAACGCCGGCGACGGCGCGGTGAAGGCCAGGGTCACATCCGCAAATGTCGCGGAATCTTCCACCGACATCAGCGCCGGACGACGTCACGGCCACTGGCATGGCCATCGCCATTGGGGCCACCGCCACCATGGGCACCGTCATCACTGGGGCCACCGGCACCATCGGCCGTATTACAGCAGCTACGGTTACGCGCCGCGTCACCACGGTTACTACGGCCATCCCGGCTATTACGGCGGCGGACCCGGCATCACCTTCAGCTTCGGCGGCCACCGCGGCTGGTGAGATGGCAAGACAAAAAGCCCGCAGCGACGCGGGCTTTTTTTCTGCGCAATGCTTGCGCGCGGCGCGGCGGGACGCGCGGTCCCCCATGTCATCCCTCCGTCACGGAGCCCTGCTAGTCGAGACTCGCGAACAATGACCGGCATTGTTCGGTTCTCTCGAACAGGCCGCGGGGCTCGACATGTTATCGCTGAAGAACGTGACGGTTACCTATCGCAACGGCGTGGTCGCGCTCCAGCCGACTTCGGCCGTCTTTCAGCGCGGGAAATTCACTGTCCTTCTCGGCACGTCGGGCGCGGGAAAATCGACCCTGCTGCGCAGCCTCAATGGGCTGGTCCGGCCGACCTCGGGCGAGGTCTGCGTCGACGGCCGCGGCTCGATCTTCTCCAGCCGCTCCCAGTTGCGCGCGCATCGTAGCCGGACCGGCATGGTGTTCCAGCAGCATCATCTGATCGGCCGGCTGTCGGCGCTCGACAACGTCCTCACCGGACGGCTCGCCGCGCATGGCGTGGTGCGGTCGATGTTTCCGCTGCCGCGCGCCGACCGCCTGTTGGCGCTGGAGGCGCTGGACCGGGTCGGGCTCGCCGAGCGGGCGTTGGACCGCGCCGACCAATTGTCCGGCGGCCAGCAGCAACGCGTCGGCATCGCGCGCGCGATGGCCCAGCAGCCGGAGATCGTGCTGGCCGACGAGCCGGTCGCAAGCCTCGATCCCGCCACCTCGGTTCGCGTGCTCGAGGATCTGCACCGGATTTGCCGGGAGGACGGCATCACCGCGATCGTCAGCCTGCACCAGATCGATCTGGCGGCGCGGTTCGCCGATCGCATCATCGCTCTGGCGCAAGGTCGCATTGTTTTCGAGGGAACGCCCGACCAGCTCGAGTCCGGAATGCTCGACCACATCTATGCGAACGACCGCCAGAACAGCTTGGCCGCGGCGGCGTGACGAAGCTTGCCATCCAACGGAGTAGCCAGATGATTCAACGTCGCAACTTCCTGCTTGCATCGGCCGCGGCCGGCCTGTGCGCGCTTGCCGGCCCGGTATTCGCCGCCGACAGGTCGAACCCGGACAGACTGCGCGTCGCGCTGCTGCCTGACGAGAACGCAGCGACCATCATCCAGAACGCGCAGCCGCTCAAGAAGTATCTCGAGGACGTGCTGAAGAAGCCCGTCGAGATGATCGTCACCACCGACTATTCCTCGATGATCGAGGCGATGCGGTTCGGCCGCATCGAGGTCGGCTATTTCGGACCGTTCTCCTATGTGCTCGCCAAGTCGAAGGCGCCCGAGATCGAACCGTTCGGCGTCGGCGTCGAAAAGGGCAAGCCCAACTACCGCTCGATCGTGATCGCCACCGCTGATGGTCCGGTGAAGGAAATCGCCGACATCAAGGGCAAGCCGTTCGCGTTCGGCGACCGCGCTTCCACCTCCAGCCATCTTGCGCCGCGCGCGCTGCTCGCCAAGCAGGGGCTGATCGGAGATGCCGACTACAAGGTGATCCATCTCGGCCAGCACGACGCGGTCGCGCGCGCGGTGGCCGCCGGGCAGGTGCCGGCCGGCGCGCTGTCCGAAACCATTTACCGGGTGCTGGTCGAGAACCAGAAGGTCGATGCCGCCAGGCTCAGGCAGATTGCGCTGTCCGATCCGATCCCGAACTATCCGATGACGATGCAGGGCTTCCTGCGGCCCGAACTCAAGGACGCCATCAAGCGGGCGTTCCTGGAGCTGAAGGATCCGGCGATCCTCAAGCTGTTCCGCGTCGAAGCCATCGCGGCGGCGACCGATCGGGATTACGACGTGCTGCGCGACATGGCGAAGGTGCTCGACCTCGACCTTGCCAAGCTGTGAGCCGATGAAGGTCGCTTCGCACAACTTCGACGCCATTCTGGCCGGGCAGCGCCGCGCCGCCTTGCGCGGCGCGGGCCTCGTCGCACTGGTTGTCGCCGCCTGCGTCGCCGCGCTGGCGGCGACGGGCTTCTTCGACGCCAAGCGCTTCCTGGAAAGCGGGCCGGCGATCGCGACGCTCGCCTCCGAGATGGTGCCGCCGGATTTCGGCCGCTGGCGGACCTGGTTGCGGCCGCTCCTGGATACGCTGGCGATGTCGATCGCGGGAACCGCGCTCGCCGTGGTGTTGTCGTTGCCGCTGGCGCTGCTGGCCGCGCCCAACACCAGTCCGCATCCGGCGATCTATCTGGCGGTGCGGACGTTGCTGGCGTTCCTGCGCTCGGTGCCGGAGATCATCCTCGGCGTCCTGTTTGTCGCCGCGGTCGGATTCGGCGCGCTTCCCGGCGTGCTGGCGCTGGCGCTGCATTCGATCGGCATGGTAGGCAAGTTCTACGCCGAGGCGATCGAGCACGTCGATCCCAAGCCCTTGGAAGCGGCGCGCGCGGCCGGCGCGACCCCGATGCAGGTGATCCAGCACGCGGTGCTGCCGCAGGTGCTGCCGCAGCTCACCGACGTCACGATCTACCGCTGGGAGTATCATTTCCGCGCCTCCGCGGTGCTCGGCATCGTCGGCGCCGGCGGAATCGGCTTCGAGCTGATCGCGGCGCTCCGGCTTCTGAACTACGACCAGGTTTCGGCGATCCTGCTGTCGATCCTAGCCTGCGTCGTGGTGGTCGACAGCGTCGGCGCCTATTTGCGGAAATCGCTCAAGTGAATGCGCCGCCAGAATTGCCGCTCGTCGTGCTGACCAGCCGGGTGTTTCCCGAAACCCGCGCCGTGCTGGAGCGCGCCGCCCGCGTCGTCGCCAATGAGCAGCCCGAGCGATGGAGCTACGACGAGGTGATCGCGCGCTGCCGTGAAGCGACCGGGCTGATGGCTTTCATGACCGACTGCATCGATCGGCCCTTTCTCGAGCGCTGTCCGAAGCTGAAGGTGATCGGCGCCGCCCTGAAGGGCTATGACAATATCGATGTCGATGCGGCGAGCGAACGCGGCGTTCAGGTCACGATCGTTCCGGACCTGCTGACCGAGCCGACTGCCGAACTGGCGATCGGATTGATCATCGCGCTCGGCCGCCACATCACCGCCGGCGACGCCGCAATCCGCCAATCGGGATTCGCCGGCTGGCGGCCGCGGCTTTACGGCACCGGCATCGCCGGCTCCACTGTCGGGATTGTCGGGTTCGGGCGGGTCGGGCAGGCCATCGCGCGCCGTCTCTCCGGGTTCGGCTGCCGCATCACGGCCTTCGACGCCGCGCCGATCGATGCGGGCGTCGATATCGAGCCGATGGCGTTGGAGGACGTTTTGGCATCGGCCGACATCGTGGTGCTGGGCCTGCCGCTGACCGCGGCCACTACCGGCTTGATCGACGCGAAAGCGATCAGCCGGATGCGGCGCGGGGCGCTGCTGGTCAACCCCGCGCGCGGCTCGCTGGTCGATGAATCCGCCGTGGCCGACGCGCTTGAGCGCGGTCATCTCGGCGGCTATGCCGCCGATGTTTTCGAATGCGAGGATTGGGCACGCTCTGGCCGGCCGATGGCGATCGATCCGCGATTGACCCGGCCGGGCGCGCGCACCGTGCTGACGCCGCATATCGGATCGGCGGTGACGGCGGTGCGGCGACAGATCGAGCTCGCGGCGGCGACCAGCATTATCGACGCGCTGGCCGGCAGGACACCGGGTGGGGCCGTCAACCCTCCGGCGCAGGGGGCTGCAATCGCTGCATCGACCGGATGACATGCTGAACCTGATTCATGCCCGCTCGTTCGTGGCCGTGATCGCGGCGCGGGGCGTTCGCGCCGCCGCCCGGCAACTTGATCTCGCGCCCTCCACCGTCGCCGACCATATCCGCCAGCTCGAGGCGGCCTTGGCCGCGCCGTTGCTGGTCCGTCGACGCGGCGGCGCCGAGCCGACCGAGCAGGGCGCGCGGCTGCTGCCGCTGGCGCGCTCGCTGGTCGAGACCGCCGGGCGTGTTCGCAGCCTCGTTCACCTTCCCGCGCTGCGCCTGGCCGCATCCAGCAATGTCGGCACCTATCTGTTGCAGCCGCATCTTGCGGCCTTCAGGCAAGACGTCGGCATCGCGGTCGAGCAATGGATCGGATCGAATGCCGAGGTGGTCGCCCGGCTGGAGCGCGGCGAGGCGGACGCCGCCGTGATGGAATGGTGGGACGGAAGGCGGGGCTTCACCGCGCGCACCTTTGCGCGCGAGCCGCTGGTGGTCATCGTCGCGTCAGGCCATCGCTGGGCCGGCCTTGGATCGGTGTCGGTGGCCGAGTTGCAGCGCGAGCCGCTGCTCGGCGGCGAAGCCGGTACCGGCACCGGTCACCTGCTGCGCCGGCAACTCGGGGCGCTCGCGCAGTCGCTGGCGATCATTGACGGCTTCGGAAGCACCGAGGCCGTCAAGCGCGCGGTCCGCGCCGGTTGCGGCACCTCGATCGTCATGCAGGCGGCGGTCGCCGACGAAGTCACCGCCGGGCAGTTGGTTGCGCTTCGGATCGAAGGCGTCGAACTCGAAAAGGCGATCAGCCTGGTCGTCCCCGGGACGTTGCCCGCGACCGCGCCGGCGATGGCTCTGTTCGCGGCGTCGCAAGGCTGGCGGCGCGGCTGAGCCAGTAAACCAGCTTCGATTTTCCGGAGCGCTGCAATCTCTGGCGTCTCATGCTTTCTTTCTTCAACCTTTGCTGGGTGTCGCAGCCCGCGAGATAGCAAGTGTATTTGAGTCCAGGCCGCATCGATTGTTGCTGTCGGCCCTGCTCGGCCTCAGGGGGCTTCGGCTCTGATTCAATCAAACCGACAATGCTTCAGCCGGGTCGGCCGCGGGCCATCGCGGCAGCGGACTCGATACGGCCGTATTTCTACGGCGTGCGAAATTAACCTTAACTAAGCGTGTGAGCTCCATTGTTTCAAGGAGCACGGCAGTTCCGATTCCGAAACATTCCCGCTTCGGATGCTGCTGACGGCCTGTTCGCCTACTGCGGGTTAGAAGTCGATTCGAAGCCGATCAACCTGCCCTTGCGGGGCATTAAATTGCGGAGTTCTCAGATGTCGATCAATCGTCGTATGCTGATGCGCGGGGCATTGGCGTGTGCGTGCTGCATCAAGGCGCAGGCAACCCTCGCCTCCGACGCGCCGGCGCGCGGCGGCGCGGCGGCTGCTCACTGGAGCTATGAGGGCGACGGCAACCCCGAGAAATGGGGCGAACTGCAATCCGATTTCAGAATGTGCCAGCTCGGCCTGGAGCAGACGCCGATCGACCTCAGCAACGGCATCAAGGGCGACGTCGGTTCTGTCGATTACGATTACAAGCCGCTGCCGCTACGCATCGTCAACAATGGCCATACCATCCAGTTTAACGCCGATCCTGGCAGCGCCTGCGTGATCGGCGGCGCGCGATACGAATTGCTGCAGTTTCATCTGCATCATCCGAGCGAGCATCTGCTGGCGGGAAAGGGCTTCGATCTCGAATGCCACTTCGTCCACAAGTCTGGCGACGGCGCGCTCGCGGTGACCGGAGTGTTCATCCGGCCCGGCGCGGCGAACGCCGCCCTGAAGACATTCTTCGAGCAGATGCCCGCCAGGCAAGGTCCCGAAGTGCGCGCGGGCGGCACGATTGATCTCGCGGCGATCCTGCCGAAGAACGGCGGCTACTTCCGCTACATGGGATCGCTGACGACGCCACCCTGCTCGGAGGGCCTGACCTGGACCGTCCACAAGGAGCCGGTCGAAGCATCCGTCGACCAGATCCGGAAGTTCGCCGCCCTGTTTCCCAGGAATGCGCGTCCGGTTCAAAGCCGCAACCGACGCTTCCTGATCGACGCTTCCTGATCGACGCTTCCGCTTTTTCCCGTCACTGCTTGTCTGAAGGAGATAACACCATGAGCAACGCTTCACTGTCCACCGGCGGCGCCTCGTCCGGCCTGTTCGGATTTTTCACCAACCGCAAGATCAGCACTAAGATCATGAGTGGGTTCAGTCTCGTTCTGGTCATAACGGGCCTGATTTCGGCAATTTCCTATGTGGAGTTTGGAAAGATTGATCGGGATTTTTCCGACTACGCCCGCAAGGTGAGCAATGGCGCCGTCATTAGCGACATCGATCGGCAGTTCCTGGCGTTTCGGCGCTATGCCGGCGAGACGTCGGAAAATATGGAAGAGAATTTCGCCGCCGCCGACAAGACGCGCAAGATCGTGCGCGAGCGGCTTGACCAGGCATTGAAATCCGTCAAGAATCCCGAGCGGCTCGCAAAAGTGAAGGCAATCTCCGATCAGTTCAACGTCTATTCAAAGGATTTTGACAAGGTCGTTCCGATGCAGCGTGAGCAGGCAAAACTGGTCAAGGAGGTGCTCGATCCGGTTGGGCAGAAGTTGCGCATCGACCTCGAACAGTTGCAGAAGAACGCTGCCGCGCAGGCTGGCAACAGCAATATGATGATTCTCTCCGGCGAAGCCATCAAGCTGGTCATGCAGGTCCGTCTCAATGCCGACAAGGCGCTTGCCCGCCATGACGAGGCCGCCGTCAAGATCGCCGAAACCGCGTTTGCCAATCTCAAGTTGGTCCTTGCATCGTTCGACAAGGCAATCCCGATCTCGGATGCACGCAAGCAGTTTGATGATGTCAAGTCCGGCGCCGACAAGTTCCACGACGCCTTCGTCAAGGCCATGCACGACTCGAGGGAAGTCAATGAGCTTATGAATGGCGAGATGCGCAAGGCGGCTCGGATGATCGCCGCCGAAGCGGCGGCGATCAAGGAGAGCGAGACGGCAGAAGAGCATAAGATCGAGCATGAGGTGACCAGCCTGATCGCCTGGGCCAACACCTTGATCGTTGTTATCGCGCTTGGCGGGATGATTCTCGGCCTGGCCCTCGCATGGCTGATCGGACGTGCGATTTCGAAGCCGGTCGTCGGGCTGTGCGCCGGTATGCGCGAACTCGCCGAAGGCAATTTCCAGGTCGTGCTGCCTGGTCTCGGCCGCAAGGACGAGGTCGGGGACATGGCGCAGGCGGTCGAAACCTTCAAGCTCAAGGCGGCCGAGAAGGCGCAGCGCGAGGCCGAGGAAAAGACCGAGATCGACCGCAAGCTCGCGGCCGAGCGCAAGGCCGACATGCACAAGCTTGCCGACCATTTCGAGAGCGCGGTGGGCGAAATGATCGAGACCGTCGCCTCGGCGTCCACCGAGCTGGAGGCCTCCGCCGGCACCCTGACCAAGACCGCGGAGACCACCGAACAGCTTTCGACCGCGGTGGCCGCGGCCTCCGAGGAAGCCTCGACCAACGTGCAGACCGTGGCTTCCGCCAGCGAGGAGATGGCGGCGACCGTCAGCGAAATCAGCCGGCAGGTGCAGGAAGCCGCCAAGATCGCCGGCGAAGCGGTGGTCCAGGCGCGCGAGACCAACGAGCACATCAACTCGCTGTCGCAGGCGGCGACCCGCATCGGCGACGTGGTCGAGCTGATCAACACCATCGCGGGCCAGACCAACCTCTTGGCGCTCAACGCCACCATCGAGGCGGCGCGTGCCGGCGAGGCCGGTCGGGGGTTCGCGGTGGTCGCCTCGGAAGTCAAGACGCTGGCCGAGCAGACCGCCAAGGCGACCGGCGAAATCAGCAGCCAGGTCGCTGGAATCCAGGAAGCGACCCGCGGCTCGGTCGCCGCGATCACCGGGATCAACACCACGATCGGGCGAATCTCCGAAATCTCGGCCACGGTGGCCTCGGCCGTCGAGGAGCAGGGTGCCGCCACCCAGGAGATCTCGCGCAACGTGCAGCAGGCGGCGCAGGGCACCTCGCTCGTCGCCTCCAACATCACCGACGTGCAGCGTGGCGCCAGCGAAACCGGATCGGCGTCGGCGCAAGTGCTTTCCGCCGCGCAGTCGCTCTCGGTCGAAAGCACCCGGCTCAAGACCGAAATCGCCAAGTTCCTGGCGACGGTGCGCGCCGCGTAAGGCAAACCAGCGGCGACGCAGGACGGCGCAAGTCAGCGCCGCCTGCGTCGGGCGGCGTGAGTTTCGTGCCGCATCAAATCCAGGGGGGCTTCCCGTTCGGGTAGCCCCGAGTTGTGTCGTGTAGCCGGAGTAGGTCGATGACGTTGCGTCAACAATCAAAATCGATGAGCGGTTGGGCGCCACCCGGATAGCACCGTAGGACCCGCCGCTGGCTGAAGGCGGGGGCCATGACCACAGCATTTTCACGCAAGAGAAATATCGCCGCGGCGATCGCCGCCGGTTTGATCGCCTGAATAAGCCTGTCGCCGGAGCGCGCAGGGGCGCAGGCGAAGGAAGACCCGGCAAAAGCCGGCATGCCCGAGCAGTCGATCGGCCACAGCCTGCCGCCCGCGTTCGGCTCCACCATGGGGTTGCGGCCGTGGCTGGCGTCGAAGGGCATCACCTATCAGTTTGCCTATGTCAGCGAGGTGCTCGGCAATCCGACCGGCGGCCCGCAACAGAAGGCGGTCTATGGCGGCCGGCTCGAAGCCGCTGTCGACGCCGACCTGGAAAAGCTGACGGGCTGGAAGGGCGCGACCGCGCGCGTCAGCGGCTTCCAGCTTCACGGCCAGGGGCTGACGACGCATTATCTCGGCAACATATTTCCGATCAGCAACGTCGAGGCGCTGCGCGGGACAAGGCTGTTCGAGGCCTGGATCGAGCAGAAGCTGTTCAACGACACGCTGTCGGTGAAGTTCGGGCAGATCACCGCCGACTCCGACTTCCTCGCCGGCAGCGTTTCGGGAATCTTCATGAACGCCGCGTTCGGCTGGCCGGCGATCGCGGCGGCGGACATGCCGAGCGGCGGCCTCGCCTGTCCGCTCGCGGCGCCGGGCATCCGGTTCAAGTATGACGCGACCCCGAACCAGTCGTATCTGGTCGCGGTGTTCAACGGCGATCCCGCCGGAAGGGGCCCGGCCCACCTCAACCCGCAGCTGCGCAACCCGCACGGCCTGATCTTCCCCGTCAACGACCCGCCGGTGGTGATGACGGAGGCGCAGTTCAAGCACAGCGCGATCGGCCTGCCGGGCATGCTCAAGCTCGGCTGGTGGACCCATTTCGGAACCTTCGACGACAGGCGCTTCGACGGCAACGGCGTGTCGCTGGCCGATACCACGCTCAGCACCGGCAACCCGCGCCGCCACAGGTTCGATCACGGTATCTACAGCGTGGTCGACCAGCAGCTCTGGCAGTTGCCGGGCGGCCAGCCTGACCAGGGCATTTCATCGTTCTTCCGCGCCTCCTGGAGCCCGCCGGACCGCAACCTGATCGATCTCGACATAGATGTCGGGCTCACTTTCAAGGGGCTGGTCCCGCGCCGCCCGGACGATGCGTTCGGCGTCGCTATCGGCTTCGCCCGCATTTCCCCCGCGGTCCGGGCGTTCGACATCGACACCGCGCTGTTCACAGGCGTCCGCACCCCGTTCCGCGACTTCGAAGCGGTGATCGAGGCGACCTATCAGGCGCAGGTGTCGCCGGGCTTCACCATCCAGCCGGACTTCCAGTACATCTTCCGCCCCGGCGGCAATGTCGCCGATTCCACCGGCCTCCGCCCGGTCCGCAACGCCGCCGTGTTCGGCCTGCGCGCGATCATGCGGTATTAACCTCGCTTTCCGGAGGAACTTGCGACCGGCGTGAAGTCGGAACGAAGCGGGCTTCCATCCGTTGCTCCGCGGCATCACCCCTTGCCGTGTCGAGACATGCCGATGACCCGTCGTCACCTGACCATCCTTCAATGCAACGACACGCACGGCTATCTCGAGGCGCATCCGGAGGTGATGTGGGACGGGGCCGAGGTTCGAACCGAGATCATGGGCGGCTATGCGCGCATCCAGGCGGTCTTCCGCGAGGCGCGCGCGGAGCATCCCGGCGCGGTGCTGGCGTTCGACAATGGCGATACGCTGCACGGCACCTTCGCCGCTGTTCATTCCAGGGGGCGCGACTTGATTCCCTTGCTCAACGCGCTCGAGTTCGACGCCATGACGGCGCACTGGGATTTCGCCTATGGCCCCGATCGTCTGCGGCAGCTGGCGAGCGAGTTGCACTATCCAGTGCTTGCCGCCAACGCCACCCACAAGCAGTCCGGAGCGCCGGCGTTTCCCGCCTTTCGCGTGCTGGAGCGCGGCGGTTTGCGGATTGGCGTCATCGGCATCGCCGCCGTCGTCGACAAGATGATGCCGCCCGAGCATGGCAAGGGCCTGGCCTTTAGCTTCGGTGAAAAGGAATTGCCGGTCCTGATCGACCAACTGCGACAGCAGGAGCGCGTCGATCTGGTCGTGGTTCTCTCACATCTGGGCTTTCCGCAGGACATCAAACTCGCCTCTGCGGTTGACGGCATCGACGTCCTGCTCAGCGGGCATACCCACAACCGGCTCCATGAGCCGGTGCGGGTGAACGGCGCGATCCTGATCCAGTCCGGCTGTCATGGCTCGTTCGTCGGCCGCCTCGACCTCGAGGTCGAGGCGGGCAGGGTCATGGGCTGCCGGCACCGGCTGATCGCGCTCGACCAGGCCGTGCAGCCCGATCGCGAGATGCAGGCGCAGGTCGAGGCGGTCCTGGCCCCGCATCGCGAGATGTTGCAGGCCGTGGTCGGAACCACCGACCGCCTGCTGCACCGCGCTACCTGTCTTTCCGCGCCGATGGACGACTTCCTGCTCGCGGCGGTGGCGCGCGCCCCCGAAACCGGGGTGGCGTTCTCCAACGGCTGGCGTTACGGCGCTCCGGTCCCGCCCGGCAAGGTGACGATGAACGACCTCTGGAACATCGTGCCGGTCAATCCGGCGATTACCACGCTGGAAATGACGGGAGAGGAAATCTGGACGATGATGGAGGAGAACCTGGAAAGCGTGTTCTCGCCCGATCCCTTCAAGCAGATGGGCGGCTATGTGAAGCGCTGCTTTGGCGTCAGCCTGGGCGTCAAGATCGAGAACCCCGCCGGCCGCCGCATTCAGGATTGCTTTGTCGAGGGCCGCTTGCTGGACCGATCCCGCCGCTATCGCGTGGCCGCGATCACCGCGCAGAGCGTCCCGGCGAAATTCGGCACCGGCCGAACCGATCTGTCGACGGACGCGGTAGGCGCCATGCGGCACTATCTGCGCGGTTCATCGACGCCGGCAATCGGCTCGGAGCGGACGGTAGTGGCGGTCTGATCGCCGGTGGCGTCGGCGGCTCGATCGGTGTAGGAAGACAAACTCGCGCTGTCAGCGTGACGCATCTGCCTCCGTTGAAAGCAATCCGAATGAGCGAGCGACTTGAAACGCTGAAGAAGGCGCGCGAGCGCATGATCGAGGACCGGGACGCCCATGCCAAGGTGCTGGCGGCGCCGTTTGACCGCGACAAGGCCGAGCGCGCCCGCGTCAAGTTCCTCGAGATTCAGGTGCTGATCGACGCGCTCGACCGCGCCATCTGCGGCGCCGACCTGATCGCGTCACAGGACTGAACCGGGAGCGGAAGCGCCGCGCGACATTTGCGCCGTGCCGTTGCCGCTGTTCTTTGCCTCCTTCGGCCCGCACGTCAAGCGCATCGGCATTCTGAAGGCGATCTACCCGGGCCTGGTGGCGGCCGCAGTTTCGGGACGGGGCGGACTGCGGCGCTGACCTTTCTCTCAGGCGCGGTTGTCGCTGTGCTCATGCGCGAGCGTGCGGGCGCCCCCTTGATCTTGCGCAAGCGGCCAAACCGCTGGGCCGGTTAGAATGAAAATTCGGTGATCGGCCAACATTGGGGCGCGCCAGTGCAAAAAACTCTGACCAGAATCGTTGCGAGGGGATCCGCTCTGGCGCTTTTATCGAGCGCGGCATGGGCGCAGGCACCATCAGACGCCGACAGATACGCCTGTGGGCCACACATGATGTGGTGGGGCGGAGGAGGGTACGCGATGATACTCGGTCCGCTGTTCATGATCCTTGTACTTGCGGTGTTGATTGCTGCTGCAGCCCTTCTTGTGCGTTGGGTCGGCGGGCCATGGCAGGGCACTTCCCCATCGCATCACGCGCCGCCTGGCCGCACAGCCATCGATATTCTCAAGGAGCGCTTTGCGCGGGGCGAGATCGACAAGGACGAGTTCGAGCAGCGGCGCCGTGTGCTCGGCGATTGAGCTGTCTTCATTGGATGGTTGGTTGATGCAGAAATCCCATGCCAACCGAGCGCCCTCGGGCTGCGCCTGGCCATGCCCAGGGAACTGAATGGGTCTCAGGCCCGGCCTCCGTCCATGGCCGTTCCGCCAGCGGCAGCGGGTTCCATCGTGCGCGCGCCAAGCCTCAGAAAAGGGATGAAATCGTCGTCACGATCACGGCTCGTTCCTCGTTTCGACAATGATGGTTCGGGCTGGTTCGATTCTTATTCTGTCGGCGATGTCCCACGGCCCCACAATGTTTTCGGTTGGTCTCGTAATCTAACCACCGCGATCGATCTCGCAGACGAAGTCCTCGAACTTTCCGGCAGCGGTCCGGGGAATCTCGTCAAAATAAGCAAAGACGACACCGAAAGGAGCGTCGAGCTTTGTGCGAACCCATTCGGTCAACCGCGCTTCCTCGTCGGCCGCGAGCGGCTGCGGGACAGCTAAGCGAAATTCGATCAGATCGGGCGCCTTCTGGGCAAACTGATATTCCCTGATCGCGGGAGCGATCTCCAGCATGGTTGCAATGTTCGCCGATGACAGCAGCGGCCAACGTCGTTCGCCGGATGGCATGACCAGCATGTTCTGCGTGCGGCCGAGGATCCGCTGGATAACCGGTAATCCGCGCCCGCAAGGGCAGGGTCGGCCGACTTCGACGTAGTCACCTATGTCATAACGAATGAGCGGCATGGCGAGATTGTGCAGTGAGGTGACCAGAAGCTTGCCGACCTCGCCGGGCGCACAAGGTTGGCCCTCCTCATTCAAAACCTCAACCAGGACGTGCTCGGACTGGATATGGTAGTGCTCGTGATCAGGGCACTGCAACGCGATGTACCCGATCTCGCGTGTCGAGTAGACGTCGACGAGCGGCACCCCCCAAGCGTCGTGAACGGCGCTTCGGACCTCCGGCTTGAGGTTCTCCGCAATGGTGATGACCTGCTTGAGCTGCGGCAGCCGAACTCCGTGGTCACGACAATGATCAGCCAGCCGACGCGCGATGGTTGGGTGCGTCAACAGGTAGTCGGGATTCTGACGCCGCAGCCATTCGACCTGCTGTTCGACGGGTGTTGCAACATTAAGGCTGACCATCGGACCCGTCTTGAGGATCGTGGCGCTCGAATAGCCCCAGCTCTCGGCGCGGAGTCCGTCAGGATAAAGCGCTTTGCCCTGGCCGCTCTCGCGCAACGTCGCGAAGACCCCCTGAAGGTCGCGCCGATGCCAAAGATGGTCGCGAACCGTGAAGGCGCTCCACATCAGCTCCCAGAGTTGCGTGCGAACCGAGCGGATCGGCTTGCCGGTCGAACCCGACGTGTAGATCTCCCGCAACTCCCCGTGTCCCGGCGGCAGCGTTTCCGTGACCATGGTCTCTGCGGCGTCGGCCGCCTGAATCTCCGCCCGGGTGAGCGGAGCGATGCGCCGCCATACTTCTGGCCAGGTCTCGTCAGCGGGAAGGTCGCCGAGGCCCTGCAGTCGCTCGCGGTAGAACGGAACGTGGGTGCGGGCGTGGTCGAGGAGCGCATTGAGCTGGTTGCGCTGTCGTTGCGAAAGCTCCTGCGCAGACCACCACTGGCTTTGCTCGAGCTGGAACAGGATGGCCAGGAGGCTGGCGCCGTTCTGGGCCGGAAGCCCCGGCCAGGCGATCCCGCCGATCGCCGAGTTGACGGAAAGGGGAGGTATCATCGTACGACCTCTAGCGCCAATTCATTTTCGGTTCAGCCTGTCGCGGCCATTGTCAGCTGGTTGGGATGTTCAGCGGCCGGCTGGGGAACCGTCAACGCCGTGTTCCGTTATTCGGTTCGAGGTGGCGGAGCAGCGGAGACCACTATGAAGACCATACTCGTTAGCGCAACGCTGCTGAGTGTTCTCACGGCCAGTGCATCCGCGACACCTGCTGCGATGGGTCCTGATGCGCAGCTTGATCCTCCGGCGACGGGAGAAGGGGGCAACGGGGCGGGATCGGTCAAGCTCGCGAGCCTCGTCACCTCGACGTTCCTGTTCGTGCCGGATTCCGCGCAATCTCTGCTCGTCACGGTCGGTGAGGGCGGAGAAGGGGGGCGGGGACGCCGCTTCCGTCATCACCGCGGCTACAAATTTCACTATTACAAGCCTCATAGCTATCGGCTCGATCGGGGCTATCGACCCTACTATGCGCCGCGCCGCTACAAGCAGCCTTACTATTACTACCGGTACTAGGGACCGCGGCTGTACTTGATTCATAGTGAACTCGGACACACGCTCAGGTAGCTGTAGTGGCTGGGAACGGAGAGTCCCGCCCCGTGCTCGTGTTCTTGGCTGAATGGCCAGACAGCCCTGAGGATTTCGAGAGCTTGTCGCGATAGAGGCATGTTGTGCGGCTCGCGCATTTTCATTCGTCTGCCGGAGTTCGCTTTTTCAGGTCAACTTCGGTCCCGCGTCATCGCGCGTACGTCGCCTGGCCGCGCCATCGTGAGGATTAGAAATTTGAAGGCGGCTTGGGCGGAAGACAGCTCCAATAGCGGAGCGGAGGCGGTCAGCGGTGTCTCGCCGGCCGTTCGTCTCATTTCTCTTGAGGCCGTCAAGCATTTCGACGGGCTTAGGTTCTGTGCGGCCGCATCGTTCCTCTTCAAGTTGGCAAGGTACTCGTCTGCGACCGCGCCGAACGTGGTTTGAGCCGGCGGCTGAGTTGGCCAGCTTTTCGGGCTTCCTGCTCGGTGACGGGTTTATCCCCGCCGCGAGTTGTTCCTTGATCCGGTCGCGTTTTCTTCGTGCCTGCAGCAGCAGACGGAGAAAGCAGTGGTTTTTGAGAAACTATGAGACGCTATGCGAAGCGCTTCTGGTGCCCCTGGCCGGAATCGAACCAGCACTCCTTGCGGAACTCGATTTTGAGTCGAGCGCGTCTACCAGTTCCGCCACAGGGGCCCTCGGGAAAAGGCCGTGAAGCCCTGTCGCGAAGCCGGCGGAATATAGCGGGCGGCGCTCGCCCGTCAATGGCCGCGGGTCAGGTTGTCCTGCGTTGAGGGCGCGCGTCACGATACCGGGATTTCGCCTTCGTCGCTGCCATCCCAATAGTGGATGCGGTCGGCATGGACGTGGATCATCACCATGCCGTCGGTGTCGATCCCTTGCGGAAACCAGCGCTCCAGATCCGCCGTCCAATGATCGGCGAACGCCTGCTTGTCGCGGATGATGCGGGCCGTTCCCTGAACCGCTACGAACGGCGGCGGCTTGCCGAGCAGCCCCGCGCTGCCCTGGAACGACAGGGCGACCTGCGGATCGCGCGCGATATCGCTCAAGGTACGCGCGCTGTCCCAGCTGAAATAGAAGGAATCGCCGTCATATTCGACCTCGCCATTGTTGCTCATCGGCCGGGTCGCGAACCGGCCGCCGTCGGTGCGGGTCGTCAGCATCGTAAAGTCGATCTTGCCCATCGCCTTCGCCAGGTCTTTCAGGGTCATGTTGCTCATTTCTTGTCCTCGTCCTCTTGGGAAGGGCGATTGCAGGCTAGGATAACGCGGGAGTGGGCGCGGGGTTGCGAAGCGATCAGCCGGCGGGGCTTGCCGGTCCACCCCCGCGGATGTGATGGTGGTGCGCCTCGACAGGCCGGCGGCGGCGGGATAGGACGCTGTGGCCTGTTCTGAGCCTGCAGGGTGATGCGGAGAACGACCCGTGACGTCAGATGCCGCCGCCTATCCGCCGCACGCGCGCCATGCCGACGATCCCGTGCGGGTTGCCGCGCTGGCGACCGCGCTGGTAGCCGCCGTGACGCTGGCGGGCGTCTGGTTCTTCGAACTGGTGCTGGATATCCGCCCCTGTCCGCTCTGCCTCCAGCAGCGCTACGCCTATTATCTGGCGTTGCCGCTCGCGCTCGCGATCGCGTTCGCGGCTACCCGTGGCGCGCCGCGGTCGCTGCTGATCGCGGGTCTCGCCATCCTTGCGCTGGCGGCCCTCGCCAATAGCTCCCTTGGCGCCTACCATGCCGGCGTCGAATGGAAATTCTGGCAGGGCCCGACCGATTGCTCCGGCCCCGTCGTCGATCTCGGCAGCGCCGGCAACCTGCTGGAGCGTCTGGACACCGTCAGAGTGATCCGCTGCGACGAGGTGCAGTGGCGCTTCCTCGGCCTCTCGCTCGCCGGCTACAATGTGCTGATCTCGCTGTCGATGGCGGCGATCGCCGTGTGGGGCATGGCTGCGCCGCGGCGGGCGTAGCTTGCCGAGGCGCGCAAGCGCCGTTCACCGGGGAGATCACGTTACAAGCCGTCAACCCACTGCGCAGGGAAGGCCGGGTGCGAACGAAAGCAAACCTCGGGCGAAACATGCGGCGAGAATACGAACCCATATCCATCCGTCATCACCCGCGAAAACGGGTGATCCAGTATTCCAGAGACGCTTGTGATTCAATCGAAAAGCCGCGGCGTACTGGATCGCCCGCCTTCGCGGGCGACGACGACCTCTCTGTTTCGACAATTGTGGTTTACTTCGCGGAGCCTGCAATCGAACGCGCATTTGGGTTCGGTAGCTCGCCGTGATGGCCGTAGCCGGTCACTTCAAACCCCAGCCTCTCAATTCCGCGATACAAGCCATGCGCACATTTAGTTTCCTCCTCCCTCCATCGCGATCTATGGTCGGCGCCGATCAACCCAGGACTTCCCGGAGGAAACGAAGCCCGATGGCCGATGCAGCAAAATCACGTGACGAAGCGCCGGCGGCGCTGCCGACCTGGCCGGACGAAATCTACCACGTGCTCAAGGAAGCCGGCATCCGCCAGGTCGCCATGGTGCCGGACGCCGGCCATAGCCGCCTGATCCGTCGCTTCGAGGACGATCCGCAGACGCGCGTGGTGACGCTGACCACGGAAGAGGAGGGCGTGGCGATGCTGGCCGGGGCGTGGCTCGGCGGCGAGCGCGGAGTGCTTCTGCTGCAGTCCAGCGGCGTCGGCAACTGCATCAACATGCTGTCGCTGCCGGTGATCTGCCACATGCCGCTTTTGATGATCGTGACCATGCGCGGCGACTGGGGCGAGTTCAATCCGTGGCAGATCCCGATGGGGCAGGGCACGCGGCCCTCGCTCGAAGCCATGGGGGTGATCGTGACCAAGGTGGACGAGCCCCACCTCGTTGCGTCAGCGGTGCAGGGCGCGGCGAACCTCGCCTTCAACAGCTGGAAACCGGCGGCGGTCCTGATCGGCCAGCGCGTGCTCGGCGCCAAGAACTTCAAGGAGCTCGCCCGCAAATGACCAATCCGAACGCGCTTCTGCATCGCCGCGACGTCGTCAACGAACTGGTGCGCGACCGCGGCGACCTGCTTGTGATCGCCGGCCTCGGCGCGCCGAACTGGGACGTCTCGGCCGCCGGCGATCATCCCAACAATTTTCCGCTCTGGGGCGCCATGGGCGGCGCCTCCATGATCGGGCTCGGCCTGGCGCTGGCGCAGCCCAGGCGCAAGGTGCTCGTCATCACCGGCGACGGCGAGATGCTGATGAACGTGGGCTCGCTCGCCACCATCGCGGTGGAAGCGCCGAAGAACCTGACCATCGCGGTGCTCGACAACGAACGCTTCGGCGAGACCGGCATGCAGAAGACCCCGACCGCTTCCGGCGTCGACCTTGCGGCCATCGCTGTCGCTTGCGGCATCCGCACCTCGCGGATCGTTCGCACCATGGCCGAGGTGACCGAGCTGCGCGACCTCGCCCATGCGGGAAGGGCCACGGCCTTTGCCCAGATCAAGATCAGTGCCGAGGCGCTGGTGTTCGTGATGCCTCCGGCCGATGGCGTGATCCTGACCTCGCGTTTCCGGCAATCGGTGCTGGGTGACGAGGCGCTGTTCAATTGAGGGCCGCTGTCGCCATCGTCGGTGTGCCGTAATGGGCCTGCCGTCCGTCACGCCCCAACAGGTTCGCCGCGCGCTGTTGCTGCGCGAAGAGATCGCGCTGCTCGATGTCAGGCACGAGGCCGCCTTCGCCACCGGCCATCCGCTGTTCGCGGCCAACATGGCGACTGAGCGGATCGCGCTCGAAGCCGCCGCCCGGCTGCCGCGCAAGGACGTGCCGATCGTGATCTACGACGCCGGCGAGGGACTGACATCCGTGGCGGCCGGACGCCTCGCGGCGATGGGCTACCGAGACGTCCGCGAACTCGACGGCGGGCTGCAGGCCTGGGCGTCGGCGGGCTTTGAGCTGTTCCGGGACGTCAATTCCTACGCCAAGGCCTTTGGCGAGCTGGTGGAGGCGCGGCGGCACACGCCTTCGCTGGCGGCGGAGGATGTCGCCGGCCTGATCGAAAGCTGCGCCAACATCAGGATTCTCGATGTCCGGCGCTTCGATGAATACGCCACAATGAACATCCCGGGCTCCATCAGCGTGCCCGGCGCGGAGCTGGTGCTGCGCGCGGGCCGCGCCGCGCCGGATCCCGCGACCACCATCATCGTCAATTGCGCCGGCCGCACCCGCTCGATCATCGGGGCGCAATCGCTGATCAACGCCGGGGTCGCCAACAAGGTGGTGGCGCTGCGCAACGGCACGATCGGCTGGACCCTGGCCCGGCAAGACCTCGAGCACGGCGCCGGCAGGCGCGGCGAGATCGGCGCGTTCGAAGGCGCGGAGGAAAAAGCCCGCGACGTCGCCTATCGCGCCGGCGTTCGCCACATCGCCATGGCCGACATGGCGGCGCTGCAGGCGCAGGCCGGCCGCACGCTCTATCGCTTCGACGTCCGTTCCGAGGAGGAATACACCGCCGGCCATCTCGCAGGCTTTCGCCATTATTCCGGCGGGCAGCTGGTGCAAGAGATCGACATGGCCGCGCCGGTGCGCGGCGCCCGCATCGTGCTGACCGACGACCGGCGCGTCCGCGCCGACATGACCGCGTCCTGGCTGGCGCAGATGGGATGGGAGACTTACGTGCTCGAAGGCGGCTATGACGGCGCGCTGGAACGCGGGCCGCCGCTGGCCATCCCGAAGCCCGACCCCGCGCACCGCTACCGCCGCCCTTATGAGGGCACCGACGTCAAGGAAAGCGCCATGCAGGCCTATCTCGACTGGGAGTACGGCCTGGTCGAGCAGCTCCGCCGCGACGCCAGCCATGGATTCTTCGTCATTTGACCGGAAAGCAGCGGTGAGCCGGTCCACTGGCCAGGAATCACCGCCGGCCCACGCAAATAATGGGTGGTGCGCCGGCTGGTTTTCGCCTACAGCATCCCCATCTCAGTCAAATCCGTCAGGCCGCACGGCTGCGCTTTGTCGATCGCGCAAGCTTCGAGCCGTTCGGTTGGGATTCTGTCCCTTTTTCCGGCCGAAAGCGCCAACCCCAAGGTTTTCATCCCGTGACATTCCTGATCGCAAGTCCGCCGCTCGCCCGAGCCTTGGCGGAACGCAACTTCGACCGGCTGACCCAGGTTCAGACCGCGGTGTTGGCCGATGACGCCGCGGGCCGCGACCTGCTGGTTTCGGCGCAGACCGGGTCGGGCAAGACGGTCGCCTATGGCCTGGCGATCGCAACCAACTTGCTCGACGCCGCCGAACGGTTCGAGCGGGCCGCGGCTCCCCTGGCGCTGATCGTCGCGCCGACCCGCGAGCTTGCGCTTCAGGTCCATCGCGAACTCTCCTGGCTCTATCAACATGCCGGGGCGCGCGTAGTCTCCTGCGTCGGCGGCATGGACCCGCGCCGCGAGCAGCGCGAACTGGCGGCAGGGGCGCATATCGTTGTCGGCACGCCGGGGCGGCTGTGCGATCATTTGCGGCGCGGCCGGCTCGACGTTTCGGAACTGAAGGCGATCGTGCTCGACGAGGCCGACGAGATGCTCGATCTCGGCTTCCGCGAGGACATGGAATTCATCCTCAAGGCCACGCCGGACGATCGCCGCACGCTATTGTTCTCGGCGACATTGCCGCGCGGCATCGTCGCGCTGGCGAAGGCGTATCAGCAGGCCGCCTTTCGCGTCGAGGTCGCCGGCGACGAGGGCGGCCATGCCGACATCGAATATCGCGCCGTCAGGATCGCGGCCGGCGACGTCGAACACGCCGTGGTCAATACCTTGCGCTTCTACGAATCGCCGGGCGCGCTGGTGTTCTGCAATACGCGGGACGCCGTCCGACATTTGCAGGCGACGCTCTTGGAGCGCGGCTTCTCGGTGGTGGCGCTGTCAGGCGAACTGACGCAGAACGAGCGGACGATGGCGCTGCAGGCGTTGCGCGACGGCCGCGCCCGCGTCTGCGTGGCGACCGATGTCGCCGCGCGCGGCATCGACCTGCCGAACCTCGACCTCGTCATCCATGCCGATATCCCGAACGATCCCGAAGTGATGCAGCATCGTTCGGGCCGCACCGGCCGCGCCGGCCGCAAGGGTGTTAGCGTGCTGCTGGTGCCGCCGGCGCGCCGTCGCCGCGCCGAAGTGCTGCTCAATCTGGCCGGCATCGATGCCGCCTGGGGTACCGCGCCGCAGCCGGACGAAATCCGCCGGCTCGACCAGGAGCGGATGCTGAAGGACGCGCTGTTCTCGGAGGAGACGACCGCGGAAGATCTGATGCTGGCGCAGGCCTTGCTCGCCGAGCGCTCGGCGGAGGACATCGCCGCCGCGCTGGCGCGGCTTTATCGGGCGCGGCTGCCGTCGCCCGAGGACATTCTCGATCCCGCGCAGGGCAGCGGCCGCTCGCGCGAGGATCGCGGCCGGGACCGGGAGGGCCGCCCGCCGCGCGGCGAGGACCGCAGCGCCGCCCCGCGACCCCGGAAGGGAAAATCATCGCCGCGTCACGTCATGAGCGATGGCAGCGTCTGGTTTCGCGCCTCGATCGGCAGCCGCAAGAATGCCGAAGCGCGCTGGCTGTTGCCGATGATCTGCCGCCGCGGCGGCATCGAGAAGTCGGACATCGGCGCCATCCGCATCATGGACACGACAACCGAATTCGAGATTTCCGCCCGCGCCGCGGAATCCTTTGCGGTCAAGATCCGCCGTCCCGACAAGGAAGACAATATCCGCCTCGAGGCGCTCGAAGGCGGCCCGTCGCGCGAGGAGGTCCGCGAGCCGGCGTGGACACCGAAGCCGCACGGCAAAAGAACTGAGGGCTCCGACCGGGCAGGGTTTGACAAGAAGGCGCGTTACGATACGAAGAAACCGCACAAGCCGGCTTATGCCGGCAAGCCGCTGCGCGAAAACGCGGCGCCTGCCAAGGCTGCATTCGGCAAGAAGAAAAAGAAGTTCCGCACTTGACTGGATCATGACCTGAACGGCGCGGCCCGACACGTGAGATGAGGACCGTCATGAGCGTCTACCTTATCGCCCAGTTGAAGTTCACCCGCCGCGAACTCTATGACCGCTATCAATCGCGTTTTATGGGCGTGTTCGAGAAATTCAGGGGGAAGCTGCTGGTGGCGGACGCACACCCGATCGTGCTGGAAGGCGATTGGCCGCGCGACAAGGTCGTGATCATGGAATTTCCCGACGATGCCGCGGCGAAGGAGTTTCAGAACTCGCCGGAGTATCAGGAAATCTCGGTCGATCGCAAGGCGGGCGCCGACGCGATCGTTCTGACGGTGAGAGGTTTGTGAGATGTCCGCTTTTCCGACCTCCACCACCGTGTTCGATTCGATCCTGTTCCGCGATGCGTTCGGAACGCCTGAGATGCGCGAGGTGTTTTCGGATTTCAGCCTGATCACGCGCTATGCCGAGGTCGAAATCGCGCTGGCCAGGGCCGAGGCGCGCTGCGGGGTGATCCCGGCGCAGGCGGCGGAAGAGATCGCGAAGCGGACAGATGTTTCGGCGCTCGATTTCGACCTGCTGCGAAAGGAGACCGATATTGTCGGCTATCCGATCCTGCCGCTGGTGCAGCAGATCGCGAAGCAGTGCGGCGACGCCGGGCGCTACCTGCATTGGGGCGCGACCACGCAGGACATCATGGACACCGCCCTGGTCCTGCAGCTGCGCGCCGGTTTGAGCATCATCGAAGCCGACATCGCCGCGCTGCGCGGCATCCTCGCCGGGCTCGCCCAACGCTATCGCGATACGCCGATGGCGGGCCGCACCCATCTGCAGCAGGCGCTGCCGGTGACGTTCGGCTACAAGGCCGCGATCTGGCTGGCGATGTTCGACCGCCACGCCGCGCGCCTCGCCGAATTGAAGCCGCGCGTCCTGGTCGGCCAGTTCGCGGGCGCCGCCGGCACGCTGGCGTCGCTCGGCGGCAAGGGGTTCGAGGTCCAGCAGGCGCTGTGCGAGGAGCTCGGTCTTGGCGTCCCTGTCGCCACCTGGCATGTCGCGCGCGACGGGCTGGCGGAAACCATCAATTTCCTCGCGCTCGTCACCGGCTCGCTCGGCAAGATCGCGCTCGACGTGATGCTGATGGCCTCGACCGAGTTCGGCGAAGTCTATGAGCCCTTCGTCAAGGGGCGCGGCGCGTCCTCGACCATGCCGCAGAAGCGCAACCCGATCTCGTCGGAATTGATGCTGGCGGCGGCCAAGGGCGTGCGCCAGCACGCCGGCCTGATGCTGGACGCGATGGTGCAGGATTTCGAACGCGCCACCGGGCCCTGGCACGCCGAATGGATGGCGATCCCGGAAAGCTTCGTGCTCACCGCCGGCAGCCTGCATCAGGCGAAATTCGCGCTCGGCGGGCTCATCGTCGACGAGAACAAGATGGCTGCGAATCTCGATATCAGCCGCGGGCTGATCGTCGCCGAAGCTGTGATGATGGGGCTGGCGCCAGACCTCGGCCGGCAAGAGGCGCATGACGTGGTCTATGACGCCTGCCGCCTCGCCAACGAGAAGGGCAAGACGCTGGCGGACGCGCTTTCGGCGGACCCGCGGGTTTCACAACGCATCGACCGCGCAACCATCGACCGGCTGACCTCGCCCGGCAATTATCTCGGCCTTGCGCCTGAGATGGTGGACCGGGTGATCGCCTCCTGCGGGCGTTGAGAAGTCCGGCCGGTTCGCCTATCTCTCTGCCAACGACCGATCCAAGGAATTGCCATGACCGCTCACGCCCGCAATATCTCGACGCCGATCGATCCCGCGAAACTCGACCGCCTCGCCGAGGTCGCCGTCAAGGTCGGCTTGCGGTTGCAGCCGGGGCAGGACCTGCTGCTGACCGCGCCTTCGGCGGCGCTGCCGCTGGTGCGCCGGATTGCCGAGCACGCCTACAAGGCCGGCGCCGGCCTGGTGACGCCGTTCCTGTCGGATGAGGAGGTGACGCTGGCGCGCTACCGCCACGGCCGCGATGAGAGTTTCGATCGCGCCGCCGGCTGGCTCTATGACGGCATGGCGAAGGCGTTCAGCGCCAACACGGCGCGGCTCGCCGTCGTCGGCGACAATCCGATGCTGCTGTCGGGCGAGGACCCGGTGAAGGTCGCGCGCGCCAGCAAGGCCAATTCGATCGCCTACCAGCCGGCGCTGGAGAAGATCGTCAATTTCGAGACCAACTGGAACATCATCGCCTATCCGAGCCCGGCCTGGGCCAGGCAGGTATTCCCCGACCTCCCGGAGGATGTCGCGGTGGCGAAACTGGCGGATGCGATCTTCGCGGCCTCCCGCGTCGACCAGGAAGGCGCCGTCGCCGCATGGGAGAAGCACAACGCGGTCTTGCGCGAGCGCACCGACTGGCTGAACGGGCAGCGCTTCCACGCGCTGAAATACTCCGGTCCGGGCACCGACCTGACGATCGGTCTCGCCGACGGCCACGAATGGGAAGGCGGCGCGTCCATCGCCCGCAACGGCATCACCTGCAACGCCAACATTCCGACCGAGGAAGTTTTCACCACGCCGCATTGCCGGCGGGTCAGCGGCCACGTCGTCTCGTCCAAGCCGTTGTCCTACCAGGGCACCCTGATCGACAACATCCAGGTGAAGTTCGAGGAAGGCCGCATCGTCGAGGCAAGGGCGTCGCGCGGCGAGGAAGTGTTGAAGAAGGTGCTCGACACCGATGAGGGCGCGGCCCGTCTCGGCGAGGTGGCGCTGGTGCCGCATTCCTCGCCGATCTCCAAGAGCGGATTGCTGTTCTTCAACACGCTGTTTGACGAGAACGCCGCCTGCCACATCGCGCTCGGCCAGTGCTATTCGAAATGCTTCGTCGGCGGCGACAAGCTGACGCCGCAGCAGATCGCGGCCCAGGGCGGCAACAAGAGCCTGATCCACATCGACTGGATGATCGGCTCCGCCGAGACCGACATCGACGGCGTCCACGCCGACGGCAGGCGCGTCCCGGTGTTCCGCAAGGGCGAGTGGGCGTGAACACCAATCAGTCGAGCTTGAGCCGGTAGAAATCCGTCGCGGTCTTCGAGAACAGCGCCGTCTTCTCGGCTTCGCTGTAAGGCGCGGCGATCCGCTTGAAGGCGTTGAAGATCACCTGGTAGCTGCACTGGCCCTTATCGGGCGGAAAGTTGCTCTCGAACATGCAACGATCGGGCCCGAACGCCTCGATGCAGGTTTCGATATAGGGGCGCCATGCGGCGGCGGCTTGCTCCGAAGATGGCGGCTTCGGGCGCAGATGAAAGTCATAGCCGAGCAGGCACATTGCGAGCCCGCCGAGCTTGACGACGACATTCGGGCATTGCGCGATGTCGCGGATCGAGGCCTTCCAGAGCGGGAAGATTTCTTCGCGCCGGCCGGCATAGCCGCCGATGCCGATCGGTCCGCCGCAATGATCGAGCACGATTCTGGTTTCGGGGAAGGTGCGGGCGAGGTCGGCGAGTTCGCCAATCTGCGGGTGAAACAGCCAGGCGTCGAAGCTCAAGTCCAGCGGCGCGAGGCAGGCAAACCCCTTGCGGAAGCTGCTGTCGAGCAGCAATCCCTTCGGCCGCGTCGCATACATGCCGGCCACGTCAGGATCGGCGTCCCAGGCCGAGGAGTGCCGGATGCCGCGAAAGCGGCCGTTGCCGGCGACGATCTCGGCTTCCAGAACGGCCTTCGCGCCGTCGCCGAGCAGGAGGTTGGCGTGGCTGACGATGCCGGCGCAGATCGCGGCCTTGCCGTAGCCGCCGCTCGCGGCCATTGCCGCCACGCCATTGGCGAACTCGACCTCGCCGACAGGACGAAACGCTTCCGGCCCGTGCGCGCGGTACATCGAGCGGCAGTCGACATAGACGGTGGCGATGACGTTATGGCCGGAGGCGATATCGGCCACCATCTCCTCGATCAGGTAGCGCAGGCCGCCGCGGTCCCAGAGATGGTGGTGCGGATCGACGATCGGGCGCGCGGGATCGATGATCGCCTCGGCATGTTGCGCGAGCCAATCCTCGCGCGGATCGGCGTAGAGGCCGCTTCTGGAGGCAGGTGCAGTGCTGGCGGCCATTGGTTTCGCTCCCGTGATTACTGTTCTTGCGTCCCGTCACTGCGAGCCAACAGGTCGCACGAATGCGCGCCCGATGACAGGCTTCGCGAAGCAATCCATTCCTCCGCTTGCCGCGCGGTGGATTGCTTCGCTGCGCTCGCAATGACGGTATTATCGACGCAGTCGATTACACCCCATCCAGAATGATCACCGTCGGCGTGCCCGGCAGCGTGTCGCGTGAAATCTTCAACGTCCGCTCGGTGCGCTGGTCGATGACGAATTGCTGACCGATCAGGCGCATGAATTCATCGAGCGGGGTGGCGAAGCGGTGCATCGGCAGCACGACGGCCGAGCGCAGGCGCCTGGTGATGTCGGAGACGCCGTCGAGCGACATGGTGTAGGTGCCGTCGATCGGCACCATGACGATGTCGAGCCGGCCGATCGCCGCGAAATGGGAGTCGTCGAGCTTGTGGTGCAGGTGGCCGAGATGGCCGATGCACAGGCCCGCGACCTCGAAGATGAAGATCGAGTTGCCGTCCCGGATCATCTGGCCGGAGCCCTCGCCAAAGTAGCGGCGGATGTCGGTGGTCACGTTGCGGACAAAGACGTCGCCGACGCGGGTGGAAACCAGCGCCGGCTGTCCGTTGTCGCCCCAGCCGTGCAGGACGTGGGGAATCTTGGGATCCGGAAACAGCGTGTAGTGGGTGGAGTGCGCCCGGTTCATGGTGACGATGTCGGGCAGGCGGCCGGTCCGGTAGGCGCCGCTGAAATCGGTCGAGATCCGCACGCCGCCGGGCGTGTCGATATAATAGGTGGAATGCCCGGCATAGGTGATGGCGACCTCTTCCGGCCTGGCCGAGGCGTGCCGCAGGCTGACCGGCAGCGCGCGCGGGACGAGGTTCGCCATCGCCAGGCAGTCGCTGCGCAACGGCTGCTGGGCGGTCGCCGGAACCATCAGCGAACCGAGGAAGGAAAAAGCGACGGCAAGAAATCGCAGCATGACATGCCTCGTCTGCGGCAAAGGACGCGTCCGGCACCTTATCTTCGAAATTCGTGGACGTCATGATGACATTCACGCACCGCACCGGATGTACTTCATCGCGGGAGCAGCATGCCGTAGTGTGGGATTCAACCGAGGAGTGGGCTGTGGTCGAGAAAAACCCCGTGGCGGCAGCGTCCCGAGCTCCGTCGTCGAAACGGCTGGAACCGCTGCGTCAGGTCGATGCCGGCGCGCTCCGCATCGCCTATTACGAGGCCGGCCCGGCGGATGGTCCTGTGGTGATGCTGATGCACGGCTTTCCCTACGACATTCACGCCTATGTCGATGTCGCGCCGCAACTGGCCGTGCAGGGTTGCCGGGTGATCGTTCCCTATCTGCGCGGCTACGGCCCGACCCGGTTTCGCGACCCGGCGACGCCGCGTTCGGGCGAGCAGGCGGCGATGGGCATGGACCTGATGGCGCTGCTGGATGCGCTTGGTGTCTGGCGCGCGGTGTTCGCGGGCTATGATTGGGGTGGCCGCGCGGCGTGCGTTGGCGCAGCATTGTGGCCGGAGCGCTGCATCGGCCTGGTGTCGGGCAATGGCTACCTGATCCAGGATATAGCCCACGCCATGGCGCCGCTGCGGCCGGAGCGTGAGGCGCCATTGTGGTACCAGTATTATTTCCAGCTTGAACGCGGCCGTGCCGGCCTCGCCGCCCACCGGCGCGAGATCGCCAGGCTGTTGTGGCGGCAATGGTCGCCGAGCTGGGAGTTCGACGACGCCTGCTTTGAGCGCAGCGCGGTAGCCCACGACAATCCGGACTATGTCGAGGTGGCGATCCACAGCTATCGCCATCGCTTCGGCCTTGCCGAAGGCGATCCGCAATATGCCGATGTCCAGCGCCGGCTGGCGGCGCTGCCTGCCATCACCGTGCCGACCATTACGCTGGACGGTGCGGCCGATGGCGTCACGCCGGCGACCGACGGCGGCGGCAGTGCGCCGAAGTTCACCAACCGCAGAGCCCATCGCGTATTGCCGGGCGTGGGACACAATCTGCCGCAGGAAGATCCGCAGGCTTTCGCGGCGGCGGTGATGGAGTTGATCAAAGCGTAGACAATGTCCGATTCCGCCGTCATGGAACCGATCAGGGCGTAGGTCGGCTTTCCCGCACCTGCAGGATTTACTAAGGCAACAGCCGAGCAGACTGACCTTGTGCTTCCATCAACTTGACAGCTCGCTTGTCGAACGAAACGAAAGTGTCTGCGCCGAGCCAGCTTCCCTCGTAGGCGATAACGCCATCGGCGAAATCGCCGCCCGCGTCCAGGAAAGTCAGCCCGGCCTCTGCCGCCGGACGGTTCACTTCGACATTCTCGACATTTATCAGGTGCCGGATCGCGGTCGCAATGTCCCTTGATGGAATTTCATAACCCTGTGAAAGAACCCAAACCAACTCGCAAAGCGCCGGGGCGGAAATCGCAACCAGTTCAGCTCGCTTCAAGGCCGATTGCGCCGCTTTGCTCTGTGACTCATGGTCTTCAGTGATGGCTCGAACCAACACGTTGGTGTCGGCGGTGATCTTCATCGCTTGCCGGCCCACCCTCGCGCGGCGATCTTTCTCATTTCCTCGATCGTCAGCGATGGCCCACCTTTTCTCTTCAGGAGGCCGAATACATCCGAAATCTTGCCGGTTGGCCGGGCGGCCCTCACTTCTATCTTGCCGTCGGGGAGTTTGTTCACGGTAATTTTCTCGCCAGGATGTACGCCCAGATGTTCCAGCACGTCCTTGCGCAGTGTGACTTGACCCTTTGCCGTGACGGTAAGTGTGCTCATGGCAGACCTCAGGTTTCTCCGCTGGAAAATGTAAGGCAAAAGCGCCTTACATTCAAGCCCCTGATCAGTTGGTCGGCGGCGCGGTCGATGCTGATGAGGGGGTGTGCCGAGAAAACCATCGGCCGCGGATAGAGGATCACCGGCTTGGAGGGTGTGCGCTGGCCTGCACCCGTTCCCAGCGGTCGGCGTGCTGCAGGACGCACTGTTAACTTTTGTCACATTCTTGGCGGGCTGATCTTCCACGTCGCGGCCAGGATGGCGGCGGTCAGGGCGCCGCTGACGATGGCGGCGACCGGGATGGTCATCGCCAGCGCTGCGGTGGCGGCCCAGCCGATCGAACAAAACGCTTCGGCGAATGTCGCCAGCCGTGACGAGGTCTGGCGGCGGCGGAACTGGCTGCGTCTGGCCTGGACGCGGAACCAGAGCTGGATCGCGGCGGCCGAAACCGTCGCCACGATGATGCCGAGCGTGGTGACGGTCGCCTGCGTCACGGATGCAAAGGCAAGCGCAGCGACCAGCGGTGCAAAGATCACGCCGATGGCGATCAGCACCACTTCGATCTTGGCGCGGGTGAGGTGTGACGACGGAATCGGCGCGCTCGCAACCAGGTCGGCGGCGTCCTCGCCCGATATCGTCAGCCAGGCGAGCCCGCCGGCGAGTTGGCCGGCCGCCATCACGATCACAGGCGTGATCAAGACGATGGCGCCCGAATTGTCGGAAAAACTCACCCACAGCATCAGCGCCGGCGGAACCAGGTAGAGCAGTTGCATCAGGCTCTGCGACACCAGCCAGGGGTCGCGCCACAGCAGCATGAATTCCTTGGCGCGCAGCGTCCGTTGCCGCGAGCCGCCCCGGAAGGCCGTCGCTTGTGTCCCCCGCCGGGCAGGCCGCGCGGTCGCGGCGACGCTGACGACGGTGTCGGCGAATTTCGGCGAGCATACCGCCATCACGACGCCCAGCAGCACCAGGCTGCCGGCCAGCAGCAGCGACAGAATCTGTCCGTCGCCGATCGCCGCCCGCGCCGGCCACCACAGCGGACTGTCGGTCGCGGGGGCATAGGCGGCCGCCGCGTCCGAGGTCAGCACGGCAAAGCGCGACAGGGTGCCGTAGGAAAGGATCGCCGCGACCTGGAGCGCGATGACGAAGCCGGCGCCGATCACGGCGGCCACGATCTGGGCGACCAGGCGGGTGCGGCCGGGGCCGATCAGGCGAAACAGCAGCACCGTGATCGCGATCGCCACCGCTGCGGCGGAAACCCCGATCGCGATGACCACGCCGAACGCCGAGAACCATCGGATGCCGCCGCCGAACGCGAGGACGTCGATAAAGGGGGTGGACAGCAGCAACGCCATGCCGGTGACCGCGAGCGCGATGGCCGCGATCCGCACCGAGAACACGTTGGCGAGCCGGGCCGGCGACGACATGATCAGGTCGAGGTCGGCGCGCGCGTAGAACACCCGCGTCACGGATTCGATGGCCTGCGACAGCATCAGGGCCCAGGCCAGGAAAATGCTGGCTGTGATAATGACAAGTTCGGGCTTGGCGAGCGGAAGCTCGAGGTCGGCGAAGCGACCGATCACCGCATAGGCCGGCAGGTGCATGACGGCGGCAAACACGATCAGCGCGACGATGGCGCGCTTTCGCTTTCCACGCCCGCCGGTCATCATCGCCAGCCATTCGCGCCAGGCCAGCCGAATCTCGTGCCGGGCAAACCAGCTGAGCGCCGTGGCCGAACTCATGCGGCCGCCGCGCCGGCATCGACCAGCGAGATGAACACGTCTTCGAGGCTGGTGTCGGTGCGGCCGTTCTGCCGGCGCAGTTCGGCGAGCGTGCCTTCGGCCACCAGCCGGCCCGCGGCGATGACGCCGATGCGGTCGGCCATCCGCTCGGCGACCTCCAGAATGTGCGTCGTCATGATGACGGTGGCGCCGCAACGGACGCGTTCGCCGAGCAATTCCTTGACGCGGCGCGCCGACAGGGCGTCGAGGCCGGTGAGCGGCTCGTCCAGGATGATCAGCCGGGGGTCGTGGACCAGCGCGCCCGCCAGCGCAACCTTTTGCCGCATGCCCTTGGAAAACCCCTCGCATCGCTCGTGCAGATGCGGCTCAAGCCCGAGTGAGGCCAGTAGCGCGCGCGCCGAAGGTTCGGAAACCGCGGGATCGATGCCCCATAGCCCGGCGACGAATTCGAGATACTCAAGCGGCGTCAGCTTGTCGTAGATCATCGGCTCATCCGAGACCCAGGCCGTCACCTGCTTGGCGGCGACGGGATCGGCGAGCGCATCGATGCCCAGGATCGAGATCGAGCCGGCATCGGGCCGCATCAGGCCGGCGACCATCCGCAATGTCGTGGTCTTGCCGGCGCCGTTGGGGCCAAGCAGGGCGTAGAATTCACCGCTGCGAACCGTCAGGTCCAGCGCATCGACCGCGGGGCGGTCAAAACGCTTCGTTAACCCTGTCACATCGAGGGCTGAAACATCTGAGGGCATGATGACGGGGCGTTCCGGTTTCGCTGGTCGATGGCGCAACATGGACCGAAGAACTTTCGGCGGGGTGAATCCAGCGGCCCAAATCCCGCCGAACCGGCAACTTCCCGGGCTGCGGCTTTGTTGAAATTCTCAACAGGGCGGCAACCAGCGCTTTATTGACAGGCGTCGGCGCTTTGGGCTCAATGCAATCAGGACATGAGCGAGTTCGGCGTTTGGCGCCCGCCAGCGTGTAGACACAAGATGCGGTAGAGGCGATCGACAGAATCGCCCGGCATCGGGGGAGGGTTATCATGCTGGACTTCGTTCAGCAGCTGGTGAGTGGTATCGCGCTCGGCTGCGTTTACGGCCTGATCGCGCTCGGCTTTGTGCTTGTTTACAAGGCAACCGAGGTCGTCAATTTCGCCCAGGGCGACTTGATGATGCTGGGCGGGTTCTTCGCCTTCACGTTCATCGGCATACTTGGTCTCAACTACTGGCTTGGGTTCGCCGCCGCCGTCATTGCCATGGCCGGGTTCGGCATGCTGGCCGAGCGCGCGGTGGTTCGCCCGATTCTGGGCTACCCGCAATTTTCCATCATCATGGCGACGATCGGGCTTGGATACTTCCTGCGCTCCATCGTCGGAATGATCTGGGGCACCGACGATTTCAAGATCGAGACGCCGTTCAGCGACGGCGTGCTGCGGATCGGTGCGCTGGTGCTGGCCCATGACAAGCTGTCGGTGATCGCGGCGACCATCATCCTGTGCGCGTTGCTCTACCTGTTCTTCAACCGCACCACGCTCGGCACCGCGATGCGCGCCAGTTCGGAGAACATGCTGGCCGCCTACTACATGGGCATTCCGGTCAAGCGCGTGGTGTCGATCGTGTGGGCGATCAGCGCGGCGGTGGCGACCGCCGCCGGCGTGCTGCTGGCGCCCATCACCTTCATTCACTCCAATGTCGGCCTGGTGCTGGGATTGAAGGCGTTTCCCGCCGCGGTGCTCGGTGGCTTCGGCTCGATACCCGGCGCCGTGGTGGGCGGGGTGCTGATCGGTGTGATCGAAAGCATGGCCGGCTTCTACCTGCCGCAAGGCTGGAAGGACGTCGCGCCCTATATCGTTCTTCTGGTGGTGCTGCTGCTCAAACCCGAAGGCCTGTTCGGTGTCCATATGCGGAAGAAGGTCTGATGCGTTTCCTATTCAAGACGGATTACGAAGACGACATCCGGCTGTTTCCGCACAGCGGCCATTTCGTTTCATACGGCATCCTGCTGGCGTTTCTGGTGGTGGCGCCCTTCGTGCTTTCCAGCTACCTGGTCAGCCAGCTGGTGTTCGTCTGCATCTACGCCACCGTGGGCGTGGGGCTGATGATCCTCAGCGGCTTCACCGGCCAGGCCTCGCTGGGACACGCCGCCTTTCTGGCCATCGGCGCCTACACGGCGGGATATCTGCAGCAGTACGATGTCCCTTTTTTAGTCTATTTCCTGGCCGCCGGGTTGCTGACGGGTACGATCGGCGCGCTGGTCGGGTTCCCGGCGTTACGGCTGCAAGGCATCTACCTCGTCATTGCGACGATCTCCTTCGCCTTTATCGTCGAGGAAGTGCTGGCCCGCTGGGAAAGCGTCACCCACGGCAATGAGGGCATGCGGGTCAAGACCCTGAGCATGTTCGGCTTCACGGTGCCGCGCGACGGCCCGACCTTCTACTTCCTGTGCCTGGGGGTGTTGATTCTGGCCATCATCGGCACCCTCAATCTGCTGCGCTCGCCGACCGGTCGCGCCTTTCTCGCGATCCGCGACAGCGAAACGGCGGCGCGCAGCATGGGCGTCAACGTCTCGCTCTACAAGGTGAAGTCGTTTGCGATCAGCGCGGCGATCACGGGGTTCGCAGGCGTCCTGTTCGCGCACAAGCTGTCGTTCATCAGCCCGGAAATGTTCACGCTGCTGCTCTCGATCGAGTTCATCATCGTGATCCTGATCGGCGGCACTTTCAGCCTGCACGGCGCGGTGCTGGGTGCGATCTTCCTGGTCATGATCGATCCGTTCCTGACCTATCTCAAGGACGACCTGCCCGGCATCATCGCCGGCGTCGCCGCGGCGTTCGGCGCCGGCAGCGCGACCGTGGCGAAGATCCAGAGCAACGTCGCCGCCGTCGCATCCGCCAATGGCCTCAAGGGCGCGATCTATGGAGTGATCATCGTGCTGTTCGTGCTGTTCGAGCCGCTCGGCCTGTACGGGCGCTGGCTGAAGATCAAGTTGTTCTTCCAGCTGTTCCCGCTCTACAAGCGCGCCACCTTCAAGCGCCAGAAGATCTACGTGAAATCGGAGCGGAACCGATGAGTTACTTCCGCGCCGACAATTTGTCCCTGCACTTCGGCGGCCTCAAGGCGGTCGACTCGGTCAGTTTTGCGGTGGAGAAGGGCGAAATTCTCTCGATCATCGGCCCCAACGGCGCCGGAAAGAGCTCGATCTTCAACCTGATCTCGCGCATTTACCCGCCAACCTCTGGCAGGATATTCTTTGAAGATCAGGACATCACCCAGCAGCCGGCCTACGACATCGCGAAACTGGGCATCGCCCGCACGTTCCAGAACATCGAATTGTTCGAGAACTCGTCGGTGCTGAGCAACCTGCTGGTCGGCCGCCACCGGCATTCCACCACGCAGTTGTGGCAGGAATTCCTGTTCCTGCCGAGCGTGCGGGCGAGCGAGAAAGTCCACCGCCGCCGCGTCGAGCAGGTGATCGAATTCCTTGACCTCGAAGCCTATCGCGACAAGCTGATCTCCGGGCTGCCCTACGGCGTTCGTAAGGTGATCGAGCTGGCGCGGGCGCTGTGCTCCGAGCCGAAGCTGATCCTGCTGGACGAGCCGTCGTCCGGGCTCAACGTCGAGGAGACCACCGACATGTCGTTCTGGATCCGCGACATGAAGACCGAACTCGGCATCACTGTGCTGATGGTCGAACACGACATGTCGCTGGTGAACCGGGTCTCCGACCGGGTGATTGCGCTCAACTACGGCCGCGTCATCGCGATGGGGACGCCATCGGAGGTGCAGCGCCATCCCGACGTCGTTGCCGCCTATCTCGGCGCATGAGGATGATGCCATGAGCGCTGCCGACATCATCCTGAAGCTCAGCAATATCGAGAGCTATTACGGGCCGATCATGGCGATCCGCGGCATCAGCCTCGAGGTGCCGCGCGGCCGCATCGTCACCTTGCTCGGGGCCAACGGCGCCGGCAAGACCACCGTTCTCAAGACCATTTCCGGCATTCTCGATCCCCAGAAGGGCTCGATCGAATTCATGGGAAAACCGATCCAGAGCATGGAGGCCGACAAGATCGTGCGGCTCGGCGTCAGCCATGTGCCGGAGGGACGCGAGGTGTTCCCGTTCCTTTCGGTGCGCGAGAACCTGATGATGGGCGCCTATCCGCGCCGCGACCGCGACGGCGTCGCCGAGGATCTCGAGCGCGTCTATGGGTACTTCCCGCGGTTGAAGGAGCGGATCAACCAGCCGGCCGGGCAGCTTTCCGGCGGCGAGCAGCAGATGCTGGCGATCGGGCGGGCGCTGATGAACCGTCCGACCCTGCTTTTGCTGGACGAGCCGTCGCTCGGCCTGTCGCCGATCCTGGTGAGGGAAATATTTACCATCATCAAGCGCGTCAACGAGGAGCAGGGCATGTCGATCCTGCTGGTCGAACAGAACGCCAAGGTGGCGCTGGAAACCGCCCATTACGGCTATGTACTGGAAATCGGCCGGGTCGTCATGAACGACACCTGCGAGCGGCTGATGGGTTCCAAGGACATCCAGGAGTTCTATCTCGGCGCCAAGGAAGAGGGCGCCCGCGGCGAACGGCGCTGGAAAAAGAAGAAAACCTGGCGCTAACGGTCGCAGGCAAGAGCATGGCGTTCCCGGCGACTTCGAGCTAAATTCAGGCCCTGCTTCGAGAAAAGACCGGTTGGTAAGCTGGCGCCTGAGGCAGGCGATAGAGGGAGGAAGACAAGCATGGCCGGACCGGCAGTTGTGACGGTCGCCGACACGATCGCGAAGAGTTTTCTGCTCGCCGTGGAAACCCGCGGCGACCGCCCCGCGATCCGCGAGAAGAAATTCGGCATCTGGCAGCCGACCAGCTGGCGCGAATGGCTGCAGATTTCCAAGGACATCGCCTATGGCCTGCACGACATAGGCTTCAGGCCCGGCGACGTCGCCTCGATCATCGCCAACGCGGTGCCGGAATGGGTTTATGCCGATATGGGCATCCTGTGCGCCGGCGGCGTTTCGTCCGGAATCTATCCGACGGACTCGGCTGTGCAGGTCGAGTATCTGATCAACGATTCCGCGACCAAGGTGGTCTTTGCCGAGGACGAGGAGCAGCTCGACAAGATCCTGTCGTGCCGCGCGCGTTGCCCGACCCTGCAGAAGATCGTCGTGTTCGACATGGAAGGCCTGGGCGGCTTCATCGACCCGATGGTGCTGTCGCTGGCCGAATTCACTGCCCTTGGGCGCAACCACGCCCAGGGCAATGAGGCGCTGTGGGACCGGATGATCGACAGCCGTGGCGTCAACGACCTCGCCATTCTGGTCTATACGTCGGGCACGACGGGGCCGCCAAAGGGTGCGATGCATTCCAATCGCAGCGTGACGTACCAGATGCGCCATGCCAACGACCTGTTTCCGTCCACCGACGCCGAAGAACGGCTGGTTTTCCTGCCGCTCTGTCATGTCGCCGAGCGGGTCGGCGGTTACTACATATCGCTGGCGCTGGGGTCGGTGATGAACTTCGCCGAAAGCCCGGAAACGGTGCCGGACAATTTGCGCGAGGTGCAGCCGACCGCCTTTCTCGCGGTGCCGCGAATCTGGGAGAAGTTCTATTCCGGGACCACGATCGCGCTGAAGGACGCGACCGCGTTCCAGAACTGGATGTACCGCAAAGCGCTCGCCATCGGCCATCGCATGACCGAGTACAGGCTGCAGGGCGACACCCCGCCATGGTGGTTGCGGCTGGCCAATGGCGCCGCCTATTATCTGGTGTTCCGCAATATCCGTCGCATGCTCGGGCTCGATCGTTGCCGGGTCGCCTTTACCGGCGCGGCGCCGATCGCCCCGGATTTGATTCGCTGGTATCTGGCGCTCGGCCTCGACATGCGCGAGGTCTACGGCCAGACCGAAAACTGCGGCGTCGCCACGTTGATGCCGTCCGAGCGCATCAAGCTTGGTTCGGTCGGCAAGGCCGCGCCATGGGGCGAGGTCGCGATCTCACCGCAGGGCGAAATCCTGATCAAGGGCGATTTCCTGTTCATGGGCTACCTGAACCAGCCGGAAAAGACCGCTGAAACCATCGACAGCAGGGGATGGCTCCATACCGGCGATGTCGGCTCGATCGACAATGAAGGCTTCGTCAAGATCACCGACCGGATGAAGGACATCATCATCACGTCAGGCGGCAAGAACATCACGCCGTCGGAGATCGAGAATCAGCTCAAGTTCTCGCCCTACGTCTCCGACGCCGTGGTGATCGGCGACAAGCGGCCCTATCTGACCTGCCTGCTCATGATCGACCAGGAAAATGTCGAGAAGTTCGCGCAGGACCACGATATTCCGTTCACCAATTACGCCAGCCTGTGTCGGGCGCCGGCGATCCAGAGCCTGATCCAGCGCGAGATCGAGGCGGTCAACGTCAACTTTGCGCGGGTCGAGACCATCAAGAAGTTCTTCCTGATCGAACGCCAGCTGACGCCCGAGGATGAGGAACTGACGCCGACCATGAAGCTGAAACGCAGTTTCGTGAACAAGCGTTACGCGGCCGAGATCGAGGCCATGTACAGCGAACGGGCGGTGGCGTAGCCAAGCGGAACTTGAAGCAGTGTTTTCGGAAGCGGCGAAGGACCGAGACGGCCCCCCCTTCGCCCCACACGGGCCAACAAGGAGGATGTTGCAATGTCGAAATCGTTAAGGGCGTTGGGCCTTGCGGTGAGCGCCCTTGCGCTGACCCAGCTGCCGGCCGCAGCCCAGACCAAGATCACCAATGAAGGCATCTCGGCGACCGAGATCGTCATCGGCACCCACCAGGACCTGTCCGGTCCGATCAAGGTCTGGGGCGTTCCGGTGTCCAACGGCATGAAGATGGCGGTGGAGGAAATCAACGCCGCCGGCGGCATCCACGGCCGCAAGATCCGCATGATCCTGGAAGACAGCGGCTACGATCCGAAGCGCGCGGTGCTGGCGTCGCAGAAGATGGTCGAGCGCGACAAGATCTTCGCCATGGTCGGTCCGATGGGCTCGCCCACCGTGCTGGCCGCCCAGGACATCCTGTTCGACGCCGGCGTGATGCAGCTGTTCCCGCTGACGGCCGCCGAATTCACCTTCAAGTTCGATCCGGCCAAGCCGCAGGAAAGGCTGAAGTTCAACAATTTGCTGCCCTACGTCGAGAGCACGCGCGCGGCGGTCAAGTACATGATCGAGGGAAAGAACTTCAAGAAGCCCTGCATCATGCACCAGGACGACGAATACGGAAAGAACGTGCTTGACGGCTTCAACCAGCAGGTTGCGGCGATGAAGCTGACGGCGGCCTCCATCACCAGCTACAAGCGCGGCGCCTCCGACTTCAGCGCGCAGATCGCCAAGATGAAGGCCGATGGTTGCGACATGGTCGTGCTCGGCACGGTGATCCGCGAAACCATCGGCGCGATGGGCGAGGCCAAGAAGCTCGGCTGGGACGTTACCTTCCTCGGCGCCACGCCCACCAACGTGCTGGAAGTGCCGGCGCTCGGCAAGGATGCGGTCGAAGGCCTCTACGCGGCTTCCGGCTTCGAAATCCCCTACGAGGATACGGCGAAGGGCAAGGTCAAGGATTGGCTTGCCAACTACAAGAAGATGTTCGGCACCGACGCCAACACGCAGGCGATCATCGGCTACAACGCCATCATGACCTTTGCCTTCTACGCCAACAAGGCCGGCAAGGACCTGACCGGGCAGAAGATGATGGATGCGCTGGAATCCGGCGACAAGTTCCTCGATATCTTCAACTCGCCGCCGACCAAGTTCTCCAAGACCGATCACCTCGCCAATACCATTACCCAGGTCCAGCAGATCAAGAACGGCCGCTGGGTGCTGGTAAAGGAAGGCTTGATGTTCTGACGGAGCGTCTTGCTCCCAGGGCGAAGGGCTAACGACAGAGACTGAAACGACAAAGGGCTGCGCGACGATCGCGCAGCCCTATTGCTTTTGCGCTGTCATTCCGGGGCGATGCGAAGCATCGAACTATGGTGCGCAATTGCGCACCTGAGAATCTCGAGATCCCCCGATGCGCAATTGCGCATCTGAGGTCTGGTGCTTGCGCACCATCCCGGAATGACGCTTCGCGTCACTTCGGCCGCACCGCGTCCGCGGTGCCCTGGATGAAGGCCTGCAGCTTGGGAATGTCCTCCTCCTTCAGCTTGCCGGTGAAATCCGGCATTCCCTTGTCGCGGAACGGGCCGTTGAAAACGAAGTTCTTCAAATTGGCGATGGCCTCGGTCGAGACATAGCCGAGATTGCGGACATTGCCGCCCTTGTCGACGCCGGGCACGCCGTGGCATTGGGCGCAGGCGGCGACATAGATCGCGGTGCCTTCGGGAACATCCTTCGGGTCATACTTGATCCCCTTCAACAGCCCCTCGGTCTGGTACTTCACGAAAGTCGGCAGCGGCCCCTTGCCGCCGATCGCGAAAGTGTAGACCGTGCCCGGACTCTGCAATTCGGTCGCGCGTTGCGACATGCCGAATACGCCGCCCCAGCCGACCGCGATCGACACATATTGCTCGCCGTCGATCATGTAGGTCGAGGCCGCCGCGACCACGCCGGTGCCGGTCGGAGATTCCCAGAGCTTCTCGCCTGTGGTGGCATTGTAGGCGATGAAGCGCCCGTCGGCGGTGCCCTGGAACACCAGATTTCCGGCCGTGGTCAGCGTGCCGCCGTTCCACGGCGCGACGTGTTCGACGCGCCAGGCCTCCTTCTGCTTGATGGGATCCCATGCCAGCAGCCGTCCGAACGCCGGCGCCTTCGGCGGCGTGCCGTTCAGCACGAAGCCAACGTTCCATCCGGCCGCGGAAGCGAATTTGCCCGGCGCCTGGGCGTTATGGGTCAGGCTTTTCTCTGGCGTCAGGTTGACCGGCACGCCCTGCGCCGGCAGGTAAACCAGGCCGGTCTGCGGATTGAACGACATCGGGTGCCAGTTATGGGCGCCGTACGGGCCGGGAATGCTGTCATAGGGGGCGTCCCCGCGCGCCTCCTTGACTTCGATCGGGCGGCCGTTGGCGTCGTAGCCGGTCGCCCAGTTCACATCGACGAAGTTCTTGGCCGAGATGAACTTGCCGTTGGTGCGGTCGACGACGAAGAAGAAGCCGTTCTTTGGCGCATGCAGGATGACCTTGCGCGGTGCGCCGTCGATGGTGAGGTCGGCCAGGATCATCGGCTGGGTGGAGGTGTAATCCCAGTGATCGCCGGGGGTTTGCTGATAGTGCCAGACATACTTTCCGGTGTCGGCGTTCAGCGCGACCAGCGACGCCAGATAGAGATTGTCGCCGCCCGCGGGGCTGCGCAGGTCACGATTCCAGGGCGAGCCGTTGCCGGTGCCGATATAGACGAGATTCAACTCGGGATCGAAGGTGATGGTGTCCCAGACCGTTCCGCCGCCGCCGTTGATCCAGTACTTGCCGGCGGGATCCCAGGTCTTGGCCGCGGCCGCCATCGATTCATCCTCGAACGGCTTTGCGGGGTCGCCGGGAACGGTGAACCAGCGCCATGCCTGGTTGCCGGTCTCGGCGTCGTAGGCGGTGACATAGCCGCGCACGCCGTATTCGGCGCCGCCATTGCCGATGACGACCTTGCCGTTGAACACGCGCGGCGCGCCGGTGATGGTGTAGGCGGGTTCCTTGCTGATCAGCGTGTCCTTTTCCCAGGCCACCTTGCCGGTGACCGCGTCGAGCGCGACCAGCCGCCCGTCATAGACGCCGACAAAGACCTTTCCCTTCCACAGCGCGACGCCGCGATTGACGACATCGCAGCACCCCTTGTAGCCCTTCTCGCGGTCGATCTTCGGATCGTAGGTCCACAGCCGTTTGCCGGTGCGGGCGTCGATGGCATGCACCACGCTCCATGACGCGGTCAGATACATGATGCCGTCGACCACGACCGGCGTCGCTTCGACCCCGCGGGACGATTCGAGCGGATAGCTCCACACCAGCCCGAGATTCCTGACGTTGTCGGCGTTGATCTTGTTGAGCTTGGAAAAGCGGGTTTCGGCATAGTCGAGGCCGATGGTCGGCCAGTCATTCGACGTGGCGGTGTTGGCCTTGATCGATGCACCATCGACAGCGGAGGTAACGCTTCTGATATGGTCGGGCGAACCCTTGGCGGGAGCCTGCGCCAGCGCGCCGCCGCCGCATAGCGTAAAGCCTACGCCGATGGCGATCGCGGTCCGCGCCAGGCGATGTAGGGACAAGAAGGTTTCAGGAAAAAAGCGGCAAAACGAATCGACGCGCAACGATTGTGTCATCTCATTCCTCCCCTGATCTCTGTCGGATCTGGCGGGATGGTATGTCGGTGAGAACGACGACGTCAATCAAGGCGACATGCGCAAGCGAAAAGAGAAAATGGGCACCGTCATTTTTTTGCCAAATGGAAGGCCTGTGCATTTTCGGCTGCACCGCACCATGAACCCTCGCATCGAAGCGTGGCCCGCCAGCAATCGACCGACGCCCGCTCAATCAGGCTTCCGCGATTTTTCTCAATCGGTTGGTGCGGCTGTCGCGGGCAGGTCGGGGAGAGAACTTACGACGATTGGCGCCTCGGCCAGCAGGGGCGGGTCGGCGTATCGCATCACGCCGTGCTGATCGATGACGAATGTCGGCCGGAAGTTTCTGACGTCGGAATCCTCGACCATCGCCATGCGACGGTTGTCGAGCGTCAGCCAGCGTCCATCGAGGCGCGCGGCGGCCACCGCATGGTCCTCGCCGTGGATGGTGTCGTGCATCACCACAATCCGCACGTCTTCGGCGGCGATGCCGACCCGGCGCAGCGCGACGAATTTTGCAATCGCATAGTCTTCGCAATCGCCGCCACCGCGCGCCAGCGTGGCCAGCGGCGAAGTCCAGACGTCGATCTGGCCGTGCTGGGCGATGTCGCTTATCGGCCGGATGGCCAGATTGACCGCGCGGTTGATTTCGCCAAGCCGGGCGCGGCCGTCGCGGAGCCGCGCGGCCTCGACGATATCAAGGAATTTGAGCGCGGCCGGAGACACACAGCCGTCGCGGTCGCCCTCGCACAGCGCAAGCTGAACCATTTCGTCGTCAAGGCGGCGCTGCACGCCCAGCCATTTGTCGCGCAATCCGCCGCCGGCGAGGGAGAAAGCGGGAAGCCCGAACGGCTGGCTCGACCGCTGCACCAGGACGGCCGATGCGGGGCGCTCCGGCGTTTCAGCCCGGAGATTCGCCGGACCGAACCAGGCCAAACCACACACGACGATGCCCGCGCGCAGTGCGCGCGAATAGACCGAGAACCCCATCTGACACCCCTTGTCCGGGCATCGGCGGGCTGGTCATGCCTGCTCGTGACCGGATCATATCGCTAGGGGCAGGATGGCGGGAGGGGGCTTTTGAAGGGCTTAAAGGCAGGCGTTTCAGGCCCTAAAGCGCGAAACAGCGCCAATGACGCATTACTGCAACGTTGAAGATTTTATTGACCTGTTGCGCGCCGGCCCTAACTGCGCTTTATCCTTAACGTCCCGGCTGGTGACGAATAGTTTGCCGGCGCGCTCACGCTTCCAAGGCGGGGAATGACGTCTTACGCCAGCCATGGAGCTTGAACTAGAGTTTAGACAAGTATAAAATTTCTATTTATGCTTCATGTGTTTGTTTTGTACTTATTGGACTGCCGAATCAGGGGGTTTTTGACATCCTTTGGAAGTCAATACTATATTTTACTTTTCACTGTCCGCGCCGATTGATCAGGCAAGCGCCATACTCCGCAGAATTCACAAGCAATGGATGGTTCCGTGCGGGACCTTCTAGTGATATGCAAGCTTAGACCTTTGAATATTGTATAAATATTAACCTTAGCAGAAATGGTGCCAATTTGAGCTTGGCCGGCAAATTTACCGACCTGCTGTCCGATGGCCAAGGCGCTCAGCCGCTTGGAAGCCTGAATATCGGCAGTGTCTCGACGCACGCGCCGGCTGGCGCCATCATCGTTCCCGACGCCCAGCTTCTGTTCTCCGGGGATTTCAAGCGGTCGGGCGTCGACCTGATCCTGTCTCGAAACGGCCGCGAGCTGGTGCTGGAGGATTACTTCAAGGGCGAGAAGCGGGCGACGCTCGCCTCGCCGGATGGCGCCCACCTCACCGGCGAGATCGTCAACGCGCTGACCGGGCACACCCAGTTCGCGCAGGCCGACGGCAGCGCCAGCGTGGCGCCCCAGATGATCGGCCATGTCAGCAAGCTGGCGGGCTCGGCGACCGCGGTTCGCAACGGCGTCTCGATCATGCTGAACCAGGGCGACACCGTCCACAAGGGCGACGTGGTGCAGGCCGGCTCGGATTCGACGCTCGGCATCACCTTCATTGATGGCACCGTGTTCGGCCTCGCCTCCAACGCCAGGATGGTGCTGAACGAAATGATCTACGACCCCAACGGGTCGGACAACAAGTCGCTGCTCAGCCTGGTGCAGGGGACGATTTCTTTCGTCGCCGGCGCCACCGCCAAGAAAGGCGACATGAAGGTCGACACGCCGGTTGCGACCATGGGCATCCGCGGCACCGCGGTTCTGGTCGAGATTGATTTCGAGGTGCCGGGTCAGGGCGGCGCGCCGCCGGCGAAGTTCCAGGTGCTGGTCGAGCCTGATGGCACCACCGGCTCCTACATCCTGTACGACAAGACCACGCTGACGCCGATCGCGACCGTCAACCGCGCCGGCACGCAGACCATTATCAACGGCCAGGGCGGGGTCAGCTTCCAGTCGTCCGTGCAACTTTCGCCTGACGCGCAGAAGATCATCACCGACGTCTTTTCACTGAAGTTCAGCGACCTCAACAACCCGAACACCAAGCAGACGAACAACTTTACCGACACGGTCGTTCCCGAAAACATGCTCGTCAAGCTGGCCGGCGGCGACATCGTCCCGGTGACGGTTCAGTTGGTCAGCGTTCCGGACGGGTTCGTCTCCGCCGCGAGCCAGGGGCCGCCCACCACGCGAGATCGCATTCCGGGGCCGCCGTCCGCCGATGCGTCCGGCGGCGCGCTGGCCGAAGTGCTGGATACAACCGGCAGCGCGGCCCTCAACACCGCGTCCGGCGGCGTCAGCTATCTCTCCCTCAATCAAGGCGACGTTCCCAGCGTCAGTGCGGCGTTTTCCAGCTTCACCTATCAGGACGCAGCGCAGGCCGATCTCACCGCGTCCTTGACGGCGGAGCAACTGGCCGCGATCGCGGCGGTGGATGTGCCGCTTTCGGTCATCCAGGATCCCGCCGGCAAGAACGTCGGAACCGCGACCTGGACCTACAGCGTGCCGGATGGCGCGTTCGACTTCCTCGCCGTCGGCGAGACGCTGGTGCTGACCTATCTGGCGCGGGTCGACAACAATTTTGCGCCGAACAACGAAACCACATTTATCCCGCTCACGATCACGATCACCGGCACCAATGACAAGCCGACGATCTCCGCGACCGGCGGCCAGATTACCGAGCAGATCGACAGCACCGGCAATCCCGACATCCACACCGTAACCGGCACCGTCGTCTTTACCGACCCTGATTTGACCGACCGTCCGGTCGTCAGCGCCGCTATCTCGACCGTCGATCCGTTTCGTTATTACGACGCTGAAGGCAACGACGTCACCTTGACGCTGACGGCGGCGCAGAAGGCCGCAATCGGCGCACTTCAGGTGCCGTTGACCGTGGTGCAGGCGGCGACCAATACCCATGACGGCGTCGCGACCTGGACCTACAGCATCGCCGACAGCGCCTTCGACTTCATCGCCAAGGGCGAGACGCTGATACTGAACTACGTCGCCCAGGTCGATGACGGCCATGGCGGCGTCATCTCCACGCCGATCACGGTGTCGATCGAAGGCGACGACGTCGAGGTCATCGGCACCAACGACATACCGACCATCGCGGCGACCAGCGCCGCGTTCGCCGAGCTGTCGAACGAGAACCAGCCGAACCCGACGGGATCGACGGATCTCGATACCGTATCCGGCACCATCAGCTTCACCGATGCGGACTTGACGGACCGCCCGGTGGTGAGCGCGGCCTTTACCTCCTACACCTACCTGAGCGCGGCGGATGTTAGCTTCACGCTGACGGCCGGTCAGCTCGACGCGGTTGATGCGCCGCTGACGGTGGTTCAGGCGCCCGGCAATACCAACAACGGTTCGGCAAGCTGGACCTACAGCGTCGCCGACAGCGCATTCGATTTTCTCGCCGACGGCGAGATCCTGACGCTGACCTACACCGCAACCGTCGACGACGGCCACGGCGGCATCGTCACCAAGCCGTTTACGGTTGAGATAACCGGCAGCAATGACACGCCGTTTATCTCCAGCAGCCCGCAGGTCGGCACGATCACCGAAATCGCCGATACCCAGGGCGCGCTGACGCCGGATATCGCCGATGGCGCGATTACATTCACAGATGCCGACTGGACCGATACGCATGCGGTGAAGATCCTCAACAGCGTCAGCGCATCGGGCACCGTTGCCGGCCTGGCTAGCGGCGCGGTCCAGCTCACCTGGCTGTCGCTCGGCGTGCTGACCGACTCCACCAATCGCGCGTCGGGTTCGCAGGCCTGGGCCTTCTCGGCGTCCGATTCCTGGTTCGACTATCTCGCCGATGGCGAGGCGGTGACGCTGACCTATACGGTCGAGATCGACGATAATCTCGGCGGGGTCGCGCCGCAGGATGTCGCCGTCACCGTGAACGGCAGCAACGACGCGCCGATTGTCGATGCGATCGGACCGCTGAACTTGATCGAGCGGACCGATGCGGCTGCGCTGACGGCCCTTGTCGCTGTCACCTTCACCGATCTTGACCTGACCGACGTCGGCCATACCGCTGCGATCACCCACGCTGCGGCTACGGACAAGACGGTGGGTCTCGCGCTCAGCGAAGCGCAACTGATCGCGCTGCTGAGCGTTGGTACCCCAAGCAAGACGTCCGGCTCGTCGGCCGGTTCGCTCAATCTGTCGTTCTCCGCGGCCTCGACCGTATTTGACTACCTGGCCAAGGACGAGAAGCTGACGCTGACCTACACGCTCGCGGTCAACGACCATGACGGCGGCGTGACGGAGAAGACCTTCGTCGTCACCATCACCGGCACCAATGACTACCCCGTCGTCGCCTCGGCCGATGTGACGGGCGCGGTGACCGAGCAGGTTGCGCCCGCCGACCTGACCGACAACGGTACGATTGCGCTTTCCGACGTCGATCTCACCGACACCCACAGCATCAGCCCGACGGTCACGGCTTCCGCCGGCGCGCTGGGCTCACTGAGCGCATCGGTCGATCCGGACACCGTCAACGGCGTGGGCGGCGTCATCAACTGGACTTACAGCGTTGAAGGCTCGGAGGTCGAGTACCTGGCGAAGAACCAGACCAAGGTCGAACAGTTCACGATCACGGTCGGCGACGGCAAGGGGGGCACGGTCGACCGCACGGTCGCCGTCACCATCACCGGCACCAACGACGCCCCGGTCATCGATGCGATTGCGCCGCAGGTCTTCGACGAAGAGGCCGATAGCGAGCCGCTGACCGCGACCATCGCGGTGACATTCACTGACCTCGATCTGACCGATACCGGTCATGCCGCGACGATCACCGGCGTCGCACTCGACGGGGATATTGATGGGCTGGGCCTGACCGATGAGGACCTGATCGCGCTGGTGACGGCGGGAGCGGTGACGAAGGATTCCGGTTTGTCGGATGGGTCGGTCGATCTCGATTTTTCCGCGGCCTCGACCGCGTTCGACTACCTGTCGGAGGACGAGTCGGTCTCGCTGACCTACACGGTCGAAATCGACGATGGCGACGGCGGTATCACGCCCAGGACCTTTACGGTCACCATCGAAGGTACCAACGACGCGCCGGTCCTTACGGCTGCAACTCCAACACTGCCGACGATTACCGAAGACGATGCCGAAAACACCGGGCAGACGGTTGCCTCCCTGCTCGGAACCAGCATGTCCGACGTCGATCACGGCGCGCTCGAAGGCATCGCGATCACCGCCACGACGGGTTCGCATGGGCACTGGGAATATTCCACCGACGGAAACAATTTTATCGACTTCCCGGAATTACCAACCGGCTTCGCCCTGCTGCTGGCCGCGACCGACAAGGTCAGGTTCGTTCCGGACGGACAGGACGGCGGGACCGACACGCTCACCTACGTGGCGTGGGATCAAACCACGGGAGTCCCGGGCACGACGGCCGATGTCTCGGCATCGGGCGGCTCAACGGCTTTCTCGGTGAGTTCGGATACCGCAACGCTGACGGTGACCGCCATCAACGACGCGCCGACCTTCACGATCCGAACCGACCAGTTCGTGGTCACAGAGTACGGCGACGCTGGGGAGGTAACGGTGTCCGGTCTCTACCTCTCGGCTGCCAACGAAACCGCCGCTTTTGATATGACGGTGACAACCGCCGACCCCGCCAGCAGTGTGGCGCCTGCGGACGGCGGCGACCTCGATGACCTCGATTTCGAGGACATCAGCGAGACGCTCGACAACGGTTTTACCTACGATCCCGGCGACGATCCGCAGCCGGAGACCGACAGGGTCACGCTCACGGTCGAAGATGACCTTGGCGGCACCGACACCGTCAATTTCATCTTCCGCCAGGCCGGCGAAGGTCCGCTCACCCTGATCGGCACGGACGACAAGGACGTCATTTTCGCATCCGGCGACGACGACACGCTGACCGGCGGCGCCAGCGCCGATCAGTTCGTCTTCACGCCGGAATATGATTCGTCGAGCGCCGACGAGATCACCGACTTTAAGCTGCTGGGTGCGGATCGTATCGATCTCCGGGCGTATTCCGAGTTCGTCCACAACGGAAACATCGACGACTGGCTGCCTGCTCACGCAAGCCAGGTCGAATTGGACGTCGTAATCACGCTCGATAATCAAGACAGCATCACCCTCAGGAATTTCGCCGTCGCCAATCTGCAGGCGAGCGACTTCATCGTGGCGAACCTCGTCTAAGTAGAGCGGCCCGCCGCTTCGGGCTGTTTTCGCTGTATCAGCGCCACCTTCCGGCTTGTCTGCCGCCGCCAGTTCGGCGAACAATCGAACGTGATGAAACAAGTCCGGCTATGGCGAAAATGGTTCGAGCGGCGCTTCGGGTATGCCCGGCTGGCGTGCCTGGCGCTGCTGATCGGGTTCGCCGCGTTGCGCATCCTCGATCCGGCTCCGGTCGAGGAAATTCGCGTCCGGACCTTTGATTTCTTCCAGCGGCTCGACCCCCGCCAGAAGACCGCGCGGCCGGTCACCATCGTCGATATCGACGACAAGAGCCTGGAAAAACTCGGGCAGTGGCCGTGGCCGCGGACCCGGATTGCAGAGCTGGTCACCGAGCTGACGCGCCTCGGCGCCGTCGTGATCGCCTTCGACGCGGTATTCTCCGAACCGGACCGGCTTAATCCCGCCGCTGCGGCCGATACTTTTCCCAACCTTGACGAGGAAACCCGCGCCAAGCTGCGGGCGTTGCCGAGCAATGATCAGATACTGGCCGACGCCATCCGGAAGTCGCGGGTGGTGCTCGGCGAATCCGGGTTGCCGGAGGAAATCGCAACCCTCGACAAGACCCTGCCGGTGACGGGGCTCGCCATGCTAGGCGAGGAGCCGCAACGCTTCATGTTCGATTTCCCCGGGCTGTTGCGCAACGTGCCGGTGCTGGAGCACGCCGCCGCCGGTCGCGGCCTGTTCACGATCCGGCCGGAGCGCGACGGCATCGTGCGGCGGGTGCCGATGATGATGCTGGCGCAGGGCCAGACCATGCCCTCGCTGACGTTCGAGATGCTGCGCGTCGCCACCGGTTCGGGGACGATCCTGATCAAGGCGGAAAAGGCCGGCATCAAGAGCGTCGGCATCAAGGGCCTTCAGATACCGACCGACCATAACGGCCAGCTTTGGGTTCACTATGCCCGCAACGACGCCTCGATCTACGTCCCTGTCATCAATGTGCTGGAGAAGAACGTCGCGCCCGACATGATCGCCGGCAAGCTGGTGCTGATCGGCACCTCGGCGGTCGGCCTCAACGACATCAAGACCACGCCGGTTTCGCGCGCGATGCCCGGCGTCGAGATTCACGCCCAGGTGCTCGAGAGCGCATTGACCGGGGCCTTCATCTCGCAACCGATCTACGGCATCGTCATCGAATTCAGCACCGCGCTGGTGTTCGGGCTCCTGGTGATCGTGTTCGCGCCGCTGTTCGGGCCGGTGACGCTGGTCGCGCTTGGCGCTGCGTTCGCGAGCGGGCTGGTCGGCACGTCGGCGTATTTCTACGCGCAGCACCGGCTCTTGATCGATTTCACCTATCCCCTGATGTCGACCATGTCGATCTACCTGACCCTGATCTTTTCCAGCTTCGTGCGCGAGCAGGCGCAGCGCCGGCAGATCCGCTCGGCCTTCGGCCAGTATTTGTCGCCGGCCCTGGTCGAGCAGCTGGCCCAGTCGCCGGAAAAGCTGGTGCTCGGCGGCGAGGAACGCGAGATGACCATCATGTTCTCCGACATGCGCGGCTTCACCTCGATTTCGGAGACCTACAAGAACGACCCGCAAGGCCTCACCGCGCTGATGAACCGCTTCCTCACCCCCCTGACCAACGCGATCCTCAACCGCAAGGGTACCATCGACAAGTACATGGGCGACGCCATCATGGCGTTCTGGAACGCGCCGCTCGACGACAAGGACCATCAGGTCAATGCCTGCGAGGCCGCGCTCGATATGCTGGAGCGCGTCGACGAGATCAACCGGGTGCGCGAGCAGGAGGCGCGGGAACAGGGGCGACCCTTCATCCCGCTCAATGTCGGCGTCGGCCTCAACACCGGTACCTGCGTGGTCGGCAACATGGGGTCCGACATGCGCTTCGACTATTCGGTGTTCGGCGACAGCGTCAACCTCGCCTCGCGCCTCGAAGGCCAGTCCAAGGAATACGGGTTTCCGATCATCGTCGGCTCCAGGACGGCACTTGCGGTCAAGGAAAAATTCGCGATCCTCGAACTCGACTTCATCATGGTGAAGGGCAAGAAAGAGCCCGAGGTGATCTATGCCATCGCCGGGCGCGAGGACACCGCGCAGTCCGGCCGGTTCCAGCGGCTGCGCAACCTGACGATCGAGATGCTCGCCTGTTACCGCGGCCGAGACTGGGACGGCGCATTGGCCGCCATCGAGCGCGGCCGCAAGACCGACGAGGCGAATTCGCTGGAACTGCTTTATCATCTGTACGTGGCGCGGATCCGCGGCTACCAGGAAAATCCGCCGCCAGAAGACTGGAACGGCGCGTTCGCGCTGCTGACGAAGTGACGAACCGTGTCATGCGCGTCCCACGCATCCATCACGCTTCAGAACGTAGGATGGGTGGAGCGAAGCGATACCCATCGATTCCAGCGAAAGCGTGATGGGTTTCGCTGCGCTCTACCCATCCTACGAGATGCTGATTGTCCCTTGCGTTCGCAGCGACGACGGCGTGATCACTCCAGCCCGATCGTCGTCAGATCCTGAAACCAGTGCTGCGCCTGCACGAACTTTTTCACCTTCGGCGACAGCGCGTGCGGGTTGGTATCATGCACCACCCATACCAGCGTGGCGTCGTCGACGATCAGCGCGTGCGCCTGCGCCAGCAACTCGTCCTGCCTCGTGACGTCGAAGGTCTGCTTGGCTTCGTCGATCAGCGCGTCCACCTTCGGGTTCCTGTAGCCGCCCCAATTGACGCCGACCGGAGCGATCTGGCCGGAATGGAAGAAACGGACGATCGCATAGAGCGGGTCCGAGGTGACGTAGGCGACGTTATTGGCGGTGATGCCGGCGTTGAGCTCGTCGGCCGCGCCCTTCCGCCAGGCCGTGTAAAGCGTCTCCAGCTCGACCACCTTGAAGTCGATCTCGATGCCGATTTCCTTGAAGCTCTGCTGCAGGAATTCGTTCATCGGCAGCGAGAGCATTTGTCCGGTGCCGCCTTGCGCGATGACGAAGGTGGTCTTTAGCGGCTTTTCCTTACTGTAGCCGGCTTCCTGGACCAGCTTCTTCGCCGCCGCGACATTGTATTTCAGCTCGAAGCCGGGTTTGCCGAACCACGGGCTCGACGGGTCGACCTGGCCCTTGGCGGGTTTGGCGAGGCCGTTCATCAGGCCGACCACGGCGTCGCGGTCGATCGCGAGGTTGAGCGCCTTGCGCAAGCGGATGTCGGTCCAGGGCGAACCGGGCAATACGCTGAGATGATAATTCCAGACATGCGGCGTGACGTTGTCGACGATCTTCATGCCGGCGGATTTCAGCTGCGGCACCGCGTCGGGCGCCGGCGTCTCGATCAGGTCGACCTGGCCGGCCAGCAGCGCGTTGGTGCGCGTCAGCGCCTCCGGCATCGGAATCAGCACGATCTTGTCGGCCTTCGGAAGCCGCTTCTTGTCCCAGTAGTCGGCATTCCTGGTGAGTTCGGCGAGTTCGCGCGGCACCAGCTTGGTCAGCCTGAACGGACCGGTGCCGGAGGGCTGGCTGGCGAATTTGTCCCAGTCCTTCCCGAGTTTTTCGTACTGTGCGGGGCTTGAGACCAGAAACCACAACATCTGGTAGGGGAAGAAGGAATCGACCGCCTTGGTCGTGATCTCGATCGTGGCGTCGTCGATCTTGGCGTAGCTCGCCACCGAAGGCAGGCGGGTCTTGACCTGGGCGCTCTGGCGCTTGTCGAATTGCGGTGCCTTTTCGTTGAGCACCTTGTCCAGATTCCAGATCACTGCGCCGGCATTGAACTCGCTGCCGTCGTGAAACCTGACGCCCTTGCGCAAGGTAAAGCGCCATTTCTTCCTGTCGCTGTCGTCGACCTTCCATTCGGTGGCGAGTCCGGGCACCAGCTTGCCCGGCCTGTCGGACACGTTCATCTCCCACGCAATCAGCGGATCGTAGATGGTGTAGGCCGAGAACTGGTAGGCGCCGGCGCCGCGATCCGGCTGCCCCGTGGTCAGCGGAATATCCGCCATCGAAATGCCGTAGCGCACCACCTTTTCCGCGTTCGCGGAGACCGGGGACAGGCCCAGCGAAACGCCGAGAGCCAGCGCCGCCGCAGCAACAAGAGTCGAATTTCGGGTGCGCATGAACTAAGCTCCATCGGGTGGGGTTGGAGCATTCGATGCAAGCTTGGTGCCAGACGGAACGCCTGCTGCATACCCGTTCGCGGGGAATGGTGCGGCTAATCGCACCAGCTTTCACCAAAAGCCGTCTCTGGCACAGGTGTTGCATATGTTGCATAAGAATTAGTCACTCTTGCTTGTCGAAGGGGAATTGCTGCAATGCGTAAATCTAACATGACGGCCACCGCGTGGCTGATTGCAACGGCGCTGGTGGCGGGACTGCCGCAGTTGGCGAGCGCCCAATCCGTGCTCCGGATCGGCATGACGGCCGCCGATATTCCACGCACGCTCGGGCAACCCGATCAGGGTTTCGAGGGCAACCGCTTCACCGGCCTGACCATGTATGACGCGCTGACGATGTGGGACCTGTCGTTGGCGGACAAGCCAAGCGTGATGATTCCGGGACTGGCGACCGAATGGAAGGTTGACGACGCCGACAAGACGAAATGGACCTTCAAGCTTCGCTCCGGCGTCACCTTCCACGACGGCGCGCCGTTCAACGCCGATGCGGTGGTCTGGAACGTCGAAAAGGTGCTGAAGCAGGATGCGCCGCATTTCGACGCCAGCCAGGTCGGCGTCACCGCCTCGCGCATGCCGACGCTGGCCTCGGCCCGCAAGATCGACGACCTGACGGTGGAATTGACCACCAAGGAGCCGGACAGCTTCCTGCCGATCAACCTGACCAACCTATTCATGGCCAGCCCCTCGAAATGGCAGAAGCTCTATGAAGCCGCCGAAGGCGCGGACGCCAAGGCGAAATCGCAGGCCGCCTGGGCGGCGTTCGCCAGGGACGCGTCCGGCACCGGCCCGTGGAAGATGTCGAAGTTCACGCCGCGCGAGCGGCTCGAACTGGTCAAGAACGAGGGCTACTGGAACAAGGCGCGCGTACCCAAGATCGACAGGATGGTGCTGCTGCCGATGCCGGAGGCCAATGCCCGCACCGCGGCCCTGCTGTCCGGTCAGGTCGACTGGGTCGAGGCGCCGGCGCCGGACGCGGTCAAGGAGATCAAGGCGCGCGGCTTCCAGCTCCAGGCCAATGAATCGCCGCATGTCTGGCCCTGGCAGTTCTCGCGCGTCGAGGGCTCGCCCTGGAACGACATTCGCGTCCGCAAGGCCGCCAACCTCTGCGTCGATCGCGAGGGCCTGCGGGACGGCCTGCTCGCCGGTCTGATGGTGCCCGCAACCGGCACGTTCGAACCCGGCCATCCCTGGCGGGGCAAGCCGACCTTCCAGATCAAGTATGACAAGGCGGCCGCCCAGAAGTTGATGCAGGAAGCCGGATATGGTCCGAACAAGAAGCTGACGGTGAAGACCCAGACCTCGGCGTCCGGATCCGGCCAGATGCAGCCGCTGCCGATGAACGAGTATCTGCAGCAGGCGCTGGCGGAATGCTATTTCGACGTCCAGCTCGACGTCATCGAGTGGAATACGCTGTTCACCAACTGGCGCCGCGGCGCCAAGGATCCCACCGCCAACGGCGCCAACGCCACCAACGTCACCTATGCGGCGATGGATCCGTTCTTCGCTTTGGTGCGCTTCCTGCAGTCGTCGATGGCGCCGCCGGTCTCGAACAATTGGGGCTATATCAACAATCCCAAGTTCGACGAGCTGGTGACCAAGGCGCGCCAGACTTTCGACCCCGCGGCGCGTGACGCCGCGCTGGCCGAACTGCACGCGGCCTCGGTGGACGACGCGGCGTTTCTATACGTCGCCCACGACGTCTCGCCGCGCGCCATGAGCCCGAAGATCAAGGGCTTCGTGCAACCGAAGAGCTGGTTCGTCGACTTCTCGCCGGTGTCGATCGCGCCGTAGCCGGCATCGAACTCGCTTCCCCTCTCCCCTTGTGGGAGAGGGTGGATCGAATGAGCGAAGCTCATTCGAGACGGGTGAGGGGTATCTCTCCGCGGATAGAGATCCCTCATCACCGACTTCCATCTCCGCGGATAGAACCCCTCATCCGGCGCGCATGAATGCGCGCCACCTTCTCCCACAAGGGGAGAAGGGAAGAAGAAAAAGTCATCCGTGCTCGTCTACATCCTCAGGCGCATCGTCTACGTCATCCCGATCGTGCTCAGCGTCGCGCTGGTGTGCTTTCTGCTGGTGCATATCACGCCAGGCGATCCCCTGGTCGCGGTGCTGCCGGCGGATGCGTCGCAGGAGCTTGCCGCGCAACTGCGCACCGCCTACGGCTTCGACCGGCCGCTGCCGGTTCAGTTCGGCCTCTGGATATGGCGGGCGCTGCATGGCGACCTCGGCAACTCCATCGCCACCGGCCGCCCGGTGCTGACGGAAGTGTTGCGCGCGGTCGGCAACACCGTGACCCTGGCGATTGCCGCAGCCCTGATCGGCTTCACGCTCGGGTTGATGTTCGGCCTGATCGCCGGCTATTTCCGCGACACCTGGATCGACAAGGTCGCGACCTCGATCGCGATCGCGGGCGTCTCGGTGCCGCATTACTGGCTCGGCATGGTCATGGTCATCATTTTCTCGGTGCAGCTGAACTGGCTGCCCGCGGTCGGCGCCGGTCCCGGCGGTTCCGGCGCCTGGGGCTGGGATTGGGAGCACATGCGCTACCTGATCCTGCCGGCGATCACGACCTCGGTGATTCCGATGGGCATCGTTACCCGCACCGTCCGCGCGCTGACCGGCGACATCCTTTCGCAGGATTTCGTCGAGGCGCTGCGCGCCAAGGGCCTGCGCGAAACCGGCGTGTTCGGCCACGTCATCAAGAACGCCGCGCCGACCGCGCTGGCGGTGATGGGGCTGCAACTTGGCTACATGCTCGGCGGCTCGATCCTGATCGAGACCGTGTTCTCCTGGCCCGGCTCGGGCCTGCTGCTCAATTCCGCGATCTTCCAGCGCGACCTGCCGCTGCTGCAGGGCACGATCCTGGTACTGGCGCTGTTCTTCGTGGCCCTCAATTTGCTGGTCGACATCGCGCAAGCCTCGATCGACCCGCGCATCAAGCGGGGCTAGTGCATGATCATGCTCCATCCTGAAGCATCCATGAGCACCCTGCCATGACCGTGATGTCGGATACCGCCCTGCAGGCCGCGCCCGCCACCAGGGCGCGCGGCTACTGGGCCACCGTCGGCCGCCGCATCGGCCGCGACAAGGTCAGCATGGTCTGCGCCTTGGTGCTGGCGCTGATCTTTCTTTCGGCGCTGTTCGCGCCGTGGCTCGGCCTCGCCGATCCCTACCAGGGCTCGATGATCCGCAGGCTCCGCCACATCGGCACGCCGAACTACCCGCTCGGCACCGACGAACTCGGCCGCGACATGCTGGCGCGGCTGATCTATGGCGGCCGGCTGTCGCTGATCATCGGCATCCTGCCGGTCATCCTCGCCTTTATGATCGGCACCACGCTCGGGCTCGTCGCCGGCTATGTCGGCGGCAGGCTCAACACCGCGATCATGCGCACGATCGACGTGTTCTACGCCTTCCCCTCCGTGCTGCTGGCGATTGCGATTTCCGGCGCGCTGGGCGCGGGCATCGTCAACTCCATCGTGTCGCTGACGATCGTGTTCGTGCCGCAGATCACCCGGGTGGCGGAAAGCGTCACCACCGGCGTGCGCAACATGGATTTCGTCGAGGCCGCGCGCGCGTCCGGCGCCGGGCCCTTCACCATCATGCGCGTGCACATGCTCGGTAACGTGCTCGGCCCGATCTTCGTCTACGCGACCGGGCTGATCTCGGTTTCCATGATTCTCGCCGCCGGGCTGTCGTTCCTCGGCCTCGGCACCAAACCGCCGGAGCCGGAATGGGGGCTGATGCTGAACACGCTGCGCACCGCGATCTATCTCAATCCCTGGGTGGCGGCGTTGCCGGGTGTGATGATCTTTGCGGTGTCGATCTGCTTCAACCTGTTGAGCGACGGCCTGCGCAGCGCCATGGACATCAGGAATTGACCCATGAGTGAAACCAACCCGCCCGCTGCGCTGGAACCGGTCGAGGACGTCGGCGGCGCGGCGCAGCCGCTGTTGCAGGTCGTCGGCCTTACCAAGCATTTCCCGGTGCGGGGCGGGCTGTTCAGCGCGCGCAAGACCGTGCGGGCGGTCGATGATGTTTCTTTTGCCATCGCCAAGGGCGAAACGGTCGGGATCGTCGGCGAATCCGGCTGCGGCAAGTCGACCACCGCGCGGCTTCTGATGCACCTGATGAAGCGCGACGCCGGCGATATCGTCTATGACGGCATGCAGGTCGGCCGCGCGCTGTCGCTGCGCGAACTGCGCCGCGGCATGCAGATGGTGTTTCAGGACAGCTATGCCTCGCTCAACCCGCGCCTGACCATCGAGGATTCGATCGCGTTCGGCCCCAAGGTCCACGGCATGGCGGATGCCGAGGCGCGCGGGCTGGCGCGCGAACTGCTCGGCAAGGTCGGCCTGCGGCCGGAAACCTTCGCCAACCGCTATCCGCACGAGATCTCCGGCGGCCAGCGCCAGCGCGTCAACATTGCCCGCGCGCTGGCGCTGTCGCCGCGGCTCGTGATCCTGGACGAGGCGGTGTCGGCGCTGGACAAGTCGGTCGAGGCCCAGGTGCTTAACCTGCTGGTGGACCTCAAGCGCGAGTTCGGCCTGACCTACCTGTTCATCAGCCACGATCTCAACGTCGTGCGCTATATCAGCGATCGCGTGCTGGTGATGTATCTCGGCGAGGTGGTCGAACTCGGCCCGGTCGACAAGGTCTGGGACGCGCCGGCGCATCCCTATACCCGGGCGCTGCTGGCGGCGATGCCGTCGTCCGACCCCGACAACCGCACCGAAACACCACCGATCACGGGTGATCCGCCCAATCCGATCGACCCGCCGTCCGGCTGCCGGTTTCACACCCGTTGTCCGTTTGCGGAGCCGCTCTGCGCCAAGGCGACGCCGAAACTCAGCGATCTCGATGAGACGGGTCATCAAGTGGCATGCTACATGGCCATGCCGGGCTCGGGGCACAGCCGCGCACCGGCCAAGGAAAACGGCAAGAAGGTCGACACGAAGCACAAGGGAGCTAACGCCGCATGACCAGACCCGGCCCCAAGGAAATCAAGGTAATGACCGACATCGCCGGCGTGCCGCAGGATTCGGAAGTCTCCGCGCGGATCGCCAATTCCATCGGCCCGGCCTTTGACGGCTTCGCAGCCGTCGCCGGCACGCTGCCGTTCGATCTCGAGCCGGCGAGCTTTCTCCTGGTGCAGGCCGCGCAGGTGTCGAAGTGAGCGGCGAGCCGGCGCTGATGTCGCTGGTGTCGGTCGCGAAAGCGATCGCCGCCAGGAAGCTTTCCTCGCGCGAGGTGACGCAGTCCTGCCTGGAGCGGATCGCGCAATGGCAGCCGCGCGTCAACGCCTTCATGGCGATCGAGGCGGACGCGGCGCTCGCCGCGGCCGACGCCGCCGATGCGTCGCTCGCCAGCGGCAAGCCGGCCGGCGCGCTGCATGGCGTGCCGATGGCGCACAAGGACATGTACTACGACAAGGGCAGGGTGGTGACCTGCGGCTCGAAGATTCGTCGCGAGTTCGTCGCGACCACGACCTCGACCGCCTTGCAGCGCCTCAAGGACGCCGGCTCCATCAGGCTCGGCTCGCTGCAGATGGTCGAGTTCGCCTATGGGCCGACCGGCCACAACGCGCATTACGGCGCGGTGCGCAACCCCTGGAATGTCGATCACATCACCGGCGGCTCGTCGTCGGGTTCAGGTTCGGCGGTGGCGGCGCGCCTGACCTTTGCCGCGCTCGGCTCCGATACCGGCGGCTCGATCCGGATGCCCGCGCATTTCTGCGGCGTCACCGGCTTCAAGACCACGGTTGGCCGCGTCAGCCGCGCCGGCGCGATGCCGCTGTCGCAGTCGCTCGATACCGTGGGCCCGCTGGCGCAGACGGTCGAGGACTGCGCGCTGCTGCTGGGGTTGATGGCGGGGGCCGATCCCGAGGACCCCACCGCCTCGCTGCTGCCGGTGCCGGACTACATGGCCGCGGCCAAGGGCTCGCTCAGGGGTCTGAAGATCGGCGTGCCCGGCGCGTTCTATGTCGAGGATCTGGATGGCGAAGTGGCGCGCGTGCTCGACGAGACCATTGCCACCCTCAAGAAGGAGGGCGCTGAAATCGTCAAGGTCAACCTGCCGGATCAACGCCAGCTTGCCGCCGCCTGCCAGATCGTGCTCGCCGCGGAAGCCGCCGCCTTCCACAAGCGGTGGATGATCGAGCGGCCGCAGGATTACGGCCCGCAGGTCCTGATGCGGCTGCAGAACGGCCTCGCGATTCCCGCCGTGACCTATCTCGAGGCGCTGCGCTGGCGCGGGGCGGCGCTGGCGGCGCACCTGGCGGCGGTGGCGGGCACCGACGCCGTGATCGCGCCGGTGGCGCCGATGCCGGCGGCGACCATCGTCGAGAGCGATGTCGGCAACCGGCCGGACGCGGAGGCCGTGATCCAGCGGATCACGCGGTTCACCCGTCCGGTCAACTATCTCGGGCTGCCCTCGCTTTCGATACCCGCAGGCTTCACCGGGAGCGGCTTGCCGGTCGGCATGCAGTTGATCGGCCGCTCCTTTGACGAGGCCGGGCTGGTCCGGATCGGCGCGGCGTTCCAGCGCGCCACCGATTATCACCAACGGGCGCCGAAGCTGGCGTGAGCAATGGCGGCATGAGCAACCTCGTCGAAATCCGCGACCTCAGCATCCGCTTCACCGGCGAGCGCACGGTGCATGCCGTCAACGACATCTCGCTCACGCTTGGCGAAGGCGAGGTGCTCGGCCTGCTCGGCGAATCCGGTTCCGGCAAGAGCGTCACCCTGCGGGCGCTGATGCGGCTGTTGCCGAAGAAGCGGACGCAGATTTCCGGCAGCGTCAAGGTGCTGGGGCGCGACGTGCTGGCGATGAACGACGAGGAGCTTTCGGCGTTCCGCGGCCAGACCGTCTCCATGATTTTCCAGGAGCCGGCGCTGGCGCTCGATCCGGTCTACACGATCGGCCGCCAGATCGCGGAAAGCGTCATTCGCCATGAAGGCGTGAGCGAGAAGGCGGCGATGGCGCGCGCCCTGGAAATGCTGGAGGTGGTGCGAATTCCCTCCGCCAGGCGCCGGCTTGCCGCCTATCCGCACGAGATGAGCGGCGGCATGCGGCAGCGCGCGATGATCGCGCTGGCGCTTGCCTGCAAGCCGAAGATATTGCTGGCCGACGAGCCGACCACGGCGCTCGACGCCACCGTGCAGATCCAGATCCTGCTGCTGCTGCGCGAATTGCAGCGCGAGTTCGGCATGTCGGTGATCTTCGTGACCCACGATATCGGCGTCGCCATCGAAATCTGCGACCGCGTCGCCGTGATGTATGCCGGCCAGATCGTCGAGCAGGGCCGCTTGCGCGACATCGTCCGCACGCCGATCCACCCCTATGCGAAGGGATTGCTGGCCTCGACCGTCCACGGCGCCAAACGCGGCCAGCGGCTGGAGACCATTCCCGGCACGCCGCCCTCGCTGGACAAGGCGCCGGCGAGCTGCTCGTTCGCGCCGCGTTGCTCGTTCGCCCAGCCGCGCTGCACCGAGCGTTTGCCGCCCAATGTGCAGGTAACGCCGGACCGGATCGCCCGCTGCGTGCTGGCCGAGCCGGCCCGAATTCCCGCCGTAACCTAGTCGCCGCACAGTCGCTGCGCTCCCTCTCCCGCTTGCGGGGGAGGGAGCGCAGCTGTTCACTATCCACCTAACCCCTGATCGGCCCAGCGCTCGATCTGCGACGGTCCCACGACCTGCTTGGGTTGATGGGGGTTGAGCGTGCCCGCGCTGGCGGTCCAGCCCTTGGAAAGAATTTGCAAGGCAAACAGCTTGGCATCTACCTCCGACCTGAAGGTACGGGTCGAGCGGGCCCTGGCGTCCGCTTCCTCGTCCGCCCGGTGCGGGCCAAAAGTCACATACCAGATATCGCCTTGTTTCATGTCAGCATAACGCAAATAGCGGCAACAAGTTCCATTTTGACAGTCCGCAAGAGGCTTGGGCCGAGGGTTGGCCCGAACTTGCCGATTGAGTGTTTGCGCCCCACCAAGGCTCGGCGTCAGAGCCGAGTTGCTCTTCCCAGCGCGAATTCAACAACCGAATCGGCGTTAACGCGCGTTAACTGCAAATCGACGGCCGAAATGTCCGCTTCCGGTGTTGAGCCGCCGGCCGCGCCATGAACCGGATTCAGGTTAACGTGACATAAATGGACGATGTCCCAAAACATCGGTAAAACCACCGCGTCACCTGATCCTTTTGAAGAGACAAGCATTTATGGCAGCCGCTCCCGGCGTCCGGCGATCCGAACTCGGTGAGGCGTTGCGCGCCTGCCGCCATGCCCTGATCGGGGTCGGCGTCATGAGCTGCATGATCAACCTATTGTATCTCACCGGCTCGATTTTCATGCTCGAGGTCTACGACCGGGTGCTGCCGAGCCGCAGCGTGCCGACCCTGGTCGGCCTCGTGATCCTGGCCGCCGGGCTCTACATCGCCCAGGGCGGGCTCGACCTGATTCGGGGCCGCATTCTCGGCCGCATCGGAACCGCGCTGGACGAGGCCCTGCACGCCCGCGTGTTCGACACCGTGGTGCGCATGCCGCTGAAGGTGGGCGGACGCAACGAGGGCCTGCAGCCTCTGCGCGACCTCGACAATATCAGGTCGTTTCTCGGCAGCATGGGGCCGGGCGCGTTCTTCGATTTGCCCTGGCTGCCGTTTTACCTTGCGATCTGCTTTGCGTTCCACTGGCTGATCGGCGTCACCGCGCTGGTCGGCGCCATCATCCTGGTGACGCTGACCCTCATCACCGAATTCATGTCGCGCGCGCCGGCCCGCGAGGCGATGTCGTTGTCCGCGCGGCGCAACGACCTTGCCGCCACCAGCCGCCGCAACGCCGAAGTACTGGTAGCGATGGGCATGTCGGGACGCCTCACCAAACGCTGGAGCGAGGCCAACGAGACCTATCTGGCCGGCAACCAGCGCGCCAGCGACGTCGCCGGCGGGTTAGGGGCCATCGCCAAGGTCCTGCGCATGATGCTGCAATCGGCCGTGCTTGCGGTCGGCGCCTATCTCGTGATCCACCAGGAAGCCTCCGCCGGCATCATCATCGCGGGCTCGATCCTCAGCGCGCGGGCGCTGGCCCCGGTCGATCTGGCGATCGCCCACTGGAAAGGCTTCGTCGCCGCGCGCCAGAGCTGGCATCGCCTCAACAAGCTATTGGAGCAGATGCCGCCGGCCAACGCGCAGACCCTGCTGCAGAGCCCGTCCAAACGGCTGTCGGTCGAGGCCGTCAGCATCGGACCGCCCGGCGAGCAGCGGGTGGTCGTGCAGGACGTGACCTTCGCCGTCGAGGCCGGCAGCGGCGTCGGCGTCATCGGTCCGAGCGGTTCGGGCAAGTCGTCGCTGGTGCGGGCGCTGGTCGGGGTCTGGACACCGTTGCGCGGCAAGGTACGGCTCGACGGCGCGGCGCTGGACCAGTGGTCCTCCGACGTGATCGGCCGTCACATCGGCTATCTGCCGCAGGACGTCGAACTGTTCGCCGGCACGGTCGCCCAGAACATCTCCCGCTTCGATCCCGAGGCGACGTCGGACGCGATCATCGCCGCCGCCAAGGAAGCCGGCGTGCATGATTTGATCATCAAGATGCGCGACGGCTACGACACCCAGATCGGCGAGCAGGGCGGCGCGCTTTCGGCGGGACAGGCGCAGCGCGTGGCGCTGGCGCGGGCGCTCTACGGCAATCCGTTCCTGATCGTGCTCGACGAGCCGAACTCCAACCTCGACAGCGAGGGGGACGAGGCGCTGACCCGCGCGGTGCGCGGCGCGCGTGAGCGCGGTGCGGTCGTGGTCGTGGTGGCGCACCGACCGATCGGCATCGAGGCGGTCGATCAACTGCTGGTGCTGAAGGACGGCCGGATGCAGGCGTTCGGTCCGAAGGAAACCGTGCTCGGGCAGGTGCTGCAACGCGTCGCGCCGACGCCGATCAAGATCGTTTCCGACGCCAAGGGCGCCAAATCATGACCGCGGAACTGAAGGGCGCGCACCGTTCGATCCGCGCCCATCTCATTTTGGGTCTCGCCTTGATGCTGGTTCTGGTCGGCGGCTTCGGCGGCTGGGCCTCGACGGTGCAGATTTCGGGCGCGCTGATCGCGCCGGGCTCGGTGGTCGTCGATTCCAACGTCAAGAAGGTGCAGCATCCGACCGGGGGGGTGGTCGGCGAGGTGCGGGTGCGGGACGGCGACGTCGTCAAGGCCGGCGACATCGTGGTGCGTCTGGACGAGACCGTGGTCAAGGCGGGCCTCGCCATCGTCGTCAAGACCCTGAACGGATTGTGGGCGCGCGCGGCGCGGCTGGAGGCCGAGCAGCGCGGTCTCGACAAGATCAGGTTTCCGGCGATGCTGACCGATCGCGCCGACGATCCCGATGTCCGCGATATCATCGCCAGCGAAACCAAATTGTTCGAGGTCCGGGTGTTCGGTCGCGCCGGGCAGAAGTCGCAGTTGCGCGAGCGGGTGTTGCAGCTCAACGAGGAGATCGCCGGCCTGACCGCGCAGGAGCAGGCCAAGGAAAAGGAACTGGCGCTGGTGGAAAAGGAACTGGTCGGCGTTCGCCAGCTCTACGAACAGCGCCTGATCCAGATCTCGCGCCTGACCACGCTGGAGCGCGACCTGGCGCGGCTGGCGGGCGAACGCGCGCAGTACATTGCCGCGCGCGCGCAGGCCAGGGGCAAGATCACCGAGACCGAACTGCAGATCATCCAGGTCGACAAGGACGTGGTCAGCGAGGTCTCCAAGGATTTGCGCGAGACCAACGACAAGATCGGCGAGTTCGTCGAGCGCAAGGTCACCGCCGAGGATCAGCTTCGCCGCATCGACATCCGCGCGCCGCAGGACGGCGTCGTCCTGCAATCGACGGTTCATACCGTGGGCGGCGTGATCACCGCCGGCGACGCCATCATGATGGTGGTGCCGCGGGCCGACGACCTCTCGGTCGAGGCCAAGGTCAATCCGCAGGACATCGACAAGCTGCAGATCGGCCAGAAAACACTGCTGCGGCTGTCGGCCTTCAACCAGAACACCACGCCGGAATTGAACGGCGTCGTCACCCGCGTCTCCGCCGACGTCACCACCGACCAGCGCACCGGGCAGAGCTATTACACCATCCGCGTCTCGATGCCGCCGAAGGAAGTCGCCCGCCTCGGCGAGAACGTCAAGATCATTCCGGGCATGCCGGTGGAAGCCTTCGTGCAGACCGGCGACCGCACCATGCTGTCCTATCTGATGAAGCCGTTCAGCGACCAGCTGATGCGCTCGTTCCGGGAGCGGTGAGGCGCGGCGGAGTTATGGCGGCGCTCTGCGCAAATCCCAGTTGCCATCAGCCGCGGCGGCGCGTCTGCGGCTGGAGCAGAGGCCGGGATCGGTTCTATCAATCGGGGATGATGCAAAAATACCGGTGATTTGCCCGACGTGTCAAAGTGTTTTCGAACCGGGAGCATCCACGTCAAACGCCCTGCGGGCTCCTTTGCATGGGGTTGTTTTCGATATTTTGGCGGGATCGCTCGTCCGTCCCATCGTGGCCCAACGTGACAGGCCGGCTACTTCGACACGTTCTCCAGCAACAACCCCAGTGCGGTCCTCGCAAACGCATGCATGTTGGCGTGCCGGTCCGCGCTTCCCGTCTCCAGCGTGAACACCGCCTGCGCCGGTCCCGCCACCGCCATGCAGCTATGGCCGGCGGCGTCGCCGTAGCGGTTGCCGGTCGGTCCGGTGGCGCCGGTCTCCGACAGGCCCCAGTCGGTCGCGAAACGCTGGCGGATCTGGCCTGCCAGCAGCTTCGCATAGGGCTCGGATGCCGAGCGGATGCCCTTCATGGCCTCGTCCGGAATGTCCATCAGCAACCGACGCGCGTCGCGGGTGTAGACCACCGCGCCGCCGAGGAAATAGGCCGATGCGCCCGGCACCGACAGCAGCGCCGCCGAGATCAGGCCGCCGGTCGAGGATTCCGCAACCGCAATGGTCTGCTTCCGCGCGACCAGTTGCGCGGCGATCTGTTCGGCAAGGGCAACGAGATCTTTCATGTCAACTCCTGAAAAGCGCGCCAAGTCCGGCACACCAGCGGCGCCAGTCATGCCTTCCTAGCACGGGAGGGTCACGCCTGCCGAGTTGCGGCGTGGGAGCTGCCCTGATTGAATGGGACTGGACAACGCGCCCTCGCCGGCGGAGAGGAAACACCATGACGTCGCCGCTTCCCGGCGGCGTGGATTGCGATCTGCATCCCGCCGTTCCGCATTTGACCAGCCTGTTGCCCTACATGAACGACTACTGGCGCGACCAGGTGACGACGCGCGGCATGACCGACCTGGTGTCGCAATCCTATCCGACCCAATCGCCGATCTCCTCGCGGCCGGACTGGCGGCCGGGGCACGGCAAGCCGGGCTCCCGGCTCGAAGACATGCAGAAGCAGGCGCTGGACCGGTTCGATGTTGCCTACGGCATCTGCAATCCGCTCTACGGTGTGCAGATGGTGTTCTCCGAGGACATGCAGGATGCGTTCTGCCGGGCGCTGAACGACTGGCTGGTCAAGGAGTGGCTCGACCGCGATCCGCGGCTGCGCGGCTCGATCGTGATCCCGACCCAGAGCATCGAGAAATCGGTCGCCGAGATCGAGCGTTGCGCCAAAGACAAGCGCTTCGTCCAGGTGCTGATGCTGGTCATGGGCGACATGCCGCTCGGCAAGCGCGCCTACTGGCCGATCTACGCCGCCGCCGAACGGCTGGGCCTCGCGGTCGGCATTCACGCCGGCAGCGCCTATCACAATCCGCCGACCTCGGTCGGCTGGGGCTCCTATCATGTCGAGGACTATGTGGCGCAGGCGGCCGCGTTCCAGACCCAGCTCACCAGCCTGATCGTGGAGGGCGTGTTCGCCCGTCATCCGAAGCTGAAGATGGTGATGCTGGAATCCGGCTTCACCTGGCTGCCGGCCTATCTGTGGCGGCTGCACAAGTTCTGGCGCGGGGTGCGGATGGAAACGCCCTGGGTCGACCGCGCGCCGCTCGAGATTGTGCGCAGCAACATCCGCTTTTCGCTGCAGCCGGTCGATGCGCCGCCCGATCCGGCGACGTTAAACCGTCTGTTTGACCATATGCAGTCGGATGAATTGCTTCTATTCTCGACCGACTATCCGCACTGGCAATTCGACGGCGACGAGGTGCTCCCGGAAGGGATTTCGCAAGATCTGGTCCGCAAGATCATGATCGACAATCCGCTCGCGACCTATCCCCGTCTGAAGCAGGTTGCCGTCAGGGAGACGACGCCATGAATGTGCAGTTCCGCACCGATCCGTCCGCGTCCGTGAGCGTCAAGACCGCGATCGCCGATTGCGATATCCACCCGGCGCGCGCCACCGCGACCGAGCTCTATCCGTTTCTCGCCAAACGCTGGCACGCGCATCTGGAGACCTACGGCAAGCAGGCCTATCAGGGCATGATGGAGGGCCCGCCCTATCCGAAGGCGCAGCCCAATGCCTCGCGCCGCGACGCCTGGCCGCCGGAGGGCGGGCCGCAGGGGTCCTCGCTGTCGTTCATGCAGAAGCAACTGCTCGACCCGAACAACGTCGCCCTTGGCGTGCTCAATCCACTGAACACCGGGCAGGGGCTGCGCAACCATGATCTGAGCGCGGCGCTGGCGGCCGCGATCAACGACTGGCAGATCGAGAAATGGACCAGCAAGGATTCCCGCCTGAAAGGTTCGATCGTCGTCGCCAACGAGGACGGCCCGGCCGCCGCCGCCGAAATCCGCAAGCGCGCCGGCGATCCGAATTTCGTTCAGGTGCTGCTCTTGAGCCGCAACGTCGAGCCGCTGGGCCAGCGCCGTTACTGGCCGATCTACGAGGCGGCCCAGGAGATCGGCCTGCCGGTCGGCGTCCACGCCTTCGGCTTCGGCGGCAATCCGATCACCGCCTCGGGCTGGCCGAGCTTCTACATCGAGGAAATGGTCGGCCATTCCCAGTGCCAGCAGAGCGCGCTGGCGAGCATCGTGCTCGAGGGCGTGTTCGAGCGCTATCCGAAGCTGAAGATGGTGATGATCGAGGCCGGCTTCGGCTGGGCGCCGTCGCTGGGCTGGCGGCTCGACCGAGGTTTCGAGCGGCTGCACAGCGAAGTGCCGCATCTGAAGCGCAGGCCCTCAGAGTATATCCGCGACCACGTCTGGTGGACCACGCAGCCGATGGAAGACCCGGAACGCCGCGATCACCTGTTCGAAGTGATCGAGTGGATCGGCTGGGACAAGCTGCTGTTCGCGACCGACTACCCGCACTGGGACTATGACGACCCGTCGCGCGTGCTGCCGGCCGGCGTCAGCGACGCCAACCGCGAGGCGTTTTACCTCGGCAACGCCAAGAAGCTGTACGGTATTGCCTGATGGTTCGTCACGTCATAGCCCCGGTGGACGAGTTGCCGCCGGGCACGCGCAAATTCCTCACCATCGACGAACGGCCGATCGCGATCTTCAACATCAAGGGCGAGTTCTTTGGCCTCTTGAACCGCTGTCCGCACCAGGGCGCGGCGCTGTGCGAGGGACCATTGATCGGGCTTGCGCAATCCTCCGATCCCGGCGAAATCGAATATACCCGGCTCGGCGAAATCATCCGCTGTCCCTGGCACGGCTGGGAATTCGACATTCGCACCGGCCAGTCCTATTGCGACCCCAAGCGCTTTCGCGCCCGCGCCTATCCGGTCCACGTCGAACCGGGGTCAAACGTGGTGAAGGGGCCGTATGTGGCGGAAACCATCGCCGTGTCGGTGGAGAGCGATTACGTCGTGGTGGATTTGTAGCCGCCCTGGGCATGCCGATCGGCCTTCCTTGCCCATGCCCGAGGTGATAACCCTTCCCAACGCTCCTGCATGCGGGAGGCGGGAACCCGTTCATCCCGGGGACTAGCGATGAAGAAATCTGGACGGGTTTATCTTGCTGTTTCCGACCGACCTGACCTCGTTCCTCGACCTCATGCGCCAGCACGGCGACGTGGTCTACAGTTTCATGTTTGCCTTTGCGGCGTCTCATAGTCTGCTGCTGACGCTGTTCGCTGGCTACGCGGCGCATGCGGGCGAACTCAGTCTTGGTGCGCTCATCATGGTCTGCTGGTCCGGCAGCTTCACCGGCGATGTGATCCGCTTCTGGATCGGGCGGCGCTATGGCGCCGGCCTGCTCGAGCGGGTTCCGCGGATCGAGCGCCCGGTCCAGACCGTCATCCGCCTGACCGACCGTCACTATGGCTGGATGGTGATGTTGCATCGCTTTCCGCACGGCATCCGCGGGCTCGCGGGGTTTGCCTACGGGATATCAAGGCTGCCGTTGTCTACTTTCCTCGCGCTCAACTTCGTCGCGGCGGGCTTCTGGGCCGGCGCCGTGGTCTCGACCGGCTATGCCTTCGGTCAGTTCTCGGAGAAATCGATCAACAGTGCCTCTTCGGGGTTGGGCATCGTGATGCTGGTCGTGTTCCTTGGCCTGTCCTGGCTGCTGAGCAGGAAGCTCGATCGGATCATGGAGCGGTATTGAGGCGCGCCACGACCGCGAGCACCACGCCCTGCGCGTGCTTGATGAGCTGAACTATTCCGCCGCCCCTTGCGCCAGCGCCTTTCGTTCCATGGCATAGCGTACCAGCGCCGCGAAGCGGTAGATGCCGTGGACGAACTTGCCATAGGGCATGGTGACGAACAGCGCGAACACCACGCCCAGATGCAGCGCCAGCAGCGGCCCCATCGCGGCGGTCTCGCGCCACAGCAACAGCGCCATGCCGGTCAGGCTGGTGAAGAACAGCATCACGATGAAGGCGACGTCCATGCCGCGGCGCGCTCCGTCCGTCAGTTCTGGATCGCGCTGCCATCGCTCGGCGAGGAGGCCCGCCGGTCCGATCAGCAATCCGATGCCGCCGAGCGTGCCCAGCACCACCGGCAGGTCCCACCACGGATAGGGCGCCTGCCGCGCCAGCAGATAGTGATACATCGTGGCGACGCTGGTCGAGGCAAAGCACAGCGCGAAGCCGTAGAATGTCAGGTGATGATAGAGCCTGCGGCGATCGGTCGGGCGGTCGTCCTCGTTGAAGCAGCCGTCGCCGCCGCCGTCGAGATAGCGCAACGTGCCGGCATCGCGGATCGCCTGGAACAGCTCGGCTACGCCGGTCTTGATGCCGGCGGGCTCGCCGATGTCGCGCCAGAACGCGCGCACGCCCATCACCAGCGCTACGATCGCGTAAAGAAAGGCTGCGCCGAACAGGACCACCATCGCATTGTGCGGCATCAGCCTGTAGAACGCGCCCGGACCAATGTGGACGCCGAACAGGACCTGCGGGTCATGCCAGGCGGCAAAGCCGAAAATGAACGCGGCGACGCTGAACGCGGCGATCAGGCTGATGACAAGCCCGTTGCGCGCGAACGCGCCGGCGAAAGCGCGGGGCCAGGCATAGGCCGCATAGGAATCCGCGCGCGCCAGCGCGAGCGTCTTCGGCACATTGACGTTGAATTCATGCGGCGGCGCAAACTGGCAATCGGTGTAGCAGGCGCCGCAGGAATGGCACAGATTGGCCAGATAATTCAGGTCGCCGTCGGAGAACGAGCGTCGCATCTCCATTGCCGGAAACACCGCGCAGAGACCCTCGCAATAGCGGCAGGAATTGCAGACCGTCATCAGGCGGTCGGCTTCTTCCAGGATTCGTGTTCCGTGCATTGCTATGCCGCTTTCTGTTCCAGCTAGTTCCTGGCATTCTTGGCCGCCTCGCGCCCCGCCACCCGTCCGAACACGCTGCCGATGGTCATGCCGATGCCGGCGGCGTAGCCCTTGCCGAGCACGTTGCCGGCCATGATCTCGCCGGCCGCGAACATGTTGGCGGCAGGCGTGCCGTCCTTCATCACCAGGCGCGCCTGCCTGTTCACGCGGGTGCCGAGATAGGTGAAGGTGATGCCGGGCCGCACCGGGTAGGCGAGGTAGGGCGGCGCTTCGATCCGGCGCGCCCAATGCGTTTTCGGCGGCGTCACGCCTTCGGTGCGGCAATCGTCAAGGATGGTGTGGTCGAAGGTGCCGGGGCGCACCGCGGCGTTGAAATCGGTAACGGTCTTTTCCAGCGCCGCCGGCTCGAGCCCGAGCTTGCCGGCAAGCTCGGCGATGCTGGCGCCCTCGATCGGCGGAAACAGCGTCGGCATGAAGCTGTTGCGAACGGACGCGTCGAAGATGATATAGGCGATCTGGTCCGGCTGCGCCGCGACCAGCCGGCCCCAGATCGCGTAGCGCTTCGGCCAGATGTCCTCGCCCTCGTCGTGGAAGCGCTGGGCGTGCTTGTTGACGACGATGCCGAACACCACCGAATCGTGCCGGGTGATGATGCCGCCGTCGAATTTCGGCGCGCGGGCGTCGATGGCGACCGCGTGGCACTGTGTGGGATCGCCGACCTCCTGCACGCCCTTGTCGAGCAGCAGTTTTAGGATCGAGCCGCGGTTGTAGGGCGTGCCGCGGATCAGGAAATTGTCGGCGGCCTCGCCCCAATACTGCTTCAGCCATTCGATGTTGGCTTCAAAACCGCCGGCGGCGGCCACCAGCGTCGAGGCGCGGACCTCCGTGACGCCATCGACCGGCTGGCCGAGGCTGGCCGACAGGAATACGCCGCGCTCGATCTGCAAGTCGGCGACCTCGGCGTCATAGACGATCACGACGCCAAGTTTCTCGGCCGTGCGATAGAGCGCGTTCAGCATCGCCCGGCCGCCGCCGAGGAAGAACGAGTTGGTGCGGCCGAGGCTCAGCGTGCCGCCGAGCGAGGGCTGCCAGCGCACGCCCTGTTCGACGATCCAGTTCAGGATGTCCTTGGATTCCGCGATCATGAACTTCGCGAGTTCCTCGTCGGTCTGCCCGCCGGTCAGGCGCAACAAGTCGTCCCAGAACTCTTCCTCCGTATAGGGGCCGGTGAGGATGTCGGTCGCGGCGTCGTGCGCGCAGCGCATGTTGCGGGTGTGGCGGGTATTGCCGCCGCGGTAGAACTTCGGCGCGCCTTCCAGCACCAGCACCGAAGCGCCCGCGCGACGGGCGCTGATGGCGGCGCACAGCGCGGCGTTGCCGCCGCCGATGACAAGCACATCGAATTTCTGGGAGAGATCGACCATGCACTCTTGTTATCGTTGTTGGCATGGAAATCAAACCGGCGCCCGGCCAGGCAAATCCATGCGCCCAGGCGATTCTCTAGCCTGCTGCAGCGGCCGCGTCACGCGTCTCGTGCGCCTTCGCTGGCGATGAACGCAGCATTATGCGGCGATGTCGCATGAGTCTCGTCGCGCGAAATATCTGCCGGGTCAGGGTTTGCTCTGCACCGAGCCCAGCAGCCATTGCCGGAAGGCCGACAGCTTCGGCGGATCGGTTCGCGCCATCGGCGAGACCAGATAGAATCCGGCGTCGGTCGGCAGCGTCATCTTGAAGGGAACCACCAGCCGGCCCTTGGCGATGTCTTCCTGGACATAGGCGGTGCGGCCCATTGCGACGCCGACGCCGTCGATCGCCGCCTGCACGGTCATGAAAATCAGGTCGAAGGTGACCCCCGGCTGGCGGGAAAAATCGGCCGGCAGTCCGGCGGCCCACAGCCACTGCCGCCAGTCGTCGCTGTTGAAGTTGCTGGTGTGCAGCAGCACGTGATCCCTGAGGTCCTCAGGGCATTTCAGCGGCTTGCTTCCGTTCAAGAGCGCGGGGCTGCAAACCGGGAAAAGCTCGTCCGCCATCAGCCAGTCGGCGCGGACGCCGGGCCACTGGCCGCGACCGTAACGGATCGCGGCGTCGACGGCGTCGCGCTGGAAGTCGACCAGGCTGGTCGAGGTGGTGATGCGCACGTCGATGCCGGGATGGGCCTCCTGAAATGCGGTCAGCCGCGGCAGCAGCCACTTGGCCGCCAGCGACGCCAGCGTCGAGACCGTCAGCACATGGTCGTCATCTCTGCGCAGCAGCCGGTCGGTCGCGAGCCTGAGATCGTTGAAGGCGGCGCGGATGCCGGGGAGGTAGTCCTGCGCCTGCGGCGTCAGCGCCAGTGATCGGTTCTGGCGGACGAACAGGCGGACGCCGAGTTCCTGCTCCAGCCGCTTGATCTGATGGCTGATCGCGGTTTGCGTGACGTTCAGCTCGGACGCCGCCTGCGTGAAGCTCAAATGCCGGGCGGCGGCCTCGAAGGCGCGCAGCCCGTTCAGCGACGGTAGCCTGGCGGTCATCCCCCAAATCCCGTTAGTATGACTTTATATCATGTGAAGTGGTGAGAAGTGTCGTTTGTGGAAGGCGCAATGCAGGCCAATACTAGCATTATATCCTAGATACAGGAGCTAACGATGTCAATTTACACCCATGAATCGATGATATCAAGTCATGAGTCGGGGATTTGGTCCCGGCTGGCCGACACCCTTCAGGTCTGGCTCCAGCGCTACCAATCGCGCCGGGAACTGGCCAAATATTCCGAACGCGAACTGCACGACGTTGGCCTCTCCTGGAGCGATGTCGCCCATGAGGCCAGCAAGCCGTTCTGGCGGGCGTAAGGCCGCACGGCGCCGCTTCCATGGAGCGGCGCCGGCCAACCTCTTTGTGACGGGGACCGGCCGATGACTCCATTCCGTTTCGACGATCTCCGGCAACATTCTGACCTGCTGCGCGTGCGCAGCGGAGCCCAGGTCTCCGTGCGCTTCGTCGAGCCGAGCGACGCCGGGGGGCTGCAGGACTATTTCCGCTCGCTCACGGTCCGCTCCCGCTACAACCGCTTTCTCGGCGCGACCAATGCATTGCCGCCGTCGCTGCTTCAGGATTTCATCCGCGTTGGTGAGGCGGATCGGTTCAGCGTGGTCGTCACCATGGCGGTGAACGGCCATGAGACGATCGTCGGCGAGGCGCGATATGCGTTGGACTTTGACGGCGATCTCGCCTCGATCGAATTCGGGATGTCGATCGACGACCGCTGGCAACGCCACGGCATTGGAACGGCGTTGCTGAAAAATCTCGAATGCCGCGCCGCTTCCCTCGGCGCCGAACTTGTTTTCGGCGACACGCTACGCACCAACGACGCCATGATCACGCCCGCCCGTCGATCCGGCTACGCTTTCAGCGCCACGCCCGGCGACTGGAAGCTGGTTCGCTTCCGCAAGCACATCCAGGTCGAGCCGCAGGACATTCCCTGCGCCAGCGGGCGGCTTGCCGCCTCCCGCGGCGTACAGCCCCCACTTGCGGCTTGACCAGACTGAGCCCGGTTCTGGTGAGCCAGAACCGGGCTATTCTCTCACTGACCCGCAAATACCGGCTTGCGCTTGTCGATGAAGGCTTGCACGGCCTCCTTGTGGTCGGCGGTCGTGGTCAGGCGAACCAGGCGCTCGGCCTCGTGGTCGCGCGCGGTGGCGAAGTCGAACAGCATTGCCTCGTCGAGATTGTCCTTCATGTAGCGCAGCGCCAGCGTCGGGCCTTCGGCGATGGACTTGGCAAGCGCAAAGGCTTCCGCCTGCAGCCTGTCGTCCGCCACCACCCGGTTGACGAGGCCGATGGCCTCGCATCTGTCGGCATCGACCTTCTCGGCGGTGAACATCAGTTCGCGCGCCCGCGACGTCCCCACCAGCCGCGTCAATAGCCAGGCGATGCCGTAATCGCCGGAAAGCGCCACCCGCAGGTAACCGGTGGAGACGAAGGCCGATTGCGCGGCGATCCGGATGTCGCAGGCCATGGCGAGCGCGAGGCCGGCGCCGACCGCAGGGCCGGGCAGCGCAGCGATGGTCGGCTTGCGCACCGAGACCAGCGCGCCGGTCAACAACCGTTGCCGCTCCTGCAGGTCGGCGACCTTCTCGTCGTAGGACATTTCGAGTTTCTTCTTGTCGCGATGCGCGCCCATGCCCTTGACGTCGCCGCCGGCGCAGAATGCGGTGCCGGCTCCGGTAATCAGCAGCACGCCGACATCCGGATTTTCGCCGCAGGCCTTGATCATGCTGCGCAACGCCGGCGTCAGCCTGTCCGACATCGCGTTGCGGACTTCGGGGCGGTTCAGCGTGATGACGGCGACGCGGTCGCGGATCACGCAGAGCAATTCGTCGGTGCCGGTGTCGATCCTGGTTTCGGTGGTCATGGTTCTCCCTTTTCAATTTTCCGTCATTCCGGGATGGTGCGCCAGCACCAGAGCTCAGATGCGCAATTGCGCATCGGGGAATCTCGAGATTCCGGGTCTGGTCCTTCGGACCATCCCGGAATGACGACGACGGCTAAAACTTCTCCACCCACGGCCGCAGCTCAACCTCCCAGGTCCATGCGCTGCGCGGTTGCTGCAACACGTTCCAGTAGCTCAGCGCAATCGCGTCGGGATCGAGCATCGAGTCAGGCTTGTCGGCGGGTTCTGCCCGTTGTGCGCTGCGGATTCCGCCATCGATGACGAAATGCGCGACATGAATGCCCAATGGCGACAATTCACGCGCCAGGCTCTGGGCCAGCCCGCGCAACGCGAACTTCCCCATCGCGAACGGTGCTGATTGCGGATAGCCCTTGACGCTGGCGGAAGCGCCGGTGAACAGGATCGCGCCGTGCTTGCCCGGCAGCATGCGCTGCGCCGCCTGCTGCGCCACCAGGAAGCCGCCGAACGCCGAGACCGCGATCGCCTGGGCGACGTCTGCTGCGACCAGATCGGTGAAGGCGCCGCGCGCCCGGCCGCTGGCATTGTAGACGACGATGTCGGGGGTGCCGATCTCGCGCTCGACCAGGCCGAACAGCCGCTCGACCTCTTCGGGCTCGGTGGCGTTGCAGGCAAAGGCGCGGGCGCCGGTTTCGGTGCAGAGCGCGCCGAGTTTCTCCAGTCTGCGCGCGGCCAGCGCAACCTTGATGCCTTCGCGCGCGAACAGCCGGGCCAGCGACGCGCTCAAACCTTCGCCGGCGCCGACGATCAGGGCGGTGTTGTACTTTGGAATTTCCATGAGCGCGGTCCTCGGATGGTGGGAAGTTGGTATCTAGGCGCGCAATCCCGCAAGGCAACCCGCGGCCGCGAGGATCAGGTCGAGCTCCCGCTTGTCGGCGACTTCAGCATACTTGGCGCGGAGCATGCCGAGCGAGCGGGCGTGATATTTTTGCGGCTTCTGTATCCAGACCTTGTCGCCAAGCGTGACGCTGAATTCCTCCCGCGCCTCCGCCAGCGCTTTCTCGTTGGCAAGTGTCCAGGTCCAGAAATGCCGCCCGACCTGTTTGGTCAGGATCGGCATCATCGTCGGCGCCAGCGTCTTCCACGCCTCGAACACGCCCTCGGCCCGCGGCCACAGCATGCGGTGGATCCAGTCGAGCACATGCGGTGCGTTGCCTTCGATCAAGGCTCCCGCGGTCGGGTCGGTCCACAGTTCATAGAGCTGTCCCCAAAGGCCGAAGTCGCCGAACGCCGGCCTGCCGCCGAAGAGATATGGACGGGTCGAGAGGTGATCTTCGAGCATGCCCAGCGTGTCCTGGAAGCCCTCTTCGATCTGCGACGCCGTCAGCTCATTCGAGCCGACAAACCAGACCCGCTCCACCATGCGGGTGCGAACCTGCTCGGCAAGCGCGGCATGCTCCTCCTCGCTTGCCTTGGGCGCGCGCATGCGGGCGAGGCGACCGGCGGAGCAGTGCTGGTCGATCGCGCGCGCCCAGCGATAGTGAAACATCCATTTGTTGCCCCATTCGTCGCCGAATTCCTCGATCAGCGTTGATATGAAGTTTGTAACCGGTTCGGCCGGATGAATCGACGGCTCGGGGTGAAGCTTCTCGATCTGTTCGATGATCGGCGTGGAATCCTGGATGCCAGTACCTTCGGGCGTCACCACCAGCGGGATGATCGGCATCCTGGCGTGTTTCTCGAACTCCGCCTGGCTCGCCGCGTTGCGCGGAATCCACACGTGCGGAATAGCCTTGTAGCGGAAATAGGAGCGGACCTTGACCGAGTAGGGCGACATCTCGGCGCCGATGATGCGGTATCCGTTCGCCATGGATTGGTCCTCCAATTATGCCTGTTGACGGCGCGACCGCCTGCGCTATCGGTAGATGATCAAGATCGGGCGCAACGGACAAGGCATAAAAATGCAGCCACTCAAGCAGGATCGCGTGACGGCCTCGGCCAGCCAGCCGGGATTGCTGGCGCCGGACACCACGGGGATGAACTTTTACCGGGCCGATCCGGCGCTGGCGGATCTGCTTCGCCTGCATCTGCCCGATGCCCTGTTCCGCCATATCGAGCCGCATCTCGACCGTCTCGGCGCACTTGCCGGCGGTCATCTCGACGAGTGCGCGCGGCTTGCCGACCGCCACCCGCCGGTGCTGCACCCGCGCGACCGTTTCGGCCGCGATATCCAGCATATCGAATATCACCCGGCCTATCGCGAACTGGAGAAGGCCGCGTTCGGCGAATTCGGCATCCACGCGATGTCGATCCGCAAGGGCATCATGGGCTGGCCGGACAAATACCCCGTCGTCGCCAAGCACGCTTTTACGTTCCTGTTCAATCAGGCCGAGTTCGGGTTGGGCTGTCCGATCAACGTCACCGACGGCTGCGCCAAGCTGCTCGACAAATTCGGCAGCGCCGCGTTGAAGGCGAAATATCTGGACGGACTGACCCAGACCGACATAGGCAGATTGACCCAGGGTGGCCAGTTCATGACCGAGAAGGAAGGCGGCTCCGACGTCGGCACGCTGACGACCTCGGCCGTGCAGGAAGGCGACCACTGGCGGCTGTACGGCGAGAAATGGTTCTGCTCCAACGCGGACGCCGAGGTGGTGATGCTGCTGGCGCGGCCGGAAGGCGCCGGGCCGGGAACGCGCGGGGTCGGCCTGTTCCTGATGCCGCGGCGGCTCGATGACGGCTCGCCAAACCACTACCGGATCGTTCGCCTGAAGGACAAGCTCGGCACCCGCTCGATGGCCTCGGGCGAGATCAAGCTCGAAGGCGCGATCGCCTATGCGGTCGGCAAGCTCGACCGCGGCTTCGTGCAGATGGCCGAAATGGTCAATTCCTCCCGGCTTTCGAACGGCGTCAAATCCACCGCGCTGATGCGCCGGGCCCACCATGACGCGATGACGGTGGCGAAAAATCGAATCGTGTTCGGCCAGCGCATCATCGACCTGCCGCTGGCGCAGCGGCAGTTGATGAAGATAGCGCTTGCGACCGAACAGGCGCTGTCGATGAGCTTTCTCACCGCCGACGCGCTCGACCGCGCCGAAGCCGGCAGCCAGGATGCCGCGGCGCTGCTGCGCATCCTGACGCCGACGCTGAAATTCCGCGCCACCCGCGACGCCCGCAAGGTCTGCGGCGATGCGCTGGAGATGCGCGGCGGCATCGGCTACATTGAGGAATTCGCAACCAGCAGGCTGTTGCGCGACGCTCATCTCGGCTCGATCTGGGAAGGCACCGGCAATATCGTGGCGATCGATGCGCTGAAGCGGGCGGTCGGCCGGCACGGCGCCGACGCCGCGCTGGCCGCCGACCTGCATGCGCGTCTCGATGACAGCCCCAACGTACCGCAGGCCTGGCGCGATCGCTTGCGGGCATTGACGGACCGCGCCATCGGCTTCGCCCGCGAGGTCGCCGGCCGTACCGATCATGAGGGCGACGCGCGGCGCGCCACCAGCCTATTATACCACGTCGCCAGCGCGGTCGCGCTGGCCTGGGAGGGCGGCCGGATTCACGAGATGCGCGGCGATGCGCGGCGACTGCTGCTGTCGCGCCTGGTGGTTGACCATCGCATATCGCCTGGCGATCCGTTCCGGCTAACGGAAAATGCCGGCCAGCGCGCGATATCGGGCCATCTGCTCGGCGAGCGTAGCGTCGGGATGGCCGAGGTTGGCGAACTGCTCGTCGAAGCGTAGGCTTCTTACCTCTCCCAAGGGGAGAGGTCGGATCGCGCCAGCGATCCGGGTGAGGGGGAGCGCTCTATCGATAGACCGGAACCCCTCGCCCGGACCGCATCGTTGATGCGCTCCGACCTCTCCCGTTCGGGAGAGGTAAGAAAGCGCCGCGACACAAAGATAAACAATAGGGAGCACCCGATGAAGGCCGCCGTTCTGTTTGAAGTCAACAAGCCGCTGGTGATCGAGGACGTCAGCCTGCCGAACCCCGGCCCGCGCGAAGTCCTGATCCGCACCCGCGTCGCCGGCCTCTGCCATTCCGACCTGCATTTCATGGAAGGGTTGTACCCGCATCCGCTGCCTGCGGTGCTGGGCCATGAATCCGCCGGTGTGGTCGAGAAGGTCGGGTCCGACGTCACCTATGTGAAGCCGGGCGATCACGTCGTGACCTGCCTGTCGGTGTTCTGCGGCACCTGCGACAACTGCACCACCGGCCGCACGGTGCTGTGCACCGATACGACGGTGAAGATGCTGCCCGGCCAGTCCAACCGGCTGTCCTGGGCGCGCTCGGAGAAGCTCAATCAGTTCCTTAACCTGTCCTCGTTCGCCGAGCAGATGCTGGTTCACGAGAACGCCATCGTCAAAATCCGCAAGGACATGCCGCTCGAACTCGCCGCGCTGATCGGCTGCGGCGTCATCACCGGTTATGGCGCGGTCGTCAACACCGCAGGCGTCAAGGCCGGCGAGACGGTCGCGGTGATCGGCTGTGGCGGCGTCGGCATGGCCGCGATCAACGGCGCGGCGATCGCCGGCGCCGGACGCATCATCGCGATCGACACCAATCCGGCCAAGCTGCAGCTTGCCACCAAGCTCGGCGCCACCGACATCGTCGATCCCCGCAATGGCGACGTGGTGCAGCAGGTCCGCGACCTCACCAATGGCGGCGTGCAGCATTCATTCGAGGTGCTGGGACGCAAGGAAACCGCGGAGCAGTCGTTCGCCATGCTGGCGCCCGGCGGCACCGCGACCATCGTCGGCATGATTCCATTCGGCCAGAAGATCGAGCTGCACGGTTTCGACTTCCTGCGCGAACGCCGGATCCAGGGCTCCTCGATGGGCTCCAACCATTTCCGCGTCGACATGCCCCGCCTGGTCGAGTTCTACATGCGCGGCAAGCTGCACCTTGAGGACTGGATCTCGGCCAAGCTCAAGCTGTCGGAGATCAACGAAGGCTTTGCCGCCATGAAAGCCGGCAAGACGCTGCGCAGCGTCATCATGTTCGACAGCTGAAGACAACGTCGTCATCCCGGGGCGATGCGAAGCATCGAACTACGGTGCGCAATTGCGCACCTGAGGATCTCGAGATTCCGGGTTCAGCCCTGTCGGGCTGCCCCGGAATGACGGGCTCATCTCACCGTGACACATGCGCTGACACCGCGAGCCACTTGCCGTCCTGTTTCGCCCAGCAATCGGTATATCGCCCTTGGGCCGGCTGGCCGTCCGCGGTCGTGTAGCTGGTGGCGGCGTGGATGATGGCGAAGTCGCCGAGCAGGCGGATTTTGACGTCGCGCGCCGTCAGATTCCTGATCGTCACGGGAATTGAGCTCTGCTTCAGAAACGCAGCGCGATCGACCAGCGTCTTGTCGGGATTCGAGCAGTAGAAGTCGGCAGCAAGGATCTCGTCGAAGCGCTTGACGTCGGAGTGTTGTACCGAGGCGACGTAGTCGCGGTTGAGCGCGGTGAGTTCGTCGATATCGTTGTTCATTGGTTTCTCCCCTCGTCATTCCGGGGCGCGCGCGGAGCGTGCGAACCCGGAATCCAGAGATGATCAGCTCCAGATTCCGGGTTCGCGCATTGCGCGCCCCGGAATGACGAGGCTGAGAGGCTAATCATCAAACATCGGCGGCGGCTTGAAGCCGCCGAATTCGTGCTCGATCAGTTCGGCCAATTTCAGGGGTGTACGGTCTTCCAGCCAGGGACCGACGATCTGTACCCCGATCGGCAATCCATCGGGCGCAAAGCCGGTCGGGATCGCGGTAGCGGGCAGGCCGGGCAGGGTGGCGATGCCGGGCCAAGCCAACTGGTCAGGGTAGACATAGTCCTTGCCGTCGATATTGACGCGGCGCTTTTCCTGGTCGTCCGAATGATCGTGCGGATAGGCCGGCGTCGGCATGATCGGACAGATCACCGCGTCGTAGGTCCGGAACAGCTCGCGCCATTGCGCGCGCAGGCGCGAACGTCCGCCGTCGGCCATCAACCAGTCGCGATGACCGAGCGCGATGCCACGCAGGCGCTCGGCGGCGAGGCTGTTGTCCTCGGCCGGCAGCGCCGCGGCGGCAGCTTGCGCGCCGGCATAGACTTCCTGCGCGAACGACGCGGAGAGGAACGACATCAGCATCCGCATATAGAGCCGGCTCGACGCGGCGAAGTCGGGCAACAAGGGACTGCTGCGGTCGACCTTGACGCCGGCCCCGGCAAGGTTCGTCGCGAGTCGTTCCAGCGTACCGCGCACCACGCCGTCGGTCGGCATGACCGGATCGGTGTCGATTAGCAGCACGCGAAAGTTCTTCAGCACAGTATGCCGCGCCGCCGGCAGCGAGAGATGATAGGCCTTGCCGGCCTCCAGCGGATCGGGTCCGGCGATGACGTCCAGCAGCAGCGAAAGGTCGGCCGCACTGCGCGCCATCGGCCCGATCACGCTGAGGTCGCGGTTGGACGGCAGTGGCGGCAGCGGCGGCGGGGTATGGCCGCGCATGGCGACGAGGTCGAAGGTCGGCTTGTGCGCATAGACGCCGCAATGAAAGGCGGGCACGCGCAGCGAACCGCCGATATCCGAGCCGAGCGACAGCGGGCCATACCCCGCCGCGAGCGCCGCCGACGACCCGCCGGAAGAGCCGCCTGGCGTGCGGCCGAGATGATACGGGTTGTTGCTGGTGCCGTAGATCTCGTTGTAGCTCTGCCAGTCGGCGAGCCCGATTGGCACGTTGGTCTTGCCAAGGATGACGCCGCCGGCGCCCTTGACCCGCGTGATCGGCAGCGCGTCCTCCGCGGGCTGGAAATCCTTCTGCGCCGGATTACCCCAGGTCGTCGGCAGGCCCGCGACGTTGTAGGATTCCTTCACCGTCATGGGGATGCCGAGCAGCGGCTTCTTCTCACCGCGCGCCAGTTCAGCGTCGGCGGCGCGGGCGGCGGCAAGGCCGCGCTCGAAGTCGCGAACGCAGATCGCGTTTATCTTCTCGTCGTGCCGCTCGATACGGCCGATCGCGTCCTGCGCCAGTTCGACGGCGGAGACTTTCCTGGTCGCCAGCGCGGACGACAGTTCGACCGCGGTCTTGAAGCTCCATTGCGATCTGGTCAAGTCGTTCTCCCGTCGTCCGTCGGCGGCGCGGATGATGCTCAGTTTGCGCGCGGGCCGCAAGACGGGTGCGTCGGGCATCAAGTCATCGTACCGCCGTCGCGGCCCTATCAGTATGATTTAGGCGAAGGCGGCGCGCTTGACAGCGATTGCGGGCGGCTACGCCCCGCCGATCAGGATGCCCACGGCGAGCACGATGGCGCCGCCGAGCACGATCTGGAACGCCGCCTGCAGGAACGGGGTGTCCATGTATCGGGCGCGAACATAGGCGATCACCCACAGTTCGAAGAAGACGACGATGCTGGCGATCGCGGTTGCAATCCAGAACGCGTTGCTCCAGGAATCCGGAACCAGGTAGGGAAGCGTGTGGCCGACGCCGCCTAGCGTCGTCATCAATCCGCAGATGAACCCGCGCATCCATGGCGAGCCGCGCCCGGTCAGCGAGCCGTCGTCGGACAGGGCTTCGGCGAACCCCATGCTGATGCCGGCGCCGATCGAGGCGGCCATGCCGACCAGAAACGTTGGCCAGTTCTGGTGGGTGGCAAAGGCGGCGGCGAACAGCGGCGCCAGCGTCGAGACCGACCCGTCCATCAATCCGGCAAGCCCCGGCTGCACATATTGCAGCACGAACATGCGCCGGCGCGTCTTGTCTTCCTCCTCGCGCACGTCGGTGCTGATATTGTCGGTCAGGCGGGCCGCGAGGCTTTCGTGGCCTTTCTCCGCTTCTGCAAGGTCGCCAAGCAGGCGCCGCACGTCGACGTCCCGGCTCTGCTCGGCGGCCCTGATGTAGAAGCGCGCGGCCTCATACTCCATCGTCTCGGCTTCCTTGCGGATGGTGTCGAGAGACAGATTCTTGGTCAGCCAGAGCGGGCGGCGGCGCAGGAAGCCCTTGACGTTATCGCGCCGGATCGGCGGCAAATTCTTGCCAAAGCGTCGCTCGTAGAGTTCAAGCAGCATGTGCCGATGGCCGCGTTCCTCCTCGGCCATCTCCTCGAACACCTTGGCCGACTCCGGATAGCGCACCGCAAGGTCTTCGGCGAAGCTCATGTAGATGCGGCTGTCTTCTTCCTCGGCCGCGATGGCAACGGCCAGCACCTCACGCTCGGACAGATCGGCAAAATTCTTCACGGCAGGACCTTTTGACAATTTAGAATCATTCTAAATTGTTGTCCTTGCGTGGTCAAATAGATTGGCCACCACGCTTTGCTTCTTTGAGGAACGCCAGCAACAGGCGGTTCACTTCAGCGGGCTGTTCCTGCTGCACCCAGTGTCCGGCGCCATCGACGAGGTGACAGCCGATCATGGCGGTACAGGCCTTCGACTGCATCGCCTCATAAACGCCGGGACGCTGATAAGTTCCCCAATCCTGCTTGCCCGAGATGAAGGCGGAGGGCACGTCGATGGTGCGGCCCGACCATATCTGCAACTCCGGCACGAAGGCGCCCGAGGTGCCGCAGCGATACCATTGCAGGCCGCCCTGGAAACCGGTGCGGCCATATTCGGCGCTGTAGAAGGCAAGCTCGCGGTCGGGCAGCCACTGGTTGGCGGCGATCTCCGCCGCCGCCGGCATTTCCTTCGCCACCGTCGCGGCCATGTCCTTGTCCAGATCCATCACGTAATAGGTCGGCAGCTTCGCGATCTCGCCGGCAGACCAGGAATTCAGCCGATATGGCTTGTTGGCTTTCCAGTCCGCGCTCTTGTGGTGGTAGTAGGCGCGCAGGAAATCATGCACGCCCTGCGGCGCGCGGTGCATGTCGGCGTTGGCCTCGCGCGTCGAGTAGTACCACTGGTAATGCTTGCGCGGCCGCGGCAATGCTGCGAGGTCGCGGTGGATCGGGTCGGCGACCGCCGGCCTGGCCGGACTGTCCAGCGTGTTGAAGGGCAATGACGGCGGTCCGCCGAACGGCGCGCTCATCAGGACCACCGAGCGAAACACGTCGGGACGGATCAGCGCGCACCAGGCCGCGACCGAGGAGCCGAAATCGTGCCCGATCACGGCATCGACGTGGCGATAACCGAACGCCGCCACCAGCCCGAGCGCGTCGCGCACCAAATTGGTGAGCCGGAACGAAGCGAGGTCGCCGTCGTAGTCGGCGTCCCAGCCGGTGGTGCGGCCATAGCCGCGCTGGTCCGGCGCGATCACGTGGTAGCCGGCTTCAGCAAGCGCCGGCATTACCTTGCGCCAGGAGAAGGCGAGTTCGGGGAAGCCGTGCAACAGCAAGAGGCAGGGCCGGCCGCTTGTCTCGAAGCCGGCCTCGAGCACGTGCATGGCAAGGCCGTTGATGCCCTCGACGGTGCGCGAGCGAATGGTCGGGGGAAGCGGGATGGCGGGCAGGGCGGTCATGGCGTCGCTTTCTGCCAGTATCTGTCGCGCAGGTGCCGCTTCACCAGCTTGCCGGTCGGGGTGCGCGGCAACTCCGCCTCGAAGTCGATGCTTTTCGGGCATTTGATCGGTGACAGATGCTTGCGGCAGAACACGATCAGTTCAGCCTCGAGTTCCTTGCCGGCCTTTGCCATGTCGTGCGGCTGCACCACGGCCTTGACCTCTTCGCCCATCTCTTCGTTCGGCACGCCGAACACGGCGACGTCGGCGACGCCGGGATGGGTGATCAGCACGTCCTCGGTTTCCTGCGGGTAGATGTTCACGCCGCCGGAGATGATCATGTAGCTCTTGCGGTCGGTAAGATAGAGGAAGCCTTCGGCGTCGAGATAGCCGACGTCGCCGAGCGTCGACCATCCCCTGGCGTTGTAGGCCTTCTTGGTCTTCTCGGGATCGTTGTGATAGGTGAAAACAGGCGCGTCGGCAAAATAGACAGTGCCGATTTCGCCCACGGGTTTCTCCTCGTCGTTCTCGTCCAAAATCTTCAGCTTGCCAACCACCGCGCGGCCGACGGTGCCGCGATGGGTGAGCCATTGCTGCGAGGTCGAGACGGTGACGCCGTTGCCTTCGGAGCCGGCGTAGTACTCGATCAGGATCGGACCCCACCACTCGATCATCTTCGCCTTGACGTCGATCGGGCAGGGCGCGGCGGCGTGGATCGCGCCTTTCAGCGACGAGACGTCGTAGCGCTTGCGCACCTCCTCCGGCAGCTTCAGCATCCGCACGAACATGGTCGGCACCAGCTGCGACTGCGTCACCTTGAATTGTTCGACCAGCTTCAGGAACTGCTCGGCGTCGAAATTCTCCATGATGATCGAGGTGCCGCCGAGCGTGATCGCCATCATGTTGAAGCGCAGCGGGGCTGCGTGATAAAGCGGCGCCGGCGACAGGTAGATGCTCTCGGACGACATGCCGCACATGTCGGCGCAGAGAATCTTCAGGAACGGGTTCGGCAGGTCGATCGGATTGTTCTCGGACTCCCGCTTGATGCCCTTGGGCCTTCCGGTCGTGCCCGACGAATAGAGCATGTCGTAGCCGGCGACTTCATCTGCGATCGGCGTCGTCGGCATCGCGATCGCTTCGCGGTCGAAGGAGCGAAAGCCCGGCTCCGGCTCGTCGACCATGAAGAACATCGGCTCGCCCGGCTCGCCCCTGACCAGGTTTCTGACCTGATCGGCGCATTTCGGCGAGGTGATGAAAAGCTTGGCGCCGCAGTCCCTGACGATGTAGGCGATCTCGTCCTCGGTCAGGTAGCGGCTGATCGCGGTGTAGTAGAGCCCGGCGCGCTGCGCCGCCCAGCAGATCTCCATGAACGCCAGCCGGTTTTCCATCAGGAACGCGATGTGGTCGCCGGCCTTGAGGCCGAGCGCGCGGAACAGCTGCGCGCCCTGGTTCGATAGCTGGTCGAGCTCGCGATAGGTGATCGCCTTGCCGGTGCCGGCCATCTGATAGGCGATCTTGTTCGGCTGGGTGCGGGCGTGGACAGACGGATGGGTCATGGTGTTTCCTCAAGAGGCGAATGGCGAGCAGCGAATGGCGAATAGGCAAGACGGGCGGCAATCGCCCCTTCACCTACTCCCCATTCGCTATTCGCCACTCGCTATCCGCGTTCCTTACAGTCTTTCCACGATCGTCACATTCGCCATGCCGCCGCCCTCGCACATGGTCTGCAGGCCGTAGCGCTTGTTGCGCTGCTTGAGCGCGTTGACCAGCGTGGTCATCAGCTTGGTGCCGGAGCCGCCGAGCGGATGGCCGAGCGCAATCGCGCCGCCATTGACGTTGAGCCTGGCCGGATCGGCGCCGGTGGTCTTCAGCCACGCCACCGGCACGGCCGCGAATGCCTCGTTGACCTCGAACAGGTCGATGTCGTCGACCGACATGCCGGCCTTCTGCAGCGCCCGCTTGGTGGCGTGCAGCGGCGCGTCCAGCATGATCACGGGATCGCCGCCCATCATGGTCATGTGATGGATGCGCGCCATCGGCTTCAGGCCCAGCGACTTCAGGCCGCGTTCGTTGACGACCATGACGCCGGAGGCGCCGTCGCAGATCTGGCTGGCGCTGGCGGCGGTGTGCTTGCCGTTTTCGGCGATCAGCTTGACGCCCTTGATGCCCGCGAGACTGGCGTCGAAGCGGATGCCCTCGTCGATGTGGTGGGTGTCGGTCGAGTTGTCGGCGCGGGTGATCTGCAACGGGACGATCTCGTCCTTGAAGCGGCCGGCCTGGGTTGCGGCGATCGCGCGCTGATGGCTCTCATAGGAATAGGCGTCGAGTTCGTCCTTGGTGAGCCCGTATTTCTCCGCCATCATTTCCGCGCCGGTGAACTGGCTGAAGATGATGTTCGGATACTTCCTCTCCATCGCCGGGCTCTTGGAAATGCCGAAGCCGTTCTTGGCCGGCAGCGACGAGGCGAGGCCCATCGGCACCCGGGTCATCGATTCCACCCCGGCCGCGATCACGATGTCCATGGTGCCGGACATCACCGCCTGCGCGGCGAAATGCAGCGCCTGCTGCGAGGAGCCGCACTGGCGGTCGATCGAGGTGGCGGGCACGCTTTCCGGAAGCTTGGAAGCCAGCACCGCGTTGCGCCCGACGTTGCTCGACTGCTCGCCGGTCTGCATCACGCAGCCCATGATCACGTCTTCGATCTGGGCGGGATCGACCTTGGTGCGATCGACCAGCGAGTCCAGCACTGACGCGGCGAGATCGGCCGGGTGCCAGCCTGCAAGCCGTCCTCCCTTGCGGCCACCCGCGGTGCGGGCGGTGGCGACGATGTAGGCTTCGGCCATGTCTGTTCTCCCTGATTGTTGTTGGACGGCGGCTGAAAGATCGCGGGATTTAAGGGACGCGGCGGGATTTAGTCAATCAATCAATTAACTCTTGAGGTCAGCCGCGGCATGCGCTTATGTGCGGCCGGGTTTCCCGGCCATGCAGTGATGGGATAGCCGTTGAATATCAGCGTACCGACCAGGCTTCCGGCCGGCAAAAACACCACCGCCGAGAAGCTGCTTGTCGCAGCCAGCGAACTGATGATCGAGCGCGCCTCGATCGAAGTGTCGCTGTCCGACATCGCGCAGAAGTCCGGCGTCAACGCCGCCCTGGTGAAATATCATTTCGGCAACAAGGACGGGCTGTTGCTGGCGCTGCTGGCGCGCGACGCCGCGGCCGAGATGTCGCAGCTGGAGTATCTGATCCGCCAGCCGATCTCGCCGACCGCGAAACTGCGCCTGCATATCGGCGGCATCATCCGCGCCTATCACCAGTTCCCCTACATGAACCGTTTGATCCATTACTTACTGCACGAGAGCAGCGCCGAGGCGGCTGCCGAGGTGTCGAAGTTCTTCGTCGCGCCCTTGCTCGACTTTCATCGCCGGCTGCTCGCCGAAGGGGTCAAGGCCGGCGAATTCCGCAGCATCGACCCGGTGCTGTTTTACACCAGCCTGATCGGCGCCTGCGACCACCTGTTCTTCGGCCGGCACGCGATCTCGCGCGCCAGCGGCGTCGGCCCGGTCACCGATGAAGTCTGTCGCCAGTACGTCAAGCACATGGAAGCGCTGATCTGCGGCGGCATATTGAATGGGCGAGTAGCGAATAGCGAGTAGCGAATGGATCGCATCTAATCCATTCGCCACTCGCTATTCGCCATTCGCCATCTTAGAGAAGAAACGCCTAAGGAAGGAAAGGTATCCAAAATGCAGTTGAAAGACGTTGCGGTTCTCATCACCGGCGGCGGTTCGGGTCTCGGCGCCGCGACCGCCCGCGCCATGGCCGCCAAAGGTGCGAAGATCGGCGTGATCGACCAGAACAAGGAGAACGCCGAAAAAGTCGCCGCCGAAGTCAAGGGCATCGCCCTCCACGCCGACGTCACCGACGAGGAGGCGATCAAGGCGGCGATTGCCAAGGCGGAAGCCGCGCACGGCATCGCGCGCGTCTTGATGAACTGCGCCGGCATCGGCGGATCGCAGCGCACCGTCGGCAAGGACGGCGTCTATCCGCTGGCCAAGTTCGTCCGCATCATCAACGTCAACCTGATCGGCACCTTTAACGTGCTGCGCCTGTTTGCCGAACGGCTGGCCACAGCGCCGCCGATCGGCGAGGAGCGGGGCGTCATCATCAACACCGCGAGCGTGGCGGCCTATGAGGGGCAGATCGGCCAGATCGCCTATTCGGCGTCGAAGGGCGGCGTCGTCGGCCTCACGCTGCCGGCGGCGCGCGACCTCGCCACCCTCAAGATCCGCGTCAACACCATCGCGCCCGGCCTGTTCCTGACGCCGCTCTTGATGGGCCTGAACGAAGAGGCCCGCAAGAGCCTGGGGGCGCAGGTGCCGCATCCGGCGCGGCTCGGCGACGCTTCCGAATACGGCAGTCTCGCGGTCCACATCGTCGAGAACCCGATGCTCAACGGCGAGACCATTCGTCTCGACGGCGCCATCCGGATGGCGCCGCGGTAGTTGGCGCTGCGCTTCCTTCTCCCCTTGTGGGAGAAGGTGGCGCGGATGCAATCCGCGCCGGATGAGGGGTTCTCTCGGCCAGCAACCCCTCACCGCATTGAATGCGCGGCTAATGCCGGCGATGCCCTCTCCCACAAGGGGAGAGGGCGCAGCAATGAGCGCCGCAATCCGCGGATGCAGGGAGCGCTTCATGACTCAACCGCTGCTGATCGAACACAATGACGGGGTCGACCGGGTGACGCTCAATCGCCCGGACAGCCTCAATGCGCTCAACCCCGACATGATCGACGCGCTCAACGCCTATTTTGAGGGCCTGCAGCGCAACCGCGCAACCCGTGTCGTGGTGCTGAAGGGTGCGGGCGCGTCGTTCTGCGCCGGGCTCGACCTCAAGCACGCGATGCAGCGCCGCGCCGGCCAGCAGGAGCCGCCCGGCGTCACCGAGTCGCTGGATTCGCAGCGCCGCATCGCCGACATCGTGATGCTGATGCGGCGCTGTCCGCAGCCGATCATCGCGCTGGTTCAGGGTGCGGCGGCCGGCGGCGGCTTTGCGCTGGCGCTGGCCGCCGACATCCGCATCGCCACCCGGTCCGCGCGGATGAACTGCGCCTTCATCAAGCTCGGCCTCGGCGGCTGTGACATCGGCACCTCCTATTTTCTGCCGCGGCTGGTCGGCGTCTCCGTCGCCTCCGAACTGATCCTGACCGGGCGCTTCATCGGCGCCGAGCGCGCGCTCGCCGTCGGCCTCGTCTCCGAGGTCGTCGAGGAAGGCGGGCTTGACGCGGCCGCCGAGCCCTTTGTCGATGCGATGATGACGGCCTCGCCGGTCGGTCTGCGGCTGTCCAAGGAATGTCTCAATATGAGCGTCGACGCCGGCTCGATCGAGGCCGTGATCGCCATGGAAGACCGCAATCAGGTGCTGTGCAGCCGCTCGGAGGATTTCAACGAGGGCATCAGGGCCTTTCTCGAAAAACGAAAGCCTGTCTATATCAGGCGCTAGCGACCGATCAGAACGAAAGAGCTGCAAAGGCCGAATTCCGGGAGACGCAATATGAGTGGGAATGCCGCCGAGGTGCTGAGCAAGCCCGGCTTTCGCAAGATCCAATGGCTGGAGCGCGATATCGCGGTCGAGCGGCGGCCCGATGGCGTGATCGTTCTGAAGTCGCGGATTCCGCTCAAGCAATACGAGCGGCATGTTCCGGCCGCGCTGGCGAAGTGGGCCAGGCAGGCGCCGGAGCGCATCTGGCTGGCGCAGCGCAGCGGCGCGGACCGGCAATGGCGGAAGGTATCTTACGGCGAGGCTAAGAAACTCGTCGATGGGTTGACGCAAGGCCTGCTCAACCTCGGCCTCGCCGAGGGCAGCCCCGTTGCGATCCTGTCGGGCAATTCGATCGAGCACGCACTGATGACGCAGGCCGCGATGCAGGCGCGTCTGCCGGCGGCGCCGGTGTCGCCAGCCTATTCGCTGATGAGCCAGGATCATCTCAAGCTGAAATATCTGTTTGCACTGATCAAACCGGCGGTGGTGATGGTGCAGGACGGGCCGACCTTTGAGAAGGCGTTGAAGGCGCTTGATCTGGCCGGCGTTACCGTCGTTCACGTCGCGCGCCCCTGCGAGGGCATCAAGAGTATCTCCTTTGCCGAGCTGGCGGCGACGCCTGTTACCGGCGATGTCGAAGCCTCGATTGCCAGGATCACGCCCGATACCGTCGGCAAGCTGTTGTTCACCTCGGGCTCGACCGGGATGCCGAAGGCCGTCATCAACACGCAGGCGATGATGTGCGCCAATGCGGCGATGATGATGCAGGTGCGGCCGCGCGACCCCAACGCGCCGATTGCAACCTACCTCGACTGGATGCCGTGGAACCATACCATGGGGGGCAACGCGCTGTTCAATCCGGTCCTGATCGAGGGCGGCACGCTCTACATCGACGACGGCCGCCCGATGCCCGGGCAGATCGAGGAGACCTTGCGCAATCTGCGCGAGATTTCGCCGACCTACTACGCCAACGTGCCCGCGGGCTACGCCGCGCTCGCCGCCGCCATGGAAAAGGACGACGCGCTGTGCCGTTCCTTCTTCAGGAATCTCGGCCTGATGGCCTATGGCGGCGCGCGGCTGCCCGACGACCTTTATGACCGGATGCAGGCGCTCGCGGTGCGCGCCACCGGACAACGCATCGTGTTCTACACCGGCTGGGGTTCGACCGAGACCGCGCCGACTTCCACCGGCACCTATTGGGATACCGAGCGCGTCGGCCTGATCGGGCTGCCGTTTCCCGGCGTCGAACTGAAGATGGTGCCGGTCGGATCGAAGTACGAGCTGCGCCTGCGCGGCGTCAACGTCACGCCCGGCTATTTCGGTCAACCCGAACTCACCCGCAACGCGTTCGACGAGGAAGGCTTTTACTGCATCGGCGACGCCGGCGTGTTCGTCGATCCCGAGGATCCCGTGCAGGGTATCATCTTCGCCGGCCGCGTGGTCGAGGACTTCAAGCTCACCACCGGCACCTTCGTGCATGTCGGCTCGCTGCGTACCGACGCGATCGCTGCCGCAACGCCGTTCGTGCAGGACGCGCTGGTGGCGGGCCAGGATCGCCCGTTCGTCGGCCTTCTGGCCTGGCCGAACCTCCACGCCTGCCGTCAGATCGTCGGCAATCCCGAGGCGACCTATGAAGAAGTGGTCAGGCATCCCGCCGTGATTGCCTGCCTGAAGCAGGGCCTGCAGGCGCACAACGACGCTTCCGCGGGCGCCAGCAGCATGCGGATCGCCCGTGCCATGCTGATGGTCGAGCCGGCCTCGATCGACGGCAACGAGCTCACCGACAAGGGCTACATCAACCAGCGCGCCGGGCTGGAGCGTCGCGCCGCGCTGGTGGAGCGGCTCTATGCCGATCAGCCCGACGAAGACGTGATCGTGCTGCAATGAGAACGACGCGCTCTCCATCGGCCGTCATTCCGGGATGGTCCGAAGGACCAGACCCGGAATCTCGAGATTCCGGGTTCGCTTCGCGTCCCGGAATGACGGTTTCCCTTTCCATCCTCAAAGCCGAGTAATCCGCCATGAACTTCGATTTCTCCGACGAACAAAAGCAGATGCGCGACGCGGCGCGAAAGTTTCTGGCTGAAAAATGCCCGCCGAAAGCCGTGCGCGCGGTGCTGGACGGCAAGGCGAGCTATGACAAGGAACTGTGGAAGGGGCTCGCCGAGATGGGCTTTCTCGGCGTCGCGATCCCCGAAGCGTTCGGCGGCGCGGGCGCCGGTCATCTCGAACTTTGCGTGATCGCGGAAGAAATCGGCCGCGCGCTGGCGCCGGTACCGTTCTCATCCACCGTCTATCTCGCCGCCGAGGCGCTGCTGCTGGCGGGCTCCGAGGCGCAGAAGCGGAAATGGCTGCCGAAGATCGCTTCCGGCGAGGCGATCGGCACGCTGGCGCTGTTCGAAGGCAAGGGCAATCCGTCGCCGAAGGCGATCAAGCTGCAGGCCTCCGGCGGCACGCTGAACGGCGTGAAAAAGCCGGTGCCGGATGGCGCGGTCGCCGATTTCGCCATTGTTGCCGCGCGCACCGGCTCCTCCGGGCGCGATTCCGATATCTCGCTGTTCCTGGTCGATCTCAAGGCTGGCGGCGTCGAAGTAAAGTCGCTGACCAATATCGATCCGACCCGGGGGCAGGCCGAACTCACCTTCAAGAACGCCAAGGCCGAACCGCTCGGAACGGCCGGTGAAGGCTGGGGCCTCCTGACTCAAGTGCTCGACCGCGCCGCCGTTCTGCTGGCCTTCGAGCAGGTCGGCGGCTCCGATCGCGCGCTCGAAATGGGCCGCGACTACGCGCTCGACCGCATCGCTTTCGGCCGGCCGATCGGCTCGTTCCAGGCGGTCAAGCACATGCTGGCCGACATGTATGTGTCGGCGACGCTGGCGCGCTCGAACTGCTATTACGGCGCCTGGGCGCTCTCGACCAACGCGGCGGAACTGCCGGAAGCGGCGGCCTCCGCGCGCATCAGCGCAACGCAGGCGTTCCAGCACTGCTCCAAGAACAACATCCAGGTTCATGGCGGCATGGGTTTCACCTGGGAGTTCGATTGCCACATGTACTACCGTCGCGCCAACGCCACCGCGCTTTCGCTCGGCAGCCTGTCGTATTGGGAAGATCAGCTGATCGACCGCATGCGCCAGAAGAACGCGGCTTGAAGGTGGCAGTCATTCCGGGGCGATGTGCAGCATCGAACCCGGAATCTCGACGTAATAAATAATCTCCAGATTCCGGATCGATCCGCGAGGCGGATCGTCCGGAATGACGAGCAAGGATCACGCGCATGAATTTCGACGACACCCCGCAGGAAGCCGCGTTCCGCGCCGAGGCCAGGGCGTGGATTTCCGCCAACGCGCCCAAGCAATACGAGGACGAGCTTCGCAAATCCTCGCTCGGCCGAACCGCGCTCAAGGGCGCCGACATTCTTGCAGTGGCGAAAGCCTGGCAGAAGAAGAAGGCTGATGCCGGTTGGGCCTGCCTGCACTGGCCGAAGGAGTATGGCGGACGTGGTGCCACGCCGATCGAGCGGGTGATCTGGCAGCAGGAAGAGGGTCCGTTCGGCAAACTCAGCGGCATGTTCATCATCGGCCATGGCATGTGCGGGCCGACCATGATGGCGTTCGCCGGCGAGCAGGAGAAGCGCAAATACCTGCCGCCGCTGGCGTCGGGCGAGAAGGTCTGGTGCCAGTTGTTCTCCGAGCCGGCCGGCGGCTCCGACGTCGCGGGCCTGCGCACCCGCGCCGAGAGGAAGGGCGACGGCTGGATCGTCAACGGCCAGAAGATCTGGACCTCGGGCGCGCATTATTCCGATTACGGCATTCTGCTGACCCGCACCGACCCCGATGTCGCCAAGCACAAGGGCCTCACCATGTTCTTCCTCGACATGAAGAGTCCTGGCGTCGAGGTCCGGCCGATCAAGCAGGCCAACGGCCAGTCCGACTTCAACGAGGTTTATTTCACCGACGTGAAGATTCCGGACTCGCAGCGGCTCGGCGCGGTCAACGACGGCTGGAACGTATCGCTGACCACGCTGATGAACGAGCGGATGTCGATCGGCGCCGGCGTTTCGACCGGTTTCCCCGAACTTTTCGAGTTCTGCAACAGCCTGATGCTGGAAGACGGTCCCGCGATCGAGGACCGCAATGTCCGCGCCAGGCTGGCGGACTGGGCGGTGAAGGCGAGCGGGCTGAAATATACCAGCATGCGCGCGATCTCGGCGCTGTCGAAGGGCGAGCGTCCGGGTCCGGAGAACTCCATCGGCAAGCTGGTGGCGGGCTCGATGGTGCAGGAGGTCGCGATGTACGCGCTGGACCTGCAAGGCGCCGCCGGCGCGCTGAGCGGGCCTGACGATGCCGAAGTCGCCGGCAAGTTCCAGGCAATGCTGCTGCGCGCGCCGGGCACCCGCGTCGAGGGCGGCACCGACGAGATCATGCGCAACATCATCGCCGAGCGCGTGCTTGGCCTGCCCGGCGACATCAGGGTCGACAAGGACGTGCCGTTCAACAAGATCCCGACCAGGGGAAGAGCATAGGTGTCGTTCCGGGGCGGCGCGCAGCGGCGAACCCGGAACCTCGAGCAACATAACCTCTAGATTCCGGGTTCGCGCTGTGCGCGCCCCGGAATGACGTGAAAAAAGGAAGCCGCCATGAACTTCGACGACACGCCGCAGGAAGCCGAGTTTCGCAGCACCGCCCGCAAATGGATCGACGCCAACGCGCCGAAGAAGTACGAGGCGGAGCTTTCCAAGTCCTCGCTCGGCCGCATCCGGCTGGAGAAGGAGGAGATCGTCGACGTCGGCAAGGCCTGGCAAAAGAAGAAGGCCGACGGCGGCTGGGCCTGCCTGCACTGGCCAAAGGAATATGGCGGCCGCGGCGCGACCCCGATCGAGAAGGTGATCTGGCAGCAGGAAGAGGGCGTTTACGGCAAGCTGACGCAGCCGTTCCAGATCGGCGAGGGCATGTGCGGCCCGACGGTGATGGCGTTCGGCAGCGAGGCGCACAAGCGCCACTATTTGCCGAAGCTCGCCTCCGGCGAACATATCTGGTGCCAGTTGTTCTCCGAGCCGGCCGGCGGCTCCGACGTCGCGGGCCTGCGCACGCGGGCGGAAAAGAACGGCGACAATTGGATCGTCAACGGCCAGAAGATCTGGACCTCGGGCGCGCATTACTCCGACTACGGCCTTCTGATCACGCGCACCGATCCCAATGTGCCCAAGCACAAGGGGCTGACGATGTTCTTCCTCGACATGAAGAGCAAGGGCGTCGAGGTCAGGCCGATCAAGCAGGCCAACGGAATGCAGGAATTCAACGAGGTCTACTTCACCGACGTCGTGATCCCCGATCATCAGCGGCTCGGCGCGGTCGGCGACGGCTGGAACGTGTCGCTGACCACGCTGATGAACGAGCGAATGTCGATCGGCTCGCGGCTCGCGACCGGATTCCCCGAAATGTTCGAGTTCTGCTCCAGCCTGATGACCGAGGACGGGCTCGCAATCGACGATCCCGCCACGCGCTCGCGGCTCGCCAGCTGGGCGGTGAAGGCGAGCGGGCTGAAATACACCAGCTACCGCGCCATCTCGTCGCTGTCCAAGGGCGAGCGGCCGGGTCCGGAAAATTCCATCGGCAAGCTGGTCTCGGGCACGATGCTGCAGGACATCGCAAGCTATGCGATGGATCTGCAGGGCGCGGCCGGTGAACTCGCCGGCGCCGACGAGGAAATGGCGCGCGGCCAGTTCCAGCAGATGCTGCTGTCGGCGCCATCGATGCGGATCGCCGGAGGCACCGACGAAATCCTGCGCAACATCATCGCCGAACGCGTGCTCGGCCTGCCCGGCGATATCCGCGTCGACAAGGACGTGCCATTCAACAAGATTCCGACCAAAGGAAGAGTCTAGCCGTCATTCCGGGGCCCGCGCAGCGGCGAACCTCAGATGTGCAATTGCACATCGGGGAATCCAGAGGTTTGGGACCGAGATTCCGGGTTCGCGCTGCGCGCGCCCCGGAATGACAGAAAGAGGAAGTTCTATGGATGCGAAAGCGCCGAACCCACGCTATGCAACCGCCGATCGAATCGGCGTGCTCGAGGAGCTCTTGAACGAACGGTATTCGGTGCGCGCGTTCCTGCCGCAGGAGGTGCCGCGCGAAACCATCGAGCATGTCTTGCGGGTTTCGCAGCGCACGGCGTCCTGGTGCAACAGCCAGCCCTGGCAGGTCTTGATCGCGAGCGGTGAAGCCAAGGAGCGCTTCCGCAAGGCGATCTACGCCGAGGCGGCTTCCGGCGCCGGCGACGATCACGACTTCACGCCGCCGCGCGAATATCTCGGCGTCTATCTCGAACGGCGCCGCGAGAGCGGATTCCAACTCTACAACACGCTCGGCATCGCCAGGGGCGACAGGACGGCCTACGCCAGGCAGGCGCTGGAGAACTACAATTTCTTCGGCGCGCCGCATGTCGCTATCATCCATACCGATGAGCCGCTCGGCGTCTACGGCGCGGTCGATTGTGGTGCCTATGTCGGAAACTTCATGCTGGCGGCGCAGGCGCTCGGCCTCGGCACCATCCCGCAGGCGGCGCTGGCGCGGCATTCCGGGCTGATCCGGCGGCACTTCAAGCTGGCGGACGACCGCAAGGTGGTTTGCGGCATTTCATTCGGCTTCGCCGACAACGCGGCCAGGGTCAACAGCTATCGCACCTCGCGGGCGAGCGTCGCCGAGACCGTGACGTTCGTAGATGAGTAGAGGTCCCTTCTCCCCTTGTGGGAGAAGGTGGCGCGAAGCGCCGGATGAGGGGTATGTCTCCGCGGAGAGAACCCCTCACCCGTCTCGAATGAGCTCCGCTCATTCGATCCACCCTCTCCCACAAGGGGAGAGGGAAGAGGTCAGAATTTCGGCGGACGCTTTTCCGCAAACGCCTTGATGCCTTCCTTGATCTCGGCGCTGCGCATGCTCTGACGATGACGAATGTCGGCGGCTTCCGCGTCGAGCTTGCCGCGGCCGAACTCGTTGATGGCGCGCTTCATGCCCCGCATCGCGGCCGGCGCGTTGCCGGCCAGAACGATGGCGAGCCGGTTCACTTCCTCGTCGAGCAAATCCTCCGGCACCATGGCGGTGAGGTAACCGATCCGCAGCATTTCCGGCGCGGCGATCCTCTCGGCGGTCAAGAACAGCTTCTTCGCGTTGTCGACGCCAAGCCGCGACACATAGCGGACGATACCGCCCGTGTAGTAGTGGAGGCCGAGCCGCGCCGCCGGCATGAACATGTCGGCGGTGTCGACGCCGATGCGGAAATCGCACGCCAGCGCCAGGTCGGTCGCGCCGCCATAGACGCCGCCGTTGAGCCGGCAGATCGTCGGTATCCCGAGATCTTCCAGGCGATCGACCACCGCCTCGAACGCGGACCCCGCGCTCTGCTGCTCGCTGGCGCTGGTGGCGCGCTCGGCGACCGAGTTGAGATCGTAGCCGGCGCTGAAGGCGCGGCCGCTGCCGGTCAGCACCAGCACGCGGATGGTGGCATCGGCCTCGATCCGGTCGAACAGCCTCACGAGTTCGCCGAGGTCCTCGCTTTGCAGCCGGTTGAGGTGCTTCGGCCGGTTCAGGCGGATCGTGGCGCGCGCGCCGCTGATTTGAAGGACCGGCGTGCTGGCGGCCTCGGACATCCCGTTCTCCATGATTCTTGAATGCTCTCGCTATGGGTTTTCCTGCGTCCAACCCCGGTCGGTTCCGGCAAGGTGCCTGCCGGGGGAAGCGCCGTCAAACAAGAGCCCTGTGGCCGGACTGACCGCGTCGCCAATGGGCTGAAGCCAAATTTTACCGGGGGATAGTGAGAATCCCGACAAAACGTCGCCTTTTCCTCGTATACCAACAGCATCCTCCCGATATTGCGTGAGCGGGCACCGCAACAGAATCGTGAAAACCTTCATTTCCTGAATAAATTGGCTGGCCTCCCATGGATACGACTCATCTGGCACAACACGCGGGAACCGCCGGGGCGCTGTTCGCGACGATCTTCGTGGTCGCCACCACCACGATGCGGACCATGATCCCGTTGCGGGTGTTCGGCATTCTCGCCAACGTCATCCTGATCCTGACCGCGATCCCGGCCCGCAACTACCTCGTGATGGTGGTGCAGGTGCTGATGCTGCTGGTCAATTCCTATCGCCTGCACCAGATGCTGCAGCTGGTTCGCGACGTGAAGAAATCCGTCAACAGCGACCTGTCGATGGAATGGCTGAAGCCGTTCATGACCGAGCGCGAGTGTGTGGCTGGCGAGATATTGTTTTACAAGGACGAGAAGGCCGAGGACATGCTCTACATCGTCAGCGGCAAGTTCAAGCTGGTCGAATCCGGCATCGTGCTACCGGTGGGCGCCATCGTCGGCGAACTCGGCATGCTGTCGCCGTCGAACATGCGAACCCAGACGCTGGAATGCGTCGAATCCGGCCTGATCCTCAGCGTAAGCTACAGCAAGGTCGAGGAGCTCTACGTACAGAACCCCGCCTTCGGCTTCTACTTCCTGCGTCTGGCAAGTGCCCGGCTGTTTCAGAACATCGAAACGCTGGAGCGGCGGCTTGCCCAGCAGACAGCGTCCGTGGCCGAGCCAAAGCCCGCATAGTGGCCGGGAGAGGGAGCGTGTCAGACCGCGGGATATCGTCGTCGTTGCGCTACCTGTTCGCCGATTTCATCGGTGAGGATGACGGTGCGCCACCGTTCCTGCCTGAGGGATTGCCCAAGCCCGTGGCGGCGGTGGCGAGCGAGGCCATCCACCTTCTGATCGATTACCAAAGCGCCGGCTACGCCCAGCTTTACATCGACAGGCTCAAGCGCTTTGTCGGCAAGAACGGCGTCGACGAGGCAATGCTGACCGACATCGCGCGGCTGATGGCGGCGCGAATGAGTTATGAGGATCCGATCCGGATCGCGCAGCTCAAGCTCTTCGCGCTGGCCGACCTACCCGGCCCGCAGGCGAGGACCGTCGACGTCAGGAAGTTCCGGCTCGATGAGTTGGTCGAAGCACTCCCCGCCGCGATCGCCGAGCTGCCGCTCTATGTGCTGGAATCGGCGGGGTGGGCGCACAAGAACGTCTCGATCCGCTTCAGCGCGGCGAGCTGGTTCGGTATTGCCAGGCTGAAGCTGGAAGCGGGCTTGCGGCGATGGCGGCGGTACTCCGTGCGCTACGCCAGGGAACGGGTTTGGGTGGAGCGCTGGCTGCACATGATCGACCGCAGCCTGACGAGGCAACCCGGCGCGGCGAACGAGATCGTGCGTACCGCGACCATGATCCAGGGCTATGGCGACGTCTATCGCCAGGGCATGGCCGACTGGAACGCGATCATCGACGGCCTTGCCAAGCCGACTTTCGACGGTGTGCTGGCGCTGCCCGATCTCGCCGGGGCGGTGGCGGAAGCCCGTGCTGCGGCGCTGCCGGATCGGCGGCAGGCCGCGCTCAAGCGCAAGATCGCCGAGATCCGTGCGCGGGCTCTCGCGGCTCCGAACGCGGCCTGATTCACGCGCTGTGCGCGGCCTTCACCGCCACGACCTTGTCATCACGGGAAGGCTCGTTTGCCGCAACATCCTTGACGGCGATCTCCTTGGCGGCGTGCCGTTTGAGATGGTCGCGGCGCATGCCGATCTCGTCGCGCACGAATTCATAGCCGAGCTTGAAGGTGTCGAGCCCGTCGCTGGAGAGGGTGCCGTCGCGCAGGCCTATCACCACCCGCCGCAGGGTGGTTTCCAGTTCGTCCTGGAGCTCGTCGAGGGCGTCGAGGGAGGTGGCGTACTCGACGCGTTCGCCGATATCGAGGATGGCGGTCGCAAGCCCGCTCGCCTTCTCCGGCGCGACCCGCGTGATCTTGGCGTAGATGGCGGCAAAGATCGAGCCGATGATGCTCAGCGCCGCCAGGCCGACATACATCAGGTCGCTGTATCGCTCCAGGAACGATTTGATGTCGTCGTTGATGTATTGGGTCGCGCCGGGATGCGCGACGATGAAGGCGTCCTTGTCGGTCGCGGCCGGTTCGATCCTGGAGGCGAAGCCGCTGTCGAGCGCGAGATCGGCCTTGTTCTCGTAGATGATCCGCGCCAGGTCGCTCACGGTCGTGGTCGAAAGCTTGGATTGTGCGACCAGGAGCCATTGCAGCCCGACCGTGTCGAGGTCCTCCTCGGGCACCGCGGGTGAGGCCGACAGCAGGCCGGCGGCCACCGTCTCCTCCGACAAAGCTGGGTATTTTCTCGCGATCGCCTTCGCCGAATCGATCGCGTTCAGAGTGAAGCCGCCGCGCCGGGCGAATTGCTCGTAGCTTCTGTCCTTCACGATCCGCGAGGCGTGCGCGACCTTGACCACGGCGCCGTAACCCGACGCGAACAGCTGGTCGAAGCTGGCGGCGGGCGGCGCCATCTGCACCCGCGCCGCCGCGTCCGGGTTGTCCGACAGGCCGATAATGTTGCGGACCAGCGCGACGCTGCTGTCGCTGTCGGCCTGGACCGCGATCCTCTTTTTCTTCAGCTCCGCAATGGTCTTGATTTTCTTGCCGCCGGGGCTGATCAGCAGAAACACATCGTGCTCGAGGACCGCGAGCGCGCGGGCGCGGGGCGGAATCCTGGCGTCGGTTCGCAATACCGCGAGGTTGGCTTGCCCGCGGTCAAACTGCTGAAGCGCCTTTGCGTTGTCGCCGTTGGGTACGATCTTGAGCAGCAGCCGCGACGAATTGTTCTTCAGCACGGCGGCGAGCCGGGCCGCGAAGCGTGCTTCGGGGCCATGGGCTTCGCCGACGGCAAATACCAGCGTCTCGGAATGACGCAGCCAGGTCCGGCCGCCCCATACCGTCGCGGCGGTCAGCAGCAATGTCAGGATCGAAAACAGCAGGATCTGTGAGCGGTTGTTCTTGACCACCGGCAAGCGTCGGTGCGGTGTTCGCGGATGCGGCGTTGGGGCTCTAGCACTCATGGCTCGTACCCGCGGTATCAGGGACGTTTTGGCCGCTCAACCGGCGCCGCAGGCCGTCCGAATAAACTGGTAAATACCTAGAAAAGAACCACAATTTGCCTGCCGGCGAATAATATCCAGCCCCGGCCGGATTGCAAACCGCCACTTGCGGGTAACCCTACCCCGCTCGGCGGATGGGCGCGTCGTGAGCCCCCGGTATTACCGTTCCGCCACACCGAGGGATTTTCGGGCGGTCCACAGGTGCATTCCGTGCCACGGGGTGTCATAAATGCCGGCATTGTGAATCTTCCGGGTATGACAACAACAATTCGCTGACGGCCCACAACCCGGTTTTTCGCGCATCTTCTGTCCCAGCAAAGGGCGTCAGCTTTGTTGTTTCCTTCGATGTCCTCGACGGTCGCGGTTGGTGCGCTGGTGGGATGGATGTTGCTTCTCACCGTGAAGCACGTCATCGCCGACTTTGTGCTGCAAAACTCCTGGATGGCGATCGGCAAGGACCAGAAGACCGGCTGGGCGCTGCCGCTGCTGGCGCATTGTCTGGTTCACCTCGCGGTAGCGATGGTTCTGATCCTGGTCGTTGCCCCGCGGTTCTGGTTCGTCGCATTGATCGATTTCGTCATTCACATCATCATCGACCGCCTCAAGGGAATCATCGCGTCCTCGTTCGGCGTGACGCTGGAGCAGGCGCATCCGTGGTTCTGGACGCTGATCGGCGTCGATCAGGCGCTACACCACCTGACCGGTTTCGGCCTGGCGATCTTCATGGCGGCGAACTGAGGCCTGAGCGGCCGAATCCGGGTCGGATTCGGATGGCAAGAGCGCTCGAACTCTACCGCCGGCTGTGGTTAACCCTTCATTAGAGACTTGCACGGCATCTTCCGCAAAGGGAGAACCCGTAATGTTTTCAAGTCGCGACGCCTTCGAGAATGATTTCTGCCCGGTCAGGGACGAGTTGCTCGGCGAGATGTACCGCGCCAACGCCAATGGCCTGCCGGTCCTGGTGGAAAGCGTTCCTTCCGAGGTCCGCGCCATGCTGGCGCTGTTCTGCTACCGCCGCAGCCATCTGCACGCGCTGGCCGTCGCCATCGCGGCAAGCTGTGTCGAACGCGAGCTGATTGAGATCGGCGGCCGCGTCGGCTCCACGCTCTACGCGCTGTCGCGCGAACCGGCCGCGCATTCCACCTCGGCCTCCTACGGCGGGCGCAAGCCGATCACGCTTTCGACCAGGCCGCTTTCGTCCTTCAAGCTGATTGAGGATGAAGTCGAGGACGAGGATCTCGCCGAAGCGGTGACGGCGTAAGGGTTAGGTAAATCTCTCGTCGTCGCGGCCAAGCCAACGGGTCGGCGCGAAGCGCCGCCCGATGACAGGCGAAGCGCGAGCTCAGATGTGCAATTGCACATCGGGGGACCCATAGCCACCGGCCTTGGTTGCTACAGAAGGCGGGAGCCACACTGCCTTATCGATAGGTCACGCGGTATGGGTTCCTGCGTTCGCAGGAACGACAGCCAGCGCCGGCAACCCGTGCCGCCTCCGCGCCATGGCGCATTCGGGATCGCCGGGCATGCAGGTGCGACACACCTCGGGCCGCACCGCGTAGATCTGGCACGACGTCATCTCGCCGACCTTGCCGGAGAGCGCCGCGCAGCGGTCGCCCTCGCAGCGCATTCCCGACAGTCCTTCGTTGACGAACTTCTCCGGAATCAGGTCGAGCGCCGTATCGCTTTCGGTGGTGAAGCGCGGCCAATTGGCCGAATAGCTGCAGCAGGCGCCGCAGGCCTGGCAGGGGCTTTCGGCCATGATGGTCGCGCTCATGGGAATAGTGTAGCCGGGAAAGCGTCGGTGCGCGAGAGGGTAGCAGGCTCCAGCCAGAAAGGTCAGGCGTCCTTTGGCGCCTCCCAGACCAGGCTGCGCCGCCATTTCGCCCGCAACAGGTCGCGCCGCTCCGGGTATTTCTCGTCGTGGTACACCGCGTCGATGACGCGGTCGGTGCGAAAGCTGCGGAAATCCTTGCGCAGTTCGCACCACGCCGCCAGCAGCCGCACCGCTTCGAGGTAGCCGATCGCGATCGGCCAGATCGTGCGCCGGCTCTCGCGCCCCTGCTCATCGCGATAGTTCATCGTGATCTTCTTGCCCTCGTGGATCTGGGTCCGCGTCCGCACCATGTCGATTCGGTCGGGCTCCCTTCTCCAACCGGGCCGGGCACGGCTTGCGGGCTCGAGCACGAACGGCCGCAGGCGTTCGGGGACGGTGTCGGCGATTTTCGCCATCAGGTCCTCGGCGGCGCGGGCGAGCACGGGATCGGCATGGCCGGCCACCCATTGCGCGCCGAGCACGCAGGCCTCGATTTCATCGGGGGTGAGCATCAGCGGCGGCAGGTCGAATCCCTTTTCCAGCACATAGCCCATGCCGGCCTCGCCGCGGATCGGCACGCGCTGCTCGATCAGCGTGGCGATGTCGCGATAGATGGTCCGTTTCGAGGTTTCCAGCTCGGCGGCGATCGCATCCGCCGTCAGCGGCTTTCGGGTCCGCCGGAGCACCTGAATGATCTGAAACAGCCGGTCGGCCCGCCGCATCGCTTGTCTCTTTCTAACGGCCAACTGACAGATGCTGACAACATGTTGGCAGCAGGCGTTCTGTATATCCGGACATCACCTCAACTGAAGGGAGTTTGTCCATGACAAATCTCGGCGAAGTTAGCCGCCATCGGCGCCGCCTGCGGCTTGTGAATGTCTGGAGCCTGGCCTCTGAGCAACTGCTTTGTCTTCATAGCGTCAACGCCGACCTGCGCTGGGCGATGTTGGATCTGGCGGTGCGATCGCTCGCGGCAACGTGGTTATTCGCGCAAGCGAAGTTGGTCGTGCTGGTTCGCAGGATGATACGCGACGAGAAGGCACCTTGCACGCCCGGCATTACCGCTGCTGACACCATGGTGGCAGCAGGGAGGCAATAGGATCGGGCGCGTGTTCGGGAGATCGGGATATCCAGCATGATAGTCCTCTATGGCTTTGGCGCCGGCTTCGGCCTGCCGGAGATCAGCCCTTTCGTGACCAAGACCGAGGTCCATCTGAAGATGGCCGGCATTGCCTATCGCAAGGAGAGGGCGAGGCCACCGGCCTCGCCCAAGGGGCAATTGCCCTACATTGTCGACGCCGCCGAAACCATTGCCGATTCAACCTTCATTCGTGCGCACATCGAGGCCAAATACGGTTTCGATTTCGACGCGCCATTCAGCTTGCAGGCGCGCGCGCAGGCCTGGGCGTTCGAACGGATGGTCGAGCACCATGTCTATTGGGCAATGGAGGGCGCGCGCTGGGCCGATGGCGAGAACTTCGCCAGGGGGCCGGCGCATCTCTTCGATGAGGCGCCGGCGCATCTGCGCGAGAAGCTTCGCGAGGACGCGCAGTTTCGCATGGCGGAGAACTATCTGCTCAGCGGGCTCGGCCGCCATGCGCCGGAAGAAGACGTCGATCTTGCGGTTCGCTCGCTGTTTGCGCTGTCGGTCCAGATCGGCGACAAGCCGTTCCTGATGGGCGATACGGCGTGTGGCGCCGACGCCACCGCCTTTGGCGTCCTCGCCGGAATCCTGACGCCGTTCTTCGATTCTCCGCTGCGGCAGCGGACCGAGCAGTTCACAAATCTCACCGCCTATGTCGACCGGATGATGCTGCGATACTATCCGGAGTTCGCCTGGGCGCCGCTGCAGCAAGCCGCCTAGCTCTGGTCCGCGGGAGCGGCCCTTTCCTTCAATGCAGCCAGTTCCGTCTCGAGTTCCGCGATGCGGGCGTCGCGCGAGGCCAGCGCCTGCGCGACGTCGGCGGCGTCGAACTTCTGCGGGATATGCTGCGGGCAATTGGTGTCCCATGCCGAGATCCTGAACAGGATGGCCTGCTCGGGCCGTGCCTTGTAGCCTTGCGGCATCAGCGATTTCACCAACGCCGGATCGTCCTCTATCACGCGCGCATCGCCCCAGATCTTCACGCGCCGGCGATGCGCATAGTCGATCACGAAGATGTACGCTCTCGGGTTCTCCGTGAGGTTGCCTTGCGTGATGTACTGCCGGTTGCCGCTGTAGTCGGCAAACGCGATGGTGTTCTGGTCGAGGATTTTGACAAAGCCCTTCGGCCCGCCACGGTGCTGGACATAGGGCTGGCCGTCCGCCGCGGCGGTCGCGAAGAAGAGGCTGTCGGCTTCGGCGAGGAAGCCCGCGAGATTGTCGTCGATTTTGGTGCGCCAGCCGCCGCCCTGCTCGACGCGGGCGTAGGCGTCGCGCGAGCCCTTGCGGGCCTGCACGGCTTTCACCGCCGGCGTGAACGCGACATCGCGGGAAAAAGGGTGAAGGTCTGACATTCGGGCCTCCCGAAGTCCGGTCGCGCCTGCGGCCGTCCCGGCTCTCAGATAGCCCTATCCGTGAAATCGAACAATTGCGGGGATTGACACCTTACTGTTGCAATATATGAAATAATAACATGGACCGGATCGATGCCATGCGGGCGTTTGTCGCCGTCGCCGACCTCAACGGGTTCGCGCCGGCGGCGCGCAAACTCGGCCTGTCGCCGTCGAACGTGACCCGGCTGATCGCGGCGCTGGAGGGGCGTCTCGGCGCGCGATTGCTGCAGCGAACCACGCGCCAGGTCGCGCTGACCGATGCCGGCGCACGCTACCTGGAGCGCGCCCGCCGCATCGTTAGCGATGTCGAGGAAGCCGAAAGCGCGGCCGAAGGCGAGCGCATCACACCGGGCGGCCGTCTGGTGGTTTCGGCCCCGAACGGGTTTGGCCGGCTTCACGTCAGCCCGGTGATGTCGGGCTATCTGAAACGCTACCCGGACGTCTCTGCCGACCTCAGGCTGTCGGACCGGGTCATCAACCTGGTGGAGGATGGCGTCGATCTGGCGGTTCGGATCGGCCATCTTCCGGATTCCACGCTGGTGGCGCGCCAGGTCGGCCGGATGCGGCGGATCGTGGTGGCCTCGCCGGACTATCTCAAGCGGCGCGGTGAGCCGAAGGCGCCGTCCGCGCTCGCGTCCCACGACACCATCCAGTTCGGCGCCATGACCGCCGCCCCCGACTGGCGTTTCGTCGAGAACGGTCGCGAGGTCCGGGTCGCGATCGCGCCGCGTTTCTCCACCAACAGCGCCGACGCCGCGATCCAGCATGCCGAGCAGGGCGGCGGGCTGACGCGGGTATTGGCCTATCAGGCGGCGGGATCGCTCAAGGCGCGAAGGCTCAGGATCGTGCTCGCGACGTTCGAACCGCCGGCGTTGCCGATCCACATCGTCTACCCGACGTCACGGCTGCTCTCGGCCAAGGTGCGCACCTTTGTCGATCTCGTGACCGAGACGGCCGATTGGCGTTTTGGTTAGGCTGTCATTCCGGGATGGTGCGCCAGCACCAGACCCGGAATCTCGAGATTCTCAGGTGCGCAATTGCGCACCATAGTTCGATGCTTCGCACCATCCCGGAATGACATCATTGCTTCTTCGGCACCACGCGAAACGTCGCGTTGGCCCGTGCGATCACGACCTCGTCCGCCTTGACCAGGCTTTGCGCGAAGCAGATCGTCCTGCCGGTCTTGACCACCTCGCTCTCGACCGCAAGCCATTGCCCGATTTCGGCGGTGCCGACGAAATCGACCGCGAGCCCGATCGTCACCAGCGAGAACGCTCCGCCCATCCGGTGCGCGCAGCTATGGCCCATGGCGTTGTCGGCAAGTGCTGCAATCAGCCCGCCGTGAATCAGGCCGCGCCCGTTGGTATGGGGCCTGGCAAGGCGCAGTCCGATGATGACAGCGTTGTCGGTCCGCTTCGAATACAGCGGCTCCCAGGGGTCGGTCAGCGGGCTCTTGCGGTCGTGTCGCGCGAAACCTTCGGGGATGTCGGTGGCGGACATGTTTGCCTCGCGAGTTTCTCGGCTGCCTCAAACGCCGCCGGGGCCAGCATTTTGCCTTGAACATATAGACCAGTCTATATAGAATTGCGGTGCTGGATCAACGGAGGAACAGATGGCGGCTCCGGCGGGGCATCGCGGCGCGATCGTGCGGGCGGCGGCGACGCTGTTCCGTCGCAACGGCTTTGCCGCGACCGGGATCAACGAGATCGTCGCGGTCAGCGGCGCCCCGAAGGGCTCGCTCTATCACTATTTTCCCGACGGCAAGGACCAGATCGCTGAGGCCGCGATACGTTTCGCCGGCGCCGGCCTCGTCGCGACGCTGGAGAAGCTCGAAAGCGAGCACGACACCGCGGCGTCGATGATCCGGGCCTATTGCAGGCTGCTGGCCGGCTGGATGGCGAAATCGGGCTTTCGCGATGGCTGTCCGATCTCCACCACGCTGCTCGAATCCGCGCCGCAATCGGTCACGCTCACGGCCGCCGGCCGCGAAGCCTTCGCCCTCTGGCGCGCGGTGATTGCCCGTGCGCTGGTTCGCGACGGCTTTGGCAAGGCCGAAGCCAAGCGACTCGCGACGCTCGCGGTGTCGGCGATCGAGGGTGCGCTGATCCTCGCGCGGGTGGAAGCCAGCGCGAGCCCGATTGACGACGTGGCTGGATCGCTCGCCAAAGCGTTTTCGAGCGATCGGGCGGCGGGCTCGCGTCGAGAGAACGGGTCAACGCGAAAGCCGGGAGCCCGAATCTGATTGAATCAGGAAGTTTGCGCGCCGCATGGCGGGCAGGGAGGGGTAGAAATGGCAGATCTGCGCGACCACCTCGATCAAGCCGAACTGGAATCCTTCATCGGCGCCCTGGCGTTCGTGCGGGAATACTCGATCAGTGTCGCCTCGGCGGCGCCAGGACAGGTCGTGATTGAACTGCCGTTCGATGACCGCTTCTCGGGGCCGCCTGGTCAATTCCCGGCATCGCTGGTCGGCACCGCAGGCGACGTGGCGGCGGTCTCGTCCTGCCTGTCGCTGTTGCCGCGGGGCTGGGCGACATCGACGATCGACTTCACGATCAAGATGACCGCCGTCGCCAGGGGCGAGAAGCTGCGGGCGAAGGGGCGGGTGCTGCAGGCCGGCCGCACCAATTCCGTCGGCGCGGCGGATGTCTATATCGTATCGGCGGAGCGGGAGACGTTATGCGGCGCGGTGCTGGCCACCACTCGCAACTTCCAGATCAAGTGAGGGGAAAGCCGGATCGGCTCGCACGGCGGCGTTGTCCGCTACAGTGGCAGCCCGACATAGTTCTCCGACAGTGAAGCCGATGCGGCTTTCGAGCTGACGAGATACTCCAGCTCGGCAAACTGGATGCGCGCGCCGAATTCGCCCTGGTCGGGGAATTTGTGCAGCATCGAGGTCATCCACCAGGAGAACCGCACCGCCTTCCAGACCCGCGTCAGCGCTCTTGCCGAATAGGCGTCAATACCCGCCTCGGATTTCTCGTCGTAGAATTCGCGCAGCGCCTGCGACAGGTAATGCACGTCGCTGGCGGCGAGGTTCAGCCCCTTGGCGCCGGTCGGGGGCACGATATGGGCGGCGTCGCCGGCCAGCAACATCCGGCCGAACCGCATCGGCTCGGCGACAAAGCTGCGCAGCGGCGCGATGCTCTTTTCGATCGAGGGACCGGTGACGAGTTCGTCGACCGCCTTCTGGTCCAGCCGGCGCTTCAGTTCGTCCCAGAAGCGGTCATCCGGCCATTGCGCGATGTCGTCGTCAAGCGGGCACTGCAGGTAGTAGCGGCTGCGGCGCATCGAGCGCATGGTGCAGAGCGCAAAGCCGCGCGCGTGGTTGGAGTAGATCAGTTCGCGGCTGACCGGCGGGGTCTCCGACAGGATGCCGAGCCAGCCGAACGGATAGATCCGCTCGAACGTCTGGATCGCAGGCGGCTTGACGCTGGCGCGGCTGACGCCGTGGTAGCCGTCGCAGCCGGCGATGAAGTCGCAGGCGATCTCGTGGCCAACGCCGTCCTTGCGATAGGTGAGGCGCGGGCGGTCGGTGTCGAAATCATGCGGTTTGACGTCGACGGCCTGGTAGACGGTGGTAAGTCCGGCCGCCTGGCGCGCGTTCATCAGGTCGAGCGTCACCTCGGTCTGGCCGTAGATCATCACGGTCTTGCGGGTGGCGGCGTGCATGTCGATGCGGTGCCTGGCGCCGCCAAAGGCGAGCTCCACGCCGTGGTGAATTAGTCCCTCGCGATGGGCGCGTGCGCCGGCGCCGACCTCGTCGAGCAGCGCCACCGTGCCCTCCTCGAGCAGGCCGGCGCGGATGCGGCCGAGCACATAGTCCGGCGTCTGCCGTTCGACGATGATGTTGTCGATGCCATGGCGGTGAAGTAGTTGCCCTAGCAACAATCCGGCCGGACCTGCGCCGATGATGGCCACCTTTGTCCTCAAGGCCTGCTCCTCTGAAGTGTTGTTGGCCCAAAACCCGACGCGCCACCCGCGGGCTTGCAATGGTGACCGGTACATATCACAGTTTGACAGGTGGGTCGGCGCGAAAACCATGCATCGTCGCTCCGCGACGCGGCGCAGGTTGCGGGCTGGAAATCACCGACGAAGGCCGCTGCGGGCGTATGTTGGCCTTGAAAACGCGGACGATCCAGCTAACAAGGCAAGTAACAATGGCGGGGACCGAAACAGCCCGCATGCCAAGGGGAGGAAGCCCATGAAGAAAGCGTTTCTGGCGCTGCTGCTGGCCGCCGCCGTGACACCGGCGCTGGCGCAGGAAAAGACCTTCGAACTGAAGCTCTCACACTGGGTCCCGGCGTCGCATCCGCTGCAGAAGGCGCTGGAGGACTGGGGTTCGGCGGTCGAGAAGGAATCCGGCGGCACGATCAAGTACAAGGTCTTTCCCGCCCAGCAGCTCGGCAAGGCGTTCGACCATTACGATATGGCGCGCGACGGCATCGCCGACGTCACCTATGTCAATCCCGGCTACCAGCCCGGCCGCTTCCCGGTGATCGGCGCCGGCGAGCTGCCGTTCCTGGTGTCGGACGCCAAGGGCGGCTCGATGTCGCTCGATGCCTGGTACCGCAAATATGCCGACAAGGAGATGAAGGACGTCAAGTTCTGCCTTGGCTTCATCCATTCGCCCTCCTCGTTTCATTCTCGCACCAAGAAGATCGTGGTGCCTGACGACGTCAAGGGCATGAAGGTCCGCCCCGCCCACGCCACCATGGCGAATTTCGTGACCTTGCTCGGCGGCACTAATGTCCAGTCGTCGGCGCCGGAAGTCCGCGACATCATCGAGCGCGGCGTCGCCGACGCCGTCACCTTCCCATGGGGGTCGCTGGTGCTGTTCGGCATCGACAAGGTGACGAAGTTCGACATGGACGCGCCGCTCTACGTCACCACCTTCGCCTTCGTGATGAACAAGGACAAGTACAACCAGATGTCCGACCGGCAAAAGAAGGCGGTAGACAACAATTGCAACACCGAGGCCGCCGGCCGGGTCGGCGAACCCTGGGGAAAATTCGAGGACGCCGGCGTCGAAAAGATCAAGGCGCAGTCCGACCGCGAGGTCTACAAGCTGACGCCGGAGCAGATCGCGCTGTGGAAGAAGGCGGCCGAGCCGCTGGTCAAGACCTGGGGCGAGAGCGTCAGGAAGAACGGCGTCGATCCGGACGCGGCCATGGCGGAGCTTCGCGCATCGCTGACCAAGTACAACGCGCTCGCGCAATGAGAGCGCCGGCTGCGCTCCCTCTTCCGCTCTTGCGGGGGAGGGTCGGGGTGGGGGTGGTGCCGCGAGTCACCCTGTTCGAGCGAAGAGAGCTCCCACCCGCTGCGCCTCGCGCCCGCAAGCGGGAGCGGTAAATTGAGTTTGCGGCTGACACGGTATCACGCTTAGGAACCTCCGGGATGAACCGCGCCTCCATGGATCGCTTCATCGACACCATCGAATGGATTGCGGCCGGATTCGTCGGCATCGTCGCCATCAACATCTTCATCGCAGTGATCCTGCGCAATACGCTGAATTATGCGATCCCGGACTCGTTCGACATCGGGCGCATGCTGCTGGGCATCCTGATCTTCTGGGGCATCGCCGCCACCAGCTATCGCGGTGGCCATATCACCGTTGACCTGGTCTGGGCCAATGTCGGCCCGAGATACCAGCGCATGATCGACGTGTTCGCGACGCTGGTGCTCCTGTTCGTGGTGGCGGTGCAGACCTGGACGCTGTTCGACAAGGTGCGCGGCACCTATAACGACAACGTGCTCACCTTCGACATGCACATGCCGACCTGGCCGTTCTTTGCGGTCGCCTGGGCCGGCGACGCCGCCGCGGTGCTGCTGATCGCGATCCGCACCTGGCGGCTGATCTTCTATCCGGAGCTGATGGACGACGCCAAGATCAAGTCCGTGGAGTAGGCGATGAGCACCGATGCCGTCGCCATCCTGGGGTTTGTCGCGCTGTTTGCGCTGATGCTGCTGCGCGTGCCGGTCGGGATGGCGATGGGCCTCGTCGGCGTCACCGGTTTCGGCTATCTGGTCGGCTTCTCGCCGGCGCTCAAGATGGTCGGCCAGACCTCGATGCGCACGGTGACTGACTATACTTTCGGCGTGATTCCGATGTTCCTGCTGATGGGCGCGTTCGTCAGCAATTCAGGCATGAGCCGCGAATTGTTTCGCGCCGCGAACGGTTTTGTCGGCCATCTGCGCGGCGGGCTCGGCATCGCCACGGTCGCGGCCTGCGGCGGCTTTGCCGCGATCTGCGGCTCGTCGGTGGCGACCGCCGCAACCTTCTCCGCCGTGGCCTATCCGGAAATGCGCCGCTTCGGCTATCCGCAATCCTTTGCCACCGGGGTGATCGCGGCCGGCGGCACGCTGGGGGCTATGTTGCCGCCATCGACCGTGCTGGCGGTTTACGGCATCATCACCGAGCAGGACATCGGCAAGCTGTTCATCGCCGGCATCATTCCCGGCCTGCTCGCCATGCTGATGTACATGGCCACGATCGCCCTGATCGGCTATTTCCGGCCGGGCTTCCTGCCGGTCGGCCCGCAAACCAGCTGGCGCGAACGGTTTGCCGGCGTGAAGAACATCTGGGCGCCGGTGCTGCTGTTCGTCTTTGTGATCGGCGGCCTCTACGGCCTGCCGTTCCTGCCGCGCTTCACGCCGACCGAGGCCGGTGGCGTCGGCGCGTCAGGCGCGCTGCTGATCGGCCTGCTGACCGGGCGGCTCGACCGCGAGAAGATCCTGAACTCGCTGCTGCAGGCGACCCGTACCGCGGCCGCCGTCTTCACCGTGCTGATCGGCGCGCTGATCTTCGGATATTTCCTGACAGTGACGCAGACGCCGCAAAAGGTCACCGAGCTGCTTACCGGCCTCGGGCTCGGCCGCTACGGCATTCTCGCCTTGATCATGGTGATGTATCTCGTGCTCGGCTGCCTGATGGATGCGATGGCCATGATCATCCTGACGGTGCCGATCATCTTTCCGGTGATCGTGCATCTCGGCTTCGACCCGATCTGGTTCGGCATCATCATCGTGATGACGGTGGAGCTTGGCCTGATCCATCCCCCGGTCGGCATGAACGTCTTTGTCATCAAGAGCGTCGTCAAGGACGTCTCGTTCTCGACGATTTTCCGCGGCGTCATCCCGTTCGTGGCCACCGACCTGATCCGGCTGGTGATCCTGATCGCATTCCCGATGCTGGCGCTGTGGCTACCGCAACGGATGGGACATTGATCCAATGATGCCTGTGCTTTCGACCCGATACGTCTTCACCATCACCGCGCGGATCGGCGAGGTGACCTCGGCCGGCGAGATCGGCAGCGGCGTGCGCCGGATCATTCCGATAACCGGCGGCGAAGTGACGGGCGAGGGCATCAACGGGAAGGTCTGCCCCTTCGGTGCGGATTTCCAGATCGTCCGGCCCAACGAGTTGATCGAGCTGGAGGCGAAATATGCCTTCGAGACCGATGACGGCGCGGTGGTCTATGTCGAGAACAAGGGCCTGCGCTTCGGTCCCGTTGAACTCTTGCAGAAGCTCAAGCGCGGCGAACCTGTTGACCCCAGGCTGATCTACTTTCGCACCGTGCCGCGGTTCGAGACCGGGGCTGCGAAGTACCGCTGGCTGATGGAAAACCTGTTCATCGGCTCCGCCGCCCGCCACGCCGACCGCGTCGTCATCGACGTGCATCAGGTGCTGTGAGACGGGGCGCTGTATGCTGCCATATTGACTCCGCTCGAGATCGTTATAAAACATAACTATTCTGGACAGGAAGCAATGTCGTCCATGGGAAACGCTGCCGCAGACCCGCCCGTGGAATCCAGGAGGCGAAGCGCCGCACTCGCGCCTTTCTGGATCGCAAGATTGCAAAAGGCGGAAGCCGAACTGACATGAGCGCCACGCCTGACATCTCAGCCTCGATCGCATCAGCCGCGCCCGGCGCGCCGCCGCTGCGCCCGATTTCGTTCGGCCCTCCCGCCGTGTCGATCGAGCGACGCGGCGACGGCGTCATCTATCTGCGGGCCAAGGCGCGGCTGGGTGACTATCCCGCGCGCCTCACCGACCGGCTGCATCACTGGGCAGAGGTCGCGCCCGATCGCGTCTTCATGGCGGAACGCGATGCCGCGCGCGGCTGGCGGCGGATCACCTATTCGCAGTTGCTGGTATCATCGCGGCGCATCGCATCCGCGCTGCTGGCGCGCGGTCTCTCGGCCGAGAGGCCGGTGGTCATTCTCTCCGGCAATTCGGTCGATCACGCGCTGGTCGCGTTCGGCGCGCTCTATGCCGGCATTCCGTTCTGCCCGATCTCGCCGGCCTATTCGCTGCTGTCGCGCGACTACGGCAAGCTGGGCTATCTGATGAAGCTGTTGACGCCCGGCCTGGTGTTTGCCGACGACGCCGAAAAATTCGCCGATGCGCTGACCGCCACCGTGCCCGGTGGAATCGAGATCGCGGCTTCGCGCGCCGCGGTAGGCGGGCGTGAAGTAACAGGCCTGGCGGACCTGATGGCGACGCCGTTGCATCCACGGCTTGACGCGGCGCACGCGGCCATCGGTCCGGATACGATCGCAAAATTCCTGCTGACGTCGGGATCGACCGGCAACCCCAAGGCCGTGATCAACACCCAGCGCATGCTCTGCGCCAACCAGGTGATGATCCGCGAGACGATGGCGTTTCTCAAGGACGTGCCGCCTGTTATCGTCGACTGGCTGCCATGGAACCACACTTTCGGCGGCAACCACAATATCGGGCTCATCTTGTATAATGGCGGCTCGATGTACCTCGACGACGGCAAGCCGATGCCCGGCGGCATCGAGGAGAGCGTGCGAAACCTGCGGGAGATTTCGCCGACGGTCTATTTCAACGTGCCCAAGGGCTATGAATCGCTGCTGCCGTACCTTCGCGACGACCAGGCGCTGCGCGCGAGCTTCTTCGGCCGGTTGCAGGCGATGTTCTTCTCCGGCGCGGCGATGTCGCCTTACGTCTGGAACAGCTTTGACGAACTGGCGGTCCAGGAAACCGGCTATCGCGTGCCTGTCCTGACCGGCCTTGGCGCCACCGAAACCGCGCCGTTCTTCATGTCGGTCAACCCGCTCACCAGCCGCTCCGGGCATGTCGGACTGCCGGTGCTTGGCAATGACGCCAAGCTCGTTCCCAACAACGGCAAGCTGGAGGTTCGCGCCAAGGGGCCGAACGTCATGCCGGGCTACTGGCGTCAGCCTGACATGACCGCCAAGGCGTTCGACGAGGAGGGCTTCTACCGGCTCGGCGACGCGCTGCGTCCGGCCGATCCCGACAATCTGGATGCCGGGTTCGATTTCGACGGCCGCATCGGCGAGGACTTCAAGCTTGCCAGCGGCACCTGGGTCAGCGTCGGCCCGCTGCGGGCGCGCATGGTCGCGGCCTGCGCGCCCCTGGTGCGCGACGCCGTGATTGCCGGCATCAACCGCGACGAGATATCGGCGCTGGTGGTGCTCGACCTCGATGGCTGCCGCCTGATCAATCCGGCGATTCCGCCCGATGATATCGCCGCCGCCGCCGCGGATCCGCTGGTCCGCGCGGCGTTCCGCGAGCGGCTGCAGAAGCTTTCGGCGGACGCCACGGGTTCGTCGACCCGGATCACGCGGGCGGTTCTGCTTGACGCGCCGCTCTCGATCGACCGCGGCGAGGTCACCGACAAGGGCTCGATCAACCAGCGCGCGGTGCTTGAGAACCGTAGCGGGCTGATCGAGCAGATTTATTCGCCGTCGCCGCCGGCGACGGTGATCACGCCGCAGTGAATTCGAACCAGCGCTCGACCAGGGAGGAGACCATACCCTTGTTCATCAACCGGCGCGACGTGCAGATCCAGTGGGGCGATTGCGACCCCGCCAACATCGTCTACTACCCGCGATACTTCGCGATGTTCGACGATTCGACCTCCATCATGTTCGAAGCCGCCGGCTTCTCCAAGCAGGACATCATCCACAAATATGGCCTGGTCGGCATCCCCATGGTGGATACGCGGGCCAGATTCCACATCCCCTCCACCCATGGCGACTGGATCAGGATCGAAAGCCGGATCGAGGGTTTCAAGCGATCGAGCTTCGAAGTGATCCATAACGTGTTCAAGGCCGAGCGGCTCGCGATCGAGGCGTTCGAGACCCGCGTGCTGGTCGGCCGTCATCCGGACGATCCCGCCCGGCTGAAATCGGCGCCGATGCCGCCGGAGATCGTCGAGCGGTTCATGCGGGGCTGACTCAACCCTCCGCATGACCTAAAGAGAAGGCTGATTTGCATCGCCGACCGCGAATCCGACAAGAACCGACAAGGGAGGAATGAATGAGGAAATCTCTGCTGTCCGCCGCCGCCATCGTCGCGGCCCTTGCCCAGCCGGGCTCGCCGGCCATGGCGCAGGCCAATGAAATCACGATCGGCATCACCATTGCCACGACGGGGCCGGCGGCCGCGCTCGGCATCCCCGAGCGCAACTCGCTGGACTTCGTGCCGAAGGAAATCGGCGGCGTGCCGCTCAAGCTGATCGTGCTCGACGACGGCGGCGACCCGACCGCGGCAACCACCAATGCGCGGCGGTTCGTCACTGAATCGAAGGCCGACATCATCATGGGTTCCTCGACGACGCCGCCGACGGTCGCGGTCTCCACCGTGGCGAACGAGGCCGGGATTCCGCATTTCGGGCTGGCGCCGTTCCCGATCAACGAAGCGCGGGTCAAGTGGTCGGTCGCCATGCCGCAGCCGATCCCGATCATGGGCAAGGTGCTGTACGAGCACATGAAGGCGCACGGCATCAAGACCGTCGGCTATATCGGCTACTCCGATTCCTATGGCGACCTCTGGGCCAACGACTTCAAGGCCCAGGCGGTCCCGATGGGCCTGGCCATGGTCACCGAGGAGCGCTTCGCCCGTCCGGACACCTCGGTCGCCGGCCAGGTTCTGAAGCTGGTCGCCGCCAATCCCGACGCCGTTCTGGTCGGTGCTTCCGGGACCGCGGCGGCGCTGCCGCAGACCACGCTGCGCGAGCGCGGCTACAAGGGCCTGATCTACCAGACCCACGGCGCCGCCAGCATGGATTTCATCCGCATCGCGGGCACGGCGGCGGAAGGCGTGATCATGGCCTCGGGCCCGGTGATGTCGCCGGAATCCCAGCCCGACAGCGCGCTCACCAAGAAGCCGGGGCTGGCGCTCAACACCGCCTATGAGGCCAAGTACGGCGCCAACAGCCGCAGCCAGTTCGCCGGCCATTCCTACGACGCCTTCGAAGTGCTCAAGCGCGTGGTGCCGGTGGCGCTGAAGACCTCAAAGCCGGGCACGCCCGAGTTCCGCGAGGCCATCCGCCAGGCGCTGATCACCGAGAAGGACATCGCCGCCAGCCAGGGCGTCTACAACTTCACCGAAAAGGACCGCTACGGCGTCGACGAACGCGCGCGCATCATCCTGACGGTGAAGGACGGAAAGTACGTCCCGGCGAAGTGACGGCGGGCGCTACGCAAGATGTCCCTTTCGTCATGGCCGGGCTTGTCCCGGCCATCCACGTATTCTCCGGGTGATCGAAGCAAGGAAGTCGATGCCGGCACAAGGCCGGGCATGACGGGAGGGCTAGACCCCGCCCCCCTCGCGCTGAAATCCGAGATAGCTCGCCACCACGCGCGGGTTGGCGGCGATGTCGCTGGCCGGACCCGACAGGATGAACCCGCCGAGCTCCATGACATAGGCGCGGTCGGCAATGCGCAGCGCGGCTTGCGCGTTCTGCTCCACCAGCAGCACCGCGACGCCGGCGGCGCGCAGTTCGCCGATGGTGCGGAAGATGTCGGCGGCGATGATCGGCGCCAGCCCGAGGCTCGGTTCGTCCAGCATCAAAAGCCTTGGCGCGCCCATCAGCGCGCGGCCCATCGCCAGCATCTGCTGCTCGCCGCCGGAGAGCGTGCCGGCGAGCTGCCTGCGCCGCTCCTTCAGGCGCGGAAACAGCGCGTAGACTTTCTCGAACGATGTCGCCGCAACGGCCTTCGGAATCCGGAATGCGCCGAGCTGCAGATTGTCCTCGACATTCATGGTGGCGAACAGCTCACGGTGCTCGGGCACCAGGCTCAGGCCCGCCACGACGCGGTCCTCGATGTCGAGCGGGGTGATGTCGAGGCCGGCGAAAGCGGCGTTTCCCTTCAGCGGCAGGATGCCCATGATCGCGTTCAGCAGCGTCGACTTGCCGGCGCCGTTGGCGCCGATGATGGTGACGATCTCGCCGTCGGCGACCTCGAGCGCAACTCCGCGCACCGCTTCGACCTTGCCGTAGGCGACATGCGCGTCGGCGATCGACAGCAGCGCGCTCATGTGCTCGCTCCGAGATAGGCCTTGATCACCTCGGGATTGGACTTGATCGCCTCCGGCGTGCCTTCGGCAATTCCAGTACCGAAATCCAGCACCACCACGCGGTCGGCCAGGTTCATCACGAATCCCATGTCGTGTTCGACCAGCAGCACTGACATGCCGCCGTCGCGCAACTGCCGCAGCAGGGCGGCGAGCCGCTGCTTTTCCAGGTGCCGCAGGCCGGCGGCCGGCTCGTCGAGCAGCAGCAGCAGCGGGTCGGCGCACAAGGCGCGCGCGATTTCGACGATGCGCTGCTGGCCGAGCGACAGGCTCCCCGCCGGCTGGTCGATCTGGTCGCCAAGGCCGACGCGCTCGATCTGGCGCGCGGCTTCCGCCAGCAGCTTCGCCTCATCGGCCCGGTCGAGCCGCAACATGCTGGCGAGCGCGCCGGCGCTTCCGCGCAGATGCGCGCCGATCGCGACGTTCTCCAGCACCGTCATGTCGGGCACCAGCTTGACGTGCTGAAAGGTTCGGCTGACGCCAAGCCTGACGACTTCCTGCGGCGGCGCATTGTCGACCTTGGTGCCGAGCACGGAGATGCTCCCGCCGGTCGTGGTCAGCACCCCCGTGATCAGGTTGAAGGTCGTGCTCTTGCCGGCGCCGTTGGGGCCGATCAAGGCGACGATCTCGCGCGCCCGGACCTCGAAGGAGACGTCGTTGACGGCGATCACGCCGCCGAACTGCTTGCGCGCCTTTTCGACCCGCAGCAGCGGCGCCGGCGATTCCGCCGCGCGCGCGCGCCGGGCAAGGGCAAGCGAGGTGTCGGGAATCTTGCGCGCCGGCCTGATCGGCAGCCGCGCCATCAGCCACGGCCAGACGCCGGTCGGCGCCAGTTGCAGCAGCACCACCAGCAGGATGCCGAACACGATGGTTTCGAGCTGGCTCTGGCCGCCGAACACCAGCGGCAGATAGCTCTGCAGGATCTCCTTCAGGATCACCACAATGCCGGCGCCGAGCACCGCGCCCCAGACGTGGCCGGCGCCGCCGACCACGGCGATGAACAGATATTCGATGCCGGCATGGGCGCCGAACGGGGTCGGATTGGCGGCGCGCTGGAAATGCGCATAGAGCCAGCCCGACAGGCCCGCCAGCACCGCGGCGTAGATGAACACCAGGAGCTTGGCGCGCGGCGTTTGCACGCCGAAGGCTTCGCCGGCGATGTGGCCGCGCCGCAGCGCGCGGATCGCCCGCCCGGTGCGGGAATCCAAGAGGTTCATGGTCAGCAGCGCCGACACCAGCACCGCGATCCAGATCACAAAGTAGATCGTGCCGGGATCGAGCATCTTCAGGCTGCCGATCGAAAGCGGCGGGATGCCGGAAATGCCGTCGTTGCGGCCAAGGAATTCCAGCTTGCTGAACAGATAGAACAGCCCGATGCCCCAGGCGATGGTGCCGAGCGGCAGATAGTGGCCGGACAATCGCACCGTGACGATGCCGAGCACGACGGCAGCGAGGCCGCTGACCAGCAGCGAGAGCGGCAGCGTCAGCCACGGCGAGACGCCATAGGCGGTGGTCAGGACCGCCGTGGTGTAGGCGCCGAAGCCGCAGAAGGCGGCCTGGCCGAACGAGGTGAGGCCGCCGACGCCGGTCAGCAACACCAGCCCCATCGCCACCAGCGCGGCAAGGCCGATATTGTCGAGCAGCACGATCCAGAACGGCGGCACGCCCGGGATGAACGGAATCGCCGCCATCACCAGCGCGAAGACGACGAGGGGAAGTCGCTGCTGCATCGCCGTCAGTCCTTCTCTTCCTCGACCGCGGGCGCTGCGAGCGAACGCAGCACCAGCACCGGGATGATCAGCGTGAAGACGATGACCTCCTTGAAGTTGCTGGCGTAGAACGAGGAGAACGCCTCGACGCCGCCGACCACGAGGGCCGCGACCGCGGTGAGCGGGTAGCTGACGAGGCCGCCGATGATCGCGGCGATGAAGCCTTTCAGGCCGATCAGGAAGCCGGTGTCGTAATAGAGCGTGGTGATCGGCACGATCAGGATTCCCGAGATCGCGCCGATCAGGGACGCGAGCAGGAAGGCGATCTGTCCCGACAACGTGGTGCGGATGCCGACGAGGCGCGCGCCGAGCCGGTTGACGGCGGTGGCGCGCAGCGCCTTGCCCATCAGCGTGAAGCCGAAGAACAGCCACAGCGCGACGATGAAGGCGATGGTGAGCCCGTAGACGGCCAGACTCTGGCCGGTGAAGCGCAGCGGGCCGATCGTCAGCGCCGCGTTCGACAGCGCCGGCCCGCGCAGGCCCTCGGCGCCGAAGAACACCAGCCCGAGCCCCTGCAGCGCCAGATGGCAGCCGACCGACGCGATCAGCAGCACCAGCACCGAGGTATGGGCGAGCGGCTGGAACGCGATGCGGTAGAGGAACAGCCCGATCGCGGCGACGATCAACAGCGACAGCGCGATGTTGACCGCGATCGGAGTCTTCGGGCCGGCCAGACCGTAAGTCAGGGCCAGGATGACGGCCGGCAAAACGAGGTTGAGGGCAAGCGAGCGAGCGAGCAGCTTCAGCCGCAGCGACCGCCTGTTATCGAACAGATCGAGGGCAAACGACACCGCGCCCATGGCAAGCGCCAGCTTGGCGGTGCCGGGCACCTGGCCGGTCGCCAGCATGGCGTAGCTCAGCGCGCCGTAGGTGACGAACTCGCCCTGCGGAATCAGGATGACGCGGGTGACGGCGAACACCAGCACCAGCGCCAGCCCGAGCAGCGCGTAGATCGCGCCGTTGGTGATGCCGTCCTGCAGCAGGAACAGCATGATCGTCGTGTTCAAGACCGGCGCTCCCCTCGGCGTCGCCGGTCTGAACTCGCGCGGCCGGCGGACCAGTATCTCGGCGGTTGAACAACGCCGATATTTGATATATTCAATAACAATTACCAAATATAACAGCAAGCCCGGGACGCAGGCGGGGCCTTGGGCGCGATGGCGGACTTGAAAGCGATGGCAGTTTCCAGGGCAGCGGCCAATGCCGTCAAGCGTTCGCGAGCGGCGGCCAAGGACCTCGCCACCGATGGGTCGGGAGAGGCCGGGCTGCAGCCGGGTGAATTGGCTGAATTTATCGGCTACCCGCTCAAGCGCGCGCAGCTCAGGATATTCGAGGATTTTCTGCGCTGCGTCGCGCCGCTGCAGCTGACGCCGGCGCAATTTTCGGTGCTGATGCTGCTCGACCGGAATCCCGGCCGTAACCAGACCGAGATAGCCCACACGCTGGGCATCCTGCGGCCGAACTTTGTCGCGATGCTGGACGTGCTGGAGAGCCGCGGGCTCTGCGCCCGGATGCGTTCGGCCAACGACCGTCGCTCCCACATCGTGGTTCTGACCGACAAGGGCAGATCGGTGCTGTCTCGCGCCAGGAAGCTCGCCGCCAAGCACGAGGCGCGGCTCACCGAACTGCTGGGCTCGGCCAACCGCGCGGCGCTGCTTGCGATGCTGTCGAAGATCGCGACGGAGTTTTAGACGACTATTAACACCGTCATTCCGGGATGGTCCGAAGGACCAGACCCGGAATCTCGAGATTCCGGGTTCGATGCTTTGCATCGCCCCGGAATGACGGTGTGTAAAAATCAGGCCGCCGCGATGCGGCCGGGCGAGATTTGCGGCTAGCCGGAAACCCGGACGGGGTCCACCAGCACAACCCTGACGTCGTTGACGTTGGTCAGCGTCGGACCGGTCAGCAGCAGATCGCCGGTGGCGGCAAAGAACGCGGTGGCGTCGTTGTTGGCGAGAAAGGCCGCGGCGTCGAGGCCGAGCGATTTCATCTTCGCAAATGTCGTCTGGTCGATCAGGGCGCCGGCCGGGTCAGCCGCGCTGCCGGCGCCGCCGTCGGCGCCATCGGTATCCGCAGCCAGCGCCGCGATCCCCGGGGTTTCCTTCAAGAGATCCGCGAGCGCCAGCGCATATTCCTGGTTGGGGCCGCCGCGGCCGTTGCCGCGCACGGTCACCGTGAGTTCGCCGCCGGACAGGATCGCAATGCGCTGGCCTTCGCGGTGCGCCTTCAGCGCCAGCCGCGCATGATCGGCGGCAACCTCGCGCGCCTCGCCCTCGAGATCGGCGCCGAGATCGACGATCTGGTATCCCGCATCGCGTGCGACCTTGGCCGCGGCGGCCAGCGAAGCCTTCGGCCGGGCGATGATCTCGAACTGCGCGCGGGCGAAGGCGGGATCGCCGGGCTTGCAGCTCTCGTTGCGGGGATCGTCCAGCGCGCGGCGGACGGCGTCATCGATCGCAAGGTCGTATTTGGCGACCAGCGCGCGGGCGTCGGCCAGCGTCGAGGGATCCGGCACCGTCGGTCCGGATGCAATCGCGGAAGCATCGTCACGCGGCACGTCCGAGATCGCCAGCGTGACGATTTCGGCGCGTTGGCCGGCCCGGGCCAGCCGGCCGCCCTTGATCCGCGACAGATGCTTGCGGACGATGTTGATCTCGCCGATCGGTGCGCCCGAACGCAAAAGCGCGCGGGTCACCTGCTGCTTCTGCGCGAACGAAACCCCTTCGACCGGCGCGGTCCAGTTGGCGGAGCCGCCGCCGGACAGCAGCACCAGGAGCAGGTCGTCCGCGCTCGCCTCGGAGGCGAGACGCAGGGTGTCGTCGGCGGCTTTCAGCCCGGCCTCGTCGGGCACGGGATGGCCGGCCTCGATCACCTTGATCCGCCGTGTCGGCACGCCATGGCCGTGCCGGGTGGTGGCGATGCCGGTCAGCCGCGCCGGGTCGAGCGTCAGCGCGTCGAGGTAATGCCGTTCGGCCGCCGCCGCCATGGCCGCGGCCCCCTTGCCGGCGGCGAGGCAGATCACGCGGCCTTTCGGCGCCGGGCGCAAATGCGCCGACAGCACGACGTCGGGATGCGCGGCCGCGACGGCGGCGTCGAAGATCGCGCGCAACAGGGGACGGCGGTCGGTCATGTCTGCACCAGATTTGCGTCGCAGGACGCCTGCAAGCGCGATGGGGACGCGCGTTTATCCATCCAATCGTCGCAAAAGAAAACCCCCGCGGGATGCCCGCGGGGGCGGATTCTTCCGGCCCATGAAAGGGGCCAGCGGATCAAGAAAGGGCTAGCCGCCGACGTCGCCGGAAAGCACTTCGCCGAAGCGTTCCCAGGTTTCGCCCTTGAACTTCATCAGCTGCATCTGCGAGATCGGGGCAAAGTCGGTCGCCGAGGTGTTGACCTTGATGCCGGGCAACAGGCCGCCGAGTTCGAGATCCTTGATGCTGGCCGCCTGCTTCATGACGTTGGCGCGGGTAAGGTCGTCGCCGCACGCCTTCAGCACATGCACGAGGCCCTGGGCGACGGTATAGCCGTACATGACCGAGGCGTCGGAGCGGTTGGCTTCCGGATAGTACTTGTCCAGGAACTTGTTCCACTCGATCATCCCGGCGTCCTTCTCCCACTGCTTGTCGGTGGCATCCTTGAGGTATGCGGAGGAGATGATGTCCTGCGAGTTCTCGAACCCGGCCGGCTTCATCACGCTGCCGACCGAAGCCGAGACGTTGTTGAGGAAGTGCATCGGCTTCCAGCCGATCTCGCTCATCTTCTTGATCGACTGCGCCGCGAATTTCGGCGTGGTGACGTTGAAGAACACGTCGGCGTTCAGTGACTTCAGCTTGACGATGTTCGAGTCGATGGTCGGCTGCGAGACTTCGTAGCTCTCTTCGGCAATGATCATCGACGCGGCCTTGGCGCCGAGCCCGTCCTTCAGGCCCTTCAAGTAGTCCTTGCCGTAATCGTCGTTCTGGTAGAGCACCGCGATCTTGGCGTCCGGCTTGTTCTTCAGGATGTACTTGGCATAGATCGCCGCTTCGCTCTGGTAGTTGGGCTGCCAGCCCATCGTCCAGGGGAATTC
>NZ_JALHLP010000009.1:0-125751 GCF_022844465.1 Bradyrhizobium sp.
CCTTGCCCCTTTCCAAAGCGGGATGACGTTGGTACATACCCCTCGCACCCGATGGCTTCGGCCCGGGTCGTCTTCTCAGGAAGCCTCTGGACGGGATCGATCGGCGCCCAACAGGCGTTGGCCGGGTTCATTTCAGGTTCGGTTTTCGGAAGGCTTGCAACGGTTTAACGCGGGGTGGAGCAGCCCGGTAGCTCGTCAGGCTCATAACCTGAAGGTCACAGGTTCAAATCCTGTCCCCGCAACCAAACCTGATATTGGTTTCATGAGGTCTTCATAAAGGCCGTCCTTCGTTCCGGGCGGCTTTTCCGCGTTGGTGTGCGGTGTCGCGAATTCTTGACGTTTTTTCGGCTGGGCAATCGACGCGAAGCCGACGAAGCGCGGGCCGCATACTGAAACGCGCAGCCCGGCGGCGACGTTGCTGAAGCCGCACCAATCCGTTACGTCATGCCTCCGGGCATGAAACATTGGATCTCGACATGTTCAGGTCCGTCGAGCCCCCAGGTATAAACAGGCCAGACCATGGTTCGACCGGCATGGTTCGGTTCGGTAATGACAGCATCGTCAGGCACTTCCCACCAGGCTCCTTCGACGCGGACGCGATAGTGGCCGTTTACGCTTTCCCAGCCGACATCTGCAAGGGGTCCTCCGGCTGTGGTGGAGCAGCACGGCCCCTTGCCGCTCTTGAGACTCTGAAGCCACGACTTGATGGGCGAACCTGCAAGCGGCCCGTCCGGGTTGCTGTCGGCCTGAGCTGAATTGAGGCCCGACACCGTCAGGATGGCGATCATGAAAGATATCCTGCTTCTGGCGGATAGGGGCCTCGACGGGGGGATCAAGGGCTCGGGCGTTTCAGCTTCCCGCCGCGCATTGTGAACGGCGATGACAGCCAGAGGGTGCGCCGCGATCAGGCAGAAGAAAGCCACGCCTTCGAGAGTTATCTCCATCATCAGCTCCTGTTGCCCGAAGACGCAAAAGTCACTTTTCCGGTGTTGACCGGCACGACGGGGCGAACCCGGCAACGGGCCGGATCCGGCAACGCCGTCGGACCCGGAGAAACTCCCGTCGAGTTCAGAAAGCCTGAGAGTCCTGCTCGTCGGCCGAGCGTTCTTTGTTGGAGGCCGGCGGCCGCCCTCAACGTGGCCACGAATCGAAGCCGGGCACGCCGCCCGGCGCGTTCGGGTCCCAGTCGAACTCGAGGTAGCCGAAGGCGAAAGATTTTTGCGCCAATGCTGTCGCTGGCCCGGGCACGGCGACAGCCATGCCCTTTGGCGCGGCAGCGATCATTTCGATGGACGCCGGCGCCGCTGTCTTGCCAACCGGCCATGACTGCCGAGGGTCAAGCGTCGTACCGGCCATCGGCACATGTGCCGGGCCGCAGATAGTAACGACGGCAACCACAACGACATGCGGAAGAGAGATCATTCTTGATGAGCTTCGCACCATCGCACGTGCTCCTTGCTTCGACCTTCACGTGCTGACGCTTTCATGGTCTTGATCGTGCCGCATCATCCGAACGGATGACTGGGCGCTGCCGTCCCGCGCCCGGAGATTTTTCGATCTTGCCTGCGCCGTCCTTCAAGCGCAGAGTCTGAGAAATTGGTCAGCTCTGCACGAAAGCGCCCAACCGGGTGATTCTTTACCCGTCCCCATATCGCCGCCACGATTGGTCAGTCGCCCTGCCGCAGGGATGGCGCAATCAGATGCACGATATCCGATGCATTCTGACGAGGATCGTATGATCGACCGCCTGGTTTTCATCGCCACTATCAGCGCCGTGATAACCGCTTGGCCGCAAAAGCTTGCGGCGGGGCCTCACAGGGAAAAATCGGATACGTTCACCCCGTCACGGTCAACCCGAGCCATCCCAGCTTTTCGATCTTGCAAAGGGAGTGGTGCCGTTTGGGGTACCGCGCGCCATGCGGTGCCGGCGATGTACGAATTTCGTGAGTTCACGGTGCAAGGGGGGCTGATCAGCTACGGAACCAGCCTTGTGGACGCTTATCGCCCGGTCGGCGTCTATGCCGGCCGCGTCCTCAAGGGAGCGAAACCCGCCGACCTGCCGGTCGTGCAGTCGACGAGATTCGAACTGGTCATCAATCTCCAAACGGCCAGGGCGCTCGGCCTTACCATCCCGCCGACGCTGCTCGCCCGCGCCGACGATGTGACCGAGTAGGTGAGGCTGTCTGTGTATAGGCTTCTTGCTGACCACCCAACGATCGGGTTACCCGACAAGATGGTGATTGCTCACGTCCTCGCTGAGTTGTTTGATCAAGGACGCCTCGAGATTCCGCAGAAAGAGGGAATCTTTGGCAATGCAGCGCGTAACGCGCACTTCGAGCAGTGGTAGCGGTGGGAAATTCTCTGCGTCGTCGAGCTCGCGTATCCCGGTTACCAGGGCGGACTCCGCCATGACTGCAACAGCGTATCCAGCGCGCACAATGGCCTGGAGCCCCGCCAGTGAATAGGAGGTGTAGGCGATCCAGTGCCGCCGTCCCACGCGAGCGAGGGCGTCGAGCGCCCACCGGCGATAGTTGGAATCCTCAGCTGGAAGAAGCGCGAGCGGAACGGGGTCTTCGTTGTGCGCGTCGCCTCCCGTCGCCCAGACGAGACGCTCGCGGTGAAGCACAGGGCTTTGCCCCAGGCCCTCGCCCTCTCCGACGAAGGCGATCTCCACTCGTCCGTCCGTGCACATCTCATACAGATCATGGGAAGGGCCGCACACCACTTCGACCGAGAGCTTTGGATAGGAGCTAGCCAGCACGCGCAGAACGCGCGGCAGAAGAGCCTGGCCGTAGTCCGCGGATATGCCGAGTATCAGGTTGCCCGCAGTGCCGGACGCCCTGCTGAAATCCAGGATTGCGTCCTCGTGCGCGCGCAAGATGCGCTTGGCATGAATCAGAAGGCGCTCCCCCTCGGCCGTTGCCTTGATGCCACCGGGCTCACGCTTCAACAGCGGGTGGCCGACCTGCTCCTCAAGCTTCTTCATCTGCAGACTAAGGGCCGATTGCGTCCGTCGGACCACGTCGGAAGCAGCCGTGAAGCTCCCTGTCTCCAAGATCGCCACGAAGGTCCTCAGCAAGTCGATATCCAGCATCGGCTTGAGCTCCGGTGACGGTCTTGGGGTCCATAAGGCGCACTCAACCCGCCCTTGAAGAAAACCAATTTGCATCGGCCATCGTCAAGAGGCATCTAGGACCCGCTTGCTCCCGGCGCATGGGGCGGTCGAGGGAATTGCTGATTGTTGAGGTTTCCGTCGCGATGTCTCGCCCAGATCTCCCGCGTGGCCAGAGAGCGATCGACTTCTTTCCTCGATTTGGGGTTCCGTTCTTTGCCGATCGGTGGCCTACTGTGCCGGAGCGACCCGCGATAATGATCCACGGGCTGGTGGAAAAGCCGGTCACGTTCGAGTTGGCTGCGCTCGGCGTTCTGCCACGTCATGAGGTCATTGCGGACTTCCACTGTGTCACGACGTGGACTCGGGCTGGTGTCAGGTGGGGTGGGTACCGCCTTGAGGACGTGATGAACACGCTTGTTCTGCCGCAAGCGCGGCCTCAGCAGGCGGCTCGATATATGCGTTTCGTGTCGCTCGATGGATACGAGGTCTGTATCGACCGGCGTGATGTCGACGCCGAGACTCTGCTGGCGGACCAGCTCAATGGCGAACCTTTGTCGCTCGAACACGGCGCGCCGCTTCGTCTCGTAGCTCCCGCTCTCTATGGCTACAAGAACCCCAAACACGTCAATCGCGTCGAGTTTCTGGCCAGTTATCGCCGCGGGCGCGCGGAGCGGCAGACGCTCGCTCATCCTCGCGCACGCGTCGCATACGAGGAGCGCGGGCGGATCCTGCCGGGCTGGCTCTATCGCTACGCCTACCGGGCGCTTATTCCCCTCACCTTGGCCTCGTACGCACGCGCGGCAAGAATTGTCGAACGTCAATCCTGATCTGACGAAACTCCAAGGGGACCGGTTTCCGGTCGGCGCCATCGGCGGCCACAAGGAATCGGGCGGTGTTCGATTCCCGATCCGGCAAGCTGGCGCTGCCGCTTGGCGGCGCGCCGCCAATATGCGCGGTCATTCCGCCGATACATCAACCCTTGCTTCGGGACGATGGAGTCGCTGCAAACATGTCGGCGATGATGTTCTCGTACCAGCCGGTACTTTCCGCGTAGTTCTGTTTTCTGAGGCCGGCATCCTCCCCCTTCTGAGACACGAACGAGCCCGAAGGATCCAGCTTGCCGTCCTTCGGTGCATAGGTTGCGCCGACCTTCACGGCGTCGTCGGGCGCCAGCAGCGACCAGCAGGTGTTGTGGTAGCGGACCGGGAATCTCTCCTTGCCGGCGAGCTCGGCCAGGATATCTGCCGCGACCGCCTTGGCCTGGCTGTTTGCGGAGAAGGCCGACTTCGGCATCTCGGCGGCAATCGAGGCGTCGCCCAGAACGTACACATCCTTAACATTTCGGGACAAAAAGTTTTCCGGATTGACCGGACACCAGTCCTTCTCGGCACAGCCGGCCCTGACCGCGATCTCGCCGGCGCGCTGTTGCGGTATGATGTTAGCCACATCGAACCTTACCCTCCTGCCGGCCTTGGTCTCGACCTCCCTGGCCTTGCCGTCGAGCCGGACGACGGTGAAGTCGTCGATTTCAGTGCTCAGGTTCAGCTCAATGATGTCCTTGTAGTACTTGTCGAAGGCTTCGGTGAAAACCGGCTGCTTCGAGAACGCCTTTTTGGGATCAAGGATAACGAGCTTCGACCTGGGCTTTCTGGTTTTGAGGTAATGCGCTATCATGCAGGCGCGCTCGTAGGGCGCGGGCGGGCAACGGAACGGAACGTTCGGCGTCACCATCAACACGACGCCACCGTCCGGCATGGCTTCGAGTTGCCGCTTCAAGAGCTGCTTCTGCGCGCGGTCGGTGTTGTAGGCGTGCGGAAAGAGCGCGGCGGCTTCCCGCGAATAGCCGGGGACCGAGTCGTACTTGATATCGATGCCCGGCGAGAGCACCAGCCGGTCGTAAGAGAAACTCGTTCCGCCCTGCGTTCTTACAGTCTTGCCGACCGCGTCGACATCGGTAGCCCGGTCGTGAACCACCTTGATCTGGTGGTTGCGCAACCGGGCATAGCCATGATCGAGGCTCTCGAGCGAGCGGATTCCGCCGATGTAGAGGTTTGAAAAAAACGAGGAGCTATAGGTTGAGTTCGCCTCGATCAGCGTGACATCGATATTCCTGGCATCCTTGACGTAGTGCGCCACCGTCGCACCGCCGGCACCGCCGCCGATGATGACGACCTTGGGCGTCCGCTGGGCGATCGCGAACGTAGGCAGCCCTGATACGGCGATAACGCTTGCACCGCCTGCGCCAACAACCTTTCCGAACTCGCGCCGTGTGAGCCTCGACATCTGTATCTCCCAGTTTCAACAGCCATAGCTAGCGCGCAATCAACGATCTGCGAGGCAAGGGAACGCCGTGCTACGGCGGCTGCGGCACGATGCGGATGTAGGGCCTGGGTGCCTTCCACCCCTGGGGATATTGCTTCTTGGCGTCTTCGTCGGAAACGGAGCCGGCGATGATCACGTCATCGCCTTGCTTCCAGTTAACCGGCGTCGCCACTTTGTGATTTGCGGTAAGCTGCAGCGAGTCGATCACGCGCAGAACTTCGTCGAAGTTGCGGCCTGTGGTCATCGGGTAGGTTAGGATCAGCTTGATCTTCCTGTCCGGCCCGATGACGAACACGTTGCGAACCGTCTGATTGTCGGTCGGGGTGCGGCCTTCGGACCGGTCGCCGGCTTCGGCGGGGAGCATGCCGTAGAGTTTGGATACCTTGAGCTCGGGGTCGCCGATCATCGGATAGTTGGGGGCATACCCTTGCGTCTCCTTGATGTCGTTCGCCCACTTCGCGTGGCTGTCGGTGGGGTCGACCGAGATGCCGATGATCTTGACGTTCCTCTTCTCGAACTCCGGTTTGATCTTGGCCATGTAGCCGAGCTCGGTGGTGCAAACCGGCGTGAAGTCCTTGGGATGCGAGAACAGCACGGCCCAGGAATTGCCGATCCACTCGTCGAAGTGGATGAGCCCCTCCGTGGTGTCGGCCTCGAAGTCGGGGGCGGTGTCGCCAATGCGCAAAACCATTTTCGTTCTCCTAACCCAGCTTTGTTCGGACTGATCCGATCGGTTATCGGTCCCGTTGAGCGGTCGGAAGGGCCGATACGCTACAGCCAGCTTGGATGCATCTTGACGATGGCCGATGCAAATTGGTTTTCTTCAAACGCGAGTTGAGTGCGCCTTATAGACCCTGAGAGCGTCAGTCAGGCGCCGCGTCGCCAACGCGAAACATCATTTTGATCTCCTTGATGTAAACTCGTGCCAGTCGATGGCGTTCGGGACGGAAGCGCGCACGGCGCTGCCTGCACATAGCGCCAACGACTGGTCGGAGCTTGGAGCGGATCTGAATTTTTGCTGTAGAAAACCTGAATTCTTGGTATGATATTCCTCCAACGACCGAAGGACCAACGGCCCGCGGACGTCGCGGTGTTTGGTATCGAATGGTTTCGCAATGATCTTTCGCATCAATGACTGCTCGATCGATACCAACGCCTACGAGGTGCGGCGCAGCGGCAAGGCCGTGCCGGTCGAGCCGCAAGTATTCGACTTGCTGCTGCTTTTGCTGGAGAACAGGGATCGGCTTGTCACCAAGGATGAGATCAACGATCGCATCTGGTACGGCCGGGCCGTGTCCGACGCGGCGCTCAACAGCCGCATCAAGTCGGTTCGGCAGATGATCGGCGACAGCGGCGCCTCCCAGCACTTCATACGCACGATCAGGGGCAGGGGGTTTCGTTTCGTTGGCGAGGTCAGTCAGACCCCTGCCGCGGTTGACGGTAAGGCAGAAGTGGCGTCGGCGGTTTCGGAAGATGCGCCCATTGCGGCCTTTGGCATGCCGGCGGGACCCCGCATTGCCGTCCTGCGGTTCAATAATGTCTCCTGCGAGATAAATTCGAAATTCCTCGGCGACGCCATTGTCGAGGAGGTCGCCACCCAACTGACGCGATATTCCGAACTGCGCGTCGCGACTCGGGCCATCACAACCGAGTACGAAGGCACCGAAGCCAACATTGGCGACATCGGGCGAAGGCTCGGCGTGGAATTCGTTGTGATGGGCAGCCTGCGGCAGGCGGGCGACCGGATGCGGGTCACGGCGCATTTGATCAGGGTAGCCGATGGCCAACTGCTTTGGGCCCAGAACTATGAAGCCCTGCTCGCTCCGGCGGACATATTTGCAATCGAGGATGATATCGCAAGCAAGATCGTCGCAACGATTGCGTCGATCTCGGCCGGTGTGATCGCGCGCGAGACACTTGGCCAAGGACGCGGAAAGCCGCCAAGCGAATTGAGCGCCTATGAGAGCGTTGTCCGGGCGAACGAGGTCATGCAGTCGGGTTTCTCGGCCGCTACGCATCTCGCTACCCGCACCTGCCTCGAAGCTGCAGTTGCAAAAGAGCCGGATTACGCTGCGGCATGGGCCGTTCTCGCCTGGGTGCACACGTTGGAATACACCTATGGCTATAACGCAAGGGCTGGCCTAGATCCGCTCGAGGCAGCGCTCGTTGCTGCGCGCCGTGCCATAGACCTTGCGCCCGCGAATCCCGTATCTCGGTTTGCGATGGCGAGGGCCGCCTACGTCATGCGCGACTTGCATCTGTTCTATGCCGAGGCGTCCAGTGCGCTAGAGCTGAACCCACATGATCCGCTGCTGCTGGGGAACCTGGGGAACTGGCTGGCCTTCTCCGGCCGTTGGGAAGACGGTGTGGTGCTGGTAAGAAAAGCGATTGCGTTGAACCCGAAGGGCTACCCACGTTGGTGGCACGCAGCGCTCGGCAAGGACCACTACCGCAAGGGAGAGTTCCAGGAAGCGCTTGCCGAATTCAAGAACATGAACTTGCCGGGCTGGTGGTGGAATCAGGTGGAGCTGGCCTACACCTACGGTCAGCTTGGTGATGTCGAGAATGCCTGCGCGGCTGTCAAAAAGCTTCTCGAACTCTATCCGGCTTTCGATCTCGAACAGGCGGTCATGGAGCACCGCGTGTACAGTTTCCCGCAGTCCTACATCGACCTCGCGGTCGATGGCCTCAGAAAGGCTGGAATCCCCGAGAGGTCCGCGCGCACGGCAAAACGCTGAAGCTTGCCGCGATCCCGTGCCTGCGGAACCCAGAAGCCGGACACTCACCGTATGATCGACCGCCGGGTTTTCATCGCCACTATCAGCGCCGTGATAATCGCTTGGCCGCAAGAGCTTGCGGCGCAGGCCTCACAGGGAAAAATCGGATACGTTCACCCCGTTACGGTCAACCCGAGCCATCCCACCTTTTCGATCTTGCAAAGGGAGTGGCGCCGCTTGGGGTACGTTGAGGGCGAAACCCTTCTTGCTCGTTCCGCGGCAGCCCACGCCAAGAGCGCTGCAATCCTTCACCCGTTGCCGTATCTCGCAGAGGGTGCAGCACACTTCACGGTGCCCGCTTGTGGGTGTTCGGCAGAACCCGTGGTTCTCGGCCCAGAAGGCGCTACCGACGGCCCATACCGGCATTCGGGCTAGATGCCGCTGAAGTAAGCCGATCACGGTCGTAAGAAAGATCGAGCAGCTGCGCGCTGTCGGGCCTGATTGCCTCGCCGAGCGCGGCGAGTTGCGCGGCCGCTCCGGCCGGCGCGATCCGGCCCACCGTCTCGATGAGGGCGAGTATGCGACTGATCACGTCGGCGTCGGCAAGGGCGTAGCGCGCCACCGCAACCAGCGATGGGCATGCCAAGGCTTCGAGGGTCTCGACCTCGGTCACGACACGCAGCCGGCCTTCTTTGTCGTAGCGTCGGCGGGGGCACATCGCGTGCCGCCAAACGCATGAGCGCTTCTTCCATGCGGTCCAGGCAATATATAGCGGTCGTCGGGTCGTTGATGCCGGGGGACAGGGCGCGCTGGGCAATCTCGACGATGCGGCGAAGAGCGTGCGCCACGTCCTGATCGGGCGAGCGGTCCGGACCGATAACGAGGGTCCCCCTCAATGCGTCCGCAATTTCGGCCGGAATGCGTTTGGATGGTGAGGCGGACAGCACAACCTGCTGCTCGATCACGAACCGGCCGGGCCGGGCCTCGATCCAGACCACGAGGTTGTGTTCGGTTGCCATGCGCATCAGAGCTTCTGTGTCGAGGCGTTTCACGTAGCCGCTCTCGGCCGCCTGGATGCATACTTCGCGATCGGCGAAGTCGCCCAACGCGTCCCGCCGAGCCGCCCGCGGAGCATCGTCTGGCGGGTCCTGCCCGAGGCGCTCGGGATAGAGCTGGTCGATTGCGGCGTTTGTCTCCGTTGCCAACTGCGCCAGCACCGTCTCGATGCGGATCGCGTTTGCGACATGATGGATGAAATAGATCAGCACTCCCAGGCTCGCGAGGGCGAGCAGCACGCCGACCGCGACCGATAGGTGAGGCACGCTGCTCGCGCCCTCCGTTCCCCGCACCGTGCGCAACACGAGGAGGCAGTAGGCGAAGGTGCTGATGAAGGTGCCGAGAACGACCTGGTTGCCCCGATCGCGCATGGCGTTGCGCAGGAGCCTCGGCCCGAACTGCGATGAGGCGAGTTGCAGCGTCAGCATGGTGATCGAGAAGGTGAGGCCAGCGACCGTGATCATCGACCCTGCGATGGCGGAGAGCACGGCCCGCGCGCCTTCCGGTCCGAAGCTGTAGAGCCAATCCAGCTCGCGGATCGCTCGACGCTAAGCCCCTCATCGACCTCGACAAGAGCATAGGACAGCCCAATGGCAGCGCAGGCCATCGCCGAGGGCAAGAACCAGAAACTGGTGCGCAAGCGATCCCACAGGCCGATCAGTCGTGTGGTCGACAGGTAGGAGATAAGCGCCTCCAATGACGGCTGAACTTCAGGTTAGCAGAACTACCACCCGTCCGGACAAGGCTCGACGCTACCGGCGACATCATGCTAACGGAGATCGCTGGTGCCTCTATCAACATGGAACCGACTTCCACTTCGGTCGTTCGTCCCGACCGATCAATCTGGAGGCAAAATGAACGGCGAGGCCGTCGAACCCACACTGCGCAAGATCGAAGGCCTTTTTGAAGCCTTCTTCTGGGCTCTACCGAACCAGCCGCGCGCAAGGTAGCATGCTGCAAGCCGGACCGCCGCGCCAGCATCAGGGGCACCGGCCCGCTCGCCGCGGGCAGGCTTCGGCCTTCCGAACCCTTCTGTCGAGCGAGGCCGCGGGCGGGCTCGTGTTGATGGCGGCTGCGGTGCTGGCGCTCGTGGTGGCGAACTCCGCTCTGGCCCCTTCCTACTTCGGCGCGCTCAAAGCCTATCTGGGCCCGCTTTCGGTGCTGCATTGGATCAACGACGGCCTGATGGCGCTGTTCTTTCTCCTGGTCGGTCTGGAGATCAAGCGCGAGCTTCTCGATGGTCAGTTGCGCACCTGGTCCGACCGCGCCTTGCCAGGCCTCGCCGCGCTCGGCGGCATGCTGGTGCCGGCGCTGATTTACGTCGCCTTTAATTGGAGCGAGCCGGCTACCTTGCGTGGTTGGGCGATTCCGGCCGCGACGGACATCGCCTTCGCGCTCGGCGTGCTGGCGCTGCTGGGCTCCCGTGTCCCGGTGTCGCTCAAGGTGCTCCTGACCGCCATTGCCATCCTCGACGATCTAGGGGCGGTTGCAATCATCGCCTTGTTTTATACCGCCGACATCTCCGTGCCCGCGCTCGCCGGAACGGCGGCCGTCTTCGCTTTTCTGATCGGCCTCAATCGCGCCGGCGTTGTGGCCCTTGCTCCCTATCTCGTCGCGGGTGCGATCCTTTGGGTGTTGGTGCTTTTTTCGGGCGTGCACGCCACCATCGCCGGCGTGCTCCTGGCCGCGACGATCCCGCTCACCCCAACGCCTGGCAGACCCGAGGGTGCGGCCTGCCCGTTGATCCGCCTGGAACACGCGCTTCAGCCCTGGAGCGCGTTCCTCATCGTGCCCGTGTTCGGCTTCGCAAACGCCGGTGTCTCGTTTTCCGGCATGAGCCCGGCGGCACTCCTTGCCCCCGTGCCCCTCGGCATCGCGCTCGGTCTCTTTGTCGGCAAGCAATTAGGGGTGTTCGCGTTCGCCTGGGGAGCGATTCGCTTCAACCTCGCCGACCTTCCGGCTCACGCCACATGGGCTCAGTTCTATGGCGTGGCGCTCCTCTGCGGTATCGGCTTCACGATGAGCCTTTTCATCGGGCTGCTGGCCTTTCCGGCATCGGAAGCGCTCCAGGACGGCGTCAAGCTCGGCGTTCTTGCAGGCTCGGTGGCATCAGCTCTCGCCGGGGCGGCGCTGCTGCGCTTGGCGCGGCCCGGACGCTGATCGCGTGCGTGCGCTGCCGAGCGACAAATGGTCTCGGCCGAGTTCACGTCCGCGCTGGTGGCGGCGAGGACCGATCCTTGTCCCCACTGTCTGGCCGCGTGTGCGGACCAAAGGGCGTCGGGTGCCGGTCGACGATCGAATGAGGCATCGCGAATTCCTCACACCTCTCGGCGCTGCGGCGTGGCCACAGCGATGCACGCTCAGCAGCCATCGTTGCCGGTGATCGGGTTCGAGAACCCGCATCGCGACCCCTCAAGACTTCGCCTCGCCATCCCCCGGAAGCTGCTCGCGCGCGCCGGCGCTCCGCACAAAAAATCAGACTGTCCATCATGCGAACGGACCTGCTCGACGGCCATTCCAGGGCGTGTCGAGGTAGGCTCGTGCTGAACCCTCGCGACGACTACGCGGCGGTTCAGTCCTCGAGCCTCGGCAAAAAGGGGCCGCGCGAGCCGGGCGCGCCGGGCGTGACCATGAATGCGCCGCTGTTCGAAGGCCTGCTGGAGAGCCGGGCCCTGGAGCGCGGCACCTGGGGGTCCGCGCCGGTGCCGGGGCTGGAGCGCAAGGCCGGTGACCATGTCGTCGAGAAGGACCGCATGAGCGCATGGGAAGGCACCCGGCTCGAGACGATTCTGAAAAGCCTGCGCCGCGACGTGGTGATCGTGACCGGCGCCTGGACCAACATGTCGATCGAGCACACCGCGCGCACCGGTGCCGACAAGGGCTATGTGATGGTCGTGCCCGAGGATTCTTGCTCCACCATGAGCGCGGATTGGCACAACGCCTCGATCAACTATGCGCTGCAGAACGTCTCTGCGGTGACCAGGACCGACGCGGTGATCGCGGCGCTGCGGTGAAGACTGGAAACTGATCCGGGTTGAGCTCCCGCATAAGTCCATGGCCTCGCTGAGGCCGTCGCAAGGACGCGCATGCAAGCCGCACCCGCGTACCAGCACCGGCGGTGGTGCCGACGATGTAAGTTGCCGCCCGCGACATGGCAGATTCGGGCCGGCGCTGTCGCTGCGCGGCCTCAGCCATTGCTAACCTTGTTGACCTAGTTTTGCGTCCAACGCGCCAGGTTGCGCGCTGCATCGAGGTGAGCAGACCCCCGCCCATGTCAAACATCGTAACCTTCCCGGCGCCGCAATCGTCAGGGGCGCCCGCGGCGCCTCATCGGGGCGACGTTGGCCCGCCGATCCCGGAACTGATCTCCCGGTTTACGGACATTCACGCGAAGGCGAAGCGGGACATCGGCGACGTCATCCTGATGCTGGAGTTGGCGCTTCGCCAAGCGCGCGAGGTCTCGCGCATGATGGGCGATGCCGGCGGCAACGGCTTCGACCGGCAGATCGCCATCCTCGAAAGCCAGCTCGAATTCGCCAGGGACGAGACCCGCAAGCTGTGAGCCGTGCCGGCGCGGCCCGATCCGGGTGGCCGGCAGCCACCGGATGGCGGGGCTTAATGGCGCCCAGGTATTCGCGCTGCCGTTAGCAGCAACTCATTGGGGCCTTCCCATCCGCTCGGCCCTTGATATTTGCTGAGCGCCCGCTCCATGTCGGCCCACGCTGCTTCGGCCGTGGCCGAGTCCAGGCGCTGTACAATTTCCACGATCGGACCTGCCGAGGTTCGTACGAAGTTCACATAGTGTTTGACGGTCGGCAGGCTGAACGGCGCCGCGATTCTTATTGTCGCAATTTCGCTGAATCCCGCCTCGCTGAAAAGTTCGTCAATGAGGCCGGGTTTGCCGAGGCTGAGCAGTCCACCGGCCTGATACGGATCGCGCGGCGGCAGGCCGGCGTATCTTAGCGCCGTCGACATCAGCGTTGTCACACAGGGATTGGCCTGCGGCGCGCCGAATACCATGGTGCATGCTCTGCCCCCGGGTTTGAGCACCCGCGCCATTTCGCGCAGTCCCCGCAGGGGATCCTCGAAGAACATCAGGCCGAGCCGACAGACCACGGCGTCGAACCGTGCGTCTTCGACACGCAGCTCTTGTCCGTCCGAAATGCGCGTCTCGACCTTGTGATGACCCGCGGCTGCCGTCTGCCGTGCTGCAAGTTCAAGCATCGCCGGCGAGAGATCCGTGGCCAGCACGTGGCCCTGGGGACCGATTTTCTCAGCGATGTCCAGCGTCTGGTCGCCGGCGCCGGCGGCCACGTCGAGCACGTGGGAATCACGTCTAACTCCCGCCATTTCGAGCATGGCTTGCGTCGCCTGGTGCAGCCAGGGGCGAATGATGGCGCCAGATTCATTCCAGCCCTTCGCCGTCTCGTTCCATGGCGCGCGCATCGCCGCGGTGGCCAGATCATCGTCACCAGAAGACTTGCCGTTCATGGTATCTCCAGCCAATGGGTTGCAGCGGCGCGCTTTTAATTTGCACTCATTGTGTCTTGACGGCGTCCTTGCGGACAATGCCTTTCCATTTGACCAGTTCGGTCTGGAGATGGGTGGCAAACTGTAGCTGCGAATTGTTGACCGGCTTGTATCCGAGTGCTCGCAGTCTGTCCTTCACCTCTGACGTCGACATGATCTGAACAATCTGCTGATGCCGGCGCTTGACGAGGTGGTCAGGGGTTCCCTTGGGCACCAGGATCCCATTCCAGAACCCAACCTCGTGGCCGGGTACTCCCGCCTCTTCCAGGGTTGGAACATCGGGGAATTCCGGTGCGCGCGTCTTGTCGGCAACCGCCAGCAAACGAAGTTTTCCATCGCGCACAAGCGGGGCGACGACCGGGAGAGCGAGGTGCAGAATCTGCGTGTGCCCGGCAACCGTCGAGGTGACGGCTGGAGGCCCACCCTGGAACGGCACGTGCACGACGTCGAGCCCGAGCGTATTCCTGAACAGCCGTTCGCTGGCCAGATGCGGTGAAGAGCCATAGCCAGGCGACGCGTAATTCAACTTGCCGGGGCTCGCCTTCACCAGAGCGACAAGTTCCTTGATGGTGGTCGCGGCGACGGAGGGGTTGATCGAAATCGTTTCAGGCGCCGATATCAGGAGTATGACCGGCGTAAAACTGCCGGGAACCTCGTAAGAAAGCTTTTCGCCGATGGCGGCCTGAACGACGAAATTTGGATTGACGATGACCATCGTGCAGCCGTCGGGCGCCGCCCTGGCGGCCGCAGCAGTGCCGATCATCCCGCCGGCCCCTGGCATGTTCTCAACATAGAACTTTTCGCCGGCCTCGGAAAGCTTCTGCGCAAGCAGCCTTGCGACCACATCGTCGGGCGACCCTGGCGGGTACGATACAATGATTTTGACGGGTTGACCGCATTCAGCCCTGGCCGGCTGCGAGATGGCGGTCGACGCGACGCATATTGCGATCAACAACGGAATCAGCGGTCGCGATTGGCTTTTCATCTCGATCTCCCGGATGCGCGTGTCAGTAGGAAACGGATCGTGGTCGCCTCATCAAAGCGCCGGAAACCTAGACAACCGGGGCAAAAGCGACAGCCGTGGGATTGCGGTGCCCCGCCGCAGAAGTGCATAATGGCCAATGTTCGATTGGAACGATTTGAAGTATTTCTTGGCCGTTGCTCGGCATCACAGCACGACCGCAGCTGGAAAAGCGCTGGGGCTCAGTCAATCGACGGTGCAAAGGCGTTTGATCGAGCTGGAACGCGCGATCGGGCAACCATTGGTGAAGCGTAATCCGTCAGGCTATCGCCTCACGGAATTCGGCGAGGAACTGATGCCTTACGCCGAGCGCATTGAAGCGACCGTGATCGACTTCGAGCGCCGGGTAGCCGATGAGGCCCATGATCTCACCGGCACCATCCGGGTGACCTGTCCCGAGCCGATCATAGGCCGGATGACGAAGTCTTCGCTGATCGAACGCTTCCAGCTCCGCCATCCGAAGCTTCGAATCGAGTTTGTGACGAGCGATCGTTACCTCGACCTGTCGAAAGGCGAGGCGGATGTCGCCTTCCGGTCCGGCGATACCGACGATGAACTTGTCGGCCGCAAGGTCGCGGAATCGATCTGGGCTGTCTATGCCAGCCGCGGCTACATCGAACGGTTTGGAAGGCCGGAGAAGGTGGATGATCTGCCAAACCATCAGCTTGTCGGCTTCGACGAAACGCTCAGCACGCACCGCGCATCGGTATGGCTCCAGAACGTCGCGCCGGACGCCAGGATATCGGCACGCACCAACAGCGTGCTGGGCCTCATCCAGGCAGTGAAGTCGGGATTCGGCCTTGGGCCGCTACCTGCGGTGCTCGGCGACGCAGAACCGGATCTCGTGCGGGTGCTGGGACCAATTCCGGAACTGTCGCGAAGCTGGCGCCTGCTGACCCATCCTGACCTCAGGCGTGTTCCTCGTATTGCGGCTTTCTTCGACTTCATTCTCGCAGAACGAGAGCTGGTAAGGTCCGTTCTGGGCTGAGAAGCCACGCTCGAAGGGTCAGGCGATCTGATTTGCCAGGGACGAGACCCGCAAGCTGTGACGTTTCACCGCGCCTGATGCGACGCGGCGCGCTGCCTAGCGAGCATGCGGTCCGGGCTTACCACGATGATGCCGGCACCATGATCATCCACGAGACCCCGAACTTGTCGGCGACGGCGCCGAAACGCTTGGCGAAGAACGTCGGACCGATCGGCATCTCGATTCGTCCATCCCTGGCCAACGCCTGGAACAGGCGGTCGGCCTCGGCTTCCGTAGCGACGCTGATCGACAGCGACATGCACTGAAAATCGATTGGCCCCGACTTCATGCCGTCCGACATCATCAGGTCGGTGCCGGCGATGCTGATCTCGGCGTGCATGATTCGCTCGTCGAACTCAGCCGGTACCTTGTCGCGCGGCGGCTTGTCGGGATTGTCCTTGAAGCGCATGACGAGCCCGATCCGCGCGCCCAGTGTATCCCTGTAGTAGTTCATCGCTTCCTCGCAGCGACCGCGAAAAAACAGATAGGGCTGCACTGCCGGAGCGGCAGTGTGGTGCCGGCCGACGAACGGTTTGAAGCCGCCCCAGAACATGCGCTTGCCGTCGAGCGGCAGAGATTGCGGATCTAGCTGCTTCATGCGGGGATCGGCCATCGCCTTGGCGTTCACCTCGTCCCGGTCCGCACGCGAGCGGTAGGAGATGAGCGCGACGATGACAAATTCGTCGTCCTTGAGGTCGACGCTCCGGGGGAACGAGGTCCACTTGCCGGGCTGCACGTCGTCGGCCTCGACCTCGACATAGGACAGCGCGCCATGCTCTCGCCAGACCTTCGCGGCCGTCTCGGCGAGCGTTCTATAGTCGGCGGCCCTGGCCTTTGGCACCGGAACGACAAAGATGTCGGTGTAGACGTTCATGCTCCAATCTCCGATATTTGATGGTGTGGTGAATGTTGATTGCCGGCCGATCTGCCCCAAGGACGGCGGAGGTGCAGCCATCCCGACAGGCTGCTTCGATTTTTTTTACTTCGCCGACGGGCGACCGTTTCGCCGCGCCTTGATCCGACGTGGCGGCCGCCATCGGTCTTCGGCAGCCCCCGCCAATCTTGCCACGCCGGATCGCATTGCTATATCAGGGCGTTCCGATCGTTCGTCTGCGTGTGAGCCCCCCATGACTGCCGCGTCCCCCGAATCCCAGCCGTTCCAGGCCGAGGTCGCCGAACTTCTGAACCTGATGGTGCACTCGGTCTATTCGGAGACCGATATCTTCCTGCGCGAGCTGATCTCGAACGCGTCGGACGCCTGCGACAAGCTGCGCTACGAGGCGATCTCGGCGCCCGGGCTGATCGCTGACGGCGCGCCGCCGGACATCCGCATCGTGCCGAACAAGGCGGCCAACACCCTTGCCGTGGTCGACAGCGGCATCGGGATGGACCGTCAGGAGCTGATCGACAATCTCGGCACCATCGCCCGCTCCGGCACCAAATCCTTCCTGTCCCGTCTCACCGAGGCCCGCGACGGCGCCAATCTGATCGGCCAGTTCGGCGTCGGCTTCTATGCCGCCTTCATGGTCGCCGAGCGCATCGTCGTCACCAGCCGCCGGGCCGGTTCGGCCGAGGTCTTTGTCTGGTCGTCGTCGGGCGGCAGCGGCTTTGAAATCGCAGCCGGTAGCACGGCGGACGCCGCGCGCGTTGCGCGCGGCACCGAGATCGTCCTGCATCTGAAAAAGGACGCGGCGAAGTATCTCGAGAGCCACGAGATCGAGCGCATCGTCCGCGCCTGGTCCGACAACATCCAGTTTCCGATCCTGCTGGTGCCGGAGGAGGGCGAGCCGCGCCAGATCAATTCGGCCAGCGCGCTGTGGCAGCGGCCGAAATCGGAACTGGCGGGGGAGGACTACAAGGAGGCCTACCGGCAGATCGCCGGCGCCTTCGACGAGCCTGCGATGACGCTGCATTACCGCGCCGAGGGACGGCAGTCCTATGCGGTGCTGCTGTTTGCGCCATCGCAAAAGCCGTTCGACCTGTTCGACCAGGCCCGCAAAGGCAAGGTCAAGCTCTATGTCCGCCGCGTTTTCATCGCCGACGACGCCGAGCTGCTGCCGGCCTATCTGCGCTTCATCCGCGGCGTCATCGACAGCGAGGACCTGCCGCTCAACATCTCGCGCGAGATGCTGCAGAACAATCCGCAGCTGGCGCAGATCCGAAAAGCCGTCACCGGCCGGGTGATCGCCGAACTGGAAAGCCTCGGCGACAAGGAGCCGGAGGCGTTTGCGAAAATCTGGGACGCGTTCGGCCCGGTGATCAAGGAAGGCATCTGGGAGGATTTCGAGCGGCGCGAGAAGCTGCTGGCGCTGTCGCGCTTCACCACCACCGCCGGCGAGAAGCGTTCGCTCAAGCAATATGTCGAGGACCTCAAGCCGAACCAGACCGAGATCTACTACCTGACCGGCGACAGTGTCGAGCGGCTGAAATCCAATCCGAAGCTTGAATCCGCGGCCGCGCGCGGCATCGAGGTGCTGCTGCTGACCGACCCGGTCGATGCGTTCTGGACCTCGGCGCCGCTCGATTTCGGAGGCAAGCCGCTGAAGTCCCTTAGCCAGGGCGACATCGATTTCGCCCTGATCCCGTTGCTGGATGAAAAGGCCGACGTCGCCAAGGACGAGGCCGGCGCCGATGCGGCCACGACGATAGCGTTGATCAAGGACGCGCTCGGCGATCGCGTCTCCGACGTGCGCGCCTCGCAGCGACTGACCTCGAGCGCGTCGTGCCTGGTTGCCGGCGGCGGGGCGCACGACCGCATGCTGGAACGGTTGCTGGCGATGCAGAACAAGGGCCCGACCACCCGCCCGGTGCTGGAGATCAACCTGCGCCATCCCCTGGTGGCGGCGATCGCCGGCAGCAAGGAGACGGCCGCCGACCTGTCATTGCTGCTGCTGGAACAGGCGCAAATCCTCGACGGCGAATTGCCGGAAGACCCGGCGGCGTTCGCCAGCCGGCTCAACGCGCTGGTGCTGCGCGGCGTCGCCGGCGGGTAACCACGTTGATGTGCGATTACCGCCTGACGCGGGTCCAGGTTTCGCCGCCGCAGAGCGCGCCGACGCAGCCCTCGACCCTGAGCGTGCTCGTCCCTGTCACCGCGACGCTGCTCGCATAGTGCGAGCCATCGTCGGCGTTGTAGATCCGGCCCGACCATTTGCCGGGCGCAATGGGCCGCATGGCCGTGAACAGCGGCAGGCCGATCATCGGCCGCCGCCGCAGCGCCGGGTTCGGATTCTTGTCGTCGACCTGCGGCTTGCCGGTGGCGGGATCGATCGGATCCTTCAGCCCGACGATCACGCCGCAAATTCCGCCGCCGCATCTGCTGACGCGCACCCTGGCGTCGCCGGCCTGGGTCAGCCAGACCCCGGTCGGCTCGCCGCCTTGTTGCGCGCGGGCCGATGGCGCGGCCAGCACGGCCGTGATGATCGCGATGAAAAAAGCCGTCCTGCAGGCCATGAATCAGTCCTTGAAAAAATCACGCCTGCTTATCAACAAATCCGATTCGCGCCATCATCGATTCACGACGGTGTATTGTCGGGCCGTCATTTGCCCCAGCGCGTCAGATGGATCGACAGCGCCGTTCCGAGGCCGTAAACGACCATGGCGGCGCCCGCCAGCGCGAACAGCGTCGATGCTGGCGCTCCCGTTGCAGCCAGCCACCAGCCACCGACGCCGACCATGAGCAAGCGCGCGGTTCCCGCCATCACCGGACCGCCGACCTTCGCCGCACCTTGCGAGGAGAAGTAGAGGCAGGCGCCCATCCCGAAAAATCCGAACGCCGGGCCGGCGAAGGCGAAATAGGACGAGGCCGCGGCGGTAACGCCGGGGTCGCTCGTGAACAGCGAGATCCAAACCGACGGTTTCACCGCGACGACGAGCCCGATGATGCCAAGGGTGAGGGCGGCCGCGGCGCCGGCGGTCCACGCCACCCTTCGCGCGCGGCTCACGAGCCCGGCGCCGATCGCCATGCCGACCATCGGCACCGAGGCGACACCGAAGGCGAACGCGATCGGAGTCAGCAAAAATTCCAGCCGCGCGCCCATGCCGTAGCCGGCCAGCGTCTCGGTGCCGAAACCGGCCAGGATGCTGGTGAAGATCAGCACGGTCAGCACGGTTTGCAGCGGCGACAGGCAGGAGACCGCGCCGACCCTGAGAATGTCGAGGAACATCTCGCGCTGGAACCGGAAGCCCGAGAAGCTCAGCGTCAGCCGGCTGCGGCCGCTGACGAGGTACCAAAGCAGATACATGGCTCCGAGCGTGAACGCGGCAAGCTGGCCCGCGGCGACGCCGGCCATGCCGAATCTGGGCAGGCCGAACAGCCCGAGGCCCAGCGCGCCGCCGACCGCGATCTGCACCAGCGCGGTGCCGATCAGCGTCGCCGAGGGAATCCGCATGTCGCCGGTGCCACGCACCACCGAGGCCAGCGTGTTCACCAGCCAGATCGCGGTCGCGCCCGAGAACAGCACGGTCGAGTATTGCATGGCCTGGTCGAGCACGCCGCCGCGCCCGCCGAGCAGCGCGTAGAATTCGCGGCCGAAGCTCAGCATGACCGCGGTGAAGAACAGCCCGGCGCCGGCGCCGATCATCGCCGCGTGCAGCGCCAGCGCCGCCGCGCGCTCGCGGTCGCCGGCGCCGATCGCGCGGCTGATGGCGGAGGAGACGCCGCCGCCCATCGCGCCAGCGGACATCATCTGCGTCAGCATGACGAACGGAAACACCAGCGCGATTCCCGCCAGCGGTTCGGTCCCGAGCCGGCCGATGTAGGAGGTTTCGGCGACGGCTACCAGCGTCGTGCCGACCATCGCAATGGCGTTGGGGAGCGCGAGCTTCAACAGCGTCGGCAGGATCGGCGCGGTCAGGAGGCTGTTGACCGCCGCCGACGGAACAGTCGTGGGGCGCATGTCGGGCAAGGCGTCAACGGTCATGCGTCACCGGCGTTTTCAGATCGAATAGATTATGGATGACATATTACGATCTTGTGCCGGCGCAAGCCAGCCCCGGCCACGCAGGGGTCACCACGGCAGGCCGCACAGGTCGATGACGCCGTCGCGCGGCGCGCGGGTGAAGTCGAATATAAACGGCGCCATGGCGTCGAAGCGAACCCGCCCCTGCGGTTGTTCGGCATAGACCTCGCCGCTGAAGCGATGCCAGCCGCGCGCCTGATAGAACGCCTCATTGTTCGGCTCGCAGAACAGCAGTGCGAACCGGACGGCCTCGTGGTGGCGCAGGGTGCTGATCGCGGCGTTGAGCGCCAGCGTGGCGTAGCCCCGTCCGCGGCAATCCGCGCGGGTCGCGACCCCGCCGATGCCGCCGATCTCGACCTTGCGCCCGTCCCAGGTCGCGGTTCGGAAATAGACTCCGGCATGACAGGCCAGTCCCGTGTCGTCCGGCGCGTCGATCAGCACGCGCAGATCGGCATCGGCCCATTTGACGTGGCCCCAGGAGAGCTGCTCGACGACATGGCGCGGCCAAACCGCATCCAGCAGCGGCTCCGCCACCGGCCATGACGCGTTGGCGTTCAGGACGTCGATCTCGATACTCATTTCGGTTCTCCGCCGCGCCATAGCGCATGGCCGTCGGTCCCGCATAGGCCAAACGCGGCGACACGTCACGCAAGATTGCGGTGTTTAAGACCCGCGGAACCTTCTATAAGGGGGGCCCGTTACACCACGTCTCCCATCAGTTCGGACATCACCCCATGACCTTCACGCTGCCCAATCTCCCTTATGCCCACGACGCCCTTGCGCCGCACATGTCCAAGGAAACGCTGGAATACCACCACGACAAGCATCACCAGGCCTACGTGACCAACGGCAACAACGCTATCAAGGGCACCGAATTCGAGGGCAAGTCCCTTGAGGACATCGTCAAGGGCTCGTTCGGCAAGAATCCGGCGGTGTTCAACAACGCCGGCCAGCATTACAACCATCTGCACTTCTGGAACTGGATGAAGCCGAACGGCGGCGGCAGCAAGCTGCCCGGCCGCCTGGAAAAGAAGATCACCGAGGATCTCGGCGGGCTTGAGAAGTTCAAGACCGATTTCGCCGCCGCCGGCGTCGGCCAGTTCGGCTCCGGCTGGTGCTGGCTGTCGGTCAAGAACGGCAAGCTCGAAATCTCCAAGACCGCCAACGGCGAAAGCCCGCTGGTCTACGGCGCGACGCCGATCCTCGGCTGCGACGTCTGGGAGCACTCCTACTACATCGACTACCGCAACCGCCGCCCGGATTATCTCAAAGCGTTCGTCGATCACCTCGTCAACTGGGACTATGTCGACCAGTTGTTCGCAAAGGTCTGACGCTTCATCATGTCATTCCGGGGCGATGCGAAAGCATCGAACCCGGAATCTCGGGATTCCGGGTCTGGTCCTTCGGACCATCCCGGAATGACGGAAGCAAAAGGGGGCGGTAGCTGCGGTTGCCGCTCTTTTCGTTGGGACGTCTGCCTTCCGATCCTTGCGGCCACCACCCGCTTGCGGCACAAGCGACCTGCCGGATTACTTCGCCGTTTGGAATTTGTGCGATGAGCTATCTCCTGGTCTTTGTCGGCGGCGGCCTCGGCGCGACGCTGCGCCATCTCGTCAATCTTGCCTGCGCGCGCTGGATCGGCGCGGGATTTCCCTGGGGCACGTTCCTCATCAACATCTCGGGCTCGCTGGCGATGGGCCTGGTCGCCGGCTATCTCGCCTTCAAGGGCGAGGCGTCGCAGCCGTGGCGGCTGTTCGTGACGACCGGCATCCTCGGCGGCTACACCACGTTCTCCGCCTTCTCGCTCGATGCGGCGCTGCTTTATGAGCGCGGCGCGCTTGGGCTGGCCGCGCTCTACGTGCTCGGATCGGTGGTGCTCTCGATCGCCGGGCTGTTCGGCGGGCTGGCGCTGGTGCGCCAGTTCAGCTGAACGAACGCCGCGCACCGCCCTCGCATGGGCGTCCCTTGAAGGCGCATGGGTATCGGCGAGCTTCCGTTTGCTTCGCCGCGACGCCGGGACTAAGCAGGGTGGATTCTCAATCACCCGCCAAACCCCAACGCCTTGTCAGAACCTCCGATCAAAACCCCGGCGCCTGCCGACGACGCCGAGCCGCGCCCAAGGCGCGGCCGCAAGCCGGTGGGCTGGTCGATGATCTTCATCGGCGCCCTCGTTGCGGTCTGCGTCGTGCTGGTGTGGCGGCGCGACGGCGTCGACGGTGTGCTCGGCATTCTCTCCCATGACGTCGTGCTGTTCGGGGAAATCCTGCCGCGGGTGCTGGCCGGCTGCCTGCTCGGCGGCTTCATCGCGGAAATCCTGCCGCACGAGAAAGTCTCGCGCGCGCTCGGGCCGAACTCCGGCCTGAAGGGATTGCTGATCGGAACCGCGTTCGGCGCGATCCTGCCCGGCGGTCCCTTCACCGCCTATCCGGTGGCGGCGGCGCTGCTCACGGTCGGGGCCGATTTCGGCGCGGCGATTGCGATGGTGGTGAGCTGGACCCTGATCGGCTACGGCCGGGCGGTGGCCTGGGAGCTGCCGATCCTGGGCCCCGATTTCACGCTGTGGCGGATCGTGATCTCGCTGCCGATTCCGGTTCTGGCCGGCGCGCTCGGGCGCTTCGCCTATGTGCGGATGTACCGCAAGGGCGGGCGGCCATGACCGCGAGCGCGCTGATCATCGACGTCACGCTGTGGGGCGCGGTCGCCGTGCTCGGCTTCATGGCCTGGCAGCGCGGCCGCGTGGTGCTGGTGTCGTCGGTGCGCGAAGGCACGCTGGACTTCATCAACATCGTGCCAAGAATCGCGCTCGGCGTGCTCGGCTCCGGCTTCATCGCCGCCGTGATCCCGCCTGAGGTCATCACCGGCTGGCTCGGGCCGGATTCCGGCTGGTTTGGGGTGCTGACCGCCGTGGTCGCGGGCGCGGCGACGCCGGGCGGCCCGGTGGTCGGATTTTCGATCGCCGCGGTGGCGATGAAGGTCGGCGGCGGCTCGCCGCAGGTGATCGCCTATGTGGTCGCCTGAGCGCTGTTTGCGTTTCAGCGCATGATCCTGTGGGAGATCCCGTTCATGCCGGCCCGCTTCGTCTGGTTTCGCGCCACGGTGTCGCTGCCGTTCCCGTTCCTCGCCGCAGCGATCGCGATGGCGATCGGCAAGCCATGAGGCAGGAGACAGGGCCGTTATCATTCTGCTCGCAGATCCCGAATGCCGACGCTGGTTGAGCGGCCGGCGTGCCCCCTTCACAGCACTGTTATTGCGATTGATCGCGCGCTTGGCCTCCCTGATCTGGGCCTCTCGCGTGTGTTGTTGTACGCTTGCAAGAGTACCGCGCGGACGCCAGGAGGAGTTTACATGCCCATCGTCATCCTCAACCGACGTAATCTCCTCGCCGCCGGCGGCGCCGTCCTGGCAACCGGGGTTTCCGGGCTGTTCATGCCCGCCCGCGCGGAAGGCCTGGCGCCGACCCCGTCGATGCCTGGCGGGTCCAACAACTACCGCGGCGGCGCGCCGATCGTGGATCGGATCGGCAAGGGTGGGTTCTGGATGAGCGGGACCGTGCGCCGCGCCGGCGACGGGGCGCCGCTGTCCGGGCAGCGCGTCCAGATCTGGGCCCACACGACCGAAGGGCGGGAGCACGAGCCGCAGAGTCATGGCGCCACGCTCACCGACAAGAACGGGATGTTCCGTCTCGAGATGCCGCAGATTGTTCCGATCTTCGGTCAACCGCACGGTCATCTCGCCTATGACAGCGGTGAATACAAGACCGTCTTCCTGCGTCCGGTGATGCGCAGCGCCAAGGATACCAGCCTTGAGGCGCACTTCGTGCTGCAGCCGGTCTGAGCGCGTTGGGAACGATGAGATCGGCGAGGGTGGCCCTGATCTGGGCCGCCCTTGCCGCAGCGATTGGGGTGCCGATCGCCGCAGCAGCGGCGAGCCCGCTGCTCGCATGGCGCGATCCGCTCTACATCCTGGCCGGATTCGCAGGGATCGTCGCGTTGGGCGCCATGCTCGTTCAGCCCTTGCTGATTGGCGGATACCTGCCGGGACTGTCGGGCCGTCTCGGGCGGCGTGCGCATCACTGGATCGGAGGCACGCTGGTGGCGGCCGTGGTGATCCACGTCGGGGGCCTCTGGATCACCAGTCCGCCGGACATGATTGACGCCCTTCTGTTCGCATCGCCGACCCCGTTCTCCCCCTGGGGTGTGATCGCGATGTGGGCCATCTTCGCGGTCGCGCTTCTGGCTGCATTCCGCCGGCGTCTGGGGCCGCGCAAATGGCGCATCGCCCACCTGCTCCTCGCGATTGTCATCGTCGCAGGCAGCGTGGTTCATGGCCTGCTGATCGAGGGGACGATGGAGACGGCCTCAAAGGCGGCGCTGTGCATGCTGGTCCTTGCCGCGGCCATCAAGGTCATGGCTGACCTGCAGGGGTGGCGGAAGCGAGGGTCGTTGCGCGGGCAGAACATTGCGCGACAGTGAGCCAGGCGGAATTGATAAGGTTAACTCCGCAAGCAGGCGCGCCGTCAGTCGGCGACAGGGATGGTCCGGTGACCTGAACGTGATTGCCGAAACTCCCCGAACCCGCCTAAACTCCCTCCACCAATCGGAGGAAATCCCCATGCGCCTGCTGCTCGCCTCTACCGCGTTCGCCCTGCTGCTCGGCCTTTCGCCCGCGTCCGCCATGTGCGGCGGCGGCCAGCAGGCCGGTTCGGGCGGCATGTGCGGCGCCCCGGCGGCCGCAAAGCAGATGTCGGAATGGCCTGATGCGCCCAAGGCGCAACCGTCCCAGAAGCAGTCGGGCATGGGAATGGGCATGTGCGGCTGCTGCAAGAACATGGCGATGATGGACGGCATGAAGGCCGACGACCCGCACAAGGGCATGGACATGAAATAGGCGGGGAACGGCCGCGCCAGCCGGCGGCCGCACTGCCGGCTCCCCTACCAATAGCGGTGCCGGCGGTCGGGCAAATCACACCAGTGGTTGGTCCAGTCCCTCGCGTGAAAATATTCCCCTTTTGTTCTCATCCAAATCAGGTCATTAATCCCGCCATCCCACCCGGCAAGAGGGGCGGATCGCGATCGTCACGAACGCGCGGTGGGATGCGGTGGACGCTGATGGCGCGCAGACGATCGCGCATGAAGCGTACGGCGAAGTCGTGTGGTCCTGACGCCGCGGTGCTGGCGTCAAGTTCTCGGGAAGAGAATTCTCGGGAGCGACGGTGGCAAGAGAGCCGTTCACCGGGGAGATCACGTTATAAGCCGTAAAGCCACTGCGCAGGGAAGGCCGGATGCTCTCCGCTGGACCTGTATGCTCGTGTGCGCATTCTCAGTGCACATTGCACACGAGACCGCGGGTGCAGCGCGCACCCGGTCTTCCCTGCGCCCTCCGTCTTCAAGAGGGCCACCGAACGACAGCAAGCCTCGGGCAAAACATGCCGCGAGATCGCGAACGCATATCCAATCGTCGTCGCCCGGCTCGACCGGGCGACCCAGTATTCCAGAGGCGGTCGTGATTGAATCGAGAAGCCGCGGCGTACTGGATGCCCCGCTTTCGCGGGGCATGACCGGGGCGTTCGCAAACCCCGATCCACCGCCCCCGACGCGTGGACACCCCCGATGTTATATTGTAACATTCCGCCATGCCCCACGCTCATTCCCACGATCACCCCCATCACCCCGGCCACGCCCACAGCCAAGCCCACAGTCACGGCCCGGCAACCCCGCATCCGGCGCAGGCGGCACCCTGGTCGATCCTGCGCATGACGGTAGCGGCCCGGCTCGGCGCGGCGGCCGCGGTCAGCGCCGCCCTGTGGGCCGTGGTGTGGCTGGCGATGAGGTGAGCATGGCCGCGCAGATCAGGTTTCGCGACGTCACGCTCGGCTACGACCGGCATCCGGCGGTGCATCATCTCGATGGCGAGGTCGCCGCCGGCGCGCTGCTGGCGGTGATCGGGCCGAACGGCGCCGGCAAATCGACGCTGTTTCGCGGGCTCGCCGGCATCCTCAAGCCGCTGGCGGGATCGGTCGATCTCGCCGGGCTCGACATCAAGGACGTCGCCTATCTGCCGCAGAGTGTCGACATCGACCGCAGCTTCCCGATCTCGGTGTTCGATTTCGTCGGCACCGGGCTGTGGCGGAAAACCGGACTTTTCGGCGGCATGGGCAGGCCCGCGCGCGACAGCATCACCGCCGCACTCGCCGCCGTCGGGCTCAACGGTTTCGAGAATCGCGCGATCGGCACGCTGTCCGGCGGCCAGATGCAGCGCCTGCTGTTTGCCCGGGTGCTGCTGCAGGATTCCCGCCTGATCGTGCTCGACGAACCCTTCAACGCCATCGACGCCAAAACCGTGGCCGACCTGCTGGCGCTGGTGAAGCGCTGGCACGGCGAAGGCCGCACTGTGCTGGCGGCGCTGCACGACATGGATCTGGTGCGCAGCCATTTCCCGGAAACGCTGCTGCTGGCGCGGGGCCCAGTGGCGTGGGGTCTGACCGCGCAGGTGCTGACGGCCGAAAATCTCGCCGAGGCGCGGCGGATGTGCGAGGCGTTTGACGAGGGCGCCGCCGCCTGCGCCGTCGATCCCGTGCCGTCGCGGGCGGCCTGATGCTGTACGACGCGCTGATCGCGCCGTTTGCCGAATTCGAGTTCATGCGCCGGGCGCTCGCGGCCGTGATCGCGCTCTCGCTCGGCGGCGCGCCGATTGGCGTGTTCCTGATGCTGCGGCGGATGAGTCTCGTCGGCGACGCCATGGCGCACGCGATCCTGCCGGGGGCGGCGATCGGCTTCCTCATCTCCGGGCTCAATCTGTTCGCGATGACAACAGGCGGATTGATCGCCGGCTTTGCCGTCGCCATGCTCGCCGGCGTGGTGGCGCGCACCACCGAAATCAAGGAGGACGCTTCGCTCGCCACCTTCTATCTGGCGTCGCTGGCGCTCGGCGTCACCATCGTCTCCATCAAGGGCACCAACATCGATCTGCTGCACGTGCTGTTCGGCAACATCCTGGCGATGGACGACCAGACGCTCTTGGTGATCGCCTTCAACGCCACCGTCACGCTGCTCGCGATGGCGGTGATCTACCGGCCGCTGGTGATCGAATGCGTCGATCCGGTTTTCCTGCGCACGGTCTCGCGCGCCGGCGCGCCCGCGCATCTGGCGTTCCTGGCGCTGGTGGTGATCAACCTCGTCAACGGCTTTCACGCGCTCGGCACGCTGCTCGGCGTCGGGCTGATGATCCTGCCCGCCGGCATCGCGCGGTTCTGGTCGCGCGACATCACCGGCATGATCTGCATCGCGGTCGCAAGCGCTGTCGTTTCGGGCTACGCCGGGCTGGTGCTGTCGTTCCAGGCCGGCATTCCCTCGGGCCCCGCGATCATCCTGGTCGCGGCGGCGCTATATGCGGTTTCGGTGTTGTTCGGCCCTGTCAGCGGCCTGGTCCGGCAGATGTTTCCGGGCCGCCATCTCGAGGCATGACCATGAAACGATGTTTGTTCCTGATCTGTGTCGCCCTGGTCGCGGCCGCGGCTCCGGCCCGCGCCGCCGATCGGCTCAACGTCGTCGCCAGCTTCTCGATCCTTGCCGATTTCGTCCGCCATGTCGGCGGCGAGCGCGTCAACGTCACCGCGCTGGTCGGTCCCGACGGCGACGCGCACGTCTATGCGCCGTCGCCGGCCGACGCCAGGCGGATCGCGGATGCCAGGCTCGTCGTCGTCAATGGTCTCGGTTTTGAAGGCTGGCTGCCGCGGCTGGTGAAGTCCGCCGGCGGCAAGCCCGCCATCGTGACCGCGACCTCGGGCATTGCGCCGCTCAAGCGCGGCTCGGGCGCCGATCCGCACGCCTGGCAATCGGTGGCCAATGCGCGGATCTATGTTGCCAATATCCGCGATGCGCTGGCGGCGGCCGATCCCGCCAATGCCGAAGCCTTCAGGTCCAATGCGCGCAACTATCTGGCCGAACTCGACGCGCTCGAGCGCGACGTGCGCGAGGCGGTGGCGCGAATCCCGGAAAGCCGCCGCAAGGTGATTTCTACCCATGACGCCTTCGGCTATTTCGCCGCGGCCTATGGCGTCCAGTTCATCGCGCCGGTCGGCGTCTCCACCGAATCCGAGGCCAGCGCCCGCGACGTGGCGGCGATCATCACCCAGATCAGGACCGCGAAAATCCCGGCGGTCTTCCTCGAGAACGTCAGCGACGCCAGGCTGATCCGCCGGATCGCAGCCGAGACCGGGGCCAGGGTCGGCGGCACGCTCTATTCGGACAGCCTGACGGCCGAAAAGGGCGATTCTCCCACTTACATTGCGATGGTCAGGCACAATATAAAGGCCCTGACCAGCGCGCTCAGCCAATAGGGCAGGGGCCTCCCTGCCATGCGCGCGAGCACGATCATGCTCACCTCGAGCGACCGCTCCGGAGTTGCCATGCCAGATCTGACGTCCCAAAGGATTCCCGTAACCGTGCTGACGGGCTATCTCGGCGCCGGCAAGACCACGCTGCTCAACCGCATCCTGTCGGAGAACCACGGCAAGAAATACGCCGTGATCGTCAATGAGTTCGGTGAGATCGGCATCGACAACGACCTCATCATCGGCGCCGACGAAGAAGTGTTCGAGATGAACAATGGCTGCGTCTGCTGCACCGTGCGCGGCGACCTCGTGCGCATCATGGAAGGGCTGATGAAGCGCAAGGGAAAGTTCGACGCCATCATCGTCGAGACCACGGGTCTCGCCGATCCGGCGCCGGTGGCGCAAACCTTTTTTGTCGACGAGGACGTCCAGAAGAACGCCCGGCTCGACGCGGTCGTCACCGTCGCCGACGCGAAGTGGCTGAGCGACCGCCTGAAGGACGCGCCCGAGGCCAAGAACCAGATCGCGTTTGCCGATGTGATCGTGCTGAACAAGACCGATCTGGTTTCCAAGGCCGAACTGGCCGAGGTCGAAGCCCGGATCCGCGGCATCAATCCCTATGCCACGCTGCACCGCACCGAGCGCTGCCAGGTCGCGCTGTCGGACGTGCTGGAGCGGGGCGCGTTCGATCTCGACCGCATCCTTGAGATCGAACCGGAATTCCTCGACGCCGGCGACGGACATGACCACGCTCATGACCACCACGGCCACGACCATCATCACGACCACGCTGGCCATGGTCACGGCGGCCTCAAGCACTATCACGACGAGGAGATGCAATCGCTGTCGCTGCGCTCGGACAAGCCGCTCGACCCGACCAAATTCATGCCCTGGCTGCAGAACCTGGTTGCCACCGAGGGGCAGAAAATCCTGCGCTCGAAGGGCATCCTCGCCTTCACCGGCGATGACGACCGTTACGTGTTCCAGGGCGTCCACATGATGCTCGAGGGCGACCATCAGCGCAAATGGAAGGACGGCGAGCGGCGCGAAAGCCGCGTCGTCTTCATCGGTCGCGAATTGCCGCAGCAGGCGATCCGCGACGGCTTCGAAAGCTGTATCACGACGTGATGAAGCAGTTCGACACCGGCGAAGGGGCCTCCATCGCTTCCATCACCGAGCGGGTGCGGGCGTTGCCGGTCAGTTTGCCCGCGACCTCGATTCATTTCCTCGGCGATACCGCGGTGTTCGTCGGCGCCGAGGAAAACGCGGCGTTGATCGATGAAGCGGGCGAGGTGTCCACCGTTGCCATGCACGGCGGCGCGATCCTGTGCGCGGCGTCCGACGGCAGGCGTGTCGTTACCGGCGGCGACGACGGCAGGCTGGTCGCGCTGGACGCCGCCGGTGCGGTGAGGGTGCTCGCGACCGATCCGAAGCGGCGCTGGATCGACAATGTCGCGCTGCATCCCGAGGGCGCGGTGGCGTGGTCGGCGGGCAAGACAGCGTTCGTGGCCGGCGGCAGGGGCGAGGAGAAAACCTTCGAGGCGCCGACCACCGTCGGCGGGCTGGCGTTCGCGCCGAAGGGATTGCGCGTGGCGGTCGCCCATTACAACGGCGTGACGTTGTGGTTTCCCAACATGGCGGCCAAGCCGGAATTCCTGGAATGGGCCGGCTCGCATCTTGCCGTCACCTTCAGCCCGGACAACAAGTTCGTTGTCACCGCGATGCACGAGCCGGCGATGCACGGCTGGCGGCTCGCCGATGCCAGGCACATGCGGATGAGCGGCTATCCCGGCCGCGTCCGCTCGATGTCCTGGAGCGCGGGCGGCAAGGGGCTCGCCACCTCCGGCGCCGATAGCGTCATCATCTGGCCGTTCACCAGCAAGGACGGTCCGATGGGCAAGGAGCCGGCGATGCTGGCGCCGCTGCAGGCGCGGGTCTCGATGGTGGCCTGTCATCCCCGGCAGGACATCCTGGCCGCCGGCTACAGCGACGGCACGGTGCTGATGGTGCGGCTCGAAGACGGCGCGGAAATCCTGGTGCGCCGAAATTCGGGCGCGCCGGTCTCGGCGCTGGCCTGGAACGCCAGGGGTACGCTGCTGGCCTTCGGCGCCGAAGACGGCGATGCCGGGATCGTGGCGCTGTAGCGCCCGCATCAGCGCTTTACACCCGTGTTGCGCTTGGAACCTTGCGGCTTGCTGGCCGTTGACCTTGCGAGCAATTTCGTGGGGCGAATGCCATGTCAGCCGATCACAGCAAGCGAAACTACCGATGGGATATGCTGATGGCGTCCGCGCTGATCGCGCTCGGGCTGGTTATTTCGGCGCTTTCGCTGTCAAAAATCAGCGCCCAGGACACCCAGCGATTCGCTCAGGCGACGCAGCCGCTGCAGTCCACGCCGGGTGCGGAAACAAAACCGTCCGCTCCGGCGGAGCCGGTCACGACAGGCACCCGGCCGTCGGACGTTGCGCCCGAGCCGGCCCGTCCCGACGCCGAGGCGCAGAAGGCCGGCGCGCAGCCCGCGCTTCCGCCGGCGCCCGCGGAGAAGATCGCGCCGCCGATGCCGCAGCGATAATCACGCGTCAATTTGTCAACGCGGGGCTTCCCGCGTTGGCTCCGAACGGCTTGTATTGATCCCCATCTAGCGGTTAGGCTTGCGGCAACAAGCGCCGGCAGGTCAGGCAACGGCCGGCAGGATAGGGGGGACGATGAAACGCAGGACATTTCTCGGCGGCGCCATGGCGGTTGCCGTGGCCGGACACGGTTCGCGCGCCCTGGCGCAGCAGCCGCCGATCAAGATCGGCATGTCGATGGCGCAGACCGGCGGCCTCGCCGGCGGCGGCAAGGCGTCGCAGCTCGGCATCGAGATCTGGCGCGACGACATCAACGCCAAGGGTGGGTTGCTCGGCCGCAAGGTGGAGCTCATCGTCTATGACGACAAGTCGAGCGCCTCCGAGACGCCGGCGATCTACGCCAAGCTCGTCGACGTCGACAAGGTCGATCTCTTGTTCGCGCCCTACGCCACCGTGCCGACCGCGCCGCTGATGCCGTTCGTGAAGCAGCGCGGCCTGCTGCTGATGGGAAACTTCTCGTTCCAGGTCAACAGCAAGGTCGGCCACGACATGTGGTTCAACAACGCGCCATGGGGCCCGGCCGACAGCTGGGCGTCCTCGTTTCTCGATCTCGGCCAGAAGGCCGGCGGCAAGACCCTGGCGCTGCTCTCGGCCGACCAGGAATTTGCCCAGAACCTGGTGCTGACGGCAAGGGAAGTTGCCAAGAAGCGCAACATGCCGGTCGTCTTCGACCAGAACTATCCGCCGAACACGGTGGAGTTCTCCTCGATCATCCGTGCGCTCAAGGCGGCCAAGCCCGACATCGTCTATGTCTCGTCCTATCCGCCGGACTCGGCCGGGATCCTGCGGGCCGTGAACGAGATCGGTATCGGCGACAACGTCAAGATTTTCGGCGGCGGCATGGTCGGACTGCAGTTCGCGGCCGTGATGTCGAACCTCGGATCCCTGCTCAACGGCGTCGTTAACTACAACACCTGGCTGCCCGAACCCAGCATGTACCACGAAGGCACCAAGGCGTTTTTTGACGTTTACACCAAACGCGCCGTGGAGGCGAAAGTCGATCCGCTGGGTTACTATCTGGCGCCGTTCGGCTACGCGATGGGGCAAATGGTCGAGGCGGCGGTCATTGCCACCAAGTCGCTCGACCAGAAGGGGCTCGCCAAGTATCTGCGCGACAATGAGCACAAAACCATCGTCGGCCCGATCGCGTTCTCGGCGGACGGCGAGCGCAAGGAATCGGCAACCGTGCAGGCCCAGTTCCGCGGCGTGGTCGACAAGGACGTCGAGCAGTTCCGCTCCTCCGGCAAGCAGGTGATCCTGTTCCCCGAGAAAATGAAGACCGGGAATCTCATCAGTCCCTTCGAGGCTGCCCGCAAATAGGCGCGCGGCTTTTTCTGGTTCGAGAAAAGGCCAGGGGGGACCAGACGTGTTTTCGATGGACCTGCTGCTTGGAGCGGTGGTGTTGGGGGTGCTGCTCGGCTGCTTCTATGCCGCCGTCAGCGTCGGGCTTTCGATTTCGTTCGGATTGCTCGACGTGCCCCACGTCGCCCATCCGGCCTTCCTGGTGCTCGCCTCCTACGGCGTCTACCAGCTCAACGAGACCTACGACATCGATCCGCTGCTGGCCGGGCTCGCCATCACGCCGCTGTTCTTCCTGTTCGGCCTGCTCGCCTATCGCGTCTATTACGAGACCTTCGAAAAGCGCGGCACCGACGCCGGCGTCCGCGGCATCGCGTTTTTCTTCGGCATCGCCTTCATCATCGAGGTGCTGATCATCCTCCAGTTCGGCGTCGACCAGCGCTCGGTCACGGCGACCTATATCGGCAAGGCCTGGCGGTTCGGCGAGTACCGGATACCGATCCGGCAACTGGTCGCGTTCGCTGTCGCGCTGGCGCTGACGATCCTGCTCGCGGTTTACCTGTCGAAGACCTTCATGGGCCGCGCCATCCGCGCCGTCGCCCAGGATGAGGAGGCGTTGCGGCTGATGGGCGCCAATCCGGTCCGCATCAAGCAATTCGCCTTCGGCATCGCCACCGCCGTGCTCGGGATCGCCGGCGCGCTGCTGATCATCGTGGCGCCGGTGGAGCCGACCCTCGACCGCGCCTATATCGGCCGGACATTCTGCGTCGTGGTGATGGCCGGGCTCGGCAGCATCAGCGGCACGCTGATTGCAGCCATCATTCTCGGCGTCGCCGAATCCATCGTCTTGACGCTGTTCGGCGCCTCCTGGGCGCCGGCGATCTCGTTCGCGATGCTGCTCGTGGTCCTTGCCGTGCGGCCGCAAGGTCTGTTCGGCCGATGAGCAACCGCCGCCACAACATCGCGTTCTGGGCCGGCGTGGCCGTATTTCTCGTCGCCGTGCTGGCGATGACGCAAATCGTCCGCAACGAATACCCGTTTTTCGCCGGCTACGTGATCCTGCAGTTCATCGCGCTCGCGGTCGCCTGGAGCATCCTCGGCGGCTATGCCGGTTACGTCAATTTCGGAACCAACGCTTTTTTCGGCGTCGGCGTCTATACGGCGGTGGCGCTGTTCAAGGCGACGGGTGCGCCGCTGGTGGTGCAGATCGCCGCCGCCGCGGTCGTCGGCATGCTGCTCGGTTTTGCGGTCGGCCTCCTCACCTTACGGATGCGCGGCATCTTCTTCTCGATCGCGACGATCGCGGTCGCCATCATCATCGAAACCTTCGTGATGAACTGGCGGTTTGTCGGCGGCGCGGCCGGCATCCAGTTGCAGCGGCCGGCGGTGATGGCGCCGTTCGACAGCTATGTGAAGATGCTGTTCTTCGTGCAGGCGATCCTGGTGGTCATTGCCGTTGCGGTCGCCCGCTACATCCAGAACTCCAGGATCGGCCGCGGCCTGCAGGCGCTCAGGGACGATGAACTGGCCGCCGAATGCACTGGGGTGCCGACCCTGAAACTGAAGCTGGTGGCCTGCATGATATCCGGCGCGCTGATCTCGGCCGCCGGCGCGCCCGCCGCCATGTACCTGCAATATGCCGATCCGTCCTCGGCGTTCAACCTGAGCTACTCGGTTTCGGCGCTGGCGATGTCGCTGATCGGCGGAACCGCGCACTGGATCGGCCCGGTACTCGGCGCCATCCTGCTCGGCTCGACGCAGCAACTGCTGTCGGTCACCATCTCGTCGGAAGTCAACGTACTGGTGCTCGGCATCATGCTGGTGCTGTTCGTGGTCGGCGCACCCAAGGGCATTATCGGGCTGTTGCGGCCGCGCTATCGCCTGCGCGCCGGAGGCAAGCCATGACGCCGACCGCCGCGCCTGGCGCGCCCCTGCTGCAGATCACGACGCTGACCAAGAGCTTCGGCGGTTTCACCGCGCTCGACAATATCAGCGTCGATATTCGCAAGGGCGAGCGCTTCGGCCTGATCGGCCCGAACGGTTCCGGCAAGACGACGCTGATCAACTGCATTTCCGGCGCGCTGCTTCCCCAGATCGGCAGCGTGGTTTTCTGCGGCGAGGACATCACCCAGCTGCCGCCGCATCTGCGCGCACGCCGCGGCATCGCCCGCAGCTTCCAGATTCCGCGACCGTTCAAAAGCATGACGGTGCTGGAAAACCTCATGGTCGGGCTCGACTTTGCCGCCGTCGGCTCAGCCCTGCCGGAAGAAGACATGGCGATGTCGATCCTGACGCGGATGGGGCTCGCCGCCAAGGCCGGCGCGCCGTCCGATACGCTGAGCCAGGTGGAATTGCGCAAGATGGAGCTCGCCCGCGCGATGGCGGTGCGCCCAAAACTTCTGATCTCCGACGAGGCCATGGCGGGGCTTTCCTCTTCCGAGGTCGACGAGGTGCTCGACCTCCTGATCAGCCTCGGCGAGGAGGACATCACGATCATCATGATCGAACACATCATGCAGGCCGTGATGCGTTTTTCGGAGCGGGTGATGTGCCTCGACGCCGGCAGGATCATCGCGCTCGGGGCGCCCGACGAGGTGATGGCCAACAAGCGGGTGCAGGAGGCCTATCTTGGCACTTAGCCTTGCCATCGAGGGCCTCGATGCCGGGTATGGCGCCGTCAAGGCGCTGCGCGGCGTCACGCTCCACGTCGAGGCCGGCGAGACTGTCGCCCTGCTCGGCACCAATGGCAACGGCAAGAGCACGCTGATGAAGTGCGTCATGGGCCTGGTGCGCCCGGACCGCGGCCGGCTGACGCTGACGATCGATGGCCGGGCCCACGATCTGGCCAGACTGCCGGCCGAGGCGATCGTCGACCTCGGCGTCGCGCTGGTGCCGGAGGGGCGTCGGCTGTTCCCGCGGTTGACGGTGCTGGAGAACCTGATGCTGGGCGCCTTTCGCAAGGCCGCCCGCAGCGCCATCGAGCGCAATCTGGCGCTGGCTTACGAAACGTTTCCGGCGCTCAAGGAGCGCCGCAGCCAGCTTGCCGGCACCATGTCGGGCGGACAACAGCAGATGCTGGCGATCGCGCGCGCGCTGATGTCGTCGCCGCGGCTGTTGCTGATCGACGAGCCTTCGGTCGGGCTGTCGCCGCTGCTGGTGTCGCAGACCATAGCCAAGATCGGCGAACTCAAGCAACGCGTCGGCCTGACGGTGTTGATGGCGGAGCAGAACTTCAACCAGGCGATCCGGATCGCCGATCGCGGCTACATCATCGTCCATGGCGAGATCGCGGTCGCGGCGCAGTCGGTCGAGGAACTGAAGGCCAACGACATCGTCAAGCGGCTGTATCTCGGCGGCGTCGCCTGACGGCTGCGGGACTTGCCCTGCGGCGGCTACTGCGCCCCCTGGAGCGTGCATGCCGTCGAGCAGGTCGTCATGACGCCGCGCTCGCAGCCGATGCACACCGCGACGCACTGCTTCATGTCTTTGGGATTGTACGGGCTGTAGAGCTTGCGGGCGCAGTTTCCGACCGCTTCCGAGACGTCGCTGCTGTTCTCAGGCGTGCAAGCCGCCAGCGCGGCGGCTGTCAGGAGGATGGCAAAGAAGGCGCGCATGGCTGGTTACTCCACCGGGGAGCCGTCGCGCGAGCTGCGGCGACGGCCGTCGGCCCTCGCGGAATTTCACCCCTCAGGGTCGCGCGAATGGATTAACCGAACGTTAAAGGAAACGCGGTTTCCGGCGTCGCTACCGCACCAGCACATTGCGAAACTGCCAGGGATCCGAAGTGTCGATATCCTCCGGAAACAGGCCCGGCCGGTCGGTCAGCGGGGTCCAGTCGGTATAGTAGCCCTTCACCGGGCCGAGATAGGGCCGCTGGATTTCGAGGCAGCGGCGGAAGTCCATCTCGTCGGCCTCGACGATGCCGGCTTGCGGGTTTTCCAGTGCCCACACCATGCCGGCCAGCACAGCGGAGGAGACCTGCATGCCGGTGGCGTTCTGGTAGGGCGCGATGCGGCGGGTTTCCTCGATCGAGAGCTGCGAGCCGTACCAATAGGCGTTCTTGCCGTGGCCGTAGAGCAGCACGCCAAGCTCGTCGATGCCGTCCTCGATCTCGTTCTCGTCCAGAATGTGCCACGACGGCTGCATTCGGCCGGTGGCGCCGAACATTTCGTGCAGCGACAGCACCGCGTCGTTGGCGGGATGGTAGGCATAGTGACAGGTCGGGCGGTACACCACCTTCGTCCCGTCGCGCACCGTGAAGTAATCCGCAATCGAGATCGACTCGTTGTGGGTGACGAGGAAGCCGTATTGCGCGCCCGGCGTCGGGCACCAGGAGCGCACGCGGGTGTTGGCGCCCGGTTGCAGCAGATAGATCGCCGCGCCACAGCCCTCGGTGTGCGCCCGGCCATTGTCCGGCATCCACTTCTCATGGGTGCCCCAGCCAAGCTCGGCCGGCTGCATGCCCTCGGAGACGAAGCCTTCGACCGACCAGGTGTTGACGAACTTGTTCATCGGCTTCGGCTTCTTCGAACGCTGGGTGTCACGCTCGGCGATGTGAATGCCCTTGACGCCGAGGGTCTGCGCGAGCCGGCCCCAGCCTTCGCGGCTGTTCGGCTCGTCGGCCTTGAGGCCGGTGTCGCGGGCGACGTCGAGCAGGGCCTGCTTGACGAACCACGACACCATGCCGGGGTTGGCGCCGCAGGTGGAGACCGCCGTCGTTCCGCCCGGGTTCCTGCGCCTGGCCGCCAGCAGCGTTTCGCGCAGCGCGTAGTTCGAGCGCTTCTCGGGGCCGATGCTCTTGTCGAAATAGAAACCGAGCCACGGCTCCACCACAGTGTCGATGTAAAGCGCGCCGATCTCGCGGCACAGGCTCATGATGTCGACCGAAGACGTATCGACCGACAAATTGACGCAAAAGCCCTGGCCGCCGCCGGCGGTCAATAGCGGCGTCAGCACCTCGCGGTAATTGTCGCGGGTGATGCCCTGCTTGATGAAGTGCACGCCGTGTTGCCTGGCAATCTCGCCGTCCTCGTGCGGATCGATGATGACGAAACGCGACTTGTCGTAGTCGAAATGCCGCTCGATCAGCGGCAGCGTTCCCTTGCCGATCGAGCCGAAGCCGATCATGACAATGGGGCCGGAAATTTTCGCGTGGATTTGCGCGGACGGGCTCATGAACTGTCTCCGGGAAAGATCTGCTGCGCGTGGGCGGGATCAGGCGGTGCGGCGCCTGGCGGTGACTTCGATCTCGACCTTCATCTCGGGCTTGTAGAGGCCGGCGACGACGAGCAGGGTGGCGGCGGGGCGGATATCGCCGAGTTGTTCGCCGCACACCGCGAGCAGCGCGTCCGCGTCCCCGGCGTCGGTGATGTAATAGGTCGCGCGGACGATATCGGCCATCGCAAAGCCGCCTTCCTTCAGCGCGGCCTCGATCGTCCTAAAGCAGTTTTGCGCCTGGCTTGTGACACCCGCGGGCATCGTCATGGTGGCGTAGTCGTAGCCGGTGGTGCCGGCGACGAAGGCGAAATCACCGTCGATGACGGCGCGGCTGTAGCCGGCGCTCTTTTCAAAGGGCGAGCCGGTCGAGATGAGACGGCGGGGCATCGGAACCTCGGCTGGGGAAGTGGGGCACTTCGGCGCGGTTTAAGGGTTTTCCCCCGGCCAACGCAACCCCGGGGCCTCGGCGCGGAACCGAAGTGTCGGCTGGCCCTAGGCCACGCGCGGCGCGAGTAGGGCCTTCCTGGGTCGCGCCGGCCCGGCCTTCGGCCATGACGGCCCGGTCGGGACGATCATGCCCCGGGCGCCGTCGAGCGCGCCCTCGCGCAGCTCAAGACCGAGCAACCGGTCGCGCTCGAACGGGCCGGGCAGCGACAATTCGGCGGTTTTGGCGGATGAGAATCCGAAGCGGGCGTAATAGGGCGCATCGCCGAGCAGGATCACCGCGCCGTGGCCGCGCTGCCGTGCGAGGTCGAGCGCGCGGGCCACCAGCGCCGCGCCGACGCCGAGCGTGCGGCTGTCGGGGTCAACCGCGAGCGGGCCCAGCACCAGCGCCGGCTTGCCGCCGGCGATGACGGGCCACAGCCGCACGGTGCCGACCAGGCGGCCGCGCGTCGCTGCCGACAGGCTGAGGCCTTCGGCCGGCCGCCGTCCATCGCGCAGGCGCTGGCAGGTGCGCGCATGGCGGTTGGCGCCAAAGCAGGCGTCCAGCAGCGCCTCGCGCGCAGCAACGTCGGATGTCCGCTCGCCGCGGATCGCGAACGGCGCGGCATTCGGGGTGAGGGCGACAAGGGGCTTGCGCAAAGCGGTCATGGCACGTCAATCCTCGCTCGCAACGGCTGATGACGCCGTGGAGCGCTGCGAGAAAACGGGTGAATGAGGGGGCGGGAGCCGGCGCGCCGGCTCCCGATGGTTCAGGCCTCGGAGAGGCCGCTCAGATGTGGTAGGTCCGCAGCGGCGGGATGCCGTTGAACGCCACCGACGAGTAAGTCGACGTATAGGCCCCGGTGCCTTCGATCAGCAGCTTGTCGCCGATCTCCAGCGTCACCGGCAGCGGGTACGGCAGCTTCTCATACAGCACGTCGGCGGAATCGCAGGTCGGTCCCGCGAGCACGCACGGCGTCATTTCCGCGCCGTCATGCGGCGTGCGGATGGCGTAGCGGATCGACTCGTCCATCGTCTCGGCCAGACCGCCGAATTTGCCGATGTCGAGATACACCCAGCGCACCTCGTCCTCGTCGCTCTTCCTGGAGATCAGGACGACTTCGGTCTCGATGACGCCGGCATTTCCGACCATGCCGCGGCCCGGCTCGATGATGGTCTCCGGGATCTGGTTGCCGAAATGCTTGCGCAGCGCGCGGAAGATCGACCGGCCGTACTGCACGACCGGAGGAACATCCTTGAGGTACTTGGTCGGGAAGCCGCCGCCCATGTTGACCATGGACAGGTTGATCCCGCGCTCGGCGCAGTCCCGGAACACCGTCGAGGCCATCGCCAATGCGCGGTCCCACGCCTTCACCTTGCGCTGCTGCGAGCCGACATGGAACGAGATGCCGCACGGCTCCAGGCCAAGACGCTTGGCGAGGTCGAGCACCTCCACCGCCATCTCCGGATCGCAGCCGAACTTGCGCGACAGCGGCCACTCGGCGCCTGCGCAGTCATAGAGAATGCGGCAGAACACCTTGGCGCCGGGCGCAGCGCGCGCGATCTTCTCGACTTCGGCGGAGCAGTCGACCGCGAACAGCCGAATGCCGAGCGCGAAGGCGCGCGCGATGTCGCGCTCCTTCTTGATCGTGTTGCCATAGGAGACGCGGTCCGGCGTCGCACCGGCAGCCAGCGCCATTTCGATCTCGGCGACGGTTGCGGTGTCGAAGCACGAGCCCATCGAGGCCAGAAGCGACAGCACTTCGGGCGCCGGATTTGCCTTGACCGCATAGAACACGCGGCTGTCCGGCAACGCCTTGGCGAAGGTCTGGTAGTTGTCGCGCACGACTTCGAGGTCGACCACGAGGCAAGGCTCGGTGTCCCGGCCCTCGCTGCGGCGGTTGCGCAGGAATTCCTGAATACGTTCGGTCATAGCACCCTCCAAACGGCCCAGCGACGGGACCCGCTCAAATGTGATCTCGGACATGAGTGCTTTGGCGTTGCCGCACGATGGAGACGCGACAAAGCCTCGAACTCAAGCCGAACTGTGCTGCCGTGGATTGGTTGGGAATTTTCCCGCCCGCACACCTGGCAATGAAGGACAAGCCTTTTCAGTAGCCCGCGCCGGCGGTGGAATGCCGGTAGAGACCAAAAAAGCCCGATCCGTCGTTGCTTTAAGTCGCGTCCCCCGTTGAGAGCGGGGTGCGCCGGTTCGCCTCCGGCTGCCAGTCACGGTTGCAAAGGATGCAGAAGCCTTCAACGGCATCTCTTGAGAGAGATGCTGGCCTCCCTGATCTTCGACCTATGAGGTCTGGACCTGAGCGACCCTCGGTTCTTCATCCCTTGGCGGCTGTCCGGCCTCTTGTCCGGATACCTACCGACTGACACACGACCACAGGCACGTGCGAAATTGGGCAAGGCTGGAAATAGGGCTTTTGATTCCGCTTCGCAAGATTTTTTTCGGCCGGGAGCAAATTTCCCCGACCTGTGCTTGCACGATCTTTCCAGCGCGCGCCGCACACGACAAAGATGAACGGGTGTTAAGATTTGCGACAGATGCTTGCGCGCCTGACGCAGGTTAATCAGCGCTATCGCGCCTCAGGCGCGTTTGGTAAACGGCTCGATGCGCTGGGCGGTGCGGATGAACGCCACCATGATCATGACGCCGATCGCAAACAGCACCGCCTGCAGGATGTGCGTGCCGGTGTCGTCGAGGCCGAACAGGATCGCGAGCGCCCAGCCGCCGGCAAACGCCGCGCCGAACACCTCCGCGCCGATCAGGATCGCCGCCGAGACGACGGTGATGACGCTTTGCCAGACGATTTCGCGGCTGGCGGAGGAAGCAGGCTGCGGGCTCATGGAAAGTTCCTGTTCGGGGGCCGCAATCTCTCCGAAAAGGCGGCCGCTATCAAGCCTAAAAGGCCCAAAAATGCCGCACCGGGTGATATAGATTGCCGCATCTCCCAGCGCGTTTTCGAGCGAAGCGGGCGCGGCTTGGTGTAAAGGAAACGCGTCGAGACGGACCTTGGCGCGGTGCTGATCGAATCAGGCCGAAACGTCCAGACGGAAAACGGGAATTGTGATGTCAGAAAACCCGCAAGCGGCGGCCATTTCGGAAGCCCGGGCGAACCCGCTGCTGCAGCCATGGCAGACGCCGTTCGAGACGCCGCCTTTTGCCGAGATCGAGCCCGAGCACTTCCTGCCGGCCTTCGAGCAGGCGTTCGCCGACCATACCGCAGAGATCGCCGCGATTACCCACGACCCTTCCGCGCCGGACTTCGCCAACACCATCACGGCGCTGGAGCGCTCCGGCAGGCTGCTCGCAAGGGTCGCCGCCGTGTTCTACGGCCTGGTCTCGGCACACTCCAATCCCGCGATCCTGGAGATCGACACCGAAGTCTCGCTGCGGATGGCGCGGCACTGGAATCCGATCATGATGGACGCGGTGCTGTTTGGGCGAATCGCGCTGCTCCATGGCAACCGCGCCACGCTCGGCCTGACCGGCGAGCAGATGCGGCTGCTGGAGCGAACCTACACTAACTTCCACCGCGCCGGCGCGGGCCTCGGGGAGGCCGCCAAGAAGCGCCGCGCCGAGATCAACGAGCGGCTGGCGCAGCTCGGCACCTCGTTCAGCCACCATCTGCTCGGCGACGAGCAGGACTGGTTCATGGAGCTCGGTGAAGACGACCGCGCCGGGCTGCCCGAGGCTTTCGTCGCCGCGGCGAAGGCGGCGGCCGACGAGCGGGGCATGGCCGGCAAGGCGATCGTGACGCTCTCAAGGTCTTCGGTCGAGCCGTTCCTGAAGAGCTCTTCCCGCCGCGACCTGCGCGAGAAGGTCTTCAAGGCTTTCACGGCGCGCGGCGACAACGGCAACGCCAACGACAACAACGCCACCATCGCGGAGATTGTCGCGCTGCGCGAGGAGGCGGCCGGGATCATGGGCTTTCCGACCTACGCCGCCTACCGGCTCGAGGATTCCATGGCCAAGACGCCGGAGGCGGTGCGTGGCCTGCTGGAGCGGGTCTGGAAGCCTGCACGCGCCCGCGCGCTGGCCGACCGCGATGCCCTGCAGGCGCTGATCGCGGAGGAGGGCGGCAACTTCATGCTGGCCCCGTGGGACTGGCGCTACTACGCTGAGATATTGCGGCAGCGCCGCGCCAATTTCGACGACGCCGCGATCAAGCCGTATCTTGTCCTCGACCACATGATCAAGGCCGCCTTCGACTGCGCCACCCGCCTGTTCGGGATCACCTTCTCGGAGCGCAGGGACATTCCGGTCTGGCATCCGGACGTCCGGGTCTGGGAAGTCAAGGACGCCGCTGGCCGGCACAAGGCGCTGTTCTACGGCGACTACTTCGCCAGGCCCTCCAAGCGCTCCGGCGCCTGGATGACCTCGCTACGCGACCAGCAGACGCTCGACGGCGAGATCGCGCCGCTCGTCATCAACGTCTGCAACTTCGCCAGGGGCGCCGGCGGCGAGCCGTCGCTGCTGTCGCCGGACGATGCGCGCACCCTGTTCCACGAGTTCGGCCATGGCCTGCACGGGATGCTGTCCAGCGTGACCTATCCCTCGCTGTCGGGCACGTCGGTTTTCACCGACTTCGTCGAACTGCCCTCGCAACTCTACGAGCACTGGCAGGAACAGCCGCAGGTGCTGCGACGGTTCGCAAGACACTATCAGACCGGCGAGCCGCTGTCTGACGAGCTGCTGCAGCGTTTCCTCGCCGCCCGAAAATTCAACCAGGGCTTTGCCACCTTGGAGTTCGTGTCCTCGGCGCTGATCGATCTGGAGTTCCACACCCAGCCGGCTTCCGCCAGCCGCGACGTTGCCGCGTTCGAGAAAGCCGTGCTGGAGAAGATCGGCATGCCCGCTGAAATCGCGCTGCGGCACCGGCCCACCCATTTCGGCCACATCTTCTCGGGCGACCATTACGCTTCCGGCTACTACAGCTACATGTGGTCCGAAGTCATGGACGCCGACGCGTTCGGCGCCTTCGAAGAGGCCGGCGACATCTTCGATCCCGCCACCGCCAGGCGGCTGCACGACGACATCTACGCGTCGGGGGGCTCGCGCGACCCCGAGGATGCCTATATCGCTTTCCGTGGCCGCGCGCCGGAGCCCGAGGCGCTGTTGCGCCGGCGCGGCCTGCTCGAAACCCCTGAGGCTGCCTGAGATGACATATCGCCTGAACCGCTTGCTCGGCTCATTGTTCCTGGTCACGGCGCTCGGCGGCGCCGCGGCCGAGGCCCATCCGCATGTCTGGATCACCGCCAGGAGCGAGGTGGTCTATGCGCCCGATGGCGCGATGACGGGCGTGCGTCACGCCTGGACCTTCGACGACATGTTCTCGACCTATGCGCTGCAAGGCATCACAACCAAGACCAAAGGCGTCTACAGCCGCGAGGACCTCGCGCCGCTGGCGCAGACCAACGTCGAATCGCTGAAGGATTTCGACTTCTTCACGTTCGCCAAAGCCGACGGCAAGAAGACCAAGTTCACGGAACCGGTCGACTATTTCCTCGAGCACAAGGACGGCGCCCTGACGCTGCATTTCATGCTGCCGCTGAAGGCGCCGGTGACGCCCAAGCAGCTCGCGCTTGATGTGTTCGATCCGTCCTACTTCATCGACTTCAAGTTCGACGACAAGGAGCCGATCAAGCTGGTCGGCGCGCCCGCTGCCTGTCAGTTGCGTTTTCAGCGGCCCAACGAGGAAACCGCCAACACGCAACGCCTGAGTGAGCAGAATTTCATGAGTGGCGACAACTCGAACTACGGCGCGATGTACGCCAACAAGATCACGGTGAACTGCCCGTGAGGGGGATGCCCGCCCGCCTCGCACGAGGCTTGATGATCACGGCCGCCGCGCTCGCGACCCTCGCGGTTTTCGACGCCGCCTTGCACGTGGTGGCGGCGCAAAATCCGTTCGGCGGGCCGCGTCCGGCCGCCGAGCCGCAGGCCGGCGGCGTTGTGGGCTGGATTCTCGCCAAGCAATCCGAATTCTATCGCGAGATGTCCTCGACGATCCGCGCGGCGAAGTCGGACGGCAGCGCGGTCTGGACGCTGCTGGCGATCGCGTTTGGCTACGGGGTGTTTCACGCCGCCGGACCCGGCCACGGAAAGGCGGTGATCTCGTCCTATCTCGTCGCCAACGAAGAAACCGCGCGGCGCGGCATCGCGCTGTCATTCGCCTCGGCGCTGCTGCAGGCGCTGGTGGCGGTGGCGATCGTGGCCGTCTTCGCCTGGCTGCTGTCCGCCACCGCCAAAACCATGTGCTCCGCGGAGAAGGCGATCGAGATCACAAGCTATGGCCTGATCGCGGTCCTCGGCGCCCGGCTGGTCTGGACCAAGGGCGGCGGCTTCATGCGCGCGCTGGGCACCAAGCCCGAACTGGCGGTCGCTGCGGCGCATCATCATCACGGCCACAGCCCTGGCCACCACGATCACCATCCCGGCCATTTTCACGACGAGCATTGCGGCCATTCGCACGGGCCGACGCCGGACCAGCTCGCCGGCCCCGGCGGCTGGCGGCGCGGGCTCGGCACGATCTTCGCGGTTGGCATGCGGCCCTGCTCGGGCGCGATCCTGGTGCTGGTGTTTTCGCTGGCGCAGGGCCTGTTCTGGGCGGGCATCGCCGCGACCTTCGTGATGGGGCTTGGCACCGCGATCACGGTCGCCACCATCGCTGTCGTTGCGGTGTCGGCGAAGGGCCTTGCCCGGCGTCTCAGCGCCGGGCGCGAGGGTGGCGGCGTGCTGGTCATGCGCGGCATCGAATTCGCCGCCGCCGGGCTGGTACTGCTGTTCGGCCTCGGCCTCTTGTTCGGCTACCTCGCCGCCGAGCGCGCGACCTGCCTGTGACGGCGAGCATCGACGATTGAGCGCGCCGTGCTCCGCCCGCCCCGTCTCACTCCGGCTTGATCCCGGCCGCCTGCATGATCGGCAACAGCCGCGCCTGCTCGCTGTCGCGGAATGCGGCGATCTCGGCCGGTGAAGTCGGCCAGGTCGAGGCGCCGAGATCGTTGTAGCGCGTCTTGACCTGGGGATCGGCGAGCGCCCTGGCGGTGAGCGCGTTGATCTGCGCGACCAGATCGGCCTTCATGCCGGCCGGCCCGATCAGCGCCGTCCACGAGGTCATCGCATATCCCGGCAGCAATTCGGCCATGGCCGGCACGTCGGGAAGTTCGGGGATGCGCGTCCTCGAGGTCACCGCGATCGGCCTGACCAGGCCGGCGCGCACGCTGGGCAGCGAGCCCGGCAGATTGTCGAACAGCATATCGACCTGGCCGCCGAGCAGGTCGTTCATCGCCGGCGCGGCCCCCTTGTAGGGAATATGGACCACATCGACGCCGGCCATGCTCTTCATCATCTCGCCCGACAGATGCAATGTCGTGCCGAAGCCCGCCGAGGCGTAGGTGTATTTGCGCGGCTCCTTCTTGAAGGCGGCCAGCAGCTCCTTCAGGTCCGAGGAGAACAGATCCTTCTTGCCGACCAGGATGTTCGGCAACTGCCACATGCCTGAAATGAAGGTGAAATCACGGACCGGATCGTAGGGGAGCTTGGCATAGCTTCCGATCGCCAGCACGTTGCTGGCGATGCCGCCCAGTCCGATCGTGTATCCGTCCGGCGGCGACTTCGCGACTGCGTCGGCCCCCAGCGCGCCGCCTGCGCCCGCCCGATTTTCGACCACAAACGACTGCCCGGACAATTCGCTCATCTTCTGGCAGAGGATGCGCGAAAGCGAATCGGTGGCGCCCCCCGCCGGAAATCCGTTGACATAGCGCACCGACCGCGCCGGCCAGGCCTCCTGCGCGCGCGCCACTTGCGGGGCCAGGAACGGCGCGGCGATCGACCCGCCGACAAGGCCGAGCAGGGTGCGGCGGTTGACAGACATGGGCTGCTTGGGGTGCGGCATCACTTCCTCCATCATCAGATTCTTCTTGATTGGTTGGGGCAAAATCCGGCAGCGCTGTCGGATCCCGATTTCCGGGGCGAAAGAACCGCTGATCTTGTTTCGACAGGCAGGGAGCATACAGGCGGCAGGCGCCAGCGGTAGGGGAATTAATGGACCGTTCGCCGCAGTCCGGAGCGTCCGGCGACAGGGCCTGCGTCACCAGGTACCGGCGCGAGAAGCACCTGGCGGCACAACTCCGCGTGTTGTTTCACGCCGGCAGATAGGCCTTGATCCCCGGCAGGAAGAAGATCGCGATATTGATTGCCAGGCCCAGGCTCCAGAGGATGGAGCGCAGCGTCGGGCGGTTGCCGAGATAGGTGAAGACATAGGCGATCCGCACGATCAGGAACAGCACCGCCAGCTCGTCGATCAGGCGCTGCGGTCCTAGCCGGAACTCCGCCAGCAACACCGCGGCCGCAAAGAACGGAAACGCCTCGATGCCGTTCTGGTGGGCGCCGAGCGCGCGGGCGCGGATCGGGTCGTCATAAAAGGTAGGGTCGCGCGGCCTGGAATTGTCGAACTGCCCAACGCTGATCCATTTGACGGTGGCGATCGTTAACAGATACAGCATCAGCGCTCCGAAAACGCACCATTCGGCGACCGTCATGGCTCCTCCAGACCGCGGCAATAGCAATCAGTATCGAACAAGCGGGGTTGTCTTGACAAGGATGGGGCGACGCGCGATGCCGTCAAAATCATGACCGTGGTCGTCCCGATCGGAAGCGCCAAGCCCGCGCCGGCAGCCCAGCCGGAGCGCGTCGGCGTGCTGCTGGTCAATCTCGGCACCCCCGATACCGCGGATGCCAGCGGCGTGCGGGTCTATCTGAAGGAATTCCTCTCCGACCCGCGCGTGATCGAGGACCAGGGGCTGTTGTGGAAGCTGATCCTCAACGGCGTCATCCTGCGCGTGCGGCCGGGTCGCAAGGCGCGCGACTACCAGAAGATCTGGAATGCCGAGAAAAACGAGTCGCCGCTCAAGACCATCACGCGCGCGCAGGCCGAGAAGCTTGCCGGGTCGATCGCCGATCACGACCACGTCGTGGTCGACTGGGCAATGCGTTACGGCAACCCCTCGATTGGCTCGCGCATCGAGGCGCTGACCGCGCAGGGCTGCAACCGGTTGCTGGTGGTGCCGCTCTATCCGCAATACTCCGCCGCGACCTCGGCGACCGTCTGCGACGAGGTCTTTCGCGTGCTGGCGGGCATGCGCGCGCAGCCGACATTGCGGGTGACGCCGCCCTATTACGACGACCCTGACTACATCGAGGCGCTGGCCGTTTCGATCAATGCGCATCTGGCGACATTGCCGTTCCATCCCGAGCTGATCGTGGCGTCGTTTCACGGCATGCCGCAGAAGTATGTCGACAAGGGCGATCCCTACCAGGCGCAGTGCATCGCCACCACCGAAAGCCTGCGCAAGCGGATGGGGCTTGATGCCTCGAAGCTGATGCTGACCTTTCAGTCGCGGTTCGGTTTCGACGCCTGGCTGCAGCCCTATACCGACAAGACCATCGAACAGCTTGCGAAAGATGGCGTCAAGCGCATCGCCGTCGTGACACCAGGCTTCGCCGCCGATTGCCTGGAGACGCTGGAGGAGATCGCGCAGGAGAACGCCGAAATCTTCAAGCACAATGGGGGCGAGCAGTTTGCCGCCATTCCCTGCCTCAATGACAGCGATCCCGGCATGGACGTGATCCGGCAACTGGTGTTGCGCGAGCTTCAAGGCTGGATCTGACCCCCATAGATTGCGGCCGGCATCCGGGATGCAGAACATCCGGTGGCCGGCAAACGCCTCCCCGGCTATACAGAGGCTGCTTGAGACGGCCGGACTGAACCCGCGCCGCCGCGTTGCAGACAAACCGTGATCGCGTCCGGCAACGCACCTTGCCGGCTTTGGAGGAAGTGTATGACTGGTTTCGACATCTTCGCGATTGCCTTTGTCCTGCTCGTCATCGTTACCCTGTTCGCCGGCGTCAAGACCGTGCCGCAGGGCTTTGACTGGACCATCGAGCGGTTCGGCAAGTACACCCGCACCCTGTCGCCGGGGCTGAACGTCATCGTTCCCTATTTCGACCGCGTCGGCCGCAAGGTGAATGTGATGGAACAGGTGATCAGCATTCCCGAGCAGGAGGTGATCACCAAGGACAACGCTACCGTGACCGTTGACGGCGTCGCCTTCTATCAGGTGTTCGACGCCGCCAAGGCGAGCTACGAAGTGTCCAATCTCGACCAGGCGATCATCGTGCTGACCATGACCAACATCCGCTCGGTGATGGGCGCGATGGACCTCGACCAGGTGCTGTCGCACCGCGACGAGATCAACGAGCGGCTGTTGCGCGTGGTCGACGCCGCGGTGTCGCCGTGGGGGCTGAAGGTCAATCGCATCGAGATCAAGGACATCGTGCCGCCGGCCGACCTGGTCGAGGCGATGGGTCGGCAGATGAAGGCCGAGCGCGTCAAGCGCGCCGACATCCTGCAGGCCGAGGGCCAGCGCCAGTCGGAGATCCTGCGCGCCGAAGGCGCCAAGCAGAGCCAGATTCTGCAGGCCGAAGGCCGCAAGGAGGCCGCCTTCCGCGACGCCGAGGCCCGCGAGCGTTCCGCGGAGGCCGAGGCCAAGGCGACGCAGATGGTCTCCGAAGCCATCGCCAAGGGCGACGTCGCCGCGCTGAACTACTTTGTCGCCGACAAATATATCAAGGCGTTCGGGCAGCTGGCGGAGTCGCCGAACCAGAAGATCATCATGCTGCCGATCGAGGCGACCAGCATTCTGGGTTCGCTGGCCGGCATCGGCGAGATCGCCCGGGCCACCTTCGGCGACGCCGCGACGTCAGCCGGCGCGCTCGCGCGGCGAACCTCATCGGTGCCGAACACCACGCCGCCGCCGGCGCCGTCACAAAAATAAGGGTTTGACCCGCAATCACGCTGCTTGAGGAGAGGTTCGTGTCATGGCCGAGATGTTGACGACGTTGGGCGCCTGGAACTGGCTGATCGCCGGCTTCATCCTGATGGCGCTGGAATTGCTGGCGCCGGGCATCTTCCTGTTCTGGCTCGGGCTTGCGGCGCTGCTGGTCGGCGTGCTGTCGTTCGCCATCAACCCGTCCTGGCAGACGCAGATTCTGATGTTCGCGGTGCTGGCGGTCGCAGCCGTTCCGGCGTGGCGTTATTTCGCGCGCAGCGCGGGAAGCCGCAGCCAGAGCAATCCGTTCCTGAACCGGCGGACAGAAGCCATGGTCGGCCGCGAGTTCATTCTCGATAAACCGATCGTCGACGGAACCGGCACGGTGCGGATCGACGACACGATCTGGCGCGTCGCCGGCCCCGACGCGCCGGCCGGCAGCCGGGTCCGGGTGGTGCAGGCCGACGGCGCCAGCCTGACGGTGGCGGTGGCCTAGCGCCTCCCTCGCCCCGCTCTTGCGGGGAGAGGGTCGGGGTGAGGGGTCTATCCGCGAGTTCGGCGCGAGTTGACGGACCTGTACCCCCTCACCCGCCGCGTAAACGCGGCGACCTCTCCCCGCAAGCGGGGCGAGGTATAGGAAGCCCGCTCAACTCCGCCTGCTCCACCGCTCGGCAAAACGATGCAGCGGCAGGAATGTCTCCTTCAGCTCCTGGCCGAGCCCGGTGAGGCGATAGCCGTCGCCTTGCACCAATTCGATCAAGCCGGCCTCGCGCAACTCTGAAAGCCGGGCCTGCAACACCGTCGGGGAGGCCTCGTCGCAGGCGGTGCGCAGCGCCCGCGAGTTCAGCGATCCCTCGCGAAGCTCCCAAACGATCCGCAACGTCCAGCGCCGCCCCAGCAGATCGAGCAGCGCCATGATCGGCCGACCCGATTTTGAGCCCCGCACCGCCCGCTTCGTCGCCATAGCTGCCGGTTTCGACATCGAATCCTCTCTTGCATTGCGCTACATTTATTGTAGCGTATCGCTACGTTTATTGTAGCACAGGAGTTGATCGTGTCACAGCCCAGGCCGCGCATCGCGCCGTTGCAGCCGCCCTACTCACCGGAGATTCAGCAACATTTCGACCGGGTCATGCGCGGCGCGCCGCCGCTGATGCTGTTTCGCGTCATCGCGAGAAACGCCCGAGCATGGGAGAAATTCCGCGCCGGCAGCTTGCTCGACCGCGGGCCGCTGTCGTTGCGGCAGCGTGAGATCGTCATCAACCGCACCTGCGCGCGGACAGGATGCGAGTATGAGTGGGGCGTGCATGTCGCGGCGTTCGCGCAAGCCGCGCATCTGACCGAGCAAGAAGTCCGCGCCACCGTCCGCGGCGCTGCCACCGACGAATGCTGGTCGGCAGCGGAACAGGCGCTGATAGCGGCCGTCGACGCGCTGCACGATCGGGCAACTCTCAGCGACGCCGAGTTCGCCGGGCTGTCGAAGCACTACGACGAGGCGCAGATCTTCGAAATCATCCTGTTGTGCGGCTTCTATCGCACCGTGTCGTATCTTGCGAACGGGCTGGCGCTGCCGCTGGAGGAGACGGCGGCGCGGTTTCCGGAGTAGTCGTCATTCCGGAGCGATGCGCAGCATCGAATCCGGAATCTCGAGATTCCGGGTTCGCGTCTTCGACGCGCCCCGGAATGACGAGCGCAAACCTACGCCACGCCGGCGCGCAAGAGGTCGTGCAGATGCACGATGCCGACCGGCTTGTTGGCGTCGGTCACGATCAGCGCGGTGATCTTCGATGAGTTGAGGATTTCCAGCGCCTCGCTGGCCAAGAGATCGCGGCTGATCGTCTTCGGGCTCCGCGTCATGATCTCATCGACAACGGCGCTCATCAGGTCCGGTCCCATGTGGCGGCGCAGGTCGCCGTCGGTGACGATGCCGGCGATCTGTCCGGCGGCGTCGACGATGCCGACGCAGCCAAAGCCCTTTGAGGTCATCTCGACCAGCGCGTCGGACATGCGCGTGCCGAGCGGCTTCAGCGGCACCGCGTCGCCGGAATGCATGAGGTCGCGGGTATATTTCAGCATCGCGCCGAGCTTGCCACCGGGATGCAACACGCTGAAATCGACCGAGGTGAAGCCGCGGCCTTCCAGGAGCGCGATCGCCAGCGCGTCGCCGAGCGCCAGCATCATCAGCGAGGAGGTGGTCGGCGCCAGGTTGTGCGGGCAGGCCTCGCGCGCCTTCGGCAGCGTCAGCGCGACGTCGGCGGCCTTGGCCAGCGAGGACTCCCGATCCGCCGTCATCGCGATCACCGGAATGCGGAAGCGCTTGGCGTAGGTGATGAGGTTCTTCATCTCCGGCTGTTCGCCCGACCACGACAGCGCCAGGATCACGTCATCAGGCGTGATCATGCCGAGGTCGCCGTGGCTTGCTTCGGCGGCATGGACGAAGAAGGCGGGCGTGCCGGTCGAGGCAAAGGTGGCGGCGATCTTGCGGCCGATATGGCCTGACTTGCCGAGCCCAGTGACGATCAGCCGTCCCTTGGCGTTCTGGATGCGGTCGGCTGCGGCGACAAAGGGCGCGCGAAGATCGGATTGCAGCGCCGCCGTGATCGCGGCGATCCCGCCGCCCTCGGCGTCGAGCGTCCGCAGCGCCGACTGCACGGCATCGGGGGCATCGGTGCCGGATGATTTCGCCATCAACGGTTTCGGATTGGCCATGTCTGATCCCAGGGAGAAGGGGCGCGGCCCCCGAACCCGTATCTAGCATGGCCGGTCCGGCGATGCGACGCGCGCGGCGGCGCTCTCAACGGCTCATTAACCATAATTGTTTTAACTCCATTAACGACAGGTTCCGCGGCTGCGCGCCGCGACGCTTGCAAGCTTTTGTTTTGTTGGAGTATTCATACCGTGACGGCAGGTCCAGGACCGGGCCAGGGGATGCGTGCGCGCCGCTTTCGCGCAGCCTTGCCGTGCCTTGTGCTGCTCGCTCTCAGCGGCGGCGTCCAGGCGCAGACCGTCACCGCCGACCTGTTCAGCCCGACCCGCGCCAGCATGGCGAGGCCGCCGGATTCGCCGCTGCGCCGGACGGCCGCCGACGCCGGCGGCTCGCCCGGCAATCCTGCGCCGTCGCGGATCGGGCGAACCCCGAACTACGGCGTACCGGCGGCGAGCGGCGCGTCCGGCACCGGCTTCGACTCGCTGAACCGCAAGCGCCGGAAGCCGAACCCCTATCCGGGCCAGGCGAGGGCGAAGCCGTCGCCGCGGCCCTCGGTGCCGTCGGCGCTAGCCGCCAACAGGCCGCCTATTCCGGCGGCGATGGCCGGCACGGTGGCGGGACAGCCGCCGCGCAAGCGGCTTAAAGTGGACTCCGATCCGTTCGGCGCGGTCGGCGACTATGCCGGCAGCTTCCTGATCAAGTCGGCGCTCGAACTCTCGGGCGGCCACGACACCAACCCGCGCCGCACCGCTGTCGCAAGGGGCTCGGCGCTCTACGTGGTCGCGCCGGAATTCCTCGCGGTATCCGACTGGGAGCGGCACGCGCTGGTCGCCGACCTCAGGGGATCGTTCACCGGCTACGGCAGCACCTTCCCGCCGCCCGGCGACGGCACGGTCTCGTCGGCGCCGGTCGTGATCGACCGACCGGACTTCATCGGCCATGTCGATGGCCGGCTCGACGTTACCCGCGACAGCCGCCTGACCGCGCAGGCGCGGCTCAGGGTTGCGACCGACAATCCCGGCAGCCCCAACATCCAGGCCGGCCTCGCCAGCTATCCGGTGTTCGCCGCGTATGGCGGCACGCTCGGCGCCGACCAGAGCTTCAACCGCCTGCAGGTTTCCGCCGGCCTCACGCTGGACCGCACCGACTATAGCCATTCAAAGCTCACCGACGGCAGTTCGACCAGCAACGACGACCGCAACTTCAACCAGTTCGGCGGCGTCGGCAGGGTCAGCTACGACTGGATGCCCGGCTTGAAGCCGTTCGTGGAAGTGCAGGGCGACAGCCGCGTCCACGACCTCAAGCTCGACCGCAACGGCTTCGCGCGCGATTCCACCGGCGGCTACCTCAAGGGCGGCAGCAGCTTCGAATTCACGCGGCTGTTGACCGGCGAGATCGGCATAGGATACGCGGCGCGCGATTATCTCGATACCAGGCTGAACCGCTTGTCTGGCCTGCTGGTCTCGTCGTCGCTGACCTGGACCGCGACGCCGCTGACCACCGCGAAATTCTATTCCGACACCACCATCGCCGAGACCACGCTGCCGGGCGCCTCGGGCGTGCTGACGCGCGTCTATACCATCGAGGTCGATCACGACTTCCGCCGCTGGCTGACGGCTATCGGCAAGTTCACCTGGGGCACGCTCGACTACCAGGGCAGCAACCGCAGCGACCGGATCTACGCGCTGTCGGGCGAGGCGGTCTACAAGATGAACCGCAACGTCTGGCTCAAGGGCACGCTGCGCCGCAACTGGCTGGAGTCGAGCCTGCCGGGCAACAGCACGGCCTCGACCGTCGTGCTGCTGGGCGTGCGGCTGCAGCATTGATGGCGTTATTCCTCTCCCTTGTGGGGAGGATCCCACGAGGGGGAGGGATATGAAGGGCGCGTCCTTACGGGCAGGGACGGCGGAAGCCGTCGCGGCCCAGATAGGTCATGCTGTAGGGGTCGAACGAGCGGTAGCGCTGCATGCAGTAATTGATGGCATCCCGCCGCTGCTGCTCGGCGGCGTGCGCCGCGATCGCGCCGCCGATGATGACCGCGCCGACACCGAGGCCGATCGCCGGACCGAGATTGCCGCCGCCGCGGCCCCGCCCGCGGCCCCGGCCGCGCTGCGCGAAGGCCGGTGAGACGCCCGCCGCCACAAAGGCGCCGGTCGTGGCAATCATGCCGAAGGCGTACATGAACAGCAGAACGGCTGCCGAGAGCACGGATGTGATGCGGCGGCGTACGCCACCGCCGGTTTTCTGAGTTCTCATACTGACGCCTTTCTGGTTGCGCTTGAGTGATGCCTGCCGGCGAAACGACGCGCGTTGTCCTGGATCAACCGGACGGGGGCGATGCGATGCGGTCGCACCTAAACTGCAGTGTACACGCTCGGACTGCGATGTACACGCTGGCAAGATACCGTTCGAGGTTCGCGCCCGTTAGGCCGTCATGGCCGACGGCGGCAATGACGCTCGCCTATCGCGGCAGCGTCGTCGCTCCCATCAGATACTGGTCGATCGCCCGCGCGCACAAACGTCCCTCGCGGATCGCCCACACCACCAGCGATTGCCCGCGGCGCATGTCGCCGGCCGAGAATACCTTCGGCAACGAGGTCTTGTAGTCGGCGGTGTTGGCGCGGACGTTGCCGCGCTGGTCGAGATCGACGCCGAGGCTCTTCAGCAGGCCCTCGTGCACGGGATGCACAAAGCCCATGGCCAGCAGCACGAGTTGCGCCTCGAGTTCGAACTCAGTGCCGGTGATCGGCTTGAATTTTTCGTCCACCCTGACGCAATGCAGTTTTTGGACCTTGCCGTCGCCGCCGGAGAATTTCTGGGTCAGCACCGCGAATTCGCGGTTGGCGCCTTCGGCCTGGCTCGACGAAGTCCGCATCTTCAGCGGCCAGTTCGGCCAGGTCAGGCCCTTGTCCTCGTGCTCGGGCGGCGCCGGCATGATTTCGAGCTGAGTGACGGACTTTGCGCCCTGCCGGAACGATGTGCCGATGCAGTCCGACCCGGTGTCGCCGCCGCCGATCACGACGACATGCTTGCCGCCGGCGAGGATGTCCTTGACGCCGCCGAGCGGCTCGGAAGCGACGCGGCGGTTTTGTTGCGGCAGGAAATCCATGGCGAAATGGATGCCGTCGAGGTCGCGGCCGGGGATCGGCAGATCGCGGGCGGCTTCGGCGCCGCCGGTCAGCGCCACCGCGTCATACTGGTCGAGCAGTTGGCGCGGATCGATCGCGCCATCTGCGCCGACATGAACGCCGTAATGGAACGTCACGCCCTCGGCTTCCATCTGCTGGAGGCGGCGGTCGATGATATGCTTCTCCATCTTGAAGTCGGGGATGCCGTAGCGCAGCAACCCGCCGGCCTTGGCGAGCTTCTCGTAGACATGGACGTCATGGCCGACGCGCGCGAGCTGTTGCGCGGCCGCCAGCCCCGCCGGGCCCGAGCCCACGATCGCGACCTTCTTGCCGGTCCTGGCCGGCGCGATCTCGGGCTTGATCCAGCCGTTCTCCCAGGCGCGATCGACGATGGCGCATTCGATGGTCTTGATGGTGACGGGGTTGTCGTCGATGTTGAGCGTGCAGGACGCCTCGCACGGCGCCGGGCAGATGCGCCCGGTGAATTCCGGGAAATTGTTGGTCGAGTGCAGGTTGCGCGAGGCCTCTTCCCAATTGTCCTGGTAGACGAGGTCGTTGAAGTCGGGGATCTGGTTGTTGACCGGACAGCCCGGCGCGCCCGGCGCCACCGAACCGGTGCCGTGGCAATAGGGGATGCCGCAATTCATGCAGCGCGCGGCCTGGTCGCGGGTGTCCTTCTCGCTCAGGGGAATGACGAATTCGCGATAGTTGCTCACGCGCTCGGCGACCGGCGCATATTTGCGGTCGTGCCGGTCGATTTCGAGGAACCCGGTGATCTTGCCCATTTAACCCTGACGTCCCTGCATCTCTCGTTCGTTTTTGTCTTTCCCGCCATGCTCCCGTCATTGCGGGGAGCGGAGCGACGAAGCAATCCATGTTTCGGTTCGTGGCGCTATGGATTGCTTCGCTGCGCTCGCAATGACGGTTTGGTCCAACTATGCGCCGATCGCGATCTTCGGTTCGGCGTCCGTCCTGGCCTTCAGTTCCCGGAGCGCGCGGCGGTATTCCACAGGCATCACCTTGCGGAATTTCGGCAGCCAGGCTTTCCAGTCGGCGAGGATCGCTGCGGCCTTGTTCGAGCCGGTCAGCCTCGCGTGCCGCGTGATCAGGACGTGCAGCCGCTCGATGTCGGACTCGAGCAGGTTCTGGAACACGTCGACCCGGCCATGGGCTTCGAGGTCCCCCATCTGGTGATAGGTGTTCTGGTTGATCATCTCCTCCGAAAGCACCGGCTCCAGTTCGACCATCGCCATGTTGCAGAGTCTCGCGAAGTCACCGGCCTCGTCCAGCACGTAGGCGATGCCGCCGGACATGCCGGCCGCGAAATTGCGGCCGGTCTTGCCCAGAACCACGACGATGCCGCCGGTCATGTATTCGCAGCAATGATCGCCGGCGCCTTCGACCACCGCGACCGCGCCGGAGTTGCGCACCGCGAAGCGCTCGCCGGCGATGCCCCGGAAATAACACTCGCCCTCGATCGCGCCATACATCACCGTGTTGCCGACGATGATGGACTCTTCCGGCACGATGCCGGAATTCCTCGGCGGCTTGACGATGATGCGGCCGCCCGACAGGCCCTTGCCGACATAATCGTTGGCCTCGCCTTCGAGATCGAGAGTGACGCCGCGCGTCAGCCACGCGCCGAACGCCTGGCCCGCGGTGCCTTTCAGGCTGACCTGGATCGTGTCATGCGGCAGCCCGGCATGACCGTAGATCCTGGCAACCATGCCCGACAGCATCGCGCCGGCGGAACGGTTGGTGTTGTTGATCTCCTCCTCGATTTTCACCGGCGCGCCGCGGTCGAGCGCGGCCCTTGCCTTCTCGATCAGCCGGCGGTCAAGCACCGCTTCCAGATGGTGGTTCTGGGCCTCGGCGTGATGAATCTTCTGGCCGGGCAGTTCCTTCTGCCGCACGAACAGCCTGGAGAAATCGAGGCCCTTGGCCTTCCAGTGCGCCACCAGGGTCGACTGGTCGAGCATCTGGGTCTGACCGACCATCTCGTCGAATTTCTTGTAGCCAAGCTGCGCCATGATCTCGCGGACTTCTTCGGCGACGAAGAAGAAATAGTTGATGACGTGCTCGGGCTGGCCGGTGAAGCGCTTGCGCAGTACCGGGTCCTGCGTCGCGACCCCGACCGGGCAAGTGTTGAGATGGCACTTGCGCATCATGATGCAGCCGGCCGCGATCAGGGGCGCGGTGGCGAAGCCGAACTCGTCGGCGCCAAGCAGCGCGCCGATCACGACGTCGCGCCCGGTGCGGAAGCCGCCGTCGACCTGGACCACGATGCGGCTGCGCAGCCGTTCACGCACCAGCGTCTGGTGGGTTTCGGCAAGGCCGATCTCCCACGGCGAGCCGGCGTGCTTGATCGAGGTGAGGGGAGAGGCGCCGGTGCCGCCCTCGAAGCCCGCGATGGTGACGTGGTCGGCCCGCGCCTTGGCGACGCCCGCGGCCACCGTGCCGACGCCGATTTCCGACACCAGCTTGACCGAGACCTGGCCGTCCGGATTGACGTTCTTGAGGTCGTAGATCAGCTGCGCCAGATCCTCGATCGAATAGATGTCGTGATGCGGCGGCGGCGAAATCAGGCCGACGCCCGGCGTCGAGTGCCGCACCCGCGCGATCGTGGCGTCGACCTTGTGTCCGGGCAATTGTCCGCCTTCGCCGGGCTTGGCGCCCTGCGCCATCTTGATCTGCATCATGTCGGAGTTGACCAGGTACTCCGTGGTCACGCCGAAGCGGCCCGAGGCAACCTGCTTGATCGCCGAGCGCATCGAATCGCCGTTCGGCAGCGGCTTGAAGCGATCGGCTTCCTCGCCGCCTTCGCCGGTGTTGGACTTGCCGCCGATCCGGTTCATGGCGATGGCGAGCGTGGTGTGGGCCTCGCGCGAGATCGAGCCGAACGACATGGCGCCGGTGGCGAAGCGCTTGACGATATCCTTGGCCGGCTCGACCTGGTCGAGCTTGACCGGCTTGCGCTTCTCGTCCTCGGCGGTCTTGATCCGGAACAGGCCGCGCAGCGTCAACAGCCGCTCCGATTGCTCGTTGAGAATCTTTGCAAACGCCTGGTAGCGCTCCAGCGAGTTGCCGCGCACCGCATGCTGAAGCGCGGAGACGGATTCGGCGTTCCATGCGTGATCCTCGCCGCGGGTGCGGTAGGCATACTCGCCGCCGACGTCGAGCGCGGTCTTGTAGATCTGGGCGTCGCCGAACGCGTCGGCGTGGCGGCGCGCGGTTTCCTCGGCGATCTCGGCCAGGCCCACGCCCTCGATCCGGGTATGGGTGCCGGCAAAATACTTGACGACGAAGTCGGCCCGCAGCCCAACGGCGTCGAAGATCTGCGCGCCGCAATAGGACTGGTAGGTCGAGATGCCCATCTTGGACATCACCTTCAGGAGACCCTTGCCGATCGACTTGATGTAGCGCTTGACGATTTCATATTCGTCGAGCGAGCCCGGCAGGCGGTCCTTCATCGCGATGATGGTCTCGAACGCCAGATAGGGGTTGATCGCCTCGGCGCCGTAACCGGCCAGGCAGGCGAAATGGTGAACTTCTCGCGGCTCGCCGGATTCGACAACGAGCCCGACCGAGGTCCGCAGCCCGGTTCGGATCAGATGATGATGCACGGCGGCGCAGGCCAGCAGCGAGGGAATCGGAATCCGGTCCGAGCCGGCCATGCGGTCCGACAGGATGATGATGTTGACGCCTTCACGCACCGCGCCCTCGGCGCGGGCGCATAATTCGTCCAGTACCTGCTCCATTCCCGCCGCGCCCAGGCCGGCATGGAAGGTGGTGTCGAGCGTGCGCGACCTGAAATGGCTGTCGGCGACATCGGAGATCGAGCGGATCTTCTCGAGATCCGCGTCCGTGAGGATCGGCTGGCGCACTTCGAGCCGCTTGGTCGAGGCCATGCCCTGCAGGTCGAACAGGTTCGGCCGCGGCCCGATGATCGAGACCAGGCTCATGACCAGTTCTTCGCGGATCGGATCGATCGGCGGGTTGGTGACCTGCGCGAAGTTCTGCTTGAAATAGGTGAACAGCGGCTTTGGCCGGTCCGACAGCGCCGAGATCGGCGTGTCGTTGCCCATCGAGCCGGCGGCTTCCTCGCCGGTGGCCGCCATCGGCGTCATCAGGATGCTGATGTCTTCCTGCGAATAGCCGAACGCCTGTTGCCGGTCGAGCAGTGGCAGGTTGGAGCGCAGGCCCTTGGTCACCACGTCCGGCAGTTCTTCCAGCTGAATCTGGGTGCGGTGCAGCCATTCGCTGTAGGGATGGCTGTTGGCGAGCGAGGCCTTGATCTCGTCGTCGGGAATGAGACGGCCCTGTTCAAGGTCGACCAGCAGCATCTTGCCGGGCTGCAGCCGCCACTTGGTGATGATCTCGTCCTCGGGAATCTTGAGCACGCCCATTTCGGACGCCATCACGATGCGGTCGTCCTTGGTGACGAGATAGCGCGCCGGGCGCAGCCCGTTGCGGTCCAGCGTCGCGCCGATCTGGCGGCCGTCAGTAAAGGCGATCGACGCCGGTCCGTCCCACGGCTCCATCAGCGCGGCGTGGTATTCGTAGAACGCGCGGCGGGTCTCGTCCATCAGCGGGTTGCCGGCCCACGCTTCCGGAATCATCATCATGACGGCGTGCGGCAGCGAGTAGCCGCCCTGCACCAGGAATTCGAGCGCATTGTCGAAGCAGGCGGTGTCGCTCTGGCCTTCATAGGAGATCGGCCACAGCCGGCTGATGTCCTTGCCGTAAAGCTCCGAATGCACGGAGGCCTGGCGCGCCGCCATCCAGTTGACGTTGCCGCGCAGGGTATTGATTTCGCCGTTGTGGGCGATGAAGCGGTAGGGATGCGCCAGCGACCAGGTCGGGAAGGTGTTGGTCGAGAAGCGCTGATGCACCAGCGCCAGCGCACTCTCGAAATCCGGTTCGTGCAGGTCAGGATAATACTTGCCGAGCTGGTCGGCGAGGAACATGCCCTTGTAGATCAAGGTGCGGCACGACAGCGAGACCGGATAATAGCCGGCCAGCCCGCGGTCGCGGCGCTGGTAGATCGCCTGCGAGATCGACTTGCGCAGGATGTAGAGCCGGCGCTCGAACTCGTCCTCGGTTTTCGCCGTGCCGTTGCGGCCGATGAAGACCTGCATGTGGTAGGGTTCGGTCGGCTTGACGGTTTCGCCGAGCGAGGCATTGTCGGACGGCACGTCGCGCCAGCCGAGCAGCCGCAGGCCCTCCGCCTTGATCTGTTCGGCGATGATGCTCTGGATCACCTTCCGCCACGCCGTCTCCTTTGGCATGAACAGCGCGCCGATGGCGTAGTGGCCCGGCTCCGGAAGCTTGAAGCCGATCTCGGCGGCCTTGCGCTTGAAGAAGCCGTGCGGAATCTGCACCAGGATGCCGGCGCCGTCGCCGGCGCGCGGATCGGCGCCAACCGCGCCGCGATGTTCAAGGTTGCAGAGAATGCTGATCGCGTCGGAGACGATCTGGTGCGACTTCTTGCCTTTGATGTTGGCGATGAAGCCGACGCCGCAGGAATCCTTTTCCAGGGAAAGGTCGTACATCCCCTCGGCCGGCGGGCGCCAGCTGTGCTCGCGCGGAGGATTTTCAAGCGACAGGTCGGCCGGTTTCGAGGCCGCGGTCGCCGACAGGGTTTCTGCCACGATGTTGTCGCGCTCGAATTCCGAACCGCTCATCTCGTTCCTCTCAATCAGGCTGTAGGGCCTCACCATCAAGATCGGCGCAGCTTGGGCGCTTGCGGCACCCACCGGGCCACCGCTCGTCCTCCGCGAGCCGCAATGTCCTAAATTCAGGCCTGGGCGTTCAACGTCCCTGAGGAACGGCCTTGCCTGCACTGCCCTGGAGCTGGTGGCGCCACGGATAAGGTGCAATCCATGTGCCGGAACGGCTCCGCAATTGAGACAGCGATACTGTCCTAACGCCGACCATGCCAAATATTTATCTATCACACAAGCGCGTGAAAGTCCCTGCCCGCATGCCGATCGCCATGCCCCGCGATGCCGACCGGCCTTGCTAGATTTGCGGCAGACGCTGCCCCGGTCCGGCCCAAGGACCGCCTGATTTGGCGATGAAGTTCGATCCCGTCGGGGCCTGCGCGAGAGCGAAAGGCCGAGCGGGTAGGCCCGCAAGCGCGACAGCGTACAGGAGCAGACGGTAATGAAGTTATGCTCGGGATTATTGGCGGCAGGGCTGGCGCTGCTGTCGGCCAGCGCGCAGGCGCAGGCACCCCATCAAATGAGGCACGCGCCATATGCGCCGGTATCCGACATCGGCAGCCCCTATGCGGCGCCATATGATCACCTCAGCTACGGCCAGAGGCAGGGCTACGGTCAGGGCTACGGCCAAGGCCACGGACCAATGCTGCTGCCGCCGATGGAGGTCTATGCCGTGCTCCGCGAGAGCGGGTTTTCGCCACTCGGCGTCCCCAGCCTGCGCGGCTTCTACTATACGATCGCGGTGATCGATCGCAGCGGCGAGGACGGCCGGCTGATCATCGACGCCCGCGACGGTCGCATTATTCGCTTCACTCCGGGCTACCGAATGGGTCGAAATTTCAACGCGGCGCCCATGGCGGTCTACGGGCCCGCGGGGCCGCCAAGACCCACCCAGGCATCGTCCCATGTGACGGGAACTCATGTGACCGGCCCGCCACCCTCGTCGCCGCAGGTCGCGAGCCGGACCGTGCCGCTGCCGAAGGCCAACCCGCTCGCCGCCAGGCCTGCCGCCGAACCAGTCCAGCAGGCGGCGGCGCCCGCGCCGAAACCGGCAGAGGTGCAGGCGGCGGCTCCGCGGCCGGTCACGACGGGATCAGCTTCCGCCAAGCCGCTGCCGCAGGTCGCGCCTACCCAGGACATGCCGAACGTGCAGGGGCTGGAATAAGTAACCTCCAGCGTTTTCGGGTCATCGCAAAAAACGCCCCGGCTTCCCGGGGCGTTTCGATTTTCAGCCGATACCGGCCGAAGCCTGGCCGCGTTACGCGGCGACCGAGGCGTCGACCACCTGGGGAGCGCCGGCGCCAGCGTTGATCGGAATGCTGCGCGGCTTCTTGGCCTCGGGGATCTCGCGGACGAGATCGACGTGGAGCAGGCCGTTCTCGAGCGAGGCGTTCTTCACCTGTACGAAATCGGCAAGCTGGAAAGCGCGCTCAAAGGCCCGCGCCGCGATGCCGCGGTAGAGCACCTCGGAACTGTCCTTGCCGTTCTCGTTGGCCGACTTCTCGCCCTTGATCGTCAGGGTGTTTTCCTTGGCGACGATCGAAAGCTCGCCTTGCGCGAAGCCGGAAACCGCCACGCTGATGCGATAGGCGTTCTCGCCGGTGCGCTCGATATTGTAGGGGGGATAGCCGGGGCTGCCGTCTGCCGTCACCTGGTCGAGCAGGTTGAAGAAGCGGTCGAAGCCGACGGTGGAACGATAGAACGGGGTGAGGTCGTAGGTACGCATGTGTAGTCCTCCATTGAGCGACTGTTTCAGATAACCCGCCCGCCATCGGGCCGGGCCTAGCTTCCGTGCAGCCTTGCGTTTCGACCTTGAAACGCTGGTATCGGCCTGCACGAAAATGATATGGGAGGGGGCAATCGGCGTTCAAGAGGGGCAAACAAGCCGCTTTTTGAGGCCGTCCGCCTTGATTTCCAGCCCTTTTCACCTATCCGGTCCCGGCCATGACGCTCGTCTCGATTCCCGCCAATCCGGTTCCGGAGGATGTCGTCTCGGGCACCATCAAGACCCCCGACGGCGCCGAGCTGCGTTTTGCGCGCTGGGCGCCGCCGGCGGGGCGCAAGGGCACAGTCTGCGTCTTCACCGGGCGCAGCGAGCAGATCGAGAAGTATTTCGAGACCGTGCGCGACCTTCGCGAGCGCGGCTTTGCCGTGGCGATGATCGACTGGCGCGGCCAGGGGCATTCGTCGCGCCGCCTGCGCGATCCGCGCAAGGGCTACGTCCGCGACTTCTCCGATTTCGAGATCGACGTCGAGACTTTCGTTCGGCAGGTGATGCTGCCGGACTGCCCGCCACCCTATTTCGCGCTGGCGCATTCGATGGGCGGCGCCGTCATGCTGCGGATCGCGCACGCGGGCAAGCGCTGGTTCGACCGCATGGTGCTGTCGGCTCCCATGATCGACCTGCCGGGGCGCACCACCGCGTTCCCGGCGCGGGCCTTGTTGCGGATCATGCGGCTGGCGGGGCAGGGCGGCCGCTACGTGCCCGGCGGCAGCGACGCGCTGACCGGATCGGAATCATTCATCAACAACCCTTTCACCAGCGATCCCGTGCGCTTCGCCCGCAACGCTGCGATTCTGGAAGAAGATCCCACCCTCGGCATCGGCTCGCCGACCGTGGCCTGGGCCGATACCGCCTTCCGGGCGATGCATGCGTTTCGCGGCGCCAACTACCCAGCCGAAATCCGCCAGCCTATCCTGATGCTTGCGGCCAGCAGCGACACCATCGTCTCAACGGCGGCGATCGAGGAGTTCGCGTATCATCTGCGTGCCGGCTCGCATCTGGTGATCGCGGGCGCAAGGCATGAAATCCTGCAGGAGCAGGACCGCTATCGCGCGCAGTTCTGGGCGGCGTTCGACGCTTTCGTGCCGGGCACGCCGCTATTCAAGTGATGCCGTCTGTCTTGAGGGCGTCTATCTTGAGGGCGGCTTCGGCAGCCGCGCCGTGATTCGTTCGGGCAGGCGCCGTTCGACGAACAGCGTCCTGACCTCGGCGACGCTGAGGTAGCGCGCCTCGCCTTCGCCCTTGCCCATGATCTTCAGCAGCACCGGCCACTCCCCCTTCATCAGCAGGGGAAAATACCAGCGCGCCGCGTCACCATCGCGCTGCAGGTTCGCCTTCATGAAGGCGTCGACTTGTTTTGCCGTCAGCCCGCGCTCGGTTCCGCCGGCGGGGTTTCTGCAATCGGTGCCGAAGCCGGCGAGCCGCTCGATCTCGTCTTCGCGAACTTTGGCATCGACGCCCAGAATGCGGGAGCCGCCGCCATGTTTGTCGAGCGGGCCGTCGCGCAATTCGTCGAGTACGGCGCCGGTGGTCGCGCTCTTCAAGAGGCGCGCCGGCCCGAGACCGTTTGCGATCACCGCGACCAGCCAGGTGGCCAGCCGCATCTTCTTCTCGCCAAGGCCGGTTTGCCCGCTGGCGTCCCCGACAATGTCGGACAGTTTCGAAAGCGGCACGACATGACCGCCGACGTAGCCATTGGCGACGAGCGCGCGGAGGAAAGGGCAGGGATTGCCGGGGGAAACGGCGATTTGCCCGGCGGGCACGGCGCCCGGCGCCGTCATGATGCGATCATTGGACATGGAGCTGAGCCCTCAAAAGCATAATATGAAAAAATTCAGGATTCGCGCCCAGAAGGACGGACTGAGATTAAAACTCGGCCGCTGCGCCACTGCAGTATGCTTGGAAGTTCCGCGGAATTCGAGCCGGTGTCAACCGAACCGATGCACGCTGTCAGGAATCGGCGGCGAGCTTTGGCGAGGATTGAAGCTGCGTCAATCTGCCCAAGGGGACGCCAGCCTTCACGAGGCCATCGCGGTAATGGGCGACGTCTTCAGGCTTCTTCCAGTGGAAGTTTTGCAAATGCCGTTCGACGGTGAAGCCGGGATAGTTTCCAAGCAAGGCTTCGGCGGCGCGGGCGGCTTCCGCACCGCGGCCCAATTGGGCCAGCGCCGCCGCCCGGATCGCAAGCGCCTGCAGATGATTGGGATTCACATACAGCGCCTCGCGCGCCCAGGACAGCGAGGCGTCATATTGGCCGACGAGGTAGTGGCAGAACGCGTTGACGGCCGCCCATTGATAGCGGGGATCGGAGTTGCCGCGCTGCGCCGCCATCGAAAGCAGCTCGATCGCCTGCCGGTGTTCGCCTGTGTAGAGATAGCAGAAGCCAAGCACGCCGCGGGCGCCCATGTCGTACGGGTTCAACGCGACCGCACGCTTGGCGGCGTCCAAGGCCTCCTCGTGATGGCCTTCCAGGGCGTGCAGATAGGCGACGATCTGAAAGGCAAAGGACGAGCGCGGATCAAGCCTGACGCTGCTCTCGGCAAGGTCGATCGCCGTGGTCCACAATTCGCGCGTGCTTCGGATCCAGCCGAACTGGATGCCCTGGATCTGGATGGTGGCGAGATAGGCCCGGGCGATCGACAGCGTCGGATCGAGCGCGATGGCTTCCTTGAACAGCCCGATCGAGGTGTCGAAATCCGCTTTGGTCTGCAAGTAGTAGTAGGACAGCCCTTTCAGGAAGCGATCCCACGCGGTGAGGTCGTTCGAGTTCGGGTTCGCGCGCGGCGGGGCTGAGGCTTCCGCGCGGTAGATCTCGGCGGCGATCGCCGCCGACAGGTTGGTGGTGAGTTCGTCCTGCATTGCGAACAGGTCGCCGATGTCGCGGTCGAACCGGCCGGTCCATAATTGCTGGCCGGTTTCGGGCGCAATCAGTTCGGCGGTGACGCGAACCTTGCTCGCGGCGCGCCGTACCGAGCCCTGGACCAGGTAGGTCGCATCGATCTCGCGCGCGATCAGCCGCGTGCTCACGTTCTTGCCCTTGAACGCGAACGTCGCGTTGCGGCCCAGCACCCGGTAGAACGATTGCAGCGAAAGGGCGTGGATCAGGTCTTCGGTTAGCCCGTCGGAAAAATACTCGTCCGCGCTTTCGCTGAGATTCGCGAACGGCAGCACGCCGACGATCGCCGTCCGATATTGCGCCGGAAGGTTGGCGGCGGAGGTTTCGCTCGCGGCTTTGGTCCCGGCGTCGGATCCCACGGGTTGCCAGGTCCAGACCTGGATCGGCTCCTCGATGTTCTTGAAGCGGTGCGGGCCGGCGTCCACCAGCGCGACGCTGAGACGCTTGCCGGCTTCGTGACAGGCCTTGCCGGAGACGGCAACGCCGCCGGGCGGCGCAACCGATTCGAGGCGGACGGCGATGTTGACGTCGTCGCCGAACACCTCTTCCTCGTCGGCCATCACGTCGCCCATGTGGATGCCCATGCGGAACTGCATGATGCGATCGGCGGGCAGGTGGTGGTTGCGCTCCGCCATCGCCGTCTGCATGGCGATCGCGCCCTCGATGGCGCCGACGATGCTGGGAAATTCCAGCAGGAAGCCGTCGCCGGTGTTCTTCACCAGCCGGCCGCCATGGTTGAGGATCACAGGATAGATCGCCGTGCGGTGCGCCTTGAACGCGGCGTGCGTGCCCGCCTCGTCGACCCCCATCATGCGGGAATAGCCGGCGACGTCGGCGCAGACGATGGCTGCCAGGCGTCTTTCCATGATCCCAGTATGTCCTCAGCGCGCCCGGAGCGGGCCTGTCCGGGTGCGATGCTTATAGAGCACGCTGCGGTAGCCGGAAATCCCATAACTTCACGATGGTAAAGTATTCAGATAGTTCGAGAACTTGTCAGATCCGCAGGGGCGGGCCGGGGAACCGGCGAGGTCGTTGATTTCGCGTTACGGGCGCTCGCGCGCTTTCGCTAGCCGTGAATTTTGGCCAGGGCGCTGCCGGCCAGATAGAGCCCCAGCAGAATCATCGCGATCAGGAACCAGCGGCGAAACACTTCCGGCTGCATCCGCGTCCGCACCGCCTGGCCGATGAACATGCCGGCAAAGGACGCCGCCATCGCCACCGCGCCCGGCAGCGCGGTTGCCGCCGTCAACAGGCCCGCGGCGGTGAGGTTGAAGGCGAGCGCCACCGTCGCGACCGTAAAGAAGATGCCGAGCGCCTGCACCAGCTCGTCCTTCTCCATGCCGATCGCCTGCAGATACGGCATCGAGGGGATCACCTGCACGCCGGTGGCGGCCGACACCGCGCCGGTGATCAGGCCGACAATGCCGCCGATCCATTTCTCGTCGCGGCGCGCGACCTTGAAGCTGATCTTGCTCAGGCCAAGCACCGCGTAGATCACCAGTAGGGCGCCGAGGACGACGGTGCCGTAGGACGCATAGGGTCCGGTCAGCAGTCCGGCGTTGAGCCAGATGCCGGCGACGGTGCCGGCCATCAGCGGCCACAGCCGCCGCATGATGTCGCGCAGGTAAGGGCCGACGAAGGTCTGCCAGATATTGGTGAGGATCGCGGGCACGATCACGATGGCGATCGCCTGCCCCGGCGGCATCGTCAGCGCCAGCAGGCCCATCGCCACCGTCGGCAGGCCGAGCCCGAGCACGCCCTTGATGAAGCCGGCCAGCAGGAAGGCAAGCGCGATGAAAACCAGCAGGGAATCGAACATCGGGCGACATTGACCGATCGGCGCATCAGGCACAATCTGGAGGTTACGGAGATGCCTTCGCTTATGGCGAAGGCTGATGATGCGCGCGCACGCCGTCCTCATTCTGAGGAGCGCGCATGGCGCGCGTCTCGAAGGATGGCCGCGGGCGAAACTCGGGCCTCATGGTTCGAGACGGCGCTATTGCGCCTCCTCACGATGAGGGTTGAGTGGTCTCGATCTGGTCGATCTTCATCGCGGTCGCCGAGACGCGCAGCATCACCAGCGGCGCGCCAGCCCCTTCAGCTCATGCGCGCGCAAACCGCATCGATCCCGTCACGCGTCCTGGCTGTTCAGCAATTTCATCGCCGCTTCATGCACCCGCGGGTCGCCAGCGGCGATGATGCGGCCGCCGGCCTGGGCCGGCTTGCCCTCCCAGTTGGTGACGACGCCGCCGGCGCCGGTGATGATCGGGATCAGCGCGGCGATGTCATAGGGCTTGAGTTCGGTTTCGACCACGAGGTCGAGATGGCCGGCCGCCAGCATGCAGTAGGAGTAGCAGTCGCCGCCATAGCGCGACAGCTTTACGGCGCGCTCGACCCGGCCGAAAATCTCGCGGTCGGCGGCGTTCATCAACAGCGGACTGGTGGTGAAGGAGGTCGCGTCCTTCAGCGAGGCGCAGCGCCGCACCGTCAGCTTCCGTTCGCCCGATGGCCCGGAATAATGCGCCGAGCCGGAATCGCCGGAAAAGCGCTCGCCGATATAGGGCTGGTGCATCATGCCGAACACCGGCGTGCCCCTGTGCAACAGCGCGATCAGCGTGCCCCAGATCGGAAAGCCCGCGATGAAGGATTTGGTGCCGTCGATGGGATCGAGCACCCAGACATATTCGGCGTCCTCGCGCTCGTTGCCGAATTCCTCGCCGACGATGCCGTGCTGGGGAAAGCTGGCCTTGATCAGGCGGCGCATCACCGCCTCGGCGGCGCGGTCGGCCTCGGTGACGGGATCGAAGTCGCTCGCGCTCTTGTTGTCGATCGAGAGCGAGGTGCGGAAGAACGGCAGGATGGTTTCGCCGGACGAGGTCGCAAGGCGGCCGATGAAGGCTGTGAAATCGATGACCGTCACGGCTGTTCCTTACCGGAAAAAGAATGCCCTCCTGCCTAACCCAATCCGGGCGGCGGCGCACGGTTAACGGAAGGTTATTGTTGCCGCCCCGGGCAGGGGAACCGGCTTCGAATCGGCTTCGGCTTGGTCCGCATTCTTAACAATCACGAAGTCGCGAGTTTTGGCGAGGCCGTGTTCCTGGTACCTTAACGTCTCGTTAACACACTCGATTATGCCATTGAAATCATTGTAAAACAGATATCTCATCCAGTCGTTGAGCGCGCCGGGCGTCACGACCGGGATTGCCATGGAAATGCTTAAAAACCTCTTGCGTTTTGTGCGTCGCGGTCGCATATTGTTGCGGTGCGGTAGCGCCTCGCGCTATCGCTGCCCTCCTTGGGCGTTTCCTCCCTAGACTTGGGCCGCTTGTTCATTCAAGCGGCCCTTTTTTCTGTTATGCGCGGTCATTCCGGGTTCGCTCCGCGCCCCGGAATGACGGTGCCAGATCCTACTCCGCCGCCGCCTGGAACGGCCCGAGATCGCCGAGCGGAAGCCGGGCCAGCGCGTCGGCCAGCGCGGTGAAATCGGCGCTGACCTGCGCAAAGCGGGGGCCGCGCTCCCGCCGCCGCTCATCCATGTAGACCGCCCGGTTGAGTTCGAGTTGCACGGTGTGCAGGCCGCTGGCCGGGTTGCCGTAGTGTTCGGTGATGAAGCCGCCGGCATAGGGTTTGTTGCGCCCGACCGAATAGCCGAGCCCGCCCATGACTTCCTCCACGACATCGGCCAGCCGGCCAACGCAACTGGTGCCGTAGCGGTCGCCGATCACGATATCGGGCCGCCGCGGCTCGTCGCGGGACACGCCAACCGACGGCATCGAATGGCAGTCCACCAGGATCGCGGTCCCGAACGCCTGATGGGCCTTGTTGAGCAGCCGCCGCAGCGCGCGGTGGTAGGGCTTGTAGAGCGCCTCGATCCGCCCCATGGCGTCGTCGATCGAGATCCGTTCGCGATAGATCTCCTGCCCGTCGCCGACCACGCGGGGGATGGTGCCGAGCCCGCCGGCGACCCGCATCGAGCGCGTGTTGGCGAAACTGGGCAGTCGGCCGATGAACATGCGCGGATCGAGTTCATAGGGCTCGCGGTTCACGTCGACATAGGAGCGGGGAAAATTGACCCGAACCGTCGGAAAACCCTGGCCGCTCAAGCCTCCGATCAACTCGTCCATGAACGAATCCTCGGAACGGCGCAGAGCGGCGATATCGATCCGGGAGGCGCTGAGAAATTCGCGCGGATAGACCGAGCCGGAATGGGGCGAGTTGAAGATGATCGGCGCGCGCCAGTGAACCGGCTCCACGATCTCGAACGGGGGCGACAATTCGCCATCAAGCCGGTTCATCGTCGGGCGTCGTCCCCTGAATGTCCGCATTTCTCCTTGCACGATTGATTGGGCCCAAGGAGGGGTCTTATGAGGGACGTATTGTCCGCAATCGCAGCCATTCTGCCAAGTGAAAAAGCCGTGGATTGCCGGAACGCCTCGCAAACGCCTGAAAAAAGCCTGTCTCGGCTGGTCTTGGTGGTCACCCGGCGCGGCAACCGCGCGCTTCCCACCACGGTGACGCCGTACCCTTCACCCGAAATTTACCCTCTGTCGGGCTTAGTGTACGGATTGATCCTCAAAGCCGGATTCGACGACAGATCCCCATGCACAAAATCCTCCTCGCCGAAGACGACAACGACATGCGCCGCTTCCTGGTCAAGGCGCTGGAAAACGCCGGATTCGAGGTCTCGTCGCATGACAACGGCATGTCGGCCTATCAGCGGCTGCGCGAGGAGCCGTTCGAGATGCTGCTCACCGATATCGTGATGCCGGAAATGGACGGCATCGAGCTGGCGCGCCGCGCCTCGGAACTCGACCCCGATATCAAGATCATGTTCATCACCGGCTTTGCCGCGGTCGCGCTGAATTCCGATTCGCAGGCGCCCAAGAACGCCAAGGTGCTGGCCAAGCCGGTTCACCTGCGCGAACTCGTCAGCGAAGTGAACAAGATGCTGGCGGCCTGACCAGCCGCGCTTGCCGCGGAATCACGCCGCGAATTACGTCCGGGCGTCCTTGCGGGGGCGCTTTGGAGCCGATATACGGACCCGACCCAATACGGATTAATGCTGGAGCGGGATGACCTGGTCATCCCATTCTAGGGCGCGTAGCTCAGCGGGAGAGCACTACCTTGACATGGTAGGGGTCACAGGTTCGATCCCTGTCGCGCCCACCAGCCTTCGCTTGCTTCGCAAGCTACGGCTTGGCGAGCCACGCCGTGCTCTATCGTAGCGAAGCAAGCGAAGGCTGCCGCGCCGAAGCCACCTGGCGAAGGCGGGCTGTTGGCCGCAAGCTACCGCCGTCCCGGCAACGCCAGCACCGCCGCAAGCATCGCCGGCGAATTCAGCACCGCGAAGGTCTCGCGCCGGCTGAGATAGCCTGCCGCCTCATCGATATCATCGGAATCCTCGATCTTGGCGCGCGCGATGGCGAGGTGCGGATCGATGTCGCCGCGCTTTCGCCGCGGCTCGGCTTGAACATTGCTCAGATGCGCCTCGCGCAAACCGGCGTCGCGGTGCAGTTCGCGCAGCGGACAGCCAACGGGCGGATGCGGCGCTTCGGCCAGTTCGTTCGCCTTTGTCAGGACCTGCGGCGGCGAGGTCTGCTCGGGGGTCCTGAACAGCGCAAAGCCCCGTTTTGAGCGAGCCGATGACGACAGCATGGTGATCGGAATCGCCAGCAACAGGCCGAGAATCACCGGCAGCATCCACAGCAGCAACGGCAGCGACACCGCGTAGGCGCTGACCGCCATGACGATCCCGAACAACGTCGGCACCGAATAGGTGCGGACGATGTCGCGATACGAGACGCCACCGTCGTCGCGTCGCTGAACCTGCCATCCGGCGTCGCGCCCGAGCAGGACTTCGGCAACGGCGGACGACTGGAAGATCATCATGACCGGCGCGGTGAGACCCGAGAGAACCGTCTCGGCGACGATGCCCGCCAGCACACGAAATCCTCCTCCGAATTTCCTGCGGGCGTCGCGATCGGTGAGCAGCACGACGAAGGCGAGCAGTTTTGGCGCGATCAGCATTCCCATCGTGCCGACGAACACCCAGGCCGCGAGGACCGGATCCTGCGCCGGCCATTGCGGAAACAGCGAAAACCCCTTTGGAAAGTATTCGGGCCGGACAAATTGCGCCTGCAGCGAGACCAGGATGCCGAACACCAGAAACATCAGCCACAGCGGCGCGGTGAGATACGAACCGATTCCGGTCAGCAAGTGCAGCCGCGACACCCAGTGAAAGCCGCGGGTCGGAAGCAGGGCCAGATGCTGCAGATTGCCCTGGCACCAGCGCCGGTCGCGTGCGGCGAAATCCGAAAGCGTGGGCGGGGATTCCTCGTAGCTGCCGCCGAGCCCCGGCGCCATGTGGATGGCCCAGCCGCCGCGACGCATCAGCGCCGCCTCGATGAAGTCGTGGCTCAGGATATGCCCGCCGAACGGCTTGCGCCCGCCGAGTTCGGGCAGCCCGGCATGTTGAGCAAAGGCGCGGACTCGAATGATGGCGTTGTGTCCCCAGTAGTTTCCCTCTGCGCCGTGCCACCATGCGATCCCCGCCGCCAGCATCGGGCCGTATAATCGCCCGGCGAATTGTTGACATCGCGCGAACAGGGTCCTGGCATTGACGATGATCGGCAGCGTCTGGATCAGGGCGACCCTGGGATGCGCGTCCATCGCGGCCGCAAGGCGAACGATGGTGTCGCCGGTCATGAGGCTGTCGGCATCCAGGATCAGCATGCACTCGTAATCGGCGCCGAACCGCCGCACCCATTCCTCGATATTGCCGGACTTGCGCGCGGTATTTTCCGGGCGATGGCGATAGAATATCGGAGCTCCGCCGACCTCCTGCCGAAGCTGCAAGAAGCACATCTCCTCGGCGATCCAGATCGCGGGGTCGGTGGTGTCGCTGAGGATGAACCAGTCGAAATGCGGGCCGTTGCCGGTGTCCTCGACCGACTCATGGATCGCGCGAAGTCTCGCAAGCACGCGATAGGGGTCCTCGTTGTAGGTGGGCAGCAACATCGCGGTGCGGCTCCGCAGCGTGGGCAACGGCGTGCCGGGATCGATTCCCAGTTCGTCTTTCTTCCGCAGCAACAGCACGAAGAAGCCGGCCAGGGCCGACATGAAGGAAAAGGCAATCCAGGCGAACAACAGCACGAACAGCGCAAGGATCACCGACTCCAGAATCGTGACGCCTCCGACCTGGAGAACCCGGTACATCACGTAGCAACCTGCCGCGGTCATGATCGCGGTGCCGGTAAGGATGACGGCGCGCCGGGTCCACATCGGCGCAAAACGCGGGGCAGGCGGCGGCTCAAACCGCCGTAACGGCTGGACCGCCATCTCCATCGGCGCTTCCTCGGGAAGGAATTTGCCTGATGGACCGGCGCCGGTTGCCGGCGATCGGATTTTCGTCAGGGTGTCCATCGGTAGACCCAGACTTCCGACACGGCGTCGTTGTTGTGCATGAGCGATGCGCGAAGTTCGACCGGGAGTTTTTCCTTGACCAGTTCGAAGCTTAACCGCCAGCCTCCGGTGGCCGGATTCGGCTGGGTGACGATGTTCTGGACCTTGCCCTTGTCGGCCGTCACCAGGCCTCGCAGGGCTTTCGGATCGAGGGATTTCAGTTTGTCGCCGACGACGTCGAGCACGAAGATCGTGGCGTTGTCGCCGCGTGCACCGACGCCGGTGCGGGAAAATCGCGCAAGCCCGCTCGGCTTCGGCGTATCCGGCCCCCAGTGCAGGCGATAGGTGTACGTGTGCTCGCTCTTGGCCGCCAGGGGAGCCTTGGGGTGCCAAAAGCCGGCAATGTTGTCGTGGACTTCTTCGGTTGTGGGAATCTCGAGCAGTTTCAGGGAGCCTTCGCCCCAGTCGCCGATCGGCTCCACCCACAGGCTCGGCCGGCGTTCGAAATTGGATTCAAGGTCCTGATAGGCCTGGAAATCCCTTTGCCGCTGCATCAGGCCGAAGCCGCGCGGGTTGAGATCGGAAAACGAGGAGATCTGAAGATCGCGCGGATTGTGCAGGGGTCGCCAGAGTTCTTCGCCCCGGCCGTTAGCGATGGCAAGGCCGTCCGAATCATGGACGGACGGACGGAAGTCGTCGACGTCCTTGCGGTCGTTCGGTCCGAAGAAGAACATGCTCGTCAATGGCGCGAGGCCGGCGTGGTCCAGATTCACGCGCGGATAGAGCGCCATCTCGACGTCGAACACGGTGACGTCGCCGGGTCGGATGGTAAATCGATAGGCCGCCGCCGCGCTCTCACTGTCCAGCAGCGCGTGCACGACAATGGAACTGGCGCCTGGGGCCGGTTTCTCGATCCAGAACGTCTTGAAGTACGGAAACTCCTCGCCCTTTGCTTGGCCGGTATTGATCGACAGGCCGCGCGCGGAAAGGCCGTATAATTGCCCCTTGGCTACGGCGCGAAAATAGCTTGCGCCGAGAAAGACGCAGACCTCGTCGTAATAATCCGACCTGTTGATCGGCGCATGAAGCCGGAAGCCGGCAAAGCCGAGATCGACCCCAGCGGCAGGCGGCGCCAGATCGCCGAACGAGAACAGATCCGGCTGATAGGCGATCCTCGAGGCCTGGCCGTTCTTTACCTCGAAGATGTCGATCTTGTTCTGATAAAAGAATCCCCGATGAAAGAACTGCGCCTCGAACGGCAGTTTCTCGCCGCGCCAGAGCGCGCGCTCGGGCAGGAAGCGGATAGTGCGATAGCGATCGTAGTCGATGTTCTTGAGGTTGTCGGGAAGCTTGTCGCTGGCGGCCTTGTAGGGCTTGGCGGCGAGATCCCGCGCCATCTGCCGGATCACGGATCGGTCGAACGGCGCCGGCTGCGCATGCGCACGCGAGACAAGCCCGGGTGCCGCGACCGATAGCAACGGCAACGCTGAAGCGGCGAGGAAGTCTCTGCGGTTCACGAAACAAATTCCGCGGTTGCTGGAATGGGACCTCTCAGCAACGCCGCGCGAAACCGCGAGTTCCTTGCCCCGGAACCGTTTTTAGCCCTGTCGCCCGAGCGTACGGCTTATCCGCGTGACCACGGCATCCCATTGCCGCTTTTCCGTTGCGGGATAGTTGATCAGCACGCAGTTCATGCTGCCTCTTGCGCGGTTGCAGCGGTTGTACCAGATGCGGCCGTTACGAATGCTGGACACGACAAAGAAGTTCGGCGTGACGCGCTGGTACAGGATGCCCGGCGGCGGGCTCTGCCGGGCCAGAAACGTGGCCGGAGAAGCATTGTCGGGATTGGGAACGGACTGCACCGTCAGGTCCGCGCGGTTGTCGTCGGTGAAAAAGCGCCGTCCTGTCCCGCCTTCCGGCGGCCCGGCATCCTTGTTGAAGAGCGTGACCGGCATCTCAACGCTGGTCCCGGTGCTCGGGATCACGTATCGGCGCCACTCCATCTCGCCACCGAGGGCGTGCTCGGGAACGAGGGCAGAAGTTAATGAAAGCACGAGGGCGGCGGACAGGCGCGCGCGCATGGACCGGTCTCCGGTTGCAATCGAAAAGCAATCGGATCGATCGATGTTCGTTCCAGCCGCGACCGAGATTTCCCTTGAACCGCCGGCGACCCTAGCGCGCAGTCTCGCCGGCGATGTGCTTGCCAGCGATATAGCCGAACGTCAGCGCCGGCCCCAGCGTGATGCCGGCGCCGGGATAATTGCCGCCCATGATGCTCGCCATGTCGTTGCCGGCGGCATAGAGACCTTCGATCGGCCGGCCATGCTGGTCCAGCGCGCGGGCGTGGGCGTCGGTCTTGATGCCCGCGTAGGTGCCGAGATCGCCGATCACCATCTTGATCGCATAGAACGGCCCGTCCTTGATCGGAGCGATGCAGGGGTTGGGGCCGTGCAACCCATCGCCCTGGTAGCGGTTATAGGCGCGCGATCCCTTGCCGAAAGCGGGATCGCGGCCCTCCGCGGCGGAGGCGTTGAATTCGGCGATCGTCGCCGCCAGCCCCCCTGGATCGATGCCGGCGCAGTCGGCGAGTTCGGCCAGCGTCGTTCCGCGCTTGAGATAGCCGGTGGCGAGATGATGCCGCAGCGGCATCGGGAACGGTGGCACGCATCCGAGCCCGTATTTGCGCAGCGCCCGGTGATCGCAGACGAGATATGCCGTGATCTCCTCGCCGGGCCTCGCCGCCTTCATCATCTCCTGCACGAAATCGTGATAGGAATTGCCCTCGTTGGCAAAGCGCCTGCCGTCGCGCATGACCGCGATCACGCCGGGCTTGGCGCGGTCGATGAAATGCGGCATCACGCCCTTGCTGCCGTCCTTTCGCTCGGTGATCGAGACCGGCACCCAGGCCGCCGCGTTCGGCAGGCTGTCCTCGATCCGTCCGCCGGCGGCCTCCGCCAGCCGCAATCCGTCGCCGGTGTTGCCGACCGGGCCCGGGGAGACATGCGCGGTGCCGTCGCCGGCGTGCGGGAACATCGCCCTGCGCCTCTTGACATCATGCGGGAAGCCGCCGCAGGCGAGTACCACGCCGCGCCTGGCATTCACCCGTACGGGCTTGCCGTCGCGTTCGACGATCGCGCCGCGGACCGCGCCGTCCTCCACGATCAGTTCGCGCACCGGCGATGACAGCCACAGCGGAATCTTCAGGTCGAACGCCGACTTGGCGAGCCGCCCGGCCAGCGCATTGCCGTTGGTCAGCGTCATGCCGCGGCCGTGCCGCATCACGTCGATCGCGTGCCGCGACAGGCGCTTGGCGACATAGAACGCCGAGGCCAGCGACTTGGTCGCGCGCATGAAATGGATGATCTCCTTGCCGGAGCCCAGCATCATGCCGAACACGGTGAGTTCGGGCAGCGGGCTGCCGATATCCCTGATGTGAGCTCCGAGTTCGTGCGCGTCGAACGGCCGCGTCACCATCGAGCGCCCGCCCTGCGCGCCGCCGGGGGCTTCGGCGTGATAGTCCGGAAAGGTCAGCGGCATGTCGAACCGCAGCGCGGTCTTGGTGGTGAAGAAATCGACGGCTTTGGGGCCCTCGGAAAGAAACGCATCGACGCGCGCGGCGTCGTAACTGTTGCCGGCCTCGTGACGCAGATAGATCCGGGCCTGGTCGGGGCTTTCCTCGATTCCCCACGCCTTCGCCAGCGATGTGCCGGGGATCCACAGCCAGCCGCCGGAGCGGGCGGTGGTGCCGCCAAAGCGCGGCTCCTTCTCCAGGATCAGAACGGTGAGCCCGTGATGCCCGGCGGTAACCGCCGCCGCCATGCCGGCGCAGCCGGAGCCGACCACAACCACGTCGTATTCATGAGTCTCCTGTTCACCGGCTTTTTTGATTTCTTGTTGGTTGCCCGCCACGCGCTCCGCCCCGTTTCGTCAATTGCTGGGCGGGCATTTGGGTTGGGAACGATGGCCCTGTCAATTGCGCGGCGACCGCGTCACCACGGGAAACGAGGACGTGGCTTCTTGTTCTCCGGCTTCAAATGAGCATCTGGCGCCGACACCGGCCTTTTCCCTGATCTCCGCGGGATCGAGCGTGCAGTTCAGCCGGGCGAGGCTCTCGAGCATGGCGCCGGCAGCGCCATCGGAGGGGACGCCGGCGAGCACTTGCGTTGCAAAGATTTCGTTGGCCTGGCGTCCGGCCACGGTGTGCTTGATATGTCCGAAGGTCAGGTCGCAGGAGCGCGACGTGATATCGACATGGCTGATCCGGCAGACGATCTTGTCCGCGGTCACCGAGATTTTCTTCGGATAGGCGGTGTCGGCGTTGCCGGCGAAGAACGACACAACGGCTTTCTTCTCGGCGGTCGACAGCAGCGGAGAGTGCGAGGCCACCACCCCGGCCAGCGCCAGCGCCGCCGGTCCGTCGGCGGTGATCGGAGCTGCCTGGGCTGCGGTTGAACCGGCTGCAACCAGTAAAGAGGCGAGGACCGTCAGCTTGGCTGATTTCATTGTCGTCTCCTCCGCGTTCGCGATGGCGAGTCGGTAGCATGGGCGGCCGGCGGCGAACGTGAGCTAGTTCATACTTGCCCGCGAGAACACGGGGGCGCTTGTCGCCGCGCCGCCGGTCCTGCCACGCAGGGCGGCCCCGCGCTTATGCGCTTGCGCCGCCGCGGCATCGGCGGCACATTCGGTGCGCGACATCGCGATCGGCAAAGACCGGTGCAAGAGGAACTTCCATGGCGGCCACGCGGATCGACTGCGACATCCATCCAGCGGTAGGCGGAACCCGCACCACGCTGCTGCCCTACCTCGACGACCACTGGAAAGAGCAGGTGGTCAGCCGCGCCATCGACGGCCTCGATCTCAATTCCTATCCGCCCAACATGCCGTTCTCGGGCCGCGCCGACTGGCGGCCGGCGAGCGGCAAGCCGGGCGGCGAACTCGCGATGGTGCAGCGCGGCGCGTTCGACCAGCTCGGCTCCAGCCACGCCATCTGCAACGTGGTCTACGGCGCGCAGGCGGTGTTCGATCCCTATATGGCGGCCGGCTTCTGCAAGGCGATCAACGACTGGATCGCGGCGGAATGGCTATCCAGGGATTCAAGGCTGAGCGCGTCGATCGTGGTGCCGCTGCAGGCGCCGGATCTGGCGGTGGAGGAGATCGAGCGGCGCGCGGCCGACAACCGCTTCGTCTCCGTGCTGGTGCTGGCGCAGGGCGACAGCCTGCTCGGAAAACGACAGTTCTGGCCGGTTTACAAGGCTGCGGAGAAACACAAACTGCCGATCGCGATCCATGCCGGCAGCGCCTATCGCGGCGCGCCGAGTTCGATCGGCTGGCCGTCCTATCGCTATGAATACTATCTCGCCGAGGCGCAGGCGTTCCAGGCCCAGCTACTGAGCCTGGTCTATGAGGGTGTGTTCGGCAAATTTCCTGAACTGAAGGTCGTGCTGATGGAATCCGGTGTGAGCTGGCTGCCGGCTTTCATGTGGCGGGCCAACAAGACCTGGCGCGGCGTCCGCGTCGAGGTGCCCTGGGTCGAGCGCGAACCGGCCGCGATCATCCGCGACCACGTCCGCGTCACCATGCAGCCGTTCGACGGCCCGCCGGACGCCGCCGGCGTCGCCGACATCATCGAGCAGGTCGGCTCCGACAAGATGTTCCTGTTTGCGTCCGACTACCCGCACTGGCAGTTCGAGGGTGACGATCCGATGCCGCCGTATTTGCCGGCAAGCATCGTTTCGCGCATGTGCGTCGACAATCCGCTTGAAACATTTCCGCGCCTGAAGCTTGCGGCGTGAAGCCGAGCAAGCAAGGAGGATCGCATGAGTGATGTCATCGACCGCCCCGTCCTCGAAGAAGAGGCCGCCGCCAAAAGCCGGCTGCGCATCATCGACTGCGACGTGCATCCGAGCATCCACGCGCAATCCGATATCGAACAATTCATGTCGAAGCGCTGGCGGGAACATCTGCGGACTTACGGCAGCCATCTGCGCACGCCCTATATCGGCACCACGCCCTATCCGCGCTCGTCGCCGCTGATCGCGCGCCGCGACGCTTGGCCGCCGACCGGCGGGCCGCCCGGTTCCGATCTCGATTTCATGCGCAAGCAGCATCTCGATCCGCTCGAGGTCGAGTACGGCATCCTCCAGGTGCTCGACCTCTTCATCTTCTCGCAGCAGAATCTCGAATTCGGCGCCGCGATCCAGCGCGCCATCAACGACTGGCAGCTCGCGTTCTGGTCCGACCGCGAGCCGCGGCTGAAGGCCTCGATCCTGGCCGGGCAGGACGACACGGAGCTTGCGATCGCCGAGATCGAGCGCTGCGCCAGGATCGGCCGCTACGTCCAGATCAACGTCTGCCCGCGCGCCAACGAGCCGCTCGGGCGTCGTCGCTACTGGCCGATCTACGCGCGCGCGGAGGAGCTTGGCCTGCCGCTCGGCATTCACGTCGGCGGCTATGGCGGGCATGCGCCGACCGGCGGCGGCTGGCCATCTTTCTACGTCGAGGAGCACCAGTCGAACGCCCATACCATGGCGGCGCAGCTCACCAGCCTGGTGCTTGAGGGCATTCCGGAACGCTTCCCGAAACTCAAGATCGTCTTCATCGAGGGCGGCTTCGGCTGGATTCCTTCGGCGACCTGGCGGATGGACCGGCATTTCGAGGCCTTCCGCAGCGAGGTGCCGCACCTCAAGCGTCGTCCGTCGGAATATGTCAAGGAGCATTTCTGGTTCACGACGCAGCCGATCGACGAGCCCGACGAGGGCAGGCATCTGCGCTCGCTGATCGACTGGGTCGGCGCCGATCGGCTGTTGTTCTCGTCGGATTATCCGCATTGGGATTTCGACGATCCGCGCTACGCCTTCAAGACGCCGCTGACGGAAGCCGAGCGTCGCAAGATCTTCAACGGCAACGCCCGCGCGCTCTACAAGCTCTGAGTCAGGGATCGCATGGCCCGGCACATCGTCGCGCGCACCACCGATATCCCGCCCGGCGGCAACAAGGTCGTCGGCGTCGATGGCCGCGACATCGTCGTGTTCCATGTCAATGGCGAGTTCTTTGCGTTGCTCAACCGCTGCCCGCACGAGGGCGCGCCGCTGGCGAAGGCAGCCTGCGTCGCGCACCTCACCTCGCCGGAGCCGGGCGTCTATCGGCGCTCGCGCGTCGGCGAGCTGCTGCGCTGCCCCTGGCACGGCTGGGAATTCGACATGCGCAACGGGCAATCGTATTTTGACCCGAAGCGGGTTAAGATCCGCTCTTTTCCGGTTGCGGTGGAGAGCGGCGAGGAACTGCAGAAAGGGCCTTACGTCGCCGAAACCTTTCCCGTGCATGTCGAGGACAGTTACGTCATCATCGAAACCTGAGGCGCCGCCGCCGCCGGTCACGGCCGCCAAAATTTTCCCTTCACCGTTATCTTACCAAGGAGCCATGCCATGACGCACGCCATTCGCTTTCACAAGACCGGGGGTCCGGAAGTTCTGGTCTGGGAGGAAGTCGCGGTCGGCAAGCCCGGTGCGGGCGAGGCGCGCATCCGCCACACCGCGGTCGGGCTGAACTTCGTTGATATCTACAACCGCTCCGGCGTCTATCCCGCGCAGTTGCCGAGCGGGCTCGGCGGCGAGGCGGCCGGCGTGGTCGAGGAAGTCGGTTCCGGCGTTAGCGACCTCAAGCCCGGCGATCGCGTCGCCTATGGCAACGCGCCGATCGGGGCCTATGCCGAAGCGCGGCTGATCCCGGCCGATCGCCTGCTCAAGCTGCCCGACGGCATCGACGACAAGACTGCCGCCGCCATGATGCTGAAGGGTCTGACCACGCAATACCTGATCCGCCAGACCTATCGGGTCAAGGCGGGCGACACCATCCTGCTGCACGCCGCCGCCGGCGGCGTCGGCCTGATCCTCAGCCAGTGGGCCAGCCATCTCGGCGCCACCGTCATCGGCACCGTCGGCAGCGACGAAAAGGCCAAACTCGCCAAGGCGCATGGCTGCGCCCACACGATTGTTTACACGCGCGAGGATTTCGTCAAACGCGTCGACGAGATCACCGGCGGCAAGAAAGTTCCCGTGGTCTATGATTCCGTCGGCAAGGACACGTTCCTCAAATCGCTGGATTGTCTCGCGCCGCTTGGCGTCGCCGCGCTGTTCGGGCAATCCTCCGGCGGCGTCGAACCGCTCAATCTCGGCCTGTTGGCGCAGAAGGGATCGCTCTACGTCACCCGCCCGACCCTGAACACCTATGCGGCGAAGCGCGAGAACCTCGTCGCCATGGCCAAGGAACTGTTCGACGTGGTGAAGTCAGGCGCGGTCAAGATCGAGGTGCACCAGACCTATCCGCTGAAGGACGCAGCGAAGGCCCACACCGATCTCGCCGCGCGCAAGACCACGGGATCGACCGTGCTGACGGTCTGACGGCGGGGAGCCGGGCGCACTTAAACATCCGGCCGGCGCGTGTTACAATGCGTCGGCCGTTTTCATCACAGGTGCGTAGCCGATGTCCAAGCAAGCGATGCGCGAGGAGGCCGAGCGCCTGATCCGCGAGACCATGGCAAAGAAGGCCCTTGTGGTGAAGCAGGGCAACACGCGGATCGAGACCACCTGCGGCAAATGCGGTGCGCCCAACCGCCTGCAGGCGGAGAAGGGTGCTGCGCGCGTCAAGTTCGCCTGCAAGCAGTGCGGCCACAAGCAGGAAACGCTTTAGCCGTTCGTATCGCCAGAGCCCGGCCATGACGGCGGGCCAGACCGGCGACAGTACCGGCGAGAACTAACCTTCCTTCACAAACCTCGCGAACGCCTCCGCATAGTCGGGATGCCAGCGCGACAGCGCGGGGCGGTTCTCGACGATGTCGCCGATCGCCCACAGCATCCGCCGCTGATCGAGCGCCCGCGGCACGTCGTTGTCCGGGCACAGGATGTAGAAATCGCCGGCGTCGAGACGTTCGATCATGAAGTCGATCGTCTGCTCCGGCGTCCAGGCGCCCGGCGGCTTCTCGGTGCGGCCGCGTGCGGTAAGGCCGGTAAAGACGTGACCGGGGATCATCAGATGCGCGCTGATGCGGCAGCCCGGCAGGTTTCGCAACTCGTGCTGCAGCGCCTCGGTGAGCGCTTTCACGCCGGCCTTGGAAACGTTGTAGGCTGGATTGCCGGGCGGGGTGGTGATGCCCTGCTTGGAGCCGGTGTTGATGATCAGGCCGGGCCGGCCGCGCTCGGCCATGTGAGGCGCAAACGCCTGGGTGCCGTGGATCACGCCGAACAGATTGACCGCGAGAATCCGCTGCCAGTTCTCCAGCGGGCCAAAGCTGTTGCTGTCGGGGCCGATCCCGGCATTGTTCATCAGGATGTCGGTCCCGCCGAACCGCTGCTGCACCGACGCCTCCAGCTTGGCGACGTCGTCGAACCGGCTGACGTCGATGGCCGCGGTCATGATATCGGCGGCGCCGCCCTGCGCGGCGGTTGCCAGCCGTTCGGCGGCGGCGGCAAGCCGCTCGGCGCCGAGATCGGCGATGCATACCCGCATCCCGAGGCTCGCAAAGCGCATCGCGGCCGCGAGGCCAATGCCCGACGCGCCTCCGGTGATGACGGCAACATGGTTCGGCGACATTGCGGGGTGGGGCATGCAGGCTTCCTCGACGGTTCGGGGCGCGGCTTCGGGTGTCCCAATTATCGCACAGTTTCAGCTCGGCATCAGCCTCCGCCCGAGCGGTCGACCGGTGGTCGTTTTTGCATGGAAGATGTGCGTGAGCCCCGCCGGCCGATGCGAGGCTTCCACAAGCAAACCCGAGCGGCTAGATAGCGCTGTCACCACAGGGGTTCCGCAGACATGAACTACCCATCGCTGTTTTCGCCGCTCAAGGTCGGTCCCTATCAGCTCAAGCACCGCGTCGTGCTGGCGCCGTTGACGCGGATGCGGGCGGCCAAGCCCTCGCTGGCGCCGCGGCCCCTGAACGCGGAGTATTACGCCCAGCGCGCCACGCCGGGCGGCCTGTTGATCGCCGAAGCCTCCCCGGTGACGGCGACGGGTTTCGGCAGCCCCGGGGTGCCCGGCATCTACACCGAGCAGCAGGTTGCGGGCTGGCGCGAGGTGGTCGACGCCGTTCACGCCAAGGGCGGCGTGATCTTCCTGCAGCTCTGGCATGTCGGGCGCGTCTCGCATTCCTCGTTCCAGCCCGGCGGCGTGCTGCCGGTCGCGCCGTCGGCGGTGCCGATCGCCGACCTCAAGACCGGCACCGCCGACGGCAAGGCGGTGGCCTACGAGACTCCGCGCGCGCTTGAGACCGCGGAAATCCCCGGCGTGATCGACGCCTATCGCCAGGCGGCGAAGAACGCGCTCAAGGCCGGCTTCGACGGCGTCGAGGTTCACGGCGCCAACGGCTATCTGATCGAGCAATTCATGCAGTCGCACACCAATCGGCGCACCGACCAGTATGGCGGCTCGATTCCGAACCGCGTCCGCTTCCTCCTTGAAGTGACCAAGGCCGTGGTCGAGGTCTGGGGCGCGAACCGCGTCGGCGTGCGGCTTTCGCCCTATGGCGTCGCCAATGGCAGCGGCGAGCCGGACCCGATGCCGCTCTACAGCTACGCGGTCGAACAGCTCAATCCGCTTGGCCTGGCCTATCTGCATTTCATCGAGCCGCGCTCGTCGGGCGCCGGCCGCGCCGAGGTCAACCACCAGAACGTGCCGTCGGCCATGGTGCTGTTCCGCCCGATCTGGAAGGGCGTGCTGATATCAGCCGGCGGCTTTACCGGCGACGCCGCGGAGGCGGCGATCCGGGATGGCCATGCCGATGCGATCGCCTTCGGCCGCATCTTCATTTCCAATCCCGACCTGCCGCGCCGCCTGCAACGAGGTTTTCCGCTGACGCCCTACAACCGCGCCACGTTCTATGGGGGCGACGTCGCCGGCTACACCGATTATCCCGAGCACAACGAGCTCGCGCAGGCGTGACTCTTTCCGTCATTCCGGGATGGTGCGTTAGCACCAGACCTCAGATGCGCAATTGCGCATCGGGGAATCTCGAGATTCTCAGGTGCGCAATTGCGCACCATAGTTCGATGCTTCGCATCGCCCCGGAATGACGGAGTATTGGTCGCACGGCTCGGTGCGATGACGAGACGTGAGTACGGAGTCTCAAGCATGTTCCCTGAGCCGGAAGCGAAGAAGAAAACGACCAAAGCCGTCGCACCCGGCAAGCCCGCGTCAGGCCAATGCCTGTGCGGCAAGGTCGCCTTCGAGATCGACGTGCCGGCGCGCTGGGCCTGGCACGACCATTCGCAGGCCAGCCGCCGCGCGCATGGCGCAGCCTATGCCACCTATGTCGGAAGCTGGCGCAAACGCTTCCGCATCACCAAGGGCGAGAACGACCTCACGCGCTACGAGGACAAGGCGACGGGAACGACGCGAAGCTTCTGCTCGGGCTGCGGCACGCCGATCGCCTACGCGCGCGCCCGCTCGCCGCACATGGTCAACATTCCCCGGGCGCTGTTCTCGGGCCGTACCGGGCGACAGCCGCTCTATCACATCGCGATCGAGGAGCTGCAGGAATGGGCCTATACCGGCCAACCGCTGGTGCCGCTGAAGGGCTTTCCCGGCGTGGTCTGGCAGCGCTCGAAAAAGAAGAAGCGCGCCGGCGACGATCCCTCTGCCCTGGGCCGCGCAGGGCAGCCATGACCTCGCTCCATTGCGCGCGTCATTGAAGTTTGGTCATCTGCCTCCTCCCGCGGGCCAATGAACCGGCGGGCAGGAGGGTACATGAAAAACAAGATCACCGGGCGCTCCGCATTCCTTGCACTGCTGAAAGACGAGGGCGTCACGCATCTGTTCGGCAATCCCGGCACCACCGAACTGCCGGTCATGCACGCCCTGAAGGACCATCCTGACCTCACCTATGTGATGGCGATGCAGGAAAGCCTCGTGGTCGCCATGGCCGACGGCTTCAGCCGCGCCTCGGGCAAACTCGTCGCCTGCAACGTCCATGTCGCGCCCGGCCTCGGCAACGCGATGGGCTCGCTCTACAACGCCAGCTTCACCGGCACGCCGCTGATCCTGACCGCGGGCCAGCAGGAGCAGGGTCACGGCCTGATGGAGCCGGTGCTGTACGGCCCGCTGGTGCAGATGGCCGAGCCGCTGGTGAAATGGGCGGTCGAGGTGACGCGGCTGGAGGATCTGCCGCGGATCGTGCGCCGCGCCGCCAAGATCGCGACCACGCCGCCGACCGGGCCGGTGTTCATCTCGCTGCCGGGCGACATCCTCAATGCCGAGGCCGGCATCGACCTCGGCCGCTCGACCCGGGTCGATACCCGCGTCAAGCCGTCGGAGGAATCGCTGCAGGCGCTGGCCGCGCGGATTCTGAAAGCGGATAAGCCCGTGATCATCGTCGGCGACGAGATCGTCAAGAGCGACGCGCTGCAGGAGGCGGCTGCGCTTGCGGAAACGCTGGGCTGCCCGGCCTATCAATCCTCGACGCCGTATGGCGCCCACTTCCTGTCCGAGAGCCCGTGTTTCATGGGCGCTCTCGCACGGGTCCAGAAGCTCGCCCGCGAAGCGCTGGCGCCCTACGACCTCATCATCGCGCTCGGCGGCGATCCCTTGCGGATGTCGGTCTACAGCGAGATCGATCCGTTGCCCGACGGCCTCGCCATCGTGCAGGTCGGCCTGGTCGATTGGGACATCGCCAAGAACTACGGCGCCGAGATCGCGCTCAAAGCCGACGTCAAGGAAACGCTCCGCGTACTGATCCCGGCGTTGAAGGCCTCAGGCGGCGGCGCGTTGCAGGCGCGCGCCAAGCAGGGCGTAGCGGTGCTGGCGTCGAAGAACTGGACGGCGAAGCGCAAGCCACTGGTTGAACAGATATCGAAAGCCGCCAACACCTCGCCGATCGATCCGGACTGGCTGGCGCTGCAGGTGGTCGAGGCGATGCCAGAGAACGCGATCTTGGTCGATGAGGGACTGACCTCGTCGCGGCAGATGATCGCGTTGCGGCCGCACCGCGACCGCTACGGCTATCACGCGCTGGCCTCGGGCGGCATCGGCTGGGGCCTGCCGGCGTCCGTCGGCGTCAGCCTCGCCAACCCGGATCGCCCGGTGGTGTGCTATTCCGGCGACGGCAGCTCGATGTACTCGATCCAGTCGCTGTGGACGGCGGCGAACCACAAGCTGCCGCTGACCTTCGTCATCGTCAACAATGGCGGCTACCGCATCATCAAGCAGCGGCTGCTCGCTTTCCACGGCGATGACAATTATGTCGGCATGGATTTCATCGATCCGCCGGTGGACTTTACGGGGGTGGCGAAGTCGCTGGGGCTGGAGGCGATCAGGGTCACCGACCCAGCCCAGTTGAAGTCGGTGCTGTCGTCGGCCTTCAGGCGCGCCGGCGCCAAGCTGATCGAGGTGGTGGTGAGCAATTCGGTGAATTGATCTTTCCGTCATTCCGGGATGGTGCGCCAGCACCAGACCCGGAATCTCGAGATTCCGGGTTCGATGCTTCGCATCGCCCCGGAATGACAGGGGCAACTACTCCGCCGCCTTCGCCACCGCATGCGGCCGATACCGGCTCGCCGGATGCGTTTCGCCCAACCGCGCCCGCCCGGCGCCGAACAGCTTCTCCCGCAGCGTGCCCGGCGCGTAGTCGCGCTTGTAGCGGCCGCGCCGGACAAGTTCCGGCACCAGCATGTCGGCGATATCCTCGAAATCGCCAGGCGAGGTGGCGAACGCGACATTGAGCCCGTCGACGTCGGTCTGCTCGAACCAGGCCTCGATGTCGTCGGCGACCTTTTCGGGGGTGCCGACCACGACCGGTCCGGCGCCGCCGATGCCGACATGCTCGACGACCTCGCGCACGGTCCAGACCCGGTCCGGGTCGGCGCGGGTGACGTTGTCGAGCGCGGTGCGCCCGGCGTCGTTCTGGACGTGGCGCACCTCCTGGTCGAGGTCGTAGGTTGAAAAGTCCACGCCGGTCCATCCCGACATCAGCGCCAGCGCGCCCTCCGGGTTGATGTGGCGGCGATAGTCGGCGTACTTGGCTTGAGCTTCCGCCTCGGTGCGTCCGAGAATGATGGTCATCATGCTGAACATCAGGATTTCAGCGGGGTTGCGGCCGTTTTCGCCTGCGAGCGCGCGGATCGCGGCCACCCGCGGCCCGATGATCTTGGCCGACGGGCCCGACATGAACACGCATTCGGCGTGCTGCGCGGCGAACTGCCGGCCGCGCGGCGAGGTGCCGGCCTGGTACAGCACCGGCGTCCGCTGCGGCGACGGCTCGCTGAGGTGGATGGCGTTGAGCCGGTAGTTGGTCCCCTGGTGCTGGATGCGATGCACCTTGGAGGGATCGGCGAAGATCCCGCGCGCGCGGTCGCGCAGCACGGCGGCGTCCTCCCAGCTTCCCTCCCAGAGGCTGTAGACCAGCTCCATATATTCGTCGGCGATGTCGTAGCGGTCGTCATGCGCGGTCTGCTTGTCCTTGCCGGCGCCGCGCGCGGCGCTGTCGAGATAGCCGGTCACCACGTTCCAGCCGACGCGGCCTTCGGTGAGGTGATCGAGCGTCGACATTCGCCGGGCGAACGGGTAGGGCGGCTCGAACGAAAGATTGCTGGTGACACCAAAGCCGAGATTCTGTGTGACCGCCGCCATCGCCGGGATCAGCATCAAGGGCTCGTTGGAGGGCGTCTGCGCGGCGTTGCGCAGCGCCGCGTCCGGGCTGCCGCCGTATACGTCATAGACGCCGAGCACGTCGGCGAGAAACAGCCCGTCGAACCGGCCGCGCTCCAGCGTCTTCGCCAGATCGATCCAGTAGGGCAGGCGGTAATAGTTCAGGGTGCGGTCGCGCGGATGGGTCCACAGCCCGGGCGACTGATGCGCCACGCAGTTCATGGCGAAGGCGTTGAGCCGGATCTGCTTTGGCATGACGTGAAAGGCCCTGGATGCGCGTTGCATTGGCCCGGTCGTATGCCGGGCGGTTGCCTGAAATAGTTGCATTCCCGCCGGTTTAAGCAAAGCCCATTCGACAAGCCCGCACCGCTTCCAGCGGGCGGCCTATCCGGATAAGTTGCCGCCCCACACAAGCGAAGGACAAGAATATGGCGACGAGAGCTGACGCGGTTGCGAGGGCACGCGAACATCTTCGCTCCGGCGCGTTTCTCGGTGAACTCGGCCGCCGGGTCGGCTACCGCACCGAGAGCCAGAATCCGGGAAGCGGTGAAGCGCTGCGCGCCTATCTGGTGGAGGAACTGCAGCCGGCCTTTGCCGAGCTGGATTTCTCGACCCGGCTGATTGAATCCCCGAGCGGCCGGGGCCCGTATTTGCTGGCGAGTTATCACGAGGATGCCGCGCTGCCGACCGTCCTGACCTATGGCCATGGCGACGTCGTCGAAGGCATGGCCGGCCAATGGCGCGACAACCGCGACCCCTGGCAGGTCACGACCGCAGGCGAGCGCGTCTATGGCCGCGGCACCGCCGACAACAAGGGCCAGCACAGCATCAACCTGGCGGCGTTGCGGGCGGTGCGCGAGACCCGCGGCGGCAGACTCGGCTTCAACGTGAAATTCATCGTCGAGACCGGCGAGGAAATCGGCTCGCCCGATTTGCGGCAGGTCTGCGAGGCGTTGCGCGACGAGTTGAAGGCCGATCTGTTTCTGGCCTCCGACGGACCGCGGCTTTCCGCCGATCGCCCCACCATCTTCCTCGGTTGCCGCGGCGGGCTGCGCATCCATCTCGACGTGGTCTTGCCCGACGGTGGGCATCATTCCGGCAATTGGGGCGGGGTGCTCGCCAATCCCGCGACCATCCTCGCCGGCGCGATCGCCACCCTGGTCGACCACCGCGGGCGCATCCTGCTCGATCAATTGAAGCCGCCGCGCATTTCCAACCAGGTCCGCGCCGCGCTTGGCGATGTGGAGATCAAGCCTTCGGCTGACGAGCCCGCACTTTCGGAGAACTGGGGCGAGCAGGGCCTGTCTGCCGCCGAGCGGCTCTACGCCTGGAACACGCTGGAAGTGCTGGCGATGTCGTCGGGCAATATCGCGCAGCCGGCCAATGCGATCCCGGGCGCGGCGCATGCCGTGCTGCAACTGCGGTTCGTGGTCGGCACCCGTGTTGAGCAGGTCGTTGACGCCGTGCGAACGCATCTGCACGGCAACGGCTTTGCGATGGTGAAGGTCAGCGGCGGGCAAAGTTTTTCGGCGTCGCGTACCGACTTCGACAGCCCGTGGGTGAACTGGGCGGCGAATTCGATCCTGAAGACCACAGGCAAGGCACCGGCGATCCTGCCGAATTTCGGCGGTTCGCTGCCGAACGACGTGTTTTCGGAAGGGCTCGGACTGCCCACGATATGGGTGCCGCATTCCTATCCCGGCTGCTCGCAGCATGCGCCGGACGAACATATTCTGCTGCCGGTGACGGAAGAAGCGCTTGCCATCATGGCCGGCCTGTTTTGGGATCTCGGCGAGACGCCGCGCCCGCGATAGAACGATTCCATCGCAAAGGGTTCCAGCTAGACCCCTTCGTCCAGCGCGACGATCTCCCGCTTCTTGCGCAGCGCCGGCAGCAGCGGCGCGACCAGCAGCGCCACCGCCAGCGCCAGGCAGACGGCCGAGATCGGCCGCTGCACGAAAGTCGTGAGGTCGCCTTGCGACAGGATCAGCGATTTGCGCAAATTGTTCTCCAGCATCGGCCCCAGCACGAACGCCAGCACCAGCGGCGCCGGCTCATAGCCGAGCTTGCGCATGAAATAGCCGATCACGCCGAACGCGATCATGACATAGACGTCGAACACGTTGTTGCTGGAGCAATAGACGCCGATGATGGTGAACAGGATGATCAGCGGGAACAGGACGTTGTAGGGCAGCTTGAGCAGCTGGACCCACATGCCGATCAGCGGCAGGTTCAGCACCAGCAGCATCAGGTTGCCGATATACATGCTGGCGACGATGCCCCAGAACAGGCCGGGGTTCTGCGTGATCATCAGTGGACCGGGCTGCAGGCCGTGGATGACGAATGCGCCGAGCAACAGCGCCATCACCACATTGGGGGGAATGCCGAGCGTCATCAGCGGAATGAACGCGCCGCCGGCGGCGGCGTTGTTGGCGGCCTCCGGACCGGCGACGCCCTCGATGGCGCCGTGGCCGAACCGTTCGGGCGTGCGCGACAACCGCTTCTCCAGCGCATAGGAGGCGAATGACGAGATCACCGCGCCGCCGCCGGGAAGAATCCCGAGAAGGAAACCGAGCACGGTTCCGCGCGCGACCGGACCGGCGCTGGCTTTCCAGTCCGCCTTGCTCGGCAGCAGCTGGGTGATCCTGGCGTTGATGACGTCCCGCTTGATCACCTGTTCGGTGTTGATCAGCACCTCGGCGATGCCGAACAGGCCCATCACCACGGGCACCAGTCCGATGCCGTCGATCAGTTCCAGCCGGCCGAATGTCAGCCGCGGTTGCGCCGTGATGCTGTCCAGCCCGATCAGGCCGAGCACGATCCCGATGCACGCCATCAGCAGCGCCTTGGCCATCGAGCCCTGGGTCAGGAAGGTCAGAACTACCAGCCCCAGCACCATCAGGCTGAAATATTCAGCCGGACCGAACGCGATTGCGACGCTCGCCAGCGATGGCGCGATCAGCATCAGCGCCACCAGCGCGAACGTGCCGGCGATGAAGGAGCCGAGCGCCGCCATGCCCAGCGCCGGGCCGGCGCGGCCCTGTTTCGCCATCTGATGGCCGTCGATGCAGGTGACGACGGAGGCGGCCTCGCCGGGAATGTTGACCAGGATCGCGGTGGTCGATCCGCCATACATCGAGCCGTAGTAGATTCCCGCCATCATGATGATGCCGGACTCCGGCGTCCCTGACAGCGTCACCGGAAGCAGCAGCGACATCGCCGAGATCGGGCCGATGCCCGGCAGCACGCCGACCAGCGTGCCGATGAAGACGCCGATGAAGCAGTAGAGCAGGTTGATCGGCAGCAGGGCGACGCCAAGCCCCTGAGCGACGTTGTAGAGGGTGTCCATTTCCAGAGGTCCAGTCAGCCGATTTCGAAGATGCCGGACGGCAACTGGATCAGCAGCAGGCGCTTGAGCACCCACCATACCCCGAGCGGGGAAAGCAGCGCGATCGGGATCGCCAGCGACCAGCGCACCGGATCGATCGCGCGCAACAGCAGCAGCATCAGCGGAATGGTCGAGAGCAGGAAACCGAGCCTGTCCAGCGCCAGCGAGAACACGGTAAGGCCGGCGATGATAACCAGCGGCTTGGTCCAGCGCGCGTCTTTCCAGCGCGCGGCGAATGTCGGGCTGCCCTCGGTGATCGCGCCGATGATGATCGTGGCCGCGAACGCGCACATCAGGATGCCTGTGTAGAACAGCACGTAGCCGGATCCGGGATCGTTGATGGTGCCGAGCTTGAGCTTGAGGCCCGACCAGACCACGAAAACGCCGAGCGCCAGGCCGATCAGGCCGCCCCACAGCTCTGAATTGTTGAGACGGAGCTTTACGTTCTCAGGATCGTTCATCGGGTTTTCTCGCGGCCTTTACCGGTCGTTGTGCTGCATGGCAGCCAAGTGCGGGAGAACAAGTGCGGGAGAAGCTGGGTCCAGTGCGGACCCGAGCTGCTGCGGCGCCGCTGGAGCGGCGGCGCATCGGGTCCCGGGCCTACGGGCGTCTCAGTTCGTCTTCTTCGCCAGCCCGAGCGCCTCGACCGTCTTGCGTTCGGAGTTGGTGACTTCGACAACGAACTTCTTGTAATCCTCTGTGCTCTTGTAGTTCGGCACCATGTCGAATTTCGCAAGCGTGGCGATCACGGCGGGATCCTCCAGCGCCTTCTTGAAGGCGTCGTGCAGCTTGGCCACGATCTTCGGATCCATGCCCTTCGGACCCGCGATCCCGAACGGCGAGTCATAGACCATGGGGTAGCCGAGTTCCTTCAGCGTCGGCACGTTGGGGAAGTTCGGCGACCGCGCCGAGGTCCACACCATCAGCAGGCGCAGCTTTCCGGCGTCCACCAGCGGACGCCAGCCGGTCGAGTCGGCCTGCAGCATGGTGTGCTGGCCAAGCACCGCGGCGTTGGTTTCGGCGCCGCCCTTGAACGGCACCTGGGTCAGCTTGATGCCGGCCAGCGCCGCGATCTGCTCCATGCCGATGTGGAGCGACGTTCCGGCGCCCGGGGTCGCATAGGTCACCTTGCCGGGGTTCTGCTTGGCGAAATCGACGACGTCCTTCCAGGTCTTGAACGGCGATTCGGCTGATGTGGTGACGCCAAAGGTGTAGCCGGTGAGATGGACAATGTAGCTGAAGTCCTTGGCCGGATCCCACGACACTTCCTGCATCAACGGCAGCCGGAACACAGTGATCGGCATCTGCGCGATGGTGTATCCGTCGGGCTTGGCGGAGGCCGCCATGGTGGCCGGTCCGACCGTGCCGCCGCCGCCGGCCTTGTTGTCGATCGTAATCGGCTGTCCCAGGACCTTCGATGCGCTTTCAGCGATCGCGCGCATCGTGAGGTCGGTCGATCCTCCGGCCGGCCACGGCACGATCAGGGTGATCGGTTTGGTCGGATACTCCTGGGCGCCGGCGGCGGCTGATATCAGCATGCCGATGGCGGCGACGGCGATGGTCAATCGGCTAGGTCCGGACATATGAAGGCTCCCTTGTGGCCTCACCCACGGGAGGCACCTTGTTGTTGTTTCCTGGCCCCGATCATCCCTGAAATCGCCTGAGAAGAAAAGCCTATTGACCGCCGCGGGCCAGGGAACTGCAGATGCGGCAACTGGTGTGTGGACGCGGTGGCCATGCGCGGATGGTTAACGGAGACCGTCCGTAGCAATGACCATGGCAGGTCGGAGGTCGCGGTGCCTTGCGATGCCCCGAGGTTCAGGCCATCATGGATCGACCGGTTCCATTTTCCTGCCAATGACGGCACGGCTGGAGTCCCCGCGGGAGACCATGATTTCAGCTTCAACCGCAACCGACGCCGCGGTCATCGAGGCATTCGCCGGAATTCCGGCGCTGCTTGACCAGGCGCCGGCGCTGATCCAGCGCGGCCGGCTTCTCGACTGCGAATGCCTGCTCGGGCCGGCGAGCCGGGCCTTTCACGCCTCGATCCGGCAGGGGCGGATCGTCGAGCTGGCGCCGGCGCCGGTGTTGATGCGCTCATGGCGATTTTCCTATCGCGCGTCGGCCGCCGCCTGGGCGGAGTATTGGCGGCCCGTGCCGCGTCCCGGATTCCACGACCTGCTGGCCTTGACCAAGCGCGGGGAGGCGGTGCTGGAGGGGGACCTGCATCCGTTCATGGCCCATCTGCAGTACTTCAAGGATATGCTGGCACTGCCCCGACGCCATTTCGTAACGGCCGCAACATGAGCGGCGTCATCGAGCCGATCACCGGTCGCTACGTCCACGTCGATGTCGGCGGCGAGATCTGTCGCATCTATTTCGAGGAGAACGGCGCGGGCATCCCGCTGGTCTGCCTGCACACCGCGGGCTCCGACGGGCGGCAGTGGCGGCATCTGCTGGCCGATCAGGAGTTCGCCAGAAACTTCCGGATCATCGCCTTCGACATGCCCTGGCACGGCAAGTCGAATCCGCCGGCCGGCTGGGACGGCGCGGAATATCAACTGACGACGGCGCGCTATACGCAGACGATCCGCGCGTTCTGCCAGGCGCTTGCGCTGGACAAGCCGGTGGTGATGGGCTGTTCGATCGGCGGTCGCATCGTTCTCAACCTCGCGATCGACCACGCCTGCGAATTCCGGGCGCTGATCGGGCTGGAGGCGGCCGATTTCCAGGCGCCATGGTACGACACGGCCTGGCTAAATCGCCCCGACGTCCACGGCGGTGAAGTCTGCGCCGCGCTCGTGTCTGGACTGATCGCGCCGCAAAGCCCGGAAAATTCGCGGGCCGAGACTTTGTGGGCTTACAAACAGGGCGGACCGGGCGTATTCAAGGGCGACCTGTATTTTTATCGCGTCGACGGCGACCTGCGCGGCCGGGTCGAGCGTATCGACACCAGGATTTGCCCGCTCTTTCTGCTGACCGGCGAGTATGATTTTTCCTGCACGCCGGAAGACACCAAACGGACCGCTGGCGCGATCGGGGGCGCCCGTGTCACCATCATGGAGCAGCTCGGCCATTTTCCGATGAGTGAAAATCCCGAACAGTTTCGCCGCTACATTGCGCCGGTGCTCGGCGAGATTCTCGATCAATCCAGGCAAACCAAACGAGGAGTACCAGTATGAAACGGATTCATCTGATCGGCTACGCGCTCGCCGCCGCGCTCTGCGCGGGCCAGGCGAACGCGCAGGAGCTCACCGGAACGCTGAAGAGCATCAAGGACACCGGCGCCATCACGCTCGGCTTCCGCGATTCGTCCATTCCGTTCTCCTATCTCGACGACAACCAGAAGCCGATCGGCTACGCCATGGACATCTGCTACAAGATCGTCGATGCCGTAAAGAAGGAATTGAAGCTGGAAAAACTCGAGGTCAAGCTCAATCCGGTAACGTCGTCGACGCGGATTCCGCTGCTCGCCAACGGCACCATCGACCTCGAATGCGGTTCCACCACCAATAACGTCGAGCGCCAGAAGCAGGTGGCCTACACCAACACCCACTTCCTGACCGCGAGCCGCTACGTCAGCAAGAAGGCGAGCAAGATCAATTCGATCGACGATCTCAAGGGCAAGTCGGTGGTCTCGACCGCCGGCACCACCAACATCAAGCAGCTGACCGAGGCCAACGGGGCGCGCAATCTCAACGTCAACATCATCCCGGCCAAGGATCACGCCGAGGCTTTCCTGATGGTCGAGACCGACCGCGCGGTGGCCTTTGTGATGGACGACATCCTGTTGGCGAGCCTGATCGCGGGATCGAAGTCGCCGGGCGACTACGTCATCTCCAAGGACGCGTTTTCCAAGCCCGAGCCTTACGGCATCATGCTGCGCAAGGATGACCCGGCGTTCAAGAAGGTGGTCGATGCCGCGACCGCGGCGGTCTTCACCGGCGGCGAAGGCCAGAAGATCTATGACAAATGGTTCACCCAGAAGATTCCGCCGAAGGGATTGAACCTGAACGTGCCGATCGGCGCCGAGCTGAAGAACCAGTTCGCCAAGCCGTCGGACTCGCCGGATCCGGATTTCTACAAGTAAGCCAGTCGCTGCAAGTCCGGCCATTCAACTTGAAGAATGGCCGGACATTTGCATAGGCGTTGGCTGCATGGGCGTTGGGGACCACTGGGGCGTTAGGACCACTGGCGTTACCGGCGCGAGCGGGCGGGGTGCGGCGTGAACTACAACTGGAATTGGGGCATTTTCTTCGAGCCGGCCCCGAGCGGGACCGGCTCCTATCTCGACATGCTGCTGTCGGGACTGGCGCTGACCATCAAGACCGCGTTGCTGGCCTGGATCATCGCGCTGATCTTCGGGACCGTGATCGGCATCCTGCGCTCGCTGCCGTCGAAGACCGCATCCTGGATCGGGTTCGGCTACGTCGAGTTCTTTCGCAACATGCCGCTGTTGGTGCAGCTGTTTCTCTGGTTCTTCGTGCTGCCTGAGCTGTTGCCGCGCGCGGCGGGAATCTGGATGAAGCAGCTTCCCAATGCGCCGTTCTGGACGGCGGCGATCGGGGTGGGGCTGTTCATGTCGGCGCGGGTTGCCGTGCAATTGGCCGCGGGCATCGGTTCGCTGCCGCGCGGGCAGCAGCAGGCGGCGACCGCGCTTGGACTGACGACGGCGCAAGGCTATCGCTACGTGCTGCTGCCGATGGCGTTCCGCATCATCATGCCGCCGCTGACGTCTGAATTCCTCAACACCATCAAGAACACGTCGGTGGCGATCACCATCGGCCTGATCGAGCTGACCGGCCAGGCGCGGGCGATGCAGGAGTTTTCGTTTCAGGTGTTCGAGGCCTTCACCGCCGCAACGGTGATGTACCTCCTGATCAACATCGTGGTCGTGACCGGCATGCGCTTCCTCGAACGCGGCCTGGCGATCCCCGGCTACATTTCGGGGAAATAGCCATGTTCGACAACCTCGATTTCGACGTCATCCGCCGCTCGCTTCCCTACCTGTTCTTCGACGGCATGACGTTCACGCTGATGCTGACGGCGCTGGCCGCGCTGGGCGGGCTGGTGTTCGGCACACTGATCGCGTTGATGCGGCTGTCGAGCTACAAACTGCTCGGCCGCATCGCCGGCCTCTATGTCGATTTCATGCGCTCGCTGCCGTTGGTGCTGGTGATCTTCTGGTTCTACTTCCTGGTGCCCTATATCGGCCAGTGGCTGACGGGCGCGCCGCGGCCGATCCGCGTCGGCGCCTTCACCTCCACGCTTGTTACCTTCATCATGTTCGAGGCTGCGTATTTCTCCGAGATCATGCGCGCCGGCATCCAGTCCATTTCGAAGGGACAGCCGCAGGCGGCGAGCGCGCTGGGCCTGACCTACAGCCAGTCGATGCGCTACATCGTGTTGCCGCAGGCGTTCCGTAACATGCTGCCGGTGCTGCTGACGCAGACCATCGTGCTGTTCCAGGATACCTCGCTGGTCTATGTGTTGTCGATCCCGGATTTTCTCGGCGCGGCCAGCAAGGTGGCGCAGCGCGACGGGCGGCTGGTCGAGATGTACCTGTTCGCGGCCGCGGTTTATTTTGCGATTTCCTGTTTGGCGTCCTATGGCGTTAGGCGCCTGCAGGCGCGCATTGCCATCGTTCGGTGAGAGCATGATCCGGAAAAGTGGGAACCGGTTTTCCGAAGAGATCATGCTCACGAAGAGATTCGGTGAGGGTGCATGATCGAAATCAGCCACGTCAACAAATGGTACGGGCCGAACTTCCAGGTGCTGAAGGACTGCACCACCCGCGTCGCCAAGGGCGAGGTGGTGGTGGTGTGCGGCCCTTCAGGCTCGGGGAAGTCGACGCTGATCAAATGCGTCAACGCACTGGAGCCATTCCAGGAGGGCCAGATCATTCTCGACGGCATCAAGGTCAACGATCCCAGGACCGACCTGCCGAAGCTGCGCGCCCGGGTCGGGATGGTGTTCCAGCATTTCGAGCTGTTTCCGCATCTGCGGATCATCGAGAATCTGTGCCTGGCGCAGGAGAAGGTGCTGGGCCGCTCGCACGACGAGGCCGTGGCCAGGGGCGAGAAGCTGCTTGAGCGCGTCGGGCTGACCGCGCATGCGAGCAAGTATCCGGCCGAACTGTCCGGCGGCCAGCAGCAGCGGGTGGCGATTGCGCGCGCGCTGGCGATGGACCCGATCGCGATGCTGTTCGACGAGCCGACCTCGGCACTCGATCCGGAAATGATCAGCGAGGTGCTCGACGTGATGGTCGACCTGGCCCACGAGGGCATGACCATGATGGTCGTGACCCACGAGATGGGCTTCGCCAGCAAGGTGGCGCACCGCGTGATCTTCATGGACAGGGGCGAGATCGTCGAGGACGCGCTGAAGACCGAATTTTTCGGCAGCCCGCGCAGCGAGCGCGCCCAGCAGTTTCTGTCGAAGATATTGTCGCATTAGTCCCGCCGTCATTCCGGGATGGTCCGAAGGACCAGACCCGGAATCTCGAGATTCCGGGTTCGATGCTTCGCATCGCCCCGGAATGACGGGGGGAGGGTTCATCCTCACCAAATTACCTGTAAAGTCCGCCAAACCGCTTTGTGCTACCTCCAGGAGAACTCGCTTTGGAACAGATTGCCTACGTCAACGGCTCGTTCGTGCCCCTGGCCGACGCCAAGGTCTCGATCCTCGACCGCGGGTTCCTGTTTGCCGACGGCATCTATGAGGTTGCCGCCGTGCTGGACGGAAAACTGATCGACAACGCCTCGCATCTGGCGCGGCTGGAGCGTTCGGTCGGCGAGATATCGCTTGCCTTGCCGGAAAGCCTGCCGCGCATCCAGGAAATCCAGCAGGAATTGGTCAGGCGCAACAGCCTCGTCAACGGCATGGTCTACCTGGAAGTGACGCGCGGCGCCGACACCGGGCGCGACTTTGCCTTTCCCACGGGCGTCAAGCCGACACTGGTCATGTTCACCTCGGTCAAGGATATCGTCAACGCACCGTCGGCCAGGACCGGCATTGGCGTGATCACGGTGCCGGACCTGCGCTGGGCGCGGCGCGACATCAAGAGCGTGGCGCTGCTGGCGCAGGTGCTCGCCAAGCAGGCGGCGGCGGCGGCCGGGGCCGGCGAGGCCTGGATGATCGAGGACGGCAAGGTGACCGAGGGCGGCTCGTCATCCTGCTTCATCCTGACCCAGGACGACGTCATCGTGACGCGGCAGAACGGCAGCGCGATCCTGCCCGGCTGCACCCGCAAGGCGGTGGTCGCGCTGGCGGAAGAGCGCCAGCTCCGGGTCGAGGAGCGGGCGTTTTCGGTCGAGGAAGCGCTGGCGGCCAAGGAAGCCTTCATCACCAGCGCCACCGTGTTCGTGCAGGCGGTGGTGTCGATCGACGGCAAGCCGGTCGCCGACGGCAAGCCCGGTCCGATGACCAGCCGGCTGCGCGAGATCTATGTCGACTTCGCCAGGGCGACCGCGGTGTAAGGCGGCCCTAGATCTTCTCCGCCACGAACTTGTTCCGCAAGGTGCCGATGCCGGTGATGTCGATTTCGACGACGTCGCCGGCCTTCAGGTCGGGCGAGGCGCCGTCGGTGCCCATCCAGATCACGTCGCCCGGCCACAGCGTGAAGTATTTGGTCAGCTCGACGATGAACGGCACGATGCCGAAGATCATGTCGTTGGTGCGGAAACGGCCGGTCTCCCGGCCGTTGACCCGGATCACGGTTTCCATCTGCTCGAGATCGACGTCGGTTTCAATCCACGGGCCCATCGGCTTGAAGGTGTCGGCGTTCTTGCTGCGCCACAGGCCGCGATCGGCCTTCTGCCAGCTGCGTTCGCTGACGTCGTTGCCGATGCTGTAGCCGAACACGCAGGACATCGCGTTGGCCTCGGTGAGGTGCTTTGCCTTCTTGCCGATGACGACCACAAGTTCACCCTCGTAGTGGATCTTCTCGGTCGCAGCAGCCGGAATTACCACGTCCTCGTCATGGGCGATCAGCGCGTTCTGGGCGCGATAGCCGATCTCGGGCCGGTCCGGCACGCTGGGCACCGTGCCGGCCTTGTCGGCGGCCTCCTTGAGGTGCTTGAGGTAGTTCAGCCCGACGCAATAGAACGTGCGCGGGATCAGCGGCAGCTCGATCTTGACGTCCTTGAGCGGGTAGGATTGCGCGCCGCGCCGCCATTCGCCGAACGGATCGCCGTTGACGGCGATCACCCGCTCGCCCTCGACGAGGCCCCATGATGTGTTTCCGGCGGCGGTGAATTTGAGCCAGCGCATGAAAGTATCCTTTGCTTTTATTGGGCGGCGGCCTGCGGCCTGGCTTTCCAGGCGCCGGCAGCAGGGCGCCGCAGGCCGAGATTTTCGCGCAGCGTCTTGCCGGCATAATCCTTGTGAAACAGGCCGCGGCGCTGCAACTCCGGCACGACATGCCTGACGAAATCGGCGTAGGAGCCGGGCACGATGGTGGCGGCGATGACAAAGCCGTCGCAGCCGCGGCCGACGAACATTTCCTCGAGAATGTCGGCGATCTCCTTCGGACCACCGACGATCGCGTCATGCACCTGGCCGCGGCCGGAGAAGGTGACGAAGTCGCGCGCGCTGGGATTGCTCTTGCCTGAGGTCTTCAGCACGCCGTCGCGAATGCCGAGGATGCCCTGCATGCCCTGCAGCTCTTCCGTGGTCAGCGGCTCGTCGAGCGGCTTGGAGGCGAAATCGTAATTCAGCGCCTCCGCGAGCAGTGACAACGCGTCGATCTGCAGCGGCAGCTTGTTGATGAGGGCCATCTTGTCCTCGGCCTCGGCCCTGGTCGCGCCGCAGACCGGCGTGGTGAGGTTGCAGAGACGCATCTGCTCGGGATCGCGGCCGGCTTTGGCCGCTTCGTTGCGGACCGCCGCATAGCCTTCCTTGGCGGCGGCCAGATTGCGCGCGGCGGTGAAGATCACCTCGCCCCATCGCCCAGCAAAGCGCTGGCCCCTGCCGGACGCGCCGGCCTGGATGATGACGGGATGGCCCTGCGCCGAGCGCGGCACCGTGAACGGCCCGCGCGACTTGAAGAACGCGCCCTTGTGGTCGAGCCGCTTCACCTTGGCCGGATCGGCGAACCGGCCGCTGGTCTTGTCCATGATCACCGCGCCGTCTTCCCAGGTGTCCCAATGGCCGAGCACCACTTCCATGAACTCGTCGGCGCGGTCGTAGCGGAAGTCATGTTCGAGATGGGCGTCCTTGCCCATGTTGTGGGCCTCGCCATCGTTGAGCGAGGTGACGACGTTCCACCCCGCGCGCCCGTCCGACATCAGATCGAGTGTCGCGAAACGGCGCGCGACATCGAACGGTTCGTAATAGGTGGTCGAGCAGGTCGATCCCAGCCCAAGCCTGGTCGTGACCATGCCCATCGTGGTCAGCACGATCAGCGGGTCCATTTTCACGCAGCGGATGCCGTATTCGACGGTGTGGGCGTGGTCGTTGCCGTAGCGGTCCGGCATCGCCAGCCGGTCGTCGAAGAACGCCATGTGGAACTTGCCGGCCTCGAGAATCCGGGCGATCTCCTGGTAATAGTCGGCCGACATCGAATCGTCGCGCGATTGCGGATGCCGCCATGAACTCGGCAAATTAGTGCAGTTTTGCGCCTGCAGGAAACCCACCAGCGCCATTTGCCGCGTCATGCCGTTCTCCTTGTGCGGGGGGGATAGGATTTCATCGCAGGTCGAGCGTGTCGGCCAGCCTGTAGTCGGCGGCGAGCACCTTCAGCCTGTCCCAGGTCGCGTCCTCGATCTCGATGCCGTTGCGCCTGCGCTGCTGCTCGCGGAGATACTCGAGTTCGCCGGGATAGAACACGCCGGGCGAACCTTCCGAGGGCGGCGTCGATTTCAGATAGCGCGCGAACTCGCCCACCTCCCGCTCGAAATCCTTCAAGGGCCGGAACGCGGCGACGTTGAACACCGCCATGAAGCATCCGTCATTGTGGCGGCCGGTCGGCTCGACGCCGAAGCCCAGGCCCGTCAGCAGGCCGCACAGCACCTCGACCATCGCGGCCAGGCCGCTGCCCTTGTAGCCCTCGCTGCCGCCGAGCGGGAGCAACGCGCCGCCCTTTCGATACTGGGTCGGATCGGTGGTGTGGCGGCCTTCGGCGTCGATGATCCAGCCCTGTGGAATCTGCTCGCCGCGCGCCACCGACAGCGCGATCTTGCCGGCCGCCACCGCCGAGGTCGCCATGTCCAGATAGAACGGTGCCTCCAGATCGGACGGCACCGCGATTGAAATCGGATTGGTGCCGAGCCGGGCCTCGCGGCCGCCGAACGGCGCGACATGCTTCGGCGATCGGCCGGAATCGGCGGCGGCGATTCCGATCATGCCGGCCCGCATTGCCATCAACGGGTAGGCGGCGAGCCGTCCGACATGGCTCTGCCGGAACACCGTGCAGGCGGCGACGTTGGCGGTTTTCGCTTTTTCGATGGTCATCGCCATCGCCTTGGCGTTGACGTGAAAGCCGAAGCCCCAATGGCCGTCGATCACGGTCGTGGTCGGCGATTCCTGGACGATGGTCCACTTGGCGCCGGGAACGATGTGGCCGGCCTTGATGCGGTCGATATAGGTCGGGATCGCGATCACCCCGTGCGAATCGTGGCCGGCGAGATTGGCGTTGACGCAGCCGAGCGCCACCGCGCCGGCCTCTTCCTCCGATGCGCCGGCGGCCCGGAGCAGCGCCGCGCCGATACGGGTGAGACGGTCGGCCTGAACCAGCGGCATGGGATTTCCTCGTCGCGCCCGCGTCAGCGGCGGGTCTTGCTTATGGGCGGCGTCCACATCGTCTCAAAGCCGTGACGGGAGGGCAAGGGCAGAAAGCCGCTTTGACATGCCGCCAACCCGCCCCCGAGCGCTGAACGCGGGACATCGACCCGGTCCGAAGCGTTCGCCTGGCCGCGCGTATGGCTGATAGATCGTGAACGAAACCTCGGCGTTTCTCGGCGTATGCGCTGCCATTGTTCGCTCATTTACTCTGAATCGGAACTTCTGGCCGCCGATAACGCCGGTTAGCATCTGACAAGCATAAAGTCCGGTAAAGACAACTCAGCGTTGTCGGCAGGGAGCCGGAGAGTTGAAGACCGATATCGCGCGGACATTAGCGGCGTTGAATGCCACCAACGAAGCGATTCTGTACGCCAAATCACCCGAAGAACTGTACGGGAAGGTTTGCGAGGCCGCCTTCTCCAGCGGCGTATTCCTGGCTGCCGCCATTTTCTTGCGGGAGGGCGAAACCGATCTGTTGCGCTTGGTCGCCGGCTTCGGCGACGACGTCGCCCGCCTGCGCGGCGTCGACATTTCGATCGCGGCCGATGCGCCCGAGGGTGCGGGCGTTTGCGGTCGCGCCTTTCGCGACAAACAGACAAGCGTCAGCAACGATGTGCCGAATGACCCGCGCTTGCAGGTCTGGCACGAGAGTGCCAGACTCGCCGAAGTCGGCGCGGCGGCGGCGCTGCCGCTGACCTGCAACGGGGAAGGCGTCGGCGTATTCCTGGTCACGCTGCGCGAAACGCGCTCGATCGACGGTCAGACTGTCGCCATGCTCGAGCGGGTGGTGGCGAACGTCTCGTTCGCGCTCGATAATTTCGGGCGCGAGGCCGCCCGCAAGAACGGCGAGCGCGCCATGCGGCGGTTGAACCGGATGTTCGGCGCCATGATCGCGACCAACGAAGCCATCCTCCGCGCCAGGACCGAACAGGATCTCTATCAGCATGTTTGTGATGCTGCCGTGCATAGCGGAAATTCAACGGCCATGCTGGTTCTGCTCGCGCAGCCCGACTCCATCTGGTTGAAGCCGGTCGCCGGGACGGGAGAGACGCTCGAACAGATCACGCGGACGCGACACTCCATCGATGCCGACAATCCCTACGGCAACGGCATCTGCGGCCGGGCGTTCAGGACGCAGAAGCCGTGTGTCAACCCCGACGTTCTCAAATCCGCGCAGGCGCAGCCCTGGCAAGCCGCGGCGCGCGAGGCCAACGTCGCCGCTTGCGTCGCCGTCCCGCTGGTCAAGGCCGGTGATAGCATTGGCGTACTGCTGTTCTTTGTCGGCAGGTCATGGGCGGAGGACGACGAGATCGTCGCCCTGATGGCCCGGATCGCGGACAACGTCTCCTTTGCGCTCGAGAGCCTTGAACGCGCCGGCGAAAAGGCCAGGGCCGATGCGCAAAAAGAACGGCTGGCGCGCATGCTGGCGGCGCTCAGCTCGACCAACGAGGCGATCATTCGTGCGACGTCGCGCGCGGAGCTGTTCACGCTGGTATGCGAAGCCGCGGCGAAGGGTGGTCGGTTCAATTCCACCGGTATTCTGCTGGCCAGGTCTGACAGCGATTTTGCCGATATGGCGGCTGTGGCCGGACCGACCGCCGCCAACATGCGCCAGGTGAGGGTTTCCATCAACGCGGACCATCCGGAAGGGCGCGGGCTGTTCGGAAACGCGTTCCGCTCCCGGCAGGCCTGCATTTCCAACGATCTGCGCGCCGATCCCAGAGGCGTCGCGTTTCGACAATTCGTTCACGCCGATGGCGCGAGGTCAGGCGCGGCGTTTCCGCTCATGGTTTCGGGTCAACCCGTCGGCGTGATGTTCTTTATTTCCTCCGAGAAGGACACGTTCACGCCGGAGTTTGCCGAGCTGCTGCAGCGTCTAACCGACAACGTTTCGTTTGCGCTGGAGAATTTTGACCGCGCCGACGAGAAGACCAGGGCGGACGAGCGGATCGAGTACCTGGCCTCGCACGACAGCCTTACCGGCTTGCCGAATCGCGAGAAATTCAACGACATGCTTCGCCACACCATGATCGTGGCCCAACGCCACCAGCGGCCGTTCGCGCTGCTGTTCATTGATCTCGACCGGTTCAAGGTCGTCAATGATTCGCTGGGGCATGATGCCGGCGACATGCTGTTGGTGGAGATCGGCGGCAGGCTGCGCCGCGCGCTGCGGTCGAGCGACACGGTCGCGCGGCTCGGCGGCGACGAGTTCGTGGTGATTCTGGAAGAAGTCGCCGGACGTCATGAGGTCGAGCGCATTGCCGGCGAGCTGCTCGCCGTGCTCAGCCAGCCGATGCGGTTGAGCGGCCACGAATGCCACACCACGGCATCGATCGGGATAGCGATGTACCCGACCGATGGCCTCGACGTGCAGACGTTGACCAAGAACGCCGACATGGCGATGTACCTTGCCAAGGAGGACGGCAAAAACGGTTTTCACTTCTTCGCCAAGGGACTCAAGACGCTTTCAATCGAGCGACTGACGCTGGAGAACGCCTTGCGCCGCGCGCTGGAGCGCGACCAGTTCTCTTTGCACTATCAGCCCAAGGTCGACATGGTGAGCGGCGCGATTACCGGCGTCGAGGCGCTGCTGCGCTGGAATCACCCCGAACTCGGTAGCGTGTCGCCGGCGCAATTCATTCCGCTGGCGGAGGAAACCGGACTGATCATCCCGATCGGACGCTGGGTGCTAAAGGAGGCCTGCGCGCAAAACATGGCCTGGCAGCGCCGCGGCTTGCGGCCGGTGGCGATGGCCGTCAACCTGTCGCCCCGTCAGTTCGCCGATGCGCACCTGTTGCATGACGTTGACGCGGCGCTGTTGGCGAGCGGCATGTCGTCGTTGCTGTTGCAGCTTGAAGTCACCGAGGGCATGGTGATGAGCAACGTGCCGCGGACGGTCAAGGTGCTCGACTCGATCCAGAGCCGCGGCATTCGCCTTGCGATCGACGATTTCGGAACCGGCTATTCGTCGATGTCGCTGATGAAGCAGTTCCCGATCGACACCATCAAGATCGACCGCTCCTTTGTTCGCGATCTGCATTTCGATTCCGAGGACCGGGCCATCGCGCAGGCCATCATCAGCATGGGCAAGGCGCTCGGAATGACCGTGGTCGCGGAGGGCGTTGAGACGGTCGATCAGCAGAGTTTCCTGCGCGATCACGCTTGCGACGAGATGCAGGGCTTCCTGTTCTCCAGGCCGTTGCCACCCGAGAAAATGGCCGACCTGTTGCGGGCCGAACCGGCGTTGGCCTCGCCGCCGCTGCAACCCGATGCCGGATCAGGGCTGAAAAGCGCGGTCGCCTGACGGCTGTCGACGCAGTTCGCGGACCATCACATCGCTTTGTCGAAACCCGGCCCGGTTTCGATTCCATCGAAACCGAAAAACCTCTACGCTACCGACCCAGACAAGATCGGGAAGGGAACGCCCATGAACCGCCGCGAACTTTTCAAGGCCGCCGCAGCCTTGCCGCTGGCAAAAGCCGCACTCGCCAGCGCCGCCCTCGCGCAAAGCCCGTATCCCTCGCGCAACGTCACCATGATCGTGCCGTTTCCGCCCGGCGGGCAGGCCGATCTGGCGGCGCGGCCGGTCGCGCAGGCGCTGGAGAAAATCCTCGGCAAGCCCGTCATCGTCGACAACCGCGCCGGCGGCGGTGGCGGATCGGTCGGCAATGCGGCGGCGGCGCGCGCCGAACCCGACGGCCATACGCTGCTGATGACGCTGTCCTCGCTCGCCGTGCTGCCGGAAGCCGACCGGCTGTTCGACCGCCCGGTGGCGTATGAAGTCTCGCAGTTCGCGCCGGTGGCGCGCGTGCTCGCCGATCCGACCTTGCTCGCCGTGCCGGCCTCGGCGCCATGGAAGACGCTGCAGGATTTCGTCGACGACGCCAAAAAACGTCCCGGACAAATCCCCTATGGCTCGTCCGGTCCCTACGGCACGCTGCATGTGGCGATGGAAATGTTTGCGGCGAGCGCCGGCATCAAGTTGCTGCACGTGCCGTTCCGCGGCGCCGGCCCGGCGCTGACAGCATTGCTCGGCGGCACCGTGCAGGCGATGGCCTCCGCGCCGGGGACGCTGAAGCAGCAGGTCGACGACGGCAAGATGCGGGTGCTGGCGAACTGGGGCGCGGCCCGCATCACCAGTTTCCCCGACCTGCCGACCTTCCGCGAACTCGGCTACCGGGATGTCGAGTTCTACATCTGGGCCGGATTGTTCGCGCAGAGTGCGCTGCCGGCGCCGATCATGAAGCAGTTGCGCGAGGCTATGGCGCAGGCGGTGAAGGCGCCCGAGGTGATCAAGACGTTCGAGACCGCCGGCAGCCCGGTCGCCTATCTCGACGCGCCGGAATTTTCCAAATTCGTCGCGGAAGACAGCGCGCGGCTGGTCGCGGCGGTGAAGAAGATCGGCAAGGTGGAATAACGTGCCGGTTCAGGCTTGGGGGGAGGAGGCCGGCGTTTCCTGCGCGGGCCTGTGCTCGCAGACGTCGACCCATTCGGCCGCGGTCAGTTCCGCCATCCGCGCGGGTGTGATTTTCACCGCGCTGTGGGTCGAGCCTGCGGCGGGCACCACGACGTCGAATGCCTTCAGCGACACGTCGCAATAGACCGGCAACGGCGTCTTCAGCCCGAACGGACAGACGCCGCCGACCTCGTGGCCGGTGATCTCGGCGACCTCGTCGAGGCCGAGCATCTTCGGCTTGCCGCCGAACTGCGCCTTCACCTTCTTGTTGTCCATCCGCGCGGTGCCGGCGGCCACGATCAGCACCACGCGCTCGCCGATCCGCAAGGACAGCGTCTTGGCGATCCGCGCCGGCTCGACGCCATAGGCCTCGGCGGCGAGCGCGACGGTCGCCGAACTCATCGGGGATTCGATCACGGTGATGTCGGGCGCCTTCCCGGCGAAGAAAGCGCGGACGGACTCAAGACTCATTTCAGGACCTTATAGCAGACACCAGGCCGGGCAGTTCGGCAAGGCTGTGGATGCGATGGTCGGGCACGACGCCGAGTTCATCCATCTGGGTACGCAACGCCCAAAACATCGTCAATGGCGGCAGCGTCTCGCTTTCAAGGCAAGCCAGCGCCATCGCTTCCGGGCTCACCCGCTCGATCCAGGCGACGTTGAGCCCGAACGCCTTGGCGCCGCAGGCGTCCCAGGGATTGGAGGAAACGAACAGCACCTCTGAGGGCGGAGTGTGAAGCCTCGATTCGATCAGGGTGTAGGCGTCCGGGCTCGGCTTGAAAACCTTCCCTGCATCGACGCTGATGATGGCGTCAAGCACGCCGGCGAGGCCGGAATTTTTCACCAGCGCATCGAGCATGTCGGGGCTGCCGTTGGAGAAGATCGCGAGCTTGCGGTCGCGCATCGCCTCAAGCGCCGCCATCGCATCCGGATACAGATCGAGGTTCAGGTATTTCGCGATGATGCGTTCAAAAGTCTCGGCGTCGTAGTCGAGCCCGAGGCATTTGAGCGTATAGGCGAGCGCGTCGCGGGTGACCGCGGAAAAGTCCTGGTAACGCCGCATCAGCGAACGCAGCCAGGTGTATTCGAGCTGCTTGATGCGCCAGACCTGGGTGATGATCCCGCCATAGCCGGGAAAGGCGTCTTCGGTGACTTCAGCCACCGACTGGACGTCGTAGAGCGTGCCATAGGCATCGAACACAACGGCTTTGATGGTCACGGGAGTTTCTCTTTTCCGATTGTCGCATACAGGAATTTCCTGAGTGCGTCGACGGACTGGTCCCGCGCCGCCTCGTTGAATTCGAGGCGATGGCCGAGGAACTGCTGGGGTGTCGCCAGACTGGGCACGTCAAAACCGTGATAGGCGCCGGGATAGACGGCGAGTTCGATCGGAACGCCGAGGCCCGCTTGACGCGAGATTCCGTAATCGTCGCGGCCTGCCGCCAGGTTGCGGCACTCATTGGCCGGGGTCCAGTCGTCGAGTTCGCCGACCAGGATCAGGGTCGGAACGGTCATGCTGTCCTTGAGACCGAGGCAGGGCGGATAAAAGGCGACGGCGGCGCGGAATTTTTCCTTTGACGTGCGCTCGATTGCGCCGCGCTCCACCGAGGAGAGGGCAAGCAAGCCACCTTGCGAGAAGCCGATCACGACAACACGGTCGGGATCGACAAAGGGCTGCTGCAGCAGGAAGCTCAGCGCCCGATAGGCGTCGAAGACGGTCGAGGCCGGCGGGCCACTGGTGCAGGTGCTGGTGAGGCCGCTCGGACCAAAGCGGTCCACGGTCAGCGTCACATAACCCCACGACACGATTCGTGGGCCCCAGCGCTCATCGAGTCGCCGCCAGCCTCCGTTGCAACCATGAAGCAGGAACGCCGCGGGAGACGGTCCGGCGTCACGGGGCTGCCGCAGGTAACCCACCAGCGGCTGCGAACTCGCCAGCGGATTTTCGATCTCGACGACACGGCCGTCTGAGCTATCGGCGGCGGGACACGCTGTCGCGCTTCCGCTCAGGAGCAGGGCGGCGGTGGCAGCAATTCTGGCGAGGCTCGTCATCGACCACCTCCCGCTCGGACTGCAATCGGGACCGTTCCTTTATATCCCCAAAATCTTCCGCGCGTTGGCCTTCATCACCTTGGGCCGGATTTCGTCGCGGATCTCGAGTTTGGCGAAATCGGCCAGCCAGCGGTCGGGGGTGATTACCGGCCAGTCCGAGCCGAACAGCATCTTGTCCTGCAGGATCGAGTTGATGTAGCGGACCAGGATCGGCGGAAAATATTTCGGGGACCAGCCGGAGAGGTCGATATAGACGTTTGGCTTGTGGGTCGCGACCGACAGCGCCTCTTCCTGCCAGGGAAACGAGGGATGCGCGAGGATGATCTTGAGGTCGGGGAAATCCACCGCGACGTCGTCCATATACATCGGGTTGGAGTACTTCAGCCGCATCCCCATGCCGCCGGGCATGCCTGATCCGACGCCGGTCTGGCCGGTGTGGAACAGCGCGATCGCGCCGCCGCCGCTGATCGCCTCGTAGAGCGGATAGGCCATGCGGTCGTTGGCGTAGAAGCCCTGCATGGTCGGGTGGAACTTGAATCCGCGAACGCCGTATTCCTCGATCAGCTTCCTGGCCTCGCGGACGCCGAGCTTGCCCTTGTGCGGGTCGATCGAGACGAACGGAATCAGGACGTCGAGGTGGTCGGAAGCCGCCTCCAGCATCTCGTAATTGTTGTAGCGGCGAAAACCGGTCTCGCGTTCGGCGTCGACCGGGAAGATCACCGCCGCGATGTTCTTGGAACGGTAGTAGGCCGCGGTCTCCGGGACCGTCGGCGGATGCTGGTGCGGCGACTTGAAATAGTCGGCCATGCGTGCCTGGAAATCATCGTAGCCGTCGTCGCCATGCATGCCGCAGGGCTCTTCGGCGTGGGTGTGGATGTCGATGGCGACGACGCTGTCAATTTCGGGCAGTTTGAGCTTGGGCATTCGGCGTTTCCGGCAAGGCGATTTCGTACTATGGGAAATTGATTATACGATATAACAAGTTCCGCAAGGCGGCAGAGGCAAATGGCTCGCAAGAGGGAGGACGGTATGGCCGAGACGGAAGCCTTCGAGACCGATTTCTGGAAAGACGCCAATTTGCGTAAAGCCTGGGACGACATCGTACCCGGCGCGCCGCGCAAGACCATTCCCTACACGCTGACCCGGCAAGCGATCGAACTGTACTGCAGATCGGTCGGCGAGGACCATCCGATCTATTTCGACGAGGCCTATGCCAGAACCACTCGCTATCGCGGGCTGATCGCGCCACCTTCAATCCATATCCTCTTGATGTTCTCCTGCACACCGGCCGACGACTGGATGCGTTCGCCGGGCACCGTCAATGCCGGACAATCCTGGAGCTACAATATCCCCGCGCGCGCAGGCGACGTCATCACCCTGCAGGCCCGTGCGCTCGACAAGTTCATCAAGCGCGAGCGGCTGTTCGTGGTGCATGACAACGTGTTCTTCAACCAGCGCGGCGAGGTGATCTGCTCGGGCCGCGGCTGGACCATCCGGCCCGAATGAAAAAGCTAGAGGAGCGCGCGATGACCACCACCTTCGAAAGTCTCAAGGCCGGCGACGGCATCGACGGGCCGGCATTCGCGGTCAGCCGCGAATCCATCCGCTTGTTCTGCGATGCCTCGCTCGACTACAACCCGCTGCATCTGGACGACGACTACATGAAGGGCAATTTCGGCAAGACCAATTTCGGCGGCGTCATCATGCACGGCATGAACAATTTCGGGCTGATCTCGCGCATGATCACCGACTGGGCCTATCCCGCCGGCGCGGTTCACCGCCGGCTGGAGACGCGCTGGGTGAAGCCGGTCCGCCCCGGCGACACCATCCAGCCGCATGGCGTCGTCAAATCCAAGCAGGTGACGAAGAATTCGCGCTGGGTCCTGATCGACGTGATGGTGCGGAACCAGGCCGGCGAGAAGGTCGCCACCGGGGAGGCCATGGTGGAGTTTCCGCAGGACTGAATTGGCCAGCCGTTTCAAGCCGCCGGCGCCACGATCGCAAGCGGAGTCGGCATCGAATGGAGCTGTAAACGGCCTATTCGGATTGACATTCGGGGCGGCGATGGCCTAGAAACCGCCCTGTTCCGGGCGGCTGGCCGCAGGCGGGACAAATCCCATTTGCCGCTTTCGGGTAGCTCAGGTTCGGCCTTCAACACGGCCTTTCAAAGCATCAGGATTGTTCTCATGAAGGTCCGTAACTCGTTGAAATCGCTGCGCGGTCGTCACCGCAACAACCGCCTGGTTCGCCGCAAGGGCCGAGTCTATGTGATCAACAAGGTGCAGCGCCGCTTCAAGGCCCGCCAGGGCTAGGCAGCGGCCCCTTCGCCCCGCTTCACAGGTCTTTGACGAAGTGCTGCTTTGCAGCGCGATCCGGCGCGTCTAGACTTGCGCCATGATCTGGAGATCCCCGCCTATACTAGGCTTTGCGATTGTGGTTGTGCTGGTCGCGCTCGCAACGGCCGCGCCTGTCGCGGCGCTTGCCCAGAACGATCCCTCGATTGTCCCGCCGCCGAAGAGTCTGAAGAAGCTACCGGAAGCGCCGAGCAAGCTTCCAAAGGTCGGCGCCGACCGCACCCGCGGACTGGACTTCCTGTTCGGCGCGCTGAAGGCCGCGCCTGACCAGGCCAGCGCCAAGCATGTCGAGGCGCGGATCTGGGCGATGTGGTTGCAGACCCCGAGCGATACCGCCGCGCTCCTCATGTTGCGCGCCAAGGCCGCCATGGACGCGCAGAAGGCGGATGTCGCGCTGAAGCTGCTGGATTCCGTCGTCAAGCTGCGGCCGGACTATATCGAGGCCTGGAACCGGCGTGCGACGCTGTACTACCTCAAGAACGATTATGCGCATTCGCTGCAGGACATTCGCGAAGTGCTGATCCGCGAGCCCCGTCATTTCGGCGCGCTGGCCGGCCTCGGCATGATCATGCAGGAGATCGGCGACGAAAAACGTGCGCTGGAAGCCTTCCGCAAGGCGTTGGCCGTCAATCCCCACCTCGAAAAGGTGCCGGAAATGGTGAAGACTCTGACGGAAAAGGTCGAAGGCCGCGATATCTGATCGGGAACGTGGCCGGACCGATCAACAGGTCCGATTAACCTTGATTTCGGACGTAAAGCCACGGGTCTGAACGGCGCTGGTTGAACGCGCTATGATGCCGTTACACCGTCTCAGGAGCGAGCCATGAAGTCATTGCTGCTGGCCGGCGCGATGGTCGTCGCGACCGGGACTTGCGGGTTGGCGCAAGGAGCTTTTTGGGTGGTCGGCGATCACGCGACCAGCAAATGCGAGATTGTCACGCGCAATCCGGTCATTAATGGTCAGGTCGGTGGAAATATCTGGTTCGGGACCGGACCCTACAAATCGCTGGACGACGCCAAGCTGGCCCGTTCGACCATTCGCGTGTGCCCGGTTGTTGTCGAGGAAGAACCCGCCGCCGAAGCCCCGGCGGGGGACAAATCCGACTAGAGCATGATCCGGAAAAGTGTGCAGCGATTTTCCGAAAAGATCATGCTCGAACAGAGAGCTAAAGCGCGATGATGGTTCATCCCAACCTCATCGCGCTTCAGTGTACGGCGCTGCTGCCGCGGGCCATCCCGTCGAGGCCGACGGCGGCGTAGAACTGGGCCAACTCGACCTCGAGCTGCTCATTCACCCGCAGCAGGGCCTTGAGCGCGCCGCGGAGGTCGCCACTGCAACTCGCAACGATCTGATCAATGGCGGCTTCGCTTGCGTCGGAAATCATGGGGTGGTCCTCCGGTGGTACGCTGGAACGACGTGAGGTCTTGGCCCAGTTTTTGTGTATTGCGTGCACAATGCGGGCATCGACCACCCCATCAGGCACGCCCACACGTGGCGAAAGTAATGGCGCCATCATAAAAATTTCCGATGACGTCCATATGACCCCGCTATCCACAGGAGGGGTTGTTTGTTGACGATTCGCGAAACTCGGCCCCGTTCACGCCGTATTTCGCTGGTGCAGAAATTAATCCGGACTATTTCGATGGTGGCGGTATTCTTGGTGGCGACGCTGGGGGTGCTGGCGCTGGTCACGCAGGCCGGTGTCCTGCTGGCGCAGCGGGCCTATCCCGCCAAGGGCAGGATGGTGGAGGTTGCCGGCGGCGTCCTGCACATCGTCGATATCGGGCCACGCAATGCGCCCGGCCCGCCGATCGTGATGCTGCATGGCGCGAGTTCCACGCTCGAGGTGATGCGACAGCCGGTCGGCCAACGGCTAGCCGAGGACCACCGCGTGATCCTGATCGATCGCCCCGGCCATGGCTGGAGCACGCGCCATCACCTCGACGACTCGACCCCCGAAAGCCAGGGCCGCATGATCCACGAGGCGCTGGCCAGGCTTGGCGTCGACCGGGCAGTGTTCGTTGTGCATTCCTGGGCCGGCGCGCTCGGAGCGCGGATGGCACTGGATTATCCGCGGGCGGTCGCGGGCCTCGTCATGCTGGCGCCGGTGGCTTACCCGTGGCCGGGCGGCGTCGGGCGCTTCAACAGGCTCGTCGCCATGCCCGTCATCGGCCCGCTGCTGGCCTACACCATCACGCTGCCGCTCGGCTATTTCCTCACCGAGCCCGGCGCGCGCGGGGTGTTCCTGCCGCAGCCGATGCCGGATGGCTTTGTCCAGGATACCGCGACGCCGCTGTTGCTGCGTCCCCGGCAATTCATCGCCAATGCGCTTGACTTGGTGACGCTAAAGGCGGCGGTCGCCGCCCAGGCGCCTCGCTATTCGCAAATCAAAACGCCGGTCACCATCATTGCGGGCGACGAATCGGACAGGACGGTATCGACCCGGATTCATTCGCGCCCGCTCGCAGCCGCCGTGCCGGACGCCAGGCTGATCGTTCTGCCTGGCGTCGGTCACATGGTGCAGAACGTGGCGCCCGATCTGGTGGTCACCGAAGTTGAGGCGATGATGCGAATGACGCTCCGTACGGCTTCGGAGCCCGACTAGTGCGTGGCGAGCTCCGGTGGCCTTACTTGACCTTGCCGTCCTTGTCGTATTGCGCGATGAACGCCCAGAGGTCGCCTGCCTCTTTTTCATTCTTGATGCCGGCAAAAATCATCTTTGTGCCGGGAATCTTCGCCTTCGGATCCTTGATGTAGTCGAGGAAGACGTCCTTGCTCCAGGTGATGCCCGAATTCTTGTTGGCTTCCGAATAGGAGTAGCCTTCCACGGTGCCGGACTTGCGGCCCTCCAGCCCGTTCAGGGCCGGGCCGACCTTGTTCTTGGCACCTTCGCCGACGGCGTGGCAGGCCAGGCATTTGTTGAACGAGGTCTTGCCGGCGGCAACATCCTGCGCCAGTGCAGCGGACGTCGCGGCCATGGTAGCGATGACGGCCATCGCGCTTGAGGTCAGTTTCGTCATGAGTGCTCTTCGTCCTTTTCGGGGGGCATGTGAGGCGGTCGCTTTTGGCATGACCCGCGCGGAGTGGACAAGCCCCGAAACGGCGAGAAGTTTCATGTCCACTGCGCCCCCGATCGACAACTCATTCGGGGCTGTCCCGGGGGTCGGATCGGCGGCCTACCCAAGCCGGTTCAGACGTGCTTGATTTAACGCCTGAAAACGTTCGTCGCGAGGCCCGGAGAGGACCCCATGGCCATCATGATGCCGGCCGCCGATCAGGCGGTCCTGGACCGCCGCGAGGCCATCGTGGCAGCGCTTCGGGCCATCGTGCCGGGCGAGGGCGTGATCGATACGCCGGCGCAAATGCTGCCCTATGAGTCCGACGGCCTGATGGCCTACCGGCAGCCGCCGATGGTCGTGGTGCTGCCCGACACCACCGAACAGGTCTCCAGGGTCCTGAAATACTGCTTCGAGCAGGGCATCAAGGTGGTGCCGCGCGGCTCCGGCACCTCGCTGTCCGGCGGCGCGCTGCCGCTGGCCGACGGCGTGCTGCTGGGTCTCGGCAAATTCAAACGCATCCGCGAAATCGATTTCGACAACCGCGCCGTGGTGACCGAACCCGGCGTCACCAACCTCGCCATCAGCCAGGCAGTGGCCCATGCCGGCTTCTACTACGCACCCGATCCATCGTCGCAGATCGCCTGCTCGATCGGCGGCAACGTCGCGGAGAATTCCGGCGGCGTGCATTGCCTGAAATACGGCATGACCACCAACAACGTGCTCGGCTGCGAAATCGTGCTGATCACCGGCGAGGTGCTGCGGATCGGCGGCAAGTCCGCGGAAAATTCCGGCTACGACCTGATGGGAATCATCACCGGCTCCGAAGGGCTGCTCGGCGTCATCACCGAAGTCACGGTGCGGATCCTGCAGAAACCGGAGACGGCCCGCGCCCTGATGGTCGGTTTCGCCGCGGTCGAGGCCGCCGGCGAATGCGTGGCCGCCATCATCGGCGCCGGCATCATTCCCGGCGGCATGGAGATGATGGACAAGCCCGCGATCCACGCCGCCGAAGCCTTTGTCCATGCCGGCTATCCGCTCGACGTCGAGGCGCTATTGATCATCGAACTCGACGGTCCCGGCGTCGAAGTCGACGAACTTATCACGCGCGTCGAGGCGATCGCAAAGCGCAGCGGCTCGACCACCTGCCAGATTTCGAACTCGGAAGCCGAGCGCAATCTGTTCTGGGCCGGCCGCAAGGCGGCGTTTCCGGCGGTCGGACGGATTTCGCCTGATTACCTCTGCATGGACGGCACCATTCCGCGCGGCGCGCTGCCGAAGGCGTTGACCCGGATTCGGGAGCTATCGGAGAAATACGGCCTCGGCGTCGCCAACGTCTTCCATGCGGGCGACGGCAATCTGCATCCGTTGATCCTCTATGACGCCAACAAGCCCGGAGAGATGGAGCGCGCCGAGGCCTTCGGCGCCGATATCCTGCGCGCTTGCGTCGAATTCGGCGGCGTGCTCACCGGCGAGCATGGCGTCGGCATCGAGAAGCGCGATTTGATGCCCGAGATGTTTTCGGAAGTGGACCTCAACCAGCAGCAGCGGCTGAAATGCGCCTTTGACGCGCAGGGGCTGCTCAATCCGGGCAAGGTGTTTCCGACCCTGCACCGCTGCGCCGAACTAGGCCGCGTGCATGTCCATGGCGGCCGGCTGGCGTTTCCCGATTTGCCGAGATTCTAGCGATGAGGTTCACCGAGTTTTCCGTCGTCATACCCCGCGAAGGCGGGGTATCCAGTACGCCGTACTGCCGGTTTTCGTCCTCGGCCGCCATGATTACTGGATCGTCCGCTTTCGCGAACGATGACGACAGAGCTCAGGTTTGAAACCGTGGACACCCTGAAAGTACGTGACGCCAAGGACGTCGAAGAGGTGGTGCGGGCGGCGATCGCCAGCGAGCAGCCGCTGGAGATTGTTGGTCATGGTACCCGGCGGCAGATCGGCCAGCCGATGGCCACCAACGCCGTTCTCGACCTTTCGGCGCTCAATGCCGTCACGTCCTACGAGCCGAACGAGTTGATCATCACCGTGCAATCAGGCGCCCCGCTCGCCGACGTCCAGTCGCTGATCGATTCCAAAAACCAGCAATTCGCCTTTGAGCCGGTCGATATTTCGGCGCTGCTCGGCGTGACTGGCAGCGGCACCATCGGCGGCATGATCGGCGCGGGTCTTGCCGGCCCTCGGCGGATCAAGGCCGGCGGCGTCCGCGATCACCTGCTTGGTGCCCACGCCGTGTCCGGCTTCGGCGACAGTTTCAAGACCGGCGGACGGGTGGTGAAGAACGTCACCGGCTACGATCTCTGCAAGCTGCTGGCGGGCTCATGGGGCACGCTGGCGGTCATGACCGAGGTCACGCTGAAAGTGATGCCGAAGCCGGAGAGCGAGCGCACGCTGCTGCTGTCAGGGCTGGACGACCTCGCCGCCAACCGGGCGATGACCGCCGCACTCGGCTCGCCGTTCGACGTCTCGGGCGCCGCGCATCTGCCGAATTCGGCGTTCCGGCCCGCTACCGGCGCGCTGGCGGGTCTCGGTTCGCGGGGGCGGGCGGTCACCCTGCTGCGGCTCGAAGGTATCGCGGCTTCCGTCGCCGATCGCGCCGATTCGCTGGCCAGGGCGCTGGCGTCGTTCGCCGCCGCCGAAATGTTGCAGGACGAGGCCTCGGCGGCGGTCTGGCGCGCGATCCGGGATGTCGAGCCGTTCGCGGCGGGCGGCACGCTCGGCGCGTGGCCGGTGTGGCGGATCGTCTGTCCGCCGGCCGCGGGCGGCGCGCTCGGCCAGGCGCTGGCGCACGATACCGGGGGCGACGTGCTCTATGATTGGGGCGGCGGCCTGATCTGGGCCACGATGCCGCGCAAGCCGGACGCGCAGGCGGGGCTGCTGCGCCAGCGCGTCGAGGCCGTGGGCGGCCACGCGGCGCTGATCCGGGCCGCCGAACAGGTTCGGCGCGATGTCGACGTATTCCAGCCGCAGCCGGCCGGCCTCGCCGGCCTCAGCGAGCGGGTGCGCCACAGCTTCGATCCCAGGATCATCCTCAACCGCGGCCGGATGGTGCGGGGAGCGGCGACATGAAAACCGAATTCTCGCTCGCCCAACTCGCCGACCCTGATATCGCCGAAGCCGACAAGATTCTGCGCGCCTGCGTGCATTGCGGGTTCTGCACCGCGACCTGTCCGACCTATGTGCTGCTCGGCGACGAGCTCGATAGCCCGCGCGGACGCATCTATCTGATCAAGGAAATGCTGGAGAAGGGCAAGCCGCCCACGCCGGAGGTGGTCAAGCATATCGACCGCTGCCTGTCCTGCCTCGCCTGCATGACCACCTGTCCGTCCGGCGTCAATTACATGCATCTGGTCGATCAGGCGCGGGTCCGGATCGAGCGGGATTACTCCCGGCCGCTGACCGAGCGGGCCTTGCGCGCGATGCTGGCCTTCGTGCTGCCGCGGCCGGGGCTGTTCCGCGTCGGCATGGTCCTGGCGCGGCTGGCCCGGCCGCTTGCGGCCCTGTTGCCGACGCCGAAGGCCGCGCCGGTTCCCGGCCTGCTGCGGCGGATCAAGGCGATGCTGGCGCTGGCGCCTGCGGGCCTGCCGGCGGCGGGGCCGTCCGGTGGCAGCGTGTTTCCGGCCGTCGGCGAGAGGCGCGGAAGGGTGGCGCTGCTGCAGGGCTGCGCCCAGCAGGTGCTGGCGCCACGCATCAACCAGGCTGCCATCAATGTGCTGACGCGGCATGGCGTCGAGGTGGTGCTGGTAAGGGACGAGCAGTGCTGCGGCGCGCTGACCCACCATCTGGGGCGGGACGGCGACGCGCTGGCTCGGGCCCGCGCCAACATCAACGTGTGGAAAAAAGAGGCGGAACAGGGCGGCCTTGACGCCATTCTGGTCACGACCTCGGGCTGCGGCACGGTCATCAAGGACTACGGCTTCATGCTGCGCGAGGACAGCGATTTCGCCGCCGGCGCGGCGCAGATATCCGCGCTGGCCAAGGATATCACCGAGTATCTCGCCGCCATCCCGCTCCACCCGTCCAGCCAGAAAGGCGATGTTACGGTCGCCTATCACGCCGCCTGTTCGCTGCAGCACGGTCAGAAAATCACGCAGGCCCCGAAAGAATTGCTTTCCAAGAGCGGATTCGTGGTGAAAGATGTGCCCGAGAGCCATTTGTGTTGCGGTTCGGCTGGGACCTACAACATTCTCCAGCCCGATATTGCGAGCAGGTTGCGCGATCGAAAGGTCGCCAACATTGCTAGCGTCAAGCCGGACATGATCGCCGCGGGCAATATCGGGTGCATGGTTCAGATTGCCGGCGGTACGTCAGTTCCTGTGGTGCACACGATTGAGCTGCTCGATTGGGCGACAGGAGGCCCCAAGCCTGGATTGTAGGAGGCCAGGATTGAATTGATCGACCGGCCCACGGGCATGGGACGGTGGATATGATTTTGTCGATGGCGTTGGGTCGACAGTGTTTGGATTAACAGAGCTTGGACCAATTGATTTGGACCAGCGGCAACAGGAGGGATCACGATGGCGAAGGGCAAGAAGAGCAAAAAGGGCAAAAAGGCCAAGAAGGCCGGGAAGGCCGTAGCGGCGAAGAAGAAATCAGCCAGGAAGTCGTCGAAGAAGGTCGCAAAGAAATCGGCTAAGAAATCCGTGAAGAAGTCGGCGAAGAAATCGGCGAAGAAGTCGGCCAAGAAGAGCAAGAAGGCTGCGAAGAAGGGCGCAAGGAAATCCGCCAGCAAATCCAAGGCGGCGCCGAAGAAGGCGGCCATGAAGAGCCCGGCGAAGAAGCGAAAGCCGCCGGCCCGGCCTGCGGCACCCGCCCCGATGGCGGCTCCCGAACCTGCGCCCGCCTCGGCCCCGAGCTGGGCCAGCCCGAGTCCCGAGCCCGCGACCCCGTCATGGGGATCGACTCCGTCATGGGGATCCGGTTCATCTGGCGGCGGCGATCAGCACTAGGCCCACGGGTACCGGTTATGAGCATTTCGGAAAGGCCGCAGCGTCCATTGCTGCGGCCTTTGTTGCGTGCGCCTCCTGCTCCCCTCGCCCGTAATTAGATTCGCCAAAAGCCCTTTCCTGCGGGCGCTTTATCCGGCGGCCTTCAATTACGGACGGCGCGACCGTCCCCGCAAACCCCATGCAGCAACCCAATATTTGTTGTCCAACTGCAACACTCGCCGAAAACATCGCTCGGAGATCGTCCAACGCCCAAAAAGGCGGCATTTGCTCGCCCTTTTTGCTTTCCGGTGGGGGGCTTCGCAGATCAGAGTTTCAACCAGATCGAGAAGTTGGGTCGCAGTCGGTTATCGCTTGCCCTTTGGGGGGCACCGGAGCGGGACTGCTTGAGAGCGCGATGGGGATCGTAATGAAGAAATTGGCTTTGTTGGCAACGGCACTGGCGATGGTATCGGCTCCGGCTCTCGCTGCGGACATGCGGGTGAAGGCTGCCAAGGCGCCGCCGCCGGTGGCATTCGATCCTTGGGATATCGCTTTCGGCGCCGGCATCACCAACAACTACGTCTTCCGCGGCATTACCCAGTCCAACAACAAGCCTTCGGTCAGCGCCTATTTCGAGCCGCGCTTCAACCTCAACAAGGACTTCCAGCTCTATGTCGGCCTCGGCGCGGCGAGCATTTCCTTCCCCAATCGCGCCGCTGCTGAAGTTGACGTCTATGGCGGCGCCCGCGCCACGTTCGGCGCTTTCGCATTCGACGTCGGCGCCTGGGGCTACCTTTATCCGGGCGGAACCTGCCATTACGGCGCAGCCGCCGACGCGGCCGGAAGGCCGCTGAGCAACGAATGCCTGGTCAACGTGCTGCTCAACGGCAACGTCATCAAGAAGGACCTCAGCTTCTTCGAGGTCTACGGCAAGGTGAACTACACCTTCAACGACAGCTTCTCGATGGGCGGCAACGTCTATTATACGCCGAGCTTCCTCAACAGCGGCGCCGAGGGCACCTACGCTTCGATCGTCGGCAAGGCGATCGCGCCCGGCACCTGGTTCGGCAGCAGCGGCATCGGCATGTACGTCTCGGGTGAATTCGGTCGCCAGTGGCTCGGCACCTCGGACTCGTTCTACGGCGTGGCCGCGTTCCCGAACGGCATCAACTACGCGGACTACAACACCTGGAACATCGGCATCGGCTTCACCTACAAGGTGTTCACGCTGGACCTGCGTTACTCCGACACCGACCTGTCGAAGGGCAATTGCAACGCCTTCACCAGCGACTTCGCCGCCCGCGGCAACATTTCAGCGGGATCGGGCACCTCGATCACCCCGATCAACCCGACCGGCGTGGGCTCGAACTGGTGCGGCGCGGCCGGCATCGTCAGGCTCTCGGCCGACCTGACCGCGATGACCAACCTGAAGTAGGATATTCGGACGAAGAAAGGGGCGGCAGAGCGATCTGCCGCCCCTTTCTTTTTGTGCTTGCCGGACGACAACCGGGGGTCAGGCGCGAGCGAACCGCCCCGCAGTTCGCTGCGTCAGAACCGTGTGGCGTTGCCGCCGTTCTCCAGGGCAAACCGATCGCCGTCACGGCTGAGCGCGACGTTGCGCGCGTGGAAGGCATCGAGCGTGGAGCGATGCCCGATCGAGACGATGGTGGTCGACGGCATTCGCTCCCCAAGCAGGCGATACAGCGCCGCCTCCGAGGGCTCGTCGAGCGAGGCGGTCGCTTCATCGAGGAACAGATACTGCGGCGCATGCAGCAGCGCTCGTGCGAGCGCCAGACGCTGCTGCTCGCCGAGCGACAGCGTCCGGTTCCAGTGACCGTGCTCGTCGGGTTGCGACGCCAGCTTGGGCAATCCCACCGCCCGCAGCGCGTCGCCGATCTCCAGGTCGGTGTAGGTGCCCTTGGTGGCGGGGTATTCGACCGCCCCGCGCAGCGACCCGGTCGGAAAATACGGCCGCTGCGGCAGCATCATCAACATCGCCCCTGCGGGAATGGCGATCGAGCCGGATCCGAACGGCCAGATGCCGGCGATCGCGCGGAACAGCGTTGATTTGCCGGAACCCGACGGTCCCGTCATCAGCGTGCGCTCGCCTTGGCGCAGGCTGAATCCCTCCGCGTTCACCAGCGGCGTGCCGTTCGGCAGTTGCACCGCCAGTCCCTTGAGGTCGATCGCGCCGCCACCGGATGCTTCGACCACGTGGATCCGGTCCTTGCGGCTCGCAAGCTCGCGCGCCGCGGCAATCCCGGCCTCGAAACCGTCGAGGCGGTTGACCACCGCCTGCCATTCCGCGAGCTGGCGATAGATGGTGATGAAGAACGAAAGCGCGCCCTGCACGCTGGAGAATGCCGACGCGGTCTGCATCATGCCGCCGAGCTGGATCTTCTGCGCGAAGTAGGCCGGCGCCACCAGGATGTAAGGAAAGATCACCGAGGCCTGATTGTAGCTGGCGGTGAACGCCGTCACCTTCTTGGTCCGGCTCATGATAGCGAGCCAGTTCTCGACCACGCGGCCGAAGCGAACCAGCAGGCGTTCGCGCTCGGCGTCTTCGCCGCGCAGCAGCGCGATCTGTTCGGAGTTTTCCCGCACCCGCACCAGGTTGAAGCGAAAATCCGCTTCGTATTGCTGCTGCCGGAAGTCGATCCCGACCAGCGGCCAGCCGATCAAATGGGTCAGCACGGTGCCGAGCACCGAATAGATCAGCGCGCCCCAGACCAGGTAACCCGGGATCGCATAATCCTGGCCGAACAGATGCAGCGGCGCGGCGTTGGAAAGCCCCCACAGGATGGTGACAAAGGACGCGATCGTGACGATCGAACTCAGCAGGCCGACCCCGATGTTGAGCGTGCGATCGACGAACAGCTTGACGTCGTCGGTCATGCGCTGGTCGGGGTTGTCGGCGGCGTCGCCTTGCAGCTGCATCCGGTAGTGGTTGGCTTGGTGCAGCCATTCGCCGAGATACTGCGCCGTCATCCAGCGCCGCCAGCGGATCTGCAGCCATTGATTGAGATAGAGCTGGTAGACCGCGAGCACGATAAAGATGGCGGCCAGGATGCTGAAATAGGTGATCTCGCTGACGAAGGCGTCCCAGTTGCGATCCTGCAGCGCGTTATAGAAGCGGCTGTTCCACTGGTTGATCAGGACGGTGATGCCGACGATGGCAAGCTCGATGGCGATGACGGCCGCCAGCAGCCCGCGGCCGGCCCATCGGTCCTCGGAACGAAAATACGGCATGGCGATGCGCCACACCGTCGCGAGCGTCGAGCGGATATTTTTCACGGATGGCCGTCTCCGGGGGATGGGCTTGACGCCCTCAAGGAATGGAATAATCGAGGGTGCCGCGCCTGGCTTTCAGGATGCCCCCTGCGGGCAAACCCTAGCATGGCGCCAACGGGGAGGGCAGCGGGCCGGCGCTGCGGGCTCGCGCTGATCTCCTCCCTGGTCGCCTAGCCAATAGCAGGCTTGTCCAATAGAACGGCTAGCCCACGCCGGGGCTTTCGCAAGATTTGTGAGGAAGTGCATGATGTCGTTCGCGCTCAGGTTCTGGTCGGCTGTCGTGATCCTGTTGACCGCAACCCTCCATTCCCGTCCGGCCCTGGCCAATGACGGTTTTCCGTTCGGCGCGGAGATGACGCTGGATGCCGACCGCCAGCCCGGCTCCAAGCGGATACCGAACCTGGAAATCGGCGACCGCGGCGAGGTAATCCTCGAACTCTGGTGCAAGGGCGGCAAGGGCCAGTTCTCGGTAGCTGGAAACACCATGATATTCGTCGCCGGCGCGATGGAGAACCGTTCCTGCCCGCCCGACCGCGCGCAGCAGGATGACGATTTGATCGCGGCGCTGACTGCGGCCGCGAGCTGGAAGCGCCAGGGCGATTTCGTGTCCTTTGTCGGCCCCAGGACGCTGCGCTTTCGCATTAATACCAATTGAGGGCTGCTTCCGGCGCGGTTCTGTCGTGCGTTCCTGACCGGTCTATTTCCACACCGACTTGTCGGCGTCCCAGCGCTGGCCCTTGAACTCCTTGGCCAGCTCATCGAGCGAACCGTTGTCGTCACTTGGTTCGCCACCGTCCTCCTCGTCGGTGGAATCATCCGACAGGTTCAGCTTCGCGCCTGCGCCTTCATCCGCGGTCGTGATCGCCGGGCTTGAAACCCACAGCATCAGCCGGTCCGACCCGGCAGGTCGGTCCGGGGATACCAGCGCGGTGATCTCGATGTTTTCGGTAAGGGCCAGCGGCGGGTAGAGCGGGCTCGGCCGCTTGAACGTCAGTTTCAGTTTTCCGGTGTTGACGTCCCAGGTCGCCCCCGTCGCCTGAGCGGACAGCGTCCTGGCAAGCACGCCCGACATTACCGTGGCGATCTTTTCCTTGTTCGCCTTGTCGCCATTGCGCCATTCGGCGGCGGCAAAGCGGATGGTGCGGTCCATCTCGAAGCTGCCGCTGGTCCACCCCGCAATGACCACGCCCGCTGTCGATCTTGCCTTGGCGACCAGCGCCGCCGTGCGCTCCGGGTCGGCGGTGAGGTAGATGGTTTGCTCGCCGGCGCGCATCGCATCGCAGGTGACCGCAAGGCTTGAGAGCCCGACCTCGACGGCCTCGCCCTTCAGGCTGCGGAGAAAATCCAGCGCGGCGTCGAGCTTGATCCGCACGCCGATCGCCTCCGGTGAAACGCCCGTAAAGTCGTTTGGCGCCACTACGATGCCGTCGTCGCTGGTCTGTATGTCGAGATATTCGTTCTCGCTGATATCGAAATTCTCCGGCGAGCTCACCTCGGTCACGCTTTGACCGACGCTGATCTGGCCGCGGAATTCGAAGGTGTCGCCGGTGGCCTTGCGCGTCAGCTTGATGCTCACCGGCAGCTTGTCGCTGATGCTTTGGGTCGTGCCGGTGAGGTTCGGACCATTGACCGCGAGGTTGGCGACGAAACGGTCCTGGCGGTTCGAGCCCTTCTCGGCGGGAAAGCAGACATCGAGCACGGCCGCCGTCACGGTCTTGCCCTGGCGGGTTTCCTTCAGCACCACGTCGGCGTTGCCGTCCATCAGTCCGATTGTGGTGAAATACCGGATCTCGCTTCCGCCCGGCGTCGCCTTTGGCTGCAGCTTCATCTGGGCGAAAGCGAAGTCTGGGGCGGCCGTCGCCAAACCGAGCAGGAGCAGGAATCGTGCGCGCATCTGATATCCCCTGAGACGACAGTATCGGTCCACGGTAAGTAGCAAACCTGCGTCGCGTTTTCGAGCGACTGCATCCTCGAAAAAGAAGGCCGCCCGGAGGCGGCCTTCGATGCGTTTGGGGGGCTAGGTCTAGAAGCCCATGCCGCCCATGCCACCCATGCCGCCGCCCCCACCGCCGGGCATCGGCGGCGCCGGGTCCTTCGGCAGCTCCGCCACCATCGCCTCGGTGGTCACCAGCAGGCCGGCGACGGAGGAGGCGTCCTGCAGCGCGGCGCGCACCACCTTGGCCGGGTCGATGATGCCCTTGTCGACCATGTCGACATATTCCTCGGTCTGGGCGTCGAAGCCGAAGGTCTCCGACTTGTTCTCGAGGATCTTGCCGACCACGATCGAGCCCTCGACACCGGCGTTCTCCGCAATCTGACGCACCGGCGCTTCCAGCGCCTTCAGCACGATGTTGATGCCGGCCTGGACGTCGGAATTGGCGTTGTGGATGCGGCCGACCGCCTTCTTGGCGCGCAACAGCGCCACGCCGCCGCCCGGCACGATGCCTTCCTGGACCGCGGCGCGGGTGGCGTTGAGGGCGTCCTCGACGCGGTCCTTCTTTTCCTTGACCTCGATCTCAGTGGCGCCGCCGACGCGAATGATCGCGACGCCGCCGGCGAGCTTCGCCAGCCGCTCCTGCAGCTTCTCGCGGTCATAGTCCGAAGTGGTTTCCTCGATCTGCGCCTTGATCTGGGTGACGCGGGCCTCGATGTCCTTCTTCTTGCCCGAGCCGTTGACGATCGTGGTGTTCTCCTTGTCGATCACCACCTTGCGGGCGCGGCCGAGCATGTTGACGGTGACGCTTTCGAGCTTCATGCCAAGTTCGTCGGAGATCAGCTGGCCGCCGGTCAGGATCGCGATGTCCTCCAGCATCGCCTTGCGGCGATCGCCGAAGCCTGGCGCCTTGACCGCGGCGACCTTCAGGCCGCCGCGCAGGCGGTTGACCACCAGCGTCGCCAGCGCCTCGCCCTCGACGTCCTCGGCGATGATCAGAAGCGGGCGGCCGGACTGCACCACGGCTTCCAGCACCGGCAGCATCGATTGCAGGCCGGACAGCTTCTTCTCGTGCAGCAGCACGTAGACGTCCTCGAGTTCGGCCGTCATCTTTTCGGCGTTGGTAATGAAATAGGGCGACAGGTAGCCGCGGTCGAACTTCATCCCCTCGACGATGTCGACCTCGGTTTCGAGCGACTTGTTTTCCTCAACCGTGATCACGCCTTCATTGCCGACCTTCTGCATCGCCTGCGCGATCATCTTGCCGATGGCGCTATCGCCGTTGGCCGAGATCGTGCCGATTTGGGCGACTTCGGACGATGAGGCGACCGGCTTGGCGCGCTTTTCGATGTCCCTGACCACGGCGTGAACCGCGATGTCGATGCCGCGCTTGAGGTCCATCGGATTCATGCCGGCCGAGACCGCCTTGGCCCCTTCCCGCACGATCGCCTGCGCCAGCACGGTTGCGGTGGTGGTGCCGTCGCCGGCGGTATCGTTGGTCTTGGAGGCGACTTCGCGCAGCATCTGCGCGCCCATGTTCTCGAACTTGTCCTCGAGTTCGATTTCCTTGGCGACGGTGACGCCGTCCTTGGTGATGCGCGGCGCGCCGAAGCTCTTTTCAATGACGACGTTGCGGCCCTTCGGGCCGAGCGTCACCTTTACCGCGTTGGCGAGGATGTCGACGCCGCGCAGCATGCGATCGCGCGCGTCTCCGGAAAACTTGACGTCCTTGGCAGCCATTTT
>NZ_JALHLP010000009.1:125851-138562 GCF_022844465.1 Bradyrhizobium sp.
CCTTCTCCCACAAGGGGAGAAGGGAAGAGAGCGCGCCGACGAGCAACGTTCGTTATGGGTTCGGTTTAAGCCAGCACACCCATGATGTCGCTCTCTTTCATGATCAACAGCTCCTCGCCGTCGAGCTTGACCTCGGTGCCCGACCATTTGCCGAAAAGCACGCGGTCGCCGACCTTGAGGTCGATCGGGATCAGCTTGCCGGCCTCGTCGCGGCCGCCCGGACCGACCGCCGTGATTTCGCCCTGCGAGGGCTTTTCCTTGGCGCTGTCGGGAATGATAATGCCGCCCTTGGTCTTTTCCTCGGCATCGATGCGCTTGACCACCACGCGGTCGTGCAGCGGGCGGAATTTGGACTTGGCCATGAAGTTCCTCTTGAAGTTCCTCTGGGAGGTTTGGTTTCAGGTCTGCTACGATCGAAACTGGCTGTGGATGCCAGGCTGCGCGGCTGGCCCGTTCCTTAGCAATCTCCGTATTTGAGTGCTAAACGTTCGGGAAATATGGCTTGGCACCGATCCTGTCAAGCAAAGTTGGATTAAGTCCTTGGTGAGGCCGATATAGGATGCTGGCAAGGAAACCAAATCGGAGCCGCAGCGTAATTAGCGGACGTCATTGCTCCGGCAGGCGTTTTGCGGTTGGCTGCTTGACGGGAGCGTTCAGGGAATTGCTCGGGGGAATGCGATGATCAGGTCACGTAACGCGCGCACGGTTGCCAATCTGGCGATCGTATCGGCGCTCGCGATATTCCTGGGGGCGTGCAGCTCCATGAGCCTGCCGTCGTTGTCGGGTTCGACGCCCGAGCCCGAGCCGGGCGTTGCGCCTGAAATGCCCGCCAGCATCCGCGCCGACGAGATCGTCGGCCGCTGGGGCCTCGCCTCGTTCCAGAATCCCAATGATCGCGCCCGCACCGAAGCTGCGGCCAAGGCCCAGTGCAAGCAGCCTTACGTGATCGGCGCCGGCGCCACCGGCGGCGTGGTCATGCATCTGGCCGACCAGGCAACCCCGCAGGAGCTGCGCCTGAAGGGCAGCCCGAGCGGCAAGAACTATATCGGGCCTCCCGGCCCCGCTGGCGGCGACCAGGACCGCGAGATCGTGTCCTTCGACGGCCGCATCATGGTTACCCGCTTCATCGACAAGGATGCCGCGGTCCGTTACGGCAACATGGTCTACATTCGCTGCGCCGCGCGGGCCTGACCGCGCCGCTTGAGGAATTCTCAACCGCCCTTCAAGAAAAAACCAAGAAGAAACGCCGGCCCTCAAGGACCGGCGTTCTTCTTCCTGGATGAGCTAAGCCCGGGGGTCTCCGGCGGACATTCCCGACCTAATTGAACAGGGCGTCGATATCGTTCTGAGATACGTGGCCTTTGTCGCCGTCGAGCTTCGGGCCGTTGAGCAGCTTGGCGTCGCCTTCGCGGGTATCGATGATCGCGGGCGCGTGCGCCTTGATGGCGTCGACGCCACCCCAGATCTGCATCATCTCCATGATGTGACCCTCGATGAACTTCATCGTCGCCATCACCTTGCTGATGCGCTGGCCGGTGAGGTCCTGGAAGTTGCAGGCTTCGAAGATCGCGACGACGCGCTCCTGAATCTCTTCGGTAAGCTGTTTCTGCTGGTCGGGCGTCCCCTTGGACAGCGCGGTGGCCGCATTGTCGATGGCTTCCACGGCCTCCAGAATCTTCTGGGTCGCCTGTTCGGTGCCGCCGACCACGGCGCCGAGCTCGCCATTGACCTTGGCCATTTCGTCGCCATCGAAGCTCGTGCCATGCAGCACGGCGATCTCGCGCTTGGTGCGGTCGATGGCGCCGTGGATGAGGTCGAGTTCGATCTTGAGCTTTTCGCACTGCTCGATCTGGGCGCGATAGGTTTCCAGCAGCGCACGGGCCTCGGCGACCTCGCGCGCGACCTGTGCCTCGTTGGTGATCGGCCCCGCAGCGCGGGCCTGGCCGCCCGCTGCCATTTGCGCCCGGATCGCGCGCAGCTCGGTCATGATCTCGTGATGCGTCAGGCTGGGTTCATCGCCTTCGTCAGCGGCGGGCGAGGACAAGGCCTGGTCGCCCCGGATGGCCTGTTCGATACGAAAGCGCTTGCGACTTACCGACATGAGATTTTTCCCGCCCCTTCAATGTCAGTGTTCTATACCGACGTAATTTAACGCGAGGTTCACGCGGGAACGGATTGTGGCGTCGGCTGCATGTGCGCGCACACCAGCGGTTAACCATGAGCTTGCGGCGTTCACGCAAAATAAACGCTACCGGGCGAATCCGCCCGGGCATTGCGACGTGGTGAATCGAAACGCCGTTTTCGTTTACCAAACCGATCAGGTTTGCCTTGTAGTGATCGCGTGCTGCGGCCTCGTCCGGCCGCCGCGAACCCGCAGTGACGAACAGTGCAGAGTACGTCGATGTCCGGAAAACATTTCCTTGCGCTCCTGGCGGGCGCCTCCTGCCTTTGCTTCGCCGATCCGGCCGCGGCGATCGACGTATCGACGCCGGGCGGGCCGGCGGTGATTTACGCGCGCCCCGCGGCACATCCGGCGCCGGTGCGGATGGCCTATGCCCAACGCTCGCCGCTCGGCGGCGGCTTCATCGAGTTCCTGTTCGGCGATCCGATGCAAGGCGGGCGCTACCAGCAACAGCCCTCCTATCAGCAGCAGCCCGGCTACGGTCATGACGGCCGGCGCCAGCCGCTGCCGCCGATGGATCCCGGGCCCTCGATGCGGCAGCATCAGGAAGACGACGTGGTGCTGGAGTCGGTGCAACGCCCGCTCGACCCGAAATACGAGAAGCAGGTCGTCGAGTATCGCGGCAGGGAACGTCCGGGCACCATCGTTGTCGATACCCCGAACAAGTTTCTGTTCCTGGTGCAGGGCGACGGCACAGCGTTGCGCTATGGGATCGGCGTCGGCCGCCCCGGCTTCACCTGGTCCGGCGTCAAGACGATCTCCGGGAAAAAGGAGTGGCCAGCATGGACGCCACCGCCGGAAATGCTGGCGCGCCGCCCTGACCTGCCGCGGCACATGGAGGGCGGTCCGGAAAATCCGCTCGGCGCCCGCGCACTGTATCTGGGATCGACGCTCTATCGCATTCACGGCTCCAACGAGCCTTGGACCATCGGCACCAACGTATCGTCGGGCTGCATCCGGATGCGCAATGAAGACGTCATCGATCTCTACGGCCGGGTCGGCGTCGGCGCCAGGGTGGTCGTGATCTGACCGGCTACAAGCGATCGACGTGAGAACGGCCGCCCGGAACGGACGGCCTTTCTTTCTCTGCAAACCGGATCAACTAAAATCGCCGTCGCCGTCGCCGTCGCCGCCGCCATCACCGTCGAACCCGTCGGAACCATGGTCGACGCCGTCTGCTGCGTCGTGCGAGGCCTGATCGAAAAATCCCTGCCGCTGACCACCGATGTCATTGATGCCGGCCTCGCGCGCCAGATCGCCGCCGGCCTGATCGCTCCATGGCCTGCGGTCCTCGATGCCGCCGCTATGGCCCGCGGTGTCGCCGAAGCCTTGGTTGTTGCCGCCGCCCATCATCGAGCGAAAGCTGCCGGCCAGCATCGATCCGCCGATCACGCCGACGGCGGCCGCCGCGGCGGTCCCGAGAAACGAGCCGCCGCCGCCGAACGCCGAGGGCTGCGCGCCAAACGGCGGCTGGGCGGAGGCGGGCTGGCCGAATTGTCCGGATGGTGCGGTCTGCTGCATGTTGCCCGGCAGAACCCGGCCGGTGTTCCACGCCGGGCGACCGCCTGATATCTCCGGGGCGCGAACGTTAGGCACCGAGCCGTGCTGCGGGGGTTGCCCGAAAATCGCCTCGCGCATCGAATCGAGGAAGCCGCCAGGTTGGTCCTGCGGTCGGTCGTGCTGGCCCGTCGCCGCTTCCAGCTCCTGGATCCGCTGGTCAGCGCGCTTCAGCGCTTCATCCTGAACCAGCGTGGTCTGCACCAGCGCATAGACGGCGTTGGGCGATTTTCGCAGGCCCTGCATGATCGCCGACATCGCCTCGGGATCGCGCGGCGCGCTCTCCAGCCTGGCCAGCCGGTCGAAAAGATCGTCAACCAACTGGCGTTCTTGCGGTGTCATGGCTCTCTCCGTCGATCGGCATCGATGCACCCGGAAGATGTAGTCGGGCTTTGTGTCGCAGGTAGTGGGTGGGCGGATTAAATTTCCGTAGGCGACAACGCCGCCACCGGCTTGCCGCGTCGTTTCAGCCCAGCGTAACCCCATTCGCCGCCAGCAGCGCCGGGAAATCATCGCCGGCGAGAAACGCGTGCTCAGCCTCGCGCTGGACGGTGAGGGGATCGAGGCTGGCCAGCGTCTCGTCGACAAAGCCGGGATGGCACATGACCAGCCCGCCTTCCGGTAATCCCTCGATGAACTGCCGCATCAGCAGGCCGAAATCGGGAGCCCTCGAAAAATCATAGGCGCCGGCAAAGGCCGGATTGAAGGGGATGCCGGCTTTGGCGGCGCGGGCGCGGAATTGCGCGCTGAGGACGTCGAGCAGCAGCGCCTTGGGCGCGCCGAGCCGCTTTGCCGGCCTCTGTCGCCTGCCACCCTGGCGGACCCAGGCGTCGGGCGCCGCCTGCTTGACCGCGCGCAGGAAGGCGTCGCGGACGCCGGGAAACAGTTGCACGTGCTGATGGCCGTCGACGAAGTCGGGTGCGCGGCCGAGCAGGTCCTTGAACGCCGCGAGCTGGGCCGCCAGTTCGTCCTCGATCATTTCAGGGTCGAGCCGTCGCAACAGGCCCAGCCGCAACAGTTTGGGAAACGGCGGGAACAGGCCGCCGTCCAGCGGCCGGAAATGCATCGTCAACGGCCGGAACGGTGCCGTCAGGGTCGCGTGCAGGCCGATGGCGCAGCGCGGGCTGGCGGCCGCGACTTCCTGCAGCGCGGCGATTTCGGCGCGGCCGATCGCCGGGCCGACCATCATCACCGAGGTCGCATTGAGGCGGGCCCGGCCGATCAGGTCGCGAATGGCGCGATTGACGCCCTCGGCCAGTCCGTAATCGTCGGCGCACAGCCAGATCCGGCGCGGCGGCGCGGCCGCGATCATTCGGCGGCGGTCCGCTCGGTTTCGCCCGGCGCCTGTTCCGCGTCCGCGCGCTTCTCCGCGTGCTCGGCGACGAAGTAGATCGGGCGCGCCTTCAGTTCGGAGAGGATCTTGCCGATATATTCGCCGACGATGCCGATCATGATCAGCTGGACGCCGCCGATCGTCATCAGGCCGACCACCAGCGAGGGATAGCCGGGGACCTGCTTGCCGGTGGTCCAGGTTTCCCAGACGATGGTCAGGCCGAACAGGAATGCGCCCGCCGCCAGCAGTACGCCGAACAGGCTGGCAAAGCGCAGCGGCGCCACCGAGAACGACGTCAATCCCTCGATCGAAAGGCCGATCAGCCGGCCGGGGCTGAAGGTCGTCACGCCATGCGCGCGCGGCGCCGGTTCGTAATCGACGCGGATCTGGCGGAAGCCGATCCAGCTTGCGAGGCCCTTGAAGAAGCGGTTGCGTTCGGGAAGCTGGCGCAACGCGGCGACGGCGCGCGGTGACAGCAGGCGAAAATCGCCGGCGTCCTCGGGGATCTTCTGCCGCGCGCCCCAGTTGATCAGCGCGTAGAAGCCATGCACCGCCTGGCGGCGCAGGAATGATTCATTGTCGCGATTGGCCTTCGCGGTATAGACGACGTCGTAACCGTCGTCGATCCAGTGGGCGACGAGTTTCTCGACCAGATCGGGCGGATGCTGGCCGTCGCCGTCCATGAACAGGACCGCGCCGCGGCGGGCGTGGTCGAGCCCCGCCATCAGCGCGGCTTCCTTGCCGAAATTGCGCGACAGCGACACCACCTGGATGTCGAGCGCCTCCGCCGCCAGCGCGCGGGCGATCGCCAGCGTGGCGTCGGTGCTGCCGTCGTCGACATAGACCACTTCGCTGGCAAGGCCGTAGCGGCCCTTGAGGGTGCGGGCAAGGCCGATCAGCCGCCCGTGCAGCCCGGCAAGCCCGGCCGCCTCGTTGTGCAGCGGCACGACGATCGACAGGCCCTGCGCGGCGGCGCTGGCTGCGGTCGTCGACAGGGCGGAAACGTCAGCGCCGAGCGTCATTCGGTCGGATCCCAAATCATCCAGGACACAGCATCCCAACAGCATATGTTACACGTCGCAAGCTGTCGCGACGATGAACGAAACCGCCGGCTCATGGCCGCAGGAAGGCCTCGAGCCGGGCAAAAAGCGGATTGTCGCGGTCGAGCACGTAGTCGAGCGAGGCGACCGACACCGTATCGGCGCCGTGTTCACGCAGAAAGCTGCCGAGCGCGTAGAGCCGCGCCGGCGGGCAGTGCAGGGTCAGCATGCCCGAGGAAGTCGGCCCGCCGAACGGGGCGACCACGCCGAACCGGTTGTGGGCTTCCGCCAGCAGCGCGTCGTTGCAGCCGGCAAACCGGGTGCGGACCTCGCGATACTTGCTGGCGCGCGCCCGCGCGGCGATGTGATCCAGGATCACGCGCGCGGTTTCCCGCGCCTCGCCCGACCAGTCGGCATCTCTGGCGGCGACGAGGTTGGCCTGGCTGCGCAGGATCACGCCGTCGTCGAGCACCTTCAGTCCGTTGGCCGCCAGCGTCGCCCCTGTCGTCGTGATGTCCACGATCATCTCGGCGGTGCCGACGGCCGGCGCACCTTCGGTGGCGCCGGCGCTCTCGACGATGCGGTAGTCGACCACGCCGTGCGAGGCGAAAAAGCCGCGTGTCAGGTTGATGTATTTGGTCGCGACCCGCATCCGCCGGTTATGCTTGGCGCGGAAGCCGGTGGTGACGTCGTCGAGATCGGCCATGGTGCGGACGTCGATCCAGGCCTGCGGCACCGCGACCACGACATTGGCGCTGCCGAAGCCGAGATTGTCGATCAACAGCACGCGGGTGTCGGCGTCGACGATGCTCTCGCGCAACAGGTCCTCGCCGGTGACGCCGAGATGCACCGTGCCCCGCGCAAGCTGCGCGGCGATTTCGCTGGCCGAGAGATAGGCGATCTCGACATGGTCGAGGCCGGCGATGGTGCCGCGATAATCGCGCGCGCCGCGCGGCTTGGCGAGCGCCAGGCCCGCGCGCGTGAAGAAGGCCTCGGCGTTCTCCTGCAGACGGCCCTTGGAGGGAACGGCGACAACGAAGGGGGCGCTCATGCCTGGCTCCCTGGCGCGGCCGGCCTTGCCGACAGTAGCGCCTCGATCCAGACCGAGAAGCCGACAGCGGGAATCGGCGTGGCCGCGCCGAGCTGCGTCATCAGGCCGTCATAGCGACCGCCCGCCACCAGCGGTTCGGCGCCGTTGCCGACGGGGTTTCCGGCGCTGTGCAGTTCGAATTCGAAGCCGGTGTAATAGTCCAGCCCGCGCCCGAACGCGGTCGAGAAGCGCACCAGGCGCGGGTCGATGCCGCGCGCGGCCATCAAGCGGACGCGGCTTTCGAGCTGGTCGATCGCGTCAGCGAGATCAAGCTTGGCGTCGGCCGCCAGCGCGCGCAACTGCGCCACCGATTCGCCGGGGTCGCCGGCGATGGCGAGAAAGCGCTTGATGATGGCGAGCGCGTCGCGCGGAAGCGCGCCGCCCTTCAGCGTCGATTGTTCAAGGAAGCGGTCGGCGATTTCGGCCACCGTGCGGCCGCCGACATTGGTGGTGCCGGCGATCGACATCAGGTCGGTCACCAGCGCCAGCGCCGCCTTGCGGTCGGAGCCGGCCAGCGCGGCCAGCACGCCCTCATATTCGTTGCGGCCGGGTCCGGTCGACAGCGTCAACCGCTCGATGTCCTGTTCCAGGCTGATCTTGCGGTTGAAGTCCTTGATCAGCCGCCGCCGCCATACCGGATAGAGATCGAGCGCCTCGATCAGCGCAGTGAACAGCGCGACGTCGCCGGTGCGGATTTCGATGTTCTTGACCCCGAAGGCGGTGGTGGCTTGCAGCGCCAGCGCCAGCATTTCGGCGTCGGCTGCGGCGCGGTCCTGCCGGCCAAAGGATTCGATGCCGGCCTGCACAAACTCGCTGGGGCGGCCGCCGCGATACCGGAACACCGGCCCGAGATAGCTGAAGCCCGCAGGCGCTCCGGCGCGGCCGGAGGCAAGATAATCCCGCGCCACCGGAATGGTGAGATCGGGACGCAGGCAAAGCTCGGCGCCCGAGGCGTCGGTGGTCAGATACAGGCTCTTGCGGATGTCTTCGCCGGAAAGGTCGAGAAACGGCTCGGCCGGCTGCAGGATGGCGGGCTCGGCATGGATATAGCCGGCCTGCGCAAACGGCAACAGCAGCGCGTCCGCCCAGGCGGCGGATCCGGCGACAGTTCGAGCGGCGGCGTTTGCGGTCATCTCAGGTCCAACCATCCGGAAAAACCCGGGTTCCAGGCTCTGTTGGCGCCCGCCTTAGCATGGCCGGGGCAGGGTTTCGACAGGGATCGGCCGGCTGGCTTAACGACAAATCGGTTAACGCCAAACGGATCAACGGACGCGGCCCTAATCGTTAAGCCGCCGTTTGCTATCCCGGCGTTTTCCAGTCGCCGCGCGAGGCCTGCACCAGCGCCAGCGCGGCGACGCCGGCGGTGTCGGCGCGCAGGATGCGCGGCCCCAGCGAAAGCCGCAGCGTTGTCGGCTGTCGCAGCAGCAGCGCCCGTTCCTCCTCGGCAAACCCTCCCTCGGGGCCGATCAGGACGTCGATTCCCTTCGCGGCGGTTAACCCTTGTTGCAGCGCCTGCAGGGGATCATGGCGCTCGGCCATCTCGTCGCAGAACACCAGGAGGCGCTCGCCTTCGCGTCCACCCAGGTAACGCTCGAGCGTCACCGGCTCGGCAACTGCAGCCAGACTCAGGATGCCGCATTGCTCGGCGGCTTCGATGACGTTGGCGCGCATCCGCGCGCCGTTGACACGCGCGACCTGGGTATGGCGCGTCAGCACCGGCTGCAGCCTGGAGGCCCCCATCTCGACCGCCTTCTGCACCATGTAGTCGAGGCGGGCGTGCTTCAACGGCGCAAACACGTAGGCAATGTCGGGGAGGCGGTCCTGCGGCCGGGTCGGCGTGGCGATGCTCACGCTGTCCGGCCGCTTGCGGCCCTCGATCCGCGCCTGCCATTCGCCGTCGCGGCCGTTGAACACCAGGATATTGTCGCCGGCCGCGAGCCGCAGCACGTTGCCGAGATAGTTGCTGTGGTGGCGTTCCAGCGCGATTCGCTCACCCTCCCGCAAGGGGGCGTCGATGAACAGGCGGGGGGCGCGAAAATCGGGTTCAGGCATGGCAAGGTTCCGTTCGGCGGCGCGTTTTAGCCGAAACAAGTTGTTTTCGGGCAATTATTGCTGCCCTACGCCGCGCTGTTGCCCCATTCCGCGGGTTGTTATGCGCCCCCAGCAATCGTAAAATGTCGTGTCGCAAATCGTGCTTCGATCCGAACACGCCGGGCCCCGCTGGACCTTGCCGGAGAAACACCCTTGATGATCCGCCGCCTGATTGTGCCGCTGTCTATCGTCATCGTGACCGCTCACGCGGGTTACGCCTTTGCACAAGGCACGTTTCCGGCGCCGCTACCCGGCCAGGGCGCCGCGCCCGCCGCCAGCGCCTCGCCGTTTCCGCCCGTGAACGCCGCGGCGCCGGCCGCCTCTGTCGGCGCGCCGTCGGCGTTCCCGACCCAGGGTGCCGCGCCGATTCCGGGCGGCGGGTTCGGCGGTGGCGCGCCGCCGCCGCAGGCGGGTGGCGCCGCGGACGCCTGCATGAAGGGCTTCCTTCCCTTGCGCGAGGAGGCGGAGAAGCGCGGCAAGCTGATCAAGGCCGCCAGCGACCGCAAGGCGTCGCCGGATGAAGCCTGCAAGCTGATCGGCAATTTCGGCCAGGCCGAGATCAAGATGATAAAATATGTCGAAACCAATTCGGCGAAGTGCGGAATTCCGCCGCAGATCGCCGACCAGCTCCGCAACGGCCATAAGAACACCGAGAAGATGCAGAAGCAGGTGTGCGGAATCGCGGCGCAGGCGCAGCAGGCGCGGCCGGCCGGTCCGAGTCTCAGCGAAGTGCTGGGGTCTTCGGCGGCGCTGCCCGAGGCGCAGCCCAAGAAGGGCGGCAGCACGTTCGACACGCTGAACGGCAACGTTCTCCAGCGATGACCCCGCGCCGATGAGCGAGGCGACCGCCCGCGTCGCCGACGCCACCGGCAACTGGGTCGATACGCATGCGCCGGCCTGGTCGAGGCCCTACTTGCGGCTTTCCCGTTTCGACCGTCCGATCGGATCATGGCTGCTGCTGCTGCCGTGCTGGTGGTCGGCGGCGCTGGCCGCCGGCATCGCGCGCGACCTCGCGCCATTGCCGCTCGTGCTCGCGCTGTTCTTCGTCGGCGCCTTCGTCATGCGCGGCGCGGGCTGCACCTGGAACGACATCACCGACCGCGATCTCGACGCGCGCGTCGAGCGCACCCGCTCGCGGCCGCTGCCGGCCGGCCAGGTCAGCGTGGCGCAGGCCTTCGCGTTTCTGGCCGTGCAGGCCTTGATCGGGCTTGTCGTGCTGCTGCAGTTCAACCGCTTTGCGATCCTGGCCGGCATCGCCTCGCTGGTGATCGTCGCGGCCTATCCGTTCATGAAGCGCATCACCTGGTGGCCGCAGGTCGTGCTGGGCCTCGCCTTCTCCTGGGGCGCGCTGATGGGATTTGCGGTCACGCTCGGCCGGATCGACCTGACCGCGCTCGCGCTCTACGCCGGCTCGATCGCCTGGGTGATCGGCTACGACACCATCTACGCCCATCAGGACGCCGAGGACGACGCGCTGATCGGCGTCAAGTCCACCGCGCGCCTGTTCGGCGCGCGCACCCATCGCGCGCTTTCGATTTTCTATTCGCTGGCCGTGCTGCTGATCGGCGCGGCGCTGGCGCTCGCCGGCGCGCGCTGGCCGGCCTGGATCGGGCTGCTCGCGTTCGCCGCGCATCTGGTCTGGCAGATCAGGCGATTGGATGTAAGCGATCCCGCGTTGTGCCTGCGAATTTTCAAATCCAACCGCGACGCCGGACTGTTGCTGTTCGCGGGCTTGCTCGTCGATGCCGTGATGCGTTCGGTCTCGTAGGCTAGGCAAAGGCGTACTTGCGCCGTGCCCACCGTCAAGCATTCTGCTCGTGAGGGCGCGCACGCTACAGCTCCGCCTACTTCCGCTTTCGGCGGCATAGCGGACATGGCCGGACTTGCTGCCGGTTCGACCCGGTCGCGAATGACCCATCGCTGCACTTGGTGCAGCGCACTGACACGCCCGAAGTTGAGGGCAGAGCGGGCCCGCTGGGATCGGTCCGAAATGGCGCTTTTGTAGAGGATGGTCTTGCGCGCCTTGCCGGAGCGGTTGGGCGAGGGTCCGTGCCAGATCGCGTGCGGCAAGACGGTGGCGTCCTCGGCCTTGCCCAGCAGCGGCACAGCGCCCGGCATCTTCGGATCGCGGGATACGCTTGGTGATGACCGGCCAGGGCGATGGGTCTATCCTGGCCTCGTTGTCCCTTCGTCACCGGCGCCCAGTTCGGCGCAGAGTTCGCCCATACGCAACTCGCCCTCGCGCGTCTGTCCGCCGATCTCCAGGAACCGGCGCATGTTGGCCTTGGCGCCCGCGGTGCGCAGGGTCTGGTCGAACAGATAGGCTTCCTCGAACAGCCCCTCGATCAAGGGGCGGTCGGACTGATTGACGCTCTGCTTGGCGAGACGCACCGCCTCCGCGGGGAATGACGCGATGCGGCGCGCAAGCTTCTCGACCGCCGGGCCGATCTCCTTCGCCTCGTAGATGCGGTTCAGATAGCCCCAGCGCTCCGCGGTTTCCGCGTCCAGGTCGTCGCCCGCCAGGATCAACTCCATCGCCCGCCCGCGCCCGATCAGCCGAGGCAGCCGCTGTGTGCCGGTGCCGCCGGGCAGGATGCCCAGCGGGACCTCCATCTGGTTGATCTTGGTCTTGCCGCGCACCCCGAAACGCATGTCGAACGAGGCCGCCAGTTCGCTGCCGCCGCCGCCGACCCGGCCTTCGATCTGGGCGATCACGACCTTGTCCATGGTGCGATAGCGCTCGCACATGGCGTGATAGGGCTTGATCTGCGTATCGCGGCGGGCCGGCGTGTCGGTCGGGCGCTGCAAGATCGCGGCCACGTCGAAATGCGCCAGGAAGAAATCCGGATCGGCGCTGCGGAAGACCACGACCGTGAGGTCGGGGTCCGCCTTCAACGCGTGCGAGAGCGCCTCGAGCTCCGCCAGCAGGGCCAGCGTGATGACGTTGACCGGCGGGTTGCTGATCGTGACGGTCGCGACCCGGCCGGAGACCGCGACATCCAGGAGTTTGTATTCGTAGGTCATGGCGTTTTCCCTCTGTTCTTGCTGGCGGCATGCCTGCGACACGTGGCGATCCTCTTTAGCAGGGATGCCCGCCGCGGCGAACGCCGTGGCCCGAGGAGCCGGGCCAAACCAATGTCTGGGGCGGCAATGGCGGGCTCAACATGGAATGGCGCACGCGCAACGTGACTCTGTTCTCGGCCGGCGAATATCTGGCGCTGTCGGACAAATCCAACGCCGTCAGCGGCCGCGTGGGACTGCGCGTCGCGTTCTGACCCTCGCGCCTCTGATGTCGCCTGTTGGCACTTTTCGGACTAGCCGACGTTGCCCACGCATGTCCGTTCATTGATGCGAACCGGACTCGACCTTGGTGGTAAGCGGTGTTCCGCGGTCACCTTCCTGATGATGTCCTGATCTG
>NZ_JALHLP010000010.1 GCF_022844465.1 Bradyrhizobium sp.
GGCTACAACTTCCGCCGCCTGATCCGGTGGCTCAGGCTCTTGCTGCGTCTGTTCCTAACTGCACTCTTCCCCGGCGTCCGGCTCAATCCAGCGTGAGCTCGATGTTCTTCACGGACGACAAAAAAAGCCCCGGACGATGCCGGGGCTTTTGAGATGGTCAATCGGGAGATGGGTCGTCGAGATCAATACTCGATATCAATACCTGCCGGATACCGGTGCGCCGCCCCAGTTGAAGCGATAGACCAGCGAGGTCAGCACGGAGTGGGTATAGGGCTTGACAGTTTCAGCAGTACCGCTCGCCGCGCCTGTCGCGGTCACAATGTTGTTGAGCTGCTTGCGCTCGAACTGGGAGAACCGGTATTCGGTCTTCAGATACAGGCCGGGCAGGAACGAGAGCGAGTGTTCGATGCCGCTGCCGAGGAACCAGCCATCATAGGTCGCGCCGGGGAGGGCGGTTCCGGAAAGGGCGAGCGTAAGTGGGTTGCGGTAGTTGACCTGGTCAAAATGGGATTGGGTCCAGCCGCCGCTGAAATAGCTCAGGACCGAGGGTGTGATGAGGTAACCGACACGGCCGCCGACCGCCCAGGCCGAATCCTGCTTGAGGCTGCCGACGCCGAAGACGAGCGGAGGGCCGATTTTATCGCCATCGACATCCATGAAGCTGTAATCGCCGAATGCGCCGAACACAAAGTTGCCGCCGAACTGGTAGTCGCAACCGACCTGGACATTGCCGAAGTAACCGCGGCCGCCAGCATCGCCCTGATGGGCGACGAAAGCCCCCGTGGTGGGATCCACCTGCCGGGTTTCGGCGTTGTACATGCTGTAGCCGCCGCCGCCGCCGATGTAACAGCCGGTCCAGGACGGCGCGTAGGCGACAGGGGCGGCCCGCATCGGGGCCTTGGCGGCCATGTCGGCTGCCAGCGCGGGGCCAGAGAATGCCGCCATTGCGGTCAGCGCGATCACCAGTTTCTGCATAGTCCCAAATCCCTTCAGCCAAGAGCGCCGGACCCGGCGGTTCCAAAAAGGGTGCGCGAGCACCGATTCCCCAAATTCAGTACGGAAACTATACCCGGTTCCGCCCGAAATGCTGTTGCGGGGCGGGCACACTTGCCGGGAAAGGTGGGGAGGTGGAAGGAGATATCGCCAGGCGCGTGAGGCCCGCCGACGCGGCGTGATCGGGATTTGCAATTGACTACGTCGTCATTCCGGGGCGCCGCAAAGCGGCGAGCCCGGAATCCATTTCTCCACGTTCATTTGCGGGACGATGGATTCTCCGATGCGCAATTGCGCATCGTAGTTCGATGCTGGCGCATCGCCCGGAATGATGATCTTGAAACGTCGCGGGGATCAACCCGGACGCTCACACGTCCAGCAAATCCTCGCGGGCGAATTCCGCCTTGTCGGAGATGAAGGCGAATCTCGCCTCGGCCTTGGTGCCCATCAGCCGCTCGACCGAGTCGGCGGTGCCCTCGCGGTCGTCGGCCAAAAGCACCACGCGCAACAGGGAGCGCCGGGCCGGGTCCATGGTGGTTTCCTTGAGCTGCGCCGGCATCATTTCGCCGAGGCCCTTGAAGCGGCCGACATCGACCTTGGCATTGGCGTTGAATTCGCTCTTCAGCAGAGCTTCCTTGTGGGCGTCGTCGCGGGCGTAGACCGTCTTGCTGCCATGGGTGAGCCGGTAGAGCGGCGGCACCGCAAGATAGAGATGGCCGCCGTCGATCAGCCGCGGCGTCTGGCGGTAGAAGAACGTGATCAGCAGCGCGGCGATGTGGGCGCCGTCGACGTCGGCGTCGGTCATGATGATGATGCGGGAGTAACGCAGGTCTTCCTCGCGATACTGCGCCAGCGTGCCGCAGCCGATCGCCTGCATCAAATCGGCGAGCTGGGCGTTGGCGGTCAGCTTGTCCTTGCCGGCGGAAGCCACGTTGAGGATTTTTCCGCGCAAGGGGAGGACCGCCTGGGTCTTGCGGTCGCGCGCCTGCTTGGCGCTGCCGCCGGCCGAATCGCCCTCGACGATGAACAGTTCGGAGCCTTCGGTCGCGGTGTTGGTGCAGTCGGCGAGCTTGCCGGGCAGCCGCAGCTTCTTCACCGCGGTCTTGCGCGAGGTTTCCTTCTCGGCGCGGCGGCGCAGCCGCTCGTCGGCGCGCTCGACAACGAAGTCCAAGAGCCTGTTGGCCTGCAGCGGATTGCCCGACAGCCAGTGGTCGAACGGATCCTTGATCGCCTGTTCGACGATGCGCTGGGCTTCCGCGGTCGCCAGCCGGTCCTTGGTCTGGCCCTGGAATTCGGGCTCGCGCACGAACACCGAGAGCATGACGGCGGCGCCGACCATGACGTCCTCCGAGGTGATGGGCGCGGCGCGCTTGCCCTGGCCGATGCGCTCGGCATGGTCCTTCAGGCCGCGCAGCATCGCGCTGCGCATGCCGGCCTCATGGGTGCCGCCGTCGGGCGTCGGCACGGTGTTGCAGTAGGAGGAGAGGAAGCCGTCGGCGTCCGCCGTCCACGCCACGGCCCATTCGCAGGCGCCATGGGCGCCGTTGCGCCCGGACTTGCCGGAGAAGATGTCAGGATGCACCAGCGTGTCGGCGTGAATGGCGGCGGCGAGATAGTCCTTCAGGCCGCCGGGAAAATGGAAACTGTCCTCGGCGGGCACGTCGTCGACGCCCTTCAGCAGCGCGGGGTCACAGCGCCAGCGAATCTCGACGCCGCCGAACAGATAGGCCTTCGAGCGCGTCATCTTGAACAGGCGCTGCGGCTTGAAAGCCGCCTTGGCGCCGAAAATGTCGGCGTCAGGCTTGAAGCGGATGCGGGTGCCGCGGCGGTTGTTGATCTTGCCGAGGTCCTCGAGCTTGCCCTTGGGATGGCCGCGCTCGAAACTCATGCGGTAGAGTTTCTGGCTGCGCGCGACCTCCACCTCGAGCCGCGAAGACAGCGCGTTGACCACGGAGATGCCGACGCCGTGCAGGCCGCCCGAGGTCTCGTAGACCTTGGAATCGAATTTTCCGCCGGAATGCAGCGTGCACATGATGACTTCGAGCGCAGACTTCTTCGGGAATTTCGGATGCGGATCGACCGGGATGCCGCGGCCATTGTCGGTGACGGTGAGGAATCCGTCGGCGCCGAGATCGACCTCGATGAAAGACGCGTGCCCCGCCAGCGCCTCGTCCATGGCGTTGTCGATCACCTCGGCGAACAGATGATGCAGCGCCTTTTCGTCGGTGCCGCCGATATACATGCCGGGGCGGCGGCGCACCGGCTCCAATCCTTCCAGCACCTCGATGTCGGCGGCGGTGTAGCCGGCCTCGGCGCTGCCGGCCCGCGCGGCCGCCGATGTGCGGGCCTTTGATTCCGACCCGAACAGGTCGCTGGACGACTTGGTTTTTGCCGATGATTTCAATGGTTTGGACATGAGCTCTTGATGTGTTGCGCGCGAGGTCGCGTCGCGAATCGGTGATGATGACTATGCCACGGATGGGCTCAAAAAGTGACGGCGAGGGTCGACTCCCGGCGGCCAGTCGGTCCGGCGGCAATGCACGGAACCCAAGGCGTTGAGTCTTGCCGCGTGCATGGCTTGATTTCATCCTCGGGTTGCGTGAAGGTCACGTGGTCGCGCAGGGGAAGAGGGTCCAATGTTCAGGTTGCTGTTGGCTGCGGCGCTCGCGGCGTCCTGTGGCGGCTGCGCGTCGGTGACGCGCGGCACGACCGAGAACATCTCCATATCCAGCACGCCGTCGGGCGCGACGGCCGAACTGTCGGGGCTGGACAATGCGACGGCCTGCGTCACCCCTTGCGTGGTCGTGGCCAAGCGCAGTGCCGATATCACGTGACCGTCACCAAGGAGGGATATGAGCCGCAGGTGATCCCGCTGACCAAGGAGATTCCCGGAACGGGCGCGGCGGGCTTCGCCGGAAACCTCTTGCTTGGCGGACTGGTCGGCATGGGCGTCGATGCGGCCACCGGTGCGGCGCTCGATCACAAGCCCAATCCCGTCATAGTCACCCTGCAGCCGATTGCTCCTGCATCGTCGCGCCCGGCAAAGCCGCGCCCGCCCAGGCGGCCGCCATCACCGCAAAGCTGACGCGCCAGTACATCTCATCGTCAGGTATTTACCTGCCTGCTTCTGTCGGGTTAAGGACACTTCGCGGCGAGCGCGAGCTCGCAAACCACCCCCCGCCTTTGTGACTTGATGTTGCGGCAGGGGCTGGCTTACCTGTCCTTTGCTCGCAAACCCGTAGAATGGTTGCAAGAGGTCGAGTCGGGTGGAAGGGCTACGAAGGGCAACTCGGAATGGAAGACTTTGCGCGCACGCTGGCGGATTTTGTGCGCGAGCATCAGGTCTGGGCCGCGCCGATCGTGCTGGTGCTGGCGTTCGGCGAATCGCTCGCCTTCGTCTCGCTGGTGGTGCCGGCCTGGGGCGCGCTGGTCGCGATCGGCGCGCTGATCGGCGTCAGCGGGATCAACTTCTGGCCGGTCTGGATCGCCGGCGCGCTAGGGGCTGCGCTGGGCGATTGGCTGTCCTATTGGCTGGGATTCAAATACAAGGAACACGTCGCCGAGATGTGGCCGCTGTCGCGGTTTCCGACCATCCTGCCGCGCGGCGAGGCCTTCGTGCAGAAGTGGGGCGTGCCCTCGATCTTCATCGGCCGCTTCTTCGGCCCGTTGCGGGCATCGGTGCCGCTCGCTGCCGGTATTTTCGAGATGTCCTACTGGCCGTTCCAGATCGCCAATTTCGTGTCCGCGCTGGTGTGGTCGGCGGTGCTGCTGCTGGGGGGCGACGTGATGGCGAGGATCGCCACATGGCTGTTGCGGGCGGTGTAGAGTTTGACCCTCTCCGTTGGTTAAGGGAGAGGGTCAGTAACTTGGCGACTTCCAAGTTGGGCGAGGGGGCAGTTCGACTGGCCTACAGCGACGAATTCCAAAGCGCAGGGATCCAGCGATAGCCATTTCCATCCTTCTCCACCCGCACGAGCCCCGGGAATCCGGCATGGAACGCCTGGATAGGCATCTTTTCCGCGATAGCCATATCGTAAAGCTTGCGCCGCGTTTGGACAGCGAGCGGCTTGTCGACGTCAAACACCGCCTGCCACTCGGGATTCTTGACGAAGAGGAAAGCGGCCCCGGCCGTGATATCGACCTGCACCAGCAACTTTTCCGAGCCGGAGGTGACGACAAAAGAAGTATGACCCGGCGTATGACCGGGGCTGGCGACGGACGCAATGCCGGGCGCAAGCTCCTTGCCGGCGTCATACTGTGTCACCTTGCGGCCGAGAGCATCGAATACCCTTCTCGAATTCTTGAAGTTGCCCTCGAGGATGGGGTTTCCTGTTCCCTTGCTCATCTCGCCGTCGTCCATCCAGAATTTCCACTCCGCTGACGGCACCATGATCTCGGCATTCGGATAGGCGGCCTTGTTGTCCGCAGTCAGGAGTCCGTTGATATGGTCTCCGTGAAAATGCGAGATTATCACGGTATCGACGCTATTACGGTCGATGCCGGCTGCCGCAAGATTGGTTTGAAACTGTCCGGCCTTGCCCTTGCTTTGCTCGTAGGTGGCGGGGCCGAGACCGGTGTCCACCACGACAAGCTTGGATCCGGTATTGATGACGATCGGGTTGTAGCTGTGGGTAGCCTTGTCCGGCGGCAGGTAGTTGTCGGCGAATGCCTTGCTGACCTCGTCCTTCGATGCGTTGACGACATAGTTGTCCGCTCGCGGTGCAACGGTGATCCCGTCGGAAACGACGGTGATCTGGTGTGTGCCGATGTTGTAACGGTAAAAGCCGGGAGCTTGCTTGTCGGCTAGGGGCGCGCCGGCGCGGGCCCATGTCCCGCCGGCGAGCGGGACAAGGGTGGTTGCGGCGACGCCAGCCAGGGCCGCGCGGCGGGTGAATTCTATCATTTGCGATGTCCTCGTGTTGGGGGCGGCATGAAAGGGAAGAGATAGCCGTGTCGGAAAATTCTGCTCTTTCCCTGGCTAAAAACCCCCGGTCGGCTCGAAAATTCCCGACCTTCCTCACGATATGAAACGGGGCGGAGCGCGATCACGGTGCTGGCATTTGACCCCACGCGCGGGCGCGCAACGCCACGTTTGGCTTGACCCGGGAACCGGGCGGCCCTATAGCCGCGCCCATGATGATCAACGCCCCGACCATGTCGAACGCCCGCCGCCGCCGCGCCATCGCGGTCAGGGCGGACGCCTGCGTTTGAGGTCGTCGCCCCTGCCGCCGGATCGGGTCCCGCGGCTTCTTCCTTTTCAAGGCAACGCGGTCTGATCAGGCGGCTCCTACGTCAAGCAGGAGTTTGAGATGTATACGCCCCCTCCGTTCAAGCCCGACCGCGCCGCCAGCCTGGCGTTTGCGCAGGCGCGCGGCTTTGGGCTCGCCTGCGCGTGGGATGGCAACAAGCCGGTCGCCTCGTCGCTGCCGTTCTACCTCACCTCCGCCAATGACGGCACGCCGCGCGCCGCGTTCCATGTCGCCCGCCAAAATCCGTTGGCAAAACTCGCGAACGGGACGACGTCCTGGCTGCTCGCCGTGACCGGCGCGGATGCCTATGTGTCACCGGACTGGTACGTCTCGCCCGACCAGGTGCCGACCTGGCTCTATCAGGCGGTACACCTGACCGGCCCGGTACGGGCGATGTCCGACGACGAACTCGCCGAGCAAATCGAGAGGCTCAGCGCCAGGTTCGAGGACAGGCTGCTTCCGAAAAAGCCGTGGTTGTCGTCGAAGATGACGGCCGGGCGGCTCGAGGCGATGAAGAAAGCGATCGTGGGACTTGAGATGACGGTCGAGGAGATCGAAGGCAGCTTCAAGCTGAACCAGCACAAGTCGGATGCGGACTATTCGGCGCTGGCCCACGCGCTGGCCTCGCAACCCGACGCCGATGCGCTCGCCATCGCAACCCTGATGCGCGAGGCGCGGCCGCTGGCTTTCGCGGCGGATGCGGTACAAGACAATCAAACGACTGCGCCTGAAAGGAGCGTGTGATGAGCACGAAGAAGATCGGCATTCTCGGCGCGTCCGGCTATACCGGTGCCGACGCGGTGCGCCTCCTGGCGCGGCATCCGAATGCCGAGATCGCCGCGCTCACCGCCAATACCCACGCCGGCAAAGCCATGGGCGAGGTGTTTCCGCATTTCTTCATGCTGGACCTGCCGAAGCTCGTCGAATGGGAAAAGGTCGACTGGACCACGCTCGACGCGGTTTTCTGCGGGCTGCCGCACGGAACCACCCAGGAGATCATCGCCGCAGTCCTCAAGGCCAATCCCGGAATCAAGGTCCTCGACATGTCCGCCGATTTCCGGCTGCGCGACAAGGAAACCTATGCGCAATGGTACGGCCATGAGCACCGGGCGCTCGAACTGCAGCGTGAGGCGGTCTATGGCCTGACCGAGTTCTACCGGGAAAAGATCACCTCGGCGCGGTTGGTCGCCTGTCCCGGCTGCTATCCGACAGCGGCGCTGCTGGCGCTGGTGCCGCTGGCCAAGGCAAAACTGATCGACGTCGACGATATCGTCATCGACGCCAAATCCGGCGTCACCGGCGCCGGCCGCGGGCTGAAGCAGAACACGCTGTTCAGCGAGGCTGGCGAGGGCCTCTCGCCCTATTCGGTCGGCACCCACCGGCACGCGCCCGAAATCGAGCAGGAGATCGGCGTCGCGGCGGGCGCAGGCGTGACGGTGAATTTCACGCCGCATCTCATTCCGATGGCGCGGGGCGAACTCTGCACGTCCTACGTCAAGCTGAACGGCGCGACTCCGGACGATTTGCGGGCCGCGCTGGAGAAGGCCTACGCCAAGGAACCATTCGTGCATGTCGCGAAGAAGGGCGTGCTGCCGCAGACGCAGAATGTGCGTGGCTCGAACTACGTGCAGATCGGCGTCGTCGCCGACCGCATCAAGAACCGGGCGATCGTGATTTCCACGCTCGACAACCTGGTGAAGGGCTCGGCCGGACAGGCGATCCAGAACATGAACCTGATGTTCGGGCTTCCGGAAACCGCGGGGCTTGAGCAGATCGCGTTGTTCCCGTAATCGGAGGTTGCTGCGGTGGACGAGGAGACCCTGCGATTCTACCGCGACAACGCCGCCGCCTATGCCGGGCGCGAGATCAGCTCGCGCCAGGCGCGGCTGATGGCGTTCCTGGCGCTGCTGCCGCCTCGTGCTTGCATTCTCGAACTCGGATGCGGCGCCGGCGTCGACACCGCGGAAATGCTGGCGCGCGGCTTCGATGTCCGCGCGACCGACGGATCGCCCGAACTGGCTGCGATCGCGTCAAAGCACATCGGCCGTCCGGTCGAAACGCTGCTGTTTCACGAACTCGCCGAGGTCGAGCACTATGACGCCGTCTGGGCCAATGCCTGCCTGCTGCACGTTCCCCGAGACGAACTCGTGTCAGTGCTGTCGCTGATCTGGCGCGCGCTGAAGCCGGGAGGTTTTTTCTACGCCAGCTACAAGCAGGGCGACGGCGAGGGCCGTGACACGCTTGACCGCTACTACAATTACCCGACGCCTGACTGGCTACGCGCCACTTATGCCAAGGCGGGAAAATGGAGTTCGCTGTCGATCGAAACCGGCGATGTAAGAGGGTTCGACGACAAGATGGTGTCGATGCTGTTCGTGATTACTCAAAAGAGCGGCTGATCACCTGTTTCCAGCATCGGCACGATTTAGTGTCTGTGCCGGTGATGCAGATCAGGGTAGTGCGGATGCTTGTGCCGCATCGGCTTGTGTTCATGCCAATGGGAGTGTGGCTCGGCTGTGGGCCCGTCGTTGCGATGCTGGTGATGGTCGTCATGGACATGCCGGTGCTCGTGCGCGAGCGCTTCGTGAGAATGTTCGTGCTCATGTCGTTCGGTGAGATGCAGCCAAAGCCCCAGTCCCATCAGCAGCGCCGCGAAAGCCAGCTTGGATGTCAGCGGCTCCCCGAGACCCAAGGCGATCAACGCGCCAATGAATGGGGCCAGCGAGAAGTAAGCGCCAGTGCGAGCGGCCCCGAGATGACGAAGGGCAAGCACGAAAAGAACAAGGCTGACTCCGATCACAAAGAAACCCAACAGGGCAGCCAGGGTCGCAAAGCCGATGGGCGGTAAGGCATCGCCGAGCCAAGATCCGGTCGCCATGTTCACCCCTCCGGCGACAAGGCCCTTGATCATTGCAATCGTGACGGGGTCGGCAGAAGACAATTTGCGCGTCAGGTTGTTATCGATACCCCAACAAATACAAGCGCCGGCGATCAGCGCAGCTCATACGTCAAGCGAAAAGCTTCGCCCTTGCCACGACAGGACTATTGCCCCGAGGATAATCGCCAAAGCGCCCAACAACAGCCGTCTATCGGCGTTTTCGCGAAAGACGAGCCAGGCAATTCCCATCGTTGCGATGCTCTCAAGATTGAGCAGCAATGATCCTGATGAGGCCGGGGTCCGGCCAAGCCCTAGCATCAACAATGCCGGGCCAAGAATGCCCCCGACGATGACAATGACGATAAGCCAAGGCAGGTCGTGTCGCCTTAGGGGGGCCTCAGGCGCCGAAAGGCCAAGCGCCGTCCGTGCGGTATGCACGATGGCCAAGCCCAGGCCCGCACCGAGATAGAGCAGGCCCGCCAGCATCTGCGGGCCGATGCTGACGAGAAGCAATTTGGAAAGCGGCGCAGCTGCGCCAAATAGGGCAGCAGAAGCCAGCGCCAACGGCACCCCAGGCACCTGGATCGATGATGGACCTGGTTTCATATGTCTTGCCTTTGACGGTCAGCCGATAGTTCGCTGTGTCGCCGTCTAGGAACGGCCGAGCTTCGATGCCTCGTTGCCCGCGAGGCCGGCAGCGGAACCTCAAACCAGCTTGAAGATCGCCAGCGCCAGCACGACCTGCGCAAAGAAGCCCACGGTGAAGGCCAGCGTGCGGAACACCGGCAGGCCGAGCGTGTAGACGATCAGGTGCGCGACGCGGGACCAGAAATAGATGGCGCAGGCTAACACGGTCCATCTGTCGGAATAGTCGATCGCGTTGAGGATCAGGACCAGCGGCGCGAAGATGATCAGATTCTCGACCGCGTTGTCATGCGCGAACATCAGCCGGTTCGCCCAGTCCGAATGCGGCTTGTCGTTGCGCGAAGGGTTGGCCATCGCGCCGGACAGCCCGCGCACCTGGCAGCGATTGATCACATAGGGAATCCACATCAGCCCGGTCAGAATCACGGTCAGAGTCAGCCAGAACAATTCGCGCGTCATTGGTTCCCCCTGATGATTTCGATTCCCGGCGCGGGATGGCTTGTTATATCCAACAAGGCGAGTCGGCGCTATGCGCGGACCCGGACGTAGCTGCCGGGCGCGTCCTCGATCGGCGGCATCGCTTCGGAGCCGACGGCGCGCGCGGGCACGCGCTCGGGATCAAGGCCCTGCAGCCATTGCAGCCAGTCGGGCCACCACGATCCCTTGTGCTCGGTGGCGTTCTTCAGCCATTCCGCGAGCTTGACGTCCTTGACGTTGTCGTTGGTCCAGTACTGGTACTTGCCGGCCGCGGGCGGATTGACCACGCCGGCGATATGGCCGGACCCGGACAGCACGTATCTGACCGGCCCGCCGAAAAACTGCGAGCCGTAGAGCACGGATTCGGCCGGCGCGATGTGGTCTTCGCGCGTCGCCAGGTTGTAGACGGGAACCTTGACCTTCGACAGGTCGAGCAGCGTGTTGTCGAGCACCATGCTGCCGGTGGACAGCCGGTTCTCGAGGTAGCAGTTGCGCAGATAGTAGGAATGGTTGGCCGCCGGCATCCGCGTGGCGTCGGAGTTCCAGTGCAGCAGGTCGAAGGCGGAGGGCGGCTGGCCCTTGAGGTAGTTGCTGACGACATAGGACCAGATCAGGTCATTTGAGCGAAGCATGTTGAAGGCCATCGCCATCTTGCTGCCCTCGAGCACGCCTGAGGCCTTCATGTCGCGTTCGAGCGCCGAAATCTGGTCTTCATCGACGAACACCAGGAGATCGCCGGCGTGGGTGAAGTCGACCTGCGCGGCAAAGAACGTCGCCGACGTCACGCGCTGCCGCCGCTTTTCGGCGAGCCAGGCCAGCGTCGAGGCGAGCAGCGTGCCGCCGACGCAGTAACCGGCGGTATGGACTTTCATCTCGCCCGTCACCTTTTCGATGACGTCCATCGCTGCGAGCGGCCCTTGCTTCATGTAGTCGTCAAAGGTCTTCTTGCCGAGTTCCTTGTCGGGGTTGACCCAGGAAATCACGAACACCGTGATGCCCTGGTCGACGCACCATTTGATGTAGGATTTTTCAGGCTTCAGATCGAGGATGTAGAACTTGTTGATCCATGGCGGCACGATCAGCAACGGCGTGCGCAACACCGTCTCCGTGGTCGGCGTGTACTGGATCAGCTGCATCAGCTCGTTCTGGTAGATGACCTTGCCGGGTGTCGTCGCCATATTGACGCCGACGACGAGGTTCGACGGGTCGGACTGACGGATTCGCAACGCGCCATGTCCGGCCTCGATGTCTTCGGCCAGCATCTTCATGCCGCGAACCAGATTGTCACCATTCGACGCCAGCGTCTCCCGCAGAACCTCCGGATTCGTGAAGACGAAATTCGACGGCGCCAGCGCGTTGGCGATCTGCTGCACGTAGAACTCGGCCTTCTTGCGGGTATGCGGATCGAGGCCTTCGGCGTTCTTCACCAGCGTGTCGGCCCATTGCGTGGTGAGCAGATAGAGCTGCAGCACGAAATCGAAGAACTGGTTGGATTTCCACTCCGGGTCCTTGAAACGCTTGTCGCGCGGCGACGGCTCGATGGTCGGCTTGACCTCTTCGCCGGCCATGCGGCGTGCCGCCGAACCCCAGAGGTCAAGATAGGCTTTGCCCATGCTCGCCTGCAGCTCCGCGGCGCGCTGGCCGTCGGCGAGCCAATACTCGGCGACCTTCGAGAAGGTCTTGATAACTTCGGTTAGTTCGCTGGGCGGCTGATCTACCAGCTGGCCTTCCTGGCGCGGCTTGAGATAGGCCGCGAGCGCCTGGCCGCTGGTCTCCAGCGCTTTCGCGATGTTCAAGCCGAAGGCCTCGGCGTTGAAGGCATTCGACGGACGGGTTTCGGTGTTGACCTCACTCATGATCGGGACACTATAGCTTCATCTCCGGTTCGTCACCGCGCGGATTGGCCGCGTGGCGGGGTGAGGTTAATCCTGCTGCACTGCGATAAATCGCTCGATTTCGACACATTGAAGCCTTACCAATTGGATTAGTTCTTTGGGCTTGTATTGTTCCGGAACACAATCGCTCGCACGTTTACGTCGAAATCAGCGCAGTGGGATAATCAGGCTGAGCAAGTCTCGTACCAGCGTAACAACTCGAGTGTGATGGGGTGTGCGGCACCTCGGGTTGCAGGAGATTCCGGACCAATGCCGGTGATGGGAACGATAGGGCCGCGGGCGATTGGGGTGCTCTTGGCGATGGCGCTCGCGCTTGGTGGTTGCTCGACCCAGATCGCGGATATGCCGGGCATTGGGCTGCCGACCGATGCGCCCCAGCGACCGCGGGAGGCGGGCGCCTATCTTCCGGTGCACGATCTGCCGCCGGAACGCGACGAGCAAACCATGAAGCCGGCGGAACTGACCAAAATCCAGGCAGAACTGACGGCTGCGCGCGACCGCCAGGCGACTGCAGCAGCAGCGCCAAAACCTCCCAAGAAGTGACTGAACGGCTGGCGCAGTGCCGCTCCCGTGGTAAAAGAACCCAATTCAACCGCATGCAGGTCCGGAGCCCGGGAAATCGCGCCTGAATTCGCTTTATGTCATTGACCAAGAGCGATTTCTCAACAAAGCCAAATTCGGCTTCGGCGCGTCAAGGTTCCCTCGAATCTCCCTGGCGGGTGTCGGAGCAAGGGTTTCATGGAAGAATTTTACCGTATCCGCCGTCTGCCGCCTTACGTTTTCGAACAGGTGAACCGGGCCAAGGCGGCCGCGCGGAACGCCGGGGCCGATATCATCGACCTCGGCATGGGCAACCCGGATTTGCCCACACCGCCCCACGTGATCGAGAAACTGAAGGAAACACTGGGCAAACCCCGGACCGACCGCTACTCCGCCTCGCGCGGCATTACCGGCCTGCGCAAGGCCCAAGCTGGCTATTATGGGCGGCGGTTCGGGGTGAAGCTCAATCCGGACACCCAGGTTGTCGCCACGCTGGGCTCCAAGGAAGGTTTCGCCAACGTGGCGCAGGCGATCACCGCGCCCGGCGACGTCGTGTTGTGCCCCAATCCGAGCTATCCCATTCACGCCTTCGGCTTCCTGATGGCTGGCGGCGTGATCCGCTCGGTGCCCTCGGAACCGACCCCGGATTTTTTTGCGGCGGTGGAACGCGCGATCATCCACTCGATCCCGAAGCCGATCGCCCTGATCGTCTGCTACCCCTCCAATCCGACCGCCTATGTCGCCGATCTCGATTTCTACAAGGATCTGGTGGCGTTCGCGAAGAAGCACGAGATATTCATCCTGTCGGACCTGGCCTACGCCGAGGTCTATTTCGACGACAACCATCCGCCGCCCTCGGTGCTGCAGGTGCCCGGCGCGATCGACGTCACCGTCGAGTTCACCTCGATGTCGAAGACGTTTTCGATGGCGGGATGGCGCATGGGATTTGCCGTCGGCAACGAACGGATCATCGCCGCCCTGGCGCGGGTCAAATCCTACCTTGATTACGGCGCGTTCACGCCGGTTCAGGTCGCCGCCACCGCCGCCTTGAATGGACCCGATGATTGCATCAGGGAAATGCGCGACACCTACCGCAAGCGTCGCGACGCGCTGGTGGAGTCGTTTGGGCGGGCGGGCTGGGACATCCCGTCGCCGCAGGCCTCGATGTTCGCCTGGGCGCCGCTGCCGAAAGCCTTCCAGGAGGTCGGCAGCATGCAGTTTGCGACCCTGATGGTGGAGAAATCAGGCGTGGTGGTCTCCCCCGGCGTCGCCTTCGGCGAGCACGGCGAGGGCTACGTCCGCATCGCCCTGGTGGAAAACGAGCAGCGTATTCGCCAGGCAGCGCGCGGCGTGCGTCGTTTCCTTGAAAGCGGCATTGAAACGTTGCACAACGTGGTTCCTCTCGCCAACCGGCGCTAGGCATGATGCCGAAAAGCATTTTGCGGTTTTCGGATCAAATCATGCCTTTGCGTCGTTCCTCTTTCAGGTTCTTCTAACTCATGGTCGCATCCCTCAGAGTGGGCATCGCGGGGCTCGGCACGGTTGGCGCCGAAGTCGTCCGCCTGATCGAAACGCAGGCGCGGATGCTGTCGGAGCGCAGCGGACGCGGCGTGCGCGTTGTGGCCGTTACCGCCCGCTCCAGGGCCAAGAAGCGCTCGCTCGATCTGCGCGGCATCGACTGGGCCCGGAGCCCGCTGGCGCTGGCCAACGACCCCGGGATCGATTGCTTTGTCGAACTGATGGGGGGAGCCGGCGAGCCGGCGCTGTCGGCGATCGAGGCCGCGCTGAAGTCCGGCAAGTCGGTGGTGACCGCCAACAAGGCGTTGATCGCCAGGCACGGAATACGCCTGGCGAAGGCGGCGGAAAAGCACGGCGGCGCCTTGAACTACGAAGCCGCCGTTGGGGCCGCCATTCCCGTCATCAAGACGCTGCGCGAAGGGCTTTCCGGCACCGGCGTCAACCGCGTCTACGGCATCCTCAACGGCACCTGCAACTACATCCTGACCCGGATGGAACAGGAGGGGCTGTCATTTGCGGAGTGTCTGAAGGACGCGCAGCGGCTGGGCTACGCCGAAGCCAATCCGTCCTTCGACGTCGATGGCCACGACACCGCGCAGAAACTCGCGATCCTGGCGAGCCTCGCCTTCGGCACCCGGATCGCGCAGAGCGCGGTCTATGTCGAGGGCATCTCCTCGATCACGCCGGAAGATCTGCGCGCCGCCGAAGAACTCGGCTACCGCGTCAAGTTGCTGGGGGTTGCGGTGCGCACCGCCAAGGGTATCGAGCAGCGGGTGCATCCGACCATGGTGCCGAAATCATCGTCGATCGCGCAGGTGATGGGCGTCACCAATGCTGTGACCATCGACGGCGAAGGCATTCCTCCGATCACGCTGGTGGGGCCGGGCGCGGGGGGTGCTGCGACGGCGTCCGCCGTCGTTGCCGACATCGCCGACGTCGCGCGCGGCATCCGCGCCAAGCCGTTCGGGCGTCCGGTAGACCGGCTGCGCGATACCACCAAGGCGCCGATGGAGCGCCATGAGGGCGGATACTACATCCGCCTGATGGCGCGCGACCATGCCGGCACCGCCGCAACCATCGCCACCCGGCTCGCCGAGCAGAAGATCTCGCTGGAGTCGATCGTGCAGCGTCATCCCGAAGCTGACGCGGCCAACGGCGCCGCCAAGAAGGGCGCACCGGTTCCCGTCATTCTGATTACCTACGCCACCGCCGAGGATGCGGTCTATCGCGCCCTGGAGGCCGTCCAGCGCGACAAGGTGATCAGCGGCCGGCCGCAGGTGATACGGATCGAGAAGAACTGACGCGGGTCCGGCCGCACCCGTGCGCCGGAAGATTGATTGCGGTCCGAAGTGATCGCTCAAGGGAGTAAGCTGATGTCGACCCATATTTCCGTACCGCCGCAGCTGTTGCTCGAGCGCATTCTCACGCTTGAGATCGTGCGGGTCACCGAGCGCGCTGCCGTTTCCGCGGCGCGGCTGCGTGGCCATGGCCAGGAAAAGGCGGCGGACCAGGCCGCGGTGGATGCCATGCGCCGCGAACTCAACAAGCTGCCGATCGAAGGCACCATCGTGATCGGCGAGGGCGAGCGCGACGAGGCGCCGATGCTGTTCATCGGCGAAAAGGTCGGGCTGAACGCCGGTCCGCAAGTCGATATTGCCGTCGATCCGCTCGAAGGAACCACGCTTTGCGCCAAGAACATGCCCGGCGCGATCGCGACCATGGCGATGGCCGATGGTGGGACGCTGCTGCATGCGCCCGATGTCTACATGCAGAAGATCGCGGTCGGCCCGGGCTTTGCCAGGGGCGTGGTCGAACTCGACGCGTCGCCGGCCGACAATGTGCGGCGGCTGGCCAAGGCCAAGGGCGTCGATGCGTCCGCGATCACGGTGCTGGTGCTCGACCGCCCGCGCCACGCCGAGATCATCGCCGGCATTCGCGGCACCGGCGCGGCGGTGCGCCTGATCACCGACGGCGATGTCGCGGGCGTGATTCACTGCGCCGACCCTGAGAACACCGGTGTCGACATGTATATCGGCACCGGCGGCGCGCCCGAGGGCGTGCTGGCGGCGGCGGCGCTGCGCTGCATCGGCGGCCAGATGCAGTGCCGGCTGATCCTCGACAGCGAGGAAAAGCGCGGGCGTGCCCACACCATGGGCGTGACCGACCCGAAGATGATCTACGGCATCGAGGACATGGTGAAGGGCGATTGCCTGTTCGCGGCTACCGGGGTTACGACCGGCTCGCTGCTCTCGGGCGTCAAGTTTCGCAAGGACGTCATCGAGACCGAAACCGTCGTGATGCGCTCGGTCACCGGTACGGTGCGCTATATCAAGGCCGAGCACCGGCAGCTCGACAAGTTTCATTTGGATTAACTGTCACTGTCGTTCCGGGGCGCGCAGAGCGCGAACCCGGAACCTCGAGATTCCGGGTTCGATGCTACGCATCGCCCCGGAATGACAACAAAAAAGCAGGAGGGGGCTCGCATGTCCGACTTATCAGCGGTGAAGGCGCTGGTGTTCGACGTGTTCGGCACCGTCGTCGACTGGCGCACCAGCCTCATCAACGATTTCACCAGATGGTCGAAGACATCAGGCGTCAAGGCCGACTGGACCGCGCTGGTCGACGGCTGGCGCGCGGTCTATGCCGCCTCGATGGACGAGGTGCGCAAGCACCCCGAGCGCGGTTATCAGATCCTCGATACGCTGCACCGGCGGTCGCTGGAAAAACTGGTCGCGCAGATGTCGATCAAGGGGTTGAGCGACGCCGATCTGCAGTACCTGACACTGGGCTGGCACCGCCTGCATCCCTGGCCCGACAGCGTTCCGGGGCTGACCCGGCTGAAGAAGAAGTACATCATCTCGCCGCTCTCCAACGGCAATGTCGTGCTGCTGACCAACATGGCGAAGTTCGCGGGCTTGCCGTGGGATCTGATCATGTCGGCGGAACTGTTCGAGCATTACAAGCCCGATCCGGAGACCTATCTCGGCGCCGCCCGATTGCTCTGCCTGCCGCCGGGCCAGGTCATGATGGTGGCCGCCCACAACAACGACCTCAAGGCCGCCCAGCAGCTTGGCCTCAAGACCGCCTTCGTGGCGCGGCCGACGGAATACGGCCCGCACCAGAAATACGATTTCGAGGCCACGGGCGACTGGGACATCGTCGCCGGGGATTTCGGCGGGATCGCCGACCGGCTCGGCTGCTAGCGAATTCCACGCGAGAGCGCTTTGTGTTTGCCGAACCCCCGGTTTGTGCCTATCTCTCGCAGCCACCATGACACTTCCAGCCTCCGCGCTTCCCGTTGAGCCGCCGCCGGCCTTCCTCGGCGTGGCGCGTTCGGCGACGGGCAAATTGTGGCGCGACCGGCTCGACGCGCGGGGCGCGGCGCGGGCGCTGGCCATCACGCAGCGCTACGCCTTGCCGGAGATGCTGGCGCGCGTGCTGGCCGGGCGCGATGTTGGCATCGATGAAGTCGAAGACTTCCTCGACCCAACCATTCGCAAATTGATGCCCGATCCCTATGCCGTGACCGGGATGGAGGCGGCGGCTAGGCGCATCGCGGATGCCGCCACGCGCGGCGAAATGGCCGCGATCTTCGGCGATTACGACGTGGATGGCGCGACCTCCGCGGCGCTGCTGGCCTGGCATCTCAGGCATTGCGGGCTCGATCCCTTGATCCACATCCCCGACCGCATCTTTGAAGGCTACGGGCCAAATGTCGAAGCGGTGCGAGCGCTCGCCGCCAAGGGCGCGACATTGCTGATCACGGTCGATTGCGGCACCACCAGCTTCGAGCCGCTCGCCGAGGCGCGGCGGCTCGGCATGTCCGTGGTCGTGATCGACCATCACCAGACCGGCGACGAACTGCCCGAGGTTGACGCGCTGGTGAACCCGAACCGGCCCGACGACATCTCCGGGCTCGGCCATCTCGCCGCCGTCGGCCTCGTGCTGATCACGCTGGTGGCGGTCAACCGGGAATTGCGCGGCCGCGGATTCTGGAGCGACGAGCGGCCGGAGCCGGACCTGCTCGGCATGCTGCATCACGTGGCGCTCGGCACCGTGGCCGATGTCGCGCCGCTCACAGGCCTCAACCGCGCCTTCGTCGCCAAGGGCCTGATCGCGATGCGCCGCCGCGACCATGTCGGCCATACCGCGCTGATGGACGTCTCAAGGCTGAACGGCCCGCCCGAGGCCTGGCATCTCGGCTTCATGCTGGGGCCGCGCATCAATGCCGGCGGGCGGATCGGCCGTGCCGATCTGGGCGTGCGGCTGTTGCTGGAGGGCGATATCTCGGAGGCGGCGCGGATCGCCGCCGAACTCGACCGCCTCAACAGCGAGCGGCGCGTCATCGAGCAGGCGGCGGAAGCGCAGGCCGAAGCCGAGGCGCTGGCGTCGCTCGGGCTTGAAGACAAGGGCGCGGTCATCGTCACCGCGTCCGAAGGCTGGCATCCCGGCATCGTCGGTCTCGTCGCCTCGCGGTTGAAGGAGAAGTTCGCGCGTCCCGCCTTTGCCATTGCGCTGGAGCCGGGCGGGATCGGCACCGGCTCGGGCCGCTCGATCTCGGGCGTCGATCTCGGCAAGGCGGTGCGGCAGGCGGTCAAGGATCGTTTGCTGATGAAGGGCGGCGGCCATGCCATGGCGGCGGGCGTGACGTTGCGCAAGGACAGGCTCGCGGAGTTTCGCGCCTATATCGAGAGTGCGCTGGCCGAGGACGTCGCCAAATCGCGCCATGAAAACGAACTGCTGATCGATGGCGCCGTCAGCGCGCGCAGCGTGACGGTGGAGTTCGCCAATACGTTGAACCGCGCCGGGCCGTTCGGGGCGGGCAATCCGGAGCCGGTGATCGCGCTGCCGGCGCATCAACTCGTCTACGCCGACGAAGTCGGTCAGGCGCATCTGCGCCTGCGCTTCAAGTCGGGCGATGGCGCCATCGTCAACGGCATCGCGTTTCGATCGATCGGCCAGAAGCTGGGCCAGGCGCTGACGCAGAACCGCGGCCAGCCGCTGCATGTTGCAGGCTCGCTTGCGGTCGATCGCTATCAGGGTTCGGAACGTGTGCAGTTGCGCGTGATCGACGTCGCGGTGCCGGACGAGGGTCCGGCGGTCATCAGGTAATCAGACAGAAGAACAGGTGGAGGAAGAAATGACGGGACAGGTTCAGGGCAAGGTTGCCCTGGTGACCGGCGGCGCATCCGGCATCGGCGAGGCGGTTTGCGAACTGCTGGCGCGGGAGGGCGCTGCTGTCGCGGTGACCGATGTCGACGACCTGAAGGGCCCAGAGGTCGCAGCGCGGATCAAGAAGGCCGGCCGGGAGGCGAATTTCTGTCATCACGACGTCACCAGCGAGGACCGCTGGATCGAGGTCGTGGCCGAGGTGATGAAGCGTTACGGGCGGCTGGACGTGCTGGTCTCCAACGCCGGGATCGGCATCTCGGTGCCGTCGATCACCCAGATGTCGCTTTCGGACTGGCGGCGGCAGACCGCGATCAATCTCGACGGCGTGTTTCTGTCGGTGAAGCACTGCCTGCCGGCGATGCGCAAGACCGGCGGCGGCTCCGTCATCATGATGTCGTCGCTGGCGGGCCTGCGCGGCTCGGCGAACTTATCCGGCTACTGCGCGACCAAGGGCGGCGTCCGGCTGTTCGCCAAGGCGATCGCGATGGAGTGCGCCACATTTGGCGACGGCATCCGCGTCAACTCGGTGCACCCCGGCATCATCGACACGCCGATCTGGGGCAAGATCCCGACCGAGGCGGCAGGCGCCGGACAGAATGCGCCGATCGACCCCGAGGAGCGCGCGAAGATGGCAACCCCGCTCGGGCGGGCAGGGCATGCCGAGGAGATCGCGCAGGGCGTCCTGTATCTTGCGTCCGACGCCTCGCGCTACGTGACGGGGACAGAGCTCGTCATCGATGGCGGCATAAATGCTGGCGGTGTGGTGCGGAGAGCGTGATCATTCTCCTCCGTCATTCCGGGATGGTGCGTTAGCACCAGACCCGGAATCTCGAGATTCCGGGTTCGATGCTTTGCATCGCCCCGGAATGACGGTGTGGCTGGCGCTACCGCGAACTAATTTCCCTGCCGTAACCGCGCCAGCACCTTCAGCCCGTCATAGCCGTCGGCGGGCAGCAATCCCATCCTGGTCTGATAATCCTTCACCGCCTTCATGGTGTCGTTGCCGACGCGGCCGTCGGTGCCGCCGGTGTCGAAGCCGGCCTTTGTCAATCGCGTCTGCAACTCCTGGATCTCGGCCAGCGTCAGCGCGCGTTCGGAGCCGGGGAAGGGATTGATGAAGGGCGGCGCTCCGAGGATGCGGTCGCCGAGATGGCAGATCGCCAGCGCGTAGTTCATCGACGGGTTGTAGCTGCGCACCGCGTAGAAGTTCGGGCCGAGCAGGAACGCCGGGCCACCCGCGACCGGCACCCAAAGCTGCGCCGACGCGCTCGGCTGGGGGAACGGTTTGCCGTCCGCGCGCGCCACCCCGGCGCCAGCCCATGCCGCATAGGTTCGGCTGCCGCCGGACGCCGCGCCCGTCGCCTTGACTTCATAGCCCCAGTGCTCGCCGCGACGGTACTTGCCACGGTTGAGCAGATAGCGCGCGCTGGAGCCGAGCGCGTCGTCGGGCTTGCCGAACGGCGACACCTTGCCGTCCTTGTCGTAGTCCATGCCGACATTGAGCCAGACTTCCGGCATCCACTGCGTATGCCCCATCGCGCCGGCCCAGGAGCCGCGCATTTCCTCCGGCGTGCCCCAGCCGCGATCGACGATCTTCAACGCATTGATCAGTTCGGTTTCCCAATAGGCGCGGCGGCGCGGCTCGTTCCAGGCGAGAGCCGCGAGCGCGGGAAAGATCGGGCGCATGTGGTTCTGCTGCACCAGCGGATCGCCATAGGCCGATTCGACGCCCCACAGCGCCAGCAGGGTGCCGCGTTCGACGCCGAAATCCTGCTCGATCCGCGCAAACAGCGCCTCGTGTTTTTTCAGCGCCTCGCGGCCGTTGATGATGCGCCAGTCCGAGGCGCGGCGGTTGACGTATTGCCAGATCTGTTCGTGGAATTCCGGCTGCTTCGCCATCTGCCGGAACACGCTCATGTCGGGTTCGATACGGCCCATCACCCGCGTCCAGGTCGCATCCGAAATGCCCTTGCCGAGCGCGCGCGCACGAAAAGTGTCGCGCCACTGCTCGAAGCCGGGTGGAGCGGCGGCAAACGCGGCAAGCGGCGAGGCGAGCAGGGCGCCTGCGCCGATGCCGGCTTTCAGCAGGGCGCGGCGGGTCGGGTCTACAGGGGAATCAGGCTGTTTCATGCCGGCATTCTAGCGGCACGGCGGGCTTGCGCCAAAAGCCATGACGCCGCGGGAACCGCGTTTTCGCCATCAATCTTGAAAGCATTTCCCAGTAGCCACGGCCCGTGGACGGGCCAGAATGGCGACCTATAATGATCTCTTGGCATCGAGAACGAGGGGTTGGGAAATGACGCACGCCCGCAGCGAGTACAAGGATTTCATGTCGCTGACGCCGGACGCCTACGCGGCCGTGCTGGCGCTCGGTCAGGTCGCCGCCAAGGCGGGGATGGACAAGCAGTTGCTCGAACTGGTCAAGCTGCGGGCCTCGCAGATCAATGGCTGCGCTTTCTGCGTTCAGTATCACATCATGGAGGGCGAGAAACTCGGCGTGCCCACCGACAAACTTAACCTGGTGGTGGTCTGGCGTGAGGCACCGCAGTTTTCTGCGCGCGAGCGGACGGCGCTGGCATGGACGGAGGCGCTCACCTTGCTCGCGAATGGTGTCAGCGACGAGGTTTATGCAGAAGCGAGCGCGGAGTTTTCGGAGAAGGAACTATCCTACCTTACCTCGGCAATTGCCTCGATCAATGCCTGGAACCGGTTCGGAGCCGCCTTCCGTTGGACGCCGCCAGCACGGAAGGCAACGGTGGGTGCGGCGGCCTCGTAGCATCGCGATCAGTTCTCGCGGCCCTGTCGCGCGGCGTGGCGAAGAACGCTTTCCGGAAGAGTCTGCGCCACCGCGGGCGGATCGGTGCCGATCTCGCGGCCGCGGCCGCGGATCAGGCGTTCATAGGCCGCGATCAGGGTGGTGTAGGGATTGACCCAGAGCCAGCCGTCGCGCGTGAATACCTGGACGTCGAAGTGCAGGTGGTACGAGGTGCCGTTGGGGAAGTCGAGGTAGTTGGAGACCACGCCGATCTTCTCGCCCTCGGCGACCTCGCGCCCGTTGAGTACGCCGTCGGCGTCCATGCTGGACGGGTTCATGTGCATGTAACGAAAGCGGATGTGCTCGTTACGCGTGTTGACCTGCAGGGTCGCCGCCTGCTGCTTCGGTGAACGGATCAACACGCCGTCGCGGACGGCGACGACGGCCTGCTTCCTCGGATGGCAGCTGCCGTCGTTGTCGCTGCCCGGCGGACACGGGGCAGGGCGAATGTCCTGGCCCTGATGGCCGTAGCCGGCCGCGCATTGACCGACCTGGAAGCTGCGGGCTTCGCAAAAATTGTCCCGCCAGGGATAGATGCCGTCGTCGGTCTTGCGCTTGCCGAACGATTGCGAGCGAATGGCGGCCGGGGCTTTCTGCAGCGGAAAGCGGATCTGGGAATAGGCGGCGAAATCGGGGCTGCCGCCAAGCTTGCGCGCGCCGCTGTGGGCGATGATGTCGCCGCCTCGACGATAGCTGAAGTCGGGCGAAACCGCTGGCGGCCGCTCGGCCGGTTCGGACGCAATATCCCGGCGCGGCTGCGACGGCAGTCCGCCGGCGACGCGCAACGCCTTCAGGAAGCGCTCGGCGATCGGGTAGGCCTCGCGGCAGGCCAGCCGCCGCGCGCGCGGCGTCGAGTCCAGGCACTGGATCGACACCACATAGGGAACACCAAATCGGGTGAAAGCGTAGCGCACATGGCCTTCGCGGATGAAGCGGCGCAGGTCCGGGAATTGCGCCGCCAGCGCCTTGACCGGTTCGCCCTTGCCGCCGGCGGGGTCGGCGAGATCGTAGATGAGAATGGAGCCGGTGATCTGCACCTCGATCGGTTTCGTAAAGGTGCGGCGCGGCAGGCCATCGCCGGCGCCGGGCTCCAGTGAAAACACCGCGTCGTACCCGGCGGGGCCGGCGTGAAACATGTCGGCGGGGCGGAACTCGGCCTGCGATCGCGGCACCGACAAACTGTCCGGCGCGCCGCTGGCCCGGGATTCGAGATAGCCTGCGGTATCGAACGGCAACAGCACAGGCACCGGACTGCGGCCTATCCCGGCGAACAGCGGCGAGGTGATCGCGTTGAGTTGCACCAGGGCGGGCGTGGAACGGGGATCCCGAGCCGGCACCCGCCGCCGGCCGGCGAAGGTGAAATGCGAGGCAATCGTCGGTTTGGTATTGATCTCGGCGCGGAGCTGCTCGATCGCGGTGCGCCATTCAACGCGGACCGCTGATATAGCGGGCGTCCTGAACTCGCCGGCAAGCACGTCCGACAGCGCGACCGGGAGCAGACAGGCGGCTACCAGCCAACGCCTGCGCAAGCGGACCGCCATACCAGTCAATGCATCGCCCCCCGGCGCGTGCCCCGTAACGAGCTAATCTAAGGCGTTATCCTAATCCTTGGCGCGCTCAACGTAAGAGCCGTCTTCGGTCATCACCACAATTCTCGTGCCGGTTCCGATATGCGGCGGGACGGCGGTACGCACCCCATTGGAAAGAATGGCAGGCTTGTAGGACGAGGAGGCGGTCTGGCCCTTGGTGACGGGCTCGGTTTCCACCACCTCAAGCGTCGCGCGCTGCGGCAGCTGGATCGCCACCGGGTTCAACCCGTGCATCGAAAGCTTCACGGTCATGTTTTCCTGCAGGTAGGGCGCGGACGAGCCGACGACTTCCTTGGATACCTGGACCTGATCGTAGTTCTCGGTGTTCATGAAATGGAAGCCGTCGGCGTCTTCATAGAGGTAGTTGAAGTTCTGATCCTCGACGGTCGCCTTCTCGACCTGGTCGGTGGTCTTGTAGCGTTCCGAGATTTTCACGCCATCGCCGATCCGGCGCATTTCGATCTGGCTGACCGGGGTCCCCTTGCCCGGATGGATGTTTTCAGCGGTGAGAACGACATACAGCTTGCCGTCCTGCTCAATGACGTTGCCCTTGCGAATGGAACTGGCGATGACTTTCAAAGCTGGCTTTCCTGGATTTCTGGCCTCGGGACAATCCGGACAAAGGTGTCCGTGGGACCATCGAGGCGGTTTCGGGCTGCAACATACTGATTTTGGCCGTCGAAGCCAGCGTTTTGCCGTGATTCGGCCAGGCTGAGCGAGCCGGTTAAACCGCCTGATTTCGCTGTCTTTTGACGACCCCCGTTGGCTAAGTTCGACCGCGCCTGGCGTTCAGCAATGGTTGCGAAGGGGCCGATAGACAAAGGTCCCATCTTTGGACATGAAGATCGCGCCGTTGTTTCGGTCCAGGAACGCCGCTGGAAGGAAAGCCAAACAATTTCAATGCTGTTTTCTCGCTCATCGAACCCCGCCACGGGCGCCGCAGAAACTGCCTCGCGGCCGCTCGTCCGGATTGCCAGCTAATGGACGGGACTGACGACGCCTCGCCCTGGTGGTCGGCGTCACGGCACGTCGATCGCAGGCCGTTCCTGACGGCGAGAGGCGCGATCACCAGGGCGATCAGGACCTGGTTCGACGAACAGGGTTTTGCCGAGGTGGAAACCGCGATCCTCCAGATTTCGCCTGGCAACGAGACCCACCTGCATGCCATCCGTACCGAGCTGACGAGCAGCGAGGGGACGCGCGCGACACGCTATCTGCGGACCTCGCCGGAGTTCGCCGCCAAGAAATTGCTGGCCGCCGGCGAAACGCGGATATTCGAGTTCGCGCGCGTGTTCCGCGACCGCGAGCGCGGCGATCTGCATTTACCTGAATTCACCATGCTGGAATGGTACCGCGCGAACGCGAACTATGATGCCGTCATGGCTGACAGCATCGCCGTGATTGCGCAGGCCGCAACCGGCGTCAGGCGATTCTCGTTTCGCGGCAGAACCGCCGATCCGTTCGCCGAACCGGAACGGCTCACGGTGGCGGCGGCGTTCGAGCGCTTTGCCGGCATCGACCTCCTGGCCACCGTTGTGAATGGCGAAGGCGACCGCGCGGCGCTCGCCGCGGCGGCGCGGCCACGGGTGCGGATCACCGATGACGACACGTGGTCGGATATTTTCAGCAAGGTGCTGGTGGAACACGTCGAGCCGAACCTGGGGCAGGGACGTCTGACGGTACTGTTCGAGTACCCGACGCCGGAAGCGGCGCTGGCGCGGGTGAAAGCGTCCGATCTGCGTGTTGCCGAACGGTTCGAAATCTACGCTTGCGGCGTTGAACTCGCCAACGGCTTTGGCGAACTGACCGATGCCGCCGAGCAGCGCCGTCGTTTCGCCTCGGCCATGGACGAGAAGGCGCGGCGCTATGGCGAGCGCTATCCGGTCGACGAGGATTTCCTCGCCGCGGTCGCGGCGATGCCGCCGTCGAGCGGCGTCGCACTCGGGTTCGATCGGCTGGTGATGCTCGCAAGCGGCGCGACGCGGGTGGACCAGGTGGTGTGGACGCCGCCGGCAGGTGAGGCATGAACAGGATAGATCCGAAGCTGTCTGCGACGCTGCGGCAACCGGCCGAACTGGTCGCGCGCGGGCTCGCGCCCGCGGCTGATCTTGTTGATCTCGAAGCTGTCGCCGCGCGTTACGCCATTGCGGTGACGCCTGCCGTCGCGGCGCTGATCGAAAGCGAAGATCCTGACGATCCGATCGCGCGGCAGTTCATCCCGAGCGCGCTGGAGCTGGTGCGCACGCCAGGTGAAAGCGCCGATCCAATCGGCGATGACGCGCATTCGCCTGTCCCCGGCATTGTCCATCGATATCCCGACAGGGTGCTGTTCAAGCTGGTGCATGTCTGCGCGGTCTATTGCCGGTTCTGCTTTCGCCGCGAAATGGTCGGGCCGGGCAAGGCGACGGCTTTATCGGACAGCGCCTACCGCGAGGCGCTGGACTATATCCGTGGGCACAAGGAAATCTGGGAAGTCATCCTGACCGGCGGCGACCCCCTGATGTTGTCGCCGCGACGGCTGGCCGAGATCATGCAGGACCTGTCGGCCATCGACCACGTCAAGATCGTTCGGATTCATACCCGCGTGCCCGTGGTCGCGCCGGATCGTATCGACATCGACATGGTCAGCGCATTGCAGTCGAACCGCGCGACGACCTGGATCGCCGTTCATGCCAACCATCCGCGCGAGTTGACCTCGGAGGCCCGTGCCGCCTGCGCGCGGCTTGCCGATGCCGGCATTCCGCTGGTGAGCCAGTCGGTGTTGCTGCGCGGCGTCAATGATGACGCAGCCGTTCTCGAAGCGCTGATGCGCGCCTTCGTCGAATGTCGGATCAAGCCGTATTACCTGCACCATGGCGATCTTGCGCCGGGCACGTCGCATCTGCGTACCGGGATTGCCGAGGGCCAGGCGTTGATGCGAGGTCTGCGGGGCCGCGTCTCCGGCCTGTGCCAGCCGGCGTATGTGCTGGATATTCCCGGCGGGCATGGCAAGGCACCGATTGGTCCCAGCTATTTGTCGCAGGCCAGTTCGCAGGAAGGTGAATCCACCGCGGCTGCAGAGTATCGTATCGTCGATTATTGCGGCGAGGTTCATCTCTACCCGCCGAAACTGTAACTGGACGATGGCCGAGGACTCCGGCGCGATGGCCAAGCCGCGACCGGACAGGAGAAACGGGAGAACCGGGATGCGAAGAACCATCCTATTCATGGCGCTGGCGGCTTTGATTGGCGCTCCAGATGCGTTGGCGCAGGGGTCGTCGTCGGTGCCGAAAAACTCGAATCGGCCGGAGCTGAAGACGCCGGTTGGCAACCGGCAGCCACGCCCGAGCGATTTGCCCAGCGGAAAAGCCCAGAGCGACCCGAACGATCCGCTGAGCCAGGAAAATCGCGCGCTCGACCGCAAGATCAAGAGCATCTGCCGCGGTTGCTAGCTAGGCCGAACGTTCGCGGAATTGTCCGCCCAGCGCCCCGCGCCTGGTCGCGATCGCGTCAGCCAGCAGAGTCAGCGCCGACACCGTCGTCTCCCAGTCGATGCAGCCGTCGGTGATGCTCTGCCCGTAGGTCAAGGGCCTGCCTGACAGCACCTCCTGGCGGCCGGCTACCAGGTTGCTCTCGATCATGACGCCGGTGATGCGTTGTTCGCCGCCGGCGATCCGGTTTGCGACATCGGCAATGACGATCGGCTGGTTCTCCGGCTGCTTGAAACTATTGGCATGGCTGGCGTCGATCATGATTCGTGGCGGCACGCCGGCGCGGGCGAGTTCAAGGCAGGCGGCATCGACGCTTTCGCTGTTGTAGTTGGGCTGATGGCCACCGCGCAGAATGACGTGGCAGTCCTCGTTGCCGGTCGTCGCCGCGATGGCCGAGCGACCGCCCTTGGTCACGGCCATGAAATGATGCGGATACGATGCCGACTTCACCGCATCGGCGGCGATGCGGACATTGCCGTCGGTGCCGTTCTTGAAGCCGACCGGGCAGGAAAGTCCCGATGCGAGTTCGCGGTGGATCTGGCTTTCGGTGGTTCGCGCGCCGATCGCCGCCCACGCAACCAGGTCGGCAATGTATTGCGGCGTCGTCATGTCGAGGAATTCGCTGCCCGCCGGCACACCGAGATTGTTCACCGCCGACAGCACGTTGCGTGCGAGCCGCAAGCCCTTGTTGATGTCGAAGCTGCCGTCGAGATCGGGATCGTTAATCAGCCCCTTCCATCCAACGGTCGTTCGCGGTTTCTCGAAATAGACGCGCATCACGATCTCGATGCGGTCGGCAAGGGCTTCACGCATGGCGGCGAGGCGCTCGGCGTACTCCACGGCGGCGGCGGGATCATGCACCGAACAGGGGCCGACGACCACCAGCAAGCGGTCATCGCTCCCGTTCAGGATCGCGTGGATGGCGTTGCGCGCCGCCATCACGATGCGCGTCGCGGTGAGGGTGCGCGGTATCTCGTGCATCACCTCATGCGGCGTAATCAGTTCTTTCAGTTCGCGAATGCGAAGATCGTCGGTGGTGCTCAACACGGCTGGGGCTCCTGTTTGTTGGGGAACCTGCCGGCCAAAGAAAAAGCCGCCAGGCTTGGCGGCTGTTTGGACTTCCTGCTGCAATTCGTCAGATTGAGCGCGATCCTCCCACCGCCAGCGAGCTGTCGTTGCTAAAGTACCAATAGGTGCTGGCGGCGCGGATGATCATGGCGGTCCTATAGCGCAGCCGTTCGAGCCTGTCATCCCCTGATCGGTCAAAAAGAGTCAGCCCGCCGCTTGGCGTGCGGCCAGCGCCATGCCGACCAGCGACGCGCCGCCGAGCATGAGATTGATCCCGACCAGGAGGCCGATTGCCCATTGGGCCGAATTCGGAAGGCCGGCGATGATCAAGAGGGCGATCAGGATGTCCATCACGCCTGATGCCACCAGCCATGACCAGCGCCCCGACAATTCACGTCGGTGCTCCAGCGCGTACATGATGGTGATGACGCCCTCCGCCAGGAAATAGGCGCCGACGACGATGGTGAGCGTGAGGACGCCCTCGACCGGTCTTGCCAGCAGAATCCCGCCGGCGAGAACAGCCAGCGCCGCTGAAAACAGCGACCACCAGAAGCCCGGCGTTTGCCGCGCCCAGAACGTGACGAACAGCCCGGCGATGCCGCTGATGAGGAACATCCAGCCGAGGAAGATGGCGACGGCGAGACTTGCCAGCGGCGGCACGATCATCGCGGCGAGGCCTAGAACCGCGAGCACGATGCCTTCGAACAGGAACGCCTTCCAGTGCGCCTTCACCGTGGCGTTTACTTCAGTTTCCAGCCTGGCGATGTCGTGAGGAAGGGGCATTTTCATCTCCGCAGCTTGTCGCATCATGCGAGGTTTACTGGAGCCTGTGGAGGCACAGTGCCTTTGGCAGATTGTGTCGGTAGCTCATTGTTTGCAGATTGCATTGAGCGAAATCAACAATACAGCACGTTCAACCGGGTTCAGGCGCTGAGGAGAATCCCTCCGAAGAGGTCCGGATCCGGTTGCGGCCGAGAACATAGACGACGGAGGTCGCCAGCAGCAGCGCGAGCCCAATCAGGATCGATGTCAGACCAAGCGGAACCAGAAGCAGCGACGCCGGGCGGTCCGGATGGACGAGCCAGTGGTGGACCGACGTCAGCAGGAAAGCGGCGCCGACAAAGCTCGCGCCGCCGCCGGCCACAAGCAGCGCCCACATCCGCCGCAACTGGCTCAGCCGCTCGCGCGCGATTTCGGTGCGCGGCGCATGATGGCGGCCGACGCGCCCTACCAGCCTGATCGCAAATCCGATCGAACTGAACCCGATCACCAGGCTGGCCGTTCCCAGCAGCAGCCGGGTGGTGGCGTCGAGCTGCGGATGCTTCTGCAGCATCAGCAACGGGAAATCGAAGGCGGCATGCAGCGTGATCGGCGCGAGCAGCGCCAGCGTCCAATTCGAGATGCGGGCCCAGTCGCGGCGGTGCCGGTGGGCGCCGAGCGCGCCGCCGGCGCGAGCGATGGCGATATAGGCGCCGGCGATGATGCCGAGTGCGCCGTGGAACGGCACGGTCAGCACGCTGCGGAGCGCGGCCAGCGACCGCCACATGTCGGAATGCTGCACCAGATAGGCGAGGTTTTCATAGGCAGCGAAGCCGAGGCCGGCCGCCGCCCCATACACCACGGTGTCCATCGGGTCGGCGAAGGTGCGCCGTCGCATTGAAACCGCGACAATGACGAGGACCTTCACGATTTCCTCGGGCGCAGCCACGCCGAACACCGAGCGCATTCCCTGCGTCATCCAGGGATTTCCAGGCACGGCGAGAATGGCGGCAAACGGCGCGCGGGCCATTCCCAGCAGGGAAATGCTGGCGGCTCCAAGCAGGAACGCAAGCCATACCCGCGCCGGCGGGCCGGGGCGCTCATCGGCGGCGATCACAAGCCACAACAGCAGCAGTGCTGGTGCGATCGCGGCAACGCCGATCGACGTAGGGAGGGCCTGAAGCAGCAGCATGTTCTGGAGTTTGCCTCGCGAGCGGCGAAAATGGCTGCAAAACCCGCGGTTTGCAACAAGGGCGAACGCGACCCGTTGTCGCCAAGAAAAGCAGGCTATGGGTGTCGGCTCGAAGCGCCGGTCGCGAGCTATGACGCCAGCAGGCGCCGGCAGGCGTCGACAAGCACCTCGGCGCCGGTGACGATGTCGGTATCTTCAGTGTTTTCAGTCCAATGGTGGCTGATGCCGCCGATCGAAGGCACGAACAGCATGCCTGCGGGCATGATGGTGGCGAGAATCTGGGCGTCGTGACCGGCACCACTGGGCATGCGCAGCGACCGGCCGCCGGCACAGGCTGCGCTGGCGGCCGCGATCGCTTCCTGAAACGAGGGGTCCATGATCGCCGGCGCCCCGGTCCGGATTCGCTCGACCGACACGCTACAGGGGCCGCGGGCGCTGGCGTCCGCGGCCAGGCTGCGGAGAAGTTGCTCCAGGCGCGCGATCACCCCGGGATCGTCGTCGCGGATCTGGAAAAGCATTTCCGCAGCGCCCGGAATGATGCTCGGCGCGCCGGGATCAAGGGTGATGCGGCCGGTCGTCCATACCGTGCGTGGGCCGGCGACGGCCGGGAAGCGATCGTCGATTTCGACGCACAATCTGGCGAGCGCGAGGCCGGCGTCGCGGCGCACCGCCATCCGCGTCGTTCCGGCGTGATTTTGCTCGCCGGTGAAGCTGAGGCGGTATTGCCAGATCCCGACAATGGAGGTGACGATGCCGATCGCAAGGCCGCCGCTTTCGAGGGTTTCGCCCTGCTCGATATGGGCTTCCAGATAGCCGATATGCCGGCCGGGTTCGCAGCGCGCGCGCGGGCGACCGGCAAGCCCGACCTCGCGCAGCGCGTCGCGCATCGTCTTGCCGCTGCTGCGGTCGCGCGCCGCGTCAATCTCCGCCTCGGTGACGCCGCCGACATACGATCGGCTGCCGAGGAAGCTCCCGAAATGGCCTTCCTCGTCGCACCATGAAGCAACCTCGACCGCGCCGGTCGCATTCGGATCGGCGTTGATCACGCGGGCGGCTTCGAGTGCATAAACCACGCCCAGCGGCCCATCCAGCCAGCCCGCATAATTCTGGCTTTCGAGATGCGATCCCGCCAGCAATTTCCGCCCCGGCTTCGTGCTCGTGCCAAGGACGTTGCCGATGCCGTCGATCTCGGCCGCAAGGCCGGCCTCGGCAAGCCGCTGCGCCAGCCAGTGCAGCGAACGCATATGCGGTTCCGAGAAGGTCGGCTTGTGAACGCCGGTCTTGTAGGCGCCGATGGCGCGCAGCGCGTTGAGGTCCGCGAGTACGCGGGAACCATCCACCCGCGAAAGATTGTCAGCCATCGATAGCGCCCCTGCCGGCCCTTGTCCTCCGGAGTAGAACAAAGTTCGCGGCGCCATGCCAGCCGCCTCATCCGACTCAAAGCCGGATGAGGCGCGCGATTGCTTATAGGACGGGCCCGGGGACGCGGTTGGCGGTTGCCTCGCGCCGACCTCATGCATGCCGAGTCACGAATGTTAGGACGGCTGCATCAGCTTGAAGAAGCCCGGATCGACCTCGAGGGTGCGCCGCTTGAAACGCCAGCCGTGGGCAGTCTTGACGACGACGCTGCGATTGTAACGACCGGTAGCGACGATCCTTGGAGCCTCCGCAACCTCGAGCACGATCAAGTCGTGGATAACGAGCGCCTCGGTCGCGCTGACCGGCTCGATGGCCAGATTGATCGCCTGGTGCCGCTTGCCGTTCGCCATGCCGCCGGGAACGACATGGTGGCGCTCGAAATCGAGCATCTCCTGCCACGTCTTCATGCTGCCGAAAGCGCCGCTGTCGTATCCGCCGAACTCGGCGGGATCGACCCGGAGCTGCAAAAAGGCATCGGCGTCCGCGTTGTCGGTGGTCAGGCAGTAGAGCGCAACGAGGTTGTGAACCTCGGCGATATCGTTCGCAGCGAGCGGGGCAATGTTGGTCACGCGGTGGTTCCTGGTTGCTGGTGTTGAGATTGATGCACGAAGCTCATGCGCCCATGTCGAACAGGAGCACCTCTGCGTCGGAGCGGCCTTCGATCCGCAGCGGACCCGAGGTCGAAACGGCAACGCCGTCGCCTTCGCCGAGCGTCTCGCCGTTGAGGGAAACCGAGCCGCGCGCGACCTGGACCCAGCCACCGCGGCCGGGCGCGATCGCGTGGTCAACCACGTCGCCCTTGCCGAGCAGCGTGGCGTAGAGATCGACGTCCTGATGGATGGTGACTGACCCCTCGCGGCCGTCGCGCGATCCGATCAGCCTGAGCCGGCCGCGCTTTTCGGCGTCGGAAAACGCCTTCTGCTCGTAGCCGGGTTCGATCCCTTTTTTCTCGGGAATGATCCAGATCTGGAGGAAGTGGACCGGCTCGGTCTTCGACGCATTGAACTCGGAGTGACGGACGCCGGTGCCGGCAGACATGCGCTGCACATCGCCCGGCCGGATCACCGATCCAGTGCCCAGGCTGTCCTTGTGTTCCAACGCACCGTCCAGGACATAGGAGATGATCTCCATGTCGCTGTGAGGGTGGGTAGGGAAGCCGCCACCGGGTGCCACGCGGTCGTCATTGATGACGCGCAGCGGGCCGAAGCCCATGTGCCTGGGGTCATGGTAATGCCCGAACGAGAAGCTGTGCTTGCTGTCGAGCCAGCCGAAATTGGCGCGGCCTCGCTCCTCTGATTTGCGTACCGTGAGTGTCATGGTTCATCTCCTTATCGGCCGGCGGTGGTCCGCCCTTGGTCCGTAAGGTGGATCGAAGCCATGACTGCATCAATGCCGCTGGAACTAGCCAATCTGCATCCAATTTGGCTACAATGAGCTATGGACAAACTTGAAGCCATGCATGCCTTCGTGAAGGTCGTCGCGCTCGGCAGCTACGCCGAGGCGGGCCGTGCATTGGGTCTCACCCGCTCGGCCGTCAGCAAGGCGGTGATGGAGCTCGAACAATTGCTTGGGGCGCGGCTGCTGGATCGGACGACGCGGCGCGTCAGCGCGACCGAGGCAGGGCTTGCCTACTACGAAAGCTGTGCCGACATTCTGGCGCGCGTCGAGGAAACCGAGATGCAGGTCTCCCGCCTGCATGACGAGCCGAAGGGCGTGCTCAAGATCAACGCACCGGTATCGTTCGGCGTCCTCCATCTGGGGCCATTGATCGCCGAGTTCATGGCGAGCTATCCCGACCTCCGGATCGAGCTGACGTTGAACGACCGCTTCATCGATCCGATCGAGGAAGGGGTCGATGTGACGATACGGATCGGCATCCTGGCGGATTCGAGCCTGATCGCCCGAAGGCTCGCGCCGGCACGCCGGGTGTTGGTCGCGGCGCCGGACTACCTGAACAGACACGGTGTGCCGAAAGCCCCGGATGATCTGGTTCAGCATCGCTGCCTCAACTACGGACACTCGACGACGCTGCAGCGCTGGCAACTGACGCGCGACGGCCAGACCATCAACCTCGCCATCAACTCCATGCTATGTTCGAACAACGGCGACGTGTTGCGTGCCGCCGCACTCGGCGCGCAAGGCATCGCCAAGCTGCCGACCTTCCTGGTGGGGCCGGACGTCAAGGCGGGTCGCTTGACCGTCGTGCTGCCGGACTTTCCGCCAACCGAGCTCGGCCTTTTTGCGCTCTATGCCCCGAACCGCTATCTCGCTGCGAAGACGCGACTGCTGATCGATTTTCTCGCCGCGCGCCTGGGCGCGCGACCGGGCTGGGATGATTTCTAAGGGCTGCCCGGCGCGACGTCTGTTTGAGGTCAGAGGAACTAATGGCGCTCCCTAGCGGAATCGAACCGCTCTCTCCACCGTGAAAGGGTGGCGTCCTAACCGATAGACGAAGGGAGCAAAAACGACCGGATAATCAATGCTTTGCGCGCTTGATCGCCGGGCCGGTCTCCAACCCTCCCAGTCCAAGGAGGCGGCGACGGCGAACGTATAGTGGCGTTTGGCCGGCCGGGCAAGCCGCCCGGGAGCCTCCTTCATGACACCGTTCCTCCTCTCCCGCGGTCCGGCAGAACGTGGAATGGCGCGGACAGGCGAGGGACGATAAAAGCCGGAGATGCGAAAATCCGTCGTGGTTCTCATTGCCTTGATGTTGCCCGTGGACGGCGCGTTCGCCGAGCGGCCCCGCGGTCAGAAATCCGGTTAGGCCGGGACTTCCGGCAAGCTGCTGCCGGCGAAGCGCGCAGGGCCGGACAATTCCTGTGCCGGGTATGGCGCGGGCTTCGTCAGGATCGAGGGCAGCAACACCTGCATCAAGATCGGCGGGGCGATAAGTGTCGGAGCCGGCTCCTTCGGCCCGCGCTGAGATATCAGGTCATCGGCGGCGCAATGAACCGCACGAAACCGGGGCGGGCCGCGAATTGGGCGAACCAGCGCGCGAGGTTTGGCAGTTCAGGCCTGGTGATCCCTTCGACGCCGAACCAGCGCCGCGCGAATGCGCCGAGCGCGATATCGGCGATCGTGAACTGGTCGCCTTCGATGAAGCGCCGCGTCGCCAGTTGCGCCTCGACAATCCGCCAGACCTCGGCTTCCGCGTCGGCATCCCTCTGGATCGCAACCATGTCGCGCTGTTCAGGCGGCGTTCGCACCAGCGCCCAGAACACCGGCCGGTCGACCGGCTGCAGCGTCGAAAGCGTCCAGTCCAGCCAACGATCGACGGCGGCGCGCGGCTGTGGCTTTGCCGGATAGATCGGCGAGCCCTCGCCATAGGCCAGGCAGAGATAGCGCATGATGGAGTTGGATTCCCACAGCACGTAGTCGCCGTCGACCAGGGTCGGCACGCGGCCGTTCGGATTCATCGCCAGGTACGACGCGTCGTTGTTCCTGCCGAACTGCATGCCCGCGTCGATGCGCTGATAGGCGAGATCGAGTTCGGCGAGGCACCAAAGCACCTTCTGAACATTCACTGAATTGGCGCGGCCCCAGATGGTGAGCGGCGGCTTCCTGCTGTCGGACACGCGTTCTAGCTCCCGTTGATCTCAGCCGTTCATAGCCGAAGGTCGGCTGGAATGCGCGGCGTTTCGCGCGCAGGGGAGGGCTGCAACATCAGGGGAATGGAAAAGAAAGGAAAAGTGAAAAAATACCCTCCGCAGTGCCGCGGGGGTCATCTGGGCTCAACGCCTTGCTACGGCAGCCTCAGCCGCCGAAGAACAGCCATAGCAGGATAATGACCGGAATCGGCACGCCCAGCATCCAGAGCAATATTCCGCGTCCCATCTTGATTTCCTCGATTTCTCAATCAAGGACACAACGCGCTGCCTCGCATGCGGTTCCGGCTGGACCACGGGACGCTTCATGACGCGGACGACGAACTGGTAAACGGCTTACCAGTGTCCGGTGTTGGGCATCGAGGCCCACGGCTCTGCGGGCGGCTTCGGCTGGCCCTTCTGCAACAGTTCGATCGAATGCAGATCGGGCGAACGGACGAACGCCATGTTGCCGTCGCGCGGCGGCCGGTTGATGGTGACGCCGGCCTTCATCAGGCGGTCGCAGGTGGCGTAGATGTCGTCGACCTCATAGGCGAGATGGCCGAAATAGCGGTCCTCTCCGTATTTCTCCTCGTCCCAGTTGTAGGTGAGTTCGACCAGCGGCGCGCCGCGGTTCTGGGGGGCAGCCTTGAACAGGCCTTCGTCCTCGGGCGCGCACAGGAAAACCAGCGTGAAGCGACCCTTGTCATTATCGACCCGGCGGACTTCCTTCAAACCCAGCGCGTCCTGGTAAAACTTCATCGCGGCATCGAGATTGCGCACGCGCAGCATGGTGTGGAGATAACGCATGTTTTTCCTAGCTCCTCATTTCGTTCCGGCGTTCAATAGCAAGGAAACGGGGTAAAGAGCATGAAATTGTGGGGAAGCCTCGGCCTGCCTTTGGCGGCGTTCGCCCTGCAAGGCCTGACAACTTAGCGAGTGGAACGCGTCACGGAGGCTGGTCGCGGTCGTCTTCCAGCGATGGACAAAAATGACTGGGTGACCGAGGCGGGACTATTGTCCGGCTCGGCTAACCAGGCTGTGAATAATCCCCTGGCTGTGAATAGCGGGGAGCATTGCGTAACAAGCCGAAGAGGGAGCTGATGAAAACGACGCCCGCGGTCCTGTGGAAACGCTGGGGTAATCCGATCTCCTACTCGTCGTCCCCTTGAGCATGCGACCACGCCAACGGATCCCGTCAGCAGCGCGGTCACTCCGACGCTCGCTGGTCGCGTGGCGCTCGCTGTCGATCCGATGATCGCTGATAGTTGGCGACACCGATGAATCCCGCATAGCCGATCACGTTTACGACAATTTCCATCCACGCCTGCATGCTGCACCTCTGAAATATTCCGACCTTTGAATATTCCAACCTTTGGGGAGCACTCTCGTTCCGCAGCTGCGAATAGGATGGCACGTGCAAGGGCTCAAGTCCGAAAAGCTGGCCGGCCAAATCCGCTCCAGGCATTGCCCAGGGTGGTCGCGTAATACTCTTCGCGCTCGCGTTCGAATTTACGTTGTGTTTCCCTGAAACTGGCCACGCGGGCTGCGATTTCGGCTCGATCCTGCGCGAGTTGCTCTTCCTGTTCGGTCATCGTCGTCCCATTTGTTCGCCTGATTCGCGTTGCCTGTTATTGGCGGGCGCGAATGGGGCGCGAATGGGGAAGCGGTATTGCTGGATTGTGATTGCGCGGCTGGATCAAGTTCGGCGGTGGAAAGAAGCACGCAGAGTTCCGAGGGCTTGCACCGCCGCTGCGCGATCTGGCAATCCAGACAGCCATTGCTATAGTCATCATCGGTCAACAACTTGGATTGCCCGTGTGATCGCCAGGGATCTGCCCAGCGGCGTCGAACAGCTCGGCGACATGATCGCCCAAGCCGCCTCTATCGTTCCGTTTACCGGCGCCGGCATTTCTACTGAATGCGGCATTCCTGATTTTCGCTCGCCCGGCGGGCTGTGGACCCGTAACCGGCCGATCCCATTCGATGAATTCGTCTCCAGCCCCGCCGCGCGGGGGGAAGCCTGGCGGCGGCGTTTTGCCATGGAGCCGACGTTTGCCGCGGCAAAGCCGGGCCGCGGGCACCGCGCTCTGGCGTCGCTTTACCGGGCCGGCAAAATTCCGGCGATCATTACCCAGAACATCGACAATCTGCATCAGATGTCGGGTTTCAAGGCCGACGACGTGGTCGAACTGCACGGCAATACCACCTACGCCCGCTGTATCGGCTGTGGTCAGGCCTATGATCTTGTCTGGGTAAAGGCCCATTTCGAACGAAGCGGCGGGGCGCCTGACTGCACGGTCTGCGACCAGCCAGTGAAGACGGCGACCATCTCGTTCGGACAATCGATGCCGGAGGAGGCGATGCGCCGCGCCACCGAGCTTGCCCAGCACTGCGATTTGTTTCTTGCCATCGGTTCGTCACTGGTTGTTTGGCCTGCGGCGGGCTTTCCGATGATGGCCAAGAACTGCGGCGCCAGGCTCGTTATCATCAACAACGAGCCTACAGAGCAGGATGAAGTGGCGGATCTCGTGATCCGTCACGACATCGGAGAGACGCTCGGGCCGTTCGTAGGCAATTGATCCGCGATTGATTCGCGGCTGTGCAAGCTTGTTCATAGTTTTAGATTGCGTTGCTTTTTAGCTATGCGCCGCGATCGAGAGTGTTATCTTTTGGTTCAAGAGATTCGCGCGGCGTTGTCATGAATGGTCATGGATGGGCGCGGGCCGGTGCCGCTAACGCGATGATAGCGGGCCATTTTTTATGTGTGGGGTCCGGGGTCATGGGGTCGGACGGATTTGAGTCCAAGAAGCTCGGCGGGCTGCCGACAGGCGGGTCGAGCCAGAATACGCTTGGACCGGGGGAATACGCTGCCGGCGCTGAACGCGATCCGGCACTGAACGCGCTGTCTGGCCTTGGCGATGCCGCGGCCACTCTCGTGGAAATATCCGGCGTCATCAAATGGTTCGATGCCTCCAAGGGGTATGGTTTCATCGTTCCGGACAATGGCGCGCCCGACGTGCTGCTGCACGTCACCGTTCTCCGGCGCGATGGCTACCAGACGGCCTATGAAGGGGCGCGGCTGGTTGTCGAATGCGTCCAGCGTGCCAAGGGTTACCAGGCGTTCCGCATCGTCTCGATGGACGAGTCCACCGCGATCCATCCGGCACAGATGCTTCCGCCTCGGACCCATGTCAGCGTCACGCCGACCAGCGGCCTGGAGCGGGCTCAGGTCAAGTGGTTCAACCGGTTGCGTGGCTTCGGCTTCCTGACATGCGGCGAGGGGACGCCGGATATCTTCGTCCACATGGAAACGCTGCGTCGCTTCGGCATGACCGAGCTTCGTCCCGGACAATACGTGCTGGTGCGCTTCGGACCCGGCTCCAAAGGCATGATGGCGGCCGAAATTCATCCCGAGACCGGGCCATCGGCGCTTTCCTCACACTAGTTGCCGCGCAACTCCTGACGGGATCGTGAGCCGGACCGTCGGTGCTGGCTGCCTCTGGTATTTGCCGCAATCATCGGGTTAGGCTTCAGGCAAACATTCCCGATGCATGGTGCGAGCGCTTCGATGATTTTCGCTTCAATGTTCACGCGGCGGCGCGTGCGCTGCCTGATGATGTCGCTGGTTGCCGCATTTGGCATGCTGGTCAGCCCCAGCCACGAGTCCATTGTACAGGCCGCGAGCGTTCAGCCGCTTGAGATTGTTACCAAATCAGGCGTGCACGTGTTTTCGGTCGAGATGGCGACGACCGAGGAGGAACGGCAGACCGGGCTGATGCACCGCAGGGAACTGCCTGACGGCAAAGGCATGCTGTTCGATTTCTCGCCGGAGCAGCAGATATCGATGTGGATGAAGAACACCTACATCTCGCTGGACATGATTTTCATCCGCGCCGACGGCCGCATCCTGCGGATCGCCGAGAATACCGAGCCGCTGTCCACCAAGATCATCTCCTCAGGCGGGTTGGCCAAAGGGGTGCTCGAGGTTATCGCCGGTACCGCGCAAAAATACGGCATCCAGCCCGGGGACCGGGTCGCGCACCCGCTGTTCAATAAACGCTGAGCCCTGACGGCCATCGCCTTGAAGGTTGCGGTCTAAGCGTGTATCGACGCCTCTCCAGCACCAAATCGGGGTATAGCGCAGCCTGGTAGCGCGGCAGTTTTGGGTACTGCAGGTCGTTGGTTCGAATCCAGCTGCCCCGACCAAGTTTCTCGCAACCTCGCCAACCAAGTTGAAATCGCGTTCGTGTTATGTTCTAAGTCACATCGAGAGGTGGTGACCCATGGATGTGAAGAAGCAACGCGAAATCATCCGGCTCTGGAACCGGATGCGCCGGGTCGAGGGCCCCATCGCCGAGGAAATTCGAATCCAGATATTGGAGCGCTTTGCGGATGCGCCGAACGCGCAGATGAGCGATCACCGGGCGGGTGCGTGGCCGCATCCGGTTAGAGCCCGCGCAAGCGTAGCGCTCGACGCCGCGGCGACAACTTCGCGCTGACAGTATCGGAGTTCCTCGCATCCGGTTCCCTGGCCGTCAGGATTGACGGAATCGGCAGACGGTGCATGCTGCGAGCATGCTGTCGCGTATGCGCAATCATTTTCAGGATACGAAATTTGCCCGCATGAGCAGCGGGACTTACTGCATCATTCGCGATCTCGGTTTGGTCAAGGGCGGAAAGGGAATGAGGCATCACGAAGTCCTGTTCACCTTCAGCCTCAAGGCGTTCCGCCAATCGATCGCGCTCGCGCTCGGCTATCTCGCGCGCATGGCGAAGCGGCGGTCTCGCGCGCTGCAGGGCTGGCCGCAGGATATCGGAACCAGCGCGCCATCATCTCCGGTGCCCGACCGCGCGTCCCGGCGATAGCGCCACGCGAGCTTGCGCGACGGCTCGAGCTGGTTTCTCAGGAATGGCGCGTCGAACCGCAACACGGCTAGATCTCTCTTCGAAGGGCGTCCGGAAGCTTTCAGCGATCCGAACGCCCCTTGCATTTCGTCAAACTAGATCGCGGATAGAATGTTTGACCAGAATGCGAGCGCCGTAACGAAGAGAAAGATAGCGGCAAAGGAAGCCACCTCTTCTAGGAGGCTGATCATCATCACAGAAGTCCCAGTTGTTCAGTTGCGAAGTTGTGACCGACTGGTCACGGCTGGTAAGTTGCATCCGCCGTGCCATTTTCATTGGCGTACGAAATCAGCATGTTGATGTGATCGAAAGATTCCAATTACCATGACAAGGTCGCGCTTTTCCGACCCGCACGGAAATCCTTGCCTAGCGACCCCGGCGATCTTGCGCGGGCTAGGCCCGCGGCGCGTGAGACTTGCGCTGGGTGCTCGCAGGACCGATTGATCAAGGAAGAAGAACGAGGAAACGCCATGGCGCGCAGATTGATCGACATCTCCGTTCCCCTGCAGAACGACGTGCCTGCTGATCCGCCGGGCGGGCATCCGACCATCCAGTACATCGACCATCAGCAAGGATTGCCGCGAATGCTCGGATTCTTCGAGGGCCTGAAGGCGGAAGACCTGCCGGACGGGCAGGGCTGGGCGGTCGAGCAGGTGCAGCTATCCACCCATAACGGCACGCATCTCGATGCGCCCTGGCATTTCCATCCCACCATGAACCGCGGCGAGCGCGCCTGGACCATCGACGAGGTGCCGCTGGAATGGTGCCTGCAGCCCGGCGTCAAGCTTGACTTCCGGCATTTCGACGATGGCTATGTCGCCACCGCCGCCGATGTCGAAGCCGAGTTGAAGCGGATCGGCCATACGCTGTCGCCGCTGGAAATCGTCGTGGTCAACACCAGCGCCGGGGTCAAGTATGGCCGCCAGGACTACGTCACCTCAGGCTGCGGCATGGGATACGAGGCGACGATGTACCTGCTGGAGCGCGGTGTGCGGCTGACCGGCATCGACGGCTGGAGTTGGGACGCGCCGTTCATCTACACCGCGAAGAAGTATGCCGAGACGGGCGATGCCAGCCTGATCTGGGAAGGCCACAAGGCCGGGCGGCATATCGGTTATTGCCACATCGAGAAGCTGCACAATCTCGAGCAATTGCCGCCTACCGGCTTCATGGTGTCGTGCTTCCCGGTGAAGATCGAGGGCGCCTCTGCGGGCTGGACCCGGGCGGTCGCCATTCTGGACGGCTGATCATGCCGGTTGGCTATGACAATCGGAGCCAAAAAAGACAACGCGAATAGTTAAAGGCGCGCCGGCTTTCCGACGCGCCGTCATACATCCTGTATCAAATTTTCGGCCGGGGAATTGCCGCTGTTACCACCTGCAGACACGTTGGCCATAGGCATTCCACCAGCAGCGGGGACTGGGCCGAACAATGAATGGGACGCCATAGTAGCCATAGCCTCGTCCATAGCCCCGTCCGCGGCCGCGGCCGCGCGCATAACCTCGGCCCCGGCCTCTGCCCCGACCGCCGCGCGCCTCGGCAGAGGTGGTCGCTCCACCCACGAGAATTGCGGATGTGCTGACGGCGTAGACGAACAACAACGCCAACGCGGCGAGGCAGCGGGTCAGGATATTGTAGCGTTGGGTCATCCAATGGTCTCCCGATCAGTTTCAAGAAATCTCGCGGTTTCATCGCGATGCGCTTGGAAGCACTTCGGCTCAAGTGCTGCGGCAGTGTATTGCCAAGGTTATCAACCGGTTTTGGATTCTATGGATGAGGGAGAGTAGGGTCAAGTTATAGTCCCGATTTTCGCAAACCAGCGGGTGGTCCTGTTCATCTTCCTGAACGTCGAAGATCGCGCGCCGCGGAACCAACCTGTAACCCCTGCGATAAAGCCTCACCCGCAACCCGATGTTGACACGATCTCTCCATTTTTGTCGCAAGACCTATCCGCCACGAAGAGTATCATGATGAAGAAGCACACCTATGTCCTTGGCCTGAACACCTATGATCACGACGTGAGCGCCTGCTTGCTGCGCGACGGCGCCATCGCGTTTGCGATCGCCAAGGAGCGGATCACGCGGGCCAAGCATGCATCGGGATTCTACAAGGAAGTGATCGACTATTGCCTTGAGGCCGAAGGAATCACGCTCGACGATATCGATCTGGTTGTCCGCAATTGCTACATCCTGCCGGTTCCGGAAATGGAGGAACGGCTGGTCTATTTCGACGCGCCGGGCTTTCTCCCCGATTTCGAGCGGGGCGACGCGGCCAAGCATCCGCTGTACCGGTCGCGATCGGACAAGGTTGTCACGATCTCCCATCATCTGGCGCACGCCTACAGCGCGTTTGCGGTATCGCCGTTCGAGCAGGGCGTCGTGATGATCGTCGATGGCGTCGGCAGTTACGCCTCCGACGTCATGGAGGCATATCCGCCCGGTGACACCGCGACGCCGCTCGCGCGCGAGTCCGAGAGCTATTACAAGTTCAACGGGACCAGACTGGAATGCCTGAAAAAGGTCTGGATGGAGCCGGACCGCGGCTTTCTGAGCGATGAATTCTACAACATGCCCGGTCTTGGCGCGCTCTACAGCCGCGCATCGACCTACATTTTTGGCGACTGGAACAAGTGCGGCGAGTTGATGGGACTGGCGCCCTATGGCCGCCGCGACCAGGTCAGACCCTTGCTGGAATTGAGCGACGGCAAGCTCCATGTTCCGCCCTGGACCGCCGAATTCAGGGAGCCTTACGTTGCCGATGCCGGCAGCAATTGGGAGCGCAGCCCCTCGATGCGCCACTGGGAGGATCTGGCCTGGCGTACGCAGGACGATACCGAAAGCGTGCTGCTGGCCCGTGCCCGCTGGCTGCGTGAAACCACCGGCGCCAAAAATCTCTGCATGGCCGGGGGCGTCGCGCTGAATTGCGTGGCGAACGGGCGGGTCGCCCGCGAAGCCGGCTTCGACAATGTCTGGATCCAGCCCGCGGCGGGCGATGATGGCATTGCGATCGGCTGCGCTTATTATGGCTGGCTGGAGATTCTGGAACGGCGCCGTTCCTTTGTGATGGAACATTCCTACGTCGGCAAGCGCTATGACAGTCAGGACATCGACTCCGCGTTGCGAAAAGTTCTGGTCCGCATTCAGGTTGAGGCCAGGCGCAGCGACAATGTGTGCCGCGACACCGCCAGGCTGCTCGCCGACCAGCGCGTGATCGGCTGGTTTCAGGACCGCTCGGAGTTTGGTCCGCGCGCGTTGGGCAACCGCTCCCTGCTGGCTGATCCGCGCAAGCCCGAAATGAAGGACATCCTGAACAGCCGCGTCAAGCACCGGCAGGCGTTTCGGCCCTTCGCGCCGATCGTTCTGGCCGAACGCATGAAGGATGTCTTTGAAGGCGACGAGGACTCGCCCTTCATGCTGATCGCCAAGCCGGTTCGGCCTGAATGGCGCGACAGGATTCCGGCGATCGTGCATGTCGACGGCACCGCGCGCGTCCAGACCGTCCGCGAAGCGACCAATCCGATGCTTTACCGGCTGCTGAAGGAGTTCGAGGCGCTGACCGGCGTTCCGGTGCTGATCAACACGTCATTCAACATCAAAGGCGAGCCGATCGTGGAAACGCCTGGCGATGCCGTGAGTTGCTTCTTGACCACGGGAATCGATCATCTGGTCATGCACGACATGATGGTATCGAAGACGGCGATGCACCGGGTCGTTGCACCGCTGGTCACGGTCTACGCCGACGTGCGAACGCTGGTGGCCTCGACCGCGCAGCCAGCCTGAACGAAGCCGCGGCCCATCCGAAAGCCGCTCAGGCGGCCTTCGGAACGGGCGTCTTCGGCAGCGGCTTGTCCTGCCGCTTCGACCAGGAGATGTAGTAGGCGACCGCCGTCATGATCGCGATACCGGCCACGCTGACGAAAATCTGCGCGAGCAGCGAGCCCGAGCTTACCGACAGCAGGAAATGCGCGACAAAGGACAGGAACACGCCGACGCAGAATACCGCGAGCGACTGCTGGCCACAGACGACCAGCGGATCGAAAACCTTCCACTCCAGGCCCGGCCATTCCTTCGGCACAAAGCGGATGACGAGAATGACAAGCACGACGAAATGCAGGAATCGATAGGGGGCCAGATTGGTCTTGTCGTTTGGATTGAAGGTGGAATAGAGCCATTTCGGGAACATGGCGCCTACATCCGGAAAGGTGCCCGCCATGGTCATGACCAGCGCGAGGATCATGTAGGCGATGCAGAACCACAGGGTGGCCGGGTGCATGACCAAGGCCCTCGACTTCTGTGCGCCGCCGAGCGCGCACCACGAGCCGAATACGAACAACACCTGCCAGGCGAACGGATTGAAATACCACGTGCCGGTCGGGTAGGCGGGCAGGTTCCATCCGGTTTGACGGGACGCCAACCACAGCACGATGGCCGCTACCATGGTCCAGTTGGGCTGCCGCAGCATCAGCCACAGCACCGGCGGGAATAGTCCCATCAGCACGATATAGAGAGGCAGCACGTCCAGATTGACGGGCTTGAACTTCAGGAACAGACCCTGCCGCAGCGTTTCGGTGGCGTTATCCACCAGGCCAACAACGTTGAACTCGTTCACCAGTTCGGAATCGCCGAAGCGGAGCGCCAGATAGCTGATCGAGGCGATATAGATGACAAACAGGACAACGTGGGCGACGTAGAGTTGCCAGACGCGCTTGGTCAGCCGCGTGGCGCCCACGACGAAGCCGCGCTCCAGCATCATCCGGGCGTAGACAAAAGAAGCCGTGTAGCCGGATATGAATACGAACAGGTCGGCGGCGTCGCTGAAGCCGTAATTTCGAGTTGTAATCCAGTTCACGACGTTGTTCGGGATGTGATCGAGGTAGATCGCCCAGTTCGCGACGCCGCGAAACAGGTCGAGCCTGAGGTCGCGTCCTTTTTCCGGCAGGGTGGCGTTGATTTTCATGGCTGCGGTTTCGTGTTCAAGCCTAGGCAAAGGTCGTGCGGCGGAAACGGGTCGAGGGAAAGCCCGGGATTGTCACAGTACGGCCAAATGACTATACCAACGCGGAAACGATACGCCCCCAGTTTCTGGAATCACCTGTCAAGCGCCAGCCGGCTGTCTCTATACTATCCCGGCTTGTTCCACCACCGCTTCCGTTTTGCTCTCCGCCGAGGACCGCCCAAGCCATGACCGCTCGCATTTTTAGGCCGGCCAAGAACGCGATGCAATCGGGCAAGGCCACGACCCGGGAATGGCAGCTCGACTACGAGCCGGAGCAGCCGCGGGCGATCGAGCCCCTAATGGGCTGGACCTCTTCGAGTGACATGAAGCAGCAGCTCACCCTGCATTTCGAGACCAGGGAAGACGCGATCGCCTATTGCGAACGCAAGGGCATCCCCTATCAGGTGATCGAGCCCAAGGATCCGGTCCGACGGCCGGCGGCCTATGCCGACAATTTCGCCTTCAGGCGCGTCGAGCCCTGGACCCATTAGCAGGCTGGGGCCATCGGTCGTCTTGCCTCGCCGGGTAAGGTAGAGCCGACCTCCACCCGACCGACCGGCCGTCCGAGCTTCACATTGAGGCAAAGATGGTACAGGCTGCGCGTGTCCAAGCTGTTCCCGACTGGCTTGCAGCACTCCCACCGGCTCTTCTGCATCCAAAGAAACCGTCGATCATGCCGCTTCATTCCACCATCGATCCCAACTCTCCCGACTTTGCCCGCAACGCCGAGGCGATGCGCAGTTTGGTGGCCGAGCTTCGCGAAAAACTCAAGGTGGTGTCCGGCGGCGGTGGGGAGACGTCGCGCAAGCGGCATACTGCGCGCGGCAAGATGCTGGCGCGCGAGCGTGTCGACCTCCTGGTCGATCCCGGCACAGCCTTTCTCGAACTGTCGCCGCTCGCCGCCCATGGCCTCTATGGTGGCGACGTCCACTCCGCCAGCGTCATCACCGGGGTTGGACGGATTTCGGGCCGCGAATGCGTTGTTGTCGCCAATGACGCGACCATTAAGGGGGGCACCTATTATCCCCTGACGGTGAAGAAGCATCTGCGCGCGCAGGATATCGCCCGGCAGAACAATCTGCCCTGCATCTACATGGTCGATTCCGGCGGCGCCTTCCTGCCGATGCAGGACGAGATCTTTCCGGACGAGCGGCATTTCGGCCGCATCTTTTACAACCAGGCGCAGATGTCGTCGCAGGGCATTCCCCAGATTGCGATCGTGATGGGATCCTGCACCGCCGGCGGCGCCTATGTGCCGGCGATGTCGGACGAGAGCATCATCGTGCGCAATCAAGGCACGATTTTCCTCGGTGGCCCGCCGCTGGTGAAGGCTGCGACCGGGGAGGTGGTGACGGCCGAGGAACTCGGCGGCGCCGACGTGCATTCGCGCCAGTCCGGAGTCACCGACCACTATGCGCAGAATGATGCCCATGCGATCGGGATTGCCCGGCGCATCGTCGGCACGCTGAAACCGCCGACGCGCGCCGCGCTCAATATGCGCGAGCCACGTCAGCCGCTGTTTCCGGCGGAAGAGATTTACGGCGTGGTTTCCGCCGACGGCCGCAAGCCGTTCGACGTGCGCGATATCATCGCAAGGGTCGTCGATGGCTCCGAATTCGACGAGTTCAAGAAGCTCTACGGCACGACGCTGATCTGCGGATTCGCCCACATCTGGGGCTATCCGGTCGGCATCATCGCCAACAACGGTATCTTGTTCAGCGAGAGCTCGCTGAAGGGCGCGCATTTCATCGAACTGTGCTGCCAGCGCGGTATCCCGCTGGTGTTCCTGCAGAACATCACCGGCTTCATGGTTGGCAAGAAGTACGAGGCCGGCGGCATCGCACGCGACGGCGCCAAGCTGGTGACGGCGGTTGCGACCGCCGGCGTGCCGAAATTCACCGTGGTGATCGGCGGCTCTTATGGCGCCGGAAATTACGGGATGAGTGGCCGGGCCTATAGCCCGCGTTTCCTGTGGATGTGGCCGAACGCGCGCGTCTCCGTGATGGGCGGCGAGCAGGCCGCGATGGTGTTGAGCCAGGTCCGTCGCGACAATATCGAGGCCAAGGGCGAAAGCTGGTCGGCCGAGGAAGAGGACAAGTTTCGCGCACCGATCCGCGCGCAGTACGAAAGCCAGGGCAATCCTTATTACGCAACAGCGCGGCTGTGGGATGACGGGGTGATCGACCCCGCCGACACGCGGCTGGTGCTCGGGCTTGGGTTGTCGGCCGCGGCCAACGCGCCGATCGAAGCGACCAGGTTCGGCCTGTTCAGGATGTGATGATGGACCGCTCAAAACTCTATCGGCGTTTTCACACCCTCCTGATCGCCAACCGCGGCGAGATCGCCTGCCGCGTCATCCGTTCCGCCCGAGGCATGGGCCTGCGCACGGTCGCCGTCTACTCGGAGGCCGACCGCGACGCCATGCATGTCGCGATGGCGGACGAGGCGGTATTGCTTGGACCTGCACGGGCGCGCGACAGCTATCTCAATATCGAGCGCGTGATCGAGGCCGCGCGCCGGACCGGCGCCGAGGCCGTCCATCCCGGTTACGGCTTTCTGTCGGAGAATGCCGAATTCGCACAGGCCTGCCTGGATTCCGGGCTGGTGTTCGTTGGCCCGACTGCGGCAATGATGACCGCGATGGGTTCGAAGTCCGGCTCCAAAGTGCTGATGGAGAAGGCCGGTGTTCCGCTGGTGCCCGGCTATCACGGCGAGGCTCAGGACGAGGCCGTGCTGGCGAAGGCCGCTGACAAGATCGGTTTTCCCGTGCTGGTGAAGGCGTCCGCCGGTGGGGGAGGCCGCGGCATGCGCGTGGTCAATTCGGCCGGCGAACTGGCGGCTGCGATCGTCAGCGCCAAGCGCGAGGCCAAGGCGGCGTTCGGTGATGACCGTATGCTGATCGAGAAATTCGTTCAGAACCCCCGCCACATCGAGGTGCAGATCATCGGCGACAGCCACGGCAACCTGCTGTCGCTGTTCGAGCGCGAATGCACGCTGCAGCGCCGGCACCAGAAGGTGATCGAGGAAGCGCCATCGCCGACCCTTGATCCCAAGCAGCGCGAGGCGGTCTGCGCCGCCGCGCGCAAGGCCGCCGCGGCCGTCAACTATGTCGGCGCTGGCACCATCGAATTCGTTTCCGACGGCAAGGAGGTGTTCTTTATCGAGATGAACACGCGATTGCAGGTCGAGCATCCCGTGACCGAGCTCGTTACCGGCGTCGATCTGGTGGAGTGGCAGTTGCGAGTGGCGTTCGGCGAAAGGCTGCCGATGGCGCAAGACGAGATCAGGCTCAACGGCCACGCCATCGAGGCGCGGGTCTACGCCGAGAATCCGCAGAAGAATTTCATGCCGTCGGTCGGGCGGATCAGGACCTGGCGCACGCCCGCGGCCGTGGACGGCCTGCGGATCGACGCCGGCTATCGGGATGGGGATGCGGTGTCGCCGCATTACGACGCCATGCTGGCCAAGGTGATTGCGTGGGCGCCGACCCGTCATGCCGCGATCGAGCGGCTCAACCGCGGGCTGGAGCAGACCGACGTTCGCGGCATCGTCACCAACATTCCGTTCCTGTCGGCCCTAGTGACGCATCCGGACGTGCGCGCCAACGTCATCGATACCGGCTTCATCGAACGTGAACTGACGAAGCTGACGGCGCCGGGCGCGCCCGGCGATCTCGAATTCTGCGCCGCCGCCGCCGCCGTCGTTCACGAGGAGAGGAAATCGGCGGGCAAGGAAGCGCATTCGCCATGGCAGACCTTCGGCTGGATGCCGGTCGGGGAGCGGCAGCGGGTATTCGTGTTCCGTCAGGCCACGGGCGCCGAACAGAAGGTGACGCTGCGATATGGCGCCGGACCGTCGGTGCTGTCGATCGGCGAGCGGGAATTCGCTTTCGAGACGTCGGCGGCGGAGGACGGCGGCTTCGACCTGACGCTCGACGGGATGAAGTCGCGCGTCATCGCCGTGATCGAAGGTCACGAGCTTTACCTGCGTACCCGTGGCGGTCGTTTCGACCTGCACTGGGTCGATCCGTTCGGCGGTGAGACTGAGGAGCAGGTCGGCGAAGACAAGATCGTGGCGCCGCTGCCGGGCACGGTCGTGGCGCTGTTGGCCGAGGAGGGCGCGAAGCTCGAGAAGGGGGCGGCGATCCTTACCCTCGAAGTCATGAAGATGGAGCAGACCTTGCGCGCGCCCTTTGCCGGCGTCCTGAAGAAAATCAAGTGCAGGGTTGGCGACATCGTCGGCGAAGGCGTCGAACTCGCCGAGCTCGAACCGGCGTCCGCCTGATGGGCGATCGGGTCCGCATCGTCGAGGTCGGGCCGCGCGACGGGCTGCAGAACGAGAAGGTTCCGATCAGTGTTGCCGACCGGATCGCCTTCATCGAGGCGCTGATCGGCGCGGGGCTGGAAGCCGTAGAGGTTGGCGCCTTCGTGTCGCCGAAGGCTATCCCGCAGATGGTGGGTTCGGATGCGGTGCTGCGCGGTGTCCGCCATCATGCGAATTGCGAACTTCCGGTACTCGTCCCGAACGAGAAAGGATACGAGGCGTCGCAGGCTGCGGGCGCCAGGTTGATCGCGGTATTCGCGGCGGCGTCGGAGAGTTTCTCGCGCGCCAACATCAACTGCTCGATTGCTGAATCGATCGAGCGCTTCAAGCCGGTTCTGGTGCGGGCCAAGGCCGATGGCGTCCGGGTGCGCGGTTATGTTTCCTGCGTGCTTGGCTGCCCCTATGAGGGCGAGATTCCGCAAGCGGCGGTCGTCGACGTCGCCAGGATGTTGTGGGATCTCGGCTGTTACGAAATCTCGCTCGGCGACACCATCGGCGTCGGCACGCCCGTGAAGGCGCGGCATCTGCTACGCGCGGTCGGCGGTCATGTGCCGATGGGCAATCTCGCGATGCATTTTCATGACACCTACGGGCAGGCGTTGGCCAATCTCTATGCCGGGATGGAGGAGGGGTGCCGGGTGATCGATTCCGCCGCCGGCGGCCTCGGCGGCTGTCCCTACGCGCCCGGAGCGACCGGCAACGTCGCGACCGAGGATGTCGTCTACATGCTGGAAGGCATGGGAGTAGCCACCGGCGTCGATCTGCCCAGGCTCGTCGCGGCGACCAACGTTATGAGCCGGCTGATCGGTCGCCCGCCGCTCAGCCGTGTGGCGGCAGCGCTGAATGCGAAGGTGCGGGTGGCGAAGTAAGTCGCTTGGGCGGCCAGCGCGCCCATATCCAGGATTGCCCGGCGCAGGCACGGCCGTCCGGGGTGATTTATTCGCCTTCAACAAACCGTGACGTCAATGCGCTTCCGGTAACAAAACCCGCCGCGGGATCGTCGTTTTGGGGGAAGCGGCAGATGTCGCTTTGAAAAATTCACCCAAACCAAGGGATGTTCGATCCATGATTACCAAGAAACGCATTGGCTTCGGCCTTTCCGCCGCGCTTGTTTCGCTCAGCCTGGCGCTTGCGCCGGCCGCCTTCGCTCAGGACAAGATGGGCAAGGACGACGGCATGAAGAAGGATTCCATGTCCAAGGACGCCATGAAGAAAGACGATGGCGCGATGAAGAAGGACGGAATGAAGCACGACAGCATGATGAAGGACGGCATGAAGAAAGACGATGGAATGAAGAAGAACTAAGCCGTCCGGCTTTCTTCTTGCAGGCTCGTCTCGTTGCTGGGGCGGGCCTGCATCCGTCGGACGCGGGATCGCGACGTCCGCCTTGGCTACTTCTTCTTGCCCTTGCCCTTGCGCGCGGCGTAGCGCGCATCGCGCTTGGCCTTCTGTTCGGCCTCCTGCTCGGCCAGGCGGGCGGCCTCTTCTTCCTTTTGGCGGGCAAGGAGCGCGGCGGCTTCAGCCGCGGCCACGGCGGCGCGCGCCTTTTGTTCGGCCTTGGCGGCTTCGCGGGCCTCCCTGGACTTGGCTCGCGCGACCGCCTGGGCTTCGCGCTCGGCCTGCCGGCGCTTCACCTCGGGATCGTCAGGTCCCGGCTGGGCGCGAAACTTGTTCAGGATGGTTTTCCGCGCCTCAAGCGCCGCCTTTTGGCGATCCGCGAAGCTGGGTTCCTTGAATCCGCTCATGAAGGAGGCCTTGTCGCTTTCGCGTTGGGGGTGGGCGGGCCGCGGCCCAGACTGGCGCCTTTGGTATGTCAAGCCGGGGCAAAATACCAGCGTCCAGACCGGCCGGATGCGCAGGTTGGCGGAGCGGCCAAGCGGCGTCTGGCGACCGCGATTGGGCGGTTTCCGCCCTTGGTCAGCTATCCCGGCCGAACGGACGCGGTGCCGGCTGCCCGAGCATTCCGGCGACAGCCGCGGCAACCATCGCCGCCCGACCGGACGCCCGCCAGGCCAGCAGCCGGTCGCGCGCCCTTTCCCGGATCATGAGATCGATCAGTTCGAGCCGCGTGGTTTCATCGACCGCTTCCGCCAGCAATTGCTTGTACCGGTCGTGATCATAGTCCGATTCCTGGCTGTCCATGGCCCCTCTTGCAATCCGCCAATTCTAGAATCAGCATTTTCTATCAATGACTTCGGGTAGGCAATGAAACTGCGAGAGTTATGCCCATGCCGCGTTCATCGCGTAATGGCGAGGCGCGGGAGACCTCGAACCGGCGCTGCTCCGCTTGCGACCAAAAAAGATGCCGATTGTGAACCTGCTCACACTGGAGAGGGCGAGGTGAACTTATGGTGCGGGCCATTCCAACTGGAGCGACCGCCATGCCTCACAATTGGTGGACCCGAAGAATCCTTGTTCTGGCCGCGACCGCGGCCTTGATCGCCGGCGCTACCGTCGCGGCCGGGCTTTCTCACCCCGAGCCAGCCGCAAGCGCGGCGCTGGGGCCTGACTGGCAGTGCAGCCGGCTGGCGTTGGTGTTCACGACCTGTAGCCGGGTAAAGAATACCGAGGCCGTGCCGGTTCGCATGGCCAAAATACCGGTGTGCCTGCGGCTGCGGACGTAATAGAATCCGACCGGAGCGGATCTGGCTGCGATTGGAGCTTCCCATGCAACAACTGTCTCGCCTCGTGATGGCCGCCTCGGCTGCGGCCTTCCTTTCCTTGCCGACATGCGCCGCACTCGCCCAGAGCGTTCCGAATGCCGGAGCGGCGACGGCGGCGTCGTCCACCGCAGCGCCGGAAGCGGCTGGCACGGAAAAGCCGGCGCCCAAGAAAAAGAAACCGACCAAGATGACGCGAAAGCAGGAGATCGATCAATCGATCGATCGTGGCACCGTGCCTGCGCGCTACCGCAGTTCGGTGCCGAAGGAGTATCACCAGTACATCCCGTTCGATAAGCGATAGCGCCAAGCGAGGCTTGTGGCCCCATTTGTTCCAGCAATCTCCGGAATACTGGGAGCGTTGTCGCGGCGGAGTGGTGGCGGGCGCTCGCTCCCGAACAGGTCTTCGCGCCTCGCGGCGGAAAAATCCGGTGATTCCATAAAAATCAACTCGGTCGAACGGTCTTTTAAAATCTCTTTAAGCTAAAAATGAGTTGCTATTCGGGCCGCACCGCCGCGCGGCCCGAATAGCCGGGCGCCGCCCCTTCACCTACCCCAGGGAGACGCGCGCTCGGCTATTTGTCGGCATTGTCGGCTATCCGCGCTCCGACGCAAGCACAGGAAGCGAGCCGGGCGGATGTTTCACGCCGCTGCGAGCCGTCTGCCAAGGCCGTTTGCGAAAGACCGGCGCTATTCATAGCCGGCGCGTCGCACGTTGACGCGGCAGAGCCCGTCGCAGCCGATCTCGCGCGCGGCGCCGAGCGAAAAATCGAGCACACGGCCGCGGGCATATGGGCCACGGTCCTGCACCGGACACCGGATCTTCTTGCCGTTTTCGAGATTGGTGACGACGAAGATGGTACCGAAAGCCTCGGTGCGGTGCGCGCAGGAAACTTCATGGGGCTTGAATCGCTTGCCGCGCGCGTCCAACGTGCCCTGCCAATAGACGGAGGCTTCCTGATTGTCCGCGGGAGGGCGGGCAATCCGTCCCATCCACTTCTCCTGAAAGGTGTCGGCGACCGCTGCCGATGATGTCAGCGTCAGCGCCAACGCGGCGAACTGGAATCTCGGGGCGATATGCGCTTCGCGACGGCGATTTACTGCCATGGCGTCAACATTCTGTTGCAAGACCACCTCGGTTCCTCCGAGGTTCCAGCAATCCTCCCTGCCGACTTTGGCGCCGGCGTGGCGGCGGATGGGCGGCAATGCGCCAAAACTGGTCGCTTATCCCGCAAGCTGGTCTGCGATATCCCGGCGTGAGCGGCTGCGCTAACTAGCCCACCACCGCCGCCTCGCGTTCGCCGAACGCGGCGCAATCCGCGCGCACCGTCTCCAGCGATCTGCGAAGCCAGGTCTTGATCGTGCCGACAGGTACCCCGAATCGTTCCGCCAGCGACTGCCGGCTTTCACCGTCGATATAGGCGAGCGACAGCAGTTGCTGGCGTTCGTCCGGAAGCTGGCGGAGCAGGGTCGCAGCGATCGGCCGGGCGCGGTCGTAGTCGAACGCATCCGCTGCATCCGGTGTCGGCTCCGCGACAAGGAGGGCGTGGTCGAGATCGGTGGTCGGCAGCGTCTTGAGGCGGGCGGCGTCGATGGCGGTGTTGCGGACGATGACGGACATCCAGCTGATTGGCGAGGAGCGCTCCGGATCGAAGTTCGGCGCGCTCCGCCAGATCTTCACATAGGCCTCCTGCAGGATGTCCTCCACTTCGGATCCGCGGGCGTACACGGCGCAGGCGGTCTTGCGCATCTTCCGGTAGGTGAGCGCGTAGAGTTCGGTGAACGCGGCGTCTTCGCCGGTGGCGGCGCGCGCGATCAGGGAGGAAAGATGATCCCTGGCTTCGGTATTTTTTGCGTGACCGAGTTTCATCTGATCCACCGGAGCTGCAGCCTTGTCTCCCTCGGGAAACGATCTGGCTTGGCCGTTGGATCACCTGGTCAGGGGTCGGCGTCCCGGCGGCGGTCCGGGAGAAATCAGAGACGTACGAACGGACTGATCAGGCGACCGAAGAAGCCGTTCATGCGCAGATCGCCCGTCATCGCCACCAGGCAAAGGCAGGGCTCGCCGGCTCCAACGATGGGTTGATGGTCCAGTTCGTCGTCGCCGAAATCAAAATCGCCAGGTCCGTACTGGCCGCCTTCATGGCTGAAGCTGCCGCGCAGCACGCATGTCAGTTCCGTTCCAGTATGGGTATGCTCCAGCATGCGCGTACCCGGCGCCGATTGAAGCAGGAACGCCCGAGATCGCGCCGTTCCCGGCAACTCGATCGGACGAAGGATGATGCCTGGCGCAATTCGCCGGCGTCGCCCGATCCGGTAGTGCCTGAGGAGTTCCGGCAGGTCATGGTCCTCGTCGGCGTCATCGGGGACGCGATTGGAAACCGTTGAGGGTTCTGCTCGATCGAGCTGCGCCATGACAGTTTCAAAGGCGCCGGCCTTCATCGGCACCGGAGTTGCGGCATCAATGGACGATCCGCCGACGGCCTCGATCGCATGCACGAAGCGCTGACAGGCCGGGCAACGCGCCACATGAACCGCGACGACAAGATGTTCGCCGGCGTCGAGCGATCCGGCTGCGAAGCCGGCCAGCAGTTCCAGAGGGGGGTGATGGGTCACGGTCATTTGATTTCGTCCAGCAGGGCTCTCAGGCGGTTCATCGCCAATCTGATCCTCGATTTCACGGTGCCTAGGGGTATTCCGAGCAGCTCCGCAATTTCGGAGTGTGGACGCTCCTCGATGAACGACAGCCGGATCGCCATCGTTTGCTCTTCGGACAGTCGGGACAGCGCGGCGGCAATGCGGTCGGCCTCGTCGCTGCGCACCAGCATGTGATCGATCGGTTCGGCCGGATCGACGAGATAATCCAGCTCCGCGCCATAATCGATAGAACCGGAGCGGGCTTTCCGCCTCACTGCGTCGATCCGCAGGTTGCGAGCGATGGTGAAAATCCAGGCCGATGCACCGGCGGTATCAGGATCAAACTGAGCGGCCTTCCGCCACACCGTCAGCAGGGTTTCCTGCGCGATTTCTTCCGCGTCGTCCTTGCCGGCGCCGGCCTTCAACATCATCCCCTTTACGCGCGGGGCAAAATGCTCAAACAGCCGTCCGAACGCCTCGCGGTCACCATGTGCTGCGACGCGTCCGATCAAATTCGCCCACTCCACCGCTATCCTGACCGTTACCTTGGGCCTTTCGTTACCGTATCTGCGCAATCGGAACGATCGGAAGCCCGCCATCGATGGACGCGATTTTGGCAGCATCCGGATCGCTTGGAAACCATGGGTCATTGCGCCGCTCAAGGATATTTCCCAATAAACGACAAGGTTTGGCGTTCGGATCACCTTTTTCATCTGTGGATCGGCCTTGCCCGAGGGCGCGGACGTGGTGGACCCAAATGTCCGGCGTGATCGAAGCCATTGCATTCATGGCGTCGGCAGGTGAAGCACGGAAGGCGCGATCCACCTGATCTGGGGACGCCGGAGCGAGGTAGTTGGCAATGAAGGTCTGGCAGGTCGCACGGGAGTGGTCGATCGATGGCATGGAACTGGTAGAGCGGCCGGAACCCGTACCGGGTCCGGGCCAGGTCGCGGTCCGGATCCGTGCTGCGTCATTGAACTACCGGGACCTCCTGACCGTGCTGGGAAAGGGAGGGGCCTACAAGCTGCCGCTCACGCCGTTTTCCGATGCGGCCGGAGAGGTCGTGGCGGTTGGCGCGAACGTCACCCGCGTCGCGGTTGGCGATCACGTCTGTCCCATGTTCTTTCAATCCTGGTTTGACGGCAAACCGTCCGCGGCCGGCCGGCGCCTCGCGCTGGGCGGCACGAGTCCTGGCGTACTGCAGGAGGTATTGGTCCTCGATGCGGAGGGCGTGAGCAGGGTTCCGCGCCACCTCACATCGCTGGAAGCCGCCACCTTGCCATGCGCCGCGCTCACTGCCTGGCGCGCGCTGTTCGTCGAAGCAAACCTGCGGCCCGGCGAGACCGTGCTGGTGCAGGGCACCGGCGGCGTGTCCATTTTTGCGCTGCAGTTCGCCAAGCTTGCGGGCGCGGCCGTCATCGTGACCTCGTCAAGCGACGAAAAACTCGAGCGGGCCAAGGCCCTCGGCGCCGATCATACGATCAACTATCGCGCCGTTCGCGAGTGGGGCAGGGCTGCAGCCGGCTGGGCGGGCGGAGGCGTCGATCACATCGTCGAGGTCGGCGGCAAGGACACATTCCCGCAATCGCTTGAAGCCGCGCGGGTGGGCGGCACCATCCTTGTCATCGGGGTGCTGTCCGGCTTTGCCCAGGAGATCGCCATCCCGACCCTGTTCGGAAAGAATCTGCACGTGATCGGCCTGTCGGTCGGAAGCCGGCGAATGTTCGAGGAAATGGCCGCGGCCATCGGGCGCAATGGCATGAAGCCTGTGATCGACCGGACCGTGGCGTTCGGTGCGGTACCCGAGGCGCTGCGGCTCATGCAGCAAGGCGGCCATTTCGGCAAGATCGCGATTCAATTTCCCGGCGCCTGAGCGGCGGGCAGCTATCAGGAACAGATCCAGATGATTGCCGCCGCAATTGGCAGGCCCATGCTGAACGCCCCCAGAATCGCCGACAAAAATTCGGAAACCACGCCAGCTTCGGGTCGTGCCCGCGGTAGCGACATGATGCGGCTCCTTGGATATCTGCGAGCCCTTGCGCCCGCCCCAGGATGATCTCTCAATGGCGTCTTCGGGCCCAAGGCCTGCGACCTGTCCCCCGTGCCGAGCATGCTGATGGAGCGTGGTTAACAATCAGTTAACGAAGCGTTCGCCGCTTCAGACTTCCCAATCCTGAAATCCGTATTCGCGATAGACGACGGCGCGATCGGCGTGCGGATTGAGCCGGCACTTTGCCTGCGCCAGATGCAGGTTGAGGGTTCCGGGCTGGCAGTTGGCGGCCAACAGCTTCTTGATCTCGTCCATCTGCTGGCGCGATTGCTGGGTCGGTTCAAGCTGCTCGAGCGCGACCAGCGCGGTCGCCAGCGCTTCGGTGACGACCCAATCGTCGTGGCCGGTGATTCCCTTCTTTGGCATGACGACCGCATCCTTCTTCAGGGCGACGGAAGCAAATTAACACGAGCAATTTAGGCCCGCATGCCAGTCGAGTCGATAATGACGTCGAAATTACGAACGCGGCCTTGGAGGGCGATCATCACTTGACCTGGCGCTGCCGCCGGTCCCGCCGCGGCTTGCCTCCGGTGTAGTACGGGTTGACGACGCACTGGGCGGCGCGGCCCGCCGCCGACATGTTGCACTGTGCCAGCGAGGTGTAGCCGCATTCGAAGTAATAGTCGTTCCAGCGCTGGTAGATCTGCAGGCAGACGGGATAGCGTGGATCATAGGTCTGCGCCTGCGCAGGCGGCGCGGTCAAAGTCGCTGCAATCGTCAAGAGCGCAAAGGCGGCGATGCGCATGAGAAATCTTTCTGGGAGTTTGTTGCCAGATCGGATGCAGGGAACATTTCGCAGCGGTCCCGAACGAAATTGGCGGTCCCAGCAGGATTCGAACCTGCAACCCACGGAGTAGAAATCCGTTACTCTATCCAGTTGAGCTATGGGACCGTCTTGGGCGGTGTCTGGCCCGGTAGCCAGCCTGGCCCTTTCTAGCACTGCCAATATGAAAAATCCGCTTTCCAGCCAAGCCGGTCGAACCGATTTCTGGGGGGCGGCGACTAAATCAGACGGCGGATCTCTACCCCGTTTCCGCCCCTGATACGGAACCAGCCGCTGCCGCGGGGGGATCGTTTGGACTGCCCGAGCCATGCGTGCGAACCTTTCGCAAGACCGATTCCACCGCCATCAGCCCGTCACCTTTTCACGCATTTTCCTGAGGTTGCGCGGATGATGTCCGCGACAAGGAGCCCATCATGATTGGTTTGGTTCGCGCCACAGTGATTTGCGCCACCCTGGCGCTCGGCCTGACGGCGACGCTGGCCGCGGATAAGGCCTTCAAGCGCGATGACCTCGCCGATTCCGCGTTGAAGCTGGAGGCCCAGATCAAGAGCGAAGCGGGGCCGGTCGCCAAATCCACCGCCACGCTGCGCAGCGACGCCGATGCCGCGTTCCGGCGGTCTGATTTTCGCACCGGCTTGCTGATTCTCGGGCAGATCGCGGCCAACGCGCCGGAGGACAGCGGCAACTGGCTGAAGCTTGCCAGGACCATCTTCCAGATCCGCGCCACCGGCTCCAGCGAACAGACTTTCCTGCTCGAGCGCGCTTCGACCGCGGCCTACATCGCCTATCAGCGCGCCGGCAACGCCAATGAAGAGGCGGATGCGCTGGCGGTGCTGGGCCGGGCGATGTCCGATCGCAAGCTGTGGCGGCCGGCGCTGGACGCGTTGCGGCTGTCGCTCGAGATGCGCGAAGTCGCCGAGGTTCGCGGCCAGTATGAGAAGATGCGCGACCAGCACGGCTTCCGGCTGCTGGACTATTCCGTGGATTCCGATGGCGCCACGCCGCGGGCCTGTTTCCAGTTCTCGGAGGACCTCGCCAAGCGGGTCGATTTCGCGCCCTACGTGGCGCAGGCCGGCACCGACAAGCCGGCGCTGACCGCCGAGGGCAAGCAGCTCTGCGTCGACGGGCTGAAGCATGGCGAGCGCTATAACATCAACCTGCGCGCCGGCCTGCCGTCCACGGTGAAGGAAAGCCTGCCCAAATCAGCTGAGTTCAACATCTACGTCCGCGACCGCAAGCCGTTCGTGCGCTTCACCGGGCGTGCCTATGTGCTGCCGCGCACCGGCCAGCGCGGCATTCCGCTGGTCTCCGTCAATACGCCGTCCGTGAACGTCAACGTGTTCCGGATCGGCGACCGCAACCTGATCAACACGGTGGTCGACAGTGACTTCCAGAAGACGCTGTCCGGCTACCAGCTCTCGGAGCTGGGCGACGCGCGCGGTGTCCAGGTCTGGTCCGGCGAACTCGCCACCGCCAGCACGCTGAACCAGGACGTCGTGACGGCGTTCCCGGTCGACCAGGCGCTCGGCGATCTGCAGCCGGGCGTCTATGTCATGACCGCCGCGGCCAAGGGCGCCGGCAGCGGCGACGAAGATGGTTCGCTGGCGACGCAATGGTTCATCGTCTCCGACATGGGGCTGACCGCGTTTTCCGGCAATGACGGCATTCATGTCTTCGTCAATTCGCTGGCCTCGACGGCGGCCGTCGCCAAGGCCGAGGTGCGGCTGGTTGCGCGCAACAATGAAATCCTGGCGACCCGCAAGACCGACGATACCGGCCACGTGCTGTTCGAGGCCGGGCTGGCGCGCGGCGAGGGCGGGCTGTCTCCAGCCTTGCTGACGGTCACGAGCGAGAAGGCCGACTATGCCTTCCTCAGCCTGAAGACCAACGCCTTCGACCTGACCGACCGTGGCGTGTCGGGGCGGGCGGTGCCGGCGGGCGCCGACGCCTTTGTCTATGCCGAGCGGGGCGTCTATCGCTCCAGCGAGACGGTCTACCTGACCGCGCTGCTGCGCGACGGGCAGGGCAACGCCATGGTCGGTGCGCCGCTGACGCTGGTGGTCGAGCGGCCGGACGGCGTCGAATTCCGCCGCGCCTTGCTGGCGGATCAGGGCGCGGGCGGCCGATCCATCGCGGTGGCGCTCAATTCGGCGGTGCCGACCGGCACCTGGCGGGTGCGGGTCTTCACCGATCCCAAGGGCTCTGCGGTCGGCGAGACCACCTTCATGGTCGAGGACTACATCCCCGAGCGGATCGAATTCGATCTCTCGACCAAGGAGCAGGTGATCAAGGCCGAGGCTCCGGTTGAACTCAAGGTCGCCGGCAGGTTCCTCTACGGCGCGCCGGCCTCCGGCCTGCAGCTTGAGGGAGAAATGCTGGTGGTGCCCGCAGCCTCGGGGGGGCCGGGCTATCCCGGCTATCAGTTCGGCGTGGCGGACGAGGAGAGCGCCAGCAACGAGCGGACCCCGATCGAGAACCTGCCGGAGGCCGACGCCAACGGGATCGCGACCTTCCCGGTGTCGCTCGCCAAGCCGCCTTCGTCGACCCGCCCGCAGGAAGCGCAGATCTTCATCCGGATGGTGGAAACCGGCGGCCGGGCGGTCGAGCGCAAGCTGGTGCTGCCGGTGGCGCCGCAAGCGGCCCTGATCGGGATCAAGCCGCTGTTCGGCGACAAGAGCGTCGCCGAGGGCGACAAGGCGGAGTTCGACGTGGTGTTCGTCGGGACCGACGGCAAGCAAGTGGCGCGAAACGGCCTGCGCTTCGAGCTGCTGAAGATGGAATCCCGCTACCAATGGTATCGCCAGAATTCGTCCTGGGAATATGAGCCGGTCAAGACGACCAAACGCGTGGCCGATGGCGAGCTGACGCTTGTTGCGGACAAACCGGCGCGAGTGTCGCTCGCGCCGCAGCCCGGCCGCTATCGCCTCGAGGTCAAATCGACCGAGGCGGACGGTCCGGTCACGTCGGTGCAGTTCGATGTCGGCTGGTACTCCGACGGCAGCGCCGATACGCCTGATCTGCTGGAGACCTCGATCGACAAACCGGAATACGCCTCCGGCGATACGATGGTGGTATCGGTCAACGCCCGCTCGGCCGGCAAGCTGACGGTCCACGTGCTTGGCGATCGCCTGCTGACGACGCAGACCGTCGATGTCAAGGAAGGCACCCAGCAGGTCAGGCTTGCCGTCGGCAGGGACTGGGGCACCGGCGCCTATGTGCTGGCGACGCTGCGCCGACCGCTCGACACCGCGGCGCTGCGGATGCCGGGGCGGGCGATCGGGCTGAAGTGGTTCGGTATCGACAAGAAGACGCGCACGCTCGCGGTCAACCTGTCGCCGCCGCCGCTGGTTCGGCCCGGCACCAACCTGAAGATTCCGGTCAAGCTTGGCGGTCTCAACGCCGGCGAAGACGCCAAGATCGTCATCGCCGCGGTCGACGTCGGCATTCTCAATCTGACCAATTACAAGCCGCCCGCGCCCGATGAGTACTACCTCGGCCAGCGCCGCCTCACCTCCGAGATCCGCGACCTCTATGGGCAATTGATCGACGGCATGCAGGGTACGCGCGGCCAGATCAGGACCGGCGGCGATTCCGCCGGCGCCGAGCTGCAGGGCTCGCCGCCCACTCAAAAGCCGCTGGCGCTCTATTCGGGGATCGTCACCGTCGGCGCCAACGGCACCGCCGAGATCAGCTTCGACATTCCGGAATTCGCAGGCACCGCGCGGGTGATGGCGATCGCGTGGACCTCGACCAAGCTCGGCCGGGCGACGATTGACGTGACGGTGCGCGATCCCGTGGTGCTGACAGCGACGCTACCGCGCTTCCTGCTCAGCGGCGACAGGGGCACCATGAGTTTCGATCTCGACAATGTCGAGGGCACGCCGGGCGACTACAGCGTCAGCGTCAAGACCTCGGGCCCGATCAAGGTGACAGGCAATCCCGCAACCACGCTGAAGCTCGCGGCCAGGCAGCGGACGTCGATGGCGCTGGCGATTGATGCCGCCGGCGCCGGCACTGCCAAGATCGACGTCGACATCAAGGGTCCCAACGGGCTGACGCTGGCGCGGCACTATGCGCTCGCGGTCAAGGCGCCGACCCAGATTCTGGCGCGGCGCTCGATCCGGACGCTCGCCAAGGGCGAGAGCCTGACGCTGACGTCGGACATGTTCACCGACCTCGTGCAGGGCACCGGCAGCGCGTCGCTGTCGGTCAGCCTTTCGACTGCGCTCGATGCGGCGACCATCCTCAAGGCGCTGGATCGCTATCCGCACGGCTGCTCCGAACAGATCGCCAGCCGGGCGATGCCGCTGCTCTATGTCAACGATCTCGCGGCCGGCGCGCATCTGGCGATGGATACCGCGGTCGACCAGCGCATCCGCGACGCCATCGAACGGCTGCTTGCAAGGCAAGGTTCGAACGGTTCGTTCGGCCTGTGGTCGGCCGGCGGCGAGGACGCCTGGCTGGACGCCTATGTGGTCGATTTCCTGACCCGTGCCCGCGAAAAGGGCTTTGCGGTGCCGGACGTGCTGTTCAAGAGCGCGCTCGACCGGATCAGGAATTCGGTGGTCAACGCCAACGAGCCGGAAAAGGACGGCGGTCGCGATCTCGCCTACGGCCTCTACGTTCTGGCCCGTAATGGCGCGGCCCCGATCGGCGACCTGCGCTATCTCGCCGACACCAAGCTCGGCAACCTCGCCACCCCGATCGCCAAATCGCAGCTCGCGGCGGCGTTGGCTCTGGTCGGCGATAAAGCGAGGGCGGAGCGGGTCTACGGCGCGGCGCTCGATGCGCTGTCGCCCAAGCCTGCGATCGAGTTCGGTCGCGTCGATTACGGTTCGGCGCTGCGCGATGCGGCGGCGCTGGTCTCGCTCGCCAGCGAAGGCAATGCGCCGCGGGCGACGCTGACGCAAGCGGTGCAGCGGGTCGAGGCCGCGCGCGGCCTTTCACCCTACACCTCGACGCAGGAGAATGCGTGGCTGGTGCTGGCCGCACGGGCGCTGGCGAAGGAAACGCTGGCGCTCGATATCGACGGATCGCCGGTCAAGGCGGCGGTGTACCGGAGCTATGCGGCGGATGCGCTGACCGGCAAGCCGATCAAGATCACCAATACCGGCGATGCGCCGGTGCAGGCGGTGGTCTCGGTTTCGGGTTCGCCGATCACGCCGGAGCCCGCGGCCTCCAACGGCTTCAAGATCGAGCGCAATTACTTCACGCTCGACGGCAAGCCCGCCGACGTCAGCAAGGCCAGGCAGAACGATCGTTTCGCGGTGGTGTTGAAGATCACCGAGGCCAAGCCGGAATATGGGCACATCATGGTCGCCGATTATCTCCCGGCGGGGTTCGAGATCGACAATCCGAACCTGGTGTCGTCGGGTGACTCCGGCACGCTGGACTGGATCGAGGACGGCGAGGAGCCCGAGCATACCGAGTTCCGCGACGACCGCTTCACGGCGGCGATCGATCGCGCCGCCGACGACAAGTCGGTATTCACGGTGGCCTATGTCGTGCGCGCGGTCTCGCCCGGCAAATACGTGCTGCCGCAGGCCTATGTCGAGGACATGTACAACCCCTCGCGCTACGGCCGCACCAGCACGGGTTCGGTCGAGGTGCGTCCGGCGAAATGAGCGAGCACGGGTCCCATACTTCATCGTCATGGCCGGGCTTGTCACGGCCCTCCACGTCTCCTCCGTTCGCAGCAAAGGGCGTGGATGCCCGGGCCTTCGCCTCGCCGAAGGGGCTTCGGCCCCGCAGGCGGGACAAGCCCGGGCATGACGGTACGGGTGGGCGCAGGTGGCGTTTCAAGCGTGTGGCGGCATCCGTGGTTGTCGCATTGCTGGCGGCCGCCGCTTTCGTCGCCTGGGTCGTCTCGCTCGGACCGTTGCCGCTCGAACAGGCACGAAACGTCTCGGCGACGGTCGTCGACCGCAACGGCAAGCTGCTGCGCGCCTATGCGATGGCCGACGGCCGCTGGCGGCTGCCGGTCGATGCGAAGACGGCCGTCGATCCCGGCTACATCAAGCTGCTGCTCGCCTATGAAGATCGCCGATTCCGCAGCCATGTCGGCGTCGACCCCCTGGCGTTGGGGCGAGCGGCGCTGCAACTCGTCACGCGCGGGCATATCGTCTCCGGCGGCTCGACCATCACCATGCAGCTGGCGCGGCTGATCGAACCGCGCCGCGAGCGCTCGGTCTACGCCAAGCTGCGCCAGATCGTGCGCGCGGTGCAGATCGAGCGGCAGTTCGGCAAGGACGAGATTCTCGACCTCTATCTGACGCTGGCGCCGTTCGGCGGCAATCTCGAGGGCGTCCGCGCCGCTTCCATCGCCTATTTCGGCAAGGAGCCGAGAAGGCTTTCGCTCGGCGAATCCGCGCTGCTGGTCGCGCTGCCGCAGTCGCCGGAGCGCCGGCGGCTCGATCGTCACCCGCAGGCCGCCCAAGCCGCACGCGACCGGGTGCTCGGCCGGATGGTCGAGGACGGGGTTGTATCGCCGGAGGACGCGATTCAGGCGAGGGCGGTCGCCGTGCCGCGGCTGCGCAAGCCGATGCCGATTCTCGCGCCACATTCCTCGGACGCTGCGATGGCGACGATGAAGGATGTGCGGGTTGTCAGGCTGACGCTGGAGTCGAGCCTGCAAAAGACCCTGGAGACGCTGGCGCGCGATCGCGCGATGGCGCAGGGGCCGAACCTCTCGGTCGCCATCATGGCGGTCGACAATGAAAGCGGCGACGTGCTGGCCCGCGTCGGCTCATCGGACTATTTCGACGAGCGCTGCGCCGGGCAGGTCGACATGACCCGCGCGGTGCGCTCGCCCGGATCGACGCTGAAGCCATTCATCTACGGGCTCGCGTTCGAGGACGGTTTTGTCCATCCCGAGAGCCTGATAGACGACCGGCCGATCCGCTTCGGCTCGTATGCGCCGGAAAATTTCGACATGACGTTTCAGGGCACGGTGCCGGTGCGCAAGGCGCTGCAACTCTCCCTGAACGTGCCGGCGATTGCGCTGCTGGATCGCGTCGGCTCCAGCCGGCTGTCGTCGCGCTTGAGGCAGGCCGGCGGCCATCTGGTGTTGCCGAAGGATGAGGCGCCGGGGCTGGCGATGGGGCTGGGCGGCGTTGGCGTTACCTTGCAGGACCTGACGCAGCTCTATAGCGGACTGGCGCGGCTTGGCACCGCAAAGCCGCTGCGCGAGATCGTGCTGGCCAGCGACGACCGCGAGCCGTTGCGCCTGATGGATCAGGCGGCCGCCTGGCAGGTCGGCAATTTGCTGCTCGGGACGCCGCCGCCGGAAAACGGCGTGCATAACAAAATCGCCTTCAAGACCGGCACCAGCTACGGCTATCGCGACGCCTGGTCGATCGGCTTCGATGGCCGCATCACCATCGGCGTGTGGGTCGGGCGTCCCGACGGCGCGCCGGTGCCGGGACTGGTTGGCCGAACCGCCGCGGCCCCGATCCTGTTCGACGCCTTCGCCCGCACCGGCAAGGTCCCGGCGGCGCTGCCGAAGCCGCCGAAGGGAACGCTGCTTGCCAGCAACGCCAAGCTGCCGTTGCCGCTGCGTCGGTTCCGTCCCATCGGCGAACTGCTCAGGGTCGGCAACGATCAGTCGCCGCGCATCCAGTTTCCGCTGAACGGTGCGCGAATCGACGTCGATCGTTCGGGCGACAGAAAGGCCGCACTGATGCCGGTCAAGGTGGCCGGCGGCGTGCTGCCGCTGACCATGCTGGTCAACGGTGTTTCAGTCGGCGAGATCGACAGCCGGCGCCAGCGGCTGGTCGATCCGCCGGGGCCGGGTTTTGCCCGGTTGACGGTGATCGATGCGACCGGCGCGGCCGACACCGTCGTGATCCGGGTGCAGTGACAAAAAAGGACCGGGGGACAGCCGGATAGGCGGAATTTGTGGTGTTGTTTGCAGTGCGGTTTCATCGTATGCGAACAAGATGGTTGAAACCGTCCAACCCCCGCGCTTTGGAGCAGGCCAACAGTCTGTGAAGCCTGCGAATTCGAGCCGCAGGCTGGTCGCCGCGTTCGACCTTGCGACAGCGAACCATCTGCGCGCCATCCTGTTCCTGACGTTGTGCGCGCTGGTGCTTTTCCTGCCCGGCTTCTTCAACATCCCGGCCATCGACCGCGACGAGGCGCGGTTCGCGCAGGCGACCAAGCAGATGGTCGAAAGCGACGATTTCGTCGACATCCGCTTTCAGGACGACGTCCGCTACAAGAAGCCGGTCGGCATCTATTGGATGCAGGCCGCCGTGGTCGAGGGCGCGTCCGCGCTCGGCCTGCCGCGCGCCCAGCTTCGGATCTGGCTCTACCGCATACCCTCCCTGGTCGGCGCCATCGGCGCGGTGCTGCTGACCTATTGGGCCGCGCTCGCCTTCGTGACGCGTCGCGGGGCGGCGCTGGCCGCGCTGATGATGGCCAGTTCCGTGCTGCTCGGCGCCGAAGCGCGGCTGGCCAAGACCGACGCGATGCTGCTGTTGACCGTGGTCGCGGCAATGGGCGCGATGGCCCGGGTCTATCTGTCGTGGCAGCGCGGCGAGGATCCGGCGCGGCCACCCTGGGGTGCGCCGGCGGTGTTCTGGACGGCGCTGGCCGGCGGTATCCTGCTCAAGGGGCCGCTGATCCTGCTGTTCGTCGGATTGACCATTCTGGCGCTCGCGATCCTCGACCGTTCGGTGGCGTGGCTTTCGCGGATGCGCCCGGTCTGGGGACTGATGTGGACGCTGGTGCTGGTGCTGCCGTGGTTCGTCGCGATCTTCTGGCGCGCCGGCGATACGTTCTTTTCCAACTCGCTCGGCGGCGACATGTTGAGCAAGCTCGGCGCGCAGGAATCCCATGGCGCGCCGCCCGGCCTCTATCTGCTGCTTTTCTGGGTGACGTTCTGGCCGGGGGCGGCGCTGGCGGGAATGGCGGCGCCGGCGGTGTGGCGCGCGCGGCGGGAGCCCGGCGCGCAGTATCTGCTGGCGTGGCTGGCCCCGTCTTGGATCGTGTTCGAACTCGTCCTGACCAAGCTTCCGCACTATGTGTTGCCGCTCTATCCGGCGATTGCAATCCTCACTGCCGGGGCGCTGGAACGCCGGGTCCTGTCGCGATCATGGTTGCGGCGCGGCGCGGCTTGGTGGTTCGCCATTCCGGTGCTGGCGTCGGTAATCGCCGTGGTTGGGGCGATCAAGCTGACCCATCAGCCGGCGTTTCCGGCCTGGCCGTTTCTGGCGGGTGCGATGGTCTTCGGCCTGATCGCCTGGTGGATGTTCGAGGACAGCCGCGCCGAGCGTTCGCTCTTGAACGCCGTGGTCGCCGCGATGTTCCTGTCGGTCGGGATCTACGGCGTGGTCATGCCGTCACTGAAGACGCTGTTCCCGAGCGCCGAGGTCGCGCGCGCGCTTCGCAACGTCGTCTGCGTCGGGCCCAAGGCCGCCGCCGCGGGCTTTCACGAGCCGAGCCTGGTTTTCATGGTCGGGACCGGCACCTTGCTGACGGACGGATCGGGCGCCGCCGATTTCCTTGGGCAGGGCAGTTGCCGTTTCGCGCTGGTGGAATCGCGCTCGGAGCGCGTCTTCGTCCAGCGCGCGGAGGCCATCGGGCTGCGCTACAACGCGGCGAAGCGCATCGAAGGTTACAATATCTCGCAGGGCAGGGCGATCTCGATCGCCATTTTCCGCTCGGAAGGCACGGAGTAAGATGTCCGCGAACTCCGCCGGCGGCGAAGCCGGGAATTATGCTTCGCGGTTCGTGAAGCTGGCGTGGTTGTCGCTGGCTCAGCTGGTGCGCCGGCCGTCGCATTCGCGGCGGGCGGAGGCCGCGCGCCGCGCGGCGCGACATGTCTTGTGGCTGGCGGCCGGTCTTGGCGTCGCGATCATCGTGCTGATGTTCATGCTCGATGCGTGGGGAATCGGCCTGATGCCGACACGAGGCTCTCCTTCGCTGTGGTGGGTCCGGATTCTCACCGATCTCGCCAAGGAGAAGTACGTGCTGTGGACGCTGGCCGGATTGCTGCTCGCAATCGCCTTCGTCGCACCGGCCTTGCGAGGATCGTCGCGATCGCTGCTGCTCGGTCTGGGGACGCGGCTGCAGTTCCTCTTTCTCGCGGTAGGGATTTCCAATCTCGTGACCGACGTTCTGAAATGGGGCGTCGGTCGCGGCCGGCCGTTTGTCGGCGGTGAGGCCAACGCCTTCAACTTCTCTCACTTTGCCTGGGATAGGGCCTATTACAGTTTCCCTTCCGGGCACGCCACGACCGCCTTTGCGCTTGCTTTCGCCGTGTCCGCCCTGTGGCCGAAGGCGCGCATGGTCATGGCCGTTTATGCCTTGATCATTGCCGCGACCCGCCTGGTGCTGCTTTCCCATCATCCGAGCGACGTCGTGGCCGGCGCGCTGGTCGGGATCATCTGCGCGATGTTCGTGCGATACTGGTTTGCGGCCCGTCGCCTCGGATTTGCGATCCAGCGCGACGGCAGCATTGTGTCGCTTGCAGGGCCTTCCGCGGCGCGCTTCAAAAGGGTTGCCCGCGGCGCTTCAGCCCCATAAAAGCGGACGCCGCCAGGCGGCCGGATGCCCCGGCGCCAGGCCCGTCCAAACCAGCCAGACGAGTTCCGATTTGACTACTGCCGACAATGATGCGGTCGCCGTTTCCATCGTTGTGCCGGTGCGCAACGAAGCGGACAATGTTGCGCCGCTGATCGCGGAAATCGTCCGCGCGCTCGAGGGCCGATGGGTCTACGAGATCATCTTTGTCGATGACGGCTCAACCGATGCGACCTGCGAGCGGCTGATGGCGCTGATGAAGCAGCATCGCCAGCTTCGGCAACTGAAACACGCCAGATCCTCCGGGCAGTCGGCGGCGGTACGCAGCGGCGTGCGCGCCGCGCGTGGCGCCATTGTGGCTACGCTCGACGGCGATGGGCAGAACGATCCGGCGTTCCTGCCGGACCTGATCTCGGCGGTTGAGGGTGGAAACGGCCGGGTGGGTCTTGCGGCGGGCCAGCGGGTCAGACGCCAGGACACCGGCTTCAAGAAGTTGCAGTCGAAGATCGCCAACGGCGTGCGCAAGGCGATCTTGAGCGACGGTACCCGGGACACCGGCTGCGGACTGAAAGCGTTCCGACGCGAGGTGTTCCTCTCGATGCCTTACTTCGACGGGCTGCATCGCTTTCTGCCGGCGCTGGTGCGGCGGGAAGGCTTCGATATTGCCTATGTCGACGTGATCGACCGTCCTCGCCATTCCGGCGCCTCGAATTATGGCTTCTTCGACCGGCTCTGGATCGGCATCCTGGATCTCGCCGGCGTGTGGTGGCTGATCCGTCGCAAGAAGCCCACCCCCGCCGTCACCGAGGTTTGCTGATGTTCATCCAGTTCGGGCAGGCGTTCGGCGATTATCTCTACGACGTCTTCGTGGCCAAGTTCGATTTCTGGCTGGCGTTCGGGCTGGTCGCGCAACTGCTGTTCACGGCGCGCTTCCTGGTGCAATGGATATCGAGCGAACGCGCCGGACGCAGCGTGGTGCCGATGGCGTTCTGGTTCTTCTCGATGGCGGGCGGGGTGATGACGCTGGTCTACGGCATCGCCAAGCGCGAACCCGTGATCATCATCGGCCAGTCGCTGGCCACGATCATCTACATCAGAAACATCATGCTGATCGTCAAGAACCGCGGCACCGCCTCGAAAACGCTGGACCGCTGATTGGTAAACGGAGCTTAACCAAAGTCGTTACATTGCGAGGTGTTGCGATAGGCCAATTCCAACAATTCTTCGCTAAAGCTGATGCACCATCGGGTGAATCATATCGACCAGGGCCAGGGATCAACATGTTAGCGAATCGCCGCAGAAGCGAACGTCGTATGTGCAGCAACTTTGCCAAGATACAATTCGGCACCGGCGGCTTGCCGCGCGATTGCATGATCTCGGACATGTCGGATGGCGGGGTCAAGATCATCGCTGAGTATCCGGAGATCCCGACGGAATTTACGGTGATTTTCTCTGAAGGTCGGCCCCGGCAGTGCAAGCTGGCCTGGCGAATCGGTTGCGAACTGGGCGCGCAGTTCGTCGACTAGGCGGATCCGGCGAACGCGGTTTCGCCGGGATCGGCGCCAAATCGCGGGCTATGTGCCCACAAAGCCCGCTGATGCGGTCGCTGACCGCCGTCAAGGTCCGACGGCTTAACCTGAATTTAGGGTTAATCTGTGAGGGTCGCGGACAGTTGCCTCTGCGAGTACCCGCCGATGTTTCCCAAGCCGCCTCCGCCGTTCCGTCGCGCGCGACTTCTGGCGTGCACCGCTACCCTAATCGCAGCCTTCGGGCTCGGCGGCTGCCAGACTGCGGGGCTGGACATCACGGGCTCGCTCGGCGAGAGCGCCGAACCGGGGCGCGCCGCCGATCCGCGGCGTGAGGTCGAACTCTATCAGGAGCGCTACCGCGCCAACCCAAAGGACGCCGAGGCAGCGCTGAAATACGGTAAGGCTCTTCGCGTGGCGGGACAACGGGCGCAGGCGGTCGCGGTGCTCGAGCAGGCCACCATCGCCCATCCCAGCAACAAGGCGCTGCTCGCCGGCTATGGCCGGGCCCTGGCGGATGCAGGCAATTTCCAGCAGGCCTTCGACGTGCTTGGACGCGCCCACAGCCCCGACGATCCTGACTGGCGGTTGCTCTCGGCCCAGGGTGCGACGCTGGATCAGCTCGGACGATATGAGGAGGCGCGGCAGTACTATACGAGCGCCCTGAAGATCGCGCCGGAGGAGCCGTCGGTGCTGTCCAATCTCGGGCTCTCCTATGTGCTCTCCAAGGAACTGCCCCGTGCGGAGGAGACGCTGCGCCGCGCCCATGATCGGGCGGGGACGGATCCGCGGGTGAGAGCCAACCTGGCGCTGGCCGTCGGCCTGCAGGGGCGTTTCGCCGAAGCCGAAAAAATCGTGAGGGCAGACCTGCCGGCCGAGGAAGCCGCCGTGAAGGTCACGCAGTTGAAACGCATGCTGTCGCGCAAGGAAAATGAGAACGCGCGCGCCGAGGTCCAGAAGATGCCCATTGCGCCTACGGGTCGCGCCAACTGACGTCCGCCGACGCTTCGTGCCGGTCAGTGCACATCCTACGCCTTGCGGGCTGTTGCTCCCTGCAAACTCCGGATGAGCGGCTTCAGAAACTCAGTTCGCGACCGTTTCGTCACGGCGTGACCGGTCAGCCGCTGCGCCATTTGCAGGAACATCGTGGTCGTGCGGTGATTGGCGGCGACCTGCGCGATCATCTGACCGTTGTTGGCGGCGGTACCGAACATTTTCGAATCGAAGGGAATCGTCGCGATCGGCTGGCTCTCGATCGCCTTGGCAAACTCGCGCGTCGTGATTTCCGGGCGCTTGTGCATGCCGACCTGGTTGAGGCAGTAAAGCGGCGGCCGGTCGTTGGGCCGCGCGGCTTTGAGAACCGTCAACATGTTCTTGGCGTTGCGCATGTTCGCAAGATCCGGCTCGGCGACGATCAGGATGTCGTCGGCGCCAACCAGCGCCCGCTTGGTCCACGCCGACCATTGATGGGGAACGTCGAGCACGATGCATGGTGTCGTCATGCGCAGCGTATCGAAGATCGCGTCGAACGCATCGGCGCCGAAGTCGTACACCTGGTCGAGGGTTGCCGGCGCCGCCAGCAGGCTGAGCCGGTCGGTACATTTCGACAGCAGGCGCTCCATGAAGGCGGTGTCCGGTCGTTCCGGCTGCATGACCGCGTTGGCGATCCCCTGCACCGGATCCTGGTTGTAGTCGAGGCCAGCGGTGCCGAAGGCGAGGTCGAGATCGATCACGACGGAATCCAGCGCAAGATCACGCGCGATCGCCCAGGCTACGTTGTGCGCGACGGTCGATGAGCCGACCCCGCCCTTGGCGCCGACGACGGCGATGATGCGGCCGACGGCCACGGCCTCGGAGGCCGAGTAGAGGCCGCAAATCGCGCGCACGACGTCGATCGGCTGGACCGGGCCGATGACATAGTCACTGACGCCGCGCCGCACCAGTTCGCGATACGGCGCGACATCGCTGGCGCCGCCGATGACGACAACGCGGGTCCCGGCATCGCAGACAGTCGCGAGCTCATCCAGTCCTTCCAGGATGTCGCTGCCGACTTCGGTCTCCAGCAAGATGACGTTCGGCGTCGGCGCGGTATGGTAGGCCTCGATCGCCGCAGCGGTGCCGCCCATGTGGACCGAGAGATGAGCCTTGCCGAGGCGACGGTCTTCGCTCGCGGCGCGTACCGCCGTTGCGACCGCGACGCTCGCGCAGAAGGCCTGAACCGATACGCGCGGCGCCGGCGAGATATGGGTCTCGACCCGATCGGGCATATCGTCCGGGTGATGTTCGTCGGAATCTTGGAAGACGCGGCTGATCATTTTCCTGTATCGCTCAGTTTGGCCTTGTCGGCTTCGGGATACGCGGTCGCGGTCGACGTGCCCTTGCGGTATTTGTCAAAGGCAATGCTGCGCCGCGCCGTATAGGCCGGCGCTTCGGGGCGCGGCTGCTCGAGGTCTGCCGGATTGTCGATCATGGCGGCGAGGTTGCGTTGGGTGGCGCAACCAAAATTGTGGTAGGGCCGATTTTCATTGTAGCCCGAATTGTCGATGTTGGGACCGAGGTCCTCGGGCCACAGGCCGCAGGGACCGGCCACTGCCGAAATCTTCGGATAGCTCAGTTTGATCGTCGGCAAGGTTCGAGGGTCGTCGGGACGATAGTGTCGCACCGTGATGGCGCGGGAGGGGACACCACCGGCCATCAGCACCGACTGAATTTCCCGGAACGAGGCCGCAGCAGCCCGCGCGTTTGCAGTATCGACCGGCACGTCGGCGACGATTGCCCCGGTACCTTCGCGAACCCAGACCTGCGCCAAGCCCATGATGTCGGTGCGCTGCGGCGCGGAGAGGCCGCCGCGGGCATGACCGACGAACACGACGATGGAGCGGTTGGCTTCGGTAATGGCGATCGGATGGCGCTGGCGATAGTCGTCGGGCACACTCGCGGTGACCACTTCCGCGGTCTGCGTGCAGGCGACAAGCGCCGCCGAAAGGCCAAGCATCACGCCGAGCAACCGCAGGGCCCCAATGCAATGTTCCGGTTTCTTGCTGGTCATTTTTCTGTACCTGTCCCGGCTCGCTGGATCGCTTTCGTCTCAGTCAATGATGAAGCCATAGTTGCCCTGCGGGGTGCCGACGGCTTCGACGCGGGCGACGAGGCCATAGATCCGGTTGATGCGCGCGAGCAGCGTGGACTGCGAATCCGACGCCGGCGCGAAGCCGTCATCGGGACGGGATAGTTCCTTCTGCGCGACGGCGCGCACCACATAGGGGGTGACCAGGACCATGAGCTCGGTCTGGTTGTTGACGAAGTCCTGGCTGCGGAACAACGCGCCCAGAACCGGCAATTGGTCGAGCCCGGGCAGCCCGTTGATCGCCTGCTTGGTCTGCTCCTGGATCAGCCCGGCCATCGCCATCGAGCCGCCGGAGGGAATCTCCAGCGTGGTCTCGGCGCGGCGGGTCTTGATCGAGGGAACCGTCAGCGAACTGCCGCCCTGGTTGAGCGTGATGGAATTCTCGGTGGAGAGTTCGGAGACCTCGGTCATCACCCGCAGGCTGATGCGGCCCTCGGAGAGGACCACCGGGGTGAAGTTGAGCGAGATGCCGAACTTCTTGTACTGGATCTGGGTCGTGCAGACGCGCGTGACGGGGTCGCAGGAGTAGCCGGCGGGGATCGGAAATTCACCACCGGCGATGAAGGTCGCGGACTCCCCCGATATCGCGGTCAGGTTTGGCTCCGCCAGCGTTCGCACCACGCCCGCGCTTTCCATAGCGCGCATGGTCGCGGTGACGGTGGGCAGGCCCTTGAGGACGCTGGATGCACTTATGCCGTTGTCAGCCAGCGGCCGGCCGTAGGCGGTAAACGGGTTGCTGTTGTTGAAGTTCACGATCGCCGTGCCGTAATTCATGCTGGCGCTGAGATCGACGCCCATCTGCTTGACGATGTCGCGACGGACCTCCGAGACGTTGACCTTCAGCATCACCTGGTCGCGACCGCGAACGGCGATCGAGTTGACGACCTTCTCGGCCCCTCCGACCAGCCGGGCGGCAATGTCGCCGGCCTGCTGGGCTTCGATCGGGCTGGAGACCGAACCCGTGAGCAGCACGCCTTCGCCGACGCCTTCAATCTGAATCCCAGGCATGGTCTGCCGGAACGCGGCGCGTACTCCGTTGAGGTCGCGTTTGACGGCGATGTCGTAGGATGCGACCTGCTGGCCATCGCCGTCGAAGAACACGACATTGGTCTGGCCGACCGCGCCGCCGATAATGTAGGCGCGTTGTGCGGAGCGGACCACGGCATTGGCGATCTTGGGGTCGGCGACCAGCACATCCTTGACCTCGCGCGGCAGGTCGATGATCACCGACTTGCCGACGCCTAGCGCAAGAAAGCGCGTCTTTGCCGAGAGGGCGGGAGCACTGGTCGCGGCTTGAATATCCGATTCCGCGGCGATTGCCGGCAACCGGGCGCCGAGCATCAACGCGGCGGTTGCCGAAAACAACAGGACGCCGGCCGACACGGTTGATATCGCGGGATGTTTCTTCCCAAACTTCATCTCGGACGTCCTTTCGGTCACTTCTGTGCCGTCGTTGGGTTAGCGACACCGTAGCGAACCACGTTGACGCCTTCGCTTCGCTTCTGAGCGTGATCGTCGGACCGGTTTTCGACCTTGTTGGCATCGGTGATGCTGCGCAGCGCCAGCGACAGCGTGCCGCTCTGCCTTGAACGCGCCAGGGTCTCGGCCTGCTCGGGCTTCAGCTCGAGCGTAGCGGTCTTACCGACGAGGGTGTTCAGTCCCTCTTTTTCCTTCGGCGCCTGGTCGATCGCCAGAACGCGGATGTTGGTGAGAATGATTTCCGAACTGACGACATCGGGTCCGGCGCGATCCGGATTTTTCTCCCGCTTCGACAGGATCACATCGACCCGATCGTTGGGCAGGATGAAACCGCCGGCGCCGGTTTCCGGCGTAATCTCGGTGGAGATAGCCCGCATCCCGCTCGGCAGGATTGCGGCCATGAACCCGGAGCCGTTGGCCTTGACCAGCTTCTGCTCGCGGATCGGTTCGCCGGCGATGAACGGCGCACGCGCGATTGAGCCGGCGATTTCATTGATGGCATCGGCCTTGCTGGCGCGGCTGATCAGGTTTGCGCCGGCGGTTGTCGTTGGCCAGGCTTGCCATTGCAGATCCTCGGGCTTGACCGCCTGGCCGAGCCCGATATCGGATTTCGCGACCAGTATCTCCGATGTCGCGATTTGCGCGACCGGTTCGGCTGGGCGTGTTTTCTCTTCCGTCCCCCGGGCGAGATAGGCGGCGACGCCCCCGGCGCTCAGGGCGATGGTCAGGACGATCACACGTGCGATGTTCATACGCTTTACGATCTACTCTTGCGCCGGGACGCCCCAACGACACGGCAATGAGGGCCTTCCCCCCGCGGGATGACTAGGCACCAGCAAAGGTATAAGGGGTCTTGAGGGGCTATTTGTTTTGGTTGTTTGGACGGCGGGATTAGCCGTCATGGTGAACGGCTGGTTATCATTGGCGGGAAAGTGCACCATCATGCCCCCGCAGGCGGTTGCGCCTGCAGGGTCGGTCAGATCGGACGTTAAGAGCCTGTGAAAATTTCCCGCGACTAGCCCAGCGGCGGACTTGTCCTGGGTGGGACGGGTGGTCGCCTAGCAGGCGGCTTTTAGCGCGGCAAATCCACGATCAAGATCGGCCTTGAGGTCATCGACGTTCTCCAGACCGATGTGGAGCCGCAGCGTCGGCCCGCCGGGCGACCATTTCGTCGCCGTGCGATAGGCATTGCAGTCGAACGGGATGACGAGGCTTTCGAAGCCGCCCCACGAATAGCCCATGCCAAACAGCGTGACGGCGTCGAGCAGCGCGTCGACCGCCGCCTGCGGAACCGGCTTCAGGACAATGCTGAAAAGTCCGGACGCGCCGGTAAAGTCGCGCTTCCAGATATCGTGGCCTGGATGGGTTTCGAGTGCGGGATGCAGCACCCGCAAGACCTCGGGGCGGGCGGCCAGCCAACGTGCCATTTCCAGCGCCGAGCGGTGGTGCTGGGCGAGCCGAACCGCCAGCGTGCGTGTGCCGCGCAGCGCCAGGAACACGTCATCGGGGCCGGCGCAAACCCCGAGCAGGCGGATGCCCTCGGTAAGCAGCGGCCAGGCTTTCGCGTTTGCCGAAATCGTGCCGAACATGATGTCGGAGTGGCCGCCGATATACTTGGTGGCGGCCTGCATGCTGATATCGACGCCCTGATCGAGCGAGCGGTGAAACAGCGGTGTTGCCCAGGTGTTGTCGTCGATGACGAGCGCGCCCTTCGCATGCGCGACCGCGGCGATGGCGGGGATGTCGCTCATTTCGAACGACTGCGAGCCTGGCGCTTCGACCAGCACGGCTCTGGTGTTGGGCTTGAACAGCCTTTCGATGCCGGCGCCGATCAGCGGATCGAAATAGGTAATCTCGACGCCATAGCGAACGAGCATGCCATTGCAGAAGTTGCGCGATGGCCGATAGACGTTGTCGGTCACCAGCAAGTGATCGCCGGCCTTGAGCACCGAGAGCAGCGTGGTCGTGATCGCGGCGAGCCCCGATGGCGCCAGGCCGACGCCCGCGCATTGCGGGCCCTCCAGCGACATCAGCACGTCCTGCAGCGCCCGCGTGGTCGGAGAGCCATGACGCCCGTAGGAGAACTCGGCGCGATGGGCGTGCAGGTCCTCGGCGGTGGGGTAGAGCACGGTTGAACCGTGGAATACCGGCGGATTGACGAAGCCTCTCTGGCCCTTGGTATCGCGGCCCGCGGTGACCAGCCGGGTTTCGGGTTTCTTCGGGTTCGACGGTCCGTCGTTTGAAGAACTCATGCGCTTGCCGTTACCAAGAGGTTGTGCCACAGCCGCAACTTGATCGCAGAAGCACCGCCGGGCGGCGGGTCGGGACCGGGTGGAGCTAGTAACAGGACACATAACGCGGCAGTCAACCCCTTGACCGCGCCCGCCAGTCGTTCTGTGATACGCTTCAGCTACCAGTCGCCGCGAGTTGAGGGGCCCGCCGCGACATCAGATTCATGGACTGACCGGGGTCGCACGTTGAACCGCAAGGTCGAAGCGATGCTTTTCAGCGAAGGATCAGAGGGTTGGGCCCGAGACGTCAGGCGCTGCTCAACAATTGATCTCCGCACGACCCCTTGAAAGGCCTTGCCCATGAAGCGCGTATCTCTGGTTGTTACCCTCGCCCTCGCTGCCGGTTTCTCGGTCCAGGCCGCCTCGGCGCAAACCCTGAAGACGGTGAGGGATCGCGGCATGTTGTCCTGCGGCGTAAGCCAGGGACTTCCCGGCTTCTCGTCTCCGGACGACAAGGGCAACTGGACGGGTCTTGATGTTGACATCTGCCGGGCGATCTCGGCCGCGATCTTCAACGACCCGAGCAAGATCAAATTCGTGCCGCTGTCGGCCAAGGACCGCTTCACGGCGCTGCAGTCGGGCGAGATCGACGTATTATCGCGCAACACCACCTGGACGCTGTCGCGCGACACGACCCTCGGCGCAAGCTTTACCGGCGTGACCTACTATGACGGCCAGGGCTTCATGGTGAAGAAGGCGCTGAAGGTTAATTCGGCGCTGGAATTGAACAGCGCGTCGGTCTGCGTCCAGCAGGGCACCACCACCGAGCAGAATCTGGCCGACTACTTCAAGGGCAACAACATGAAGTACGAGGTGATCGCTTTCGGCACCAACGACGAAACGGTCAAGGCCTATGAGTCCGGGCGCTGTGACGTCTTCACCACCGACGTGTCCGGACTTTATGCCGACCGCCTGAAGCTTGCCAACGCGGCCGATCACGTTGTGCTTCCGGAGGTGATCTCAAAGGAGCCGCTGGGGCCGATGGTGCGTCATGGCGACGACCAGTGGTTCGATGTCGTGAAATGGACGCTCTACGCCATGATCACGGCGGAAGAGCTCGGCATCACCCAGAAGAACCTCGATGAGATGGCGAAATCGGACAAGCCCGAGATGAAGCGGGTCTTCGGGACCGATGGCAATCTTGGCGAGCAGCTCGGCCTCACCAAGGATTGGGTGTCGCGGATCGTGAGGGCGGTGGGCAATTACGGCGAGTCGTTCGATCGCAACGTCGGCGCCGGCTCCAAGCTCGGGATCGCCCGCGGCCTCAACAATCTCTGGAGCAAGGGCGGGATCCAGTACGCGCCGCCGATGCGCTGATCGCCGGCGCGCGAGGTCGCTGCGATGGCCATCGAACCCCGAAAACCGCCGTCGCAGCTTCTCTCCAATCTGCAACGGGCGCTTGGCGGCCGGGCGGGCTGGAGCGGCTTCGTACTCCAGCTCCTGTTCGTCGCCGCGCTTGCCTGGGTTGCTTACGAGATCGTCGCCAATGCCCGCGCCAACCTGCAGGCGCAGCAGATCACCGCGGGTTTCGGATTTCTGGCCAATACCGCCGGGTTCGACGTCAGCCAGAGCCTGGTCCCGTATTCCGGGTCCGACAGCTACACCCGCGTGTTTCTGGTCGGCCTGCTCAACACGTTGCTGGTGTCGGTGATCGGCATCTTCTTTGCCACCCTGATCGGATTTCTGGTGGCGCTCGGCCGGCTGTCGCCGAACTGGCTGCTGTCGCGAATTTGCGGCGGTTATGTCGAGCTGATCCGCAACCTGCCGCTGCTGTTCCAGATCCTGTTCTGGTATCTCGCGGTGTTGGCCGCATTGCCCAGTCCGCGGCAAAGCATCTCTGTCTTCGACAGTCTGTTTCTCAGTAACCGCGGCCTGGTTATTCCGAAGCCGATCGGCACCGCCGGTTTCGAACCCTTTGCCGTTGCGCTTCTGGTCGCGATCGTGGCTGCGATTGCGCTCTCGCGCTACGCCCGCCACCAGTTGTTCGAGAGCGGAAGGGTCATTAAGGTCTGGCCCTATGCGCTGGGCATGGTGATCGGCCTGCCGCTGCTCATTGCGCTGATCTTTGGCGCACCGCTGACGTTTGAAACCCCCGTGCTGCGGGGCTTCAACTTCGCCGGCGGCTCGCGCGTCATACCGGAGTTTGTCGCGCTGACGCTGGCGCTGTCGACCTACACCGCCGCCTTTATCGCCGAGATCGTGCGATCTGGTATTCTCGCCGTCCACAAGGGGCAGATGGAGGCGGGCTCCTCGCTCGGGCTGCAACGGGGTTCGGTGCTGCGGCTGATCGTGATCCCGCAGGCCCTGCGCGTGATCCTGCCGCCGCTGACCAACCAGTATCTGAACCTGACCAAGAACTCATCGCTGGCGGTGGCGATCGGCTATCCCGATCTGGTCTCGGTGTTTGCGGGCACGACGCTGAGCCAGACCGGGCAGGCGATCGAAATCATCGGCATCACCATGGGCGTTTACCTGCTGATCTCGCTGGTCACGAGTGCCTTGATGAGCCTCTATGGCTGGCGGATCGGGCGGAGCATGGGCTGATGAGCGACACCCCTTCATCGATTTTCGTTCGCCAGGAGCTGGTGCCCGAACGTTCCGCGCCGGTGAAAACCACCGGCTTTATCGGCTTCCTGCGCACGCGCCTGTTCAACTCGCCGACCAACATCCTGATCACCATCGTTTGCGCGTTGCTGTTGTGGTTCATCCTCGTGCCGGCGATAAAATTCACGCTGATCGACGCGGTCTGGACCGGCAAGGACCGCACCGCCTGCCTCCCCAAAAGCCCGAACGAGGTGGTCGGCGCCTGCTGGCCGTTCATCCAGGCGAAGTTTTCGCAATTCGTCTATGGCTTCTATCCGGAAGCGGAACGCTGGCGGGTCAACCTGACCTTCCTTCTTGCCGCGATCCTGCTGCTGCCGCTGTTGATTCCGCGTTTGCCGGGTAAGGCTCCCAACGCCATCCTGTTCTTCCTGGCGTTTCCGGTCGTCGCCTTTTTCCTGCTGCATGGCGGCGGACTGGGTGGTTTCGGCGTGAGCTGGACGGCCGCGCTGCTGTCGGGGTTCAACGACAGCATCGCCGACGGCGGCAGGAAACTGGGCGCCGCCGGCGGTACGACAGCCGTGATCGGGCCGCTGCTGTGGCTAGTGGGCCAGCTGCTCGTGCTTGTCAGCACGCTGGTCGGCTGGGTGCTGCTGCCATTGACCTGGCTGCGCGAGCAGATCCAGGCCTTTGACCGGCCGGTGTGGGCCGACCTGGCGGCGACCGCCGTGATCGTGTCCGGCCTGATGCTGTGGCTCGGCGGCGGACTGCGTTCGCTCGCCACCACCCTTGGGGTGTTTGTCGCCATCGGCGTCGTGATCGCCATCATGGGGCTCGATCGCGGCGGATTTCCCGTTGTCGGCACCAGGCTCTGGGGCGGCCTGCTGGTCACGCTGGTGGTGGCGGTCACCGGGATCGTCGCCTCGATGCCGGTCGGCATCGCGCTGGCCCTCGGGCGGCAGTCGACCATTCCCCTGATCCGGATTTTCTCGATCGCCTTCATCGAGTTCTGGCGCGGCGTTCCGCTGATCACGGTGCTGTTCTTCGCAACCTATATGCTGCCGCTGTTCGTCCCGACCGGCTTCACCATCGACGGGCTGGTGCGCGCCCTGATCGGGATCGCGCTGTTTACCGGGGCCTATCAGGCCGAGAACATCCGCGGCGGCCTGCAGGCTATCCCGCGCGGGCAGGGCGAGGCGGCGAGCGCGCTCGGCCTGTCCTGGGGGAAGACCACGGCGTTGATCGTGATGCCGCAGGCGCTGCGCCACGTCATCCCGAGCCTCGTCAACAGCTTCATCGGCCTGTTCAAGGACACCTCGCTGGTATCGATCGTCGCGCTGTTCGATCTGCTGGGTCAGTTGCGCGCGGCATTTGCCGATCCGAACTGGTCGACGCCGTCGACGCTGTTCACCGGCTTTGCCTTCACCGGGCTGATCTATTTCGCCTTCTGCTTTGGCATGTCGCGTTACTCGCTGTTCGTCGAGAACCGGCTGAATGCGCATCGGCGCAACTGAGGACCAACCATGGCCGGAAACTCGATCGTCGGCATCAACGGGCTCAACAAATGGTACGGCGATTTCCACGTCCTGCGCGATATCAACCTCGATGTCGCCAAGGGCGAGCGCATCGTGATCTGCGGGCCGTCGGGCTCCGGCAAGTCGACGCTGATCCGCTGCATCAACGCGCTGGAGGAATTCCAGGAAGGCAAGATCGTCGTCGACGGCATCGAGCTTGGTCCGAACCTGCGGCGCGTCGACGAGGTCCGGCGCGAAGTCGGCATGGTGTTCCAGAGCTTCAACCTGTTTCCGCACCTGACCGTGCTGGAAAACTGCACGCTGGCGCCGATCTGGGTGCGCAACATCCCGAAGAAGGACGCCGAGGCCGCCGCCATGAAATTCCTGGAGCGGGTCAAGATTCCGCATCAGGCCGCCAAGTATCCCGGCCAGATGTCGGGCGGCCAGCAGCAGCGCGTCGCGATCGCCCGCGCGCTGACCATGAACCCGAAGGTCATGCTGTTCGACGAGCCGACCTCGGCGCTGGATCCCGAAATGGTCAAGGAGGTGCTCGACACCATGGTCGATCTGGCCGGGGAGGGCATGACCATGCTGGTGGTCACCCATGAAATGGGTTTCGCCCGCGAGGTCGCCAACCGCGTCGTCTTCATGGACGCCGGCCAGGTGATCGAATCCAACACGCCGGAAAACTTCTTCGCCAATCCGCAGCACGCGCGGACCAAGCTGTTCCTGAGCCAGATCCTGCGGCATTGAGATCTGTCGTTCCGGGGCGTGTGAAATGCGAACCCGGAGCCTCGAGATTCTCGGGTGCGCAATTGCGCACCAAAGTTCGATGCTGCGCATCGCTCCGGAATGACGATGCTACCCTCACACCTTCACGAACGGCAGCTCGACCTGGCTGCGCTTTTCCAGCCATGCCGGCACCGGCAGGTTCTTCGCGCGCATGAATTCCGGGTTGAACAGCTTTGACTGATAGCGGTGTCCGGAATCGCACAGGATGGTCACGATGGTCTTGCCGGGACCGAGTTGCTTGGCCAGCCGGATGGCGCCGGCGACGTTGATGCCGCTGGAGCCGCCGAGGCACAGGCCCTCGTGCTGGAGCAGGTCGTAGATCACGGTGACGGCTTCCTCATCCGGGATCAGGAAGGCGTCGTCGACCGTGGCGGTCTCGATCACGGGCGTGACGCGGCCAAGCCCGATGCCTTCGGTGATGGAATCGCCGGGCGTCGATTTCGCCTTACCGTTCTTGAACAGTTCGTACATCGCGAACCCGCACGGATCGGCGCAGGCGTTGACGATGCCAGGGTGTTTCTCCTTCAGATAGCGGCTGGTGCCGGCCAGCGTGCCACCGGTACCGACCGCGCAGATGAAGCCGTCGATCCTGCCGCCGGTCTGCTGCCAGATCTCCGGTCCGGTGGATTCATAATGCGCCTTGGCGTTGTCGAGATTGTTCCACTGGTCGGCGAACAGCACGCCGTGCGGCTCGGTCTTGCGAAGCTGCTCGGCGAGGCGCCTGCCGACGTGCTGGTAGTTGTTCGGATTGGCGTATGGCAGCGCCGGCACTTCGATCAGTTCGGCGCCGCAGAGCCGCAGCGTGTCCTTTTTTTCCTGGCTCTGGGTTGTCGGGATCAGGATCAAGGTCCGGTAACCGCGGGCATTGGCGACGACGGCAAGACCGATTCCGGTATTGCCCGCGGTCGCCTCCACCACCAGGCCGCCGGGCTTGAGGTCGCCGCGCTTCTCGGCCTCCAGGATCATCCACTTGCCCGCGCGATCCTTGACCGACTGGCCGGGATTCATGAATTCGGCCTTGCCGAGAATGGTGCAGCCCGTGGATTCGGATGCGCGCTTCAGCTTGATCAGAGGCGTGTTGCCGATCGCCTCGATAACGTCGTTGTTGAAGGCCATGTCGTTGAAATCGCCGTCTTTGCTGTTGCCGGGTTACCCGCCCACTTCCTGGGCGAGCCTAGAGGACCGCCGCAGGGCAGACAAGCCAGCGACGGCGCACCCGCGAGGTCAGCCTGATTTGGCGAACACCACCTGGCGCACGTCGATATTGCCGGACAGGAATCCGGCCTCGCAGTAGGCGAGATAGTACTCCCACAGCCGCCGGAAGCGGTCGTCGAAACCCGATGGCACCAGGTTCGGCCAGGCGGCGCGGAAATTGCTTCGCCAGATCGCAAGCGTCTTGGCATAGTCTTGCCCGAAAATACGCTCGCGGATGACGGGAACGCCGAACCGCTCGCCGAGCGCCTTCAGGATCTGCGGCGAGGGCAGCATGCCGCCGGGGAAGACGTAGCGCTGGATGAAATCGACTTCGCGGCGATAGCTCTTGAACAGGCTGTCCTGGATGGTGATGGCCTGGATGCCGGCCAGCCCGCCCGGCAGCAGCCGGTCGCGCAGTTGTGAAAAGTAGTTCGGCCAGAATTGCTCGCCGACCGCCTCGATCATCTCGATCGAGGCGATCCGGTCGTAGCGGTCTCGCTCGTCGCGATAGTCCTGCAGCCGGATCTCGACCTTGTCGCTGAGCCCGGCGTTGAAGATCCGCGCCTGGGCGAAGTCGCGCTGTTCCCTGCTGATGGTGAGCCCGACCACCCTGGTGCCGAATGTCTTGGCGGCATACTCGGCAAATCCGCCCCAGCCGCAGCCGATCTCCAGCAGCTTCTGGCCCGGCCGCAGGTCGATGGCCTCCGCGAGCCGCCGGTACTTGTTGTGCTGGGCGGCGGTCAGGTCGGGCGTGTGTTCCTCGAACAGCGCGGAGGAATAGGTCATGCTGGGATCGAGCCAGGCGGAATAGAAGGCGTTGCCGATGTCGTAATGCGCGTAGATGTTGCGGCGCGCCTGCCGCTTCGTATTGCGGTTGAGCCAGTGCCGCATGCTCTGGAAGGCGCGCGTGAAGGGGCTACCGGTCAGCATCGTCTGCATCCAGTCCTGGTTGACGCAGAACAGATAGAGGAACTGCGTCAGGTCAGGCGTGTCCCATTCGCCGCGCAGATAAGCTTCTGCGATACCGATATCGCCGCCGCGCAAGAGGCGGGAGGCGAAGCCGTAATCGTAGATCGTCATGGCGGCGGCCGGGCCGGGTCCGTTGCCGCCCAACCGGACCAGGCGGCCGTCGGCCAGGGTGACGTCGAGCGTGCCATGCTGCAGCTTCGAACCGAATCCCAGCGCCATCCGGACCAGCCGCGGCAGTTCCGGAAACGTCGCGTCTACGGTTTCTGAGGTGACCGAAATAGGCTCGGACATGGGCGATCCATCGAACGGCGCTCCACCCCGGCTGTGAACGGCCAATGGACCCTGCTTCACTTCTTGCCGTGGGTGGACAACGCCGGCGAAGTATAGTCGCTGCCTTTCCCGGCCGCCAAGCCGGTTTTCAGCGATGCCCCCTGCCGCGGCACCAGCCGCGCGCCCTTGAGCCAGAGCCGCAGCGCTTCCCAGTGGATGGCCGCCATGATCTTCATGGTGACCAGCGGGAAAGCGACGAAGGCGCGGAGCAACTCTCTGGTGGTGAGAGCCCGGCGGCGGCCATGGAAGGTTGCGGCAAGCAGCGGCCCGTCGGGATCGGTCTCCAGGATCCGCAGCTTGACCCGCTGGTCCGGGGGCGACACGCGAAAATGGTAGCGCATCGCCATCTCGATGAAGGGCGAGACGTGGAACAGCTTGTCCTGCTGCTGGCGCACCCCGGCGTCGCTGATCTGGCCGGGCTTCACGGGCAGTACGTAGGGGTGAATCTCGCCAAAGGTGTTGCGCACCTCGTAGATCAGCAGCGCCAGTTCGCCGCCGGCGCGATAGCAGAAATACACCGACAGCGGATTGAAGGTGTAGCCGAGCAGGCGAGGATAGCACAGCAGCAGCACCCGGCCGCCGGTCAGGTCGACGCCGTGCTCGGCTGCGCAACGCTGCGCATAGGTGCGTAGCGGCTGGCTGCCGCGCTCGCCATGATCGGCCTCGTGGAAACTGTAGAGCGCCGCCCGGTTGACGCCAAACAGCGGCGATTGCCGGTCCGCATCCTCCAGCCGGTCCAGATCAATCAGCAGGCTCATGACGCGATAGCTGAAGCGATGGCCCACCGGCTTCAACCGGGCATGCATCACCTCGCCGACGTAAAGCGCCGCCGCCGCCGCGCGCTCCGGCGGTTCGGTTTCCCCTGACGTGGCAACGGGCGCGCGCATGGTCACTCCGCGGCTTCCGCCAGCCCGGGAGGCGGCTCCCGCCACGGCACCCTCGCGCCCAGCGCTTCGGCGACCGCCAGGCCGGACCGCAATCCGTCTTCGTGAAAGCCGTATCCGGTCCACGCGCCGCAGAACCAGATATGCCGCCGGCCCTGTATTTCGGCCAACCGCTTCTGGGCGGCGAAAGCGTTGGCATTGTACTGCGGATGCTCGCACATGAACTTGCCGAAGGTCAACGCGGGGTCGGGCTCGAGCGGCGGGTTGAGGCTGACGAACAGCGGCTTGTCGTCATCGATGCCTTGCAACGGGTTCATCCAGTAGGTCACCGAGACGTCGTTGATGACGCTTCCTTCGCGCGGCCAGCGCAGGAAATTCCACGACGCCCAGGCGCGCCGGCGCTTTGGCATCAGCCTCGGATCGCGATGAAGGTAGATCGTGTTCGGAGAATAGCCGATCGCTCCCAGGATCGAGCGCTCGCGATCGTCGGCATCCGACAGCATCGCCAGCGCCTGGTCGCTGTGCGAGGCGACGACGACGTGATCGTAGGTGTTGATGTTCCCCTGGCTGTCACGGATGACGACGCCCTGCGGCGTGCGTTTGATCGAGGTGACGGCGCAGCCGAGCTTGATGCGGTCGCGGAACGGGGCCGTCAGCTTCTGGACGTAGCGCTGGCTGCCGCCCTTGACGGTGCGCCAGACCGGGCGGTCGTATTGCAGGAGCCGATGATTGGCGAAGAAGGCGACGAAGTTCTCGGCAGGGAAATCCAGCATCTCATTCGACGGCGCCGACCAGATTGCGGCACCCATCGGCGCGAGATAGTCGCTCAGCAGTCGCGGGGCGAAATGCCGGGCGCGGAAGTACTCACCGAGCGTCAGGCCTGCGAGCTTGCCGGCGGCGTAGTCCTCGACGCTCTGCTGATTGAAAGTGAGGATGTCGCGCAGCATCCAAAGGTAGGAAGGCGACAGCAGGTTGCGCGGTTGCGCAAACAGCCCCTTTGCGGTTTCCAACCAGTTGTGGCCGCCGCCCTTCCACTCGAAGCGACCGGTGTCGGCCGTGACCGCAAAGCTCATGCTGCTTTCAACAGTCTCCACCTCGAGATCGGCAAACAGCGCCGTCAGGTCAGGGTAGTTGAGTTCGTTGTAGACGATGAAGCCGATATCGACCGCGATCCCGGTGCCGTCATAATCAACAGTCACCGTATGGCTGTGCCCGCCGGGCCTCGATTCCCGTTCGTAGACGGTGACCGGATAGTGCTTCGACAAGGCCCAGGCCGCGGCATTGCCGCTGATTCCCGTTCCGACCACCGCGACTCGCATTTCTGCCCCTTTGTTCCAATTGCAGTTACGGAAGCGCGATCGCGGAGTTTCAAACCGGCCCTGTGCGCGCCACCGCTGCCCAAGGGCGCTGATTCGGGTCGTCAGAACAGGGGAAAAGCCCCATGAAACATTGGTAAGATTTCAGCGTTCGCGCCGAGGCCGATATCGATCCAAGGCCTGTGAAATAAGGGGAAGTCAGCTTTTCGACCGCCGTCGCGGCGGCTGGAACGCATGCCGGTTGGCGGCGGCGCTGGACTGTCCGCGTCCCGATCTCAAGGCTAGTATTCGTCGTTCTGCCTCCAACGGAAGCATCGCCTGAGTGAACGTGCCGAGGGTTACCAAGGGAAGCGTTGGTCGCGCGCCGGGCCACGATCGGTCCGGCGGAGCGCGCGGGTGACCGGTCGCATAGCAGTCGCGGTGGTCGATAGCTGGCTGGCCAGGATTCCCGCCGGCCAGTCGCTGGCGCGATGGCTTGCGGTGTTTGGTCTCGTGGCCAGTTCCGCGGGCTGCATCCTGACCAAGGATTTGCCGGATCCTGCGCTGGACGTGCCCGCAGGTTATAAGTCGGCGCGCTTGACGGCCGCCACCGATGCGCCCCCCACGCTCGACTGGTGGCGCGGCTTTCGCTCCCGGGAGCTGACGGGGCTGATGGAGGAGGCGCAGACCGTCAATCTCGACATCGCCGCCGCCACCGCGCGATTCAAACAGGCGGATGCACAGGCGCGGATCGCGGGCGCGGCGCTGTTGCCTGCTCTGAGCGGCGCCGGTCAGGAAACCTATTCCCGCACCTCCGGCTCCAGCGCCAGCGGCCTGACCATCGGCGGCCGCGAGGTCGTCAATTTTTCTGCCTCGCTCAGCGCCAGCTACGAGCTGGATTTCTGGGGCAAGAACCGCAACGCCGCCCAGGCGGCGGAAGAGACCGCCGCCGCCACCCGCTTTGACCGCGACGTCGTTGCGCTGACCACGCTGACGACGGTCGCCAACGCCTATTTTCAGGTGCTGGCCGCGCAGGACCGGATTCGCACCGCGCAGCGAAACATCGCGAGCGCCGAACGCATCCTCAACGCCATCAAGGAGCGCCTCAGGGCCGGCACCGGCAACGATCTCGATGTCGCGCAGCAGGAAAGCGTGCTGGCCAACCAGCGCGCGCTGGTGCCGCCGCTGCGCCAGACGCTCGACCAGAACATCAATGCGCTGGCAACGCTGGTATCGCGACCGCCGGAAGCGGTGCGCGTCGCCGGTGGATCGCTCAACAACATCGCCGCGCCGCGGGTCACGCCCGGTCTGCCCTCGGAACTGCTGACCCAGCGTCCCGATATCCGCCGCCAGGAAGCGCAGCTCGCCGCGGCGACCGCGAATGTGGGCAGCGCCCGCGCGCAGTTTTTCCCGAGCATTCAGTTGACGGGGCAGGGCGGCTATCAAAGCTCGGCGCTGGCTTCGCTGTTCCAGCCGCAAGCCGCTTTTTTCAACATGGTCGGCAGTCTGACCCAGCCGATCTTCGACGGTGGCAGGATCCTCGGAAACTTCGAACTGACCAGGGCGCGCCAGGACGAGTTGCTGCAAACCTACCGAAAGACCGTCGTGCAGGCCTTTGCCGATGTCGACAATGCGCTGATGTCGATCCGACAGACCACCGAGCGGCTGCGGCTACAGCGCCAGGTGGTGGCGGCGTCACGGCGGGCATTTCAGCTCTCCGAGCAGCAGTTGCGGGCCGGCACTGCCGACATCGTGACTGTGCTAAATACCCAGCTGACGCTATTCCAGGCGGAAGATTCGCTGCTGCAGGCCCAATTGGCCCGGCTGCTTGCGATCGTCAGCCTTTATCAGGCGCTGGGCGGCGGCTGGGAGCCCAGGATGGAGAGGCCGGTTGATGCTCTTTAGGCCGGAGGCGAACGACGAAACCACGGCGGCCCGAAAGCGCGTTGGCCGCGGCATCGGCCGACGGTTGGTATCTCTGACGATCGCGTTCCTGATTCTGGGCGGGCTCGGCTATCTCGGCTGGAATGCCTTTCAGCAGAAGCCCGCCGCCACTGGCCGCGGCGGGCCCGGCGCGCGTCCCGATCTTCCGGTGCCCGTGCTGGCCGCGACGCCCCGTAGGCAGGATGTCCCGGTCTATCTTGACGGGGTCGGCTCGGTCCGTGCGCTGAATACGGTGACGGTGCGCTCGCAGGTCGACGGCAAGCTGATTGCGGTGAACTTCGTCGAGGGCCAGGACGTCCGGAAGGGCGACGTGCTCGCCGAGATCGATCCGGTGATCTATCAGGCGCAGTACGACCAGGCCGTGGCGAAGAAGGCGCAGGACGAGGCGTTGCTCGCCAACCAGAAGCTCGACCTCGCGCGCTATCAGCAGCTTGCGGCGTCCAACGCCGGCTCCAAGCAGCAGGCCGACACCCAGCGCGCGGTGGTGGCCCAGCAGGAGGCGTTGGTGAATGCCGATCAGGCGGCGATCGACAACGCCAAGGCGATGCTTGGCTATACCCGGATCGTCGCCCCGATCTCGGGACGCGCCGGCCTGCGCCTGGTCGACCAGGGCAACATCATCCGCGCCGCCGACGCGACCGGCCTCGTCATCATCACCCAGCTACAGCCGATCGTCGTCCAATTCAGTCTGCCGCAGCAGCAGATCGTGCGCGTGAACGCTGCGGCGGGCAAAGGCACGTTGGCGGTCGATGTGTTCGGCAATGACGGCGTCACCGTCGTCGATACCGGCACGCTCAAGGGCATCGACAACCAGGTCGATCCGACGACGGGAACGTTGAAGCTCAGGGCCGAATTTCCCAACGCCTCGTTCCAGCTTTGGCCCGGACAATTCGTCAACGTGCGGCTGAAGGTCGAGACACTTGAGCAGGCGATCGTGGTGCCGACATCGGCGGTGCAGCGCGGCCCGGCCGGGACGTTCAGCTACGTGATCGGCCCCGACAACACAGCGACGGCCCGGCCGGTGGCGGTGACGCAGCAGAACGAGAACGACGCCGTGATCGCAAGCGGGCTCACGACCAGCGACCGTGTCGTCACCACCGGCTTTGCCAACCTGTCCGACGGCGCCAAGGTTCTGATCGGCGCCGATGACCGGCCGCCGACGGCGGATTTGGCGCCCCGCAAGCGCAACCGCGCTCCCGATGCCAAGGGTGGACAGTCCGGCGGGCAATCGGGCGGGCAGCCTGGTGGCGCAGCGAAGTCGCAGCCTTGACCCCCGACGCCGCGCTCGAAACGACGTCGCGAGCGGTAGCGCGACCATGAGCGTCTCCGAACCGTTCATCCACCGGCCGATCGCGACCTCGCTGTTGGGCGTCGCGCTCATGATCGGCGGCGCGCTTGGCTATTGGGCGCTGCCGGTTTCGGCGCTGCCGCAGGTCGATTTCCCCACCGTGCAGGTGACGACGCAATTGCCCGGCGCCAGCCCCGACGTGATCGCGTCGCTGATCACAGCGCCGCTGGAGCGCCAGCTCGGGCAAATTCCTTCGCTGTCGTCGATGCAATCGACGAGTTCGTTTGGCGTCAGCCAGATCGCGCTGCAATTTGATCTCAACCGCGACATCGACGGCGCGACCCAGGACGTGCAGGCCGCGATCAACGCAGCGGCGGGAATCCTGCCGAGGAACCTGCCGTATCCCCCAGTTTACGCCAAGGTGAATCCGGCCGACGCGCCGGTCCTGACGCTGGCGTTGACCTCGGAGACGGTTTCGCTGCGGGCCATGAGCGATATTGCCGACACCGTTCTGGCGCAGCGGCTCAGCCAGATTTCCGGCGTCGGGCGGGTCGCGGTGCTGGGCGGGTTGAAGCCTGCGGTGCGGGTACAGGCCGATCTGGCGAGGCTGGCTGCCTACGGTCTCTCGATGGAAGATCTGCGCCTGGCCATCGCCGGCGCCAACGTGTCCGGGCCAAAAGGTTCACTCGACGGCGCGCGGCAGGCCTACACCATTGCCGCCAATGACCAGATCGCGGCGGCGGACGCCTACAAGCCGATCATCATCGCCTATCGCAACGGATCGCCCGTCACCATTGGCGACGTTGCCGTCATCGTCGACGGGCTGGAAAACAACCGCACCGGCGGCTGGTACCAGGGCACGCCGGCCGTGATCATCGACATCCAGCGCCAACCGGGCGCCAATGTGATCGAGGTGGTCCGGCAGATCCGCGCCGAAATCCCCAAAGTGCAGCGCGCGATCCCCGCCGGCGTCAATCTGACCATCGTCTCCGACCGCACCGTCACCATCCGCGCCTCGGTGCGCGACGTGCAATTCACGCTGATCCTGAGCGTGGTTCTGGTCACGCTGGTGGTGCTGTTGTTCCTGCGGTCGCTGCGCGCGACGCTGATTGCGGGCGTGGCGCTGCCGCTGTCTTTGATCACCAGCTTCGGCATCATGTACTTCGCGGGCTTCAGCCTCGACAATCTGTCGCTGATGGCCTTGACGATAGGTACCGGCTTCGTCGTCGACGACGCCATCGTCATGATCGAGAACATCGTCCGCCATATGGAGGACGGCGAATCCGTCATGGAGGCGTCGCTGAAGGGCGCCAGCGAAATCGGCTTCACCGTGATCTCGCTGACGGTATCCTTGGTAGCGGTCTTCATTCCCCTCCTGTTCATGTCGGGGTTGGTCGGGCGCATGTTCCGCGAATTCGCGCTCACCCTGACGATCGCGGTGGTGACCTCGGCGATCGTCTCGCTGACCCTGACGCCGATGATGTGCTCGCGACTGTTGAAGCACGCCGGCGAGGAGATGACGGTTCCGGGGCTCGCCGCCGTCAGCCGCGGTATCGAACGCATGGTCGCGTTCTACCATCGCACGCTGCTGATGGTGCTGCAGCGCCAGCGCGCCACGCTGCTGGTGACGTTCGCCACCATCGGCGCCACCATCGGTCTGTACGTGATTGTGCCCAAGGGCTTTTTGCCGGTGCAGGACACGGCCTCGATCACGGCTGTGACCGAGGCCGGGCCCGACGTTTCGTTCGCGGAGATGCAGAACCGGCAGGCGATCGCGGCGGCAGCCATTCAGGCCGATCCTGATGTCGTCGGGGTGGTTTCCGTGATCGGCGCAGGAACAGTCAATCCGACCGCCAATGTCGGACGTCTGGTGATGGCGCTAAGGCCGCGCGGCGAACGCCGCGACGACGTTACGATCGTGATCGACAGGTTGAAACGGCGCACGGCGTCGATCCCCGGCATGACCATCTATTTCCAGCCGGTGCAGGATGTTCAGATATCGACCAGGTCGAGCCGCTCGCAGTACCAGTACACGCTGACCGGTACCGACGCCGCGGAGGTGACGTCGTGGTCGAAACGGCTCGTCGCCGAAATGCGTCGTGATCCCTTGTTCCGCGACGTCTCGTCGGAAGCGCAGGAGGAGGGGTTGCGCGCCGCGCTCGACATCGACCGCCAGCGCGCGGGGCAGCTCGGCGTCAGCATTCAGGCGGTGAACGACGCGCTCAACGACGCTTTTGCGCAACGGCAGATTTCGACGATCTACGGTCAGGCCAATCAGTATCGCGTGGTGCTGGAGGCGATGCCAATCTACCAGCGCGATCCGTCGGTCCTTTCAAAGATCTATCTGCCCGGCGCTGCCGGGGCCGCCGGCGCGCCGGGCGCCCAGGTGCCCTTGTCGGCGGTGGCGACGCTGACCCGCACCACCGCGCCGCTGGCGATTTCGCATTACGCGCAATTTCCGGCCGTCTCGCTCAGCTTCAACCTCGCGCCCGGCGCAGCGCTGGGCGATGCGGTTGAGGCGGTTAAGGCGATCGAAGGTCGAATCGCCATGCCCGGCAGTATCGTCGGCGTGTTCGCGGGCGATGCGGCCGAATTCTCCAGGTCGCTCGCAGGGCAACCATGGCTCATCCTGGCGGCGATCGTCACTGTCTACATCGTGCTCGGCGTACTCTATGAGAGCTATATTCATCCGATCACCATTCTCTCGACGCTGCCTTCGGCGGGCGTCGGCGCGATCCTGGCCCTGATGCTGTTCGGCCAGGACCTTTCCGTCATCGGCCTGATCGGCATCATTCTCTTGATGGGCATCGTCAAGAAGAACGCGATCATGATGATCGACTTTGCGCTGGACGCGGAGCGCCATCAGGGGATGTCACCCCATGACGCCATCGTGCAAGCCTGCCTGCTCCGGTTCCGCCCCATTATGATGACGACGCTGGCCGCGCTGTTCGGAGCGCTGCCGCTGGCGATCGAAGGCGGCACCGGCGCCGAATTGCGTTTTCCGCTCGGCATTTCCATCATCGGCGGGTTGCTGCTGAGCCAGTTGCTGACGCTGTACACGACGCCCGTCATCTATCTCGCACTCGACCGCTTCAACCGCAAGATCCAGAACAACGCGCCGGAAGCTGGACCGCGCCTGCCGCCGAACGCCGGCGCCACCGAGGGGATGCAGTAGATGGCATCGATCTCGGGGCCGTTCATCCGCAGGCCGGTCGGCACCACGCTGCTGGCGATCGGGCTGTTTCTGGTCGGCATGGTCGCCTACGTATTCCTGCCGGTGTCGGCGGTTCCCAATATCGATTTTCCGATGATCCGTGTTTCTGCCAGCCGCCCCGGCGCGGACCCGTCGGTGATGGCGGCGACGGTCGCCGCTCCGCTGGAGCGGCGGCTCGGCCAGATCGCCGGCGTCGACCAGATCACCTCGACCAGTTCGCTCGGCGTCACCAGCATCCAGCTTCAGTTCGCGATCGGGCGCAATATAGATCGCGCCGCGCGCGACGTGCAGGCTGCCATCAACGCCTCGCTGGCCGATCTGCCGACCGATCTGCCGTCGTTGCCGAGGTTCCGCAAGGCCAATCCCGCGGCCGCGCCGGTGCTGGTGCTGGCGCTGACCTCGAAGACACTCACGACCAGCGCCATGTATGATGTGGCCGATACCGTGGTCGCGCAGCGCATCTCGCAGGTGCCGGGCGTCGGCGACGTCATCGTCAGCGGCGCGGACCAGCCGGCGGTGCGCATCGCGCTCAACCCGGTCGCGCTTTCGAACGCGGGGATCTCGACCGACGACGTGCGGCTCGCGATCATCAACGCCAATCCGCTGGGGCCGGTCGGGATTTTCAACGGCGATCGCCAGAGCGAGACGATCTCGACCAACCTGCAAATGCGCGCCGCGGCCGAGTTCCGCGACATCATCGTCAAGAGCTCGGGTGGCAATTTCGTCCGTCTTTCCGACGTCGCCGAGGTCGAGGATTCCGTCCGCAACAGCCGCTCGATCGCCTGGTTCAACAAGCAACCGGCGGTGCTGATCCAGATCACCAAGCAGGGCGACGCCAATGTGATCGACACCGTCGACCGGGTGAAGGCGTTGCTGCCGGAGCTGAAGCAATGGTTGCCCGGCGGCGTCGAGATTTCGACGCTGGTCGACCGCACCGGGACCATTCGCGCCAGTGTGCTCGACATGCAGTTTACGCTGCTGGCGACCGCCTTCCTGGTGATGGTAGTGGTGTTCGCATTCCTGCGGCGGATGACGCCGACGATCGCGGCCGGCGTCTCGGTGCCGCTGGCGCTGGCGGGCACCTGCGCCGGCATGTGGCTGGCCGGATTCTCGATCGACAATCTGTCGCTGATGGCGCTCGCGATCTCGGTCGGCTTCGTGGTCGACGACGCCATCGTCATGATCGAGAACATGTACCGCAACCTCGAACGGGGCATGGCGCCCTATCCGGCGGCGGTGGAGGGCGCCAAGCAGATCGGCTTTACGGTGCTCTCGATCAGCCTGTCGCTGGTCGCGGCCTTCACGCCGCTGATCTTCATGGACGGGATCGTCGGCCGGCTGCTGCGCGAGTTCTCGCTGACCTTGACGTTTGCCATCGTGGTTTCGACCGTGGTGTCGCTCACGGTCACCCCGATGATCTGCGCGCACTACATCAAGCAGGCGACCTCCGACCGGGCGACCTGGTTCGACCGCCTGGTCGAGGGCACGCTGTCGCGCATCGTGGCCTTCTACACCTGGACGCTGCGGGCTGTGATGAATTTCCCGTTCCTGACGCTGCTGGTGTTCTTTGCAACCATCGCGCTGACGGTGGTGCTCTATATCAAGATACCCAAGGGTTATTTTCCGACCGACGACAGCGGCTTCGTCATTGGCGCGACGCGCGCTTCCCCCGATACGTCGTTCCAGGCGATGTTGGCGCTGCAGCAGCAACTGGCCGACATCGTGATGGCCGATCCGGCCGTGGCCGGCGTCGGTTCTTCCCTCGGCGGCGTCGGTGGTCCCGGCGGCGGCGGCGCCAACCGCGGCACGATGTTCATCAGCCTGAAGCCGCCGGAGCAGCGGGCGGGCCTGTCGACCGCGCAGGTGATCGACCGGCTGCGCCGGAGCCTCTACCGGGTGCCTGGTATCCGCCTGTTCATGTTCGCCGCGCAGGATATCCGCACCGGCGGGCGACAAAGCGATTCCGACTATCAATATACGCTGTCGAGCACCGACCTTGATCTGCTGCAGAAGTGGGCGCCGCTGGTCGCCAAGCGTCTGGAAACCGTGGCGGGCATTACCGACATCTCCAGCGACCGCGATTCCGGCGGGCTGCAATTGTCGCTGGTGATCGATCGCAAGATCGCGTCGAGCCTAGGCGTTCGGGTCCAGGACATCGACAACGCCCTGAACAACGCCTTCGCGCAGCGCCAGATTTCGATCGTCTATACCCAGCGCAACCAGTACATGGTGGTGCTGGAAATCGACCCCAGGTTCCAGGGCGACCCTTCCAGCCTGGAGCGCATCTTCGTCGCCGGCGCCAACAACACCGAGATTCCGTTATCGACCATGGTGCGCTACCAGCGCGGCCTGGCTCCGTTGGCCGTATTTCACTCGCAATCGTTCCCCTCGACGACGCTCTCGTTCAATCTTCTGCCCGAGGTGCCGCTGGAGGTCGCGACCTCGAACATCCAGCGCGCGGTCGACGAACTGCATATGCCGGAAGGCATCCGCGGCAGTTTCGACGGCAGTGCGGGCGATTTCAACCGAACCAGCGGACGCCAACCGCTGCTGATCCTGGGCGCGCTGGTGGCGATGTACATCGTGCTCGGCGTGCTCTACGAGAGCCTCGCCCACCCGATCACGATCATTTCCACCTTGCCGTCGGCGGGGCTGGGCGCGCTGCTGGCGCTGCAGCTGACCGATACGCCGCTGACGATGATCGCCTTCGTCGGCATCATTCTCCTGATCGGCATCGTCAAGAAGAACGGCATCATGATGGTCGATTTCGCGCTGGATGCCGAGCGCAACCGCGGCCTGGCGCCCCGCGATGCGATCTTCGAGGCCTGCCGCGTCCGTTTCCGGCCGATCTTGATGACGACGATGGCGGCGGTGTTCGCCGGCATTCCCCTGGTCGTCGCCACCGGCCCCGGCACCGAACTGCGCCGGCCGCTTGGCATCACCATCATCGGCGGATTGCTGGTCTCGCAGGTCCTGACCCTGTACACGACGCCGGTGATCTATCTCCTGATCGACCGGCTGCGGCGGCGGTTCCGATCATCCCCGGTCGCGGCGCCGGCCGAGTAGTTGAATTACCGGCCACGAAGCGTATAGCGGGCGGATGTCAGAACAAGCCAGCCCGAAGACCGAGGCTGCCGCGGAGGTGGTCGCCGACTGCGCCCGCTGCGGCAAGCCGCTCCCGCTATGCGTTTGCGACAGCGTGACGCCCATCCAAAGCCGGATATCGCTGCTGATCCTGCAGCATCCGCAGGAACAGGACCGGACGCTCGGCACCGCGCGGCTGACCGCGCTCCACTTCGGGGCTAACGCCGTGCTCAAGATCGGCCTGTCCTGGCCCAGCCTGGCGAAGGCGCTGGGGCGGCCGGTCAACGATCCCTCGCGCTGGGCCGTGCTCTATCTCGGCTCCGCCAGGGTTGCCGATCTCGACACCGACGCCGAGATCGTCGCCATCAACCGCAAGGGCGAGGTCGAGCCAGGCCAGCGCGCCATCCTCAGCGGTATCGAAGGTATCGTGCTGCTCGACGGAACCTGGAGCCAGGCCAAGGCGCTGTGGTGGCGCAATGCCTGGATGCTGAAATGCCAGCGGGTCATCCTCGGGCCCAAGCTTCCCTCGCGCTACGGCAAGCTGCGCAAGGAGCCGCGCGGCGACGGCCTGTCCACCATCGAGGCCGCAGCGCTGCTGCTTGCGGGGATCGACAAACGGCCCGATATCGCCGAGACGCTGATCGGGAGTTTTGAGCGGATGCTGGCGCGATACCGGGAAGTGCAGGCGGAAATGCCCGAACTCGCGCCCAAGCCGAAGAAGAAGGATTACCGCCGCCGCAAGCGCGCCTGACCCTCGGTTGCCTATCCCTGGCCGGGCGTATATGAGTTCGGCCGATGGGGCCACGTGGCGGAGTGGTTACGCAACGGTCTGCAAAACCGTGTACACCAGTTCAATTCTGGTCGTGGCCTCCATCCACATAATCAATCAGTTGGACCAATCATATCAGGGGCCGCCGCAAGTTCGTCCGCGGTCAGGAAGTGGCATACCAGCCCTCCGGAAACGGAACCAGCGGCCAGCGGGTCAGATTGTCGTTGGCGGCGCGCGGAACCAGGCGATGAGGCGGGGAGCGAACCATCACGTCATCCTCCGGCGCTGGCGCAATGGCCGTCTGCACGGCTTCCAGCAACAGGTCGAATTCCACTTCGCTCATCGCACTCTCCGGGTTGGAGAGGCAATTTTCGCAAAAGGGTTTTGTTTCCAGATTGAACGGACCGCTCGATTCTTAGAGATTCGAGCAATCATCGCCAACTTGGTTACTGAAGTGTTGAGTTCAAACTCACCCAAGGTAGCTTTGCGTACCGGGCAAGTGTGAGCGGAATCACATTCTTCAGGAGACAGATCGCGTATCCGGCTAGGTGTCGCTCGCCTTTTCAGGCGAGCCTGTCAGGGAGATGCGGTCATGAAGGCAAGATTTGCACGAAGTGCGGCGCCACTCAGCCGCGCCGGTCGGGCTCGACGGTCGGTTTCCTGCTCACGCTGATGGCGACTGCATCGGCGACCGCGCAGGGCACCCCGGAGCAACGCCGGGCCTGCACGCCTGACGTCTACCGGCTTTGTGCCGGCGAGATTCCCAACGCCCGGGCGATCACATCCTGCCTGCGGCGCCAAAAGGGGAACCTGAGCCAGGCCTGCGCGGCGGTGTTCGAACAGTGAGGACAGCCTGCGCTTTGGCGGCCGGTCTCGTCCTTACCTGTTTGAAACGGACATGTTTGAAAGCTGAATTTGCTGGCTCCCCGGGCTGGATTCGAACCAGCGACCATTCGATTAACAGTCGAATGCTCTACCGCTGAGCTACCGAGGAACAGGCGAACCGATGTTCGCGAGCGGGCAGCGTATAACAAAGCCTTCCGGGCTTGCAAAGGACCAAATGGCCGGCTCGATGCCGCCAGCGTTGCCGTCTTCGGCTGTGTTGCGTTTTGCCGGAGCTTGGACCAAAGATGGCCCGGTTTCAGCGCTCCCGGCGGCAACGCCGCTTGCTTTCAGGGTTTGGCCAATGTCCGCTTTTGCGATCGCGCGCCAGAAGATGGTGGATGGGCAGGTGCGTCCCAGCGACGTCACCGATATCAGGATTATCGATGCGATGCTGGCGGTGCCGCGCGAGGCCTTTGTCCCCGAAAAATCCAGGGCCCTGGCCTATCTGGACCTCGACCTCGAGGTCAGCGAAAGCGCGTCGGCCAGGCGTTTCCTGATCAAGCCGGTGGTGCTGGCGAAAATGCTGCAGGCCGCCGAAATCAGGCCATCCGACCGTGTGCTGGTGGTGGGCTGCGCCAGTGGCTATGCGGCCGCCGTGATCGCCCGATTCGCCGCAGAGGTGACGGCCACCGAGAGCGATCCGGCGATGGCGGCGAAGGCAAGGGACATCCTGGCCCGAATCGGGGCTGAAAACGTCACGGTGCGGATCGCCTCGGCGGCGGATGGCGATCCCGCGAACCCGCCCTATGACGTCATCGTGCTGAACGGGGCGACCGAGATCGTGCCGGAGCGGCTCAACCGGCAGCTGCGTGACGGAGGCCGGCTGGTCGGGGTCTTCGCCATGTCGCAGCCTCCGCGGGCGACCATCGTGACCCGTTCGCACGGGGATTTCGGGCACCGGACGCTGTTCGACGCGACGGCTCCGGTGTTGCCGGGCATGGTGCGCGCGCCCGCCTTCGTCTTCTAGCCGGTCGGCCGTTCCCACGCCCCGGCCCGGTTCCCCGCGCCCCAAAAATACTATTCGAAATCATAGGTGTGGCCGGATTGCCCCACGTGAGGAGTTTCGGCGATGTTTGCCTGCGCAGGTAGTTTCGCCGGGCGCGCGGGCAGACTAAGGTCAGGCGCGACTAAGGTAGATCAGGGCTTGGTTAGGTCATCTCTGTGATGATGTACCGACGAATAAGAATGAACGGATTGCCAGGAATGCTCGGAGTGAAGGCATTAGCCGTGGCCGCCGCTTCGGTGTTCCTGCCGCTGGCGCTGGGCTCGGTGTCGGCGCTCGCCGATACGATCGAGGCCGCGCTGGTGCGCGCCTACCAGAACAATCCGCAGCTCAATGCTCAGCGCGCCCAGGTGCGCTTCACCGACGAGAACGTGCCGCAGGCGCTGTCGGGTTATCGCCCGAGGGTTGCGGTCACCGCGAGCGCGGGCTTTCAATACACGGACACGCTGAGCACCGCTGGCGGCAACGCCAACACGCTGGTGCGCACCATCACCAACGGGACCAATGCGCCGCGCAGCGTCGGCACCACCGTCACGCAGACGCTCTTCAACGGACAGCAGACCGCGAACCGGACGCGGGTGGCGGAGAGCCAGGTGTCGGGCGCGCGCGAGGCGCTGCGGGCGCTCGAACAGACCGTGCTGCTGCAGGCCGCCACTATCTACATGGACTATTTGCGGGACTCCGCCATCGTCGAGGTCCAGAAGAGCAACGTGCGCGTGCTGGAGCAGACGCTGAAGCAGACGCGCGACCGCTTCAATGTTGGCGAAGTGACGCGTACCGACGTGGCGCAGTCGGAGGCGCAACTGGCTGCGGGCAAGACGCAACTGCTGACTGCGGAAGCCAACCTGACCACGACGCGATCCAACTTTCGCCGCATCATCGGCAACGAGCCTCAGGCGCTCGCGCCGGGGTCGCCGGTCGATCGTTACCTGCCTTCGACCCTGCCAAGCGCCGTCGAACTTGGTCTGACGCAAAATCCCAACGTCACTGCGGCGATGTTCGGCATCGACGTCAGCTACCTCCAGGTCAAGGTGGCCGAAGGCGCGCTGTTGCCGACCGTGACGCTGCAGGGCTCGGTGCAGCAGACCTATGAAAACACCCTGACAATATATCGCTCGTTCGGCGCCTCCGCGACCGCGCAGCTTTCGGTGCCGATCTATCAGGGTGGTGCGGAATACGCGCTGATTCGCCAGTCCAAGGAATCGGTGGCGCAGCAACGGCTCGTGCTCGAACAGACCCGGGATCAAACCCGCGCCAACGTGGTCACGGCATGGGGACAGCTGGTTGCCGGCAAGGCGCAGGTGCAATCGGCGCAGGCGCAGGTGGCGGCGTCCGAAATCGCGTTGAACGGCGTGCGCGAGGAAGCAAAGGCCGGGCAGCGCACCACGCTCGACGTCCTGAATGCGCAGCAGGCACTGGTGAATGCGCGCGTTGCGCTGGTCACCGCGCAGCACGGCCGCGTGGTTGCTTCCTATTCTGTGCTGGACAGGGTCGGGCGGTTGTCCCCGACCGTGCTTGGCTTGCCGACGGCGGTCTATGATCCGAGTGTGCACTACCATCAGGTGCGCGACAGCTGGGCCGGCGTTCGCACGCCCGACGGCCGCTGAGGTCTGAACGAATTGCCGCTTGCGGGGGCGAGCGGCGACGCCAGCGGTGATTCGGGCGCTTTGCTTGCAATCAATTATGGCGATGACGTACCCTTGACGGGGTGGGCTGAGCGATTCGCGTGGCGTGCTTGCATCTGGCGGGCGTGCGCGGGATTGCGTCGAGGGGAACAGGACCCCCGCGCTGATTGCGCCGGGCGGGCTTGATCTGGGGACAAGTCAGGCTTGTGCGATGAAAATCCCGGCCTGCATATCCGGAACCAGCGATTCCCCCGTGGCTTTGTGTAAAGTGCTTTCGATGTGGAGTCGGAGATGACGCAACCTGCAAAGGTCGAAGAGCCCTCGATGGAGGAGATTCTGGCGTCGATCCGTCGTATCATCGCCGACGACGAAGCCAAGCCTGCTGGCGCCGAGAAGCCCGCCGGTGCCGCTGCCGTCGCCAAGCCGGAGGCTCCGGCCAGGCCGGCGGTGATGAAGGATATTCCGCCTTCGGCCATCGCTCCCGCCGCAAAGCCGGCGGCCGCGCCGAAGGCTGCGCCGCCCCCGAAGCCCGCTCCGCCGCCTCCACCGCCGCCCGAACCGGCCGCCGTCAGCAACAACCAGGACGATATCGACGCGATGCTGGCCAACCTCGACGCTGTTGCGCCCGAGGTGGCCATCAGGCCGGCAGTAGAGCCCGACGCCGACGTGTTCGAGCTCACCGACGACATGGCGTTGCCGGATCCGCCCCCCGCCGCGCCGACCTTCAGCAAGCCGGAGCCGCGCGCCACCGTCGAATTTCCTGAAGTGAAGGCCTCGCGTCGCGAGCCGGGCTATGAGCCGCCACCGTTCGAAAGCGCGCAGCCGGCGCGGCAAATCCTGTCGCACTCGACCATTTCGGCCGTCGAATCCGCTTTCAATTCACTGGCCAACACCGTGCTGAGCAACAATGCGCGGACGCTGGAGGATCTGGTCAAGGAGATGCTGCGCCCGATGCTGAAGTCCTGGCTCGACGACAATCTGCCAGGGCTGGTGGAGCGGATCGTCAAGGCCGAGATCGAGCGGGTTTCGCGCGGGCGCTAGCCCGGTTGCAAGCGCAGGTTCGCTCCGAGCAGCAGGGTGCAACCTTGCTTGCCTCTCAGGAAGAGGCGCTCCACAAACCAACCATGGAGCGCACGTGGTCAGGCGTCATCAAACCCAGGCTATCTCGCGCCCAAATGCGCGCCAGCGGCCGCTGTCAGGTTGACTTGAGGCGCTGCGGCGGCTTTCTAGGGACCGTCCGGTGCCGATCACATCCGAACCGGGCGCTAGCTCGTTGTTTTGACGCGTTTTCTTTGGGAGAACCGGCGACGGATTGGCCCGAAAACGCCCCTAACAGCCCGATTGCATGGCCATGATCGAGAAAAACTACCAGCCCGCCGATATCGAAAGCCGCGTGTCCCGACTCTGGGAGGAGAGCGGCGCGTTCAAGGCCGGCCGCGCCGAACGGCGGGACGCGGCGCCCTTCACCATCGTGATCCCGCCGCCGAACGTGACCGGCTCGCTGCACATGGGCCACGCGCTCAACAACACGCTGCAGGATATTCTCTGCCGCTTCGAGCGGATGCGTGGCCGCGACGTGCTGTGGCAGCCCGGCACCGATCACGCCGGGATCGCGACCCAGATGGTGGTCGAGCGGCAGTTGATGGAGCGTCAGGAACCCGGCCGGCGCGACATGGGCCGCGCAAAATTCCTCGAACGCGTCTGGCAGTGGAAGGCCGAGAGCGGCGGCGTCATTGTCAACCAGTTGAAGCGCCTTGGCGCCTCCTGCGACTGGTCGCGCGAGCGCTTCACCATGGACGAGGGGCTGTCGCGCGCCGTCGTCAAGGTGTTCGTCGAGTTGCATCGCGCCGGGTTGATCTACAAGGACAAGCGGCTGGTCAACTGGGATCCCAAGCTGCTCACCGCGATCTCCGATCTCGAGGTGCAGCAGGTCGAGGTCAAGGGCAGTCTCTGGCACCTGCGCTATCCGATCGAGGGCGCGGCCTTCAACCCCGACGATCCCGCGACCTTCATCGTGGTCGCGACGACGCGGCCAGAAACCATGCTGGGCGATACCGCAGTCGCCGTACATCCGGACAACGAGCGTCTCGGGCATCTGATCGGTCGCCACGTAATCCTGCCGCTGGTCGGCCGCCGCATCCCTGTTATTGGCGACGACTACGCCGACCCCGAAAAAGGTTCGGGCGCGGTCAAGATCACGCCGGCGCACGACTTCAACGATTTCGAGGTCGGCAAGCGTCATGGCTTGCCGCAGATCAACGTCTTCGACCGCGAGGGCTGTCTGGCGCTCAACGAGAACGAGGACTATCTGCGCGGATTGCCCGAAGGCGCGCTGATGCTCGCGGAAGAGCTGCACGGCGTCGACCGCTTCGTGGCACGCAAGCAGATCGTGGCGCGGTTGGAAGATTTTGGCTTCCTCGAGAAGATCGAGCCCAACACCCATGTGGTGCCGCATGGCGACCGCTCCAACGTCGTCATCGAGCCCTATCTGACCGACCAGTGGTACGTCGACGCCGCGACCATGGCGCAGCCGGCGATCGCCGCGGTGCGCTCAGGCGCGACCGCCTTCGTTCCGAAGAACTGGGAAAAGACCTATTTCGAATGGATGGAGAACATCCAGCCCTGGTGCATCTCGCGCCAGCTCTGGTGGGGCCACCAGATTCCGGCCTGGTACGGGCCTGACGGCAAGGTCTTCGTCGCCGAGACCGAGGAGGAGGCCGTCGGCAACGCGCTCGGCTATTACGTCGAGCAGGAAGTCATCACGGAAGAACAGGGCCGCGAGATGGCGCTCGACCCGGCCAGGCGCGAGGGCTTCATTGTCAGGGACGAGGACGTGCTCGACACCTGGTTTTCCTCCGCCCTGTGGCCCTTCTCGACGCTCGGCTGGCCCGAGAACGAAATTGACGTCCAACGCTATTACCCGACCAACGTTCTGGTCACGGGATGGGACATTATCTTCTTCTGGGTCGCCCGGATGATGATGATGGGTCTTCATTTCATGAAGGAGGCGCCGTTCTCGACCGTCTACATCCATCGCCTGGTTCGCGACGAGAAGGGCGCGAAGATGTCGAAGTCGAAGGGCAACGTCATCGACCCGCTCGGCGTCATCGACGATTTCGGCGCGGACGCGTTGCGCTTTGCGCTGGCGCGCGGCGCGGCCCACAGCCACGACATCAAGCTGTCGCCGCAACTGGTCGAAACCAACCGCAATTTTGCGACCAAGCTCTGGAATGCCTGCCGCTTCGCCGAGATGAACGGTTGCGAAAAGCCCGGTGGATTTGATCCAGCGGCGGCAACGGAAACCCTGAACCGCTGGATCGCGCACGAAACCTCGCGCGCGGCGCGCGAGGTCTCCGAGGCGATCGAGAGCTATCGCTTCAACGACGCCGCCAACGCCATCTACCGCTTCGTCTGGAACGTTTATTGCGACTGGTATCTCGAACTCGCCAAGCCGGTGCTGCTGGGCGGGGAAGGCGCGGCCAAGACCGAGACCCGCGCCATGGTGGCCTGGGCGCGCGACGAGATCCTGAAACTGCTGCATCCGTTCATGCCTTTCATCACCGAGGAACTGTGGGCGGTGACGGCCAGGCGCGAGGGTCTGCTGGTGCTGGCCGAATGGCCGCGCAAGCCCGGTGCGGTCAGCGCCGAGCAGGTCGCGGCGATGGCGCTGGCCGGATCGGGCGATGCAATGGTGGCGCTGGCCGCATTCGACGTCGGTGATTTCAGCGACCCTGCGGCCGAAGCTGAAATCGGCTGGGTGGTCGATCTCGTCACCGCCATTCGTTCGCTGCGCTCGGAAATGAACATTCCGCCGGCGACCCTGATCCCGCTAGCGCTGTCGGGGGCGTCAGCCGAAACCAGGGCGCGCGCGCAGCGCTCGAGCGATACCGTCAAGCGCCTGGCGCGGCTCTCCGATGTCACCTTTGTCGACCGCCCGCCGGAGGGCGCGGTGCAACTGCTGGTGCGCGGCGACGTCGTAGCGCTGCCGTTGAAAGGCGTGATCGACTTTTCCGCGGAAGAAGCCCGGCTCGAGAAGGAAATCGCCAGGGCCGACGCCGACATCAAGCGGGTGGACGCCAAACTATCCAACGAAAAGTTCGTCGCCAACGCCCCGGACGAGATCGTCGAGGAGGAGAAGGAAAAGCGCGCAGCGGCTGTGGAGCGAAAGGCCAGGGTTCTGGAAGCGCTGGAGCGGCTGAGGAGCGCGGCGTAACCACCAATCCGTCATTGCGACCCGTTGGCTGTCCGCGGTGACGCTCGCCGCGATGCATGCCGGTTTTGTGGTCCGCCGTCAGCGGTCGATCTGGAGTATGTCTCAACTCAAATAGGATACTCCGAAAATGTCGACGCTCACCCCGCATGGCGCGAGCTTGCTGTGGAAGCCGGAACTGATCTGGCTGTATGCCGTCTCCGACGCCATGCTGGCCATCGCCTTCTTCGCTACCGCGTTCGTCGTCGGGACCTTCGTGTGGCGGCGCCGCGATCTGATGTTCCGCGGCGTGTTCGGAACATTCGCCATCTTCGCCGCATTCTGCGGGATCAGCCGCCTGCTGGCGATCCTCACTTTGTGGGTACCGGCCTACGAGGTGGAAGGCCTTGCCAAGGGAGTCCTGGCGCTGATGTCAGTCGGGATCACGGCGGCACTGTTGCTGTCGCTGCCGCGGATCCTGGTGCAGCCGTCACGCACGCAACTTCAGCAGGCCAATGCGGCGCTCGAGGAGGAAATCCGGCAGCGGCGCAAGGCCGAGGCTCTTGTCAGGCGCTTCCAGGAGAACGAGGCCAACGAGGCCCAGGTCCGGCAAGCGCAGAAGATGGAGGCCGTCGGCCAACTCACCGGCGGCGTAGCCCACGACTTCAACAACATCCTGACCGTGATCACCGGGACCATCGAAATCCTCGGCGAAGCGGTCAAGGATCGTCCGCATCTGGTTCAGATCACCGAGATGATTGGTGCCGCCGCGGCGAGGGGGGCCGACCTGACGCGGCGCCTGCTGGCCTTCGCCCGTCGACAGCCGCTGCAGCCGCGCGACACTGACATCAACACCCTGATCATCGATGCGGTGCAGCTGCTGCGCCCGACCCTTGGCGCGCAGATCGAAATCGAGTCGATCCTGGCGCACGACTCTGCGCTGGCCCTGGTTGATCCCAGTCAACTCACGACGGCAATCCTCAACCTCGCCCTGAATGCACGTGACGCCATGCCTGAAGGCGGCAGGCTGACGTTCGAAACCGGGAATGTCGTGCTCGACGAAAACTGTCCCGGCCTGATCGGCGAGCTCAAGCCGGGCAACTACGTCATGATCGCGGTGAGCGACACCGGGGAGGGTATCCCCGGCAACCTCCTCGACAAGGTGTTTGAACCGTTCTTCACCACCAAGGAGGTCGGAAAGGGATCGGGGCTGGGTCTCAGCATGGTCTACGGCTTCGTCAAGCAGTCGAACGGACATGTCAGGATCTACAGCGAGCAGAACCACGGCACCACCGTGAGGCTTTACCTGCCGGTGGCGGCGGGTGTCGCGGACGCGCTGGCCGCCGATTCTGGCATCCCGGGAAGCGGACATGGCGGCGAATCCATCCTGATTGTCGAGGACGACCCGCTGGTTCGCGAGTATGTCGTGACCCAGATCAGGCGTTTCGGGTACCACGCCATGGCCGCTGGCAACGCCGCCGAGGCGCTGGCCATCATGGATGGTCCCGAACGCTTCGATCTGCTGTTCACGGATGTCATAATTCCCGGCGGGCTAAACGGCCGCCAACTCGCGACCGAGGCGCTGAAACGGCGCCCGCAACTTAAGGTGCTCTATACGTCGGGTTATAACGAGAACGCCATCGTCCATCATGGCCGGCTCGATGCTGGCGTGCTGCTGTTGCCGAAGCCCTACCTCAATTCCGATCTCGCGCGGATGATCCGGACCGCGCTGGCATCGTGAATTCGTCCGGGTCGTCAAGACCGCGTTCTGAGGAGCGATTTCGTGCAAGTGATTTGCTCGACGAGGCAAGGAATTTGTTGCGCGCTCGCTGTGGCATTCTGACCCGACGGGCAAATCACCAAAAGTCTGTCGAGCCCTCGCGCGAAAAATATTTGGCTTTTCTGATAATCCGAACTGCCCTATAAGCCGCAGGTCTCTTCCCGGCAAGAGGGGCGATCGCGCGTCGTCACGAACGTGGGAAGGGATGCGGTGGACGCGGGCAGCGCCGGCGCGCAAGGGATCGCAGGGCGGATTTTCCGTGAGCGGCCCTCAAGCGCGCGATACGAACGGCGGTGCCCTGCGTACGGCAAAAGCGTGTGGTCCTGGCAACCCGTGGCTGGTGTCAAGCCGGCGGAGATTGCGAGAGCCCAACCGGGCTTTTCGCAATCGTCAATTCGCCGGCGATGGAGGCAAGACGAATTCGTCTCCAGGGAGAGCGCGCCATAAGCCGTCAACCCATTGCGCAGGGAATGCCGGCGTGCCCCGGCTGTACCTGTATGCTCGTGTGCGCCTCTTCTACCACCATTGCACACGAGACCGCGGGTGCAGCAAGCACCCGGCATTCCCTGCTCCCTCTGTTTCGAGGGAGACAAGGTTCAACCACAGCAAACCTCGGGCGCAACACGCCGCGGGAACGCTACGTCGTGTTTGTCATGAACGTTTCGGCCTGGCTGTCAGAACGGCTTGCTGAGAAATCGCGATCCCTTCAACCCGTAGCGCCACGGCAGATCGACCGCTTTGGTGATTCCGATCCGCACGCCGGTGACGATGTCGGGTTTGGCGAACCGCGCATGCAACGTGAACGGTGGAATGTCGAGCGGCACTTCATTGTGGCTGATGGTGATGCCAAGCGCCTGGCACAGCTTCCCCGGTCCCGAACACAGCGCGCGCTCGTCTTGCAGACCGCGGCGGCGGCGCATCGCGGCAAGGCCGTGGGTCGGCTGCAGCGCCCGGATCAGCACGGCGCTGGCCGAACCCTTGGCTTCGCAGACGAAGTTCACGCACCAATGGATGCCATAGGAGCGATAGACATAGGCAAAGCCAGGCGGGCCGAACATCACGCGGTTGCGCGGCGTCGGCCCGTTGTAGGAATGCGCGGCCGGGTCGGTATGGTGATAGGCTTCGACCTCGACAATGATGCCACCGACGTCGCCGACCAGCAGCGTCGCCCCGATCAGGTCGGGCGCGACCTCATGCACGCTGCGGCTGAAAAAGCCGCGTCTCAGCGGCTTGCCGAGGCGTGGGGCGGGGACTTCGGCCGGCTTGGGATTCTGAACCATTTTCAGGTGGGAATCGCGGTAGAAGGGGTGAAAGCCCTCGAGACGTTGCACATTTCTGCTAGGGTTTGCGAGCGGGATGGCCGAAGGCCGCAATCGGGTTGCGGCCGAGGGCGGCACGGACTAGCTAAGGCATTCTCGCCAACATTCGGACTTAACATGGTCGTCCTCGTCGATACCGTATCCCAGGACCCGGTGCGCCCGCGTCACCCCGAAAAGGTGAACCGGCCGGATGCGGTCTCGCCGCCCAAACCCGACTGGATCAGGGTGCGGGCGCCGAACACCCGTGGCTATGCCGACACCCGGAGGATCGTCAAGGAAAACGGTCTTGTTACCGTGTGCGAGGAGGCGGGCTGCCCCAACATCGGCGAGTGCTGGGACAAGAAGCACGCCACCTTCATGATCATGGGGGATACCTGCACGCGGGCCTGCGCGTTCTGCAACGTCAAGACCGGCATGCCCGGCGCGCTTGATGCCGCCGAACCCGCGCATGTCGCGGAAGCGACCTTCAAGCTCGGGCTCGCCCACGTCGTGGTGACCTCGGTTGACCGCGACGATCTCGCCGATGGCGGCGCCGAGCATTTTGCGCAGACGATCCGCGCCATCCGCGCGCGCTGCCCGACCACCACTATCGAGATCCTCACCCCGGATTTCCTGCGCAAGCCAGGCGCGCTCGAACGGGTCGTGGCCGCCAAGCCCGACGTGTTCAACCATAACCTGGAGACTGTGCCGGCGCGTTATCTCACCGTGCGGCCGGGCGCGCGCTATTTCCATTCGATCCGGCTGCTGCAGCGGGTCAAGGAAATCGATCCGACGATCTTCACCAAGTCCGGCATCATGGTCGGTCTCGGCGAGGAGCGGCATGAGGTGCAGCAGGTGATGGACGATCTGCGCTCGGCGGAAGTCGATTTTCTCACCATCGGGCAATATTTGCAGCCGACCCGCAAGCATCACGCTGTCATGCGTTACGTCACGCCCGACGAGTTCGCGGGCTACGAGACCGTGGCCTACGCCAAGGGCTTCCTGATGGTGTCGGCGAGTCCGCTGACCCGCTCGTCGCACCATGCCGGCGACGATTTTGCGAAACTGAGAGCGGCGCGGGATGCGTTACACCGCTGAGCGGATCTGATGCCGAAGTTTTCCAGCACGCGCAGGGTTCGTCATACCGCGCCGCAGATGTTCGATCTGGTCGCCGATGTCGAGCGCTATCCGGAATTCGTGCCCCTGTGCCAATCGCTGAAGATCCGCCAGCGCACCTCCAATTCCGACGGCACCGAAATCATCGTCGCCGACATGACAGTGTCGTTCAAGCTGCTGCGGGAATCCTTCACCAGCCGGGTGACGCTGGACCGGCCCAACCTCAAGATCATGGTCGAGTATTTGAAGGGCCCGTTCAGCAACCTAGAGAACCGGTGGGCTTTCGAGCCGAAATCCGAAACCGACTGCGATGTCGGGTTTTTCCTGTCCTACGAGTTCAGGAGCCGGATGCTGGCGATGCTGATGGGGACGGTGTTCGACACCGCGTTCCAGCGCTTCGCCGCCGCGTTCGAGAAGCGCGCGGACGCGGTTTATGGAAAGGCAATCTGATGTCGGTTACGGGCGCGGCGGCCGGCGCCGCTTGACCGCGGTACGGCGGGGCGTTCGCGCCACCCTTGGGCGCAAGCGGACCATGGTTTCGCGCCGTGATTTGACCGGAGGCTGCGGCCCGCGCGCCAGTTCCATCAGCATGCGCAACGCCTCCACCACCGAGCGCTGGCGGACGGTGGTGCGGCCGATGGCCCCGAAGCGGAATTCGCGGTGCAGTATCTTTCCGTCGCGCGATGCGACGGCGAAATGCACGAGGCCGACCGGCTTGCCCGGCGTCGCGCCGCCGGGACCCGCGATGCCCGTGATCGACACCGCCAGATCGACGCCCGCTCGCTCCAGCGCGCCGACCGCCATCGCGGTGGCGGTTTCCTTGCTGACCGCGCCGAAGGTCGCAAGCGTGGTCGCCTTGACGCCGAGCATGGCGCGCTTGGCGTCGTTTGAATAGGTAACGAAGCCGCGATCGATGACGTCGGAAGAGCCGGGAATGTCCGTCAGCGCGCCGGCGACCAGGCCGCCGGTGCAGGACTCCGCCGTCGCAATCGTCAGCTTGCGCATCCGGCACAGGTCGAGCAGCGAGCGGGAGAGGGCGCGGGCGTCGCTGCCGCTCATTCTATTCGCTCCAGGGCAGGCGGATGGTGGCGCTCGCGGTCGCGGCGATGCCTTCCTCGCGGCCGGTAAAGCCGAGCCGTTCGCTGGTCGTGGCCTTGACCGCCACGCGCGAGATGTGAATCCCGGCGATCTCGGCAATGCGGGCGCGCATGGTGTCGCGCAGCGGTCCGATCTTCGGACGCTCGCAGATCAGGGTGACTTCGAGATTGGCGATGCGGCCGCCGCGCGCGCCGACGCGATCCACCGCATATTTCAGAAAACGGTCTGAGGCAGCGCCCTTCCACTTGGGATCGCTGGGCGGAAAGTGCGAGCCGATATCGCCGTCCGCCAGCGCGCCGAGAATGGCGTCCACCAGCGCATGCAGGCCGACGTCGCCATCGGAGTGGGCAAGGAATCCACGGGTGTGCGGTACCCGCATGCCGCAGATCATCAGGTGGTCGCCGTCGCCGAAGGCATGCACGTCGTACCCGGTGCCGGTCCTGATATCGCCGAGCTGGGCGGCGAGGCGGGCTTCCTCGCGGACGAAATCCTCAGGCGTCGTCAGTTTCATGTTGGCAGGATCGCCTTCAAAGGTCGCTACCGTCAATCCCGCCCATTCCGCGAGCGCCGCATCGTCGGTGAAATCGCTGCGGCCCTCGCGCGCGGCGCGGCGGTGCGCATCGAGGATCAGATCGAAGCGAAACGCCTGCGGCGTTTGCGCGATCCGCAGCCGTGCGCGTTCGGGCGTCGCCTCGACATCGCCGGCAGTGCCGACCTGTTTGATCGTGTCGGTGACTGGGATCGCTGGGATCGCGGCCCCGGTGCGGCCGGCGGCCTCGATCGCGCGGGAAATTACCGCAGCCGTCACGAACGGCCGCGCGGCGTCGTGGATCAGAACGATGTCGGGCTTGTCGGCCGCCAGCGCTTCGAGGCCGGCGTGCACCGACGCCTGCCGGGTCGCGCCGCCAGGGGCGGGAGGCTGATGGCGCAGCCCTGCGACGGCTGCGTTGAAGATGAGGGCGTCATCGGGGTTCACAACCGGCTGCACCGCAAAGATATCCGGGTGGCGGCAGAACGCCGCCATGGCCCGGAAGATCACGGCCTGCCCGCCGATCTCGCGGTACTGCTTGGGGCCGCCGGCGCCGGCACGAAGCCCGCGCCCGGCGGCGACGAGGATGGCTGCTGTTCGCTCGGATCTGGGCATGCGGGGTCGGGCTGGAGCAGGTTGTGGTTCAGGACGGGCTTTCGGCCCGCTGGCGCACAGCCCATACCATGCCGTCAGCAGAAAAAACCGGCGATTCCTCCCGCTGTGGGAAAGCAGCACGTGTGCACTTGCAGGCGTGGTAACTTTGTCTAAACTGTAGGCAAGAGACTTGACTGCACAACATTTGTGCTCAAAATGCCCATCGAGGGTTGCAATCGCGCAGCCGCGCCAACAATGAGAACTCCGTGCCAGGCTTGGAAAGTTCACGCTCTAAACCACTGAAAATAGGCGATATTGCTGTCGCGAACCGGGTTTTTCTGGCGCCGATGTCGGGCGTCACCGATGCTCCCTTTCGGCGCCAGGCCGCCGAGCTAGGCGCTGGGCTTGTTGTCTCTGAGATGACCGCCAGCGACGAACTCGTGCACGGCCGGCCGATGTCACGGCTGCGCTGCGAGGCCACCGGAGTGGGCCCACATGTGGTTCAGCTCGCGGGCTGTGAGACGCATTGGATGGCAGAGGGTGCAAAGGTTGCGGAAGCAGCCGGCGCCGACATCATCGACATCAACATGGGTTGCCCGGCGCGTCATGTCACCGGCGGTCAGTCCGGCTCGGCGTTGATGCGCGATCTCGATCACGCGCTGGCGCTCATTGAGGCAACGATAGCAGCGGTCTCCGTGCCGGTGACGCTTAAGATGCGGCTCGGCTGGGACGATCAATCGCGCAACGCGCCGGAACTCGCGCGGCGGGCGGAAGCCGCCGGCATTCAGATGATCACCGTTCATGGGCGGACGCGCTGCCAGTTCTACAAGGGCGAGGCCGACTGGACCGCGGTGCGTGCAGTCAGGGACGCGATCTCGGTCCCGCTCGTCGTCAACGGCGATGTGACGTCGTTTGAGAAGGCGGTGCGCGCGCTCGAAGTCTCGGGTGCCGACGCCGTGATGATCGGGCGCGGCGCGCAGGGACAGCCGTGGTTGCCCGGACAGATCGGACGGCGGCTCGAAACCGGGAAGGCCGAAAGCACCCCTGATCTCGTTGAGCAGTTCATCCATATCCGTACGCTCTATGATGAAATCTGTCGCCATTACGGGCTGCGCATCGGGCTCAAGCATGCGCGCAAGCACCTTGGCTGGGCGCTGGAAATCGCTGCCCGGTGCAGCCGCGCACCCACGACAAAGCTCAAGACATGGCGGCAAGACATTCTGACGTCGGAAGATCCGCGCCGGGTACACCGATCGCTGCGGGATGCATTCGACGATTTCGCATGGAGTGCCGCCGCATGACGTCAGCTGCAGAAAACCGCCGGCCGCAGCCCACAGACGGTGAAGCCATACTCAATGCGCTGCCCAACCCGGTGCTGCTGATCGCGCCCGATGGCCGTATCATCGACGCCAACATCGCTGCCGAATCCTTCTTTGAGATTTCGACGCAATTCCTGCGACGGCAATCACTGAAGGAACTGGTGCCGTTTGGCAGTCCGCTGCTGGCGCTGATCGACCAGGTGCGATCGGGCGGCTCGCCGGTGAACGAATACAAGGTCGATCTGGGCACGCCCCGGATCGGCGGCGACCGCCAGGTCGATCTGCACGTCGCCCCTCTCACCGAGCGACCGGGCCATATCGTGGTGATGCTGCAGGAACGCACCATCGCCGACAAGATGGACCGGCAATTGACGCATCGGAGCGCGGCGCGTTCGGTCATCGCGCTGGCGGCGATGCTGGCACATGAGATCAAGAACCCGCTGTCCGGCATCCGCGGCGCGGCGCAATTGCTCGAGCAGGGGGCATCGTCCGACGACCGCATGCTGACGCGGCTGATCTGCGACGAGGCCGATCGTATCGTCACCCTGGTCGACCGGATGGAAGTGTTCGGCGACGATCGCCCGGTGGCGCGCGGCCCGGTCAATATCCATTCCGTGCTCGACCACGTCAAGCGGCTGGCGCAGTCCGGCTTCGCCCGCAACGTCCGGTTCATTGAGGACTATGATCCGTCGCTGCCGCCGGTGCTGGCCAACCAGGACCAGCTGATTCAGGTGTTTCTCAATCTCGTGAAGAACGCCGCCGAAGCAGTTGCCGACCTTGGCAGCGATGCGGAAATCCATCTCACAACGGCTTTCCGCCCAGGCGTCCGCCTGTCGGTGCCGGGGAAGAAGTCGCGGGTATCGCTGCCCCTTGAATTTTGCGTCAAGGACAACGGCTCCGGTGTGCCAGACGACCTGTTGCCGAACCTGTTCGATCCCTTCGTGACGACAAAGCCGACCGGCAGCGGTTTGGGGCTGGCGCTGGTTGCCAAGATCGTCGGCGATCACGGCGGCATCATCGAATGCGAATCACAGCCGCGCAAGACGACCTTTCGCGTGCTGTTGCCGATGTTCAGCCCAGCAAAACAGTTGGACCAAAGCAATCGCGACGGCGTGCCGGGTACGCCGCCGCCCGCCTCACAGGCCGCAAGATGAGGAGCAACCATGCCCGCAGGTAGCATTCTCGTTGCCGATGACGATACCGCCATCCGCACGGTTCTGAATCAGGCGCTTTCGCGCGCCGGATATGAAGTCCGCCTGACCGGCAACGCAGCGACGCTGTGGCGCTGGGTCAGCCAGGGCGAGGGCGATCTCGTCATCACCGACGTGGTGATGCCGGACGAGAACGCGTTCGACCTGCTGCCACGGATCAAGAAGATGCGACCGAACCTTCCGGTCATTGTCATGAGCGCGCAGAACACGTTCATGACGGCGATACGGGCTTCGGAGCGCGGCGCTTACGAATACCTGCCGAAGCCGTTCGATCTCAAGGAGCTCATCACCATCGTCGGTCGCGCGCTTGCCGAGCCGAAGGAGCGGGTGGCAAGCGCGCCCGATGAGTCCGAATTCGATTCCATACCCTTGGTGGGCCGATCGCCGGCGATGCAGGAAATCTATCGGGTGCTGGCTCGCCTGATGCAAACCGACCTCACGGTGATGATTTCAGGCGAATCCGGCACCGGCAAGGAACTTGTTGCCCGTGCGCTGCACGACTATGGCAAGCGCCGCAACGGCCCGTTCGTCGCCGTCAACATGGCGGCGATCCCGCGCGACCTCATCGAATCGGAACTGTTCGGCCATGAACGCGGGGCGTTTACCGGCGCCAATACCCGCGCTTCCGGCCGGTTCGAGCAGGCCGAAGGTGGGACGTTGTTTCTGGACGAAATCGGCGACATGCCGATGGAAGCGCAGACGCGGTTGTTGCGCGTGCTGCAGCAGGGCGAATACACGACCGTTGGCGGCCGCACGCCGATCAAGACCGACGTGCGGATCGTCGCTGCCAGCAACAAGGATCTGCGCATCCTGATTCAGCAAGGCTTGTTTCGGGAGGACCTGTTCTTCCGGCTCAACGTGGTGCCGCTGCGTTTGCCTCCGCTCCGCGAGCGGATCGAGGATCTGCCCGACCTGATAAGGCATTTTTTTACAATCGCCGAGAAGGACGGCTTGCCGCCGAAGAAGCTCGATGCCTTGGCGCTCGAGCGTCTCAAGCAACATCGGTGGCCCGGCAACGTCCGCGAACTCGAGAACCTGGCGCGCCGGTTGGCGGCGCTCTATCCGCAGGAGGTGATCACAGGATCGGTGATCGACGGCGAACTGGCGCCGCCGGCGGTGGTTTCCGGCCTTAACGCGCCATTGGGCGTGGATGATCTCGGCGGCGCCGTCGAGGCCTATCTGTCCTCGCACTTCTCGGGCTTCCCAAACGGTGTGCCGCCGCCGGGCCTTTATCACCGGATTCTCAAGGAGATCGAGGTTCCACTGCTCACCGCGGCGCTTGCGGTCACCCGCGGGAATCAAATCCGCGCAGCCGATCTGCTCGGACTCAACCGCAACACCCTGCGCAAGAAGATTCGCGATCTCGATATTCAGGTGTACCGAAGCGGGGGCTGAGGCGTTTCGCCGACCCTCGTTCGATTCCAGCAGAACGGAGGCGCGGCCCGCGCGTGCTGATCCATGGACCAACGGGGGGCTGGATCTCTTGGGGATGGCTGGTCTCGTCCGCCGTCGACGCCGTTGAATTGTCGCAATTCGGCAACATTGTGATATGAATACATCAGTCCGCGCCTGGCGGATCAAATCCTGTTAGTTCACCGATTGTCGGAATGACCACCGCAGAGCCTTCGGCGCCGCCATTCGACCCGTCGCTGACCGAACCCACAGGTGGAATCCTGCGGAGGTGGGTCGCGCCGTTTGCTGTCGGCGTAGCCCTGCTGTCTGCGTTCCTGACCTTCATGGTGCTGAGCGGCCTGACGCCGATCGAGCCCACCCGCCAGGTCGTTTACTCGTTCCTGTTGATCAACGCCGCGACCATCCTGCTGCTGGTTGCAATCATCGTCCGCGAAGTCTGGCTGGTGATTCAGGCCCGGCGGCGCGGCAGGGCGGCTGCGCGCTTGCACGTCCAGATCGTAAGCCTGTTTTCCATCATCGCCGTCCTGCCGGCGGTGCTGGTGGCCATCGTCGCCAACGTCACCATTGACCGCGGCCTGGACCGGCTGTTCTCGGGCCCGACGCGCGAGGTGATGCAAAACTCGTTGATCGTCGCGCGGGCCTATACCTATGAACACGCGCAACTCATCCGCGGTGACATTCTGGGCATGGCCAGCGACATCGCCCGCGCGCGGCCCTTGTTCGACCAGGACCGCCGGTCCTTTCGGGAACTACTCACGAACAGCGCGGCCTCCCGCAATTTGCCCGGCGCCATGTTGATCGACAAGGATCGCACTGTTCTGGAGACAGCGCAAACCGGCATCCAGCAGGAATTCACGACGCCACCGCAGGAATTTCTTGGCAACGTCGACGAGAGCGAGCCCCAGATCGCAGTCTTTCCAGAGGCGAACTATGTGGCCGCGGTAATCCGGTTGCGCGCCTTCAGCGATACCTTCCTTTACGTGGCACGGCTGCTCGATCCCCGCGTGGTGGCGCAACTAAAGCAGACCGAGGCAAGCGTCGCTGAATATGCCCAGATCGAGGCCCGCCGGCTCGGCATCCAGGTCGCCTTCGCTTTGATGTTCGCGGTGATTGCGCTCACCATCCTGATGGCGTCGGTGCTGATCGGTTTGAACTTCGCCAACTGGCTGGTGGCGCCGATCCGCAATCTGATGAGTGCTGCGAATATCGTTTCGACCGGTGACCTGCATGTTCAGGTGCCGGTTCATAAATCCGAGGGCGATCTCGCGCAGCTCGGCGAAACCTTCAACAAGATGACGGCGGAACTGCGCACCCAGCGCGACGAACTTGTCAGCGCCTCGGACCTGATCGACAGCCGTCGCCGTTTCATCGAGGCGGTGCTCTCATCGGCCAGCGCCGGCATCATCGGCGTAGACGCCTCCGGCAGCGTCGGAATCTTGAACCGTTCGGCCGAAAAACTGATCGGACACGCCGAATCGGAGACGCTCGGCCATCCGCTTTCCGACGTTTTGCCCGAGCTCGACGACATGATGAAAACCGCGCGGGAGGGCACACAGCGTCTTGTGCAGGGTCAGATCACGATTACCCGCGACGGTCACGAGCGCAATTTGTCGGTTCGCGTCAGCGCCGAGCAGACCAGCCAGTCGCGCGACAGCTATATCATCACGCTCGACGATATTACGGATCTGGTTTCGGCACAGCGGACCTCTGCGTGGGGCGATGTCGCGCGCCGTATCGCGCACGAAATCAAGAATCCGCTGACCCCGATCCAGCTTTCGGCCGAACGTATCCGCCGCAAATTCGGCAAGGTCATCGTCGAAGACAAGGTCATCTTCGAGCAATGCACCGATACGATCGTGCGACAGGTCGACGACATCAGACGGATGGTCGATGAATTCTCCCGCTTTGCCCGGATGCCCAAGCCGGTCATGGAAGGCGAGGACGTGGCGGACACGGTCCGCCAGGCGGTCTTCCTCATGAAGGTCGGGCATCCCGATCTCGACATCGAGACCGATATCAGACAGGACCCGATGCGGGCGCAGTTCGACCGTCGGCTGATCTCACAGGCGCTGACCAATATCATCAAGAACGCGACGGAGGCGATCGAGCAGGTGCCGCCGGAAGAGCTTGGCAAAGGGCGCATCGACGTTGTCGCCGCGCGTGAAGACGACGACATCATTATCGACGTGATCGACAACGGTATCGGCCTGCCCAAGGTCAGCCGTGCGCGCTTGCTGGAACCCTATGTGACGACGCGCCAGAAGGGCACCGGGCTCGGGCTCGCTATCGTCGGCCGCGTCCTCGAAGACCATGGCGGTCGCATCGAACTCAAGGATGCAGCGGATTTCCGGCCCGGGCAGCGTGGCGCCTGGATGCGGTTGCGCTTCGCAGTCACCGGCCAGGCGCCGAAGACCGGAGCCAAGGAGCCGCCCCAGCGGGAAAAACAGCCGGGCGATCCATCAAGAGCACCGTTTCCCGAAACCAATGAGGCGGTCTCCGCGACCAACCATGAAGCAGATATCGAAGCCGCAACAGGCAACTGACAAGACAGGTGTAACCCATGGCCAGTGACATTCTGATTGTCGATGACGAGGCAGATATTCGAGATCTCGTCGCCGGCATCCTGGACGACGAGGGCTTCAGCACACGAACGGCGCGCGACAGCGACTCAGCGTTGGCCGAGATTGCCAGCCGCCGCCCAAATCTCGTGTTCCTCGACATCTGGTTGCAGGGCTCCAAGCTCGACGGTCTGCAATTGCTGGAACAGATCAAGAAGGACCACGCCGACATTCCGGTGGTGATGATTTCCGGCCACGGCAACATCGAAACCGCGGTCGCGGCAATCAAACGCGGCGCCTATGATTTCATCGAAAAGCCGTTCAAGTCGGATCGACTGATTCTGGTGGCGACGCGGGCGCTGGAGACTTCGCGGCTCAAGCGCGAGGTGAAGGAGCTCAAGCAACTCGCCCCGGCTACCAGCGTTCTCACCGGCCGCTCTGCGTGCATGAACCAGTTGCGCCAGACCATTGACCGGGCTGCCAAGGCCAACAGTCGCATTTTGATTGTCGGCCCCTCCGGTTCGGGCAAGGAGCTCGCAGCGCGCATGCTGCACAATGCCTCAAGCCGCGCGGAAGGGCCGTTCGTCGTCATCAATGCTGCGGCGATCACGCCGGAGCGGATGGAAGTCGAATTGTTCGGGATCGAACAATCGAACGGCGAGCAGGTGCGCAAGGCAGGCGCGCTCGAAGAAGCCCATGGCGGCACGCTGTTCATCGACGAGATCGCGGACATGCCGCGGGAAACCCAGAACAAGATTCTGCGCGTGCTGGTCGATCAGACCTTTCAGCGTTCAGGCGGCACCGCCAAGATTCACGTCGATGTTCGCATCATTTCTTCAACCGCGCGAAATCTCGAGGAGGAGATCGCCGAAGGGCGTTTCCGCGAAGATCTTTATCACCGGCTGTCGGTGGTGCCGATTCGCGTCCCCCCGCTGTCTGAACGCCGGGAGGACATTCCTGAATTGATTGACTATTTCATGGATCAGATATCGTCGGCCACAGGCTTGCCGAAGCGCCAGATCGGGCAGGACGCGATGGCGGTGCTGCAGTCGCATGTTTGGCCCGGCAACGTCCGCCAGCTCCGCAACAATGTCGAGCGTGTCATGATCCTCGCCGGTGGCGGACCGGAAGTGATCATCACCGCCGACATGCTGCCTCAAGATGTGGGTTCGATGGTGCCGGCGATGCCGACCAGCAACAATGGCGAGCACATCATGGGGTTGCCGCTTCGCGAGGCGCGGGAGGTTTTTGAGCGCGACTATCTGATCGCGCAGATCAGCCGGTTCTCCGGCAACATCTCGCGGACCGCCGAGTTCGTCGGGATGGAGCGCTCGGCCCTGCACCGCAAGCTAAAGGCGCTGGGAGTGGGCTGACGACGCAACCGATCCAGCATTCAGCCTGAGTGGACCTCCGAACGGCGGGTCGTCAGAGCGGCGCGCCGATCCATGCACTTGCTTGAGAATAACTGTGTTTTCCCATATGTTTACAGGCATGCTCGTCAGGTCGGGGCGAGGGGGGACTCGAACCGGCTTGCCTAACAACCGCCCGTAGCCTCTAATTGTGGGGTCAAGCCGACCGGAGGGGGATCTCAGGGAAAGCTGGCGAGTCGGCGCAGGCTCCAACAGAGAAGCAATAACCGGCTCAATAAGAAAAGCACGAGACGGCGGGACAAAAACAATGGCGGCAGACCGCGCACAAAACCTACAAGACACCTTCTTGAATCACGTTCGTAAAACCAAAACGCCACTGACAATCTTTCTGGTCAATGGGGTAAAGCTGCAGGGGATCGTCACCTGGTTCGACAATTTCTGCTTGCTGCTGCGGCGCGACGGTCACTCGCAACTGGTCTACAAGCACGCGATATCGACCATCATGCCTGGCGCCCCGATCCAGTTGTTTGAAGGCGGCGAGGATGCTCCGGCTTGAGAGTGAATTGATTGGAACCCTTCGACCGTGAAGGGAGCGCCGACCGTCCGAGGTCGGCGGGGAACAAACCGACCGGGCGGGTGATCGTCATCGGCCCCTATCTGCGCGTGCGCCGCGGCGATGCCGACGCGCAGGCGAGTGAGGGCGTTCGCGATTCCGAGGCCCGGCTGGAGGAAGCGGCCGGTTTGGCGCGGGCCATTGACCTCACGGTCGCGGACACCCTGATCGCGCCTGTCAGCCAGATCAGGCCAGCGACCTACCTCGGCAAAGGCAAGGTCGAGGAGATCATCGGCCTCATTGCCGGTCACGACATCGAATTGGTGGTGATGGATTGCGCGCTGTCGCCGATCCAACAACGGAACCTCGAGAAGGCCTGGAACACCAAGGTTCTCGACCGCACCGGGCTGATCCTGGAAATCTTCGGCCGCCGTGCCAAGACCAAGGAGGGGGCGCTGCAAGTCGAACTCGCGCACCTGAACTATCAGCGCAGCCGGTTGGTGCGATCCTGGACCCATCTGGAGCGCCAGCGCGGCGGCTTCGGCTTCATGGGCGGCCCCGGCGAAACCCAGATCGAGGCCGACCGCCGCCTGATCGGCGACCGTATCGCGCGGCTGGAGAATGAGATCAAGAAGGTGCAGGCGACGCGACGGCTGCACCGGGCCGGCCGGCAGCGGGTGCCATATCGGGTGGTCGCGCTGGTCGGCTACACCAACGCCGGCAAGTCGACCCTGTTCAACCGGCTCACGCGCGCGGACGTGCAAGCTGCCGACATGCTGTTTGCAACGCTGGACCCGACGCTGCGCTCGCTGAGCCTGCCGCATGGCGGCAAGGCGATGCTTTCCGATACCGTCGGATTCATTTCCAACCTGCCGACGCAACTGGTGGCCGCCTTTCGCGCCACGCTTGAAGAGGTGCTGCAGGCGGATATCATCCTGCACGTCCGCGACGTATCGCACGAGGACGCGGAGGCGCAGGAGCGTGACGTTGACGCCGTGCTGCGCCAGCTCGGCATCGATCCCGACGCAGGACAACGCATCCTCGAAGTCTGGAACAAGATTGATCGCTTCGATCCTGAGCAACGCGAGAACCTGCGCAACATTGCCGCGCGCCGTCCGCCGGAACGGCCGTGCTTCCTGGTCTCGGCCCAGACCGGGGAGGGAATCGAAGCGCTGTTGATCGCAATCGAGGACCGCCTTGCCGCCAAGCGCACGACGCTCGACCTTTCGATCGATGCTTCCGACGGCGCCGGCATCAGCTGGCTGCACAGGAATTCCGAGGTGCTCAACAAGGTGCTTCTTGACGGTCGCTTCGACATGACTGTGCGCGTCGACGAGACCAAACGCGACATCGTGGTGTCTCGATTCGATGCGGTGCCGCGCGTGGCGTGAGCGCTGTTAATCGCGCGGCATGGTTGCCCGCGGCTCCGCTGCCTTCGCCTCATTCCACAGGGCGTCCATCTCGGCGAGGCTCGCCTCTTCGAGCGACCGGCCACTGGCGGCGAGCGCGCGCTCGATATGGGCGAAGCGACGCTCGAATTTTGCGTTGGCGCCACGCAGCGCGGCTTCCGGATCGGCGCCGACATGGCGGGCGAGGTTGACCAGCGCGAACAGCAGGTCGCCGGTCTCGGCGGCGAGTTCCTCCGCATCGCCGCAATCCAGCGCCGCCTCGATCTCGTCGGCCTCCTCGCGAATCTTGTTGAGTACTGCACGCGGGTCGTTCCAGTCGAAACCGACGGTTGACGCCTGGCGCTGCAGCGCCATCGCACGCGTCAAGGCGGGCTGGCCGGTCTTGACGCTCGCCAGCAGCGACTTGTGTCCGGTCTCCGGCGAGAGCCGCCGCGCTGCACGTTCGGCCTTCTCCTCGGCCTTGATGCGTTCCCAGGCGCTCTTGACCCCGGCAGGCGCAATATGGCCGTCCTTGTCGGCGAACACATGCGGATGCCGGCGGATCATCTTGCATGTGATCGCCTCGACCACGTCGCCAAAGGCAAAGGCATTCTGCTCTTCCGCCATGCGGGCGTGGTAGACGACCTGCAGCAGGAGGTCACCCAATTCGTCGCGGAGATCGTCGAGATCGCCGCGGGCAATGGCATCGACCACCTCATAAGCCTCCTCGATCGTGTAGGGCGCAATCGTCGCAAAGGTCTGCTCGATATCCCACGGGCAACCCGTCACCGGTGTACGCAGCGCCGCCATGATCTCGAGTAATCGGGCAATATCGCGGGAAGGGGTCATGCAGGTTCCATCATCCGGTAGGACATCGGCTTTATGCCGTAACCCGCGTCCCGATCCCAGCGCGACGGGCCAAAATAAGGGCAGTTTCCACCGATTGGCCTCGCGGCCGGGGGATGCTAATGGCCGTCTATGAGCGAGCAAGCTTCATCCGAAACCGCGCTGGTGTTGTTTTCCGGCGGACAGGATTCCACGACCTGTCTGGCCTGGGCGTTGCGGCGCTTTGCGCGCGTTGAAATGCTCGGCTTCCGCTATGGCCAGCGCCACGCGATCGAGCTGGCCTGCCGCGACCGTCTGCTGTCGGGGCTGCGATCATTGCAGCCCGAATGGACGGAGAAACTCGGCGAGAGCCACACGCTTGACATCCCCACGCTGGCCGAGATTTCCGACACCGCGCTGACTCGCGATGTTGCCATCGCCATGGGTTCGGATGGCCTTCCCAATACTTTCGTGCCGGGCCGCAATCTGGTGTTTCTGACCTTCGCGGCAGCGCTGGCGTACCGGCGCGGCATCCGCCATATCATCGGCGGCATGTGCGAAACGGATTATTCCGGATATCCAGACTGCCGCAACGAGACCATCAAGGCGCTGCAGTCGGCGCTCAATCTCGGCATGGCCAGGAATTTCGAGCTGCACACCCCGCTGATGTGGCTCGACAAGGCCTCGACCTGGAGGCTTGCGCGTGAGCTTGGCGGGGCAGGGCTGGTCGACCTGATCCGCGAACACTCCCACACCTGTTATCTCGGCGAGCGCGGCGCGCAGCACGAATGGGGCTATGGCTGCGGCGAATGCCCGGCCTGCGCGTTGCGGGCAAAGGGCTGGCGGGAATATGCGGGCACTCCGTCATTGAAAGGAGCGTAGCGACGAGGCAATCGATTCTTGCGCGCGGCGGCATGGATTGCTTCGCTTCGCTCGCAGTGACGACGGAAGCCTACTCGAAGTCTTGAGGCGTCAGCTCGATCGGCGCGCCGTGCGGCGTGCGGTCGGCGGCGTGGTCCCAGGCATCGCGGTAACGGTGCAGAAGTTCCGGCGTCGCGACGCCTTTGGCGGCGACGAGCGTTTCCAGGGTCGCCATCCAGTGACGGTAGTAGGTCTCGCCGGTGTCGGGATCACCGTCGGCCTGAGCGCGCTTGATTTGATCGGCGAGGGTGGCGGCCCACTCGGCCCAGGTGAAAACTCCGCGCTCATGCAAGGCGAGCGCCATCGCGAAGGCCTGCGCTTCCCAGGGCTCACGAAACACCGGGCCGTCCTTGTCGCGAGGAATGCCAGGCACATCGGCCGCGGCGCGTGCAGCGGCGGCGTCCATCATGCCGGCTCCAGATATGGCTCGAACGCGTCGATCGAGATCATGACAGTCGGATCGGCGTCATCGCCCCACAATTCGCGCCCCCCGAACACCACGGTGTAGAGCCATTGCGGGTTCTCTCCGGCTTCCATCGCCGCCGAATCCGGAAACACATGACAGCCGTGATCGCGTTCGATCACGCCGACATGACCGCGCACGTAGCGCGGCAATCTTGTATGTGTCACCGGGTGGATGTTCTTCGCCCGGACGCGATCGCCCGATTTGAATCGCGGGTCCGCGGCAGGCTTACGCCCGAACTGCCCGCGCACCATGACGCGCTCGACATCCTCAAGGGCGAACTTGCCGCGCTTGAGCGGCTTCGGCGGCTGCACGGCGTGACCGGCGGCCATGTCTGCGGCGGCGATGAAACCCTTGTCCAACAGCAGGTCCTCAAGACCGAGCAGCCATTTCTTGTAGTAGGAGCTGCTGAGATAGACGTGTGGTGGCAGCGCCTCCCGATAGTAGCGCGACGTATCAATGTTGAACGCGCCCGCGGCACCCATCGCGCGCACCATGGCCAGCACGCGGGCCTCCCATTCGGTGTGGAACATCGGCTCGTTCGGCTCGGGTTCGACCTTGCCAAAACCGTCCATCCCGCCCATGTCGTGGACGCCGTTCACGACGGCGCGCCCGGTGATTTCGGAAAACCGGTGCCGATCATCGAGTCGCGCGTCACCAGCGCGGCGAGCTGCTGTTCGCTCCAGCCCTCGGTGCCCTCCGGGCGCATCGGCAGTACCAGAAAGCGCGTTTCGGCCGTTGAATCCCAGACCCTGATTTCAGTTTCCTTGGGCAGGCTAACGCCAAAGTCGGCGAGCACGCCACGCGGATCCTTCACCGCGCGCGAACGGTAGGGCGCCGCCTTGTACCAGACCGGAGGGAGCCCCAACATCTCCCAAGGGTAACAGGAGCACAGTGTGCACACGACCATGTTATGGCGCTGGGCTGTGTTCTCGACCGCGACGAGATGATCGCCGACCCGGCTGACATGGCCGAGCGTGCTGACGGCCCTGGTGGCGTCCTCCAGCAAGGCCCGCTTGAAGGCCGGATCGGTCCAGGCTCTGGCGACGACTTGCGCGCCATTGTGCGGCCCGATCCTGGTTTCGTAAGCCTGGATGATAGCGTCCAGCGCCGCCGGATCGATATAGCCCTTTTCGGTCAGGATGGTTTCGAGCGCGCGCACGCGCAGTTCCATTTCCGACAGTTCCGAATGGTCATGGTCGTGATGATGCGGGTGGTCGTGCTCATGGTCGCTCATGGAAATAAGGATATTCGCAGAACCCGCACCATGTCGAGGCCGGGACAGGCCACCGGAACCACCCAACCGCGAAAGATCGCGCTTGGGTCGCGGGCGCATTTCTGGGAAGGTTTCGGAATGTACCGGGCAGGGAGGCCAGGCGTTTGGGCGACTATGTCAAGATTGAGAAGGGACTGGGCCCGGATGGCCGCATCGCGGTGGTGCGTTTCGACCGCGACGACGGCATCAATGCGCTGTCGCCGGAGGCCCTGCGTCAGCTCACCGAGGCTGCCCGTAGTTTCGAGGACGACGGCGCGACGTCGGTCGTGGTTCTGACCGGGGGCGCCAAATCGTTCAGCGCCGGCTTTGACCTGAAGGATGCGGAGGGGCGGGCACGAAAGACCATGGATATCGGCGACTTGCGCCGACATTTGAAACTTGGGCCGCGGCTGACGCGGGCCTGGCAGGAGATGGAGCAGATCACCATCGGCGCCATCGAGGGCTTTTGCATCGGAGGCGGCGTCGCGCTGGCGGTCGCCCTGGATTTCAGGGTCATGGCGCGCGATGCTCATATGCGCGTGCCCGAGATCGGGCTCGGCATGAACATGAGCTGGCAGAGCGTGCCGCGGATGCTGCACCTGATGGGACCAGCCCGTACCAAGCAGGCCGTGATCCTGGCCGATCAGCGGATCTCGGCGGCGGAGGCCTACGAATGGCGGCTGGTGGAGGAGGTGGCCGATCCCGGCAAGGCGTTCGACGCCGCGATGGCGCTCGCTGCCAAGGTCGCCGCGCAACCGCCGCTGTCGGTCGCCATGACCAAGCTGACCGTCAATCGGCTGGCGCATGCGCTTGACGACCTCGCCAGCCACATGGACATCGACCAGTTCGCGCTCGCGAGCATGACCCAGGATCACAAGGAGGGGGTCGAGGCTTTCCTCGGTCGCCGCAAACCGAAATTCAGGGGGAGGTGACGCGCATTGCGCGGGCGTGATCGCAACCTAGATGAAGAGAGCACCCACAAGTGAGCTTTGGAGACGACACCATGAAAACAGTGCAAGCGATGCTGGCGGAAGCTGAAGCCGAAGTGCCCCGTATCAGCCCGGAGGAGGCCAAGGGGCTGCTCGGCAGGGCCGATGTCCTGTTCCTGGATGTTCGCGAACCGGCCGAAGTGGCGACCTCGGGCAAGGTCCCGGGCGCGCTCGCGGTGCCGCGCGGCCTGGTGGAATTCCGGGCCGATCCGGCCTCGGCGCTGCACGACGCGGCGTTCGATCGGGCCAAGACGGTGGTCGCGTATTGCGCTTCAGGTGGACGTTCAGCGCTCGTCGGTAAGACGCTGAAAGACATGGGATATGGCAACGTGCGTAACCTCGGCGGCTTCAAGGGCTGGCTGGATGCCGGCGGCGAGGTTGAAAAGGTCTGATGCACCCTGCGCTACCGCGATCTTCTTGAATATCTCGGCCCGATGTCGCTTTAGAGTTTAAGAGAGTACCGCGAGCAGGGCGCGCGGGGCGATCTGGGACCGAGACATCATGCCGATCGAAAATGCCGAGCATTTGATCGAAATCCGTGTTGATCGGCTGGCCCAGCTATTTCACACGCTCGATCCGTTTCCGTTCCGGGAAAAAGATCTCGATCAGGAGGCCGAAGACTACATCGTCAGTTGGGCGCGCGAACTCCCGGAGAAGCGTCCAATCAGGATTGCCGTCCAGGTCCGTGACGAAGACGTGAAGGCCTCCAACGCCAAAGAGCTGAATGAGGCCTTTCAGAGCTATTTCGCGGGCCGGGCGGTCGCTGTCCAGCACGAGCTCAATGAGCTGTTCCGGGTCGGCCGTCGCGCACTCGCAATCGGCATTCCGATCCTGGTGGGATGCTTTCTTTCTGCGCGGTTCGCCGCCGGATATCTGACCGAGAATCCGGCCCAACGGCTGGTCGAGGAAAGCCTCCTGATCCTCGGCTGGGTCGCGAACTGGCGGCCGCTGGAAATCTTTCTGTACGATTGGTGGCCTGTGGCGCGCCGGCGTGAACTCTACCGTCGCCTGGCGGTCGCCGAGGTCGAGCTGAAGCCGTACGCCGAGAAGCCATCCCCATATCGATGATTCGCATAAGGTATATTATGGAATATCAATGGGGCTAATCGGAACATGTACTTACGCGGGATTGCTGCCACGCGAAGTCGCGCGGACGGCCGCGCGACGGCGCTGCTGGCGCCGGTAACCGCGACCCAAGTATCGTGGTAGGATTTGCCGTTGTAGATGGGACAAAGCCAATGAATGCAGCCCGAGACCAGTACGCCATCGGATTGGACAAAACGCCGGCGAATTATGTGCCACTGACGCCGTTAAGCTTTCTCGCCCGGAGCGCCGCGGTTTATCCCGATCAGGTCAGTACGGTCTATGAAGGCCGCAGCTTCACCTGGGCACAGACTTACGACCGCTGCCGCCGGTTTGCATCGTGGCTCGCCGACCGCGGCATCGGGCATGGCGATACCGTAGCTGCGATGCTGCCGAATGTCCCGGCGATGAATGAGGTGCATTTTGCGGTCCCCATGGCGGGTGCCGTCCTGAATGCGCTGAACATCCGGCTCGACGCGGCCTCGATCGCGTTTCAGCTCGACCATGGCGGTGCGAAGATCATCCTCGTTGATCCGGAATTCAGCGGTGTGATCGAAGAAGCGCTGATGCTGATGAAGGGCGCGAAGCCGTTCGTCATGGATGTAGATGACGGAGCCTTTGCCGGCGGCAGCCGTATCGGCAAGATCGAGTATGAGGCCGTGATGGCTGCAGGCGACCCGGGCTTCGTCGCAAGGCCGCCGGGCGACGAATGGGACGCGATTGCGCTGAGTTATACCTCGGGCACCACGGGCAATCCCAAGGGCGTGGTGACGCATCACCGTGGTGCCTATCTCAATGCCGTCAGCAACATCCTGGCCGGCAATCTCGGCCAGCACCCGGTGTATCTGTGGACGCTGCCGATGTTTCATTGCAACGGCTGGTGCTTTCCGTGGACCGTGGCCGCTGCTGCCGGCGTTAACGTCTGCCTGCGCAAGGTCGATCCGGCCAGGATCTTTGAGCTGATAGCCAGGCACGGCGTCACGCACATGTGCGGCGCGCCGATCGTCTACAACACGCTGATCAATGCGCCTGGCGCGCCCAGGGGCAAGACCGCGCGTCCGGTGGTCGGATTGATCGCAGGCGCCGCGCCGCCGGTGGCGGTGCTGGAAGGCGCCGAAAGCATCGGCATCAAGCTGACGCACGTCTATGGGTTGACCGAGGTCTATGGCCCCGCCTCCGTCTGCGCCGAGCAACCGGGCTGGGACGAACTGCCGGCGGCCCAGCGCGCGCAACTGAAGCGACGACAGGGCGTGCCCTACCCGCTGCAGGAAGCCGTCACCGTGCTCGATCCCGAAACCATGCGGGAAGTACCGCGCGACGGCGAGACGATCGGCGAGGTGATGTTCCGCGGCAATATCGTGATGAAGGGCTATTTGAAAAACGAGAAGGCCACGCGCGAGGCGTTTGCCGGCGGCTGGTTTCACACCGGCGATCTCGGCGTGCTCGACGGGCACGGCTATGTCATCATCAAGGACCGCTCCAAGGACATCATCATCTCCGGCGGCGAGAACATCTCCTCGGTCGAGGTCGAGGATGTCCTGTACAAGCATCCGGCGGTGCTGTTCGCCGCCGTGGTGGCGAAGCCCGATTCCAAATGGGGTGAAGTGCCCTGCGCCTTTGTCGAACTCAAGGACGGCGCCAAGGCGACGGAAGCCGAAATCATCGCCTTCTGTCGCAACCAGATGTCCGGCTTCAAGACCCCGAAGACGGTGGTATTCGGCCCGATCCCGAAGACCTCCACCGGGAAAATTCAAAAGTTCCTGCTGCGCAACCAGGTGGATTCGGCGAAGGCGATTTCGGCCTGACCGACAAGGCATGAGACCAATGCAGGACGATGTCGATTTGGCCAACGACCCGTGCTGGCGTCGTCCATGGGATATTCCGTGGATCTGTGGAGTCTGCGGCGAAACGCTTTATGGCCCTTGCCTGCGGCAAGCCCGCGCAATGGCCGGGTACTGAGGACAAAGCGCCCAACAACGCTCTTGATCTCAACGGCGCGTGGGCGACGCCGTCGCGCGAGAATTTGTGCGCTACATCGCGACATTCGATAGTGGCGAGCAGGAGCGGCCATGACATACGGGCTTCGCTCAGCGGCTGATTATTATTAGCAGTCGCTCCCCAACCTCGCCTGAGGTCGGCATTCAGAACTCTGCGCTTATGCTCGTTCCACGGGCGGATAATATTGCGGCGCCTCGGTCCGCTCGTACATTCCGTAGTCGCGCATCACCTCGAAAATGCGGAAGTATTCGGTAGTTGCATCGGCAAACAACCGGGCCCCGAATTCGAGGCCGGATGGATGGTCCGGCAAATCGATCAGGTGCGCGAATTGCCCGTCACGATAGACGCTGGCGAAAGCGTCGCGGCGCCATTCAGTCTCCACCGGAAGTGTAGCGCTCTTCGACTCCGCGGCGAGGAGGTAAGTTGGCGGACGCCTTGCGGGATCGTTGTAGGGCGTGCGCCGCTCGGGCTGCCAGATCGGCTGTCCGGGTCTGGCTTCGTGGATCAGCTGGGCGACGCGAATGCGGTAGTCCGAAAAGACTTTCTCGCGGCCGATCGTCTGGACCTCATGATGGTAGGCGTGGGCTCGCCAGGCCGTCAGTGCCCCCTCATCCTGCCATATCTGGTGAGACAGCAACAGGTTCTCCCGTGCCAAACTCCTGAAGCGATCGATGAAGAGGCAGCCACCCATGGCCTCGAGCTCGGGCTTCAACGAAGCGGCAAGATTGAGATATTGATCCCGGTGCCCGGGCCTCGTCTCAACTTCAAAGAACAGGCCAATCATCGAAGCTCCTAGTTGCTCTACGTTCCGATCTTGCCCGCCTCAAGGCGTTTTGCAATGTACCGATCGCCAGAAAAACCGCATGCCAAAGCTCGGGTCAGAACGTCGGTCTGCGCTCGATCGAGCCCGCCGTTGCCGGAATCCCGCGCTGCGGGTCCTAACCGAGCTCCAGCCTCATCCCGTCATGGGCGGGAATCACGCCTGCCGGCAGGCTCTGACGCAGCACCTCGTAGTCGAGATCGGCATGCATATTGGTGATGACCGCGCGTTTCGGCCTGAAGCGCTCGATCCAGGACAGCGCTTCGGTGACGTTGAAGTGACTGGGGTGGCCGGCATAGCGCAGCCCATCGACGATCCAGAGCTCAAGGTTTTCCAGTAAAGGCCAGCTCTGTTGTGGAATGTGGTTGAGGTCGGGCGAATAGGCGGCATCGCCGATGCGATAGCCGAGCGCCGGGATGTTGCCATGCTGGACCAGAAACGCCGACAGGGTCAGCGCGCCACCCTTCCCTGCGATGGTGCGACTTTCGCCAGCCTCGATCGAGTGATGCGTCAGGATCGGCGGATAATCGCTGCCCTCGGGCGCAACAAAGCAATAGGAGAACCGCCCCATGATGTCATTGGCGGTCGACTGGTTCAGGTATACCGGGATCCGCCGGCGCTGGTGCATCACGACCGGACGCAGATCGTCAATGCCATGGGTCTGGTCGGCATGTTCATGGGTCAGGAACACCGCATCGAGGTGATCGACATCGGCGTCGATCAATTGCTCGCGCAGATCGGGAGAGGTATCGATCAGGATACGCGTGGTGCCCTGCCCCGAGACACGCTCGACCAGCAGCGAACAGCGGCGGCGACGGTTCCTCGGATTGGTTGGATCACACGCGCCCCAGCCGAGCGCGGGCCTCGGCACGCCCGCCGAGGAACCGCAGCCGAGTATCGTGAGCGTCAGCGTCATGCGGACGCCTTCGGCGCCGGTACCTTGGAGAACAGGCGGAAGAAGTTTTCCGTTGTTTGGCGCGAAATCTCCTCCAGCGAGACGCCGCGCGCCTGCGCCAGCACTTTTGCCACTTCGACCACGTAAGCCGGTTCATTGCGTTTGCCGCGAAATTTTCCGGGCGCCAGGTAGGGCGCGTCGGTTTCGACCATGATGCGATCGGCCGGAAGCTCGGCCGCAAGTTCGCGCAACGCCTCGGACTTCTTGAAGGTCAGGATTCCCGTGAACGAGATCGAGAGTCCCAGCGCAATCGCTTTCAGCGCCAGCTCCCGTCCGCCGGTGTAGCAATGCAGCACGGCGCGGAACGGGCCCCTGGCGATTTCGTCCTGGAGGATGCGGCCGCAGTCTTCATCGGCCTCGCGGGTGTGGATCACCAGCGGCAGGCCGGTTGCGCGGGCGGCGGCGATATGGGCGCGAAAACCACGTTCCTGCGCCTCGCGGGCGCCGTGCTCATAGAAGTAATCCAGCCCCGCCTCCCCCAGCGCCACGACCCTTGGATGGCGGGTCAATTCGATCAGCTCGGCCGCGGGAATGCCGTCCTCCTCATCGGCGTGATGCGGGTGGGTGCCGACCGAGCAATAGACGTTGGGAAAACGCTCAGCGATGGCGAGCAGCCCGCCGAGCCGCCTGACCCGCGTCGAGATCGTGACGATGCGGCCAATGCCGGCGGCTTCCGCGCGCGCGACAATGGCGTCGAGGTCCTCGGCAAAGTCGGGAAAGTCGAGATGGCAGTGGCTGTCGACGAGCATGGCCTGCAACCGCTCAATCCGCCTTTGGTTCAACGTAGCGCGGAAATATCCCGACCGGCGGCGGCAGCGCCGTGCCAGGCTTGATCCGGGTGCCGATCGCGGCAAAATCGCGTGCCTGCCTGCCCTCGGGGATGCCGAGGCTGTCGAGCAGCCTGGCCGACGCATCCGGCATCGCCGGCTGGGTCAGGATGGCGACCTGGCGCACCACTTCCGCCGTCACGTACAGCACGGTCTTCTGCCGTTCCGGATCGGTCTTGGCCAGCGCCCAGGGCGCCTCTCCGGCGAAATAGCGGTTGGCTTCCGCCACCACGGCCCAGACTGCGCTCAGCCATTGATGGATCTGTTGCGTCGCCATCGCCGAACGTGACGCCGCGAGCATGCCGTCCGCCTGCGCCAGCATCGCCTTGTCGTTGGCGGTGAACTCGCCCGGCTCGGGCAGCACGCCGCCGAGCTGCTTCGCGATCATCGACAGCGAGCGCTGCGCCAGATTGCCGAGATCGTTGGCGAGGTCGGCATTGATGCGGGCGACGATGGCTTCGTGGTTGTAGCTGCCGTCCTGTCCGAACGACACTTCCCGCATGAAGAAATAGCGCACCTGATCGACGCCGTATTGCGTCGCCATGGCAAAGGGATCGACGACATTGCCGACCGACTTCGACATCTTCTCACCGCGATTGAGCAGGAAGCCGTGACTGAACACCCGCTGCGGAACGTCGACGCCGGCGGACATCAGGAACGCCGGCCAGTAGACTGCGTGAAATCGCACGATATCCTTGCCGGTGACATGCAGACTGGCCGGCCAGTAACGTTGAAACTCTTCGCTTTCAACGTCGGGATAGCCGGCGGCAGTGATGTAGTTGGTGAGCGCATCCAGCCACACATACATGACGTGAGATGGAGCGCCCGGTACTTCAATTCCCCAGTCGAACGTCGTTCGCGAAACCGAAAGGTCCTTCAGGCCGCCTTTGACAAAACTGGCAACCTCATTGAGCCGCTCCCGCGGCAGCACGAAGTCGGGAACATCGGCATAGAGGGCGAGCAACTTGTCCTGGTAGGCCGACAGGCGAAAGAAGTAGGTTTCCTCCTCGGCCCACTCCACCGGCGACCCCAGCGGTTCGCGGCGGACGCCGTCAGGCCCAACGCTGGTTTCCGCTTCGTCAAAATAGGCCTCCTGCCGGACCGAATACCAGCCGGCATACTTGCCAAGATAGATGTCGCCGTTGTTCTCGATCGCACGCCAGAGCGCCTGGCATGAACGCGTGTGGCGCGGCTCGGTGGTCCGGATGAAATCGTCACAGGAGATGTTGAGCGCCGTCATCATGTCGCGGAAGCGCGCCGAATTGCGGTCGGCAAGCGCGAGCGGCGCGAGGCCCTCCGAAACCGCGGTCTGCTGCATCTTGAGGCCGTGCTCGTCAGTTCCTGTCAGAAAGCGTACATTGAATCCGTCGAGTCGCTGAAAGCGGGCAATCGCGTCGGTCACCATGGCGGTGTAGGCATGACCGATGTGCGGTATGCCGTTGGGATAGAAGATCGGCGTCGTGATGTAGTAGGTCTTGCGGCCGGTAACCGCCGCAGGAGCCGGCTTCGCGCGCGGCGCTATGGCCTTCGGAATCGCTGCAACGGGCGCGGCGCTTACCGCAGGCTCCACTTTCGACGCAGCTGCCGGCTTCTTCGGCGCGGGCTTCTGTTCGGATCGTTTCGCTGATTTCCCGGTCGCCCTCTTGACCGTTTTCTCGCCGCCTCGCTTGGCTGCTTTCTTCGGCGACTTCTTCGCTACCTTCTTTGCCGCCTTCCTGGAGGCCTTGCCGGCTTTCTTCGCAACGCGTTTGCTCTTGGCGGCGCGCTTCTTCGTTGCTGCGTCCTTGCTGGCGCGCACGGGCTTCGACTTGCGAGTCTTCTTCTTAACCTTCTGCTTTTTCGAAACCTTCTTTACAGCCGTCGCCACCACAAATTCCTTCACAAGTCAAAGAAGTCGGGACTGTCGTCAGGCGGGGTGTTACCGCGTCGCTTCTGCGAGCATCCCGAACACCGAGAAAACCAGCGGTTTTCGCTCCAGATTGTACGATTCGGTGTCGCGCGCGGAGCGGATGATCTTTTCCCATACCTCCGCCAGCCGTGCAAGGCGCGGGAGCTCAGCGTTGGCGTCCTCCACTCGCAACTTCGCCCCGATCCAGCGATCGATGCCGTCGATAAAGGCCGCGAGCGCTACGCGGTCGCTGGTGCCCAGCGCATCGCCCAGCGCGTGCAGCTCAAGCGGGTCGATCCGCGGCAGTGCAGCCAACAGAGCCGAGGTCCGCTGCTGCAGTTTCAGCGCATCGCCTCCGAGCAATACCAGGGCACGCGACACGCTGCCGTCCGAGGCCGCAGCGGCCTCCGCCAGCGCGGGATCATCGGCGGCAATGTCAGTGGCGCACGCTGCGGCCTGGATCACGTCGGCCGTGGCCAGCGGCCGCAACGACAATTTGCGGCAACGGGACAGGATCGTCGGCAAGGCCCGCGCCGGCGAATGACTGACAAGCAGGAACAACGAACGTTGCGGCGGCTCCTCGAGTATCTTGAGCAGCGCGTTGGCGGCGTTGGGGTTGAGTTCGTCAACGGTATCGACAATGCAGACCCGCCATCCATCGACCGCCGCCGTTGAACCAAAGAACGAAATCGTTTCGCGCGTCTCGTCCACGGTAATCACGGTGCGCAGCACGCCACGGTCGTTGAGGCCGCGCTCCAACACCAACAATCCGCCATGGGCGCCCGCCGCGATCTGGCGAGCAACGGCATGCTGGGGATCGAGCGCGAGCGTCTCGGCGCGCTGCACCGAAGGCGCCATCGGGTTGGCGTTGGCGAGTACGAAGCGCGCCATGCGATAGGCCAGCGTAGCCTTGCCGATGCCCTGGGGACCACCGATCATCCAAGCATGTGGAATGCGGCCGCTGCGATAGGCGTTCAGCAATGCCGTCTCGGCGGCGTGGTGGCCGTGGAGGTCGACCGCCTCGCGAGGGTGCCTGATATTCGTGACCTGTTCGGTCTTGCGGGTGCTCATGCGGTGCTCGCCGAGCTCGGGATAGCGAAGAGGTGATCGCGCAACGCCGTCCAGACGCGGGCGGCCACCATGTCGGCGTCAGCGTTGGCGTCGATCAGGACGCAGCGCTGCGGATCTTCCGCGGCGATCTGCCGATAGGCTTCGCGCAAGTCCTGATGAAACTGCACGTCTTCCGCCTCGAAACGATCCGGTGCGTCGCTGCCGCGGCGGGCCGCAGCGCGCTGCAGCCCGACTTCAACGGGGATATCCAGGATGATGGTCAGGTCCGGCTTGAGGTCGCCGATGGTGACCCGCTGCATGGCGTTGAGCACGGCCGGCAAGACCTGCCCCAGCCTTACCTGGTAGGCGCGAGTCGAGTCCGAAAAGCGGTCGCACAGAACCCACGTTCCCTGGCTAAGCGCCGGCTGGATGACGGTATGCACATGGTCGTCGCGGGCGGCGGCGAACAGCAATGTTTCGGCGTCAGGTCCAAGCAGCTTGCCCATGCCCGACAGCACCAGATGCCGGATGATCTCGGCGCCGGGCGATCCACCCGGCTCGCGGGTGACGATGGTGCGCAGCTTCGCCGCGGCAAGCCGCTCGGCAAGCTTCCTGATCTGAGTGGACTTCCCGGAGCCCTCGCCGCCCTCGAACGAAATGAACTTCCCGCGGCCGGATGTCCGGTTCGGCGCTGCCGAGGTCATGGTCAGAGCTTCTCTGCGCTCGCGCGGAACATGCCGATGACAAGCTCGCTGGCCCCGTCGATCGCACGCCGCACGGTCGAGCCGGTGCCGACCGCCTCGGCCGCATAGACCGGCGCTTCCACCGCGACGTTGGCGCCGCGCCATACTTTCACGACGCCGACCGGTTGGCCGGACTGCACCGGCGCTCGCACCGGGCCATTGTAAACGATCCGCGCGATCAGCTTCTCGTTGCCTTGCTTCGGCACCATCACCTTGATCGGATCCGGGCTTGCAAGCTTGACGAAACGGCTCTCGCCCCCAAACACCTTGGCGTGGCCGACCTGCTGGTTGGCCGCGAACAGCGTCCGCGTCTCGAAGTTCCGAAAACCCCATTCCAGCATCTTCTTGGCTTCGAGAGCCCGGTCGTCGGAATCCTCCAGGCCGTTCACCACGACGATCAGACGCGTGTCGTTCTGCACCGCCGAACCGACCATGCCGTAGCCGCCTTCCTTGGTGTAGCCCGTCTTCAGCCCATCGGCGCCCGTGAGCGTATTCAGAAGCGGATTGCGGTTCTGCTGCCGGATCTTGTTCCAGGTGAATTCCCTTTCGCCGAACAGCTTGTACATGTCGGGATAGGTCAGGATCAGATGGCGGGCGAGTCGTGCCAGTTCCCGCACCGTCATCCTGTTGGCGGGATCGGGCAGTCCGCTGGAATTTCCAAATGTCGACTTTGTCAGGCCGAGTTCGCGGGCGCGCTTGGTCATGAAGTCGGCGGCAAAGAGCCGCTCGTTCCCGGCCATGCCTTCGGCGAGCGCAATGCAGGAATCGTTGCCGCTCTGGATGATAGCGCCGCGCAACAGGTCGTCCACCGACACCTTGCTGTTGAGGATGGCGAACATGGTCGAGCCGCCCGCCGGCGCGCCGCCCTTGCGCCAGGCGTTCTCGCTGATCCGGTATTCGTCCGACAGTTTGATCTTGCCCTGCTTCACGGCGTTGAAGGCAACCTCGACGGTCATCAGCTTCAGCATGCTGGATGGCGCCCGCAGTTCATCGGCATTTTTCTCGAAAAGCACGCTGCCGCTGGAGGCCTCGATCAGGATTGCGGTTGGCGCATCGCCGTCAAATCCGCCTTCCTCCTTCTTGGCACCCTGCACGCTGTTGTTGGCGGCGTACACCACCCCGCCCCACCCGACAGCGAGCGCCAGGACGGCCGCGATCAGGCTGCGCCAGGGCACCACCGCCGCGGCGTCGGATCTGCGGAAAACGGAAGTCTCGGCTGCCATCGATGATGTCCTGAGTGCCTGCGTTCTAACAGTTGGCAGTACCGCAAACAACACGGGGTTGAAAACCTGCCTCCGTGGCGATTCGATTGCGGCGCCAAAGAAACGAACATATTGTGCGAACACCGCGATTTCTCGGCAGAATACGAAAAAACAGGCGGAAACACGATGGCTGCTTCACGGACGATTTCCGCCAATGGAATCGACCTGTTTGTCGTCGAGCACGGCCACGGCCCCTTGGTGGTGCTCTGCCACGGCTGGCCTGAGCTCTCCTACTCCTGGCGGCACCAGATCCCGGCGTTCGCGGAAGCCGGCTTCCGCGTGGTCGCGCCCGACATGCGTGGGTTCGGCCGGACCAGTGCTCCTGCCGATGTCGGCGCCTACACTATCTTTCACAATGTCGGGGACATGGTTGCGCTGGTGGCGGCGCTCGGCGAGAAGCAGGCTGTCATCGTCGGCCATGACTGGGGCGCCCCGGTCGCCTGGCATGCCGCGATGTTCCGGCCCGATATCTTCACCAAGGTCGCCGGCCTCAGCGTACCGCCACCATCCCGCGGGCGCGGCCTGCCGCTCGAAACCCTGAGCAAGAACGGTATCACCAATTTCTACTGGCAGTATTTCCAGCCGCCAGGAGTGGCGGAAGCAGAGTTCGAGCGCGACGTCGCGGCAACGATGCGCATCGTGCTGGGCGGACGCGGCTTCTCGGATCCCTCCGCCCACCAGTTCGTCCAGGAGGGAAAGGGATTCCTCGCCGACGCTGATCCGCATCGGCCGCTGCCGAACTGGCTAACCGAAGCCGACGTCGCCACCTTCGCAGAAATCTATCAGAAATCCGGCTTTCGTGGCGGGTTGAACTGGTATCGCAATATCGATCGCAACTGGGAACTGACCGCTCCATGGCAGGGCGCACAGATCCACCAGCCGGCGCTGTTCATCGCGGGATCGAATGATGGCGTGATCACAGGGCTTATCGGCGCCAAGCAGGTCAAGGAGATGGAGCGCGTGCTGCCCAACCTGAGAGAAAAACTGATTCTTGACGGAGCCGGCCATTGGATCCAGCAGGAACGGCCGAAAGAGGTCAATGCGGCCTTGATCGGTTTCCTGAAGGGTCAATAGAGCCCGCGTCCGTTGAGTATTTCGCTCGGTCCCCGCGGATCAACTGGAGCGTAAGCAGGCCTCGGGGAAGCGTAACCCGGCTCGGCTTCATAAGACACCGCACGCGGCTTCTCAGCGGCACGGCCACGGCCACGGCCGGATGCCGAAATTTCGGAAGTCGCGTTGATCGAGGCGTAGTCGGCGGTGGTATTGCCAAGGCTATAGGGCCGCCCTTCCGGCACAGGGACGTCGCCGCGGATATGGCTCGACGAAGTCGGCAATTCTGGAACAAAAGGCCGGGCCGAGGCGACCCGGATCGTCGACGGCGATGGCGCGGGCTCGCCAGTCCGCAGGGTCGCCAGCAACTGGCGGTCTTCGGAGCCTTCCAGCGGCGCCCGTCCGACATACTCAACGCGAACCTTGGCTACGCCGTTTGCCTTGAAATCAAGCAGCTCGGCAGCCTTGTTCGAGACGTCGATCAGCCGATTGCCGTGGTAGGGGCCGCGGTCATTGATGCGAACGATCAGCGACTTGCCGTTTCGAATGTTGGTGACGCGGGCGTAACTGGGCAACGGCAGCGTCGGATGGGCGGCGGTCAGCGAGGTCATGTCGAAAACCTCGCCATTAGCGGTCAGCCGGCCGTGGAAGTCGCCGCCATACCAGGAGGCCATCCCCTCGGCGCGATAGTTGTTATCTTCTTCCGGGACATACGTCCGGCCGGCGACGGTGTAGGGCTTGCCGATCCGATAGGCCCCCCCACCCTTCGGCACCGGCTCACCCAGAGCCACCACCCGCGGGCTGGAAGAGACGCCATACTTGGGATCGACTCGGCTGGCGAATTTTTCTGATGAGGCGCAATTGGCGAGAACGAGGCATGTTGCCATCGCCGCGGCGCCGCGCCCCAGCAAAGCGACTGATTTTGCCTGTCTAATCCCCATTCGCCCCGACTGCCCCATCCGCCGACCGCGCCCGCTTTTGAGGTTTGCGCGCCCTATTGCGTGATGCAGCCCACCTCGGCATCACGCCGGCAAGGTATCTCATCCCGAGCGCCGCGGAAATGGGTCAGCGGCAGCGTGGTGAATCAATCATTGTACTCGGGTCTCCACCAACCTGTTGCAGCAAATCATCACTGGCGGCGATCTTCGTTTTTGACGCGTGATTCTTTTTGACTGTGCAGCGCTGCGGTCGTTCTGTGAGCGCAGGGGCGCAAAGGATTTGTGCGATGCTTGAGACAGTTATGACCGTGATGGGTCTGGTGAGCGCCGGAATTTTCCTGGCGCACGCGTTGGACGGTTTCCGCTCCCGCGCCTGATTTGCTAGCGACCTGAGGACCAAGAACCCGGATCCGGTTGCGCCGTCCGATTTCCGGAACAAGTCACTTGCCGCTTGGGATCGAATCCTTGCCAGGTAACAGCGACTCGCCGATCGGAGTTCGCAAGGCATCAACGCCGCGGACTGGCCGGCCCGCGAGGAATTTGGCCGCGGGATCGCATTGCGTTAGCCGCAGGCCTGCGCTAAGCGGTTGAAATTACTGAACCGGAAGGGTGGCCGAGTGGTTTAAGGCACCGGTCTTGAAAACCGGCGTGCCTGCAAGGGTACCGTGGGTTCGAATCCCACCCCTTCCGCCAATATGCAAATATGCACATGTCCGGCCCGGACACATAGGTAACGGAGCGTACCTAAGACATCGGTGACAACCTCGTGCCGAACGGGTTGTCGAGGGGTTCCAGCGCCTCGCAGAGCAGCAGGAAACGCGAGGCATGGTCGGTCGCGGTCAACGGGTAGCAGTACCGTCCATTGCCGAGCTTGAACTCACCCTTGAAGTCGGCGCACCAGAGGTCATT
>NZ_JALHLP010000011.1 GCF_022844465.1 Bradyrhizobium sp.
ACGATGGCCGCGAGGAAAACCCCGTCAACCTCGATCCCCGCATGGCCAAGTTCGCCGGCGGCGTCCACCGCCTCGACGGACAGCTCATGGTCGTCCTCGACGTCGATCGCGTCCTCGAAATAACGCCTGACCTGATCGCGGCATGAGAATCATAAACAAAACAGATATTGCCCGGTATCAACGACCCTACTTGGGGTTGACGGGAAGTGGAGAGCTCGAATGAGAACATGTCTGGTCGTCGATGACTCGAGCGTCATTCGAAAGGTCGCGCGCCGCATCCTGGAAGGTCTCGATTTCCAGATCATCGAGGCCGGAGACGGCCAGCAGGCGCTGGAAGCCTGCAAGCGCGCGATGCCCGAGGCGGTCCTGCTCGACTGGAACATGCCGGTCATGGACGGCTATGAATTCCTCGGCAATCTGCGCCGCATGCCCGGCGGCGACATGCCCAAGGTCGTGTTCTGCACTACCGAGAACGACGTTGCGCACATCGCGCGCGCGCTGCATGCCGGCGCCAACGAATACATCATGAAGCCGTTCGACAAGGAAATCGTCACCACGAAGTTCCAGGAAGTCGGCCTGATCTGAATCCTCTATCGCGGTAGGCGGCTCTACGGCCGTCGGCTGTCCTGGCAATTGTGCCGCTTGAAACCATTGGTGACGTCATGAGTACTGCGACGATGAGTCCGCCGGCCCCGGCTTCGGCGCGGCAAGAAAAACTACGCGTGATGGTGGTCGACGACTCGGTGGTGATCCGCGGGATGATTTCGCGCTGGATCGCAGCCGAGCCGGACATGGAGGTCGCGGCCTCGCTGCGCACCGGCCTCGACGCCGTCAACCAGGTCGAGCGCGTCAATCCCGATGTCGCGGTGCTCGATATCGAAATGCCGGAGCTCGACGGCATTTCGGCGCTGCCGCAGCTGCTGGCCAAGAAGCGCGACCTCATCATCATCATGGCCTCGACGCTGACCCGCCGCAATGCGGAGATCAGCTTCAAGGCGCTTTCACTCGGCGCATCCGACTACATTCCAAAGCCCGAAAGCACCCGCGAGGCCAGCGCCGCCGACACCTTTCATCACGACCTGATTCAGAAGATCCGCCAATTCGGCGCCAGGGTTCGCCGCACGGCATCCAAGCAGGGGACCGCGAGTGCAGCCGCCGCGCCGGCCCTCGAGCGGATGCGGGAGGTTTCGGCCCGGCCGGCTGCGCCCGCGCTACCGGCACGCCGGCCGTATGGCATGCTGGCGCCGCGCGTGCTCTTGATCGGCTCGTCGACCGGCGGCCCGCAGGCCCTGATGTCGCTGGTCGCCGAGATCGGCCCGGTGATCGATCGTTTTCCGGTGCTGATCACCCAGCACATGCCGCCGACCTTCACCACAATTCTCGCCGAGCATCTGACACGCACGAGCCATCGGCCGGCGCATGAGGGCGTCGACGGCGAAATCGTCAAGGCCGGACGAATCTATCTTGCTCCGGGTGGCCGCCACATGCGCGTCGTGCGCCAGGGCGCGGAAGCCGCGATCGCCCTCGACGACGGCCCGCAGGTGAATTTCTGCAAGCCGGCGGTCGATCCATTGTTCATCTCCGCAATCGATGTCTGGCAGGGCGGCATCATGTCGGTCATCCTGACCGGCATGGGGTCGGACGGCATGCGCGGCGGCAAGGAAATCGTCGCCGCCGGCGGCAGCGTGATTGCCCAGGACGAAGCGACCAGCGTGGTGTGGGGAATGCCGGGCGCGGCGGCCCATGCCGGCATTTGCGCTGACATCCTGCCGCTCGATCGGATCGCGCCGAAACTGGTGCGGCTGTTCTCGGGAGACCGCTCGTGACGCCTTCGGACTACGAATATCTGCGTAAGGTTCTGAAGCAAATTTCGGGGCTGGATCTGTCTCCCGACAAGCAGTATCTGGTCGAGAGTCGGCTGGTGCCGCTGGCGCGCAAGGCCGGCCTGGCAGGCATTTCAGCACTGGTCGATCAGCTGAAGAAGGGCGCCAGCGCGCTGACGGCCGAGGTGGTCGAGGCGATGACCACCAACGAGTCGTTCTTCTTCCGCGACAAGACGCCGTTCGATCATCTGCAGCAGGCCGTCATCCCGGCGTTGGCGCAGGCGCGCTCGGCGCGTCGCAGCTTGCGCATCTGGTGCGCGGCGTCTTCCACCGGACAGGAGCCCTACTCGATTGCGATGTGCCTGAAGGAAGCCGGCGCGCTATTGTCGGGCTGGCGCATCGAGATTGTCGCAACCGACCTGTCGCAGGCGGTGCTGGAGAAAGCCAGAGCCGGCATCTTCAGCCAGTTCGAGGTGCAGCGCGGGCTGCCGATCCAGATGCTGATGAAGTATTTTACGCAGAACGGCGAATTGTGGCAGCTCAATGCCGAGATACGCGCCATGGTCCAGCATCGCCAACTGAACCTGCTGCAGGATTTCTCCCATCTTGGGGTCTTCGACATCGTGTTCTGCCGCAACGTGCTGATCTACTTCGATCAGAGCACCAAGGCCGGCATCCTGGACCGGATCTGCCGGATCATGGCGCCCGACGGCGTCCTGGCGCTCGGCGCCGCCGAAACCGTCGTCGGCATCACCGAATCCTTCAAGCCCTATCCGGAGCGGCGCGGATTTTACTCCCCGAACGCCGCGCCGGCGGCGCAAGCGAGAGCCTCCGCCGCGATGCCGGCCAGCTTGAAGGCAGCCGCCGCGGCGGGCTGAGATGGTCGATCGCTTCGCGCCAGGCTTGCTCGCGGCGCGTTGGGGGTCGGCGTACGCCGCCGGCCCGGATCCAAAGATCATTTGAGTCTGCGTTCCGGCAGGGTGTCACGACCTGCCGGCCGCGGTATCGCGGCTGCGAACTCATTCCCGATCAACCTGATGAACGCCCAGCCAAACAAGAACCCCGCCGTTTGCGGCGGGGTCAAGTCGGGAGGAACGGGCCTGTCCGGCCCGTCGTGAACCCTGGGTCAGGCTGGAATGCGTTCTTCCTGCTCGTGCGGCTCGCGCAGCACATAGCCGCGGCCCCACACGGTTTCGATGAAGTTGCGGCCATCGGAGGCATTGGCGAGCTTCTTGCGCAGCTTGCAGATGAAGACGTCGATGATCTTCAGCTCGGGCTCGTCCATGCCGCCATAGAGGTGGTTGAGGAACATTTCCTTGGTGAGCGTCGTGCCCTTGCGGAGCGAGAGCAGCTCCAGCATCTGATATTCCTTGCCGGTCAAATGCACCCGCTGGCCGCCGACCTCGACCGTCTTGGTGTCGAGATTGACGACGAGGTCGCCGGTCTGGATCACCGACTGCGCATGGCCCTTGGAACGGCGCACGATGGCGTGGATGCGGGCGACCAGTTCGTCCTTGTGGAAGGGCTTGGTCATGTAGTCATCGGCGCCGACGCCGAGGCCCTTGACCTTGTCCTCGATGCCGGCAAGGCCGGAGAGGATCAGAATGGGAGTCTTGATCTTCGATACCCGGAGCTGCTTGAGCACGTCGTAGCCGGACATGTCGGGCAGATTGAGGTCGAGAAGGATAATGTCGTAATCGTATAGTTTACCGAGATCGACGCCTTCTTCCCCGAGGTCCGTCGTATAGACGTTGAAACTCTCCGATTTAAGCATCAACTCGATCGACTGCGCGACGGCGCTGTCATCTTCTATCAGCAAAACGCGCATGCCAGTCCCCTTTAGTCCGCCGCTCCGGGCGTCAGGTCGGCCGCACTTGCGGCACTCAAAACGCCTTTGAACAACTGATTCGGATCCTGACTGCACATGGTTAACAAAGTCTGATTCCGGTGCGCAAGGTCAAACAGTGCAATTTTTGTCGAATCGCCCTAAGATGTTGCGTCGAAGCAGCTTTTATCTACCTAGTGTGTTCAAGTTCCACATTAAGAGCCGGGTCTAATCGACTCTTGCGATTCGCCCTTCTTCTGAGGGGCGAGCGCTTTCAGTCACCAAAAGACAAGTGACGCAATGATTAAGGATGCGGGTAAACATCAGGTTAAGCTCCGCCGGCCTGAACGCCGAAACTTAAGGTTTCCGCAATGAGGGCGCTGGCGGAGCAGATCGGCGATATCGACGGCGTCAACATTTACGGCCGTGTCGTCGGCGTGCGCGGCCTGATGGTCGAGATCGCCGGGCCCATCCATGCGATGTCGGTCGGCGCCCGCATCGTGATCGAGACCGGTGGCGACCGCTTCATCCCGGCCGAGGTGATCGGCTTCTCCGGCAGCAACGCCGTTGTCATGCCGTTCGGCGGGCTCGAGGGGGTCCGGCGCGGCTGCCGCGCCGTGATTGCGACGGCCGCCAGCCAGGTGCGGCCATCGCCGGCCTGGCTCGGGCGCGTCATCAACGCGATGGCCGAGCCGATCGACGGCAAGGGGCCGCTGGCGCCGGGTCCATCGCCGATGCCCTTCCGGAATTCGCCGCCGCCGGCGCATTCACGCCAGCGGGTCGGCGCGCCGCTCGATCTCGGCGTCCGCGCGCTCAATACCTTCCTGACCTGCTGCCGCGGCCAGCGGCTCGGCATCTTCGCGGGGTCTGGCGTCGGCAAGTCGGTGCTGCTGTCGATGCTCGCGCGCAACGTCGATGCCGACATCACGGTGATCGGCCTGATCGGCGAACGCGGCCGCGAGGTGCAGGAATTCTTGCAGGAAGACCTCGGCGACGACGGTTTGGCGCGCGCGGTGGTGGTGGTGGCGACCTCCGACGAGCCCGCGCTGATGCGGCGGCAGGCGGCCTATTTGACGCTGTCGATCGCCGAGTATTTTCGCGACGAGGACAAGGACGTGCTTTGCCTGATGGATTCGGTCACGCGCTTTGCGATGGCGCAGCGCGAGATCGGGCTTTCGGCCGGCGAGCCGCCGACCGCCAAGGGCTATACACCGACCGTGTTCACCGAATTGCCCAAGCTCCTGGAGCGGGCGGGCCCCGGCACCGGCGCCGGCACCATTACCGGCATCTTCACGGTGCTGGTTGACGGCGACGACCACAACGAACCGATTGCGGATGCGGTGCGCGGCATTCTGGACGGCCATGTCGTAATGCAGCGTTCGATTGCCGAGCGCGGGCGCTTTCCCGCCATCAACATCCTTAAATCCGTGTCCCGCACCATGCCGAGATCGGCCGACCCCGCCTATTTGCCCGTGATCCTCCGCGGCCGGCAGGTGATGGCGACCTATGCCGACATGGAGGAACTGATCCGGCTTGGCGCCTACCGGGCGGGGTCGAGCCCGGAGGTCGATGAGGCCATCCGGTTGCACGAGCCGCTGGAGGCCTTCCTGCGCCAGGCCAAGGACGAAAAATCGAATCTGGGTGACGGCTACCGGCAATTGGCCGACATCCTCGCCAGTTTGGAAACGGAACGCTAACTTTGTCAGGCCATCATCCCCCGCGCATGACTAGTTCTGCCGGCGCGGCCCTTCGGGGAAGCCGGCTCCGTCCCGCGTTCAGATCGGGACTTCTGGGGAGTATGAGTCGATGAAGTCGCGTGAAACGCTGATCCGCCTGAAGAAGTTTCAGGTCGACGAGAAGCGCCGAAGGGTCGCCCAGATCGAAGGCATGATCGCCGATTTCCAGCGGATGTCGGTCGACCTTGAGCGTGAAATCGAAACCGAGCAGGAGCGGGCCGGGATCAACGATCCCTCCCATTTCGCCTATCCGACCTATGCCAAGGCGGCGATCCAGCGGCGGGAAAACCTCACCCGCTCCGCCGACGAACTCCGCAACCAGCTCGAAGATGCCAAAGGGCTGTTGAACGAGGCTTTCGAAGAACTCAAGAAGGTCGAGCTGCTCGACGAGCGCGACCAGGCCCGCGAGCGCGCCGAGGAAAGCGCCCGGGAGCAGGCCGACATGGACAGCATCGGTCTGATGCGCGCCCGGCTCGGCGCCATCGCCTGACGCGATTTTTTCTCTGATTTCTGGTATCGACCCGGGCCGCAAGGCCCGGTTTTTCGTTGGTGTGCCCTCGGGACCGGCGGCTTGGTGGCTGGTCCCGCGCAGGGTATGCTGCGAAACTTCTCGATGGCTCCCTGCGTAGAACGCGATGGGGGATCGCGACTTTGGGGTACGCTGAATGCTGACGCCAGCGGAGCTGGTCTGGCTGATGGCCGCCGTGGCGAAGGGGGACGAGGCGGCTTTTGAGCGCCTTTACGCCGCCACGCGCGCGAAACTGTTCGGCGTGGTGCTCCGTATCTTGCGCCGTCAGGACCTCGCCGAGGAGGTTCTTCAGGATGCTTACGTCAAGATCTGGAACAGCGCGGGACAGTTCAATCCGGCGCTCGCTTCGCCGATCACGTGGATGGCGTCGATCGCCCGCAACCGGGCCATCGACGTGATGCGCAAGCGCACCGAGACCTCGATCGAGGAGGAGCCGACAGCGATGGAAGCGGCTGCCGATTCGGCCGATCCGCTGGCGCGGCGCGAGATGACGGAGGAGCTGAAGAAGTTGCTGGAGTGCGTCGGCCGCCTCGAGCCGGAACGGCAGAAGCTGGTGCTGCTGGCCTACTATAACGGCTGGAGCCGCGAGCAGCTCGCTGCCAAATTCGAGACGCCGGTCAATACGGTGAAGACGTGGTTGCGCCGCAGCATGTTGGACATAAGGGAGTGTCTCGGTCTTTAGATCATGGCTTATGACGACGACCATATCGCGCTCGCCGCGGAATACGCCCTCGGCACCCTCGATGCCGACGAACGCGCGCAGGCCGCGATGCTGATGGCCATCGACGCCGAGTTCGCGGAGATTGTTCGTGCCTGGGAATACCGGCTCGGCGCGCTGAACCAGATGGTCGGGTCGGTCGAGCCGCGGCCGGCCGTTTGGGAAAACGTCAAGGCCGCGATCGGAAACTCTGTCGAGCCGCGGGCGCCGCTGATGCTTCCCGAGGCGCCGCCACCTCCGGCTGCGGAGGAGGCGGCCCAGCTCGCAGATGATCGAAACCTGGTCCAGCTGTCGGGCCGGATGCGACGTTGGCGCGGCGCGGCGCTGGCTGTGTCGGCGCTTGCCGCTGCCCTGATCGCAATGCTGGCGGTGCAGGTCTATCAGCCGGAACTGTTGCCGGGAGCCTTGCGTCCGAAGCCCCGCGTCCAAATGGTCGAGCGGCCATTCGCGCCACCGCCAGTTCCCCCGGCGCGGTCGACCCAATCGGCGCAGTATGTCGCCCTGCTGCAGCGCGAAGGCGGTTTGCCGGCGTTCATCCTCACGCTCGATGCCGCCACCAAGATCTTTACGGTCCGCAAGGTCGGCGCCGACGCCGAACCCGGCAAGAGCTTCGAACTCTGGCTGATCTCAGACAGACTGCCGCAACCGCGCTCACTCGGCGTGATCGGCGGCAGCGATTTCACCGCGCGCCCGGTGCTTGCTGGCTACGACGCCAATACCATCAACACCGCGACCTATGCGGTGACGGTCGAGCAGGCTGGCGGATCGCCCGACGGCAAGCCTCACTCCGCGCCGGTCTTCACCGGCAAGTTGATCGAGACGGTCCCGGCGGTTCGCTAGCACCGTTTTCAGAAGCCGCCTTACCGTCAAGAACCTGTCAAATCAGCCATTTGGGGCCGATTGTTCAGTCCATGGAAGAGGCTGGCCCGGTCGAGACCGCGGACGCGACAAGACGTCGGCGAAAAAAGAAAACGCCCGTGGGGAGCGGGCGTTTTCCATAGTCAACTTGGGGGTAGTTGGGGTCTTGTTTATCCACGTGGCGACTTTGGGGGGCTAAGAAGCCGCGTGAATTGGTGAATTCCTTGTCTAGCGTACGACGGTGTTGGCGGAACTGGTTATCGCGACGGGCTTGCCGGCCTTCACGACAGGGGCGCTCGCGGTCTGGGTCAGGCCTTCATCCGCGATACGCGCGGAAATGCCGAAGCCAGCCACCAGAATGCCCGCCACGAGGGCGACGACCACCACCTTCAGATGAGTGGTGCGATCAGCGCTGTAGATCGAGTGGTTCATGGAAGTATCTTCCGTCTTCTTGCTCAAGAGTTCGTCGAGGTCATTTGCAAACAGGTTCAACGTCTCTCGTGCAGTAAACGTGGGAACTCCGGGGTTGGTTCCAAAGATGCAGTCACAAGGCAGTGAACAAACGTGAATGGGCGCGATGGGTCGTCGGCTAGGTCGGTCAACTTTGCTGATATGATAGGATGTTAATCTCTGAATGTTGCCGGTGACGCGAACTCCCCGCCGCACCGGCGATTTCAACAAACCATTTGCCTGTGGCAGAAAAGCCCACGTCCGGGCAACCGCCCCGCAAGACGCGGTCCCCCGCTCCGGGTCGATGTCGGTCGGTTTGGCGGACGCGCGTCAGGTCCCGCGATGCGGGGCGGGCGGCACCGAAGGGTGGTGCCCGCCCATAGTCCAGCATCCTTGTTTCAAACCTCGGAACGATCCGGTGACCCACCGGATCGTTCCCTGGCATCTACTTTCCGGAGAATTCCGTGGCGAACGCGCGCAGTTTTGGATCGGCCGCCACCCTTTTCATGAACTCGTCGGTAATGAACGACTTGGCATCGGGGTGCGAGGGAATCGTCCCGACCTCGACATCAGTTCTTGTTGGGCACTCAGGGCCGGGTATCCGACTTCTCCTCACGTAACGGTGCGCGGGTTGATGCGCGCCAGCCGCACCAGTTCCTCCTGCATGACGACACGGGTCTGGGCGTCGAGCGCGCCGAACGGCTCGTCCATCAACAGCACCTCGGGATCGAGCAGGTAGGCGCGCGCGATCGCCACCCGCTGCTGCATGCCGCCGGACAGTTGATGCGGGAAGGCGTCGGCGTGGCTTTCAAGGCTCATCAGCTTCAGCGCGCCGGCGATCAACTCGTTGCGGCGGTCTGCGGCGACATTCTTGTTGCGCAGGCCGAGATCGAGATTCTGTCGCACGGTTTTCCATGGAAACAGCGCGAAATGCTGAAACACGACGGCGCGATCGGGGCGGGCTCTGTCACCTTGCGTCCATTGAGCGTCACCGATCCGCTGCTCGGCTGCTCGAATCCCGCAACGATGCGCAGACAGGTGGTCTTGCCGCAGCCGGAGGGCCCGACAATGGCGACGAATTCCTTCTCCGCGATATCGAGATTGATTCCTCGCTATCTTAGCGTCTGATCACCCGGCTAAACGCTGCCGACGGTCTTCAGCCGGGCGCGGGGATGGATTTCCGCCTGCGACAATACGGTCGTCTGCGACCGGAAGCGCTCGACCAGCGAGCGGACGAAGGGACGGATCGCGGCTGACGTCACCAGCACCGGCGCTTCGCCCTCGCGGGCGGCCTGCTCGAAGCTGTTGCGGACCGCGGTCATGAATTCGGACAGCTTTGAGGGCTGCATGGCGAGGCTGCGTTCGTCGCCCTGGCCCACGATCGATTCCGCAAACGCCTGCTCCCATCGTGCCGTCAACGCGATCAGCGGCAGATAGCCATTGTGGGTTGTGTTCTGGGCGCAGATCTGGCGCGCCAGCCGGGCGCGCACATGCTCGACCATGGCGGCCGGGTTGCGCGAGAAGGCGAGGGCGTCGGCGATGCCTTCCAGGATGGTGGAGAGGTCGCGGATCGAGATGCGTTCGGCCAGCAGCAGCTGCAGCACGCGCTGGATGCCCGACACCGTGACCTGGCTCGGCACGATGTCCTTGACCAGTTCGCCCTGTTCCTTCGGCAGATCCTTCAGCAGCTTCTGCACCTCGCCATATGACAGCAGATCGCTCATGTTGTTCTTGAGCAGTTCGGTCAGGTGGGTCGACAGCACGGTGGCGGCGTCCACCACCGTATAGCCCTTCAGCGAGGCCTCTTCCTTGAGCGCCGCATCGACCCAGGTCGCAGGAAGACCGAACGTCGGCTCGACGGTGTGGATGCCGGGGACGCCGACCTGGTTGCCGGCGGGGTCCATCACCATGAACTGGTTCGGCCAGATCTTGCCGCTGCCGGCGTCGACTTCCTTGATCTTGATAATGTAGGTGTTGGCCTCGAGCTGCACGTTGTCGAGGATGCGCACCGCCGGCATCACGAAACCCATCTCGACCGCAAGCGAACGGCGCAGCGCCTTGATCTGTTCGGTCAGGCGGTCGGTGCCGTCGGGGCCGTTGACCAGCGGCAGCAGGGCATAGCCGAGCTCGATCTTGAGATCATCGATCTTGAGCGCGGTGGCGATCGGCTCCTCCGCCGCGGCGCTGGCGGCGGCGGCCGCCAGTTCCGGCGCAGCCGCGGCGGCAGCGTCGGCCGCCCTGGCGGCGCCATTGCGTTTGGTCGCTTTCCAGGCCAGCGCGGCGGCGCCGCCGCCGAGCGCGAGGAAGGGCAGCATCGGGATGCCCGGCAGCAGCGCCAGCACCAGCATCACGCCGGCCGACATGCCGAGCGCCTGCGGGTAGCCGGAGAGTTGCTTCATCATCGCCTTGTCGGCCGAACCGGTGATGCCGGCCTTCGACACCAAAAGGCCCGCGGCGGTGGAGACGATCAGCGCCGGCACCTGCGTCACCAGGCCGTCGCCCACCGTCAGGATGGTGTAGGTGCGCGCGGCGTCGGTAAAGCTCATGCCCTGCTGGGCGACGCCGATGATGATGCCGCCGATGACGTTGATGAACACGATCAAAAGACCCGCGATGGCGTCGCCGCGGACGAATTTCGAGGCGCCGTCCATCGCGCCGAAAAAGCCGCTCTCGTCCTCGAGCTCCTTGCGACGCGCCTTAGCGGTGTTCTCGTCGATCAGGCCGGCGGACAGGTCGGCGTCGATCGCCATCTGCTTGCCGGGCATCGAGTCCAGCTGGAAGCGGGCCGCGACTTCGGCGATGCGCCCTGAACCCTTAGTGATGACGACGAAGTTCACGATCACCAGGATCGCGAACACGATAATTCCGATCACGAAATTGCCGCCCATCACGAAATTGCCGAAGGCTTCGATGACGTGGCCGGCGGCGGCGGTGCCCTCATGGCCATGCGACAGGATCAACCGGGTCGACGCCATGTTCAGCGACAGCCGCAGCATGGTCGAGATCAGCAGCACGGTCGGAAACGCCGAGAATTCCAGCGGCGCCTGGATGAACAGCGCCGTCATCAGGATCAGGATCGAGACCGTGATCGAGATCGCCAGGAACAGATCCAGCACGATCGGAGGCAGCGGCAGGATCAGCACCACCAGGATGGTGAGGACCCCGAAGGCCAGCGCGAGATCGCCGCGTTTGAGGATATCGCCGATTTCGCCGAGGCTCGGAAATCCGCCGCTACCGCCGCTGGCGCCCTGACCTGCCGTGACATCGACCATGCTAGCTGCTTCCCCCCGCGAATGCCGGTTGCGGGCGCCAAACGTCTGCGCGGGGGCCGGGGGGCCGCCGTTTCGAAGATGAGGCACCGCACTGGCGTCCACGGGGTTCCTCCCGTTTTACGCGGCTGACGACACTCGACTTCACCCGGCAATTTTTGCCCGGTGTATGGTTAGCAAAGGGTTAACGGGGGATGGATTGGCCCGGAAATTACTCCTCGGTGGGGCCGGCAAGGCTGCGACGAAGCCGCTGGGCCTCGCGCCAGGTCTCACGAACCGCCTTTCCGAAACGGCCAAGGCGGGTTGCTGCCTGTATGATGATGAGCGTGACCATGGCTATTGCCCCGTTCTGGAGAGCAGACGACTGATTTGACGCTCGGTGTCGTCAGACAGTTGCTGCAGTCCGTGGGTGGCAATGTATTCCGCGACGGCGCGGTCGGCCCGTCGCTGACGGGATTCGACGTAAGCGCGCAACAATCGTGCGAAAAACGGGGGTGGTTTGGTCGGGGCAGAAAGCCAGGCCCCAGTGGTCAGTACGTTCGCCATAAGATGGCTCCTTTTCGGAGTTGTCCTTGGACGAGTTTCCTTCCTGAATCACACATAGGCATTGGCAGGCGCGAATGCGAGATCAAAGGGCGCGCTTGCTGCATGTTTTTTTCTCGTCGTGGCGACCGACTCTCTCTCGTCGTCGCGTTCGACGAATCACTCAATCTAGTGGTTCAGCCCGGAGCATCGCCGGGCCAATCGCCCGACGGTCAATCCCGCCACACCGATCGATGCCGATGCGCGGCGCCTCCGCCTGCGCGGCCTCAATCGCAGTGGGTCCACCTGCCATAGCCGTCGTCGACGACGCATCGCGCCCGCGAATGGTAAGGCACGGGCAATGGCGGCCTCGGCGCATATTCAAGCGCGTAGTCGCGCTCCCGGGCGTAGTAACGCTCCTGCGCGTAATAGCGCTCGGGAGCGTGATAGCGCTCGGGATAGACGGGACCGCGTTCCACATAGGTCGGCCGCGCGTCGTAGGTCGATCCGTACGGGCCATGGACCGACGCCGGTGCGCGGTATCCAGGGTCTGGCGTCCCATAGGAGGGCTGCCGGTACGGGTAGGCGGGGTCCGCGTGAGGCGGTTGCCGATAGGCCGGGCCCGGACGAACATAGACATCGGCGGAAGGCGCGTAGATTCCGCCCGGCGCCACATAGACGGACGACGAGAGGTCGCTGGCCGCGGCGGCGGCGGAGTACAGGAGAACAAAGGCCAGCGTGAGTGATGATCGGTACATGTGACGCCTCCAACAATGCAGCCCCGCCAGCCAGCGTGATTAATTTTCGCTAAACAATGCGCAGTACGCAATGACATTCTGCGCGAAGAAGTGTGCCATTCTTGGACGGTACTACCCGCGCATCATCTGGATCGCGAAATCTGCGCGCAAGAAATCTATGCGCAGACGGAGTGCTTACGGGTTTTCTTGCAGCTCCCGGCGCGCCGCCGAAAATATCTCCCAGGTCACCATGAACATCGCGGCGATCAGCGGGCCGATGATGAAGCCGTTCAAGCCGAAGACTTCGATCCCACCCAGTGTTGAAATCAGCACGACGTAGTCCGGCAGCTTGGAGTCCTTGCCGACCAGATACGGGCGAAGCACATTGTCCACCAGGCCGATAACGAGCACGCCAAACAGGATGAGTCCGATCCCCTGCCAGATGGCGCCGGTGGCCAGGAAGTAGATCGCGACCGGGAGCCAGATCAGGGCGGAGCCGATCGCGGGGATCAGCGACAGGAACGCCATCAGCACCGCCCACAGCAGCGCGGCGTGGATTCCGAGAAACCAGAACGCGATGCCGCCGAGTGAGCCTTGCGCGATGGCGACGAGAATCCCGCCTTTGACCGTTGCGCGAACAACGTCGGCGAACCGGTTGAACAGCGCCGCCTTTTGATCGCTGCGAAGCGGAATGGCCTGCTTGATCCGTTCTGCCAGAGTTCGGCCGTCGCGAAACAGGAAGAACAGAAGATAAAGCATGATGCCGAGGCCGATCAGGAAGTCGACGGTGTTGATGCCGATGGTCAGGGCTTGCGGGGCGAGCGCCTCGCCGCCCTTCACGAGGCCGGACGCCAGCCGGTCGCGTAGGGTTGAGAAATCCGTGAGATTGAACCGCTCGACCAGCCCGGTCGCCCAGGCCGGCAGGGCCTCGAACACCTGCCGGAAATAGCGGCCAAAATCGTACTCGCCGGACTGGATCTTCGCGACAAGATTTGAGGCTTCCTGGATCAGGGAAGTCGCGATCATCGCCAGCGGCAGAATCACCAAAGCGATAATGATCAGTACGGTGACGGCGGCGGCAAGGCTCGGCCGCTCGTTCATCGACGCCAGCAGCTTGCGATAGACCGGCGCGAATATCACCGCCAGGACGATCGACCAGAGAACGGCGCCAAAGAACGGCTTCAGAACCCAGGCGAAAGCCAGGCTGATGGCGACTAGCAGCAACAGGAAAGCTTGGTGTTCGATCCTTCGCACGGTTTTCTTCACTCGGTTTCTAGTTGCTGCGGCGCTTGCGCCGCCGTGATTGGCGCTCGTGCCTCGCAGGCACGACAGTCCCTTCATAGCTGCATGCCCAATGTCGCGCCATTGTGGCTTGACCTCGGGCCATTCGCCCGCGAAGTTGCGCCCGCCGTGGTCATCTCCTCTGAACTCAACGGAAATTCAAGCCCGTTCGTTCCCGATTCGCGTCGGGCGTGGGCCCGCCTTGCCGTGGCCGTGCTGATCGGCTCGCTCGGCAGCGTCGGGATGTGGTCGGTGGTGGTCGCACTGCCGGTTGTGCAGGGCGAATTCGCGGCGAGCCGGGGCACGGCGTCGCTGGCGTTCACGCTGGTGATGCTCGGATTCGGTTCCGGCGCTGTGCTCACCGGCAAGATTGCCGACCGCTACGGCATCGTCACCGCGATCGGGCTCGGCATCGGCATTCTCGGCCTCGGCTATATCGGGGCGGGGATGTCGTCCTCGATCTGGCAGTTCATCCTGGTGCATTTTGCGATCGGGCTTTCCTCGGCGGCCACCTTCGGGCCGCTGATGGCGGAGGCCTCGCACTGGTTCGACCGCTACCGGGGGCTGGCGGTCGGCATCGCCGCCAGTGGCAACTACGTCGGCGGCGCGATCTGGCCGCCGCTGGTGAATTTCGGCATGGAGCAGATCGGCTGGCGCGACACCCATGTCGCAATCGGCCTGTTCACGGTGGCGGCGATGACACTGGCGCTGATCGGCTTGCGGATGCTGATGGGGGCGGGGACGCAACGCAGCCACGTCAACGCGCCGCCGCCGCGCATCGACCTGCGGCTTTCCACCAATTCGCTGACCGCGATTCTGGGACTGGCCGCCATCGCATGCTGCGTGGCGATGGCGATGCCCCAGGTTCACATCGTGGCTTATTGCGGCGACCTCGGCTATGGCGTGGCGCGCGGCGCCGAGATGCTGTCGCTGATGCTGGGCTTCGGCATCATCAGCCGCATCGGCTCGGGATTTCTCGCCGACCGGATCGGCGGCATCGCAACGCTGCTGATCGGTTCGATCGCGCAGACCACGGCGCTGGTGTTCTATCTGTTCTTCGACGGCCTGACCTCGCTCTATGTCATCTCGGCGATGTTCGGCCTGTTCCAGGGCGGCATCGTGCCGAGCTACGCCATCATCGTGCGCGAGGCGATGCCGGCGTCGCAAGCCGCCACCCGCGTCGGCATCGTGATCTTCGCGTCGGTGTTCGGGATGTCGGTCGGCGGCTGGATCTCCGGCGTGATCTTCGACGCCACCGGCTCCTACGCCGCCGCCTTCGCCAACGGCGTCGCCTGGAACGCGGTTAACATCGTCATCATGCTGCTGCTCTTGATGCGGGCTCGGCAACGGCTGGCAGTGGCGTAATCACCCTCGACTTAAGCGGGCTTCTATCGGCGGAATTCCTGCGTTCGCCAGCAGGGCGACTAGATATCCGTTGCGGACAACCGGAAGCATCGCGAGCAGCGGTCCAGCTACAGCCGGCAGCGGCACGCGGCGCATCGCTATCGCTGCCGGGAGAAGCGCGTGTTTAGCCTCGATCTTGTACCCGAGCCTGCGGAGGTGGGCGAGCGGATCGGGTTCGAGGCTGCTGAACGCCGTGCCGATCGACGCTAGCACGCGGCTCATGCCCTTTGCGAAGGTCCGGGCAAAGCCTCTGCTCATCAGGTCGACATAGAGCCAGTGACGCGGAAATGCGTCCGCCAGCGTGGCTGCGAATTCGTCGATCTGGGCCGCTTCCAGATACATGGTGACGCCTTCGCAGATTACGAGCGTTGGCGCCCCGGTGGCAAGGGGGGCGAGGACGTCGCGCAGGCGTTCCTCGTGAAAGCTGACGGCAATACGCCGGAGCGGATTGCCGCAGGAAGCGGTTGGCGCAACTGCGTTCTTGCGCTCGATGATAGGCTGCTCGTCGATCTCGATCCAGCGCCCGCCCGGGATTCGGAATGCCCGCGAATCAAAGCCGGCGCCGACGAGAACGACCAGCATGTCGGGATCGACATTCAGCCTCATGCGCACGGCCTGATCGATCAGGTAGCAGCGGACCTGATGGGCGCCGATCGGTATCGCCAAGTGACGGAATTTTTCGAAGATCAAGAGGCCGTCGTCACCCATGAAACGGGCAGCCAAACTGTCATTGAGGAGCGTATCGGTGCGCAATGCATCGAGCATGCGTGTGCCCGCGCAATAATAGGCGGTCGCGGAGACAGAGTTTGACATCATTGCTCCCTCGTGGGCAGTTCTCACACCGCTTGACCCGCCTTCAGCAGCGAACACCCTGTGATCTTCAGGCTGCCGTCCGGCTGCTGCTCCAGCGTGTACAGCGCCTCCCACGCCTCGCCATTGTCGTCGATAATGTGGACGCGCTGCGCCACGCGGCCATTGGCGACGCGCGCCTCGCCGAATTCGAAACTCCTGTGGCGGTAAACTGGTGGATAGCCCTGCCGGACCATCTGCATGAAGATGTCGGGTTGCGGAAACAGCTGCCTGATCTCGGGCGCGGCATGCGAATAGGCCGCCGCCGCGTCGTCGCGGCCGAACGCCTGCGCCTGGGCGCGGATGACCCCCTGCGCGGCGGCGACCTCGTCGGCGCGGGCAGGGGCAGATGTCGCGAGGCCAAGCAGGATTCCGAGAAGCAAAACCGCGGCGCGCATGGGGCGCTCCCAATGTGTCGTGTTGGTCCGGCTAGTTCAAAGGCTACGACAAGCCGCACGGCGCGCGCAACTCACGGTCTTGCGGGATCGGCCGCAATCTTTCTTCAAAACGTCGGCGGCGTGCAGGCGCTTATCACTTCGCAGGGCTTGCCGCCGATGCAGCGAAAGCGATGCGGGCGGCGGCTTTCGAAATAATAGGCGTCGCCGGGATCGAGGATGCGGCGTTCGTCGTCGACGGTCACCTCCAGCCGGCCGCTCACCACGATGCCGCCTTCCTCGCCCTCATGGGTGAGCGGCACGCGGCCGGTGTCGCTGCCGGGCTCGTAGCGCTCCTTCAGGATTTGCAGGCTGCGACCGAACAGGCTGTCGCCGACCTGGCGATAGGAGATCGGCTGCTTGCCGATCTCGGTCAGTTCGTCGGCGCGATAGAACGCCTTGCGCGGCCGTTCCGGCTCGATCGCGAAGAACTCGGCGAGCCCCATCGGCAGGCCATCGAGGATGCGCTTGAGCGCGCCGACGGAGGGGTTCATCTGGTTCGATTCGATCAGCGAGATCGTCGAATTGGTGACGCCGGAGCGCTTCGCCAGTTCGCGCTGCGACAGCTTGTGCCGCGCCCGAACGAACCTGAGTCGGCCACCAATATCGACGCTCATCGTCCAAACCTGTTGCAAGTGTTTCGGATCGGACAATTATGCTCCTTTCGCCCCAGCAAAATCAATGGGTTGCAGGAGCTTAGAAAAGGACTTGTTGCGGCTTCCCGAGCGTGGCCCGCTGTCGCCTTGAGCTGCCAGCACAGGAGCCGCCCGTGACCCTTCATCAGAAGCCGAACACCCTGCAGACCGATTCGTTCTGGATGCCGTTCACCGCCAACCGGCAGTTCAAGAAGGCGCCGCGGCTGTTCGCCTCGGCTGAGGGCATGCACTACACCACCGTCGACGGCCGCAAGGTGATCGACGGCTCGGCCGGGCTTTGGTGCGTCAATGCCGGCCATGGCCGCCGGCAGATCGCATCCGCGGTCGAACGGCAATTGATGACGCTGGACTTCGCGCCTTCGTTCAACATGGGCCACCCGCTGGCGTTCGATTTCGCCGAGCGGCTGGCCGAGATCGCGCCGAAGGGGCTCGATCGCATCTTCTTCACCAATTCCGGTTCTGAATCGGTGGACACCGCGCTCAAGATTGCGCTCGCCTACCAGCGAGCCATCGGACAAGGGACGCGCACGCGCCTGATCGGCCGCGAGCGCGGCTATCACGGCGTCGGCTTCGGCGGCATGTCGGTGGGCGGCATGGTGGCGAACCGCCGCGCGTTCGCGACCCATCTTCCCGGCGTCGACCATCTCCGTCACACCCACGATCTCGCCCGCAACGCCTTCGCCAAGGATCAGCCGGAGCATGGCGCCGAACTCGCCGACGACCTCGAGCGGATGGTGGCGCTGCATGGCGCCGACACCATCGCCGCCGTCATCGTCGAGCCGGTGCCGGGTTCGACCGCGGTGCTGCCGCCGCCGAAAGGTTACCTGCAGCGCTTGCGCGAACTCTGCGACAAGCACGGCATCCTCCTGATCTTCGACGAGGTCATCACCGGCTTCGGCCGCCTCGGCGCGCCGTTCGCGGCCGACTATTTCGGCGTCACGCCGGACCTGATGGTGACGGCCAAGGGCATCACCAACGGCACCGTTCCCTGCGGCGCGGTGTTTGCCGGCCGCAAGATCCATGACGGGCTGATGACCGGCCCCGAGGGCACGATCGAACTGTTCCATGGCTACACCTATTCGGCCCATCCGGTCGCCTGCGCCGCCGGCCTTGCGACCCTCGACATCTACAAGGACGAGGGGCTCTTGACGCGCGGCGCAACGATGGCCGGGTACTGGCGCGACGCGCTGCATTCGCTCAAGGGCCTGCCGAACGTGGTCGACATCCGCAATATCGGCCTGATGGGCGCCGTCGAAGTCGCCTCGCGCAAGGAAGGCGTCGGCGCGCGCGGCTATGAGGTGATGGTCGATTGCTTCAACCGCGGGCTCTATTTGCGCATGAGCGGCGACTCCTTTGCGCTGTCGCCGCCCCTGATCGTCGAGAAAAGCCATATCGACGACATCGTTTCGATCCTCGGCGATGCCATCAAGCGCGTGGCCTGATCCTGGCCTGGAATGGGACCGAGCGGTCGTGGCGGATGCGTGAGGGATCGTGAAGGTCATCGTTCTCGGCAGCGGCGTCATCGGCGTCACCACAGCCTATTATCTGGCGCGCGCCGGCCATGAGGTGACGGTGGTCGACCGCCAGGCGGGTCCCGCGCGCGAAACCAGTTTTGCCAACGCCGGCGAGGTGTCGCCGGGTTATTCCTCGCCTTGGGCCGGACCCGGCGTGCCGGTGAAGGCCGTCAAATGGCTGTTGATGCGGCACGGCCCGCTGGTGATCTGGCCCAAGCTCGATCCCGTGATGTGGTGGTGGATGCTCAAGCTGCTGCGCAACTGCACCGCGGCGCGCTACGCCATCAACAAGAGCCGGATGATCCCGATCGCCGAATACAGCCGCGATTGCCTGCGCGCGCTGCGGGCCGAGACCGGCATCCAGTATGACGAACGCAGCGGCGGCACGCTGCAGCTGTTTCGCAAGCAGAAGCAGCTCGACGGTGCCGGCGACGACATCGCGGTGCTCAAGCAATATGGCGTGCCCTACGAGGTGCTCGATCCTGCCGGCTGCATTGCCGCGGAGCCCGGGCTCGCCGCCTCGAAGGTCAAGTTCGTCGGCGGGCTCCGCCTGCCGCAGGACGAGACCGGCGATTGCCACATGTTCACGCAGGCGCTCGCCGCCGAGGCCGCGCGGCTCGGCGTCCAGTTCAGGTTCGACACCCATATCGAGCGGCTGGTCGCGGATGGCGGCAGGATCACCGGCGTCGTCACTGGCGCGGGCCTGTTGCAGGCCGATGCCTATGTCGCGGCGCTTGGCAGCTGGTCGCCGCGGTTGCTGCGGCCGGTCGGGATTCCGGTTCCGGTCTATCCGGTGAAGGGCTACTCGATCACGGTGCCGGTCATCGATCCCGCCGGCGCGCCGGCGTCGACCGTCATGGACGAAAGCTACAAGGTCGCGATCACGCGGCTGGGCGACCGCATCCGCGTCGGCGGCACCGCGGAAATCTCGGGCTACTCCGATCGCCTCGATGCGGCGCGGCGCGCGACGCTCGATCATTCCCTGACCGACATGTTTCCGAACGGCGGCGATCTGAGCAAAGCGAGCTTCTGGTGCGGCCTGAGGCCGATGACGCCGGACGGGCCGCCAGTAATCGGGGCGACGCGCTACGGCAATCTGTACCTCAACACCGGCCACGGCACACTCGGCTGGACCATGGCCTGCGGATCGGGGCGGGCGCTGGCCGACCTGATGTCCGGGCGCAAGCCGGATATCGACGTGAGCGAACTCAACGTGAGCCGATACGATCACCGGTTCGGGTAGTAAATCGTCTGATCCCGCTTGGGCCGCTTCGGGATGCACGGGACCTCGGCGCCCGGCGGTCAGCGATATCAAAGCTCGCCAAACGCGGAACCTCCAACAGCGGCGAACGTTCGCTTGCGTAACGCCTTTGTGGAGGAGTCTAAAATGCGCAAGCAACTGCTGCTATCGACGGGAATCATCTGCTTGATGCTGGCACCGGCCGTTTCCTACGGCCAAGCCCCTGGAGCAAAAGGGGAAGAGCCGAAACAGACGCGGCCAAGCGATGCCGGCAAGGGTGCTGCATCGCAAGAACGCGGCGGCGCCGAGCGGGTACAGGAACGCGCGCAGGGCGCGGAACAAAAGGCGCAAGGGGCAGCCGGCCGGGAAGAAAAAGGACCGGGTTCCCGACAGACTGATGAAAGGAGCAAGGCCGCGCCGATGACTGACCGTCCGGCTACGGCGAGCGATGACAAGCGCGGCCGCGGCGATGACGCAAAATCCAGCGAGCGCGCCCAGGATTCCCGTCAGGGCGAGGGCAAGGACGCGAAGGACAGCACCAAGGGTCGCGCCGAAACGGATCGCGACAATGCGGCCCGCGGCAAGTCCAGCGCCGAGCAGGAAAAATCGAAGGACGGAACCGCTGCCGCTCAAAAGGAGCGCGAGGGAACGACCACGACGCAGAAAGAGTCGGGCCGCGATCAGCGCGATGGCGCCAAGGACGGCGCCAAGAATGCCGCCGAGCAGGGTAAGGATGCAAACCGGCCGTCCACCGCAACCGACAGCACGCGCACGCCGCCGGCGGGCAATGCGCAGACGACTGCTCCGGGCGGCGCGGCCAGCCAGAGCCCAACGACGCAGAGCCAGACCAGCCAGACGCAGGTCAGCCAGCAATCCAGCATCTCGACTGAAAAGCAGGTGCGGATCTCCCAGACCCTGACCCGCGAACGTCTGGCGCCGCCGGAGCGCAACCTCAACATATCGATCCGGATCGGCGAAACGGTCCCGCAGAATGTCCGGTTCCACCGGTTGCCGCCGGAAATCGTCTCGATCGAGCCTGAGTATCGCGACTACGAGTACTTCACGACCGAGGAAGACATCGTCATCGTCGAGCCACGGAGCAAGCGGATCGTCAGCCAGGTCCCGCGTGATGCCTCCCGCATTCGCGCCGCCGGTGGCCAACCCGGCACCAGTGGTACGAGCAGCTCGGGCAGTTACACCAGCCCGGTGGCCGCCGCCGGTGGCGCCTCGCCGTGCCGCATCATGCGGCGCGACAATGCCGGCAATGTCACCGAACTCACGCCGCAGACCGTCGGTTCGGCGGCGCAGCAGGAAGCCATCAGCGTCACGGTCCGCGTCCCCGGCGGCGCGACAACCGCGCCGATCTCGATGGGTGCGCCGGACGGGCGGATCGTGGTGTCAGGTCAGAGCGGAGCTGATTGCGTGGTGATGATCGAGCCGCCGGCCCGATAAGGAAAAGAACCCGCACTGTGCGCGCTGGAGTAAGAGAAAGTGCGGCACCACTGCCGCACTTTCCTTGCGCTGATACGATGTGCTGTGGCTTTTACCCCTCCGCCACCGCCTCGCTCCAGGGCTGGAACGGCTCGGTCGCGCCGCTGTTGGTAGCGCCGTCGCGCAGCACCACGCTGGGGCAGGCGAACTTCATCGGCAGCGTCTGGATCCGCGCTTCCTCGTAGTCGAAACGGGCGCCGAGCGTATCGCGCGCGGCCTGCGGCAGGCGGACGTCGCCGATCACCACCGCGCCTTCGCTGGCGTCGATGCGCGGCTGGTGGATCGCCGCATCGAGGTCCATGCCGTAATCCATCACGAAGGACAGCAGCTGCGTCACCGCCGGCAGGATGCGCCGGCCGCCGGAGGCGCCGACGGCGAACCGCCGGCCGTCCGCGGCCTCGGCCAGCACCGGCGTGTAATTGGTGAGGCAGCGCTTGCCCGGCGCCAGCGAATTCGGCGTGCCCGGGGTCGGATCGAACCACATGATGCCGTTGTTCATGGTGATGCCGGTCTGGCCTGAGACGAATTTGGAGCCGAACGTCGACAGCAGCGTCTGGGTCACCGCCGCCATGTTGCCGTCGCGGTCGACCGCCGAGAAGTGCGTGGTGCAGGCCGGCGCCAGCGCTTCTGCGCCGAGCGCGCGCCGGCCGTCTTCATCGCCCATGTCTTTGAGGCGTTCGCGGTAGGCCGTCTGCAGCGCCGAGGCATAGGCGATGTAGGCGGCCGCATCGGGCGTGCCACGCGAAGGCTTCAGACTTTCCTGCAGCAGGCCGAGCGTTCGCGCCAGCGTCGGCCCTGCCGTCAGTTCCGGCGTCGCCAACACCTTGCCGCCGCGATAGGGGATCGCGAGCGGTTCGCGCAGATGCGCGCGGAACGGCGCGAGGTCGTCGACCGAAAGCGCGCCGCCGGCCGCCTGGATGTCGGCGGCAAGACTCTTTGCCAGATCGCCCTGGTAGAAATCGCGCGCGCCCTGGCTGGCCAGATGCGCCATCGTCGCCTTGAGGCGGTGCTGCGGCAGGCGGACATCGGACTTGATGCCCCAGGGTGCGTTCGGCGGCAGGCCGTCCTGCAGATAGGCCGCCGCGCTAGCCGGGTACCGGCGCAGATCGGCGGCCGAACTCGAAATCATCAGCGTGGTCCACCAGTCGACCGCAAGGCCTTCACCGGCGAGCGCGACACTCGGCGCCAGCAGTTCCTTCCACGGCAGCCTGGCGTGGCGGCGATGGGCTTCCTCCATGCCGGCCACCACACCGGGCACCGCGATCGAGCCGGGGCCGTGCAGGTTGCGGTCGTCTTTCACGCGCGGCCAGGGGAAGATGTCGGAAGCCGCGCCGTCGCCGGTCAAAGGATAATCCTCGGGCCGCAAGCTCGCCGGCGCCCGCATGCCGTAGTCGATGACCTCGTAGCGGTTCTCGCCCGCGCGGTAGAGCACCATCGCGCCGCCGCCGCCGAGCCCGCTCATCCACGGTTCCAGCACGCCAAGCGCAAAGCTCGTCGCGATCACGGCGTCGACGCAGTCGCCGCCCGCGGCCAGCACTTCCGCGCCGACTTCGGCGGCCTTGCGCGATTGCGCGGCGACGATGCCGCCTTTGGAAACGACCGCGGACTTGCGCATGGTCTGGATATTGGAGAACTGGTCGCGCATGGGATGGCCTTCGTCTTTGTGATGTTGGCGCTGCCGGCGGTCCGGCGGTTTACTCGGCTACATTTTTCTCGCCGTGCCACCACGGATACTGGCTCGGCATGTCCTGCGACACCTTTCCCGGAAACGACGGCGCGCGCTTCTCCAGAAAGGCCTGGACGCCTTCGCGCACGTCGGCGTGGCCGCCGCGCTCGATCGACATCGGCTTGTCGATTTCAAGCAGTTCGAACGGGGCCGGCGCGCCGGAAAACCGCCACAGCATCTGGCGCGTCAACGCGACCGCGACGGCGGAGGTCGCCTCCGTCATCTCGCGTGCGATCTCCTTGGCGCGCCCGAGCAGTTCAGCGGGCTCCACCACCTCGCTGACCAGCCCGCCCTGGCGCGCTTCGTCCGCATCGAAGGTGCGGCCGGAGAGGCACCAGCGCAACGCCTGCGGCAACCCGACCAGTTTTGGCAGGAACCAGGCGCTGCCGGCTTCTGGGACCAGGCCGCGGCGGGCAAAGATGAAGCCGATCTTGGCGCCTTTGGTCGCGATCCTGATATCCATCGGCAGCGTCATGGTGATGCCGACGCCGACCGCGCCGCCGTTGATCGCCGCGATCGAGGGCTTGCGGCAGTTGAAGATCGCCTCGACAAAGCGGCCGCCGCCGGGCTTCGGGCTGGCAAACACTCCGGCGCCGTGCTGGCCCGAGGTGTCGAAGCTTGCCGCGCCGCCGGACACATCGGCCCCGGCGCAGAACGCGCGGCCCGCGCCGGTGACGATGATGGCGCGGACATTGTCGTCGCCGTCGGCGCGCTCGAAGGCGTCTGCGATCTCCGCGCCCATCTGGCCGGTATAAGCGTTCAGCCTGTCCGGCCGGTTGAGCGTGACGATCATGAGCCGGCCGTCGATTTCGCAGGTGATGTGTTCGTAGTTCAAGCGTCGCCTCCCGTTCTTGTTCTTCTTGCAGCCCGCCGGTAGATCGCAGATGGTCGCCGGGCCACCGGCCAGGGCACATTACGGCGGATCGCCACATCCGCAAGGGCCGGCATCCTGACGCAAGTGCCGCGCGCGAATAAATGGTATGGTCAATCCGACGGCGCCGGGATCGACGCCAGAAAAAGAAACGGGAGCCGCGCATGACCGAGGAAACCAGGTCGCACTACGAAGTCATCGTGATCGGCGCCGGCGTCGCCGGGATCTACCAGATCAAGCGCCTGGCCGACCGCGGGGTCGATGCGCTGGTGCTGGACGCCGCCCCCGACCTCGGCGGAACGTGGTACTGGAATCGCTATCCCGGCGCGCGCTTCGATTCCGAGAGCTATACCTACGGCTACTCGTTCTCCAGGGAACTGCTCGATGAGTGGCACTGGAAAGAGCGCTTCTCGCCCCAGCCGGAGAACCTGCGCTACCTCAACTACGTCGCCGACAAGTTCGACCTGCGGAAATACATGCGGTTCAACTGCAAGGTCGAGGCGGCCAGCTTCGACGAGGCGGACCATGTGTGGCGGTTGCGGCTCGGCGACGGCCGCGAGCTGACCAGCCGGTTCGTGGTGCTTGCCGTCGGCCTGCTCTCGGTGCCGACGCTGCCGCGGTTCGAAGGCATGGATAGTTTCAAGGGGCGATCGTTCCACACCTTCTACTGGCCGCACGAGCCGGTCGAACTGGCGGGCAAGAAGGTCGCCATCATCGGCACCGGCGCCACCGCCATCCAGGTGATCGGCGAGATCGCCGACAAGGTCGGAGAGCTCACCGTGTTCCAGCGGCGTCCGAACTGGAGCGCCCCGCTCAACAACAGCCCGATCTCGGTCCAGGAGATGGCGGATATCCGCGCCCGCTACGAGGAGATCTTCGCGACCTGCGCCCGCACGCCCGGCGGCTTCGAGCATGAGCCCGACCGTCGCGGCTTTTACGAGGTCAGCCCCGAGGAGCGGCGCGCGCTCTGGGACAAGCTGTACGACGAGCCGGGTTTCGGGATTTGGCTCAGCAACTTCCGCGAGATTTTCATGGACGAGGCGGCCAACGCCGAGTTTTCCGCCTATATCGCCGAGCGCATTCGCCGGCGCGTCCGCGATCCCGTCACCGCCGAGAAGCTGATCCCGAAGGACCACGGCTTCGGCGTGCAGCGGGTGCCGCTGGAGACCAACTATTTCGAGGCCTATAACCGCGACAACGTCCATCTCGTTGACATCAGCGAGACGCCGATCGAGCGGGTGACGGCGACCGGCTTGCGGACCAGCGCGCGCGATTACGATTTCGACATCATCGTCTATTCGACCGGCTTCGACGCCATCACCGGCGCCTTCGACGCCATCGACATAACAGGTGCAGATGGTGCGAAGCTGTTCGAGCAATGGCGCGACGGCCCCTCGACCTTCCTCGGCATGATGGCCCACGGATTTCCGAATCTGTTGATGCCGACGGGTCCCCAGAGCGGCTCGGCCTCGACCAATTTCCCGCGCGGCATCGAGAACGGCGTCAATTGGTGCATGGATCTGCTGGAGTACATGTGGGCGCGCGGCCACACCCGGGCCGAAGCCACCGCCGAGGCGCAGGCGCGCTGGACCGCGCACGTCACCAAGATGTACGCCATCATGCTGATGCGCAAAGCCAAGTCGTGGTTCACCGGTTACAATTCCAACGTCCCCGGCCACGAGCACGGCAAGACGCGCTACCTCGTCTATAATGGCGGCACGCCGAAATACGTCGCCGCCGTCAACGAGGTCGCCGCCAAGGGCTACGAGGGAATCGTGTTTGGCGCCAGGGCGCGGGCCGAGGCAAGGGCGGCGACCGCTGCGGAATAGACCAGCCGCCGCTTAGCTTGCCGGGTGGCCGCGCCCGGCGGCAATCTCCAGCGAATGCGTGACATGCTGCGCCAGCAGCTGGGCGGCGCGCGAAATCGTTCCTGGTGCGCGATACAATGCGATCTCGGCGTCGGGCATGGTGGGGAGGTTGTGTTCTGCGCCAAGCATCATCAGGCCTTCCGGCGCCATATCCTTGGACAGCACCGTCACCCCGAGGCCCGCGCGCACAGCCGCCTGCAGGCCCTCGCTGCTCGGGCTGGTATAGACGATCCGCCACTCGCGCTTGGCGGCCTGAAGGGCGGCAAGCGCCCGCTTGCGATAGACGTCGGGAGCAGGTGCCAGCACCAGCGGAAGCGGTTGGGCGGGATCCGGCACCAGCTTCGGCCCGCTGACCCATACCAGCGTGTCGCGCCAGACCGCGATGCCGCCCGCCGGCCCTTGCGGCTCGCGCTTGACCAGCACGAGATCGTATTCATCCCTGGAGAAACCCTCGAGCAGATTGAAGCTGAAATTGCAATTGACCTCGAGGGCGACCCGCGGATGCGTTCGTGCAAACCGCGCCAGAATATCCGGAAGGTAGACGGTGGCGAAGTCTTCGGGGGTTCCCAGCCGGACGTTGCCTTCGACTTCAGGTTCCAGAATGCGCGAGCGGGCTTCGTCGGCCAGATGCAGCAGCTGCCGTGCATAATTGAGCAGGACCTCGCCGTCGGCTGTCAGCAGGAAGTCGCGGCCGTTGCGCTCGAATACACTCCGTCCAAGGTTCTGTTCGAGCTTTCTGATCTGCAGGCTGACCGTGGATTGGGTTCGGCCGACGCGTTCCGCGGCCCGCGTGAAACGACCGCAACGTATGTTCGCAGCAGGTCGAAGTCGAATGGAGGCAGGGGAGTCGTTAATGCCGGTACCGATCGTGGTGGTTCTTTTCGGACCGGGGCATCATATCATCCAGGCATCCCGGCTCCGCAAGCGCACAAGCCGCGGCAAATAACACCACGGCATCATGCCACATCCCCCGGGTCTGCCGGGAGATGTTGTCGCGTCCGCTTCGGGCGAGGTCAGGCTGCGTGCGATTGCGTTGAGCCGCCGATGGCATCCAGGTGAGCCCGCAATCCTGAATCCAGTTTCAGCGCGGCCGCAAGCCGATCCAGGAAGTCGCGCTCCGCCGCGGCGTCCGGGTCGATCGCAAGCCGGGCTGCGGCATACACCTCGGCGCCGAGCTCGGGCGTGGTGGCTTCCGCCGCCAGCTCCTCGATCGTGCTCGGTCGCATGATGAGATGGGTGAGAAACAGCTGCTCCTCGGCATTCAGGTTGAGTGAGCGGTTGCAACCGCCCGATCCCGCGACGCGCAACAGCCGACGCGTCGATGCGGATGTCCAGCAACGACAAAATGTGCCCATGTGATCTAAGTCACAAACATGCGCGTGGATATTGCAGACATTGGGCCGAATGATAGGTTCGGCTCGATAGCCGATTTGGGACGCCGTCATGCGCGTGCTGGGAGCCCTGTTTTCGCTGCTTTGCCTGACCTCGCTGCTGAGCGAGCCGGCATGGGCGGAGAAGCGCGTCGCCCTCGTGATCGGTATCTCGAAATATCAGTCGGTGCCGCGGCTGATCAATCCGGCGCGCGACGCCGAGGCGATGTCGGCGCTGTTCAAGAAGGCGGGTTTCGAGGTCGTCGAGAGCGGCCGCGATTACGGGATTTCCGACCTGCGCAAATCCATTCGGCTGTTCTCAGAAACCTCCCGCGATGCCGATATCTCGGTGGTCTATTACGCCGGCCACGGCATCGAGGTTGACGGCACCAATTATCTGGTGCCGGCGGACGCCAGGCTGGAGAGCGATTTCGACGTCGAGGACGAAACCATATCGCTCGACCGGGTCTTGAAGGCGCTCGATGGCGCCAAGCGCCTGAAGCTCGTCATTCTTGATGCCTGTCGGGATAATCCTTTCAGCAAGACCATGAAACGGTCCGTGAGCACCCGCTCCATCGGACGCGGCCTTGCCAAGATCGAGCCGGCGATGTCCGACACGCTGGTTGCCTACGCCGCCAAGGCTGGCGCGGTGGCCAGCGACGGTGACGGCAAGAACAGCCCGTTCGCCGCCGCGCTCGTCAAGTATATCGCCGAACCTGGCCTCGACCTCCGGCTGGCCTTTGGGCGGGTTCGTGACGACGTCCTCAAGAGTACAGGCTACAAGCAGGAGCCGTTCGTTTACGGCTCGTTGGGCGGCGAGACGGTCGCGCTGGTCCCGCAGGTTTCGAAACCCGCGGACCCCGACGCCGTCGCCCGGACTGATTACGAACTGGCAGCCCAGATCGGCACCCGCGAGGCCTGGGATTCGTTTCTGGCCGTCCATCGCAGCGGACTCTATGCCGAACTGGCTCGTGCCCAGACCGCCAAACTGACGGCGGCGGAACAGACGCGCACCAAGGCCGATGAGGCCAGGCGCGAAGCCGAAGCACAGGCCGCCCGCAAGACGGACGAATTCCGCCGCCAGCTGGAGGAACAGACCGCCCAGCAAACCTCCGAGGCGAAGCAGAAGATTTCGGAGCAGGCCAAGAAAGAGCTGGAAGAGGCCCGCGTCCAGGTTGCCGAACAGGCCAAGAAGCAGCTGGAGGGCGCCAAGCGCCAGTTGGAGACGGCGCGGCTGGAGGCAGAAGCGGCGCGGCGTCAGGTCGAGGAAGCCAAGCGTCAGGCCGTTGCCGATGCCCAGAAACAGGTGGAGCAGGCCAAGCGTGAAGCGGTCACGGAGCGCGAAAAGCTCGCCGCGCTGTCACCGTCTCAGAACGCCACCGGAAATGCCGCGGCGCCGGCTGCGCCGCAGATGGATGCGGCCGATATCGCGCGGCTTCTGCAGGCTCATCTCAAGCGCGTCGGATGCAATCCCGGCAATGTCGATGGCAGCTGGGACAATGCCTCGAAAGCCGCCCTCGAACAGTTCAACAAGAATGCGCAAACCAGGTTGAACGTCCAGGTGGCAAGCCTGGACGCGCTCGATTCCGTGCGCGGCAGGACCGACCGCGTATGTCCGCTGGTATGCAAGAAGGGCCAGCGCGCCGACGGCGAACGCTGCGTCCAGATCGGCTGCGAGAGCGGTTATGTCCTGAATTCCAGTGGCGCCTGCGAGAAAAAGCCGGAGCCGGCCGCCAAGCCGCAGACGGCGACCCGCCGCGAACCGGCCGCGCCCGACCCTGCGCCGCGACGGGCCGGATCGGCAGCAGGCGGCGGCAAGTGCTTCAGCTTCGGCGGAAAGACCTACTGCGAATGAAGGCCTGACCGGGTCGGTATCGCGGCGAACGGATCTACCCGGCTTCTCGGGAGACTTCAGGCGCCGGGATCGCCAAGCATTCGACGCCGACAGGATTGCACGCATTGCCAAACCGTCCCGTAACCACAGGATAGATCATTGCGACCATTTCATTTCGACGATCAGAGGATATTGTTATGAAATCTGGCCTGAAAGTCTGTGCCGGTTTGATTGCGGCGGCCCTGTGCGTGGGCCCATCCAAACTCCTGCATGCCGAGACGACCGGCGTCTGCGTTTACGGGAGCAAGAGCTATTCCGAAGGGGCTTCGATCTGCCTGCGCCGATCGCTGATGCAGCGTTGCCGCCTGGAGGGTGGACGGATGGTTTGGACGATCGTGGCGGAGCAGGACGTCAATCGTCTGTGTTCGTCGCCGGCCGTTGCCAGGTTTCACCGGAAGCCTGTTCGGGCGATATCGAGGGCGACGTTGCCGCTCGCCCAACCGGCGGCCGCTGTGGCGAAATGCTTCCAGTTCAACGGCCGGACCTACTGCGAATAGCGGCGCAGACAGCGCTCCGCAAAGCTGCGACGGTTGCGAGCGCCGCGTCTGGCCTGTAGCTTTGCTTTTTGATTGGAGCAGGCCATGGCCCGATTTCCCGTCTGCGTGCTTTTCCTGCTCACCGCGTTCGGCGTCAGTCCGGCACTGTCCGCGCCACCAGGCCTTTCGGACAAGACGGTTACGATGTCGTGGAGCACCTCGGGCACCGGGACCAAGGCCGACGGCAGCCCGGTGAGCTTCTCCAACATCAATACGCGGGTGGTCTATGTCAGCTCCGCCGGCCGCACCTTTCTGCGTATGCAGGTCAGGTCCTCCGGCAAGGGCGGCGCGCGTCAGGCCGAGACCGGTCCCGGCGAGGGCGGCTCAAAGGGTTCGGTGCGGCTGGAGGGCAATCGGCTGGTCGGCACCGAAGGCTCTGCCAGCGGCGCCCGGCAATACGTCGCAACCTTCGATTCCAGCTTCTCAAGCTGCACGTTATCCATTATCGACGCCAAGGCGGGCGGCGCGAAGATCCGGCGCCGCGGTCCGGACGGAGTGATGACCGTGATCGATTCCGTCAGCACCGGCTCGCCGACCTGCTCGGTCCGCACCGGCAATGTTTTTGCGGGAAACTAGCAGCTCGGCCGATACGCGAACCAGTCGCGGGGGACGCCGGCTCTCAACGCAGCGGCCCCCGGCCGCGAAGCAGTCCCGCCCAGCTGCGCCCGAACACGTCGCGCAGCGAACCGTCGACCAGCATGGCAATACCGATGCGCGCGCCCAGCATCATTCCGGCAACGGCGAGCGGCCAGGACAGCGCCAGCATTGATCCTGCGGTAATGCCCTGGCCGATGGTGCAGCCGCCAGCCAGGATGCCGCCCATTCCCATCAAGGCAGCGCCGAGCAAATGACGCCGCATTTCGTGGTCGTCGTCGAACGCTTCCCAGCGCAACTCCGCCGCGCGCCAGGCCGCAAGGCATGATCCCGCAATGACGCCAAGGACGCTGGCGACGCCGAAGTCCCTGAAGTTGGCGACGTTGAGCAAGCCCGCAAACAGGGTCTTTCCGATCGTCGAGACGAAGGTCAGGCTTTGCGGCTGCAGCGGCGCGCTGAACGCGTCGCCGAGCGTTGTCGTGACGATCCAACCGGCGGTGGTGGCGATGCCGAGCACGACGCCGGCCGACAGCAGCCGCGGCGCGCGCCACAGCCTGCGATCGCCGAATGCGAGCAGAACGAGGCCGGTCCCGATCGCGGCAGCGACGATGGCGCGCATGTCGATTCCGAATCCGCGCGCGACCAGCGAGGCGATGTCGGAGCGGGCGCCTTCGGGCATGCTCACCGTCAGCGCTTCGAGAACCTCGATCCGAAACCCGGCGAGAACGCCGCGAAGCGTTGCATAGGCAGTCGCCCCGAGAATGATCACGACGACGAGGCTGCGCAGATCGCCGCCGCCCAGCCGCACCAGCGATCCAAACCCGCAGGTGCCGACCATCGCCATGCCGATCCCGAACATGATGCTGCCGATCAGGATCGCGATGACCGGCAGGGCGGGGGGTACATAGCTGGTGGTTTCCGGATTGAGCACGCCGCCGACGATCAGCGCCTGGGTGCCGAGAACAGCGATTCCCAGCGCAAGTCCGAACACGCGCAACCTGCGCCCGTCGTCTCCCATCAGCGCGTCCTCGATGGCGCCGAACGAGCAGAGCCTGGCATGGCGCACCGCGAATCCCGCCACGGCGCCGATCGCGAAGCCGAGCAAGGCGGGAATCCAGGCAGCTAAATTCTGCACGGCTCTATCTCCGGAAGCCGCAATGGCTTGTCGACGATGACAGCGGCGTCGCGTGGCCGCCGCGCCGCAACGTCATGCTTTCTCGACCGGCACCGTCGGCTTGCAGAAAATATCGTACACGACCGAGATGACGCGGCGCACGTCCTCGTTGGCGAGGCTGTAATAGATCGTCTTGCCGTCGCGGCGCGTATCGACCATTCCATCATAGCGCAGGCGCGCCAATTGCTGCGAAACCGCCGATTGCCGCAACGACAGAATGTTCTCGAGCTCCGTGACCGATCGCTCGCGCTCCGCCAGCAGGCAGAGCAGCAGCAGCCGGTTTTCGTGCGACAGGGCTTTCAGGAAGTTGCTGGCCTTGCGGGCCTTGCGCATCAACTGGTCGAGCTCCGGCGAGTATTCCGCGCCGTCGCGAAGTTCGGTCTCCAGTTCGGTTGAAAGGATTGATGCCATGCTTGCCAGCTGTTCGTTCAACTTGTGAGTAGGGACCTCAGAGGCGGTCAGTCCGGGTTTGGGAACGCGTCAACCCGGCGGCGAGGGGACCGAGCAATCCCCAGAAGGCCTCATCATTGATGTAGCCGGTGATACGTCCGATCTCGCGGCCGCCATCCACCACCACGAAAGTCGGGGTGTAGATCACCCGCGAAGCGAGCGTCACGTTAACAGCGGTCTGCTCGGCAATGTCGAGGCGGCGTAGCGGAAGCACCTTTGCCTCCGCCGTCTTGTGATAGACCGACCCGACCTCGCGGTCCCACCGCAGGCAGGAGGGACAGCCGCCTTGCGAGAACATCAGCAGTTCGGCCGCCCCCGACGCGGCCGCCGACAGACTGACAGCCACCATCAACGCGGCGCCCAACAGGACTTTCCCGGTCGTTCGGTGCAACATATCAGACATATAAACGAACTCGCATGCCAGTACTCAAGGTCCAGGCTATTTATTCACCGGCGATTCTGGATCGAACAGGAATGCGACCAGGTCCATGATCTGCTGTTCGCTCAAGAACTTGTTGGCGCCGAACCGCGGCATGTTGGAACATGCCAGCACCGCCTGCGAATTGTAGATCTTGGTGAAGGCGTTCCTGACCTCCGCGGGATCGAATTTGCGTTCCTTGCCGTAGGCCGTCAGGCTCGGACCCAGCGTGCCATAGCTGAGTTCGGCTTTTTCCATCTGGTGGCAGGCGTAGCAATTGCCGCCACTGACGGTTTTCTCGTCGTCGGAGAACTGTCCGCCGCGACCGTTGTTGGCGATCTTCTTGCCTTCCTTCCAGTCGCCGATCAGCTTGCCGTCGGCCGGGAACACCACCTTCGCCAGTTCGCGCTTGATGATCTTGTCGGCTTCGGCTGATGGCACGTCGTTGCGATGGAGGTTGCAGGCCCGCAGCGTCTCATCGGGCTCGATGCGCGCCTGCCATTCCGGCGGGGCCTTTCCGAACGTCGCCTTCAGGTATGTTTCAACCAGCGCCGGGTCGGCGCGCTTCGCGGCTGCGGCGGTCTGCGCGGACGCCGCGAACGGGAGAGTCGTGATGACGCCTGCGGCAATCGCCAGTGCAACAAGTTTCGACATTGTCGTCATGGGAAACTCCCTCAGCGCTTGATCGACGGGACGGCGATCGTTCCACCCATCGCCTGCTTCTGCAGGAAGACGGTGAGGGCCGTGATGCTGTCGGAGCCATATTCCGGAACCGGCCAGCGCTGCTGGCGAAAGCAGTCCCAGAGCCGGTGCTGCATGGTGCGCAGCGCGCCCTGCGATACCCGATAGGTCGGCCAGGTGGCCATGGTTTCCTGTGGTTGCTTGCCGGGTTTCGATAAGTCCGGCAGTCCCTGCAACCGGATACGTTTGCCCTCGTCGGCATGGCAGGTCGCGCACGAGAAATCCATCACGCCGCCGCGCCGGTAGAACAGCGCCTCGCCGACCGCGGCCATTTCCTGCTCCTTGGGGTGCGCAAGCGGCACGTCGATCTTCATGCCGCTCGACTTGTTGGCGATGTAGGCGACGAGATCCTCCATGTCGGAGAGCCGGCCTGGACCCGAGAAACGACGGGCAACCACATCCTTGGTATCCAGGTCCTGGATGTTCTGCATGCACCACAGCAGGCGCTGCTCGAGATCCATGACCCGGTTCGCATCGGCGAAGAAGCGCGGCATCTTCGCGAAGGCGCCGTCGAGCTTGCCGACACCGAGCCCGAGGTCGCACCCTTCGAGGGAGACGTTCTTGGCGCCGCGCTTCAGTTTCCACAGCGCCTCGCCGCGATCGACCGCGAGAAATCCGGGGTTGGAAAAGGGATCGGAGATCATCGCGCGGTAGCGTTCGATCTCCTTTTCGCTTGCGTCCTGCGCGTTGACCGGAAAGGCCAACGAACATAAAAGGATAGCGACGGTGATGGCCCCTATCGAAGCGCGCTTCATCTGGTCCCCTCCCTCCGTCAAGACCGTCTTTTGCGGTCATGAGGCACGTAAGCATCTTTACATTCAAGAAAAACAATATAATGATGTTTGAAGATGATGATAGAATAATCTTGGAATCGTCAAGAGAAACTATCGGCGGGGACGCACAAGACGTCCCGCGGGAGGAGGCAGAATGGTTTTGAAATCGGTTGAAAAAACCCGCCGCGAAACGCTGACCCTGGCGGCTATGGCCGGCCTCGCCTTGTTGATCGCCCCCCGAATGTCGCTGGCGGATGAGGCGGCCGTCGCAGCGGAAATCAAAAAGCTCTACGGCGACAAGAAACTCGAGAGTGGCAAGATCAAGCTCGACGTGCCTGAAATCGCCGAGAACGGTCTGGTGGTGCCGATCAATGTCGAGGTCGAAAGCCCGATGACCGACAGCAATTACGTCAAGACAGTCCATGTGTTCGCCGACGGCAACCCGCTTCCGGGCGTGGTGAGCTACCGCTTCACGCCGGCCTGCGGCAAGGCCGCGGCCTCGATACGGATGCGCCTGGCGCAAACCCAGAACATCGTCTGCATCGCCGAAATGTCGAATGGTGCGCTCCACTCGGTGAAAGCGAATGTGAAGGTTACCATCGGCGGCTGCGGCGGCTGATCAAGCCCTGCTGCCCCAACGTCAAAAAAATCACAGGAGGACATCCAGATGGCCACCGCATCGATACCGCGCGTTCGTCTGCCGGCCCAGGCGAAGCCGGGCGAGCTGATCGAGATCAAGACGCTCATCTCGCACGAGATGGAATCAGGCCAGCGCAGGGATAGCGCCGGCAAGGTCATTCCGCGCAAGATCATCAAGCAATTCGTGGCGGCCTTCAACGGCAAGACGGTGTTCGAGGCCGACTGGCATCCTGCGATCTCGGCCAATCCCTATCAGTCGTTTTTCTACAAGGCTGCCGAAAGCGGCGAGTTCACCTTCACCTGGAAGGACGATGACGGGTCGGAATATGTGGCGAAGAACAAGCTGACCGTCGGCTGATCTCTTTCCGAGTTGCAAGAGTACCCTTCCTCCAAATGAAGGGGCATGAGGCGCATCATGATTTCACGGCGGGAGTTCCTGCAGGCGACGGCGGCTGCGTCGGCGCTCACGGTCGGCGGCGGCGTCGGGCAATTGGGCCGCGTCGCGGCGCAGCAGCGTCTGACGCAAGCCGACATCACCCGCTTCGATCCGCTTGGCACCGTTACCCTTTTGTATGTGACCGACATCCACGCGCAATTGATGCCGCTGCACTTTCGCGAGCCGTCGATCAATCTCGGCGTCGGCGAAGCCCGGGGAGTTCCACCGCACATCTCGGACGCCGAGTTCCGGAAGTATTTCAAGCTGGCTACCGGTTCGGCTGAGGCGTTCGCGCTGACCTCGGACGATTTTGTCGCGCTCGCCCGCAACTACGGGCGCATGGGCGGCATGGATCGCGTCGCCACGCTGATCGGCGCCGTGCGCGCCGAACGCGGCGACGACAAGGTGTTGCTGCTCGATGGCGGCGACAACTGGCAGGGCAGCTGGACCTCGTTGCAGACCAGGGCCCAGGACATGGTCGAGGTCATGTCGGCGTTGAGGCTCGACGCGATGGTCGGCCATTGGGAGTTCACCTATGGCGCCGAGCGCGTCAAGGAGATCGCGGACAAGGCGCCGTTTGCCTTCCTGGCGCAGAACGTCCGCGACAATGAATGGCAGGAGCCGGTGTTCGAGGCGCGAAAGATGTTCGAGCGCGGCGGGGCGAAGATTGCCGTCATCGGCCAGGCGCTGCCGCGCACCGCGATCGCCAATCCGCGCTGGATGTTTCCGAAATGGGAATTCGGCATCCGCGAGGAGGATCTCCAGAAGCAGGTCGATGAATCCCGCGCCGCGGGCGCCGCAGTCGTCGTGTTGCTTTCGCATAACGGCTTCGACGTCGATCGCAAGCTCGCGCGCCGGGTCAAGGGTCTCGACGTCATTCTGACCGCACACACCCATGACGCCATGCCGGGGCTGATCCGCGTCGGGGATACGGTCCTCGTCGCTTCCGGTTCGCACGGCAAGTTCGTCTCGCGCCTCGATATCGAGGTCAAGGACAAGAAAGTCGCCGGCGTGCGCTTCAAGCTGATGCCGGTGTTTTCCGACGCGATCGCGCCCGATCCGGCGATGAAGGCGCTGGTGGAGAGGGTGAGGGCGCCCTTCGCCAAGGACCTGGCGCGCCCCATCGGCAAGACCGACTCGCTGCTCTATCGCCGCGGCAATTTCAACGGAACCTTTGACGACGTGATCTGCCACGCCATGCTCGCGGAACGGGACGCCGAGATTTCGCTGTCGCCCGGTTTCCGCTGGGGCGCCACCCTGTTGCCCGGCGATGCCATCACCTGGGAAGACGTCACCAACGCCACCGCCATCACCTATCCCAATTGCTACCGCAGCCAGATGACCGGCGCCCAGCTCAAGGAAATTCTGGAAGACGTCGCCGACAATATTTTCCATCCCGATCCGTATTTTCAGGGCGGCGGCGACATGGTCCGCGTCGGGGGCATGGGCTACGCGCTCGACATTTCGAAATCCGTGGGATCGCGCGTGTCCGGCATGGTCCATCTGAAGTCGGGCAAACCGATCGAGGCGGCGAAGAGCTACACCGTGGCGGGCTGGGCCAGCGTCAACGAAAACACGCAGGGCCCGCCGATATGGGATGTTCTGGCGGCCCATCTCGCCAAGGCTGGCGCCATCAGGATCGAGCCGAACAATTCGGTCAAGGTGACGGGGGCCTGACGCCGATGCTTTTATCCCGCAATGGCGCGTTCAACATATTCACATATCCGGATAAACAAGAAGGCAGTCCTGCATGAGCGGCAGATCGTCTGTGGAATTTCTCAGCCGGCGCAAATTCCTCGGCGCGGCGGGTGTGGTCGGCGCCGGCACGGCGCTTGCGGCAATGCCGGCCGTGGCCGGGTCGGAAAAACCCGATCCGCTGATCACCGAGGTCCAGGACTGGCAGCGTTATCTCGGCGAAGGCGTCGACAAGCGGCCTTACGGAACGCCCTCGAAGTTCGAGAAGCATATCGTTCGCCGCGACGTCGCCTGGTTGACGGCGTCTCCGGAATCCTCGGTCAATTTTACGCCGCTGCACGAGCTTGATGGCATCATCACCCCGTCGGGGCTGTGCTTTGAGCGCCATCACGGCGGCATCGCCGAGATAGACCCCGCCAATCATCGCCTGATGATCAACGGCCTCGTTGACCGGCCGCTGGTATTCACGATGGACGACATCAAGCGAATGCCGCGGGTGAACAAGCTCTACTTTCTCGAATGTGCGGCGAACTCCGGCATGGAGTGGCGTGGCGCCCAGCTCAATGGCTGTCAGTTCACCCACGGCATGATCCACAACGTCATGTACACCGGCGTGCCGTTGAAAGTGCTGCTGGACGAAGCGGGCCTGAAGCCCAACGTCAAATGGCTGATGCTCGAAGGGGCGGATTCGGCCGGCATGAACCGCTCGCTGCCGATCGAGAAGGCCTTGAACGACGTCCTGATCGCGTTTGCCATGAACGGCGAAGCGCTGCGGCCGGAGCAGGGCTATCCGCTTCGCGCGGTGATTCCGGGCTGGGAAGGCAATCTGTGGGTGAAATGGCTGCGCCGCATCGAGGCGGGCGATCAACCCTGGCAGACCCGAGAGGAGACCTCGAAATACACCGACCTGCTGGCCGACGGCCGGTCGCGAAAATACACCTTCATCATGGACGCGAAATCGGTGGTGACCAATCCGTCGCCGCAGGCCCCCCTCAAGCACAAGGGCAGAAATGTGCTGAGCGGCCTTGCCTGGTCCGGGCGCGGCTCGATCAGGCGGGTCGACGTGTCGCTGGACGGCGGCCGCAACTGGCAGACCGCCCGCCTCGACGGGCCGGTGCTCGACAAGTCGCTGGCTCGATTTTACGTCGATTTCGACTGGAACGGCGAGGAACTGATGATCCAGTCGCGGGCGATCGATTCAACCGGCTACGTGCAGCCTTCAAAGGACGAACTGCGCAAGGTGAGGGGCGTCAACTCAATCTACCACAACAACGGCATCCAGACCTGGCTGGTGCGTTCCGGCGGAGAGATCGAGAATGTCGAAATTGGTTGAACGCTTCGCGCTTCTCGCGCTGGTCGGCGCGCTGGTGCTGTCGTCGGTTGTCCCGTCTCCGGCGCAACAGGTGGCGGCGCGGCACGCAGCATCTTCCGCTTCGGCCAAGCTCGGCCTGGGGCGTCCCGCATTGCCGGAGGAGATCAAGGCCTGGGACACCGACGTTCGGCCCGACGGGCACGGCCTTCCCCCCGGCAAGGGCACGGTGAAGCAGGGCGACGAACTGTTTCAGGCGCAGTGCGCCGTCTGCCATGGCGAGTTCGGGCAAGGCGTCGGTCGCTGGCCGGTGCTGGCGGGCGGCCTGGGCACGCTCAAGGCCGACCGGCCCGACAAGACCATCGGGTCGTTCTGGCCGGAATTGTCGACGGTTTTCGATTACATCAAGCGCGCCATGCCGTATGGCAACGCACAGTCGCTTTCCAATGACGACGTTTATGCGCTCACGGCCTATTTGCTCAGCATGAATGATATCGTAAAGGACGAGAACTTCGAACTGAACGAGAAGAACTTCAGGTCCATCAGGATGCCGAACGCGTCCGCGTTTTTCGGGGATGACCGCGAGACGTCGGAGCGGCGGTTCTGGGAGAAGGAGCCGTGCATGAAGAATTGCCGTGGCGCACCCAAGGTGGTCGGCAGGGCCATCACGGTCGATGTTACGCCGGACAGCAAGAGCGGGCCCAAGGTCGATTGATGTCGAAATGGCGTGCATGGTCATATGCCGCCGCGGTCTTGCCGATGGTCTGCGCGGAGCCTGTTTTCGGCGGTGACCGCGAGCTTGGCCAGCATCTGTCGTCGGAATGCGTGACCTGCCATCGGTCCTCCGGCCCGTCCGCGGGCGGCGTTCCGCGGATATTCGGCTGGCCGGAAGACCAATTCGTGGCCGTCATGCTTGCCTACAGGCGCGCGGAGCGCGACAATCCCGTGATGCGGACGATTGCGGGGCGACTGAACGAGGAGGAGATCGCGGCGCTGGCTGCCTATTTTGGCGGGCTTCCGGCGTCGTCAGGCACCAAGCAATAGTTCGATAAGACAATATTGGGAGGTGACCATGACACTCAACCGAAGACGGTTTCTCGGCGGGTCAACTGCCGTGATCGGCGCAACCATGTTCGGGGCGCCGGCGCTGCTCGGGCAGACCAAGCCGCGTGTCGTGGTGATCGGCGGCGGCGCGGGAGGTGCGACCGCGGCGAAGTACGTCGCCAGGGACAGCAACGGCGCGATTGCCGTGACGCTCATTGAGCCCGTTGCCAAGTACCAGACCTGTTTCCACAGCAACCTCTATCTCGGCGGCTTCAGGGATTATCCCTCAATCACGCACGACTACGGCAAGCTGATGAGCGCCTACGGCATCGATCTGGTCAACGCGCGGGCCACTTCGATCGATCGCGACAAGAAGGAAGTCGTCGTCGCCGGCGGCCGCAGGCTTGGCTACGACCGTCTGGTGGTCGCTCCCGGCATCGATCTCAAATACGATTCGGTTCCGGGATGGTCGGAGGCCGCCGAAGAGGCGATGCCGCACGCCTGGAAGCCCGGCGCCCAGACGCTGCTGTTGCGCAAGCGGCTCGACGCGGTGCCGAACGGCGGGGTCGTCGTCATGATCGCGCCGCCGAACCCGTACCGTTGCCCGCCCGGCCCCTATGAGCGCGTCTCGATGATGGCGTATGCGCTCAAGGCCGCCGGCAAGGATCGCTGCAAGATATTCGTCATCGATCCCAAGGAGACGTTCTCCAAGCAGGCGCTGTTCATGGAGGGGTGGGAGAAGCACTACAAGGGCATGGTCGAGTGGCTCGGCCCCAAGGTCCATGACGGCGTCAAGTCGGTGGATCCGAAGACCGGAACGGTCGTCACTGGCTTCGAGACCTACAAGAACGCCGCGCTGGTCAACGTCATCCCGGCGCAGATGGCGGGCGCGATCGCGCGCGACGCCATGCTCGCCAACGCCAGCGGTTTCTGCCCGATCGACCCCGCCAACATGAAGTCGGCCATGGACGCCAGCATCCATGTTCTCGGCGACGCCAGCATTGCCGGCGACATGCCCAAATCCGCCTTCTCCGCCAACAGCCAGGCGAAAGTCGCGGCGATGACGATCCGCGGCGAATTGTTGTCGTCGCGGATGTTCGAGGCCCGTTACAGCAACACCTGCTGGAGCCTGATCGCGGCCGATGATTGCGTCAAGATCGGCGGCGCCTATGAGGCCAAGGACGGCAAGATCACCGCTTCCTCCACCTTCGTCTCCAAACCCGGAGAGCCGGCGGATCTGCGAAAGCAGACCCAGGCCGAGAACATGGACTGGTATGCGGGGATCACCGCCGATATCTTCGGATAGCTTGGGATCTTCGGATAGCTTGGGAGGCGCTGCTTCAATCGTTCATCGCCACTTCGGACTAGCAAGATTAATCACGGCAACAAGGGAGACGACGAATGACCGAGATCGGCCGAAGAGACCTTCTGACTGCACTCGCCGCCGGTGGCGCCGCCGCCATGGGAGCGGTGTCGGCGCAGGCCGCGCCGAAGGACCTCAACCTGGCGGACATGAAAAAAGAGGCCGATGTCTCCTGCGTCTACCACTGTGATTTCGGTGACGACAGCCGCTACAGCGCCCTGCTGCGAAACGTCAACAACCATCTGTCAGTGTATAATTTCGATCCGCTCAACACCAAGATCGTCATCGTCGCGCATTCGGTCGGCATCAAGTACCATCTGAAGACGCTCACCGGAACGCCGTGGGAGAAGCAGCCTGCGCTCGATCCGGAACTCGACAGCCGGATGGAAGCGCTCGCCAAGTATGGCGTCGAGGTCTATCTGTGCAAGATCACGTTCACCAACCTGAAGCTCGATATCGCGCTGACAAAGGACGCGCCCTACATCAAGCTGGTGCCGTCCGGCGTTGCCACCGTCGCCGCGCTGCAAAGCAAGGGCTTTGCTTATCTGAAAGTTGGCTGACGCGTCTGGTCTAGACCGGTTGATCCGTCCGATGCGGCGGGCCGGCGCTACTGCGTCGTACCGTTGCGGCGAACGCCGCCGGCGGTTTCCTCGCGCTTGACCTCGGGGAACAGCCACATCGCGAAGATCATGAAGGCGCCCAGAAACGCGACGACATACTGGATGCGGTCGTGGCCGAGCGCGTGTTGATGGTAGACGGCGATCGCCGTCACCAGGACCACGAGCATCGACAGCGCGAGCTTGATCTTCACGGGCATGGCTCGATCTCCATTACGACATGTTGGTCCACGGCAGCCCGCCGACCTTCGCCAGTGCGGCCAGGGCGAGCGCCTGGGCGCCGGCCAGCACGATGAGCCCGGCGCGGCCGTCACGCAATGGTGCGGGCAGGGCTTCGAACAGGCCGGGCGCGAACAGCACCACCAGGCCCGCGACCACGATCAGCGTGCTCCATCTGAGTTCGCTGTAGCCATAGAGGCAGGTAGCGGCCAGCAGCACGATCAGGAGCACGGCGTTGCCGGCCACCAGCAGCATGGCCAGGCTTGATCGTGCCGCATCGGGGCGCGCGCGCAGCGGAAACATGCCGGCAAGGATCAGGAAGGCCACCGCACAACCGGTCGCGAACGCTGCGAAATACAGCGAGGCGACCCAGTGCGGCTCGATCGATTGCATGGGGTGACCTCGGAACGTCCTATTCGGCCGGCGTGGCGTATCCGCTCGACGGCGCCGCCATCTGCGGCTTCGGCGTGCGCGAGGTCTTGCGCATGTCGGTCTTGACGAAGCGAGTGTCATAGCCGTTGAACAAATGGCCGAGCAGCCCGCGATTGAGGTCGGAGGTGCCGAACAGCCAGTCCATGACCGGGAAGGTCAGGTTCATGTTGCGCTCCATCATGATCGACTGGTTGTGATGGGCGGCGTGATGGCGGCGGATCGTGTTGACGAAGGGGACGTTGCGGACGAACCAGTTTTCGTCGACATGGCAGCAGAAATGCATGAACTCGTAGATCAGGTACATCGACGTCGTCGTCGAGATCAGCAGCCAGCCGACATTGGGTGAGATGAGCCAGCCGAGCGCCAGCGCCGGCAGGATCGACATCATCGTGAACGTCACCAGCGCGTAGGGCGGAAAGAACGTCACGCGCCAGTCGTGGTGATCCGCGAAGCGCATCTCCTGGTCGGTGAAGAACTGGTGATGCATCAGCGTGTGGCGGTTGTAGATCGCCCGGAAAGCCTTGACCTGCGACGGCCGGTGCATGACGAAGCGGTGGATCCACCATTCGAAGAAATTGGCGAACAGGAACGTCACCGGCACGATCGCCAGCTCCCACCAGCGCAGATTGCTGATGTTGGCGAAATAGACCGACAATGCGGTCAACCCGATCACATAGATGACGACGACATGCAGCCAGCCATTGTACCAGCCGGCGATGCGATAACGGTAGTTTGCCCGGTAGTTGCGCTGCCGTTCCGTCATCGGGCTTGATGCTAGTTCCATCGCTCGTCTCCGTGGCCACCGCCCGATACCTGCCGGGCGGTCTTGATATATCATTAGTCTATTAGGGCGGCAACAGCGGGTTCTGGTGGATTTCCCCAAGAAACCGCTTGATGCAATGTCGCTGATATATTTATGGTATGGCAATAGACGCGCGGCAGACGCGCCCGACAGGGGAGGGATTTCCATGAAGCTGACGCGCCGCGAATTCTCCAAGCTCGCAACATCAGGCATCCTGGCCGCCGCCGCGCCGGGGCTGTTCGCGCCGGCGCTGGCGCAAAACAAGCCGCTGCGGATCGGCATCATCGCGCCGCGATCGGGCGTTGCCGGTACCGCCGGCGAGTGCGGCATCCGCGCGGTCCAGTGGGCGTCGGAGCGGATGAATAGGGACGGCGGCATTGCCGGCCGCAAGATCGAGCTGGTGTTCGAGGAGGAAACCAACCCGAAGGATACGATCGAGCGCTTCCGGCGCCTGGTGCTGCAGGAAAAGGTCGAGGCGATCCACGGCTTGATCTCCACCGGCGTCAGCCTCGGGGCCGCGCCGGTCGCCGAGGAGGAGCAGGCGTTGCTGGTGATGTGGGACGGCACCACGCAGGACGGCGTCAAGGAGACGATGCCCAACCCGCGCTACGTGTTCCGCTCCACCGACAATGAATGCGAAGCGGTGATGGGATCGCTGCTGGCGGTCAAGCACTTCAAGGGCAAGTTCAAGCGCGTGGCCGGCATCAATCCGGACTATTCCTACGGCCGCAACAATTGGGAGGCGTTCCGGCAGATATTGGTACGCTATGGCATCGAGGCCGAATTCGTCGCCGAACAATGGCCGAAGGTCGGCACCATGGACCTGACCTCGCATATCGCCGCGCTCAAGGCGGCCAAGCCGGACCTGATCTTCTCCTCCATGCTGTTTGCCGACCTGCCGGTGTTCATGAAGCAGGGACACGCTGCCGGCCTGTTCGACGGCGTCAAGATGGTGCTGCCGGCGGCCGGTTGGCAGCTCAACCAGCTCAAGAAGGAGTTCATGCCGGAAGGCATCATCTTCGGGCACAACACCCTGTACTTCGATCACCCGCAGGCGTCGGCGCTGCAGAAGGCTTTCGTCCATGACTACATGGAGCGATACAAGGAAGCGCCGCACTGGGAAGCGGATCGCGCCTATTTCGCGCTGGCCGCCTACAAGGCCGGCGTCGAAGCCGCGCAAAAGGCGGCGAGCAAATGGCCGAGCGCCGAACAGGTGGCCGAAGCGATGCCCGGGCTTGAGGTGGAAAGCCTCGGCGGCAAGGGTCGCTTCCGCAAGGACAAGATCGCCGAACAGGTATTTTACCAGGGGCCATCCACCAACACCAACAAGTACGATTTCCCGACCCTGGCCTCGGTCGACACCTTTCAGGCCGCGCAGTTGCAGAAGCCGCCCGGCGCGGATTTCTGGGACTGGATCAAGACCGCGAAAATGCCGGTCTGAGGCATGACCGAGCTTGTGGACGTCATTCTCGGCGGGACGTTCCATGCGGCGGTGCTGTTCCTGGTCGCCGCCGGGCTGCAGCTCGTGTTCGGCGTGCAGAAGCTCGTCAATCTGGCCTGCGGCTCGTTCTACGCGTTGGGCGCCTATTTCGGGATCACGGCGGTCGGCCTCGCCATCAAGTTGGGGATGCCGCCGCTGCTGTTCTTTCCGGTTCTGATCGTGGCCGGACTGGCGATCGGTCTCGTCGGGCTGCCGATCGAGCGCGTGCTGCGCACCATCTACCGGCGGGATGAGAGCTATCAGCTGCTCATCACCTTCGGCTTCCTCCTGATGTTCCAGGATGTGTTCCGCTATATCTGGGGCGCGACGCCGCGCACCATGGACAGCGTCTATCTTGTCTACGGCACGGCGAATGTGCTGGGCGTCCGGGTGCCGACCTACAACCTCCTGGTGATCGCCGCCAGCATCGCCATCGCGGTCGGGCTCGGTTTCTTCCTGGAGAGGACCAGGACCGGGCGCATCGTGCGGGCCACCGCCGAGAACCGCGATATGGCCGAGGGACTTGGTGTCAACGCCTCCAGGATCTTTGCGCTGGTCTTCACGGTCGGCTGCATGCTGGGCACGGTCGGAGGCGCGCTGGTGGTGCCGTCCGGCGCCGCGTCGCTCGACATGGCGGTCGAACTGGTCGTGGAATCCTTCGCGGTGGTGGTGATCGGCGGGCTCGGCAGCATGCGCGGCGCGATCGTCGGGGCCCTGATCGTCGGCCTGATGCGCGCGGCATCGATATCGCTGGTGCCGGAACTGGAGATGCTGTCGGTCTATCTGGTGGTCGTCCTCGTGCTGATTGTCCGGCCTGCCGGTTTGTTCGGAAAGGCGACCGCATGAGCATCCCCTCGGCCGATGTCGCACCGCCTTCCATGTTGCAGGCGATGCCGCGCGTCAGCGGGCTGTGGGCCCTGCTCGGCCTGCTCGCGGCGATGGCGGTGTTGCCGGCGGTCGCATCGCCCTATGCACTGATGCTGATGCTGCCGTTCATGGGCTACGGCATCGCGCTATTGGGGTTCAATCTCCTGTTCGGCACCACGGGACTGCTCTCATTCGGGCATGCGCTGTTTCTGGCCGTCGGCGCCTATACGGCCGCCGCGCTGACGTCGAAGTTCGGGGTGAGGAGCTTTGAAATCCTGCTGCTGGCCGCCGCGGTGTTTTCCGGCCTGATCTCGCTCATCATCGGCATGTTGTGTGTCCGTTACACCCGGATATTCTTCGGCATGCTGACGCTGGCGTTCGGCATGCTGTTTCACTCCTTCCTGTTCAAGTTTTACGCCATCACCGGCGGAGATCAAGGCATGCGCGTGCTGCGCCCGCTGCTGCTCGGCATGGAGTGGCGCGGCGGCAAGACCGCGTTCCTGACCGGGCCATTCTACTATTACGCGCTGGTGCTGTTCGGCGTCCTCGGCCTTGCGATGTGGCGCATCACCCAATCGCCATTCGGACTGCATCTGAAGGCGATCCGCGAGAACGCCGGCAAGGGTGCCTATGTCGGAGTTCAGATCTTTCGCATGCGGCTTGCCGCCTTCGTGATCTCGGCGGTCTATGGCGGTGTCGGCGGCACCATCCTGGCGGTCACCACAGGGCTGGCCGATCCCGAACTGGCGTACTGGACCCACTCCGGCAATCTGGTGTTCATGGCGGTGCTCGGCGGCAGCGGCACTTTCGCAGGGCCCGCAATCGGCGCGCTGGTGTTCGTGCTGTTGCAGGATTTCGTGATGTCGGTCACGCAATACTGGCGCTTCGTGATGGGCGGTGTGCTCGTGCTGCTGGTCGTGTTCATGCCACAAGGCCTGTCCGGCGCCGTCGGGTTCTTTGCCAACAGGCGCAAGGGAGGGCGATGAGATGCAGCCCGAGCGCGTCGCCGCCAACCCTGAACCTTTGTTCGAGACCATCAACGTCACCAAGAAGTATGGACCGTTCACGGCGCTGCGCGACGTTTCGTTCCGGCTCGGCGACGGCGAGTTCGTCTCGATCGTCGGGCCGAACGGTGCCGGCAAGACCACGCTGGTCAATGTCGTGACCGGGTTGTTGCGGCCGACGGTCGGCGAGGTTCGCTTTCTCGGCCGCGACATCGCCGGCGTCGGCCCGGTGGAACTGGCGCGGCGCGGCATGGCGCGTACGTTTCAATTGGTCAATATCTTTCCGGCGCTGACGGTGCGTGAAACGCTTGCGGTCGCGGTGGCGTCACGGCTGCGCCGTATCGGCAATCCGTTTCGCTCGCTGCAGCGGGATCACGTCCTGCAGGCCGACAACGAGCGCGTCGCCGACGTGCTGGGCCTGCGCGGCAAGCTCGACACCATCGCCTCGACCCTGTCGCAGGGTGAAAAGAAGCTGCTCGACATCGCCAGCGCCTTTGCGCTCAATCCGACTGTGATCCTGCTGGACGAGCCGACCAGCGGCGTCTCGACCGGAGACAAGCATGCCATCATGCAGGTGCTCGTCACCGCCGCCAAGGCGGCCGGGGTTCGCGCCATCGTCCAGGTCGAGCATGACATGGATCTGGTCGAACGCTACTCGCACCGTATCGTCGCGCTGCAGGAGGGCGCCGTGCTCGGCGACATGCCGCCGGACGCGTTCTTTGCCGACCCGGCGATGATCGCCGCCGTGGTTGGAACCCGCCCGCAAACGCCGAAAAAGGCGCCGTGATGCTGAACCTGTCGAATCTGAAGGTCAATATCGAGGGCAGCCGTATCCTGAACGGCGTCAGCTTGACGGTCGGGGCGGGCGAACTGGTGTGCCTGGTGGGGCGAAACGGCGCCGGCAAGACAACGACGTTTCGCAGCATCATGGGCTATCGCCGTGCGCTGTCAGGCGGGATCACCTTCGATGGCGTCGACCTGACCCGGCTTCCGACCTGGCAGATCGCCCAGCGCGGTATCGGCTTCTCGCCCGAGGAATCGGAAGTCTATGCCGACCTGACGGTGAAGGAGAATATCGAGCTCTCGACCTGGACGCGGCCATCAGGTCGCCCGGCCGCCGTGCGCCTTGAAGAGGCCTACACGGTGTTTCCAAAGCTGCGGCAGTATCTGGCGCGCGGCGGCGCGCAACTGTCGGGCGGCGAGCGCAAGATGGTTTCGATCGCCCGTGCGCTGACGCTTGATCCGAATCTCCTGCTGCTCGACGAGCCGTTCGAGGGTCTGTCGCCGGCGATCATCCCGCTGATCGCCGAGGGCGTCGCCTCCATCCGCGCCATGGGCAAGGGCGTGCTGATTGCGGAATCCAACGTCCACCATATTCCCGACTATGCCGACCGCATCTATGTACTGGAGCGCGGCGAGGTGATGTTTTCGGGCACCCTGGCGCAGGCCCATCGGGATCGCGACGTGATGCGGGTGATCGCGGGCCAGATCGAGGCCGCCTCGTGATTCGGGTTGCGAATGCCGGAAGACAGGAGAGCAGCATGAAGCACTATGTCGGAGACCGCACCATCGACGGCGTCAAGGTGACCGTTGACGGCGTGCCGCTCGATCCCGCCACCAGCGTGGCGGAATACAGCAGGAACGGTTTCGAGTGGAGCTACGAGGGGCCGGAACCGCGCCAGCTCGCGCTGGCGCTGCTGGTCGACCATCTCGGCGACAACGACGCCGCCAGGGCGGCGCTCGAGCCGTTCATGCAGGCCGTGGTTGCCAATTTCGGCAACGAGTGGGAGATGACCTCCGCGGACATTGACCTGGCGCTGACCGCGCTTCCCGGCAGGGCGGTCGCCTGAAATGACGCTGCAATATCGAGCCGCCGTGCTGCATGCGGCGCAGACGCCGCTAACGATCGAGACGATCACCGCCGCGGCGTTGCAGCCGACGGACGTGCTGGTGCGGATTCTCGCAGCCGGCCTTTGCCACACCGATCTGGAAGTCATCGACGGCTCGCTGCGCTACCCGATGCCGATCGTGCTCGGCCATGAGGCGGCGGGCGTCGTCGAGCGGACCGGAGCGGCGGCGCGCGGCGTCAAGGCCGGCGACCATGTCGTGCTGTCGTGGAATCCGCATTGCGGGCATTGCTTCTACTGCGACCGAGATGCGCCGATCCTGTGTGAACAATATCTCGTCGAAGGCCCCAAGGCGGGCGCCTTCGACGGCGGCGGCCGCGCCGCGCTGGCCGACGGACGTCAGGTGAAGCAACTGATGTTTCTGGGATCGTTCGGCGAATACTGCATCGTCTCGGACCAGCAGGCAATCCCGGTCCCAAAGGAAATTCCGTTCGACCGCGCCTGCCTGATCGGCTGTGGCGTCATGACCGGCGTCGGGGCAGCACTCAATCTCGGCGCCATCGCGCACGGCGACACCGTCATGGTGATCGGTTGCGGCGCGGTCGGGCTTGCCGCGTTGCAAGGCGCGCGGCTGGCGGGCGCCGGGGCCATTATCGCCGTCGATCTCGATCCGGCGAAACTTGCGCTCGCGGCAAAAATGGGCGCGACGCAGGGCGTCGACGCATCGAAGGAGGATGCGGTCGCGTTCGGAAAGCGCGCGACCGGCGGCCGCGGCGTCGATGTGGTGATAGAGGCCGCCGGCAGCGCCGCCGCGTTCCGCAACACCACCGAGGCCGTGCGGCCCGGCGGCCAGGTGATCTGGCTCGGCAAGGTCGATGTCGACAAGGATGTCTCGTTTCGTTGGGGCTCGCTGATGCAGGAGAAGCGCATTCGCCGCGTCAGCTATGGCAATGCGCGCCCGCGCCGCGATTTTCCGCTGCTGGCGCGAGCCTATCTCGACGGCGCGCTTCTGCTGGATGAGCTGATCTCCCGCCGCATTTCGCTTGACGGGATCAACGATGGCTTTGCTTCGCTGAGGCGCGGCGAAACCATTCGCAGCGTCGTCATGTTCGACTGATCCCGCGGCTCAGGTATCGAGCGTCTTGCGCGCGAAGTCCTCGATATAGTCGATCAGCCGGTCGGATGCGGTCGCGGCGGCTTTCGCCTTTTTCTGCGACACCGCCTCGGCGACCGCAGCGTGCAGCTTGGCGGCGAGCGGCAGGTCAGCGACCTCCTGATAGTGCTGGTACCAGAACCGGCGCGAAAGCGCGTTCATCAGCCCGATCGAGCGCCGCGCGAATTCATTGCGGGCGGCGGCTGCGATCAGCATGTTGAAACGCTGGTCGAGCCGCATGAAGGCGATGTCGTCCGACTTGGCCGCGGCCTGAAGCATGGCCCGTGCGACTTCCGCGAACTCGCTGCGCTCCTCTGGCGTGGCGCGTTCGGCCGCAAGCCTCGCCATCAGCCGTTCGAGCTCGCGTCTGACTTCGAGCAGCCGCAACTGCAGCCTCAGATTGATTTCGGAAACCATGATGCCGCGGCGTGGCATGATGACCACCAGCCCGTCGCGTGCCAGCCGCTGCAACGCTTCGCGGATCGGGGTCCGCCCGATTTTCAGCCGAACGGCGAGCGCCTGCTCGGACAGCACGGTGCCCGGAGATAATTGCAGGGTGACAATCATCTCCTCGAGTTCGGCGTAAGCGCGGTCGGTGAGGGTGCCATCCTCGGAAGGGGTGGCTCGGTTGCGACGTTTCGCTGGCGTCCTTGGCACCGCTTCTCCGTATCAGGCAGGTTTGTGATAAATCTTTGACGCATCCCAGAAGTATACTTGAAACATATCAGTCGAACTGGAAAGTACAAGGGTTCGGCCGATGCGGGAACGCGAGATGTTACAAAGCTGACGATGTCCCTGGAAGCGACGTCGTTTTTGCGTCCGGACGAATGGCCCCGCGTTCGCGACGGTGGCCTCGGTGCAAAGCAAGGGCTTCACTTACCTGAAAGTCGGTTGATGAGCGCGGCTGGCGCTATCGTGGCCGCCGCCGCGGGGCGCTGCCGCGTCGAGCCAGTCCATCGCCTAGGTCGCGATATCGGGTCTATGAGGGGCGCTTGTGCGACAGGGGCTGGGCGTCGGCAAGCGGCTTGCGACCGGTCAGGAACCACGTCTGCATGGAGCCCTTGCCCTTGACCTCGATCTCGCCGCGCGGCTCCAGCACGAACTGGTCCTTCAACCGTTCGTAGACGCTATGCGAAATTTGAATTTTTCCCGCAACCCCCGTCGTTTCCATGCGAGCGGCGACGTTCACGGCGTCGCCCCAGACATCGTAGAAGAACTTTCGCGTGCCAACGACACCCGCGACAATCGGCCCGCTGCTGATGCCGATTCGGACCGGCACGCGCCGACCGCGCGGATCCCGCCATTCCATGGCTGTCTCGCGCATCTCCAGCGCCAATGTCGCCAGCGCCTGCGCGTGGTCCGGGCGAGCAGCCGGTGCGCCGCTTATCACCATGTAGGCATCGCCGGTGGTCTTGATTTTTTCGAGCCCGTGGCGGTCCACCAGCCGGTCGAAGTCCGAGAACACGCGGTTGAGAAACCGGACGAGCTCGTCCGGGGCGGTTTCAGACGCCTGCGCCGTGAACCCTTCCATGTCGGCGAATAGAATCGAGGCCTCATCGTGGCGATCGGCGATCACAACATTGCTTTCCTTCTTCAGTCGAGCGGCGATGGGAGAGGGCAGGACGTTGGTGAGAAGTCGCTCGGACCGCTCATACTCACGCTCGGCGATCGTCTCGGCGCGCGCGGCCTCGCGTAGCGCGTAGGATACGATCAGCAGCAGCGCACTGCAGCTGACGACGGTATTCGTGAAAAGACTCGCAACAAGTAGCCACTGCGGCAGCAGTCCGGTGTCATAGGGCACCATCAGCTGCACAGCGATGATCAGGGCCGCCGCAAGCACACCGGCGGCTGTCGCGAGAAATGTGTACCCGGGGCCCACGTACAGAACGGCGAGCGCCACGGCGAGCAGAAAGTAGAACTGAATGCCGACGCCGGTGCCGAGCAAGCACGTGTAGGCGAGAATATCCGCATAGAACAGAACGATGAGGACGATCGGTCCCGCGAGATGGCCAAGGCGATGGAGCTGCGGAATGCCCGCGTAGAGCAGCATCGCGACCGTGTTTGCGAGGGCAAGCCACCAGAACCGCGTGAAATCGAACACAAGCACGACGGCATAGAAGGCGTGAGTGGCCGAAGCGATCCAGGTGGCGAGGTTGACGCCCCGAAGCCGCCTTGCCACCTTCTCTGGGTAGCGATCGGTGCCGAAGCGGATGCCAGGAAACAGGGGCATGCGTGGCGCGCCTCGAATGTTCGAGGGTGCAATGCGGCCGGTATTGAACTCGGTCAAGCAAGCGTGGCCCGGCCAGGCCCAACTTTCCTGGCGGACACCGAGGACTCGTCGCATGGTGCGGAAAAACGTCGCTGAGGCAGAGTCTGCGGCATCGGTATCAAGGAACGCCGTTTCGAACTTAATCAGCCGCCGTACCGACCAATCAACGCACGCCAGAGCTCGCCGTTGACGAGGATGCGATGAAACTGCAGACGATCCTTTTCAGCTTCGACGGCCGGATCGGCCGCCGCATCTATTGGCTGGCGATCCTTGCGCTGATCGTTCCGGTGCAGCTTTTGATCTTCGTTCCCCTCGCGCTCGAAAGCGGAGAGGCGGCCATCCTGTTTGTCGCCTTGGCCTCGCAATTCATGGGAATCTTGAGCCTGTGGCCGATCCTCGCCGTGGGCGCCAAGCGATTGCACGACCGCAACAGGAACGGCTGGTGGCTGCTGGTTTTCTGGCTGCTCCCCTTCGCCCTGCTCGCAGGCGGCTTCAGCATCGCCTTGTTCAACGACCCCGGAACCGGCCGGAGCGGAGATTTCTTCACCGGCGCGATCCTGGTTCTTGCGAGCCTTCCGCCGACGCTATGGGGCATCGTCGAGCTCGGCATTCTGCCGGGCACCAGGGGACCGAACCTCTACGGCGCCGACCCGGCGCGACAGCCGGCTTGAAAACCGCGAGCTGCCCCGAAGCATCCATTGGGCAGGCCCAGGGGCTATCCTGAAAATGTGCGCGATGATGAATTAGTGCCCGTGATTTGCCCGACGTGTCAAAGTGTTTTCGCGGGTCAAAGCATCCACGCCGGCGACGCCGCGCTCCTTTGCATGGGGTTGTTTTCGATATTTTGGTTGGGAGGCTTGCCGAGCCGTAGCTCGCGCGCCCAGCCCGCCTACGCCCGATGGGCTTCGGCGCGGCAGCTCTCACTCGCTTCGCTCGGAGAGGTCACGGACTGGCTTGCCTAGCCGAAGCTCGCGAAGCGAGCGAAGGCTGGTGGGCCTGCCTGGACTCGAACCAGGAACCAGACCGTTATGAGCGGCCGGCTCTAACCATTGAGCTACAGGCCCCGCCGTGCGCGCCCGCGGCAAGCGGTCGGCGACGGTGCCGCCATCGTTTACAGGCAGCCCATCGATCCGGCAATGCCGCCATCGCGGCCCAGAACAGGCTGTTTCAGCCCTGCTGAGCGGGTCTCAACCCGGTCAAGTGCCGGAGGACAGGCGCGACTTGTTCCGCACCCCTGTTTATTTCCGCACCGATTCAGGGCATAGGCGGGCCATGAGTTCGAACCAGCGTTTGCCGCCTGCCTTGACACCACTTGACGCCGCCCTTGCCGCGCTGCTGCATGGCGTGGCGCCGGTCGCGCCGATGGAGCTTTCATTGGCGGAGGCGCTGCGCTGCGTCGCCGCCGAGATGCCGCCGCTTGACGCCGTTCCGCCGCGCGACATCGCCGCGGCGGATGGCTTTGCGCTTCGCGCCCGCGATCTGGTCGGAGCGTCCGCCTATTCGCCGCTGCCGCTGGCGACGCCGCCGGCCTGGGTCGAGGTCGGCGAAGCCATGCCGGAGGCTTGCGACTGCGTGCTGGATTCCGATTCCATCGATCTGTCCGGCCCGGTCGCGCAGGTGCTGGCGGAAGCGATCCCGGGGCAGGGCGTGCGTCGCGCGGGCAGCGATATCGCGGCCGGCCGCCGCGTCGTCGAGCCGGGCCGGCGCGTGCTGCCGCGCGATCTCTTGATCGCGCGCGCGGCCGGAATGGCGCGCCTGACGGTGCGGCGGCCGCGCGTGCTTGTCGTCAATGTTCCCGGCGACACCGTGACCGCCGACCTGATCGCCGAGAGCGCGCGCAGTGCGGGCGCCGAGGTCGCCGTGTTGACGCCCGCCAGCCGCGACGCCGGATCGATCGCGGCGGCGCTGGAGGCGGGCGGATGCGACCTGCTGCTGATCGTCGGCGGCTCCGGCGTCGGCCGCACCGATGCGGCGGTGGTGGCGCTGGCCGCGCGCGGCGAAGTGCTCGCCCACGGCATTGCGGTACAGCCCGGCCGGACTTCGGCCGTGGGCCGGATCGGCAAGACACCTGTTGTCGTGCTGCCGGGCGCGCCGGACCAGGCCTTCGCGGCGTGGTGGACGCTGGCGCTTCCCGCGCTCGATCGCCTGTCCGGCCGCCGGCCGCGCAAGGCGCTCAATCTGCCGCTGGCGCGCAAGATTGCATCCAGCGTCGGCATCGCGGAGGTGGTGCTGCTGGAGCGAAAGCAGTGCATCTGGATCACGCTGGCGGCGGGCGATCTGTCGCTCGATGCCATCGCCCGCGCCGAAGCCTGGATTGCGGTGCCGGGTGGCGCGGAAGGTTTCGCGGCCGGTACGGCGGTCGATGGCTATATGCTGCGGGAATGACATGAATTCGGGAACGAGCAACACGCCCTTGTCGGGAAGCCGCGACAATCCCGATCAGGACCAGTTCCTGACCATCCTGTCGCGCGAGGACGCGCTGGCGCGGTTCGAGGCCGCGCTGTTTCCGCGCGAGGTTCCGCGCGAGCAGGGCGCGCTCGCTGACGTCCTCGGCTGCGCGCTCGCCGAGGACGTGGTGGCGCCGATCGACGTGCCGCCGTTCGACCGTTCCAACGTCGATGGCTTTGCGGTGCGTTCCGCCGACCTCGCCTCCGCCGGCGAAGCCGCGATGGTACGGCTGAAGTTGAACGACGAGGTGATCGCCTGCGGCGTCGCGCCGACCCGGCCGGTGTTGTCGGGGACGGCGACGCCGATAGCAACCGGAGGGCCAGTGCCACGCGGGGCCGACGCTATCGTGATGGTCGAGCACACCCAGCCGGCGGGCCGGCAGGCCATCGAAATCCGCCGGAGTGCGTCGCCCGGCCAGTTCGTGTCCTATGCCGGCTCCGATATCGCCCGCGGCGAGGCGCTCTTGCGCGCAGGCACCGTGATCGGCTCGCGCGAGATCGGCATGTTGGCGGCCTGCGGCATCGCGCAAGTCAGCGTGGCGCGGCGACCGATTGTGGCGGTCATCTCCACGGGTGACGAACTGGTGCAGCCCGGCGCGCCGCTTGCCCCCGCCGCGATCTACGACACCAACGGCGCCATCGTCACCGCCGCGATCACGGAGAATGGCGGCGAGGCGCGGTTTCTCGGCGCGATTCCGGACGACGAAGCGCAGCTGGAAGCGGCGATGCGCGCCGCGCTCGCGAACAGCGACATGCTGGTGCTGTCCGGCGGCACCTCGAAGGGCGCGGGCGACGTGTCGTACCGTCTCATCGGCCGGCTCGGCAAGCCCGGCGTCATCGCCCATGGCGTCGCGCTCAAGCCCGGCAAGCCGCTGTGTCTCGCGGTATGTGACGGCAAGCCCGTGGTCATCCTGCCGGGATTCCCGACTTCGGCGATGTTCACCTTCCATGACATGATCGTGCCGGTCCTGCGGCGGATGGCGGGCCTGCCGCCGCGCACGGACGCCACGGTCAGCGCCCGGCTTCCGGTGCGGATCGCCTCCGAACTCGGCCGCACCGAATTCGTCATGGTGTCGCTGGTCGAAGGGTCGGACGGATTGATCGCTTACCCCTCCGGAAAAGGCTCCGGCGCCATCACCTCGTTTGCGCAGGCCGACGGCTTTCTGCGCATCGACGCGCTGGCCGACCAGATGCCGGCCGGCGCGCAAGCCGAGGTCACGCTGTTCACGCCGCATGTGCGGGTGCCGGATCTCGTCATCATCGGCAGCCACTGCACCGGGCTTGATCTCATCACCGCGCCGCTGGGGCGTGCCGGGCTCTCGGTGCGTTCCATCGCCGTCGGAAGCCTTGGCGGCCTCGCGGCGGCCAAGCGCGGCGAGTGCGATCTCGCGCCGATCCACCTGTTCAACGAGGAGACCGAAACCTACAACGCGCCGTATCTCACCGAAGGCCTGGAGCTGGTGCCGGGCTGGCGCCGCATGCAGGGCATCGTGTTTCGCCACGGCGATCCGCGATTCGAAGCAAGGTCGGCGGTTGAGGCCGTGCGCGCGGCGCTGGCCGATCCCGCCTGCATCATGGTCAACCGCAACCAGGGCGCCGGCACGCGCATCCTGATCGACCGGCTGCTCGGCGATGCGCGCCCTGACGGCTACTGGAACCAGCCGCGCTCGCACAATGCGGTGGCCGCCGCCGTCGCGCAGCACCGCGCCGACTGGGGCATGACCATTGCGCCGGTCGCGCATGCGTCAAACCTGGGTTTCATTCCCTTTGCCGAAGAGCATTATGACTTCGCGCTGGTAAAGGCGCGCAAGCAGCGGTCGGCGGTGCAGGCCTTTCTCGACGCGATTGCGTCCGAGGAAGGCCGCGCGGCGCTGGCAAGAGCGGGGTTTCGGCCGGCCTGAAGCTACCCGCCATCCAGCGCCGCCAGACGCTCGGCCTCGGCGATGTCATCGATGGTGTTGGCGTTGAAGAACGGGTCGAGCGGCGCAATCGGCCATGTCACGGTGGCGAGCCTGTAGCGCGCGGTCCAGCGGTCGATCTTCCTGACGTCCTCGACCACAAGCGCGTGGCGCAGCTGTTCGCGCAAGGCGACGCTCCAGAGCCCGATCACCGGATGCGTCTGGCCGCCGGAGGCGGCAACCGCAAGCTCGGCCTTCTCGGCCACGAGCGCGCCGTGCAGCCGCGACACCAGATCGCGCGGCAGGAACGGGCAGTCGGCGGCAGCGCTGAGAACAAGTTGAACATCCGGCCGGTTGGCCGCGGCCCAGTCGAGCGCCGCCAGAATGCCGGCGAGCGGCCCCGGAAAATCGGCGACGCCGTCCGCGATCACCGGCAGTCCGAACGTGGCAAAGCGCGCGGGATCGCCATTGGCGTTGAGAACGAGCCCGTCGCACTGCGGCTGCAACCGCGCGATCACCCGATCGAGAATGGTGCGGCCGCCGATTGCGCGCATTGGCTTGTCGCCGCCGCCCATCCGCCGCGCCAATCCACCGGCAAGCAGCACGCCGGGAATCGTCCGTGCGTCCCCCGGCGTCGCGTCAGTCTTCACGGTCTTCGCCCTTGCGTTTGTGTCGCGCCGATTCCTCCTCGACATAGTCGAGGTTCTGGTCGTAGATGATGCGCTCCTGTCCCGACAGCGCGATGAAGCGCTTTCCCCGCGTGCGCCCGACCAGCGTCAGTCCGACCTGGCGCGCCAGATCGACGCCCCACGCAGTAAATCCGGAGCGCGACACCAGGATCGGAATTCCCATCCGCACCGTCTTGATCACCATTTCGGAAGTGAGCCGTCCGGTGGTGTAGAGGATCTTGTCGGCGGGATCGACGCCGTGGCGGTAGATCCAGCCGGCGATCTTGTCGACGGCGTTGTGGCGGCCGACATCCTCGGTGTAGCAGACCGGCCGGCCCTCCTTGCACAGCACGCAGCCGTGGATGGCGCCGGCTTCCAGATACAGCGAGGGCATGGTGTTGATCGCATGCGTCATCTGGTAGAGCCAGGAGGTGCGCAGTTGCGCCTTCGGCAGCGCCACGCTTTCGATGGCCTCCAGCAGGTCGCCGAACGCCGTGCCCTGCGCGCAGCCTGAAGTCTGCGTGCGCTTCTTCAGTTTGGCTTCAAAATTGGTGTGATGTTCTGTTCGCACCACCACCACCTGCAGGTCGTCATCGTATTCCACCTCGGTGACGGCATCGTCATATTTCAGCATGTTCTGGTTCAACAGGTAGCCCAGCGCCAGATACTCCGGATAGTCGCCGATCGTCATCATGGTGACGATCTCCTGCGCGTTCAGGTACAGCGTCAGCGGCCGTTCCACCGGCACCCGGATTTCGGCCGTGGCGCCGTTCTGGTCGATCCCGGCGACGCGCTCGGTCAGCCGCGGATCCCGGGGATTCGGCACGATCAGGGGGGCGGGGATTTTGTCGATTTTCATCATAAGGCACAGCGTAGCATGACATTCGCTGTCAGCCGATATAAAGCATTTCAGGCTATGAACAATGCGGCTGCTGCCGTCATTGCGAGCGAAGCGAAGCAATCCATGGTGCAGAAAAGGAAGCCTGGATTGCTTCGCTCCGCTCGCAATGACAGTTTGCGCCGGTGCCGGAGAACAACATGAAAGTGATAGGCCTCGCGGGATGGAGCGGCGCCGGCAAGACCACCTTGCTGACGCGGGCGATCCCGTATTTTCTCAAGGACGGCCTGCGCGTTTCCGTCATCAAGCACGCCCACCACGCCTTCGATGTCGACGTGCCCGGGAAGGATTCCTGGCGGCACCGCGAGGCTGGCGCGGCCGAAGTCCTGGTGTCGTCCAGCCAGCGCTGGGCGCTGATGCGTGAACTTCGCGGCGCCGCCGAGCCGCGATTGCCGGAACTGCTGGCGAAGCTGTCGCGGGTCGATCTCGTCGTCGTCGAGGGCTTCAAGCGCGAGCCGCACCGCAAGATCGAGGTCCATCGCGCCGCCAATGGCAAGCCGCTGCTGTTTCCCGACGATCCCGGCGTAGTCGGGATTGTGACCGATACCCCGGTTGAAACCAGGCTGGCGACCGCCCACCTCGACGATGTCGCGGCCGTGGCGGCGATGCTGCTGCGCTCGGCCGTTTCGATCGAAGACGTGCTGGCTGCATGCGAAGCTGAGGGCTGATCCGGCAGATGGCGCAATTGTCCGACGATTGCTTTGCCTTTGGCGGCCCGATGATGTCGGTGGACGAGGCCATCGCTTTGATCGCCGCGCGCGTGACGCCGGTGCGGGACATGGAAACCGTGGCTCTCGCCGGCGCCGACGGCCGTGTGCTGGCGCGGGATATAACGGCGCCGCTGCCGCTGCCACCCTTCACCAATTCCGCCGTCGACGGTTACGCGGTGTCGAGCCGCGACCTGCCGCAAGACCAGGAATTGTCGTTCGCGGTTACCGGGCGCGTCCAGGCCGGCGGCTCCGCGGGCGGGCCGCTTGCACAGGGGCGGGCGATGCGGATTTTCACCGGCGCGCCGATGCCCGACGGCGCCGACACCGTGTTCATGCAGGAAGACGTCCGTCTCGAGGGAGACAAGGTCGTTTTGCCTGCCGGCCTCAAGCCGGGCGCCAATGTGCGCCCGGCAGGAGAGGATGTTGCATTGGGCGATCCGGCGCTGAAGTCGGGCCAGCGGCTGCGGCCGCAGGACGTGGCGCTGGTGGCGGCCTTTGGCCTCACCCGGCTCGACGTCGTCAGACGCCTGCGGGTGGCGGTGTTCTCCACCGGCAACGAACTGGCTTCGCCCGGCGAGGCGCGCGACCCGGCGCAGTTGTTCGATTCCAACCGCTACATGCTGATGGCGATGCTGGCGCGGCTCGGCTGCGAGGTCAGCGATCTCGGCATCATCAGGGACGATCGCGCCGCGCTTGCCAGCGCGTTGCAGGACGTGGCCGGCACCCATGACCTTATCCTCACGACTGGCGGCGTTTCAACCGGCGAGGAGGATCACGTCAAGGCGAGCGTCGAAAGCGTAGGCAGTCTGGTGCTGTGGCGGATGGCGATCAAGCCCGGACGTCCCGTCGCCATGGGGGTCATCGCCGGCACGCCGTTCATCGGCTTGCCGGGCAACCCGGTGGCGAGTTTCGTGACCTTCGTTCACGTGGTGCGGCCGACAATCCTGGCGCTGTCGGGCGCGAGGCAGGAGAATCTGCTGCCCCTGCCGGTACGCGCCGGCTTCAGCTACAGGAAGAAGATCGCGCGCCGCGAATATGTCCGGGTCAGTTTGCGCAGGGCGGCCGATGGCGTGCTTGAGGCGGTGAAATTCCCGCGCGAGGGCGCCGGGCTGTTGTCCTCGCTGGTCGATACCGACGGCCTGGTCGAACTCGGCGAAACCGTCACACGGGTCGAGCCCGGCGAGAGCGTCGGGTTCCTGGCCTATGCCAGCCTGATGTGATTGACGCCGATCTCCCGCTTCGCCATGTTTGCGACATGACCACGACAAAACTTGATCTCACCGGCCTGAAATGCCCGTTGCCGGCGCTCAAGACGCGCAAGGCGCTGAAGACGATCACGCCGGGCGACTTCCTCGAAGTGCATTGCACTGATCCATTGTCGGTGATCGACATTCCCAATCTGATCCGGGAAACCGGCGACAAGGTCGAGATCGCCGAACGCGTGGAAAGCCGGATCGTTTTCCTGATCGAAAAGACAGGATAAAACGGTTCCGACGCCCGCTCTTAAATGCTTCTCAACCGCCATAATTCTCTTGGCATCTGGCATGCCAGAGACTAGGTTTGATTGATGTTGAGCGGCAAACGAGACGTTTAGATGGATCACGACCCCCAACAAGTCCGCGCGTTCGAGCACCCAGGCGCGGGGCGGAAGCGGGCCAAGTCGACCCCCAAGGGCCGCCAGATCGATCCCACCGCCGCGCACGACATCGCGCTTCTGCTCGGCGACCGGCCGCGTCGGCGCGATCTCCTGATCGAACACCTGCACCTGATCCAGGACAAGTATCACCAGATCTCGGCGGCGCACCTGGCAGCGCTGGCCGACGAGATGAAGCTGTCGTTTGCGGAAGTGTTCGAGACCGCGACCTTCTATGCGCATTTCGATGTGGTGAAGGAGGGTGAACCCGACATCGCGCCGCTGACTATTCGCGTCTGCGACTCCCTGACCTGCGCCATGCTGGGCGCGGAACAGCTGCTGCGCGAATTGCAGAACACGGCCGGCCCCGGCATCCGCGTGGTGCGCGCGCCCTGTGTCGGTCGTTGCGACACCGCTCCTTCAGCCGAAGTCGGCCATCACTTCGTCGACCATGCCACCGTGACGAGCGTGCTTGCCGCGGCCAAGGCCGGCGACACCCATGCGCATCTGCCAAAATATGTCGACTATGACGCCTATGTCGCCGACGGCGGCTACGCGCTGCTCAATCGTCTTCGTTCCGGGGCAATGACGCGGGACGATCTCCTGAAGTCGCTCGACGACGCCTCGCTGCGCGGCCTCGGCGGCGCGGGCTTTCCCACCGGGCGCAAATGGCGCGCGGTGCTCGGCGAGCCCGGCCCGCGGCTGATGGCGATCAATGGCGACGAGGGCGAGCCCGGCACCTTCAAGGACCGCTATTATCTCGAAACCGATCCGCATCGTTTCATCGAGGGCATGCTGATCGGCGCCCACGTGGTCGAGGCGACCGACGTCTATATCTACATGCGCGATGAATATCCGGCCTCGCGCGAAATTCTCGCGCGCGAGATCGCCAGGCTGCCGCCCGGCGGTCCGGTCCTGCATATGCGGCGCGGCGCCGGCGCCTATATCTGCGGCGAGGAATCCTCGCTGCTGGAAAGCATCGAGGGCAAGCGCGGCCTGCCCCGGCACAAGCCGCCATATCCGTTCCAGGTCGGCCTGTTCGGCCTGCCGACGCTGATCAACAACCTCGAGACGCTGTGGTGGGTGCGCGACATCGTCGAGAAGGGCGCCGGCTGGTGGAAGAGCCACGGCCGCAACGACCGCCACGGTCTGCGCAGCTATTCAGTGTCGGGCCGCGTCAAGAATCCCGGCATGAAGCTGGCGCCGGCCGGAATCACGGTGCGCGAGCTGATCGATGAGTTCTGCGGCGGCATGGCTGACGGACATGTTTTCCAGGCTTATCTGCCCGGCGGCGCGTCGGGCGGCATCCTGCCGGCGTCGATGGACAGCATTCCGCTCGATTTCGGCGCGCTGGAAAAATACGGCTGCTTCATCGGCTCCGCCGCCGTCATCGTCCTGTCCGGGCACGACAGCGTCAGGGATGCGGCGCTCAACCTGATGCGCTTCTTCGAGGATGAAAGCTGCGGCCAGTGTACGCCGTGCCGGGTCGGCACCGAGAAAGCGGCGATCCTGATGGCGCGGCCGGTCTGGGACCTCGAGCTGCTGGACCAGTTGAGCCAGGCGATGCGCGACGCCTCGATCTGCGGGCTCGGCCAGGCGGCGTCGAATCCACTGACGTCGGTGATCAAATACTTTCCGGAAGAGTTCGTGCCGAAAGAGGCCGCGGAATGACCAGGATTACATTCGAACTCGACGGCAAACAGGTCGAGGCCGGCGCCGGCGAAACCATCTGGCAAGTCGCCAAACGTCACGAGAGAGAAATTCCGCATCTGTGCTATTCGCCGGCGCCGGACTATCGGCCCGACGGCAATTGCCGCGCCTGCATGGTCGAGATCGAAGGCGAGCGCGTGCTGGCCGCGTCCTGCACGCGCACCCCGAGCGTCGGCATGAAGGTAAAGACCGCGAGCGCGCGCGCGGTGGCGGCGCAGAAGATGGTGATGGAGCTCCTGGTCGCCGATCAGCCGGCGCGTGCAACCTCGCACGATCCCGATTCGAAATTCTGGCGCTGGGCCGAAAAGGTCGAGGTGACCGAAAGCCGCTTCCCCGCCGCCGAGCGCTGGGCCGGCGATACCAGCCATCCCGCGATGAGCGTCAATCTCGACGCCTGCATCCAGTGCGGCCTGTGCGTGCGCGCCTGCCGCGAGGTGCAGGTCAACGACGTCATCGGCATGGCCTATCGCAGTCACGGATCGAAGATCGTGTTCGACTTCGACGATCCGATGGGCGAGTCCACCTGCGTCGCCTGCGGCGAATGCGTGCAGGCCTGCCCGACCGGCGCCTTGATGCCCTCGGTGATGCTGGACGAGAACCAGACCCGCGTCACCTACGCCGACCGCAAGGTCGATTCGCTGTGCCCGTTCTGCGGCGTCGGCTGCCAGGTTACCTATCAGGTCAAGGACGAGAAGGTGATCTACGCCGAGGGCCGCGACGGCCCGGCCAACCACAACCGCCTCTGCGTCAAGGGCCGCTTCGGCTTCGACTATATCCACCATCCGCATCGTCTGACCAAGCCGCTGGTGCGGTTGCCGAACGCGAAGAAGGACGCCAACGACCAGGTCGATCCGGCCAATCCCTTCACGCATTTCCGCGAAGCCTCGTGGGACGAGGCGCTGGACATCGCCGCCGGCGGCCTCGTTAGAATTCGCGACGCGAAGGGCGTCAAGGCACTGGCCGGGTTCGGCTCGGCCAAGGGCTCCAACGAGGAGGCCTATCTGTTCCAGAAGCTGGTGCGCACCGGCTTTGGCTCCAACAATGTCGATCACTGCACACGGCTCTGCCACGCCTCGTCGGTGGCGGCGCTGATGGAGGGATTGAATTCAGGCGCGGTGTCGGCGCCGTTTGCCGCCGCCATGGACGCCGAGGTCATCATCGTGATCGGCGCCAACCCGACCGTGAATCATCCGGTCGCCGCCACCTACATCAAGAACGCTGCCCAGCGCGGCGCCAAGCTGATCGTGATCGATCCGCGCCAGCAGTCGCTGTCGCGCCACGCCTGGCGGCATCTCGCCTTCAAGCCCGGCAGCGACGTCGCGCTGCTGAACGCGATGCTGCACACCATCATCACCGAGGGGCTGGCCGACCAGCAATATATCGCGGGCTATACCGAAGGGTTTGATGAGCTGGCCGAGCGCATCAAGGATTTCCCGCCGGAGAAGATGGAGGCGATCTGCGGTATCCCCGCGGAGACGCTGAAGGAGGTGGCGCGGGTCTATGCGCGCTCGCGCGCCTCGATCATCTTCTGGGGCATGGGCATCAGCCAGCACATCCACGGCACCGACAACGCGCGCTGCCTTATCGCGCTGGCGTTGATCACGGGCCAGGTCGGCCGCCCCGGCACCGGGTTGCATCCGCTGCGCGGCCAGAACAACGTGCAGGGCGCCTCCGACGCCGGCCTGATCCCGATGTTCCTGCCGGACTACCAGCCGGTCGGCCGTACCGATTTGCGCCAGCCCTTTGAAAAGCTTTGGGGCCGGGAGCTCGATCCGGTGCGCGGCCTGACCGTGGTCGAGATCATGAACGCCATCCACGCCGGCGAAATCTCGGGCATGTACATCGAGGGCGAGAATCCGGCGATGTCGGACCCCGACCTGCAGCACGCGCGCGAAGCGCTGGCCCGGCTCGAGCATCTGGTGGTGCAGGACCTGTTCGTTACCGAGACCGCGTTCCACGCCGACGTGATCCTGCCGGCCTCCGCATTCGCGGAAAAGTCCGGCACCTTCACCAACACCGACCGCCGGGTGCAGCTCGCGCGCGAGGTGATCAAGCCGCCCGGCGAGGCGCGCCAGGATCTCTGGATCATCCAGGAAATCGGCAAGCGCATGGGGCTGCCCTGGAACTATAGCGGTCCGGCCGACGTCTTTGCCGAGATGACGCAGGTGATGCCGTCGCTGAAGAACATCAGCTGGGAGCGGCTGGTACGCGAGGGCGCGGTGACCTATCCGGTCGATGCGCCCGACAAGCCCGGCAACGAGATCATCTTCACCACCGGGTTCCCGACCGCGAGCGGCCGCGGCAGGATCGTGCCGGCGAACGTCATCGCGCCGGACGAGGTGCCTGACGCCGAATATCCGATGGTGCTGTCGACGGGCCGGGTGCTCGAACACTGGCACACGGGATCGATGACCCGCCGCGCCAGCGTGCTCGATGAGCTTGAGCCGGAGGCGGTGGCGTTCATGTCGCCGCGCGACATGCGGCGTCTCGGGGTGTGGCCCGGCGATTTCGTCAGGCTGGAAACCCGCCGCGGCGCGGTCGAGGTCAAGGTGCGTTCCGACCGCGATGTGCCCGACAACATGGTGTTCATGCCGTTCTGCTACGCGGAGGCAGCGGCCAACCTGCTGACCAACCCGGCGCTCGACCCGTTCGGCAAAATCCCTGAATTCAAGTTCTGCGCAGTAAGGGCCGAGAAGGCGGGACAGCAGGCGGCGGCGGAATAGGCGAGATGGTCCGGCAAGCGGCCTGACCATCGTTCCTCCGTCATTCCGGGGCGATGCAAAGCATCGAACCCGGAATCCACGGCGGCACCAACTCGAGCGGTTGGATGGATTCCGGGCCTGCGGCGGATCGTCAGGCCGCGTCTCTTCAGTCGGTTCGGAGGCGATGACGCACGAACCTAGAGCGCCGTCATCTCGCCCTTGGTCCAGGCTTCCCGCAGCTTGAACTTCTGGATCTTGCCCGATCCCGTCAGCGGAAACGCATCGACGACGAACCAGTGTTTTGGCGTCTTGTGCGGGGCCAGCGCGGCGCGCATGTAGTCGATCAATTCGTCCTTGTCGATGGCGGCGCCGGGCGCAGGCCGGATGAAGGCTGCGACCTCTTCGCCCCACTTTTCGTTGGGAACGCCGATGACGGCGACTTCGCCGACCTTGGGATGCCGGAACAATAGCTCTTCCAGCTCGCGCGGATAGATGTTTTCGCCGCCGCGGATGATCATGTCCTTGAGCCGGCCTTCCACCGTGCAGTAGCCGCGTGAATCCATCGCGCAGAGATCGCCGGTATGCAGCCAGCCATCGGCGTCGATGGCGGCCGCGGTGGCGTCCGGCATTTCGAAATAGCCGAGCATGACGTGATAGCCGCGGGTGCAGAACTCGCCGATGGTGCCGATCGGCACCGTCTGGCCGGTGTCGGGGTCGATGATCTTGGTTTCCATGTTGGGAAGCGGCAGGCCGATCGTATTGGCCTTGTCCTCGACGCTGTCGTCGGTGCGGGTTTGCGCCGCGACCGGCGAGCATTCGGTCTGGCCGAACACGATGGTGAAGGGCGCGCCGAGCTTCTCCTCGAACAGCCGGACCAGCGGCGCCGGCACCGTGGAGCCGCCGGAGCAGATCGCCTTGACCGAGGAGAGGTCGGTGGTCGGAAATGACGGGTGTTCCAGCATGGCGACCAGCATGGTGGGAACGCCGACCATGGCGTTGCCGCGATAGGTGCCGAACATTTCAAGCACCAGTGCCGGGTCGAAGGCCTCGATCAGCACCTGCGTCGCCGCTTTCGACACCGCGCCGATCACGCAGCAGACGCAGCCGCCGGTGTGAAACAACGGCATGGTGGTGATGAAGACATCGCCGGGATCGACGCCCATCCGTTCGGCGGTGTCGGCGCCGTTGTTCAGAAGTCCGCGGTGGCGGAGCAGGGCTCCCTTCGGAAAGCCTGTCGTGCCTGACGTGTACTGGATCATCACGGGATCATCGGGGCGGACGGCGGGAAGTTCGATCCGTTCATCATCGCCTGCGGCGATGAAGGCGTCCCAATCGTCAAAGCAGATGATCTCCCGCAACTCGCGGCAGTTCGGCGCCACCGCCCGTACCGTCTCCAGCATCGGGTTGCCGCGGAAGCCGTTGGCGACGAACACCCCGGCGGCGCGCGACTGTTTCAACACATACTCCACCTCCCTGGCGCGGAAGGCCGGGTTGACGGTCACGAGCACCATGCCCGCGAGCCCCGCGCCGAACTCGAGCATCACCCATTCCGGCAGGTTCTGCGCCCAGACCGCAATGCGCTCCCCGGGCTTGAAGCGGGTGAGCAGCGCCCGCGCGGTGCGCCTTGCCTCACGGTATAGCTGCGCGTAGGTCCATTGCCGTCGCAGCGCCGGATCTGGAACGCCGGCAATCAGCGCGACTCGATCGGGGGCCGCCTCGGCCGCGTTGCGCAAGAGGTCGCCGAACGTCATCTCCCGTACCGCCGGCGTGCCCGGTCCTGCGACGTGCGATTGCGTCAATGCCATCTGGTGCTCCCGGTTCGGCGTGGTTGTTGTCGCTGGCGTCAGACGCCGCTTACGTCCAAAATGCCTTCCGTATCCGGTCAATGCAAGCCGGAGCGAAGCCGGCGGCGTCGCGCCCCCGGCAGGCGGGGTGGGCAGAGGCGGAACCTCGCCTGGTGAAGCGGATTGTTTTCTCTCCAGCGGAGCAAAGCCATGGCACGCAAATACTCGAAGAAAGCGTCCGCCGATGTCGAGCGCGCGATGAAGAAGCGCAAGGCCGGCACCTTGCGCAGCGGTCGGTCCGGCAAGAAGGTCACCAGCCGCAAACAGGCGATTGCGATCGGCCTGTCCGAGGCGCGCGCCAAAGGGCGGAAGGTGCCGAAAAAGACCGCTAAGAAACGAAACGCAGCGAAGAAGTCGAAGCGGAAGGCAGGGCGATAGCGTTGAAACTCTCGTTGCCGGCGCTTTGGAAAGCGGAACGGCAGAGCGATTTTCAACCCGCCTTGCGCTGGCGCGCCGCCGACCGGTGCGCCTTCCTGGTGGTGCGGCGAGCAGGCGACCGCTGCGAAGCCGGATTGTTTGCGCGTCGCTTTGCCGCCGGCGTTCCCTTCAGGCTTGCCTTCAACGCATCCATCAAGTTGACGACATTGTCCGGCTTGGGCTGGCGTTCGCTGATTTTCATCGACTTGCCGGCGGCCTTGCGGCGCACCAGCGCCTTCAGCGCGAACTCGTATTCATCCTTGAATTTCGACGGATCGAAATGCGCGGCCTTGGTATCGAGAATATGGCTTGCGAGCTCGATCATGTCTCTTGATATCTTCGGGTTCTTGATGTCGTCGAAATAGTCGCTTTCGTCGCGCAGCTCGTAAGGATATCGCAACGTGGTGCCGAGCAGGCCCTTGCCGAGCGGTTCGATCGCAATCACGTGCTCGCGGTTGGTCAGCACGATGCGCGCCAGCGCGACGCGGTCCTGGTCCTTCATGGCATCGCGAATCACTGCAAAGGCATCGATCCCCGCCTTGCCGTCGGGCACGATGTAGTAGGGGTGATCGAGATAGCGCTTGTCGATCTCATCTCGGGGCACGAAGCTGTCGATATCGATGGTGTGGTTGCTCTCGATCTGAACCGCCTCGAGCTCTTGCTTCTCGATCTCGACGTAGCTTCCCTTGGTCAACTCATAACCGCGGCCCTTCTGGTCGCCATCGACGATATCGCCGGTTTCGGCATCGACCATCTGCTGCTTCAGCCGGTTGCCGGTCTCCCGGTTGATCATGTGGAAGCGGGTTTTCTCGGTGGAGGTCGAGGCCGGGTAGAGCGCCACCGGACATGAAACCAGCGACAGCTTGAGCGAGCCTTTCCAGTAGGCGCGGGGAGCCATTATCATCTCCGGCACGGGTTGGGTTGGGGAACTGCAACGGTTAATGTCGGTTTTCGTTCCGGTTGGCCGCCTTTGCGGCCTGTAGAGGTCTAGCCGTGGCGTTGAAGAGCCTGATCACCTACCGCAACAAGCGCGACTTCGGCAGGACCGGGGAGCCCTCTGGCGACATCAGTGTCGCGCCCGCCATCAAGCGCCGGTTCGTGATTCAGAAGCATGATGCGACCCGCCTGCATTACGATCTCCGGCTGGAGTTCGATGGCGTCTTCAAGTCGTGGGCCGTTACGAGGGGACCGTCGCTGGATCCCAGCGACAAGCGGCTGGCGGTCGAAGTCGAGGACCACCCGCTCGATTACGGCGACTTCGAAGGGACGATTCCGCATGACCAATATGGCGGCGGCACCGTCATGATCTGGGATCGGGGCTTCTGGGAATCGCCCGATCCCGGGCGTGGTTTCAGCAAGGGCGATCTGAAGTTCACTTTGCATGGCGAAAAGCTGCAAGGGAGCTGGGTGCTGGTCCGGATGAAGGCCGACCGCCATGGCGGCAAGCGCACCAACTGGCTCCTGATCAAGCACCGTGACGAATTCGCCAGGGAGGCCGAAGCCAACGATGTCCTAGACGCGGACCGCTCGGTCGCCTCCGGACGATCGATGGCGCAGATCGCAGACGGCAAGGGCAAGGCGCCGACGCCGTTCATGCTGGCGAAACGCAAGACCAGCGCCGACGCGGTCTGGCACTCCAATCGCGGTGATGCCGCCGAGGCGCGTTCCAGGGCAAAAAGGGTCACCGCGCGATCAGCCCCGGCGCGCAAGGCAAGCGCGCGCGCTCCAGCCGTGAAGCCGAAGCAGCAAGCCATGCCCGATTTCGTGGCGCCGCAGCTTTGCGCTTCCGTCGAGCGGCCACCCAACTCGGCCGGCTGGTGCCACGAAATCAAGTTCGACGGTTATCGCGTGCAGTTGCGGGTCGAGGGCGGCGAGGTCGCGGTGAACACCCGCAAGGGGCTGAACTGGACCGATAAGTTCGGCGCCATCGCCCGGGAAGCGGGCTCGCTTCCCGATCTCCTGATCGACGGCGAAATTGCTGCGCTCGACCAGAACGGCGTCCCGGATTTTTCGGCGCTGCAGGCGGCCTTGTCCGACGGCAAGACCGATGACCTCGTGCTGTTCGCGTTCGACCTGCTGTTTTTCGACGGCGAGGATCTTCGTCCGCTGCCGTTGCGCGAGCGCAAGGCGCGCCTGAAGGACGTGCTGACGCGGCGCAAGAGTGACGGGATGTTGATCCGCTACGTAGAGCACTTCGAGGAAAGCGGCGATACCATGCTGCAATCCGCCAGGAAGCTGCAGATCGAGGGCATCATCTCCAAGAAACTCGATGCGCCCTATCGCTCCGGCCGTACGGGGGGCTGGACCAAGGCCAAGGTCCGCGGCGGGCAGGAGGTGGTTTTGGGCGGCTGGAAGACCAGCAACGGGAAATTCCGATCGTTGATGGCGGGCGTCTATCGCGGCAGCCAATTGGCCTATGTCGGCATTGTCGGCACCGGTTTCGGGCAGGACACCGTCCGCCGTATCATGCCAGCGCTGAAAGCGGCGGAATCGGACGAGAACCCGTTCGCCGGCAAGGATGCGCCGAGGAAAACCCGCGACGTGCATTGGCTGAGACCTGAACTGGTCGCCGAAATCGAGTTTGCCGGCTGGACCGATGGCGGCAACATCCGGCAGGCCGCGTTCAAGGGGCTGCGGCAGGACAAGCCGGCCGTTGAGGTGCGGGCGGAGATGCCTGCGACGGTCAAGCTTGCAAAGCCTGCGGTCAGGTCGATGAAATCATCGGCGACCAAACCCGCCGAGGTGATGGGCGTCGCGATTTCGAAACCCGACAAGGCGCTGTGGCCCGACGGCGGTGACGGCAGGAGCGTCACTAAACTCGACCTCGCGCGATATTTCGAGGCGGTCGGCGAATGGATGATGGTCCACCTCAAGGGCCGGCCGTGCTCGATTGTCCGCGCGCCCGACGGCATCGATGGCGAGCAATTCTTTCAGCGTCACGCGATGCATGGCGGCTCCAGCCTCATGACGCTCGCCAAGGTTTCGGGCGATCGCAAGCCTTACTTGCAGATCGACCGGATCGAGGCGCTGGCGGCGGTGGCGCAGATCGGCGGGCTGGAGCTGCACCCCTGGAATTGCGCACCGGACGCCTACGAGACGCCGGGACGGCTGGTGTTTGATCTCGACCCTGCGCCGGAGGTCGGATTCGCTGAAGTGATCAAGGCTGCGAACGATATGCGCGACCGTCTGGCGGCGCTGGGGCTGGAGAGTTTCTGCAAGACCACCGGCGGCAAGGGGCTGCACGTGGTGGCGCCGCTGCGCCATGGCGCCCGGGAAAAGGTCGACTGGAAGGAGGCCAAGGCGTTTGCGCAAGGAGTCTGCCAGTGGATGGCAAACGATGCGCCGGAGCGCTATCTGCTCAACATGTCGAAGAAGCTGCGCAAGGGAAAAATCTTCCTCGACTATCTGCGCAACGACCGGATGGCGACCGCGGTGGCCGTGCTCTCGCCGCGCGCGCGCGAGGGCGCCACCGTTTCGATGCCGCTGACCTGGACACAGGTGCGCGGCAACCTCGATCCGGCTAAATACACCGTCCGCACCGTGCCGGCGCTGCTGGCGAAGATCCGCGCGTGGCAGGGCTATGACGACGCGGCGAGCTCGATCAAGGCGGCGATGAAGAAGCTGGCAGCGATGTAGCGGACCCCAACCCGGGCTTGCCAATCGACCCGTCAACAAGCCGCGGCTTTGCCTCTCAATCTTATCACTCGCCGCGGCGGGTGATAAGATTCTCGTGCGTAGGCGCAACGCGATGGTGCGCTCCTGTCACTTCCGGACGTCGTGCTCAGAGCTTGCCGAGCAGCAGCAGGATCAGCAGGATCACGATGACGAGGCCAAGGCCCCCGCCGCCGTAATAGCCGGTACCGTAAAACGGCCCGCCACCGATGCCGCTGAAGCCGCCGAGCAGGGCAATAACGAGAATAATGAGAATGATGGTCCCGATAGACATGAATATCTCCTCAGCCCGGGGGCTTTTGTGTTGCGTGCCTGCGGCGGAATAACACACCGAAGCCGCGGAAGTTCCATTTATGAAACCGCGCGTTTCATGTGGGCGGGCTGATTGCACCAAGAGAGCGCGCATATCCATCCAAGCGGAAGACGCAACTCTCCTCGATGCCACTTCATTTCGGGCCGCGCGCTAACTAGATGCAATCTGCATGAAATGAGGGTTCAGCGATGAGCAAGCCACTGGTGGTATCGATCCCGCACCGTCTGGGACGCGAAGAAGCCACCCGACGTTTGAAGCAGGGACTTTCGCGCGCGACATCCAGCCTGCCGGTGCTGAGCGTCGACGAGGAGCGCTGGGAAGACAACCGCATGATCTTTCGCGTTCGCGCGCTCGGCCAGGCCGCGGCCGGTCATGTCGACGTTGCCGACGATCACGTGCAGGTGGAGGTCGTGCTGCCATGGCTGCTGCAGCGCTTTGCCGAAGCGGCCCAGAAGGCGATCCGCAGCCGCGGCAGCCTGTTGCTGACGAAGCAGAACTAGTTGTTAAGCCACGCTTCGGCGCGCAGGCTTTGCCTCGCCGTTGAACCTGGCTTTCAGAACCGCAACCGGCAGGTGTTCAAGCAGGTCGGACATCTGCAGCCGGTTGGTATCGCGGTCGGCGATGCCTTCCACGACGTAGCCTTGCACGTTCAGGGTGGCGTTGTATCGCGCTGGATTCGGCCAGCTTCGGCCATGGTCGGTGAACGCCGCGAACGATTTCGCCACCACGACGATCGCGGCGTCGAGACCCCGGCGCCGGGCGAATGCAATAAAATGATCCCGGTGGTCTCCCGCCACATTCAGCGGCGCGTACCCGCCTTGGGTAAAAACGTCGGCTATTTCCGTGCGCAGACGGAGCAGATGCCTGGTCCAGGCGAATTTGAGATGGCCGCTTGGCCAATCCAGCGCCAGACGATTCCAATCCGGCCGTTCCAGCGCCTCCAACAGACGGGCCCGGGTACCAAAATCGACCGGCCGCCGGTTATCCGGATCGACCAGCGAGAAGTCCCAGAGCTCGGTGCCCTGATAGAAGTCCGGAACTCCCGGCATCGTCGCCTTCAGCGTGATCTGGGTAAGCGAGTTCAGCGCGCCCAGCAATGAGAGGCGCTGCGCCAAGGCCTGGACAGAGCCCAGGAATTCGCTGGAAATCGACGGGTCGAGAACCTTTTCGACAAAGTTGCTGACCCCCGCCTCATACGCCGAGTGAGGATTGAGCCAACTGGTTTCCTGCTTGCCCTCGCGCGCCGCCTTGAGCGCATATTCCTGCATCCGTTCCGTGAACGAAGCGTCTTCCGGCTGCCACGCTCCCAGCAGCGCCTGATAAAGCATGTACTCGAACGTCGTCGAAGGCGCGCGCATGTTTCCGTGAATTGTCAAATGCGGCGCGTTGGCGACCTTCCAGCGCGCCACCGCGCTCGCCCATTCTCCCGAAATTTCCGACAGCGCCATGATACGGGCGCGGGCGTCCTCGCCTCGCTTGGTGTCATGCGTCGCAGTGGCGGTCATGCCGTGCGGCCATTCATCGGCGCGCGCCCGCATCATCAGGTGAAAGTCCTCTACGGCGAGCGCCTTTGCCGCGGGATCGCCGCCGACTTCGTTGAGCGCCAGCAGGCGGTGGTAACGGTAGAACGCCGTGTCCTCGAGCGACTTGGCCATCATCGGGCCGGTGAATTGTTGCATCTTCAGGGCAAACCTCCGGACCCTGGGCGCGCTGTGAGCGGCACGTCCCGGTTTCGCCAGGTCCATCGTCAACGTATCCCGCAGGAAATCGAAAATGCCGTCATCGGCGGCAAACCAATCGGCGCGCGCTTGCTCGATCGTCTCCGCGATCAGCTGGCGGTCGTGGCCCGTTGCCACTGTTGAGGTCAGGTAGGTGCGATAGACCGGGAAGTGAAGCACGTAGAGTTCGAGCGCCTGGCGCAGGCTGTCGGCGGAATAGTCGCGGGTTGAGTAATGTCCGCTGGCGATCCGCGCCAAAAGCCGCGTCAGCACCGTGAATTCGCTGGTCAGCAGCGTCTCGAGCACGCGGCGCTTGGCTTGCTTGAGAACAGGCTCGAGCGTCGGCGGCTGGTTGCTGATCTGTCGCCAGATTTCGTCGAGCGGTTCAAGGCCGTCGCCGCAGGTCAATACCCTTGTGATCGCGTTCATCCATTCATAACCGGTGGTGCCGAAAACGCCGGCGAACGGCGGCAGACTCTCATGCTCGGCCAGAATCTTCTCGATCACCACGTAGAAGGGTCGGGCGCGGCCTTGCGCCTCGCGGATCAATCGGCGCAGGCGCTGGAAGTACTGGGCAGGATCGCGCAAGCCGTCGATGTGATCGAGCCGCAGACCCTGCAGCTTTCCTTCCCCGATCAACCGCTTGACCAGCCGATGCACCGCCTCGAACGTGCCGGCGTCCTCGATGCGCAGGCCGGCCAAGGTGTTGATGTCGAAGAACCGCCGATAGTTGATGTCGCTGGAGGCCAGCCGCCAGTGGCCGAGCCGGTAGTGCTGGCGTTCGAGCAGGTGGTGCAGTGCCAGCGTCGGACCGGGCCGATCCGGTCCGGCGCGATACGCGTTCAATCCACGGGCGATGATCTCGGCGCCGCCGGGGATTTCACGGAGTGCCGCCTGGAAGTCCGGCGCTTCCTTGCGGTTCGGGCTGCGTAGCCCCGGATAGCGCGACACCAGGGCCAGCATCGCTTTGCCGGGTGTGGTCTGCTCGGCATCTGCATGCTTGACGATGGTTCGCAGGATTTCGCCGTAGCGTTGAGGGGCGATCGGCAGTCGATGCTCGAAATACCACGCCGAGAAACTGCCTTCGTCGGGATCGTAGCGCAACGCGATTTCGCCCTGCTCAAGCGCATCACCGTAGGACGAGCCAATGATCGGCAGCAGCACGCCGCCTCGAGGGCGATGCGGCAACTGCTCCCAGTCGATGTCAAAGGAGGCGGCATGGGGCGAGGCCTGACCCCATTCCAGCACGTCGAGCCACCACGGGTTGTCCGCGAAGTGAACGCCGACATGGTTGGGCACGAAATCAAGGATCAGACCGAGGTCGTGCTGCCGCAGCGCGGCGCTGAGCCGCTCGAACCCGGCTTCGCCGCCAAGCTCGGGGTTGAAGCCGGCGTGGTCGGTAACGTCGTATCCATGCGTGCTGCCCTTGCGGGCGCACATGAAGGGCGATGCATAGAGATGCGTGACCCCTAGCGCCTTCAGATACGGCACCACCTCCGCAGCAGCATCGAAATCGAAACGCGCCGATAATTGCAGCCGGTAAGTCGCGATCGGGATCGCCGGGGGCATTTTGCTATCCCATGCGCCAGAGCACCGACCATGGCGGGACGCCATCGCTCGACTCGCGGCCCCAGATGGCGGTTCCCGGATAGGCATCGGCGGGTCGGTTGACGGCCCGGTCCGACAGGTTGGCGGTGAGATTAAGGATGGCGCCATCGCCCATTCGCCAGGTTGCAGTCAGCAGCCGGTCGGCGGCGCGGGCCTCGCCGAAGGCGGCGCCAGCCAGCCGTGGGACGATCTGCTCTCGCCGGATCCGCAACAGCTCCAGCACCAGCGTAAGTCGCTTGCGCGCCGCCGGGGTGTCGAGGCTGTCCCAGTCGAGCACCGCGCGGTCGCGGGACGACGGGTCCAGCGCATCGGGGACCTCGTCGCCGAACTCGTCATAGGCCCAGGCATATTCGGCGCGGCGGCCGGCGCGGACGGCGTCGGCGAGTTCGCCCTTGAAATCGCAGAAGAACGGGAAGGGCGCCGCCGAGCCCCATTCCTCGCCCATGAACAGCATCGGAACGGCGGGCGCCAGCAGCAGCACCGCCAGCGCGGCCTCGATCGCCTGCGCATCTGCCTGGCCTTCCAGCCGGTCGCCCAGCGCGCGATTTCCGATCTGGTCGTGGTTCTGCAGAAAGTTGATAAAGGCCGCGGGCGCCAGGTGGCCGCTCGGCTCGCCGCGCCTGTCGCCGCGAAACGCCGAAACTTCGCCCTGGTAGATGAAGCCCGAGGCCAGGGTGCGGGCAATGTCGGACATCGGCGAGCGCTGGTAGTCGGCATAGTAGCCCCGGCTTTCGCCGGTCAGCAGCACGCGCCACGCATGATGGTAGTCGTCGTTCCACTGCGCGCGGTATTTTCCCTGCGGCGGGTCCTGATCCGCATCCAGCAGGCTGGCGCGGTTATCGCCGTTCTCCAGCACCAGGTGAATCTGGCGGCCGGCTTCGCCTGCGAGTCGGCCGGCGGCGGCGCTGATATCGTGCAGCAGCGACAATCCCCCGGGCTCGACGATGCTGTTGACGGCATCGAGCCGCAGCCCGTCGAACCGGTAATCGCGCAGCCAATGCAGCGCGTTATCGATCGCGAAGGCGCGCACTTCGGGCACGCGATAATCGATCGCGGATCCCCACGGCGTCTGCGCCTGCGTGAAGAAGTCAGGCGCGTAGCGGCCGAGGAAATTTCCTTCCGGGCCGAAATGGTTATAGACCACGTCGAGCATCACCATCAGCCCGCGCAGATGCGCCTCGTCGATCAGCGTCTTCAGTTCCTCCGGCCGGCCATAGGCGCTGTCGGGCGCGTACCACAGCACGCCGTCATAGCCCCAGTTGCGCGCGCCGGCGAAATCCGCCAGCGGCATCAATTCAAGCGCTGTGACGCCGGTCCGCACCAGGTGGTCGAGCTTGTCGATCATCGCGCGATAGCTGCCCTCGCGGGTGAAGGTGCCGACATGGGCTTCGACAATGACCGCTTCCTGCCACGGCCGCCCGCGCCACGCCCTGGCTCGCCACGGGAAGGCGCCATGGTCGATCACCTCGCTCGGACCAAACACGTCGTCGGGTTGAAACGCCGATGCCGGGTCCGGGACGTCGATCTCATCGTCAATACGAAACCTGTAGCGGGCGCCGGCCTTCACGCCTGGGATGTCCGCGGTGAACCATCCGTCCTCGCTGCGCCGCATCGCCTGGCGCTCACCAATTAGTACATCGACGCGCTCGGCTGCCGGCGCCCAGAGCCGAAATTGCACGCCCGCCTTGGTCAGGACAGGCCCGAATGGCCGGTCGCTCATGCTGCACCCGCAAAAGCAAGCACCGAGCGCGGCGGCGCACGGGTCTCGGCGCCGGAAGGGAGGCTCGCGGGAGCTTGTGAGGATTCAGCGGTGTTCAGTACCTGCTGCCAGCTCTGGTACTCAGGCATCCTGGGCAACGTGAAGGCGATCTCCTCGGGCGCGGCGTTCAGCACGATAAAGATCGGCGCCTGCCCGGGTTCCACCGGTCCAAGCACATAGGCGAGAAAACGGCCTTCCGGAAAGTTCCAGTCGGCTTCCTGCATCTCCTCGGCTGCCGGCGTTAGCCACAACACCCCGTAAGAGCCGTCGGCGCGACGCCCGTCGAGCCAGCGCTGGCAACGAATCTGCCCAAACCGCCGGCGCAGTTCGCTCATGTGTCCGACAAACCCGGTGAGGTCCTCGCCTTCCTTGCCGAGATGATCCCAGTCGACCCATCCAATGTCGTTGTCCTGGCAATAGGCGTTGTTGTTGCCGGCTTGCGAATTGCCAACCTCGTCGCCGGCCAGCATCAGCGGGGTGCCCTGGGCGAGGAACAGGCAGGCAAGTTGATTCTTGCGGAGCTGTCGCCGCAGCGCGTTGATCGCTGCATCGCTGGTCGGGCCTTCATGGCCGCAATTGTTGCTGTGATTGTCGCTTGAGCCGTCGCGATTGTCCTCGCCGTTGGCCTCGTTGTGCTTCTCGTTGTAGCTGAACAGGTCGGCGAGCGTGAAGCCGTCATGAACCGTCACGTGGTTGATGCTGGCGCGCGGGGCGCGGCCGTCGTGATGGAACAGGTCGGAGGAGGCGGTCATGCGCCGCGACACCTCGCCGATGAGGCTGCCTTCGCCGCTCCAGTAGCGTCGCATCGCGCTGCGATAGCGGTCGTTCCATTCCGACCATTGCGACGGAAACGCGCCGACTTGATAGCCACCCATGCCGAGGTCCCAGGGTTCGGCGACCAGCTTGACGGTCGAGAGTACCGGGTCCTGGCGCACTGCAGTCAGGAACGCTGCGTTGCGATCGTACCCGTTCGGTCCCCGCGCCAGCGTGGTGGCGAGGTCAAAGCGGAAGCCGTCGACGTGACAAACCTCGACCCAGTACCGGAGCGAATCCATCACCATCTGCAACACGCGCGGGTGGGTGAGGTTGACCGAGCTGCCGCAGCCCGTGAAATCATCGTAGTATCGCGGGTTGTCCGGCTTGAGCCAGTAGTAGGATGCGTTGTCGATGCCGCGGAACGACAGCGTCGGGCCAAGATGATTGCCTTCGGCGGTGTGGTTGTAGACGACGTCGAGCATCACCTCGATGCCGGCGTCGTGAAGTCGGGCAACGGTGGTGCGGAAGGCGTCCAGCGCGTTGTCCTGGGCGTATCGCGGCTCCGGAGCAAAGAATGCCAGCGTGTTGTAACCCCAGTAGTTTGAAAGCTTCTTCTCGACCAGCACGCGGTCGTCGATCAGTCCGTGGATCGGCAACAGCTCGATGGTGGTGACGCCGAGGCGCTTGAGATGGTCGATCATCGCGGGTGAGGAAAGCCCGCCATAGGTGCCGCGCAGGCCGGGCGGCACATCGCCGCGCTTTTGCGTCAGACCCTTGACGTGGGCTTCGTAAATGACGGTGTCTTCCCAGGCAATGTTCGGGCGCATCTCGCGCCGTCCCCAATTGAAAGTCTCGTCGACCACGACCGCCTTCGGCATGCCGCGCGCATTGTCGCGCCGGTCGAACGAGAGATCCTCGCGAGCACTGCCGGCGCGGTAGCCGAAATGCGCGTCGCTCCACACCAGCCGGCCGGCGAGCCGCCTGGCATAGGGGTCGAGCAGCAACTTGTTGGGATTGAAGCGGTGGCCGCGCTCCGGCTCATAGGGTCCATGAACGCGATAGCCGTAAAGCTGCCCCGGCGAGACATCGTTGACGTAGACGTGCCAGACATCCTCGCTACGCGCAGGCAATTCAATTCGTTCGAGTTCGCGGCGGCCTTGGCTGTCGAACAGGCAAAGCTCGACCTTGGCGGCATTGGCCGAGAACAGCGCAAAATTGGTACCCCGGCCGTCCCAGCTTGCGCCGAGATGCGCTGGGCTTCCCGTTGACAATCGCATGGTCAGGTTTCCGGCACGAGAAAGATGGCGGCGAGCGGCGGAAGGGTCAGGTTGAGCTCGGGTATGTTAGCCTCCAGTGTGTGAACGGTGCCGGTGTTGCCGACGTTGCTGCCGCCGTAAAAGGCGGAGTCCGAATTGAGCGCTTCCTTCCACGCGCCGGCAAATGGCACCCGAACGCGGTAGTTGTATTGGACGTTCGGCGAGAAATTCACGACGACAAGGCAACGCGCCCGCGGGTCGAACCCCCGGCGTATCCAGGCAAAAACGTTGTTGCCGGAATCATGGGTGACAACCCATTCAAACCCGGCCTGATTGCAGTCCATCTCGTGCAGCGCCGGCAGGTCGCGATAAAGTCGGTTGAGATCGCGGATCAGGGACTGGACGCCGGCATGGGCCGGCTGCCGCGTCAGGTGCCAATCCAGCGATTGATCGTGGTTCCATTCACGTTCCTGGCCGAATTCGCAACCCATGAACATCAGCTTTTTGCCGGGATGGCCGAACATGAAGCTGTAATAGGCGCGCAGATTCGCGAAGCGCTGCCAGTCGTCGCCGGGCATCCGGCCGAGGATCGAACGCTTGCCGTGCACGACCTCGTCGTGGGACAGCGGCAGGATGAAGTTTTCCGAGAACGCATAGTGCAGGCCGAACAGGACATCGCCATGGTGGTGTTTGCGATACACCGGGTCCTTGCCGATGTAATTCAGCGTGTCGTGCATCCAGCCCATGTTCCATTTGTAGCCGAAGCCGAGTCCGCCATGCTCCACCGGCCGCGACACCTCCGGCCACGAGGTGGACTCTTCCGCCGCTGTGGTGGCGTTTGGGAATTCTCCGAACAGCTCGGTATTGAAACGGCGCAGGAAAGCGACGGCTTCAAGGTTCTCCCGGCCACCGTGCTGGTTCGGGATCCATTCCCCGGCCGGTCGGCTGTAGTCGAGATAGAGCATCGAGGCGACGGCATCGACGCGCAGGCCGTCAATGCCGTAACGATCGAGCCAGAACAGCGCGTTCGACACCAGGAAGTTGACCACTTCGGTGCGGCCGTAATTGTAGATCAGCGTGCCCCAGTCGAAGTGGCGGCCCTGCCGCGGATTGGCGTGCTCGTAAAGCGCAGTGCCGTCGAAATAGCCGAGGCCGTGCGGATCATCGGGAAAATGTCCGGGCACCCAATCGAGCCACACTGCAAGCCCTTCGCGATGGCAGGCGTCGACCAGCGCTGAGAAATCTTCGGGTGGGCCGAACCGGCTGGTCGGCGCGTACAGGCCGGTCGGCTGGTAGCCCCATGATCCGTCGAACGGATGCTCGCTGACCGGCAGGAACTCGACATGGGTGAAGCCGAGATCGCGCACATAGGCCGGCAGCTGTTCGGCGAGTTCGCGATAGCTCAGCCATTCGTTGTTGCCCTTGCGCCGCCAAGAGCCGAGATGGACCTCGTAGATAGAGACGGGGGCCTGCAGCGCGTTGACGGAAGAGGGCGCCGGGCGCGGCCGCGGAATCCTGGCTTGATCGACCACGATCGAGGCGGTGCTGGGGCGCACTTCCGCGGCAAAGGCAAGCGGGTCTGATTTCAGTGGCAGGTGCCGCCCGTCGGCGGCAATGATCTCGAACTTGTAGCGGTCGCCGGCGCGTGCATGCGGGACGAATAGCTCCCAATAGCCGACGCCGCGCACGCGCATCGGATGACGCCGCGCGTTCCAGTAGTTGAAGTCGCCGACCACGCTGACGCCTCTGGCGTTCGGCGCCAGCACCACGAACGAAACCCCCGCGACGCCATCGAGCGTCATCGGATGCGCGCCGAGCTTGTCGTAGATCCGGCGGTGGGTACCTTCGCCCAGCAAGTGCAGGTCGAACTCGCTCAGGACGGGGGGAAAGCGATAGGGGTCATCAAGATCGACGACATGGTCGCCGAAGCGGGCGCGCAGCCGGTATTTGGCGGCGCCGTTCGGCAGCGGGCCGGCGAACAGTCCGGCCTCGTGCAGTTTCGCCAGCGGCGCGGTTTCGCCGCGCTCGCCGACCGCCTCCACATTGGACGCGTCCGGCAGCAGGGCGCGCACGACCTGGCGGCCGCCTTCGCTGTGGCGACCGAGGTAGCGAAACGGGTCGGAATGCCTGCCTTCGATGATGGCGTAGGCCTCGTCGCTCAACCTGTTCATGAGGCCTCGCGCGCCGATGGCGACAACAGCCTGATGATTCCGGCCAAAGGCATTCGCAGCCAGTCCGGCCGCCAGGACAGTTCGTGTTCGAGTTCGCTGAACGCCTTCTCGATCAGGAAGAATGTCAACAACCGATCGGCGGCCTTCGGGTCGGACGGCCACAGGCGGCGGTCGGCCATCGCCTCGTGATAGGCGGCGAGCAACGCTACGGTCGCTCGATCGCGCCACTCGCCAAGCGCCGCGCCGAGTCTGCCGTGTTCGTCATGGGCAACCTTGAGTGCGCGCTCAAGTGCTGCGGTCGCCGAATAGTCGATCGAACGCACCAGGCTGGCGACATCGCGCGCCGCGGGCCCCTTGCGCCGGCGCTCGGCGATCGTTCGGTCTGCCTCGCCGGCGAAGTCGATGATGAAGACATCGTCCTTGACGGCCAGCAACTGGCCGAGGTGCAGGTCGCCGTGGTGACGGATGTTGAGGCCGTCGAGGTCGGGCGGCAGCAACGCTTCGAGACGCTCGGGCAGGGCGGCTTGCAACATCGGCAACTGGTCGGCGAGCAGGCGCTCCGGCTCCTTCAGCATGTCGCGGCGCTCCCTCAGCACGGCGCAGACGCGCCCGGCGCGGGTCAGCAGGTCATCGGTCCAGCGCTGGATGTCTTCCGGCCGGATCGGGGCAGGTGCGAATTCGGCCATTTCGCGGTTGCCGCCCAGCGCGGCATGCAATTCGGCGACGCGCCGCCCGGCCTGCGACATCAGACGCAGATAGGGCATTTGCTCCTCGCGTTCACCCGGATGTTCGCTCGCCGCCAGCAATTGCTGCTCCTCGACGAAGCGATCGAGGTAGGAAGCGGTCACCGCCCACAGGTCGCCCTGGTTGGTGACGAAGGCATGAACGGTTCCGACCGCGCGATTCTCCAAGCCTTCGACCAGTTCGACGCTGCCGAGCAGCGCCGGAGCGTTTGGAAATTTCGCGACGTCGGTGAGGAAACGTCCCATCTCGATCGCGGGATGGATGCCAGCCTCAAGTGCACGGAAAATTTTGATGACATAGTCTTCGTCCACCAGCGCCGTGCTGTCGGGCCGGTCGGTTTCAATGGTCCTGATGTGCTTGGGCGGCCGGATCGGTCCGTTGGCGAAACGGCTGGTTGGACGGAATTCGAGCCGCAGTCCCTGGTCGTTCTCCTCGATGGTCAGCGACGCCCTCAAATTTCGCAGCAACAGCGAAATGAAAATCGGGTCGGTGGCGACATCCAGCAGGGTACCTTCGCGCGCACCCTGGCGCACCGCGGCCAGCGCACTGGGATTGTAGCGTTCGCGATCAAAGCGCACCCATTCGATCTGCAGCGGCAGCAAGTAGCGCGCCGTCACGCCACGCTGCGTGGTCTCGAAGCAGGCGAGCCACGGCCGGTTGTCGCCGATATCGCAGAACGGGATCGCCGATACCAGCCTGGGCTGGATTTCCCTGGCCAACCGTTGCGGATACCAGCGGGTGCGCGCCAGGTATCCCGGCAGCACGTCGCGTTCGAACACGCCGCGCTCGCGCGCCAGCGACACCCAGGTGGCGTTGACCGGCACCACCAGCGTTTCAAACTCGGGCACCGCGCGCGGTGTGACCGGCGCCGATTTGTCGGGCTCCTGCAGTTCGAACCAGTAGAAGCCGTAGGGCGCCAGCGTGATCATGTAGGGCGCGTCGCCGATCGCAGGAAAGCGCGAACGGCCGAGCATTTCCAGCGGCACGCGGTCCTTCCAGGCGGAAAGATCGAGCTCCGTCGCCTGCGCCGAGCGCGACAGGTTGGCGACGCACAGAATGACTTCGTCGCGGTACTGCCGAACGTAGCACAATACTGCGCGGTTCTCAGGGCGGATGAAAGTCATGCTGCCGCGGCCGAAGGCAAGCGTGGACTTGCGCACTGCGATCAGCCGTTTGGTGGCTGACAGCAGCGAGGAGAGGCTGCGCGACTGCGCCTCGACATTGACGGACTCATAACCATAGACCGGGTCCATGATGGTCGGCGCGTAGAGCCGCGCCGGATCGGCGCGCGAGAAGCCGCCATTGCGGTCCGGGGTCCACTGCATCGGGGTGCGGACGCCGTTGCGGTCGCCGAGATAGATGTTGTCGCCCATGCCGATCTCGTCGCCGTAGTAGATGATCGGCGTACCCGGAAACGAGAACAGCAGCGAGTTCATCAGCTCGATCTTGCGGCGGTCGTTGTCCATCAAGGGCGCCAGCCGGCGGCGGATGCCGACATTGATGCGTGCGCGCGGATCGTTCGCATAGGTCGACCACAGATAGTCGCGCTCGACGTCGGTGACCATTTCCAGCGTCAGTTCGTCGTGGTTGCGCAGGAACAGCGCCCACTGGCAGCTGTTGGGGATATCAGGCGTCTGGCGCAGGATGTCGGTGATGGGAAAGCGGTCTTCCTGCGCGATCGCCATGTAGATGCGTGGCATCAGCGGAAAATGATAGGCCATGTGGCATTCGTCGCCGCTGCCGAAGTATTCCTGGACGTCTTCCGGCCATTGGTTGGCCTCGGCCAGCAGGACCTTGCCCTTGGCATAATTGTCGAGTTCGCGTCGCAACTGCTTGATGATGGCGTGCGTCTGCGGCAGGTTCTCGTTGTTGGTGCCGTCGCGCTCGCACAGATAGGGAATGGCGTCGAGCCGGAAGCCGTCGACGCCGGTGTCGAGCCAGCGCTTCATCACCTGCACCAGCGCGCTCACCACCCGAGGATTGTCGAAATTGAGGTCCGGCTGGTGCGAGAAGAAGCGGTGCCAGTAGAACTGGCCGGCCTCCGGATCCCAGGTCCAGTTCGATTTCTCGGTATCGGTGAAGATGATCCGCGTGCCCTGGTACTTCTGATCGGTGTCGCTCCAGACATACCAGTTGCGCGCGCTGGAGTTCGGATCGCTGCGGCGGGCGCGCTTGAACCAGTCGTGCTGGTCCGAGGTGTGGTTGACGACGAGTTCGGTGATGACACGCAGGCCGCGCTTCTTGGCTTCCTGGATGAAGCGCTTGAAGTCCTTCATCGTGCCGAAATCGGGATTGATGTCGCCGTAGTCGGCGATGTCGTAGCCGTCGTCCCGGCCGGGCGAGGGATAGAACGGCAACAGCCACAGCGTGGTGACGCCGAGGTCCTCCAGGTAGCCCAGCTTCTCGGTCAGCCCCGCGAAGTCGCCGATGCCGTCATTGTTGCTGTCGGCGAAGGCCTTGACGTGAAGCTGATAGATGATGGCGTCCTTGTACCAAAGATCGTCGGCGGCGGCATCGATGGCTGGCGCGTCGCCCGCCTTTCCGGCGTCGATATCAGTGCGGTTGCCGCCGGGCAGTGGGACGGGAGCGCCCGCCTTGGCGCTTTCGGCGATTTGGGCTTTTTTGTTCACGGTGATGCCATGGCCATGGAAATGACGCTCCCGTTTCGTTGGCTGAATGGGAAACGTTCTGGACTTGGGTAGAAAGCCGTCCGGCGCGCTTTGGTTCCGTTGGGGAACCTGGTGTGGCCGGGGGCGTTACTCAAATCCATCCCCTTCCTGCATTGGGACAATTTCGCGACATCCGTGCGATGTTTGCGTGCAAAGTGCGTGCCGAATGGATCTTTTTTCGCAAGCTGAAGCACGGGGAATTCAGACCGAGTTCCTGGACGGCCAGGGCAGGCGCCGCCTGACCGACGCGGCCGCCCTCAAAGTAATCCTCGACGCGCTGCCGTTGCAGGCTTCGGGGCCGCTGGTAGGACGGCCGGTGGTGGTTCGGGCCGGGCGGGCGACGCGTAGCGAACTCCGGCCGGAGGCGCGGCTTCCGGTGCGTTGGAAGATTGTTGCGGCTGCCGGGGTAGTTGCGGAAGGCGTGGCGAGGGCGCGGGCTATCGACTGGCCGGAGGGCCTGACGCCGGGCGTGTACCGTCTGCAACTGGCCGACGGCGCTGCCGTCACCGAGGACGTGCCGCTGATTTCGGCGCCTGAGCGGGCGTTCGGCGGCGATTTCGACCGCTGCTGGCTGCTCGCGGTGCAGCTTTATGGCGTTCGTTCCGCGCGCAACTGGGGGATCGGCGATTTCACCGATCTCGAAGGGTTGATCGGCTTGGCCAGTGATCTCGGCGCCGATGGCGTCGGCCTCAATCCCCTGCACGCGCTGTTCGACGACCGGCCGGGCGATTGCAGCCCCTATTCGCCGAACAGCCGGTTGTTTCTCAACGCGCTTTATATCGACGTCGAACGGCTTCCCGAGTTTCACCTTGATGCCGAAACCAGCCAGGCCCTGGCCCGGCTACGGGCTGCCGAAATCGTCGATTACCCCGCCGCCGCGGGCCTGAAATGGCGCGCGCTGCGGTCCGCCTTTGCGTCCTTCAAGGCCGGCGCGACGCCGGCGCGCCGGCGGGATTTCAACAAATTCCGCCGGGAACGCCAGGTCCTGCTGTCGCGCTTTGCCTGCTTCGAGGTGCTCAGGCACAAATTTGGCGCGCCGTGGTGGGAATGGCCGCAGCCGTGGCGGCAACCGGACGATGCTGGATTCGCCGCGCTTCGAAAGGGCGCGGATGCCGACGAGATCGCTTTTGTCGAATTCGTGCAATGGATCGCCGACCGGCAGCTCGGCGCCGCCGCCGATCTGGCCCGCAAGCGCGGCATGCGGGTCGGACTTTATCTCGACGTCGCCGTCGGGGTGCAGGCCGACGGCTTCGACGCCTGGAACGAACAGGTCGCGATCTCGCGCCATCTCGGCGTCGGGGCGCCGCCGGATCCGCTCAACACCGCCGGTCAAAGCTGGGGGCTTGCCGGATTCAACGCCGCCGGGCTGGAGCGGCAATCCTTTGCGCCGTACCGCGACATGCTGCGCGCCTCGATGCGGCATGCCGGCGCGATCCGGCTCGACCATGTGCTGGGTTTGAAGCGGCTCTATCTGGTACCGCACGGCTTTTCCGCCGCCGATGGCGTCTATGTGCAGATGCCGTTCGAGGCGCTGCTGGCGGTGACCGCGCAGGAAAGCCTGACGCATCGCTGCGTCGTGATTGGCGAGGATCTCGGCACCGTGCCGGAAGGTTTTCGCGCCGAGATGGCCGACTGGGGCATCTGGTCGTACCTGGTGATGATGTTCGAGCGCGACGACCGCGGCGCTTTCCGCGACATCGACCATTACGGGGCCAATGCGCTCGTTACCTTCAACACCCACGATCTCTCCACTTATGCCGGCTGGCGCGGCTTCGGGGATCTGAAGACCAAGCGTTCGATCGGCATCGATCCCGGCGAGAGCGACGAGGCGCGCTGGCATGCGCTCGCCATGCTCGACGATGTGTTGCGCCATCATGCGATCGATCGCAACGACCTTCATGCGGTGGTGAGTTTTCTGGCGCGGACCAGATCGCGGCTGCTCGCGATCGCGCTGGAGGACCTGCTTGGGGTGGTGGACCAGCCCAACATTCCCGGCACCGTCCACGAACATCCGAACTGGCGACGGCGGCTTCCAGTGCCGCTTGAGGATATGAAATCCGCGATCGACGTTGTTGCGCTCAAGGCCGCGACGCAGGAGCGCTCGCGCACGCCAGGCCGATCCTGATTTCCGCGGGCGTCGGCGCCCCGAGATCGCGGTTTGTCCGCCGCCCTGACGGTGAAGGGTGTAGCCGCGGCGCGCTACGCAAGCTTCAGCACCGTCTCCACTGCGCGCGCAAAGCCGTCGCGCTCGTTGCTGTCGGTCACATGCGTCGCGCGCTTTTTGATCTCGTAGGCGGCGTTGCCCATGGCGAACGAGACGCCGCTTCTGGCAAACATCGGCAGATCGTTCTCCATGTCGCCGATGGTCGCAACCGCGTCGGTCGAAATGCCGAGCCGTTTCGACAACCCCTCGACGAAGGTGCCTTTGTCATGACCCGGCGGCGTCACGTCCAGATAGTAGGTTTGCGACCGCACCGCGGTGGCCTCCCGGCCAACCGCCTGCTTCATCGCCGCCTCGCAACGCTGCAGCAGCGCGGCATCCGAACTGGCGCCGACGATCTTGCAGGCCTGGCTCAAATGCGGCGCGAAGTCCGCGATGACGGTCGGATGGGCCTTGATCGCATGCTGTTCGGACGCGACGTACTCGCCAGCTCGATTGCGCGTGTACCAGCGGTCATTGGTGAACAGCCAGATGTCGACGCCAAACGCATCGAGCACGTCAAGGCTGCGTTTTGCCACTTCAGGCGCGATCAGGTGCTGTTCAATCGGCTTGAGTCCGGCATCGACGGTCGAACTGCCGTTGAAAGCCCCAATAGGGAGTGCAATCGCCAGAGGTTCGACCAGAAAGCCCATGCCGATGGTAGGACGGCTGGAAACGATGGAAAAGCCGATGCCGGCCGCGTGCAGCTTGCGGACCGCTGCCTTTGCGCCATCGGTCAGGCTCTTGTCATCGGTCAGCAGGGTGCCGTCAACGTCGGAAACAACGAGTGAGATGCGTGCCATCGGGCAGCCAGTTCAAGTAGTGAATGAAGTCTCCACGATCGCATCGATCGCCCGGCGCGTTTGGGTGGCCGACGGGCGAATAGCTGCGTTACGGCGATCTGCATGCCCCGGCTTGGCTAGGCCAGCGCTTCGACAATAGCGGCGTCGAGCGCAGCCAGCGCCGGTCCCAGCTCTCCCTTGAGGTGGACGCGGAGCGCGCGCTTGCCGCGTTCGGTCAGCACGTCGAAATCGCCGCGGGCCTGCGCCGCCTTGATCACGCCGAAGCTGGCCTTCTGGCCCGGCACCGGCAAATCCCGGGCATCGTCGGCGGTAATCTGCAGGAACACGCCGCTGTCAGGGCCGCCCTTGTAGGCTTGTCCGGTGGAGTGCAGGAAACGCGGACCGAACTGAGCGCAGGTCGCCACCCGACGCCCCTCGCGCACCGCAAGCCGCATCTTCTGCAGCGCGTCGATCGTGCCGCCATCGCGTGCGATATAGGCGAGCAGGGCGACATAGTCGCCGCGGCCGGAGCGCGCCAGATGCGCCTTGATCCAGGAGCCGAGGCTGCCGTCGGCGCCTGCCTGGCGAAGCTGGGCTGTGTTGTGCGAGTCGGTATAGAGGTCGACTTCATCGGTCGAAACCACCGGCCGTTCCGCCGGCAGGGCGCCGGTGTTCTCGAACGCCGTTGTCAATTCGCGGGTCTTGATCTTGGCCGCTTCCACATCGGGCTGATTGAACGGGTTGACGCCGAGGACCGCGCTCGCCACCGCGGTTGCAAGCTCAAAGCGGAAAAATTCCTGGCCGATGTGGGCGATCGACTTCACGGCGATGCGGACGACGGGATGTCCGGCCGCTTCAAGCGCATGCAGCCTGTCGTCATGCGCGGCGTCGTTGTCGCCTTCGATCCGGATGTCGATGAAGAGGCGGTCATTGCCATAGAGCTTCGGCTCGCCCAGCGGCTCGCCATCGACCGGAATCAATCCCTTGCCATCCTTGCCGGTGGATTCGGCGATCAACTGTTCGGCCCAGGCGCCGAAATCGGCGAGCTTCGGCGAGGCCGTGATGGTCACCTTGTCGCGGCCTTCGAGACCGGCGATGCCCATTGCGAGCCCGAGCTGTACACCCGGATTTTCCTGCGGCGGTACGTCGGCGCCGCAGGAGCGCACCATCGTCAGCGCGTGCGTGATCAGGCTGCGGATGTCGATGCCGGCCGCCGCTGCCGGCACCAGCCCGAACGGCGAAAGCACGGAATAGCGACCGCCGACCGCGGGATCGCCGTGGAAGATGCGCGCAAAACCCTGCCTGGTTGCGACCTTCTCCAGCGACGAGCCGGGATCGGTCACCGCGATGAAGCGATGACCGGCCTTGTCAGCGCCGATGGTGTCGGCGACGCGATCGAAAAAGTAATCCTTCATCGCGTTCGGCTCGGTCGTGCTGCCGGATTTGCTGGAGACGATAAACAGTGTTTTGGCAAGATCGACCGAGGCTTCCATCGCGCGCACCTGGGCGGGATCGGTGGAGTCAAGCACGCGCAGTTTCGGAAAGCCTGATTTTCTGGCGAAGGTTTCGGCGAGAACCTCGGGGCCCAGGCTCGATCCGCCCATGCCGAGCACGACCGCATCGCTGAAATTCTGTCCCTTCACGCGCCGGGCAAAATCCTCGTAATCCGCAAGGTCGGCGGCGGCGGGGCTGTCGAGCCAGCCCAGCCATTTGTTTTCGTCGTCACCGGTCCAGACCGATTTGTCCTTTTGCCAGAGGCGACGGATCTTGGCCGAAGCGCGCCAATCCTCCGTGCTCTTCGCGACGGCCGTCATCATCCGCTCGCCCAACGCCAGCTGCTGTCGGTCGATGCCGCTTCCGAGGAAGGCCGCGCGCTTGTGCGCGACCGCGCCATAGAGCCTGTCGGCGGCATCAGCAAATTGCCTGACGCCGTCCTTCACCAGTTCGGCGGTGATCGCGTCGAGCACGATGCCGGATCTTTCGAGTTCTTCCAGCGCATGCCGGGCGCCATCGATGTTTTCCTCAAGGCTGTCGCGCGGCTTGCCGTGGTCGCGGAACGCGTCGAGCGTGGTCGGCGGCACAGTGTTGATGGTGTCGGGGCCGATAAGCTCCTCGACATACAAGACGTCGCTGTAGTCCTTGTTCTTGGTGCCGGTAGAGGCCCAGAGCAGGCGCTGCGGCCTGGCGCCCTTGCGCGCGAGCTTCTCCCAGCGCGGGCCGGCAAACAGGCGCTTGTAGTCCTGGTAGGCAAGCTTGGCGTTGGCGATGGCGATCTTGCCCTTCAGCGCGTTCAGCCGCGCCTTCTCGCCGGGGTCGTTGGCCCTGGCGACCTGTTCGTCGAGTTGCTTGTCGACCGCGCTGTCGATACGGCTGACGAAGAACGAGGCGACGCTGGCGACAGGCGCGGGATCGCCACCGCTGGCGACGAATTTCTCCAGGCCGGCGATGTAGGCCTCCGCAACCTCGCGATAGACCGCTTGCGAAAACAACAAGGTGACGTTGACGCTGATGCCTTCGCCAATCAGGTGTTCGATCGCCGGCAGGCCCTCCGGCGTCGCCGGCACCTTGACCATCAGATTGCGGCGCTTGACGCTCTTCCAGAGCCGCTCGGCCTCGACGATGGTACCTTTGGTATCCTTCGCCAGATAGGGCGAGACCTCGAGGCTGACAAAACCGTCGCCGCCGTTCAGCGTGTCATAGACCGCGCGCAGCACGTCGGCGGCGTTCTGGATGTCTTCGACTGCGAGCGCCTCGAATATCTCGGCGACTTCCCGGTCGCCCTTGCGCAACGCCTGGCCGATCGCACCGTCATACTCGTCCGAGCTGCCGATCGCTTTTTCAAAGATCGATGGATTCGAGGTCACCCCCTTGACGCCGTCGGTCTCGATCAGCGCCTGGAGGTCACCCTTGGCGACGAAGCCGCGGGCGAGGAAGTCCAGCCATACCGACTGGCCGTGTTTTTCGAGTGCTTTGACGGGATTCATGATGCCTGTTGGGTTAGATCGATTGGTTTTTGCGGGTTTTGGGCAGCTTTCGGGGGCGAGGGGGGAATGTCAACAACGGGTTGAACGAGTTGCCGACGGATTGAGGCAATCCGTGGACCGTGCCGCGCGCGTCGATTTTCCATGGAAATCGCAGAACTCCGGGGGGTGCGAGGAACGAGTTCCATCAATCCGAGTTCTTGGAGTCTGGTCAAGACAGGACCGTGAAGCCAAGCGATTCCTAACAAATCGTTAAGACTCACGATCGGGTGATAATCAGGCTCAATGTTGCGGGACAGTTACATAGCGAGAGAATTCGACCGTAACAATACTAGGATCACGCTTCTAGCATGACTATTGCATTGCGTGACTGACTCCGTCGCGTGTCCAATACAGCCATGTGCTGTTGCTGATTCGCGATCGGGTGCTGGTGCGCCGACGGTGATGAACTCTGCCGGCGCGTCCAGCCATACAACTGACCATGGAGAGAGGGATCATGTACAACGATTCTCTGTTCAATGCGTTTGTTCGGTCCTTCGAAGCGCGAAGCCAGACCGACATGTCGATGGCTGAATATCTGGAATCGTGTCGAAGCGATCCGATGCGATATGCCAACGCCGCCGAACGGTTACTGGCAGCGATCGGCGAGCCTCAGATGATCGACACCGCCAAGGACGCTCGCCTTGGCCGCATTTTCCTCAATCGCACGATGCGGGTTTATCCGGCGTTCGCCGGCTTCTACGGCATGGAGGAAACCATCGAGCGCATTGTCGGGTTTTTCCGGCACGCAGCGCAGGGCCTCGAGGAGCGCAAGCAGATTCTTTACTTGCTCGGACCTGTCGGCGGCGGAAAGTCGTCGCTTGCCGAGCGCCTGAAGGCGTTGATGGAAGTTCATCCGATCTATGTCCTGAAGGCCGGCGACGAACTCAGCCCCGTCTTCGAAAGCCCGCTCGGCCTGTTTGATCCGGACTCGCTGGGGCCGATGCTCGAGGAGAAATACGGCATTCCGCGCCGCCGCCTCAACGGGCTGATGAGTCCATGGTGCTACAAGCGCCTCGAGGCCTTCGGCGGCGACATCTCGCAATTCCGCGTCGCCAGGATTCAACCGTCGCGGTTGCGGCAGATCGCGGTAGCCAAGACCGAGCCCGGAGACGAAAACAACCAGGATATCTCTTCGCTGGTCGGCAAGGTCGACATCCGCAAGCTAGAGACCTTCGCCCAGAACGATCCCGACGCCTACAGCTATTCCGGCGGGCTCAATCGGGCCAACCAGGGCGTGCTTGAATTCGTCGAGATGTTCAAGGCCCCGATCAAGATGCTGCATCCGCTGCTGACGGCGACGCAGGAAGGCAACTATATCGGCACCGAGAATATCGGCGCCATTCCGTTCACCGGCGTCATCCTGGCCCATTCCAACGAGTCCGAATGGCAAAGCTTCAAGACCAACAAGAACAACGAAGCCTTCATCGACCGAATCTGCGTCGTCAAGGTGCCGTACTGCTTGCGCGCCACCGAGGAACAGAAGATTTACGAGAAGCTCATCCAAGGGTCCGAACTGGCGACCGCGCCTTGCGCGCCGGCGACGCTGGAAACGCTGGCGCGGTTCTCGGTGCTGTCGCGTCTGCGCAAGCATGAGAATTCGACCCTGTTCGCGAAGATGCGGGTATATGACGGCGAAAGCCTGAAAGAGTCGGATCCAAAGGCCCGCAGTGTCCAGGAATACAAGGACGCCGCCGGTGTTGACGAGGGAATGGACGGCGTCTCGACGCGGTTTGCCTTCAAGGTTCTCGCAGCGACCTACAATCACGACACGACCGAGGTCGGAGCCGACGCGGTTCATCTGATGTACACACTGGAGCAGGCGATCCGCCGCGAGCAGCTTCCCGACGAAGTCGAGAAACGCTACCTCGAATTCATCAAGGCCGATCTGGCTCCGCGCTACGCCGAGTTCATCGGCCATGAGATTCAAAAGGCTTATCTCGAGTCCTATTCCGATTACGGCCAAAATCTGTTCGATCGCTATGTCGATTACGCCGACTCCTGGATCGAGGACCAGGATTTCAAGGATCCCGATACAGGTCAGCTGCTCGACCGCGAGCTCCTCAACCAGGAACTGACCAAGATCGAGAAGCCGGCTGGCATCGCCAACCCGAAGGACTTCCGCAACGAGGTCGTCAAGTTCTCGCTGCGCTCGCGGGCGCAGAATGGCGGCAAGAATCCGTCCTGGACGAGTTACGAGAAGATTCGCGAGGTGATCGAAAAGCGGATATTCTCCCAGGTCGAGGACCTGCTGCCTGTCATTTCATTCGGCTCGAAGAAAGACGGCGAAACCGAAAAGAAGCATGGCGAGTTTGTCGCGCGCATGGTCGAGCGCGGGTATACCGAGCGTCAGGTCCGGCGGCTCGTCGAATGGTACATGCGCGTGAAACAAGCGGGGTGAGGCGGATACGAAAGTGACCCTCCATATCGTTGACCGGCGGCTCAACCCCGGTAGCAAGAGCCTCGAGAACCGCCAGCGCTTCCTGCGCCGCGCCAAGGCGCTGGTGCAGGGGGCGGTCAAGAAGTCCTCGCAGGATCGAAACGTCAAGGACGTCCTGGAAGGCGGCGAGGTGAGCATCCCGGTCGAGGGTATGGATGAGCCGCGTTTCCGCCGCGATGGCGGGACGCGCGACATGGTTCTGCCCGGAAACAAGAAGTTCATTGAAGGCGACATTCTGCCGCGCTCCGGCCAGACTGGCGGAAGAGCAGGCGGTCCCGGCGAGGGCGACAGCCAGGACGCGTTCCGCTTCGTCCTCAGCCGCGATGAGTTCGTTGATCTGTTCCTCGACGATCTGGAATTGCCCGATCTTGCCAAGCGGAAGCTTGCGGAAGTCGAAAGCGAGGGAATTCGCAGGGCCGGTTATACAACTTCGGGTTCGCCGGCGAATATTTCGGTGAGCCGAACCGTTGCGCGGGCGATGGCGCGGCGGGTAGCGTTGCGGCGGCCGCGGCCCGAAGAATTGGCAGCGCTGGAAGCGGAGATGGCGACTTGCGACGAGGTCAGGCGGGTCGAACTGCTGGCCGAGATTGCGGCGTTGAAATCCAAAATGCACCGGATCCCTTTCATCGATCCGATCGATATCCGCTACCGGCGCTTCGAGGCGGTGCCGAAACCGGTGGCGCAGGCCGTGATGTTCTGCCTGATGGATGTGTCGGGCTCGATGAACGAGCACATGAAGGATCTTGCCAAGCGATTCTACATGCTGCTTTACGTCTTTCTCAAGCGACGCTATCGCCACGTCGAAATCGTCTTCATCCGGCATACGGATCGGGCCGAGGAAGTCGACGAGGATACGTTTTTTCATGGACCGGCCTCGGGCGGCACGCTGGTATCGAGCGCCTTGCAGGCGATGCACGACATCGTCAGGTCGCGGTTTCGGCCCGCCGACTGGAATATCTACGCCGCGCAGGCCTCCGATGGGGACAATTCCCACGCTGACGGCGAAGTCGCAGGCCGGCTGCTGACGGAGATGATCCTGCCGGCAAGCCAGTTCTTTGCCTATCTGGAGGTCGGCCAGGATGGCGGGATGATGTATGACATGCCCAATTCGTCGTTGTGGACGCTCTATGAGCGTCTGCGCGCGAACGGCGCGCCGCTGTCGATGCGCAAGGTGCGCGAGCGCAGCGAAATTTTTCCGGTATTCCACGACCTGTTCCAGCGCCGTGGACAGCAGGAGAGGGCCGCCCCATGACCGCGACCGACCAACTGCTTTTCAGGGGCGCCGACTGGGATTTTCCGGCGCTGCAGCGCGTCCATGACGCCTGCGAGGGGATTGCGCTGAAAGAACTCGGCCTCAACGTCTATCCGAACCAGATCGAGGTCATCACAGCCGAGCAGATGCTGGACGCCTATTCCTCGGTCGGCATGCCGCTGTATTACAAGCACTGGTCATTCGGAAAGCACTTTGCCTATCAGGAGGCATCCTACCGCAAAGGGCTGATGGGCCTTGCCTACGAGATCGTCATCAACAGTTCGCCGTGCATCTCCTATCTGATGGAGGAAAACACCGCGACGATGCAAACGCTGGTGATCGCGCACGCGGCGTTCGGTCACAACCATTTTTTCAAGAACAACTATCTCTTCAGGCAATGGACCGATGCCGACGGCATTCTCGACTACCTCGAATTTGCCAAGAGCTATGTGACGCAGTGCGAGGAGCGCCACGGCCGGCAGGCGGTCGAGCAGACCTTGGATGCCGCGCATGCGCTGATGTCGCACGGTATCGACCGCTATCCCGGCAAAAAGAAGCTGGACCTGCGTGCGGAGGAAAAGCGGGCCGGAAAGCGTCGCATGCACGAGGAGGGCACTTTCAACGATCTGTGGCGAACCGTCCCGAGCGGTCCGGCCAAGAGTGATGTGTTGCTCAATGTCGGGCGTCGCCAGAATTTGCTCGGCTTGCCGCAGGAGAATCTGCTTTATTTTCTGGAGAAGACGGCGCCGCGGCTGGCGCCATGGCAACGCGAGTTGCTGCGTATCGTGCGGCACATCGCGCAGTATTTCTACCCGCAAAGCCAGACCAAGGTCATGAACGAGGGCACCGCGACCTACGTTCACTACCGAATCATGAACCGCCTGCACGAACAGGGGCGGATATCCGACGGCAATTTTCTCGAGTTCCTGCAGTCGCATACCAACGTCGTGTTCCAGCCGGACTTCGACAATCCCCACTACTCCGGCTTCAACCCCTATGCGCTCGGCTTTGCCATGATGCAGGATATCGAGCGAATCGTAACCTGCCCTGACGAGGAGGATCGCGAATGGTTCCCCGACATCGCCGGGACCGGCGACGCCATGGCCGTGCTGCGCAGCGTTTGGACGGATTATCGCGACGAAAGCTTTATCAGCCAGTTTCTCAGCCCGCGGCTGATGCGCCATTTCCGCATGTTTCACCTGCACGACGACCCCGCGGAGAGCGCCGGCATCCTGGTCGATGCCATCCACGACGAGCGCGGCTATCGCCGGCTTCGCCGCGAACTGGCGCGGCAATATGACGTCGGTTTCATCGACGCCAACATCGAAGTCGTCGATGTCGACCTGGCCGGCGACCGCCGTTTGATGCTTCGCCATGTGGTGCTCAAGGGCGCGCAACTGAGCGAGGTCGACGCCAGGCGCGTGCTGCAGCACCTCGCTGACCTCTGGAGCTACGACGTTTCGCTGGTCGAGGTCGATGCCTCAGGCACGGTGCTCAAGGAGCATGTGGCAAATCCGCGGAAGCTCGCCGCCGCGGCTTGAACGTCCGGTAGCCAGCGATGCCTCTAGCGCAGGCTGGCGTTGATCTTTTCCAGCGCCGATGTGCCGGGGCACAGATCCTTGGCCTCCAGCCTGTTCAGCGGCGTCTCGACGGTATCGAGGTGGCTGTGCAGGTCGTCGGAATCCGGGTCGACATACAGCAAACCGGTCACCACCTGGCCCTTGGCGGCATGTTTCTGCAGGAAGGTCATGGCCGCCAGCCGGTCATTGGCATCGTAATCGGCGTCGATCTTGCGCAGCGCCAGCCGCGTTCCGTCATGCTGATCCACCACCTGCACCGAGCCTGGCGCGTAATCGACGGTGATGGGTTCTCGCCCCGTGATCACGTCGAGACGGTTCACCGCTTCGTTGTGTTCGCGGACATAGTCGAAGCTCTTGGTCGAGCCGGCGTGGTTGTTGAAGGCGATGCAGGGGCTGATGACGTCGATGAACGCCGCGCCCTTGTGCCGGATCGCGGCGGATATCAGCGGCACCAGTTGGGTTTTGTCGCCGGAGAAGCTGCGCGCCACGAAGCTGGCGCCGAGTTGCAGCGCGATCGCCACCAGGTCGATGGCGTTGTCGGTGTTCATCACGCCCTTCTTTGACTTCGAGCCACGGTCGGCGGTGGCGGAGAACTGGCCCTTGGTCAGGCCGTACACGCCGTTGTTCTCAACGATGTAGGTCATGTTGACGCCGCGCCGGATCGAATGCGCGAACTGGCCGAAGCCGATCGAGGCCGAGTCGCCGTCGCCGGAGACGCCGAGATAGATCAGGTCGCGGTTGGCGAGGTTGGCGCCGGTCAGCACCGACGGCATGCGACCATGAACCGAATTGAAGCCGTGCGAGTTGCCGAGGAAATAGTCCGGGGTCTTCGACGAGCAGCCGATGCCGGAGATCTTGGCGACCCGGTGCGGTTCGATCGACAGTTCGTAGCAGGCCTCGATGATCGCGGCCGTGATCGAATCGTGGCCGCAGCCGGCGCACAGGGTCGAGATCTTGCCCTCGTAATCCCGGTGGGTGTAGCCGAGTTCGTTCTTCGGCAGGCCAGGATGATGGAATTTAGGTTTTGCAATGTAGGTCATTTCTGCACCTGCGATTCCAGCCTCGTCATGGCCGGGCTTGTCCCGGCCATCCACGTCTTGGCCGAGAAAAAGGAAGGCGTGGATGCCCGGCACAAGGCCGGGCATGACGCCGGAGGGATCAACACATCGGTCATGACACAGCCTTGCGAAGAGGGGTCACTTTCAGGTGGTCCTGGTGGTCGCCGATGGAATTAGCGATGAAGCGCGCAGTGATCGGCGTGCCGTCATAGTGCAGGATCGGCACCAGCCGGACCGGGTCGATGCCGTTCTCGTTGACAATCAGCTGGCGCAACTGGGCATCGCGGTTCTGTTCGACCACGTAGACGAAATCGTGATCCGCAATGAAGCTCGCCACGCTGGAGTGGAACGGGAAGGCGCGGATGCGCAGGCGGTCAAGCTGATGGCCGCGCGCTTCCAGTAGCCCGATCGCCTCGTCCATCGCCGGCGAGGTCGAGCCGAAATAGATGACGCCGTACTTGGTCGGTTTCGCGGCGTTGGCCTGCAACGGCCGCGGCACCATGTCCTGTGCGGTCTCGAACTTGCGCACCAGCCGCTGCATGTTGTCGGCGTAAACCGCACCTTCCTCCGAATAGCGCGCGTAACGGTCGCGCGACGTGCCGCGGGTAAAGAACGAGCCCTTGGTCGGGTGGGTGCCCGGATAGGTGCGGAAGGGGATGCCGTCGCCATCGACGTCAAGATAGCGGCCGAAATCGCGGCCGGGCTCGTCGAGCATTTCGGCGGTCATTACCTTGCCGCGGTCATACTGCCTGCCGTCATCCCACTTCAGCGGGCGGCACAGCCGGTGGTTCATGCCGATGTCGAGATCGAGCATCAGGAAGATCGTGGTCTGCAGCCGCTCGGCGAGGTCGAAGGAAGCCGCCGCGAATTCGAAGGCTTCGGCCGGGTCTTCCGGAAACAAAAGGATGTGTTTGGTATCGCCATGCGAGGCGTAAGCGCACGCAATGATGTCGCACTGCTGGGTTCGGGTCGGCATTCCGGTCGAGGGGCCGGCGCGCTGCACGTTCATGATGACGGCTGGAATCTCCGCGAAGTAGGACAGGCCGATGAATTCGGTCATCAGCGAGATGCCGGGGCCGGACGTCGCGGTGAAGGCGCGCGCGCCGTTCCAGGACGCGCCGATCACGATGCCGATCGAGGCCAGTTCATCCTCGCCCTGCACGATGGCGTATTTCGCCTTGCCGGTCTGCGGATCGTGCCGCAGCTTCTTGCAATGGGCGCCGAACGCATCCGCCAGCGAGGACGACGGCGTGATCGGATACCAGGCGCAGACGGTAGCACCGCCATAGACGGCGCCGAGCGCAGCCGCGCTGTTGCCCTCGATGAATATCCGCTCGCCAACCTTGTCGGCCTTCTTCACCCGCAGTCCGAGCGGGCACTTCAGGTTTTGCAGCGCCCAGTCGCGGCCGAGATGCAGCGCGTGGACGTTGGAGGACAACAGCTTTTCCTTGCCCTTGTACTGTTCGCCGAACAGCTTCTCGACCAGCTTCGGATCCATATCGAGCAAGGCGCAGAGTGCGCCGAGATAGATGATGTTCTTGAACAGCTGGCGCTGGCGCGGATCGGTATAGGTCGAGTTGGTGATCGCGGTCAGCGGCACGCCGATCACGGTTATGTCGGTGCGGAACTTCGACGACGGCAACGGCTTGGTCGAGTCGTAGAACAGGTAGCCGCCGGTCTCGATCGAGGCGACATCCTTGTCCCAGGTCTGCGGATTCATCGCCACCATCAGGTCGACGCCGCCGCGGGCGCCGAGATGGCCGGCTTCGGTGACGCGCACCTCATACCAGGTCGGAAGCCCCTGGATGTTGGAGGGGAAGATGTTGCGCGGGCTGACCGGCACGCCGTGACGCAGGATGGCGCGGGCGAACAATTCATTGGCGCTCGCCGAACCCGAGCCGTTGACGTTGGCGAAGCGGACGACGAAGTCGTTTACGCTGCTGATCGGGCTTTGGACTGACATGTTGATCCCGCATAGGTCATATCGATGAGATATTTCTGCATGTCCCAGGCGCCGGTGGGGCAGCGTTCGGCGCACAGGCCGCAATGCAGGCAGACGTCCTCGTCCTTGACCATGACGCGCCCGGTCTTGAGGCCGTCGGCGACATACAGGTCCTGGTCGCGGTTGGGCGCGGGGGCCTTCAGCCGCTGCCGGAGGTCCGCTTCCTCGCCGTTCTCCGTGAACGTGATGCAGTCCATCGGGCAGATGTCGACGCAGGCGTCGCATTCGATGCAGGCGGGCGCCGAGAACACCGTCTGTATGTCACAGTTCAGGCAGCGTTGCGCCTCGCCGAGCGCGAGTTTGACGTCGTAGCCAAGCTCGACCTCGGTACGGATGTCCTTCAGCGCGATCACCTTGTCGCGATGCGGCACCTTGTAGCGCTTGTCGCCGGAGACGTCGTTGTCGTAGCTCCACTCGTGGATGCCCATCTTCTGCGAGGAGATCTGCACCTCGGGAAGCGGACGCTCGGTAATGTCTTCGCCCGAAATCATCTTGTGGATCGACAGCGCGGCATCGTGGCCGTGCGCGACCGCCCAGATGATGTTCTTCGGACCAAACGCCGCGTCGCCGCCAAAGAACACTTTCGGATGGGTCGAGGCGAAGGTTTTCTGATCGACCTGCGGCATGCCCCATTTGTCGAATTCGACGCCGCAGTCGCGCTCGATCCAGGGAAAGGCGTTTTCCTGGCCGACCGCGATCAGCACGTCGTCGCAAGGGATGGTCTGGTCGGGCTCGCCCGCGGGCACTAGGTTGCGGCGGCCATTCTTGTCGTATTCAGCCTTCACCTTCTGGAAGGTGACGCCGGTGAGCCTGCCGTTGTCATGGGTGAACGCAACCGGCACCATGAAATTGAGGACCGGAATATCCTCGTGAATCGCGTCTTCCTTTTCCCAGGGGCTCGCCTTCATCTCCTCGAAGCCGGAGCGCACGATCACCTTGACGTCGTCGCCGCCGAGGCGGCGCGCAGTGCGGCAGCAGTCCATCGCGGTGTTGCCGCCGCCCAGCACGATGACGCGCTTGCCGATCTTCTCGACATGGCCGAACGACACCGACGACAGCCACTCGATCCCGATATGGATGTTGGCGGCGGCTTCCTTGCGGCCCGGTATGTCAAGCTCGCGACCGCGCGGCGCGCCGGAGCCGACGAAAATGGCGTCGTAGTTTTTACCAAGCAGCTCCTTCAGACTGTCGATGCGATGGCCGCCCTTGAACTCGACACCGAGGTTGAGGATGTAATCGGTTTCCTCGTCGATCACCGCGTCCGGCAGCCGGAACTTCGGGATCTGGCTCCGCATCATACCGCCCGCCCTCGGATCGGCATCGAACACGGTGCAATGATAACCGAGCGGGGCGAGGTCGCGCGCCACCGCAAGCGAGGCCGGGCCGCCGCCGACCAGCGCGATGCGTTTGCCGTTCTTTACCGCTGGCTTCGGCATCCGGTGTCTGACGTCGTCCTTGAAGTCGGCGGCGACGCGCTTGAGGCGGCAGATCGCGACCGGCGTTTCCTCGACACGGCCGCGGCGGCAGGCGGGCTCGCACGGGCGGTCGCAGGTGCGTCCCAGAATTCCGGGAAACACGTTCGATTTCCAGTTGATCATGTAGGCGTCGCTGTAACGCCCCTCTGCAATCAGACGGATATACTCGGGAACTGGCGTGTGAGCGGGGCACGCCCATTGGCAATCGACTACTTTATGAAAGTAGTCTGGCGCCGAGATGTCAGTCGGTTTCATTCCTACCATGTCCGCGCAATTTCAAGGAAAGCGCGGCCTCATTTTTGCCTGCGAACGCCCAGTCGGCGCTGTTGCGGATTTCGAATTGGATCATAGGCTTATGTTACTAGAGCCATTCAAGACTTCGCACAAAGGCAATTTTGCGCGAGCGTCGGCCCCCAAATGCATGGGCGCCTGTTGTTAACGTCTCAGCGCTTATGCGGCAGTGCAGCATGTGCGGCGCAGAAACAACGAACGCAGCCTTAGCCGCCGAGATCGCTCTTTGCGAGGTCCCACATCAACCGGTAAACGCCACTTGAGATCGCGGTTGGCGTAAGTGTGACATTGCCGGTCAGCCGCGCCGCCGCGGGCGGAACCGCGCCCACATCGGTGGCGTCAATCAACACGAACCAGTCGCCGGCACCGGGATTTGGCGCGGACGGATCGTTGGTGATCGGCTTGGACAATGCCAGGTCGCTCTCGATCAGGTGCATGGAGACGATTCCGTCGAGTTCGGCCGGATTGAGCAGCTCGCGCAGCACTGAGCGCAGCTTTTCTTCGCTGCCGGCCGTGGGACGCAGCCTGACGATGCCGAGTGCGGCGCCACGGCCGGTGCCGCGGCTGACCGTGATGCGCGCGACCGCGCGTATCATGTCCTTGAAGCGCCCGATGTTGGCCTTCGACCACGCCGTCTGGTTGGCCAGCGCGGCGCGATAGGCCGGACTGTCCAGCACCTCGAACGTCCTGGTCGAGTACAGGCTGAGGTATTTCGGGTTGCCTGCATGCGCGACATAGCGGCGCGCCTCGAGGAAGCCTTCGATTGCGACACGCTCCTCGAGATGTTCGCGGTCGTACCAGCGATTGAACTCGGCCTCGTCTGAGGCGGCGATGTTCATGGAGGTCAGCAGCATGCCTTTTCCGGCCAATGGCATTTCTTTAGTCCTGTTTGTTGATTTTGGAGGCCATGTCCGTGATCGCCTTCATCACGGCGTCGCGGACACCGGGGTCATACAGGGTGTGCCCGGCACCTTCGGCAACGCGAATTTCGGCCGCAGGCCAGACGGCCGCGAGCGCGTGCGATTTGGCGGGTGGGCACAACAAATCGTAGCGGCCTTGCACGATGATGCCCGGAATATCCTTCAGCTTGCCGGCGTCGCGGATCAGCTGGTTCGGCTGCAGGAAGCAGCCGCTGGAAAAGTAGTGCGCTTCCATGAACGGCGTTGCCGGCAAGTTACGTGACGAGTGCAGCGCCGACAGATCGATTCTCGTGCGGCTTGGCGCGTGTTCGGACAGGATGCGCTCGGTCTCGCCCCAGGCCCGCGCCGCCGGGCCATGCACGGCCGCATCGGGATCGAGGATGCGTCGAAAATAGGCCTGCAGCGGTTGGGCGCGCTCGGTCTCCGCCAGCACGCTCAGGAAGTCGTCGTAGAGGTCGGGATAGAGACGCGGCAACACATTCAGGAAGGCGGTTTCGATTTCCGCGATGGTGCCGAGGAAAGCCGCGCGCAGCACGATGCCGGCGACGCGCTCGGGATGCGCCTGTGCATATGCCAGCGCCAGCGTCGCGCCCCACGAGCCGCCGACGATCATCCAACGCTCAAATCCGAATTTCCCGCGGATCAATTCCATGTCCGCGACCAGATGTGGCAATGTGTTGGCGTCGCGGCTGCCCCTGGGGCGGCTGCGTCCGGCGCCGCGCTGGTCGAACAGCACCGCATGGAAGCGCTCGGGATCGAACAGCCGGCGATGGTCTGGCTGGCAGCCGCTGCCCGGTCCGCCGTGCAAATAGACCGCGGGAACGCCGCCGGCGCGTCCAACGCTTTCAACATGGATATCGTGGCCGTCGCCGACGGCGAATTGTTCCGACGTCAGCGGGGCAAACGGATCGGCGCGCTTGATGGATGTGCCGGCATCGGCGTCAGGCGCCATGTTCGCCTTCCGTCTCCAGCGTGCCGCCGGCGAAATTGCGATAGAGGAAGCGATTTTCTCCGGCGGCGGCTTCGCGCTCGGCGTCCTTGAATATCTGCTCGTGCATCGGTGACAGCGTGCAGGCCGGATCGGTATTGCCGGCATCGCCGGTCAGTGCAAAAGCCTGGCAGCGGCAACCGCCGAGATCGACTTCCCGGTACTCGCAGCTCCTGCATGGCTCCTTCATCCAGCCGGTGCCGCGATAGCGGTTGAAGGCCTCGGAGTTCTGCCAGATCCAGGCGATCGAACGGTTGGAGCGCACCGAGTCGAATTCAAGCCCGGTGATGCTTTCGGCGGCGTGGCAGGGCAGGATCTTGCCGGCGGGTGAAATGTTGAAGAACTGGCGTCCCCAGCCGCCCATGCATTTCTTTGGCCGCAGCGCGTAATAGTCCGGCACCACATAGTCGATCGCAAGCGTGCCCTTCAACCGCATAGCGGCGTCCTCGACGATGCGGCTGGCCGCTTCGATCTGTTCCTGCGTCGGCATCAGCGCGGCGCGGTTCTTCAGCGCCCAGCCGTAATACTGGACATTGGCGATCTCCAACCGATCGGCGTCGAGACCGACCGCCATCTGGATGATGTCGGCGAGCTGATGCAGATTCTGGCGGTGCATGACGGCGTTGACCGTCAGCGGCAGATCGAGTTCGCGGGTCCATTTCGCGGCCTCGATCTTTCTCTCATGCGCGTTCTTCAGTCCGGCGACGCGGTCGGCGACGACCGGCTCGTTCCCCTGGAAGCTGATCTGCACGTGGCAAAGCCCGGCATCTGCCAGCGCCGACAATTTCTCCCTGGTCAGAAGCACCGCCGACGTAATGAGATTGGTGTAAAGCCCGACGTCGGTGGCATGCCGCACCAGCTCGACCAGATCCCTACGCGCGGTCGGCTCGCCGCCGGAGAAGTGAATCTGAAGCACGCCGATTTCGGCGAGCTCGCCTAGCACCTTCTTCCATTCTTCGGTCGTGAGTTCGCTGCCGCCGCGGTCGAGTGCGACCGGGTTGGAGCAATAGGGACATTGCAGCGGGCAGCGATGCGTCAGCTCGGCCAGCACCGCGAGCGGAATGCCGAAGGTTTCCGCCGTCGAGCGCCGCTGCTCAAGTACAGCGAGCCCATCAGGGGGAGCGGCGCTGGCTGCCTTGCCGTCGGCGAAAGCGTTGCTCATGCGGTGTTCTCGCGCGCTTCGGTCAAAAAGCCCTTGTCGGCGAGATCCTGCAGCATGGCGATGACGTCGGTTGAGATCGCCTCGCGCGGGGCGGCGTATTTGGCGGCGAGCTGATCGACCATGTCGGCGACGCTGCGGGCGCCGTCGCAAAGCTGCAGTACTTCGACCGCGATCTCGTCCGGCGCCAGCACGCGTTCCGGCGCCAGGATCACCCAGACCTGCCGCGTCTCATCGAATTTCAGCCGGGTGTGGCGCGGCAATTTCGGCCGACTCGTCTCCCTGACGCTGATGTTGCGGCTTGACGCCATCCAATCCCGGTTCCCGCTTGTCAGTTTCGCTCTATTAGTTTGGGTCCATCATTTTCAGCCCATCAATTTGCCTGCGGCACGAATGCGCCGGGCGGAATGTGGCCCTCGACATAGGCATGATACAGCGCGTCGAGCTGAACCCATAGCACATTGGTCTTGAAGATCAGCGCGTTGCAGACCGCCTCCCGCTCCGCCGGCGTCTGGGCGTGGGCCTTGACATATTCCAGCGCGAAGCCGGCGTCGCGAGGGGCCTGCGTCAGGCGGCGGCTGAAATAGCTCATGATCTCAGGATTGACGAAATCATAGTGCTGCAGCATGCCCGATATGCGCTCCTCATGCAGATCAGGTGCAAACAGTTCGGTGAGCGAGGAGGCGATCGCCTCCAACGGCGTCTTGTCGCGGCAGAAATGCACGTAAGCCTCCACCGCAAACCGCGTTGCGGGCAGGATGCCTTCGGTCGATTCCACATAAGCGCTGTCGAGTCCGAGCCCCTCGGTCAGCTTGAGCCAGCGTTCGATGCCGCCTTCCGTACCGGCATCGCCGTCATGATCCTCGATCCGGTGCCGCCATTCGATGCGGGTCGCGCGATCGCGGAACCGCGAGATCACCATCGCGTCCTTTAGCGGAATCGTGCTCTGGTAATAATAGCGGTTCAGCGCCCAGGCCTGCACCTGGCCCTTGCTGAGCTTGCCGCCGTGCAGCAGGCGGTGAAAGGGATGCAGGTTGTGATAGCGCGTCGCGCCGATATGGCGGAGCATCGCTTCCAGCTCCTCGGCGCTGCGCAGGATGACGCCCTTGCCGATCGACAGCGCGGTCATTCCGGTTGTGGCCACGGCGTTCACAGCGTGATCTCCGTTCCGTCGGCGGGGATGTGCCAGCCCGCCCGTTCGACGATCCCGCGCTCGTCCGAACCGCGCAGCAGCGCCGGGTTGGAGTTGTTGATGTGCAGGAACACCTTCCGGCCGATATCGAGGCCGGCCAGGCTCTCGATCGCCCCGTGATCGCCCGACATCGAAATATGACCCATGCCCTGTCCCGTCTTGGTGCCGAGGCCAGCGACGATCAGTTCATCGTCGCGCCACACGGTGCCGTCGAAAAACACCAGCGCTGCGCCCGAAAGGCGCGACTTCAGATCTTCCGTGACGCGCGCGCAGGCGGCGAGGAAATAGAAATACTTTCCGCTCGTCTTGTCCAGAATCCGCAGGCCGAGCGTATCGCCGGCAGCATCGCCACCCGAGGGGTGCGCCTTGCCTTCCAGATACCACGCGCCCTTGCCGGGAACCGCGAAGGGAAGAATTTCCATACCCGACGGGGAACCGTCGGGCAACGCAGGCTCGAATGCCTGGTCCACCTCGATTGGCAGGCGCTTGACGGTAGCTTCGTTCAGAACGTTGAAGATGCTGTTGGATTTGATGATCGCAAGCACCCGCTCGTGCGCGTAGAGCGTGAAGGGCGAGCCCTCGCGCATCGATAGCAGGCCTGCGACCGCGTCGATTTCGCCATTGGTCAGGACTACGCCGGCGATCGGGCTGTGCCTGAGCAGCCCCGCTTTGGGGTGAAGCTGCGGCGTCGCGATCAATTGCTGGCGCAGGTCGGGCGAGGCGTTGACGAGATACCAGTGCTCGCCATCGGCGCTGACCGCGATCGAGGCCTGGGTGCTCTTCAGTTCAGGATGGTCGCTTCGCGCCCTCAGGCACACCCGACATCCGCAGTTCCACTGTGGAATGCCGCCGCCTGCGGCGGCGCCCAGGACGACGATGCGAAGCATACCCCGTCTCCTGGTCTCAAGCTTGCGGCACAACCGTCGCAATCACGCCTCGGCGCTGACGCGTTCGGGAACGTGTCAGCCCCGGAAGTTCACCACGTGGTGTATGAGCCGACCCTGCCGCTTACTTGCGGGTCGCGCACACGTACATGTTGATTTCCATGCCGACAGGCACTTCGACGATTTTCGGTGCTTTCCAGGCCATTTGGCGCTCCTCTGCTATGAGATCAACCCAGCGAACGATGACAAGCTACCCCGGATGAAAAAGTTCGCCAATGAAATCTTTCGTCACCCCCCGGTTGCCAACGCTGCGTCGCAATACGATATGGGTCTCTGGATATTGCAGTCAAAAGACCGTGGGATCCGGCGTTTGGTGATTGCCATGAGCGCCAGGCAGGGCTCTTCTGGATCAGAGGAGCGGTAGCGCTCGATATCAGAAGCTTGTAACGGGGGCCCGGTTCAGGGGTTCCAATCGAGGCCAGGGTTCCCGCCGATGCCACGCTATTTCTTTAACACCCGTATCGGCGACGAGCTGATTTCCGACCCCGATGGCGAAGTGCTGGGGGATCCCGACCGCGCCTGGGAAATGGCGCGCGCCATGATCCGGGAGCTCCTGAAGACCGATGGCGCCGACGGCGCGCTGTTGAATGCGACCATCGAGGTAACCGACGACGAGGGCGAGATCGTGCTCGAGTTTCCGTTCACGGAAGCGATCCTCGATACCCCAGGCAATTCCGTTACTAAGCACTGACGGCGCGACGCCTTCTTGCATTGTCCGCCCGGTCAACGCGCCGGTTGCGCGGCTTCAGACCAGTATCTGCTCTTTAGGGCCGGGTTCGCCGCCGCTGGCGTTGCCGCGGGGACAGCGCTACAACGGCAGCCATTAAAGGGAGTTTTGCATGCAGGAGCTCTGGCGGCTGTCGGCTCAGGAAATGGCCTCGCTGGTCAGGTCAAGGAAAGTCTCGGCGAAGGAGGCGGCGACGGCGGCGCTGGCCCGGCTCGACGCCGTGAACCCCAAAATCAACGCCGTCGTCGATCACAACGCGGCGGAGGTGCTGGCGCAGGCTTCCGCGATCGACGCGGCGATCGGGCGCGGCGAGGATGCCGGCCCGCTGGCCGGCGTCGCGGTCACGGTCAAGGTCAATATCGACCAGCAAGGCTTTGCCACCACCAACGGGCTGAAGCTGCAGCGCGACGTGATCGCCACGCGCAACAGTCCCGTGATCGACAATTTGCAGAAGGCGGGCGCGATCATCCTGGGGCGCACCAATTGCCCGGCGTTCTCCTATCGCTGGTTCACCACCAACCTCATGCATGGCGACACCAAGAACCCCCGCGACCCCTCGATTACGCCGGGCGGCTCGTCCGGCGGCGCGGGGGCTGCGGTCGCGGCCGGCATCGGCCATATCGCGCATGGCACCGATATTGCCGGATCGATCCGCTATCCCGCCTATGCCTGCGGCGTGCATGGCCTGCGGCCGACCATCGGGCGCATCCCGGCGTTCAATGCCTCGCTAGCCGAACGGCCGATCGGGCCGCAGATCAGCGCGGTCTCGGGCCCGCTGGCGCGGACCATCGGCGATCTCAGGATCGCGCTGGCGGCGATGTCAGCCAGGGACGCGCGCGATCCCTGGTGGGTGCCGGCGCCGCTGGAGGGGCCGGCAAGCCCCAGGCGCGTCGCGATGTGCCTTAACCCTGACGGACTCAATCCAGTTGCCGAGGTGAAGGCCGCAATTGCCGATGCCGGCAAGCGACTGCAGCGTGCAGGCTGGGAAGTCGAGGAAGTCGCCGACACGCCGTCGCTTCGCGAGGCGGCCGATCTCCAGACCAAGCTCTGGCTCGGCGACGGCTATGAGGCGCAGCTGGAAGCCGCCGAGCGCGAGGGCGATCCCGGCGCGCTCGCCTGCCTGCGCGGCAACCGGGCAAACGTGTTTCCATTCGACCTGTCCCGGACGCTGACGCGGCGGGCGACCTTGACGCGCGAATGGCTGGCGTTCCTTGAGAAATACCCTGTCTTGCTGATGCCGGTATCCGGCGAACTGCCGTTTCCCGATCAGCTCGATCGCAAGGATGAAGCGTCGTTCGCGCGGGTCTGGCGCGCGCAAACACCGCAGATCGCCATTCCCTTCATGGGCCTTCCGGGACTGACGGTTTCGACCGGGCTGGTGGGGCGCATTCCTGTCGGCGTCCAGCTTGTCTCGGGCCGCTACCGTGAGGATCTGTGCCTTGCCGCCGGCGAGGCGATCGAGGCGGGCGGCACGCCGTCGGCGGCGATCGATCCGTTCGGCTAATCTGGAGAGCGCACGATGCCGGGCATTCATGAATTTTCGGCCAAGTCGCTCGCCGGCGAACAGGTTCCGCTGAAGCGGTTCGAGGGTCAGGTGCTGCTCATCGTCAACACCGCGAGCGGCTGCGGGTTCACGCCGCAGTACAAGGGCCTCGAGCAACTGCATCGCGATTTTTCGCCGCGCGGCTTTGCAGTGCTCGGCTTCCCCTGCAACCAGTTCGGCGGCCAGGAGCCGGGCGACGCCAAGGCGATCGAGGCGTTCTGCGAAACCAGGTATGCCGTGACGTTTCCGATGTTCGACAAGGTCGACGTCAATGGCAGCCAGGCGCATCCGCTGTTCGAGCATTTGAAGAATGCGAAATCGGGACTGCTGGGTTTGTCGATCAAATGGAATTTCACCAAATTTCTGGTCGATCGGTCGGGCAGGGTGGTCGGGCGCTACGCCCCGACCGCGACCCCCGAGAGCATCAGAAAAGACATCGAGGCACTGCTGTGAGCGAAACCGACAAGGCGACCAACGACCAGTTTCCCGACCGCCTCTCGGTCGATCCGAACAGCCCGTATCACAATGCCGAGATCCTCGCGCGCGACGTCGGCATCCGCTTCAAGGGCGTCGAGAAGACCAATGTGGAGGAATACTGCATCAGCGAGGGCTGGGTGCGCGTCACCGCCGGCAATGCCAGGGACCGCCACGGCAACCCGCTGACCCTCAAGGTCCACGGCCCGGTCGAGCCGTATTTCCGCGATAAGACGTGAGGTGCTCTACTCTCATCTGTCGTTGCGAGGAGCGATAGCGACGAAGCAATCCATGCTTCCTTTGCGGCACGATGGATTGCTTCGCTTCGCTCGCAATGACGTTTCTAAACCAGCCTAGGACAGCCGCATATCCAGAAGCCGCCGGCCCTCGGTCTTCAGCAGTTTCTTCACTGCGCTGGAGGCGGCGATCTCGCCTTGGTTGGCGTAGGCCTCGTGGTTCTTCTCGATATCGTCGAGCCGGTAGAGGTAGTTGACCATGATCCCTGCGGATTCGCGCAGGCCCTTGGGCGAGAGGTCGCCGAGCCAGTCGATTTTCTCCAGCCGCGCGCCGTTGCCGATGTGGAAGCGCGCCACCGAATCGATCAGCCGGCCCTTTGCCGTGCGCGCTTTGAGGAAATAATGCGCCGCCAGCGGCTCCAGCACGGCGCGCAACTGCGCGGTCAGTTCCGCATTCTCGAACCAGTCCGGCCGCTCGAGGTTTTCCAGCAGCGTGCGCTCCTCGTCGCTGAGCGGAACGTCGGCGGCCTGTTTCAGCCATGGCATGAAGCCGGGCACCGGCGACAGCGTCACGAAGGTGTCCAGCCTGGGCAGTTCGCGCCGCAATTCCTCGACCACCTGCTTGATCAGGAAGCTGCCGAACGAGATGCCGCCAAGGCCTTTCTGCGTGTTCGAGATCGAATAGAACACGGCGGTGCGGGCGCGTTCGGGCGGCACCGGCTGGCGCTCGGCGGCGAGGAGCGGCGCGATCGCGGTCGGGATCGTCTCGGTGAGGGCGACCTCGACGAAGATCAGCGGTTCGTCGGCGGACTGCGGGTGGAAGAATGCGTAGCAGCGCCGGTCGACCGGATCGATGCGGCGGCGCAGGTCGTTCCAGTCATGAATTTCATGCACCGCTTCGTAGCGGATGATCTGTTCCAGGATATTGGCCGGCGTCGACCAGTCGATCCTTCGCAGCACGAGAAACCCCCGGTTGAACCATGACGACAACAAATGCACGACATCGCGGTCCAGCGCAGCCAAATCCTTGTTGTCCTTCATCAGGGCAAGCAGGTCGGCGCGCATTGCCACGAGGTCGCTGGTGCCGCCGGGGGCGCGATTGAGCCGGCGGATCAGCTCCTGGCGGCGCGGTTCGGAAGCGAAATGAAGGTCGCTGGCGTCGGTGTCGTTTGGCTGCGCCCGCCAGCTCTCAATCACGCGCGACAGCTTCTCGCGGTCGGGGCCGTAGTCGCGGGCCAGCGCTTCGAAGAATTTGAGCCGGCCGGCGGCGTCGAGGTTGCGGTAGCGATCGAGCACGTCGCGCGCCATCGCGGTGCCGGACGCCTCGCCGCGGCCGGATAACAACGCCTCGCACCGCTCAAGAAGCTCCGCGGCGTCCTGCCGGGTGTCCGAGGGGCCGCCCCGCCGCAGCAGCGTGCGGCCACGCTCCGATATCGTCGAGAGCAGGTCGGAAAAGAAGGCGTTGGCCATGAGGCAGGTCGAATCCAGCTAATTTACTGCAATCTTATACAGGATTCCCGGCGATGCCGATCACAATCAAGCGCATGGAGTGCATGGAAATATGTCAGGCCTTCCCGGCAAACGCCGTCGGCGTCTTGCCGGTGACCTGCCGAAAGGCGTGGGAAAACGCAGGCACGCTGGCATAGCCGAGATCCGAGGCCAGCTGCTTGACGGCGACGTTGCCATCCGTCGACATTTTCTCGATCGCCGCCGCAATGCGGGCGCGCTGACGCCAGCTCTTGAAGCTTAACTGCGTCTCCGACGAGAACAGCCGCGACAGGGTTCGCGCCGAGGCGCCGACCTCGCGCGCCAGCGCCTCGATCTCGTGGGCGCCGCACGGATCCGCGAGCACGATGTCGGCGGCGCGCCGGCAGCGCGGCTCATGCGGCAGCGGGATGAAGGTCGTGGAATCCTCGGCCCGGTGCAACTCAAGCATGGTCAGTTCGACCAGAACCGCGGTGCGCTCGGGCGTATTGCGGTCGTCGAACAGCGCCAGAATCGCCTGGTGCAGCAGCGGCGATACCCGCACCACGAATTCCTGCGCCAGGCTCGTGCTGCGCGGTTCGCGGTCGAGCCACGCCAGGTCGAAATACAGCGTCCGCATCTCGATATCGGCCAGCACGTCGATGGCATGTTCCGACAGCGCCGGGACCCAGACGGCCCGGTCCGGCGGCACCAGCCAGCGGCCCTTCGGGGTTGTGACCTGCATGGTGCCCTTGGCGGCGTAGACCAGTTGCGCCTCGCGGTGCATGTGGGCGTCGAGCCGAACGCCCTTCCGGTAGCTGTTGGCGATCATGTGGATGCCGTCGCCGGTCGAGGTCAGGCGCCCGATGATAGCGGAAATTGGCTTCTCGGCGATATTCATTGGCGACATCCCGTCAGGACAACCACGTATAACCTGTTTCCCTGCGTGGATTCGACCGGAATTTCGACCCATGAACAGCCCCAGCCGGGTCATTGGCTTCGTCAACGCCGCCCATTTCATCGACCATTATGCCATGCTGATCTTTGCCGCCGCCGTCATCATCATGGGCCCGGCGCTCGGCATGGCCTATTCGGAGCTGCTGCCCTACGCCACCCCGGGCTTCGTCGCCTTCGGCGCGGGCTCGCTGATCACCGGCTGGCTCGGCGACCGCTGGAGCCGCCGTCATATGATGGTGGTCTTCTTTGCCGGTATCGGCGCGTCGATGATCGCGGTGGGCCTCGTGCAGACCCCGCTGCAACTCGGGGCGGCGCTGCTGTCGATCGGCCTGTTCGCGTCGATCTATCACCCGGTTGGAACCGCGATGATCGTGTCCTACGCCGACAGGCTCGGGCGCGAGATGGGCCTCAACGGCGTCTGGGGCAATCTCGGCGTGGCGTCCTCGGCGCTGGTCACCGGCGTGGTCGGGCAATATCTTGGCTGGCGCTGGGCCTTCATCGTGCCCGGAATCGTCACCATGCTGATCGGCATCGTGTTTGCGCGGATGGTGGTTCATGAGGACCGTTCCGGCTTCAAGCAGGCGGCGGCGCAGGCGCGGGTGGCCAAGCAGGACATGTGGCGGGTGATACTGGCGCTGCTGATCGTCATCATCGCGATCTCCACGACTTTCAACGCCATCACGGTGGCGCTGCCGAAACTGTTCGCGGAGCGGCTGGCCGAGCTGACCAACAGCCCGGCGGTGCTGGGGTTGATCGCAGCCGGCGTTTACGTGTTCGGCGCCATGACGCAATACACGATCGGCAAGCTGATCGACCATTACTCGCTCAAGACCGTGATGCTGCCGCTGTCCTTCCTGCTGGCGCCGTTCCTGTATTTCGCAGCGACGCTCTCGAACCTGCCGCTGATCATCGCTTCGATCGGCATCGTGATGGGCGCGTTCGGACAGGTCACCGTCAACGATGCCATGGTCGGCAAATACACCAGCGAGGAATGGCGCTCGCGCGCCTATTCGGTGCGCTACTTCATCGGCTTCACCGCGGCCGGCGCCTCCGTCGGCGTGGTGGCATGGCTCTATGAGCAGGGTGGCTTCGTCACCATGCTGCAGGCGTTTGCCGCGTTGTGCCTGTTGGTGATCGTGGCTGCCGTCATCCTGCCCCGGGAGATCAAGGTTCCGGCGGCGCAAACCGTGGCGTAGCAAGCTAACGGCGATGGGGCAGGCGACGCCTGTTGCAGCGCAACATAACCGAGCGGGCATTTACAAAAAGATGCATCTTGACCGTCGCCCCCCTCCTTGTGTGAGGTGCGCGCATGAACCGATTCCGATTGTTGCTGCTTTCCGTTGTCATATTCCTACCGTCACTGGCGGCGGCCCAGGTGATCAAGTTTGAGGAGGCGGCGGCTATGCTGGCCGCGAGCTGCGGCAAGGACCTCGATGACAATTGCCGCGGGGTCAATTTCGACGCTGGCCGCCTGAAGGATTGCCTGGTTCGAAACCAGGACGTGGTGTCGGCGAAATGCCAAGCCGACTACCCGCGCGCGTTCGCGGCGCTTCAAGCCCGTATTTCCGCACGCGCCGCCGTCACCAAGCAGTGCCAACGCGACGCCGACAAGTTTTGCGCCGAGGAGCAAAAGGAGGGCAGGTCGCTGCAATGCCTGATCGCGGGGCCGCGCGGCGTGAGCGCCAACTGCAACAGGGCGCTCAGCGCAGGGGGATATCGCTGATGCGCGTGGGCAGGCTGTTTCTTTGCGGCGGCGGTTTCGTGATGAGCTTGCTGGCGGTTCCGGCGCTGCCGATACCGCAGGTGCGGGCGCAGACGGCGGCGCCGGCAAGCGGCATTGCCGACAGGCTTGCCGGGCTTGATACCGCGCCTGAAATCGACCTCGCCGCCTTGCGCCAGCAAGCCGCCGAGCGGATCAAGGCGAGGGCGGACGCCCAGCCGCAACGACGGCCGCCGATTGCGCCGCAGCTTGCGCGATTGCCGCAAGTTCGTTTCGAGGTCGTGTTCGACGCGGACTCTTCCGTCGTCAGGCCTGCCTCCTACCAGACGATCGGAAGCATCGCAGACGCGTTGTACGATCCCAAGCTGCAGCCTTATCGCTTTCTGATCGTCGCTCACGTCGAATCCGCCGGCCGGCGCGACCACAATCTGGCCCTGAGCCAGCGGCGCGCCGAATCGATCCGGGACGTTCTGGTATCGACCTTCAAGGTTTCGCCGAAGCGACTTCAGGCGCTCGGCCTCGGCGAAGAGCAGTTGCAGGACGTCAATCGCCCGGCGTCGCCGGTCAATGCGCGCGCCCAGATCATTACGGTCGGAAAAATGGAAATCGTCGATCCGGCAAAGCCGGCAACCCCGGCGCAAAAAGGCGGCGCGGCGGCCAAGAAGCCGCGCTGACTATCCGCATGTGGGTAAAGCGCCGACGGCTTACGCCAGGCGGTTGCGGTGCCGCCCGATCGCCCGCTGTCACTGGCGTTCGCGGCCAGGTTCCTGACCGAGGCGATCGCCGATGGCACGCTGCGCAAGGCCTATGACAATAATGGTCTGAAGGATTGGTAGATCCGGACGCAAACCAGATAGCCCGACGCCGCGTCCGGCTCGACGGTTTCAACCGTGCCGGCCCCCTCAGTCCCGTCGACATGCCGCCGCGGTCACTGGCGAGGTATCGCCGATAGCCCCGAGCCATTAACCCGAGCCATCGGCCACCGGCTCCGGCGGGTCATTGCGGTCCTTGATGTGGTGCAACGCCTGCGGTGGCCGCCGACATCTAGCCGTGAACAAAGGTGTACGGTCTGGAATCAGCGATTCGGGCGCGATTCGTTCCACCGGCGTTCCGAACATTAAGCTGATGGGGTATGCCCGTCGCGTTTTGATACAGAGCGGCGCGTCAGACCCGTTCGGCGGCTTTTTCAGATCGCGCGCGGGGCAGCCGCCAGCCGACCACCGTCGCCGCGACCACGCCGCCGGTGTTGTCGTTGCGCCACTGGCCGTCGATCCAGCGGCAGGCAAATGGCAGCAGATAGGTTCCGCTGTGATCCTCGCAAAGGACTTCCATGGGCTGGTCCTTCGGCGGATCTCCGCTGCCATCGAATTGCGCCAGCCGCTTTTCACGAGTCGCCATGAACTCAACCTCCACGCGGAAGCCTGCAGGACCCAAGGTCATCGGCCAAACCAAATCAGGGCCCTGCAACAGCTACCAGCACACCGCCTGAATGAGGTATCAATGTGGTATCGGCGAGGTCGATGGCCGAAGTCGCGCAAATTGCCGTGATAATGCCTCTGGCATGCCGAGCGCGCTTTTCAGTGAGGATTTGATGATTGTCCAGATGACCAGAACAGCTTTCGCCCTGACCGTGCTGCTGACGGCGTCTCTCCCGGCGACCGTTCGCGCGCAGGACGTTCCCGGCATCGAGATCTGCACCGTCGAAAAGACCATGGAGCGGCGGACCAGTTGCCTGCAGAGCAATGTCGACTTCCTGCAGAAGACGATCACCAAGCTTGCCTCGGACCAGCAACAGAAGATCGACGCCGCCAACCGGCAGGTAGAAGCGCTGAAGAGCACGGTCGCGGGATTGCAGAGAACGGTGGCCGAGCTGCAGTCGGCGCAGAACAAGGCAACGGAAGACGCGAAGAAGGCCGCGGTGCCCAAGGACGCAACGCCAGCGACGAAAGAAGGAGCGAAGTGACAGGAGTATGTGGGGTTGGGCCGACGCGCCGGGCTTCCGGCGCCATAGCAAGAACGTCGACCCGCTGACCTGGCGCCGCCGCATTGCTGCCCTGCGCCCCGCCGTCGCTCGCGTTTGCTTGGCAAGCGATATCGACTTTGCCATAACATCCCGCAACCAATTGTCGCGCGTGCGGGGTCGAGCCAGGAATCCGCCTGCAGCCAAGAGCAAGCCGGGAGGATTTCATGGGCAATATCCGCGTTCTCGCCACCGATCTGGAGTTTCCGGAGGGTCCGGTGGTGATGCCCGACGGCTCGGTATTGCTGGTCGAAATCCGAGGGAAAAGGCTGACGCGAGTCTGGCCGGATGGACGCAAGGAGGTCGTTGCGCAAATTCCCGGCGGCCCCAACGGCGCCGCCCTCGGGCCCGACGGCAAGATGTACATCTGCAACAATGGCGGCTTCAGCTGGATTCCAACCCGCAACATGATCATGCCGGGGCCGCAGCCCGACGACTATCTCGGCGGCTCGATCCAGCGCGTAGACCTGCAGAGCGGCAAGGTCGAAACAGTGATCGATAAATGCGGCGAGCATGCGCTGCGGGGGCCGAACGACCTGGTGTTCGACCGGCACGGCGGGCTCTGGTTCTCCGATCTCGGCAAGCGGCGCGCCCGCGAAATGGATGTCGGCGCGTTCTACTACCTCAAGCCGGGTATGAAGGAGATCGTCGAGGCCGTCCACGGCGTGCTGCCGGCCAACGGCATCGGGCTGTCGCCGGACGAGAAGACGGTTTACATCGCGGAAACCCCGACGGCGCGGTTGTGGGCCTATGAAATCTCCGAGCCCGGCACCATCAAGCCGCGCGACGCGATCTATCGCGGCGAGCGCGGCAAGCCGATCGCGGGTCTCGGCGGCTACCAGATGTTCGATTCGATGGCGGTGGAGGCCAACGGCAATGTCTGCGTCGCGACCCTGGTGTCGGGATGCATCTCGGTGATTGCGCCCGACGGCAAGCTGGTCGAGCAGGTGCCGACCGGCGATCGTGTCACGACCAATATCGCCTTCGGCGGGCCCGATCTGAAGACCGCCTACATCACCTTGTCAGGCAAGGGCGAGCTGATCGCGATGGACTGGACGCGCCCTGGCCTGGCGCTGAATTTTTTGAACAAGTGACGATTGCGCCAAAGCGCAATCGTCATCCCGGGGCGATGCGAAGCATCGAACCCGGGATCTCGAGATTCCGGGTCTGGTGCTGGCGCACCATCCCGGAATGACAGACGATAGATCGCTTTCGCTCCTCGCGGTTCGGAGAAGAATAAGAGATGGCCTTTCTTGAACCGGTTACCCTCCAGGGCGCGCATGCGCGGCTGGAACCGCTGTCGCAGGATCAATGCGACGGGCTGACGGAAGCGGTGCGCGACGGCGAACTGTGGAAGCTCTGGTACACCTTCATTCCGAAGGCCGAAGACATGCGCAAGGAGATCGACCGCCGCATCGGCCTATTCGCGGCCGGCGCAATGCTGCCGTTCACGGTGTACGATGCCGACGGCCGGATCGTGGGCATGACGACCTACATGAACGTCGATGCGGCCAACCGTCGCGTTGAGATCGGCTCCACCTGGTACGCCGCGCGGGTGCAGCGCAGCGCGCTCAATACGCAATGCAAACTGCTGCTGCTGACGCACGCCTTCGAGAAGCTCGATTGCATTGCGGTGGAGTTCCGTACCCACTTTTTCAACCACCAGAGCCGGCGCGGCATCGAACGCCTGGGCGCCAAGCAGGACGGTATCCTCCGCAACCACCAGATCGCGCCAAACGGGACGTTGCGCGATACGGTGGTCTACAGCATCATCGCCAGCGAATGGCCGACGGTGAAGGCGCATCTCGATTATCAACTCAACGAAAAGACGCGGTAGGCTTTCAGCCGCGCCAGAAACGATACGATGGAAACGTTCGACTATGTGATTATCGGCGCGGGTTCCGCGGGAAGCGTGCTCGCCAACCGGCTCAGCGAAGATCCCGCCACCCGCGTCTGCGTGCTGGAGGCCGGACCGCGCGACTGGCATCCCTACATCCATCTGCCGGCCGGCTTCATCAAGACGTTCCACATGAAGAGCGTCAACTGGGCCTACCAGCAGGAGCCGGGGCCGTGGACCGGGGGGCGCAGCATCTACGCGCCGCGCGGCAAGACGCTCGGCGGATCTTCGTCGATCAACGGCCATATCTACAACCGCGGCCAGCGGCAGGATTTCGACACCTGGGCGCAGCTCGGCAACCGCGGCTGGGGTTATCCCGACGTCTTGCCCTATTTCAAGAGGCTGGAGCGGCGGATCGGGGAGGGCGATGAAACCTATCGCGGGCGGGACGGCAACCTGACCGTCACCACCATGGACTGGCAGGATCCGCTGTGCGAGGCGTTCATGGCCGGGGCCATCAGCCTCGGCATCCCGCGCAATCATGATTACAACGGCGCGATCCAGGAGGGCGTCTCCTACGCCCAGCGCACGATTCAGAACGGGCTGCGCGTCAGCGCCGCCACCGCGTTCCTGCATCCGGCGCGCAAGCGGCCGAACGTCGAGGTGCGAACCCACGCCCATGTCACCAACATCGTCTTCGAAGGCAAGCGCGCGGTCGGCGTGCGCTATCTCAAGGGCGGCAAGAACGGCGCGCCGGTCGAGGTGCGCGCGGGCAGGGAAGTCATTCTTTCCGGCGGAACCTATAACTCGCCGCAGGTGCTGCAACTGTCCGGCGTCGGCTCGCCGGAACTATTGGGATCGCTCGGCATCGAGGTGCGCCACGCCCTGCCGGGCGTCGGCGAGGGCCTGCAGGACCACTATGCTCCGCGATCGGTCGCGCGCGTCAAGAACATCCGGACCATCAACGAGCTCCGGCGCGGCGTGAGCCTCTGGGTCGAGGCGCTGAAATGGGCGACGACACGGCGCGGCCTGCTGTCGCTGTCGCCGACCATGGTCTATTGCTTCTGGCATTCCGGCGAGACCACCGAGAGCTCGGATCTGCAGCTGACGTTCACGCCGGCGAGCTACAAGGAGGGCGTGCAGGGCCAGCTCGAGGACGAGCCCGGCATGACCGTCGCGTCCTGGCAGCAGCGGCCCGAGAGCCGCGGCTATGTGCGGATCCGTTCGGCCGATCCGTTTGCGCCGCCGATCATCCAGACCAACTACCTGGTCGAGGAACTCGACCGCCGCGTCGTCGTCGCCGGCATGAAGCTAGCGCGGCGGCTGCTGTCGTCGGCGCCGCTCGCGCCATACTACGCCTATGAGGATTTTCCCGGCCCCAAGGTGCAGAGCGACGACGAATTCCTCGCCGCCGCGACCGAACGCGGCACCACCACGTTCCATCCCGGCTGCACCTGCCGGATGGGCCCGGCGGACACCAAATGGGCCGTGGTCGACGACCAGTTGCGCGTCCACGGGCTGCAGGGCTTGCGCGTGGTCGACGCCTCGGTCATGCCGCGGATGATCTCGGCCAATCTCAACGCCTCGACGCTGATGATCGCCGACAAGGCTTCCGACATGATCCGCGGCAAGGCCGCGCCCGAGGCGGTCAGGTTCCCCGCGCAGGCCTAGGTCCTCATGAAATCGGCTACGGGATGCGAGAGTTGAGGCGGCGCAGAAGGTAGCCCGGCCAGAGCGGATAGATTGGAGGCGAATTGCTTGCCATTGGCGCGAAGCTCAGTTGCTCTTCAGCGGTACAGCATCCTGCTGTCCAGACGGCCGCGCTCCGCTTCTTTCACATGCGATGTTCAGCCCACCGGGCCGGGGATCCAGTAGTCGCCGGTAAGCGGCCTGACGACGACGCTGTAAATTACTCCGCGCTGCAGGCTCGGATCGAAATAGCGCATCGCCCGCTCGTTGAGGTCAATGATGCGGCCAGGCGTTAGCGGCCCGACGTCGTTTATCTTGACGATGACCTTCTTACCTACGGCCTCGACGAGGGCGTATTTCGGCCTCTTGCCATATCGGACCCCACCGAATTTCTGGCGCAAGCTCGTCTTGATGGCGGCGGTCCACGCCGAGGGATCATAGCGCTCGCCGGAAGCTGTGTTCGGGCCGCCCTCCCGCCATCCGGGCCGGAACGGATTGTATGTGGAAGCAGCGCCAACGATCGCATCCCCAGAAGCTTGAGCGACGGCGGCACTTGAATGAACTGCAACGATTTCACCTCGAGCAACGTTCACAGAAAGCGCAAGCGCAAATACGGCGCCGCAGATTGCGGCGCGCGAGCGAACCAACATCATAACTCCTTGATTGATTTTCTAGAACATTCGGTCCCCGATGCCGCAAGAGATGGTCGAGCGAACGCAAATGCGTTGACGAACCCGCGCCATTTTTTTCGGATCGTGCCAATCTTTGGCAATGGAACCGTTGCGGGAACCAGTGTGGTCCCGCACAGGTGTTCTTAGTTCTCGCGGACTAAGACAGAAATTGCGTCAGTAGCATGACTGACCAGAATCTCTTGGTAGGGCCGAACAGGCGCAAGCCTCTGCCGGTATCCGCGAGGGATGGTCGATGCATCAGTCGAATTTGTTCTGGAGGCAAGCGAGCCAACGCAACCACGCCTCGCGGCTTGGATAGGAATTTGACTTCGGCTCAATGACACACGCTGACGCGATACGCCTGGCGATGCGCCACTTCCGGCCAGTGCAGCGTGTCGATCGACGGTGATGGTGCCGATCGCGCGCGAGACGCAGGGGCGAATCTCGTGATTGTACCGCTTTTGCTGGTCGCTGAGGAAGTTGTCGCGGTGTTTCGCCGTCGACGGCAATGAAGGCCGATGGCGCAGACGCGCATTCGCCGCGCCGTCAGTTAGATATCACCTCATAGCCGGCGCCGTTCAGGGCGCCGAGCAGCAACGGGGCCGCAGATGACGGCGATGGCGTCGCGGTCCGGCTTCAGCCGTAGACGAAAGCCCGATCCTTGAGGTCGATGTTCGGAAACTCGTCCTTCTCCGCCCAGTAATCCTGGTTGTGCTGCCATTCCGGCTTGTCGCCGCGCTTGGGCAAGAGGTGCATTCCGCGCATCATGTAGCCGGGATTGAAGTTCTCCGGATCGATCCAGGGCAACAGCGGCATGTTGTGGTCTTCGGGGCGCAGCTGCGGCGTGACCTTCTTGGCGCCGGTCTCCTTCATGTGCTTGAGCAGCCGGCAGACGAAGTCGGCGACCAGGTCGACGCGCAGCGTCCAGCTGGCGCGGAAATAGCCGAACACCCAGACGAGGTTGGGGACGCCGGTGAACATCATGCCGCGATAGGTCACGGTATCGGCGAAGTCGAGCTTCCTGCCGTCGACAGCGAATTCGATGTCGCCATTGGCCGACAGGTTGAAGCCGGTCGCGGTGACGATGATGTCGGCTTCCAGTTCCTTGCCCGACTTCAGCAGGATGCCTTTTTCGGTGAAGCGGTCGATCTCGTCGGTGACGACGGAGGCCTTGCCGGACTTGATGCCCTGGAACAGATCGCCATCGGGAATGAAGGCGATGCGCTGCCGCCACGGCCGGTATTTCGGCGTGAAGTGAGTCGCGATGTCGTAGTCCTCGCCGAGATAGGCTTCGACCGCGGACAGCAAATCCTTTTTGGCGGCTTCGGGCTCCTCGAAGGTCTTGCGGGTGAAGGCGTCCTGCTCGAACAGGATCTTGCGCCGGGTGATTTCGTGGATCCATTTCTCGTCGACCTGGAGCTGGCGCAGCTGCTCGGCGATTTCGATCGCGTTGCGCCCGGTGCGGAAATAGGTCGGCGAGCGCTGCAGCATGGTGACATGCGCGGCGTCCCCCGCCATCGCCGGGATCAGCGTCGCCGCGGTCGCGCCGGAGCCGATGACGATGACGCGCTTGTTGCTGTAGTCGAGATCCTCCGGCCATTTCTGCGGATGGACGATCGGGCCCTTGAACTTGGCCATGTCCTTCCACTGCGGCGTATAGCCTTCGGTGTGGCGGTAGTAGCCCTGGCACATCCAGAAGAAATTGGTGGTGAAGCGGCGCCTCTCGCCGGTGTCGGTCCGGACCGCCTCGATGGTCCAGAGATTTTCCTCGCTCGACCATGTCGCCGACTTGATGGTGTGCTGATAGCGGATGTGCCGGGACAGATCGTTCTCCTCAATCACCTCGCCCATGTATTTGAGGATTTCAGCCGCGGTCGCGATCGGCGCACTGGTCCATGGCTTGAAGCGGTAGCCGAACGTATGCAGGTCGCTGTCGGAGCGGATGCCGGGATAGCGGTGGGTGGTCCAGGTGCCGCCGAACGTCTTCTGCGCTTCCAGCGCCACGAAGGTCGTACCCGGACATTGGGTCGCGAGATGATAGGCCGCGCCGACGCCGGAGATGCCGGCGCCTGCGATCAGGACGTCGAAATGCTCGGTGGCGGCGGATGAAGCCGTGTCGATCTGGGCCTGAACGTTCATTTTCCCCGCTTTTCTTCGTTTGTCGCCAGACCAGGGCCGCAGCCGTGGTTTTGACGCCGTGGAGTCTTGCGAACTTACACTTCGCGACGGCTGAGGAAGGCCAACCGCTCGAACAAATGCACGTCCTGCTCGTTCTTGAGCAGCGCGCCGTGCAGCGGCGGGATCAGCTTGCGCGGGTCGCGCTCCCTGAGCATTTCCGGCGTCATGTCCTCGTTCAGCAGCAGCTTGAGCCAGTCGAGCAGCTCCGACGTCGAGGGCTTCTTCTTCAGGCCCGGCACTTCGCGTACCTCGAAGAAGATGCGCAAAGCCTCTTCCACCAGGCGCTTCTTGATGCCGGGGAAGTGGACGTCGACGATCCGGGTCATGGTGTCGGCATCGGGGAACTTGATGTAGTGGAAGAAGCAGCGGCGCAGGAACGCGTCCGGCAGTTCCTTCTCGTTGTTCGAGGTGATCATCACGATCGGGCGCAGGCTGGCCTTGATGTTCTCGCCGGTCTCGTAGACGAAGAACTCCATGCGGTCGAGTTCCAGCAACAGGTCGTTGGGGAACTCGATATCGGCCTTGTCGATCTCGTCGATCAACAGCACCGGGCGCTTGTCGTGGGTGAAGGCGTCCCACAGTTTGCCGCGCTTGATGTAGTTCGAGATATCCGAAACCCTGGCGTCGCCGAGCTGGCTGTCGCGCAACCGTGACACCGCATCGTATTCATAAAGGCCCTGTTGCGCCTTGGTGGTGGACTTGATGTGCCACGTCAGCAGCGGCGCGCCGAGCGCTTTGGCGACTTCCTCCGCCAGCACCGTCTTGCCGGTGCCGGGCTCGCCCTTGATCAGCAGCGGGCGCTCGAGCACGATCGAGGCGTTGACGGCGACCTTGAGGTCGTCGGTGGCGACGTAGTTCTTGGTACCGGTAAATTTCATCTCGCTGTTTGCCTTGTGGTTCGTTCTTGAGCCGCTCTCGGCCTGAACAGTAAGCGACCGCCGGCCCGGCGGTCGCGATTGGAGTTGGTGCGCCTCGTCAGCGTTTGATCAGCGACAGGATGACCAGAATGATGACCGCGCCGATGGTGGCGTTGACGATATCCCGGATCCAGCCCGCGCCCAGGCTGACGCCCAGTTGCGGCAGCATCCAACTCGCCAGCAGCGCGCCGATGATGCCGATCACGATGTTGCCGAGCAGGCCGAAACCAGCGCCGCGCACGATCAGTCCGGCAAGCCAGCCCGCGACCGCACCGATGATCAGTGCCGCTATGATGCCCATCGAATTTCCCCCGCCGGAATAAGCCCTTTATGGCTCGATTGTAAATGAAAAACCCCCCCGGTCCAGGTCTGTCAGCCATGCGCTGGCCCTTGACGGGCGCGGCCCGGCGGGCGATCTGTATCCCATGTTCCTGCAATTCTTCACATCGCTGCGCGACGCACAGGTCCCCGTGACCCTGCGCGAATACCTGACGCTGATGGAGGCGCTCGACGCCGACCTCGCCGATCAGACCGTGGAGAACTTCTACTACCTTTCCCGCGCAGCGCTGGTGAAGGACGAGCGCAACCTCGACAAGTTCGACCGCGTGTTCGGCACCGTGTTCAAGGGGCTGGAAAGCCTGCTGGATGCGATGGACAAGGCGGACATTCCCGCCGAATGGCTGAAGAAGCTCGCGGAAAAATACCTCACCGAGGATGAGAAGAAGCAGATCGAGGCGATGGGCTGGGACAAGCTCATGGAGACGCTTCGCCAGCGCCTGAAGGAGCAGCAGGGTCGCCATCAGGGCGGCAACAAATGGATCGGCACCGCCGGCACCTCGCCGTTCGGCGCCCACGGCTACAATCCCGAAGGCGTGCGGATCGGGCAGGAGAAGAACCGCAACAACCGCGCCGTAAAGGTGTGGGACAAGCGAGAGTTCAAGGATCTCGACGGCAATGTCGAGCTTGGCATCCGCAACATCAAGATCGCGCTGCGCCGGTTGCGCAAGTTCGCCCGGACCGGCGCGCCGGACGAGCTCGATCTCGACACCACGATCAGGAAAACCGCCAACCAGGGCTATCTCGACGTCCACATGCGGCCGGAGCGACGCAACGCGGTCAAGGTGCTGGTGTTCTTCGACATCGGCGGCTCGATGGACTCGCATATCGAGCAGGTCGAGGAGCTGTTCTCGGCGGCGAAGTCCGAATTCAAGCACATGGAGTATTTTTACTTCCACAACTGCCTGTATGAGGGGGTCTGGAAGCAGAACAAGCGCCGCTTCACCGACCGCACGCCGACATGGGACGTGCTGCACAAATACCCGCATGACTACAAGGTGGTGTTCGTCGGCGACGCCTCGATGAGCCCGTATGAGATCATGGTGCCCGGCGGTTCGGTCGAGCACGTCAACGAAGAGGCCGGCTCGGTCTGGATCGAACGCATCACGCGCACCTATCCGCATGCGGTGTGGCTCAATCCGGTGGCGCAGAAGCACTGGGATTATTCGGAATCCACCACCATCATCCGTCGGCTGTTTTCGGAACGCATGTACCCGATCACGATCGAAGGCCTCGAAGGCGCGATGAAGGAACTGGTGCGTTAACCACCGTCATTCCGGGGCGCGAAGCGAACCCGGAATATCGAGGTTGCTTCACTCGCTCCAGATTCTCCGATGTGCAATTGCACATCGTAGTTCGATGCTTCGCATCGCCCCGGAATGACAGGAGCCTGGATTTGACAGGAAAACGGCGGGCGTCGGATAGCAACAAGGACGAGGTGCAACCAATGGCCCAGACCATCCATACCGGAATCAAAGCGCTGATCGAGGAAGCCAATGCCGAGATCGAGACGGTCAGCGCCGAGGACGCCATCAAGGCTGCGACCAGCCCCGACGTCGTGATCGTGGATATCCGCGATCCCCGCGAGATCGAGCGCGAGGGCAAGATCCCCGGGGCGTTCTCCTGCACCCGCGGCATGCTGGAATTCTGGATCGACCCGCAAAGTCCCTACGCCAAGCCGATCTTCCAGCAGGACAAGAAATTCATCTTTCACTGCGCCGGCGGACTTCGCTCGGCGCTCGCCGCCAAGACCGCGCAGGACATGGGCCTCAAGCCGGTCGCCCATATGGGCGGTGGTTTCGCCGCCTGGCGCGACGCCGGCGGCCCGATCGAGAAGTGGGAGCCGAAGAAGAAGTAGGCGGCTATATTCTCCGTCATTCCGGGGCGCGCGCCGGCGCGAACCCGGAATCTCCAGAACCTCCAGATTCCGGGTCTGCGCCTGCCGGCGCATCCCGGAACGACAATCAGGAACGCGCCCCATGTCCGTTGCCACCGATCCGCTTCTCTCGACCGACTGGCTTGCCACCCACATTGGCGATCCCGGCGTCAAGATCATCGACGCTTCTTTCAAGATGCCGGGCGTGCTGCCGCTGCCGAAGGACGATTATCTCGCATCGCACATTCCGGGTGCGGCGTTCTTCGACGTCGACGCCGTGTCCGATCATTCCAACCCGTTGCCGCATATGTTTCCGTCCGCGGAACAGTTCGGCCGCGACGTCGGCGGCCTCGGGATCAGCAACGACGATACGGTCGTGATCTATGATTCCGGCGGTTGGGTCGCCGCGCCGCGCGCGTGGTGGATGTTCCTGTCGTTCGGGCACCGCAACGTGCGCATCCTCGATGGCGGCCTGAAGAAATGGGTCGCGGAAGGCCGCAAGGTAGAGCGCGGCGAGGTGACGCCCAGGCCTGCCGTGTTCAAGGCCACGCTCGACCCGCGGCGCACGCGCAGCATGCAGCAACTGATCGCCAACCTCGCCACCCAAGCCGAGCAGGTGATCGATGCGCGCGCCAATGATCGCTACCAGGGCAAGGTGGCGGAGCCGCGTCCGGGCCTGCGTTCCGGTCACATCCCCGGCAGCCTCAGCCTGCCTTACAACCGGCTGTTCGACGCTGCGACCGGTACGATGAAATCACTGAACGAACTGCGCGCCGCGTTTACGGAGGCGGGCGTGAAGCTCGACGCGCCCATCGTCACCAGTTGCGGATCCGGCGTCAGCGCCGCGGTGCTGACGCTGGCGCTCTATCGCCTCGGCGTCGAGAACCCGGCGCTGTATGACGGCTCGTGGACGGAATGGGGCGCGGCGGGCGGGCCTCCGGTCGCAACCGGCCCGGCCTGATCGCCCTTGCGGGGGTTGATCCTACTGCGTCAAGATTGCTCGACCTCATCCTGATGAGGAGCACGCGAGTAGCGGGCGTCTCGAAGGATGTAGACCACAGACGGGGCCACATGGTTCGAGACGCGCTTCGCGCTCCTCACCATGAGGGTCTTATGACGCAGCAAGATTAATGCGGGTTTCGGAAGCCCAACTCTTGAGTAAACGGGTCGAATAGCCGTTGTGGCTGCGCCGCCTGTTCCGCAAGGGCCGCCTCTCGCGCCAGCCGCGCGCGCCGGGCGGCGGCCCGCCGTCGCTCCCGGGCCCGCTGCGCCGCCCGCTTTTTGACCGCGCTACGGTCCGGGCTGGCATCGGTCGTTCTTGCCGATGTCTTTTCGTCAACAATGACCGCAAGGCCGCCGAGGGTTGCGATCCGGGCCGCGCCGCCGTCTTTGCGCGAAAGCCCATCCTTCGCCGGCGGCAGCTCCGGTGTTTCAATGATTGCAGCGAGCTTCGTTGCCGCATTGGCAGCAGGCGTCTCGGGCTCCGCGGGCGCGGCCACCGTTTCCGTTATGGCTTCGATGACAGGGGGGGGCGGCGGGACCGCGGTTTCGGCAAGCCCAGCTTCTTCCGATGCCGGCGCGGCCAACTTCCCGGTTTCCACCAATGCGGCGTCCGGAGCTTGTTCGGCTGGCGACACGGTATCCGGAGCGATTTCTGCGGCGGCGGCGTCGGCCGGGGCGGGCTTCTCCGCCGCGGGTGGATCGACCCGCAGCAAGGCCAGGGTCGGCATCGCGGGGAAGTTCTGCCGGGAAAACACCGGCTCGGGCGGGGCCCGTCGCGCGGGATGGTTGGCGAATTCTTCATGTGCGGCGCGCAGCAAAGCGGCGGCGCCAAGCCCGAAAACCAGGATCGACACTGAAAGGACGATCGCGGTGAACAGGAATCGAAAACCGGGGAGCATGGACACGAGTTCCGCCGTGCCGTTGGCAGGGCTGTTGATGTCAAGGGAACGCGGTGATCACGATGTGACCGGCTTCGCAGTAGCGAATCAGGTTGATTCGAGACTATCTCAGTCCTCCGCGATTTTTTGCTGCAAAAGCCGCGCTTGAGCCTGTTCCGTTGCCCGACATGGGCGATTTTCGGCGCGCTGATGCATCTTTGCCGCAGCTTTCCGGTCGATCACAAAGTGCCCGATCCGGTCCGAATTTCAGGGAATAGTCTTGAATGTGCCGCTATCTTCCGCCATCTGGCGTTAACGGTCCGGTGGGGCTAGGGGTCTACAAAAAGGCGATGATGATCAACCGCATTCTGACGATTTGCGCCGCTATTGCCGCTGGCGTGGCGGGAGCGCCGGCTGTCCATGCGCAGCAGGGCTATCCGATGCCTCCCGGCCCGGTTTATTCGACGTCCCCCCGACCTTATGTCCCAGGTGGGTACCTGTTCGATGAACGTCGTGGCCCCGGCGCGCCGGATGTTGACGCCTTGGACGATGATGAAGCACCGGGCTCAACCGCCTTGCCGCCGCCTGGCCCGGTACTTTCGCCGAATGATCCGCGCTATGGCCGTCCGATGGGCGCGCCGATCTATACGGACCGCGGCGTACCGATGCCCACCGGGCCGATCCTTTCTCCTGATGATCCGCGTTATGGCCGTCCTGCAGGTCCGCCGCCGGTGATCTATGGCGACCGTCCAGCCGGCGCCGCGCCACCGACTTATTCGGATCGCGGCGACAGTCGGATTCCCGGTTCTGGAATCGTCTATCCGAATGACGATCGCGTCTTGCGTCCACCGGAGGCAGTCGGCGTGGCGCCTGGCGCCGTCGGCGCGCCCCCGCAATCGCCGCAGCCTGCTATCGGAGCCGACGGCAGGCCGTTGCAGCTCGCCGCGCTGCCGCCGGAAGAACAGCCGGACGCCGCCCCCGCGCAGCTTCCTCCCCACCTGCGTCGTCAGGAAGTGGCCTTCGCCACCAAGGAGCCGGCGGGAACCATCGTCGTCGATACCTCCAACACCTACCTGTATTATGTTCTCGGTGGTGGCCGCGCGGTTCGTTACGGCGTCCGCGTCGGTCGCGATGGCTTCACCTGGAACGGCGTGCAGAAGATCACCCGCAAGGCCGAGTGGCCCGACTGGCATCCGCCGACCGAGATGATCGAGCGCCAGCCCTATCTGCCGCGTTTCATGGCGGGCGGCCCCGGCAATCCGATGGGGGCGCGTGCGATGTATCTGGGTTCGACGATCTACCGCATCCACGGCACCAACCAGCCCTCGACGATCGGCAAATTCGTCTCGTCAGGCTGCATCGGCATGCTGAACGAGGACGTCTCGGATCTGTTCGAGCGCACCAAGGTCGGCACCCGCGTGGTGGTGATGCCCGGTGGCCCGCCGCCGGGAGCGGCGACCGCTTCGGCCGCGCCGCCCCCAGGTCCTGCCACCGCCGCGTCCGCGCCGGCTCAGACCCAGCTGGCGCCGGTTCCCGGCGCGCAGCCCACCGTAGTGCCGCCGCTACCCGCACCGGTCACGGTTCGTTAGAGCCGGATGACTTTTCTTCGTATCGTCATCCGTCGTCCGTGAAGAACTCCCAAGCCGTTGATCTGGAATCTGGAAACGGTGTTTTGTCGTAGCTGGATTTGCCGGAAAACAGGCCTTGGGAGCGCGATTCCTTGCAAACTCGATTTGTGA
>NZ_JALHLP010000012.1 GCF_022844465.1 Bradyrhizobium sp.
CGCCGATCCGCCGCCGCAGGCCGCTTACGTGCCGCCGCCTCCCGGGTCGGCCCAGCCCGCGCCGCCGGCGCTCGCCAACGACGGCGCGCCGGTGGTGCGCCCGCCGATGCCGTTGCGGTAAATCGGGGTGAAAGTGCCGCGAGCGCTAGAAGCAGACGCCGAGGCGGATGCCGCGGCTCCACACCACCCGGCAGCGCTTTTTGGTGGTGCCGTAGAACATGTCAAACCGCTCCGGCAGCTTGACCTGCCCGTTCAGCTCGAGGCAGGCGCCGCCGGCGGAATAGTCCACCAGCCGGCACTCGATCAACGGCGACTTGGGGCTGACCTGGAGCTTGACTGTCTTGGAGACGTGGCCTGTTGGCCGGGTACGCGCAAACCGCCGGGGGTAGACCATGCGAACGCTCTCAGGAATGTTCCGTCATGCTCACAAATCGCGGTTAAAATTTCGTTCAACCGCATGGTTAGGCTCGCGTTAGCGGGGTTCAGATTTCCGGCGGCTCGAACCAGTTCATCAGCGACAGGCCGCCGTCGACCACGATCGCGGCGCCGGTGACATAGGCCGAGATCCGGTTCGACAGCACCGCCAGCGCCATCGGCGCGAGGTCCTCGGCCTGGCCGAGCCGTCCGAGCGGGATGTGCCGGGCGAGTGCCGGATCGGCGACGAAGCCGCCGGCGGCGATTGCGCCGGGCACCAGCGCGTTGACGCGGATTCCGGAGCGGCCGAACGTCCGCGCCAGCTCCTTGACCAGGATCGCAAGCCCGGCCTTCGCCGTCGAATAATGCACGATGTTGCGCGGCGTGCCGGCATGCAGCGAGGTCAGCAGCAGGAACGAGCCGGGCTCCCGGTCGGCGATCAGCCTGCGCGCCAGCTCGCGCGAAAGGTGAAATCCGGCATCCAGATTCACCGCGTGCATCTGCGCCCAGGTCGCCGCGCTGACGGCCATGGCGTGGTCGGCCTCGCGCCTCGGCGGCGAGGCCGAGTGGACGAAATGCGTCACCCGTCCGACCGCGGCGGCGGCCGCCGCCAGCAGCGCCTCGCGCGCGGCGGGATCGGCGAGATCGCCGACCCAGGTCGTCGCCAGATCCGGCCGGGCCGAGGCCCTGGCGGCCGCCGCGACCGTATCCGGGTTGACGTCGGCGAACACCGTGCGGACGCCCTCGGCGACCAGCGCCTGGGCAATGGCGCGGCCGATGCCGTTGCCGGCGCCGGTGACCAGCGCCGCCTCGCGCGCGGGGTCGAAGGGACTGCTGAAAATGCTCATGGCGGTGGGGTCTCCCGGTGGGTCATCGCGCGACACCCTACGTTCGCGCTTGCGCTGGATCAATTCGGCGTTCCCTCCACAGCGGCAGGTTGCTTCCACCGGGCCGCCGATCGGCCTATCCTGTGCGCCTCAGCGGCGGTGAAGCCATGCAAACCCGCGTCCGAAAGTTCGCCCACGTCCTGGAACGCCTCGGGCTTGCAATGGCCGGCGCGGCGAGCGGGCTGTTCGTGGCGGCGCTGGTTGGAACCAGCCACGCCGCGCTGACCACCCAGGCCTTCCTGCTCATGATGATGATCGGCGGCGCGTTCGGCTTCTATCTCGGGATCGACACCCCTCCCCGGCCCTTTGACGGCGGCAACCGGATCCGCGACATCGACACGCCGGAGCTGCTGAGCGCGATCGGCACCTTCCTCGCCACCGCCGCGGCCTTCGCCTCCGTCGGCCTGATCGTGCTGCGCCACGATCCGCATATGACCTGGATCTGGATGATCATGGCCGGATGGGTCGGCGGCGTCGCCATGCAGATCATCGCCGGCGCCATCGCCCGCATGCGCGCGTAAACCGCCGGATCAGTCTCTCCGGAAACGATAATCGAAACGGTCGCCGTCCGCCGTGATCAGGCCGGCGGTCGGTGTCGGAAAATGCACCGGCAGGATCAGCGTGTCGGTGCCGGCGACGGAGGCGAAAAACTTGCGCCGCGAAATCGCGGACTGCTTCGGATCCCAGTCCGGCTTGGCCGACCAGTCGGGCTCGCGGCACTGGATCACGTGATGCATGAGGTCGCCGGCCACCACCGCGCGCTTGCCCCTGGAGAAGATGTTGACGCAGCAGTGACAGGGCGAATGCCCCGGCGTCGGCGTCAGCGTCACGGTATCGTCGAGCGCGTAGTCGTCGTCGACCAGCACCGCCTGGCCGGCTTCCATGATCGGCAGGCAATTGTCCCGGAACACCGTGCCGGGCGGGTTGGCGCCTTTGGCGTTCTCCGCCTCCCACGCCGCGTATTCCCGCTTGTGGAAGATGTATTTCGCATTGGGGAATGTCGGCACCCAGCGGCCATCGCGCAGCGTCGTGTTCCAGCCGGTGTGGTCGATGTGCAAATGGGTGCAGAACACGTAGTCGACCTGCTCGTAGGATACGCCGAGCGCGAACAATTCGTTGCGCCAGCGCTCCTTGCCGGGAAAGTCGAACGGCGGCGGGTGACCCTTGTCCTCGCCGGTGCAGGTGTCGACCAGGATGACATGGCGCGGGGTGCGGACCACGAAGGTCTGGTAGGTGATCACCATCATGCCCAGCGCGGCGTCGTACACCTCCGGCTCCATGGTGGCGAGATGGTGCTTGAAGACCTTGTCGTCATAGGCCGGAAAGAAATCCTGCGGCCTTCGCCACGGCCCCTCCCGCTCGATGACCGCGTCGATGGTGATGTCGCCGATCCTGAGCTGCTTCATGGCCGTTCGCTCCCCGTTTTGCGCGGCAGCGTATCGGCAGGCCCGTTGTCGCACAACCCGGCGGAAGGGAATGGCTCAACTGCGCAACCCCGGCGCTTCCTGGCCGGTGCGTGCGACATATTCGGTGTAGCCGCCGCCATAGAGATGCGGGCCCTCCGGCGTCAGTTCCAGCACGCGGTTGGAGAGCGCGGCCAGGAAATGCCGGTCGTGCGAGACGAACAGCATGGTGCCCTCGAATTCGCACAGCGCGTTGATCAGCATTTCCTTGGTCGCGAGGTCAAGATGGTTGGTCGGCTCGTCCAGCACCAGGAAGTTCGGCGGGTCGAACAGCATGTGGGCCATCACCAGCCGCGCCCTCTCACCGCCCGAGAGCACCCGGCATTTCTTCTCGACATCGTCGCCGGAGAAGCCGAAGCAGCCGGCGAGCGCGCGCAGCGAACCCTGGCCGGCCTGCGGAAACGAATCCTCAAGCCACTGGAACACGGTGCGCTCGCCATCGAGCAGATCCATGGCGTGCTGGGCGAAGTAGCCCATCTTGACGCTGCCGCCGACCGCCACCGTGCCGTTGTCGGGCTCAGTGGCGCCCGCCACCAGTTTCAACAGCGTCGACTTGCCGGCGCCGTTGACGCCCATCACGCACCACCGCTCGCGGCGGCGGATCATGAAATCGAGTCCCTGATAGATGCTGCGGCCGCCATAGCCCTTGTGGACGCCCTTCAGGCTGACGACGTCCTCGCCCGAGCGCGGCGCCGGGAGGAAGTCAAACGCCACGGTCTGGCGCCGCTTCGGCGGCTCGACGCGCTCGATCTTGTCGAGTTTCTTGACCCGGCTCTGCACCTGCGCCGCATGCGAGGCGCGCGCCTTGAAGCGTTCGATGAACTTGATTTCCTTGGCCAGCATCGCCTGCTGGCGTTCGAACTGGGCCTGCTGCTGCTTCTCGTTCAGCGTGCGCTGCTGCTCGTAGAATTCGTAGTCGCCGGAATAGGTCGTCAGCGTGCCGCCGTCGATTTCGACGACCTTGTTGATGATGCGGTTGATGAACTCGCGGTCGTGCGAGGTCATCAGCAGCGCGCCCTCGTAGCCCCTGAGGAACTGCTCCAGCCAGATCAGGCTTTCCAGATCAAGGTGGTTGCTCGGCTCGTCCAGCAGCATGACGTCCGGCCGCATCAGCAGAATGCGCGCCAGCGCCACCCGCATCTTCCAGCCTCCCGAGAGCGCGCCGACGTCGCCCTCCATCATCTCCTCGCTGAAGCCGAGGCCGGACAGCGCCTCGCGCGCGCGGCCGTCGAGGGCATAGCCGTCGAGTTCCTCGAAGCGCCCCTGCACCTCGCCATAGCGCGCGATAATGGCGTCCATGTCGTCGGCGCGATCGGGATCAGCCATCGCGGCCTCGAGTTGCTTCAGTTCGCCCGCCACGGCGCTGACCGGCCCCGCCCCGTCCATCACCTCGGCTACGGCGCTGCGCCCGGCCATCTCGCCCACGTCCTGGCTGAAATAGCCGATGGTGATGCCGCGATCGAGCGAGACCTGGCCCTCATCCGGCGGCTCCTGGCCGGAGATCATCCGGAACAGCGTGGTCTTGCCGGCCCCGTTCGGGCCGACGAGGCCGATCTTCTCGCCCTTCTGCAGCGCCGCCGAAGCTTCGATGAAGAGGATCTGGTGGCCGACTTGCTTGCTGACGTTATCGAGACGGATCATTGGGGCCTGAAACGGAGGAAATCGTTGCGGCCGCTGCTTAGGACATCTGGCCCGTTTGTGGAAGCGGTTGCCGCGATCGCCGTGCAGCTGTCGCGGGCGCGATGCCCGCTACAACAGGCGCATCAACTTGAGCACCGCGGTCATACGCAGGCTGCGCTTGCCGGCGAGCGCGGTCGCTTCCAGTAACGCCCCCTGCTCGTCGCAGGTACCGGAAAAGCCGATGCCGACATCATGGCCGCCGAATACGGGATTCTCCCCCTTGGACGGGGTGTGTTCCTGATTCAGGATCTGGCCCTTCCAGCGGCCTTTCTCCGAGGTGTAGGTGCCCAGATAATAGAACGAGGCGTCGCCGCCGAGGATACGGCCGTCATTGAGCAGCATCACGCCGGTCAAGCCGCCCTCGACACCGTCGAGCATGCGGACGTGAATCGAATAGAGGCCGTTGACAATGCCCGCCTCTCCGACACCGCCGGCAATCGGCACCGCCTCCTGCTCGATCGGCGTCATGACGGCCTGGAACATCACGCCGGGCAGTTCTTTCAACCCGCCCTCAAGACGGTAAAGATCGCCGTCCGGCCTGCCCTTCGCCAGCAAGGTTGCATCGTCGGTGCCGGCCATGGCGCGATAGTTCGGATCCGGATTATGGCGGACCGTCTTGATCTCGATGCCGACCTCGTCATCGCCCTTTTCGTAGGTGCCGATATGAGCAAAGGCCGAATTGCCGCCCAGCATCCTGCCATCGCCCGCATACATGACGCTGCGCCCGACCGCGGCGCCGAGCTGAAACCTGACCTTGTAAAATCCTTCGAACAATGAACGCCCCTAGGCAAACCCAAGGCCGCTATGTAGCGCGGTTCATGACGCCGGGAAACGGCTTAGAGCCGAGCTATTTGGCGTCAGCGTCATCAAGACGCAACGATCCCGCCGAGACGATAGGCCCCGGCGGATCAGTTGGCGCACACGTACCCGCCCAGTATCGTATCTCAGGCCGCGACCGCCTTGGCGCCGGTCGGAACTTCCGCGATGGTCTTGAGGATCTGCGAAGCGATCTGGTAGGGGTCGCCTTGCGAGTTCGGGCGGCGATCTTCCAGGTAACCGCGGTATCCGTTGTTGGCGAACGAGTGCGGAACCCGGATCGAGGCGCCGCGGTCGGCGATGCCGTAGCTGAAGGTGTCGATCGACGCCGTCTCGTGCTTCCCGGTCAGGCGCATATGGTTGTCCGGACCGTAGACCGCGATGTGATCGGCGCGGTTCTTCCTGAAGGCATCCATCAGCCTTTCGAAATACTCCTTGCCGCCCACTTCGCGCATGAATTTGGTCGAAAAGTTGGCGTGCATGCCGGAGCCGTTCCAGTCGGTGTCGCCGAGCGGCTTGCAGTGGAATTCGATATCGATGCCGTAACTCTCGGTCAGCCGCAGCATCAGGTAACGGGCGATCCACATCTCGTCGGCAGCCTTGCGCGAGCCCTTGCCGAAGATCTGGAATTCCCACTGGCCCTTCGCCACTTCGGCATTGATGCCTTCGTGGTTGATGCCGGCGGCGAGGCAGAGGTTGAGATGCTCTTCCACGATCTTGCGGGCGACGTCGCCGACGTTCTTGTAGCCGACGCCGGTGTAGTACGGACCTTGTGGCGCCGGATAGCCGCTGCTCGGGAAGCCGAGCGGGCGACCGTCCTTGTAGAAGAAGTATTCCTGTTCGAAACCGAACCAGGCGCCTTCATCGTCGAGGATCGTCGCGCGCTTGTTCGAGGGGTGCGGTGTCTTGCCGTCGGGCATCATGACTTCGCACATCACCAGCGCGCCGTTTTCACGGGCGGCGTCGGGAAAGATTGCGACCGGCTTGAGTACGCAATCGGAATTGTGGCCTTCGGCCTGCAGGGTCGAGGAACCGTCGAAGCCCCACAGCGGAAGCTGTTCCAGCGTCGGGAAATAGTCGAACTCCTTGATCTGCGTCTTGCCGCGCAGGTTCGGTGTCGGCGTATACCCGTCGAGCCAAATATACTCGAGCTTGTACTTGGTCATTGAGCCTCTCTTGAGTTGGTGCGGCATATTGCGGGAAACCAAGGACCCTGATTCTCTGATCCAAAACCGTCGATTTGCGCACAGATGTACCCGGCCAGGTCAGGCCATTTTCCTATAAGCATTTTGCATGCCAATTGAGGTACCCACCAACCGGCGGATACCGCGCTTGGCCGAACGAAAAAAGGTGCGGCATAGACGCGCGGCAACTGCGCGGCGCAGACAGCCGCGCGCTCGATTGGCCACGCCTGTCACGCCCATTTTTCCGGCATTAGCGCAATGCTGAAATTGCATTGATCAACGCCCGCCGCGGCACTTCCCAAAGCTGTCAGGCGTATGACCCGCTCTTCGCGGGCAACCTTCCCAATGGTCGCGCGTTGATTACAATGCGCTGCTATATTAGTAGCAGCGGCGGAAATGCCCAATATTTGGCCAACAGGTGATGCCATCTTGGTCATCTTGCATCTACCACAGGCACCAATGATATCGCGGATGTAACGACTGGAAAACGAGTCGGGCGCACCATGGAAGCTCGCGCTTGGCGCGATGGAGAGACAGATGATGAATCCAACCACACCTCAAGGGTCGGCCAAGATCTACCAATTCCCTGCCGGGGGCCGGTCGGCGCTCAAGGGACCTCCCCTTGAAGAGATCAGGAGCGAGTTAGCCGCGCCGTCGGTGAACCTCGCGGACTGCAGTGGTAGCTGGTACCACGCAGCCGCCATTGCGGAAGCCGACGCCGAGCGAAACCACTGATGTCCGCAAGATCCTCGGCAAGGACCCGCCCGGCGATCGTCGCTAGGTGTGGGAACTACGGCGGGCCGGGGCGAAATCGTTTCGGCCCGTTTCACTCTGCTCGCTTCACGCCTGCCGGCAAACGGTCACTTGCCGACTGGCGTATTTGAGGCTGTCGCCCGGCTTTCGTGATCCCAAGGGGGCGCTACCTCTCCCGAGTATTGCGAACCCAGCGGACGTGCCGACCAAACCAGCGCCGAAAATTGCTGCCCCCGACAATTCATGCTTTTGCTGGCGAGAGAGTCCAGTATAGACGAGGCGGGGCAGACGGCAGGGCCCTGCCCGTTCCGTGTCCGCCGCGCGAGATCGTTTGAGCCAGATGTCAGAATCACCTGCCCGCCATCTCAACCTGGCTGGCGCCAGCAATTTTCGCGACCTCGGCGGCTATCCCACCCGCGATGGCCGCCTCGTGCGCTGGCGACAGATTTTTCGTTCCAACCACCTCGGCCATCTCACCGACGACGACATCGCCGTCATGCGCAACCTCGGCGTCCGCAGCGCATTCGATTTCCGGGGTACCGAAGAACGCGCCGCCGCGCTATGTGGCATGCCCGATATTGCCGTACATTCACTGCCGGTCGAGCCTACCGTGGTCGCCGCGCTGCGCGCGATCATGGCTGCCGGCACGGCGCTGTCGACGGCGCACGCCGTCGACATCATGCGGGATTCCTATCGCAACTATGTCCAGCAGAACACGCGCCACTTCCGCGCGTTGTTTGCCCATTTGCTGGAAGACCGCGCGCCGCTGGTGATCCATTGCACCGCCGGCAAGGACCGCACCGGCTTTGCCTGCGCGTTGATCCTGCACACCCTCGGCGTTGCCGACGACATCATTGCCGAAGATTATCTGCTTACTAACCGCTACTACCGCAGGGATCCCGCCTCCGGCAGCGATCTGCCCGAAGACGTCAAGCAGGTATTGGGCTCGGTGCAGGAATCGTTTCTTGCCGCCGCGTTCGAGGCCATCGACGCCGACTATGGCGACCTGGAAGCCTACCTCCGCGACGGCCTGGGTCTCGGCGCTGCCGACCGTGCGAGCCTCCAGGCGCGCTACCTGCAAGGCTGAATTCGGGAGGCTGACCGCTGGATCGCTCCTTGCGGCTGGGTGGAAGGCAGCGGGCTTACGCCGCCGCTTCCATTTCCAGTTCGGCATCGAGATCGGCGATGACGTCTTCGAAGGCTGATATCGCCTGCTGGATTGCCGCGATCTGCATCAATTCCCAGCTTGAAACCGGTCCGTTGCGATTCTGTAGCGCCACAACCAGGTCGCGCCGCTGCTCCTTAAGCTGAACGAGCGGTAAACCGTGATCGGCTAGACTCCTCATGGCTAATCCCCTGCCTGGTTTGCTGGCGCGGTTGTAGCGAAGGGATTCTGCAAACGGCTTACAAAACTCCGGCAAATTTTATCTATTCGGCCCCATTTATCGGCTTTTTGTCCGGATATCCACCGCATTGCAATCCAAGGGCAACTGACGATAGTAGCCCTCGCTTCTTGATGCCGCAGGAAACCCATCATGGACGGAACAGTCGTGGTCGTGACGGGTGCGCTGGGTGCGTTGGGCCGGGTGGTCGCGGAAGAGGCGTTGGCGCGCGGGGCCAAGGTAGCGGGCATCGACCACGCCCCGACGCAGACCCCGTCCCCGACCACGGCTGATCTGCTGCTGCTTGGTGGCGTCGATCTCACCGACGCAGCGTTGGCGCGGAAGGCAGTCGATGCCGTCGCGGCGCATTTTGGCAAGCTTGACGCGTTGATCAATATCGCGGGCGGATTCTCCTTCGAGACCGTGGCCGATGGCGATCCCGCGACCTGGCAGCGAATGTATGCCCTCAATGTCACCACGGCGCTTAACGCCTCCCGCGCGGCGATCCCGCATCTCCTCGCATCGGCTGCCGGGCGGATCGTCAATATCGGCGCAATGGGGGCGTTGCAGGCCGGCGCCGGCATGGGCGCCTACGCCGCCTCCAAGGCCGGCGTGCATCGCCTGACCGAGGCGCTCGCCGCCGAATACAAGGGCAAGATCACGGTTAACGCGGTGTTGCCCTCGATCATCGACACGGCGGCCAATCGCGCCAGCATGCCGAAAGCCGATTTCGCGAAGTGGGTGAGTCCGGAAGAACTGGCCGAGGTGATCCTGTTTCTCGCCAGCGATAGGGCAAGCGGCGTCACCGGCGCGCTACTGCCGGTGAGCGGACGCGTTTAGTTTCCCCCTGTGATGCCCGATCATGGGTGCGGCTTGAATCGGTTAGTATCCACAGGTTGATTCGCGGCCAGCAAGCGCCGCCGGAGCTAGCAGTGGAAACCGCGCTTTACCTGCCCGTCAAACGCTTCCTCGAAAAGCTCGGCTTCACGGTCAAGGGCGAGGTCGGCGGCTGCGACCTGGTGGCGCTGAGCGGCGACGATCCGCCGGTCGTGGTGATCGGCGAATTGAAGCTTTCGTTCAATCTGGAACTCATCCTGCAGGCGGTCGATCGCGCCGGCGCGGCCGACGAGGTCTGGCTGGCCGCAAGACTTTCTACACGCGGCAAGGGGCGCGAAAGCGACGCGCGATATCGCAATCTCTGCCGCCGCCTTGGGTTTGGCATGCTGGCCGTCACCAACACCGGTGACGTCGAGGTGATCGTCAAGCCGCCGACCGCGGCCCCACGCCGCAACCAGAAAAAGCGCTCGCGGCTGATCGCGGAGCACCAGAAGCGAAGGGGCGATCCGGCGAAGGGCGGGTCGACGCGCGCGCCGATCATGACGGCCTACCGACAGCAGGCGCTGGCCTGCGCGTCGGCGCTGGCGCAGGGTCCACGTCGCGTTCGAGATATTAGGGTGGAAGTGCCGGACGCTGGCAAGATCCTTTTGAACAACGTCTATGGTTGGTTCGACCGCGCCGAGCGCGGCATCTACGTGCTTACCGACGCCGGACACGCCGCGCTTAAACGCTGGCCGCAGCAGTCGCTGGATGAGCGCGCGACCGGCAATCGCGCACCCTAGGAACGATGCCGCGACCGAGCTGGAGAAAAATTGTAGGTGCATGGCTGCAATGCCATGCGAAATTCATATTGCAATGCAACATTGGGACACCTAGGTTTGCATGACCCGGCGCGAGGCTCCAATGAGTGAAGACTGGAAAACGAAATACGGCACTCGACGCGTTCGGCGCGATCCGCCAACGCTGGAAGAGGCCATCTTCGCCGCGGTCGGCATGACCGATGATCCGAAACAGCAAGCGGAAATCGCTGCCGCCCTGATGGGACTGCCCTATGAGGACGTCATGGCTGAAGTGAAGAAGACCGGCCGCGCGCTGGCGCGATCAGCCACCCGCGTTATTACCGGCGAGCAAGGCGCGCAGCGCTCGGTCGTGGTCGAGCGCCGCGTGGTCAGGCGCTTCAGCAACGACAAGCGCACCGGCACGTAAAGTCCGGCCGGGTTGCCTGGCATCGTGATGCGCACCAGCGAGCGCGCTGACGCGGGCCCGTCAGATGGTGCGGCCAAATCCATAGATGCGAAGCAGCAATCGCCAATAGGCGCGGTTCAGTCCCGCCATCGCGCGCGTGGCGCTCGCCGCGTTTTCGACCCATGAGGTCCCAAGTTCGCCCGCGATCGGCTGCGACACGTCGATCGTGCCAGTGGATTCTCCGTGGCGGAACGTCAGCTGCGCCCCGAACTTGCGCGCAAGCGCTCGCATCGCGTCATTCTGTGCGCCGGTAGTGATCCGCAGGCTCTGGTAGCCCTTGGCGCGCGCTTCCGCGATCAGCTTTCGGAACAGGATGCTGCCCAATCCCCGCCGCCGTACCGATGATTCGACGCTGAAGGCGATTTCGGGAAGTGAACCCGGCGATGAATCGGGCGGGTGCAGTTCGGCTGCGCCGCGGACCAACCCGTTCTCGAAATATCCGATCACGATCGTACCATCGTCGGTGCACTTCTCGGCGTAGCGCTCGATGAAGCTGTCGTCCATGAAGCCCTGGAAGCGGTCACGCCGGCTGTTGCGGTCGAGCCGCAACAGGTGATCGCGCAGCAACGGCAATTCAAGCTGACTCAAGGTGCGCACGCTGCTGTTGGCGAGCGCGGCCGCGATGACGGTGAGGTACATGTTCTATCTCCTCTGAGAAAAGACCCTCAAGGAGGCGTCGAATCCCTAGACCGTCAACATTGTGCGCCGCACCATTAAATTCAAGTCCTTGGAATGCTTCATAAAAAATCAACTGTTGTTAACTTTTTGTGAAGAGAGGGAACCAAACCCTCATCACAGCACCATTTGCGTCTGGGTGACGATCGCGACCAGCTTGCCGTCCTCGGTTTCCAGCCGCGTCTGCCAGACCTGGGTTCGCCGCCCCCGATGTAGCGGGGTTGCAGTCGCGATCACGGTAGACCCCTCCCTGGCGGCGCCGATGAAGTTGGTCTTGCTCTCGATCGTGGTGGTGCCCTTCGCGTCTGCGGGCAGGTTGAGGACGGTTGCGGCCGCGCCGACCGAATCCGCAAACGCCATGACCGCGCCGCCGTGAATCGTATTCCGGAGCGTGCAGAGATCCGGCCGCACCGACATTTTTGCCACCACGCGATCGACTTCCGCTTCGGTGAAGGTCACGCCCTTCAGCTCCGCAAACGGCATCTTCATCGACTGGAGTTTTTCGAGCGGCGTCATGGATCCTCCGGTTTCCCTGTGCGTGTTCCAGAGCAGAATGAATTGCTCTGGTAAATCAGACAATGACCTCCGAGGTAATGGTTGCCGTGACATGGCACGGGGAATTGGGCATATCGTCGGCATGCGCCAGTTCCCGCCCCGCCGGATCGTCTGCCTGACCGAAGAGACCGTGGAGACGCTGTATTTGCTCGGCGAGCAGGACCGCATCGTCGGCGTCTCCGGCTATGCCGTGCGGCCGCCGGGAGTCCGCCGCGAGAAGCCGCGGGTTTCCGCGTTCATCTCCGCGGACATTCCGAAGATTCTGGCGCTGCAGCCGGATCTCGTACTGGCCTTCTCCGACCTGCAAGCCGGCATTGTCGCCGATCTGGTCCGCGCGGGCGTCGCCATCCACGTCTTCAACCAGCGCGACATTGCCGGTATTCTCGCGATGATCCGTACGTTGGGCGCCATGGTCGACGCGTCCGAACGCGCCGATCAACTCGCAACCGGCTTCGAGCAGCGCCTCGCGCATATCGCTTCGACGCCGCGGCCGCAGCCCAAACCAAAAGTCTATTTCGAGGAATGGGACGATCCGCTCATCAGCGGCATCGGCTGGGTGTCGGAACTGATCGAGATCGCCGGCGGCGAGGACGTATTGCCGAAACTGCGATTTCAGCAGGCGGCCAAGGACCGCATCATCGCACCCGACGTCGTGCGCGCGGCCGCGCCCGACGTGATCCTCGCGTCGTGGTGCGGCAAGAAGGTGGTACCTGATCGCATCCGGCAACGTCCAGGCTGGAGCGATATTCCGGCGGTGCGCGACAACCGCATCGTCGAGATCAAGTCGCCGCTGATCCTGCAGCCGGGCCCGGCCGCGCTGACCGACGGGCTGGATGAGATCGTGAAGGCGTTGTGGGTGGAAGACTCCCCTACGCCTTCTCCACGCCGCACCATTCGGCGATGAACAGCGCAGTCGCCTTGGTCGATTTGCGCAGCGACTCCAGATCGACATATTCATTGAAGCCGTGCATCGCCGCCCCGCTGGCGCCAAAGCACAGGCTCGGGATGCCATAGTTCAGCCCATAGAAGCGCGTGTCGGTCAGCGCGGTGAAGACGAGGTCCTGGACCTCACCGCCATAGACCGCATTGAACGCCTTGCCGAAGGCGGCTTCCGGCGCCGCGGAATCCTTCAGCTCATATCCTTCCGACAGGAAGCCGGACCATTCCACCTGCGGCGGATTGTTGGAAAGAAAACGGTGATCGCGCGCCGCTGACGACACGCAGGCCAGGATTTCGTTCTGGCAATCGGCCACCGACCAGCCCGGCAGGATCGCGATCCGGCAATCGAGGTCGCACCAGGCCGGCACGCTGGAGGCCCAGTCGCCGCCCTTGATGATTCCGGGATTGAAATTGATCGGATGGTTGATTGCCGCAAAGTGATTGTCCTTGCTGGCGCGCGCGTTCCACTCGGCTTCGAGCTTCTGCAGCGCCTGGATCAGGTGGTAGGCTGCCATGATGGCGTTGGCGCCGGAGCCGGCCTCGAACACATGCACCGGGAAACCGCGCACCCGCAGCCGGAACCAGATCACGCCGACCTGCGAGCGCACCATCTTGCCGCCGGTCGGCTCGGGGATGAAGCAGGCGTCCGCGCGATAGCCGCGCTGAAGCGTGGAGAGCGCGCCGACACCGGTGGATTCTTCCTCGATCACGGATTGAAAGTGGATCCGCGCGGTCGGCCGCAAGCCCGCGGCCTTGATCGCGTCGAGCGCATAGAGCGCGCCGATGGTGCCTGATTTCATGTCGCAGGCGCCGCGACCGTACATTCTGCCGTCCTTGACGACAGGCGCGAATGGCGGCGCGTCCCACATGTCGAGCGGTCCGGCCGGAACGACGTCGCAGTGCCCCTGCAGGATCAGCGATTTGCCGGCGATATTCGCCGGCCGGTAGGTGCCGACCACCGTCCGCGCCTTCGAGAAATCGTGCTCGATCGGCCCGAAGCCGCGCAGATCCTTCAATTCCTCGACGTCGATATGCCAATCGTCGACCTCATAGCCGCGCGCCCGCAAGAGATCGCCGATCATGTCCTGGCAAGGCCCTTCGGCGCCGCGAGTCGAGGGAATCGCGACAAAATCCCGCGTCGTTGCCAGTTGCGCCGCAAATCCGGAATCGACGGCGTCGAGGATTCTCTGGGTATTCTCGTTGGCGTTCATGGGGGTTCCCTGGTGCTGATCGAGGCTCGATCAAAGCACAGTCCGGCGGGAACTCCACCCCCTGGATTGCTTTCAGAATCGGCCAGTCGCTCCTACAGTCAGGGCCGATCCAGAGCGAACTCAACGGAGATCGTATTGACGCTCACGAAGACGGCCGCACGCGGGTCACTTGCCGCGCTCGCCAGTATCGTGCTGTGGCTGATGGCAGCGCCGGCGCTCGCGTACCAGGTTTCGCGCGAGCAGGACATCGTCGATCTCAGGCTTGGCCAGCGCGTCCTCGTCGATGACGGCTCGTGCCCGACCGGGCAGGTCAAGGAAGTGTTGGGCTCGCAGATGACGTCGACAGGCGTGCTGCGCACACGCCAATGCATTCCAAGGCTAGGAACGAAAAGACGTTAGAACTTGCGGACGATCGATGCGCCAAGCCGCTCACGGATTCGACGGCTCGAACATGCACTGCAACGCCGGCTTGGCGATCTTGGTGAAGGTCGGGCCGATCTGGGAACGCTTGGCGGGAGGCACCCACGCGGCTTCGATCGTCGGCACGCCGGTTTCGCTGATGCCGCGCAGCAGCGCTTCGCGCAAATCGGCATCCTCGACGGCCGCCGCGGCATAATCGTGCAGGCAACCGCAGACACTTTCAGGATACGCCCAGCGTCCCAGCATATGCGGAGCGCACTGCCGCACGAAGTCGCCGCGGGGATCGGCGGGCTTGAACAGGGATCGTAACGAGGTCTGGGGCGGCTGAACCTGGACCTGGGCATGCGCCGACCCGAGGATGAGCCAGAACGCTAGGATCACGCCGGAGCAAATTCGTGAAAGCATGTAAGGCCTTTGTCGGCGATCTTCCTGAAAAACTGTCTGCTTCGCTCAGTCGGGCGCAACCACCATGGGCCGCGGCGCGAACCTCGCTATGGTTTGCGGCATCTCTCAGCATGTGCTTATCGCTCGGCCGTTTCACGGTATCTCCGCCGAAAGCGGAAAACGGTTTCATTGAACAGGAGAATTGTTTCTTCGGCGGAAAGCGACGAAACATTGGCGAAAAAACCTCAATAATTTCAGCGAAAACGCCTTGTCATCGCCGGCGTCGGAAACCCGTCCTCCAGCAATATCAGAAGCGTCTTGAACCCAGGCGCGCGCCCGCCGACTCACGCAAATACCCGAAACTTTTCTCGTGAACGCGCGTTGCAATTCTTCCTCGCAGAAGGAGAGCCGTCGTGGGCAATGGCAACCTCAATGTTGGCAATGGAACCACGACCTGCACTCAGCCGGCTATTGAGAATGTGACAGGCGGAAATAGCCCTTGTGAACCGCGGATCGAACTTTCCCTGAACATGACGGGCAGGCCACAATCACCGGCGGGTGTTGCAGTCTCATGTGGGGCGATGTCGCAGCAGGCCGGAGAATTCGGCGATAACATATCTGCACCGCAGGGTTTTTTGCATCTGGTCGGATGCCGCGAGCGCAAGGTCACGCCAGGCGACGAAAGAAATTCATCTTCCTATCCGCCCAAACGATAAAGCCCCGGGGCCTTCTGGCGGCGAGACCTTACCCTACTGGATGAATTCACCGCATTTTTGAACGGAAGCGTCAGCGGGCCCCCAAGGCATGATGGGCACCGAGGAGGTCGAGTTCTTCGGCGAACCCTCGATCAGCTTGTCCGAATAGACCATGTAAACCAGCACGTTGCGCTTGGCGTCGCACCCACGGACAATCTGCATCTTCTTGAAGAACAACGATCGGCGCTGGCGGAACATGTCATCGCCCTGCTCCATCTTCTGCTTGAAGCGAATCGGTGCGATCTGGCGGCAGGCCAGCGAAATGTCTGAGACCTCCTCCGCCAGACCCAGCCAACCCTTGTATCCGCCCTTTTCCGGCACGGTGAAATGGCACGCCACCCCCTCGATCTCGGGGTCATCCAGCGCATAGGTTGCCAGCTTGTCGTTCGGACTGAGCCATTTGAAAACGGTCGAACGGCGAAAGATCAGGTCCGGCTCCTCCGCGGCCGAAGCCGGGTTCGACTGCCAAAGGCTCAGGGCGAGCACCATCAAGGCCAGAACGGCCAATTTCCTGTCACATCTCACGACGGCCCCTGGTGTCATTGATATCTCCGCTGCAACGATCCCCGCCTATGTAGTGCGGGAAAGCCGTACAGGAAGGTCGGGCCAGCAACGGGAAGGTCGGGTAGCCGGCCCAGCCGCCGGCTAGGCCAGTTAACGGATTGTGAGGCTTTTTTGCTACGCTTGGCGGCAAAAGCGCTGCAATTGGAGGGCCTATACTGGTGAACGCCATACCCCTCTGCGACAACCAACAAGACATCGGGACAGCAGGCTCGAATATCCGGAGTTGAGGATTGTGCGCGTGAGTAGGTATCGGCGTTTCAGTGCGAAACTTGCAAGCGTAGATGCTTCAAGAACGCGATTTTGGCGGATGGCGATCCTGACCGCGGCCGCAATCGTTGTCGCGGCACCGGAGGCTGAGGCTGCCCTGTTCTATTGGCAGGACTCCTATCCCGGCTACTACCGGCCCGCGCCCACGGCGCAGCCGCGGCGTCAGCGGACACGCCGGCCCTCCGCCAAGTCCGAGACAACCCAGAGGGAAGCGAGCGCCAAGCCGCAAGGACCGCTGATCATCGCCGTCTCGCTCGATCAGCAGCGGGTCCGCGTCTACGACGGCAAGGGATTGTTCGCGGAAAGCCCGGTGTCCACTGGCATGAGGGGGCATTCGACCCCGATGGGCGTGTTCAGCATTATCCAGAAAAACAAGAAACACCGCTCCAACATCTATAGCGGCGCGCCGATGCCCTATATGCAACGCATCACCTGGTCCGGCATCGCGCTGCATGCCGGCGTATTGCCGGGCTATCCGGCCTCGCATGGCTGCATCCGCATGCCGATGGCGTTCGCGATAAAGATGTGGAACTGGACCCGGATGGGCGCGCGCGTGATCATAACGCCCGGCGAAATCACGCCCGCGGCGTTCGGGCATCCGCTGCTGGTGGCGCAAAAGGTGAGGCCACAACCCCTCATTGCCGACGAGCCGAACATGTCTGCGCCTGCTGTGAAAGGTGACAAGGGCGCTGACGCCGGCTCCACGATCCGGTTTGCAAGCCCGAGCTTTGCCAACGCGCATGCGAGCCTTGAACTCCGATCGACCGTCGGACACGCGGCTTCATTGCGCGAACAATTGCATAAAGCAGATGCGAGCAGCGCCTTGAAGGCGGGGGACACGGCCGCGACGATATCGGACGCCGGAGCTTCCATCGGCGCCATGCAGGCTGACGATAAGCCGGCCGAGGCGAAGGGCTTGACCCCTCCGGAAGCCAGGCCCGACGAGGTTACCGCCGTTGCTCCGGCCGTGGAGCCGACCGGCGCTGCCGAAGCCAGGGCCGATCCCGCGAACGAAGACAAGGCCGTACCCAAGGCCGAAGACAAGTCCGTCGCGGCGGTCGCCGCGACGCCGGCTTCCCTGCCCGACATGAAAGATACCTCGCGTCTGCCCGGCGCCGAGAAAGCGGTCGCCGCAAAGCCCGAACCGCCCAGGCGTCCGGGCCAGATTGCAGTATTCGTGAGCCGCAAAGATTCGAAGCTTTACGTTCGAGAGAGCTTCAAGCCGCAGTTCGACGTGCCGGTGACGATCGCGCCCAGCGACCGGCCGCTTGGAACCCACCTGTTCACCGCGGAAGCGGACAAGAACGATCCGAATCTGCTGCGCTGGTCGGTGGTCTCGCTGCCGGTCACGGCCCGCTATGCCGTCCGCATCGACGAAACCGACCGTTCGGCACGGCGCCGCGCCCCCGGCGGCGGCGCGCTTGCAGAAACAAAGCCGCTCCCCGCTCCGAACAATCCGCACGAGGCGCTGGACCGGATCACTATTGCTCCGGATGCGATGGCGCGGATCGCGGAGACGCTGACCACCGGCGCCTCGATCGTGGTGTCCGATCTTGGCATCAGCCAGGGCGGCGAGACCGGCGAAGGCACCGATTTCATCGTCCCCTTACGCTAGTTCGGACCGACTCATAACGTCTTGTTGAGCCGTGCCGGCGCGCGCGTTGGAGTATGTTAAGCGCCATTGATGCGCAAAGCGGAGGTTTTCCATGATCGACCGCAGGACCGTGATGACGGCGGCACTGGCCGCAATCGCAGACCTGACGACATCCAGACCGGCCCCGGCGCAACCAGCGATGAGCCGAATCACAGCTTACGCGTTTTCGTTTCTGGGATTGGCCGGCGGCGATATCAAGCTGGCCGAATTTGCCGGACGTCCGATCCTGGTGGTCAATACCGCCTCGCTCTGTGGCTTCACGCCGCAATATGGCGGCTTGCAGGAATTGTGGACCGAGTTCAGCGGCCGCGGCCTGATGATCATTGCCGTGCCCTCCAATGATTTCGGCGGACAGGAGCCGGGCGGCGCCACCGAAATCACCGCGGCCACGCAACATCACCGCGTCACATTTCCAATCGCGGCCAAAACGGTGGTGAAAGGCGCAGGCGCGCACCCGTTTTACAAATGGGCGGCAGAGGCGCGACCGAAAGACGTTCCGCGCTGGAACTTCCACAAATATCTGATCGGCCGGGACGGCTACATCGCCGAGGTGTTTCCAGAATCCGTCGTGCCCGCGGATACACGGGTCAAGACCGCGATTGCGCGGGTTCTGGCCGACAGCTGATTGATCAATTGCCAGCCAATCCGCTGGGTGTGACGACCACCACCGCCTTGGCGCGCCACCTCTAACTAGGGTACTATACCATAACGTAAAATTGGGGCCCGAGGGCCGAGGGACGACGGGTGCACCGGCGACCGGGCCACAAATGGATTTTGGGGAAAACAACATGCGCATAGCAGCAGGGTTGATCTTTGCAGGCGCGGTGACACTGCTGGCGTCGGGTGCGGCCTGGTCGCAGGCGCCGGCTTCGCCGCAGGCGGCCCCGACCCGCCCGCCCTGCAACAACCCGGGCGCGCTCGGCATCGGCCGCACCGTCGAGATCGACACGACAGGAGGTCCCGGATTCGGCTTCGAGCATTTCAAGGATCTCGACTTCCTGCGCGACAAGGAAGTGGTGTTGACCTTCGACGACGGCCCCTGGCCGGTCAACACGCCCGCGGTCTTGAAAGCGCTCGCGGAAGAATGCACCACGGGCATCTTTTTCCCGATCGGCAAGCACGCCACCTATTTTCCGGAAATTCTCAGGCAGGTGATGGCGGCGGGTCATACCATCGGATCGCACACCTGGTCGCATGCCGCCCTCATCAACAAGAAGCTGGACGAGCAGCAGCGCAAGGACGAGGTCGAGAAAGGCTTCAGCGCCGTGAAGTGGGCGCTTGGCGGCAAGGCGCCGGCGCCGTTCTTCCGTTTCCCGGCGCTGCAGCACCCGCCGGAGATGGTGACCTATCTCGGCACCCGCAACATCGCGATCTTCTCCTGCGATCTCGATTCCTTCGACTTCAAGGCAAGCAAGCCGCAAACCGTGATCGACAATGTGATGCGCAAGGTCGACAAGCTCGGCAAGGGCATCATCCTGATGCACGACTTCCAGAAACACACCGCCGAGGCGCTGCCCGATCTGTTGAAGCGGCTGAAGGCCGGCGGTTACAAGGTAGTCGCGATGCGCGCCAAGGCGCCGGTGCAAACCATCGCCCAGTATGACGAGGGCGTCGTCAAGGACCTGAAGCTGCCGACCATGAATTCGCGTCCGGTTTCCAGCGTCGTGCAGACGATCTCGGAATAACGCGGCCAGGCCGGTGCCGGAGCCGCGCATCGAAGGATACGTCATCGTCTCCGCCGACGGCATGCTGGCGGACGCGCGCAATCTCATGCCCGACGAATTGAAGTTCGAGGGTGACAAGGCGTTCTTCAGCGCCGCCCTTGACCATGCCGACCTCGTCCTGCACGGCCGCAATTCCTACGAGGACCAGCCGAACTCGCCGCGGCGCAAACGGATCGTCCTGACGCGCAAGGTCGGAGCGATCGCGACCGACCCATTAAATCCGAACGCGACCCTGTGGAATCCCGCCGGCGCACCCTTTGCCGCCGCCTGCACGCATGCCGGCGTCGACAGCGGCACCATCGCGGTGATCGGCGGCCCCGGCGTATTCGGCTTGTTCATGGACCGCTACGACGTATTCTGGCTCTCGGTGGCCTCGCGGGTGCGGCTTCCCGGCGGCGAACCCTGCTTTCCCGGCGTCCCCGCGTATTCTCCGCAGGACATCCTGGCCGCGCACGGTCTGCACCCCGGCGCGCCGAAGACGCTCGATGCGGCCGAGGGCGTCACCGTGACGCCATGGCGGCGCGGCGCCTGAACAGGCGCCGCCACGGCGCCAACTGGCTCAGCCGTCGCCGTAGGCCGGTTCGTCCCGCCGCGGCCCGCGGCCATAGCCCACGATCATGAACAGGGCGCCGATGATCGACAGGTTCTTCAAGGCCTCGATCAATGTCCTGGCGTTGTCGGGCGCCGCCTGATTCCAGAAATCGTGGAAGTAGAAGGTGGCGGCGAGCACAAACAGGATCAGCAGGATCGCGAAGAATCTCGCCAGGAAATTCACCGCGATCATCAAACCGGCAAGAATCTCCAGCCCGCCGACCGCAATCGCCAGCAATTGCGGCGTCGGCATGCCGGTCATGCTCTCGAGCTGCAACGTGTAGGGCGCGAGCAGCGCGGGGATGGTCACCTTGGAGGCAATGAAGTCCGCCGTTTGCTGGATCGCAAAGAGCTTGGTTGCGCCTGTGTACATGAAGAGCACGGCGAACAGGATCCGCCCGAAAATAACGAACGCTGGCATGAACAGGCCTCGTTGAGATGGCAATGCAGGATTGACACGCGGCACAATGACTATGGGCGTTTCGCCGCCGCTTTTCAAACTCCGAAATCGGAACGCCCCACCCTCGCAATCAAGCCCCCGATAGCAGCAGAACCAAGGCCATTCCTGGTTAGCCGAACAGGGTCGGCTGCGCGCGGCCTGCACGTTCCTGGGCTTCGACGGCGGCAACCGCCGTCATGTTCAGCACGCCACGCGCCGTCACGCCGGGGGTGAGAATATGCGCCGGCCGGGCCGGGCCGATCAGAATTGGCCCGACCGGCAACGCGTCAGCCAGCGACTTGATCATCTGGTAGGCGACGTTGGCGGTGTCGAGGTTCGGCATGATGAGGATGTTGGCCTCGCCCTCCAGGTTCGAGTGCGGCAGCACCAGCCTGCGCGCGGCCGCGGAGAGCGCGGTATCGCCCTGCATCTCGCCGTCGGCCTCGATTTCCGGGTGCTTTTCCTTCAAGAGCGCGGTGGCGCGGCGCATCTTGCGGGAGGAATCGGTATCGTAGCTGCCGAAGTCGGAATGTGACACGAACGCGACGCGCGGTTTCATGTTGAACCGTTGCACGTGGATCGCCGCCAGCGACGCCACTTCGGCAAGCTCTTCGGCGCTCGGATTGGGCCGCACCTGCGTATCGGCGATGAAATAGGAGCCCTTGCTGGTGATCATCATCGCCAGCGCCGCGAAGTCGCTGACGCCCGGCAGGAATCCTACGATCTCGCGGACATGGCGCAGATGGCTCATGTAGCGGCCCTCGACGCCGCAGATCATGGCGTCGGCCTCGCCGCGGACCACCGCGAGCGCGGCGATCACGGTGGCGTTGGTGCGAACCACGGTGCGCGCGGCTTCCGGCGTGACGCCGTGCCGGCCGGCCACGTCGATATAGGTCTGCACGTAGGAGCGGTAGCGCGGATCGTCCTCGGGGTTGACGAGGTCGAAATCCTTGCCGGCCTCGATCGCAAGGCCGAACCGCTTGATCCTGGCCTCGACCACGGACGGCCGCCCGACCAGGATCGGCCGCGCCAGCTTTTCCTCAAGCACGACCTGGGTGGCGCGCAGCACCCGCTCGTCCTCGCCCTCGGCGTAGATCACCCGAACCGGCTGCGTCTTGGCCTTGGCGAACACCGGCTTCATGACCAGACCGGAGCGGAATGCGAAGCGCTCCAGCAGCGCGGTATATTCGTCGAAATTGCTGATCGGGCGCGTCGCCACCCCGGAGTCCATCGCCGCTTTCGCCACCGCCGGCGCGATGCGCAGGATCAGCCGCGGGTCGAATGGGCTCGGGATCAGCGAGCCCGGTCCAAACCCCTGGGTCTCGCTGCCGTCGAAGCCGTGCGCCACCGCATCCGACGGCGGATCGCGCGCCAGCTGCGCGATCGCATCGACCGCGGCATGCTTCATTTCCTCGTTGATGGCGGTGGCGCCGACGTCGAGCGCGCCACGGAAGATAAAGGGAAAGCACAGGACGTTATTGACCTGATTGGGAAAGTCCGACCGCCCGGTGCAGATCATCGCATCGGGACGCGCCTTGCGCGCCTCGTCCGGCATGATTTCCGGCGTCGGATTGGCCAGCGCCATCACCAGCGGCTGGTCCGCCATCGCCTTGACCATGTCAGGCTTCAGCACGTCAGGCGCCGACAACCCCAGGAAGATGTCCGCCCCGCCGATCACGTCGGCCAGCACGCGCGCGCTGGTCTTCTGCGCATAGACCGCCTTCCAGCGATCCATCAGCGTGTTGCGTCCCTCATGGACCACGCCGTCGATATCGCAAACCCAGATGTTCTGGCGCTGCGCCCCCAGCGAGACCAGCAGGTTCAGACACGCGATGGCGGCCGCCCCGGCGCCGGAGCAGACGATCTTCACGTCGGGCAGTTTCTTGCCGGTCAGCCGCAGCGCATTGGTGATCGCGGCGCCGACGATGATGGCGGTGCCATGCTGGTCGTCGTGGAACACCGGGATCTTCATCCGCGCCTTGAGCTGCGCCTCGATTTCGAAGCACTCCGGCCCCTTGATGTCCTCAAGATTGATGCCGCCGAAGGTCGGCTCCAGCGCCGCTACGGTTTCGACCACGCGCTCGATCGTATCGGCGGCGATCTCGATGTCGAACACGTCGATCCCGGCGAACTTCTTGAACAGGACGGCCTTGCCCTCCATCACGGGCTTCGAGGCCAGCGGGCCGATATTGCCAAGGCCAAGCACTGCGGTGCCATTGGACACCACGGCAACCAGATTGGCGCGCGCCGTCAGCGACGCCGCTTCGGCCGGATTCCTCGCGATCTCGAGGCAGGCGGCCGCTACGCCGGGGGAATAGGCGAGCGCGAGGTCGCGCTGGTTGGCAAGTGGCTTGGTCGCCTGGATCTCGAGCTTCCCCGGTTTCGGCAGCCGATGATACGCCAGCGCCGCGTCGCGGAGTTCTTCAGAATAGGACGGCATTCAATCCCCCCGCAGGCTGCCAACAGCCCCGAATCCACTTTCGGCGACCGGTCTCCGTTCAAGCCGTGGCGTTATGTTTGCGGCAGATTGAGCCGGATGTGAAGTTCGCGCAACTGCTTGGGTGTCACCTCCGACGGCGCGCCCATCAACAGGTCTTCGGCCCGCTGGTTCATCGGGAAAAGAACGACCTCGCGCAGATTTTCCTCGCCACACAGCAACATGACGATCCGGTCGATCCCGGGTGCGATGCCGCCATGCGGCGGCGCGCCGAGCGAGAGCGCGCGCAGCATGCCGCCGAATTTGGCCTCCAGCACATCCTCGGGATAGCCCGCAATCGCGAACGCCTTCTTCATGACGTCGGGACGATGGTTGCGGATCGCACCGGACGACAGTTCGATGCCGTTGCAGACGATATCGTACTGGATCGCCTTCAGGCCAAGCAGCGCATCGTTGTCGTTTGGATCGAGCGCGAGGAACGCCTCCGGCTCGATATTGGGCATCGAGAACGGATTGTGGGAGAAGTCGATTTTCTTCTCCTCCTCGTTCCATTCGTACATCGGGAAATCGACGATCCAGCAAAACTCGAAGCGGTCCTTGGCGACCAGGTTGAGCTCCTCGCCGAGCCTGGTGCGGGCAAGGCCTGCGAACTTCCAGAACTTCTCGGGATCGCCGGCGACGAAGAAGGCCGCATCGCCTTCCTTCAAGCCGAGCTGCCCGCGGATCGCAACCGTCCGCTCGGCGCCGATATTGTTGGCGAGCGGACCTGCTCCCTCGCCGCCCTCGCGCCACATGATGTAGCCGAGCCCCGGCTGGCCCTCGCCCTGCGCCCAGGAGTTCATCCGGTCGCAGAACGCGCGGGAGCCGCCCCCGGTGGCCGGAATCGCCCAAACCCGGTTCTTGGGGTCTTCCAGCATCCGCGCAAACACCTTGAACCCGGAGCCGCGGAAATGCTCGGAGACGTCCTGCATCTCGATCGGATTGCGCAGATCCGGTTTGTCGGACCCGTACTTCGTCACCGCCTCCTTGTAGGGGATCAGCGGAAACTTCGCCGTCACCGGCTTGCCGCCGGCGAATTCCTCGAACACCCCGCGCATGACAGGCTCGACCGCGCTGAACACGTCGGCCTGGGTCACAAAACTCATCTCGACGTCGAGCTGATAGAACTCGCCGGGCGAGCGGTCGGCGCGCGCGTCCTCGTCGCGAAAACATGGCGCGATCTGGAAATAGCGGTCGAAACCCGCGATCATCGTCAGCTGCTTGAACTGCTGCGGCGCCTGGGGCAGTGCGTAGAACTTGCCGGGGTGCAGCCGCGACGGCACCAGGAAGTCGCGCGCGCCCTCCGGCGAGGACGCCGTCAGGATGGGGGTCTGGAACTCGAAGAAGCCCTGATCTTTCATCCGCTTGCGGATCGAATCGATGATCTGGCCACGCTTGATGATGTTCCGGTGCAGCCGCTCGCGACGCAGATCGAGGAAACGATACTTGAGCCTGATGTCTTCAGGATAATCCTGCTCGCCGAACACCGGCATCGGCAGATCGCCGGCCGGGCCCAGCACCTCGATCTCGCTGATGTAGATCTCGACCATGCCGGTCGGCAGTTCCGGGTTGTCGGTGCCTTCGGGCCGGCGGCGGACCTTGCCGTCGATCCGCACCACCCATTCCGAGCGGAATTTCTCGACGTCCTTGAACGCCGGAGAATCCGGGTCGGCGACGCACTGGGTCAGCCCGTAATGGTCGCGCAGATCGATGAACAGCACGCCGCCATGGTCGCGGATACGATGGCACCAGCCGGAAAGGCGGACGGATTGGCCGATGTCGCTCTCGCGCAGCGCGCCGCAGGTATGTGACCGGTAGCGATGCATGGAATTCCCAAAAACAGATGCATGAGGCCAGAATCGGCGGCAAAAGCCGTTCCGAGTTGCGCAGGGTTTACCCGACGCGGCCGGGGGCGGCAACCAATGGCGGGGGCTGTTTCCTGCCCTCCAGGTGACATTTCCGGCCGCGTCTGACCTTGCCCCGTTTGCCTATTCCCGGGCTGTCCCTATCTTGGGGTCATGACCTTGCATTTCCCGTTCCAGAACAGCTATGCGGCGCTGCCGGCGAACTTTTTCGCCCGCGTCGCGCCGACCCCGGTAGCTACCCCCCGGCTGATCAAGCTCAACCGGGCGCTTGCGGTCCAGCTCGGCCTCGATCCCGACTTGCTGGCGAGCCCGGAAGGGACTGAGATCCTGGCCGGAAAGCGCCTGCCCGACGGCGCCGATCCGATCGCCATGGCCTATGCCGGCCACCAGTTCGGCCATTTCGTGCCGCAGCTCGGCGATGGCCGCGCCATCCTGCTCGGCGAGGTCATCGACCAGGATGGCCTCCGCCGCGACATCCAGCTCAAGGGCTCCGGCCCGACGCCGTTCTCGCGCCGGGGCGATGGCCGCGCCGCGCTGGGGCCGGTGCTGCGCGAATACATCGTCAGCGAGGCGATGTTCGCGCTCGGCATCCCCACCACCCGCTCGCTCGCCGCCGTGACCTCGGGCGAGCGCGTCCAGCGTGAGACCATGTTGCCCGGCGCGGTGCTGACACGGGTGGCCTCAAGCCACATCCGCGTCGGCACCTTCCAGTTCTTTGCCGCGCGCGGCGACACCGATGGGGTGCGCCAGCTCGCCGACCATGTGATCGCCAGGCATTACCCGGATGTTGCGAACGCCGACCGCCCCTATCACGCGCTGCTCGCAGGCGTCGTCGCCCGCCAGGCCGACCTGGTCGCGCGCTGGCTCCTGGTCGGCTTCATCCACGGCGTCATGAACACCGACAATTGCTCGATCGCGGGCGAGACCATCGACTACGGCCCCTGCGCCTTCATGGACGACTACAACCCCGCGCAGGTGTTCTCCTCGATCGACGAGATGGGCCGCTACGCCTACGCCAACCAGCCGCGGATCGCGCTGTGGAACCTGACGCGGCTGGCCGAATGCCTGCTGCCGCTGTTGTCCGACGACAACGACAAGGCGATCGAACAGGCGCAAGCCATCCTCGGCGAATTCGCCGAACAATTCAGCGCCGCCTATCCGGCCGGGCTGCGCCGCAAGATCGGTCTCTTCACTGCGCGCGATGGCGACGAGGCGCTGGTGCAGGATCTGCTGGATGCCATGGCGAAGAACCAGGCCGACTTCACCATCACCTTCCGCCGGTTGTCGGATGCCGCGGGCGATGGCGCCGGCGACACGGCGAGAGATCAGTTCACCGATCCCGCCGCGTTCGACGAATGGGCCGCGCGCTGGCGCCGGCGCCTCGCCGAAGAGCCGCAATCCGCCGGCGAACGGCAGGCCGCGATGCGCGCGGTCAACCCGGCCTTCATTCCGCGCAACCACCGCGTCGAAGCCGTGATCCAGGCTGCGATGAACAATGACGATTACGCACCCTTCGAGGAATTGCTGACGGTGCTGGCGAAGCCGTTTGAGGATCAGCCGGTTTACGCGTCCTATATGGAACCGCCGCTGCCGGAGCAACGCGTGCTGCAGACGTTTTGCGGGACGTGATTCTCGTAGGATGGGTAGAGCGTAGCGAAACCCATCAATACTTGCGTGGAGGCGGCGTGATGGGTTTCGCTGCGCTCTACCCATCCTACGTGCTGCTTCGCTTCGCGATAGGGTCACGACTTCGTCAAACTTCAATGTGATTGCAGTCCAATCGATGCTCTCTTCCTGCACATGGCCTGCGGACAACATCTGCTACACCATCTTCAATCGATGTGACTCTTCCATCGATGTAAACGCTCGTCCTGTTCGGGAGAAACGTCACAATGTCCACTGCGGAGCTCTTTGCGTCCACGATCTTGAGCGCTTTTGGGCAGGCGGAGGCTGAGCTTGTCGGCAAGTCCGTGGTCCTCACAGACGGAAAGGCGGGAACGGTGGAGAACATTTGGCTGGACGAGTTTCACGGTTTGCGGCTCTCAATCAAAGACCACGTTGGAAAGTGGCCTGTCTCAGCCGTAAAGTTTGTGCAGAAGTAACGGCAGAAAACCCCGCCTTGACGCACTGATGGCTGGCACATGCGCGGCGGTCGGGACCCGTCGCGCTTCCAGGTCCCACTCAAGGGTTCCAACTCGGGCACGCCGTTAACCGCAATCCTTAAGCGCGCGTCCACCATCCGCCGACGCACTTTCGCCCCACTTTCGCAAGTTAAGCAGCCGTCAACGCGCTCCCGACAATTCTAGCGATCTATCGGGGGAGAATTGCCGTGGACGCCTTTGCTTTCGAATTGATGGGACTGGGAATGATTGCGCTCTGCCTCGCGGTGCTTGCGATACCGTCGGGCCGGCGACCCTCGCGGCACGTCCGCTACGAGTGACGTCTTCTCGGATACCGTATTGTTCCGGGATTGGCAGTGACATGGGAGCCAGGGCCCGTTCGGCCTGAACCGCCGAAACCCGCAAAAATGCTGCCCGGCTTGCATGCAGGGCTGAATTCCCGTTCAACACCCTTGACATATCAACGCTTTCGGCAGAACGCCTGTCGAAAGCGTATGGATTGTTCATGGACCTGATTGCCACCACTGCCGACCTTGCGGCCGCCTGTTCCCGACTGGCCCAGCACAAGGTCATCACCGTCGACACCGAGTTCCTGCGGGAAACGACCTACTACCCCCTGCTCTGCGTCGTGCAGATCGCCAGCGCGGACGAGGCCGTCGTGATCGACACCCTGGCCCCCGGAATCGACCTCAAGCCGTTCTTCGAGCTGATGGGCAACGAGGCGGTGCTGAAGGTATTCCATGCCGCGCGCCAGGACATCGAAATCGTCTGGCACCAGTCCGGCACCATTCCGCACCCGATCTTCGACACGCAGGTCGCCGCGATGGTGCTGGGTTACGGCGAGAGCATCGCCTATGACCAGTTGGTCGAGCGCGTCACCGGCCACCGGCCGGACAAGACCCACCGCTTCACCGACTGGTCGCGGCGGCCGCTGACATCAGAGCAGATGCATTATGCGATCTCCGACGTCACCCATCTGCGCGACGTCTTCGCCGCCCTCGACGCCGACCTGAAGAAGCGCGGGCGCAGCGACTGGGTCAGCGAGGAAATGGAAGTCCTGACTTCGCCGCGCACCTACGACTTCCACCCCGAGCGCGCCTGGGAGCGGCTGAAGACGCGGGTCCGCAAACCGAAGGAACTCGCGGTGCTGATGGAAGTCGCGGCCTGGCGCGAGCAGGAAGCGCAAAGCCGCGACGTGCCGCGCGGCCGGGTGCTGAAGGACGATGCGGTCAGCGACATCGCGACCCACGCGCCGACTACGCCCGAGCGTCTGGCCAATCTGCGATCGCTGCCGAAGGGCTTCGACCGCTCCAAATGGGGCAGCGACATCATCGCCGCCGTGCACCGCGGCCTCGCCCGCGACCAGGCGACGCTGCCGAAGCTGGAAAAGCCGCGCGGCAATTCCAATGGCGCTGCGACCGTCGAACTGCTCAAGGTGCTGCTGCGGATGACCTCGGAGCGCCACGCGGTCGCCAGCAAGGTGATCGCCACCGTCGACGATCTCGACCAGATCGCCGCCGACGATGCAGCCGACGTCGCCGCGTTGCGCGGCTGGCGGCGCGAATTGTTCGGCGAAGCCGCGATCGCGCTCAAGCACGGCAAGTTGGCGCTGGCGATCGAAAAAGGCCGCGTCGTCAGGGTCGACCGCGCCTAGAGCGGGATGACTTTTCTTCGAATCGCCATTCCCGCTCTGGCCCTTTGTTTGCGCATGATCTCTTCGGAAAACCGCTACACACTTTTCCGGATCATGCGTCAGGCAGCGCAGTCTGGCTCTGTTCACAATGCTGACGACGATACGGATCGCTTACCTCTAGAATCCAAATGGCCAGCTCGCAAGCAAGGTCGTGGCCGCATCGGCCGCGACACGAAACAGCTCGGCGCCGAAGAAGAACAGCGCCAGCGTCCAAAGCAAAGCCAGGGCGACGATCACCATTGAGATCAGAACCGCCAAGCCGTCGTGGGCAATGAAACCGATCGCCGCCACGAGCAGGGCAATGGCGGGCAGCACGTTTCCGAAGGGAATCGGCAGCACGATGGTGACCGCCATGACCAGAAGCGGCGCAGCAAACGACATCCGCGCGCGGCGCCCGGTCAACCAGCTCAACCGGTCTTCATGGAGCGCCCGTTCGGGAACGCTGACGAGCGGCAGCGCGCGTCGGATCACCGCCCGCAGGAATTGGCGCGGGACGGCCCGCGAGCGCAGCCGCTCCGGCAGCCAAAGGCGGCTGGCGCCGAACATGATCTGCAGCGCGACCAGGGAAAGCAGGGCGCCAAAGACCATGCCGAAGGGACCCGGCACGGGGATGATGGTCGGCAATGTCAGCACGAGCAGCAACAGCCCAAGGCCCTGTTCGCCCATGTGGTCGACCAACGATCCCGCGGTGAGATCACGCTCGCGAAGCACGCGGGCGACATCCAGCAGCCGCCGCCCGACCGGTCCATGGCGATGACGTACCATCGAACGGGTGGCGGGCTGGCTCAGCTGCTCTTTCGCGAACCGCGTCATCGACGGTTCACGACTTGGCCGATCGGTTCTCCGCGATGTGATCGGGACCCGCGCCGCTGCGCGTCTTCCACAACGAATAGAGAACGCCGAGCGCAAGCAGGCCGAAGGTAACGCCAAGCGCCAGCGATGGCGGCACTTTATCCACCCCGAACAGGTCGGCTATGAAGACCTTCGAGCCGATGAAGATCAACACGGCCGCAAGCGCGAACTTCAGATAGTGGAAGCGATCGACCATCGCCGCGAGCGCAAAATAGAGCGACCGCAAGCCGAGGATCGCGAAGATGTTCGAGGTGTAGACCACGAAGGGATCGGTCGTGATGGCGAATATCGCCGGCACCGAGTCGACCGCAAAGATCAGGTCGGCGATCTCGATCAGGACCAGCGCCAGGAAAAGCGGCGTCATAAACCATCGCAACCGGCCAGCTTTGTCCGGCAGCCGGACCAGGAAGCGCTCGCCGTGGAGCTGGTCGGTGACGTTGCCGTACCGTCGCACCCAGCCGAGCACGGGATTCGCGCCGACATCGAAGTTCTGATCCGCGAAGATCATCATCTTCACGCCGGTAACGATCAGGAACACGGCAAAGACATACAACACCCAACTTGCCTGCGCGACGATTGTGGCGCCTAGCCCGATCATGATCGCGCGCAGAACGATGACACCGAGAATGCCCCAGAACAGCACGCGATGCTGGTACAGGCGCGGAACCGAGAAATAGGCGAAGATCATCGCGATGACGAACACATTGTCCATCGCCAGCGCCTTCTCGACCGCAAACCCCGTCAGGTAGGCCATGCCCGGCTCGGCGCCGAGATACCACCAGACCCAACCGCCGAACGTGAGGCCGAGTGAAATATACACGGCGCTCATCACGAGGCTTTCGGTCACGCCGATCTCGCGGCTTTCCCTGTGCAGGATACCGAGATCGAAGATGAGAAGTGCGATGACGACGGCAACAAAGGCGAGCCACATCCAGGCAGGCTTGCCCAAGAAGTCTGCGGACAGGAAAGCGATATCCACCGGAACAGTCCTCGATCGGCCGACGATTTCGAAAACGATCCGACATCGTGAACGCGCCGACGGCCTTCACCAGAGGAGCCCGGACCCAAAAGGTTCCGTTCCAAATGGTGACGCTGCGCAGTTTCTTCAAGCCGGTGATTGCCGCAACGACCAAATGTAGCAGGCTCTTGCATCGGCATTCCCAATACCCAACATCCACCTGACGAACGCGCAGTTGGCGTTCCGATCTTGGGAGGCTCATCGCCAAGGCAAGCAAAAGTTCATGTACGACATTGAAGATTTTTCCGGACCGGTTTTGGCGCGCTATGGCTCCGAACCAACACGCAAAGCTCATGGAACTGCGACGCTTTGCCTCGCGGCAGGAGGTCGCGCGATGAAGCGTTGGTTCTGGATCGCGGCGGCCGCGCTTGCCGCCCTATGGTTGCTTCTCGCCTGGGGCACTTACGCGTTGATCGGTGCGATTGGCAGGATGCTCGCGAGCAATTCCGACTGGGCGACCGGACACGCCGAAACCGTCGTATGGTTGTCCTGGCTCGCCAATCTCGCGACAAGCCTGGGCCTGTTCGGCGTGGTGTTGATCTGGGTCATCGGCCTGATCGTGATCGCGATCGTCCCGTCGCTGCTGTCCTGGTTCGCGCAACGGCGCTTCCCCGCGGGGCGACCCCGATGGTAGCCGCCGACACATTGACGCGCCCGCAGGCGTTGCAACGACCGTGGTCTCCGCGCGGATGCAGGCTGCTCGTCGTGATCAACCGGCACAGCCGGTCCGGCGGTATAGCGGCAGGCGACGCGATCGCGCGACTGAGCGCCGCAGGATTCCAGTTGGAGGTCTTTTCGCCTGAATGCCCGACCGAGGTCTCACCCTGGATCGAGGCCCATGCCGATGGCGCGGCCGCCGTTGTCATCGCCGGCGGCGACGGCAGCCTTAATGCAGCGGCGCCAGCGCTCGCTCGCACCGGACTGGCGCTTGGAATCTTGCCAACCGGCACCGCCAATGATCTCGCGCGAACCCTCGGCCTGCCGCCAACGATCGAAGCCGCCGCCGATGTCATCGCCGCCGGCCATAGGCGCCAGATCGATCTCGGCGACGTCAACGGCCATCTCTTCTTCAACGTCGCAAGCCTCGGACTCAGCGCTGAACTTGCCCGCCAGCTCAGCCGCGAGACCAAGCGCCGGTTCGGCCGCCTGGGCTATCTTCTCACCGCGATCAGGATCCTCTCCAGCTCAAGGCCGTTTCGGGCCATCATCGTTTCGTCCGAAGAGGCCGTGCGCGTCAGGACGCTGCAGATCGCCGTGGGCAACGGACGGTATTACGGCGGCGGCATGGCCGTCGAGCACTCCGCCGAGATCGACGATTCTCACCTCGATCTCTATTCTCTGGAGTTGTCGGGCGTCTGGAAGCTCATCGCCATGGCAAAGGATTTTCGTCTCGGTCGCCACGGCGCCTGGCGCGAAGTGCGCGCTGCGCGAGGGGCCTCTTTCGAAGTCCGGACCCGACGACCTCGCCCCGTCAATACCGACGGGGAATTGGTTACCTTCACCCCTGCGCGCTTTACGGTTCGGCCCAAGGCGGTAACGGTTATCGTCCCATCGCCCTCCGGGCCGCCACCGCCGGAGATTTCGGAAACCCCCGCCTGATTCCTGCGCAGGTCTGGCGAACGCAATCCCTAAGACATCTATCGATGCAGCGAAACCGATGAACAAGCAGACGCGATTCAACCTTTGGTACACGATGATCGCCATCTTCGGCATCATCCTGATCCACAACGCCTGGACGGGTCTGACGCAAATCGCCCGCATCCCGTACAGCGAGTTTCAGCAACTGCTGGCGGCCGGCAAGATCGCCGAGATCGGCGTGTCGGACAATTTCGTGCAAGGCACGCTGAAAGAGCCGTTGCCGGGCGGGCAGCGCCAGTTCACGACGACCCGCGTCGATCAGAATTTTGCGCGCGAGTTGACCGACGCGAACGTCAAGTTCACCGGCCAGATCGAGAGCAACTTGCTCGGCAACGTGCTGTCCCTGGTGATGCCGATCGTCCTGTTCTTCGGCGTCTGGTACTGGATCTCGCGCCGCATGACGGGGGCCGGTGGTCTGGGAGGCGGCCTGATGCAAATCGGCAAATCGAAGGCCAAGGTCTATGTCGAGGCCGACACCGGGGTCACCTTCGCTGACGTCGCCGGCGTCGATGAGGCCAAGGACGAATTGAAGGAGATCGTCGCCTTCCTGAAAGACCCGAAACACTACGGGCGGCTGGGCGGGCGGATGCCGAAGGGCGTGCTGCTGGTCGGCCCCCCCGGCACCGGCAAGACCTTGCTGGCCAAGGCGGTCGCCGGTGAAGCCGGAGTTCCGTTCTTCTCCATCTCGGGCTCGGAATTCGTTGAAATGTTCGTTGGCGTGGGGGCCGCGCGGGTCCGTGACCTGTTCGAACAGGCGCGTGGCAAGGCCCCGGCGATCATCTTCATCGATGAACTGGATGCGCTCGGCCGAGCCAGGAACGCCGGATTCGCGGGCGGACATGACGAGAAGGAGCAGACCCTGAACCAGCTTCTCGTCGAACTGGACGGGTTTGACGCCAGCGAGGGCGTCGTGCTTCTGGCGGCGACCAATCGTCCGGAGGTGCTGGACCCTGCCTTGTTGCGCGCCGGCCGTTTCGATCGCCAGGTGCTCGTCGACCGGCCGGACAAGGCAGGCCGCATCCAGATCCTCAATGTCCACTTGAAGAAGGCCAAGCTCGGTCCCGACGTCAGCGCCGACACGATCGCAGCCCTGACACCTGGCTTCACCGGCGCCGATCTCGCCAACCTGGTCAATGAGGCGGCGCTGCTGGCGACGCGCCGCGGAGCTGACGCCGTGACGCTCAGCGACTTCAATGCGGCGGTCGAGCGCATCATCGCCGGTCTCGAGAAGCGCAACCGAATTCTGAACGCCAAGGAGCGCGAGATCGTGGCCTACCACGAAATGGGGCATGCGCTGGTCGCGATGGCCCTGCCCGGCAGCGACGTCGTGCACAAGGTCTCGATCATCCCGCGCGGCGTCGGCGCGCTCGGCTACACCATCCAGCGCCCTATCGAGGACCGTTTTCTGATGACGCGCGAGGAACTGATCGACAAGATGTGCGTGCTGCTCGGTGGCCGGGCGGCCGAACTCGTGGTGTTCGGGCATCTGTCTACCGGCGCGGCGGACGATCTCAGGCGAGTGACCGACATCGCGCGTTCCATGGTGACGAAGTACGGCATGTCCGAGACGATGGGTTCGGTCGCCTATGAACGCGATGCGAGGTCCTTCCTTGGCCCGCAAGGCGTCGGCGCGATGCGCGAGCGCGACTACGGCGAAACAGCCGGCGACGCGATCGATCAGGAAGTGCGAAAGATCGTCGAAAGCGCACTTGCCCGAACGCGCGACCTGCTGGTCGAGCGGCGCGAGCTTCTCGAGCGGACTGCCCGGCGCCTTCTCGAGAAGGAAACGCTGGACGAAGCCGAACTCATCGCACTCGTCAATGCACCCGCGACGCAGCGAGCCGGCAAGCAGGCCGCCGGGACCTTGCAACCCTCACTGATGACCACTGAACCTGCTGTGCGGGACAGTGTAAAGCCGTAGCGGAGGTCCCCGTTCCGGACCACGCATAGAGTCACCATTTCAACTCGACGCCGAACGTTCCTTGATGCGACTGCATCGCGGCGCGGAATTTCGCATCGTAATTGACGTAGAGACGCGCGGTCCGGGTCAGGACCAGCGATGCCGAAGCGCCGGCGTCGGCGCCATAGCGGCTTTCACCGATGCCCTGCAGCGTGATGCGTTTGGCGCCGAGGCTGACGGTGATGTCGGAGAAATTCTGCACGACGTTGTCGACCAGCTTGCCGTAGGCCGACACGTCGAGAACCTTCCGGTCGAGAATCCAATAGTGGCCGGCTTCCGCGCCGATCATGACCCGCGCGCGCTGCACCGATGCGTCGGTCGCCGCGACGGGGTCGAGGCCGCCGGTCTCCTGCAGCGATCCGGTTCTTGCGCGGACATATTCGAATGCCGCCTTCGGCACGATACGGCCCTGGCCGTTGGACCAGTAATAGCTGACCTCGCTGAGCACCCCGTCGAGCCGGGCGTTGTATCCCGCGGTCGCAAGGCCAAGGCCGGTATCGCGGCGCGAGTCGATGTTGCCAAGACCGTGCACGACGGCGCTAGCCCAGGTCCACGCCCCGCTATCGACGGACGCCATGAACGCGAATTGGCTGAGGTCGATCGTGGCCGATTGCAGCGCCAGCGGAATGTCGATCGCCGAGCGACTCTGATCAACGGAGAGACCAATGTTGATGCCCGGCGCCACCCGCGCGCCGATGCCAGCCGCGCCGCCCCAGGTCCTGCGGCTGTCGCCAACGAAATCACCGGTCGCGCCGTTCGTCGTCGTATTGCCGTAGCCCTCGAACCAGGTCCGGTAGCGCGGCGCCTCCGTCAGCACGGAAGCGCCGCCGCCGTCCGGGTTGGTCCGCTGCATCCGGTTGAAGCCGTTGCCGGACTGGCCACCCAGCCGCTCCAGGAAGTGGCTGCCGAGATTGGCCAGCGCCCTGCCCGACGATACCGTCGAATTGACCATGGTCGGGGTCGGTATGCGCTGCGGCGTCAGTTGCGCCCAAGCCGGCGCAACGGATGCGATCGTAACGAATGCAATCACCAGCAGCCGGGCATGACCGATCTCGATTTTCCACCCTCGCCGAAGCCGCGGTGAGCAGCGCATCCAATCATTCCCAAGAGCAAGAAAGCGCCAGCGCGAAAAACGCGCGCAAATCCGATCAGCCACACCGATTTGCCCTGAGTTTTCGGGAAGCGTCAATCGGCACGCGGCCGGCCAGGAGGTCGAATACGGGGCGCTGTTGTTCGACTGCCACAGCCAACGGCAGTCGACATCGCGCCATATCAGATTTTCCGCGGCGATATCAGAACGCCATCGCGCTCAGCGGCGCCCGATATCCTGCAGACGTCGCCCTCAAGGCGAATCTGGCCGGCAGCCAGGAGCCGCAGCGCCTCCGGATAGATTCGGTGCTCGACGCCGAGGGTGCGCGCCGCCAGCGTTTCCACCGTGTCGTCATCGGCAACCGCGACCGCACCCTGCATCACGATCGGGCCGGCGTCGGTTTCCGGGGTCACAAAATGCACGGTCGCGCCCGAGATCTTCACCCCGGCGTCGAGCGCCTGGCGGTGCGGATCGAGGCCCGGAAAGGACGGCAGCAGCGAGGGGTGAATGTTGAGCATCTTGCCGTGCCAGCGCTGGACGAATTCGGCGGTGAACAACCGCATGAATCCGCCGAGGCAGATCAGTTCGACCTTGCTGTGCTCCAGCGCCCGCTGAAGCGCGGCCTCGAACGCGGCGCGATCCCGCCCGAACGGCTGGCTTTCGATCACCAGGGTCGGGATGCCGCTGGCGGCGGCCTTTGCCAGCCCGGGCGCGTCGGCGCGGTTGGAAATCACTGCGACGATCGCGGCGGGAAAATCCGGCGCTTCGGCCGCCGCGACGAGCGCCGCCATGTTGGAGCCGCGCCCGGAAATCAGGATGGCAGTTCGGCGCTTCATGGCGAAAGATCGAGATGACCGTTATAGACCACGCGATGCTCTCCCTTGTCATCGGTCCGGGCCGCAATCACTTCGCCGAGCAAGGCTACGGTCTCGCCGCCTTCCGTCAGCACCTCCGTCACCTTCCCGATCGCCTCCGGCTTGACAATGGCGATCATGCCGATGCCGCAATTGAAGGTGCGCAGCAGTTCGAGCTCGGCGATGCCTCCCTGCGCCGCCAGCCATTTGAACACCGGCAGCACCGGCAGCCGTGCCAGATCGATGCCCACACCAAGATGCTTTGGCAGCACGCGAGGGATGTTGTCGGTGAAGCCGCCGCCGGTAATGTGGGCCAGTCCCTTGACCGCGCGGGTTTCGCGGATCGCGCGCAGGCATGACTTCACGTAGAGCCTCGTCGGCCTCAGCAAGGCGCCGCCGAGCGTCATGACCGGGGAGAACGGCGCCGGGTCGCCGAAGCCAAGGCCGCAGTTCTCCACGATCTTGCGAACCAGCGAGAACCCGTTGGAGTGAACGCCCGAGGACGCCAGCCCGATCACGGCGTCGCCTGCGGCGATGTCTGCACGCGGCAGCAACGTGCCGCGCTCGGCCGCGCCGACCGCAAAGCCCGCGAGGTCGTAATCCCCGTCCTTGTAGAGCCCCGGCATCTCGGCGGTTTCCCCGCCGATCAGGGCGCAGCCGGATTCCCGGCATGCCTCGGCGATACCGGCGACGATGGCCGCCGTCGCCTCGGGGTCGAGCTTGCCGCAGGCAAAGTAGTCGAGGAAGAACAGCGGCTCGGCTCCCTGCACGACAAGGTCGTTGACCGACATCGCCACCAGGTCGATGCCGATCCCGGCATGCAGGCCGGTCTCGATCGCGATCTTGACCTTGGTGCCGACGCCGTCGGTCGCCGCCACCAGCACCGGGTCCTTGAAGCCGGCGGCCTTGAGGTCGAACAACCCGCCGAACCCGCCGATTTCGGCGTCCGCGCCGGCGCGCGCAGTGGCGCGGACCATCGGCTTGATGAGGTCGACCAGGCGGTTGCCGGCGTCGATATCGACCCCCGAATCCGCGTAAGTTAGCCCGTTTTTGCGGTCGGTCATGCCCGAATTCCAGTATGATGACCGCTGGTTACGAGGAATTCCGCGATCCTGCAATGGTTGCCGGGCGCTTCCCGCATGTACTATGTAGATAACAAGCAGACAAGAACCGGCCGATCTCGCCAAGGGCCGGGTTGGGCCGGGAGCCGGGAAGCGACCGCGTTGAGCATACCGAACATCATCACGCTCGGCCGCATCATTCTGGTGCCAGTGATTGTTTGGGCAATCGTATCCAGCCAGATGGAAGTCGCGTTTGCGATCTTTGTCATTGCCGGCGTCAGCGACGCCGTCGACGGCTTTCTGGCCAAGCGATTCAACATGGCGAGCGAACTGGGCGCCCTGCTCGATCCGCTGGCTGACAAGGCGCTCTTGGTTTCGATCTTCGTGGCGCTCGGCATCTGGGGCGCGGTGCCGCGCTGGATCGTCATCCTGGTGGTGTCGCGCGACATCATGATTGTCACGGCCGTGATGGTGTCGTGGCTGCTCGACAGGCCGGTCCCGATGAAACCGCTGATGGTGTCGAAGCTCAATACGGTGGCGCAGGTGGCGTACGCGGCGCTGGTGCTGGCTTCGCTCGGCTTCAACTTCAAGCCGGCGCCCTACGACACGATCCTGATAGGCCTGGTAACGGTCTTTACTTTGGTTTCGGTCTCGCTCTATCTCGTCGAGTGGGTGCGTCACATGAGCACGATCGAAGCCGGCTAGCTCGATGGTGTCAGGCGCCGGGACGGCCCCGGCCTGGAGACTTGCGTGGCAGTGCGTGTTCAACCTCGTCAGCTCGCCTTTGCGCTGCCGCACGCGGAGAGCCTGACCCGCGACAATTTTCTGGAAGGGCCCGCCAACGAGGCCGGCCTCGCCTTGATCGAAAGCTGGCCCGACTGGCCGAACCGCATCATGCTGCTGGTGGGGCCGGAGGGTTCCGGCAAGAGCCACCTCGCCGCGATCTGGGCGGAGCAGGCCGGCGCGCGCGCGACCTCGGCCCACGCGCTCACCGCCCCTGACGTCCCCGGTGCGCTCGCCACCGGGACACTGGTGGTGGAAGACCTCAAGTCCGCCGGGTTCGACGAACGCGCGATGTTTCACCTGCTGAATCTGGCGCGCGAGGACGAGGCCTGCGTTCTCATTACGGCGCGGACCCCGCCGGCTTCGTTCGAGGTCGAACTGCGCGACCTCCGGTCAAGGCTGCGCGCGGTGCCGGTCGTATCGCTGCTGCCACCCGACGACCTGCTGTTTCGCAGCCTGATCGTCAAATATTGCGCGGACCGCCAGTTAGGCATCGACGAGGCCGTCGTCAGCTATCTGGCCAGCCGGATCGAGCGTTCCTATGCGGCCGCCCGCCGGGCGGTCGCCCTGCTGGATAACGAGGCGCTGCGGCTGGGCAGGCCGGTGACCCGGGCGCTGGCCGCCGAGCTGCTGCGCAACGTCTGAAACGCCCTCCTCCCGGCAAGCGCGGCCGGACCGTCAATGTCATTGAAACGACATTGGCGTATCACAAACTCAGCACTTGGCGCGCTGGCGTACCGCACCCTGACCCGAGATGGATCAAAGCCTTATGGAATCGGCCCAAGTCGTTGAAAAAAAAGAAAAAAATGTAGCTGACGAGGCCCTCCCTTCTATTGCCGCGGGCCCCGAAAGGTTCATTAACCGCGAGCTGTCCTGGCTGCATTTTAACCGCCGGGTACTGGAAGAATCGGTCAATCCGCACCATCCCGCGCTGGAGCGAGTGCGGTTCCTGTCGATTTCCGCCAATAACCTTGATGAATTCTTCATGGTCCGCGTCGCCGGCATCAAGGCCCAGGTCCGTGAAGGAATCGCCGAACGCAGCCCCGATGGCCTGACGCCGTCCGAGCAGCTTGTGCGCATCAACGAAACCGTTTCCGAACTCGCCTCAGACCAGCAGCGGATCTGGCGTGATCTGCGCGGCGTCCTGTCGGACGCCGGCATCACGCTTGTGGACGGTCACGACTTCACCAAGGCGGAGCGAAGCTGGATCGAGGATCACTTCCTCCTCAACATCTTCCCGCTGCTGACGCCGCTTGCGGTCGATCCGGCGCACCCCTTCCCGTTCATCCCCAGCCTCGGCTTCACCATCGCGCTGCAATTGTCGCGGGTATCCGACGGCAAGCCGATGAACGCGCTGATCCGCATGCCCGGCAAGATCGACCGTTTCATCCGGATGCCCCAGGGCAAGGACGGTCAGGTTCACCTGATCACGCTGGAGCAGGCCACGGGCCTGTTCATCGGCCGGCTTTTCCCCGGCTACACCGTCAAGGGCCAGGGCGCATTCCGCATCATCAGGGACTCCGAGCTCGAAATCGAGGAGGAGGCGGAGGATCTGGTTCGCCTGTTCGAGAGCGCGCTGAAGCGGCGCCGGCGGGGTTCGGTGATCCGCCTTGAGATGGAAGCCAAGATGCCGGAAGAACTTCGCGCGTTCGTGCAGCGGGCGCTGTCCGCGGCCGATGACGAGGTGTTTCTGGTCGATGGCGTGCTGGCGATGAACGAACTCTCGCAGCTCACCCGGCTCGACCGTCCCGACCTGGAATTCGTGCCCTACGTGCCGCGCCATCCCGAGCGGGTGCGCGACCATGGCGGTGACATCTTCGCCGCGATCCGTCAGAAGGACCTGATCGTTCACCACCCCTATGAATCCTTCGACGTCGTCGTGCAGTTCCTGCAACAGGCGGCGCGCGATCCCGACGTCGTCGCCATCAAGCAGACGCTCTACCGCACCTCGAATAACTCGCCGATCGTGCGCGCGCTGGCCGAGGCCGCCGAGGCCGGCAAATCAGTCACCGCCCTGATCGAGCTGAAGGCGCGGTTCGACGAGGAGGCCAACATCCGCTGGGCGCGCGACCTCGAACGCGCCGGCGTGCAGGTCGTATATGGCTTCCTCGAACTCAAGACCCACGCCAAGCTGTCGATGGTGGTGCGCCGCGAAGGTGGCGGTCTTGCCACCTACGTCCACACCGGCACCGGCAACTACCACCCGGTCACGGCGCGCATCTATACCGATCTTTCCTACTTCACCTCGGACCCGATCATCGGCCGCGATGCCGCGCGCGTTTTCAACTACATCACCGGCTATGCCGAGCCGAGCGACATTGAGCGGATGGCGGTGTCGCCGCTGACGCTGCGCAAGCGCATCGTCGAACATATCAGGGGCGAGGCCAATTTCGCCCGGCACGGCAAGCCGGGTGTCATCTGGATGAAGATGAACTCGCTGGTCGATCCCGACGTCATCGACGCGCTGTACGAAGCCTCGCAGGCCGGCGTGTCGGTCGAACTGGTGGTGCGCGGCATCTGCTGCCTGCGGCCGGGCGTGACAGGACTTTCGGAGAATATTCGGGTCAAGTCGATCATCGGCCGGTTCCTGGAACACGGCCGAATCTACTGCTTTGGCATGGGACACGGCCTGCCCGGACCAAAGGCGGCTGTGTATATCTCGTCCGCCGACATGATGCCGCGGAACCTCGACCGCCGCGTCGAGATCCTCTGTCCGCTGCAAAATCCTACGGTACATCAGCAGGTTCTCGAACAGATCATGGTTGCCAACCTGAAGGATACCGAGCAGAGCTGGCAGTTGTTGCCGGACGGGTCGTCAACGCGTATGAAGGCCGCGAAAGGCGAAGAGCCCTTCAATTTGCACAATTACTTCATGACGAATCCGAGTCTGTCTGGCCGTGGAAAGTCGCTCAAGGAATCTTCGCCGCGCCGCCTTACGCGCCGTAACGAACGTCAGCAATCGTAATCGCAAGGGGTTGTGGTGGTGAGGCGGCCGCGAAAGCGCGCCCGCAGCGTCGCCGTCATTGACATCGGTTCGAATTCGGTTCGCCTCGTCGTCTATGAGACGATGGCCCGCAGCCTCGTCACCATCTTCAACGAAAAGGCGCTGTGCGGGCTCGGTCGCGAGGTGCAGAGCACCGGCCTGCTGGCGGCCGACGCCGTCACCAAGGCCCTGACCTCGCTTCGGCGCTTTCGCGCGCTTTGCCGGATCCAGCGGGTCGGCCGCGTCCATGCAATCGCGACCGCCGCGTGCCGCGACGCCTCCAACGGCCCCGATTTCATCGCCAAGGCCGAACGCATCTGCGGCGTTCCGATCGAAGTGCTTTCGGGACCGCGCGAGGCCAAGCTGTCCGCGCTCGGCGTCGTCTCCGGCATCCACAATCCCGATGGCATTGTCGGCGATCTCGGCGGCGGATCGCTTGAATTGATCGACGTGCGGCGCAATCGCGTCCACAGCGGCGTCACATTGCCGCTTGGCAGCCTGGCGCTGCAGGACCTGTCGGAAAAGTCGTTAAAGCGCGCTGAACCGATCGTCAGCGCCGAACTGTCCAACGTGGCCCAGCTCAAGGCCGGCCAGGGCCGCACCTTCTACGCGGTCGGCGGCACCTGGCGCGCGCTGGCGCGCATCCACATCGTTCAGAGCGGCTATCCGCTGCGCGTCATGCATGGCTATTCGCTGCCGGCCGCCGACGCGCTGGATTTCGCCCGGCGCCTGCGCCGGCTCGCGGCCGCCAACATGCTCGCCAATATCGAACTGGTCGCCGACGCCCGACGTCCGCTCCTGGCCTACGCCGCGCTCGTGCTCGAATACATTATCCGCGTGGGCAAGCCGAAGACGATCGTGTTTTCAACCTTCGGCGTACGCGAAGGCTTGCTCTACGAGATGCTGCCGCCCCCGGAGCGCGCCAAGGACGGGTTTATCTGCGCCGCCCAGACCCTGAACGAACTATTGTCGCGGTCAGCCCGCCATGCCGAGGAGCTGGTGGCCTGGACCGACCGCCTGGTCAGGGTCGTGAAACTGACCGAAACCGCCGAGGACCGCCGCCTGCGCCATGCCGCCTGCCTGCTTTCCGATATCGGATGGCGGGTGCATCCCGACCATCGCGGCGAGGAGACGCTGAGCCTGATCACCAACGGCAATTTCGGCTCGATCAGCCACCAGGGCCGCGCTTTCGTCGCGCTGTCGGTATTCTATCGATACGCCGGCCTGAGCGAGGAGAACCAGCCGCCGGCGCGCATCCGGGCGCTGGTTCCGCCGGCGATGGACGACCGTGCCCGCATTCTCGGCGCAGCGTTCCGCGTCGCGCATCTGATTTCGGCCGCGCGCACCGGCGTATTGCCCGCGACGCATTTCCGCAGCAGCGGCCGCAAGCTGATGCTGGTGTTCGAACACCGCATGGTCGATCTCGTGGCCGACCGCGTCGGCAGCCGGTTCAGGCAACTGGCGCGGCTGATCGGACGCACCGGCTCGATCGTGCGCAAGTAGAGCAATCAGCGCGGCGTGAGTTGCAATTCCAGCAAGGCGAGCCTCTGCAGCACGACCGGATCTCGCTCGCCGCTGTGAGCCGCGCGCAGGATCGCCTCGGCGATCAGCCGTACATGTGAAGAAATCACAGGCTCGGGAAGCGAAGCCACGGCGGAGTCAAGCGCCACCTCCATCACCGAAACGACCTCGGGGGGAAACGACGCGTTGGCAAAGTTTTTCATGGAACTGGCCATCGACGACGCGGCTGGCGTCCTTCCGCGGGAATGCGATGTCAACCGCCTGGAATTGTTGTTTGATCCCCGCGTACAGAGTGTCTAATTTTCTAGGATCGCATTCGTTCCGGAAGACCGCGAAAAATCGCGCGCCCCCTGCGCTCGCGGTGTCTCCGACTGAATCCTGTTTGATCGGCGCTCGCGCGCCGGCGGCGCCGAGCCCGAACAGGGCAGGTTACGCCGCGTGCGCGGACTCTGCGGCGCTTCCCAGCCTGCGCTTGCGCCAGAGCGATCCCGCGACAAGCACCACCACGATGCCGAGTATTCCCAGCACGACCTCGCCGCCATGGCCGCCATTGGTGAAGTGCGATCCCATGCCGATCGATTTCAGCACACCGTCGAGGCCGATGCCGACCGGGCCGTTGAAGAAGGCGTTCAGCGGCGGCTGAACCACAGGGTCGGTCGCCATTACCTCGCCGGCGATCCAGCCCAGCAAGGCGGCGCCGGCCCAAACCAGGGCAGGCAGCCGCGTCAACAGCGCCATGATCAGCGCGGCTCCCGCGACGATCAGGGGAACACTGACGGCCAGCCCGATGACAAGCAGCGGAATGCTGCCATTGGCAGCCGCAGCGACGGCGATGACGTTGTCGAGGCTCATCACGATGTCGGCGATCGCCACGATCTGCACGGCCGCCCACAGGTGCGAGGCCGCATCCACGCCGCCCTCGCCCTCGGGTTCCGGAACCAGCAGCTTCGCGGCGATCACAAGCAGCGCCAGCCCGCCGACCAGCTTGAGGAAAGGAAGCCCCATCAGCGTCACGACGATCCCCGTGAAGATGATCCGCAGCAGCACGGCGACACCGGCGCCCAGCACCATGCCCCAGAACCGCTGGCGCGGCGGCAACCCGCGGCAGGCCATCGCGATCACAAGCGCGTTGTCACCCGACAGCAGGATGTTGATCCACATGATCTTGCCGAGTGCGACCCAAAAGGCTGGATGCTGCATCTCGGCCTGGAACTGGGTAAAGAATGCGGCGATCGTCGCCGGATCGAAAACGTGCCACAGCCAGTTCAAAGCGGTTCTCCTCCGGCATTCTCAGCCGTCTGCGTCGATCAGCCGACGATTTCGTTGCCCGAAAAGAATTGCGCGATTTCGATCGCCGCAGTCTCCGGCGCGTCCGACCCATGAACCGAGTTCTCGCCGATCGAGCGCGCGTGAACCTTGCGGATGGTGCCCTCCGCCGCCTTCGAGGGGTCGGTGGCGCCCATCACGTCGCGATATCTGAGGACGGCGCCCTCGCCTTCAAGCACCTGCACCACCACCGGGCCCGAAATCATGAAGTCGACCAGTTCGCCGAAGAACGGTCGCGCCTTGTGAACCGCATAGAAGGTCTCAGCGTGTTCCCGGGTCATGCGGATGCGCTTCTGGGCCACGATCCGCAGCCCGGCCTTTTCGATGAGCGCGTTGACGGCGCCGGTCAGATTGCGCGCGGTCGCGTCCGGCTTGATGATCGAGAACGTGCGTTCAACCGCCATGTCGAAGTCCTTACAAAAAACGCGGATTGGAGAGTTGCGGCGCTTATATCGGCGCGCCCCGTCGACGGCAAGCGGCTCGGTGACCTGCCTTCCCCGGCTCATTCCTGGTTCAAGGGCGCTGGGGAGCGCTTCGGACAGGAGCGCTTAGACGAATGGCTAGCAGTGGTTGACGCCGGCGCGCGCCCCGGTGGATGGGTCAGCCGGGCATTTTGCCGAGCTGGCCGAGCCGGCAGAGCTAACATGCTTCGGCCGTTTCGGGGTGGCGGCGTGCGACAAAACGCAAGCGAAACCAAATCTCCCGCCGTGACTTGTCCCTGCAAATACCACTCAAACCTTGCGACCGCTGCTGTGAGGTGGAACCGCCGAGAGAATAGCCATGCAAACCCAAATCAACCGCGATCCAGAACAGCTTGATCACAGGACGTGCCGTTCCATCTGCGATGCCGTGGGTGAACGGCTGCAGCGAAGTATCCGCCCCGAGACCGATTTGCCCTCCCGCTTGCGCGAATTGGTGGACGAGCTTGTCCGGCGCGACCGCACTCGGTATCCAGGGCATCTGCGTTGAACGCCTCGGGGCGCTACATATGCGTCCTGATCGATCGCTTGGGCGATCGATTTCGCCAATAATGGGTTGCGTTTGCCGCTGGCTCCGGTGACAACCCCGCATGCTTTCAATATCGGATATTTCCGTCCGCATCGCCGGGCGACTCTTGATCGATAACAGCACGGTGCAAATCGTGCCCGGCGCGCGCGTCGGCTTCGTCGGCCGCAACGGCGTCGGCAAGTCGACGCTGTTTAGTGCGATCCGAGGCGAGCTGCCGACCGAGTCGGGCAGTATCTCGATCCCACCGCGCTGGCGCATCGGCAGTCTGGCGCAGGAGGCGCCCGATGGGCCGGAAAGCCTGATTGAAGTCGTGCTCAAGGCCGATCAGGAGCGCGATGCGCTGCTGCGCGAAGCGGAGTCCGCCGATGACCCGCACCGGATCGCAGAAATCCAGACCCGGCTGGTTGACATCGACGCACACTCCGCGCCGGCGCGCGCGGCGGCGATCCTGAGCGGCCTCGGATTTTCCACCGCGGAACAGGCGCGGCCATGCGCCGAATTCTCGGGCGGCTGGCGCATGCGGGTGGCGTTGGCGGCGACGCTGTTTTCGGCGCCCGATCTGCTGTTGCTGGACGAGCCCACCAACTACCTCGATCTGGAAGGCACGCTGTGGCTGGAAGACCATCTGGCGAATTATCCGCGCACCGTGATCGTGATCAGCCATGATCGCGATCTGCTCGATACCTCGGTCGATCAGATCCTGCACCTCGACCGCTGCAAGCTGACACTCTACAAAGGCACCTATTCCTCCTTCGAGGAACAGCGCGCCAGCCGCGAGCTGCTCGACGCCAAGCATGCCAGGCGCCAGGCCGACGAGCGAAAGCGGCTGCAGGCCTTTGTCGATCGCTTCAAGGCGAAAGCCTCGAAGGCCCGCCAGGCACAGTCCCGGGTCAAGATGCTGGAGCGGATGAAGCCGGTCACCGCGCTGGTGACGCAGGACGTGCGCGAGATTTCGTTCCCGACACCGGAGCGGATGCTGTCGCCACCGATTATCGCGGTGGATGACGTCTCGGTCGGCTATGATCCGAAGAAGCCGGTGCTCAACCGCGTGACACTGCGGATCGACACCGACGACCGCATTGCCCTGCTCGGTTCCAACGGCAACGGTAAATCGACGCTGGTCAAGCTTCTGGCCAACAAGCTGCAACCCTTTTCGGGGCGGACCACCCGCGCCGAAAAGCTGTCGGTGGGTTATTTCGCGCAGCATCAGGTCGACGAACTCAGCCTCGACGCTTCCCCCTACGATCACGTCCGCAGGCTGATGCCCGACGCTCCCGAAACAAAGGTGCGCGCACGCACCGGCGCGATCGGCTTTTCCGGCAAGGCCGGCGATACCCTGGTCAAGAGCCTGTCGGGCGGCGAGAAAGCCCGGCTGCTGCTGGGGCTGGCCACCTTCTTCGGCCCCAATATGATCATCCTTGACGAGCCGACCAACCATCTTGATATCGACAGTCGCGCCGCGCTGGCCGAGGCCATCAACGATTTCCCCGGCGCCGTGATCATGGTCTCGCACGACCGCTATCTGATCGAGGCCTGCGCGGATCAATTGTGGGTCGTCGCCAACCAGACCGTGACCGTCTATGACGGCGATCTCGAAGACTACCGGCGGATGGTGCTGTCGGTCCGTGGCGCGCGTGGCGGATCGCGCGAGCGCGCCGGCGAACGCGGAAAACAGGGCGTCAAGGAAAGCGCCGGGAACAGCGTTTCGCCCGGCCGCGGCAGGAACGAAAAGCGGAAGCCGCTGAAGCAACGGATCGCTGAAGCCGAGGCGGAAGTCGAGCGCATTAATGCCATCATCGCCAAGATTGACGCCGCCCTCGCCCTGCCTGATCTGTTTACCCGCGATCCCCGGCAAGCCGCCCAGCTGAGCAAGGCTCGCGCCGGCGCTGAAGACGCGCTGCGGCGGGCGGAGGAAGACTGGCTGCAGGCCAGTTCGCAGCATGATCAAGCGACGGGTTGAGCCTATGCGGCCGGTTTCTTCTTCGGCTTGGCGGCTTTTGCCGGCGCAGCCGGCTCGGGCGCACGCTCGATCGAGGTCAGCCGTCCCGCGGTGAAGGTGTAGATGCCAGCCCGCTGCCCCCGCGAATAGTTGATGACAGCGACCCGGTCGCCGCGCGGATTGTTGGACAAATTCACATTGTCGGGCGCGCCGATGCCACGCACCACGTCGCATTCGGTATGACCGAGCGCCACAGTGCCCGTGGTCGACGGCGGCGGGCTGGCCGCCGCGCCATCGGCCAGGGCGTTGGCGTCCGCGCCCGGCGGCGCCATTCCCGGGCAGCCGCCGTCGGCGCTGACCAGTTCGTCGGGCGCGACCGCCTTGGTCGGCGTGAGCGGCGGCGTGTCGATCGACACGTTGCGGATGAACACGCGGCCGGAGCGTGAAAACCAGTCCGCGTCCTTTGACAGCAGGTCGGAAGCGCCCGAGCAGCCCGCCAGCGCGGGAGCGAGCAGCAACCAGATCAGCAGAGGTTTCCGATCGATCGTTCCGAGTCGCACGCTACACTATGCTCCTGCCCTAGACTGTAACCATTTGTCCGAACATCACTTTGCGGCATGACCATGGCTGCACGAAAGATCAGGCGCAGCAACGGCAGAGTATCATCGATTCCCGTGGATCGCTATTGCCGACGTTGCCACCGTCCCCGCTCGTCGGTCTGCCAATACGTCACCTCGAAGCCACGCGCCTTGCAATCGGTCCAGACTTCGCGCGCCGTGGTCAGTGCGTCGGCGTCGTCGCCATTGAAGACCAGCACGAGCCGTTCGTAATTTTCCGAATCGGCCGGCAGCGCGGCGTTGTCGATCAGGAACCTGACCTGGGCGCGGTTCGGGTTGCGTTCATCGATCGAGAGGATGATGGGCTGGTCCTGTGCGTCGCCGTCATGCGAGGTGCCGTGCGGCAGGAAGGAATCCTCGCTGTAGCTCCATAGGTGGGCGTCGAGCGCGTCGGTTCGCTCCTGCGAGGTGGATTGCACCACCACGCGCCAGCCGCGCTCCAGCGACTTTTCCAGCAACGGCGGCAACACGCTCTCGATCGACATGTTCTGCAGGTGGTAGAATAGGATTTCCGTCATCCGGATTTTCCATCCATCGAGCTACTTCTTGGCTTCGTAATGTTCCGCGACCAGCCGTTCCAGCAGCCGAACGCCGTAGCCCGAGCCCCAGCTGTGGTTGATATCGGTGTTGGGCGCGCCCATGGCGGTTCCTGCGATGTCGAGATGGGCCCACGGTGTATTGTCTACGAATCGCTGCAGGAACTGCGCGGCCGTGATCGAGCCGCCGTTGCGCACGCCGGCGTTCTTGACGTCGGCGAACTTCGAATCGATCAGCTTGTCGTATTCCGGACCGAGCGGCATCCGCCAGACGCGCTCCCCGGTTTCGTTCCCGGCCCTGCTCAGCCGCTCTGACAATTCATCGTTGTTGGAGAACATGCCGGCGTATTCGGTTCCGAGCGCAACCATGATCGCGCCGGTCAGCGTCGCGAGATCGACCATGAACTTGGGCTTGAACTTCTTGGCGACGTACCAGAGGACGTCGGCGAGCACGAGCCGGCCTTCGGCGTCGGTGTTGATGATCTCGATGGTCTGGCCTGACATTGAGGTGACGATGTCGCCCGGGCGCTGGGCATTGCCGTCGGGCATGTTCTCCACCAGGCCGATCGCGCCGACGACGTTGACTTTGGCCTTGCGCGCGGCCAGCGCGTGCATCAGCCCGACCACGCAGGCCGCCCCGCCCATGTCGCCCTTCATGTCTTCCATGCTGGCGGCGCCCTTGATGGAAATTCCGCCGGTGTCGAAACAAACGCCCTTGCCGACGAACGCCACGGGTTGATCGCCCTTCTTGCCGCCGTGCCAGCGCATGATCACGGTTCGACCGGGCTGCGTGGAGCCCTGCGCGACGCCGAGCAGCGCGCCCATCCCGAGTTTCTTCATCGCCGGGACGTCAAGTACCTCGACATCGACGCCGAGCTTCCTGAGCTGGCTCGCGCGCCGCGCGAATTCCACGGGGTAAAGGATATTCGGCGGCTCATTGACCAGTTCGCGCGCCATGATGACGCCGTCCACGACATGGGACGCCGGCGCAAACGCCTTGCGCGCCGCGGCGACATCGCCGACGGCAAGCGAAACGTCGGCGCGCAGGGTCTCGCTCTCGCCCTCCTTCTTCTTGGTTTTGTAGCGGTCGAAGCGGTAGGCGCGCAGCCGGATACCCGACGCAATCGCGGCGGCGGCGTCGGCCGGCATGGCCCCGTCCGGCAGTTCGGCGATGATGGTGACCACCGTGCTGGCGGCGTTGAGCTTGCCTGCGGTCACGCCGCCAAACCTAAGAAAGTCCTTCTCCTCGATGTCAGCCACCTTGCCGAGGCCGACGACGATCAGCCGCTCCGCCTTGATTCCCTCCGGCGCGGGCATATCGAGCGTTGAAGCGCTCTTGCCCTTGAACTGGTTGGCGGCGGCCGCACGCTTGAGCGTGTCGGCGGCCGTCCCGAGCGCCTTCCGCGTTTCCGCGCCGTACTTCAGGGCATCGTCGCAAAACACCACGAGAACGCCGCGAGTCGCTGCGGGAAAAGCGACAAAACCGACCTTGACGGCGTCGGGCATGGGTAGATCCTCCAGTATTCAGGCTGTCCTGCGGGTCCGGAATCGGCCCCGCGGTCGTCGACGAGTTATGATTGACCGGCCAGATCGCGCGGGACGCGACGTTCCTGCACTATGGCCTGCCCGCCGCGCCGCTGCCAAGCGTCGCCGTGGCGCGTTCGCCACATCGGGTGAATATTAACCATCCAGCCAAGGTGCCACGCCCCGGCCATTTTGTTGATGGATCAAAGGGATGATAGAGAAGATGAGGCGGCGCGCCGCTTGCGGTCCGACCAAGGGACAACCGGTAACGGGATTGGTCTGACAGCGGCTCGGCAAGTGCGCAAGGTGGGATCGTGCGGTAACCGATGGGGTCGATCGACAGGTACATTTTCCGCACGACGCTCGCGTCGTTTGCGCTGGTGCTGGTCAGCCTGACGGGCGTGATCTGGATTACCCAGGCGTTGCGCGGCATCGACTTGATGACCAGCCAAGGCCAGACCATCATCACCTTCCTCGGCATCACCAGCCTGGTGATTCCGGCGCTGGTGCTGATCATCGCGCCGATTGCGCTGATGATTGCGATCTCGCACACGCTGAACAAGCTCGCCACCGATTCCGAAATCATCGTGATGAACGCCGCCGGCTTCTCTCCCTTCCGGCTGTTCCGCCCGTTTTTCTACGCCAGCTGCGTCGTGGCGATCGTGGTTGCGTTCATCGCCGCCCATCTCGCCCCCGACGGCATGCGCCGCATCAAGCAATGGGACGCCGAGATCACCGCGGACGTGCTCACCAACATTCTGCAACCGGGACGCTTCGCCCAGCTCGACCAGAACCTGACGATTCGCATCCGCGAGCGCCTGCCCGGCGGCGTACTGGCCGGCATCTTCGTCGACGATCGCCGCGACCCGAAAGAGCGCGTCACCATCATTGCCGACCGCGGCACGGTCCTTCGCAACGAGAGCGGCTCCTATCTGGTTCTGGAGGACGGCAATCTCGAACGCTTCGAGACCGGAAAGCGGGATCCGGCGCTGGTGGCGTTCGGCCGGTACGCCTTCGACATGTCGAAATTCTCCAATCGCGGCCGTGACGTCACCTTGGGGATTCGCGAACGCTATCTCTGGGAACTGGTCTCGCCCGCCGAGGACGATCCGGTGTTCAAGCAGTTGTCAGGTCAATTCTACGCCGAACTGCACGATCGCTTGATGTCGCCGCTTTACCCCTTTGCGTTTGCGGTCCTCACCTTTGCTTTTCTCGGCACCCCGCGCACCACGCGGCAGAGCCGCAATTTCTCGATCGGCGGATCGATCCTGGCGGTGTTCGGCCTGCGCATGGCGGGATTCGCCTGTTCGGTGATGACGGTGAAGACCCCGGCAATGGCCTTGGTCCAGTATGCGATGCTGTTCGGTTCGATGGGTGTCGGGTTGTGGATGATCGTCGGCGGCGTCGTGGTTGAACCCCCGGCCGCGCTGATGGAGGCGATCAACAGGTCGAACGCGCGGTTGGCACGGCTGTTTGGACGACCGGCCACGGCATGAACATGATGACGAACACCCTTGGGCGATATTTCGCCGGCCGCTTCCTGGTCGCGGCAGTGGGCGTGTTCGCCAGCATCTTCGTGCTGCTGGTGCTGGTCGACTATATCGAAATGGTCCGCAAGACCTCGGGCCTGGCATCGGCCTCCGCGATCACGGTGGCGCAGACCTCGCTGTTCCGCGTGCCGCAACTGCTCGAAAAGCTGATGCCGTTCTGCGTGCTGATCGGCGCGATGACCTGCTATCTGGCGCTGTCGCGGCGGCTCGAACTGGTGGTCGCGCGCGCCGCCGGCGTGTCCGCGTGGCAGTTCATCGCCCCCGCCCTGGCAAGCTCGATCATCCTCGGCATCCTGGCGACGACCGCCTACAATCCGGTGTCGGCGCACTTACGCGAGCTCTCCAAGCGGATGGAGGCCGAACTGTTCGGCTCGGCGCCCGGAGGCGGCATCCAGGACGCCGCCGGTTTCTGGCTTAACCAGATCAACAGCGACGGACAGTCGATCATCAATGCCGCGCGCAGCGAGCAGCAGGGGGCGCGGCTGACCGGGCTCACCGTGTTCCGGTTCGACACCGATCTCCAGTTCAAGGAGCGAATCGAGGCGCGGGAAGCAACCCTTGAGGACGGGCGCTGGGTCTTCAAATCGGTACGCAGATACTCCCTGGACAAGCCGCCGGTGGACCAGGATGACTATTACCTCACCACCACCCTCACCCCTGCCCAGGTCCGCAATAGTTTCTCCACCCCGGAAACCGTGTCTTTTTGGCAACTGCCTGGCTATATTAGGTCTTCCGAGAGCTCCGGCTTCGCCACCGCCGGTTACCGCCTGCAGTACCATAAGCTCATCGCACAGCCGTTTTTGCTGGCTGCGATGGTCATGTTGGCGGCTTCCGTCAGCCTCCGCTTCTTCCGGATGGGAGGCGTCCAAAAGATGGTTTTGAGTGGCGTGGGAGCAGGCTTTCTGCTCTACGTTCTATCGAAAGTTACTGAGGATTTGAGCAAGGCTGAGTTGATGCATCCCATCGCTGCGGCGTGGCTGCCCGTCTGTGTGGGCGGCCTCACCGGCTTTCTAGCTTTGCTGTACCAGGAGGACGGGTAGTGGCCGTTGTCGCCACCCGCCAGTTGAGGCCGCCTGCGCGCAGGCGGCGCACCGCCGTGCGCCGCTATCGGGCCCGCTTGGCTGCCTTCGGCGCCCCCTTGATCGCCCTGCTCGTCGGCCTCTTGCTCGCCGGAACCCTCGAGCTTGCCTCGATCGCATCCGCCTCGGCGCAAAGCTTCACCTACAATCCGCGACCGCCAAGACCCCCGCCGCGTCCCGCCAACAATGACGGCAAGATGCTCGTGCAGGCGGTCGAGGTGAATTACGACTACAACAATCAGCGCGTGTCGGCGGTCGGCAATGTGCAGATGTACCACAACGGTACCAGCATTGAGGCCGACAAGGTCACCTATGACCAGAAGACCAAGCGACTGCATGCCGAAGGCAACATCCGCCTGACCGACGCGCAAGGCAAAGTCACCTATGCCAGCTTCCTGGATCTGAGCGACGACTACCGCGATGGCTTCGTCGATTCGCTGCGCGTCGACACCGCGGACGACACCCGCATGGCGGCGACGCGGGCCGACCGTTCCGCCGGCAATTACACCGTGTTCGAAAACGGCGTCTATACCGCCTGCGCGCCCTGCAAGGACAACCCGAAGAAGCCGCCGCTGTGGCAGGTCAAGGGCGCGCGCATCATCCACGACCAGACCGAGAAGATGCTGTACTTCGAGAACGCGCAACTCGAGTTCTTCGGCGTGCCGATGGCGTATCTGCCATACTTCTCGACCCCCGACCCGACCGTGAAGCGCAAGACCGGGTTCTTGATGCCGGGCTTCATGCAGTCCTCGACCTTCGGCTCCGCGCTCGAGACCCCGTTCTACTGGGCGATCGCGCCCGACTATGACGCCACATTCACGCCGCGCTTCACCAGCCGCCAGGGCGTGCTGTTCCAGGGCGAATTTCGCCAGCGCTTGGTCAACGGATCGTACCAGATCAGGGGTTATGGCATCAGCCAGATGGATCAGGGCGCCTTTGCCGGACAACCCGGTGATCGCCAGTTCCGCGGCGGCGTCGATACCAAGGGCCAGTTCGCGCTTTCCGACAAATGGGTCTGGGGCTGGGATGGCGTCCTGCTGACCGATCACTTCTTCTTCTCGGACTACCGGCTTGCGCAGTACCGGGATCCACTCGGCTCGTTCCTCAGCCTGCCGACCGAGGCGTTGTCGCAGCTCTATCTCACCGGCGTCGGCAATCGCAGCTTCTTCGATGCGCGCACGATCCATTACCTCAGCTACTCAGGCAGCCAGGACAAGGTTCCGGTCATCCATCCCGTCATCGACTATTCGAACGTGATCAACCGTCCGATCTTCGGCGGCGAAGTCAGCTACAAGACCAATTTCACCAGCCTGTCGCGCTCGACGGCGGCCTTCGATCCGATCACGACGCTGGCCAACACCAACGGACTGTGCCTGACGGCCTCGGCCGACCCGCTGGCGCGGTTGCCGGCGCAATGCCTGCTGCGCGGCATACCCGGCACCTACACGCGGCTGACGGCCGAGGCGCAATGGCGGCGGTCGTTCACCGATACGGCCGGTCAGATCTGGACGCCGTTTGCGATCCTGCGCGCGGACGCCATCGACGCCTCGATTTCCAACCAGCCAGGCGTTTCGAACTTCCTGCCGGTCGGCGACACCCAGGCGCTGCGGGTGATGCCGACCGTTGGCCTCGAATACCGCTACCCCTTCATCAACGTGCAGCCCTGGGGCACCACCACGATCGAGCCGATCGCGCAGGTCATCCTCCGCCCCAATGAAAGCCATGCCGGCAGGCTGCCTAACGAAGACGCGCAGAGCATGGTGTTCGACGCCAGCAACCTGTTCGCCGTCGACAAGTTCTCGGGCTATGACCGCGTCGAAGGCGGCGGACGCGCCAATGTCGGCGTCCAGGCGACCACCCAGTTCGACCGCGGCGGCAGCATCAACGTGCTGTTCGGCCAATCCTATCAATTGTTCGGCCTGAATTCGTTTGCGGTTTCCGACCCGACCAATACCGGGCTGGCTTCCGGCTTGCAGAATCCCCGCTCCGACTACGTCGCCCGCGTCAATTATTCGCCGAACCGGACCTACACGTTCAGCGTGCGCTCGCGCACCGACGAGGCGACGATGAACATCAACCGGTTCGAGGCCGAAGGAAAAGCCGCTTTCGACCGCTGGTCGGTGAGCATGATGTACGGCAATTACGCTGCCCAGCCGGAGCTCGGATACCTGACGCGACGGGAAGGCCTGCTCGGCAGCGCTTCGCTCAAGGTTGCGACCAACTGGGTGGTCTCGGGCGGCGCGCGCTGGGATCTCGAAGCCAACAAGCTGAACCAGTACATCATCGGCGCCGGCTATGTGGACGACTGCTTCGTGCTGGCCGCCAACTACGTCACCTCCTACACCTATTCTGCGGGGACGACGCCCCCGGTGCTGAGCCACGGCTTCATGTTCCAGATTGGCTTGCGGACAATTGCCAATTCGTCGACGTCGGCCAGCGGCGCCGGCTTTCTCCAGTAGTGCGGGGCTTGCCCTTGCCGGAGATGCTTGGCCATCGCGATTCGAATGGGTTGATGCGACTGACATGATTAGGATCACCATCTTGTTTTTCTCACGCCGTGTCAGGCTCCTGCTCGCGGGCTGCGCCCTGGCGCTTGCGGTGCTGGCCGGCGGGGCCTCACCTGCGCGCGCGCAGAGCGTCGCCGTCATGGTCAATGGCGAACCCATCACCAACTACGACATCGAGCAGCGCACCAAGCTGAACTTCCTGACGACGCGCAAGCAGATGGCCCGGCAGGAAGTGATCGACGAACTGATCAACGAAAAGGTCAAGATCAAGGAAGCCAAGCGGTTCGGCGTCGACCCCACCGGAAGCGACATCGACCAGGCCTTTGCCGGCATGAGTTCGCGCATGCGGATCACGCCCGATCAACTGGTCAAGTCGCTCGAGAGCCAGGGCGTCCGGCCGGAAACCCTGAAGGCCCGGCTCCGGGCCGACATGGTGTGGACCAGCCTGGTACGCGGTCGCTACAAGGAAAGCCTGCAGGTCGGCGAGAAAGACGTCGCCGCCGCCGCCCAGGGCAGCGGCGAGGCGACCCAGGCCGAGGCGTTCGAATACAAGCTGCAGCCGATCGTCCTGATCGTGCCGCGCGGATCGGCGCCGGCGGCGATCGACCTGCGGCGCAAGGAGGCGGAGTCGTTGCGCGAGCGCGTCCAGACCTGCGAGCAGGCCAACGCGTTCTTCAAGTCGATGCGCAACGCTGCGATCCGCGACACCGTCACCAAGACCTCGGCCGACATCCCCGGCCCGCTGCGCGAACTGCTCGACAAGACCCCGGTCGGCCGGTTGACCCCGCCCGAGGTCACCAAGCAGGGCGTGGAAATGGTGGCGCTGTGCGAGCGCAAGCCCACCAAGGTGGATACGCCGAAGAAGCGGGAAATCCGCGAGAAGATGTACGCCGAAAAGTACGAGGCGAAGTCGAAGGCCTATCTCAACGACATCCGCAAAGCCGCGATGATCGAATACCGGTGATGGCCAGCCCCCTCGCGCTGACGTCAGGCGAGCCGGCCGGCATCGGCCCGGATATCGCCCTCGCGGCATGGCTGCGGCGCGGGGAGTTCGACCTGCCGCCGTTCTATCTGCTCGGCGACCGCGGCTTTTTCGCCGAGCGCGCGAAAATCCTGGGATTGAAAATCGATCTTGTCGATGTCGCGCCGGAAGATGCGGCTAAGGCGTTCGCCACGACGTTGCCGGTGGTCGCCACCGGCGAGGTCGCCACCGCCCGCCCCGGACAGCCCGACGACGCCAGCGCCAGCGTCGTGCTCGCTGCCATTCGTCGCGCGGTCGACGATGTCCGGCGCGGCAGGGCCGGCGCCATCGTCACCAACCCGATCGCCAAGAGCGTGCTGCACCGCGCCGGATTCCGCCATCCCGGCCACACCGAGTTTCTGGCCGAGCTTGCCGCCGATGGCGGGCGCGCACCGCAGCCGGTGATGATGCTGTGGTCGCCGGCGCTCGCCGTCGTCCCCGTCACCGTCCATCTTTCGCTGCGCGAGGCGCTGGACCGGCTCTCGACCGATCTGATCGTGACCACCGCCCGGATCGCGGTGGCCGACCTGCGCGCCCGTTTCGGGCGGGCCCGTCCGCGCCTGGTGGTATCCGGCCTCAACCCGCATGCCGGCGAGCACGGCGCGTTCGGCGAGGAAGACATCGTTATCATCACGCCGGCGGTCGAAGCGCTGCGCGCCGAAGGCATCGACGTCAGGGGGCCGCTGCCCGCCGACACCATGTTCCACGCCGCGGCCCGCAACAGCTATGACTGCGCCATCTGCATGTATCACGACCAGGCGCTGATCCCGATCAAGACCATCGCCTTCGAGGACGCCGTCAACGTCACGCTCGGCTTGCCGTTCATCCGCACCTCGCCAGACCACGGCACCGCCTTCGACATCGCCGGCAGCGGCAAGGCCAACCCGTCGAGCCTGATCGCCGCGTTGCGGCTTGCCGCGCGGATGGCGGCCGTGAAATCTGCATGAGCGCGATCGACGACCTGCCGCCGCTGCGCGACGTCATCCGCGAGTACGCGCTGTCGGCGCGAAAATCGCTCGGCCAGAATTTTCTGCTCGACCTCAACCTCACCGCGCGGATCGCGCGGGCCGCCGGTCCGCTGGAAGGCGCCACCGTGATCGAGGTCGGCCCCGGCCCCGGCGGGCTGACGCGCGCGCTGCTGGCGCTTGGAGCCGGGCGCGTTATCGCGATCGAGCGCGACGCCCGCGCGCTGGCGCCGCTTGAAGCGGTCGCCAGGCGTTATCCGGGCCGGCTCGAGATCGTGCATGCCGACGCGCTGCACTTCGACCCGCGGCCCATGCTCGGCGGGCAGCGCGCCAGCATCGTCGCCAACCTGCCCTACAACATCGCCACCGCGCTGCTGGTGGACTGGCTCTCGGTCGAGCCCTGGCCGCCCTGGTACGATCGCATGGTCCTGATGTTTCAGCGCGAGGTCGCCGAACGGATCGTCGCGGGCGAGGACGACGAGGCCTATGGGCGCCTCGCCGTGCTCGCCAACTGGCGCGCCGAGACCAAAATCCTGTTCGACATTTCGCCGGCGGCCTTTGTGCCGCAGCCCAAGGTCACCTCCTCGGTGGTGCGGCTGCTGCCACGCACCGCGCCCGAGCCGTGCGACCGCCGCGCCCTCGAGCAGGTGGCGGCCGCGGCCTTCGGCCAGCGCCGCAAGATGCTGCGGCAAAGCCTGAAATCGCTGTCGGTCGATCCGGCCCGGCTGGCCGCCGTCGCTGGCGTCGACGCGACACGGCGGGCCGAGACGATCCCGGTATCCGGCTTTGTTGCCATGGCCCGTGAATTGACCGATATACGAAACGCAAAATAAAACGCCCTTCAAGGAGAAACGCCATGGCGCGAATGGTTCGCCAATCCCTCGTCAAGTTCGATGCGCCGTTGTGCGAAACCATCATCGACACGCCGAAGCCGCAAGGCCGCGAGGTTCTGGTGCGCGTCGAGCGTTGCGGGCTGTGCCATTCCGATCTGCACATCCAGGACGGCTACGCCGATCTCGGCGGCGGCAAGCGGCTCGACACCACCCGCGGCATGACGCTGCCCTTTACGCTCGGCCACGAGATATCAGGCGTCGTCGACGAAGTCGGCCCCGACGTCGCCAAGGACCTGATCGGCAAGAAGCGGGCGGTATTTCCCTGGATCGGCTGCGGCCAGTGCCGCGACTGCGCCAATGGCGACGAGAACCTCTGCGCCAAGCAGCGCTTTCTCGGCGTCGCCATCGACGGCGGCTTCGCCAGCCATGTGCTGGTGCCCGACGCCAAATACCTGCTGGAATACGATCCCCTGCCGGTCAACCAGGCGGCGACCCTGATGTGCTCCGGCGTCACCGCCTATGGCGCGCTGAAGCGGCTGGTCGATCGCCCGCGCCAGCGCAATCTGCTGCTGATCGGCCTCGGCGGCGTCGGCATGATGGGGCTTTCGTTCGCGCAAGCGATGTTCACGCAGAAGGTCGCGGTGGCTGATCTGAGCCCGGCTGCGCGCGAGAGCGCGCTGCAGAACGGCGCGTCCGTCGCCTACGATCCAGCCGAGCCCGACGTGATCAAGCGCATGATCAAGGAGACCGAGGGCGGCTTCGACGCCATCGTCGATTTCGCCGGCAACGAGAAGTCGATGGCCTTCGCGGTCGCGGCGGTGGCGCGCGGCGGCAAGATCGTGGTCTCCGGCCTGATGGGCGGCAATTTCAGCCTGCCGATGGTGCAGTGGGTCTACAAACGCATGACGATTGAAGGGTTCATGGTCGGCACGCTCGCCGAGGGCAAGGAATTGATGGCGCTCGCCCGCGCCGGCAAGATCAAACCGACCCCGATGAAAGAAGAGCCGATGGCCGACGTCCAGAAATGGATCGAGGAATTGCGCGCCGGCAAGGTGGTCGGGCGGATCGTGCTGAAGAACTGAGGCGGTGCGTCTCGCATCATTTCGACCAAGATGCCGCTGACCGGGTGGACCGACCTCGGGTGCGTCATGATCTTTCCTTCGACGACACTGGTGAAAATCCGTGCCGCGCAGATCGTTGGTTTCCCGACGGTCGGAAGCGCTGCTGTGCTGAGGTTGTGGCTTTGCCGCTGTCTTGCGACGAGCGTCGTGGATAGCCTGCGTAGGTACGAAGGAGATTCCGGATGGATAACCAAGCACCCACGCCGCAGCCGCCCGTATTCAATTCGAATGCCTACAGCCCCGCCGAGATCGAGGAGGCCATTGAGAAAGTCGGGGTCACGAAGGCGAGATTGCCGTATCTCGCGTCGTTCATGCTTGCGATCGTCGCGGGCGGCAGCATCGGGCTCGGGGCGCTCTACTATACCATCGTCGCCAGCGACGCGGAGCTGAGTTTCGCTACGGTCCGCGTGCTCGGCGGCCTCGTATTTTCGCTCGGCCTGGCGCTGGTGATCGTCGGAGGCGCGGAGCTGTTTACGGGCAACAACCTGATTGTGATGGCGTGGGCCAGCCGGAAAGTTTCCACCGGAGAGATGCTTCGCAACTGGTTCATCGTCTACTTCGGCAATCTGGTAGGTGCGCTCGGCCTTGCCGTCCTGGTTCTTCTTTCCCATCACCTCGACATGAACGGCGGCCGCGTCGGTTTGTCGATATTGAACACCGCTGTCTCCAAGATTCAGCCTGACGTCTTCACACTCTTTATCAAGGGCATACTGTGCAATGCGCTTGTCTGCCTAGCGGTTTGGCTTGCCTATGCGGGGCGGTCGGTCACCGACAAGATCGTCGCTCTCATATTTCCGGTCTCGGCTTTCGTCGCGGCCGGCTTCGAGCATTGCGTGGCCAACATGTATTTCCTGCCCCTGGCCTGGCTGATGACCAGCATAGGCAAGGTTCCTGACGGTTTCGACGCCTCCGCGATCACGTTATCCGGGATCGTCCACAACCTCATTCCGGTTACCCTTGGCAATATCGTGGGCGGCGCCGGCATGGTCGGCGCCGTGTACTGGACGATCTATCGGGCCACGTTCGGCGCCGGGTCGGTTGACGAGAAGCGATAGCTCCTTTGACGAGCGTGATGGGTCCGCCTCAGGCCCGTCTTCGCTTGGCTTTGATCAATGCAAGGGCTCGCCGCTACGATCCTGTTGCAATGGATCGAGGAACTATGGGCGAGCAAGGTCGTCGGGCGGATCGTGCTGAAGAATTGAGACGGTGCGAAGCTCGCTGTCGCCTTGGTTAATTGCAACGATGTGAATGCTTCGAAGGCAGTATCCGGCAAATTAAGTGCGTTTTCACCGTAGGTAAGAGCGCCCGCGAAAGTAAGCGGTTTGTGAAGCGGCGCCACTTCCAAACCTTTGTTCGGCGTGGCAGGGTATGCAATGGTCCTGCGCCGACTAGTTGCCCGATTTTTAGCGGTATCCGTGATCGCCAGCCTCATTCTTGCGCCGGTGGTGACGCCCACGGCTTTGAAGGCATCGGAAACCATCGGTATGGCGTGGATGTCGGCGGACATGCCGTGCTGCCCGGAGGAGCATAACAGCAAGGATTGTCAGAATTGCCCGTTGCTGGCGATCTGCGCCCTCAAGACGGCGCAGCCAGGCCGGTCTCCGACCGAGGCCTTGCCGCTGCGCCAAGCGATCCGGACGGCGCATTCGGTTCTCGACGACGCGCCTGCCGATGGGCTCAAACGCCCCCCAGCCGACCACCCTCCTCGAAACCTGTCCTGACGGCGTTTGGGCGCCGTGGCTGCCGCGCGCCTTGAGCGCGCCGATGACACAAGCCGCTTTTGCGGCAGGCCGGGACAATCGAGGATTGGAAATATGAACACGTTGAATTTCGCGCGCGCCGCACGCGCGGCGCTGATCGCTGCCGCAACCGGCGGCCTCAACTCGGCAGCTCTCGCCGATATCAAAGACTACAAGTTCGAACTGGTCGATCAGACGGTCCAGGCGGGTCCAGACAAGGTCGTGACTGCCCGCTTGATAAACACGAAAACCGGAAAGGCCGTACCGGACGCCGTGATCTTCGCCACTCGTCTAGACATGGCTCCGGATGGAATGCAGGAGATGGCTACCAAAGTCGTGCCGGTACCGGGCGCTGAACCCGGTACTTACAAATTCAAGGCGACGTTCGGCATGGCGGGCCGCTGGCAACTTTCGCTCGGCGCCAAGGTTCAGGGTGAAACCGGGACCGTCGAAGGCAAGCTTGTTATAGCGGCGCAGAAATGACCCGCGCCTTGCTGAGCGGCGCAACCGCCGTCGCGATCGTCGCGGCGGGCGGCGGCGCATTTGTCGGCGTCCTCGCGCTACGCGGGGTCGAGCCGATCGAGATGTCGGCATCGGCGGCGGCCGAGTCCACTGGCAAGCCGATCTATTACCAGGACCCCGACGGCAAGCCGTTCTATTCGCTGACGCCCCGGAAGACGCCGGAGGGCAGAGATTATCGAGCCGTCCCCATCGGCGCCGACGTCAGCTTCGATTCCGAGGCTCCGGAGGCGCCGTCGCCGACGGCAGCGGCATCGGAGCGAAAGGTCAAATATTATCGGAACCCGATGGGTCTGCCGGACACCTCACCGACGCCGAAGAAGGACTCGATGGGGATGGACTATATCCCCGTATTTGAAGGCGAAGACACCGATGACGGGTCCGTTAAGCTGTCGCCAGGCAGAGTTCAGCGCACGGGCGCCAAATCCGAGCCGGTCATGCGTCAGCCCATCAAGTCGCTGATCAGGGCGCCGGGGACAGTACGGGAGGACGAGCGCCGCATCTCGGTCGTGACCCTGCGATTCGAAGGTTTCGTCGAGAGCGTCGCGAACGTCACTACCGGGCAGCACGTCCACAAGGGGCAGCCGCTCATGAACGTATTCAGTCCCGCGCTTTCCAGTGCGGCCGCCGAATATCTCTCGGCGCTCAACGCAGGCGCGACCGGCCAGGCGCTGAAGGGCGCCCGCCGACGGCTGGAGAACCTCTCCGCGCCGGAGTCGGCAATCAAGGAACTTGAACGTACGCGCGAAATCTCGCTCTCCATTCCCTGGCTCGCCCCGCAGGATGGCGAAATCCTCGAGCGCAACGCGGTAAACGGCATGCGGGCCGGACCCGGCGACGTGCTGTTCAGAATCGCAGACCATCAGCTCGTCTGGGTGCTCGTCGACATCGCCGAACGCGATCTCGCGCAGGTGACGCTCGGAACGAAAGTGACTGTCAGGCCGCGTGCGCTTCCGGGCCGGACGTTTGCCGGCTCGGTATCGCTGATCTATCCGCACCTCAACGCCCAGACCCGCACAGCCCGTGTCCGCATCGAATTGCCCAACCCCGATTCGGTGCTGCGGCCCGAGATGTATGTCGATGCCGAAATCGAAACAGGCACGCCCGGCCCGGTGCTCGCAGTGCCGGAAAGCGCCGTGCTCGACAGCGGCAGCCGTCAGGCCGTTCTGATCGACAAGGGCGAAGGTCGTTTCGAGCCGCGCGACGTCAAGCTTGGCCGTCGCGGCGGCGGATTCGCCGAAGTCACCGACGGCGTGGCGGAGGGCGAGGCCGTGGTAACCTCAGCGAACTTCCTGATCGATGCCGAAAGCAACCTGAAGGCAGCGTTGAAGGGCTTTTCCGAGGGAGCCCGCCAATGATCGCGCGCCTCATCGGCTGGTCGGCCCGCAACTTGCTGCTGGTGCTGTTCGGCGCCGGCTTTGCCGCCGCGGCCGGCATCTACGCCCTGGTCCATCTGCCGCTCGACGCCATTCCGGACCTCTCCGACACGCAGGTCATTGTGTACACGGAGTACCCGGGCCAGGCGCCGCAAGTGATCGAGGACCAGGTTACGTATCCGCTGACGACCGCCATGCTAACCGTCCCGAAGTCGAAAGTCGTCCGCGGCTTCTCTTTCTTCGGCGTCTCCTTTGTCTACGTCATTTTTGAAGACGGGACCGACATCTACTGGGCCCGCTCGCGCGTGCTCGAATTTCTCAACGGCGTCACATCCCGCTTGCCGGCGGGCGTGACGCCGACGATCGGCCCCGATGCGACCGGCGTCGGCTGGGTCTACCAGTACGCGGTGGTGTCGAAGGAGCTGAATCTCGCCGACACGCGCGCGATCCAGGACTGGAATTTGAAGTTCGCCCTCGCCAAGGCAGAAGGCGTCGCCGAGATAGCAAGCGTTGGCGGCTTCGTCAGGCAGTATAACGTCATCCTCGATCCCCAGCGGATGCGCGATCTCGGCATCACCACGCAGAAGCTGCGTGATGCCATTCGCGCCAGTAACGCCGATGTCGGCGGGCGCACCGTTGAACTGTCCGAGTTCGAATATGTGATCCGCGGCAAGGGATATCTGAGGAGCATCAACGATCTCGGCGACGTCGTCCTGAAGGCGAACAACGGCACGCCAGTTCTGGTGCGGGATGTCGCCCGCGTCGAACTCGGTCCTGACGAACGGCGGGGCATCACGGAGTTAAATGGCGAGGGCGAGGTCGCAAGCGGCATCGTGCTGCAACGGTTCGGTGTCAATGCGCTCGACGTGATCGAGAACGTCAGGAAGCGCTTCAGGGAGATCGCCAGCAGCCTGCCGAAGTCGGTCGAGATCGTGCCGGTCTACGACCGCTCAAACCTGATCTATGCTGCCATTGACGCCCTCAAGCGCACGCTGTTCGAGGAGAGCGTGGTGGTCGCGCTGGTCTGCATCGTATTCCTGCTGCACGTGCGAAGCGCCCTTGTGGCTATTCTGATGCTGCCGGTCGGCATCCTGATGGCGTTCGGTGCAATGAAGCTGCTCGGATTAGGCTCCAACATCATGAGCCTCGGCGGCATCGCGATCGCGATCGGCGCCATGGTAGATGCGGCGATCGTCATGATCGAGAACGCTCACAAGCATCTCGAACGGGCCGAGCCCGGCAAGTCGCGGGTCACGGTGCTGATCGACGCCGCGTCCGAAGTGGGGCCTGCACTCTTCTTCAGCCTGCTCATCATCACCGTGTCGTTCATGCCGATCTTTACCTTGGAATCGCAGGAAGGCAGGCTGTTCAGTCCGCTGGCGTTCACCAAGACCTTTGCCATGGCCGCCGCAGCGCTGCTGTCGGTGACGCTGGTGCCGGCGCTGATGGTGATGTTTGTCCGCGGTCGAATCGTTGCGGAGCACCGCAACCCGATCAACCGGTTGCTGATCTGGATTTACCGCCCCGCGATCAAGGCCGTGATGCGCGCCAAGACGCTGGTCATCTTCCTCGCCATCGTCGTACTCGCAATCAGCGTGTGGCCCGCGCGCCAGCTCGGTACCGAATTCATGCCAAACCTGAACGAAGGAACGCTGCTCTACATGCCCACTACGCTGCCGGGGATTTCCGTCACCAAGGCCGGCGAATTGATGCAGACGCAGGATCGGATCATCCGCTCGTTTCCAGAAGTTGCCTCGGTCTACGGCAAGGCGGGCCGCGCGGCGACGGCGACCGACCCGGCCCCGTCCGAGATGTTCGAAACCGTGGTCAACCTCAAACCCAAAGAGGACTGGCGTCCTGGCATGACGCTCGACGGGCTGATCGCGGAAATGGACAAGGCGTTGCAGTTTCCAGGGGTGTCGAACGCGTGGACGATGCCGATAAAGGCCCGTATCGACATGCTGTCGACCGGCATCCGGACGCCAATCGGCGTCAAGGTGATCGGGACTGATCTGGTCGAGATCGACAAGTTGGCCAGGCAGATCGAGCGGGTGCTGAAGACGGTACCCGGGACGTCGTCGGCCTACGCCGAGCGCGGGATCGGCGGCTACTATCTGGAGGTGACGCCAGACCGCGAGGCGCTCGCGCGTTATGGAATCATGATCCAGGACGTGCAGGACGTTATTGCGACGGCGTTGGGCGGGCAAACGGTGACCACGACGGTGGAAGGCCGCCAACGCTTCCCCGTCAACATGCGATATCCGAGAGACCTGCGCGACAATCCGCAGGCCATCGCCGACAACGTGCTGGTGCCGATGCCGGCCGGCGGCGCCGTTCCGCTCGGCGAAGTAGCCAGGGTCGCCCCGGCCCGCGGGCCGACGTCGATCCGGACCGAAAACGGGCAGTTGGCCACCTACATATACGTCGATATTCGTGACCGCGACCTCGGCGGCTACGTCGCCGATGCGCAACGCGCCGTGCAAGCGAGCATCCAGTTTCCGCCCGGCTATTACGTGATGTGGAGCGGTCAGTACGAGTACCTCGAACGTGCGGCAGCCCGGCTGAAGGTCGTCATCCCGATGACGCTGACGATCATCTTCCTGCTGTTGTACCTGAACTTCCGTTCGATCGCCGAGACGTTGATCGTCATGCTCTCGCTGCCATTCGCGCTGATCGGCGGGCTCTGGCTGATGTGGTGGCTGGGTTTCAACCTTTCCGTCGCCGTCGCGGTGGGTTTCATCGCGCTCGCCGGCGTCGCCGCGGAGACCGGCGTCGTGATGCTGCTCTACCTCAACCAGGCGTTGGCAAGCATCACGGCGCGGCGGGAGCGAGAAGGCCGCCCGCTGACGCGCGACGATCTGTATGACGCCGTGATGGAGGGAGCGGTGGAACGCGTGCGCCCGAAGATGATGACGGTTGTGGCGATCATGGCGGGCCTGCTGCCGATCATGTGGAGCAGCGGTACCGGCTCCGAGATCATGCAGCGCATCGCGGTGCCGATGATCGGCGGGATGGTCTCCTCGACACTGCTCACGCTGATCGTGATCCCGGCGATCTTCGCACTGGTCAAAGGCTACCGATTGCGGCCAGCGGAACGATGCGCGGTGGAGCAAATATCTTCAATCCAGTCAACGTGATTTGCCCCATCCGGTCATTGCGACGGAAATAAACCTGTTCTCGCTTCCCCCAATCAGCGACACCACCTGTATGCCGCTCTTGTCATCGCCCTCGATAAACCGCCGCAGCCCCTTGGGACGTTCCGAATCCTCGTGCTGAAGAACTGACGCGTCGCCATGGTAGCGTCCGGCCATCGAACGCCGGACGCTACCGGACGATCGTCTTACTTCTTGTAGGCGGCGATCACGGCTTCACCCTCGGGACCGGCCTTTTTCGACCAATCGGCGGTCAACTGCTCGCCGATCTTCTCCAGGCCGGCCTTCAGCGCCGGGGGCGGCGGAAGCACCTTCATCTTGTTGGCCGCAAGCTGTTCGACATACCACTTCGCCTTTTCCTCCGCGAGCTTCCAGCCGCGTTCCTCGGCGACCGCCGCCGCCTTGAGGATGGCGTCCTGGGTGGGCTTGTCGAGCGCATCGAAAGCCGCCTTGTTAACGAAGGTCACGTTCTTCGGAATCCAGGCCTGCGTATCATAGAAATGCGTCATGGTTTCCCAGGCCTTGCTGTCGTAGCCGGTCGAGCCCGAGGTCACGAATGCGTTGACGACGCCGGTCGCCAGCGCCTGCGGCAGTTCCGCCGCCTGGATGGTGATGGGCTGCGCGCCGACCAGTTCGGCGATGCGCGAGGTGCCGACGTTATAGGCGCGCCACTTCAGGCCCTTCATGTCCTCCAGGGAGTTGAGGTCCTTCTTGGCGTAAATGCCCTGCGGCCCCCACGGCACCGCGAACAGCAGCATCAGGCCCTGCGATGCGAGCTTCTTTTCGACCGCGGGCTTTGACGCCAGCCACAGCTTCCTGGCGGTCGGGTAGCTCGTCGCCAGGAACGGAATGACGTCGATGCCGAACATCGGATCCTCGTTCTCATGCAGCGAGATCAGGACTTCGCCCGCCTGCGCCTGCCCGGTTGTGACCGCGCGCTTGATTTCCGGCGCCTTGAACAGGGATGCCGCCGGATGCACGGCAATCTGCAGCTTGCCGCCGGTGGCGTCGCCGACGTCCTTGGCGAACGCGATCAGGTTCACCGAATGCGGGTTGTCCGCCGGATAGGCCGCCGGAAGATTCCACTTGGTCTGCGCCATCGCAGGAATGACGAGCGCGGGAACCGCAACCACCGCGACGCAGGCGGCCATTGCGGAGGTTTTCAAGAAACTGAACATGACAATACCTTTCTCTAGCCAGGGAACGCTATCCGCGGCAGCAGCATCACGATATCAGGAAAAACCGTGATGATGGCAACCGCCAGAACGAGCAAAAAGAAGAACGGCAGGGCCGCCTTGGCGACCGTGTTGGAATCCTTGCCGCTCATGGTCTGCAGGACGAACAGGTTGAATCCGACCGGGGGCGAGACTTCCGCCATTTCCACCACCAGCACCAGGAAAATACCGAACCAGACGAGATCGAAGCCGGCCTGCTTCACCATCGGGATGACGATGGCGGTGGTCAGCACGATCATCGAGATGCCGTCGAGCGCCGTGCCGAGCACGATATACATAACGGTGAGCGCCGAGATCAGTGCATAGGGACTGAGCTGGAGGCCGTTCACCCAGTTCGCCAGTGCCAGCGGGATGCCGGTATAGGCCATCGACGTGCCCATATAGGAAGCGCCGGCCAGGATCAGCAGGATCATGCAGTTGACCCGGGTCGCGCCCATGACGCTCGCCCAGAACGATTGCCAGCTCAGCGCGCCTTGCCACCATGCGATCGTGAGCGACCCCAGCACGCCCCAGGCCGCGCATTCCGTCGCCGTCGCCCAGCCCATCAGCAACGACAGGAAGACGAAAACGATCAGCAGCAGGCAGGGAATGAGGTTGAGCGACTCTGAGATGCGCTTGCGAAAACTCATCGGCGGATCGGCCGGCGGCGTGCGCCCGGGATTGGCGAGCGACCAGACCGCGATGTAGCCGGAATAAAGCGCCATCACCAGCATGCCCGGCAGAAACCCGGCGAGGAACACCTGGATGATGGAGACGTTGGCCTGCACCGCGTAGACCACCATGGTGATCGACGGCGGGATCAGAATGCCGAGCGTGCCCGCCCCGGCCAGCGAGCCGAGGCTCAGGCCTTCGTCATAGCCGCGCTTCTTCAGTTCCGGCAGCGCGATCTTGGCCACCGTGGCGCAGGTCGCGGCCGACGATCCCGACACCGAACCGAACACGCCACAGGCCAGCACGTTGACGTGCATGAGCCGGCCCGGCAGCCAGTTCAGCCACGGTGCAAACCCGCGAAACATTTCCTCCGACAGCCGGGTGCGGAACAGAATCTCGCCCATCCAGATGAACAGCGGCAAAGCCGCGAGCGACCACGACGCGCTGTTGCCCCACACCGTTGTCGCCAGCACGCTGCCCGCGGGGATCCCGCCGCCGGCGAATTGCATCCCGGCCCATCCCGTCGCCATCAGGGCGACGCCGATCCAGACCCCGCCGCCGAGCAGCAGCGCCAGAAACCCGAACAGAATGGCGGCAATCGAGAGCAGCTCCATGTCAGACCCCACTCTGCATGGCGCGCTCGACGATCTCTTCGGCGCTCTTGGGCTTCGGCAGTTCGTAGCGGGGCGCGAAGCCGCGCAGGACATGGATCAGTTCGTCGACAAAGGCGATGAAAAGGATCACGAGGCCGCCACTGTAGCCGAGTTGCGGAATCCACAGCGGCACCGCGATCACGCCCTGCGAAATGTCGGCAAATTTGAACGATTGCCAGGTCATGATCGCGGCGTGCCAGGCGAAAAATCCGATGAAGCCGGTGCCGACCAGGAGCGCCGCGATCTCCACATAATGGCGTGCGGTATCGCCGAGACGGTCGATCAACAGGCCGACCCGGATCATCTCGCCGTGCCTGAACGTATGCGCGAGCCCGAGGAAGGCCGTCGCCGCCATGCACCACGAGATGAAATCGTCGCCCGCCGGGATATTGACGCCGAGCGGCCGGCCGGCCGACAGCAGCATCATCAGCACAAAAATCGCAATCAGGAAAAGTCCGGCGAGATAGCCGGACAACAGGTAGAGCCGATCAAGAAACACCCTAATCATCCCATGTCTTTCTCTTTGGCGCACTTTGCTCGAATGCAATAGACATACCACTTCCAGCGGCCCTGCCCTTCCGCAAGCGCCTGTGGACCCCGACCATGCCGAAAGAGGCGCGCTGAAGCCAGTCCCCTAGACGCCGTCATGGCTGGACGCGTCTACTTCTGCCTCCCGATCACGCCGCTCTCAGCCAAGCCCGGGCACCAATCGCTCCATGCGATCGCAGGTCCGGTACCGGCCGTAACAACCCGGCAACACATTTGCGGCGCAGATTCTCCGGAACCAGCACGGAGACGCCACCGTCGCATTGCGGAGAGGCCATGTTCGTGACGGCAAATCCTGCTCCGAACTGAGGATCAGGATTCATGCTTTCTCTCGCCCAACTGCTCTCGACCGATCCCGCGGCCTGGATCAGGACCAGGCTCAGGGTCGTTCATTTCTGCGGGCTGGTCCTTGGCGTTGGCGCCGCGACACTCCTGGACCTGATCATCGCCCGGGTCGTCCTGGTGCGCGGCATCTCCCGCGAGCATGTCCACGTCATCGATTTTGCCGTGTTCTTCCGGGATAGGAAGCAAACAGGAAGCGCCGCGTGGGAAATCAAAGCGGCGTGCGCAGACGGAACGACACGCTGGGAATCGACCGCTCGTCTCGCAATTTCAGGAAACAAGCTGAAGTGGTCGGGCAAGCGCGGCTCCGAGACCTATGTCAGATGCGCAGGAGACCTCGCGGGAAATCTCGCTCGCAGCGCGCAACTACGGTGATCGAAGTCACGGCGTCAACGCACTCAATGATGGCTTCGCGCGCTCGCGCGATGTCTCCTCATACAAGACAACAATCTCATCTTGTGCCATCATCCATTCCCTTCCTTGCTCGGTTCGGGCTCGAAGCCCGTGCAACTGTTCGGGTTGAGGAAGACACCGGATCTGTCCCTCGCTCCCCGACACGCTCTCGGCCTTTGAGCACGCACGGGATCAGATCCAGCGACGGGCGGTTGGTCAGAACCGCCCGTTCGCACATTCTGGCAGATTTTCCAGACGCAAGAGCGCGCCATAAGCCGTTAAAACCATTGCGCAGGGAAGGCCCGGTTTTCCGGCGCACCTGCGGTCCACGTGAGCATTTTGTGCACACGACTGCGGGTGTCGTGGGCACCCGGCCTTCCCTGCTCCCTCTTTTTTTTCACGGAGGGACAAGCGATCCGCACACCCCGGGCGCTCCGCGCCGCGGGACGGCGAAGCCGCGTCCGGGATCGCGATTGCCGCATCGGGCCGCGAGGCCTCCAGGCAGCACGTTTTCCCCGCAATTCACGGCTTCCACCGACCTCGTTGCGGCGGCCGCCAAAGCCCCAATTATACCCCATCCGTTCCGGAATTGCGGCGCATTGCGACCCCACTCTCCGGCCAGGTTGGACTCAGTAAGCGTTGCGTATCAGTACCGGGAACGTAGATGCCAAAGCCTTCCACGAAGTTTGCCCCAGCCCTGTTGGCCGGCATTCTCGCCGCCGCCAATCTTGCCACCGTCACGGAAGTCCGGGCGCAGGCCGCGACCGACAACTGCCTCACCAGTCCCAAGGCCGCGACGCCGGCCGGCAGCCATTGGTACTATCGCATCGATCGTGCCACCAATCGGCAATGCTGGTATCTGCGCGAGAAGGACGACAAGAACGCGCGCGCCGCGCCGCAGCCGGCTGCCGCCCCGTCCTCGACCTCATCTGCGGCGGCGCCGGATCCCGCGCCGGCAAAGCCGAGCGCGCTCACGCCAAAGGCGATCTCGGACGCGCGCGCTCAATGGATGTCGCAACGCGCCCGGCCCGAAGCCGACGTTCCCGCCATTGCCGAGCCGCGAACGGTCGGCGCCGCCTCCCCGCCAAAGGCGCGGGATGGCCTGGCTGGCGTCGGTGCAAACGCGGTCACCCCGGCGCCGGCAGCCGCGACGCGATGGCCCGATGTGCCTGGCATCGCCGCTGCGGGCAGTTCCAGCGAAACCCTCACCGCCGCGGCCGATGCGCCCGCGGCGACGTCATGGCAATCCGGCGAGCCGCAACAGCCCTCAGCGGCTGAAGCGGCGCCCGCCGCCGACCCATGGGTGACGAAGCCGACCGCGTCGTTACAGATGCTGCTGGCGGTGATGGCCGCGGCACTCGCGCTGGCCGGCCTCACCGTGAGCCTGATCTTCCGAATCGGCCGCGCCCGCGCCCGGGCTATCATGCGCCGTAACCGGCGTGCGATGTGGGATTCCGTACCCGCCCGGCGTTCGCCGCCAGCGTCACTTCGCTCCGAGGAGCCGCGAGCGCGGGCCCGTCGTCCCGAAGGCGCACAACACGCGCTTGCGGTCGAGCATCGCGAGCGGCAGGTAACGGCCATGCTGGCCCGGCTCGCCCGCAGCGGCGCGCGGCACTGACCGGAACGGAAGCCGCAGTTATTTTTCCAGCTGGCGCTGCAGGTTGCGGACAAAGCCGGTCAGGCCGGTGCGGCGTTCGCGCTTGAGCCGCTCGGCCCTGAGGATCGACTGGATTTCCGCGAACGCCTGATCGACGTCTTGGTTGACGACGATGTAGTCGTACTCCGCCCAATGGCTGAGTTCATGGGAGGCGCGGCTCATGCGGCCGCGAATGACCTCGTCCGAATCCTGCGCGCGGGTGTGCAGCCGCTTCTCCAGGTCCGCCGCCGACGGCGGCAGGATGAAGACGCTGACGACGTCGGCGCGGGCCTTCTCGCGCAACTGCTGCGTCCCCTGCCAGTCGATGTCAAACAGCACGTCCTGGCCCGCCGCCAGGGCCGCCTCGACCGGCGCGCGCGGCGTGCCGTAGCGGTTGTCGAACACGGTGGCCCATTCCAGCAGGTCACCCTGCCCGGCCATCGCCTCGAACCGGGCCTTGTCGACGAAGAAGTAATCGCGTCCCTCGACCTCGCCCGGCCGCATCGGCCGCGTGGTCGCCGACACCGACATCTTCAGATCCGGCATCCGTTCGGTCAGAAGCCGCGACAGCGTGGTCTTGCCCGCGCCCGAGGGCGACGACAGCACGAACATCAGCCCACGCCGCTCGACTCCGTCGAAACCACCACCCGTCATCGGTCACTCCAGGTTCTGGACCTGCTCGCGGAACTGCTCGACCACGTTCTTCATCTCGAGCCCGGTCTGAGTCAATTCCAGATCGTTCGACTTGGAACAGCAGGTGTTGACCTCGCGGTTGAATTCCTGGGCCAGAAAATCCAGCCGCCGCCCGACCGGTCCGCCCTTGCCGATCATTTCGCGGGCCTGCGCCACATGCGAGGCGATGCGGTCGAGCTCTTCGCGGATGTCGGCCTTGCTCGCGATCAGGATCGCCTCCTGGTTGAGCCGGTCGGCGTCGAAGCGCTCGGATGTCTGGAGCAGCGCCGCAACCTGTTCGGCCAGCCGCGCCCGGATCGCCTCCGGCTTGCGTCCGGGGGCGGCCTCGGCCTTCCGCGCCAGCCGCTCGATTTCATCCATGCGCTGCATGAGAACTTGCCCCAGCGTCACGCCTTCGCGGCGCCGCATCTCAACCAGATGGGAAAGCGCCTGGTCGAAGGCGGCCGCCGCCGCCTCTCGCGCCGCCTTGTCCTCCGCCTCGTCGCTGTCGGGTTCGACCAATTCGATGACCCCCTTGAGGCCGAGCAATCCGTCGATGCTCGGCGCCACCGCGTCGATCTTGCCGGCAAGCGTGCCCGCGACCTTCACGATCGCGGCCAGCACGTCCTCGTTGATCCGCACGGCGGCGACCGCGTTGGCGCGCTTGACGCTGAGATTGGCGTACACCGTCCCCCGCGACAGCACCTCGCCGGCCCGTTTCTTGGCAATGGTTTCGAGTTCGTCCCAGCCCGGCGGCAAGCGCAGCCGCAGATCGAAGCCCTTGGCGTTGACCGACTTCAGTTCCCACTCGAACGCATAGGGACCGCTGGCGCCGTGACTCCGGGCAAAACCGGTCATGCTCGATAGCGCCATCGCGTAAGGCTCTCCGAAAGGCAGGGGTATGAGACTCAACCGGGCCGGCCGAACCTTAGAACGATTTCCGACCCATTGGAATTGCGGTCCCGGCGCAGCCCGGCCGGTCCTTGCCCGACCAGCGCTTGATATCAGCGCTGCAGCACTGGCGGGGTTGCGGTGGATTGCGCGGCGGGACGCGGCGGCTTCTTCGCCGCCCCCGGCCGGGTCGTTGTCGCGGTTGGATTGGTGTCGGCAGACCCGCCAGCGGCGGTCGTCGGCGGGCCATCATCGGTCGGCTCGGCGGTGTCGTTCTGGATCTGCCGTTCGAGCGCCCGCAGTTTGACCACGTTCTTCTGGTGCTGGTCGTAGGTCTCGGTGAAGGTGTGCCCGCCGCTGCCGTCAGCCACGAAAAACAGGTCGCGGGTGCGCGCGGGGTTGGCCGCCGCCTCGAGCGAGGCGCGGCCCGGATTGGCGATCGGCCCCGGGGGAAGGCCTTCGATCACATAGGTATTGTAGGGCGAGGGCTGCTGGATCTCCGAGCGCCTGATCGGCCGTCCCAGCGTACCCTTGCCGCCAACCAGCCCGTAGATGATGGTCGGATCGGACTGCAGCTTCATCTTCTGCCGCAGGCGATTGACGAATACCGCCGCCACGCGGCTGCGTTCGTCGGCCCTGCCGGTTTCCTTCTCGATGATCGAGGCCAGGACGATCAGCTGTTCCGGCGACCTGATCGGAACGTCGGGGTTGCGGCGTTCCCAGATTTCCGCGAGCACCCGCCGCTGGGTCTGCTGCATGCGCTGAATGACCTGCTCGCGCGTGGTTCCGCGCGGGAACTTGTAGGTCTCCGGCAGCAGCGTGCCTTCACGCGGCATTTCGCGCACCGAACCCGAGAAGATCTCGTTGTCGGTAAGTCGCGTCACGATCTGTTCGGAGGTCAGGCCCTCGGGAATCGTGACCGCGTGCTGAACCACCTTGCCCTCGACAATAGTGGCGATGACGTCGCGCAGGCTGGCATTCCTCTGGAACGAGTATTCGCCGGGCTTGAGATCGGAACTCGCCCTCAGCGCAAACACCCCGCCGATGAACGCCCACGGATTGACGTTGATGACCCCCTCGCGCAGCAGCACGTCGGCAATGTCGCGCTTGCCGGCGCGCGCCGGAATGTTGACGATCTTGTCTTCCTGCAACGGGCCCGGCATTTCCAGCGCTTGCCTGCCATAATAATAGCCGGTGCCTGCGCCGATCATCAGAATGATGAGAAGGGTGATGATCGCATTGCCAACGATAACGAAAGGATTTCTGGCGCGCGCCGACCGCTTCGGCGGCGGCGGCACCTGCTCGGGCTCCAGCGCAGCGCGCGGGCTGCGTGGTGAAATGGGCGGCCTCTCACTCATCGGTACAACCTGAATCCTGCCGGTTCAACGCCGCCGGCAATCCCCTGCCGAGTCACTAGCACACGCCCATATGTAGAGATCATGCCTATTAAGGCAAAACGGTGGATTCGTTCAAGACACTTGCTAGCCGGTCACGCGCTGAACGATGAGGGAGGCATTGGTGCCCCCAAACCCGAACGAATTCGACAGCGCAACATTGATCTCGCGCTTGCGCGCCGCCCGCGGCACCAGATCAATCGCCGTCTCGACTGACGGATTTTCCAGATTGATGGTGGGGGGCGCGACGTTGTCGCGAATCGCAAGGATGCTGAAGATCGCCTCGATCGCGCCGGCCGCCCCCAGCAGATGGCCGGTCGAGGACTTGGTCGAGGACATCGACACCTTGGACGTGGCGTTGCCAAGCAACCGCTCGACCGCGCCAAGTTCGATTTCGTCGCCGATCTGCGTCGAGGTTCCATGCGCATTGATATAGTCGATGTCGGAAGCCGCGATGCCCGCGCGCTTCAGCGCTGCGGCCATGCTGCGGAAGCCGCCATCGCCATCCGGCGCCGGCGAGGTGATGTGATAGGCGTCGCCCGACAGGCCGTAGCCGGCGACTTCAGCGTAGATCTTGGCGCCGCGCCTCTTGGCGTGCTCGTACTCCTCGAGCACCACGATCCCGGCGCCCTCGCCCATCACAAAGCCGTCGCGATCCCTGTCATAGGGGCGCGATGCCCGTTGCGGCTGCTCGTTGAAACCGGTCGAGAGGGCGCGGGCGGCGCAAAATCCAGCCATCGCCAGTCGGCAGATCGGCGATTCCGTTCCACCCGCCACCATCACCTCGGCGTCGCCGAGCGCGATCAGCCGGGAGGCGTCGCCGATCGCATGCGCGCCGGTCGAGCACGCGGTCACCACCGAATGATTGGGACCCTTGAGGCCATGCTCGATCGAGACATAGCCGGAAGCCAGGTTGATCAGGCGTCCGGGGATGAAGAAGGGCGATATCTTGCGCGGCCCCCGCTCCTTCAGCAGCAGCGCGGTATCGGCGATGCCGGACAGCCCGCCGATCCCTGAACCGATCAGGGTGCCGGTCGCGCATTTTTCTTCTTCGCTCACGGGATGCCAGCCGGCGTCGTCGAGCGCCTGGCGCGCGGCGGCCATCGCAAAGATAATGAAGTCGTCGACCTTGCGCTGATCCTTCGGCTCCATCCATTGATCCGGATTGAAGGTGCCGTCGGTGCCGTCGCCGCGCGGAACCACGCAGGCGATCCGGCTGGAGAGATCGGCGACTTCGAAAGTGTCGATCTTCCGCGCCCCGCTCTGGCCGTCGAGCATGCGCTTCCACGTGGCGTCAACGCCACAGCCGAGCGGCGTAACCATGCCCAGCCCAGTGACGACAACCCGCCTCATGTCAAAACTCCAGCCCGGAATCAACGGTCCACAACAAGAAACCGGGGGGCCGTTCGACAACGGCCCGTCCGGCTTTGTCTCCAACCGCCCGGGGCGTCAGCTCTTCGCGTTTTTTTCGAGAAACTTGGTCGCGTCGCCGACGGTCAAGATCGTCTCGGCGGCGTCGTCGGGAATCTCACAGCCAAACTCTTCTTCAAATGCCATCACAAGCTCGACGGTGTCGAGGCTGTCGGCGCCGAGGTCGTCAATAAAACTTGCGTTGTCGACAACCTTCTCCGGTTCAACACCGAGATGTTCGACCACAATCTTCTTAACCCGCTCGCCAATCTCACTCATCGTTCAACCTCGTACTTGTTCCATTGGACCCGACCCCAAGACGCTACAGACACGCTACGAGCTATCGTGGTCGTTAAACTTCCTTCGCTTTCGCGCATCGTCTTGATTCGGCCCGGTGTCTTGATTCGGCTCGGTGGTAGCCGATAGAAGCCCCGGCGAACGGCAGGCGTCGCCACGCCAATATACAGGGTTTCAGAGTCCTGCAATGGCCTTGTTTGCCCACCCGTCGGGGGTTCGGTTATCACACTTCCCAAGCCTTGACCACAAGCCTCGACCGCCCCCGGCAAACGAGCCTCGGCCGCTTCGATCGGGGCAACAACCGGTTCAAAACATGGCCATTCCGCCGTTGACGTGAATCGTCTGGCCGGTGACGTAGGCTCCCTCGTTCGAACTGAGATAGACGGCCGCCGCGGCGATATCCTCCGGCGTCCCGAGTCGCGCCGCGGGGACCTTGGCCAGGATGGCCTCGCGCTGCTTGTCGTTGAGTGCGTCCGTCATCGGCGTCTTGATGAAACCGGGCGCAATGCAGTTGGCGGTCACGTTGCGCTTGGCATATTCCGCGCCCAGCGTCTTGATCAGGCCGATGATCCCGGCTTTCGACGCCGTGTAGTTGGCCTGACCGGGATTGCCGGTCACGCCGACGATCGAGGTGATCGCGATGATCCGGCCGAACCGCTTGCGCATCATCAGCTTCGTCGCAGCGCGCGCCAGACGGAAGGTCGCGGTCAGATTGACCTTGATGACGTCATCCCAGTCCTCGTCACGCAACTGCACAAACAAGTTGTCACGCGTAATGCCGGCATTGGCGATCAGGATATCGACCTGTCCCATGGCGGCTTCAGCCGCCGGCACCAGCGCCTCGACCTCGGCGCTGTCGGACAGGTTGCACGGTAGCACGTGGACACGCTCGCCAAGCTTGCCGGCAAAGGAATCCAACACCTCGCGGCGGGTGCCCGAAATCGCCACCGTCGCGCCCCGCGTGTGCAACGCCTGGGCGATCGCTCCGCCGATGCCGCCGGTCGCGCCGGTGACCAGCGCCGTCCTGCCCGTCAAATCGAACATCGATATCTCCTTTCGGGAGCTTCAGGCCGAAGCCGCCAATGCGTCCCTGGCGGCGGCAATGTCGTTGGGGCCGCCGATCGATACGCCGACCGCGCCGTCGGCGATGCGTTTGACGAGCCCGCTCAGCACCTTGCCGGCGCCGATTTCGAAAAACAGCGTGACGCCGTTCCCGGCCATGTAGGCCACCGACTCGCGCCAGCGCACGGTACCGGTGACCTGCTCGACCAGGCGGCGGCGGATTTCGTCGGGATCGGTGATCGGAGCCGCCAGCACGTTCGAAACCAGCGGCGAGGCCGGCGGCTTGATCGTCACATCAGCCAAGGCTTTCGCCATTGCATCGGCCGCAGGCTGCATCAGCCGGCAATGGAACGGCGCCGACACCGGCAGCAGCATGGCGCGCTTGGCGCCCCTGGTCTTGGCGATATCGAGCGCGCGTTCGACGGCGGCCTTGTCGCCGGACACCACCACCTGCCCGCCGCCATTGTCGTTGGCGGCCTGACAAACCTGCCCCTGGGCGGCTTCGTCGGCGACGGCCACCGCGGCCTCATAGTCGAGCCCAAGCAGCGCGGCCATGGCGCCGGCGCCGACCGGCACTGCCCGCTGCATCGCAAGGCCGCGGGTGCGCAACAGCCGCGCGGTGTCGCTGATGCTGAGGCTGCCGGCCGCGGCCAACGCGGAGTATTCGCCGAGCGAATGGCCGGCGACAAAAGCCGCATCCCGCCCCACGGAAAAGCCCGCCTCGGCCTCCAACACCCGCAGCGTCGCTAGCGACACTGCCATCAGCGCAGGCTGGGCGTTCTCGGTGAGCTGGAGGGTTTCGGCCGGGCCGTCCCAGATGATGGCGGTCAGCTTTTCGCCGAGCGCGGCATCGACCTCGTCGAACACGGCGCGCGCGGCCGGAAAGGCTTCCGCCAGGGCCTTGCCCATGCCGACGGCCTGGGAACCTTGCCCCGGAAAAGTAAATGCGGCCGTCATCGGCGCCCCCCCATTGGAATGGGGCCGTAAGACACTGACGGGGGCCGTGATGTCAAGCCGCGCTGCGGAATCGCGAGGGCTTCTTCCCAATTGGCGCCCTAGAACCCGCCCGCTTGCTGGTCGCCGCCGACTTCCTTCCCGGCTCGGGCGCGGCGCACGCTGCTCACGACGTCGCCCGGCCGATCCTCATGGTCTGGCCTGGCAGTCGCCAACCGCAGTACGGTGGCGTAGTTGGGCTGCACCTCCATGCGATCCGCAAAACGACTCTCGGAAAGTATCCGATGGACGCGCGGCAGGTTGTAGCAGGGCACATAGAACAGCAGATGATGCTCCAGATGATAGTTCACGTAATACGGCGCAATGAACAGCCGCTCGAGGAAGTTCGCGTGCGTGGTCCTTGTATTGCGCAAGGGATCCGAAGAGTCCGGAACCACGGCATGTTCGGCGATGTTGCGGATGCGGGTAATGACCATCTGCCAGGTCAGGAGCGGCAACAGCCATAACAGCGGATAGGCCCACCATACGCCGGCGGCGGCAAGGCCGGCGAACAGCACCGCGTTGACGGCCAGTTGCGGGCCAAGTTTCTCGCGAAAATGCGCGACGCGCCGAGCGAGCGGCCAGTCGGCGGGGCCGAGCGCGTTTAGTAGCTGCGCCTTGCGTTGCTGATACCCGGTCTGCCCGGAGATATCGCGAAAGAACTTGCGGCGGTAACTCATCGCGGTGATCGGAAACGGTGCCGACAGCACCAGATCAGGATCATCCTCCTGCTGCGTGCGGGCATGGTGCTGCAGATGATAGCGGCGGTAGGCGCGGGTCTCGGCGAAGATGGGGTAGGCGCAAAACCACTGGCTCAGGGTCAGGTTGACCTTCTCGTTCGCCGACAGGCACCCATGCGCGCCGTCATGCATCAGGATGGCAAGCCCGAGCTGCCGCGAACCGATGACGCCAACCGCGAGCAGAAAGGTCAGCGGATTGGGCCACCACGCCACCAGCGCGATCGACCCCAGGATCAGCGCCCAGGCATGCGCAATCAGGGCTGCGCCCTTCCACGTTACGCGGCGGCGCACCGCGATCAATTGATCCTCGGCGAGGAAGTCACGGGCTCGCATGCGAAGCGCGGTCATGGTGATCTCTTCCAATCGGGTTGGTCTGAATCGGGCGCGTCCCGATCGCCAACCACACGCAGCCGGGCCTTGTCGCCGGTGGCCTTCGCGGTGGCCTGATCGCCCAGGACGCGCAGCATGTCCCTGCACAGTTCCTTGGCCGACCGGCCCATGGCATAGCCCTCCACCATGACGCCGAGCGCGACCGCCCAGAACCGCCGCGAACTGGTGTCGGGATCGCGCAAGCTTTGCCAGCCGTGCCGCTCGATCTGGCCGGCATAGGCCCGCATCCCCTCGCCGTGAAGCCGCTCGATGGTGCGCTCGACCAGCGGGGCGAGGTCCTGGCGGCGGCGGGTGAGCGTCAGCGCTTCGGCAAAAAAGGCGACCGAATCCGTCGCCGTGACGGCCTCGACCAGCGCGCAGGTATATTCCTGCGGCGTGCGGGCGTTCGCTGCCGCCTGTTCGGCCGCGCGCGCCACATACAGCAGGTCGCGGCACGCAGCCTCCACGAACAGCGCTTCCTTGGTACGAAAGTAATAGGTGATCTGGCTCGGAAACGCTTCGGCCGCCCGCGCGATGTCCGAGATCGACGCGCCGGAAAGACCCCGCTCCTTGAACAGCCCGCTGGCCTTGTCCAACAGCCGCGAGCGCATCTGTCGTCCGGCCGAACGGGTGGCGCGGGCGTCGTGCTTTGGATCGCCGGGCTTCCCCTTAGGAGCTGTCTGGACCGATTTGGGAGCCATTTTTCCCTCGCTTGCATTATTTGTATGATATACAAACAAATAGATCAAGGCTGGAGGCTCCGGCCGCTGGCGAGCCTTGCCAGCGCGCCGAAAATCCTTATAACCCGCGCATCCGTAGATCCCGGCCGGGAGCTGAACGGACGGTCCCAGCAATCTCACCCTTCTTGGCGATGTTGATGTGGCAGGGCCAGTCGGCCCGTCGTCCCGTGCTTCCGCCTTCTGAGCAGTATCGAGTCCTTTCCGAAGGTCTCGAAGGGCTTGCCGCCGGGAACTGCGCCAACACAGGAAAGGACACCCATGCCTCTTTATGAGCATGTTTTTCTCGCGCGCCAGGATGCGAGCACCCAGCAGGTCGAAGAACTGACCACCCAGATGACGGGCATCGTCGAAGGGCTTGGCGGCAAGATCACCAAGACCGAGAACTGGGGCGTGCGTTCGCTCACCTACCGCATGAACAAGAATCGCAAAGCCCATTTCGTGCTGATGAACATCGATGCGCCCTCCGCCGCGGTATCCGAGATCGAGCGACAGGAGCGGATCAGCGAAGACGTCATCCGCTATCTCACCGTCCGCGTCGAAGAGCACGAGGAAGGCCCCTCGGCGATGATGCGCAAGGCCGATCGTGACCGCGAGCGTGACGATCGCGGCGGCGGTTTCCGCGGCGACCGCGAAGGCGGATTCCGGGGTGATCGCGATGGCGGCGGATTCCGCGGCGACCGTGGCCCGCGCCGGCCGCGCGAGGACGTTGTTGAAGCGACGGAAGAGGAATAATCATCATGGCTGAAGCTGGTGCACGCCGTCCGTTTTTCCGCCGCCGCAAGACCTGCCCTTTCACGGGCCCGAATGCGCCGAAGATCGACTACAAGGACTCCAAGCTGCTGATGCGCTACGTCTCCGAGCGCGGCAAGATCGTGCCGAGCCGCATCACCGCCGTATCCGCCAAGAAGCAGCGTGAGCTCGCGCGCGCCATCAAGCGCTCGCGTTTCCTCGGCCTGCTGCCCTACGTCATTCGCTAGGACGTCTTCGACCGGCGGCCTTCGCGCCGCCGGTCGCAATGCTTCATAAGGCTTCCGGGTCGTCCGGTCGCCGATGGTTGGGGTCGAGACGACCTCTAACCGCTCGAAAGGAGCGGGACAGCTGATGATCGCGATTGTCCTCATTGGTCTTGCAGCCGGCTGCGCGTCGGCGCTGATGTTCGCCTCGATCATTTCGGGCGCGCTGATCTCGTTGCTGTTGTTCTATCTGGCGCCGCTGCCGCTGATGGTGGCGGCCCTGGGGTGGGGACCGATCGCAGCGACGGTCGGCGGCATCGTGGCGGCTTCCGGGCTGGGCGCGGTCTTCGGCCTGGCCTACTGCATCGCCTTCGTGATCACCGTGGCCGTGCCAGCCTGGTGGCTTGGCCATCTCGCGCTGCTGGGACGCCCGGTGCCCGATGCAGCCCCGGGCAATGGTTCGGCGCCGGTCGCGCCGCCGCTCGAATGGTATCCGATCGGCCGCATCCTGCTGTGGATCGCAGGCTTTGCCGCGATGACCACGATCGCGGCCATGCTGACGCTTGGGACCGACGCCGAGGCGATCGCCAACTCGTTGCGGCGCGGCCTCTCGCGAATTCTCGGGCCGCGCGATACGGTGCCCCCAGGCGACATCGAACGTTGGGTCGCAGCCCTTGCGATTATCGCGCCGGCGGCCGCAACGATCGTCGCCATGATGACGTTGACGCTCAACCTCTGGCTCGCGGCCAAGATCACGGCGACGTCCGGCCGGCTGCATCGGGCCTGGCCCGATCTGAAGACCGCGGAATTGCCGCCGATGACAATGGTGGCATTGTCGGTCGCGCTGGCCTTCTGCTTTACCGGCGGGCTGCTTGCGATGTTCGCGCAGATCGCGACCGCCGCGCTGATGATGGCCTACGCCTTGACCGGCTTTGCCGTCCTGCACACGGTGACGCTTGCGCTCAAGAGCCGCGCCTTCTTTCTCTCCTGCGCCTACGCCCTCGTCATGGTGTTTGGCTGGCCGGTGCTGGCGATGATCGCGCTCGGTCTTGCAGATGCCGTCTTCGGAATTCGCCAACGCTATTTGCGCGGCAAGCCGCCGCCCTTGCCCGCTTCCTGAAACGCCAACCATCCCCTGAATTGAAAACCGAATACTGAAAAGGAGAACGAACATGGAAGTCATCTTGCTGGAACGCGTCGCCAAACTCGGTCAGATGGGCGAAGTCGTCCGCGTCAAGAACGGGTTCGCCCGCAATTTTCTGCTCAAGCGCGGCAAGGCGCTGCGCGCCACCTCGGACAACCGCGCGAAGTTCGACGGCATGAAGGCCGAACTTGAGGCCAACAACCTCAAGGCCAAGGGCGAGGCGACCAAGGTGGCGGAGAAGATCAACGGGCGCAACGTGGTCTTGCTGCGGCAAGCCTCGGAGACCGGCCAGTTGTTCGGCTCGGTCAATGTGCGCGATATCATCGCCTCGTTCGAGGCGGACGGCGTCACCATCAGCCGAAGCCAGGTGATGCTGGATGCGCCGATCAAGACCATCGGCAAGCACACGATCGCCATCGCGGTGCATCCGGAAGTCGAAGTCAGCGTCAGCGTCACCGTGGCACGCAGTGCCGACGAGGCCGAGCGCATCAACCGTGGCGAGGACATCTCGACCCGTCAGGAGGACCAGGACGCCGCCGCCGAGGCGCTCGCCGCCGCAGGCGAATTCTTCGACCCGGAAGCCCAGCACGACGACGTGGCGCCGGCCCCGGCCAGCGAGCAGTAACGCCTCTACCGCTCGAATGGTCTTGAATTCGAGCCCGGCCGCGTCAGGCCGGGCTCGGCATTCTGGCCGCCGCCTGCTCGTCGAGCATCGCGATCGAGGCCAGGGCGGTCGCGGTGTGCTTTTCCACGCCCTCGGTCACGCAAAACACATCGGCCGCAACGACGGCGACCTGACGTCCCGGCTTGATGACGCGCGCCCGGCAGATCAGACGCTCGCCGGTCGCCGGCGAAAGCAAATTCAGTTTGTACTCCGCCGTCAGCGCCGATTGCCCGCGCGAGGTCGCGGCCGCAATGGTGGTCGCATTGTCGATCAGGAAGGCGGTGACGCCACCGTGGAAAAGGCCGTGCTGCTGCAAGAGCTCCGGCCGCCGGTCTACCGCGAGCGTGCATGCGCCCCGCGTCAGCTCGGATATCCGCGCGCCGATATGAGTCATGAAACCCTGCCGCCCGACATGCTCGCGGATGCGGGTGGCGATCGGAGCAAAATCGGGATCAATCATGGTGTTTCACCGGGTTTTGTAATGGGTTCGGTCACGACAACCGAACGGATGGCGCAGTCGATCAGGATGTCGATCTGGCTGGTGGGGTCGGCGCGGTCGCGGCCCGAGAGCCAGGCCCGGCAGAATATCTGCGCCGGCCCGATGATCTGGCTGAAGAACATCGGCGCCGACATCGGCCGCAATTCACCGCGCGCGAGTAACGGGGCACGCCACTGCTCGACCGCTTCCGCCAGGCGCAAATTCAGTGCGCGCTGCGCGTCTCGGATATCCTCGCTCCATTCGCCACGGGAAATCTCGAAGAGATAGCGGGCCTCGCGCCTGGAGTTCACCACCCAGTCCAGATGCGCGCGGATCAGCCGGGCCACGCCTTCCCGCGCGCCGCAGGATTCATCGACCGCCGCCAGCAGCGCTGCGTGATAGCGCCCGAGGATTTCCAGGAACAGGGTTCCGGCGAGTTCCTTCTTGGAGCGGAAGAAATGGAAAAAGCTGCCGTTGGAAGCCCGCGCGCGGGTTCGAATGGCGGCCACGGTTGCGCCTTCGTAGCCGTCGCGGTCGAACACCGCCAATCCCGCTGCCAGCAAATCTTCGCGCACCTACCCCACCCTGATTTTGAATCCCGCACTGGATTCTTACTCTAGAGCAACGCTCTAGATTCGGTCAAGCGGGTGTCGGTTTCCAAGCGGGCGCGAAGCTTATCGCGAAATCGGCGGTGCCGGCAGGCCGACGGGTGCCGGTGGGGAGACAGGCGCCGTAGCCGTGGTCGCGGGAGGTGCTGCGGATGCCGGTGTCCCCGGAGCAGCAGCCGGCGAACCCGCCGCAGGCTCAGGCCCGCCGACGGCGGCAGGGGATGGCGGAGCCGTCGTGACCGGCGGCACCGAATCAGGCCGAAGCGGCGCGGGCTCGTTGCCGGCGCTCTCCTTGAGTGGGCTCACCTTGGCGGTTTCAGACTTGCTCTCGTCGGTGGGCGTGTCGGCCTCGCCGGCGGGGTTGCTGGCCGCGCCACCAGGCTTGGCTGCCTCCGGCTTGTCGCCTTCGGTCTTGGCCGCCTCGGCCTTGCTGCCTTCCGCCCCGGCGGCCTCGGTCGACGATTCGTCCTTTGCTGCCTGCCCCCGGGCGGCTTCCTCCGCTTTCGACGGCTCGTCGCCGCCGGGCTTGGCGCGTTTGGCAGGCTTCTGCTTGCCGCCAGTCTTGCTGTCAGATGCAGCCTGCGCCGGCGTCTGACCATCAGCCGGCCGGTCGCCATCGGGAGCAACGGTCGGCCTGGCAAGCCGTTTGGCGTCGCGGCCGGGACGCCCGCCCTCGCCTTGCGGCCTTCCTTCTTCCAGTTGGGGTCGGGAAGCCTCGGCTGCCGGTACACCCGCAGGTGGCCTGCGGCCGAAGCGGTCGGGCTGATCCGGCCGGCCGTCCTGCTTGGCGTCCTTCTGCCTGGGCTGATCCTTTGCCTGGTAGCGGGGATCGGCAGCGCCATTGGAGATGAGGAACCCGGCAAGCAGCGAGGCCATCTGGCTCCCTGTCGTATAGTGCTGACGGAGAAAGCCCGGCAGCGACGAGGCCGGCACGTTCTTCAGCAGGCCACGGGGGCTCTTGTGACAGGCACTGCAGGTTCCCGAGAATATCTGGGAGGGGCTCTTGCCGGCGTCGAGGTTTTCCTGCGCCCGCACTGGCCCCGCTGTGAGGCAGACGATCAGCAGCGTCACCGTCGCCAAACTGAGCGCTCGGCTCACCATTCCCTGCTTCTCCAGATCTGGAATCGCCTCCGGCGACGCGCCACGCGGACGGCGGCCGTCACCTTTTAGCCGATTACGCCGCGAATGGAAGCGCACTGATCACGCGCCCGCGTGGATCGCGGCCGCCGGAAATATCTCCTTTGACCACAAGGCACTAGCGCTGTGGCAGCATCAGTACTATGTTGGTTCCAACGCCGTCTGGAACATCGCCTCCATCGCGCGTTGGGTGTAATCGCCGGTCGTTCCATTGGTGCTCTGATGGATCGTTTGCTGCGTTATTTCTTGGAACAATTCGTTCGCCGCGGCACGATCACCTTCACTGCCGCGGGCGGAACCAGATTCACCTGCGGTGACGGCACTGGCCGTCCGGTGTCGGTCCGCTTCCTGAGCCAACGGACGCAACTGCGGATCCTGCTCAATCCCGAACTGGCGTTCGGCGAAGCCTATATGGATGGCACCTTCGTGGTGGAGGACGGTTCCATCGCCGACGCGCTCGAAATCCTGCTGGACCAGCCCGAGATGGTGCCGGGCTGGGCCAAGGCTCAGTGGTGGCTTCGGTATTTCGGCCGGCATATCCGGCAGTTCAACGGGCGCGGCCGGGCACGGAACAACGTTGCCCATCACTACGACCTCGACCAACGTCTCTATTCCCTGTTCCTGGACGCCGACAAGCAATACAGCTGCGCCTATTTCGAAACCCCGGATGCCTCGCTCGACGACGCCCAGCTCGCCAAGAAACGGCACTTGGCCGCCAAGCTTCTGATCGGGCGCGGCGCCCGCGTGCTCGACATCGGCTCGGGCTGGGGAGGTCTTGGTCTCTACCTGGCTGAGATGACCGGCGCCGAGGTCACGGGAATTACGTTGTCGTCGGAACAATTGCAGGTCGCCAACGCGCGGGCGAGCGAGAACAGCCTGTCGCGGACGGCGAGGTTCGTGCTCAGCGATTATCGCGACATCCCCGGTCGCTTCAACCGGATCGTCTCGGTTGGCATGTTCGAGCATGTCGGCGTCGGCTTCTATGAAACCTATTTCAGGCGATGCGCCGAATTGCTGGATAATGACGGCGTCATGGTGCTGCACTCGATCGGCCGTTCCACCGGACCCGATGTCACGAGCCCCTGGATCACCAAATACATCTTTCCCGGCGGCTACATTCCCGCCCTCTCCGAGGTGCTTCCCGCGATCGAGAAAGCCGGCCTGCTGGTCTGCGACATCGAGATCCTGCGGCTGCACTATGCAGAGACGCTGAAAGCCTGGCGCGAGCGCTTCATGGCGCGGCGGGAAGAAGCCGTGCGCCTTTACGACGAACGGTTCGCCAGGATGTGGGAATTTTACCTGGCGGGTTCGGAAATGTCGTTCCGAAAACAGAACCTGATGAATTTCCAGATCCAGATCGCCAAGCGCCAGGGCGTGGTGCCGATGACGCGCGACTACATTGTGGGGGAAGAAGCGCGGCTTCGCGGGATCGAACTGGGAAAACAGCCGCGGCTGCAACTGGCCGGCGAATAGGACGCTGCGCCAACACGCGCCTCAGATTCGCATGCGGTAGGACCGGCCGCAGGCAGCGCTGACGAACGCCGGCCGAGGGGTCGCGACCAGGTTCGCGATTGCGTCCTGCCGCCGCGAGCAAAAATCGAGTCGATGTGATCTGCTTCACACAAGAAACCGGCGGTCTGCCGTAGACGTCGGTTATGAAGCAGCGGAAGCATCCAGCATCCTTCGATGCCGAAACCAGGACCGACTACGCGTTGATCGCGGCCGGCGTGGGCGCTGCCCTGGTTGCGTTGATCTATCTTATCCTGATCTGATCAACACCTGAGAGCGCGAGTTGAAACGCCTGGTCGCCCTTGCCCCGGTTCAGCGCGCGATGAGGTCAGGTTCCCCCTAGGGATCGCCGGTATTTTCAGCGGAACTTGTCGGTATTACCCGCTTCCGGCTTAAACGTCGTCAAGGAGAATGCGCGGGCCGGTCCGGATTCACACCTCGCATGTGTGAATCGTGCATAAGGGGGTTTCACTCTTCCACTCTCCCTGGGAGTGGCGCTTTATCGCGCCCCGCTTCCGCGATTCCCGGAATCCCGACAACGTCAACAATCCGAAGCATAATCTGGCCCATGGCTCCGACTGATTCGAACGTCCTCAAGCTCGCTCCCGACGTGGGAACCCCGTCGTTTCGAAGCGCGCCGCACAATATCGAGGCGGAACAGAGCTTGTTGGGCGCGATCCTGGTCAATAACGACGCGTTCTACCGGGTTTCCGACTTCCTCGAGTCGAAGCATTTCTTCGAACCCATTCACCAGGCGATTTTCGAGACCGCCGGCAGCCTGATCCGGATGGGCAAGGTGGCCACCCCCGTTACGCTGAAGACGTTCCTGCCGGCGGAGACCGACATCGGTGGAATGACGGTCGGCCAATACCTCGCCCGCCTGGCTGCCGAGGCGACCACGATCATCAACGCGCAGGACTACGGCCGCACCATCTACGACATGGCGCTGCGCCGCGACCTGATCCGTATCGGCGAGGACATGGTCAACGTCGCCTTCGACGCGCCGGTGGATTTCGCCCCGCGCGCGCAGATCGAGGATGCCGAGCGCCAGCTTTACGAACTCGCCGAGTCCGGCCGCTATGATGGCGGCTTCCAGCGCTTTTCACAGGCGCTCACGGTCGCCGTCGACATGGCGGCGAAAGCCTTTCAGCGTGACGGGAACCTGTCCGGCATTGCCACTGGCCTGCGGGACCTCGACGTCAAGATGGGCGGCCTGCAACCCTCCGACCTGATCATCGTCGCCGGCCGCCCCGGCATGGGCAAGACGGCGCTGGCCACCAACATCGCCTACAACGTCGCCAAGGCGCATCGCGCCGAGGTGCAGGTGGACGGCACCATGAAATCCGTCAATGGCGGCATCGTCGGCTTCTTCTCCTGCGAAATGTCCGCCGAACAGCTCGCCACGCGTATCCTCGCCGAACAAACCAGCATCGCTTCCAGCATGATCCGCCGCGGCGGCATTACCGAAACCGATTTCGAAAAAATCCGCGATTACTCCATCGAGTTGCAGTCGCTTCCGCTTTACGTCGACGAAACCGGCGGCCTGTCGATCTCGCAGCTCACCGCGCGGGCGCGCCGGCTGAAGCGGCAGAAGGGCCTCGACCTCATCGTGATCGACTACATCCAGCTTCTGCAGGGATCGGGCAAGCGCTCCGACAACCGCGTGCAGGAAGTGACCGAGATCACCACCAACCTCAAGGCGCTGGCCAAGGAGCTCAATGTTCCCATCATCGCGCTGTCGCAGCTCTCGCGTCAGGTCGAAAACCGCGACGACAAGCGACCGCAGCTGGCGGATTTGCGCGAATCCGGTTCGATCGAACAGGACGCCGACGTCGTGATCTTTGTGTACCGCGAGGAATACTACCTGGCCAACAAGGAGCCGCGCATCGGCACGCCCGAGTACGAAAAATGGCAGCTCGACATGTCGCTGGTTCACGGCAAGGCCGAAGTCATCATCGGAAAGCAGCGCCACGGCCCCACCGGGACGGTCGAGCTCCAGTTCGAGGGCCAGTTCACGCGCTTCAGCGACCTGGCGCACGACGGCAACGTGCCGGAACGGGGCCATTGAGGTGGCTGGCGCGGTTGAACCGTCGCCCCCCGCCGCGTAAAATGCGGCATGAACATCGCCCCCGATCCCAAATCCATGCCGCAAGCCACCCTGCTTTCGCCTGAGGCGAACCAGGCCGCCGCGCTCGCGAGCGCGACCGGCGTGCTGACCGTGGATCTCGACGCCATCGTCGCCAACTGGCGCAAGCTCGAAAAGACCGCGGTGCCTGCCGAATGCGCCGGCGTGATCAAGGCGAACGCCTATGGCTGCGGCGCTGAACAAGTCGCGCGCGCGCTGTCCGCCGCCGGCTGCAAGACGTTCTTCGTCGCCACCCTCGATGAAGCCCGCGTGGTCCGCGGCGCGGCGCCGGCGGCTGCGATCTACGTGCTGGACGGATTCTTCCAGAACACCGGCGAGGCCTACGCCAGCATCGACTGCAAGCCCGTCATCGGCGACCTCAATGAACTCGCGGAATGGGACGTGTTCTGCCGCCGCTCCGGCTGGTCGGGCGGCGCCGCCATTCACATCGACACCGGCATGAACCGGCTTGGCATGACGGTGACGGAAGCGCAGGGCATCATCCCACGCATCACCGCGGGCGACCACGGCATCACCCTCGTCATGAGTCATCTCGCGTCCGCGGAGCTGCTCAACAATCCCGCCAACGCCAGGCAACTCACTGCCTTTCGCGAGATCGCGAGCCTGTTCTCCGGGGTGTCAAAGTCGCTTGCGAATTCGTCCGGCGTATTCCTGGGCCCGCAATTCCAGTTCGATCTGGCACGGCCGGGAGCCGCCCTCTATGGCATCAATCCGACGCCCGAAGCCGACAACCCGATGCAGCCCGTGATCGCGCTGAAGGCGCGCATCGTGCAGATCCGCGATGTCGAGCGCGGCGACAGCGTCGGCTATGGCGGCACCTGGACCGCGCGGCGTCCGACCCGAATAGCGATCATCTCGGCGGGTTATGCCGACGGCTATTTCCGCGCCGCCAGCGCCAATGACGGCACCCGCGGCGCCGAAGTCGTGGTCGCCGGCAAGCGCTGCCCGATCGCAGGGCGGATCTCCATGGACCTGACGGCGGTCGACGTCACCGATCTCGAAAGGAGCGCCGTGCGGCGCGGCCATTGGGTGACGCTGATCGGCGACGGCATCACGGTCGACGAACTTGCCCACCATTTCGGCACGATCGGCTATGAAGTGCTGACCAGCCTCGGCAAGCGCTATGCGCGGATCTACAAGGGCGGCGACGTCACTGCAGAACCCCCCGCCGCGCCCCCGGCGCAGCCTGCCGCGGCTTCCACCTAGCGCGCCCACCGCCGGGCCAAAAACAAAATTGCGAAAACAACCCCATGCAAAGGCGAATGGGAGGCTTGCAGCTCCCTGGCCGCCTCCGTTCGGGCCGAAGTGTCAGGCGAAAAATACCGTGACACCGGCGAGCTTTACATGAAGATCGCGACATTCAACATCAACAATGTCAACCGCCGCCTGCCCAACCTGTTGCGCTGGCTGCGCGCGGCCAAACCCGACGTCGTGGCGCTTCAGGAACTGAAATCGACCGATGCCGATTTCCCGATTGTGGAAATCAACAAGGCCGGCTACGGCGCGGTATGGCGCGGACAGAAGACCTGGAACGGCGTCGCCATTCTGGCCCGCAACGCCGAACCGGTATTGACGCGCACCGCGCTGCCGGGCGATCGCGGGGATGACGAGGCGCGCTACATCGAGGCCGCCGTCAACGGCATCATCGTCACCAGCATCTATCTGCCGAACGGCAATCCGCAGCCCGGGCCGAAATTCGACTACAAGCTCGACTGGTTCAGGCGGCTGCGCTCGCACGCCGGCAAACTGCTCAAACAGGATATCCCGGTGGTGCTGGCCGGCGACTACAACGTCGCGCCGACCGAACTCGATATCTATCCGACAAAGTCATGGGACCAGGACGCGCTGATCCAGCCGAAGAGCCGCGCGGCGTTCAAGGCGCTGGTGGACCAGGGCTGGACGGATGCTATCCGGACGTTGCACCCGGAAAAACCGATGTTCACGTTCTGGGACTACAAGCGCAACCGCTGGCCGCGCGACGCCGGACTGCGGCTCGATCATCTGCTGCTGAGCCCGGCGATTGCGCCGCGCCTGCGCAAGGCCGGCGTCGACCGCAAGGTTCGGGGCGAGGAAGGCGCCAGCGACCATGCGCCGGCGTGGATCGTGCTGCGTTAGGAGGATTATTTTCGGGTGTGGCCCCAGGCCGCGTCCCAGTCCTCGCCGGCGGCGTCGATGACGCGGCCGTCGGCCTCGAAGAACTTGTTCGGGACCTGGAAGATCGCCAGCATCAGCCCGCCTTGCGGACACCAGGCGACATGGCGGCTGCCCTCCTCGCGCCAGATGAATTCGCCGGCCTTGCATTCGATGCCCTGCGCCGGACCTTCCTTGTCAACGAGCGAGCCTTCGAGGACATAGGTCTGCTCGATGTTGACGTGTTCGTGGTCGGGCAACACCGCGCCCGGCGCGAACCGCATCAGTGCGGTCATTAAGCCGGTCTTGCGATCGAACAGCAGCGTCTTGGCTTCGCAGCCGGGGAAGCGCGTCTTTTGCCATTCCATGCTGTCGGGGCGAACCAGATGGGAATGAGCGTCCGCGGTCTGCCCGCCCTTCGGTGTCACGGCGTCCATGGCGATGCTCCGTTCGTGTGGTTTGAGCCTATCCTAGCAGCTTTGGCTTCGACCGCCAGCCGCGCAATATGCGATCTTCGCGGCAACGCCTACGCTGTGCGGCGGCGGCCGCCATGACATCGCTATCCGGAAGTTGCTACTGTTTCCGCTCTCGCCCGAACCGTCGCGGAGATCGCATCGCTTGAGCTTCGTCTTCGTCCTCGCGGCCGGGCTTGTCGCCGGCACCCTCTCGGGCATCGTCGGCACCGGTGCGTCGATCATGCTGATGCCGGTACTGGTCAATCACTATGGGCCGAGGGAAGCGGTGCCGATCATGGCGGTCGCGGCGGTGATGGCGAACCTGTCGCGCGTTCTGGCCTGGTGGCGCGAGGTCGACTGGCGCGCCTGCCTGGCCTATTCGCTGACAGGCATTCCGGCCGCGGCGCTCGGCGCGCGGACGTTGCTGGCGCTGCCCGCGCACGCCGTCGAGATCGCAATCGGCCTGTTCTTGATCGCCATGGTGCCGCTACGGCACTGGCTGGCGCGCCATCAGCTCAAGGCGCAGCTCTGGCATCTGGCGGTGGGCGGCGCGATCATCGGCTATCTCACCGGCATCGTGGTTTCGACCGGGCCGCTCAGCGTGCCGCTGTTTCTGTCGTTCGGGCTGACCAAAGGCGCGTTTCTCGCCACCGAGGCCGCCAGCTCGCTCGGGCTCTACCTGAGCAAATCGGTGACCTTCGAGCGCTTCGGCGCGCTGACGCCGGATATTGCGCTCAAGGGCCTGATCGCCGGCGCCTCGCTGATGTCGGGCGCCTTTATCGCCAGGCGCATCGTGCTGCGGCTCGAACCCGGTGTCTTTCGCCTGCTGCTGGACGCCATCATGCTGGCCGCCGGCCTCTCGCTGCTGTGGACGGCGTTTTCGTGATCAGCCTACTGCGTCAAAATTGCTCGACCTCATCCTGAGGAGCCGCCAACGGGTCCGCGCGAAGCGCGGCCCGATGACAGGCCCCGCGGCGTCTCGAAGGATGGCCGCGGGGAAGGTCGGAGCCGCATGGTTCGAGACGCGCGTTCCGCGCTCCTCACCATGAGGGTCTAAAATAGGGCATGATCCGGTAAGTCTGAACTGGAGGCGACGTCTTGAGCGCATTGGCGGAAGCGGCTGATATCAGCAATCCCGGTAGCGCGGCAGCCGGACGGGCCGAGGTCCGGCAAGACACCTTGAAATTCGCCGAGGCGGCGCTTACGGACAGCAAGCGCCAGGGCCTGCTGCTCGCCGTTCGCGCCCGCTGGGTGGCGCTGGCGGTGACGGCCGTCACGCTGCCGATCGTCAATCCAAACCGGGAGGTGATCTACTACGTGCTGATGCTCGGCCTGTTTGCCGTCATCGGCTGGGCCCAGCTCAAGGTCGGCAAGACCGGCCGGTCCCCGCCGGAGCTGTTGCTGATGTTTTGCGATCTGGCGCTGCTGACCTTTCTCAGCGTCGTGCCCAATCCCTGGAGCACGGTCAATTGGCCGATCGGGATGCAGTTCAGGTTCGACAGCTTCATCTACTTTTTCGTTTTCCTGGCCGCCGCGACGCTGGCCTATTCGTGGCGCACCGTCGTGACGATGGGAATCTCGACTTCCGCCCTGTGGGCCATCGGCGTCGGCTGGGTCTATCTGCAGCCCGAAACCCACGCTGCGCTGTCGGAACGCGTCCGGGCCGCGGTCGGCGCCGACGTCAGATTGTTCGATATCATCGACCCCGCGGCGATCGGTCTTGGCGCCCGGTTCCAGCAGATCGTTGTCTTCCTGATCGTCGCCATGATCCTGGCGCAGGCGGCGCGCCGCGCCAACGCCCTGTTAATCCGCCATGCCGGGATCGAACGCGAACGCACCAATTTGGCTCGCTATTTTTCGCCCAATGTCGTCGCGCAACTGTCGCGAAACGACCAGCCCCTCAAGCAGGTCCGCACCCAGAACGTCGCGGTGCTGTTCGCCGATATCGTCGATTTCACCGCCTATGCGGACGGCCGGACCCCGGTGGAGATCATCGGCACGCTGCGGCTGTTCCACGAGCGGATGGAACGGGAGGTTTTCCGGCACGACGGCACGCTGGACAAATATCTCGGCGACGGCCTGATGGCGACCTTCGGCACGCCGTTCACCGGCGATCGCGACGCCGTCAACGCGCTGCGCTGCGCGCAGGCCATGATCGGGTCGATCGATGCTTTGAATTTGGAACGCAACAAAAGCGGCGAGCCGCCAATCCGGGTCAGCATCGGATTGCACTATGGTGAGGTCGTGCTCGGCGATATCGGATTGAACCGGCTGGAGTTCGCCGTCATCGGAACGGCGGTCAATGCGGCCAGCCGTCTCGAGACCCTGACCCGCGAGTTCGGTTGCGCCCTGGTGGCCAGCGACGATCTCGTGCGGCGCGCACGGACCGAAACCGGCAGTTCGAACGCCGACTTCATCCGGCTTGTCGAACAGCCGCCCCGGACGATTCGCGGTCTCGAACAGCCGCTCGGTATCTGGACGCGGGACAACATCACGCCGTGATGCGTTGAATTGTGCGATAGATGCGTCCGTTGACATTTTATCTATCTTAGATTGCAAATATCAATATCTTAAATCCCAAGGGCGTGCTGTCCGTCAGAGCGGAATCTCGTTCAAGCACACGACTGAAGCGAAACGGTCGGCAAGTTCGGCGAGGGCTACGCGATGAACATCTTGAGCGTCGATGTTACCTTTGTCGGTCGGATCGGGAAGCGTTCGAGTGGCAGTTGCGTCGGAAACAACTGTGGTGCGATAGCCGAGGTCGAGCGCTGCGCGTGCTGTGGCACTCACGCACATATGGGTCGCGAAACCGACGATGATAATGGCATCGTTTCCAATCGCCTTTAGCTGCGCGTCTAGGTCTGTCTTCGCGAATGCATTCGGTAGTGTCTTTGAAATAACTCTTGCGCCGGATGGAAGAACTCGCTCAATCATTTTTCCGCCATTCCCGTCGGGATCGAACAAGCCGCCCGCCCGCCCTTTGTGGACGATGTGGACAATAGGTGCGCCGGCCTTTCTGGCGCGGGCTATCAATTCGGCAATCTTGTCGACGGCCTGCCCAATCCCATGCAGCGGCAGTTGGCCGTCGACATACTCGTTTTGCGCATCGATGATGATGACCGTTGCACCAGTCAGGTTTGCCGGCTTCGACTGCACACCCGCGAACTCCAACAGTGTCTTTGCGTTGCTCATGGTCTTCTCCTCCAAGTGAGCTTCAACTGTAAGCGGCGAAAATGCTTGATAAAGTGGAGACTTTCGGTTCAAGACATGCAATAATGCAGCTTATGGAATGGGAAAATTGGCAGTGTGCACTGTTGGTTGCGCAGCTCGGCACCGTCGCGGCGGCGGCGGCCCGCCTCAATGTGGATGCAACGACAGTATCCCGGAGGGTGAAGCGTCTTGAGGCCAAGCTGGGAACTCGTATCTTCGAGCGGCACGGTCTGCGGCTTCACGCAACTCATTCGTTTCGGGAGGCGTTGGCTAACATCGAGGCCGCAGACTCCGCGCTGCGCTCCGCCGAGGAAGCGGTGGGGCATCCGTCGTCGAAGGTGTTCCAACGGACGGTTCGCATAACCGCCGTACCGTTCCTGGTGGACTATCTGCTGGTCCCCGGGCTCGTTGCTCTCCGTCGGCAGGCAAAGTTTCGCATCGAGCTAGTTGCAGACAATCGCAACCTTAGCCTCACGCGTCGCGAGGCAGATGTTGCGGTACGGTTTGATTCACCTCGCGAGCGTATGGGTGGCGACGCGCAGCGACTTGGCGCAGTGAGATATGCCGTATATGCGGCCGCGAGAGCGAAGCCCGCAGATTTGCCCTGGGCGACACTGGAGGATGCATACGCACACTTGCCCGAGGCACGCTGGACGGCAAGGACATCCGGAAAAATCGAACCGGATTTTAAGGCCAGTCGCACCGAGACGATCCGGGAAATCGTCGCGGTCGGGTTGGCTAAGGCCCTGTTGCCGCAGTTGATGGGTGAGCAAGATCGGCGGCTCGTGCGTGTTTCCGATGAGAATATACTGAGTCGGGAAATTGGCCTTATTAGGCCGCTCGGGGATACCGCGATGCCTCACCTCGATGTCGTGACGAAGTGGCTGAAAATGCTCTTTACGCAGCCGGGCGCGACCGCTCTGGGGATTACAACTCCTAGCTCCCAACGACCTTAGCCCGAAGGCTGCATTGGTGCAGCTCGGCAGTTGAGAATTATCTATTTCGCTGAAGAATGAAATGTCCATTTCATCCGATCTTCTTGCTCGCCGGGAACGGGCCGTATCGCGTAGCGTCGCTCCCCCCGCGCCAGACGGCGTAAAAAATCCGCCGAGACTCTAATCGCCGCTGGATGAAAGTTCAGGGGCAGGTCAAAGTCCTTACAGAGGATTCCGATCGAATTTCCTTCCTTTGACGCGGTCGCCAAGAAACGCTATAGAACAAAATAGGAACAACAAAGTCAAGCCGCTATTCTACCTAAAGATGAAGGATTTGAGTCGGCCATTCATCCGATATCAGATCGCCCTCAGTGACCGAATCTTCATGGCCAAATCCACCCTCTCCTTTGTCTGCCAGAACTGCGGCGCGGCGTATAATCGCTGGCAGGGCAAGTGCGATTCCTGCGGCGAGTGGAACACGCTGAGCGAGGAGGATACATCAGGCGCGACCTCGATGCCGGTGTCGATCCGCTCCCGGCGCAAGGGCCGGACGTTCAAGCTGGAATCGCTGACCGGCAAGACCGAGGACGCCCCGCGGCTGTCCTCCGGCATGACCGAACTCGATCGCGTCACCGGCGGCGGGTTTGTCCGCGGCTCGGTGCTGCTGGTCGGCGGCGATCCCGGCATCGGCAAATCGACGCTGCTCACGCAAGCCACCAGCCTGATGGCCCGCGCCGGCCATCGCGTGGTCTACATATCAGGGGAAGAGGCGGTCGCGCAGGTGCGGCTGCGCGCCGAGCGGCTGGGGCTGGCGGACGCGCCGGTGCAGCTCGCCGCCGAAACCTCGGTCGAGGACATCGTCTCGACCCTGTCGGAGGGCGCGGTGCCGCGGCTGATCGTGATCGACTCGATCCAGACCATGTGGACCGACACCGTGGAGTCGGCGCCGGGAACGGTGACCCAGGTCCGCGCCTCGGCGCAGGCGCTGATTCGTTTCGCCAAGAAATCCGGGGCGGCGATCATCCTGGTCGGGCACGTCACCAAGGACGGACAGATCGCGGGGCCCCGCGTCGTCGAGCACATGGTCGACGCCGTGCTGTCGTTCGAGGGCGAAGGCTCGCAACAGTTCCGCATCCTGCGCGCGGTCAAGAACCGCTTCGGCCCGACCGATGAAATCGGCGTGTTCGAGATGACGGGCCTCGGCCTTCGCGAGGTTTCCAACCCTTCCGAACTGTTCCTGTCGGAACGCGATATCGGCAGCCCCGGCACCGCCGTATTCGCCGGCATCGAAGGCACCCGCCCGGTGCTGGTGGAACTGCAGGCGCTGGTGGCGCCGACCACGCTGGGCACGCCCAGGCGGGCGGTGGTGGGGTGGGATCCGAGCCGGTTGTCGATGGTGCTGGCGGTGCTGGAGGCCCATTGCGGGGTCAAACTATCAGGCTACGACGTCTATCTGAACGTGGCCGGGGGCCTGCGGATCCAGGAACCCGCGGCCGACCTGGCGGCGGCGGCGGCGCTGGTGTCCTCGCTGGCGAACGCGCCATTGCCGACCGATGCGGTCTATTTCGGCGAGATATCGCTCTCGGGCGCGGTCCGGCCGGTGGCGCAGACTTCCGCCCGGCTGAAGGAGGCCGCCAAGCTCGGCTTTGGCCGGGCCGTGCTGCCCGAATCGGCACGCGGCGAGATCGGCGGCGACGGCGGCGGCCTGACGCTGAACAGCGTCGGCGGGTTAACCAGCCTGGTTGCCGAAATCGCGGCGCGCGGCAGTCCGCGAAACGCGGCAGGAAACGCCGGAGCCGGCCGGGATTCCGCCGCGCCTGAGAAAAATGCCACACCGGCGCGATTCCGTCGGGAGAACGGCTAAAGCGGCGTGACGCGCCCCCGCCCCGCCGCTATACAACGCGCGCGAAAGGCGGGTGGAATGGCGGGATATCCGGCCTTGCGGGATGCGCCGTCTGCCCCTCATTTGGGGCCATGCCGACCATCGATTCGCGGGCTTGAGACCTTACGAGCGGACCTGACCAGCCGATGCCGATAACGATACTCGATCTCGTCCTGCTCGGGGTGATGCTGGTTTCGGGGCTGCTCGCCATGGTGCGCGGCTTCATGCGCGAAATCCTCTCGATCGCAGCCTGGGGCGCGGCGGCGCTGGTGACGCTCTACGCCTTCTCGAAGCTGCTGCCGACCGCCAAGACCTATTTCAACAACGACACGGTCGCGGCCGTGGTGGTGGTGGCCGGCACCTTCATCGGCACCCTGATCGTGGTGTCCATCATCACGGTGCGGATTTCGGACATGATCCTGGATTCCAGGATCGGCGCGCTGGACCGTACGCTGGGATTCCTGTTCGGGCTGGCCCGCGGCCTCCTGATCGTGGTGGTCGCCTTCCTGTTCTTCAGCTGGCTGGTCCCGGACAAGCAGCGGCCGGACTGGATCACCGGCGCCAAGTCCCGGACTGTGCTTGACGGCACCGGGCAATGGTTAATGTCGCTCTTGCCTGACGACCCCGAGAACACCATCTTAAAGAGATTCAAGAAGAATAAACCCGAAGACGACCAGACTGACGCCGACCCGGCAGCCGCCGGCTCCGGCGATGGCTACAGTAAACCTGCCCGCGACGGCCTTAAAAAGCTGATCGAGAAACCCGCGGTCCGCTGATTCCGGCCAAACGAGAGGCGATGGACGCGATGCAAAACCCCTCCGATCCCGCCGGCCAGCCCAATCCGAATCCCGGCCTGATGGCAGGCATCCCAGATCCGGGCATCGCGTTGCAGGACGATCTCGAAGGCGACACGCTGCGTGAGGAGTGCGGCGTATTCGGCATCTTCGGCCATCCCGAGGCCGCTGCCATCACCGCGCTCGGACTGCACGCGCTTCAGCATCGCGGCCAGGAGGCCGCCGGCATCGTCTCCTTTGACGGCAGCCGCTTCCATTCCGAACGCCGTCTCGGCCTGGTCGGCGACACCTTCTCCCGCCGCGAGGTGATCGAGCGCCTGCCCGGCAACGCCGCCGTCGGCCATGTCCGCTATTCCACCACAGGCGCCACCATCCTGCGCAACGTGCAGCCGCTGTTCGCCGAGCTCAATGCCGGCGGTTTCGCCGTCGGCCATAACGGCAACCTCACCAACGGGCTGACGCTGCGCCGCGAGCTGGTGAAGAACGGCGCCATGATGCAGTCGACCACCGACACCGAGGTGATCCTGCATCTGGTCGCCCAGTCCCGGCGCGGCCAATTCATCGACCGCTTCATCGAGGCGCTGCGCGCGATCGAGGGCGCCTACTCGCTGGTCTCGCTGACCAACAAGAAACTGATCGGCGCGCGCGATCCGCTCGGCATCCGCCCGCTCGTCGTCGGCGACCTCGACGGCCATCCGATCCTGGCCTCGGAAACCTGCGCGCTTGACATGATCGGCGCCAAATATGTCCGCGACGTCGAACCCGGCGAGATCGTCGTGTTCGACGAGGCCGGCGCCCACAGCCACAAGCCGTTCCCGCCGAAGCCGCCGCGGCCCTGCATCTTCGAATACATCTACTTTTCGCGGCCGGATTCGATCGTCGGCGGCCGCTCGGTGTACGAGGTCCGCAAGGCCTTCGGCGCCCAGCTCGCGCGCGAGAGCCATGTCGACGTCGACGTCGTGGTGCCGGTGCCGGATTCCGGCGTGCCCGCGGCCATCGGCTACGCCCAGCATTCCGGCGTGCCGTTCGAACTCGGCATCATCCGCAACCACTATGTCGGGCGCACCTTCATCCAGCCGACGCAGAGCGTGCGTGAACTCGGCGTGCGCATGAAGCATTCGGCCAACCGCGCCGCGATCGAAGGCAAGCGCATCATCCTGATCGACGACTCGCTGGTGCGCGGCACCACGTCAAGGAAGATCGTGCGCATGATGCGCGATGCCGGCGCGCGCGAAGTGCATTTCCGCCTCGCCTCGCCGCCGATCCTGTATCCCGACTATTACGGCATCGACCTGCCGGACCGCGGTGGCCTGCTCGCCGCGACCCACTCGCTGGAGGAGATGCGCGAGATCATCGGCGCGGACTCGCTGGCGTTCCTGTCGATCGACGGCATGTACCGCGCCATGGGCGAGCCCGGGCGCGATCCCGCCAGCCCGAAATTCTCCGATCACTGCTTCACCGGCGCCTATCCGACCAACCTCACCGACCAGACCCAGGTCGAGCCGCAACCCCGGCAATTGTCGCTGCTGGCGGAAGCAAGCTGATTTGTCGTCCCTGCGAAAGCAGGGACCCATAGCCACCGGCCTTCGTTTTCGGACGCGATTAGACACACCCACCTTTCCCCATCATAACCGTCACGGCGTATGGGTCCCCGCGTGCGCGGGGACGACGATCAGTTAGAGTTGCTTGCATGACCAAACCCCTCGCCTCCCGCATCGCCCTGGTCACCGGCGCCTCGCGCGGCATCGGCTACGCCACCGCGCGCGCGCTCGCCAGCGCCGGCGCGCACATCGTCGCCGTCGCGCGCACGCAAGGGGGTCTTGAGGAACTCGACGACGAGATCCGCAATGACGGCGGCAGCGCCACGCTGGTTCCGCTCGACGTCACCGATTTCGAGGGCATCGCGCGGCTCGGCGCGGCGTTGCATGAGCGCCACGGCAAGCTCGACATTCTCGTCGGCAATGCCGGTGTCGCCGGTCCCTCCTCGCCGCTCGGGCATATCGAGCTGAAGCCCTGGAACGAGGTGCTGGCGGTGAACGTCACGGCGAATTTTCAGCTGATCCGCTGCATGGAGCCGCTGCTCAAACAGTCCGACGCGGGGCGCGCGGTGTTCGTCACCTCGCAGGCCGCCAGCAAGGCCACCGCCTATCTCGGCCCCTACGCCGCTTCGAAGGCCGCGCTGGAAACCCTGGTGCGGGTCTGGGCGCATGAAACCGCCAGCACCAGCATGCGCGTCAACCTGTTCGATCCCGGCCCGATCCGCACCCGCCTGCGCGCCACGGTGTTTCCCGGCGAGGATCCGATGACGCTCGATACGCCGGAGCAGGCTGCGGCGTTCATCGTGCCGATGTGCGGGCCCGACTGGAACGAGACCGGCAAGGTGTATGACTACAAGGCCCGCGACCTGATGAGCTTTCGCGGCCGGGCATGAGGCGGCGCGCCGCGCGACCAGCTTGCTACGCCTCGGAGCCTTTCCTTGTCGCCAGCGTGCGCCAGGCGATCACAAGCCCGAGCGCCAGCAGTGCCGCCGCCAGCAGGAACGGCGCGCCCGGCAGTTTCACGGGCGCCTGTTCGCCGATGAAGTAGGCGAATGTCAGCGTAAACAGAAACGGTCCGACCATCTGGGCAATGCTGTTGACGCTGCCGGTCGCGCCCTGCAACTGGCCCTGCTGATCCGCCGCGACAAGCTGCGTCGTCAGCGCCTGGATTGCGGCCCCGGCAACGCCCCAGAGCGACATCACGGGGATGCCGATCCAGAACAACGGCCCGCTCGGCGCCGCGCCGTAGATGAAGAACCCCAGCGCGCCGCAGGCGAGCCCGAGCTGCAGCGCGCGGCGCTCGCCAAGCCACCTGACGATCGGCCCGACGCCCGCGCCCTGCACCACCATGGCGCAGACCCCAACCATCGCCAGCGTGAGGCCGACGGTCGTCGTATCCCATCCGTACCGGTAGGTGGCGTAAAGCACGAAGGTCGAGGGCAGCACCACATGCGCGACCTGCCCAAAGAAATTCGCCAGTGACAGCCCGGCGAGTATCCGGTTGGACCGCAGCAGATGCAGCGCGCCAAGCGGATTGGCGCTTTTCCAGCGGAACGGCGCCCGGCGTTCCGGCGGCAGCGACTCCGGCAGGATCAGCCAGCCATAGAGCGCATTCGCAAAGCTGAGGCCCGCGGCGATCCAGAACGGCAGGCGCGGGTCCATGCCGCCGAGCAGGCCGCCGACAGCGGGGCCGAGAATGAACCCGGCGCCGAACGCCGCGCCAATCCTGCCGAACACCGCCGCGCGCCGTTCCGGCGGCGTCACGTCGGCGATGTAGGCAAAGGCCGTGGAGATGCTGGCGGAAGTGATCCCTGAAAGTACGCGGCCGATGAACAGCCAGGCCAGCGACGGCGCCAGCGCCATCAGCACGTAATCCAGCGCCAGCCCGAAATTCGACAACAGCACCACCGGCCGCCGGCCGAACCGGTCCGAGAGCGCGCCGAGGATCGGCGAGAACACGAACTGCATCAGCGCCCACGCGGTGCCGAACAATCCCAACATCCGCGCCGCGCTCGCGGTATCGTTGTCGACGAAGCTCTCCACGAGTTTGGGCAGAACCGGCAGGATCAAGCCGAGCGCCAGCATGTCGAGCAGGACGGTGACGAAAATGAACGCCGCCGCCGCGCGGTTCGGCGCCGGCGGCATGTCCGAATCACGCGCGGACGCGCCTTCGCTCATGACGGCCGCTTGCGCTTGTGGGCGAACGGATTGGCCTTCTCGCGCAACATGATCCGGATTGGCGTCCCCGGCAGATCGAAGGCCTCGCGCATCGAGTTGACGAGATAGCGCAGATAGGATTGCGGCACCGCGTCGGCGCGCGAGCAGAACAATATGAAACTCGGCGGCCGCGCCTTGGCCTGGGTGATGTAGTTCAGTTTCAGCCGGCGGCCGGACACCGAGGGCGGCGGGTTGGCGTCGACCGCCTGCTCGAACCAGCGATTGAGCGTGGCCGTCGGCACCCGCTTGTTCCAGACCGCGTAGGCCTCCTCGATCGCAGTCATCAGCCGGTCGATGCCCTCGCCCATCAAGCCGGACACCGCGACGACAGGCGCGCCCCTGACCTGCGGCAGCCAGTGATCGACGTCGGTGCGTAATGCCGAAATCAGGCTGCCCTTGCGCTCCATCAGATCCCATTTGTTGACCGCCAGCACGATCGCCCGCCCCTCGCGCTCGATCAGATCGGCGATCCGCAGATCCTGCTCCTCAAACCGGTTCTGCGCGTCCATCATCATCACGACGACTTCGGCAAAGCGTATCGCGCGCAGCGCGTCCGCCACCGACAGCTTTTCCAGCTTCTCCTCGATCCGCGAGCGCCGCCGCAGGCCCGCGGTGTCGAACACCCGGAACTCGCGCCCCTGCCAGGTGATCTCGACCGAAATCGAGTCGCGCGTGGTGCCGGCCTCGGGACTGGTCAGCAACCGCTCCTCGCCCAGCAGATGATTTATGAGCGTGGACTTGCCGGCGTTGGGCCGCCCGACAATGGCGACGCGGATCGGTCGCTGCGCCAGTTCCTCGTCGGACAGGATCACGTCGTCGTCGTCGAACGCTTCACCCTCGTCGGCCGGGACCGGCATCAGCGCGGCCAGCGCATCGTAGAGATCGCTCATGCCCTCGCCGTGCTCGGCCGAAATCTGAACGGGATCGCCGAGGCCCAGCGCGTAGGATTCCATCGCGCCGACTTCGCCGTGCCTGCCCTCGCTCTTGTTGGCGACCAGCACCACCGGCTTGTTGGCGCGGCGGGCGAAATCGGCAAAGGCGCGGTCGTTCGGCGTCAGCCCGGCGCGGGCGTCGACCACGAACATCAGCGCATCGGCAAGGCCGATCGCCGCCTCGGTCTGCTCCTGCATCCGCGCGGTCAGCGAACCCTTGGCGCCCTCGTCGAGGCCGGCGGTGTCGATCACGGTGAATTCGAGGTCGCCGAGACGGGCTTTTCCCTCGCGCCGGTCGCGGGTGACGCCGGGCTCGTCGTCCACCAGCGCGATCTTCTGCCCAACCAGCCGGTTGAACAGCGTCGACTTTCCGACATTCGGCCGGCCAATGATCGCGATCGTAAAGGGCATGAATAATCCAGACGCCCCGTTTTCGAGGGCGTGTCAATCCAGTGATAAGAACAGATCAGCGCGTGAAAGTGCCGCTCGGCATCGGCGCGGGGAACGGCGCGGCGGATTGTTGCGGGACCGCAGGCTGATCGGGCGGCGGCGCGGTGGTGCGCTTGCGCACGATCTTTGCCGGCTTGGGCGGGGGCGGCGCGGCGGCGCTGGCGTCTTCCTCGGGCGCGGCGTCGGGGTCCGCGGCGGCGGTCGCCGGGGCCGACTTGCCTTTGGCATTGGGGCCGCGCTTCGACGCCTCCGGCGCCGGGGCCGCGGCCGCCTGCGCGTTCGGATCATCGGCCTGCTGCTGACGCGAGCCCCTGTAGAGTTCCTTAGGCACACCCTGATCCAGACCCGGCACGCCTTCAGGGAATACCGGCTTGCGCTCGCCCGGCAGCTTCTTCTTGGTGTCGAGGAAGTCGAGCATGTCGGTGGGGTCGAAACTGCCGAAGCCGCCGGCACAACCCGCCAGCGTGCCGGAAGCCGCGATGAGAAGGACGGCTGCGATCAGATGTTGCAGGCGGCGCATGGTCGTTTTCCCACTCAACTCTGTCTCCGTCAGCTCTTGATCGGTCAGCTCTTGGCGACCGGCGGAAGCAAGGCCTGAAGCGCCTCCGCGCGCGAGCGCAGGCTCGGCGGCGTCTGGCCGTCATTGGCGATCAAATCCAGCCATTGCCGCGTTGCAGAGGCGTCGTTTGCCCGCCAGGCCGACAGCGCCAGCAATTCGCGCGCGGTATGGCGAAAGGTAGCGCCCGGCGCGGCGGCGGCTTCGAGGCGCGCTTTCATATTGGGATAGCTGCTGCTTTCCAGCAGTAACTGAGCGGCACGAATCCGCGCCAGATCCTGTTCGGCCGCGCCGACATTGCGGTCGGCGGCGATTTCGTCGAACAGCTTGGCGGCGGCCTGGGGATCGCGGTTGACCACTTCCGCCGCCATCCGCAGCCGCGCCAGCACGCGGTAACCGGACGGCGCCTTTGCAGCCAGGTCGGCAAAGGCCGCTTCGGCCTCGGCATGCTTGTTGGCTTCGGAAAGCTCCACCGCCTTGTCGAAGGCAGCCCCCGCCTCGGCCGCCTTCTTGCCTTCCAGATACTGATAACCCCGCCAGCCGCCAACCGAGGCGATGATCAGGATCACGACGGCGATGATCAGAAACGAATATTTTTCCCACAGCTTCCTGAGCTGATCGCGACGGACCTCCTCATCAACTTCATTAAATAATTCAGACACTTAAAGCTATCCAATCCCAAGGAGCCGCAAGCGGGCAGCAGCGTCGCGCGCCCGATTCCTGCATCGCCGGGGGGTATCCTAACGATATGGCGCTGGCAAGGCAAAGCTAGGCGGATCAAAGCGTTAATGGTGACGTCGGCCGGCCGGCGAAATCGTTCGACGACGTTGACATGGCGGTTCAAAGTTTGCGTAATCCCGCCCGCCCGACATTTTATCCATTGCTGCTTTCGCAGGTGATTCATGCTTCGCCGCGCCCTGGTTTCGATGCTCGCCATGGGACTGGCATCCCCGCCTGCAGCGGCGCTGGCCGACGACATCAAGCCGAAGCTGCCGGAGACCGCGTTCTCGGGAAAGCTGCGCCCCGACATTCTCGGCATCTCGCCGGAATCGAACGCTGAATCGGCGCGCGCGGTCTTCGACTCGCTGTTCAAGGGCCGCACCGACACCAAGACCGACATCCAGCAACAGAAGCTCGGCAACACCAGCTACGTCGCCGCCATGAATTTCAGCCTGCCTGCGAACCCCAGGCAGAACGGCGAGACGCTGGCGACCAGCTTCTCCTCGCCGGCCAGCGCCAACCGCGCCTATTTCGTCGCGCGCAACCTGACATTCGCGCAGGACCAGCAGCCGTCGAAGGCGGACATGATCAAGGAAGTCATGGGCAAGTACGGTGTTCCCACCATCATCGGCGATCAGCATCTGTATTACATCTATCGCAAAGGCTCGATCGTGTCGGTCGGCGGCAAGTACAAGGACGGTGCGGCATTGCAGGCGATCGACAAGCCGCTCGATCCCAAGGCCGCCGTCAAGCTCAACGGCGAAACCGTCCGCGGCAGCTGCGTGGCGGTCATCAAGCGGGCGCAGACCAAGGCCAAGGACCTGAACGCCATCCTGTCCGAAGCCAAGGGCGCCAATTGCGAGGGGGTGTTGAGCGTGCAACTGGTTCCGGGCGCCTCGCCGGACCGGGTCAGCATCGCCCAATTCACGCTGCTTGACGTCAAACAGGTCATCAGCGCGGCGGCGATCGACAGCGCGTCGGCTGCCGCCGACCAGCAGTCGATGCCCAAGGGCAGCGCGCCTAAGCTGTAAGCACAGAGGTTCTGATTGAATCAGAACCGAAGCCCTGGTTCGCGAGGCAAGGAATGAAGGCGTATTTGGTGCTCGACTTGAAGGTGAATGACTTCGGTGGTTTCAGAAAGTACATGAAATCCCTGCATTCCTCGCAAGACATTCAGGCAAATACATAGTGCAAGGGGTTCAGCCAACGACAATCGAGGGCGACTGGAAACCCGAACGCATGGTCATCATCGAATTTCCAGAGCGCGCGAAGGCAGAAGCATTTCTGGGTGACCCTGAAATTCAGGACCTGTTCAAGGTGCGCCATGAGACGACGACAAGTAAACTGGTGCTCGCCGATGGGTGCACGTGACCAACTGCCTTCCCTCTGTTAGGCCCGCGCCGCCGCCCAGGCGTCGCGCAACTGCCGTTTCATCACCTTGCCGTTGGCATTGCGCGGCAGCGGCTCGGCGGTCAGATCGATGGTTTCCGGCACCTTGTAATCCGACAGCCGCTCGGCGCACCAGGCGCGCAACGCCTCGCCGCTGACCGCGCGACGCGTCACCACGACGGCATGGACGCGCTCGCCCAGCACCGGGCACGGCTTGGCGATGATCGCGCTCTCGACCACATCGGGATGGCCCGAAAGCACCGACTCGACCTCCGCCGAGTAGATCTTCAGGCCGCCGCGGTTGATCATGTCCTTCTGGCGATCGAACACCCGGACGAAATTTTCGGCGTCGATCGAGCCGAGGTCGCCAGAATGCCAGAAGCCCGCCGTGAAACTCTCCGCGGTGGCCTTCGGATTGTTCCAGTAGCCCTTGATGACCGAGCCGCCGTGAATCCAGATTTCGCCGATCTCGCCACGCGGCAGTTCGCGGCCGTCGGCGTCCATCACCGCGATCTGCGCGCCCGGACACGGCAAGCCGACGCTGTCGATATGGCTTGCCGTCAACTCGCCGGGCATCATGGTCGATGGCGAAGTGGTCTCGGTCGCACCGTAGCAGTTGGCGAGTTTCAATCCGGGAATCCGGGCGTCGAGCCTCTCGATGGTGGCGATCGGCATCGGCGCGCCGCCGAAACCGCCGATCCGCCAGCTCGACAGGTCGTAGCTGTCGAAGTCCGGCTGCAGCAGGCAAAGATTGTACATCGCCGGCACCATCACCGTGTAGGTAACGCGCTCGCGCGCCGCGAGCTTCAAATAGGCCGCAGCCTTGAACTCCGCCATGATGATCAGCGCGCCGGCGCAACGGACCATGGTCATGACGTTGGCGACCACGCCGGTGACATGCCCGAGCGGCACGGCGGCGATCGAGCGGTCGGCCGCGGTCAGCTTCAGGCACGACACGAACACCATCGCCGAGTGAATGATGTTGCAATGGGCAAGCATCGCGCCCTTCGGCCGCCCGGTGGTGCCGGAAGTATAGAGGATCATCGCGGTGTCTTCTTCGCCGACCTCGACCGGCGCCGCCAGCGGCGCGTTGTCGGCCAGTTCGGAGAATCGCGATATCAGCGCATCGTCGTCGACGGCGATCCGATGCGTCACGTCGGGGATGTCGCCGCCGTCGGGCAGCCGGTCGGCGAGCCCGGCCTCGTGGATCAACAGCCGCGCTCCGCAATCCGCGAGCACATAGGCGATCTCCGGCTTCTGCTGGCGGGTCGAGAGCAGCACCGTCACAAGGCCGGCATGCGCCGCGCCGAGCATGGTCAGCACGAATTCGATGCGGTTGCCGAGCAGCACCGCGACGCGGTCGCCGCGCTGCAGGCCGAGCTTCCGAAAGCCTGCCGCGATCCGCGCAGACGCCTGCGCAACTTCGCGCCAGCTCATTCGCCTGTCGCCGCAAACCAGCGCCTCGCCCTCCGGATTTGTCGCGACCGCATTGGCCACCATCGCGGAGATGCTTTTGGGCCGGTCGCAGAAGGCCGGCACCACGCGATCACCGAACCGGGGCTCGAGCCGCATCGGCGGAATGGAATGCTGCGACCAGTCCATGGCGCGCCTCTTCAGCTCTTCTTCATCTCGTAAACATGCTCGGGTCCGGGAAATGCGCGCGAGCGCACGTCGGTCGCATAGTCCTGGATCGCAGCCTCGATTGCCGGGCCGAGGTTGCCGTAGCGACGAACGAACTTTGGCGTCCGCGGCGACAGGCCCAGCATGTCCTCCAGCACCAGCACTTGACCGTCGCAGGCCGCGCTGGCGCCGATCCCGATCGTTGGAATGGCAATGGTCTCGGTGATCTTTCGCGCCAGCGGTTCGGCGACGGCCTCGATCACGACCGAGAAGGCGCCGGCTTGCGAGATCGCCTTCGCATCATTCAGGATCGGATCCCAGCTGCCTTCATCACGTCCCTGGGCGCGAAACGAGCCGAGGGTGTTGATCGATTGCGGCGTCAATCCGATATGCCCCATCACGGGCACGCCGCGCTCGGAGAGGAACGCGACGGTGTCCGCCATCCGCGCGCCGCCCTCGAGCTTCACCGCCCCGCAATGGGTTTCCTTCAGAATCCGCACCGCCGAATGAAACGCCTGTTCTTTCGATGCCTCATAGGAACCGAACGGCATATCCACCACGACCAGCGCGTGCTGCGACCCCCGCATCACCGCATGCCCTTGCAGGATCATCATCTCCAGCGTCACCGGCACCGTGGTCTCGAAGCCGTGCATGACGTTGCCGAGGGAGTCGCCGACCAGGATGACGTCGCAATGTCGATCCACCAATGCCGCGGTGTGTGCATGGTAGGCGGTCAGCATCACGATCGGCTCGCCATTCTTGCGAGCGCGGATATCCGGTGCAGTTTTGCGCTTGATGGCCGACTGAACCGACATGTCAGGCTCCAACCACGGCGACGCCGATCGCGGCCGGATGGAACACGAACGCGAGCGCCAGATAGGCGACGACGCCGACCGCGATCGCGAGCAGGTCGTTGCCAAGCCCGCCGACGGGAATCGGCGGCGCGCCGGCGTCGGAACGATGCTTGAGCGAGATGCGGTCGAACACCGCCCAACCGAGGAACGAGCCGAACAGGAGGATCGAGCCGAGATCGCCGTTGGCGAGCAGATGCGAGGCCGCCCACAGCTTGATTCCGGCCAGCATCGGATGCTTCAGGGTGGTGTAGATCCGGCCGCGGAGATAGGAGGCCACCACCAGGATAACCGCGGGCAGCATCAGGGCGATGGCGATATGCTTGAGGAAGGTCGGCGGGTTCCAGACGTCAATCCAGCCGGTCGCGCGGTAAACGCCAAAGCCCCAGATGATCAGCGCCAGGCCGGCAAACGAGGCCAGCATATAGCCGATCTTGTAGCCCGCCTCACCCATCGAGGCGATTACCTGCGCGCGCAGCTTGCGCTGGGTGGGGAGCGTGTGGACGCCGAGGAACACGATCAGGCCCAGGATCAACACCAGCAATCCCACGATGTCCTCCTTGCGCGGGTGATTCTTCCGGAAACCGCGTACCATCTAAACGGTGTGGAGCGCAATGCGCCGGGCGGTCATCAAAGATCACGGCTGCGCCGCTGGCCGGCCTAGATCGCGATTGTCGACGTAGCGGATGGCGATCGGCCGTCCCGCCAGCGCGGAGCCGAGCGCATCGGTGACTTTCAGGGGCACGCAGGCTGCGAGCGAGGCATTGATCGCCTTGAGATAAGCGGCCCTTGTATCCGTCGGGACACCCGCCGTGGCATACGTCACCCGCGGCGTGCCGATGATTTCGCCCGAGCGCTTGAAGCTGAAGCGCACCGACATCTGCATGCCCTCGCGCGCGATGACGGCGGGCGGCGGCGCCCAGCAGGATCGCAGCGCCGCAAACAGGTCGCCGATGGTATCGAGGTCGTGGTCCGGCTTGCGATACTTCGCCGCCTGGTCCCGCGACGGCACGCTTGCGATGGTGAGTTGCAGGTTCTGGCCGTATGGATAGAAGATTTCCGGAATGCAGGGGCCGTCGTTGAACACGCTGCAAAACGTCGGCGTACAGGGCTGGCCATCGAGCACGCTGCAGGGCGCATGCGCAAACGGCGTGGCATCGATCTGGCGCCGCTGCTGGGCGTCGGCGGCGCCCAACCCGCCAATGATGATCAGGCAGACAGTGAAGCGCCGGAACATGCGGCGATCCCTCGGGTACAGTCCCACAACTTGATATCCGGTTTGGCCGGGATCAAGGGGGCAGCGTTCCCCGCGTTCATGGCGGAACATGCATCCACTGGATGCATGAGTGAAGCTTGGTGGAGCCAAAGCCTCAACCGTCGTCCTCCGCGAAAGCGGGGGACCCAGTATTCCAGAGACGGTAGTGATCAACGGAGAAGCCGCGGCGTACTGGGTCCCCCGCTTTCGCGGAGGACGACAGCGAGGGCAAAGGCGAAAGCGCGCCCCTTACGGCTTCTTCTTCACGTCCTTGACGTTGGAGAAGGTGATCCCCTCGGCCCGCTCCCGGGTGTAGCCGAGATAAAACTCGTTTTTGGCCATGAACACGGGATCGCCATCGACGTCGTCGGCGATGCCGGAATTGTTGGCGGCGATGAAGGCCTCGAGTTTCTTGCGGTCGTCGGACGAAACCCATCGTGCGAGCTGGAACTCCGAGACTTCGAATTCCACCGGCAGCGAATATTCGGCCTCGAGCCGCGCCTTCAACACGTCGAGCTGCAGCGGACCGACGACGCCCACCAGCGCCGGCGCCCCGTCGCGCGGCCGGAACACCTGGACCACGCCCTCTTCCGACATCTGCTGCAAAGCTTCCTTCAGCTTCTTGGCCTTCATCGCGTCGGTCAGGCGGACGCGGCGGACGATTTCCGGCGCAAAGCTGGGCACGCCGACGAAGGTGAGGTCCTCGCCCTCGGTCAGGGTATCGCCGATCCGCAAGGTGCCGTGGTTGGGAATGCCGACGACGTCGCCGGCAAACGCTTCGTCGGCTACCGAGCGGTCCTGGGCAAAGAAGAATTGCGGCGCCGACAGCGACATGTTCTTGCCGGTGCGGACCAGCTTCGCCTTCATCCCTCGGCTGAGCTTGCCCGAGCAAAGCCGTGCGAAAGCGATCCGGTCGCGGTGATTCGGATCCATGTTGGCCTGGATCTTGAACACGAAGGCGCTCATGCGCGGTTCGGCCGCCTCGACCTTGCGCAGATTGCTTTCCTGCGCGCGGGGTGCCGGCGCGAACTTGCCGAGTCCTTGCAGCAGGTCGCCGACGCCGAAATTGCGCAGTGCGCTGCCGAAATAGACCGGCGTCAGATGGCCCTCGCGAAACGCCTCCAGTTCGAACGGCTTGCAGGCTTCGGAGACCAGCGCGAGTTCGTCCTTGATCTGGGCAACGTCGAGATTGGGGTTGCGGCCGGCGAGATCGGCGATGTCGATCTGCTGCGCGGCGCCGGTCTTGGCGCCGCCGCCCTCCAGCAACCGCACGCCGCCATTGATGACGTCGTAGGTGCCGAGGAAGTCGCGGCCGCGACCGACCGGCCAGGTCATCGGGGTGGTGTCGAGCGCCAACGTCTTTTCGATCTCGTCCATGAGTTCGAAGGTATCGCGGCTCTCGCGGTCCATCTTGTTGATGAAGGTGATGATCGGGATGTCGCGCAGCCGGCACACCTCGAACAGTTTCCGCGTGCGCGCCTCGATGCCCTTGGCGGCGTCGATCACCATGACCGCGGAATCGACCGCGGTCAGGGTGCGGTAGGTGTCCTCGGAAAAGTCCTCGTGGCCCGGCGTGTCCAGCAGGTTGAAGACGAGGCCTTCGAACTCGAACGTCATCACCGAGGTAACCACCGAGATGCCGCGCTCGCGCTCGATCTTCATCCAGTCGGAACGGGTGTTGCGCCGCTCGCCCTTGGCCTTGACCTGGCCCGCCAGATTGATGGCGCCGCCGAACAGCAGCAGCTTCTCCGTCAGCGTGGTCTTGCCGGCGTCGGGATGCGAAATGATGGCAAACGTCCGCCGCCGCGCCACTTCAATCGAAAGCGGCGACAGGGACGGCGATTCGGACGTGACGGCAAGGTCGGACATGAGGCTCGAGCGTTTGGCAGGGAAAACCGGCTCAATCAAGCGTGATTTGGCGATTGTGACGTAACGGGGCAACCCCATATCCGTCGGGGAATGACGACATTCCCAAGAATACATCTATCCGCAGGGACGACCCTGCCTGAAAACATGGAGGGTCGCGGTGGCGTGGGCGTTTTTGTTTGCGGCAGGTTTGCTTGAGATCGGCTGGGCGATCGGCCTCAAATACACCGAAGGGTTCACGCGGCCTGTACCGTCGGTACTGACGCTCGCGGCGATGGCCGCCAGCATCCTCCTGCTGGGACTGGCCTTGAGATCACTGCCGATCGGAACCGCCTATGCGGTGTGGACCGGCATCGGCGCCGTTGGAACGGCGCTGCTCGGCATCTGGCTGTTCGACGAGCCTGCTACCGCGGCTCGCCTCGCCAGCATCGGGCTGATCGTGTCGGGAATAGTCGGACTGAAGCTGGTCACCTGACCGGCGCATCGGCACCGCCGCTCAACAGGTCCACGCGGCCAAGCGTGCGCGCCCCTGTCGGTAGGCACGATCGTGGGCCTTACAGCGATCGCTTCAAGTAATGCCCGATCTCGCCGACAATGCCGCGGCGGAAGGTCAGCACGCAGGCCACGAAGATCACGCCCTGGATCACCAGCACCCACTGGCCGAAACCGGCGAGATTGTGCTGCATGGCGATAATGACGAAGGCGCCGACGACCGGGCCGAATACGGTTCCGAGGCCGCCGACCAGCGTCATCAGCACGATTTCACCGGACATGGTCCAGTGCACGTCGGTCAGCGAGGCGTTCTGGGCCACGAACACCTTCAGCGAACCGGCAAAGCCCGCGATCGTCCCGGAGAGAATGAAGGCGAGAAGCTTGTACTGGTCGGTCTTGTAGCCCAGCGATACCGCGCGCGGTTCGTTCTCGCGGATCGCTTTCAGGACTTCGCCGAACGGCGAGTTGATGGCGCGAAAGATCAGCAGGAAGCCGCCGAGGAAGCCGGCCAGCACGACGTAATACAGCACGATCGGCTGGGCCAGATTGAAGATCCCAAACAGATAGCCCTGCGGTATGCCCTGGATGCCGTCTTCGCCGTGAGTGAACGGGGCCTGCAGATAGATGAAGTACAAGAGCTGGGACAGCGCCAGCGTGATCATCGAGAAATAGATGCCTTGCCGCCGGATGGAGATGTAGCCGGTCACGACGGAAAGTGCGCCGGAGGCGGCGACGCCGACCAGGATTCCGAGTTCGGGCGTAAATCCCCAGACCTTCAAGGCGTGCGCCGAGCAGTAGCCGGCGGTGCCCAGGAACATGGCATGGCCGAATGACAGCAGGCCGCCATAGCCGATCAGGAGATTGAAGGCGCAGGCGAGCAGTGCGAAGCAGAGCGCCTGCATCACGAAGAATGGATAGATGTCGGTCAACGGCACCAGGCCCAGCAGTACCGCCATGGCGGCGAATACCAGCATCTCGTCGCGCATCGCGCGCGGCGTCACCGGCAGTGTGTCGTCCGTCATCGCGCTCATGTCAGGCCGCCCGTCCGGTCAGTCCCGCCGGCTTTACCAGCAACACCAGCACCATCAGAACGAAAACCACGGTGTTGGAAGCCTCGGGATAAAAATATTTTGTCAGTCCTTCGATCACGCCGAGCGAAAAGCCTGTAATGATGGATCCCAGGATCGAGCCCATGCCGCCGATCACCACCACCGCAAACACCACGATGATCAGGTCCGCGCCCATCAGCGGCCGCACCTGGTTGATCGGCGCCGACAGCACGCCGGCCAGCGCCGCCAGCCCGACGCCGAGTCCGTAGGTCAGCGTGATCATCCGCGGCACATTGATGCCGAAGGCGCGCACCAGCGTCGGGTTTTCGGTGGCGGCGCGCAGATTGGCGCCAAGCCGCGTCTTTTCGATCAGATACCAGGTGGCGAGACACACCACGAGCGAGAACACCACCACCCAGCCGCGATAGATCGGCAGGAACATGAAGCCGAGGTTGATGCCGCCGCGAAGTTCTTCGGGGATCGCATATGGCAGGCCGGACGAGCCGAAGTAGTTCTGGAACACGCCCTGCACGATCAGCGCGATGCCGAAGGTCAAGAGTAATCCGTAGAGATGGTCGAGGCCGGCAAGCCGCTGCAGCATGGTCCGCTCCAGGATCATGCCGAAGATGCCGACCAAGATCGGCGCGATGATCAGCGCCGGCCAGTAACCGATGCCGGCGATATTCAACAGGAAATACGCGCAGAAGGCCCCCATCATGTAGAGCGCGCCATGGGCGAAGTTGATGATGTTGAGCATGCCGAAGATCACGGCCAGCCCCAGGCTGAGCAGCGCGTAGAACGATCCGTTGATCAATCCCACCAGGAGCTGGGCGTAGAGAGCTTGCATCGGTTTCGCACTCGATCTCGTTGTGGCGCAAATCGCGTGGTTACGCGAGGGACGCCCGCCGACACGGATGCCGGCGGGCTTTCAGATTACTTCTTCACCAGCGGACACACGCTTTCCGATAGCGGCCGGAAGGCCTGGTCGGCCGGGGTGGTTCCGATCAGCTTGTAGTAATCCCACGGCCCCTTGGATTCCGCCGGCTTCTTGACTTCGAACAGGTAGGCGGGATGCAGCTTGCGTCCGTCGACGCGGATGGTGCCCTTGCCGAACAGCGGATCGTCGGTCGGCATTTCCTTCATTTTCGCCACCACCTTGACGCCATCACGCGGATTGCCACCCATGGCGTCGATCGTCTTGAAATAGTGGACCAGGCCCGAATACACGCCGGCCTGTACCATCGATGGCATCGCCTTGTTCTTCATGCGCTCGGAGAAGCGCTTGGAGAACGCGCGGGTGCCGTCGTTCAGATCCCAGTAGAAGGTTTCGGTGAAACTCAGGCCCTGCGCCACCTTCAGCCCGAGGGAATGAACGTCGTTGATGAACAGCAGAAGCCCGGCGAGCTTTTGGCCGCCGGCGACGATGCCGAACTCCGACGCCTGCTTGATGGTATTGGTGGTGTCGCCACCGGCATTGGCCATGCCGACGATCTTGGCCTTGGAGGCCTGCGCCTGCAGCAGGAACGAGGAGAAGTCCGAGGAGTTCAGGGGATGCCGGACGGTGCCGAGCACCTTGCCGCCAGACTTGGTCACGACCGCGGCGGTGTCGCGTTCCAGCGCGTGGCCGAACGCATAATCCGCGGTCAGGAAGTACCAGCTGTCGCCGCCGGCCTTCACCAACGCCTGGCCGGTGCTGTTGGCGAGCATATAGGTATCGTAGACCCAGTGAATCGTGTTCGGCGAGCACTTGGCATTGGTGAGGTCCGACGTCGCCGCGCCGGTATTGATCATGACAACGTTCTTTTCCGTCACCAGATTGTTGACCGCCAGTGCAACGCCGGAGTTCAGCACATCCACGAAGATGTCGACCTTGTCGACGTCGATCCATTGCCGCGCGATGGTGGTGGCGATGTCGGGCTTGTTCTGATGGTCGGCGGAAATGATCTCGATCTTCCAGCCCTTGGCCGCAAGCCCGGAATCCTCGACCGCCATCTGCGCTGCCAGCGAAGAGCCGGCGCCGCCGAGGTCGGAGTAAAGTCCGGAATTGTCGGTGAGAACGCCGATCTTGACGTTCTTGTCCTGCGCCAGGGCGCTGCCCGCGGCAAGCGCCAGCGCGGTGCCGAGGAAAAGTGCAGAAATGCGATGTTTCATGTGATCTCCATTCGTCCTGAGTGCAGCCATGGTACCGTGTCAGACACCGAGATAGGTGTGGAGCTTGTCCATATTGGCGGAAAGCTCCGAGTTCGCAAAACCGTCGATGACCTTGCCGTGCTCGACGATGTAGTAGCGGTCGGCCACCGTCGAGGCGAAGCGGAAATTCTGCTCGACGAGCAGGATGGTGAATCCTTCCGATTTCAGCCGCGCGATGGTCTGGCCGATCTGCTGGATGATAACAGGCGCCAGGCCTTCGGTCGGCTCGTCCAGCATCAGAAAACGCGCGCCCGTCCGCAGGATTCGGGCGATCGCCAGCATCTGCTGCTCGCCGCCTGAAAGCTTGGTGCCCTGGCTGTCGAGGCGTTCCTTCAGGTTCGGGAACAAGGTGAAGATCTGGTCGAGCGACAGGCCGCCCGGGCGCACGATCGGCGGCAACAGCAGGTTTTCACGCACGTCCAGGCTCGCGAAAATGCCCCGCTCCTCGGGGCAGAACGCGACGCCCATCCGCGCGATCTTGTCGGACGAGGCACGCGTGATGTCGGTGTCATTGAAACGGATCGAACCGGTGCGCTTCTCGATGATTCCCATCACCGATTTCAGCGTCGTGGTCTTTCCGGCGCCGTTGCGGCCGAGCAAGGTGACGACCTCGCCCGCCTTCACATTGAAGTCGATGCCGTGAAGGATGTGGGATTCGCCGTACCAGGCCTGCAGGTTGGAAACCGAAAGGACCTGCGCGCCCGCCGAGCTGGCGGCGGCTTCGGCCATTTTTCTATCAGCCATGACCGGCCCCCAGATAGGCTTCCTTGACGCGCTCGTCCCTCGACAGTTCGGAATAATTGCCCTCGGCCAGCACCTGACCGCGCGTCAACACCGTGATGATGTCGGACAGGTCGGCCACGACAGAGAGATTATGCTCCACCATCAGGATGGTGTATTTCGCCGAGATGCGCTTGATCAGCGTCGCGATCTTCTCGATATCTTCGTGACTCATGCCGGCCATCGGCTCGTCGAGCAGCATCATTTCGGGGTCGAGCGCCAGCGTCGTCGCGATCTCGAGCGCCCGCTTGCGCCCATAGGGCATCTCGACCGCCGGCGTGTCGGAAAACTCGTTCAAGCCCACGTCGTTCAGCAGTTCGCGGGCGCGACCGTTGAAGCGGTCGAGCACGCTCTTGGAACGCCAGAAATCGAACGAGCTGCCGTGCTGGCGCTGCAGTGCGACCCGAACATTCTCCAGCGCGGTCAGGTGTGGAAACACCGCCGATATCTGGAATGAACGGACCAGCCCGAGGCGCGCCACGTCGGCCGGCGCCATCGCCGTGATGTCCTTTCCCTTGTAGAGGATCTGGCCCGCCGAGGGTTGCAGGAACTTGGTCAGGAGGTTGAAGCAGGTCGTCTTGCCGGCGCCGTTTGGCCCGATCAAAGCGTGAATACTGCCGCGGCGCACCTTGAGAGCGACATCGCGAACGGCAAAGAAACCCGCGAATTCCTTGGTCAATCCGTGGGTTTCGAGAATGAACTCATCAGCCAAACAAACTTCCCCCCGTCAGCCACGATCGCGAAACTGCTCGCGTCTGACCAATTTTCCCTGCTCGGGCAGGCCCTCCCGGACGTCCCTGGTCCCAAGCCTGCCGCCTCCAGACCGGAATATGCCGTCAACGACGTGAATTAGGCAAGGCGGAAAGGTGACGCGGGGGGAGGCCCACGGCGCGCCGGTTCCGCGGCGCCGGGTAGTCCCGGCGCCGCGGTCGGTCCGGCTGGCCGCGAGGGGCCGGACACGCCGCCCTATACGCCGTGTATCAAGCCTTCCGCCCCCGTTTCGACGCCACTTCGCCGGCGTAGATCTCCGGCTTGAAGCCGACCAGCAACTTGCCGCCGAGGTCGAGCACCGGCCGCTTGATCATCGAAGGTTGCGCCAGCATCAAGGCCAGCGCCTTGCGCTCATTCAGGCCCTCTTTATCGCTGTCGGGCAGCTTTCGGAACGTGGTGCCGGCGCGGTTGAGCAGCGTTTCCCAGCCGAGTTCGTCGGACCAACGCTTGAGCTTGTCCGCGGCGATGCCGGCAAGCTTGTAGTCGTGAAAATCGTAGGCCACGCCATGATCGTCGAGCCAGGCGCGCGCCTTCTTCATGGTGTCGCAGTTCTTGATGCCATAGATGGTGATCGTCATCGCCGGGAATGCCTTCTCAGGGTCGCTTCGGAATTTCGAGCCCGCGCTGCACCGCCGGCCGCGCGAGCCCGCGCTCCAGCCATGCAGGCACCTGCTGCAGCGTATCAAACGCAACGAGGTCGCGCGCACCGTAGAAGCCGATCAGGTTGCGAACCCAGCCGAGCATCGAGATGTCGGCGATGGTGTATTCATCGTCCATGAACCACTTCCGGCCCGCGAGCCGCGTCTCCATCACGCCGAGCAGGCGTTTCGACTCGGCGACATAGCGCTCGAGCGGCCGCTTGTCGGCAAACTCCTTGCCGGCGAATTTATGGAAGAAGCCGAGCTGGCCGAACATCGGCCCGACCCCGCCGATCTGGAAGTGCAGCCATTGGATGGTGTGATAACGCCGCGCTGCGTCATGCGGCAGAAGCTTGCCGGTCTTTTCGGCGAGATATTGCAGGATCGCGCCGGACTCGAACAGCGGCAGCGGTTTTCCTCCCGGTCCGTCGGGATCGAGGATCGCGGGGATCTTGCCGTTCGGGTTCAGCGCGAGAAATTCCGACGTTTTCTGATCATCCTTGTTGAAGTCGACCAGGTGCGCCTCGTAGGGCAATCCGATTTCTTCCAGCATGATCGAGACCTTGACGCCGTTCGGCGTCGGCAGCGAATAGAGCTGAAGGCAATCGGGGTGTTTGGCAGGCCAGCGGCGGGTGATCGGGAAGGCCGAGAGATCGGACATACGCTTCGTTCTTTGCTTGGTTATCGTGGCGCGGCTAATGTACGGCCGACGCCGCACATGGCAAGGTCTACGGCTATCATGACTGATCAACCACCGTCGGCGAAGCCCGGCCTGACCGACGCGGATTTCGCGGTTCATCCGACCGTGTTCGCGGCCGATGCGCTGAAGGACCAGGTCGTCGTCATATCGGGCGGCGCCGGCGGCATCGGACGGGCGATCGCCTGGCTGGTCGCGCGGCTCGGCGCGCATGTCGTGGTGGTCGGCCGCGACCGCGGCAGGCTCGACGCGCTCGTCACCCAACTGGCCGGCCGCGGCCTGAAGGCCTCCGCGCACACCGCCGACATCCGGGAGCCCGAGGCGGTCAACGCCCTGTTCGACGCCGTCTGGGCCGCGCATGGCCGCATCGACAGCCTCGTCAACAGCGCCGGCGGACAGTTTCCGCAGGCGGCGATCGATTTCTCGGTGAAGGGCTGGAACGCCGTCATCAACACCAACCTCAACGGCACCTGGTACATGATGCAGGCCGCCGCGCAGCGCTGGCGTGAGCACGAGCATCCCGGCAGCATCGTCAACATCGTCGTCGTCACGACGCACGGCCTCTATGGCATCGCCCACAGCATCGCCGCGCGCAGCGGCGTGATCGGGCTGTCGCGCGCGGTCGCGGTCGAATGGGCGCCGCTGAACATCCGCGTCAACTGCGTCGCGCCCGGCGTGGTCGAGACCGAGGGCTGGAACGTCTACTCGGCGGAAGCCCGCGCCGCCTACCCGCGCGCCAATCCGATGATGCGGGTCGGCTCGCCCTGGGACGTCGCGGAGGCCAGCGTGTTCCTCGCCGGTCCCTCGGCCAGATTCGTCACCGGCGAAACGCTGACGGTCGATGGCGGCGGCCAGCTCTGGGGCGAGACCTGGACCACGGGCAAGCCGGCGTATTTTGGCGGCGACCAAAGCTGACCCCGCGCAACCGCCTTCTCCCCGTTCAAAGCACGCAGCCGTAATGCGCCGAGGAGACCAGGCGGATGTACTTGTCATGCACCGAGCCCGGACGCACCGCGGCGAGCCGCGCCGGCGCACGCCAATCGGCCATGCGCCTGGCGATCTCCTCGGCCGGGACCTCCAGCGTCACGGTGCGGGCCGGCGGGTCGATCACGATGCTGTCGCCGTCGCGGACGGCGGCGATCGGACCGCCGCGCGCGGCTTCCGGCGAGACATGGCCGATCAGGATGCCGTGCGAAACGCCGGAAAAACGGCCGTCGGTGATCAGCGCGACGTCTTCGGCGAGGCCCCGCCCCTGCAGCTGGATCGTCAGCATCACCATTTCGGGCATGCCGGGCCCGCCGACGGGACCGACATTGCGCACCACGATGACGTTGCCCGGCACGATCTCGCCGGCGCGGATCGCCGCCATCGTCGCGGCCTCGGACTCGAACACCCGCGCGGTGCCGCGGAACAGGCCTTTCTCCAGCGTCTTGCCCGACAGCTTGAGCACGCAGCTTTCCGGCGCCAGATTGCCCTTCAGCACGCTGATGTGATTGTTCGCCGGCGCGATCGGCTTTCCCACCGGGAATACGATCTCCTGGCGCCCGATCTGTTCCAGCGACGGGACGCCAGCGAGATTCTCCGCCAGCGTCTTGCCGGTGACCGTCATGACGTCGCCATGCAGCAGGCCGGCGCGGAGCAGCTCCTTCATCACCACGGGCACGCCGCCGATCGCATGCAGGCTGCCCATCGCGAACGACCCGTGCGGCTGCAGGTTGACCAGCAGCGGGACGCGCTCGCCGACCGCCTGGATGCGTTCGATGGTGATCGGCACCTCCGCCTCGCGGGCGACCGCCAGCAGATGCAGATACATGTTGGTCGAGCCGCCCATTGCGTAGACGGTGGTGATCGCGTTCTCAAAGGCGCGCTCGGTCATGATGTCGCGCGGGCGGATGCCGGCCTGCATCAACCCGTACAGCGCATCGACCGAGGCGCGGGCCTGCGCCCGGACCTCGGCGTGAATGTCGCTGCCGGCGTCGTAGTCGGCCGGATGCGAGGCGCCGCGCGGCAGCATCATGCCGATCGCTTCGGCGATCGTGCTCATGGTGTTGGCGGTGAACATCGCGCCGCAGGTGCCGCTGCCGGGCATCACGTTGCGCTCGACTTCCAGCAGTTCCTCGCCGGAAAGCCGGCCGGATTCGTTGGCGGCACGGGCCTCGGCGTAATCCATGATGGTCAGATTGTTGCCCTTTGCCGCCCACGCCCCGAACGAGACGCGGCCCGGCGTGCTGGTGCCGGGATAGAGCACGAGGCCGAAGGCGTTGGTGCGCGCCAGCGGCATCAGCGCCGCCGCGCCGGTCTTGTCGCAGCCGGAGATCACGATCATGGCGTCGCCATGATGGGCGAAGTGGCCAATCTCGAAGCAGTCGGCGACGACGTCACGCGAGACGAGGCTGTAGCCCGCGGTCGGCGTTCCCTGCGTCAGCGCGTCCGATACCGCCGGCGCACCCACGACCAGCCCCTGCCCGCCACGCTCGGCGAGAATCTCGACCAGGAGATCGGCGATGGTGCGCACGCGGTTGTTGCAGCGATGGGCGTTGGTCCAGGCGCTGGCAATCGTCACCACCGCATTGGTCCTGGCGGCGCGGTCCGGATCGAATCCGGCGGCGCGCAGTTCGACCCGCGCCCGCTTCCAATAGGTGCTGCTGTCCTGCGTCGTCATGCGATGCTCCTGCCGGGAGGGTTAGCGGGTCGCGCCATCGTCGAAACTGACGATAACGGCGGCGTTGGCGATGATGATGGAATCGCCGCCGGTTTCCGCCGGCACCTCGAGCCCTCCCTTCACCGCCTTCACGGTGACGGTGCCGTACGGCAGCTCCCTGGCGACTTCAGCGACATCGACGCCGCTCGGCTCAGGCACGGCGACGATGACCTCGACGAACATGTCTTGTGCGGTCTTGCCCAGCATCCGGAAGAAGCCGAGGCTGGAATGGCGGATGGCGTCGGACACCGCGCGCCTGGCAGCCTTGGTGGCGTCGCGTCCGTGAACGTCGACCCCCATGCCCATTTCGGTGATGCAGCGCACGCGTGCCATGGCGGGTTTCCTTGGGGCTTCCTGTTGTCGTTGGCGTGGGGACGCCCTGAAGCGGGGCCCGTTCTTTCAATCGTCGCTTGCAGACGCCGCGTCAAGTCACAGCACGGCACAGCAAACGCGCGAATAACCCTCACGGCATCAGATGCCGCACCACGAGATCACGGTGATCCACGTCAAGGATGGGCATCGCGGCTTCCGGCAGAAGTTCTCCTGATCGTGCGCGCGAGAGTTTGCGCTTCAAGGAAGCGCAATCATGCCGAGGATGAAGGCCGCCATCTTTGTCGAGCCGGGCCGGATCGTTCTTGACGACAAGCCGATTCCCGATGTCGATCCCCTTGAGCCGGCCTTGGCGACCACAGCATCGTCACCACGCTGTGCCCGTGAGGCAAGAAGCGGATGCGGCGGCTGATGAGCGTGATCGCCTCCGGCCGCGCCGATCTGAAGCCGCCGGTGACGCATCGCTTCAAGCTCGACGACATCGTCAATGCCTACGAGCTGTTCGCCAACCAGCGCGACGGCGTGCTGAAGGTGGCGATCACGCCGCAAGCGCGCGGGCTCTGGGAACGCGACACGATCAAATCCATGGCCTGACGGCGGATTTTCATTGTGATGAACGTCACAGTTGCGGCCGCGCGATCGGAGCAGAGTGTGCGCATCAGAGATCGAACCAATGGAGCCGAACATGAGCGCGACCTTCACCAACACCCTCCGCCGGGCCGCCTTGCTGCTGGCCTTCGCCGGCTCGTTTTCGGCCCTTTCGTCCAGCGCCGGCCTTGCCTTCAGCTCCGAAGCGCAGCAGCAATGCACCGGCGACGCATTCCGCCTCTGCAGCTCGGAAATTCCCAACATTCCGAAGATCACGGCCTGCATGATCAAGCAGCGCGCCAATTTGAGCGCCGGCTGCCGGAGCGTGATGGACCGCGATGCCGCGAAATCCACCAAGGTGGCGGCGCAGTAGGTTCAGGCGGCGGCTTGACCGTTTTTCTCGATTGATATACATTAGAAATTATGTATATCAATTGACGGAGAGCCGGCATGCAGGTCGCCAAATGGGGAAACAGCCTCGCGGTTCGCCTTCCCGCCATTGTGGTCGAAGCGCTCGGATTGAAGGAAGGCGACGAGATCGAAATCCACGTCGCGGGCGAGCGACAGTTCGGCGTGGCGCGCAAGCCCGGCCGCGACGAGCTGCTGAAACGCCTTCGTGCCTTCCGGGGCCGTCTCCCTGCCGATTTCAAGTTCGACAGGGACGAGGCGAATGCCCGCTAGCTTTTTCGACACCAACGTTCTGGTTTATCTCGCTTCCGGCGACGCCGCGAAAGCAGATCGGGTGGAGGCGACCATCGCCGGCGGCGGCTCCATCAGCGTTCAAGTCCTGAACGAGCTTGCCAGTGTCGCGCGCCGGAAAATGCAGATGTCCTGGGGCGAGACGCATGCTTTCCTGGATGCGTTGCGCGGCACCCTCAAGGTTCACCCCCTCACCGCCGAGACCCACCAAACCGGACTTCGGCTGGCCGAGCGATATGGCCTTTCGATCTACGACTCCATGATCGCCGCGTCGGCGCTGAATGCGGGCTGCGACACGCTCTGGTCGGAGGACATGCAGCATGGCATGACGCTCGACGAAGGCCTGCAGATCGTCAATCCGTTTCGCTAGGCCTTGCCCCCGACCGCGATGTCGAAATGCATCACGTCCTCGCGCGTGCCGAGCTTGGTGTAGAGCGCAATCGCCGGCTCGTCGCCGTAGTCGGCCTGCACATAGACCACCCAGGCGCCCCGCTCCCGGGCAATCGTGCGAAGCCGGGCGACGAGCGCGGTGGCGATCCCCTGCCGGCGCTGGCTTTCGGCGACGGCGAGATCATAGATGTAGATCTCGCTGCGCGCCTGTTCGAGCTTGGGCAGTTCGTAGGCGACAAGCCCGCCGCTGAGACTTCCGTCGGCGGCTTCAGCCACCAGCACGATCACCGCCGGGTTGGCCAGCTGCGCTTCGAGATAGAAGCCGGCGGGCGGGTTGGAAGCATAGTGTTCAGTGTCGTCGAACGCCTCGGCAAACAGCGCGTTCAGGCGGCGCATCTTCGCGCCGTCGGCGGCTCCGAGGCGGCTGATCATTCCCATTCGATTGTCTCCAGAGATTTTGAGGCGACGCCATACACCACCCGGTTGACGCCCTTCAACCCGTTGATGAGCCGGGTCGCGGTTTCACCTGGAACTTTCATACCGAGAGAATAGAGGTGCGGCCGTCGCCATGACGCCCGCGGTCTTGACCGGCACGCCGCTTTGCCTTGACGAAAAATATTCTTCCTTGATGTCGGAGCCGACGCCGTTCGATCGTCCTTTGCCAGGAACCCAGCGCTAAACCGAGGAGAGCCATGATGCACAAGAACACGATCTGCCTATGGTACAATCATGACGCCGAAGAGGCTGCGCGGTTCTACGCCGACACCTTTCCCGACAGCACGGTCGTCGCGGTTCACAAGGCACCGTCCGACTATCCGGGCGGCAAGGCCGGCGACGTCCTGACGGTGCAGTTCACGGTATGCGGCGTACCCTGCATCGGTCTCAACGGCGGCGACGTCTTCAAGCACAGCGAGGCGTTCTCGTTCCAGATCGCCACCGACGACCAGGCGGAGACCGACCGCTACTGGAACGCGATCGTCGGCAACGGCGGCACGGAAAGCGCGTGCGGCTGGTGCAAGGACAGATGGGGCCTGTCGTGGCAGATCACCCCGCGCGTCCTGACCGAGGCGATGGCGGAGGGAGGCGACGTGGCCAAGCGCGCGTTCGCGGCGATGATGACGATGCAGAAGATCGACGTCGCGAAGATCGAGGCCGCGGTGCGGGGATAGAGACAGGCATCTTGGCGGGGGCATCAGCCCCCCGCCATGAGGTCCTTTGCCAGCGCCATGTAGGCCGGCAGCGTCACGGGATCGTTGGCGGCGTTGCCGGCGGCCGGGTGCGAGGCATAGCGGGCGATCACCATCTCGGCTTTCGGGTCGATGTAGATGCCCTGCCCGTGAACGCCGCGCGCCATGTAGGCGCCGTGCGCATTGTGCGTGATCCACCATTGATTGCGGTACGACGCGCCGGGCAAGGTGGTGTACCCCGCCGGCTTGAACTTTGCGGGATCGCCGCCGCGGGCGATGTCCTCTACCATCTGGGACGGCACGATCTGGCGGCCGTTGAACCGGCCGTGATTGCGGATGGCTTCGCCGAAGCGGGCGAGATCGCGCAGGCAGGTCGAAAGCCCGCCGCCGCCGCTTTCGGTGCCGATGCGGTCGACGTGATAATGCGCGTCCTCCTCCGCCCCCATCGGAATCCAGATCCGCTCGGATAAGAGATCGGACAGCGTCATGCCGCTCGCCCGCCGGCAGATAAAGGCCAGCACGTCGGAATTGACGGTCTTGTAGGAGAAGGCCTTGCCGTGCTCGCCCTGCTTCTTCTGCGCGCACAGGAAATCGAAAATGTCGGTGGCGCCTTCATAGCCCGGCTCGATCGGCGCCATGCCGTTCGCCCGTCGCAGCCCGAACACGCCGGAATTCCTGTCGGTATAAACTTCCGTGTATTCGAGGCCGGTGGTCATATCCATCGCCTCGTGCACGCGCGCGTCGCCGAACGCGCTCGCCTTCAGCTCCGGGACATAGTCCGTGACCGGCGCCTGCGGATCGATCTTGCCTTCCGCCACCAGAATGCCGGCGAGCGTGCCGGTGAACGATTTCGTCACTGACATCGAGATGTGCGGCTTGTGCGGCTTCAGCGCGCCGAAATAGCGCTCGTAGATCAGCTTGCCCCGGTGCAGCACGGCGACGCCGTCGGCATAGGTCTCCTCGAGCATGCGCGCAAACGTCATCGGCCGCCCGTCCATGGTGACCGATGCGGACGCGCCGATGTCATGCTCCTGGCGCGGCAATACCGACGCGGGCCCTGCCCCGCGCCAGACATTCACGGTCGGCACCAGCTGGCGGATATTGCTCCAGGCCCAGCGGAGTTCGGGGAAGCTGCGGAACGATCCGTCATGGAAGGTGATGGTCTTGTCCGGCGGCGGCGGAAAGCCCTGCATGAAGCCGAGGGTTTCCGGATCGGTGTCGGCTGCGGTCGGAGTGTGTTGATTTGGGGCGGTCGCGACGGACATGAAGGGTGGCTCCGGGGGATGATGGGAAATCCTAACACGGAGCGGCGGGGGTATGCAGCTGACGTTCCAGCAAGAGTGACCGGCGCGGTGGACGGTTGTAGCAGCAACATGCGGGAGCAGTCCCGGGTATCGCGGCGTCGTGCGTGCTACGCTAGCTGGCCGGATATTTGCAGCAGCGACTTCCGCCCGTCCCTTGCCATTTCTATCCCTGAGCCAACACCCACAAACCAACCGGTAGGACGGATTGTTTCCATAGGGCTGCCGGCCCCTACTCCCACTCGATT
>NZ_JALHLP010000013.1 GCF_022844465.1 Bradyrhizobium sp.
ACTCCCGGCAGAGGTCCGTCATCGCCTCCCCGTCCAGCAGGCGGGCAACAAAACGCAGGCGTTCTTCCATGACCGAACTCGCTTTCCACGGCATCCACACACCTCCCGCTTGCAAAAAAGCGAAAAGTGTAACCCATGTGTCCGGTACGAAATGTCACCTATGTCTCGGGCCGCTCAAACATTGCGCACGCGCAGAAAACGGTGCTCCCGCCCGGTCCCGGATACCCGCATGACCCAGACGCAGGGCTCGGCGCGGCAAAATAGTGTATCGGCTTGGCACCGCGCCCGGGGCACCGCGCCGCAACGCCAAGAAAGAACCGGAGGACGTCCATGTCGGCTCTGCCACTTCAGGGCATCAGGATTCTCGACCTGACGCGCGTGCTCGCCGGACCCCTGTCGGCGCAGATGCTGGCCGATCTCGGCGCCGAGGTGATCAAGATCGAGCGTCCCGGCGGCGGCGACGACGCCCGCGCCTTCGGTCCGCCCTATCTCGCCGACCCCGACGGAAAGCAAAACAACAACAACTCATTCTATCTCTGCGCCAACCGCAACAAGAAGTCGGTCACCGTCAATATCGCCACCGCCGAAGGCCAGGACATCGTCCGCGAACTGGCGAAATCCTGCGACGTGATGATGGAGAACTACAAGGTCGGGGACCTCAAGCGCTACCGGCTGGATTACCAGTCGATCAAGGCGATCAATCCCGGCATCGTCTATTGCTCGGTCACCGGCTTCGGCCAGACCGGACCCTACGCGCCGCGCGCCGGCTACGACGCGATCCTGCAGGCGATGGGCGGGCTGATGAGTGTCACCGGCCATCTCGACGGCGAGCCCGGCGCGGGCCCGATGAAGGTCGGCCCCTCCATCGTCGATTACATGACCGGGATGAATTCCTCGATCGGCATCCTGGCGGCGCTCTATCACCGCAAGGCCAATGGCGGGGCGGGCCAGCATGTCGATGTCTGCCTGTTCGACACCGTGATCGCCTCGCTGTCGCATTACGCCCAGATCTTCCTCGTCAACGGCCAAACCCCGCCGCGCCGCGGCACCTGGGGCAATGGCGGCATGCCGGCCGGCGTGTTCCGCTGCACCGACGGCGAACTGATGCTGGTGGTCGGCAATGACGGCCAGTTCGTGCGCACCTGCGCCGTGCTCGGCGCGCCAGAGCTTTCCAGCGACCCGCGGTTTCTCAGGAACAACGACCGCGTCGTCCACGGCAAGGAGATCATGGCGATCTTCGCCGGATTGTTCCTGAAGCAGCCGGTGGCGCACTGGCTGGAAGCGCTGGAACAGGCCGGCGTGCCCTCGGGCCCGATCAATGATTTCGCGCAGGTGTTTTCCGATCCGCATGTCCGCGCCCGGGGCATGCAGGTCAAGGTCGATCATCCGTTCGAGCCCGCGCTGTCGCTGATCCGCAACGCGATCACGTTCTCGGATACGCCGGTGACCGAGTATCGCGCCCCGCCGCTGCTCGGCGCCGACACGAAGGAGGTTCTGGCGACGATCGGTTATGACGACGCCAGGCTCGAAAAGCTGAAGGCGCAGAAGATCGTCTGACGCGGGAGCATTACTTGCGGGTGACGCGGGTCGTCCGCTTCGGCTGGATCGCCTTGCCGATCGGAACGGCCGATTGGACGAACAGCCCGGCCACCGGGCTCAGCGAACGATCCTTCAATGCGATCAGGCCGATCGCTCCGCGCGTTGTTGGCAGCCGCACGTCGACGGAAGTCAACTGCGGGTGTTTGTCGGGCGTCGTCAGCATCGTGTTGGGATGGATGGCGAGAAAATCGCCGTTGCCGACCAGGACGCTCATAGCATAGGTGGAAGACGTCGTGACGGTCGCGCGCGGAAATTCGAGGCCCTGCGCTTCGAAGGCGGCGCGCATGACCTGCGTCAGGAACCCGGTCGGGGGAGGGAGGACCCACGCTTCAGGCACAAGATCTGCCAGAGAGACATTTCGTTGCCGCGCCCACTTGTTGTTTCTGCTGCAGATGACGGCCAGCTCGTCATGAAACAGCGTCTCGATCCTCAGATCGTCGTCGCGAACCGAAGGCGCAAGCCGGCTGATGACGATTTCGACATCGCGTTGGCGCAACTGGCGGAGAAGCACGTCGGTTCCGGCCACGCTGAGCTCGAACCGCATGCGGGGATAGCGCGGCGCCAGACGATTGAACACGGCCGAGGCGACCGCTGACATTGGCGGCGTGGTGCCGATTCGCAACTCTCCGACCTCGGGGTCGGCAAGTGAGGCGATCTCGCTGATGCCGTGTCGCAACTCGTTGAACACGATGGTGCTGCGGGCCAGCAGCGCCAGTCCGTAAACGGTCGGGGACACGCCCTGCGAGGTGCGATCGAGCAATGGCACGCCCATGGCCTGCTCTAGCTCGGAAATCGCATATGAAACGGCGGGCTGTGTTATCGCCAGATAGGCTGCCGCCTTGGCCATGCTGCCCGTTTCGGCGGCGGCCTGGAGCACATGAAGGTTGCGAAGCTTGATGCGTCCATCGAGGGCAATGCTCCAGTCCAAGTCCACGTAAGCCTCCATCAATGGATTCTATCGCCATATAAGGAAAACAAGACTTCCCTTATGGATCATCGGGAGGGAGGTTGGATCGGTCAAGACGATAGCGGCGATATTTCAGTTGGAGACGTCCATGCACATGATCCGAATGGCATTGGCAGCCACCCTCGGCCTGGTCCTGGCAGGACCTGCCGCCGCGCAAATCGGCGAATCTCCGATCCGAATCGTTAACCCGTATCCTGCCGGCGGCGTTGGTGATACGGCCGCGCGCATGATCGCCGATTCCATACGCACGCGGCTCAACCGGACGGTCATCGTCGAGAACAAGCCCGGCGCGGCTGGACGCCTCGGCGTCCAGTCGGTCAAGGACGCCCCGGCCGACGGCACCGTGTTGCTGTTCACGCCGATGGCGCCGATGGCGCTTTTCCCGCACGTCTATGACAACCTCGCGTACGATCCCCTGCGCGATTTCCAGCCGATCTCCCAGGTCGGCACATTCGACCTTGGCGTGGCGGTTGGCGCCAGTGTACCCGCCGGAAACCTCCGGGAACTGGTTGACTGGCTGAAGGCCAATCCGGCGCAGGCCACCTACGGAACGCCGGCTGCGGGATCCCTGCCGCACTTCTTTGCGGTGCTGTTCGCCCGCCATGCCGGCGTCGATCTTCGCCACGTCGCTTACAAAGGCAACCCCCAGGCCATCACCGACCTCATCGGCGGTCACCTACCCCTGCACTTCACTTCAACGCAGGATTTGGTGGAGGCCCATAAGGCCGGGCGCATCCGAGTCCTCGCGACGTCGGGTCGGGAGCGTTCGACGGCGCTGCCCGAGGTGCCGACCTTCACCGAAAGCGGCTACGCGATCCGCGGTGAAGGCTGGTATGGTGTCTATGCCCCGGCCAAGACGCCCGTGAAAGTCGTATCGCAGCTGAATCAGGCCGTGGTCGAAGCGGTCCGCAACCCCGAATTCAGCAAACGTCTGGCGCCGCTGGGCGTCCGGACAACAGGTACTTCGGCCGAGGAATTCGTAAGGATTCAGAAAACCGATTCCGAATTGTGGGGGCCGGTGGTCAAGGCCTCGGGCTTCAAGCCCGAGTGAAAGGCAAGGCGTTAGCTGTCCGGATAACCGCTGCGCTCAAGCCTGATCGCGTTCCACCCCGTTCACAAGCTTGCCGGAGTGAGCTTTGCAATCGTTCGAACCATGCTCACAAATTGTTTGACCACCGGCGATGAGTCGCCGCGTCGGGAGGCCAGTCCAAGAAACGCTTTTGGAGCAACGCCCTGCAGGCGGTAAACGACCCCGGCAATGCGCACGCTCTGCATGGTCGACGGCACCAGGGCGATGCCGAGTCCGGCTGCCACCAGCTTCCCAGTGGATACGAAACTGAAAAGTACGCAGGCGTGATCCGCTCGGGCAAGATCACGGCAAAGTGAGTCCTGAAAAGCGATCAACCGAGCCTGCCTGTAATGCAATTCACATCGACGCGCTGCAGATCGCATTACCGTCCGCGAAAACGAGGTGCCGGTGATGAAACGATATTTCCCGCGTAATCTAGGAAGACCTTCGTGCCTATCGTCACCCGCGCAAGACCGACCAGGATCGCGTCCAGTTCTGTTGGGCCCTGGGTAAACTCGACCACACGATCTATTATGCCGAAGTCGCCAACCGTGAGGATCGGCAGGCCAGTTTTGAAACGCTGCTCAAGATATCGAGCATCGATCACCGCCCGGCGCAATGCCATGTTCTGGATGCGGCATCACGCCGGGCGACGCGAACAAAGTTGATCGACGAGTGGTTCGGGTCTGAATTCGAGGTCGTCAACACGACGTTCTTGTCAGACCTCGATTATCATTCCGCCGATCAGCGCTTCCTTTGTGCATCGGCGACGGCGCCGGGCATCAGCGTCGCCGCCGTCAGTTCGCCGATCTTCTTGCCCATGTCTTTGGCGGTTTCGGTCGAGAAGCGGTAATGGAAACCGGCGTAGATGCGGGCGTTGGATACCTCGTCGCTGTAGTCCTGCAGCCGCGTCCATTTGCGGGTGATGCCGGGCGCCGTTGGGCTGGCCAGCGTGACCTCGCCGATCTCGTTGCCGACGACATTCTGCAGCACCGTGGAAACGGCTGACGCGACGATGCAATGCGCGCACGGGTACTCCGGATGCATCGGAGTCGTTCCCAGCGGTTGCCACGAGGGCTCGCGCGGGGTCGCGGGATTGGAGGTGAGGTCGGCGTTGCGGATGGCGGTGACGGGACGCCAGAGGTTGTAGGCGTACTTGGCGTCGAAGACGGCAATGAAGGCATCGGTGCCGGCGATCGATGTCAGGGCATAGAGGCGGGCGCAATCGACCAGGTCCATCTTCCTGGCTGATACGATCTGGCGGACGATGGGATTGTAGGTCCGCGGCCCGGTGAAGAACCAGAAGCGCGCGATCGTCGTCTGTTCGTCCGTGCGTTTGCGGCTGGCGCTGCCGCCGATCTCACGAATCTCGTTGAGGTCGCGGGTCCAGGTCTCCGAGGTCAGCGGGGGAGGCGGGCCGGGGCGGAATTGCGATCCGCTCGCCATCGCGAACGGCATGATCTTCGAACTCGTGGATTCGATCGGTGTCGGCGTCGGCACATAGACGCCCGGCGTCGTTACGGGACGATAGCTTTCCGGCGTGTTGCTGCCGTCGCTGGCGCGCAAGGCGATGATCCCGGCGGCGGCTTGCTTTCCGAGTTCGATACCCTTCGACTTCGCCTCGCTCCCCGCAATCCCGGCGAGCGACGCGGCCAGCGTTGCATCGAGGTCGGATTTTCGGTCGGGATGCAGCGTCAGCAGCACGTCATAGGCGGCGGCAGCGGCGGCCGCTTCCCGGGATGCGCTCCGATCCGCGGACAGGTTGAGCTTGTAGGGGGCATAGCGCCTGTCGATGGCGTTGACCGCCTCGAACATCGCGATATGAAGCATCGCCTGCCCGCGCGCGTTGGGAGCGTTTGGTAGCTGCTTATCGATGGCGATGGCATCTGCCTTGGCGTTCCAGTCCATGATGACGTCGCCGCGGGCGGCGGTCGTGGCGAACAGCGCGATGGCGCCGCTGATCCAGACTGCGATGGAAAACCGTGATGTTGGCTTCATCGAACTTCTCCGTGACTCGTGCCCCCGAGGTCGAGGGCTCGCCCGGACGCTCCCACATCCCAGGCGCGGCGGCGGTGAAGAAGCAGTGAAATTGTGATGAAATGGTCTAAACTGCCGCAGGCCAACCGGCACAGGTCGATCTCGCAGAGATGGTGGAAGCACAGAGCTATCGTTTTGGTTCGTTCCAGGTCGATCGAAGGTCGGCCTGTCTGCGCCGCGGCGGCGTCACGGTGCCATTGCGGCCAAAATCCTTCGACGTGCTGGTGTATCTGGCGCAGCATCCCGGCCGGCTCGTTCCGAAGAAGGAGTTGATCGACCACGTCTGGCAGAACGTCAACGTCACGCAAAATTCGCTGGTCCAGTGCATCAAGGAAGTTCGGCAGGCGTTGCAGGACGACGGCCAGGCGATCATCGAAACCGTCGCCAAGCGCGGCTATCTGTTCGCGCTGCCGGTGACGACCGACGCCGGCGTTGCCGATCCGAGCGCAAGCGCCACGACGGTGGAGGCCGGCGGAAACAATGCGCTGCCGTTGCCCGACCGTCCCTCGATTGCCGTGCTGCCGTTTGCCAACATGAGTGGCGATCCCAACCAGGAATACTTCGCCGACGGCATCTCCGAGGACCTGATCACCGGCCTGTCCCGCATCCGCTGGCTGTTCGTCATCGCTCGCAATTCGACATTTGTATACAAGGGCCGTGCCGTCGATGTCCGGCAGGTCGCGAAAGAGGTGGGTGTACGCTACGTGCTCGAAGGCAGTGTGCGCCGCGCCGGCCAGCGGCTACGCATCAGCGCTCAGTTGGTGGACGCGACGACCGGCGGCCATCACTGGGCCGAGCAGTATGACCGCGAACTGGGCGAGATCTTCGCGGTTCAGGATGAGATCACGCGAAGCGTCGTCGCCGCGATCGAGCCGCGCTTGCTGGCGGCGGAGGGCGTTCGCGCCTTTGCGCGTTCTCCGGGCGATCTCGGGGCCTGGGAGCTGGTGGCGCGGGCGCAAACGCATGTCTGGCGGCTGACGCGAACGGATAATGAAGCCGCCGTTGAGGCGCTTGGTCGTGCCGTTGATGCCTATCCGGACTACGCGCCGGCAAGAAGCCTGCTCGGGTTCTGCCTGGTGTTTGCCGCGCATAATGGCTGGATCGACCGGGACCAGGGCCTGCTCGCCGGCCGTCAACACACCCTGCGGGCGATCGCGCTTGACGATTGCGATCCGTGGGGACAGATCGCGTTCGGCTACTGGGCGATGATGGAACGACGTACGGAAGAATCGATCGCGGCGTTCCGGCGCGCGGTCAGTCTCAATCCGGGTTCAGCGGCCGCCCACGGCTATCTCAGCCATGGCCTGGCGTTTGCGGGATTGAGCGATGAAGCCATCACGCATGGCAGAGAAGCGATGCGGCTCAGCCCGTTGGATCCCGACACCGCGATGTTTCTCGGAGGCATTGCCGTCGCCAGCTACCTGGCCGGCCAGTACGCGGAGGCGTGTCGATCCTCGGAGCAACTGCTTCGGCTGCGCCCGGGCTTTCACGGCGCCCAGCGCTTGCGCTGCGCGAGCCTGGCGCAGATGGGCAGGGTAGACGAGGCCAAAGAATTTCTCGCCGTAGCACGGCTTGAGCAACCGCAACTCTCGATTGACTGGATAAAGGCGAGCGTTCCCTATCAGACCCCCGAACTGATGGAGCGGTTTCTGCAGGGCATGCGCAAGGCCGGCCTGACGGATTGAACGAGGGCCTTTCGCGGGCGGAGGCAAAAGAGCCGTTCTCCAGGGAGATCGCGTTATAAGCCGTCAATCCACTGCGCAGGGAAGGCCGGATGCTCTCCGCTGGACCTGTATGCTCGTGTGCGCATTTTCTATGTGCACAATGCACACGAGACCGCGGGTGCAGCGCGCACCCGGTCTTCCCTGCGCCCTCTTCATCGAGGGGGCAAGGAGCAACAGCAAACCTCGGGCGAAACATGCCGCGAGATCGCGAACTCGTATTCAGTCGTCGTCGCCCGGCTCGACCGGGCGACCCAGTATTCCAGAGACGTCAGTGATAGGACCGATAAGCCGCGGCGTACTGGATCGCCCAGTCGAGCCGGGCGATGACGACATCCTTGTTTCGACATTGGAGCGGCTGCGCCCGCAGCGCCGAGACCCGCTACTCCCCCGCCTGAATCCATTCCGCGGCCCCGCGCCACAGCGTATTGCGATGCTCATTCCTGAAAAAGCCGAAGTGGCCGATTTTGCGCGCGCCGGCATCGGCCGGCTCCACCATGACGATCTCCGGCCTGATCGAGGTGAAGCCCGAACACAGCAGGTCGACCGCGGGCCGCGTCGCCCAGGGGTCGTCGGACATGCACAGCGCGCGCAGCGCGCCCGTGTAGTTCGGAAAATTCCGCACCGCCGCCAGCGTGGGGTCGTCGAACAGATAGCGCGGGCTCGCGACCCAGCCGACCCATTGCAGGAACGCATCCTTCGGCAGATCCATGCCGAGGCCGGCCTTGCCCGGCATGTAGCCGAGCGCGCGGGTCAGGGGAACGCCGACGAACTTCAGCAGGGCGTAGACGCGGTAGCGCTCCGGCGTCGCCATCAGCCTCCAGTAGCCGGCCTGCGCGGCAATGAAGAGCGCGCGGTCAATCTCGGAGTTGTTCGGCAACAGGCCGAGCGCCTGACCGCCAAAGGAATGTCCGACATAGGCGAACGGCAGCGCCTGGTAGCGCTCGCGCATCCACGCCACCGCGGCGGTGGCGTCGCGCGCCGCCCAATCCGCCATCGAGGCCCTGAAGCCGACCAGCGATGCCGGCTGGTCGGAGCCGGCGATGGCCTTTGGCCGGGAGTCGCCGGTGCCACGGTAGTCGTAGGTCAGCACTGCGCAACCGCGGGTGGCGAGGTAGCTGGCAAAGCCGCGATAGCGGCGGCGCGGCACAGCGGTCGCCGAGTTGATCAGCACGGCGTGGCGCTTGGCGGCGCGCGGCAGAAACAGCGTCGCGCCCAGCGGATAGCCGTCGGTCGCAGGCACCGTGATGTCGTCGATGAAGACGTCGTCCAGCCCCGGCCCGATCACCGCCAGCTCCTTCTTGGGATTTTTTCGAGCGGCCCTACCAAAGGCGGATTCGGATATCGCCGCAAGGGCTTGCCAAGACTACCGGAAATCTAACTGGCGGTGGGCCGGCGGCCTGTGTATAAACCGGCCTTCACAACCGCCGGCCCAGCTACGCGAGGGGCTTTGACGGGGCCTACCCCATTGCCGGCCCGACCGAAGCTCTAGCGAAGGCGGGCAAGTTGCGGTTTTTGCTCAGGAGTTGACGCCATGTCCGAGCGGTGGACACCCGATAGCTGGCGCACCCGGCCGGTGCTGCAAATGCCCGATTATCCCGATGCCAAGGCATTGGCCGATGTCGAGGCGCAGCTTGCCACCTTTCCGCCGCTGGTGTTTGCCGGCGAAGCCCGCAACCTGAAAAAGGCGCTGGCGCGGGTCGCCGCCGGCGAAGCCTTCCTGCTGCAGGGCGGCGATTGCGCCGAGAGCTTTGCCGAGCACGGCGCCAACAACATCCGCGATTTTTTCCGCGTGCTGCTGCAGATGGCGGTCGTGCTCACCTATGCCGGCGCGCTGCCGGTGGTGAAAGTCGGCCGCATTGCCGGGCAATTCGCCAAGCCGCGCTCCTCGAACACCGAGAAGGTCGGCGGCGTTGAATTGCCGAGCTACCGCGGCGACATCATCAACGACATCGAGTTCACGCGGGAAGCGCGTACTCCCGATCCGCAGCGCCAGTTGATGGCGTACCGGCAGTCGGCGGCGACGCTGAACCTGCTGCGCGCGTTCGCGACCGGCGGCTTCGCCAATCTCGGCAGCGTGCACCAGTGGATGCTCGGCTTCCTCAAGGATTCGCCGCAGTCGCGGCGCTACAAGGAACTGGCGGACCGCATTTCCGACGCGCTGAACTTCATGCGCGCCTGCGGCCTCGACCTGGAAAGCCACCCCGAGCTGCGCGCCACCGATTTCTACACCAGCCACGAGGCGCTGCTCCTGGGTTATGAGCAGGCCTTCACGCGGGTCGATTCCACCACCGGCGACTGGTACGCGACCTCGGGCCACATGATCTGGATCGGCGACCGCACCCGGCAGCTCGACCACGGCCATGTCGAGTATTTCCGCGGCATCAAGAACCCGATCGGCCTGAAATGCGGTCCCTCGCTGAAGCCGGATGAGTTGCTGAAGCTGATCGACGTCCTCAATCCCGACAATGAACCGGGCCGGATGACGCTGATCAACCGTTTCGGCGCCGACAAGGTCGGCGAACATCTGCCGGGGCTGGTCCGCGCGGTGCAGCGGGAAGGGCGCGTCGTGGTCTGGTCCTGCGATCCCATGCACGGCAACACCATCACCTCGACCTCGGGCTACAAGACCCGCCCGTTCGACCGCGTATTGTCGGAGGTGAAGTCGTTCTTCGCCATCCACGCCGCGGAGGGAACCCATGCCGGCGGCGTGCACCTGGAAATGACCGGGCAGGACGTCACCGAATGCATCGGCGGCGCGCGTGCCATCACCGACGAGGCCCTCAACGACCGCTATCACACGGTCTGCGACCCCCGTCTCAACGCCGAGCAATCGATCGACCTTGCTTTCCTGATCGCCGAACTCCTGAAGCAGGAGCGTGGCGTCAGGGACAAGCCGATGCCAGCCGCGGCGGGACTTTGACTTGCTGCGACTTTGGCGGGCCACGATCAACACGCGTAACGGCCTCGTCTTCGCGATCCGCTCCGAGCAGGCCGTGCGCGAGGAGATATTCGCGCTTGCGCTTTCGCTGCCGCTGGCCTGGCTGGTCGGCGTCACCGCCATGCGCCGCGTCGAACTGATCGCGGCGGTCGCCTTCGTGCTGGTGGTCGAACTGGTCAATACCGCGATCGAGAAGCTCGCCGACCGCCTGACCACCGATCACGATCCGAAGATCGGTCAGGTTAAGGATATGGGATCGGCGGCAGTCGGCGTATCGCTACTGATGGCCGGAGCTTTCTGGCTGTTCGCCCTCGCCGAACGCATGGGCGCGATCTAAAGCGAGCAATTGCAGTTTGTCCTTGTGCAAGGCAACATCGCTGCCATGACTGAACCGACCTTCAAGATCACGCTGGCGCAGTTGAACCCGACCGTCGGCGACGTCGCCGGCAACGCCGCCAAGGCGCGCGCCGCACGCGACCGGGCGAAGGCCGACGGCGCCGATCTCGTGGTGCTGCCGGAGCTGTTCGTCACCGGCTACCCGCCGGAAGACCTGGTGCTGAAGCCGGCCTTCCAGGCCGCCTGCCGCGCCGCCATCGAGCAGCTGGCGCGCGAGAGCGCCGGCGGCGGCCCGGCGATGCTGATCGGCACGCCCTGGGTCGAGGACGGCAAGCTCTACAATGCCTGTGCGCTGCTCGACCAGGGCCGCATTGCGGCGCTCCGCTTCAAGGCGAACCTGCCGAATTACGGCGTGTTCGACGAGAAGCGGTTGTTTGCGCGCGGTCCGGCTTCCGGGCCGGTGACGGTCAAGGGGGTCCGGGTCGGCGTTCCCATCTGCGAGGACATCTGGCTCGAGGAATCAGAGGAATACGAGAACGTCGTCGAGTGCCTGGCCGAGACCGGTGCGGAAATCCTGGTGGTGCCGAACGGCTCGCCCTATGCGCGCGACAAGAACGATGTGCGGCTGTCGGTCGCGGTCGCCCGCGTCACCGAAAGCGGCTTGCCGATGGTCTATCTGAACCAGGTCGGCGGCCAGGACGAACTGGTGTTCGATGGTGCGTCGTTTGCGCTCAATGCCGATCTGTCGGTGGCGGCGCAACTGCCCGCCTTCGACGAGAGCATCGTGACGCTGAACTGGAGCAGGGGTGCCGGCGGCTGGCGCTGCACCGGGCCGGTCGCGCCGCTGATCGAGGGTGACAAGGCGGATTATGCCGCCTGCGTGCTCGGCCTGCGTGACTACGTCCGCAAGAACGGCTTTCCGGGCGTGCTGCTCGGCGTCTCCGGCGGCATCGATTCGGCGCTGTGCGCGGCGATCGCGGTCGATGCGCTCGGCGCCGAGCGGGTTCGTGGCGTGATGCTGCCGTTTCGTTTTACCGCCCAGGTCTCGCTCGACGATGCCGCCAGGCTCGCCAAGGCGCTCGGCTTTGCCTACGAGGTGCTGCCGATCGCCGACGCCGTCAACGGCTTCGAAAAGATCCTGTCAAAACCCTTCGCCGGCCTGCCGCGCGACATCACCGAGGAAAATCTGCAGGCGCGCACCCGCGGCACGCTGTTGATGGCGATTTCCAACAAGACCGGCGCGATGGTGGTCACGACAGGCAACAAGTCGGAAATGTCGGTCGGCTACGCCACCATCTATGGCGACATGAACGGCGGCTTCAACCCGATCAAGGACATCTACAAAACCGAAGTGTTCCGCTTGTCGAGCCTGCGCAACCAGTGGAAGCCGGATGGCGCGCTGGGGCCTGCGGGCGAGGTGATCCCGGTCAACATCATCACGCGGCCGCCGACGGCGGAACTGCGCGAGAACCAGACCGATCAGGATTCGCTGCCGCCCTACGACATTCTGGACGCCATCCTCGAGCGGCTGGTCGAGCGGGAGGAGCCGCTCGCCGCGATCATTGCAGCCGGTTTCCCGGCCGAGGTGGTGACGCGGATCGACCGGCTGCTCAACGTCGCCGAATACAAGCGCCGGCAGGCCGCACCGGGTGTCAAGGTGACGGAAAAGAATTTTGGCCGCGACCGCCGCTACCCCATCACCAACCGCTTCCGCGACGATGGCAAGGCGTTGACCGAGCCCGACGACGGGCTGGTCGCCCGCGCCGGCCGCGCGTCGGCTGAGGCGTTCGAGGGATAGCGGCCGCTATTGCTTCGGCTGGATGAAGGTCGGGCCGACGGTGCGGATCGGCTTGTCCTTGTCATCGGCCACGGCGGTTGTCTCGGCCGGCGGTGCGTTGGCAGTGGCGGGCGTGGCGCCCTTTTTGGCCGGCGGCGGGGGCAGCGCCTTGGGCTGCGCGCGCTGCTGCATCCGCTTGGCGCTTTCCTCGGTGACGATGATGTCGCCCTGCTCGACCGAAGCCCTGTCGTCGACCGACTTCAGAGCCTCCGACCAGGTCTGGCCCGCCGCCTTGCAGGCGCAGGCCGCGTTGAACTCGGTGCGGAACTTGAAGGCGTTCGGCAGCGACGAATAGGGCTGTCCCGTGATCGAGACCGCCTGGTTGATGTCCTCACCTGGATTGCGATAGGTGAACAGCGCGGCTTCGGTGGCCGGGCACAGCGCCCGGCAGGTCTTCTCGTCGTCCTGGAATCGCGCCTGATAGGTGGCGAAGGATACCGGGAAGTAAGCGCCGTCGCAGGTGCGGACGCAAACGGTACGGAAGGTGCCGGAGGGTGGGCCCAGGTCGGCGCTGGGAGGCGGCAGCTGGTTGTTGTTGCCGAACAGGCTGTCGATGAAATTGCCGGGCCCGCGCGCCGCCGCCGCGTATTGCGGGCCGCAATTGTTTTGCGCGAGCGCCGCCAGCACCGAGCGGCGCTGGTTTTCGCGGTCGGCGCCGCCGATGCCGCCGCTGCGCAGCCGCTCCAGGCTGGTCGTGATCTGGTCGAGATTGCTGCGCATCTGCTGGATCTGGTTGTTCACCGGCGCGCATTGCGCCGACTGGCCGTTGAAAAGCGAGAAAAATCCGGTGCTTTCGCAGCCCATCCGCTTGGCCTGCAGCGTCACGCGATCAAGTTCGGCCTGCTGCTTGGCCTGGGCGTCCTGATAGCGGCGGATCTGTTCATCCTTGGCGGGGTCGCCGGTGCCAGCACCCCGGTCGATCGCCGTCAATTGCCCCTCCAGCCGGACGCAGACCGGATTGGCCTGCGCGCCTGGCGGCGGCGCGCCGGGGTTCATCTGCGCGTAAGCAGGGCTGGCCGAGGTCGCGATGCCGAGCAGCACGACCGAGGTCAATATCCAATGGGCGAGGGGAGCGTTGGGTATTCGCAGCATATCCGGCCATTAAAAGTGAACCGCGCGGCTACAAAAAAACCGATCGTCACGGTCAAGGCGGCGTCGTGCGGCCAAGGTTGCATTCAATACCCGCTTCTCGGGGCAGCGTCACGTCGTTTCCGGGGCGGGGGTGTGGCAAACCCTGCCCGATCAGGGGGACGAAAGGCGTCCGGCTGGTGCTGGCTGGCGGGTGATCGCGACACAAGGGTTAACCACGAGGCGCGGCGATATCCACCCGAATCGGGCCTTGACGCCGTCCCCCTGATGCCGCCATGCTGGAAACATGAACGACCGCCTCGCCATCTCAAGCATTTGCCGCGAGATTATTAGCTAGCGATTCGCTGGCTGAGGCCGTCTTTTCTCCCAACCGAGATCATTGGACGCCCGGCCGCCACGGATGGGTTTTCCATGGAACTGCGCCTCTACGATACGTTGACGAAGGAGAAGCGGCCGTTTGTGCCGCTCGATCCAAACAACGTCCGCATGTATGTCTGCGGACCGACGGTTTACGACTTCGCCCATATCGGCAACGGTCGTGCCGCGATCGTGTTCGACGTATTGTTCCGCGTGCTGCGCCATCGGTACGGCGCAGCACATGTGACCTATGCTCGCAACGTCACCGACGTCGACGACAAGATCAATGACCGCGCCGCGCGCGATCATCCGGGCCTGCCGCTGAACGAGGCGATCCGCAAGGTCACGGAGCTGACCTACCAGCAGTACCAGGACGACGTTACCGCGCTGGGCTGCTTGCCGCCGACCGTGCAGCCGCGTGCGACCGAACATATTCCGGAAATGCGGGCGATCATCGAGAAGCTGGTCGCCGGCGGCTTCGCCTATATCGCCGAGGACCACGCGCTGTTCTCGCCGCAGGCGATGAACGCGGCTGATACGGTGATGCCGCGCTATGGCGCATTGTCGAAGCGCCCACTCGACGAAATGATTGCCGGCGCTCGCGTTGACGTTGCCCCCTACAAGCGCGACGACACCGACTTCGTGTTGTGGAAGCCGTCGAAGCCGGGCGAGCCGTCATGGCCGTCGCCATCGGGCATCAAGACGGAAGGCCGCCCCGGCTGGCACATCGAATGCTCGGCGATGGCCTGGAAGCATCTCGGCGAGAAATTCGACATTCACGGTGGCGGCATCGATCTGGTGTTTCCGCACCATGAGAACGAAATCGCACAAACCTGCTGCGCGTTTCATTCCGACCGGATGGCGAATGTCTGGATGCACAACGGATTCCTGCAGCTCGAGAGCGAGAAGATGTCGAAGTCGCTCGGCAACTTCTTCACGATCCGCGAGATGCTGGCCGATTGGCCGGGCGAGGTGCTGCGCCTGAGTATGCTCAGGACGCATTACCGATCGCCGCTCGATTGGGCCAGGAAGAGCGCGGAAGAGAGTGCGAAGACGCTGGACGATTGGTACGCAATTGCAGCCGACGCCGACGCCGGTCAAGCGTCGCCGGCCTTGATCGAAGCGCTGTATGACGACCTCAATACGGCGCAGGCCATGGCCGTCCTGCATGGCCTGCGGAACGCAGCTGCGTCCGGTGGCGAGCGCGAACGCGGCGAATTCGTGGCGTCGCTTCGGCTGCTAGGATTCCTCTCGATGAGTGCTGAGGCATGGAAGCGACGCAAGCAGCAGGCAAGCGGCGTCGATACGCAACAGGTAGGCGGACTGATTGCGGACCGCACCGCAGCGCGGGCGCGCAAGGATTTCAAGGAATCCGACCGCATCCGCGACGAACTCGCCGCAATGGGCGTTGTGCTCAAGGACGGCAAGGACGCCGACGGCAATCCTGTTACAACCTGGGAGATCGCGCGATGACCAAGCCCGACACGCCGTTCCCGAAACACTGGCGCTACTACATCTTCATCAAATGGGCGCTGATCGTCGGCGCGGTGGTGCTCGCCTTGCGGCTGCTCGGAGCGTTTTGACGCGATGGGACAGGCATTGCCCAAACCCGGCCTACGGCCGTATCTGCCGGCGGACACGCCGATGCTGGCGGCGATCTTCGTTGCCGCCATCGAGGGGCTGACCGGCGAGGACTACAGCGAGGCGCAGCAGGAAGCCTGGGCGGCGGCCGCCGATGATGAAGAAGCGTTCGGCGCGAGACTTGCCGGCCAGCTCACGCTGATTGCCACGATGCAGAGCGCGCCGGTCGGCTTCGCCTCGCTGAAAGGCGCCGACCACATCGACATGCTTTACGTGCATCCCAGCGTCGCCGGGCAGGGGATAGCGTCGATGCTGGTCGAGGCGCTGGAAAAGCTTGCCGCTGCGCGCGGCGCCAAAAGCCTGACGGTGGACGCCAGCGACACCGCCGAGCCCGTGTTCAGGAAGCGCGGCTTCGTCGCCACCCAGCGCAACACCGTCACCATCAATGGCGAATGGCTCGCCAACACCACGATGCAGAAGGCGCTGGCTGACGCGGCCGTGCCGGGAGGCCCTTCATGAGCCGCGAACGCCTTTATCTCTTCGACACCACGCTGCGCGACGGCGCGCAGACCAACGGGGTCGACTTTACCCTGCACGACAAGCGTATCATCGCGCGGATGCTGGATGAACTCGGCATCGACTATGTCGAGGGCGGCTATCCCGGCGCCAATCCAACCGACACCGAATTTTTCGCCGAGAAGCCGAAGTTCGCCCACGCCAAATTCACCGCCTTCGGCATGACCCGCCGTCCGGGCCGTTCGGCGTCGAACGATCCTGGCCTTGCGGCGCTGATCGAGGCCAAAGCGGATGCGATCTGCTTTGTCGCCAAGGCCAGCGCCTATCAGGTGCGGGTGGCGCTCGAAACCACCAACGAGGAGAACCTTGCCTCGATCCGCGACAGCGTCGGCGCGGCAAGGGCCGCGGGCCGCGAGGTGATGGTCGATTGCGAGCACTTCTTCGACGGCTATAAGGAGAATGCCGACTACGCGCTGGCCTGTGCGAAGGCGGCCTACGAGTCCGGCGCGCGCTGGGTGGTGCTGTGCGACACCAATGGCGGCGCGATGCCGCACGAGGTCGAGTCCATTGTCGCCACCGTCATACAACATATCCCCGGCTCTCACGTCGGCATCCACGCCCACAATGACACCGAGCAGGCGGTGGCCAATTCGTTGGCCGCGGTGCGTGCCGGCGCGCGCCAGATCCAGGGCACGCTGAACGGGCTCGGCGAGCGTTGCGGCAACGCCAATCTCTGTTCGCTGATCCCGACCCTGCGCCTGAAGCGCGAGTTCGTCGACGCCTTCGAGATCGGCGTCACCTCGGAAAAGATGGCGACGCTGATGAAAGTGTCGCGCACGCTCGACGCCATGCTCAACCGCGCGCCGAACCGCCACGCGGCCTATGTCGGCGAAAGCGCCTTCGTCACCAAGACCGGCATTCATGCCTCCGCGGTCATGAAGGACCCGCACACCTATGAGCACGTCTCGCCTGAATTGGTCGGCAACCGCCGCAAGGTGCTGGTGTCGGATCAGGCCGGACGATCCAACGTGATGGCCGAACTCGACCGCGCCGGCATCAACTACGAAAAGAACGATCCGAAGCTGGCGCGCCTGGTGGAGGAGCTGAAGGAGCGCGAAGCGGCGGGGTACGCCTATGAATCCGCCAACGCCTCGTTCGACCTGCTGGCGCGGCGCACGCTCGGCCGGGTGCCGGAATACTTCAAGGTCGAGCAGTTCGACGTCAGCGTCGAGCAGCGCTACAACGCCAACGGCCAGCGCGTCACGGTGGCGCTGGCGGTGGTCAAGGTCGACGTCGCCGGCGAGCGGCTGATCTCGGCGGCGGAAGGCAACGGCCCCGTCAACGCACTTGACGTGGCCTTGCGCAAGGACCTCGGCAAATATCAGACCTACATCGAGGGCCTGAAACTGATCGACTACCGCGTGCGTATCCTCAATGGCGGCACCGAAGCGGTGACGCGGGTGCTGATCGAGAGCGAGGACGAGAGCGGCGAGAGCTGGACCACGATCGGCGTGTCGCCCAACATCATCGACGCCTCGTTCCAGGCGTTGATGGATTCGGTGATCTACAAGCTGGTGAAGTCAGGCGCGCCGACGTGAGGTGGATTAGTCATTCCGGGATGGTCCGAAGGACCAGACCCGGAATCTCGAGATTCCGGGTTCGATGCTTCGCATCGCCCCGGAATGACGGCTGAGGGGCCATCACCTGATCGACCACATCTCCGTCTCCGTCATTGATCCCGACGGCAACCGCATCGAGGCGGTCACGTTTCTGGCGGCGTGAACCGCCGACGACCTAAAGCTTGCTCGCCAGTTCCGGAGTCAATTCCCTGGTGCCTTCGGGCGCGCGGGCGGCGGCGGCGCGCAGGCGCGGCAGGACGTCCTCGATCCGCTCGGCCTTGAGAATCTCGACGTTCAGCGACGGGCGGATGAATTCGGTGGCGCGCATGTGCGCGAACAGCGCCAGCAGCGGCTCCCAGAAGCCGTCGATGTTGGCGAGCAGGACCGGCTTTGAGTGCTGGCCAAGCTGTTGCCAGGTCATTTGCTCGACCAGTTCCTCCAGCGTACCGATCCCGCCGGGCAGCGCCACGAAAGCGTCGGAGTGCTCGAACATCAGCCGTTTTCGTTCGTGCATGTCCGGCGTGACGATCATTTCCTGAACGCGCGTCAACGCCCGTTCGCGGGTCTTGAGAAAATCCGGGATGATGCCGGTGACCGAACCGCCATGATCCAGTGTCGATTTGGCGACGGCGCCCATCAACCCGACCGATCCGCCGCCATAGACGAGACGAATGTTGTTCTCGGCGAAGGCCTTACCGAGCGCATGCGCGGCCTCGACGAAACGGGGGCTGGAACCGGGGCCGGAGCCGCAATAGACACAGACAGTCTTGATTTCATTCATGCCGTCCATGTGGCATTGCAAACAGAAAACCTCAAGTGTGGTGGCGTCGCTCTGCGCATAGGAACAGGCCCGAAACACCGTCAACCGGGGAAAGATTTGTCTTTCAAGGCTGTACGGAACGGTCAAACGCTTTATATGACGGACATATGCAGATCACCCTGAAATCCCTGATGTTGAACCGGAGCGCCGGCCTTTCCCCGGGGCGGCCACAATAATGGCCCATCCCGATTCGCCCCCGCCTGCCGGTCCAGCCGACGGCGCCTCCCCCGAAAAGGCGACGCTGGTCGGAACGCTGGTGCATCTATGGCCCTATATCTGGCCCGGCGACCGCGTCGACCTCAAGATGCGCGTCGTCTGGTCGATGCTGCTTCTGCTGCTTGCGAAGCTCGCGACGCTGTCGGTGCCGTTCACCTTCAAATGGGCGGTCGACGCGCTGAACGGCGCGGGCTCCGCGCCGATCGAGCCGTCGAACTGGATGTTGTGGCTGATCGCCTCGCCGCTGCTCATGACTGCAAGCTACGGCGCAGTGCGTGTGCTGATGGCGGTGCTGACGCAATGGCGCGACGGCATCTTTGCCCGCGTTGCGATGCATGCGGTGCGCAAGCTCGCCTACATCACCTTTGTTCACATGCACGAGCTGTCGCTGCGCTTTCATCTCGAGCGCAAGACCGGCGGCTTGACGCGCGTGCTGGAGCGCGGCCGTTCCGGCATCGAAGTCATCGTGCGGATGGTGATCCTGCAACTGGTCCCGACCATCGTCGAGGTCTCGCTGCTGATGGCGGTGCTGCTGTGGCAGTTCGACTGGCGCTACGTGCTGGTTACCGCGATCACGGTCGTGATCTACATGTACTACACCTATGTCGCGACCGAATGGCGGATCGAGATCCGCCGCAAGATGAACGATTCCGACACCGAGGCCAACACCAAGGCGATCGATTCGCTGCTCAACTACGAGACGGTGAAATACTTCAGTGCGGAGAGGCGCGAGGCCGAGCGCTACGATCGCTCGATGGAGCGCTACGAGCACAACAGCGTCAAGACATATACCTCGCTCGCGGTGCTCAACACCGGGCAGGCGGTCATCTTCACCTTCGGCCTCACCGCGACCATGGTGATGTGCGCGCTCGGCGTCCGCAACGGCACCAACACGATCGGCGATTTCGTCATGGTCAACGCCATGATGATCCAGCTTTACCAGCCCCTGAACTTCATGGGCATGGTCTATCGCGAGATCAAGCAGGCGATCATCGACATCGAGAAGATGTTCGGCGTGCTGTCGCGCAATCCGGAGATCAAGGATGTCCCCGGCGCGCTACCGCTGATCGTGAGCTCGGGCAATGTGCGCTTCGACGAGGTGCGGTTTTCCTATGATCCGGAGCGGCCGATCCTCAAGGGCCTCAGCTTCGAGGTCCCCGCCGGCAAGACGGTTGCGATCGTTGGCCCCTCCGGCGCCGGCAAGTCGACGATTTCGCGGCTGCTGTTCCGGCTCTACGACGTCTCCGGCGGCAAGATCTTGATCGACGGCCAGGACATCAGGAACGTTACCCAGGCGAGCCTGCGCGCCTCGATAGGCATGGTGCCGCAGGACACCGTGCTGTTCAACGACACCATCCGCTACAACATCCGTTACGGCCGCTGGGACGCCAGCGACGCCGATGTGGAGCAGGCGGCGCAACTGGCGCAGATCGACAGCTTCATCCGGATGTCCCCGAAGGGCTACGAAACCCAGGTCGGCGAGCGCGGGCTGAAGCTTTCGGGCGGCGAAAAGCAGCGGGTGGCGATCGCGCGCACGGTGCTCAAGGCGCCGCCGATCCTTGTGCTCGATGAAGCCACCTCGGCGCTGGACAGCCACACCGAGCATGAAATCCAGGAGGCGCTCGAACGCGTCTCGCGCGGCCGCACCTCGCTGGTGATCGCGCATCGGCTCTCTACCATTGTCGGCGCCGATGAAATTATCGTGCTGGATCAAGGGCGCATCGCCGAGCGCGGTACCCACGCCGGGCTTTTGGCTTCCGGCGGACTTTATGCCAGTATGTGGAACCGGCAGCGCGAGGCAGAGGAGGCGCGGGAGAAGCTCGCGCAGATCGCCGACGACAACGAGGCACCGAACCGCGTCCCGCCGCCGGTCAACGATCAGCTCAATGAGCAACCCAAAGACCCGTTGGCAAGCGCCGCGGAGTAATCCAGGTCCGGCTCCCGGAAGCGGGTACCGGGCGAAACAACAGATAACAGTGAGCCTTGATGTCGATTGCCAATTCGATCCGCGCGCAGATTCCGCCAATCCATCCCGAGGGCTATCCCTTCATCGGCGGCTTTGCGCTGGTCAGCCTGATTCTGTTCTGGATCTGGACGCCTTTGGGCTGGATTGGAACGCTGCTGACGGTCTGGTGCGCACTGTTCTTTCGCGATCCCGTCCGGGTGACGCCGGTGCGCGATGGTATCGTGGTCTCGCCCGCCGACGGGCGCGTCTCGATGATCGCCCAGGTGCTGCCGCCGGCCGAACTCGGTCTCGGCGATCGGCCGCTGCCACGCGTCTCGGTGTTCATGAGCGTGTTCAACTGTCACGTGAACCGCAGTCCGGTGTCGGGCCGCATCGATCGTATCGTGTACCGGCCGGGCGCCTTCATCAATGCCGAGCTCGACAAGGCCAGCGAGGACAACGAGCGCAACTCGCTGGTCATCTCGACGCCGAACGGCCGGATCGGGGTGGTCCAGATCGCCGGCCTGGTGGCGCGGCGGATCGTGTCGTTCGCGCGCGAGGGCCAGTCGATCGGCGCCGGCGAGCGGTTCGGCCTGATCCGTTTCGGCTCGCGACTGGACGTATATTTGCCTGAAGGCGTAAGGGCGCTGGTGTCCGAGGGCCAGACCGCGGTTGCGGGCGAGACGATCCTGGCCGATTTCAGCGCCAGCGATCCGGGACGCACCTACCGCGCGGATTAACCATTCGAAGGGCCGGGTTCCGCCCAATGGCGGAGCGGGCCCGGGCTTGCTATATACTGGCGAGCAATGACGCCCATCGATCCCAAAGCGCCCGAACAACGCCGCCGCCGGTTTCGCCCGATCCCGGTGCGGATGCTGGTGCCCAACGTCATCACCTTGCTGGCGATCTGCGCCGGGCTGACGGCGATCCGGCTGTCAACCGAAGGGCGGATGGAGCTTGCAGTAGCCGCCATCGTATTCGCGGCCGTGCTCGACGGGGTCGACGGCCGCGTCGCGCGCATGATCAAGGGCCAGTCGAAATTCGGCGCCGAGCTCGACAGCCTGGCGGACTTCGTCAATTTCGGCGTGGCGCCCGGCCTGATCCTCTATTTCTGGCAGTTGCACGATCTCGCCAATGTCGGCTGGATCGCGGCGATGGTGTTTGCGATTGCGGGCGGCCTGCGGCTGGCGCGCTTCAACGCCTCGATTGACGACCCGAACAAGCCTGCGTTCGCGGCCAATTACTTTACCGGCGTGCCGGCGCCTGCCGGCGCGATCCTGGCGCTGTTGCCGGTCTATCTCGCGTTTCTCGGCCTGGCGAAACCGCCGGCGGCGCTGACCGGGCTCTACACGCTCCTGATCGCGTTCCTGATGGTCTCGCGCCTGCCGGTTTTTTCCGGCAAGACGACGCCGATGCGCGTGCCGCCGGAGATGGTGCTGCCGGTGTTCGTCTCGGTCGTGTTCTTCATCGCGCTGTTGATCGGCTATCCCTGGCATATTCTGTCGATCGGCTCGGTTCTCTATCTGCTGAGCCTGCCCTGGGGCTGGAAGTCGTATCGCGCCCATGAGCGCAACGCCGCCGCGGCGCTGCCGGCGGAGGCCGGCGCGCCGTCAGATGTGCCGCCGCCATTTTCGCCGGCGGCCGGTGAACCCGAGAATGAGCGGCCGACGCGGCTGAACTGATCTCCACATTCTTCTCATCAGTCTTGCCTGGCGTGAGCGGGCGCCGAGTTGGGTTTCGGCCCAATCTCGGCTATAGGCTTATCGGAGAACGGCTGCTCAGAACCAGCCGACCAAGAAAGATCAGGAGAGAACGCCGTGAACAAGGCCATGACCGCCCCGCTGCCCGCTTCCGTCCTCGAAGCGTTGGCGCGCTACGATACCCCTACGATCTGCAATGCGATGGAGATCGTGGCGCCGGAGCGCCGCCTGATCGGCTACACCACCAAGCCCCTGGTCTGTCCGTTTCCCGGTCTGCCGCCGATGGTCGGCTACGCCCGTACCGTCACGATCCGCTCGGTTCTCAAATCCACCCTGCCGGCCGACGAGCAGTCCCGCCGCCGCATCGCCTACTACGAATATGTCGGCACCGGATTCGGACCGCGCATCACCGTGATCCAGGACATCGACGGCGCCGACGTCGGCTACGGCGCGTTCTGGGGCGAGGTGCAAAGCAACGTCCACAAGGCGCTCGGTTGTCTTGGCGTCATCACCGACGGCTCGATCCGCGACATCCCGCAATGGGCGCCGGGCTTCCAGGCGCTGGCGGGGTCGATCGGACCGTCGCACGCCTGGGTCCATGCGGAAAGTTTTGGCGGCGAAGTGCGCGTAGCCGGCATGACCGTTCACTCCGACGATCTCATCCACGCCGACCAGCACGGCGCCATCGTCATCCCGGTCGATATCGCTGCGAAAATCCCTGACGCCGCCGAACTCTGCGGCCGGCGCGAAACGCCGATCCTGGAAATCGCCCGCAGCCCCGATTTCACGCTCGAAAAGCTCAAGGCGGCCTTGAAGCGTTCGGCGGAGATCCACTGAGGGGGCGATGAAAAGGGAAGGGGCAGGCGCGCCATAAGGGGATTGTGGGCGACACTGGCGTGGTTGATGCTGGCTGGCCTTGCGCAGGCGCAAACCTATCCATTGCGCCCGATCACGCTGGTGGTGCCGTTCCCGCCTGGTGGCTCGACCGACACCGCCGCGCGGATCATGGCCGAGCGGATGCGCGCGTCGCTTAGACAGTCGGTCGTGATCGAAAATGTCGGCGGCGCCGGCGGCAGCATCGCGGTCGGGCGGGTGGCGCGCGCGGCGCCAGACGGATACACCTTCGACATCGGCCAGTGGGACACCCATGTCGGCAGCATCATCTACAAGCTCGACTACGACCTCGAGAAGGATTTTGAGCCGATCGCGCTGATTTCCCACAATCCCCAGCTGCTGGTCGCCAAGAACGACCTTCCGGCCAACAGCCTCGCCGAACTCGTGACGTGGATGAAGGCCAATCCCGGCAAGATCAACTTCGTCAACCAGAACGCTGCGGCGAACGTCACCGGCGTGATGTTCGAGAGCCTGACCGGGCAGAAGGTGCAATTCATTCCCTATCGCGGCGCCGGTCCCGCCATGACCGACCTGATTTCCGGCACGGTGGATCTGCTGGTGGTGCAGGGCGCGGTGGCGCTGCCGCAAATCCGCGCCGGCAAGATCCTTTCGGCCGCGCGCTCGGCCTCGATGCCTGATATTCCGACCGCGGACGAGACCGGCGTGCCCGGACTTTACATGTCCGGCTGGTTCGGCTTCTGGGCGCCAAAGGCAACGCCGAAGGACGTCATCGCCCGGCTCAATGCCGCGACCGTCGAGGCGCTCGCCGATCCCGCCATCCAGAAGCGCTTCACGGAGCTCGGGCTCGACGTCGCCCCGCGCGCCCAGCAGACGCCGGAGGGACTGGCCGCGTTCCAGAAGGCCGAGATTGATAAGTGGTGGCCGATCATCAAGGCCGCCGGGATCGGCGCCCAGGCCCAGTAAGTCCGGTCAGGTTCGCCCCGCGTATCGGGAAGCTTCCGCATACCTCAATCGTTAGCAAAAGATTGAGATCGGGTGGCGACCATCCCGCCCAAGGGCGCCGGTGCCGGATGGCAATGCGCCGTTCCTCGCAAATCTACGGCCATACGCCGGTTTATCCTTTACGCCTCTTTAATTGCGGGGTCGTAGGGTCGATGTTGCGCGGCTCCGCATCGACCGCGCACCGGCCAGGACGGTCGGTGGTTCGCCTACGCGTCGGAGTTCAGAATGGATATCACCACGCTCATCGGCCTGGTTGTGGGCGGCATCGTCATATCGACTCTGATCCTGATGGGTGGCGACTTCCGGATGTTCTACGACATCCATGCCGTCATCATCATCTTCGGCGGCTCGTTTGCGGCGACGTTGATCCGGTTCCCGCTCAGCGCGATCCTGCACGGCATGCCACTGGGGGCCAAATTCGCCTTCACCATGAGCCGCCTGACGGCGCGCGACCTGGTCGACGAGCTTGCCCGCATCGCGGAAATCGCCCGCAAGCAGGGGCCGGTCGGCCTGGAGAAGGTCGAGACCGACGAACCGTTTCTGGCCAAGGGGATCCGCTACGTCGCCGACGGCTATGACCTCGAATTCATCCGCGACAACATGGAGCGTGATCGCGATAACTTCCTGATGCACCTCAACGAGGGTTCGAAGATCTACCGCGCCATCGGCGACTGCGCCCCGGCGTTCGGCATGATCGGCACCCTGCTCGGCATGGTGCAGATGTTCTCCAACATGTCGGACCCCTCCAAGCTCGGTCCCTTCATGGCGGTGGCTCTGCTGGCGACGCTTTACGGCGCGGTGGTGGCAAACCTGATCTGCCTGCCGATCGCCGACAAGCTGCACGGCAAGCTTCTCGACGAAGAAACCAACCGCACCCTGATCATCGACGGCATCCTGATGATCCGGGATTCCAAGAGCCCGACGTTGGTCCGCGAAATGCTGTTGGCCTATCTCCCCGAAAAACACCGCCAGGAGGAGGGCGACCTGGTTCCGGCCTGATCGAGAGCGGAATCCAGGCGCGGACATAGAACATGGCCAAGAAAAAACGCGAAGAGGCGCACGGCGGTCACGGCTGGTTCGTCACTTTTGCCGATCTGATGGCGCTGCTGCTGGCGTTCTTCGTGATGCTGGTTGCGTTCTCCAGCCAGGATCAGAACAAGCTGAAGATCGTCGCCGGCTCGATGCGCGAAGCGTTCGGTGTGCAGACCGAGAGCAGACATTCCGGAATCGTCGAATCCGATGGCCTGCCGACGCGGCCGATGCTGAAGCATCTGGAGCATGTTTCGCCGGAGGATTCCTCTCCTCACCCGGCCCCTGAGGTGAAGGACAGCAAACGCGACGAGGGCCTCCGCCAGAAGGTCGATCGGGAGTTTGCGCTCGCCTCAGCTTCGCTGCGTCAGGCATTGCAGGACATGCCGGAACTGACCGAAATGTCCAAGCACATCATTTTTGAGGAAACCAAAGAGGGCCTCAATCTCGAGATCGTCGACCAGGACGGCCGCTCGATGTTCGCCGATGGCTCCAAGGTGCCGTACGACCGGACCAAGCGGCTGATTCAAAGGCTGGCCGGCCCGCTCAAGGCGACGCCGCTTCGTCTCTCGATCGTCGGCCACACCTCAGCCGGCTTTGTACCCAATCGCAGCGAGTACGGCGCCTTCGACCTTTCGGCCGACCGCGCCAACGTGGTGCGCCAGATTCTCGAGCGCGAGGGGTTGCGACCGTCGAACGTGTTTGCGGTTTCCGGCAAGGCCGACAGCCAGCCGCTGTTTCCCGATGATCCCACCCTGCCGGCAAACCGCCGGGTGACCATCACGTTGATGCGCGAAAACCCGCCACTGCCGCCCGGCTTGAAGCCGTGATGCAATAGGCCTACCATAGTACCATCGGCGTTGTGGCCGGTTTGTCCCAGTCTCGTCGCGCATGGGGTGCAATGCACGGTCGATGATTGACAGTCAGCGCGGAAGCGTCGATAGCCGCCGGATCAATTCACCCGTGAAAGCGTTCCTTCTGCGTCATGACTGGCAGCGCCCCATCCACCGAAGCCCATGAGGGGCAGGCCACCTCGGGTTTTTGGGCCCTGGCGCTGGGAAGCATCGGCGTTGTGTTCGGCGATATCGGCACCTCGCCGCTCTACGCGTTCCGCGAGGCCGTCTCGCACGCCGCGGCCGGGCAGCCGGTATCGCGCGCCATCGTGCTCGGTGTACTTTCGCTGATCCTGTGGTCGCTGTTCATCGTCGTGACGGCCAAATACGTTCTGCTGTTGCTGCGCGCCGACAACAACGGCGAGGGCGGCACGCTCTCCCTGATGGCGCTGGGTCAGCGGGCGCTGGGCCGGCGAAGCTGGCCCCTGCTGGCGCTCGGCGTGGTCGGCGCCTCGATGTTCATCGGCGATTCCATGATCACGCCGGCGATCTCTGTGCTGTCGGCCGTCGAAGGTCTCAAGCTCGTCACGCCCGCGCTCGAACATTATGTCGTGCCGCTGACGATCTTCATTCTCGTCGTGCTGTTCTCGGTGCAGAGCAGCGGTACCGCGCGGGTGGCCTCGCTGTTTGGGCCGGTGATGGTGGTCTGGTTTCTGACGCTGACGACGTTGGGCCTCGTCCACATCAGCGACGACCCCACGGTCCTGGCGGCGATCAATCCCTGGTACGCCATCCAGTTCATGCTTTCTCACGGAATGATCGGACTGGTGACGATGGGACTGGTGTTCCTTGCCGTGACCGGCGGCGAGGCGCTGTATGCGGACCTCGGCCATTTCGGGCGCAAGCCGATCCAGGCCGGATGGTTCTATCTGGTGTTACCGGCGCTTCTGATCAACTATTTCGGCCAGGGCGCGCTGGTGTTGTCCGATCCGTCGGCAATCCAAAACCCGTTCTACCGGCTGGCCCCCGAAATACTGGTGCTGCCGCTGGTGGTGCTGGCGACAGCGGCCACCGTGATCGCGAGCCAGGCGGTGATAACGGGCGCCTATTCGCTGGTTCGCCAGGCGGTGCAACTCGGCCTGTTGCCGCGGTTTGAGGTTCGCTACACCTCGGAGACCCATGCCGGTCAGATCTACCTACCGCGCGTCAACCGGCTGCTATTGGTCGGGGTCGTGCTGCTGGTGCTGCTGTTCCGCACCTCGAGCGGTCTTGCCTCGGCCTACGGCATCGCCGTCTCCACCACCATGGTGGTAGACGGCATCATGGGATTCGTCGTGATCTGGAAGTTGTGGAACTGGCGCGCGGCGACCGCGGCGGCCGTGATCCTGCCGCTGGTGATCGTCGACATGAGCTTCTTTGCCGCAAACCTCCTGAAGCTGCTCGACGGCGCCTGGGTGCCGCTGCTGTTCGGCGTCGTCGTCGCGGTGATGATCTGGACCTGGCGCCGGGGCGCGGCGATCCTGGTCGCCAAGACCCGGCGCATCGAGGTGCCGCTGATCGACCTGGTCAAGAGCCTCGAAAAGCGTCCACCTCACATCGTCAAGGGTACGGCGGTGTTTCTGACCTCCGACCCGAGCTTCGTGCCGACCGCGCTGATGCATAACCTCAAACACAACAAGGTGCTGCACGAACACAACGTCATCCTCACGATCGAAACCGCGGAGACGCCGCGGGTCGACCCGGCCGACCGCGTCAGGATGGAATCCATCAGCGAGAAGTTCGCCACCGTGCGGCTGCGGTTCGGGTTCATGGAATCGCCGAACGTCCCCAAGGCGCTGGCGATCGCGCGCAAGCTCGGCTGGCAGTTCGACATCATGGCGACGTCGTTCTTCGTGTCGCGGCGTTCGCTCAAGCCCTCGGCGCAGTCTGGCATGCCGCAATGGCAAGACCATCTGTTCATCGCGATGAGCCGCTCCGCCAACGACGCCACCGACTATTTCCAGATCCCGACGGGACGGGTGGTCGAAGTAGGGACTCAGGTTACGATTTAGGCTTTGGGTCAATCCCGATCGTAGGCCCATGAAGGCCAAGCAGGTCCTCAGTTGAGGAGCGATCGGTACAGGTCCAGATATCGATCAGCCATCCGCCCGACCGTAAATCGTTCGGACACCGCCGCCCGGCATGCGGCGCGATCGATTTCGCCGATACGGCCGATCGCATCGACGGCTTCATCGACGTTGTCGACCAGAAAGCCGGTCACGCCATCATCGACCAGCTCGGGCATTGATCCGCGGTTGCAGGCGATCACCGGCGTGCCGCAGGCGAGCGCCTCCACCACCGATAGTCCGAACGGCTCGTCGAAATTGATCAGGTGGAGCAGCGCGCGCGCCGAGCCCAGAAGCTTCGTCCGGACCGCTCCGCCCACCGGGCCGCGATAGACGACGGTACGCTCGTCCAGCGCGGGCACGACCTGCTCGTTGTGATAGTCCTGGTCCTGGACGATGCCGGCCATGATCAGCCGCCGACCTGCGCGGCCTGCCGCCGCAATCGCCTCGGCCGCGCCCTTGTCCGGGTGGATGCGGCCGAAGAACAGCAGGTCTTCGCTGCCGCGCGGGTCGAAGGGAAAGTCCTCCAGCCGAATGCCGTGGTGGATTGTCGAGGCATAGCGCAGGTCCGGATGGCGATCGGCATCGCTGATTGCGACATAATGGACGCGATCCTCGTAGGCCTTGAAGGCGGGCAGGATGCGTTCCGAGGAGAAGCCGTGGATCGTCGTGACGACAGGAGTCTCGACCAGGCGCGAGAATGCGAGCGGCACGAAATCGGCCTGATTGTGAATGAGGTCGAACTCACCGGCGCGCTCAAAGACATGGGCGACGTGGAGCATCTCCCATACCTTGGCGTCGATCCTGGGGTCCTCGGAATACGCCGCTGGGCAGACGCCAGCCAGTTTGCCCGCCGTCCGGCTATCCTTCGTGGCGAACAAGGTGACGTCGATGCCGCGCGCCACCAGCGCCTCGGTCAACAGGCTCGTCACCAGCTCCCATGGACCATAATGGCGCGGCGGCGTGCGCCAGGAGATCGGAGCCAGCATGGCGATACGCACGCGATTATCCTTCGCTGTTTTGGTTATTGGCCATCAGGATCACGCCCTCGTCCGCCCGTAGTAGCACGGCGCGGTCTTCGACCAGCGCCGCGTGGGCGAGCGTGGACAAGAGCACCCGGCAATCGCTCGCCCAGTCGGGTAACTCCAGGCGCTGCAAGTTTCCCCCGAGATTGAGCGCCACGATCAACCGCTCGGCGCCGAACCGGCGCTGATAGGCGAGGATATCGCCCTCCGCGTCCAGCAGCGCAAAGTCGCCGATCGCCAACGCCGGATGCGCGCGCCTCGCGGCCAGCAACCGGCGATAAAGCGCCAGGATTGAATGAGGCTCTTGCGCCATCCGCGCGACGTTACGAACCGGCCAGTCGGCATGGAGCGGCAGCCACGGCCTGGCCGCGGTGAAGCCGGCATTTTCGCTGCCGTCCCACGGCATCGGGGTGCGGACCGGATCGCGGCCGAGCGCGAGGGTGGGCTCGCGCAGCCCGCGCGGGTCCTGAACCTGTGCCGGCGGGATCGCGACATCGCTCAAGCCCAATTCGTCTGCGTAATAGAGGGTGGGCGTGCCGCGGAGCGTCAGCAGCAGCATCGCTGCGACGCCGGCCTGGGCCTGCCCAAGCCTGGCTGCGACGCGTGGCCGGTCGTGGTTGCCGAGCACCCAGTTCGGCCAGGCGTCTGGTGGAAGCGCTGCCTCATAGTCGGCGATCAGCGTCGCGAGGGCGCGCGCCTGCCACGGTGCATCAATGAGCTGGAAGTTGAAGGGCAGGTGCACCTCTGCCCGTTCCCGGCCGTAATAGTGCAGCAGCCGGTCGACCGGCAAATAGATCTCGCCGATTAGCACGCGATCGCCCCGCCCACCGGAACCATAACTGTCGGCGATGGCGCGCATGTCGGCGGCGATCGCGTGCACCTCGGGCTGGTCGGTCGAATGCAGCTGGAGCACGCGGTGCATATCGCCCAGCGCCGGCTGCCAGGCGGGGTTGGGCGGATTGTCCGGGAAGTCGGCCGCCTTGACCAGGTGCCACAGCACGTCGATGCGCAGACCATCCACGCCCCGGTCGAACCAGAAGCGCATCACGTCGTACATCGCCGCCCGCACGGCCGGATTGCGCCAGTTGAGGTCCGGCTGCTGCTTCAGGAACGCGTGATAGTAATACTGGCGGGTGGCCTCGTCCCATTCCCATGCCGGGCCGCCGAAATCGCTGATCCAGTTGTTGGGCGGCCAGCCATCCGGCGCGGGATCGCGCCAGATGTACCAGTCCCGTTTCGGATTGTTGCGCGAGGCGCGGCTCTCGACGAACCAGGGATGCCGGTCGGATGTATGGTTGGGCACGAAGTCGAGCAGAAGCCTGAGCCCGCGCGCATGGGCTTGCGCAAGCAGACTGTCGAAATCGGCAAGCCCGCCGAAGCGCGCATCGATGTCGCAGTAGTCGGCGACGTCATAGCCGAAGTCAGCCATCGGCGAGGGATAGATCGGTGAGATCCAGATGGCGTCGACGCCAAGGCTGGCGAGATAGTCGAGCCTGCTCTCGATTCCCTTGAGATCGCCGACGCCGTCGGCGTTGGTATCCTGAAAGGAGCGCGGGTAGATCTGGTAGATCACACCCGTCTGCCACCAGAGAAATCCGAATGAGGCCGCCAACTGGGGCTGCCTTACTGTGGCGCGTGCAACGGCGATTTGGCCTGGTTGCGCTGGATTCTGGGCATGGTGGCTCTCCGAAACGGGCGGGAGCACGACACTCTCAGTCACCGATGGAAGCCGAAGGCGGGGCGGTGATAGGACGAGTAGATTCCCTTTGTGTCCGGTTGCCAACCCAGGAAACGCTGACGCCGACCCTTGCCCCAATACAGATCGAAAACCTCTGACCCGAAAACGCGGGCGGGAGGAGCAATGCCTTCCGCGGGGGCCTGGTCTTTGGCGGCCGTTTAAACCGTTTGTGGTGCTTGATTTTCGCCGCGCCAGGGGCGACTTTGGCGCTCGCTTGGGCTGAGCGGAGCCCCGCAGCCGTTGTCGGGAGGATACTGCGTGGCGGACCATCAGGTGCACGATTTGACGCCGGAAGACGTATCGAAGGGGATGGCGGAGGGACGCTATCTGCTCGTCGACGTGCGCGAGCCCAACGAGGTGGCTGTGGAAGCCTATCCGGACAGCGTGGTCGTTCCGCTCTCGACGTTCGACCCCGCCGCCATTCCCGACCCCAGGGGCAAGCAGGTGGTCTTTGCCTGCCGCTCCGGCAAGCGCTCGGTGACGGCGTCGCTGGCGGCGCAGGCGGCGGGGCTTGCCTATGACAAGCATCTGGCGGGCGGCATCATCGGCTGGAAGGCCGCGGGATTTCAAACCAGGGCCGGCGGCTGATTTTCCCATGACCTCCATGAACAAGGTCTTTGCCGACCTTCCCGTTACCGTTTTCGAGGCGATGTCGCAGGCCGCACGCGACAACAACGCCATCAATCTCGGCCAGGGCTTTCCTGACGATCCCGGGCCGGAGGACATCCGGCGGGCTGCGGCCGATGCCTCGCTGAACGGCTACAACCAGTACCCGTCGATGATGGGCATTCCGGAACTGCGGACGGCGATCGCGGACCATTACGGCCGCTGGCACAACCTCATCCTCGATCCGATGACCGAGGTGATGGTGACCTCGGGCGGCACCGAGGCGCTGACGGCATCGATTCTGGCCGTCGTCGAGCCCGGCGACGAAGTCGTCGTGTTCCAGCCGGTCTATGACAGCTATCTGCCGATCATCCGACAGGCCGGCGGGATTCCGCGGTTGCTGCGGCTGGAGCCGCCGCACTGGCGGTTGGACGAGGAGATGCTGGCAAGCGTCTTCAACCATAAGACCAAAGCGGTGCTGTTCAACAACCCGCTCAATCCGGCCGCCGTGGTCTATCCCCGCGAAGACCTGGAATTGCTGGCGCGGTTCTGCCAGCAGTTCGACACGGTCGCAATCTGCGACGAGGTCTGGGAGCATGTGGTCTTCGACGGCCGTGAGCATATCCCGCTGATCACGATTCCCGGCATGCGCGACCGCACGATCAAGGTCGGCAGCGCCGGCAAGATATTCTCGCTGACGGGATGGAAGATCGGCTTTGTCTGCGCCGCGCCGCCGCTGTTGCGGGTCGCCGCCAAGGTGCACCAGTTCCTGACGTTTACGACCGCCCCCAATCTGCAGGCCGCCGTCGCCTACGGTCTCGGCAAGCCCGCGGAATATTTTCACGGGATGCGCAAGGATCTGGCGCGGAGCCGGGACCGTCTCACCAGCGGGCTCGAGCGCATCGGCTTTCCGGTGCTGAAATCGCAGGGCACTTATTTCCTCACCGTCGATCTCGCGCCGCTTGGCCTCAACGAATCCGACGTGGCGTTCTGCCATCGCATCGTGAACGAGTACAAGGTGGCCGCGATCCCGGTGTCGGCGTTCTACGAACAGGATGCGGTGACGTCGGTGGTGCGGTTCTGCTTTTCGAAAAAGGACGAAACGCTGGATACCGCGCTCGAGCGTTTGTCGGACGCGGTGCATCGACGCAAGAGGTAGATAGATGCGCGACGGGTACCGAGCCACGCTTTGCCTGATTGGCGTGATCGCTTTGGCGCTGACGCTTGCGCCGGCGCGGGCCGAAGAGCGCAAGGTCAATTTCTACAACTGGTCGAACTACATGGCGCCGGGGGTACTGGAGGATTTCACCAGGGAGACCGGCATCAAGGTGGTCTACGACACCTTCGACGCCAACGAGACGCTGGAGACCCGGCTGCTGGCGGGAAAGTCGGGTTACGACGTCGTGGTTCCCACCGGCTATTTCCTGCAGCGCCAGATCACGGCAAAGGTCTTCCTCAAGCTCGACAAATCGAAGCTGCCCAACCTCGGCAACGCCTGGCCGGCAGTGACGAGCCAGCTCGCCGTCTACGACCCCGGCAACAGCTACGGCGCCAACTACATGTGGGGTACGACTGGCATCGGCTATAACGTCAAGGCGGCCGAGAAAGTCCTCGGACCTGGTGCGAAAATCGACAGCTGGGACATCGTGTTCAAGCCGGAGAACCTGGCGAAGTTCAGGGATTGCGGCATCCACATGCTGGATTCCGCCGACGACATTCTTCCCGCCGCGCTGAGCTATCTCGGGATCGACCCGAACTCGACCACGCAGGCTGATCTGGACAGGGCCGCCGACCTCGTCGGAAAGATCAGGCCTCACGTCCGCAAGTTTCATTCCTCGGAATATCTGGGCGCGCTGGCGTCGGGAGAAATTTGCTTCGTGGTGGGATGGTCGGGCGACGTCATGCAGGCGCGCAGCCGGGCGGCGGAGGCCAACAATGGTATCGAAATCGGCTACACCATCCCGAAAGAAGGCGCCCAGATGTTCTTCGACAATCTCGCGATTCCCGCCGATGCGAAGAACGTCGCGGAGGCTTATGAGCTGATAAACTACCTCTACCGCCCGGACGTCGCGGCGAAGAACTCCAATTTCCTCTCCTACGCCAACGGCAATCTGGCGAGCCAGAAATTGATCAACCCGGAAATCATCAACGACCGGAACATTTATCCTGACGAGGCGACGCAGAAGAAGCTGTTCGTAATCCACGCCCGCGACCCCGCCACGCAGCGCATCATCAACCGGCTCTGGACCAGGGTGAAGACGGGGAAGTGATGCGTGTGGGTCATTCCGGGATGGTCCGAAGGACCAGACCTCAGGCGCGCAATTGCGCACCGGGGAATCTCGAGATTCCGGGTTCGATGCTTCGCATCGCCCCGGAATGACGACTTGGACTCACCGCCACCTTCGGTGAAGCCAGAGCCACTGCTCCGGATATTCGCGCACCCAGCCTTCGATCACCGACGTGACCGCCTGCATCATGCCCTGGATGTCGATCTGGCCGGAAGCGTCGCGCACCGGCTTGACCTCTTCGGACAGTTCGGCGCGGAACCGGTGGTTGGGCAGGCGGATGATGCGCACGCCATGCACGGGACATTCGACCTGCCGCAACAGCCGCGCCAGGGTCGGATTGGCCCTGGTCTTGCGGCCAAAGAAAGTCACCTCGACGCCATTGCCCATGTACTGATCGACCAGCATCGCGACGTGCTGACCGTTTTGCAGCGCCTCCGCCAGCTTCAGCGGCGCCTCGCGGCCAGCCGGCACCAGCGTGCCCATCTTGACGGCGCGGATACGCTGGATGGCGCGGTCGGCGGATTCGATGTTCGGCCGCCGGAAAAGGATGGCGCAATCCAGGCCGTGGGCAACGGCGCCGAGCGCGGGAATCTCCCAATTGCCGAGATGGCTCGCGAAGATGATGGCGGGCTTGCCGTCGTCCCGCAGGGAATCGAAAAGTTGCTTCGTTCGTGCGCCGAACTCGACGCGGCTGGGTCTATCGGGATGATCGACGTCATAGTCCCAGATGTGGTCAAGATGGGCGAACTCGGCGCCGATGCGGCCGAGATTGTCCCAGACGCCCGACAGTATGGTTTCAATCTCCTCGGGCGACTTCTCCGGAAAGGCCGCCTTGAGATTTTCACGACCGATCCGGTCCTCGCGCAGCCGTCGGCCGATGAAGCGGGTGACGCGGCCAAAGAAATTCGCAGTCTTGATCGGGTCGAAGTAACGGGTCGTGCGCAACAACGCGATGGTCAGCGCGCCGACGGCGGCTTCGGCTAGCGGTTTGGCGGCGTCGCGAACGCGCGCCTTGGTGCGCAGGAGCAGGCGGTTCATTTTTGCTGGGGCGCCGGCCTAAAGCGCGATGAGATTGGAATGAATCATCATCGCGCTTTAGCTCTTTGTTTGAGCATGATCTTTTCGGAAAACCGCTGCACACTTTTCCGGATCATGCTCTAGACCGGTTCGCGGGTGAGGATCAGCGAGGCGTTCTGGCCGCCGAAACCGAACGAGTTTGACATGACAGCGGTGACGCGGGCATCGCGCGCCTTGTTGGCGACCACGTCGAACAGAATGGCTGGATCCGGAATCTCGTAATTGATGGTCGGCGGAATCCGCTGATGCTCCAGCGTCAGCAGCGAGAAGATCGCCTCGACCGCGCCGGCTGCGGAAATCGTATGCCCAACCATCGACTTGTTGGAGGACACCGGTATCTTCGGCAAATGATCGCCGAATACCACCGCGGTGGTGTTGTACTCCATCTTGTCGTTCTCGGGCGTCGCGGTGCCGTGGGCGTTGATGTGGTCGATCTGTTCCGGCTCGAGGCCGGCATCGGCCAGCGTCTTGCGCATGCAACCGATGATCGGCTTGCCGTCCGGGCTCGACCGGGTGCGATGGAACGAGTCGGTCAGCTCGCCGCAGCCGGCGACCACGCCGAGAATGGCGGCGCCGCGCGCCATCGCGGAATCGTAGCTTTCCAGCACCATCGCGCCGGCGCCCTCCGCCATCACAAAGCCGTCGCGGTTCTTCGAGAACGGCTTTGAAGCGGCCTGTGGCGGATCATTCTGCGTCGACAGGGCAGATAACAGCGAGAAGCGCACCACCGCTTCCGGATTGACCGAGCCGTCGGTTGCCACACACAGCGCCGCGTCGGCATCGCCACGGCGGATCGCCTCGACGCCTAGCTGGATCGAGGTCGCGCCGGACGCGCACGCGGTCGATAGCGAGATCGGCGATCCCTTGGTGCCGAATATATCGGCCAGATGGCTCGCCACCGAACCGAACATGAAGCGATGGTGATATTTCGCGAACCGGCCGCCGCCGCTGACGCGCAGTATGTCGTCGTAGCCGAACTCGGTCTTTCCGATCGCGCGACCGAGTTCGAGCCGTTGCGGCCACTCCACCTCGACCGGCGCAACCGCCAGAAACAGCGGGCCGGGGAAATCGGCCTTGGCCCCGATGCCAGCCTGATCGAGCGCTTCCTCGGTTGCGATCTCCGCCAGCCGCTCGGTCAGGCCGGTCGACGAGAACGGATCGACGGTGACGAAATCGACCGTTCCCGCCATGGTGGATTTCAGCCCGTCGATCGGGAACCGGGTCACGGTCCGGATGCCGGATTCCCCTGCGGTCAGCCGGGTCCAGTTGTCGGTTTTGCCGGCGCCGAGCGACGTCACCACGCCCATGCCGGTGACGACGACGATCGGCCTGCCGAACTTATCGCGTGGTGCTGACATGTTTCCCCCGTGGCTCCCGCGCAGCGAGTGAACGCCGCGCTTTGCTCCATCGCCTGACATGGCTCCGCGTAAACGGCGCGATATCCATTTCAGACGCTCTACGTGATGGCCTCGACCAGGGCCATGCCTTCGCCTTGCCAGTGGCCCGCTCCGATGACGACGATCTGATCCGGACTACCCGATTGTTTAACCTCGATGCCGGTGGGATCGTTGGGCGGAAACAGCGCGCCGCGGCTGATCGATAGCGAAGCTAGGGCCAGCCCGAGCGGAAACTGGGTTTCCAGCGTGTGGCCGAACATTGTCCCGGTGGCGCGCACGGCAAAGCCGGGGTGCTGGCGCAGAAAGACCTTTTCTTCGGACGTCACCGGCTCGGCGCCGGTCGCACCCGTGATCAGGTTGCCGCGCTCGCCGGTGATGTCGAGCTTCCGCCACAACGCTTCCAGCGATTTCGTCACCGCGCCCGGCTGTTTGCGTTGCGCTCGGTCGGCGACCACCTTGGCGAGCCTGGCATAAGGCTTGGCGCCGCGGGCCTCGGCGTGCTCGCGGGATTCCATCACCAGGAAACAGCCGGCGGAGCCGAGTGCGAAGCCACCGTTGCCCTCGCGTTGCCACACCGGCGCAAATTTCCCGGTCAGATTGTAGTCGCCGAATTCATAGAGGACGAGGAGATCGGAGCGTTCTCCGTTGTGGGCCGCGCCGACCAGCGCGATGTCACTCTGCCCGGATTGGATGCGCGCCAGCGCGATCCGCGCCGCGTCGATGCTGGCGGCCTCTTCGCCCATGAAGGTGCGGGAGGTTCCGCATACGCCGTGGACGATGGCGATGTTGCCGGCGAGCAGGTTGGAAAGCTGCGCCAGGAAAAGCGTCGGTCGCAGATCGTTCATCAGCCGTTCGTTGAGAAAGCCGGGGCTGGAATTGCCCCTGGCGTCGGCATTCATGATCGCCAGATCGACCGCGAGGTCGCGCTCGCCGCCGCCGGCGGCGACGATCATGTCCATCCGGGCGAGAATTTCCTTGTCACCCTTGACGCCGGCGGAATCCAGCGCGAGCCCCGCAGCGTAAGTGCCAATGCGCTGCCAGGCCTCCATCTGCCGCTGATCGCCCTTTTTCGGGATCTGGGCGTCGAAGGACAGTGGCGCCAGTGGATGGACGATGTAGGGCGCGAAGCGCTTGTCGTCGATGTTGATGCGCCTGGCGCTCAGCGCCTCCCAATGCGCATCCAGCCCTTCGCCGAGAGAAGAGACGATACCGATGCCGGTGATCCAGACTTCCCTGGCGGACGACGATATGGGCTCAGTCATGCGCCATCGCCTGCAGGGGGAAGCCGATCTTGCGGGCCATCGCGTCCATGTGCCCGCGAAAGGCCGGGTCGGGGAAGGGGGAAAGGCCGAAAGTTATCTCGGCGCTGCACTTTAGCTCCTTGCCGACCCTGGCCTTTGCCTTGGTGACCGCATAGCCGGACCCCTCGTGCTCGACCGTGGCATCGATCGTCAGCAACTGACCGGGACTGACGAACCCCCGCATCTTGGCTTCCTTCACGATAGCCAGGAATGGCATGCGCTCGAATTTCAGGACGGCGAGCAACAGCCAGCCGGAGCTCTGCGCCATGGCTTCGGTCAGCAACACCCCGGGCATGACCGGAAAACCGGGGAAGTGCCCCTCGAAGATAGTGTGCGCCATCGGAACCTGCGCCTCAACCGTAATCTTCTTCTCGCCGATATTGAGGTCGATGATGCGATCAATGAGCTGGAAATAATCGAGTTGCATGGCGGGCGGCTAGGCGCCCGTGCCTGCGTTCTTGGCGGCGACCAGTTCGTCGATGCGATCGGCGAGATTTTGCAGGACGAAATACTGTTCGGTCGTGGCCTTGCCGTCGTTGACTTCCTGGGTCCATTTTTCAAGCGGCATCTTGATCCCGAACGCCTTGTCGATGGCAAAGGCGATGTCCAGGAAATCCAGGCTGTCGATGCCGAGGTCGTCGATGGCGTGGCTCTCCGGCTTGATCGTGTCGCGTGGAATGTCGCAGGTCTCAGCGATAATGTTGGCGATCTGATCGTATGTGGAGGACATCATTAAGCCTTTGATATATTGGAGATAATCTAGAACGGCGCGAGGAGGCGGGGGCGCTGCCCCGGAAGGCCCTGTTCCCTCGGCCGGAGTCGAATGCCCGTATATCGGAGCGGGGGGCTGAGTTCAATGGAGCGGCCGTTCCGGGGGCGATGGATTCAGCGCGAGAATTGGTCGACCGTAAAGCCGATCTGCCTTGCGCTGTCGCCACCGTCCGGGCGCGGTCGCGCGCCAGCCCATCGAGAGCCAGGGCGGGTTTTGAGCGGAGTGGGAAGAATCGACACTAACTGGTGTCCGGCAGTCTCGCCGCCTGCCAAGAGTTCCTCCGTTTATTAGACTGTTTCTTGGGGAAATTGACCAACAAGGGGGTAGAATTACCATGTGCGAAATCTGTGAACGGCGGACGATGATCGGCCGACGAAAATTTCTTGCGCTAGCGGGCTTGGGACTCGCGGCGGCCCCGTTCTTTTCGGGGCGGGTCAAGCCTTTGCTGCAGCCGGCGCGACGACGTTGGTGACCGCCGATCAGGCGCTCGCGAACCTGAAATCCGGCAATGAAAAATATGTAAAGGCGCCAGAGGTGTGCGTGGCCGATCTTGCGAAGCGCCGTGGCGGCGTTGCCGCCTCGCAAGCACCGTGGGCCACCGTCGTCAGCTGCGCCGACAGCCGCGTGCCGCCGGAACTTCTGTTTGGTGGCCTGAATGTCGGCGAGCTTTTCGTGGTACGATCGAATACGGTGCCGCCGTGCTCGGCGTCCCCCTGATAGTGGTGCTTAGTCACGAGCGTTGCGGCGCGGTGGCGGCGGCTTGCGACATGGTGAGCAAGCGCGCGGCGTTTCCGGGCTCAATCGGGCCGATGGTGCGGGCGATTGCGCCGGCGGCCATGGCGGTCAGGGGCAAGCCGGGCGATTTCATCGATAACGCGGTGCGCGAAAGCGCCAGACGCACGGCAGCCCAGATCGCCGGCAAGAGCAAGATCGTGGCCGGTCTCATCAAGCGCGGAAAGGTCAAGGTCGTCGCCGCGCGCTACGATCTCGGCGCGGGGAAGATCGAATACCTCCCCTACGGAAAGGAACTCGTTTCCTGAAGTCGTAACATCGACACTTGAGCTACCGACAGCGTCTGCCGCATCGTCACAGGACGGCAGACGCTGGCGCCGAATCGCGGACCGTCCCGCGCAGTTCTCGAAAATTGCGCCGGTCGGTCGCGCCGGAGCTTGCTAACCCTGCGGCATCACCGAAATCCTGGCGCAGTCGCGGCGGCCCATCAGCACGCAGTCCTGGGTCTTGCGGAGATCGGCGATGCTTACCGCAAGCCAGATGCCGATTGCGGTCAAAGCCACCGTGAACGCGAGTGCGGCAATGTTGGCGAGCATCCGGTGGCGGAAGTCGTCGGGCTCGTCGCGGGGAAGCTCGTAGCTGGACAGATCATTCGCCGCGGGTTTCGCGCCGGGCGTCTCGGGTTGAGCCTGCCGGCCCGGCGATTGCGCGGAGGTACGCGGGCGAAAACTGACCACGACGTGCTCGCCGTCCGAGTTGGTAGGTCGCTGGGGTTTCACCGCTGTTGATCCGCCGCAAAAAATAGTCTGGCTGATTTTAACACGATGGCATTGGTTCCAACATGAAATGTTGCAGGCCGCGGGAAGGCGTCCGACGCTGCGGCGCCAGGGAACCGCATGGATTCCGCGGCTTCACGCCGGTTTCGGCAGCCGTCCCATCAGGTAGAACTCGTCGTTCGGGCGCATGGCGGTAACGTTGGCGATCCGGTTTGACAGCGCGAAGAACGCCGCGATCGCGGCGATGTCCCAGATGTCGTCGTTGCTGAAGCCGTGGCCCGCGATCGCGGCAAAGTCGCTTTCGGAAACCTCGTTGGCCGCCTGACTCACCTTCATGGCGAAATCGAGCATGGCGCGTTGCCGCGGCGTGATATCGGCCTTGCGGTAGTTGACCGCGATCTGGTCGGCGATCTGCGGATTCTTGGCCCGGATGCGCAGGATCGCGCCATGCGCGATCACGCAATAATGGCACTGGTTGGCGCTCGATGTCGCCACCACGATCATCTCGCGCTCGGCCTTGGTCAGGCCGCCGTCCTTTTCCATCAAGGCGTCGTGATAGGCAAAGAACGCGCGAAACTCGTCAGGGCGGGAGGCCAGCGTCAGGAAGACGTTGGGAACGAAGCCGGACTTCTCCTGCACGGCGAGGATGCGCGTGCGGATGTCATCCGGTAGCTGGTCGAGGGAAGGCGTTGGAAATCGCGTGGCGACAGGCTTGGTCATGACAGGGTCCCGGCTGAGCCGCGCGCTGCGGCGTGGCCGAAACCATATCCCGTTTTAGGCTCGGGTGGATACCGGCTGCGCGGGCAACCGTATCAAACATCGGTCCTTAGCGGAGCGGTTTCTTCAGGAGCGAGAAACGATCGGGATCCAACCCCATTGAGGGCTGCAGCATCGGCGCCTCCACCGGCGTCATAACGCGCGGAGCCGCTCGCTCGCCGGCGGACGGATCGCTCGGCGCGTCGCGGTGCGAGGTGGCGCCTCGCCAGCGGTCCAGCACCGCGGAGACAAAATGCATGTCATGGCCGGCGGCGACCGAAGTAACGGTCGCGATCGTGGCTTCGCTGCGCGGCAGCTGATGCACCGGAACCTCCTTGAAGCGCAGGCGCGTCGGCAGCGCCACGCCTTCGCCGAAGGCCAGCACCTCGCGGGTGCCGAGCGAGGGCACGAACGACAGCAGGTTCGCCGCGGCGTCCGATACCGCCGAGCGCAACAGCGCCTGGTCGCGCTCGTTGGCAAGGCGCATCGCAAAAAGGGTACTGCACTGCGAGATGATGGTAGCGTCGAGTTCGGCCGGGCGCTGGGTAACGAGGCCGAGATAGACGCCATATTTGCGGCCTTCCTTGGCGATACGCGAGACCGCCTTGCGGGTGGGACCGAAACCGATGGTTCGATCGGCGGAGGCGTAGCGGTGTGCCTCTTCGCACACGAACAACAGCGGCGAGACGCCGTCGCTCCACAGCCCGAAATCGAACGCCATGCGGCATAGCACCGACACCACGGAATCGACGACTTCGACGGGGAAGCCGGCGAGCTGCATGATGGTCATCGGCCGGCCGTTGGCGGGCAGGCGGAAAAGGTGGCTGATCACTTCCGCCATGGTGTCGCCGCCGACATTGGCGTTGTCGAACATGAACGTGTATCGCGGGTCGTTCCGCACGGTTTCGATGCGCGAAATCAGCTTGTGATAGGTGATGCGCGAGGAACGGTTCTCCAGTTTCCCCATCCGTTCGTCGATCAGGGAAATCAGGTCGACCAGCCGATACGGTACCGGTGTATCGACAGTATAGCCGGTTCTGGATTCGACCCGCTTCAATCCCAGCCGGTCACCGTTCTGGTGCTGGCTGTAGAGGCCCTTGGCCATCGGAATGACCTCGGAAAGAATGTCGAGTTCCTCGGCCACGCCGGGGCGGCCGCCGAACAGCACGTCGACGATCTCTTCGAAATTGAACAGCCAGAACGGCAGTTTCAGATTGCGCGGATTGAGCACCAGCGCGCGGTCGCCGAAGCAGCGGCCATACTCGTTGTGAACGTCGAGCAGGAAAACCCGCAAGTTCGGCCGCGCCAGGAGAATCTCGTTCAAGAGCAATGACACGCTGGTCGACTTGCCGACGCCGGTGGAGCCGAGGATCGCGAAGTGCTTGGAAAGCATCTCCTCGACGTCGACATAGGCGATCACGGACCGGTCCTGCTGCAGGTTTCCGACATTGATCTGGTCGGAACCGTTCGGCGCGTAGACGGTTCGAAGATCCTGGTTGGTGATGAGATCGACGGCGTCGCCGATGGTCGGATAGTTGGTGACGCCGCGCTGGAACTTGGGACGTTCGCCACCGGAAATCTCGCCAAGCAGGTCGACTGAGGCGGTCGCGACGTACGAACCTGGCCGGTCCTCGCAGGACACCTCGGTGATCATGGCGACGATGGTCGAGGTGGCGCAGCGAATGCTGATGAAGCGGCCGACGGTGGCGCTCACTTCCGGGATGGCGGTGTCGGCGGGCGCCAGAAGTCCAACCCGTGCGAGGGAACCGCGCACCGAAATCACACGTCCAAAGGATGCCACGGTGCTGAACCTGAATGTCATGAATGTGGGTCTGACCGCATTATGCGCAGCCGCCACTGGCGAAACGGTTAAGCCGGCGGGTCTTCGCATCGGCTAAATCTGCGCTGCCCGGGTCATGAGTCATTGGGCAACAGATACTGACCGGTCACGGCATGGGAGAGTTACCGAGGAAAATCAGGGCTTTTTCGCATCCACGGAGGCCTGCGGCGCAGGGCTTCAATTCATGATTCGTTTACCAACCCGAAGGAAGGCCGGTCAGCCGGCCCGACGACTTCCGGTCAAGGGTGGAGTACCGGTCGGAGAGTGCGTGCGGTAACCGGATGCTAACCGAAAGTTGTAACGCGCCCTCCATTTGTACTGCGTAACGATAATCTGACCGCGGCCGGATCGCAGGTTTGCATCCGCTTGCAATTGTTCAGACGCGTGCCGAAGGCATCAGGGTGAGTATCGACAAAGGCCATCGGTTTCCGAGCGGTTCTGCCGGCCCTGCTGAAAAGGCCGGCCCGATCCGGATGTTTGCCTTGTGTTCTGCCCCGCTCGCGGCGGCGGTCGCGGCTGGCATCGCCACCTCGGGATGGAGCCTTCGCGAGCGCCTGCTGCTGGCGGCCGTTGCCGGCCTGGCCGTCGTCGCCGGCCTGCTGCTGCGACGCCATCGCCAGACCTCGCAGCGGGTGGGGGCCGAGCGGCGTCAGCTCTCGATTGCCGTGAACAATATCCCGCAAGGTCTCATTCTCTATGATTCATCCGCGCGGGTGATCATTTGCAACCAGCCCTATCTCGACATGTTCGGCCTGTCGCCGGATGTGGCCAAGCCCGGCTGCACCCTGCACCAGCTGATCGCGCATCGGAAGGAAACCGGATCGTTCGACGGCGACGTCGACGAATTCTGCGAAACGATCATCCGCAACGTGTCGCTCGGGAAAGGCACGCGCCAGCTCACGGAGGCGCCGGGCGGCCGCGCTATCGAGATCATCAACCGTCCGCTGAACAGCGGGGGCTGGGTCGCCACCATCGAGGACATCACCGAGCGCACGCGCGCTGACGAGAAGATCGCGTATTTGGCGCATTACGATGCGCTGACGGACCTGCCCAACCGGGTCCTGTTCCGCGCGCGGCTCCAGCAGGCGCTGGATGCGATGAGGCCGGGCGAACAACTAGCCGTCCATTACATCGACATCGACGAATTCAAGGACATCAACGACGCCCTCGGTCATCCGGTCGGAGACGAGCTTCTGAGAGGTGTTGCCGGCCGCCTGCGCGGTTGCCTGAAAGAGACCGACGTGGCGGCCCGGCTCGGCGGCGACGAGTTCGCCGTGATTCAAACCGCCATTAGGAATTCGTCGGAAGCCACCCGGCTGGTGGAGGAAATTCATTTTGCCATCAGGCATCCTTTCGAGTGCCTGGGGCATCTGATCACGACCGACGCCAGCATCGGTATCGCGCTGGCCCCCGGCGACGGTCTGGACCTCGACCAGCTTTTGCGCAACGCAGACCTCGCGCTGTACGGCGCCAAGGGTGACGGACGGCGGACCTACCGGTTCTTCGAAGCCGGCATGGATGAACGGGCCAGGGCGCGGCGAGGCCTCGAACTCGAACTGCGTCAGGCGATCAGCGAGGGTGGTCTCGAAGTCTATTATCAGCCGGTGATCGCCATCGAGGATGGCGATATCGCGAACGGCAATGTCAGTTGCTGCGAGGCGCTGCTGCGATGGCGGCACCCCGAACGCGGCATAATTTCGCCTGCCGAGTTCATTCCGGTTGCGGAAGAGACCGGTCTCATCAATCAGCTTGGGCAATGGGTGCTCGCCACCGCGTGCGCCGAGGCGGTGAACTGGCCGGATCATGTCCGTATCGCCGTCAATGTCTCGCCGGTTCAGTTCAGGAGCCAGACCCTGGCGCTCAATGTGGCCGCGGCGCTCGCCAGTTCCGGACTCCCCGCAAACAGGCTGGAGCTTGAGGTCACCGAGGCTGTGCTCATTCGCGACGACGAAGCCGCGCTGGTCGTGCTGCACCAGTTGCGCGAGCTCGGCGTCCGGATTGCGCTGGACGATTTCGGCACCGGCTATTCCTCACTCAGCTATCTGCACCGTTTTCCGTTCGACAAGATCAAGATCGATCGCTCCTTCATCCGGGATCTCGCCGGTTCCGCCGCCTCGTCGTCGATCGTCCAGGCGGTGGTCAGCATCGCGGCCGCCAGCGACATGACGACGACGGCCGAAGGGGTGGAGACCGAGCAGCAGCGGAGCCTGTTGCAAGTCCTCGGCTGCACCGAGATGCAGGGATACCTGTTCAGCCCGGCGGTGCCGTCCGTCGAGGTTCGCGGGCTGTTGCGCGCGCATGGCGGCAAGGCGGTGTCGGCTGCTTGAAACGCCGGACGCGGCTTGCTATCGACGTTGAGGCAAGAACAAGAAACAGGGCAGGGTGGTACGCGATGCACCGCGACAGCGCGTCTTGAGCGACCCCGCGCGGCCTTCCGCGCTCGCTCCGTTCCGTGTCAGGAATTACCGTTTTCAATGGCCTGCCGATCTGCTCACCTCGTGGGCTTTCGAGATGGAGACGCTGATTCTTGGCTGGTACGTGCTGGTCGAGACCGGGTCGGTCCTGCTGCTCACCTTGTTTGCTTCGCTTGGCTATGTCGGTACGCTGGTCGCGCCGATGTTCGGCGTCGTCGGTGATCGCATCGGCCACCGCGATCTGCTGGCGATGATGCGCGCCAGCTACGCGGTGCTGGCGGCCGTGCTGATGGCGCTGGTGCTGTCGGGCCACCTCGCTCCCGTCTATGTCCTGATCGTCGCGGCGTTCATGGGAATCGTCCGGCCATCCGATCTTGGCGTGCGCGGCGCGCTGGTGGCGACCATCATGCCGCGCGACGCGTTGATCGGAGCGATTAGCATTTCCCGGACCACCATGGACACCGCGCGCATCGCCGGCGCGCTGAGCGGCGCCGGATTGTTCGCAGCACTGGGAATGGGTCCGGCCTATGTGGCGATCGTCTGCCTCTATGTCGCCTCGACCGCGCTGACGCTCTGCGTGACGGCGCCGGCCACGCCGGAACCCGCAAGTGAGGCCGTGCAGGAAGCGATGCGGCGCTCGCCGCTGCGCGACCTCACCGAGGGCGTCGCCTATGTCTGGACCACCCCGCGCATGCAAGCCGCGCTGTGGGTGGCGTTCCTCGCCAACCTGACCGCGTACCCGATCTCCAACGGCCTGCTACCCTATATCGCCAAGGCGATCTACGGCACCAACCAGACCGGGCTCGGATACCTGTCGGCGAGCTTTGCGATCGGTTCGCTGGCCGGCTCGATCGTCTTGAGCCTGGTCCGCGATGTCAGGATGGCGCGGCTGATGATCGGCGCCATTGTCGTCTGGTACGTCACCTTGCTGGTGTTCGCCCAGATGCAGACGATGCCGACCGCGATCGCCTGCCTGGTGGTGGCGGGCTTTTCGCAAAGCCTCGCCATGATCTCGATCGCGGTCATCCTGATGCGGACCGCGAGCGAGAGTTTCCGCGGCCGAGTGATGGGCGTCCGGATGATGGTGATCTACGGCCTGCCGCTCGGCCTTCTGGCGGCCGGCAGCCTGATCGACGAGGTCGGCTTCGCCACCACCGCAACGCTCTACGCGGCGGCCGGCCTCGCCTTGATGCTGGCGATCGTGCTGCACTGGCGCGCCGATCTGTGGCACGCGCACGCGCCGGCGAACGCGCGGTGATCCACCGGCGATTCATTTACTCATACATGTCGATCAATCGCTCGTATTGGGTCAAGAGGCGACAAGGAGTGCGGGCCGACTTACGTCGTCCATCGTCTCGCGCGTTCAATTGGCCACGACATGTAACGGCACGACGAGCGTTAGATGGGTGCCTCCAGTCGACTGTTGCCTCGTCAGTTCGCCCCCCAGCTGACCTGCCAACGCTCGAACAATGCGAGTACCCAGCCGCTTGGTGAGAGCCGGGTCAAAGTCGGTGGGTAATCCAACTCCGTCATCGCTAACCGAAATCGCGATCGTTTTGTCGTCGCTTAGAGCGAGTTGTAGGCGGATCACCCCATCCGCGGAATCGACATAGGCATGTCTACCGGCGTTCAAGATCAGCTCGTTGACAATCAACGCGACAAGGATGGCGCGGTCTGCCGCGAACTGGATTTCCCTGGGTGTATCAAATTGGATCTTGCAGGGCGCAACTGCCGCCTCCAAATCTTCGACGACTTCCCGCAGATACGCGACCAATTCTATGTTCTCATAGTCGGCATTGTACGCGAGGCGATTGTAAGCGCGGCCGACTGCCAAGATTCGGGTGGATGCTTCCATGAGCCGTTCGCTCAATGCGGGATCACCAACGGTATTCGCCTGTAGGTGAAGCATGCTCGACACAACTTGAAGGCTGTTCTTGACACGGTGGTTGACCTCCTTGAGCAAGATTTGATGACGCTCCAGTGCAGCTTGCAGTTTGCGCTCGTACTGCTGATGCTCGATCGCCATACCAAGGATATTCGCCGCACCTTGCAGGAAAGCGATGTCATTCTCGCCAAACTCTCCTTCAAGCTGGCTATCGACTTCGAGCACTCCAAATGGCGAGCCATCGCCTTGCAAAATGACATTCATGGCTCGTCGGATTCCGTGTTCGGCGAGCAGTTCCGGAGTTCGAAATCGTTCTTCGTTTTCGAGATGGTTGGAAATCACGGGCTTACCGGTGTGAAGGGCGTAGCCAGCCGGTGAACCCAAATCGGCTCCGACGGTCGCGTTGCCAACCACACCCTCACCCCAGCCGACGCCTGCGCGAACAAGCAAACGCTTGTCTGCCGGAACGTACTCCAGGATCTTGCAATACTGGGCGTCCAGGCCTTCGGCCGTCATGCGCGCAGTGTGATCGAGCAGATCGGTGAAGCTCGTACGCTGCAGGGCCAGGACCCCAAGTTCGGCGAGCAACTCCTGCTGCCGAATACGTAGTTGGAGTGCACGTCCGGTCAAATCCTCAGGTTGATTGCCTGGTTTCGCTTCAACTACCGGTTCGTCTGTGTCGGGTGTCTGTCCCATACTGCTCGATAGCATACCCGGCATCAAAACTCGCTCGGGAACTTCGCATCACCAATCCATGGAATATTGGTCTGCGGCACGCCTTCACCGCCAAAAGTCCCGAGCGAACTAGAGCGGCGGCTCGTCAACGCGTCAGAAGCATTTGGCGATGCCTTGGAGGGTCCGGTCGCGAAGATATTTCGAGAGCTGGATCGAGGTGCCTCGGTAAGCGGGAGTGAGGCCGAGCTGCTTGTTCGATGGTTGTGCAAGTTCGAGGGCTGCAATGGGCGGTCCTGAACAACTGGCCTGAGGGACTTCACACACGTCGCTATAAGCTTCGTGACAGAGTGGCTGCATCCGGATTGAGGGTTTGCAGACAAGCCTATTCAGACAGGACGGAGAGGGGTGAAAGACGGGGGTGAAAGGCCTCCTTGACCCTTGCAAGAAACGCCCGTTTCATAAGAGTTGCTGCAGCGGTGGGGTGTTTGGCTGGGGAACTAGGATTCGAACCTAGACAAACAGAGTCAGAGTCTGTTGTGCTACCGTTACACCATTCCCCAAGAATTGCTCCGCGACATCAACATGTTATCGAATTGTCCGGGCAATCCGCTGCAGCGGGATCTTGCTCCGCTGTCACCGGTGCGCCGTTCTACTCGCTCGGTCCGGGCCTTGGCAAGCACGGAAGGAAGGGGCGTTTCGGCCCTGGCGCGCACCGTCTGACATCTGAAACCGCCGGCGCGAAGGACGCGGATGGCGGCTTTTTTCCGGCTGCGGGGCATGATACCGGTTGTCCCGCGCGACCCGGTCTGATCGATCTCGACGCGTCGAGTCGCGACCTTGGCGGCGCGGATAGGGCGACAGGCCCCCAAACGGTCAAATTGACCTGCATTGACCTTAACCTCGTTCGTCACCGGGCCGATCCATGAACCGTTCACTTCGCCGCGCGACCTTTGCGATGATCTCGGCGCTGGCGATCCTGTCGCCGGTTTCGCCGTCGCCGGCGCAGCAAAACGCGGCGCCGCCAGCGGCCGCCGTCGAGCGCGCTGCCCCCACGCCGGCTGAGGCGACCAATGCGCCCGCCGCGCCGGCCGAGCGCGAGGCAAGATCGCCAAGGGCCGCCACCGGCGAACTCCGCGAATTGTCGCCGTGGTCGATGTTCATGTCGGCCGACGTGGTGGTCAAGGCGGTGATGATCGGTCTCGCCTTTGCTTCGCTCCTGACCTGGACCGTCTTCATTGCCAAGATGATCGAATTGTCGGTGGTTCGGCGGCGGCTGCGCGCCGGGCTGGCGGCGATCGCCGACGCGAGGTCGCTGTCGGACGCGCAACGCGCGCTGGGGGCCGGGGGCGATGTGCTGTCGTCCTTGCTGGCGGCGGCGAAGCGCGAGGCGCGGCTTTCGGCGGGAATTTCCAGCGACGCCGGGATCAAGGAGCGCGCCGCTTCGAGCTTTGCCGAGATCGTGCGCGCCGAAGCGCGCCGAATCCGGCTCGGGATGGGCCTGCTGGCGACGATCGGCGCGACGTCGCCCTTTGTCGGGCTGTTCGGCACCGTCTGGGGCATCATGAACAGCTTTATCGGCATTTCGAAATCGCAGACCACGAATCTGGCGGTGGTGGCGCCCGGCATCGCCGAGGCGCTGCTCGCCACCGCCATCGGCCTGGTCGCGGCCATTCCCGCCGTGATCATCTACAATCACTTCACGCGCGTCACCAGGGGCTACCTGGAACTGGTCGGCCGCGCCTCCGGCGCCGCCGGACGGCTGCTGTCGCGTGACCTCGACCGAACCCATGTCGGTGATACCCATTCACGCATGGCGGCGGAGTAGGCGATGGGCGCGTCGATCACAGACACTGGCCTTGATGACGACGGCGATTTCGCGGAATCGCACGAGATCAACGTCACGCCGTTCATCGACGTCATGCTGGTGCTCCTGATCATCTTCATGGTGGCGGCGCCATTGTCCACCGTCGACCTGCCGATCGATCTGCCGACATCGACGGCGACCCCGCAGAAGAAGCCGGACAAGCCGACCTATGTCAGCATCAAACCGGACCTGGCGGTCGCGATCGGGGAAGACCTGGTCAAGCGGGTCGATCTGGTGCGCTCACTCGACGCGATGGCTGACGGCGGCAGGGATCGCCACATCTTCCTGCGCGCCGATCGCGCCGTGCCCTATGGCGAACTGATGGCGGTTCTCGAGATTCTGCGCGCCGGCGGCTATTCCAGGATCAAGCTGGTCGCGCTCGAGGGCGTGCCGGATGCGTCGGCGGTAAAGCCGTGACCGGGATTGACGAAATCAGGCCGTCGCGGCGGCTGTGGGTGTTCGCCGCGCTGACCGCGCTTGCGTTGCATGTCGGCGGCGCGGCGCTGGCGATCGCGCATTTGCGAAGCGTCGAATCCGAAGATGCGCTCGGTGCGCCGGCGATCGAAATCGGGATCGAGCTGGCCTCGGTGCGGCGCGAAACCGCCGAGCTGCCGCCGGGCCCCGAGAGCGATGCCTCGATGGCGTCGCCCCAGCTTGCCGAGCAGAAGGCGGAGGTCAAGGAAACCGAGCTGCCGCAGGACAAGCCCACCGAAACGGATCAAGCCGACCGGACCGTGACGCCGGACGAGTCGAAAAAGCCAAGGGAAGATGATCCAAAGCCCGCAGCGGTGCAGACGACCGCTTCCATCGCGTCGGTGGCCGCCGAGGCGACCGCAACGCCGAGTTCGGACGCCTTTCCGCAGCGGCAGCGCTCGACGGCACCGGCGGTCGGCGCAGGAGATCCCGCGGGCCGCCTGCGCGCGACCTGGCAGAAGGAACTGGTTGCCCATCTGGACAAGCACAAGCGCTACCCGGCGGAACGCGCGCACAAATCCGCCGAGATCCACGTTCGCTTCACCCTCGACCGGATGGGCCGCGTGCTCTCGACCAGCGTCGAAAAGGGATCCGGCGACGCCGCGTTTGACGCGGCGGCGCTGGCGATGGTGCATCGCGCCGACCCGGTGCCGGCGCCGCCGCCCTTGATCGCCGATGAAGGGTTGAGCTTCACCCTGCCGGTGATCTTCCGCGTCAAGGGCAGGAGCTGACCGGCTTCGATCAGCTCTTCTTCAGCATCGGGCATGCGCTCTTGTCGAGCGGGATGAAGGCTTCCGCCGCGGGGATGGTGGCGACGAGGTTGTAATAATCCCACGGATACTTTGAATCCGCGGGCTTCTTCACCTCGAAAAGATAGGCTGGGTGGATCTTGCGGCCGTCGGCGCGGATCGAGCCCTTGCCGAACAACGGATCGTCGGTCGGCATTTCCTTCATCTTGGCGACCACGGCGCGGCCGTCGCGGGGATTGCCGCCGAGCGCTTCCAGCGCCTTGAAGTAGTGGATCAGCGAGGAATAGATACCGGCCTGGATCATGGTCGGCGGACTCTTCTTGTGCTTCTCGTTGAAACGCTTGGTGAAGGCGCGGGTCTGGTCGTTCATGTCCCAGTAGAACGTCTCGGTGAAGTTCAGCCCCTGCGCGACCTTCAGCCCGAGCGAATGGACGTCGGTGATGAACAGCAGCATGCCCGCGAGCTTCTGCCCGCCGGCGACGATGCCGAACTCAGCCGCCTGCTTGATCGCGTTGGTGGTGTCGCCGCCGGCGTTGGCGAGCCCGATGATCTTGGCCTTCGAGCTCTGCGCCTGCAGCAGGAAGGACGAGAAGTCGGAATTGTTGAGCGGGTGCCTGACGCCGCCGAGCACCTTGCCGTTATTGGCGGTCACGACGGCTGCGGTGTCGCGCTCGAGCGCGTGACCGAACGCGTAGTCCGCGGTGAGAAAGAACCAGCTGTCGCCGCCGGACTTCACCAGCGCCTTGCCGGTGCCGTTGGCGAGCATCCAGGTGTCGTAGACCCAATGAACGGTGTTTGGCGAGCACTGCGAGCCCGTGAGGTCTGAGGTCGCCGAGCCCGAGTTCAGGTTGACGACATTCTTCTCTCTGGCGAGGTTGGAAATGGCGAGGCCCACGCCGGAACTGGCGAGATCGACGAACACGTCGACCTTGTCGACGTCGATCCACTGCTTGCCGATGTTGCTGCCGATGTCGGGTTTGTTCTGGTGATCGGCGGAGATCAGGTCGATCTTCCAGCCCTTGGCGAGAAGTCCGGAATCCTCGATCGCCATTTGCGCGGCGACGACCGAACCGGGACCACCGATATCGGCGTAGAGGCCGGATTGGTCGCCCAAACTCCCGACCTTGACGACCTTCTCAAGCGATTGCGCAAAGGCGCCGGTGGCAAGCACCAGGCTTGTCGTCATGATCAAGGCTGCAATGGATCGCTTCATGTTTCCTCCCGGGATGCTTTTGGTCGTTCGATTCTTGGATATCGGCAAAATTGACATTCGCATTATGCCCGGCGGGGCGTCGACCGCCTAGTCATGCCGGAAAATCAATATCATCCACGATATTCCGCCTCGCGGTGAATTCGCCGGAAGATGGTTGGGTGGACGAAGGGGCGGCGTCAGCGCCAGAAATAGCGGATGCTGACATAGACCACGGTAAGGCAGATGAAGATCATCGCCACCGGCAGCCGTGGTTTGGCCGGCGGTCCTGATGTCGCCGGCTTGGGATGGGCCGGCGGTCGGCGGAAGGCGGTGACGTTACCGTTATCAGGGCTCGTCTCGCCCGAGCGTGAATGAATTTCGGGTGGCGCGCCGGTGCCGCCCATCTCCGCATAATAGCGCTTGTACATCAGCTGAATGGTCGCCTCGGAAGCGTCCGCATCCGTCATGTTCGCGAGCATTTGCTTGTAGCTGGCGAGAAAGTCCTGCGCCTCGGCGGGCAGGGCGGAGGCGCCGTTGAGCTTGGCCAGCATCTTCCAGGTCGCAAAATCCGCCCTCGCGCGGGTATCGGCGCGTCGTGCGATCAACATATCGGCGGCTTTGATCACCATGGCCCGTAGCCGATTCCTTTCTGTCCTATCCCTCTTTACGTGAGACTAAGCATTGCCGGTGATGAAGAGAAGCGCGTCGATCACATAGCCGGTCAGTGTCCGCAGTATCGTCGAGATAACATCGAGATTCAGGCCAAGTTGCGCGCCGACGACCGGGAGCAGGATCAGGAGCGCAATCAAGATCAGCATACCCCAGGGCTCCAGCCGCGACAGCGGGTAGGCCAGCACCCGCGGCAGCAGCCCGACCGCTACCCGGCCACCGTCCAAGGGCGGGATCGGCAGCATGTTGAAGATCGCCAGCACGATATTGATGTGGAACGCGTTCTTGAGATTGTCCGCGGTCCATTTGGCGGCCTCTGCCGGCACCAGCGGCAGGGCATGGAATGCGAGGGCGGTGACCACCGCCAGGATGATATTGGTGGCGGGTCCGGCCAACGCCACCCAAACCATGTCGAGCCGGGGATGGCGCAGGTTCCGGAAGTTGACCGGAACCGGCTTGGCGTAGCCGAACAGGAACGGGGAACCCGCCAGCAGCAACAGGCCCGGCAGAAGCACGGTGCCAAACGGATCGATGTGCTTGAAGGGGTTGAAACTGACGCGGCCGAGCTGCCAGGCGGTGCTGTCGCCGAGCCGGTAGGCCACAAAGGCGTGGGCGGCCTCGTGGAAGGTGATGGCGATGAGGAGCGGGAGAATCCAGACCGAGATGCCGTATAGCGTGATGTTCAAGCGGTCCGCTCCGGTTCAAGCGGCACCTTAGCCCAGATTTCGCTGGCGCTCCATCCGGGTTACGGAATCGACTCCCGATATTGGGGCAAGCCGTCGTCGAGCCGAACCCACGCCATCTTTTCCGACACCCAGATGTGCTCGGTCGGCGCAAAGGCATTGCGGTCGTCGAAGACGGCCAGCGCGACGCCGACCATGGTCCCGTTGGTCCGCCGGGAAAACAGCCGCGTTCCGCAATTCTTGCAGAACTCCCGGTCCAGCGCCGGCGAGGATGGGTAGCGCGCGGTCTCGCCCTCCACCGCAAGCGCCCGCTGGTCGAACAGCGCGCGGGCAAAGAACGGCGAGCCCATGGCCTTCTGGCAAATACGGCAATGGCAGATACGAACATTGGCTGGTTCGCCCTCGGCCCTGAAGCGGACCGCGCCGCAGAGGCATCCGCCTTCCCGGATTTCGCCCATCTCAATAGGTCGCCCGACCGCCGGAAATGTCGAACACCGCGCCCGTCGAGAACGCGCAATCCTCCGACGCCAGCCAAGCGACCATCGCCGCGAGTTCTTCCACCAGCACAAAGCGACCCTTCGGAATCTTCGACAGCATGAAGTCGATATGGGTCTGCGTCATCTGGTCGAAGATCGCGGTCCGTGCTGCCGCAGGTGTCACCGCGTTGACGAGAATGTCGTGTTGCGCAAGTTCCTTGCCGAGCGACTTGGTCAGCGCGATCAGTCCGGCCTTCGAGGCCGAATAATGCGCGGCGTTGGGGTTGCCTTCCTTGCCGGCGATCGAGGCGATGTTGACGATGCGGCCGTATTTCTGCTTCAGCATCGCCGGCACCACCGCCTTGCAGCAGATGAAGGGACCGTCGAGATTGATGCGCAGCACTTTGCGCCATTCATCGAGGTCGGTCTCCCACACCGTCTTGTTGACGCCGGCGATGCCGGCGTTGTTGACCAGGATGTCGATCTTGCCGAACGCCTTCAGCGTTTCGTCGCGGGTCTTCTCGACCGCGGCGAGGTCGGAGACGTCGACATTGAAGGCCGAGACACCAGCGCCGATTTCCTTGGCGGTCCGTTCCGCAAATGGCAGGTCGTGGTCCCAGATCGCGACCTTCGCGCCCGAGGCGACGAAGCGCTCGGTGATCGCGCGGCCGAACCCCTGAGCCCCGCCGGTGACGACGGCGCAACGGCCGTTCAGGTCGATCTTGTTCATGGCATTTCTCCCAAGCTAAAGCGTCCAGCCGCCGTCAATGATGTGGGCGACACCCGTGGTGAACGTGCTTTCGTCGCTGGCGAGGTAGACGGCAAGCGCAGCGATCTCCTCGGCCGTGCCGAGCCGGCCCATCGGCTGCCGGGCGATGAACATTTCGCGCCCGTTGGGGCCGGCGGCGGCGGCGCGATCGAGCATCGAAGGGGTCTCGATGGTGCCGGGGCAGATGCAGTTGCAGCGCACGCCTTTGGTGATGAAGTCGATCGCGACCGCCCGCGTCAGTGCGGCGACCGCGGCCTTGGTGGCGCCATAGACGTAGCGGTTGGGCGCGGCCTTGAACACGCCGGCGGCGGAAGAAATGTTCACGATCGAACCGCCGCCGCCTTCCAGCATGCCCGGCAGGAACGAACGGATCGTGCGGTGCATCGACTTGACGTTGAGGTCGAACGAAAAATCCCAGTCCTCGTCCGAGCAATCAAGCACCGAGCCGTGGTGTACGAAGCCGGCGGCGTTGAGCAGGATGTCGGTCTTGCCGGCACGCTTGGCCATGGCGGCGACGGCAGCGCTGTCACGGGCGTCGAGCCTTGCCACTTCCGCGATCCCTTCGCCCTTGAGAGCGGCGAGCCTGGTTTCGTCGATGTCGGTGGCGAACACGTGCGCGCCTTCGCGTGCGAACGCCACCGCACAGGCTCGGCCTATCCCAACTGCGGCCGCAGTGACGAAAGCGCGCTTGCCCTTCAGGCGGTCTGACATGTTTTCTCTCCTCGTTTCTTTCGTCATTCCGGAGCGTGCGAAGCACGAACCCGGAATCCATCGCCACGATCGGGAGTATGGATTCCGGGTTGGCGACTGCGTCGCGCCCCGGAATGACCGTGGCTCAATGATTGTCGCGCGCTACCCCGACCCGACCGGCAATGTCCTGGTAGCGCGTGGCGAGTTCCATGCAGGCGCCGGTGGACTGCTGGCCGACCGTGGAGCGATACAGCTCCTGCCAGGGCGTCTGGTTGGCCGGGTAGGGGAAGCCACCTTTCGCCTTCAGCTCGTCGTGGCGTTGGCGCAATTCCGCATCCGGGATCAGGATGTTCGCGGTTCCCTTGTTGAGGTCGATGCGAACCTTGTCGCCGGTCTTGAGGATCGCAAGTCCGCCGTCAGCGGCGGCTTCCGGCGAAGCGTTGAGGATCGACGGCGAACCTGACGTGCCAGATTGTCGGCCGTCGCCGATGCAGGGCAGCGACAGGATACCGCGTTTGATCAGCGCCGCCGGCGGTTGCATGTTCACGACTTCGGCGCCGCCGGGATAGCCGATCGGCCCGACGCCACGGATGAACAGAATACAATGCTCGTCGATGCCAAGCGAAGGGTCGTCGAGCCGGTCGTGATAATCCTCGGGTCCTTCGAACACGATGGCGCGCCCCTCGAACGCGTTCGGATCCCTGGGATTGATCAAGTAGCGGTCGCGGAATTCCTTCGAGATCACGCTGGTTTTCATGATCGCGGAATCAAACAGATTGCCGCGCAGCACCAGGAAGCCGGCGTCTTTCACCAGCGGCTTGTCGTAGGTCCAGATCACGTCGCCGTCGGGCTTCGCCGCCTCGCGGCAGTTCTCGCCCATGGTGCGGCCGTTGACGGTCATGACGTCGGCATGGATGCGCTTGTGCGCCATCAGCTCGCGCACAACCGCCGGAACGCCGCCGGCGCGATGATACTCCTCGCCGAGATAGAAGCCGGCGGGTTGCATGTTGACGAGCAGTGGAACGTCGTGGCCGTGCTTCTGCCAGTCGTCGATCGAAAGCTCGACGCCGATATGCCGCGCCAGCGCGTTGATGTGGATCGGCGCATTGGTGGAGCCGCCGATCGCCGAATTGACCACGATGCAGTTCTCGAATGCCTTGCGGGTCAGGATGTCGGAGGGCTTCAGATCCTCCCAGACCATCTCGACGATCCGCTTTCCGGTTTCGTAGGCGATCTGGCCGCGCTCGCGATAGGGCGCGGGGATCGCCGCGCAGCCGGGCAGCGACATGCCGAGCGCTTCCGCAAGCGAATTCATGGTGGAGGCGGTGCCCATGGTGTTGCAGTGGCCGACCGAGGGGGCAGAGGAGGCCACGATGTTCATGAACTCTTCGTAGTCGATCTCGCCCGCGACCAGCCTTTCCCTGGACTTCCAGACCACCGTGCCTGAACCGGTGCGCTGGCCCTGATGCCAGCCGTTCAGCATCGGGCCGCCGGAGAGCACGATGGCAGGCAAATTGACTGTCGCCGCTGCCATCAGGCAGGCTGGTGTGGTCTTGTCGCAGCCGGTGGTCAGAACCACGCCATCGAGCGGGTAGCCGAACAGGATTTCGACCAGACCGAGATAGGCGAGATTGCGGTCGAGCGCTGCGGTCGGGCGCTTTCCGGTTTCCTGGATCGGATGCATCGGAAATTCCATCGCGATGCCGCCGGCGGCGCGGATGCCTTCGCGCACCCGGTGCGCCAGTTCCAGGTGATGCCGGTTGCACGGCGACAGGTCGTTGCCGGTCTGCGCGATGCCGATGATGGGCTTGCCGGACTGCAATTCTTCGCGGGTCAATCCGTAGTTGAGGTAACGCTCAAGATAGAGCGCGGTCATTCCGGGGTTGTGTGGATTGTTGAACCATTCGAGGGAACGAAGTCTCCGACCCTTGCCATTGCTGGCAACCTTGTTGTCGTTTTTTTTCATTGGATCCTCCCGCACTGCAAACTACCGGCGGCTGAAATCACGGCAGCGATCGCACCATGCTCAAACAGCCGGCCCGATCCTAAGTCGCCCCGGAAGATAGCGCTACCATTTTTTGACGCGGGTCGCGTCACCGTGGAAGCGAGTGGTTATGCCCCGTGCGGCGTCGAGCTCTCGCGCACCATCAGCTGGAAGCCGAGATCGAGCACCGGTTGCTCCGGGCGGCGGCCCTCGATCGCATCGATCACCATGGTGACAGCATGCCGGCCCATCTCATACCGATTGGTGCGCACGCTGGTGAGCGAGGGGACGGCGGCAGCCATGAATTCCAGGTCGTTGAAGCCGACGATGGCGAGGTCGCGCGGGACCGATATCTGGCGGCGCTGGCATTCGAACAGGACACCAAGGGCCAGGTCGTCGTTGACGCAGAACACAGCGTCGATGTCGGGCGCTTTAGCAAGGAGATCGGCAAACAGCGCCCCGCCGAGCGTCACCGCGGTTGGCATGGAGGTGGTGACGACAAGATTGGGGTCAAACAGGAAGGCCGCTTTCATGGCGTCGCGATAGCCGTCGAACCGCCGCTGCACGCGGGGGTCCATCCGCGCGCCGAGAAAACCCGTGCGCCGGTACCCTTGCTCGAGGATATGCGAAATGGCCGCAAACGCAGCGTCGTAGTGCGAAAAGCCGACCATCATGTCGACCGGGCTGTCGCCGATCTCCATGATCTGCGTCACCGGGCAGTTCATGGATTCCAGGATGGCGCGCGACTCTGCGGTCTGGTTGATGCCGGTCACGATCAGCCCGGCCGGCTTTTGGGCGCGAAACAGCCGAAGCAGTCTTTCCTCCTGCAGGATGCTGTAGCGCGTGTTGGCCAGCTGGATGCTGTAGCGGCTGCCTTCGGAAGAATCGTAGACGCCGCGCAGCACGTCCGCGAACACGCTGTTGGTCAGGGAGGGGATAACGACGCCGATGACCTCGGTGCGGTGCGATGCCAGCGCGCGGGCCGCCAGATTGGGCACGTAGCCCAGCTCCTTGACCGCGCTTTCGACCCGCTCGCGCTTGCTCAGCGACAGCGCGTCAGGGTTACGGAAAAAACGTGATGCCGTGATCGGACTGACGCCGGCAAGCTTGGCGACTTCGGTAAGCCGGACTTTGCCTGATCTGGTCTGTTTGCGAACCATCGCGCGCTGATATCACATCACGCTTGCCGATTGAACCATTATTGACAGCGCTACCATCGGATTGCTATAAACCGCCAAAACGCCAACAATCAAGGCGGTGCCGTTCCGAAGTAGGGTTTAGCGAATGATGCCGCGCAAGGTGATGATGTGCCTGCCGATGCGTAAATGGAAACCGCATTTCAATCCTCAACTGTAAAATCTGAATGGAGCTTCCGGCTGGCGATGTATACATTGATGTTGCCAATGGCGTTGCCGGCAGTTCGATCCTTGTTCGGTCAATGGGCCTCAAGAGCCCACGATGCAGATTTCGAAGCGCTTACCCACTAATTCCCAGGGAGGGAGTCTATGACCAAGACCATCATGACCAAGATCAATCGACGTAAATTTCTGAAGACCACGGGCGGCGTGGCCGCCGTGCTGGCGTCGGTCAAGATGCCGGCGATCGCGCAGGGTCCGACGGAAGTGCATATTCTGCGCTGGAACGATTTCGTTCCGGCCTGCGATGCCCTGCTCAGGACCAAGCTGTTCCCCGAGGCTGAAAAGGCGCTCGGCATCAAGGTCAAGTTCGAGACCGTCAACGCCAACGACCTGCAGGCGCGCATCACCTCGGGCATTCAGGCTGGCGCCGGCCCCGACGTGATCATGCTGAACAACAATCACCCTCAACTCTACCAGGCGAGCCTCGTCGATGTCTCCGACATCGCGGCGGAAGTCTCAAAGGACCAGGGCGAGTGGTACAAGGCCGCATTGGCCAACGCTTCGGCGGGCGGCAAATTCTTCGGCGTGCCGATGAACTATGTCGGCGGTTTGAACGCCTGGCGGGTGTCGATGTTCAAGGACATCGGGCTGACCGAATTCCCCAAGACCTGGGACGCCTATCGTGACGCGGGCAAGAAATTGAAGGCCAAGGGCTTCCCGATCGGCCAGTCGCTCGGCCAGTCGTTCGGCGATCCGGTCGGGTTCGCGTATCCGTTCCTGTGGTCGATGGGCGGGGCCGAGGTCGATGACAAGGGCAAGGTCGCCATCAATTCGAAAGAGACCATCGAGGCCGTCAAGTACATGACCGGCTTCTGGAAGGACTCGATGGACGAAGGTGGTCTTGCCTGGGACGACTCGTCCAACAACCGCGCCTTCCTGGCCGGGACCGTCTGCTCGACGCTGAATGGCGCCTCGATCTACATTGAGGCCTCGCGCAAGCCGGACCAGTACAAGACGGCCGACGGCAAGCCGCTCAAGGACGACATCCAGCACGCATTCCTGCCGGCAGGCCCGAAAGGTGTGTTCGGTCTTCACCTCGTCCAGTCGCACGTCATCCCGACCTATTCGAAGAACCAGAAGGCGGCCAAGGATCTGCTCCGGTTCATGCAGACCAAGGCGAATTACGAGCAGTGGTTCGAGACCGGCCAGGGCTTCTACACGCCGCCCACCTCCGGTTGGGAAAAGCACAAGGTCTGGACCCAGAATCCCGTGATGTCGCCGTTCGCGACGATCGGAAAGACAGGCCTGGCCGCCGGATATCCCGGTCCGTCGAATGCCAAGGCTGCCGAAGTGCTGTCGAAATACCTGATCGGCAACATGTTTGCGTCGGCCATCAAGGGCCAGTCGGCAGAGGACGCCGTCAAGGCGTGCGAGAGCCAGCTGAAATCGATCTACGGCGCCTGATGCGAGCCTGTCCCTGTCGCCCCCGTGGCGACAGGGACATCTTCGCATTGCCGTTTTTCTGTGCGCCTTTCTTTGCGCCCGTTGATTGGCGACAAGGGGCTTTGCTTTATGCGACCGCACCTGGATTGATGTAATGGCCACCGTAGTATCCGTTTCCGACGGCGGTATCATTGTCGGCAAGCCGAAATGGCGACCGTTGGAGAACGAAGGCAACCTCGCGCTGCTGCTGTTGCTGCCGACAGTCGCGCTGCTGCTGATGTTCATCGCCTACCCTTTTGTGCGCGGGATCTTGCTCGCGGTTACCAATTCGAAGGTCGGCGTGATCGGCGATTTCGTCGGTTTCGAGAACTTCGCGCGCCTGCTGAAAGACCCAATTTTCCACGCCGTCGTTTACAACACGTTCCTCTACACGTTTGTCACCACGGTGTTCAAACTCATCCTGGGTCTCTGGCTCGCTTTGCTGCTCAATCGCGATTTCAAGTTCAAGGCCTTCACGCGCGCCTTCATTCTGCTCCCCTTCATCGTGCCGACCGTGCTCGCCTGCTTCGCCTGGAAGTGGATGTTCGATCCGACCTTCTCGGTGATCAACTGGATGCTGTTCAAGTTGGGCATCGTCGCGGCTGGCGCCGGCGTCAACTGGCTCGGCGACGGCGATATGGCGATGCTGTCGATCATGATCGTCAACATCTGGCGAGGCGTGCCGTTCTTCGCCATTTCGCTGATGGCGGGCCTGCAGACCATCAGCCCTGACCTTGGTGAGGCCGCCGCCATCGACGGCGCCAAGCCGTTGCAGCGGTTCTGGTACATTACCTGGCCGCTGCTGATGCCTGTGACCATGGTCGTTGTGCTGTTCTCGGTGATCCAGACCTTCTCCGACTTCCAGATCGTCTATGTCATGACTGGCGGCGGCCCGGCCAATGCCACTCACCTGTTCGCGACCTATGCCTACCAGCTCGGCATCGGCACCGGCCTGCTCAGTCAGGGCGCCGCCGTCTCGCTCGCCATGTTCCCGCTGCTGTTTGCCATTGTAATCTTCCAGTTGATGTACATTCGCAGGGTGGAGACACGGTGATGAGCAATCGCTTCGCCGCTCCACCGCTGTCATCCAGGGCCCCGGAGTCCCACTTATGATCGAAGGTGCAATCTGGCGCCGGTGGGTGTTCTTTCGCCTGCCGATGGCGATCTTCCTGATCTTCCTGCTGTTCCCTTTCTACTGGATGATCATCACGACATTCCGGCCCGATGGTGAGCTCTACATTCCCTGGTACCGGGCCAACTACAAACCGTTCTGGACCTGGAATCCGACCACGGCGCATCTGAAGTACCTGTTCGGCGAAACCACTTTCGCGATCTGGATGTGGAACACCACCTTCATTGCGGTTGTTGCCACCGCCATCTCGCTGTTCTGCGGCGTGCTCGCCGGCTACGCGCTGTCTCGGCTGAACTTCAGGGGCGCGGCGCTGCTCGGTACCACCATCTTCGTCACCTATCTGGTGCCGCAGACGCTGCTGTTCATTCCGCTGTCCGAGATCATCCGCGCCTACAGCCTCGGCGACACGCCCTGGTCGCTGATCCTGAGCTACCCGACTTTCCTGATCCCGTTCTGCACCTGGCTGATGATGGGCTACTTCAAGTCCGTTCCGAAGGAGCTGGAGGAGTGCGCGCGTATCGACGGCGCCACACGCTGGCAGGCGATGCTGTACATCATCATCCCCGTAGCGGTGCCAGGCATCCTGTCCGCCATGATCTTCGCGTTTACGCTCAGCTGGAACGAGTTCATCTACGCCCTCGTGTTCCTGTCGAGCCCGGAGCAGAAGACCGTACCCGTCGGCGTGATCTCGGAACTCGTGCGCGGCGACGTGTTCTTCTGGGGACCGCTGATGGCCGGGGCGTTGTTCGGCTCGATTCCGGTCGCCATTGCCTACTCGTTCTTCGTCGAACAATACGTTTCCGGCGTGACCGGGAGCGTCAAGGGTTAGCGCATTAAGTGCCATGCCAGCGGGGCAATCCACCAAGGCACAACAAAACGGGACGACTGGGGACAGAGAGCGGCAATGTCAAATGTAACGATCCGTCATGTACACAAGCACTACGCCGATTTTCATGCGGTGAAGGGTATCTCGCTCGAGATCAAGGACAAGGAGTTCGTCGTGCTCGTCGGCCCGTCGGGCTGCGGCAAGACCACCACCTTGCGCATGGTCGCGGGGCTCGAGACGATCACCGAGGGCGACATCATGATCGGCAACAAGATCGTCAACGAGTTGCCGCCCATGGATCGTGACATCGCCATGGTGTTCCAGAACTACGCGCTCTATCCGCACATGACGATCTACGACAACATGGCCTTCGGCCTGAAGATGAGGAAATTTGACAAGGCGGAGATCGCCAAACGGGTCAACAACGCCGCCGATATCCTCGATATCAAGGAGCATCTCAGCCGCAAGCCCCGCATGCTGTCGGGTGGGCAACGCCAGCGCGTCGCGCTCGGTCGCGCCATCGTGCGCAATCCGAAAGTCTTCCTGTTCGACGAGCCGCTGTCCAATCTTGACGCCAAGCTGCGGGTCCAGATGCGCGTGGAGCTCAAGAAGTTGCACCAACGCCTTGCCACGACCTCGATCTATGTGACCCACGACCAGGTCGAGGCGATGACGCTGGGCGACAGGGTCGTCGTGATGAAAGATGGCCTGATCCAACAGGTGGGCGAGCCGCTCGAACTCTACAACAACCCGGCCAACAAATACGTCGCCGGGTTCATCGGATCTCCGGCGATGAATTTCGCCGAGACGGTGATCGAGCAGGTCGGGAACGCGGTCTACGCCACCAACCCGACCATGAAGATTCGCGTGCCCGAGCAGATCGCGGCGCGCATGGGGCCGCACAAGGGCAAGCCCGCGACGCTCGGCATCCGGCCCGAAGACCTGCACATGGCCACCGGCGCCGACCCGGAAGAACTCTCGTTCGATGCGGTGGTGGAGGTCGCCGAGCAGCTCGGCTCCGAGATCATTCTCGACCTGAAAGCCGGCGGCGGCGCGATGGTCGCCAGCGTCGAGCCGACCGTCAAGGTGAAGCCGCAGCAGAAGATTCGCCTCGGCATCAACCCGAGGGGACTTCGGTTCTTCGACGCAGCGACCGAGGCGGCCATTTGATCGCCGCAGGCGGTGCCCGGACGACCGGCGGAGAGCAAGGAAAAGGAGGAGTTGGGTCTTGCACATTCTGATTCTCGGCGCCGCCGGCATGGTCGGCCGCAAGCTGACCGAACGACTGCTGCGCGACGGCCGCCTCGGCAAGCACGAGATCACCCGCCTGACGCTGCAGGACGTGGTGGCTCCCGCCAAACCCGCCAAGGCGTCGATCCCGATCCAGGTGGTGGCTTCCGATATCGCGGATGCTGGCGCTGCCGCGCCGCTGATTGCGCATCGGCCCGAAGTGATCTTCCATCTCGCCGCGATCGTTTCCGGCGAGGCCGAGGCCGAGTTCGACAAGGGCTACCGGATCAATCTCGACGGCACGCGATTTCTCATCGACGCCATCCGCAATGCCGGCGGCGGCTACAAGCCGCGGCTGGTGTTCACGTCATCGATTGCGGTGTTCGGCGCGCCGTTCCCGGAAAAGATCGGTGACGAATTCTTCCATACGCCGCTGACGAGCTACGGCACGCAGAAGATGATCTGCGAGCTCCTGATCAACGACTACACCCGCAAGGGCATGCTCGACGGGATCAGCATCCGCCTGCCGACGATCTGTGTGCGCCCAGGCAAGCCGAACAAGGCGGCTTCCGGCTTCTTCTCCAACATCATCCGCGAGCCGCTCGCGGGCGAAGAAGCGGTGCTGCCGGTGTCCGAGGACGTGCGGCACTGGCACGCCTCGCCGAAATCGGCGGTAGGTTTCCTGATCCACGCCGGCACCATGGACCTCAATTCGATCGGGCCGCGGCGCAATCTGAGCATGCCCGGAATGTCCGTGACCGTCGGCGAACAGATCGCGGCCCTCGATCGCGTCGCCGGCAAGAACGTCACCGTGCGCATCAGGCGGCTTCCCGATCCCACCATCATCGGCATCGTCAGCGGCTGGCCACGGGATTTCGTCACCGACCGCGCGCTCAAGCTCGGCTTCACGACCGCCGAGCAGACCTTCGACGACATCATCCGGATTCACATCGAGGATGAACTCGGCGGCAAGTTCGCAAGCTGAGGCGACTTTCACGCTACTTCGTGCGGACGCGGCCATGACTCCTGTAGCCTGCATCGGCGAGTGCATGATCGAGCTGAAGCAGGCGGAAGGCGGCCTGTTCTCGCGCGGCTACGGCGGCGATACGCTCAACACCGCCGTCTATCTCGCCCGTCTCGGCGCCGGGGTCGATTACCTCACCGCACTTGGCGACGACGCCCTCAGCGCCGAGATGATCGCCGGCTGGGCGGCGGAAGGGGTTGGGACGACGCGGGTGTTGCGCCTGCCGGGCAAGCTGCCGGGCCTCTACATGATCCAGACCGACGGCCGCGGTGAGCGGCGCTTCTTCCACTGGCGCGACAGCGCCGCCGCCCGCCGCCTGATGGACTTGCCGGAGACCGCGGCCATTCTGGAGTCGCTGGCGGATTATCGCGTCGTCTATCTCTCGGCGATCACGCTCTCGCTCTATGGCGGGGAGGGACAAGCGCGGCTGTTTGCGGCGCTTGGACGCGCACGAAAAGCCGGGGCGCGGTTTGCGTTCGACACCAATTTCCGCGCCCGCGGCTGGCCTGATCCAGCGCTTGCGCGGGCGGTGTTTCGGGAGGCTTTCGAGGCCGCCGATATCGTTCTGGCCTCGACGGAGGATCTGTTGCCGCTCTATCCCGGCGAAAGCGAGGAAGCGCTGCTGGCGCGCATCCCGGCCGCGGAGGTGGTTCTGAAACTGGCCGAGCCCGCGAGCATCCTGCGCCTTGGGAGCGCCGCGCACCGGATCAGGGCCGAGCCGGTGCAAGCGCCAGTCGTCGATACCACCGCGGCCGGCGACAGCTTTGCCGCGGCTTATCTCGCGGCGCGGCTGGCGGGTGCGGACCCCGAGCGCGCCGCGCGCGCCGGCCACCGCCTGGCCGGCGTCGTGGTCTGTTATCCCGGCGCCATCATCCCGCGCGCGGCGATGCCGGCGAACCTGTTCTCAGGCCCCGAAACCCTATGCAAGGCGTCGCCATGACTGCAGCCGTACGGCAGGAGAAGCTCGCCGCCATCTTCAAGTCCGCCGTGGTCATCCCGGTGCTGACCATCGAACGGTTGGAAGACGCGGTGCCGCTGGCGCGGGCGCTGGTTGCCGGCGGCGTGCGCGTGCTGGAAGTTACCCTGCGGACGCCGGTGGCCATCGAGGCCGCCAAGGCCATGATGGCGGAGGTGCCGGAGGCCGTCGTCGGCATCGGCACGATCCTGAACGCGGACGATCTCGCGCGTGCCCGGGCGCTCGGCGCCCAATTCGGCATCAGCCCGGGCGCGACCCCGGAACTGCTGCAGGCCGCAGCGGCCGGCGATCTGCCGTTCGCGCCGGGGATCGCCACCGCTTCCGAATTGATGCAGGCGCTGGCGCATGGCTTCGACCTCGTCAAATTCTTCCCGGCGGAGCCGTCCGGCGGCATCAAGGCGCTGCGGGCGTTGGCCGGACCATTCCCGAATATCCGCGTCTGCCCGACCGGGGGCATCGGCGAGGCCAATGCGGCGTCCTGGCTGGCCGATCCTAACGTGGTGGCGGTCGGCGGTTCCTGGCTCTGCCCGGCGGCGGCTATCCGCTCCGGTAACTGGGCCGGCATAACCGCCATGTGCGCGCGGGCGATCAAATCGCTGAAACCGGCGTGAAGTCTGTTTGCCAATAGGATACAAAGTCCCGCGAACCGAAACAGGGAGAACGACCATGACAGCCAGCATCGTCGGATGGGCGCACACGCCGTTCGGCAAGTTCGACGCGGAAACCGTCGAGAGCCTCGTGGTCAAGGTGGCGACCGACGCGCTCACCGATGCCGGCATTTCCGCGGCAGACGTCGACGAGATCGTGCTCGGTCATTTCAACGCCGGTTTCTCGCCGCAGGATTTCACGGCGTCCCTCGTGTTGCAGGCCGACCCGAAGCTGCGCTTCAAGCCGGCCACGCGGGTCGAGAACGCCTGCGCCACCGGTTCCGCGGCCGTGCACCAGGGCATCCGGGCGATCGAGGCGGGGGCCGCCAAGATCGTGCTGGTGGTCGGCGTCGAGCAGATGACGCGGACGCCCTCGGCCGATATCGGCCGCTACCTCTTGAAGGCTTCGTATCTGCCCGAGGACGGCGAGACGGTCGGCGGCTTCGCCGGCGTGTTCGGCAAGATCGCGCAAGGCTACTTCCAGAAATATGGCGACCAGTCGGATGCGCTGGCGATGATCGCGGCCAAGAACCACAGGAACGGCGTCGCCAACCCCTATGCGCAGATGCGCAAGGACTTTGGCTACGAGTTCTGCCGCTCCGAGAGCGAGAAGAACCCGTTCGTCGCCGGCCCGCTGAAGCGCACCGACTGCTCGCTGGTGTCCGATGGCGCGGCGGCCCTGGTGCTGACGGATTCGGAAACCGCCAGGACGATGGGCAAGGCGGTGAACTTCCGCGCCACCGCGCATGCCCAGGACTTCCTGCCGATGTCGAAGCGCGACATCCTGCAGTTCGAAGGTTGCACGGTCGCGTGGCAACGCGCGTTGGCTCAGGCCGGGGTGCAGTTGTCGGATCTGTCGTTCGTCGAGACCCACGATTGTTTCACGGTCGCCGAATTGATCGAGTATGAGGCGATGGGCCTGACGCCGCGCGGGCAGGGCGCCCGAGCCATCAAGGAGGGCTGGACGCAGAAGGACGGCAAGCTGCCGGTCAATCCCTCCGGCGGCCTGAAGTCCAAGGGCCATCCGATCGGCGCCACCGGCGTCTCCATGCATGTGATGAGCGCGATGCAGCTCGTGGGCCAGGCGCCCGAGGGCATGCAGCTCAAGAACGCGAAGCTTGCGGGCATCTTCAACATGGGCGGCGCGGCGGTGGCGAATTATGTCTCGATCCTGGAACCCGCGAAGTAGCCGAAGCCAGTCGCAAGGTTGATAAGGCGGGCGAGGGCGGATCGCACCTTTGCCCCAAGATCGCGCCATGCATACGCCCATACGCCGGACGAGCTTGATCTTACGGACTACCTGCCGTTACTAGACCCCAGAAGCAACAACGCGGTCGAAACGCCCGCTTGCCTGGGAGCAGCCATGGGACCCCTTGAAGGCATCAAGGTCATCGACATGACGACCGTGCTGATGGGCCCCTACGCCACCCAGACGCTCGGCGACTACGGCGCCGACATCATCAAGGTGGAATCGCTCGACGGCGACGTGACGCGCCAGATAGGGCCGACCCGCCATCCCGGCATGGGGCCGGTGTTCCTCAACACCAACCGCAACAAGCGCTCGATCTGCCTCGATCTGAAGAATCCCGCCGGGCGCGACGTCGTGCTGCGGCTGATCAAGTCCGCCGACGTGCTGGTCTACAATGTGCGCCCGCAGGCGATGGCGCGGCTGAACCTCGGTTATGACGTCGTATCGAAAATCAACCCGCGCCTGATCTATGCCGGCGTGTTCGGCTTCGGCCAGGACGGGCCCTACGCGGCCAAGCCCGCCTATGACGATTTGATCCAGGGCGCGACCGCGTTGCCGGCGCTGATGGCGCAGACTGCCGATGGCGTGCCGCGCTATGTCCCCAACGCCCTCGTCGACCGCATCGTCGGGCTGACGGCGGTGGGCGCCATCTGCGCCAGCCTGGTCGATCGCGCCCGCACCGGCCGCGGCCAGCGCGTCGATATCCCGATGTTCGAAACCATGGCCGGCTTCGTCATGGGCGATCACATGGGCGGCCTGACCTATGAGCCGCCGCTCGACAAGGGCGGCTATGCAAGGCACCTGTCGCCCGATCGGCGGCCCTACAAGACCGCCGACGGCTACATCTGCGTCATCGTCTACAACGACAAGCAGTGGCAGAACTTTTTCGCCGCCACCGCGCGCGACGATCTCCGCGGCAATCCCAAGTTTGCGACCTTCGCCGGTCGCGCCGCCAATATCGACACGGTCTATGCCGAACTGGCGCGTATCCTCGAAACCCGGACCACCGCCGAATGGACCGATATCCTGGAGAAAGCCGACGTGCCTGTCATGCCGATGCATGATCTCGAGGGCCTGCTCGGCGATCCCCACATCGTCGCGACCGATTTCTTTCCCGTGGTCGATCATCCGACCGAGGGCCGGATTCGCAACATGCGGCCCGCGGCGCGGTTCTCGGAAACGCCGGTTGAAACCAGGCGGCTGGCGCCGCGTCTGAGCGAGCACAGCGCCGAAATCCTGCGCGAGGAAGGTTTCTCGCCGGACGAGATCGCGGCGCTGGTGCGCGATGGTGTCACCAAGGCCGTAGCCAGCACATAGGACCGGACATATGGATTTTGCGCTGTCGGCCAACCAGGAATCGATCCGCGACGCGATCGAAAAGATCTGCGCGCGCTTCGATGATGCCTACTGGCTGAAAAAGGACAGGGAGGGCGGCTACCCCGCCGACTTCCACCGCGCGCTGGCGGATGCCGGCTGGCTCGGCATCTGTATCCCCGAGCAATATGGCGGGTCGGGGCTGGGCATCACCGATGCGGCGATCATGATGCGAACCATCGCCGAATCCGGCGCCGGCATGTCCGGCGCCTCCGCCGTCCACATGAACGTGTTCGGGCTCAATCCGGTGGTGGTGTTCGGCACCACGGAACAGTGCACGCGGATGCTGCCGCCGATCATCGATGGCCGGGACAAGTCCTGTTTTGCGGTGACCGAACCCAATACCGGGCTCAACACCACGCAACTGAAAACCCGCGCGGTGCGCAAGGGTGACAAGTATCTCGTCAACGGCCAGAAGGTCTGGATTTCCACCGCGCAGGTCGCCAACAAGATCCTGCTGCTGGCGCGCACCACGGCGTTGGAAGAGGTGAAGAAGCCGACGCAGGGCCTCAGCCTGTTCTATACCGACTTCGACAAGAAGCGCGTCGCCGTCCACGAAATCGAGAAGATGGGCCGCAAGCCCGTCGATTCCAACGAATTGTTTTTCGAGAACTTCGAAATCCCGGTGGAGGATCGCCTTGGCGAGGAGGGCCGCGGTTTCGAATACATCCTGCACGGCATGAATCCCGAGCGTATCCTGATCGCGGCCGAAGCGGTCGGTCTCGGGCAGGTCGCGCTGTCGCGGGCCTCGGCCTATGCCAAGAGCCGGATCGTGTTCAACCGCCCGATCGGCATGAACCAGGGCATCCAGCATCCGCTGGCGAAGAACTGGATGGAGCTGGAAGCCGCCTGGCTGATGGTGCTCTCGGCCGGCTGGCAGTACGACCAGGGCATGCCATGCGGGCCGGCGGCCAATGCCGCCAAATATCTCGCCGCCGAAGCCGGCTTCCATGCCTGCGAGCAGGCGGTGATGACGCATGGCGGCTTCGGCTACGCCAAGGAATATCATGTCGAGCGCTATTTGCGGGAATCCCTGATTCCCCGGATCGCGCCGATCAGCCCGCAGCTCATTCTCAGCTTCATCGCCGAGAAGGTGCTGGGGCTGCCGAAGTCGTATTGAGGTGGGCGCACGTTGTAGTTCGCAGTCATTCCGGGGCGCCGCGGAGCGGTGAACTACGATGCGCAATTGCGCACCTGAGAATCTCGAGATTCCGGGTTCGCGTCTTCGACGCGCCCCGGAATGACGGGGAGAGGAGCGGGACGGAATCACCATGAGCTTCATCACCGGTGTCGGACTGACGCCCTACGGCAAGCACGAGGGATCATCCTCGCTCGATCTCATGAGCCGGGCGGCGGAGCTGGCGATCGCCGATGCCGGGCTGAAGCGGTCCGAGATCGACGGCATTCTCTGCGGCTACTCGACGGTTTCGCCGCACATCATGCTGGCCACCGTGTTTGCCGAGCATTTCGGCGTCACGCCGTCCTACGCCCACGCCGTCCAGGTCGGCGGCGCCACCGGGCTTGCCATGACCATGCTGGCGCATCATCTGGTCGATGCCGGCGTCGCCCGGCATGTGCTTGTTGTCGGCGGCGAGAACCGTCTCACCGGGCAGAGCCGCGACGCCTCGATCCAGGCGCTGGCCCAGGTCGGCCATCCCGATTACGAAGTGACGCTGGGGCCGACCATCCCCGCCTATTACGGCCTCGTCGCTTCCCGCTACATGCATGAATACGGCGTCACCCAGCAAGACCTCGCCGAATTCGCGGGTGCTGATGCGCGCGCACGCGTTGACGCATCCGGGCGCCCAGTTCAAGGAGGCGATCACGGTGGCCGACGTGATGGCCTCGAAACCGGTGGCGATGCCGCTGAAGCTTCTGGACTGCTGCCCGGTGTCCGACGGCGGCGCGGCGTTCGTGGTCAGCCGCGAGCGCACCGGCGCCATGGGCATTCGCGTTCGTGGCTGCGCGCAGGCACATACCCACCAGCACGTCACGGCGGCCCCGGCGTTGAGCGAACTTGGCGCCGAGATTGCGATTGCCAGGGCGAAGGCGGCGTCCGGCGTTGCGATATCCGATGTGCGCTATGCCGCGGTCTATGACAGCTTCACCATTACGCTGGCGATGCTGCTGGAAGACCTTGGCCTTGCCGGGCGCGGGGAAGCCGCAGCGCGGGTGCGGGCGGGATATTTCGGCCGCGCCGGCGCCATGCCGCTCAACACCCATGGCGGGCTCCTCAGCTATGGCCATTGCGGCGTCGGCGGCGCGATGGCGCATCTGGTCGAGACGCATTTGCAGATGACCGGACGTGCCGGTCCCCGGCAGGTCCGCGACGCTTCGCTCGCGCTTCTGCATGGCGACGGCGGCGTGCTGTCGTCGCATGTCAGCATGTTCCTGGAGCGGGTGCGATGAGCGGAAAACTTGCGGACTGGACCAGCGGCGCGGAAGCCATCCTCTATCAATCCTGCGGCGCCTGCGGCAGGGCCCAGTATTTCCGCCGCAGCTTCTGCGCCGCCTGTGGCGCGCCTGATGTGGTGGAGAAAAGCGCGAGTGGAACAGGGACGGTTTACGCGACGTCGCTGGTCTGCCGCGCCGCGACGCCTGAGACGCGCGCGCACATTCCCTACAACATCTTGTTGGTCGATACGCGCGAGGGCTTTCGCATGATGGCCCATGGCGACAACGACCTCGCGATCGGCGACCAGGTCGTCGCCGGCTATCGGTCGTTCGCGGGAAGGCTCGTCCCGTATTTCGAGAAGCGAAAGTGAACCGCGTTGAATGCTGACGCAGCGAAGCAGATTCAGACCTACGCGGAACAGGAAGGGCCTGAATTGCTTCGCCGCGTCAACATTCAACGCCAGTAGAACACGACGCTGGCGATGACGATCATGGCCGTAACTGCCATGGTCTGCGCAAGCGCCTCCGAGGCCGCCCTTCTGGTGGCTTCCTTCATGTCTAACTCCCTAGACCCGGGCATGAATCATCATTGCCCGCGAAGGCCTGATGGATCGGTTGGTGTGAACTCGGAACTACCCCGCGACGAGTATTCGCTCTTGTTTGAGTCCCCACTCAGCGAACATCGACCGTCTCAAAATCGACCAGCAATACGGCGGCAATTTGGCCCGCCCGCAGCCGGTTTGTGCGCGGGTCATGACGTTTTTTCAGCGTAATGGCCTAAGGCTTGCGGGCGCGCTTGAGGCTGTCGAGCTGCGCCGGGATCTCGGCCGGGTCGGTGACGGGGAAGGAGCAGAACGTCGAGGTGCAGGCGAAAGCCGCGGGTCCGTCGGGAAAACCCGGATAGTCGACGTCGGCATTGGCGAGGTTTCCTTCGCGCTTGTCCCACCATTCCGCGCGCTTGTTGACAAGTGGGTAGGCCAGCGCCGCCCGATAGAGCGCCGCCGAACGCGGATCATCCTTGGCGCCAACGATGGTGACATGCACAGGCTCGTTGCGCAGCTCGTCCTCGGCGAGCAGCACATCCGGCAGGAAGCCGTAGGCGTCGAGGATCGGCGGCGAGGTCAAATAGCCCATGCCAGCCTCGGCGATCTCGCGATAGCGGTTCGCGCCGGTGTAAGATGATAGCAAGTTGAACATCCGCACCGCCGTCACATTGTCCTCGCGCTGCTTGATCGGTTTGGTCAATTGGCTGGCGTCCGGGGCCGCAGAGACCACGAAGCCGCCGGTTGCGGGGTCGATGAAGCTGTTGGCGATGAAGTCAGCGGCCGCCCTCGCGTGCGCAAGCCATTCGCGCTCGCCGGTGGAGCGGTGCAGGGCCAGTAGCGCTTTCGCCATCTCGACATTGTCGGCGAGGTAGGGCCCGGCCTTGTCCTGCTCGGCATGGCGGAAGCCGCCGCCGGGCAATGCGCGGTTGGCCATGGCCCAGCGCACGCTGCCGACTGCCAGCTCGCGCGCTTCCGCGACCCCGGTCGCGTCGTAATAGGCGAGCAGCCCCGCGACCGCCTGCGCGGTCTCGCGCGCATACAGCCGCCGGTCGACGCCGGGCTCGCCCTCGCTCATGCCAAGCGATGCATAAAAGCCGCCACCGGGCGCGGCCAGGGTATCCCTGAGGAAGCCATAGATGCGATCGGCGGCTTGCCGGTAGGCGGGATCTCCAAACATGATCCAGGCCCGCGAATAGGCTGCCAGACCGGCCTCCTGCGCGAACATCGGAAACTCCCGCGCCGGCTCCGACCAGTCCGGCTTCAGATTGACCTGGTTCATGGCGCCGGTGGCCTTGTCGATCATGGTTTCCGCCATCAGCGTCAGGACCTTTCTGATCCGCGCCGCGTTGCTGGCGTCGCCCTGGCGGGCGCGCTGCAAGGCCCAGATCAGCATCGGGCCGTCGACAAATTTGGATTTGCTCCAGCCGGCGTTGCTCTCATCCCAGGCCTGGTCGATGAAGCCTAGGATTTCATTGCGCTGCGCCTCCGTCAGGCCCGTCGCCAGCGTGCGTTCGCGCTCGGCCCCGCCGGCGTCGGGATAGACCACGGGCGAAGGGTCTTCGATCGTCGCGGTCAGAATCGGGCTGAAGAACTGCGGCGAATAGAAGCCGCGCAGTTTCACGAGCTCGGCGCCGTCGGGACCGAAAATGATGGTGGCAGGCCAGCCCCAGCGCTCGTAGCGTTGCGAGATATCCGGCCGGCTGTCCTGATCGACATAGACGGGGATGAACTTGTCTTTCAGGATTCCGCGCACCTCCGGGTTGGCCCAGGTCTCGCGGTTCATGACGTGGCACCAGCGGCACCACCAGGACTGCAGCGACACGATCACGAACTTCTGCTCGCGCGCGGCCCTGGCAAAGGTCGCCTCGCTCCATTCACTCCAGAAGCCGTCGGCATTGTCGACCGGCGCGGCCCGGGCGGCTCCCGCCAGCGTGAGCGCAAGGACGGTTGCGAGAATGCGTATCATGGCGTTTCCCGGAAGGGCGCGTGGCGCGGGATAGTGGCAGATCCTGCTATCGGCGGAAACACACGGGCCTGTGAGTTATTCCGGCCGCAATCCGCTGCAACACAATGGTTGATCCACCCCCAGCCGCAGGGCATGATCCGGCCTTCAAATCAGAAAAACCAAAAGCAACCCCGAGGTAACGAATGGCCCGCATTGAGTACAGCGATCCCGCCAAGGCCAGCGAACGTACCCGCGAAATCCTCGGCAAGAACCGCAACGCCAATATCTTCCGCATGATGGCGCACTCGCCGAGCTATTTCGAGCAGTACTGCCGGCTGGGCGGGGCCATCAGGCACAAGGGCGAACTCGACCCGATCGTGCGCGAGCTTGCCATCACGCGTACCGGCATCCTGTGCGAGGCGCCCTATGAAATCGTCGCCCACAAGCGGATCGGCAAGAACGTCGGCGTCACCGACGAACAGAACGAGGCGCTTGAAAACTGGCAGGCGGCGACCTGCTTCAACGAGGTGCAGCGCGCCGCGCTCGCCTTCACCGACGAGATCGTCAAGCGTCACAAGCCGACCGACGCAACGTTCAACGCGATCGCCGCCAAACTGACCCCGGCCGCATTGGTCGAACTGCAGCTCTCGGTCGGCTTCTACATCATGACCTCGAAGTTCCTCGAAACCTTCGCCATCGACCTGCAGCCGGTGAGTGAAGTGGTGGCCTGACTAGTTTCGCGAACGATGGATGTCACGCCCGTGGCCCGTACCTTTGTAGTGCCTCCAGCGTCAGCCCCTTGCCGACCGCGCCGAAGATGTCGCCTTCGACGATCCGGGCCGCCGGCACCGCCTTGATGATCGCCTTGCGGACATGGGCGAGCTTGACCGAGCCGCCGGTCAGGAACACCGCGTCGATAGCGCCGGCGGCAAGGCCTGCCTGACCTAGGCAGTTCTTGACGCGTGCCGCGATCCGATCGACCAACTGTCGTGTATGACTGACGAGATCGGGGCGGCCAATGGCGACGGCAAGGCCGGGGGTCACCCATTCCAGCGGGATATCCGCCCGGCGCTTCTCGGATAGCGCGATCTTGGCGTCTTCGACCTCCATCGCCAGCGTATGGCCGCGCTGTTCGTGGACCACGCGGATCAGCCGCTCGAGGAGTTCCGGCTCGCGAGCCTCCTGCCGGACCTGGCGGATATCGGCGATCACGCGCGGCTCATACATGCGGTTGATGCTCGACCAGGTCGCGAGGTCGTGGAAATAGCTCGATGGCACGTCAAGCCCGGCGCGCTTCATGGCGCCGCCGAAGCCGAACAGCGGCATCACCACGCCGAGGCTGAGCTGGCGGTCAAAATCCGTGCCGCCGATGCGCACGCCATCATTGGCGAGAATGTCGGCGGCGCGATCGGCCTTGCCGTGGCGCTTAGGCCCCAGACGCACGATTGAAAAATCGGACGTGCCGCCGCCGATATCGGCGATCAGCGCCACTTGCTCGGAGTTGATCTGCCGCTCATAGTCCAGGGCCGCGGCGATCGGTTCGAACTGAAACGTAACCTCGTCGAAACCGATTTCCCGTGCAATCATCCTCAAGGTCTGCTCCGCCTTGCGATCGGCGTCAGGCGCATTGTCGACGAAGTGGACCGGCCGGCCGTGGACGACGTCGCGCAGTTCGCGCCCCGAGGCCTGTTCGGCGCGGCGTTTGACCGCGCCGAGGTAGTAGGCGATGACATCGCGAAAACTGACCTGCATGCGTCCGAGCCGCGTGGTTTCGTCGATCAGCGAGGTTCCAAGCACCGACTTGAGGCTGCGCATCAGGCGGCCGGGCGCCCCTTCGACATAGGCTTCCACCGCCCCGCGGCCGATCAGGACGGCGCCGTCCGTCTCGTAAAATATCGCACTGGGTATGGCGGTCTCTCCGGCCTCCAGCGCCACCAGAACCGGCGTCTCGCCTTCGATCATGCCAAGCGTCGTGTTCGACGTTCCGAAATCAAGGCCACAACTGGACATGGATGCTCCCAAGGGGGAGCGTTCGTTTACACATTACAACGCCATCGATCCACCTTTATCTCACCCGTTGATCCCAAGGGGTTGCGCGCACATGTTGATTTTCCCGGTCAGGGCCATCCACAGATCAATTTGTTTCCCGCGATGCCTTGATGAAGCAATCTGCGATGGTCCATAAGCGGCCTCCGGCAGCGGAGGATTCACCTGCCGCCGTGGTCGTGGAAAGATTTGGCGTGGCAAACATCAACCGACAGATCGCCGAAGAGCTTGGCGTTCGCGAGCAGCAGGTCGCGGCGACGGTGGCGCTGCTCGACGACGGCGCCACCGTTCCGTTCGTGGCGCGTTACCGCAAGGAAGTCACCGGCGGGCTGGATGATGCCCAGCTGCGCACCCTGGAAGAACGCCTGACCTACTTGCGCGAACTCGAGGAACGCCGCATCGCCATCCTCGATTCGATCCGCGAGCAGGGCAAGCTCGACGCCGCGCTGGAGGCGGCGATCATGGCGGCCGACAGCAAGGGACGGCTGGAGGATATCTATCTTCCGTTCAAGCCGAAGCGCCGGACCAAGGCCGAGATCGCCAGGGAAGCCGGGCTCGAACCCCTGTCCGAGCTGTTGCTGACGCAACCGCAGAACGATCCGAAGGTGGTGGCCGCGGGCTTTGTCGATGCCGACAAGCAGGTGGCGGACGTGGCCGCGGCGCTGGAAGGCGCACGCGCCATCCTGGTGGAGCGCTTTGGCGAGGATGCCGACCTGATCGGGCGGTTGCGCGAGCAGATGTGGTCGAGCGGCCTGATGGCGTCCACGGTGCGCAAGGGCAAGAAGCTCGCGGGTGAGAAGTTCAAGGATTATTTCGATTTCTCCCAGCCGCTGCACAAGCTGCCGTCGCACCGCATCCTCGCGATGTTCCGCGGTGAGAAGGAGGAAATCCTCGATCTGCAGATGCTGCCCGAGGCGAATGTTCCGCCGGCCGGCGAGCCCAGCACGTATGAACGACAGATCATGCAGCGCTTCGCCATTGCGGATCAGGGCCGTCCCGGCGACCGCTGGCTGGTCGAGACCGCGCGCTGGGCGTGGAAGACCAGGATTCAGGTGCATCTCAACCTCGACCTGCGGATGCGGCTGTGGACGGCGGCCGAGACCGAGGGCGTTCGCGTGTTCGCTTCGAACCTGCGCGACCTGCTTTTGGCTGCGCCGGCCGGCGCGCGCGTCACCATGGGGCTCGACCCCGGCTACCGCTCCGGGGTCAAGGTCGCGATCGTCGATGCGACCGGCAAGGTGGTGGCGACCACGGCGGTTTACCCGCACGAGCCGCAGCGGCAATGGGACGCGGCGCTGGCGACCCTGGGCAAGCTTGCAGCCGCGCACCGCGTCGACCTGATCGCGATCGGCAACGGCACCGCCTCGCGCGAGACCGACCGGCTGGCGATCGAGCTGGTCAAGCTGCTGCCCGACCTGAAAATGTCGAAGATCGTGGTGTCGGAAGCCGGTGCATCCGTGTACTCGGCCTCGGCCTTTGCCTCCGAAGAGCTGCCGGAGCTTGACGTCACCTTGCGCGGCGCGGTGTCGATCGCGCGCCGCCTGCAGGACCCGCTCGCCGAACTCGTCAAGATCGACCCGAAGGCGATCGGCGTCGGACAGTACCAGCACGACCTCGGCGAAACCAGGCTGGCGCGCTCGCTCGATGCCGTGGTCGAGGACTGCGTCAACGCCGTCGGCGTCGACGCCAACACCGCTTCAGCGCCGCTGCTGGCGCGGGTGTCGGGCATCGGGGCGGGGCTCGCGCAGAGCATCGTGCAGCATCGCGACGCCAACGGTCCGTTCAGATCGCGCAAGGCGCTCAAGGAGGTGCCGCGGCTCGGTCCCAAGGCGTTCGAGCAATGCGCGGGCTTCCTTCGCATCAACGGTGGCGAGGATCCGCTCGACGCGTCCGGCGTGCATCCTGAGGCCTATCCGGTGGTGCGCCGGATTCTTGCGGCGGCCAAGCGCGATATCAAGGCGCTGATCGGCAATGCCGAGGTCGTGCGGCAGTTGGAGCCGCAGTCCTTTGTCGATGAGACGTTCGGTCTGCCGACGGTGACCGACATCCTGCGCGAGCTGGAAAAGCCCGGCCGCGATCCGCGTCCGGCGTTCAAGGCGGCGGTGCTCAAGGAGGGGGTCGAGGAGATCAAGCACTTGAAGCGCGGCATGATCCTGGAGGGTACGGTGACCAACGTCGCGGCGTTCGGCGCCTTTGTCGATATCGGCGTGCACCAGGACGGGCTGGTGCATGTCTCGGCGATGTCCAGGACCTTCATCAAGGACCCGCGCGAGGTGGTCAAGCCGGGCGACATCGTCAAGGTCAAGGTGCTGGAGGTCGAGGTTGCCCGCAAGCGTATCTCGCTGTCTCTTCGTCTCGACGACGAAGTCGGAACCAAGGGCCCGAAGCTGGCGGAACGCAAGCCGCGCGATGCCGACAAGGTCCCGACGTCGGCGCCGCCGGGCAGGCCCGGGGAGCCGTCAGGTGACGGCGCGCTCGCCGAAGCCCTGCGCCGCGCGGCTTCGAAGAACGGACGAGGCAAGACGAGGGCTTAGGAGGGCGTTGGGGCTTTGTCGTCCACGCCAGCCGCGCCGTCACCGCGTACGCGTCTGTCCCGGTAACGGCGCCTGACGTCGGATCAACAGCAGCGCAAGCAGCACAGTCGGAATCAGGATCGCCAATCCGAGCGAGGTGATCTGCCATTGCGAGAGCGGCATGATGCCGCCGCCGGGCGTGGCAAGGACGAAGCCGCCGATCACCAGCAAGACCCGCAGCGGCCATTCCAGCGTGCCCGCGCCGCGGAGGTCGCCGACAAAGGCCTGATAGCCCTGGATGCCGCCGCAGATGAACAGCGTGCCGACGCCTGCCAGCGCCATCAGCCCGAGCCCTTCGAGATAGGGGTTATCACCCTGCATCACCAGCGTCGGGTTCAACACGAAGAAGAACGGGATGAAGTAGATGATGCTGCCGACCCACATCGACTCCCATCCCGTTTTCATCGCCGGAGAACCGGCGATGCCGGCCGCGGCAAAGGAGGCGATGGCGACCGGCGGCGTGATCGACGACAGCATGCCCCAGTAGAAGATGAACATGTGAACGGCCATCCGGTTGAGGCCGAGCTTCTCCAGCGCAGGCGCGACCAGGATGGCGAGGAAGATGTAGCAGGCTGTCGTCGTCAGCCCGAGCCCCAGAACGAGGCTGGTGAAGGCGCACATGCCGAGTAGCAGGAACGCATTGTCGCCGGCGATCCGCAACAGGTCGTTGGCGAGGCTGGACACCACGCCCGTCATCGAGAACGCGCCGATCAGGAGGCCGCAGCCGGCGAGAATGCCGACCAGTTCGACGAAGGTGCGGCCGTTGACTTCCAGGAACTTGCTGATGGTCGCAACCGTCCAGCGCGTGTCCCTGGAAAAGAGCTGGTTCAGCACCAGCAGCAGCGCGGTCGCATAGAACGGCGCGTGGCTCTCGCGTTTGAAGTACAGCAGCATCACGATCAGGAGGGCGATGACGAAAATGTAGTACCAGCCGTCCTTGATGGTATCCCAGATCTTCGGCAACTCGGCGCGCGGAATGCCCTTCAGCCCGTGGCGCGCGGCATAGGAGTCCACCTGCATGAACAGGCCGGCGTAGTACAGCGCCGCCGGAATAATCGCGGCGATCGCGACCTCGGCGTAGCTGACATTGAGGAACTGCGCGATCACGAACGCGGTAGCGCCCATCACCGGCGGCGCCAGCACAGCGCCGGTCGAAGCGCAGGCCTCGATCGCGGCGGCGTAGGAGGCGCGGAAACCGCTCTTCTTCATGACCGGAATGGTCATGGTGCCGGCGGTCAACACGTTGGAGATGATCGAGCCGGACATCATGCCGAGCAGGCCCGAGGCAAAGATGCAGACCTTCGCCGCGCCGCCGCGAAATGTGCCGCACATCGCAAAGGAGATGTTGATAAAGAACTTGCCGGCGCCGGTCATCATCAAGGCGGTGCCGAATACCAGGAAACCGATCACGGTATCGGCGAAGGCCTGGATCGGAATGCCGAGCAGGCTTTCGCCTGACAGCACGTGATAGGCGGTGGTCTGCTCCAGCGTGAGTTGCGACCCCTTGAACGGCCCGAGCCATTGCGCGCCGGCGAACAGCGGGTAGAGCGTAAAGGGAAGCACGCTCAGCAGCAGGCTCCAGCCGCCGGTTCGCCGCAGCGCCTCCATCAGTACAAACCACATCACGAGACCGGCAGCGATCACGCTCGGCGGCGCGCCGTCCGATTCCCAGCCGAACTGGGCGGCCTTGCGGACGTTGAGCATCAGCCAGATCGAGGCGACAAAGGTCGCCACGAACAGCAGCAGGTCGTACCAGGGGATGCGATCGAGTGACGCCGCTCCCGTTCCTGGAAAGATCAGGAACGTGAACGGCAGCATCAGCGCGATCAGCAGATAGAAGTATTCGGTGTTGAGCTGGGTATAGCCGAGAAAGAAGCGGAGCGAGAACTGCTGGTTGATGCACAAGAGGATCGTCGCCGCGGTTGCGACCACCAGCGTCCAGCGCCATGCCCCGCGCAGGGTGCGCACGCGCGAAACCTCGGCCTCCTGCAGGTTGCTGATGCCGGCGTGCGGATCCTCGAACTCGATCCGCCTGGCCGGCGCGGCCACGCCATCGGATGCGGAAGGTGACATCATTTTCCCCAAAGAATGGTGTTCGCCTTCAGCTCCAGGCCAAGCTCAAAGTCCGGAAGCAAGCGCTATTGATCAAAGCCGTTCGGCATGTTGGCTTTCGCCAGCGCCGCAGCGCGTGCCTTCATCCAGCCGTCGAGATAGGCCTTGTCGTCTGAAGGCGGGTTGGTCTTGCCGTAATCGGCCCAGGCGGCGGCCAGCACTTGCTGGCGCTTCAGCAACCCGTTGTTGTGGGTTTCCTGATCGGCCGTCCAGTGGCCGGCTTCCTTGAGCGCCTTCGCAGCACCCGGATGAACCGGAATCACCCAGTTCTTGGTTTGCCGATCGGCCGCCAGGCCGCTCGCGCCGGGCGCGGAGTCCTTGTAGGCGTCATAGCCCGTGATCATCGCCTTGGTGATGGAATAGACCTCGTCGGTGGGAAGTGAGGCATAGACCACAAAGATCGGGTAGGGATAGTTCCCCAATTCGATCGGCTTGTCCTTGGAAATGCCGGCGCCGCAGGTTGCCATGTGCCGGAAGAAGAACGAGCCGACCTTCTGGACGCGCTCCCAGCCGGCTTTGTCATTGTGCGGCAGCGGGGGCCAGATGATGCCGCGCGGCGATGTCTCGGCTTCCTTGGCCGGGCCGGTGATCGTGGTGGCGAAGGCCGCATCGACGTCGTTATTGACCAGTCCCTTCCACATCGCGCCATAGCTGGAGAACTCGACAACCTTGACGTCGCTTTGCTTGAGGTCGCCGAACGCCAGCACCGCGAGCGAGTTCTGGTTCAGCGCCGGCGAGCCGACGACGAAGCCAACACGCTTGCCCCTGAGTTGCTTGATCTCGGTAACCCCGGTGTCCCGTGCCACGCCGAGCGAGGCGCCATTGCAGTCGACCGACGACAGCACCAGTTGCAGGGCTTGCGGACCCCACTCCTTGACGCCGAATTCGAACACGCCTTCCTGGGCGAAATAGCTGCCGGAACCCATCGCGGACATCGACGCGCGCTTGGCGCGCAGCGGCGCCAGCCGCGCCACGTCGTTGCCCGCGGGCAGCACCCGGACGTCGGTGCCGTGCTTGTCCTTCATCATCTTGCCGACGCCGACCGTGATGTTGAAGCCAGCCGTGCCGGTATCGTAGGCGGTGATGGCCATAGAGGGTGGCAGCTTGACCTCGTCGGCCAGCGCAGGGGCGATTGCCAGCAGCGACAGGGTTGCCAGGGCAGCAGGCACGGAATCGATCAGCCGACGCATCATGTTTCCTCCAAGGGCTTCTACGGGTGTTTTTTATGGGCGGGATCATGTCATCGCGGCATGGCGATGGCAACGACCGGGGCAAGTTCCGGTCCCCGTCTGACAATCAGCCCACATCGCGGGTCTCTGATTCGACGATGGCGACCACCTGGCCCTCGGCGATGACGTCGTCGAGCTTGACCAGGATCGCCTTGAGCGTTCCCGCCGTTGTCGACGTCACCGGGATTTCCATCTTCATGGCTTCGACAAAGGCGATTTCGTCACCGTCGCCGACGCTCCCTCCGGTTTCAACGGGAAGCGCGCACACGCGCCCGGCGACTTCTGTGACGATCTTGATCTCTGGCATTCCGTCCTCCCCCGCGACCGTCTGGCGGACGAATTGCCCTCGCGAACGGCTTTTTGTTGTGGCCGCAGATTGCCTGAGGTACTTTGTTACGCAAGTGGAATTTTATTCCGCACGGCGGAATGGAGCCGAAAACACATGGGAAGACGCTCGGAGCGGCTTAGCAAGCAGGGAATGCTCGCCGGTGATCTCTCAGGCGAGGGCGATGTGATCCAGGTGGTGTCGCGGGCCTTCGACGTCCTGCGCTGCTTTGAGAGTCACGAGGCCAGGTTGGGCAATCTGGAGATTTCCAGCCGCTGCGGCCTGCCGCGCTCGACGGTGTCGCGGCTCACGCACACGCTGACGCGGATGGGGCAGCTCGTTTACTTGCCGCGCGACCAGAAATACAGGATCGGTCCAAGCGCGGTGGCGATGAGCACGTCGATGATGAAGGGGTTGCAGCTTCGCAACCTGATCCGGCTGAGGCTGCAGGACGTCGCCGAGCAGTTGCCGGGCACGGTCGGTTTCGTCATCCCCGACCGCTTCCATCTGGTCTATCTCGAATTTGCGCGGGCGGCGAACGCGCTCGGCCTGCACGAGGGCACCGGCAGCCGGATTTCGATGACGAGCACGGCCGCGGGATTTGCCTACACCGCCGCGCTCGACGCCGACGTCGGCAACGCCTTGATCGCCGAAATGGAGCGGGAGATAGGTGACCGCGCCGCATTGTTGAAGTCGCGCATCGAGGACAACCGCCGTCATCTCGGCCAGCATGGCTATGTCGTTGCTTGCGGCACCTGGAGTCCGCACATCAACGGTCTGGCGGTGCCGATCTGGTCGCCGCAATATCAGACCTACGTCGTCGCGACGATCGGGCTTCTCGCTGCGATGTTCGACGAGAACCGGCTGCACCGGGAAGTAGCGCCGCACATGCTCGGACTAGGTGCTGCCATCGGCAGCCTGCTCGAAGGCGCCGAGGGCGACATCTTCGTCAACCGTCTGGAAGGAAAAGCGCTTCCGCCGCCGACCCCCAATAACAACAAGATCATCAAGACGGAGGATGCGAATGAACTGGAAGCCGGAACTCGACGACCTCGCCCGGCGCGAAGCGTTCGCGCGCGAGATGGGCGGCGTTGACAAGGTCAAGCGCCAGCATGACCAGGGCCGGCTCACCGTTCGTGAGCGCATCGACAAGCTGATCGACAAGAATTCCTTTCATGAGATCGGCGCGATTTCCGGCGTCGCGGAATACGACGAAAACAGCGAACTGAAACTATTGACGCCGGCGAATTGCGTGTTCGGCCGCGGCAAGATCGACGGCAGGCCCGTGGTCGTGGTTGGCGACGATTTCACCGTGCGCGGTGGATCGGCCGACGCCTCGATTTCGGCCAAGCCGCTGATGGCCGAGGAAATGGCCCATGACTTCCGCCTGCCGATCATCCGCGTGATCGAAGGCTCCGGCGGCGGCGGTTCGGTGAAGACGATCGAGACCAAGGGCGCCGCCAATCTGCCGGGCGGCGTCGGCGGCACGCGCTGGTACTGGTTTACGACCGCGAACATGGCGCGGGTGCCGGTGGTGGCCCTCGGACTCGGTTCGGTCGCGGGCCTCGGCGCGGCGCGGCTTGCCGCCAGTCATTATTCGGTCATGACCCGGAACTCCGCGATGTTCGTCGCAGGTCCCCCCGTGGTGAAGCGGCTCGGCCAGGACCTGACCAAGCAGGAGCTTGGCGGCGCCGAGATCCAGACCCGCGCCGGCGGCGTCGATGACGCCGTCGATACCGAGGAAGAGGCGTTCGAGCGGGCGCGGCGGTTCCTGTCCTATCTGCCGTCCTCGGTGTACGAGCTGCCGCCGACTTCGCCCTGCACCGACGATCCCGAGCGCGCCGAGGAATCGCTGCTGAACGCGGTGCCGCGCAACCGGCGTCAGGTCTACAAGATGCGCCCGATCATTGGCGCCGTGGTCGACAAGGATTCGTTCTTCGAGGTCAATGCCAATTTCGGCCGTCCGGTGATTGCCGGGCTCGCCCGGCTGGAGGGCCGCGCCGTGCTGCTGCTGGCGAGCGATCCCTTCCACTATGGCGGGTCGTGGACGGCGGAAGCATGCCAGAAGGTGGTGCGCTGGGTCGATTTCGCCGAGACCTTCCATCTGCCGGTGGTCTATCTGATGGATTGTCCCGGCTTCATGATCGGGCTCGAGGCCGAGAAGTCGGCGACCATCCGTCACGGCGTCCGCGCCATGGCCGCGGTCAACCAGTCCACCGTTCCCTGGTGCACCATCATCGTGCGCAACGCGTTCGGGGTTGCCGGCGTCGTGCATCAGCCGGCCAACCGCTATTCGATGCGCTATGCCTGGCCGTCAGCCTATTGGGGCTCGCTGCCGCTGGAAGGCGGCATCGAGGCCGCCTATCGCGCCGAGATCGACGCCTCGGATGATCCGGCCGCCAAGCTGAAGGAAATCGAGGACCGCCTCAACAAGCTGCGCTCGCCGTTCCGTTCGGCCGAGAGATTCTGGGTCGAGGAGGTGATCGACCCCCGCAAGACGCGTTCGCTGCTGTGCGAGTTCGCGCGGCTCGCCGAGCCGATTCGCGAGGCAGGCCCGGCGAGGAACATGGCGATCCGGCCTTAGGGGGATGTCATTCCGGGATGGTGCGTCAGCACCAGACCCGCGAGATTCCGGGTTCGATGCTTTGCATCGCCCCGGAATGACATTTCGGCCTTTACGCCACCGCATCCGCCGCCGCCTTCGGCCGCGCGATCGCGCCGGGACCGGGTCGCGTTATTGCAGGTCTTCGAGCGCCGTCTTGATGGCCCGCCTGAACGCCGTGATGTCCCCGAGTTCATGGCCGAGGACCAGCGCCAGCCGGGTCAGGAACAGCGCTTCGCGCTCGGCGCCGGCTGAATCGATTGCCATGGCCAACGCCTCATAGGCCGCTTCGACATCCTCAGAGGGCATCGTGCTCATGGCGGCTCGCTTCCCAGGCAAATGCCCGCGGCTCTCGCGACCTCGGCGGGAACGGCCGCCTGCCATCGTCCGGCGATGTGCAGGTCGGGCCGCAGCAGGTAGAGCGCGCCAGGTTCAGCGGCGAACAGGCGGGCGATCTCGCCGTCATCGTCCGCGACGGCATTCGCTTCCGGTACGGAGCCCCGGGCGCCAATCAGCAACGCAGTGAAACCTCGGTCGATCCGGCGGAGTCGCTGAAGCAGGGCCGTCTGTTCGGAGGTGGGCTGCCCCTTGCAGAAAACAATGGCCGTCATGCCGTAACCGGCGTGATCGAGCAGATGGCCGCCATCGTCGAGTTTCGCATTCGGTGCGGCGCTGCCGCAAGGGGGCCCGCCGGCAAACTCCGCGTCGCGTCCGGGATAGGGCGTCAGCGGGCTGTCCGAATAGGTGTAGGGCTGCATCTGGCGCGGATTGGCCAGCCCGCGCGGAAATTCGTGACGCAAGCTGAGCGAGAGCGCCGCCTCGCGCGCCAGCCGCCAGCCGCGCGTCGGCGGCGTCATGAAGCGCGTACTCTTGGCGGCGTTGGCGAAGACATCGAGGGTGGCGCCGCGCCGTTCCGGCGAATAGCTGTCGAGCAGTCGGTCGTCCGCCTCGCCCTTTAGGACGCGCGCGAGCTTCCAGCCGAGGTTTTCGGCGTCCGCCAGCCCGTTGTTCAGTCCACGCACACCGAAGATCGGCACGATGTGCGCGGCATCGCCGATGAAGAAGACGCGCCGGTGCCGGTAGTCGTCGAGGCAGAGCGTGTTGGCGGAATAGACGCTCCACCACTCCAGCTCCCACGGCTTTGTGTGCCCGATATCGGCAAGGATCGCGCCGACCCGCGCGCGGATGTTATCCTCCCTTACGGCCTCTTCCTCGCTCTCGTCTTCGCGCAGCTGATAGTCCACGCGCCAGATGTCGTCCGGCTGCTTGTGGATCAGCACCGTGCCGCCGGGGTTGCCGCGGGGTTCGAAAAACGCCCGGCGTTCGGTCGGAAAGTCGTGGTCCGTGCGGATATCCGCGATCACATACCGGCCTTCGTAATTGTCGCCCTTCAGCCGCAGTCCGAGCATCGATCTGACGGGCGAGCGCGCGCCGTCGGCGGCGAGCACATAATCGGCGTCGAGCCGGTAATCGCCCTCCGGAGATGAAATCCGAACCGATACGCCATCATCGTGAGGTTCGATGGTCGACAACTCGCTCTGCCAGCGCATGTCGATGAGGTCGCTGGCCGCAACCGCGTCGTGCAGGAACTTCTCGATATATTGCTGCTGCAGATTGTACATCGGCAGATATTTTTCGCCCGGCGGTTGCGCCATCTCAAGCCGGAATATCTGTTCGCCGCGATAGTAGCTGCGGCCGAACTGCCAGCCGAGCGCCTTGTTGAGAAACGGCGCGACCGCGCCGATCCGCTCCAGGATATGCATGCTGGGCCGCGCGATGCAGATGGCGCGGCTGCCGTCGTTGAAGGTGTCCTTGCGGTCGATCAGCACGCATCTGACGCCATGGCGCGCCAGCACCAGCGCCGCGGTCATGCCGATCGGACCGGCGCCGGCGATCAGGACGGCGTGCTTGGGCGTGACGCCGTCGAGCTCGGGGACGCGCCGCGCGGCAAACCGTGGATAGTTGAAATAGAGCGACTCCAGCGGCCCCTTGCCGGCGGGTCTCATGCGTTTCTCCGTTTATCTCTTGCGATCGAGAAAGCCCTGCATCAGCCGCTGCGGCTCGCCGGTCAGGAAGGATTGTCCGAACACGCCGATGCTCAAATTGACGGATTCCGTCAGCGGCAGTTCTTCCCACTGGCGCAGCAGCGCCTTCTGCGCGCGCAGCGCTTCGGGGCCGCATTCGAGCAGGGCGCTTACGGTGTGCTCGATCGCGGCGTCAAGACCGCCTGGCCTGGCGACCATATCGACCAGGCCCCAGCCAAGCGCGGTCGGCGCGTCGATGTTCTCGGCCGTCATGACCAGCCAGCGGGCGCGGCCCCAGCCGATCAGCCGCGGCAGCAGGGCGGCGTGGATCACCGAGGGAATCCCGACCCGTACTTCCGGCATGCCGAACCGGGCGTCGTGGGCGGCGATCCGGAAATCGCAGGCGGCGGCGACTTCAAGGCCGCCGCCGAGGCACCAGCCCGGCAGTCGCGCGATAACAGGTGCGGGAAACCTGCGCACGGCTTCGCAGAGGTCGCGCAGCCGCGTGATGAAAGCTTCCGCAGATTTCTGGTCGAGACCCGCCATCTCCTTGATGTCGGCGCCGCCGATCATGCTTTTCTCGCTCTGCCCGACCAGGATCACGGCTCGGATATCCTTGTCGCCGGCGAGGTGTTCGAACCCTTCGCGGACGCCGTCGGTGACGGCGGAGGAAAGGATGTTGAGCGAGCCGGCATTGCAGATCGTCAGCCGAGCGACGCCCCGGCCGTCGCGGTCGACCCCGCAATGGGAATTGAGCATTTCCATGTTGTTTTCCCGGATCCGTTCTGGCGGTCCGCTCCACTTCCAAGGATATTGCGCCGGCTTGTCAAGGGAGGGCAATCTTGCGGCGCACGCGACGGCGATTGCTCGGTGGGCCGACAGGGTGAAGACGAAATAGATGCAGCTTTTGCCGAACGTCGCTGCTATTATATGACCGCAGACATCTTATAGGACGCCGCGATGCGCTATTCGAAAGAGCACAAGCAGGAGACTCACGCGCGAATTGTGAAGAGGGCCTCGGTGCGGCTTCGCGAAAAGGGCGCGCATGGCATCGGCGTCGCCGACCTGATGAAGGAGGCGGGCCTGACCCATGGCGGCTTCTACGCGCATTTCGCTTCGCGCGAGGCGCTGGTAATCGAGGCTCTCGCCTATGCGATGGACCGCTCAAGCGAGCGCTGGCGCAAGGTCGCCGCGGCGACACCGCCCGATAAGCGGTTTGCAGCCATCGTCGAAAGCTACCTGACGCCGGTCCACCGCGACGATCCCGGTCATGGTTGCGCGGTGCCGGCGCTCGGCGCCGAAATCGCTCGTGAGAGCCCGAAAATGCGCAAGGCGTTTGCGGCCAAGCTTGAACAGATGATCGACATGATGGCCGATCAGTTGCACGGCGTTCCTCGGCCCGCTGCCCGCAAGCAGGCCACCGCGGCCTTGACGGCCATGATAGGGACGCTGGTGTTGTCGCGGATCGCCGGCACGGGCGAACTGTCCGACGAAATTCTGTCCGCCGGACGCGAGGCCGCTCTGGGGCGGGGGGGCAGGCCCACTTTGCGGAAGCAGCGGCCAAAGCCGCACTGAACTCACGGCCGTGCGGGCGTGGCACTGTTCCTGCCACCTGGCGCGTCGCTCGCGCTGGCGGGTTTCGTCGAAGCGCGCGCCATCGATGGTTCGGGCGGCTTGATCCGGCATTTCCGCGCATCTATGGTGCGATTTATCGGACTTGTTTCTTCGAAAATGCCAGGCAAGAAAGCACTCCAAAGCGGACCCTTCGCGGTTTCGAGCGAGGTTGGTTCGCGCGACGAGGACGCTTATGAACAAGTCCGGCGCCCGGTTCGATCGGAACCGAGGCGCCTGCCGGGCTCCCAGGGAGGTTATCCATGCGCTCAATCGGACATTTCATCGGCGGCAAGGAGGTCAAGGGCGCCTCGGGACGGACGGCCGACGTTTTCGAGCCGATGACCGGGGACGTCCAGGCCAAGGTGGCGCTGGCCTCCAAGGCCGAGGTTCGCGCCGCCGTCGAGAACGCCAAGGTCGCGCAGGTCGAGTGGGCCAACACCAACCCGCAGCGCCGGGCGCGGGTCCTGATGAAGTTCCTCGAACTGGCGCAGCGCGACTACGACAAGCTCGCCGACATGCTGGCCCGTGAGCATGGCAAGACCGTTCCCGACGCCAAGGGCGATATCCAGCGCGGCCTCGAGGTCGTCGAGTTCGCCTGCGGGGTGCCGCATCTGATGAAGGGCGAGTACACCGAGGGTGCGGGCCCCGGCATCGACATCTATTCGATGCGCCAGCCGCTGGGCGTGGTCGCGGGCATCACGCCGTTCAATTTTCCGGCGATGATCCCGATGTGGAAATTCGCGCCCGCGATCGCCTGCGGCAATGCCTTCATCCTGAAGCCCTCTGAGCGCGACCCCGGCGTGCCGATGATGCTGGCGGCGCTGATGATCGAGGCCGGGCTGCCGCCCGGTATCCTGAACGTTGTCAATGGTGACAAGGAAGCGGTCGATGCCATTCTCGACGATCCCGATATCAAGGCGGTCGGTTTCGTCGGTTCCTCGCCGATCGCGCAATATATCTACGAGCGTGCGGCGGCCACCGGCAAGCGCTGCCAGTGTTTTGGCGGCGCCAAGAACCACGCCATCGTCATGCCCGACGCCGACATGGACCAGACCGTCGATGCCTTGATCGGCGCAGGCTACGGCTCGGCCGGCGAGCGCTGCATGGCGATTTCGGTCGCGGTGCCCGTCGGCAAGACCACCGCCGACCGGCTGATGGAAAAGCTGATCCCGCGCGTCGAGTCCCTGAAGATCGGCACCTCGATCGATCCCTCCGCCGACTACGGACCGTTGGTGACGCGGGAGGCGCTCGATCGCGTCAGAAACTATGTCGATATCGGCATCAAGGAGGGCGCTACGCTCGCCGTCGACGGCCGCGGCTTCAAGATGCAGGGTTATGAGAACGGCTTCTACATGGGCGGTTGCCTGTTCGACAACGTCACCAGGGATATGCGGATCTACAAGGAAGAGATCTTCGGCCCGGTGCTCTCGGTGGTGCGCGCCAAGGACTACGCCGAGGCGTTGGCGCTGCCGTCGGACCATGACTACGGCAACGGGGTCGCGATCTTCACCCGCGATGGCGACGCCGCGCGCGATTTCGCCGCCAGGGTCAATGTCGGCATGGTCGGCATCAACGTGCCGATCCCGGTGCCGATCGCCTATTACACCTTTGGCGGCTGGAAGAAGTCCGGCTTCGGCGATCTCAACCAGCATGGCCCGGATTCGATCCGCTTCTACACCAAGACCAAGACCATCACCTCTCGCTGGCCGTCCGGCGTCAAGGAGGGCGCGGAGTTCTCGATCCCGACGATGAATTGACCGAATAGCCCAGGCCGTCATTGCGAGCGTAGCGAAGCAGTCGAAGCTGCCGCGAAACGGCAGCATGATTGCTTCGTCACTTCGCCTCTCGCAATGACGAGGAAAGAGCAGCCCAGAATGCATTTCGCCCTCAACGAGGACCAGCTTGCGGTTCGCGACATGGCGCGGGGATTCGCCGCGGAGAAGATCGCACCGCATGCGCTGCGCTGGGACGAGGACAAGCATTTCCCGGTGGAAGTGATGCGGGAGGCCGCCAGGCTCGGCATCGGCGGCATCTATATCCGCGACGACGTCGGCGGATCGGGGATGACGCGGTTCGACGCGGCGCTGATCTTCGAGGCGCTGGCGCAGGGCTGCCCGACGGTGTCGGCCTTCATCTCGATCCACAACATGGCGTCATGGATGATCGACGCCTACGGCAATGACACCCAGCGGCGAAAGTGGTTGCCGAAGCTTTGCACCATGGAGTTGCTGGCGAGCTATTGCCTGACCGAGCCGGGCTCCGGCTCCGACGCCGCCGCGCTGCGCACCCGCGCGGTTCGCGAGGGCGATCACTATGTTCTCAACGGTCAGAAGCAGTTCATTTCCGGTGCCGGCGGCAGCGATCTCTATGTCGTGATGGTGCGGACCGGGGCCGACGGCGCCGGCGGGATCTCGACGCTGGTGATTCCGGCCGACACGCCAGGGCTCTCGTTCGGCGCCAACGAGCGCAAGATGGGCTGGAACGCGCAGCCCACGCGCGCGGTGATCTTCGAGAACGCCCGCGTCCCGGTCGAGAACCGGCTCGGCGAGGAAGGCATCGGCTTCAAGATCGCGATGGCCGGGCTCGATGGCGGCCGCATCAATATCGCGGCGTGTTCGCTCGGCGGCGCGCAAAGCGCGCTGGAAAAGTCGCTGGCCTACATGAAGGAGCGCAAAGCTTTCGGCAAGCGCCTCGATGAATTCCAGGCGCTGCAGTTTCGCCTCGCCGACATGGCGACCGAACTGGAGGCGGCGCGGACTTTCGTCTGGCGCGCCGCCGCCGCCCTCGACCGCAAGGACCCCGACGCCACCATGCTGTGCGCGATGGCCAAGCGATTCGGCACCGACGTCGGTTTCGAGGTCGCCAACCAGGCGCTGCAGCTGCATGGCGGCTACGGCTATCTCAGCGAATACGGCATCGAGAAGATCGTGCGCGACCTGCGGGTGCACCAGATCCTGGAAGGCACCAACGAGATCATGCGGCTGATCGTGTCGCGCAAGCTGATCGAGGGCGCGCGATGACGGCGGCCGCGGCATCCACGCCAACCGAAGGCGACCTGATCGCGCGGCGCGAAGGCGCCGCCGGCGTGATCCGGCTCAACCGGCCGAAGGCCATCAATGCGGTCACGCTGGAGATGTTTCGCGACATCGACAAGGCGCTCGACGCGTTTGAAGCCGATCCGGCCATAGCCGTGATCCTGCTCGAAGGCGCGGGCGAGCGCGGCCTTTGCGCCGGCGGCGACATCCGCGCGCTTTGGGAGAGCTCCAGGGTCAAGGGCGATCTCGGCAAGATCCTTTGGCGCGAGGAATACATCCTCAACGCCCGGATCAAGAAATTCCCGAAACCCTATGTCGCCTTCATGGACGGCATCGTGATGGGCGGCGGCGTTGGGCTGTCGGCCCATGCCAGCCATCGCGTCGTGACCGAAAAGACGAAGCTCGCGATGCCGGAAGTGGGCCTCGGCTTCTTTCCCGACGTCGGCGGCACCTGGCTGTTGTCGCGCGCCCCGGGGGAGATCGGCACGTATTTCGGATTGACCGGGCATACCATGAACGGCCCGGACGCGGTCCATGCCGGCTTTGCCGACGCGGTGGTGCCGTCGGAGAAGCTGCCGGCGCTGCGTGAGGCGCTCACGAGGGTTCGCGCCGGGACCGCCTCGGCGGCGGTCAAATCCCTGATCGCGGGCCTTGCCACTGGCGAAACCGCAGGCCCGGTGGCGGCGATGCAGCCGGGCATCGATCGCTGGTTCGCGCATGACCGGATGGAGGAGATCGTCGCGGCGTTGCAGCGCGACGGTTCTGAACTTGCGCTGGCGACGCTGAGGACGCTGAATGAGAAGTCGCCGCGGGGCATGGTGGTGACGCTGAAGCTGCTGCGGCTGGCGCGGGCGTCGAACTCGCTGGAGCAATGTCTGGTGCGGGAATATCGCGCCGCGCTGGAGGTGTTCGCCAGCGATGATTTCCGCGAGGGCGTGCGTGCCGCCGTGATCGACAAGGACCGTAATCCGCGGTGGTCGCCGCCGCGAGTCGAGGACGTGACGCCGGCCATGGTCGAGCCATACTTCGCCGAGATCGGCGCCGACGAATTGAAGTTCGACTGATCAAGACAGAAAAGATTCACGCGGGAGAGTTCGAAATGGCACATATCGCATTCATTGGCCTCGGCAACATGGGCGGGCCGATGGCGGCCAATCTGGTCAAGGCCGGCCACAAGGTGACGGCGTTCGATCTGGTGGCGGCCTTGCGCGACCAGGCCAAAGCCGACGGCGCTGCGATTGCCGAAAGCTCGGTCGCGGCGGTCAAGGGCGCTGAAATCATCGTCACCATGCTGCCCGCCGGCAAGCACGTGCTGTCGGTCTGGAACGAGGTGATCCCGGCGATGAGCCGAGGCGCGCTGATCATCGACTGCTCGACCATCGACGTCGAAAGCGCCAAGCAGGCCCATGCGCTGGCCGCCCGGCACGGCATGCTCTCGGTCGATGCGCCGGTGTCCGGCGGAACCGGCGGCGCCAAGGGCGCGACGCTGACCTTCATGTGCGGCGGCGAGGCTAAGGCGTTTGCGGCCGCAAAACCCGTGCTGGAGAACATGGGCAAGAAGATCGTGCATTGCGGCGGCGTTGGCGCGGGGCAGGCGGCCAAGATCTGCAACAACATGATCCTCGCCGTCTCCATGATCGCGGTCTGCGAAGGCTTCGCGCTCGCCGAAAAGCTCGGCCTGTCGCATCAGGCGTTGTTCGATGTCGCCTCGACCTCCTCGGGGCAATGCTGGGCGATGACGTCCTATTGCCCGGTGCCGGGCCCGGTGCCGACCTCTCCTGCGAATAACGGTTACAGGCCGGGATTTGCCGCGGCGCTGATGGTGAAGGACCTGACGCTGGCGCAGGACGCCGCCAACGCCGCCGGTGCTGCGACGCCGCTCGGCAAGCACGCGCAGGAAATCTACCGGGCGTTCGACGCCGCCGGCCATGGCGGGGTGGATTTTTCCGGAATTATGCAGCACGTTCGGAGCCTCGCCGGGAAATAAACGGAGAGCCGATGACGACCTTCCAGCAAGCGCGGGCTTTTCTGCTTGAGCACCGCACCGATTACGACGCGGCCGTGAAGGGATTCCGCTGGCCGGACCCGGTCCCGTTCAACTGGGCGCTCGACTGGTTCGATGCCGAACTCGCCGGCAGTCCCGACAGCCGCGACCGCGCGGCGCTGTGGATCGTCGATCCCGGCGACAAGGATACCAAACTCTCCTTTGCGACGCTCTCGCGCCGCTCCAACCAGGTGGCGAACTTCCTGCGCGCGCAGGGCCTGAAGCGCGGCGATCATTTGTTGCTGCTGCTCGGCAATGTGGCGCCGCTGTGGGAGACCATGCTGGCGGCGATGAAGCTCGGCGTGGTGGTGATCCCGGCGACCACGCTGCTCACGCCGGACGAACTGCGCGACCGGCTCGATCGCGGCCGAGCCCGGGCGGTGGTGGCCTCGCAGGACCAGGTCGGAAAATTCGCCGCGCTCGGCGCCGACAGCCTGGTGCGGATCGTGGTCGGGGCCTCGTCAAAGCACGACGGCTGGTTGCCGTTCGAGGAAGCCGCCAACAGCTCCGAAACGTTCGCGCCGGACGGGCCGACCAACGCCGACGATCCGATGCTGCTCTATTTCACCTCCGGCACGACCGCCAAGCCAAAACTGGTGCGGCACAGCCAGCGCAGCTATCCGGTCGGCGCGTTATCGACGATGTTCTGGCTCGGGCTGCAGCCGGGCGACGTGCACCTCAATATCTCGTCGCCGGGATGGGCCAAGCATGCCTGGAGCTGCCTGTTCGCGCCGTGGAATGCAGGGGCCACCGTGTTCGTGGTCAACCAGCCGCGCTTCGACGCCAAGGCGCTGCTCGCGACCATCGGGCGCTGCGGCGTCACCACGCTGTGCGCGCCGCCGACGGTGTGGCGGCTGTTCATCCAGGAGAAGCTCGCCGATTTCAAGGTCAGCCTGCGCGAGGTGTGCGGCGCCGGCGAGCCGCTGAACCCGGAAGTCATCGATCAGGTCAAGGCGGCGTGGGGCCTGACCATCCGCGACGGCTACGGCCAGACCGAAACCACTGCGCTTGCCGGCAACTCGCCGGGCCAGAGGGTCAAGATCGGCTCGATGGGCCGCCCATTGCCGGGATATCGCGTTCAGATCACCGACAATGACGGCCACGTCACCAGGGAGGGCGAGGTGACACTGGTACTCGGCGCCGATCGCCCCCCCGGCCTGATGCAGGGCTACCAGGGCGAGGACGGCAAGCTCTCCGGCGCGGATGGCGACCTCTATCGCAGCGGCGACGTGGTGTTCGCCGATGAGGATGGCTACCTGACTTTTGTCGGCCGCTCCGACGACGTCTTTAAATCGTCCGACTATCGCATCAGCCCGTTTGAGCTGGAAAGCGTGCTGCTGGAGCATGAGGCGGTCGCCGAAGCCGCCGTGGTGCCGAGCCCCGATCCGATCAGGCTTGCGATTCCCAAGGCCTATGTGCTGCTGGTCGCCGGCGTCGAACGCTCGCCTGAAACCGCGCTGTCGATCTTCAAGCACCTGCACACGCGGCTGGCGCCGTTCAAGCGCATCCGCAGGATCGAACTGGTGACGGAACTGCCAAAGACGATTTCCGGCAAGATCCGCCGCGTGCAGTTGCGCCGTCTCGAGCATGACAACAACCGTGCGGACGCCCTGCGCGGAACGGAATTTCGCGAGGAAGAGTTCCCGGAGCTGCAAAAAGTGCGGACCGCCGGGATGGAGAACTAGGGAATGAATGAAGTCTGGAAGAAGCCGCCGGTGTCGTTCGAGGCCTATCAGGCGATGGTCGGCAAGGAGGTCGGCGTGTCCTCGTGGCATCTGATCGACCAGAACCGGATCAACGTCTATGCCGACGTGATCGAGGACCACCAGTTCATCCATGTCGATCCCGAGCGGGCGAAAAAGGAAACCGCGTTCGGCAATACCATCGCGCACGGCTTTCTGACGATGTCGTTGATGAGCATCATGTCCTATGAGGTGATGCCTGTCATTTCGGGCACCGCGATGGGCGTCAATTACGGCTTCGACAAGCTGCGATTCCTCTCTCCGGTGCGCGCCGGCTCGCGCGTGCGCGGCCGCTTCACGCTGATGGAGGCGAAACTGCGCAAGCCGAAGGAGCTGCAATCGCGCACCAGCGTCACCGTCGAGATCGAGGGCGAGGACAAGCCTGCGCTGGTCGCCGACTGGATCGGGCTGATCTATTTCGATTAGGCGTTTCCGTCATGGCCGGGCTTGACCCGACCAGCCATCCTTGTTCAAAAGCTGGCAACGGCCGGGCGCTTGCACCCTCTCCCCTTGTGAGAGGGTGGATCGACGGCGCGAAGCAGCGGCGAGACGGGTGAGTTCTCTCCGCGAATTCGTCTTTGGAGAGAACCCCTCATCCGGCACGGACTTCGTCCGCGCCACCTTCTCCCACAAGGGGAGAAGGGAATAGAACCGCCTTCCATTAACTTCCGGGAATTCCACTCATGGCAATCAGGTTTGACGGACGCGTCGCCATCGTCACCGGCGCGGGCAATGGTCTTGGACGGGCGCATGCGCTGGGGCTGGCCCGCCGCGGCGCCAGGGTGGTGGTCAATGATTTCGGCGGCGCGCGCGACGGCACCGGCGGCTCGCTGAGTCCCGCCGAGGCCGTGGTCGAGGAAATCCGCAAAGCCGGCGGCACGGCGATGGCCGACGGCGCCGACGTGTCGAACTTCGAGCAGGTCACCGCCATGGTCGAGCGCGCCACAAAGGAATGGGGCAGCGTCGATCTCCTGTGCGCCAACGCCGGCATCCTGCGCGACAAGTCCTTTGCCAAGATGGAGGTCGCGGACTGGGCCAAGGTGCTCGACGTCCACCTCACCGGCACTTTCCTCTGCTGCAAGGCAGTGTGGGCCGGCATGCGCGAGCGCAACTATGGCCGCATCGTCGTCACCACCTCGTCGTCCGGCCTGTTCGGCAATTTCGGCCAGGCCAATTACGGGGCCGCCAAGGCCGGCATGGTCGGCCTGATGAACGTGCTGGCCGAGGAGGGCCGCAAGAACAACATCCGCGTCAATACGATCTCGCCGACGGCTGCGACCCGGATGACCGAGGAACTGCTGTCACCGCAGGCGCTGGCCCTGATGCGTCCCGAGGCGATCACGCCGGCGGTGGAATTCCTGCTCAGCGAGGACGCGCCAACCCGCACCATCATGGGCGCCGGCGCTGGCTCATTCGCCGTGATCAGGATCATCGAGACCGAGGGCGTCAACCTGCCGCAGTCGGACTGGACCCCCGATGCCGTCGCCGCCCATTTTGCCGAGATCAGCGACGTCTCCACGGCCAAGGCGTTGCAGGGTGCGTTCGAGCAGACCCAGAAGTACGTCGCGCAGGCCGCGGCCAGGGCGGGGATCAAGCTGTAGCGTTCGCCGTCATTCCGGGGCGATGCGAAGCATCGAACCCGGAATCTCGAGATTCCGGGTCTGGTGCTAACGCACCATCCCGGAATGACGTCCTCTCCCACGGTCAGCGAAACCGGGCCACATTGGCATCATGTCGCTAATCTCCAAAAAAATTGCCGTCATCGGCGCCGGCCCCGCCGGGCTGATGGCCGCCGAAGTGCTCGCCCAAGGCGGCGCGGAGGTCACCGTCCATGACGCGATGCCGTCGGCGGGGCGCAAGTTCCTGATCGCCGGCCGCGGCGGGCTTAACCTCACCCATAGCGAGCCGCTGCCGCCGTTCCTTGCGCGTTACCGCGAGGCGACGCCGCATCTGGCCGCCGCCATCGAAGCACTCCCGCCGCAGGCGTTGCGCGACTGGAGCGAGGCGCTCGGGCAGCCAACCTTCGTCGGCTCCAGCGGCCGGGTGTTCCCGCATACGTTCAAGGCGTCGCCGCTGCTGCGGGCGTGGCTGCGGCGGCTGGAGGCGGTGGGCGTCAAGCTGGCGCTGCGTCACCGCTGGGTCGGCTGGGACGAGCAGGGCCGGCTGCGCTTCCAGACACCGGATGGACCGCGCGCGGTCGAGACGCGGGCGACCGTGCTGGCGCTCGGCGGCGCGAGCTGGCCGCGGCTGGGCTCCGACGGCGCATGGACGGAAACGCTTGAAGCCCGGGGCGTGAAGATATCGCGGCTCCGGCCGGCCAATTGCGGCTTTACCGTCGTCTGGTCGGATATCTTCCGGGAACGGTTCGAAGGCCAGCCGCTCAAGGGCGTCGCGTTGACATTCGCCGGTCAAAGCGGACGCGGCGAGTTAATCGTGACCCGCGCCGGCGTCGAGGGCGGCGCCATCTACGCGCTATCGGCCGAGTTGCGCGAGGCCATCGACCAGTCGGGGCGGGCAACCCCGCAGGTTGCGCTACGGCCCGATCTCGACATGAAAGACTTGATCGCGAAGGTATCGGTACCAAGGGGCAAACAATCCCTCTCCAACTTCCTGCGCAAGGCGGTCAATCTGTCACCGCTCGCCATCGGCCTGTTGCAGGAGGCCGCCCGAACATCCGGCGTGTCGCTGGCGTCGCTGCCGCCGGCCGATCTCGCCCACCTGATCAACGCCATCCCGATCGAGCTCACCGGCACGGCCCCGATCGCCCGCGCGATCTCGACCGCCGGAGGAATATCGTTCAGCGAACTCGACGGCGACTTCATGCTCCGCCGCTTGCCCGGTGTGTTTGCGGCGGGCGAAATGCTGGATTGGGAAGCGCCAACCGGCGGTTATCTCCTGCAGGCATCGTTCGCGACCGGTGCCGCGGCGGGCCGGGGGTCGTTGAAGTGGCTTGAGCGATAGCCCGGGCGCTCCACCAGGTGGCGCCCGCTCCACCTACGGAGCGGACGTCACGCTGCGGCGTGCGTCGACGCGAAGCGTCAGGGCTTGCCTACCGCCGCTATCTCACCGCAACCGGCGACACCGTGGAGCCCGAGCCGCCCTGGATCTTGAGCGGCTGCATCACGAAGGCGAATTCTCCGACACCTTTTTGCGCGAGCTCATCGAGCTTGAGATTCTCCAGCAGGTGGATTCCGTTCACCACGAGTGCGACCTGGTGCACCGGAAGCGACAATTGCTTGTCGGGGTTTGGCGAGACTTCGACCGGCCAGTTGTCGGCGCCGAGCAGCATCGGGTCTTTCGCGGCAAGCCAGAGCGCGGCCGGAACGCCGATGCCCGGGCAGGACTTGACGTAGCGCGGGTTGTCCTTGCCGTAGAGCTTGCCCCAGCCGGTGTGGATCAGCACGGCGTCGCCGGGCTGCAGCGTGAGGTTTTGCTTCTTCAGCGCACCCTCTAGGTCTTCCACGGTGATCTCGTAATTGTCGCCCAGCATCCCCACGCCCTTGAAGCCCGCGACGTCGATCAGGACCCCGCGCGTGAACAGCGTGCCTACATTGTGGATACCGAACTTCTTGAAGCCGGTGCGATCGACGTTCTCGTCGACCTTCTGGCAATTGTACCAGCTGTTGAGGTGAGTCTGGTGCGCAAAGCCGTCGAACTGCGTGCCGACCTGCCCGAGTTCGGTGATGACGACCTCTTCGTTCGAGCCGCGCATGTTGGAGAACTGGTTCATGAACGTGCGCTTGGTATGGACGTCGAACCGCCGGGTTCCGAAGAACGCCATGCTGGGACCAAGCACATGCGCGAGCTCGATCACCTCGCCGGTCTTGATCAGCTTGGCGGCGTTCGTCACCGCCGCGGGCTTCTGGTGATTGACCGAGCCGCGCTCGTCGGCGGCGCCCCATTTCGACGGACAACGCTGGCTTTCCGTCGGAACGGTCCAGGTCGGCGCCTGCGCGTAGGCGGCGGCGGAAAACGCAAGCGTTATCGCCGCACACAATGTGAATGCTTTCATCCGTATCCTCCCAACACAGGGCGCTCTGGAAACGGCGCCCTTGGGTCCGATCATGCGGGTTCAAGCCAGCCGGTTCAAGGCCCAACAAGGTTGCGCAGGGAGCGTCATCAGCAATCCAGCTGTGCGCGTTTTAGCGTTGCCTCTCGACGGTGTCAGCGCAACTTGCCCCGCGCCGCCACCGGCAACACCCCGACGATCTCCTCGCCGCGCACCATCACCACCTCGTCCATCATGTTGACGACGACGCAAACATGATTGGGCACGATCCGCACGACATCGCCGACATCGGGCCGGGTGTTGCTGCGGGTGAGGTCGAGAAAACCGTGCTCTTCGGCGAAGCGGGCGATCCTGGCCTCGGGGTGTTCCAGGATCAGCCCGTAGCCATCGAGGCCCCCGCCGGGATCGGAGGTCAGTGTCTTGGAGCCGGCATCGAGAATGCCGCGGTCCGGGCCGGCACGGCTGACCACGGTGGCATAGATGTTGAGCGCGCAATCGTCCCAGCCGGCGACGCCGGCGGCGACCTGCATGCGGTCGTTGTAGATATAGGTGCCGGGCCGATGCTCGGTCGCACCCTTGAGCTTGCCGACATTCTTCATGTTCGGCGAGCCGCCGGTGGAAACCATCGCCGCATCAAGCCCGCTGGCGCGCACGCCGGCCAGCGCCTCGTCGAAAAACTTCTGGGCCTCGGCCCAGCCGCTCTCGGTCGGGTACAGCATGAAGCCGGCGAATGTCAGCCCCTCCGATGCCGCGATCTCCCGCGCCAGCGCAATCGCCTCGGCCGGCGTTTCGACGCCGGCGCGCTTGCGCCCGGTGTCGCATTCGACCACGACCGAAAGCGGGCGGCCGGACACGCTCGCGGCCTGCGGCAGGCATGAGATCACGGTCGAATTGTCGGCGGCGACCGTCATGTGGGCCTTGGCCTGCAGCGCGGCGAGCCTGGCCATCTTCTCCTCGCCGAGCAAATTGTAGCTGATCAGGATGTTGTCGATCCCGGCGTCCGCCATCACTTCGGCCTCGCCAAGTTTCTGGCAGGTGACGCCCTTGGCGCCCGCCGCGATCTGCATCTGCGCCAGCAGGGGACTCTTGTGGGTCTTGATATGCGGGCGGTTGGCGACGCCGGCCGCGTCGCAGGCGGCCTGGATGCGGGCGATGTTGCGCTCGACCCGGTCCATGTCGATCACGGCGCAGGGCGTGCCGTATTCGCGGGCGATCTTGGCGGCGAGGGGCGTGGTCATCGGATCGACTCCATGCGTGGTTCCCGTCATTGCGAGCGAAGCGAAGCAATCCATGCCTCAACTTGCCGAGCTATGGATTGCTTTGCTTCGCTCGCAATGAAGAAAGGAAGCATACGCTCTAGGCCTGTTCAATCTCTTCGCGCAGCACTTCGAGCTCCAGCCATTTGTCCTCGGCTTCCGTCAGCTCCTTCTGCGCTTTGGTCAGCGCATCGGAGGCCTGGTCGAACCGCTTGCGATCCTTCTGGAACAGGTTGGGATCGTCAAGGAATCGTTGCTGCTTGGCGATTTCCGCCTGCAATCGGGCGATCGTCTTCGGCAGCGTTTCCAGCGCGTGCTTTTCGTTGAAGTTAAGCCGGCGCTTCGACGTCGCCGAGGGCGCGCCAGCCCTGGTTTCCTTCTTCGGATCGGCCCCCGCGGCCTTCGCGGCATCGCGCCTCAGGTCTTCGCCGCGCTGCGAAAGCATGTCGCTGTAGCCGCCGGCATATTCGATCCAGCGGCCGTCGCCCTCGGGCGCGATCACGGAGGTGACCACGCGGTCGAGGAAGTCGCGGTCATGGCTGATCAGGATCACGGTGCCCTCGTAGTCGCCAAGCATTTCCTCCAGCACGTCGAGGGTTTCGAGGTCGAGGTCGTTGGTCGGCTCGTCCAGGACGAGCAGGTTCGACGGCTTCGCCAGCGCGCGGGCCAGCATCAGCCGGCCGCGCTCGCCGCCGGATAGCACCTCCAGCGGCGTGCGCATCTGTTCCTGCGCGAACAGAAAATCCTTCATGTAGCTGACCACATGCTTCGGCTTGCCGCCGACCATGACGTGGTCGCCACGGCCGCCGGTCAGGGCTTCCGCCAGCGTCGATTTCGGGTCGAGGCTTTCGCGGTGCTGGTCCAGCGTCGCCATCTCGATGTTGGCGCCGAGCCGGACCGTGCCGCTGTCCGGCGCGCTGCCGCCGGTCAGCATCTCGATCAGCGTGGTCTTGCCGGCGCCGTTGGGGCCGACGATGCCGATCCGGTCGCCGCGCTGGACCCGGATCGAGAAGTCATCGACGATTTTGCGCTCGCCATAGGCCTTGCTGATGTGCTTGGCCTCGATCACGAGCTTGCCGGATTTGTCGGATTCGGCGGCGGCGAGATTGGCGTTGCCGGTTGCGCCGCGGTAATCGCGGCGCTGGTCGCGCAGCGCGTGCAGGTTGCCGAGCCGCTTGACGTTGCGCTTGCGGCGGCCGGAGACGCCGTAGCGCAGCCAGTGCTCTTCATTGACGATTTTGCGGTCAAGCTTGTGCTGGTCGCGCTCCTCTTCCGCCAGCACCTCGTCGCGCCAGGCCTCGAACGCCGAGAAGCCGCGGTCGATCTGCCGGATCTGGCCGCGGTCAAGCCATGCGGTGGCGCGCGAGAGATTGGAGAGGAAGCGGCGGTCGTGGCTGATGATCACAAGCGCGCAGCGTCGGCTTTCCAGTTCGCTCTCCAGCCACTCAATGGTGGTGAGGTCGAGATGGTTGGTCGGCTCGTCCAGCAGCAGGATGTCGGGCGAGGGCGCCAGCACCCGCGCCAGCGCCGCGCGGCGGGCCTCGCCGCCGGAAACATGGGCAGGGTCTTCGTTGCCGGAGAGGCCGAGTTGTTCCACCAGATAGCGCGCCTGGTAATGATCGTCGCCGGGGCCGAGACCTGCCTCGACATAGGCCAGCGTCGTCTTGTGGCCGCCGAAATCAGGCTCCTGCGGCAGATAGCGGATCGTGGCGCCGGGCTGCACGAAGCGGCTGCCGCCGTCGGGCTCGACCAGGCCGGCGGCGATCTTGAGCAGCGTCGACTTGCCGGAGCCGTTGCGGCCGATCAGGCACACCCGCTCGCCCGCCGACACCGTGAGTTCGACGCCCGACAACAGCGGCGTGCCGCCAAAGGTCAGCCGGATATCCTTCAACTGGATCAGCGGTGGCGCCATCGGTCAGTCCTGGTTTGGCGCGGGCTGCTGCGCCGGCTGGCGCTGGATGCGGCGGATCGTCTGGTCGAGTGCCGACAGGAAGGCCGAGCGGTCGCGCGGCGCAAAGGATTTCGGGCCGCCGGTCACCTCGCCGGACGAGCGCAGGTCGGTCATCAGGTTGCGCACCGCGAGCGTCATGCCGATCGATTGTTCGGTGAACGGCTTGCCGTTCGGTGCGATCACCTCGGCGCCGGCCTTGACGCAGCGGCTGGCGAGCGGGATGTCCGAGGTAATGACGATATCGCCTTTGCCCGCGCGCTCCGCGATCCAGTCGTCGGCGGCGTCCATGCCCGAACCGGCGGCGATGCGCTCGATCAGCGGATCCTCCGGCACGCGAATGAAATTGCCCGCGACCACACTGACCGGCAGGCCGTGCCGGATCGCGACCCGATAGATCTCGTCCTTTACCGGGCAGGCGTCGGCATCGACATAGATGCGGGGGCTATTCAATTCAGGCACTTCAGGTCCGTCAATCGGATTGGTTTCGGTGACGTTTTGTCATCCGCGCGTGGTACTCTACCGGGCGCAAAAATGCGAGGAAAACAGCTGCCGGAACACGCTTGCCACGTCACTTTCTTCGCGTACGATAACGGCCGGAAAGAACAGGAAACCAGAGGAAACGGGCATGACATGCCGCATCGAGCCCTATCGGGTCTCGGCCTACAACACGTCGAAGCATTCCGAAAACAAGATGCACGATGACACCGTGGCGAAGCGTTATGGCTTTGTCGGCGGACTGGTGCCCGGCGTCGACGTGATGGCCTACATGATGCACCTGCCGGTGGCGAAATGGGGCCGTCCCTTCCTTGAGCGCGGCCTGATCGAGGCGCGCTTCGTCAAGCCGGTCTATGACGGCGAACTGGTCGATGTCACCGGCGAAGAGAGCAACGGCGTGCTCGCGATCCAGGTCGTGAGCCGGGGAGGCCTTTGCGCGACCGGCACGGCATCGCTGCCGGCTTCCGCGCCATCGTTTTCCCTTTCCGATTTTGTCGATGTTGCGGCGGCAGCCGAGCGAAAGCCGGTGGATGCGACGTCCTATGCCCTCGGCAGATGGCTAGGCGCGGTGCCGCGCAGCGGGGCGGCCGATGCGGCCAAGGAATATCTGGAAGATATTCGCGAGACTGAGCCGATCTATGCCCGGGAAGGGCTCGGCCACCCCGGCCTGTTGCCGCGGGTGATGAACAAGGTGCTGGTCGACAACGCCATCATGGGTCCGTGGATTCATGTCGGCACCCGGATGCAGCTGCTGTCCGCCGGGCGCATCGGCGATGAATTGACCGCGCGCGCCAAAGTGGTCGGCAATTACGACAGGAAAGGCCACCGTTTCGTCGAGCTCGACGCACTCGTCATTGCCAACGGCAAGACGCCGCTGGCGCATTGCCACCACGTCGCGATCTACCAGCCGAGGGAGCAGGCGGCGGCGTAGGGCGCGAAACGGCGCATCGCCACGCCAATCTCATTACCCGTCATTCCCCGCGAAAGCGGGGAATCCAGTACGCCGCGGCCTCTCGATTCTATCGCTAACGTCTCTGGGATACTGGATCGCCCGGTCAAGCCGGGCGACGACAATTGTGGATGTGGTAGGCTTGACCGGGCTACGCTGCCTGTTTCGCCTTCGCGCCCTGGATCGCCCGCCATACCCGCTCCGGCGTCAGCGGCATGTCGATCTGCTTGATCCCGTGGTCGGACAGCGCATCGATCACGGCGTTGACGACGCAGACGAGACTGCCGGCGCAGCCGGCTTCGCCGCAGCCCTTGGTGCCCAGCGGATTGGATTTGGCCGGCGAGGGGTGGTCGCTCACTTCCATCGGCGGAATGTCCTCCGCGCGCGGCAGCGCGTAGTCCATAAAAGATCCCGTAATCGGCTGGCCGCTGGGATCGTAGCTGACCTCCTCCATCAAGGCCTGGCCGATGCCTTGCGCCACGCCGCCATGCAACTGGCCGGCGACGATCATCGGATTGACGACGGTGCCGAAATCATTGACGGCGAAATAGCGCACGATCGCCACCACGCCGGTTTCGGGATCGATCTCGACTTCCGCGACATGGCAGCCATTGGGGAAGGTCGACGCGATCTCCTTGGTGGCGTGATCGACGTCGAGCGTGTCCGGCGCGCCCTCGGGCAACTTGCCCTCGCGCAGCCGCTGCGCCAGCTCCATGATGCCGATGGCGCGGTCGGTGCCGGCGATGGTGAAGCGGCCGCCTGCGAATTCGATGTCGCCCTCGGAGGCTTCCAGAAGATGGGCGGCCGCCTGCTTTCCTTTCGCGATCACCAGCGCGGCGGCTTCCACGATCGCCTGGCCCGTCGCCGTGATCGAGCGCGAACCGCCGGTGCCGTTGCCGAAACGCACCAGATCGCTGTCGTTCTGCTCCAGCAATATCTTCTCGAACGGCACGCCCAGCTGCGCCGACAGCACCTGTGCGAACGGCGTGGCGTGACCCTGGCCGTAGTCGAGCGTGCCGGTGGTCAACTTCACCGATCCGTCCGGCTCGAAGGTGATCTTGCCGAGTTCGCCGCTCGGCGGCGCGGTGACCTCCAGGTAGGAGCCGACGGCGATGCCGCGCAGCTTGCCGTTCTTTCTGCTTTCCTTCTTGCGCCTCGCGAAATTGGCGTGATCGGAAATCTCCAGCGCCTTGTTGAAGACGCCGGCGAAATCGCCGCTGTCATAGATGACGCCGCTGGCGGCTGCGAACGGCAGTTGCGACGGCTTGATGAAGTTGCGCTTGCGCAGCGTCAGCCGGTTGATACCCATCTCGTCGGCGGCGCGGTCGATCAGCCGCTCCATGTAATAATTGGCCTCGGGCCGGCCGGCGCCGCGATAGGCGCCCATCAGCGTGGTGTTGGTGAGCACCGTCTTGATGTCGACGCCGAGCAGCGGCGTGCGGTAGACGCTGGCGAGATTCTTGCCGGTGTTGAGCGACAGCGGGCCCGGCGCCACGCCGGTGATGTAGGCGCCGAGGTTGCCGTAACCCTGCAGGCGGACCGCGATGAACTTGCCGTCGGCGTCGAGCGCCAGCTCGGCGTGGATCAGCTGCCCGCGGCCCTGGCTGTCGGACAGGAAACTGGTCGAGCGCTCGTCGGTCCATTTCACCGGCCGGCCCAGCAGCTTCGCCGCGTGCAGGATGCAGGTGTATTCGGGATAGCTCACGTTCTTCATGCCGAAGGAGCCGCCGACATTCGGGGTCAGGATGCGAACCTTGTCGTTCGGCACGTTGAGGATCTTCGCCAGCGTCGCCTTGTTGCCGGACACGCCCTGCGTCGGCACCTGCAGCGTGAAGCGCTGGCTTGTCTTGTCGTAGGCGGCCAGCGCCACGCGCGGCTCCATCGTCACCACGGCGACACGGGTGTTGACGATATCGAGCCTGGTCACATGCGCGGCGGCGGCAAACGCGGCGTCGATTTTGGCGGTGTCGCCGTAGTGGTAGTCGAGCGCGATATTGTTGGGGATGTGGTCATAGAGCTGCGGCGCGCCGGGCTTGGTGGCCTCGGCGGCGTCGGTCACGGCGGGCAGCGGCGCGATGTCGGGCGAGACCGCTTCGGCGGCGTCGCGCGCCTGCGCCGGCGTCTCCGCGACCACGAAGGCGACGGGGTCGCCGACGAAGCGCACCTTGTCGATGGCAAGCGCCGGGCGGTTGGTTTGCAGCAGCGCCGAGCCGTCCCGGCTCTTCAGCGGCAGGCCGCAGGTGAAAGGGTTGTAGCCGGCGGCTTCGAGGTCCTTTCCGGTCCAGACGCCGAGCACCCCCGGCATTGTCCTGGCGGCTGCCGTTTCGATACCCCGGATGATCCCGTGGGCGTGGCTGGAGCGCACCATCCAGCAATAGGCTTGGCCCGGGAGTGAGAAGTCGTCGGTATATTTGCCCTTGCCGCGGACCAGCGTGTCGTCTTCCTTGCGGCGTACCGGCTGCCCGACCCCGTACTTCTGCAGTGCGATAGCGTTGTCCAATGAGGATGGCGACGTGTGACCTTGCATCGATAACACCTGAAATGCTTGTTATGTTCTTGGATTCTCGCGCTTTCGCGGGATAGTGTTGAGATAACCCACCGCCTTGCGCGCGACAACGCCTGATTGGGCATGGTCCCATGTGATGCGTTGTTGCGCGGCCCCTTGGCCCTGCTAAAGTTTCCGTGAACGGTTATTTCTTCGGCGGCTCGGGGGGCCGCGGAAAGACAGTATTCGATGAATGAGGATCCGCGGCTTGGCGAGGCTCTTCTGGCCCGTGCGAGCCCGCCAGAGTTGGCTGCGACAGATGCTGGAAGCGGTGTCTACGCCGCGCTCGACCTGGGCACCAATAATTGCCGGCTTCTGATCGCCAGCCCGGCCGGCGATGGCTTTCGCGTGCTCGACTCGTTCTCGCGCATCATCCGGCTCGGCGAGGGCATTTCGGCGACCGGCAGCATCAGCGAGGCCGCGATCGAGCGTGCCATCGCCGCTCTCGGCATCTGCAGCGACAAGATCCGCTATCGCAAGGCCAGGCGCCTGCGGCTGATCGCAACCGAGGCCTGCCGCTCGGCCGCCAACGCCGACAGCTTCATTGAGCGGGTCGCCGCCGAGACCGGCATTCGGCTCGAGGTGATCGATCGCGAGACCGAGGCCACGCTGGCGGTCGTCGGCTGCTCGCCGCTGCTTGATCCCGCAAGCCGGGGCGCGATCCTGTTCGACATCGGCGGCGGCTCGACGGAACTGGTCCGTATCGTGCGCGATCCCGCTCAATGGAACGCGGCGCCGGTGATCAAGGCGTGGATGTCGATCCCGCTCGGCGTCGTCACCGTGGCCGAGCATTTCGGAGGTCGGGACGTGACGGCGGAATCCTACGCGCGGATGGTGGGCGAAGTCGCGCGCCATGTCGCGCCGTTCGCGGCCGAGCACGGCGCGGATTTGCACGACATGCACCTGCTTGGCACGTCGGGGACAGTGACGACGCTCGCGGGCATTCATCTCAATCTGGCGCGCTACGACCGTCGGCGGATCGACGGCGTCTGGATGAGCGATGCCGACGTCACCGCCGTCATCCAGCGGCTGCTCGGCATGAGCTACCAGCAACGCATCGACAATAACTGTATCAGCGTCGAGCGCGCCGATCTGGTGCTGGCCGGCTGCGCCATTCTCGACGCGATCCGCGACGCCTTTCCGCTGCCGCGGCTGCGGGTGGCCGATCGCGGCCTGCGCGAGGGCATGCTGGTCGAGATGATGCGCGAGGACGGCGCGCTCCGCATAAGCTAAACGTCATTATAAGATAAACGTCATTCCGGGATGCGCGAAGCGCAGACCCGGAATCTCGAGATTCCGGTCTGGTCCTTCGGACCATCCCGGAATGACAACAGGGACCGACATGGCGAAAGACACCACCGGGCGGCTGCACGTCACCGTCAAGAGCGGCGGCAAGCGCAAGCTGTCATCGAAGCTCTGGCTGGAGCGGCAGCTAAACGATCCCTATGTCGCGCAGGCCAAGCGCGACGGCTATCGCTCGCGCGCGGCCTACAAGCTGATCGAGATCGACGACAAGCACCGCTTTCTCAAGCATGGCATCGCCGTGGTCGATCTCGGCGCCGCCCCCGGCGGCTGGAGCCAGGTCGCGGCCAAGCGCGTCGGCGCGGTCGGCGGCAAGGGCAGGGTGGTGGCGATCGATCTCCTGGAGATGCCGGAGATCCCCGGCGTCAATTTTGCGCAGCTGGATTTTCTGGCCGAGGACGCGCCGGCCAGGCTGGTCGCGATGATGGGCGGGCGCGCCGACGTCGTGATGTCCGACATGGCGCCCAACACCACCGGCCACCGCAAGACCGACCAGTTGCGGATCGTCGGCCTGATCGAAACCGCGGCTGCCTTCGCCGCCGACGTGCTCAATCCCGGCGGAACCTTTCTCGCCAAGGCGTTCCAGAGCGGCGCCGATGCCGAACTGGTCGGCCAGCTCAAGCGCGATTTCGTCAGCGTGCGTCACGTCAAGCCGGCCTCCAGCCGGCAGGACTCCTCCGAGCGCTACGTGCTGGCGATGGGATTCCGCGGCGGGCCGAAGGGCGGGTAGGTAACCACCGCCGTCATTGCGAGCGAAGCGAAGCAATCCATCCTCTGCGCGGGGAACCATGGATTGCTTCGTCGCTTTGCTCCTCGCAATGACGCGGAAAGTGTTGTTGCTTCGTTAGCCCAGCCGCTGGTCCCGCGCGTCGTCGGTGCCCTCGCTGGCGGCCTTGGTCGCCGCCGTCGCCGCACCCTTGCGGCTGGCGATCTCCACCGCCTTGCGCCCCGAGATTTCATGACCGGCGTCGTCGGGCATCTGCCAGAAGAACCAGGCCGACACCGCCGAGATGAGCGCGACCACGACGAAGGCCGGCGCGAACACTCCGGCGTCCAGTTCGGTGACGTGCTGATAGAGCATGGTCGATTCCACCGAGAACGCGCCGACGGCAACACCGGCCGAAAGCGCCAGTTGCTGGTTGACGCTGACCAGCGTGGTGGCGCGGCTCATCTGCGCCGGCTCGACTTCGGCATAGGCGACGGTGTTGATCGCGGTGAACTGCAGCGAGCGGAAGAAGCCGCCGACCACCAGGATGATGAAGATCAGCGACAGCGGCGTCGTCACCGTGAACAGCGCGCAGGCCGCGAGGAAGACTGCGCTGATGATGGCGTTGACGGTCATCATGTAGCGGAATCCAAAGGCGCGGATGATGCGCGCCGCCAGCGTCTTCATGCCCATGGCGCCGACGGCGGAGGAAAACGTGATCAGGCCCGACTGGAACGGCGACAGGCCGAAGCCCGCCTGCATCAGCAGCGGCAGCAGGAACGGCAGCGCGCCGATGCCGAGCCGGAACAGGAAACCGCCGAAAATGCTGGCGCGCATGGTGGAAAGCCGCATCAGCGAGAAGTCCAACACCGGCGAGCCGGTTCGGCGGGCATGCATGACATACAGCGTCATCGAGATGGTGCCGACCGCGACCAGGCCGGCGACGATCGGCCAGGGGAGCAGGTTGAGGCCGGCGACCGACAAGCCGAAGGCGATGCCGGCCAGGCCAATTCCCGCCAGCACCAGCCCGTAGAGATCGAAGCGCTCGGGAGTCTCGCTCTTGATCGGGTCGATGTATTTCATCGCCAGGAAAATGCCGAGCAGCCCGATCGGGATGTTGATCAGGAAGATCCAGTGCCAGGAGAAATAGGTGGTCAGGAAGCCGCCGAGCGGCGGCCCGATCACCGGGCCGATCAGGGCCGGCACCGTCACCCAGGTCATGGCGTTGACGAGAGCGCTCTTGTCGATCGAGCGCAGCAGCACCAGCCGGCCGACCGGCGTCATCATCGCGCCCCCCATGCCCTGCAAAATGCGGGCGATCACGAAATGGGTCACGTTCTGCGAGAGCGCGCAGCCGATCGACCCCACCATGAAGACGGCGATGGCGATCGAGAACACCATGCGCGCGCCGAAGCGGTCGGCGGTCCAGCCGCTGGCCGGAATGAATACCGCGAGCGAAATCAGATACGACGTGATCGCAAGCTTCAGCGTCAACGGGCTGGTGCCGATGTCGGCCGCGATCGCCGGCAGCGAGGTGGCAATGACCGTCGAGTCCATGTTCTCCATGAACAGGGCGGTGGCGACGATGAGCGGGATCAGGCGTTCTTTGGTCATCGATACCAGGGCAAGGTCAGCTATTCGAGCGGAACGCGGGCGACCGGCCTGTATCATCCCTGCGTCACACTGACCATTGCGGAAGCCGGCAAACCACCTAAATCCAGCGTGACGCTGGCATGTGTCGCGCCGGCCGCTGGAGGTTTGAACCGATGATCTATGTCCTTGCTGCCCTGTTGCCGCCGCTCGGGTTGCTGCTGAACGGGCAGCCGTTCTCGGCGATCTTCAACGTGGTGCTGATCGTGCTCTGCCTGCTGTTCGGGCTGATTTTCCCCGTGCTGCTGCTGGTGCCCTCCGCGCATGCGCTGATCGCCGTCCATATGAGGCGGGAGGACCGCCGCCACCGGGAGGTGGTGGAGGCGATCCGCCGGCATGGCCCGCCGCCCGGATATCAGCGCTAAGGCCCTTGATTGATCGGGCTTCTCCGCCAAAAGCCCGCGCATGGCAGGCAACCGCTTTGATTCGCCCTCTCGACATGCTATCGACCGCCGTCAACCCCACCGATGGGCTTCGATTCGACGGCGATGCCGGTAGCATCGCCGGAGGCGGCGTTCATCCCAGGTCATGATCGCGGCGGGCCGCCGCCGAAAGGAGTTGGCAATGGCGCAGGGACTTCAGGGCATCCGTGAAGCCTACACGTTCGACGACGTGCTGCTGAAACCCGGTCTGTCGGATATCCTGCCCTCGGAGGCCGATATCCGTTCCCGCGTCACCCGCGCCATTCCGCTGAACATCCCGATCATCGCCTCCGCGATGGACACCGTCACCGAAGCGCGGATGGCGATCGCGATGGCGCAGGCCGGAGGCATCGGCGTCATCCACCGTAATTTCGATCCCGACGGGCAGGCCGCCCAGGTGCGCCAGGTCAAGAAGTATGAATCGGGCATGGTGGTCAATCCGCTGACCATCGGCCCCGATGCGATGCTGTCCGACGCGCTGACGCTGATGAACGATCACGGCTTCTCCGGCATCCCCGTCGTCACCGGCGCCGGCAAGACTTCGCCCGGCAAGCTGGTCGGCATTCTCACCAACCGCGACGTTCGCTTTGCGACCGATCCCACGCAAAAAGTGTCGGAGCTGATGACGCATGAAAGCCTGGTCACGGTGCGCGAGGGCGTCAGCCAGGACGAGGCCAAGCGGATGCTGCACAAGCACCGCATCGAGAAGCTCCTGGTGGTCGACGACCAGTATCGCTGCGTCGGCCTGATCACCGTTAAGGACATGGAGAAGGCGGTCGCCCATCCGCTCGCCTGCAAGGATTCGCAGGGCCGGCTGCGCGTGGCGGCCGCGACCACCGTCGGCGAGGGCGGCCATGAGCGCACCGAAAAGCTGATCGACGCCGGCGTCGACGTGATCGTGGTCGATACCGCGCACGGTCATTCCTCGCGCGTGCTGGAAGCGGTCAACCGCATCAAGCGGCTTTCCAACGCCGTCCAGGTGATCGCCGGCAACATCGCCACCCGCGAGGGCGCGCAGGCGCTGATCGATGCCGGTGCGGATGCGATCAAGGTCGGCATCGGTCCGGGCTCGATCTGCACCACGCGCATCGTCGCCGGCGTCGGCGTGCCGCAGCTCACCGCCATCATGGACGCGGTGGAAGCCGCAAAGAAAGTCGACGTGCCTGTGATCGCGGACGGCGGCATCAAATATTCCGGCGATCTGGCCAAGGCGCTCGCCGCCGGCGCCGACATCGCCATGGTCGGCTCGCTGCTCGCCGGCACCGACGAGACGCCGGGCGAGGTGTTTCTGTGGCAGGGCCGATCCTACAAGGCCTATCGCGGCATGGGCTCGGTCGGCGCGATGGCGCGCGGCTCGGCCGACCGCTACTTCCAGCAGGACATCAAGGACACGCTCAAGCTGGTGCCCGAGGGCATCGAGGGCCAGGTGCCGTACAAGGGGCCGGTCGGCAATGTCATGCACCAGCTCGCCGGCGGCCTGCGCGCCGCGATGGGCTATGTCGGCGCGCGCAACCTCGCCGAATTCCACGAAAAGGCGCAGTTCGTCCGCATCACCGGCGCGGGCCTGCGCGAAAGCCACGTCCACGACGTGACGATTACCCGCGAAAGCCCGAACTATCCGGGCGGGGTGTGATCCACCATACGCCGTCATTCCGGGGCGCGAAGCGAACCCGGAATCTGGAGATTCCGGGTCTGGTCCTTCGGACCATCCCGGAATGACGGCGTTTGAGGAGGCGCCATTCGCCACCGTCATTGCGAGGAGCGTTAGCGACGAAGCAATCCATTTCACAGCTTGCGGAGCTGTCGATTGCTTCGCTACGCTCGCAATGACGAAAGAACAATAACAACCGGAGGAACCCCCTATGTCCGCATCTGGCAAACGCATCGTCCTCGCCGCGCGCCCTGTCGGCGAACCCAAGCCATCCGATTTCCGCCTCGAGGAATGCCCGGTTCCGACCCCGGGGGCGGGCGAGGTGCTGTTGCGCACCATCTGGCTGTCGCTCGATCCCTACATGCGCGGACGCATGAGCGAAGGGCCGTCCTACGCCCAGCCGGTGCCGGTTGGCGGCGTGATGGAGGGTGGCACCGTCAGCGAGGTGATCGCCTCGAACAATCCGGGCTTTGCCAGGGGCGACATCGTGCTGTCGCGCGCCGGCTGGCAGACCCATGCGATCTCCGACGGCAAGGGGCTGGCCAAGATCGATCCGAAGCTGGCGCCGATCTCGACCGCGGTCGGCGTGCTCGGCATGCCCGGCATGACCGCCTATACCGGCCTGCTCGACATCGGCAAGCCGCAGGCGGGCGAGACCGTCGTCGTCGCCGCGGCCTCCGGCGCGGTCGGCTCGGCCGTCGGCCAGATCGCGAAGATCAAGGGGGCGCGCGCGGTCGGCATCGCCGGCGGCAAGGCGAAGTGCGACTATGTGAAAAAGGAGCTCGGCTTCGATGACTGCCTCGATCACCGCGATCCCGATTTGGCGGCGAAGCTGAAGGACGCCTGCCCCAAGGGCATCGACGTCTATTTCGAGAATGTCGGCGGCGCGGTGTTCGAGGCGGTGTTCCCGCTCCTGAACGCGTTTGCGCGGATGCCGGTCTGCGGGCTGATTTCGGAATACAACAATTTCGGCGGCACCAGCCCGAAATGGGCCGGTGCGCTGATGCGCAACGTCTTGACCAAGCGCCTGACCATCCGCGGCTTCATCGTCAGCGACTTCGCCGCGCGTCACGCCGACTTCCTGCGCGACATGTCGGGCTGGGTGCGCGAGGGCAAAGTCAAGCACCGCGAGTTCGTCACCGAAGGCCTCGACAGCGCGCCGGCCGCCTTCATGGGCCTGCTCAAGGGCGCCAATTTCGGCAAGCAGCTGGTGCGGGTCGGGCCCGACAAGGCGTAAGCGGTCGCAACATCTCGGAGAAGATGAACATGGCGGGCATTCTTGACGGCAAGGTGGCGCTGGTGACCGGCGGCGCATCCGGGATCGGGCAGGCCGCCGCGGTGGTGATGGCGCGGGAGGGGGCGCGGGTGGCGGTGGCCGACCGCGCCGAGGCCGACGCCGCGGCGACGGTCGCGCTGATCAACGCGGCCGGCGGCCAGGCCATCGCCCTCGGCGGCGACGTCACGCGCGAGGCCGACGTGGCGGCCATGGTGGCGCGCACGGTTTCCGCCTTCGGGCGGATCGATTGCGCCTTCAACAATGCCGGCATCGCCGGACGCGCCATCGGCCCGGTGGGCCAGCGCACGCACGAACTCAGCCAGGAAGCGTTCGATCGCATGCTGGCGGTGAACCTGACCGGCGTGTTTCTCTGCCTCAAGCACGAGATCGCGCAGATGCTGGCGCAAGGCGGCGGCGGCGCGATCGTCAACACCGCCTCGATCGCAGGCTTGATCGGACTCGCCACCTCGGCGCATTACGTCGCCGCCAAGCACGGCGTGGTCGGGCTGACCAAGAGCGCGGCGATCGAATACGCCCAGGACGGCATCCGCGTGAACTGCGTCAATCCCGGCTACGTCGCGACGCCGATGACAAAGGAGACGATCGAGGAGCGCGGCGCGGAAATCCTGGCGAAAGTTCCGATGCGGCGGATGGGCGTTCCCTCCGAGATCGCCGAAGCCGTGGCTTGGATGTGCTCGGACAAGGCCTCGTTCATGACCGGCGCGTCGCATGTGGTCGACGGCGGATACTACGCGGCCTGAAGCATCACGCCGGCTTGCCGAGCAGCTCGTTCAGCCAGATGTCGGTCAGGCCGGGCGGCCTGACGTGGCGGACTTCGAAACGGTCGGGCGCAAAACGATACTCCACCAGCCCGACCTCCTTGATCCCGATCACTTCCTGCTTTTCGTGGGGAAGCACGAAGCCGGCGGAGGGCGCCCAGACATGGCGGGTGCGGCCAAAGCTGAAATCGCGGCGCTGGTGGACGTGGCCGCTTGCCACCAGCCTCAGATCGACCGCCGCAAACATCTCGATCAGGTGTTTCCGCCGCGGCTGCGGCACGTAGCGGATCGCGGTTGCCTCGGTCTCGGGATCATCGGGCGTATCGAGAAACAGCGGCTTGTGCAGGAACAGCGCGACCGGCTTGCCGTTGACGCCTGCGAGTTCGGAGGCGAGCCAGTCGAACTGCTCGGCCTCGCTTGATATCCCGGTGTTCATGATCAGCGAGTTCAGCCCGATAAAACACCAGCCGGCGGCGTCGAAGCGCCAGCGGTCCTCGCCGATTACGGCAAGATAGTTCTGCCGCTCCTGCTCGGTCGCGGGCTGCTTCGGTGCAGGACCAACCGCCGTCGGGTTGTCGCCAATATCGTGATTGCCGGGCAGATGACGGCACGGCGCGGGCAGGGCGTCGTGCAGTTCCTTCGCAAACACCAGATCGTCGCGGCTGGTCGGCGCGTCAAAGGCGAGGTCCCCGCTGTTGACCACGAGATCGGGCCGCGTCGCGTCGATATGCGCGCTGACGGCGTGAAAATTGTCGGTGAGTTTTTGCAGGCGGCGGGTGAGGTGCGTGTCGGAAATCTGCGTCAGGCGAAATTCGCTCATGCGGTGGTCCCTTCAGGTCCGATCATACCGTCTGTCAGGCGTCGAAATGGTGACAAATCCCATGGCTGTCATCGCCCGCCACCGGGTCTCGTCTTGGCGAGCCCGATGACAGGCTCCGGCGGGCGATCCAGTATTCCAGAGGATTGTCGATAGGATCGAGAAGCCGCGGCGTACTGGATACTCCGCCTTCGCGGAGTATGACGAGTAGCGTGAATCTCACCCCAGCGTTCGCCGCCAGAACGCCAGCATGTCCGCGCGAAACAGCTCGGCCTCGCCGTCGCGGCTGCCGATCCTGGCGCCCTTGCGGCCGTAGCCGGCTTTCAGCGCGTAGATCATCAGGTCGCGGTCGACAAGCTTGGCGTCCGCGGCATCGGCGAGCGGGTGGATGAAGGCGCCGTCATGGCCGATATAAACCGTCGGCGCGGCCGGCGACACCGCGGCGTCGGCGACGTTCTCGACCGCGGTGCCGCGATCGAAACTGTGCTGCGCGCCGCCGATCAGCCGCATCGTGACCTTGCCGCCGGCGAGCCGGATGGCCTGGCAATGGCCCTGCACCTGCATCGGCGAGCACCATTCGTCAGCGTCGCCCATGATGACGCGGATTTCGGTCTGGTCGACCGAGGGGTCGAGGAACTGGTGGCCGCTCCAGGGATAGGCCGCGAGCATGCTCCGGAAGCCCGCGCCGTCGCCGACAACCGCGTCGGCGAAGCGGCGCGTCGCCGCCGTCAGCACCGCCGAGCCGCCGCGGCTGTGGCCCTGCGCGCCGATCCGGGACACGTCGATATCAGGATGCGCGGCGAGCACCTGCCACGCCGCCAGCACGTCATAGGCGCTGGCGGCAAACGAGAACTGGGTCTGGTTGGCGACGGTCGAGGTCACGTCGCGCGCGCCAAAGCTGTCGAGCACGAAGGCGGCAAAGCCGTCGCCCACCAGCGTTTCAGCGTGTGCCAGATGCGAGGGCGCCACGCCGAGGCTGCCCGGCACCACCATGACAAGCGGCCATTTTCCGCAAAGCTTGCGCCGCTCGTCATGCGGCAGGAACAGCTTGCCGTCGATGGTGAGCTTGGGAAGCTCGGCTGGCCGGCTGATGACGTGAAAATAGTTGAGCGGGTTGGCGGTCGGGATTTCGAAGTTCTGCCCCCTGGCGCCACCGGCGAAAACGATGTCCTGATCGCGAAATCGCACGGTTGCTTTCCTCCCGCGGGGCCTTCGGGGGAACAGTAAAGCGCCGGTTGTGGCCGTCAAAGCAAATGTGCCGGACCAGCCGATCCGCCGCATTCCCCCGGGCTTGCGGTTCAAAGCGCGGCCTGCGGGGCCGCGCTGGCCGATTTGTCAGGCGGCGCGTCCACCGCTAAGAGCTTGGGGTACAGCGCAATTCTTTCGGGGGAGATTCGCAATGTCGGTTCAAATGGTGTTGCTGCCGGTGTTCGTCCTGGTCGGGCTTGCCTTCTTCCTGCTGCTGTGGATGGCGCAGGCGCGGACGCAGGCGCTGCGCGGGCGGCAGACCCGCCTCAAGGACATCGCGCTCGGCCAGTCGGCGTGGCCGGAACGGGTGACCCAGATCGGCAATTGCTTCAGCAACCAGTTCGAGATACCGGTCCTGTTCTACGTCCTGATCGCGCTGGCGCTGCCGCTGCGCCACGCCGATCTCTTCATCGTGCTGATGTCCTGGGTGTTCGTGGTGACGCGCTTCGTGCACGCCGGGATCTTCGTCACCACCAACAACGTCCAGCAGCGCGGGCTGGCATGGTTCGCCGGCGTGCTGGTGCTGCTGGCGATGTGGATCTACTTCGCGCTCAGGATGTTGCTCCTGATCTAGCTTCCCGTTTTGAAGGTCCGGTATGACCCCCGCCGCCCGGCTGTCCGCAGCCATCGAGCTGATCGAGGCCATCGACGCGCAGCGCGTTCCCGCGGCCAAGGCGCTGAAGGAGTGGGGCACCGCGCATCGCTTTGCTGGCTCGGGCGACCGCGCGGCGATCGCAGGCCTGGTGTGGGACGTGCTGCGGCGGCGCGCCTCGAGTGCGTGGCTGATGGATGCGGACACCGCGCGGGCGCGGGTGCTCGGCATGCTCCGGCTCGAGCGCAGGCTCGACACCGATGCGATCGCGAATTTGTGCCACGGCGAGCGATTTGCGCCGGAGCCGCTCAGCGCGGCCGAGCGCGCGGCGCTGACCTCGCGCACGCTCGATGATGCACCGGCCCACATCGCCGGCGACTACCCGGAATGGCTGGACGCGCCGCTCGCCGCCGTGTTCGGCGACGACCGCGTGGCCGAGGCGACCGCGATGGCAAGCCGCGCGCCGCTCGATCTGCGGGTCAACACGCTGAAGGCCAGCCGCGAAAAGGTTCTGCCGCGGCTGTCGCATCTCGGCGCCACGCCGACGCCGTGGTCGCCGATCGGGCTGCGCATCGAGCTTGGCGCCGACGCCCGCAACCCCGGCATTCACGCCGAGGAGGATTTCATCAAGGGCGCGATCGAGGTGCAGGACGAGGGCTCGCAATTGGCGGCGCTGCTGTCGGCCGCAAAGCCCGGCGAGCAGGTGGTCGATCTCTGCGCGGGGGCCGGCGGCAAGACCCTGGCGCTGGCGGCGATGATGCAGGGCAAGGGAAGGCTGATCGCGACCGACCACGACAAGCGCCAGCTGGCGCCGATCTATGAGCGGCTGTCGCGCGCCGGCGTCCACAACGCCGAGGTGCGCGCGCCCAGGGGCGAGGCCGACCCGCTCGCCGACATCAGGGCGTCGGCCGATCTGGTGCTGATCGACGCGCCCTGCACCGGCACCGGCACCTGGCGGCGCAACCCCGACGCCAAATGGCGGATGCGCCCCGGCGCGCTCGAGGTTCGGTTGAAGGACCAGGTCGAAGTGCTTGATCGCGCGGCAGCCCTGGTCAAGCCGGGCGGCCGCATCGCCTATGTGACCTGTTCGGTGCTGCCGCCGGAAAACGGCAACCAGGTTCGCGCGTTCATCGCGCGCCACCCGGAGTTTTCGATCGTGCCGCCGCACCAGACCGCCGCCGTACTGTGGGACAGAGCGGAAGAATTTGAAAAAGCCGCGCTGAAGTCAGCCGAGGGCTGGCTGATGACCCCGCGGCGCACGGGCACCGACGGTTTTTTCGTTGCGGTGCTGACGTTGAGCGCGAATGCGTAGGGTGGGTAGATGGGGTAGGGTGGGCAAAGGCGCACTTCGCGCCGTGCCCACCATCTATCGACACATTGATCGCAAATGGTGGGCACACTTCGCTCTGCCCACCCTACGATTCTGTCAGGCCCGAGGCCATCACGGCTTCAACGGCATCGACGCGCAGGTCGTCGGCCTTGCGGCGAGCTTCCGCTGATTCTGCCTCTGATCAAATTAGGTTAATAATACTTACCTAACCCTCGTTTGTCCACGCCTCCACAAAGCATGTGGGCCGGCCGCTGGCCGCGGTTGCGAGGCCGCGCCCGGTCGCGTAATTGCTGTCCATGACAGCCTCACAGCAAACCCAAGACCACGCCGCCTCGGCGGCCCCGGCCATTTCGGTGGCCTCGGCGCATGACAAGATTCTGATTGTCGATTTCGGCAGCCAGGTGACGCAACTGATCGCGCGCCGGGTGCGCGAGGAGGGCGTCTATTCCGAGATCGTGCCGTTCCAGAAGGCGGAGGCCGCTTTCCGGGAGATGAAGCCGAAGGCGGTGATCCTCTCCGGCGGCCCTGAGTCCGTGCATGAAGCCGGCTCGCCGCGCGCGCCGCAGCTGATCTTCGATTCCGGCGTTCCCGTGCTCGGCATCTGCTACGGCCAGATGACCATGGCCGCCCAGCTCGGCGGCGAAGTGGAAGGCGGGCACCACAGGGAGTTCGGCCGCGCCGATGTCGAGGTCAGGGCGGCGAGCGCGCTGTTCGAGTCCACCTGGTCGATCGGCGAGAAGCATCCGGTCTGGATGAGCCATGGCGACCGCATCACCAAAATGCCGCCCGGCTTCAGCGTCGCCGGCGTCAGCGCGAATGCGCCGTTCGCGGTGATCCAGGACGAGAAGCGCCGGTATTACGGCCTGATGTTCCACCCCGAAGTCGTGCATACGCCTGATGGCGCCAAACTGATCCGTAATTTCGTCCGCAAGGTCGCAGGCCTGACCGGCGACTGGACCATGCGCGCCTTTCGAGAAGAGGCGATCGAGAAGATCCGCGCCCAGGTCGGTAAGGGCAGGGTGATCTGCGGCCTCTCCGGTGGCGTCGATTCCGCCGTCGCCGCGGTGCTGATCCACGAAGCGGTCGGCGACCAGCTCACCTGCGTCTTCGTCGATCACGGCATGCTGCGGCTCGACGAGGCCAAAACCGTCGTCGAGCTGTTCCGGCATCACTACAACATCCCGCTGGTGCATGTTGACGCGTCAAAGCAGTTCTTGGGCGAGCTCGCAGGGGTCACCGACCCCGAAACCAAGCGCAAGACCATCGGCCGCCTGTTCATCGACGTGTTCGACGCCGAAGCGAAGAAGATCGGCGGCGCGGATTTTCTGGCGCAAGGCACGCTCTATCCTGACGTGATCGAAAGTGTCTCGTTTACCGGCGGCCCCTCGGTGACCATCAAGTCGCACCACAATGTCGGCGGTCTGCCCGATCGCATGAAGATGAAGCTGGTCGAGCCCTTGCGCGAACTGTTCAAGGACGAGGTCCGCGTGCTCGGGCGCGAGCTGGGCCTGCCGGAAATCTTCGTCGGCCGTCATCCCTTTCCCGGCCCCGGCCTCGCCATCCGCTGCCCCGGCGACATCACGAAAGAGAAGCTCGACATCCTGCGCCAGGCCGACGCCGTCTATATCGACCAGATCCGCAAAGCGGGATTGTACGACCAGATCTGGCAGGCCTTCGCGGTGCTGCTGCCGGTCAAGACCGTCGGCGTGATGGGCGACGGCCGAACCTACGAATACGTCGTCGGCCTGCGCGCGGTGACCTCCACCGACGGCATGACCGCCGACTTCTATCCCTTCGAGATGAAGTTTTTGGGCGAGACCGCGACGCGGATCATCAACGAGGTGAAGGGGGTGAATAGGGTGGTGTACGACGTGACGAGCAAGCCGCCGGGGACGATCGAGTGGGAATGATTTTCGCCCATCCCAGGGTATCCGATAGTATCCGAAAATACGACATAACTCTCTGAAATGAAAAAGAAAATCACTCAGTGCCGTTCAGGGACTATCGGCCGGCAGAGATGGCGGCTGACGTACTCGCTGACGGTATGCTTCTCTCTTGCGAAAGCGGATTTCGTCCGATACCGTCAAGGCCTGAGCGCCTTTGACGGTCTTTTTTTCTGTCTAATAGGTTGTAAGAGAAAGAGATTTTGTTCAAACGGTGCCCGAAAATGGCCTGACGGTCTTTTTTCGTGGAGGCGACCCACATGCTGACGGATGCAGCCCTTAAACATTTGAAACCAAAAGAGAAAATTTATAAGGTGACGGACCGGGACGGCATGTATGTGCTCGTAAAGCCGTCGGGGACCCTCACGTTTCGGCTGGATTACCGGATGAATGGACGGCGCGAGACCGTCACGTTCGGCAAATACGATCCGACCGGCCTGTCGCTTGCTCGGGCTCGAGAACTGTGCATCGACGCCAAGCGGGCCATTGCCGAGGGGCGGTCGCCGGCGATTGAAAAGCAGCGGGAGAAGCGCCGGCTCCTGGAAGCGAAGAGCTTTGGCGAGTTCGGCGAGAAATGGCTGACTGCGGCGCCGATGGCGGACAGCACGCGCGCGATGCGCCGATCGATCTTCGAGCGTGAGCTGCTACCCGTATGGCGGAACAGGCTTCTGAAAGAGATCACGCCGGACGACTTGCGGGCCCATTGCGGCGCCATCGTCGATCGCGGTGCGCCGGCGACGGCGATCCACGTCCGCGACATTCTCAAGCAGATCTACGGCTTCGCGATTCTGCACGGCGAGAAGGTCGCCAACCCAGCTGACGATGTGGGGCCGGCTTCGATCGCGACATTCGTACCAAAAGATCGATCGCTCTCGCCGACCGAGATCAGGGTCATGCTCAAGTTGCTCGAAAAGGTGGCGACGCTACCGACCATCAGGCTGGGCATGCGCCTCTACTTGCAGACCATGGTTCGCAAGAGCGAACTTCAGGACGCCACGTGGGACGAGGTCGATTTCGAGAACGCTGTTTGGACGATCCCGAAGGAGCGGATGAAGCGCTCGAAGGCGCATAACGTCTACCTGTCGCGCCAGATCCTCGACATCATGATCGCGCTCAAGACCTGCGCCGGGAATTCAAAGTACCTTTTGCCTTCGCGCTATGACGCGGATGCGCCGATGTCGCGGGCGACGTTCAATCGCGTCACCTACGCGGTCGTCGAGCAAGCGAAGAAGGAGGGGCTGCCGCTTGAGCCTTTTACAGTTCACGATCTGCGAAGAACAGGCTCCACGCTGCTCAACGAGCTGGGCTTCAACAGCGACTGGATCGAGAAGTGCTTGGCGCACGAAGATGGCCGGTCGTCACGCGGCGTTTACAACAAGGCGGAGTACGAAGTGCAGCGTCGCCACATGATGCAGGAATGGTCGGACATCATCGACGCCTGGGCCGAAGGCAAGAAGCGCATGCCGGTACTCATCCCGCCTTCGATGCCGCTGTTCGAGCCAGACCCGGCTCTCGAACAGGGCGCGACCGCCGTTGCCTGACATCGGGTGATTGCGCGCGGACAATTGGAGTTGATCGGCGCGAGGCCAACCAGGCTTCGACCTCCGCCAGATCCCATACGACGCAACGCGGTGAGAGAGCGAAGCGTCGGGGAAACTCTCCGCGCTGTTCCATCTCGTAGATGGTGCTATCGGCGAGCGGCACCACTTCGCGGAGTTGCTGTCGACGGATGGTCCGCTTGATTGGAATGTCATTTCGGTGAGCCATCATCGTCTCCTCAACTCATCCTCTGGAGGAAATGAGCGCGATAGGCTCCGAAAGGGAAGGGAGGAAATTCAGATGTCGGACAGCAGGATACTGTGGCGTGCAAATAGAAAGGTGTCTGGCCTGGTGATCGACGCACCCATCTCTCAAAAAGCTGTGGCGCTCCGAAGATAGAGGTCACAGGTTCGAATCCTGTCGGGTGCGCCACCTACGCTAGGCTACGACCGCTAACCCTGCGACGCGATGCCGTACGCATGCGCATCCGATCACCCTCCCAGGAACCGCCGCCCCAGCGTGGATGAAACTGATAACTACGTTTCCGCTGGAGCGCTATGAAATTGCAGCCTACTGCTCCACGAAACAACCGGAATTGCGAGATTCCCCGCGTTTCCACTACGATGATCGTGCAGCCCACAAACGCATAGAATTTCAGGACTTAATCGCCCCGAGCGCGACGAAGGCGGCACCGAAGGTGGTGCGTCAGCCAAGCCATGGATCGAGGCGGGCCAGGAGCGATGCGGTGAGACCTTAAGGGCGCATAAAATATCGCTCCGCGTGTGTCGCGGACGGTCAGCCGTGTCTTTCGAGAAGACGTCGTAGTGTTCCGGCCGTGCGGAAGCGCGCTGCGCTCCAGGTCGGGGCTCCCAACCAGCCGCGAATGCGCCGAAACGCCGCCCAGAAATTCCATTTGCCAAGCTCGCTACGCCGCGCCGGCCACCGCTGTCAGTTCAGGCCAAAAACACCGGTAAATCGAGGTGCCCAGCTGTCTGCGCGGTCTCGTGCCGTCCCCTGGGGCTTGCATGACAGGCCACTCGGTCGCGTCCTTACTGAACTTGATGTACGCGATCTGAATGACTGACCGGCTGACGCCGGTAGGATCAGGCGGAGGGGCTGAAGCCGTTTTTGTGGGTGTGGCGGTCGAGATAGCGCATGATGATGTCGTCGGTGATGTTACCGGAGGTGGTGGAGAAGTAGCCTCTCTGCCAGAATCGCTGGCCCCAGTAGCGTTTGCGGATGTGCTCGAACTCCTGCTGGATCTTGCGCGATGAGCGGCCCTTGGCCCGGCGCACGAAATCGCTGACCGAGACGTGCGGAGGGACTTCGACGAACATGTGAACGTGATCACGTGACAGAGCGCCATGGATGATGGTCACGCCCATCTCGTCGCACACCTGCCGGATGATCTCGCGCACCCGCAGGCGAACCTCACCGTGCAGGACCTTGAACCGGTACTTCGGCGCCCAGACGAGATGGTAGCGATGATGGAATGTCGTGTGACAACCGCTCTTGTAGCCCATAGCCTGTAACCTCGGGAAAGTGAGACTTCACGCCCTTCAGGCGGTCTCACTTTCCCGAGGTTACAGGCTATCGAGCGAGTCTCGGGCTGAAGCCGGTATCCGACTGAAGTCGGAGGGGTTACTCCCCGAGTGGGACTCTAAATGGTAACCGTGCCGCGACGATGCTACCTCTGATAATCACGCGCAACAGGCTCGTACCCGCAAAGCGGCCCCTCGGGTTGTGATTTCGGCAAAGGCGAGCTTGGGAGCCCCGGTCCAACCACCAAATCTGTATCTTCCTGAGCAGGACAGAAATTGGCGAAGCATAATGGTCCAAGTCGACGCTATTCTTGCGCGCCTGCTCGCGCTCCATCCCAAGCGGATCGATCTCTCGCTCGACCGCATGTGGCGCATTCTCGACAGGCTTGGCCATCCCGAGCGACGCTTGCCGCCGGTGATCCACGTCGCTGGCACCAATGGCAAGGGTTCGACCGTCGCCTTTCTCCGCGCGATCGTGGAAGCGGCCGGGCGCGGCGTGCACGTCTACACCTCGCCCCACCTCGTGCGCTTCAACGAGCGCATCCGTCTTGCGCGACCGGGCGGCGGCGCGCTGGTCGAGGACGACGAACTCGCGGATGCACTTGCGACCTGCGAGCGGTTGAATGCCGGCGATCCAATCACGTTCTTCGAGATTACCACCGCCGCGGCTTTCCTGCTGTTCGCGCGCCATCCCGCCGATGTGCTGCTGCTCGAGGTCGGCCTGGGTGGCCGGCTCGACGCTACCAACGTGATCGAACGCTTGCTTGCGAGCGTGATCACTCCAATCTCGCTCGACCATCAGGACTTTCTCGGCAATACCATCGAGCTGATCGCGGCCGAGAAGGCGGGTATCCTCAAGCCCAATGTGCTGGCGATAACGGCGCCGCAGTCGCGGGAGGCGCTCACGGTGATCGAGCGGCAGGCCGCGCGCATGTGCGCGCCGCTTCGGATAGCTGGCAAGCACTGGGTCGTGACGCCCGAGCGCGGCCGCATGGTTTTCCGGGACGAGCACGGGCTCATCGACCTGCCGGCGCCTCGTCTGTCTGGCCGTCACCAGTTCGACAACGCGGGTACCGCAATCGCCACCTTGCGCTGCATCCCTGAACTGCAGATTCCGCACGCGGCCTTCGAGCAAGGCGTCGCCAAGGTCGAATGGCCAGCGCGCATGCAGCGTCTCGCTCACGGCCGGCTGGTGGAACTGGCGCCGCAAGGCAGCGAGCTGTGGCTCGACGGCGGCCACAATCCAGACTGCGGCCGTGCGGTCGTCGGCGCGCTTGCCGATCTTGAGAAGCGCGGTCCGCGGCCGCTCATACTCATCGTCGGCATGCTCGCGAACAAGGATTGCGAAGGCTTTCTCATGAACTTCGCCGTGCGCATCTGCCGTGTCATCGCGGTGCCGATCCAGCAAGACGCGGCTCTGCCGTCCGAGGAGATCGCACAAGTCGCCCGCCGCATCGGCATCCCGGCCGAGACCAGCGACAGTGTCGGGGACGCGCTTGCCACCATCTCCGCGCTTGGCCTCGATCCGGCCCCCCGAATCCTCATTACCGGCTCGCTCTATCTCGCCGGAGAGGTGCTTGCCGCAAACCGTACGCTGCCGACCTAATCTGATACGCGCGGTCCTAATGGCATACCTTATCGACACCCATGAGAATTGGTTGCTTTTCCCGTAAAGCGTGATTTGTTCACGCCGGTTATGAAGAAACGCAGCAACGTAATTCAGCTGCCTAACAAGCACGCGGACGGTAAAGAGAAAAGTATATGGCCGTCCCGGCGTGGTTAGAAATGCTCGTCACGAATGACCTCGACGTCGGAAACCACCACGATCCCGGCGTAGTTTTCGAGAAGCGGCTGGGATTGTTCCACGATGCGGCGCACGATCTCCTCCGCGGCAACCACGATGATCATGACGTTGCGAAACACATCGGAGAGGTGAGCCTCGTCACGTATGCCGCGATTGCCTTTGCCAGAGACATTGGGCACGATGGTGTA
>NZ_JALHLP010000014.1 GCF_022844465.1 Bradyrhizobium sp.
GGCGCCGGCCCCATCCGCCGCGCCGCCGCGCGCACCCGGGGCGCCCGGTGTGCCGCGCCCGCCCGGCAGTGTCGGACGATCGGCGGAGGTCCCGCCGGGCAACGTCACGCGATAGCGACCGGAATTCCGCGATGGAGCGAAGCGCCGGCGAACCGAACTCCTAAAGCATTCCGGAAGCTTGGCTCACAGAACCTGGCTCACAGGATGAGACCGCCATCGACCACGATGGTCTGGCCGATGATGTAGGACGACAGCGGCGAGGCCAGGAACAGCGCGGCGCCGGCCATGTCGGCAGGCGTGCCAAGCCGCCGCAACGGGATTCGCCCCAGCGCGCCCTCGAGGCGCTTCGGATTGGCGGTGGTCGCCTTGGTCATCTTGGTGTCGACCAGCCCGGGCGCGATGCCGTTGACGCGGATGCCGTTCTCGGCCCACGCCTCGCCGAGCGTGCGGGTGAGGCCCACCGCGCCGGTCTTGGAGGCGTTGTAGGCCGGATTGCCCATGGTCGAATGATAGGCGGCGGTCGAACTGATGATGATCAGCGAACCCCTGCCGGCGCTCAGCATCGGATGAAACTTGGTCGCACAGGCCATCAGGCTCATCAGATTGACCTCCAGCACCTTGCGAAAGCCGTCCATTTCGAACTCGCCGCGGCGGTAGATCACCGCGCCCTGCGCCAGCACCAGCACGTCGAGTTTCTCGAACGGCGGTTTCAATGCCTCGATCGCCGGCGGGTTGCTGACGTCGAGTTGGAAATAATCCAGACCCTTGAGATGCGAGCCTTCGTCGGGCGAATAGTCCGCCGCAGACGCGCGGGTGCCGCAGACGGCGACGCGCGCGCCCTTGGCGCGAAAGGCCTGCGCGATGCCGTTGCCGATCCCGCTGGAGCCGCCCACCACCAGCACCTGCTTGCCGCTGAAATCCAGTTCGTTCATCCCCGCGATCCTTTTCTTGTTTGGTCCTGACCTCATCCTTCGTCGAGGAACTTGGCCATAAGAACCTCATCGTAATAACGTCCATCCTGCTTGAGGGCTCGCTTTTCGAGCCCGTATTCGACAAAGCCCATGGCGCCGTAGAGCCGGCGCGCTGCTGCGTTTTCGCTCACCACGGTCAGTTGAACCGTCTCCACACGCCCGCGCGCATGCTCGAGAACAGCGGCGACAAGCCTTTCTCCAAGACCCAGGTTTCGACCGGCGGCTCGAACATACATGCCCCAGAGTAGCGCCTTGTGCGCTTCCTTCGAACCTTCCTGCGCCGCATATCCGGCTATTCCCACGAGCGCCCCATCAAGGAATGCGCCGAAGACATCTGCGCGGACGACGACCGCTTCGAACCACGATAGCGGTTGCGCGTTCTCTCGCTCAAACGTGCTGCCGAAAGCCTCAGGGTTTCGCTTCAGGGCCTCCAGCCGGATATCTCTGTAGAGGCCAGCGTCCGACGGCCCCAGGTGACGGATCTGCAGGCCGCGAATACTGGTCACGTTTGCACCTCGTTTTGCCTTCGTTGACCTCTCTGCGGATCGGTGACAGCCTTGTCAATCCAGCAACGCAATCAGCATCCTGTCCGGGTCCCATCATGTCAGATTTCAAGCAGCTCAGCCGTTCGGTCAAAGGCCTGACCGTCCTCGTCACCGGCGCCGCCAGCGGCATGGGGCACGCCACGGCGCGGGTTTTCGCCGCCGATGGCGCCAACGTCGCCGTCACCGATATCAACGCCGAGGCGACCCAGGCCGTCGCCGGCGGGATCGCGGCAAGCGGCGGCAGCGCAAGAGCGTGGACGCTCGACGTCGCCGACCGCGACAACATCATCGCCGTCGTCGACGACGTCGCGGCGCATTTCGGCGGGCTCGACATCGTCGTCAACAATGCCGGCATCTCCGTGCGGGTCGCGATCGACGACGCGGGCTATGAGGACGCCTGGGCCCGGGGCCTGGCCGTGATGCTGACCGCGCACCCCCGCATCATCCGCGCCGCGCTGCCCTACCTGCGCCAATCGAAATCGCCGCGGATCGTCAACATCGCCTCCACCGAGGCGCTCGGCGCCACCGCCCTGCACAGCCCCTACTCCGCCGCCAAGGCCGGCGTGGTCGGCCTTACCCGTTCGCTCGCGGTCGAGCTTGGCCGCAACGGCATCACCGTGAACTGCATTTGCCCGGGACCTATCACCACCGGCATGACCGCCCGGATCGCCGACGAGCACAAGGCGATCTACGCAAGACGCCGGACCGCACTCGGCCGCTATGGAGACCCCGAGGAAGTGGCGCACATGACGCTGAGCCTGTGCCTGCCGGCCGCCTCGTTCCTGACCGGCGCGGTGATTCCCGTGGACGGCGGGTTGATGGCGCGAAACGCTTAGCGGACATGCGTTCGCGGCGTTGACTTGGGCGTGTCCGGGAGTAGTTTTTCCTGCAATCGGAGCGGGACGAACCGCCCGCCGCTTTCAGGAGAAACACCATGACGGTCACGATCCGGCAGCTTCATCCGGTGTTCTTCGGCGAGGTCTCGGGCGTTGATCTGCGCAAGCCCCTGACCCCGCAGGAGGCGGCGGACATCGAGGCCGGCATGGACAAATATGCCGTGCTGCTGTTCCGCAACCAGGACATCACCGACGAGCAGCAACTGGCCTTCGCGCTGAACTTCGGCGAGCGCGAGAGCGCGCGCGGCGGCACCGTGACCAAGAAGGAAGACTATCGGCTGACGTCGGGGCTGAACGACGTCTCCAACCTCGGCAAGGACGGCAAGCCGTTGCCGCGCGACAGCCGCACCCATCTGTTCAACCTCGGCAATTGCCTCTGGCATTCCGACAGCTCTTTCCGCCCGATCCCGGCCAAATTCTCGCTGCTGTCCGCGCGGGTGGTGAACCCCAAGGGCGGCAACACCGAGTTCGCCGACATGCGCGCGGCCTATGACGCGCTCGACGACGACACCAAGGCCGAAATCGAGGACATGATCTGCGAGCACTCGCTGATGTATTCGCGCGGCTCGCTCGGCTTCATGGATTACACCGACGAGGAAAAGCAGATGTTCAAGCCGGTGCTGCAGCGGCTGGTGCGCACCCATCCGGTGCATCGCCGCAAGTCGCTGTATCTGTCCTCGCACGCGGGCGCCATCAGGGGCATGAGCGTGCCCGAGGCGCGGCTGTTGCTGCGCGATCTGACCGAGCACGCCACCCAGCGGGAGTTCGTCCATGTCCACAAATGGACGCTGCATGACCTTGTCATGTGGGACAATCGCCAGACCATGCATCGGGTCCGGCGCTACGACCAGTCGCAACCGCGCGACATGCGCCGCGCTACGGTTGCGGGTACCGAACCGACGGTGACCCAGCAGGCGGCGGAGTAGAAACGTTGTCGCCCGCGGAGCCGGTCGATCCAGTAGACCCGGTCGTTGAAAATTGCGAATGCTGGTGATTACTGGATGCCCCGCTTTCGCGGGGCATGACGGCCGGGCTACGCGTGCCCGGCCTGGTTCGACAGCATGCCGGGATCGATCCCGATCTTGCGCAGCGCGCGCTGGTATTTTTCATCGACGTCGGCGCCGAAGATCAGGTCCGGATCGGCGTCGCAATGCAGCCAGCCATTGTGCTGGATCTCGTTTTCGAGCTGCCCCGGCGCCCAGCCGGCATAGCCCAATGCCAGGATCGCGTGCTTGGGTCCCGCACCCCTGGCGATCGCCTTGAGGATATCGACGGTCGCGGTCAGGCAAATGCCGCCATCGATGTTGAGCGTCGCATCCTTGATGAAGAAATCGCTCGAATGCAGCACGAAGCCGCGGCCGGTATCGACCGGACCGCCCTTCAGCACCTTCATGGTTTCGGCGTTCTCCGGCAGCTTGATCTGGTCCGCCTTCTCGATGATTTCGAGCTGCACCAGCAATCCGGGAAAATCGATGCTTCCGGCCGGGCGATTGACGATGATTCCCATCGCCCCTTCGGACGAGTGCGCGCACATGTAGATGACGGAGCGCTCGAAACGCGGATCGCCCATGACCGGCATGGCAATCAGCAGCTGGCCGTCCAGATAGCCGTCGTCGGACGCATTGTCGCCAATACCGGCGGCTTTGCGGCGAACGGGCTTCGGTGTCTTGCCTTCAGGGCTCATCCGCAAAGGCCTCTCATCATGGTTGATATCCTGATATCGGGTGCGGTTACTGTCAATCAACCATCCACCGCCATTTCGGCTGGCGATCACACGCAATTCAATGGTTTGCGCCCGGACTTGCCTGTAAAGGTGTCACATGAACGTGACAGTTCCCTTGCGTACCCTCCTGGGTGTCGCCGCCTCGGTGGTTGCCGCCTGTGCGACGATAGAGGTTCGCGCCGAGGACGCCTCGCCCTGGCAACGCGATACGCATTCCGCCCTCCGGTTGCTGGCGGGATCGCGTAGCGGCGCAGTGCTGCTGGGCGGCGTCGCCATCCAGTTGCAGCCGGGCTACAAGACCTACTGGCGGACACCCGGAGATTCCGGCGTCCCGCCCCGCTTCGACTTCTCCAAGTCGGACAATGTTGATTCCGTCACCGTGTTGTGGCCGGCGCCCACGAAGTTCGACGACGGCGCCGGCGGCACGGCGCTGGGCTACAAGCGGCAGGTCGTGCTGCCGCTGCGGATTGTGGCGAAAAGCGCCGACAAACCCGTGACGCTGCGCGCCCACATCAGTTACGCGGTTTGCGACAAGCTCTGTATTCCCGTCGAGGCTAACGCCGAACTCGCCTTTGCCAGCGTCGCCAGCACCGAGGACGGGGCGCTTTCCGAAGCGCTCAATGCGGTGCCGAAGCCCGCCAATGTCGGCGATCCCAACCCGCTGACCATCCGCGGCGTCAGGCGCGAGGGCAAGACCAGCGTGCTGGTCGATGTCGCCGCGCCCGACGCGCGCGACGTCAGCCTGTTCGTGGAGGGACCGACAGCGGACTGGGCGCTGCCGATTCCACGGCTCGTCGACCCTGCCTCGCCCGGCATGAAGCGCTTTGCCTTTGAACTCGAGGGCCTGCCGCCCGGCATCAGCCCTGACGGCGCCGCGCTCAAGCTGACGCTGGTCGGCGGCGACCGCGCCTATGAATTCAATGTCACCTTGAATTGACCCAAAGGGTCATTCCGGGGCGCACGAAGTGCGAACCCGGAATCTCGAGATTCTCAGGTGCGCAATTGCGCACCGTAGTTCGATGCTCCGCATCGCCCCGGAATGACCAATGCGAAGAATGCTCACCCAGAAGAATGCTCACCCAACCGAATCTTAACGACTCGTTGATACATCCGGCCATCGCCGCCGTCGCGCGGCGCATTTCGGGATGTTCCGGTTTGGCCGTGATGGATCCGCAATCCGCAACCGCTTCGCCCGCCGGCCCGATCGCGCGGCTGCGCGCCCTGCTGGGCGGCTCCAGCGAGGCTTCGGTCACCAGGCGGCTCGCCGGCACGATATTCATCATCCGCGCGGTCAGCGCGGCGCTGGCCTATTTCGCCCAGATCCTTCTCGCGCGCTGGATGGGCGGCTCTGATTACGGCATCTACGTCTACGTCTGGACCTGGGTGCTGCTGCTCGGCAGCATGATGGATTTCGGCATCGCGGTGTCGGCGCAGAAGATCATTCCGGAACACCGCACCCGCGGCGAACATGCGCTGCTGCGCGGCTTCCTGTCCGGCAGCCGCTGGATGACGTTCGCGGTCTCCGCCGTCGCCTCGCTGCTGCTGGCCGGCCTCGTGAAGGTATTGTCGCCCTGGATCGACGCCAACACCATCGTCCCGCTCTATGTCGGCTGCCTCACACTGCCGGCGTTCGTGCTCGCCAATACCCAGGACGGCATCGCCCGCTCGCATGACTGGATGCGGCTCGGCCTGATCCCGCAATTCATCGCGCGCCAGTCGCTGATCGTCGGCCTGACCGCCGGCGCCTTCGCGCTCGGCTTCGATCTCGGCGCCACCGCCGCGATGCTGGCAAGCGCCGCCGCGGTCTGGATCGCGATGATCGGCCAGATGATCGTGCTCAACCGCAGGCTCGGCCGCCATGTCGAGCCGGGCCCCAGGGCCTATGACTTCCGCGGCTGGCTTGCGGTCTCGCTGCCCATCCTGATGGTCGAAGGCTTCTACCTCTTGCTGTCCTACACCGACATATTGCTGCTGCAGCAATTCCGTTCATCGGAAGAGGTCGGCGTCTATTTCGCCGTGGTGAAGACGCTCGCGCTGGTCTCCTTCATTCACTATGCGATGGCGGCGACGACCGCGCACCGCTTTGCCGAGTATCATGCGCTCGGCGACAAGGCGCGGCTGGCAGCCTATGTGACGCACGCGATCCAGTGGACGTTCTGGCCGTCACTGGCGGCGACCATCGTGCTGCTGGCGCTGGGCAAACCGCTGCTGTGGCTGTTCGGTCCGACATTCGTCGCGGGTTACGACATCATGTTCATTGCCGCCGTCGGACTCCTGGTGCGCTCCGCGATCGGCCCGGTCGAGCGGCTGCTCAACATGCTCGGCCATCAGCATATCTGCGCCCTGGCCTATGGCCTGACCTTTGTCCTGAACGTGGCGCTGTGCCTGATGCTGGTGCCTCGCTACGGCGGCCACGGCGCGGCGGCCGCGACCTCGATGGCGCTGGCGTTCGAGACCGCGCTCCTGTTCTGGATCGTGCGCAAGCGGCTCGGGATGCACGTGCTGGCGTTCGGCAAGCGCTGATCCGAACAAGGCGCTGTCGGCCTTGCTCGAAAGCCGTGCGACGCTACGCGGCGGTCCATCCGCCGTCGATCGAGAGGTTGGCGCCGGTGATCTGGGCGGCGTCGTCGCCGCACAGGAACAGCGCCAGCGCGGCAACCTGCTCGGAGGTCACGAACTCCTTGGTCGGCTGCGCCGTCAGCAATACGTCCTGGATGACCTGCTGCTTGGTGAGGCTGCGCGCCTTCATGGTGTCGGGAATCTGCTTCTCGACCAGCGGCGTCCAGACATAGCCCGGGCTGATGCAGTTGCAGGTGATCTTGAAGGTCGCAAGCTCCAGCGCCACCGTCTTGGTGAGGCCGGCGATGCCGTGCTTGGCCGAGACGTAGGCCGACTTGAACGGCGAGGCAACCAGCGAATGCGCGGAAGCCGTGTTGATGATGCGGCCCCAGCCGCGCTTCTTCATGCCGGGGACGACGGCGCGAATGGCATGAAATGCCGCCGACAGGTTGATCGCGATGATCGCATCCCATTTCTCGATCGGAAACTCCTCGACCGGCGACACGAACTGGATGCCGGCATTGTTGACGAGGATGTCGACCGAACCGAAAGCGCTCTCGCCGAGCGCGATCATTTCGGCGATCTCGGCGGGCCTGGCCATGTCGGCGGGCGAATGCAGGGCGCGGACCTTGAAATCGGTCTCGATGCCCGATCGCTCGCGCTCGATATCGGCCGGCACGCCCATGCCGTTGAGAACGATATTGGCGCCGGCGCCGGCGAACGCCCGCGCATAGGCCAGCCCGATGCCGCTGGTGGAGCCGGTCACGACCGCGGTCTTGCCTTTCAGCGAACCCATTCCATTCACTCCTGCTTTTCTTTAGAGGCCGGGGAATCGTCCCGCGTCATGTCGTAGGTCATCATGGTCTCCTGGGGTTGCGGACGTTCCAGCCAATCCTTGTGGCGCATCGACAAATGAACGTCGCGAACGCCGGCTTCCCAGTGTTCGACCATGCCGACATGGGAAAAGTCGTAATCCTTGGACGAGGATTCGTGGATCTTGCTGCGGTAGATCAGATGCACCACGGTAACGGTGTTTTCCTTGGCCGCGTTGCACAGGATCTCCACCGACGGATCGTTCCTGAGATCATCGGGCAGCTTTGCCAGCAGGTCGCGTAGCGCCTTGCGCGTGTTGTGTACCTGCTTGTTCTTGTCGGTGTTCAGGCGGGTGCGGCTGGAGTAGCGGATGTCTTTCTCGCGCTCGGCGGCGTCCAGCAACGAGGTCGGCAATTCGCCGCGGGCGCTGAACAGGTCGATCTGGAAGATCAGAAGGTCGCGGCGGGTTTCCTCGACCAGCACGTAGTCGAGCGGGGTGTTGGAAGCGATGCCGCCGTCCCAATAATGCTCGCCCTCGATTTCGACGGCAGGAAATCCCGGCGGCAGCGCGCCGGAAGCCATGATGTGCTCGGGCCCGATCTTCTTGCCGAGCTTCCTGAACTCGAAGTTGTCGAAGTATCTGAAATTGCCCGACGTGACACCAACCGCGCCGACGCTCAGCCGGGTCTTCAGGTCGTTGATGCGGTCGAAATCGACCAGCCGTTCCAGCGTCTTCTTCAGCGGCGCGGTGTCGTAATAGCTCTGCGATTGCGGGCTGCCCGGCGGCCACAGCGGCGCCGGGGGAATCCGCGGCGTGAAGAATCCGGGCACGCCGAAAGTGGCGATCAACGCCGCGCTGGCCTCGTTGAACAGCGAGCGCGCGCGGTCGCCCGGCGCGACCGGCTTCCATGGCACCGGCGAGGACACCATCTCCCAGAATTCCTTCAGCCGCTCGACGCGCGTCTCGCCTTCGTTACCGGCAATGATCGCGGCGTTGATGGCGCCGATCGAAATGCCCGCGATCCAGTCCGGCTCGAACCCCGCGCCGCACAACGCCTGATAGGCGCCGGCCTGATAGGAGCCGAGCGCGCCGCCGCCCTGCAGCACCAGCACGCGCTGCGCGTTGGCGGGCGTGGTTGCCGGCGGCAAACTTGAAGAATCCATCGTGACCGTCAATCAGAAGGCAATGATGCCGGCACCGTGGCGGCAGTTCGCGACGGCGTCAATTAACGACAACGAAAGCAGGGATCAAGTCGGGTTTATCGCCCGGGCTCGGGCGGGAGGCCCGTAAATACATCGGCTTCAGGTTGACGCCAGAATGAGCGTCCAGAACACCTTGTACTTGGTGTTGGGCGCATAGATCGCGGCGATGCCCAGTTTTGTGACACCGCTCTTGAGCATGTTGGCCTTGTGCGGCGGCGAGTCGCGCCATCCCGAAAACGCTTCCGCCAGCGTGTGATAGCCGGCCGATACGTTTTCGACGGCCAGTTTGGCGGGGTAGCCGGACGCCCCCAGTCGCTTGTCCAGCGGACCCTTGACGTCGTGGTCGAGCTTGTTGCGGCTGGCCATGGCCTGCGACTGCTGTTCCGCCAGCTTCATCAGGTCGGGATCGACCACCACGCCGCCCAAGCCGTTGTTTTGCCGATACTGCGAGATCATCGAGGCGGCGGCCTGCGGATCTAGCGTCGCGCCACCATTGGCCATGCTCAGATACATGGTCGGCTGGTCGGGCGTCCTGGTGTCGGCCATGCAGCCGCCCAACGCCAGAATTCCGATAATCGCGACAATTGCGCGCATAATTTCCCTCGATTGAGCCCGCGTTGTTGCATACCAACCGTGGCTGAATAGTGAACGCGGAAGCAATTGAGGGGCATTCCGGAGTGCGGAAAAGACAACCTTGTCGTCAATCCTGGGCCGCGAAAATCCGGTAGCGGCGCGGCTGCAGGCCGATGATCTCGCCGGGCTGCAGTTCCCGGTCCCGCGGCGCATCGATCTCGATCACGGTCTTGCCCTCCCCGCCGGTCAGGGCGACCTCCGCCCGCTGGATCGGGCCGAAGGAGCGGACCCGGCGCACCGCACCCTCCAGCGAGCCGGTTCCGGCCGGCCCGATCGCCATGTCGTGGCGGCGGATGAACAGCCTCGAGGCGCCGGAAGCGGCGCCATCGCTGCCAATGTTCAGCGGCCGCCCGCCGAGCCGCACTGACCCGCCGCTGACCTCCACCGGCAGCACGATGGATTCGCCGATGAAGCCGTGGACGAAGGCGGAGGCCGGATGGTCGTAGACCTCGCCCGGCGTCCCGATCTGCTCGATGCGGCCCTTGTCCATCACCACCACCCGATTGGCGACTTCGAGCGCCTCCTCCTGGTCGTGGGTGACGAAGATCGAGGTGACGTGGATTTCCGAATGCAGCGAGCGCAGCCATTGCCGCAGTTCCTTGCGCACCTTGGCGTCGAGCGCGCCGAACGGCTCGTCGAGCAGCAGGATGCGTGGCTCGATCGCCAGCGCGCGCGCCAGCGCGATGCGCTGACGCTGGCCGCCGGACAATTGACTGGGATAGCGATTGGCCAGCCAGTCGAGTTGCACCAGATCCAGCAATTCCTTGACGCGGGCGCGGATCGCCGCTTCGTCCTTGCGAATGGCGCGGGGCTGCACGCGCAAACCGAAGGCGACGTTCTCGAACACCGTCATGTGGCGGAACAGCGCATAATGCTGGAACACGAATCCGACATGGCGTTCGCTGGCGCCATGTCCGAGCGCGTTTTCACCGTCGATCCAGACTTCGCCGGCGTCGGGCCAGTCGAGGCCTGCAATGATCCGCAGCAGCGTCGTCTTGCCCGAGCCGGACGGACCGAGCAGCGCCAGCAGCTCGCCCTTGCCGACTTTCAGATCGACATGGTCGAGGGCTGCGAAAGCACCAAACTTCTTGACGATATTCCTGACTTCAATGGTCACGCGGGATCTGTCCTTCGTCCAGCCGCCGTTCTAGCACGATTTTCACGATCAGCGTGATCAACGCCAGCATCGCCAGCAACGAAGCAATCGCAAACGACGCCACAAATTGATATTCATTGTAGAGAATCTCGACAAGTAGCGGCATGGTGTTGGTCTCGCCGCGGATATGACCCGACACGACCGACACCGCGCCGAACTCGCCCATGGCGCGCGCATTGCATAGCAGCACACCATACAATAGGCCCCATTTGATATTGGGCAGAGTGACGCGGAAGAACGTCTGCAGGCCAGACGAGCCCAGCGAGATCGCAGCTTCCTCCTCGTGCGTGCCCTGCTCCTGCATCAGCGGGATCAGCGATCGGGCGACGAAAGGAAACGTCACGAAGATCGTCGCCAGCACGATGCCCGGCAAGGCGAACAAAACGTGGATGTCGTGCGCCTGCAGCCAGGCGCCCCAATAGCCCTGGGCGCCGAACAGCAGCACGAAAACCAGCCCCGAGATGACCGGGCTGACCGAGAACGGCAGGTCGATCAGCGTGATCAGGAAGGTCTTGCCGCGAAAATCGAACTTTGCGATCGCCCACGCCGCCAGCACGCCGAACACCAGATTGAGACTGACGGAGATCGCCGCCACCAGCAAGGTCAGCTTGATCGCCGAAATCGCCTCCGGCTCGGCGAGAGCGGCAAAGTAAGGACCGATCCCGCTGGAAACGGCGGATGCGAACACCACCAGCAGCGGCAGCACGACGAAAATCGTGAGGAAGGACACCGCGAGCACAATGATGATGAAGCGGACCGGTCCGGGCTCGCTCCGCAGGTCGATGGAGCGGGCGAGCGGGCGCGCACGGTCGCTCGGCTCGGGATGGGCCGGCGCGGAGGCGGTCATATCTGCCATGGAAGCATAGGCCCGCATCGGGTTGGCGGGGGCCGCGAAGCTTGATGGCGTGGACATCGACCGACCCTCGCTACGCCGGTATGCGGACTTGCGCCCAGCGTTGCAGGCGATTGACGACGAGGATGATCAGGAACGAGGCCAGCAGCATGATGACGGCGATCGCCGTGGCGTCGGCATAGCGAAACTCGGAAAGCCGGATCACAATCAGCAGCGGCGCGATCTCCGACACGTTTGGCAAATTGCCGGCAATGAAGATGACCGAACCGTACTCGCCGACCGCGCGTGCGAACGCCAGCGCAAATCCGGTCAACAGCGCCGGCGCAAGGCTTGGCAGGATGACGCGGAAGACGGTATGCCAGCGACGGGCGCCGAGGCTCGCGGCGGCCTCCTCGATTTCGGGGTCGAGATCAATCAACACCGGCTGCACGGTGCGGACCACGAAGGGAATCCCGATGAAGACCATCGCAACAAAAATCCCGATCGGCGTGAAAGCGACCTTGATCCCCAGTTCGGCCAGCGGCGCGCCGAGCCAGCCCTTCTGCGCGAACAGCTGCGTCAGCGCCACCCCCGCCACCGCGGTCGGCAGCGCAAAGGGTATATCGACAACAGCATCGAACAGCCGCCGGCCCGGAAACCGATACCGCACCAGCGCCCAGACGACGATGGTTCCCATCACCAGATTGACGCAGGCCGCGGCGAAGGAAAGCCCGAACGAAATCTTCAGCGCGTTCAGCGTTCGAGGGTTGGTGAGGATGTTCCAGAACTGTTCGGGCGAGAGTTCGAGGGTCTTGAGAAAAAGGCCGGCGAGCGGGATCAGGATGATGACCGACAGCCATGTCAGCGTCAGGCCCATGGTGAGACCGAACCCTGGCAGGCTGCTGCGCCGCGCGACCGCTGTGCTCACCAATTTCCCCGTTTCCGCTCTGCGTCCGCCGGTTCAGTTCTTGTAGATCTGGTCGAAGATGCCGCCTTCGCTGAAGTGAACCTTCTGCGCCTGGGTCCAGCCGCCGAAACCGTCGTCAATGGTGAAAAGTTCAACCCTGGCGAACGATTTCTCGTATTGTCTCGCCACCTCTGTATCACGCGGACGATAGAAATTCCGCGCGGCGATTTCTTGACCCCGCCTGGTGTACCAATAGTTCAGATACGCCTCGGCCACGGCGCGGGTGCCCTTCTTGTCGGCAACCCGATCAACCAGCGCCACCGGTGGCTCGGCAAGGATTGACAGCGGCGGCACCACGATCTCGAGCCTGTCCTTGACGTATTCGCGCTGCGCCAGCAATGCCTCGTTCTCCCAGGCCAGCAACACGTCGCCGACGCCGCGCTCGACAAAGGTCATGCTGGAACCGCGGGCGCCGGTATCGAGCACCGGCACGTTCCTGAAGAGCTCGCCGACAAATCGTTTCGCCTGCTCGGCCGAGCCGAATTTCCTTTCGGCGTAGCCCCAGGCCGCCAAATAGTTCCAGCGCGCGCCGCCCGAAGTCTTCGGGTTCGGGGTAATCACCCGGACGCCGGGTCTGATCAGATCGTCCCAGTCCTTGATGCCCTTGGGATTGCCCTTGCGCACCACGAACACAATCGTCGAGGTGTAGGGCGAGGCATTGAGCGGCAGCCGCTTCTGCCAGTCGGCCGCAATCAGGCCCCTGGCGGCGATGGCGTCGATGTCATAGGCCAGCGCCAGCGTGACAATATCCGCCTGCAGGCCGTCGATCACGCCGCGCGCCTGCGAGCCCGAACCGCCATGCGATTGCTTGATCGCGACCCGCTTGCCGGTTTCTTTCTGGTAGGCCGCCGCGAACGCCTTGTTGAAGTCGGCATAGAGCTCGCGCGTCGGGTCGTAGGAAACGTTCAGCAAGGTGAAATCGGCGGCGACCACCGAACTCGCCCACAGCAATCCCGCAAGAAACGGCAGAATGCGATGCACCATCTCGATCCACACCCGGCCTGACGAGGGCGTCGTCACCAGCAGGGACCATACCAATGGCGGATCGCGCTTCAAGTCAATGAAACCGCTTCTCGTTGTCTTGCCAAGCCACAACACCAGAATTCTATGCCGTCTTCGTCGCATGAATGCCGCATTCCGTCTTGGTTCTGCCGCGCCAGCGGCCGGCGCGTGCGTCTTCACCGGGCGCGGTTCGGCTGGAGCACGGCATGCATCCGACCGACAGATAGCCCGAGGCGACCAGCGGATGCGGCGGCAGCCTTGCGCTCCCGTAGATCGCTTCGATTTCCTCGCGCGAAACATTGGCGAACGGGTTGAACTTCAATCTCGGGCCGTCGTCCTCGACAACGGGGATTTGCGCCCGCGCGCCGCCCTGAAAGCGCTTTCGCCCGTTGATCCACGCTGAAAACGGTTCCAGCGCCCGCGCCAGCGGCTCCACCTTGCGGATACGGCAGCAGGCGTCGGGATCGGCGAACCACAAATCGCGGTTGGGGTCTTCGCGTAACAACGTCTCCTCAACTGGCTCGACCGAGCGAACGTCGCGCAAGCCGAGCCTGGCAATCAATACGTCGCGATAGGCAAGCGTCTCCTCGAACAACCAACCGGTGTCGAGGAAAAAGACGGTAATTGCCGGATCGACATCCGCCATCACCTTGAGCAGCGCCGCCGACTCCGTCCCGAACGACGAGACCAACGCAACTTGCCCGCGGCCGAAGGCCCTCAGCGCGGCTTCGATGACCTCCGCCGGCGAAGCGGCGCGCAAGGCGTGGTCGAGCTCCTGCGCCGGCGAAGTGTCCGCTGCATCGGGAATCAGGGCTTGCGCGGTCTTGCTCACGGGCGGGCCATCTCCTGACGACGCAACTGCATCCGCCGATGGAGCGCGGTGACGCGGCCATCGCCGGTCGGCTGGTAGAACACCGAGTAACGGCTCGCGGTGGCGGCAAACGCCACCGCGTCGCCGTCCTTCCTGACGTCGAAAACATCGAAGCCGGCGCGCAGCATGAAAAGAAACTGGTCGCGCAGCACCTGTCCGGTGGCGCGAAGTTCGCCTGTGAAGCCATGACGCTCGCGCAGCAGCCGTGCCTGGCTATAGGCGCGTCCGTCGCGGAACGACGGAAACACCAGTGCGACCGCGGCCAACCGGCCGAGATACGGCACGAGATCGTCGATGTCCCGGTTATTTGGCCAGATCACGCCGAGCTTGCCGTTATGCTTGAGAGTCGCTTCAGGATCGTCGAAAAACCGCGCCGCCGAAACCAGGATCGCGCCGTCGCCCGGCAATTCGGCGCTCTCCCCGACATGGGCGAACGAGTCGGCTGCAATTCTTCCGTCCTTAACGAGTGGCATAGACCCGCTCCCTGAATGGTTCGACGCCGAGCCGCTTCACGGTATCGACGAACAGCTCGTCGGGGCGTACGCGCAGGGCGAGATAGGCTTCGACAATATCTTCGATCACGTCAGCGACCTCGCCATAGGGAACCGCCGGACCGATCAAGGCGCCGATCCGCGCCTCCTCGTCGGCGCGACCGCCGATGGTGATCTGGTAGAATTCCTCGTCGTTCTTTTCGACGCCGAGAATGCCGATGTGGCCGACATGGTGATGGCCGCAGGCGTTGATGCAGCCGGAAATGTTAATGTGCAGGCGGCCGATCAGATTGGCGGTGTCATGATCGGCGAAGCGCCGCGTCAGTTCCTGCGCGATCGGGATCGAGCGCGCATTCGCCAGCGAGCAATAGTCCAGCCCCGGGCAGGCGATGATGTCGGAAACGAGGTTGACGTTCGGTGTCGCGACGCCGATCTTGTCCAGTGCCTTCCACAGCGCCGGCAGATCGCGCCTGGCGACATGTGGCAGCACCAGGTTCTGCTCGTGACCGACGCGAATTTCGCCGAAGGAATACTTCTCGGCAAGATCGGCGATCGCCTCCATCTGGTCAGCGGTGGCGTCACCGGGGGGACCACCCACCGGTTTCAGCGACAGCGTCGCGATCGAATATCCCTGCACCTTGTGCGTGAATACCGAGTTGCGGCGCCATGCCTCGAAATGCGGGTCGTGCGCCGCCTTCTTCAACTCGTCGGGCATGTGCGGCAGCTTCTCGTACGCCGGATAGAAGAAGCGTGAGCGGATTTCCTCGATCATGGAATCATCGAGCATCAGCGCGCTGCCGCGCATCTGGCGCCACTCGTCTTCGACTTCCCTGGCGAACACCTCGATGCCGAGCTCGTGCACCAGGATCTTGATGCGCGCCTTGTAGATGTTGTCACGACGGCCATACTGGTTATAGACGCGCAGGATCGCCTCGACATAGCTGAGAATATCGCGGCCGTGGACGAACGGCTTGATGGTCCTGGCGATGAACGGCGTGCGGCCGAGGCCGCCGCCGACCAGCACCTCGAACCCGGTTTCGCCTTCCGCGTTCTTGCGCAGTCGCAGGCCGATGTCGTGGACCTTGATCGCAGCGCGGTCGTGCGCGGAAGCCGTGATCGCGATCTTGAACTTGCGCGGCAGGAACGAAAACTCCGGATGCAGCGTGGTGTGCTGGCGCAGGATTTCCGACCAGATGCGCGGATCCTCGACCTCGCCCGGCGCGACGCCGGCCCATTGGTCCGAGGTGACGTTGCGCATATTGTTGCCGGAGGTTTGCATCGCGTGAATATCGACCTCGGCAAGCTCGGCCAGCGCATCCGGCAGTTCAGCCAGCTTGATCCAGTTGAACTGGATGTTCTGCCGGGTGGTGAAATGGCCGTAGCCCCGGTCATAGCGGCGCGCGATACGGGCCAGCACCCGCAACTGTTTCGACGACAGCGTGCCGTAGGGAATGGCAACGCGAAGCATGTAGGCGTGCAGTTGCAGATAGACGCCGTTCTGCAACCGCAGCATCTTGAATTCGTCCTCGGTGAGTTCGCCGGAAAGCCGGCGTTTCACTTGGTCGCGGAATTCGGAAACCCGTTCGTCGATCAGCGTGCGATCGATCTCGTCATATGCGTACATGGTGGGTCAACCTTGATGGGCTGGACGTGATGGATCACGGTTGGGCGGGAGCCGCGAGGTCGATGGTGACCCCTGCGGAGCGGATATGTTCGCGCAGATTGCCCGGCTTGATGACGCCGTCATCCCCGACCTCGACCGGCGCGATATAGGCGCCGATCGCGCCGACGTCATCGGCGTTGGCTTCGTTCAGCAGCACCCGCGCCTCATCGGAAGCGCGAACGATGGCGGCGTCCGACAAGTTCGCCGACCAGCCTTGCTGCGCGGTGCGATAGATCACGACGCCGTCAAAGGCGCGGTTGGCGGTCACCATCGAGGGGCCGGTAATCCTGATTTTCTGTTGAAGCGGAGAGGTCATTCGGCGGCATCCAGCAGTTTGGAGAATACCTGGTTGAGGTTTGACTGGCGCCACGGCGCGGAATGCGCGACGACGTCGCCAATGATGAGGATGGCGGGACCGCGGTCGATCTTCTCGACCAGCGCCGGGAGATCTTCCAGCGTGCCGACCGCGGCCTGCGCGTCCGGCCGCGTCACCCGCGCGAACACGCCGACCGGCGTATGCGTCGGCCGACCCGCGGCGAGAAGCCCCGCGCGAATGGTCGTCGCCGCCGTCACGCCCATATAGACCACGATGGTCATCTTGCTGTCGGTCAGGACCGACCAGTCGACGGCCTCGGCATCCCTGGCCTTGTGTGCGGTGAGGAACGTGATGCGCAGCGCCTCATGCCGGTAGGTGAGCGGCGTTTCGAACTGCGCGGCGGCGCCGAGGCCTGCGGTGATGCCGGGCACCACCGAACAGGCGACGCCGGCCGCGCGCAACGCGTCGATTTCCTCGCCGCCACGGCCGAAGATAAAGGGATCGCCGCCCTTCAGCCGCACCACGCGCTGGCCGGCCTTTGCGGCGTCGATCAGCAACCGGTTGATTGCGTCCTGGCCGATGCCGGGCTTGCCGATGCGGCGGCCGACCGGAATGCGCGAGGCGTCGCGGCGCACGCGATCGAGAATTTCCGGCGACACCAGTTCATCGTAAAAGACGACGTCGGCATCCTGCAGCGCGCGCAGCGCCTTGATGGTGAGCAGGTCGGGATCGCCAGGTCCGGCGCCGACCAGCGTCACCCTGCCCTCGGCCTTGCCCGAATCCAGCGCGCCGGCGAAAGCGGAGGGATCGGCGATCTGCTTCAGCGCGCTTTCAGCTTCCGCGGTGCGCCCGGCGAGGACGAGCGCGCCGATCGGACCATCGACGACCCGCTCCCAGAAACGACGCCGCAACGAGAATTCCGGAATGCGCGCATGCATCGATTTGCGGAATCCACCGATGAAGGCGGCGAGATCGCCGATGCGCGCCGGCAGCACCGCCTCGATTCGCTCGCGGACCCGGCGCGCGACCACCGGCGAGGTTCCGCCGGTGCCGATGGCGACGACAACGTCGCCGCGATCGACGATCGCAGGAAAGATGAAACTGGAGTGCGCGAGGTCATCCATCACGTTGACGGGCAGGCCGACCGCCCTGGCGCGTGCCGACATCGCGACGCCGACGTCACCAGCGCCGGCACACAGCACGGCCATCACCCCGGACAAATCGGCCGTCAACGGATCGCCGGTCGCACATTCGATCCGCGCGGCATCCCCAGCATCGAGCCCTGAGACATCATGGCTGCCGTCGGTCGCAAACCAGCGGATGGTGGCTCCGGCTGACGCCAGCAGGCGCAATTTCGCGCGTACCAGTTCGCCGGCTCCGACGAGCAGCACGACGCCGCTTTGCAGATCAAGGAACACCGGGAGGAATCGCATGCGGGACTCGCTTCCCCGGATTCTCGGGGCTTGACTGGAATTATTTTCTATATATGTCTCATCAAGTGGCCGTAAAGAGAAATTTATTTCTTCTCTACTGCACCGCAACTATAGAATTTTCCACCTCCCAGGCCAAGGCCAAGAGATGCATCTTCTCAACCCCAGCAGCGACGCAGCTGACGACTTAGCCAACGGCTCCGCTATCCGATCCATTCTCACCGACATCCCGCTGTCGCCTCCCGCGATGGATCATCTCGATGCGCTCGAGGCTCAGAGCATCTACATCCTCCGCGAAGCCTTCGCGCGGCTGAAGAAGCTCGCGCTGCTGTGGTCGCTGGGCAAGGATTCCAACGTGATGATCTGGCTGGCGCGCAAAGCCTTCTTCGGTCGCGTGCCGTTTCCTGCACTCCACGTCGATACCGGCAAGAAGTTTCCGGAGATGTACGCGTTTCGCGATCGCTATGGAAAAGAGTGGAATCTCGATCTCAAGGTCGAGCTGTGCCCGCCGATCGACGACGTCGATCCGACCTTGCCGCCGGCCGCGCGTTCCGCCGCCCGCAAGACCGAAGGGCTCAAGCTTGCGCTGAACAAATACGGGTTCGACGGCTTGATCGCCGGTATCCGTCGCGATGAAGAACCCACCCGCGCCAAGGAGCGGGTGTTTTCGCCGCGCGGGCCGGGAGGCGGCTGGGATGTGCGCGATCAACCGCCGGAATTCTGGGATCAGTTCAACGCCGCGCCGCCGCCGGGCGCTCATCTGCGCGTCCACCCGATCCTGCATTGGACCGAAGCCGACATCTGGGCCTATACCAGGCGCGAGAACATTCCGATCATTCCGCTGTATCTCTCCAGGGACGGCAAGCGTTATCGCTCGCTGGGCGACCAGGACATCACCCATCCGGTGGCCTCGACCGCTTCCAGCATCGACGAGATCCTGATCGAGCTCGACGGCAGCAAGGTGCCAGAGCGCGCCGGCCGCGCACTTGATCACGAAACCGAAGACGCTTTCGAGCGGCTGCGCGTCGCCGGCTATCTCTGACGGACATGGGTGTGAGCGCAGCGATGAACATGATTCTTCCGGCAAGCGTTTCGGCGACGCCGAACGGCACCACCCGCCCGCAGGTTCGCATCGTCATTGTCGGCCATGTCGACCACGGCAAGTCCACCCTGGTCGGACGCCTGCTCCATGAAACCGGCAGCCTGCCTGACGGCAAGCTTGACATGCTCAAGGCCGTCAGCGCGCGGCGCGGCATGCCGTTTGAATGGTCGTTCCTGCTGGATGCGCTGCAGACCGAGCGCGACCAGGGCATCACCATCGACACCACGCAAATCCGCTTCCGCACCCGTTCCCGCGATGTCGTGCTGATCGACGCGCCCGGCCATGCCGAGTTCCTGCGCAACATGATCACCGGCGCTGCGCAGGCCGATGCTGCGGTGCTGATCATCGACGCGCTGGAAGGCGTGCGCGACCAGACCCGCCGGCACGGCTATCTGCTGCAGCTGTTGGGAATCAAGCAGGTCGCGGTCGTCGTCAACAAGATGGACCGGGTCGATTTCGGCGCCGCGCGTTTCAACGCGATCAGCGACGAGATCTCGGCGCATTTGACCAGACTCGGCGTAACGCCGTCGGCGGTGATTCCGATCTCGGCGCGCGATGGCGACGGCGTCGCCGCGCGCACCCCGCGGATCGGCTGGTACCAGGGCCCGAGCGTGGTCGAGGCGCTCGACGCGCTCGAACCGGCGCGGCCGCTGCATCAGCTGGCGCTGCGGCTGCCGGTGCAGGCGGTTTACAAGTTCGACGATCGCCGCATCGTCGCGGGCCGGGTCGAATCCGGCAGCCTGAGCGCCGGCGATGAGATCGTCATCATGCCCGCCGGCAAGATCGCGAAGGTCAAAAGCGTTGAGAGCTGGCCGGAGACGCTGCATGGCAGCAGCCACGGCGCCGGCCGCTCGGTCGGCATCACGCTCGACCGCGAGCTGTTCGTCGAGCGTGGCGACGTCATCGCCCACGCCGGCGCGACCCCGTGCGATACGCGCCGGATTCGCGCCCGGGTCTTCTGGCTCCACGAAAAGCCGCTGTCGAAAGGCGATCAAATCCTGATCCGGCTGGGCACGCGGGAAAGCCGCGCCAGCGTGGTTGCGATCGAGAAGGTGGTGGATCCCGGCTCGCTCTCTCACGCGCAAACCGAATCAATCGCGCGCAGTCACGTCGGCGAAATCGACCTTTCGCTGGCGCAGGCGGTCGCGGCCGACCCTTACGGGGAAAATCCGCGCACCGGGCGGCTGGTGATCGAGGTCAACGGTCGCATCGCCGGCGGCGGTATCGTGCTCGCGGTTGACGCCGGGCAGCGCACCGTTCCGGTTGACATCGTGCCGGTGGAAAGCGCGTTGCGCCCCGAGGAGCGCTCGGCGCGCTACCGACACAATGGCGCGGTAATCTGGCTGACGGGCCTGCCCGCTTCAGGCAAATCAACGCTCGCCCGTGCACTGGAGCGCCGGCTGTTCTCCCGCGCCGGGTCGCCCATCCTGCTCGACGGCGACACGCTGCGCGCCGGGCTCAGCAGCGATCTCGGTTTCTCGGCGCAGGATCGCAGCGAAAACATCCGACGCCTCGCCGAAGTTGCCGCCCATCTGGCGCGCAACGGCCATATCGCCATTGTCGCCGCGATATCGCCTGCGGCCGAGGATCGCGCCGCGGCGCGCCGCATCGCAGCTACATCCTTCCGCGAAATCTACGTCGCGACTCCGGCCGAGATCTGCGAGAGCCGCGATCCCAAGGGCCACTACGCCAAGGCGCGCGCCGGTTCGCTGCAGGCGTTCACCGGGATCGACAACGGCTATCAGCCGCCAGCCGGCGCAGACCTGGAAATCGACACCTCGGCCCGAACAGTTTCGGACGCGACCGATGCGATCGAACGGATGCTGGCCGAGAGCGGCATTCTGCTCGACGAACCGGTCGATCTGGCGGCCAATGTCTAGGCCTTTTAGACCCTTCTCATCGACCCGGCTTTAGGGCTAAAAGGGCGGCCAGCGCAGCCCCTTTCTGGCGCTTTTTTGCTGCTTTTCCCTGAAAACAGCCGCCAAACGCCACTTCTTTTGAGAAAGCCCCTCCATGAATCGTGTCGATGCCCACGGATTGAAGATCGCCGCTGTCCTGTTCGATTTCATCGCCAAGGAGGCGACCCCCAAGACCGGCATTGCACCCGACGCGTTCTGGGCCGGTCTTGCCGCCATCATCAGGAAATTGGGGCCGAAAAACCGTGAGCTGCTCGCGTTCCGCGACGCGCTGCAGGCCAAGATCGACGGCTGGCACCGCGCCCACAAGGGCAAGCCGTTCGATATGGACGCCTATACGGCCTTCCTCAAACAGATCGGCTATCTGTTGCCGGAGCCGGCGACGCAACAGGTCGAGACAGCAAATGTCGACGAGGAAATCGGCAAGATCTGCGGGCCGCAGCTCGTCGTTCCGCTGACCAACGCCCGCTATGCGCTGAACGCGGCGAACGCGCGCTGGGGCAGCCTGTATGATGCCCTGTACGGCACCGACGCGATCCCGCACGACCCGGCCGAGGCTGGCCGGGGCTACAACAAGGCGCGCGGCGACAAGGTGATCGCCAAGGCCAAGGCCTTTCTCGATGCCGCCGTGCCGCTAGCGGCCGGCAGCCACAGTGAAGTCACCTCCTACGCGGTGGCGGCCGGGCGATTGGCCGTCAAACTGAAGAGTGGTGAGGCGACCGGCCTGAAATCGGCCGCGCAGTTCGCAGGCTTCCAGGGCGAGGCCGCCCAGCCGACCGCGATCCTGCTGGTCAACAACGGCATGCATATCGAGATCAGGATCGACCGCGGTCACGCGATCGGCAAGGACGACCCGGCCGGCGTCGCCGATATGATCCTGGAATCGGCGGTGTCCACCATTCTCGACATGGAAGATTCGGTCGCCACCGTCGATGCCGAGGACAAGGTGCTGGTCTATCGCAACACGCTCGGCCTGATGAACGGCACGCTCTCGGCCGATTTCGAAAAGGGCGGCAGGACGGTCAAGCGTTCGCTCAATCCCGACCGCGTCTACAGGACGCCCGACGGCAAGGAACTCACGCTGCACGGCCGCAGTCTTTTGCTGATGCGCAATGTCGGCCATCACATGTTCACCGACGCCGTGCTCGACGAGAAGGGCGAAGAGATTCCGGAGGGCCTGCTCGACGCTGCGGTCGCCGGCCTGCTTGCGATCCACGACCTCAAGGGCTTTTCGAAGACCAAAAACAGCCGCACCGGCTCGGTCTACATCGTCAAGCCGAAGATGCACGGCCCTGACGAAGTCGCGCTGACGTGTGAACTATTCGGCGAAGTCGAGAAGCTGCTAGGCCTGCCGGAGAACACCATGAAGGTCGGCATCATGGACGAGGAACGCCGCACCACGGTCAATCTCAAGGCCTGCATCCAGAACGCCTCCAAGCGCATCTGCTTCATCAACACCGGCTTCCTCGACCGCACCGGCGACGAAATTCATACCTCGATGGAAGCGGGTCCGATGATCCGCAAGAACGACATGAAGGCGCAGCCCTGGATCAAGGCCTATGAAGACTGGAACGTCGACATCGGCCTGATCGACGGCCTGCCCGGCCACGCCCAGATCGGCAAGGGCATGTGGGCGGCGCCCGACAAGATGGCCGACATGCTGACCCAGAAGCTCGTCCACCCCCAGGCCGGCGCGACCACCGCGTGGGTGCCATCGCCGACCGCGGCCACGCTGCACGCGCTGCATTATCACCAGGTCAACGTTCAGGCCCGCCAGCAGGAACTTGCCAAAGGCGGCCCGCGGGCGAAACTGAAGGACATCCTCACCATTCCGGTATCGCAGTCGAACTGGGCGCCCGACGACGTCAAGCAGGAGATCGACAACAACTGCCAGGGCATCCTCGGCTACGTGGTGCGCTGGATCGATCAGGGCGTCGGCTGTTCCAAGGTGCCCGACATCCACGATGTCGGCCTGATGGAAGATCGCGCGACCTTGCGAATATCCAGCCAGCATCTTGCGAACTGGCTGGTGCATGGCGTCGTCAGCAAGGAGCAGGTGATGGAGTCGCTGAAGCGAATGGCGGTCGTGGTCGACGGCCAGAACAAGGGCGATCCGCTCTACAAGCCGATGGCCCCCGCCTTCGACGGCATCGCCTTCAAGGCGGCCTGCGATCTCATCTTCAAAGGACGCGAACAGCCGAACGGCTACACCGAATACATCCTCACCGCCCGCCGACGCGAGGCCAAGGCGGCGGGTTGAGCTGCGGTCACAACGTGGTTCGGGAGCATCGCTCAAGCCCCGGAAGCAGCCGTGGTCTTGGAGCCAAACGGGCTATATCACGGAAATATATCGCAAAAGCGAGATCACGCCGAGAATGATCACCACGACGCGGGCGATCTGCTTCGCGCGGCCGTCAAGCGGCAAGAGATTGATGAGATAGAGGACAAGAATAACGACCAGGAACGTGATGAGTATGCTGACGAGCATGCCGGCCCCCTGTTGCAAGCCGCGGAAATGCGGTGTTTGCGCCTGATAACGTCAACGGGGGCTTGGGGTTCCGTTGCGGGAACCTCAATTCTGGCTGCTGTCACTGCGTGCCACGATCCGCACGCGATCATACTGGGCGCGCACCCGCTCGGAAGCGGGTGAGAAATTCAGCCCAGCACCCCGTCTGTCGCCGCTGCGGCCGGCGACCAAGAGGCCATTTTCGCCGGCGACGATGTCGCCCTTGCGCAGAGTCGGATCGTTCTCGATCTTGACCGGCGCCAACCCGATCTGGTCCTTGCCATTACAGGTGCATCCGCTGACGATTTCCTCGCGGAAGCGGAAGGCGTTGGGCATGTCAGAATAGGTCTTGCCGTTCTGCGCCGCGGCGCTGTCGATGCTGCTGCCATAAAATACCCTGGTTTCGCTCGCGGGGCAGAAGCTCTTGCAGGAAGCCACGCGGCTTGCATTGTCGGACCCGTTCACCGGAAAGAAACGTCCGTCGCAAGTGCGCACGCAAAACGCCTGGCTGCCGCCCGCGTAACGGGGGCGCGGTTCGGCGCGGGGGACGGAAACCGAACGGTCGTCTCTGGCATACGGCATCGATATATAAGGCTGGCGGACGTGCGGCCCGTCAAACCCGCCGAACAGCTGCGAGAAGAAGTCCTGCGCCTGCGCAGCCGGGGCCAGCGCGCATGCCAATGCCAGCGCTGCCGCAGCCCATGCCGCCGGTTTTCCAGATAGCGTCTGCATTTGCGTCTCCTGCTCCCGCGTGGGGCGTCAATTGAGCTGTGACAATGTCGCGTTCATCGCGTGGCGACCCGACGTCAACGTGACTACCGGAGATGATGGCGCGCGAGCCGGGCGGATCGCGTTGCGGGACCGTGCATCGGTACCGCGCGCGAGCACCGGCGCCTGGTTCGGCAGCACCACGACCTTGGTGCCGACATTGACGCGGCTGAACAGATCGGTGACGTCTTCATTGGTCAGGCGAATGCAGCCGCTGGAGACGAACTTTCCGATCGTCGAGGGATCATTGGTGCCGTGAATGCGATAGTGGCTGGTGCCCAGATATAATGCGCGCGCGCCGAGCGGATTGCCGGGACCGCCCGCCATGAATCGGGGCAGATAAGGCTGCCGGGCGATCATCTGGGCCGGCGGTCTCCAATCGGGCCATTCTGCCTTTCGACTGACAGTTTGCACGCCCGACCAAGTGAAGCCTTCTCGGCCAACGCCGACGCCGTAACGGATCGCGCGACCCTGGCCAAGGACGTAATACAGAGCGGTGTTGCCGGTATCGATGATGATGGTACCGGGCGTTTCGCTGGTGCTAAACGCGATGACGGCGCGCCGAAGCCGTTCGGGGCGCGCTCCGTCCTCGTTCGATATTTCGTCCAAGGGATAGGTTAGCGGCTCAGCAGATGCATAGCCGAGCACCTGCGCGCTTGCCGGGCTCACGGGTGCTGCAAGGAAGACTGCGCCCAACACGGCGCCCATTACGACAAGTGTTTGCGCGGCGCGTGACGACGCCTGACGATCGATCGACTGTTGCATGGGATGCCTCAATGGCGATGCGCATCATATGATGCTCTCCCGAAATCAACGTCCCCGACGGTCGGTTGTTCCCCGCGCGGATGGCGCGGGGCTTGAGATTGTCACTAATCTTGCAGGATAAACTTGAGAAGGAAGCGCGCATGCACAGGTCGCATCACGCCGCTCGCATCAACCGTCATGCGGGGAGATGCCCTGCGCGGACCTTCAGGTCACGCAGCGGGCTGGCTGAAGCAGCTTGGCAATATCGGTGAGAACACTGACCGGCGGCTCGCAGGCGACGGTGGATTTCGCGGTCGCCTTCGGCGCTGGTGCAGCCGGCCGATAACCCGTTTCTTCCCTGGAAACGAGCGGTACGCGCAGCACTACCGAGGTGTCGGCGAGACCGTCAAGTTGGAGGGCAATCGTCCGGGTCAGGTTAGGCTGCGCCTTGACGGCGTCACGATCGGTCTTGCCGGCGCGATTTACACCGCTTTGGGGCGCTGGCGCCGATGACCCCTGGCCGTTGATCAGATCGTGTCCGGAAGCGAACGGGACTGCGCCCAACGTTGCCGAAAGAGCCAATATCGCCAGAACTCGATTGGTTAGTTGAGACATGGCGCTGATCCCCTCGCCCGATGTCAGAACCAACCTGCGTTGGACCCGGTTGATCCGGTGGACCTCCATCACTTAACCGTTACGAAAAAATCGGCCGGAGCGGCGGGAACGTTTCCGGGCTTCGGGAGTCATCGAAACAGCCGGTTATTCCCCCTGCCCCATTGACCGGCGATGTAGGGCGCGACCGTGGTGATGCCGGTCGCGCCCTGCTTTTTTTGTCCTCGACCTGACCGTCACTCCGCCAAACTGATCGGGGAACTTGCGGCGGCCCGTTCAAGGCACCGGGCTATATTCCCAGCAGGAGGTACCACCAGACCGGCAAGGTCAGAAACGATGCGGCGACGCCGTAAAAGGCTTCAAGCATCGGCAACCCGACGAAGGAGGTATTGCCGAGGCCGGCGACAAGGATCAACCCGCCGGTCGTGGCCGGTGCGAACCTCAGCACTTTCGACGCCGCCCAGAAGAACAGCCCGGCGATGGTGAAAAGCAGCCAGGGCATGGCCACCGCGTAAGCGAGCATCGTCTGGAATTGAGGTTGTGGATGTGCAGCAGGGTAAGCGCCGGCAAAGAGACGTGGATGATGAAACCGTTGATGGACGCAGGAGCATTCTCGGGGACGCGGCCATATCGCCGCAACGCCATTCCGATCAACATGCAAGCGAACAGCAGGACGACGTTGCCCATAGCCGTCACTCCCTAGAGCTGACTGCGAAAGTCGATCACCCGGCAGAAAACGCGCGCTCCAAGCTGAGTACGCCACGCGATGGATCGTCGCAGGAGCCGGTTTCGTTTCGATGGAATCGAAACAGGCTCAGCATTCTCGATTTGCCGCGCTTTCTTGACGCCAACCGGATTCCGCTTCGCTCAAGAACGATCGGCCGCCCTGGGCGAACACCACCCCAAGCGTGATCAGCATCAGCGCGATCGCGACAATGAATCTGACGATCGAGATGCGCCCACCATACAAGAGCGAATCCGGTGAACTGTCGGAGGTAGGTCGAGAAACAGATCGTGTACGCATGTGACCACTCCTACTGGATTCCTGTCCTGATTGATTTCCGCGTGCCGCCTGACCGACGATCGTGCTTTCGGCCTTCCCATGTGCAGAAGGCCCAGATCGAGCGGGACCAGCATCAAGACGATTGCGCACAGCAGGACGGTCAGACCGCCGATCGCCAGTTCGGATAACAGAATTGTCATGGATGGCTCCATTGCCAGCCGATGGGACAGGGAAATGAAATCGCGCCCAGTATGGACATCCGCGCCCGCCAGCCATCATTCATCCGAATGATCTGCACCCGATATTTGGGAAACATGGCGCCGATGCCGGCGCGCCTGCGTTGCGACCGCCCCTCGCTCGCGAACGGTCTGGGCGCGGATCGGCTCTGACTACCGCCCTGATTTCAAGGGAGCGGTAGAGCGAGCCACCAGACGAACAAGATCGGCCTGTCGGGCCGTGCCGGTTTTTGCGAAGACTTTCTGCAGGTGGGTCTTGACCGTATTGACGCTGACGCCCAAACGGTCTGCAGTTTCCTGCGGCGTGTGGCTGGCCGCCACCTGCTCCAGCACATTGCGTTCCGCCGCAGTCAGCCCGTAAAGAAGTCCTATTGCCTCCATCGGTGGCGGCGCGCCTTCGGCGGGATCCTGGATGATGACCGCCGCAGCGCCGGGCAGCGTCGCCAGCGGATTGCGCCCGTCACGCCACTCGAGCGGCAAGACATTGGCGATCAGGCCCGATCCCTCCTCGTCCGGCAGCGGAATCGCATGCTGCCCGCTGATCGAAGGCGCCCTTCCGGCGCTGCTCTCTTGCAGGGCCCGCGACAGTGCATCGCGCGCGTGGGGCCGGACGGCAACGAGACGACCGTTCCTCGACCGCAACGCATTGCCCTCCTTCAGTATCGCTTCCGCCGAACCATTCATGTAGGAAATCCGTCCGTCCTCTTCGGTCAGCAGGACGCCGGTAGAGAGGTGATCGACCGTTTCGGCGAGCCGCACCGCCGCGATCGATTGCAGATCGAGGGCATCCGAGATCAGAAGCGCCCGGCAGATATGCGGCGACAGCAATTCCATCTGTCGCAGATCGTTGTCGGTGAAACGCGACTGGACGTCGGATCTGGCGACCGAGAACCACGCGACGCGCTTGCCGGATTTCAGCACCAGGACGCCGATGACATCGCGGAAGCCGAGCGGTCGCACCCACTTGAGATAGAAGTCGCTGTTGAGCGGTTCGCGTTCGCCGGCCAGCATGGTCATGGTCGCGACCTCGCCCAGATGCTCGAAGGCGACCTGCTTCATCGCCGGCATTCGCGACGCCGCGAGCTTTTCGAAGTAGAGCCGAAGAAACGATTGGCGGTCGCCGTCCTCGAACACCGTGGCGCCGCTGCTGCTGAGACGGCCCTGGACCACCATCGAGCTCGCCGCACTTTCGCCGAAGGCGGAGATCAGCGGCAACGTGCGCGACCATTCCTGGGGCTGAAGCACACAGTCGTAAACCGATCCGATAATGTCCGACAATCGCTCGGGCCGCATCGTCAGATCCAACCTTTCGGCGCCACGAAACCATAAAAGCCCCGTTCAAGCTGGCGCGCGACCTCGATGCACATCAGGTCACCGTAGCTGGGGCCAACGATCTGAACGCCGACCGGCAAGCCGGACCTTGTCAGCCCGGCCGGCGCAACGGTCGAAGGCAGATAGGCCACCGTGGTGAAAGCGCCCCAAAAGGTGGGGTCGGCCGGAGAGGTCGGGCGTCCCTTAACCACGACTTTCCGTTCGTGCCATGCGTGCTTGGGGTCGTGCGGCACGGCGACGGTAGGCGCCGCCGGGCACAACAGCACGTCCCAATCGGCAAAAAAGGCCTTCCACGCCCGCCGTAGCGAATTGCGCGCAGCGTCCATCTCTAGCCAATCGGCGTGGGTGAAAACCCTTTCCACGGCTGCGCCATCCTTGTCGGTGGTCATGAAGCGCGCCCGGAGATGGCTCAGCCGGTTCCAGAACGCCTCGTCATTCTTGCGCCGGGAGAGGCCCGCCATCAGCAATCCGCCGAAAATCCGGAAGGCGACGACGTTGTCAAACGCGGGCCGCGCCTGATCGGATAGCTTGGCGCCGTTCGTGGCCAAGAAGTCCGCCACGGCCTGGATGCGATCCTGAACTTCGGTATCGACGGGGAAGTTCGCGTCCTCCCGCATGACGGCGACACGCAGCTCACTGATTTTCTTCGTGCGCGCCGGCGGCAACTTCAGTTGCCACGCCGGCGCATCGTCCGGCTCCGGGCCGCTGATCAGCGACAACGCCAGCTCAAGGTCGTCGGCTGCTCGCGCAAGAGGGCCGGTAACGGCGAGGTCCGGCCGGTTGCTGAGGCCGGGCATGACATGGCCATCGGAGTTGGTGATGCCGAAAGTCGGCTTGTGGCCGTAAATGCCGCAATAATGCGCGACGTTCCGGACGCCGCCGCCGAAATCCACGCCGATGTCGAGCGCGGTCAGCCCTGCGGCCAACGCGGCCGCCGCGCCGCCCGACGATCCGCCCGGCGACCGCTCGAGATCCCAGGGATTACTGGTCGTTCCGTAAATCTCGTTGACGGTCGCCCAGCCAATCAGATAGGCCGCGACATTGGTCTTTCCGAAAGCGACCGCGCCGGCGTCGATATAGCGTTGGACCGCCTGCGCGTTACCCACCGGCCGACGATCCCTGAGTTCCGGAACACCCCACGTTGAGGGCAGTCCCGCAACGTCGAAACTATCCTTGATCGTGACGGATACGCCGTGCAGCGGACCCCATACGTCGCCCTTGGCAAGCGCGGAATCAGCAGCCTTCGCCCGTCTTCGCGCGCCCGCGATATCCATCGCGACGACGGCATTTACGCGTGAGTTGTGCTTCTCGATGCGCGCCAGATAAAGATCGAGCAGTTCCTCCGACCCGATCTTCTTTTGCCTGATGAGAGCCGCGAGTGCTGTTGCTGACCGGAACGGAATGGTGTTCATTGCACTAATGCCGGGTGCTTCCCGTCCCCGTCGATCCTACCGCCGTCCTTGACGCCAAACGGCGCATTCGGCGAACACCAGGCCAAAATCTGGTTCATCATTCTTTCCGGCGTTTCAAATCGGTTCTGATCGTAGCAACCAAGCGGGAATATCGCGGTGGAAGCGCAACACAGCGAACAGAACGAACAGGGATTCGCTGGCGTATTGGCGCCGGCATTGAATTGATCCAGAAGGTCCGGATTGGCAAGCAACGGGCGCGCGATCGCGACCAGGTCGCATTTCCCGGACTTCAACGCGCCGTCGATCACGTCGCGATCCTGAAATCCGCCGTTGGCGATCACGGGGATACTGACGGCTTGACGGATCGCCGCGGCGAAGTCCGCATTCGCCGCCGGCTTGAAGCGCCAGGCGCCGCCAAAAATCTTCTTCCTCGCCCAAGCAGGAAAGACGTTGAAGATTTGCGCCCGCATCCGGGCCTTTCGACTGAGAAAGCGGTAGGCGTTGAAGGTAACGACGACGGCTTCATCGGGAAAACCACCTGGACTCCCGTGCGGGTTGGGAAAGCCGAATCCACTGTCGATGTGCAGATAATCGACGCCGAGTTCCTCGAGTTTTCGCGCGTAGCGGGTGGTCTCGGCCAGATCGTTGCCGATCCAGGCGCGCCACGGCGGCGGTGGCCAAACCAGCGGAAAGCGCAGGCTGAGAGGTGAATTGTTGAAATCCCGGGCTGAAAGCCTGACACCGAACAGGAAGTCGGCGCCAACCGCCTTGCGCACGGCCCTGACGATATCATCCAGCAGCTGGAACCGGTTGTCGACCGACCCGCCATATCTGTCGGTACGCCGATTGGTGAGTGGGTTCAGGAACTGGTGGATCAGATATCCCTTGGAGGCCGTGACTTCGATGCCGTCGCATTCCGCTGCAACGACCCGGTGAGCCGCGCGCGCAAAATCGCCGACCGTCGACTGGATCTCGTCGAGGCTCATCGCGCGGGCGCTGTTCGGGTAGCCGTACTGAAAGTCGAAGAAGGCAGAGGCCGACATTTGGTCCGCGTCTTGCGGCCGCAGGCTGGTGTGGGTGTGCGCACCAGTGTCGCCAATCTGTACGATGTACCGGCATTCGTCCTTGCCGCGTCCGCCGGCCTTGATCTCCCGCACCGCGTCGCGCAGCGGACCTATGAAGCGATCGTCGTGCAGCGAGGGGTACTCCAGCGGCGACTGCCGCGCTTCGTTGACACTGATGGTCGGAGAAATGAGGCCAGCGACGCCGCCTTTGGCGAACCTCCTCTCAAAATGAACCCACGCGGGGGAGACCGTGCCGTCATAATAGGCGGTTCGGCCACCCATCGACGAGCGAAGGATGCGATTGGCGAATGTAACGCCTTTTATTCTAAACGGCTCAAACAGCACAAACCGCTCCCATCGAGTGGTCAACTGCAGCGGACGCAACTTTAGTCCAGAATAGCAGGACCAGCCAGCCTTTCCGGACTCGCTGGCGGGCGCGCAAGCCGGTGACCCGCGAAGCGACGTTCCCGCGGGCTGTTACCTGTCGTTGCGTATGCCGCAGTCTCGGCATCCGTCTCCGCCTTCCGCAATCTGTCGTGTGTCATTCGTTCGAGCGATGCCGCGCCTGCCATTGCCATCTAGCGTCCTCCGACGGGGATCCTCGTGATGGAGAAGACCAATGGAAAACATCCTGGATCAGCTTGCGCTGGCCTCCCGGCGCGCTCCGGGCTCTCGCGTTTTTCAGATCTTGCGCAATGACGACCTGCCCAGACTGTATGCTTTCTTCCGGACGTTCGACTTCGACCAACGGCGGGCCTATTTCGGCGGCGGCGTTTCGGACCAATCGATTCACGACTACTGTCATGGGATCGAGTGGAGCCACACCACGGTGATCGCGCGGAGCGGGCCCTACTGCATCGAGGCGATCGCGACGCTGGCTTCCCTGCCGCCCGATCGCGCCGTTGCCGAGCTTTCCGTGGGTTGCCCGCTTTCGTGCGATCAGCGGCCGATCATCGCCGAGCTCCTCAATCTCGCAACCGAGATCGCTGCACCGGCATGCCGGGCGCTCCTGGTACGGCGAGAACTCGCCCATCCCGACTTGCTGTCACTGCTGCGCGCGCATGCTCACGCCCGCTTCGATGACGAAACCGCTCGGATCGACCTGGCGGCAAGCGGGCGCGCCAAGACAGCCGCCGCCCGCTGATCCCTGAAGAGCATCAATGGAGCAGAGCATGCAAGGACCTCCGCGTTTTCTCAGCAGCGAAGATCGCCGCGCGATTCGCCGATGGAGGTGGCGCTCCATCGGAGTTTACGGATCTCTTCTCGCGGGTCTCATCGCATATATTGCCTTCAGCCAGCCTCGCGAGGCCGACCACGCGGCGGCCGATGCACCCGCATCGATAAATCGATGAGGCAGGCCGGTTTCAAGCCGCCGCCGGCTGCTTCAACGCGCGTTCCAGCAGTTCCAGCCGGTCCTGGCCCCAGAAAATCTCGCCCGAAGGCAATACATAGCTCGGCGCGCCGAACACCCCCGCTGCCAGCGCCTCCTGCGTAAACGTTTCATGGAGGGCGTCGAGTTCGGTGTCGCCCGCTCCCTGCGCGCGCAGTTCCGCGGCGTCGAGGCCGGCGCGCCGGGCGGCCAGCGCGATCGTCGCGGGATCGGCGAGTGTTTCCTCGCGCTCCCACAGCGCGCGTCCAAGCTCCAGCGACAGCCTGTGGGCGTCCTTCCCCTGCATGGCCGCTGCGATCACCAGACGGGTCGCCGCCGCGTCGTCACAGGGGAAGTACCGGGGTTCGAAATGGATCGGCAGACCGCGGACCTCGCGCCAACGCTTCAACTCCATCATCCGGTAAGCCCGCCGCTGCGGCGAGCGCTTGGGCAGCGGCAGTCCGCCGGTCTGCTCGAAGATCGGACCGAATTTGCAAGGCTTGACGTTGACGGTCGCACCGTTCCGCGCGGCGATTTCGCCGAACAGCGCACTGCCGAGGTAGGTCCAGGGCGAGTTGAGCGTCATGTAGTAATTGATGGTGACGGGCATGATGGCGGACTTCCTCGAAGCGGCTGATACCCGATCAAGCTAGCGGCTTTTTCGCTTCGGTGGAATCGGAACGGGGTCCAAGGCCGCGTCCGATTGCCGCCTTCAATTCAAGGCTTTCGTGATCTTGTGATCGAGATGGCCGGTCTTGTAGTCGCGCCGAAGCTGGCCAAGCGACGTTTCATTGAGGTGAAGCATGACGTCGCTCAGGCTGCTGGTCGGGGGATAACCGGCGGCAAAGCCTTGCCCATAAATCTTGCGCAAGGTGCCGATCAGGGTGGCGCCGTGCTTGTGGTTGATTTCCCCATCCTGATTTCGCTGGCGATTATCGAGACCCGCGTTGCTCATGCCGCTCTCCCTTGTGCCTGTCGTCAAGCATCCTCCCGCCGAAGCCAATTGGCAATCGTGCACCGCAACCGGCGAGACGCCGCACCTCAGCGCGCGGCCGTCGCCGCGGTCCGGAAGTAGAAGGGCTCGCTTGGCAGCGATCCGTACACGAACGGCTCCTGCTTCCGGCCGGTTGCCGCCAGCACGTCGTCGCGGACGAAGCGAAACAGCATGGATATCTCCAGGCCCGGCTGCCTCAGCCGCTTGAGCAGCGCCTTCATGAAGGGGCTGTTGCCGTCGTCGCCGTCGTGCGCCACCTGGCCGGCCTTCGCCGCGTAGGCAACCATGGTTCCGCCCCCGGGCTCCACCCGCGCCAGCCCCGATCCCAGCGAACGCGTGCTGTTGGTGAGGCGCATTTGCGGCGCGAAGGGATTGTCCCGGCACGCGTCCAGCACGATCAGCCGCAGTCCCCGCACACCTTCGATCGCGGCGCTGAGTTCGTCGATCGACACCGCTTCGAGGCGCACGTCGCTGTCGGTCTTGAGCAGGGCGTCGACCGGCGTGAGCCAGTTGACGCCACCCATCTCGAGCCCGTGGCCGGCGAAATAGATCACCGCCCAGTCAGCGGTTTCCGCCTCCCTTGCGAAAGCGCGCAGGGCGGTGAACATCTGCTCGCGCGTCAGGTCGCGCAACAGCGTGACCTTGCGGAACCCGAGCGTGTCGAGTTCCGCTGCCAGCGCTTCCGCATCACGACCTGCGTTCGCGAGCGGCGAGACGTTCTGGTAGGTGGCATTGCCGATCACCAGCGCGACCCGGTTGCTCCGCTCCCGTGCCGGCTGCGCTCCCGTCGCGACCCGGTCCGGAACCGGCGGGGCCATCGTGCTGTCGAGCTCGCGCACGAGCTGCTCGGCCTCCCGGAACACGTCGGCAGCGTCGACGCTGGACAGCGGCAGCCGGCGCGCTGCGGCCAGCGCATCCCGCGCGACCGAAAGACTGCCGGTCCGCGACGCGGCGACGCTCTTCAGCGCGAATCCTTCGGCGTTTGCAGGGTCGATCTTCAGGAGCGCCTCCAGCACCGCAAGCGCTTCGGTGTCGCGCTTCAGCGCCACCAGGCCCTTGCCATGCAACACGCCGATGTCCGATTCTGTCTTCGCCTGCGAATAGCTGGTGGTTATCTTGCGGGCGCGCGCGCGCCCTACCTGCACCAGCGCTTCCGCGGGACGGCCGGTTTGCAGCAGAAAGTCGGCCTGCATGATGAAGTTGTAGATCTCGCCGGGCTGGAGCTTCGTTGCGCTCTCAAGATCGGCCTGGCTTTCGGCAATCCGACCACTTCGCACCAACGCTGCGGCGCGGTTGCGCAGGATGCCCGCGCGGTCTGCATTCTTGCTGGCGAGCGACAACGCCCGCGTCGCATCGCTCACGGCAAGGTCGAACTGGCCCAGTCCGCTGCGGATCACCGTCCGGTTCAGCCACGCGTCGACGAAGTCCGGGTTGTCTTCCAGCGACCGGTCGCAGTTTGTCAGTGCATTCCTGTAATCGTGCCGCAGGATGTAATTATAGCACCGGTTGTAATAAGCCGTGGCGCGGTCGCGCTTCGATATGCCGCGTGAGTTGATGAGCGCCATGCAGGCTGTGAGACCGGCCTCGCCGTCGCTGGTGCGGCAGGTATGCCAGAGCTTCGCCGTGCTGTCGCCGGGAGCGGCCACGGACGGACCCGGACCGGACAGCAGGAGTGCGAATGCGAGTAAGGCCAATTTGCCGCCACACCTGAGAACAAAGGTGAGGTTCGTCATCGTCAACAACGCTCCCTGCGGCAGCGCTGACCCGCAGCGCTTCCGGTGTGGGTAAGTCGCGGGCGGAGCCTGAAGGTTCAATCCCTTTGAGCGGACCGTTGAGGTCTCGACCTGGGCCGGGCCCCCTGATCCTGAAATCGCGTTCGCGACCGCGAGTCAGGCGGCGAAGACCAGACGTACCCGCGTGCCGGCGACGGTGGCGTAGGATATCTTCCCTTGCACTTGCTCCGCCAGGCTCTGCATGATCTTGAAGCCCAGGCTCTTGCTGTTGCCGGGATCGAAATCTGCCGGCAATCCTCTGCCGTCGTCCTGGATGTTCAGCGCGCAGGTTTCCTGATCGAGCCGCTCCAGCGTGATCGCGATAGAACCTTTCTGCCCTTCCGCAAAGGCATGCTTCAACGAATTGGTGACCACCTCGGTGACGATCAGCGACAAGGTGACGAGCCTGGTCACGTCGAAGCTGATCGCCGGCGCATCGACCAGGCAAACGACGTTTTTTGCGCCCGTCGCGTCGAGAAGGTCGGCGCATAATTCCTGAAAATAGCGGCCGGCCGGGATGTTGACGGCGGACGGATCGTACAGGCGCCGGTGAATGCGCGACATGACCATGACGCGGTTTTGTGCGTCTTCGAGCGCCGTGCGGGCGGCCTCCGGGTCGCCGCCCACCTTGCGCTTCTGCAGGGCAAGCAGGCCAGCCACGAACATCATGTTGTTGGCGACGCGATGTTGCAGTTCCTGAAACATGGTGCGGAGTTGCTTGTTGAGACCGGCCGTCAACCCGCGCTCATGTTCCAGACGGGCGGCAGACTCGTTCATCAGATGGATCAGAAGGATGTCGATGCCGACGATGAAGGCGTAGAAGATCAGCGCGAGCGCCGCAGCACCATCGACGGCGAACGAGTCGAACGGCGGGATGAACCAGTACCAGGAGGCGAGCCCGCCAACGACGGCGCAAACGATACCAGCGCGAACGCCACCGACGAACGTGGTCAGGATCACCGCGGGGAAGAACGTCAGAAACGGGTAGCCTGGCGGCAGCGTCCCCTCGAGCCCAAACCGGGCGGAGAGCGCCAGCGAGAAAGCGACTGCTCCGAAGACGTAGCCGAACCACGGGTGCCGCCGAAGCCGTTCGGCAGACTTCATCAAGTCCATAGCGATTCCGGACCCACCGATAACCGATACTGAGTTTTCATGGTTAAGGCCGGTATCCCTGCTCCAGTGACCATTTGGGTTGCGATGGATGACAGGTCAAGCGGCTAGTTGCGGAACTGAGATTCATGGTGGCGGAAACTTCGCGAACGCGCGGGAACAATCGCCTGCCAGTTCCGTTCTAAAGGAACTCACCAACTTTTCCTCGGAGGATAAAAATGAACAAATTCGTTGCTGCCGCGCTGTTGAGCGCGGCCGTCATCAGCGGCCCGGCCTATGCTCAGACGGCTCAGCCGGCCGACCGCATGGCGCCGGCGGCCACCACCAACCAGACCGCCGGTTCCAGCTCGAAAATGATGCTTAAGGGCAATTGGCGCGCGTCCAAGCTCATGGGCCTCGACGTTTACAACGAAGCCAACGAAAAGCTCGGAGACATCAATGAGCTGATCCTGGACAAGGATGGGAAGGTTAGTGCCGTTGTGATCGGCGTCGGCGGGTTCCTGGGAATGGGCGAACACGATATCGCCGTCACCATGGACAAGCTGAAGTTCGTCGAAGAGCCGGTCCGTACCAGCGCCGCAACGACCACCACGCCGACGACCACAACGACCCGCGATACGACGGCGGCTCCCGCGAGCACGACGACCGGCGCGGCGCCCGCCACGACCACAACGACGACAACGACCGCGCGCGTGTCAGCAACCAACGATTGGACGCCCGATCACGCCGTGATGAGCGGCACCAAGGACCAGCTGAAGGCCCTGCCGCAATTCAAGTACTCCGACTATAACTGAGCGAACCTGTCTTGAACGAAGCGAAGGCCCCATCTCGGTGGGGCCTTTTTTCGTCGCTCGCTTGCCCCCGAAGAAAACACTCAGCCGCCCTCGCTTCATTCGGCCTTCGCCTCGCGAGCGGGATTTGCCGCCACGGTGGCCAGTCCGCCCAGGATGCCGGCGAGGCTGCGCGCGCGTCTGGTATCGATGCTGACATAGGCGGTCATGCCGGCACGCAGGGCCGGTTCGCCACGCCGCTCGATCAGCCGCAGCCGCACCGGCAGGCGCTGAACCACCTTCACCCAATTGCCCGAGGCGTTTTGCGCCGGCAGGACCGCAAACTCCGCGCCGGTGGCCGGGCTGATGCTTTCCACCTCGGCATCCCAGATGATGTCAGGGTGCATGTCGAGAACCACGGTGGCTTTTTGCCCTACTTTCACGTGGGTTAGCTCGGTTTCCTTGAAATTGGCTTCAAGCCAGGGTCGTCGGTCGGTCACCAGCGCAAACAGCGGCGTCTGAGCCTTGACCTGTTCGCCCAACTGAAGCCGGAAGTTGACGACGACTCCCGACTTCGGCGCCTTGATCTCGGTGTGCTCGAGGTCGAGCGCCGCGCGATCGCGCACCGCCAGCTTCTCGCGCACCGCGGCGTATTCGTCGGTCGGCCTGTCGGGCTTGCCGCCCAGCGCCGCCTCCACGCGCGCGATCCGCTGATGCAGTATCGAGAGCCGATCCTGACCTTCCTGTTCTTCGCTGTTGGACTGCTCGAGCCTCGCCACCGAAGCCACACCGCGCCCGGACAAATCCCGCTGCCGCCGGGCCTGGGTCTGAAGGTACGCGAGCTTGTTCTCCGCTTCGGTAGCCTCGGCCCTGATCTCGCGCAGGCTCGCCTTGAGCTGCTCGACTGACGCGCGTGCGGAATCGATCTCGGCCTCGGCCTTGGCGAGCGCGAGCCGGTAGGTCGCGGGATCCAGCCGCAACAGGACGTCGCCGGCGGTAACCGCGGCGTGATCCCGGATGCGCAGTTCCATGATGCGGCCCGGAACTTCACTGGCGATCTGGGCGATGTCCGCCTTGACGAAGGCGTTTTCGGTCGAGATGTGACGGCCGCCCTGCAGCCAAAATGCCATCGCGCCGGCGATCATGAGCACCGGCACGCCAACAAGAGCCAACTGCCTCATCCGCCGCGTCATGGCACGATCCTGCCATTGTGCCGGTCCGCCGCCTGCTTGCCCGCCGCGCCCGCAGCGGCCTTCCGCCCCGCCTCGCCTCCGTTGGCCGACACCAGCGTGGCCTTGATGCGCTGCAACAAGTCCATCAACTGCCTGCTTTCGCGCCCCGACAGGTCGCCTAGCGCGGCATCGACCGTTGCTTCCGCCACGCGCCAGATGCGCTTGTGCACCCGTTCCGCGTCCGCGGTGAGATACACCCGCTTCACCCGGCGGTCGTCGCGCTGGGTACGGCGTTCCACCCAGCCATTGGCCACCAGCCGATCAATCATACGCCCGGCGGTGGCCTTTTCCACCTCCATCATCTCGGCAAGCTCGGAAAGCGACGCGCCGGGACGGCGGTGCAGCCGCGTCAGCACCAGCCATTGCGCGCGGGTGATGCCGAGACGGCGCACGCGGCGGTCAAATTCGGTGCGCAGCAGGCGCGCCACGTCGGAAATCACCACGCCGATATACTCGTCGGTGTTTGGCATATCGCGGTTCTGGTCCTCCGATAATTAGTAAGCTAGGTTACGATCAATGGTAAGCTAGCTTATTGTTCGGCCAACGCAAGGGACATGACCGCGACATGACTGTGGGCAGCGCAACCACCGACGCCGAGGATCCAGCCGCGGCGCTGTCGGCGGCGCAGCGGTACCTGACGCTGGCGACCGTCGTCCTCGGCACCTCGCTCTATGGCACCGCCCTGCTGACCACATCGACCATCCTGCCGCAGATGCAGGGCGCGCTTTCGGCCACCCAGGACGAAATCGCCTGGGTGATGACGTTCAACATCCTGGCGACCGCGGTGGTGACGCCGATGACGGGCTGGCTGGTCTCCCGCTTCGGTACCAGGCGGGTCGCGGTGTGGTCGATCGCCTGCTTCACGGTCGCGACAATGCTCTGCGGGATGGCGCAGTCGCTGGAGACGCTGGTGCTGTGGCGCATTCTGCAAGGCGGCGCCGGCGCGCCCGTCGTCCCGCTCTCGCAGTCGATCCTGTTCAACACCTTCCCGCGCCGCCAGCATGCGATGGTGATGTCGATCTTCGGCATGGCGGTTGCGGTGGCGCCGGCGTTCGGCCCGGTGATCGGCGGCTACCTGGCCGAGATGCACAGCTGGCGCTGGTCTTTCTACATGCTGGTTCCGGTCGGCATTTGCGCCACGATCGGCATGGCCTGGACGTTGCGGCCCGACAGGCTGGGCGCCAAGGTTCGTTTCGACTGGACAGGCTTCGTTGCGCTGGCGACCGCGCTTGCCGCGGTGCAGCTGGTGATCGCGCGCGGCGTGCGGCTGGATTGGTTCGACTCGACCGAAATCGTGATCGAGTGCCTGATCGCGGCCGTCGCCTTCTATGTTTTCCTGGTGCACAGCCTCAGCGTTCGCGCGCCGTTCGTGAACCTGAGGCTGCTGTACGACCGCAACTACGCGATCGGGCTGGTTCTGGTGACAATCTACGGCATGTTGAACTTCACCCCGATGGTCTTGCTGCCCGCTCTCCTGCAGCAGCAGATCGGCTTTCCGGATATGCTGGTCGGACAGGTGATCGGATGCCGGGGGGTCGGGATGCTGCTGGGCTTCATGGCCGCCGGATTCATGAGCCGGATCGATCCGCGCATCAGCATGGCAGCCGGCTTCGGCCTGCAGACCGCTGCCGGATTGTGGATGCTGACGTTCGACCTCAACGTGACGATGGAAATACTCGTCCTCAACAGCGCGGTCCAGGGCTTCGCCGTCGGCGTGGTATGGGTGCCGATCACCGCCGTGGCCTTCGGCACGCTGGAGTCAAAACACTATGCGGAGGCTTCCTCGATCTTCCACTTGCTGCGCAACATCGGGTCGAGCTTTTTCATCTCGCTGTCGATCGCCGAAATCGTGCGCACCGCCGGCGCCAACTACAGCCGAATGACGGAGATGATCACGCCGTACAACCCGGCGCTCGCGATGCCGGGCGTGACCGGGGGCTGGACCTTTGACACCGTTCCCGGCCTCGCCAGCGTGGCGAAGGAAATAGCGCGCCAGTCGATGATGATCGGCTACCTCAACGCCTTCATGCTGTACACCGTGGCCTCGGGACTGGCGGTCGTGGTCGTGCTGATGGTTCGGGGCCGCAGTCCGGCATAACGTGGCTCCAGCGCCGCGGGCCGTGCGTCCGCAGCGGCGCCTGAGGCTCAGGCCGTTGCCGTCCGCGGTTCGCGGTTGCGCGAGTTGCGCTGGAAGAACAGCGCCTGGCTTGCCACGGCGGAGACCATCGCCGGCTGAAATGGTTTCGAAATCAGGAACGCCGGCTCGGGCCGCTCGCCGGTCAGGAAGCGTTCGGGATAGGCGGTGATGAACACCACCGGCACCTCGAAGAGTTTAAGCAGCTCGTTCACCGCATCGAGGCCGGACGACCCGTCAGCGAGCTGGATATCCGCGAGAATCAATCCCGGCTTCTTGTTCTTGGCGAGCGCCACCGCGTCGGAATGGGTGCGCGCGACGCCGATGACGTTGTGACCGAGGTTCTTGACCAGGCTTTCGATATCCATCGCGATGAAGGTCTCGTCCTCGATGATCAGGACATCGGTTGCGATTTCCGCAGCGAGTTCGCGCCCGGCGGCGTCGGCAAGCCGTCGTGTCTCGGAAATGTCGACATTGAGAACGAACCCCACCTCCTCCTCCGAGAAGCCTTCAAGCGAGAGCAACAGAAAAGCCTGCCGCGGCAGCGGCGTGATATTCGACAGTCTCCGCTCCGGCGGCAGCGCCAGCGTCGGCACATCCGCGTTTTCGTTCAGCGCGACCGAGTTCCAGATCTGGGTGAACAGCTTGAACAGCCCGACGCGCGGGCCGTGCCGCTCATCCAACAACGCGGGGTCCTGCAAGAGAGCCTCGAGCATGGCCGCTACATAAGCGTCACCCGACGCCTGGCTTCCGGTCAGCGCACGGGCATAGCGCCGCAACAGCGGCAAGTGTTCGGCAACGAGCTGTGATCGAGACATCCCCATTCCATCCTTGGTCTTTGGGCCGTATCGCGGGCCTAACTAGGGTCGCATCTGGGCGAAAATAGCCTGAAAGCGTGCGGTGTCGGCATACCCCTAGCGAGGGCGCCGCTTCTCCCGTCATGTGCGAATACGCCCGGACGCCGAAAAAGTTCCAGAAAGAGTTCCCTTATTTAGGAACTTTTGCGACCTGATCGCATTAGGACCTGATAGACAGCCGAAATAATGATGCCTATTCGAGGAATAATCTTGGAATCGCAGAGACTTAACTCTCGGGGAAGCGCGGATCAGATCATGAAGGAAGCAAAGAAGCAGGGCGGGCTGAACGCCGAGATCCAGTCAAGAATCGGCCATCAGCTCCGTGCGATGTATGACGATGTCGTCAGGCAAGGCGTGCCGGATCGCTTTGCCGAACTGATCCGAAAGCTCGATGAGCCCGAGAAGGCCGCGGCGCGGATCGATCAAGCCAAAACCGACGGGAGGGATTGATGCCTCTCTCCGACTCCCTGCGTGACGACATCCTGGCGGCAGTGCCGAGCTTGCGCGCCTTTGCGATCTCGCTATCTGGCAACGGCGACCGGGCCGACGACCTCGTCCAGGAAACATTGCTGCGCGCCATCGCCAATATCGACTCGTTCCAGCCCGGCTCCAACCTGCCTGCGTGGCTGTTCACCATCCTGCGCAACCTGTTCCGCTCTGACTATCGCAAGCGGCGTCGCGAGGTGGAAGACGCCGAAGGCAATTACGCGAAAACGCTGAAGACCCAGCCTTCTCAGAGCGCCCATCTGGAGTTCGAGGAGTTTCGCGTAGCGCTGGAGAAGCTTCCGCAGGACCAACGCGAGGCGCTGATCTTGGTCGGCGCATCCGGCTTCTCCTACGAAGATGCTGCCGCTATCTGCGGCTGCGCGGTGGGCACCATCAAGAGCCGGGTCAACCGAGCCCGCTCCAAGCTGTCCGCCCTGCTCTATGTCGATGGCGCAGAAGATTTCGGCCCCGACGACACCGTGCGCGCGGTCATTGGCGGGAACGGCGGGCGGTAAGCAGGAATCGGCAAGGGTAAGGGCAGCCTGACGGCTGCCCTTGGGCCGGACTGGCCAATCACTGGGTTTAAGGTTGCCGCACCGGGACCGTAAACTGTTCGGTCCTGTCACGCTCGGTCATGTCGATCACGGTTTCCATCGGGGCCGTGAGTTCGTAGACATAGCTCGTTTCGGTGAAGTAGCGCTTGGCGGTACCCCCCATCGCTTCCGGCGCAACCCGGTCCAGCAGTATCAGGCCGAAATCGCTGTCTTGCCGCCGCGTCGTTGCGCTGGTGTTGAACTCCTCCCACCTGAAGTGAAAAACCAAATCCGCCTCCTCGCCTGTGACTTCCCAGGTGACGACGATATGAGGATGTCGACCGACGACCGACAATCCTTCATCCGAATGCGACGCCAGCTCGAAGAAGAGCAGGGAAAGCGATTGCGCCGCGCGAGCGCTCACGGAGATGTCGGGGCCATTTACCACTATCCGATCGGCATTCGGGATCGCGCGCGACTCCAGCAGGCCCTTCAGCTTCACGCCCTGCCATTGGCTTTCGCTGAGCAGCGTGATGACATTCGACATGGCATGGATGCGGCCAATCAGCAGCTCGCGCGACGCGTCGATATCGGCGCCATGACGCAGCGTCCGTGTCACGATCGACTGAATCACGGCCAGGATGTTCTTGACCCGGTGGTTGAGTTCGTCAATGACGGCCGTCAGCCGACGCTCGAAACCGATCCGAACCTGAATTTCCCTGCTAAGCCGCAACGTGTTGTGGGCGACATAACCGAACAGGCCGCAGACGATGCCGGTGAGCGCCAGCCCAATGGCGGCCACGATGATCGCCGTCTGCTGCGCGCGTGCGACCACGTTTTTTTTTGAATAGTAGCTGAGCGACCAGTCGCGTCCGCCGAACGTGATCGTCCGCATCAAGGAAGGCGGCGGGTCGCCCTGCTTGAGCGCTCGCAAGGAGACGACGCCCTGTTCGTTGGCAACATACTCGTCGTCGGCGTCAACTTTCAGTGCCACCGAGAACAGCGAGCGATCATCATTGGTCAGCATCAGCGGCGCCAGCTCATAGGAAAACGTGATGAAGCCCGCAAGCTCCGCCGACCCTTCCCTTGTGATCGGAGATGCCAGAACCAGACCGACCGGTCCGGTCCGCCGCAGCAACGGCAGCGGATCGGACGCCACCGGCTTGCCCGTCTCGGCCGCCCGCGCCAGCATCGGGCCGATTACCGAATGCCGATCATAGGTCCGACCCGGCAATCCAAGCCTGTCCTGGCTGCGCGGTTCAATGTCCATCAGAACGTCGACCGAGCCATCAGCCGCGTTGGCTTCCCGCGGCTGATCGTCGAAGTCGCGTATCGCAGGTGCGGTGAAGCCGGCGGCCTTCAGTTCCGCCTCCGCGATGCCCAGTTCCGTCGGCTTGAGCCGCGCGATCCACGAGGAAATCACAAAATCGGTCTTGAACGCGTAAATCGCCGACCGCAGGGGTTCCAGCATATTGGCTTTTGGCACCGCCGGGGCACGAAACAGGCCTGACGCTACCCGCGAAAGCAATTCGCGCTCGGTCAGCCTGTCCTGCACCAGGCTGGCATGAACGTCGATAGCGCGCGCCAGCGCCATGCTGTCGACGGCCAGTTCCTGGTCGTGAACCCGATAGGCCGCGAAACCGGAAAGCATAACTCCGATCAGCGCGATCAAGCCGATGAGGAAGCCCAGTCGAACCACTCGATTACTCTGTTTTTACGTGTGGGCAAGAACGCAAAACCAGCGCCGCTAGATCGTGCCGGACATAACTTAATTGCAGGAATCCAGCGCTGTCCCGGTTCAGACGGAACCGCAATGACGCGCGATACTGCCGGCCTGCCGCGTTGTCCTGATGCGAACGGGTTTCCATCTCGCCGGGGAACTCCTATCTTCGCTCGAATATGAAGCAGCGAACATCCGCACGCAACCAAGGGGCTGGCGGCGCACACGCTCTACGTCGCAGTTTTCGATGTGGCAGGCTGATTCTATCAATAGGTCCGCGTCCGATTGGTTCCTGCAAGTGCGGGGTCGCAGGCGGGCACCGTGCGCGCCGCCAGTGTTAAGATTAACGCGCAGCTTACCCGAGCCTGGTTTTCGTCGCCGGCCGCAGGCCGCCCTTGGCCTTGATGAAGTCGATGATGCGATCGAGGCCTTCGCTCTTCTTGAGGTTGGACATGACGAACGGCCGCTCGCCCCGCATTCGCCGCGCGTCAGTATCCATCTTCTCCAGCGACGCGCCGACATGGGGCGCGAGATCGATTTTGTTGATCACCAGCAGGTCTGAACGGGTGATGCCGGGCCCGCCCTTGGAAGGGATCTTGTCGCCGGCGGCCACGTCGATCACGTAAATCGTCAGGTCGGCAAGCTCGGGAGAAAACGTCGCGGCGAGGTTGTCACCACCGGATTCAATCAGCACCATATCCAGGTCGGGGAACTTCGCCCGCATGTCGGCGACGGCAGCAAGATTCATCGAGGCGTCCTCGCGAATCGCAGTGTGCGGGCAGCCGCCGGTCTCGACGCCGGCGATCCGATCCGGCGTCAGCGAGCCCGAACGCACCAGAAACTCGGCATCCCATTTGGTGTAGATGTCATTGGTGATCGCAGCAATATCGTAGTGCTCGCGCATCGACTTGCAAAGCAGGTCCATCAGCGCGGTCTTGCCCGACCCGACGGGACCACCGATGCCGATCCGCAATGGGCCGTGGGATCTGGACATGCCGTGCACTCTCTTCGTTGCGCCTGCGCGATCGTAACCCGGATGCTTCAAGAGCGGAACAGCCTCGTATACTGCGTCTCGTGGCGGAAACTGGCCAGATCGGCGCGGAACGTTGCGCTGCCGAGGTCGTCGAGCGAGGCCGCAAGCGCGCGCTCGGCGGTGGCAGCGACATCGGCCTCAAGGCCGGCCAGAATACGCTGGCTGTCGGTCTGGCCGAGCGGCACCAGCCGGGCGCCCGCGGAAATCCAGTTCGACACCACCGCATGCAGGAAGCCATGCATGGCCGGCGGAAGCGGGATCGCATGCACGGCGCTGACGATGCCGACGGCTAAGGGATAAACGATCGTGCCACCGCAGGCGGAAACCATCGCCTCGAGCCCGTCGCACGCCCAGGCCGCGCGGGCGATGTCGATGAAAGCGCGGCCCTGCGTCGTCGTCTCGAGCTGGCGCTCCCGCGACGGCACGAAGGCGGCCGCGAGTTCGGCGACCTCGCGCAATGCAACGCTGTTCTGCGCCAGGGCCGCGCGATGCGCGTGCGCCAAAAGCACGGCGTCGCAAAAGCCCGAACCTTCCGTAAGCATCGCGGCCAGCCAGTCGCGCAACGAGGCGGCGTCAACGATATCGCCGGCCTCCACCGCCCATTCGATGCCGCTGGAGTAGGAAAACGCGCCGACCGGAAAGGACGGTGACAGCCAGGTCATCAGCCGGTACAGCGCCGCCGGCTGCGCCGTGATATCGCCGCTCACGTCGAGCGACGCGGATTTACTTACGGTCATGAGCATGGGCGTGATCGTGCTGATCGTGGTCGCATTGCTCGCCGTGATGGTGGTGGTGATCGGCGCGATGATGGCCATGACCGCCAGGGTGATGGTGGCCTTGATCCTGCGCATGGCCGCTCGCATAGGCGCCGCCCTCGGGATCGAACGGCGCTTCGATCTTGATCACGCGCGCCCCCAGCCCCTGCACCATGGCTTCGATGACATGGTCGCGGCGGATGCGCAGCCCCTTTGCCATGATCTGCGTCGGCAGATGGCGGTTGCCGAGATGCCAGGCGACGCGGACCAGATGCATGGGATCGGCACCCCTGATCTCGAGCAGCGGCTCGGCCGCCGCCACCACCTCGATCAGGCGGCCATCCTCCAGCACCAGCGCGTCACCACCGCGCAGCGCGACCGCGCTTTCCAGATCGAGCAGGAACTCAAGCCCGCGGGTGCCGGCCATCGCCATCCGCCGCCGGTGCCGGTCGTCGAAATCGAGCACGACAGTATCGGCCGCCGCGTGTGTCCAGCGATGCTGGCCCAGCACCTTTGTCGCGCGTATCATGCGGATCCGCCTAAAGCAGGTCGGGGCGAGGTGGCCTCGTGGTTCAAGACGCGCGGCGTTGCCGCGCTCCTCACCATGAGGATCTTAGACCTCCTCCTGAGGAGGCGTTGCGCGCCGTCTCGAAGGATGAAGCCACCGAATGCGCCACGATGCGAACGGCGCACTAGATCTTCTCCACCTTGCCGTCGCTGATGATTTCGATCACCGTCGGCGCCGTCTTCATCTGGGACGAGTACTCCCGCCACACCTTCATGTGCGGCGCGCGGCCATGCGCGTTGAGGTCGTCGCGGGTCTCCCAGCGCTCCACGACCACATACAAATTGGGATTGTTGACGCTGACGTGACCCTCATAAGAAAGACAACCCTTTTCCTTGAGGGTTTCGCTTATGCAGGCTTTATGCCCCTTGATGAAGTCGTCCTTGTTTTCCGGCTTCACCGGCGTGGTGGCGATGACATAGATCATGAATGTTCTCCCGTGTTTTCTTGATTAGCGGACGTCGACCTTTTCAGGGGTGATGATCTCTATCTTCGGCGGGGCCGTCATGCACTTCACCGCAACGCGCCCGAAGGTCTTCATGTGTTCGGCGCCGCGGTGGGGTACCAACGCCTCGGCATTCTCCCACTGCTCGACGAACACCATTTTCGATGGATCGGTGACGCTCTCATGCAGGTCATAGGCGATATTGCCCGGTTCTTTACGGGTTTCCCTGATGCAGGCGGTGGCGGCCGCAATGAATTCGGCGCGTGTCTCGGGCTTCACGGTCAGCGTGGCAACGACGTAGATCACTTCGATCCTCCCGGCTTTGTTCTGGCTGGGAGGGAGCTTAGAACATGAAATAGCGCTGCGCCATGGGCAGCACCTCGGCCGGCGCGCAGGTCAGGAGCTCGCCGTCTGCGCGCACCTCATAGGTCTCGGAATCGACTTCGATATTCGGGGTGGCGTCGTTGTGGATCATGCTCTTCTTGGAAATGCCGCCGCGGGTGTTCTTCACGGGGTAGAGTTGCTTTTGGATGCCGAGCTTGCGCGCCAGCCCGCCTGCGATGGCTGCCTTGGATGTGAACACCACGGAGGACGCCGTCAGCGACTTTCCATAGGCCGCGAACATCGGCTGGTAGTGCACCGGCTGCGGCGTGGGAATCGACGCGTTGGGATCGCCCATCGGCGCGGCCACGATCGAGCCGCCCTTGATGATGCAATCCGGCTTGACGCCGAAGAACGCGGGCGACCACAGCACGAGATCGGCGAGCTTGCCCTTCTCCACCGAACCGATCAGCTTCGAGACACCGTGCGCGATCGAAGGGTTGATGGTGTACTTGGCGATATAGCGTTTGACGCGGAAATTGTCGTTGTCCCTGCCCTTGTCTTCGGGCAGCGCGCCGCGCTGTTTCTTCATCTTGTCGGCGGTCTGCCAGGTCCTGATGATGACTTCGCCAAGCCGGCCCATGGCCTGCGAGTCCGACGACATCATCGAGAGCGCGCCGAGATCGTGCAGGATATCTTCTGCGGCGATGGTTTCCTTGCGGATGCGGCTTTCGGCGAACGCAAGATCTTCCGCGATCGAGGGGTCGAGATGGTGACACACCATCAGCATGTCCAGATGCTCATCGATGGTGTTGCGGGTAAAGGGACGCGTCGGATTGGTCGAGGACGGCAGCACGTTCTTCAGCCCCGCGATCTTGATGATGTCAGGCGCGTGGCCGCCGCCGGCGCCCTCGGTGTGAAAGGCGTGGATGGTTCGGCCCTTAAAGGCCTTTACGGTATCCTCGACGAAGCCCGACTCGTTCAGCGTGTCCGAGTGCAGCATCACCTGGATGTCGTAATCGTCGGCAACGCTAAGGCAGTTGTCGATCGCCGACGGCGTGGTGCCCCAATCCTCGTGCAGCTTCAGCGCGCAGGCGCCGGCCTTGATCATCTCGACCAGCGGCGCGGGCCGCGAGGCGTTGCCCTTGCCCGATATGCCGAGATTGACGGGAAACGCGTCAAACGACTGGATCATTCGTCCCATGTGCCAGGGCCCAGGCGTGCAGGTCGTCGCAAAGGTACCGTGCGACGGCCCGGTGCCGCCGCCCAGCATCGAGGTGACGCCGCTCATCAGCGCGTGCTCGATCTGCTGCGGGCAGATGAAATGGATGTGGCTGTCGAACCCGCCGGCGGTGAGAATCTTTCCCTCGCCCGCGATGATGTCGGTGCCGGGCCCGATCACGATGGTGACGCCGGGCTGGATGTCGGGATTGCCGGCCTTGCCGATGGCGGCGATCATGCCTTCCTTGATCGCGACGTCGGCTTTCACGATGCCCCAATGATCGACGATCAGCGCGTTGGTGATGACGGTATCGGCCGCGCCCTGCCGGTTGGTAACCTGGGACTGCCCCATGCCGTCGCGGATCACCTTGCCGCCGCCGAACTTCACCTCCTCGCCGTAAACCGTGAAATCCTTCTCGACCTCGATGACGAGATCGGTGTCGGCGAGCCGTACCCTGTCGCCGGTGGTCGGCCCAAACATGTCGGCATAGACGGAACGTTTTATTTTTACGGACATATCAGGCTCCGGTCGGCAGCAGGAAAATAGCAGGCAGGGGAGCGCGTGGATTGCCCCTCTCCCCAACCCCGAGAGCGAGCTTTGCCCGCCTCGGACCAAGCAAGGGGAGAGGGAGCCCGACGAGCGTACTTACCTCACGACGCATCACGGCTTGTCCTCTTGGATATCATCAGCATCCGTGAGGGACGCATTAGCGGAAGGGTTCCCTCCCCCCTTGCGGGGGAGGGTTAGGGAGAGGGGTGCCGCTTGCTCCGCTGCCAGACCAATGGCGATAACAACACCCTCGAGATTGTTCAGGACATCGTCATTGGTAAATCGGAGCACTCGATAGCCGCGCGATACAAGCCATTGATCGCGCCTGGCGTCGTGCCGGAGGCGCTCTTCCAAATCGTGGCTTTCGCCATCAACCTCGACAACCAGCTTGCAGGAATGTGAAACAAAATCGGCGATGTAGTTGCCCATCGGAGTCTGACGGCGAAAGCGTAGGCCAACGAGCCGCTTTGCCTTGAGATGACGCCACAGCAACGTCTCCGCACGAGTCATCTCGCGCCTCAGCCGTTTTGCACGATCTCTCTGAACGTTGCTTACCTCGTCGTGCGGCATACCCCTCTCCCCAACCCTCCCCCGCAAGGGGGGAGGGAGCCTTGCCAGAGCGCTCCCCTCACGCGCGATCACAGTTTCCCCTGCACGTCGCCGCGGAAGCCGTAGATGACGCGCTTGCCAGCGAGCGCGACCAATTGCACGTCCCGGGTCTGGCCGGGCTCAAAGCGGACCGCGGTGCCGGCCGCGATGTCGAGACGCATGCCGCGGGCCTTCTTCCGATCGAATTTCAGCGCCGGGTTGGTCTCGAAGAAATGGTAGTGCGAGCCGACCTGGATCGGTCGGTCGCCGCTGTTGGCGACCGTGAGCGTCACGGTCTTGCGGCCGGCGTTGAGTTCGATCTCGCCGCCCTTGATGAAGAGTTCGCCGGGGATCATCTTTCTTCCTCCGTCATTCCGGGGCGATGCGCAGCCTCGAACCCGGAATCTCGAGATGAATAACTTCTGGATTCCGGGTTCGGCCGCACAGCGGCCGCCCCGGAATGACGTGCTCGGTGCATCACCGGATCGGCTCATGCACGGTGACGAGCTTGGTGCCGTCGGGAAACGTCGCCTCGACCTGGATGTCGTGGATCATCTCGGCAATGCCGTCCATGCACTGCGCGCGGGTGATGACCTGCGCGCCGGATTGCATCAGTTCGGCCACCGTGCGGCCGTCGCGCGCGCCCTCGACGATGAAATCGGAGATGATGGCGATCGCCTCGGGGTGATTGAGCTTGACGCCGCGCTCCAGCCGCCGGCGCGCCACCATGGCCGCCATCGAGATCAAGAGCTTGTCCTTTTCGCGGGGAGACAGGTTCATGCGAGCACTCGTGATTGATGGCCCTGCGTCAGGGCCATTAGTTGAGCCAGAGCCTGGGCAGCGCCATGCCGCTGGCGCGACCGAGCACCGTCATCATATCGGCGCGGAGCCGCGCCGCATCTTGGGCACAGAAGCGCGCCATGGCAAATCCATTCCAGCCGGAGATGCCGACCTCGCCGCCGAATGATTCTGAAGCTTCGCGAATCCGCTCCACCAGCGCCTGGTCTCCGGGCACGATCAACGCGGTGCCGATGGCGACGCCGCCTTTGGCAACCGCGGGCCGCGCCAGTTTCTCACCGATATCGCCGTCGAGCCGGATGGTCTCCGCAAACACCAGCTTGCCGCCGCGGCGCAGCCGCCAGCGATCGACAAATTCGCCATGCAGCATCCGCTCGCCCATTGCCGCGCGACCGAACACGACGATTTCGCAAAGCAGGAGCGAGGCGTCTGCCGCCAGATCGATATCGATGCGCCTGACAATCCGCGCCCGGTCGAACAGGATGGTCTCCTGCGGCAGCCAGGCGAGGCGTGAACCGGCTGCCGCCTTCAACGCGATATTGAGCTGCGCGGCGGGGCCGGCCGCGCGGTAGACCTTTTCGGCCGCCGCCGTCGTCATCGTCAGCCGCGCGCCCGCACCGGCCGTGATGTCGATGTCGAAGCGGTCGCCGCCCGCAATACCGCCCGCCGTGTTGACGAACACGCCCGACATCCCCTCCTGCTCGGGGGAAGGAAACCGCACCCGGAGCGAGCCGGATTCATGCAGATCGCCGCGGCGGGTGACGCCGTCCTGCACACGCACGCCGAAACGTACCGCGCCCTGGGCCCGGTTGGCCGCGAATGTCGCTGCAGCTCCGTGCGAAGTATCGGTCCGCATCCGTTCCCCAATGCGTTAGCTCGAGAGCGAGATCGCTACAGCGCCATCTGGCGGCTGATCTCGGCCGGATCGAGGTTGGCGCGGTCACAGGCATATTTCACGGCACCGCGATCCATGACCGCGAAGTTGTCGCCGAGCTCGCAGGCAAAGTCGAGATATTGTTCGACGAGCACGATCGCGATGTTGCCGAGGCTGCGCAGATAGGCGATGGCGCGGCCGATGTCCTTGATGATCGAAGGCTGGATGCCCTCGGTCGGCTCGTCCAAGAGCAACAGCCTTGGCCGCATCACCAGCGCCCGGCCGATCGCCAGTTGCTGTTGCTGCCCGCCGGAGAGATCGCCGCCGCGCCGCCCCAGCATCGAGTTCAGCACCGGAAACAGCGAAAACACGTCGTCGGGGATATGGCGGTCCTCGCGCTTGAGCGGACCGAATCCGGTCTTGAGATTTTCCTCCACCGTCAGCAGCGGAAAGATCTCGCGGCCCTGCGGCACGAAGCCGATGCCGCGGCGCGCCCGCTCGTAAGGCTTGAGGCCGGTGATGTCGTCGCCGTCCAGCGTGATCGATCCGCCTGAAATCGGGTACTGGCCGACCAGCGCGCGCAGCAGCGAGGTCTTGCCGACGCCGTTCCGCCCGAGCACACAAGTCACCTTGCCAGGGCCGGCAGACAGCGAAACGCCGCGTAACGCCTGCGCCGCGCCATAGTGAAGGCTGATATTGTTGACCTTCAGCATTTGGCACGCCGCTCCGAACGAGAGGTCTCGTCATACCCCGCGAAGGCGGGGTATCCAGTACGCCGCGCCTCTGCGGTGAACTTCACTGTCTCGGAGTACTTGATCGTCCGCCTTCGCGGACGATGACAACTTTCGCGAGGAACCGTCAGCATGCGCTTCATCTTCCCAAATACACTTCGATCACCCGCTCGTTCGACGAAACCTGGTCGATGGTCCCCTCCGCCAGCACCGCGCCTTCATGCAGGCAGGTGACCTTGACGCCAAGCTCGCGCACGAAGGCCATGTCGTGCTCGACGACCATGACCGTCTTTTCCTTGTTGATTTCCTTGAGCAGTTCCGCGGTCTGCTGGGTCTCGACGTCGGTCATGCCGGCGACCGGCTCGTCGACCAGCAGCAGTTTGGGGTCCTGTGCCAGCAGCATCCCGATCTCCAGCCATTGCTTCTGGCCGTGCGACAGGCTGCCCGCCAGCCGGCTGCGCGCATCCTTCAGCCGGATGGTTTCCAGCACGCGGTCGATCCGTTCGGCTTCCGGCTTGCTACCGCGCCAGAACAGCGTGCCCTTGACGCTGTGGTCGACATTGAGCGCCAGCAGCAGATTATCCTCGATGGTGTGGCTCTCGAACACCGTCGGCTTCTGGAACTTACGGCCGATGCCGAGTTCGGCGATGCGGGTTTCGTCGAGCCGCGTCAGGTCGGTGATCCCGTCGAACAGCACCGTGCCCTCGTCCGGCCTGGTCTTGCCGGTGATGATATCCATCATCGTGGTCTTGCCGGCGCCGTTCGGGCCGATGATCGCGCGCATCTCGCCGGGCTCAAGCGTCAATGACAGATTGTTGATGGCGTGAAAGCCGTCGAACGAAACATGCACGCCGTCCAAATAGAGCAGCGCGGACGTGACCCTGATCTCCATGGCGTTCATGCGCTCACTCCGCCGGCTTTGGTTGGGCGACGCCGCCCTGGCGATCACCGCCTTCGGTTCTGGCCGACAATGGTTCCGGCTTCCGCCGCTCCCACCACGCGTTGAAGGTGCCGATGATCCCCTTCGGCAGGAGCAGCGTCACCAGGATGAACAGCGCGCCGAGCATGAACAGCCAGTACGGCGCCAGCGGGCCCGACGTGAAGTAGGTCTTGGCGTAGTTGACGACGACAGCGCCGAGGGCGGCGCCGACCAGCGTGCCGCGACCGCCGACCGCGACCCAGATCACGGCCTCGATCGAATTGCCGGGCGCGAACTCGCCGGGATTGATGATGCCGACTTGCGGCACGTAGAGCGCGCCGGCGACACCGGCCATGCAGGCCGACAGCGTGAACACGAACAGCTTGTAGGACTCGACGCGGTAACCGAGAAACCTGGTGCGGGATTCAGCGTCGCGGATCGCGATCAGGACCTTGCCAAGCTTCGAGGTGACCACGGCCCGGCAGATCAGGAAGGTCAGGATCAGCGCCGCGCAACTGAGCATGAACAGGGTGGCGCGGGTGCCGTCGACCTGCACGTTGAAGCCCAAAATGTCCTTGAAGTCGGTCAGGCCGTTGTTGCCGCCGAACCCGAAATCGTTGCGGAAGAACGCCAGCAACAATGCATAGGTCATGGCCTGGGTGATGATGGAGAGATAGACGCCGGTGACCCGGGAGCGGAACGCCAGCCAGCCGAAGCAGAACGCCAGGAGACCCGGCACGACAACGACCATCAGCGCCGCGAACCAGAACATGTCGAATCCGTACCAGTACCAAGGCAGGCCCGGATAATTCAGGAACACCATGAAGTCGGGCAGGACCGGGTTGCCGTAGACGCCACGGCTGCCGATCTGCCGCATCATGTACATGCCCATCGCGTAACCGCCGAGCGCGAAGAAGGCGCCGTGACCCAGCGAGAGAATGCCGCAATAACCCCATATCAGGTCGATCGCGAGCGCCAGGATGGCGTAGCAGGCGTATTTTCCAAACAGCGCCACCAGATAGGTCGGCACCTGGAACATCGATCCGGCCGGCAACAACAGGTTCAATAACGGAATCAGCACGCCGAGGCCGGCGACGACGATGATGAAGATGGTGGCGCTGCGATCCAGCGACCGCGTCAGCACGTGCGGCGTCATGATGTCCCCTCTCCCGCTTGCGGGGGAGGGTTGGGGTGGGGGTCTGTCCACGAGCGCCAGCGCCCGGTGCAGGCACCCCCACCCGCCGCGCTCTGACGAGCACGTCGACCTAAGAGCGAGCTTCGCTCGTCTCGACCCCCGCAAGCGGGAGAGGTAAGCAGGCATCGCCCAGGATAGCCGCACATTGCAAAGTCCGAGATCATGCCTCCACCGCCCGGCCCTTGAGCGCGAACAGCCCGCGCGGCCGCTTCTGGATGAACAGGATGATCAGCACCAGAATGGCGATCTTGCCGAGCACCGCACCCGCGACCGGCTCCAGGAACTTGTTGGCGATGCCGAGCGTGAAGGCGCCGACCAGCGTGCCCCACAGGTTGCCGACGCCGCCGAACACGACGACCATGAAGGAATCGATGATGTAGCTCTGGCCGAGATTGGGGCTGACATTGTCGATCTGCGACAGAGCCACGCCTGCGATCCCGGCGATGCCCGAGCCGAGGCCGAAGGTCAGCGCATCGACACGGGAAGTGGCGATTCCCATCGAGGCAGCCATCCGGCGATTCTGGGTCACGGCGCGCATCTCCAGCCCAAGCGCCGTATAGCGCAGCATGCCGAGCAGGATGGCGAACACGGCCAGCGTGAAGCACAGGATCCAGAGCCGGTTATAGGTGATGGTGATCTGCCCGAGTTCGAAGGCGCCGCTCATCCAGGAGGGATTGCCGACCTCGCGGTTGGTAGGGCCGAACATAGTGCGTACCGCCTGTTGCAACACCAGAGAGAGGCCCCAGGTCGCCAGCAGCGTTTCCAGCGGACGGCCATAGAGGAAGCGGATGATGCCGCGTTCAATCAGGACGCCGATGCCGCCGGCAACCAGAAAAGCGAGCGGTGCTGCGATCAGGAGCGAGTAGTCGAACAGGCCGGGATAGCGGGTACGAATGATCTCCTGGACCACGAAAGTGGTATAGGCGCCAATCATCACCATCTCGCCATGGGCCATGTTGATGACGCCCATGACGCCGAAGGTGATGGCCAGCCCGATCGCCGCGAGCAGCAGCACCGAGCCGAGCGACAGGCCGTACCACGCATTCTGCACCATCGACCACGCCGCAAGATTGCCCTGGATCGAGGTGATGGCGCTGGCGGCGGCCCGCGCGACGTTGGGCGGCACGTCGCCGCCCAATCCGGTCAACAGCGCCAACGCCTCTTGGTCGCCCCGCGCCCTGACAATGGCGACGGCTTCCAGCTTCTCGGCCTCCGTAGCGTCCGGCTTGTAGAGCAGGATGGCGGCGCGGGCCTCGGTGAAAGCGGTCCTGGCGCGCTTGTTGGTTTCAGTGGCCAGCGCCCCGTCGATCACGGCAAGCGCGCTCGCGTCATGGCTCTTGAAGACCGATTGCGCGGCCGCAATCCGCTTCGCGGGGTCGGGGGACAGCAATGTCAGGCCACCGAGAGCGGCCTCCACGGTACGGCGCAGGCGGTTGTTGAGGCGAACGGCGGCGGCGCCGTCCGGCAGCCTGTCCACGGCCGCGCCGGTCGCGGCATCGATGACCTTGCCATCGCCTTGGGTGACGAAGACTTTGCGGGATTGCGGATCAGCCGACAACCGGCCCTCCCGCAGCGCGCTGATGATGGCAAGGGCCAGCGGATTTCCCGAGGTTGCGACCGCGCCGATCGCCGCGTCGGTGTCGGAAAACTCGTCATTGGCGAATTTGGCGACCGCTTCCTCGAACGGACCCCCGAGCGCCGGAGCGGCAAGGGCCACGGACAACAGGATCGCGAGCAAAAACGCGCGAATGCGGTCAAGGAAATTGGTAGACACAATACGACCCCGGCAGGAGGGTGGGAGAAGGCGGCGATGAAGCCGCCTTCTCCCCTCTTTCTTGGTAGTTCAGTGGGTTAGGTGTTTAATAGGAGGTGATTGTTGCAGTTCAGACTGCGGGTCAGGAACCCTGCCCGCCGCACTTCTCGGTCTTGGTGTTGTAGTTGCCGCACTTCTTGCCAACCCAGTCGCCGATCAGGTCCCTGGATCCCTCGAGCTCCTTCGACCAGGCGTCGCCGGCCACCAGGCCCGGGGTCTTCCACACCACGTCGAACTGGCCGTTGGCTTTGATTTCGCCAATGAAGACCGGCTTGGTGATGTGATGGTTCGGCAGCATCTTGGAGACGCCGCCGGTCAGGTTCTTGGCTTCGATGCCGGGCAGCGCGTCGATCACCTTGTCGACGTCGGTCGACTTCACCTTCTCGACCGCCTTGACCCACATTTCGAAGCCGATGACGTGCGCTTCCATCGGGTCGTTGGTCACCCGCTTCGGATTCTTGGTATAGGCCTGCCAGGCCTTGATGAACTTCTCGTTTTCCGGGTCCTTGATCGACTGGAAATAGTTCCAGGCGGCGAGATGGCCGAGCAGCGGCTTGGTGTCGATGCCGGCGAGTTCTTCTTCGCCGACCGAAAACGCCACCACCGGGATGTCGGTCGCCTTGACGCCCTGGTTGCCGAGTTCCTTGTAGAAGGGGACGTTGGCGTCACCGTTGATGGTGGAAACCACCGCGGTCTTCTTGCCGGCCGAGCCGAACTTCTTGATGTCGGCTACGATCGTCTGCCAGTCGGAATGACCGAACGGCGTATAGTTGATCATGATGTCTTCCTGCTTGACGCCCTTTGACTTCAAGTAGGCTTCGAGAATCTTGTTGGTGGTGCGCGGATAGACGTAGTCGGTGCCGGCCAATACCCAGCGCGTCACCTTCTCGTCCTTCATCAGATAATCGACCGCGGGAATCGCCTGCTGGTTTGGCGCGGCGCCGGTGTAAAACACGTTGCGCTCGCTCTCCTCGCCCTCGTACTGCACGGGGTAGAATAGGATGCTGTTCAACTCCTTGAACACCGGAAGCACGGATTTGCGCGAAACCGATGTCCAGCAGCCGAACACAACCGAAACCTTGTCCTTGGTGATCAGTTCGCGCGCCTTCTCCGCAAACAGTGGCCAGTTCGACGCCGGGTCGACCACGACGGCCTCAAGCTTCTTGCCAAGCACGCCGCCCTTCTTGTTCTGCTCGTCGATCAGAAAGAGAACGGTGTCTTTCAGCGTGGTTTCGCTGATGGCCATGGTGCCGGAAAGCGAGTGCAGGACGCCGACCTTGATGGTCTCTTGCGCCTTAGCGCTGGTGAACGCGGCCAAACCCAGAACCATGCCGGCGGTCGCCGCCAACCAACGGCGGCGGCTGAGCGTCGCTGTATCGTGAGTGAATTGTATAGGCATGAAATGTCATCTCCCTGACGCAGGCGTTGAAACGCTGCGAAACGGCCCCACGGCCGCCTGCGTTAACGGAATCGCAAGAACCGTGCCACGGCTCAGGCACCGTATAAGCCCATCAAATCGCTTTGGAATCTTCGTCGGACACAAAAACGTCGCGGCAGACTGCCTGATATTTGGACGCGAGAATTGTTGGCTTTGGAAGCAAACTGTACTTTTTATAGGCAATCCGAGCAATTTGGCTAAATTTCTTGCAGACCCTATCAAGCCGATCGTGCAAGCGGGCGCCGAGATTAGTTGGCAAACCTGAGAGTGCCGCCGGTTTTTTAACCTCGCTCGCAGCGGTTGCGGGATTTAGCTTGAAAGAACAGGCTGGGTACTCCATATGAACGAGGTGACCTTGAGAATCATCAGGTCCTTGCGAGCCGCGTGTTCTGATCCCGTTCAACGGTTTCTGGCTTGCCCCCTCAGCTAGCAAAACCGACGCCCCAAACACGCGGGTGTCTCTGACACCTCTCGCGCGCTCCTGGCCATGAAGCCGGGCGCCTGCCTTTTAATGGAAAGAACCCGCTTTTGACCTCCTTTCAGGATTTCGGCCTTGCCGATCCGATTTCGCGTGCGCTCAAGGAAGAGAACTATCTCACCCCCACGCCGATCCAGACCCAGACCATCCCTCTCGCATTGACCGGCCGTGACGTCGTCGGCATCGCCCAGACCGGCACCGGCAAGACGGCTGCCTTCGCGCTTCCGATCCTGCACCGCATTCTCGAGAACCGCATCCGCCCGCAGCCCAAGAGCTGCCGCGTGCTGGTGCTCTCGCCCACCCGTGAACTGTCGGGCCAGATTCTTGACAGCTTCAACGCCTATGGCCGCCATATCCGGTTGACATCGGCGCTGGCGATCGGCGGCGTGCCGATGGGCCGACAGGTCCGCTCGATCATGCAAGGCGTCGAGGTGCTGGTGGCGACCCCCGGTCGGCTGCTCGATCTTGTGCAGAGCAACGGGCTCAAGCTCGGCCAGGTCGAATTCCTGGTGCTCGACGAAGCCGACCGCATGCTCGACATGGGCTTCATCAACGACATCAGGAAGATCGTCGGCAAATTGCCGATCAAGCGGCAGACGCTGTTCTTCTCGGCCACAATGCCCAAAGACATCGCCGAGCTCGCCGAAGCCATGCTGCGCGATCCCGCCCGCGTGGCGGTGACGCCGGTGGCCTCCACGGTGGATCGGATCACCCAGCGCATCATCCAGGTCGATTTCGCAGCCAAATCGGGGGTGCTGGCACAACTCCTGAAACAGGAACCGGTCGACCGCGCGCTGATCTTTACCCGCACCAAGCACGGCGCCGACAAGGTCGTGAAGACCCTGGAACGGGCCGGCATCGCCGCCAACGCCATTCACGGCAACAAGTCGCAGAACCACAGGGAACGCGTGCTGGCGGCGTTCCGAACCGGCGAGATCCGCACCCTGGTGGCCACCGACATCGCGGCCCGCGGCATCGACGTCGACGGCATCAGCCATGTCGTCAATTTCGACCTGCCCAACGTGCCCGAAACCTATGTCCACCGCATCGGACGCACCGCCCGGGCCGGCGCCGAAGGCATTGCGATCTCGTTGATCGCGGGCGCCGAGGAGATGGGCTATCTGCGCGACATCGAGCGGCTCATCCGCATTACCTTGCCTCGGGAAGACCGTCGCACGCCCGGCAGCCGCGACACCGCGCCGGCCCCCGCGTCGCGCCCGGCGCAACACCGGGGCGGCAGGCCCGCCCCGCGCGCCCACGCCGGCAGGGGCCAGGACCCGCGGGTTCATGAGCCGAGAGGACACGAACCGAGGGGTCATGAATCCGCTTCGGCGACAAAAGGCCCTCGCCGTCCCCGGCGCGGTGGTGGTAATAATCCGCCGCCGCCGAGCCGACACGAACAGCCGCGTCCGGTCCAGCAGGGCGGCAAGAGCCAGGCGGGCCAGAGCGAGGGTATTCAGGGCGTCGCCTTCTTGCATCGCGAGAGCCGTCCGAATACCCAACCGAACCGTACCCACCGACCGCAGCGCTAGCCTCGATCGATCTGGAGACAACCATGGCTAAAGAAGAGCTGATCCAGTTCGAAGGACTGGTCACTGAAATCCTTCCCGACGCGCGCTATCGTGTGCAGCTGGATGCCGGACACGAGATAGTCGCCTACACCGCAGGCAAGATGAAGAAGAACCGGATCAAGACGCTGGCGGGCGATCGGGTCACGATCGAGATGTCGCCCTATGACCTGGAGAAGGGCCGCCTGATCTTCCGGCACAAGGACGAGCGTCCCAACACCGGGGCTCCGCGTGGTGGGCCGCCGCGCGGCGGCCAGTTCCGCCGCCGCTAGCTCCCCCGCCAAACGCCGGCGAAGCCGCGCCCGACCTCCGATGTCGCGCGCGATCACGGCCGGCTGGCCGGGCGAATCAAAAAAACGCGGCTGTCAGGATTGTTTTGGACCCTGCCATGGAATAATATTGTCCATCGATTTTCGGCCGGACGACATTAGCTATCCACCGGTACAGCCGGTTTAGACGCTGACGACCCTTCCAAAAATTCGATCTCACCAGCCCATCGAAAGGTGGGTTACGACCTGTATATCTGAGAAGGGACTACCCACGTGAGCATGGGAACCGTGAAGTGGTTTAACGCAACCAAGGGCTATGGCTTCATCCAGCCGGATGACGGCGGCAATGACGTGTTCGTGCACATCAGCGCGGTCGAGCGTGCCGGCCTTGGGACGCTTCGTGAAGGCCAGAAGATCTCCTACGAGATCGTGGCGGATCGCCGCTCTGGCAAATCTTCGGCCGATAATCTACGCGCCGCCGGGTAAGGCGATTTTCCGCGCGCTCAGCCTCCTGCGCCGGTTGCAGCGCGCCTTGAAGATTGGCTCTGAATGAAGCGAGAGGCCGCGCCCATGGTGCGGCCTCTTTCCTTCTTACGTCGTGGTGCAAACTGTCGTGTTGTACATGACGCATTTGGACTGGCGCGGTCGGGTGTAGGTGAAATCGCTGAGCGTGATCCCGGCTTTGGCCAAGACGTAGCCGATGGTCGGCTCAAACTTGTAGCTGACTTGGCTGTAGATCAGATAGGTGTCGCCGACCTGGAGCGCGGTCGGGATCGGGACCGCGGTCCCGGCCGTGAGCGGCACCGCGCCCTTGCTCCATTGCACCCGCGCCTGCTTCGTCGCCGGATCCACGTAGAGTTGCGTGATCGTGGATTTCACCGGCGCCGACGTGTAGGGCGTCATGATGGCGGTGCTGGCATTATAGAAATTGTTCAGTTGGGCGTCCGTGACGGCCATATTCTGCGACGTCAGGTCAGACAGTGTTCGCGCCATCAGCGTCACCTTGCGCTTCACGGCGACGCCGGTCGAGAACTCTTCGGTTCCGAAGAACAGCACCAGCATCAGCGGGACGATCATGGCAAATTCGACCGCCGCGACGCCGCGCTTGTCGTTGAACAGGCCGCACGCCATACGGCGCATGCGGAGCCATATTTTCATCATCGGTTTCATGCTCTGCCCTAGAAGGGTTCGTTCTGGAAGGCGGCGGTTGCGGTCAACAGTCGCTGGCTGTTGCCGATATTCGCGACGTTGAAGCCGAGCCCGGTGACGAACAGCGGCCACTTGTAGAACAGCCGCACTACGACGATGTCGCCGGCGACGCCGGGAAGATAATTGTTCGGAGGCACGAAATTCTTGCCGGCGTCGATCGGGTCGGCAATGTTGACGGACGAGAACGCGGGATAGCTCTTCACGTCGATGGAAATTCCGTTCACGCAATCGAACATCACGGTAATCTTGCTGCAAACGAGATTCTTGAACTGCGCCTGCGTCAGCGACGCGCTCTGCACCTGACCGGTCATGATCAGGCGCGCCGAATCCTGCGCGACGGTCTCGAGCACCTGGCTGGCAAAGAACACCATCGCGATCTCGATGATCGCGAACAGCAGGCCGAAGAACAATGGTGCAACCAGCGCGAACTCGACCGCGGCCGAGCCACGCCGGTTGCGGCGGAATCGGCGCAGGATGTTTGCCTTGGGAACTCCGGGCGACGGCATCGAACAAACCTCGGGGCGCGAGAGGGCTACCGGTAGGAATTACCCTGAATCGATTGTCGAAGTGTTGCGCCGGACCCAGCCAGAGCGGCCCGTTGGGTTAAGCCTGCGTCAACCATGTTGAGCGATCGCCACGCCCGCGAGCGCGGCGCCCTGGTGGCGCTGCTTCAGTTGGGCTTGGCCGCCGCTGCCGCCGCGGCGGCGGATCCGCTGGCCTGGCTGCTGAGTGAGCCGGCCTGATCGATTGCCGCGCGGAAATAGCCGACCCCGTCGCCGAGGGTGATACGGCGCTGGCAGACCGGCATGCAGCTGTAGGACTCCCGCTCGACGCCGCGATAGACAGTGACGAGTTGATCGCTGGGACCCTCGACCTGAATCTGACGATCCACCAGCACTTCGCCATTGCGGTCCATGGCGATGAAGTTGGTGGCGCCGTAACCCTTGCCGGTCACCACGACAATGCCGCCGCTCTGCAGCGTGACGTCCGCGATCAGCGGGTTGCCGACGACGATCGTGGAAACCTTGGCCGGAAGCTTCACGAGCTTGGCCTGATCGACATAGACGGCGATGCGGTCCGGATCCGGTGCGGCAAGGCAGACGGCCGGCCACAACAGCATGGCCGTTGCGAGGGAACGCAACCCAAACCGCGCACGCGCGCGACTACGCTGGGACTTCAACGGCATATTCCAACTCCGGGGCGTTACAAGCCGGCAATAGCGATACGCTGCGGAACCGGCGCCCGACGGGGTGAATCTGACGACAATTCATGAACGAAGTGCAAATGGCGGCGAATGAATGGCGCCGTCAGCGGCCGCTAGCTTTTCCTTAAGCATGATTTGCGCGCAAGCACCGGGCCGGAGTCGATCAGACGTCTGTGGGCGCCAGTTCTGACGCGGTTATCGCCGTTGCTTCCGGAACGGATAGACCAGTTGTCCGACGAGGTCGCCGGGGAAAGAGGACGGCTCGTCCAGGCCATACTGGTCCGGCAGCCGATTAGCCGGCAGCCGGAAGGTTCCGAACAGAATATCCCACACGGGAAAGGTCCCCGCGAAATTGGTGTCGCCACCTTCCATGCGGGAGGTGTGGTGCCAACGATGAAACACCGGCGTTGCTACCACGTATTTCAACGGGCCGAGCGTCCAGTTCAGGTTGGCGTGGACGAACGCCGAATGGAAGATGTTGAACGGCCCGAGCCAGAGCATCACGACCGGCGAAATCCCTGCCAGCAGCAGCGCGGCGTCGATGCCGATGGTTCCCAGCAGCAGGTTCACGGGGTGAAAGCGCGCCGCGGAAATCCAGTCCACGTCCTGGGATGAATGATGGATGGCGTGGTACTTCCAGAATCCGCCGCCATGAAACATCCGATGCAGCCAGTACATCATGAAATCGGCCAGCACCAGGAACACGATCGCCTGCAGCCACAATGGCAGCGTCGACAGCGGGCCATGGCCGTTGTCGTAGAAGGCGATCAGTTCGTCGGCGTCGCTGATCCCGAACAGCAGCCCGCTGCCGAGCACCAGCAGCCCGATCCGGAAGACGCGCGCAAACAACGGCACCAGGAACCAGTAGGAAATGTCGGCTATGAGTTCGCGCTTGCGCCACCAGGGCTTGCCGGGATTGCAGGCCCAGAAATGCGTCAACACCGAGAACACCAGCGCCAGCGCAAGCGTCACAGGCAGTACCTTGACGAGGGTCTGGCCGAGCATCTCAAGGATTTCCAGGCCCACGGACATTGCCGCCTCTCGTGATCAGCCTCAAGGCTTTGAAGCACAACGTGCAGCGAGCAAATGAGACAGTCAATTGGCCTTGCGGGCGTGTACCACGGATGTTTCGTCCACATGGACGCGCTGCCAGCCATCGAGATGATCGAGCAGCGTGATCGCGGGCGTCCCAGGCGTCAGCAGCACGGCGTCGATGTCGTAGTCCCGGAGAATATCGAGCAACTGGTTGACGTCCTTGAGCTGCAGCGCGCGAAAATATCTCGTCACGAACTTTTCACCGTATAGTTCGGATCGTCCGTCTATGAACACCGGCATTCCGCGCGCGATGAGGTATCCACCGAACGGAAGATCGTTGAGGATACGCTTGGCGTTCTCTCGTTTCAGTACGTCCACCGCGGCGGCCGGCGAATGGGCCGGCCTCGGCGTGTACTCACGGTGGGCAACGACCGCCCCGGTCAGGACCCCGACAGCCGCGGCCAGTGCGACCGCTGACGCGGCCGGAAAGCCGGCTCGCGCCGGCCCCGAGGTCCGCAGGCCGAACTGCTCCACTATCGGCTTCAGCACCACCAGCGGCATCAGCAGAGCGAATATCTCGAAGTTCCTGACGTGGGAAAGCGTCATGTGGAGCAGGACCAGCACCAGCAGGATACGCGGCGGCGACAGCTTGACACCCCAGAACAGGGCGCCGGCGATCGACAGCAGGATCACGCCTTCGAACGGGCTGAAGGAACTGAAATTGGCCGGCATCCATTCGGCGATCAGCTGCAACAATTCGCCGAGCTGAAGAATCTTGCGGGAGGCCAGGATGGATTCCCATCCGTAGGGCGTTACGCAGGTGGCGGCCAGCGCGCAGGCGCCGAACGCAGCCCAGCGCAGCCCCAGCGATACGGGCTGCGAAGATCGCGCATTCCACACCGCATCCAGCGCGAAGGCCCCAACCAAGACCAGTCCGAGCAGGAATCCGCCATGCAGATTGGTCCACAGCACGATCAGGGGCAGCAGCCAGAATGACGGCGCTTCGCCCCGCTCGCTCGCCGACATCAATCCGTACACCCATGCCAGCATCACCGGCAACGCCAGCACATGCGGCCGGGCGAACGCGTGCCCGATCGAAAGCAGCAACGCCGCGACTGCAATCATGATGACAAAGGCTGCGGGAACACGTCGGGAAAGAATGTAACAAAGAAGCGCGAAAGTCGCCGCGAACGAAGCCGCGGAGAGAACGACGGGCCCCGCCCAGCCCGCAAGCCGGTAGGCTCCGGCAAACAGCACTTGCGCAAGCCAGGCGGTTGAGATCCATGCTTCACCCGGCTTTGTGAACGAATAGATGTCGACGCGCGGCAAGGCGCCGTGATCGAGGACCCAGTTGCCCGTCGCCACATGCCAGTAGGTGTCGGTGTCGTTGAGCAGCAGGTTGCCGTTGATCAGTACGACCACGTACACCCAGATTCCCATCCAGGCCCAGGCCGGGACGTGCGCGAGGCTGAACGCTTTCGCTGGGCTGCCGGCTGCAACGGTCTCGGTCATCAAGAACGCTTTCCCCGACACGCTACTGCCGAAACGGATATGCCAGCTGACCACCGATCGCGGTGGGGATCTGATCGCTTACGCCGTAATCGTCCGGCAGCCGGTTCTCCGGCATGCGGAACGTCCCGAACAGGATATCCCAGAGCGGAAACGTACCGGCGAAATTGCTGTTGCCGCCTTCCTCGAGCGAGGTGTGGTGCCAGCGATGGAAGACCGGCGTGGCGAGCACGTATTTGAAAGGCCCGAGCGTCCAGTTCAGATTGGCGTGAACGAAGGCGGAGTGAAAGGTGGTGAACGGCCCGACCCACAGCATGATGTTGGGAGAGATGCCGGCCATCAGCAGGATAGCGTCCACCAGTATCGTTCCGATCAGCAGATTGACCGGATGGAACCGCGCCGCCGAAATCCATTCCAGGTCGGCGGAGGAGTGATGGATGGCATGATACTTCCAGAAGCCGCCGCGGTGAAACATCCGGTGCAGCCAGTACAGCATGAAGTCGGACGCGACCACAAACAGCACCGCCTGAATCCAGAGCGGCAGCTGCGCCAGAGGTCCATGGCCGTTATCGTAGAAGGCGATCAACGCGTCGGCATCGTGAATGTCGAAGAGCACCGCAGCGCCCAGCACCATCAGCCCGATGCGGAAGATGCGGGCGAACACCGGTACGAAGAACCAGTAGCAGACGTCGGTCACCAATTCGCGCTTGCGCCACCACGGCTTGCCGGGATTGCAGGCCCAGAAGTGCGAGAGAACCGTGAATACCAGCGCGAGCGCGATGGTGACCGGCAGGATCTTCGCCATCGTCTGGCCGACCATCTCGATAACTTCAAACGGCAAAGTGGACATGGCGGCCTCGCTGGACGGGACTTCCCAAGCGGTATCTGCTCGCGCTTAAAGAGCCATGAATGCTGTGCGCCCGTTGCTGCGCCGCGCGGCTAGCAAGCCCGCGTTTCGCAATATACCTCACGCCTTAATCCCGCATTTACTGTGCTCAAGAACAGCGGATTAGGGCTGTCTTTACCTGATCGAATTAACTGCGTCGAAATTGTCGCAACCTAGGTTACCGCCATGGTCACGGTGCTGAGAACGCCGGGGAGACCAATACTCGTTTGAACAGCCACTGTGTACACAGGAGCCATATGTATGAAGAACCTCGTTTCGCGTTTCGTGAAGGATGAGTCCGGCGCCACCGCCATCGAGTACGGCCTGATCGCCGCCGGGATCGCGATTGCGATCATCACCGCCGTCCGCGGCGTCGGCACCCAGCTGTCCGGCAACTTCGACAAGATCTCGACGTCGCTGAAGTAAGCGACCGTTCGCGCTTGTCGTCAAAGGCCCCGGCAATGCCGGGGCCTTTTTCGTCTTGTTTCCAGCCGGCGGCCCTGCGCAACTGCCGCGCCGCCGTTTCCCGATCATTTACCTGTCGCCAATAGGCTGCAGCGAAGTCCTGATCGCATCCTTATCCCAACGGACCGGCCGCCCCATGATGCTCGACATTGCGCGCTTGATGCTGTTCCCGGCCCTGATGGCGTTTGCGGCCTCGAGCGACCTGTTCACGATGACCATCTCGAACCGGATATCGCTGGCGCTGATCGCTGGCTTCCTGGTGCTCGCGTTGCTCGGCGGCATGAGCGCGCACGCCATGCTGCTGCATGCCGGCGCCGGCGCCGCCGTGCTGGCGGTGGCGTTCGCCTGTTTCGCGATGGGTTGGGTCGGCGGCGGCGACGCCAAGGTCGCGGCCTGCGTGGCGCTCTGGTTCGGTTTCGACCATCTCTTCAACTTCCTCATCTATGCCTCGCTGTTCGGCGGCGCGCTGACGATGTTGCTGTTGCAGTTCCGGCAGTGGCCGCTGCCCTACCCGCTTTCTGGTCAACCCTGGCTCAACCGGTTGCACGACAGGCAGAGCGGCATCCCCTACGGCATCGCGCTCGCGCTCGGCGCGCTGATGGTCTATCCGGACACCGAGTGGATCAAGGCGATCGACCTCACGCGCCTCGCGATGCGCTGAGTTGTCCTGGTAACGGACTGTTAAGGCAATTTACACACGCCTCATTAACCATGCTTTGACGAATAGCTGGTCAACTCCCGTTTGCGGCGACGGAAGCGTCGCGGCGTAATGTGGAAAGTGAAGCGTATGAATACCGCACGCATTGTCGTCCTGACCATCGCCGTCGGCGCTGGCGGCATTGCCGCGTATCTCGCCAGCGGGTCGGATCAGGCTGCGCCGGCCGCGCCCGCCGCCCAGATGCAGACCGTTGAGATCCTTGTTGCAAAATCGGACATTGGCCTCGGCCAGTCGGTCAAGTCCGACGATATGCAATGGCAGAGCTGGCCGGCCTCGACCGCCAGCAACAATTTCATCAGCCGCGCCAGCAAACCTGACGCCGTGAAGGAAATCACCGGCACGATCGCGCGCGCGCCGTTCATCGCGGGCGAGCCGATCCGGGAGCAGAAACTCGTGAGAGCCGATGGCTCCGGTTTCATGGCGGCGATCCTGCCGCGCGGGTTCAGGGCCATTTCCACCGAGATTTCACCGGAGACCGGCGCCGGCGGCTTCATCCTACCGAACGACCGCGTCGACGTGATCCTCTCCAAGCGCGAGAAGAACCCTGACCGCGCGGGCGCGGACGTCGTCAGCTCCGAAATCATCATGACCAATATTCGCGTCCTGGCGATCGACCAGGCGCCAAAGGAGAAGGACGGCAGCAGCACGATCGTCGGCAAGACCGCGACGCTAGAAGTAAAGCCCGAGCAAGCCGAAACGCTGGCGCGTTCGCGCCAGGCCGGCACCATATCGCTGGCGCTGCGCAGCATCGTCGACGTCAACGCCATCGAGAAGGTGGAAGAGCAGATCAAGCGCGGCGAAAGCCTCAACATCGTTCGCTATGGCGTCGCCATCCCGCAGACGATGCAGAAATGAGCAATAGGATGCACGAGATGAAATGCAGGGGAAATCGACCGATGCGGACGTTGGTGGTCCGCGCCCTGTCGTTTTCGGCCGCGGCTGCGCTCACGCTCAATCCGGCGCTGACGCCGGTCGTGGCCAGCGACTATCGCGCCGTCGCACCTGTCGCCGCCGACGGACAGCTGGGCGCGCGCTCCCTTTCGCTCGGAATCGGAAAATCCATCGTGATCGACCTTCCGCGGGACATCAAGGACGTGCTGGTCGCCGATCCAAAGATCGCCAACGCCGTCGTCCGCTCCACCCAGCGGGCCTATATCATCGGCGCCGCGGTCGGCCAGACCAACATCATCTTCTTCGACACCGCGGGCCAGCAGATGGCGGCCTATGACATCGCGGTCAAGCGCGACCTCAACGGCCTTCGCGCCGCGCTGAAGCAGTCGCTGCCCAATTCCGATATCCAGATCGAGGGTGTCGGCGAAGGCGTCGTGCTGAGCGGCACCGCCGCGTCTCCGATCGAAGCCCAGCAGGCCGCCGACATGGCGACCCGTCTGGTCGGCGGCGGCGACAGGGTCGTCAATTCGATCGCAGTTCGCGGGCGCGACCAGGTGATGCTGAAGGTGACCGTCGCTGAAGTCGCGCGCAACATCGTCAAACAGATGGGAATCGACCTCACTGCCAGCATGACCTATGGCACGGCGGTCGTGAATTTCAGCAACGCCAACCCGTTCACCGCCTATGGCCGGTCACTGGTCGGAACCAACAGCTTGAGCGGATCGTTCGGCAGCGTTCCCTCGGTGACCGCAACCCTCCGCGCCATGGAGAGCGCCGGCGTCGTGCGGACGCTGGCCGAACCCAATCTGACGGCAATCTCCGGCGAATCCGCGACCTTCATCGCCGGCGGCGAGTTTCCGGTGCCCGCGGGCTATTCCTGCGATCCGGTCACGCGCGTCTGCACCACCCAGATCAACTTCAAGAAATTCGGCATCTCGCTCAACTTCACTCCGGTCGTTCTGACCGAAGGCCGCATCAGCCTCCGCGTGATGACGGAAGTGTCCGAATTGTCGAACGACAATTCGATCACGCTGTCCCAGGCCGTCAGCGCCACGGCAACGAACTCGCTCACGATCCCCTCGATCAAGACCCGCCGGGCCGAGACGACCCTGGAGATTCCCTCGGGCGGCTCCATGGCGATGGCCGGCCTGATCGCAGAACAGACCAAGCAGGCCATCAACGGCCTTCCGGGCATGTCGCAGATTCCGGTTCTCGGCACGCTGTTCCGCAGCCGTGACTACGTCAACAACCAGACCGAGCTGATGGTCCTGGTCACGCCCTACGTGGTCCGCGCGGTCGCCCAGAAGGACCTGTCGCGTCCTGACGACGGTTTCGCCAGCTCATCGGATCCCCAGGCCGACCTGCTTGGCAGCATCAACCGGATCTACGGCGTTCCAGGTCGGGCCGAACCGGCGCGGGCACGGAATTATCGCGGCACCTACGGCTTTATTACGGACTGAGACGGGACGATGACAGCACAGACGAGACCCAAGAGACCCGCCGGTCACCTCCGCGCTCCCCGGCTGGCGATAGCGCTGGTCGGCATTGCCGTGGCATTGACAGCCTGCAAGCATGCCGCCGAGGACCTGACGACCGCTGGCGTGCCGGACGACTACCGCCTGCGGCACCCGATCGCGATCCAGGAGGCCGACCGCTCCATCGTCGTATTCGTCGGTCGCGGACGCGGCGGGATTTCCGCCGCGCAGCGCGCTGACGTGATCGGCCTGGCGCAGGCATGGCTTGGCGAAGGCACCGGCGCCATCAGCATCGACGTGCCCGTTGATACCCCGAACGCGCGGGCCGCCCAGGATTCCTTGCGGGAGATCCAGGCAACCCTGGCCGCGGCTGGATTGCCGCCGCGCGCGGTCACTGTCCGCCCTTATCGCCCGGATGATCCGCGGCACATGGCGGCGATCCGGCTGAATTATCCGAAGATTTCTGCAGTGGCCGGCCCGTGCGGCCTGTGGCCCGAGGATCTCGGTCCCTCGATCAACAACAAGGGCTATTTCGACAACAAGCCGTATTACAATTTCGGCTGCTCCAACCAGCGCAATCTGGCGGCGATGGTCGACAACCCGTCGGACCTGGTGCAGCCGCGTCCCGAGACACCCGCCTACACGCCGCGGCGCAGCATCGGCTTCGACAAGTATCGCCGGGGCACCACCACCGCCACCTCCTATCCCGAGTCCGACAGGGCCAAACTCAGTGACGTCGGCAAATGATCAACCACGCGCGCCATAACACGCAATTGCAGGCGGACGGCTCGGCTCCGGCTACCGACGATCACATCGCGCCAGCGCCGCGGGTGTCGGTTCAGGCGTTCTGCGAGACGGTCGAAACCGCCGCTGCCGTGCAGGCGGCGGGCGAAGACCGTCGCCTCGGCAAGGCCCATCTCAAGATTCAGATGGGCGGAATGGCCGCCGCCATCGAGGCTTACCGATCGGCGCCGACGCCGAACGTGATCATCCTGGAAACCGAAGGCCGCACCGAGATTCTCCACGGCCTGGACCAGCTCGCCACCGTGTGCGACGCCGGAACCCGGGTCATCGTGATCGGCCGCATCAACGATGTCACGCTCTATCGCGAACTGGTGCGTCGCGGCGTCAGCGACTATGTCATCGCCCCGGTCGCAACCATCGACGTCGTCAGGTCGGTTTGCAACCTGTTCTCGGCGCCGGAGGCCAAGGCCGTCGGGCGCATCATTGCCATCATCGGCGCCAAGGGCGGCGTCGGCGCGTCCACCATCGCCCATAACGTTGCCTGGGCGATCGCACGCGATCTGGCGCTGGATTCCGTAGTTGCCGATCTCGATCTTGCTTTCGGCACCGCGGGCCTCGACTACAATCAGGATCCGGCGCAGGGCATCGCCGACGCGGTGTTCTCGCCCGACCGCGTCGATACCGCCTTCCTCGACCGCCTGTTATCGAAATGCACCGACCATCTCAGCCTGCTGGCGGCGCCGGCGACGCTGGACCGGGTCTACGATTTTGGCGCGGAGGCCTTCGATTCGATCTTCGACACGCTCCGCACCACCATGCCCTGCATCGTGCTCGACATTCCCCATCAATGGTCCGGATGGACCAAGCGGGCGCTGATCGCGGCCGACGACATCCTGATCGTCGCGGCGCCCGATCTCGCCAATCTGCGCAACACCAAGAACATATACGACCTGCTGAAGGCGGCGCGTCCGAACGACCGCCCGCCGCTCTACTGTCTGAACCAGGTCGGGATACCGAAACGGCCGGAGATCCCGGCCAGCGAATTCGCCAAGGCGATCGAGAGCCACCCGATCGCCACCATCCCGTTCGAGCCGCAGATCTTTGGTGCGGCCGCCAACAACGGCCAGATGATCGCGGAAATCTCCGCCACTCATCGCACCACCGAGATGTTCCTGCAGGTCGCGCAGCGGCTGACCGGGCGCGGCGAGACCAAGAAGCCCAAGAGTTCGTTGTTGTCACCTCTGATCGCCAAGTTGCGGGCCAAGAAGTAAGCAGGCCGGCTGGAGTATCATCGTGTTCGGTAAGCGTAGCGGAAATGAAAGTGATACGCGGGTATTGAAGCCCGCGATACAGGCGCCGGAACTGGTTTCCAGCGCGCCGGCCGCCGCGCGCGAGGCGGTCGCTCCGACTGTCGTGTCGCCGCCGATCGCTCCCGCGAAATCGCCACCCGCACCCACCATGGAAGCGCGGCGGTCCGACAACTACTACCAGGTCAAGGCGACGATCTTCGGCGCCCTGATCGAGGCGATCGACCTCGCCCAGCTGGCCAAGCTCGACGGCGAGTCGGCGCGCGAGGAAATCCGCGACATCGTCAACGAGATCATCGCGATCAAGAACATCGTGATGTCGATTGCCGAGCAGGAAGAGCTGCTCGACGACATCTGCAACGATGTGCTCGGCTACGGCCCGCTGGAGCCGCTGCTGTCGCGCGACGACATCGCCGACATCATGGTCAACGGCGCCGGCACGGTATTCATCGAAGTCGACGGCAAGATCCAGAAAACCGGGATCCGCTTCCGCGACAATCAGCAGCTTCTCAACATCTGCCAGCGCATCGTCAGCCAGGTCGGACGACGGGTCGACGAATCCTCGCCGATCTGCGACGCGCGGCTTGCCGACGGCAGCCGCGTCAACGCCATCGTCCCGCCGCTGGCGATCGACGGTCCGGCGCTTACCATTCGAAAATTCAGGAAGGACAAGCTGACGCTCGATCAGCTCGTCAAATTCGGCGCGATCTCGCCGGAAGGGGCCCAGATCCTGCAGATCATCGGCCGCGTCCGCTGCAATGTGCTGATTTCCGGCGGCACCGGCTCCGGCAAGACCACGCTGTTGAACTGCCTGACCCAGTTTATCGAGCACGACGAGCGCGTGATCACCTGCGAGGATGCCGCGGAACTCCAGTTGCAGCAGCCGCATGTGGTACGGCTGGAAACCCGCCCGCCCAACATCGAGGGCGAGGGCCAGGTCACGATGCGCGAACTGGTCCGCAACTGCCTGCGTATGCGGCCGGAACGCATCATCGTCGGCGAAGTCCGCGGACCCGAGGCATTCGACCTTCTGCAGGCCATGAACACCGGCCACGACGGCTCGATGGGGACGCTGCACGCCAACAACCCCCGGGAAGCCCTGTCGCGCTGCGAATCGATGATCACCATGGGCGGCTTCTCGCTGCCCTCGCGCACCATCCGCGAAATGATCTGTGCCTCCATCGACGTCATCATCCAGGCAGCGCGCCTGCGCGACGGCTCGCGCCGCATCACCCACATCACCGAGGTGATGGGGATGGAAGGCGACACCATCATCACCCAGGACGTGTTCCTCTACGACATGATCGGCGAAGACGCGAACGGCAAGATTGTCGGGCGGCACCGCTCGACCGGGATCGGCCGTCCACGGTTCTGGGAACGCGCGCGGTATTACGGCGAAGAGAACCGGCTCGCGGCCGCGCTCGACGCCGCCGAAGTCATCGTCAAGGATTGAGAGGGCGACCTGCATGCAAACGCTCGCACTGGCCTTCATGGCCGCCACCGCCATCGGCGGCCTGGCATGGGTCTTCATCTATCCCGCGCTGTCGGGCGAGAGGATGGCTCAATCGCGCCGCGCCTCGATCGCGCGCTCCGAACCCGCCGCGCGCCAGACCGAAAAGAGCCAGCGCTCGCGCCGCGAACAGGTCGAAGGATCGCTTAAGGAACTCGACGCCCGCCGCCAGAAGGAAAAGTCCGTTCCCCTCAGCGTCCGGCTTGCCCAGGCCGGTCTGGGATCCTGGACGACGCAGAAGTTCTGGATCGCGTCCGGCGTTCTCGCCGCAGCGGCATTCGCTCTCGCGTTCATGGTTGGCGGCGGATTGCCTGGCGCCGCGGCCATGGCCTTTGCCGCCGGCCTGGGCTTGCCGCGCTGGATCCTGGGCTACCTCAAGAAGCGCCGGGAAAAGGCATTCCTGAAGGCACTTCCCGACGCCGTCGATGTGATCGTGCGCGGCATCAAGGCCGGCCTGCCGCTGTTCGAGTCGATCAAGGTGGTCGCGGCCGACGCGCCGGAGCCGCTCAAGAGCGAGTTTCTGGCCATCATCGAGACGCAGGCCATAGGCATGCCGCTGGGCGAAGCCTGCGCGCGCCTGTACGAGCGGATGCCGGTGCCGGAGGCGAACTTCTTCGGCATCGTGGTCGCGATCCAGCAGAAGTCGGGCGGCAACCTGTCGGAAGCACTCGGCAACCTCTCCAAGGTGCTGCGCGACCGCAAGAAGATGGCGGAGAAGATTCAGGCGATGTCGATGGAAGCCAAGGCCTCGGCTGGCATCATCGGATCGCTGCCTCCGATCGTGATGCTTCTGGTATGGATTACCACCCCCGACTACATCGCGTTGCTTTGGACCCATCACATCGGCCAGTTCATGCTCGTTGCCTGCGTCGGCTGGATGACGATCGGCGTCCTGGTAATGAAAAAGATGATCAACTTCGACTTCTGACGGTGTGCCATGATTGAACTTATTGTCTCCAAGCTCCACGACGCGCGGTTCATGACGATGCTGCTCGCCGCCATCGCGGCCAGCGCGACCGCTTACACGCTGATCATGCCGCTGTTCGCCGGCGAAGGCCTGGCCAAGCGGATGAAGGCGGTCGCCAGCGAGCGCGAACGGCTCCGCCAGCGCGAACGCGACCGTCTCGCCAAGACGGAGAAGGTGTCGCTGCGGCAGACCCCGAAGCAGCTCGTCTCCAAGGTGGTGGAAGATTTCAACCTGACCAAGTGGCTGGCACAGGAAGCCGCCCGCGACAAGCTGGTCATGGCGGGCTATCGCGGCCAAGCGCCCTACGTCACCTTCCTGTTTGCCCGCGCGGTGACGCCGATCGCACTGTTTCTTGGCGCAGCCCTCTACGTGTTCGTCATCACGCCGCTGGACAAATCGCTCGCGATCAAGCTCGGCATCTGTATCGGGGCCGCCTATCTCGGGCTGCAGGCGCCGATGCTGTTCCTGAAGAACGCCATCGGCAAACGCCAGCTTTCGATCAAGCGCGCCTTTCCGGACGCGCTGGACCTGCTGTTGATCTGCGTCGAGTCAGGCATGTCGGTCGAGGTCGCCTTCCGCAAGGTGGCTGCCGAAATCGCAGGCCAGTCGATCGCGCTGTCGGAGGAGTTTGCGCTGACGACTGCCGAATTGTCCTATCTGCAGGACCGCAAGGTGGCCTACGAAAACCTCGCCAAGCGCACCGGCCTCGAGGGCGTGAAATCGGTCTGCCTGGCGCTGATGCAGTCGGAACGCTACGGAACGCCGCTCGGCCAGAGCCTGCGCGTGATGGCGCAGGAGAACCGCGACATGCGGATGAACGAGGCCGAGAAGAAGGCGGCCGCGCTGCCGCCGAAGCTCACCGTGCCGATGATCCTGTTCTTCCTGCCCTGCCTGTTCATCGTCATTCTTGGACCGACCTACATCAAGCTCCAGACGATGCCGCATTAAGACGTTCGGCGCAGCGAAGCCGCGCCGGCGAAGTTCCCACAGGTCTGGCGTAGCGGCGGATCAGTTCGGCCGGTCGAGCGCTGCCACCGGCACCGTCGGCCTGCTGCCGGGAGGACGCGAATTGTTCTTGTCCTTGCGGCTCAACATCTCCCGAAGGTAAGCGACATTGGCCGCCGCCTCTTCGGCCGGCAGGTCGCCCTTGGCAATGGTCTCGGCTTCCGCAAAGCGGCCCTGCAGGCCCACCACCAGCGCCAGGTTCTGTCGCACCCGGCCATCGGCCCGCGGATTGCCATGGGCCCTACGCAACGTTTCCTCGGCCTGCGGCAACTCCCGCGTCAGCATGTAGGAGAGGCCGAGGTTGGACAGCACCGACGGCTCTTCCGGCACGATCTTCAGCGCGCTGGCGTAGTAGCGGCGGGCGTCCTCATGCTTGCCGAGCTTGTCCAGCGTGGTGCCCTGCACCGACAGAATGCGCCAGTCGGGATTGGCCGGGGTATGGGCACGGGCAAGCACGTCGAAGGCGGCCTGCGAACTACCGTTGTCGGCGAGCGCGCGGCCGTAAGCGGCCAGCAGCGTCTTGTTGCCGGGATGAGCGATCGTGGCCTGTTCCAGCACGGCGGAGGCCTGGGCGCGCTGGCCGGAGGCCCGCAGCGCCTGGCCGTACGCCAATGCCGCTTCTGCATCCTTGGGGTTGGCGCGATAGCGCTCGCCATAGACTTCCACGGCGCGGCGCGGATCGTCGGGAACAGGTGCTTGCGCCTTCGAGGATGCCAGCGCTCCCGTGACGTCGGATACGGTCTGGCAGCCGCCAAGGCCCGCAGCGAGAACCGCCGACACGGCAACGGAGCCAAGGAGCCGCGCAAGAACCCGGATATTGCTGGACTGTCGACGCATGGCACTTCAACTCGGGGATATCTGGCGAATGGATCGATCCGGACGGACCAGCAATAGACTGTTAACCCTAACGGCCGGTTAATTCGCCGTGCTATGCCAGCGGCGTGACCCCGCCCTTGCGAGACGCAGCATGCATTCCCTGTTTGAAACCGCTACCGCCTCCACCACCGCCATCCCGATCACCTTCGCCACCAGGACGACATGGGCCGCCATCGCCGACGGCCTTCCCGCACCGGCGAGGCGGTTTGCGACGGCTAACGGTTTCACCGCCAAGCCCGGCAGGTGCCTGACGTTACCCGGGCCGGACGGGCAGCTCGCCCATGTCGTTTTCGGACTCGACGACGAGAGCGACCGGGCGCGCGATCCGTTCCGACCAGGCGCGCTGCCCGGCCTGCTGCCCTCCGGCCTGTACCGTTTTGCCAATGCCCCGCATGACGCCCGCCTCGCAACGCTGGCATTCGCGCTAGGCGCCTACCGCTTCGGCCGCTACCGGAAGAACGAGATGCCCGCGGTCCGGCTGGCGCCGCCCGATGGCGTCGACATCGCCGACGTCGTGAGGATGGCGGCGGCGGCTTCGCTGGCGCGCGACCTGATCAATACGCCGTCGAACGACATGGGCCCGGAGCAACTGGCGCAGGCCGCGCAAGCGCTGGCTGCGCGCTTTGGCGCGAGCTTCACCTGCATCGTCGGCGATGAACTCGTCAAACAGAACTTCCCGTTGATCCACGCGGTCGGCATGGCCTCGACACGCGCGCCGCGCCTGATCGACATCAGCTGGGGCGATCCGTCTCACCCCAGGGTAACGCTGGTCGGAAAAGGCGTGTGCTTCGATACCGGGGGCCTCGACCTGAAGCCATCCGGCGGCATGCTGATCATGAAAAAGGACATGGGCGGCGCCGCCAACGTGCTGGCGCTGGCGCAGATGGTGATGGATGCGAAGCTGAAGATCCGGCTGCGCGTCCTGATTCCGGCGGTGGAGAACGCGGTGGCCGGCAACGCCTTCCGACCGCTCGACGTCTTCAAGTCGCGCAAGGGACCGACCGTCGAGATCGGCAACACCGACGCCGAGGGGCGGCTGGTGCTGGCGGACGCGCTGGCGCTCGCCGACGAAGAGAAGCCTGACCTGCTGATCGATCTCGGCACCCTGACGGGTGCAGCGCGGGTGGCGCTGGGACCGGATTTACCGCCCTTTTACACCCATGATGAGACGCTGGCCGCGAGCGTCGCAGCCCACGCGAAAACGGAGAACGACCCGTTATGGCGGTTACCGCTTTGGCCGGCTTACGATTCCTGGCTGGATTCGAAAACAGCCGACATCAACAACGCGCCGTCCGGCAGCTTTGCCGGCTCGATCACCTGCGCGCTGTTCCTGCAGCGCTTCGTGACCGAGGCGAAGAGCTGGTTGCATGTCGATATCTACGGCTGGACGCCTTCCGCCAAGCCGGCGCGCCCCGAAGGCGGCGAATGCCAGGCGGCGCGCGCGATCTACAAGCTCTTGAGCGAACGCTATGGATGATCCGCGCCTGACCCCGGCGCGGCCCGATCTCGCCGCGAAATATCTCGAGGGCAAGGTGGAGGCCGCGCGCTTCGTCGCCGGTGAGGAGTTTTGCGTCGCCGCGGCCCTCGCACCGCTGCGCGGATCGCCCGCGCACGACGCCGTGCTGCTGACCGAGGCGCTGAAAGGCGAGCGCGTCACGATCTACGACCGCAACGGCGAAGGCTTCGCTTGGGGCCAGTTGCACGGCGACGGCTATGTCGGCTGGATCGCGGATGCCGCGCTGGCAAGGCCCGCGGCCGCACCGACGCACAAGGTTACGGCGCTGCGGACGTTGGCCTTCCCGGGCCCCTCGATCAAGCTGCCGCCGGTCGAGACGCTGTCGTTCGGCGCTGGGCTGACGGTGGTTCGCGAAGCCGGAGCATTCGCCGTATCCAGCGAGGGATGGCATCTGCCGAAGCCGCACCTCGGTGCCATCGAGGCGATGGAGACGGATTTCGTTGCGGTCGCCGAGCGTTTCGCCGGCACGCCCTATCTGTGGGGCGGCAAAAGCAGCCTCGGGATCGATTGCTCGGGACTGGTGCAGCTGTCGCTGAACGCCGCCGGCACCGGCTGTCCCCGCGACAGCGACATGCAGCAGGATGGACTGGGCCGAACGTTGAGTCTGGCTGAAACGAAGAAGCTGCAACGCGGCGACCTGATCTTCTGGCAAGGCCACGTCGCCATCGCCCGCGATGCCGACACCATCGTCCACGCCAATGCGCATCACATGGCCACCGTGATCGAAAGCACGCGCGAGGCAATGGCGCGGATCAAGGCCGCCGGCAGCGAGGTGACGGCGATCAAGCGGCTATAGCTAGCCCCGCATCGTCATTCCGGGGCACGCGCCAACGCGCGTGAACCCGGAATCCAGAAATTTTATGCGGGTCGAGATTCCGGGTTCGCGCTGCGCGCGCCCCGGAATGACGGTCAGGTAGCAGGCGCGTCCGGCGCGGCTTCGATCCGGAACGCGGCGGCGAACAGGGCGCGGGTGTAGTCGCTCCTGGGATTTCTGAACAGTTCGGCGGCCGGCCCCTCCTCCACCACCTTGCCGTGACGCATCACGATCAGGTGGCTCGCCAGCGATGCCACCACGCGCAGATCGTGCGAGATGAACAAGTAGGTCAGGTCGCGCTGGCGCTGCAGCTCGCGCAACAGATCGACCATCTGGGCCTGGAACAGCATGTCGAGCGCCGAGGTCGGCTCGTCCAGCACGACGAAATTCGGCTCCAGCACCACCGCGCGCGCGATCGAAATGCGCTGGCGCTGGCCGCCGGAGAATTCATGCGGGTAGCGGAACCGGGTCCGCGGATCGAGTCCAACATCGTTCAACGCCTTGACCACCCGCGCCTCGCGTGCCTCGTGCGACAGGCCGGGCTGGTGAACGCTAAGACCCTCGGCGACGATGTCGCCGACCGACATCCGCGGGCTCAGCGCGCCGAACGGATCCTGAAACACGATCTGCATGTCACGCCGGAACGGCAGCATGGCCTTGAAGCGCAGGCCCTGAATATTGCTGCCGAGAAACACGATCGGCCCCTCGGAGGAGATCAGCCGCAGCAGCGCCAGGCCCAGCGTGGTCTTGCCGGAGCCGGACTCACCGACGACGCCGAGGGTTTCGCCCTTGCGTACTGCAATGCTGACGCCGTCCACCGCCTTGATGTGGCCGACGGTCTTGCGCAACAGCCCCCGCTTGATCGGAAACCAGACCTTGAGATTGTCGGCCGACATCACCACGGGCGAACCCGGTCGCGGCGGCGCCGGGTCGGGCTTCGGCTCGGCCGCCAGCAGCGCGCGCGTATAGGCGTGCTTCGGCGCGGTGAAGACCTGCTCGACCGGCCCCTGCTCGACGATCTTGCCCGAATTCATCACGCAGACGACGTCGGCGATGCGCCGGACGATGCCGAGATCATGGGTGATGAACAGCATGCTCATGCCGAGCCGGGCGCGAATCTCCGCCAGCAGCGCCAGGATCTGGGCTTGCACGGTAACGTCGAGCGCGGTGGTCGGTTCGTCCGCGATCAGCAGATCCGGTTCGTTGGCGAGCGCCATCGCGATCATGACACGCTGGCGCTGGCCGCCGGACAGCTGATGCGGATAGCTCTTCAGCCGGGTTTCGGGATCGGGAATTCCGACCTGCGTCAATAGTTCCAGCGTGCGCGCCCGCGCCGTCGCGCCGCCGACACCGCTATGCAGCAACAGGACCTCGCCGATCTGCGCCTCGATCGTGTGCAGCGGATTAAGCGAGGTCATCGGCTCCTGGAAGATGATCGAGATATCGTTGCCGCGGATTTCGCGCATCTCGCCTTCCGCCGCCATCAGCAGGTCACGGCCGCGGAAATGGATCTGGCCGGAGGGATGCGAAGCGCTCGGATAGGGCAGCAGCTTCAGGACCGACAGCGCGCTGACCGATTTTCCGGAACCGGACTCGCCGACCAGTGCGACGCATTCGCCGCGCCTGATGGAAAACGAGACATGATCGACTGCGAGCGTGTCGCCGAACGCCACCGAGAGATCACGGACATCGAGCAGGGGCTGGTTGATCGCATCCATGCCGTGGCCCCTACCGGAACGTCTTGCGCGGGTCGAAGGCGTCGCGCGCCGCCTCGCCGATGAAGATCAGCAGCGACAGCATGATCGCTACCGAGAAGAAGCCGGCGAGACCGAGCCACGGCGCCTGCACGTTGGCCTTGGCCTGCGACAGCATCTCGCCAAGCGACGGCGAGCCCGGCGGCAGGCCGAAGCCGAGGAAATCCAGCGCCGTCAGCGTCATCACCGAGGACGACACGATGAAGGGCAGGAACGTCATGGTTGCCACCATGGCGTTCGGCAGCAGGTGACGGAACATGATCTTGGCGTTGGAAACGCCGAGCGCCCGCGCCGCCTGGATATACTCGAAGTTTCGCCCGCGCAGGAATTCGGCGCGCACCAGGCCAACCAGCGACACCCAGGAGAACAGCAAGAGAATGCCGAGCAGGATGAAGAAACCGGGCGGAAGCACCGCCGATATGATCAGCAACAGATAGAGCGAAGGGATCGCGTTCCAGACCTCGATGAAGCGCTGGAACAGGAGGTCGACCCAGCCGCCGAAATAGCCCTGCACGCCGCCGGCGGCGATCCCGATGATGGAGGAGACGATGGTCAGCGTCAGGCCGAACAGCACCGAGATGCGGAAGCCGTAGATCAGGCGCGCGACCACGTCGCGGCCCTGGTCGTCGGTGCCGAGCCAGTTGTATTCGAGGTCGCGGCAGCCGCTGAGGCCCTTCTTCTGCACCACCTCCCGGCACTGGGCTTCCGTCAGCATCCAGGTCGGCTTCGACGGCGCCGGCGTCGGCAGGTCGAGATTGTGGGTGGCGTAGGAATAACGGATCAGCGGCCAGATCACGGTGCCGCCCTTGGCCGCGATCTGCTTCTGCAGGTACGGATCGCGATAGTCGGCGGCGGTCTCGAAGTCGCCGCCGAAGGTGGTTTCCGAATAGCTGACGAAGGCCGGCCAATAGAGACTGCCATCATACTTGATCAGGAACGGCCGGTCGTTGGCGATCAGCTCGGCAAACAGCGAGACCACGAACAGAACCGTGAAGATCCAGAACGACCAGTAGCCGCGGCGATTGGCCTTGAAATTCTGCCAGCGGCGGCGGTTGAGCGGCGACGGCGAAAATCGGTGCCGGGTGACCGGCACCGCCTCGCCGAGCGGCGATTGCGTCGAGGTCTCGACCGGCTGGGGCGCGGTGATCGTCATCAGACCTCGCGCGCCTCGAAATCGATCCGCGGATCGATCCACATGTAGGCAAGGTCCGAGATCAGGTTGATCACGAGGCCGACCAGCGAAAAGATGAACAGCGTTCCGAACACCACAGGGTAATCGCGGTTCAGGACGCTTTCGAAGCCGAGCAGGCCGAGGCCGTCGAGCGAGAAGATGGTCTCGATCAGGAGCGAGCCGGAGAAGAAGGCGTGGATGAAAGCGCCCGGAAAGCCCGCGATCACGATCAGCATCGCGTTGCGGAAGACGTGGTTGTACAGCACCTGCCGCTCGCTGCAGCCCTTGGCGCGCGCGGTCATGACGTATTGTTTGCGGATCTCATCGAGGAACGAGTTCTTGGTCAGCAGCGTCATGGTGGCGAAGGCGCCGAGCGCCATCGAGACCAGCGGTAGCGCGAGGTGCCAGAAATAGTCGATGATCTTCCAGTACCAGGGAAACTGCGCCCAGCCGTCCGAGGTCAGGCCGCGCAGCGGAAAAATGTTGAAGAACGAGCCGCCGGCAAACAGGATGATGAGCAGGATCGCAAACAGGAAGCCCGGGATCGCGAACCCCACGATGATCACCGCCGACGTCCAGGTGTCCAAGCGCGTCCCGTCCTGCACCGCCTTGCGGATCCCGAGCGGGATCGAGATCAGATAGGTCAGAAGCGTCATCCAGATGCCGAGCGACATCGAGACCGGCAGCTTTTCCTTGATCAGCTGGATCACGCTGACGTCGCGGAAGTAGCTCTTGCCGAAATCAAAGCGCGCAAAATTCCACAGCATCAGCGCGAACCGTTCCGGCGCCGGCTTGTCGAAGCCGAACTGCGTCTCGAGCTTCTTGATGAATTCGGGATCAAGCCCCTGCGCCCCGCGATATTTCGAACTGACGGCGTCCGCCGACGCGCCGACCTGGGGCCGCGCGCCGAAATCACCGCCGGAGGAGCCGGAAACGCGGGAGGCCGCGCCGGTGTCGGATCCCGAGAGCTGCGCGATCACGCGCTCGACCGGGCCGCCCGGCGCGAACTGCACCACCACAAAGGACACGAACAGGATACCGAGCAGGGTCGGGATCATCAGCAGCACGCGGCGGGCGATATAGGCGGTCATGGATTACCTGGCCTGCTCGAGTTTCGCGGCCTTGGCCTGATCGTACCACCAGGTGTCCGGCGCCCCCCGCGCATAACGCGGCTTGGTCGGCGGGAAACCGAACTGGTCCCAGTAGGCGATCCAGTGCGAAGCCTTGTTCCAGTGCGGAATCCAGTAACGTCCGGATCGCAGCACGCGGTCAAGGGCGCGGCAGGTGTTGTTGAGGGTTGCCTGCGTCTGCGCGCCCACCGCTTTCTCGACCAGCGCGTCGACGACAGGGTCGGAAATTCCGGCGAGGTTGCTGGAACCCTTGGTTTTGGCGAAATCGCTCGAAAAATAGTTTCGCAGCGAGCTTCCGGGAATTTGCGGGAAAATAAACCGCGCAATGGCGATGTCAAAATCGAAATCCTTCAGCCGAGCCTCGGCTTGCGCCGGATCAATCAGCCGAATGTTGGCGTCGATGCCGAGCACGCGAAGGTTCTTGATGAAGGTGGTGTGATGCGGCTCGAACGACCGCTCGGTCAGCAGGAATTCGACCGCCAATTGCTCGCCCCCGGCGTTCAGCCGGCGGCCGTCTTTCACGGTCCAGCCCGCGGCATTGAGCAGGTCGCCCGCGCTGCGCAAAAGCTTGCGATCCTGACCCGAGCCGTCGGTCTCCGGAGGTATCCATGCCTGCCCGAACACTTCCGGCAACACGCGGTCGCGGAACGGCTCCAGCAGCGCCACCTCGTCCGGCGACGGCTCTCCCCGCGCCATCATCTCGGAGTTCTGGAACACCGAATGGGTGCGCTGGTAGGACCCGTACATCAGGTTCTTGTTGGTCCATTCGAAATCGAAGGCGATCGTCAGCGCCTCGCGAACGCGCCGGTCCCTGAACTTTTCCCGCCTGGTATTGAACAGCCAGCCCTGCGCACCGGAGGGCCGCTCGTCGGGAATCACTTCCCGCCTGACGCGGCCGTCGCGCAGCGCGGGGAATTCGTAACGCGTCGCCCAGACCCGCGAGGTGAACTCTTCCCGGAACAGGTAGTTGCGGCCCGTGAACGCCTCGAAGCCGGCCTCGCGATCCCGGTAGTATTCGTCCCGCACGACATCGAAATTGTACTGGCCGCGCGATACCGGCAGATTCTCGCCCCACCAGTTCTGGACCCGCTGAAACTCGGCGAAACGACCCTGCTCGAAACGAGCGAGGCGATAAGGACCCGACCCCAGCGGCGCCTCCAGCGTGGTTTCGTCGAACGACCGCGTCGAATAGTACTTTTCGGAGAAGATCGGCATCGTGGCGGCGAGCGCCGGCACGTCCAGGCCGCGGGTTGGATGAAAGCGCAGCTGCACCGTCCGCTTGTCCTCGGCCGTTGCTTCCGCGAGATCGCGGAGCACCGAGGAGAAGGTCGGATGACCCTTGCTCTTCAGCGTCGTCAGCGAGAAGGCGACGTCCGAGGCGTTGATTTCAGAACCGTCATGAAAGGCTATTCCCGGCCGCAGCCGGAAGCGAAAGACCAAACCATCGGCGGAAACCGTCAGCTCTTCCGCGGCCAGAGGATAGACCGCGTCCGGTTCATCGAGGGCGCGTGCCATCAGCGAGGCGAAAGTGAGATACATCCCGCTCGCCACATCGCCCTTGACAATGTAGGCGTTCAGCGAATTGAAGGTCGAGCCCCCGGCGCCGACCAGTTGCGAAAACGTCCCGCCTTTCGGGGCGTTGGCGTTGACGTAGCTGAAATGGGGAAAATCCGCCGGATATTTCAGGTCGCCGAATGCCGAGAGGCCATGCAGCTTCCTGTCGCCGCCCTGCGCCAGCGCCGGGCCGAAACCGGCTGCGCTCAACGCGCCCACGCCGAGACCCAGCACGAGCCGGCGATTGAGCTGCGGCATGCGCGATCCCTTCAACTACGCCTTCCGATCCTGGCAGCCTTTTCGGCGTCGTACCACCACAGCGACGGGAAAGCGGACTGCCCGTATTTCGGCAGTTCGGCCGGACGGCCAAAACGATCCCAGCGCGCGGTGCGGACCTTGGGGTAATTCCACTGCGGCACCACATAGTGGTTCCACAACAACACCCGGTCGAGCGCCTTGGTGGCTGCGACGAGTTCGTCCCGGTCCTTGGCGAAGATCACGCGCTCGATCAGCTTGTCGACCGCCTTGTTCTTGATACCGATGATATTGCGCGACCCCGCCATGTCGGCCGCCTGCGAACCCCAGTATTCGCGCTGTTCGTTGCCCGGCGACAGCGACTGCCCCCAGGAGGAAGTAACAATATCGAAATCCCAGCTCCGTAGCCGGTTTTCATACTGCGTCGGATCGATCGTGCGCACCCCGACGGTAATGCCGAGCCGCTCCAGCGAAGGCTTGAAGAACAGCATGACCCGCTCGAAGCTCGGATCCGCACTGAGCAGTTCGAGCGCGAACGGGGTTCCCGTCTTGCTGTCGATCAGCTTGCGCTCGCGCACTTCGTAGCCGGCCTCCTTTAGCAGACGCAGCCCCTCGCGCAGGTTTTCGCGCACGGCTTCCGGATTGCCCCCGACCGGGTTGCTGTAGGCTTTCGTGAACACTTCGGCAGGCACGTCGGCACGGACGGTTTCGAGTATCTCCAGTTCCTTGCCTTGCGGCAGGCCGCTCGAGGCGAGCTCCGTTCCGTCGAAATAACTGCTGATGCGCTTGTACTGGTCGAAGAAAATCTGCTTGTTCATTTCCTCGAAGTCGAAGGCAAAATTCAGCGCACGACGCACCCGCGGGTCGCTGAATTTCTCACGCCGGATATTCAATGCAAAGCCCTGCATGATGCCGGAGCTGCGGTTTGGAAACTCCTCCAGCAGCACGCGCTTGTCGGTGACGGCGGGAAAATCATAGGCCGTTGACCAGTTCTTTGCGCTGTTCTCGGTGCGCCAGTCCACCTGGTCGCCCTTGAAGGCTTCAAGCGCCACCGACCCGTCGCGAAAATATTCGTAACGCAGTTCGTCGAAATTGTTGCGCCCGATGGCAAAGCCGAGGTCACGGGCCCAATAGTCCTTGACCCGCTCCAGCGTCACCGTTCGGCCGGCAACGAAATCCTTGATGCGGTAAGGCGCCGAGCCGAGCGGCTTCTCCAGCGTGGTGACGGAGACATCGCGCTTGCGGCCTTCGCTATCGGTGCCTTCCCACCAGTGCTTCGGCAGGATTGTCAGCTGCCCCACGATTTGCGGCAGCTCGCGATTGCCGGGGGTATCAAAGGTGAACTTGATGTCACGCTCGCCGATTTTCTCGGCCTTCACGACGTGGCGGTAATAGGCCGAGTATTGCGGATGGTGCTTCTTGAAGGAATCCAGCGAGAAGATCACGTCTTCCGGCGTCACCGGCTTGCCGTCGTGCCATTTCGCCTGGGCTCGCAACCGGTAGATCACGAACGAAAAATCATCGGGATGGCTGACCGACTCGGCCAACGCGCCGTACTCGGTCGAGACTTCATCCAGCGCCGGCGTCATCAGCGATTCGTAGATCAGGCCAACGGCGGCAGCGAGCGAGCCTTTGACCCCGGCCACCGCGACATTGAAATTGTCGAAGGTCCCGACCAGAATCTGGCGGGCCAGACCGCCCTTGGGCGCGTCGGGATTGACGTAATCGAAGCGCTTGAAGCCGGCCGGATATTTGACCTCGCCGAACAGCGACAGCGCGTGCCGCCACGCCGGCTCGCCTGATTGTGCGTAGCCTGGAGCGATCGCCGGTGTGCCGGGGGCGAGCCCGAGCCCCGGAGCCAGGGCGGCTACGGCGCTGCCTTGCAGAAGGTGTCGTCGGGTAATGGCCAAGTGCGGAAATCCTGTTGCTGACGAAAGCTAGCCAGCACCCAATATAAGGCAAGGGTTCGACAAATTGCGTTGCTTTTTCCTCATGATACCAGCCCGTGTGCGGCGGCGCTGCGGCGAAAGGTCCCGATGATGCCGCAGCCCCCAAATGGAAACGGCCAGGCAATGCCTGGCCGTGATGTCGCGCAGAAGTCCATGCCGGACTTTCGAAATGTTATTTCGCCGCGGTCGGAAGCGGAACCGGACTATCCGCCATCGTGCGCAGATAATTGATGATATCAGCTCGCTCGCTGTCCTTTGGCACGCCGGCAAAAGCCATCGAGGTGCCGGGGAGGAAGCTTTTTGGACTCGCGATAAACTTGTTCAGATCGTCAAAGGTCCACTTGCCGGGCTTGCCCTTCAGCGCGGCCGAATAGTTGAACCCGGCCTCGCTGCCGCGCGCCCGCTCGACAATGCCGAACAGGTTCGGGCCGACGCGGTTCGGGCCACCCTTCTCGAAGGTATGGCAGGCCGCGCACTTCTTGGCGGCGGCGGCGCCCTTCTCGACGGAGGCTGTCTGCAGCAGCTTTTCGATCGGCTCGGACGGTGCCGCGGCTTCCTTGGCCCCGCCGCCTGGCGCCGCTTCCTTCACGGCGATCTCGAACCCGGGCTTGGCCGGCATGACCGGCGTGAAAATCGCGGAGGCGGCAAAGCTCGTGACCAGGAGGACAAGGCAGGTGGCGAGGATGGCGCCGAGAATCTTGTTGAGTTCGAAGGAGTCCATAGTTGGATCAGGCTCCAGGCCGGAAGATCGACTTTAAGGCCGGCGAAACGGCCGCGAATTCGCGTCAGGAATCAGGCTTTCGCGCCGCAACCTTCAGCCCGGTTGAGATATCGGTTTGCCCGCGCTCTGGCAACCCGTATAAACGCGCCGACTTTCCGCCGATCCCCCATTTTTCCTGGCCTGTTTTCGCGAAGGCCCTGGCCCCGTTCCGAATGACCGAAGCCCGCATCCTGGTGCTGATTCCCGCCCGCATGAAGGCCAGCCGCCTGCCCGGCAAACCGCTGTTGGATATTGGCGGCGTGCCAATGATCGTCCACGTGTTGCGGCGGGCTGAAGCGGCCGGGATCGGGCGGGTCGCGGTTGCCACCGACACGTCGGAGATCGCGGACGCCGTGCGATCCCATGGCGGCGAGGCGGTCATGACGCGGGCCGATCACCCCTCCGGCTCGGACCGGATCCACGAGGCGCTCGGGCGGCTCGACCCGGCGGGCCAGATCGAGATCGTGGTCAATCTGCAGGGCGACTTCCCGACCATATCGCCCGACAATATCCGGGACGTGTTGCCGCCGCTGGCCGATCCTGCCGTCGATATCGCAACCCTTGCCGCCCGGATCCATTCCGAGGAGGAGGACCGCAATCCCAACGTGGTCAAGGCGGTCGGCTCGCCGATCGGCCCCCGGCGGCTGCGCGCACTGTATTTTACCCGCGCCACCGCGCCACACGGCGATGGGCCGCGCTACCACCACATCGGCCTCTACGCCTATCGCCGCGCCGCGCTGGAGCGGTTCGTGGCGTTGCCGCCCTCCCCGCTTGAGCAGCAGGAGAAGCTCGAACAGCTCCGGGCGCTGGAAGCCGGCATGCGGATCGACGTCACCATCGTGGACACGGTGCCGCGCGGCGTCGATACCCCCGCCGACCTCGAAACCGCCCGCCAGATGCTCAGGCCTGCTTGAACGAGGCTTTAACCTTTGTTTGGACGCGTTTTCCTGCCGCGAAACGCCACCCATTTCGCTTGAAAACGCTATAGCCAACGCCTGAACGGCTGATACAAGGCCTCCCATGACCAAGAAGCTCACCATTGCATTCCAGGGCGAGCCCGGCGCGAACTCCCATATCGCCATCGTCGAGGCCTATCCGGACGCCGCGCCGCTGCCTTGCCCGACCTTCGAGGACGCGCTGGCCGCGATCTCCGCCGGCGAGGCCGATCTCGGCATGATCCCGATCGAGAATTCGGTCGCCGGCCGCGTCGCCGACATCCACCATTTGCTGCCGGCATCCGGCCTGTTCATCGTCGGCGAGTGGTTTCTGCCGATCCGCCACCAGCTGATGGCGCTGCCGGGGACCCGGCTCACCGACATCAAGACGGTGGAGAGCCACGTCCATGCGCTCGGCCAGTGTCGCCGCATCATCCGCAAGCTCGGCGTCAAGCCGATTGTCGCAGCCGACACCGCCGGCAGCGCGCGCGACGTCGCCGAACGCGGCGACAAGACGGTGGCCGCGATCGCCTCGCGGCTGGCCGCCGAAATCTACGGCCTCGAGATCCTGGCCGAGGACGTCGAGGATGAGACCCACAACACCACGCGCTTCGTGGTGCTGGCGCGCGACGCCGATTGGGCCAAGCAGGGCTCGGGACCGCTGGTCACCAGTTTTGTTTTCCGGGTGCGCAACCTGCCCGCCGCGCTCTACAAGGCGATGGGTGGATTTGCCACCAACGGCGTCAACATGACCAAGCTGGAAAGCTACATGGTGGACGGCAATTTCTTTGCGACCCAGTTCTATGCCGATGTCGATGGCCATCCCGAGGACAAGGGGCTTGCCTTTGCGCTGGAGGAACTGAAGTTCTTTTCGCGCGAACTGCGCATCGTCGGCGTCTACCCGGCGCATCCGTTCCGCGCCACGTTCAGCGAGAAGGCCGAGTAACGCTGTCATTCGGGGGCACGCGACGCGTGAACCCGGAATCTCGAGATCGTAGCTCGGCGAGATTCTCAGGTGCGCAATTGCACACCATGGTTCGATGCTTCGCATCGCCCCGGAATGACGGAGACTAAGCAGCCACCTGCTTTGCCAGCCCGAAGGCGTCCGCCAGCAAACTATACGACTTCTTGCGCGCATCGTGGTCGTAGACGGCGGTGATGATCATCAGCTCATCGGGGCGGCCCGCGTCGATCATCGGCTGCAGCTTCGCGATGATGGTCGCGGGGCTGCCGACGAACAGCCGCGCGCGGTTGCGGGCGACCGAGGCGCGCTCGGCGTCGGAATAGCGATAGGCCAGCGCTTCCTCCACGCTCGGCAGCGGCAGAAATTGCCCGCGGTCGCGGCGCAGGCGGTTGAGGTCCATCGACGAGGCCAGCCGTTCCGCCTCCGCATCGGTTTCGGCAGCGACGGCGGCGACCGCGAGAATGCCGTGCGGCGTCGCGCGCCAGCCCGACGGTTCAAAGCGGCTGCGGTAGTGGGTCAGGGCTTCGATCGCGTCGTATGAGGCGAAATGGTGGGCGAAGGCAAATCCCATCCCGACCTGGGCGGCGAGTTCCGAACTGTAGTCGGACGAGCCGAGCAGCCAGATCGGCGGCAGGGGCGCGTCGTCCGGCATCGCCACCACGTTGTTGTAGGGATGGCCGGGCGGGAAATCGCGGGTTTCCCACAGGCACAGTTCATGCAGCCGCTCAAGGAAGTCGTCGCCTTCGCGGCGATCGAGCCGGCTGCGCAGCGCATGCGCAGTGGCGCCGTCGGTGCCGGGCGCCCGGCCAAGACCGAGATCGATGCGGCCGGGAAACAGCGCCTCCAGCATCTTGAAGCGTTCGGCCACCACCAGCGGCGCGTGGTTGGGCAGCATCACCCCGCCGGAGCCGACGCGGATGTTCTTCGTGACCGCCGCGATCTGCCCGATCATCAGGTCGGGCGCCGGGCTCGCCACCGACGCCAGATTGTGGTGCTCGGCAAGCCAGTAGCGGACATAGCCGAGCGCATCGACATGGCGCGCCAGGTCGATGCTGTTGCGCAGCGCCGCGGCGGGCTTCGTGCCTGTGGTGACGACGGAGAGGTCTAGGACGGAAAGCGGGATCATTGCGCTAACCTAGTGCGGCAAGCGGAGGCAACAAAGTCCCGGCTGACGCAGGTCAGGCCCGCGCGCGCGGGCAATGCAGTACCTTAGCAGATGCCGGAAGGTGGGGCGGTATTCGCAAGATTGCACACTATATCGACCTGCCCCACGCCCACAAAACCATCGGATCGCGCTATTCCATAAAAAATACCGCTATTTGTGAGGAATTTCAGGTTATTTTTGTTTGGTAGTCTAGCCCACATATCTGAGCTCCCAGCAGCTACTCCAGATCTTCTTGATGAAAATGGGCCATTTCCCACTCTTGATGGGCTGTTTGTCTGACCCTGTTTGTCTTATTTTAGCTGATGGGCGCTAGGCCTGATAGGCGCCGATCTCGATGGAGCCCGATGAGTGCCATGACCGAAGTTACGCCCCCTGCCGGTGACGGCCATCGCGCGCTGCATTCGCCGAAGATTTCCTTCGAATTCTTTCCGCCCAAGACGGCGGAGATGGAGCGCAGCCTGTGGGAAACCATCAACCGGCTGGCGCCGCTTGCGCCCAGCTTCGTGTCGGTGACCTACGGCGCCGGCGGATCGACCCGCGAGCGCACCCATTCGACCATCGCGCGCATCCTCAAGGAGACCCGCCTGACCCCGGCGGCGCACTTGACCTGCGTCGGCACGCCCAAAGGCGAGATCGACGACGTCGTGGCGCGCTATCACGAGATCGGCGTCCGCCACATCGTCGCCCTGCGCGGCGACCCCACCACCGGCATCGGCACCGCCTATCACGCCCATCCCGACGGCTACCAGAGTTCGCCGGAGCTGATCGAAGGCATCAAGCGGCGCTATCCCGACATCGAAATCTCGGTCTCGGCCTATCCGGAGAAGCACCCGGAGAGCCCGACGCTTGACGCCGACATCGACACGCTGAAGGCCAAGGTTGACGCTGGCGCGGCGCGCGCCATCACCCAGGTGTTCTTCGACAATGATCTGTATTTCCGCTACCTCGACCGCGTCCGCGCCCGCGGCATCGACATTCCCGTCATTCCCGGCATCATGCCGATGCACAATTTCAGGCAGGCGCGCGGCTTCGTGACCCGCGCCGGCACCTCGGTGCCGGAATGGCTGGCGGAAAAATTCGAAGGCCTCGACGACGACGCCGAGACCCGCAAGCTGGTCGCCGCCACCGTCGCCGCCGGACAGGTCCAAAAGCTCGCCAAGCACGGCGTCGATACTTTTCATTTCTACACCATGAACCGCGCCGACCTCGTGTTCGCGATCAGCCATCTCCTGGGCATCCGACCCAATGGCGCGCAGAAAGCCGCCTGACCGATGCCCTCTTCGCGTTCTCCCAAAGTTTCGCCGAAGCGCACCGCCCTGCTCGCCGCCGCCCGCGAGCGCATCCTGGTGCTCGACGGCGCCATGGGCACGATGATCCAGGCCCTCGAATACGACGAGGCCGCGTTTCGCGGCGCGCGCTTTAAGGATTTTCACCGCGACGTCCGCGGCAACAACGATCTCCTGATCCTGACCCAGCCGCGCGCGATCGAAGACATCCACGCCGAGTATCTGCGCGCCGGCGCCGACATCGTCGCCACCAATACCTTCTCCTCGACCTCGATCGCGCAGGCCGACTACGACATGTCGAACCTCGCCTACGAGCTGAACCGCGACGGCGCCAGGCTCGCCTGCGCCGCCGCCGCGCGCGTCACCGCCGAGGACGGCAAGCCGCGCTTCGTCGCCGGCGCGCTCGGCCCGACCAACCGCACCGCCTCGATCTCGCCCGACGTATCCAGTCCAGGTTACCGCGCCGTCACCTTTGACGATTTGCGCCAAGCCTATGGCGAGCAGATCAACGGCCTGCTCGACGGCGGGGCGGATCTGCTGCTGGTCGAAACCATTTTCGACACGCTGAACGCCAAGGCCGCGCTCTACGCCATCGCTGAAATCACCGAGGCGCGCGGCATCGACGTGCCGGTGATGATCTCGGGCACCATCACCGACAAGTCCGGCCGGCTGCTGTCAGGACAACTGCCCGAAGCGTTCTGGAACTCGGTGCGCCACGCCGATCCGATCACCATCGGCTTCAACTGCGCGCTCGGCGCCGAGGACCTGCGCGCCCACATCGCCGACATCGGCCGCGTCGCCGATACGATGGTCTGCGCCTACCCGAACGCCGGCCTGCCCAACGAATTCGGCCAGTACGACGAAAGCCCGGAATACATGGCGCGCCTGATCGGCGAGTTCGCGCAAGCCGGCCTCGTCAACATCGTCGGCGGCTGCTGCGGCACCACCCCGGACCACATCGCGGCGATCGCCGCCGCGGTCGCCCCGCACCGGCCGCGCGCGATCCCTGCGATCGCACCGCGGCTGCGGCTTTCGGGGCTGGAGCCGTTCGAGCTGACGCCGGCGATCCCCTTCGTCAATGTCGGCGAGCGCACCAACGTCACGGGATCGGCGAAATTCCGCAAGCTGATCACGGCGGGCGATTACACCGCAGCCCTTCAGGTGGCGCGCGAGCAGGTCGAGAACGGCGCCCAGATCATCGACGTCAACATGGACGAAGGCTTGCTGGATTCGGAAGCCGCGATGGTGACGTTTCTCAACCTCGTCGCCGCCGAGCCTGACATCGCCCGCGTGCCTGTGATGGTCGATTCCTCGAAATTCACCGTGATCGAGGCCGGGCTGAAATGCGTCCAGGGCAAGCCGGTGGTGAACTCGATCTCGATGAAGGAAGGCGTTGAGAAGTTCGTCCACGAGGCCCGCATCGCCCGCCGCCACGGCGCCGCCGTCGTCGTCATGGCGTTCGACGAGATCGGCCAGGCCGATACGTTCGCGCGCAAGACCGAAATCTGCAAGCGCGCCTACGACATCCTGATCGACGAGGTCGGCTTTCCACCCGAGGATATCATCTTCGATCCCAACATTTTCGCGATCGCAACCGGGCTGGAAGAGCATAACAATTACGGCGTCGATTTCATCGAGGCGACGCGCTGGATCCGCCAGAACCTGCCGGGCGCCCATGTCTCCGGCGGCGTCTCCAACCTGTCGTTCTCGTTCCGCGGCAATGAGCCGGTGCGCGAGGCCATGCATTCGGTGTTCCTCTACCACGCCATCAAGGCCGGCATGGACATGGGCATCGTCAATGCCGGGCAGATGATCGTCTATGACGACATCGACCCCGAGTTGCGGCAGGTTTGCGAGGACGTCATCCTCAACCGCGACCCCGGCGCGTCCGAGCGGCTGTTGGCGCTGGCCGAGAAATTCCGCGGCAAGGAGAAGCAGACCAGGGAGCAGGACCTGGCCTGGCGCGAATGGCCGGTCGAGCAGCGGCTTTCCCACGCGCTGGTGCACGGCATCACCGAATTCATCGAGGCCGACACCGAGGCCGCGCGGCAGACGGTCGAGCGGCCGCTGAACGTGATCGAGGGCCCGCTGATGGCCGGCATGAACATCGTCGGCGACCTCTTTGGCGACGGCAAGATGTTCCTCCCGCAGGTGGTGAAGTCGGCGCGGGTGATGAAGCAGGCGGTGGCCTATCTGATGCCGTTCATGGCGGAGGAAAAGGCGCGCAACCTCGCCAACGGCATCGCCGGCGACGGCCGCAACAGCGCCGGCAAGATCGTGCTGGCGACCGTCAAGGGCGACGTCCACGACATCGGCAAGAACATCGTCGGCATCGTGCTGCAATGTAACAATTTCGAGGTCATCGACCTCGGCGTGATGGTGCCCGCGGCCAAGATCATCGAGACCGCGAAGGCCGAGGGCGCCGACATCATCGGGCTGTCCGGCCTGATCACGCCCTCGCTCGACGAGATGAGTTTCCTGGCCGGCGAAATGCAGCGGCAGGGCATGACGATGCCGCTGCTGATCGGCGGCGCCACGACGAGCCGGGTCCATACCGCCGTCAAGATCGACCCCAATTACAAGGGCGGCCCGGTGGTTCACGTCAACGACGCCAGCCGCGCCGTCGGCGTCGCGTCGTCGCTGCTCGCGCCCGACCGGCGCGAGGCCTATGCCGCCGACATCCGCGCCGACTACGCCAAGATTTCCGCGGCGCATTTCCGCGCCCAGGCCGACAAGAAGCGGCTGAAGCTGGCGGACGCCCGCGCCAATGGCGTCCGGATCGACTTTGCGAAGACGCCGCCGAAGAAGCCCTCGTTTCTGGGCATCCGCAGCTTTGACGCCTACGACCTTTCGGAACTGGCCGAGTACATCGACTGGACGCCGTTCTTCCAGACCTGGGAATTGACCGGGCGCTTCCCCGCCATCCTCGACGATCCCAAGGTCGGCGAAGCCGCGCGCTCGCTCTATGACGACGCGCGCGCGATGCTCAAGCGCATCATCGCCGAGAAATGGTTCACGGCCCGCGCCACCATCGGCTTCTGGCCGGCCAACGCGGTCGGCGACGACATCGTCGTCTATGCCGACGATACCCGCAAAACCTCAATCGCGACCCTGCATACGCTGCGCCAGCAACTGGAGAAGCGCGAGGGCCGCTTCAACGCCGCGCTGTCGGATTTCATCGCGCCGACGTCTTCCGGCGTGCCTGACTATATCGGCGCGTTCGTGGTCACCGCCGGGATCGGCGAGGACGTGGTCGCCGACCGCTTCAGGAACGCCAACGACGATTACTCCTCGATCCTGTGCAAGGCGCTGGCCGACCGGCTGGCGGAAGCCTTCGCCGAGCGGATGCATGCGCGCGTCCGCCGCGAGTTCTGGGGCTACGCGCCGGACGAGACGCTGACGCCCGACCAGTTGATATCGGAGCAATATGCCGGCATCCGCCCGGCGCCCGGCTATCCCGCGCAGCCCGACCACACCGAGAAAGCGACGCTGTTCAAGCTGCTCGACGCCGAGAGCACCGCCGGCGTCACATTGACCGAGAGCTTTGCGATGTGGCCGGGCTCGTCGGTGTCGGGGCTTTATTTCTCGCATCCCGAGAGCTTCTATTTCGGCGTCGGCCGAATCGAGCGCGACCAGGTCGAGGACTACGCCGCGCGCAAGCGCATCAGCGTGGCCGAGGCCGAGCGCTGGCTGGCGCCGGTATTGAACTACATTCCGGCGCAGGCGGCGGCTACGAAGACACCGATGGCGGCCGTGCCCGCCAACGATGTCGCCGCCAGGGAGCTGGCCGCGCATCCGCCGGGTTGCAATTGCGCAGTGCATCTAGCCTGGCGCAAGAAGGCGGTGGGGGCGTAGCGGCTTTCCTCCCTTCTCCCCTTGTGGGAGAAGGTGGCGCGCAGCGCCGGATGAGGGGTCTGCATCCGCGGAGAGAACCCCTCACCCGTCTTCGCTTTGCGAAGCCACCCTCTCCCACAAGGGGAGAGGGGAACAACAGTGCGGGGCGCCGATGAAATTCTTCTCGTTCTGGCGGTCGCTGGCGAGCTTTCGCCTCCGCATTGCGCTCAACCTGAAAGACCTCCCGGTCGAGGTGGTGTTCGTCGACATCGACGCCAACGCGCACCGCGAACCCGCCTATCGCGCGGTCAATCCGCAGATGGCGCTGCCGGCGCTGGTGACGGATGACGGCGTCACGCTGTTCCAGTCGCTCGCCATCCTCGAATATCTCGACGAGAAATATCCGGCGCCGCCGCTGCTGCCCGCCGACCCCGCCGGCCGCGCCCGGGTGCGCGCGCTGGCGCTGATGGTCGCCTGCGAGGGCCACCCGCTGCTGACGCCGCGGGTGCGGCGCTACCTCGATCAGGAACTGAATTTGCGCGACGCGCAGCAGGCGGCGTGGCGGCGGCACTGGACGGTGGAGACGCTGGCCGCGCTGGAAGGCCATCTCGCGGGCCACAAGGACACCGGGCGCTTCTGTCATGGCGACGCGCCGACGATGGCCGATATCTGCATGGTCGGCCACGTCACCGCCGCCGTGAACCAGCAGATCGAGCTTTCGACCTGGCCGACCGTGAAGCGCATCTTCGAGACCGCAATGGCGCTGCCGGCCTTTGCCAGCGCGCATCCCTTGGCGCAGCCGGACGCTCCGCGCTCCGCCTGACAAAAAAAGCGAAAACAACCCCATGCAAAGGCAGATTTCGGGCCTATGGCTCACGCGCAGCCGTACTCCCTTACCTCACCCCGCTTGCGGGGAGAGGTCGGATCACATCGCAGAGGTAGGGTGGGCAAAGGCGCGTTTGCCCCGTGCCCACCATCCATCTTCCGATCATCGTGGATGGTGGGCACGTGGTGGGCACGCTACGCTTTGCCCACCCTACGAAGCCCTCTACCCCTTTGGCGGCGCCAGCGGCTGCACGAAGGCCCGGAACGGCGGCAGCGCTTCGCAGCGCGCGGCATGCGCCCGCAGCGCCGGATAGCGCGCGTCGAACAGAGCGGGATGGGCCTCGCCGACAAAGCGCAGCACGCAGGCAACCGCGATGTCGGCATGGCCGATGGTTTCGCCGAACCAGTACGGCGTCGTCACAGCCGCGCGCTCCTTCTCCAGCACATCCAGCACGCCTGAAATCTGTGTCTTGCAGCGCGCGACCCAGAGGTCAAGCTGCCTGTCCTTGCGCAGCACGCGCTCGTAGAGCAGGCTGACGGCCTTGTCGCCGAGCCCCATCGCCAGCGCCGAAATCCGCAACTGCCGCCGTCGGACCGCGCCGCTGCGTGGGATCAGCGCCTTGTCGGGGCCGACGCGGTCGTCGAGATAATCCAGGATCACCGCGCTCTCGATCAGCGCCTCGCCGTCATCCAACACCAGCGTCGGCACCCGCCGCAGCGGATTGTACGGCGCGATTTTCTCCGCATCGCCGAAGGTCGACCACGGTCTGTGTTCGAACGGCAGGCCATACAGCCGCATGGCGATGGCGACGCGGCGGACAAAGGGGGAGTCGTACTGGCCGATCAGGAACATGAGAGATCACCATTTTTCGGACGGGCGGGGGAGCCAGTGTAACGGACTGTCATGCCCCGCGAAAGCGCGGTATCAGCACGCTGCGACTTCTCGATTCCATCACTGCTGCCTCTGGAATACTGGGTCCCCGCCTTCGCGGGGATGACGGCCGAGAGTGAGGACGGTTCAGTGCCTCACTCTATGACCGGCACATGTTTCGCCACCTCGCGCGGCGCGGTGCCGTCGAGCCTTGGATCATCGGACACCTCGACCTGGCGGCGGCAGGCGCGAAACCCCGAGCGCTGGTAGAAGGCGAGCGCCGCGGGATGATCGAAGGTGCAGGTGTGCAGCCAGACGCGCGTGACCGGCCGCGACCATGCGATCTCAAGCGCGCGGTTCATCAGCCAGCGGCCGGCGCCGGTTCCGACCAGTTTTGCGGTGACGCCGAACATGCCGATCTCGCAGTGGCCGGACTCGCGAAAGTCCAGTTCGAGCAAGCCCTCGTCGCGCCCGCCATCGACGAGCGCATAAACTTCGACATCCGGCGAATGAATCCGCTCCGCCAGTTCAGCGTCGGGCATCCTGATCCGCGAGAACCACAGCCACTCCTCGCCGACGCGCCGGTAGAGATCGCGAAACCAGTCGAGCGGCGGCGTCTCGACCCGGCGCAGCGACCAGGCTCGGGGCGGATCGGAGCGCGGCGCCGGGCGAGTCGTCATTTCCAGATGCGTGACGATCGCGGCGACCTTGCCGGCGGGGACGTCGGAGTATCCGTCGGGCAGGATCATGGCGCACTTCTTCGCATCGTCATGGCCGGGCTTGTCCCACGGCCATCCACGTTTTCGCTGCAGGCCAGACAAGCACGACGTGGATGCCCGCGACAAGCGTGGGCATGACGGCGGGACGGAGCTACCCCTCCCCCTCGTCGCTCGCCAGCACGCCCTTCACCGCGCGCGCCCAGCCGGCGAGCTTTCGTTGCCGCGTCGCCGCGCTCATGACAGGCTTGAAGCGGCGTTCCAGTCGCCAGTTGTCGGCGAATCTTGCCGGCTCGGGATAGACGCCGGCCTTCAGCCCGGCGAGATAGGCGGCGCCCAGCGCGGTGGTTTCCTGGATCATCGGGCGGTCAACGGGGGCGTCGAGCAGATCGGCCAGGCGCTGCATGGTCCAGTCCGAGGCGGTCATGCCGCCATCGACGCGAAGGACGATGTTGGCTCCGTCGGCGTCGGGCCAGTCGGCGCGCATCGCGGCCCAGAGATCAAACGTCTGGTAGCAGACGCTTTCCAGAGCGGCATGGGCGAGCTCGGCGGGGCCGGTGTTGCGGGTGAGCCCGAACAGCGCGCCGCGGACGCGGGGATTCCAGTAGGGCGCCCCTAAGCCGACGAAGGCGGGAACGAGATAGACGCTCTGGGTGGAATCGGATTTTTCGGCGAGCGGGCCGGTCTCGGCGGCCTGCCTGATGATGCCGAGACCATCGCGCAGCCATTGCACGGCGCTCCCTGCGACGAAGATCGAGCCCTCCAGCGCGTAGGTGCGCTTGCCGCCGAGTTGATAGGCGATGGTGGTGAGCAGCTTGTTGCTTGAAGCCACCGGCGTCGCGCCGGTGTTGAGCAGCGCGAAGCAGCCTGTGCCGTAGGTCGACTTCATCATGCCGGGCTCAAAACAGGCCTGGCCGATGGTCGCGGCCTGCTGGTCGCCGGCGATGCCGGAGATGGCGATCGCGCCGCCGAACAGGTCCGGCGCGCTGTCGCCGAAGCGGGCGGAGGAATCCTTCACCTCAGGGAGCATCGAGCGCGGCACCCGCAGCAGCTTCAACAACTCGTCGTCCCACTGCCCGGTATGGATGTTGAACAGCAGGGTGCGCGAGGCGTTGGTGGCGTCGGTGGCGTGCACCTCTCCGCCGGTCAGCCGCCACAGCAGATAGCAATCGACGGTGCCGAACAGCAGTTCGCCGCGCCCCGCGCGCTCGCGCGCGCCCGGCACGTGGTCGAGGATCCATGCGACTTTGGTGCCGGAAAAATAGGGATCGACGATGAGGCCGGTCCGGGCCGATATCGCCGGCTCGTGGCCTTCGCTCTTTAACCTGGCGCAGATATCGGCGGTGCGGCGGTCCTGCCAGACGATGGCGCGGTGCACGGCCTGGCCGGTGGCGCGGTCCCAGACAATAGTGGTCTCGCGCTGGTTGGTGATGCCGATCGCGGCGATGTCTTTGGCGGTGATGCCGGCCTTTTCCAGCGCCGCGCGGCAGACCGCCACGGTCGAGGTCCAGATGTCCTCCGGCTCGTGCTCGACCCAGCCCGAGGCCGGAAAATGCTGCGGGAATTCCTGCTGCGCGGAGGATGCGATGGAAATATCGCCGCGGAACACGATGGCGCGCGAAGATGTGGTGCCCTGATCAATGGCCAGCACGTAGGACATGACGCTGCTTTCCGGGGTTGGCGGTCAGCGCAGGAGGCAAGCGGATTGGGGGGCGAAGGTCAATATGAGAAGCCTGCCGCGCGTTCGGTGCGCTCCCTCTCCCGCTTGCGGGGGAGGGTCGGGGTGGGGGTGCCGCCGCGGTGATAGCGTCAGAGGTCAAGCGCGGCTGGCGCAAAATAAAGTAGAGACGGATTCGCGGAGATTCCCCCACCCACCTCGCTTTGCTCGGCACCCTCCCCCGCAAGCGGGAGAGGGAAGAATCACACCGCCGCCGTGGTCACGCCGCCGTCGATCACGATGGTCTGGCCGGTCATGAAGCTGGAGGCGTCGGAGGCGAGGTAGGCCACGGCGCCGGCAATCTCTTCGGGCTCGCCGATCCGCCGCAGCGGGGTGCTCGCGGTGCGGCGCTTGAGATTGTCAGGGTCTTCCCACAGCGCGCGGGCGAAGTCGGTCTTGACCAGGCCGGGCGCGACGCAGTTGACGCGGACGCCCTTCGGGCCCCATTCGCCGGCAAGGCTGCGGCACAGCGAAAAATCCGCCGCCTTGGAAATCCCGTAGGCGCCGATCACGGTGGAGCCGCGCAGGCCGCCGATCGAGGAGATGATGACGACCGAGCCGTTGCCGCGCGCGGCCATTGGCGGGATCGCCAGCGCGCAGAGCCAGATGTTGCTCTTGACGTTGGAGCCCATGATCTTGTCGAAGGCCTCGTCCGTGATGTCGAGCAGCGGGCCGTAATAGGGATTGACCGCGGCGTTGCAGACCAGGATATCGACCTTGCCGTAATGCTTCGTCGCGCCCGAGATCAGCGCCTCGACTTCGTCGCGGCGCGAGATGTTGCAGGGGATGACGTGGGCGTCGCCGCCGGTCTTCCTGATGCCCTCGGCGACCTCCTGGCAGGCGTCGACCTTGCGGCTGGAGATCACGACCTTGGCGCCGAGTTTCGCCATCAGCTCCGCCGAGGAGCGGCCGATGCCGCGGCTGGAGCCGGTGATGACGGCGACTTTTCCGGTGAGGTCGAACGGGGTGTTTTTCATGGTTGTTGGCTCCCTGTTACCATTCATTCAGTCGTCATCGCCCGGCTTGGCCGGGCGATCCAGTATTCCAGAGACGGCTGCGCAAGAGTCGATAGGCCGCGGCGTACTGGATCCCCCGCTTTCGCGGGGGATGACAGTCAGCGGGCGCTACACCAGCCCGCCGCCTTCGGTGACGCGGCGGAGGTGGTAGTCGGTGTCGCCGAAGGTGTTCTCGATCATGGTCAGCCGCTTGAAGTAGTGGCCGATCTTGACTTCCTGGGTCATGCCGATGCCGCCGTGGAGCTGGATCGACTGCTGGCCGATATATTTGCCTGACTTGCCGATCTGGACCTTGGCGGCCGCGACCGCGGTGGCGCGATCCTTCGCGTTGTCGAAATCGACGGCCATGGTCGCGAACATCGACATGCTGCGGGCCTGCTCGAGGGCGACGAACATGTCGGCGGCGCGGTGCTGCAGGGTCTGGAAGCTGCCGATGGCGACGCCGAACTGCTTGCGGGTCTTGAGGTACTCCACCGTCATCTTCAGCGATTCATCCATCGCGCCGACCGCTTCGGCGCACATCGCGGTGCGGGCCTCGTCGACCACGCGCTCGATCAGCGCCAGGCCGTTGTCGGGATCGCCGATCGCGGCGTCGGCGCCGACCTCGACGCCGGTCAGCGTGATGTCGGCGGCGTGCAGGCCGTCCTGGGTCGGGTAGCCCTTGCGGGTGACGCCCTTGGCGTCGGCCGGCACCAGAAAGGCGCCGACGCCGGTCCTGTCGCGCTGGCCGCCCCTGGTGCGCGCGGTGACGATCAGGGTGTCGGCGTTCTCGCCGTTGAGCACGACGAATTTCTCGCCGTCGATGGTCCAGCCCGCGCCTTTTTTCTTGGCCGTCGTGGAAACGTCGGCGAGATCGTAGCGCGAGTTCTTTTCGAGCTGCGCGAAGGCGAAGGTCTTGCTGCCGTCGATGATGCCGGGGAGATATTGGGCCTTCTGCGCGGCCGAACCGCCATGGCGCAGGAAGCCGCCCGATATCACGACTGTGGCCAGATACGGCTCCAGCACCAGAGCCCTGCCGAGCGCCTCCATCACGATCATGGTTTCGACCGCGCCGGCGCCGAAGCCGCCGTCGGCCTCCGCGAACGGCAGGCCAAGCAGGCCCTGCTCGGCGAGCTTGCCCCAGACCGCGCGGCTCCAGCCGCCCTTCTCCTTCATGTACTTCTTGCGCGCATCGAAATCGTAGGCGTCGGTCAACAGACCGTCGATGCTTTCCTTGAGCAGGCGCTGCTCCTCGGACAGGTCAAAATCCATGTTGTTTACTTTCTCAAATCATTCGAACGAACTCGTAGGATGGGTAGAGCGAAGCGAAACCCATCGCACTGTTCGGTCTTGTTATGATGGGTATCGCTTCGCTCCACCCATCCTACGAACTGACTCTCGATCGTCATCCCCGCGAAAGCGGGGATCCAGTAATCGCCGGCGCGTCGTGAGCCACAACCGCCTCGGCGTACCGGGTCCCCCGCCCCAGTGCGCAATCGCGCACAAGGCAGGGGACGACACCTCTGTGGTTCGCTGAGCCTTGTCAGAGCCCGAGCACCGCCTTGGTGATGATGTTGCGCTGGATCTCGTTGGAGCCGCCATAGATCGAGACCTTGCGATTGTTGAAATAGCTTGGCGCGATCTGGGCGGTCCAGTCCATCGCCTCGTTGGAGCCGTCGTCGCCATGCTCGTCATAGGGTGCGGCGAACGGGCCGATCACTTCCATCAGCAGCTCGGTGGTGGTCTGCTGGATTTCCGATCCCTTGATCTTGAGCACCGAGGACGCCGGGTTGGGCTTGCCCTTGCCGTGCTTGCCCTCGTCGGCGACGACGCGCAGCTGCGTCAGTTCGAGCGCCTTCAATTCGATCTCGCAGGCCGCGAGCTTCTCGCGAAAGCCCTGGTCCTGAATGATCGGCTTGCCGCCGGATTCGACCTTGGAGGCGAGATCGCGGATCCGGCGCAGCCGCTCCTTGGAGACGCCGACGCGGGCGATCCCGGTGCGCTCGTTGCCGAGCAGGAACTTGGCGTAGTCCCAGCCCTTGTTCTCCTCACCGATCAGGTTCTCGACCGGCACCTCGACGTCGTCGAGGAACACCTCGTTGACCTCATGGCCGCCGTCGATGGTCTGGATCGGCCGCACGGTGACGCCCTTCGACTTCATGCTGAATACGATGAAGGAGATGCCCATCTGCTTCTTGGCGTTGTTGTCCGTGCGGCACAGGCAGAAGATCATGTCGGCATGCTGGGCCAGCGTGGTCCAGGTCTTCTGGCCGTTGATGATGTACTTGTCGCCCTTGCGCTCGGCCCTGGTTTTCAGCGAGGCCAGATCGGAACCGGAGCCGGGTTCGGAAAAGCCCTGGCACCACCAGTCCTCGACATTGGCGATCCGCGGCAGATATCGCTTCTTCTGCTGCTCATTGCCGAAGGTATAGATGACCGGACCGACCATGCTGACGCCGAAGGCGAGCGGGGCCGGCGCCGGGTGCATCTGCAGCTCCTCGTTGAAGATGTAGTGCTGCACCGAGCTCCAGCCGGTGCCGCCATATTCCTTCGGCCAGTGGGTGACGCCCCAGCCCTTCTTGTTCAGGATGCGCCACCAGGCGACCATCTCGTCCTTGGAGAGGTGACGGCCCTCGACCATCTTGCGCCGCGTGTCCGGCGGCACGTTGTCCCTGAAGAAAGCCCGCACCTCCTCACGAAACGCCATTTCTTCCTTGCTGAAAGCGAGATCCATCGGATCCTCCTGTGAGCGAACTTTGATTCCTTGGTAACGCGAAGTCTCAATCTCGTCGTCCCTGCGAAAGCAGGGACCCATAGCCACCGGCACCAATTTTACGAAAGCCGTCTCCCCAAGTGCCCCGAACAGAAGCCGCGGCGTATGGGTCCCTGCTTTCGCAGGGACGACGGCGAAGTTCAGGAACGACCTCCCGTTGCGACGTGTTGCGGTTTGACCGACGCGGCCGGCGGCGGCGACTGCCGCTGGCGCAATTCGTGGCGCGAGAGCTTGCCGACGGAGGTGCGCGGCAGCTCATCGACGAAATCAAGCGCGGCCGGAATCTCGTGGCGACCGAGCTTGCCGGCGAGGAAGGCGCGTAATTCGTCCAGCGTGAAGGCTTTCGCGCCGTTGCGCAGCCTGACGAAGGCCTTGGCGGCCTCGCCGCGGTAGTCGTCGGGGATGCCGATCACGATCACTTCCTGCACGGCGGGATGGGTGTAGATCGCCTGCTCGATCATCTGCGGATAGACGTTGAAGCCGCCGGAAATGATCATGTCCTTCTTGCGGTCGACCAGGTAGAAATAGCCGTCGGCGTCCATGTAGCCGATGTCGCCGGTGAGGAAGCGGTCGCCGACAAAGGCCTCGGCGGTTTCCTTGGGCCGGTTCCAGTAGCCCCTGGTGACGTTGGGGCCGCGAATGCGGATTTCGCCGACCTCGCCAACCGGCATCAGTTGCGTCGGGTCTTCCAGCGACACCACGTCGATCTCGATGCCGGGCAGCATCAGGCCGATCGAGCCCGGCTTGTCCGGCCCTTCCTTCGGATGGCCGGTGCCGGGCGAGCAGGTCTCGGTCATGCCCCAGCCGCTCTTCAGCTTCATGCCGACCTTGCGCTCGAAGATGCGGGCGACCTCGACCGGCAGCGGCGCGCCGCCGGAGCCGCAGGAGACCAGCGAGGACAGGTCACGCTTGTCGAGATCGGGAAGTGCTGCGATCGCGATCCACATCGTCGGCACGCCGGGGAAAGCCGTGGCGCGCTTGACCTCGATATCGCGCATCACGGCCTCGACGTCGAAGCGCTGGTGCAGCGAAATCAGATGGCCGCGCCGGATCGACGACAGCAGCACGACCGTCAGCGCGAAGATGTGAAACAGCGGCAGCACGCAGATCACCCGCTCGACCGCGTTGCGCTCGGCGCGCGCAGGCTTGCCCCAGACATCATAGACCGACACCGCCGCGGTCAGATTGCCGTGGCTGAGCATCGCGCCCTTCGGCAGTCCGGTGGTGCCGCCGGTATATTGCAGCAGCGCGACGTCGTCGGCCGATATCGCGGGCCACCGCAAAGGCCTTTCCGCGCCGGCGGTGAACTGCGCGGCGGTGACGATCCTCGGATCATCCGGCAGCGGCGTCTGCGGCGTGCCGGCCCTGCCCCAATGGTCGTCCTCGCAGACGATCAGCCGGTCGAGCAGGCCGCCTGCGAGGAATTTCAGCGCGGTCGGCAGCAGCGCCGACAAATTGCTGGTGACGAGCACGCGCGCGCCGGAATCGGCGAGCTTGTGCGACAGCGCGATCTCGCCGTCGAGCGGCGACAGATGCACCACGCGGGCGCCGGCCTTGAGCGCGCCAAAGAAATGGACGGGATGGTCAGGCGTATTGCCGAGGAACAGCGCGACCGAACGATCCCTGCCGTAGCCGGCGCGCAGGAAGGCGGCAGCCGCATTCTCCGCCAGCGCTTCAAGCTCGCCATAGCTGATCGGGCGGTCGCGAAATTCGATCGCCGGCTGCGCGCCGAATTCAGCGGCGGCCTGCGACAGCAGATCCGGCAGCGTGCCGCGCGCGATCGGATCGTCCCAGCGGACGCCTTGCGGATAGAACTGCTCGCCGGGGTGGGTCATGGAAGCTTTCGGCCAGTCCCACAAACATCGTCATTCCGGGGCGCTCGCGACCAGCGAGCGAACCCGGAATCTCGAGATTCCCCGATGCGCATAGCGCATCTGAGGTTCGCGCTGCGCGCGCCCCGGAATGACAGAGAGAGAGTGCGCCGCCCCATCAAGCCGCCTTCGACTGCTGGGCCAGCGAGGCGAAGGTCTTGCCTTCCGCGGCGAGGCGCTTGAGCAGCGGCGCCGGTTCGAGCGAGGGATCGTTGGTCTCCTTCGCATAGTACGACAAACGCTCGGCGATGTGCTTCAGCCCGACCTGGTCGGCGTAGAACATCGGGCCGCCGCGGTAGATCGGCCAGCCGTAGCCATAAAGCCAGATCACGTCGATATCGCTCGGACGCGCCGCGATGCCCTCTTCGAGAATCCGCGCGCCCTCGTTGATCATCGGGTACATCATGCGCTCGAGGATCTCGTCTTCGCTGACCACCCGCTTCTTGCGGCCGAGGCGCTGCAGCGTCTCGTCGATCAGCTTCTCGACTTCCGGATCGGGCAGCGCCGCGCGCGAGCCACCCTCATACTTGTAATAGCCCTTGCCGGTCTTCTGGCCGAACCGTCCGGCTTCGCAGAGCGCGTCGGCGATTTCCGACTTGATGCCGCGGTCCTTGCGTGAGCGCCAGCCGATATCGAGGCCGGCGAGATCGCTCATCGCGAACGGCCCCATCGGCATCCCGAATTTTGTCACGACGGCGTCGACCTGCTGCGGCAACGCGCCTTCGAACAGCAGCTTCTCCGACTGCTTGCCGCGCTGCGCGAGCATGCGGTTGCCGACGAAGCCGTCGCAGACGCCGACCACGGCCGGCACCTTGGCGATCTTGCGGGCGACGGCGACCGCGGTGACCAGCGCGTCGGGCGCGGTCTTGTCGGCACGCACGATCTCGCACAGCTTCATCACGTTGGCAGGCGAGAAGAAGTGCATGCCGAGCACGTCCTGCGGACGTTTTGTGACCTTGGCGATCTCGTCGATGTTGAGGTAGGAGGTGTTGGAGGCGAGCACGGCGCCCGGCTTGGCGTGCTTGTCGAGTGCGGCGAACACTTCCTTCTTGACCGCCATGGTCTCGAACACCGCCTCGATCACGAGATCGGCGTCCTTGACGTTCTCGAGGCCGACCACGCCCTTGATCAGGCCCATGCGCTTGGCCGGGGCGTCGGCGGGGATGCCGCCGCGGGCGGCGGTGGCCTCGTAGTTCTTCTGCATCACGCCCATGCCGCGCTTGAGCTGCTCCTCGCCGGTCTCGATCAAAGTCACCGGAATGCCGGCATTGGCGAACGACATCGCAATGCCGCCGCCCATGGTGCCGGCGCCGATGATGGCGACGCGCTCGACATTGCGCGGCTTGGTGCCGTCGGGCACGCCGGCGATCTTGGCGGCCTCGCGCTCGGAGAAGAAGGCATAGCGTTGCGCCTTCGACTGGTCACTCGCCACCAGCTTGAGGAAACCTTCGCGCTCCTTCTTCAGCCCCTCGTCGAACGGCAGGTCGATGGCGGCGCCGACGGCGTCGGCCGCGGCGAACGGCGCTTCCAGTCCGCGCGCCTTCTTGGTCAGGGCGGCGACCGCGTTGGTGAAGATCGAGCGGTCGGCCCGGGCGGCGGCGAGCTTGGAATCGTCGTCGCGCAACTTGCGCAACGGGCGCTTCTCCGCCAGCACCTTGCGGGCGAAGGCTTCGCCGCCGGAGGCCGGGCCTTCGACGATCTCCTCGATCAGCCCGTGCTTCTGGGCTTCCGCCGCGCTGATCGGATCGCCGCCGACGATCATCTTGACCGCGAGCTCCGGACCGACCGCCCGCGGCAGCCGCTGGGTGCCGCCGGCGCCCGGCAGCAGGCCGAGCTTGACTTCGGGCAGGCCGAGGCGGGCTTCCTTGGTGGCGACGCGGTAGTGACATGCCAGCGCGACTTCCAGCCCGCCGCCGAGCGCCGTGCCGTGAATGGCGGCGATGATCGGCTTCGGCGAACTCTCCATCAGGTCCAGCACCTCATGCAGGCCGGGCGGCTTCGGCGGCTTGCCGAACTCGGTGATGTCGGCGCCGGCGATGAAGGTGCGGCCGCCGCACGTCAGCACGATCGCCTTGACCTCGGGATCGGCGATCGCGCTCTTCATGCATTCGAAGATGCCGCCGCGCACGGCGGCGCTGAGCGCGTTGACCGGAGGGCTGTTGACCGTGACGATGGCGATGACGTCATGACGCTCGATTTTTACCACTTCGTTCACGGCACTCTCCCTGGATGCTTGTTCTTGAATCGGTTTCTTGAATCAGTTTCCCGGATTCGCTTCTCGACTTTTTGCCCTGCGACTTGCGTTCAGTCGCTACGTTCGCTTTTTATCGATTTCGCACTGCGAAATTTAATTCCACGTCTTGACAGCGAGGGTTATTTTGAAGCACGTCCGTTGTCAACGAGCTCATCAGCAGCAGGCAATGAAGCGTTCCGGGAAGAAAACGGCGACCGATCGCAGCTTCGTCGTCGCGCTCTCCCGCGGACTTGATGTGTTGCGCGCATTCCATCCCAATGACGGGCTTCTTGGCAATCAGGAGATCGCCGCCCGCACCAAATTACCCAAGCCGACCGTTTCCCGGATGACCTACACTCTGACCAAGCTCGGCTACCTTACACCGGTTCCGCGGTTCGAGAAGTACCAGCTCGCGCCATCAGCCATGGCGCTGGGGTATGCCGCGCTGGCCAATCTCGGCGTGCGGCATTTGTCGGAACCCTATCGCGAGGAAGTGATGCGCGCGACCGGCGGCGCGGTAGCGGTCGGCGGGCGCGACCGTCACAGCATGATCTATTTCGGGCAAAGCCGGAACGGGCTGACGCTGGGCGTGCAGCTCGACGTCGGTTCGCGGGTACCGATTGCGACCTCGGCGATGGGACGCGCCTATATCTGGGCTTTGCCCGACGACGAGCGCGCCGCCTTGCTGCGCGAATTGCGCGACCACTACGGCAGCCGCTGGTCGCGGATGCGCGACGGCATCGAGCGTTCCGGCGAGACGGTGGCCAAGCACGGATTCTCCATCTCGGCGGGCGAATGGCAGAGCGATGTGCACGCAGTAGGTGTGGCGCTGAAGCTCAATGACGGAACCGGACCGTACGCCTTCAACTGCGGCGCGCCCGCATTCCGTTTCACGGAAGACCGCTTGATGAACGATATTGGACCTCGTCTGGTGGCGATGGTAAGGAACATCGAGACCGCGCTGGGCGGCGCAGTACCGGCTTCCAAAAATGCAGAGAACAAGAAGTTGAAAGCAGGAGGGAAAGTTGCACGTTTGGCCGAGGGAATCAGGTAGCCTTCATCATGACCGGCGCGAATTGCGCGGTGCTTGCCGCTCCATGACGGGCGCGACGTGATGGCGCAGGCACAGCTCGCGCAGGGAAATGCTCCCCTGCTCGCGGTTCGCGACGTCAGCGTCGTGTTCGGCGGCATCATCGCGTTGAACGGCGTGTCCTTTGACATGCACAAGGGCGCCATCCTCGGCCTGATCGGACCGAACGGCGCCGGCAAGACGACGCTGTTCAACTGTCTCTCCAGGCTCTACCAGCCGAGTTCCGGCGATATCCTGATGGAAGGCGCGAGCATCCTGACGCGGCCGCCGCACCGGATCGCCGAGATCGGCATCGGCCGAACCTTCCAGAACGTGGCGCTGTTTCCCAACCTGTCGGTGCTGGACAATGTCCGCGTCGGCACCCACTCGCGTACCTCCAGCGACATCATCTCGGACTCCCTGCAGCTCGGCTGGGTCCGGCGCGGCGAGGCCGAGATCAACAGGAAAGTGGTCGATATCCTCGACTATCTGAACCTCGGCAGCGTCGCTCACACCGTGGTTTCTGGCCTGCCTTTCGGCACCCAGAAGCGCGTCGAGCTGGCGCGCGCGCTCGCCGCCGATCCGAAGATCCTGCTGCTGGACGAACCCGCCGGCGGCCTCAACCACGAGGAAGTGCACGTTCTCGGCGATCTGATCCGCCGGGTGCGCGACGAGCGCCACGTCACGGTGCTGCTGGTCGAACATCACATGGGCCTGGTGATGTCGATCGCCGACCACGTCGTCGCGCTCAATTTCGGCCGCAAGCTCGCCGAGGGCACCCCGGCCCAGGTCCAGGCCGACCCCGATGTCATCAAGGCCTATCTGGGGAGCAAGGACCAATGACCGCGATGCTCAACGTCAAGGACCTCCGTGCGTATTACGGCCAGGTTCAGGCGCTTCATGGCTTGAGTTTCGCCCTCGACGAGGGCAGCCTGACCACGCTGCTCGGCGCCAACGGCGCCGGCAAGACCACCACCCTGCGGGCGATCTGCAACATGGTGCGCTCGACCGGCGCCATCGAGTTCGAAGGCAAGCCGCTCACCGGCCGCTCGACCGAAAACATCGTCCGCCTCGGCATCGCGCACGTACCGCAGGGGCGCGGGACCTTCACCACCATGACGGTGGAGGAAAACCTGCAGCTGGGGGCGATCTCGCGCAACGACAGGAAGAACGTGGTTGCCGACATCGAGCGCATGTACGAGCACTTTCCGGTGCTGAAGGAGCGGCACACCCAGCAAGCCGGCACGCTGTCCGGCGGCGAGCAGCAGATGCTTGCGGTCGCCCGCGCGCTGATGCTGCGCCCGCGGCTGATGCTGCTGGACGAGCCTTCCTTCGGCCTGGCGCCGCTGATCGTGCGCGAACTGTTCAAGATTCTGGGCAAGATCAACCGCGAGGACAAGGTGACCATCCTGGTGGTCGAGCAGAACGCGCAACTGGCGCTTGAGCTCGCCGACCAGGCCTATGTCATCGAAACCGGGCGGATCGTGATGTCGGGCGACGCCAAGGACATCGCGACCAACGAAGACGTCCGCAAATCCTATCTGGGCTACTGAGGAGCACGGCCATGGAACTGTTTACCAACCAAGTCCTGGCCGGCATCGCCACGGGCGCGATCTACGCCTGCATGGCGCTCGCCGTGGTGATGATCTACCAGGCGATCGACCATCTCAATTTCGCCCAGGGCGAAATGGCGATGTTCTCGACCTTCATTTCCTGGCAGTTGATGCAGTGGGGCGTCCCCTACTGGTGGGCCTTCCCGATCACGCTGATAATCTCCTTTGCCGGCGGCATCGCCATCGAGCGGTTGCTGTTCAAGCCGCTCGCCAAGGCGCCGGTCCTGACCAACGTCGCCGGCTTCATCGCGCTGTTCGCCATCGTCAACTCCGTGGCCGGGCTGATCTGGGACTTCACCATCAAGCAGTATCCGACCCCGTTCGGAACCTCGCCCTTCCTCGGCAGCCAGCTGATCTCGACCCACCAGGCCGGGATGATCGGCGTCACGCTGGTGCTGCTGATCGCCCTTTACTTCTTCTTCCAGTTCACGCGCATCGGGCTTGCAATGCGGGCCGCCGCCGCGCTGCCCGAATCGGCCCGCCTCGTCGGCATCAACACCTCGTGGATGATCGCACTGGGCTGGGGCATGGCGTCGGCCATCGGCGCGATCGCCGGCATCCTGATCGCGCCCGTCGTGTTCCTGGAGCCGAACATGATGGGCGGCGTGCTGGTCTACGGATTTGCCGCAGCGGTGCTCGGCGGGCTGTCCAGCCCGCTCGGCGCTGTCATCGGCGGCTTCCTGGTCGGCGTCTTCGAGAACCTCGCCGGAACCTACATTCCCGGCATCGGTAACGAGCTGAAACTGCCGATCGCGCTTGCGCTGATCATCACCGTACTGGTTGTCAAACCGGCTGGACTCCTGGGCCGGCCCATTGTGAAGCGAGTTTGATCATGAGCGCTGCTGAGGAAGTCATCACAAAAGCACCGGCTGTCGAGGCCGTCCCGAAGCGAGGCATGACGCTCGGCCTGGGCGCCTCGCTGGTGATGCTGGCCGCGCTGATCATCGGACCGCTGTTCCTCAAGAACTTCATCATCTTCCAGATGACGATGCTCCTGATCTACGGGCTGGCGGTTCTCGCACTCAACATCCTGACCGGCGGCAGCGGACAGTTCTCGCTCGGCCAGAGCGCGTTCTACGCGGTCGGCGCCTATACGTCGGCGATCCTGATGGAACATGCTGGCGTGAATTACGCGCTGACGCTACCGGTCGCGGGTCTTATCTGCTTTGGCTTCGGGTTTGCGTTCGGCCAGCCCGCGCTGCGACTGAGCGGGATCTACCTCGCGCTGGCGACCTTCGCGCTGGCGGTCGCCATGCCGCAACTCCTTAAGCTAGGCTTTTTCGAGCATTGGACCGGCGGCGTGCAGGGACTGGTCGTTACCAAGCCAGACCCGCCGTTCGGCCTGACGATGTCGCAGGACATGTGGCTGTATTATTTCACACTGGCGATCAGCCTCGGGATCTATATCGCCTCGGTCAACCTGCTGCGGTCGCGCTCGGGCCGCGCCTTCATGGCGATCCGCGACAACGAGATCGCCGCGTCCGCGATGGGGGTCGACGTCGCGCTGTACAAGACGCTGGCGTTCGGCGTCTCCGCCGGCGTCACCGGCGTCGCCGGCGGTCTCGGCGCCATTGCGGTGCAGTTCGTGGCACCGGACAGCTACACCGTCACGCTCGCGATCTCGCTGTTCGTCGGCATGGTCATCGGCGGCGTCGGCTGGCTGCCGGGGTCGATCGTTGGCTCGGCCTTCATCATCTTCGTGCCCAATATCGCCGAACACATCTCCAAGGGTCTCTCCGGCGCGGTGTTCGGCGTGCTGCTGTTCCTTGCCATCTTCCTGGTGCCGCACGGCGCAAGGCAGGTTGCGATCGTCGCCGAGCAACTCGTCCGTAAACTGAAGAAGTAGTTCGCGCCGGGCGGTCAGAAATGGTAGGTTCCGGCGACGTCGTCAGCGACAGGGCCGGCATTTGGTTAATATTCCGCTCCCCGGACTGTCGCCCCGGGGGTGCGGTAAATACCCTCCCCGCGACACCGTCACGCGGGGGGCTTGTTGTTGCTGCACGCCGTTGAAAGGTATTGAATGCTGCCAAGAGCCGCCAAGCGCTCACGGCAGAAAGACCACACCGCATTCATTCACGATCCCAGGGAGAGAAAAGAATGTCCGTTATCAACTTGCGTTTGGGAGCCGTTTCGGCCGCCCTCGCATTGCTTGCCGCAACCAGCAGCGGCGCGTTTGCGCAGAAGAAATACGACACCGGCGCCACCGATACCGAAATCAAGATCGGCAATATCATGCCCTACAGCGGACCGGCCTCCGCCTATGGCGTGATCGGCAAGACCGCGGAGGCGTACTTCAAGAAGATCAACGCCGAA
>NZ_JALHLP010000015.1 GCF_022844465.1 Bradyrhizobium sp.
CGCGCGGCGGCGCGGCGGATGGGGCCGGCGCCGGCGGCCGCGGCGCGGCGCCGAAACCGAAGAACTCGCGCAGCGTCGGCGGCCCGGTCTGGGCAGGGCGGACTTGAATCTGCGGCTGCAACGGCTGCGGCCTCCGCTGCTGCTGTTGCAGCGGTTGCGGCGCCGGAAGCAACAATTGCTTCTGCGTTCCGGGCGCCACCGCCGTCGTTCCGCCCGGCGACGAAGCGGCGACCGGCGTGTCGCCCCTGGCCGGCTCGCGGCCGATTTCGCGGCGCGGCCAGATGAAATCATCGGCGCGGCCGGCCGGGGGCGCCAGCGGTTCACCCTTCACCAGCGTCCGCGCGGCAAGCGCATCGACCGCGGCCGGGCGTGAACCCGGACCGCCGAGCAATTGATCGGTGCCGACCGAGGAGGCCACCAGCGGCAGGATCGGTCCAGCCAATGGCCGCGGCGCGGGCTGTCCGGGAACGGCACTGGCATCGGGCGTCGTCGGTTCGATCGGCACCGCGATGACGCCGGAGCGGGAGGCGAGCAGGCGCGTCACCTCGCGCTCGACATAGTGCGCCAGCTTGCGCGCGCCGGGCTTGGTGAAGAAGACGCCGTCGGCGGTGCGGAGTTGGCGGTTCTGGCCTTCGAAATCGGGACCCTTCTGCAGGAAGCGGCCGGATTCATCGACAAAGCCGTCCCAGACATCGACATAGGTGATGCCGGCCTTGCCGGCCGCGTCACGATACAGCGCGTTGAGGTACAGCATGTCTGCCGTCCCCTTCTGGCCGCGTATCGCGGGCAGGCCGACCCACAGCACCGGCACGCCCTTGCTCTTCAGCACGACGATCATTTCCTCGATCTTCTTGCTGTAGAGTTCGACCCAGCGCTCGTCGCGAAACTCGTTGAGGCCGCCGCCCGGCGCGCGCGCGGTCTTGTCCGGCGCGCTCTGCGGCGTGTCGTTGTCGGCCGCATCGTCCTCCGCATCATCGGCCTTAGCCGCGTCGGCCGAAGCCTCCGGCTTTGGCTTGGCTTCACTCGGCTTGGTGTCGCCTGGTTTGGCATCGCCCGGCTTGCTGCGCGCGTCCTTCTTCTCGTCCTTCTTGTCGCTCTTCTTCTCGGGGACCGGCTCGCGGATCGCCTGGCGGTCGTTGAGGCCGAGCATGACGACGATGGCATCCGGCTTCTCATTGGCGAGAATGCCGCGGGCGGCGGCAATCCAGTCAGCCGGCTCGCCGCGCGGCTGATATTTGATCAGGCCGGATACGGTCTTGTGCTTGCGGATCACGCCCATGTCGGGCTGGTCGAGGTAGGTATCTTCGAGGCCGTAGGCGAGCCAGTCGGCCATGGCGTCACCCAGCACCAGCACGTTCCGTTCCGGCACCGTGTCACGCTTGGCGGGGGCAGGCGCGCGGGAGAAATCCTGGCGCGGCGCCTGCGGCGGGGGTTGCTGGAACGGGGTGAAGAAATCGCCGCCAAACCAGCCGCCGCCGCGCTGTGGCGCTTGCCGCTGCGGCGGACCGCCGAAACCGAAATTGAAGAATTGCGCCGAAGCGGGGCCGACGATCCCGACCAGGAGCGCGATCGCGACCACCAGCGCCACCAGTGGGCCCGGCTCGGTGAACACGCTCAGAAAGGAAGTTGGCTTTCGCATCCGGCTCGGTCGCAATGGCTCTGGGGTTAGCAATTATAATAGCGGAATCAGGCTGCAAGCGGGCGAATTTCGGTGCCATGAACCGGGGCTGCAAGGTCTTGTCAAATCTTATCCTGAATCGGGCGTTTCGGGGTGACTTTCACGCCTGAAAGACGAGTTTTACCGCCCCCGGAGCCGCTCCAGGACCTCGTAGGAGGCAAAGCCGTCCGCCGGCACCCCGATGGAAGCCTGGAAGCCGCGCAGCGCCTCCCGGGTCTGCCCGCCAAACTGGCCGTCCGGCGCGGCCTTGTAGAGGCCGCGCTGGGCCAGCAATTGCTGCAGTTCCAGCCGCTCGGCCCGCGACAGCACCCGTTCCTGACGCGGCCATGGTTGCACCAAGGGCGGGTCGCCGCGCAGGCGGTCGGCGAAGTGGCCGATCGCCAGCGCATAGGCCTCCGCCGGGTTGTATTTCATGATGACGCGAAAGTTCTGCAGCATCAGGAAACCCGGGCCCCTGGCCCCCGCCGGCGCCAGCAGGTAGGCCTTTTCGGCCGGGTTCGGGAACGGCCTGCCATCGGCGCGCGTCAGGCCCTGGCCCTGCCATTGCGCGATCGTCATCGCCTTTGCCTTGTCCGCCAGCATGAAGTTGAAGCCCTGCGGCAGCATCACCTCGTAACCCCAGCTCTGTCCGCTTTGCCAGCCGTCCTTCCGCAGGTTGTTGGCGGTCGAGGCAATCAGGTCGGCGACGTTGTCGACGACGTCGCGGCGGCCGTCGCCGTCGGCGTCCACGGCATAGCGTTTGAACGAAGTGGGCATGAACTGCGTCGGCCCGAACGCCCCGGCCCAGGAGCCGCGCATTTGCTCGGGCCGCAGATCGCCGCGGTTGAGGATCTCGAGCGCGGTGAGGAACTCATCCTTGAAGTAGGCCTGGCGGCGGCCGACGCAGGCGAGGGTCGCGGTGGAGTTCAGCACGCTGCGGTCGCCCATTTGCGTGGAGTAGTTGGATTCGATTCCCCAGATCGAGGCGATGGCATGGCGGTCGACACCATACGCTTTCTCCATCGCGTCGAACTGCGGCTTGTAGCGGGCGAGAATCTCGCGGCCCTTGGCGAGGCGGTTCTCGTTCACGAGGATGTCGAGATAGTCCCAGATCGCCTTGGTGAATTCAGGCTGCGAATCCATCAGGTCCATGATCCGCAGATCGGGGGTGAGCCCCGCGGTGAAGCGCTCGAAGTTCTGCTGCGTGACGTTGCGGCGCGCGGCGTCAGGCCACATCGCGGCGACGCAGTTGGGAAAGTTCGCCGCCGCCTGCCGGATCGCGCTTGCGGTCATCAGCGGATGGCCGGAGGCGCCATCCTCGCCGCTCCAGGGCGGCGGCGCGGGCGGTCCGCCCTCCGTGCCTTGCGCGGCCTGCGGCGCGGGAGCGGATTTCTGGCCCGAAAAGATGTTGCCGAGGAAGTTCGAAATGCCGTCGCTGCCGGCGGATTGGGCCTGGGCCGGCTCGACAGAGACAAGCCGGCTGAGACATAGCAGCGCGACCGCGACGATCGCCGCGCAGGCCGGTCTAGTTATCGCCGGTTCCTTCGCACCCATGTCCTGTCCATCCGTCCCGTGGTTCGCCCTTCGAGAACGCCTTGCCACGATTGCCATCGGCTTAACAGAGCCGGTATTTTGTTGTCGCGCCCCTCTTCCGCCAGGGGGTAGGCGAAACAATGGTGACCATACATCCGCCTTTGTTCCCGGATGCAAACCGGTTACCAACGTGCGATCAAGACTTTTCGTGTTCCGCAACTCTTCATCTTCCAAGGGCTCCCGACATCGCCATGAAAATCCGCAAAGCCGTCTTTCCGGTCGCCGGTCTCGGCACCCGCGTCCTGCCCGCCACCAAGGCGATGCCCAAGGAGATGCTGACCATCGTCGACAGGCCGCTGATCCAGTATGTGGTCGACGAAGCCAGGGAAGCCGGCATCGAGCATTTCGTCTTTGTCACCGGGCGCAACAAGGGCGTGATCGAGGATCATTTCGACCGCATGTTCGAACTCGACGCCACGCTGGCCGCGCGCGGCAAGAAGGCCGAGCAGGAGATACTGGCGCGCGACCAGCCCGAGGCCGGCGCCATGAGCTTCACCCGCCAGCAGGCGCCGCTTGGTCTCGGCCATGCGGTCTGGTGCGCGCGCGATATCGTCGGCGACGAGCCGTTCGCCGTGCTGCTGCCGGACGAACTGGTGCTCAACAGCCCGGGTTGCCTGAAGCAGATGATCGAGGCGGCGGCCAGGCTCGGCGAGAAATCAAATTTGCTCGCGGTGGAGGCGGTGCCTGACGATCTCACCCATCAATACGGCATCTGCGGTGTCGGCAAGCGTCTGGCCGGCAACATGTTCGAGGTTGACGGCATGGTGGAGAAGCCGCCGAAAGGCACCGCGCCTTCCAACCTCTCGATCACCGGACGCTACATCCTGCAGCCGGAAATCTTCAGGATTCTCGAAACCCAGGAGCGTGGCGCCGGCGGCGAGATCCAGCTCACCGACGCGATGAGGGTGCTCGCCGGTACGCAGCGCTTTTATGGCGTCGAATTCGCGGGCGAGCGGCACGATTGCGGCTCGAAGCCCGGCTTCCTGCGCGCCAACATCGCCTATGGCATGGCCCGCCCCGAGTTGCGCGAGGGTTTGCGCAGCGAGATGAACAAATATCTGGAGAAGTGACGGGAGCAGCGCGACGCGCTGCTTTCGTCATTCCGGGGCGCGCATAGCGCGGACCCGGAATCTCGAGCGACCATCGCAAGGGCGCTTCGGTCTTTGGCAAATCGCCGATTGGGGATACGGGTGAACGATTACGACCTGCTGCGGGACTATCTCAGAAAACAGAAGCTTCCTGAATTCGTGCTGAGCTTCGAACAGATCGAGGCGATCATCGACGCCGCGCTGCCGCGCGCCGCCCAGCGGGCGTCATGGTGGGAAACCGAGCGCAGTCCGCAGGAGAAGATGCCGCAGCGCGAGGCCTGCCTTGCCGCCGGCTACATCGCGACCCGGCAGGCCGACGGCGTCAGCGTCAAGTTCAAGCGGATACCCAAACGCGGCTAACCCGCCGACTCCAGCCGCTCCTCGGTCAACAGCCGCATCGCGGCGTCGGCGTCCATCGGCTCGCCGAAGGCGAAGCCTTGCGCGTATTCGCAGCCGAGCTGATAGAGCTCGACCGCGTCCGAGTCCGTCTCCGCGCCCTCGGCGACCACGTCCATGCCGAGGTCATGGGCCATCGCGATGATCGATTTGAGGATCACCGGCCGGGTGCCGCGGCTGGTGGTGCGCACAAAGGACTGGTCGATCTTGATGGTGTCGAAGGGGAACCGCTGCAGATAGGACAGCGAGGAATGGCCGGTGCCGAAATCGTCCAGCGACAGTCCGGTGCCGAGTTCGCGGATTCGCGTCAGCATCTGCGCGGCGTGCTCCGGATTCTCCATCACCAGCGATTCCGTCAGTTCCAGCTTCAGCGTGCCGCGCGCCACCGAGGAGCGCGACAGCACGGTGCGGATGTCGTGGATCAGATCGTGCCGCAGCAACTGCCGCGAGGAGACGTTGACCGAGGCAAAGATCGGCTCGCGCGATCGCATCGCGCGCTGCCAGATCGCCAGTTGCCGCGCGGTCTGGTCCATCACGAACAGGCCGAGATCGACGATCAGGCCGATTTCCTCGGCGATGCCGATGAATTCGGAGGGCGACATCCGGCCGAGCTTGGGATGATCCCAGCGCGCCAGCGCCTCGAAGCCGGCGATCGAGCGATCTTCCAGCCGCACGATCGGCTGGTAGAGAATGGTGATTTCCTGCCGCTCGATGGCGCGGCGCAGTTCGCTCTCCAGCGTCAGGCGGTCGGTCTTGCGGGCGCGCATCGCGGGCTTGTAGACGTCGATGCGGTCGCCGCCGATGCGCTTGGAGTGATACATCGCAAGCTCGGCGTCCTTGATGATCTCGTCGGACAATGGCGTCTGCGGGTCCGACAGCGCCAGCCCGATCGAGGCGGTCAGGAAGATCTCGCGGTCGTTGAAGGCGATCGGCGCGCGGATGGTCTTGCGGATGGTTTCGGCGAACGCGGTGATGCGCGCCGGGTCCTGCTCCGACATCAGCAGCAGGCCGAACTGGTCGCCGGCAAGCCGCGCCAGCGTGTCCTGGGGTTTCAGAATCCGCGTCAGCCGCCGCGCCAGCGTCAGCAGGATCGAATCGCCGACGGCGATGCCGACGGAATCGTTGACCTGCTTGAAGCGATCGAGGTCGATCATCATCAGCGTCGGCCGCAGGTTCGGCATGGTCTTGGCGAAATTCGCCACCGCGCCGAGCCGGTCGATGAACAATTTGCGGTTCGGCAGGCCGGTGAGGTTGTCATGCACGGAATCGTGCAGCATGCGCTCTTCGGCGTTCTTGATTTCGGTGACGTCGGTCAGCGTGCCGACCACGCGCGAAACCTCGCCGTCGGAGCCGACCACGGGCCGCGCCTTGAGCGCGAACCACATGAAGTGGCCGTCGGGCGTGCGCAGGCGGAAATCCTGCACCAGCCGGCCGCGGCGCTGGTCAAGCACGCTGTCGAGCGCGGCGCGGAAGCGGTCCTGGTCGAGCGGGTGCAGCACTTCGAGCCATTTCGCCGCCGGGCCTTCCAGCGTGCCGCGCTTGAGGCCGAGCAGGCTCTCGGTTTCCGGGCTGGTGAACACCTTGTCGGCGGAGACGTCCCAGTCCCAGATCAGGTCGCCGGAGCCGGTCAGCGCCAGCGCCCGGCGCTCGATGTCGGAGACGATGCCCGTGGTCGCGCCGCCGCCGGCAAAGGCGTGCTGCATGACGGTGAACCCGATCAGCATCACGATCAGCACGAGGCCGCCGAGCAGCGCCGGGCCGACAATGTCGTTGGTGACGCTGCCGCCGACGGCCATGCCGGCGGCGATCACCCAGACCACCAGCAGGAACCAGGTCGGGATCAGCAGCACGGCGCGATCGAAGCCGTGGGTCGACAGATAGACGATGAGCGCGAAGCCCGCGAACGCGATCAACACCAGCGACATGCGCGCAATGCCCGAGGCGGCCGCCGGATCGTACAGCGCCAGCGCCACCAGCGAGCCCAGGAAGGTCAGCCAGCCGAGGGTGATGTGGGAATATCGTACATGCCATCGGCTCAGGTTGAGATAGGCGAACAGGAACACCAGCAGCGTCGCCGCCAGGATCGCTTCGCCGGCCGCGCGCCACACGCGCTCGGCGTTGTTGGACATGTCGAGCACCTTGCCCCAGAAGCCGAAATCGATGCCGATATAGACCAGCACCGCCCAGGCCAGCGCGGCCGCGGCCGGAAACATGATGCTGCCCTTGACCACGAACAGAATGGTGAGCACGAGCGCCAGCAGGCCTGAAATGCCGATGACGATGCCCTGGTAGAGGGTGAACGAGTTGACCTTGTCCTTGTAGGCGTCCGGCTCCCACAGATAGAGCTGCGGCAGTTTATCGGTCCGCAGTTCGGCCACGAAGGTGACGACGGAGCCGGGATCGAGCGTGATGCGGAAGATATCCGCGGTGGCGCTGTCCTGCCGCTCGGGGCGATCGCCGGTGGAGGGCGTGATGGTTGCGATGCGCGACAGGCCGAGATCGGGCCACAGCAGCCCCGAGGACACGATCCGGTAATGCGGCGCGACGATCAGGCGGTCGAGTTGGTCGTCGGTGTTGTTGGCGAGCGCAAACACCACCCAGTTCAGTCCGCCCTCGCGGGCGCGAACCTCGATGCGGCGAACGATGCCGTCGGTCCCCGGCGCGGTGGAAACCTGGATGCGGTCCGTTTCGCTGCGCTGGTGATCGAGTACCGCGGTCAGGTCGATCGCGGGCGCGTCGCTGCGGACGCTGACGGCGTCGATGGCCTGCGCCGCCGGCGCGGTCGCAATAACCATGAGGCCGAGCGCGAGCGGCGCAAGACACCTGATCACTCGCAATATCCTACTCCGCAATCGACGATACGCCCGGTCCCGGCGCGGGTCCGACGACGCGCGATAAATGACATGAAAGCGAAGCGAATCAAAGGCTTTCCGCCTTGCTTCGCGCGCGACCGTTAGACCGCCAACACAATTTTGCCAATATGTTCGCTGGTCTCCATGCGCCGGTGCGCATCCGCGGCTTTTTCCAGCGGGAAGCTGCTGTCCATCAGCGGTTTGACCCGCCCATCGCGCAACAGCGGCATCACTTTCGCCTCGATCGCCGCGACCATCGCCGCCTTGTCGGCGTTACTACGCGGGCGCAGCGTGGAGCCGGTGTGAGTCAACCGCTTCACCATGACCTTGGCGATGTTGACCGTGACCTTCGGTCCGTTCAGCGTCGCAATCTGCACAATACGGCCGTTGATCGCCGCAGCGTCGTAGTTGCGATCGACATAGTCGCCGGCAACCATGTCGAGGATCAGGTCGGCGCCCGCATCCTTGGTTTCCGCCTTGACGACGGCGACGAAGTCCTCCGTCTTATAGTTGATCGCGCGGTCGGCGCCGAGCTTGAGGCAGGCGTCGATCTTGGCCTGCGATCCGACGGTGACGATCACCTTGGCGCCGAACGCCTTGGCGAGCTGGATCGCCATGGTGCCGATACCGGATGAGCCGCCATGGATCAGCAGTGTTTCGCCGGGCTTCAGCCCGCCGCGCTCGAACACGTTGTGCCACACCGTCATCAGCGTTTCCGGAATCGCGCCGGCTTGCTGGATCGACAGCGACGGCGGCACCGCCATCGCCTGGGCGTCCTGCGCGATGCAGTACTGGGCGTAGCCGCCGCCCGCGACCAGCGACATCACCTTGTCGCCGAGTTTATGCCTGCTTGCGCCCGCGCCGAGCGCGACCACTTCGCCCGCGATCTCAAGGCCGGGCAGGTCGCTGGCGCCGGGCGGCGGCGGGTAGGCGCCGGAGCGCTGCGCAATGTCGGGACGGTTGACGCCCGCGGCCATCACCTTGACCAGGATTTCCCCCGGACCGGGAACGGGCACGGCGCGGGTTTCCGGCAACAGCACTTCGGGGCCGCCGGGCTTGCTGATACCGATGACGGTCATTTGCGCGGGCAGCTTTTCCATGATTTGTCCTAGCGAAATGCGGGAATTTGAATGCGCCCCTGATTAGCCAGCCCGGCTCCGGCTGGCAACCGCTTGCAGGGGATCGCCGGGGTCTTTCGGAGCCGCCGGGAGGAGGGAAGCGCATGGCGATCGAGGATGACGACAAGCCGCGGAAGAAGATCACCCACGACATCGGCCAGGATCTGTCGCTGCTGTCGGTCGAGGAACTGGCCGAGCGCATCGCGCTGCTGAAGCAGGAGATCGTGCGGCTCGACGCCGCCATGACGAAGAAGCGCGCCTCAAAGGACGCCGCGAACAGCTTTTTCAAGCCGTAGCGTTGTGGGAGACAAAATTCGGCCATTGGCCGATGGTCGCCGAGGCCTGAAGAAAATCCGTTGTTTACGATCAATTAAGCTTTCTCGTTTATGACTCTCTTTGTCCTCGTTTGGACACCGAGTGGCTCCTGTCCACTCTGTTTGACGCCTCCCTGTTATCAACTTCAAAGCCGCCGGAAACGGCGGCTCTTTTTTTCCCGCCACGGCTGGAAACCATAAATCCGGTTGCTGCTGGACTCTCGCCCGCACCCGCGCAATGATTTGTTCATCATAAACCGGGGTCCAAAGCCGGTCAGTATCCAGTGGCGTGAGGGGCGTTAATCATGGCGGACCGTTCGCATAGCGAATCCGCGCTCGTGTTGTTCAGCGAGCGACTGACAAATTCCGCAGCTTTCCAAACCCTGTTTCGGGAAGGCATGGACCTGGTCGAGGAGACCGCCGCCTATCTCGACGGTGACGGCCGCGCCGACGCCAAGGCGCTCGAGCGCTCGGTCAGTATCACTTACGCAACCGAAAGCATGCGGCTGACCACCCGCCTGATGCAGCTTGCCTCCTGGCTATTGCTGCACCGCGCGGTCAAGGAAGGCGAGATGACGCTGACCCAGGCCAACCGCGAAAAGACCAAGGTCAAGCTCTCCGCCGCTGAACCCGGACCTGAGGACATGATCGCCAAACTGCCGCAGCCATTGCAGGATCTGATCGCGCGCTCGATGAGCCTGCAGTCGCGGGTGCGCCGGCTCGACACCACGATCCATGCGTCGCCGGCGGAACGTGCGCCGATCGGCAATCCGCTGGTGCCGCAGATGAACCGTCTGAAGGCGGCGTTCGAGCAGTAGTTGCATCCGTCATTCCGGGTTCGATGCTTTGCATCGCCCCGGAATGACGATAGTGAAAAACCGGAATGACGACACCAAAAAACGCCCCGGCAAAACCGGGGCGTTTTGTATTTTTGGGCAGGTGAAAGAGCGTCGAAGCCCCTCAGTCCTTCTTGAGAAAGCCCGAGAATTTCTTCTGGAAGCGCGATACGCGGCCGCCGCGGTCGAGCAGCTGCTGCGAGCCGCCGGTCCAGGCCGGATGCGACTTGGAGTCGATATCGAGATTCAACTTGTCGCCTTCCTTGCCCCAGGTGGAGCGGGTCTGGTACTCGGTCCCGTCGGTCATTACGACCGTAATCATATGATAGTTCGGGTGAATTTCGGCTTTCATGGCATATCCTTCGGCGCGCCTGCGCCCGTCGAAATATCAGGGGGTACGGGATTTGGGCGGGTCTATAGCGCAAGCGGACCGCCAAAACAAGCGACGTGTCGCGGCGATCGCCAATCTCACCGATTTGCCAGGCCGGGCCGCTGGGCCTATCTGGGAGCGGCAGAACGGGTCGGGATTTCATGAGCGCAGCGGAACGGGTTGAAGAGGTCGGCGGTACGCCGCCGCGGCGCGATGCCCTGCTCGAGGAAGCGGCCCTGATCGAGGCCCAGCTGACGCAGTCGCCGGCCCGGACCGGCGCCAGGCTCCGCCCGCTGCTGGCGCTGGCGCCCTATGTCGCGCGCTATCGCGGCCGGGCGATGCTTGCCTTCATCGCGCTGACGATCGCCGCGATCACCACGCTGATCGTGCCGATCGCGGTCAGGCGCCTGATCGATTTCGGCTTCAGCCCGGAGGGCATCGCCCTCATCAACAGCTATTTCAGCGTCATGATCGCGGTGGTCGCGGTGCTGGCCGCGGCGAGCGCGTCCCGCTACTACCTCGTGATGACGATCGGCGAGCGCATCGTCGCCGATCTCAGGCGCGACGTGTTCGCGCACCTGACGTCGCTGTCGCCCGCGTTCTTCGATTCGGCGCGCTCGGGCGAACTGGTGTCGCGGCTTACGGCCGACACCACCCAGATCAAGTCCGCCGTGGGCGCCTCGGTGTCGATCGCGCTGCGCAATATGATGCTGTTCATCGGCGCCAGCGCCATGATGGTGATCACCAGCCCCAAGCTTTCCGGCTTCGTGCTGCTGGCGATCCCGCTGATCGTGCTGCCGCTGGTGGCGTTCGGGCGCTGGGTGCGGCGGCTGTCGCGTAACGCCCAGGACACGCTGGCGGAGGCCAGCGCCTATGCTTCCGAACTGGTCGGCGCGATCCGGACCGTGCAGGCCAATACCAGCGAGCGGCTGGCCACCGACCGCTTCGGCGGCGAGGTCGAGGCGGCCTATGAGGCGGCGCGCAGCTCGACGCAGGCGCGCGCGGTGCTGACCCTGATCATCATCTTCATCGTGTTCTCCAGCGTGGTGGCGATCCTGTGGGTCGGCTCGCACGACGTGCTGACCGGCGCGATCACGCCGGGCCGGCTCGGCCAGTTCGTGCTGTATGCGGCGTTCGCCGCGACCGCGCTCGGCCAGCTCAGCGAGGTCTGGGGCGAAGTCTCGGCCGCCTCAGGCGCGGCCGAACGGCTGTTCGAGATCCTGCGCGTGAAGTCGCAGATTGTCGCGCCGGCGCGGCCGGTCGCGCTGCCGCGGCCGGCGCGCGGCGACGTCGGCTTTGACGGGGTCAGCTTTTCCTATCCGACGCGGCCGGACACGCTCGCGATCGACAATGTTTCGCTGACGGTCAAGGCCGGTGAAAAGGTTGCGATCGTCGGCCCCTCGGGTGCCGGCAAAAGCACGCTGTTTCATCTGCTGCTGCGGTTCTACGATCCCGCCCGCGGCACCATCGCGCTCGATGGCGTGCCGATCAGGTCGGCCGATCCGGTCGAGGTGCGTTCGCGCATCGCGCTGGTGCCGCAGGACTCGGTGGTGTTCGCGGCCAGCGCGCGCGAAAACATTCGCTTCGGCCGGCCCGGCGCCAGCGACGCCGAGGTCGAGCGGGCCGCCGATCTCGCCCACGCCACCGAATTCCTGCGCCGCCTGCCGGGCGGTTTCGAGGCGCCGCTCGGCGAGCGCGGCGTCACGCTGTCCGGCGGCCAGCGCCAGCGTATCGCGATCGCCCGCGCGGTGCTTCGCGACGCGCCATTGTTGCTGCTCGACGAGGCCACGTCTTCGCTGGATGCGGAGAGCGAGACGCTGGTGCAAACCGCGCTGGAACAGCTGATGCGCCACCGCACCACGCTCGTGATCGCCCATCGCCTCGCAACCGTGCTGTCCTGCGACCGCATCCTTGTGATGGATCAGGGCCGCATCGTCGAACAGGGCACCCATGCCGAGCTGGTCGCCGCCAACGGGCTGTACGCAAGGCTGGCGAGGCTGCAATTCGAAGGGATCTGAATCTTCAGCCGTCGTCGTTGGGGAGGGCGGGCGATCCCTTGTTCAACGCCCGTTTGCGGGCGGGCTCGGCGGGTCGGCTGCCGCACGCCGGACGATCCATTTGCGAGCTATCGTGCGTTACGACGGCTTGTTCGATGTCGCGTGCGGCGTAGCGTTGATCCAGATAGGTCCCCAAGAAGTATCCTGCGACGATCATCACCACAAACGTCGCCGTGCGCTGGGCCAAACCGGATCGCGTCATCGATCGTCTCCGCTGGTAGCCATGAGCCCGGGGCGCGGGCCCGCGCTCTACCAGTAGAGCGGCGAACAGATCATGCCTGTGACCAAGGTCACGCCCGCCATGTCATTCGCAACACCGGCCGTCCCGAGGTCGGGTTCACGTCCTCGCCGTCATCCATGAAGCTGTTGCGCCGATAGAAGCGGATGGCGCGCGCATTGTCCTTGTTGACGTGCAGCGTGATGCCGCCGGGAGACCTGCGCTTGGCCTCATCCACCAGGGCGCCGGCGAGGCTCGAGCCCCAGCGGTCGGGGCGAACCACGAGCTGGTCGAGATAGCCGGATCCGTCAATGGTCACGAAGCCGAGCAGCGCTCCCGCCTGTTCGGCGACGATGATCGCGGCGTTGGGCACCAGCTCGTTGCGCCAGCGCTCGCGCCACCACGCCAAGCGCGCGGTGAAATCGATTGAGGGATAGGTCCGCTGCCAGGTTTGCCGCCACAGCTCGATGGACGCGTCTTCGTCGTCGGCGCGATAGGAACGGAGCGTGAAATCCGCGGCCACTAGAGCACGGTCCGGAAAGATGTGAAGCGGTTTTCCGAAAAGATCGTGCTCAAACAAAGAGCTGAAGTGCGATGGTGATTCATCCTCGTCGCGCTTTAGCGTTCCGTCAGCTTCAGCTCGATCCGGCGGTTGCGCCGGTAGGCCTCGTCGGTCGGGGCGACGTCGAGCGGCTGGAACTCGGCGAAGCCTGCGGCGACCAGCCGTTGCGCTGGCACCCCGAGCGAAACCAGGTACTGCACCACCGAAATGGCGCGGGCCGACGACAATTCCCAGTTGGACTTGAACAGCGGCGAATTGATCGGCCGCATGTCGGTGTGGCCGTCCACCCGCAGCACCCAGGCGATCTCGCCGGGGATCTGCTTGTCCAGATCGATCAGCGCGGTAGCAAGCTTGTCGAGTTCGGCGCGGCCTTCGGGCAGCAGCAGCGCCTGGCCGGTATCAAAGAACACTTCCGACTGAAACACGAAGCGGTCGCCGACGATCCGGATGTCCGGCCGGTTGCCGAGGATGGCGCGAAGGCGGCCGAAGAATTCCGAGCGGTAGCGCGACAATTCCTGCACCCGCTGCGCCAGCGCGACGTTGAGACGCTGGCCGAGATCGGCGATGCGTCCCTGCGATTCCCTGTCGCGCTTCTCGGAGGTCTCGAGCGCCTCCTCAAGCGCCGCGAGCTGGCGGCGCAGCGCGCTGATCTGCTGGTTCAGCACCTCGATCTGGGCGAGCGCGCGCGCGGTGACGCCCTTTTCGGATTCGAGCGCCTTGTTCAGTTCGTTGGCGCGGCCCTGGGCGTCGCTGCCGGCGCCGGCAAGGCCGTCATACAGCCCCTTGATGCGGTCGCGCTCGCCCTCGGCGGAGGCGAGGCCGGCGCGCAGTTGCGAGATCTGGTCGTCCAGCGAGAGCCTGCCGAGCTTTTCCAGCGACAACAGATCGTTCAGCTGCGCGATCCTGGCGTTGAGCTGTTCCAGCGCCTTGTCCTTGCCGGTGACCTCCTGCGACAGAAAGAACTGCACGACGAGGAACACCGACAGCAGGAACACGATCGACAGCACCAGCGTCGAGAGCGCGTCGACGAACCCCGGCCAGTAGTTGAGGCCGGATTCACTTCGTCTTGCGCGGGCGAGGGCCATCTGTGTCTCCGAGTGACTTGGTGAGCTCTTTTTCCGGCTGGCGGGCGATCTGCTCCAACAGCTTCTTGATCTCGCGGCTCTGCTCGCCCTGGCCATCGGCCCATTCGCGGATCATCTGCTGCTCGGTGCGCATATGCGCCACCAGGCCCTGGATCGCCTCGGCGAGATTGGCCATCGCCGCGGAAGTGTTGCGGCTGCCGCCGCTCTCCTCGACCACGGCGCGAAGCCGGTCCATTGCCTGCTGGAATTCTCCGCCAAGGCCGGGTCCGCCGTCGCCGGCATATTCGCGCACCGTGGAGGCGAGCCAGTCTTCGAGGTCGGTATAGAAGCGGTTCTGCGCCTGGCTCGACTGCAGGTCGAGGAAGCCCAGGATCAGCGAGCCGGCAAGGCCGAACAGCGACGACGAGAACGAAATTCCCATGCCGCTGAGCGGCGCTGCCAGCCCCTCTTTCAGGGTGTCGAACAGGGAGCCGGCGTCGCCGCCGACCTTCAATCCGTCGATCACCTTGCCGACCGAGCTGACGGTTTCAATCAGGCCCCAGAACGTGCCGAGCAGCCCGAGAAACACCAGCAGGCCGGTCATGTAGCGGGAAATGTCGCGCGCTTCATCCAGCCGGGTCGCGATCGAATCCAGCAAATGCCGCATGGTTTGCTGGGAAATAGCCATTCGTCCCGAGCGCTCGCCGCCGAGGATCGCCGCCATCGGCGCCAATAGCGTCGGACGTCGCGCGATCGCCAGACCGGGATCGGCGATGCGGAAATTGTTGACCCAGGCGACTTCGGGATAGAGCCGGACCACCTGCCGGAACGACAGGATGATGCCGATCAGGAGCACGGCGCCGATCAGCGCGTTGAGGCCGGGATTGGCGAAGAACGCGGTGATGATCGGCTTGTAGAGCACGACCATGACCAACGCGCACAGCACCAGGAACACCAGCATCCGCACCAGGAAAATCCGGGGCGAGGACAATTTGCTCAGTTCGATTTCAATTTCCGAGCGGGAGGAGGGGCCTGAGGGCATAAGCGGGTGTCATCCGTTGCGAAAAGCCGCGCTGACAAACAATATGGCACAGCGGGCGGAGATAAAAGCAGGAAGCTCCGTTTCGGGCCAACCCGGCTGGAACCTGTTGATGAAACCGGGCCTCGATATCAGCGTATTTTGTATCGGTTCGATGTCCAACCGGGAATTTCCATGACCGTTCTTTATCTGCAAGCGCTGGCCGCCATCGCGATCTCGCTCGCCGTCCTGATGGCGGGCGCCTGGGTGATGCAGCAACGAACCGGCAATTCAGGTTGGGTCGATACCATCTGGACCTTTTCGCTGGGACTGGTCGGCGTCGCCAGCGCATTGTGGCCGGTCGGAGGCGCGGAGCCCAGCGCCCGGCAATGGCTGGTAGCGGCGCTGGTTGCGATATGGTCGCTGCGGCTCGGGGTCCATATCGCGATCCGCAGCGCCGCGATCACCGACGACCCGCGTTATGCCGCCTATGCCAGGGAATGGGGCGCCGACGCCCCGCGAAGGATGTTCATCTTCCTGCAGAATCAGGCGCTGGGATCGATCCCGCTGGTGTTCGCGATCTTTGTGGCGGCGCGCTTTCCCGGCGATGGGCTGCGGCTGGCGGATGTTCTCGGCGCGATGATCCTGCTGGTGGGCATTGCGGGAGAGGCGATAGCCGACGCGCAGCTCAAGGCGTTCAGAACCAATCCAGCCAACAAGGGCCGGGTTTGCGATGTCGGGCTGTGGCGCTGGTCGCGGCATCCGAATTACTTCTTCGAATGGTTCGGGTGGCTGGCCTATCCGGTGATCGCACTCTCGATCGGCGACGCCGTCGCCTATCCCTGGGGCTGGGCCGCGCTGCTGGCGCCGGCCTTCATGTACTGGATCCTGGTGTACGTCACCGGCATCCCGCCGCTGGAGGAGCAGATGCTGCGCTCGCGCGGCGATCGCTATCGTGACTACCAGTCGCGCACCAGCCCGTTCTTTCCACTGCCGCCGCGGGCCGACCCGGAGGGCCGCGTGAGCGCCAAGTAAAGGATCATGCTCAAGAAAAGGGCGAGGCCATGTGAGCTTTCTGTCCACCATCGTCGGCACGGCCGAACGCGTGCCGCTGCCCGATCTTCTGATTCGCGCCGCGATCCGTCGGCTTTGTTCGCGCACCGCCACCAGGCTCGCCGCGGCGACGGCGGAAAGCGATGCCCGGTTCGCTGACCTGATGGCGGTGCGCGCCATTGCCGAACATGCCGACGTGGCCAACGCCCAGCACTACGAGCTGCCGGCGGCGTTCTTCGCCCTCGTGCTGGGACCTCACCGAAAATATTCGTCCTGCTTCTACCGCGAGCCGGACTCGACCTTGCAGGAGGCCGAGGAGGAGGCGCTGCGCCAGACCGTCGCCCATGCCGACCTCGGCGACGGAAAATCCATCCTCGAACTCGGCTGCGGCTGGGGGTCGCTGTCGCTCTGGATGGCGCGGCAGTTCCCGCATGCGTCGGTCACGGCGGTTTCCAACTCGCATTCGCAGCGCGCCTATATTGAGGGCGAAGCGGCAACGCGCGGCCTGACCAACCTGCGGGTCGTTACCTCGGATATGAACGTGTTCGCACCCACCGCCCGGTTCGACCGCATCGTTTCCGTCGAGATGTTCGAGCACATGATGAACTGGCGCGAACTGATGACGCGGGCGCGCTCATGGCTCGAGCCGGATGGCCGCTTGTTCCTGCACGTCTTCACCCATCATGCCGGCACCTATCTGTTCGATCGCGCCGATGACGAAGACTGGATCGCGCGGCATTTCTTCACCGGCGGCGTGATGCCGAGCCACCATCTGATCCGGCAATACGCCGATTTGTTTGCGGTCGAAAAGGAATGGCGCTGGAGCGGCGCGCATTACCAGCGCACGGCGCAGGACTGGCTGGACAATTTCGACAGCCACCGCGACGAGATCGAGCGCGTGCTGCGCGGCGTCTATGGCGGCGAGACCGCCTTGTGGATGCGACGCTGGCGCTGGTTCTTCCTCGCCACCGCCGTCATGTTCGGCTATGCCGATGGCGGCGAATGGGGCGTCAGCCATTACCGGCTGAAGGCGGCGGGTTAGCGCATCGCATCGCTGCCTTACTTTTTTGCAGCTTGCCGCCTTCTTGTTCGGTTGGATTGCCGCTGGCCGGGATCAAGCGCTACGTCATTTGCAAGGCGCACCCTCACAATCGAGTGAGTCATCAAAAGATGATGAATATCAAAACGATAAAGCCGTGTGACATTGAGCCGCCGCCGCCCGATATTGCGTCGCAACAAGATCCCTTTATCCTTTGTTCATATTCGGGATTCGAACAACCAAGACAGAACAGCCAGACGTTTGTCGCGAATTCTCGTTTCGTCGCGAATGCTCAATTCGCGCTTCAACTCATCTGGGGTCAGACTTCCAATGTCAGTAATTCGTACTCGATCGGCATGCCTCGTCCTTATCCTGGCTGCGATGGCGCCGCTGCTGGCTGGCTGCAGTGAACCGATAGCCGCTGGTGCGGCAGCGCCGGCCGAACCTGAGGTGGGTACCCTGACGGTGCGGCCGCAGGCGCGCGCCCTGATCCGCGAATTGCCCGGCCGGATCGCGCCGACCCGCGTCTCGGAAGTTCGTGCGCGCGTCTCCGGGATCATTGTCGAGCGCTTGTTTCAACAGGGCACTGAGGTGAAGGCCGGCGATCCGCTCTACCGGATTGATCCCAAGCCGTTCGAGGTCGAGTTGCAGGCGAGCGAGGCGGCGCTGGGCAAGGCGGTGGCCGCGCTCGATCTGGCCACGCAGCACGCCCGCCGGATCGCGATGCTGACAAGCCAGCGCGCCGCCCCCGAGGCGGAGAACGAGAAGGCGGTCGGGGCGCAGCGCCAGGCGGAGGCCGAAGTCGGTAGCCGCAAGGCCGACGTCGCGCGCGCCAGGCTCAATCTCGACTACGCGACGATCCGGGCGCCGATCAGCGGCGTGGTCGGCGCGGCGCTGGTGAGCGAGGGTGCGTTGGTGGTGGAGAATGACACCACCAGTCTTGCCACCATCCAGCAGCTCGATCCGATCTACGCCGACTTCACCCAATCGGTCGCAGAGATGAACAAGCTGCGCCGCAAGTTCGACAATGGCGATCTGGACCGGATTTCGCCCGATGCGGCCAAGGTCCGCCTCGTGCTTGACGACGGAACGGTCTACCCGATCTCGGGCAGGCTGTTGTTTTCCGAGGCGAAGGTGGACGCCTTTACCGGCCAGGTGACGCTGCGTGGGCAGTTCGCCAACCCGAAGCGCGAACTGCTCCCGGGCATGTATGTTCGCGTCCTGATCGAGCAGGGCATCGACTCCGACGCCATCGCCGTGCCGCAGCAGGCGATCCAGCGCGATGCCGGCGGCGGAAGCGAAGTCTATGTCGTCAAGGACGACGGTCGCGTCGCGGCGCAGCCGGTTCGCACCGGCGCGATTCAGGACGGCCTGTGGCTGATCAGCGAAGGCTTGAAGGAGGGCGACCGCGTCATCATCGACGGATTCCAGAAGTTCGTGCCCGGCGACAAGGTCCGGCCGAAGTCGTGGGCCGATGCGGACGCATCGGCTGGCGCACAGCCGGCGGCCCAGGCTGTTCCTGCCTCGCGCTGAGGCCAGGATATGCCGAGCTTCTTCATTGACAGGCCGATCTTCGCCTGGGTCGTCGCGCTTTTCATCTGCCTGATCGGCGCGATCTCGATTCCGCTGCTGGCGGTCGCGCAATATCCGATCATCGCGCCGCCCTCGATCTCGATTTCGACCAGCTATCCCGGCGCGTCGCCCGAGAACCTCTACAACAGCGTCACGCGGCTGATCGAGGAGGAACTCAACGGCGCCTCCGGCATCCTCAATTTCGAATCCACCAGCGACTCGCTCGGGCAGGTCGAAATCATCGCCAACTTCGTGCCGGGCACCGAGACCGGCGCGGCCTCGGTGGAAGTGCAGAACCGCCTCAAGCGCGTCGAGGCCCGGCTGCCACGCGCCGTCATCCAGCAGGGCATATTGGTCGAAGAAGCCTCCAGCGCCGTGCTGCAGATCATCACGTTGAACTCGACCGACGGCAGCCTCGACGAAATCGGCCTCGGCGACTTCATGATCCGCAACGTGCTCGGCGAAATCCGGCGCATTCCCGGCGTCGGCCGCGCCACGCTCTATTCGACCGAGCGCTCGCTGCGGATCTGGGTCGATCCCGCAAAGCTCGTCGGCTATCGCCTTACCGCCGACGACGTCAACAAGGCGATAACGGCCCAGAACGCGCAGGTCGCCTCCGGCAGCGTCGGCGCGGAGCCGAGCACGCCGGAACAGAAGATTTCGGCGCTGGTGCTGGTCAAGGGCCAGCTCTCTTCGCCCGATGAATTCGGCGCCATCACCCTGCGCGCCAATGCCGATGGATCGACGGTGCGGCTGCGCGACGTCGCCCGCATCGAGATCGGCGGCCTGAGCTACCAGTTCAACACGCGGCTTAACGGCAAACCGACGGCGGGCCTTTCGGTGCTGCTGTCGCCGACCGGAAACGCGCTCGCGACCGCGAGCGCGGTCGAGGCCAAGATGAAGGAGTTGTCGCGCTTCTTCCCGACCAACATCGGCTACGAAATCCCCTACAACATCACGCCCGTGGTCAAGGCTTCGATCAACAAGGTGCTGATGACGCTGGTCGAAGCCGTGGTGCTGGTCTTCGTCGTCATGTTCCTGTTCCTGCAGAACATCCGTTACACCATCATCCCGACCATCGTGGTTCCGGTGGCGCTACTGGGCACCTGCGCAACCCTGCTGCTGGCCGGCTATTCGATCAACATGCTGACCATGTTCGGCATGGTGCTGGCGGTCGGCATCCTCGTCGACGACGCCATCGTCGTGGTCGAGAACGTCGAGCGCATCATGGCGGAAGAGGGGCTGTCGCCGAAGGAAGCCACCCGCAAGGCGATGTCGCAGATCACAGGCGCCATCATCGGCATCACGCTGGTGCTGATCGCGGTGTTCGTGCCGATGGCGTTCTTCCCCGGGTCGGTCGGCATCATCTACCGCCAGTTCTCGGTTACCATGGTGTCGGCGATCGCGTTCTCCGCGCTGCTGGCGCTGTCGCTGACGCCGGCGCTGTGCGCCACGCTGTTGAAGCCCGTCGAAGCCGGCCATGGCCATGCCCGCAAGGGCGTGTTCGGCTGGTTCAACCGCCTGCTCGACTCCAGCCGCCGCGGCTACACGCGTACCGTAAAGGGATCGCTCAAGCGCACCGGGCGGCTGATGCTGATCTACGCGGCGCTGTTGATCGGGCTGGGCTGGGCCTTCATTCGACTGCCCGGCGGCTTCCTGCCGGTGGACGACCAAGGCTTCATCACCACCGACGTGCAGACCCCGTCCGACTCCTCCTACGCCCGCACCGAGGCTGCGGTCGAGAAGGTGGAAAAATATCTCAGCGAGCGCGCCGGCGTCGAGGACGTCACCTTCCTGACCGGCTTCAGCTTCCTTGGCCAGGGCGTGAATACCGCGCAGGCCTTCATTTCGCTGAAGGACTGGTCGGAGCGGGGACCGAAGGATTCCGCTGCGGCGATCGTCGCCGACATCAACCGCGACCTCGCGTTGATCCGCGACGCCAGGATCTCGGCGCTGCAGCCGCCGCCGATCGACAATCTCGGCAACTCCTCCGGCTTTTCGTTCCGCCTGCAGGATCGCGGACAGAAAGGCTATCCGGCGCTGGTCGCCGCCGCCGACCGGCTGATCGCCGAGGCCAACGCCAGTCCGGTGCTGCAGAAAGTCTATGTCGAAGGCCTGCCGGCGGCGCCGCAGGTCAATCTGATGATCGACCGCGAGAAGGCCGGCGCCTTCGGCGTCACCTTCGAGGACATCAACCAGACCATCTCGACCAATCTCGGCTCCAACTACGTCAACGATTTCCCGAACCGCGGCCGGATGCAGCGCGTGATCGTGCAGGCCGACCGCGCCAGCCGGATGAACGCCGACGACATCCTCAACTACAACGTCAGGAACAGCCGCGGCCAGTTGGTGCCGTTCTCCGCCTTTGCCACCGTCGAATGGTTGAAGGGCCCGACCCAGATCGCCGGCTTCAACTATTATCCCGCCGTGCGCATCAGCGGCGAGGCGAAGAGGGGCTTCACCTCCGGCGACGCCATCGCCGAGATGGAACGGCTCGCCAACAAATTGCCGCGCGGCTTCGGGTTCGAATGGACCGGGCAGTCGCTGCAGGAAAAGCTGTCGGGCTCGCAGGCGCCGTTCCTTCTCGGCCTCTCGGTGCTGGTGGTGTTCCTGCTGCTCGCCGCCCTCTACGAAAGCTGGACCATTCCGCTGGCGGTGCTGCTGACCGTGCCGCTCGGCATTCTCGGCGCGGTGATTGCCGCGATGCTGCGCGGCCTGCCCAACGACGTCTATTTCACCGTCGGCCTGATCACCATCATCGGCCTCGCGGCCAAGGACGCCATCCTGATCATCGAGTTTGCGAGGGACCTGCGCGCCCAGGGCAGGCCGCTGGTCGAGGCGACGGTGGAGGCCTGCTCGCTGCGCTTTCGCCCGATCCTGATGACGGGCCTCGCCTTCGTCTGCGGCGTCTTGCCGATGGCGATCGCGACCGGCGCCGGCGGCGCCAGCCAGCAGGCGCTCGGCACCAGCGTCATGGGCGGCATGATCGCGGTGGTGATCCTGGCGCTGCTGATGGTTCCGGTGTTCTTTGTCTCCGTACAGCGCGTGCTGGCGGGAGACCGGGAGCCGGTGGAGGAGGCGGCGGGAGCCGAGGTGGCCGGCCCGCCGGCGCCGGTGAAGCGATAGACGTTCTCCTGCTCCGCGACCCCGCGACGCCCAGCACGGTTCACCTCGGCCGAGGCGACTTTAACCAAAGCGCTATCGCTCGCGCCGAACCACGCTTTGGCACACGTGTATCTGGGCCTCGTGCAAATATTCACGAAACGCGTGGCTCAAGGCATCGCTCAATGCGAGCGAGCGCTGGCGCTGGATCGCAATTTGGCCGGCGCTCACGCTCTCATCGGAGACGGCTGCATAAGTCCTCGGAGAACCGGCGAAGGTCGGCGCCAGCGCCGAGTAAGATACCCGCCACCCTGCGTTTCGACCGTGATCCGGCGAAGATGAGGACCTTTTTTCGCTTGCGGCGCAAGCTGCGCAGGGGGAGTATGTTTGGAACGTACGGGGGAAAACGTACGGGGATGTGATTACAGATCACAGGGGAGGAAGCCAAACCGGCTCCAGGCCGGACAATATTATTTCACTGTTTCGCATCTTCTCGAGTCCTGCCCGCGGGAACCCTGTTCCAATCGGGCGAGACCCTGCTGGCTCAACACAAGCTCGAAGAAGGATTGTCGTACAATGAAGATCATCTCGCCCAGCAATGCGGCTCTGGCCGTTGCAGTCTCCGTCTCGCTGGCTTTCGCCGGCACGGCGCTCGCCCAGCAGCCAAGGACGCTCAAGATACAATCGGCGGTGCCCCCGTCGAGCACCACGCAGGACGCGCTCAGGTTCTTCGCCGATCGGGTCGACAAGTTGACCGGCGGCAATCTCAAGATCGAGGCGCTGCCGGGCGGCGCGGTTGTGCCGCCGTTCGAGATTCTGGATGCAGCGCACAAGAAGGTGATCGACGGTGCCTATGGCATCTCCTACTGGTGGGTCGGCAAGAGCGTCACCGCAACGCTGTTCGCAAACACCCCGGCCGGCATTGCCGGCATGGACGCGGTCGACTTCATCGGCTGGGTCTACGACGGCGGCGGCCTCGAGCTGTGGAACGAGTTCTATCAGAAGGAGCTGAAGCTCAATCTGGTCGCCATGCCGAGCATCCCGCCCAGCCCGCAGGCGCTCGGCTGGTTCAAGCGGCCGATCAAGGACCTCGCCGACTTCAAGGGTATGAAGTGCCGCCAGACCGGCATTGTCTCCCAGCTCTATGCCAAGATGGGCATGGCCGTCGTCAATATGCCGGGGGGCGAGATTCTGCCCGCCGCCGAGCGTGGCACGATCGACTGCGCGGAGTGGGTTGGTGGCGTCGAGGACCTGCGCCTCGGCCTGCACACGGTCTGGAAATATCATTACACGCCTGGCATGCACGAGAGCTCCTCGGTCGCCGAACTCGCGATCAACAAGGACGTCTGGGACAGCCTGCCGGAACAGAACAAGGAAGCTATCAAGTCGGCTTCAACGGAGACTTTCCTGCGCTGGTGGGCGACGTTCCAGAGGTTGAACGCGGACGCCATCGAGGAGTTCACGACCAAGCACGGCGTGAAGCTCATGACGACGCCGCCGGAGATCAACACAGCGTTCCTGAAAACCTGGGACGAGTTCGCGGCGGCGGAAGCCGCGAAGAACCCGTTCTTCAAGAAGGTCTACGACTCCCAGCGGGCCTATGCCTCGAAAGTGGTGCCGGCCAAGCGCTTCATGTTCCCGCCCTACAATTTGCAGGCCGACCACTATTGGCCCGCGAAAACGCAATAAGATCGCGTTGAGCGACGTTTCGGGACACTAGCATGGACGGAAGGGCGGCCTGAGCCGCCCTTCTTGTTTGGCGACACGATCGAACTTGCGCCCTCGGCCGTGACACGCAACTCTCGCAGACTACTCGGGATCCGTTTCGCATGAGCAACATCTCCCTTCCACCAACGCTGATGCCTCCAAGAAGCTATCTGGCTGTCATCCGCACCATCGACAAGTTCACGGAGTGGACAGGCCGCCTCTTCATACTGCTCATCATTCCGCTGATCTCGGCCAATGTGATCGAGGTCGTCGCCCGCTACGTCTTCAAGGACCCGACGATCTGGGCTCTCGATGTGACGACGATGTCGTACGCGGCGCTGTTCATGCTGGGGGCCGCCCTGGCATTGCTCAAGGGCGCCCACGTGCGCACCGACATGCTGTGGGAAGCATTCTCGGATCGAACCAAGGGCATGATCGACAGCATTGCCTTCATCCTGTTCTTCCTGCCGACCATGGCGGTGCTGTTCTTCATCTCGATCGACGACTTCATTTACGCGGTATCGATCAACGAGCGCTCGGCTTCCGGAGCATGGGCGCCGATCCTGTGGCCGCTGCGCGGTGTCATTCCCCTTAGCGCCTTCATGCTGTTTGTGCAGGGCATCTCCGAACTCATGAAGAGTATCTGGGCCTGGCGGACCGGGGCATTCCTGACCAGGCACGAGAAAATCGAGGTCTAAGGGCCATGAGCTATACCGAGAGCCTCGGACTGATCATGCTGATCGGCATGGTCGCGGTCATCTTCATCGGTTTCCCGATCTCCTTCACGCTGTTGTTTCTCGCCATCATCTTCGGCGGGCTGGGACTCGGCTGGGAGCAGACCTTCAATCTTGCCTACCTGCAGATCTGGGGAACGATGAAGGATGAGATCTTCCCGGCTGTGCCGCTCTTCATCTTCATGGGCTACATGACCGAGCAGTCGGGACTCATGGAGCGGTTGTTCGGGGCGCTCCGCAGCCTGCTGGCGCCGGTGCGCGGTTCGCTCTATTTGGCGGTCATCCTCACCGCGACGATCTTTGCGATGGCAACCGGCATCGTCGGCGCCGCCGTCACCGTGCTCGGCATCATGGCCGCGCCGATGATGATCAGGACGGGCTACGATGCGCGGCTGTCGGCTGGCGCCATCGCCGCCGGCGGTACGCTCGGCATCCTGATTCCACCCAGCGTGATGCTGGTGGTGATGGGCCCGACCATGGGGATACCCGTCAACCTGCTCTATTCGGCAGCGTTCGGCCCCGGCTTCCTGCTCGCGGGCAGTTACATCGCCTACACGCTGATCCGCAGCTTCATGAATCCCACGCTCGGCCCCCCCATGACGATGGATGAGCGAAAGGAAGCCTACGATGCGATGACGACGGAGAAGGTGGGCGTCGCCGTGGTCGCCCTGGGACTTCTGTGTCTCATTGTCATGACCTATCTGCTTGCAGAACTGCTGTTGAGCCAGGCGGGCGCGCCGCGCATGGCCATTGGCGCCGGCTCGATCGATATCTCGGGAATTGCCGCGGTGCCGGCGCTGCTCGTGATATTCCCCTATTTCCAGAACGCCTATTTTCGCGCCGTGGTGCTGGGCATAGCGCCGCTCAGCGCGTTGATCGGCTTTACGCTCGGGACGATCGTCGGGGGCCTCGCGACACCGACCGAAGCGGCCTCGTGCGGGGCTTTCGGTGCGACGCTGCTCGCGCTCGTCTACGGCCGACTCAATCTGAAAGCGGCGATCAACGCGGCCACCGGCACCATGGTGACCTCGGCCATGGTGCTGTTCCTGGCCGTTGCCTCGACCGTGTTCGGCGCCATCTTCACCAAGCTCGGCTCGGCAAACCTGATTACGAGCTACCTGCTCGCCGTTCCGGTGGGCGATTGGTGGAAGCTGGCGCTCATCATGGCCATCTTCTTCATTCTGGGATGGCCGTTCGAATGGCCGGTGATCATCCTGGTGTTCCTGCCGATCGTTTTGCCGGTTGTCGAGAAGCTGCAGCTCGGCCTCGGCAAGCTGGATTTGCTGATCTGGTTCGGCGCACTCACGGCCGTCAACATGCAGACGTCCTACCTCACTCCGCCGGTTGCAATGTCGGCCTACTATTTGCGCAACGTCGTGCCGCAATGGAGGCTGTCGACGATCTACAAGGGCATGGCCGACTACATGGTCATCCAGGTGATCGTGTTAGCCCTCCTGCTGCTGTACCCGCAGATCGCTCTTTGGCTGCCTCATGCGACGAGGTAGCCGATAGCCGGGATCGCGACGGCACCCCGCAACCCGTCATCAGCACCAGCACGGAGCGTCATTGAAGTCGTAAAAAAAAGCATGATCAGCCTGCAATTCAGGCTGGCGGGATGGTCAGCAAATATGTCGAACTATGGCCACTTGCTGCGCGCGCGTCCAAAATAGCGACCAACCTCGCCTTTTGAACGTACGTCCGCTTTGCGCCGACTACGGACATGCACGGAGGTCCGCTTGTCCCTCGCAATGTGGCCCCACCTCTTTTCACCCGAACCGAACGGGCGTCATTCGCTGACGGGAAAGATCATGCTACTGCGGCGAGGCCGGCCTCCCGGGCCGCCCGTGCATAAAGGCTTGCATCTCCTCCTGCGTCACCTGGCCATCCTTGTTGCTGTCCATCGCTTTGAAAATCCGCTCATGCGCCGCCTGAAATTCCTGCAATGAGATTTGGCCGTCGCCGTCGTCCATCAGAGCGAAAATCATGCGGAACATCATCGGAGGGCCCATCGTCCCTCCCGTCATCCTGCCATCCATCATCCCGCGGCCCATCATGCCGCGCCCCATCATACCTCCGCACATCGTATCCCCTTGCCTCGTCGTATCGCCGCCTCCCTGATCCATGCTATGGGATGGAGCATGCTGGTCCGGCCGGGGCTGTGCCATTGCATCGACAGCGCCATATGCCAGCGTGAGCGCGGATATCGTAATTCCCAAGACGCGAACAGCTTTCTTCATGGGAGTTTCCTCGGTTGGTCCAAAGCGGGTTGCTTCGGCTGAATACCGGTCTTCGAGCTACGTCCCTGTCATCCACAACCGCCGCTATCGACTGTTGCCGACCTTTGGCCTCAACCACTTGGGAAAGCGGTCGCGCGGCGGCGGAGCTTTCCAATCAATCCTTCTTGGGCCCGATGTGATGGGGCACTTCGGATTTGGGCCCGCCATAATAATGGTGGCTGCCGCCGGAGCTGGATTTCTTTGGCGCGGCGATTTCTTTCTTGCCGGGGTGATAGGGAACTTCGGACTTGGGCCCGCCGGAGTAGTGATAACTGCCCCCTTTGTCGGCCTGAGCCATCGCGGGAAGCGCGAAGCAAGACAAGACGCTCGCCATGGTCAACAGCTTGAGGATGCGCATCATCTGTACCTCCAATTCGCACAACCGGGCATGATGTACAGAGAGCCAGATTGGCGTTGTTCGATGCATCGTGGCCTAGCTAGGTTCGGATAGCTCTCTGCCCCGGAACGGCTGCGATCAGTTGCGGCCACAGATTGAAGAAGAACACAAAGATGATTGCAACGATCCAGCCGTAGATCATGCTCGCGACAAGGCCGTAGATAAAACTGCCGACGCTCAGCAGAGTGAAATAGGGGAAGACCGCCGACAGAAGTGCGTGGCCCTTGAGGTCCGGGAAGGCCAGCCAAAGGACTACGCACAGAACGTAGATTGTCTGGAACAACATGCAGGTGGCGAACATGGTCCGAAGATAGGGGAGCTTGGTCATGTCCGTTCTCCTTCTTCGCCTCTATAAAAGTCTCCCGCGGAAACGAACGCAGCACTTTGAGCGAGATCAATTTATTACGCACATTTCAGGGGAGCCGCCCTTCTAGCTGGTTCGCTGGTTGCGATATGCATTCGCGCCCGACGCAGGGGGGCGCTCTACCGCTGGATCTGGCTGTCCGCTTATGTCGGCCAAGGGTCTTGAAGCGACATCACGAGGGCGATTGCACTGCTGTGCGGGATGGCCCGAAGTTCTGGAATTTGTGATTTTGCATTAAGTGGCGCTGCCGCATAAGGTGCCGAGATGCAAACCGGTATTTTGCTCGCTCTGCTGTCTGCCGCATTGTTTGGCGCAAGCACCCCCTTGGCCAAAATGTTGCTAGGGAACGTCGATCCGTGGATGATGGCCGGTCTGCTTTACCTCGGCGCAGGCGTTGGCCTTGCGGTTTTCCACCTATCGCGCCGCGCTCTGCTTATTGCGGATGCAGAGGCTCCGCTTCGACGTTCCGACCTTCCTTGGCTAGCGACCATCACTATTGCAGGGGGAGTTCTCGGGCCACTCTTTCTGATGTTCGGGCTGGCCCGCACCGATGCCGCCGGAGCATCGCTGCTGCTCAATCTGGAAGGGCTCGCCACGATGGGCATTGCGTGGCTGTTCTTTCGCGAAAACGTGGACCGGCGGCTGCTACTCGGTGCATTCGCCATTCTGGCCGGAGCGGCGCTCTGTCATGGCAGGGCGGGGCTTCACTCGATTGGGGTACGATTTTGATCGCCGCTGCCTGCCTGTCGTGGGGCATCGACAACAATCTGACGCGCAAGCTTTCTTCCGCCGATCCGGTGCAGATTGCCATGCTCAAGGGATTGGTGGCCGGGACCGTCAACCTGGCGCTAGCCCTGGCACGAGGGGCGGCGCTCCCGGGTGTCGGCACGGTGCTTATGGCGGGCGTGGTGGGCTTTCTCGGCTACGGCGTGAGCCTTGCTCTGTTTGTGTTGGGCTTGCGCTATCTGGGAACGGCGCGGACGGGGGCATATTTCTCGCTGGCCCCCTTCATCGGCGCTGTGCTTTCGCTCGTGTTGCTCGACGAGCCCCTAACAATCCGACTAGGCGTTGCAGGCGGCCTGATGGCGCTAGGCCTATGGCTGCACTTTACTGAACGTCATGAACACGAACACACTCACGAGGCGACCGAACACGAGCACCGTCATCTACATGACGAGCACCATCAGCACACGCATGGGCCGGAGGCCGCGTTGGGCGAGCCTCACACTCATTGGCATAGGCATGTGCCGATTATGCATCGGCATCCGCACTATCCCGATCTTCATCACCGGCATGGGCACAAGCACGTCGGGTAACTGGTCCGAAACTTTTGATTTCCGCAACTAGATTAAAGCAGCGCGATGTCCGCTTGGGGTCGGTCGCTACACGGGCGACCCAGCGGCAAGTCCGGCCAGGTCGGCGATGCCTCCGAAAGCGGAATTCAGAGCATTTGCGGTTTCGCTGGAGGCCGGTGCGGATTGGTGAAGCCGGAGTCTCGAATCATGCGCTGCGAATTCAGCGAACATGAATGGACCTCCGTTAAGCGATGTTGCCGAACAAGCTGCGCGGCGTTCGGTGCGTAGATCACCGCCGCGTGCTCGATGCTATCGTTTGGGTTCTGCGTCAGGTGCGCCATGGCGCGACCTGCCGGCGACCTATGGTCCCCGCATGCCTTGTTACAATCGCTTCGTTCGCTGGATGATGACATTATCTCGCTGATTTGCCCGACGAGTCAAATGCCTGCTTCGGCACGCGGCGGGTGCCGGCTACCTTGCATGGGGTTGTTTTCAATATTTTGGCCGGAAGCGTCGCAGCGCCTTCGTGTCTCGCCTAAGGCTGCGTCACCCGATCGCGGATGATGACGACGCCGTAAGGGCTGGAACCGGCGCCCTACTTCCCCAGCGGCTTCAAGATCTTCACCAGTTCGGCGTGGACGAACTCGTTGCCGCAGATCACATGCCCGGTCGTCAGCGGATCGTCGCTGCCCTCGATGCCCGAGATGATGCCGCCGGCCTCGCGCACCAGGACCTGTCCGGCGGCGATGTCCCAGGGCTGCAGGTTGCGCTCCCAATAGCCGTCGAGGCGGCCGGCGGCGACAAAGGCAAGGTCGAGCGAGGCGGCGCCGAACCGGCGCAGGCCCGCGACCTTGTTCTGGATCGCGGCCATCTCGCGGCCGGACAATTCATGGTCGCCGCGGCCGATATGCGGCAGGCCGCAGGCGACCACGCATTCTTCGAGCTTGCGGCGGCCGGCGACGCGCAGCCGCTGGTCGTTGAGGAACGCGCCCTTGCCGCGCTCGGCGATGTAGAGATCGTCATTGGCGGGATTGTAGATCACGCCGGCGATGATGGTGCCCTCGCGCTGCAGCCCGATCGAGATCGCGAATTGCGGGATGCCGTGCAGGAAGTTGGTGGTGCCGTCGAGCGGATCGACGATCCAGGTGTGGCTCTTGTCGGCGCCCTCGCGATTTCCGCCTTCCTCGCCGATAAAGCCGTAGCCCGGCCGCGCCTTGGCGAGATCCTGGTACAGCATTTCCTCGGCGCGCTTGTCGGCCAGCGAAACGAAATTCGCCGGCCCCTTCATCGACACCTGCAGATGCTCGATTTCGCCAAGGTCGCGCTTGAGGCTGCGGCCGGCGCGGCGCGCGGCTTTCACCATGACGTTGATAACGGCCGAATACAGCATGATGCAAAAGCTTGTGGCGCAGGAGGAAAGCCGCCCAATGCGGTCAGGGACTGGGTGCCCTGCCGGTCCGCCGCCGTCAAGGCGTCATTTACCGGCCGGACTGGCGCTGCCGACCCATCGGCGTGCGGCGCCCTCGGCCCTGGCGCGATCATCCGGGCTGAGGGTTGCCAGCATTTCGTCGAGTTCGGGATCGCCCTTGCCGGCGGTCTTGGCGACAAGGTGCCATTTCAGACCTTCGATCCTGTCGAGCGGCACGCCCTGTCCGCTCACCAGCACGCGGGCGAGCCGGTTCTGGGCGATCGCGCTGTTCCGTCGCGCCGCCTTGCGCAACAGCGCCACCGCCGCCGCCTGGTTCTTCGGCGTGCCGGTGCCGTTATAGAGCGCGATGGCGTATTCGACCGCGGCATCGACATTGTCGGCGAGCGAAGCCGCCTGCAGGAGGCGGACCGCCTTGTCGAGATCCTTCGGCACGCCGGTCCCCTCCTTGTAGAAGGTTGCCAACGCATATTGCGCTTCCGGATTGCCGGCATCCGCTGCGACGCGCAGCAGTTCGGCGGCGCGCTTGACGTCCTGTGGCAGCGTCTGGCCGTCGAGATAGAGCAGCGCCAGATTGTAGGCCGCCTTGGGGTTGCCGAGCTTGGCCGCGGAGGCGAGCAGCTTGACGGCCTGCTCGCGATTGGTCGGGCCGCCGCGGCCGGAGAGCCGCATCATGGCCAGCGCGAACATGCCCTCGCGGTCGCCGGCATCGGCGGCGCGCTGGTACCATTCGGCCGCCTTGACGTAGTCGCGCTTGATGCCGAGCGCGTTGGCGTAGAGTTCGCCCAGCATCGTCATCGCCTTCGGGTCGCCGGTAAATTGCGCGCGCGTGCTCGCTAGATCGAACGCCGTCTTGTAAAGGCCGCGTTGATAGGCGCCATAGACCAGGTCGACATTCGGATCATCGAAAGTGGCCGGGGGCGCGGGGAAGGGGGCGGGCGTTGCCGCAGGCTTGGTCGTCGGCGCTGCCGGCTTCGGTGCCGCGGCAGGTTTGCTTGCCGCAGCCGGCGCCTTTGGCGATGCCGCCTTGGCAGGCTCCTTGGCACGTTCCTTGGGCGATTCCCTGGGCGTCTGTTTTGCTGCCGGCCGGGTCTCGGGCGGCTGCTCGGCCGGCGGCGTCAGCGAGATCTGCGCGGCCGCGTGGGCCACCGCCACCAGCAAGCCCGCGACGATCGATATGGCGCGCAGCAGCGGCATGTCCGGCGTTATCCCTGTCCGGCCCTGGCTTTTCCGAACGTCGCCGCATGCGCCTGCCGGATCGCCGCTGCGGCATCGACCAGCGCCGCCTTGGCGCCGCGCGGGTCGGCCCAGATGAAATCTCCGACCAGGACGAAATCCGCGCCGGCCGCCGCGAATTCGGCCGCTTCCTCGCGCGAGACCGCAAAGCCGACGCAAGGCGGCTCGAACAGTTCATCCCACCATTGCAGCCGCTCGGCGATCGCCTCGGCCGAAGGCCGCTGTCCGTTGGCGTCGGGCTCGCCGAACAGCACGTAGTCGGCGCCGTGCTCGCCGGCGGCCATGGAATCGTGCCGCGTGGCGAGGCCGCCGACGCCGGCGATGCGATCCGGCTTCAGCGACGGCAAGGCCTCTTCCATCGCAGCCAGACCGGTCAGATGCGCGCCATCGGCGCCGCCCCGCGCCACCAGTTCGACATGGCCGTCGAGCAGCAGCGCCGCTCCCGCCTCCTGCACCAACGGCGCCAGCGCTTTGACGCGCGAGATCATGGTGCGCTGGTCGGTCGGCTTCAGCCGCAGCAGCACCGCGGCGACGTCGGCCGCCGCCAGCAATTCCGCAAGGGATGCCGCGAGCTGCGAGGGTTCATCGACCTCGGGCGTCGCAAGATAAAGCCGCGGCGCCGGGCGCGGCGGTACAGATTTGGCGGCCAAATTCAAGCGACCTTCTTTTCCAGGCCGGCTTCCCACTCACCCTTGGTCGCCAGCGCATTCATCCGCGCACGGTGCGTGAAGGCGCGCTGGCCGGCAGCGATGTTCTCGGGTCGACCGGACCAGGCCTTCAGCGGCGCCGCCTGCAGCGCGCGGCCATAGGAGAATGTCAGCCGCCAGGGCAGGTTGCCGATCCGGTTCATCGCGTTCAGATGGGCGGTGGCGTCCTCGTCGGACTGTCCGCCGGAGAGGAAGGCGATGCCGGGAACAGCCGCGGGTACGCACGCCTTCAGCATGCGCACGGTTTTCTCGGCGACTTCATCGACGGAAGCCTGCTTCGGGCACTTCTTGCCCGAGATCGCCATGTTGGGCTTCAGCACCATTCCCTCAAGCTCGACGCGCTGAACCCGCAATTCCTGGAACGTCTTGTTCAGCACGCGCTGGGTGACGTCATAGCAGCGATCGATGTCGTGATCGCCGTCCATCAGCACTTCCGGCTCCACGATCGGCACGATCTGCGCCGCCTGGCACAGCGCCGCGTAGCGCGCCAGCGCATGCGCGTTGACGCTGATCGCGGTCATGCTCGGAATGCCCCGGCCGTCGGTGCCGGCGCCGATGTCGATCACCGCCCGCCATTTGGCGAAGCGCGCGCCGCGCTCGTAATACTTCTTCAGGCGCTCGGCGAGCCTGTCGAGGCCGACCGTGACCAGTTCGCCAGGGCATTGCGGCAAGGCTTGGGTTCCCTCATCGACCTTGATGCCGGGGATCGCGCCTGATTGCTCGATCAGCTTGACCAGCGGCGTGCCGTCCTTGGCGTTTTGCCAGATGGTCTCGTCGTAGAGGATCACGCCCGAGACATGCTTGCTCATCGCCTCGGTGGAGCGGAACAGCATTTCGCGATAGTCGCGGCGGGTCTCCTCGGTCGATTCGACCTGGATGGCGTCAAAACGCTTCTTGATCGTGCCTGAGGATTCGTCGGCGGCGAGAATGCCCTTGCCTGGGGCGACCATGGCGCGGGCTACCTTGTTGAGGTCAGCGAGATTCATGGGGACGTTCTCCGGAACACATCATGCCCTTGCGCACCAAAATAGGCGGTTATCGGGCAATTGCCTAGAAAACGTTCGTCGCACCGGGAGCTTTGCCGGCGGCTTTCAGGCGACCCTCGGATCGAGTTCACCCTTGGCGTAGCGTCTGGCCATCTCGGCCGTGGTCAGCACCTTCTTGATCCTGCTCGCCTGGCCCGCGGTGTTGAATTCCTGCAGGCGCTGCTTGCACAGCCTGGTCATGGCTTCCATCGCCGGCTTGAGATATTTGCGCGGGTCGAACTCTTCCGGATTTTCCTTCAGCACTTTCCGGATTTGTCCGGTCATCGCCATGCGGTTGTCGGTGTCGATGTTGATCTTGCGCACACCGTTCTTGATGCCGCGTTGAATCTCGGAAACCGGCACGCCCCAGGTCGGCTTCATCTTGCCGCCGTTGGCGTTGATGATCTCCTGCAATTCCTGCGGCACCGAGGAAGAGCCGTGCATCACCAGATGCGTGTTCGGCAGCTTGCGATGGATTTCCTCGATCACCTTCATGGCGAGAATGTCGCCGTCCGGTTTGCGGGTGAACTTGTAGGCGCCGTGCGAGGTGCCCATCGCGATCGCCAGCGCGTCAACCCTGGTTTCCTTGACGAACTTCACGGCCTCGTCGGGATTGGTCAGCAACTGGTCATGCGACAGCTTGCCCTCGGCGCCATGGCCGTCTTCCTTGTCGCCCATGCCGGTCTCGAGCGAGCCTAGCACGCCGAGTTCGCCTTCCACCGAAATGCCGCCGAGATGCGCCATGTCGGTGACGGTCTTGGTGACGCCGACATTGTAGTCCCAGTCACCGGGCGTCTTGCCGTCGGCTTTCAGCGAACCGTCCATCATGACCGAGGTGAAGCCGGCCTGGATCGCGGTCATGCAGGTCGCCGGCTCGTTGCCGTGGTCGAGATGCACGCAGACCGGGATCTGTGGGTGGATTTCGGTGACGGCGTCCATCATGTGCCGGAGCATGACGTCGTTGGCGTAGGAGCGCGCGCCGCGCGAGGCCTGGATGATGACGGGAGCGTCGAGAGAAGACGCCGCATCCATGATCGCAAGCGCCTGCTCCATGTTATTGATGTTGAACGCCGGCACCCCGTAATCGTGCTCCGCCGCGTGATCGAGCAGTTGACGCAACGTAATGCGAGGCATTCATTTCTCCTGTACATGCAGCGCCGCGGGCGCTTCAATGGATTTCGATTAGCGCTGTTTCAGAACTTCCACGCCGGGCAACGGTTTCCCTTCCATCCACTCGAGAAACGCCCCGCCCGCGGTCGAAACATAGGAAAAATCGTCGGCGACGCCGGCCTGGTTCAGCGCCGCGACCGTGTCGCCGCCGCCGGCGACCGAAATCAACTTCTTCGCCTTGGTCCGCGCCGCCGCATGTCGGGCCGACACCATCGTGCCGCGGTCGAACGGCGCCATTTCGAATGCCCCGAGCGGGCCGTTCCAGACCAGCGTCGCGGCGTCGTCGATCGCCGAATGAATCCGCGCGATCGATTGCGGGCCGACATCGAGGATCATGCCGTCGGCGGGGATGGCGTCGATCCCGTAGGCGTGCGAGGGCGCGTTGGCCTGGAAATGATAGGCGACCACGGCATCGACGGGCAGGATGATGGCGCAGTTGGCGGCCTTGGCCTTCTCGATGATGCGTAGCGCGGTCGCGGCAAGGTCCTTCTCCGCCAGCGACTTGCCGACGCCGATGCCCTGCGCGTGCAGGAACGTGTTGGCCATGCCGCCGCCGATCACCAGCGCATCGACCTTGCGGACCAGGTTTTCCAGGAGGTCGATCTTGGTCGAGACCTTGGCGCCGCCGATGATCGCGATCACCGGCTTGGCCGGCGCTTCCAGCGCCTTGGCAAGCGCGTCGAGTTCGGCCTGCATGGTGCGGCCGGCATAGGCGGGAAGCTTGTGGCCGAGGCCTTCGGTGGAAGCGTGCGCGCGGTGCGCGGCCGAGAACGCGTCGTTGACCCAGATGTCGCCGAGCTTGGCCAGTTCGGACACGAAGGCCGGATCGTTCTTCTCCTCTTCCTTGTGGAAGCGGGTGTTCTCCAGGCAGAGGATGTCGCCATCCTTCATCGCGGCGACGGCGTTGGCGGCGGTCGCGCCGATGCAATCGGCGGCAAAGGCAACCGGCTTCTTGACGACATGCCCGAGCGCTGTTGCCACCGGCTTGAGCGAATCCTTGGCGTCGCGTCCCTTGGGCCGGCCGAAATGGGCGAGCAGGATGACCTTGCCGCCCTTGCCGGAAATCTCGGCGATGGTTGGCGCGACACGCTCCAGCCGCGTCGCGTCGGTGACGCGGCCGTTCTCCATGGGAACGTTGAGATCGACCCGCAGCAATACGCGCTTGCCCTTTACGTCGACGTCATCGAGGGTGCGGAAGTTTTTTGACATGGCCTAGAACTCTCAGCGGTCATTCCGGGGCGATGCGAAGCATCGAACCCGGAATCTCGAGATTCCGGGTTCGCTTCGCGCCCCGGAATGACGGTTCAAAAGAATGCTCGGCCCAACGCGGGCATCAAGAATAGCCTATCCCAGCTTGCCCATCGCCACGGCGGTGTCGGCCATCCGGTTGGAGAAGCCCCATTCATTGTCGTACCAGGACATCACCCTCACCAGGGTGCCGTTTTGCACCTTGGTCTGGTCCATGTGGAACGTGGACGAGTGCGGATCATGGTTGAAGTCGATCGAGACGTTGGGCGCCGAGGTGTAGCCGAGGATGCCCTTGAGTTCCTGCTCGGAAGCGCGCTTCATCGCCTCGTTGATTTCCTTCACGTCGGTCTTGCGCTGCGCCACGATCTTCAGGTCGATCACGGAGACGTTAGGCGTCGGCACCCGGATCGCGACGCCGTCGAGCTTGCCCTGCAATTCGGGCAGCACCAGCCCGATCGCCTTGGCGGCGCCGGTCGAAGTCGGGATCATCGACATCGCCGCCGCGCGGCCGCGGTAGAGATCGCTGTGCAGCGTGTCGAGCGTCGGCTGGTCGCCGGTATAGGCGTGGATCGTGGTCATGAAGCCGGTCTCGATGCCGACGGTGTCGTTCAGCACCTTGGCGACCGGCGCCAGGCAGTTGGTGGTGCAGGAGCCGTTGGACACGACCAGATGATCCCTGGTCAGCTTGTCGTGGTTGACGCCGTAGACGATGGTCGCGTCGGCGCCGTCGGAGGGGGCGGATACCAGCACGCGCCGGGCGCCGGCGGTCAGATGCGCCGATGCCTTGGCCTTGGCCGTGAAGATGCCGGTGCATTCCAGCGCGATGTCGACGCCGAGCGCTTTCCACGGCAGTTTGGAAGGATCGCGCTCGGCCGAAACCTTGATCTTGCCGTTGCCGACGCTGATCGAGTCGCCGTCGACGGTGACCGTGCCTGGGAAGCGGCCATGAACGGAATCGAAGCGCAACAGATGGGCGTTGGTTTCGACCGGGCCGAGATCGTTGATCCCGACCACCTCGATATCGGTGCGGCCGGATTCGGCGATGGCGCGCAGGACGTTGCGGCCGATACGGCCAAACCCGTTAATTGCGACCCGGATAGCCATGCGCGTTTCTCCTCTGATAGCTGGCGCCATCCCCGCGGAGACGTTCCTCGGGGGTGCTTACGGCGGATCGCCCGGTTCGGCCGGGCGAGAACGGACAAGATAGCGGTTACCTAGTCCTTTTCCGGGCTAATCTCAACCGTCACCCCAGGCGCTTTAGGGTAGCCTTAACCACGGCTTCGGCGGTAATCCCGAAGTGCAGGAAAAGCTCCTTGGCAGGGGCGCTGGCGCCAAAGCCGTGCATCCCCACGAATTCACCATCGGCGCCGATCACGGCGTCCCAGCCCCAGCGCACCGCAGCCTCGATGGCGATCTTGACCGGCGCGTTGCCGATGATGGCTTTGCGCCGGTCCGCCGGCTGCGCCAGCAGCAATTCGAGCGAGGGAACCGAGACCACCCGCGACGCGATGCCGCGCTCGGCCAGTTGCTTGCGGGCGGCCACCGCGATCTCGACTTCGGAACCCGAGGCAAACAGCGAAACCTTCGCCTCGCCCTGCGCGGGGACCAGTTCATAGGCGCCGAAGGCGCAGGGGTTGTCGCTGGGCGCCTGCGTGCGCAATTGCGGCAGGTTCTGGCGGGTCAGCGCCAGCACCGTCGGACCATCGATACGGTTGAGCGCCAGTTCCCAGCATTCCGCCACCTCGATCGCGTCGCAGGGCCGGAACACGCGCATGTTGGGCATCGCGCGCAGCGCGGCAAGATGCTCGACCGGCTGGTGCGTTGGTCCGTCTTCGCCGAGGCCGATCGAGTCATGGGTCATGACATACACGACGCCGGCGCCCATCAGCGCGGCCAGCCGCATCGCCGGACGGGCGTAGTCGGTGAACACCAGGAAGGTCGCACCGTTAGGCGCGAAGCCGCCATGCAGGAAGATGCCGTTCATGGCCGCGGCCATGCCGTGCTCGCGGATGCCGTAATGGATGAAGCGGCCTTTCGGCGTCTTGGCCGAAAACGCCACCGCGGATTTCGCCTTGTTGTTGTTGGAACCGGTGAGATCGGCGGAGCCGGCCACAAATTCCATCGGCATCGCCGCCGCGATGGCCTCGATGGCGGCTTCGGACGATTTCCTTGTGGCGACATTCTGCGGCGCCTCGAGCAGCGCCTTCTTGTGGGCCCTTAGCGCCTTGGCCAGCGAGGCTGGTCGCTCGTGCCGCATCCGCCGCTCGAATTCGGCGCGCTTGCGGCTGCCGAGTTCGGCAAAGCGGCCCTCCCATTCCTGGCGCTCCGCGGCGCCGCGCTGGCCCGCCGCGCGCCATGCCTTCAGCACCTCGTCGGGCACCGAGAAAGCATCCTGCGAGATGCCGAGCTTTGCCTTGGCGCCCTTCAGTTCGTCGGCGCCGAGCGCCTCGCCATGAGCCTTCGCGGTGCCGGCCCGGGTCGGCGCGCCATAGCCGATCGTGGTCTTGCAGGCGATCAGCGACGGCTTGCCGGACTTTTGCGCGCGGGCGAGCGCCGCGGCGATCGCCCCGGGATCATGGCCGTCGATTGATTCCACCGCCCAGCCTGCAGACTTGAACCGCTTCGCCTGGTCGACCGAATCGGCGAGCGAGGTCGGGCCGTCGATCGAGATGCCATTGTCGTCGAACAGCACGATCAGCTTGCTGAGCTTCCAGTGGCCGGCCATCGCGATCGCTTCCTGCGATACGCCTTCCATCAGGTCGCCGTCGGAAGCGAGCACGTAGGTGTGGTGGGCGACCAGCTTCTTGCCGAATTCGGCGGCGAGCATCTTTTCCGCGAGCGCCATGCCGACCGCGGTGGCGATACCCTGGCCGAGCGGGCCGGTGGTGGTCTCGACGCCCGTGGTATGGAAGTTCTCCGGATGTCCCGGCGTCTTGGCGCCGAGCTGGCGGAAATTCCTGATCTGGTCGAGCGACATGTCCTTGTTGCCGGTCAAATAGAGCAGCGCATAGAGCAGCATCGAGCCGTGTCCGGCCGACAGCACGAAGCGGTCGCGGTCCGGCCAGGCCGGCGCGGCGGCGTCGAACTTGAGAAACTGCGTGAACAGCACGGTCGCGATGTCGGCGGCGCCCATCGGCAGGCCGGGATGGCCGGATTTCGCCTTTTCAACGGCATCCATCGCAAGCCCGCGAATCGCGTTGGCCATACCGGAATGATCGACCTGCGTCATGATGGAAATCCGCCTGAAATGAGGAGCTTGGTTGCGGGTCCGTATCGGGCGAATGACCGCAATACGGGTGTTGCTGGAGGGGAAGCCCGGGCTGGATAGCACCTCAATCCCGCGAGTCCAAGGCGAGCGAACCTGCTTCCGGCGCGAAAAATCGCCCATGGCGTGACCCGGAAGCGGGGCTGCCGGCTGTGCTCCGGCACGAGCAAGGCCCGGCTGGAGAGCGTGCCGGGACGATGTCGCGCGATTGTGATCTAGCGGTGCATAGCTTTGCGTCGCCGTTGCGCTGGTCTCGCTTGCCACGTAAATTTGGTCATCTAACCGCTTGCCGAACCGCCGATTTTGCTGTGTGGCTGGCTTACGCGAAGGTGCGCGCTGTCTCTCATGAGCGATCGTCACGCCAACGGGTCCGGTAACGCCGAGCCGGTCCATGCTGAAATCGACGCCGCGACGCGGCGCTTGATGGCGGCGCTCGACTCCCTCGAGGCCGCTGCCGAACGGCGGCGCGACGCCGACCGTGACGAGAACGAACTGGCGAGCCGGATCCAGGCGCTTGGCGCCGATCGGTCGCGGCTGGCCGACGAACTCGACGGCTCGCTGGTGAAGACGCGGCGGCTGGAGCGCACCAACCGCGAGATCGCCGAGAAACTGGATGTCGCGATCGTCACCATCCGCGCCGTGCTCGATGCCGGAGACAGCGAATGAGCCACATCAACGTCACCATCAACGGCCGGCAATACCGGATGGCCTGCGAGGAAGGGCAGCAGGGGCGGCTGCTGAAGCTCGCCGAAGACCTGGAAAGCCGCGTTGGCGAGTTGCGCGGCAAGTTCGGCGAAATCGGCGACGCACGCCTGACGGTAATGGCGGCGCTGACCGTGTGCGATGAACTGCTCGATTCCAGCCAGCGCATCCGGGCTCTGGAGGATGAACTTGAGACCTTGCGCAATGTTCGGGTCGCGGCGGCCGATCGCGCCAAGGCTACCCAGGCCGCGGTTGCCAACGCGCTCCATTCTGCCGCCGAGCGCATCGAGAAGACCACGCAGATGCTGAACCGCACCATCGGCGGCGGCGTCGCCATCGGCTGAATCGCCGCGTTAACGCTGGCGGACCGGGTCGGTAACGCTTACATTGGGCGTGCGAAGCTGCGTCGCGCGTCAGGAGCCATATATCCCCGGGGCCTTATCGATCCTTTAGGGAACTGTCCCTGGCCGGGTCCGTGGACCCGGTCATATGGTGCCCACCTACTTTCGTAGGGAACTCCGGGATCGAGTGCTTCAACGGCGTCGCGGCCTCGCACTTTTCTGGTTGTTCCAAGGCCTGTTGCTGCCTGCGTGCCGGCTACGATTGTGTCCGCCACGGGTCGCGCGATTTCTATTCCCTGCCGAACGACACATTGCATGTCCGCAAATCCCTCCAAAGCCGACCTTCGCACCGCCGCGCTGGCCAGGCGCGACGCGCTGAGCGACGAGCAGCGCGCCAGCGCCGCGCAGGCGGTCGCCAAACGCGGCCTGCCGTTCGCGATTGCGCCGGGAATGGTGGTCTCGGGCTATTCGCCGATCCGCAGCGAGATCGATCCGGTGCCATTGATGCGAAAGCTCGCCGAACAGGGCGCAAGGCTGGCGCTGCCGGCGGTGCTGTCGCGCGGCAAGTCGCTGGCCTTTCGCGCATGGGCGCCGGGCGCCCGGCTGATGCTGGGGCCGCTTGGCATCCTCGAACCGTCGCCGGCCGCCGCCGAACTCGTTCCCGACGTTATGCTGGTGCCGCTGGCGGCGTTCGACTGCGAAGGCCATCGCATCGGCTATGGCGCCGGACATTACGATTTCACGCTCGCCCATCTGCGCAAGGCGAAGGCCGTCATTGCGGTCGGCGCCGCCTTTGCGCTGCAGGAAATAAAGTCGGTTCCGGCGCTGCCGCACGACGTGGCGCTGGATTATGTGCTAACCGAAAAAAACGCGTTTGACTTCCGGAGCTGAACTTTGCGCATTCTTTTCGTCGGTGACGTGGTCGGCCGGGCAGGCCGCACCGCGATCGCGGATCATCTGCCCGGCATGATCAGGGACTGGGCGCTCGACCTCGTCGTCGTCAATGGCGAGAATTCCGCCGGCGGTTTCGGCATCACCGAGGCGATCTACCAGGAATTGCTCGACGCCGGCGCGGACGCCGTGACGCTCGGCAATCACGCCTGGGATCAGCGCGAGGCGCTGGTGTTCATCGAGCGCGCGCCGCGGCTGGTCCGCCCTGCCAATTTCCCGAAGGGCACGCCGGGCCGCGGGGCGGCGCTGGTCGAAACCCGAAACGGCAAGCGCGCGCTGGTCGTCAACGCCATCGGCCGCGTCTTCATGACGCCGTTCGACGACCCGTTCGCCACCCTGAACCGCGAACTCGAGGCCTGCCCGCTGCGCGAGGCGGCGGACGCGATCGTGGTGGATTTTCACGGCGAGGCGTCGAGCGAAAAGCAGGGCATCGGTTTCTTCTGCGACGGCCGCGCCAGCCTCGTCGTCGGCACCCACACCCATGTCCCGACCGCCGATCACCAGATCCTTGCCGGCGGCACCGCCTACATGACCGACGCCGGCATGACCGGCGATTATGATTCGATCATCGGCATGCAGAAGGACGAGCCGATGCGGCGTTTCACGCTGGGCATTCCCTCCGGCCGGTTTGAGCCGGCGGCGGGGGCTGCGACGCTGTCCGGCGTGGCGGTCGAGACCGACGATGCCACCGGGCTTGCCCGTCGCATCGCGCCGGTGCGGGTCGGCGGCAGGCTGGAGCCGGCGCTGCCGGGATTTTGGGCCGGGCAGGCCGCTGGCTGATCTGGCCCGCAAGCTGGGCCATTGGCCTACTCGGTCGCAAATCTTTGATTTCGGCCGGCCGCGGGCCTATAAGGCCGCGCCTTGACCCGACAATATCTCCCCGCACCAATCCAAGAGACCCTGCATGGCCGGCCATTCCCAGTTCAAGAACATCATGCATCGCAAGGGCAAGCAGGATGCCCAGAGGTCGAAGCTGTTCGGCAAGCTGGCGCGGGAAATCACCGTGGCGGCCAAGCTCGGAACCCCGGACCCCGCGATGAATCCGCGGCTGCGCGCGGCCGTGATCGCGGCGCGTCAGGAAAACATGCCGAAGGACAATATCGAGCGCGCCATCAAGAAGGCGACCGGCGGTGACAGCGAGAGCTATGACGAAATCCGCTACGAGGGCTATGGCCCCGGCGGCGTCGCCGTGATCGTCGAGGCGCTGACCGACAACCGTAACCGCGCCGCCTCAGACATCCGTTCCTTCTTTGCCAAGTCCGGCGGCAATCTCGGCGAAACCGGCTCGGTCGCCTTCCTGTTCGACCGCACCGGCATCATCGAATATGACGCAAGCGCCGCCTCCGACGACGCGATGCTGGAAGCGGCGATCGAGGCCGGCGCCGACGACGTGGCGTCGGGCGACGGCGGCCACGAGATCTACGCCTCGCAGGAAACCTTCCGCGAGGTCGCCAAGGCGCTGGAGGCGAAGTTCGGCGAAGCCCGCAAGGCGGCATTAACCTGGAAGCCGCAGAACACGGTCGCGGTCGACGACGAGACCGGCGAGAGGCTGTTGAAGCTGATGGACCTGTTGAACGAGCACGACGACGTCCAGAACGTGTACGCCAATTTCGAGATTTCCGACGCGCTGATGGCGAAGATGGGCGGGTAGCTGGTCTCCGGCGTCGCTTCACACGCGGCTGTCGTCGCCCGACTTGCCGCCTTCGCTAAAGCTCCGGCGTGCCAGCACGGCAAAGCCTCGGCGAAGCCTTGGCGTAGCCGGGATCGCGCGATCCAGTATTCCAAAGGCCGTGGCGACCAAGCCGAGAGGCCTCGGCGTACTGGATCCCCGCTTTCGCGGGGATGACGTACGGAACGGGCTGAGCCCGACGGTTTGGCGGGGATCACCGTTCTCTTTATGTTTCGTTCACGATGCTCTGGCGTTATCACTAAGCCATGACACCCCCACCGATTCGCCATCCCGTCCGGATCATCGGCATCGACCCCGGCCTGCGCCGCACAGGCTGGGGCGTGATCGAGACCGAGGGCAACCGGCTGGTCTTCATCGGCTGCGGCTCGGTCGAACCGCCGGACGACCTGCCGCTGGCGAGCCGCCTGTTGGCGATCCATGAAGCGCTGGCCGCCGTGCTCGGCGAATTCAGGCCGGCGGAGGCCGCGGTGGAGCAGACCTTCGTCAACAAGGACGGCGGCGCGACGCTAAAACTCGGCCAGGCCCGCGGCGTCGCCATGCTGGCGCCGGCGATGTTCGGCATATCGGTGGCGGAATATGCCCCCAACCAGGTCAAGAAAACCGTGGTCGGCGCCGGCCACGCCGACAAGAACCAGATCGCGGTCATGCTGAAAATCCTGCTGCCAAAGGCGGAGCCGAAATCGGCCGATGCCGCCGACGCGCTGGCGATCGCGATCACCCACGCGCATCACCGCGGCGGCGCGGCGCTGCGGCTGAAGGTGGCCAGCCGATGATCGGTAAACTCAAAGGCCTGATCGACTCCTACGGCGAGGACTATGTGATCCTCGATGTCGGCGGCGTCGGCTATCAGGTGCATTGCTCCGCGCGCACGCTGCAGGCGCTGCCGTCGCCGGGCGAGGCCGCGGTGCTCTCGATCGAGACCTATGTCCGCGAGGACCAGATCAAGCTGTTCGGCTTTCGCAGCGACGTCGAGCGCGAATGGTTTCGCCTGCTGCAGACCGTGCAGGGCGTCGGCGCCAAGGTCGCGCTCGCCGTGCTCTCGACCTTGACGCCGGCCGAGCTGGCGAACGCGATCGCGCTGCGCGACAAGGCCGCGGTGACGCGCACCCCCGGCGTGGGCCCGAAAGTCGCCGAGCGCATCGTCACCGAATTGAAGGACAAGGCCCCCGCCTTCGCCACGGTCGATCCGGCGCTGGTGCATCTGTCCGGCGCCATCGACCATGACCGCGCGCCGCGTCCGGTCACCGACGCCATTTCGGCGCTGGTCAATCTCGGCTACGGCCCGCCGCAGGCGGCGGCCGCCATTGCCGCGGCCTCGCGCAGCGCCGGCGAGGGAGCGCAGACCGCGCAGCTGATCAAGCTGGGATTGAAGGAACTGGCGAAGTGAACCCGCCCCCCCGCATTGTCACCCCCGAGCGCCGCTCCGACGATGTCGGCGACACCGCGCTGCGTCCGCAATTGCTGTCCGAGTTCGTCGGCCAGGCGCAGGCCCGCGCCAACCTCTCGATCTTCATCGAGGCCGCGCGCAAGCGCAGCGAGGCGCTGGACCATGTCCTGTTCGTAGGCCCCCCGGGCCTCGGCAAGACCACGCTGGCGCAGATCGTCGCGCGCGAACTCGGCGTCGGCTTTCGCGCCACCTCGGGCCCGGTGATTGCCAAAGCCGGCGACCTCGCCGCGCTGTTGACCAATCTCGAGGAGCGCGACGTATTGTTCATCGACGAGATCCACCGCTTGAGCCCGGCGGTCGAGGAAGTGCTGTATCCGGCGATGGAGGATTTTCAGCTCGACCTCATCATCGGCGAGGGGCCGGCGGCGCGCTCGGTCAAGATCGAGCTGGCGAAATTCACTCTCGTCGGTGCCACCACGCGCGCGGGCCTGTTGACCAATCCCTTGCGCGACCGCTTCGGCATTCCGGTTCGCCTGAATTTTTACACCGAGGAGGAGCTGGAGAGGATCGTCACCCGCGGTGCCCGCGTGCTCGGCATTGGCATCACGCCTGACGGCGCCAACGAGATCGCGCGCCGCGCCCGCGGCACGCCGCGGATCGCCGGCCGGCTGCTGCGGCGGGTGCGGGATTTCGCTTCGGCGGCGGACGCCAGCTCGATTGATCGGGCCATCGCCGACCACGCGCTGAGCGCGCTGGAGGTCGACGCCGCCGGCCTCGACGCCATGGACCGGCGCTACCTCACGACGATTGCGATGAACTATGGCGGCGGGCCGGTCGGCGTCGAGACCATGGCGGCGGCGCTGTCGGAGCCGCGCGACGCCATCGAGGACATCATCGAGCCGTTCCTGATCCAGTGCGGCTATTTGCAGCGCACCCCGCGCGGCCGGCTCCTGACCGCGCACGCCTTCCGCCATCTCGGCCTCGCCGAACCCGCACGCGATCCCGCGCAGTTCGGGCTGTTCGGCGGCGGCGACAGCGACGATTGACCGCGTCGAACCGGGTCGCGGCAACAGCGCACTAACGTTAAAGCACTCGCGCAGTGCTTGGCGTGCTGCCTTCCGATGAACTTAAGGCCCGCCTCGACGCGCTGATTGGAGACGACCGCTGGTGAGAAGCTGCCGAAGCCCTGCTGACGAACTGCACGAAAGCACCCGAATTCGGGCTCAATCCAGCCCCACCCTGGCCGCGCATCACGACTGAAAGATCACATGGTATCTCGCCGTCATTTTCTGAAGTTCATGGGTGGGCTGGGCGCGCTCGGCGTCTCCACCACCGCTTACGGGTTCAGCGCGCCGGTGGTGCGGCTGCGCGTCGCGCGCTATCATATCTCGCCGCCGAAATGGCCGGCGGGCCTGCCGCTGCGGATCGCCGCCATCGCCGACCTTCACGCCTGCGATCCCTGGATGTCGCTCGATCGCATCGCCGCCATCGTCGAACGCACCAACGCGCTGACGCCCGACGTCATCGTCCTGCTCGGCGACTACGTCGCCGGGCATCGCCACGTCACCCGCTTCATTCCCGCCGAAGAATGGGCGGGTGTATTGGCCGGATTGAAGGCGCCGCTCGGCGTGCATGCCGTCCTCGGCAACCATGACTGGTGGGACGACAAGACCGTGCAGCGCGAGGGGCAGGGGCCGACGGTCGCGCGCCGCGCGCTCGAAGCCGCCGGCATCCCGGTCTATGAAAACGACGTCGCGCGCCTGAGCAAGAACGGTCACCGGTTCTGGCTGGCCGGGCTCGGCGATCAACTTGCCTACATGCCGGCGCGCCGGTTCCGCCCGCTCAAGCGCATCGGCGTCGACGATCTCGGGGCGACGCTGGCCAAGGTCAGCGACGACGCGCCGGTGATTTTGATGGCGCACGAGCCCGACATCGCCTCGCGCGTGACCTCGCGGGTCGCACTTCAGCTTTCCGGGCATACCCATGGCGGCCAGGTGCGCATGCTGGGCTGGTCGCCGATCTCGCCGTCCGGTCAGCAACTGGCCTACGGCCACATCCGCGGCAAATGCGACGTCGTCGTCTCCGGTGGCCTCGGCTGCAGCATCATGCCGTTCCGCCTCGGCGTGCCCCCGGAAATCGTGCTGGTGACGCTAGGCTCCGCCGCGCCGGCGGTAGCGTAGCCCTCGATAGGCATGGAAATCTACATCAATTGATGCTATCTTTGATGCCGGAGGTGGTGCGATGAGAACCACAATTGCGATTGACGACGAGTTGTTCGCCAAGGCCCAGGAATATGCCGGCCTTACCGAAAAATCGGCTGTAGTACGCGAGGCGTTGAAAGCCTTTGTCGAGCGCGAGGCTGCGCGCCGACTTGCGCGGATGGGGGGAACGCAGCCTGACGCCAAGGCGCCGCCACGACGTCGTTTCGACTGATGGTGCTGGTCGATACGTCAATCTGGATCGACCACTTCCGCCGTACCGATTCGCAACTGGTCGAAGTCCTTGATCGCGGCGATGTCGTTATGCACCCATTCGTGCTTGGCGAGCTGGCGTTGGGAAACATCACGGGTCTCGACGGGATGATCGACGACCTCAACAGGCTTGCGCAAGCCACCGTGGCAAGTGCTGCTGAAGTACTGAGATTCATAGGGGATCGCAAATTGTCGGGATCGGGCATCGGCTATGTCGATGCGCATCTGTTGGCTGCCGCGGCGCTGACACCGGAGACGTTGATCTGGACGAGAGACAAGCGGCTGTTCGTTGTAGCCCGAGCTCAATCGCTCTCCGTTGAAAACTGGAAGTAGCATGACGCCCCATCTCGACGGCGAGATACACTGTGGCCGCCACCACATGCAGGTCCGCGTCTACTACGAGGACACCGATTTTTCCGGCATCGTCTATCACGCCAATTATCTGCGCTTCATGGAGCGCGGCCGCACCAACCATCTCAGGCTGATGGGCGCCGGCCAGCAGGCGCTTTTCGAGCAGGCGCACGAGGAAACCCCGGGCTTCGCCTTCGTGGTGCGTTCGATGCAGCTCGACTTCCTGCGGTCGGCGCGCATGGACGATCTGCTCGACGTGGTGACCTGGCCGGTCGCGGTCAAGGGCGCCTCGATCACGCTGGCGCAAGAGGTGCGACGGGCCGGGGAGGTGCTGGTCAGGGCCGAGGTCCGCGTCGCCTTCATCCGCGAGGGGCGGGCGCAGCCGATCCCGAAATCGCTGCGGCTGTTGATGAAGGCCGTGGATTGAGATTGGGCCCTCCGGGATAGACGCTCCGTACCGCTCGGCATGCGTCGGCGCCGGACTGACGCTCCGCGCCTAGAGCATCATCCGGAAAAGTGTGCAGCGGTTTTCCGAAAAGATCATGCTCAAACAAAGAGCTAAAGCGCGATGATGATTCATCCCAATCTCATCGGGCTTCAGGCTAGCGGGCGGGACTCAACGTTGCGCGCTGATAGCGCAGCCACAGCACGGCGCCGGCGGCGGCGAGCATGAACAGCACCGAGAACCAGTTCAGCGGTTGCCAGCCCCAGCGATCCTGCAGAAAGCCCGCCATGAAGCTCGATGTGGCGGTGGTGCTGAACACCAGGAGGTCGTTGAGCGCCTGGGTCTTGCCGCGCTCGTTCGGTCGGTAGCAGGTCGTCACCAGCGTGGTGGCGCCGACGAACAGCAAGTTCCAGCCGACGCCGTTGACGGTGAGCGCGATCCGGAAGTTCCATTCGGAGAGGCCTGACAGCGCCGCCGCGACGCCGATCAGCATCAGCGCGACCCCCCAGGCCATGACAGTCGTGGCTCCGTACCGGTTGATCAAATTGCCGGTGAAGAACGACGGCACGAACATGCCGAGCACATGCATGAAGATGACCCAATGGGCTTCCGCATGCGGAAATCCGCAGCCGACGATGGCCAGCGGCGAGGCGCTCATGATGAAGGACATGGTGCCGAACGCCAGCATGCCGGCCATTGCCGCCGCGATGAAGCGCGGTTGGCTCGCGATCACCAGCAGCGGTCGCGGCGGCGCGACGGCCTCCGTAGGGCTCGCGGTCGACGCAGCCGCCGCGACCGATGGAAAGCGGATGAAGGCCATGATCGTAAAGACGATCAGATGCAGGGCGAAAATGGCGGCATAGGTCGCAAGATAGAGCGGCATCGTCAGGTCGTGCGTCGCGCGCACCAGGCTCGGCCCAATCACGGCGGCGGCGACGCCGCCGGCGGTCACCCACGAAATCGCCTTGGCCCGGTAATGCAGCGGCACCAGTTCCGCCGCCGCGAAGCGGTACATCTGCAGGCATGCCACCGCGTAGCCGAGGATCAGGCCGCCGGCGCACATGATCAGGAAATTGCCGGCGTATAACCCGACGCACATCACGGCGGCACCCGCCATGCCGAACAGCGAGCCGACGCGAAACCCGACGCCTCGGCCGATCCGCTGCATCAGCAGCGCCGCCGGAAACACCCAGATCATGACGCCGATATGCTGCATCGTGACTGGCAGATTGGCGAGATCGGGGCGATGATAGAAAGTGATGACGGATAGCCCCGTCGCCGCGAACATCATGGTGTTGCAGGATTGGCCGATCGCCTGGCAGCAGGCCAGCAGCAGCAAATTGCGGTGCGCGCGCCGGTCGAGCCCCGGCTCCGGATCGGCTTCCGGCGCTAATCCGGCGTGGGGGTTCAGCGCATCCATTGTTGTTTTTGCCCAGATCTCGGGAGGCCGCGCGGCGGCGGGCCGCGGCGAAGCGGTGCCTGACGTTCTCTAGCAAAAAGGATGGCCGCTCAAGCCGGCAGGGGAAGAATCCTGCTGCTTTGGCCTGCGCTGGAGGCATGACTGTTCTGTGAGTGTTGATAGGCCGGTCAGATCGCGTAAGTTCACCGCGCGGGTCAAGCCGAGGCGCCGGCTTGAATTCATGCGGGACCAACCGCCGCCGGGGACAACCAATGCCCGATGATCTGACCTTCACGGTGCAGCGGCCGCCGGCCTATGGCGAATTGACCGATGTCCTGCCTGACATATTCTGGGTCCGGCTGCCGGTGCCGACGGTGCCCAATCACGTCAATTGCTGGCTGCTCGACAACGGTCCGGGCTGGACGCTGGTCGATTGCGGCTTGAATACCGACGACACGTTCGAGATATGGGACAAACTGTGGCGCGGGCTGTTGCGCAGCCGCCCCCTGCAGAACCTTGCCTTCACGCATGCGCATCTCGATCATTTCGGCCTGGCCGGATATTTCGCCAAGGAAATGAAATGCGCGGTGCGCCTGCCGCTGGCCGAATGGCTCAGCGGATGGAAGATGTGGCATGAGCGGGAAGAGGGGGCGGACGAGCATTTCGCGGCCTTCCTGACGCGAAACGGCGCCAGCGATGACGATACCGCCCGAGTCATGGAGGCCCAGCGCCGCTCGAAATTCCTCGGCCTGCGGCCGCCGCGCGAATTCATCCGACTTCGCGACGGCGACGTGGTCGCCATGGGAAAACGGGAGTGGCGGGTGATCACCGCAAGCGGCCATTCGGCCGAACACGCCCTGTTCTATTGCGAGCGCGACAGGATCCTGATTTCCGGCGATCAGGTGCTGTCGCACATGGCGCCCTCGGTGATCGCGCCCCCGGCGCAGCCGCAGGCCAACCCGATGCAGGACTATCTGGATTCGCTGACGCGGCTTGAGGCGCTGCCTGCGGATACGCTGGTGCTGCCGTCGCACGGCCTGCCGTTTCGCGGGCTCCATGCCCGGCTCGCCCAATTGCGCGAGCACCATCTGGCGCGGCTCGACGACGTCGCTTCCGTGATCGCCGGCCGGACCACGGCGTTTGCGGTCGCGCAGGAAGTGTTTCCGCGGGTGCTGTATGCCAGTCCGCGCCAGGCCCTTGGCGAAGCGCTCGCCCATCTGAACATGCTGGCCTCGCTCGGGCGGCTGGCGCGCGAGGTCAACGCCGATGGCGCGATCAGTTTTGCCCCGGTGTGAGATCGGCGGGTTTCAACGTGCCTTCCAAATCCAGACCCGATTCGCTCCTAGTATCGGCCGGCCTGCTCCACTCGAAAGGGTGGCAGGTCGCCATCATCGGGCTGGGCACCGCCAGCGTGCAACTCGATACGTCGGTCAATATTGCGTTTCCCGCCATCACCCGGGGATTCGATCTGACCATCGCCGACATCCAGTGGGTCGTGATCTGTTACGTCCTGACCTACGCTAGCCTGCTGCTGGCGCTCGGGCGCGTCGGCGACAGCGTCGGTCACGCGATCGTTTTTCGGATCGGCCTGATCTGGAGCGCGGCGGCGCTGCTGCTTGTCAGTTGTTCACCCAACTATGGGGCGATGCTGGCTTTCCGTTGCCTGCAAGGTGTTGGCGCCGCACTGGTGCTGAGTTGCGGCGCGGCGCTGGTAACGTCCCTCTATGGCGAGGAGCGGCGCGGCCGCGCACTCGGCATTTACACCATGATGATGGCGTTCGGATTGATGATTGGCCCGCTGCTTGGAGGTGCTTTGACGGCGATCTTTGATTGGCCCGCGGTGTTCTGGTTCCGAATTCCCATCGCCATCGCGGCACTGCTGCTGCTGCTGCTGCTGCGTGCCAAGCCGGGATCGCCTGCGAGCCGGGCAGACGATCGCCTGGACATTGTGGGCGGCATCGCGCTGACGCTCGGCCTGGTCACGATGCTGTTGGCGCTGAATCGAATGCGCGAGTTGTCCGCCGTCTGGTTCGCCTTGCTGTCCGCCATTGCCTTCGCGGCCTTCGTCCTCCGCGAGTCCCGCGCGGCGCGCCCGATCATCGCCATCGACGTTCTCAGGCTCCCGGGCTTTGCGATGCTCAATCTCGTCAGCGTGCTGGCCAATCTCGCGGCCTTCTCGGTCTGGCTGCTGGTGCCGTACTTTCTGGCGCGCGTACCCGGCTATACGCTGACCGGGAGCGGCGCCATTCTGGCTGCTGCTGCGGCGGGGGCCGCGCTGGCGGCGCCGATCGGTGGCCGCCTGGTCGGGCGGTACATCTCCGCCGAGCGGCTGGCAATTGCAGGTGCTGCCGCGATCGGCGCCGGTCTGCTCCTGCTCAGCGCGTGGACGGAACAGACCCCGACATTCCTGCGAGTAGTCGGGCTCGTCGTGCAGGGCATCGGCCTCGGCCTGTTTCAGCTTGCCTATTCGGATATCGTGACATCAGCGCTGCCGCTGAGGGATCGCGGCGTGGCCGGCAGTCTCGTCCTGCTGACGCGCACGCTGGGTACGGTGACCGCGGCCTCGATCGTCCTGATGGTGTTCGATAGCCTCCGATCGAACCACAGCTTCCTGGAAGCCTTCCATCAGACTTTTCAGCTTGCGGGCATGCTGGCGTTTGCCGCTGCGGGACTGTTGCTGCTTTCGCACCGCAGGATCGGCACGACCTAATATCCGCGGCCCCGATCCACGATATTCTCCAACCCACCGCCGGTCTCGAACCGCTCGATCTGGCGCGCGACGTATTTCGAGATCTCGTCGGGATCAGTGTCGGCGGCGTTGTGCGGGGTCAGCACCACCTTGGGATGGGTCCAGAACCGGCTCTCCGGCGGCAGCGGCTCGGTGGCGTAGACGTCGAGCGAGGCGCCGCCCAGCGTGCCGTCGTCGAGGCATTGTAGGATGTCGGCCTCGTTCTGCAGGCCGCCGCGGCCGGCGTTGATCAGCACCGGCGCGCCGAGCGGGCTGTCGCGGTTGAGTTTCGCAAACAGCGCGCGATCGAGGATGTGCCGCGTCTGTTGTGTCAGCGGCAGCAGGCAGACCAGGATGTCGGTCTGCCGCAGGAACGGGTCGAGCTGTTCGTCGCCGTGAAAGCAATCGACGCCGGCGATGTTCTTTTCGCTCCGGCTCCAGCCGGCGACGCGAAAGCCCAGCCGCTTGAGCGCATCGGCGGCATCGGCGCCGAGCGTGCCGAGTCCCATCACGCCGACCGAGATCGCGCCCGCCGCCCATTGCGATTTCGGCGCCCAGCGTTTGGCGCGCTGGCACTCCCGCAAGTACAGCTCCTGCCGGTGGTGCATCAGGACATGCAGCACGACATATTCGGTCATCCGCGCGGTGAGATCGGTGACCGCGACCCGCACCAGCGGCACGTCGGGCAGTGAACGATCGACCATCAGCGCATCGACGCCGGCGCCGAGGTTGAAGATCACCCGCAGATTCGGAAAGCCGGCCAACTCGCCCGGATGCGGCTTCCACACCGCGGCGTATTGCACCTCGGCCGGATCGAACGACGCACCCGGCAGCAGCAGCACGCGACGGTCGGCGCAGACCTCGTCGAACCGCTCCTTCCAGCGCTGCGGCGACCAGTTTTCGGCCCCGCCATGCACCAGCAAGGCGAGCGCACCCTTGTTCATGACCATTCCCTTCGCATCGCAGCCCACGTGACCCGCATCACATTAGGGCGTGCCCGGTTTCTCTATCCTGCTTTCATCAAACAACGGAGAGCTCACATGCGCAAATTGATCCTCATCGCCGCTTTCGCCCTCGTTTCCGTCTCGGCGCAGGCCAATGATTTCGGCAGCCTGCTGGCGGGCAACGACATGTCGGCCGCCGCCGCCATGCCGGGCGATCCTTCGGCAATGGCCGGCTCCATGATGCCGCAAGCCTCCAACAAGCAAGCCTCCAACAAGCAGGCCACCGGTTCGAAGAAGACCCAGGCAAGCCGCGAGACCGATGAGCAGAAGGCGCGCCGGATCGCCGCCAAGTATGGCGTCTCCTGGTAATGCACGGTTTCATCGTCGTGGCGGTGATGTTCCGGCGGGCGCTTGCCTGCCGGAACATCTGAGAATCTTTCGACCTACCTGTCGGCGCCGGGCATAATCGTTCGTCCTGAAGACAACGGAGATGCCTGCGCCCCATGCTGTACGCCATCCTTTGCTATCACGATGAAGACACCGTCGGTTCCTGGACCAGGGAACAGGACGCCGCGGTCATGACAAAACTTTCCGTCGTGCAGGACAAGCTCGCCAAACAGGGCCGGCTCGGCCCGGTGGCGCGGCTGTTGCCGACGACGGCCGCGACCACGCTGCGCAAGGACGACCCGCCGCTGGTGCTCGACGGCCCGTTTGCCGAAACCAAGGAGCAACTGCTCGGCTTCTATGTCGTCGACTGCCAGAACCTCGACGAGGCGCTCGACATCGCGCGCGACCTCGGCGCGGCTAATCCGGGCGGCGCCTACGAGATCCGCCCGGTCGGCCACTTCACGCCGGGCAGCGTGCGGTCGTGACCGATACCGCCTGGATCGATGGGGCACTGACCTCGGCGCGTCCCCAGGCGGTCGGCGCGTTGCTGCGCTATTTCCGCAACCTCGACACCGCCGAGGAGGCCTTCCAGAACGCCTGCCTGCGCGCGCTGAAGAGCTGGCCGCAGAACGGCCCGCCGCGCGATCCCGCGGCGTGGCTGATCATGGTCGGGCGCAATGTCGCGATTGACGATATCAGGCGGAGCAGGAAGCAGCAGCCGCTGCCCGAGGAAGACGCGATCTCCGACCTCGACGACGCCGAGGAGCAACTCGCCGACCGGCTCGACGGCTCGCATTACCGCGACGACATTCTGCGGCTGTTGTTCATCTGCTGCCATCCGGACCTGCCGGCGACGCAGCAGATCGCGCTCGCGCTACGCATCGTCTCGGGCCTCACGGTCAAGCAGATCGCGCGCGCCTTCCTGGTCTCGGAAGCCGCGATGGAGCAGCGCATCACCCGGGCCAAGGCAAAGGTCGCCGACGCCAGCGTGCCGTTCGAGGCGCCCGGGGCGGCCGAGCGCAGCGAACGGCTCGCCGCCGTCGCCGCCATGATCTATCTGATCTTCAACGAGGGCTACTCGGCCGGCGGCGATACCGCCGAAATCCGCCAGCCGCTGTGCGAGGAGGCGATCCGCCTGGCGCGGCTGCTGCTGCGGCTGTTCCAGAGCGAGCCGGAGATCATGGGGCTGACCGCGCTGCTGCTGCTGCAGCATGCGCGCGCCCTGGCGCGTTTCGATTCCGATGGCGCGGTGGTCCTGCTCGACGATCAGGACCGTTCGAGGTGGAACCAGTCGCTGATCGCCGAAGGGCTGGCGCTGATCGACAAGGCGATGCGCCATCGCCGCAGCGGGCCGTATCAGCTCCAGGCCGCGATCGCCGCGCTGCATGCCCGCGCCGAAACCCCCGAAGCGACCGACTGGACCCAGATCGAGCTGCTTTATGGGGGGCTCGAGATCATGCAGCCATCGCCAGTGGTGACGTTGAACCGCGCGGTCGCGGTGTCCAAGGTGCGCGGGCCGCAGGCCGCCCTCGACCTGATCGAGCCGCTGGCGCCGCGGCTGTCGAACTACTTTCATTTCTTTGGCGTGCGGGGCGCTTTCTTGATGCAACTCGGCCGCAACGAGGAGGCCCGCGCGGCCTTCGACCGCGCCATCGCGCTGGCCAACACGTCGGCCGAAGCCGCCCACATCCGCATGCACCTCGACCGCCTGCAGCGCGACAGCCAGCCGCGCGGCGCGAAGGCGGGGAAGTGATCCTTCTCCAGATGCGGAGCCGAACATGCTTGAAATCATCGCCATCGCCGCCGTCATTCTGGCAATTGCCATCGCCGTCGTGCTCATCCTCGCCGCCACCAAGCCCGCCACGCTGCGGGTGGCGCGCTCGATCGGCATCGATGCGCCGGCTGAAAAGATATTCCCGCTGATATCAGACTTTCACCAATGGAGGACGTGGTCGCCCTACGAGAACAAGGACCCCGCGATGAAGCGCAGCTATGGCGGCGCGGAGCGCGGCAAGGGCGCCGTCTATGCCTGGGATGGCAACAGGAATGTCGGTTCCGGCCGCATGGAGATACTCGAAACGACGGCGCCATCGAAGGTCGTCATCAAGCTCGATTTCTTCACGCCGTTCGAGGGCCACAACACCGCCGAGTTCACAATGCTGCCGCAGCGCGGTGGCACCCATGTCACCTGGGCGATGTACGGTCCCGCCAACTTCTTGTCCCGGCTGATGCAGGTGTTCATGAACCTGGATCACATGATCGGCAGGGATTTCGAAGCCGGTCTGGCCAACCTGAAGACCATCACCGAGAAATAGCCATCACTTTCAAATCACGCTCACCCAGGGAGCAGACGATGCGGGTCAATCCCTATCTATTCTACAACGGCAATTGCGAGGAAGCTCTGAGCTACTATCAGCAGGAGCTCGGCGCGAAGATCGAGGCGAAAATGCCTTACGGCGACGGACCCGCCGACATGCCGGTTCCGCCGGACTGGAAGAGCAAGCTCACGCATGCAAGCCTGACGATCGACGGCGAGGTGCTGATGGCCTCCGACGCCATGCCGGGCGACTATCATCCGCCGCAGGGTTTTGCCGTCGTGCTGCAGGCCGAGAATCCCGCCGACGCCGAGCGCCGGTTCAAGGCGCTGGCCGACGGCGGCACGGTGCGGATGCCGTTCGGCAAGACGTTCTTCTCCAGCGGGTTCGGCATGTGCGTCGACAGGTTCGGCATTCCCTGGATGGTCGATAGCCCGATGGAAGAGATGTGAGCTGTCCTACCGGCATCTCGGATAGATCGCGGCGAGTTCGCGCCCGCGCAGCATCAGCATCCGCGACGTCAATCCGCCGCGCCTGCTGATCCAGCCGCGCACCGCCGCCGGATAGGCCTCCAGCACCGCCTGCGAGGCTTCCGGTTCCGCATAGGTCCGGCCGCGGCGGTCGATCGAGCGGGCGGCGTGGAATCCGAGCACCGCCCGGCGGGTCACGCAGATGCGTTCGTTGGGAACCATGCTCAGCACCAGCGTGCAGGCCGACAGGCAGGGCCCGTCGATCACCACCCGCTCGCCGGTGGCGCGCACGCGTTCGAACAGGTCGAGAAACGGACCGACCTGTCCGCCCGGGCTGGCGAGAATTCGAATCTCGGCCCGTGCCGGCGCGATCGCCGCGCCCAGCGCGGCGGAGACCAAAACAGCTTTCAAGACCGCCAGGCGCATGCGCGGGCTCCCTCACCAACACGGATTCGCCGGGAAGTTACGCCGACATCGTGGCAAGGTTTCGTCATTCTTCCGCACCGGAAACCCCGGCTTCCGCGAAGGTAGCCATTCCCTGATGGCAGGCCAGCGCCGCGCGCAGCAGGGCAACCGCGACGCCCGCGCCCGAGGCTTCGCCGAGCCGCATGCCGAGATCGAGCAGAGGCTCGAGATGGAGTTCGCGCAGCAGATCGCGATGGCCTTGCTCGGCCGAGACATGCCCGGCGCGGCAATGGTCGAGTGCTGCGGCGTCAAGCCGCGCCAGCGGCAGCACCGCAGAGGTTGCCACGAAGCCGTCGAGCAGGACCGGGACGCCGCGCCGCCGTGCGGCAAGAACCGCGCCTGCGATCGCCGCGAGTTCGCGGCCGCCAAGTGCTGCCGCTACCGCCAGCGGATCGCCGAGGATGCCGCGATGAAAATTCAGCGCCTTGTCGATCGCCGCGCGCTTGCGCGCCAGCCCGTGATCGTCGACGCCGGTGCCGCGGCCGGTCCAGCGCGCCGCGCCGCCGCCGAGCAGCGCCGCACACAAGGCCGCCGCCGCCGTGGTGTTGGCGATGCCCATCTCACCGACCACGAGCAGGTCGCAATCGTGAGGCACGGCACGGCTGCCGGCATCGACCGCGCCGAGATATTCGTCCGTGTCCATCGCGGCGGCCGCGGTGAAATCGCGCGTCGGCCGATCGAGCTCGATCGGCACCACCACGAGTTCGGCGCCGGCCAGCCGCGCGATCTGGTTGATCGCCGCGCCGCCTCTGGTGAAATTCGCCACCATCTGCGCGGTGACGGCGGGCGGATAGGCCGAGACGCCGCGCGCGGCGACGCCGTGGTTGCCGGCAAAGACCGCGATGGTGACGCGGTCGAGCCGCGGTCGTCCGTGGCGCTGCCATCGCGAAAGCCAGACCGCGAGCTCCTCTAGGCGGCCGAGGCTTCCCGGCGGCTTGGTCAGATGCTGCTGCCGGCGCACGGCGGCCTCGGCGGCGGGCGCGTCTCCCGTGGGCAAGTCGCGACAGAAGGCGCGGATGTGGTCTAGACTGTCGAACGGCATGCGGCTTTCTTGGTCTCTTCCAGGATATTCTTCCACGATACGCTCGGGCGTCCTCAAGGCCGCACGCTAGAGCATGATCCGGAAAAGTGTGTAGCGGTTTTCCGAAAAGATCATGCTCAAACAAAGAGCTAGACCGGGATGACGATTCGAAGAAAGTCATCCCGGTCTAGAACGATTCTCCGGACGCCACCATGAACGAATGGCTCGACGATTTCAGGACCGCCGTCGCCTTCCTGACCCGGCTGCCGATGCCGCATCCCGATGGCGCGACGCCGGCGAATTTCGTCCGCGCGCACCGGATGTTTCCCGTCGTCGGCGCTCTGATCGGTGCGGCAATGGGATTGTTGTGTCTCGGCTTGCGACATGTCGGGGTGCCGGATCTGGCCGCCGCGGCGCTGGCGCTCGGCGGCGGCGCCGTCCTGACCGGCGCGCTGCACGAGGATGGCCTGGCCGATGTCGCCGACGGATTCGGGGGCGGCCGCAATCCCGAAGCCAAGCTGGAGATCATGCGCGACAGCCGGCTCGGCACCTATGGCGCCCTCATCCTGCTGGTGAGTTTTGCCGCGAAGCTGTCCGCGCTGGCGGTGATTCCGAACGGCCATGTCGTGCCGGCGCTGATTGCCGCGCATGCGCTGGCGCGCGGCATATTGCCGGCGATGTCGATGCAGCTGCCCTATGCGCGAAAGGACGGGCTGGCCCGCACCGCCGGCCGGCCCGATGCGGCGACGGCGGCGACGGCGGCCGGCCTGGCGCTGCTGATCGCGCTGTTGTCGCTGTCCTGGACCAACGCGCTGTTGGCCGCGGGGCTCGCCGGTCTCGGCGGGCTCGGCATGGCGTGGCTGGCGCTGCGGCAGGTCGGCGGCCAGACCGGCGACGTGCTGGGCGGCGCCGAACAAATCGGCGAGACCGCGATCCTGGTGCTGCTGGCGGCAAGGTTGGCGCAGCCGTGACCAAGGTTGGCGCAGCCGTGAGCAAGGCTGGCGCAGCCGTGAACACCGGCAGCACTTCGCGCGCGACAAATCTGTGGTTGATCCGCCACGCGCCGGTCAACGGACCGCGCGGCGTCATTCATGGCCCCGACGCCCCGGCCGATCTCGGCGACGCGTCAGCCCTTGCCGCGCTGAAAGCGCGATTGCCCGCGAACGCGTTCGCCGTCTGCAGCCCGGCGCGCCGGACCCGGCAGACCGCCGCAGCACTTGGTCTCGACGCGGTCGAACAACAGGCCTTTCGCGAACAGGATTTCGGCGCCTGGACCGGGCGGCGTCATGACGATCTCGCCGCCGAACCCGGCGCGGCCTATCGCGCATTCTGGCAATCGCCGGCCGGCAACAAGCCGCCGGGCGGCGAAAGTTTTGTCGATCAGATCGAGCGCGCGCGGGCAGGGCTCGCGCTGCTGCCGAAAGGGGACGCGGTGCTCGTCGTGCACTCCGGCACCATCCGCGCATTGCTCGCCATCGCGCTCGACCTGACGCCCGACGCCGCGTTGCGCTTCGTGATCGATCCGCTGTCGCTGACCCGGATCGATCGCCTGGAAAACGGCTGGCGCGTCGTCGCGGTCAACCAGCGCTGATCTCCTAACCGTTGCGCCGTTCTCCGCGCAGCGTTTCGCGGCGGGCGGCCGATCGGCCGCGGACCATGACCTCCGGGATAATTTCTCGGGTCATGTCGGCGTCGTAAAAGCCCGCTCGTCTTGTCGACGAGCGCTGGAGACAACCGGCGCAACCCCGCGGCAAACGGGTGAGCGCGGCTGCGGGCGCAGGCAGCGACGAAGCAACGTTTCCCGTCATTCCGGGATGGTCCGAAGGACCAGACCCGGAATCTCGAGATTCCGGGTTCGATGCTTCGCATCGCCCCGGAATGACGACAACCTAGCGAGGAGACCCACCATGCGATTCATGATGCTGATGATCCCTCTTGGATATGAAACCGCGCCGCCGGACGTCGAACTCGATCCCGAGCGGGTCAGGGCGATGATGAAGTACAACGAGGCGCTGAAGGAGGCCGGCGTCCTGATCACGCTCGACGGGTTGCATCCGCCGTCGACCGGCGCGCGGGTTTCCTTCGCCACCGGCGCGCCTGTGCTCACCGACGGCCCGTTCGCGGAGGCCAAGGAAGTGCTGGGTGGCTACTGGATGATCGAGGTGAAATCGCGGGAAGAGGCGATCGCCTGGGCGAGAAAATGCCCGGCCTCCGCGAACGAGATCATCGAGATTCGCCAGGTGCGGGAGATGGCTGATTTCTCCGAGGAGGTGCAGGAGGCGGCCAGGGGTTTTGACGAGTTGCAGAAGAAGAGTGCGTCCAGGGCGAGGTAACGTGAGGCAGTCCCTCCACTCCCTCGCCCCGTTCTTACGGGGAGAGGGTCGGGGTGAGGGGCTCTCTCCACGAGCCAAAAAGTGTCCACGATGTCTCCGAACACCTGTCCACCTTGTCCCCGGTCTGAACAAAGAGCGGGGCGAGGGAGTAAACCGAACTTATTCCGGCGTTAACCTTGCTGAACGCGCGAAATCTGAACCCGCAAAACCAGTGACCTTTGCCGCCGGCTCATGTAAAAGCCTTTCACATGAGCTGGCGCAAGGAAGAGCGCCGCGCCGAGCGCGGCTATCATCACGGCAATCTGAAGGAGGCGCTGCTGCAGGCAGCGCTCGGCCTGATCGCCGAAAAAGGCGCGGCCGGCTTCACCTTTGCCGACGCGGCGCGGATGGCCGGCGTCAGCCCCGCGGCACCCTACCGGCACTTCCGCGACCGCGACGAATTGCTGTCCTCGATCGCGCAGCGCGGCTTCGAGCAGTTCGAGGCGTTGTTGACGCAGGCCTGGGACGACGGCCGCCCCGACACCGTCAGCGCGTTCCAACGTCTCGGCAAGGCCTATCTGGCGTTCGCGCGCAACGAGCCCGCGTTCTATTCGGCGATGTTCGAATCCGGCCTGCCGGTCGATTCAAATGCGACGCTGCTGGTAGCCAGCGAGCGCGCCTTCGCGATCATTCGCGCGGCGTCGGAGCGGCTCGCGGCGCTGGCCCCGCCGGGCGTGCCGCGCCCACCCGCGATGATGATGGCGCTGCATATCTGGTCGATGTCGCACGGCGTGGCCTCGCTGTTCGGCCGCGGCGACGCCGCGCGGCGCAAATTGCCGATGTCGCCCGAGGATCTCCTGGAAGCGGAAGTGCTGATCTATCTGCGCGGCCTCGGCTTCCCGACCGACCGCCGGCCCGAGCCGCCGCCGGTGCCGCCCGCGGGCGGCGCTTCGGGCCCGTGGGGTGCCTCACGATAAATTTTCGAAGGCCCCTGCCGCCGCCCGCTTGACAAAACCGCGGGATGGTTTACGTATGTAAATGTTATTTACATTCACAACGGCGTGACCGTCATGGAGAGGGAAATGGCCTACACCGCAGATGTCAATCGATGGCGCGGCAGCAGCGAAGAAGTCCATCGCCCGCGGATGCTGGACAGCCCCTGGCACCCCGGCTGGATCATCGGGACCATCCTCGGCTTCATCATCTGGTGGCCGATCGGGCTTGCCCTTCTCTTTTTCACACTATGGAGCAGGAAAATGGGTTGCTGGAGCAATGGAGACCGCTGGCAGAACAAGATGGAGCGGATGCAGTACAAGATGGACCGGATGCGCGGCCGCATGGAGCGAGGTGGTTTCGGCGGCTTCGGCTTCGGAACGCCCACCAGCGGCAACCGCGCCTTCGACGAGTACCGCAGCGAGACCCTGCGGCGTCTTGAGGAGGAGCAGGTCGAGTTCAGGAATTTCCTCGACCGGCTGCGGCACGCCAAGGACAAGGAAGAGTTCGACGCCTTCATGGCGCAGCACAAGCCGCGTCCGACCCCGCCGAACGACCAGCCACAGCAGGGCTGAGGTCCATCAACCAAGCCTTCGGCCTCGGGCGTAATGCCTTGCAGAGGATCCAGCCGCCCATCCGCGAAAGCAGGTGGGCGGTTTGCTTTTCGGCTCGGCGATCGCTGTCGGGATCGGTGGCAGGCTTCGCCGGCGACATCGGCGCAGTGCTGACAAGGCAAGGTATTTTGACTAACCTTCAATGTGGGCCATCAGGACGGGGCAGGGCAGGGCCCACGAGAGGAGATCGATGAGCACAGTAAAGAGCGCTCTGGCCCAGAAGAGTGGCGCCGCCCTGATCCATGTTCGCTCCGGCGACATGGTCGTCGAAGCCCTGCGCCGGATGCGCGACAACCGGGTCCGGGCGGTGCTGGTGATCGACGACGACGTGCTGGTCGGTATCGTGACCCAGGGCGACTGCGCCATCAAGGTGCTGCTGCCCGGGCTCGATGCGAAGCAGACGCCGGTGGGCCAGGTGATGACGGGCAAGCCGGTGACGGTCAAGCCGGACGATCGGCTGGAAGGCTGTATGGCAATGATGGCTGCGCGCGGTTTTCGCCATCTGCCAGTGCTGGACGCGGGCAAGGTCGTGGGCGTGATCTCGATCGGAGACGTCGTCAAGGACATCATCCGGGATCTGGAGCACAACGTAGGCGACCTGATGGGCTACGTCATGAGGGACGGCCCCGGAGGCTGACAGACGAACCGCGTGGTGCCGTCGTACCGTCCGCGATCCTGCGGCAGGAGTGAGTCCCCTTGCGTTCGTCACGCCCACGCACGCTTCACGGCCGGTACAATCCGCCCATCCGAAAGCAGGTGGGCGGTTTGGGCGATTTGCTTTGTATGCCGGGAAGCAGTCAAGTTCGACTTCCGGTTTGAGGATAAACGAGGGCTCACTCGCTGATTCCGGATGCAAATGCCATCAATGCGGGCAACTTATTTCAGACGCCCTCGGCCACGACGGGCTAAGATAGGTACCTCATCGTGGAACCACACATGGCCAGAAATGCCAATGAAGCTTTTGATCCGAAGGCGTTTCTCGCCATGGTGGGCGAGGGAAAGACCATTCTCAGGTTTCGCAAGGAACAGGTCGTCTTCGCCCAGGGCGATGTGGCGGACACGGTCTTCTATGTTCAGGAAGGCCGGGTCAAGGTTGTCGTGATATCCGAGCAGGGCAAGGAAGCCGTGGTCGGAATGTTGGGACCCGGCCAGTTCTTTGGCGAAGGCTGCATGAACGGCCACGCGCTACGCATCGCGACCACGACCGCGATGGAGGACTGCCTGGTCACCGCGATAACCAAGTCGGCCATGGTCGCGGCGCTTCACGATCAACCGAAGTTTTCCGAGCTGTTCATGGCCTACCTGCTGACCCGGAACAGCCGGATTGAAGAGGATCTGATCGACCAACTCTTCAACTCCAGCGAGAAACGGCTGGCGCGTCTGCTGCTGCTGCTGGCGAACTTCGGCAAGGAGGGCAGCCCCCAACTGATCAGCCCGAATATCAGCCAGGAAACCCTGGCCGAAATGATCGGAACGACGAGATCGCGCGTCAGCTTCTTCATGAATAAATTCCGCAAGCTCGGCTTCATCACCTACAACGGAAAAATCGAGGTCAACAGTTCATTGCTGAACGCGGTCCTGTACGACAAGCCCGAGATCAAGCGCGAGCCGTCATCTGACATCGCGTTGTGTACAGACGTTGTCGCGGAACCAAATCTGCGCGTGGCGCTAGCGGCGCCACCAACTCCTTCGCCACCCCCATCCGCCGCCTCGAACGAGGCGCACGATGAGCAGAAGAAGCACGGCACCGATGGTGGCGTTGACGATGGCGCTGATCAATCCGCTGCCGAGATGGATGCCGAGCCGGGGCAGCAACCAGCTTCCGAAAAAAGCGCCGAGGATTCCGATGACGATGTCGCCGAGCAGTCCGAAGCCGGTCCCTTGCACGATCTGGCCGGCAAGCCAGCCCGCAACCAGGCCGACGAACAGGATGACCAGCAGGCTTTCGCTCGACATGTGCATGGGGTGACCTCGCGGTTTGCCCGAGAGGCTTTCCAGACCAGCCTGCCGCTGTCTGTATCGAATTGACCAGTCGGCTGCGCCGTGACGCTTTAATTTTTTCGGCAATGAGCAAAATGGAACAGCGGAGTTCCACCGACTGCGGGATGCTGTTTGCATTCGACCCGCCCGGGGTAATGGCAGGGGGAATGCATCATGCCCGAACCACATCAGCTTCCAGAGCCCGACATGCTTTCGATAGGACGACCCGGATGTGCGAAATGCCAGGGCCGAGTGATGCTCGGGGGGATTGCGGCCGGCCCGAAGGGGTTTGATCTGCGCACCTTCGCTTGCGGGAAATGCGGCCACAGCTTCACGACGGCGGTCGCCACCGACCCGATGAATGCGGTCTCAGCCGGCTGGATTGCAGGCGAGCTGAAACCGCCGAAGTAAGCGCGGTCGCTCATGAATCAGACCGTCACGACGCCGCACGCGCCTGCCAGGCGGAGCCTCAACTGGATGTTGATCGCAGGCGCCACGTTCAGCCTCTCGTTCTGGCTGTATCGCGCGGTGCGCGCCATGCGTAAGGCCAAAGCGTTATTGATCGACGCGGTTCGTTTTGCGCGCCTGGCGCTCCCGGGAAGCGGTTCGGTCCGAATTCTTTCCGGTTTTCTTCAACGTCGCCATTGGCTCTCACCGGTTTTTTGGCCTCGAAATGGGCGGTATGCAGCTGCCGAAACGCGGGTCGAGCGAATCGTAACGCGACCTTGATCTTGCGACGATGTAAAGCCCAGCCAGTGCCGAGGAGCCGGGCAGAAGCAATATCCATGCAGGTGGCTGTAGCGCGATCACGATAATTGTGCCGATGATTGGCAGCACCACAGCGTCCAAAGCCAGTCTCGAGTTCATGAAGTATCACCTCCGTGAACGCCTAACTGAATTTTCCGCGCGAGCAGGCCGCCGCCTCTCGCTCACCCCTTGCGCATCTTGCCGAGCAGGAAGTTGTCGTAATAGTTCTCCGCGACCTGGGTGTAGAACAGCACTTCCTTCATGTAGGCGTCGTGGCTCTCTCTCGTCTTCTTGAACAGCGCGCTCTTCTCGGCGATTTCGCCGATATGATCCTGCGTCGCCTTGTAGCACGCCTCCATGACAGGCTGCGGGAACGCTCGCAGCTCGACGCCGCTGGCGACCAGCCGCTTCAAGGCGGCCGGATTGACGCTGTCGTATTTTTCGACCATCCACGCGCCCGCCGCCGAACCGGCCTGGGTGAGGATCGCCTGGTATGATTTGGGAAGCGCGTTCCACTTCTCGTCGTTGACCACCATGTGCAGCATCGCCCCGCCTTCCCACCAGCCGGGGAAGTAGTAGTACTTAGCAACCTTGTGGAAGCCGAGCTTCTCGTCGTCATAGGGACCGACGAACTCCGCGGCATCGATCGACCCCTTCTCGAGCGCCGAATATACATCGCCGCCCGCGATCTGCTGCGGCACCACGCCGAGCTTGGCCAGCACATGGCCGCCCATCCCGGCGATGCGGAACTTGAGGCCCTGGAGATCCTCGACCGTCTTGATTTCCTTGCGGAACCAGCCGCCCATTTGGGTGCCGGAATTGCCGCACAGGATGGCGTGCGCCTTGAACGGCTTCAGCGCCTCGTTGACGAGTTCGGCGCCGCCGCCGAACGTCCACCAGGAATGCTGGTGGCGATGGTTCATGCCGAACGGCGCGCCGGTGGCGTAAGCGAGCGCCGGCTCCTTGCCGATGTAGAAATAGAGCGGGGTCTGCGCCATCTCGACGGTCGCGGTGCTGACGGCGTCCAGCGCCTGCAGGCCGGGCACGATCTCGCCGGCGGCGAAAGTCTGGATCTGGAATTTGTTGTCGGTGGCCTCGGCGACGTATTTCGCAAAGGTCTGCGCGGTACCGAAGATGGTTTCGAGCGCCTTGGGAAAGCTCGAGGTCAGCCGCCACTTGATATCGGGCGAGCTTTGCGCGATCGCAGGCGCCGTAACCAGCGTGGTCGCGCCGACCACGGCGCTGCCCTTGAGGAACGTCCGGCGTTTCATGATGGCTCACTCCCTTGGATTGCAACTGCGTCGGCGCGGGGCAAGACGGCCCGTTCGAAACCTTTCGATCCCTTACCATACCTGACTTCAGCGCTGGTGGGGAAGCGGCGCATATTGGCGTCGTGCCGTGGCTGGCCTATATTGCAAAGGCGGCGCTGGCAAAGGGCATCGTGATGAGCCAGGACGGAATTGCAGCGGTTGATCGGCTTTGGCTGACGGTTCGGCGCGAGGCTGAAGCCATCGTCGCCGGCGACCCGGCCTTTGGCGCCTCGCTGTCGGCGGCCATTCTCGACCATGCCGGTTTCGCCGATGCGCTGGCGCACCGGATCGGCGCGCGGCTCGGTAAGACAGCGGCCGAGCGCCCGCAGTTCGCGCGGATTGCCCGCGAGACCTTTGAGCGAGTGCCCGATCTGGTCGAAGCGGCTTGCCGCGACCTTGAAAGCATCGCGGTTCACGATCCCGCCACGCGCGGCTTGCTGCCGCCGCTCCTGAACTTCAAGGGCTACGTCGCGCTGCAGGCGTTTCGCGTCTCCAACGCGCTCTGGCGCCAGGGCCGCCACGACCTCGCGCTGATGCTGCAAAGCCTGTCGTCGGATTCCCTTCAGGTCAGCATTCATCCGTCGGCATCGATCGGAACGTCGGTGTTCCTCGATCATGCCACCGGCATCATCGTCGGCGCGTTGGCGGTCATCGGCGACGAGGTGACGATCATGCAGAACGTCACCATCGGCCGCAGGGCTTCACGTCCGGACCGCGCGCCCAGGATCGGCCGTGGCGTCCTGCTCAGTACCGGGGCCACTGTTCTCGGAGACGTCGATATCGGCGACTTCGCCAGGATCGGCGCCGGCGCTGTTGTCGAGCATGACGTGCCGGCCGGATGTACCGCGGTCGGCGTCCCCGCGCGGTTGACCAATTGCCCCGAGCCGGCGGTCTCCGCCTGAGAGTGGTCGCCGTCGGCGCTTGTCGGGCAAATCGCTTTCGCGAAACTGTGTCCACCGTCATTGCGAGCGCAGCGAAGCAATCCATGCTTCGACAAGCAGCAAGATGGATTGCTGCGCTCGCAATGACGGTGGATGGGCCGAGGCATACGGAATACCCAGGCATACGCAGACCGCCGGCCTCCAGACGGCCCCAGCCTTCGGGGGGCGGCCGCTGGAGCTGGCATCCGGGACCCTCTAACCGCCCGGCCTGCCTTGATTTCCGGCAGCCGAATTCCCCTTTGGTAACCTCGCATTAACCATGTTTAGCGTCTGGTTGGGGGACGGAATGACGCGCGGATGGCCCTTGTTTTGACATGTTGGCGGGGGAAGCAGGACCCGGCTTTCGGCGGGCCCCCCATGCGACACAAGTTCAAGGTTCTCGCGCTGGCGCAGTCGCCGCGCCCGGCGCGCGGCCGTGGAACCGGCAGCCATTTGCTCCCGGAGCAATTAGGGAGACTTGCGTTGAGAGGATACCGCACATGAATCCCGCCGACGTGGCCCAGTCAGCCCTGCCGCTGGTTTCCACCGACGTATCGCTGATCGCCCTGTTCCTGCAGGCCCATCTGGTCGTGAAGACGGTCATGCTGGGGCTTCTGGCTTGCTCGGTCTGGGTCTGGGCGATCGCGATCGACAAGATATTCCTCTATTCGCGCACCAAACGGTCGATGGACCGCTTCGAACAGGCGTTCTGGTCCGGTCAGTCGATCGAGGAGCTCTATCGCGCGCTGTCGGCCAAGCCGACGCAATCGATGGCGGCCTGTTTCGTCGCGGCCATGCGGGAATGGAAGCGCTCGTTCGAGAGCCAGACCCGCTCGTTTGCCGGCCTGCAGATGCGGATCGAGAAGGTGATGAACGTCTCCATCGCCCGCGAGGTCGAGCGGCTGGAACGGCGCCTCTTGGTGCTGGCCACCGTCGGCTCCGCCGGTCCCTTCGTCGGCCTGTTTGGAACCGTCTGGGGAATCATGTCGAGCTTCCAGTCGATCGCGGCGTCGAAAAACACCTCGCTGGCGGTGGTGGCGCCCGGCATCGCCGAGGCGCTGTTTGCCACGGCGATCGGCCTTATCGCCGCCATCCCGGCGACTATTTTCTATAACAAGTTCACCTCCGAGGTGAACCGGCAGGCGCAGCGGCTCGAGGGCTTTGCCGACGAGTTTTCGGCTATCCTGTCGCGGCAGATCGACGAGCGTGGGTGAGGGCGGCGAATGACGGGCGCATCGTGAGATCGATATCATGGCGATGAACATGGCAGGCTCCGCCGGTGGAGGCGGTCGGCGCGGTCGGCGTCGCGCCGCCGTGATGGCGGAGATCAACGTCACCCCGATGGTGGACGTGATGCTGGTGCTGCTGATCATCTTCATGGTGGCCGCGCCCTTGATGACGTCGACCATCGACATCGACCTCCCGGTCGCCAGCGGCGGCAAGTCGCTGGCCGCCAACGCACCGCCGTTGACGCTTTCGGTCAAGCGCACCGGCGGGGCCTGCAACTCCAATGTCGAGCTTTATCTCGGCGATACCCTGATTTCGGCCAACGAATTGCTGCCCAAGATCAAGGCGATCCGGGAGAACCGGTCGGAGGCCGACAGCGTGGTTTATCTGCGCGGCGACAAGGATGTCTGCTACACGGATATGATGAAATTATTGGGGTATATTCGGACCGCGGGGTTCAAGGCGAATATCGTCATCGTGCCGGAGCAGGGCTCATGACGCATCAACCGGCGCGCGATGGCTGACGGCGGAGCGGGAAAGCTCAAGTGAAGGTCAAGGTCGACAAGACTGTCCTGGCGTCGGTTGCCCTGCATGTGTTCGTGCTGGGGTGGATGCTGGTGTCGGTCTCGACCAAGGCCCTCGACATGGCGCCGGAAGATTCCGTTCCCGTCGATGTCGTCTCCGCCGATCAGCTGGCGCGTGTCATGGCCGGCATGAAGACCGGCAAGAAGGAAAACCCGAAGCCGCTGGTTGAGAAGGTTGCGGAAGCCAAGCCGGCCGACGACGCCGTGGGCAAGATCACGGAAAAGGCGCCGGTTCTGACCGAGACCGCGCCGCCGCCCCAGCCCAAGGCCGAGGAAAAGCCGGTCGAAAAGAAGCCCGACCCGCCGAAGGTCGTCGAGAACAAGCCCAAAGAAGAGCCCAAGCAAGAGCCGAAGCCGGTCGAGAAGAAGCCGGATCCGCCGAAGGTCGATCCGATCGCCGAGGCGATCAGGAAAGAAGAAAAGCCGCCGGCGAAGCCGGTGCAGGCCGCCAGGCCGCCCGAGCCGCCGAAGCCGAAAGTCGAGCGCACCTTCGACCAGTCGAAGATCGCGGCCCTGCTCGACAAGCGCGACCCGACGCGGCAGGCCGCCACCGGCGACACGCTGAATTCCAACGCCGCGCTCGGCCTCGCCAAGGGCGCGGCCGCGGACAATTCCGCGACCTGGGGTTCGATGTTCAAGCAACAGGTCGAGCGCTGCTGGAAAAAACCCTATGGCGGCATCGAGTCGCAAAAGCCCGAGGCCGCCTTCGCCATCCGCCTCAAGCGCGACGGCACACTGGAGGGGATGCCGGTGCCGGAAGGAGCGCCGGCGACGCCGTATCTTCGCGTCTATCAGGAGAGCGCGCTGCGCGCGATTATCGAATGCCAGCCCTATCGGCTGCCCGCCGCGTTTTTCGAGGAGTGGAAGTATTTTGCGCCGGTGTTCACCGAACAAAAGACCTGAAAAATTCCGGGGGCATTCGCGACCATAGACATGAGCAAAGTTTGAAGCGATGACTGACAACAATGAATTGCCGAACGCTCCTTTCCGCCTGACCCGGCGCCAGATTATTTCGGGGATAGCCTCGACCGGCGTTGTGCTCGGCGGTCATGCCGGCAGCGCCGTCGCCCAGGCCCCAAAGCGCATCATCGTTCCCGAGGGCGAGTTCACGCCGCTGCCGATCGCGATCCCGAATTTCGTCGCGGGCACGCCCGGGGATACCGAGGTCGGTGTCGGCGTGTCGCAGGTCATCACCAACAATCTCAAGCGCAGCGGCCTGTTTGCGCCGATCGATCCGGCCGCCTTCATCGAGCGGATTTCCAACATCGACTCCGCGCCGCAATTCCAGAGCTGGAAGACCATCAACGCGCAGGCGCTGGTGACGGGGCGCATGACGCGGCAGGGCGACGGCCGGCTGAAGGCGGAGTTTCGCCTTTGGGACGTCAACACCGCCCAGCAGCTCACCGGCCAGCAATACTTCACCTCGCCGGAATACTGGCGGCGGATCGCGCACATCATCTCCGACCAGATCTACGAGCGGCTGACCGGCGAAAAGGGCTATTTCGACAGCCGCGTCGTGTTCGTCGACGAAACCGGCTCCAAGGAACGCCGCGTCAAGCGGCTGGCGCTGATGGACCAGGACGGCGCCAATGTCCGATACCTGACCAGGGGTTCGGATCTGGTGCTGACGCCGCGGTTCTCGCCGTCGACCCAGGAGATCACCTACATGGAGTTCGGCCAGGGCGATCCGCGCGTCTATCTGTTCAACATCGAGACCGGGCAGCGGGAGATCGTCGGCAATTTTCCCGGCATGTCGTTCTCGCCGCGGTTCTCGCCGGACGGCCAGCGCATCATCATGAGCCTGCAGCAGGGCGGCAACTCCAACCTGTTCGTGATGGACCTGCGTTCGAAATCGACGACGCGGCTGACCGACACGCCGGCGATCGACACCTCGCCGTCCTATTCGCCCGACGGCGCCCGTATCTGTTTCGAATCCGACCGCGGCGGAAAGCCGCAGATCTACGTGATGCCGGCAACCGGCGGAGCGGCGCAGCGAATCTCCTTTGGCGAGGGCAGCTATTCGACGCCGGTGTGGTCGCCGCGCGGCGACTATATCGCCTTCACCAAGCAGGGCGGCGGGCAGTTTGCCATCGGCATCATGAAGACCGACGGATCCGGCGAACGGATTCTCACCTCGGGATTCCACAATGAAGGGCCGACCTTCGCGCCGAACGGCAGGGTTTTGATGTTCTTTCGCGAACCCGGCGGCAGCGGCGGGCCTTCGCTGTTCACCGTCGATATCTCCGGGCGCAACGAACTGCGCGTCCCGACGCCCGGCTTCGCCTCCGATCCGGCATGGTCGCCGCTGCTGTCCTGACCGCCGCGCGCGCAACCTCGCGTTGATCGCGATAACGGCCCACTTAGCTGATCTTTCAGACATTTTCCTGGTTCGCCCCGCTGCAACAACGTCTCGGTAACGATGTTCCCTCAGAAAGGCTTCATCTGGGAAAGGTAAGACTGCGCACCCAGACAGGAAGCGCGCGCTGCCGATGCAGTTGGTCGATCAGAAAAAACGAAACAGCCGGGAAGAGCTGGAGCCGATACTTTACGCGGCGCTGGTCGATTCCATGTGCCAGAACTTCTGGCCGATGTTCATCGGCTCGCTTTCCACCGCTATCGCCGCGGTATTGACCGCGCTCAAGACCGGCAACGTCTTGCTGTGGCCATGCGCGGTCTTGATTATCGGGATCGGTACGATCCGCGCCTTCCAGATGCGCAAGTACGAACGGCGCACGCAGGTGCTGACGTTCGAACAGGCGAGGCACTGGGAGCCTCGCTACGCAGTCGGCGCCATTGCTTACGCCAGCGTGCTCGGCATCTGGTGTTTCCTCACCATCTACGGCAGCAACGATGTGATCGCGCATATGGTGTGCGTCGCGGTGACGATCGGCTACACCGCTGGCGGCGCCGCCCGCAATTACGGTCATCCGAGGCTGATCCAGTATCATATTCTGCTGGCGTGCGGGCCGATGTCGCTGGCCCTGATGCTTCACGCCGATTTCTATTACGTCAGCCTCGCCGTGCTGCTGGTGCTGTTCTTTGTCGGCCTCAAGAACATCAACCTCAGCCTCCACGCCATCTTCGTCAAGGCGCTGACCTCGAGCTTCCGGGAAGCGGCGCTCGCCGGGCAATTCGATACGGCGCTGAACAACATTCCCCACGGCCTGTGCATGTTCCGCGCCGATGGCCGGCTCGCGGTGATGAACCATCGCTTCAGCCAGATGATGGGCCTGTCCGACGACCTCATTCAGCACGGCGCCAGCGCGTCCGACATCATCGCGGCCTGCGTCGCCTCGGAATCGATTGCCGCTTCATGCGGCAAGATGATCCTGTCGGAGATCGAGAATACGCATGTCGGGGACATGATCACGACCGATCCCGTCGCCGCGCGCGGCCGGTCGCTGTCCTGGAAATTCCAGCCGATGGCGGACGGCGGCGCGGTCGTGCTGGTCGAAGACATCACCGAGCGCCGCAACGCGGAAGCCCGGATCAGTCATCTGGCCCGCTACGACGAACTGACGGCGCTGCCCAACCGCGTCAATTTCCGCGACGAGATCGGACGGCTTCTGGCCGTCCAGCAAGACGCGGAGCAGTTATCGGCGCTGCTATTCGTCGATCTCGACCAGTTCAAGCAAGTCAACGACACGCTCGGCCATCCCTGCGGCGACCAGTTGTTGTGCGCAGTGGCAGGCCGCATGCGCGAGTTGCTGCGACCCGAGGACTTCGTCGCACGATTCGGCGGCGACGAGTTCGTGGTGTTCCAGCAGAACATCAACTCGACCGACGACGCGGCCGGCCTCGCCCGGCGCATCGTCGATCGTTTGAGCGAACGCTACAAGATCGACAACCATCTGGTCGAAATCGGCGCTAGCGTCGGCATCGCCATGACGTCGCCCGGCGTCAGCGCCGATACACTGCTGAAGAATGCCGACATGGCGCTCTATCGCGCCAAGGCCGACGGCCGCGGCACCTACTGTTTCTTCCGGGAAGAGATGGCGCAGGTGGTCGAATCCCGCCGCATCCTGGAACTCGATCTGCGCAAGGCGCTGGCAAACGAGGAGTTCGAACTGCTCTACCAGCCGCTGGTCAATCTCAAATCCGGACGGATATCCACCTGCGAGGCGTTGCTGCGCTGGGACCATCCGGTTCGCGGCATGGTTTCGCCGTCCGAGATCATCCCGATTGCTGAGGATATGGGCCTGATCGTCGATCTCGGCCGCTGGATCCTGCGCAAGGCGTGCATGGAATGCATGAAGTGGCCCGAAGGCGTCAGCGTCGCGGTCAACTTCTCGCCGCAGCAGTTCCATCAACGCGGCCTGTTGGGCGAAGTGCGCTACGCGCTCGAGGTCTCCGGCCTGCCGGCAAGCCGGCTCGAAATCGAAATCACCGAATCCTCGCTGCTGCGCAACACGCAGCAGACGCACGACGTTCTGTCACAGCTGCATTCGCTCGGGGTTCGGATTTCGCTTGACGATTTCGGCACCGGCTATTCAAGCCTGAGCTACCTGCACAATTTCCCGCTTCAGAAAGTGAAAATCGACCGCTCCTTCCTTGAGGGGATCGACAGCGACCGCCCTTTGACGCTGCTGCGCGGCGTCGCCCGGCTGTCGGCCGATCTTGGAATGACCGTCGTGGTCGAAGGCGTCGAGACCAACGAACAGCTGGAATTGATCGGCGCCGAGGGCACGGTGAGCGAGGTGCAAGGCTATCTGTTCAGCCCGCCGGTGCCGGTGACGCGAATCCGCCAGCTCCTGAACGTGTCGCATGGTCGGCGGCTGCCGGAGCGGCAGCCCGCGGCAATACCGTCTCGGTCGATTGCTTGAAGCCGGCATCCCCGGGTTGTGGGCGGCCCTGCAGTTAACCCTAAACCCTGCTAACCCTTTGCAAACTCGTTAACAAGCTGTTAATCCTCGACCGGCTCGCAGAAGTTGCCTGGTAGCGTGAGGAGTACAGTATGAGGTCCCCGGCCGGATTCGCTGCGGCCGTTGGACGAAGTTCGAACCTGTTGGATCAAGTCGACTATCGTCTAGCGCAAACGTCTGAAGAAAAAGAAGAAATCTATAATCTGCGATACCGCGCCTATCTTCGCGAGGGCGCTGTGAAGGAATCTCCCGAGCGGCGCGTCACCGATCAATATGACGATTTGCCGAATTCCTGGACCTTTGGCGTCCATCTGCACGGGAAGCTCTACAGTTCCGTTCGGATCAGCGTGCTGACCCGCGAGTGGCGGCAATCCTGCTCAAACGAAGCGTTTGGTGAGTTGTTGAACCCCCGGCTTGACCGGGGCGAGGTCATCATCGATCCCGCCCGCTTCGTTGCCGACCCGGACACGGCCGCGCGGTTTCCGGAATTACCCTATGTCACGCTGCGGCTCGCCTATATGGCATGCGAATATTTCAACGCCGATCTCGGGCTCGCGATCGTGCGCGCCGAGCATCAGGCCTTCTACCGCCGGGTATTTCTGCACGAGACCATCGCCGAACCGCGTTTCTTCCCTGGGCTTCTGAAGCCGGTCGGGCTGATGGCAGCGGATTTTCCGGCGCTGAAGGAAAGGGTCTTTGAGCGCTATCCGATGATGCGCTCGACCGCGTTCGAGCGGCGCATGCTGTTTGAACGCGCCGGCGAACGGCAAGCGCGGTTGGCTTCCCGATACGAGCGCGCCTCGATCGCTCCGAGCGCCTGAAAAGAACGGCCCTGCCCAGCGGCGATTTGCCGAAAACGTCGTTATTGGCGACGGCGCGGTCTTCCGCCCGATTGCCAGGCCCCGAATCCGGTTGATTTCGCGCCAGGACCTGCTTGCCTTCACCCTCGCGCCACATTTACAAATCAGTAACTATCGCGGTCGCTTTTCACGGTTTGTCAGCATTTGATAGGCTCCGGCAAGGTTCCATCAAGGTTGACGGAACGTCCGCTTAACCATCGCCCTGTAGACCGGATGGCAGTCGAAAACGTGAGCGTGGAGGCTCCGGAATGAAATATCAGAAGCGTATCCAGGGATGGAAGCTGGCGGCCTTGGTCGCGGTGGCGCTGTCGCTGGGCGCCTGCGCCAAGAACAACGTCGGCGCCGATGGCGCAATGGCGAGCGCGGCGACCCCCGGCAGCCAGCAGGACTTCGTCGTCAATGTCGGCGACCGCGTGTTCTTTGAGAGCGACCAGACCGAACTGAGCCCGCAGGCGATCGCCACGCTGGAAAAGCAGGCGCAGTGGCTGCAGACCTACAACCGCTATTCCTTCACCATCGAAGGCCACGCGGACGAGCGCGGTACCCGCGAATACAACATCGCGCTCGGGGCGCGGCGCGCCCAGTCGGTGCGCAGCTATCTCGCCTCGCGTGGCGTCGATCCGAATCGCATGCGTACGATCTCCTACGGCAAGGAGCGTCCGGTCGCCGTCTGTAACGACATCTCCTGCTGGTCGCAGAACCGCCGCGCCGTTACCGTGCTGAACGCCGGCGCCTGACGCATTCGACCATTATCAAGCCTCAAAACCGGTGCCTTCACGCGCCGGTTTCGTTGCGTATAGCGCTTACAGGCCAAGTGGATGCCGGTTAGTGCTGATCAATCACATCAAGCAGTTACCCTTAGCTTCGTAGGATGAATTCCCTAAGCGCCAGTCACAATTCCGGCGCACTCCCTCTCTCAATGGGACCGGCTTTCGATGTCACGCGATCAACGTCGTCAGGGCAAAATGTCATTCAGGTTTCTCAATGCTGCCGGCGCCGTCACCCTCGCCGCGATGCTTTCCCTGTCTTCGCCGGCCTCCTTCGCGCAAATCTCGTTCCCGTGGGATCGATCGCCGCAGGCCCCCCCGCCGGGTCAAGCGCCATCCGACGACGTCGACGCGGATATCCGGATCCAGCGGCTCGAGAACCAGCTGCGCCAGCTGACCGGCCAGAACGAGGAACTGCAGTTCCGTAACCGTCAGCTGGAGGAACGGCTGCGCCAGCTCGGCGGCGGGTCGGTTGCGCCAGGGGGCCAGCCGGCAGCCGTCCCGCCCGGTGTGGCCGCGGCGCCACCCCCGGTTCAGCCGAATCCCCCGCTCCGGCAGGGCGCACCCGACCCTCAGCCGCAGACCGCGTCGCCGGCCCCGAACGTTCAGGATCCAGCGGGCCCGCAGGCGGGCGGCCGTCGCCGTGGAGATGCCTTCGACCCCAGCCAGAACCCGAACGCCCCCGGTGCGCCGCGCGCGCTGGGCGGCGGCCAGATGCCGATCACGACCGAAGCGCCCGGCGGGCGAGGGCCGGGCGAGCCGCTCGATCTCGGTGCGGCCCCACGGGAATCCGGGGGGGCCCTGCCACCCGCCGTTAGCGCCGCGCCGCCGCGCGGTCCCGCCAGCGCCGCGCTGACCACGCTGCCGCCCTCGGCCACGCCCAGGGACGAGTTCGATCTCGGTATCGGCTACATGCAGCGCAAGGACTACGCGCTCGCTGAAGAAACCATGAAGGGCTTTGCCCAGAGATATCCGAATGACCCCCTGATTGCGGATTCGCAATACTGGCTCGGCGAAAGCTACTTCCAGCGCCAGCAATATCGTGACGCTGCCGAAGCGTTTCTTGGCGTAACCACCAAATACGACAAATCGGGCAAGGCCCCCGACGCCCTGCTGCGGCTCGGCCAGTCGCTGGCGGCGCTGAAGGAAAAAGAGGCCGCCTGCGCCGCGCTCGGCGAAGTGACCCGGAAATATCCGCGCGCCTCGGCCGGCGTCAAAGCCGCGGTGGACCGTGAGCAAAAGCGGGTGAAGTGCTAGACTGTGGACGGGAGAGCCATGTCCGGCCTCCGAGCAAACGCCGGTCCAGCCATGTCCAACGACGACCAATCCGCGATCTCGGCCGGCGACGCCAAACGTCTGTTTGCCGGCTGGAAGGCGGCGCCCGGGATCGTGCTGGCGGTCTCCGGCGGCCCCGATTCCATGGCGCTGATGTGGCTTGCGGCGCGCTGGCGTCGCGCGCTGGTGCGCGGGCCGCGATTGATTGCCGTCACCGTCGATCACGGTTTGCGGCCTGCAGCCGCGCGCGAGGCGCGCGACGTCAAACAACTCGCGCGCACGCTCGATATGCCTCATCGCACGCTGCGCTGGAGCGGCGTCAAACCGAAATCCGGATTGCCGGCCGCAGCTCGCGAGGCGCGCTATCGCCTGCTGGTGCAGGCGGCGCGGACTTGCGGCGCCACGCATATCTTCACCGCGCATACCCGTGACGACCAGGCCGAGACCCTGTTGATGCGAATGCTGCGCGGCAGCGGCATCGCCGGTCTTGCGGCGATGGCGCGCGAGACCGAGCGCGAAGGCGTCCGACTGGCGCGGCCGTTGCTGGACGTCCCGAAATCCCGGCTGGTCGCGACGCTCGGCAAGGCCAGGATCGCCTTCGCCGACGATCCCTCCAACGGCGATATCGCCTTCACCCGTCCCAGGTTACGGGCGTTGATGCCTGTTCTGGCCGAGGAGGGCGGCGACAGCCGAAGCCTGGCGCGGCTGGCCTCAAGGCTGGCGCGCGCGAATGCGGCAATCGAAGTGCTGGTCGATGGCGCCGAGCGTTACCTCGCGCTGAGGGACCGCCACGACGCCGCGCGCTTCGGCCTGGACGCGGCGGCCTTTGCCGGCCTGCCCGAGGAAGTCCGCCTTCGGTTGCTCAAGCGTTCGATCGACCGGGCCGGCCATGAGGGGAGCGCGGAATTGGGCAAACTGGAAGCCCTGCTGGCGGCGCTGGATCAGGCCATGGCTGAAGGCAAGGGACGGGCGAGGCTGAAGCAGACCCTTGCCGGGGCAGTGATCAGCCTGGCGGGCGAACGAATTTGTATCGGTTCTGCGCCGCCGCGCCGTGGCAGGAAGCCGGGATAACGCCCCGATACAGCGATAACCCCGCACAATTTGGCGATAGGCCTTAACCAGTCGGGAAAAAGCCTTGAATTCCACGCCGTTTTTGTCCGCTAATCGCGCCAGGATGCGTTAAATAGTCCTGTGCGGTTCCCTTGGCATTGACCCCTACGCCACCTAGATTGTTGGCAGTGGATCGGGGATCCTCGTCTCACTATTCGACGGACGACCGCCAAGGATATACGGCCGCGATCCGCGCGACCACGAAGGAAGATCAATGAACGCCAATCTGCGCAACTTCGCCCTCTGGGTCATCATTGTCTTGCTGCTGTTGGCATTGTTCACGCTGTTCCAGAATCCGGGACAGCGCGCGTCGGCGCGCGACATTTCGTTTTCAGAGCTGCTGAGTGAAGTCGATCAGAACCGCGTTCGCGATGTCGTGATCCAGGGCCCTGAAATCCACGGTACCTTCACCAACGGCTCCTCGTTCCAGACCTACGCGCCGAACGATCCGACGCTGGTTTCGCGGCTGTATAACGGCAAGGTTTCGATCACCGCGAAGCCGCCCGGCGACAACGTGCCGTGGTTCGTCTCGCTCCTGGTTTCCTGGCTGCCGTTCATCGCCTTGATCGGCGTCTGGATATTCCTGTCACGCCAGATGCAGGGCGGCGCCGGCAAAGCGATGGGCTTTGGCAAATCGCGCGCCAAGATGCTGACGGAAGCGCATGGCCGCGTCACCTTCGATGACGTCGCCGGTGTCGACGAAGCCAAGCAGGATCTGCAGGAGATCGTCGAATTCCTGCGCGATCCCGGGAAATTCCAGCGTCTCGGTGGCCGCATTCCGCGCGGCGTGCTGCTGGTCGGCCCTCCCGGAACGGGCAAGACCTTGATCGCGCGCGCGGTGGCGGGCGAGGCCAATGTGCCGTTTTTCACGATATCGGGTTCTGACTTCGTCGAAATGTTCGTCGGCGTCGGCGCCTCGCGCGTCAGGGACATGTTCGAGCAGGCCAAGAAGAATGCGCCCTGCATCATCTTCATCGACGAAATCGACGCGGTCGGCCGTCATCGTGGCGCCGGTCTCGGCGGCGGCAATGACGAGCGCGAACAGACGCTGAACCAGCTGCTGGTCGAGATGGACGGCTTCGAGGCCAACGAAGGCGTGATCCTGATTGCGGCGACCAACCGTCCCGACGTGCTCGATCCCGCGCTGCTGCGCCCCGGACGCTTCGACCGCCAGGTAGTGGTGCCCAATCCCGACGTCGTCGGCCGCGAGCAGATCCTCAAGGTTCACGTCCGCAAGGTGCCGCTGGCGCCGGATATCAACCTCAAGACCATCGCGCGCGGCACCCCCGGCTTCTCCGGCGCCGACCTGATGAACCTTGTCAACGAGGCGGCGCTGACCGCGGCGCGGCGCAACAAGCGCATGGTGACGCAGGCCGAGTTCGAGGAGGCCAAGGACAAGGTGATGATGGGCGCCGAACGCAAGTCGCTCGTCATGACCGAGGAAGAAAAATTGCTGACGGCCTACCATGAGGGCGGCCACGCCATCGTCGGCCTCAACGTCGTCGCGACCGACCCGATCCACAAGGCCACGATCATCCCGCGCGGCCGGGCGCTCGGTATGGTGATGCAACTGCCCGAGCGCGACAAGCTGTCGATGTCGCTCGAGCAGATGACATCGCGTCTCGCCATCATGATGGGCGGCCGAGTTGCCGAAGAACTGGTGTTCGGTCGTGAAAAGGTCACCTCGGGCGCGTCGTCGGACATCGAGCAGGCCACCCGGCTGGCGCGCATGATGGTGACGCGTTGGGGACTTTCCGAGGCGCTCGGCACTGTTTCCTACGGTGAGAACCAGGACGAGGTGTTCCTCGGAATGTCGGTGTCGCGCACCCAGAATGCTTCCGAGGCGACGGTCCAGAAGATCGATACGGAGATCCGACGGTTCGTTGAGGAAGGCTACAACGAAGCGACGCGTATTCTCACCGAGAAGCGCCAGGATCTCGAGACGCTTGCCAAGGGACTGCTCGAATTCGAGACGCTTTCCGGCGACGAGATTCAGGATTTGCTCAAGGGCAAGAAACCGAACCGCGAGTCGGTGTTGGAGCCGACCACCCCGCGCGCCTCGGCGGTGCCGCCGACCGGCAAGCCGCGGCCGCGGCCGGATCCCGACGCCGGCCTGGAGCCGCAACCGCAGGCTTGACGCAAGCTGGTTCGCCATCGAAATTGAAGTCTGCGAAACGGGCGCAATATGCGCCCGTTTCGTTGTGGATGGCCCGCTTGCTTCGAACCGGTCACTTCGGTGCGGCCGACGGCCTGGTCTTTCGCTGGTCGTCGCGGACGTGGATGACCGCGATGCTGTCCGAGTATAGTCGTTTCCAGCCTGGAAGATGATCCAGCACCTTGGTTGCCGGCAGGGTCGGCGCCAGCAGCGTGCCGTCGATCCTGTAGTCATCGAGTAGCCGCAACAGGGTCTCAACATCGGTGGCGGTCACGGCGTCGAAGTAGTCGAGCACGAACCTTTCGCCATAGAGTTCGGCGCGTCCGTCGATGAAAGCCTTGATGTCGCGGGACAGCAGATAGCCGCCAAACGGCGCCGTGTTGAAGACGCGTTCTATTCGGTGTTGCTGCAGAACCTCGACCGCCCTAACGGGCATCTGCGCCTCGAGGAACTTGACGGGGTGGTAGGCGACGAAAGCCTTGGTGCACGCCCATCCTGCCACCGCGAGCACTGCCAGCATCATGACATGCGAGCGGACCCGGTTCTCCCGGGCCGGAACGAGTGTCTGGAGCGTTCCCAATTGTTCGGCGAACGGCTTGGCCAGGACCAGCGGCGCTATGAACGCGAAGATTTCGATGTTCCGGGCATGCGAGAGGGCCATCCAGAGCAGGCCCAACAGCAGCATGATCCTCGGCACTGACAGGGTGAGGCCGCGATAGAAGGCGAAGCCGATCAGCCCGAGCAGGGTGAGCTGGAAGAAGCTCCAGGTCGCGAAGTTCGCCGGCATCCATTCCCAGATCATCGACAGCAGCTTACCGAGGCTCAAAATCTTCGCCGCGCCCAATAACGTGTTCCAGCCATAGGGGGTGCAGCAGCAGGCAACCACCGCAGCGATACCGAACAGGGTCCACCGCGCGGCAAGCGCGATGCGATCCTTGCGCTGGCAGTTCCAGATCGCCTCCAGCCCAATTGGTCCGATCAGTGCTATTCCCAGCACAAAGCCGCCGTGGAGATTGGCCCACAGCGCCAGCAGGGGCAGCAGCAGCCAGGACGGCGCGCTACGCCGATCGGCGGCCGCCAATAGCCCGCCAAGAAACGCCACCATGACAGGGAAGGCCAGCATGTGCGGGCGGGCCAGGAAGTGCGTCGCCGATTCCAGCACCGCCAGCGTCACCAAAAGGATCGTGCGGGCCGGATCCAGATAGCCGTCCATCAAATGCATGAAGATCGCAACCGTCGTCCCGATCGCGACCGAGGTCAGGATCACGGGGCCGGCCCAGCCCAGCGCCCCATAGGCGCCGGCGAACAGCACTTGCGAGAGCCAGGAGCTCGATATCCACGGCTCGCCAAACCGTGTGAAGGAATGGACGTCCGTGTAGGGCATCGCCCCATGCTCGACGATCCACTGCCCGATCCTGATCTGCCAGAGCGTGTCGGAATCCCGCAACAGGATTTCGCCCAGGGATAGAAAGATCAGATAGGCGGTCGCGCCGGCAAGCCATGGCATGGCGGCCCGCGCCATGCTGCGGGTGTTTGCATCACCGGCGATCGGGTTGGCGTAGGAAATGGACATCGGTTTCTTGGGTTGGTGTGACGGGCGCAAGACAAGTCGCCAAGACTCTCGCTACCAGACCATGGCCGCCATATATTCGGGTGAATTGCCGACCGGCGCGGCCGCATAATGACGATGTTTGGCGAAGAAGCCGTTAACCGGGCAGGCCAGCGCTTCAGTCAGAATTTACCATCGTGACGAAGCACGAAGTTTCGAAGGCAGATGCCAACCACGGCGCGAGCCACGTCAACAAACACGTGGGCGCATCGAGCGGGCGACGGCCCAGCCCTTCATCGCGCACCAGGTCGTGCGCGAAGCCCGGACCGTCATAATTGCTTCTTGTCAGCCAGCATGAATAGTTGTTCACTTCTTCGAGGCGAGAACAACGCTTCTCGCTGAAACAATGAACAAACGAGCGTTCCAGGGCCGTTCGGCTTGCCGGGGCGCCGGGACGGAACATTGCGCATGGTGTACAGGCGGACCCATCAGGTCGTGAAACGGCTGGCGGCGCGGCGCAGCGCCATCCTGGCGGCGGCGCGGGACGCCGCGGTTGATGGCGGCATCGCCGCGGTGCAGATCGCGCCGGTCGCGATTCGCGCCAACGTCGCGGCCGGTACCGTCTACCGCTACTTTCCCTCGAAGGCCGAGCTGATTTCAGAACTGATCGCCGAGGTCTCGCGCGATGAGTTGATGGCGATCCGCCGCGCGGCGGATGCCGCTCCCGGGCCGTCCTCGGCCCTCGCGGCCGCCGTCACGACGGTTGCCGTGCATGTATTGTCACAGCGCAAGCTTGCCTGGGGCATTCTGGCCGAGCCGGTTGATGTCGACGTGAGCGCGTCGCGGCTCGCCAGCCGCCGCGACATCGCCGGCGAGATTGCCGCGCGGATCGACGCTGCGGTGCGCGCCGGTCATCTGCCGGCGCAGGACACGGCGCTCGCCGCAACCGCGCTGCTGGGCGCGCTGCATGAATCCCTCGTCGGTCCCCTGGCGCCTGACAATCTGGATGATCCCGCGCGGCTTCGCGACGCCGTGCAAACCGTCACCTTGCTGGCGCTGCGTGCCGTCGGCGTGATGGACGCCCGCGCCCGCGGCCTCGTGGTGCAGGCGGTGCTGCCGGCAAGGACACTGGTCGGGGCCTAGAGCATGATCCGGAAAAGTGTGTAGCGGTTTTCCGAGAAGATCATGCTCAAACGAAGAACTGGTGTCATCTCGCTCCAGCGCGCCGGGCTACGCTGGCGCGCGGCAAGGGCAGGGCTCACCCTCACTTCCTGGTCTCTTCCTCCGGCCCGACATAGGCGATGCGTACCATGTTGGTGGTGCCGGGGATGCCGAGCGGCACGCCAGCGACGATGATGACGCGCTGGCCGGCCTTGGCGAAGCCGTCGCGGAAGGCAATCGAGCCGGCGCGATCGACCATGTCGTCCTGATCGTGGGCGTCTTCCGCCACCACGCAATGCACGCCCCAAACGACTGACAATTTACGGCCCGTCGCCAGGTTGGGTGTGATCGCCACCACCGGCGGCTTCGGCCGCTCGCGCGCCACGCGGATCGCGGTCGAGCCTGACGAGGTCCAGCAGATGATGGCGGACAATTCCAGCGTTTCGGCGATCTGCCGCGCGGCGTCGGCGATGGCGTCGCCGACCGTATTCTCCGGCTCGGGCCGCTGCGCCGACAGCACCGAGCGATAGGTCGGATCGCGCTCCACTTCCTCGCCGATACGGTTCATGGTCGAAACAGCCTCGACCGGGAACTTGCCGGCCGCGGACTCTGCCGACAGCATGATGGCGTCGGCGCCCTCATAGACGGCGGTCGCGACGTCGGAAACTTCGGCGCGCGTCGGCACCGGCGAGTGGATCATCGATTCCAGCATCTGCGTCGCGATCACCACCGGCTTGCCGGCGCGGCGCGCCATCCGCGTCATCTGCTTCTGCAGGCTCGGTACCCGTTCGAGCGGCAGTTCGACGCCGAGATCGCCGCGCGCCACCATCAGCGCGTCGGAGGCTTCGATGATCTCGCCGAGCCGGTCGATCGCCTGCGGCTTTTCAATCTTTGCCATCACTGCGGCGCGGCCGCGGATGATCCGCTTGGCCTCGTTGACGTCCTCGGCGCGTTGCACAAAGGACAGCGCGACCCAGTCGATCCCGGTGGCAAGGGCCGCGTCGAGATCGAGGCGGTCTTTCGGCGTCATCGCCGACACCGGCAGGTCGGTGTCGGGCAGGCTGACGCCCTTGCGATCCGACATCTTCCCGCCGATCACTACCCGCGTCACCGCGCGTTCCGGTGAGGTCTCCTCGGCGATCAGGCGAACCTTGCCATCGTCGAGCAGCAGTGCATGGCCCGGCCGCAGCGCCGAGAGTATTTCCGGATGCGGCAATTGCACGCGGCTGTTGTCACCGGGCGTCTTGTCGGAATCGAGTACGAAGCTCTGGCCGTTCTTCAGCTGGGTAGAGCCTTCGGCGAACGCACCGAGCCGAAGCTTCGGTCCCTGCAGATCCACCAGGATGCCGATCGGGCGGCCATAGCTGGACTCGACATTGCGGATGGTCTTGACGAGCTCGCGCATCTTGTCGTGCGGGGTATGGCTCATATTGATGCGGAACACGTCCGCGCCGGCCTCGAACAGCTTCCGGATCATCGCGCTGTCCGACGATACCGGGCCGAGCGTCGCGAGAATCTTGATCCTGCGCAGCCTTCTCATTGCTTGGGCGCCGGCGGCAGACCCGGCACGCCCGGCGGGTTGGACAGGCCGGGAACCCCGCTGGGTCCCACGGTGCCCGGTATTCCAGGCACGCGCTGCGCCGGCTGCTCGTTGGCTTCGGTCAGTTGCACGGTCCAGGCTCGCTGTTCGCCGGTATCGACCTCGAAGAAGCCAGTGCGGTCATAGCCCCGCGCCAGGCAGTTTTCGGTGCCCTTGATGGTGAATTCCTTGTCGCGCGAACACATGAATGCCTGTCCGGACCATTCACCGCCGCGGTCGTAATCCAAAGCGTAGATGTAATAGTAGCGTGCGACAAGCGTGCCACGCAGCAGCGTCTCGCAGCTGCGCGAGGACACGTTCCACCAGCCTTCCGTGGTCCAGCCCTCGGCGTCCTTGTAGCCGAGCGCAATGCCGACGCGGCTGGAAGTGTTGTTGCAGAGCCGGAAATCGGCCGCCGCGGGATTGCTCCACAGGCACGCCGCCGCCAGCGCGAGCGCCGGCACCGGTCCGCAGGCAACGCGAGCGGAACGGGAGTTCGGGCGGTGGGAATTTCTTGCAGTCATCAGGCGAAGCTATATCAAATGATTGACGATTTCGCGTAACCCGGGCGAGCCTGTCAACGGCAGGAAAGAGGTTTCCTGCGCCTGCTGGAGACCACGAGGCTTGTCCGGGATTTTCTGTTTGCGCGCCGATATGGCAAAATCTGTGACAATTCCCACCTGATATCAATATGCCCGGCGCCATCGGGAAAACTGCATTGTGCCTTTCCGGGACAGGCTCGCCAACACGGGGTCAACGGCCATGACGATCGACGACAAAGCCCGAACCGAACTGGAAGCCGCGGTGTTCCGGCGGCTGGTCAGTCATCTGCGTACCCGCACCGACGTCCAGAACATCGACCTGATGAATCTGGCCGGCTTCTGCCGCAACTGCCTCTCGAACTGGATGAAGGAAGAGGCCGACGCCAAGGGCATCGCCGTCAGCAAGGACGACAGCCGGGAAGCGGTTTACGGCATGCCGTATGAGGAATGGAAATCGAAATTCCAGGGCACGGCCACGCCCGAGCAGATCGCGGCGATGAAAACGGCGCAGGGCGGGCACTGATTCCCGACCGCGCCCACCTTCCTGTGGGTGCGCTGTGGATGAGCGCGATGGTGCCTTGACGCAGGGTCCTGCGATCTTGAGGGTCAATCCGGAAAGGCGCCGTGCGCTATCGCGTGCGGCGCCTGATCTTTCTGCCCCTTCAGTTCCAATCAGGAGTAACCGATGGCCACCACCGCTGCCGCCGTCCAGGAAGCGCCCGCGACGAAATTCGCCAAGGACCAGCTCAAGGCCATCATCGAGCGCATCGAGCGTCTGGAAGAAGAAAAGAAGACGATCTCCGACGATATCCGCGACGTCTATGCCGAGGCCAAGGGCAACGGCTATGACGTCAAGGCGTTGCGCACCATCGTACGCCTGCGCAAACAGGACGCCAACGAACGGGCCGAACACGAGACCATCCTGGAAACCTACATGCAGGCGCTTGGAATGCTGTAGCGGCGCGACGCGCGGTTCTTTCCGAGCCGCAAGCCACCGACACTGCGGTGGGAGCGTCACGCCCGGCAATGAGCGCCTATCGTAGCGCGGCGGTGCGCAGCACGAAAGATTGGGTGGCGAGTCTGGCGGTCGCCGATCCCGCGAAGCGGTCGCACGCCATGCCCATCATCGGATCTTCCGAGAACGACATGGCGATCGTGGCCTGCGGCTTGACGAAGTAGCTGCGCATCTGGGTCATCTCGGTATCGCCGAATACCGTGGTCGACATTGCGGTGCTGGCGCTGGGCGCCAGCATCACGACGCGCATCCAGACATTCTCGTTGCCTTGCGCGGGGGCAAGTCGGGCCGACGTGGTGACGACGCCGTCGGGGCCCGGCGCGGTCCCCTGGACTCCCTTGGCGACCACGGTGTTGATCTCAATTGCAGAGGCGTTGCGCGCCGGGCGAACCGTCCGCGGGACCGGCGCGGCGGCGGCGACGATGCTGGAGCGATCGACCGGGGCGACAGCGGCCGGCGCATAGGCCAGCGCCTTCTTGAACGCTTCGGTAACGCTGGCGGTCGGCTGCGGATCGGCGGCGGCGAAGGCCTCGCGTGCCCGCAGCGCGGCGATCTGGGCGGGCGTGGCCTGGGTCGCCGTGGTCGGCACATTGTCCCAGAAGCCGCGGGCATTGATGATATCGGCCGGCGTCTGCGGTTTCGGCTCAGCCTGCTCGGCGGAAACCGGCTTGGCTTGTTTCGCCTCAGGCTTCGGCTCGACCCGGGACTTGAGCGCCGGCACGATCTGGGCGTCGGCCGAGGCCAGCTGGATGGTCGTCGCCACCGCGGGCTTGGCGCGCGGTGTCGGAACCGGATCCGCGGTTTTCGCGGGCGTAGCCTTCTCGTTCCTGACGGAAGCGCCGCCCTCGTCGTCCTCTTCGGTCGACTTGCCGCCTCTGAATAACGCGGCGAACAGGCTGGGCTTCCTGGCGGCGCTGGAGGCATCCTCGCCATTGCCTCGGCGTTCGATGTCGGCGCGGGCGAGCTCATAGCCCTTCAGCGGGCCGCCATTGGCCGGGAGGTGGACGGTGCGTCCGTCCGGGAACAGCCTGGCCAGTTGGTCGTGGGTCATGCGCGGCCAGTGACGGACGCTACCCGTGTCGACATGGACGAACGGCGACCCCGAGGTCGGATAGAAGCCAACACCGCCGCGCTGCAACCTCAGCCCGGCGTGGCGGACCTGCTCCAGCGACACGTCCGGAATGTAGAAGTCCATGGCCTGGCCGCGCATGTGCTGGCTGAAGCGCGCCACGCCCGATGAGCGGCGGCGGAGCATGGAGTTGGTGGCGGGGGAGCGGTAGGCGGAGATGATCTGGATCGGCTTCTTGCCGTCGACGTCGCGGTAGACTTCCCAGAGGATGTCGAAGAGCTGACGATCCATCGTGGTTTGGTCCTGGCTGCGCCAGTCGCGAAGGAAATGATTGAGCTTCTTGAGCGCCTCTTCGTCATAGCGGCCGTCGCGCTTGAAGGTGACGGAGAGGTCTTCGCCGGAATGAGTATGGTGGAAGGAAAGGGTGCGGGTCTCGTTGAGGGCCGTCGCATCATGCACCGAGCCGGCTCCGGCCAACAGCAGCAGCGATGTCAGGCCGATCCGAGATCCGGCCTTTGGCAAAGCAAGCGAATTGAATTGGCGCGCGAAACCAGCCAGCACGTATGAAGCCCACCCAATCGACGAGCATTCACGGAGTTCTCTTGCAGACCCCAGCAAAAGAGGGTGAACGCTTTCTTAAAGCGGGATGACTTATTTGCCGTCCCGCCCCCAAATCAGCCTTAACCTAACCCGTTGACTGTGGCGAAAAAGCGCCCAGGGCCGGGTTGGAGGTGGATAATGGTTAACGTAAACCGACCAGCCAGAACGCGAGGTGGTTGATTATGCTCCGGAATTTTTCCTGAGCATAATCCGGAATGCGGCCATGCGTACTAGCGGGTGAACCGCTGTTGCGTCCGGCGGCCGACCGGGGCGGGCGGCGTCGGTGGCCCTCCGAACAGGCGCTCGAAGAACGAGGGCCCGGACGAGTAGCTGCTGTCGCCGGCGAAGTTGACCCCCGCAGGAAAGGGGTCTCTCGGACGCGCGTAATTCGGCTGGGCATGGGAGACCACCATCTCCAGGTCCTTGTTGCGCGTGTTCTTGAGCAGCGCGATCATCGCCGCGTCGCGGCCGTAGATATCCTTGCGGATCTGCAGCTTTCCGGCGTCATCGACGAAAGCGGTCTGGTAGGTGATGTGGACCGGAATCGCCGTCGGGAATTTCAGGTCGATCTCGCTGCGGCCGTACATGCTGCGAATCTTTTCCGGAGAATAGCGCTCGTTCGGCATCACGATGTTGAGCAGGGTGGCCGCATATTGATCCGGATTTTGCACCCGCATGCAACCATGGCTGAACGCGCGCTCTTCCTTGGCGAACAGGTGCTTGTCAGGCGTATCATGCTGATACACCAGGTACTTGTTGGGAAAGTTGAAGCGGATCCGGCCGAGCGCGTTGGCCTCGCCCGGCGGCTGCGAAATATGGATGCTGCCGTCCCGGCGGCGCTCAAGCCTCATGCCCATGCGATCCAGCACCGTCGGATCCTGCTGCAGGGCCGGCAGGTATTCGTTGTAGATGATCGACGGCGGCACGTTCCAGGTCGGGTTGACGGTGATGAACTTCATCGTTTCCGTCAGCAGCGGCGTGGCGTGCTTTCCCGGCTTGCCTGTCACCACCCGCGTGGTCCAGAGCGGGGCTTCGTTCTGCATCACCTTGAGGGTGAAGTCGGGGATGTTCAGAATGACATAGGCGTTGCCGATCGAGGCCGCGCCAAGCTGGCGCGGCAGCCAGCGCCAACGCTCCATGTTGACGAGCACGGTATCGATCTGCCGATCGCGTTTCGGGCTGTTGAGGGCCTTCACCGTGCGGTCGTCGAGCACCCCGGTCGGCTTGAGATCGACGCTCTCCTGGAACTTGCGGACGGCCGCGGCGACTTTGGCGTCGTATTTCGTATCTTCCGCATCCTCGGTAATGCCGAGCTTGGCGCGCAGCTGGGGCACGCGCGGATCCTCCGGGATGACTGCCGGCTGCTTCTTGGAGGCGGCCTTGAAGGCCAGCGCCGGTCCCTCGTCGATCCGCGCCACCGGTCCCTCGCCCTGTCCGCGCAACTCAGCGAGCTTCGCCTTCAGTTCCTTGTAGAGCTTGTGCGGCGGGTTGTAGCTGGCCAGCGCGGCCGAACTGTCCTTGGCGGTCGCGATATTGGCCAGAACTTCTACGGGATCGGTCGGGTGTTCGGGATAGAGGACGTCAGCCGAAAGCTGCGACCAGTGCATCCGGCCGCTCTGCGCCTGGCGCGCATAGTCGAGCATGCTGGCGGTCAGCTTCAATTCGGCCTCGGCCAACTGATCCGGCGACGCCGCGGCGGCAGCGAAATCCGGTACCTGATAGTCGGCCGGATCGAGCCCCTCGGCGGCGGCATCCCTGAGGCGGGCGATGACGCCGTTGCCGCCAGCGGTCAATTTGCCCGCCTGGGTCCATTGCGGCGCGTATTCTCGCGCCGCATAGAATTTGTCGACGGCGACCCGCTCGTTCTTGCGATCGAAATAGCGCAGCGATTTTGCCGCCAGCAACTCGCGCAATCTCTCGGCGACCGGCTGGTCGGCGGGCGCGACGTTGCTCGCCGCCTTCAACGGCTCCCCGGCGGGTTCGACGCCGGGTGGTGTCGCGGCCGCCGCAGGCGAGGTGACCGTTTCGGCCGGCCTCGGTTCTTTGGCGGTGTCGGGCACGGACGCGGTGGATTCAAGCTTGAAATCGCCGATCCCGGGAGGCGGGAGGTTTGCGGGTTCGGGACGGGGGATTGCCGCATCGATCGCCAGTTCGGCGGCGCTGGCGCGGGGTGCGGTCGACTGGGCGGCCAGCGCCGTGGTCGCAGAAACCGTGAGGAGTGTCGCCGCGACGGCCATCAGCACGCGGTCCAGCCCGGCACGGTTCGTCGAACAGTCACGCATCGTCACACCCCCTTGGGCCAAACTGCCCCGGCATGGAACAGTCGGTCGCTATTGTTCGTCACAGCTTGCGCGGGAAAGCGCCGGCCTTGAGCGGTTCGGTCGGTACGCCTGCACTTCAACGCAGGATACATGCGCCCCTTTCATGCAGCCAGCGCCATGCGGGGCAACTCACGACAAACTGACATCCAACAACCCGTGAGCCGTCGGCTAGCGCGGTTTTGCCACGCCGCAGGACATTTGTCTGTCACCTGCAAGCCACGGTTCAAAGCTTCTAAGGTAGCTCATCTCCTTGGTCTGTCACAAATTTTGCCACCTCGGCGCCACAATCCCCGGTTCAGTCAGTTGGCGTCTTCTGATCCGCCCTCGGCCGGGTCGGCGGTCTCATCAAGTTTCCGATAGAGCGTCGAGCGGCCGATCTTGAGCCGGCGCGCAACCTCGGACATCTGCCCGCGATAGTGCGAAATCGCGAAGCGGATGATCTCATATTCCATGTCCTCGAGCGGCCTTACCTCGCCGTGCTCGTTGAGCATCGCGAGGGCACCGGGACCGTCAAGATTCTTCGGTATCAAACTACCTGTGATCATGGCTGGCACCGTCGACGGCGCGACTACCAACGGCTCGCTGTGGGCGTGGGCTGCGGATCCGGCCGCGTGCGGGAAGTCTTCCAGGCCGAGCTGGTCGCTTTCGCTCATGACCACAGCGCGGTAGACCGCGTTTTCGAGCTGCCGGATGTTGCCGGGCCAGTCGAGTCGGGCGAGATGCGCCATGGCCTCGCCGCTGATGCCGGTGATGGCGCGGTTCTCTTCGGCGGCAAAGCGCGCGAGGAAATGGCGCAGCAAATGCGCGATGTCCTCGCGCCGCATCCGCAGCGGCGGGATAGTCAGCGGCAGCACGTGCAGCCGATAGAACAGGTCCTCGCGGAAGGCGCCGTTCTTCACGAGGTCGAGCAATCTGCGATTGGTCGCGGAAATGATTCGAACATCGACCTTCAGCGGTTTGCGACCGCCCACCGCCTCGATCGTTCCTTCCTGCAGGGCGCGTAGCAGCTTGACCTGCGCGGCCAGCGGCAATTCTCCGACCTCATCGAGGAACAGCGTGCCCCCTGAGGCGTCGACGAACTTTCCCATGTGACGTTCGGTGGCGCCGGTAAAGGCGCCCTTCTCGTGACCGAACAGAATCGACTCCACGAGGTTGTCGGGAATGGCGCCGCAATTGACCGCGATGAAAGGTTTCGACTTGCGTTCGCCGCTGCCGTGAATCGCGCGTGCAAACAATTCCTTGCCGACGCCGGATTCGCCTTCGACCAGTACCGGAATGCTGGAAGCGGCAGCCTTCTGCGCGGTGCGCAGCACGCCGGCCATGGTTTCGCTGCGGGTGACGATATCTGCGAATGTGAGCCGGCCTTCGCGACTATGGCGGATGCGTTGCAATTCGCCCTTGAGCGCGCTGGTGTTGAGCGCGTTGCGCAGAGACACCTGCAGTCGTTCCAGGCCAACCGGTTTGACGACGAAATCCTGCGCGCCGGCGCGCATCGCCGAAACCACATTGTCGATACCGCCATGGGCAGTCTGCACGATGACCGGGATGCTAAAGCCCGCTTCACGCATTCTCGCGAGCACGCCGAGCCCGTCGAGGCCGGGCATCACGAGGTCGAGCACGACCGCATCGATCGTCGGCGAGTCGGCGGCTGTGAGCAGGGCCATGGCCGCATCGCCGCTATCAACGACAAGCGGCTCGTAGCCGCACCTCTGCACCATGTTTTCGACCAGGCGGCGCTGCACCGCGTCGTCATCGGCAATCAGGATGGTGGCAGCCATGCTTTACCCCGAACGTTACCACTGTATCGAATCGGGGCACTCTGGCCGATGCCTGTTAACGTCCGCTTAATAGCTGGGGGCGGTTAGACCTTGAGGTATGGCCAAATCTCCACTGCGCCGCGATAGCTCATGTCCAGCGCCACATAGAGGATGATCACCAGGCCGACATAAGCGACCCAGCGATGTTTTTCGAGGATGCGCGCTATAAAGCTGGCGGCAAAGCCCATCAGCGCAATGGAGAGCGCCAAACCGAATATCAGGATCACCGGGTGTTCGCGCGCGGCGCCTGCCACGGCGAGCACGTTGTCGAGCGACATCGACACGTCGGCGATGGTGATCTGCCATATGGCCTGGCCAAGCGTTTTCTGATGCCCGCCCGGGGCGGCGGCATCCATCGTGCTCGCCGATGACAGATCATGAAGCTTTGGTTGGTGATGTGAGTGTCGCAACTCGCGCCACATCTTCCAGGATACCCAGAGCAGCAATATGCCGCCGGCGAGCAACAGTCCGATGATTTGCAGCAATTGGACCGTGATGGAGGCAAATCCGATCCGCATCAGCGTGGCGGCCAGAATGCCCACCAGAATCGCCTTCTTGCGCTGGCCCTCGGGCAGGCCAGCCGCCGCCAGCCCGATGACGATCGCATTGTCGCCGGCAAGCACCAGGTCGATCATGATGACCTGGAAAAGTGCTGTCATGTATTGTGAGGTGATCATCTCAAACATCGGGGGCCACTCCGTTTAAAGTCCAATCCGACATCGCAGTTCACGCGAACTGCCAGAGGGGCCCGGGCTTGGACGAATACCTAAGAACGCAGTCGAGCTGCGGAAAACTGTTCCCGCTACTCAGGTTGATCTGACAGGCCGAAAAGCCCGATCGTCTGTTCCGGCTCGATCAGAACGGACAGGACAATGCCGATGAACGTCAGGCTGCCGGCGAGATCGAACCACATGGTTCGCAAACGATCGCGCCGACAAACCAATGCGAAACCGGCCGTCACCGCACCAGCCACGAACAGGATTGTTACTACCGCAGGCGCTAACGCTTCCGCGGGCACGGCGTTCCGGATCGCGAGGGCGGCAACCAGAGCCACCAGCAGGGTCCCGGCCATCAGCTCCTTGGCGCGCGCGAGGTTTTCTCGGCGTCGGCTTCGGGCAATCTCTCGGCGGTCTGCGAAAGCCATGCGATTTTGCTGTCCTGCCCGAGCTTCCGCGGGTTAAGGGTGTGAAATTATGATAGGGAACTTCACGGGTTCCGGAATTCCATTTCGGTAGTTTAGTAATCATGAAACAAGTAAAACATCAAGATATTTTGACTGGACGGCCTCGGGACAAGGTCGTCCCGGAAGCGCGGCGATTACGGAAACAGGCGGGGGATTGGCTCAAGCAGGCCCGGGCTGAGGCCGGACTGTCGCAGGCGGATCTGGCGGCGCGCCTTAACCTGAAATATTACACGTTCATCTCACAGGTCGAAAACGGGTTCAGCCGGGTGCCTACCGAAATCATGGGCGCTTGGGCCAGCGAACTGGGGCTTGAACAGGCCAAGTTCGCTAAGCATCTTTTGATGTACTATGAGCCGGAGCTGTACCGGTTGTTGTTTGGAGCAGAAAGCAAATGAGCGTGGTTGCGTTCAAACGCCAACAGGACGCCCGGGCGTGGAGCGAGCGGGAATTGAACACTATCGTCGCGGCGCTGAATGCAGCGCTGGCGCCGTCGGCCGGCCGCGGCTGGGAAACCGGGATGACTGACAGCGGCGATGCCCAGTTCTATCTGCTGGGCCCGCGTCCGGATCAGAACTGCGAGTTGTGTGTGTCCCGGATCGGGAGGCTCTATGTTCTAGAGGATGGATCGGGCCGGCTGCTGTTCGAGCACCCAAGCCTCGATCTCGTCGCATTGCACGCACGGGCTGCGGTCCCGTCCACGTCGCGACTGATGGTTCGGGTGATAGGGGTGTGGTTTGCGGTGAAGAGCGTGGTTCAGGAAAAGCTCGAGCCCGTACTGGTGGAGACCGAAGAGCTGCTGGTCCAGTTCGGACCGCAACTTGTGGCTTTCGCCTGACCATCCCGTTGATTTAACCGCCACGTCAATTTGATCGTCACGTCCGTCGATGGTCTCTCCACTCTGAAAGTGTTCATGAAATCCGCGACATCCCGTTCCGGCACGACGACCCGCAAAGTCGCCATCGGCAAGCAGGCCACCGTCCGCAAGGTGACGGCCGTCAAACCGAAAAGCGGCAAGCTGCCGGAATGGAACCTGGCCGATCTCTATACCGGCATCAGCGCCCCCGAGGTCGCGCGCGATTTGCAACAGATGGACGCGGACTGCGTCGCGTTCGAGGCCGACTACAAGGGCAAGCTGGCGGCAGGTGTGGCCGGGGAAGACGGCGGCCGCTGGCTCGCCGAAGCGGTGCGGCGCTACGAGGCGATCGACGACCTGGCGGGCCGGCTCGGCTCCTTTGCCGGCCTGGTTCATGCCGGCGACAGCGTCGATCCCGTTATCTCCAAGTTCTACGGCGATGTTTCCGAGCGGCTGACGGCAGCCTCGGTGCATCTGCTGTTCTTTGCGCTCGAGCTCAACCGCATCGACGATAGCGCGATCGAGCGCGCCATGCAGACGCCGGAACTGGCGCATTACCGTCCCTGGATCGAGGATCTGCGCAAGGACAAGCCCTACCAGCTCGAGGATCGCGTCGAGCAACTGTTCCATGAAAAATCCCAGAGCGGTTACGCCGCCTGGAATCGGCTGTTCGATCAGACTATTTCCGGGCTGCGCTTCAAGGTCGGTGGCAAGACGCTTGCGATCGAGCCGACGCTCAGCCTGTTGCAGGACCGCGCGCCGGAAAAGCGCAAGGCGGCGGGGCAAGCCCTGGCGACGACCTTCAAGGACAACGAGCGAACCTTTGCCCTCATCACCAACACGCTCGCCAAGGACAAGGAAATCTCCGATCGCTGGCGCGGCTTCCAGGATGTCGCGGATTCGCGCCATTTGAACAACCGCGTCGAGCGCGAGGTCGTCGACGCGCTGGTCGGTTCGGTGCGCGCGGCCTATCCGCGGCTCTCGCACCGCTACTACAATCTGAAAGCCGGCTGGTTCAAAAAGAAGAAGCTCGCGCATTGGGACCGCAATGCGCCGTTGCCGTTTGCGGCGACCGGCACCATCGCCTGGCCCGAGGCCAGGGATATGGTGCTGACCGCCTACCGCGGCTTCTCGGACGAGATGGCGGCGATCGCGGAGCGCTTCTTCACCGATCGCTGGATCGACGCGCCGGTGCGGCCGGGCAAGGCGCCGGGCGCGTTCTCGCACCCGACCACGCCGTCGGCGCACCCCTATGTGCTCATGAATTACCAGGGCAAACCGCGCGACGTGATGACGCTCGCCCATGAACTCGGTCATGGCGTGCATCAGGTGCTGGCCGCCAGGAACGGCGCGCTGATGGCGCCGACGCCGTTGACGTTGGCCGAGACCGCCAGCGTGTTCGGCGAGATGCTGACCTTCAAGCGGCTGCTGTCGCAGACCCGGAACGTCAGGCAACGCCAGGCGCTGCTCGCCGGCAAGGTCGAGGACATGATCAACACCGTGGTGCGGCAGGTCGCGTTCTATTCGTTCGAGCGCGCAATTCATACCGAACGCAAGGGCGGCGAGCTAACCGCCGAGCGGATCGGCGAGATCTGGCTCAGCGTGCAGGGCGAAAGTCTCGGACCCGCCATCGACATCCGCCCGGGCTACGAGAATTTCTGGATGTACATTCCGCATTTCATCCATTCGCCGTTCTACGTCTACGCCTACGCGTTCGGCGACTGCCTCGTTAACTCGCTTTATGCCGTCTACGAAAATGCCTCCGACGGCTTTGCCGAGCGCTATCTGGCGATGCTGGCCGCCGGCGGCACCAAGCACTATTCCGAACTGCTCCAGCCGTTCGGGCTCGACGCCAGGGACCCCAAATTCTGGGACGGCGGGCTGTCGGTGATCTCAGGCATGATCGACGAGCTGGAAACCATGAGTTGACGCGTGGGCACACCTTCCGAAGGGCGTTTTCGATCCTGCGGACATCCCTTTCCCTGCCGCCCGTCAGCAGTAAAACATCTGTTGAACAATGGCCTCGATAGTGTTATACGATCTGTATAACGGAGTTTGATCAATGAACGAGAAGCCCAAGATCGAGTCCGAGGTCCGCGGCCAAGTTATTGGAACCGTTGAGATCAAGAAGATTGGAAATTCGTCGGGACTTATCCTCTCCAAGGATGTGCTTGCGCGGATGAATGCCAGTATCGGCGATAAGCTGTATGTCACTCTGACGCCGGATGGCGGTTTCCGGTTGACCCCTCATGACCCGGATTTCGAGAAGGCCATGGAAGTCGCTCGGCGTGGCATGAAGCGCTATCACAATGCCTTGGCTGAACTGGCCAAATGACCGAGCCGTTTTGGCTCACCCGTCAGATCATCGTCGCAATTCACGACGAGCAACTTGCGATCCACGGCGGCGCCAGCGGATTGCGCGACGAAGGCATGCTCGAATCGGCGCTCGACCGGCCGAAAAACCGGTGGGCCTATGAGCAGGCTGAACTGGCCGAGTTGGCTGCAGCCTATGCGTTCGGCATCGCGCGCAATCACCCGTTTGTGGACGGCAACAAGCGCACCTCGCTGCTGGCGCTCTATACATTTCTCGGCGTTAACGGCATCGAATTTGTTGTGCCGGAAGCAGAGGCGGCGGCCATCATCCTGGCGCTCGCCGCCGGCGAGGTCAGCGAGGAAAGCCTGACCCGCTGGATCCGGGACAACTGGCCTTCGGCATGACCCGATAAGCGGGGAGGAGGCGCGCAGGCCGTTGCCCCGACAGGCGCTTTGCGGTAATTGCACCGAGAATTCTGGACTGGACGGGGGATACCGATGGCAGAGCATAAAGAAGCGGCCTACACCACCGCTGACGGCAACGACTATGCGGCGCATGAGCAAACCTACGAAGGCTTCATCATGCTGGTCAAATACGGCACCGCGGCCGTTGTCATCATCGTCGCCTTGATGGGCTTCTTCCTGACCTGACGCATCGCTTCCAGCGCCGCCACCGCTGGCGGCAGCCAGGACTTGCACGCCGTCCGGTTACGAAACCGGTATCCAACTCAGCGAAAAAAACGCTAGTTTGCTTGCGCGCGCACCCGCCGTGCCGCCGGGAGGCCCCATGAAGATTGCGATTGCCAAGGAAATCGATCCGTCCGAACCGCGGGTGGCGGCATCTCCCGACACCGTCAAGAAGTACAGGGCGATCGGCGCCGAAGTCGCGATCGAGCCGGGCGCGGGCATCAAGTCGGGCCTGCCGGATTCCGAATTCAGCGCGGTGGGCGCCACCGTCAGCGCCGACGCGCTCAAGGATGCCGACATCATCATCAAGGTGAGGCGGCCGGAAGCCTCCGAGCTTTCGCAGTACAAGCGCGGCGCGCTGGTGATCGCCATCATGGACCCTTACGGAAACGAGGCGGCGCTGAAGACGATCGCGGAGGCCGGGGTCTCGGCGTTCGCGATGGAGTTGATGCCGCGGATCACCCGCGCGCAAGTGATGGACGTGCTGTCGAGCCAGGCCAACCTTGCAGGCTACCGCGCGGTGATCGAGGCGGCCGAGGCGTTCGGCCGCGCCTTCCCGATGATGATGACGGCGGCCGGCACCATTCCGGCGGCGAAGGTGTTCGTGATGGGCGTCGGCGTGGCCGGCCTGCAGGCGATCGCGACGGCGCGCCGGCTCGGCGCCGTGGTCACCGCGACCGACGTGCGGCCGGCGACCAAGGAGCAGGTCGAATCGCTCGGCGCCAAGTTCCTCGCGGTCGAGGACGAGGAATTCAAGAACGCCCAGACCGCCGGCGGCTACGCCAAGGAAATGTCTCGGGAATACCAGGCCAAGCAGGCGGCATTGACCGCCGAACACATCAAGAAGCAGGACATCATCATCACCACGGCGCTGATCCCCGGCCGCCCGGCGCCACGGCTCGTCACTTCGGCGATGGTGAAGTCGATGAGGCCCGGCTCGGTGCTGATCGACCTCGCCATCGAGCGCGGCGGCAATGTCGAGGGCGCGAGGCCCGGCGAAGTCGTCGAGACCGACGGCGTCAAGATCGTCGGTTACACCAATGTCGCCGGCCGCGTGGCGCAGTCGGCCTCGAGCCTTTACGCCCGCAACCTGTTTTCGTTCATCGAGACCCTGGTCGACAAGCCAAACAAGGCGCTTGCGGTCAATTGGGATGATGAACTGGTGAAGGCCACGGCGCTGACCCGGGACGGCGCCGTCATTCATCCGAACTTCCAGCCCAAATCCGCCTGAGGAGAGCCGCCATGGATGCCGTCAGTCCCTTCGTGTTCCAGCTCTCGATCTTCGTGCTTGCGGTTTTCGTCGGCTATTTCGTGGTCTGGTCGGTGACCCCGGCGCTGCACACGCCGCTGATGTCGGTGACCAACGCGATCTCCTCGGTGATCGTGGTCGGCGCGCTGCTCGCGGTTGGCGTTCCCATGATCTCCAGCGGCAGCGGCTGGGCGCGCGGCTTCGGCTTCATCGCGCTGATCTTTGCCTGCGTGAATATCTTCGGCGGCTTCCTGGTCACCCAGCGCATGCTGGCGATGTACAAGAAGAAGGCCAAGTGAGCGGTCAAGTGAGCGGTCAAGTGAGATGGCGGGCGCGCGGCGTGCACCTCGCGGTGACGAAGACAATGGGGACCTGAGATGAACGCCAATCTGGCTGCACTGCTGTATCTCGTGGCGGGCGTGCTCTTCATCCTGTCGTTGCGCGGGTTGTCCAGTCCGGCGACGTCGCGCCAGGGCAATCTGTTCGGCATGATCGGTATGGCGATCGCGATCGCCACTACGCTCGCGAGCCATCCGCCGGCGGACGGGCTGGCGTGGCTGCTGGTCGTGCTGGGCATCGCCATCGGCGGCGGCGTCGGCGCCGTGATCGCGCGCCGGGTGCCGATGACCTCGATGCCGGAACTGGTCGCCGCGTTCCATTCGCTGGTCGGCATGGCGGCGGTGCTGGTGGCGGCCGGGGCGTTCTATGCGCCCGAGGCCTTCGGCATCGGCAAGCCCGGCGCCATTCACGCCGCGAGCCTGGTTGAAATGTCGCTCGGCGTCGCCATCGGCGCGCTCACCTTCACCGGCTCGGTGATCGCGTTCCTGAAACTGTCGGCGCGGATGAGCGGCGCGCCGATTATCCTGCCATTCCGCCACGTCATCAACATCGCGCTCGCGCTGGCGCTGGCGTTCTTCATCTTCGGCCTCGTCCGCTCCGGCAGCGCGATCGACTTCTGGCTAATCACCATCATCGCGCTGGTGCTCGGCGTACTGATGATCATCCCGATCGGCGGCGCCGACATGCCGGTCGTGATCTCGATGCTGAATTCCTATTCCGGCTGGGCCGCCGCCGGCATCGGCTTCACGCTCGGCAATTCCGCGCTGATCATCACCGGCGCGCTGGTCGGCTCCTCCGGCGCGATCCTGTCCTACATCATGTGCCACGCGATGAACCGCTCCTTCATCTCGGTCATTCTCGGCGGCTTCGGCGGCGAAACCGTTGCCGCGGGCGGCGGGGGCGGCGAACAGCGGCCTGCAAAGCTCGGTTCGGCCGACGACGCCGCCTTCATCATGAAGAATGCCTCCAAGGTCATCATCGTGCCCGGCTACGGCATGGCGGTGGCGCAGGCCCAGCATGCGCTGCGCGAAATGGGCGATCTGCTGAAGAAGGAAGGCGTCGAGGTCAAATACGCGATTCACCCGGTCGCGGGCCGGATGCCCGGCCACATGAACGTGCTGCTGGCCGAAGCCAACGTGCCCTATGACGAGGTGTTCGAGCTGGAGGACATCAATTCCGAGTTCGCGCAGGCCGACATCGCTTTTGTGATCGGCGCCAACGACGTCACCAATCCGGCGGCCGAGGACGACAAGACCTCGCCGATCTACGGCATGCCGGTGCTGCAGGTCTGGAAGGCGGGCACCGTGATGTTCATCAAGCGCTCGCTGGCGTCGGGTTATGCCGGCATCGACAATCCGCTGTTCTATCGCGACAACACCATGATGCTGCTCGGCGACGCCAAGAAGGTCACTGAAAGCATCGTCAAGGGGTTGTAGCCCCGCGCAGGAAGCAATGACCGCCCTGAAATGGATCTTGATGGTCGTCTCAGTCGGTTACGTCTGCGGTCTCGCTGTGCTGTTCCTGGCGCAGCGCGCTGTCCTGTTTCCGGTTCCGACAACGCAGCGCATCTCGCCCCAGCAGGCCGGCTTTCCGGCGGCCGAGGAGCATGTGCTGACGACGGCGGACGGCGAGAAGGTCGTCCTCTGGCATGTTCCGGCGGAGCCGGGCCGCCCCGTCATTCTCTACTTCCACGGCAATGGCGACTATCTCGCCGGATTCTTCGGCCGCTTCCGCGACATCATTGCCGACGGGACCGGTGTGGTCGCCTTGTCCTATCGCGGTTACGCCGGATCGAGCGGACAACCGAGCGAGCGTGGATTACTGCAGGATGCGGCCGCCGCCTACGCCTTCACGACGGCGCGATACAGCGCGGACCAGATCGTCGTCTGGGGGTTTTCGCTCGGCAGCGGCGTCGCGGTGGCATTGGCGGCTGACCAGCCCGTCGGCAAGCTGATCCTGGAAGCGCCCTACAGCTCGATCGCCGATGTCGCAGCCTCCGCGTTCTGGTTTGCGCCGGTACGGCTGCTGATGCGGGATCAGTTCCGTTCCAGCGAGCGCATCGGGCGGGTCAAGGCTCCGCTGCTCGCCATGCATGGCGCGCAGGATCCGACGATACCCATCGTGTTCGGCGAGCGGCTGTTCGAACTGGCGCAGGAACCGAAGCAGTTCGTCCGGTTTGCCGAAGGCGGCCACAACGATCTGGACAGTTTCGGAGCAGTCGAAGCCGCGCGCCGGTTCATCGACGCCGCCAAAGGTTGAGGGATGGCATGGTGGGCGTATCGTTGAGATGCGCAGGCATTGATGAACGAATACTCCGGGACGCTCGCCGCGATTTCGATGGGCGCCGACTATATGGGCGCGCTTACCTATATCGGGAACGCGCCGAACCTGATGGTCGCGGCCATTGCGACCGAACGGGGGATCAGGGTGCCGAGTTTCTTCGGATATCTGGTTTGGGCGTCCGCGATTCTTTTCCCGATCTTTCTGCTGCTGACTTTGCTGCCGCTCGCGCCGGTTCTCGGATAGTCTGCAACGCGCTAGTTGGAGAATCTCAAGTTAACCTTTCACCCGGAGACCGATAACCATGCTCAACGCCAAGTCCGAGGTTCAGGTCGATACGCCCGAAGTCCGCGTCACCGAATGGCGGCTGGCGCCGGGTAGCGCTACCGGCCATCACACCCATGAGATGGACTATGTGATCGTGCCAGTGACATCGGGCGAAATGACCATTGTCGCGCCGAACGGCGACCGCTCCAAGGCGCAGCTCGGGGTCGGCAAGTCCTATTTCCGCAAAGCCGGCGTCAAGCACGACGTGCTCAATGAAACCGCGAGCGAAATCGTGTTCCTGGAGGTCGAGCTGAAGCCGTGACCAGCCGGCGGCGACCTGTTGGGAATGCGGGATCGCGCCGCGGCCGGCGTTAACCTTTGAGAAACCAGAACCGCGCTTTTCGCGTCGCGGCTGCCTGGGGACCGCCAACTGGCCCACCGGGAGCGCCAATTGCCACCGATCCGTCGCAGTTGATCCCTCAATGCGCCTCAAAGTTCCAGCAAAAATTCCGCAGCGCGGAGTGCCTTGAATGCTGAAATACCTGAAGAAATTCGCCGTGGACATTTTTCCCTCGGTGGCTGCGACCGTCATCGGGGCCTACATCGTCAACCACTACATCGTGAGCAAGCCGGCGACGAATACCCCCGCCGCTTCGGTCGCCGCGAAGGGCAGGGCGGATACCAGCGCCACGCCGGCCGAGACAGCGGCCGAAGTCAGCAATCTTCCTGCCGCGGGCGTCAAGGCCAGGGGCATTTCCGAGAAGGCCCTGATGGAGAGGACCGCCGCTGAAAGGCCGGCGGTGGCAGAAAAGATCCACGAAAAACCGCAAGACAAAGCCGAACCAAGGCTCGACGCGAAAAGCGCCGCCAGCCCGGCAGAAACCGCGAGCATTCCCGCCGAGCCGCGGCGTCAACCGGTCGCGCCGCGCGAAAGGGAAAAGATCAGGGTCGTGCTGCCGTCGCCCGTGCAACCTTCGCCGTCCGCCGCCGCCCCGGTCGCATCGCCCGCGGCCGAGTCCGTGCCGGACGAACGTCGCGACGCCAACGAACTGGCGCGGGCGGCGATCGAACGCCTGCGCGGCAACGCAGACCATTCGCCGCGGATGCCGGAACCCGCGCGTCCGCCGGATGTCTCCCGCGTCGTGGCGGCGCCGCCCGCGGCTGCGCCCGTACCGCGCCCGCTGCCGCCGCCGATCCTGGTTGCGACGCCGCCGACCGGCGAACTCCCCGGCCAGCCCTCATCGCAGGCGAGGCCGCCCCTGGCCGCAACTCCCGGGGCCGCGGACCGCCCGACGCCGCCCGCCGAAATCCCGTCGCGGCCGCTCGACCTGCGCGCCGAAGTTGCGGAGCCTTCGGTGCGTGAGCGCGGCACTGCGGTTGCCGAAGAGGTGATGTCGACCGCGAAATCGCTGTTCCAGGCGGTGCTGCCGAAATAGCGCCGTCGCAGGTCCAAAGCGTCGGCGGCAGGGCCTAAAGCGCGATGAGATTGGGATGAATCATCATCGCGCTTCAGCTCTTTCGTTTGAGCATGATCTCTTCGGAAAACCGCTGCACACTTTTCCGGATCATGCTCTATCCGCCGTTGCGCGCGAGGCCGCTTCGCGCGGCTTCGTCCTTGGGGCGGAGCGTCAGCGCGCGGCCGTAAGATGCGGACGCCGTAACCTTTTCTCCGATCCGTTCATAGGCGAGGCCGCGGGCGGTCCAGGCTTGCGCATTGTTCGGATCGGCCTGTACCGCTTCGTCCAGATCGGAAGCGGCTTCCCTGGCCTTGTCGAGTGCGAGATAGCTCGTCGCCCGCGCCAGCAGCGGCTCGACCTGCTGCGGTTTCAGGCCGTTGGCGGCGGTGAAATCCTCGATCGCCTGCTGGTGCCGTTTCTCGCCCTGATGGATCAGCCCGCGGCCGTACAGGGCCGGCACATTGTAGGGATCGAGTGCGAGCGCCCGGTCGAACTCGGCGAGTGCTTCTGACGCCCTGCCCGATCGGGCGAGTTCTTGGCCGCGTGCGGTATGGCCCTGCGCATCGCGGGCGCCTTGCTCGGCAGCGTTGCCGCCCGGCTTCTGCACGACTGGCGGCCTGTCGTTATTGGATCCCCAGGATCCCAAATCGAACGAGCAGCCCGCCAGGGGGAGGGTGATCGCGAGCAGCGCTGCGGCGGGTGCGGAACTGCGGGAAGGTCGGGAAAAAACGTTGCAAAGCAAAATGGCCATGAAGCGAATACCCGGGCGTCCGATGCGGCAATAGGTAGCCTGCCGGACCGAGAAAGGCATCGGTCAAGATTGGCCTGGCGTTGCCGGCGCAGTGGCAGAAAAACAAAACGCGGACCGAAGGCCCGCGTTTTCCAGTCCCAGTTTCCCGATTGCGTTCAACGCGGTCCGCGCGGACCCGCACCCGGGCCGCCACGACCACCAGCAGCGCCCCCGCGCTCGCCGCCGGGACCGGCGCCGAACACCGGCTTCGGCTTCATCGGCAGCAGGCCTTCGCGCTGCAGCTTCTTGCGGGCCAGCTTGCGCGCGCGGCGCACGGCCTCGGCCTTTTCACGGGCCTTCTTCTCGGAGGGCTTTTCGTAATGGCCGCGCAGCTTCATCTCGCGGAAGATACCCTCGCGCTGCATCTTTTTCTTCAGCGCCTTGAGGGCTTGATCGACGTTGTTATCGCGGACGAGAACCTGCACGCGGCATCCTCTTTCAATTGACAGGATAAGAATTCTGGCAAGGTCAAAGGGCTGGCGAGCAGCCTCGCCCCGAACCTGAAGGCGGGCATGTAGCAGACAATAACGCGAATGTCCACCGGCGAGGCGACCATTCCTGCCAGCTTGGTTTCGGTGGAATGGATGGGGCATCGACGGCCGATTCGATGCGTTTTCCTGACGCCGACCGATTTTCGCCCCGCTTCAAGGGCCCAGGGTAGAGTCATGAAAACGTGTGGAATTGCCGCACGCATGAACCGGGTGATTTGCTGTTTCGGTGCGACCGGACGATCAGGCTATTTTCCGGAGCCTGGCCTCACCTCGGTCACATGGCCCATCTTGCGGCCGGGTCGCGGCGTCCCCTTGCCGTAGAGATGCACGGTCGCACCGGGAACCGTCAGCCACCGCTCATAGTCCAGCACGTCGTCGCCGATCAGGTTGGTCATGGTGACCTGCCCATGGCGGATCGGCTTGGCGAGCGGCCAGCCGGCGATCGCGCGGATGTGCTGCTCGAACTGGGAAACCGAGGCGCCGTCCAGCGTCCAATGTCCTGAGTTATGCACCCGTGGCGCGATCTCGTTGACCAGCACCTGCGGCCCGCCCGGCCCGGCGACCACGAACATCTCGACCGCGAGCACGCCGACATAGTCCAGTGCATTGGCGATCTTCTCGGCGACCGCGCGCGCCTGTGTCGCCAGCTCATCGGATATCGCCGCCGGTGCGCGCGAGATTTTCAGGATATGATCGCGATGCTCGTTCTCGGTAACGTCGTAGCATTCGACCTCGCCGTCCGCCGAGCGCGCGACGATCACGGAAACTTCGCGCTCGAACGGAATGAAGGCTTCGAGGATCGCGGATTTGGTGCCGAGGTCTTCCCAGACCTGGTTGGGATCGTCGCCATCGCGGATGATCGCCTGGCCTTTGCCGTCATAGCCGAAACGACGGGTCTTGATCACGGCGGGACGGCCGATGCGGGCGATCGCGGCGCGCAGGGTCTCCACCGACGAGACGTCGGCGTAGTCGGCGGTACCGATGCCCAGCCGCTTGACGAAGTCCTTTTCGATCAGCCGGTCCTGGGTGGTTTCGAGAATGCTCTGGGCCGGCAGAACCGGACGCCGTGCCGCCAGCACCATCGCGGTCGCCGCCGGAACATTTTCGAACTCGTAGGTGATGACATCGACATCGTTGGCGAAAAGCTCGAGCGCCTCTACGTCGGCATATTCGGCGCAGGTTGCGTTCAGCACGACGTCGAACGCGGGCGAATCCGGATCGGGCGAGAACACCTGGCACTTGAGGCCGAGGCGCGCCGCGGCCATGGCCAGCATCCTGCCCAATTGTCCGCCGCCGAGAATTCCGATGGTGTCGCCGGGCTTCAGCCGCACATGACCTGAAGCCGTCACGCCGGATCCTCCGGGCGCTCTTTGACCGCGTCCGTCAGTTGCTTGCGCCAGTCGGCGAGCCGTATCGCCAGCGCCGCATCGTTGAGCGCGAGCACGCTTGCTGCGAGCAGTGCGGCGTTGATGGCGCCGGACTTTCCGATCGCCAGCGTCCCGACCGGAACGCCGGCCGGCATCTGCACAATCGAGTAAAGCGAATCGACACCCGAGAGCGCCTTGGATTCGACGGGAACTCCGAACACCGGCAGCTCCGTCAGCGCAGCGGCCATGCCGGGCAGGTGGGCCGCGCCGCCGGCACCCGCGATGATGAGCTTGAAGCCCGCAGCCTTGGCGCCCTTGGCGAAGCTGAACAGCCGGTCCGGCGTTCGATGGGCGGAGATGATTCGTTCCTCGCATTCAATTCCAAGCGCCGCCAGAGTTTCGGCGGCGTGGCGCATGGTCTCCCAGTCCGACTGGCTGCCCATGATGATGGCGACGGGTGCGGTCATCTCGTCAATTCTGTTCGGGAATCCAGAAACATAGGCTGGATTATAGGGGGCGCCCCTGGATCATCCAAGGCGTGGCAAGGGATCAGCAATGGACTATCCTGTCTTGGTGAATCCCGGCAAGCCTTCATACGCCGGCCTGCACAGGGAAGGCCATGAAGAAGAAATCCAGCGCGACCGCCGCCAGAGCGGCAAAACGCCCCAGAAACGCGGGTGCCGGGCGCAATCTCGCGCCGCATCTCCCGCCAGCGCCGGTTTCCCCGCCCGAAGACCCCAAGTCGACCATTCGTCGGTTGAAGGCGAAACTGGCCAAGGCCCAGGCGCGAATCGCGGAGCTGGAGGCTGCTGCCGACACCGACTTTCTGCTGGATATTCCGAACAGGCGCGGCTTTGAGCGCGAGCTTCACCGCTCGATCGCCTACATCAAGCGCTACCACGCCCACGGCGCCCTGATCGTAATCGACGTCGACCGCCTGAAGCCGATCAACGACGCCTTTGGTCACGCCGCAGGCGATCAGGTACTCAAGGCCATCGTCTCGACGATCCAGGGTCAGGTGCGGTCGTCCGACGTGGTCGGCCGGCTCGGCGGCGACGAGTTCGCGCTCCTGGTGTGGAATCTCAGCGAGACGGACGCCAGGGCCAAGGCGGCCGCGCTGGAAGAGGCGATCGATCGCCTTACCTTCGTTTTTCGCGGCAGCACCATCACCGCCGGCGCGTCGGCCGGCGTCGCGGTCCTCGACCTCCACGCCGAAGCCGGCCGCGCGCTGGAAGTGGCTGACAGCGCCATGTACGTGCGCAAGGCCCAGCGGCGGCACGAGGTTTCATGAGCGCGGACGCGCCCTCTCGTGGCAGTGGCTACAGCCCGCTGAGATCGTCCGGTACGCTGCCGAATTTCCGCAACAAGCGTGGATCGCCGAATTCGCCGATCATGGGATCGCCGCTGCGGCTGAAGGCGACCGCGCCGATGCTGCCGGCCATTCGCGACATCGTTTCGGCTCGCCGCAGCGCTGTGGTCGGACTCGGGCACTCCTCCGCGGCCCCCGCTACCGGGGAGCCGCTGTCGTCCTGCAGAAATGGCATGGCGACGTAGTAGGTGACATCAGCCATTATATCGCTCCTGGGTAATCGCTCCAGTTCAGGCGGCGTTGCGGCTGGCCGCTGGCGCGGGGGTTGATGCGTTGGCTTCAAGCGAACCGATACCGGGTTCACCTGAAAGGACTTTGGTCGATCCGCGGCCCGCTTCGACCGCAGCCCGCACTTCGTCCAGTTCGATTTCCAGATACTCGTTGGCCATGATCAGCGCCTTGATGGTCGATCGCAGGTTGCCGTCGCACATCGCAATGGCCTGATCGCAAGCCTGCTCGTAACGGTGGTGGCTTTCGTCGGATCGGGATACGGGACCGGACATGGTGGACTCCCTTTACTGCCGGGTTGATCCCGAATGTTCATCTTTTGTTCTATAAGAGTCAAGGTGTGACGGCGCGTCGCGACCTGTTTTCCCCGCCGCTCGGTCGCGACCGTCGCAATCAGGCGATGATATCGGGCGTGATCTGATCTTCGATAAAGGCAATGCGGTCACGCAGTTGCAGCTTGCGCTTCTTCAGCCGCTGCAGCCGCAGCAAGTCAGGCGCTGGCGATTGATGCAGCGCATCGATCGCCGCGTCGAGATCGCGATGCTCCTGCTGCAGGCGGGCGAGTTCGTTTTCGAGCTCGCGCTCATCTTCTTCGGTCATGGTGTATGTTGGCTAAAGACGCGGTTCAGTTGTCAACATGATTGCAAAGCCCGGATTAAATATCCTCCCTGCGGGGCTGCTCCGCAAGTCGACCTGGTTCCCTGCTCACGATTGGTTACAGCCAATCGCCAAAATATGAGCGGCCGGATTTCGGATAGCCATCGACAGATTTCGCCGCTGGTGTACACTTTCTCATCCGGATCGAATCTGAGGTTTCAACCGCCGAGGAGATTTCGTATGGCAATACAGGCGCATCTTGTTGAACTTGAACGCAAACACAAGATTCTCGAGAATGAATTGCACGAAGCGCTCGTGCACCTTTCCACAGACGACCTGCAGATTGTCGAGTTGAAGCGCCGCAAGTTGATGGTCAAGGATGAGATTGAGCGGCTGAAGAAAACCGCCAGCGGAACTCTCCACTAATTCATCCAGCAGAGTATTCA
>NZ_JALHLP010000016.1 GCF_022844465.1 Bradyrhizobium sp.
TTTGACACCATCAGTTTGAGGGACGACCGCCTCACCATGCAAGCCGCGAGCGAGCGCGCCCCACACAGCGCTGTAGCGAGCAAGCGGCTTGCTTGGCGAGGGCCCGTTACCCCATCTACGGGTTTTGAGGCGGTAGCCCGCGTGAGCGTCAGCGACACGCGGGGGGCGGCTATGCGGTCTGGATGTAGTCGCGCAGCGCTTCGGACTCGCTTTGCATTTCGCTCAGCCGCTGCTTGACCACGTCGCCGATCGAGACGATGCCGACCAGGCGGTTTTGCGCCACCACAGGGATGTGGCGGAAGCGGCCATCCGACATCCGCTCCATGATGTCGTTGATGGCGTCGGTTTCGACGCAGATGACCACTTCGCGCGTCATGGTTTGCGACAGCGGTTCTTTGAACGCAGCGGCGCCGCGCGTCCACATCGCGCGGACCACATCGCGTTCCGACAGAATGCCGATGACGCAACGCTCGGCGCCGGTAACGACCAGAGCGCCGATGCGGTGTTGCGCAAGCATTGCGATTGCCTGTTCCAGCGTGGCCGTCGGCTCGATCGTGACGACGTTGTTGCCTTTGGTGGACAGTATTGTCTTGACGGTCATGGGTCGTCTCCCTGTGACCGGTCACTATCTCCGCCCGCGCGGAGCGCCGGCCAATGACGTTTAACAATGACGTTCAGCAATCACGTTAGCAATGAGGTGCGACAATGACAGCTGTTCTTTGACGCCACGTCAACATGCCGCAATGACAAAAGAAATCCGTGTCTTAATCAAGGCTTACGCGGGGATCGCCCTGACGTGCCGGTACCGTGGCAAAAATACGATGAAAACGGAGCAGCAGAGCGAATCAGTGCAGTGTGGGATGATCGGCCGCGATCGGCGGTTGCGGCGGCTCCGCCGGGCGCACCGGATCGAACCAGGAAAATCCCAGAAGGCCGGCAAGGAAACCGCCGATATGCGCCTGCCAGGCGACGGTTCCTTCCGACCCGGGCAGCACGACCACGCCCATGCCGAAGATGATGTTGATGCCAAACCATACCGCGAGAAACGCGACAATGCGCGGATCGCGCAGGATCGCGACGAGCGGCGCGGCCGGCACATGGTAGGATTCCGTTTCGCCGCTGCCCAACAGGCCAAGCGGGCCGCCGCGCTGAAATACAAAGCGCATGGCGGCCGCCATGGTGCCGGAGACCGCCGCTGAGGCGCCGATCATCGGCGCGAGCGCGCCGATGTGGGTGACGAAATGAGCGGCGGCGCCGGCCGCGGCGGTCGCCGCGCAGAATGCGAGGAAGCGCGCCGATCCAAACCGGCGCGCGAGCGGCGGGCCGAATGCCAAAAGCCACACCAGATTGAGAATCAGGTGGTTGAAATCGGCGTGCAAGAACGCGTAGCTGACCACGCTCCAGAATTGTGGGCCCCACCAGGCCGGTAGCCAGGCCGGCGCATTGGCGGCGTAGCGCTGCGGCGAGAATGCAAACAGCCGCAACACTTGCTCGGCCTGCGCATCGGTCAGCACAAAATCCAATACGAGGTGGATGCAAAGCAGCAGCAGCCCGAGCGCCAAGACGACGCCGGGCACGTTGAACATGCGTTCGCGGGGCGGGTTCACAATGGCGATTCTCGCAACCGATGTTCCGGCATAGGCGGTTGTGCAAAGGACGACAAGCGCGTGACCGTCGGCGCGGGCTTAGCCGGCACGGCGCTTGGCTTCGATCTGGCCGATGGCGTCGACCACCGCGTCGAAGGTCAGCAGGGTCGAGGCATGGCGCGCTTTGTAATCGCGCACCGGTTCGAGCACCGCGATATCGGTCCAGCGGCCGGTGGCGGGCGGGGCGCCGTTTTCCTTGAGCATCTTGCGCACCGCGTCGCGCAGATTGCGCAATTCCGCGGCCTTGGCGCCGATAATGTTGCGCGCCATGATTGACGAGGAGGCTTGGCCGAGCGCGCAGGCCTTGACCTCATGGGCGAAGTCGGTGACCTGGTCGCCGGTCATTTTGAGGTCGATCGTCACCGTCGAGCCGCACAGTTTGGAATGGGCGGTGGCGCTGGCGTCGGGCTGGGCGAGCCGGCCGAGGCGGGGGATATTGCCGGCCAGTTCGATGATTCGGTGATTGTAGACTTCGTTGAGCATGCCTGCGGTCAGCGGTTCCTGGCGCCGGCAGCCCGATTGCGCCGCGCTTGTGATACAATATATAGAGAGCTTGTCGGCCGGTGCGAAGCCACCGTTCTGGCTCCGGTCCCGCCCAATCGCGGGGCCAAAGGTGAGGTTATCTAGGAAGCGAAGCTGTCAGGGAAGCGAAGCGAGCTAGGAAGCTATGTATTTTGTGAATGCGGCGTCCAGTCCAGGCGCATGGGTCAAAAGCCCGAAAGTGCCTAATACTGATGCGGCCGCCCGGTGACACCCCCGGCCTCGATTCGTGGCCGGTCGAACGGAGAGACCGTCATGGACGCTGTCGTTGAGCCTTTGCGCAAGGCTGCCACCGCCGATCATGTCCGCCAGGCGCCGCCGGCGCCATCGCCGCGCCCCTCCCGCGAGGAAGCGCAAGCCGCGGTGCGCACGCTGATTGCATTTGCCGGCGACCATCCGGATCGGGAAGGGCTGCTCGATACCCCCAAGCGCGTGGTCGACGCCTATGAGGAACTCTACCGCGGTTACCGCGAGGTGCCCGCCGATGTGCTCGATCGCACCTTCAGCGAGATCGGCGCCTATGACGACCTGGTGCTGGTGCGCGATATCGACTTCAGCTCCCATTGCGAACATCACATGATGCCGTTCATGGGCCGCGCGCATATTGCCTATAAGCCGGTGGAGCGGGTGGTCGGCCTGTCCAAGCTGGCGCGGCTGGTGGACGTCTACGCCCATCGCCTGCAAACCCAGGAGCACATGACTTGGCAGATCGCCACCGCGATTGAGGAAATCCTCAATCCGCGCGGCGTCGCCGTGATGCTTGAAGCCGAGCACATGTGCATGTCGGTGCGTGGCGTCGAGAAGCCGGGCTCCTCGACCATCACCACGCAGTTCTTCGGCAGCTTCCGGGACAATCCGGACGAGCAGGTGCGTTTCATCACCATGGTGCGCGGGTCCGACCGCTAATCCGCTGTGTGAGGCAATGCTTGGCTGAGCCATCGACATTTGCGCCGCGCGGCGCGACCGAGGCGGTTGAAGAGGGCTTGGCGTTTGCCCCCAAATTCGACGGTGACGGGCTCGTGACCTGTGTCGCGACCGACGCCCTCACCGGCGATGTTTTGATGGTCGCGCATATGAATGCCGAGGCGCTGCGGCGCACGGTCGACAGCGGCGAGGCTTGGTACTACAGCCGCTCGCGCAAAACGCTCTGGCGCAAGGGCGAAAGCTCCGGCCACGGCCAGCGCGTGATCGAAATGCGGGTCGACTGCGACCAAGACGCGGTGTGGATCAAGGTCGAGCAGGGCGGCCCCGGCGCCTGTCATACTGGCCGGCGTTCGTGCTTCTACCGCGCGGTCGAATTGCGCAAGCCCGGCGCCGCGACACTGACATTCCGCGACGCCGATAAGGCGTTCGACCCGAAGACGGTGTACGGTAAGAAGTAAGTCCGCTACGTCGCCCCCGCCCGCGCCAGCGTCTGCTGGGCGCGGGCCAGATGCGGCCGGTCATACATCACGCCGTCGATCGCGACCGCGCCGGATCCGGGCGCCGCTGCGAATGCCGCGACGATGGCGCGCGCCTTGGCGAGCGCGTCGGCGCTCGGCGTGAACACCTCGTTGATCGCCGCGACCTGCGCCGGATGGATCGCCAGCCGCCCGACAAAACCGTCGCGGCGCGCCAGCTCGGTGTCGCGGCGCAAGTCATCGAGATTGCGGAAGTCGGCATAGATCGTCTCGATCGCCGGGGTCTGCGCGGCGGCGGCGCCATAAAGGCAGAGCGAACGCGCCAGTTGATAGGGCGCGGTGAGTGAGCCGTCGCGGTCGCGGTTGGCCTCGGCGCCGAGTTCGGCGGAGAGGTCCTCGGGCCCCCAGGTCAGGCCGATCAGCCGGGCGCTCGCGCCGTGAAAGGTTCCGGCCAGAAACAGGCCGGCGGCGGTTTCGATCGCCTGCGCCAAAATCTTGACATGGCCGTCGTCCAGGCCGGCGATCGCCTCGCGCGCTGTCAGCTTGGCGTCGGCATGAATCACCGAAGCGCCGCCTTCCGCCTTGGGCAGCAAGATAGCGTCGGGCTTAGCCGGCACGATGGCGTCGAGGTCGGCGTCGATCAGCCCGGTGGTGATGCCGTTGACGCGCACCAACAGGCGCGGGCGCTTGGGCCGCGCCACCGCTTGCATGAGGAATGCCGCGGCGCTGGCGCGCGCGGCGTCCTTGCGCTCCGGCGCGATCGAATCCTCAAGGTCGATAATCATCGCGTCGGCGCCGCTGGCAAACGCCTTGTCGAGCTTGGAGCCGCCGTCGGCAGGCACGAACAGCAGGGAGCGCATCGGGATTGTCATCAGCGCGGCCGCAGCCGCATGAATACCTGGCGATGGCATTCGGCGACCAGTTTGTCGTTCTGATTATAAGCGCGGTGCAGGAATTCGACGATGCCGGCGCCGGGCCGCGAATTCGATTCGCGCTTGCCCAGGACTTCGGTGGTGACATGAACGGTGTCGCCTTCGAACAGCGGGTGCGGAAACTTCACGTCGGTCATGCCGAGATTGGCGATGGTAGTGCCGACCGTCATGTCGGCGACCTGAATGCCGATCATCAGGCCGAGCGTGAACAGCGAGTTCATCAACGGCTGGCCCCATTCGGTCTCGGTTTCGCAGAAGTGCCGGTCGATATGCAGCGGCTGCGGGTTGAGCGTCATATTGGAGAACAGCATGTTGTCCATCTGCGTCACGGTGCGGCGCAGCGGATGCTCGTAGAGGTGGCCGACTATGAAATCATCGAAATAGATGCCGCCGCGCGGGTGGCGGCGAACCAGGGGGTCGGGCTTGGCGGTCATGGCATCCTCGTCGGTGTTAAGGTCTCGTTTACCATAATGGTCGAGATTTAGCAGGACTCGTGGCAGGCGCCACGGGCGTTGATTGGGCGTCCAATCGAGCCCCCATCAATCGAGCCTGCATGTCAGTCGTCCCGCAACCTCCCGTCGCCGCCCGGCAGACCGCGCAAGGTCAGCCGAGCCCGGGCGTTGCCGGCGCGATCCAGCAGGCGTCCCAGGCGACCGGCACGAGTTTCGAATATCTGCTGGCCACCGCCAAGGTCGAGTCGAACTTCAACCCCAAGATCCAGTCCCGGAGCTCGAGCGCGACCGGCCTGTTCCAATTCATTGAACAGACCTGGCTCGGCATGATGAAGGGCGCCGGCCGGGCCTTGGGCTTCGGCCAGTATTCCGATGCGATCTCGCGTAACGCGTCCGGGCGTTTTGAGGTGGCGGACCCCAGACTGCGGGAAGAAATTCTGCAATTGCGCCGCGATTCGTCGGCCAATGCCGCCATGGCGGGCGCCTTCACCAAGCGCAACGCCGAGATCCTTGGCCCGCGAATCGGGCGGCAGCCGACCGACGGCGAACTCTATATGGCGCATTTCTTCGGCGCCGGCGGCGCGGCGCAACTCATCAATGCCGCCCGCGATCGCCCGCAGGCCGATGCTGCAAGCCTGTTTCCGGCCGCGGCGCGCGCCAACCGCTCGATCTTCTATGACCGGCAGGGCGGTGCGCGCAGTGTCGCCGGGGTCTATGCCGAACTCAATCGCCGCTATGCGGTGGCGCGCGCCAGTGTGGTGCCGGGCGCGAGCATGATTGCGTCGAACGCGCCGCCATCGCGCGCGGTTGCGCCAGCGCCCGACACCGCCGGAACCGCGCAAGCGTTCGCCGTCGCGGCTGCGCCGCCACCGGTTGCACGCGCCGCCGAGCCGGCATTTCGATCGATGTTTCAGGACGCCGAAAGCCGCGGCGCGGTGTCGCCGGTGGTTTCGGCCTTGTGGAGTGTGCCGGTGCCGTCGGGCGCCGCACCGGAGACCGCGAGCGCGCCGCCTCAGCGCGATGTCGCGCCGCCCCAGCGCGTCGTCTCGCCGGTCAACAACGGCGAACCGCTCGATCTGTTCCGCGATTCGCGTCCCGACGTGCGCCGCTTGTTCAGCGGAGGCGGCCTGACCTGAGCCGGTCTTCCGGCGGCCCGGAGATTAACGATCCTTCAATCATTCCGAAGATTTATGGTGAACGCTTTGTTAAACATCGCGGGCTAGAGTGAGCCGTAATCGGTGCCGCGCGGCGGTACGTAATGGTGGCTTTGAGTATGATCGTTCGCCATTTCCTTCATTGGCTCCGCACCGCCGGACCTGCCGAGCGGGCCGAAGCGACCGCTGTACTGGCCCGCGTTTATCTCTACTCCGATCTGTCGGACGGCGATCGCGCCGCGAGCGAGAGCGCGCTGATCATGCAGCTCGACGACCCCGAGCCATCGGTGCGCGAGGCCTTGGCGCGGGCGCTGGCGTTCAGCGATCAGTCGCCGCCGCCGGTGATCCTCGGGCTCGCGGCGGATCAGCCGGAGATCGCGAGCTGGGTGCTTGAGCATTCGCCGCTCTTGATGGATGCCGATCTGGTCGATGCGGTCGCCACCGGGCAATCCGATACCCAATCCGCCATTGCGCGCCGCGCCGACTTGCCGTGCGCGGTTGCCGCCGCTATCGCCGAGGTTGGTTCCGCCGAGGCCTGCCTGGTGCTGATCGAGAATGGCAGCGCCGAGATCGTCGCTTTCTCGTTCGATCGCATGGTCGAGCGCCACGGCCATCTTGCGGCCATCCGCGAAGCCATGCTGGCGCGTGAGGATTTGCCGGTCGCGACCCGCCAATTGCTGCTGGCGAAATTGTCGGAAGCGCTGGCCGAATTCGCGGTGGCGCAGGCCTGGCTTGGGGGTGATCGCGCCCAGCGTGTCGCGAGGGAGGCGTGCGAAAAGGCGACGGTGACGCTCGCGGCGATTACGCCCGCGAACGAGGTGCCCTTGCTGATCCAGCATCTGCGCAAGAGCGGCCAATTGACCGCCGGTCTGATCTTGCGGGCATTGCTGTCGGGCAATGTCGCGCTATTCGAGCAGGCGCTGGCGGAACTTGCCGCGATGCCGCTGCGGCGCGTGAGCGCGTTGCTGCACGATCGGCGCGGCAGCGGCTTTCGTGCGCTGTACGATCGGGCCGGGCTGCCAGCCTCGACCTATACCGCGTTCCGCGAGGCGGTCGATTCCATGCGGGAGGGCGGGTTCGTTGGCGATGCCGACGGTGCGACACGGTTGCGCCGGAGCATGGTCGAGCGCGTCCTGACGCGCTGCGCCGACGATTCAATCGGCGATGTCGCGCCGTTGCTGCTGCTGCTACGCCGCTTTGTCGCCGAGGCCGCGCGTGAAGAGGCGCGCATGCTTTGCAACGAAATGGTGGCGGACCATAGCGTCCAGCCGCTCTATCTTGAACATGCGGGCTTCGGCCGGAGCGACGATCAGCAGGTCGCCTGCGGGCCGGATGGTTCGGACCAGGTCGTCGCCGAACAAGCCGTCTCCGAGCAGAACGATTCCGAATTGGCGGTGTCCGAGCAGGATCGGTCCGATCGCTATTTTAGCGAACGGCTTGCGGCTTAAACTTTTCCTGCGTGTTCCTTCGGCGGCTGCAAGTTTGGCGGCTATTCCGTCGGCGTGATGCCCGGGGCGAGGATGTTGGCCAGAACATCCGGCCGATTCTTGTTTTCGTGCGCCAGGAATTCGTCGGTCACCAGACGCAGGCGCTTGTTCAGCGCGGCCGCAATTTGCGCAATGTCGGGACGGGCATATTCGCGGACGATGGCGCGAATGGCGTCGACATGCTGGTCGATCAACGCGATCGGAATGCGGCTGACGTCGGGCGTGTGCTCGACCAGGCGGCACAGGCTATCGGCACCGGCGGCGGCAAGCGGATAGCGCAAGGTCGCCGCTTGGCCCCGGATGTCATGGGCGGCATGAAACAGCGCATCACGCCGCGCTTTGTCGATGCCTTTGGCCCTGATGTTCCGCCGCGCCGTGTCGAGCCGGGTGCACTCCGTCTCCATCCAGGACGCATAGTCGTCTGAAAGCATCGAAAGCGCCGCTTCGGCGCGCGCCACCGGGTCGTCGCCATCCGGCAGGTTGATCAACGCCTCCCGCAAAGTATTGGGCGGCGTGATCATTTCATAATCGCCGTAAGTGGCGACCGATGGCTTATTGCGTTTGTTTTTGCTCATGGCAATGACACCGATCCTTCGGTTCTAAACACTGACCTTGTCGCCAAGCTTGGACTGTCGGACGGCATTCGCCTTGCCGCCGCGGCGGCGTTCCGTCCCGGCATAATTTGACTGGGTGTTGCGTCGCCGGTCGGGACCGAAATAGCCGGCGGTTTTGATGAACGGCCGCGGATTTGCGACGATGTTGAGAAGACGCAGGTAGAGCGACTTCGGCGACACCGGCTTGACCATGAATTCAGTGACGCCCGCATCGCGCGCCGTCATGACGCGGCTGCGCTCTGAATGGCTGGTCAGCATGACGATCGGGACGAACGGATTGTCGTTGCCGTCCTGCTGCCGGATCATTTGCGTGAGCTCAAGGCCGTCAAGGATCGGCATCGCCCAATCGACAAGGATAACGTCTGGCGCATAATGGTTGAATGCCTCAAGCCCCGAGGCGCCGTCTTCGGCCTCGTAGACTTCGCGCACGCCCAGGCTGTTCAACAGCGTACGCAAAATGCGCCGCATATGCGGGTTATCGTCGACGATCAAAATGCGCAGTTTGCCGAAATCGATGCCGAGCACGGGTCACACCCACGACTCCGGCGCGGCCGGATCTTTACGATGGCCCATGGTAGGAACGCGTCGTTAATGAAGGGTTAAGCATGGTGGCTGGAGCTCGTTACTAATCAAACACTTAGTGCCACCCCCGGGTTGCGATTGGTTGGCGAGGCAAGGCCGGTGCGCGGCGAGCCTTGCAGTGCTAGGCTCGTTTCCAATGCGGCTGGCCGGGAACCACCGGGAGATCAATTCAGTCCGCAAGCAAGGGAGGAACCCATGAGAAATGCAGTGCCATTCGCGGCCTTGTTGCTGTTGGCGGCGGTCCAGCCGGCCAGTGCGCAGTCGCCGACCGAACTCGTCCAGCAGGCGGTTGCCGCGCAAGGCGGCGTCGATGCGTTGCGCGCCCTGAAGACGCTCACCATCAAGGCCACTGCGCAACATTGGGAGCCCGGCCAGTCGGTGCGGGCCGGCGGCGAGACGCGCTTTATCGGCGACTCGACCATTGCGCTCAGCATCGATCTTGCCAATCGCATTAGCCGCGCCGATTGGGATCGCGACATGAAATATGTCGTGGTCGAACGGCTGCAATTCAGCGAGATCGTGCATCCGACTTACGGCGTCGTGACCGATAAGGATGGCACGCGGCCGATGTCGGGCCTCCGGCTTGCCGCGCATCATCGCGAACACGGCCGCGCCTCGCCGGTGTTGCTGCTGCGGGCGCTGGAAAATCCGAAGGATGTTTCCGCCATCGCCGATCAACGGCTGGGCGAGCAGTCGCATCCGGCGGTCGCATTCAACGATGGGCAGGCGCGTTACGTCATTCTGTTCGACCGCGCCAGCAAGCTGCCGGCGGCGGTGCGCACCCGCGACGCCGACCACATCTACGGCGATTCCGATTACGACATGGTGCTGGGCGATTGGAAATCGGTCGGCGGCGCGCGGATCGCGCATACGCTGTCGTTTCGTCTCGGCGGCCGGGACGTGCAGAGACTGACCTACCAAGAGGTCGCGGTGAACCAGGCGATCGCCGCATCGACGTTTGAGGTTCCCGAGAAGCTGCGGACCGCCGCGCTCGCTTCGGCCAGCGCCGATGTGCCCTATCAATGGGTGCTGCGGCGCATGTTCCTCGGCCGGCTGCTTGACAGCGACAACGTCTATTTCCCGCCCGGCGGCGGCTTCAAGCTGGTCGAGCTTGCGCCCAATGTGCAGCATGTGGTCGGCGGTTCCGCCAATAATCTGATCGTCGCCATGCGCGACGGCATTGTGATCTTCGACGCGCCGGTGAACGAGGGCCAATCGCGTTGGGTGATCGACGCTGCCAAGAAGAAATATCCCGGCAAGCCGATCAGCCATCTGGTGCTGACCCATCATCACATGGACCACACCGGCGGCATGCGGACCTATGTGGCGGAGGGCGCGACCGTGATCGTGCCGGCGCCGGTCAAGGCTTATTTCGAACAGGTGGTGAAGGCGCCGCAGACGGTTTCGCCGGATGCGTTGCAAAAGCAGCCACGGCCGGCGACCATCGTCGAAGTTGCCGAGACCATGACGCTCAAGGACGGCACCATCCAGCTCAACCTGCACAATATTCCGAATCCGCATTCCGACGGCATGCTGATCGGGCATGTGGTGCAAGGGAACATCGTCTGGGTGACCGATCTGATCTCGCCGCGCGGGCCGATTGCGCGCAACCCGAACACCGTGGCGGTCGGCAATGCGCTGCGCAAATACAACATCACCGATGCGACCATTGCCGGCGGTCACGGCACCGTCGCCAAACAGGCGGAGAACCAGGCCGCGCTGGCGGCGAATTAGGCGATGTATGGGTCCGGGACGTGGCGCGGCATATGATGCTGCGCCGCGTCCGGGACGAAACTGCCATTCAATATTGAAACTGCTCGCGCAGGATCCGCTCATCCAGGCTGTGGCCGGGATCGAACAGAACGGTCATCCCGATCGAGTGATCCATCTGGATATCGACCGAACGCACGTCGCGCACTTCGTCGTGATCGGCGACGGCGGCGACCGGCCGCCGGTCGGCGCCGCCGACCTCCACACGCACCTTCGCGCGGTCGGGCAATAGTGCGCCGTGCCAGCGTCGTGGCCGGAACGGGCTGATCGGCGTAAGCGCGAGCAGCGGCGCATCGATCGGAATGATCGGGCCCTGGGCGGAGAGGTTGTAGGCGGTCGAGCCGGCCGGGGTCGCCAACAGCACGCCGTCCGCGACCAGTTCGGCCAGCCGTTCCTTGCCGTCCACCAGGATGCGCAGCTTGGCGGCTTGGTGAGATTGGCGGAACAGCGAGACTTCATTGAACGCGTGATGTTCGTGAGTTTTGCCGCGCGCGTCGCGCGCGCGCATCAGCAAGGGATGGATGACGGTCTGCTGCGCGGCGGCCAGCCGCTCGTGCAGCTTGTCGACGCGGAAATCGTTCATCAGGAATCCGACAGTGCCGCGATGCATGCCGTAGATCGGCTGGCCCGAGCGCATGAAGCGGCGCAGAGTCTCAAGCATCAATCCGTCGCCGCCGAGCGCGACAATCACATCCGCGTCCTCGGGTTTGACGATGCCATATTTCTGGCGCAGCTGCTTTTCGGCTTCCTTGGCTTCCGCGACCGGGCTCGCCACCACGGCGATCCGCTCATAGGCGGCTTTTGCGGCCGGGCGGGGGCTTGGCTTACGGCTTGATCTAGGGCTCATTGGGGGCCGGAATTGGGGTTGCGGGCTTCTTTAAGCGCCTTTGGCGGAGGGGATGCATGAACACGGACCGCGCAGTGTTCGTCTATACGACCTATCCATCCATTGTCGAGGCGGAGGAGGCCGGCCGTGCGCTGGTCGAACGGCGGCTATGCGCCTGCGTTAACATATTGCCCGGCATGGTGTCGTTCTACTGGTGGCAGGGCGAAATCGAACGGGGTGAGGAGGCGGTGATGATCGTTAAGACCCGTGCCGCATTGTCCGAACGGGCCGCGACCGCGATCAAGGAAATGCACTCTTATGCGGTACCGGCGATCATCGTGATCCCGCTGGAAAGCGTCGACCAGCCCTATCTCGAATGGCTGATGGCGGAGACCGAGGCGGCGGCGAGTTAAAGGTGAGCCTCACTTCTTCTCCCGGCTGGCCCTCCAGAAGCTCAGATCGGTAAAGCGCGCGAGGTCGAACCGTTCGCCCGCCGCGATATCGCCGGCCAGTTGCAGGGTCGAGAACACCTTGCGCAGGCCGGGCTCGGTCAGCGCCAAGTTTGGATCGAGGATCGCGAGCTTGTCGGCATCGCCCATGGCGCGGGATGCGAGCGCCACCGTGGTCTGAAGTTCCCGCGCGGCGATTTCGGCGGTGTCCTGCGGATTGCTGCGCATGAAGTCGCGGCCGCGTTGCACCGCCCGCAGGAAGCGCACCACCACGTCGCGGTTTTTGGTTGCCCAGGCCATGTCGGCATTGATGGTGGTGAACTGCCACTCCGGCACGAACGGGATCACCGAGCCGAGATTGGTGAAGCCGGCATCCTCGGCGATGTAGCTCAGCGGGAAGGGCTGCAATCCGACGTCGATCTTGCCGGCTTGCAAAAGCTTCCAGCGAGTCGGCGCGCCCCCGACCACCGTCATTGTGTAGTCGGCCGGCGTCAGGCCGATCGCCTTGGCGATGTCTTGCACCACATAAGTCGAGCCTTCCTTTTCCGACAGGATGCCGAAGTTAGCGCCGCGCAGATCCTTGAGCGTTTTGATATGCGGCCGCGCAATAATGAAGTGCGGCAGCTTGCCGGTGTTGCCGGCAATCAGGCGCAGCGTGCCGCCGGCATAGCCGTCGATCATCACCGCTTCCGGCGTGCCCATCGCGATCTGCATTGTGCCCGCGCGCAGCGCCGCGTTGATCTTCTCGGCATTGTCGAGGATGCTGCTGGTGGTTTCGAGGCCTTCCGCTTTCAGGAATCCGCGCTGCTGCGCGACCCAGAACGGCAGGCTGAACAATGTGCGCGAGACATTGGCGACATTGACCACATCGGCCGCCGGCGCGGGCGAGCCCGCAATCACGCCGATAAACAGCGCCGCAATTATCCGCATCATGGCGTTCTCCCGCTGCCGAACTTGGTCGGCAATGGTTCGATCGCTAGTCTTGGAAGTCAAGCCGCGATCGAACTTTCATTGGCTGTGGTTTTGCGGCAACGATATTGTCGCGATCGTCGCTTCCCGGCTTGACGAAACCGGCGAGACGCGGAATGTTATCGCTGTGCTGGTTCCCCGGTTCGCGCCGGGGAGGCAAGAGGGAACACGGGCAAGACTGCTATTCGCAGTCTCATTCCGTGGCTGCCCCCGCAACTGTAAGCGGCGAGCCTATCGTCCGAGTGAGCCACTGGGAAACTGGGAAGGCTGGACGATCAGGCAACGACCCGTGAGCCAGGAGACCTGCCAGCGCAGTCACCCAACCGGTGGTCGGAGGGACCACACGGAGCGGCTGTTCGCAGCGGTGACACCACAACCGATGCGAAGGCCGTGCGAGATGTATCTCCCGCGATCCAAAGCATGAGCGGCAAACGGCCTGACGGTCGGACTCCGGTATTGACCGGATCCTGACCGTCCACCGGCGACGTTCCTGCGCCTTCGTTTCGGTCCTGTCACCGGCGCCCTTGATGGGGCGCGAACGAAGGACATTTGCTATGGGTGCAAGGAAAAGAGCGGGAGCATCGGCGAGACGAATTGTGGCCGCGCTGGCGCTTACGGCGGGCATTGTCACGTTGGATTATCGGCCTGCAATGGCGCAGCCCAACGAGACCACCGTGCTGCCGGAAATCAACGTCACCAATACCCGCCTGGTCGGTCGCACCGGCGGCGCACGGCGCGGCGTTGCGCCGGGCAGCGGCGCTGGCGCGGACACGCCGGCGCCCACCGATGATGGCTCGGGCATCGCAACCGGAACCATCATCACCGGCGCGTCATCAACCGTCATCACCGCGCGTGAGATTGAGCGCTCACCCGGGCAAACCCTGCAAGATGTGGTGGCGCGCGAGCCGGGCATCCAGGTCCGCAGCCTGTTCGGTGGCGCGAATTCTGCGACCGTGGATATGCGCGGCTTTGGCGCGGCCGGCACCTCCAATACGCTGGTGCTGATCAACGGTCGGCGGCTCAACGATATCGATCTTGCCGGCGTCGACTTCAGCGCCATTCCCAAGCACAGCATCGAACGCATCGAGATCACCCGCGGCAATTCCGGCGCGGTGCTCTATGGCGACGGCGCGGTCGGTGGCGTCATCAATATCGTGACCAAGAATGCCGTCGGCCTGCCGCCGTCCGGGCGGGTGCAGGCAGGTTTTGGCTCGTTCAACACGGTGGAAGGCAATCTCGCAGCCAATACGTCGAGCGGGCCATTCGCGGCGTCGGTCCATGCCAATGGTTTGCGCTCCGACGGCTATCGCCAGAACAACCGGCTGCGTCAGGATAATGCGGCCGGCGATTTCCGCTGGTCGGACGGGCAGGGCGGCGGCGCTTATTTCAACCTGTCCGGCGACGACCAGCATCTCGGGTTGCCGGGCGGCCGCCGCGTGACGCTGACCACCAGCGAGCTCGCGACCAACCGTCGCGGCGCGACCTCGCCATTCGACTTCGCGGAGCGGCAGGGCCTCAACGCCACCCTCGGCGTCAGCCGCGTGCTGTGGCCGGGCACGGAGATCGTGGTCGACGGCGGCGTGCGCAACAAACGCCAGGAAGCCGGTTTCTTCAGCGCATTCGGTTCGGCTTTCGATTCCGGCTTCAAGGCCAATCTGACCGCGCTGTCGGCGACACCGCGCTTGTTGAGCCAGCATTCCGTCGGCGGCGCGCCCGGCAAGCTGATCGCGGGCTTCGACCTGCAACATGCGAATTATGATTCCGACCGCAGCCGGCATTTAGGCGATCCGCCGATCCATCGCTACGACCTCCAGCAGACCACCGCCGCGCTTTATGCGCAGGAGACCATCGGCATCCGGTCCGATACCGACGTCGCATTCGGCGGGCGCGTCCAGCGCAATGCCATCGGCGCGCGCGACCGGTTCGATCCGACCGCGCCGGGTGGCGCGTTTGCGGGGCCCGAAGGCTTGCCGCTCGATCGCAGCGAATGGCAATATGCTTGGCACATAGGCCTTGAGCACCGCGTCACACGCGAGGTCGCGCTGTTTGCGCGGGCGGCACGCAGCTTCCGTCTGCCCAATGTCGATGAGCGCGTCGCGATGTCGCCGTTCGGCGTGGCCACGAGCTTCAATCTCAAGACCCAGACCTCGCACGATGTCGAAGGCGGTATCCGCGCCAGCGCCGGATCGTTCACCTGGCAGACCAGTCTCTATGTCATGGCTCTGAAAGACGAACTGCATTTCAGCCCGGCGACATTCACCAACACCAATCTCGATCCGACCCGGCGCGTCGGCGTGGAGAACGTCCTGACCTGGCGTGCGTCCGAGGCGCTACGGTTCAAGGCCGGTCTCGCCTATACCCGTGCGACGTTCCGCGAAGGCCCATTCGCCGGCAATGACGTGCCGCTGGTGTCGCCCTGGACCGGCAGCGTCGCAGTGTCGTGGGATATCTATCGCAAATATCTTGTGCTCGACGCGGTGGCGCGGGTTTTCAGCAATCGGCGGATGGACAACGACCAGAACAATGTCCAACCGCCGATCCCTGGCAAGGCGGTGGTCGATCTGCGGCTCGGCGGCGAGATTGATCGGCTGTTCTGGTCGGTGTCGGTGCAGAACCTGTTCAACACGCTCTACTTCGATTACGCGGTCGCCAGCGCCTTCACGCTTGGTACTTACAGCGCTTATCCGTTGCCGGGCCGCACGTTCATGGTGAAAGCAGGCATGACGTTTTGAGAAGCCGGCGGCCGGGCCGTGGTCGCTCGGCCGCCTATTCCTTCGGCGCACCTTCGAGCTTGACGCCGGGTAGCACCTGAAGATTGCGCGGCCGGATTGCGTCCTTGACCTTGTCGATGATTTCCGGTGGCGGGCTGAGGATCCGGTTGACGATCTGCTGTAATTCCTCGCCGCCCAGCGGGTTCATATACATATTGGCCTTGGCGGCGGCTTCGCGGAACGCCGGGTCTTTCATGGTATCGTCGAACGCCTTGCGCAAGGCGCGCACGCGCGCCGCCGGCACATCCGGCGCGGTGAGCACCGGCCGGCCGACCGCGACGTCGCCGGACAGCACTTCGAGAATCTGCCGCTGCTCGGCGTTTTGCGCGAGTTCGGTCAACAGCGGCGGCCCCGGCAGGTCGGCCTCGCGGCGCGGACCGATCTGGAACAGGATGTTGACCTTGCCTTCGCTGATCCAACTGGGGTTGTTGGCCTTCAGCGATGCCCAGGAGTCGCTGCCGCGACCATCGACCTCGCGCCGCTCCAGCGCCAGCATGATGTCGCCGCCGCCGGGATAGCCCGAGACGATGCGGAATTGGGTGCCAAACAAATTGTTTGCAAGGGTCGGATAGAGCACCGATGGCGAGCTTGCGCCGGTCGCGCCGATTGCCAGCGGGCGTTTCTTGGCATCGTCGATACTACGCACGCCGGTCGCGGCCCATACGATCATGATGTTGTTGACCACCACCATGTTGCCAATCCAGTTGAATTGGCGCGCATCGAACTGGATGCCGGCTTGGCCGAGCGCTTGATCGATCGGCGTTGCCTGGCCGAGCACGGCCAGCACGGTGCCGTCCTTGGGCGCGACCTTGTAGAGCCAGTTGGCGGCATTGCGGCTGCCGGCGCCCGGCATGTTCTGCGCGATGACGGTGGGCTTGCCGGGAATCTGCTCGCCCAGGAAGCGCGCCAAGAGCTTGGCATAAACGTCGTAGCCGCCGCCGGCGCCATAGCCGATCACCAGCCGCACGGTCTTGCCGCGATAGAAATCGGCGATCTCGTCGGCGCGGGCCGGCGTGGCGGTCGCGGCCAGGAGCGCGGCGAGGGCGACAAAGATGCGTAACATTGTAGTCTCCGTTCACGGCGACGGGCGGAAGCCGGCGTCGTAGTAAGCCGAAAGGTCGCTTCCAAGCCATTCGGTGGGAATGGTCTTGTTATTGCCTTGCGCGATTGCCTTATTATAGACGAGTCCACCGGCCGCCGCGAACTGGATTGCGAGCCCGGAATTGTTCTTGAAGTAAACAATGCCTTTGTCGGCGCTGCCGCGCGGCGGCTGCGCGACCGTGGTTTTGCCGATCAAGAGGTCGCCGAGTTCGTGGATCTGGTCCGCGCGAATCACGCCGTCCTTGAGCGGATCGAGCAGTTCGGTCTGGTCGTTGTCGATCACGCTCTCCCAATCGTTGACGATCACCGCGGTGGCGCGTTCATAGGTGCGCCGGTCGACCTCGGAGCGTTTGTTGGTGACGTCGGAATTGGCGATCGAGACGACGACTTGGCCATCCTCCAGCCATTCGCCGTCAAATACCGGGTTCATCGAGGTGGTGGCGCAGCACACGATATCGGCGCCCGCAACCGCCGCCCTGGCGTCGTCGACCGCGACCACCGCGAGGCCGCCGCGCGCCATGTCGCGCACAAACGCTGCGCGGTGCGCGGCGCTCGGGCTGTAGACGTTAACCTGTTCGATCGGGCGCACACAGGCGATGGCTTCGAGCGCGGCATGCGCCTGCTTGCCGGTGCCGAACAGACCGAGCGTCGCGGCGTCCTTGCGCGCGACCGCATCGACGCCGACGGCGGTGGTGGCGCCGACCCGTATGCCGGACAATTGAAATTCGTGCATCAGCGCCAGCGGCTCGGCGGTTTCGATGCTGTAGAGAATGACGATGCCCCAGTTGAACGCCTTGGGGTTTTCGTAAAGCCGCCGGTCGACTTTGGCGCTCGGCGGCTTGATGATCTGCGAGCCGGCGCGCACGCAGGCAATGCCATAGGACGGCACCGCGCCGACATGGACATTGGCGAGATATTTGCGCTCGGGGTCGGGATGCTGCGCGAGGTAGCGCATGCGCGGCCGGTTGACCGCGACGCCGTTGGCAAAATCGCGGAACGCCACCTTCATGGCCTCGATGCAGTCGGCCATCGGCAATAGCCGCTTCACGTCGTCGTCGGTGATGATGATGGTCACACGCGGTTACTTTCTGGGGCCGATTAACGGCCCGCGATGCTCATAGGCAATTTGCGGCTCCGCCGTCAATGTCGCGCATAAATTGCGGCGTTTTCAGTCGCCCTTGATGCCGTTCTCGCGCACCACCGCGCCCCAGATGCGTGCCTGCTCCAGTTCGAACTTGCGCAGCTCTTCCGGCGTCGAGAACATCAGATTCATCTGCTGGCTCTCGGTCAATTGCTTGACGACGCGTTCGTCGCGCAGGCTTTCGATGAACGCCGCGCGGAAACGATCGACAATCGGTCGTGGCGTTTTGGCAGGTGCGTAGAGGCCCCACCAGGTGGTGGCGGCGGCGCCGGCAAAGCCGCCTTCGCCAACCGTTGGGACATCGGCCAGCCCGGGCAGGCGCTGCGGACCCATCTGGAAAATCGGGCGGATGCGCCCGGCGCTAATTTGCGGGCCCAAGAGTGCCGCGCTGCCGTTGATCAGGTCGACGTGGCCGGCAACGGCGTCGTTCATCGCCGGCCCGCCGCCGCGGTAAGGCACATGCGTCAGCTCGACGCCGGCCTGCTTGCCGAGCAGAACCATGGCAAGATGCCCGATGCTGCCGCTGCCGACCGAAGCATAGCTTATTTTTCCCGGATCCTTTTTCGCGGCGGCGATCAGTTCCGCGAGTGTCTTGTAGGGGCGGGATGGGTGGCTCGCGACCACATAGGGCGCGGTCGCGATCAGCATGACCGGGTCGAGGTCTTTCTCGTTGTCGAACGGATAGTTCGGCAGCAGCGTCGGATTGACGGCATGGGTGTCGAACACCACGAGCCAGGTGTTGCCGTCGGGCGGCGATTTTGCCGCCTGTGCGCTGCCGGTCGAACCGGATGCGCCCGGCCGGTTGTCGATAATGACATTCGTACCGAGTCGTTGCTGCAGCCCGGCCTGCGCCAGCCGCGCCACCGCATCGACCGAGCCGCCGGGCGGAAACGGTACCACCAGCCGGATCGGACCCGATGGCCAGGACTGTGCCGGTGCCTGCGCGCGCGCCGCAAACGGCGCGAGCACCGCGCCAGCCACGATCGTTCGCCTGGTGAGTTTTGTCATTGCCTGAGCCCTACGGGTTAATCGATCGCAGCATAGCGGCTTGCCCCGCCATCTGCCCAGCCCTGAACAGTGGCCACTTTGCGGTCCCAAATTCAATTCCATTCCGTCGTCATCCCGGCTAGGTTCGGGCCCGCCGTTCGACGCTTTGCAACAGGTTCATCATGAATAGCGATTTTGAAGACCACTGCTGGCAGGACATCGTCACCCCCGACATTCTTGAGGTCTACGCGCATTACAAGCGCAAGATTGCAATCGGCCCGCGCGCGGCGCTGCTCGCGATCGATCTTTATGAATGTGTCTATGCCGGCGGGCCGAAGCCGCCGGCGGAACTCGCCAAGAGTCATCCAAATTCCTGTGGCAAATATGCCTATGCCGCGATCGAGCCGACCCAGCGCTTGTTCGCGGCAGCGCGCGCAGCCTCGCTGCCGATCTTTTATTCGACCGGCGATACCCGCGCGGCAAGCCGCCCGAATTTCATCGCTGCGACCAAGCGCAATCGTCCGCCGGTTAATCCGAACGACTACGCGATCCGGCCGGAATTCAAGCCGCAAACTGGCGACGTTATCATAACCAAGCAGCGCGCCAGCGTGTTCTTCGGCACGCCGTTGATTGCCCACCTGACGCAGCTCGGCGTCCAGACATTGATCGTGTGTGGCGAGAGCACGTCGGGCTGCGTGCGCGCCACCGCGGTCGATGCCTATTCGCACGGCTTCCAGGTGGTGCTGGTCGAGGAATGCTGCTTCGATCGCAGCCTGCTGTCGCACAAGGTCAATCTGTTTGACATGCACCACAAATATGTCGATGTCGTGCATATCGATCAGGTGCTTGCGCATCTCGACGGCCTCAAGGTGAAAAAGGCGAGTTGAGCCGCCGCCATGCGGGATGGATGGTAAGGAGACGACGAATGACCAGTAAGTTCGCGATCACGCGCCGGAGCTTCTCAACTGCGGTGCTGGCGGCTGCCGCCACGCTCGGCCTGCGGCATGGTGCGCGCGCGCAGGCCTATCCAAGCCGGCCGGTGCGGGTGATCCTGCCATTCGCGGCCGGCGGTGTCGCCGACGTGACCTCGCGGCTCGCCGCTGAGAAGCTCGGTGACAAACTCGGCCAGCGTTTCGTGGTCGAGAACATGCCGGGGCCCGGCGGCATCGCGGCGGCGCGTGCGATGATCACGGCCGCGCCCGATGGCTATACGCTCGGCCTCATCACCAACGGCACCGCAATCAGCGCAGCGCTCTACAAGCAGTTTCCGTTCGACCTGGTGAAGGAACTGATGCCGATCTCGGCGCTCGGCAATTTCGAATTGGTGTTCGCTGCCAATGCGGAGTCGCCCTACAAGACGCTGCCCGAACTGCTCAAGGCCGCGCGCGCCGCGCCCGGCACGCTCAATATCGGCACCATCGCGGTTGGCAGCACGCAGCATCTCGGCGCTGAACTGTTCCGTTCGAGCGCCAAGCTCGACATGCAGCTCATCCCTTATAAGAGCACACCCGATGTCACCATCGGCCTGTTACGCAACGACATTCACCTGATGGTCGATTTCTATGCGGCGATGCGCGCCGGCCTGAGCGATGGCAAGCTGCGGGCATTGGCGATCTCAGGGCCAACCAAAGCCTCGTTCCTGCCGGACGTGCCGCCGGTCGCGGATGCGGGCGTGCCAGGCTACGAGGTGCTGTCCTGGAACGGTCTTGGCGCGCCGGTCGGCACGCCACAGCCGATCATCGACACGCTCAACAAGGCGATCCGTGAGGTTCTGGCAATGCCGGATGTCATCAAGCGCTACCAGGAGGTCGGCATTCTGGCGCGGGCCAGTTCGCCCGAGGAATTGCGCACGCGGCTCGCCGCCGAAATCAAGAAGTGGTCCGAAGTGATCGACAGCGCAAAGCTGCCGAGACTTTAGCGCGATGCCGACGTTCCTGAGGCTGTACGAAGATATTCTATCGAGCGGCGCTGACGCCATGCGCTTGCCGGCGCTGCCGCGCATGGTTTTCATTGTGCATGGCGCGGCGACCATCGGCGAGCAGACATTCGCCGATGGCGATGCCTGGGCCGGGGAGGGCGCAGCGACGCTCACGCCGGGGCCGCAGGGTGTCGCTGCGTGGCGGTTCGAGGTGGCGGCCGATGGCGCCGCCGCTGGCGCGATCGGCGGCGTGTCGCGGCTCAAGCTCTCTGCCACGCTCGAAACGCTGCCGCAGGGGGAACTCCTGTTGCGCGGCGACAGCGTCGCGTTTCCGCCCGGCGGCTGTGCCTATCTGCACCGGCACCAGGGTCCCGGCATTCGTTGTCTGCTCGAAGGCGGCATTCGCATCGATACCCATGGCCGCTCGACCAGCTATGGTCCGGGTGGCGCCTGGTTCGAGAGCGGGCCCGATGGCGTGTTTGCGCAAGGCGCTACCGATCGCGCGACGCGCTTTGTGCGCGTGATGGTGCTGCCGCGCGCCTTGATCGGCAAAAGCTCGATCGAATATCTGAACGAATCCGACAAGGCGAAGCCGAAGTCGCAGTCTTATAAAATCTTTGCCGATCTGCCGATAGCGCTGCAAGCGGCGTAGCACTGCCGCTGGCGCCAGCAGTGCGACACTGCGCGGGCTTATTTTAAAATCGTCGCGATGATTCCGCTGCGGCGTCCGTCGTCGCCACCGGCAAGCTCGTCGGCGATTTCATGCACCGCCTCGGCCAAGATCGCTTTCCAAATTTCCGGCTTCAAGTTTGATGCAAAGGTCAGCCCGACGCTGCCATCGTCGTCCTGCCAGAGCGTCATGATGTCGCCGGCCTCGGACAGCGGGGACTTCACGGACTCCAGTTCGACGCCTTCGTCTGTGGCCATGATTCTGCTCCCTGGTTTGCTGGGCTGCGTGGAAGCATGCTTTGGCGGTCCGGCGCAAGGGGCGGGTGGGGTGGTTATCCCCGGCGTTGGCGCTAACGGCGCCCGTTTGGGCACCTCAGCCGCCTATGAAGAGCCGTTTGACCGTTCAACTTCGCTACTTCCGGTTGCCTTCGCGTGCGAAAGACGCTGGGCTGGTTGGACGGAGCGACGGGCCACGGGCGCCGGGCGCGACGATGTGGCCTTGATTTAATTTGGAAATTTCGCGCCACCGGCTGGTGGGCGCGGGGACCGGGCGCCGATCAACGGGGCCGGCTACAGGCCATGTCGGCATTGTCGGGGCAAAATTTGAATGCCTTGCTGAGGAAGAAAATTGCGCGCGGGCCGCGCCGCACATCGGTCGGGGCATGGATGGCCAGTGGAACGGCGACCTCCGCGCCCAGCAACAATTCATGCGCCAGGAAGATGCGAACCCCGGCACCAGCCGAGGTCAGGGAATAGACATCGTCGGCACCGTCATGGAAATTCCATACGACGCCCGAATCGATGAAGCCGTAAAGCTGATAGCTCTTGAAAAAATCGTGGTTCAATTTTTGGTCGAATCGCAGTTCCAGCACGCCGGCAAGGCCGTTGTCGCCGCTGACCGTGCCGTTATCGAAGCCGCGGCCAAAGGCAGCGCCGCCGAGATAGAATTCCTGCGATGCCAGCAGCGCCCTAGAGGCCGCCTGGCCGGAGGCTGAGATTCGCAGCGACCATGTCTCGGAAAGCTTTTGAAGTCTGGTGTGCGAGAATTCGACTTTCGAAAAATTGCCGCTGCCGTCGTCGCGGGACAGCAGCGCGTCGCCAGCCCTAGATGCGCCGAAGATGTTGAGGCCCTGGCGCAGCGTCACGTTCAAATAATTTGTGCCGTTTAGAGCGTCCTTGAACTGGTGATCGGCAGCCAGGCTCACGGTGCGAATCTTGTCGTCGTATTGCACGCCCAGCGAATCTTGTTCCGTGACATTGTTGAGGTTGGCCGCCGCGGTCAGGCGGAGCGCAGTTTCGCGCGTCTGCCACGGAACGATGCTGCCCCTGATCTCGTAGGATTCCACCCTGGTATTGGTGTTAAGGAGGCGGCGCTCGTCGCCCGGCCGGATTTCACTATAGGCGGCTGAGGCGCCCAAGCGGGCGCCGCTAGCGCCGACCGGTGCGTCATACATCACGCGGCCGAAACCAAGCTCGCGTGGCGTGTTCGGAATGGTCGACAGGTTGATGCCGAATGTGTCGCCGGCAACGATTGCCGAATTCAGCGACGAGGACCAATACGACTGCCATGGGCCGACGCTGCGCGTGCCGCGGTTATCGGTGCCGAGCGCGAGATGACCTCGCCAAGTCTCAAGATGGATGGTCAGGCGAAATCGCCCAGTGGCGCCGCCAATCTCCACAAGCGCGGTATCGGCGATCCTGACCCCGGGAATGTCATTGACCAGCAGCAAGTGCCGTTCGAGCGTTTGGAGCCGCGAGGGATGTTCCGCCGCAATGGCCGCGAGCAACGGCCGAACCCCAAACTGTTCCGCCCGCTCGCCCTTCAAAACGATTTCCGCGATTGCGCCTTCGATCACCTGGATCCGAATGCGGCCGTTCTCGACTTCCTGCGGCGGGATGACAGCGCGGCTGAGATGAAAGCCCGCGTCACGGTACAAATCGCTGATCTTGCTGGTGATAGCCGCTAGATCGGTCTCGGACACGGTCTTGCCGATATAGGGTTGATAGGTCGCGGCAATGGCGGCGCTGGAAATCGAGCGCGCGCCGGTCACCGACGCGCCGGTCAATTTGAACAGCGGCTTGGTATCGTACTTAACCTGCGGTCTGGCTGTGTCTGGGATCGGTATTGGGGCTCTTCCGGTGCGCTTTTGGGCGGCTTCGAACGCGTCGAAATTCCGCTCGGTCTGCCGCGGGTCTAGTCGCGGCTGAGTGCTGCCGGTGCTAGGGGCCACCACGGGCAGGATCAGGGCACAGGCGAGTGCGGCGCTGCTGATCGCCTTCCTGCGCCGTTGTCCAGGTTGCGTGTGCCGGTTCAAAGTGTCCGCTTTGCTAAATTTGCTATGCGCCAGACCCCAGATGCGACCAGACTCAACTCACGAGTTGAAGGGGCTATGGTTAACAGCGCGTTAAACCCGTAGTGCGATTTTGCGTTTCACCCAAGAAGGAATTGAAACTTTCTGGTGCGATCTTGGTCGGGCGGATCCATTGCGCGTGCTTGCTCGATTCGAGAAGCACCCCACGATCGATCAAGGTGCCAAATGTCTGATCTGATGAAGGTTTTTTCTGCTCGCGTTGGTTTGGCTCTAGTCCTGGCTTGTTTTTGCGTCGGATTGGAAGCTGTCGCAGAGGATTCGAGCTGGCGTGTCGCCAAGTCTTCAGGCGAGGTCTGGGTCGCAACCTCCGGGGTCCAGCCGGTTTCGCTCACTGACCGAGCCGTGCTGAATCCAGGCGATAACATCCGTACGGGCCGGAATGGTCGGGTCCTGCTGGTGCGCGGCGATGAAACCATACTGGTCGCGCCAAACTCGGTTATTGACGTTCCTGCTGCCCAAAAGGGCGGGCGGACCAGCATTATTCAGCGGGCCGGCTCGGCCCTGTTCAATGTTGAAAAACGCAACGTCGAGCATTTTGAGGTCGAGACGCCGTATCTCGCTGCCGTCGTGAAAGGCACCGAATTTCGCGTCTCGGTGAATGCGACCGGGTCGACCGTGGATGTGATCGGCGGCAGCGTCGAGGTCGCGGACCACAGGTCCGGCCAGTACGCGTTGGTATTGCCGGGGCAGGCGGCGCGGGTTTCGTCGCGAGGCCAAGGTGGCCTGTCGTTGAGCGGGCCGGGCGCATTGGGTCCGATCCAACAGGGCACGCCCAGGGCGAACTCGGTTGCGCCCGTTCCGGTCCCGGCGCGGGGGCTGACCGCGCCGCGCGATGCGGCGCACACGGACAAGGCGGCGCCGCGCGATACAGCGAGCACAAACAATGCGAACAGCGGGCTGCGCATCGGCTCGGCAATCGGTGATGTAAAGCTGGACTTCCAGCAGGTGACCAAAGGCTTGGCGCGCGCCGAAATCGCCCATGTTTCGGCGCGAAGCCATATGGCCGCGCGCACCGAGCATGCCACCGTGTGGTCTACCGGCGGGCTGGTGCCGGCGGGCAATGCCAATGGTTTAGGAAACGGCAATGGCGGCAACGGCAATGGTCCTGGAAATGGTCTTGCCAACGCCAGTGCCAATGCCGCCGCCATCGCGGCTCAGACCAAGGGTAAAGGCAAGCACCACTGACGCACATTTTGGCCGCCCGGGGCAGCTCCACGGGAGCGCCACCGGATGGGGGCGGCGGCGGATATCAATGGGACGGGGAAGTGAAACGGTATCGGCTGCACCTTTTTGCGCTCGGCGTCCTGCTGGTCATTGTTCTGACCGGCGCGCACAGCGCATTGCATAACGCCTTGGCCGACATGCGGTTTGGCTGGCTGGCGCGCCAAGCTAGCGGTAACGTCGTTCTGGTTGCGATCGACTCGCCCTCAATTGAGAAAATTGGCGTCTGGCCTTGGCCGCGCGAACTCCATGCGCAGCTGGTCGGTAGGCTGGAGGGCGCCGGCATCAGCGATGTCGTTTTCGACGTCGATTTCAGCAGCCCGTCGAACTCCTCCTCCGATCAGGCGTTGGTCGATGCGCTTCAAAAGGCGGGCGGATCGGTTGTGCTGCCGGCATTCAAGCAACGGGTGGGGCACGGCAAGACAATTCATGTCAATCGCCCACTGTCGAAATTCGAGAAGCACGCGTGGTCGGCGGTCGCAAATGTCTTGATCGAACCGAATGGTTTGGTGCGTCGCTACTTATTCGGCGAGACGATCGACGGAAAGTTTCTGCCCTCCGTAGCAGCGTTGCTGGCCGGCAGGCATGAGAAAGACGAGGCCCCATTTTATATCGATTTCGGAATCCGCGCCAATTCCGTGCCGATGGTCTCGTTCGTGGATGTTTTGCGCGGCGATCCCGCGGTCTTGAATGGCCTCAAGGATAAGAAGGTTGTTATCGGCGGAACCGCCGTCGAACTCGGCGATCGGTTCAACGTTCCAAATGGGCAGATCGTGTCCGGCCCGTTGCTGCAAGTATTGGCCGCGGAGTCGATTCTGCAGGGACGTGCGTTGCAGGCGTCGTCGTTCTTGACCGCGCTGGGCGGCCTTGTCGTCTTGGTGTCGTTCATGGCGGTGGTGTGGCGTCGCACATCCGCTGGCGTACGGGTGGTGCTCCTTGTCGGTCTGGCATGCGCCATTGAATTGGGCGCCACGCTGTTGCAGGCGTGGACGCCGCTCATTCTTGATACCGCGCTGTTCCATGCGGCCATCGCCGTCTATTTGGTTGCGTTGGCGCTCGAACAGATCGACATTCTTGGTTGGATGCACATAGTCGCGGAACGGCGCTTTCAGCGGATCGCGCTTTCGGTCGGCGACGGCTTGGTTTGTGCCGACCATAGCGGCGTGGTGACGGTGTGGAATCCCGGCGCCACGGCGATTTTTGGCTATCGTCGGGACGAGATGATCGGGCAGCCGTTCAGCAAGATCTGCGCTGCCGGTGGCGCTGGCAAGCCTGTCGCATTTTCAATCCTCGATCTGCCGCAGGACGAACTCCAGGCGCCCGGCGGCCGGGTGATGGAGATCGAAGGCCGCCGCAAGAACGGCGAGCGGTTCCCGCTCGATGCCTGTTTCTCGGGCTGGCACGGGACCGATGGATTCCAGTACGGCGTCGTCATGCGCGATATATCGGCGCGCAGGCGTGAAGCCGACAGAATGCGCTACTTGGCGGAATACGATACGCTGACCGGTCTCGCCAATCGTCACACGCTGAATGAATATCTGGCGGCAAGGCTTGCCGGGGCCAAGGCGGGCTCAGGCGGGGTTGCGTTGCTGTTGCTGGACCTCGACAAGTTTAAGGAGGTCAACGACACGCTCGGCCACGCCAGCGGCGACCAATTGCTTTGTGCCGTCGCCAAGCAATTGGCGACTTTGGTCGGAGACGCCGGATTGGCGGCCCGACTAAGTGGCGATGAGTTCGCCATCGTCCTCAGCGGCGCTGATGCGGCGTTGCGCGCGAAAGAACTGGCGGAGGATATCTGCATTGTGTTTCGTTTGGCCCCGGTTCCGGTCGGCGAGCGGCAACTCAATGTTACCGGCAGTATCGGCGTTTCGATCTATCCCGACGATAGCGGGACGGTGGACCAACTGCTGGGCAATGCGGATCTCGCACTCTACCAGGCGAAGGCCAAATGCCGCGGCCAGTACGTGTTCTTCAACCGCACGATCAGAGACGCGCTGGAGGTGCGGCGGATCCTGGAGGCCGAGTTGAAGAAGGCTGTGGAACGGCGGGAGTTCAAACTGCTGTATCAGCCGCAATTCAACCTCAGGGATGGCAGCGTGGTGGGCGTGGAGGCGCTGATCCGCTGGGCGCACCCCGATCGTGGCATGGTGTCGCCGGCGGAGTTCATGCCGGTCGTGAATGCGTCCGCGATGTCAAACGACACCGCGGTCTGGGTGCTGGAGGCCGCCTGCATGCAAGGCCGGCTGTGGCAGCTCAAAGGTCATGCGGTTCGCGTCGGCGTCAACCTGGCGCCGTCGCAACTGCAATCGGGTAATCTTGCAGTCACGGTCAGGCGAATTTTGACCGAAACCGGGTTCGCGCCCGCCTTGCTTGAGCTGGAGGTGACCGAGAACATCCTGCTTGAGGACGATACAAGGGCAATCGAGAATTTCCGTCAGCTGAAAGAACTCGGCGTCCATATTGTGTTTGACGATTTCGGAACCGGCTATGCCAGCCTGAGCTATCTGAAGAAATTCCATCTCGACGGTCTTAAGATTGATCGGTCGTTTGTGCGCGATTTGCGCGCCGGTTCGGACGATGCGGCCATTGTCGGCTCTACCATCAGTCTCGGCAAGCAGTTGGGACTGTCGGTGATTGCCGAAGGCATCGAGGACTGCGCGACCGCCGATCTGCTGCTGAGCATGGGTTGTGAACACGGCCAGGGATTCTATTTGGGCCGTCCGATGCCGGCGGAGGAGTTTGAACAGAAATTCCTCGCGGCTGGCGTGCGTCTGGCGCCCGGCCGTGCGGCCGCGGGACGCACGGCGAGCGCGGCTTAGAACCGATCGGCTGCCGCGCGCACCGTCATTCAGCGCAAGACCTGATGCACAAGACCCGGCGCATGCGCCGGGCCTTGGTGCGTATTGTGGTGCCGGGTGAGAGGATTGAACTCCCGACCAACGGTTTACAAAACCGCTGCTCTACCGCTGAGCTAACCCGGCAAATCGCTTTAATTCCGGCTTAAATTCCGGCGGCCGCCGATGCCGCAAAGGCGCCGGTTCCCGACCAATTCTGCCCATCAATAGATAACGAAATCGTGCCCAAAAGACAAAGCCCTGGCAGCGGTGCTGCCAGGGCTTTGAATAGGACCATGAGGCCTATTGCTGCGTGATCTTATCCGGAAGTGGTTTCCTGCCGTTTCGGATCATGCACCTCATTCAACGCAGTTTAGCGTGCCGCGCGCCGGGTCTTGCAGTTGGCATTATACCAGGCCACCAGCTTGCGCTTGACCGTCTGTTGCTCGCTGGTCAGCGATACGCCCATATACTGCCGATTCAATTCCTCAAGCTGCGTGCAGCGATAATCCGCCGATGCAGTCGTCGATGTCAGAGAAAGCAACAAACCCGCCAACAATGCCCCGACACAATGAGTGGAAGCTGCAAATTTCTTCATTCCCACTATTGTTCTCCATCCTTCGTTCAAATGTGGATCCGCGGGTTAGTGGCAAACGGCGCCACATACTCGTTTTACAAACCCATGAATCCGGGGTGAGCCCCAGCCAATGCCCGGATAATGGGGCAAATGCAAGACAAGTTTGATGTAGAATAGCACTTTGGTTGACGCGCGGCGTTAACCCTAAGAAGTCTAAAGCACTGTAATTAAAAATAGAATAATGAAATGCCGCTGTCGGAAGGGCAGCCATGCGCGCCGCCGCAATATTGCCGTGGCGTACCAGACTACCGCCCGACACGGCTATCGACGCTTGGGAGAAACGGGTCAGGATTGTGCCAATCGTCCGCGGCGAGCGGCAGCCCACGCCGCATCGCGCGTCATGCATTGTGTATCATGGCGCGTGGTCGTCGTGGCGCCAGAACGGCTGGAAGGTGCGCCGCGCGATGATGTTGCGCACCCGGTCCCAGTGGCCGTCCGGGCGGCTGTCGAGCAGCGCGCCGCTGTCGACGTCCTGCGCCATGGTCCAGGCGACCTCGTAAGCCGCCGGGCCGAACTCTTCCATCAGGCGATCGGCGTCGTCGCGGGCGAGCTTGCGGCGCTCCTGCCATTTTCGCCAAAGGTGCAACAAGGTTATGGCTCCGGAATAACCGGGCCATAGGGTCGCACGAATTATCGCGGTCGTCAGGCCGGTTTGAGCGTCATGGACGCGGTCTGCCGGAGTGCCAAGTCGGCTTCTTCGCGCAATGACTGGGCGCAGAATTCGTTGCAGACAAGCTGGTTCCCAACCGGCAAGGCCTGCACCTCATTGGCGCTGAAACAGAACGGTTCGTCGCAATAGGCGCAACGCTTCGGAAATGATCCAATCGAACCAGACTGCATTACCATCTCCTGGATGACCGATGAGCGGAGTACCATAGCTTGAGTCGCGCTCTGGACCATGCGTAATTTGTGCACAACATTGCGACGGCAGGATGACGACAGGAACGATGCGCATGATTCGGATATTCGCCACTTTATTCGTGGTCTGGTTTGCCAGCTTGGCGCAGATCGACGCGGTCGCCGCGCAAGACATCGCCGGTATTGAAGACTGCACCAAGACCGCGGGACTCGATCGCCGCACCGGATGCTTGCAAGCCAATGTCAATTTTTTGCAGCGAATCCTGATGCGCGACGCATCGGAGGCGCAGCGCCGGTTGCAGGCGGCCGAAAGCGAGATCGGCGCGCTCAAGACCGCGCTGGCGGCGTTGCGGAAACAATTGGACGCGCTGCAAGCGGCCAAGATCGGCAGCGATAAGGCGCTCGACGACAAGGCGGCTGCGGAAAAGAAAAAATAGCGACGGAGTATCGCCGCATGGTTCGCGTCGCATTCGTGATTGGAGACTACCCGCCGGATCAGTTCGAGCTGCGCGCCGATGCCGCGCGCGCTTACGCGTCGGCCGATGTCGAGGTCGGAATCCTGAAGGTGCCGGCGCGGCCGTTCGACGGTTTGACGCCGGTCGAGATTCAGGCGGCGGCGCCGATCTTCCACGAATCGTTCCGCCAGGCCGAGCGTGAGGGCTATGACGCAGTGGTGCCGCTCGGCATGCTCGACATTGGCGTCGACGGCGGACGCTCGGCGGTGGATATCCCGGTGATTGCGCCGTTGCAGGCGGCGCTACATGTCGCGGCGCTGCTAGGCGATCGCTTCGGGGTGGTCTGCTATCACCCCTCCGCGATTGCGCGCCATCGCGCGCAATGCGTCGCTTACGGCATGGAGTCCTGGATCGCGGGCCGCCGGGCGTCGGGCTTTTACGTTCAGCACATCGCCGCCAACAAAGACCGGATGATTGAATCCTTCCTGATGGCGGCGCGCGATCTGATCGACAAGGATGGCGCCGATGTCATTATCCCGCAGGGCATCACCCAGTGCCCGGTGCAGATGAAGCCGGCATGGCTCAGCGAGCAGCTCGGCGTGCCGGTGGTCGAAGGAATTGGCGCGCCGATCCGGCTGGCGGCGCTGATCGCCGGTCTCGGGCTCAAGCACAGCCGGGTGCGCTGGCAGAAGGCCGGCTCGCAACCGCGCGGGTAAGGCCTCGTTGCCGGGCGCGACTCCGTGTAGGATACTCCGTGTAGGATACTCCGTGTAGGATAATGATCTGCCGACCGGCCAATGCCCGCATCAACGCCAAAGGTGCCCCATGAATGTCGTCCAGCCCAAGACCTTGTCCGACCTTGCCGACGAGGTCGACCACCGGATGGAAGAAGAGCTTGAGCGCGTCGTCACCAAATCGTTGTTGTTCAATCTCGGCGACGGCAAAGTCTATTACGACAGCGGTGCGACGCTGGCGGCGAAATACCCCGGAAAATTCATGCTGATGGGTGACGATCCGCGGCTGCCGAAAATGCCGGCCAAGCCGACGCTGCTCGATTATTTCCGCTGCCGTTTTGCCTCCATGAACCATCTGTTGCAGAGCGCGACCCATGCGCTCAAGGCTGGCCTGCCCGAAAAGACCATACTGGCCTGCTTGCTGCACGACATCGCGGTCGCCGGCTTTATTCGCGCCGACCACGGTTATTGGGGTGCGCAGATGATCGAGCCTTATGTCGACGAGGAAGTGAGCTGGGCGGTGCGCGCGCATCAAGCGCTGCGCTTCTTCCCCGACGAGTCGGTGGGCTACAAATATCCGGAGGCCTATATCAAGGCGTTCGGCGCGGACTACAAGCCGGAGCCTTATATCTACGAGGCTTATAAGCGCGCCCGCGAACACAAATGGTATATGTCCGCGCGCCTGATCTGCGTGAACGACATCTATTCGTTCGATCCCAATGCCAAGGTCTCGATTGACGATTTCGTCGACATTGTCGGCCGTCATTTCCGCCAACCCGAGGAAGGGCTGGGCTGGGATTCAAGCCCATCAGCCCATATGTGGCGCACCCTGATGCGGCCGACGCGGTTTTTGTAATTTCTCAGCCTCATGGTGAGGAGGCGCGCCATAATAGGCGCAGCTGCGGCCGCTTGGCTGCGTGCGCGCCGTCTCGAACCATGGCGGCGAATTCCGGACTCGCGGCCATCCTTCGAGACGGCGCTTCGCGCCTCCTCAAGATGAGGTCAGAGAGAGGTCCCGCTCAAACCGAACGGCCGGTGGATTGCTCCACTGGCCATTTCGCATTTTGTTGTTGCCGCGCTCAGATGCGATCCGGGAACCGGATGATGAACTTGCCGGCGTTCGGCATTTTTACCTTCGGCAGCGACTTCGCGTCCATCACGTCGCCTTCGCCGATCAGCTTGTTGATCGCGAGCAGATAGGCGGTGACGGCATAGACCTGATCGTCGTTCAGCGTCCGCGGCGACATGTATGGCATGCCGCGACGGACCTGGTCGAAGATCGTGGTGGCGAATTCGTAATAGGTGATGGTCTTGGGCGCATCCATGCGATCCCATTTTTGCAATCCGACCATTGGCGCGTACCCGGGCGCCGGCTTTACGCCGCCCTCGCCGTGGCACAGGGCGCACTGCTGTTTGTAGATCGCCGCGCCTTGCGCGACGGTGCCGCTGCCGGGCGGCAGATTGCTGCCATCGGGCAGCACGGCGATGTCCCACGCTTTGATGTCGGCTTCGGTGATGTTCTTGCCGAGGCCGGGCGATTGCGCGACGGCGGTGCTTGCGCTGAGCGCCAGCGTGGCGCCGAGAGCGACCAAGAGTTTACGCGTAGACATGCTTGATCTCCCCTTTGCCGTCGATGCCCCAGCTGGTGATGCTGTTGTAGTGCTGGTTGATGAACACGTTCGGATTGGTGACCGGCTGCGAGCTTTGTCCGCGGTTGGCGATGATTTCGGCGCGCAGCGGCTGCACATTGCCGGCCTCGTCCCAGGCGCGGCTTTGCAGGATTGCCGGTTTCCCGTCCCAGCGCCAAGGCGCGCGGAACCGGGTGAAGGCTTGCGGATTCGTTGGCCCCTGGAGCGCCGCCTCGGCCCAGCTCTTGCCGCCATCGGCCGACACCATGACGCGGGCAATGCGCCCGGTGCCGGAATAGGCGACGCCGGAAATGTCGTAATAGCCCGGGCCCTTCAAGCTGTGACCGAACGAAGGATGGGTGATGAACGACTTCACTTCTTGCAGGAAGTGGAATTTCCAGAGCCGCTCGCCCGGCAGCACCTGCGAATAGGTCTTGGCTTCGTAGAAGCTCATCGCCGGCTGATCGATCAGCTTGATCCGGCGCAGGAACTTCACATTCATGTTGCCCTGGTAGCCGGGCAGCAACAGCCGCATCGGATAGCCAGTGCCGGGCCGCACGCGCTCGCCATTCTGGTAGAGCGCGATCATGGCGTCGTCCCAGCCCTTTTTAATCGGAACGCTGCGGTGCAGCGCGCAGGAATCGCCGCCTTCGGCCAGGAACCAGCTGGCCTTCGGATCGACCCCGACTTCATCGAGCAGGGTCGAGAGCATAACGCCGGTCCATTCCGAATTGGACACTAGCCCGTGCAGGGCCTGAGCGGTGACCTGCATGGGTTCGGAGGAAAACATCGGTGCGGAATTGCCGCCGCATTCGATGAATGCCGTGCGGGTGACCATCGGGTAGCGATCGAGGTCTTCGAGCGAGAAGATCTTCGGCTGCCGCACCATGCCGTGGATCACCAGGCGGTGCTTCGCCGGGTCGATGTCCGGGATGCCGGAGTGATTGATGGTGAAGTGGAGCGCCGACGGTGTGATGCTGCCGTTGATCAGGTGATGCGGCGTGCGCGCATGCGAGTTGCGCGGCTCATGTTTGAGATTGCTCAGCACGCGCACGACATGCTTTTCGAATTTTGACGGCTGCTGCCGCAGCGGCGTGGGGCCGCCCATGGTCGTGCTCCAGGGGTCGTCCTTGAGCGGTTCGGCGGCGGCGCCGGTTGCAGAAGCGCCGACGCCTGCGACGGCGGCGCCGGCCATCAGGATGCCTTGCCCGAGCAGGGCGCGGCGATCGAGCAACCCGTTACCGGCAACCGGCGGCAGCGAATCCAATGTCTTTTGATGCTTGTCTTTGCTCATCAAATGCCTCCCTCGGCGAATGGGCGTCTGGTGCGCCCTGTTCGGAGAATTCCAGCAAGCCTTGAAATTCTGCTCCCGTCCGTCAGCGATGTCCAGATTGCCGAGAGAGTATTTCGTGCAGTCGGTGCAATCAGCGGCCGAGCAGCGAGAACAGCAGCGCCAAGAGCCACATGACGATTGCGACCAGCGAGGTCCAGCGGGCGAAAGTCAGGTAGGTCTCGCGCATGGCGGTGGCGACCGCCCATTGTGCCTGATTTTCCGGCGGGCGCTGGTCCTCGGGGAGGTAAAGCCACAATTCGGTGCGGCGATGACTCCGTCTCGGCGCTTCCCAGGCCTTGTAGATCAGGATCAGCGTCATCAGCACGGTGAGGAAACCGCCGGCCTGAAACGCAACGCGCGCCTGAAACGACAAGCCGATCATGACGCAGAAGATTGCGAGCGAGCCGAAGCCGCAGGCGCGCATGACGGTGGCAAAGGCGATGGCGCGGATATGATCCAAGGCAAGGATGCTCCCCGGTCGACCGGAAGTGTTCCCTGACAGCATTGTAGCTTACGGCTGGACTATGGCGGTCACAACCGCGTGTGGCGGAGGATTGTGCTGCGTCGCAAGGCGTCGGTTAAAGGCCGATCCGGAAGAAATTGCCGATGGCCGGAAGCGTCAGGATCGCGGTTCCGGCGAGCCAGATCCATAGCGAAACCACGCTGGAGTCGTCCGCGACCGAGCCGTCCTTGGCGGAATCGGACCTGGATTCGGCGAAGCGTTCGTAGATGGCTGCCGGAATACCGCCCAGAATGACGGTTGCGGTCGAGACCATCAGCGAGGAGAACATGAGCGTCAGCCCGACACTGCCGAACAGCAGCGCCGGCGCCAGGATCTGCACGTGGATCAATGCAAACAATAACCAAACCTGATTGAATAGCCCGTTGATCATCCCGAAAAAGGCGATGCCGATAAAATACCAGTGCCGTTCCATGGGTTGGCTCAAGCTGCGCGCGGAAACGCGCCGAGAAAAAGCAGCAGGTAAAGCAAGCCGACCCGCAGCCAGAACAGCCACACCACGCCGAACAGCCAAATGACAACCGGCGCCGTTGCGCGGGGCGTAACCAGGGCGACCACTGCAACCACCGGATCGGTGAGCCGGCAGAAAAAGCGCCAGATATAGTTCGACGAGTCCGGCTGGACAATCAGGCCCAACAATGCGCGACCGAGCAGCGTGTACATCAGCGCCGCCAACACGAAGTTGGGGAGCTGGAAGTACCATAGGGTCCAAAAAGGAGGAGATATCACCGATCGTCACTCGTCGATGGCGTTGCCAGAATGCAGCCGGCCGCGCGGGCTCTGCGGGAGTTTAATCGTATCACAAAAACGGGGTCCCTGAGGACCCCGTTTGTGTTTGCGTTATCGGCGCCGGTCAGGAGGTCTTTTCCTCCAGCACCGTCTTGCCGCGCGGCTTGCGGATCTCGTCGATGAAATCCTGCATTTCCTTCGACGGCGCCTTGGTCATCAGGCTGACGACGTAGATCACGAGGAAGCCGAGCGGCATTCCGAGCAATCCGCAGTTGATGTTGTTGAGGTCGAACCAGCCGACTCTGTTGGCCATCGGGTTCGCCGCGCTGGCAGGCACGTCCGCCAGCCATTTCGGATCGGCCAGGATCTTGGCGACTTCAACCAGCGGCCGGCCGGTCTCCGGGTTGAGAAGCGAGGTCATGCCGAAATATTTCACGCCTGCCTGCGGGTAGTATCTTGTGGTGATAAGGTAGAACAAGCAGAGGCTCAGTCCGGCAATGATCCCGCAAACCGCGCCTGCCGTGGTGGTGCGTTTCCACCAGATGCCCATCACCAGCGCCGGGAAATTGCCGGCCATGGCGAGCGAGAACGCCCAGCCCACCATTGCGAGAATGTCCGACGGCCTGGTCGAGGCGAGCGACGCGGAAGCGACCGCCACCAGCAGAAGCAGGACACGCGCAATGATCAGGCGCTTTTCGACGTCATTGGCCCTGCCCCAGAACGGAAGCACGACGATCAACATAGCCCCAAGTCCAGACAGCAATAACCAGCGCCACTGGACGGGACCCAATTGGAGCGCGCTTGGGAGCCAACTCGCATTGAGATTGAGTGGGCTTGGCATCGCCAGGAACAAGTAAATTCCGAGTACCATAGCGATCGCGACGCCGGCGACCAGCAGGCTTCTTACCGCCTGCCGTAGCGGTTGGATCATTTTGAAGTAGATGTCGTGACTGAGTGCGTTGGCGATGGCCAGCAGCAGTCCGTCGGCGGTCGAGAGCGCCGCCGCCAAGCCGCCAGCGGCGACCAGGCCCGAGATCACGTAGGGAAGGCCGGCGATCTCCGGCGTGGACAGCACGATCACGTCCTGCGCAATTGTGAAGTCCTGGAACCGCAGGATTCCCTGATGTCCAGCAATCGCTTTGCAGGCATCGATGGCAGTTTGCAGGCTGGCGGCGGGTCTGCCGCAGACCTGGATCAGCCCGAGTTCGCCCCATGTGAACAGCCATGGCTTGAGCGCGGTGATGTTGCTGCCGATGACGTTGGTATAGACCTCAAGCTTCGAGAACGCCGCATAGGCCGGCGCCGAAAAGTAGAGCAGGAAGATGAACAGCAGCGACCACGCCACCGAGTCCCTGGCCTGCTTCACCGACGGGGTCGTGAAGTAGCGCATCAGGATGTGCGGCAGCGAAGCGGTGCCGATCATCATGCAAAGGATGATCCCGAAGAAATTCAGCGGGGTGTAGTTCATGAACGGTTGGATGTGCGGCTTGAGGGTGGTGGGGCCGCAATCCGCGGCGGTGCACAGCACCGCCAGGCCGGTTTTTATCAGCTCTTGCTCGCGGGCCGTGATCTCCGCGATCGCTTTGCCGTAGGTCAGTTCTGGAATCGGAATCCCGTATTTCATGGTCGACAGGATTACGATCGGCACCAGGTAAGCGACGATCAGCACAATGTATTGCGCGATCTGCGTCCAGGTCACCGCCCGCATGCCGCCCAGCATTGCGCAGGCCAGGATGCCGACGAGGCCGGCGAACACGGCGATCTCGAACTGCATTCCCAAGAAGCGCGAGGCGATGATGCCGGTGCCGAAGATCTGCGCCGTCACATAAGTGAAGGAGCAGCAGACCAGCACAATCACGCCCAGGAAGCGGGCGACATTGCCGCCGTAGCGGAATGACAGGAAGTCCGGCACGGTGTAGGCGCCAAACTTGCGCAGATAGGGCCCGACCAGGAGCGACACCAGCACAAAGCCACCGGTCCAGCCGAGCACCCAGGCGAGGCCATCATAGCCCTGCAGGAATAGCGAGCCGGCCATGGCGACGAAGGACGCGGCCGACATCCAGTCGGCGGCGGTCGCCATGCCGTTGTAGAAGGCTGGTACGCGCCGGCCGGCAACATAATATTCGGAGATCTGTGCCGTTCGCGTTGCGATGCCGATGATGGCGTAGACCGCAAGCGTGAAAAACACGAAGAAATAACCGAGCACTCTGTTCGGCACGCCGAACTGCTCGAGGATAGCAAGCAGCAAGATGAATCCAACAAAGCCGCCGGTGTACAGGCCGTACATCCGCCCAAGCTGCTTATAGAAGGACTCTGAAGCGCCGGTGGTTTGAGTTGCCATGTTCGATCCCCCTTACTCTTCGTCTTCGGCGAAGCCGAATTCGCGATCGATCTTGTTTTGCTGCTTTGCGAAGATGAAGAGTATGAGCACGAACACGATCAGCGAGCCTTGCGCGGCCATATAGAAGCCGAGCGGAAAGCCCAAAACCGGGATGGTGTACTGGTTCAGGGTGTGGACGAACATATGGATGATGAAGCCGAAGAACAGCCAGACCCCGAGATGCGTGAACATCAGCCGGGTGGTCTTCCGCCAGTGCAAGACTTCTTTAGTCTCAGTTTCTTTGGACTCAGCCATCGTCGCCCTCTCCCCTGTTCAAGCAGTTGGCGCGGGTAACTCATCCGCGCGGTGCCCGCATTTCAGTTAGGTCGCTCGCCGTTCTTGCGGTCGTTCGACCGTCTGCTCTTTGGCGACGTTGCCGCCCGGACCAAGTGTCGCAAAGGCACACGTCGGCAAGTCACGCTAACGGGTTATGCTAACAAAGCGTCGCGGGCTTCCGTATACGACTTTGGGCGATATCCCCGGCGATGCGCGGCCCATGGTGCGCTGCAATAGTTTTGCTGCGATGCGTCAGAGCCGAGTCTTGATGTTGCGCTGCACGCGCGATGAAATTGCTATAGATTGAGCGCGTTGGACGTCACCCGAGAAGGGCGCAGGCCGGGCCGCCGTGAATGAATAGTGCTGCACATTACCATCTGGTGATTGCTGACGATCACCCGCTGTTCCGTGGCGCGCTGCGTGCCGCGATCGACGGACTATTTGACCGGGTCACGATTGCGGAGGCCGGCTCGTTCGACGAAGTCACCAAGCTGCTGGAAGACGACGGCGAGGTCGACCTTGTTTTGCTCGATCTCGCGATGCCGGGCGTGCGCGGATTTTCCGGTCTGATGTATTTGCGCGCGCAATATCCGAGCGTGCCGGTCGTGATGGTGTCTGGCAATGACGACCCGGCGGTGATCCGCCGCTGCATCGATTTTGGCGGCGCTGGGTTCATTCCAAAAACCTTGGGCACCGAGGCAATCCGCGCCGCAATCATGTGCGTGCTTGCAGGCGGCGTCTGGACGCCGCCCGATGTCGATCTCGGCGCGGGGGCCGATGCTGCCAGCGCGGATTTGCTGGCGCGGCTGGTGTCGCTGACGCCGCAGCAGGTTCGCGTCTTGATGATGTTGTCGAGCGGGCTGCTCAACAAGCAGATCGCCTATGAGCTGCGCGTCTCCGAGGCGACCGTCAAGGCGCATGTTTCGGCGATCCTGCAAAAGCTCAATGTCGAAAGCCGCACCCAGGCGGTCATCGCCGCCTCCAAGATCGAACAGGGCGCGTTCATGACCGCCGCGGCGCGCGTTTAGTTCGCAATAATATTATGGGCGTGCAATTCTGACGCAGTCAGATGAATGCCGCTGACACATTACTCGGCGGCAACCGCGCGTTTGATCAGTGCTTGCGAAATCAAGGCGCGCAGCGCGGCGGGTTTCAGCGGCTTGTAAAGCAACAGGACATCGTGCGCCCTGGCCTGGTCGCGGATGCTCGGGCTGCGATCGGCGGTAATCAAGATTGCGCCGAGGTCGGCGTGGTAGCGCTGCCGCAGCGCCAGGATGGCTTCAAGGCCATTGCCTTCGTCCAGGTGGTAGTCGACCAGGAGAATGCGCGGCGTGACGGCGGCCTCGACGATGGCTGCGATCGCGGTTGCAAGGTCCGGCGCCTTGAGCACCCGGCAGCCCCAGCCGCTGAGCACCAGCTCCATGCCGTTGAGAATGGCGCTGTCGTTGTCGATGCATACCGCCACAACGCCGTTGAGCTGTCCGCGATCGATCCCGAGCGCCGGTCGCGATGGTGCGCGAACCGCTGCGTGCGCGGCGAGCGGAACCTCGATCGAAAAATGCGAGCCGCGCGCGACGGTGGAATCGACCTCGACCTTGTGGTCGAGCACACGCGCGATCCGCTCCACAATCGAAAGCCCGAGCCCGAGCCCGCGCGCCACCTTGGCGCCTTCGTCGAGCCGATGAAACTCTTGAAAGATGATTTGCCGTTTGGACGCCGGAATGCCAAGCCCGGTATCGTAGACGTCAATGCGCAAGACTTTGCCGTGTCGCCGGCAGCCGACCAGCACGCGGCCTTCCGACGTATATTTGATGGCGTTCGATACTAGATTTTGCAAAAGCCGCCGCAGCAGCCGGCGGTCCGACCACACCGTCAGCGAGCAGCGCACAAAGTCGAGTTGCAGACGTTTGCCGTGAGCGAGCGGCGTGAACTCGACTTCGAGCTGACGCAATATATCGTCGATATGGAAGTTGACGAATTCCGGTTTCATCGCTCCGGTATCGAGGCGCGAAATGTCGAGCAGCGCGCCGATGATTTCCTCGACTGCGTCGAGCGAGGCATCGATATTGTCTACGAGCTGGGAGGTCTCGCCGCTGCCCTGACGTTCGATCAGGCTGGTGACATAGAGCCGCGCGGCGTTGAGCGGTTGCAGAATGTCGTGGCTGGCGGCGGCGAGAAAATGGGTCTTTGAAATATTGGCCTGCTCGGCGCCGGCCTTGGCGTGCGCGAGTTCGGTATTGAGGTGGGTCAGTTCTTCGGTGCGTTCCCGCACGCGCCGTTCCAGCGTCTCGTTGGCGCGTTCCAGTTCTTCGGCCGCCTTCACGCTGGCGGTAATGTCGGTGAAGGTCGTGACGATGCCGCCGTCGGGCATGGGGTTGGCGCGCACTTCCATCACCAGGTCGCTTTCGGGAACGCGCTCCAGGAACGGCAGGCTCGACGAAACATATTGCTTTGTCAGGCCCTGGACGATCGCTTCCACCGAGGCCGCGGTGGGATAATTGCGCCGCGCATTGAAGCGAAGAATTTCGTCGAGCGCAGTCCCGACTCGCGTGAGTTGCGGCGGCAATGCCAGAATGTCGCCGAATTGCCGGTTCCAGCAGATCAGGTGCAGGTCCTTGTTGAAGATCGCAATGCCCTGGCGGACGTGATCGAGCGCGGTCTGGAGGATTTCGCGATTGTAGTGGATCGCGGTGTTGGTGTCGTCGAGCAGCTTCAGCGCGGCCTTGGTCGAGACCGTGCGTTTGCGCAGCAGCAGCGACAGCACCAGGCGCGACGAGGAGGTGCCGATGGCGGAGGCAAGCATGTGTTCGGCATAGCGGATCAACTGGAAATCGGCTTCGGCCGTGGGGTCGAGCGGAATGCCGCGCGTAACGGCATAGCTGCCGAAGGATATCTTGGTGCGCTCCTCGCCGAGATAGCGCGCGACCGTGGCGCTGAGCTCTTCGACCGTGACGGTCGGGCGCCACAGGCGGAAGCTCGGGGCGATTGGGGTCAGATCGGAGGGCACGAACACATCGCCCTGCAAGCGTTCGATGGGCGCAGGCGCGCGGCTCAGCGAGAAGCCGACATAGGCGATCACATTCAGGCCGAGGCTCCAAACCACGCCATGGACCAGCGGCGGCAGTTCCAGTCCAAACAGCGCCCGCGGCCGCAGCCAAGCCATGCCCCAAGGCCCATCGCTCAGCACGGCGATACTGACGATGCCGGCGTCGGCGAAGCTCGGCAGCAGCATGGTATAGGCCCAGGTCGCGATGCCGATGGTCATGCCGGCCATTGCGCCGCGCGCGGTTGCCCGCCGCCAAAACAGGCCGCCGAAAAACGCCGGCGCAAGCTGGGCGATGGCGGCGAACGACAAGAGACCGATGGAAGCGAGTTGCGCGGCGCCGGCCGAGCGGTAGTACAGATAGGCCAGCAGTAGAATGACGACGATGGCGACGCGCCGCACCGTGAGCAGCATGCGGCCGACATCGGCGCTCTCGGTGATCATGCGTTGGCGGCGCTTGAGCAAGAGCGGCATCACGATGTCGTTCGACACCATGATCGCCAAGGCGATCGACTCGACGATCACCATGGCGGTCGCCGCGGACAGCCCGCCGACAAAGGCGATAAGCGTCAGGAGTTCCGATTTGGCGGCAAGCGGCAGCGCCAGCACATACATATCGCTGTCGACGCTGCCGGTCGGAAAGGTCAACATGCCCGCGAGCGCGATCGGCAGCACGAACAGATTGATCAGCACGAGATACAGCGGGAACAGCCATGCCGCGCGCTTGATCTCGCGCGCGTTGTGGTTTTCGACCACGGTGACATGAAATTGGCGCGGCAGCAGCAGGATCGCAATCAATGACAACAGCGTCATCGCGGCGATCGTGCCGAACGGATAGTCGCGGTTGAGGATCGCGGCGGTATCGGTGTGTTGCATCGCTTGGGAGAAGAGCGCCGCCGGCCCGTCGAACATCCAGAACGTGACGAATACGCCCACCGCCAGAAACGCGATGAGCTTGACCAGCGATTCCGCCGCCACCGCCAGGATCAGCCCGTCCTGATGTTCGGTGGCGTCGATCTGACGGGTGCCGAATAAGATGGCGAAAGCCGCCATCGACAAGGTGACAAACAGCGCGATGTCGCCGACCAGCGGCAGATTGGCCACGAAGTCGGGTCGCACGTCGCCGATGATGGTGCCCAGCGAGGTTGAAACGGCCTTGAGTTGCAGCGCGATGTAGGGGATGATGCTGATGATGGCGATCAGCGCGACCGTTGCAGCAACCGCCTGCGATTTGCCGTAGCGGGCGGCGGTGAAGTCGGCGATCGAGGTGATGTTCTGCGCCTTGGCAAGCCGCACGACGCGCATGATGAACGGATAGCAAAGGCCGATCATCACGATCGGCCCGATATAGATCGCCAGGAATTCGATCCCGGAGCGCGAGGCGAGGCCGACCGAACCGAAGAAGGTCCAGGATGTGCAGTAGATCGCCAGCGACAGCGGGTAGATCAGGTGCCGCGTGCGGCCTTCGGGGCGAAATCGACGCGCGCGATCGCCATAGCTTGCGACCACGAACAAGAGGCCGATATAGCCGAGCGCGACAGCAATGACGACCCAGCCTTGCAGCATGATCGATCCCGCGCCACTTTGGACGCAAGGCCTCCCAGGTTGTTTGATGCTAGTGCCGCCGATCTGAAGTTCCTATACCACCCGCGGCAATTTCGGTTAGGAACTTCAGATCGAAAAGCGGCACTAGGATCGTAGCGTTACTAATGCCCTGTGGTTTCCGAAGTTCGTATAGGTGGTCGCAGCGAGGTATCACGAACTTCGGAAACCGGGCGCTCGTGGTCCGATTCTAACATTCGCATTCCATTTCCGCGCGCGATTTTACGAATGTTAGAATCAAAGGACCACTAGCAAGTATAGGCTGCTAGTGGAGTTTTGGATTTGACATTCGCATCGCGTGCTTGCTGCCAGGTGGGTAGCGAATGTCAAATCCACTCCACTAGCCTAGCACGGGCGATCGGTGCGAGGGCATCTCGGCGGGGTGCGCGCGGGGCGTTAATCTTTGGCTTAAGGAGCGGCGATGGGTTTTTTCGATCTGTTCCGGCGCTCCCCCGCCATTGTGGAGGCGGGCGCGCTTGCCGAATTCATCGATCGGAACGCGGCCTTTCTGGTGCAAAAGGGCATGTATGAATATTCCCGCGCCCGCGCCGGGCACTATGCCAAGGTGCTGCTGCGTGAGCCGGAATTCCTGATCGCCATGGAGAGTGCGCGCTGGCAGGCCTATCCCTTGGGCCTCGCGATGGTCGGCGAAATGGTTGAGAAGGTCCTCAATCCGCACATTGCCGCCGATCGACGCGCCGGCATCGATGCGCTGGCGGGGCTCGTGTTGTCGGTATTCGATCGTTATCCGATCCCGGAACCATTTGATGCGCCGACCTGGGAGGGCGAACGCCGTGAACTCGCCCGGCAACTCGAACTGATCGGGCTGCATCCGCCCAAGCCGGTCAAGGACATCCCGGTGCCATTTGCGAAGCGCTATTTCGACCTGATGCCGATCCACCAAAAGCTGCGCGCCCCGGACTATCCCTCCATCACCAACTATCTGCGGGTTTCGCTGATCAATATTCATGACAGGCTGGTCGATTGCCTGGACGGCGCCGCGGCGGCGCAATCGCTGCTGGCCGGAAACGCCGATCGGCGGCGCGCGCCGGACCGGTGACACTCGGTTAACGATACCGCGCAATTGGCCGCTATGGTGAAAGGCCGGTTCACCTTTCCATTGGAGGATGCCGCAAAGCTTTCACAAAGGCGGCGCTCGATGGGTTGCAAACGATCGCTGGCGATCGGTCTGATTGGCTGCGTGCTCGGCGCGTCGATGGCGTGCGCGGATCGCGCGCCGGTGCGGGTTATTCCCGGCCGGCCCGGCGTGCCGGTGGTGATCAACGGCTACGATGCCTCCTATACGATCGTGGAAGGCGACTGGGGCTTGTCGCGTCCCGGGCACGTCCCGCAGTCGATTGTCAGCGGTCCGCTGATCGGGCCGGCGCCCTATCGCGCCAGCCCCTATTTTCCGTCGGGTGGCGGGCGTCCCGGCTACGGCCGCCGCGAGGTCGAGCCGCCGCCGGATCGGCAATTGCCGCCGCCGGCGCCAAGCTATTATCGCGAATGGGGCACCCAGTCGCCGGCAATGCCGGCCACGCTCGATCCGCCGGCCGAACCGCCGCCGATCATTACCGCGCCGACCATTGTCATACCGGATCACCGGCTGCACCGCGATCATCGCGGGCGGATCCAGCGCCACTATCGCCACCAACCGTAATCGACGCATTGCAAAGCCGAGGGACCACGATGCTCCGACAGCTATTTTCCATCGCGACCGCCACCGCCACCATCGTCATCGCGACCGTCACGATGGCGGATTCATCCGAGCGGCGGCGGATCTATATTGTCGATCGCGGTCCGGTCTATTCCGGTCCGGGTATTTACACCAAGCCGACGATCGCGCGGCCGCGCCGGCTGCCGGACTATCCGTATGTCGGTCCGGTGCATTTTCGCGCTCTGCCGTCGTATCGGCTCTAACGCGCCGATCAGGCCAGCCGCTGGGCGGCGATATAGAGCGCGAGCGCCGCGGCATTCGACACATTGAGCGATTTGATCTTGCCCGGCAGCTCGATCCGGCCGACATGGTCGCAGCTTTCGCGCGTCAATTGCCGCAGACCCTTACCCTCCGCGCCCAGCACCAGCGCCAGCGGTGCGCGCATCGGCACATCGCCCAGCGCGCGCTCGCTCTCGGCGTCGAGGCCGACCAACAGATAGCCGCGCTCCTGCAATTCACTCATGGCGCGCGCGAGATTTTGCACGGTGACGATCGGCACATGTTCGAGCGCGCCGGAGGCGGCCTTGGCCAGTGCGCCGGTCGCTTCGGGACTATGGCGCGCGGTGGTGATGACGGCGGCGACGTCAAAGCCGGCGGCGGTGCGCAGGATCGCGCCGACATTATGCGGATCGGTGATCTGGTCGAGCACCAGCACCGGGCCGCTGATATCGGCCAGCGCGGGCGCGGGCAGGGGGTCGGTTTCGAGGTAAAGGCCCTGATGTACCGCGTCCGGCGTCAGCCGCTCGGCAATCGCCGTGGGTCGCACCACTTGCGGCGACGCCTTGACGCCTTCCTCGGTGAGGCGGCGGGCGGTGTTTTCGGTCGCCAGCAGCAGATGAATCCGGCGCGCCGGGTTCGCCAGCGCGGCTACGACGGTGTGCCAGCCATAAAGCACGGTGCGATGCTCCGGCCGCAGGCTGTCGCGCCGGGCGCGTTCGAAGCGGGCGCGCCGGTCGCGCTGCTCATGGGTGGTGCCGGGCTTGGATCCCGGTTTTGCGCCGGGTTTGGCACTGGGTTTGGAGACCGGTTTGGAGTCGAATGGGGCACCGCGATGGGTACCCGGTCGCGTCGCCGGTTCTGGCCGGCTTTTCGGTCGATCGCGCATTGTGGGTACCCCTTCTGCTCGATGACCTAGCGGCGATGCCGCGCCACCGCAAGTCAGAGCAAAATCGCCCCGCGGGTGGCCCATCCCGCGGGTAGCCCATGGGCGGCCAAACTTGTTTGGTTGACTTGTTTGATTGACTTGGACCGGGGCCCTCCCCATAAAACGCCCCCGATTTGTTGCTTCCCGCCGCTTTAACGAATATCTGAAGCCGGCGTTGCAAGTGGCGGAAAATGGGAGAGTGTCCCGAGTGGCAAAGGGGGCGGACTGTAAATCCGCTGGCTTACGCCTTCGTAGGTTCGAGTCCTACCTCTCCCACCAGCACCAAAAAATCTAATTGATATCATTGGTCTTTTCGCTCTGACGCCCGCACCTTCCGGCGAGGTGAGGGCATAGATGTTCCAGAATCGTTCTGTTGGTCGCGCGGCGCCAGCATATGCGCCGCCGCTCCGGCCAGCCGGATGCGGTCGGCCTCCTGGGTGTAGTGCAGCGCCATCGACGTTCCGGTCCAGCCAAACAGTGCATTGAGCTGCGCCAGCGTCGCACCGTTGAGCGCCGCGCGGATGGCGGCGATCTTGCGCACGCCATGCGCGGACTTGGCGATGCCGGCGGCGCGCGCCGCCTCGCTGAAAGCATTGCCGAACGACTCCTTGGTCAAAGGCTTGCCGCGCGCGCCGACGATGAAGGTCAGGTCGCCGCATGGCCCGGCGGCCAGCGTGCGCGCCAGCACCGGCAGGATCGGGATCGTCACTGTGACTTTGCCGCGGCTCTTTTCGGTGCGAAACGTCGCGACGCCATCGCGCACATGCTGGCGGCCGATCACCGCCGCATCGCCGCGCCGGCCGCCGGTGTAGCACAGCACATCAAACCAGACTCTTTCCTTGGTGCCGATCGGCCAGCGCCGCTCATAAGCGGCGACATCATCCTCCGTCCAGCGCGGAAAGCCTGGGCCTTTTTTGGTCTTGGGCGGCGCCACGCCCAGCGTCGGGTCCTGCCTGACCAGGCCGGCGGCGTGCGCCCAGCGGTAGAGCCCGCGCAGCGCATCCAGAAAATGCCGCGCCTGATAGGGCGTCGCCGCGCGCCGATCGCGGCCGGCAATAATATCGGCCGCCGCCAGCGCCATCGATTCATGGCCGGCGGTCTTGAGCACGCCCTTAAAAATATTCTCGCGTTGTTTCCGGGTCGCCATCGACAGATCGCGCCAGGCGGTGGTCTCGCGGTAGCGCGCGATCAACCAGGCCACGGTGCCCGCGCTTTCGCCACGCGGCGCGGGCTTCGGCGTGCCGGCGATCGCCGCCTGATATTCGCGCTCAAATTCCGGCGAGCCATAGGCCGATCGCAGCCGTAGGCGCGGCCCGCGGTCGCGCCGGACGTACCAGGCGACCCGGCCGTGGCGGGTGACGGCGCGCTGCAAAAATGGCGGGCGTGGGCGCGGCATGGCGTCCATCACAGCACCACCGGCTGCCGCTGTGCAACGGGGGGCTCGGTGCTTTGCGGCGTCAGCCGGATCAAAATCTTGCCGCCGTCGCGGGTGGTGACCTCAACCTCGGCGGCGCCGGCTTGCTTTGCGGCGCGGATAGCGCGTGCAACATCGGCCTGGGTGATGGTGGCGCCGGTGCGTGGCATCAGTCACCCGGCCGTTTGGTAGAAGTTAATGATGGGCGTTCGGCACTCATGATTGCCCGCCCGATGATTTCCGGGATTTGCGGGACGACGGAATTGCCAAGCGCTTTAAGTCGGTCCACCCGAGCGGGAACCCCATGAGCCACTCGACCCACGTCGGGTTCAACTGCCCACCAGGCGCCGCAATATCGTTCAGGTTCGGGCTGTGCCACTCGCCTGATCGCTTCGCCTGGGCTCTGCGGCTGTTCGGCTGGTCGCCCGATCGGTAGTCCCGTGCTGTCGGCGTGGGCCACTTGTTGTACCGCGCCATCCCCGTGAGCGAGTAGCGCACCGCTGCATTCGGCGACGGTGAACGGTTCGACGTGTACTCGCTCGCTGATGGCGTCGGATACAGCACCACCGCTTGCGCGAGCGGAATGCCCGTGTCCCAGGGCCGCGGCGGCTTGTTGCCCCTCCGGCCGTCCACTGCGGTAGGTGTCGGCCAAGTACGCGACTGAACCAGCAAGCTGTCTTTCGAGTGCTTGCCCGAGCCCATCGAGTCCATCCCCTCCGCGCGAGGGGTCGGCAACAATGATCCAGACCCGATCACGGATGTGAGGGGCACCAACGGCACTCGCCGGTATGCAATGCCATTCCGCATCCTGCCCGATCTCGGCCAAGTCCCCGAGAACGCTGCCCATCCCTCGACCAAGCAACGCTGCCACGTTCTCCACGATTGCGTAACGGGGTCGAACCACGCGAATGGCTCGTAGGAGATGCCGCCAGAGTCCCGAACGTTCTCCGGTAATTCCGGCACGTTGCCCAGCGTGGCTGATGTCTTGACAGGGGAAGCCTCCGCACACGATGTCGGCCTCTCCTGGGATAAATTCTCGGGCGGTGACATCAATGGCGCATGGGACTCCCGGCCACCGTTCGGCCAGGACTTCGCGGCAGTAGTCGTCGATTTCGCAGAACCCAACGGTTCGCATCCCGGCTCGTTCGAGGCCGAGGCTGAATCCGCCGATGCCTGAAAATAGGTCGAGGACATTCATGCCAATCCTTAATCACCCGTCTTCCGTGCATCGGTGGAAGTTAAAGCGATACCACCATCGTCCGCCCAATAGGCGATCTGCCGATCGTCGAAGCGAGCGCTCTGCCACCGATCAATCCGGCGTGTGGGCGGTGTCGCGATAGAGCGCGGCCCAGTCGGGGGGCGCTCGACCCCCGTATCGGCCGCACGCGCCTTGGGCGGCTTAGGGCACGGCCCGCTATAGCCGTGGAATTTGAACATTTCCTCGCCGGCCGGCATCGGCGCACCGCACAGGGTGCAAAGTGCATTGGTCATGGTGTTAATATCTCAATAGGCGCTCCGCCACCTGCGCCGTCGTCACGACGATGTCATCGCGCCGATCGGCCGTGAGGTTGGCATAGCGCTCGCGGGCGCGGATCTGGCTGGCGCGGAACTCCCGCCAAATCCGATCCTCGGTGACCGGCGGTGCCGGGCGCTTGGTCAAAATGTTGCTCGCCATCGTCATGGACTGTGCTCCACCGCCGCGGCGATCGCCGGTCGCTGATTTTGGGCGCGGATGCTGGGCGGGCTGTGCAACAGCGCGGCGCGGCCTGCCGGCGTGATCTCGACCAGGTGCATGCGGCCGACCGCGCGGCCGGTGGTCTTGAGCCAGCCGCGGCGGACACAGGCACGCACGGTGCTGCTGCGGTGCGCGCCGCCCACAGTGTCGAACAGCGATTGCCGCACCCAGCGGTTGCCGCGCAGCCGGTGCAGCGGTTCGGCCAGCGCGCTGCGCAGCGCGCCGGCCTGGATCGGCGATAGCGCGGTCATCGGTCGGACTCCGCGCCGCGCTGCTGGCCGATCTGGCGCTGCGCGCTTTGCTGGTGCCGGCTCAGCGCATCGGCGAGCGCTTCGGCGACGCCGTGGGTGGTGGCGCGGGCATAGTCGAGCAGCTTTTCGTAATAGCGCCGCTCGGCGCGGTCGCGTTCCAGCTCGGCGCGCAGCTGGATGGTTTGACAGGCGTGCTCGGCACCGGCGTGCTCGAGCAGCGCCACCAGCCGGTCGTTCTCGGCATTGAGTTGCTGATTGGTGCGCTTGAGCGCCACCACCAGGTCGCTGAGTTCGTCGATCTCCGCGCGCAGGTCGTCGATGGTGTCGATGTCGTTGATGTCGGCGGTGCTGTCGTGGAGTGCGGCCTCGGCCAAGGCTTGGCTGGCTTGGGCGGCGGCCGGTTGGCTGCGCTGGTGCTTGTTCATGATTACTCCTGACTGTGGGGGACGCTGCGGTTCGCCGCCGATCAGGGTGATCAGCTCGGCGAGCGGGTCGGACGGAGGGGTCATCGGCATCAGATGAAACCCTTATCCTTGGCCAACCACTCCGGCATCGTGAACGTCCCGTCGCGGTTGTCCTCAACTTGCGATTTCGGCAACCAGGCGATTGTTTTGCCGTCAAAAAGACGTATCGCCTTGTCGGTTTCGCCGCGGACCTCGCCGGCGATGTCGATCAGCTCACGCTTGGGCATAACGATCAGTCGCTACGGGTTGAGGTCGGTCACGACCAGATGTTTGCCATAAGCAAACATTTCGGTCAAGCGAAAACGTTTGCTGATAGAAAACACCTTTCAAGCGGGAGATTATTTTGGCGCCTTGGCCTTGCCGGTTGGAGCTGCGGACCATTTGCAAGCCATGGCGATACGTTCGCGGACCTCGGAGACCTTGCCTAAATCGAAGGTGCCGTCGTGACTCTGGCCACGCCAGCCGGTGGCGCGTAGAAACAACATTTCGTGGTCGGGGAGGGCGCGAAGGAATGAGCCGGCATTGGGGGCAAAAGCAGCCACGCCCTGCTGGGATGGCAGCCAGCTGCCATTGATAGGTGGGTTCTTCCCAATACGGTAGGTCATGCGGATCGCTTGTCCAGTACCCAGGAATTCTTTGTCCGAGAATGCGACCTCCGTTGCATTCTCATGGCAGCGCAGGACGAGCGAGGACCGTCCATCGCGCGACAAAAGTACTGCGTGGACCTGCGGGCCGTCGTCCAATGGCGAGCGGCTCTCGCTAATATGCCATTCTGCCGCCTGTGTAGGTCCACGGTCGGCCGCCGGCTTGCGCGTGAGGGCATCGAAGCAAGCCAGCCGCGCGGGATCATCTTTAACAAGTGCGCAGAGTAGGGTGGCCTCTTGAGCGTATCCGGCTGATGGTAGTGCGAGAATGAAGAAAGCGAGCGCGGCGCGCATGCGGTTCTAGCTCCTCGTTTCCAACAGGCTCCCCAATGTCGCGGGTTGATATCGGCGCAGGCGAGCCAGTTCGGCCCTGGTCGGCGGTTCTTCGTATAATTCGTTTACGCTGACGCCCATAACGCGGGATAGGCGCAGCATCACCAACGCTGATGGGTTCGGCGGCTTATCTGGTGTCTTGGGATTGATCAGATTGTTGAGGTAGGCGCGGCCAATCTTGGCGCGCTGTGCGACATCAATCTGCTTGAGTTCGAGTGCCGCGAGCCAAGATCCAATGTGAAGTTGTTCGGTCGGTCCTGGCTGGCGGCGGGGCATCCGTCCGCGAAAAGATCGCGTGCGATTTGCGATTTTCGGCTGATTTCGCGGGCGTTTTAACATGCCGTGATTGTCGGTCGGCGCGGGCGAAAAAGCGATTTGCCCACAGCAAACTTTTTCGGTTGCAAATGCCGTTTGCTGATGGCAAACATCTATCATGAATCAGCCAGAAGAGCGGGAGCATCCATTGGCGGAGTGGATCGACGCAAACGTCGGTAGCGATGCTGAGTTCGCGCGCCGCCTTGGTATCTCACGGGGGCACCTGTCTTCGATTCTGCAAGGCAAGCGTGGCATGTCCGCCGATCTCCAGGCGCGCATCGAGGTTGAAACCAACGGTGCCTTCACCGGCGCGCGGCTCCAGCGGGAGCGAAAAACCCTCATGAGGCTGGTTCAGTGAGCACCTCCGCCTTCCAGCCGTTTGAGGATCAGCCGTGCGGCGCCGGCAACGATCGTGGTTGGCAATACCAACGTGCACGGTGCCTCGGCGACAAACATCCCGCTGGCGTTCTTGCGATAGGCCACCGGCACCAGCCGGCAGACCGCGCCGAACAATTCGCAATCGTGCAGTTCGTGGGCGAAAAACTCCGGGGCGTTGCTGGTGTCGACAAAGGCCGTTCTCGCCATACTTGCTCCTTGCCAGTTGTGGTGTTCTTGGCCGGCAGGCTAAGAGTTCAACGTGTATTAATTGTAAAAAACAACCCCGACTTTTGCGCCCAAACGGTAGTGGGCGGTAGGTCGGGCGGGGGTTTCTTTGTCGGTAGCGTGAGGGCGTGGTCATGGGTGGAATCGAATCGGGGGCGGCCGGTTTCTCAACCGCAATCCGGTGTACTGGAGTGCACCGCGGTGCACTGGAGTGCACCGGAATCTACGCCCGGGCCGCGCGCGGCATCTGGCCGCGCAAGACGGCCGAGCATTGGGCCGCCGCGGCCGGCGTCAAAACCCGGATCGCCAGATACTGGCTCGCCGGCGCCCGCGCGGTGTCGGACGCGGGCAAGCTGGCGCTTATCCGCGAACTGCAATAGGCCGGCCCGCTGGTTGGCCGCATCGGCGGCGCTGCTGCTGCTGGCGCTCATGGCGGGCGGCGGCGTGGCTTTCGCCGCGCCGCCCGGCGCCGCCGCCGCGCCGCAGAAAGTCCTGCGCGCCGCCGCGCCGGCCAGGGTTAAAAAATCCCGTTCCGCCATCCGCCGGACCACGGGGGCGGCCCGGCCCGCGCGCGCCGCTGTGAGACATCCTCCTAGCCAGGCGGCGCGCGCGGTGTCGGATTTCGAGCATGCGTTTGCGGCGACGCGATCGCCGGCGTCCGCGCCCTCTGGATTGGTAACGCCGGCGGCGGCCATCGTGCCGCGGCCGATCGCCACCGTGGCGGTGTCGCCGCGCGCTGCGGCGGTGGCCGCGCGGCCGTTGCCGCCGGCGGTCGATCGGGCCGCGCCGCCGCCGACCGATCATGGGTTGCTGCGCGATCTCGCCATCGCCATCGGCGCGTCGGCGATGCTGGCTGGGCTGATCGCGCATGCGGTGTCGGCGCTGCGGTGGCCGAGAGTCCGGTGGGCGTGATGGCACAGATCGGAACCAGCGCCTCTGCCATCCGCCGCTTGATCGGCGATGTTGATTTGGCCGCGCCGATCAAGCACCCGATCGCCGCACCGGCGGTGCTGGAAGGAGCGCGCGGCAAAGCTTGGCTGGTCGACCTTGCGGCGTTGCGGCGCGCCAAGGGAATTTCCGCCGATGACGACGGCGCGCTGGCGCATTGGGTGGTCGAAGCGCCCGGCGCGCATCCGTGCTGGCACTCCTATTCGGTGGTGCTGATTCATTTGCGCCCGCTGCCGGGTGTGATCACCCGGTTCTATCGCGACAATGCGACCCACGAAATCTGGGTTGTCACCATCGATCCGGATGTCGACCGGAATGTCATGCTGACCGGGCATTTGCGGGCGTGTTGGCTGCAACCACACAACTTCGCGGCGCAATTTGTCGAGATCGCCGACCATCTCGCGCAGCAGCGGGTGCGGGCTGCCGTGCAATCGATCTGCGCCGGTACGCTGTCGCCGGATACCGACTTCATTGCGCAATGGGTCGCGCTGTTTGGCGACAACATGATGAGACATCGGCCGTAGCCAGCGCGATGGCGGCGATGATGGTTCTGCGTTCCTGAGTTCAGCGTTGGTCGTGTTCGGCGTGCGGCAGCGACAGATTTTCAATCGGGGAGGACAGCAATGGCCAGCAAGCGCAAACGCCGATCGCCGCGCGTGACACCGCGCAGCGCCGCGCCGAAACGCAAACCGAAAACGCCGCCGTCCGCCGGTCCGTCGCCGTCGGCGCGGCTGTTGCCGCGCGCCAACCGCCCCGCGGTGTTTGGACGGTCGGAAAACTGATGCTGCCGTTCCATCCATACGCCGATCTGTTCCCCTTGATCGAGGGGGCTGAGTTCGCGGAGCTTGCGGCCGATCTCAAGGCCAACGATCTCCGCGAACGCATCGTCGTGCTGGATGGCGCGATCCTCGACGGCCGCAACCGCTACCGGGCGGCGCTGGCGGCCGGTCTATTGGAAGACGACGACGGCCCGGACCGGACGAAATATTTCATCCGGTTCGTGCCGTCGGTTGACGGCGACCCGCTCGGCTTCGTGATCTCGAAGAACCTCAGGCGGCGGCACCTCAACGAAAGCCAGCGCGCGATGGTCGCGGATCGCCTGGCGACCATGCGGCAAGGCGAGCGCACCGATTTGGAACCTTCGGCAAATTTGCCGAAGGTGGCGCAGCCCGATGCGGCGCGGATGCTCAGCGTTTCCGAGCGGCTGGTGCGGCACGCCAAGGTCGTGCATGACCGCGGCGCTCCGGAACTCCAGCGCGCCGTCGATCAGGGCCGGCTGGCGGTGTCGGCGGCGGCGCAGGCCGCTAAGCTAACCACGGAAATGCAGCGCCGCATCGCCGCGGAGGCCGATGCCGGCCGTACCAATGTCGTGCGCAGCGTCATTAAGCAGGAAGCCCGCGCCAGCCGCGAAGCCGCGCTCGGCGAAAAGCAATTGGCGCTACCCGATAAAAAATACGGCGTGATCCTGGCCGATCCGGAATGGCAATTCGAGCCTTACAGCCGGGACACCGGAATGGATCGCGCCGCCGACAATCACTACCCGACCTCCAAGACCATCGACATCTGTGCGCGGCCGGTCGCGACCATCGCCGCCGCCGATTGTGTGCTGTTCCTGTGGGCGACGGCGCCGATGACCCCCGCGGCGCTCGAAGTCATCAGCCATTGGGGCTTCGCCTACAAAACCCATGTCATCTGGCACAAGACCCGTAACGGCCACGGGCGCGGGTCGGGCTTCTGGTTTACCGGCGAGCACGAATTGCTGATGGTCGGCACGCGCGGCAATGTTCCGGCGCCGGCGACGGCGCTGTGTGGCTCGGTGATCGCCGCGCCGTGGCAGGGCCGGCACTCGGCCAAGCCGGAAGCGTTCGCACAGCTGATCGAACGCGCGTTTCCGACACTGCCCAAGATCGAATTGAACCGGCGCGGCCCGGCGCGGCCGGGCTGGGATGCCTGGGGCAATGAAGCCGAACCGGCGCAATCCGATACGCCGGCTGTGCCGTTCTCGCTCACGCCGCTCGTTGGTGCTTGTTGCCGGCGCGACGGCGATTGGCGCGTGCCATTGGTCACCGCCGACGACCTCACAATTCCAGAATTCCTGCGGCGGCGGGTGACGGCATGACCGGGACCCTTGTCACGCCGGAAGTCCGCGCCGCGATCGTCGCGCTGGCGCGCGATGGCTTGGGCAACAAAGCGATTCTCGCCGAGCTGGCGGTGCCGGGGCTGACCACCGCGGCGGTCCACAAAGCGATCCGCAAGGCGCGGCGCGATGGCGCGCGCGTGCCGTACCGCGGCAAGGGCCCGACCGTTGGATGGGCCGAGATCGCGGTCGCGCTCGGCACGGACACACTCAACTATCTGCGCGCCGCCGGCCGCGCCCGCGGGGCGTCACCGGAATTCGTCGCCGGTGCGCTGCTCGACATCATCAGCCGCGATCGGATCGCCGATGCCGTGCTGGACGATGGCACCATGACGCCGGAACAGGGGGAATCATGAGCCGCATCTACGTCGCATCGAGTTGGCGCAATCAGGATCAGCCGATGGTCGTCGACCGCCTGCGCCTGGCTGGGCACGCGGTCTATGATTTCCGCCAACCGCCGCATAGCGAAGCGGGTTTCAGCTGGCGACAGATTGATCCCGAATTCCAGCATTGGAGCCCGGAGAAATATCGCCAATTGCTGCTCACGCACCCCGTCGCGTCGCATGGATTCGTTTCCGATCTGCGCGCGATGCAATGGGCCGACACCTGCGTGCTGGTGCTTCCGTGCGGGCGCTCGGCTCACCTCGAAGCGGGATGGTTCTGCGGCGCCGGCAAGCGCTGCATCGTGCTGCTCGCCGATGGTGAGCCGGAATTGATGAACTTGCTCGCGAGCGATATCTGCGTATCGATCCATGAAGTGATCGCGGTGCTCGCGGAGGGGGCCGCCGCATGAGCGATCTGCAACGCGCGCCGTTGTGCTATCTGGCGACGCCGTACAGCCGCTATCCGGGCGGCATCGAGCGTGCGTTCGCGGACGCCGCGCGATTGGCGGCCAAGATGATATTGGCCGGCGTCAAGGTCTATTCCCCGATCGCCCACACCCATCCGCTCGCGGTGCATGGCGGCCTCGATCCGCTCGACCATGCGCTCTGGCTGCCGTTCGATGAAGCTATGATGAACGCCGCCCGCGTGCTGATCGTCGCACATATGGAAGGCTGGCAGGAGTCGGCCGGCATCGCCTACGAGGTCGCGTATTTCGAGCGACACAATAAGCCAATCTTCGATCTTAACATCGCGACCATGGTGATGGCCAAACGCGCGCGCCCCTCGCTGCGCGACCACTCCGACGGCACCACCGCCGCGGATCTGGAAGCCGACCGTCGCGAGTTTTTGCAGAACACCCCGCTCGCGCACGGCAAGACCCCAAGCCAGCAGGGTGGGTCCAGCGTATGAACGCACAATTTCAACCGCAGTGCGCCGCCTTTGACAAACCCCACGTTCGCGCAACGCTGGTTCGGAAAGCCGCGCAGTACGGCGGCTTAGAAGCCTTCGCGCGCGCCCATGGCTTGTCGGAACTCTATGTGATCGAGGCTGCGAATGGCCGCACCGAAATGAGCGTCAAGCTGTGGCGCGCGATGGGCCTCGATCCAGGGTGGCTCACCCGCCCAAATGCCGGAGGCCGTGCCATGACGCCGTATACCCCCGATGCCGTGAACGCGATCCGCGCGGCCCTCCGCAGCGGCCGATCGGCCGAATCCACCAGGCGCATGCTCGGTTGGGATGCTGGTATGTTCGCAGGCGTCTGCCGCAAGCACGGCATCGATCTGCTGCTGCCGGAATCCGAGCAGGTCACACAAGCGAAAGATGCGGCGAACACGGCGGCGCCGATCAAGCCGCCGCCGCCCGTCGCAGCCCAGGGTCGCCGCCGGCGGCGGCCGGCGCCGGGCGACGAAGCGGGCTCTGGTCGCTTGATCGACGTCACGGTCAATCTGCACCCCGAGATCATCGCGGCGCTCTCGCGCCATGCCGCGCGCCGCGGCGTGTCGCGTTACCGCGCCGCCGGTGGCCTGGTCGCCGCCGAGATCGCGACGGCCGGCGTGGAGCGAATCCGGATTATCCCGCCGGCGACCCGTGGCGCCGGCCGCGGAACCGTGGCGGTCAGTGTCGGTCTCGAGCCCTCCTGCGCGACGACGCTCGAGCGTGAATCGCAGCGGCGGCGCCGTAAGCGTGAGTCGACCTGGGCCTTGGTCAAGGCCTGCCTGGTGCGATGGTTCGAACGACAGTCGGGGCGCTCGGCCGCGGGCGGGTGCGATGGAGCCGGCGCATGAGTGTCAACGTGCTGCGGCGCTATACATTCAAGCTGTACCCGAGCCCGATGCAAGTGGCGGCTCTGGAAGCGCAGGCGCGGATGATGGCCGAACTCTGGAACGCGCTTCTGCAGCGGCGCGAGGACGTCTATCGGCGAGAGAAGAGGACGCTGAATAAGCGCCAGCAATACAAGGAAATCACCACGCTCCGTGCCGAATGTCCGGAGTGGGCGGCGCTGTCGGTGGCGGCGGCGCGCGGCGTCGCGCAACATCTCGACAGCGCTTTCAAAGCGTTTTTCCGGCGGGCTAAGCAGGGCGCCGGCGCGCAAGCGGGTTATCCGCGCTACAAGCGCACGCGCGGCGGCATGTCGATCTCGTTTACCGAGTGCATGGGATCGGGCTGGTCGCTTGACCGCGCCGCCGCTGCGGCAAAGGCCGGCGGCTGGCGGCTCTACGTCAAGGGCGTGGCGGGAACGATCAAGGCGCGCGGGCTATTGCCCGCGCAGCCGCTGTCCTGGCGCACGGGCGAGATCATCTATCGCGATGGCCGCTGGTGGTTGTCCGTTGTGGTAGAATGCGCGGCGCGCCGGGTGGCTGGCGCCGAACGGCTTACGATCAGGCTCGATCTGATCGATCAGTTTGCGCGGGTTGAGCGCGCAAGTGGCGGGTCTCCCGCCTGCTCGCAAGAGCAAATCACCGGACAGTCTCAACAGCTTGACCGGACTCCGGGTCTCGTCACCCCGCATTTGTCCGGTGACGAGAACCCCTTGGCCAAGCGTTCGATCTGGAATCCGGGTCTCGTCACCCCGCATTTGTCCGGTGACGAGAACACGGTGACGCAGTGCTCGACGCCTTGCCAAGGTCTCGTCACCCCGCATTTGTCCGGTGACGAGAATGCCGTCATGATCGCCAAGGTCGACGCGATCAAGTCGGTGCGGGATAGACGGTTCCCGCGCAAACCGTTCTGCAAACCCTCCTGGCGTTGGCGGCGCGAAACCGCCCGCGCGGCGCGACTGACCGCCAGGGCGGCGCGCAAGCGCAAATATAATCTTCACCGCTGGTCGACCGCGATCGTGCAATTGGCCGCCGATCTCACCGTCATCAAGCCGGATATCAAACAGGCAACCGCCAGTCCGCGCGGCGACGCCAGCCAATGGGGCGCCGCGGTCGAAACCGTCTCCAGGCTTAATTGCAACACGCTTAATCAAGCGCCGGCCATGGCGGTGAGCATGCTCACCTACAAGGCCGCCGAAGCCAATATCCGCTGCGATGTCATTACTGACACTGCGCCGGCTATCGCCATCGGCCCAGAGCTGGTGGCTGCGTCCAAAACCCTGCGGCGCGCGCGCCGCGCAATGAGGAAGTGACCCCATGCCATCAATTCGCACGCCTGAACTCGTGACCGCCACCGTCGCGCTTAACAGCCTGATCGACCAGGCTCGGCGCGGTAAAGCAGATGTCGAACAGGGCCGCGTCGTGATCGGCGCCGCTAACGGCATCTGCCGTCTGGTCAAGACCGATCTCGAACGCCGGATGGCCGCGCCCAAACTGCAGGAACTCGAAGCCCGCACCGTGCAGGCCCGACCGACGCGGCTGTCGCGGCGCGTCTGACAAGATCAATTTGCGCGGGTTGAGCGCGCAAGTGGCGGGTCTCCCGCCTGCTCGCAAGAGCAAATCACCGGACAGTCTCAACAGCTTGACCGGACTCGGTCTCGTCACCCCGCATTTGTCCGGTGACGAGAACGATGCAGCTCGGATTGCCATCGCCGCTCGGGGTCTCGTCACCCCGCATTTGTCCGGTGACGAGAACAGCGTAAGGCGTCGAAAAAGAACCGCAACGAGGCGCAAAGCACGATCATGACCACCACCCTTCGATCGCCCCGGCATCGCTGGAGCGATCGCACCACTGTCGTCGACGGCACGGTTTCCGGTTGTCAGGAAACCCATCGCCGCTGTCCGCAGTGCGGACTGATCAAGATCACCGTGCACCCGCCGCACGGCCTGCCGTGGCGGGTCTGGCGCACCGCCGCCGGCGCTGCGTGGCAGGGCGATAGGACGCCGCCATGTGTGGCCGCGGCCGCGGCGGAGGCGTCATGAGCGTGCGGGCGATGAATTGGGCGATGGAACAGGCGACCGGCGATCCGCGCGCGCAGTGCCTGCTGTTTGTGCTGGCCGACTGCGCAAACCCGGAAGGGGTGGCCTGGCCGTCGGTAAAATACATGGCCGAAAAATCGCAACAGTCCAAAGCCACGGTGCAGCGGCGGCTGAAAGAATTGGAAGAGATTGGCGCGATCGCGCGATTCCCGCGTTGGGAAGACGACACCGGCAAGATCAATGCCGCGGGCAGGGGGCGCCGCACCAGCGATGAAATCCGGCTGCTGCTTGATCGCCGTATCGCGTCGCCTGTGGACGATTCAGATAGCGACGATGAGTCGTCGAAGCCTGAGACAGCGCTGGGTAATAGAGGGGAATTCGGGGCAATGGATTACCCTACCCCCCCGTCGCAGGCTGAGACGGGGGGGTCGCAGGCTGACACCCCCCCGTCGCTGGGGAGCGACCCCCCCCCGTCGCACTGCTGCGACCCCTATATGAACCGTAATTCTGAACCACAGAAAGATTCTCCCCCCAACCCCCCTCCGGGGGGCGAGGCGTCGAATGTGGTGGAGGTTGAAGGCTGGCAGGCATTCGAAACCGCGTTCGCCGCGGACGGCGATCCGATCGTGCGCGTGTCGATCGCCAAGCAGCTGTTCGCAGCACTGACCGCGGACGAAAAGCGGCGGTTGGTCGCAGCGGCCAAGGGGTTGATCGCCTGGCGGCGCCGGCAAAAGCGGCCGCCGGGGAAACCATCGGCGCAAACCTTCATCCGCGAAACCGATGCCTGGGCGAACTGGCAAAAATACGCCCCGCCCGATCCGGTCGTGCGCGAGCCACCGGTGTTTATCGCCGATGGCTCGGCCGATTGGCGCGCGCTGTGCGTGCTGGCGCGGATTTGCGACGACCCCGAACCGGTCGCACGCATGGTCGCCGACCATGGGCTTGGGCTGCTGCGATCGAAGCCGCTGTCGGAAGCAATGCGTGCCCTTGGCCAAGCGTTCGATCTGGAATCCGGTGAATGGCCGATCGTTGAGGACGGCTCGCAGCAGTGCGGCGCATGGTGCGCATTTGTCGGCATCAAGCCGTTTAACCTGTTCACCGGCGAGGTCGTGCAGAAGGAAATCATGCCCGGCAAAACCGTGGCTTGGAAGGTCGCCAAGTTCGGCCTGCGGGTGCCGTGGCTGTGGCCGCCGCGCAAGGATGGGTCGCTGTCGCTGGCGGCGTCGGCGATGCCAGTAGCCAATCATGAAATGAGCGATCAAGGGGAGTGACGATGTTTGCCAAGACGGATCCGACCATGGCGGATGTGTGGGGGATGGCGCTGGGGCCGGCATTGCTCGACTTCCACGCGCCGCGCCAGTGGCGCGCGCTTACGGTTCGTCCGACCTACGAGCAGAAGGCGGCGGATTTTCTCAAGACTGAGCGGCAATGGGTGTACTGGCCGTGCTTTGTCGACCAGGTGCATGCGGGCGGGCATCGCCGCGGTCAGTGCCGTGTACGGCGCGCCGTGTTCCGCGCGGTGATGCCCGGCTACCTGTTTCTGGCGGTGCACCCCGACAGCGGCGATCCCTGGAGCTGCGTGCATGCCACGCCCGGCATAACCGGTTTTGTGCGCGATGGCGGCGGTCACGCCGCCGCCTTGACCGACCGTGACATCGATATCATCCGGATGATCGAGGCCGGACTGAATCTGCCACACGATCCAATGAAGGCGCATCGCCACAAACCTGGGGATAAAGTGCGGTTTGTTGACGATACCTACAGCCGCTGGCCGCCCAGTATTGTGCGCAGGCTTGCGGAGGACGGCCGAATCGTGCTTGAGACTCTGCTGTTGGGGCGGATCGTGCCGATTCTGGCCTATCCGCACCAGATCGAGGCGATGTAGGTAAGCCAGGCGCAACCAGCGCTTCCCCTGCTCAAGTCCCTCGACGGCGCGGACGCGCTACACACCGGGCGATTGCCCGTGCTGCCGCTTACCGGCACAAAGTTTCTCGGTTTTGTCAGAACGGTGGCCCCGGTGCTGCGCAGCGCCGGGGTTTTTATTGCTATAGGGTATGCGGCGGCCGTGAAAATCGCGCCGCGCGCCAACCCGGGAGTCTCCCATGTGACGCATGCCGTTCATCCATCTTGTCAAGGATAGAGCAAAGCCCGGCGCAGCGATGCGTCGGGCTTTCGCGTTTGAAGCCATAGGGTGACGGCATGCGTTGTGGCTGCCGTCGCCCACATCCTTGGGCGTTTTCTCCCGCAAACTTCGCCGCGGGCCGAACCCATCGGGGCTGCGACCCGCGGCGCTTTGTTCGATCTGGCAGCAGCAGCACCGATGGCCGCACTTATCCGGGCCGATGCCAGCGCTGTGCTCCGCGCCTTTCGGCACATTCGCAATGAGGTCACACCTTTTCAGCTGGCCTATACGCTGACCAAAGTGGCGCAGGATATCCGCGATGGCGAACGCGAGACCATTCGCGCGGTGTTTGATCGGCCAACGCCGTTCTCGTCCAATTCCTTGTTTGTAAGGCCGGCGACGAAGCATCTGCTGACCGCCATCGTTCAGTTCAAGGAAGGATTTGGATCGATTCCCGCCTGGAAATATCTCGGCCCACAGGTTGAGGGCGGCGGGCGACGCAAGAAGCGGCACGAGCGGGCGTTGGAACGCGTCGGCATTCTTCGGTCCGATGAGTATTGCGTGCCGGGGAAGAGCGTTGGCCTCGACGCCTATGGCAACATGCGGGGAGGCGACATCGTTCGCATCCTCTCGCGACTGGGCGCCGCCGAAGGTCGTGCCGGTTATCAGATGAATGCGACGCCGCGCTCGCGTGCCCGCATCGCGCGTACGGGTGGCACTACCTACTTTGTCTCGCGTGGCCGTAGGGGTTCGCCGGATGGTGTCTACCAACGTAGACGCGGTGGGGTCATGCCCGTGCTGATCTTCGTGCGGGCACCTAAATACACCAAGCGGTTTCCGTTCTACGAGCGCGCGCATGCGATCTTCCACCAGCGCTTCGCGATCCGGGCCCGCGAGGCATGGACACGCTACCCGCCACGCGCCCTCGCCGCCTGACCGCGCCGCGCGGAATCCATCAATTGATCGCGGGTCCTTCCGGCGTCCCATCCGGCGCGGGTAATTCAAACCCCGGGCCTTCGCTAGTTGGGCGTCCGAAAACTTAGGTTGACTCGGTTGACTCGGTTGACTCGCACCAGTGATGGATTTGATCGAATGCCACGTAAATCGCTGGTCATCGAGTATCGGCCGGTTGACGCACTGGTGCCCTATGCGCGTAATGCGCGACTGCATTCGGCCGAGCAGGTCGCCAAGATCGCAGCGTCGATCAAGCGGTTCGGATTCAATAATCCGATCTTGGTAGATGCCCAGGCCACCATAGTCGCGGGCCATGGCCGGGTCATGGCTGCAGCGAGCCTCGGCCTCGATCGAGTCCCGGTGATTGTATTAGGCCACCTGTCAGACGACGAGAGGCGGGCCTACACGCTGGCCGATAACCGCATCGCCCTCGACGCTAGCTGGGATGAAGCACTTCTCGCGCAGGAACTCGCGCTTGTGGATGCATCCGGCCTTGGCGAGATCGCTGGCTTTGGCCGCGCCGAAATTGACAGTCTGCTGCTCGCTGCGGCCGGTGGCGGTGGTGGCTTGACCGACCCGAACGCGGCACCGGATGTACCTGTAACACCGATATCCGTGCCTGGAGATTTGTGGGTAATGGGTGGGCATCGGGTACTGTGCGGTAGCGCCACCGTGCGCGCGGATGCCAAGCGGGTGATGGGTGCTGAGTCGCCGCATCTGATGGTCACCGATCCACCCTACGGCGTTGAATACGATGCGAAGTGGCGACAGGCTGCCGGGCTTCAATCCGCCGGTGCGGGTGGTATCGTCCTGAATGACGACCGCGCCGATTGGCGCGAGGCATGGGCGCTTTTTCCCGGCAGCGTGGCCTATGTCTGGCATTCGGGCCTACACACCGCCGAGGTGCAGGCCTCGCTCGCAGTGCATGGTCTCCTGTTGCGTGCACATATCGTTTGGGTGAAGACCCGCCCGGTGATCTCGCGCGGTGCCTATCACTGGCAGCACGAGCCGGCGCTGTATGCGGTCAAACCGGACGCGGATGATCACTGGCGGTTTGTTCCGGAGCACGAGATTGCGTCCTATGTGGTTTTGAAGGGTGAGAACGCATCTTGGGCTGGCGATCGCAAGCAATCGACGGTCTGGCAAATCGAACATGTCAAATCCGAAACCGGCCACAGCACCCAGAAGCCGATCGAGTGCATGCGTCGGCCGATCATCAACAATTCCGATATTGGCGACGCGATCTATGAGCCGTTCGCTGGCTCCGGCACCACCGTGATCGCTGCCGAGATCACGGGTCGCCGTTGTTTGGCGATCGAACTCAACCCAGCCTATGTTGATGTGATCGTTCGTCGCTGGCAGGAATTCACCGGTGATGATGCGGTGCTCGATGGTGATGGCCGTACGTTCCGCGAGATCGCCAGCGCCCGCGGCGTGCCGCGCGCTGCCTGAGATTTCCTTAGATGCTTGAAATGACCCAGGCCGAGTATGCGCGCCACCGTGGGGTGACCAAGCAGGCCGTCGGCAAGCTGGTGAAGTCCGGCAAAATTGCCCTGTCGGTGAACGCCGAAGGCCGGCGCGTGATTGATGCCGCTGCCGCTGATCGGGCGCTCGGTGAAGTGCGAGAGCGCGTTATTGTGCGCGATGAACCAGAAGCCGGCGCGCCGCATCGCGGCGCCTATCTGCCGCCCGGCGACGGCGCGGGACTGACTAAAGCCAAGATCGCCACCGAGGTCTATCGCGCGCGACTGTCGCAGCTTGAATATGAAGAACGGGTCGGTCGGCTGTTGCGAACCGAAGACGTCACCCGTTCGATGGAACTGTGCGCGGAAATGATTGTGCGTGACATTGATCGGTTGCCAACCCGCGCCGACGACATCGCCGCCGCCTTCACCAAGGGCGGCGTGCCCGCTGTTCGCGCCGCTCTTAAGGACATCGCCCGTCAAACCCGCGAGACACTCGAGCAGAACATGCGCATCTTAAGTGACGGGGAAGTCGGCGCGGGCTCCGAGGATGCGGTGTCATGAAAGATATGCGCCGCGCGCTGCCGGTCATCGCTGGTGTGTTTGCCGGCATCTTTGCGCCAGCGCATCCGATGTCGCCGTCGGTTTGGGCGGCACAAAATCTAGTGGTGCCGGATGGCCCCTATGCGGGCGAGCGGTTTCATCCTGAATTGACACCGTATCTGGTGGAGCCGCTGGATTTCTTTTCTTCCGAATGTCTCGACAACAAATGCGTTATCCGCAAGTCGGCCCAAACCGGATTTACGCTGCTGGCAATCGCCGCGATTGGCTATTCGATTGATCGTGAACCGTGCCGGATGATGGTCGTGCAGCCGACCGATTCTGCACTGTCGGAGTTTAATCGCGAAAAGCTGCAGCCGGCATTTGACCAGTCGCGCGCGCTGCGCGCAAAAGTGCGCACGCAGATTTCGCGCTCGACGCAAGGCTCGACCACCTACGCCAAGCGATATCCCGGAGGATCGCTGACGCTGGCGATCGCGACCTCGACCGCGGATCTGCGCAGCAAGACTATCAAGAAGGTCATCAAGGACGAGGCCTCAGAGTATCCCGAAGACCTCGACGGGCAGGGCTCGCCGCACAAGATGATCGAAGCCCGCTATGAATCGTTTTTACAAACTGGCGATTGGAAAGAGCTTTCGATCTCGACGCCGGTGATCAAGGGTGCTTGCTACATCGATGCCGAATTCGAAGCTGGCGACCAGCGGCTCTGGCATGTGCCGTGCCCAGGCTGTGGCGATGAGTTTGTGTTTAGCTTTGACCTTGAGCAATTCCAATTCAATGCCAGTTATCCGTTCGAGGCGCGTTACGTTGCCCCCTGCTGTGGTCGGCCGATCGAGTCGCACGAGAAAAACCTGCTGATTCGCAAGGGGCGGTGGATCGCCACTGCGCCGGCGCCTGGCAAACACCGCAGTTACCACTTTGACGCCCTGTCCTCGCCGTTTGTGCCTTGGGATACGATCGCGCGTCGCTACCTCGAGGCCAAGCAAAACGAGTCCAACCTCAAGACCTTCGACAATCTTACGCTAGGCCGCGCCCATGAAGTCAAAGGCGATGCTCCGCCTCACGCTCGGCTGCTTGAGCGCCGCGAGTCCTATCCGGTCGGTGTTATCCCGTCCGCTGGACTGTTGCTCGCCGCCGGTGCCGACGTGCAGCATAGCGGCATCTGGTTTGAGGTAGTCGCTTACGGCCGGGATGGTCAGAGTTGGTCGATTGAACATGGCTTCGTCGAGGGCGACACCACTGATCCGGAGCGCGGCGCCTTTGCCACCCTGGTTGAGGTCTATGAGCGCCAATTTGACGACGCGTTTGGCGCACGTCGCCAGATCGATGCTTTGGCGATCGATGCGGGCGACGGCGGCCGGGCCAATCAGGTCTATGCTTGGTGTCGCAATCGACACCGCGCTTTTGCGGTCAAAGGTGTTTCCGGCTGGACCGCGCCGGCGATTGGTACGCCAGCCCGTGTCTCGATCACGCTGAAAGGAAAAAAGCTCAAGGGCGGCGCGACGCTCTGGCCGGTTGGAACTTGGCCGCTGAAGGCCACCTACTACGGCAATTTGCGAAAGGATGGCCGCAAGGCCGGCGCGGAGACCGACCCGCCAGGTTACTGCCACCACCATCAGAATTGCGACGAGCGCTACTTCCGTCAGCAGACCGCTGAATATCTCAAGACTGTCACAGTGCGCGGTCGCACCACAAAAGTCTGGCAGGAAACCGGACCAAACCACCTGCTGGATTGCCGGATTTACGCAATGGCGATGGTCGAATATCTCGGCCTGTCACGCTTGCGCGCCGACGATTGGGTGGCACTTGAGCGGTTGCGCGGCGTACCGCCGGCGGCGGCGCGGCCGGATCTGCTCGCGCCGGACTCGGTGATTCTGGCGTCCAAGCCCACGCTACGCCCGGTCTTGTTGCAAAAAACCAAGGCGCGCGGGCGCCGCATACTTTCGCGAGGCATCGCATGAGCGTGGGCATCACTCTGGCGCAGGCGCAGGCGCAGCTCGCCGCATGGCTCGCCGCGTCGTCGGCAGTCGCGACAGGCCAGGAATATGAGATCGATACCGGCGCCGGTCGCCGTCGGCTCAAGCGGGCCGACGCCAGCGAAATTCGCCATCAGATCGATTATTGGCAGGCCAAGGTCAGCGCGCTGACCGTCGGCGGCCGCCGCCGGGTCCGCTATGTGGTGCCGCAATGAACGCTCATGCGATGCTCGCCGCCGGGGTTTCGCGGCGCACCTTGGTCGACCGCCTGGTCGAATGGGTCGCGCCATCGCGCGGGTTGGAGCGGTTGCAGGCGCGCGTCAAGCTGTCGGCCGCGCTTGGCGCCGGCGGCTACAAGGGCGGCGCCGGCGATCGGCGGGCGACCAAGCTGTGGCGGCCCTATGCCCGCTCCGCCGATGGCGACGCGATTCCGGATTTGCATGCGCTGCGCGCTCGCTCGCGCGACCTGGTGCGCAACACGCCGGTCGCGACTGGCGCGATCGCGACGGTGGTGACCAATGTGGTGGGCGACGGCCTGCAGTTGCAGCCTGAACTTGAGGGCGATTCGCTCGGCATGAGCGAAACCGCCGTCGAAGCGTGGGAGAAGCGGGTCAGCCGCGAGTGGCATCAATTCTGCCGCACCGCCGATTTTAGCCGGGTTCAGAGATTTGCCGAGTTACAGGCGCTGGCGTTTCGGGCGGTGCTGGAATCTGGCGACGTTTTGGTGGTGCGCCGGTTCCGCCGCGATCCCGGCGAGGTCTACGGCACCAAACTGCAATTGATCGAGGCCGACCGGCTGTCGAATCCCGGCCTGGTGCAGACCGCGATGCGCCTCGCCAACGGCAACACTCTGGTCGGCGGCGTCGAGGTGGATGGCGACGGTGTGCATGTCGCTTATTGGATCAGCGATCGGCACCCCGGCGAGTGCCTGCCGACTGGCATGAGGTGGAGCCGGATTCCGGCACGCTCGCCCGAAGGTGAACAGGTGGTGCTGCATCTGTACGATCGGCTGCGGCCCGACATGACCCGCGGTGTGCCCTATCTCACGCCGGTGATTGAGCACATCAAGCAGCTCGGGGATTACACCGACGCCGAGGTCACCGCTGCGGTGATCTCGGCGATGACCACCGTGTTTGTAGAGACCCCGACCGACGATGACAGTAATCCGCCGCTCGGCGAGAAAAGCGCGTCGTTGGCCGAGAACGAAGTAGCGCTTGGCAATGGTGCGATCGTTAGTCTGTCGCCCGGCGAGAAGGCCAATCTGGTCAACCCGACCCGGCCGAATTCCAATTTTGACCCGTTCGTGCAGGCGTTCCTGCGCCAGGTCGGCGTCGCACTCGAACTGCCGTTTGAATTGCTGGTCAAACACTTCACCGCCAGCTATTCGGCGTCGCGCGCCGCGCTTGAAATGGCATGGCAGTTTTTCCGCCGCCGCCGCGTCTGGCTGGCGCAGGCGCTGTGCCAGACGGTCTACGAGTGGTTCCTGGCCGATGCCGTCAGCTTGGGCCGGCTCGATGCCGACAAGTTTTTCGACGACCCGGTGATCCGGCAATCCTATTGCCGGGCACTGTGGATCGGTCCTAACCGGATTTCGATTGATCCGAAGAAAGAAGCCGAGGCCGACGCACTCGACATCGCGACCGGTGTCAAGACCCGCCAGCAGGTCTGCCTGGAGCGCACCGGCGGCGAGTTCGACGACAAAGTCGCACAACTCGGCAAGGAAAAAACGGCGCTCGATGCCGCGGGGCTGGTGCCGACAGCGTCCGAGCCAGAGCCGGCGTCTACGCCGGAACCCGATGAAGACGAACGCGCGGAAGAGACCGCCGCCGCCATGCGCGAAGGCTATGCCGCGATGGCGCGCGCGCTGGCGCCGCCGGTGGTCAATGTGTCGATCGACAATCATCCGCCTAAGCGAGGCGCCGTCGTCAAGCGCGTTGAACACGATGCCGCCGGCCGCGCCACGCGCATTGTCGAAACCGAACTGAGCGAGGCCGCCGATGCCTAGCGTAATTTACAATTCCGCGCTCGACGACGAGGCCCGCGGGCTGATCGACTACGACACCGACAGCTTCAAGGTGATGCTGGTGACGTCGGCCTATGTGCCGAACAAGGACACCCACCTCAAGAGGTCGGATATCACCAACGAAGTGGTCGGCGCCGGTTACGTCGCCGGCGGCGCTACGGTTACCGTGGCCGTCACCAAGGATCTGGCGAACGATAGGGTCGATATTTCTTTGGGCGCCGCGAGTTGGGCGGCCTCGACCATCACTGCGCGCGGCGCGGTCTACTACAAGAGCCGCGGCGGGCTCGCCTCGGCCGACGAGATCGTCACCTACAACGATTTCGGCGCCGACATCACCTCGACCGCAGGCACCTTCAGTTTGGCGGCTTCGATTCTGCGCAAGCAGAACCTGACGTAACCAAGGGTTACCGCAATGAGCATACAAACCTGGCAAGAAACCCTGATCAATTCGCAGGTTGACGGGCCCGCGCTTGCCAATTCCGTCACGGCGACATCGCTGCTCAACGTCCATGAGAAGTGGGGTATGGCGCAGTCCTGGGCGCAGATTGGACGCGTCCTGCGCCTAACGGCATGTGGTCGCGTGTCCAATATTGTCACCGCGCCCGGCACGCTGACGTTGAGCTGCCGCATCGGGGCCATCACCATCGCCAACGGCGGGGCGATGGCGCTCAATGTCGTCGCCAAGACGAACGTGCCGTGGTTTCTGGATTGGCGCCTGACGTGCCGCGCCATCGGTGCCGCCGGCAACTTCATGCACCAGGGCACTTGGATTAGCGAAAGCGTGATCGGTGCTCCGCTGCCGACCGCCGGCGGGGCAGGCATCCATCTGCTGCCCAACGCCGCGCCTGCTGTCGGTACCAACTTCGATACATCGGTCCCAGCCACGTTCGACCTTTTCGCTCAGTGGTCGGTGGCCAATGCCGGCAATTCGATTCAAGTGCATCAGTACAAACTCGAAAGCCTGATCTGATGGGGTGGTCGGGTGCGGCCCTTTCGCGTGGGCTGGTCCCATCCCGCGTGGGGATTGGTGGGCGCTGGCGCGAGCCAAGCGCCCCGAAAGGCGTAATCCCGGGAGGCCGATGGCATGAAGCCGCCGCCGCGCCGCAGCGTGCATTTCGTTCAAAAAAGTTCGAGGGCCGGTTTCGAATCTCGATGGTGACGGCAGACAGCAGTGGCACACCGCTTGGTGGATGTGACGTCGAACTATACCACGCTGCGACCGATACCGTTGTAGGTCGGACAACGTCCGACCCGGTTGGGGCGTTTACTTTCGATCTCGGCAACAATTCTGACTTCTACTACATCCGCGCCTACAAGGCTGGCACACCGGATGTGGCCGGCACAACTGTCAACACGCTGATGGCGATCTGATGTGCCTGATATTTATCTCTATGATGTCCAGAGCGATGCCAGCCAAGGTAAGGTAAGGCTCCGCGACCCCGCCACCCTGGCTGGCGGCACCGCCCATGGCAATGCCCCCGGCGCGACGCTCACCGTCTCGGCGGCGGTTGTCGGCGGCGCGGCGACCGGTAGTGCATCGGCGAATGCCGCGACACTGACGGCCGATATCAGCGCGATTACTGGCGCTGCGTCCGGCGGCGCATCGGCGAATGGTGCGACGCTCGCGATTAACACGAGTGTTGTTGCCGGCGCGGCCACTGGCGCGGCGTCGGCGCCGGGTGCGCTGCTGGTCGTTGATGCCGGCGTCGTCGCGGGGGTCGCGTCGGGCGCGGCGACCGCCGCCGGTACAGTGGTTGAGTTCGCCGCGGCGCTTGGCTCCGGCGCGGCGGTGGGCGCCGCCAGCGCCGCCGGCGCGTTGCTTGATACCAACGCCGCGCTGCTCGCGGGCGGGGCCACGGGAACCGCCGCGGCCACGGGTACCAACGTCACCGCTGAGATCAGTCTGCTCGCGGGCGGTGCCGTCGGTGGTAGCGCCGACGCCAGCGCCCCTGGCGCGGTTGTTACCGCCAGCAGTTCACTATTGGCGGGCGCCGCGACCGGAAGCGTGCCCGCCGCGAGTCATGGCGGCGTTTCTTATCGTCGCTATCCGCGCCGCCCGAAGCGGCGAGCCGCCTATGCCGCCGGAACGGTCGTCGAGTTTGGCGCTGCGCTGTTGCCCGGCCGCGCCCGCGGCGACGCAACGGCGCGCGGTCTGCGCCTCGGTGAGGTGGTGGTGTTGCTGTCTGGCTCTGCGCGCGGCGACGCGCAGGCGAGCGGCGTGGTGGTGACGGTCGACGCTTCGCTGCAGCCCGGCGGTGCTGGCGGTACCAATGGTTGGATTGCGTACGACAACGATCTTCTGCTGCTGGTCGCATAGGAACACCGGAAAATGACCACACTCCTGCGCATCGCCGAACGGGTGATGAACCGTCCGCTGTTGATTCATCCGGACAAGGTGCCGCTGGTGCTCGGCATTCTCGAGGGCCGCTATCCGATCGATGTCACGACTTGGCGCGAGGATGCGCTTCGTCGGATCGACGACATGCCGGAAGCGGCGCGCACGGTCATGCGCGGTCCGGCGCCGTCGGCCTCGCGTTTTCCCGGCAGTGTGCTTGATACCGATCCGGAAACCGGCCGGCAGCGTACGCTGCCCTACAACCGGCACAACGGCGTCGCGCTGATTCCGATCATCGGCACCACCATCAATCGTGGCGCCTGGATTGGATCGAATTCCGGCGAGGTGTCCTACGAGGGCATCAAGCACCAGATCGAAACCGCCGTCGCCGACCCGCGCACGCACGCCATCATGCTCGACATCGAATCGCCGGGCGGTGAGGCGGTCGGCGCGTTTGAGGCGGCCGATGCAGTGCGCGCCGCGCGACAGTCGAAGCCGGTGGTGGCGGTGGTCAATGGCATGGCGGCCTCCGCCGCCTATGCGATTGCGTCCGGCGCATCGCGGATCATCACCACGCCGACCGGGGTGTCGGGTTCGATCGGCGTCGTGCTTATCCATGCGGATTACTCCCGCCAGCTCGACAAGAGGGGAATCACCCCGACACTGATTTTCGCCGGTGCCCACAAGGTCGACGGCAATCCATTCGAGCCGCTGTCGGAGAGCGTTCGCGCCGACCTCAAGCGCGAGGTCGACGCATTTTACGAATTGTTCATCGCTGCGGTGGCTCACGGTCGCGGCGGGCTGACGCCGGCGGCGATCCGCGCAACCGAGGCGCGGACCTTTATCGGCGTGGAAGCGGTATCGGCCGGGCTTGCCGATGAAGTCGGAAGTTTTGAAAGCGTGCTGCAAGAACTCTCATCCGGCCAGGCCGGCCGACCCATCAATGTAACCAGGAGCATGACAACCATGTCAGCTGAAACCATTAGCAGAACCGAACACGAAGCCGAGGTGGCCAGAGCCGTGGCCGCCGCTACCGCGGCCGCCGACGCTATGCGTATCGAGGCACTGGCCGAGGGTGCGCGTGCCGAGTCCGCGCGTCAGGCCGGCATTGACAGGCTCGCCGCCGAAATGCCCGGCCACACTGAGCTGGTTGCCAAGCTGAAGGCCGACCCGAACGTATCGGTCGAACAGGCGGCGGTTCAGCTGATCGGCGCCGAGGGCACCCGCCGCGGCAGTCGCCGAGCCGCCATCGAAGGTGTCGAGCGCGTCGCAGCCGGAAACCTTCCAGCGACGCCGGCCGCATCGGAGCGGCAATCGCCCGATGATGTTGGTGCCCGCGCCGCCGCAAATACGGCACCGCATGTGGTCGCCGCCAAGGCCCGCGAGTATGCCGCCACGCAAAAGGCGCGCGGCGTCAAGGTCTCGGCCGCGGAAGCGGTCGCGCATGTAACCGACCAGATTAAGACCGGCTCGCTCGCCGCTTGATCTGATCGCCCCTCCCACCCAACAACATCATCGGAGATTCCATCATGGCCAATATCGGCCTCACCAAGTCCTACACCGCGGAAGCCGCGATCAGCGCCAACCGCATCGTAAAAGTCGGCGGTGCCGACTACGGCGTGTTGCAGGCGGCCGGCGCCGCCGCCACCGAACGGTCGATCGGCATCTCGACCGAGATCGACGCGGCGCTCGGCGAGCGCATCGATGTCATTCATGAGGGCATCGCCGATCTCAAGCTCGGCGGTACCGTCGCGCGCGGCGATCCGGTGACGTCGGATGCGACCGGGCAGGGCGTCGCCGCCGCGCCTACCGCCGGCGTCAACAACCGCATCATCGGTTTTGCACTTATCTCCGGCGTGATTGGCGACATCATCCCGGTTCTGCTCAACCCACACATGATGCAGGGCTGATCGGCGTAATCGTTCCACCGGTTTTCCCCCTATTCCCCCGAGTTTCACAGGAGAACATCAATGGCTCAGGCCCCGTTTGTGATTCAGCCGCGTCTCACGGCGATCACGCTGACTTACCTCAATGAAGCGTTTATTGCGGACTCCGTGCTGCCGCGCGTGCTGGTCGACTCGCAGCAGTTCAAATGGTCACGCTACACACTGGCGGATGGTTTCACCATTCAGGACACCAGGGTTGGCCGCAAGTCTGCGCCCAACCAGATCGACTGGACCGCGACCGAAGTCTCGGACACGACCAACGACTACGGGCTCGACGACGCGATCCCGAATTTCGACATCCAGGCCGCCGCGGCGGCTAGCGATATTCAGGGTGTCAACCCGATCGATCCGGAGGCGCGCTCAACCATGCTGCTGTCGGAGCTGGTCGGGCTCGACCGGGAAAGGCGCGTCGCCGACCTCGCCTTCACGCTCGGCACTTATCCGGCCGCCAACCGCACCACCCTGGCCGGTGCCACCCAATGGTCCGACGCGGCGTCCGATCCGCTGGGCGCGATCCTCAACGCATTCGACAGTTGCGTAATCCGCCCGAATATCGCGGTGCTCGGTCAGGCGGTCTGGACCAAGCTGCGCACCCACCCGAAGATCACCGCCGCGGTCTATCCGTCGGGCGGCAATGCCACCGGCGGACCGACCGTGGTGGCGCGCCAGGCGGTCGCCGAACTATTGGAGATCGAAGAAGTGCTGGTCGGTTCCGGCTGGTACAATTCCGCCAAGCCCGGCCAGACCCCGGTGATGACGCGGCTGTGGGGCAAGCACGCCGCGTTCCTCTATCGGCCGCAATCGATCATCGACACCAAATCGGTTGCTTTCGGTTTTACCGCGCAGTGGGGCTCGCGCATCGCCGGCACTATTGGAGAAGACCCCAAGATCGGCATGCGCGGCGGCCGCTGGGTCCGGGTTGGCGAGGCGGTGAAGGAAGTCGTCGCCGCCAATGATGCGGCGTATTTCTTCCAGAACGCGGTGGCGTGATATGGCACGCGCTCCGAAAGCACTTGCGCCGATCGCCGCCAGCCGGATCGATTACGGCGAGACCGTCAACGGCAAGATCGTGGTTACCACCTTCGCGGCTGGCGACGTCGTCACCATCGCCGATCATGGGGTGCTCGACGATCTCCGCAGATCCGGCGCGGTGGTCGATGCGGCACCGATCGTGCCGCCGGCTGGCGATCCGGCGGATCTCTGACCGGTGCCCGTGGAGTCCGCCGCCGACCGGCTGTCGTTTGTCTCGCCCGATGAATTCGGCGAGGCGGCGACCTATACGCCGGCCGGCGGCGCCGCCACGCCCGGCATCGCCGGAATTTTCAACGACGGCCAGTTTTCGGCGTTTGTCGGCGACCGGGCGGCGGTGTCGGACTCGCAGCCGAGCTTCACCTGCCGGTCCGCCGATCTCCCGGTTGGCGCCGCTGGTGGCGATGTCGGCGACACGCTGGCATTGGCCGCCAGCAACACCCATCCGCCGCTGACCTTCCGGGTAGTCGATCTGCAGCCCGACGGCGCCGGTATCACCACCATCCTGCTCGGGGCGCTGGTGTGATGCACACCCGCACCCTGATCCGCGCCGCGGTGGCGACCAGGCTCGCCGGATTGCCGACGACCGGCAACAGCGTGCATGTCGGTCGCACCCGCATTTTGCAGCCGGCGCAATTGCCAGCGCTGCTGATCTACAGTCACGATGAATCCTCGGATCGGCCGATCGCCGGCAATCCGGCGAGCCTCGGCCGCGATCTCACGCTGGCGATCGAAGGCCGGGTCGCGACCGCGCTGCCACCCGACGATCTGCTCGATCTGATCGCGTTCGAGGTTGAGGGTCGGATGCGCGACACCACGCTCGACGGTCTGGTGTTTGACACACTGTTGACTCGCACCCAGGTCGAAGTCGCCGCCGAAGGTGAGCGTCACATCGGTGCGATCCGCCTGGAGTATCGCGTGCGCTACAACGACCCGGCCGAAGACGAATAGCCGGCGCTTCGCGCGGAAACCCCCGCATCACTTCAATCCTTTTCACATCAGCAAGGAGACATCGCCATGCCGGCAGGACAGGGCATCGTCGGTCGCAATCTTATTCTCAAATGGAACGGTGCGCCGATAGCCGGCGTGCGTGAAAAATCGGTCGCCATCAATGGCGAGCCGATTGACGTGTCGGCGGACGATTCCGTCGGCTGGCGTTCGCTGTTGGCCGACGCGGCCATACGTCAGGTTGACATCAGCCTGTCCGGCGTCAGCCGCAGCAATGTGCTCAAGACGTCCGGCTTCAGCGCCAACGCCCGGATATTCCCGGTTGCGATTGAGTATCCCGACGGCGGAATTATTTCCGGCGATTTCTTCCAGGTCACTTACAACGAGACCGGCACCTACAACGATGCCGTCACGTTTGAATGTGCGCTGCAGTCGAGCGGCGCCGTCAACTTCATCCCGGGGCCATGATCGGCGTCCATCTCTAACCTTCGCAACGGAGAAATCCTATGGTCGATATCGTTGTTACGCCTGCCAACGTCGTTGGCGGCGCCGATGCCGAGAGAATTCAGGGTGTCGCCGGCGCCACCGTCCTGGCCGGCCAGGTGGTCTATCGCGATTCCGTTACCCGCCGTTTTCTGCTGGCCGATAACAATTCGGCGACGCCGGACGTGCGTAACCCGATCGGCATTGCATTGCACGGTGCGTCGAACGGCCAGCCGCTGGCGGTGCAGACCGGCGGCGACCTCAATGTCGGGGCCACCCTGGTGGTGGGCGAGACTTATTATCTCAGCGACACGCCGGGCGGCATCTGTCCGGAGGCCGATCTTGTCACCGGCGAATTCGTGTCGGTGCTCGGCGTCGCCACCACTGCCAGCAATCTCAAGATGCGCATGCTGGTCTCTGGCGCGGCGGTGCCGTGATGGCGCGCGTGTTTGACGACGTTAAACTCGTGTGGGCCGGCACCACCTATACCATCCGTTCCGACCGGATGATGGGCGCCATCGCGGCGATCGAGCGGTACATCACGCTGAGGGAATTGCATCAGGCCGGCGCCGAGCGTGACACCGTGATGTTGGCGCCGCTGGCGCAAGCCTATGCCGCCGCGCTCAGACATGGCGGCGCCGATGTCGATGCGGATGCCGTCTACCAGGCGATGTTCGCCGGCGACGACACCCGGGGCATGGTGCTGGATGCGATCCAGGGCCTGACCCTGTTGATGATTCCGCCCGGCGCGGTAGCCGACGCGAGTGCGCCGGGAAACGGAAATCGACGACAGCGCCGGGCCGCGGCGAGGTCGTCGCGGAGGCCTACAAACTAGCGGTCGGGATCTGGAACATGCGGCCCAAGGATTTCTGGCGGCTGCACCCGCAGGAATTCTGGTGGCTCGCCGATCTGCGCAAGCCGGTCAAGATGTACGGCAGCCTCACCGAGTCCGACGTCGCCGAACTCTACCACCACGCTTATGGCGACGGCGGCCAAGACGGGGAGTGATCAATCATGGTAGCAACCACCGTCGGCCCGCTGAAGGTCATCATCGGCGGCGATCACAGAGACCTCGACCGCGCGCTCAGCGGCGCCGAAGCGCGCATCGCCCGCTTCGGCGGCAGGATGACGAGCATCGTGGCCGGCCTCGGCGTCACGGCCGCCGTCGCCGGCTTTCTGGCGCTGACCAAGCAATCCTTCGCCACCATCGATGCGCAGGCTGAGTTGGCCTATCGCGTCGGCGGCACCATCAGTGCGGTGCAGACGCTGGGCGCGGTGGCCGACAAGGCCGGCGTATCGTCCGAGCAATTGTCGAAATCGCTTGGCCTGATGAACATGCGGCTGGCGGAGGCCGCGCGCACCGGTTCGGGTCCAGCCTATGAGGCGCTGCGGCGGGTCGGGCTGTCGGCGTCAGATCTGATCAAGCTCAATGTCGACGAGCGGCTCGCCGTTCTCGCCGATCGTTTCGAGAAACTGGGCCTCACCGCCGGTCAGCAGGCCGAGGTCTTGCGCGCGTTCGGCATTCGCGGCCAGGAGATGATCAATCTGCTGGAAGGCGGCGGCGACGCTATCCGCAAGACCCGCAAGGACCTCGAAGCCTATGGCGTCGCGCTCTCGACCATCGACGGCGCCCAGGTCGAGGCCGCCAACGATGCGTTGAAAGACGCCAAGCTGGCGATCACCGGCGTCGCCAATCAGATATCGGTGGCGCTGTCGCCGCTGATCGGCGGCATGGCGCGCGATTTTGCTGACGCCGCCAAACAGACCGGCGGCTTTCGCGAATCCATCACACAGATGGTCGATCGTGGGGTCATGGTCCTCGGCCACCTGCACCTCGCCGTCGTGGGGTTGCGCCGCGAGTGGGAAACCCTCGGTGCGCTGGAGATCAAATTTCAAGCGCCCGATTGGGCGTCGTTCTTGGGCGGGGCCAAGAGCACAATCACAGTCTTTGAAAATGAGGCCGCCAGGCTGCGCAGGTCGATGGCGCCGCCGCCGACCATCGAGGAATGGACCGCGTGGTGGGAGCAACTCAAGAAGGGATGGGCCGAGGCTGCCGCCGCCACCGCCGGTTCTCAGGCCGCGCTGCTCGGCCGCCGCGGCGCCAATCAGGATGCGCTGACCGAAGAGCAGCGCCAGGCGCTGGAACAGCGGTTCCTGGCATTGCAGCGATCGCTCGCCAACGAGGCCGCCGCGCTGGATTTCTGGCGCAAGGAAGAAGCACTCAAACTCAAGGAGTTCAACGACAAGGGCATCGGCACCGAAGCCGAGCGCAATGCGGCGCGGCTGGCGATCGAGACAAAATATCAGCAGGACAAGGCCAACCTGGTCTGGTCTAAGCTCGAAGAAGGCGTCGCCACTGAGAACGAAATCCTGGCGCGCAAGCACGCCGAACAATTGCGCCTGATCGGCGAATTCGAAGCGGCGCGCACCATCACCGAGAATCATGCCGCCGAATTGCGTCGCCAACACACCGAGAAGCAGGCGCTGGCGCTGCTGCAATTGCAGGCCAAGCAATATGCCGGCCTCGCCGGCATTGTCGACACCGCCATGGGGCACATCTCGCAGATCATCGGTAAGGAAGGCGGCGCGGCGTTCGAAGTCATGAAGGCGATCTCGATGGCCACCGCGCTGGTCAAGGGCTTTGAGGCGACGGTCAGCGCCTATGCCTATGGCGCCGCGATCGGCGGGCCGCCGCTCGGCGTCGCCATGGCGGCGGTCGCAGCCGCCGGCACGGCCGCGCAGATTGCCAATATTGCGCGTCAGCAGCCGCAGGGATCCGGTGGCACCGTCACCGCGCCGGCTTCATCGGGTGCCGGCGCCGCTGCCTCCGCGCCGCAATCAGCCGCCGCGCCGGGCGGCACGCTGACGGTGCAGGGCATCGACCCATCGTCGCTCTATTCCGGCGAAATGGTGCGCGCGCTCGCCGCGCGGCTGTTGCAGTTTCAACGCGACGGCGGCCAAGTCGTGTTGGCCTGATGCTCGTTATCTCGCAGAACCTGGTCCTGGCGCCGCCGCCGGCGCCGTTCTCCGCCAATAATCCGGTGGTCGGTTGGCAAAACATCGTCACGGTCGCGCGGCTGGCGGCCAGCAGCGCCGATCCGGCCTTTCCGGTGGCCAATCTCGCCAATCCGTCGACCTATATGGGGTGGCGCGCCACCAGCAATGCGGCGCAGACCGTCACCATCACTATTCCAACCGCCGACCCTGTCGATTATCTGGCGGTGGCCGGCCATAATTTTGGCAGCGCAGGGATCGCGGTCGGGGTCGAAGGCCGTGCCAGTCTGCTCAATCCATTTACGGCGTTGGTGCCGGGGGCGATCCAGGCCGACGACAGTCCCTATCTCGGACGATTTGTGCCGCAGTCTCTGGCCGAGGTCCGCCTCACGCTCGCGGCCGGCAGCGTACCGCCGCAGGCCGCGGTGCTCTATGTCGGCAAACTTTTGGTGCTACAGCGCCGGATCTATGTCGGCCATCGCGTGTTGCGGTTCAATCGTCGCGCCAATGTGGTGGTTGGCGAGAGCGAGGAAGGTCAGTTTCTCGGGCGTATTGTGCTCGGCGAAATGAGCGAGTCGGCGCTCGACATGTCCAACATCGCGCCGGCGTTCTATCGCAGCGAAATGGAGCCCTGGCTGAAATCGGCGGTGCGGAATCCGTTCTTCTTTGCCTGGCGGCCGTTCGATTACCCGAACGAGGTTGGCTACTGCTGGTCGGCTGGCGACGCGCAGATGTCCAATCAGCGGGTCAACGGTTTTGTCCAGGCGTCGCTCAACCTGCGCGGCATCGTCAAATGAGCCAAGCTAGATGAGCGACGAGATTACCGGTAGGAGCCTGACCTTTGTCGAAGCCGACGTCGATGTCTACCGCATCACGCGCTTTGAGGCAGCGCGTGCCGGTGCGCCGCTCGATGGCTGGTCGCTGATTGAGGGCGTCAATACCAGTCTCACCGGCGTCATCGACGCGGCGCTGCCGTCCGGCCGCGGCGCGCGATTGCAGAAGACCGTCGCCAATGGCGACGCGGTCTGGCGCTGGGCGGCGATGCCGAGCGCGCTCGATGTCTCGGTTGTGGCATTGCTGCGCTCGCAGATCGCCGCCGAGGATGCCGCGATCGTGTTGCGCAACGCCGCGCCGGGCTGGGGCTACCTGCTGCGGCTCGCCAACAATGTGTTGGAAATTCGCAAGGGCGTCGGCGCCGGCAGCTATGCGCTGCTTGCCGCGCTCGCCTTCGATGTGGTCGCCAATGACAGCGTCTGGCTGCGGTTCGATGCCGCCGCGGTCACCGGGCCCGGCGTGCTGTTGCGCGGCAAGGTCTGGCGCGGCGCGCTGACCGACGAGCCCCAGGCATTCGCGGTCGTCCATACCGATAGCGTAGCGCCAATCGCCGCGCCGGGCCCGGTCGGGCTCTATACATTCACTGCCGGCAGCGATGTGCTATGTGGCCACTTTCGCGCCAAGAGCCTGCTGGGCTCCGCGGTTGAGACCCTGCGTTTTGCCAAGCCGGCCGATTACCTGCCGCGGGAGATATCCGCCGTGCCCGATCTGGTCGAAGCATCCTTGTCGCCCGGCAGCATTGCGCTCGGCGAGTCGCTCGGCGAGCGCGCAACCTTGAGCGTGGTGCTAAAGGACCACCCCGGCGCCGATCTCGGCGAATTGTTCGGCGCCGGCACCCATTGGGGCAAGGCGCGCGCGCGCGAGCTGTTTCGGCGCGGCCAGCCAATCCGGGTCAAGCGCGGCTTGCTCGGCCAGTCTTTGGATCAATTCGAAACCCGGCATTATGTGTTCGACAGTTTCTCAGGCCCGAGCCCGCAGGGCGCCGTGGCGCTGATCGCCAAGGACGCACTCAAGCTCGCCGACGACGACCGCGCGCTGGCGCCGAGGCCGTCCAATGGACGGTTGGTCGCCGCCATTACCAATGTCGCGGCATCGGCCACGCTGACGCCGTCCGGCATCGGCAACGCCGAATATCCGGCGTCTGGCCACGTCGCGATCGGCGGCAAGGAAATCTGCGCCTTCACCCGCGTCGACGATGTATTGACGCTGACCCGGGCGCAGTTCGGCACCGCAGCGATCGCCCACAACGCCGAGGACCGCGCGCAGCTCTGCCTGCAGTTCAGCGCGGTCGATCCGGCTACGATCATTCACGCGCTGCTGACCGGCTATGCCGGAATCGCATCGGGGACAATCCCGCTCGCGGCCTGGCAGCAGGAGACCACGATCTTCCTGCAGCGGGTCTATACGAGGATGATCGCGGAACCGACCGGCGTTAACAAGCTGGTGTCGGAACTGATCGAGCAGGCCGGCCTGGCGGTGTGGTTCGACGACCGCAGCAACCAGATCAAGCTGCAGGTGCTGCGTGGCATCGTGGTCGATGCCTACGTGTATTCGCAGTCCAATGTGCTGCAGGGCTCGCTGTCGGTCGCCGACCAGCCCGAAAAACAGATCACCCAGTGCTGGACTTATTATGGCGTGCGCAATCCGCTGGAGCCGCTTGACGCCACTGAGAACTACCGCTCGGCGCTCGCCACCGCCAATCTCGAAGCCGAGACGCAGGCCGGCTCGCCATCGATCCGAACGATTTTCGGCACATGGATCCCGGCGCTCGGGCGCGCCACCGCGCAGCGGGTCAACGATCTGCAGATCGGCCGCTTCGTGCGTCCGCCGCGGCGCTTTGCGTTCGACGTGCTGCGCTACTCTGGGGTCGAGGAACCGCAGCCGGGCGGCGGCTATCGCATCGCGTGGTGGGGCAACCAGGATGAAGCCGGCGCCGCCGTCAATGCGCCGATTCAAGTGACCAGGGTCAACCCGACGGCGGATCGCATGCGAGTCGAGGCGGAGGAACTGCTGTTCAAGATTTTCGACGCCGGCGATCTGAAGAACCGCAACATTGTGGTCGACGGCAACTTCAACAACCTCAACGTCCGCACCAGCCACGATTCGATCTACGGCGCGCCAACGGGGCTGGATATTGTCAACGGCGTCAACCTTAGCGTCATCGTCTCGGCCGGCGTGATCGTCGGCTCCACCGCAACGTCAACGTTTGCGCTTGACATCGGCGCGTGGCCGAACACGACCGCCATCGGCAATACCACCAACGCATCGCCGGTGGTGACCAGTCTCAGTGTCAGCCCGCTGCTGATGGAGGTCGGCACCCCGGTCACCGGGCCCGGCATCCCCGCCAATACGCGGATCCTGACCCGCGACAGCGCCACCCAGATCACGCTGGACAAGAACGCCACCGCGCTCGGCGTTGGCGTGACGCTGACGTTCTGGCTCAAGATTTCGGTCAGCGTGGTGGGGCGGGTGCAGGGCCGCGGCGGTGACGGGGGCAACGCGAACGAGAACGGAAATCCCGGCGGCGGCGCACTGCGCGCGCAACATCCGATTACGTTGAATGATGTCAGCGGCCAGATATTTGGCGGCGGTGGGGGTGGTGCTTCAACAAGCGGTCCGGCCGCTCCGGGCGGTGGGGGTGGGCAAGGGCAGTTACCGGGCGGTGGCGGTACCGGATCCGGCGGCGCCGGCAACGGTGCCGGTGGCACCACTGAGGCGGCAGGTGTGGGTGGTATTGCCGGTGATTGGAGTGCGTCGGCCAGTGGCGGCGGCGCTGGCCTGCCTGGTGGCAACACCGCGACACGATCGGGCGGCGCCGCCGGCGCGGCGATCGACGGCATCAGTTTTGTCACCACCGTGGGCGCCATCGGCGACCGCCGCGGCGCGCAGATCAACTGACTTGCTCCGACCTCATCCTGAGGAGCGAGCGAAGCGAGCGTCTCGAAGGATGGCCGCGCGTTCGGAGCTTGCCGCCATGCTTCGTGACGCATCGCAGCGCGATCGCGCCGCGATGCTCCTCAGCATGAGGTCTGGAAAACAGAAGGACACACCATGCCGTTCGCAGTTGTTGAATTCCGCGCCCAGGACACCGCCGGCAATTTTCTCACCGGGGTCGATGTCGAGGTGCGCCGCGAGGTTGTCGGCGAACCGCTACAGCAGATCTTTGCCGATCGTGACGGTCTGACGCCGCTCGGCAATCCCGCGCACTTTGCCGACGGCATCGTGCGGTTCTACATCGCCGGCGGCGCCTACAAGATCACGGTGTCGAAGAGTGGCGTGCCGATCGGCGATGCCTTTCGGCACAAGGCTGCCGGACTTAATGCCGAGACCGACGGCGCTGGCAATGAGTTCGGCCGGTTCGAGATCGAGCGGATGGCGCGGTTTGCCGCCGCCGCCGCCGAGCGGCTTGATCGGACCCGGCCACCACCGGTCGTCGCTTCCAGGACGTTCGAAGCGGAACGCGTGAGCATCGCCGCCGTTGCCGCCAACGCCTTCACCCAATCCTGACCCTGACGGAGAAATTGCACCATGCGCGATCCTTCCTATGGCGCCTATTGGCGGACCTGGTCCTGCGGCTTTGTCGCCGCTGACGGCACGCAAGCCAAGATCCTGGTCGATGAAACCCCGGCGACGGTGCTGCCGGCGGTCGCCGGCGAAACCGCCTTTCCCGGCGAGGTCACGGTCCGCCAACGCATCCTGCAGGGCGGGTGCCGGGTGATCGACGGTTCGCTCGCATCGAGCGACGGCACCGCGCGCTCGCTGGTGCTGTGGCTCGGCCGGGTGCTGTCGCGCGCCGCCGATTTCGGCGGCACCCTGACCGTCACCACCCAGAACGTGTTCAACCGGGCTGCCGGGTCGTTCCTGACCGACGGCTGGCGCGTCGGCGACAGCGTGATGCCGTTCGGCATGACGACGGCCGCCAACAACGGCGTCGCCGGTCTGGTGACCGCAGTGACCGCGCTGGCGCTGACGGTCAACGGCACGCCCTACACCAATGAGACCATGCCGGCGACCGCGCGGCTCATTCGCGTCAGCCAGCGCACCCGGCGCGCGGTGCCAATCAATGCCGGCAATCTCGACACCACGCCGGCCGTCGCCTTGATGGGCGGCGCGCAAGACCCGGCTGCGCCGGCCTTGCCGGACACCGGATACTCGCTGGGCGATGTCGACGTGCTGATTGCCGCGATGGCGGCGGCGGTGTCGGCGCTGCCGGCGCGCGTCGATGCACAGGCGGTCACGGCGCGGTACTGACCATGCGATCGCTTGAACACTTGATTGGATCACAGCGCAGCGAGCGGCCGGAGATCGTCGGCAATTTCGACATCAAGCAGAGTTTACAACTCACCGGCGACATCTCGCCGTCACAAATTACCGCCGACCAAAACGACTACAATCCGCCGGAGCTATCGACCGCCGCGCGGCTGCGGCTCAACTCCGACGCGGCGCGCAATATCACCGGCCTGCAGGGTGGCACCGACGGGCGGGTGCTATACATTCATAATGTCGGGTCCTTCGACATCGCGTTGATCGACGAAAGCGCGCTGTCAACGGCTGCCAACCGCTTTGCTCTGACCGCTAACCTGACGCTGGCGCCGGATGCGGTCTGCGAACTGCAGTATGATTCGACATCGTTGCGCTGGCGCTCCGTGGGCGCAGCGGGCGGCGGCGGCGGCGCGGCAGCGGCGACCCAAGCCGAGATGGAGGCGGTGTCCTCGACCACGGTCTATACGTCGCCCGGCCGACAGCATTTTCATCCGGGATCAGCAAAAGGTTTTGTAAAATGGAATGGATCTACAAGCACCATCGACGCGAGCTACGGCGTAACGAGCCTCACCGACAACGGGATAGGTGATTTTACTGTCAACTTTGCGACCGCATTTTCGAGTGCTAACTACGCTCCCAGTGGAATGGTTCGTAAGAACAGCGGTACGAATGGAGGAGTGTTTATGTCGATTGACAACAATACAGCTCCAACTGTCTCTGCTCTACGAATTAAAAATCAAGATGACGGTGCGACCCTCCATGATGGACTCTATGCGTGCCTGTCGGTGTTCGGGGATCAATAATGCTGAAGCGCATCGTTTTCACGCGCATTGCTGATAATGGGGTGTCAATATGCTGTCCAGCCAGCGAGGTAATTGCATGGATGGGTTGCGGCGGCTTCTGGGATCAGCATGCGCGTGGTTTTATCGAGATGCAAATTGAGCGACAGATCACTTGTGGGGTCGCTCCCGACGTGGCCCGCCGCTATGCCTACGCAATGCAGCGCGGCGGTTGCACAACGGCGGAAGCACTAGCGATTATACGCGACCGCGACTGCGCACCGTATGGCCGCGCCATTGAGCTGTGGGATCTGGCTGATGTTCCGGTCGATTACTGGTTTCGCAACGCGTGGCGGCGATCGCATAATGGTGGACCGATCTCAATCGACCTCGCGCGCGCCAAACGAATCCAATTCCAGCATGCGCGGGCAGCGGTGATGGCGATGAATAGTCGGCTCAATAGCGACATGGAATCGTTTGATCGACTTGTCGATATAGACTGGCTGCGGTTCCGCGAACGAATTCGTTCCGCCAGCGACGTTCGTGATCTGCGTGGCATCTGGCCAACTCATCTCGCCGTTTCATGCGGCGGCGGCCCCCGACGCGCTGAAGAAGGTCATGCCGGCGGCGCTGCGCTCGCCGCGTTGATGGGCTCGGTGGCTAGGCGAGAAGCTTAGCATAACGTCCGCTCTGCACCGCGCGCGGAAGATCGACAACCGGCCATCTCTGGAGTTTGTACATATTATCCTCAAACTCATCTTTCGTGATCAGCGCCGTTAGTTCCGGGGCGTGACTGTAAGACGACAGCTTGTGGTTGACGTCATCGACATCTCCGATTGAGGTGAAGTGCCATGCGCCATCCCAGATCACATTAAGTAGGAGCGGCGTTCGTGGCATGTGCCGCCAAAGGCGAAATGTGCTCACGGGCGAGTTGAATGGTCGCAACCATTTTCTTCGCGAAAAGCGAACTGAAATTTCGCGTAAACCATTGGGGTCGGTCAGGTTGCGGTAGGTCAGAAGTCGTGGTCCGAGACGGTGGTCGAGGTCATCGTTTCGAAGGTTCAGCCGATAAGTATAGTTTTCACACCAGAATGCTATCAAGCGGCGACTGAGCATCGGCGCGGAGAGTGCGGCGGCAAGCCGCCGCGGCTTCGGAATCTCGTCGACGTCGGAAACAATGATCCGGTCATCGGGCCGCGCGTCCTGCAAACCTCGCATGATCGCGCGTCGCTGCGCGCGCTCTCGCACCCAGGGGTTGCTGCTGTCCGGCAGATCGTCGACCACGACGTGCGTGATCTTGTGAGCATAAGCGGCAAAGCGGGCTTTGCATTCGCTGAACACAAGCGGCTTCGGCGAGCCCATGAACGTGCGTGTGGCTTCAACCAGAACGAACCTATCAACGAGCGGGTCAAGTTCGGCGAGTCTGATTTCGAGAACGTCCAATTCATTGAAGAAGGTGAAGCAATCATAGGTGCGTGGCGTGGCGGGTGCGCGTTCGCTCATCTTCTACAACCTACCGCCGGGTGACCGCGTTCGCAGCCAACTGCGGCGGGCGGCCTGAAACTCACCGGAGATCGCATTATGTCATGGTCCGACGTAAAACCGCAACCGTTGCGGATCGAGCAACTGCGCGCCCATATCTGGGGGCTGTCGTTTACCGCCTGGCGGCCGTCCTTCATGGTGATTCACAACACCGCCGCGCCGACGCTGGCGCAGTGGAAGGCCTATCCGCGCGTGCAGCGGCTGCAGAATCTGATCGGCTACTATCGCGACCAGATGGGCTGGCCGAGCGGGCCGCACGCCTTTGTCGACGACGAATTCGTCTGGACCTTCACGCCGTTCAACCAGAAGGGCACGCACAGCCCCTCCTGGAACGGCACCGCGCTCGGCATCGAATGCGTCGGCGACTATAGCCGCGAGGATGACGATCTCGGGCCGGGGCTGAGCATGAAGAAGAACGCGATCGCGTTGTTTGCCCTGCTGCATGAACGGCTCGGCCTCGATCCCGCAACCATCAAGCTGCACAAGGAAGACCGCCGCACCAATCACGATTGCCCCGGCAAAGATCTGGCCGATGACAAGCCGGCCTTTATCGCGAGCGTGCTGGAATATATGGGACATGGCGGCGAGCATCCGGCCGCGCCGCCACCATCGGAACGGCCGCCGGCGATGGTGACGCCGGATCGCAAGCCGGAAGGCATGGTCGCTGCCGCGGTCGGCGACGCCGGCTTGAACCTGCGCAGCGCCGCCAGCGTTACATCGCCGCGCGTGGCCAATCTGCCGAAAGGCACCAAACTCGCGATCCTCGGCAGTGCGCAAAACGGCGCCACCGAATGGCTGCGGGTCTGGCTGCGCGATGCCTCCGGCACCGCGCGGGTCGGCTGGGTGGCCGGCCGATTCATCGAACGTGCGTAGCGTCTCGAAAACAACCAACACAGGAGAACCACCATGAAGTTTCTGACCTCGCTGATCGACGCCAATCAATTGGGCGGCTGGGCGCGCGCCGCCGTCGCCGCGCTGCTCGGCTCCGCGTCCGGCTGGCTGGGCGGCGCGCTGGTGCCGTTTCTGACGCCCGAAGTGCAGGCCGCGATCGGGCTGCTCGTGTCGACCGCCGTGGTCGGCGTCTGGTCGAGCCTCGCCAAGAAGGCCGCCGCGCCGTGAGCGGTGCGGCCGCGCTAATCCAGATCGCGCATCTGTTTCTCAAACTCGCCAACGGGCTGTTTCAGCATGTGCGGGATGAAAAGCTGACGCAGCTCGGCGAGGATCGCGCCAATGGCAGGGCGCTGTTGGCGCTCAACCGGACCGCCGCGTTGTTGAAGGAAATCGACGAGCGGTTCGACAAAATGAGCGACGCCGAGATCAAGGCGTCGCTGGAAGGCAAAGGGGACTTCCGTGACTGATTGGCCAACCATCTGCATCCTATTTTGTTTGACGGCCGCGCCGGCACCAACGGTGGTGGATTCGTTTGGGCAGCAATGCCGGATCATCCGGCCGTCGCGCGCCGACAGCGCCGAGACCTTGCGGCAGATCGCCCGCGAGAACGAGCGCTGCCGCACCGCGCGCGCCGCCGCGGGGGTGAAGTAGCATGCGCGCGCTCGCCGTCATCATCGTTGCGCTGGTGCTGGCTGGTTGCCAGCACCGCGATGTGTTCGATCGCATGAACCCGCCGCCGAAGGTCAAGGCGGCCGCAAAGCCAAAGCCCGCGCCGCAACCGATCGGCGCGATCGGCTGCAAGCCGCGGATCACTGGGCTGTCTCTCGTAGGATGCTGAACACCATGGATGACGCAAAAACCAAAATCGAGAGCGCGATTGAAAGTCTGGCCTTCAAGGGGCTGGCGCGGCTGGCGATGTTGATTTTCTCCGCGCTCGGCGTCCCGGCCATGGTCTGGCTGGTGACGACCGTGAACAACACCGGTCAGTCCATCAAGCTGCTCAGTCAAACGATCCAGCACAACATGGTGCTGGTCGAATCGAACGACAAGCAGATCAGGGCGGATTTGGACGTGTTGCGGTTCGAACTGCAACGGGCGGCGCGCTACAGCCGGGACGACGCCGAGCGGGATTTCAAAATCCGGGACTACCGGATCGAGCAGAACGAGCGGCGGATCGACGGGCTTGAGATGCGGCGGTGAGCGACTAAAGGTTGGGACCGAAAGTCAACAGACAAGAGCGGACATTTGTGGACAAATGCGGAGCGAGTCGCGTGTGTTCGGCGCTACGCGGCGCGATCCTTCAGCGGCGCAATGGCGCTGAGGGCCTTGCCGATCTGAGTGCGTGCCTGCCAGAGGTCGTGGTCGGCCTGCATGCGCAGCCAGTGCTCGGCGGTGTTGCCGAAATAGGCGGCGAAGCGCAGCGCGGTGTCCGGCGTGACCGGCCCCTTGCCGGCCAGCACCTTGCCGAGGTGCTGGCGCGACATGCCCATGGCGATGGCCGCCTTATTGGCATTGACGCCGTTGTCTTCGAGCACGTCGGCGGCGACCGCGCCGGGGTGCAGTGGGGCGACCTTGCGGCGGCGGGCGGGGAGGCTGGTCATGGCGGCAGCTCCGGCAGGGCGACCGCCGGCGGGGTAACCCGCCGGGGCTTCATGGGTGAGGCTGTTCGAGGTCGACATCGTGGGCGTCTCCATTAATCCATGTGAATGTGATGCGCCAGTGGCCGCTGACTGAGATCGACCACTTGTTAACGTAGGCGCCGGACCATTTGTGCAGTTCATAGCCGTGAATGTTCAAATCGGGCAAGCCCTTGGCCTGGTTGAGCGCGGTTAACCTGGCGGCGATCCGGCGTTGCAGCTTGGTGTCGATCCGCCGCGCGCGGCCGGTTTCGAAGAAGTCCCGCAGGTCCCGGTTTTTCCAGCTCTTGATCATCGCCTATCCCCTTTGCCGATGGCGATCAATGTAAACCGGAAGATGACAGTTGTCAACTGAAAGATTACAACAAGTGGACAATAATTCTGTAATGGTAACGTCAATTGTTTTGTGTCAGCAGGAAAGGGGTACTGACCTTGCAGTTGACATTCGCCCGTCGAGGGGTCTATATTTCGGCCATTGGCGCGGGGATCGGCCCCGGTCACAGCAGGCGGGAGAGACCCGATGTCCGGTTACAGAGATTTCTCGAAGTCGAACAACGCCGTGCAGGCCGAGGCAGAGGGATGCACTGCGCCATTTGGTCGATCTCCGCAATTATTCGGTCAATTTCGGCGTCCGTCATTTGCTGCCCCTTAGCGGTCACTCTTTTTCAAGCGGCACGTCGCGCCATTCGGTCTCGCGTCCGAGCGGCGGCCTGCCTGCATAGAATCTTGCGGCATTAGGTAGCAAACGCACCAACGAACGGGACCATCCCCGCGACCCATTGACAAAGGGTCGCGAGTCAGAATCGTGTTCCCCGTTCGTTCGCGGCATACCTTGAGCCCAGGAGC
>NZ_JALHLP010000017.1:0-1112 GCF_022844465.1 Bradyrhizobium sp.
TCGTTCCCTATGCTGGACGGTTCGATGGATTCCACGCGGTGCCGGCATCGGTCTCGAAGACCTGCCTGGTGCGCTTCGACAACAACAAGTACTCGGTCGCAGCCAGCGCAGTCGGACGGCCGGTCGAGGTTCACGCCTATGCCGACCGCATCGTAATCCGCCAGGACGGACGCATCGTTGCCGAGCATCCGCGCTCATTCGGCCGCGGCGAGACGACCTACGATCCCTGGCATTACGTGCCGGTGCTCGCTCGCAAACCCGGCGCCTTGCGCAACGGCGCCCCCTTCAAGGACTGGGTACTGCCCGCGGCGATTGAACGTGTACGGCGCAAGCTCGCCAGCGCCGACGATGGCAATCGGCAGATGGTCGACATCCTCAACGCGGTTCTGACCGACGGTCTGCCGGCCGTCGAGGCGGCCTGTGCCGAGGCTATCGCCCACGGCGTCCATTCCGCCGACGTCGTACTCAACATCCTGGCTCGGCAACGTGAGCCCGCCCCACCAGCCAACATCATGACGCCGGCTGCCCTGACATTGCGCCATGCGCCGATCGCCGACTGTGCCCGTTACGACAACCTCAGGAGAACCATCTGATGGAACGTACTCAACTCTTCGACCTCATGGGTGAGCTCAAGCTCTACGGCATGAAGGCCGCCTTCGACGAGATCATGGCGACTGCCGTAAAGCGTCAGCACGAACCCCAGCGCATTGTCGGCGACCTGCTCAACGCCGAGATCAACGAGAAGCAGGCTCGCTCGATCAAGTACCAGCTCACCATCGCCAAGCTGCCGCTTGCCAAGGACCTGGACGACTTCCAGTTCGAAGGCACACCCATCAACCAGACCCTGGTCAATGATCTCGCCGGCAGCGGCTTCATCGCCCAGCAACGCAATGCCGTGCTGGTCGGCGGGACCGGGACTGGCAAGACCCATCTGGCCATCGCCATCGCCAGAAGCTGCATCCGATCCGGCGCCCGAGGCCGCTTCTACAACGTAGTCGACCTCGTCAATCGCCTGGAGATCGAGACCCGCAACGGACGGCAGGGTCGCATCGCCGAGCATTTGACCCGGATGGACTTCATCGTCCTCGACGAGCTCGGCTACCTGCCGTTCG
>NZ_JALHLP010000017.1:1122-79510 GCF_022844465.1 Bradyrhizobium sp.
CGACGATCACGCAGCCCGCGCTCGCACCGTCTCCGCAACCCCGACCAGCTCCGACGGCGCGAGCGCTACCGCCAAAACCCGTCGCCCAAAGGGGTCAAAATTGGACGCCGATACGGGGCGCATTGCCTCATCAAGAATGTTACCGGAGAACTGACCGTCGGGAGTGTGGGGACGATACCGAATCGGATCGGTATCGCCGATGGCAGGACGGATCAGCATGGGTGCGCGGCGCGAGATCACGGCGGCGGTGGTAGACCGCTATCGATCGGCAGGGCGGGCAGACAAAGGACGCATTCTCGACGAGCTTTGCGCTGTGACGGGTTGGCACCGCAAGCATGCGGTTCGAACGCTTGGGGCGATGGTCCTAATTTCGCCGGAGGCCCGGCGACGGCGCAGGCCCACCTACGGGCCCACGATCAAGGATGCGCTGGTCGCGCTTTGGGAGGCCTCGGATCGGATCTGCGGCAAGCGCCTCACGGTAATGGTCCCGACATTGCTGCCGTCGCTGGAGAAGCATGGCCGGCTTAAGCTGAACGAGGCTGATCGAGCCCTGGTACTCGGCATCAGCGCGGCTACGATTGATCGCCTGTTGGTCGAGACCAAAATTGCCGCGGCCGGCGGTAAGCGCCGGCGGGTCGGCTTTTATTCGGCGATACGGCGTGAAGTGCCGATCCGGACGTTCAACGACTGGCACGATCCGCCGCCGGGGTTCTGCGAGGTCGACATGGTGGCCCATGGCGGCACATCCGTGGCTGGCTCGTTTATTCAGACGTTGACGATGGTCGACGTCGCGACTGGTTGGACCGAGTGCATGCCGCTGGTGACGCGCGAGGGCGGCCTCGTCGTGCAGGCCATGGAGCGCGCACAGAACCTGTTTCCCTGGCTCATTCGCGGCGCCGACTTCGACAATGACAGCGCGTTCATGAACGATGTCGTCGTGCCATGGTGTCGCGCGCAAAAGATCGAGGTGACGCGCTCACGCGCCTACAAGAAGAATGATCAAGCTTTCGTCGAGCAGAAGAACGGCGCGGTTGTCCGGCGGCTTGTGGGATACGGTCGCTTCGATGGCATCGGAACGACGCGCGTGCTGGAACGCCTGTACGCCGCATCGCGGCTACATACCAACTTCTTCCAGCCGTCCTTTAAACTAAAGGAGAAGCGACGCGAGGGCGCGAAAGTGATCAAGCGCTATTATGTTCCGGCCACGCCCTATGCGCGCGCACTGGCGCATCCCAAGTTGAGCAAAGGCGTCAAACGGCGTCTTCGGGAGCTTTATCGCACGCTTGATCCTGTAGCTCTATTGGCCGAGATTAGGGCCGCCCAGGCGGAGTTGGGCACGCGCGTCAGCGCCCGAGCGGGTAAGCTCGCCGCAGCTGCCAAGTGCCCGGCACCGATAACGAACGCAGCAGCGTTCGCGAAGCGGCTCGGCAATGATGTGCATCTGGGGGAGCAGCGCATCATCCATCGCCGCATGCGCAGGCCATACAAAAAGCGCATGAGAATGCCTTCAATGCTCGATCCGCACCTCGCCAACATCGAAGGCTGGCTGGCGGCCGAGCCCCGTCTGACCGCGCTGGCCATTCTCGGTCGCCTCGCCGAACGCTGCCCCGAACAGTTCGGTCCGCCGCAGCACACCGTCGTGCAGCGCTTGCTGCGATCGATCAGACGCAAAGCGGCCGAGATGATCATCCCGCCCCCCGCTGAGGATGTGGCGCCAGTCTGTAAACCCGGGGCTGGGGGCGACGCTCCGTGTGATGGGCACTCCGCGACGCCCCCAGCCCCTCCGATCCTCCAGGCATTGCCGAGACTTCACGCCGACCATACGACGACGCGATATCAGTCAAGCGAAAGTAACATCCTCAGATGAGGCAATACGCGGGGTCAAATTTGAACGCCGATTGACACTTCGGGCCTTCCTCCTGAACGGCTGCTGCAAGTTGACGTGCGCCGAATTTGTCGATGTTGGTCCGGATATCGGGTTCGGGAGAGCCGGTCAGAAGAGCAAGTGCGTACCTGTCGGCCGCCTTCTCGTCGTCGTCCTCCTGTTCGCTTTCGATCGGATCGTCGAGGTCGACGATGGCCGAAGCGCCGTTGAGATGGCCGAGCGAAGCGTGACCAAGTTCGTGTGCCAGCGTGAATGCCACCGGCGCCGGATACTGTGCGTCTTTTCCCAAAAGGACCGCGAAGCGCCCCTTGGCCTCGACGACCATCGCGTGCATCGCCTTCGTCGCGAGCGGAAACACCCGAAGATGGATGACTGGGATGCCGAGCGCCCAGCAGGTCGCCAGAAGAGAAGTCAGGTCGACGAACGGAGCGCCGCCTTCGCGGATGGCATCGCGAAGTTCCTCGGCTGAAGGCGGATGGACCGCCGCCCCGTCGACACCTTGAAGGAGGAGATGAGCGACCGCGACCCCGAAGGAGGCGAGCGCGGCTTTCTGCGCGGTACCCTCTCCGGAGAGATGCTTGAAGCGGGCCGTGTCGTGCCAGACGAACTCGACCCGATCGTCCGACAGGGCTTTAGGCGATACACCGAGCTTGCGTGCCAAGGCAAAGCGCAGTTCGGCGCGAGCCGACGCCGACCCGTCCGCCTCGTCGCTCCACCAGGTCGGCCAAGCGGCGTCGATAGCCTGATCGCTCAGGCCGGCATCCTTTAGATCCTTCCTGAGTTTGCCCGACTCGGCCGCCACTCCGCCACCGCCCGTCCGCTGATGATTCCCGTTTCGTTCTACACGCTCCAAGTCAGTTAGAACAGTCTCGGCTGAAGTCCGGTCGTGTTCGAAGGCCCCGACCGAAGGTCGGAGACCATCCGGAGCCATTCACGGGGTGTGACCGACCGCAAGTTCGCCAGAACTCCTTCGAGCAGTGACCTGCGTTCCGCGCTCAGGTCGAGCGCGTCGCCCAGCCGGACCCAGTATCCCTGTCCCAGCTTGGCCCTCAAATTTACCTTGTACGCCGTGGCGTGAGCCTCTCCGGAGACGCGCCGCAGAATGGCAGTCACCTGCGATGCGCCGACGGCCCCTCCGGTGTCCGACACATTGCGATAGGCGCTCGGATCGAAGGGCCCAAAATCGCCCAACGATAGCTGCTGGTCCGATTGGCACATCAGCGCGTAGTGGACGTTCCTGGTGCGAAGGCCGACGTCGGCTCGACTCGTTATCAATGAGGCTGGCGGCAGCGGCTGTTCTTGGCCGGAATGGTCGAAAAAAGACCGCCAAATGCGAAGGTGGCTAGGCGCGACATCCACCGCCTTCGGGCGGGACTTCATGATCGAGAAGACGACATCGACATCGACGCCATCGCGGGCGAGACCGGGGATCGATCGGGAGGGCGCGTTGCCCACGCCCCAGCAAAAAACGCCGCCTCCGGCCGAGCGTTCAAGCTCCTTCCTGTCGACAATAGCCTGCAGCTCTTGGCCGGCCTCGGTCTGCATGCGCGACCAGCAAACCGTTTCCGTCAACGACGCGCGAGAAGGTGGATTTTCAAGGGAAAGTGGTCGTGTATGGGCGAGCATTGCATGGTCCTAAATTTTTCCCAGCGACCATAAACTGCGGTCTAGCAAGACGCAAACGCAGTACAGTGACAAGCACGACACTTGTAGTGTATGGAGGTGTTGATAGTCGGTGGAAATCCTGTTGTTAAATTTTTCCCAAATCGTCCCATGACAGCTGGTCGCGAGCCAAATTGGAACCCGGTGTCACGGGTGCACCCATCCGTCTGGACCGAGGTCGTGGGGTTGTCTTCTAAGGATCGGATGTCGATCCCGCTGATGGCTCGCCGGCGTCTGGATTGGTTGTCGGACGGGACGACCGACCTGCTGGCGGTCCTTGAAGCGGACGGATCGGCCGAAGTCGTGTCGTGGAAGGACGAGGGAGTGGACCGGATTGCTCAGATGGAGGCGGTTCTGGGAGGGCTCGCCGAGCCCGATCGAAGCGCAGTCGCGCTCGCGGCGATGGACCGGTACATCCGGCTCCGCCTCGACGGAACGGGACGCATGGTATTGCCGACGACGCTTCTCTCTCATCTCGACGCGATCGACCCGCCCGCGCTCCGGCTCGTGGTGCGCGAGGGCAAGCTATGGTTCTGGTCGGAACAACGATGGCGGGCGGGCCAACTGGAGCGGTACCTGCAGATGGCGAAGGCCATCGAGGACCGCAGCCGGATTCAGGGGCGCGATAACCTGAAGACGAGTTGAGTAGCCAGTTGCTTGCTTGGCTGTAGCGCGACAATCTGGATGATTCCCATCTTGATTGTCGCGCCGCACTTGGCACCGCAGAGTCGAAGAAATGGATCGCGGTTCCGAGTTGCATCCCGTATGGCGACGCTGGCCTGTAGCTGCGTGTGGAAGCGCGCTTCCTCTTCCGTGATCTGCAGTCGGCCCTGTGCGTTCGCGGCGATCATCAGCAGCATCGGCGGCACTGCACCGAACGGAGCAGTAGGTCTTGCCTAGTCGACATCGCGTGGGCTGGCTGGGAAGTCGAAAAGTTGGTTCCGTATGGAGGAACCCGCAATAGTTATCGTTTAGGATAATAATTGGTAGAAGTTATTGTATACGTGAATAAGTTGACAACCGGAGTTTTATCGTATATGTGAAATATGAAGTAAAATTACTCTAAAAGATAAAACAATGGAACAGAAGAAAACCAGGGAGCGACTAGGCCTCCAATTGGCGGCCGCCCGTCGCGAAAAAGGCTGGACGCTGACGGATCTAGGACAGCGGACGGGGAACGCGGCCAGCCGGCTCAGCGGTATCGAGAACGGCAAGTTCAACGCCACCGTCGACGCTTTGGCACAGGTCGGGGAGGCGGCCGGGCTGGCGCTGACCTTCGTTCCGACCGAAAGGATGGAGGAGATCATGGCGCTGATCGGGCGGCCGTCGATTACGACCGCCTATCCGACCGTCGTCCGTAGCCTGCACGACGACGTTTTCATCCCGGATCCTTCCGAAGAGGAAGAGAGCATGAGCGGAAATGGCCGTCCCTAACCGGCCCGGTATCCTGGGCATCTTTCTCCGTCCGTCCCCCGACCGAGAGGTTCGCGTGGGCACGATGGTACGCGACGCCTCTGGCGTGATCACGTTCGAGGTCGACGACGCCTACGTCAGGCTAGGGCAGGCCCGCCCTCTGCTCAGCCTGACGTGGCACGGCGCCACCGAGAAGGAGACGCTAGAGCGCCTCGCGGCGCGAGGCGACAAGATTACGCACGGCCGGAACCTGCCGCCGTATTTCGACAACCTCCTCCCGGAAGGCGCGCTCCTGGATCTGGTCGAGAAGGAGTTCGGCACGGGCACCTTCGACAACTACGACGTTCTCGCCAGGCTCGGCGGCGACCTTCCGGGCGCGATCGTCGCCCGCCGCGAGACCGGCGAGCCGCCCCCGAAAGGGGCGATGACCGAGATGCCCGCGGCGGCGACCGGCAAGCCAATCACCTTCTCGCTGGCCGGCGTCCAGATGAAATTCTCCATGCACGGCGACAGGCACCGGTTGACCGCACCCGGTGCCGACGAGAGCGGGGACGTGATCCTCAAGCTGCCGAGCGACAAGTTTCCCCATTTGGTCGAGAACGAGTTCACCTCCCTAGAACTCGCGCGGCTGGCTGGAGCCAACGTCTCCGAAGCGAGACTTGTCGAGATCAAAACGATCGAAGGCGTTCCGCCGCAGTTCCTAGAGCTAGGCAAGAACGCGCTCTCCGTGAAGCGTTTCGACCGCGCTTCAGGCAACGCTCGGATCCACACAGAGGATTTCGCACAGTTGGCCGGCGCGATCACGGATGAAAAGTATTGGCGATGGAATCAGGAAACGATCCTGCGCTCGATCAAGAGATTTTCCGACGATCCCATCGGAGACACGCTCGAAGGATTGCGACGGCTCACCATCGACATCATGCTGGGCAATTGCGACGGGCATCTGAAGAATTGGTCGTTCGTCTACCCCGACGGGCGTCGCGCGCGGCTCTCGCCCGCGTATGACATCGTCTCGACGCTGACCTATCTCAAGGACACGATGGCGCTCCGGTTCAACGGTACCAAGGATCCGCGGCTCGTGGATACTGGACGCCTCCGACGGATCGCGCCTTACATCGAAGTCGATCTGAGGGTGCTAGAGCGGGAAATGCGTGGGACCGTCACGCGGGCGCTCGACACATGGCCGGCCGCGTTGAAGGATCTTCCGGCCCCAGAAGGCATCAAGGAGGCGATCACCTCGCGGTTCGCCAAGCTGGCTCTTGTGAAAGAGGTCAGGCCCGCGATGGTGCAGGGCCATGTGGGGGGCGACGAGTAGCTCCAAGACGAGGCGAAAGAACCGGCGCCTTCGTTCTGCTTCTGATGGTACGTGCGAGAAGACCTTCTTGCCCCGGCTCGATCAGACCCGGCTACGCCGGAGCAAGGCTGAACGGCCTGAGGTGCTATCGCAAAATTGAAAAGATAATCCGATGTCGAGTTCGAACTTGCTGCGCTACTGGCGGAAACTGTATGCGAGAGTTGGTGAGACCCTCCGGTCCGCCCGCCTCCATCCTATTGGATCGATTTGCTGGGTTTTGTCGACCGCTTGCCTGGGAATCAGCCTATCATTCGTCGTAAGCACCGGACCTGATATCCAGAATTACCTGTATGCGCTGATCCGCAGCGATTCTCCGTCCATTTACGGTTCGGCTTACCAGGACAGCCTCGTGAGATTTCCGAGTCTCCGGCAATGGCTGGCCAGTGCCTTTCAGTTGCAGTTTCTGACGGTAGCCGTCGCTATTGTCGGCTTTTCGTTTCCGCGCAATGGCGCGCGAAGCGTCTTCGTGTCCGGCGTCCTTGCATCCTATCTGTCGCTCGTCACCTGCGATCTTGCAGTGGGAATCTGGGAACGTAATTTATCGGGGCCCTATCTCCTGGAGAACCTGATTGCGAATGCCGCGGGTGCGCTTGTCGTTGCATTCGTCTTGGTTGCTGTGATGATCGCAGGACACGCGTGCTTTATCAGCCTGCGCGGACCAAGTTTCCTGCGCGGACTGGCCGCTTCGTTTGTAACGCTCGTAGTCGGTGTCTGCATAAGCTCGGCCGTATACCATATGGCCGAATTCTTTTACCGGCCGATCCCGGTGCGATTGGACATGGTTCTCGACGCCCCGGTCAATGGGACGATCGGTACCAAAGGAGAAATTCAAGACACCCGCGGGAAGCGGCCCCGTGCACAGGTGGACGACGATCGCGGGCCGTTCCAGATCTTTCCTTCGCAGCTCGAGAACGGCACGCTTCGTTGGAACAGCCCGAAGGAAGACAACGCGTTCGCTGTGCGATGGAGCAAGCTATCAAACACGGGCGGCTTCGAAGCCACGATCGAGTTCTATGCGGACTGTTTCGGCGACGCCATAAACACTGCACCGGCCGTCGAGGGCCATCAATTGAAGATCGTTGATCTTAGTGAATTCGCGATCTCGCTCGACCCGGCGCCCGCCGAATTCGGCACGCTCGATCGGTCAAAGTCTAGCGGAAGGATGACAACAAAATCGGGTTCGTTCGCAATGTATTCAATCGATGCCGACCCTAGTTCGAAGAGAAGCAAGACGACGCAATTCGCCGACAAGGACGCAGAACTTACCGTCCGCAGCGAGGGTCGCAGCTTGGGATTTTATCTGAATGCGGTCCTCCTCGCGGCGGCAGGATCCGGGATTACCCCCTCTACTCGAACGTTTACCGTAAAGACCGACGGAAAGACCTATTCGATCCAAGCCGCCAAGCCTCGCGGGGCTACGAAGACGATCGGCGAACTCGCATGCAGGTCGATCGATCCGGCGGGGGCGGTGAAGCGGGACCGCGCCACGATCGGCGGGCCCGACGCCTATCTGGGCGCCGCCGTCCGAATCAACAAGCGACCGGCTACATCTTCGATCTACGGTGTTGAAGAGAGCGTTCTTCGGGTGCTTGGCGGGACGGATGGCTGACTTTCCTACGCCCTGTCGACCGCGCCGCTGGAACCGAATCTTCCGGTAACGCCGATTTCGTCGCGTTCAAGGGAAACATCGCAAGCTTGGACGTCGACAAGACGTCGACCACGCCGCGCCCGATCGATGAATACCACGCCTTTGGCGAATTCGTGGGTAGCTTCGAGAATGCACCAAGAGTGCGGTTTGCGGGCATTGCGAAGGCGTTCTGGAAGAATGGTGCCCGAGAGAATCCTACGAAGTGGGAGAAACTGGGCTGGGAGCAGCGCACGGCCATCGTAACGGCCATATTCAGTATGATGGCGGCGCTTGTGGGGTACGTCGCGAAGCGGATACGCAGCGACGTCGAAATCGATTGGCGGCCTCACCTGAGGTGACCCGGGGAGCGATTCGATCGCAAAGGCGCGACCCTCCGCCTTCTTGAAGGTAGAGCCCAAGGTGGCTTCCCTGGGAGAGGGGAGGGGATTCTCCTCCTCGCCCTATCTGGGCGGGTTGTATTAGGCGGCGGCTGCTCCTGGCCCTTCAAGCATCGGCGTGTCGAGGCTGGTTATTTCCGGCATCGCTTTGCCGGCGATCGCCTGCAGGTCGCCCACCATGCCAACAGTGGATTCAATGACCGCAACGATTTGGGTTTCTCGCTTGGCCCACTGGCGACCCATGAATTTGCGCTCCTTGTCTAGATCCTCACGCATGTCGTTGAACTTCTCGACGACGGCATCGACCCGCTGGCGAAATCTCGTGCCTGTCAGGTAGTCGTAGACCTGCTCCATTTTGGTTTGCTGTCCCTGTTGGATCAGCCGCGAACTCGATATCTCGATGAGGGACTGACGCAGCGCAACCGCCACGGCCAGCGCGCAACGCGGGTGCGCGACCCAAACGCCGTCGACCAGGTCAAAATGTTCGATGTGCTTGGGAAGGGCGTGCGAGATGATGAGGGCAACGTTGGCGCCACAGCGCCGCTGGTCCTCACGGAGCTTGGCAAGCCAACCATCACTCCAGGCCTTGGTCCGCTTGGATTCCCAGAGGATCATGCCGGCGGGTTGCCCAATAGAGCCGTTGACTTGCTGAATAACATCGGCCCCCAACTCGCCCTTGGCGACCGGCTCAATGGCATCCATCGGAAACTTGCCGCGCAAGAGCTCCTCAAGCTCTACCTCGAAAACCTCACCCTGGGATTGTTGCGAGCCTTGCTCCGCTTTGCGCCTCAATTCCTCGATCGTGCGCGTCATTGATTCGATGGTCTGGTCCTTCTCGGCGACCTTCAGGCGCGCAGCTTCATCTGATTCTTGCTTGGCCTTCGCCCGGATGTCGTCAACCGAGGCCTGAACACGTTTTTCAATCGTCAGATCCATTTCGCGCTTTTCGTCAGCCAGCGCGCGCTCCTTGCGTATTACCTCGGCCTGAGCCTGCTGCGCCTCAGCCAGCTTCGCATCGCTGGCTTCAAGGTTCCTGCGCAGTTCGGCGGTCTCTGCCGCCTTGGCCTGTAGATCCCCCGCAACCGCTTCACGCGCCTTTTTGGCCTCGGCTGCCACCAATTGACTGCGCTCGGCCGTCAGGCGCTGCGTCACCTGGTCTTCAATCTGCTCGCGCGCCCGCGCGACCGCGTCCTGCTCCTTGCGCAGGGCCTCGGTCTTCCTGGTGACCTCTGCGTCCTTGGCGGCCAGTTGCTCATTAAAGCGCTGTCGTGTTTCCTCGAGGAGGGGAGCGGCCAGCGATTCCGTGAGCTTGATCTCGTGGTTGCAGTTCGGGCAATGCAGGGTGGGCTCGTGCGAAGCGCTGGCGCCGGTTGCTCTGAGACTCATGAATTTCCCCTCATTGATACGGCCGGATTCAACATCATCCGGAGCTATCGCTGAAAGTTGGTGACGGCGGGAATCGGAAAGGCGGCATATCGTGGGGGTGCTTGACGCCTCCACTTCTCCACCAAAGGAGCGATATGCCGTGTCCAAAGATAACATCATCCAGCTGATTCAGCCAGGAAACGTCGAGGATCAACTCACCGAAATCTTGCGCCATGGTGCGCGTTCCCTGCTCGCCCAGGCGGTAGAGGCCGAGGTTGCAGACTTTCTCGGCAAGCATGCCGATTTGAAGACCGCGGACGGTCACCAGCGCGTCGTGCGCCATGGTCACCTGCCGGAGCGCGAGGTGATGACCGGTATCGGTCCGGTCGCCGTCCGCCAGCCGCGTGTACGCGATCGCGAAGCGGACGCCGCCGATCCCGACCGCATCCGGTTCTCTCCGTCGATCCTGCCGCCCTACCTGCGCCGGTCGAAGTCGATCGAGACGCTGCTGCCGATCCTTTACCTGAAGGGGATATCGACCGGCGACTTCTCCGAGGCGCTGGCAGCGCTGCTCGGCAAGGATGCTGCCGGGTTGTCTGCATCTGCCATCGGCCGCCTGAAGGACGGCTGGCTCGACGAACACGCCGCTTGGCAGAAGCGCGATCTATCGACGAAGCGCTACGTCTACATCTGGGCCGATGGCATCCATCTCCAGGCGCGCCTTGAAGACGAAAAGCAGTGCATCCTGGTGTTGATCGGCGCGACGCCGGAAGGCCGCAAGGAACTGGTCGGCTTCACCGATGGCGCCCGCGAGAGCGCCCAGGACTGGCGCGATCTGCTGCTCGACCTGAAGCGGCGCGGGCTCGACGTGCCGCCGCAGCTTACCATCGCCGATGGCGCACTCGGGTTCTGGAAGGCTGCCGGTGAGGTCTGGCCGAAAACGCGCGAGCAGCGCTGCTGGGTGCACAAGACCGCGAACGTGCTCGCCAAGCTGCCGAAGAGCCAGCAGCCGAAAGCCAAACGCGCGTTGCAGGAAATCTGGATGGCTGAAACCAAAGCCATCGCCGAGCTGGCGTTCGACGCCTTCATCGAGAGCTACACGCCCAAATATGAGAAGGCCGCCGACTGCCTGAGCAAGGATCGGGACACGCTACTGGCGTTCTACGACTTCCCGGCCGAGCATTGGAGACACCTGCGGACCACCAATCCCATCGAAAGCACCTTCGCTACCGTGCGCCACCGCACCATCCGATCGAAGGGATGCCTGTCCAACAGGACGGCGCTCGCGATGGTCTTCAAACTGCTCGAGGCCGCGTGACGTTGCCCCCATTGTTTATCCAGGGGGACTTAGAGTCTGGCGGTTGGCATCATGCACAGTTTGAGCAATGGACCAAGGCGCGGAGCCCCTTTCGAGCGCAGCGACTTGGTCCCGTTGCGGTGAGAATGTGGCCGCATAGACGGCCGGTGCCAGCCAGCCGATGCCGGAGTGGGGCCGAACATTGTTGTAGTCGCGTCGCCAGTCTTCGAGCGCGAGGCGCGCCTGAGGCAGGGACGTGAACAGCGTCTCATTCAAGAACTCGTCCCGCAGACGCCCGTTGAAGCTCTCAACGAAGGCGTTCTGCATGGGCTTGCCTGGCGCGATGTAGTGCCATCCCACTCGGCTTTTCTCGGCCCACCCCAGGATTGCGTTGCTGGTCAGTTCGGTCCCGTTGTCGCTTAGGATCGTCCTGGGCCTGCCGCGCCTAGCGATCAGAAGATCGAGTTCGCGCGCCACCCGGCGACCGGACAGCGAGATGTCGGCCACAGCTGCGAGGCATTCCCGGGTGCAATCATCGAAGATCGCCAGGATCCGGAATCTGCGGCCGCTCGCCAGTTGGTCGGAGACGAAGTCGAGCGACCAGCGATCGTCGGGCAGCTGCGGCACCGCCATCGGCGCCCGTACGCCCAAAGCCCTTTTGCGACCGCCCCGTTTGCGTACCATCAGGCGTTCCTCTCGATAGATGCGGAAAAGCCGCTTGTGGTTCACCATGAAACCTTCCCGGCGCAGGAAGATCAGAAGCCGCCGGTAGCCAAACCGCCGGCGCTCTCGAGCCAGGGCCCGCAACCGTTCGCGCAAGGCGGGATCATCGGGACGTCGCGAGCGATAGCGCACCGTCATCCGCTGGCAGCCGATCAGCCGACACGCCCGCCGCTCGCTCATCCCGTGTTCCGTCGTGAGATGCGCGACCGCCTCTCGCTTCACGGCGGGCGTTACCATTTTTTTGACAGCAGGTCCTTCAAGGCCGCGTTGTCGAGCATGGCGTCGGCCAGCAGCTTCTTCAGCTTGCCGTTCTCGTCCGTAAGCTGCTTCAGCCGCTTGGCTTCGGATACGTCCATCCCGCCGTATTTGCTCTTCCAGTTGTAAAGAGTCGCCTCGCTGATCCCGTGCTTCCGGCACAGGTCGGCAGCCTTCGCGCCCAGCTCGTGCTCCTTCAAAACCCCGATGATCTGCTCTTCCGTAAACCGCTTCCGCTTCATTGTCTGGTCCTTCCCTAAAGGGCCAGATTCCAGTTCAACATGGATTAAACCGCGGGGGCAACGTCAAGGTACCTCCGATCGTGCGAGCGCCTCTACGACATCCCATGTCGCGCCCGTACCACGATGCCGGTAAAGTCGCGCCTAGGCGCGTTCGGAGGTCAGCCGCTGCCAAAGAGAACCGTCTTCGGTAACGGACATATCCATCTCGGCGTGGCCTTCCATCGACCTTTGACGCCTCTGTCAAAACGGTCGCGTTCGCGAATTTCGCGAGCCCGCGCCCAAATAATCTATTGCCATCTGTCCTTGGCTAACAAGCTGGTCGAATCGGTTTGATGCTTGCTTTATACGGGCGTGGTTGGCGCTCGCGTAATTGTTCCGACACAGCTACTTAAACGACGCCAATGCGCCAGCGAGACGGTCGAGATCATGTTTATGCGACGGCAGACCGAAGCGCAGCAGATCGTCGGCCCACTCGAAACGCCGGCACCAGATGTGCTGCGTGGCGAGCGAAGCGTGCACCTTGCTTGCATCGGCTCGCTGCGCGAGCCGGAACAAACCGGTTCCGCCGACCATCCTGAATCCTGCGGCTGCCAGCACGGCATCGAGCTCGCACGCCTGGTGTTGAAGCGCATCTCGCGTGCCGTGAGCCCATTCATGGTCGCGCAACGCGGCGATGCCGATGGTCAGGGCCGGTCCAGAGCAAGGCCATGGACCAAGCGCCAAAGCGACGCGTTGTGCGATGTCTTTATGCGCGATAGCAAATCCCAACCTAAGTCCCGCAAGACCGTAGAACTTCCCGAACGAGCGCAGGACCACAACGGGCAGATCAACGCACAGTCCGACTGCACTGATTTCGGGTTCAATGTCTGCGAAGGCTTCATCGACGATCAGCCATCCGCCGCGCTCCCGCAACCGCGCCGCAGCGCGCGCCAGCGCCGCGCGGAAGATCACGCGTCCGTCGGGATTATTGGGATTCACGACGACGGCATGGCGGACCGCTTCGGGAAGATCTTCGAGACCGGCGCGCGCGATCACCTCGTGACCGGCCATCCGCCACGCCAGCGCGTGCTCGTTATAGGTGGGCTCCACGACCGCGACCGGTCCCGCGCTCGCCAGTTGCGGCAGCCATTGAATGAGCGACTGAGTTCCCGCAGCCGCCACGACCTCAGCCCCGGCTGGTACCGCGTAAGCCTCACGCGCCGCCGCAATCAAGGCTTCTTCGTCGGCACGCGAGGGCAAGCGCTGCCACACGACGCCCGGCAGGTCGGCGGGAATCGGCCACGGCCAGGGGTTGACGCCGGTCGACAGGTCGAGCCACATTTGCGGCGACCCGCCATACCGCGCCATTGCTTCAGTAAGATCGCCGCCGTGTTTCATCAGCACTTCATGCCATCATCCGCGCCAAAGCGCGAGAGGTTACGACGCGCGCTCGGTGCGATGTTGATGATTGTCAGCTGCCTCGGCCTGCCATCCGCCGCGCGGTCCACCGGCCTGCCACGGATTGCCTCGATCAATGTCTGTACCGACCAGCTTTTGATGATCCTGGCCAACCCAGAGCAGATCCTGGGACTGAGCCCCTATTCGCGCGATCCGGCGCGCTCGTGGGACGCCGCCAAAGCCAGACAATTTCCGCAACTTTCGGGAGCGGCGGAAGATGTTTTGATGCTAAAATTGGATGTCGTGGTCGCAGGCCGTTTCACCCGGCTGGCCACAAGGCAGTTGCTCAAGGACCAAGGCGTCCGCGTCGTCGAATTCGATGCCGCGCGATCGCTGGACGATGTCAAGAAAAGCATTCGCCTGATGGGCGATGTCACCCGGCATCCGGATCGCGCCCTGGCGGAGATCAGCCGGCTCGACGCCGCGATCGCGCATGCCCATCAAGTGGCAGCCCGCAAACCCTATCGCGTACTTGCGGTATCGCGGCGCGGATGGGTTTCCGGCCGCGACAGCCTGACCAGTTCGTTGTTGGCCAATGTCGGCCTCACCAACGCGGCCGGCGATCTCGGTATCAAATCCGGCGGATTTGCGTCGCTCGAAAACATTGTCAGTCTGAAGCCGGACTTCATTATGGTGTCACAAGATAGCGGTTTCGCGGAAGATGAAGGAAGCGCCTTCCTGCTGCATCCGGCACTCGAGCGATTTTATCCCGCGTCGAAACGCATCGTGATTCCGGAACGGCTCACCGTTTGTGGCGGACCGATGCTGGCGGAAGCACTGGAGCGCCTGGCTTCCGAGCTTGAACGCGTGGACCATTGAGGTGCTGATCTCAGGCGGCGGGCTGTTCATCGTCATCGCGGCCCTGGCGTTCGACGCGCTAATCGGCGACCCCGACTGGCTCTGGCGGCGACTGGCACACCCGGTGGCCTTGTTCGGGGCCTTGATCGAATTTCTCGATCGCAGGTTCAACAGAGAAGACCTGTCGCCGCAGCAGCGCAAATCCGCCGGGATCGCGACCACGGCCATATTGGTCGTTATAGCTGGATTCGTGGGCGCTCTGATTCAGGCAACCACCCAGCAGTTTCCGGCAGGAAACATCATTCTCGCACTGATCGCTTCCATCTTCATCGCACAGCGAAGCCTTTACCGGCATGTCGCCCAGGTACGCTCGGCCTTTGCCGAAGGCGGCCTAGCCGGCGCACGGGAGGCGGTCGCCATGATCGTCGGACGCGATCCCGAGCAACTCGATGAAGCCGGCGTGTGCCGGGCCGCAATCGAATCCTGCGCCGAGAATTTTTCCGATGGGGTGGTGGCGCCGGTGTTCTGGCTGGCGCTGCTGGGGCTGCCCGGATTGATCGCCTACAAGGCCATCAATACCGCCGACTCCATGATCGGGCATCGCACCGAACGATATGCGTCGTTTGGCTGGGCGGCGGCGCGGCTCGACGATCTCGTCAACCTGGTGCCGGCGAGATTGTCGGCCTTGTTGCTGGCGGTCGCCGCACCGATTGCCGGCGGATCGGTCGCCAAATCGTTGGGCGTGGTCAGACGCGATGCCTCCAAACATCGCTCGCCGAATGCCGGCTGGCCGGAAAGCGCGATGGCGGGGGCGCTGGGACTGGCGCTGGCCGGCCCGCGCCGCTATGCCGAACACGTGGTCGAAGATCCCTTTCTCAATTCCGAAGCGACCCGCCAAGCCGTACCCAACGATATCGGTCGCGCGCTCGGCCTTTACACTGCGGCGTGCGTCATCGAAGCAGCGGCCTACGCCGCACTGGCACTGGTGGTCTGACGGCTTCGTGCGATGCTCAAAATGGCATCGATATCCAGATGCGCTTCCAGATGGTCCGCCAGCGCGTCGAGCGCGGATTCGATTTGCGACGCATAAGCGAGTGAGGACGCAATTCCGAGATGGGCCAGCCACGCTTTTCGAAATGCGTCGCCGGTGAACAACCCGTGGACATAGGTACCCTGCACCCGTCCGTCGGCCGTGCTCGCACCATCGGGACGTCCATCGATCGTCACCACGGGCCTTGCGCAATCGCGGCCTTCGCTGCGGCCAAGATGAATTTCATAACCCTCGATGGGCGTGCCCGTTGCGGAATGGATGCCTTGCACCAGCCTGGTGGATTTGTCCGCGATCATGACCGTGGAGATATCCAGCAACCCGAGGCCTTCCACCGTCGCGGCGGGGCCCTCGACTCCTTCCGAGTCGGCAATGGTTCGCCCCAGCATCTGATAGCCGCCGCAGAGACCGAGCACATGACCGCCGCGGCGCACATGGGCCTTGATGTCGATGTCCCAGCCCTGCGTCCGCAAAAAGGCGAGATCGCCGACGGTGGATTTGCTGCCCGGCAGGATCACCACCTCGGCATTGCCGGGAATCGGCTCGCCGGGCCGCACGAACACCAGTTTGACACCGGGCTCCATGCCCAGGGGATCGAGATCGTCGAAATTGGCGATGCGTGCGAGCACGGGCACCGCGATCACGCGTGACGATGCCGATGGGTGGGCGCGATCGAGATCGACGGCGTCTTCCGCCGGCAGCCATGCCGCCCGCGGCAGCCACGGCACCACGCCGAGCGAGGGCCATCCCGTCAATCGCGTCACCGCGGCGAGGCCCTGGTCGAACAAGCTGACATCGCCGCGAAACTTGTTGATGACGAAGCCGCGGATGCGCGCGCGCTCGTCCGGCTCGAGAACCAGATGTGTGCCGGCAAGACTGGCGATGACGCCGCCGCGATCGATATCGCCGACCAGCACTACCGGCACGTCAGCCGCGGCGGCAAATCCCATATTGGCGATGTCGCCGGCGCGCAAATTGATTTCGGCGGGACTGCCCGCGCCTTCGACAAGCACGATATCGGCCTCGCGCGCGAGCTGCGCAAAGCTGTCCAATACCGCCGGCAACAACGCCGCCTTCTTGTCGAGATAATTCCTGGCCCGCAGCGTGCCCCAACGCTTGCCCTGCACGATGATTTGCGCGCCGCTGTCGGTTTCCGGCTTCAGCAGCACCGGATTCATGTGCACGCTCGGGACCATTCGCGCCGCACGCGCCTGCACCGCCTGGGCGCGGCCGATCTCGCCGCCCTCCACCGTAACAGCCGCGTTGTTCGACATGTTCTGCGGCTTGAACGGCGCCACCTTCAATCCGCGCCGCACCAGCGCGCGCGCCAGCCCCGCGACCAATGTCGACTTACCGGCATTGGAGCCGGTGGCCTGGATCATCAACGCCGGCGTGGCGGGGCCCATCAGAACTCGACGCCTTTCTGGGCCTTCACGCCCTGGCGGAACGGATGTTTTATCAGAGTCATTTCGGTCACGAGATCGGCCATCTCGATCAGGGAAGCATGCGCGTTGCGGCCGGTGATGACGACATGCTTGTCGGCCGGCTTCTCGTCGCGCAGAAAATTCAACACATCCTCGATCGGCAGATATTCGTAGCGCAATACGATGTTGAGCTCATCCAGCAGCACCATGCGGTGACGATCGTCGCGGATGAGTTCCTTTGCGCGCTCCCAGCCCGCGGTGGCGGCGGCGATGTCGCGGGCGCGATCCTGCGTCTCCCAGGTAAAGCCCTCGCCCATGATGTGTAGCGTTACCAGTTCCGGAAATTTCGCCAGCACCCGCACCTCGCCGGTGTCCCACGCCGGCGACTTCGTAAATTGTACGACAGCGACGGGATAGCCATGACCGATATGGCGAAAAACCATGCCGAGCGCGGCGGAGGTCTTGCCCTTGCCGGTGCCGGTATGGACGATCAACAGGCCCTTCTCGCCAGTTTTAGTGGCCATGATCTTGTCGCGCGCGGCCTTGTGCTTGCGTGCTTTTTCCTTGTGGCGGGCGTTTTCCGCGTCATCGTTCTCGGTTGAAGTCCCCGTCATGCGATTTCCCTTTGGGCTTCCGGCAAGAGTTCGGCGATCAGATAGGCGGCCCGGTTGGAGCGCGGCGTCCACAACCCGCGCCGGATCGCTTCGGCAAACCGCGCGGCCGTTTCACGCAAAGCCGCCGGATTGGCCGTTTCCATGAAATTTCGCACGCGCTCGTCTTCCAGATAGGATGCGAATAATTGATCGAAATGATGGTTCGAGACCGCGTCGGTGCTGGCGGCGAACCCAAACAGATAATCGACCGTGGCGGCGATCTCGAACGCCCCCTTATAGCCGTGGCGCATCACGCCGGCGATCCATTTCGGATTGGCGGCGCGGCCGCGCACCACGCGGGAAATTTCGTGTGACAGCGGCCGTGACAGCGGCGCCTCCGGCCGCGACGTATCGACATGTGCGATGCGCGGCGCTTTCCCGCGCAAGCTCTGCACCGTAGCGGCGAGGCCGCCCATGAATTGATAATAATCGTCGGAATCGAGAATATCGTGCTCACGGTTATCCTGGCTTTGCGCGACGAGATCGATGGTGGCGAGCCGCTCGGCGAAATCGCCCCGCGCGGCCTCGCCCTGGACACCGCCGCCATAGGCATAACCGCCCCAGTCGAGATAGACACCGGCGAGATCGCCGCGATCATCCCAGCCGCCTTCGTCGATCAAGGCGCCGAGGCCTGCGCCATAGGCCTCCGGCTTCGAGCCGAACACCCGATAGGCCGCCTGCCGCTGCGCCGCCTCGCTGCTCACGCCATCGGCTTCGAGCGCCCGTCGCTTGGCCCTGACATTGGCGGCAATCGGATTGGCGTCGTCGGGCTCGTCGAGTTCGGCGATGGCGCGGACCGCGCTGCCGATAATGTCCATCTGGGTCGGGAACGCGTCGCGAAACAATCCGGAGACCCGGAACGTGACGTCGATCCGGGGCCGCTTCAATTCGGAAAGCGGCGTGATGGCAAACCCGGTGACCCGGCCGGATGTTTCTTCCCACAGCGGCCGCGCACCGATCAGCGCCAGCGCCTGCGCGACATCGTCGCCGCCGGTGCGCATGTTGGCGGTGCCCCAGGCCGACAACGCGATGGCGCGCGGCCATTCCCCGGCTTCCTGCCAATAGCCTTCAACCAACCGCTCGGCAGCCAGCCGACCGATCCGCCACGCCGATGGCGTCGGCACGGCGCGGACATCAACCGCGAAGAAATTCCGCCCGGTCGGCAGCACATCGGGCCGGCCGCGGGTCGGCGCGCCGGACGGACCGGGCCGCACGAACCGGCCATCGAGCCCCTGCAGCAAGGCCGCCATTTCAGCATCGCCACAGGCGTCGATGGCCGGGCGCAGTTTTGCGCCGATCCAGTCCAGCACGGCCTTGGTGCGCTCCCACGCGGCGTCGCAGGACAGAACGCCCGACACCAATCGATGCGCGAGCAGTTCGATCCGCTCCACCGTATCGCCGGATGTGCGCCATACGGCCGCGCTGATTTCCGACAGGATTTCGGGGCGAGGCCCCATGAAATCGTCGGCGAGATCGCGGGTCAGCGGATCGAAATCGCGCAGGCCAAGATCGAGCGCCAAGGCGCGATGCAACGAGGCATCCTGCGGCTCGCTCTCGGAACGCGGCAGCCGCGCGATCGAGACCAGAAGATCGTTGCGCTGCGTGTCCTGCGGCGTTCGCCCGAAGATATGCAGGCCGTCCCGGATCTGCATTTCCTTGAGATCGCACAGATGCGCATCGAGCGCGCGCAAGGCGTCGTTGGTCGGGGTCTCGTGGGTCACGTTCACATCGGCATCGAGCCGCTGCGCGCGGGCCAGCGACAGAATGTCTTCGGCAATCACGGCGGCGCGTTTGGGATCGAGATCGGCAGCCAGCGCGTACTCGTCAACCAATGTTTCAAGCCGCGCCAGATCGTCATGCAATTCGGCACGGGTCATCGGCGGTGTCAGATGATCAATAATGACAGCGGCGGAACGGCGCTTGGCCTGAATGCCTTCGCCGGGATCATTGACGATGAAGGGGTAGAGATGCGGCAACCGCCCCTGCACCGCTTCGGGCAGGCAATTCGCCGACAGACCGGCGCTTTTGCCCGGCAGCCATTCGAGATTGCCATGCTTGCCGAGATGCAGCACGGCGTGGGCGTCGAAGTGGCGCCTGATCCAGAGATAGAACGCCAGATAATGGTGCGGCGGCACCAGATCGGGATCGTGATAGGTGCCCTTGGGATCGATGTTGTAACCGCGCGCGGGTTGCACGCCGACGACGGCGTTGGCGAAGTGATGCAGTCCGAGCCGAAAGCTGGCATTCACGACATGAGGATCCTGCTCCGCGCGGCCCCAACGGGCTTCGACGGCGCGCTGCACATGGTCGGGCAATTCCGCAAATGCGGATAGATAGTCGGCGATGCGCCATGACACCCCGCCCGGACGGGCGCCCCGCTCGTCAAGCGCATTGGTCGGGCCCGCCTGCATGAGATGCATCATCGATGCCGCATCGTCAGGCATATTTTCAACGGCATAGCCCGCGGCGCGCATCGCGCCGAGCACATTGATCAGGCTTTGCGGGGTATCGAGGCCCACGCCGTTGGCGAGGCGGCCGTCGCGGCTCGGATAATTGGCGAGGATCACAGCGACACGCCGCTGATTGCTCGGCGTGCGTCGCAGCCGCACCCAGGCCCGCGCCAGATCGGCGGTAGCGGCGATGCGGTCATCGACCGGGCGGAACGTGGTCGGTGCGAATCCCGCTTCGGAATTACCGCGTTCCTTGAAAGCGATGGCGTGGGCGAAGATGCGCCCGTCGACCTCCGGCAGCACGACATGCATCGCCAGATCGCGCGACGTCAGGCCTCGCGTCGAACTTTCCCAGTTCGCACGCGAGATACCGGCCTGGGCCACCTGCAGGATCGGACAGCCCGATACCGACAACACACCGGCATCGTCGCTGGCCGTCGCGGTGGCGAACGCCGTGGCGTTGATGATGATATCAGGTGGATGGGCCGCCAGCGCCGCGCGCAGGAAGGCCGCCGAGCGCTCATCCTTGAGACTGGTCACATAGAGGCAGACGGCATTGAGTCCAAGTGCGTCCAGCGCCGTGCGCAGCGCGTCGATGGCAGCGGTATCGCTGCCCGCGACCAAAGCGCGGTAGAAAATCACGACCGCGTTCGGGCGGCCGTCAACCGCGGGCTCGCCGCGCCAGAACCCGGCCGACGGCATCGGCCGCGCCGGTGACGGCAAGTCCCCCCGGCCGATCAGATGAGCGGCGAAGCGCAGCGCCAGTTGCGCGTTGTCCACGCCGCCTTCAGTACAGTAGCGCCACAACGCATGGGTATCGCTGGCGTTCAACGTGCCGCGCGCGGCCAGTCCCGCGTCCCAGCTCAGCTCGCCGGGGATGCAGGCCAGCAATGCGCCGCGGCGTAGCGCGTCGCTGCGCAGGCTCTCGACGCCGTGCGGCCAGTAGCTTTCGCCCCCGAGCATACGCAGCAGTACAATCTTCGCCTCGCGCAGCGTACGCTCGACATAGAGATCGACCGACGCTGGATGACCGAGCGCCAACAGGTTGGTCAGCCGCACGCTAGGAAAATCGCCCGGCAACGTCGCATGCGCGGCGCCGAACGCGGCGAGATCGCTGTCGGCGGCGGACAGCACGACGATGTCGGCGCAAGCCTGCCCGAGATCGCGGGCGACGTCGCCGTCGTCAATACTGCCGCTGCCGTCGAGCTTCAGATGCATGCGTGTTTCCGGCTATTGCTACCCAGCCAGCGCGCGGCGGACCGCGTCACCGTCGAAGCCCTTGAGGCCGATGACCACGAGATGCTCGGCCTGCTTCACGTCAGGGCGGGCAAATGACAGCTCGACCCGGTTGCCGACGGCCTGCACCACGATCGGCGAGGCCTTGTCGCTGATCCGGGCATGCCCCTTGACGCGCAACACCCCGGTCAAATTCAGGGCATCGCTGACCCGAAGGCGCATCGCGTCGACGCTGTCGGCGGGGGACGGGGTCACTACGATGCTGTCGAAATCGTCATGATCGTGCTCCTCCTCTTCGCCGTGATGGCCCGCGCGCGCGACCATGTCGTCCTCCGCTGCAGAATTGAGGCCGATCAGCACGGCCGGCGCCAGCGCACCGTGCGAACGTACGATCCGCACGCCCGGCCGCAGCACTGCCGCGAGTCGCGCCTCAATCAGCGCCAACGCGTCGGGCGAGACCAGATCGCTCTTCGAGAGCACCACCAGATCAGCGCAGGCCAGTTGATCTTCGAACACTTCTTCAATCGGGTCGTCGTGATCGACCGAGTTGTCCGCCGCCCGCTGCGCGGCGACCGCGGCTTCATCGAGGGTGACGCGGCCTTCCGACAGCGCCAGTGCATCCACGACGGTGACGACACCATCGACGGTGGCGCGGGTACGCACGGCGGGCCACGCGAACGCCTTGAGCAGCGGCTGCGGCAGCGCCAGGCCCGACGTCTCGATGACGATGGCGTCAAGCGGCCGGTCCCGCGACAGCAATTTATCCATGGTCGGTACGAAATCGTCGGCCACCGTGCAGCAAATGCAGCCATTGGTCAGCTCGACAATATCGCCGGGGGCGCAGGCTTTTTCCGCGCACTCCTCCACCAGCCCGCCGTCGAATCCCGCATCGCCGAATTCGTTGACGATCACGGCGATGCGGCGGCCATCCGCCTGGGTCAACAGTGAGCGCAGCAGCGTGGTCTTGCCGGCGCCGAGGAAGCCGGTGAGCACAGTGACGGGAACGCGGGACATATCAGCTCTCCTGAAGGCGTGAATTTTTGAGCCAGAACGGAAGTCCGGCGGCGATAAACACGACGTTGGGCACGCAAGCCGCGACGATCTGATTGAGACGTCCCTGCGCGTCACGAAAACGGCGGCCGAGTGGCGTATCCGGCACCAGACCAAGGCCGACCTCGTTCGAGACGAGAACGACGGGATATTTGGCCACGCCAAAAAACCGCGTCAGCCGGCGTGCCTCGATATCGGGATCGCGCTCCGCCAGCATCAGGTTCGACAGCCACAGCGTCAGGCAATCGACCAATACGGCGCGGCCGTGGGTCGCTTCCCGCGTCAACGCATCGACCAGCGCCAGCGGCTCCTCGATGGTGGTCCAGCCTTCGCCACGTTGCGCGCGATGATGCGCGATGCGTGCCTTCATCTCGTCGTCGCCGGCGGCCGCGGTCGCAAGATAGATCCGCGCCAGGCCGCTGTCGGCGATCAGCCTCTCGGCAAATGCGGATTTGCCGGAACGCGCGCCGCCCAGCACCAGCGTGGTCGCGAGCGCTGTCATTTCGGCGCACGCCCGTCATCCGGCGACCAGCGCATTGGCGGCACCCGGGCCACCATGCCCTTGCGCAGCACCTCGGCACGCTCGCGCCACGGCACCAGGCCGTAGTCGGAATTCTGATAGGACCTCACGAACGACGCAAGCGCCGCGGTGCCGCTCTCGGTCTGCAGATCGCCGAATAAAAACGTGTAGCCATCCGGGCTCGTGACCGCGACGGTCGCCGGGCGCTTGCAGACGCTGAGACACTGCACCGGCCGCACCACGACGTTGGGATCATCCTCCCCGAGTGCGGCCCGCACCGCCGCGAACATAACGGGGCCGACCACCGCACTACCGTCGGCGGTCTTGCAGGTCGTGCAAACGCTGACAACGACGGGACCGCCGGGCACGTTTGCCTGCGGCGGTTCGACCTGCATCGAATCAGAGGATTGCTCCTCAGCGCTTTCGCGATCCATCATAGGCTCACATTCAGGCCGCTAGCGGCCGCGAGCTTTGTTGGGTCGCGCTTTACGGTTTGTCGCCGTCAAGCTCGCTCCCGTCCGGTGCACCCCGCCCCGACGACGCCTCCAAAGCACAGTTCGTGATGGCAGGTCTCCTGGCTCGCGAGTCGCTGCCGTCAGCCGCCTTCCCGGGACATCCCAGTGGCATCGGCGAGGGCTCATCGCTTACAGTTGCGGGGGCAGCACCGGCTTTGAGAACTCTCGCACCGGCTTCCCTTTTCACCTTCCACGCGGAAGGACCATCGCGGACGACGCTAGCTGGCGCCTCAGCCGGGGTCAACCGTGCACAGGCGGTGTTGACCTCATGGCGGCTGTTGCGTCAGGTAAGCCGTCGCGAAAGGAAACCCGATGTCGCCCGATTTGAAAGAGTTTTGGCAGCCGCCACCCATTGCGCCGCTCGATCAGCAGCTGGCCACTGCCATGCGCGGGCGCATCGATGGCAAGGCCAAGCCACCGGGATCACTGGGGCGGATCGAAGATCTTGCCGTGCAGCTGGGCATGATCCGGCACCCCGACCCACCACGCGGCGACAAGGCCGTGCTCCTGGTGTTCGCCGCCGACCATGGCCTCACCGAGGAAGGCGTGTCGCAATACCCCTCCGCCGTGACGGTAGCGATGGTGATGACCTATTTGGCCGGTCGCGCCAGCGCCAATGCCTTTGCCGCCGCCAGCAACGCGGCGATTTGCGTCGTCGATGCCGGCGTGGCCGCGGATCTCCCCGCTTATGGGAACTTAATTGCTGCAAAAATCCGCATGGGCACCGCCAATGCGGCGCGCGAGCCGGCGATGACGCCGCAACAGGCGGCCGATGCGCTGGCGCGCGGATGTGGGATCGCGATCGATCAGATTTCCACAGGCGCCGACATTATCGCGCTCGGCGAAATGGGAATCGGCAACACCGCCTCCTCGGCGCTGCTGGTCCATCGGCTCGTGCCGGCAACGCTTCAGGATTGCATCGGCGTCGGCGCCGGTCAGGACGACGCCGGCATGGCCCGCAAACGCACGGCGATCGAAAGGGCGGCGGCTCGCAGCGACGTCACCGCACCATTCGATGTGCTCCGTGAGTTCGGCGGGCTGGAAATCGCGATGATGGCCGGCGCGGTGCTGGGCACGGCGTCGCAGCGCCGGCCCGTATTGGTTGACGGATTTATTTCCAGCGCCGCAGTATTGCTGGCGGTACGCCTTTGTCCCGCAGCGCGCGATTATTGTATTTTCGCCCATCGCTCCGCGGAGAAGGGCCATGACGTGATACTCGCCGCCCTCCAGGCCAAGCCGCTGCTCGATCTCGGCATGCGGCTCGGCGAAGGCACCGGCGCCTTGCTCGCGGTGCCGCTGGTGCGTGCAGCGGCGCGGCTCCTGACGGATGTCGCCGATCTCAGCGACGTGCTGGCCGGAAACATCTGAGATGAGCGGGACCGGCGAGTTCCTGAACGCGCTGCGGTTCATGACCATCGTTCCCGTGCCATCGTCCGATGCCGCAACCGCGGCGGAATGGCTATCGCATTGCGTGAAATATTTTCCTGCAGTCGGGATTTGCGTCGGCCTCGTATCGGCCGCGGTGCTGCTGCTCGCAGGCGCAATCTGGGGTCCGGTCATCGCTGCATTGCTCGCGGTGGCCACGAGTATTGTCGTCACCGGCGCCTTGCACGAAGACGGCCTCGCCGATACCGCTGACGGTTTTGGCGGCGGCAGGAGCGTGGAAAAGCGGCTCGCGATCATGAAAGACAGCCGGATCGGAGCTTACGGGGCACTCGCGCTGGCGTTCGGCGTTGCCCTGCGAGTAACGGCGTTGGCGGAAATGCCGTTATGGAGCGGCGCCGCGGCGCTGATCGCAGCACATGCCGCCGCGCGCATCACGCCGGCCTTTGTGATCAATGCACTGCCTTACGCTGGCGATACCGCAGCGATGAAGGTCAGCTTTACCGATGCGCCCGTCAGTGCGAATGACATACGCTTCGCCTTGATCGTCGTCGTGGGCGCGTTGGTGCCGCTTGCTTTCGTATCGATCCTGTCGGTCATCTCAGGACTTCTGCTAGGGGCCGTGCTGTCCACTGCCATCGCGCTCTGGGCGCGCAGACTGATCGACGGCTACACCGGCGACGTTCTGGGCGCAATCGAGCAGATGTTCGAGATCGGCTTCCTGCTCGGCGTCGCAGCAATTATCCGATAGGCCATTTCAGCGGCAGTTGATACGGCTCACCTTCGCGCGCCTCGGCGCCACGGCCGATCCCGTCGATCGCCTCGATCATCCGGCCATCCCGCTGGAGCAGATCATCCGCAAGCCTGACCATCAGCCGGTTGGGCGTGGCGAACGGTGCCCGCCGGCGCAGTTCGGTGGCGATGTCGCGTTCGAATCCCGGATTGCGATCGCAGGCAATGACAAAAGCAGCCGCGCTAGAGCGGCTGATCCCGGCCCAGCAATGGATCGACAGCGCTCGCTGACGCCCGCCGTTGCGGCCGAAATCGAGAACCGCCTGCATCATATCGCGGTTCGGCGCCGTCAGGCCCGGCGTCGGTTCGGCGATATCGTGAAAAGCCAGTCGCACATGCCAGTCGCATGCAAACCCGCTCCAGTCCATCTCCGGAGAATCCGGCGACAGCAGCGTCAGCAGGTCGTAGCTATGAAGCCGCCCTGTAACGCTGCTGAGGGCGCTTAGCGAACTAACATGGATCATGACGTACCGATCAGGCTCTACCGCTTAAAGATCATCCCCGTGAGATCCAGCCGTTGCTGCCAGCGATGACGATCGAGCTCGGGATCGAGATGCTCCTCCACCGGCCAGCCGATGCAGAGATAGGCGACCAGCGCCCAGGTCTGCGGCACCTCGAGCACCCGATGAATGATGTCGGGCTCGAGAATGGAGACCCAGCCAAGCCCCAACCCTTCGGCGCGTGCCGCAAGCCACAAGGTCTGAACCGCGGCCACGACTGAATAGCGCAGCGTCTCCGGCATGGTGTGGCGGCCTAGCCCACTGCCCTCCTCCGCCGCCTCGTCGGCGAAGACGGCGACATGGACAGGAGCGTTTTCGAGGCCCTCAAGCTTCAGTCGCGCATAATGCGCACGCTGTTCGCCGTAATAATTTTCCAGCGCCCGCGCATTGGCGCGCGCGAAGCTGGACTTCACCTCCTCACGACGACCAGTTGACTCGACGAGCACGAACCGCCAGGGCTGGCAATGTCCGACAGAGGGCGCGCGGCTGGCGAGTTCAAGCAGCGAATGCATTAACAAGGGATCAATAGGATCGCGACGAAACCGGCGGACATCGCGGCGCCAGAGGATGAGGTCCCGGAATGACCGCCGAAATTCCTCGTTAAACTTTCGCGGAGATGGATCAGGCATCTGCGTCATGCGGCCGCCCCGTCGATGACATGAAAAAACGTTCCCGTTGTCGAACCCTGCCGCGCACCTTGTTCAGGCACTTTTGTCCCTGAAGCATCTCTGCAATCGACCAGCGAATCTCCATTGACCGAAACCGTGCTCGCGTAATGGAATTCATGGCCGAACACTTCCGTCCCCTCCGCACCGAGCGAACAGTCCCGCTGAAGCCGGGCGCGCCGATAGCCCAAATGGAGCTTACGCTCCAGGAAAGAGGTCTCGAGTCCAAGCAGTCCGATCATCTCGTGCCTGCGCCCGTCGGCATCCTCGAGCCCGCGCCCCAGCACCATATAGCCCCCGCACTCACCGTGGATGGGAATGGAACGTTCGGCCAATGTGCGAAGACCTGCGCGGAAACCATGCGCCGACGCCAAAGTGCCGGCATGGAGTTCCGGATAGCCTCCCGGCAACCAAACCGCGTCGGCGGTGTCATCGGGAGCCTCATCGGCCAATGGTGAGAACGGAATGATTTCCGCGCCAGCTCGGCGCCATTGCCGAAGCAAATGAGGATACATGAATGAAAATGCCCGATCCTGCGCCAGCGCGATGCGCTGCCCGGGCGGCCGCAAATGATGCTTCGACTCATTTGACCGCTCGTCGCTGGTTGCGGGCAAAACCTTCGCGGACCTCGCCGATCGTCTGATCGCATCAACATCGACAGCGGCGTCGACGACATCGGCAAGTCTGTCCAGATGCTGGTCGATCGCCGCGATTTCCCGCGCCTGAACAAGGCCGAGATGCCGTTCCGGTAAAGCGATCCGTTCATCACGCAGTACCGCCCCGAAAACCGGCAACTTGATCCGCTCGAATGCCGGTGCAATCAGCGCAAGATGCCGCGCGCTCGCGACGCGGTTGAGAATCACGCCCGCGATATCGATGTCATCTCTATATCTGGCGCATCCGAGTGCGACGGCGGCAGCCGTTTCCGTCTGGCCGGTGACATCGAGCACCAGCACCACCGGCCACCCCAGCAGCGATGCCAGATCGGCCGTCGTGCCGGACCCAGATTGTCCTCGAGCCGCGGCGCCGTCGAACAATCCCATCACGCCTTCCGCAACGGAAATCTCGGCATCCATCGATGCCGTCGCCGCAAGCGTTGCGATCAGGCCCGCACCCATCGCCCAGCTGTCCAGATTATAGCTTGGCTGACCGGCCGCGACCTCGTGGAAGGCCGGATCAATATAGTCCGGTCCGCATTTGAAGGGCTGCACGGCAAGGCCTCGACGGCGAAGCGCGCGTAACAGCCCAAGCGTGACGGTTGTTTTCCCGGCGCCGGAACGGGGCGCGGCAACGATGAGGCCTGGGGGACCGGCGGGATGGATCATGGCCGACCAACCATGTTGGCCAAGAGCTGCTGGCGCATCGACGCAATCGCGCCGACGATCACGATGGCCGGCGCGCCGATTCCCTGTCTCTCAGCATCGACGGCCGCCGTCCCAAGCGACGTTTCGATAATGCGCTCTTCCGATGTGGTGGATGAACTGATGACCACAGCGGGGGTATCGTGCGCCATCCCGCCGCGCTCAAACGCACTCATGATGTCGGGCAAGTTGGCCATCGGCATATAGACGATGATCGGTTGTCCGACGCTAGCCAGTCTCTCCCACTCGGCGACCGAGGTGCCATCGGCCGATCGGCTGCCCGCCATCAGGATGATCGCATGGTTGGTATCCCGCATTGTCGCGGGAATACCGGCGAGTGCGGCTGCCGCAAGTCCCGACGTAATGCCTGGTATGATCCGAAATCGAAGACCGGCGCGCGTCAGCGCCAAAACTTCTTCACCGCCGCGCCCGAACAAAAAGGGGTCACCGCCTTTGAGACGCAGAACGCGCCGCCGCATCCTGGCGCGTTCGATCAGAAGCTCGTTGATATCGCCCTGCTGAGCCGATGGCTTTCCCCCGCGCTTGCCCGCAAAGATCAGTTTGGCCTGGTTGCCAGCAAGTTCCAGAATGCGTGGATCTACCAGAGCATCGTGAACGATATCGTCAGCCGTCCTCAGCGCGTGGAGCGCATGGAGTGTCAGAAGTCCGGGGTCACCCGGGCCGGCACCTGCAAGCCAGACCTCGCCCGGTGGAAAATCCGGAAAGTCAGGAAGGTTGTCGACGCGAAGCTTCGTCTCCATCACGAGCCTCTCCCCCGGAACCGCCGCTGATAGGCGCTGTCGTACAGCGCGCTGTCGCGGAAATCCCGCGCGGCCAGCACCTCGCCAACGAGAATAAGCGCGGTACGATCGATGTTGGTTTTCTCGACTTCGCCGACGATGGTGCCGAGCGTCGCGCGGATGATCCGCTCGTCCGGCCAGCTGGCACGAAACACCACGGCAACCGGGCACGCCTCGCCATAGGCGGGAATGAGTTCTGCGACGGTTTTTTCAAGCGCATGAATGGAGAGATGAATGGCGAGCGTCGCGCGGGTAGCCGCGAACGCGGCCAGGCTTTCGGTTTCAGGCATCGACGAGGCCCGTCCCGAGGTCCGGGTCAGCACGACGGATTGAGCGACTTCGGGCAGCGTCAGTTCCTTGGCCAGCGCAGCGGCGGCGGCTGCGAAGGCCGGAACGCCCGGCGTAACCGTGAAGGGAATATCGAGCGCTTCGAGCCGTCGCAACTGTTCGCCAAGCGCACTCCAGATCGACAGATCGCCGGAATGGAGGCGCGCGACATCCTGACCTTGGTCGGTCGCTCGCTTGAATTCGGCGACGATCTCGTCGAGCGACATCGGCGCCGTATCGACGATGCGCGCGCCGGACGGGCAGTATTCAAGAAGCGCCCTGGGCACCAGCGAGCCTGCATACAGGCAGACCGGACAACTCGCGATCAGATCGCGTCCGCGCACCGTAATGAGATCGGGGGCACCGGGTCCGGCCCCTATGAAATGAACCGTCACGATCCCTCACCGATGGCGATGGCACAGGTTACCCTGTTGGCCGCGACCCGCGCTCCGAGCAGCCGGGCGTTGGGGCCGGCCGCGACGAGGGCTGAGGCCTCCGCGATCGACGGAACCCCCTTGATCTCCTGAACGCGCAACGAGCGTGTTAAAACCCGGTCGGCGACCCGCCCCAGATCCGCAACCGGGCATCGAACGATGGGGATCGACAGCGACCGGGCCGCGCTTGCGATGCCGCGCTCGTCGGCTTTCGAGGTTTCGGTCGCGATCGCCGCGAGATTCTCCTGCGCGATGCCGAAATTCGAAAGAGCCACGAAAATCAGGCTCACAATGTCCTCGGAGGAACTTTCCCGTCCGCATCCAATGCCCGCAACGATCATGGCTTCCTCACTCGCCATTGCGTGACCGGCATCGCCGGCCGCCAGCCAGACATGGCGCCCACTCTATCGGCTCTTGCGACCTGCAGTCGAACGAGATCTCCGCCAAATTGCTGGAAACGGCCGGCCAGCCGCGCCTCGGTCTCCAACGACACGGCGTTGGCAATGAGACGGCCGCCTGACTTCAGCGCGGACCACGCCGCGTCGAACACGCCTTCATCCATCATCCCGCCGCCGATAAAGACAGCATCCGGTCTCGTAAGCCCCGCGAGCGCGTCCGGCGCCAGGCCCTGCACGATCTCAAGCTCCGGCACGCCAAGTGCTGCGGCGTTGCGGGCCGCCCGGCCCGCGCGGTCGCTGCGCGCCTCGATGCCGATCGCGCGCAGGGATGGATGCCGCAGCAGCCACTCTATTGCGACCGAACCCGCTCCAAGCCCGATATCCCAGAGCAATTGACCCTGCAGCGGCTGCAGCGACGACAACGTCACCGCACGAACTTCCCGCTTCGTCAGCTGGCCGTCATGCTCGAAAAAATCGTCGTCAAGGCCGGGCGCCAAAGGGACGATGATGGCTTCGAGTTCCGCGACTATCTCGATGGCGATCGTGTTGAGTGGCTGGATCTCTTCGAGATCAAAATTCGAAGCCGTCGCGTGACGTATGCGCTCGCGAGCGCCACCCATAGCCTCAAGCACGGTCATTCGCGTCTTTCCCATGCGATGCGTGGTGAGAAGTTCGGAAAGCTTGCGCGGCGTCGCGTTGTCCCAGGAGAGCGCCAGAATCCGCGCGCCGGGTTGCAGGTGCCGAATAATGCCACTGAGGGCGCGGCCGTGGAGCGTGACCAGCGAGACGTCCTGCAGCGGCCAGCCCATCCTCGCGGCGGCGAGACTGAAAGCTGAGGGCTGTGGCAGACAAATGAACTCATCGGCTTGGACAAAGGCCGCAATCTGCTTGCCGACGCCGAAATGAAAGGGATCGCCGCTCGCGAGAATCGCGACGGCACGCCCGCGATGTCGTTCGATCTCGGGGAACGCGTCACTGATGGGGCTCGGCCACGCCAGACGCCGGCCCCGAATAAGTCCGCTCGCCAATTCTAGATGGCGCGCGCCGCCCACCACCAGTTCGGCCGAACGGATCAGTTGGAGGGCGACGGAGGAAAGTCCTTCCACGCCGTCCTCACCAATGCCAACGATAGACAGCCAACGCGGCCCTGTGCAAATTGCGGGCTCAGTCATCATGGAACAAGCCCCGATGCGCGTTCTCATCCTCGGAGGTACGACAGAGGCCTCCGGCCTGGCGCATCTGCTTGCGGCCGACCCCCGCTTTGAAACGACGCTCTCGCTGGCCGGACGCACTTCGAAGCCACGGACGCAACCGGTTCGCACCAGGATTGGCGGCTTCGGGGGTCCCGACGGATTGGCCGCGTGGCTGCAACAAGAAGCCATCGCGGCCGTCATCGACGCGACACACCCCTATGCCGATCAAATCTCGTCCAATGCCGTGACCGCCTGTGGGCGGCTTGCGATCCCGCTCGCCACGATCATGCGGCCGGCCTGGCAACCCGTGCCGGGCGACACATGGCTGACGGTTGCAAGCGCGGAAGGGGCTGCCGATGCGCTCGGACCGGAGCCGCGCCGGGTTTTTCTCAGCCTCGGCCGTCTCGACCTGGGCGCCTTCGCAACCAGTCCTCACCATCACTATACCGCACGCATGATCGACCCGCCGGAGGGTGTCGTGCTGCCGCACGATATCCGGCTGATATTCGACCGGGGTCCCTTCGACGAGCAGGCCGAAACGGCGCTCCTCATGGACGAGGAGATCGACGTGCTTGTCTCCAAAAATTCGGGAGGTGCGGCAACCTACGCGAAGATCACGGCGACGCGACAGCTCGGCATTCCCGTTGTGATGATCGCGCGTCCGTATAAGCCGCACGGACATGCCTTGGGCAATGCCGAGGGCGCCGCCAAGTGGCTGGAACAGCGGCTCATTCATCGCGCCATCCCCGTTTCAGCGCGGGGCGTATAGACCCAGGGCCGCCGTCCGGTTCGGGGGATGAGCCGCGTTGCCGTGGCCCCGATGATGACCAGCGTACGCATATCGGCAAGCGCCGGATCGGCTTCCGCAAGCGTTGCGACGATGACACGCGTTTCGGGTGTGGCTGCTTTTTGAACGAACAGCACCACGGTCTGCGGCGACTTGATCGTTCGCAACAGATTGAATGCCTGCCCAAGCTGATGCGGGCGGGCTTTTGACGCCGGGTTGTAGAGCGCGATGACGAAGTCACCTTGAGCCGCGGCCCGCAGGCGCCGCTCGATGGTCTCCCATGACTTCAGATTGTCGGACAGCGAGACCGCGCAGAAGTCACCTCCGAGCGGGGCGCCGACTTCTGCTGCGGCAGCCAGCATGGCGGTGATACCGGGCTCGACATGAATATCGAGTTCTCGCCACGCGGGATCGCCGATCTCGATTGCTTCAAAGACCGCCGCCGCCATGGCGAATACGCCGGGGTCCCCGCCCGAGACGACGGCGACCTGCCTGCCTTCGGCGGCGAGTGCGAGTGCGTGGCGCGCCCGTTCGACCTCAACACGGTTGTCCGAAGCATGACGGCGCTGACCGGAAATGTTCTCCGGAATTCGATCGAGATAGGGCCCATAACCAACGAGATCGGTCGCAGCCCGAAGCGCTCTGGCCGCCGCCGGTGTCAAAAGATCTGACGACCCGGGTCCAAGACCGACGATGACGAGCGAGCCGCTCACAGCCGCCTCCCCTGCCCCGGTATCAGCACCATCGAAAAGTAGGGGCCGTTGCCGTCAGGGCATTCGGACAAAGGCATGATCTGCTCGCCTCGCATAGTGCCGCGCACGACATAGAGCGCGCGGGAGAGCAATCCGGCCGCCTCGACAGCCCGGCGGACCTTTACGAGGTTCTTGCCGACCTTCATGATGACAGCCGCGTCGGTCTCCGCGAGCCGGCGGGTCAATTGCTCCTCGCCCAAGGTCCCGGGCAGTACCGAGAGGATGTCGTTGCCCCAGGTGATGGGCGCGTTGGCGCGCGTCCAGCAGCCTGACATGCCGGTGACGCCGGGCACGACCTCAAGCGGAAAAATTGCTTCGAGACGGCGCCACATGTGCATGAAGGAACCGTAGAAGAACGGATCTCCTTCGGCCAGAAGCCCTACCGACTTGCCTTGCCGCAGCAACGCGGCAAGCATCTCGACGCTTTCCTCATAGAACCGGCTAATCTGCTGCTGGTATGAAGGATCTTCGGGCGGGATCTCGTTGGTGACGGGATATTCGAGCCGCAGTTCATGGCGGTGTGGCGCGATCAGCGGATCGACGATGCCCCGCGCATTTCCCTGCAGGCCTCGCTTGGCAAAAAAAGCGATCACGTCGACATCCCGCACTAATGCTGCAGCCCGCAGCGTCAGATAGCTGATATCGCCGGGTCCGACCCCGATGCCGTAGAGTGTTCCACCAAGGGCGGTTCCACCGATTGCGTCAATACTGGTCATTCACGATCACTCGCCAGCGCGTTGACCGCCGCAGCAGCCATGGCGCTACCGCCCCTGCGACCGCGGACAACAAGGAATGGAACGCGGCTCTGCGCCGCAAGGGCATGCTTGGACTCGGCAGCCCCGACAAAACCAACGGGAATGCCGATGATGGCGGCAGGAAGCGGCGCGCCTTCTTCGAGCATTTCGAGCAGCCGAAACAGCGAAGTCGGCGCGTTGCCGATGGCGACAACAGCTCCCTCAAGATGCGGCCGCCAAAGCTCAAGCGCCGCCGCCGAGCGTGTGTTTCCAACCTCGGTTGCGAGCTGCGCTACAGTCGGATCGTCGAGAGTGCAGACGACGCTGTTGTTCCTGGGCAATCTGCTGCGGGTGATGCCGTGGGCGACCATCTTCGCATCACAAAGAACAGGCGCGCCGCGCAACAATGCTTCGGATGCGCGCGCGGCAAATGTCGGAGACATCAAGAGGTCATCGGCGATATCGACCATGCCGCAAGCGTGAATGATCCTGACAGCCAGCTTCTCCTCGTTCTGCTTGAAACGGGAAAGATTGGCCTCGGCGCGGATGATCGCAAACGAGTTGCGATAGATCTCGGTGCCATCCCGAATGTAGGAGCGCAATTCAGTCATGCCTGCTGCCTCGGTCCGCATCGAAGATTTTGCCTGGATCGGCGGCAAGATCGGAAAAGGAAAAACGGCGCGCGGGGGAACCCTGGGCGGTTCCGTTACGCACGAGGCCGTAACGACCCTCAGCACCGACCAGCACGAGATCGCTCGTCCCCGATTTCGCACACCCCTTGGCACAGCCGGAGACGTGGATCGTCCCAGTGAAGCCAAACAGCGGCAGCAGTCCCGCCAGCCGGCGTCCATCGCCACGCGTATCGAGCGAGGTCGACTGACAGCCGGGGGCGCCCGGGCAAGCTTCGATCTGAAGCAGGGGATCGCCGGGGTCAACGATCAAGCCAACGCTTGCCGCAGCCACCAGGATGCTTTGCCCGGACTGCTCGCTGGGTACCTCGGCATAGAGCGCGCGCCAGGGCGAAAGCCTGATCTCCTTGACACCATGGGCCGCCATCGCGTCAGCGAACACCCGGAACTGATCGGCTTCGACGCGTCCAAAGGGCGCTGCGATCCCTACCGCGAGCCGGCCTGCACCCAGCTCTATCAAGCCGGCGCGCCTAATCAACGGCCCATCGGCATTGCGCGGATTCTGGCGGAGCGCATCGAGCCGCGGCCCGATCGCGGATCGAATAGACGCAAGATTTTCATCGGAAAGGTCGCGCATACGTTGCCGCTTTTCACGCGACGCCACGCCGATGAAGGCAAGCCCTGTTTCGATGGCGGCCTCCGCTGCTTCACCGGGAGAGACTGAACCAAGCCACTCTACCCCGTTTGCCGTCTCGATCCCGACCGCAACCGCAGCGTCCGGGCCGCGGGCAATGGCGGCAAGACGAACATCGCCGCGCTGGCCCGCAAGGCCCAACACACCACCGCCATCGACAACGAAGCCAAACTTGGTCGGTAACGCCCAAAGGGATTTTTCGAAAGCGAGCAATCGCGCAAGGTCTCCACCGATGCTCCTGACATCCAGCACCTCGGCGGGATCGATCCCGGCGAGCGGATTAATCATTACGTTGCGCACGGCCTCACCGTCCGGACTGTCGTCGAGCAGGCCAAGTCGGGCGATCACCTCGTGCAGTTGCGGCAGAGTTGCTTCGCTGACACCGCGGATCTGCAGATTGGCCCGCCGCGTCAGATCGATGTGGCCGTTGCCGAAAAGCCCTGCGGCGTCGGCGAGCGCGGCCAATTCGTCGAGGCCAAGTGTTGCCGATCGCGGGCGCACGCGGACGATCAATCCGTCACTGCTTGGCATCGGTCGCAACGCGCCCGGGCACCAGCCCTTCACCTCTATCGCTGCCGAACTATTCACGTTGCCCTTCGCATCAGGTAGCTATCCATGATCCATCCATTGGCGCGCCTCGCGTCCGTCCTGACCCGTTCGATTTCACCTGCGACGTCCTTCAGCTTGCCGGACACCAGGATTTCATCGGGCATGCCGACATAAGCACCCCAATAAATGTCGATATCCTGATCGGCAAACCGCTTGTAGGTGTCGCCGCCATCGAGCATCACGACGACGCTATCGGCGTTATCAGGAAAGCCTTCCGCCAGCTTCCGTCCCGTGGTGATTTCGATCGACTGACCGATCCGGTTGAGTGTTGTCTTGTGCTTGGCGGCGAGCGCCTGGACGCTGCTGATGCCCGGAATGACTTCGTAGTCGAGTTGGTGGCGACCGCTGTTCGCGATCATTTCGATGATACGGATCGTACTGTCGTAGAATGTCGGGTCGCCCCACACCAGGAACGCGCCGCATTCACCGTCTGCCATCTCCTCCGAAATCAGGCGTTCGAACAAGGCCTGCTTGTCGCGATTGAGGTCATCGACGGTCGAGAAGTAATCCTCGGTGTCGCGTGCCCATTCCGGACTGGTCGCGTCAACGAACCGATGGTCATTACCCCTGATATAGCGCCGGCAGATCTCCTTGCGAAGCTCGATCAGCTTCGTCTTGCTCGGTCCCTTGTCCAGGATGAAGAAGACATCGGTCCGGTTGAGGGCTTCCACAGCCTGCATGGTGACATAGCCGGGATCTCCAGCCCCGATGCCAATAATGAGTATCTTCTTCATCACAGGTACTCCGAGCAACAGCACATCCGTGGCGTTTCGACGTTGCCGTCCCAGGTCCGGCCCAATTGCAGAAACATGCACTCTTGTTCTGCGCGGCGCGCACGCGAAACGGCGACGCCGGATCATCATGATTGCCTGAATTTGACACGATAGCGCTCGACGGCGAAAAAACATCCGTCAGCGCGGTTGCTGCTCCATCCTGCCTTCGCCCGTGGCGGCAGATGCGACCAGCTACTCCTGCGACATCGAGGCACCCCGCCTGACGCGTTCGCGCATGACCATGACCGGCAGCAGGTTTCCTGGCTCGCGGGTTGTCGCCTCGGACCACCTTCCCAGGGAGCTTTTGGAATCCCCAGTGGTATGTATGGTCGTCAGCTATCCGCCTACAGTTGCGGGGGCAGCCGCGGAATGGCCTGCTGGAGCAGGCGCACCGCATTCCCTTGGATAGCCCTTGCGGGCACCACCACCGCAAACCGTGGCATCTGACCGTGATGGCGTCAACAGTTCAATCGAGCAACATGCGCAAGCCAGGGCACGGCAAAATCCGTTTTGACGCGGCCTGCCATCCTTGCTAGATTGCGACCTTCGGCAAGCTTTCACTCACCGTGCAGACGATCAACCGATGCCTTACAGCAAGACCCCGATCTGGCGGGACGATATCGACGCGCTGGCGTTCCAGGCCGCCGATCACACGGGCCTCTGCATGGTGCATCGTCGGGCGTTCCGGACGCTGTTGCGAATCGTCCCGTCGCCGCAGGAATGCGTGGACTTCTACCACACCCATAGCGACGCGTTTCAGGCGGCGGCCCGCGCAAAAGTGGTTCGCGCTGACGTAGCTGACACCGCGAATTTTCACCTCACCAGCCGGGATGTGACCCGACAGTTGAAAAATTAGGGTCGCGCCAGCCCTTGTTTTCCGCTAAACAAGGTCATCATCGACGAGGATCGACATGCAACAGTCCCAGGCCGCCCATCTGCCCGCTATCGCCACCGATTCGAGCGTGGTCGTTCAAGCCGTGCTGGCGATGGCGCTTGGCCTTTTTATTGTCGGCGTGGTCGGCTTCTCGCACATCAGCGCCGTTCACAACGCCGCGCACGATGTCCGCCACGCCAATGCGTTTCCCTGTCACTGACCAAAAATGCCGGTTTTCAGATCTATTGTGTTTTCGGCCGCCCTCGCCGGGCTGATGGTCGGCGCGGTGATCTCGGTCGCGCAATTCCTCGGAACGGTGCCGTTGATCCAGAAGAGCGAAGTCTACGAACGCAAGGCTGCAGCCGAGGCTCCGACGGCTGGGCATGAGCAGGCTGGCGACCCCCACGAGCACGATAAGGCCCGTAGCCAGGATAGCGAATGGGAGCCCGAAGATGGGTTTCAGCGCAACGCCTTCACGATCGCGGCCAATATCCTGACTGCGATCGGCTTCGCACTACCGCTCACCGGGGTCTATGCGATCCGGGGCCGGCCGGTGGCGTGGCGGGAAGGCCTGCTGTGGGGACTTGGCGGCTTTGTGGTGTTTACTGCGGCGCCCGGCCTCGGCCTGCCGCCAGAATTGCCGGGCATGCCGGTGGCCGAACTGGCGGCGCGGCAGACCTGGTGGATCGCCACGGCTGCTGCAACAGCCATCGGGCTTTGCCTGCTGGCCTTCCGCTCCGCAGCATGGGCTGCGGTACTTGGCCTCGGTCTGATCGCGCTTCCGCATCTGATTGGCGCGCCCCTTGCGCCGGAATCCCACAGCGAGGTTCGGGCCGCGCTGTCGCACAGGTTCATCGTGGTGGTGACGCTCACCAGCCTGCTGTTCTGGGCTTTGCTCGGCGTCTCCACCAGCGTTGCGTTCGGACGTATCTCGCGACCGTAAGCACAGAAATTGACGGTGCGGAGTACACGCGTTCGAAGCTTTGATCCTGCGTTCCCCTCGACATCCCGCTCACGCTCTTCAAGCCAGGCTGGATGCCAGCGCGGTGGCGATGGCGAGCACGATGGTCAGAGCTTTCACCGCCTCGACAAACGAGACAGAGCGCTGCATTCATACGAAAGCGAGCGCCCGAAATCATTCGCTCGCAGAGGCTCATCAACAGCATCGGTACTGCGAACGGTACTGCAGAGCTTTCCGAGCATCTGATTGGCACAATTGAGTCGCCACATTGGGGAAGAATGAAAAGCTGGTGCGGTTTGGAGGGTTGGTAGCGGGAGAGCGCTACCGCTTTTCCCGCATCGGCCGAACCCAGGCCTGAAAGGACCGGCGGAAAGCTCCGGACCTGCGGTATCGACTATTTCGCGGATTTATGAGGCTTATCAACGAAGACATGCTCTGATGTCGGAAATTGCCCGGAGCGCACCTCAGCTGCGTACGTGGCGATCGCCTGGTCGGCATCACGCCCCAGTTCCACGTAGCGCTTAACGAACTTCGGGCGGAACTTCGTGAAAATACCAAGCATGTCGTCCGTGACCAAAATCTGACCGTCGCACGCACCAGATGCGCCAATCCCAATAGTCGGAATGGGGATTTTTCCTGTAATCAGGCGAGCCAATGATTCAGCAACCTTTTCAAGAACGACAGCAAACGCACCGACCTCCGAGTTAGCGACCGCATCTCGCATGATCCTCTCGCCATCGCGGCCTCGACCTTGCACTTTGTAACCACCGAATGCATTCACGCTCTGCGGAGTAAGGCCAATATGAGCCATCACCGGAATGCCACGTGCCGTTAGGAAACGAACCGTTTCCGCCATGTTTTCAGCGCCCTCAAGCTTAACAGCCGCACACCCGGTTTCAGCCATCACTCGCGCGGCATTCCGGAATGCTTGTTCTCTGCTTTCCTCATATGCTCCAAAGGGCAAATCAACGACCATGAGAGCTCGATTAATTCCGCGGCGGACCGCCTGCCCATGCAAGATCATCATGTCGAGAGTAACACCGAGCGTCGATGGAAGGCCGTGAAGAGCCATTCCCACGCTATCGCCCACCAGCACGACGTCACAATGTCGATCAACTAACGCAGCGATTGGTGTGGTATAGGCCGTTAAGCAGACGATCGGCAGACTGCCCTTTCTTGCCAAGATGTCCGGCGGCATCAGCGCTTTTTTTGGAAACTCTGAACTCACGTTCTCTCCTCCATGTCCTCGGTTTCATATTCGTTTATGAGACAATTGCGCGAACTTGAACTCATTGAAGCAGTACCCTCACTATGAAACAGGTTGTTCTGCGTTCATCGGCGACGACTGAGCTCGCCGCAGACAGGTGGCAGCTGCGTTGCGACAAATTAAACTCCCCTAATTCTCTCTCAAGCCAGCGCGTCGGCTGCATCACTGATGGCGGCGTATATTTCCTCGAGGTCTGCCGCCGTGACGCAATAAGGCGGCATGACATAGATCGTGTTGCCGAGAGGACGCAGCAAAAGATTTCGACTGTTAAAGAAGGCTTGAAGCTTCGGACCGATGCCGGCGAGGTACCCTCCATCGCGCACTTCCAGATCAAGTGCCGTAATGGTGCCGGTCCGCCGGAGGTTTTTGAAACGCGCGTCGGCGCGGAATGGTTCAATTCCCTGTTCCTGCATCGCGACGACGGAAGCTATGCGCTCGTAAGATTCCCGATTTTGCCAAAGATCGAGATTCGCCTTTGCGGCGGCGCACGCCACCGGGTTGGCAGTATATGAACTCGAGTGAAAGAACGTGCGCGTACGATCCTTCGAATAGTGCGCGTCGAAAATGTCGGCGCCACAGAGTGTCACCGCGAGCGGTAGCGATCCGCCCGTGAGACCCTTGGAATAGCAGGCGATATCCGGCGACACATCCGCCTGCTCGCAAGCGAACAATGTCCCCGTGCGGCCCCAGCCGGTCATGACCTCGTCGGCAATGAACAGGACGTCCGATGCCTCGCAGATCCGCTTCATTTCTTTCAATACCCAGGCGGGATACATCAGCATGCCGCCCGCCCCCAGGATCAGCGGCTCCACAATAAAGGCTGCTGGATTTTCACTCCGGCACGCAGCTTCGAGCGCATCGAGCGTCGCCTGTTCATGACCGCTCGCCGGGAATGGGACTGAAGTGACATCGAACAGCAGCGGCCCGTACGCCGCGTTGAACACACCCCGCGCGCCGACCGACATCGCCCCCACGGTGTCGCCGTGATAGGAGTGCTGCATCACGACAATGCGGGTTCGCGGCTGGCCAATGTTGTGCCAGTAGCCGAGCGCCATTTTCAGCGCAACTTCCACGCTGGTCGAGCCGCTGTCGGAGAAGAAGACATAGTCGAGATCACGGGGCGCAAGCTTCAAAAGCAGCGCAGCAACCTCTTCGGCCGGTTCGTGAGTGTGGCCGGCAAAGATAATCTGGTTGAGCTTTTCTGCCTGTTTCTGAATGGCGCTGACAATGGATGGATGGCAATGGCCGTGGGTCACGACCCACCACGATGAGATCGCATCGATGATACGGCGGCCATCCGCGGTCTGCAGATATGCGCCTTCCCCGCGCACAATGCTTGTCATCTCGTCCTGAAGCGCATGTTGCGTGAACGGATGCCAGATCGGCGACTTCTGCTTGGCTATCATGGGTTGAAGTCATCACGGTTGAATGAGGCTTTGAATGCGGCTTGCAGCGCGCTTGTCGTGAGCGGAGAAAGCCGGGGCAACCGGCCGAGTCCCCGTACCCGTCCGATCTCGCAAATAGCACTTTCACTGTTGGAATTTCGTTCGCCGATGAAGGCAATTCCGAGAATTTCGATCTTGCGGTTGCGCAGCGCTTCGACCGACAACAGCGAATGATTGATGGTGCCTAGCGCCGTGCGCGCGCAAAGCACGACGGGAAGGCGCCATCGCGCAAAGATGTCGATATAGAGTGTACTACGACTGAGCGGCACCATCAGCCCGCCCGCGCCCTCAATCACAAGCGGGCGCTCGCCGGTGTCCGGCACATCGAGCGCCTCCGCGTCGATGCGAACTCCGTCAATTGCCGCGGCATGATCTGGCGAAGCGGGCGTTTCCAGGCGGTAACGCTCCGGCACAATGCGATCGTCCGAGAGACCGCCCAGCCGTGCGACGACCTTGGAATCGGTCTCTCCTTCGAGGCCGGCCTGTATCGGTTTCCAATAGTCCGCGCCGAGAAAATCGGCGAGCCCCGCCGAGAAGATCGTCTTCCCGATCCCGGTGTCCGTACCGGTGACCACGATCCGCTGACTCATCGAGCGTCGCCTCTCGTTTCTTCGACTAGGGCGTCGAGCATGGCACGCACGTCATCCTCCGCGACGTTAAGTGTCAGGGAAATTCGCAACCGTGCCGTACCCGCGGGGACGGTCGGCGGCCGGATCCCACGGATATCGAAGCCGCGAGCCTGCAGCGAGGATGCCAGCGCCATCGCCCGCGCGTTGTCGCCAACGATGTACGGCACGATCTGCGAGTCGGAAGGGCTCCGGCCACCGCGCTTGCCGATCTCCCGATGCGCGAATGCGACCAGGTTGGCCAAACGCCGTTGCCGGTCAGGTTCCTGCTGCAGGATTGACAGTGCCTCCTGCACTGCGACGGCGGTCAAAGGTGACGGCGCGGTCGCGAAGATAAACGGACGGCAGCGATTGACCATGAAGTCGCGCAGCACGCGGGTCGCGGTGACGAGCGCGCCGGCGGCCCCCAGCGCCTTGCCGCAGGTATGAACGACTACCAGATTTTCGCGCCCCTCATAGGTGGCGGTCAGTCCTCGTCCCAGCTCACCGTAGACGCCTGTGGCATGAGCCTCATCCACCATCAGGAACGCATCGTACCGATCCGCCATCGCGACAAGCTCTTTGAGCGGCGCGAAATCACCATCCATGCTGTAGAGACTTTCGACCACGATCCAGACGCGGCCCGTTCCGCCTTTCGCTCGCCAGTCCCGAATCGTGTTTTCGACCGACCGAGGATCGTTGTGTTCGCTTTCGCGAAACTCGGCCCGGCCGGCCCGTGCGCCTTCATGAATACTCGCGTGTACGAGCGAATCGAGGACGAGCAGATCGCCGCGTTGCGGCAGCGTTGTCAGGACGGCAAAGTTTGCGACATATCCAGAGCCGAAAAAAAGGGCCGTCTCTGCTCCGAAGAACCTAGCGGCTTCTGCTTCAAGGCTTTCGTGCTCCTCGCAGTTTCCGCGAAGAAGCCGCGACCCGCCGGCTCCGATCGGTGTGCCGGCCTCGAGCGCAGCCGAGACAGCCTTTTTCATACGCGGCGCGCGCGCCAGCGCGAGATAATCGTTCGATGCGAAATCGATACCCGCTCGTGGCTTGAGGCCGCGCAGCCGGTCCTCGGCTTTCAGGGCATGGAGGCCCGTTACGTAGGTGGCAATCTTGTCCGCATGGACTGGGTTCATTGTACAGCTCCAGACACGCGCTCAGTTGCGCAAAAGCATGACGGCCGCAAAATGCAAAAGTTCTCAGCGTCGGCCTCGTCGATTTCAACTTGGTAGGATGCGGTTTTCTTCGTCGACCAGCACGACGCGCGGCCTGAATGCTTTCGCTTCGACCTCCTCACATGAGGCATATGCAACGATAATCACCTTATCTCCAATCATCGCTAGGCTTGCAGCCGCACCATTGAGGCCTATCATGCCTGACCCTCCAGGCGCCTCTATCACGTAGGTGGCAAAGCGCGCGCCAGTGTCGATGTTGTAGATTTCGACGCGCTCATTGATCAGAAATCCCGCAGCGTCCAATAGCGTACGATCAATCGATATCGAGCCCTCATAATGCAGATCGGCTTGGGTCACCGAGGCGCGATGGATTGTGCCTTTCATCAAAGTAATTTGCATTTGTTACCTACACTGAAGTTTGTGCGCTGGCTGCGCGTTGACCTGTTTCACTTGGTTGAGACAGGATTTGATCCCGAGCCGATCCAGCAAATCCGCATCGCGATCACGCTGCGGGTTCTTGGTGGTCAGGAGCACATCGCCGATGAAGATCGAGTTCGCTCCGGCCAGAAAGCACAGAGCCTGCAGTTCATCAGTCATGTATTGCCGTCCGGCGGACAGCCTCACGACGCTCTGCGGCATCATGATGCGGGCGACCGCGATCAGCCGCACCAGCGCGATCGGATCGGGACGCTCCGCGGTGTCGACGACCGGCACGCCCTTGACCTCGTTCCACAGGTTGATCGGCACGCTCTCCGGATGGCCGGGGAGATTGGCGAGCAGCACGAGCATGCCGAGCCGGTCCTCGACGCGCTCACCCATGCCGACGATGCCGCCGCAGCAAACCTTGATGCCGGCGTCGCGCACACGCGCGAGCGTGTCGATACGGTCCTGCAAGGTGCGCGTCGTGATGATCTTGTCGTAGAACTCGGGCGATGTATCGACGTTGTGGTTGTAGAAATCGAGGCCGGCGTCATGCAGTCGTGAGGCCTGAGCAGTCGTCAGCATCCCGAGCGTCACGCAGGTTTCCATGCCGAGACCCTTGACCGCGCACACCATCTCGCAGACCCGGTCGAGGTCGCGGTCTTTCGGATTGCGCCACGCTGCCGCCATGCAGAAGCGGCTGGCCCCGGCGTCCTTGGCGCGCTGCGCGGTCGCGACCACATCGGCCCGATCCATCAGGCGCGTCGCCTTCAGGCCGGTGTCATAATGCGCGCTCTGCGAACAGTAGCCGCAATCCTCCGGGCAGCCGCCGGTCTTGATGCTGAGCAGGCTCGCAGTCTCGACGTGGTTGGGGTCGAAATTGCTGCGATGCATGCTCTGGGCCTGAAACATCAGGCCGGCGAACGGTAAGCCATAGAGCGCCTCCGCCTGGGAGCGCGTCCAGTCGTGGCGGACAGGCTCTGCGTTGTGGCTGCCGTTCTGCCTCGCTCCCCCGGCATGAATCATGAGACCTTGCCCTTTTGAATTTTTATAGATAATATCAAATATTATCTATGATCACAGCCATAACCGATTCTAGCTTAGGCAGCACGCAAACGCATTCGATTTTATGATAGATAATCTATGATAACCGGCGATGAGAACACGACGACGGCGGGCCGCATTGCGCAGATCATTGGCGAGCGCATTATCAGTGGCGCGCTGCAGCCCGATGCGGCGCTGCGGCAGGACCATATCGCGCGGGAATTCAGTTCAAGCCACGTCCCGGTGCGTGAGGCATTTCGGCAGCTAGAAGCTCAACATCTTGTCGTCGCTGTGCCGCGTCGCGGCGTGCGTGTTGCGCCGCTCGATACCAATTCGGTGAAGGAGATCGCCGAGATGCGCGCAGCGCTGGAAGTGGTCGCGTTGCGGAATGCCGCACCGAAGCTGACGCCGTCCCATCTGTCACGGATCGAGCTGGCCCTGATTGAAGCAGACAATGCCGAGACGATTCAGGAATTTGAGGCCGCCAACCGCGCCTTTCACCACGCGCTAGTGGCGCCCTGCGCCATGCCGCGACTGCTCGCCAGCCTCGATGAATTGCAGCTTGCGAATTCTCGATTGGTGTTCGCCATGGCGCGCAGTACCGGCTGGCGGCCGCGGTCCAATCAGGATCACCGCTTAATTCTGCAAGCATTGCGAATGCGCAACGTTGACCAAGCCTGCAGCCTGCTCGCGCGTCACATTCAAACCATTGAGCGCCTCACCATTCCCGCGTCGTGATGCGGGAAGGGCTGATCTGGCGAATTCCCCGTTGCAACCGTAGGGCCATCGCAAGAGTGTGCAAACCCCGGCGTCTTGCTGCCGGCACGAAGGCGTCAGTGACGTTGGCGTTGCGTCAGACTTGATCGCAAGATAGTCTTGCGACCTGGACCACACCCTACTCTACGGCTGGCCATGATTCGTCATATCGTCTTATTCACCGCTAAAGACAAGGCCGACATCGATCAAATGATCGACGGCCTATCGGTTCTCACCACGATCCCACATGCGCGCCGGCTCGAGGTCGCACGCAACCGAAAAAACGACCAGCTTGGCAACGACATCGACGTCGTCGTTTATGGTGAGTTCGACAACGAGACGGAACTCGCAGCGTATAAGGCGCACGATCTATATCAAGAATCGATCAAGCGGGTGCGACCACTTCGGGAATTGCGGTTCGCAGCCGACTACAACGCTTCGGCTGAGTAGGAGGTAAATTCTGACGGTCGAAGTCAAGAGTGCACTGATCCCAGGGGGGAGCTGCGTTCGTTGGAAGGGCAAGCACAGGTCGAGGAATCTCCCTCAGCACAGCCTTCGTTGGTGACGTAAGCTCGATGCGCGTTCGTGAGGTACATTGGATTGATCCTGTCACGGCGATGCGACGTCTCGCACATCGGCCGAACCTCACGTTTTTGGATAGCGCAGCCAAGCACGAGGCGCTCGGGCGGTATTCATACATGGCCTGCGACCCGTTCAGCACCTACACGGTTGCCAACGGACAGGCGAGTTGCGGCGGAGAACCGCTCGAAGGCGATCCATGGAGAGCTCTTCGCACTCTTCTCGCTGCGTATCCACAAGAGCATCGCCCCGATCTTCCCCCGTTTCAGGGGGGCGCGGCCGGGTTTTTTGCTTACGATCTGAACAGGACATTGGAGCGATTGCCGCCCCCAGCAATCGCCGGTCAGGGATTGCCCCAATCGATCCTGCATTTCTATGACGTGGTAATCACCTACGACCATCGTGACAACAAATGCTGGATTGTTTCCACCGGATGGCCAGAGCAGAATCCCGCACGGCGAGGCGAGCGCGCACGCCGTCGAGCCGATGAGTTTGCAGCGCTACTCGTACGCCCAGAGTCCCCGCGGAATGGCTCTTGCAATACAGCGGGCGGCTGGCATTCGAATTTTACCAGCGAACGCTACATCGAAGCAGTGCAGCGCGTCATCGACTTGATTTTGGCAGGAGACATCTTCCAAGCGAACATCGCGCAGCGCTTCAGCGCGAAGCTAGCAAGCTGGTTTGATCCACTCGCTTTCTACTGTCGGCTGCGGTCGCTTAATCCGGCTCCCTTTGCAGCCTTGCTCCTCTATGGCAAGCTGACCATTGCATCCAGTTCGCCCGAGCGATTCCTGAAACTCGATGGGCGACAGGTTGAAACGCGACCAATCAAGGGCACGATCGCACGGTCCGTTGACCCGATGGAAGATCAGCGCCGCGCTGAATTCCTATTTGCGTCCGAGAAGGACCGTGCCGAGAACATTATGATCGTCGACCTCCTCCGTAACGATCTGTCACGGGTTTGCGCTGCACATTCGGTCGAGGTCCCTGCGCTGTGTGACCTCGAATCCTATGCCTCAGTGCATCACCTCGTGTCGGTCATTACAGGGAAACTCGCAGGAGAACACGACGCCGTTACCCTGCTACGAGCTTGCTTTCCCGGCGGCTCCGTCACCGGGGCGCCGAAGGTACGATCGATGGAAATCATCGCCGAAATTGAACGCGTCGCGCGAGAGGCCTATTGCGGGGCGATCGGATTCATCGGATTTAACGGGTGCATGGACACCAACGTTGCGATCCGAACCGTAACGATCGACGATGGCTTGGCTGTCTTTCATGCTGGCGGCGGGATTACGGCGATGTCGGAGCCAGCGGCCGAATACGAGGAGACGCTCGCCAAGGCGCAGCGTATCTTTGACGCATTTCGTGCCGGGAATTACGGTACGTCATGATTGCGATCATCGACAACTACGATTCCTTCGTCTTCAACATAGCCCGCTATTTTCGCGAGCTTGGAGAAGCGACGGAAGTGATACGAAACGACGCGATCAGCGTCGGCGATCTTGGTCGGCTCCGGCCGCGCGCAATAGTCATCTCGCCGGGCCCCTGCACTCCAACCGAGGCCGGGATTTCTATGGCCGTCGTCCGTGAGTTCTCTGGCCACATCCCGATTCTCGGTATCTGCCTTGGACACCAATGTATCGGGAGCGTCTTCGGTGGAAGCGTCGTGCGCGCACGTCGTCCTATGCACGGACGAGCCTCATATGTGACGCACGACGGTCAAGGGCTGTTTGAGGAACTCCAGACCCCACTTTGCGTAGGACGATACCATTCTCTCGTCGTCGAGTTCGACGAGGTATCCCTTTCCTCTCTCATGGTGACGGCGCGTTCGGACGAAGGCGAGATCATGGCTCTAGCACATCGCTATCAACCAACCTATGGAGTGCAGTTTCATCCGGAATCAATACTTACCGAACAGGGGCATGTGCTGCTTTCCAACTTCCTGCGCCTCGCAGAGGCGTCATGCGTGCCAGGGTCGAAGACGATGTCGTAAAACTATCAATTTGGTTGCGGTAGAGTCGAGATGTGGCGCGGTGGTTTTAGGTTCGAACATATCTGTTCCCGCCTCTTTCGTCTGGCGGTGCCTCACTGGTTCGACCACGGCTCCGTTTCCACATCCCGCTCATCGAACCGGACATGCAGATCTCCCGCATCCGGCTCTCGGACAAGATCTCACGCCTTCGTCCACGACACGTCGTGCCCAAGCCTGTTCAAGCGTACGAGCCCGAAGTGCCCGTACAGGTGCGAGAGTGGATAGCTCCCGCCCTTGCGCCGCCGCCTGACTTTGTGCTTGGAGCGCAACCACCGACGCAACCGCACTGCCGTGTAGTTGTCGAGCGCCCGATAAGCCGTGCTGACGGTGCCTACCTTGAAGTAGTTCGCCCATCCGCGCAGCATGCGGTTCAACTTGCTCACCAGCATTGTGGTCTCTTGCCCTGTCCCCGCTCGGTCAGTCAGCGCGTGGATTTTCTCCACCGCGTGTTTGATGCTCTTCTTTGATGGCCGGTGTCCCAGGTACGCCTGGCCGGTTCTCGCCGAATACATCCGTCCGAACGTGTATCCCAGAAAGTCGAACTGCCCTTCCGGGACCCTGCAGATTCGTGTCTTCTCCTCGTTCACCTTCAGCTTCAGCTTGCCCATGATCTCGCGCAGTCGATGCAATGCCTCTTCGGCTTTGCCCTTTCTGCACAGGATCACGAGATCGTCCGCGTAGGTCACGGTACGCGTGCCGAGGCTTTGCTCCAGCCCGAGCTTCCTCCATCCCAGCACGAACCGGCGCATGTAGAGATTCGCCAGCAGCGGTGAGATGGGTGAGCCCTGCGGAATGCCTCGCCGCCTCCCGGGCTTCGGTCGTGCGCTTCGTCCGTCCTCGATCGTCGGTTTCTTCAACGGGGCAATCCAGCCACATCTTGATCAGATGCAGCACGCCGATCAACGATCCGGCGCGCCATCGACTGCAGTAGCTCGGAATGGGGAATACTGTCGAAGTAGTCCGCGAGGTCGGCATCGACGACTTCCGGGTGGCCATGGAACAGCTGCTTATCCACCTCAGCCACCGCCTGTTGGGCGTTCGCCCAGGGCGGTAGGCGTATTGTTCCGGTGGAAGATCAGCTTCGTAGATCGGTTCCAGCACCAGCATCGCTGCTGTCATGCAGACCCGATCTCGCACGGTCGAGATGCCCAACGGCCTGAGTTTGCCGTTGGCTTTCGGAATGAACACTCTTCTGATGGGGTCCGGTCGGTAAGTCTCTTCCCTGAGCGCAAGCGCCAGTTCGCCAAGCCACCGCTCGACGCCATACGCCTCGACGTCCGCGAAGTCCTGACCGTCTACTCCCGGTGCGCCCTTGTTCGAGCGACACTGCGCGTAGGCGTGTGCCAGAATGTCCTCACGGCTGATCTTGTCGTACAGCGCGTAAAAGCGGTGGCTTCTGCCTTCGCTTTCGCGTGTAACGCCATCTGCAGTTTCTGAACACTTTTCGGAGTTGTTAGGTTGCCCAATCTCCAGGTCCCTCACTACGTATTGCGTCTGTCTTGAACTGAGGTTCCTTCCCTCCGCCGGCGTTATTTGAAGAGCTACCGCACCAGCCGCGCTGTATCGAGCTTGGAAGGCTTAAATCCGCACTATCACCAAACATCAATAGGCGTCATTTATGGTCACGATTCCAGCATCTCAGATAGAAAAGAACATCACTGAATATCACTCCAGATCGAGCAAATCTTGGTATCTTGCGGCCGATATGCGTCTGAAAATCGGGGCATAAAAGACCCCCAGCGAATTGCCCGCAGCCACACTTACCAGCATTCTCGAGTCGCAAATTCGCGCTTGGGATTCGAGGCATGACTGCAACAGAAGGACCATTTCCAGTAATCGAGCGAGTGGAGATAGACCCCAATCGCGATTGCTGCCTACACGCGCGAGTGGGACTTCACGGTGCTTGCGTCGGAGCTATTGCGCGAAGTGGCGTCTTACGTTTGCGTGGCTGCATGCACGATGGGATCGAAGCCTGTCTGGGATCGTGACCACGCTGCAGTCGGCGGCAATATGGTGCGACTCTTTAAGGTGCTTTCGGCTCATCTCGACCAGACCGTCCAGAGGACGGCTATCGGCATCTGCTTCGTGGCGGAGCACCGCACTGAGTGGGCCTACTGGATCCCCCACGCCCGATACCGTCTCCGTCCGGTCGCCTTGCGTGGCCCCAGCCCGGCGACGAGGTCGTGTGCGGCACGGGTGATCCCGAGTTTCTGCGCGATCATTCCGGCAGCGACGATGGGTCGGGTCAGCACGTTGTCAAGCAATGCCAGCAGCCGGGATAGAGCGGCGGCCTTCTAGTTTGCGCGCGGGTGGGGCCACCGGTCGTGGCCCTTGAGGCTGTACTCGGCGGCCGCCGTCATCGCGCCGAACTGAATTGCGAGCCGCCCCGTCGCCTCGCGCTGGCTCAGAGAAAATCTCGCAGCCGTGCAAGTTCAATGATGTGCGCGGCCGATAAGACCTCGGTAATTAGTGGGGGCTGCGGCGCCGTATGGATTTCATATAAGTGACGCGCCGCTTCCGGCTTGGCCATGAACTCCCGTATGCACGCCTGAAGCGTTCCTTCAGCCACCATGTATGGACCCGTGCCGTCATTTCGACGCGCATTATTCAGCGAGGGCCATTTGCGAAGGATGGAAGGAACGTCAAATTTAACGTGAGGTTCGGTCACTCGTTCGTCGAGAAGGGCGACCTCATCAATCGACCACACCGGACATGTTGGCGATGGAGACGAGTGTCGGCAGCATCCATGAGGGCGCCAGGACGGCGCTGGGCGTCCAGACCTTGCGCGGCGCGTCCGCACGGATGCGCTCGAGCATGGCTGTCAGATCGAGTGAGTCGCTGTTCATGTCCGAAAATTGTAGCTCTTTTTCGGACGAAAAGTTCGTCCGAAATCCATATACAAACTTCGGACAGTATGGCCCACATATGCGCACCGCCTCGCTGCTCGCGACCTGTTCATCAGCGGGTTTTGGGTACTGGCCTGTTTCGACCCCTGGTGGCCTAGTTTTTTGTTTTCGCAGTGGAACGAGTCCGCTCCGGCAACATTTCCGTCCGATGAAGGACGAATGGGATGAGAGACTCCGGTGTCCGGTTTGCAGCAAGGCAGGCATGGCCAGCCTGTGTCAGGAGGAAGATTCCGAGACACCAACCGTTCAATGCGTCCCGAGCGGCTTTAAGATCGTGGCTAACGATTATGGCCCCAACTTCGTCTGCGAGACCTGCAACGTCGCGGTGTATCGATAGCGGCCTGTTTTGTTCCGGGCCGCAGCAGATCCTTGAGATAGGTCAAGGTATTTAGTCCGCTTAGAACGGACAGTGAAAGCTTGAGCAAAATCAAGTTTCGGTTTTTTGGCTGTGCCAAACTTATCCGATGGCTCACCCCATTCTATTCAGATGCCCTGGCACCGGGATGAATGTGCAGCATTGGCTGGCGGACGTGCCAGAGGATGCAAAAGACCACCACTCGTCCGTGGTATGCCCGGCCTGCGCCAAACTGCACTTCATCCATAATTCGACAGGCAAGCTGCTCGGCGAGAAGTAAGGAGTTGGTGGCCTCTTCGTCTATGCCTGATTGATTGCTGCTTCCGCTGACCACGACCCGCTCGGCCGCCAAATTCGTTCTTCCTTCGATCCATCGACCAGCGGCATTAGGAAGACGCGCAGATCGGCGACGGTAACGGCGAAAACATCCGGTGCGGCTGCCATCCGGTCGCGGCCAAGGAAGGCGCGCCATTGAACGGCCCATGCCCCCGCATATTCATCGGTCAGACCAACAGGAATATCGGACGGAAGCACCGTTCCGCGTCGTTCGAAGGTCCGCTGAACGGCCTCGACAAGGCCAGACCGGCGAAGCTTGAACGTTCGGGAGATCACCCAGAGATCATAGAAATCCTTGAGCCGGCTATTGGCCACGCCGAGCGTTACCAGCGCCTCGAATTTCTCAGCTAGCACCGTCTCGACAGGATAGGCTCGAAGATGCGGCGCAGGGGCGTCCAGCAGGGTGGGATAGTCGATCTCGACAGCAGCAGGCGTAATAGCGTCTCCAAAGCCGATGTCGACCTGGATCGAAATACGAGCGCCGGCGATGGTTGCCGTCGTGCGGACACGCACGCCACCATATTTCGCCTCATCGCGGATCGGAGCCGCCGTCAATGCAGCGAAGTCGAACGTCACGCCATCATCGGCAACCGGCTGCGCACAAATGGACCGGAAGGTTTCGGCGATGGCCTCGCAATCGTTGTCGCCGTTGCCGAGCAAATCCAGATCTCGCGTAGGCCGGAACGGGTCGGTGACCCACGTTACCAAGAGCATTGCTCCTTTGAGGATGAAGCGGTCACGATGCGGTGAGACGCTCAGCCGGTAAAGCAGACGTTCGAGCGCATATCGCGTCAGGAGAATCTGAAAATCCGATCTTTCGGCGCGCGCCCGATCAAGGAGCCGAGCTCGCACTGATGCGCCGATGTTGCGGGGCTCACGCGCCATCAGACACCATCGCTTCGACGTAAGGGCGCATGGTCGACCAGACCCGCGCCTTGCGCGCGTAACGCCAGAGCTGGTCCGGATTGCACCGGTGGCGGCGGAGGCCCTCGCGCAGCCCCTCCATTGCAACGTCGAGACCGACCTTGGTACGGTAGCGGAAGCAGTCGACGATTGTCCGCGCGGGATCTGTAATGGGAACGTCGATATTCTCGATGCTGTGACGCTCGACCCCTTCAGTCAGCGCCGACCCAGTGAAGCGCACGAACCGAATCGGTGGGTAGTCGATCTTGGGGCGCCAGGCAGCACGGTCGATCGCCATCCAGACTGCCGACGGCATCTGCAGCGTCAGTTCGTGGTATTGGAGCGCCGAGATCAGACAGATTACCCCCTTGGGAACCAGAACAGCCGCTTCGGCAAGTGCATGGGCAGCCTCAACCTGGGTGTCCGGGAGTTGATAGAGGCCGCGCGCCGGGCGGACGACCGCTTCCTCTCGGACGAGACGGGCGAGCGTTTCGGGTCCAATGCCCTCGGCAACGAATTCCTTCAGCCGGAGCATTCCCCGGGCCTTCAGGAGATCGAGCGCGCGAAGTCGCTGGGTGTCGGTGGACGTCATGATAGGTGACGTTTCCTCTGTTATCTCAAATTATAGCAGAGGTTTTATCACAAAATTGTCAGATCGGAAATCCCCAATTTGCGAGGACCACCTAGTCGCAAAAAAATACGCCCCCGCGCCCCGAGCGGGATCGAAGATGTAACCGCAGCCGCGGTACGCCCGGCGATGCCGGCGATGCACCACGTGGTGCACAATTGGGATCTATTCGCCGGTGCGGCAACTGGCCTACGCTTCAGGCGCCAGGAATCTTGCCAGCGAATTCACCCATGCAGAAGCCACCGCTTGACCCGGATGTCGCCGATGAAGCGCCGAGCGCGCCGATCCTGACCGGCTATGACGAGGAGCATCTGATCACCTATCTCCGTTTGCTCGACGCCGAACGCGACGGCGCCGATTGGAAGGAGGTTGCTAAAATCGTGCTGCACATCGATCCCACGCGAGAACCGGATCGGGCGCGACGCGCCTGGGAAACTCATCTGGCCCGCGCGCGATGGATGACCGAGCACGGTTACCGTCACCTCCTTCGTGGCGGCGCGCCGCCGCACTTAACCGGGCCGCCCTAAAGAATTCCCCAAGCCCGATATCGTCCCCTTCCGGTTGCCTCCCGCAGTCCCAGCTCCGCCACCAGGTCCTGCGCGGCACGTGGCGTGATGCCAAGTTCCTTGGCGATCATGCCGGCCGAGGCGATCGGCCGGGAGAGCATATAGTCGAGCAGCGCCGGCAATTTTGAGGTGGAGCGTCGGCCCGCCAGCTTGCGGGCGAGCAGGGTGCGCTGGTTAAGCCAGCGATCATGATCCTTGAGGCCGGCCGTGGCGGCCGCCGTGATGGCCTCCAATTGAATGATAAGCCGTGCCGCCGGGTCGAGTGGTCGCCGCCGTTCGCGCGGGATGGTCTTCAGCCCGGCATGCAGGCACGCCAGGTGCGTCCGGGTTTTGCCGCGTCCTCGGAGCACGCTAGCTGCGAGCAACTGGCCGAGCCACGGCGTGTGCTGCAGCGGTTCGATCCGGTCCCAGGCCTCAGCCGCGATCGCCGCCGCCAGCGCCGGCGGCAAGCTGCGGGTCTGATCGACGACGCGCTGCCACTCCTCGATCCGGGCGTCTTCATCCCAATCGAGATCGTAGACCAGCGGATCGCGCTCGGACCGGCGGGTGGTCTCGCCGCCGAGCGTTCGGTCCGATTTCGCGATCGCGGCGTCGACTGCGATGAAGGCGGCGGCGAGCCGCGGGTCGGTTTCGATGATGACGAGCGGCTGATCAAGATCCTCGCCGTACGTGTCCTCGGCATCGCTCGCATCGCCGCCGTCTCCCGTCCCTTCCTTCCGGTCGTCGCTTCCCGCTTCCCGGTCGCCCTGCCCTCCCCGTCCGCGCAAGCTTGCAAGACCGGTGACCGACAGCGCCCAGTCCGGCTTGGCCGCGGCGATACGACGCCGGACGCGCATCACGGCCCGAGCCCGGGTCAGCTCGTGGGTCGGGGCGCGGATATCCATGCCGGCGTCGTGGAGAACCAGATCTTCGAGATGGACGAGCTCACCCTCCAGCCACAGACTGGCGCAGGCGTCGGTATAATGGGTGCGCGCGACCCAGCCCTCGCGGACCGGGCTCTTTGCCAGACGCTCGTCGAGGCGCGCCAAGGCATCCTCGGCGGCGGCGAGCGGTGTCGCTTTCACTTCCCGATTTCAACAGCGCAAACGTCATATGTTGTTTAGGTTTAGGGGCTAAAGCGAGCCAAATTTTCCGCTAACGATTGCAGCGACTGCTCGATTTGCCGCACCGACCGCAAACCCGAACAACCGTCTCTTCGCCTTCGCCGCCGTCGGACCAGGCATGGCTGGCGGCGCGCCGCGTCGCGCGCGAACTCGACAGGATTCTCGATGAGGCGGGTCCGCATCGAGCGGCGGTCGATCGGGCGGCCGCCGAACTGCGCCTCTCGACCTGGCAGGTCTATAATCTGCTGGCGCGCTATCGGGTCGACCGGCGGGTGTCGTCGCTGCTGCCACGCACGAACGGCGCGAGGAAGAAGCGGCTTGACCATGAAGTCGAGGAAATCATCGCGGCGACCTTGCAGGCGCAATGGTTGACGCTGGAGGCGCCGCCGCTTGCGCCTGTGGTGGCCGAAATCCGCGCCCGTTGCGAGGAGGCCGGGCTGGCTGCGCCCTCCTATGGCGCTATCGACCGCCGCATCCCGTCGCTGTTCAGCCCGGAGGAAATCGCCAAGAAGCGGTCGGCGAACCCGAAGCATCTGCTGCGGCTCAAACCGAGACCTGGATATATCCGCGCCTCGAAGCCGCTCGAGGTTTGTCAGATCGATCACACGCCCACAGACATCCATTTCGTGGAGGTCGTGGAGGGCGAAGGCGTCTTCGTCGGCAGGGCGTACCTGACCCTCGTCGCGGATGTGGCGACGCGCAGCATACTCGGCTTCTGTCTGACCCTCGAAAAGCCGTCGGCGCTGTCCGTCGCCCTATGCCTCGCGCAGGCGATGTGTCCGAAGGAGGATTGGTTGGCGGCGCGCGGCATCGAGCATCGCTGGCCGATGTTCGGACGGCCGCGGCAGCTCGTCACCGACTCCGCGAAAGAGTTCAAAGGGCGCGCTTTCCAGCGCGGCTGCGAGGACTATGGCATCCGCATTCGCTACCGCGATCGCGGTCGTGTCCATCAGGGCGGGGTGGTCGAACGGCTGCTTGGGAAGCTCAATGCCGTACTCGCGATGCATCCGGGGTCGACCGGTCGATCCGTCGCGGACCGCGATGGCTATCCCGCAGAGCGGCGCGCTCGCCTGAGTTTCGCCGACCTCGAGCGGTGCGTGGCTCTCGCCGTGATCGATCACAATCTGCAGCAGAATGCGAAGACGTTGAAGGCGCCGGCGGCGGAATGGGCGCAATACAGCCGGGATCTTCCCTGTTTCGAGGACGACTCGGCGCGGGTCGTGCTGGCGTTCCTGCCCGGGGCGGAGCGGCGGCTTTCGCCGCAGGGCGTCAGCATGTTCGCGTTGGACTATTATTCGCCGTGGCTGGGCACCCTGGTTCCACGGCGGGATCGTCTGAGTCGGCTCGAGGTGCGATACGACCCGCGCGACGTCAGTCACATCTATGTCCGGGATCCGGAAACGAGAGAGTTTCGGTCCGTCGGCCGACGCGATGGGCGGCTCGCGCCGATGACGCTGTGGGAGCACGAAGGCGACCGCACGCGTCGACGCGCCGCGAACGCGCGATCGGACACGGAGAAGGTGAAGTTTCAGCGCCGGATCGCCGAGATCGTCGGCGGATCGAAGCCGTCGAAGGTCGACCTGCGCGACGCCGTGCGCCGGACTCACGCGGCGGAGGCCGGCAAGCTCTATGAGGCCATGCGCCCGATGGCGTCTGAGGTTCCCGCCGAGCGCCCGGTCCGCGAAAAGCGCCGGCTGCCGGTCGAGGATTGGTGTGATGGCCGACCATCTGCTCGATCATGTTCGCCCGTATCTCGACCGCAGCCTGGAGGATCGGATCGCCTACATCGAGGCGCCGCGATGGATCGGACATCACCTCGCCACGCAGGCGCTCGAGCGGCTGAATGCGTTGCTGTCCCGGTCGTCAAGTTTACGCACGCGCGGTCTGATGCTGGTCGGTCCCTACGCCAACGGCAAGACGATGATCGCCGAACGGTTCGCCGTCGCGCATTTGAAAGCCTGCGAGACGCAGCGGGTGTGGGTGGTCCAGACCCGCGAGGGCGCAGGACTCGCCCATTTCTACGCGAGCATTCTGCGTGCTTTCCGGGCGCCGGCGGGAAACAGCCGGGACGTCGGCCGCAAGGGTGAGCAAGTCGATCATCTGCTCGACGGCCTGAAGCCGAGAATCCTGATTTTCGACGAATTCCACAATGCGCTGCGCGGTCGATCGCGCGACGTGGAGGCGGTGCTGGCGTTCCTGCGTCGGATCGGCCGTCAGTTCGACATTTCGCCGGTTCTGATCGGTGAGGTCGCAGTGTACGATTTCATCAACGCGACCGACGAAATGGCGAGCCGGTTCGAACTGCTCGCCGCGCCGCGATGGCGCTACGATGACGAATTCCTCACGTTGCTCGACAGTCTCGAAAGCGCCCTGCCGCTCGCGCGCCGCTCTGATCTTTCCGACGAGCAACTGGCGCGCGAGATCTTCCGGCTTTCGGAAGGGTTGATCGGCGAGATCGTGGCGGTCGTCACGGCAGCGGCGGTCGCGGCGGCGGGGTCCGGCGCGGAGCGGATCACCCGGGCCTCGATCGACGCGCTGGATTACGTCCCGGTGTCGCGCCGCCGCCGTGCGCGGCTGCGGGAGGGTCTGCTGTGAGCCGCGAGACGGGCTTCGCGATCGAGATCCGCGAACGATACCAGGATGTCGCCGGGGATCGTTGGCCGGCGGCCGTCGACCCGCAACCCGACGAATTGCTGTCGAGCTGGCTCTATCGCCTGGCGGTCGCGAACGGCGTCGCGCCGCGGTCTTTCGCCGGCGTGCTGGGGTTTTGTGGCGGGATGTGGTCGGCCCGCCTCGATCTGCGGCTTCCCGAGGACCTCGCGGCCTGGCTCGGCGCTCGGACGGGCGTTGCGTCCGAGGCGATATCGGCGATGGTGATGTCGGATGGGGCGTTGACGCCGCTTCTGCTGCCCTTGCGCGAGACCGCGCGCCGGAGCCGTTCGACCTGGATCCAGTATTGCGCTTTGTGTCTTGCCAATGATCGCGCTCCCTATTTTCGGCGGTCCTGGCGGCTCGCCTCGCGGATTTCCTGCTTCCGGCATGGCTGCGGCCTGCGGGACCGATGTCCCGCCTGCCGCGGCGGGATAGCGCCATTCGCTCAGACGGACTTGATCCCGCACCAAGTCTGCGCGCGCTGCGGTTTCGACCTGCGCGGCGCGGCCATGATATTCGTCGAGGCGGCAGCGCGGCGGCTGGAGCGGTCGATCGACGACATCTGCAAGGCGGAAATTGCCAAGAGTTCGTCGGCGATCCATGAATGGGTCGCGCTTCTGCTGCGCGCGCCCGCCGTCGCCGGCGTCGGCTCCGGTCGGCCGCTCGCCAACCTGTCGACCTCGGCGCGCATCCGTTGCTTCGAGCGGCTCGCGCAAAGGGCCGACGATGGGCCTGTCGATGCTGTCGCCCGGCGCCGTCGACCAACCCTGGCCGCAGGCGGCCGTGACGGGTTGATCGGGCGTCTCGTGGATTTCGTCGATCAGCACCAGCGATTGCCGCGGTCTGCGCGGGCACAACCGCCTGGCGTCGACCTCGCGGCTTTGCTGGCGGCCTATGGTTGCGCCGTTCGCCGCGGCTCGCGCTCGACGCGTCGCGGCGCCAACGACGGCGCACTCAAGAGTCTGGCGGCCTGATCGAAGACGACGCCCGGCGCGTCGCGGGGTCGTCGGCGCGAAGGGAGCAGGATCCAGCGCGCTCACAAGACGCCCCACGCCCGATACCGTCCCCTTCCTGTCGCCTCACGTAAGGCGAGTTCGGCGACGAGGTTCTGCGCGGCGCGCGGGGTGACGCCGAGCGCCTTGCCGATCATGCCGGCTGAGACCAGCGGCCGTGAGATCACGAACTCGATCAGTTCCGGTAGCCGGGAGGTGGAGCGGCGGCCGTCGAGTTTGCGCAGCAGCACCGTGCGGGCGAGGAGCCAACGGTCGTGCTGCTTGAGGCCCTCCTCCGCCGCCGCGGCGATGGTTTCGAGCTCGGCGACGATGCGCGCACAGGCGTCGCGGCTTCGCCGCCGTTCGCGTGGCACGGCTTTCGCGCCCCCGGCCAGACACGGCAAATGGGCGCGGGCTTTATCGCGGTCGCGCAGCACAGCGGCGGCGAGCAGGCGGCCGAGGCCGGGCGCGCGCTGCAGCGGCTCGATCGCACTCCAGGCCTCGTGGGCGAGCGCAGCGGCGAGAGTCGGCGGCATATCGCGGGTCTCGTCGACGACGGCGCGCCATTGCATGAGGCGCGCGTCCTCGTCCCAGTCGAGGTCGTAGACGAGCGGATCGCGTTCGCCGGCCGACGCGGCGGGGGGCCGCCGTTCGCCGGCGAGGGTTCTGTCGGCCTGGGCAATGGCCGCATCGACCGAGGCGAACAATTCGGCAAACTCGCCGTCCTTGGCGAGCGGCGGCTCGAACGCCGGCTCCGTCTCGTCGCCGTCGTCGTCGGGCTCCGGGTATTCGACCTGGGGATGCCTTGGGTCCGACTCCCCTTCCCTGCCGCGCAGCGCCTCGAGACCGGTGGGCGACAGCGCCCAACCGGGCGCGGCGTCGGCAATGCGCCGGCGCGAGCGCAACACCGTATGGGCGCGCGTGAGTTCGTGGGTGGGCGCGCGGATGTCCATGCCGGCGTCGTGCAGCACAAGGTCTTCGATATGAACGAGCTCACCCTCGAGCCAGAGTGCGGCGACCGCGTCGACGAAGTGGGTTCTGGCGATCCAGCCGTCGCGGATCGGGCTCGTTCGCAACCGCTCGTCGAGACGCGCCAGTGCGTCTTCGGCGCGGGCGAGCGGTCGGGCGAGCTCGGGCCATGACAGCGAATCGGGAAGGCGAGCACTTAAGGTGGGCATCGGGTGGCCGGTTTGGAGAGGCGAGGATCGCTCATGAAGGTCTTTCCGAAGATTCCGAGGACCGGGGTCGAAATGTCAGGTGGATCAAAGCGCTGTTGGAGACCCGCTGAAACCGCAAGCGGAAAAGCATGCGCCGATTTTCCGCTAAGCGTTGCAAATTGAAATCGGTAACGGAAAGCGACATCAGCGCGACAAATGGCCGGCCAGGGCAGCGGATGCGGGATCTGGTAGCCGGAAGGCAAGATCTTGATAACCCTAACAGGAATCTCCGAAACGGAAGCTAACACGACGTTTGCTTCCGTCATAGCGAGGCCATGCACACCACGTGTGTCACTATCGATAACCATCGCTTATCGATAGTTATAGACCACACGGCGCAAATCAGCGATGTCGCTCGGCCGAGATGGCTGGATTGGCTCGAAACCACGCGGTTTTTCGACGTTTCCGACCCAAAATCGCCGGATTCCTTGTCTCAATTGAGCGGACGCCTCGCCTCAGATTGCTGGACTCCCGTCTTGCCGGGCCTCTGGTCGCGCCGCGGGCCCGCCTATAGGCGCCCCCGTACGTCGGTTCGACGACTTCTTTGCGCGCCAGCCGCTGAAATAGGCCCATTTCCCCTCAGAAGCCCACAGGCGGCCATTCTGGCCTCGCCGGTGGCTAGGCCCTCCGAAGCGCCCGATCGGCCTCCATGACTCGCTCAAGCGGTCGATAAAACACGTCTGCAAAGGACCGTTTCCTAATGCCTGCCGATACTGTACAAACCGGCCAAAAGGACCCCGGAAAACACCCCTATGGCCGCACCAAATGCCTCCCCTCCCCGGCCGATCCGCGGTTTGGTCGGCTACGCACGGGTTTCGACCGAGGATCAGGCGACCGACGCCCAAGTCGACGAACTGCACGCCGCCGGGTGCCGGACCATTCACCGGGAGCACGGCTCCGGCGCCTCCCGGGCCCGGCCGGTGCTGGCCCGCCTGATGCGCGAGATCGGCGCCGGCGACGTGCTGGTCGTGGTCCGCCTCGACCGCCTGGCACGCTCGGTCAGCCACCTGCTCTCGGTCATCGAGGACCTTGAGACGCGCGGAGCGCACTTCCGGTCGCTGCGCGACCCGATCGACACCTCGACGCCGCAGGGCATGTTCTCGCTGCAGGTGCTGGGCGCCGTCGCCCAGCTCGAGCGCGCCTTGATCGCGGAGCGGACCAAAGCCGGAATGAAGGCCGCGATGGCGCGGGGCAAGCTGCCGGGCAATCCAGGCCTGCGCGAGCGGCGCCCCGAGGCGATCCGCGCGGCTTCGGCGGCGCGGCAACAGGTCTATATCGGCGACCTGATTGCTTCGGCGTCGACCTGGCTGCCGACGGTGCAGCGGATGCGACCCCAGCACAGCTGGGACGACGTGGTGCGGGTGCTGAACCATCAGGGGCAGAGCTGGACCATCGAGAAGCTCCGCCGCGCCGTGCATCGGCTGGTGCGCGAAAAGATCGCTGCGCCGGAATTGATCAAGCGATCGCCGCGGCGACCCCCGCAGGACCGGCTGATGACGCTGGTCGCCGGCATCGCGATCGCCGATCCGAACCTCAGCCTGCGCGAGATCGCGGCTCAACTGGAGCGGATGCGCGAACGAACCCCGCGCGGTGGCCGACAGTGGGCGGCCTCGTCCGTGAAGGCCTTGCTGGACCAGGCGCGGCGTCTTGGACTGGCGGTGCACGATCCAGCGTCTGGGCCATAAGCCGGCCGAGCAACCGCTGCCGGGCAGCTATCGATTGGCCTTGGATCTGCCTCCAACTCGCGAGGATAGCCTCGGCCATGGCGCGGTATTCGGCCGCGTCGCGCAACTTCCTCCTTCTTGTTGGTGCCGCGGCAACCCGGATCGGTGCTCGACGCGTTGCCGCCTCGCGTGGTGAACCGCCGGTCCATTCGAGCAACCGCTCGATGCTGACCGGCGGCGGCCCGAAATCGCGCCGGGCGTCGGCGAGATCGAGCAGTTGAGCGACCGCGATCAGCGTCGCCATGCGCCACCCCAGCGGGATTGTTGCCAGCGGCTCGTTGCGATCGACCTGGGCTTCCACCGACGGCAGCGGCCGGCCTGTGAGAACGCTGGCAATGAAAGGCGTCAAGCTTCCGCCGCGGCCGTGGGGCGCGGTCCAAAGCAGGCGCGCGACGCGCATCAGGTCGTCGGCGACCGATGATGTGTTGTCGATCGCGTCGCCGAGGCCGCCCGACAAAGCGCTCAGGGTCTCCCGGAAGCGGGAATTGGCAATTGCGGCCGACGCGCGCGGGCTGCGAACCACGCGAGCGCAACGGACACAGACCACGCGCGCATCCTGATCACAGGTCCCAAATCGCCACCCTGTGCTGCTCAGGCAGTGCGGGCACATCTCTGCCAAGACGCGGTCGTGCCGGCTGCATGTTAAGGTCTCGACGAGCGCCCAGGCCCGGCGGATATGATGGTCGCCGCCGGCACCCGCGTCTTCATCGAGACAAGCCACGCAAACCGGCGTCCGAAAGGCTCCTGCCTGGGTCCCCTCCCCCCACACGTAGCAACCTTGAGGTCTCGATCTCCCGGATAGCATAAGTGCGCGGAGGGCTCCGTGGTCGATCCGGCACGCGCTTGCCCACGCGCTGATCTGCGCGGCGTCCGGCGCGAAATCGCGTTCCGCGAACCGTGCCACGCGGCCGCTATCGGGTTTTGCGCCGAGCAGGGCGGCCAGTCCGTCGCTGGAGAGCCCGTATCGGCAAGCGACACGCCCCTGCCACGAAGACAGCAATTCGCCCCCGATCGGTCTGGGCGCAATCGGCAGCACGCGCTGATCTTGGATCATGCCACGCCTCGCCGCTGCAGCCGCGTCTCAACGGTGCGCGTCATCGCGACCAGCGGAAGCACCAGCTCATCGGTGTCAAAGCTGTCCGGATTGATGCATTCCACCCCGGAACGGATCGCCTCGACCGCCACCGTCTCGATCAGGCGGAAGATTCGGACCGTGACCCCACCGGTCAATTCGAGCACGCGCTTGCGGACGGCCGTGGTTTCCAGGGCCGATGGGCGCCGCAGCGGCAGGATTGTCGCCAGGCTCGCCAGCAGCTGCGTCAGATGCCCATCATTGGTCGAGCGCCGAAGCTGCAAGGCTTCGAAGCGCTCCGCCAATTGGGGGTCGGTGAGCAGCGCCTGGCGGGCGAGATCCGTCCCGGCGCAGACCAGCGGCACCCTGAGGTCATTGGCCAGAAACCGGATGACGTTGAGAAAGATCCGCTGCTGTCGGAAGCTGCCGGCGAGCATGGCGTGAATCTCGTCGATGATCAGCATGCGGGCGCCCATGGTGCGCAACAGCCCGCGGCAGATTTCCTTTTGCCGATGCGCCGCGCCGTCAATCGGCCCCGGAGCGCCCAGCGCGGCCAGCAATTCGCTGTAAACGTCACGTTCGACCGGTTCAGCCGGCATCTGCATGGCGACCACTGGCATGCTCGTGACCCCGGTGCCCATGTCGAACCGCGCCGGATGATCGCGCAGGAATTTGCGGATGATCTTGGTCTTGCCCATGCCGGTGTCGCCGTAAAGCAGCAGGCAGGGCATGCGATCGCGTGGCGGATAGGCCAGGAGATCATCGAGCCGCGCGAGCGCCATCCGGGCTTGATCGAGATCCAACCACCGATCCGCCCTGATCCAGGCGATCCGCTCCGCGTCAGCGAGAGCAGCATAACCGCGATAGGCCGGCAGCAAGTGGGCATAGTCGGTCATGACCACTCCTCGACCGCCAGCAGGGTCAGATGCCCCGGCTCAGCTTCAGGGCGGCAGGCGATCGCGGTCGATCCGATGTCCCGCTCCGCGGCAACAAGTGATCGATGGCGCCGTTCGACCTGGCGGCGCGCCGATTTAGTGGCCGATGCGGCACCCTCAAGGAGATTACGCTGCGCCTCGATCGTGTCGAAGATCAACTGTTCGTCGGTGAGCCGCACGCCCCGCTGTTTGAGCGCGGCCAAGGCAAACCGGTGTTCGCCGAGCGTGATCCGTGGTCGCCGCAGATCGGCATACCGGACCGGCCAATGCACCCCATCCGGCCCCTCGACGAAGACGCAGGACAAGTCGCGCGGATCGAATTTGATTCGCAGCCGGCGATCGAGACGTCCCGCCCACGGGCTCAGCACGTCATCCCAGTAGCGCAATCCGAACAGGTGCAGTCCGTCACGGCGGATGCTGCGCTCCTCGAACGGCAGGAAGTCGTACAGGAACTGCTGTTCGTCATGCGGCCACCGGAGCGGCTCCCGCCGGCGGTCAACCGCATCCTGCCATGCAGCACCCGGAGGCAGGTGCAACCCGCGATGGACCTCAATGTGATATCGGCCGACGATCTGAAGAGTGAGCCAACGTTCGAGTTCGTCGAGCGTCATCACGGCGTGATGTTCGGGATCGTAGTCGCCGCGCTCTGCGATCGAGCTGAAGGTCGTACCCGGCAGCATATGGACCGCGCCCATCATGGTGCCGATCATCCGCTCGATATGACCGCCATAGTGCGGCGTCGCCACCGGCCGATGGATCAGCGAAATGCCGTGCTCGGCCGCCCCGCGCGCCAATGCCCGGCCGCGGAATTCTCGCGCGTTGTCGACATGGACGACGTCCGGCAGGCCCGACACGGGCCAATCGGTCCCGATGCCGCGGGCTGCGAGCCAAGCCGGCTTCGGCATCACGGCATGATGCATCGCCAGGGCGACCGACGCCGACGACGGCGCTTCCAGGCTGAGATAGAACCCGGCCACCATCCGGCTCGCCACGTCGATCGCGAGCGTCAGCCACGGGCGCTGGATCGGCCGGCGATGCACGGCATCGACCACGAAGATATCGACGAGGGTGTGATCGATCTGGACGATATGGAGCGCGTGATCGGCCCGGTATTCCTGCACGACAGGTTTGAGGCGGTCGCGTACTGTCTTGCCGCCTTCGCGCCCGCTGACAAGTCGGTGGCGATCGATCTGGTCGACCCGCGCACGAACGGCTTTCCAGGACGGGATCGCCAGCCCGCGCGCCCGGCACAGGTGCCGGACATGGTCATGGAGCACGCTGACGGATACCTTCTGGCGGGTCAGATATTTGTCACGGATCGCCTCCTCGATGACAGCTTCCAGTTCATCGGAAAGGCGTCGAGACCTCTTTTTGGGGCCAGGCGTCGCCGATGCCAGTGAACTCGTCACCGGCGCGATCCGGTACCGCTCAACCAGCGCGTAGAGCCGGCTTCGACGCAGCCCCAGAATGCGACAGGCTGTCGCGACATCAACCGGCGACAATCGAGTCACGCGCGCCAGCGGCCTGATGATCGCCTCGCGCGCAACCGCGTCCTGCCACTTGGCGTCGTCGATATCGAGCTTGTCTCGATTGCGCCGCACGTCGCCGTCCTTGCACTCGCCCGAATCCAGCGAATTAGGGTAAGATTCCAGCGAACTCGGCTGAATCCGCCGAATCAGGGTGAGCCGAAAGTGTTAAAAATCAATCAAATGCAATCCAGTGGAAAAAGCCGTGCGACAAGCGATTCTGGCCGTCCGGGCGCACGCGAGAACTCATCCCGTGGCAGTCCTCCCCTCCTCCGGGAGCAACAGTGCCCTCCCCTTCCGGTCGATTTTTGGCACCGGCAATTCGCGCCGGGTGGGATCTTGGTCAGGAATCGTCGAACAGGCTGTCGCGAAACGCCTTGTCCGCCGGTCGTCCCCTGGTGGCATCGTTGCGCGCCCGAAGTTTTCGGGCGAAGTCGAGCCCAACATCGACCACGGACATCCCAGCCTGGTCGAGCTCGGCATCGAGATGTTCGAACCCGGGCTCCATCTCGCTGGCTTCGACTGCGGCGATCTCCGCCTCGCTCAGATCCTCGGCGCGAAGGGCGCGGCGATTGCTAGCGGCCATCTGGTTCTGGTCGGCTGGTCCGCTGGCTTCGGGCATTGGGGGAACCGTTTGCTTGTCGGTTTCGGCCATGACGCGCCTCTCCTTTCGGTCGCCGATAATAGCAGCGCTCCGGCAGCAGGTGAACCGCGCCATTTCTGCACGCAACCGTATTGAAAATCGCCTTGTTGTCGCTTATAGTCACAGTAGTCATTCTAGTCACAGGAGCACGCCGTGACCGCATCCCAAAAGTCCCCCGCGCATGGGTCGGGCCATTGGACCGTGGCCGGCGCCAAGGCGCGGCTGTCCGAGGTGATCGAGCGCGCCCAGACCGATCCCCAGATCATTACCCGCCACGGCAAGCCCAGCGTCGTCATCGTCTCGGCCGAGGAATGGGCGCGCAAAACCGTGCGCAAAGGCACGCTCGCCGAATTCCTGATGGCCTCGCCGTTGCGCGACGCCGATCTCGATCTCGAGCGGGTCCGCGATCAGCCGCGCGACATCGATCTATGAACGTCCTGCTCGACACCAACGTGCTCTCGGAGGTTCGCCGGCCGGCGCCCGACCCGAAGGTGCTCGCTTGGCTCGATGCGCTCGACGAGGACCGCGCCTTCATCAGCGTGGCGTCGATCGCCGAGCTCCGGCGCGGCATCGCGCTGATGGACGACGGCCGGCGTCGGGACGCGCTGACCGCCTGGCTCGCCGAGGATCTCCCGGCGCGCTTCGCCGGGCGGATCGTGCCGATTGATCCCGCGATCGCCGAACGCTGGGGCGATCTGATGGCGCAAGCCCGCCAGAGCGGCTTTGCGCTCTCGGTCATGGATGGGTTTTTCGCGGCCACAGCGCTTGATCGTGAGTTCGTGCTCGCGACCCGCAACACCAAGGACTTTGCGCCCCTCGGCGTGCCGTTGTTCAACCCCTGGACCGATGAAGGAGTCTCGGGATGACCACCCCTGCCCGCCTCCCGGACGCCGCCTCGCTCGAAACCGTCCTGGCCGGGCTCGATCCGGCCTCAGCAGATATGGACCTGGTCCCAGCCCTCACCGCCGGCTTCCCGGGCTTTGAATTCCGCATCGCGCAGATTGATGACGATTACTGGCGCGATACCCGATCGGTGCTTCGACCCGACGGCACGCGGCTTGGCGAATTGCGGCCATGGATGATGGCCGAACTGGCCAAGGAAAATGGCGATGTGACGGCGGTCTGGCAGCGCCTGAAGGAGACCGATCTCCAGATCACCGAGTGGCGCGGCACGAGCGCCTTTGTGTCGGCGCCGACCGGGCCGGGCGCGGCCGACTACGTTCAGATCGCGCTCGGTCGCGAAATCGAGTGGCGCGCCGGTCCGATCGTCAACCCGGACTATCGACCCTGGGGCGAGAACGAGCTGCTCGATCCGAGCTGGCCTCGCACCGATCAGCTCCCTGACTTGGATCGCCTCGCCGGCCCTGTCTATCGCCTGCTCGGCCGTGCCGGCGGTGCCGTGGTCCACGTCCGCAGTTTTCTCGACCGCTGCGACCGCATCGAGCGCGGCAAGCGGGAGGCCAAGCGCCCCGAGCTTGAGCGGCGTGTCATTCGCGAGACCGGGCCGGGCGGAACGCGCGAGACGCCGTTCCTGGAGGCGGTCCCGGACTATTTCGAGTTTGTGCCGAGAGAGCTGCGGTTCTTTCAGGACTGGGAGGAATCGAGCGCCAGGTCGCAGCGCGTCTTTGCCCACTGGGCACTCGATATCCGGGATTACACCCACAAGGGCGAGCGCGAGGTCGGCTTCATTCCCCGGCCGTTGCGGCCGCCGAAAGAACGTCTGCTCATGACGCCAGATGCCTCGGTCCATTTGCTGATGGACCGCATCGAGGCGGTGGACCGCGAGATCGGCTTGCCCTTCGGCTGGTTTTTCCTGATGACCCACGGCCACTGGGTCGATCCCGATGTCGGCCTGGCGATCGCGCAAGGCCTGAAGGCCCAGCGCGTGCGGCTTCCCGACCCGGACGCCGGCGTGCTGCTGCGTTGGGCGGATCGCACTTACGGTTTCTGACGGAGCGCCGCCGATGGACGACATCACCTCCCGCGCGCTGGTCTCCGACCCCGAAACCCGGCGGGCTCTGCAGCTCGACGCGCTGTCGGCGATCCTGCCGATGGAGCGGCGCGACCGGCTCGCCGAACTCCTTACCGACGACGACGTCGCGACGCTCAAGCACCTCGCTCAGGAAGGCATGGGCGAGAACTCGCTGCGGGCGCTGGCGTCGGACCTTGCCTACCTCGAAGCCTGGGCCCAGGCCGCGATCGGCGCCGCGTTGCCCTGGCCGGCCTCGGAGAGTTTGGTGTTGAAATTTGTGGCGCACCATCTGTGGGATCCGGCGAAGCGCGAGACCGATCCCCAGCACGGCATGCCGTCCGATGTGGCGGCCGCGCTACGCGAAAGCGAGATGCTGCGCAGCACCGGCCCGCATGCGCCTTCGACGGTCAGGCGGCTTGCAAGCTGGGGGACTTTGCATCGGTGGAAAGGGCAGGAGGGTCCGTTCGCCTCGCCGAGCCTGCGCTCGGCGCTCCGGCTGGCCGTGCGAGCCGGCACGCGACCGCGGCAGCGCAAGAGCAAGCGGGCGGTGACCCGGGACGTGCTCGACCGTCTGCTCGCTACCTGCCGGTCCGACCGGCTAGCCGATACCCGCGATCTGGCCATCCTGCTGCTCGCGTTCGCCTCCGGCGGACGCCGGCGCAGCGAGGTGGCTCGGCTTCGGGTTGAGCAGATCAGCGACGAGCCCGCCGTGCCTCTCGATCCTAAAAACCCTCAATCGCCGACCTTGGCGTGCATGTCGATCCAACTCGGCCGAACCAAGGCGGGTATGGCGGACGAGGCGCGCAGGGTCCTCCTGGTTGGTCCACCGGTCGAGGCGCTGCGCGAATGGCTCGAACGCGCTGACATCAGCAAGGGTCCGATCTTCCGCGCCATCGACCGTTGGGAAGCGATCGAGGAGCGGGCGCTGACGCCGCAGTCGATCAATTTGATCGTGAAGCGGCGCTGCGCGCTGGCGGGCTTGGAGGCGAGGGAGTTTTCCGCCCACGGCTTGAGATCCGGGTATCTGACGGAGGCGGCGCAACGCGGAGTGTCCTTACCGGAGGCTATGCAGCAATCCCAGCATCGATCCGTGCAACAGGCGGCCAGTTATTACAACGAAGCCGATCGACGACTTGGTCAAGCTGCACGGCTGGGCGTATGAACAGCCACGGCCCGAGGCCGAACGTAAATTCGGCGAGTTTGGTGGCGGTGTAAAAAAGGTAGATTGGACGTCGATTGGGGACGCGATTCGGCCCATTCGAGGAGAGTTGACCGCGGTCAACTTTCTCCTGGTCGGGGGTGATCAGCCTTCGCGCGCGGGCCGAAACCTGTTCAGCGATACACCAGGCGCACGGTGGATCTCCGTGGAGTTGACCGCGGTCAACTTTTCCGGGAGGGACCCAGTGCGACCGTTAAGGACTCGTTAACCCTTTAATTGTTGCGCGATCGCCCAGAATCGGGCGTACTAGCCACGCTTTGCGCACGCCCTGCATCCGAAATTCGTAACTACGCGAGAAAGCCGTGGCTCTAAACGACCAACACGCGATGGCGCCAATCCCGTCGGCCGCGCCCCCAACGATCCACGAAACGATCGCGGCCGATGCGCGCGAACTCTCCGCGAAGCTTCATGCCCATCGTATGAAGCTGTTCCCGCCAAAAGCCCGCAAAAACCTACGCCGGTTCACATCCGGCGAAGTCGCTAAACTCGTCGGTATCAATGACGGCTATCTCCGGCAATTGTCGCTGGAGGGAAGGGGCCCCGAACCTGATACCAGTCCATCGGGTCGACGGTCGTACACATTCGAAGACATTCAGAGCCTTCGGGCTTATCTCGACGAATCCGGCAAGGGCGTGCGACGATACCGACCGCATCGCGTCGCAGGCGAACAGTTGCAAGTAATCGGCGTCGTTAATTTCAAGGGTGGATCAGGCAAGACCACCACCGCCGCGCATCTCGCTCAACATCTCACGCTGCAGGGATATCGGGTGCTTGCGGTCGATCTCGATCCACAGGCCTCGCTCTCGGCGCTGCACGGCTATCAGCCAGAGTTTGACGTCGAGGAAAATGGAACCCTCTACGGCGCCATCCGCTATGACAGCGAGCGTCGTGAGCTGGACGAGATCATTCGACAGACTTACTTTTCGGGGCTCGACATCGTCCCCGGCAATATCGAACTGATGGAATTCGAACACGAGACCCCGAAAGCGTTAGCTATGCGCCAGTCGGGTGATCCGCTGTTCTTCGCCCGCGTTGCCCGTGCCCTCGCCACTGTCCAGGACCGTTACGACGTCGTCGTGATCGACTGTCCGCCCCAACTTGGATTTCTCACGCTCTCCGCGCTCTGCGCGGCAACCGCGATCCTGATCCCGGTGCATCCGCAAATGCTCGACGTCATGTCGATGTGCCAATTCCTCATCATGACATCCGACCTCCTCGCCGTCGTCGCCAAGGCAGGCGGCAACATGAATTACGATTGGATGCGATATCTGGTCACGCGCTACGAGCCCGGTGATGGACCGCAGGCTCAAATGGTCGGCTTCATGCGCTCGCTGTTCGGCGATCGCATGGTCACAAATATGATGCTCAAAAGCACGGCGATCTCCGACGCCGGCATCACGAAGCAAACACTCTATGAGGTCAACCGCGATCAGTTCACACGCGCTACCTACGACCGCGCAATGGAATCGCTGGACAGCGTCAATGGCGAAATTCAAAGCCTCATCCAAGCCGCATGGGGGAGGACCTAATGGGTCGCAAAAACCTGCTTGCTGACCTCTTGGACGACAAGTTGACCGCGGTCAACGAACAGCCGTCAGGTGAGTCCAGCGACAATCGGAGACCTTCCCAACCAACACTGGGATCGCGCGGTGCAGTCGGCGCCATGAGCCGCTCGCTCGAGATGCTGTCCGCGGAGCGCGATGCAGCCAAGGCCCTGACCGAACAACTCTCCACCGGTCAAGCCGTCGTTGAAATTGATCCAGGATTGATCGACGCCTCGATCGTTCCGGATCGCATGACGGGCGTCGACGAGAAGCACCCCGCTCTCGTCGAATCCATCCGCGCAAATGGACAATTGGTTCCAGTCCTCCTGCGCCCGCATCCGACCAGTCCAGGACGGTTTCAGATCGCCTATGGCCATCGTCGCGTCCGTGCACTTGCCGAACTTGGCCATCCCGCGCGGGCGGTAGTCCGTGACCTCAGCGACGAAGACCTGGTGGTGGCACAAGGCAAAGAGAATGGCGAGCGTGAGGATCTGTCCTTCATTGAGCGGGCAACCTACGCTGCCGCACTTGAGGATCGCGGATTCAAGCGTGAGATCATCATGGCGGCGCTCAGTGTCGACAAGACAGAACTCTCGCGCCTCATCACCGTCGCGCGGGCCCTGCCACGGAGCTTGGTCGATGCAATCGGGCCAGCGCCGAAGACCGGCCGCCGGCGCTGGATGGAGCTGGCAGCGCGGATGGTGGGTCGCCACGACCAAAAGGCATTGGCTGACAGTGTGGCTAGTGATCGCTTCGTGCGTGCTACTTCCGATGAACGGTTCGCGATCGCATTCGCCGCGCTCGCGCCTCGCAAGCCCAAAGCTCCACGGCCGACGACTTGGACCGATGACGACGGAAAGAAAATTGTGAAGATTGAACGTCGCGCAGATCACGTCACGCTCGCGCTCGATGAAAAGGCCGCGCCGGCGTTTGGAGACTTTGTGATTTCGCGGCTGCCAGAACTCTACCGCGCTTTTCGCGAGGGACGTACCGATGAATAACATCGCGCGTCTCGCCGCTTTGGATATGGCGCCGTCCGGACCTCTCATGGTCGGGCGCCGCGATGCGTACCCGCGTTTCCGTCCTCTAACCGTAGGAGCATAGCGGAAAAAGAAAAGGCCCCCGAAACGTCTCCGTCCGAAAGCCTTCTCTCGTCATGTTTGGCGACTGACAGAGAATCACTTTCGCGAATCGCAGTCAAGTGTCTTTAGCGACGGCGCCGTTTTGGCGAGCAGATTTTCTTTGCCCGCATGAGGCAAAGACATGCAGTCACACTCTCCAACGACGCCCTTTGGGCGGCGATCGCTGACGCTTGCCCATGTGGCAAGCCAAATCGGGGCCTCGGCGCGACCGCCCGAAAAGGTCGTGCATAAATGGAATATCTTCCACGCCATCTGTACGGCGCGGCCGCGCCTCGGGGTGTCCGAGCGCTCGCTTTCCGTATTGAACGCACTTCTGACCTTCCATCCGGAGACGGCCCTGACTGGGGAGGACGACCTGATCGTCTTTCCGTCCAACGACAAGCTGACGTTGCGCGCGCACGGCATGCCTGCTTCGACATTGCGCCGGCATCTCGCCGTCCTGGTCGACGCCGGCTTGATCATTCGGCGCGATAGTCCAAACGGCAAGCGCTACGCGCGGAAAGGCCGCGCCGGCGACATCGAGCTTGCCTTTGGCTTCGATCTGTCACCGCTCGTCGTGCGTTCAGAAGAGTTCGAGCACCTGGCGGCCGACATCGAAGCAGAGGCGCGCGCGCTCAAACTGGTGCGTGAACGCATCACGCTTTGCCGGCGCGATATCGCCAAGATGATTGCCACCGGCATCGAGGAAGGCGTCCCGACGCGCAGGGGAGGGCAGGGGCCGATCGACTGGCAGGAAGTCCACGCCGCCTTCAGGGCAATGCTAGCCCAGATTCCGAGGACGGCCACGCGGGAGCAGCTTGAGCCGATCGCTGACGAGCTGTCGCAACTTGCGGACGACGTACTCAATATTCTGGAAACACATATTAAATCCACGAATCCGAGCGCCAATGAGTCCCAGTCTGAGCGCCACATACAGAATTCAAATACAGACGCCCCTATTGATCTTGAACCTAGCCTCCAAAAAGGCAGGGCGGCGGGAGCTGAGCCAAAACTTCAACCATCGCGAGTCGCGGAAGGTTCGTATCCGTTGGGAATGGTGCTGAGTGCATGCCCAGACATCGTCGATTATGCGAAGGGCGGGATTTCGAACTGGCGCGATTTCCTGGCCACCGCGGGCGTTGTGAGATCGATGCTGGGGATCAGTCCGAGCGCGTGGGAGGCGGCGCAAACCGTCCTGGGCGAAACGCAAGCGGCGGTCGTCGTCGCATGCATCCTGCAGCGTGGCACCGCGATCAGATCCGCTGGCGGCTACTTGCGCGGGCTGACCCGGAAAGCGGAGGTCGGGGAATTTTCCCTTGGGCCAATCCTGATGTCGCAGATCAATTCTCGGCTTCACGAAAAGCGACGGGCTTGAGCGATGTGAAGATGGGCGCTGTGGCAGGTTCCGGCTTGAGCGGGCGAAGCGAGGTTGTTTGGCGCATTCCAGGCGACGTTGCCGACCTCACGGGGGCCGGGTGAATGCGATGATCACAAGTCTTCCCCGTCTCCAGCCGTCGCTTCGGTTGCACGGCTTAGATACCGACGGCCGTCGGCGCCCGTCTCAACACTGGAGAAGGATCCCTTGCCGGATTCATCCAGAAACAGGGTCGGAGCGGGATTTCTTGCGCTCGCGTCCTCGGCGCCAAAATTATTTGGCTCCGAGTGGGATGCCGCACGGCGCTTGCCCGCTGCCAGCGTTCGGTGGACATCGGCTCTGTTCGTCTCAGCCAATACCGGCATCGCGAGGTGGCTGAGCCTTTGAATGTGTTGGTTTAAACCAACACGGGCAGGGGGTGGCCGCACGTCCGGTTTCGATAGCTTCCGGCACCACCAATGCCGCCTGTCCAATGGTCCGAACTGGTTTTGAGTGAGCGCCTTCTTTGTTTGGCTTGGCCACCTGACTCTTCTGGCAGGGGATTTTTTGCCCGGTTTTCGGGAGTGTGCGGCACGCGCTGGTCCATAGCGGGTGTTGGTTCAAACCAACACTGCGGATGAGGAGGCCGGTTTCATCAAGTTCGTGCCGGTAGGCGCGGCGCGCTGGAGGAGGAAAATCGATGAAACGGGCGCAGATAGTTTCATCAAGGTTCACCCCTTGAACACGATCGTCATCAACAATCAAAAAGGCGGCGTCGGCAAAACGACGCTTGCTGTGCATCTGGCCTGGTTCATGGCGGAAGCTGGTCGCCGGGTTCTGATGATCGATGTTGATGCGCAGGGCAACGCGACAGACACGCTCAAGCAGCATACAGGGTCGACCTCGGCGGCCGATCTCTTCAAGCCGGCGACCCGGTTTGTCGCTGGCGAAAACAACGGTATCACGCTGGCGCCGGCCGACAGCTCCCTGACGGATATCGATCGCGGGAATGCTGCTGCCGTCATCACCCTGCAGCAGAATCTCGCCGACGCCGCCGAACGGTTCGATATCTGCGTGATCGACACCCCGCCCTCGCTTGGCCTTCGCAGCGTCGCTTGCCTGGTCGCCGCCTCCCATGTGCTGGCGCCGATTTACCTGGAAGATTATTCCGTAAAAGGCGTCAAAGGCCTGATGCAGACCGTGATCGGTGTTCAACGACGGTACGGTCGCCAGGACACGACATTTCTCGGCCTGCTGCCTTCGAACTTCAATACCAAGTCGCCTCGCCAACGAACGCATTTGGAGCAGTTATTGCGCGAAGCGGGCAAGTACGTGTTCCCAGGCCAGATTGTTGCAAGGGACGGCTATGCCGAAGCCGTGGCTGAGCGCGTGCCGGTCTGGAGCTTGAAACGCCGATCGGCGCAAGAAGCGGGTCGAGAAATCCGCGCGGTTCTCGCCAAGATCGCAGAACTGCTCGATCAGGAGACGACTAGTGACGCTCGATCTCAGCTTTAAGGAACTCGTCGACGCTGCTGCAAACCCTAACGCAGCAAGCGGGCGGCCGCTCGTGGTCGCGGTCGACTGCATTGACGAAGACCCCGATCAGCCACGCCGCAACTTCAGCGAACAGGAACTGGAGGAGCTTTCACAATCGATTGGCGAACATGGCGTGCTGCAACCCATCATGCTTCGCCGTTCCAATGAGGTTGGACGATACGTCATCGTCATGGGTGCGCGCCGGTACCGAGCTGCGCAGCGCGCAGGGCTGCGCGAAATGCCCGCATTCGTTCAAGAGGTAGGTTTGCCGGATCGATACGCGCAGATGATCGAGAATATTCAGCGCGATGATTTGCGCGCGTCCGAGATCGCGACGTTCATCGCGGACCGGTTAGGCGCTGGCGATACCCAAGCGGATATCTCGCGCAAACTAGGCAAGCCAAGAGACTGGGTGTCGCGCTACGCGTCGGTTCAAGGCATGCCGGAATTCCTCCGAGCGAGACTTGAGGGAAGTTCGATCCGCGCACTGTATGAACTCTACCAGGCCTGGCGCACGCGTCCGAACGAGATCGAACGGCTGTGTGCGACGCAGGACAGCTTCAGCGACGCGCAGGCTCGGCAACTGGCCCGGGACGTACGCGCTGCGGCCGACCGCGCCAATGCCGAGGACCAATCGCCTGCTGGACCACCCCGATCCGAAAGATGCGATCACCTGCCGGAAGCAGATCTGCCACGCGCCGCTGCGAAAGGCAGGGAGGCAGCAACCGATGGTCAACCGCCAAAAACTCGCCTCGCTTCACAAGCGACGTCGGCAGCATCGCTGGCAATCAGGGTTCGGTATCAGAACCGGGCCGGACAGCTCGTTGTTGATCGGCTTGCGACGCAAGGCTCCCGTCATGCTGTGGTGTTGGTCGATGGTTCGGACCACGCAGAAGAGGTTCCGACGTCGGCACTCACGATCGAGGAGATCTTGTCGAGATGAACTCGTTCGACACCTTCGCGGCCGCAGAGACAGACTACCGGCGTGTGGCGACGGAGCGACTTTCCCATCCGAAGGATGGCGCGTTAGCGCAGCAGCCGAAGGCCGAACGCGCTCCCCATAGCGCTGTAGAGAGGCCGCAGGCTGCTGGAAAGTCGCGGTCCACATCGCCGACGTCAGTTAGTGCCTTCGTTTCCTTTGCTGCCGGCGGATCGGTGATCGCGATGGCTACCTGGTCAAAGAGGGACCGCGGGCGGAATTTGGCAGAGAGGGCAGGGCCCGTCGAGCGCTTCGCCGTGGCGAGCCATGAACACAAAGAGTATTGGTTTAAACCAACACCGAGAGGTACGTTTTTTCTCTTTCTAGTGCAGGATAGGCTTCGCGCCAGCGATGTATTACATCGCGATTGGGATTGGAGTGCATGGCTCTGATCTCGCTTCGCGTCTCCGACGAAGTCGCGGCGGAGTTCTCAGTTCTCGCAGCGACCCAGGGCGGCAAATCCGCGCTGCTGCGGCGTCTTATTGCTGACGCACTAGGTGCACCAGCGCGGCGCATCTTGACGCTGCCGGTCGGACGGCCGGAGAAGGTGACCGTGCGATTTCGTGAGAGCGAGATGCGGCAGCTCGCGGAAGTTTCACATCAGCGTGGCATGACGCGAACCGGCTGGATCGTGGCGCTGGTGCGCTCGCGATTGGGGTCTCCAGTGCAGCATTCCCCCGACGAGCATGCCGCGCTTCGCGCAATCGTTCGCGAGCTCAACCGGATCGGCGGTAACATCAACCAGATCGCGCGCGCCGCAAACACCAGTGTGCTGCAGGGCAGGGCGGTTGAGCCCGATCTGTCCGCAATTCAAGAGGCCAAATTGGTGGTCGAAATAGAGCTCGCGCAACTACGTAATGCACTGCACGGCAACGCGGATTATTGGGACGGACGGCGATGAGTCGACGCTACTCGCCGCGGCCGACCGGCCTGGCCTCAGAGCTTCCGCCGATCTCTTATGTCTGGGAAACGCCCAATCGGCGCCCACGGCGGGCCGAGTGGGATATTCCCGACCCGGCCGTTCCGGGCCGCCTAACGCCGGCGATGCGTGCAAAGCTCGAACGCATCGTGCGCCGAGCACCAGAGGTGATGGTCAAGATCACCGGTCGCACAAAGGGCGTGGAGCATCTCAAGTCGCACCTGGCATACATCACGCGTAACGGTAAGCTTGATGCGGAAACAGAGCAGGGCGCGGCGCTGACGGGTCGTTCCGGATTGAAAGACCTGCAGCAACGCTGGGAGGATGATGCGGGTCTCGATGACAAGCGCCGCGGCGATGGATCGCTTTCGATCAACATCATTCTGTCGATGCCGGCTGGTACCGATGCCATCGCAGTCAAGGATTCGGCGCGGGCATTTGCGATCGAGACCTTCGGTCACAATCACGACTACGTCTTTGTCCAGCACCTCGACGACAAGCATCCCCACGTGCACTTGACCGTTCGGTCCCTGGGCCATAACGGCAAGCGCCTCAACCCGCGCAAGGCTGATCTTCAGGCCTGGCGCGAACGATTTGCAGGCGAACTCCGGCTTCGCGGAATCGCGGCGGAGGCAACGCCGCGGCGAACCCGCGGACGGGTTCGAAAGGCCGATCGCGGGGCGGTGCTAGCCTTGCGCAAGCGAAAGATCACGCCCGATGTCGATCGGCTCGCCCGTGAGGAGGTGCTTTCGGAGGTGAGGGGCGGCAGGACTGCCAAACACCCTTGGGACGAACAGATTAAGTCACGTCAGGACGCGATCCGGCGGCGATACCTTGACTATGCCGCCGAGCTACAGCGCTCTGGAGCGGTGGCTGATAACGCGCTCGCGCGTCAGATCAGGCAATTCGTCAACGACATGCCTAATGTCGAAACGCGCCGGCACACGCTAAAGAACGAGCTTTCGGAGCTTGCCAATAGCCGGCGCCGAGGCGCGGAGCAGGGTGTCGACGCCGACCTGCGTGGTGACACGCGAGACGAAGGGCCGACCAGATAGCGAACCCGCAGGTTTGGGCTAGATATTCATCGAGCTAGTGGTTCATCACAGTGATTTTGACGTTTTGATACCGAGCCATTCGAGGATCGGCAAGCTTTCGGTCGGCACGAGGATTTCGATGCTTCGGGGAACGCCGGGCTGACGGCGAATGAAGCCGTTTCGTTCGAGGGTGACGATCATCTGGTGGACTGACGGCGGACTGACGCGGAAATGGCGCTGAATGTCGGCTTCGGCGGGCGGCTGTCCGAACATGTAGGAATAGGTATGGATGAAAGCGAGGTAATGCCCCTGCTTCTCGGTGAAGCGCGCGCCTGATTTTTGACTCATCGTTGGATTCGTCCCGGCCTCCGACAAGGAGGCAAAGCATGAATGTACGTTATCGGGTCGAATTGAGCCAAGCCGAGCGCGATGAACTGACGGCGATGCTCGGCGGCGGCAAACACGCCGCCCGCAAGCTCAAGCGGGCGCAGATTTTGTTGGCGGCCGATAGGTGCTGCCGCGACGAGGAGATTGCCCGGACCGTGAGTGTCAGCCTCTCCACCGTCAGCCGGACCAAGCGCCGCTTTGTGGAGGGTAATCTGGAGCGGGCCTTGAGCGAGGAGCCGCGTCCCGGCGCAGAGCGCAAGCTGACCGGCAAGCAGGAGGCCCTGCTTGTCATTCGGCCTGCAATATTGACCCCCTAAGCCGGGGGATCGGCGTCCAAAATTGACCCCCTACAGGTTGGTCTGTTGCGCTGCCTGCTTTGTAACAAAGCAGGTGGTCGGGGATGCTGATCGTGGAGACGATTGCCCGGATCCGGCGTGAGCACTTCATCAAGGGCAAGACGATCAAGGAGATCGCCCGTGACCTGAAGGTGTCGCGAAACACGGTCCGGAAGGTGCTGAGGTCGGGAGAGACCTCGTTCGAGTACGAGCGTGTTGTCCAGCCACGACCGAAGCTGGGACGATGGGCAACCGAACTCGACGGCTTGCTGGTGGCGAATGCGGCCAAGTCTGCTCGTGAGCAGCTGACATTAATCCGGATCTTTGAAGATCTGCGCGGGCGTGGTTATGACGGCGGCTACGATGCTGTGCGGCGCTACGCCAGACGGTGGAGCAAGCAGCGCGGGCAGTCGACGGCGGCGGCCTACGTCCCGCTGAGCTTTGCGCCTGGAGAAGCCTATCAGTTCGACTGGAGCCATGAGGTCGTCCTGCTCAATGGCGTGACGGTGATGGTGAAGGCTGCCCATGTCCGGCTTTGCCACAGCCGCATGCTGTTTGTGCGTTGTTATCCGCGGGAGACGCAGGAGATGGTGTTCGATGCCCACGACCGGGCGTTCGCGCTGTTCAAGGGCACCTGTGGGCGTGGCATTTACGACAACATGAAGACCGCCGTGGAGACGATCTTCGTCGGCAAAGGGCGTCTCTACAATCGCCGCTTCCTGCAGATGTGCAGCCACTATCTCGTCGATCCCGTCGCCTGCACGCCGGCGTCGGGCTGGGAGAAGGGCCAGGTCGAGAATCAGGTCGGGCTGGTCCGCGAACGATTCTTCACGCCACGGCTGCGGTTCAAAACCCTGGACGAGCTGAACGCCTGGCTGTTGGACAGGTGCATCGCCTACGCCAAAGCCCATCGCCACCCGGAGCTGGCCGAACAGACGGTCTGGGAGGTGTTCGAGGCGGAACGGCCAAGGCTCGTTCCCTATGCTGGACGGTTCGATGGATTCCACGCGGTGCCGGCATCGGTCTCGAAGACCTGCCTGGTGCGCTTCGACAACAACAAGTACTCGGTCGCAGCCAGCGCAGTCGGAC
>NZ_JALHLP010000018.1 GCF_022844465.1 Bradyrhizobium sp.
GGCCGGCCGCGGCGGCGTTGCCGCCGTCACCCTCGGCCGCGGCTCGGTAGGCCTGGCTTCGGCGCGCGCTTCGGCCGCCCTGTTTTCGGAAGCCTTGGCCACCTCTCGCGCCGTCTGGTCCTGGCTTGCCTTGAGCTGCGCGATGGCGGCCTTCAGCGCCTCGAGCTGCTGGCCCATCGCGGCGAGATCGCGCGCCATCGACTGCATCTGCGCGGCTTCCGCCGAAGCGGCGGCCGCCACGGCGGGCTCGGGCTGCGCCGGCCGGGTGGCGGGCTGCTCGGTCATGGCGGCCTTGGGCGCGGGCGCGCCGTCCTGTCCGGCGGCGGGCTTGTCCGAAGCCTTGTCCGGGGACGACAACGCCGCCAGCACGAAGGGCGGCGCCCAGCCGGCGGCCATCGCCCTGGCGTGGTCGCCATAGTGCTGCCAGGCGGCGGCGCCGATCGCGCCGCACAGGCCGAGCAGAGCGAGGGCAACCGGTTTGACCCATCTGGCAGAAGGCGGCTCGGCGAGCGGCGCGATGTCGGCGGGCCCGGTTTTCTCGACCCTGATGCCGCCGACATCGATATCGGCGATGCCGCGGACATCGGCGGCGCGAGGCGCTGCCGTGATTTCGGCCGAAGGTGCGTCCACCTTGATCTCGGGGGCGCGCCCCTCGGGCGGCAGCGCCGGGGGCTGCGCTTGGGCGGCAGGGCCGACGGGATCGTGCACCAGCGGCGGCGCCTTGTCGGCATGCGCGGCGAGAAGCGTTTCGATCGCGGAGATGTCGTGCGGATCGGTCTGGTCTGGCGTTGGCCTGGCTTGCATGGAAGCTCCCTGGCTCGGCCCGATGTCACCCTGGTTCGGGCGGCGAGCGTAGCTGCTGCGTCGATAACCCCCGGCCCCCGATCGACACCGCCAGCCGGGTTTGACCAAAGCAAGGCACCGCCAAGGCGTTGACATGGAGAGGTTGCGGCCGGCGTTCCGGTGTTCCCAGCGGGAACCGGACGCATGACGGGCGCGGCGGCAGCGGCACGAGGCCTTCAGTGCGGCTTGCCGAGCACGAAGGCGAACGGCATGACGAAGATCTCCTCGTCGAGATCGTCGCTGACATGCACGACCCAGTCGCGCCAGTCCTCGGCGTTGCGTTGCCGGATCAGCGCCTGCACGATGCAGGCGGCGTAGTCGCGGGCCTCGGCGAGGTCGCTGACCGCGACGCCGGACCGATCGATCCGGACTTCCCGTGAGCTGGAGCAGTGGAAATAGACCTTGGCCATGACCGGTCTCCTGCGATGCCCTGCGGCGCGGGTTGCGAACTGCCTGCAGGGTGAGGACAAGCCTAGCCGCACCGGAGCCTGCCCATCCGTGATCCATCTCACACCGGCCTCGTTAGTGTTTTGTTAACCACCGCGGAGCCAGACTTGATGTCATCGAATCGCAGCGGAACCGGACCCGAGCCGGCAGTTGCAAGAGAAGGCCGGCGGCGTCATGCCCGCCGGCCTTTTCTCTTGGGATCTTTCTTGGGATCGCCCGTTGGCGAGCGCGTGCCCGACGGCACGCTGCGAAATCGCCCCGGCGCGACCATCATTTGGACATCTGCCGGCATAGCATCGCAAGTCGTGCGTGTTGCGTGGAGTATTGACGATGGAAGCCGAGCTTCAGACCAAGGCGGAGAAGTACGAGACCAGGGCTTCCCGCTGCGAGGATCAGGCCCGGCAGGCCTCCGCCAAGGCGCAGCAGACCTTCTACGAGGTGCTGGCCGGCTACTACCGCGGCCTCGCGACCGATTTCCGCCAGGTGCTGGAGAAGCGGAAGACGGCGTGAGCGGCGAATAGCGAATGGCGAATGGCGAGTAGGGTGGGTTAGCGCAGCGTAACCCACCGTTTTTTCGCGAGCGAGCGTGCGCTTGATGCGCCGCATTGCACCGGCGCCCTGCGACTTCTCGAAATCCCCATCGGAATCCAATTTCAAGCGACGATCTCCGGCGCGTTCGCGGCAATAAATTTTTCCCGCGCCGCGGCCTCGCGCGCTTAACGCATTGGTGAGGTGTTGCGGTCATTTTCACGGCCTCACTCAACAGGGAGGCACCATGTCTGACGTCACCATTCCGGGCGGCCGCATTCGTTCGTTCGTCGAGCGGATCGAGAACATCGACAGCGAATTGCAGGGGCTGAACGAGGGCAAGAAGGAGGTTTTTGCGGAGGCCAAGGGCGAGGGCTTCGACGTCAAGATCCTCAAGGAGATCGTCAAGCTGCGCAAGCAGGACCAGGGCGAGCGCGACGAGCGCGAAAGCCTGCTCGATCTCTACATGCGCGCGATGGAAACCGCGCCGCCGGAAAAGCCGGCGAAGGCCGCGAAGGCGGCGTGAGCGGGGCAAAGTAGGGTGGGTTAGCGCAGCGTAACCCACCGCCGCTCTCGCGAAACAACGGTTGGCCCGGCGCAAGCGCGGCGGTATCTGCCTGGACTTCCGTGGTGTTGCGGTGGCGATCATCGTCCACACTTCCGCGATCTCGCGGCGCGGATGCGCCCGAGGTTTGCATCTTCGTTTGCCCTCGGAAAAACGAGAGGGCGCAGGGAAGGCCGGGTGCGCGCTGCACCCGCGGTCTCGTGTGCAATGGTGGTAGAAGAGGCGCACACGAGCATACAGGTCCAGCGGGAGCATCCCGGCCTTCCCTGCGCAGTGGCTTTACGGCTTATAACGTGATCTCCCCGGAGAACGGCTGTTTTGCCTCCGTCATCGGCGGGACACCTCCCGCCAACTTGGCGCCAGCACCGCGACGCCAGGACCACACGCCTTCGCCGTACGCCCCGGTCAACATCGTCTCTTTGACCTCGGCGTCCACCGCATCCCACCGCGCGTTCGTGACGTGCGCACGCCCCTCTCATCGGGTGAGACGCGCGGAGTTAAATCACTGATTTGCCCGACGACGGAAGGGGGAATCTTTTTCACGCGGGCACTGGACAGGGTTTTGGTGATTTGCCCGTCGGGTTACTGTGTCGCAGGCGGCGCGGCGAGATTTGACTTGCGCGTGAAGCGACGCAGCCGGCAGCGGAGGCGGGTCACGGCGGGCGGGCGGAGTTCAAGGAGTGCATGAGCAGGCGCGGCTTCGATCTATCTGGATTCAGCTGACTTCGCGGAGTTCATGAAGGCGGATAACGAGGACGGCAAGGCGCTGAAGTCGCTCATTCTGGCAAAACAAGGATCCGCGAAAATGGCGTTTCGTGTCTTGATCATCGGCGGTACGGGGCAGGTGGGAGCCGCGGTGGTGCGCGCACTGGCGGCGGAGCCGTCCTGCGCTGAAATCGTGATGGTCAATCGCAGGGCGATTCCGGCAACCGCTGACGCCAGCGTGCGGCAGGTGGTCCTGGATACGGCAGCTGCCGGGTTTCCAGCAGAAGTGAGCAAGCTTGCGCAGGGCATGGTTGCGCAAGGCGGTCTCGTCCATGGAGCGTCCTGTGTCGGCGTCGGTCAAGGCAGCATGAAGTGGAGCGAGGAGGAATTAAAGGCCCTCGAAATTGGCGTGGTCGGCGGCTTTGCCCGCGGTTGTCGGGCGGGGGGCATCACACGGTTTGCTCTGCTCTCGGCCGTGGGAAGCAGCTCAAAAAGCAGGATTCGCTATGTGCGCGTCATGGGGCTGAAGGAAGAGATGGTTCAAGGGACAGGCTTCCAGCGCCTCGCGGTTTTTCGTCCCGGAATTATCTCAGGGAATGCTCACACGCCGCGCTATGTGGCCTGGTTGGGGCGCCTCGTTCCCGGCCGTTTTGGCACGATTGAACAGGACGATATCGCGAGCGCCTTTGTCGCTGAGTTCGTCAGCAGCCCGGCGCCAAACGGGGTTGTGTATTTCGAAAATGGGGCGATGAGACAGAGGTCTCGTGCGCTTAGCGAGTAGGGTGGGCTAGCGAAGCGTAACCCACCGGCTTGGTCACTTGGAATGGCGGATTAGGCCTTCGGGTAATTCGCCCTACGCTTACTTTCATTGCCTAGTCACTTACTTGGTGCCATTCGCCCTTTGTGTTCTTCATATCTCGATGACTTGTGCCGTTATCCCAATTCAGGCACGTTCTCACGTCTTTGAATTCGTTAAACTCGCAAGTCTCCCGTCGAATGATCTTTCCGTTTAAGTCTTCGACGATCTTTAAAAAACCGTCCTTCCCGCTGCGGAGCGTAAACGTAACCGCGATCGTACACGTTTTACGTTCGGGCTCGCAAAATCGCGCAAAGTTGGCCTTTCCATTGTTTTGACTAGCTGAAAGGCTCGTAGCCTTTTCAACAACTTCGTTCCACGTCGGCACGGTTCTGGAAGCTTGGGCTCCCCCAGGCACAAGTTGAACGGGCTCGTCCAAGGTCTGACGAGATACAGGTTGATCGGCTGCTATCTGCGGAATCTGGGCAGGCTTACCCACCATCGTTACACCCATCGACTGAAGGTCTTGAGGACTGAGCCAGACCATCTCGCTGGGCGGCGTCACAACCATTCGTCCAATGATCGCGGGCGGAACCCCTAAATCCTTTGCAACGCGTGCCATTGAAACTGTGGCAGCGCCCGACTGAACTGTCTCAGAGCCTGTTTTGTCAGAAGCACCGTGCACACCAATTCGCGCGGTATAATTTGCGAACTTAGTTTGACCGGCCGCAAAGATTAGGAAGCATGCAGACGCGCAAGTCGCGTTGTTCCCCACATTGGTCGAGATTTTTGCAAAACGCACGGCATCCGCAAGCTTAATTCCTTCCAGAAGACTCCCGCCTTCAGAATTCAGGCGAATATTTGCAACGAGCTTGCCTACATCGTTTGCCGATTTGATCGCCGCTTTCAACGTGTCGCTGTCGCCCTCGATTATCTCGCCGGACAGTATAACGAGGACCCTACCATCCTTCGCCGCAGTGCTCTTGAAATCGGCTGCCAGAGTCGGGTGAACAAGGCCGCAACCAAGCGACAGCCACAGAGCGCATAAAGTTGCCTTCATAAGGCATCACCCCCTCGCGCGATTCTTCCGCAACTCATGCGCGCATGCAAGGGGATTTCCCCCAAATAGGAACACGGTAGTTGGATGATCGTAGCGAAATCCGAGCGGTGTCATGATACTCTCAGATACCGCTTCGCTACTTCCTATGTCGGCGATAGTGGCTGAGGCCTGTACTTCGGCGCACGTGTAGTGAGAAAGCTAGTCGCAAGTTCATCGCCGTGTTTGTCAACGATCGATCGCGCTGCAGGAACAAGTTCGTCCAGAGACCTACGGAAATCGTCGAGAAGGATTGGCTTGGGATTTGCCGGTGGATCAATACGCCGAACGGCTGGTGGACCGAGCAGAAGTCGCGCTTGGTTGGAGGCTGATAGAGATTGCAGGCGCATAGCTGCGAAAATCACGTCGGCCCAAGCTAATTTCCCACCTGCATTTAGTCGGTCATCTGAGACGATGTACGGATCTTCACCGCAGCCTAGGCTCATAACATCGATTTGATCGCGTTCGAGATCAAAGCACACTAGCGCTTCAATGACCGCGAGCATCACGGGATTGTTGGCCCAGACACCGCCGTCCACCAGTGTGTAACCTTGGTGTTCTAATGGGCGGAAATAGGTCGGGGCAGCGGAAGTCGCGAGAGCGACCTTCACCATCGGTTCAAAGCGATCTATCTTGTAGTCGGGATGATGTGGTGTTTTGAAAACGAAGACTTCGCTGTGTTTGCCTTCAAATGCTGGAATACATAGACGGACAATTGAGTCTCCTAAGAGCTTCGCTCCCAACGCGTCAAGAAGAAGACTCTCTAATGCCGCTCGCTCGTAGTGATAATGAAGGAAGCTTCGCTTGGCTCGCCACCAGTTGCGCATGCGGCCAACCGGCGACTCTGTCGGTTTTGGAAAGACATCCGCGCCGCGATGAGCATAAAGGTCCGCAAGAGACGCCGCAGTTAGGCCGGCTCCGAGCCCGAGCGCCAGGATGCCTCCGGTTGAAGTGCCGACGACGAGATCGAAGTAGGAGGCGATGGATCGTCCGCCCAGATAGCGCCGCTCAAGCTCGGCCAGGACGGTGGCGGGGAATAATCCTTTGATGCCGCCGCCATCCACCGATAGGATCCGAAAACGCCGGTCCTTCGGCCAAGCCTGTGGAATTCGGCGTTGCGCAATCGCTCCCGTCGAACGCGCCTCTCCGGGTCTGAATTCTCTTGCGGTTTCGGACATGCGTTGCGTCTCCTATCCGGGTGGCGGCCCGGACCGCGGAATTCGCCGGTGATCTGCCAATACTCGAAGAACAGCAGCCATTCCGACGTCCATGGAATGATCGTCGAGGCGATCGATTGCTCCGGGGTCCAGAACATCTGTTTCGGATCCCAAAGGCATAGGGCTGGCCAGGCAGGATTTCGATCGTTCCAATAGATGTGCGGCAGGAACTTGTCGTCGCGCAGCGCCTCAGCGCCGATGGGCGGGTCGACGATGTGGACGGTTACGTACGGATTTTCGAGCATCCAGCCGTCGAAAATCGTTCGCCTGAAGTAGACAATGCGAATCCGATAGGTTTTGCCGGCGGGCTTGACCGGCCCTTCCCAAATACCGATCCAGTCAGCCTTTGCCGTCAGTTCGAAGTCTGGGAAGACCGGCCGGATGGCGGCGTCCTGCTCATCGACGCTTAGGTAGGTCATCAGGATGATCGCCGAAGAATTTGTGCGACGGTGCCGACCTCACACCGCTGGGCGTGGCCGACATGCCGACAACCGCTGCGGGGATCGCTGCCTTACCGGGCAGGTAGCGGCCGCCGGCGCCACCGACGTCTTTCGCTGCCCGGTCGACATATTCCTTCACGACCGATCGCGCCGGCTTTTCGCCGAACAGGTCTTCCAGAATCTTCTGCGTCTCAGGCAGCGCGATGTCTCCTCGCAATCGCTCGAGCTTGGCGGCAAAGGTTTTGAGCTCTTCGATGAAGACGCGCTGATCGTTAAGATCCGCTGGCCATCGGTCCGTGAGTACGTCTTCGGGGCACATCGGGTTGCGTTCGAAGACCTTCCGACCGACGCTTTGAGCGGTTTGCAGAACGGCGAGCATGGCACCGACCTGATGGCTGAGCTCTTCGGATAGCGAGTTCGTGCTGTTGGCATGCCGCGCGACATAGAACGCGAGGAGCACAGACGGCGGCAGGCGCCGTCCGGCATGCCGCTTGTCGTAGGCCAGGTTGCGCCACCGCTTGATAAGTTGCAGTGCGATGACGGCCCGCGATTTGCGGTAGGCCGGGCATTGGTCGGGGACAGGGAGCGCGTCGGCGCGCTTCTGCAGGAGCGCCATTCGGCCGCGATCGTAGTCTAGCGAGCGTTTCTCGAAAAACGTTCCGAAATTCTGATCGGGGGGCGTCTGCTGGATGAACCACTGTGCGAAACCATGGGGGTTGGCGTGCAGCGCCAGCTTCGGCTCCCGCGGATCCTCGGGCTTCGAATGGAAGATCAGACCAGTCTTTTCGTTGCGACCAATGAGCCGGACGGTGGGGGTCACATCGAGATGCATGCCGTCGTAGTAGACGGTGCTGCAACGGGTCTTGCGGTCGACCTTGTTGTGGTAGCGGGAACCGCGCTCGGCACGGATAGCGTTGTCCAACGTGGACAGAACGAATTCCGGATCGACGTCGGCGCGATACGCTAGTTGCGCCATAACGTCGATGTCGAACTCGTCATCGGTGGAGTGGCGGGCGACTGTCGCGCCGATAGCGAAACCTCCCTGCGCGTAGAAGTCGATGACGAGCCCGAACAGGGGACTGTCATCGCGCTCAAGCCAATCGTGAATTGCGTGGTAGTGATCGACGGCCAGTTGATAATCGGTCGGACTAAGCTGAATACGCACGGCGACGTCGGCCAGCATCACGTCGAGGGCGCTATAGCTGGCGGTTTCGCGTAGGTAACGATCCGTGTAGTTCATGGTCGTCCCTCACTACAACTTTAGCTTTAATTCACGATTCGTTCCTTGAAGCACTTTCCGGCAGTCGCCGCCGACCGCCGGAAGACTCTTTTAACGATGGGGCTAGCTAACTCACGAACACCCCGTCGTGCTCCCACACGTATCGCACTTCATGCAGGTCCCGTTCCGCACCAGCGTGAAGTTGCCGCACTCGCCGCACATCTCGCCTTCGTAGCCCTTGGCCTTCGCTTCGGCGCGGCGTTCGGCCTTTGAGGGGGCGATGGCCTGTTGCGCCGCGCCGGATTTGCTCCATTGCAGCGCTTCCAGCTTTTCGGTCGGCGACAGGTCGTGCTGGGCTTCCTGCTTGAGCGCGACCGCGCCTTCGAGCGTGTCGGCGAGGCGGGCGCTGGGGCCGTGGCTGGCGATCGCGGTGACGTTGCCGGCGCCGCGAGCGTCGGTGTCGACGCCACGCATCACCACCAGCTTGTCGGTGCGCGAGCGGGTCAGGCCCTTGGAGAGATACTTGTTGCTGCCCTCCGGCTGCTTGCCTTCCTCGACGCCCTTGCCCATGGCGTCGAAGTTGGACTCTGAGGGATCGACATGGGCGAGGTCGAAGCGCGACATGTAGCTGACCGCAAGCTCGCGGAACACATAGTCGAGGATCGAGGTCGCGTACTTGATGCTGTCGTTGCCCTGCACCGGGCCCGCCGGCTCGAAGCGGGTGAAGGTGAAGGCGTCGACATATTCCTCCAGCGGCACGCCGTATTGCAGGCCGAGCGAAACCGCGATGGCGAAGTTGTTGATGAAGGAGCGCAGTGCGGCGCCCTCCTTGTGCATGTCGATGAAGATCTCGCCGAGCCGGCCGTCGTCATATTCGCCGGTTCGCAAGTACACCTTGTGCCCGCCGACCACCGCCTTCTGGGTGTAGCCCTTGCGGCGGTCCGGCATCTTCTCGCGCTCGCGCATGACGATGATGCGCTCGACCAGCTTCTCGACGATCTTCTCCGAGACCTGGGCGGCGCGCGCGGCCATCGGCTTGTCGTAGAACGCCTCGATCGCGTCGTCCTCCTCGTCGTCGTCGCTGATCAGCTGCGAGTTCAGGGGCTGGCTCAGCTTCGAGCCGTCGCGGTAGAGCGCGTTGGCCTTCAGCGCCAGCTTCCAGGACAGCATGTAGGCTGACTTGCAGTCCTCCACCGTGGCGTCGTTCGGCATGTTGATGGTTTTGGAAATCGCGCCAGAGATGAACGGCTGCGACGCAGCCATCATCCTTATGTGGCTCTCGACCGAGAGGTAGCGCTTGCCGATCTTGCCGCAGGGGTTGGCGCAGTCGAACACGGGATAGTGCTCGGCCTTGAGGTGCGGCGCGCCCTCCACCGTCATCGCGCCGCAGATGTGGACATTGGCGGCCTCGATCTCGCGCTTGCTGAATCCGACCGCGGCGAGCAGGTCGAAGCCGGGGGCGGCGATCGCCTCCGGCGCCAGCTTCAGCGTCTCGCGCAGGAAGTCCTCGCCAAAGGTCCACTTGTTGAAGGCGAACTTGATGTCGAAGGCGGTCGGCAGCGCCTTTTCCACCTTGGCCAGCGCCTCGTCGGTGAAGCCCTTGGCCTTCAGCGTGGAGACGTTGATCCCGGGCGAATTGGAGAGCGAGCCGTGGCCGACGGCGTAGGCCTCGATCTCGGCGATGTCAGCCTCGCTGTAGCCGAGCGCGCGCAGTGCGGCCGGCACCGCCTGGTTGATGATCTTCCAGTAGCCGCCGCCGGCGAGCTTCTTGAACTTCACCAGCGCGAAATCAGGCTCGATGCCCGTGGTGTCGCAATCCATCACGAGGCCGATGGTGCCGGTCGGCGCCACCACTGTGGTCTGCGCGTTGCGGTAGCCGCTGAGTTCACCGAGCTCCAGCGCCTGGTCCCAGGCCACTTTGGCGCGGGTGACGAGGTCTCCTTGCGGGCAGGCGGCGTGGTCGAGCGGCACCGGGCTCACCGCCAGCGCCTCGTAGCCGCGGGATTCGCCATGGGCGGCGCGGCGGTGGTTGCGGATCACGCGCAGCATGTGCGCGGCGTTCTTCTTGTAGCCGGGGAAGGGGCCGAGCTCCTTCGCCATTTCGGCCGAGGTCGCATAGGCGACGCCGGTCATGATGGCGGTGAGCGCGCCGCACAGCGCGCGGCCTTCCTTGGAGTCGTAAGGCAGCCCCATGGTCATCAGGAGGCCGCCGATATTGGCAAAGCCGAGGCCGAGCGTGCGGAACTCGTAGGAGAGTTCGGCGATCGCCTTGGAGGGGAACTGCGCCATCATGACCGAGATCTCCAGCACCACGGTCCAGAGCCGGCACAGATGCTCGTAGGATTCGACGTCGAAGCGTCCCAACGCTCCTCCGCCCGCGGGGGAGGGGGTGTAGAACGTGATCAGATTGGCGGAGGCGAGATTGCAGGCGGTGTCGTCCAGGAACATGTATTCCGAGCACGGATTCGAGGCGCGGATGTCGCCGGAGGCCTTGCAGGTGTGCCAGTCGTTCATGGTGGTGTTGAAGTGCAGGCCGGGATCGGCCGAGGCCCAGGCGGCGTGGCCGATCTTCTCCCAGAGGTCGCGCGCCTTCAGCGTTTTTGTCACTTTCCTGCTGGTGCGGCCGATCAGATTCCAGTCACCATTCGTCTCTACCGCGCGCAGGAAATCGTCCTTCAGCGAGACCGAGTTGTTGGAGTTCTGGCCGGAGACGGTCAGATAGGCCTCCGAATCCCAGTCGGTGTCGTAGGTCGGGAAGTCGATCTCCTTGTAGCCCTGCTTGGCGAACTGGATCACCCGCTTGATGACGTTGTCGGAGACGAGCGCGCGGCGCGCCAGCTTGATCTCGCGGCGCAGCGCCGGGTTCTTTTCGGGATCGAAACAGTCGTCGCCGGAGCCTTCGCAGTTGACGCAGGCCTTCAGCACCGCCTTGAGGTGCTTCTGGTTGATCCTGGAGCCGGTGACGAGGGCGGCGACCTTCTGCTCCTCCTTCACCTTCCAGTCGATATAGGTCTCGATGTCGGGGTGGTCGGCGTCGACCACCACCATCTTGGCGGCGCGGCGGGTGGTGCCGCCGCTCTTGATGGCGCCGGCGGCGCGGTCGCCGATCTTGAGGAAGCTCATCAGGCCCGAGGAGCGGCCGCCGCCGGAAAGCTTTTCGCCTTCGCCGCGCAGCCGCGAGAAGTTGGAGCCGGTGCCGGAGCCGTATTTGAACAGCCGGGCCTCGCGCACCCACAGGTCCATGATGCCGCCCTCGTTGACGAGGTCGTCATTGACGCCCTGGATGAAGCAGGCGTGCGGCTGCGGATGCTCGTAGGCGGATTTCGAGCGGGTCAGCTTGCCGGTGAAGGGATCGACGTAATAATGGCCCTGGCCGGGGCCGTCGACGCCGTAGGCCCAGTGCAGGCCGGTGTTGAACCATTGCGGCGAGTTCGGCGCGACCATCTGCTTGGCCAGCATGAAGCGCAGTTCGTCGAAGAACGCCTGCGCGTCTTCCTCGGTGGAGAAGTACTTGCCCTTCCAGCCCCAATAGGTCCAGCAGCCGGCGAGGCGGTCGAACACCTGCTTGGCGGAGAGCTCGCTGACGAAGCGCTCGTTCTCGGGCAGGGCGGCCAGCGCCTCGGTGTCCGGCACCGAGCGCCACAGCCAGGACGGCACGGTCTCTTCCTCGACCTTCTTCAGCCGTGCGGCGACGCCCGCTTTGCGAAAATACTTCTGCGCCAGCACGTCGGAGGCGACCTGCGACCAGAACTGCGGCACCTCGACATTCTCGAGCCGGAACACGATCGAACCATCGGGATTGCGGATCTCCGATGTCGTCAATCTGAAATCAATCCCTGCATAGGGTGACTGGCCGGAAGTGGTGTTGCGCCGTTCGATTCGCATAGGTCGTGCCCCAGTGTTCTTGACCGGCCCCGCATCTTTCGCGGTAGCCGAATGCTATTTCTTGAGCGATCCCTGATGCGGCCGAGGTTGAAACAACCGCGGCCTCCCAGGGTTCGCCAGTTCAACCGGTGACCCGGCCCTGTTTCTCCGTCCGCGCAAGGAGGTTACGCACCCCGCGCGACCGTCGCCCCAATTAACGCCCCAACTGATGTCACCTGAGCCGGTTTCGGCTCGTTTTTTTACGCGCAAACGCCCCCGGATTTTGGGCAGACGAGCCCACCACCGCTGCCTCGACCGGCTGACGGCGTGCGCCTCTGGTACCCATCTGGGAGCGACCGGCGGGACCCAAAACACACGCGCGCCGAACAGGAGGAAAGCTAGGACAATCCGGTTGCGCCCGTCAAGAACTAGTACGAGTTCCTGAATCAAATACTAAATGTGGTGGAAACTATGGGAAAACAGGGGCGGTCCCGTGCCCCCGACACGCCCAACTATCGGTGAGTCCTCAGGGATTCCCAAGGGAAAAAATTGTTCGCCGGGGGTGTCGGGGAGCCTTCGCCCGCTGTTCACAGGGCAGGTATTTATTCACTCCTAAGGGGTTGCACTGGTGCGACTCACGGCCGGGGGCGCCGGGGAGGGGCTGACATGCCCGCAGCCCCGTGGCCGGTAGCCCCGATACCCGGCAAGGTGAGGGGCGATTCCTAAGGGATTCCCGGCTGCATGACAGAATCAAAACCGACCGCGTCGCCGCGGATCGCGCCCGCCGGGCTGATGTTCCTCGCCGTCACCTCGGTCGGCTGGGGATTGAACTGGCCGGTGACGAAATACCTCCTGAGCGAGCTGCCGCCGCTGACCCTGCGCGGCACCACAGGGGTGATCGGCGCGCTCTTGCTGGCGGCGCTGGCGCTGGCGGGATCGCAGCGCCTGAAGGTGACGCGCTCGCTGTGGCCGCGGCTGATGCTGGCGGCGCTGCTCAACGTCACCGGCTGGATGGTGCTGATGGGGCTGGCGCTGCTGTGGCTGCCGGCCAGCGAGGCCGCGCTGATCGCCTACACCATGCCGGTATGGGCCTCGCTGCTGGCCTGGCCGGTGCTGGGCGAACGGCCGACGCTGCTGCGCACGCTGGCGCTGGTGATGGCGCTGGCGGGGCTCGCCGTCATCATGGGCGGCAGCGGTTTTTCCGCGACCGCGGCCAAGCTGCCGGGCATGGCGCTGGCGCTGCTTGGCGCGATCGGATTTGCGCTCGGCACCGTGCTGGCCAAGAAGCTGCCGCTGGCGCTGCCGCCGCTCCCGGCGGCGGCCTGGCAGATCGGGCTCGGCTGCCTGCCGGTTGCGGTTGTCGGCCTGTTGCTCGAGACCACCGACCTGGCGCAAGTGACGTCGCTCGGCTGGTGGCTCGTGGTCTATTCGACCGTGATCCAGTTCTGCGTCGCCTATGTCGCCTGGTTCGCGGCACTGGCGCGGCTGCCGGCCTCGGTGGCCGCAATCGGCACCATGGCGGTGCCCGTGATCGGCGTGGTGGCGTCCGCCGCAGCACTCGGCGAGCCGCTCGGGGCGATCCAGATCGTGGCGCTGGCGTTGACGCTGGCCGGCGTGGTGCTGGCGACGCGCTCGTAAATCGCCTTCGAAAAACGGAACCGGCGCAGGGCCCGGCGAATTATTTCATCGGAGGTACCATGAGCAAAGAAACCCCGAAAGACGATCCCAGGCAGAAAACCGACTGGGGCTCGAGCGCGCAGACCGACGAGCCCTGGAAAGGCAATCCGGAAAAGGAGCAGCGCTCCGGCACCAGGAAGTCCGACCCGGACCAATGGCAGGAGACCAAGACGCACTAACCACTCAAGCGGATGGCATCCATGGAGATTATCTACTTTCTAGGTGCAGCCGTGCTGCTGGCCGCGCTGATCTACGGCGTCCTGCAATTCCGCACCCGCAACCGCGCGGCGGTGCGGGCCGGCGACGAGATCGTAAAGGAGCGCTATCGACGGGATGACGCTTGAGCGCCGATTTCTGGACGAAATGAAATAAAAAAGGCGCGCGCCGAACGGGCGCGCGCCTTTGGATTCAAATCCTCAGGCGGCGGCCTGCATTTCCTCTTCGGCTTCCAGATTGACCGCATCCTTGGCCAGCACGGTCAACGCCTTGTCGGTCATCTCTTCTTCCTTGAGCGTCTCGCTCAGAAGCCTCGCGGCGTCGCGCAGGCCGAGCTCTTCGGCCCAGGTGCGCAAGGTGCCGTAACGCGCAATCTCGTAATGCTCGACGGCCTGCGCCGCCGCCAGCAGGCCGGCGTCGAGGGCGGGCATTCCCTTGTAATCCTTCATGATCTCCGCGCCCTCGTCGGTGATGCCGTTGATGGCGGCGCAGGTCTTGCCGCGCGCGGGTTTGCCGATGATCTTGAAGACATTGTCGAGGCGCTTGATCTGGCCGCGGGTTTCGCGCTCGTGCTTGGCGAACGCTGCCTTCAGCTCCTTGGACTGCGCGGCCTTGGCCATCTTCGGCAGGGTCTTCAGAATCTTGTTCTCGGCGTAATAGATGTCCTTGAGCGTGTCGTGGAAAAGCTCTTCCAGAAATTTGGGCTTCTTGGCCATGAGTTTGATCCTCTCGGGGGTTAGAACCCCTCAACCATGACGGCTGGCTTAAGTTCCCATGACTGGTGTCGGTGCGGGAACGCTACAGGCCGGATCGTGTTCACTTTCCGATGGCTGCAAACGGGAGGCTCAAGATGCCAGTCGAACAGGAACGCTTCGCCAGCCTGCTGGGCCGCGCGGTGATGGACGTTTGGGGGGACATGCCCCGCGATATCCAGGAAGCGCTGTTCGAGTCGGCAATGAAGGGGCGCGATGCCGAGCGCGAAGACCTCGCCCGCCTGCTGCACAGCCGCCATCCGCGCACGGCGCATCCGGCGAAACCAGCCTGAGGATGGAAGCCGGCCGCTTTCCGGGAGACACCGATGGACCTGACGATCGACTGGAATTCGGTTTTCGTGCCGGCCATCGGGCTCGCGGAGATCGTGGTTCGCGGCAGCCTGATGTATCTGGGTTTGTTCGTGATCCTGCGGCTGATGGGGCGACGCCAGGCGGGCCAGTTCGGGCCGGCGGACCTGCTGGTCATCGTCCTGATCGCCGACGCGGCGCAGAACGGCCTTGGCAAGGAATATGGCTCGGTCACCGAGGGCCTCGCGCTGGTGGCGACCATCGTCGCCTGGGATTACGTGCTCGACTGGGTCGCCTGGCGGTTTCCCGCGGCACGGCCCTATGTGACCCCGCCGAGCCTTGCGCTCATTCGCGATGGCCGCCTTGATCTGCAGAACCTGCGCAAGGAGATGATCACCGAAGACGAATTGAGATCGCAGCTGCGTCAGCAGCAGGTCGAGGGTTACGAGGACGTCAAGCTGGCCACGCTGGAAGGCGATGGGCGGCTTAGCGTTCTCAAACGCAACAAGTGACGAAGCCGCCGGGGCGGGTCTAACTGGCTTTTGTAGATGAACGGCCATGTCAAAGAGCGATGAATTGCGCCACGGCGCGCCCGGCGATAGCGCGATACATCTGTGCGTGGATATGCAGAGGATGTTTGCCGAAGCCACCGAATGGAAGGTGCCGTGGTTGGCGCGAGTGCTGCCGAATATCGTCGCCATCACGGCTGCGCACCCCGAGCGGACTGTTTTTACGCGCTTCATTCCGGCGCAACGACCCGGAGAAGGCGAGGGAATGTGGCGTCGCTATTACGAGCGGTGGAGTTCCATGACGATCGACCAGCTGGGGCCCGCAAAGGTCGATCTCGTGCCGGATCTCGGCCGGTTTGTCCCTCCCGCGCGCGTGTTCGACAAGCATGTCTATTCGCCATGGACCGGCACCGATCTGCACCGGCAGCTCCGCGGCGGCGGGATCGATACCGTCATCATCACCGGCGGTGAGACCGACGTATGCGTGCTGGCCACGATGTTCGGCGCGATCGACTGGGGATTCCGCGCCATCCTTGTGACCGATGCCCTGTGCAGTTCGGCCGATGAGACGCATGATGCGACCATGGCGCTCTATACCAACCGGTTTGGGCAACAGGTCGAAACCGTCTCGACGGAAACGCTGCTGGAAAGCTGGCAGGCTCGCGCGCGGGTCGGCGCGTGGTCATGACCGCCGGACCGCACTTCCTGGTCGAAATATTGCTGCCGACCGCCGCCGGAGACGGAACACTCATCGAGCGGGAATGGTTCGAGCAACTGCTGGCAGAGCTGACGGCGAAGTTCGGCGGAGCCACGAGCTTCGTGCGGACCCCGGGTGAGGGCCTGTGGCACAGCGGCGGCGAAACCCAGCGGGATAACATTGCGGTCATCGAGGTCATGGTGGACCGACTGGAGCCGGAGTTCTGGAAGGCCCTGCGCGCGCGGTTTGAGCGCGAATTGTCGCAACAGGAAGTCGTGATACGCGCCCACGAGATCAAGCGTTTATGACAGGAACAAGCCTGATTGCGACGTGTTGAATCGCCGTGACAACCCACGGAGGACAACATGGGCTTCTTCACGAAAGATATCAAAACGCTTGACGACCTCTTCGTCCACTCGCTGCGGGACATCTACTATGCCGAGCAGCAGATCGCAAAGAACCTTCCCGACATGGTCGCCAAGGCTTCCGACCCCTCCCTCAAGAGCGGCTTTGAAACCCATCTGGCGGAGACCAAGAACCAGATCGCGCGGCTTGAACAAGTCTTCAAGATGCACGGCGTTGAGGCCAGAGGCGTCGATTGCCCGGCCATCGACGGCATCCTGGAGGAAGCGAGCGAAGTTGCCGGCGAAGTCGACGACAAGAGCGTCCTCGACGCCGCGCTGATCGCCGCAGCGCAGGCGGTCGAGCATTACGAGATTGCGCGTTATGGCACGCTCGTCGCGTGGGCAAAGATGCTCGGCCGTACCGACTGCGCGTCGGTACTGCAGCAGAACCTCGACGAGGAAAAGGCGACCGACACCAAGCTGACCAACATGGCGCTACGCCAGGTCAATCAGCGCGCCGCCTGAGTAATGAAGGAAGCGAATGCAGGCCGCCCGCGTTCCGCGGGCGGCCTTTTCTTATGGGTTACAGGAACGGTCTTCCGCCGGTGACCGCAATAGTGGCGCCGGATACATAACTCGAAAGCGGATCGGCCAGCATGACGTAGGCCGTGGCCAACTCGACAGGCTGACCGGGACGATGCATCGGAACCTGCTTGCCGAAATTTGCCACCGACTCTTCAGGCAGGGTGGATGGGATCAGCGGCGTCCATATCGGGCCCGGAGCAACCGCATTGGCGCGAATACCCCTTTCGGCGAGTAGTTGCGCCAGTCCCGCCGTGAAATTGTGGATCGCACCCTTCGTCGTCGCATACGCCAACAGTGTTGGGTTTGGCATATCCGAATTGATCGATGCCGTGTTGATGATGCAGCTGCCGGGCTTCATCTGGCCTACCGCCGCCTTGGTCAGGTAGAACATGGCGTGGATGTTGACCTTGAACGTCAACTCCCACTCCTCGTCGCTGATATCGTCGATCGTCTTGAAGCTGGCTTGATGCGCGGCGTTGTTGACGAGGATATCGATCCCGCCCAAATCCGACACGGCTTTGTCAATGATCGCCCGGCATTGCGAGGGTGTCTGAATGTCGCCGGGGACCAGCACGGCTTTTCTTCCGGCCTCCGTCACCAGTCGCTCGGTTTCCCGGGCGTCATCATGCTCATCGAGATAGGAGAGCAGGACATCCGCTCCTTCCCGGGCGTAAGCGATGGCCACAGCCCGTCCGATGCCACTGTCACCGCCGGTGATAACGGCCTTCTTGCCGTTGAGGCGGCCGCTGCCCTTGTAGGAAGTTTCTCCATGGTCGGGCAGCGGATCCATCGCCGTGGTCTTGCCCGGCATTGGCTGGGTCTGAGCAGGAAACGGGGGACGGGGATATTGCGACATCACCTTTAACTCTGTTCCTCACGATTGCAGCAACATTCTTGTTCAAGATAGTTTCCCGGTGAAAGCGCACGCACGACGCGGAGCAACGACCATGACCGGCCGGACCTCCGGCCGCGGGATGTTGTCGGGAGTAGATAGCGCCCAACAGGGCACCACGAAATCCTCAGCATCCCCTGCAAATGCTCTTGATCTTCTGTTCGACGATTCGATCCTGCTTCCGGATTTCTTCGTCTCCTGCGATCGCCGGACCCCTGGTCATGGTGCCATCAATTCGGCCGCCGCTCTGACCGCCGGTGCGATTTACAGCAGATCCCGTCGTTTGCTGACGTGTTGAGCCGCTGGCTGCGTTTCCGCTCGTGCCTGATTGCGATCCCGTAGCGTTAGCCGTGCCCAAGGTGTTGGTTCCAGGCGACGTGGGTACTTTGCCGGCGTTGCCGGCACCGCTCGGATCGTTCACCGAGTTGTTGATGCCACCCTGATTGGCGGGACCACTGGGGACGCCACTCACGGCCGCCGAACCTGCGCCGGTGGATCCGGCATTTGGTGTGCCTGCAGCACTGGGGCTGCCGGCGGTGGGGCCGCTGGCCGCCCCTCCGGAAGAAGACCCGCTGGAGCCACCTGACGATCCGCCGCCAGCCTGGCCGTAAGCTGTGGCTGGCCCCAGCAGAACCGCTATGAGAAGGAATTTAGGTAACGACGTCATGACCATGCCCTGTCAGTTGCAAGGGGCAACTTGCGATGCTCTCAATCGTTCCTCGCGTGGCAGCTCCTGGATCATTCGCAGCGCGCCGGGGTCGCCATGGAGACAGATCACCGGTACATGGGATGACCAAGCCTGCGGGATCGCTTCCGCCATCTGGTAGAACCACAACAAGCAACTCCAGTATTCCCCGGATCCCGGATTCAAACTCGCCATGCCATCATCCACCAACGCCAGGCGCGCCGCCGCTGCCCGGCTGTCGCCGCTCGGGCTCACCCTGCTTGCGGTGACTTCGCTCGGGTGGGGCCTGAACTTTCCGATCATGAAGCATTTGCTGAGCGAATGGCCGCCATTGTCCGCGCGCGGCCTGTGCGGCATTGTCGGCGCGGCGGCGCTGGCCTTGTACGCGCTCGCGCGGCAGCAGAATCTCGGCGTGCCGCGCCCGATGTGGATGCGGTTGTTGCTGGTCTCGATGCTGACCATCGGCGGGTGGGTCGCGTTCATGGGGCTTGCACTGCTGTGGCTCAGCGCCAGCGAGGCCGCAGTTCTGGGAATCTCGATTCCGGTCTGGGTCGCATTCCTGGCCTGGCCCATCCTCGGTGAGCGGCTGTCTCCGGTTCGCGCCGTCGCGCTGACAGTTTCGCTTGCCGGCATAGCCGTGCTGGTCGGCGGCAATGGCTTCGAGGCCAGCGTCGAAAAGCTGCCGGGAATAGCGTGCGCGCTGGCGGGCGCGCTGTGCGTCGCGCTCGGCACCGTCTTGACCAAGCATTTTCCGCTGTCGATGCCGCCATTGTCGTTGGCCGCCTGGCAGATCGGGCTCGGGTGCCTGCCGATCGCCGCCGTCGGGCTCGCCGTCGAGCAGCCGCAAATGGCGGCGCTCTCGTCCATCGGCTGGGCGTCGCTCGCGTATATGACAGTGATCCAGTTCTGCCTTTGTTACGTCTGCTGGTTTGCGGCGCTGGAGCGCCTGCCGGCCGCGACGGCGTCTATCGGCACGCTGCTGGTTCCCGTGATCGGAGTGCTGGCGGCGGCGGCGATGCTGAACGAACCGCTGGGCTTGCGCGAACTTGTCGCGCTGGCGTTCACGCTCGGCGGGGTGGCGATGGCGCTGCGCTCGTAGCGGCAGGAGCAAGTCCACAGAAAAAGGCGGCGCACCGGAATGCGCCGCCTTCCTGCATCATGGCTTTATTGCCATGACGGACAAGGGTGCCGTCGTCCATCGTACCCGAGATAGGTGCCGGAACGCGGATCGTAGGAACGATACCGCTGGGTGCAATACGCAACGGAATCATCATCGACGGTTGACGGTCCGACCGCAACGACGCCGCCATCATAGTAGCCGTCATCGTAGTAATAGGGGCTGCCGTAATAGCCGTAGTTCGAGGAGGCGAGCGTGCTGCCGAACAGCGCGCCTGCGACGAAGCCGCTGCCGCCATGGTGACGATGGAAACGACCACCATGATGGTAGCCACCGCCGTGATGGTAGCGACCGCCCTGATGGATGCCGCCGCCATACTGACCACCGCCGCCCTGGATACCGCCGGCTACCGCCGATCCGCCACGGAAGCCTGTGGCGGGTGCGCCACCAATGGCGGCTGGAGCCCCCGGCGCGACGCCTGCGGACGCAGCGCCGGACGACATGGCACCGCCGCGCATACCGCCGCCGCCGCCAATCATGGCACCGCCACCGGGGCTCATTCCGCCGCCTCCAGCGCCAGCACTCACTCCGCCGCCGCCCATGGCGGCGGGGGCGCCGGGGGCCTGCGCCCAGCCAGCGTTCGGTGCGGCAAAGGGCAGCATCAGCGACATTGCTGCCACAGTACTCAAAACTCTAAGATTGATCATCTTTGGCTCCATCTACGGGAATGTCCGCGTTAACCCTTGTCTCGCCCGTCTGTTCCGCTGGCGAGGCCCCCGTCCGCGATCCTCGGTGATCGGGCAGTCGCATGCGATCAGAGGAATAAGCGTCGGTTCCCGAAGGGCGATTCAGCTGTGCCGCGCGGACCGACGCGCCTTGCAAGGGCTACATAGGCCGCGTCTGTCTGGACAATCAGATCAACGGGTGGCATCAAGCTGCACCTGTTCTCAATCCGGCCGAATCCTGATGAAGCTGTTTCTGCTGAAGTTTTTCACATGGTGGAACGGCCAGACCTTCGGCACCCAATTGTGGACCTGGCGCTTCGGCGAACTGGTCGGTCAGGACGAGCAGGGCAATACCTACTACCGGACCAAGGGCCGCAAGATCGATCCGACACTCGGCTTCGAGCGGCGCTGGGTGGTCTATAATGGCTATGCCGAAGCGACGAAGGTTCCGCCGTCATGGCACGGCTGGCTGCATCACACCGTCGATGTCGCGCCGACCGAAGAAAGCTACACGCCGCGTGAATGGGAAAAGCCGCACGTTCCGAACATGACCGGGACACCGTCGGCCTATCGCCCGTCGGGTTCGACGCTCGCCAGCGGCCGGCGACCGGCGGCGACCGGCGATTACCAACCTTGGACGCCCGGCAGCTGAGACAGGCAAGAGGTACGCGCGGTAGCGCAAAATCGCATTGTCGCGATCAGCGCGATCACCTGTGAATAGCGGGATCAGCGGGTACAACCGTCGCCGCGGACTTGCCGGCGGCGCGATCTCGCGGCTCAATGGGACATCTTACGGAGATGGGAGACCATCGCGTCGGTGTCGGGCTCCAGTTCGCGACTGCCCCGACGAGCAGCGGCTACCGATCAGGACACGGCCGGGAGATAGGCCCCCGGTGCAGAGCTTCTGAAATCGCCCGTCTATGTGTGGCTACCGTGAGACAGGAAAGGCCGTCCGGGAAACTGGGCGGCCTTTTTCTTTGCCGCTACGCCAGCCTGGCGGCGGCGCGGCCGATCATTTCGGTGCGGCGGACTTGCGCCGGCGCGATCCGCTCCTTCATCGAGGCCAGCACTTCCGGCGGCGCGGTGTCGGGTGAGCCGGCGTTGAACGGCGGCGCCGGATTGTATTCGAGCCGAAGCTGAATGAGTTCCGCGGTCCGCCGATCGACCAGCAGCGACACCAGCGTCAGCGCGAAATCGATACCCGCCGTGACGCCGCCACCGGTGATGCGGTTGCGGTCGACGCAGACGCGGGTTCGGGTCGGGATCGCGCCGAAAGCGGCGAGAAAGTCCATGGCCGTCCAATGCGTGGCCGCGTGATAGCCTTTCAGGAGGCCGGCCGCACCCAGCACCAGCGAACCGGTGCAGACCGAGGTGATGTATCTGGCGCCCTCGGCCTGCCTGCGCAGGAACGCCAGCATTTCCTCGTCATTGATCATGTCGTCGGTGCCGAACCCGCCGGGCACGCAGATGACGTCGAGCTGCGGGCAATCCGCAAAAGTGGTGGTCGGCGTGATCGTCATCACCGAGTCCGACGCGACGGGTTCGATGCGTTTCCAGATCAGGTGAATCTGGACGCCGGGCACGCTGGAGAACACCTGCAGCGGTCCGGTGAAATCGAGCTGGGTGACGCGGGGAAAGAGCACGAGGCCGATCTGAAGGGCGGCCGAATCTTGCACTGACATGCGAGCTCCGGAAAGGGGACTTGACGAGGCCGATCGTGTCATGGTGCGCTCGTGTCCGAAATGGCATTTTTACCTCTTTTTCGGACATGGGGCGGCGACATGATCGGGGTCCTGATATTTCCGGATTTTCAGTTGCTCGATGCTGCCGGACCGATCTCGGCGTTCGAAATCGCGGCCCGCTTCGCCGATGGCGCGCCGGCAATCAGGGTGGTGGCGGTAACGCCGGGAGCGGTTCGCTCATCCTCGGGCGTCGAGATGGTGGCGCGTGGGTTGAAGCCCTCCGGCACCCTCACGACCCTCATCATCACCGGCGGGGAGGGGGTTCGGCACGCCGCTGCCTGCGAGAAGACGTTAGGCTTCGTGCGCGCCCATGCGAGGCGTGGAATCAGGATCGCCAGCGTCTGTTCGGGGGCGTATGTCCTCGCGTCGGCCGGCCTGCTCGATGGCCGCCGCGCCACCACGCACTGGCAGCGCACGCGGCATTTTCGCCAGACCTATCCGCGGGTAAGGCTCGAACCCGATCAAATCTTCGTGCGCGATGGGGACATCTGGACGTCAGCCGGCATCTCCGCCGGCATCGATCTTTCGCTGGCGATGATCGCCGAGGATTACGGCGAAGAGATCGCGCAACGAACGGCCAAGCAGCTTGTGCTGTACCACCGGCGCAGCGGCGGCCAATCGCAGTTTTCGTCCTTGCTGGAATTGAAGGCGCCGAACGGGCGGTTCGGCCCGCTGCTGGCCTGGGCGCGGGAGAATCTGGACGCGCGGCTGACGGTGGAAGATCTCGCCGAGCGCGCCGGCATGAGTTCAAGGCACTTTAGCCGGGCCTTCGTGGCCGAAACCAGCACGACGCCGTCGAAGGCGATAGAGCGCCTTCGGATCGAAGTGGCCCGACAGCGCGTGCAGTCGTCAAGCGAGGCGATCGAGACTATTGCCGAAACCACGGGATTTCGCGATCCGGAACGAATGCGCCGCGCGTTCATCCGTGCCTTCGGTCAACCTCCGCAATCGCTGCGCCGAGGGGCGCGCCGGCCCCCAATTTTTGGCGAGAATGGAACTTCGGTCGTCCCGCCAGATTAAGGTTCCCGGACAGCCTCAGGGACGTTTAGACAGGAGAATAACATAATACCGTCACATTCAGCCACAATGTGCAATATCTGCGGTTCCGGAATAGAACCACAGTCGGGAAATAAAGCTTAACGAATAAGTTTAGTTGTGCGGCGTCTCAAGGCGGATGACAACCCAGCGACAACCCAGCATCGGGAGTTTTCCCCGATATTCTGAACTAGGAGTATGAGTATGGTGCAATCGACAATCGGACGGGTACTGACTGATATGGAGCGCGAAATTCAGGCCGAGGTCAGAAACCGGCCTCACGAGTCGCGCGCCATCGATTTCGCACCGCCCATGGCGAGGGCGCCGACCTTGGCTATGCCTGACTACGTCGAACACCGTGACGGAGCCACCGAGATCGGCAAGCTGTCGGCTGAAGCCGTGGTTCGCGAATACGAAGCTGCGGCCAAGGACATCGAGGCCCTCGGCGTCGAATTGGTTTCGCATGTCAGGCAATGCGAGGCGATGACCCGTGATGCGCTCGCCGTCACCGAAGAACTGAAGGAAACCGCCGAACGCTACCGCGAAGAGGCCAAGCGAGTATTCCTCCAGATCGAAAACTGTTCGCAAATGACGGTAGAGGTCCGCAAGATCTGCACCGACCTCAGGGATCGGATTTCTATTCCCGCCAATATGGCGAGCATCGAAAACAGCCCCAAGGTGAAAACGAAGAAGCTCAGGCTGGAGACGTAGGACTCCAGCAAGAGGCGAACAGTTTCTCCTGATACCATTGGCGGCGAGCTCGCCGTGCCTAAGGTTCACGTTAGAGCTGAATTCCAATTTCTTGTTTTGACGAAGTTTTATTTGTGCATACCCCCGGATCAAAATCCGAGGGGATAGTTTGTTCGAATGATCGCTCGACCCAATCGCGCGAACCGGTGTCCAATCGCATTCCGTGGCAGGGCTGACATCGCGGAGTCTAGCCAGGCTGAGTTCTGTCGAAGCTGAGCTCTGTCGAAAATGATACCTGCAACGGCCTTTGCAGCTTCATGCTCAAAGCCTGCGAAAGTACCGCGCTACCGGCCAACGCTCGAAACCGGCGCTGCTGTACGTTCTCCTCGACGGTGCGTGCCCTGGATCGTCTCCGGTCTCGACCATCGCCATTGCAAGTCCGGCTTCGCGCATCTTGTTCAGGGCAAATTCGATCAGCGCTGTGGCGGTACCGTTGATGCGCAGGATCGACTGCCAAAATGTAAACCTCGCCCATCTGGTCTTCGGGGTGGATGCGGATGCCGACAAATCCCGCGACTTTGCCGGGGGCCGCCGCAACAAAGACGTTGTCACTCTCGGCTGCCAAGAACTTTTCGATATCAGCCTTTTGTCGAACGTCCCACCCCTTTGGATAGGAGGCTTGATAGACGTATGACGGGACCGCAGGCCGCAGTTTCTCGAACACGGGCCCCCAAGCCCTCATGCTCAGGTCAACGATCTGTAACGTGTCAGACGGTTCGAAGGGGCGGATCAGCATTCGGAGTTCTGCTGAAGGAAGTCGCGAATACCGAGCAATTTTAGATCGCTGCGATTGCTCCGTCCATAGCCTCGGACAACGCCTCATTCTGGCCAGGGCTGAAGAATGGTTTCAGGCGAACTCGCCATGGTTCGGATTTGCATCAGAGTCGCCTGAAAAAGCCATCGAGCTTTGGCGTAGCGGTCGGGATGTCCGATCGACGGATGACGGCCGGCGGGGCCGGCCGTCACCGCCTGATGCGAAGTTGGACACCCGGGCGATCAGTTGTGCTTCTTGATGAAGATGCGGGCGCTCTGCACCGACTGCGCGGTGTGGATGCGCGCGCGCTCGAACGGCGTCACGACGCCGTCGGCCTTGGCCTGGTTTTCGAGGTTCTGCACCCGGATCTGGCCCTGCACCAGCTTCTGGGTTTCATTGAAGGTGAGGCGGCCCGATTGCACACCGTGGAAGATGCGGTGCGCCTGGACGTTCTGGCGCGCGTTGATCAGGGGCGTGCCGGCGAAACTGGTTCCGCACGTAATGGCGAGCGCCAGCGAAGCAAGAACGATGGTCTTCATGACGATTTCTCCTTTGCGTTGCTGTCGCCGATGGCGACGACACCATGTCGGCAGTCAAGCGGCGACGTCCCGCAAGAATGGTTCAAGAGAGAGCCGAACGACTGTGCGCGCTGTCACGATCGCGGGCGAAACTGCGCGGGATTACAAAGGTTTCATCCACCTGAACATATCGACAGGGTGGAACCTGCCTTCAGTGCGGCGCATCGGGACGCCAACCGATGATGGCAAGCATCACCAGAAAGCCGACCACATAGGCCACGGCGACCGGCCAGCCCTGGCTGATCCAGCGTCCGACCGATCTGGCTTCAGGATACATGTTCGACAGGGCGACGCCGGCCGAAGAACCGAACCAGATCATCGAACCGCCGAAGCCGACGGCATAGGCGAGGTAGCCCCAGTCGTAACCGCCCTGTTTCAGGGCGAGGGCGGTGAGCGGAATATTGTCGAAGACGGCGGAGATGAAGCCGAGGCCCAGCGTGGTCTGCCAGGTCGGCGCCGGCAGCCTTTCGACCGGCATCATCGATGCGGCGGCAACGAGCGCCAGAAGAAAGGTCGTGCCCTTGAGGGTTTCCGGCATGACCTTCCAGTCCGGCGCGCGCAGGCCAGCCGTCGCGAGGATGACCGCCCAGACGGCGATGCCGAGAACCGGCAGGGCCCCGAGCAATGCGGGGAATTTCAGGTTGGCGAAGACGTTCGTCGCCAGCGCGGCGATCAGAATTCCTGCGACGATGAACACCCGCGCCATGTCGATCTTCAGTCCTTTCGGCGGATCTTTCTGAATCGGCGAGAAACGATGCTGCTGGATCGCCGCCGGCACCGCAAAAATCAGCATCGCGACGATCGCTGCGACATAGGCCTCCAGCACGGCGAGCGGACTGACACCGGCGATCCACATCATGGTGGTGGTGGTGTCGCCGACGACGCTGCCGGCGCCGCCGGCGTTCGAGGCCGCGACAATGGCGGCGAGGTAGCCGATATGAACCTTGCCCTGAAACACGTGCCGCGCGACGGTGCCGCCGATCAGCGCGGCGGCGATATTGTCGAGAAAGCTTGACAGCACGAACACCAGCGCCAGCAGCACGACGCCGCCCTTCCAGTCGTCCGGCAACAATGCCGGCATCTGATCGGGGATCCGGCTCTCCTCGAAATGCCGCGACAGCAACGCAAATCCCGTCAGGATCAAAAACAGGTTGGCGAGCGTCACCCACTCATGCGCCATGTGCTGGCCGAATCCGCCGAGACCCGCGCCTTGCTTGAATCCGGCGAAGGCCAGCTTGTAGACGATGATGACGGCAAGGCCTGTGAGCGCAACCTGAAGCGTCCGGCGATGGAACAGCGCCACCCCCAGCAGCGTCAGCGCGAACAGGACGAAGTCAACGGGTATTCCAAACAGCAGGATTGGCTCGGTCACGATGGCCTCGCGAGCTGAAGCGGATGCGGCGCTTGAAAGTGTGTTACTTCGGCTTCTTCAGCCAGTCGGCGATCTCAGTGAGGGCGACGTTGGCCTGCTGCAGCAGCTTGCCCATGGTGAAGAAGCCGTGAAACTGACCGGGAAAGTGCCGGTACGTGATCGGCACGCCGGCCGCCTTCAGCCGCGCGGCATATTCGGCGCCTTCGTCGCGCAGGGGATCGGCGCCCGCGGTCAGGACATAGGCCGGCGGCAAACCGGCGAGCGTCTGGGCGCGCGCCGGCGAGGCCTTCCAGTGCTCGATGTCGGCGGCGCTGTTGAGATAGTGGTTGCAGAACCATTTGATCACGGAATGGGTGAGCAGAATGCTGGTCTCGGGCTCGCGATGCGAGGGGTGGCTCATCGCAAAATCGGTGGCGGGATAGATCAGCACCTGGCCGGCCAGTTTCGGGCCGCCATCGCGCGCGGCAAGCGCCACCACCGCGGCGAGATTGCCGCCGGCGCTGTCGCCGCCGACCAGCAGTTGCGCGGGGTCGATGCCGAGTTGGCCGGCGTTGGCGGCAATCCACCTCGTGGCGATGATGGCGTCGTCGGCGGCGGCGGGGAATTTATGTTCGGGCGCGAGCCGGTAGTCGACGGAGATGACGATCAGTTCGCCTTCATGGGCGAGCTTGCGGCAGACGACGTCGTGGGAGTCGAGGTCCCCGATCACCCAACCACCGCCGTGGAAGAACACCAGGCCGGGGGCAAGGCCACCGGTCTTGCGCAATCGCTTTGGGGTATAGAGACGCGCCGGCATTGCGCCATGCGGCGCGGGGATCGACAACGACCTGGCCGATTCCAGTTCGGGCGGCTCGGGATTGCTGACGGCGCGGCCGGCGAGATAGAGCTCGCGCGCGGTCGCCGGCGGGACCGTCTCGTATGGCGGCCGGCCGGCCTCCTGGAAAGCCTTGTAGACGGCGGCGGCATCGGGATCGAGGGTGACGGGCATGGTGCGAAGGCCTCTGGGTTGAGATTGTCATTCCGGGGCGATGCGAAGCATCGAGTATGGTGCGCAATTGCGCACCTGGGAATCTCCAGATTCCGGGTTCGGTCCTGCGGACCGCCCCGGAATGACGGTTCGTACTCAGGCGGCGGTGCGGCCGCCATCGACGGTGTAGGCGGAGCCGGAGACGTAGCTCGCCTCATCGGAGGCCAGGAACGCGACGATGGAGGCGACTTCGGAGGCCTGTCCGAGCCGCCGCGCCGGAATCCGCTCGACGATCTTGTCGTTCGGCGGCGGCTCGTTACCGGGATTTCGGCCCTGCAGGATCGTGCTCAGCATCCGGCTGTCGATCAGGCCGGGGCAGACGCAATTGACCCGCACGCCGGTGCCCGTGCATTCCCAGGCGGCGCTCTTGGTGAGCCCGATCACCGCGTGCTTGCTGGCGCTGTAGACGGCGATCATCGGCGATCCCATCAGGCCGGCGATGGAGGCGGTGTTGATGATGCTGCCCTTGTTCTGTTTCAGCATCACCGGCAGCACGTGCTTCATGCCGAGGAAGACGCCGACCACGTTGACGTCGAGCACGCGTCGAAAGCTCTCCAGCGAGTATTCCGGGATCGGCTTGATGTCGCCCTCGATGCCGGCGTTGTTGTAGAAAGCGTCGATGGCGCCGAACTTGTCGACGGCGGCGCGGACGTATTCGGCGACTTCATCCTCTCGGGTGACATCCGCGGTGACCGCGAGCGCCTGGGCCGACGCGGGCAGTTCCTTGATCGCGGCCTTGAGATCCTGCTCCTTGCGGTCAACGGCGACGATCCGCGCGCCGCGCTCGGCCAACAGGCGGATGGTCGCGGTTCCGATGACGCCGGCCGCGCCGGTGACGACGGCGACCCTGCCATCGAGACGAATTCGATCGGTCATTTTGCTGGGGTTTCCTCTGGCTCCTCCGGTTCAACTCCGGATCTTGGCTGGTTTCGCGCTGACGGACGCGACTATTTCATTTGTCGCGCGGGCTGACCAGTCGTCCGGCCGCACGGGGGCGGCAAACCGCCCTTTCCCCGCCGTATTCGCCGTGTTAACCGAAGGCCACGCGAGCGGCGCATCTGTCTGGACTCTGTCGCAAGCCCGATTCGCCTGTTAAAGCCGCGAGATGCTTCGAACCATTGCCCTGACCGGTCTTGCGGCCTTGATCGCCGCCACCATCATCTCGCTTGCGCCGCCCGCGCACGCGCAGATCGGCAATATTTTCTCCGATCCGCCGTTGCGGCCGCCCGGCGCCATCCCGCGCGGCAATCAGCAGCAGCAACCACTTGAAGACGACGAGGAAGTTCCCGAATTGCCGCGCGGCCGGCTGTTGCCGACGCCGAACCGGCCGCCGCCGGGGCAGGGCGCCCCACCGCCCGGAAGCTTCCAGTCGCAACCGCTGGCGCCGCCGCCTGGAACGACCGTGGTGCCGCAAGGCACCCAGCCGGGCATCGCGGTAACGCCGCCGCAGCCGGGCGCTCCGGGTGTCGCCACCGCGCCGCCAGGCTTGCCTCCCGGGCAGCGCCAGCCCAGGGGGACGCCGCAGCCGCCGCCGACCCTGCAGCCGGGCGACGAGGTCGTCTCCGAGCCGCCGGCGCAGAAGATCACCAACAAGAAGGCGATCTTCTCGGGGCTGGACAAGATCACCGGCCGCATCATCAATTTCGAGGAGGACATCGGGGAGACGGTGCAGTTTGGCGCGCTGCGGGTCCGAACCATGGCCTGCTATACCCGTCCGGCCACCGAAGCCGCCAACACGGACGCCTTTGTCGAGGTCGACGAGATCACGCTGCAGGGCGAGGTGAAGCGGATCTTTTCCGGCTGGATGTTCGCCGCCAGCCCCGGACTGCACGGCGTCGAACACCCGATCTACGACATCTGGCTCACCGACTGCAAAGTCCCTGACCAGACCATCGTCAGCGCCCAGCCCGAGACGCCAAAGACAGCCGCGCCGCCGGCCGCAAAGCGCCCGCCACCGCCAAAGCAGGCCGCGCCGCGCCCGCCGGGGCCGCCGCCGCAGCCGCAGTTTCAGCAGCAGCCTCCGCCGCCGCCCCCGCCGCAACAGCGGCCGGGCGGGCTGTTCGGCGGCATGTTCGGGAATTAGGCGCGATCGGCGATGATCGCCAGCGTGTCCGCGCCGCCGACACTCCCCGGCAACCGCTGGAAATCCGCAGGCTCGCCCGCGACCGCCTTGTCGAGCAGCGTACGATAGCGACGCCGTGAGACTTCGACCGCGCCGAAGCTGCGCAGGTGTTCGGTTACGTACTGGGTGTCGAGCAGTTCGAAGCCGCCCACGATCAGCCGCGCCACCAGGTGCACCAGCGCGACCTTGGAGGCGTCGCGAGCGCGGTGAAACATGCTCTCGCCGAAGAACGCGCGGCCCAGGCTGACCCCGTAGAGCCCGCCGACGAGATCGTCGTCGTGCCAGACCTCGACGCTATGGCAGTGCCCGCGCTCGTACAGTCCGACATAGAGCTCGCGGATGCGCCGGTTGATCCAGGTGTCGTCGCGACCGGCCTGCGGCGCCGCGCAGCCGGCGATCACAGCCTTGAAGGCGGTATCGACGGTGACACGGAAGCTGTCGGAGCGCACGGTGCGGGCGAGCCTCCCGGCGATACGAAAACCGTCGAGCGGTATCACTCCGCGCATTTCCGGCTCGACCCAGAACAGGGTCGGGTCGTCGGCGCTCTCGGCCATCGGGAAGATGCCGCAGGCATAGGCCCGCAGCAGCACCTCGGGCGTGATTTCGGAAGCGGCTGAATCGCGCGTGGTCATGTCGGGCAGGATAGCAGGAGGCGAGCGGTCTTTGCTACGAACGCGAGAACGCCGCCCGAAACGGAATTGCCGAGTGGAATCTCAACCCGCGGCGGCGATGGCGGATTTTGATCCCATCGCCGGCGTACGGGGGAAGCGAAGCAAGATCCTGGTGCCCTGATGCACGGGATCGCGCGCGATGCGGGCTTCGAGCTTGTTGGCCATTGCGGTGACGATCTGCTGGCCCATGCCGGTGGAGCGCGGGTCGGCCCTGGCGCTGAGGCCGACGCCGTCATCCGAGATCGACAGGACAAGTTGGCCGTCATCGGACCGGAGCGCGACATCAATCGGACCGGCGCCGTCGGGATAGGCGTATTTGACGGCGTTCATCACCAGTTCGTTGACGATGATGCCGATCGCCACCGCGCGGTCCGGATCAATCTCGATGGGTTCGGCCGAAAGCGTCAGCCGTGACATCCTATTGCCTTCGGCCGAACGCCGGAGGTCTTCCAGGAGCGCTTCGAGATACTGGTTCAGCAGCACGCTCTTGAGATCGTGCGAGGTGTAGAGCCGCCGATGCACCTGCGCGACCGCAGCGACGCGGCCCATCGCATTGGTCAACGCCGCCTTGACGTCTGCCTCAGCCGCGGAATTGGCCTGCAGGTGCAGCAGCGATGCGATGATCTGCAGCGAGTTGCCGACGCGGTGGTTGACCTCCCGGAGCAACACCTCGCGCTCGGCTGCGAGCGCCGCGTAGCGGTCGCGCGAGGCGCGAACCTCGGCCTCTGCCTCGTCGCGCGCGCGCTGCAACGCCGCCTGCTTGAGCGCGCCGCGCACGGCGACCTGAAGCAGCGGAATGAAATCACCCTTGACGTCCTTGACCAGATAGTCGGCGGCGCCGGCCTTCAATGCGGTGACGGCGATCGTCGAATCCTGCGAGGCGGTGACGAACACCACCGGCGGCGCGTCTGGAATCGCCATGATCCGTTCCAGCGTTTCCAGCCCGTCGAGCCCCGGCATGTACTGGTCGAGCGCGACGGCGTCGATGCCGCCTTGTGCCAGCCGCGCCAGCCCCTGATCGCCGCCGGCCGCATGGATCACCCTGAAACCGGCCCGCGTCAGGCCACGCTCGACCAGCCGGGCCAACGCCTCGTCGTCATCGATGTACAGGAGGGTCGGCGGCGCGTGGTTCATGTAGCGGCTGCAGGTACCTGAATGACCGAAAAGAACAGACCGAGTTGGCGAATGGCGTTGGCGAAACTGTCGTAGTTCACGGGCTTGGTGATGTAGACGTTGCAGCCCAGTTCGTAGCAGCGCTTGATCTCGTGGGAGTCATCGGTGGTGGTCAGCACCACCACCGGCGTTGCCTTCAGAAAGCTATTTTCCTTGACCCGCTTGAGAATGTCGATGCCGGACGTGTCGGGCAGGTTGAGGTCAAGCAGGATGAGCAGCGCGCTGCCCTTGTGGTCGAGACCCGTTCCATCGGCGCCAAAGAGGTATTTCAAGGCAGATGTACCGTTGGTGAACGGTATTATTTCATTGTTGACGCCGGACCGACGGATATTTCGCTCGATCAGGCGGGCGTGGCCTTCATCGTCCTCGATCATGATGATGGTGACGGGATCGCTCATGCGCGTTCGTTCCGCTTGTTGAAGGGCCAATTGAGCGGCAGCGTAATCGTGAATGTGCTGCCGCGGCGAACCTCAGATGCGACCGACATGGTTCCCCCAAGCCGCCGCACCAGGGCGCGAACATGCGCAAGGCCGATGCCCTGGCCCGGCCTGTCCTGGGTTCCCGCGCGGCGAAACAAGTCGAAAATCCGCTGATGGTCCTTGGGGTCGATGCCGCGGCCGTTGTCGGCAATCTCGAAGATCGCAAAGCCAAGCCGGGTGCGTCCGCGCACCGAAATCTCGCCGGGTACGCCGGTCTCGAGATACTTGACCGCATTGTCGATCAAATTGGAGAATATCTGCTCCAGCGCTAGCCGATCGCTGACAATGTTCGGCAAGTTTTCGATCCGGATCTTGGCGTGGGCCTCGGCGGCTTGATGCGCCACCGTCTTTACGATTCCCTCGATCAGTTCCCTGGTATTGATCGGCACCGGGTCGAACTCGCGGCGTCCTTCGCGGGTAAGGTCGAGGATTGCTGATATCAGCCGATCCATCTTGGCGATCGACGATTTGATGAAGCCCAACGCTTCGGAAAAATCATCCGCGAGTTGCTTGTCGGCCCCTTTCAGCGCTGCCTCGTCATCGGTGGCGTTCTCAGGAACGGGGAGGGCAGCCGATTGAGCGCTGGCCAGCGCTGCGATCCGCCTGAAAATGTCGCCGCGCAATTGTTCCAGTTCGCTGGTGAAGCCCATGATGTTGACAAGCGGCGAACGCAGGTCATGGCTGACGATGTAGGCGAAGCGCTGGATTTCCTCATTGGCCTCGCGCAGATCCGCTGTGCGTTCGTCGACCATGGCCTCCAGGGTGAGGTTGCTGTCGCGCAGTTTGGTTTCGGCCGCGTCGCGGGCGCGCGACGACCGACGCACCAGAAGGATCGAAAATCCGGCGAGCGCGACCACGAGCCCGGAACCCGCTACCGTCACCACCGAGGCCAGTTGCTGGGTGCGATCCGCGGTTGCGGTACGCGCCACGAACTGCCGGTCTTCCTCGGCCCGCATCGCCCGCCCGATCTCGCGGATGGATGCGCCGGAACCGGCATCGGCGGCTTCGCGAACCAGGGTGATCGCGCTCCCGGGATCGCCCTGCTTGATCAAGTCCATCTGTTGCGCGAACTGGCCGAGCCGGATTTCCACCGCCGACCGCATCTTCCGGCAATTCTCGACCTGGATCGGGTTGTCGCGGGTCAACTGCGTCAGCGTTTCCAGGCCGGGAAGGATGTTGGCCACTGCACTGTCGTGATCACGGAGAAAGTCCGGTCGCAGGGTCAGCATGTAACCTCGCGCCGCACTTTCGGCCCGCCGTATGTCGAGCAGCAAAGCAATGACGTAACTTTCGACTTCGACGGTGCGAACCACCAGCCCGCTGTCGGTGCGGGCCTTCGAGACGAGCGCCACCGAGAACGCACTGATTGCGACCAGCACCGAGAGCGCCGCCGCCAGCAGCAGAATCTGTCCCGCAGTGCGCCTGCGTCGAGCTTCAGGCGTCAAAGGGTCACCCGAATGGTGAAAAACTGTAACAAGTCGCCCTCGGCGAGACCGATCCCCGGGGCCCGTAACGGCGAAGACCGGCGCTCAGTTCCATCGATGTCGGCTATTTTTCGGGTGGACCCGGTCGGGGCGCCTTGCCGTCCGCCTGCTGCCCGGCCAGGTACTGTTCCAGCCAGTGGATATGGTAGTCGCCGTCGATGATGCCGGGCTCGCGGACCAGCGCCCGGAACAGCGGCAGGGTGGTCTCGATGCCTTCGACCACCATCTCGTCGAGCGCCCGGCGCAGCCGCATCAGGCATTCGCCGCGGGTCTTGCCGTGGACGATCAGCTTGCCGACCAGGCTGTCGTAATAGGGGGGAATGACGTAACCTTGATAAACTGCGGAATCGATCCGCACGCCGAGCCCCCCGGGTGGATGATACTGCGTGATCCGGCCCGGCGAAGGACGGAAGGTCTCGGGGTTTTCCGCGTTGATGCGGCATTCGATGGCGTGACCGATAATGACGACTTCATCCTGCGTCGCCGGCAGGTCGCCGCCGGCGGCGATCCGGATCTGCTCCAGCACCAGATCGATATCGGTGATGCTTTCGGTCACGGGATGTTCGACCTGGATACGGGTGTTCATTTCGATGAAGTAGAATTCGCCGTCCTCGTACAGGAACTCGATGGTGCCGACGCCGAGATATTTCATCTCCTGCATGGCCTTGGCGCAGGTCGCGCCGATCCTGGCGCGCGCCGCGGCGCCAAGAACCGGCGAAGGGCCTTCTTCCCATATCTTCTGGTGACGCCGCTGCAACGAGCAATCGCGCTCGCCGAGATGGATGGCGCCGCCGCGGCCGTCGCCCAACACCTGGATCTCGATGTGGCGCGGCTTCTGCAGGTACTTTTCCAGATAGACCGAGGCGTCGCCGAACGCGGACTTGGCCTCGTTGCCGGCCGTGGTCAGCGCCATCATCAGATCGTCGGCGGTATTCGCCACCTTCATGCCGCGGCCGCCGCCGCCGGCGGCTGCCTTGACCAGCACGGGGAAACCGATCCCCTTGGCGATCGCCATGGCTTCGTCGCCTGACGTCACCGCCCCGTCAGAGCCCGGAACCACGGGGATGCCAAGCTTGATGGCGGTCTTCTTGGCTTCGATCTTGTCGCCCATCAGGCGGATGTGCTCGGCCTTGGGGCCGATGAAGCCCAGATTGTGCTCGGCAAGGATCTCGGCGAATCGGGCGTTCTCGGAGAGAAAGCCATAGCCGGGATGCACGGCGTCGGCGCCGGTGATCTCGCAGGCCGCGAGCAGCGCGGGAATGTTGAGATAGGAGTCCTTCGAGGGTGGTGGCCCGATGCAGACACTTTCGTCGGCGAGCCGAACATGCATGGCGTCGGCATCGGCCGTGGAATGCACGGCAACGGTTGATATCCCGAGTTCCTTGCACGCGCGCAACACGCGCAATGCTATTTCGCCGCGGTTAGCTATGAGGATCTTGTCGAACATGTTGTCCCAAGTGGCGAAGAGCGAGTAGCGAATGGTGGCAGCGAACGCTGTTCGCTATCCGCCACTCGCCATTCGCTTACTCAATGATCACGAGCGGCTCGCCGAACTCGACCGGTTGGCCGTCCTCGACAAGAATTTGCGTCACCGTGCCCGCGCGCGGCGACGGGATCTGGTTCATGGTCTTCATCGCTTCGATGATCAACAGGGTCTGTCCGGCCGATACCTTGGTGCCGACCTCGATGAAGGGCTTGGCGCCGGGCTCAGGCGACCAATAGGCGGTGCCGACCATCGGCGAGGGAACAACGCCGGGATGCTTGGCGAGGTCGGCAACCGCAGCCGGGGTGACCGCGCCTGCTGCCGCCGCAGCCGAGAAAGCCTGCTGATAGCTCGCCGGCATTGCGGCCGACACGCTGATGGAGCGCGCGACCCGCACCCTCAAGCCTGCACGCTCGATCTCGATCTCAGTCAGGCTGGTCTCGTCGAGCAACAGCGCAAGTTCGCGGATGAGCGCGCTGTCATTGCTCTGGAGACTTGCGGCTGATTTGTCCGCGGACTTTTTTTCGGGCTGGCGGGACATGCTCTTGATCCGGAATTGTCGATATGGGGGACGGCCGAACGTCAGTCGGGATTGAAGGTCATTTTCCGGCCTTGGCGCCGAGCCTGGCGGCGAGGCCTGATATTGCGAGCCGGTAGCCATCGATGCCGAAGCCGCAAAGCGAAGCGAACGCGGCCATGGCGGTGAACGAGTGGTGACGAAAACTCTCGCGGGCGTGGATATTGCTGATATGCACTTCGACGGTCGGAATCTTCACCGCAACCAGCGCATCATGCAGGGCGATCGAGGTGTGCGAATAGGCGCCGGCGTTGATGACAATCCCGGCAGCCTGCTTGGCATGGGCCTCGTGGATGAAATCAATCAACTCGCCCTCGCGGTTGGATTGGCGGCAATCGGCTCTCAGGCCGAACTGCGCCGCGGTTTCCGCACATAGGCGCTCGACGTCGGCCAGCGTTTCCTGGCCGTAAACCTCCGGCTGCCGGGTTCCCAGCATGTTGAGGTTTGGGCCGTTCAGCACATAGATCGTGGCGGCAGGGGCTTGGGCCATATCTTCCAGCAAGATGGGGGCGGGATGCCGGCGTTATAGGTAACTATGGGTCGAAGGGAAAGCCTTGCGGCCGGACGGCGGGTTCTTGGAGGGCGTTGCCGCGATAGCAGGAGCCCAACCAACCCGCGGGAATCGTTCGCTAACCGGCAGTTCTCGAATGCCCATTGGCGGCGCAAAAAAGGGGTGGGCATCGCTGCCCACCCCTGGTTGTGCCGACAAACAGTCGAAGCGGTTAGACGTCGAGGATATAAACGATTTCATACGTCTCCGGCCGCACGATGACGTAACGACCCTTCACCAGGATCACCCGGTAACCGCTCCATTCCGGATAGATTTCAACGATTCGCTGCGGGATCGGGTAGAACCGGACCGTGGAGGGTACGGTCGCGCCGATCGAGATGTTGAAATTGACGTTGGTGGTTTCAGCAATACTTCGTTCCGACCGGAAGGCGGACACGATCTGGGTACGCTTCTCAGCCGGCGGCGCCACGGTCGCCGACGTGGCGGCGTTGCCGGTGGTCGTCTGCGAACGGCTATCGGTTGCAGTCGTGCCAGACTTGGTGTCGGTCGAGCTCTTGGTATCGGTCGAGCTCTTGCTGTCGGCGCTCGTTCCCGACCGACCATCGCGGCTACCCTTGGTCGAATCGTCAGCGCTCTTGGACTTCTCACCCTGCATGCGGTTCGAGTCCTGAGCGCTCTTGCCACCAGGGGTGCGGTCGCCATCCGAGCCCTTTGCCGGGCCGGTCTCAGCACCCTTCATGCCGGAGGGAGCGCCGGTATCGCGCTGCATCGCGCCACCGCCCTGCATTCCGCCGCCACCTTCACGCTGCATCGCGCCGCCCGACGGAGCGCCCTGCTGCGCCGCGGCACCACCGGTTCCCGCGCCTCCTGCGCCCGCACCTGCACCACCTGCTCCCGAACCCTGCGCATTGGCCAAGCCGGTTCCAGCGATCAACGCCGCAGCCGCGACCGAAATCAAAAAGCGATTGCTCATCTAATGTCTCCTCACATCTGTTCATTGCCCGGGCCGACAACGGCGCGGGCAGGTCGATGTTCCCTCGCTCCAGAGGTTCCGCCGCCTTTGTTTTATGAACGTGGGATAAACGGCCGCAACATCAGCGACTTGCGGCGAAAGCCATACCCGTCAAGCAAACGAGGCCGGCGCTGCGGCCGGCCTCGCGATGGATCGTCAGTTGTTGAAACTGTTCAGCAGGTCGCCTTGCCGCAGCGGGCGATGCTGATTTTCTCGCGCAGGGTTTCGACACCGACAGCACCGATCACAACCTGCTTGCCGATGACATAGCTCGGGGTGCCGTTCATGCCCATGGCTTCGGCGAGCTTCATGTTTTCTTCAAGCGTGTTGCGTACTTCGGCACTCGCCAGGTCTTTCTCGAGCTTTGCCGCATCGAGGCCAACTTCCTTGGCAACCGCCATGGCGCGCGCCTTGTCGACAGCACCGCGACCGCTCAGCAACTTGTTGTGGAACTCCAGATATTTCTTGCCGCTTGGATCCTGCATGCGCACGGCGACCCCGACCTGGGCGGCTTCGACCGAGCCCGCGCTCAGCACCGGAAACTCCTTGAGCACCACCTTCAGCTTCGGATCGCTCTTCATCAACTCCATCATGTCCAGCATCGCGCGTTTGCAGTAGCCGCAATTGTAGTCGAAGAACTCGACGAAGGTGACGTCGCCGTCCTTGTTGCCGACGGTCACGCCGCGCGGCGAGTTGAAGATCAGGTCGGCATGCCTGGCGACGGCGGCTTCGTGCTTGGCGGTTTCGGCCGCGCTTTGTCGCTTGCTGAGCTCGGCCATCGCCTCCTCCAGCACTTCCGGATTCGCAATCAGGTAATTGCGGATGATGGACTGGATCTCGCCGCGCTGGGCGTCCGAGAAACCCTGAGCGGAGGCGGACGGCGGCGCTCCGCAGAGCGTGAAGGCCAACAATGCGGGAATAAGAAAACGGAACGTAGGCATCTGCAATTCCTTATGCGGTGAGTTCCGGCAATTCTGTACACCGGCTTCTTGAACGTGTCGGGCGCCTGGATTGTACCCGAACCCGGCTTGTTTCTAGTTGCCCTTCTGGCCGGGCAGCGGCTTGGCACTCACGATGTCGTCGGCTTTGACCCATCCGGGCGTCCCGATCGCAAATCGCGTTTTCGCTCGCGAGGCGAGCTCGCGTGCGGTCTTGTTGTCACCGCGCAGGTAGGCGGCCTGGGCCGAAGCCAGGTCGGCCTGCGCGTAGTCTCCCTTTCGGCCGTAGGCCATTGCGAGCTGGATAAATCCGATCGGCGCCTCGCTCTCACGCGCCACCGCGGCGCGCAGAATCGCGATCGCTTCGTCCGTGTAGGCCTTGTTATCGGCTGCGACGAGCGCCTGCCCAAGTAACATCTCGATGAGCGGCGCGTTATTGGACAGCTGGACGGCCTTGCGCAGGGGGGCGATGGCTTCGAGCGGCTTGCCACCCTCCAGCAACGCCTGGCCACGCACCTCATGGAAATAGGGGTTGTTGGGCTGCTGCTGAATCAGGGCGTCGATCTGGGCGAGGGCGCTACGCAAGTCGCCATGCCGATAGGTCGCGATCGCGCGCGCATAGCGGGCCGGCAGGCTGGTGCTGGACGGCGGATAGCGCCGATTCACGGTGTCCTGCCGCTCCATGAAGGCGGATATCTTGGCTCGCACCATGTCATGGCGCAACTGCAGGGCAGGGTCGTCCTTTTTGTCCCAGTAGGGGCTCGACCGCGCCAGTTCTTCCAGCGCGGCGACGCGGGCCGCCGGCATCGGGTGTGACTGGACATAGGGATCGGCGCCGCGCGCCGCAAAAAGGCTCTCTTCGGTAAAGCGCTTGAAGGTTTCGTACATGCCCCGTGCGGACTGTCCGGTGACGGTCAGAAACTTCACCCCGGCACGGTCGGCGTTTTCTTCCTGCTGGCGGATATAGGAAAGCAGGTTGCGGCGAATCACCTCTCCCGGCGCGGAAACCATCGCCGCCCCGGCGTTGGCCAGGCCGCTATTGCCGCCGCCTGCACCCGCCACCATGGCGCCGGCGCCGAGCAGCATGGCGATGATCATCTGGGTCTGGGCCTGCGAAATCTGCTCGCGCATCTTGGCGAGGTGGCCGCCGGCCAGGTGACCGGTTTCGTGCGCCATTACGCCGATGATCTGATTCGGCGTGTCCGACTGCATGATCGCGCCGTAATTCACGAAGATGCGGCGACCGTCGGCGACAAAGGCGTTGAATACGCCCTGGTTGATAATCACCATCTGGATGTTCTGCTTTTCCATGCCGGCGGCGCGCAGGATGGGCCGGGTATAGTCGCGCAGCAATTGCTCTGCCTCGGTGTCGCGGATCACCGATGGACCCTTGTTCTCCTGGGCCGCCGCGGCGATGGGCGCGAGCGCGACCGCCATCGCCGCAATACGCGCGGTCAGGTTCATCGCAGGTTTGCGTAAGGCTATGCGAAGCAACATGAGCTGTCTTTGCCAAGTGGTGCGGATCGGTGGACCGCGGGTTCGGCCCCTGAATAGATCAGAAACCGGCCGAGGTCTTTCATTTCAACGCGTTTTTCACGTGAACTCAGGTATCGCCTGGCTTGAAAACGCGATACCAAGCGACCGAATGCGGCCAGTCTGGGGCGACGCCGGTTTGGGGCGTGGATTCAGGCGCCCCCTTTTTCAGATAACAGATTTCCATGCTGGATTCGACGTCAACAGACCGCGCAAACGCCCTGCTCAGCCCATCCGGACGGAGCGATGTTCCGCCATTCATGGTGATGGACGTGATGGCGGCGGCGGCGCGGATCGAGGCCGCCGGCGGTCACGTCATCCACATGGAAGTGGGGCAGCCGGCGGCGCCGGCGCCCAGCAACGCGATCGCCGCCGCGCACGCCGCGCTCGATAAGGCGCGGATCGACTATACGTCCGCGCTGGGCATCGGCTCGCTGCGCGCGCGGATCGCCAGGCATTACCGCGACACCTACGGATGCCAGGTCGATCCTGACAGGATCGTGGTCACGACCGGCTCGTCCGGCGGTTTCGTCCTGGCGTTTCTGTCGATGTTCGAGCCGGGCGATCGGGTCGCGGTCACCGTGCCTGGCTACCCGCCGTACCGCCATATCCTGACCGCGCTCGGCTGCGAGCCGGTGCTGATCGAGACGTCGAGCGAGACGCGCCATGCACTGACCGGCGAGGCCCTGCTGGCGGCCCATCGCAGGACGCCGCTGAAGGGCGTGCTGGTCGCCAGCCCCGCCAATCCGACCGGGACGATGATGTCCCGCGAGGCGCTCACCGGCCTGATCCATGCAGCGGAGAGCGCCGGAATCCGGTTCATTTCCGACGAAATCTACCATGGGCTCGACTATGCCTTTCCGGCAGTGACGGCGGCGGAACTCTCGCCGCAGGCGATCGTGATCAATTCCTTCTCGAAATATTTCTGCATGACCGGCTGGCGCGTGGGCTGGATGGTGGTGCCGGAGCCGCTGGTGCGGCCGATCGAACGGCTGCAGCAGAACCTGTCGATCTCGGTGCCGACGCTGTCGCAGATCGCGGCCGAGGCGGCCTTCGACGGCGCGGCGGAGATGGAGGCGATCAAGCGCGGCTACCAGGACAACCGCCGCATCCTGATCGAGGGACTGCCGAAGGCCGGACTGAGCAAATTCCTGCCTGCCGACGGCGCATTCTACCTCTACGCCGACGTGTCGGATTTCACCTCGGACAGTTTCGAATTTGCCGGCCGCATGCTCGAGAAGGCGCATGTGGCGGCAACGCCGGGCGTGGACTTCGATCCGATCCACGGCCGCGCCTTCATCCGCTTTTGCTATGCGGGCTCGGCCACCGAGATGCGCGAGGCTGTGACTCGCCTCGCGCGCTGGCTGGCGTAGCGGCCAAACCTTACTCGGCGTTGCCGAAGCGGCGCGACCACCAGCCCGCCTTGCGCGGAGCGGCTGCGCTGCTCGTGTCTGGCGCAGGTGCAGGCGACACGTCCGGTTCGGATACGCTTTGAACAGGCAACGGCGTCGGCTCGGCCGCGGCGCCGGAGATGAAGCTGACCTTCTCGCGCACCGTCGATCGCCGCCGCGCGGCCGCACGGTCGGATTCACGGTCGGATTCCTGGGCGGCCTCCTCGGCGGTCGGCGTGCCCGGGATAGTCTCGGTCGATTCGGGCCGGGCATGGGCCATCGGCGCCGGCTCCGCCGGCCGCCATGCCGGTTCGGGCTGGACCAACGATGGCGCGGGGGCCGCAGCGACGCCGTCGAAATCGGCGACCGCACTGGTAACTTCGGGCGCCGAGGTCGGCCCGAGTTCGTCGGCGATCGAGCCGACCAGACCGTCTTCCAGCCCGTTGCCGCGCCGGCGCCGTCCGCCGCGCCGGCCGCGGCGACGCGGACGCCGTTCGCCATTCGCCGCCTGCTCGCCGCGAACCACACCCGGCTGCTCGTCGCCTTCGTCCTCTTCGCCTTCGCCATCCTCTGCGGCAGTGCCTTCAGTCGCTTCGCCGACAACGCGCAGCGCGTCATGTTCCTCGCGGGGGGCGCCGCCTTCGCGCGGTTCACCACGACCACGCCGACGCCGACGTCGCTTGCGGCGGATGCCTTCGGCTTCGCTTTCGCCGCCGGGGGCCTCGGCGGCGGTATCGTCGCTCAAGCCCTCGGTTTCTTCGGTTTCAACCTCGGATTCGGTTTCGATGTCGAATGTCTCTTCGTCGTCATGGGCTTCCTCGACCTGCGGCGGTGAGGCGGCAGCCTGCGCCACCAGCAGCGCCTTGGCCGCTTCCAGCGTATGCACCTGTTCGCCGCGGTCGATGATGAACGACTGCTGGCCGCTCACGGCCGCATCGGCCACCACGGCAAGGGTCACCTTGAAGCTGTTCTCGAGGTCGCGCAGATGACCGCGCTTGTGGTTGAGAACGTAGAGCGCGACGTCGGTGCGGGTGCGCACCACCAGATTGTGGGTGGCACCCTTCATCAGCACTTCCTCGATGCCGCGCAGCAATTGCAGCGCCACCGACGATACCGAGCGCACATGCCCGCTGCCGCCGCATTGCGGGCAGGGCTCGGTCGAACTCTCCAGCACGCTGGCGCGGATGCGCTGACGCGACATTTCCATCAGGCCGAAATGCGAGATGCGTCCGATCTGGATGCGCGCCCGGTCCTGCCGCAGGCAGTCGGCGAGCTTGCGCTCGACGGAGCGGTTGTTGCGCTTCTCGTCCATGTCGATGAAATCGATGACGATCAGGCCGGCGAGGTCGCGCAGCCTGAGCTGGCGGGCGACTTCCTCGGCCGCCTCGAGATTGGTCTTGAGGGCGGTGTCCTCGATATGGTGTTCGCGGGTCGAGCGGCCGGAGTTGACGTCGATCGAAACCAGCGCCTCGGTCTGGTTGATGACGATGTAGCCGCCGGAGCGCAACTGCACCGTCGGCGAGAACATCGCATCGAGCTGGCTCTCGACGCCCATCCGCGAGAACAGCGGCTGGCCGTCGCGATACTGGCGGACCGCGCGCACGTTGGAGGGCATCAGCATCTTCATGAAGTCGCGCGCTTCCTGGTAGCCGGCTTCGCCGGCGACCTGGATTTCGTCGATCTCCTTGTTGTAGAGGTCGCGCAGCGACCGCTTGATCAGCGAGCCTTCCTCATAGACGAGGGTCGGAGCCTGCGACTTCAACGTCATGTCGCGCACGGTTTCCCACATGCGGATCAGATATTCGAAGTCGCGCTTGATCTCGGGCTTGGTCCGCGAGGCGCCGGCGGTGCGCAGGATGATGCCCATGCCTTCGGGCACGTCGAGATCCTGCACCACTTCCTTCAGCCGGGAGCGGTCCTGGGCGCTGGTGATTTTGCGGCTGATGCCGCCGCCGCGGGCGGTATTCGGCATCAGGACGGCGTAACGGCCGGCCAGCGACAGATAGGTCGTCAGCGCGGCGCCCTTGTTGCCGCGCTCCTCCTTGACGACCTGAACCAGCATCACCTGGCGGCGCTTGATGACTTCCTGGATCTTGTACTGGCGGCGCGGGCGGAAGGCGCGCTCGGGCACTTCCTCCAGCACGTCGTCGCCGCCGACGGATTCAACGAGTTCCTCTTCGGCGTCGTCGCCGTCATCTTCTTCGTCTTCTTCGTCGTCGTCCTGCTCTTCGCCTTCCGGAGCGGTGCCGTGGTCTTCATGCGTGGCGGCGTATTCTTCGCCGGCGTGTTCGGCGCGATGCGCGTCCCCGGCATGGGCGGCGTTTTCGCGCGCGTGCTCATCGTCATGCCGTTCGTCGTCGGGCCGCTGGTCAGGGGCGTGGTCGTCGTGACGCTCGGTGAGCGACGGCGCCTCGGCGACCGCAGCAACCGCTTCGGTGTCGGACGGCAATGCCGTGGCATGATCGTGCGGATGATCAGGATCGTGCGCGTGTTCCGGCCCGGCATGGTCATGAGCAAGGCCGTGCGCCTGCTGGCTCTGCGCGTCTTGATGTTGCCCATCGTGGTCGTGCGGGGTCGCCTCGGAACCCTGCATGCCGCCTTCGTTGGGCTGGGCCGCCTGCGCCGGATCGAGGGCGGCGTTCTCGATGACATCGCTCTGGACCCGGTCGCCATGGCCCCGGCGGCGCGCGCTACGGTGGCGCGAGCGACCGCGGTGGCGATTATTGGAGCGGTTCTCGGTTTCTTCCTCCGCCTCGCGGTGCGCGCGTTCGTCCGCCTCAATCAGCGCCTGACGGTCGGCGACGGGGATTTGATAATAGTCGGGATGGATTTCGCTGAAGGCGAGGAAACCGTGACGGTTGCCGCCATATTCGATGAACGCGGCCTGCAGCGACGGCTCGACGCGCGTCACCTTGGCGAGATAGATATTGCCGCGAAGTTGTTTGCGCTGGGCGGTTTCGAAATCAAATTCTTCGACGCGATTGCCGCGGACCACAACGACCCGGGTTTCTTCCGGGTGGGTGGCATCGATCAACATCTTGTTGGGCATTTTGGGGCTCTTGACGGCGGCGGGCGCGGTGCATGGCGCGCGCAGATAGCGCGGCCCGGTGACGCGACGGTCCACCTGATTCGGGGGTGAGGGGAAGGCCAAAACGCAAATCCTGGCGCCGCGCCGAACGGGGGTGCAGGGGAGCAAGGCGACGCGCGAAGCTTTCGCCTCGCGTCGGCGCGATCGTTCCAATGACCCTGGTCGGCAATACAGTCTGGCGCATCGAGCGTCGGCCCGTCTGAACATATTGGCGGAAGAAGATCCGCCGTATCTATCGCTGAAGCCCCGGCGCGGCGCCTAGACGCCTGCCGGCCATCGCATATCCGACCTTTCCGGGTCCGGATAATCGGTCGTGCCGTGTCCCAAACCGTCCCCGGTGAGTTAGAACACCTGGGACCGAAAGCCGCTCGGGCTCGAAACCGCCGCTCCGTGTCAGCCGCGCGCGGCGCTGGCCGTGGAGAGGTCGGGAAGGACGCAGAAACCTTCGACTTGCAAGGTTCCGGCGCTGCACCGGGAGGCTGAAAGCGACACAACCGGGAGTATTAGCCGTCAGCGGTTCGTACATACGTGGATTGGCGGCGCGGTGCAAGCAAAGCGTCCGGCAGGCGTCGCAGCGCAGCAACACCTTGCCATTTTCGCCGGGGGAACCCGAAGGTTGCGATTAACCCTGATGTGCCGATGCGGTAAGCAAAGCCGCTTCGGAGGCGCCGAATCGTTGGTGAACCGCGCAAATCCACCTGTTTGGCTGAAATGTGGCGTGTTTTGCGCCGCAGCATTGCTGTGCGCCCAAGCGATACATCCAGCCGCAGCCCAATGGCCGGCATCCGGGATGGTGGCCCCGACCCCGGTGGCCGCGTCAAGTTTTCCGATCGCCTCCGACGCGCGCCTGGCGGGTGACGCCAAGCAAACCCGCTTCGTGCTTGATCTCGACAAGCCGGTCCAGTTTCGCGCCTTTGCGCTGGCCGATCCCTACCGCGTCATCCTCGATCTGCCCCAGGTCAGCTTCAGGCTCGCCGCGGATATCGGTTCGGCGGGGCGGGGGCTGGTCAAGTCCTTCCGCTACGGGCTCGTCATGCCGGGCGGGTCGCGGATCGTCTTTGACCTGACTGGCCCGGCGAAGGTCGCCAAGTCCTATGTGCTGGAGGCGGCCAACGGCCAGCCGGCACGGCTGGTGCTCGAGCTCGAGGAGGTGGACCGGACCAGCTTTGTCCAGTCGCTGGCGCCTGCGAACCGCCCCGAATTGCGGCCTGCGATCGCCGACGCCAACGCCAACGCTGCCGCCGCCCCAGCCACGGTGCGACCCGCGCCGCCGCCCGATACCAGGCCGGTGATCGTGATCGACCCCGGCCATGGCGGGGTCGACAACGGCACCCAGGCCGCCGGCGAGATCATGGAAAAGAACCTGGTGCTCGGGTTCGGCCTGGCGCTGCGCGACCGGATCGAGAAATCCGGCAGATATCGCGTCGTCATGACTCGTACCGACGATACCTTCATTCCGCTGGGCGAGCGCGTCAGGATCGCGCGCAGCCATTCGGCGGCGCTGTTCGTCTCCATCCACGCCGACGCCTTGCCAAGCAACGAGGGCAACGCCAGGGGCGCCACCATCTACACGCTGTCGGAAAAAGCCTCCGACGCCGAAGCCGAGCGGCTGGCGGACGCCGAGAACAAGTCGGATGCCATCGGCGGCGTCAGTCTCGCCGACGAGCCGACCGAAGTCGCGGACATCCTGATCGATCTGGCGCAGCGGGAGACGCGGACCTTTTCAAACCGTTTCGCACGGGTCTTGATGGGCGAAATGAAGAACACGGTGCGGATGCACAAGCACCCGCTGAAGTCGGCGCGATTCCGGGTCTTGAAGGCGCCGGACGTGCCCTCGGTGCTGGTCGAGCTCGGCTATGTCTCGAACAAGGGCGACCTCGAGCATCTGGTATCCGAGAACTGGCGCAACAGGACGGTCGGATCGATGGCGCTGGCGATTGACGCGTTTTTCGCCAAAAGACCGGCAACCACGGCGCCTACCAAGTGAAGGTGCCCGCGGCGAGCGTCCTTGAAAGCGGTGTGTAAATGATCAGATGCTGGGGACCAAAGCCCTAGTTTGGCCACAGCGGCAACGCTATAGAAAAACAACGTAGGCCTTCGGAATCGCGTGGGTATTGACCGCAGGCCCATTCATTGTTCGACCGCTGGAATCCGACTGCTCGAACCCGGCCAGGGGGCCGGGAATGTTCTACCGGAGCGGACGCCACAGGTTCCGGCACACAGGTTGAAACGGAAGTTCGATAATGCGCCTGCTGGTCCGGTTTTTGGGTTTCCTGTTCGCCGCCGGAACCGTCGTGTTTCTGGTGGGAGTGGCCGGCGTCGCGGGAGCGATCTGGCATTTCTCCAGGGACTTGCCGGATTATTCCCAGCTTCAGGATTACGAGCCGCCTGTCATGACGCGTGTGCACGCCTCCGACGGCGCACTGCTCGGCGAGTATTCCAAGGAGCGCAGGCTTTACCTGCCGATCCAGGCGGTGCCAAAGCTCGTCATCAACGCGTTTCTGGCCGCCGAAGACAAGAACTTCTACGAACATGGCGGTATCGACTTCACCGGCATGGCGCGCGCCGCGGTGGTGTTCGCGCAGAATTTCGGCTCCAACAAACGTCCGCAGGGCGCATCGACGATCACCCAGCAGGTCGCCAAGAACTTCCTGCTGACCAACGAGGTTTCCTTCACCCGCAAGATCAAGGAAGCCTTGCTGGCGATGCGCATCGAGCGCGCCTATTCGAAGGACCGCATCCTCGAACTGTACCTGAACGAAATCTATCTCGGGCTCGGCGCCTACGGGATTGCGGCCGCCTCGCTGGTGTATTTCGACAAGTCGGTCAACGAACTCACGATCGCGGAAGCCGCGTATCTGGCGGCGCTCCCCAAGGCGCCGGCCGCGCTGCACCCGGTTCGCAACCGCGATCGCGCCGTCGAGCGGCGCAACTACGTCGTCGACCGCCTGGTGGAGAACGGCTGGGTCAAGCAGGCCGACGCCGACAAGGCCCGCAAGGATCCGCTCGCGGTCACCAGCCGCGGCAACGGCGCGCATACATTCGCCGGCGAGTATTTTGCCGAGGAAGTCCGACGCGACATCTTCGAGCGCTACGGCGAGAAGAAGCTGTATGAAGGCGGCTTGTCGGTCCGGGCCACGCTCGATCCGAAGCTGCAGGTGATGGCGCGCAAGACCATGGCGGCCGGCCTCGTCAAGTATGACGAAGCAAGCGGCTGGCGCGGCGCGCCCTCGAAGCTGGATGTTTCAGGCGACTGGGGCGTCAAGCTCGCCGACGTCAAGTCGCTGAGCGATATTGCGCCCTGGCGAATGGCCGTGGTGCTCGAGACATCAGACCAATCGGCGCGGATCGGCTTCCAGCCCGGCCGTGAACTCGGCGGCGCCGTCAGCAAACAGCGCCAGACCGGCATCATCACGCTCGACGGCGTGCGCTGGGCGAAGGCCGCCTCGGGTCCGCAGAAGGGCCGCACGCCAACCTCGGTGGCGCAGGTGCTGTCGGCGGGCGACGTGATCTATGCCGACCCGCTGTTCGACAAGGAGGGCAAGCCGGTCGAAGGCCAGTACCGGCTGCGTCAATTGCCGGAAGTGTCCGGCGCGATGGTGGCGATGGACCCCTGGACCGGCCGCGTGCTGGCGATGGTCGGCGGCTTCTCGTTCGACCAGAGCCAGTTCAACCGCGCCACCCAGGCCTACCGGCAGCCGGGTTCTTCGTTCAAGCCGCTGGTCTACTCGGCCGCGATGGACAATGGCTACACGCCCTCCACCGTCGTGATCGACGCGCCCATCGAGATCGACCAGGGGCAGGGTGTCGGCGTATGGCGTCCGGAGAACTATTCGTCCGGAAAGTATGGCGGCCCGACAACGCTGCGCAACGCGCTCCGGCAATCGCTGAATACGGTTACGGTGCGGCTGGCGCAGGACATCGGCATGCCGCTGATCGGGGAGTATTCGCGACGTTTCGGCGTCTACGACGAACTGCCGAATTATCTTTCCTATGCGCTGGGCGCCGGCGAAACCACGGTCATGCGGATGGTCACGGCCTATTCGATGTTCGCCAATGGCGGTCGTCGCGTGAAGCCGACCCTGATCGACCGCATTCAGGACCGCTATGGCCGCACCATCTTCAAGCATGACGCGCGCGAATGCCGCGGCTGCGATGCGCCGGGGGGCTGGAAGAACCAGGCCGAGCCGCAACTGGTCGATCGCCGCGAGCAGGTGCTGGATCCGATGACCGCCTACCAGATCACCTCGATGATGGAATATGTGGTGCAAGCCGGCACCGCGACGGTGTTGAAGGAAGTCGGCAAGCCCGTCGCCGGCAAGACCGGCACCACCAACGACGAAAAGGACGCCTGGTTCATCGGGTTCTCGCCGGACCTGGTGGTCGGCATCTATGTCGGCTTCGACAAGCCGCGCAATCTTGGCCGCGGCATGACCGGCGGTCATCTGGCCGCGCCGATCGCCAAGGACTTCCTCAAGCTCGCACTGGCCGACAAGCCGGCGATCCCGTTCAAGGTTCCCGCCGGCATCAAGCTGGTCCGCGTCGAAGCCAGGAGCGGCATGCGCGCCGGGCCCGGTGAGGGTGGCCGCACCATCCTGGAAGCGTTCAAGCCAGGCACCGCGCCGCCGGACAATTACAGCGTGATCGGAATCGCCGACATGGACGGGCGGATGCCGCCGGGGATTTCGCCTGACGCCGGCAACATCATGCGTCCCGGAACCGGCGGGCTTTACTGACCTGCGGGCCATACCCGATTGCGCTTTGCGGCTTGCGCCGCTACATCCCTGCCACATCATCCCATGCGCGGCTTCGGCCGCAGATCAAGAGACACCATGCGCGCCGAAGTCGAACGCCTCGTTGAAGAGATCAAGCAGTCGGTCGGGCTGCTGAGGAGGCATCTTTGACGTCGAGACATCCACGGCGCGGCTCGCCGAGCTGAACAAGCTCGCCGAAGATCCCAATCTCTGGAACGATCCCCAGAAGGCCCAGAAGCTGATGCAGGAGCGCACCGCGCTGGTGGATGCGCTGGAGGGCATCGGCAAGGTCGAGCGCGAACTCGACGACAATGTCGAGATGATCGCGCTCGGCGAGGCCGAGAACGATGAAGGCGTGGTGGTCGAGGCGGAGGGCGCGCTAAGAGCCCTGAAGAAGGAAGTCGCCCGTCGCGAGCTGGAAGCGCTGCTGTCGGGCGAGGCCGACCGGTTCGATTCCTATCTCGAAGTGCACGCCGGCGCCGGCGGCACCGAAAGCCAGGACTGGGCCGCGATGCTGCTGCGCATGTACACGCGCTGGGCCGAGAAGCACGGCTTCAAGGTCGAGTATCTCGAGGAAACCCAGGGCGAGGAAGCCGGCATCAAGTCCGCCACCATCCAGATCAGCGGACACAACGCCTATGGCTGGCTGAAGACCGAAGCGGGCGTACACCGGCTGGTGAGGATATCGCCGTTCGATTCCAATGCGCGCCGGCACACTTCGTTTTCGTCGGTGGCGATCTTCCCGGTGGTCGACAACAGCATCAAGATCGACATCGCCGAGTCCGACGTTCGCACCGACACCATGCGCTCCGGCGGCGCCGGCGGGCAGCACGTCAACAAGACCGAATCCGCGGTGCGGCTGACGCATATTCCGACCGGCGTCGCGGTGGTCTGCCAGGCCGGCCGCTCGCAGCACAAGAACAAGGCGCAGGCCTGGGACATGCTGCGCGCGCGACTCTACGAGATCGAACTGAAGAAGCGCGAGCAGCAGGCCGCCGCCGACCAGGCCGCCAAGACCGATATCGGCTGGGGCCACCAGATCCGCTCCTATGTGCTGCAGCCCTATCAGATGGTGAAGGACCTTCGGACCGGCGTGCAGACCTCGGACACCTCGGGCGTGCTCGACGGCGACCTCGACGAGTTCATGGCCGCAACCCTGGCGCAGCGTGCGTTCGGCACCTCGCCCGGCGCGGTCGAGGATGTGGACTGATCCGGAAATCGGGTGGCGACGCCATGGCATCGCGGGCTAAAGCCGCGCGGTGACCGACATCAGCCGCATGATCGCACATAACGCTTCGATCGACCGCAGGGATTGGTCGCTGCTCGGCCTGCTGTCGGTGCTGTGGGGCGGCACGTTCTTCTTCAACGAGGTGGTGCTGAAGGAACTGCCGCCGCTGACATTGGTGTTTCTGCGCGTCGCGCTCGCCACGATCATGCTGCTGCCGCTGTTGTGGGTCTACCAGATCCGTTTTCCGCGGGGCCTGTCAGGCTGGGCGCCCTTCATCGCGATCGGGTTGCTCAACAACGTGGTGCCGTTCTCGCTGATCGTGGTCGGGCAGACCTATATCCCCGGCGGCCTGGCCTCGATCCTGAACGCCACCACGCCGCTGTTCACGGTGCTGGTGATGGCGGTAGCCGGCGAAGAAAAACTGCAGGCGCGGCGGATATTCGGCGTCGCCACCGGCCTGATCGGCGTCGTCATCCTTCAGGGCGACGGCCTCGGACTGGAGAGCGGGCAGGGCGTCGGCATTCTGCTCTGCCTCCTCGCCGCCGTCAGCTACGGACTGTCAGCGCTGCTGGCTCGACGGCACTTGAAAGATGCGCTGCCGCTTGGCGCCGCGACATTTCAGATGCTCGCTTCGGCCGCGATCATGACGCTTGTCGCGGGTTTCGTCGAACGCCCCTGGCAATTGCCGATGCCGGGCGCCGTCACGTGGCTCGCCGTGATCGGCCTCGCCGCCTTGTCCACCGCGCTCGCCTATATCGTGTTCTTTCAGATCCTGCGGCGGTCGGGCGCTACCAATGTCATGTTGGTGACGTTGCTGATCCCGATGACGGCGATCCTGCTTGGATATCTGGTGCTGGGCGAGAGAATATCGCCGCGTGAGATCGCCGGCGCGGTGGTGATCGGCAGCGCGCTGTTGTTGATCGACGGGCGGGTGCTGAAGCTGCTTCAGCGCTGAGCTAACCGCCTCCTGCCTTCCAGGCCGCGTACCAGCCGCTGAATCGTCCGCTGTCGCGCACGCCGCCGTGCCAGGCGGCGGTGACCGCGCCGTCGGCGGCCACCATGATTACGACGTCGAGACCCTTCGAACGCCGCAGCGTGTCGATCGCCTGCTGCGGCGTCTGCGCGATCGGGCCAGCGACATTGAAGGAGGTGTTGACCGACATCTCGACCCCGATGCGACGGCCGAGCGCCTTGAGATAGGCATGGGTGAGGGGATCGTCGTCGGCGCGTACGATCTGGATTCGCCCGGTGCCGTCGGCGTGGATCACGGCGGGTATCTTGTCGCGCGCGCCGGGTTTCGAATGCGCCGTCAGCACCATGTAGTTATAGGCGTTGTAGTTGGCGTCGGAGGCGCCCGGCTGCAGCTGGAAATACTGCCGCGCGGCCTCGAGCGTCGCCATCGGTGCCAGCGGGCGGATGGCCTCGCGGTACTTGACGCGCTCGTTGAGCTGCGCCCGCGCTTCGGGATTGCAGGGATTGGCGAGGATCGAGCGATGGCCGAGCGCGCGGGGCCCGGTTTCGGCCGCACCCTGGTACAGCGCGATCACGCCGTTCTGCGCCACCATATACGCCATCAGGTCGGCGATGGCGTCGCGGCCATCCGGTGTCGAGACCTCGCCGATGGAACGGGAGGCGATGTCGTCAGCCTCGACCGCGGCCGCGATATCCGCGGCCACGGGCGGCGTGCCGCAATAGAAGGCGTGAGTCAGCGGCGCACCGCGCGGCGCTCCCGCCATGTGCGCCAGCAGCCATGCCGCGCCGATGGGAACGCCGGGGTCGCCCGGCACCGGCGGCACCCAGAGATGCAGCCGGGCCTTGCGCTGCTGAGCGGCCGAAAACCATGCCTCGTCAAAGTGCTCCAGCAACCGCATGTTGGCGAGCGCGTTCAGCGCGACGCCGCCGGTCAGCACCAGCCGGTTGGCGGCGGTCACGCGCAGCAGATGATCGACAATGTGAATGAGCGCGTCCTCAAACACGAGCTGGGTCGCCGCCGCCTTGTCGAGGCGATCCCTTGTGTCGGGGCGGTGATGGATATCCTCGACGCGCAGCACCGCGTCCGGATTCCACAACTGCGCGGGCGTGAGCGGCTCGCCGAGGATTTCGATCAGGGCTGCGTGGTAGGGCTTGTCGTAGGGATTGCTGCACCAATTGCCCATGGCGCGATTGAGCCTGATTTCGCCCTCGGCGCCGAAATGGAGAACCTGCCTGAGCCGCGGATAATAGGGGTTGGTCGCACGGTTCATGTCGCCCCAGGCGGCCGCGCCCATGTAGCGGCCCTCGCTGGAGAGCCAGGTCCAGCCGCCCTGGGTCGATGAAATCACGCTGTAGAACGCGCCGAGTGAATCGAACACGCTGTCATTGCAGTAGAGCTGGCGCATCTCGCCGTCGCGCGCGACATAGAGCGAGACCGAACCCTGGTCGCCGGTGCCGTCGAGTACGGCGATCGCGACCGGCTCCGCACCGTCGGCAAAGGGCGAGGCGGCAAACGAAAACCAGGCGTGATTGTCGTGGTGCGGCATGCAGATCAGCGGCACGTTTTCGGAAAGGCCGAGCTGTCTGGCGAGGAGCCGTGGTGTCCGTCGCATCTGGTCGAGGCGGCGACGGTCGATGGCGGGCGTGACCGGCTGCAGCAGCATACCCAGGCTTTGCGGCGCTTCCTCGAGCAGCGTTCGCACGATGGTCGCGAACAGGACCGGATAGTCCCAGGTGGTGACGACGGCGGCGATGTCGCCGATATCGCGCCCGAGTCCGCGCAGGGTTTCGACCGTGGCGTCGATCGACCGCCGCGGATATTCGGTGGTGTGCTTCTCGCCGGAGAAGCGCTCTTCCTCGTTGTTGACGACGATGCGGGGGCCGCCTGCCTGCGTGATCTCGATCAGCGCGACGCCGGTGTTGTGGGTGCCGGGCGCGGCGAAGCCGACGACGTAAACGGTTTCGCCGCGCTGCAGCCGTAGGCGGATCGAGTCGACTGTCCAGCGCGCGAATTCGCTGTCGAGCCGGTGAAAGCCGGCGCGCGCCATGGCCGGCTCGGCGAGCCGGCGCGTGAGACGGTAACCCGCCTTCGCAATCGCCGGATGCCGCGGCCCGACGCGTCGTTTCAGCGTTTCCAATCAGTCCGCCTCAGAGGGCCACGGGTGGATCGTCGACGGAACTGACCACAACTGACGCCGCGCAACAACCATCTGTTGGTAGGTGGAGCGAGGATAGGCTTCAAGCATCAGGCGTTTGCGTGGCGAGTTCATCGAACTGCATCGGCACTAACCCGCGCTGAGCCTCACCCCGGCGCGCAGGAATTTCTGCGGATCGACCGCCTCGCCGTCGATCCGCGTTTCGTAGTGCAGATGCGGGCCGGTCGAGCGGCCGGTCGAGCCGACGGCGCCAATCACCTGTCCGATCTTGACGACGTCGCCGACCTTGACGTGAATCTCGGAGAGATGGCCATAGCGCGTCGACAGTGCGTTGCCATGGTCGATCTCCACCATGCGGCCATAGCCGCCGCTCCAGCCCGACGAGACCACCTTGCCGTTGGCGGTGGCGCGCACGGGATCGCCGGTCGGCGCGCGGAAATCGAGGCCGGTGTGCATCGCCGGGCGACCGAGGAACGGATCGCTGCGAACACCGAAGCCGGAAGTGAATTCAACCGCGCCGACCACGGGCTTGCGGTAGGGCACCAGCGAAAGCGTCGCGTTGAGGCGCTGTACCTGGGTGCGGGCGATGTGGATCCGGTAGAGTTGGCGCTCGAATGTGCCGGCATCGGGTGGAAGTTTCACCGGCACGAACGGGCCGCCCACGGCCGAGCGCGGCGTCGCCGCTTCCAGCTGCGCCATGTCGAGCCCGAGATCGGTGAAGACGCCGCGCATCCGCCGGACGCGCGATTCCATGCTGTCCTCGACCGCGCTCAGCGCGGCCATCTGCCGCCGCTCAACGCTATCAAGCGATGTCTGCAACCGAACGAGGACGTTGTCGAACCCTTGAACCTTGGCAAACTGGTTGGGCGGCGGCTTGATCGCGACCGGCGCTCGCGACTCCAGGCGGGCTTCGCGATCCGGCGGCGCCACGAAGATCACGGTATCGCTGATCGGGGACGGTTTTGGGACCCCGGAGGACGGCGTGTCGGCCGCGGCGCCGCGGGCGGGCGGGCGGATCGAGCCGGTGGCGGCGGTATCCGGAATCGTACCGAGCGCAGTGGCGCGCGATTCGAGCGCGGCCTGGCGGCGCATGATCTGGTCGAGCTTCTGGTCGAACTGTTCCTGGTCGAGCAACTGGCGGCTGGTGGTGCGGTCGACTCTGGCGCGCAACTCGGCGATGCGGTCCTCATAAGCGTACTGCATCTCGGCCTGGCGGGCGATCAACCGCGTCAGGACGTCGTCGCGAAAGGCGAAATAGGTGGCGGTTGCCGCCGACCACATGCCGAGTATGACGATCGTGCCGACGACGATCCAGAACACCACCGGGCCGACCCGGACCTGCTTGCCGGCGTGGACGATGGCGTAGCCGTCACGATCGAGCGCAGCGGCCTGCGCCGCGGGACGTCGCGGGGGCGTCCGGCGGTGATCGTGGGGATGGTGGTGGTCGGAGCGATAACCGGAACGATACGACATCGGCACTCCCGCGCCGGTCGGACATCAGTTCCTTACGGCTCAATCTGCGCCGCCGATTTGACCCGCCGATGGTTAATTTTCGGGAAAGGGCTTGCCGAATTACATCTCCCGCACGGCGGCCAGCACCTCCTCGGCGTGGCCGTCGACGCGTACATTGCGCCAGATCCTCGCGATCCGCCCGTCCTCGCCGATGACAATTGTCGTCCTGATGATTCCCATGAACGCGCGGCCATACATGGATTTTTCGCCCCAGGCGCCATAGGCGGCGAGCATCTGGTGCTGCTCGTCCGCGAGCAGGGGAACCGAAAGCTTGTGCTTGTCGCGGAAGGATTCCTGGGCGGCGGGGCTGTCGGCGGAGACGCCGATCACGGCGGCGCCCAGCTCGGCAAAGGCCGGGCTCAACCGGGTGAAGTCGATGGCCTCGCGGGTGCAGCCCGGAGTGTCGGCGCGGGGATAGAAAAAAAGCACGACCTTCCGCCCCGCAAAATCACCAAGCGAAACGCTGCCGCCGCCGTCGCGGGGAAGCTGGAAGCCTGGGGCCGGCCCGCCTTCGATTAGCGCTGCCGCCGGCACCGACCTGGGCGCTGCCGGTCGACCCGATTTTAACGGTTTTGATGGGGGCCTGTGCGACGCTTGTGCTGAGGCAGCTTTGTCAGGCTTGCCGGCGGTCTTTGCGGCCGCGGTGACAGCGCGCTTGCTGGTCGATACCTTCACCTTGCGGCGGGCAGCGGTCGACGCCGGTGGCTTTGAGGCAACTGTATTCCGGGATTTTCCGCTAGGCGGCCTGGTGGATGGGACACGGGATGGCTTGGAGGATTTCTTGCGTTTTTTCGTGGACATACGCCTTCCTTTCGTCGCTTTCCGCGGATCAACCAATAGGGTATTGCGAGGCGTGCCCATGACGGCCGGATTCGGGCCGGTCTTCGGGCTGGCTTGATGACCGTGGAGCATGATCATACCGAATTCGACGCACCACCCGCCCGCGCGCTAAAGAGCCCACCCAATCAAACCTTGGGCCCGACAACGAGTAACAGTATTAATCGAGGATTGGCAGCGATGCCGGAACAGGAGCGCTCGATACCGATCGATGAGCGCGCCCTTGGCGGCAATCAACCTCAACGCCGGCACCGAGAGGCAATGGCCAGGAATACTTCGCCCAAGGGGTCGAATCCGCGTGCCGAGGTTCAGACCCCGCAATGGGATGATGCCTCGGCCGGCTGGGATCCGGAGCACGACGAGGCGGCGCGTAACCGCGCGCGCCGGCTGTTGTCCCGTTCCAGTTCCGGCGTTCATCGGCTTCATTGGCTGGGCGATCGATTTGCAGGGCTGCGGCGGCTAACCAGGGAACGCTGGATCAAGCGCCTGGCCGTCATCGTCGGCGTGCTGGCGGTGATCTTCGTCGGCTGCTTCGGCGGGTTGTGGTTGCGGCTCGGCGCCGGACCCATCAACCTCAATCTGGCGACGCCATGGCTGGCGTCGGCGATCGAGGACAATATCGGGCGCGGCAACACGGTCGAGATCGGCGGTACGCAGATCGAGCGGGCCGGTCGGATCCGGATTGCGGTTCGTATCCGTGACATCGTGGTTCGCGACCGTGACCAGGTCGTCGTCGCCACCGCGCCGAAGGCCGAAGTGAGGCTCTCAGGCACCGCGCTGCTGCTGGGACGGCTGCGCGCCGAAAGCCTCAACCTGGTGGACGCCGAACTCGCCGTGCGAATCGCGCCGGACGGCCAGGTGACGGTGTCCGCCGGTGACACGGCCAAGCCGCTGGCGACCGGCGTAGCCTCCAAACGAGATGCGGGCATCGCCCCGACATTCCCGCGTCAGACCACGGCGCCGGCGGGTGCTGCGGCGCCGGCTCCCGACCTGACGCAAAGCGGCCTGCTGGCCGGCCTCGACTGGCTGGACAGTCTCAGCCTGACCGGTATCGACGGGCAGAACCTGAACGAAATCGGCCTGAAAAACGGCAACCTTGTCGTCGACGACCAGCAGCGCGGCCACAAATGGACGTTCGACAATATCAGCCTGAGCATGCGCCGGCCGCGCGGCGGCGGAGTCGCGGTGAGTCTCGGCGAGGAGGGCGCGCAGCCCTGGTCGCTGCGGGTCGTGGTCGGACCGCAGCAGAACGGGGTGCGGTCGGTCGATCTTCGCGCCGACAAGGTGCCGGCCGCCACCATCCTGCTGGCGATGCGGGTCAAAAATCTGACCTACAGCGCGGACCTGCCGCTGTCGGGCGAGCTGAAGGGCGAACTGGGCCGCGACGGCCTGCCGACCTTCTTCCGCGGCAAGGTGTTCGCGGGCGCCGGGAATATCATCGACAGCGACACGCCCGATTATCCGATGCCGATCGATTCGGCGGAAATGAGCGTCGAATGGGATTCGGGACGACGGGTCCTGGTCGCCCCCTTCAAGATCATTTCCGGATCGAACCGGGTGACGTTGCTCGCCAATCTCGAACCGCCCAATGGCGCCACCACCGAATGGCAGGCGCGGCTGAGCGGCGGCACGATCCTGCTGGCTGGCAGCGAAAACGAACCGCCGCTGATCTTCAACCGTATCGCCATTGGCATGCGCTTCGACACCGACCGGAAGCGCGTGCTGCTGACGCAGGCGGATATCAGCAATGGCGAGATCGGCATCGCCGGCACCGGCAGCATCGACTATGCCGGCGAGGCGCGCCTGCAACTCGGCTTTGCGGGAACGCCGATGTCGGCATCCGCGCTCAAGCGCATGTGGCCGATCCTGATCGTGCCCGAAGTGCGCGAATGGGTGATTGACCGGATCGAGCGCGGCACGCTCCAGCGCATCGAGGTCGGGGTCAATTCGCCGGTCCGCAACCTGTCGCGCAAGGGACCGCCCATCCCGGAGGAAGGATTGGCCGTCAACATCGTCGCTTCGGGCGTGACGGTGCGTCCGGTCGATCAGATGCCCTCGGTGCGCGATGCGGACTTGAAGGCGCGGGTTACCGGGCGGTCCGCGACGGTGACCATCGGCCAGGGGGTGGCCGACACCCCGGCCGGGCGCAAGATCAACATATCGGATTTTGTCTTCGAGGTGCCGGACATGGCGCCCAAGCCCTCGCCGTCGCGGGTGAAGTTCAGGATCGACGCCGCGGTGCCGGCCGCCGCCGAGATCCTCGCCTCCGACCGCATCAACGACCTTTCCGGCACCCTGATCGATCCCAATGCCAGCAAGGGAACGGTGGCCGCCATCATCACGCTGAACGTGCCGGTCAAGGGCTCCCTGACCAAGGCCGACACCATCTACACCGTCACCGCCGACCTCAGCGGGTTTTCCGCCGACAAGCTCGTGATGAACCAGAAGCTGGAAGCCAGCACGCTGAAGGTGATTGCCAACAACGCCGGCTACCAGGTCAGGGGCGACGTCAAGATCAACGGTCAGCCGGCGTCGCTTGACTACCGCAAGCCGGCCGAAGGCGATGCCGATATCAGGCTTCAGGCGACGCTGGATGACGCCAGCCGCGCCCGCCTCGGCATCGACCTCGGGTCCGCCGTGACCGGCGCGCTCCCGATCAAGGTGATCGGCAAGATCGGCGAAAACGACAGCCGCGTCGGTATCGAGGCTGACCTTACTGCGTTGAGGCTCGACAACATTCTTCCGGGCTGGGTCAAGGTGCCCGGAAAGTCGGGCAAGGCGACGTTCAACGTCATCAAGAAGGAACAATCAACGCTGTTCCAGGACATCCTCGTCGAGGGCGGCGGCGTGTCGATCAAGGGCTCGCTGGAAATCGACCAGAACGGCGACCTGCTGAACGCGAATTTCCCGACCTACGCGCCGTCGGAAGGCGACAGGACCACGCTGAAGGCCGAGCGCGGCGCCGATGGGGTCGTGAAGGTCGTGATGCGCGGCGACGTGTTCGATGGCCGCGGTTTCCTCAAATCGACGATCTCCGGCAGGGAGGCCGATCCCAAGAGCAGGCCGAAGAGCGTCGACATCGACGTCGATCTCAAGCTCGGCGCGGTGGCGGGATTCAACGGGGAGGCGTTGCGAAGCATCGATACCAAGTTCTCCCGCCGCAACGGCGTCGTCAAAACCTTCACGCTCTCCGGCAAGGTCGGGCGCGACACGCCGGTGACCGCCGATCTGCGCGCCCGCGGACAGGGGCAGGCGCGGGAATTGATCCTGCTCCAGACCAACGACGCCGGCGCCTTTCTCCGATTTACCGACATGTATTCGAAGATGGTCGGCGGCCAGCTCGCGCTCGCGATGGAGCCGCCGACGTCGGAGCCGAGCGCAAAGGAGGGCCTGATCAACGTCCGTGATTTCTCCGTCAAGGGCGAGACCGCGCTCGAGCGCGCCGCCGGGGGCGCGACACCGGGTATTCTGAGCGGCGTATCGTTCTCGGCGTTGCGCGCCGAATTCACGAGGCAAAGCGGCCAGCTCACGATCCGCGACGGCGTGGTGAAGGGACCGACCATCGGCGCGACGATCGAGGGCAGCATCGACTATGTCGGCAACGCGGTGCGCATGAGCGGCACCTTCGTTCCGATGTACGGGCTCAACAACATTTTCGGCCAGATTCCGATCGTCGGCCTGTTCCTCGGCGGCGGCAGCAATGAAGGTCTGATCGGCGTGACCTATGAGGTGGTCGGCACCCCCGGCCAGCCGGTGCTGCGCGTCAATCCGATCTCGGCGATGGCGCCCGGCGTGCTCCGCAAGATCTTCGAGTTCAACACCGGCAAGCAGAACGCCCCGATCGAGTTCCCGCCCAACAATTAGAGCGTGATCCGGAACTCATCGCGCTTGGCGGGCTACCGCCGCAGCGCGGGCACGACCAGGAACGGGATCATTCCTATCACCACTGCCACCAGCGCGAACGCGATCACGGGGTTATAGCTCTGGGTCCAGTCATGGATCAGCCCGCCGGCCCACGCCCCGAACGCCGAGCCCAGCCCGCTGCCGATCGAAATCGTCCCATAGATGGTGCCGACCCGCTTGCCGCGAAAGATCTTCATCGCGGTCGCCGTCAGCAACGGCCCGCGGGAACCGATCATGCTGCCGAACGTGACGACGAAGGCGGTCAGCAGCCAGACGTTCGGATACCATTGCAGCAGCCACAGGAGGATAATTCCGACGATCGAGACGCCATAGCTGAACAGCACCGACGGCCTGCGCCCGATGACGCTGTCGAGCTGGGTTACCCCCAGCATGCCGAACAACAGCGCGACCCCGGAAAACCCCCAGGCGGTCGCCGCCTGCAGCGGCGGAAAGCCGGCGTCGATCAGATACGCAACGATCTGTGCCGATAGCGCGAACATGCCGATCGCGGTGAAGAAGAAGGTCGCAAACAGCGCCCAGAACGCGTGGTGGCGCATGGCGCTGGCGAGCGTCCAGCCGTCGTCGACGAAGTCGGGGTCGGCTTTGCCGGCGATATCAGGCGAACCCGTGGAGAACAGCCGCCACGGCAGCAGCAACAGCGGGACCAGCAGGCCAAGCGCAACGAGGCCGAAGAGCTGGTAGGCGTCGCGCCAGCCGATGTGATCGATCAGCAGTTGCGAGGTCGGCAGCAATACCAGGACGCCGGCGCCGGTGGCCGAATAGACCACCGCCATCGCGGTCGGCAGGCGCGGGCCGAACCAGCGGCCGAGCAGGATCGAATTCGGAACGTTGCCGATCAGGGCGATTCCGATCCCGACGCAGAGGCCCACACTCAACTGGAATTGCCAGAGCGATTGCGACCTTGAGGCGGCCAGAAACGCGCCGCCGAGCAGCAGCAATCCCAGCGCATAGACGGTGCGCGGGCCGGCGCGGTCGAACAGCCGGCCGACCACCGGCGCCATCAGCCCGCCTGCCAGCCAGGTCAGCGAATACACCGAAACCACCTCGGCTCGGTCCCAGTCGAAACTTTCGGAGATAGGCTTGAGGAAAACCGTAAAGCTCTCGCCGAGCCCGCGACCGAGCAGCGATAGCGCAAAGCACAGCGTCAGCACGTTGAGCGCCACGCGCTCCGGCTGATGCGGCCCGGCTAGAGCGTCTCGCTTCGGCGTCCTTTTGTCCATGGCATCAGGGAGCGCGCTTAGGCGGTCCGCCGCAAGCGTCAAAAATGAATACGGCTATGCGAGGCGGAGCTAGGCGGGCTTGAGCAGGACGTGCTTTTTCTTTCCCATGGAAAGCTTGATGACGCCTTCGGGCGTAAGGCTCGATCGCGTCAGCACCATCTTTTCGTCGGTGACGGCGGTATCGTTGACGCGAAGTCCGCCGCCCTTGATCTGGCGACGCGCCTCGCCGTTCGACGCCACGAGGCCCGCCTTGACGAACAACGTCAGTACGCCGGCGCCGGCCTCGAGTTCGCCGGACGATATTTCCACTGTTGGCAGCGTTTCCGCGATCGCGCCTTCCTCGAACGTCTGCCGGGCGGTTTCGGCGGCGGTGTTGGCGGCCTCGCGGCCATGCAGCAGCGCGGTCGCCTCGGTCGCGAGCGCTTTCTTGGCTTCGTTGATCTCGCTGCCCTTGAGCGCGCCGAGCTTTTCGATCTCGGCCATCGGCAGGACCGTGAACAGTTTTAGGAACTTGACGACGTCGGCATCCTCGACATTGCGCCAGTACTGCCAGAAATCGTAAGGCGAGAACTGGTCGGCGTTGAGCCAGACCGCGCCCTGCGCGGTCTTGCCCATCTTCGCGCCCGAGGCGGTCGTCAGCAGCGGCGTGGTCAGCGCGAACAATGGCGGCGTCCCCATGCGGCGGCCGAGATCGACGCCGTTGACGATGTTGCCCCATTGGTCGGAGCCGCCCATCTGCAGTCGGCAGCCGGTACGTCGCGCCAGCTCGACGAAGTCGTAGGCCTGGCAGACCATGTAGTTGAACTCGATGAAACTCATCTCCTGCTCGCGTTCGAGCCGCAGCCGCACCGAATCCATCGTCAGCATGCGGTTGACCGAGAAGTGCCGGCCGACGTCGCGCAGCATTTCGATCCAGTTCAATTTCGTCAGCCATTCGGCGTTGTCGAGCATGATCGCGTCGGTGGGGCCGGCGCCGTAGCGCAGCACCTTGGAAAACACACCGCGGATCGAGGCCTTGTTGGCCTCGATTTCGGCGATCGAGCGGATCGCGCGGGACTCGTCTTTGCCCGAGGGGTCGCCGACCATGGTGGTGCCGCCGCCCATCAGGGTGATCGGCTTGTTGCCGCTCGCCTGCAGCCAGTGCAGCATCATCATGGTGAGGTAGTTGCCGATATGCAGGGAGGGTGCGGTGCAGTCGTAGCCGACATAGGCGATTGCCTCGCCCCTGGCGGCAAGCGCGTCGAGGCCCTCGAAATCGGAGCATTGGTGAATGAAGCCGCGTTCGCTTAAAATGTTCAGGAAATCCGATTTAAATGCGGTCATTGTTGAGCGACCCTGATCATTCTATTTTCACGGTAATTGTAACGAATTGCGGTACCATGGCGGAACAGGCTGCCGCAGCCTCGCGCGCTGTGGCATTATAAGATGTGCGTGTTTGGCACAAGCTGGTCGTCGTCGGCGGGACGTATCGAGCAGGGCGTTGCAAAGGCACGATTACCATGATGTTGACCGCGCTAGGTCTGATGAGCGGCACCTCGCTCGACGGGGTCGATGTCGCTTTGATCGAGACCGACGGCCGCCGGGTGAGCGCCCTCGGGCCTTCCGGTTACCGGCCCTATACCGAGACCGAACGCAGCCTGCTGCGCCAGGCGCTGTACGAGGCCGTCGATCTGCCGGACCGGGCCGCGCGGCCCGGCTGTCTGCTTGAAGCCGAACGGACCGTCACCTCGGCGCATGCCGAGGCGGTGGCCGCCTTTACCGCCCAGCACCGGCTCGCCTTCGAGGACATCGACATCGTCGGTTTTCACGGCCAGACCGTGCTGCACCGGCCCGAACGCAAGCTGACGGTGCAGATCGGCGACGCCAACGCGCTCGCCAAGGCGATCCACATCCCGGTGATGTACGATTTCCGCGCCGCCGACGTCGAGGCCGGCGGGCAGGGGGCGCCGTTCGTCCCGGTCTATCACCGCGCGCTCGCGCAGTCGCTGGAGCGCGAGGGACCTATCGTCGTGGTCAATATCGGCGGGGTCGCCAACATCACCTATATCGACGGCGACACGCTGATCGCCTGCGACACCGGGCCCGGCAACGCCCTGCTCGACGATCACATGTTTCGCCTGTTGAATCAGCGCTTCGATACCGAGGGCCGTACCGCGGCCATGGGCAAGGTCGATGCGGCCTGGATCTCCCGGGCGCTGGCGATGCCGTTCTTTGCGTTGCCGCCACCGAAATCGCTCGATCGCAATGATTTCGCCGGCCTGAAGCTCGGCGAGATGGCTCCGGAGGACGGCGCGGCGACCCTGACCGCCTTTACCGCGGCGGCGATCGCCCGCGTCGTGCCGCTGCTGCCCAGGGAGCCCAAGAGCTGGATCGTGGCCGGCGGCGGCGCCCGCAACCTGACCATGCTGCGGATGCTGCGCGAGTGCCTGCAGCCGGCGACGGTCCAGGCGGCGGACGCGCTGGGCTGGGCGTCCGACGCCATCGAGGCGCAGGCGTTCGGGTTCCTGGCGGCGCGGGGCCTCAAGGGCCTGCCGCTGAGCTACCCCGACACGACCGGGGTGCCGTTTCCGATGACCGGCGGGATCATCGCGCGACCGTGAGGTCGGATCGGGTGGGGTCGCGCGTGGCACCAACGGCCCGCCAGCCAAATACGAAATCGCGAAAACAACCCCATGCAAAGTAGAACGGGCCTGGCTCGCAGCACTTCCGCCGCGAGCGTCCGGGTCCGTGGCCACGGCCAGTCCAACCTCCACACGGTTTCTTGTTCGGCATGGCCACGCCGCCGGTTGACAGATTAATGCAAACGCATCTAAGTAGATGCGTTTGCATTGATTGGAGGATTGCCATGGCCGCCGAACTGAAACTGATCAGCCACAAGCTCTGCCCCTATGTGCAGCGCGCCGTGATCGCGCTGACCGAAAAGGGCGTGTCGTTCGAGCGGATCGATATCGATCTCGCCAGCAAGCCGGACTGGTTTTTGAAGATTTCGCCGCTGGGCAAGGTGCCGGTGCTGCAGGTCGCGACCGACGCCGGCGACGTGGCGCTGTTCGAGAGCAATGTCATTTGCGAGTACATCGAGGATACCCAAGGCGGAGCGAAATTGCATCCGCAGGATGCGCTCAAGCGCGCGCAGCACCGCGCCTGGATGGAGTTCGGCTCCACCATCCTGAGCGAGTTGTGGGGCCTGGAGACGACCGGCGATCCCGCGATCTTCGAGAGCAAGCGGCAAGCGATCACCGCGAAATTCGCGCGGGTCGAGGCGGCGCTCGGCGCCGGCCCGTTCTTTGCCGGGAAGGATTTCAGCCTGGTGGACGCGGTGTTCGCGCCGATCTTCCGCTATTTCGATGTGTTCGATCAATTGATCGATCTTTCGGTGTTTTCCGATGCACCGAAGGTCCGCGCGTGGCGAAGCGAACTCGCGCAACGGCCGAGCGTGCGGTCGGCGGTCGGTGCCGACTACCCGCAATTGCTGCGCGCGTTTCTGGTGCGTCACGACGCGCATATGCTGAAACTGGCGGCCTGACATTCCGATGTCGCCGCAACTCGCCTGGATCGCGCGGCGCTGAAGTTTGCGGCGGGTCAGCGTTGTGTTGGGCGGATTGGCGAAATGCAATCCGCCGTCTTAACAAGTCGTCGGTGGGTTACGGCTTCGCCTAACCCACCCTACAGAGCATCGGTAATGCTAACGGACGTTGGCGAGCCGCATGTCGAGATAAGCTGTCACCGTTTCCATCAGCGGCTCGAGCTTGCCGTCGAAGAAATGGTTGGCGCCGGGGATGATCTGCTGGTCGATCACGATGCCCTTTTGCGTCTTCAGTTTCTCGACCAGGGTATTGACGTCCTTCGGCGGCACCACCGCATCTTTCTCGCCATGCACGATCAGGCCGGAGGACGGGCAGGGCGCGAGGAAAGAGAAATCGTAGAGGTTGGCGGGCGGCGCGATCGAGATGAAGCCCTCGACCTCGGGCCGGCGCATCAAGAGCTGCATGCCGATCCAGGCGCCGAACGAGAAACCCGCGACCCAGCAGGCGCGCGCCTCGGGGTTGATGGTCTGCGCCCAGTCGAGCGCGGAGGCGGCGTCAGAGAGCTCGCCGGTGCCATGGTCGAACGAACCCTGGCTGCGGCCGACGCCGCGGAAATTGAAACGCAGCACCGAGAAGCCGCGATGCGCAAACGCGTAGTAGCACTGGTAGACGATCTGGTGATTCATCGTGCCGTGAAATTGCGGATGCGGATGCAGAACCATCGCGATCGGCGCGTTCTTCTGCTTGGCAGGATGGTAACGGCCTTCGAGGCGGCCTGCAGGGCCGGTGAAAATGACTTCAGGCATTGGTGATCCTTGGAAGGGTTCCTTGGCAACGAACGCGATCCGGTGCAGAAAACCTGATCTGGCGTCGCTGGGCGATGCGCGAACGGCGCTCCCGTGAACTGGTGGCCGGGTTCTAGCATGAGGCGAGGGGCAAAAAGCAAGCATCTTTGACATCTCGAAGCGACTTCAAGGTGTTAGCCTGTGTTGCAGGGCGAGGGCGCGCGCGCCCTTAATCGGTTCAATCAGGCCTTCGGATGGGATGCGCTCTCTTTGTCATTCCGGGGCACGCGTCAGCGTGAACCCGGAATGTCGAGATTCTCCGGTGCGCAATTGCGCACCTGAGGTCTGGTCCTTCGGACCATCCCGGAATGACGGTCGGCCTTGTTTCTCGGCCCTGTTTCGCCCAGCTGTTACGGGACGCGAGGCTCGGCGTCGCGGCAACCGCCTGCCGAAAGGGGTAAGATCGTAAGCAAATGTCTGACCGGATCTATCTTGACTGGAACGCCACCACGCCGCTTCGTCCCGAGGCGAAGCAGGCAATGGCGGCGGCCTGGGACATTTCAGGCAATCCATCCTCGGTCCATGCCGAGGGGCGTCTGGCGCGCCAGCTTGTCGAAGATGCCAGGGCTGCTATTGCCGCGGCCGTCGCCGCGCGACCGCAGGACGTTGTGTTTTCTTCTGGAGGTACCGAAGCCAATGCGTTGGCGCTGATGCCAGGCCTTTCCCAACGGGGGGGCGAGGCGGTTCGGCGGCTGCTGGTATCGGCGATCGAACACCCGTCGGTGCTTACAGGTGGACGTTTTCCGGCCGATGCGATCGGGCTTATCAAGATTAACGGCCAAGGCCAGGTGGATATCGGCCATCTCCGCGGGCTGCTCGCCGAGGGGCCTCCGGCGCTGGTTTCGGTGATGCTGGCCAATAACGAGACCGGCGCGATTCAGCCGGTCGCCGAGATTGCCGAGATCGTGCATGCGGCCGGCGGGTTGCTGCACGTCGATGCGATTCAGGCTTTTGGAAAGATACCCCTCGATATCAAATCGCTGAAGGCAAACCTGGTCACGCTTTCCGCCCACAAGGTCGGCGGCCCCAAGGGCGTCGGGGCGCTGGTCCTGACCGAGGGCGTCCAGGGGCTCGGGCCGTTGTTGCGCGGCGGGGGACAGGAACTGGGCCGCCGGGCGGGCACCGAGAATGTCGCGGGGATCGCGGGCTTCGGCGCGGCCGCCAAGGCCGCCACGGCGGCCCTGGAAGGGGACGCCGCCCGGCTGCGGGGGTTGCGGGACCGGCTCGAAGAGGGCCTGAACCAGACCGCCGGAATGGTTCTATTCTCACGGAAGACGCCGCGCCTGCCGAACACCACGCTGTTTACCGTTCCCGGACTTAGGGCCGAAACGGCTGTAATCGCCTTCGATCTCGCCGGTATTGCGGTATCCTCGGGTTCCGCCTGCTCGTCGGGCAAGGTTCAGCCCTCTCATGTTCTTGAGGCCATGGGGGTGGGCAGGGAACAGGCCCAAGGGGCGGTACGGCTCAGCCTGGGATGGTCAACATCAATGGCCGACATTGATTTGGCCATTCAGGCTTGGCGAAAGCTCGCCGATGCCTTACTTAAAGGTCGACGAAACACAGCTTGAAACGTTCTAAGTGGGTTTCGCCGAAGCGCCTCGTCAAATGACTTGAGTTGTTCCACCGCGGTCCTTGAAACCGCGAGCGGAGGATGGAATGCCAGCCGTGCAAGAGACGGTCGATCGCGTGAAGCGCATCGACGTCGATCAGTATCGATATGGGTTTGAGACGCTGATCGAGTCCGACAAGGCCCCCAAGGGTCTTTCAGAAGACACTGTCCGTTTCATCTCCGCAAAGAAGAACGAGCCGGCCTGGATGCTGGAATGGCGGCTGGAGGCTTTTCGCCGCTGGCTGACCATGACCGAGCCGACCTGGGCCCGCGTCAACTATCCCAAAATCGACTACCAGGATCTCTATTATTACTCGGCGCCGAAGCCGAAGAAGCAGATCGGCTCGCTGGACGAGATCGACCCGGAAATCCTGAAGACCTACGAGAAGCTCGGCATCCCCCTGCGCGAGGTCGAGGTGCTCGAAGGGGTGGTGCGGCCGGAAGGCGAGCGCAGGATCGCGGTCGACGCGGTGTTCGACTCGGTTTCCGTCGCCACCACGTTCCAGAAGGAATTGAAGGCGGCCGGCGTCATCTTCATGCCGATCTCGGAGGCGATCCGCGAGCATCCCGAGCTCGTGCAGAAGTATCTCGGCACGGTGGTGCCGACCTCGGACAATTATTTCGCCACGCTGAACTCGGCCGTGTTCTCCGACGGCTCGTTCGTCTATGTGCCGCCGGGCGTGCGCTGCCCGATGGAGCTTTCGACCTATTTCCGGATCAACGAGCGTAACACCGGCCAGTTCGAGCGCACGCTGATCATCGCCGACAAGGGCGCCTATGTCAGCTACCTCGAAGGCTGCACCGCGCCGCAGCGCGACGAAAACCAGCTGCACGCCGCCGTGGTCGAACTGGTCACGCACGACGACGCCGAGATCAAGTATTCGACGGTGCAGAACTGGTATCCCGGCAACTCCGAAGGCGTCGGCGGCATCTACAATTTCGTCACCAAGCGCGGCGACTGCCGCGGCAACAATTCGAAGATCTCCTGGACCCAGGTCGAGACCGGATCGGCGATCACCTGGAAATACCCGAGCTGCATCCTGCGCGGCGACAATTCCCGCGGCGAGTTCTATTCGATCGCGATCTCGAACGGCCACCAGCAGGTCGACAGCGGCACCAAGATGATTCACCTCGGCAAGAACACCACCTCCAGGATCATCTCCAAGGGCATCGCGGCCGGCGTCTCGCAGAACACCTATCGCGGCCTCGTCACCGCGCACCGCAAGGCCACCGGTGCGCGCAATTTCACCGCCTGCGACTCGCTTTTGATCGGCGACAAATGCGGCGCGCACACCGTGCCCTATGTCGAGGCCAAGAATTCATCGGCGACGTTCGAGCACGAGGCGACGACGTCGAAGATCTCCGAGGACGTGCTGTTCTATTGCGTCCAGCGCGGCCTGAGCCAGGAAGAGGCCGTCGGCCTCGTCGTCAACGGCTTTGTCAAGGACGTGCTGCAGCAACTGCCGATGGAATTCGCGGTTGAGGCGCAGAAGCTGATCTCGATCTCGCTGGAGGGGTCGGTGGGGTAGCCTCATCCTGAGGAGGTCGCGGAAGCGGCCGTCTCGAAGGGTGGGAGGAAAGATAGTCGGCCACGTCCTTCGAGACGCGCTGTCGGCGCTCCTCAGGACGAGGAGCAGAAACGGAAAAACCAAATGGCACTGCTTGAAGTCAAGAACCTGCAAGTCCGCGTCGAGGAGCGAGAAATTCTCCACGGACTGTCGCTGACCGTGAATCCGGGCGAGGTGCACGCGATCATGGGGCCGAACGGCTCCGGCAAGTCGACGCTGAGCCATGTGATCGCCGGCAAGCCGGGCTACGAGGTCACCGGTGGCGAAATCCTGTTCCGGGGCGAAGACCTCTTGGAAATGTCGCCGGACGCGCGCGCCGCCAAGGGCGTGTTCCTGGCGTTCCAGTACCCGGTGGAGATTCCGGGCGTCGCCACCATGAACTTCCTGCGTACCGCGCTCAACGCCCAGCGCAAGGCTCGCGGCGAGAGCGAATTCTCCACGCCCGACTTTCTGAAGAAGGTGCGCGAGGTCGCGGCGCGGTTGAACATCCCGCAGGACATGCTGCGCCGCGGCGTCAATGTCGGCTTCTCCGGCGGCGAGAAGAAGCGCAACGAGATCCTGCAGATGGCGCTGTTCGAGCCGAGCCTTTGCATCCTCGACGAGATGGATTCCGGCCTCGACATCGACGCGCTCAAGGTCGCCGCCGACGGCGTCAACGCGCTGCGGTCGCCGGACCGGGCGATGGTGGTCATCACGCATTACCAGCGGCTGCTCAACTACATCATACCCGACTTTGTCCATGTGATTTCGAAGGGACGCGTCGTCAAAAGCGGCGGCAAGGAGCTGGCGCTGGAGCTCGAGGCTTCCGGCTACGCCCGGTTCGAAGACGCGGCCTGACGGGAATTGTGATGAACGTAGCGGTGGCAAAGAAAGAGACCGGGCGGGCGCTGAGCGACAGTTTTGCGATCGCGCGCGACCGGCTGCCTGGCTCCGGCAAGGTGGCCGAGGCGCGGAGCGCAGCCTTTGCGGCGTTTGATCGCGTCGGACTGCCGAACCGGCGGATCGAGGACTGGAAATACACCGACCTGCGCGCGCTGCTGCGCGAGGTGCTGCCGCCGGCGCCGGCGCCGGATGCCGCCGCGCTTTCGCGGGCGGCCGAGGCGGTCAGGCTGCGGGCGATCAAGGGCGTGCGGCGGCTGGTGCTGGTCGACGGCGTGTTCGCGGCGAAGCTTTCCGAACTGGGCGGACTGGAAAAGGGGCTCGCCGTCCGCACCCTGCGCGACGTGTTGGAGGCCGGTGATGCCGCGCTGCAGGCGCAATTACTGGCGCCCGACAATTCCAATCCGATGGTGGCGCTCAACAGTGCGATGATGACCGATGGCGTGGTGGTCGAGATCGCCGACGGCGTCGTGCTGAAGCAGCCGCTGCACGTCGTTCATGTCGCCAGCGGTACGGCGCCTACGGCGAGGTTTACCCGCTCGCTGCTGCGTCTCGGCAAAGCTGCCGGCGCGACGCTGGTTGAGAGCTACATCGCGGCCGACGGCGCCAGGGCCTATCAGGTCCACGACTCCCTGCTCGTCACCATCGGCGACCATTCGCGGCTCGACCATGTCCGGCTGGTCGAAGATTCCGACGACGCGGCCAATATCTGCTCGGTCGTGGTGACGCTGGGCGCGCGCGCCCATTTAAACACATTCGGCATGGCCTCGGGCGCCGCTGTCAGCCGTTACCAGGCAACCATTGCGTTCGCGGGCGAACATTCCCGCGTCGAGACCAATGGCGTCAACCTGCTCAATGGCCGCCAGCATGCCGACACCACGATGGTCATGGACCATGCGGTGCCGAACTGCGCCAGCCGCGAGGTGTTTCGCGCCGTCGTGGACGACCGCGCCCATTCGGTGTTCCAGGGCCGCATCATCGTGCGGCCGCACGCGCAGAAGACCGACGCCAAGATGATGACGCGGGCGCTGCTGTTGTCCGACGAGGCCGAGGCGGACAACAAGCCGGAACTGGAAATCTTCGCCGACGACGTCACCTGCGGCCACGGCGCGACCACCGGCGCGCTCGATGAAAGCCTGCTGTTCTACCTGCGCGCCCGCGGCCTGTCCGAGAAGGAAGCCCAGGCGCTGCTGATCCAGGCCTTTGTCGGCGAGGCGATCGAGTCCATTGTCAGCGACGAGCTGCGCGAACTCGTGGTCGCCGCCGCGCGGCGCTGGCTGGAGGCGCGGCAATGATCCGGCATCCCGCGGTCAGCAATGGCGGCTATGACGTGGCCCGGGTGCGGGAGGATTTCCCCGCGCTGGCGATGAAGGTCTATGGCAAGCCGCTGGTCTATCTCGACAACGCCGCTTCCGCGCAGAAGCCGAACGCCGTGCTCGACCGCATGACCGAGGCCTATAGAAGCGAATACGCCAACGTGCATCGCGGCCTGCATTATCTCGCCAATGCCGCCACGGAAGCCTATGAGGGTGGCCGCGCCAAGGTCGCGAAATTCCTCAACGCCGGACGCACCGAGGAGATCATCTTCACCCGCAACGCCACCGAGGCGATCAACCTCGTGGCATCGTCCTTCGGCGAGCCCAACATCAAGGCCGGCGACGAGATCGTGCTCTCGATCATGGAGCATCACTCCAACATCGTGCCCTGGCATTTCCTGCGCGAGCGGCAGGGCGCCGTGATCAGGTGGTCGCCGGTCGATGACGAGGGCAATTTTCTGATCGATGAGTTCGAAAAGCTCCTGACCGAGCGCACCAGGCTGGTCGCGATCACGCAGATGTCGAACGCGCTCGGGACCATCGTGCCGGTCAAGGACGTGGTCAGGCTGGCGCATGCGCGCGGCATCCCGGTGCTGGTCGATGGCAGCCAGGCCGCCGTGCATCTGCCGATCGACGTGCAGGACATCGACGCCGATTTCTATGTCTTCACCGGCCACAAGCTGTACGGCCCGACCGGCATTGGCGTGCTCTATGCCAAGCATGCGCACCTGGTGGCGATGCGCCCCTTCAATGGCGGCGGCGAGATGATCCGCGAAGTCGCCCGTGACGGGGTGACCTATGGCGATCCCCCGCACAAGTTCGAGGCAGGCACGCCGCCGATCGTGGAAGCCATCGGGCTCGGCGCCGCTATCGACTACGTCGAATCGATCGGCAAGGAGCGCATCGCCGCCCACGAGCACGATCTCTTGACCTATGCCGAGGGACGCCTGCGCGAGATCAACTCGCTGCGCCTGATCGGCACCGCGCGCGGCAAGGGCCCGGTAATTTCCTTCGAAATGACGGGCGCCCATCCCCACGATGTCGCGACCGTGATCGACCGGCAGGGGATTGCCGTGCGCGCCGGCACCCACTGCGTGATGCCGCTTTTAGAGCGGTTCAAGGTCACGGCCACCTGCCGCGCGTCGTTTGGCCTGTATAATACCCGGGAAGAAGTCGACCATCTGGCGCAGGCGCTGATCAAGGCGCGGGAATTGTTCACATGAGTGACACGGCCGAAGTCAAGTCCGCCAATATGGAAACCCAGTCGGCGCTGCCGGCGGAGGAGACCGAGCGGCTGGGAGCCGAGATCGTCGCCGCGCTGAAGACGGTGTTCGATCCGGAGATCCCGGCCGACATCTACGAGCTTGGCCTGATCTACAAGGTCGAACTCAAGGATGACCGCGGCATCGACGTGACCATGACGCTGACGACGCCAAACTGTCCGGCCGCCGGCGAACTGCCGACCATGGTGGAGAACGCGGTTGCCAGCGTTCCCGGCGTCGGCATCGTCAACGTCAATCTGGTGTGGGACCCGGCCTGGACGCCGGATCGCATGTCCGACGAGGCCCGCCTTGTGCTCAACATGTGGTGAAACGTTAGCAGGTTCGTCTTAACCTTCGGAGATAACAGGCATTGATTTGCCGCCGGGAATGATCACATGAGCAACATGACACCCGCTTCCCCCATGCCCGCCGCCAAGCCGAAGCCGCGGCCGCGCCCGCAGGTCATGAAACTGACCGAGGCGGCGGCGCAGCGGATCACCGAATTGACCAACCGCGCCGATTCCGAGATCGTCGGGCTGCGCGTCGGCATCAAGAACGGCGGCTGCGCCGGACAATCCTACACGGTCGAATATGCCCACGAAGTCCGCCCCACCGACGAGGTGGTCGAGGACCGCGGCGTCAAGATCCTGGTCGATCCCAAGGCGGTGCTGTTCCTGCTCGGCACCGAGATGGACTACAAGGCCGACAAGATGCAGGCCCAGTTCATCTTCAACAATCCGAACCAGGTTTCTGCCTGCGGCTGCGGCGAGTCGGTGCAATTGACGCCGGCGAAGGGGTAACCGCGCAGCGGCCCAAGAATGCGACATCAGCGCGGCGACGTGAGCCATCGACCATGGATCGCGATGATCTGATCGACCTGTTCGCCGACTTCGGTCCGGTCACCATCCGTCCGATGTTTTCAGGTTTTGGCATTTCCGTGGACGGCGTCAATTTTGCGCTCGCGTTGCGCGCCGGCCTGTACTTCCGCGCCGACGACCAGACCATCCCGCAATTCGAGGCGGAGGGATCGCAGCCGTTTCAGTACGACACGCGGCTCAAGACCGTGACGGTGAGATCCTACTGGCACGTGCCGGCGCGGCTGTTCGACGATACCGAGGCGCTGGCCGATTGGGCGCGCTCGGCGCTGGCCGCCGCACGGCGCGCCGCGCTTCGCAAGCGGCCCAAGCGGCGGCCGTCCCGATCAAGCGCTCGTCCCGTTCAGACGCGGGCGCGAACCGGGCGCAGCAGGAAAGCAGGGAGATGAGAGTGGTCGGCGGGCTCCGCTTCAACCTCGCGCGCGGCGCGCCGCGGCTCCGGCCGGCCGATCGATGGCACGCCTGAGGGTTGGGCGGGGGCGGGCGGCGTGAAGGCTGTGGTCGATGCCTCCGGCCGCGGACCGGAGTTGCGGCCGGCGCCCCTGGCATGCCGCGGTGCGCGCTCCCGCCGCTTGTCGGCATCCCCGGCAACTTCCCTGGTCGTTTCCGTGGGAGCATCGCCGGCGACATCCTTGGCCGCTCGCGGCTCGCGGTCGCGGCGCGGCTTGCGTCCGCCGCGCGAACCTTCGCGCGATCCCTCGCGTGAGCGCGACTGACGGGGCTGCTCGGCCTCGTCGGACGACGCCACTGGCGCGGCATAGTCGCCGTCGGCGGCCGGGATGGTCTGGCCGATCAGCCGTTCAATCGCGGCGATCGACTTGTGGTCGAGCGAGGTAACCATGGAGATCGCGGTGCCGGCGCGCCCGGCGCGGCCGGTGCGGCCGACGCGATGGACGTAGTCGTCGGCGTGATGCGGCACGTCGAAATTGAAGACGTGGCTGACGGCGGGAATGTCGAGGCCGCGCGCGGCGACGTCGGAGGCGACCAGCAGCGGAATGTCGCCCTTGCGGAATTGATCCAGCGCCGCGGTGCGGGCCGACTGGTCCATGTCGCCGTGCAATGCGCCGACGCTGAAGCCGTGCTTCTGCAGCGACTTGTAGACCACCGCGACGTCGCGCTTGCGGTTGCAGAACACGATGGCGTTCTTGAGATCCTTGGCGTCGCGCAAGAGGCGGCGCAGGATGTCGCGTTTCTCTTCCGGTTCGCGGCCGCAACGGACCTGGAACTGCGAAACGCCGGTCGCGGTCGTGGCCGGCTTGGTGACCTCGATGCGCTCGGGGTTGTGCAGGAAGTCCTGGGAGATGCGGCTGATTTCCGGCGGCATCGTCGCGGTGAAAAACAACGTCTGGCGGGTGAACGGCACCAGCTTGCAGACGCGTTCGATGTCGGGGATGAAGCCCATGTCGAGCATGCGGTCGGCTTCGTCGATCACAAGTAGTTCGACACCGGTGAGCAGCAGTCCGCCGCGTTCGGTGTGGTCGAGCAGGCGGCCGGGGGTCGCAATCAGCACGTCGACGCCGCGCGTCAGTTTGATGTCCTGGTCGCCGAAAGAAACGCCGCCGATCAGCAGTGCGACGTTGAGTTTCTGGCCCACGCCGTATTTGTCGAAGTTCTCCTTGACCTGCGCCGCGAGTTCGCGGGTCGGCTCCAGGATCAGCGTGCGCGGCATGCGCGCGCGGGCGCGGCCCTTCTCCAGCATGGTGAGCATGGGCAGGACAAAGGCGGCGGTCTTGCCGGTGCCGGTCTGGGCGATGCCGAGCACGTCGCGGCGCGCCAGCACGTGGGGGATCGCCTGTTCCTGGATCGGGGTAGGGGTCGTGTAACCTGATGCCGCGACAGCGGCGAGGACCTTGTCGGAAAGGCCGAGATGGGAAAAAGACATTGAGCCTCTAGTCGACACCGCCGTTCGGAATCGAGGGTAAATAGGCTGTCGCGTTTTGCCCCGAAACGGCGCGCTTTGGAAAGCTGGGGGCTCTGACTTACGCAGACGAGCGGCAAACCAGGGAATCGCGTTTCGATCCAAGGCCGCGTTGAGGCGAAACATAGGGTCGAAACCGCCAAAGTCAATCTTGGAAAGGATCATATGACGGAAAAAGCTTAATGTTTTCGCACAAATAAGGTCAAAACCGTCATTCGGCCGTCAAATCGCGGACGCGTTCCGATCGTTCACGGTCGCAAGCATCGCGCGTGCGTCGCGGCGTTTGCAGTCCCCGCGCAGGCCGAAAGGCGTGTCGCGCTCGTGGTCGGCAACAACGACTACAGGAACGTGCCCAAGCTGCAGAAGGCGGTCAACGACGCCCGCACCATGGGCGACACCCTCAAGCAGCTCGGCTTCACGGTGATGGTGGCTGAAAACCAGACCCGGCAGGCGTTCAGTCAGACCTTGTTGGCGTTCGACAAGTCGGTCGAGCCCGGCGACACCGCGTTCTTCTTCTATGCCGGCCACGGCTTTGAAATCGTCGGCCAGAATTTTCTGCTGCCGACCGACGTTCCGGCGGCAACCGAAGGCCAGGAAGAACTGGTGCGCGATGCCTCTGTTCTCGCCGACCGCATCATCGAGCGGTTGCAGAACCGCAAGGTGCTCGGCATTTCCTGGCGCATCGGCGAGGCCGGCGATTTCCGCGAGACCGGATTCATGGATGCGCTCGACCCGCGCACCCGCAAGCGGATGCCCAACCCCTCGATCCAGCTTCCCGCCGACGCGCCGCCGCCACCATCCAGCTGCGCTATGTCGACGCCAATGGCGATCTGCAGGGACCGTTCCCGATCCGGTTCGATCCGGAAGCCGCGCTCATTCGCGACCAGCGCAAGATCCTCGATATGACCGCGACGAGCTGGCTGGCGTTTCGCGAGTTCAACGGCCTGCTGGTCTATTACACTGACCTGATGTCGTATCGCTGCGCGATCCGCGAAGTGCGGGTCGGCATCGACAGCGCGGTGCCGGACCAAGTGCTGAAAATGCCGCCCTGCGACCCCAAGGACCCCAGCGTGATCCCGCGCGACGCCATGCCCTATCTCAAGCTCGCGCCGCAAACTCGGTCCGTTTCGGTTGAGCTGACCTACTGCGATGGCAGCGTCTCGGAGATCAGGAGTTTTCGGCGGTAGGTCGGCAGCCCAAGGCGGGTTCTTCGCGGCTTTCTGGCTGGTGGTATTAAAATACTCCGACCGTGTATCAAATTCCAGATGACTGTAGCAACGATGTAACAGCCGGATGGCCGGAGTTTAGCTATTTTTAGTGCAGGAATTCGATTCCTCCGACCCTCCGCCGTGCAGTTCGGCAACTTGTAAGGACCATGAGAATGAAAAAACTTGTACTCGCAGCGTCCATCCTGGCCGCCAGTGCGGTGAGCGCGTTCGCGGCTGACATGCCGGCCCGCATCGCCAAGGCGCCGGTCGCCCCCCCGGTCATGACCTATGACTGGTCGGGGATTTATTTCGGCGGCGCTGTCGGCGGCGCCTGGTACGACACCGCGGGCAACTTCTACAATAATCCGGCCTTCCTCTGGCGTACGGGCGGCGACACCGCCCTTATTTACGGTGGCTTTGCCGGGATCCAGAAGCAGTGGGGCAATTTTGTCCTCGGCGTCGAAGCTGGTTATAACGGCCTCGACAACGGCTTTACCACCACCGCTGGAACTGGCCTCCCCGGTTCGGGCTGCGGCTACGGCGCAGCGTTCTCCTGCCAAAGCCGTCTCAATGACATCTGGTATGTCGGCGGCCGGCTTGGTTACGCCTGGAACCGGTTCATGGTGTATGGCCAGGGCGGCTACGCCCAGGCTGATATCGATACCCGCGGCATCATCAACGCAACCGGCGTGACGTTCGACCATGCTGGCGCCACCCATGGTGGCTGGTATGCCGGCGTCGGCGCCGAGTACGCCGTGTTCGACTACCTGATCCTCGGCATCGACTACAAGCACTACGAGTTCGACAGCAAGCAGCACAATTGTAATGTGGCTCTCGTTTCTTGCGCCGGTCCTGCGAACTTCCGGAATGTCGACGCAGATGTGGACTCCGTGATGGCGCGGGTGAGCTTCAAGTTCAACCCGTGGCCGGCCGGACCGGGCGCGCGCTACTGATCGCGACCGCATCAACAGCAAAAGCCCCGGCCTTTCGGTCGGGGCTTTTTTGTGCGCGAAGATCCTTAGAAGTTCGCCGCCTATCCCATGATCGAATAGCCGCCATCGACGGGAATGGCCGTGCCGGTGACGAAGTCGGACGCGGGCGAGGCGAGGAACACGGCGATCCCGCCAAAGTCGTCGATCTCCCCCCAGCGCGCCGCCGGCGTTCGCTGGAGCACGCGGTCGTGCAGGCCGTCGATCTCCTGGCGGGCGCGCTTGGTGAGGTCGGTGTCGATCCAGCCCGGCAGCACCGCGTTGACCTGGATGTTGTCGGCGGCCCAGGCGCAGGCGCAGGAGCGCGTGAACTGGACGATGCCGCCCTTGCTGGCCGCATAGGCCGGGGCGAAGCTAGCGCCGAAGATCGACATCATCGATCCGATGTTGACGATCTTGCCGCCGCCGGCGGCCTTCATCGCGGGATAGACCGCCTGCGAGCACAGGAAGGCCGAGGTGAGGTTGGTTTGGATGACGCGGTTCCATTCGGCGATGTCGAGCGCGTGCGGCGGCTTGCGGATGTTGATGCCGGCGTTGTTGACGAGGATGTCGATGCGGCCGAGCTCGCCGGCCACGCGCGCGGCCATGGTGGCGACCGCGGCCTGGTCGGTGACGTCGGCGACCACGGAGATCGCCCGGACGCCGATTCGCGCGAGTTCCGCGACGGCGGCGGTGGACTTGGCCGCGTCGCGGCCGACGACCGCGATGTCAGCCCCGGCTTCCGCCAGCCCGCGCGCCATGCCGAGCCCGATGCCGCCATTGCCGCCGGTGACGATGGCGACCTTGCCGGAGAGAGTGAAGAGTGCTGGTTTCATTGTATTTCTGTCTCCTGAAGTGTCAGACCTCGTCCTGAGGAGCCGCGGAGCGGCGTCTCGCAGGATGAGTGGCACCAGTGGGGCCTCGTGGTTCGAGACGGCGCTAAAGCGCCTCCTCACCATGAGGGTTTAATAGATGCTGCATATCAGCGACTGCCCTGCCAGATCAGGACCAGGCCGACGGCGCCGAGCACCGCGCCGCATCCGGCCCACTGCAGCTGATTGATCATGGAGCTCGACCGCGGCCAGGCGATCGCGCCGGTGCCCTGGCCGATCCACAGCAAGCCGATGGCGAGCGCCAGAAAGCCGATGATCGAAAGCGACCTGGCCATGGATTTCCCCCTTGTTGCCGTCGTCGGTCGTTGGACGCCGCGCGGCTCATGATGGGCGGCCGCTGCGAACCAGTGACGGCGGCGGCCGCAGCATCGGATCGAATACAATGCCGGCCCGCTCCGCAAGACCTGAAGTCATCAAGGGAGCCTACTTTGGGGCTGCCATCGACCGGCCGACGGGGGAATGGTCGATCGGGACGCGAGGGCAACGATGCAAAAAAGTCGTCCGTGAAGAACTCCCAAGCCGTTGATCTGGAATCTGGAAACGGTGTTTTGTCGTAGCTGGATTTGCCGGAAAACAGGCCTTGGGAGCGCGATTCCTTGCAAACTCGATTTGTG
>NZ_JALHLP010000019.1 GCF_022844465.1 Bradyrhizobium sp.
CAGATCAGGACATCATCAGGAAGGTGACCGCGGAACACCGCTTACCACCAAGGTCGAGTCCGGTTCGCATCAATGAACGGACATGCGTGGGCAACGTCGGCTAGTCCGAAAAGTGCCAATTGCAAACATACGGCCAGGCTGAAGGCCTCGTCTGCTGACCTTCCGAGAGCAGACATCCTGAGTCTTGGATTCGCAAACTAGATGTTATGGAAGAAATGGGCCAATGGCCGACTAGACTCTTTGTATGCGCCAAATAACCAAGATTGATGTCTCAATCATCCGAACAGCTTTCCGGCCTTTTACCGGAACCGATTGACCTACCGGCGTCCACAGCAGAGAGGGGATCCATGACCGTTTTCGCCACCGGCCCGTCGCAACATCGTTTATACTCGCTTGGAACAAGAAGGGTCGCTCGCCCTGTTGCCTCAAGCAGCTGACCAACCAGCCAACGGAACCCGAGATGTCCACCTGTCACCGCTCGATCGTGTCAAAATCTTACCGGGCTGTGATTATTTCGCTTTTCTTGGTCTTGCAGGTCGCCTCTTCCTCATGCCTTGCACAGGCGCCGCTTCCGCAAGGATTTGAAGCCGTCGGGGAAGGGACGCCGGCTCCAAGGACAAAGTTCTTCGACGAGAATAACCTTCCAATGAGTATCGAAGCTTTCAAAGGCAAGATTGTTGTCTTGAACCTGTGGGCGACTTGGTGCGCTCCATGCATTAAAGAAATGCCTTCCCTAGAACGGCTTGCAGCGCAGATGTCGACGGGCCAGTTTGCGTTCGTCGCCGTCAGCCAAGACAAGGGCGGGATAGCAATTGCCAAGCCATTTTTGGATCGGCTCGGAATTCGCGGACTTGCAATCTATACCGATCCGGTTGGTCGGCTGCCCCGAGAATACGGCGGCCGGGGTATGCCCACGACCTTCATTATCGGAAAAAGCGGCAATCTCATTTCCAGATTGGAAGGGTCCGCAGATTGGGATGCGAAAGAAATAGCATCGTATTTGCAGTCACTAGCCGACTGAGCACCTAGTTGACGACTTTTTCAGCTTGCAAAGAACGTCAAACAGCGTAACAAATGTATACAATCTAAACGGGAGATTCTTATGGCAATTTTACGAACGCTGATGATGGTTCTGGCGATGGTCTCGACCTATTCCCTTGGATCGGCTTCAGCTGATGAGCTTTGCAATAAATCCTCGGCGGCGGTAACGGCCGAAATTGAAGGACTTGGCGCGCCTGATGCAAGGTTTGTTATTGCATCTGTAGAAGCGATCGACTCCGGACTTGTGGAAAGGGTCTCCAAGAGCACCGTGGTTGGCGATCAAGGAAGGCAACAGCTCGCGCAGACAGCGCGGAGCACAGGCTGCTCGACTGGGTGTTCCACGGGGTGCTCTAGTGGATGCTCCAACGGATGCTCCAATGGCTGTTCCGTTGGATGTCGCTGACGGCGCCACCTAGGCGGCCTGATTGGTTTCAGACGGCCCGATCCCAGGATCGGGTCGTTTTGCTGTGGGCCCTAGCCACCTTGGTTCTAGGCGGACTTGCGTTAACGGAGAGAAACACTTTTGCGGCCGTAGCAGCGGGATTTCTCTTACCGCTTCTTCCCGAGCGGGTATCGATCAAAAGACGAATGTTCTTGCTGATTGCATCGGCTTGCGTTTTCTTCTTTGGAACTACAGTTCTCTTAATTGCGATTCCAGTTGCCCTTTACATATCTTCAGTCCGCGGCGCTGCGCCAATAGCGATTCTAGGCTTAGCTTCCGAGAAGCTTTTGATCCATCACTTTCAATCCACTCCCGATGCGGTGGGACAGTCGATCCACCTAGGATCGCTGATCTACCTCACGGCTCCCATTTTATTTGCCGCGATCATCCTGAACCGAGAATTAGGCTGGCGTTCAATCGCTATCCTGCTGAGTTCAGCCGTAGTGGCGGTTCTGGCTTTAGACCTGGCGGGCGCGCGCTGGATCAATTTTAGCATTTTCACCTCACCAACATTTCGAACGCTATTTATGCTTCTTCCATTAAGCGTCGTGGTTCTAACTCTTAGAAATCACTATGCAACAATGCCGACCCATCGCCGCTCGATATGGCTCACGATTGGATTTGCAGTCGGTGCAGGCGGTGCATCCCTGTTGCCTACAACGCCAGTAAGCTCAATCGCGTTCGACGAATCTCATGGGCACTGGGAGACAGTTAAGGGATCCTTCGGTCCGAACGATTTCGGTCGAGGCGCAAACTATACTTACACCGCCCTATACGCCTACGCAGCTAAGCTAGTTGGAAGCGCCTACCCATTCGAGAGCGAAAGCGACAACCTGCCCGGCGCCAACGGAATTTTTGTATTAAAGATGCCTTCTAAGCCATTGTCCGATCATTTCTCCAACCGCTTGGAAGCTTGGGTAAGAAGCGGCGGGCGCCTGCTGGTCGTGGCAGACCATACCGATCTGTATGATAGCAGCCAGAACTTAAACGCGTTCTTGTATCCAAGGTTCGGCATTCGAATCGGAACGAATGCGGTATTTGATGCTCGTGGAATGCCGACAATCCCCACCACCGATAAGACTACCTCGGCAATCGGCTACGTTAACGCGAACGGCCAGCCGTGGGCGTGGCAAACGGGGGCAAGCCTAAACGCACTCCCGATTGCGGCGGTGGAACTCGCCAGTTTCGGCATGTCGTTTTCCGAGCCCGGCGACTATTCCAGGCCAAACCGGTTCGGCCCCTTTCTTCCGCGCACTTCCTTACGATTCGGAACCCACACCTCGGTGATGGGCTTAGGAGTCGGGACAGGGTCCATTTTCGTTGTTCTAGACAGCACCCCTTGGTCGAACTTTTCGATTTTTCTGCGCGACTATAAGGTTCTGTTTAGCTCTATTCTCGACGCGATGACAAAGCCCGCAGCTCTGAAGACTTGGGGTTGGAGCGCTCCGGTTCTAGGAGTGATGTTCATCGCAAGCGCCCTGTTTCGGCATTCGATACTTCTAACCATCAGCGGGATTGCGCTCGGACTATCGATCGGTTGCGCGGCAAGAATCGGTGCGGCCTCATTTGTTCCTCAGATAGATGGTCGCGATTTCCAGTTGCGTGTTGTAACTGGGGCGAGCGCTAAGCTTGAGTTTCTCAAGCAGTTGGTTGCGCCGGGCGAACGGAACTTTGTAAGAATCTTATCTGCGATGGGGAAATATGGTTTGGAGCCGTCCTCCTCGGCGTCCGGATCAGAAGTCCCAATTTTGAATGCCGCCAAGAATTGGCTTCTTATCCAACCGGACCCAGACCAATTGCCCAAAGCCGAAGACGTCCTTTTGCACTTGAGCAGAGGTGCCAACATATCCGTCTTGTTCAGCCCCGAGCAAGCAGGTAACACCGCCGTCCGCGCTTGGCTTACCGAGTTGGGGCTGGTTGCACAACGATCCATTGCATTGTCCCTCGCAGAAGACGCGAGAACAGGCGGCCTTTTGAACCGGAGGGGTCCGGCCTTACTGCGAGACGTGAGAACACTAACATTAGCTAGCCAGACGGCGAAGCTGAAGGATCGCGATGGCGATCAATTGATTCAGTCTTACACCGCCCGTCCCACAACACTACCGCGCACAAGTGGCCTACTGAATATCGGCTTCTCATCTGACCAGTTTTCGGACGACGCTATTGGTGAAATCTGGGAAGGGATCTACCCTTCGGCGATTGGCAAATTGCGGGAACAGCAGTTAGCTGCGGCCTTACTGGGATTCGAAATCCCGCTTCCAATGCCGATCGATCTGAAGCGGCCTCCGCGTGAAGCAGCTGTCGGCGGCCTCGGACAGTATTTACTCTTGGTAGACGGAAAATCGACGCTTGCGGGCATCTTCCGACATACGGACTTGAAACTCACGGAGAACACCGACACAGCCCCGATCGACAACCCGATAAACTATCTGGAGGATTTGCGTGCACGATCAGCATCCTTCATTGCGTCATCATGTCCACACTCAGCCAAGATCACGCAATGTACCAAAAGATTTCTTAGCCCCGACATGTTGGAATGGATGGTGTCATGGGCCTCTTCAGATGATGGCAAACCCATCGCTATAGAGCTTTTGCACGAGAGACGGTTTTCAGGCGTTGGAAGCACCTTGAATGTTATCTTCACCAATTAGGCTGCATCTATTGGCGTCTATCGCCGCGGCGACAGGCGTCGGAAGTATCGCCTTCCCATTGGTAGCGCCTTGGCATCTCATCATCCTATTTGCTGCAGCACTGGCCAATATGTTTACTGCGCGTTCGTTGATTTTGGGTGGGTTCGCTTCGTCAGCCTTTGTCGCAAGTGTTCTGGCCGGATTGTTGCCGTCGCCTCTTGCTGCAGGTGTCCTTGCCGCCACAGCGATCGCTGGGTCGTCACCGATCTTGGGAGTAGCCTTTCTACTGTTCCAAACCTCAATCTTTTCCACTGCGATACAGATTGCAGCACAGCCCCTATACTTGTATGGGATGGAGGCTGCTGCACCCGCTCTTCTGGCCATCCTGATAGTCGGCCTTTGTCGATGGGAAAATTGGGTCCTATCGATCGGAGCCGTTACTGCTACAATCTTATTAACCGCCTTTGCGCGGAGTGCAGCCGCATCGCCTGCACTTCAAATGTCCTGCGCGTCCCTGCCCGCTATTGCATTAGCTGCTGCGATCGCAGTTCGCTCGCGAGAGACCAAGAACCTAACCGTCTCAGCAAGCCTTTCCGCGCTGCTATTGGCCGCATCATGGATTGCAACCCCACCACGCTCAATGAACGAACCTTACCTGCTCCTACCAAAAGCGGGAGCCTCTCCGGAGGGAAAGTACTTCAAGAACTACGAGTATGCGCTAGGCTTTTCAGGCATCTCGTCTAAAGAGGTATCAGACCCTGCTTCAATCCCTAACGATGCGTTTGTAATGATGCCGTGGTTAACTGCATCGTTCGATACTGATGATGACGCAATTCTCATGAAACGAATTGGGGACCTAGCTCGCAATAGGGGCTGGACTGTTATTTTAGCTGCTGAGCACAATGATTTAGGTGGAAGCACGAAGCGCATCGCTGCACTTACAAGACGCACTACGGTGCGAAATGATCTTACCGTTCCACCGGGGAATACTGATGACTCCGGTCCGCTACATGTGCTTGACGTCCGCGCCTGGCCCCATGAAGCGATACTAAATCGAGGCTCAAGCGTCCAGATATCTTCCCTTTGGGATAAGGTTCTTTTGTCGGGAGACGGCTGGTGGGCCGAACGAGACATCGGCGAATGGCTATGGGTTGGTGATTATGTTTGGCAAGAAGGTGACCGCGCCGGACGCTTGGCGCTTTCGCTTGCTTTCGACGACGGCGCATCTCGATGGGTGATAATTGGCGACAATAGCCCACTGATCAACAGTCAGATCTACGCTGACCCACGCCCTATGATCCAGATACTGAGGAATGCAACGTTGTGGCCTGCATTCTTGAGAGATCTAGCGTTACTCGGAATGATCATCATTCTAGTTCTTCGATCGGCCGGTAAAGGAGGGCCACTCCAACAATCTGGTTTGTCACTCGTCACCTTGCTGCTACCTCTCGCTTCCTTCGTATCCGCCGAAACGCAGAAGCCGGCCAAGTGGCGAGATGCCTACATAAGGCAGTCCGGGTTTGATCAACGGAATTTCAATGAGGTGTTCGCTGAATATCCCACGCTATTGGATGGACGCCGAGTAATCCGAGTTGCAGCACCTATTGCCAACTCGATCGAACTGCCTGTCGGCCCCGTGCTTGTCTTTGCAGAAATCGATGGAACTGCTCGCATAGGCAACATAGTCATTAGAGATTGCCGGCGGCTGGGATCACTGCAGTCATCGCAGGGACCTCATCTAATGGACGCACAGGCCTGTCGAGTCGAGGGGGACGCCAGAATTTTGATAGGCACCCAACAGCAGGCCGCAGCAATTGAGTTTAGCAATGGTCCATATCGCGCAACGTTAGTCCTTGATACCGCGTTCCTCGCACAGAATAGTCCTGAGGAGAATGTCAAATGGCTCATCAGAGAGATGAATCCTCAAATGGAGACACCGAGCCAAAAATAATTCGACTTCTGGCCAACGACATTGCTTGGCGTGAGCCATGGCCCTCCGAGAACGAATTCTTCAAGATGCGGCCGGAAGTTGCGGGCTTGGCAGCAGAGGACGATTGTGTCGTCCTGAATCCATATTCGAATCTATCCGCGAACGAGAAGGAGGCGGTTCTGCTAAACGAATCGGCGCGGGTATTTATGCGACGAAGCGGCTTCTGCCCGGTATTCACGCTAACCGCGGAACAAGCATCTTTCTTCGCCAACTACGGTCCGGTTGAAGCAGTAAGAGCTACCGTCGCCGCGCGAATTTTTTCAGGCGATCCAAGCGCCCTCGAAGCAACAGACGAGCAGTTCGCGTTCGTTCAGGAGTTGAGAAAAAGAATGGGGTCATGAGACTCGCTTTAACCGCTATGGGAACCTCTTAATAGAAGCAAGTGCCAGTCAGCCTTCCGGCTCAGCTGCATCAAAGAGCGGAAGCTGATCTTGGGGAGGCGTAGAAATCCTGCTCCGACTAGCTGGGGTAAACCCGAACTCCGATGCGATCCGCATCATGATCTCAGCCTGGCGGTTGGCGATTGCAATATACGGTGACTGCATGGGGAAGCCGGATGGTGATTTCACCATGGTGCCGAACTTTTGGATGGCCTCGGTCGCCTCGGCCCATAGCGCATACGCGCCACAATAGCTGGCAAGAGCAGCACGGTCCAAATTCGTGATCAGATTGAGCTTTGACAACTCTCCGACCAATCGATTCCATTCGCGTTGCGCGCTGGGGCCAAGCTCTGGCGGACAATCAGGCGGGACCGGCTCCGGCCGCGGTTCACTCTTGTTGAGGGCGCGCTTGCCGGGGTTGCCTGTCAAATACTTGATCCTTGTGGGTTTTGGACGCCGGCCGCGCATCACGTTGCCGTCGTTTCGCTGCTGAAAGCCGCCGGCGTCGTGGCGGATGGGCCAATCTGCGCCTGAAGCGCTTCGAACTTCTGGCCATCGCGGAAGCGGTATGCCTGCTCGCCGGTAAAGGCCTGCCACCGACGGATCGCAACATCGACAAAGAGCGGGTCGATTTCGATGCCGTAGCAGACCCTCCCTGTCGACTGCGCGGCAATCAAGGTGGTGCCGCTACCGAGAAACGGTTCGTAAACGGCCTGTCCGGGATCGCTATTGTTAAGCATCGGTCGCCGCATGCACTCGACCGGCTTTTGGGTCGAATGCTTGGTTTCCACGTCCTGGCCACCGGTCGGAATGGTCCAAAGCGTGGTCTGCTTGCGATCGCCAGTCCAGTTGCCTTTCTTGCGAACAGCATACCAGCACGGCTCATGCTGCCAGTGATAGTCACCCTGGCTCATCACCAGGCGCTCCTTGGCCCAGATGATCTGCGCCCGAATCGAAAAGCCGCTCTTGAACAGACTTTCGGCAACGATCGTCGAGCGCAGCGCCCCATGCCACACGTAGGCGATTTGCCCGGGAAACAACGCCCAGGCTGGGCTCCAGTCCGCCTGCTCGTCGTTTTGGATCTTGCCACGCCGCCCTGATTTGCTGACGCCGCGGCGATGCCGCCACTCCGGATCATACTCAACCCCGTAGGGAGGGTCCGTGACCATCAGCTGGGGCGCCGCGCCGGCCAGCAGCATTGCCACGAGACCGGCGTCGGTGCTGTCGCCACAGGCTATCCGATGCGGCCCCAGGCACCAGATATCGCCTGTGCATGCTATTGCCGTCTCCGCAACCGCCGGCACCTCGTCTTCATCCGTCAAACCGGCACCGGCGCCGTTCAAGGCGGTCGCCAGCTCCTTTTCATTGAAGCCGAGCGCCGAAAGGTCTGCCCCCAGCAGCGAAAGCTCCGTCAGTTCGAGCTTGAGCATTTCCATGTCCCAGCCGGCATTCAGCGCAATCCGATTGTCGGCCAGCACCAATTGACGACGTTGTGAGGCAGATAGCCCGGCAAGAACGACGACCGGGACCTCGGCTAAGCCTAACAGCCGGGCCGCCGCGAGCCGACCATGGCCGGCAATCAAATCACCGTCCGCGCCCACCAGGATGGGGTTGGCGAACCCAAATGCGCGAATGCTTCCCGCGATCTCGGCGACCTGAGCCGCGCTGTGTGTCCGCGCATTCCGCGCGAAGGGGATGAGCTTTTCGACCGGCCGATATTCGATCCGCAGGCGCGCCGTGTCTGTTTCAAGTTCGGTCATTTCGATTCCTTCAGCCATCGGCTACCTACCCCCCCCCCCCCCCCCGAATTTCGCGACAATTTTTCAGGGCCGGCCTTACTGTTTTCGTTGGAGTTTTCGGGATCATCTTCGAACGGACCGATACACACGCGATCTCAAAAAAAGTTTTCGGAATTCTGCGTAAAGATGCGCGTCCCTGGCCCACCGGTCCGGTTCGCTAACCCTCCAGAGTTTTGGACCGCCCCCCGTCCCCAGATGCCAGGTAAATAAATGCTCGGTTTTTTGGGATGTTGGCGTGAGCCCCTTTGAATTGACTCGCGAATTCGCAACGAGCGCCGCCGACAAGATCCGAAAATCCGATCTCGCGAGAAAAAAATCCCTGAGTGAGAGAGCCGCCGGTCCTCGTAGCGAAGCATCCCCGACTTTCGGTACCCCCCACCCCATTGTTTAGGCTCCATGTTTAGGCTGGTGTTTAGTTGAGTTTAGGCTCTCAAAACCCGATGACGCTGGCGAACCCTCGCGGTCCGAATTACCCTCGGCGCCAACTTCGCCAGAAGGAACCGCGCTTCCGTTGGCCGCTTGCTTCTCCGCGCCAACTGGAGAACGGCGGTCAAGCTCTCGCAACAAGAAATGGATTCCGCTTCCGGGCTTTCGAAGCTCTGCATCCGTTGTCGCGTTGCTTAACTGGATATCGATGGCGTCAACCAGGCTTCCAAAGACGGCCGGGGCTGCGACGATTTGTTTGGTGAGCAACACATTCCAGCGCCGTTCAGCGGCGTCTCGGGCAGCATCTCGAGAGTTCGCGGTTTTCACGTGAAACCGCTTGTTTGCTGTTAAATACGATTCTTCCCTATTTCTTTCCTTGGAGAGCCCTACAGTGGGAGCTACAGACTCAGCTGTGCAAGATTCTCTAGCTGGTTGCTGCATAGGCAAGGTTTCTTTTGTAGAATTCCTAGGACAGGTTTGGGTGACACCCATGTCACCAGCAACGCGACAGCTACGTCGCTGCGACAGTGACAAATCTGGCGCCCCCGATTTTTTGGCTGGCGAGCGCCGGGCCCTCCATCGCGCCTCCATCGCCTGGAAGCGATTCCAATCAGGTTCGTATTGGTTTCGATGGAAGTTCCCGCCGTGGCGACGTCTGCAAATGTAACCCTTCTTCTCAAGCGCACTGACCGCTCGAATAACTGTGCGTCGGCTAACGCCAATCAGCCGAGCAATGCTTTCAAGGCTGGGATCGCACTGCCCCGTGTCCCGGTTGAAGTGATCGACAATCGCCGCCGCCACGCGCATTTCCGAGGCTGACAAGTCTTCGCACAGACTGATAGCCTTGTGGGCGATGAGAGTATCTAAAGGGGTCGTCCCCATACTGTCTCTCCCTCCGATGAGAGGATGCGTAGCTGGACGAAGACAGCGGCGCTGCGTCAAAGAATGCAAACGGAAGTTTTCATTCGCGTTCTGCATGGGAGACAAAGGTAATCCACAGGTGAATCGGAGCTGTCCAACAAGCGCCATTTCGCCTCCTAGCAGGATCGCGACCTCACGAATCAGTCATCAAGGCGCTGAACCGCAGGCTCGCACGATCATGGTGGAGCGGCCTGGACGATGCTTGTGGCCGCACAGCTTCACTGGATTGTCGGTGGTACAAGAACGCAGATTATGCATTCAAGGCGCCACACGTGTTCAGCTTGATCCAGGCTTTGATGTCGCCACGGCGATACCGGATCGTTCGCCCTACTCGGACAAACGGAGGACCAACCGCCTTCAGTCGCCACGCTTGCAGGGTGCGGACGGAGATTCGAAGCGAGTCCGCAGCCTCGTCCTCAGTCAGGAGCGCGTCCTCGCCTAGATCCTGGGTTCTCGCAATCATTGCTGTTGGCCTCCATGTGGTGCGATGGGGCCGAAGGTGAGCGAGCAAAAATCGAAGTAATAGTCTTCTCAATTAAAATAGTTATTGTGATTTCTATTTCTTGGTGGTGCCTCGGGGACGACCCGCCTTGGCCCAGGCAATCGCGTCGGTTTCCTCAACCGCTTCTTCCCAGGATTTTGTGAAGTGCTTGTCCGTCAGTTCGGGCCACTTGTCTCGAGAATCTTGCCGGTAAGCCGGCTTTGGTTTTGGCTTGACCTCCGGGCTTTCCAACATCAGACCCATCAACCATGCGCGACAAGCTGCACGGGCGTCCCGCAAACTCCCACTACGGGACTTGGCGGACGGATTGCCTTGGTCATGCGACTCGGTCGCGGACATGATCGAGCCGGGCTTCTTCAAGAGAACTGCACGATAGCGAAGGGTGAGCGCGTCGTGTCGATCTTGGCTGTTCGGATTTTCAACCAACAGGTAACCTCTGTCTGCATCGACGTAATAAGCATTATCCGACCAAACACTCGCTAATATTTGCCGGTCATCTTTTGACCGTACGGGATCACCCCGAGCCTCGATCTTAGACGTCGACAGCAGCTTCATCAGGCAACCGAAGCGGCGGCGTGCAACCAATTTCGTCCGTCGAACATTCAGGTCGCCGTCCGAGCGCTCCGCCATAAGGATCCCAATCGGACTCTCTCCAAATTCGAACTCATCTTCGGGATCGAACGTTCCGACTGTCACGCGCCACTCATGCCAACCAATCGGATAATACCATCCCTGCTCGACGAACCGACGCATCGTCTCTTCCGCCGCAATCGCCAATGGCGCCCATCGAAGCAATTCCGGGTCATTCAAGACATAAGTCGACATCACATGGGCCAGCGAGAGGCCGCTCAGCAAATCAGGTGCGTTCGGAGCACAAACCGTTGGGAAGAGGATGAGGTCGCAATTCTCGGCCGCACGACTTGTGCACTTCTTGAAGTATTCGGCGATGATCTCAATGCAGGCACCTTTGTCGAGCAGTTGTGACAACCCCCCGTCTTTATCCGCGAGATAAGGCACGAGATGTCCGCTGGCGATTGCACTGGTCAAAGCAGTCATGGACGCCTCATTGCTCGCTTTGCCCACAATGCGTTCGACCGCTTCATCCAAAGCCCAGCCGGCGAAGGGCCCGTGCAACGGCGGCCGATCCACCAGCTCCTGTCCGGCGGCCGCGCCTTGTGCCTGTTCGCGAATTTCACCCGGGAGAATTCGCACATTGAAGATGCGAATCTTGGTGCCGCGCTCGATCAAGATGGACTGATCGAGCTTCTTGACCGACAGCTGACACCAACCTGGTCCATAGATCGGTGCAGGCGCACTAGTCGCGCTCCCCCGCGAGCCGGCGCTTGTCCATGAACCGCTCAGCATCTTGGTCCGCAGTTCAGACCAGATTTCATTCCAGAGCGTCCGGACGCGGCGCTCTAACGGCGCTCGCTGGGCGAGGATCCCAGCTTGCCTCTGCCGGAGATCTTCGGCTTCGGAGTTGTTAGAACTGATTCCCGAACTAACTACTCGGAACCTCACCGTGGGGAGTGCAGCCAACTGTTTCTTCGCCGCGATCCATTGATCCCAACGTGCTCCGGCGACCTGCTTAACTGCCTCGATCAGTGTCCAACCGTCAGACGACACGACGCACCCCGAGCGAATCATCCGCCAATTCTCTAGGCCGGCCCCATCATTTGCACGGCAAAGGTGGGGTTTTGCACAGAGGCAAGGATCGCGAATCACCGAATATCTACGACTGAGTTCGCGACAGTGCGCGCTCGGCTGGTTGGAATGGACGCGTGATTTTCCATCGGTCTTGCTGTCCGGCATGGACCCAAAAGCGAACGAACGGATCGCAGAAGTTACCGCCATTCTGGCCGACGGGCTCCAGCGTGTCCTAGCCCGACAGTCCAGCGCAAAAGCCCCTGGAAACGGAGAAAGTTCGCTTCACTTATTGCCCAACCAGAGCGGTGATCCGTCACCCTGCTCTGCCGAGGTTTTCCCATGACGGATACAGTTCTTACCCAATTGGCGGCCCTGAAGGACGCGTCTGCGCCGGCTTTAAAGGCCAAATGGCGCGCTTTGTTTGACTCGGAGCCGCCACCCTATAACCGCCGGTTCCTGGAGAGCCGGCTGGCCTACCGCATCCAGGAACTGGCCTATGGCGGCCTTAAAAGGGAAACCATCGAGCGGTTGCGGGCCTTGGGAAAGCAGTACGACGGCAAGCCCGGGACCAAGCCCAAAGACGCCAATCGCCGCCTGCCGATCGCGGGAACCCGGCTGATCCGGGAATGGCAGGGAATCGAACATTGCGTCACGGTACGCGGCGACGATTTCGAGTACTTGGGGCAGCCTTACAAGTCGCTGTCCGCCATCGCCCGCGAGATCACCGGTGTCCGGTGGAATGGCTGGGTGTTCTTCGGATTGAAGAACCTGCGGGGTGCGGCATGACCCGCAAGACGGGATCAAACGGTGCCGGTAGCCGCGGAGGCGCTGCGTCCAGGGCTGGCCAAGCTTTGTCGAACCAGACGGTAACGCGAAAGCTCCGTTGCGCGGTCTATACCCGCAAGTCGACCGAGGAAGGACTGGAGATGGAATTCAACTCCCTCGACGCCCAGCGCGAAGCCTGCGAGGCCTACGTTACCAGTCAACGGGCCGAGGGGTGGCTGCTGGTCTCCGATCGGTATGACGATGGCGGCTTCTCCGGCGGCACGCTGGAGCGGCCCGCGCTTAAGCGGCTGCTTGCGGACATCGAGGCCGGTCGCGTTGATGTCGTGGTCGTCTACAAAATTGACCGCCTGTCACGGTCGCTGATGGACTTTTCCCGCCTCGTCGAGGTCTTCGACCGCCAGAACGTGACCTTTGTCTCAGTCACCCAGTCCTTCAATACCACCACGTCCATGGGGCGGCTGACCCTAAACGTTCTCTTGTCCTTTGCCCAATTCGAACGCGAGGTGATCGGGGAACGCATTCGCGACAAGTTTGCAGCTTCGCGCCGCAAGGGAATGTGGATGGGCGGATGGGCGCCCCTTGGCTATGAGGTCAGGGATCGGAAGCTGATTGTGAACGAAGAGGATGCAAAACTCGTCCGATCGATCTTCCAACGCTTTTTGAAGTCGGGCTCAGCCACGATATTGGCGCGGCAGCTGATCCAGGAGGGCGTACGCAACAAGTACGGCAAGCTGATCGACAAGGGCATCCTCTACAAACTTCTCAACAATCCCGTTTACATCGGCGAAGCCGTCCACAAAGGCGTCTCCTACCCCGGCGAACATACTGCCCTTATCGGTCGCAAGGTCTGGGACAAGGTGCAGGCTCAATTCCAGATCAATCCGCGCAAGCGCTCGGGTGCCGCGCGATCACAGACGCCGTCCCTATTGAAGGGGCTGATCTTTGGCCCCCGTGGCGTTGCTATGTCGCCTTCACACACCCGCAAGAGTGGTCGGCTCTACCGCTATTACGTCAGCCAGACGACCCTGAAGCAGGGAGCGGCGGACTACCCTGTCGGGCGCGTTCCCGCTGCCGAGATCGAGAGGATCGTCATTGATCAGGTCCGCATGCTCCTGCGATCTCCCGAAATCATCGTCCAAACGTGGCGCAGCGCCCGGAAATCGATCAAAGGCCTGACCGAATCCGATGTGAGGACCGCCCTCCTTGAGTTCGATCAGCTATGGAACGAGCTATTTCCGGCGGAACAAGTGCGAATCGTCCATCTCCTTGTCGAGCGGATCGATGTAGGGGTCGAAGGCGTCGATATCCGGCTACGCGTTGAGGGCGTCACTTCCCTTGTAGGCGAACTGGCTAACGCCACGAACCAGCGGGATGCCGCATGATGGTCAAAACCCTCGCGCCCAAACAGCGTACCATCACGGATGGCCGTACCGTCACCGTGCATGTCCCGATCGCCTTCCGCCAGCGCGCCGGCCGTAAGCAAATCGTTGGGCCGCCTGGTTCTGTGCCCTGGACACCAGCTCCGCGCATTGACACCGCCCTGCTCAAGGCCGTCGTTCGTGCTCATCGATGGCGAGAAATGCTGGAGAACGGCGAGTATCCATCCGCAGCGGATTTGGCAAAAGCCGAGAAGGTCAACGATTCCTATTTGAGCCGCGTCCTGCGGATTACCCTGCTTACGCCAGAAATCATCGAAGCAATCGTCACCGGGCAACAGCCGCCCACGCTACAGGTCGATGACCTCATGAAGCCGCTACCCGCTCAGTGGCAGCAGCAGAAATCAATCCTGCTCGGCTGATAACGGCGGTACGGCTACTGCCTGCGCAAGCGCCACCTGCCGACAAACCCTTTCGCTGATCCCCTGTTATGGAATTCTTGCGCCGAGTAACCGGTTAACTTTAGCCAAGGGTTTTGGCAAACCCTCACAGTCGAATGCCAACCTGTCGGCTTGCGGCCAGCCCTCGGCGGTAGACCCAAGTCGCCGCGAGGAAGGTTTGGCGATGCGGTGATCTATCTTGTTCGCCTAAGTTGGCTTTGAAGAATCGGGCATAGCTGCCATCTGCACGTTATCAGTTCGTTCGTCCAGCAGCCCCGCTTTTGGAAGGCGAAGTTCCTGCTCGGCGAAGATTAGGTCCTGGTGCTCAAGAACGTCTCGATTCAAATCGAAAATTCTGTCCGAGTCGTTCGCCTTTCCGTAGAATCGCTTCGCGATCATGCGCAGGCCGTCCCCCCGTTTGACGGTGTACATGATGAATTCCTGCTTCGACAGCATCTCACGATATTTATCGCCAACGCCCAACGTCATGGGGTCAACGGCACCGAGTAATTTGGCAACGTCCTGCAACGTCTTGGGGCGATACTCCTCTTTTTCAGGGAACCTCGCAGGGTTTTCGTGCCAGCGCCGTTGAGCGCTCAAGCTCACTTCATGCAGCTGCGTGGGGCCGGGAAGGCGACTCCGTCCGCGTTTCGACATTTCATTAAAGGCCAATCCGGGGTCGTCAGAATGAAGCAGCTTCTCGCTGAATTTAGGAGCAAGCTCGAATATGCGAGAGTGCTGGCTAGTGTCGAATTTTAGACCTGCCTGCATCGCGCCGATCCAAACCCAGAGAAGCGCCTGGTCAGAGAGGCCTCTCCATTCCGCTCCGCCCCCGACCGAACTGTGCACGCCAGGAAACCATTTTTGCTGATAAGGCGCATGTACATCGGTGGCATCGACGCCAGCCTTCTGGTTCAGCTCTGCGAGATTCTTCCACAGCGTCGGCTCGAAGTCCTCTCGCAACTCGTCAATCGCAACGGCATGACGCGCGCTCTTCACGAATGCAGATAGATCCGTGTCATGAAATTGAAACTTCCTGTTCAATTTATCGGAAAATATGAAACTCTTGGGCACGCCGAGCGCGCCCACAGTATCCCAAACGCCGAGGTAATGAACGCCGATACGTCGTGTCTCATCAAGCGTATAGCCCTCGCAATTGCCTTGCCTCCACGCATGCTCCTGCTCAGAAACAAAGGTGTCAGAACAAAAATCCCGCCGGAAGCACATCATTTGATCGGCGTGTTCCGTGGTGTCTGCCCGTGAGCGGTAAAGCTCAACTGCCTGTCTCGCTTTGGATGCGTGTCTCCTGTCGAGGATTCCAGAATTGCTCAATAATCCGCAGAAGCTTCGGGCGGTGAACGCTCCCCGCGAGAAACCAAAGACAAATATTTCGTCACCCGGCGTGTAGTTGAAGATCAGGTTTTGGTACGCCTCAGAAAGATTCTGAAGCAAGCCCTCACCCAATACGCCGCCTTTCCAATAGTCGACCGTACCTCCGGTACCCACGCCTTCGTCGTAATAGATAACCTGCGCCGCATCCTGAGGCAGAGGCAGCACACTTTGGGCAGTCAAAAGCACGTTAGTCGGATGCGCTGCATCCAACGTGTTCCAAGTGCCGTCAAAGCAAAACACCAACCGCTTTTTCATGAGCGTCATCCTTCCCGAGCATTTTAGGCGATTCGCCACCCGGCAGCCACTTATCAACACATGTACCTTGCGGGTCGTCGGATCCGCCCCGCACGTTTCTGTTGCAACAAAGTAGAGATGTCTCGATTTCTGCAAAGTTGAAATGTCACTCGGCAGCCTCGCTGGGAGCGTGAGCCGGCGCCGCGGAGACCACCATATCGCAGCGGCGCCGGCTCACGCGGGTGGATTTCGACTTCAATTCGGCGGCTCCAGTGATTTGCAGGGCGCGGTTCTTTAGAATGCCCGGCTTCTGGCTCGATCGTCGTGGTCCATCCGGAATTCGATTGAAGCTGGGCTGGCGGTTTTGCTGTTCCTTGATCCAGGCCAGAATCTCGCCCAAGCGCTTGTTCTCGACGATGGCGGCATGGCTGACACGCTGCAGCTTGTCGAAGGCCGAGTAAGGCAGAGTTCGCCCTTTCCAGCGGACTTCCAGCCGCCCATCCGGAAAGTCATAGACGTCAACCATCTTGCCGCGAAGGCGAACCGCCAGGCCTTGGGATTTAAGCGTCAACTTCATCTGGTTGTAGTTCACCACCAACTGATGCGAGACCTTGCGTTGCTCACGCCAGCACAGAATCTGATCAAGATCCTGCCGCGGATCAAGCAAACGGTGCAGATCTTTGTCGCGGGCAGGTGGTTTGGCAAACCGGCCGTTGTAGTGAGCAATGAAGCCCGGAAGGAAGGCGTTTGCCGCCTCAAGCGTGTTGATGCCCGTGAGTCTCAGTTCCTTCACCAGGCGATCCTGCAGCGTATGATGCGCGCGTTCGACCCGTCCCTTCGCCTGGCTGGTATTGGCGCACAGAATCTCGATGTTGAGGTCCGACAACGCCCGTCCAAACTGGGTCATTCCATTGCCGCTGGCCGCGTTCTCGTTCGAAACCCGAAAAATCGAATGCTTGTCGGAGTAGAAGGCGACAGGTTTGCCGTGACTATGAAGATAGGACTTCAGCGCCTCGAAATAGGCAAATGTGCTCTCGGACGGGACAAAACGAAGCTCCATCAGGCGGCTTGTCGCATCGTCGACGAACACCAGCAACGTGCAGGCAGCTGCACGATCCTCGAACCAGCGATGCTCTGAGCCGTCGATCTGGACCAACTCACCGATATGCTCGCGGCGGTGCCGAGGCTGCTGGATGCGTCTGCGTTCAGCGCGGGACATCCAGATCCCCGCCTGTCGCATCCAGCTGCGCAGTGTCTCCCGCGAAACCTTAAGATCATGACGCTCTGCCAGCTTCTCGGCCGCGAATGTCGGTCCAAAGTCTGCATAACGCTCCCGCACTAAAGCAATCGCATGATCGCGAACCACATCCGGCAAGCGGTTGTTCGAAGCACGACCGCGGCGCTGATTGGCGACCGCTGAAGCGCCGCCATCGCGATACCTTCTCAACAGCCGATACGTTTGCCGCAGCGTTATCGCCATCAGCTCGGCGGCGGCCCGAGCTGTTAATTTGCCGCTGTCCAGCCGCGCCAGCAATTCAAGTCGGTTCAGCTCTCGCTTGCTCATCACCACCATGCCCATCGAAACGACAGCCTCCCAACTCCCAAAACGGAACGGAAACTGACATCTCTACTTTGCTCAGTGCTGACATTTTAGCTTTGCTGCTACAGTTTCATTTCGCCAATCGAATATTATGGAATTTCTTAGCATCCAAACGCCCGATTTGCTGAGGCGCCGAGAAGGATGCTTGGTCGATAGCGCGGCAACTCTTTGTGCCGATATTCATAAAGTTGCACCGCAGGATACATCGTCGGATTAATTTGCTGTCCAATTGCAACAGCGAGCGGCGCGGGCCCAGCGTAAAAGAGATGCCAGCGCCGGGCCCGGGGATGGAGACGCATCCCGGCTTCGAAGGCGCGACGCGTTGCGGAGACCGCGCGCGTCATTTGCTCGGGATGCTGCAGCCAGATCGTAGATGGTGATTCGATCCCGATGTTGATACGGCAGGTCAGCGGCGCACCGGCTTCCATGAGTGTTTCGTCGGTAACGGCAGCACTGAAATGAAACGCGAAGGTTACTGCGTCGGCATCGCGGCTGTCGCCATCCAACCCGGTGACGATGGTATCGTCCGGCGGCAGCGTTCGCCGCGGCCACGCCCAAGATTGTTCGTCGCGATGATGCTGGAAGAGGCGAACATGGGGACGGCTGGTGATATGATAGCCGAACGCGAGACAGGCGCTCACGGGCGCGATCGGAAACACCGCGATGCGCTTATCGAACGCATCGTCCCCGGCTAAGAGGATACGGGCCGCCGTCGCGATTTTCTTGTCCGCGTCGGGCCAATCCGAATTCATGGGGACCGAGAGGATCTGTGGCGCGGCTATGGCGAAGTCGGGGGACAGCGCCGCTTCCATCGTTGCCATATCCAAGGGATGATCGCCACGCAGAACAAGCGCGCTCCAGCCGGTGCGAGAACGTCCGCGTTCGGGCAACGACGCCCGCACCCATGCCTCATGGGCCTGTTTGATATCGAGCAATCGCGCGACTGAATGAAAAAACGGCTGGCCGTCGACGCGCCCATGGCAGTTCTGGCAAAGCAGCATGAGATTGTCGTAGGCGTTCTTATCGGCGTCGCTCATCAACGGCGCGACGCGCGGGCCTTGCGCACCCGCCGCCGCGACATGCGCAATCTCGCCGATCACGACGATCGGATCGTAATCGGTAGCTTCGGCGTAGAGCTCGACGCGGCACTCAGGTATCGCGCATCGCCCGGCGGCACGCCCCCATAAGAGTTTGAGCGTGCGATCCGTATACCTTCGCTTGGTCGGCTTGTTTGCTTTCTTTGCCATCCGCGCCGTCCACACCCTGTTAAGAGGCCGCCATCAAGGGCGATGGCTCGATCTCGGCAATGGCGGCTTTGAGGGCGGCGACGCCGAACGGCTGGTTGGCTTTCCAACATCGGCGCAAGGCGAGCCGCGCGATGCGGTCAGTCAGGTCGGAAAAGGTATATTGCGGCTTTTTCACAGTCAGTTTCACAAGCTCCTGGAGCTGCGTCTCCGTCGTGGACGTGCCGTGCAACAGGCGTTGAAAAACCGCAAATCGGGCTGCTTCGTTCGGGCGCTGAAAGTTGAGGCGAAGCGCGGCACGGCGTAGCACGGCGGGATCAAGCACGTCCGGGCGGTTGGTGATCATAATCAGCGCGATCGGCGCCGGGCTGGCGGAAAGCTGGTTGATCTGCTTGATGAGCACGTTGACGCCTGCACGGTCTTCGTGATGGGCCTGCATCTGGCTGCGGCCGGTGGCGAGGTCGTCGGCTTCATCGATGACGAGGATTGCCCGTCCGACCGCGGCAGCGCGGCTCTTGGCTTGGGTGAAAGCATCGGTGACCCGCGACGACAACTCGCCTACATGGCCGCCGCCGCGAATATCCGAAGGCGTTTCGAGGCACACGATGCGCTGATCAATCGCGCGTGCCACCGGCGTCGCGATACAGGAGGCCAGCGCGGTCTTGCCGCAGCCGACATCGCCCGACAGCAGGATCAGCGGTAGGGTTCCTTTGGTGATGTTGAGGATGCCGAGGCCGCCGCTGTGATGCCGCTTACCCCAGTCGTCGAGGCGCTTGCGGTCGAGGATCAGCGCTAACTCGTCGGCCAGCGATTCCTTAATTGCGTCGATGCCAAACAGCGCCTCGAAGTCGTGCTCACCCTCCTTGGTGGGATGAATCGTCTCCAGAAGTCGCAATTCACTCATGGCCAGACGCCGACCTTCCCGCGCACAACGCCGTATCCATCCTTGGAATAGGCGCGGTCGCGCATCGGATCGCCCGCCACGGCTTGTCCGTTCGTTCCCCAGCCACGCTGGGCGGTATAGACCCGCACAGTAGCAGCATGTGGCGCGTTATCGTCGATGGTGACAAACAAACCGGCGCGCGTGCCGGCCGGGAGCGAGAAATAGTCGATGCCGCCGCCCGTGGCGCACTCATGCACGGTGCCATCGCTACGGACCCGGTAATCGAGCGCGATCGTTGCTCGGCCCGAACAATGCAATTGAACCTGAAAATGCTGCGCGCCGCGGTGCTTGAGGATGAAGGTGAGCTCCTCGGCCCAGCTCTGCGCGGTCGCGAGCGTGATCAGCCCGGCGCCCGCCATGGCGTAGAAATCGGCGCCGACCTCTGGCATCACCGCCGCGAGCCGCGCATCGGTGAAGGTGTCGGTCCGGCTGCGGGTGGCTGTCATCACTCCGTTCATTAGAGCGCTCCATGGGCGAGGATGGGATTGCCGAACTGCTCGGCCAGGATCGCGTCGACGGTGCCGTTATTCCCAGCGTTTTCATGCGCTATCAGCCGGGCAAAGGCATCGCGCGCGGTAGCGAACCAAGAAGCAAATTCCTGCAGCTCGATATTGCGCCAGTCCCCGTGGACGACGTTGTTATTGACGTTGACCGGGTCGATCACACGCCATTGCGGATTCCCGGGTGCGTTCTCGCGGAACGCTTCGACCGTGGGATAGTCGCTGAACGATATCTGCGTGCGCTGCGCCGTCACCGACGCTAGAAAGCTGAACCACTGGAACAGTGTCTCGGTGTAGGTGTACTGGACCTTGAAACGGTCATAGGCATAGGCGCAGAGTAACTCGATCAGCATCGTACGGACCTCGTCGATGGTGCCGGACTCGCCGAGGCGGACGCAACGCCACCACTTCAGCAGCCGGATGCACTCGTTAAATTTGACCCGGCCTTCGAGGGCGTCACTGGCGCGGCTGCGGCGGCGAACAAACTCGGTGTGCTTGGCGACCGAGGTCAGGCGGCGCGTGCCGTCCTTCTTCAGGATGATCTGGTGATCTGCGATTGGCGCCACCAGCATCGGCACGAGATCGTAATTGAGCTTGGTCGCGGTGAACTGCAGCTCGACAGAACTCGCGGTGATACGGCGCGGCGTGGTGGGGTAGCTCGCTTCCGCGTAGCCGTCGAAGCGCTGCAGCAATTCAGCGATGCGCTCGCCTTCCGCCGTGGCCGGTTTCACAACGAAGGGCAGATCGACATCCAGCCCCTCGACTTCGAGATCACCGCGCATATGACGGCGCAGGCCGGTGTGCTTGGCGAACGAACCGCTATCGGGAGTTGCCAGAACGGACAAACCGTCAGCGCCGGCTCGGGCGGAAATCACCCGGCGAATGTCGGCAGCCTGCTTCTGGATGGTTTCCCGGGTCCCTTGCTCCGGCTTGATCCAGTCCACGAAAGCAGCAAGCCGGCGATGGGAGCGGCTGTGCTGGGTGACGGGATCGGCCGGCCGGCGCGCCTGGGTGCGCAGATCTTGGACATTCATAGGCCTGCCCTATCGGTTAGGGCACGCGGCCCGAGGGTGATCATCCCGAGTAGACGCTTCCGCCCGGAGAGAGTCTAGGGTATAATTGACAAATGTATCAGTTTTCGAATTATTTGTTTGCTACACAAACACATCGTTGTTTGCCCCATTGACAGATTCAGCCTGATCGATTCTTCTCGTCCCTATGAGCGACATGGACGTCTATAAGCTGCTGGGATCGCGCGCAGCCAAGCGTCGCGACGAGCTGGGGTTGACGCAAGCTGAAGTCGCCCGTCAGATCGGCCTAAGCCGCGCGTCCTTGGCAAATCTGGAAACCGGACGACAAAAAATTCTACTACATCACGTCTACAAGCTCGCCGCGGCGCTCAAGGTCGATTCCGTTCTCGACCTGATACCGAAGACGTTCGCGTTTGAAACTGCACCGGTCAACTTCGTTCGAAGCGATGTGAACGATCGACAGAAGGCGGTGATCGAGGATTTCGTAAGGCGCGCCGGGAAGAGGAAATCATGACCGACAAACCCCGCGCGCGCGCCGAGGCGCGCAAATTGATCCAGGAATTTGGAATCAAGTCACCGCCAGTCCCAGTCGAGCGTATCGCAAGATCTCTGGGGGTGAAGGTCGAATACGCGCCGTTCGACGACGAACTGTCCGGTATGGCGTTCATCAAGAACGGCATACCAATGATCGGCGTAAATTCGTTGCACCATCCCAATAGACAGCGTTTCACGTTGGCCCACGAACTCGCGCATATCCAACTACACCGCCCCGAGCTTGAAACCGCGGTGCACGTCGACAAGGGCTCGCTTCGAGTGGATCAAACGTCTCTCCGTCGAGATCCGGTTTCCGCGACCGGAACCGATTCCGCTGAAGTAGAAGCCAACGCGTTCGCGGCCGAACTTCTCATGCCTGAGGCCTTCCTGTCGACGGCAGTCGGTGACAGGAAGCTCGACCTTGAGGATGTCGATGTCTTAATGCCGCTGGCGAAGAAGTTTCGCGTCAGTCTAATGGCGCTCCAGCATCGACTAAACAACGACTAAGCCGCGCGAGGGTCCGTTGAGTTTCGTTATCTACGATGTAGAAACCACCGGCCTCAACAAGCGATTTGATCAGATTTTGCACTTCGGCGCCGTGCGGACCGACGAAGATCTAGTACCGACAGCGCGGATCGAGTTGCGATCGCGACTGCTGCCTTACGTTGTACCATCACCAAAGGCACTCCTGCTCACTGGTGTCTCCCTCAAGGAGATTACCGAAAATGGGCGACCATCCCATTATGAAATGGTGTGCGAGATTCAAAAAACATTGTTGGGTTGGTCGCCGACAGTCTTTCTTGGCTACAATTCGATCAGATTCGACGAAGAGTTTCTCCGTCAGGCATTCTACCAGTGCCTCCATCCGACATTTCTGACCAACACGAACCGTAACGCTAGGGCGGACGTGTTGAACCTAATGCGCGCGGTCGCCATGTTACGTCCGGGCGTCCTCGTCGTGCCCCTAGATGGCGAAGGAAGGTCGGTCTTCCGGCTTGCCGACTTAGCCGCTGCGAACGGCTTGGCGATCAAACAGGCCCACAATGCGATGCAAGACGTCGAGCTTACCTTGCAACTCTGTCAGCGCGTGCGCGAGGGTGCACCGGACCTTTGGTCGAGCTTCATACGCTTCGCATCGAAGGCGGTCGTCGTGGATTTCATCGCCATGGAACCCGCATTCGGCTACTTCGACAACTTCGGAGGTAAACGGTGCGTCAGACCGCTCACGCGGATCGCGATCAGTCCATCGGACCAAAATCTGCATTACTGCTTGGACCTTACAAAAGATATCGGGGCCCTGCGCGCACTTTCTGATGACGAACTCGCGGAGATCGCTAGAGGATACGACTCACCTATCAGAAAGCTGAAAGTAAACGGTTCACCGTTTCTTTGCCCTCTGTGGGAACTTGACCACGAGCACCTGACCCCTTCGGACGAAGACGAACTCACGCGTCTCGCGCAAAGTATCCAAGCCGATGAGGACTTCATCGCGCGACTGACTACTGCCGCGGTGTCGAGCGAACGGATCTATGGCCCGTCTGAGCATGTCGAACTGCAGATCTACGGGAAGGGCTGGCCTTCGGACGAGGATCTCAAACTCTGCCGGGACTTTCACTCTTCGCCTTGGAAACACAGGCTCGATATTGCGATGCGCCTATCGGACACTCGCCTGCGTCGGCTTGGGCGCCGCCTCGTCTATTTCGAGCGTCCCGACCTGTTGCGTCGTACCGACCGAGACGACTTCGACGCGGAGGTGTCCAGGCGTGTCCGTGGCGGCGAGGGTGACTTTCCTTGGATGACCGTGCCCCGCGCGCTTGCGGAGCTTGAACAGTTAATGGCGGCGGCGCCGGTCGCCCAGCACGAAACCATCCAGGCGTTGCGGGAAGAGCTTCTGACGCGGTAGGCGGTCCCGGCGAACCTTGACGTCTGCGGGTGCCAATTTGCCTGCTTCATTTTGGCCGGACCTATGGGCTTCGCCAATGACGTTACCGAGTCTGCGAGCGTCGCTTAGAAATCAGTAGCTTTCGCTTATCCGAGAGTAGCAGCCGAACCTCTTTTCGCTGAAATTTATAGGCCCTTCGAAACGTTGGGTTTTTGAGAACCGTACCGAATCCGCGGAGTCCAGAGCTTCAGAGATAAATGGGCCTTTCGGAGAATTGAGCGCGCCCTGCCGAGAAGGAGTCCGGAAATCAAATGAGAAATCGCTGCCGCTGTTGGGCTTAATTGCCCACAGGCTCACGCGGAGAGTATGTGGCTTCGGTCAAGGTGGCGGAGAGAGTGGGATTCGAACCCACGGTACGGTTTCCCGCACACACGCTTTCCAAGCGTGCGCCTTAAGCCACTCGGCCATCTCTCCGGAGGCTTTCTCTTGAAGGGGCAGAGCCGATTTTGCAAGGGACCCCGACGGCGGCGGCTGTAATTTACTCGATTAATTGAATTTATTCGACAAGTTCGGCACGATCGGCATCAGGCGGGAGGGCGCCTTGAACCGAAATCCAGCCCATGCCGACGACCATTGGCAACCCCGACGCCAAGCCAAGGATGGAGGACAGCATGACTATCGCGCGGACGCTTCTATTCGCCCTCCTGGCTTCGGCGTTTGCCGGGTCCACCATCTCGCCGGCCATGGCTCAGGTCTGTTCGCGTCAGGGGGTGGATGTCATCTGCGACGACGGCAGGCGCGGCATCTTCGCGGGCGACGCCATCGTCTGGGCCGACGGCTCGCGGTCGAGCCTGGCCTCGCCGCATCCGAGCGTCATCATCGGCAGCAAGTCGTAGGTCGTGAACGGACCCGGCGTGTTCGTCGGCCAGGGCAAGGGCGTGGTGCCATTGGGTACTTGGGGCTGCTCGATCAAAAGCTGAGGAGCAATCTGGAGCCGGGCACTGCTGCTGCGGCACATCGCCATCTCATTGACATTACTCACCTGATCCTGAGCGGATCAAACAAGGAAGCTGCTGAGGTCCGCGAGAGATCCATCCAAGCCGCGCGCCTAGCGGCCGCCCTTGCCTACATCGAGCGGCATTACTTTGAACTTGATCTGATGTCGAGCAGCGTTGCTACGGCGCTTGGCAAATCCATCCGCTATCTTGAACGATTACTGGAGAGTTCGGGTCGGTCTTACAGTGTCCGCGTTATGAAGCTTCGGCTCGCGGCAGCGCATCGACTGCTCAGCGATCCCGCTTCAACAGAGTTGCGCATCGATACCGCGCTGAGCGTGGGATTCTCAGACCTGTCGCATTTCAACAGACGGTTTCGGCAGCGTTTCGGAGAGGCGCCAAGGGCCGCGCGCCAACATGCTCGGCTATCAACATCTCTCCCACCTACTTGAGCCAGGATGCTTGCACACATGATCAATTAGTGCACCGAGTTTGGGCGCAAGATTTCTGCTCCTGGGGTAGTAGGGATAGTACCCCGGATAGATCGGAGCGAAGTCGGCAAGCAAGGGCAAGAACGGTTGCTGTACTGAAATATGGGAATCGCTTTCCCCGACTCGGCCGTTCAGGAGCGTCCCTGGGCATCCTGCGGCAGCTAGTGAAAAGAAGCCAACACTGCACGCAAACTGCCGGCCACGCCCCGGCGCGAGATCAACTCGCGTGCTCACCGCGATCGTCCAACTCACGAACACTGTGCCCACTGCGCGGCATAAGACGAGGGGAGGCCGGGCAGCGGCCTCCCCTCACTGGGCATCAGGCTGTCACGCGGGGATGGCCCTGGTGCAGAAACCAGAGTCGCAAAGCAGCGACGACCACTACAACGATTCCCGCGATGACGTGGAGCGGCGTCACGGTTGCGTTAGACGAGAACTGCACCACCCAGGGCGACACCACGACCCAAACACCAGCCGCGAGAGTTAGCCACTCCGGCCATTCGGCAAACGCCGCCAGCGCTACCAAGGCAAGCGCGGCGATCAGGATGCCGCTCAGCCAGGCATTCCAGTTCATGGGGCTTTCGGCGGAGAACCCAAAAACCCATGGCGACAAGAACAGCCCGAGGCCGATCACAAGGCTTACCAAATCCGCGATCATTTCTTTCTTCCAGACGATGTTCATGGCTGCAACTCCTTATTGCTCCTTTCGTTGAGTGCCTTCGAGGATCACTCTCTTCCAAATTGAACCACTGGCGGGAGCGAGAGCGCGAAGCTCCCGCTCGCCCTGCGGTTACCTGCCGTTGATGGCGATACGTTTCACCTTTTGCTTCTCGGTGGGTAGTTTCGCCAGCGTGACGGTGAGAACCCCGTCCTTGAATGACGCTCCGACCTTTTCCTGATCGACGTCATCGATCGGGATGGAACGCTCGAAGCGTCCGTAGTAGCGCTCGCTGAAGCGGCGCTCCTTGTCCTCGGTCTCGCTCTTCTTCTCGCCGCTAATGGTCAACAGACCGTCCCGCAGTTCGACATTGACGTCCTTTTCCTGGAGACCGGGAAGTTCAGCGATGACCTTGACCTCCTTTTCGGTCTCGTTGACCTCGACACTCGGCCAGCCCATCGCTTGTGAGCTGAGCGGAGCGACATCGAACGAACGGAACGCGTCGAAGAGCCGATTCATCTCGCGGTGAAGCTCGAGGAACGGATTTGCCTCATTGCGGTGCAGTCTCAGGCCACGAGTGCCATCGTTATTCCACGGAATCAGATCGCGTAGTGCCATAGTTGTCCTCCTTTGTTCGACAGATCACTGGACAGAACTCACCCGTGCGGTGGCCATGCCACGCACAGGCAGTTCGACAGCCTTGAACGGAACTCCGTCAGGCCGCCTGCTTCTGCTCGATTTGCTGGTGTTCTTTGCCGGCGATTTCGATCGCGATGCGACGCGGCTTCATCGCCTCCGGCACTTCCCGAACCAGGCTTATCTTCAGCATGCCGTTTTCGAAGGTGGCGTCCTTTACTTGGACATACTCCGCCAAGTTGAAGACGCGGCGGAACGGCCGCACTGAGATTCCCTGATACAGGTACTGGTGATCACCCTTGTTCGCCTTGCGGCCCTCGACCGTGAGAGTCGATTGCTCGGCGGTGATGGTAACCTCCTCCGGGCTGAAGCCGGCCAGCGCCAGTGAAATCTGGTACTGGTCCTCGCCGATGCGAGCGATGTCATACAGCGGATAATTGTCGCTGTCGTTCATCGTCTCGTTGACGAGGTCGAACAGGCGATCGAACCCGACGCTCGAACGCCAGAACGGAGACAGATCGTAGGTCCTCATAACCACATCCTCCTTCTGAGCAACATGGATTAGGAGCAACGCCGGGATGTTTCCGGCGGCCTCGGCCGGACCCTGATGGGCATCCGGCGTCACGCTTGTGACACTCAAAGAACTAGAAGCGTACGGCTTGGTTTCAAGATCGCAGCCGATGCGCGTGTCAAATTTTTCGACACCGAAGCGGCTTTGCGAGCCATCATGCGGAATGCGTGCTGCCTGAACTGGCCGCGCCTAGATCTGTCGAGCCACCGACATTTGCCGCCTTCGAACCCATGGCCGGAAGCCCACGGCCAAGCGCGGGCCGACGTTCGCACTCTTGACCGCGCGCGCTGATTTCCTAAATCCAACGCCGCCAAGGCCATTATAGGATTGGCGCCAGATCCCGCCGGGAGATGGCGGTTAGGCGGTCCACATTGCTTTCGGGAGGATGTGGAGGAAGAACGATGCATGGTCTACTCGCGGCTTTTGTCGCGATCCCGATGCTATTCCGCGCAAGCGAAGCGGCCGGTGCGCAGCGGACAAGACCGAAGCAGCATAGCAGTTCGAACCCTGTCGTTCAGACGGAAGCGCCGCAGCGGACGATCCCGGGCCAAAGCACCAGGTTCCACCGTGCCAGCGATCGAAGGCCGGCATTCCGCGCCGAAGATATTGTTCCGGATTTCGATGTTTGCCGGGGCCATGATCGCTCCGGCGAAGGCCCAGGCGTGTTCGCGTCACGGGGTCGATGTGAGCTGCGATGACGGCAGGCGCGGCATCTTTGCCGGCGACGCCATCGTCTGGACCGACGGCTCGCGATCAAGGCTGGCCTCGCCGCATCCGAGCGTCATCATCGGCAGCAAGTCGTAGGTCGTGAACGGACCCGGCGTGTTCGTCGGCCAGGGCAAGGGCGTGGTGCCATTGGAAAATCCGAGCGCGCCGAACAAGGCGCGCTGCCCGATCCTGGATGGCGTCGCCTATTGCCACTGATCGACGCGAACCTAGAGCCTTTTCCGTTTCGATGGAATCGAAACGGGGCTCTAGATTCTCGATTGACGCGTTTTCTTGACGCGAACCGGTTTCCACTTCGCTGGAAAACGCTTTAATGGTACCGCGCGGCGCCGGTGTTGACCGAGCGCAACGGCGCCAATGCCGGCGACTCGGCGATGACGGCTTCCGCTGGCTCCCGGTCGAGCCGGCTATCCCACAGCGCGTCGGTGAAATCAGCGAACCATTGCTGAACCGTACCGGAGCGCAACTTGTCCATCATCGCTTCCCAGCGCATCCGACGCTCCGTGAGCGGCATCGACAGCGCAACCGCGATGGTGCGGGCCATGCCGTCGATGTCATGCGGGTTGACCAAGAGCGCCGCGTCGAGCTCGTTGGCGGCGCCGGCGAATTTCGACAGCACCAGCACGCCCGGATCGGCCGGGCTTTGCGCGGCGACATATTCCTTGGCGACGAGGTTCATGCCGTCCTGCATCGGCGTCACCACGCCGACCTGCGCGGTGCGATAGAGGCCCGCGAGCACGGCCTGGCCGTAACCCTTGTTGAGATAGCGGATCGGCGTCCAGTCGACCTCGCCATGCCGGCCGTTGACGTCGCTGACGAGCTTGGCCACCTCGCTCTGGAGATTGCCGTAGGCCTCGATGGCGCCGCGCGAAGGGGTCGCGATCTGCAGCAGCGAAGCCGCGCGCGCCAGCGACGGATGCAAGCTCCACATCCGGTCGAACGCCTTGATGCGGTTGACCAGCCCCTTGGAGTAATCCAGACGGTCGACCCCGATCGCGAGCTTCTCGCCGTTCAGGCTTCGGCGCAGCCGCGAGACCTCCGGATGGGTCGAGGCCTTGCTGGCCAGCTGGGCGAACTGCTGCGGGTCGATGCCGATCGGGAACACCGAAAGGCGCGTTCGGCCGTGGTGCGAACGGACGATACCGCCATGCGCCGCGAGCCCGAGATCCGATTGCACGCAAGCCCGGAAGTTCTCGCAATCCTCCTCGGTCTGGAAGCCGATCAGGTCATAGGCCAGCATCGCCTCGATCAGCTCGCGATGGTTCGGCACGCCTGATATCACGGCGCGCGTCGGCCACGGCGTGTGGAGGAAAAAGCCGACCGGCTGCGCAACCCCGAGCGCCCTCAGTTCCGCACCGAGCGCGAGAAAATGGTAATCCTGAATCCAGAACGCCGAATCGGATTTTCGGAATCGCAGCAGCGCCCGCGCCATGAAGGCGTTCACCTCGCGATAGCTGTGGTAGTCCTCCTGCGAGGCGCGAATGAGATCCGGGCGGGAATGCAGCGCCGGCCACAGGGCCGAATTCGCAAATCCCTCGTAATAACCACCGTAATGGGCGGCAGGAAGGTCGAGCATCGCCAGCGCGCCGGCGCCCAGCGCTTCGATTTCAGCAAAGGGTTCCTTCTGGTTCCCGTCGCGCACCCGTCCGCTGGAGCCGACCCAGATCGCGCCCGATTTCTCCACAATCGGGAGCAGCGCCGCGGCCAGGCCGCCTGTCATGGGTTCGCTGGGCTTTCCGCGCGAAACGCGGTTTGAAACGACGACGAGATTCACAGGTCACCTCCTGTTTGTTCGTTCGCGTTAACAGTTATTCACCAATATGGTTCAGTGTCACCCTTTCAACGAATTGAAACCAAATTCGGGCTGGGAAGCGACGGCATGTGATCGGAACTCAAGAAAAGAAAAATAGCCGCGAACCTCGGCAGCACCGGTGAGAATATGTGTCGGAAAACCGCCGACAAGGTTCACATTATGGCGGTGGTGCGTCGGTTTCGTCGTCAAGCAGCCGCGCGAGAAATTCCCGGACGTCGCGAGGCGCATCGAAATGGCCGGCGACGCCCTGCGCGCGACGGCCGACGGAGAATGCCAGACCGTCCAGGTCGGGCATGATCGCAAACACCGTCTCGTCGGTCACATCGTCGCCGATAAAGAATGGGCGGCGACCCCTGAAAGGATCGTGTTCCATCAATTCAAGCACGCCGCTGGCCTTTGTGAAGCCGGAATGCTTGATTTCGCAGACGCATTTTCCGGGCAGCACCTCGATCGGCGCGGTGGGAAGATCCGCCCTGATCTGCGACACCGCCGCATAGATCGCCTCTTCCGCGTCAGGCGCGAGGCGATAATGCAGCGCCAGCGAATAGCCCTTGTCCTCCAGCAATATTCCCGGGCTGATCTTCGCGATCGCAGCCAAACGGCGCTTCAGCTCATCGTCCATCGGCGGCGCGCGAGCGGCCACCAGCTCGTTGCCGGGCGCGATCCGCATTTCAGCGCCGTGGCCGCCGACGGCGGGGAACCAATCGGGCGCGAAAATCAGGTCGATATCGTGCAGCGAGCGGCCGCTGACCAGCGCCAGCGCGCCATTGGTCCTTTCCAGCAGGCGATTCAACGTTGCCGCGAGCCCCGGCGGCAGGAAGACCTCCCGCGGCGTGGCCGCCAGGTCAAGCAGCGTGCCGTCGATGTCGAGCAGGATCGCGGCATGGCTCAGACGCGGCACCTGCGCGCGCGGCGACGGGACAGCCTCGTCGTTATCCGCGATTGCCTTGTTCAATGCCATTTCGGCAAATTCCTGCTTCATCTCATCCTACTCCACAAAAGCGAGCGGCCGTGCGACAGATTCCAGCGGCTTGCGCTCGGCCGCGATGGCATATCGCCACGCGACAAAGGCGGCCCCGATCATCAACGCCGATCCGAACAGATAGCCGGCGAAGACGCTGTTGCGCGAGCCGGTATCGATCAGCGCGCCGAACAGCGCCGGCCCTGCGACGCCGCCAATTCCGGTGCCGATCGCGTAGAACAGCGCAATCGCCAGCGCGCGCACCTCGAGCGGAAACGTCTCGCTGACGGTGAGATAGGCGGCGCTGGCCGCCGGCGAGGCAAAGAAGAAAATGACCATCCAGGCGATGGTCTGGGTTTGCGCGGTGAGCGCCCCGATCGAAAACAGGTAGCCTGAAAGCGCCAGCAGGACGCCCGAGACGCCATAAGTGAAAGTGATCATCGTGCGGCGGCCCAGCGTATCGAACAGCCGCCCGAGCAGCAGCGGGCCCAGAAAGTTTCCGGCCGCAAACGGCAGGATGTACCAGCCGACATTGTTTGCCGGGATGCCGAAGAAGTCGGTCAGCACCAGCGCAAACGTGAAGAAGATGGCGTTGTAGAAGAACGCCTGGGCGCCCATCAGCGCCAATCCTACCATGGAGCGTTTGCGGTAGGTCGTGAGCAGGGTGCGCGCGACCTCGCCAAGCGGCGTATGGCTGCGCATCTTCAGGCGGACCTTGGGCAGCACTTGGTAGGGCTGGGCGTCGGGATGCCCGACCGCCGATTTCTCGATCTCGTCGACGATGGCATGCGCCTGATCGGGGCGGCCATGGATCATCAGCCATCGCGGGCTTTCCGGAATCCACATCCGCATCAGCAAGACGATCAGGCCGAGGCCCGCGCCGCCAAGATAGGCCACCCGCCATCCGAGATCGGGCGCGATGACCTTGGGGTCGAGCAGCACGATGGCCGCGACCGCACCCAGTGCTGCGCCGAGCCAGAAGCTGCCATTGATGACGAGGTCGGTCCATCCGCGGTAGCGCGCCGGGACCAGTTCCTGGATCGTCGAATTGATCGCGGTGTATTCGCCGCCGATGCCTGCGCCGGTCAGGAACCGGAACAGCGCGTAGCTTGCCAGGCTCCACGACAGCGCCGTGGCCGCGGTCGCGGTCAGATAGAGCGCCAGGGTGATGAAGAACAGCTTCTTGCGCCCGATCCGATCCGTCAGCCAGCCAAAGCCGAGCGCGCCGATCACCGCCCCCGCCAGATACGCGCTGTTGGCGATACCGACATCGAGATTGGAAAACTGCAGCGTCGGGCTTTCCTTCAGCGCGCCGGACAACGCCCCCGCGAGGGTGACTTCGAGGCCGTCAAGGATCCAGGTGATCCCAAGCGCGAGCACGACGCGGGTATGGAAGCCACCCCAGCGCAGGCGATCGAGCCGGGCCGGTATCGCGGTCTCTACAACGCGTTCATCACCTCCCGCTATCGAGGCGGCAACGCGGGCGCCCCCGCCCGCTTCTTCAGCTTTCCATGTCGGTTGCACTTCCATCGGATTCGACCACTGAGGACCGAGCCCGTGAGGGCCAACCCAGCGGTCCTCTACCCATGATTTGCGGCTAATATTGTATCCGCGACACGCTCGGAAAACTGCACGATAACGCCTGCGCGAAGCCAGGGTTCCCGCATTGCAGCAGAGGAAGCCGCGAGGTCGGCGTCCGATCGCGAGAGCGCCGCCGTGCCGGCACACCAGGATCAGGAGGGTCGGGCCGACTTCCGCCTCACGATCTTCGACAGCGCGCGGAATGTCATCACAATGACAGCCGCGACCAAAAATCCCAGTTGCAAGTTCCAGCCGCGATGTCTCTAATCAGAGTAATCAAAAAACACGGGGAGGTACCACGCGTGTCTACAGTCAAGCTGACGGTGAACGGAAAATCCGTCTCGGTCGAGGTCGAGGACCGGACCCTCCTGGTCGACCTCCTGCGCAACAATCTCAACTTGACGGGCACCCATGTCGGCTGCGACACCAGCCAGTGCGGCGCCTGCGTCGTCCACATGGACGGCCAGGCCGTGAAAGCCTGCACGGTCATGGCAGGCCAGGCCGCCGGATCGAACGTCACCACCATCGAGGGCATTGCCAGGGGCGACGAGCTGCACCCGATGCAGGCGGCGTTTCGCGACAATCACGGCCTGCAGTGCGGTTATTGCACCCCCGGCATGATCATGTCCGCCATCGACATTGTGAACCGCCACGGTGGCAAGCTCGACGAGGCTACCGTCCGGCAAGAGCTGGAAGGCAACATCTGCCGCTGCACCGGCTACCACAATATCGTCAAGTCGGTGCTCGATGCCGCCGGCCGCATGACGGTGTCGCAGGCGGCCGAATAGCATCGGCGAGCCATCGAATCCGAATCAAGGCCGCGTTTCGACAGAAACCGCGCAAACAATAATTTCGGTTGGGAGGACAGGACATGGGCTTTGAAGGCATTGGCGCAAGTGTCGTGCGCAAGGAAGACCGCCGTTTCATCACCGGCAAGGGACGCTACGTCGACGACATCAAGGTGTTGGGCATGACGCATGCGCATTTCGTCCGCAGCCCTCATGCTCACGCAAAGATAAAGAGCGTCGATACGTCGGCGGCGATGAAGATGCCAGGCGTGGTCGGCGTGCTCACCGGCCGGCAGATCGTCGACGACAAGATCGGCAATTTGATCTGCGGCTGGGCCATCACCTCCAAGGACGGCACCGGCATGAAGATGGGCGCATGGCCGGCGATGGCGCCGGAAACCGTGCGTTTCGTCGGCCAGGCGGTCGCCGTCGTCATCGCCGAGACCAAGAACCAGGCCCGCGACGCAGCCGAAGCCGTGGTCGTCAACTACGAGGAACTGCCGGCCGCCGCCGACATTCGCGCGGCGATCAAGCCGGGCGCGCCGCAACTGCACCCGGAGGCGCCGGGCAACGTGATCTACGACTGGACCATCGGCGAGGAAGCCGCGACCGACGCGGCGTTCAAGTCGGCGGCCAACGTGGTTTCGCTCGACATCACCAATAATCGCCTGGTTCCGAATGCGATGGAGCCGCGGGCGGCGATCGCCGAATACAACGAGCCGGAAGAACACTTCACGCTGCACACGACATCGCAGAATCCGCATGTCGCCCGCCTCGTGCTGTCGGCGTTCTACAATATCGCGCAGGAGCACAAGCTGCGGGTGGTGGCCCCCGACGTCGGCGGCGGGTTCGGCTCCAAGATCTTCATCTATCCTGAGGAGATGGTGGCGCTGTGGGCCTCGAAGAAGGTCGGCCGCCCGGTGAAGTGGACCGGCGACCGCTCCGAAGCCTTCCTGACCGACGCGCACGGCCGCGACCACGTCACCAAGGCGGAGATGGCCTTCGACAAGAACAACAAGATCACCGGGCTGCGGGTCAAGACCTACGCCAATCTCGGCGCCTACATGTCGCTGTTTTCCTCCTCGGTGCCGACCTATCTCTATGCGACGCTGCTGTCGGGCCAGTACAACATCCCCAACATCTTCGCCGAGGTGATCAGCGTCTACACCAACACCGTACCGGTCGACGCCTATCGCGGCGCCGGCCGGCCGGAAGCGAGTTTCGTGGTGGAACGGCTGATGGAGACGGCGGCGCGGCAGTTGAAGGTCGATCCGGCCGAACTGCGCCGCAAGAACTTCATCACCCAGTTTCCGCACCAGACGCCGGTTATCATGGCCTATGACATCGGCGATTTCGGCGCTTCGCTCGACTCCGCGATCAAGGCGATCGACTATGCCGGTTTCGCCGGCCGCAAGGCGAAAGCGAAGTCCGAGGGCAAGCTGCGCGGCATCGGCCTCTCCTGCTATATCGAGGCCTGCGGCATCGCGCCGTCGAAGGCCGTCGGCAGCCTCGGGGCCGGCGTCGGGCTTTGGGAATCCGCCGAAGTGCGCGTCAACCCGGTCGGCACCATCGAAATCCTCACCGGTTCGCACAGCCACGGCCAGGGCCATGAGACGACGTTCTGCCAGCTGGTGGCCCAGCGTCTCGGCGTTCCGATCAGCCAGGTGCAGATCGTCCATGGCGATACCGACAAGGTCCAGTTCGGCATGGGCACTTATGGTTCGCGCTCGGCCGCCGTCGGCCTGACCGCGATCCTGAAGGCGATGGAGAAGGTCGAGGCCAAGGCCAAGAAGATCGCGGCCCACGCGCTCGAAGCCTCCGAGAACGACATCGTGATCGAGAACGGCGAGTTCAAGGTCACCGGCACCGACAAGTCGATCGCGCTGCCGATGGTCGCGCTGGCCGCCTACACCGCCCACAACCTGCCCGACGGGATGGAGCCGGGCCTGAAGGAAGGCGCGTTCTACGACCCGACCAACTTCACCTTCCCGGCCGGCGCCTATATCTGCGAGCTCGAAGTGGATTCCGCCACCGGCAAGATCTCGTTCGTCAACTTCGTCGCGGCGGACGATTTCGGGCGGCTGATCAACCCGATGATCGTCGAGGGGCAGGTCCATGGCGGGCTCGCCCAGGGCATCGGCCAGGCGCTGCTCGAAGGCGCGGTGTACGATCCGTCCGGCCAGCTGCTGACGGCCTCGTTCATGGACTATGCCATGCCGCGCGCCGACGATCTGCCGTCGTTCAAGCTGTCGCACACCACGACGCTGTGCCCGGGCAATCCGCTCGGCGTCAAGGGCTGCGGCGAAGCCGGCGCGATCGGCGCGTCGGCTGCGGTGATCAACGCCATCACCGATGCGATCGGCAACAACAAGCTCGAAATGCCGGCGACGCCCGACCGCGTCTGGCATGCGATCCACGGTTAACTCCTCGGAATTCCGGGTTTGCGCGCAGGCGGCGCACCCCGGAATGACGGAGGGGACAAGAGACAAAATTTCAGGGAGCACGCTTATGTACCAGACCACCTATCATCGGCCCGCGTCAGTCGACGAAGCCGCGGCCATGTTCGCCAAGGGCTCGGAATCGAAATACCTCGCCGGCGGCCACACGCTGATTCCAGTGATGAAGCAGCGGCTGGCCTCGCCGTCCGACGTGGTCGATCTCGGCAGGATCAAGGAACTGGTCGGCATCGAGGCGGCGGCCGACACGCTGACGATCAAGGCGGCGACGACCTATTTCGCCATCGCGCAAAGCGCCGACGTCAAGAAGTCGATTCCCGCGCTTGCCCACCTCGCCTCCGTGATCGGCGATCCCGCGGTGCGCTATCGCGGCACGATCGGCGGGTCGATCGCCAACAACGACCCGGCCGCGGATTTTCCCGCCGCGCTGGTTTCGCTTGGCGCGACGGTGAAGACCAACAAGCGCGCGATATCGGCGGACGACTTCTTCAAGGGACTGTTCACGACCGCCCTCGGCGATGGCGAGATCATCACCGCGGTGTCGTTCCCGGTCCCGGCCAAGGCGGGCTACGCCAAGATGCGCCATCCCGCCTCGCGTTTCGCGCTGACCGGCGTGTTCGTAACCAAAACCAGGTCAGGCGATGTCAGGGTCGCCGCCACCGGCGCGTCGCAAAACGGCGTGATGCGGGTTCCCGCGATCGAGGCCGCCCTCAAGGCAAACTGGTCGGCGTCCGCGATCGACAGCGTCAAGATTTCCACCGACGGCCTGCTCGCCGACATTCATGGCTCGGCGGCCTACCGCGCCAACCTGGTCAAGGTGATGGCGCAGCGCGCGGTGACGGCCACGGGCTGACAGCGCCTCGACAAGTTTCGGTTCAAGCGGCGCGCAGCAATGCGCGCCGCTTTCGCATCCAGGTCCGAATCTCACGCCCGGCTCTCGCAAATGGCTTGCCATGGCCGCGCTTCGGCGGGACACTTTGCCTAAAGCGCGATGAGATTGGGATGAATCGTCATCGCGCTTTAGCTCCTTGTTTGAGCATGATCTTTTCGGAAAACCGCTGCACACTTTTCCGGATCATGCTCTAAAGATGCAATCGAGGCGCTTCTTGTGGCGCCTCCCTTGGGAGAGAAAACAACGTGCTCGACAAACCAGCCGCCCAATCCGCTACCCGCGCCTCCGGCCCGCTGGCCGGTTTCCGCATCGTCGAATTCGCCGGCATCGGCCCGGGCCCGTTCGCCTGCATGATGCTGGCCGACATGGGCGCGGAGGTCGTGACGCTGGATCGGGTCGGCGCCGGCAAGAGCCTGAAATCGGTGGCAGGGCGCGGCCGCAAGGTCGTCGAACTCGACCTTAAGGACAAGGCCGCGGTGACGCAGGTGCTGGACCTGCTCGCCAGCGCCGACGCGCTGATCGAAGGCTTTCGCCCCGGCGTGATGGAGCGGCTGGGACTGGGGCCGGATGTCGTAAGCGCCCGCAACCCCCGTCTCGTGTACGGCCGCATGACCGGCTGGGGCCAGGAAGGCCCGCTGGCGCACGCCGCCGGCCACGACATCAACTACATTTCGGTGACCGGCGCGCTGGCGGCGATCGGCACCAAAGAGAAGCCGGTGCCCCCGCTCAATCTCGTCGGCGATTTCGGCGGCGGCGCGCTCTATCTCGTGGTCGGCGTGCTGGCCGCGCTGCTGGAGGCGTCAAAGTCCGGCAAGGGCCAGGTGGTCGACGCCGCGATGTGCGACGGCGCGGCGTCGCTGATGTCGATGTTCTTCGACATGACCGCGATGGGCCGCTGGGTCGAGGGACGCGAGCAGAATTTCCTTGACGGCGGCGCGCACTTCTACGGCATCTATGAATGTTCCTGCGGCAATTTCATCTCGATCGGCTCGATCGAACCGCAGTTCTACGCCCTGCTGCGCAAACACGCCGATCTCGCCGATGCCGATTTCGATGCCCAGATGGACCGCAAGGCCTGGCCGGCGCTGAGGGACAAGCTTGCGAAGGTGTTCAAGAGCAAGACCCGCGAGCAATGGTGCAAGGTCATGGAAGGCACCGATATCTGCTTTGCGCCGATCCTGACCATGGCGGAAGCGCCGAAGCATCCGCACAACGCCGCGCGCAAGATCTTCGTCGAGCGTCACGGCGTCACCCAGCCCGCCCCCGCCCCGCGATTTTCGCGCACGCCGTCGGCGATCCGGGATGCGCAGGCGGCGGATATCGGGGAACTGACGAAGGCGTGGAAGAGATAGCGGTCATTCCGGGGCGCTCGTGGAACGAGCGAACCCGGAATCTCGAGATTCCGGGCTCGATGCTTCGCATCGCCCCGGAATGACGACGAGAACAACGGCCTACGCCGCATTCCCTACCTTCAGCACGCCCCGGCGGATCTGGTCCTCCTCGATCGATTCGAACAGCGCCTTGAAATTGCCCTCGCCGAAGCCGTCGTCGCCCTTGCGCTGGATGAACTCGAAGAAGATCGGGCCGATCGCGTTGGCCGAGAAAATCTGCAGCAGCACCTTGGTGTGACCGCCGTCGACGACGCCCTCGCCATCGATCAGGATGCCGTCGCGCCGCAGGCGGGCGACGTCCTCGCCATGGCCAGGCAGCCGCGCGTCGATCTTGTCGAAATAGGTATCGGGCGGCGACGGCATGAACGGCAATCCCGCGTCGCGCAGCCGTTCGACGGTCAGGTAGATGTCGCGCGCGCCGCAGGCGATGTGCTGGATGCCCTCGCCGCGATAGCTCGCAAGATACTCCTCGATCTGCCCGGAATCCCCGGCGTCCTCGTTGATCGGAATCCTGATCTTGCCGTCCGGGCTGGTCAGCGCCCGCGAGAACAGCCCGGAAGCGCGGCCTTCGATATCGAAAAAGCGGATCTGGCGGAACTTGAACAGTCTTTCGTAGAAACCGGTCCAGACGTCCATGCGGCCGCGATGGACGTTGTGGGTGAGGTGGTCGATGTAATAGAGCCCCGCACCCGCGGGCCGGGGGTCGCGGACGTCGAGCCATTCGAACTCGGCGTCATAGGCCGAGCCGCTGGCGCCGTAGCGATCAACGAAATAGAGCAGGCTGCCGCCGATACCCTCGATGGCGGGGACATCGAGCGCCTTCTGCGCGGAAGAAACGTCGGCGGCCTTCGCGCCGAGCGACAGCGCCCGCTCATAGGCCCGTCGCGCATCCACCACGCGAAATCCCATTGACGGCGCGCACGGCCCGTGCGCCGCCACGAAGCCGTGGCCATGGGTCCCGGGCGCCTCGTTGACGAGATAGTTGATGTCGCCCTGGCGGTAGACGACAATCTTCTTGGTCCTGTGGCGGGCAACCGGAGCATAGCCCATCAGCCTGAACAGCGCGTGCAACTCTTCGGGGCGTGGGTGCGCGTATTCGACGAATTCGAAACCGTCGGTCCCCATCGGGTTGTCGGCGCTGATGACGGAGGCCGGCCCGTCGTGCGGAAATGGACCCATGGCTGGAGCTCCCGAAATTTGATCGAGGTCAATATCGGTCAAATCAGGCGCAAGGTGCATGCAAACTACCTTCGATACGGCTATAATAACGCACACTTCGTGCATGAAGCTGGTGGTTTGCGCATGACCCAGATAGACGCGTTCGATCTCAAGATGCTCGCCGCGCTGCAGGATGATGGCCGGCTGACCAACCAGCAGCTAGCCGATCTCGTCGGCCTGTCGGCCTCGCAATGCTCGCGGCGGCGGATGCGGCTGGAAGACGAGCAAGTGATCGCGGGCTATCACGCCGACCTCGCCGGCGAGGCGCTCGGCTTCAACCTGATCGCCTTCATCCACATCACGCTCGCCACCCATTCGCCCGACAACGCCCGGAAATTCCGGGCGCTGGTCAGCCGCGTCGACGACATCCAGGAGGCGTATTCGCTGACCGGCGACGCCGACTACGTGTTGAAGGTCGTGCTGCGCGACCTCAAGGACCTCTCCAACCTCGTCAACAATGTCTTGATGCCGCACCAGAGCGTCGCCCATGTGCGCTCATCGATCGTGCTGGACCGGCTGAAGGAGAGCGCAAGGCTGCCGTTGAAGTAACGGCTTTGATGGGGTGTCCGGGCCGCATGGTTCTCCTCACCATGAGGTCTCAGACCTCTCCAAGCATGGCGCAGTTCGAGGGAAATTTGTCATTCGCCTCCCCGATACGATCTGCAATAATCGACGTTGCACCAACCAGCGAGACCACCATGGCGCTGCAACTCCGGCCGAACTGCGAATATTGCGACAAGGACCTGCCGCCGAAAGCGACGGACGCGCAAATCTGTTCCTACGAATGCACGTTCTGCGCGGAATGCGTTGAGAACAAGCTGCACAATGTCTGCCCCAACTGCGGCGGCGGCTTCGCGCCACGGCCGATCCGGCCCGCCACCGAGCACCGGCCCGGTGTCAGTGTCAGCAAGCAGTTGCCCTCGGACAAGCGCGTGCATTTGAGGTACAGCGTCGAGGATATCGCCGCGCATTCGGCGCGGCTGAAGGATATTCCGCCGCAGGAGCGGTGAATTGCCTCCACCGTCATTCCGGGGCGATGCGAAGCATCGAACTGCGGTGCGCAATTGCGCACCTGAGAATCTCGAGATTCCAGATCTGGTGCTTACGCACCATCGCGGAATGACGGACCCAGTCATTCCGCCCCCAGAATCGTCCCCTCGACCTCGCCGAAGCCGACGCGATAGCCGTCGCCCTGGCACCAGCCGCGCATGACCAGCGAATCGCCGTCCTCCAGGAACGATCGTTTCACGCCCGCGGCCAGTTCGACCGGCTCGGTGCCATTCCAGCTGATTTCCAGCAGGCTGCCGCGCTGGTCCTTTTCCGGGCCGGAGATGGTGCCCGACCCCAAGAGGTCGCCGACATTCATGGCGCAGCCGGACGAGGCGTGATGCACGAGCTGCTGCACCGAGGACCAGTACATGTATTTGAAATTTGTGCGGCTGATGTTCGCGGGCGCATTCATCTGCGCCGCGCACAGCCCGACCTCAAGCTGGAGGTCATAGTTGTTCGGTTGCTTCTGCTGCAGATAGGGCAGCGGCTTCGGATCCTGCGCCGGACCATGCAGGCGAAACGGCTGCAGCGCCTCGCGCGTCACCACCCACGGGCTGATGGAGGTTCCGAACGCCTTGGCCTGGAACGGACCGAGCGGCACATATTCCCATTGCTGGATGTCGCGGGCACTCCAGTCGTTGAGGATCACGAAGCCGAAGATCATTGCTTCCGCCTGCGCCTCGGTGAGCATTTCGCCCATCACCGACGGCTGACCCACGACCACGCCCATTTCGAGTTCGAAATCCAGCCGCTGGCACGGCCCGAAGCTCGGCGCGTCGGCCGTGGGCGGCTTCAACTGTCCGCGCGGCCGCCGAATCGGCGTGCCGCTGACCACGACGGTCGATGCGCGGCCGTTGTAGCCGATCGGCATGTGCAGCCAGTTCGGCTGCAGCGCATTGTTCTTGCCGCGAAACATCACCCCGACATTGGTGGCGTGCTCTTTCGACGAATAGAAATCGGTGTAGCCGGCGACGGCGAATGGCAGATGCAGTTTGGCATCCGCCATCGGCACAAGCGTGCGCCGGCGCAGCTCTTTGTTGTCACGCAGCTCGGGATGGTCATTCCGCAGAAGCTCGCTGATCCGCGCGCGCGTGCTCGACCACACCTTCGGCCCCAGCGCCATGAACGGGTTGAGCTGCGGCGCGGCGAACACCGCCGGCTCAACCACGTCGAACCGGCAGTCCTGCGCGAGTTGCCAGAGATCGAGCACGTAGTCGCCGATCGCGACGCCGACCCGGGGAGCAAGGCCGTCCCTGGCGGAAAAGATGCCGTAGGGAAGGTTCTGGATCGGGAAATGCGAATCGGGCGCGACGTCGATGAAGGAGCGGAGTTTGGGGTCGTTGGGATGGGGCAAAGTGATTTTTCCTGTTTATACCATGGCGCACGATATCGGCCGTCATTCCGGGATGGTCCGAAGGACCAGACCTCAGGTGCGCAATTGCGCACCGGGGAATCTCGAGATTCCGGGTTCATCGCTGCGCGATGCCCCGGAATGACAGCGGAGGATTACGGCTTGTTCGGATCGAACCTTTTTTCCAGGCCCTTCCAGCAATCGGCGTAGTCGTCCTGCAGGGTCGCCGAGTTCGCGGCGTGCGCGGTGACGCGCTGCGGAAACCGCGTCTCGAACATGAAGGCCATGGTGCCGGTCAGCTTCACCGGTTTCAACTCGCTATGGCTGGCGTGGTCGAAGGCCTCGCGGTCCGGGCCGTGCGGCAGCATCATGTTGTGCAGGCTGATGCCGCCCGGCACGAAGCCCTGCGGCTTGGCGTCGTAGACGCCATAGATCAACCCCATGAACTCCGACATGATGTTCATGTGATACCAGGGCGGCCGGAAGGTGTTTTCAGCCACCATCCAGCGCTCCGGAAAGATCACGAAGTCGATATTGGCGGTGCCCGCGGTTTCCGAGGGCGAGGTCAGCACCGTGAAGATCGAGGGATCGGGATGGTCGAAGCCGATGGCGCCGACCGGCGAGAAGGCGCGCAGGTCGTATTTGTACGGCGCGTAATTGCCGTGCCAGGCCACCACGTCGATCGGCGAATGCGGCAAGGTCGTCTTGAACAGCGAGCCGCCCCATTTCACATAGAGCTCGGTCGGCGTGTCCTTGTCCTCATAGGCGGCGACCGGCGTGAGGAAGTCGCGCGAATTGGCGAGGCAATTTGCGCCGATCGGTCCGCGTTCCGGCAGCGTGAAGGCGCCGCCGTAGTTTTCGCAGAGATAGCCGCGCGCCGGCCCCGAGGGAATCTCGACCCGGAACTTGACGCCGCGGGGGATCACCACGATCTCGCCGGGCTCGGCGTCGATGCGGCCGAACTCGGTGACGAGGCGCAGGCTGCCCTGCTGCAGCACGAACATCATCTCGCCGTCGGCATTGTAGAAATGCTGGTCGACCATCGATTTGGTGATGAGATAGACGTGCGCCGCCATGCCGCCTTGGGTGTTGGCGTCGCCCGCCGTGGTCATGGTCTGCACCCCCTGCAGGAAGGTCAGGTCCGTCTTCGGGATCGGCGCCGGATCCCATCGCAATTGCTCGATCATGACCTCGTGTTCGTGGCACGGCGCGGTGCGCCACAGGCCGGCATCGACCCTGGCAAAGCGCCCCGAATGCTTCACCGACGGGCGGATGCGATAAAGCCACGACCGCTCATTGCTGCCGCGCGGCGCGGTGAAGGGCGAGCCGGAGAGTTGTTCGGCATAGAGCCCGTAGGCGCAGCGCTGCGGCGAATTGCGCCCCATCGGCAGCGCGCCGGGCAAGGCCTCGGTCTCAAAGCTGTTGCCAAAGCCGGACATGTAACCCGGCGTCAGCTGCGCCGAGCTTCGAACGATCGCATCAGGCGAGGTATTGATATTCATGGTCATCCTCCTCCTTGCAGGGCGGTCCACATTTCCTGGTCGCGCTTGTCGGTCCAGATCACGGGATCATCGATCCCGGACGCCTCGTCGAACGCGCGCGAGACGTTGAACGGCAGGCAGTGTTCGTAGATGGCAAAGCTGGAGAATTTCGGGTCCATCACTTCGCGTGTCGCCGCCATCGATTCCTTGAGGTTGCGGCCCCGGGCGACCGACGTTTCGGCAGCACCATACAACGTGGTGACGAAGTCGCGCGTCATCGCAATGGCGTCGCGCCCGGTCGAAACTCCCTTGAGCGCATCGCCGCGGCCCGGCGCAATCGCCTTCGGGTTGAAAGCGCGTATTTCGTTCAGCGTGGCAGGCCATTCCCGCAAATGCGCGTCGCCGCAATAGCAGGCCGAGTGGTATTCGATCAGGTCGCCGGAGAACATCACTTCGGCATCCGGCACCCACGCCACGATGTCGCCCGAGGTATGCCCCGCCCCTAGCTGCATCAAGCGCACCTCGCGCCTGCCGAGATAGATCGACATCTCGCCCTCGAAGGTCAGCGTCGGCCAGGTCAGGCCGGGAATGCTCTGGGCATCCTGGAACAGGCGCGGGAAGCGGCCGTACTCGGAATCCCAATCCTGCTGGCCACGCTCCTCGATCAGCCGGTGGGTTTCCGCCGACGCCACGATACCCTGCGCCTTGTAGGCCGAGGCGCCGAGCACGCGCACGGCGTGATAGTGCGACAGCACCACGTATTTGATCGGCTTGTCGGTAACGGTGCGGACGCGTTCGATGACCTTGTGGGCCATCGCGGGAGTAGCCTGCGCGTCGAACACCAAGCAGCCGTCGTCACCGACGATGATCGCGGAGTTCGGATCGCCCTCGGCGGTGAACGCATAGAGATCGGTGCCGATTTCGGAGAAGGTGATTTTCTTCTCCGCCATGTCGGTGGTGGACGCAAAACCTTTGGCCATCAATTCGATTCCTGACTTCATTTGAGACGTGGACTACTGCTGTTGCTGCTGTTGCTGCTGGCCGGCGTCGAGCATCCGCCGTTTGGCGAGCGCAATGGCCTCGTTGAGGACGCCGAGATCGCCGATATGGTTGGCGAGGACCAGAACCAGCGCCGCGTCGAGATCGGCGCTTTGTTCGTCGCTCAGCCCGCGATGCGCCTCGACAACAGCGCGAAACGCGTCGTCGGGCCTTGCAAAATTGGATGCGGTCGACAATGCCATGGGCAATACCTCTAGTTCTGGCCTGCCGCGCGCGCCAGCGCGGCGTCGAGCGCCGGCCGGGTCGGATGCCTGAAGCGCGCGGCGACATAGCCGTCGGGCCGCAATAGATACGCTGTACCCGGCTCGGCGTCGTAACGCGACGCGGCGAGGCCTGCAGGATCAGCAAAGCCACCTTCGCCGCCAATGCGGATCGCAGCTACCCCCTCGGGCGCTTTCACGGCCGCGCCATTGCCGAACGCCAGCAGCGTGAACTGCGTCCCGCCCTTGGCGAAGGCGTCGGTCAGGAACATCGGCTCGTCGCTGCTGGCTGCGATCGGCGCATCCGGCATCGAGGCGCCAGGACGCGGCCCGCCACGCCAGCCGTCGCCATCGCCATCGGCAGTCGAAAGCGGCGTGTGATAGATCGACGGCGTCGAGAGCCGGCCGGCATTGACCATGCGCTTGCCGAATTCGGTTTCCCTGGCGAGCGAGAGCGCCGCCTTGCGCAGCCGCGCCTCCTGGTGCGAGTTGGGCGCCATGAAATCCGTCGATCGGGTCGATTCCCGGATGTTCTCATCGGCGGCGGCGCTGCGCTCGATGTGGTAGCTCTCCAGCAGGCTCTCGGGCGATGTCTCGCGCAGCACGCGATCGAGTTTCCAGGCGAGGTTCTCGGCGTCCTCGAGCCCGGAATTGGCGCCGCGGGCGCCGAATGGCGAAACCTGATGGGCGGCATCGCCGGCAAAGATCACGCGGCCATGGATGAAATTGTCCATCCGACAGCACTGGAACTTGTAAAGCGATATCCACTCGAAATCGAACTTGTCGTGCCCGAGCATGCGCGCGATGCGGGGCCGCACATTCTCCGGCAGTTTCTCGACGGCCGGATCAGCGAAACGACTGAGCTGCAGGTCGATCCGCCAGATGTCGTCGGGTTGCTTGTGCAACAGTGCGGAGCGTCCCGGATGAAACGGTGGATCGAACCAGAACCAGCGCTCGGTGGGGAACGCGGCGGTCATCTTGACGTCGGCAATGAGGAACTGGTCCTCGAACGCCTGTCCGGAGAATTCCGCCCCCACCATCTGGCGCAGCGAGGATTTGGCGCCGTCGCAGGCGATGACAAAGCGGGCGCCCAGCCGGTAGGGACCGTCAGGCGTCTGGATCGTGAGCAGCACGTGGTCGTTGCGCGCTTCAAGTCCCGTCACCTTGTTGCGCCAGCGCAGATCGACGGCGGAAAGCTCCTCGACGCGATCGACCAGATAGGCCTCGGCATAGAATTGCTGCAGGTTGATGAAGGCCGGCCGCTTGTGGCCCTCCTCCGGCAGCAGATTGAACTGGTAGAGCTGCTGCTCGCCGTGAAAGACCCTGCCGACGCCCCACACCACGCCCTTGTCGACCATGCGCTGGCCGACGCCGAGCCGGTCCCAGAATTCGAGCGAGCGCTTGGAAAAGCAGATCGCCCGCGAGCCCTCGCCGATCCGGTCGGCGTCGTCGAGCAGCACGACGGATTGGCCGCGCTGCGCCAGGTCGATCGCAAGCGACAGCCCCACGGGGCCGGCGCCAACCACGACGACGGCGTGTTCCGCCGCGCTCATGGCCGTCCGATCCTGGTCGGGATGGCGGCGATAGCCGAACCGGGTTTTGGTTTGCGCCATGCGTGCTGAACCTCGTCGCTGGCCAACGGCGTGCGACCCTGCTATTAGTCGCATCTGCAACTATCTTAAACCTCGCCCCTGCACCGCCGTCAACTCAAATCGAGGCGCGACTTGCCAAGAGTCCTTGCAAACCACGCGGCTGCCGCTCCGCGTCAGGCAAGCAGATCAAGGCGAAGCGCCCGGCTTGATCTTTTTGGGTTTGTCCCGTTTCGTCTCAACCGGCTCGCCGCCGAGGTCAGTTCGGCGCTCTCGATCGAGTATGCCGCCCGCTACGGCCTCGACATTCCGGAATGGCGCGTGCTGGCGACGCTCGGTTTCCGAAACGACGCCTGCAGCGCGCAGTATATCGCCCAATGCACCCGTACCCACAAATCCACCATCAGCCGGGCCGTCACCGCGCTGATGAAGCGACAGATCGTCGAGCGCGTCGAGAACGCGGACGACCGCCGCGAATTCCGACTGCGCCTGACCCGCAAGGGCGCAACGCTCTATGAGGAACTGATCCCGCGCCTCTTACGCAAGGAGCAGGAAATGCTTTCCTGTCTCACCGCGCAGGAGCGGCGGGATCTTGGACGCCTGCTCGGCAAGCTCGAAAATAGCCTCGATCTGGTGCAGACCAGCGCGGAGGCCGACGCGAAGCAAGCCTATTAGTCTCAGCGTCATTCCGGGATGGTGCGCCAGCACCAGACCGCAGATGCGCGATTGCGCATCGGGGAATCTCGAGATTCTACGGTGCGCAATTGCGCACCGTAGTTCGATGCTGCGCATCGCCCCGGAATGACGGCCGTTTTCGCTACGCTCGATCCGTGTCGACGACTACTTCGCCGCCGTCACCACGATCTCGACGATGTGCGGCGGTTCCAGTTCGACGCCGATGCAGGCGCGCATGGGCGGGTTCCTGGCATCGACCCATTCGTCCCAGGCGCGGTTCATCTCGCCCTTTCGCTTCATGTCGGTGATATAGACGATTGCCGACAGGATCCTGCTCTTGTCGGTGCCGCACAGCGCGAGGCTTTCATCGATCCGGGCGAGCGCCTTTGCGCTCTGCTCGTACATCGAGGAAGTGACCGGATCGGGCGCGACCGCCACCGTGAAAACGAGACCGTCGTGAGCGACGGCGCGGCTGCGGGTTGGTGTCAGCCCGGCGAAGCGATGGATCATGGTTGTGGTCTCCGGCTGGATTTTTTCACCCCTGCGCCCGATCGATATGCCGGGCGATGACAGGAAAATATGCATCCCCCGAACCGGCGTCGATCGCTTCCTGCAACACCGTGCCGATCAACTCGGCGCCGCGAATCTTGATGCCGGCGTCGGCCGCCAGTTCCAGCGCGTAGGACAGGTCTTTCAGCGCATACTCGGTCGAGAATGCGCGCTCGGGAAAATTGCCCGGAACGATCGCCTTCATGCCGTGATTGCGCAGCGCAAAGCTGTCGGCCGAGCCCTTTGACAGCGTGTCGAGCAACAGTTTCGGATCGACGCCGTTGCGCCTGGCGACCGCCACCGCCTCGGCGAGCGCATTGACGGTTTCGAACAGCACCATGTTGTTAAGGATCTTGGTCACCTGTCCCGCTCCGACCTCACCACAGCGCGTCACGTCGGTGGCAAAGCAGCGGATCAAGGGCTCGATATCGGCGTATAGCCTGGGCGTCGCGCCAACCATCACGCTGAGGGTGCCGTCCAACGCAGCCTGACGTGTGCGCGCGATCGGGGCATCGGCCCAGGCGGCGCCCTTCGCCTGCATTTGCCGGGCGAAATCGCGGGTCTGGCCGACCGAGGACGTCCCGAGATCGACGACGACCTGGCCGCTCCGGATATGGTCGCGGATGCCATCGCCCTCGAAAACCGCGCCTACATGCCTGGCGCTGGGCAGACACAAAAACAGCAGGTCGCTTTGCCGGACCACGTCAGCGACGGAGCCCGCGACCTCCGCGCCCTCTGTCCGCAACCGCGCCAACGGTTCCGGCGACAGGTCGAATGCGACGACGCGCCGACCACTCTTCTTCACGAGATTGCGGCAGATCGGCTCGCCCATCACGCCAAGGCCAATAAAGCCGATCATTTTGTGCCCGGACATTTTCTTGCTCTTTTAGAAAGCGCCTTCTCGATGTCTCTGTGCGTCGGCTATTTCACGAACGACCGCGAAGGCGGCAAATGCAGCGCGAAAGCATCGACCGTGTCGCTGGCGCGCGGGTAGATTTGGCTCACGATCGGATCGTGGCCGGGGATGAATCGATCGGGATGACCGGCAAGCCGCTCCACGATCTCCCAGCCCTGCGCCATATCGCCAACATTGTAGACGATCGGAAACGGGCTGCGCCGCTGCAGATTGGCGTAATAATGCGCCGCGTCCGACGCCAGCACCACCGGCCCTCGCGCGGTCTCGACCCTGACCACCTGCAGCCCGTCGGAATGGCCGCCGACGCGATGCACCGTCACACCGGGCGCTACTTCGCCGTCGCCGGAATGGAACGTCACGCGCTCACCATAGACGTGTCGAACCATGGTCGTGACATGCTCGACCGAGAACGGATGCCGCAGCATGCCGTTGCACATGCAACGCCCGGTCGCGTAGCTCATCTCGCGATCCTGCAGGTGGAACCGGGCGCCCGGGAAACGATCGAGGTTGCCGGCGTGATCGTAGTGCAGATGGGTGACGATGACGTCCCTGATGCTTTCGGCCGCAACGCCGAAATTCGCCAGCGCGTCGACCGGGTTGAGCGTGAGCTTGCGGGAACGCGCCTTCGCCTCTTCCGCATTGAAGCCGGTATCGACCAGGATGTCGCGGCCGTGGCCGCGGATCAGCCAGACGAAATAATCAAGGTCCTGGGCCGTCGTCTCGTGCGGGTCAGGCACCAGAAAATTCAGGTGCGGGGTGCGCGGCGACATCGTCGCATAGCGCAGGGCATAGATTTCGTAGGCATTTCCCATCGGTGTCACTTTTTTCTTGGGCGTTTGAATTGGCCGATGTCGCCACCAAGCCATTGCCGCCCGCAAAGGTCAAATCCGCAAACCGAATGGCTGCGCCGCACAATATGTGAGCGGCATCACATTGACGTTGGCCATCGTCATGCGGAATGCGAATGAACTGAAAGAATGAAACCCGTGGAAGAGCGAACCAGCGGCCCATCCCATCACGCCCGGCCCGCGCGCCAACCCTACTTCATTCCCGATCATCCCTCGGTTTGTCGCGGTTAATTGTCACAATTAACGCCGACGTCGCAAGCGGTTGACGGGCTACGGCCGCAGTTTGATAATGCGGAATGCGTAGAGTAAGGTCGCCGCGGCGCGAGCTGGCATCGGCGCTGTTTTGGCTGAACTGCCGTGATCTGGACTGCCGTCATTATGAAAATCCGCCTCGCATTGCTACTCATTCTGATTTTGTCGATAGCACCGGTGGCACCTTCGTTCGCCGCCGGCGAGCGCTTTGCGCTCGTGATCGGCAATGCAAAGTATCCGGATGCCGAAGCGCCGCTGAAGGAGCCGATCAACGACGCGCGCGAGGTCGCCGACGAACTCAAGCGCAACGGCTTCAACGTCGACGTCGGCGAGAACCTGACCGGCGAGCAGATGCGCCGCGCCTTTGACCGCCTGTATGGCAAGATCAAGCCGGGATCGGTGGCGCTGATTTTCTTCTCCGGCTTTGGCGTGCAGTCGAGCCGTCAGAGTTACCTGATCCCCGTCGATGCCCAGATCTGGGCCGAGGCGGACGTTCGCCGCGACGGTTTCAGCCTCGAGACGGTGCTGGGCGAGGTCAACAGCCGCGGCGCCGGGGTCAAGATCGCCCTGGTCGACGCATCGAGGCGCAACCCGTTCGAGCGCCGGTTCCGCAGTTTCTCCGCCGGCCTCGCGCCGGTCATCGCGCCGAACGGCACGCTGGTGATGTATTCCGCCGCGCTCTCCTCGGTGATCTCGGACAATGGCAGCGACCGCAGCCTGTTCGTTCGGGAGTTGCTGAAGGAGATCCGCACGCCCGACCTGATGGCGGAAGAGACGCTGAACCGCACCCGCGTCGGCGTTACCCGGGCCTCGCGTGGCGAACAGGTGCCCTGGATTTCATCCTCGCTTGCCGAGGATTTCTCCTTCATTCCCGGCGGCGCCGCAGCGCGACCATCAAGCCCGCCGCCCGTTGCGACAGCGCCCGCGCCGCCACCTCCTCCGGCCAAGCCGGCAGCGACACCGGCGCCCGCGCCGCCGCCTCAGGTCGCCGCCCCTGCGCCGCCGCCCCCGACGCCTCCGGTGGCGCCTCCGAAGCCGGTCGAGGCTGCGATTCCTCCGCCGGCTCCGAAGCCGGTTGAGGTCGCGGTCCCCCCGCCGGCAAAGCCGGCCGAAACCACGGTGGCTGCGCTCGCCGACGATCCAACCATCAAGACCCTGACCGGCAGGCTCAGCGACAATCCGGACGATGCGGCTGCGCTGTACCGCCGTGGACAAGTCTATGCCAGCAAGGGCGCCTATGAACTGGCCATCAAGGACTTCAGCAATTCACTGCGGTTGAATCCAAAGGACGTAGAAGCCTACAACAACCGCTGCTGGGTCCGCACGGTGATCGGCGATCTGCAGGCCGCGCTGAAGGACTGCAACGAGGCGTTGCGGCTGCGCCCGAATTTCGTCGATGCGCTGGACAGCCGCGGTCTGGTCAACCTGAAGAGCGGCCAGACCAAGAATGCCATCGCCGATTTTGACGCCGCCCTCAAGATCAACCCGAGATTGACCTCGTCGCTGTATGGGCGCGGGCTTGCCAAGAAGCGCAACGGCTCGATTTCGGAAGGCGATCTGGACATCAACAACGCCAAGGCGATGGACCCCAATATCGTCAAGGAGTTCGCCGATTACGGGGTACAGTGAATGATTATTTGAGGTGAGGTGGGTCCGTCCTCTGAACTTCAGAGCGGACCGCCAGACTAAGGAAAGCAGCAGGCCGCGGCCGGACCGGCCCGGAATTCTAATTCGGATCGCATTGAATCGTGTGGAAAGCCTACAGGAGGGAATGGTTATGCCGATCAGTTTTGTAACCAAAACCATGGCGGCGATGCTTTCGGTCGCGGTGCTGGCCGCCGCGGGTACGGGGACCGCCCTTGCCCAGGACAAGGGCAAGAACGTCACCGAAGACCAGATTCTCCGCGCGCTGGCGCCGGAAAAGAAGCCGCTGACCCGCGGCCTTTCCGTCGGTCCGCAGCAGACCGTCGATCCGGTCGCCGCCGCGGCCGAGAACAAGTTCGTCCAGAAGATCCGCGGCCGCTCCACCCGGTCGCTGTCGATCAGCGAACGCGAAGAAATCGCCACCCTGGTCAAGGACAAGCCCAAGATCGATCTGGAAATCAACTTCGACTTCAACTCGGCTGACATCAGCGCCAAATCGATGCCGTCGGTTCAGGCGCTCGGCCGCGCACTCACCAACGCCGACCTCAAGGGCTCGACCTTCATCGTCGCCGGCCACACCGACGCGGCGGGTGGGGACGCCTATAACCAGGATTTGTCCGAGCGCCGCGCCGACGCGATCAAGCGCTACCTGGTGGAAAAGCACGGCATCAACGGCGCCGATCTCGTCACGGTGGGATACGGCGAGAGCAAGCTCAAGGACCCGAACCAGCCGCTGGCAGATGCGAATCGCCGCGTTCAGGTCGTGAACATGGAAAACAAGGCCACGGCTTCCAACGCCGCCAAGTAACGGCGTGGCGCCAGCCCAGATTTTCCGGCTACAATGCGTCCCGCAGCATATTTGCGGGACGCAATCGTTTTGGGCCATGTTGCGGGTCCCGCGGCAGGCCGACGTACCAGTTTGTTTTTTGACTTCCAGTCTGGATTGATCCGGCGATGAAATTTTCCGAATACCTCAAGCCGGCATTGGGAACGGCATTCGTCGCCGTTCTGGCTGCCGGCTATTACTGGTACGATCACCGGCCCCGCCCCAAGGAAAAGGATACGGCGGGCCAGGCGCTGGTCATCGTGACCAAATCCGCCAATGCCTGCTTCTCCGACATGGTGCGGGTCACCGGCTTCATCGTGCCCCGCCGCGAGGCGCAGGTTGGCGTCGATCAGGAAGGCTCCAGGGTAACCGACCTGCTCGTCCGCGAAGGCGACATGGTCGCCGACAATCAGGAATTGGCGCGCCTCACCGCCCCGCCCCCGGGGACCCCAGGCGGCCGGACCGGGCCGATATCGCTGCGCGCGCCGGCGGCCGGCCTCATTACCGAAATCAGGACCGCGGTCGGCGCCCAGGCCTCGCCGCAGGCCGGTCCGATGTTTCGGATTTCCGTCAACAATGAAATCGAGCTCGATGCGGAGGTCCCCAGCGCCCACCTGCTCAAGCTCAATCCGGGGGCGACGGTGCGCATCAGCCGAGACGACGCGCCTGACGTCGTCGGCAGGGTCCGGCAGATCTCGCCACAGATCGACCGCGCCACCCAGCTCGGCAAGGTCCGGATCTCGCTCAGCAACAACCCCTCGCTCAAGGTCGGCATGTTCGCCCGCGCCAATATCGACGCCAAGCGCTCGTGCGGCGTCGCCGTCCCTCGTACCGCCATCGACCGGCTGACGGTGCAGGTGGTCAAGGGCAATACGATCGAGACGCGAAGGGTGCGGGTCGGGCTGGCTTCCGACACCTCGACGGAAATTCTTGAAGGCCTCGACGTCGGCGAAACCGTCGTGGCCGATGCTGGCACTTCCTTGCATGATGGCGACCAGGTCAAGACCATGTTCGCCGACGAACTCGAGCGAACGCGGGCACGCTAATGGCTTTGAACATCTCGGCATGGTCGATCCGAAACCCGCTGCCGTCGATCGTCTTTTCCATCATCCTGCTGGTGCTGGGCTGGGTGAGCTTCACCAAGCTCGCCGTGACCCGGCTGCCGAACGCCGACATCCCCGTGATATCGGTGGCCGTCTCGCAGTTCGGCGCGGCTCCCTCGGAACTGGAATCGCAGGTCACCAAGACGATCGAGGACGGCGTGTCCGGCGTCGAGGGCGTGCGGCACATTTCATCATCCATCACCGACGGCTTGTCGGTGACCACGATCCAGTTTGCGCTTGAGACCAATACCGACCGCGCCCTGAACGACATCAAGGATGCCGTCACCCGCGTTCGCGCCAATCTGCCGCAGAACGTCAACGAGCCGCTGATCCAGCGCGTCGACGTGATCGGCCTTCCGATCGTCACCTACGCCGCGATCTCGCCCGGCAAGACCCCGGAGCAGCTTTCCTATTTCGTCGATGACGTGGTCAAGCGCGCGCTGCAGGGCGTTCGCGGCGTCGCCCAGGTCGAGCGTATCGGCGGCGTCGAGCGCGAAATCCTGGTGTCGCTCGATCCGGACCGGCTGCAGGCCTCGGGGCTGACCGCCGTCAATGTCAGCCAGATCCTGCGCGGCACCAATGTCGATCTCGCCGGCGGCCGCGCCGAAATCGGCAAGAACGACCAGGCCATCCGCACGCTTGCCGGCGCCAAGACCCTCAACGAGCTTGCCGGCACCATGATCCCGCTGTTTGGCGGCGGCGAGGTGCGGGTCGACGACCTCGGCACCGTCACCGACACCATCGCCGATCGCCGGACCTTTGCCCGCTTCAACGGCGAACCGGTGGTCGCGCTCGGCATCAAGCGCTCGAAGGGCGCCAGCGACGTGGTGGTGGCCGACGCCGTTCAAAAGCGCATCGATGCGCTGAAAGTCGCCTATCCCGAGGTGGACCTCAAATTGATCGACACCTCGGTCGAGTTCACCAAGGGCAATTATGAGGCGGCGATCTCGACCTTGTTCGAGGGCGCGATCCTCGCCGTCATCATCGTGCTGCTGTTCCTGCGTGACATCCGCGCCACCATCATCGCCGCGATCTCGCTGCCGCTGTCGATCTTCCCGGCGTTCTGGGCGATGGAGATGCTCGGCTTTTCGCTGAACCTGGTCTCCTTCCTCGCCATCACGCTGTCGACCGGTATTCTGGTCGATGACGCCATCGTCGAGATCGAGAACATCGTGCGCCACATGCGCATGGGCAAGTCACCCTACCGCGCCGCGCTGGAAGCCGCCGATGAAATCGGCCTCGCCGTGATCGCGATCTCGCTGACCATCATCGCGATCTTTGCTCCGGCCAGTTTCATGTCCGGGATCGCCGGGCAATTCTTCAAGCAGTTCGGCATCACCGTGTCGGTGCAGGTGTTCTTTTCGCTGCTCGCCGCGCGGTTCGTCACGCCGGTGCTTGCCGCCTACTTCCTGAAGGATCACCCGCACGACGACCCGCCGCCCGGGCTTATCCTCAAGACCTACATCAAGCTGGTGACATGGTCGGTCAAGCACTACTTCATGACCGTATTGATCGGCTTCGGCGTGTTCGCGGCCTCGATCTGGAGCATCACGCTGCTACCGCAGGGTTTCCTGCCGGCGCAGGACACCGCCCGCTCGCTGCTTGCGATGGAGCTGCCGCCCGGGACCCAACTCGCCTACACCGAAAAAGTAACGGAAGAGATTGTTTCCCGCCTCCGAAAACGCCCGGAGGTAAAGAGCATCTTCGTTGACGGCGGCCGGGTTCCGCCGGGAACGCTGGAGGTGCGGCGCGCTGCGCTGATCATCAACTACACGCCGAAAGGCGACCGCAAGATCACACAGCGACAGCTCGAACTCGAGATCGGCCAGGAACTCGAAAACGTTCCCGATATCCGCTTCTGGTTCCTCGACGAGAACGGCCTGCGCGCCATTTCGCTGGTGGTGACCGGCGTCGACAGCAACATCGTCAACAACGTCGCCAGCGAGTTGGCGACGCAGATGAAGCGGATTCCGATCATCGCCAACGTGATCTCGGAAACCGCGCTGGACCGGCCCGAGCTTCGGATCCGGCCGCGGGCGGAACTGGCGGCGCGGCTCGGCGTCTCCACCGAAAGCCTGTCGCAGACGGTCCGCGTCGCGACCATCGGCGACGTCGGCCCGGCGCTCGCCAAGTTCGATGCCGGCGACCGCCAGGTGCCGATCCGCGTCCAGCTCGAGGACAGCGCCCGCAGCGACCTGTCGATGCTGCAGCAACTGCGCGTGCCGCTCGGTCAGCGCGGCGAGCGCGGCGGCGTGCCGCTGTCGGTCGTCGCCGACATCCAGCTCGATCAGGGCCCAACCAGCATCAACCGCTACGATCGCGAGCGGCAGGCGACCGTCGCCGCCGACCTCGTCGGCACCGCTGCGCTCGGCGACGCCACCCGGATGATCTACGAGCTTCCGGTCATGAAGAGCCTGCCCAAGGGCGTCAAGGTCAGTCCGTCGGGTGACGCCGAAAGCCTCGCCGAATTGTCGGAAGGCTTCGCCACCGCCATTACCGCCGGGTTGATGATGGTCTATGCGGTTCTGGTGCTGCTGTTCGGCACCTTCCTGCAACCGATCACCATCCTGTTTTCGCTGCCGCTCTCGATCGGCGGCGCGATCGCCGCCTTGCTGCTGACCGGCAAGCAGCTCACCACGCCGGTCTGGATCGGCATCCTGATGCTGATGGGCATCGTCACCAAGAACGCCATCATGCTGGTCGAATTCGCGGTCGAGGCGATCCGCGAGGGAAAGAAACGCGAAGATGCCATCATCGACGCCGGAATGAAGCGTGCGCGGCCGATCGTGATGACCACGATCGCGATGGCCGCGGGCATGATTCCCTCCGCGCTGGCCTTCGGCGCCGGCGGCGAATTCCGCTCGCCGATGGCGCTCGCGGTGATCGGCGGCCTGATTTTCTCCACCATCCTGTCGCTGGTGTTCGTGCCGGCGATGTTCATGGTGATGGACGATCTCGGCGCGCTGTGCTGGCGCTTCGGCCAGAAGCTGCTGGTCTCCCATGGCGAGCCCGAGGAAGCGGATCACGAACCGGATCACCATCGCGAGCCGCCCACCAAGGGCCCGCCATCCCTACCGCCGGCGATGTCGCCTGCGGCGAAGTGAAGGGGCCGGATTAATCGGGAAACTGGACAACGGTGATGGCGACCCGGCTGCCCGACTTCGGCGACGCAACCCTCGATATTCGCAAGATCGAAGATTATTGTCTTAACCCGTTGCACCCGCGCGGACGTCACAAGGCCCGGGTATTCCGTGAGGCCCTTGGGCTCGATCGCGGCGATGCGTCCTGGCTACGGGACGCTCTGCTGGAAGCCGCACGCACCGGCGAGGCTCACAGGATTGCGCTCGACGCTTGGGGCGCTCGTTGGCGCCTGGATGCCACGATCAGGCGACATGGAAGGAAAGTTGTGGTAAGAACCATCTGGATCGTTCGAGCCGGTGAGAACCAGCCCATGTTCGTTACATGTTGGGTGCGATGATGACTTCCACGGATGCTGTTGGGAAGGCAGGGCCCTCCTTGCTCGACGTGGTCGCCCTGCTATCGGATCTTCCGGCGCAACACCTTGCCCGCGGGCAAGTTGGAACCGTCGTTGAATTGCTGGACGACAGCACTTCGCTCGTGGAATTCAGTGACGAGCGCGGTCAAGCCTATGCTGTCGTGCCATGCCCTCGCGCCGAACTTCTCACGCTACACTACGTTCCGGAATCAGCCTGATCGCGCCAACCGATTAGTCGTTCCGCGCCACCGCCGTCAGCTTGGTCATGTTCTGCAGCATGATGCGGCCGCGCTGCAGGTCGAGGATCCCGTCCTTGCGCCACAGCTGCAGTTGACGGTTGACGCTTTCGCGGGCGGCGCCGACGAAGACGCCGAGCTGCTCCTGCGAGATGTGCACTTCCGAGCCGAAATCGTCCGACAGCGCGCAGAGCCGACGGGCGAGACGAACCGGCAATGGCTGCAGCACCGATTCCTCCATCCGCTCGCTCTGCCAGCGGATGCGCTGGCACAGCAGCATGATGATCTTGATCGCGACCTTCGGCTCGCGCTCGAGGAAGGCCAGAAAATCCTCCCGCCGCAGCACGAACAGTTCCGACGGCTCGCCGGCGGTGGCGTCCGCGGTGCGGGTCTGGCCGTCCAGGACAGCAACCTCGCCGAACAGATCGCCCGGACCCATGAAGTTCAGCGTCAGGCGGCTGCCGTCGGAGGCGCCGGTTTCGATCCGGATCTGGCCGCGCCGAACCCCGTACAGGGCATCGCCGGCGTCGCCCTTCTGGAACAGCGTTTCGCCGACGCCAAGCTGTTCGGTGTGGCAAAGGCCGGCGATGCGCTGCAATTCGTCCGCGCCGAGGTCCGCAAACATCGGGTTCATTTTCAGAATAACCGCAAATTCGGCCTGTTTGCTCATTGTGTTACCTTCCAGATCGGCCCTGTCCGCTCTAGGCAGCCGGTAGCAGGATTCGTCACCCGACAAGTGTGTCATAAGTCACATAACATTGCAGTACCCCTGGAATACTTTTCGCTTCTTTGAGCTGCACCCCGTTTCCGGGATAAGCTCGCCTGCCGGTGGCGCCCCGCGTGTTGCTGCCGGGTTCAATGCCGGTTGCACGGTCTGGAATGTCGATATGAGAGCCCTGAAAATTACCGGCGCCGCCATCGCCGCCGTGGTCGTCGTCATCGCGTTGCTGCTGGTGATCGGCATCCCCTCAGGGTTTCTGACGCCCCAGATCGAGGCGCGGGTGGAACGCGACACTGGCTACAAACTCGCCATCAACGGCGGCGCCAAGCTCGGCCTGTGGCCGTCGCTTCACATCACGCTGAACGACGTGACGCTGCGGGATCCCAAGGATCGCGACATCACCAACCGCCTCACCGCTAGCAGCATCCAGGCGGACGTGACGTTCGCAAGCCTGTGGGCAGGCCAGCCGCGGGTAACCGAACTCGCGATCAACCGCCCGGTGCTGAGCCTGCCGCTGCAGCGCGAGCGCGTGAGAGAGCCCGCCGCGGTTTCGAAGCCCGCGCCGGCCATGTCGGCCGACGCCGTTTCGATCGAGCATGTCAGCGTCACCGGCGGCACCGTCGTATTTTCCAATTTGCGCGACCGCGTCGAGAATCGGATCGAGGCTGTAAATGTCGAAATCAGCATCGATGCCGACCGCAAGGTCACCCTGACCGGCAACGCACGCAGCAGCGGCTATCCACTGAAATTCGCGGTCAAGGCGACGCCGCCTGCGCCGCCGGTCGAACGACAGAACATCCCGACCGAACTCAAATTCGAGGCGGCCGGCCTGTTGCCGGCCGCGCTGTCAGCCAAGGCCGAGGTCCGTCTCAACGGCGCCATCGTGATGATCAACGGCGTCACCGGCACGCTCGGCGAAGACACTTTCAACGGATGGGCCTCGGTCGATCTGGCGAGCAAGCCGCTGGTCAAGCTTGACCTCGACTTCCAACGGCTGGCGCTGGCGATGCAGCGCGGCGCCGCGGGCGCCGCAGCGCAACCCTGGAGCAATGCGAACATCGATCTCAACGGCCTCAACTACGTCGATGCTCAGGCGCGCATTTCCGCAGCTGAACTCGTGATCGGCGACGGCCGGTTCGCGCCGGCCGCGATCGAGGCCACGCTGGCGAGCGGCGTCATGAAAGCCCAGATTGCCAACATCGGCGCCTATGACGGCAACGCCAATGGCGAACTGACCATCGACGCCTCGACCGCCAATCCAACCTTCGCGATGCGGGCCGACATTGCCGGCGTCCGCGCCTTGCCACTGCTGCGCAGCCTCGCCGACTTCGACAAGCTCGACGGCAAGATGCAGGCCCGGATCGGCGTGCGCTCGAACGGCGCCAGCCAACGCGCGATCATGTCGAACATGTCCGGCACCGCCTTTGTCGTGTTCCAGGATGGCGCGATCAAGGGTCTCAACGTCGCGCAGATGATCCGCTCGCTGACGTCGGGTACGCTTTCCGGCTGGCAGGAGGGTCAGGAGAAGGCAACGGATCTGACGCAGCTTTCGGCGTCGTTCAAGATCGACAAGGGCCAGGCCCAGACCACCGATCTCAATCTGGTCGGCCCCCTGGTCAAGATGACCGGCGCCGGCACCATCGATCTCGGCACCAAGCAGATCGGGTTTCGTGTCGAGCCGAAGCTCGTGATGACCACTGAAGGCCAGGGCCGCGCCGCCGATCCGGTCGGGCTCGGCATCCCCGTGATGATCGAGGGCCCGTGGGGCGAACCACGAATCTATCCGGAGATGCAGGGGATTCTCGATAACCCCGAGGCCGCCTATGCGAAACTCAAGGAGATGGGCAAGGGGCTGTTCGGCCCCAATGGGGCGGGCCTCGGCGCGGCGCTGGGCGGCTTGCTCGGCGGTGGCCAAAGCGCCGCCGGCGGACAGGGCGCCGCCGGCGCACCGGGCGGCACAAGTCAGCCGTCCAGCCCGCTCGGCGGGCAGCTTGGCGAAGCGATCGGCAACCTGTTGCAGAAGGGCTTGAGCGGCGGACTGGGCCAGAGCCCCGGCCAAGCCAACCCTGCCCAGGGCGCCGCGCGGCCGGCCCAACCCAGCGGCCAACGCAGCCTCGCCGAACCCGCCGCCCCCGCGCCGGCCGACGCCCCTCCGCAACCGGAGAGCCAGCCGATGAACGATGTGTTGCGGCAGCTGTTCAATCGCTGAGCGGGCCTTCCGATCCGGATTCGCTGGGCCCCGAGCCCGAGATATCGGGGACTCCCGTCCAAACCCGGGGCTAACCATGCCGGGGGCCGACCCGGCGAAGGACCTCATTTCGTGCTAGACAAGCCCCCATGCGAGGCTCCGGGAGCGGCCTGCCCCCGGGCTGCGAGAAACGGATGCAAGCGCCGGCGAGGCGTGGCGCACGAGGGTCCGGATGAACGAGGTCAAGGACAAGGTCCGGTTCCTGCGCGAAGGCCTGTTCGCCAAATACGTCGTCGCCCTGGTAGGCCTCGTCGTGTTCGTGCTCGCCGTCAACGGCGCGATGGAAATCTGGATCAGCTACAGCGGCATCCGGAGTTCGCTCGCCGACGGCCTGTCGCAGAAGGCCGAAGCCACCGCCAAGCGGATCGAGCAATCGATGTCCGATCTCGAGCGGCAGATCTCCTGGGTGACGCGCGCTTCCTCCAACACGCTGGAATTGCGCCGCGCAGATTACGGGCAGTTGCTGCGTCAGGTGCCGCAGGTCAGCCAGCTCTCGCTGCTCGACGGCCAGGGGCGCGAACAGTTGCGCATCAACCGCCAGATCGTCACCCTCGGCGGCAGCGCCGACTTCTCCCGCGACGTCAGGTTTGCCGAAACCATTGCGCGCGGCACCAGCTTCACCCCAGCCTACCTGCGCGACCGTCGGCCCTTCATGTCGATCGCGCTGTCGCACGCCGATGGCGGCTTCACCGTGGCCGAGGTCGATCTCGCCTTCCTGGCCGATTTCCTTGGCGACACCGAGGTGGGCAGGGTGGCGTCGGCCTACATCGTCGATCCCAAGGGCGAGGTGCTGGCGAGTTCGGCCAAGGGGCCCGAGGTCGGCAAGAACCTTTCCGCACTGCCGCAGGTCGCCGCGGTGCTCGCGCCCGGCGGCAAGGCGCTGGCGTCCGGCACTGACAGCGGCGGTCAGGCGGTGCTGACGGCGGCGATCCCGGTGCCCAGGCTCGGCTGGCGCGTGTTCTTCGAGCAGCCGACCGCGCAGGCGCTGACGCCGATCCGCGACCAGCTGGTGCGCATCGCGCTCTTGATCGGATTGGGCCTCGTGGTCGCGATCATCGCCGGCACCATCATGGCCCGCCGCATGCTGGTGCCGATCACGGCGCTGCGCGCCGGCGCGCGCCGCCTCGGCGCCGGCGATTTCGGCCACCGCATCGAGGTCAAGACCTCGGACGAGCTGGAGGAACTCGCCAACCAGTTCAACGGCATGGCCGCCCAGCTGGCCCAGACCTATTCCGGCCTCGAGGAGAAGGTGAAGGAGCGGACCCGGGACCTGGCGCAGTCGATCAACGAACTCAAGGTGCTCGAGGAAGTCGGCCGCGCGGTTTCTTCCTCCCTCGACCTCAACGCGGTGCTGCCGACAGTGGCCGCCCGCGCGCTCGAAATCACCCATGCCGACGCGGTGCTGATCTACGGCTATGACGCCGGCAACCACCAGTTCAGCCTGACGGAATCGATCGGCATCGATCGATCCGCCGAAGGCGGCCACCGCGCCATCGACGCCGACAACTCGCCGCTCGGCGAGGCCGCCGCCAACAGCGAGCCGATCTCGATCGCCGATCTCGATGCCACTGCCGGGCATCCGCTGCACGATCTCGCGATCGAGTCCGGCTTCCATTCGGTGCTGGTGGTGCCGCTGGTCGATCAACAGGGCATTCTGGGATCGCTGGTGGTGCTGCGACGCAACGCCGGCGAGTTCTCCGAGAATCTGATCGGCCTGATGAGGACCTTCGCGCACCAGGCGGTGCTGGCGATGCGTAACGCCCGGCTGTTCACCGAGGTCGACCGCAAGAGTCACGAGCTGGAGATTGCGCATGATACGGTGCGCCGGCAGGCCGACAAGCTGCAGGAGCAGACCGACCAGTTGAAGGACTGGAACCGGTCGCTGGAGCAGCGGGTGGAAACCCAGCTCGGCGAGATCGAGCGCATCCGCAAGCTCGAGCGCTTCCTCGCGCCGCAGGTGGCGCAACTGATCGCCTCCTCCGACGGCCATGAGGGCCTGCTCGACAGCCACCGCCGCGAGGTCACGGTGGTGTTCTGCGATCTGCGCGGCTTCACCGCTTTCACCGAGGCCACCGAGCCGGAAGAGGCGATGAACGTGCTGCGCGAATACCACGCCGCACTCGGCGAACTGATCTTCAAATACGAGGGCACGCTCGACCGCTATGCCGGCGACGGCGTGATGATCCTGTTCAACGCGCCGATCCAGTTCGAGGATCACACCGCGCGCGCGGTGCGGATGGCCGTGGAAATGCGCGACACCATCGGGCAATTGACCGAGAGGTGGCGCAACCGCGGCCACAACCTCGGCTTCGGCATCGGCATCGCGCTCGGCTACGCCACGCTCGGCCAGATCGGCTTCGAGCAGCGACTGGAATATGCCGCGATCGGCAGCGTCACCAACCTCGCCTCGCGGCTGTGCGACGAGGCCAAGGCCAACCAGATCGTGGTGTCGCGGCGGGTCTACGGCATGGTCGAGCCATGGGTCGACGGCCGGCCAATCGACGACCTCAACCTGAAGGGGTTCAACCATCCGATCCTGGCCGCGGAAATTCTGGGCTGGCGCGAGGAAGTCGACAATGTTGTCGATGCGGCGGCGGCAGGCGCAAGGCTGAAGAAGAAATCCTGACGAGTTCATTGCGAGCCAACAGGTCGCGCGAATGCGCCTGACCTTCATTGCGAGCGCAGCGAGGCAATCCATTCTTACTTCCTTTGTGGCGCGATGGATTGCTTGCGCTCGCAATGACGGGGAACATGCGTTCGCGATCTCGCGGCATGTTTCGCCCGAGGTATGTTTCGTTCGGCGGCCCTCGGAAGCAGGAGGGCGCAGGGAAGACCGGGTGCGCGCTGCACCCGCGCGGGGCAGGTTCGGCGTGAGTCACCCGACAATTGACGGGACGCATGACCCTTGGCTCAGCCGGCCACATTCTGTTATCGGTGGTGCAGTTGACCCGACTGGATCGCCGATGACCCCCTGCCCAGCGCCCGCCCCGTCGAGAACGCTGCTTTCCGCCGCGGCAGCAGCCGTGCTCTGCCTTTCGCTCTCCCCCGCCGGCGCCGCCGAAGAGGACGCCCCCAAGGGCGCCGCGGTGACGGTGCTGAAGGCGGCGAAATCCTGTTTCGCCAACATCGTCGAAGTGTCCGGCACCATCATCGCGCGCGAGGAAACGCAGGTGCGTCCGGAGCGGATGGGGCTGAAGGTCGCCGAGGTGATGGCGGACGCCGGCGACAGCGTCACCGCCGGACAGGTGCTGGCGCGGCTGACGCTGCCGGAGGGCGGCACAATCACGGTGCAGGCGCCGGTGGCCGGCGTGATCTCGGCCTCCAACGCCGGCGTCGGCGCGATGGCCTCGGGCAAGGGCGAGCCACTGTTCTCGATCATCGCGCGCAGCGAGTTTGACCTCGTCGGCATGGTGCCGACCCGCGACATCGCCAAGCTTCAGGTCAACCAGACCGCGCGGATCAAGGTGATCGGCGCCGGCGAGGTCGACGGGCGGGTGCGGCGGCTGTCGACCACGGTCGAGCCGAACAGCCAGCTCGCCCAGGTGTTCGTCGGCGTCACCACCAGCCGCCGCCTGCTGGTGAACTCATCCGGCCGCGCGCAGATCAAGACCGGGCAGAGCTGCGGCGTCTCGGTGCCGCTCACCGCGATCCTCTATGGCTCCGCCGGGACCGTGGTGCAGGTGGTGCGGCGTGCGCGGGTCGAAACGCGGCGGGTGGAGACGGGATTGATGTCGGCCGGCCAGGTCGAGATTCGCGAGGGGCTGGTCGAAGGCGACATCGTGGTCGCGCGCGCCGGCGCCCTGCTGCGCGAAGGCGATCCGGTGCGGCCGGTGATGGCGGCGGCGGACGCGAAGTAGGGTTGAAGGGGCGAGTGGCGAGGAGCGAATAGGATTTCAGGACGGTAGGACGAAGCGCCACCCGGATTGGGTGGCCTATTCATCACTCGCCATTCGCTATTCGCTTACTTCAACCGCCGAGGCGGACGTCTTCCAGCAGCGAAGACGAGACCGAGGGCACTTGCGCGCCGTCGGAGGCGCGGGAGACCGAGTTGCGGGTCTTGTTGAAAGCGGTTGCGGCGCCGGCCTGCGAATTGAGATTGTTCAGCAGTTCCGTCACCAGCACGCTGTACTGACCCTTGCCGTCGTCGGCCACCTTGCCGGGGCTTGCTGAAGTCAGGATCAGCGCGTTTTCCGGCGTGGTGATCGGCGCAAGACCGTGGGAATAGGAGCGGAAGCGGCGTTCATAGGGATTGCGGCGGGAGGCGTCGACGACGACGAGCTTGGCCTTGGCGCCCTTTTCCGTCATCGCGTCCAGCACCTGCTCGATGCTGAAGCCGTCGCGGCGAACATCGGCTTCCTTCCAGATCGCAGCGTCGACCGGGATCATGTAGCTCTCGCGGCCGGCCTGGACGCCGTAGCCGCCGAAGAACAGCATCACCACGGTGTCCTTCTTGATTCTCGCCTTGAGCCGGTCGATCGCGCGGGTCATGTCGTCCTTGGTGGCGTCCTCGACCACGTCGACTTCGAAACCCTTGGTCCGCAGCGCTGCGGTGAGGCCGCGCGCGTCGTTGATGGGCTGGGCCAGGGGCGCGGATGCATCCGGATAACGACCGTTGCCAATGACAAGGGCGACGCGGTCCGCCCCCCTGCCGATAGAGCCGGTGTGGTCGGTGCCGATCGCCTTGCCGGCGTCGAGCGAACGCTTGTTCAGCGCCGCGTGGGCGCCGATCGCCAGCGACACCAGGCCGACGGAAGCGATGGCCATGGTGACGGTACGGCGGGAAATGCTGAGCATGCCAAGTTTCATAACGCTACCAATCCCAGTTTTATTCAAAGGCACCCAATCAGACGCGCCAGTTAGTCGCGTGAGCGCCGTTCGGGTTTGAGGGGTTGCCCAAGTGCATGCCGCATAATTGCGAGCTATTTGCGGCACCGCAACAATCCTTAGCCTGCCAGGGCCTCCCGAACAACCTCCTTTGACGCATGGCATTCACCGGCAGGGAATAATGGCGAAAGGTTAATTCCATTTATGTGACTTATATCACATTTGTGTTTCTCTCGGAATCGTATAAGTTTCAAAGGCTTGCAGGCCTGATTTGGTCGTTTCGCCCTTGGTTAAGGCTAACGCGTCCCCTCCTTCACCGTTCCGTCGGAAAAGCAAAACGAATGGGCCTCCAGACCATTGCCGTCGCGGCCTATCGCTCGCTGACCGCCCGGAAAGACGGCCCCTCGCTGTACGACGTCTGCGATCCCGTGCTGCTGAACTACCGTGGCGGTGATCCCCATCTTGGCAAATTCTATCGCACGGCGCTCGGCAACCCGGCGCTGCGGCCGCTGCTGCGCCGAACCGGGTTGCCGGCACTGCGGGACGACAGCCGCTTGCAGGCGCTGCGCGCAGCGCTGACGCGCGCCCGCGACGACGCCGAGCCGGACTGGGCCGCGGTCGGCGCCCCCATCGCCGAGCTGATGGCCGACATCGATGTGCGCCACCCCCAGCCGGCGCCGGTGGCCGGACCGGGCCAATCGCCCTCCCCGGCGGAGATCGACCAGGTGATCCGCCGCTGCGGCGCGCATTTGCTGCGCGCGTTTTCCGCGAACGGCTTCATCCCGACCTATGCCGCGTTCAACCTGATCGGCGATGCCGACATGGGCGGGCGCGAAATGCTGAGCGCGCTGACCGGATTGAACTCGCGCGGCTACAAGAATTCGACGCTGCTGTTCAACCTCGCGCGCATCTTCATCGCGCATTCGCCGGCGCGGGAGCTGATCAATCCGCCATGGCGGGGGATCGCCGAGCCGATGTGGCAGCCGATGCAGATCCGCCACCGCTCGGCCTATTACGACGCCTTCTTTACCGAGGCGCTGTTGAGCTATCTCGAGACCGGGATGGTCTCGGCGGCGGAGACCGCGACTTCAAATCGGGCGATCGCGGAGATGGTCGATTTCTGCCTCCGGACCAGCGCGGAGGACGTGCCCGCGCATGACGGCTCGACGGTGCGGGTCGTCACCGCGCTGGCGCCGCTGCCGCATCCGCGCTTTTCGAAGTTCTTCTCGCAGATCAAGCAGGACCTCGGCTTCGGCATCTACGTGCCGGATTGCGACACCACGGCCTGCTCGTTCTCGGCCGCTGCCCAGGCCGGCTCCACCGACCCGATCCTCGACCAGCCGCTCCTGGATTTCTACCGCGGCTACCAGGTGCGCGAGGGCGCCAACGAGCCCCGGGTCACCGTTCCGCTCAACGACCACATCGACTACGAGGGCGGCGTCGTCACCTGGATCGACAATCTCGCGGGCGAGCGGCCCTACGGCAACGATCTCGACCCCACGCTCAACCTCGACATTCTCGAAGTCAGTTTTCGCCATCTTGCGCGCTGGCAGATCCTCGAGACGCCGGCCCGGCTGGAGACGGTGCATCGCATCATCGACTTCCAGCGGCGGCTGGTGGAAAGCGGCGCGTTCAAAAATCCGCGCTCCCACATCTATTACCTGCCGGAACTCTACTCCGCCTATTTCGGCCGCTGCCATGCCGCCTTCATGTCGTTGCCGCCTGCGGCGCGCCATGCCATCGATCCCAAAGGCACGTTCGAATTGATCCGCAAGCGGGTGCTGGTCTATGTCGAAACCGAGATCATCGCCCGCGAGATGAACCCGTTCGACGCGGCGCTGGCGCTGATGGCGCTGGCGCATCTCGGCGCCGACGTCGCGACCTTTACGCCGGCCCTGGCCTGCATCGTCGCCCAACTCGGGGAGGGCGGCCGGCATGGCCCCTACAAGGCGTATGAGTGGAACAAGATGAAGACGCCGACCCGGATCCTGGTCGGCGGGCCGGAAGTCACCTCGGCCTTCGTGCTGATGGGACTGGCGCTGGCGCGGCGGAGAATGATGAAGGGGTAGCTTCGCTCGTCATTCCGGGGCGATGCGAAGCATCGAGCCCGGAACGACGATTCGGAATGACGGGAAGTTGAACCCGATACCGTGCCGCGCGCTGGCACAGCGGCCCAAATGTCCGCACAATCCGAGGTGTCATATTTGATTTGAGACGCTTTGCGACCACGCTTTGCCGGGACTTCCGATGAAATCGACGCACCTGATCTCCGCCGTTCTGCTGTCGCTGCTGCCGACCCTCGCGCAGGGGGCCGACATCACCGGCGTTCCGAAAATCCGCGACGGCGGCCAGGTGCAGATCGGCAACCAGCGGCTTCGGCTGGCCGGCATCGACGCGCCGGCGGTGGATCAGCTGTGCCTCAACACCAAGGCCGAGCGCTGGACCTGCGGCGTCGCCGCGCGTGACGAACTGACCAGGCGCTTCGGGGGCAAGAGCTGGACCTGCCAAACCAGGTCCACCGATCGCCGCGGGCGAACGCTGGCGCGGTGTGAAGCTGACGGCGAGGACATCCAGAAGTGGCTGGTGGCGCAAGGCTGGGCGCTGGCGTACACACGGGTCTCGCGCGACTACGAGGCTGACGAGAAGATCGCGCGCGACGCCAAGGCCGGGATGTGGCAGGGCGCGTTCATCGCGCCGTGGGACTGGCGCGTCCGCAACAAGAAGACGGCCATTCTCGGCGCCGTCAAGCCGCCGGAGAACGCCCGGGCGATCCTGCTCGCGTCGGCGTCCGGATCGATCGCACCCTCGCCCGACTGCACCATCAAGGGCAACGTCAACCGCTCCGGCGAATGCATCTACCACACGCCGGACAGCCGCTGGTATGCGAAGATCCAGATGAAGATCAGCAAGGGCACGCGCTGGTTCTGCTCGGTGGACGAGGCCGAGGCGGCCGGCTGCCGCGAGACCCGGCGCTAGATTGATCGCCCCTTCCCGCCTGCCAGACGCGGAGCAATGAGAGCAATCGATTATTTTTGCGGCCCCGAATTGCCCTGCCGCGCTCGCCACGGCCGAGCCAATCCAATATCATCGCGGCCAAACCCCGACCGCTTCGATTCCACCTATCTGCCATAAGGACAACCGACCAATGACCGTTCGCGCGGGCCGGGAATTTCTGGCCATCCCCGGACCTACCACCATGCCCGACGAGGTGCTGCAAGCGATGCACCGTCCGGCGCTGGACATCTATTCCGAGCAGATGGTCGAATTGACCGACAGCCTGCTTGCCGACCTCTCCCGGCTGTTCGCCACACGCGGCCACTCCTACATCTACATCGCCAATGGCCACGGCGCGTGGGAAGCAACGCTGAGCAACGTGCTGTCGCGCGACGACAAGGTGCTGGTGCTGGAAAGCGGGCGGTTTGCTATCGGCTGGGGCAACGCCGCGGCGGCGATGGGCGCCGAGGTCGAGGTGTTGAAGGGCGATTGGCGCCGGGCGATCCGTCCCGCCGAGGTTGAGGCGCGGCTGCGGCAGGACAAGGGTCACGCCATCAAGGCGATCCTGGCGGTGCAGGTCGATACCGCCTCCGGCGCCTACAACGACATCGAGGCGATCGGCAAGGCGATCAAGTCAGCCGGCCATCCGGCGCTGTTCATGGTCGACACCGTGGCCTCGCTCGGCTGCATGCCGTTCGAGATGGACGCCTGGGGCGTCGACGTCGCGATGTCCGGTTCGCAGAAGGGCCTGATGACGCCGCCGGGCCTCGGCTTCGTCGCCGCCAATGACCGCGCCCGCGAGGTGCACAAGAAGGCCAATTTGCGCACGCCCTATTGGGACTGGACCGAGCGCGAAGGCGCGGAGCACTACCGCAAATACGCCGGCACCGCGCCGGTGCATCTGTTGTTCGCGCTGCGCAAGGCGATCGACATGCTCACATCAGAGGGGCTGGAGAACGCGTTCCTGCGCCACCGCCTGCTCGCCGAATCCGTGCGCCGCGCGGTCGCGGTCTGGAGCGAGGGCCAAGTGCTCGGCTTCAACATCGCCGAAGCCGCCGAGCGCTCCGACACGGTGACCACCGTGACCATGAACGGCCATGATCCCGTGGCGCTGCAGCGCTATTGCAAGGAGAAATGCGGCGTGGTGCTGGGGACCGGGATCGGCGACCTCTCCGGCCAGGCGTTCCGGATCGCCCATATGGGCCACGTCAACGCGCCGATGATCCTGGGCACGCTCGGTGTCGTCGAGGTCGGCCTCAACGCGCTCGGGGTCCCGCACGGCAAGGGCGGCACCGAAGCCGCGATCGCATATCTCGGCGAGAACGTCGGGGCGTAACGGCCTGCGGAGCCTTCCCTGCCATGGCGATCCGACGACCTTACATGCGATAGACCCGCGGACGCACGAGGAACCAGTGACGCATCCCTTTGGCACGAAACCCAAGCTGCCGCCGCCCGTCGCACCGCGGCGGCCACATACGTTCACGACGCACGGCATCTCCTTGACCGACGACTACGCCTGGCTGAAGGACGCCAGATGGCAGGAAGTGCTGCGCGATCCCACGATCCTCGACCCCGACATCCGGACCTATCTGGAGGCGGAGAATGACTACGCCGAGAGCCTGCTCGGCCATACCGCGTCCCTTCAGAAAAAACTGGTGGCGGAGATGCGCGGGCGGATCAAGGAGGACGATTCCAGCGTCCCGTCGCCGGACGGCCCGTTCGCCTATCTGCGGAAGTTTCGCGAGGGCGGGCAGCACGAACTGTTCGGCCGTACGCCGCGAGCCGGCGGCGACGCGCAGATCGTGCTCGACGGCGACGCGCTCGCCGCAAGCCATGATTATTTCAAGTTCGGCGGCGCGCGGCATTCGCCCGATCACCGCCTCCATGCCTGGAGCGCCGACACCAAGGGGTCGGAGTATTTTACGATCCGCGTCCGCGACTGGCAGACCGGCCTCGATCGCGACGACATCGTCGAGGAAACCGACGGCGGCATGGTCTGGAGCAAGGATTGCAACAGCTTCTTCTACGTCAAGCTCGACGACAACCACCGACCGATGCAGGTTTGGCGGCATCGGATTGGCACCGCGCAGACCGAAGACTCGCTGGTCTACGAGGAGGCGGATTCGGGCTGGTTCACCCATCTGCACGAGAGCGCCTCCGGCCGGTTCTGCGTCATCGCCGGCGGCGATCACGAAACTTCGGAGCATCGGCTGATCGATCTTGCCGACCCCGCGGCGACGCCGGTCCTGGTCGCGGCGCGCGAGGAGGGCGTGCAATATTCGATTGCCGACCGCGGCGACGAACTGTTCATCCTCACCAACGCGGACGACGCCATCGACTTCAAGATCGTCAACGCGCCGCTGGCCTCGCCCGGACGCGCCAACTGGCGCGATTTGATTCCGCATCGCGAAGGCATCTATGTGATCGACGTCGAGCTCTATGCCGGACACATGGTGCGGCTGGAGCGCGCCAACGCGCTGCCATCGATCGTCATCCGCGATCTTGCGACCGGCGAGGAGCACGCCATCGCGTTCGACGAGGCGGCCTACTCGCTCGACACCATGGGCGGCTATGAGTTCGAAACCACGAATGTGCGATTTTCCTATTCGTCGATGACGACTCCGGCGGAAGTCTACGATTACGACATGGCGGCGCGGAAGCGGCTGTTGCGCAAGCGGCAGGAGATTCCTTCCGGACACGATCCCGCCGACTATGTGACCACGCGTATCATGGCGACCTCGCATGACGGCGCCCAGGTGCCGGTCTCGATCCTGCACCGCAAGGAACTGGTGCGCGACGGCAGCGCCCCGCTGCTGCTTTACGGCTATGGGTCCTACGGCATGGCGATGCCGGCCGCATTCGCCGCCAACCGGCTATCGCTGGTCGACCGCGGCTTCGTCTATGCGATCGCGCATATCCGCGGCGGTGCGGACAAGGGCTGGGGCTGGTATCTTGACGGCAAGCGCGAGCGGAAGACGAACTCTTTTGACGATTTCGCCGCCGCCGGGCGCGCACTGTGCGCGGCCGGATACACGCGCGCAAAACGCATCGTCGGTCATGGCGGCAGCGCCGGCGGCATGCTGATGGGAGCGGTCGCCAACCGCGCCGGCGAATTGTTCGCCGGCATCGTGGCCGAAGTCCCCTTTGTCGACGTGTTGAATACCATGCTCGACGACACGCTGCCGCTGACGCCGCCGGAATGGCCGGAATGGGGCAACCCGATCGAGAGCGAGGCAGACTTCCGCACCATTCTTTCCTACTCGCCCTATGAGAACATCGCGGCGAAGGCTTATCCAGCGATTCTGGCGATGGCTGGGCTGACCGATCCCCGCGTCACCTATTGGGAGCCGGCGAAATGGATCGCGCGGCTGCGCGCTACCATGTCGGGCGGTGGCCCGGTGCTGTTGCGTACCAATATGGGCGCGGGACATGGCGGCGCAGCGGGGCGATTCGACCGGCTGGACGAGGTCGCGATCGCCTATGCGTTCGCGCTGTGGACGGTGGGGTTGGCGGAGCGCGGCAAGGCATGACGCCTCGCCTTCCCGGATTGCTCAAATCGCCGAGCCGCGCTACCAAATCAGGCCCGCTGCGAGAAACCGTCGCGCCTGGCAGATGACGCGTTTGGGGGAATCCCCACGGCGGCTCGCGCCGGATTGACCGATATTGCGGCTTCCCGATCCCGATGCAAAATTGCATTGTTTGAGTCCGCCCGGCACGCGGTCGGGAACTGGGCGCGCGATCACCAAGGCCAACATGACGCTGACCACGAGGCTTGTCTTTGCGATGACCGCGCTGGTCGCGATTGCGGTGTCCGCCGTCGGCTGGCTGAGTTATCGCAATCTGGAACAGGCGCTGCTGCCCAGGGTGCTCGAGCGCACCGACACGCATGCTCAGTTCGTCGCGGCTGAACTGAAGTTCTATGTAGCCGGACCACTCGCCGATATCACAGGCTTCCGGTCGCTTCCGCCGTTGACCGCGCTCATTCGAGCACGCCTGGCCGGAGGAGCCGACCCGCTCGACGGTTTCCCGGAAAAGGTGCTGGTCGAACGAATCTCGAGCCGGATTGTGAGCGAATTCAAGGCCAAGCCCGCTTATGCTGAATTTCAGGTCTTTGGCCTTGATGGCACTTGGCGCGAAATCCTCCGGGTCGATCGCTCCGGACCGGAAGGTGCTATCCGCGTTGTCCCGAAGCCAGAACCGGAACGCCAGGTCGATCAACCGCATTTCGCCAGCGCCTTGTCCCTGAATCCAGGTGAAACATTCGTGTCGCCGGTCGAGATGGAAACACCGAGCGGGCATTCCACGACGCCGCCGATGCCGACGTTACGGCTCGCAGCGCCGCTGTTGAATCCGGACGGCAAGCGGCTGGGAATTGTTACAATCAAGATCGACATGCGCCCGGCCCTTGAGCGCGTGAGGTCGCAGGCGGGACCGGGTGGCGCGATATACGCCGTCAACCGACGGGGCGAATATCTGGTTCATCCTCAGCCTATGCGCGAATTCGGTCGGCCGCGGGAGGCGCCGGCGAACTGGCTGACCGATTTCCCATATCTGGCTACATCCGCCGGGGCGACCCAAGGCCTGGCGCGCATCGTCCCCGACGATACCGGCCAGGCCGGGGGCGTGGCGCTCGCGCCTGCCCTGCTCGCCGGCCAGGAATGGATCGGGGTCATCGAAACCGTCCCGAGCGCGGTCATCCTGGCGCCGGCCGAGGCGATTCGGAACGCTTCCCTGCTGGTCGGATTGCTCGCAGTACTCGGCGCTGCGGCGCTCGCCACGATGATCGCGCGGTCGCTGACGAAACCAATCATTCAGTTGACCAGGGCGGTCGAGGGTTCCGCCCACGGTGGCACGACGATGATTCCGGTGGGTGCAAACGGCGAGACCGACGTGCTGGCCCGGGCCTTTGCCCGCGTGATCGACGAGGCCAATGCCAAGACGCTCGCTCTCGAGCGCGAGGTCATGGAACATCGTCGCACCGAAGCCTCGCGCGACCACCATGCCGAGCGCGAGCGACTGTTCAGCGCGGCGATCGAGTCCTCCAACGACGCCATCATCACGATGACGCTCGACGGCGCGATCACTGGCTGGAATTCGGCCGCGGAGCGGCTGTTCGGATACACGGCGGCGGAAGCCGCGGGCGAGAACATCACGCTGCTCGTACCCGACGACCGGCTGGCGAGGTTCGAGGACGCGATGCGCCGGATCGCATCGGGTGAAAGCATCGCACACCAGGAAACGGTCCGGCTGGGGAAGGGCGGCCGCCGAATCGACGTCTCGCTCAGCATCTACCCGATCAGGTCGCCTTCGGGTGCGACCATCGGCATCTCCAATGTGATCCGCGACATCACCGATGCCAACAAGACGAGGCAGATGTTGCAGCAACAGACCGAAGAACTCCGCAGGATCTTCGAAACCTCGCTGGATCTGATCGTGGTGATGGATTCTCGCGGATTTGTGGTGCAGATCAGTCCAAGCTGCGAAGCCATCCTGGGCTATCGTCCCGACGAATTGATCGGGCGCAGCGGGGGCGAGTTCATCCATCCCGATCATCTCGAGAGCTGCCGCGAAGGCATGCGCGCCGCGCGCCGCGGAGAGAATTTGAACGTCTTCGAAGCGCGCTGCTGCACCCACAAGGACGGGCGCGCCGTCTGGTTGTCCTGGCTCGGCACCTGGTCCGATCCCGCCAAGCGGTTCTTCTTCGTCGGCCGCGACATGACCGAGAGCCGCCAGGCGCAGGAGACGTTGCAGGAAAGCGAGCAACTGGCGCGCGGCATTATCGACACCGCGCTCGATGCCTTCGTTCAGGTCGACGAGCAGGGCCTCATCCGGAACTGGAATCCGCAGGCCGAGCGCATCCTCGGATGGTCGCGCGATGAAGTGATCGGGAAAGACATTTTCAAACTGATGGGCCGGATCGACGGACACGGACCTGTGAAAAAAGCGCTGCAGTCGTTCCTGCTGGCCGGCAACCCGGTGGTGCGACAGCCCCGCCGTGAACTCAAGGTCAGGCGGCGGGACGGCCGGGAGATCACGGTGGAGTTGAGCATCGCCGCGCTGAAGACCCGCGATGGATTCCTGTTCAACGGTTTCATCCGCGACCTCACCGAGAGAATCGCCGCCGAGGAGCGAATCAGGCAGGCCGAAAAGATGGAGGCGATGGGACAGCTCACCGGCGGCATCGCGCACGACTTCAACAATATCCTGACGGTCATCACGGGGACGATCGAAATCCTGGCCGACGCCGTCAAGGACGAACCGCAGCTCGCCGCCATCACGCGAATGATCGACGAGGCCGCGTCTCGCGGCGCCGACCTTACCCAGCACCTGCTTGCATTCGCGCGCAGGCAGCCGCTCGAGCCCCGCGAAACCGACGTCAACGCGCTGATCAAGGATACGACGAAACTGCTGCATCGGACGATCGGCGCCCGTATCGCAATCGAAACGGTATTCGAAGAAAAGGCGTGTCCGGCGGTCGTCGACCCAAACCAGCTGGCCAACGCGATCCTCAATCTCGCCCTCAACGCACGCGACGCCATGCCGAACGGCGGCAGGCTCACCATCGAAACCGGCTCGTCGACGCTCAACGATCGCGACGCGCGCATGCATGGCGACCTCAGGCCCGGCCGCTACGCGACCATCGCGGTCAGCGATACCGGAGCCGGCATTCCCGCCGCGATACTCGACAAGGTCTTCGAACCGTTCTTCACCTCCAAGGGACCCGGCAAGGGCACCGGTCTCGGGCTCAGCATGGTGTACGGCTTCGTCAAACAGTCGGCCGGTCTCATCACGATCTCCAGCAAGGAAGGTGATGGGACGACGATCAAGATGTATCTGCCACTGGCTACGGGCGTATGGCCGGTGGCCGAACTGCCGCCGACGCCGGCGGTCGAAGGCGGCCACGAGACGATCCTGGTGGTGGAAGACGACAAGCTGGTGCGCGATTACGTCCTGACCCAGCTGCATTCGCTCGGCTATGTCACGCTGCATGCGGCAAACGCCAACGAAGCTCTCGCGATCGTGCATGCAGGCCGTCCGTTCGACCTGCTGTTGACCGACGTGATCCTGCCTGGCCTGAATGGCCGGGAACTCGCCGACGAGATATCGAAGGTCAGACCGGGGTTGAGAGTGTTGTTCACTTCCGGCTACACCGAAGACGCGATCATCCACGACGGCCGGCTCGACGATGGTGTTTTGCTGCTCGCCAAGCCATATCGGAAATCCGACATGGCGATCATGATCCGGAAGGCCTTCGCCGCTTGATCGTTGGCAGGAGCTGCCACCGCGCCGGCGCCCGAAACCTTGTTCCGTATCGGAGGTTTGCCCAACCGGTTTCGTGTCTTCACGCCTGGCCCTGCTGCCGGGTCGTCATCACGATCCGGATCAGATCGGCGGCGTTCCGCGCGCCGAGCTTCTTCATGATGCTGGCGCGGTGATCCTCGATGGTGCGCGGGCTGATCCCCAGCTGCCGTCCCGCCTCCTTGTTGGAAGCGCCTGATACGAACTGCTCGAGAACCTCGCGCTCGCGCCGCGTCAGCGGTTCGCGTCCGGGAAAATGGAGTGCTGCGATCCCCGAGCCGGAATCCTTCACCTGTCGCCGCGCGTAAGCGTCGATCGCCTGGTCGAGCCGCGCCACGATTTCGCTGCCGCGAAACGGTTTTTCGATAAAGTCCAGCGCCCCGCTCTTGATGGCGCCGACCGCCATCGCGATGTCGCCCTGTCCGGAAATCATGAAAATCGGTGCCGGATAGTCCTCGGCGTGCAGCTCCTGCAGAACATCGAGGCCGGACTTTCCGGGAATATGCACATCGAGCAGGATACAGGACGGCGTTCTGGTTCGGGCAACGGTTAGCAGGGCCGCGCCGTCTGCGAAACAGATGACCTGATAGCCACCCGCCGTCAGCACCATCGAAAGCGTTTCGCGCACGGCAGGATCGTCATCGACTACGAAGATCTCTCCGCGGGAATGGACTTTCTCAACCATTTTCCCAGTCCATGCGTGGTTGATTCGGCGCGCATCGATATAACGCTACCAATACGCGACCGGATCACAATCTGATTGTATGTTACGGGACTGCGACTTGACGCGCAAACAACAACGCCCGCTGGGACGATAAACTAAGGTAGTAGAGTCTTGCGGAATACAGTCTCCGCGGTCCAGAAATGGAGGGAACCGCATCCAATCGCCCGCGATCCGGACCTGCCCTGGAGGTGAGCGCCCGCAACGCTTACCGCAAGGCGACGCCCTATTGGCAAGGCGCCTGCGCGGCGCACGCGGTCACGCCTGGCCCTTGCCGGCCTTAGTTCGCTACCTCGTTTGCGTTCGGTGACGCACCGAGCCGTTTCTTGGCGAGCTTGCCGCGCACGAACTGAATGTCCATTTCCGTGCCGTTGACGCGCACGAGTTCGCACCGGCGGTAGGCGAGGCCGGTCGATGACAGCAGCAGGAAAAATTCCTTGAGATTGAGGCCTTGGATGGAGCCCTCGACCGTCAGCACGGCGTCGGTGTCCGAGATCGCTTTGAGCTGGCAATCCCGCCGCCAGGTGCCGTCGATAGCCATCATGCAGACATCATATCCCCTGCTGAAAGAGACCCGTTCTACGCCCCTGCTTTCCTCCGTCATGGTCACCTGCCCGCCATCGCTGTGAATTTTTCCCGAGGGAGTTCGGCGCTTACGCGCACGGCGCTCGGCTGATAGAGCCCACGCTTGTTCGGAAACGGCTTGAATGCATTCGTCAGGCCGACAACTGTCTCCGCCGCGCCCAGCACCAGGAAGCCGCCCGACTCCATCGCGTCGGCAAGGCGTCCAAAGGTATTGATCTTGGTGTCCTGATCGAAATAGATCAGGACATTGCGGCAGAAGATGACGTCGAAGACGCCCAGCTGGGAGAAATCGTGCAGCAGGTTAAGCTGCCGGTGCTGAACCATGGCGCGGATATCCGGGCTGATCTGCCAGAGCTCGCCGGTCTGCTTGAAGTACTTGACGAGCAGCTGAGACGGCAGGCCGCGCTGGACTTCGAACTGGTTGTAGATTCCCGCCTTTGATTTCTCGAGCACTTCCCGGGACAGGTCGGTTGCGATGATCTCGACCCGCCATCCCGCAAGGGAGGCGCTCATTTCCTTCAGGCACAGCGCGAGCGAATATGGCTCCTGCCCGGTCGAGCCCGCGGCGCACCAGATCCGGATACTCTTGCGGGCTCCGCGCGCCTTCAGCACCTCGGGCATGATTACGTCGCGAAAGTTGTCAAATGGCACCTTGTCACGAAAGAAGAAGGTCTCGTTGGTGGTCATGGCCTCGACCACCTGGGCGATCAGGGAAGGTGAACCGGCCTTCATTTTTCGCACGAGTTCGCTGATACCCGGCACGTCGAATTCGCGCAGCAGCGGAAGCAACCGACTTTCGATCAGATATTGCTTGTCGGCGGACAAATCGAGACCGGAATGGTCCTTCAGGAGCCGACGCAGGTATTCATAGTCTTGTGGGGTCACGAGAGCCTCTTGAGGTAAGCGGATACTATTTAGACGAGGCTCGGCTCTGCCGGCGCGATCAGACCGACTTCCTGGAACTTCGTGGCGACGATTTCCTTGTCGAACGGCTTCATGATGTATTCGTTGGCGCCGGCATGCAGCGCGCGCGAAATATGGTCGATGCCGTTCTCGGTAGTGCAGAACACGACCTTGGGCATGTCGCCGCCGGGCATGCGGCGCAGATTGCCGAGGAATTCATAGCCGTCCATGACAGGCATGTTCCAGTCGAGCAGGACCGCCTCGGGCATGGCGCGCTTGCAGGCTTCCAGCGCCTGCAGGCCGTCCTCGGCCTCGATGATCTGGAAATCGAGGCCTTCCAGGATGCGGCGCGCGATCTTTCGAATGACGCTGGAGTCATCGACCACCAGACATGTTCTCATTTTCGATCTCCTGGCTTGACGGGGCGGCGCATGCCAACCTGGCTACGCGGCAATGGCTGTCTTGGAGGCTAGTTCGAGGACGCGATCGACGTCGAGGACGACCATGAGCTGTCCGTCGAGGCGGTGGACGCCGCCGGCGAACTTGGCCATGCGGGGATCGAGGTTGACGGGGTTTTCCTCGCGGCCATCGT
>NZ_JALHLP010000020.1 GCF_022844465.1 Bradyrhizobium sp.
CGGTGCAGCGGCTGGAGGGGGTGGCGGGGGCGGAGCCGCAGGGCGCGCCGGCACAGCGGCGGGCGGCGCGCCAGGTGCGCCTGGCCGCGCCTTTGGCTTTCCATCCGAGTCAACCTCCTCCTTGGCCTGGGCCACGACGAGCGGCGCGGACTGGGCTTGCGGTGCGGAGGTCGCGAACTGCGCAACCGTCAAGGCGGTTGTGGCAAGTAGCATGATACGGAGGTGGGTCATGATGTATTTGGTCCCTCGAAAAAGCCTGGCAGCGGGATCGCTTTCATCGACTTATTTGCCGACAATCAACTGGTAATCATTAGGCCGGATTGTGGCCGCCTACAAACCGCCGATGGTTTTTATTTCATCGGCGCAACGGGTTGCATGCACCATTATTCACTGCGGGTTCAGGCTCGCACCGGCGCTCCCGCCGGTTGCTTTGCGATCGCCGGGTTGGGCGCACCGGGACCATCCGGCCCGCGCACCGGCACTTCTTCCGGAGCCTGGCCCGGCAATTCCTGCGGCTGCGGGGTGTCTCCAGGTTCGCGCATAGGGGGCGGTACCTCCGGACGCGGACTGCCCGGTGGCTGCTCCTGCGGCGGCTCGGTCGGTTGTCCCGGGGTTGCCGGCGGTATCTCCGGCGGATCAATCGGCGTCACATCGAGACCTTTCGGTTCTCGCCGATTTCCGGGCGCGTGCCGGTCGCCGCGGCCACGGCCATTTTTACATAACTGATGACGGTGCCCGGCGAATCCCAGAATTCCGCGTCGTCCGGGGTGATGGTCAACACCCTGATATTCGGATCATCTGCGCTATTCCACCAGGCCTTGGCCGGGGTCGAAAACAACTGCTTGATCTTGGCGCGGTCGTTGGAAACGGCGGCAGTACCGGTGACCGAAACATATTTCTGGCTGCCGGCATCGGCAAACGAAAGGTTGACGGCGGGATTGCGGGCGATTTCGTCGTCCTTGTGGTTTCGCGCGTCGGTCAGGAAGAAGATCGCGTTGCTGCCGCGCTCGACATGGGCGCTCATGGGACGCGCGCGAAGCTTGCCGCCGTCATAGGTTACCAGCATCGCGAAACCGATCTTCTCCATCAGCTGCCAAGCGTGCTCCTGGTGGCGCGCGTTGTCGTCGTTCATGTCAATCTCCCTGAACCTTGAGTTCCGGGAACGACAACGGCGGCCTTGGTGCGAAGTTCCCGCGACCGAGGGATGCGGCGGCCGGGACCGGCAAGGGAAAACGGCTAGAGGTTGAGACCGCCGGTTTGCAGGATCTGGCGGCTCAGCTGCGGACCAGCAGCGTGTTGCTGCGGGTCTTGCCGGTTTCAATGTAACCTCGGGCGCGCATGTCGGCCAGGCAATCGTGCAGCCATTCACCACGAGACAGATGCTCGATGACAACCGCGCCCGGCCACAGCGCTTGCGGGGCGTTGGAAAAGAAGCCGGTCAATACCCGATCCTCGAATCCTTCGACGTCGATCTTGAGTGCGTTAATGCGCGACGCGCCGGCGTTTTCGAGAATGCGCTGCAGCCGCAGCGCCTGAACCCTGATCGCCTTGCGATGGCTCGCTCCCGACACGATGTGGCTTGCGCCGAGATTCTCCCCGTCGGTTTCGATCATCAACTCGCCATCGACGGGGCCGGCGGCGGCTGCGACCAGCCTCACCTGGCCAAAGCCTGACGCCGCGGCGTTGAAGGCAAGGCGCGCATGGGTGACGGGATGCGGCTCGATCGCGATCACCTTGCCTTCAGGGCCGATATGGCGCGCCAGCGCCAGCGCGTAGGTGCCGACATTGGCGCCGACATCGACGAATACGCCGCCTGTCGGGGCATGCGCCCGCAGGAAATCCAGTTCCTCCAGATTATAGTCGGGATTGAACAGCGCGCCGCGCTCGGTTGCGCTGGCCTGATGGTAGAAGCGGAACGACGCGCCCTGATAATGCACGTCCACCGGCCCGGCGCGCAAAAGATTGACCAGCCGCGACAGCATTGGACGGAACGCCCCGCGCCTCAGCCGCGAGCGGTGCGCCAGCGAAATGACCGCGGCCTGCGCGGCGTTCGGGGCAAAGGCGCCGAACGGCGCGGGTGAGGGGTCATTGTCGGGTATCAAGCGGCGTTCCTATGCAGAGTGGCATGCATAGCCGGTTTTTCCGCGACGATACAACGCCAGATGCCGGTGCATTGCCGGACTGCTCTGCAGCCGGAGTATCATCTGCACCCTTACGCCAGCTTCGTTGTCACGTTGCGCTGGCGAAGGAAGCGGCCAAGCAGGCGGCGCTTGCCCGTGCGCGGGATCAGGGCGACGTCGCTGACAAGCCTGGCGCCGCCCTTGCGCCGCTCCAGCACGATCTTGCGGCTGTGGAACGCCTCCAACTCGACGCGGTGGGCGACGCTGACGATGGTGGCGTTCGGCAGCTCGTTGACGACGATCTCCATCATCTTGTCCTGGCTCTTTTCGTCGAGCGCGGACGTCGCCTCGTCGAGTACCACGATATCGGGCCTGTGCAGCAACAGCCGCGCAAAAGCCAGCCGCTGCTTCTCACCGCCGGACAGGGTCTGGTCCCACGGTCCTTCATCCGGAATCTTGTCCTTGAGATGTTCGAGGCCGACCTTTTGCAGGGCCTGGCCGATCTGTTCCATGTTCCAGTCCTCGGCTGCGCCGGGATAGGTAATCGCACGACGCAACGTGCCGAACGGGATGTAGGGCTTCTGCGGCAGCATGAAGAGCCGGCGGTCGGGATGGAAATTGACGGCGCCGCCGCCCCATGGCCACAGGCCGGCCAGTGCGCGAACCAGCGTGCTCTTGCCGGTGCCGGACTCGCCGGCCACCAGCAGGCGCTCACCGGGCCCGACTACCACCTCGGTTTCGCCGACGACCGCGGTGCCGTCGTCCAGCGTCACCGACAGGTCCTTGAGGCTCAACATGGCGCCGCCCTCGGTCACGCCGCGCTTGATGCGGCCGACGCCATCGCCTCGCTCGGCGCGTTCGAGGCCATCGAGCGACATCATCAGCGATGCGATGCGCCGCGCGCAGGCGTTCCAGTCGGCAAGCCGCGGATAATTGTCGACCAGCCAGCCGAACGCGGCCTGCACGATGGTGAAAGCGGACGCCGCCTGCATCACCTGGCCCAGGGACATGCTGCCGTCGAGGAACTTCGGCGCACACAACAACAGCGGCACCACGGGTGCGATCAGGCTGGACCCCTGCGACACCACGGTGGTTCGCATGTGCTGACCGGCGAGACGGGCCCATTGCCGCAGCACCTTGGTGAAGGTCTTGTCGATGCCGTCGCGTTCTTCCTGCTCTCCGCCCAGGAGCGCAATGCTTTCGCCGTTTTCCCGCACCCGCGTCAGCGCGTAGCGGTATTCGGCCTCGGCCTGGTTCTTGGCTTCGGACACCTGCACGAAGCTGCGTCCGATGGTCATGATCGAACCGGAGGCGATCGCCGCGTAGATCACGGCGGCAATCACCAGAAAGCCGGGGATCGTGATGGTCGAGCCGCCCAGCGTCAACGTCAGCGCGCCGCCGATGGTCCAGAGCACCACGATGAAGGTCGCGGCCGAAAGAAAGGCCGAGGTCACGCCAGCCATGAAATCGACCGGCGAGTCGGTCGATATCCGCAGATCCTCGGCAATGCGGTACTCCGGATTCTGATGGTCGCCGCCGACCAGATTGAGCTGGTAGTAGCGGCCGCTGGAAAGCCAGCGCGACACCACCGAATTGGTGAGCCAGGCGCGCCAGCGGCGCTGGATGCCCATGCGCGCGAACACCTGCGCGACGCCGAGCATTACGCTGCCGATCGCGAGCGGAAAGAACACGACAGCGAGATAGTACACGGTGGCGGAATCGCGCTTCTCGATGGCGTCGAAGATCGCGCGATTCCACAAGTTGATGCCGTATTGAACGCCGACATTGGTGATGATCAGGAGCAGAAGCCCGATCGAGAACGGCCATGCGAGCCGGTCGCCGTGCCTGCCCCAGTATCCCCGCGCGCTGATCCAGAATCGCGTCAGCAGATAGTTCTTGCGTGCCTGTTCGGCTTCTTCAGGCGACAATGCCGGGTCGGGTTCGACGACCTCCGGCGGAGGCGGTTCAACATGATCGCCGCTTTCGGCGATGACTTCGACGAACTCCGATTTCCCGTCGGAAGCCGACGTGCCCACGGGCGGGCCGGAATCTCGGGGCATCTCGACGGTTGCTTTGGCCATGCCGGCATAACGGGAGCCAAATCAAAAGGTTCCCTCCGGTTCCCGCGCGCCTGAAGATTTGGCGGAGCACGAAATCAGCGCCCGGGGGGCGCTGTCGTCGTGCGATCCGGTCAGGCCAACTGGTTCGAGGACACAATCGTTGCGGCGCTCCGTCTAGATCTGCCGCTCCACCATCTTCAGCTTGAGTTCGGCGATGGCTTGCGATGGATTGAGCCCCTTCGGACACGCCTTGGCGCAGTTCATGATGGTGTGGCAGCGGTAGAGCCGGAACGGGTCCTCGAGATTGTCGAGCCGCTCGCCGGTGGCCTCATCACGGGAATCCTTCACCCAGCGCGTCGCCTGCAGCAGCGCGGCCGGCCCGAGGAAGCGATCGCTGTTCCACCAGTAGCTCGGGCACGAGGTTGAGCAGCAGGCGCAGAGAATGCACTCGTAGAGGCCGTCGAGCTTCTCGCGGTCCTCGTGGCTCTGCTTCCATTCCTTTTGCGGCGTCGGCGTGGTGGTTTTCAGCCACGGCTCGATCGAGGCGTATTGGGCGTAGAAATTGGTGAGGTCAGGCACCAGGTCCTTGACCACCGGCTGGTGCGGCAGCGGGTTGACCTTCACCGCGCCGTCCTTCACGTCGTGCATCGACCTGGTGCAGGCCAGCGTGTTCTGGCCGTCGATGTTCATCGCGCAGGAGCCGCAGACGCCTTCGCGGCAGGAGCGGCGGAAGGTCAAGGTCGGATCGATGTTGTTCTTGATCCAGATCAGGCCGTCGAGCACCATCGGCCCGCATTCGGCGGTGTCGATGTAAAAGGTGTCGATGCTCGGGTTCTTGCCGTCATCGGGATTCCAGCGATACACCCGGAACTCGCGCGTCTCGGTCGCGGCCGGGGGCTTCGGCCAGGTCTTGCCGCCGGATATCCTTGAGTTCTTGGGAAGTGCGAATTCAACCATTATTCTAACCTTTCGTCATTCCGGGGCGAGGCGAAGCATCGAACCCGGAATCTCGAGATTCCGGGTCTGGTCCTGCGGACCATCCCGGAATGACGGGCTGCTGTAAGCACGCTCAATACACCCGCGCCTTGGGCGGGATGTACTGCACGTCGTTGGTCATGGTGTAATCATGCACCGGACGGTAATCGATCGCGGTCTGGCCGCGCCCGTCGATCCAGGCCAGCGTGTGCTTCATCCAGTTCTTGTCGTCACGCTCGGAAAAGTCCTCGCGCGCATGCGCGCCGCGGCTCTCGGTGCGGTTCGCCGCCGAATCCATGGTGACCACGGCCTGCACGATCAGATTGTCGAATTCGAGCGTCTCAATCAGGTCGGAATTCCACACCAGCGAGCGGTCGGTCGTGGCGAGGTCGCCGATGCCGCCATGCACCTTGTGGATCAGGTTCTGGCCTTCGTTCAGAATCTCGCCGGTGCGGAACACCGCGCAATTGTTCTGCATCACCTGCTGCATGCCCTCGCGCAGTTTTGCGGTCGGCGTGCCGCCGGAGGCATAACGGAAATGATCGAGCCGCCCGAGCGCCTTGTCGGCCGAGTCCGCCGGCAGTTCCGGCTGCTTGCCATTCGGGGTCAGCTTCTCGGCGCACCGCAGCGCCGCGGCGCGGCCGAACACCACGAGGTCGATCAGCGAGTTGGAGCCGAGGCGATTGGCGCCATGCACGGAGACGCAGGCGGCCTCGCCGAGCGCCATCAGGCCCGGCACGGTGGCGTTGTCGTCGCCGTTCTTCTTGGTCAGCACCTCGCCGTGATAATTCGTCGGGATGCCGCCCATGTTGTAATGCACGGTCGGCAGGATCGGGATCGGCTCGCGGGTGACGTCGACATTGGCGAAAATCTTCGCCGATTCGGAAATGCCCGGCAGCCGTTCATGCAGCACCTTGGGGTCGAGATGATCGAGGTGCAGGTAGATGTGGTCCTTCTTCTTGCCGACGCCGCGGCCTTCGCGGATCTCGATGGTCATCGAGCGCGAGACCACGTCGCGCGAGGCGAGGTCCTTGGCGGACGGCGCATAGCGCTCCATGAAGCGCTCGCCCTCGGAGTTGACGAGATAGCCGCCTTCGCCGCGGGCGCCCTCGGTGACGAGACAGCCCGAGCCGTAGATGCCGGTCGGGTGGAACTGAATGAATTCCATGTCCTGCAGCGGCAGTCCGGCGCGCAGCACCATGCCGCCGCCGTCGCCGGTGCAGGTATGCGCCGAGGTGCAGTTGGCGTAGGCGCGGCCGTAGCCGCCGGTGGCCAGGATCGTGGTCTGGGCGCGGAAACGATGCAGCGTGCCGTCGTCGAGCTTGAGCGCGATGACGCCGCGGCAGACGCCCTGGTCGTCCATGATCAGATCGATGGCGAAGAACTCGATGAAGAATTCCGCGGCGTGCCGCAGCGACTGGCCATACATCGTGTGCAGCATGGCGTGGCCGGTGCGGTCGGCGGCCGCACAAGTGCGCTGCGCCTGGCCCTTGCCGTAGTCCAGCGTCATGCCGCCGAACGGGCGCTGGTAGATCTTGCCGTCCTCGGTGCGCGAGAACGGCACGCCCCAATGTTCGAGTTCGTAGACCGCGTCGGGCGCGTTGCGTACCATGTACTCGATCGCGTCCTGGTCGCCGAGCCAGTCCGACCCCTTGACGGTGTCGTACATGTGCCAGCGCCAGTCGTCCGGATGCATGTTGCCGAGCGAGGCCGATATGCCGCCCTGTGCCGCGACCGTATGCGAGCGGGTCGGAAACACCTTGGTGATGCAGGCGGTGCGCAGGCCGGCCTCGCTGCAGCCGACCACCGCGCGCAGGCCGGCGCCGCCGGCGCCGACGACCACGACGTCGTAGGTGTGGTCCTCGATCGGGTAGGCTCTGGCGCCGGCCGGGCCGCTGCCGTTGGCGGCCTTGCCGTTGCCTTGAGCAGCCCTTTCCTGAGCGGCCATGGGCTAGACTCCCGATGACAGTTTGAGGATCGCGTAGATCGAGGCCAGCGCCACAGCTACGCAGAAGAAGTTGTTGGCCATCACGCTGGCGAGCTTCAGTTTCTCGTTATGGATATAGTCCTCGATCACCACCTGCATGCCGATCTTCATGTGCCAGGCGCTGGCGATGATGAAGAGAATCAGGATGATCGCGATCAGCGGCGCGCCCAGGATTTGCGCCGCGCCGGCCTGGTTGCGGCCGATCAGCATCAGCACGATCACGACGACCGGAGCGATCAGCAGCGCGGTCGCCACCGCCGTGAGGCGCTGGCGCCAGAAATCGGAGGTGCCCGAATGCGACGCGCCGAGATTGCGCACCCGCCCGAGCGGCGTGCGCATCGAAGTCTTTTGCATCGAAGCCTTGGGCGCGGTCATCGTCCGCCTCCGACCGTGTAGGCGACGATCCAGACCAACAAAGTGAGCGCGATGCCGCCGATCAGCGCACCCCAGCTCAGCGCCTCGCGCTCGCTGGCCTTGAAGCCATAGCCGAGATCCCAGACCAGGTGCCGAAGGCCGCTGAGCAGGTGATGCAGCAGCGCCCAGGTGTAGCCGAACACGATCAGCCTGCCGATGAAGCTACCGGTAAAGGCCTGCACATTGGCGTAGGCGCCGGGGCCCGAGGCGGCGGCGATCAGCCACCAGGCCAGCAGCAAGGTGCCGAAATACAGCGCCACGCCGGTCGCGCGGTGGATGATGGACAAGGCCATCGTCAGGGTCCAGCGATAAGTCTGCAAATGCGGCGAGAGCGGTCGTTCGATCCTGGTGGTCATCAGCGACTTTAACGGTTTGCGGGGCCAGGTGCGGCCCATCGGGGATCGCAGAATAGCAATTCTGTTTCCGAATCTATTTACGAAGTCGAAACAGCGAGCGCAACGGCCAAAACAGTCATTTGCGAATGCCAGTTCATAGCTACGGGGGAGGCCTGCAAACGCAGGCGTTGACAAACCATGGCGGCCGTCCGTGGGATAGCGCACCTGAAGCATGATTCAGAAAAAGCGCGGAACCGGCGCGGGACGAGGATAGTATCCGATGGCGATCGCCGGGCTTGACGTTGCTGCGCTGGTCGAGCTGGCGCTGATGCTGGTCGCGGTGGGCGCGGTATCCGGGTTCTTCGCCGGAATTTTCGGAATCGGCGGTGGCGCGATTTTGGTGCCGGTATTCTATGAATGCTTTCGGCTCGCTGGGGTGCCGCTCGAGGTCCGGATGCCGCTCTGCATCGGCACCTCGCTCGCGATCATCATTCCGACCTCGATCAGCTCGTTTCGCGCCCATTACGTCAGGGGCGCGGTCGATATCGGCATCCTCAAGCTGTGGTGGCTGCCGATCTTGATCGGCGTAATCGCCGCAAGCGTCACCGCGCGCTACGCGCCGGAACGGCTGTTCAAGATCGTGTTCGTCGCCGTGGCGTGGTCCGCCGCGGCCCGGCTGCTGCTGGCGCGCGACCACTGGAGATTCGGCGACGTGGTCCCGACCGGACCGCTGATGCGGCTCTATGGCTTCTTCATCGGGCTGCTCTCGACCCTGATGGGCGTCGGCGGCGGCCTGTTCGCGAACCTGCTGATGACGTTCTACGGCCGGCCGATCCACCAGGCGGTCGCGACCTCGTCGGCCCTGGCAGTGCTGATCTCGATTCCCGGCGCGATCGGCTACGTCTATGCCGGCTGGCCCGCGGCGGCGCGCTTTCCGGATGTCGCCGCGCTGCAATGGCCGTTTTCGATCGGTTACGTCTCGCTGATCGGGGCGGTGCTGGTGATGCCGACCAGCCTGTTGACGGCGCCGCTCGGCGTGCGCGCCGCGCATGCAATGTCGAAGCGCGCGCTGGAGACGGCGTTCGGCTGCTATCTCTTCATCGTCGGCGGCAGGTTCGTGGTCAGTCTGCTGTAGTCTGGGAATCCGAAGACAGTTGGAGTTGTCGCCCCTGCGTTCGCAGGGACGACACCAGACTACTTCGCGTAAATATTCGCGTAGGTGTCGCGCAGGATATTCTTCTGCACCTTGCCCATGGCGTTGCGCGGCAGTTCGTCGACGACGATCACACGCTTGGGCATCTTGAACTTCGCCAGCCGGCCGTCGAGCGCCTTGAGCACGTCCGCCTCGGTGATCCCCGCGCCGTGGTTGCAGACAACCACCGCAGTGACGCCCTCGCCGAAATCGGCGTGCGGCACGCCGATCACGGCGGATTCAGCCACGCCCGGCATGGCGTCGATCTCGCTCTCGATCTCCTTGGGGTAGACGTTGAAGCCGCCCGAGATCACCAGATCCTTGCCGCGGCCGACAATGTGCAGGTAACCTTTGGCGTCGATCTTGCCGAGGTCGCCGGTGATGAAGAAGCCGTCGTCGCGAAACTCGGCCTTGGTCTTTTCCGGCATCCGCCAGTAGCCTTTGAACACGTTCGGGCCCTTGACCTCGATCATGCCGATGGCGTCGCGCGCCAGTTCCTTGCCGGTCTCGGGATCGGTGACGCGGATCGAAACGCCCGGTAGCGGAAAACCGACAGCGCCGGGGACGCGCTCGCCATCATAGGGGTTGGAAGTGTTCATGTTGGTTTCGGTCATGCCGTAGCGTTCCAGCACCGCATGTCCGGTGCGCGCGGCCCATTCGCGGTGGGTATCGGCAAGCAGCGGCGCCGAACCCGAAATGAACAGCCGCATATGCCGGGTCGACTCTCTCGTCAGCGCCGGGCTCTGCAGCAGCCGCGTGTAGAAGGTCGGCACCCCCATCAGCACGGTCGCGCGGGCCATCAGCTTGATGATGCGCTCGGAATCGAGCTTCGGCAGGAAGATCATGGCAGCGCGGGCGAACAGGGTGACGTTGCTTGCGACGAACAGGCCGTGGGTGTGGTAGATCGGCAGGGCGTGGATCAGAACGTCGTCGCGGGTGAAGCGCCAGTAATCGACCAGCGAGAGCGAGTTCGACGCCAGATTGTCGTGGGTCAGCATCGCGCCCTTGGAGCGGCCGGTGGTGCCTGAGGTGTAGAGGATCGCGGCCAGGTCGTCGTCGGCGCGCGCGACCGTCGCGAACGCGGTATCAGCCATGGAGGCGGCGTCGGTCAGCGAACCCTTGCCGTCGGCGTCCAGCGTCTCGACCTTGGCCTTCACCTTCGCGGCGATCGCGCCGATGCCTTCCGCCCTTGACGGGTCGCAGACCACCAGCGACGGCTCGGCGTCTGCGATGAAGTAATCAAGTTCGTTCAGCGTGTACGCAGTGTTGAGCGGCAGATAGACCGCGCCGGCGCGCACCGTGGCGAGATAGAGCACCAGCGCCGGCACTGACTTTTCGGCCTGCGCCGCGACGCGGTCGCCGGGCCTGACGCCGCGCGAAACCAGCAGGTTCGCCATCTGCCCGGTGCGGGCCACCAGTTCGCCATAGCTGATCTCAACACCGTCGATGGTTTCGATCGCAAGTCGGCCCGGCTCGTCGAGATTGTCGAACAGGCGGGAAAACAGGTTGGCGTTGGCGGCGGTGTTCATGCAACATTCCCTGAAGGGCGAAGCCTGCGTGTCGCGGGCTGGCATAGCAAGAACGCCCTTCAAAAAGCAACGGAGACAGTTTGCATGACAAAAAGCGGGAAACGCGTGGCCTGGGTGACGGGCGGCGGCAGCGGGATCGGCGAGTCCGGGGCGGAATTCCTGGCGGCGGACGGCTGGATCGTGGTGGTTTCGGGACGGCGCAAGGACGCGCTGGACCAGGTGGTCGGCAACATCACGAGGAAGGGCGGCACGGCCGAAGCCATCGCGCTCGACGTCAGCAACAAGGCCGACGTCCACAAGGCGGCCGAGCAGATCCTCGCCCGGCACGGGCGGATCGACCTGCTGGTCAACAGCGCCGGCGTCAACGTGCCGAAGCGCAGCTGGGCCGACATGGAGCTGGAAGGCTGGGACAAGCTGGTCGAGATCAACCTCAACGGCGTCCTGTATTGCATGCACGCGGTGCTGCCGGCGATGCGGAAACAAAAGGACGGCTGCATCATCAACGTGGCGTCCTGGGCCGGCCGCCACGTCTCGAAAATGCCGGGTCCGGCCTACACCACCACCAAGCATGCGGTGCTGGCGCTGACCCATTCCTTCAACATGGACGAATGTGTCAACGGCTTGCGCGCCTGCTGCCTGTCGCCCGGCGAGGTCGCGACCCCGATCCTGAAACTGCGCCCCGTGGTGCCGTCGGAAGCGGAGCAGGCCAAAATGTTGCAGCCGGAAGATTGCGGCCGCACCATCGCCTTTGTCGCCAGCATGCCGCCGCGGGTCTGCATGAACGAGATACTGATCAGCCCGACCCACAATCGCGGCTTCATCCAGACGCCGGCGAACCGGGACTAGCGGCGCGAGTTCCCCACGTTCGGCATTTCAGAAAGTTTCAGCCATCACGATAATTTTTCCGCCGAAACCGGCGGAAAAATTTCTCGTAGCTCCTCCTAACGATGACGGAATGAACCGGTCAATCGACTGGCGTCGTTGTCGCCACCGGCGGATGCCCGCCGGCCATCGCCATTCCCAGGAGAAGAATCCATGTCGAAACGTCTTGCACTTCTTTCCGCCGCCGCCTTCGGCGCGCTGGCCCTTACCGCCACCATCACCGCGCCGGTCAGCGCGGAAGAAAAGACCGTGATGGTCGGCGGCGCGGCGATGTTCCCGTCCAAGAACATCATCCAGAACGCCGTCAACTCGAAGGACCACACCACGCTGGTTGCGGCGGTGAAGGCTGCCGGCCTGGTTGAAACCCTCGAAGGCAAGGGCCCGTTCACTGTATTCGCGCCGACCAACACCGCGTTCGGCAAGCTGCCGGCCGGGACCGTCGACACGCTGGTAAAGCCCGAGAACAAGGCGACATTGACCAAGATCCTCACCTACCATGTGGTGCCCGGCAAGCTAGCGGCCGCGGACCTCACCGACGGCATGAAGCTCAAGACCGCCGGCGGCCAGGAACTGACGGTCAAGAAGGCCGACGGCAAGGTCATGATCATCGACGCCAAGGGCGGTTCATCGACGGTGACGGTCGCCAACGTCAATCAGTCGAACGGCGTGATCCATGTGGTCGACACCGTGCTGATGCCGGCGTCCTGACCGGTCCCAACAGGGCGTATGGCTGGCGAGCCGGGGCAACCCGGCTCGCTTTTTCGTGAACGCGATACGTGCCGGGCATCGATCTGATAGCGTCATGGCAGTAACAGGAACCCGGCTTCCGGCGTATAAATCAAATAGCAGATTGCAAGCAGGAAACAGCCAGGAAATAGCCATGTCGGCCCTCTCAGCCACCGATGAGCACGCCACACCGACCAGGGCAAAAGCCATTCAGCCGGCCTGGGTGCGGGCGGTGCACTGGACCAATGCCGTCGCCATGGTTGTGATGATCATGTCGGGGTGGCAGATCTACAACGCCTCGCCGCTGTTCGGCTTTACATTTTCCCGCTCGATCACGCTGGGCGGCTGGCTCGGCGGCGCGCTGCTCTGGCATTTCGCCGCGATGTGGCTGTTGATGGTCAACGGCCTCATCTATCTGACGGTTGGCCTTGCCACCGGCCGCTTCCGCAGGAAGCTGCTGCCGATCACGCCGGAGGGCGTGATCTCGGATGCCAGGGCGGCGCTGACCGGCAAGCTGTCGCACGACGATCTCACCCGATACAACCACGTGCAGAAGCTGCTTTATGCCGGCGTCATCGTCATCGGCATCCTCGTCGTGCTGTCGGGGCTCGCTCTCTGGAAGCCGGTGCAGTTGCAATGGCTGACGGCGCTGTTCGGCGGCTACGAGGCCGCCCGTTACGTCCACTTCTTCTGCATGGCCGGCATTGTCGCCTTCATGGTGGTCCATGTCGCGCTCGCCCTTCTGGTGCCGAAGAGCCTGCGCGCCATGATCATCGGCCGCTGATTCTAACCTAAGGGAGCACGGTCATGGGCCGCATGCGCAAGCTTCTGATCCCCGGCGTCGACAAGGATCTTCTGGCCAGGGATGCGGCCAAGGCGATGCCTGACGTCACGCGCCGGCGCTTCATCACGGGGGGCGCCAGTCTCGGCGCGCTGACGCTGCTGACCGGCTGCGACGTGACCGACAGTTTCTCGGCCGAGGAGATGCTGAAGCAGGTCTCCAAGTTCAACGACGGCGTGCAGGCGTGGATGTTCAATCCCAACGCGATGGCGCCGACATTCCCGGAGAGCGCGATCACCAAACCGTTCCCCTTCAACGCCTATTACAGCCTCGACGAGGCGCCCGAGATCGACGGCAACGCCTGGAAGCTCGAAGTGCGCGGCCTGGTCGACAACAAGAAGCCGTGGACGCTGCAGGAGCTCTATCAATTGCCGCAGGTCAAGCAGGTGACGCGGCATATCTGCGTCGAGGGCTGGAGCGCGATCGGCAGCTGGACCGGCACGCCGCTGCGCGATTTTCTGAAATTGGTCGGCGCCGACACCACAGCGAAATATGTCTGGTTCCAGTGCGCCGACAAGGACGGCTACAATTCGCCGCTGGACATGCCGACGGCGCTGCACGCGCAGACCCAGATGACGTTCCGGTTCGGCGACGAGATACTGCCGCGCGCCTACGGTTTCCCGATGAAAATCAGGGTGCCGACCAAGCTCGGCTTCAAGAATCCGAAATACGTGATGTCGATGGAAGTCACCAACGACTACAAGGGCGGCTTCTGGGAAGACCAGGGGTATAATTCGTTCAGCGGAAGTTGAGGTTGCGAATGGCGAATAGCGAGTAGGAAAAGGTTATTCGCCACTCGCTATTCGCTACTCGCCGCTTTCTTGCCCACCTTGCCCTGAAACGCCGCCAGCACCGCGCCCAGCGCCAACATCGCGGCGGACGCATTCAGCGCAAACGACAGGCTGCCCATCGCGTCGGTGATCGCGCCGACGGCGATCGGGCCCAGCGTCTGCCCGATGCCGAACGAGATCGTCAGCGCCGCGATTGCGTTCGGCCAGGCCTGCGGCGGGTAGTTGAAGCGCACGAAGGCGGTGGTGGAGCCGACCACGGCGAAGAACGCGACGCCGAACACCAGCGCCGACGCCGACAGCAGCCAGACCGAATGCCCGAGAATCGGCATCGCCGCGCCGACGGCGTTGGCGCCGAGAATGATCGCGGTGGCGAGGCCGCCGCGGTCGAGCGCGAGCACGCGACGCCACACCCAGGGCGTCACGAAGGCGCTCAGGCCGATCAGGCTCCAGAACGCGCTCTGCGCCGCCGCACCGCCGCCGGCGTCGCGAACATAGGCGATCATGAAGGTCATGTAGGCGATGTAGCCGGCGCCGAACAGGAAGTAGCCGGCCAGATAGACCAGCACCGGGGCCACGGCGAATCTGGCGATTTCCGTTCCGGTACTGGTCGCGCCGGCCTGGAGCGGCGCGAGCAGGAGCGGGACCGTCATCGCGATCGCCAGCGCTGTCATCGCCCACCAGACGATCCACCACGAACCGGGCCCAATTTCCTGCAGCACGAACGGCGCGATCAGCCCGGACGCCAGGATTCCGATTCCCGGGCCGGCGTAGAACAGGCTCAGCAGGAAGTTCGCCCCTTTGGGGTGCGACTGCGCGATCCTCGCCGCCAGCGCGCCGCCCCCGACGAATCCTGCCGCCGCGCCAAGCCCGGCCAATAGCCGAGCGAAACTCAGAAGGTAGAAATTGCCTGTCATCGCGCACAGCGCCAGCGACAGCACGCAGGCCAGCGTTCCCCACCGCACCGTCGCGGACAGTCCAAATCGCCGGATCATGCGCGAGGCGAGTAGCGCGCCGGCGAGATAGCCGGCCGCGTTGACCGTGTTCATGAAACCGGCCGCCGAATATGACCAGACCAGCGCCTCGCGCATGTCGGGCAACACCAGCGCATAGGCAAAGCGGCCGATGCCGATGCCGACGGTCGGCGCCAGCGACAAGATCAGGATCAGCCGCGCGGGATGCGGGTAGGGCTGATGACGGTCGGCGGCGTTCACGGAAAACTCCGGCAGGGGTTTGTCACTCTGGCAGGCCGGGGGAGGCTTGCACAGGCTTGGGCCGGCAATACTGTCTTGCGAACGGCGCGGCTATGCGATCAGCACCAGCGCGACGCCGGCGGCCGCAAGCGCCGTGCCGGCAACGATCCGCGCCGTGATCCTGACGTGCCGGAGCACGAGCGCGCTCAATCCCACCACGACCAGCGGGTAGATCGCGAGCAGCGGCGCTACCAGCGTAATCGGCCCGTTGCGCACGGCGGCGAACAACGTCAGCGCGGAGAGGCCGTTGCTGATGCCGGTGAGGGCAAACCAGAAGCGGCCCGACCACGGCGCGTTCTCGACAAAGCGCCCCGTGCGGACGCGCTGCACGGTCAGCACCACCAGCGACGACATGAGATAGCCGATCAGGCAGGCCCATAGCGGGCTCGGCCAGATTTCGAGGCCGAGCTTTGCGATCGGCGGCGCCACGCCGCGGATCAGCGCGCCGCCGAGCGGTAATAGCAGCGCCCAGCTTCGCCAATGGCCGAGATCGCGCGGCCGGGTGAGGGTGATGATGACAGCGCCGATCACGGCCAACACAAGCCCGGCCAGTTGCAGCGACCGCAGCGGTTCGTGCAGCAGGACGACCGCCAGCGCCACCGCGAACAGGGGCGCAAGGTTGCCGAGCGTCGAGGTGATCACCGGCCCGAGCGCCCGGTTGGAGGCAAAGGTCATCAGCGTCAGCGCGGCCGGAAAGATCAGGCCGAGGGCGGCGAAGATCGGCAGCCCCTGCCAGACCACCGGCTCGCCCGCCAGGATCAGCGGCGACAGCAGCAGGAACAGCACCGTGAAGGAGGGGACGCTGATGGCGGCACCGGCCAGCGGGTCGACGGTGCGCAGTCCCAGCTGCGCCAGAACGACCCCGGCGCCGAGGAAGAACGCCGAAGCAAAGGCGAAGACGATGGCTGCGGTCATGAGGTCCGTCTTGATGCCCTGTTGGGGCGCGGGTTGCTCGCTGGCTGCCTTTGTGGCCTGTCCCGGCCGGCTTGCCAATCCGCCTTGGGCGTTTTAGCACTCCGCCCGACCCGTCATTCCGGGGCGTGGCGCAGCCACGAACCCGGAATCTAGTCGTCCGCTTGCGCCCGTGGCTGGCATGGATTCCGGATCGCCTCGCTCACGCTCGACGTCCGGAATGACGACCAGAGAGCCTAGAAGGACCAGACCATGGCGACCCACAAACTGCTGCTTCTCCCCGGCGACGGCATCGGCCCCGAAGTGATGGCCGAGGTGAAACGCCTGATCGACTGGCTGAACAGGCAGGGGATCGCCTCATTCGAGACCGACCAGGGTCTGGCCGGCGGATCGGCCTATGATGCGCACAAGGTCAGCATCAGCGAAGGCGATATGGCGAAGGCAAAGGCCGCGGACGCCATCATCTTCGGCGCGGTCGGTGGCCCGAAATGGGACGGCGTGCCCTACGAAGTGCGCCCCGAGGCCGGCCTGCTGCGGCTGCGCAAGGAGCTCGGCCTGTTCGCCAATCTGCGGCCGGCGGTGTGCTATCCGGCGCTGGCGGACGCCTCCAGCCTGAAGCGCGAGGTGGTCGAGGGCCTCGACATCATGATCGTGCGCGAGCTCACCGGCGGCGTCTATTTCGGCGAGCCGAAAACCATCACCGATCTTGGCAACGGCCAGAAGCGCGCGATCGACACCCAGGTCTACGACACCTACGAGATCGAGCGCATCGGTCGCGTCGCCTTCGACCTGGCGCGCAAACGCCGCAACAAGGTGACCTCGATGGAAAAGCGCAACGTCATGAAGTCCGGCGTGCTCTGGAACGAGGTCATGACCGCGGTGCATGCGCGCGAGTACAAGGACGTGACGCTCGAGCATCAGCTCGCCGATTCCGGCGGCATGAACCTGGTCAAGGCGCCGAAGCAGTTCGACGTCATCGTCACCGACAATCTGTTCGGCGACATGCTGTCCGACATCGCGGCGATGCTGACCGGCTCGCTCGGCATGCTGCCCTCGGCCTCGCTCGGCGAGGTCGACGCCAAGACCAGGAAGCGCCGCGCGCTGTTCGAACCGGTGCATGGATCGGCGCCCGACATCGCCGGCAAGGGGCTGGCCAACCCGATCGCGATGATCGCTTCCTTTGGCATGGCGCTGCGCTATTCATTCGACATGGGCGCGCTGGCGGACAAGCTCGATGCCGCAATCGCCGCCGTTCTCGACAGCGGGCTTCGCACCGCCGACATCAGGTCCGAGGGCACCACGGCCGCCTCGACCACCCAGATGGGCGAAGCGATCCTGAAAGAACTGCAGAAGCTGCACGCGTAAGCCGCGCGCGCATCACAAAAGAAAATGCCCGGTCAGGACCGGGCATTTTTTCGTCAGGCGGCGACGTCCTTCAATACAGCGGGAACCGCTGCGGATAGCCGCCCATGTCGGAGGCCGGGTTCATCGGCTGGCGGTCCAGCGAGCGGTTCTTGTTCTCCTGCCCGAACGACTGCGACGGCGGGAACGCGTAATCGGTAAACTTGCGATCGCCCGGCAGGACTTCGGTGCCGGCGTCGAGCCACGAGCGCGTGGTGACGTAGACGCGGGTGCGCGGGCCCTGCTGGTAGGACCGGTTCGGACCGTTCGTCCCGTAATAGGGCCGTCCGTCGCGGTCGTATTGCTGCCTGGACTGCGCGCCTGCGGAGGTTGCGCCGACCGCGAAGAGCGTAGCCGCGGCAAGCAAGGTCGCGAGCTTGCTCGCAGCGGGGGACATTCGGGTCATCGCATCCTCGTCATTTTGGCCCAACACGGGCTGGCCGGTCGCCATCCGATTTTGTCAATTGTAGCCCCGGCGGAGCCACCATCGCTAGGTCAATTGGGCCACACCACGCCGCGATAATGCGCGGCAAATCGAGAAAGTTTCATGAAAACCAGTGTCTTGGCCGGTTGTTGCCACAATTGTAGGGGTCTGCGGGTTCCGGCATCACCCCGGGCCACGCCTTGAGGGCAACGCGCCGGCGGCTCCCCACGCTCGGGATATCCCTTAAACATCTGTTCGATCGACAAAATCCCCCTCTTGCCGGCTAAGGCCGCAGTCCGCCGCCCGACGCCAAACATTGTCTCGACGGCGTTTCTCGCCTAGAAGCGCTGCCTCTTCCCCCTTCCGCTGACAGCGGGGGGGCGGCGCATTTTCCTCGGAGATTGAACGATGGGATACAAAGTCGCGGTCGTCGGTGCGACCGGCAATGTCGGGCGGGAAATGCTCAACATTCTCGACGAGCGCAAATTCCCTGCCGACGAGGTCGTGGTGCTGGCCTCGCGCCGCAGCGTCGGCGTCGAGGTGTCCTATGGCGACCGCACCCTGAAGGTCAAGGCGCTCGAACATTACGATTTCTCCGACGTCGACATCTGCCTGATGTCGGCGGGCGGCGCGGTGTCGAAGGAATGGTCGCCGAGGATCGGCGCCGCCGGCGCGGTGGTGATCGACAATTCGTCGGCCTGGCGGATGGACCCGGACGTGCCGCTGATCGTGCCCGAGGTCAACGCCGACGCGGTCGCGGGCTTTGCCAAGAAGAACATCATCGCCAATCCGAACTGCTCGACCGCGCAACTGGTGGTCGCGCTGAAGCCGCTGCACGACAAGGCGGTCATCAAGCGCGTCGTGGTCGCCACCTACCAGTCGGTTTCGGGCGCCGGCAAGGATGCGATGGACGAGCTGTTTTCGCAAACCAAGGCGGTCTACACCAACAGCCCGCTGGTCAACAAGAAATTCCCCAAGCGTATCGCCTTCAACGTGATCCCCGAGATCGACGTGTTCATGGAGGACGGCTACACCAAGGAAGAGTGGAAGATGATGATGGAGACCAAGAAGATCCTTGATCCCAAAATCAGGTTGACCGCCACCTGCGTGCGGGTGCCGGTGTTCGTCGGCCACTCGGAAGCCGTCAACATCGAGTTCGAGCATCCGATCACGGCCGACGAAGCGCGCAACATCCTGCGCAACGCGCCGGGTTGCCTTGTCATCGACAAATACGAGCCCGGCGGTTACGTCACGCCGTATGAGGCGGCCGGCGAGGACGCGACCTACATCAGCCGCATCCGCGAGGACAACACCGTCGAGAACGGCCTGTCATTGTGGTGCGTGTCGGACAATCTGCGCAAGGGCGCCGCGCTGAACGCGATCCAGATCGCCGAATGCCTGATCAACCGCAAGCTGATCACCGCCAAGAAGAAGGCGGCGTAAACAGGGGGCGATGGCGTGGGTGCAACGGAGCCGGATCGCATAGCCGGGCAGCCGGCTTCCTACGGACCCAATCCGGCGCTGAAGCGTGTCGGGCGCGGCCTGGAGAGGGTGCTTTTCAACAGCCGTTGGCTGATGGCACCATTCTATTTCGGCATGGTGATCTGTCTCGCGGTGTTGCTGTTCAAGTTCGGTGTGGTGCTGTGGGAGTTCATTGTCCATGCCCCGGGAGCCAAGGAATCCGACATCATCCTCGGCGCGCTCTCGCTGATTGACCTTACGCTGACCGGCAATCTGATCCTGATTGTGGTGTTCTCCGGCTACGAGAATTTCGTCGCCAAGATCGATCATGCCGGGCACCCGGACTGGCCGGAATGGATAACCAAAGTCAATTTCGGCGCCTTGAAGCAGAAGCTGATGGCCTCGATCGTGGCGATTTCGGCGATCCAGGTGCTGAAGGCGTTCATGAACATCGACACCGCCTTCGACCCGGCAAAGCTCGCCTGGCTGGTCGGCGTGCATCTGGTGTTCGTGTTTTCGGCCTTGATGCTGGCGATCTCGGACCGCTGGGGCGGCGGCGAGTAGACGCGCGGCGGAAACGTTCTGGCCGCTACCGGACTGCCGGTTCGCCGACGCTCTGGAATTCCTTTGCCTCTTGATCGAGCACGAACAGCGAGCCCTCGGCGACGCCGAAATAGGCGCCGTGCAGGCTGATCTCGCCGCGCTCGACCCGCGTCCGCACGAACGGAAACGTCATCAGGTTTTCCAGCGACCGGAACACCGCGGCCTTCTCGATCCTGACCGTGAAATCCAACATCGTCTCGTGCTCGCGCCGCTCGACCACCTCGCCCGGCTTGATGAACATCGCCATCCAGCGTCCGATGAAGTCGCCGGGCGAAAGCGGTTCGATATTGTCGATAAAGGCGCGGATGCCGCCGCATTGGGCGTGGCCGAGCACCACGACATGCCTGACGCGGAGGACGTTGACTGCATACTCCAGTGCGGCGGAAACACCATGGGCGCCGCCGTCGGGCTGGTACACCGGCACCAGGTTGGCGACGTTGCGGACTACGAACAGCTCCCCCGGTCCGGCGTCGAAAATCACCTCCGGCGAGACGCGGGAGTCGCAGCAGCCGATCACCATCACCTCCGGCGACTGGCCGCGCTCGGACAGTTCCCGGTATCGCGACTGTTCGGTCGGCAGCCGCTGCGAGGTAAAGGCCCGGTAACCGTCGAGGAGATTCTGGGGAAAGGCGTTCATGACGCCATGGCTAACCATAAGCCGACGATGGGAACAAGGCTTTCAGGCGAACGCGTGAGATGATATCGCGGGGCGTTCGATGCACCCGAGGAATGCGCCCATGATCCGACCGCGCCGCAGCCTGTTGTTCATGCCGGGATCGAATGCGCGGGCGCTGGAAAAGGCGCGCAGCCTGCCCGCCGACGGCCTCATCCTCGACATCGAGGATTCGGTGGCGCCCGACGCCAAGGCGATGGCCCGTGACCAGATCGGCAAGGCGATCGCGGCCGGCGGCTTCGGCAAGCGCGAAGTGCTGATCCGGGTCAACAGCCTGGATACGCCCTGGTGGATCGACGACATCGACATGGCCGGCAAGGTCCGGCCGGACGGCATCCTGGTCCCCAAGATTTCCACCGTGGACGACCTCAATGCCGTCGCCGATCGCCTGGGCAAGGTCAACCCCGACGCGTCGATCCGGGTCTGGGCCATGATCGAAACCGCGCGCGCGGTGCTGGACGCCGACAGGCTTGCCGCGGCGGCGAAGGATTCGAGAACCAGGCTCGCGGGCTTCATGTTCGGGCCCAACGACATTTCGCGCGAGACGCGGATCCGCATGCTGCCCGGCCGCGCGGCCATGATTCCCATGATGACGCACTGCATCCTGGCGACGCGCGCGCACGGGCTGGAAATTCTCGACGGCCCCTACGGCGACATCAGCAATATCGACGGCTTCGCGGTCGAATGCGCGCAGGGCCGCGATCTCGGGTTCGACGGCAAGACCCTGATCCATCCGAGCCACATCGCGGCCTGCAACGCCATCTTCACGCCGCCGGCCGAGGAGGTCGCGCAGGCGCGCAAGATCATCGCGGCCTTCGAACGACCGGAAAACGCCGGGCGCGGTGCCATCCAGCTTGACGGGCGGATGGTGGAGCGGCTGCATGCCGAGATGGCGAAGCGAACGATCGCCATGGCCGACGCGATCGCGGCGATGGGCAGTTAACCGCGTCTCAGGCTCAGGATGTAATTGGCGAGATCGTCGGCCTGTTCCGGCGCGATGATCAGATTGGGCATCTGTTGATGGCTGGTCCTGAAGAACACTTTCAGGGACAGCGCCGTGGTCGACGGCCGATTGGCGATCGCGACGAAATCCGGCGGACGACCGCTTTGGCCGGCGGTCGCGGCGTCGATCGCGTGGCAATCCTTGCACCATGCGTCGGCCAGCCGATGCCCGGCCGCAACACTGTCCGATCGCAGCGGCGCCCCGCTCGCATCGCGCACCCGCAGGAACACCAGGACGGCGAGGCCGCACAGAACCGCGACGAAAATATGCAACCAGGTCAAGCGGGTCATTGGCACGGACTCTTGCGACTGAAGCGACCGCGCCCTACCGGCTGACCCGCTGGCCGAGACCATCGATCGTGGGCGCGTTGGCGCAGTACTCCTCGTAGTGCGCGGCGGCGGTGCCGGCGGCGAGATCATGGTTGCATTCGCGCTTGTGACTGCAAATCGCGCAAACCCGCTCCATGTCGCGCAGCACCAGCGGCTCGGTGCGCGCCAGATCCTCCAGATCGATACCGAGCGCGGCCAGCATCTTCGGCAACTCGTCGGCGGCATGCGGTCCCCGGCGCACCAGTGCCTCCAGTTCGGCGGCGGACATCCGCAATTCGCTGGCGATCCGGCCGAAATTGGCGGTGTCCATCTCGCGCATCTCCCGCAGTTCACGCCGGTGCTTCAACCATTCGCCGAAGATGTCGACGACACGGCCAATGCCGGGATAGGGCTTGTCCTGAACGATCATGGCACGGCTCCCTTGGTAGACAATGCAAGGTAGGCGCGAATCCGGCGTGGGGTCGTTGCGCTAGATCAAACGGGAACGCCGAACCTCTCCGTCGCCCAGGCGTAAAGGCTGCCCGGCACAGGCTTCTCGCCGCCGCGGCCTTTGGGCGAAACGTGCAGCCCGATGGTCCTGTCATCGGCGAGCAGGCCCGAGAAATCCGCTGGCTCGAAGAATAGTTCCGGTTGGGCATGGACGGCGTAGAAGGATTGCCTGGGCAGCGCGCAGCCCAGTTCGCCGGCGCGTCGCGCCAGCGCGGTAAGCGCGGCGGGGCCATAGATCGCCACCCTGACGTCGGCGAGGCGGTTGGAGCGGCCGCGCAACCGGCGCAGCGCAAAGCTCAGGCGGTGACGCCACGCCAGCCAGTCCGGCGTCAATTCGTCCTGCCGCATCAGGTTCTCGAACGCTGTAACGATCGGATGGTCCGGCGGCAGATACAGCACCGAATTGCCCAGCTGCCGCGGCCGTTCCCAGGCGAAATAGGGTTTCGCCGGATCAATCTCGACCGGCTTGAGCAGCAGCACGTCGGCGTCGAGCCATAGCCCGGCCCGCGCCGCCATCAGCCGCATGCGGAAGAAGTCGCTGAACTGCAGGATGGTCCAGTCGCGCCAGCTGCCATCCGGCTGCGGCGGCCGGAGCCGCTCGGAAAAGGCATGTGGCAGGATCGCCTCGGCCTCGGCGTTGCCGACGCCGTCGGGCAGGCCCGGCAACGGATCGAAGCTGTAGACGGTGACCTTGTGACCGGCCGCCACCTGCGATCGCAGGCAGATGCGCCGCAGCGCATCGAGCCGGCCGTGCCAGAAGGTGACGACGTCAGGCCGCATCGGCGTCAGCTTCCCAACGGTTGCATCGCGCAAGAAAGCGCGTCAAGCAAGCGGCGTGCTTACGCCCAGGCGCGCTCTTTCCTCGCCTTGGCCTCGTAGTCGTCGATCGCGGATTTCTTTTCCATCGTCAGTCCGATGTCGTCGAGACCGTTCATCAGGCAATGCTTGCGGAAGGCGTCGATCTCGAACCTGACCGTGCCGCCGTCGGGGCCGCGGATCTCCTGGTTGGCGAGGTCGATGGTTAGCGTCGCGTTGGCGCCGCGCTCGGCGTCGTCGAACAGCTTGTCGAGGTCGTCCTGGGTGACGCGGATCGGCAAAATGCCGTTCTTGAAGCAGTTGTTGTAGAAGATGTCGCCGAACGAGGTCGAGATCACGCAGCGGATGCCGAAATCCAAGAGCGCCCACGGCGCGTGCTCGCGGCTGGAGCCGCAGCCGAAATTGTCACCGGCGACCAACACCTTCGCCTTGCGGTAGGCCGGCTTGTTGAGGATGAAGTCCGGATTGTCGCTGCCGTCGTCGCGGTAGCGCTGTTCCGCGAACAAGCCCTTGCCAAGGCCGGTGCGCTTGATGGTCTTCAGGTACTGCTTTGGGATGATCATGTCGGTATCGACATTGATGATCTTCAGCGGCGCCGCGACGCCCTCAAGGGTGGTGAACTTTTCCATCGATCGCGCTTCCGGTTCGAAGGTGGACAGGCCGGTGATTTATCGCGAATAGGGCGCCGGCAAAAGGCCAAACTTGGGCGAGGGCGGTTCGTTTTCAGGCACGCCGCTGGGCGGCAGGCCTGATCCAATGGCCTAGCCTGCGTCGGCCTCGATCGCATCCATATCGGCGTCAGACAGCCCGAAATGGTGCCCGATCTCGTGAATCAGGACGTGGCGGACGATATGGCCCAGCGTTTCCTCGTGCTCGGCCCAGTAGTCGAGGATCGGCCGCCGGTAGAGCCAGACCATGTTCGGCAGGCGGGCGATGTCGGCGTGGCTCTGATGCGGCAGGCCGATACCCTGGAACAGGCCGAGCAGGTCGAATTCGCTTTGCGCCTGCATCTCCTCCAGCACCTCGTCGGTCGGAAAATCATCGACGCGAATGATCACGCCCTCGCACAGGGCTCGAAAGCCCTCCGGCAGGCGCTCAAAAACCTCGTGCGCCATGGCTTCCATTTCGGCGAGCGAGGGGGCTTTGGTGTCGGTCCACATCGCGGTTGTTTAGAGCATGACGCCGAAAACATGCCAGCGATTTTCGACGCGGCAATGAGGGGCATTTGTGTGGGCATCCGGCTGGCGGAGCGATCTTCCGGCGAGGCGCGCAGTTGACCTTGGCGCGCCAATCGGAGAGCGTAGGCCGGACATCAGACGTGGATGGAGTCGATGAAGCGGATTGTGACGGTCGCGATATCTGCCGTTTTCGCCGGGTTCCTGCTCCCCGGGAGCGTGGCGCAGGCGCAGGCGCAGACGGTGCCGGTGCCGCTAGGCTTGCCGATCGCGCAAGCGCCCGCCGCGGTCATCAGCGATGCCTCGGCGCAGCGCCGACGGCCGCTGCGGCGCGTGCCGATCTATCGCGAGGATCAGTGGGTGCCCGACGTCTATCCGCGCTACAACCCCGGCCCCAACGCCGTGCGGGACTGCACCGCGACCTATGTGCAGGAGTACCGGCCGAGCGGCACGGTGATCACCCCGCGCATGAACTGCTTCTGGCGCCGCGGCTAGATCTTCTCGCCTGTCGTTCAGAACATTCTTCCCGCGCAAATTTTTTCGCGCGCGTCCGATCGAACGACGGTCCGTCCGTTCATGTTCGTGAAGCATTCATTCACACCCTATTCAAGTCGTTCGCATCAATCTGCGGACGCGTCGCGGCGATGCGGTTTGCTTGATGCGTGCCCATCGGTTGCGGACGTGGCGACCACCCAAGGAGACACACATGCAGGTAACGAAAGTTCTGGGGCTTGCAGCCGTGGGCGTATGGCTCGCGCTCGGGGCGCCGGCCAACGCGCTATCGCTGAGCCATCCCGGCGCCGCTGCCGCGATCCAGGATGACGCCCGGCTGGTAACGACGGAGGTGCATTGGCGCCACCACCGCTACCATCGCCACCACCACCGTTGGCACCGCTGGCACCATCACCATCACCGTCATCACCATCGCCATTGGCGCCGCTGGTAAATGCGGCAACCGGGCGCAGCAAGCGGGCCCGTTCATCGCGGGCCTGTCTTCGCCTCGCCGGTCGCCATGAAACCGGCCAGATTGCTGCGCGTTATCTGGCCATCTGGATGTTGATAAAAGGGGAGTCTGTCATGAAGAGCTTGATCGCGGCAGTCATTGCCGCAGCCGCGCTTTTGGTTGTCGGCCCCGCAGCGGTCAATCCGGCGACCGCTGCGCCGCCGGCGAAGTCGCAAACCGCCGGCACATCAGATGCCACCGATTTCAGTGCGCACCGTTATCACCGGCGTTACTACCGCCACTACGGGTATCGGCCGCACTATCGGCACTACCACCGTCCCTACTACCGGCCCGTGTACCAGCCCTATTATTACGGACGGCCCCATTACTATCGGCCATACCCATACTACGCGCCGGCGCCGTTCTCCTTCGGCATCGGCTTTGGGCCGGTCTGGTGGTGAGGGATGGTTCCCGCGGTCGTTGCGCGCGTTCATCGTAGCGCATTCACAGCGTGTTCAGGTGGCCGTTTTTAGCATCACGCCGGGTGCGACTGTAAATGAACGCGACGATGGCCAGCCGCCTCGACCTGCAAGGCGTCGTCGCCGCTTAGGGAGAGTTCATCGGTGGTGATATCCGATTCCGGACGCGGCCTGGTCCGCCGTCTGGGTGTCACGGCTGCGGCCGTGTTTGCGCTCGCGGCGGTTTCCCAGCAGCGCGCCGAGGCAGTTTCGCTTTCAAGTCCCGGCGCGGCTGCGGCAGCGAAATCCGCGACCGATGCATTGACCACTGAAGTCCGGCGCGGCGGCCGTGGTCATGGCGGCGGTGGGTTTCGCGGTGGCGGCGGCTTTCGCGGCGGCGGTTTCCACGGCGGCCATGGCGGCTTGCGTGGCGGTGCGGCGTTTCACGGCGGTCATGCGTTCCGCGGCGGCGGCTATCGTGTGGCGCCGGCCTTCCATGGCGGTTATCGCCACGGCTATCGTCACGCCTATCACCGACCGCACTTCCACCACCACCGGCCCCACTTCCATCGTCGGGTTTACTACGCGCCGGCCTACTACGGCTATCCGCGCTACTATGCTCCCCGTTATCGCTACTGCCGGGTGATCTGGACCTATTACGGGCCGCGCAAGATCTGCAAGCATCGGCCGTTCTACCGGCACCACTGGCGTCACCGCTATTACGGATGGTGACCTTCGAATCCAAAAGGCGCCGGTCGGGCGCCTTTTCTGGTTGCGGGAATACGGTCGGGGCAGTCAGTCTCGATCCTTGCCCCACGGCTTGATCCGCCACGGCATCAGCGTCTGCAGCCGCCACTCCTTCCAGCTCCCGGGTGGCCAGCGGCTGAGGCGCGAGACTTCCTTCGACGCGGGCATGAGATCGACAACGTTTGGCTTCGCGCGTCGTCGTGACTGCCGCGTCGCCTCGCCGATCATGTCGACAAACTCAGACTTGTCTGCCACGGCTGGACCTCGCGAAAGAGTTCCGCAAAGCAACAGTCTGCGCCTGCCCGCTTAACGGGGCGTTTCGAATCGCCCGCCTTACCCGGCGGTCTCGACAAAGAAGCGTTAACGCCACTCCCTGATGTCGACAAAATGGCCGGCGATCGCCGCGGCCGCCGCCATTGCCGGCGATACCAGGTGGGTGCGGCCCTTGAAGCCCTGACGGCCCTCGAAGTTGCGGTTCGAGGTCGAGGCGCAACGCTCTTCCGGGGCCAGCTTGTCGGGGTTCATCGCAAGGCACATCGAGCAGCCTGGCTCGCGCCATTCGAAGCCCGCCTTGATGAAGATCTTGTCGAGGCCTTCGGCCTCCGCCTGCGCCTTGACGAGGCCCGAGCCCGGCACGATCATCGCGTTGACATGGGCATTGACGGTCCTGCCCTCGGCGACTTTCGCCGCGGCGCGCAGGTCTTCGATGCGGCCGTTGGTGCAGGAGCCGATGAAGACACGGTCGAGCTTGATGTCGGTGATCTTCGTCCCCGCTATCAGCCCCATGTATTTCAGCGCGCGATGCTTCGACAGCCGCTTGGCCTCGTCGGCGATCTTGTCGGGGTCCGGCACAACGCCCGATATCGACACGACGTCCTCGGGCGAGGTGCCCCAGGTCACGATCGGCGGCAGCTTTGCCGCGTCCAGCCTGATTTCGTGGTCGAAATGCGCGCCCTCGTCGGAACGCAACGTCTCCCAGTAACGCATCGCAGCATCCCACGCCTCGCCCTTCGGCGCCTTCGGGCGTCCCTTCAGGAACTCGAACGCCTTTTCGTCGGGGGCGATCAAACCGGCGCGCGCGCCGCCCTCGATCGACATGTTGCAGACCGTCATGCGGCCTTCCATCGAGAGCGCGCGGATGGCTTCGCCGGCATATTCCAGCACATAGCCGGTGCCGCCGGCGGTGCCGATCTCGCCGATGATGGCCAGGATGATGTCCTTGCCGGTGACGCCGTCGGGCAATTTGCCGTCGACCACCGCGCGCATGTTCTTGGCCTTTTTCTGGATCAGCGTCTGGGTCGCCAGCACGTGCTCGACCTCGGAGGTGCCGATGCCGTGCGCCAGCGCGCCGAATGCGCCATGGGTGGAGGTGTGGCTGTCACCGCAGACGATGGTGGTGCCGGGCAGCGTAAAGCCCTGCTCGGGGCCGATCACGTGGACGATGCCCTGCCGCCGGTCATGCTCGTCGAAATACTCGACCCCGAACTCCCGGGCGTTGTCAGCCATCACCCGCATCTGCTCGATGCTCTCCGGGTCCGGATTGGGCTTGGAGCGGTCGGTGGTCGGGATGTTGTGGTCGACCACCGCCAGCGTCTTCTCCGGCGCGCGCACCTTGCGTCCGGTCGCCCGCAGGCCCTCGAACGCCTGAGGCGAGGTCACCTCGTGGACCAGATGGCGGTCGATATAGAGCAGGCAGGTGCCGTCGTCGGCTTCGTGAACCAGGTGGTCGTTCCAGATCTTGTCGTACAGCGTGGTCGGTTTGGACATGAGCGCAAGCTCCAAAAGGCATTCTGTGAGGGGCGGTCAGGCGCAGGTTGCGTAAGCAGGCGAAAGCATCGGTGCAGCGTCAGGCTGCGCGCGTAAGCTCTGACGTCGCCGAGGTGGCAAAGCGCCCGAAAAATCGTCCGGGCAGCCGCGAGCGGTCGTCGATCACGACGGGCGCGACGCGCAGGCATGCGGAACATGTCTGATCCAGAACCATTCCAGCCTCTTAGCACAGGAGGTATCGAAGCGCGATATGCGCTGGCAATGACGGGGGAGCAACAAAAAAGCGCGGGAGCAAGCCCCGCGCTTTTCTTCACATCCCCTTCGGGACGAACTACTCGCCGACGGCGACGGCGCGGTCCTGCTTTTCGACGATGCGGGCCGACTTGCCGCGCAGCTGGCGCAGGTAATACAGCTTGGCGCGACGCACCTTGCCGCGGCGCACCACCTTGATCGAGTCGATCATCGGCGACATCACCGGGAAGACGCGCTCGACGCCTTCGCCGTAGGAGATCTTGCGGACGGTGAAGCTCTCGTTGAGCCCGCCGCCGGATCGGCCGATGCAGACGCCTTCATAGGCCTGCACGCGGGTTCGCTCGCCTTCGATCACCTTGACGTTGACGATCACGGTGTCGCCGGGGCCGAATTCGGGGATCGTCTTGGTCGCTGACAGCTTTTCGAATTGCTCTTTTTCGAGCTGTTGAATGAGGTTCATTGAGATCTCCATCGGCAGCGCGCCCAGCCGGTCCAGCGCGGGCTGCGCGAACGTCCGTATCCTGCCATTGCGCGGATTTGGCGTCCGTATAGGGCAAAGGAGGGCGGTTGTCACCCGTCTGTCGTGCCTTTTGCGGCTTTTTGGCCGGCGGCGATAGCGGCCCACAAATCGGGACGGCGCAGTCGGGTCAGGGCCTCGGCCTCCGCCCGCCGCCAGGCCGCAATCTTGGCATGGTCACCGGAAGTGAGGATATCAGGAATGGTGCGGCCCTCGAACGCCTGCGGACGGGTGAATTGGGGGTATTCGAGTAATCCGGCGGAAAAGCTCTCGTCGGCGCCAGAGGCCGGCTTTCCCATCACGCCCGGCAGCAGCCGCACGCAGGCGTCGATCAGCGCCATCGCGGCGATCTCACCGCCGGACAGGACATAGTCCCCGATCGATATTTCCTGGAGACCGCGCGCCTCGATGACCCGCTGATCGACCCCCTCGAACCGGCCGCAGACGATCAGCGGGCCGGGTCCGGCCGCCAGTTCGGCTACCAGCGACTGGGTCAATGGCCGACCCCGCGGGCTCATCAACAGGCGCGGCCGATCGAGGGCGGGCTCCGCGGCGTCGATCGCCGCCGCCAGCACGTCGGCCCGCAGCACCATGCCCGGGCCGCCGCCGGCCGGGGTGTCATCGACGCTGCGGTGGCGGTCGGTTGCGGAATCCCTGATGTCGCGCGCCTCCAGCCGCCACAGGCCTGACGCCAGCGCCTTGCCCGCCAGGCTGACGCCGAGCGGCCCGGGAAACATCTCGGGAAACAGCGTGAGAACGGTGGCGCGCCAGGTCATGGTTGAGTGATCACGGTTGAGCTCAGGCCGTCATACGCGGGCCTGACCCGCGTATCCATCTTCTTCGAAAGGATGGATCGCCGGGTCAAGCCCGGCGATGACGAGCTAGGATTGGGCGTCGTCGCCTTCGATTTCCTGCGGCAGCTCGATCACGACGCGGCCGGCGGCAAGATCGATGATCGGCACCACCGCATGGGTGAACGGCAGCAGCAGGGTCGGACCTCGCGCGGGCGCGATCTCGATGATGTCGCCGGCGCCGAAATTGTGAACCGCAACGACGCGGCCAACCGGGGCGTTGGCGGCATCGACGGCGGCCAATCCAATCAGGTCGGCGTGGTAGTATTCGTCGTCACTGGTTTCGGGCAGTTGGTCGCGCGCGATGTAGAGTTCGATGCCGTTGAGCCGTTGGGCGTCCTCGCGGGTGGCGATGCCTTTCAGCGTCGCCACCAGATGATCCCCGGCCGCGCGGATATCTGCCACCTCGAACCGGCGCGAACCGTCCCTGGTCGTCAGCGGGCCGTAATCCTTCACGGCGAACGGATCCGCGGTGAACGTCCACAGCTTCACCGCGCCCCGCACGCCATGCGCGGCGCCGATCCGGGCGACGCAAATCGGTGCGGTCACCGTCATGCGCCGCGACGCTTTACGCCTTCGCGGCTTCGGCGGCGGCCTTGCGCTCCTTGCGCGGCACGGCCTTTTCCGGATTGTTGCGGGCGGCGCGCTTGACGATTCCAGCCGCATCCAGGAAGCGGTTGACGCGATCCGACGGCTGCGCGCCCTTGGCGAGCCAGGCCTTGACCTTGTCCAGGTCGAGCTTCAGCCGCGATTCATTGTCCTTCGGCAGCAGCGGGTTAAAATGGCCGAGACGCTCGATGAAGCGGCCGTCGCGGGGAAAGCGCGAGTCGGCGACGACGACGTGATAGACCGGGCGCTTCTTGGTGCCTGCGCGAGCAAGGCGGATGACGACTGACATCTGGTTCTCCTGTTGAATGCGAACTTAGTGAAGTGAATGACGTGAATTAGCGTCGTTGCGAGCTGGCTTTGCATCGCACCCGTCATGCCCCGCGAAGGCGGGGCATCCAGTAATCGCAGGCGTCAGCGATTCAGCCGAGGGAGCGCGGAGTACTGGATCGTCCGCCCAGTGCGCAATTGCGCACAAGGCGGACGATGACAGCGAGTTCTGATGAGAGGTCATTTCTTCTTCCCCGGAAAGCCGCCGAGGCCCGGCAAGGTCGGCTTGCCGCTGAGGCCGGTCAGGCCCGGCAAATTCGGCAGGCCCTGGCGTAGACCGACGGGAATATCTTTCGGCAGCGCGGGCAGGCCGCCCGGCATCTGCTCGGCCAGCGCCTTCAACTGCTCCGGCGTCGGCGCCGGCATCCCGCCGCCAAAGCCCATCGCCTGCGCGATGCCGGCCATCGGGCCGCGCTTGCCCGAGCCCATGGCCTTCATCATGTCGGCCATGTTGCGGTGCATTTTCAGCAGCTTGTTGACTTCCTGCACCTCCAGCCCGGCGCCGGCGGCGATCCGCTTCTTGCGGCTGGCCTTGAGGATATCGGGGCTCTTGCGCTCCTGCCGCGTCATCGAATCGATGATCGCGACCTGGCGCTTGATGATCTTGTCGTCGATCCCCGCGGCGGCGATCTGGTTCTTCATCTTGGCAACGCCGGGCATCATGCCCATCAGGCCGCTGATGCCGCCCATGGTCGCCATCTGCAGCAACTGCTCGCGCATGTCTGACAGGTCGAACTGGCCCTTGCGCATCCGCTCCGCGGTGCGCGCGGCCTTTTCGGCGTCGATGTTGGCCGCCGCCTTTTCGACCAGCGAAACCACGTCGCCCATGCCGAGGATGCGGCCGGCGATCCGGCTCGGGTGAAAATCCTCCAGCGCGTCGGTCTTTTCGCCGGTACCGATCAGCTTGATCGGCTTGCCCGTCACCGCGCGCATCGACAGCGCAGCACCGCCGCGGCCGTCGCCGTCCACCCGCGTCAGCACGATGCCGGTCAGGCCGACGCGCTGATCGAAGGCGCGCGCGAGGTTGACCGCGTCCTGGCCGGTCAGCGAATCCGCGACCAGCAGCACTTCATGCGGATTGGCCGTGGCTTTGATGTCGGCCGCCTCGCTCATCATCTCTTCGTCGAGCGTGGTGCGGCCGGCGGTGTCGAGCAGCACCACGTCGAAGCCGCCGAGCCTGGCGGCTTCAAGCGCGCGGCGGGCGATCTGCGCCGGTTTCTGGCCGGCCACGATCGGCAGCGTCGGGATGTCGAGGTCGCGCCCCAGCACCGCCAGCTGCTCCATCGCCGCCGGGCGGTAGATGTCGAGCGAGGCCATCAGCACCTTGCGCTTGTCGCGCTGGGTCATGCGGCGCGCCAGTTTCGCGGTCGTGGTGGTTTTGCCCGAGCCCTGCAGGCCGACCATCATGATCGCAACCGGCGGCACCGCGTTGAGGTCGATGGTCTGGCCGTCGGACCCGAGCATCGCGACCAGCTCGTCATGGACGATCTTGACCACCATCTGGCCCGGGGTGACCGACTTGACGACGGTGGCGCCGATCGCCTGCTCGCGAACGCGGTCGGTGAAGCTCCTGACCACCTCAAGCGAGACGTCGGCCTCCAGCAACGCGCGGCGCACCTCGCGCATCGCCGCGTCGACATCGGCTTCCGACAGCGCGCCGCGGCCCGTCAGCCGGTCGAGTATCCCACCAAGCTTTTCCGACAGACTGTCGAACAATGCCGTTGTCCTCTGCCCTTGCAGGCGCTGCCAAGTTCACCACCGTCATACCCCGCGAAAGCGGGGTATCCAGTACGCCGCGGCCTCTCGGTCTAACACCGGGCTGCTCTGGGATACTGGATCACCCGCCTTCGCGGGTGATGACCATCTAAGTCCCGGCGCAGCACGCCAAAACGATCATTCAAACACTTTTGCGCCCGAGGGCGCATCGCGCTGTCGGGCGTTGGCCTCCGGCCTCAGGGGCCGGGCGGCGGGTCGAAAAGAAAATCTTTCCGAGAAGTGCGGATGTTAAACGCCGACAGACGCCGGAAGTCAAGGAAAACCGGGTCAAAATGTCCCTGCGAAAACCACAAGATGTTGAAATCAGGGGACTTTCGGAAGCAAGGCGAGGTCCGTAAATATCGCCGCAGGTTCAAAACCGAGCCCGCACACCCATATCACGCGGACGATATGGCTATGCACCACGACCTTGGTTCCCTCCCTCTTGTGATCCCCCCGTGCCCATCACCCGCCGCCGTGTTCTTGGAGTGCTTGCCGGCGCCGCCGCGGCCGTCGGCGTGCCGTCCGTGTGGATCAGCAACATGAAGACCTATGCCGGCCCGGTCTCCGATCATTTCGACGGAACGCGCTTCTTCGACCCCGACGGCGCGCCGCCGAAATCGCTGGCGGAGCTGCTGCGCTGGCAGTTCGGCCCCGACCGGAAACGCGAACGCTGGCCGAATTGGGTTGCGAATACGTACAGCGATACCCCGCCGCCGCGCGTGTCCGGCGACACGGTCCGGCTGTCCTTCGTCGGCCATGTCACCTGGCTGATCCAGACCAAGAATCTCAACATCCTGGTCGATCCGGTGTGGTCGATGCGGGTGTCTCCCGTCTCGTTCGCCGGGCCGGAGCGGCACCACGACCCCGGCATCGCGTTCGACGCGCTGCCTGACATCGACGTCGTGCTGGTCTCGCATGGCCATTACGACCATCTCGACCTACCGACGCTCTCGAGGCTCGCGGCCAAGTTTTCACCGCGCGTGATCACGCCGCTTGGCAACGACGTCGCGATGCGCGATGCCGACAGCGCGATCAAGGCCGAGGCGTTCGACTGGCGGGATCGCGTCGAACTCGGCAACGGCATCGCGGTGACGCTGGTGCCGACACGGCACTGGTCGGCGCGCGGATTGTTCGACCGCAACAAGGCGCTGTGGGCGAGCTTCGTGCTGGAGACGCCGGCCGGGAAGCTCTACATCGTCTGCGATTCCGGTTATGGCGAAGGCAAGCATTTCCGCCGCGTCGCCGAGCGGCACGGGCCGCTGCGGCTGGCGATTCTGCCGATCGGGGCCTATGAGCCGCGCTGGTTCATGAAGGACCAGCACATGAACCCGGCGGACGCGGTGAAAGCACTGGCCGATTGCGGCGCGCCGCAAGCGCTGGCGCATCACCACGGAACCTTCCAGCTGACGGACGAGGCGATCGACGCCCCTGTTATCGCGCTGGGCGAGGCGCTCAAAGAAGCACAGATTCCGTCCGAACGGTTCGCGGCGCTGAAGCCGGGGCAGGTGGTGGAGATATAGGCGTTATTGGGCTTTCGCTTTGATCGTCCACGATATGCTCACGGTCACAGACAGGGTTTCTTCGCCTTGCGCTACCGGCGGAGCCCCTGCGGCCATCGAAGCCGCCATCCTGCCGCGAAGAAGCGGCGCGGGCGCACCTTCCTCCGAAATGCTGATGGGCTCGCCGAGCGTCACGCCGGCGGCCCTGGCGTAGATTTCCGCCTTGCGGCGGGCGTCCGCGATCGCCTTTTCGCGCGCCTCGTCGAGTACTTTGGAGGCCTGCGTTACCGTGAAAGCGATGCCGCCGATTTCGTTGGCGCCGGCGCCCACCAGCACGTCGATCACGTTGGCGACCTTGGCCACATCACGGATCTTGACCGTGACGCGGTTGCTGGCGCGGAAGCCAACGATGCCGGCGCGCTCCGACACCTTGGATGAATTCGCATATTGGGGCTGCAACGACAGCCGCGATGTCTGGTAGTCCTTCTCCTCGATGCCGGCGCCCTTCAGCGCCTGCAGCACCTTGCCCATCGCCGCGTTGTTGGCGTCGGACGCCTCGCGCGCGGTCCTGCCGTCGGAGGTCACCCCGCCATCGATCTGGGCCTGGTCCGGCGGCAGCGACACGGTGGCCTCGCCGGTGACGGAAATCGCCGGCGGCGGCACCGTCTGGGCCGGGAGGGGCGCGGCGGACAGGGTGACCGCGGCGACGGCAGGGAAGAGCGCAGATCGCATGCGTCTCACTTCAGCGGCACATAGACGTTGATGACCAGCCGGTCCTCCGCCGTCTTCAGGGGATCGGTGATGTATTCCTCGATGAAAGTGTCCTTGGCCTCGAGCTTCTTGTCGTCGAGGTGGTTGGTGATCGCCTCATAGGTGTTGTCCATGTTGTCGTAGGAACCGCGATGGACGAACTTCAAGGCCTTGCCCTCGGGCGACTTGCCCATGCTCATGTCCTTGGCCAGGTTCTTCGGATCCTGGTCGACCGGAATCTGGGCCAGGTAGGTGAAGCCGGTATCATCGGTCGAGGTGTAGACGATCATCGAATTGCCTGTCGGCTTGATCCCCTGCTTGTCGAGCAGCGCGGTCAGCGCCTTGAACGACTCGATCAGGGTGTCGAACGCGGCGTCCCAATTTGCGGTGCCCTTCATCACCACCACCTTTTTCGGCGCGAGCGAAAGCTCTTCGCCGAAGGGGTCGGCGGCCTGGACGCCGGCGGCCGGCGGCGCGGCCGGCTGCTGAGCCGTCGATGGCGCATCCGCGGGCGATTTGGTTTCGGCAGGCGTCGGCGCCGAGTTTGCCGCAGGCGGTGCGGAAACCGCGGGAGGGCTTGCGGCAGGCGGGGTTGCCGGTGCCGGCGACTGCGCCAGCACGGCAGCGCCAAGCGCGAATGTTGCCATCGGGACCATCGCTACCAAGGCTGCGCGGAATCTGCTGCTGCGATTCATCCAGGTCTTCTCCATCCCGCCCCAGGGCGGTCGCGGCAGGCCCGTTCACGCCCGCGGGGACTCAGCCATTTCTACCACGCAAAATTTGCCTTCGTCCCATGACAGATGCGTCATTTGCCCGCCAGTACTAGGCAATCAGGCATCATTCGCCATATAAGGCAGGCATAATTTGGGAAATTCCATGAGTGCGCTCGCCAACCACGCCTTTGCCAAGATGAACGGAGCCGGCAACGAAATCGTCGTGGTGGACGTGCGCGATTCCCGGGCCGCCGTGACGGCCGAAGAAGCGCGTGCGGTGGCCTCTCCCGCGGGCGTGCCCTACGACCAGATGCTGGTGCTGCAGCCGCCGCGGCTCGCCGGCACCGAGGCCTTCATCCGCATCTACAACAGCGACGGCTCGGAAGCCGGCGCCTGCGGCAACGGCATGCGTTGCGTGGCGCGCCGCCTGTTCGAGCAGACCGGCCGGACCGCCGTGACCTTCGAGACCCGCGCCGGGCTGCTGAATTGCTGGCGGGGCCCGGCGCCCGATCTCTACACCGTGGACATGGGGGCGCCGAAATTCGGCTGGCAGGACATCCCGCTGGCGGAAGAGTTTCGCGACACCCGCTATATCGAACTGCAGGTCGGGCCGATCGACGCCCCGCTGCTGCATTCGCCCTCGGTGGTCTCGATGGGCAATCCGCACGCGATCTTCTGGGTCGATGACGTTGATGCCTACGACCTCGCCCGGTTCGGGCCGCTCTTGGAAAACCACCCGATCTTCCCTGAGCGGGCCAACATCACGCTCGCCCATATCGTCGATCGAGATCACATCACGATCCGCACCTGGGAGCGCGGCGCCGGCTTGACCCTGGCCTGCGGCTCGGCGGCCTGCGCGACCGCGGTCGCCGCGGCGCGGCTCAAGCGCGCCAATCGCACCGTCGAGATCACGCTGCCGGGCGGCAGGCTTGCGATCGAATGGCGCGAGCGCGACGACCATGTGCTGATGACCGGGACCGCCGACTTCGAGTATGAAGGCCGCTTCGATCCGGCGCTGTTTGCCGACGTCGTCGAGGGATGAGCGTCGACGTCATTACTTTCGGCTGCCGCCTCAACGCCTTTGAATCCGAGGTGATCGCCCGCGAGGCGGAACGCGCGGGGCTTTCAGATACTGTCGTCATCAACAGCTGCGCCGTCACCAGCGAGGCCGTGGCGCAGGCGCGGCAGTCGATCCGGCGGCTGAAGCGCGCGCGGCCGGGCTTGCGCATCGTCGTTACCGGCTGCGCGGCGCAGACCCAGCCGGAAATGTTCGCCGCCATGGCCGAGGTCGACCGCGTCATCGGCAATGACGACAAGATGCGCAGCGAAACCTGGCGCGGCGCGCGCGCGGCGTTCGACGCGCGGCTGGGCATCGCGACAAGCGAGAAGATCGCGGTGGCCGATATCATGGCGGTCAAGGCGATGGCGCCGCATCTGCTCGACGGGTTCAAGGCGGGCCTGCCCAGGGTGTTCGTCCAGGTGCAGAACGGCTGCGACCATCGCTGCACCTTCTGCATTATCCCCTACGGCCGCGGCAATTCGCGCTCGGTGCCGATGGGCGCGGTGGTGAATCAGGTTCGTGCTTTGGTCGAGCGCGGCGGCCATGCCGAGATCGTGCTGACCGGCGTCGACCTCACCAGCTATGGCGGCGATCTGCCGGGCGCGCCGAAGCTCGGGCAATTGACCAGGCAGATCCTGCGCCACGTCCCGGAGCTGAAGCGGCTGCGGATATCCTCGATCGATTCAATCGAGGTCGATCGGGACCTGCTCGACATCATCGCCAATGACGAACGGCTGATGCCGCATCTGCACCTGTCGTTACAGTCCGGCGACGACCTGATCCTGAAGCGGATGAAGCGCCGGCATTCGCGGCAGGATGCGGTCGCCTTCTGTGCCGAGGTGCGGCGGCTGCGCCCGGACATCACGCTTGGCGCCGATATCATCGCGGGCTTCCCGACCGAGACCGAGGACATGTTCTTGCGCTCGCTGGACCTGGTGCAGGCATGCGGTCTCACCTTCCTGCACGTGTTTCCTTATTCGGCGCGGCCGGGCACCCCCGCAGCAAGGATGCCGCAGGTGGCGGGCGAGGCGATCAAGTCCCGTGCGAGGCGCTTGCGCGCGGCAGGCGAGGCGGCGTTGCGGAAGCGGCTGGCGGCCGAGGTTGGTTCAATGCGTCATGTCCTGATCGAGAGCGCGACGCAGGGCCGGACGGAGCATTTCCTGCCGGTGGCGATAGCAGGGGAAACGCCGGGCGTGGTGATGCCGCTCGCGATCAGCGGTCACGATGGCGCGCGGTTGACGGTGTAATTTCTCCCTTCTCCCCTTGTGGGAGAAGGTGGCGCGAAGCGCCGGATGAGGGGTTCTCTCAACGAGCAAGACTTGCGGAGGCAGACCCCTCATCCGGCTCGCCGCCGCTTCGCGCCGTCGACCCACCTTCTCCCACAAGGGGAGAAGGAAGTAAGCAGGCGCTACGTCACTCCCCGTCCCACCCGCACGCCCTCAACCGCGCGTGCATATGCGCCGGTGCCGGCGCGACCACGCGTACCGGCTCCTTGTTCTTCGAAATCGGGATCACGATCTCGCGGGAATGCAGATGCAGGACCGGCTCGCCGAAACGCGGTCCGTTGCCGTAGATGTTGTCGCCGACGATCGGCCAGCCCGTCGCTGAAGTGTGCACGCGCAGTTGGTGGGTGCGGCCGGTGACCGGCTCCAGCGCGAGCCAGGCGAGGCCGCCGCCGCGTCCCAATACCCACCAGTTGGTGACCGCCTTCTGACCCTCCGGGTCGGGCTTCTGCCACCAGCCGCGCTCGACGTTCAACCGTCCCAGCGGCATGTCGATGGTGCCTTGGTCCTCGGCAGGTCCACCCTCGACCACGGCCCAATAGGTCTTGCCGATCTTGCCGTGCTTGAACAAGAGGCCGAGCGAGGCGGTGGCCTTGCGATGGCGTCCCAGCACGAGACAGCCGGAGGTGTCCTTGTCGAGCCGGTGCGCCAGCACCGGCGGCCGCGGCAGGCCGAACCGCAAGGCGTCGAACGAAGCCTCCAGGTTGGCGCCACCCTTGGGGCCGCGATGCACCGGCAGGCCGGCGGGCTTGTCGATCACCAGCATCAATCCGTCGCGATGGAGTACGCGGGCCTGGATTTCCTCCGCCGTCAGTCCCGGGCTGTCAAACGACGCCCCGGGGACATCAAGCGATGCCCGGAGGACATCAACAGATGCCCGGGGGACACCAATGGATATCCCGGGAACAGCGCTGGATTTGTTGTGACTTTCGCTCATGGCGCGAAACCGCTAACACGTCCCCGACATGAGCGAAACCACTCCCGGAACCTCCAAACTGAGCTGGTGGCGGCGCCTTTCCAGCGGGCTGAAGCGGACCTCGAGTTCGCTCGGCACCGCCGTCGCCGACCTCGTCACCAAGCGCAAGCTCGATCGCGCCATGCTCGACGAGATCGAGGATGTGCTGCTGCGCGCCGACCTCGGCGCCGCGGTGGCGGCCAGGATTGCGGACGCGGTCGGCGCCGGCCGTTATGACAAGGCGATTTCGGCCGATGAGGTGAAGTCGGTGGTTGCAACCGAGGTCGAGAAGGTGCTGGCGCCGGTGGCGCAGCCGCTGCAGATCGACGCTGCGCAAAAGCCGTTTGTCATCCTGGTGGTCGGCGTCAACGGCTCGGGAAAGACCACCACCATCGGCAAGCTCGCGGCGAAACTGGGCGCCGAGGGCCGCAAGGTGATGCTGGCGGCCGGCGACACCTTTCGCGCCGCGGCCATCGAGCAGCTCAAGGTCTGGGGCGAGCGCACCCATTCGCCGGTCATATCAGGCGCGCAGGGCTCGGATTCGGCAAGCCTCGCCTTCAACGCGCTGAGCGCGGCCAGGGAGCAGAAGCTTGACGTGCTGCTGGTCGATACCGCCGGCCGACTGCAGAACAAGGCCGAACTGATGAACGAGCTCGAAAAGGTCGTTCGCGTCCTCAAGAAGGTCGACGCGTCGGCGCCGCATGCGGTGCTGCTGGTGCTCGATGCCACGGTGGGCCAGAATGCGCTGTCGCAGGTCGAGGCCTTTCATCGCAGTGCCGGCGTCACCGGCCTGGTGATGACGAAGCTCGACGGCACCGCGCGCGGCGGCATCCTGGTGGCGCTGGCGGAGAAGTTCAAGCTGCCGGTGCATTTCATCGGCGTCGGCGAGGGCGTCGACGATCTCGCGCCGTTCACTGCGCAGGATTTCGCCAACGCGATTGCAGGAATCGAGTGATGGACAAGAAGCTGCCGCACCCGCTGTTCAAGCTTGCGACCGAGCTTGGTCCGCTGATCGTGTTCTTTGCCGCCAACGCCAAATTCAATCTCTTCGTCGCCACCGGCGCGTTCATGGTGGCGATCGTCGCCGCCATGATTGCTTCCTACGTGGTGACGCGCCACGTGCCGATGATGGCGATCGTCACCGGAATCATCGTCATCGTGTTCGGCGCGCTGACGCTGATCCTGCACGACGAGACCTTCATCAAGATGAAGCCGACCATCGTCTATGCGCTGTTCGCCGCCGTTCTCGGCGGGGGCCTGCTGTTCGGCCGCTCATTCATCGCCATCATGTTCGACCAGATATTCAACCTGACTCCGCGGGGCTGGCGCATCCTGACCCTGCGCTGGGCGTTGTTCTTCCTGGGGATGGCGGTGCTGAACGAGCTGGTCTGGCGCACGCAATCGACCGATTTCTGGGTCGCCTTCAAGGCATTCGGCGCGATCCCGCTGACGATGATCTTCGCCATCGCCCAGATGCCGCTGACCAAGCGCTACCATCTGGAGCCGGCCTCGCTCGAGGCCAGCGAGGCGGGCGCGGGGGATGTCAGCAAGGGCTGAGTTGTGTGAGCGCGGTGCGCGTTGCACTCCCTCTCCCGCTTGCGGGGGAGGCGTAGGCGGCCTACGGCCGCCGTCCTTGGTTTAAGAACGCCGATGCGCAGCATCGGCTATGGGTGGGGGTTTCTCCGCACAGTGTACTCGTGGATGAATTTCCCCCACCCGCCGCGCTTGCGCGCGTCGACCTCCCCCGCAAGCGGGAGAGGTCAGCAAGACCAGTTCAGCTCTTCTGCTTGGCGATGATCTTGTCCTTGATCTTGTCGTAGGTCGCCTGCGGCAGGATGCTCTTGTTCACGAGGTCATCCTTGCCCTTGTAGGGGCGGCCGGCGATGATCTTGGCGGAGTAGGCCTTGCCGACACCCGGCAGCGCGTCGAGCTGATCGGCGGTTGCGGAATTGATGTCGAGCAGTTCGGCCTTGGCGTCCGCCTTCGCCGGCGCCATCTTCGATTCCGAGGCCGAAGGGGGAGCCATCTTGCTGTCGGATTTGGTGGCGGGCTGGGCGGTCTGGGCCATCGACGGGGTCGCCGTCATCAGGCCGAGGGCGAGCGTGGTAGCGAGCAGAGAAGCGAGCGTGAAATGACGCATATGGGTGTCCCTCCAAGGACGGTTTAAGTAACGCGGTCAAGCTAGCTTCGAATTCGTGGCGGCGAAATGGCCGAGAAATGAACGGCAGATAAAAGCGGAGAATTATTTGGAGCCGATCTTTCGTCCGTCATTCAGGGATGGTCCGAAGGACCAGACCTCAGATGCGCAATTGCGCATCGGGGAATCTCGAGATTCCGGGTTCGATGCTTCGCATCGCCCCGGAATGACGACTACGTCGTCACTTCAGCGCAGCGCCTTTTCGATCTCGACCTTCAGCACGGTGTCGAGATTTGCCGGCGTCACCGGCCCGACCATTTTGTAGAGAATGGTGCCCTCGCGGCCGACCACGAAGGTCTCGGGCACGCCATAGACGCCCCATTCGATCGAGCCGCGGCCGTTGCTGTCGACGCCGACCATGCTGAACGGATTGCCGTAGCGGCCGAGGAAGCGGCGGGCGTTTTCGGCGGAATCCTTGTAGTTGATGCCGACGATCTGCAGCCGGGTGTCCCGGGCAAGCGCGGTCAGGAGCGGGGCTTCCTCGTGGCAGGGCACGCACCAGGAGGCCCAGACATTGACCACGGAAACCTTGCCCTTGAACGCCGCAGGGTCGAGCCCGGGCACCGCAGCCCCATTCTGGACAAGGCCCGGCAGCGGCGGCAGCGCCGTTTGCGGCGCCGGGCGGCCGATCAGCGCGGACGGTATCTTCGAGGGGTCTCCGCCATAGAGCCGGACGAGGAAAAGCGCGGCAACCGCGATGAAGCCGATCAGCGGCAGCGCCACCACCCAGCGCCGGCTGCGCGGCGATCCGTCAGAGCTTGCCGGCGCGCGCATCATAGGTCCGTCGCCTGGCGGCCGGAGCGCCGGGTCACGCCGCTGGCTTCGAGGTCGCGCAGCCGCGCCTTCTGCCGGCGATAGTCCAGCGCGATCCAGGTGACGAGAAGCAACACGGTGGCGGCCACCAGCGTGTAGGACGTCACGACAAAGCTGGCGTAGGGACCGAGCGACATCGTCTCAGGCCGCCTGCCGGCTGGCTTGCATCATCTGCAAGCTGCGCACGCGGCGGCGCAGGATCTCGTTGCGCATCGCCGCCAGATGCAGCGTGACGAACAGCAGTGAAAATCCGATCGCCATCACCAGCAAGGGAATCAGGAACGCGCGATCGAGCGATGGGCCGCCCATCCTGAGCACCGAGGCCGGTTGATGCAGCGTATTCCACCAGTCGACCGAGAACTTGATAATCGGCAGGTTGATCGCGCCGACCAAAGTGAGGATGGCGGCGGCTCGCGCCGCCCGCGAGGGGTCTTCCACCGCGCGCCACAGCGCGATCAGGCCGAGATACATCAGGAACAGGATCAGCACCGAGGTCAGGCGGGCGTCCCATTCCCAGTAGGTGCCCCACATCGGCCGTCCCCACAGCGAGCCCGTGACCAGCGCCAGGAAAGTAAAGGCGGCGCCGATCGGGGCGGCCGCTTTCGCCGCGACGTCGGCCAGCGGATGCCGCCATACCAGCGTGCCCAGCGCGGCGAGACTCATCACGCCCCAGACGAACATCGAAAGCCACGCGTTCGGCACATGGACGAACATGATCTTGACGGTGGCGCCCTGCTGATAGTCGTCGGGCGCCATCGCCGACTGATACAGCCCGACCAGCAACAGCATAGTGGTCGCGCCAGCGAGCCAGGGCAGCACGCGCGCCGTCAGCGACAGGAAGCGGGTGGGGTTGGCGAGGTCGATCAGCGTCATGGCATCCTGATAGTCGTCAGATGCGGGGCAGGCAATGCGGCCAGCCCGGTTTTCGAGTCGGTTTCTTGCCCGGCTCCGCGAGAGTTGATGGACTCGATCACGCTCAGTCCAGGCCGTGCCGCAGGCTGGCCGCGGCAGCAAACGGGCCGATGACAAGACTGGCCAGCGAAAGCGCGCAAAGAATCGAAAACGGCGTGCCGAACGCCAGCGGCCCGGTGATGGCGGCCTGCGAAGCGGCGACGCCGAAGATCAGCACCGGGATCGAGAGCGGCAGCACCAGCACCGCCAGCAACAGACCGCCCCGGTGCAAGGTCACGGCGAGCGCCGCGCCGATCATGCCGGTGAACGTCAACGCCGGCGTTCCCGCCAGCAGCGTCAGCGCCACCGCCGAGGTCGCGGCGGCGTCGAGATTGAGCAATAGTCCGAGCACGGGCGTCGCCACGACCAGCGGCAGGCCGGCGGCGAGCCAGTGCGCCAGCGCCTTGGCGGCGCAGGCCAGTTCCAGCGGCGTGCGGCCCATCACGATCAGGTCGAGCGAGCCGTCCTCGTGGTCGGCCATGAACAGCCGGTCGAGCGTGAGCAGGCTGGCGAGCAGCGCGCCAAGCCAGAGGATCGCCGGCCCCAGCCGCGTCAGCAGCGCCAGATCGGGGCCGATCGCAAACGGCATCAGCACGGTGACGGTGAGGAAGAACAGCACGCCGATCAGCGCCCCGCCGCCGACGCGAAGCGCGATCCTGATATCGCGCCGAATCAGCGCGGCGAGGGCGGTCATGCCGCGCCTCCCATGCGCAATTCCCGTGTCGCGATCCCGAGTGGGGTGTGGGTGGCGGCGAGGATGATGCCGCCGTCTTCGAGATGGTCGCGCATCACCCCGGCGAACAGGTCCTGCCCGGCCGCATCGAGCGCCGAAGTCGGCTCGTCCAGCAGCCAGACCGGCCGCCGCACCGCGAGCAGGCGGGCGATCGACAGCCGCCGCCGCTGGCCGGCGGACAGATAGGCCGCCGGCAGATGCGTGGCATGGCCGAGCCTGACGGCGGCCAGGCATTGGCCGATATCTTCGATGCCGCCGCCGAAATCCCGCCAGAACGACAGGTTTTCGGCCACGCTGAGAGCGGGTTTCAGCGCGTCGCGATGGCCGAGATAATGGGCTTGCTCCGGCAGCGTCAGTTCGGCCGCGCCGCCGTCGAGGCCAATCGATCCGCCGGCCGGCGCCAGCAGGCCCGCGACAAGCCGCAACAGCGATGTCTTGCCCGATCCGTTCGGACCGACCACGGCCAGCGCCTGGCCGGAATCGGCCTCGAAATCAAGGCCGGAGAACACCTCGCGACCGCCCCTGATACAGCTGACATGGCGTCCCGAGAGCCGCATTTTGCCCCTTCAAACCTGTCGAAATTGACTGGCGAACGCGCCAGAATTTGTGGGCGCATCGCTGCAGCGCCATTGTCGGTGTGGCGGCGCTTCTGGAAAGATTCTATAAGCCCGGAACTTGATGCAGCACACAACCGGCGGCTGCAAGCCAATAGGCCAGCCTTGATCAACGGTGTTTAAATACCCTTTCGGGGTGTCGCCGATAATTGGGATTTCCTGACATGACCTCGCTCGACAGCTTCAAATGCCGCAAGACCCTCAAGGTCGGTGGCAAGACCTACATTTATTACAGCCTGCCCACCGCCGAGAAGAACGGTCTGAAGGGAATTTCGAAGCTCCCCTATTCGATGAAGGTGCTGCTGGAAAACCTGCTGCGCAACGAGGACGATCGCACGGTCAAGAAAGCCGACATCGTCGCGGTGTCGAAATGGCTGAAAACACGCAAGCTCGAGCACGAAGTCGCCTTCCGCCCGGCGCGGGTGCTGATGCAGGATTTCACCGGCGTGCCGGCGGTCGTTGATCTGGCCGCGATGCGCAACGCGATGCAGGCGCTCGGCGGCGATGCCGAGAAGATCAATCCGCTGGTGCCGGTCGATCTCGTCATCGACCACTCGGTGATCGTCAACTTCTTCGGCGACAACAAGGCGTTCGGCAAGAACGTGGTCGAGGAATACAAGCAGAACCAGGAGCGCTACGAGTTCCTCAAATGGGGCCAGAAGGCGTTTTCGAATTTCTCGGTGGTACCGCCCGGCACCGGCATCTGCCACCAGGTCAACCTCGAATACCTGGCGCAGACGGTGTGGACCAGGAAGGAGAAGATGACGATCGGCAACAAGACCGGCACCTTCGAGGTCGCCTATCCGGATTCGCTCGTCGGCACCGATTCGCACACCACCATGGTCAACGGCCTTGCCGTGCTCGGCTGGGGCGTTGGCGGCATCGAGGCGGAAGCCTGCATGCTCGGCCAGCCGCTGTCGATGCTGTTGCCGGAAGTCGTCGGCTTCAAGCTCAAGGGCCAGCTCAAGGAGGGCGTCACGGCCACCGACCTGGTGCTGACCGTGACCCAGATGCTGCGCAAGCAGGGCGTGGTCGGAAAGTTCGTCGAGTTCTTCGGCCCCGGCCTCGATTTTCTCTCGGTCGCGGACAAGGCGACCATTGGCAACATGGCGCCGGAATATGGCGCGACCTGCGGCTTCTTCCCGGTTGACGCCGCGACCATCGACTATCTCAAGACCTCGGGCCGCAAGGCCGACCGCGTCGCGCTGGTTGTAGCCTACGCCAAGGCGCAGGGCCTGTTCCGCACCGCCAAGGCGGCCGATCCGGTGTTCACGGCAACGCTGACGCTCGATCTCGCCGACGTCGTGCCGTCGATGGCCGGGCCGAAGCGCCCCGAAGGCCGCGTCGCGCTGCCGGCCGTTTCCAGCGGTTTCGCCATGGCGCTGGCCGGCGAATACAAGAAGCCGGAGAACGGATCGCAGCGCTACCCGGTCGAGAGCCGCGATTTCGATCTCGGTCATGGCGACGTCGTGATCGCCGCGATCACCTCCTGCACCAACACCTCCAACCCCAGCGTCCTGATCGGCGCGGGGCTGTTGGCGCGCAACGCCGCCGCCAAGGGCCTGAAGGCCAAGCCGTGGGTGAAGACCTCGCTCGCGCCGGGCAGCCAGGTGGTGGCGGAGTATCTTTCCAACTCCGGCCTGCAGAAGGATCTGGACAAGGTCGGCTTCAACCTGGTCGGCTTTGGCTGTACCACCTGCATCGGCAATTCGGGGCCGCTGCCGGAGGAGATTTCGAAGTCGATCAACGACAACGGGATCGTGGCCGCGGCGGTGTTGTCGGGTAACCGCAATTTCGAGGGCCGCGTCAGCCCGGACGTGCAGGCGAACTATCTGGCATCGCCGCCCCTGGTCGTGGCCTACGCGCTGGCAGGTACGGTGACCAAGGATCTCACGGTCGAGCCGATCGGCACCGGCAAGGATGGCAAGCCGGTGTTCCTGAAGGACATCTGGCCGACCACCAAGGAGATCAACGCCTACATGAAGAAATTCGTGACCGCGACGATCTTCAAGAAACGATACGCCGACGTGTTCAAGGGCGACGCCAACTGGCGCAAGATCAAGACCGTCGAGAGCGAGACCTACCGCTGGAACATGAGCTCGACCTACGTGCAGAACCCGCCCTATTTCGAAGGCATGAAGAAGCAGCCCGACGCGATCAGCGACATCGTCGATGCGCGGATTCTGGCGATGTTCGGCGACAAGATCACCACCGACCATATCTCGCCGGCGGGCTCGATCAAGCTGACCTCTCCGGCCGGAAAATTCCTCAGCGAACACCAGGTGCGCCCCGCCGACTTCAACCAGTACGGCACGCGGCGCGGCAACCACGAGATCATGATGCGCGGCACCTTTGCCAACATCCGCATCAAGAACTTCATGCTCAAGGGCGCCGACGGCAACATTCCCGAGGGCGGCCTCACCAAGCATTGGCCCGACGGGGGGCTGATGTCGATCTACGACGCGGCGATGCGGTACCAGGCCGAGCAGGTGCCGCTCGTGGTGTTCGCCGGCGCTGAATACGGCAATGGTTCATCGCGCGACTGGGCCGCCAAGGGCACCCGGCTGCTCGGCGTTCGCGCCGTGATCTGCGAGAGCTTCGAGCGCATCCACCGCTCCAACCTGGTCGGGATGGGCGTGCTGCCGCTCACCTTCGAGGGCGGTACGTCGTGGACGTCTCTGGGCCTGAAGGGCGACGAGAAGGTGACGATCCGGGGGTTGCAGGGCGACCTCAAGCCGCGCCAGACCCTGACGGCGGAGATCGTGTCCGGCGATGGCGCGCTGCAGCGCGTGCCGCTGTTGTGCCGCATCGATACACTCGATGAACTCGAATACTACCGTCATGGCGGCATTCTGCACTATGTGCTGCGCAAACTGGCGGCCTGACGCCGATTTGCGATCAGCGCCTCACTGCTAAGTGAGTGGCGAGCAAGGAGAAGGCGGCCTATGAAAGGCCGCTTTCGCGCGTCTGCGGCGCGCTTTTGGGACCAGATCATGTTGAGTGAGAACACCACGCGCTATCGCCAGGCGGCGGCATGACGGCGACAGCGGCTTATCGCTGCGTTCCGGGATGGTCCGGGGCGCTCGGCTTCTGCGCGATGGTGGCCATCGTCAGCCCGGCCCATGCCGATCCCCGCGCCGTGGTCGAACTGTTCACTTCCCAAGGTTGTTCGTCATGTCCGCCGGCTGACAGGATCATCGGCGAACTCGCCAAGGATCCCTCCATCATCGCGCTGAGCATGCCGATCGACTATTGGGATTATCTGGGCTGGAAGGACACTCTGGCGGATTCGCGGTTCAGTGCGCGTCAGAAGGCGTATTCGCTTATGCGCGGCGATCGCAACGTCTATACGCCGCAGGTGATAGTCAATGGTTCGGCACATGTGCTGGGCAGCGACCGCGGCGGCATCGAGGGCGCCATCAGCAATACCCAGAAGACCGATGGCGTGATGTCGGTGCCGGTGACGATGACGTTGACCGGCAAGCTGATCAACATCTCGGTGGCAAACGGCAAGGCGGCGTCGCGCGGCGAGGTGTGGATCGGTTCGGTCTCGAAGGCGGTTCCGATCACGATCGGACGCGGCGAAAATCGCGGCCGGCGCGTGACCTATCACAACGTGGTGCGCGATCTCGTAAAGGTGGGCGAGTGGAACGGCAGTTCGGAAAGCTGGACCGTGCCGCTTGAGAGCATTTCCCGCGAGGGTGTCGATGCCGCGGTCGTCTATGTCCAGGACGGCAATATCGAGAAGCCAGGCGTCATGCTGGGCGCCGCCTACACCGCGCTTCGCTAGGGCATGATCCCATCGCGGGTAAACTCGATCCCAGCAAACGAAAAAGGACCAACTTTCGTTGGCCCAGTGTGTCGAGATCAAATCCCTCTGCGTTGGGAATTCACTCCCCCTGCGAACAGGCCCGGTCCCGACGGCCCCGGGGGGCTGGGGGCTGAGGAATCCGGAACCGAAAGAACCGGGCCATCGCAGTGATTCTTTATGCCAAGTCAGCGGGGCGGTCGGTGGGCAGAAGTGGGGCAGCAATAAGATTCCGCTAACGATCCCGTGAATCGTCTGTTTCTGCCAGATCGGAGGAGTCGGGAGGGCCTCAGCCGTTTCCCCTGCGTTTACAATCCACTTGCAGCGCCCGGCGGTTGGCGCGATCATGGCTTCTTTGGCGCGCTCCCGGACCGGGATCCGTTTCGGAACGCGAGGGCGCCGGTCACGCCAGGAGACGCGCCATGAGCTCGATGTCGGAGGACGCCGATCCAAGCGAGAGTCGCGCGGCGGCGCGCGCCGTCGCAGCGATCCCGCCGCCAAATCGCGTCACATTCAACCGTCTCGAACTCAACCGAATCCTGAACCTGTACGGGCGAATGGTTGCCGATGGCGAGTGGCGCGACTACGCCATCGACTTCCTGAAGGACCGGGCGGTGTTCTCGGTGTTCCGCCGCGCTTCCGAAGTTCCGATCTATCGCATCGAGAAGGACCCGCGGCTGGCGCGCAAGCAAGGCATGTACAGCGTAATCTCGGCGACCGGCCTGATCATGCGCCGCGGCCACGAGCTCGAGCGGGTGCTGCTGGTCATCGACCGCAAGCTGGCCGTGGTGTGATCGCGCCACCCCTGCAACAAGGAATCGGCCGGGCGTAGCTATGCGCCGTCGCTCGGCAGGGTGGTCGAGCCTTCACCGAGCGGGCGCTGCATCATAACCGTGTCAAGCCAGCGGCCGAACTTGAAGCCGACATCGGGGTGGGTTCCGATCATCTGAAATCCGGTCCTGGCGTGCACACCGATCGAGCCGGCGTTGGCGGAATCGCCGATCACGGCGATCATCTGCCGATAGCCGCGGGCCTCGCATTCGGCGATCAGCCGCTGCATCAAATGCAGGCCGATGCCGCGGCGCTGGATGGCGGGCTGCAGATAGACCGAGTTCTCCACCGTGAAGCGGTAGGCCGGCCGCGGCCGGTAGGGGCCGGCATAGGCATATCCGATCACGCGGCCGTCGACCGTGGCGACAAGATAGGGAAAGCCGCCGTCCACCAGCGCCCTGAACCGACGCGTCATCTCGGCCAGATCGGGCGGGATCAGCTCGAAGGTGGCGGTGCCGTAGCGCACCGCGTGTTCGTATATTTCAGTGATGGCGGCGAGGTCGGCCTCGGTGGCGGGCCGGATTTCGGGAGCAGTCATGACTGCAAGATATCAGCATACCCGAACAAAGAAAAAGCCCCGGTCGCAAGACCGGGGCTTCAACTCGCAAACCGGGCAGGCAGCGCCTATTCGCGCTGTCCGAGCAGCTGCAGCAGCAGCGTGAACAGGTTGATGAAGTTCAGGTAGAGCGACAGCGCACCGGTGATCGCCGCGCGCTCCGCCACTTCGCCACCCTGGGAGGCGTAGCCGTAGATATAGTCGTTCTTCAGCCGCTGGGTGTCGAAGGCGGTGAGGCCCGCGAACACGAGGACACCGACCACCGAGACGATGAACTGCAGCATCGAGCTGGCCAGGAACAGGTTGACCACGCTGGCGATGATGACGCCGACCAGGCCCATGAACAGGAACGACCCGAGGCCGCTCATGTCACGCTTGGTGGTATAGCCATAGAGGCTGAGCGCGCCGAAGGTCGCCGCGGTGATGAAGAACACCCGCACGATCGAGGTGTGGGTATACACCAGGAAGATCGACGACAGCGAAATGCCCATCAGCGCCGCGAACACCCAGAACAGCACCTGGGCTACGGCCGGCCGCAGCCGGTTAATGCCGGCGGAAATCGCGAACACCATCGCCAGCGGGGCGAGGATGAACAGCCACTTCAGCGGGCTGACATACATCGCGTAGCCGAACGGGGTCAGGAACGCGTTGCCAAATTTGGCGGCGGCCCCGGCCTGATCGGTGGTCACGGCGGCCATGTAGACGCCGAGCGCCGCAAAGCCCGTGATGGCCAGGCCGATGCTCATGTAATTGTAGATGCGCAGCATATAGGAGCGCAGGCCGGCATCGACGGCGGCGGCATCGACGCGCCCGGCGGCCCGGCCGAAAGGAGAAGCGTAGTTGCGGTCTAGGTCCGACATGGTCGAATTCCCGTTGGTTGCCCGGCGGAGCGCAAGGAGTTTGCGGCGCCGGTTAGATTTTAACTCAGGTGGCCCGGTCTGCCGACACCAGCCGAACTGACACCCCTTAGCGGCGTCATCCAAACTGACTCGTCAAACCCACCAACTGAACCTTGGTTCGTATGTGGGAAACTAGCACATTTCGCGCAAGCTTCCACGCGCGGCTGAATGTCGCTTCTGGCTGCTATTCTGTCGCAAGCCCAAGGTTAACGCCGTCCGCCGTCCGCTACAAATTGTCACAAATTCCGCAGCACGCCGGCCGGTTTCTGGTTCAGGGCCAGCAAGGTCCCGGCCAGGCCGAGGCCGACCGTGACGATCAGGGCGACCATGACCACGACAGCCGCACTGCCGGCCTGCCAGATGAAGCTCAGCGTCATCAGCCGGCTAACGATCAGCCAGGCCGCGATCGAGCCGGCGATCACGCCAAACACCGCGGTCGCCAACCCGATCATCAGGTATTCCAGGGCATAGGCGCCGAGCAGGCGGGCCCTCGTTGCGCCCAGCGTCTTCAGGATGACTGCGTCGTAGACCCGGTGGCGGTGGCCGGCGGCCAGCGCGCCGCCGAGCACCAGGACCGCCGAGATCAGCGTCACCGCACTGGCGCCGCGGATCGCGACCACCAGGTTGGTGACGACCGTGCCGACGGTTTGCAGCGCCTCGCGCACCCGTACGCTGGTCACCATCGGGAAGGCGTCGGCCACCTGCCGGATGATCCGGGCGTCGCCGGCCGGGTCCGGCTCTTTCTCGGACAGCGTCGCGACATGGCTGTGCGGCGCGCCCTTGAAGGCGTTGGGCGAGAACGCCAGCACGAAATTGATGCCGAGCCCCTGCCAGTCCACCTCGCGCAAATTGCTGATTCGAGCCGTGATGTCCCGGCCGAGCACGTTGACGACGAGTTCGTCGCCAATCTTGAGCCGCAGACCGTCGGCGATCTTCTTTTCCATCGACACCAGCGCGGGGCCGGCATAGTCGGCGCTCCACCATTGGCCCTCGACGATCCTCGAACCCTTCGGAATTTCGCGCGTATAGGTCAGCCCGCGATCGCTTTGCAGCACCCATTCGGTATCCTGCGACGGCTTCAGTTCGTCGGCCTTGACGCCGCGGGCGGCGACGATGCGCCCGCGCAGCATCGGCACGTCTTCGACGGTTGATTGCGGCGCGATCTGCTTCAGGAAGGCGCCGAAGCGGTCAGCGTCGGCGGTCGGAATGTCGATGAAGAAGAACGAGGGCGCCCGCTCCGGCAGCGCGGCGAGGAATTGCCGGCGCAGATTGCCGTCGATCTGGGTGATCGTGACCAGCACGGCGAGCCCGAGGCCGAGCGACATCACAACCGAGGGCGTCAATGCGCCGGGCCTGTAGATGTTGGCGATCGCCAGCCGCAGCATGGTGATCCGGCTCCGGGGCAGCCGGCGTGCCAGCGCCATCAGGCCAGCGGCGACGCCACGCAGCAGCGCGAATACGGCGACCGAAGCGCCGACGAACACGGCCGCGATCCGCTTGTCGTAAGCGAGCCCGATGGCGACCGCGACCAGCAGCGCGATCACCACGGCCATCAGCGCAAGGTAGCTCCAGCGCGGGCGGCGCCATTCACGGGCGACCTCGTCGCGAAACAGCGCCGCGACCGGCACGTCGTGCGCCCGGCCCAGCGGCCACAGCCCGAACGCCAGCGCGGTGAGCAGGCCGTAGATGAACGACAGCGCCAGTTCACCGGGATGCAAGGCAGGGATCACCGGCAGCGGCAGCAGTTTGCCGAACAGGGCCACGATGAGGAACGGCAAGGCGGCGCCGAGCGCCAACCCGATCGCCGAACCGATCCCGGCCAGCACGACCACCTGGGTCAGATAGATCGTGAAAACGTCGCGTCCGGTGGCGCCCAGCGCCTTGTAGGCGGCGATGACATCGCGGCGGCGATCGATGTGGCTTTTGACCGCGTTGGCGACGCCGACGCCGCCGACCAGCAGCGCGGCAAGGCCGACCAGCGTCAGGAACTGGGTGAAGCGCTGGATGGTGCGTTCGAGCTGCGGCGAGGCATTGTTGCGGCTGCGGATCCACCAGCCGGCTTCCGGCAGGGCGCTCCGGGCGCTTTCTTCCAGGCGGGCCGCGCCGCGTTCGTCGGCCGCATTGTCGGGCAGTTTCACCCGGTACATCCAGCGAACCAGGCTGCCGGGTTGCAGCAAGCCGGTGGCGCGCAGGCTCGCTTCGCTGACGAGGACGCGCGGACCCAGCCCGACATTGCCGGCGAGTTTGTCCGGCTCGGCGCCGACCACGCTGCGGATCTGGAAGGTGGCGTTGCCGATGCCGATGCGGTCGCCGAGATTGAGGTCGAGCCGCGCCAGCAAGGTGGTATCGACCGCCGCGCCGAACGCGCCATCGCGCTCGGCCAGCAGATCCGCCATCGGCATCTGGGGCTGGAGCGTCACTTCCCCCAGCATCGGGTAGCTGCCGTCCACGGCCTTCAATTCAACCAGCGCCAGCCTGTCGTCCTGGCCGCGGGCCATGACGCGCAACGCCGCCGCCACCGACACCTGGCCGCGCGCGCGCAGGAAGGCGATTTCCTCCGGCTTGGCCTCGCGCTGGATCAGCGAAAACGCGACGTCGCCGCCCAGCAGTGTCCGCCCCTCGCGGGCCAGGCCTGCGCTGAGGCTGGCGGCAACCGAGCCGACTCCGGCGATCGCCATCACGCCGAGCGCAATGCAGGCGATGAAGACGTAAAAGCCGCGCAGGCCGCCGCGCATTTCGCGCAAGGCATAACGCAACGCCAGCGCTGACGCGCGGCTGCGGTAAACCGGTTCTGAGATGGCGGTCATGAATGGCCGTCGATGCGGCCCGAACGCAGCCGGACCACCCGGTCGCAGCGCTGCGCCAGCGCGGTGTCGTGCGTCACCAGCACCAGCGTCATGCCGCGCTCGGCGTGTTTGGTGAACAGCAGATCGACGATCTGCCGGCCGGTCGCCTCATCGAGGTTGCCGGTGGGCTCATCCGCGACCAGGATCGCCGGGTCGGGCGCCAGCGCCCGTGCCAGCGCCACGCGCTGCTGTTCGCCGCCGGACAATTGGGTCGGATAATGGTGCAGGCGATCGCCGAGACCGACTGCGGTCAGTTCCTGCGCGGCGCGCTGCGCGGCCGCGGGATTGCCCGCGAGTTCCAGCGGCACCGCGACGTTCTCCAGTGCCGTCATGGTCGGGATCAGGTGAAAGGACTGGAACACGATGCCGACCTGGCGGCCGCGAAAGCGGGCCAGCGCATCCTCGTCGAGGGCATTGAACGGGGTGCCGCTGACCACCACCTCTCCGCTGTCAGGACGCTCCAGCCCCGCCATCACCATCAGCAAGGTCGATTTGCCCGAACCTGATGGACCGACCAGGCCGATCGCTTCGCCGGACGCCACGCGAAGGCTGATATCTTTCAGGATATGAACGCGTGCAGGGCCGGAGCCGAGCGAGAGGTTGACGTTGGAAATGCAAATGGTGTCCGGCCCGAGGCCGGTCAGGGAAGGGGATTCGATGAGACTGTCCATGGCTCGGTCATATGGCACTTCCGCCGCTCGGGTCGAGGGCCGGAGGCGAATGTTTGCGCACATAGCCGTGTTGTTGATGGCCTTGATGACCGCGGGCCCGGTTTTCGCCCAGGCCCCGGCCGCCGCGCCGGGGAGGTCCGTCAAGATGGTCGTCCTCGGCGATTCCTTAAGCGCCGGCTACGGCCTGCCGGCGTCGGCGGCATTCCCGGCTCGGCTGAAAAGCGCTTTGAATGGCAAAGGGTTGAAGGTCGACATGATCAATGCCGGGGTCTCCGGCGATACCTCCACCGGGGGCCGCGACCGGCTGGATTGGTCGATCCCCGAGGGGACTGAAGCGGTGATCCTGGAACTCGGCGCCAATGACGCCCTGCGCGGGACCGACCCCGCGGTCACCCGCGCTGCGCTGGCCGATATCCTGACGCGGCTGAAGGCGCGCAACATCGCCGTTCTCTTGTGCGGCATGCTCGCCCCGCCGAACTACGGCAGCGACTACGCCGCCCGCTTCAACGCGATCTATCGGGATCTTTCGAAATCCTTTGGCGTGCCGCTCTATCCGTTCTTTCTGGAGGGGGTCGCTGCCGACGCCAGGCTGAACCAGCCCGACGGGCTGCATCCGACCGCGGAGGGCATCGATGTCATCGTGAAGAATATCCTGCCTGCGGTGGAGGCGCTTCTCGGCACCCTATCCCCGCAACGGAGTTGACAAGGGGATAACCGATAACGTTACCCCGATTTTTCCGGCAGCCATGCGCTGCGCCCGCGCCGGGTGCTTCGCAGGGTCATACAAGTCAGGTAAAAATTGCAAATCGGTGATTCGTCACCGGGTTTGCCGTCAGGCGCAAGCCTCTGGCCTTGCGCCTTTGCATCGAGGACTTTGCGATGCCGCGTTTGTTCGCTGGACTGGAAATTCCGGCCGAGATCGGCCAGGGCCTCTCCCATTTGCGCGGCGGCCTTCCCGGCGCCCGCTGGATCGATCCCGAAAATTACCACGTCACCTTGCGCTTTATCGGCGATATCGACGGCATGTCGGCCAACGAAATCGCCTCGATGCTGGTCCGGGTCAACCGCCGGCCATTCGAGGTCAAGGTGCGGGGCTTGCAGAGCTTTGGCGGCAAGAAACCGCGCGCCGTGGTGGCTTCCGTCGAGCCGAGCCGGCCGCTGATCGAACTGCAGGCCGAGCTTGAGCGGCTGATGCAGCGGATCGGGCTCGATCCCGAGGGTCGCAAATTCACCCCGCATGTGACCCTGGCGCGGCTGCATGACGCCTCCAGCCAGGACGTTGCCGATTATCTTTCGGTGCGCGGCTATTTTCCGAGCCGTACCTTCCTGGCCTCGCGATTCGTGCTGTTCTCCTCCCGCGCCTCCACCGGCGGCGGGCCCTATGTGGTCGAGGATTCCTACGCGTTGAGCGCGTGACGAGCTACGGTTTCGGCGTGCAGCGTCGTGCTTGCATGCCCCCAGCACCAATTCGCGGCTTGCAATTTCCGCACGTTTGAGGCCGTAAGGGGGCCATGCTGTCGGGCCAACCCACCTCGTTCCGCGCGCAATACCAGGCCCTCGTCGCCTCCGGCGCCATCGAGGCCGACCCCGCGCAGGCCACTGCAGCCGAGGCGTTCGCCGCACTTGAGGAGCGGCTGTCGAGCTACAAGCCGTTGCGCAGGCAGGGCCTTCTCGGCCGGCTGTTCGCCGACAGGAAAGAGCCCTCGCCGCGGGGTCTCTACGTCCACGGCGATGTTGGCCGCGGCAAGACCATGCTGATGGATATGTTCTTTCAGCAGAGCCCGGTCCGGCACAAGCGCCGCGCCCATTTCCACGAATTCATGGCCGAGGTCCACGAGCGGATCTACGGCTATCGCCAGAATATCGCGCGCGGCGAGGTCGGCGATGGCGACGTGATCGCGCTGACGGCGAATGCCATCTTCGACGAGGCGTGGCTGTTGTGCTTCGATGAATTCCACGTCACCGACATCGCCGACGCCATGATCCTGGGGCGGCTGTTCGCGAAACTGTTCGAGCTCGGCACCGTGGTGGTGGCGACCTCGAACGTCGCGCCTGAGGATCTTTACAAAGGCGGCCTCAACCGTGCGCTGTTTCTGCCCTTCATCGCGCAGATCGCTGACGGCATGGACGTGCTGCGGCTGGATGCGCGCACCGATTTCCGGCTGGAGAAGCTCGTTGGCGTCAAGATGTGGCTGGTGCCGCCGGACGATGAGGCCGGCGCCGCGCTTGACCGCGCCTGGGGCAGGATGACCGGCAACGCCCCCTGCAGGCCGCGCGACATTGCCATCAAGGGCCGGCTTCTGCGCGTGCCCTGTTCGGCGCGCGGCGTCGCGCGATTTGGGTTTGCCGATCTTTGCGAGAAGCCGCTGGCCGCGTCGGACTATCTGCGGCTGGCGCATGATTATCACACCATCCTGATCGACCGCATTCCGGTCATGGATTACGCCGAACGCAACGCGGCCAAGCGTTTCATCGCGCTGATCGATACGCTCTACGACAACGCGGTGAAGCTGATGGCCTCGGCGGAGGCCGATCCGGCGGCGCTGTATCGGGCCACCGACGGCATCGAGGCCAGCGAGTTCAGGCGGACCTCGTCACGGCTGATCGAAATGAGCTCCCAGTCCTACCTGGCGCTCCCGCATGGCCGAACGGACTCCGCAGCGAGCGGGTCGAGCACGGGACTGGTGGAGACGTGACGCCGCCGTCATTCCGGGGCGCGCGTCAGCGCGAACCCGGAATCCAGAAGTTGAGGCGCGAGATTCCGGGTTCATCGCTGCGCGATGCCCCGGAATGACGAACTGGGGCCTGACCGAAATCAGGGCAGGATCGAGAATAGGTACGCGCCGACTTGAACCCGCTTATCGAAAGAGATAACCAGCCACCCAGCTTCCTGTTCACCCCTCCTCTCGTTTCAGAAGGACAGATTTCCCATGGCGCGCGACAAGATTGCCTTGATTGGCTCCGGTCAGATCGGCGGAACGCTGGCTCACCTCATCGGCCTGAAGGAACTGGGCGACGTCGTGATGTTCGATATCGCCGAGGGCGTGCCGCAGGGCAAGGCGCTCGACATCGCGCAGTCCTCCCCGGTGGACGGTTTCGACGCCCATCTGACCGGCGCCAATTCCTATGAGGCGCTCGACAACGCCAAGGTCTGCATCGTCACCGCCGGGGTGCCGCGCAAGCCCGGCATGAGCCGCGACGATCTCCTGAGCATCAACCTCAAGGTCATGGAGCAGGTCGGCGCCGGCATCAAGAAATACGCCCCCGATGCCTTCGTCATCTGCATCACCAACCCGCTGGATGCGATGGTGTGGGCGCTGCAGAAGGCTTCCGGCATGCCGCACAAGAAGGTGGTCGGCATGGCCGGTGTGCTGGACTCCTCGCGGTTTCGCTACTTCCTCGCCGACGAATTCAATGTTTCGGTCGAGGACGTCACCGCCTTCGTGCTCGGTGGCCATGGCGACACCATGGTACCGTTGACGCGCTATTCCACCGTCGCCGGCATTCCGCTGCCCGATCTCGTCAAGATGGGTTGGACCTCGCAGGCGCGCATCGACGAGATCGTCGACCGGACCCGCAATGGCGGCGCCGAAATCGTCAACCTGCTGAAAACAGGCTCGGCCTTCTACGCGCCGGCGGCTTCTGCGGTCGCGATGGCCGAAAGCTACCTGAAGGACAAGAAGCGCGTGCTGCCCTGTGCCGCCTACCTCAACGGCGAATACGGCGTGAAGGACATGTATGTCGGCGTGCCGGTCGTGATCGGCGCCAAGGGAGTCGAACGCATCGTCGAGATCGAGCTCGCCGGCAAGGACCGTGAAGCTTTCGACAAGTCGGTGGGGGCGGTCCAGGGCCTCGTTGACGCCTGCAAGAAGATCGCGCCCGACCTGCTCGGACGTTGATCTGTCCGCTATTCCGGCCCGCTGGCGGGCCGGAAGCCTTTTCAGGCGGCGTTCTGTTCTTGGCTAAACTGTAGCAATCGCCGCACCGGGTTTTGGGGAACGTCCAGATGAACATCCATGAATACCAGGCCAAGGCCCTGCTGCATGAATTCGGCGTGCCGATTTCACGCGGCGTCGCTGTCCTGAATGCCTCGGATTCGGACGCCGCCGCCAGGGCGCTTCCCGGCCCGATCTGGGTGGTGAAGAGCCAGATCCACGCCGGCGGCCGCGGCAAGGGCAAGTTCAAGGAGGCCTCCGCCGGGGACAAGGGCGGCGTCCGCATCGCCAGGTCGATCGCCGAGGTCAACGAATTCGCCAAGCAGATGCTGGGCGCAACCCTGGTCACGATCCAGACCGGCGCGGCCGGCAAGCAGGTCAACCGCCTCTACATCGAGGAAGGCTCCGATATCGACAAGGAGTTCTATCTCTCGATCCTGGTCGACCGCGAAACCAGCGAAGTGTCGTTCGTGGTTTCGACCGAAGGCGGTGTCAATATCGAGGAAGTCGCCCACCAGACGCCGGAAAAGATCGTGACCTTCTCGGTCGATCCCGTCACCGGCATCATGGGCCATCACGGCCGCAGGGTGGCGAAGGCGCTCAATCTTACCGGCGACCTCGCCAGGCAGGCGGAGAAGCTGGTGGCGCAACTCTACAGCGCCTTTGTCGCCAAGGACATGGCGATGCTGGAGATCAATCCGCTGGTCGTCACCAGGCAGGGCGAACTGCGTGTGCTCGACGCCAAGGTCTCGTTCGACGACAACGCGCTCTTCCGCCATCCTGAGATTGCGGTGGCGTTGCGCGATTTGACCGAAGAAGACGCCAAGGAGATCGAGGCGTCGAAATACGATCTCAATTACGTGACGCTGGACGGCACCATCGGCTGCATGGTCAACGGCGCCGGCCTTGCCATGGCGACCATGGACATCATCAAGCTCTACGGCATGGAGCCGGCCAACTTCCTCGACGTCGGCGGCGGCGCCACCGTGGAAAAGGTGGCGGCGGCGTTCAAGATCATCACCGCCGATCCCAAGGTCAAGGGCATTCTGGTCAACATCTTCGGCGGCATCATGAAGTGCGACGTGATCGCCGAGGGCGTGGTTGCCGCGGTGAAGCAGGTCGGCCTCAAAGTGCCGCTGGTGGTGCGGCTCGAAGGCACCAATGTCGACGCCGGCAAGAAGATCATCCGCGAAAGCGGCCTCAACGTGCTGGCGGGCGACAATCTCGACGATGCCGCCCAGAAGATCGTGAAAGCCGTCAAGGGAGGGTAACGATGGCCGACCATCTCGCCGCGCCGACGCCGCTGGAAGAACACCGCAAGCTCTCGGTGTTCGCCGGCGAATGGAAGGGCGAGGAGATGGTTTACCCGTCGCGCTGGACCGCGGGCGGGCCGGCCACCTCGCATGTGGTCGCCCGCGTCGATCTCAACGGCTTCTACCTGATCCAGGACACCCGCCAGTTGCGCGACGGCAAGGAGACCTTCGCCACCCATGGCGTGTTCACCTATGACCGCGACGACCGGCACTACAAGCTGTTCTGGCACGATTCGCTCGGCTACTATTCGCCGGCGCCGGCCTCCGGCGGCTGGACCGGCAAGACGCTGATCCTGGTGCGCGGCTCGCTGCGCGGCAATGCGCGCCACGTCTACGAAATCGTCGACAGCGACAGCTACACCATGAAGATCCAGTTCTCACCCGATTCCGAGGGGTGGGCCGACGTGCTCACCGGCGTCTACCGGCGGGTCAAATAAGCCAATTCTTTCCAGCCTGCTTTTCCCGGCCATCCACGAAAGCGTCATCCATCATGTCCGTCCTGATCGACAAGAACACCAAAGTCATCTGCCAGGGGTTTACCGGCAAGAACGGCACCTTTCATTCGGAAGCCGCGATCGCCTACGGGACGAAAATGGTCGGCGGCACCTCGCCGGGCAAGGGCGGCTCGAAGCATCTCAATTTGCCGGTGTTCGACACCGTCGCCGAGGCGCGCGAAAAAACCGGAGCGGACGCCTCGGTGATCTACGTGCCGCCGCCGGGCGCGGCGGATGCGATCTGCGAGGCGATCGACGCGGAAATCCCGCTGATCGTCTGCATCACCGAGGGCATTCCGGTGCTCGACATGGTCAAGGTCAAGCGCGCGCTGTCGGGCTCGAAATCGCGGCTGATCGGGCCGAACTGTCCGGGCGTGATGACCGCCGGCGAATGCAAGATCGGCATCATGCCGGCCAACATCTTCAAGCCCGGCAGCGTCGGCATCGTCTCCCGCTCGGGCACGCTGACCTATGAGGCGGTATTCCAGACCACCCAGGAAGGCCTCGGCCAGACCACCGCGGTCGGAATCGGCGGCGACCCGGTCAAGGGCACGGAATTCATCGACGTGCTTGAGATGTTCCTGGCCGATCCCAGGACCACCTCGATCATCATGATCGGCGAAATCGGTGGCTCGGCCGAAGAAGACGCTGCCCAATTCATCAAGGACGAGGCGAGGCGCGGGCGCAGCAAGCCGATTGTCGGCTTTATCGCCGGCGTCACCGCCCCGCCCGGCCGCCGCATGGGCCATGCCGGCGCAATCATCTCCGGCGGCAAGGGCGACGCCGGCTCCAAGACCGCGGCGATGGAATCGGCCGGAATCACGGTTTCGCTGTCCCCGGCGCGGCTCGGGCACACGCTTGCCGAAAAATTGAAGTCTTAATTCACTTCTTGGCTCTTTTCGGCGCGAACATCCGCCCCAAATAGGGTAAAGATTCCCCCATTCGGCGGTTCGCTTCCCCGCGCCCGCTAAAGCGCCGTCTTCCATGCGCCAAAGCTGAAACCACCAGGACGCCATCATGTCTCGCCAGGACGCGAATGCTGCATTTGCTCTCTCCTCGTTTTTGCAGGGCACCAACGCCGCCTATATCGACGACCTCTATGCCCGCTATGAGCAGGACCCCGCATCGGTCGATCGCGACTGGCAGGAGTTCTTCAAGAGCCTGAAAGACGCCCCCGCCGACGTCCAGAAGAACGCCGGGGGCGCCTCCTGGGGGCGCGACAACTGGCCGATCACCCCGCGCGACGAGCTGACCTCGGCGCTCGATGGCAACTGGGCCACGGTGGAGAAAACCGTCGGCGCCAAGCTTTCTGCCAGGGCGCAGGCCAAGGGCGCGGAGCTCTCGGCCGCTGACGTCAACCAGGCGACGCGCGATTCGGTTCGCGCCCTGATGCTGATCCGCGCCTACCGCATGCGTGGCCACTTCCACGCCAAGCTCGATCCGCTCGGCATCGAGGCGCCGCGCGATCGCGAAGAGCTCGATCCGCGCAGCTACGGCTTTGCCGAAGCCGATTTCGACCGCAAGATCTTCCTCGACCACGTCCTTGGCCTCGAATACGGCACGCTTCGCGAGATTGTGGCGATCTGCGAGCGCACCTACTGCCAGACGCTCGGCGTCGAGTTCATGCACATCACCAGCGCCGCGCAGAAGGCCTGGATCCAGGAGCGCATCGAGGGCCCGGACAAGGAAATCAGTTTCACCCGCGAGGGACGTCGCGCCATCCTCAACAAGCTGATTGAGGCCGAAGGCTTTGAGAAGTTCTGTGATCTCAAGTTCACCGGCACCAAGCGCTTCGGCCTCGACGGCGCAGAATCGCTGATCCCGGCGCTGGAGCAGATCATCAAGCGCGGCGGCAATCTCGGCGTAAAGGAGATCGTCCTGGGCATGCCGCATCGCGGCCGGCTTAACGTGCTGACCCAGGTGATGGGCAAGCCGCACCGCGCGCTGTTCCATGAGTTCAAGGGCGGCTCCGCCAATCCCGACGCGGTCGAAGGCTCCGGCGACGTCAAATACCATCTCGGCGCGTCGTCAGACCGCGAGTTCGACAACAACCGCATTCATCTGTCGCTGACCGCCAACCCGTCGCATCTTGAGATCGTCGATCCCGTGGTGCTCGGAAAGGTGCGCGCCAAGCAGGACCAGCACGGCGATCCGCCGGACATGCGCATTTCCGTGCTGCCGATGCTGATGCATGGCGACGCCGCGTTCGCCGGCCAGGGCGTGGTGGCCGAATGCTTCGCCCTGTCCGACCTGAAGGGTTACCGCACCGGCGGCTCGCTGCATTTCATCGTCAACAACCAGATCGGCTTCACCACCTATCCGCGGTATTCGCGCTCCTCGCCCTATCCCTCCGACGTCGCGAAGATGATCGACGCGCCGATCTTCCATGTGAACGGCGACGATCCGGAAGCGGTAGTCTTCGCGGCCAAGGTCGCGATCGAGTTCCGGCAGAAGTTCCACAAGCCGGTCGTCATCGACATGTTCTGCTACCGCCGCCACGGCCACAATGAGGGCGACGAGCCGGCGTTCACCCAGCCGGTGATGTACAAGAGGATCGCAACGCATCCCGGTACGGTCGAGATCTATTCCAAGCGGCTGATCGCCGACGGCGTGATAACCGAGGGCGAGGTCGAGAAGGCCAAGGCCGACTGGCGCGCGCGGCTCGATGCCGAGCTCGAGGCCGGCTCCGGCTACAAGCCGAACAAGGCCGACTGGCTCGACGGCAAATGGGCCGGCTTCAAGTCCGCCGACCAGGAAGAGGACGCCCGTCGCGGCGTTACCGGCGTCGACGTCAATCTCCTCAAGGAGATCGGGCGCAAGATCACCAGGGTGCCGGACGGTTTCCGGGTCCACCGCACCATCCAGCGTTTCCTGGAAAACCGCGCCAAGGCGATCGACAACGGCGTCGGCATCGACTGGGCCACCGGCGAGGCGCTGGCGTTCTGCACGCTGTTGCAGGAAGGCCATCACGTCCGGCTGTCGGGACAGGACTCCGAGCGCGGCACCTTCTCGCAGCGCCATTCGGTGCTGATCGACCAGGAAGACGAGAGCCGCTACACGCCGTTCAACCATCTCGGCCACGACCAGGGTCACTACGAGGTCATCAACTCGCTGCTGTCAGAGGAGGCGGTGCTCGGTTTCGAGTACGGCTATTCGCTGGCGGAGCCGAAGGCGCTGGCGATGTGGGAAGCCCAGTTCGGCGACTTCGCCAACGGCGCGCAGGTGCTGTTCGATCAGTTCATCTCCTCCGGCGAACGCAAATGGCTGCGGATGTCCGGTCTCGTCTGCCTGCTGCCGCATGGCTATGAAGGGCAGGGACCGGAGCACTCCTCGGCGCGGCTCGAACGTTTCCTGCAGATGTGCGCCGAAGACAACATGCAGGTAGTGTATCCCACGACGCCGGCGAATTATTTCCACGTGCTGCGCCGCCAGCTCCATCGCGAGATCCGCAAGCCGCTGATCCTGATGACGCCGAAGTCGCTGTTGCGGCACAAGCGCGCGGTATCGCGGCTGGATGAACTGGGCGCCGACGCCACCTTCCACCGCATCCTCTATGACGACGCGCAGATTCTGCCCGGCGAGAAGATCAGGCTGGTCGCGGACGACAAGATCCGCCGCGTCGTGCTGTGCGCGGGCAAGGTCTATTACGATCTGTACGAGGAGCGCGAGAAGCGCGACGTCGACGACATCTACATTTTGCGCGTCGAGCAGCTTTATCCGGTGCCGCTGAAGGCGCTGGTGCAGGAGCTCGCCCGCTTCAAGAATGCCGAAGTGGTCTGGTGCCAGGAGGAGCCGCGCAACATGGGGGCGTGGCACTTCATCGAGCCCTATCTCGAATGGGTGCTGAACCAGGTCCATGCGCCGAACCGGCGGCCCCGCTACGCCGGCCGCGCGGCCTCGGCCGCGACCGCCACCGGCTTGATGTCGAAGCACCTGGCGCAGCTCAAGGCGATGCTGGATGAGGCGCTCGGTTAGGAAATCACCGTTCGTCATGCTCCGCCTTGTGCGCAATTGCGCACTGGAGCGGGGCATCCAGTACGCCGAGCCGTTCATTCTAGGATCGCGACCGTCTCGGAGTACTGGATCGTCCGCCTCCGCGGACGATGACAGTGGAATCAATTGAGGAAACAGACCATGACTGAAATACGTGTTCCGACGCTCGGCGAGTCCGTCACGGAAGCCACCATCGGCCGCTGGTTCAAGAAGGCCGGCGACGCCGTGGCGGTGGACGAGCCGCTGGTCGAACTCGAGACCGACAAGGTCACCATCGAAGTGCCGGCGCCCTCCGCCGGCGTGCTCGGCGAGATCGCGGCCAAGGACGGCGAGACCGTCGCCGTCGGCGCGCTGCTCGGGCAGATCAACGACGGCGCAACCGGCGGCGCCCGGTCGGCGCCCGTCGCCGCCAGGGCAGCGGCAGCGCCAGCGCCAGCGCCCGCTGCGGCGTCGAAATCCGCCGCCGCCGATGCGCCGCTGGCGCCGTCGGTGAGAAAACTCTCCGCCGACAGCGGCGTCGACGCCGCGACCGTGCCCGGCTCCGGCAAGGACGGCCGCGTCACCAAGGGCGACATGCTGGCCGCGATCGAGAAGGCGGCATCGGCGCCGACCCCGGTCAATCAGCCGGCGGCCTCCGTGCAGGTGCGCGCGCCGTCACCCGCCGACGACGCCGCGCGCGAGGAGCGCGTGAAGATGACGCGGCTGCGCCAGACCATCGCGCGGCGGCTGAAGGACGTGCAGAACACGGCGGCGATGCTCACGACCTTCAACGAGGTCGATATGAGCCACATCATGGCGATGCGGTCGCAATACAAGGACGTGTTCGAGAAGAAGCATGGCAGCAAGCTCGGCTTCATGGGCTTCTTCACCAAGGCCGTGGTGCAGGGGCTGAAGGACATTCCGGCCGTCAACGCCGAGATCGACGGCACCGACCTGATCTACAAGAATTATTATCACATCGGGGTTGCCGTCGGCACCGACAAGGGCCTGGTCGTGCCCGTGGTGCGCGACTGCGACCAGAAGTCGATTTCCGACATCGAGAAGGCCATTGCCGATTTCGGCCGCCGCGCCCGCGATGGCCAGCTCAAGATCGACGAGATGCAGGGCGGCACCTTCACCATCACCAATGGCGGCATCTACGGTTCGCTGATGTCGACGCCGATCCTGAACGCGCCGCAATCCGGCATCCTCGGCATGCACAAGATCCAGGAGCGCCCGATGGTGGTCGCCGGCAAGGTCGAAATCCGCCCGATGATGTATCTGGCGCTGTCCTACGATCACCGCGTGATCGACGGCAAGGAAGCGGTGACGTTCCTGGTCCGTGTCAAGGAAAGCCTGGAGGATCCGGCGCGGCTGGTGCTGGATCTCTAGTATCGACTGCCGACGTTGCGCTCGCGGCCGGTGTCGCGAACTGTCGTTCAATGCGCGTTGACTTGTGGGGGCTGATGTGACGGACAAGGTTGTTGTGATTACCGGCGGCAGCCGCGGCATCGGCCGCGCCACCGCGCTTGCTGCCGCCGCGCGCGGTTATCGCGTCGTGGTCGGCTACGCAAGCAATCAGGGCGCCGCGAACGAAGTCGTTTCGCTGATCGAGGGCAAGAACGGCAAGGCCATTGCCGTGAAATGCGATGTCGCCAGCGAGGCGGACATTCTCGCGCTTTTCAAGGCGGCTGACGCATTCGGCACGCTCGGCGCACTCGTCAACAATGGCGGCATCGTCGGCAAAAGTGGCGTGCGGGTCGACGAGATGTCGGCCGAGCGCATCCAGCGCGTGATGGCGATCAACGTCACCGGCAGCATTCTGTGCGCGCGCGAGGCCGTCAAGCGCATGTCGACCAAACATGGCGGCAAGGGCGGCGTCATCGTCAACATCTCCTCGGTGGCGGCCAGGCTCGGCGCGCCCAACACCTATGTCGATTATGCCGCCTCCAAGGGCGCGATCGACTCCTTTACGGTCGGCCTCGGCCATGAAGTCGCGGGTGAAGGCATCCGCGTCGCGGGAATCCGGCCCGGACTCATCGACACTGAAATCCACGCCGCCGGCGGCGAGCCCGACCGCGCGCACCGGCTCGCGCCCATGGTGCCGATGAAGCGCGTCGGTACCGCAGATGAAATCGCCAATGCCATCGTCTGGCTGATGTCGGACGAGGCCTCCTATGTCACCGGTACCACTCTCGATGTGTCAGGCGGGCGCTGACGCCTGAGACGCTTCCCAGCTACAGGACCTCGATCATGGCCACCTACGATCTCGTCGTCATCGGCACCGGACCGGGCGGATATGTCTGCGCGGTGCGCGCGGCGCAACTCGGCATGAAGGTCGCCGTGGTCGAGAAGAACCCGACGCTGGGCGGCACCTGCCTCAATGTCGGCTGCATGCCGTCGAAGGCGCTGCTGCATGCGTCCGAGATGTTCGAGGAGGCCTCGCATTCGTTTGCGAAAATGGGCATCGGCGTTTCCACGCCGAAGCTCGACCTGCCCGCGATGATGAATTTCAAGCAGCAGGGCATCGACGGCAACGTCAAGGGCGTCGAGTTCCTGATGAAGAAGAACAAGATCGAAATTATCAGCGGCAAGGGCCGGATCCTCGGCGCCGGCAAGGTCGAAGTCACCGCCGGCGACGGCAAGGCGCGGACGGTGGAGGCGAAAAACATCGTCATCGCCACCGGCTCCGACATCGCGCGGCTGAAGGGCATCGAGATCGACGAGAAGCGCATCGTATCCTCGACCGGCGCGCTGTCGCTCGACAAGGTGCCGTCCAGCCTCCTGATCGTCGGCGCCGGCGTGATCGGGCTGGAGCTCGGCTCGGTGTGGCACCGGCTCGGCGCCAAGGTGACTGTGGTCGAGTTCCTCGATCGCATCCTGCCCGGCATGGACGGCGAGGTGGCCAAGCAATTCCAGCGCATCCTCGAGAAGCAGGGCTTTGCGTTCAAGCTCGGCGCCAAGATGACCGGCGTCGACAAGTCGGGCAAGACGCTGAAGGCGGCGGTCGAGCCGGCGGCGGGCGGCGCCGCGCAAACGCTGGAAGCCGACGTGGTGCTGGTCGCCATCGGCCGGGTGCCCTACACCGAGGGGCTCGGCTGCAAGGAAGCCGGCATCGCGCTCGACGATCGCGGCCGGGTGCAGATCGACGCGCATTTCTCCACCAGCGTGAAGGGCGTCTATGCGATCGGCGACGTGGTCGCCGGCCCGATGCTGGCGCACAAGGCCGAGGACGAGGGCGTCGCCTGCGCCGAAATCATCGCCGGACAGGCCGGGCACGTGAACTACGACGTCATTCCCGGCGTCGTCTACACCACGCCGGAAGTGTCGTCGGTCGGCAAGACCGAGGAAGAGCTGAAGCAGGCCGGCGTGGCCTATACAACGGGCAAGTTTCCCTTCACCGCCAACGGCCGCTCCAAGGTCAACCAGACCACGGATGGTTTCGTGAAGATTCTGGCGGATGCGAAGACCGATCGTGTGCTTGGCGTGCACATCGTCGGCCGCGAGGCCGGCGAACTGATCCATGAAGCGGCCGTTCTGATGGAGTTCGGCGGCTCCGCCGAGGATCTGGCGCGGACCTGCCATGCCCATCCCACCCGCTCGGAGGCGGTCAAGGAAGCCGCGCTTGCGGTCGGCAAGCGCGCGATCCATATGTGATCGAGTTTCCGCTTGAGCGTGCACGGGGCGCGGTGAGGTCTTCACCTCTCCCGCTTGCGGGGTCGAGACGAGCGAAGCTCGCTCTTAGGTCGTATCGCATCGAAGATGCGATACGGGTGGGGGAAGGTCTCTCCAAACGGACAGTGTTACTCGCGGCGGCACCCCCACCCCGACCCTCCCCCGCACGCGGGAGAGGGAGTTTTCTACTCAATGCAGATGCAGCAGATGCGGCGCGTAGAGGCCGAGCAAGGTCATGCCGATGCCCGCGATCGCCAGCACGCCTGACGCCCAGGCCAGCACGATCATGCCGGTGATGATGGTGGCCGAAGCCAGCACGATGCCGATCTGGAAGGCGGCCGAGGCGATCTCGTAATGGTGGTACTTCGCCGTCGCGTCGTCGCGCTGCTTCTCGGCCTGCTTGGCGCGCTTGGCCAGTTCTTCCGAGCCTTCGCCGGTTTCTGGCTCCGAGCGATAGCGCGCCGCGGTCTTGGTCCAGTCGTCGATCTGCTTTTGCAGCGCCGCCTTGGCGGCGGCGTCATTGACCGTCCCGAGGCTGAGCTTGGCATGCTCCGAGGTGGCCTGGACTACGGTGCGCCGGATGCTTTTGGCCTGGAAGAACGCCCACAGGTTGGAAGCCTCGACATTCTTGCTGATGGATTCGGTCTGCGCCCCCTTGCCCAGCGTTTCCGACAGCGCCAGGAACAGCGCGATCACGGCGATCAGCAACGCGATCCGCTTGTTCGATCCTGATGCGTGCTCGGCGTGCTCGGCATGCTCCATGCTTTCATGTGCGCCCATGATTCCCCTCCTGCCATTGGCGGCGGCACGATTGCCGAACCGCAACGCCGGCGCAAGGGGCATGCCGAGGAAGCCATCGATGTGACGGGAGTGTGTCGGCGGCGGGCGCCGGAAGATTCTAGCGGCGCGGATGCGCGGTCTTGTACACTTCCAGCAGCCGCTCGGCGTCGATGCCGGTGTAGATCTGCGTGGTCGAAAGCGAGGCGTGGCCGAGCAGTTCCTGGATCGAGCGCAGATCGCCGCCGCGGCTGAGCAGATGGGTGGCGAAGGAATGCCGCAGCGCATGCGGCGTCGCGCTGTCGGGCACGCCGAGCGCGCCGCGCAGCCGCGCCATGGTCAGCTGGATGATCCGCGGCGAAAGCGGCCCGCCGCGGGCGCCGACGAAGATCGGACCGGTCGGCGGCAGCGGATGCGGGCACATCGCGATATATTCGGCGATCAGCGCCAGCACGTTCTGCAGTACCGGCACCATCCGGGTCTTATTGCCCTTGCCGGTCACGATGATGACGTCGCCTTCGCCGGGCCTGGGCACGTCCTGGCGCTTGAGCCCGAGCGCCTCGGAGATGCGCAGGCCTGATCCGTAGAGCAGCGCCATCACCGCGGCGTCGCGCGCCCAGATCCAGGGATCGCGGGTCTCGCCGGCGCGCTCGTCGGCATCGGCGAAGCGCCTGGCGGCCGCGATCTGGATCGGCTTCGGCAGGCTCTTGCCGATCTTGGGGGCGCGGATCGCCGACAATGCGCCGACCCTGCCCTTGCCCTCCCGTTCCAGAAAACGCCCGAATGAACGCAGCCCCGCCAGCGCCCGCATCAAGGACCGCCCGCCAATGTCGTCGGCGCGGCGCATCGCCATGAACGCCCTGATGTCGGTGGCTTCCAGCGCCGCAAAGCGCTTCAACGTAACCTTTCCGCCCCAGTGCCCGGCCAGAAAAACGAGGCATTGGCGCAGGTCGCGCGCATAGGCTTCGAGCGTTTTCGGCGACAGCCGCCGCTCGGCGCGCAGATGCGTCAGCCAGCGCGCCATCTCGCGGGCGAGGCCCTCGTCGGCGCAGTCGAGCTCGATCGGTTGAAGTGCCGGAACTGGCTTGGCCATGACCCCTGTCCTGGAGGCGGTGATTCCCTTATATCGCACCTCCTTCGTTTACTGTTCGCTAACTTGCCGCGGCGGCGCTAGCCTTGCTGCGGATACCTCACGCCCGATTCCCGATGGACCGCGCCGCCCGCACCAGCACCTCATCCGCATCCGCAACGCGCGTCGTCGACGTGCTGGTGCCGGTTGCGCTCAACCAGGCCTATTCCTACCGGGTGCCGCGCGGCATGGCGCTGCAGCCCGGCGACGTCGTTTGCGTGCCGCTCGGCGCGCGCGAGGTGGTCGGGGTGGTGTGGGCGGAGAACGCCAATCCCGATCCGCGCCTGCACAACCGCCTGAAGGACGTCGGCGAAAAGCTCGACGTGCCGCCGCTGAAGGATGAGTTGCGCAGCCTGGTCGACTGGGTCGCCACCTACACCCTGTCGGCGCGCGGCATGGTGCTGCGCATGGCGCTGCGCATGGGCGAGAATCTCGGGCCGGAGCGGATGCGGCTCGGCGTGCGGCTGGTCGGCGAGGCGCCGCGGCGCCTGACGCCGGCGCGACAGCGCCTGATCGCGGCGCTGTCGGACGGCCTGTTGCACGGCAAGTCGGAAGCCGCGCGGGAAGCCGGCGTCAGCGCCGGGGTGGTCGACGGCCTGGTCGACGAAGGCACGCTCGCCATCGAGGCGATGCCGCCGCCACCGCCGCCGCCGGCGCCCGATCCCGGCTTTGCGCAGCCGGAGTTTTCCCGCCAGCAACGCACGGCGGTCGATGCCATGCGGGCGCTCGCCGCCAGCGGCAGCTTTCACGTCGCGCTGCTCGACGGCGTCACCGGCTCGGGCAAGACCGAGGTCTATTTCGAGGCGGTGGCCGAAATCATCCGGCGCGGCAAGCAGTCGCTGATCCTGATGCCGGAGATCGCGCTGACCGGACAGTTTCTCGATCGCTTCGCCGAACGCTTCGGCGTGCGTCCGCTGGAATGGCATTCCGAACTGACGCCGCGCACGCGGCAGCGCAATTGGGCGGCGATATCGGCAGGCAGCGCGCCGGTCGTGGTCGGCGCGCGCTCGGCGCTGTTTCTGCCCTATGCGGATCTCGGCCTGATCATCGTCGACGAGGAACACGACCAGGCCTACAAGCAGGACGAAGGCGCGCATTACCACGCCCGCGACATGGCGGTGGTGCGCGCCCATATCGCGAAGATTCCGATCGTGCTGGCGTCGGCGACGCCGTCGGTCGAAACCGAGGTCAACGCGCGCAAGGGACGCTATCAGCGCGTCGCGCTGCCGTCGCGGTTCGGCGGCCAGCACATGCCGCATATCGAGGCGATCGACCTGCGCCGCGCCCCGCCGCCGCGCGGCCGCTTCATCTCGCCTGTTCTCGCCGAGCAAATCCGGTTCGCGATCGAGAAGCGCGAACAGGCGCTGTTGTTCCTCAATCGCCGCGGCTACGCGCCGCTGACCCTGTGCCGGGCCTGCGGGCACCGCTTTGCCTGCACCATCTGCGACGCCTGGCTGGTCGATCATCGCTTTCGTCAGCGGCTGGTCTGCCATCATTGCGGTTTCTCGATGCCGCGCCCGAACATCTGCCCGCATTGCCAGGCCGAGGAATCGCTGGTCGCAGTGGGCCCGGGCGTCGAACGGCTGCAGGAGGAGGCCGCGGCGCTGTTTCCGGAAGCCCGCACCATAGTGCTGTCGAGCGACCTGATCACTTCGATCGAGGCCATGCGTAGCGAGCTGAACGACATCGCCGAAGGCCGCGTCGACATCATCATCGGGACCCAGCTGGTGGCGAAGGGGCATAACTTCCCGCGCCTCAATCTGGTCGGCGTGGTCGATGCGGATCTGGGCCTCGGCAACGGCGATCCGCGCGCCGCCGAGCGGACGTTCCAGCTGCTCAACCAGGTGATCGGCCGCGCCGGGCGGGATCAGGGCCGCGGGGTCGGATATCTGCAGACCCACCAGCCCGAGCATCCCGTGATGAAGGCGCTGGTCGCCAGCGACCGCGAGGCGTTCTATGCCAGCGAGATCGAGGCGCGCGAGCGCGCCGGCTATCCGCCGTTCGGTCGGCTGGCGAGCCTGATCATCTCCGCCGGCGACCGCCCCACCGCCGAAAGTTTCGCGCGCAGGCTCGCCGCCACCGCGCCGATCGACGAGCGCATCCAGGTGCTCGGCCCTGCCGAGGCGCCGCTGGCCGTCATCAAGGGCCGCTACCGCTTCCGCCTGCTGGTGAAGTCGCTGCG
>NZ_JALHLP010000021.1 GCF_022844465.1 Bradyrhizobium sp.
ACCATCATAAACACCCCATCCGCCCGATGTGCAGCTTTTCACCGATATATCTAATAAACAATCACATAACCAAGCGTGGCTCGCAATCAGGTCAGTTCGTTCTCCAGCAAGCGCATCCTAACCAGCTCTCCCGGCGACGAGCTGCCATACTAATGTCCGGTCATGGCACAAAACGGCGGTCAGAGGGCGGGCAGAGCATTTCCGCTCTGCCCGGGTATTTCAGACATCAACTTGTTCCGCTATTGCCAGGGCGTCATCGACCTTGATGCCGAGATACCGGACGGTGCTTTCGATCTTGGTATGCCCGAGCAGGAGCTGGACAGCCCTGAGATTGCCCGTCCGTCGATAGATCAGGGTGGCCTTGGTACGTCGCAGCGAATGCGTCCCAAACAGCCTGGGGTCGAGTCCGACGCTGCCTATCCACTCGGAGACGAGGCGGGCATATTGGCGGGTAGTCATGCTGCGGTCAGGACCGCAATGGCCGGCAAACAAGAACTCGCCGGGTCGTTTGCCGGTGAGCTTTAGATAGTCATCGACCGACTGGCGGGTCTGCTCGCTCAATTCGAATCTGACGGGTCGCCCGGTTTTCTTTTGCCGGACCGTGGCACGATCCGCCGTGTATCCGCCGGCAGCGATGTCCTCGACCCGGATGGCAACGACATCACAGCCACGAAGCTTGCTGTCGATTGCCAGATTGAACATGGCAAGGTCGCGAGCGCGGCCCGCGATCTGAAGCTTGGTCCGGATCGACCAGACGTGTTTGGGTCGCAGCGGCGGCTTTGCCCCGGTCAGCTTGCCCTTGTTCCACGGTACTCGCTTGGGCGCTTGGGTCGCATTCACTTGATCCTGCATGGCCATACTCCTCGGCTCGGTTACAGAGCCGAGGAGTATGGCCACTGTGTTAGGCATTGGAATCAGGTCGGTTTTCGGGCCAAAGCGGATCTCCGGGGCTGGTCGGGCGACAAACGCCCTGTAGCGATTGACCCAATACAGACATTCGGCCGCGCCGTCCCCGTCGTGTGTGTGCAGGCCCGTCCGTGGGGCGTTTCCTCCTTGGACTTGGGCCGCTCGGCCACGGGCGGTCCTCTTTCATGAGGCGCTACCGACACGGCGAAAGCGGCATGAGGTGGTAATGCCCGCTAGAATCCCGCCTTCCCGCAAAGATTGATGCACATCAAACAAACACGCTAGCAATTCGACGTATCTTGCGAACTGGCGAAAAGGAGGATCTTCCGATGAAACGGAATTTGGCAACATGTTTAATTGCTAGCGTATCCGTTGGGTTTCTAACGATGGCAACGGCATCGAAAGTGTACGCCGATTATTCCTATGACAGCCATGTCAATACGTGCACTGGCGGCATAATATATGAGTGCACATATACGCACTACTGCAAGGAATTACAGAGTGTGTGTGGTCAACCGCTTCACCCCTGTGTGATAACCACCTGTAAAGTGACCGCTAGTTCTTGCGAGCCCACTAACCAAACCTGCGGAAAACGAAAACGACGACGTTGAGTTGGCGCTCATGCGTCTTGCCGCCGGATGCGTTCATCTCGGCCAAATCAGCAGGCGATGATGAGCTTGCCGGAAATGTCCTTTGCTGGCACATCGCGTCATTTCGCGGCTGCGCAATAATTCGGTCGCTTTAGCCGTGAAGCGGACATGAGCGTGTAGCCCGGATGAGCTTCGCGACATCCGGGGCCTTCATCATTTCCCCGACTCCCGCATATCGCTGCGCTCATACGGGCTACTTGCTACGAACTGATTTGCTTTGCGCGCAAGCACAATCGCGATGCGTAACCGCGACAATTCAACTCGACGGGCAAATCACCTAAAACCTGTCCAGCCCACGCGCGAAAAATATTCCGCTTCCGTCGTCGGGCAAATCAGAATTACAACTCCCGCCGTCTCACCCGATGGAGGGGCGGATCGCGATCGTCACGAACGCGCGGTGGGATGCGGTGGACGCTGAGGTCAAAGAGACGATGGTGACTGAGGCGTACGGCGAAGTCGTGTGGTCCTGACGCCGCGGTGCTGGCGTCAAGTTCTCGGGAAGCAATTCTCGGGAGCGACGGTGGCAAAAGAGCCGTTCGCCGGGGAGATCACGTTATAAGCCGTCAACCCACTGCGCAGGGAAGGCCGGATGCTCTCCGCTGGACCTGTATGCTCGTGTGCGCATTCTTAGTGCACAATGCACACGAGACCGCGGGTGCAGCGCGCACCCGGTCTTCCCTGCGCCCTCTTCATTGAAGGGGGCAAGGAGCAACAGCAAACCTCGGGCGAAATGCGCCGCGAGATCGCGAACCTGTCTCCATCCGTCATCGCCCGGCTTGACCGGGCGATCCAGTATTCCAGAGACAGCCATGATTGAATCGAGAAGCCGCGGCGTACTGGATGCCCCGCTTTCGCGGGGCATGACAGTCAATTTGCGGCGAGGAATGCTGTCAAACTCAATCGCGCGCGATGATCTCGCGTTCGCCGTCGTGAATGTTCGCGGGGTTGAGCAGGTCGCCGGCGCGGCGGCGCACCAGGAATCTCGGGCGGCGGGCGCGGATGGCGTTGTGGCGGCGGCGCCGGGCGGCCGGCTCGTGCGGCTCCTCTTCAGCCAGCAGCGGCAGCGCGAAAATGTCGCTCCAGATCTGCCAGGCGGATGCAATTTCCTCGGGGTCGGAGCTGACGCACAGCGGAATGTTCAGCGAGGGGTCGCGATGCACCAGCACCAGCGCCTGCGCGTCGTCGAGCCCGCGCAACGCGACGCCCTTGAAGTCGCGCACGCGGATATTGACCGCCATCCGCATGCCCTTGACGGCGCGGTGCAGCACGACGCGTTCGCGGTGAAGTTCGATTTTTCGCACGCCGCCGTCGGCGCGGGCATCCTGCGCCTGGAAGCTGAGCGGAAGGGAAAGAGGGTCGAGCCGCAATGCGCGGCTCGACCCGGCGGGATTGATCCCGCTTGTTGATGTTTGACGCCCCACGGCTTTGGTCTCCCCGCCGGAATTATGTTCCCGGTCGACAGGCGAGACCATAGCCGGGCGATTTCCGCTTCGGCTTAAAAAGGCTGGTTAACCCGAAGTCACCCCCGCCGCATCTGGCGGCATGATTGACAGGAGCTTGGCTGACATGATTGACGAGACCTTGCGGCGAAGCTGAAAATGGTTGGCAATTGGCGCCGCGAAATGCTTGAACTCCCGGTGAATCAGGCACATCTGCTTAATCTGCTGCTTTGCCTCCCAATCTCGCTTTGATGTCGGGGATCTTGTTCGTGAACTCTTCACCATCCGCGGCTTCAGCGCCTGCGCAGGCCTCCAAAGCTTCCGGCAAGGCTTCCGACATGAGCGCCGGCCTGTTCGATCAATCGGCGCTGTCGACGCTGGCGCAGCGCCTGGTCGAGGCGGCCAGGCGCGCCGGCGCCGACGCCGCCGATGCGGTCGCGGTTCGCGGCGTTTCGCAGGGCGTTGAGGTGCGCGACGGCCGCGTCGAGGAATCCGAGCGTTCCGAAGGCGACGACGTCGGATTGCGCGTGCTGGTCGGGCAGCGCCAGGCCGTGGTTTCGACCAACGATGTCTCCGGCGACGGCGTGGCGAAACTGGCCGAGCGCGCGGTAGCGATGGCGCGCGTCGCGCCCGACGACAAATATGTCGGTCTCGCCGATCCGTCGCTGCTGGCGCGCGAGTTCGCCGATCTCGATTTGCTCGACCGCGAGGTTCCCTCGACCGGCGAACTGGAGCGCCGCGCCTGCGAGGCCGAAGCCGCGGGCCTGGCGGTGAAGGGCGTGACCAAGTCGGGCGGCGCGTCGGCCTCCAGCGGGATCGGCGGCATGGTGCTGGTGACCTCGACCGGCTTCCACGGCTCCTACCTGCGCTCCAGCCAGGGCATCTCGATGACCGCGATCTCAGGCGAGGGCACCGGCATGGAGCGCGACTACGACTACACCTCGGCCCCGCACGCCGCCGATCTCGCTTCGCCCGCGAGCGTCGGCCGCAAGGCCGGCGAACGCACGGTGGCGCGGGCCAATCCGCGCAAGGTCGAGACCTGCAAGGTGCCGGTCGTCTACGACCCCCGCGTCGCGGGATCGCTGGTCGGCCATCTCGTCGGCGCCATCAACGGCGCCTCGATCGCGCGCAAGACCAGCTTCCTGAAAGACCGGCTTGGCGAGCAGCTGTTCGGCGGCAATATCCGGATCATTGACGACCCGCTTCGGGTCCGCGGACTGCGCTCGCAGAGTTTCGACGCCGAGGGCGTCAGGGTCAAGCGAACCGCGATCGTCGAGGCGGGCGTCTTGACGACGTGGCTATTGGATTGCGCCACCGCGCGCGAGCTTGGCATGGTCACGACCGGGCATGCCCATCGTGGCGTCTCGTCGTCGCCGTCGCCGGGGGCCTACAACCTGCACCTCGAAGCCGGCGAGATGACGCCGCGGCAACTGATCTCCGACATCAAGCAGGGCTTTTACGTCACTGACCTGATCGGCTCTGGTGTCAACGGCGTCACCGGCGATTACAGCCGCGGTGCGTCCGGCTTCTGGATCGAGAACGGCGAGATCACCTATCCCGTCAGCGAGGTAACCATCGCCGGACATCTGCTGGCGATGTTCAAGTCGCTGGTGGCGGCCAACGATCTGGAATTCCGTTACGGCGTCAACGCGCCGACATTGCGCATCGAGGGTTTGACGCTTGGCGGACGCTGATACCGCCGACCGAATCTTGGCGCGCGACGCGGCGCTGTTGACCGACACGGTGCGCGAGGCCGGCAAGTTGGCGCTGTCGCTGTTTCGCACCGAGCTTAGGAACTGGACCAAAGGCGTCTCCTCGCCGGTCTCCGAGGCCGACATCGCCGTCAACGATCTCGTGGAGCAGCGGCTGCGCTCGGCGACGCCGGAATATGGCTGGCTGTCGGAAGAAAGCGTCGACGATGATTCGCGTTTGGGAAAGCCGCTGGTGTGGATCGTTGATCCGATCGACGGCACCCGCGCCTATCTTGCCGGCCGCGAAGACTGGTGCGTGAGCGTGGCGCTGGTGGCGGGCGCCACTCCGGTGCTGGCGGCGGTGTTCGCGCCGGCGACCGACGAGTTCTTCTTCGCGATCCGCGGGCAGGGCGCCACCCGCAACGAGCGGCCGGCGCGTGCCGCCGTGGGCGCCGGGCTGGATTTTTCCCGCGTGGCAGGTCCAAAACCGCTGGTGCAGCGGCTGAGCCCCTCGACGGACGACATCACCTTGCATCCGCGAATCGGATCGCTGGCGCTGCGGCTGTGCCGGGTCGCCGATGGCAGCCTTGATGCCGCTTTTGCCGGCGGTCAGAGCCGTGACTGGGATCTTGCCGCGGCGAATTTGATCGTGCAGGAAGCCAGTGGTAGGATGACCGCGCTCTCGGGGGACACGATTGAGTATAATCGTCGGGACGTGGTGCATGGGATGCTGGTGGCGGCGGGACACGATCGTCATGCGCGCATTGTCGAGCATTTTCGATCTCGTCCGCTGCCCTGAAACGGCATGGTCCGTGCGGGCCAATCGCCCCCTTCACCCACTGACAGCCATGTGGTTGCTTGCCGGGCACATCGTTAGGAAAAGCCATCATGCCAGAAAGCGCCCAGCCGCAATTGCTTCACCTCGTCATTGGCGGCGAGTTGACCGATCTCGAACACACGACCTTCAAGGATCTCGACCAGGTCGAAATCGTCGGTGTGTTTCCCAATTATGCATCCGCCCACGCGGCGTGGAAGGCAAAGGCGCAGCAGACCGTTGACAACGCCCACATGCGCTACTTCGTGGTCCACCTCCACCGGCTGCTCGATCCGGGTCAAGACACGAAGCCCTCCCGTTGAAACGATTCTCTCGTGATTTGCTGCGCAGCAGCTGGGTCCAGCGCGTGCTCGGCGTGCTCGCGGCGGAATATCTGCGGCTGGTCTGGCTGACCAACCGTTTCAGCTACGAACCGGCCGACGTCTATGACATCGTCGAGCCGGAGCAGCCGGCAATCTTCGTGTTCTGGCACGGCCAGCATCTGATGACTCCGTTCGTCAAGACCAGGGACAGCCATCGCGCCAAGGTGCTGATCTCGCGGCACCGCGACGGTGAATTTAACGCCATCGCGGCGGAGCGGCTCGGCATCGGCACGATCAGGGGCTCCGGCGATCATGGCGGCGCCTTTCACCGCAAGGGCGGTGTTGGCGCGTTTCGGGAGATGCTGCAGGCGCTTGCGGACAATTGGAATGTTGCAACCACCGCCGACGTGCCGAAGCGCGCGCGGGTGGTGGGGCTCGGCGTCATCATGCTGGCGCGGGAATCCGGGCGGCCCATTATGCCGTTTGCGATGGCGACCAGCCGGTTTATCCGGTTGAAAAACTGGGACTCCACCACGATCAATCTGCCGTTCGGACGCGGCGTCGTGGTAGGCATCGAAGCGGTTCACGTGCCGCCGGATGCCGACGCCGAGACCATGGAACAATTGCGCCTTCGGGTGGAAACGTATCTCAATGAGGCGACCCGGCGCGCCTATGCGGCCGTCGGTCGTCCGGAGGCCGCGCTTGGCTGATCCACTGCCGATGGCGTTGCGGGTTTACCGGAAGCTGTCGTCGGTGATGGTGCCGCTGTCGCCTGCGCTGATCAGCCGGAGATTGAGTCTTGGCAAGGAAGATCCGGCGCGCGTCGGCGAGCGCCGTGGCCTGAGCGCCGATCTCCGCCCCGATGGGCCGCTAATCTGGATCCACGGCGCCAGCGTCGGCGAAGTGCTGGCGGCCGCCGCGTTGATCGAGCGGTTGCGCGCGCAGGGTTTCCGCATCCTGCTTACCTCGGGCACCGTGACTTCGGCGGCGATCGTCGCCAGGCGTTTCCCCGCCGACGTCATCCATCAATATGTGCCGTACGATTCGCCACGTTACGTCGCGCGGTTTCTCGATCACTGGCGGCCGTCGCTGGCGCTGTTCATCGAGTCCGACCTGTGGCCGAACCTGATCCTGTCGAGCGCCGCGCGCCGGCTGCCGATGGTGCTGATCAACGGACGGATGTCGCAACGCTCGTTTCCGCGCTGGCGCCGGGTCTCGGGCACGATCGCGGCGCTGCTCGGCCGCTTCGAGGCCTGCCTCGCGCAGTCGCAACTCGATGCCGACCGGTTTACTGCGCTGGGTAGCCGCAACGTCGCGGTTACCGGAAACCTCAAGTTCGACGTGCCGGCGCCGCCGGCGGATGGCAACCGGCTGGAGCGGCTGATGGCGATGACACGCGGTCGCCCGGTCGTGGTCGCGGCCTCTACCCATCCCGGCGAAGAGGAGATGTTGACCGACGCCCACCGGGCGCTCGCGGGATTCTTTCCAAATCTGCTGACCGTGATCGTGCCGCGGCATCCCCACCGCGGCGAGGCCATTGCGCAGATGATCGCCGATTCCGGCCTCAATGCAGGCATTCGCTCGCGCGGAGAATTGCCAGCCGCTGCGACGGATATCTATGTCGCCGACACCATGGGCGAACTGGGGTTGTTCTACCGCCTGGCGCCGATCGTGTTCATGGGCGGATCGCTGGTCGCGCATGGCGGACAGAATCCGATCGAGGCGGTCAAGCTCGGCGCGTCGATCGTTCACGGCCCCCACGTCTTCAATTTCACCGATGTCTATCACGCCCTCGATGCCGCCGGCGGCGCGCGACGGGCCGATACCCAGGAAGCGTTGGTGAAGCAGCTCGGGCAGTTGCTGGCCGATCCCGGCGCGCGCGCTGCCATGCTTGCCGCGTCCGAACGGGTGGTCGAACAACTCGGCGGCGCGCTGGAGCGCACGCTGACGGCGCTCGAGCCGTATCTCCTGCAGTTGCGGCTGGAGACGGGAGCCGCCAATGCGTGAGCCGGGCTTCTGGCATGGACCGTCCTCGCTGAACGCGCGTCTGTTGAGACCGCTCGCCGCGCTCTATGGCGCTATCGCCGCGAAGCGCCTGCAGCGCAGGGGTCTTGATGCCGGAATTCCGGTGTTCTGCGTCGGCAATTACGGCCTCGGCGGCGCCGGCAAGACGCCGACCGTGCTGGCGCTGACGAAACTGTTGCGCGAGCTCGGCGAGACCCCGGTCGTGCTCAGCCGCGGCTATGGCGGACGATTGCGTGGACCCGTCAGGGTCGATCCCGGGCGCCATGCGGCGTCCGATGTCGGCGACGAGCCGCTGATGCTGGCCGGATGGCTGTCAGTGGTGGTGGCCCGTCAGCGCGCGGACGGCGTGCCGCTGGCGCGGGCGTTGGGCGCGAGCGTGATCCTGATGGACGACGGCTTCCAGAGTCCGGCCATCGTCAAGGATGCCTCGTTGATCGTCATCGACAGCGAGCGCGGCCTCGGCAACGAACAGGTGTTTCCCGCCGGCCCGCTGCGCGCACCGCTCGGGCCGCAACTGGCGCGTACCGATGCGCTGATCATTGTCGGCGACGGCGTCGCGGCGGCGGCGGTCGCAGCCGAGATCGCCGCACAGGGCAAGCCGGTACTGTCAGCTCATCTGCGGCCGGATCCGGCGCAGCTCGCCTCGCTTCGCGGCCGGCGCGCGCTGGCGTTTGCCGGAATCGGCGATCCCGCGCGATTCTTCAACATGCTGCGGGCGAACGGCGTCGATGTCGCCCGCTCGCGCGCCTTTGCCGATCATCACAGCTATTCGAAAGGCGAGATCGAGGGGCTGGCGGAAGAGGCAAGGGGCGACGCCCTGGCGCTGGTCACGACGGAAAAGGATATGGCGCGGTTGCGGCGCGGCGGCGAGTTGCCGGACTGGGCGCGGCAGGTGGTGCCGCTCGCGGTGACCCTGGAATTCGACGAGCCGGCGCGCTTGCGAAAGTTCGTATCCGAGCGCCTGTCGCGGGCGCGTGAGCGGAGGGCGGATTAGGAATTGCGGCTCAGCTCTGCGACTTCGGCACGCCGGGGAAGTGCCGCTGCAGCACGGCGCTGGGCGCCGAATAGGCTTCCTGCAGGTCGACGCTCCAGTACTTCAATTCGTCGAGCTGGATCCGGGCGTCGGTCACGGCGCAACGCACATAGGTCCCGGGCGATATCACGCGGAAATCGCCGTCCAGATACTGCACCTGGGCTTCGCCCTGACCGGAGGAACCGAATTTGTTGAGCACCGTCAAACTCTCCGCTGAACCGGCGCATCAAGGCCCGGCCAATGAATTTTGGGATCCGATCTATCACAGATAACGCCGACTGTCCGCTCGGGAACCCCACCGACTTGTGATGATTTTTGAGCCCGGTCGCATGATAACTTGAAACCGGCTGTGCCCGGTGCCCTGGCAAACCTCGACGGAGACCGATGCGCCTTTTCTCAGTAACGCTGTTGGTCTTGCTCCTTGCCGCGTCGGGTATTGCAAACGCCACGGCATTGCCGACCCCGCGCCAGGTCGACATCCCCGCGGCCAGCCGGACCCTGCATGCGCAACTCTACAAGCCGGATGGCGACGGTCCGTTTCCCACCGTGATCGCGCTACATGGCTGCGGCGGATTGAGTGGGCATTCGGAGCCGGTGCCGCCCCGTTATCGCGACTGGGCGGAACAACTGCTGAAGAGCGGCCATGCCGTGCTGCTGCCAGACAGTTACGGTTCGCGGGAACTCGGCCCGCAGTGCCGCGCCAGCGAACGCCGTGTGCTGGCGCGCCGCGAGCGGGTGGCCGATGTCGTGGCGGCGCGGCTATGGTTGTTGCAGCAGCCCTGGGTCGCGCGCGACCGCATCAGTCTGATGGGGTGGGCGAATGGCGCCAGCGCCGTGCTGTGGGCGGTGCGCCCGCAACTTTCGCTGCGCAGCGCGGGGCCGGATTTTCGCTCGGCGATCGCGTTCTATCCGGATTGCCGGACGTCCTCCGGCCTCGGCTGGAGCGCGCGGGTGCCGACGCTGCTGTTGATTGGCGCAAAGGACGACATCAGTTCGCCCGCGGCCTGCCGGCAGATGGTGGAGGGCGCACGCGGCCGCAGCGCGCTGGCACGGATCGTGGTCTATCCCGGTGCATTGCACGAATTCGACCGCGCCAACCTTCCGTTGCGCGCGCTCGGTGGCGGCGCCGAGCCGGCGTTGCCGGAACGTGGCCATGTCGGCACCGACATGAAGGCGCGATCGGATTCGCAGCGACTCGTCGCCGAATGGCTGTCGCGCTAGAACAGGTTTCCCTGGTCGATCGGCTTGGTCACGCGCTTGGCCAAGACGGTCCGGGTCGCGCGCGGGGGCGCCTCCGGCGGCTGTGATGTCGCGGGTGGCCGGTCCGCATCCGCGGTGACGCCGACGCGGCCGTCGGCGAATTCGACCGAGAGATGAGCGCCCGGGCCGATCGAAGTCGCGGCATGCACGGCGTGGCCCCGCGCATCACGCACCAGGGCGAAGCCGCGCGCCAGTACGCCGCGATATGACAGCGCCGCCAGTAACTGGCCGCTATGCGCGACTCGCGCATTGAGCCGATGCATCCCGGTCAGAAGCGCGCGGCGGGCACGCTCCGCCAGCCTTTGTGCGCGCTCGCGGTCGCGCGCGATGGCGTTGCGCTGCGCCTCGGCGTTGGCGAGCCTTGAGGCCCTTAATCTGGCCTCCAGCCCGACAAACCGGTCGCGGCGGCTGCGCAGCAGCGCGCGGGCGGATAGCCGGATCCGTTCGCCCGCCACGGTCAGGCGCTGGCTGGCGTGAGCGACCTGTCCGCGCAGCACCTTCAGCGTCAGCCCGGCGCTGACATCGGCGAAGCGGCGGTGGTGGGCGTGCGTATTGGCCTTGAGGCCGCGGGGCAGGGCGGCGGTGAGATGATCCAGCCGCTGCCGCGGGATCGCGAGTAGTTCGCTCGGCCCTGGGAGCGCGCGCGCTGCGGCGCGCAACTCGTTGCGGCGGCTTTCCTGGCCGCGCTGCCAGCACACCATGGCGCGGCGTGCCAGGCTTTCGACCTCGACGAACAGTTCGCTGCGGACGGGGACCGCCATTTCGGCGGCGGCCGTCGGCGTCGGCGCGCGCTTGTCGGCGGCGAAATCGATCAGCGTGATGTCGGTCTCGTGGCCGACGGCCGAGATCAGCGGGATCATGCTCTCGGCGGCGGCGCGGACCACGATCTCCTCGTTGAATGACCACAGATCCTCCAGCGAACCGCCACCGCGCGCGACGATCAGCAGATCCGGCCGCGGAATCCGGCCCCCTTCGGGCAGCGCGTTGAAGCCGCGGATGGCGGCGGCAACCTGTTCGGCCGAGCCTTCGCCCTGCACCTTGACCGGCCACACCAGCACGCGACGGGGGAAGCGGTCCTGCAACCGGTGCAGGATGTCGCGAATGACCGCGCCGGTCGGCGAGGTGACGACGCCGATCACCTCCGGCAGCCACGGCAGCAATTGCTTGCGCGCCTCGTCGAACAGGCCTTCGGCGGCAAGCTTCCGCTTGCGTTCCTCCATCAGCGCCATCAGCGCGCCGATCCCCGCCGGCTCGATCGCCTCGATCACGATCTGGTATTTCGACGAACCCGGAAAGGTCGTGAGCTTGCCGGTGGCGATGACCTCAAGCCCCTCCTGCGGCTTGAACCGCATCCGCGAATGCACGCCTTTCCAGATCACCGCCTCGATCTTGGCGCTCTCGTCCTTGAGCGCGAAATAGCAATGTCCGGAAGAGTGCGGCCCGCGAAAGCCGGAGATTTCACCGCGCACGCGGACATGCCCGTAGGCGTCCTCCACCGTCCGCTTCAGCGCGGAGGACAGTTCGGAGACGGTGAATTCCGGCGCGTTGAGCAGGTTATCCGCAGCGGGCATGGGCCATCGATTCGGGCTCTCGGGGCGTTCGGGCAAGGTTAGGGAATTTGGCCGTCGCCGCCAATCCGCGTCATGCGGATTATCTATACATCAGGCGGCCAGGCCTGACTGCCGTTAAATCCGGGCGCCCGGGCCCGCAAGGCCGGCGGGTGGTGATATCCCCTTGCGGCGGGGGGCGGTTTTGTGCGACCGAACCGCATCTCATCCTCGCATCCGGCTCCAGCGATGAACATCCTCCTGCTTGGTTCCGGCGGCCGCGAACACGCTCTCGCGTGGAAGATCGCCGCCTCCCCGCTGCTGACCAGGCTGTGGTGCGCGCCGGGCAATGCCGGCATCGCGCGCGAAGCCGAGTGCGTCGCGCTCGATATCGCCGACCACGCAGCGGTGATTGACTTCTGCCAGCGCGAGCGGATTGAGTTCGTGGTGGTTGGGCCGGACGCGCCGATCGCGGCCGGGATCGTCGATGACCTCAACGCAGCCGGTTTCAAGGCCTTCGGGCCAAGCAAGGCGGCGGGCCGGCTTGAGAGCTCGAAGAATTTCACCAAAGAGCTGTGCCGCGCCAACAACATTCCGACCGCGGCCTACGACCATTTCACCGACGCCGAAGCGGCAAGAACCTACATCCGAAAGCAGGGTGCTCCAATCGTCGTGAAAGCCGACGGGCTCGCCGCCGGCAAGGGTGTCGTCGTGGCCGTGACGGAACAGGAGGCGCTGGCGGCAGTCGACATGATGTTCGGCGGCGGCTTCGGGGCCTCCGGTGCCGAGGTGGTGATCGAGGAGTTCATGGAAGGCGAGGAAGCCTCGTTTTTCGCGCTGTGCGACGGCGAGGACGCGCTGCCGCTGGCGACCGCGCAGGATCACAAACGTGCTTTCGACGGCGACAAGGGACCGAACACCGGCGGCATGGGCGCCTATTCGCCGGCGCCGGTCATGACCGACACGATGTGTGCGCGGGTGATGGACGAGATGATCCGCCCGACGCTGCGGGCGATGGCGGCGATGGGATCGCCCTACAAGGGCGTGCTGTTCGCCGGGGTGATGGTGACCAGGGATGGGCCGAAGCTCGTCGAGTACAATGCGCGCTTCGGCGACCCCGAATGCCAGGTGCTGATGCTCCGGATGATGTCGGACATCGTGCCGGCGCTGCTCGCCAGCGCCGACGGACAATTGAAGAATTTCAGCCTGCGCTGGTTCGACGAGGCGGCGCTGACGGTGATCATGGCGACCAAGGGCTATCCCGGCTCCTACGGCAAGGGCTCCGCAATCGAAGGGCTGGACGAGGCCGCGAAGGTCGAAGGCGTCGAGATTTTCCATGCCGGAACGGCGCTCAAGGGAGGCCGCCTCGTCGCCAATGGCGGGCGCGTGCTTAACGTCTGCGCGTTGGGCAAGACGGTCACGGAAGCGCAGCAACGCGCCTATGCGGCCGTCGATCGCATCCACTGGGGAGATGGCTTCTGCCGTCGCGACATCGGCTGGCAGGCCGTCGCGCGGGAGAAGGCGGAGGGATAACGCCGTCATTCCGGACGACGCGCCGTGCGCGGCGATCCGGAATCTCGATGTTGGAAGCGTTTGGAGCCTCATCTCCGGATTCCGGGTTCGGCGCTCTGCGCCGCCACGGAATGACGGTGTGGACTACAGCAAATCCCCGCCGGCTGCGCTCGCCGTGGTGCCGTGCTCGCGGAACGCCTTGATGACGTTCTTGCCGATCCGCCACTTGTGCACTTCGTCCGGACCGTCGACCAGCCGCTGCGCGCGCACCTGGGTGTACCATTTGGCGAGCGGCGTATCCTGGCTGAAGCCGAGCGCGCCGTGCAGTTGGATCGCGGTGTCGATCACCTTGTGGACCATGTGCGCGTGGAAGATCTTGGCGATCGAGTTCTCCTGCCGGATGTCCATGCCCTTTTCCGCCTTGTAGGCGATATGCAGCAGCATCAACCGGCCGATATAGAGTTCGCTGGCGCAATCGGCGAGCATGAACTGCACGGCCTGGCGGTCGGCGAGCAACTGGCCGAAGGTCGAGCGCTTGGTGACGTGGGCGGCCGCCATGTCGAGCGCGCGTTGCGCCTTGGCGACGTTGTGCATGCCGTGGCGCAGGCGGCCATAGGCGAGGCGGTGCTGGCCCATGTCGAAACCGTTGCCTTCGCCGCCGAGCAGATTGTCGGCCGGCACCTTCAGATCCTTGATCTCGATTTCGGAGTGGCCGCCGTGGATCACGTCGTCATGCGGTCCCTCGATCGCCATGTTGGCGACATTGCGCTTGATCCTGTAGCCGGGGTTCGGCAGTTCGACGATGAAGGTCGAATACTGCTTGTGTCGCGGCGCGTTCGGGTCGGTCCTGGCCATGACCAGCGCCATGTCGGCGACGCTGGCGGATGAGGAAAACCACTTCTCGCCGTTGAGGATGTAGTTTTCATTGCCGTCCTTGACCGCGGTGGTCTGCATGCCGGTGGCGTCGGCGCCGGAAGCCTTCTCGGTCATCGAAAAGCAGATGCGCTTGTCGCCGTTGAGCAGCGGCTTGAGGAACTTTTCCTTCTGGTACTCGGAGCCGTGGGCGAGGATCGTCATCATCGAGGCATCGTCCGGCCCCTGCGTGTTCATCGACAGCGCCCCCAGCATGCTCTCGCCGAGTTCCATCTGCACCAGCGCGTTCGCCAGCGGACCGAGGCCCATGCCGCCATATTCCTTCGGCACCCACGGGCACCACAGGCCGCGTGCGCGCGCCTTTTTCCGCAGCGGGCCCAGCACGTCGGCGAGCGGCTTGCTGTCGAGTTCCTTCTCGGCGGGGATGCACTCCTCCTGCACCCATTTGCGGACTTTCTCGCGGATCGCCTTGGCTTCGGCCGGGATTTCGAAATCGATCGACATCGGAGGTTTCCTCGCGTCATGTTTCTGTTGGTTGAGCTTGAGGGATGGCATAAACCTGCGACCGGCCAGCGGCAACGACAAACAATGTTTGAAGCACGATAGCAGCCCGAGGGAGCGCCGATGTCAGACCTTGCCGACCTGTTTCCCGGATATGCCTCCGAGTGGATCAACACCTCGTCGGGCCGCATTTTCGCCCGCGTCGGCGGCAGCGGGCCGCCTCTGTTGCTGCTGCATGGATTTTCCTCGACGCATGTGATGTGGCATCCGGTCGCGCCGCAACTCGCCGACAGGTTCACGCTGATCATCGCCGACCTGCCGGGCTATGGCTGGTCGGACATGCCCGACAGCGACGACAACCACACGCCCTACACCAAGCGCGCGATGGCGAAGGCGATGGTGGAAGCGATGGAGCAGCTTGGGCATGTCCATTTCGCGCTCGCCGGCCACGATCGCGGCGGGCGGGTGTCGTACCGGCTCGCGCTCGACCACCCCGGCCGGCTGTCCAAGCTCGCCGTGCTCGATATCGCGCCGACCTATGATTACTGGGAGCGGTTGAACCGGCTCTCGGCGCTCAAGATCTATCATTGGGCATTCCTGGCGCAGCCCTATCCACTGCCGGAAACGCTGATCACAGGCAATGGCGAGTTTTTCCTGCGGCAGAAGATGGCTAGCCAGACCAAGAGCCAGACGCTCGAGGCCTTTGATCCGCGCGCGCTGGAGCATTACCTTGCGCCGTTCCGCGATCCCTCCCGCGTGCACGCGATGTGCGAGGACTACCGAGCCGGCGCCTATGCCGATTACGAGATCGACAAGGCCGATGTCGACGCCGGCAGGAAGATCACGACCCCGATGCTGGCGCTGTGGGGCGATGCCGGCGTTGCGAGCGCGGCAACGACGCCGCTGGATACGTGGCGGAAATGGGCGACCAACGTATCGGGCGCGGCGGTCGATTCAGGGCATTTTCTCACCGAGGAGAATCCGCAAGCGACGGCAAAGCTCCTGCGGGAGTTTTTTGCGGCGAATTAGGCTCGGCGTGTTGTCACTGAACGTAACGCTCGTGATACCCGCGAAAGCGGGTATCCAGTACGTCGCGGCTACTCGATCAATCACGGCTTTCACCGGAATACTGGATCATCCGCTTTCGCGGATGATGAAAGTGCGGTGTTTGGAGAGATCGTCCCTACCGCCTCACCTTGAAAAAATCCTTGAGCAGCGTCGCCGCCTCGCTTTCGCCGACTGAGGAATAGACGTCGGGCATGTGATGGCAGGTCGGCTGCGCGAAGAACCGCACGCCGGAATCCACTGCGCCGCCCTTGGGATCGGCGGCGCCGTAATACAGCCGCCTGATCCGCGCCAGCGAGATCGCGCCGGCGCACATGGTGCAGGGCTCCAGCGTCACGTAGAGATCGCAATCCACCAGCCGCTCGGTCCCGATCGCCTCGGCGGCCTGCCGGATCGCCAGTATTTCGGCGTGGGCGGTCGGGTCGCGGTCGGTCAGCGTGCGGTTGCCGGCGGTGGCGATCACCTCGAAGCCCCTGACGATCACGCACCCAATCGGAACTTCGCCCGCCTTTCCGGCGTTTTCGGCGGTTTTCAGCGCCAAATCCATGAAAGAAGGGGCAGTCATGCCTCGTATCATCGAAAGAAACCTGCTACTAGGAGCGCCTTCAGCAAACGTGGATGCGGGTTGTGCGTGACAATGCGCCTTGAGCCAAGTGCGCGCGCGTTTTCGCTATGACAGCCCATCCGCATCGGCCTGATTGCCAATTCATCCGTACCCGAGAGACTATTCATGCCCCGCGACACCGACAAAAACAACGATTCCCGCGGCCGGCGTGACCGGCCGGGTGACGGCAAGGGCCGCACCGGGGACGGCAAAGGCCGCGCGGGCGGGGGCAAGGGCCGCTCGGGAGCTGCCCGGGGACCTGACAAGAAGTTCGCCAAGCGCAGCTTTGCCGGAAAAGGGGACGGCGACGGCGAGCGGCGGCCCTATGCCGGGAAGTCGGAAGGCGCGAAGCCGTTCGGCAAGAAGCCCTATGCGGGTGCGGGCAAGTCCTACGCCGGCAAGCGCGACGGCGACGCTCGTCCGCCGCGCCGGGATTTCGGTGACTCGCCGCGTCCGCGCGGCGACCGGCCGTTTGCCAGCCGCCCGGCTCGTGGCGACGATGGTGAAAAGCGTTCGTTCAAGCCGCGCGAAGATCGTGGCGGCGACAAGCGCCCGTACACGCCGCGCGGCGACCGGCCAAATTTCAGCCGCGACGACCGCGCCCCGCGCCGTGAGCGCGATGGCGAGGCCCGTCCGGCGTCGCGCTTCGGCGAGAAGAAATTTGGTGACAAGCGGCCCTATGCGCCGCGGGCAGGTGGTGGCGAGAAACGGCCTTACACCCCGCGCGGCGAAGGTTCTCGCAGCGACGGCGATCGCCCGCGCGGTGATCGGCCCGAGCGAAAATCCGGCGAGCGAAAATTCTCGCGGGGCGCGCCCGACCGCGGCCCACGCAAGAGCTTCGGCGCCAGACCCGATCGGGCCCGGGATGACGGTGATTCCAAGCCGTGGCAGAAGCGCGAGGATCGCGGCGAGCGTGCCTCCCCTCCGCCGCGCGACGGCGCGCGGAGTTTTGACAAGCCGCGCTTTGACCGACCCCGCGACGATCGTGGCGGCGATGAACGGCCGCGCTATCCGCGCGACCGCGAGGATCGTCCCAAGTTCGATCGTCCGCGCCAGCGGCGGGAAGGCGGCCCGGCGGCAGCCCGCACCGACTGGCAGGAGCATCCGCGCAACGAGGCGGGTGACGACCGCCCACGTCGCCAGAACGAGGACGACAGCAAGATATTCGCCAAACGGCCGGCCTTTGGCGGTCGTGGCGCCTACCGTGAGCGCAAGCCCGAGTTCGAGAAGCGGGCGCCGCAACCGCCGCGGATCAAGAAGTCCGGCGAGCGGATCGCCAAGGTGGTGTCGCGCGCCGGCCTTGCCTCGCGCCGCGACGCCGAGGAATGGATCACGCAGGGCCGCGTCGCCGTCAACGGCCGCGTCATCAATTCGCCCGCGCTCGACGTCACCGCCAACGACGTCATCACCGTCGACGGCAAGCCTTTGCCGCCGCGCGAGCGCACCCGGCTGTTCCTGTATCACAAGCCGCGCGGGCTGATGACGACGCACGCCGATCCCGAGGGGCGGCCGACCGTGTTCGACAATCTGCCGGAATCGCTGCCGCGGCTGATCTCGATCGGCCGGCTCGATTTCAATACCGAGGGGCTGTTGCTGCTGACCAATGATGGCGGGCTGGCGCGCGCGCTCGAACTGCCCGACACCGGCTGGCTCCGGCGCTATCGCGTTCGCGCCCATGGCGAGGTCACGCAGGCGCAGCTCGACGAGCTGAAGAAAGGCGTCGAGATCGACGGCGTGAAATACGGCTCGATCGACGCCACGCTGGAGCGCGACCAGGGCGCCAATGTCTGGCTGGTGTTTGCGATCCGCGAAGGCAAGAACCGCGAGGTCCGCAATGTCATGGCCCATCTCGGCCTCGAGGTGAACCGGCTGATCAGGGTATCCTACGGCCCGTTCCAACTCGGCGAACTGGCCGAAGGCGAGGTCGAGGAGGTCAAGACCCGGGTGCTGCGCGAGCAGCTCGGCGAGAAGATCGCGACACTGGCCGGCGCCGACTTCAACCGGCCGATGCCTGGTGAAAAGTCCGACGACGTGCCGGTGAGCGAGGCGCCGCGCGGCAAGAAGCCGTTCAAGCCTGCCGGAAAGAGCGGACTGATCGCCGATCGCAAGGGCCGCCGCGTGCTGGTGCAGCGCACCGGCAGCGAGGAAGCGCGTGCGCGCAACGAGGACGAGGCCAACGGCTATGGCCCGCCGCGCCGTCCGCAGCGCGGCTATCACGGCAAGCGCGACCTGAAACCGCGGGACGAGTAGTTGGACGATGCGCGTCGTCGGCGGACGATTGAAGGGTCGTAACCTGGCCTCGCCTTCCTCGCAGGCAATCCGCCCGACGGCGGACCGGTTGCGCGAATCGGTTTTCAACATCCTGATCCACGCCTATGACGATCCGATTGCCGGCGCGCGCGTGCTCGACCTGTTTGCCGGCACCGGCGCGCTCGGCATCGAAGCGGTGTCGCGGGGCGCGGCGTTCGCGCTGTTCGTCGACAATGGCGCGGAAGCGCGCGCGTTGCTGCGCAACAATGTCGAGGCGCTCGGCCTTGGCGGCGTGACCAAGGTCTATCGCCGCGACGCCACCGATCTCGGCCCGGCGCATCCGATGGAGCCGTTCGCGCTGGCCTTTCTCGATCCGCCCTACGGCAAGGGTCTCGCGGAAAAAGCCATGGCCTCGCTGCGCGCCGGCGGCTGGCTGACGCCGGGGGCGTTGCTGGTGGTGGAGGAGGCGAAGGCGGCAGGGTTCGCCGCGCCCGATGGCTTTGCGGAACTGGAACGGCGCGCCTATGACGATACCGAGTTTGTGTTCTTGCGAGGCCCGTAGGGCGGACTAGCGAAGCGTAGTCCGCCCTTTCGCGCAAATATCGGTGGGTTACGCCTTCTGCTAACCCACCCTACGACTCGTTACCGTCGCCCGAACAGCTTCTCGATATCGCTGAGCTTCAGTTCAACATAAGTCGGCCGGCCGTGGTTGCACTGGCCGGAGTTCGGCGTGTCCTCCATTTCCCTCAACAGCGCGTTCATCTCTTCCGGCTTGAGGCGTCTCCCGGCGCGGACCGAGCCGTGGCAGGCCATGGTGGCGGCGACATGCATCAGCCTGCGCTCCAGCGGCAGCGCCTCGTCCCATTCGGCCATGTGTTCGGCGAGATCGCGCAGCAGCGCCGCCGCGTTGGCCTTGCCGAGCAGGGAGGGCGTTTCGCGCACGGCGACGGCGCCGGGGCCGAAGGATTCGATCGCAAGGCCGAACGAGGCCAGTTCCTCGGCGCGGGCGAGCAGCTTCTCGACGGTGGCCTCATCGAGTTCGACGATTTCGGGGATCAGCAGCATCTGCCGCTGCACGCCGTTCCTCGCCAGCGACGCCTTCAGCTTCTCGTAGACAATACGCTCATGGGCGGCGTGCTGATCGACCACGATCAGGCCGTCGCGGGTCTGCGCCACGATATAGGTTTCGTGGATCTGGGTTCGCGCCGCGCCGAGCGGACGGTCGAGCAGGTCGGCGGCGGCCTGCGCCTCGAAGCGCACATCGGCGGTCGGCGCGCCGACATCGAACGCTGCCTGGCCGGTTTCGGCCAGCGCCGCCGCGCCCGTGAACGCCGGCGCGGGGCTAGCCGGATAAGCCGGCGAGTTGTGCCAGTCCCAATGGGTCGGACGCGGCGCAAAGGACGGGCGGAACGCCGACAACGCGGAGCCGTCGGTATTGGCGGCGGTGCGCCGGCCCTCGCGGGCGAGACCTTCCTTCAATGCATGCACGATCAGCGCGCGAACCAGGCCGGCGTTGCGAAACCGCACCTCGGTCTTGGCCGGATGCACGTTGGCGTCGACCTCCTGCGGCTCCAGCGTCACGAACAGCGCGACCACCGGATGGCGGTCGCGCGGCAGATAATCCGAATAGGCCGCCCGCACCGCGCCGAGGATGAGCTTGTCGCGCACCGGGCGGCCGTTGACGAACAGATATTGCCCGAGCGCGTTGGCCCGCGTCAGCGACGGTGCGGCGGCAAAGCCTTCAATGGCAACGCCTTCGCGCTCGGCGCGCACTTCAATGGCCGCGGCGCGGAATTCGCCGCCCAGGATATCGCCGAGCCGCGTCAGCCGGCCCGCCGCGCCGGGCAGCGCCGCGGCCCAGGTCACCGGCGCGCGTTCCTCGCCGGCGAGCGTAAAGGCGATGTCGGGCCGCGCCATCGCCAGCCGCCGCACCACTTCGCGGATCGCCTCGGCCTCGGTGCGGTCGGTCTTGAGGAATTTGAGCCTGGCGGGCGTCGCGTAAAAGAGATCGCTGACCTCGACGCGGGTGCCCTGCGACAACGCTGCCGGCATGATCGGCGACTTCGCGCCGCCTTCGACCGACAGCGACCATGCATGTGGTTCGCTGGCGTGCCGCGTGGTGATGTCGAGCTTGGCCACCGCGCCGATCGAGGGCAGCGCCTCGCCGCGAAATCCCAGCGTGCGAATCTGCAGCAAGTCCTCGTCGTCGAGCTTGGAGGTGGCGTGACGGTCGACGGCGAGCGCAAGATCGCCGCAGCTCATGCCGCTGCCGTCGTCGGTGACGCCGATCCGCCGTCGCCCGCCGCCATCGGTGAAAACATCGATCCGGCAGCAGCCGGCATCGATCGCGTTCTCGACGAGCTCCTTGACCACGCTGGCGGGGCGCTCGACCACTTCGCCGGCGGCGATGCGGTTGACGAGCTGTTCGGGAAGCTGGCGGACAGGCATGATTTCCCACGGAATCGGTGGAGCTGGGTGATGATTTTAGGCCCCTGCGACGACAAATGCATGCATCGGCAGCCGGTTGTGCGGAACTTTCGGTGCCGGCACGGGCGGGGCGCCACCGTCGCGGAGCGCCTCAATCGTCAAAGCGCGCGGTGTTGCGTTTCGCCTTGACGTCGCTGCGGCGCTTTTTGCCTTCCAGACGCCGCTGCTTCGATCCGAAGGTCGGCTTGGTCGCCCGCCGCGGCTTCGGCCGCACCATGGCTTCGCGCAACAGTTCGAGCAGGCGGTCGATCGCGTCGGCGCGGTTGCGCTCCTGGGTGCGGAAGCGCTGGGCGTGGATCACGATCACGCCGTCCTTGGTCATGCGCTGGCCGGCAAGCCGGTCCAGCCGCGCCGCGGCGTCCTCGGGCAGCGCGATTCTGCGGGTGTCGAAACGGAGCTGGGCGGCGGTGGCGAGCTTGTTGACGTTCTGCCCGCCCGGACCGGAGGCGCGGACGAAGGAGATATCGATGTCGTCCGCGTCGATCGCAAGGTCGCGGGATATCCGCATCATGGTGTCACCGGCAGTCGTCATGCCCGGGCATGGTAGCCCGCCTTGCACAGACGACGTACAGGTGTCTGCGGCTCCCGGGCATCACGTCTTACCAGCTTCTGATAAAAAATTCCCGTCAGTTCGCCTTCGGCGGCGCGGCGGCGGGCTGTGCGGCGGCCTGCGGCGCGCGGCCGACGATCACCGTGAGCAGGCCCTGGCCCCACAATTGTCTGGCGGCTTTCCGGGCGTCGTCGAGCGTCACGGCGTCGACCATGGCGTTGCGCTTCTCGATGTAATCGATCGGCAGCTTGTCGAGTTGATACTGCAGCAAAGCTTGCGCGAGCTTCGAGGAGGTGTCGAGCGCCAGCATCTGCGATCCCTTGAGATAGGACTTGGCCTCGTCCAGCTCCGTCTGGGTCGGGCCGTCCTCGGCCATGCGGCGGATTTCCTTTTCGATCGCATCGACGGTTTCGCCGGCGCGGTCGGCGCGGGTGCCGGTGTTGCCAACGAACAGCGCCGAGCGGTCCATCCAGAGCAGCGAATGGGAGACCGAGTAGGCAAGGCCGCGCTTTTCGCGAATCTCCCGGTAGAGCCGGGACGACATTCCACCGCCGCCGAGGATGTGGTTCACCACAAAGGCGGCCATGAAGTTCGGATCCTGGCGGCGAATGCCGGGACCACCGAACGTCACCACCGTCTGCGGCACGTCGAGCGGGATGAAGGCGCGCTGCGGCGGCCTGGCGGCCTGCACGTCCGTGACCGGCGTCAGGCTCGCCTTGGCCGGCAAGGCGCCGAACGTTCTGTCCAACAACTTGCCGAGCGTATCGGCGTCGACATCGCCGACCACCGCGATCCGCAACGTATCCCTGGCGATCACCCGGCGGACATAGTCCTTCAAGTCAGGGGCGGCGATCGTCGGTATGCTGTCCAGCGTACCGTTGGCCTGCCGGCCGTAGACATGGTCGCCGAACGCGACTTCCAGGAATTTGCGGCTCGCCAGCGCGCTCGGGTTGGTGGTGTCGCGGCGCAGTCCGGAGGTCACCTGCGCGCGAATGCGCTCGACGTCGGCCGGGTCGAAATTTGGGGAAGTGAGCGCAAGTCGCAGCAGATCGAAGGCCTCGTCCTTATTGTCCTTCAGCATGCGCAACGAGCCGCGGAAATGATCCCGGTTCGAGGAGAAATTGAGATGGATCGCGCGGCGGTCGAGGCGCTCGTGGAAAGCCTTGGAATCCAGATCGCCCGCACCCTCGTCGAGCAGGCCGGCGACCATGTTGCCGACGCCGGATTTCCCGACCGGATCCTGGCTGGCGCCGCCGCTGAACGCGTATTCCATTGCGATCAGGGGTACGGTGGCGTCCTGCACGAACCAGGCCTCGATGCCGCCCGGCGAAATCAGGCGCTGGATTTTCGCCGCGGCGTGCGATGGTGTCGCCACCGCCAGCAACGCCAGGCAGGCGATCAGGCCCAATGCGAAGCGCCGGGCGCCGTTAAGCAAATCGTTCACGAGCGCTTCTCCTCACGCTTCGGCGCGGAATCCTTGATCAGATAACCGGTCACCGAGCGCTTCCTGTCGAGCCATTTTTGCGCGGCGTCGCGGACCTGCTCGGCCGTGACGGCGCGGATACGGTCCGGCCAGCTCCTGATATCGTCGATGCTGAGCCCCGTCGTCAGCGCGGCACCGTACCAGCGCGCCAGCGTGGCCTGGCTATCCTGGGCGTAGATCGCCTCCGCGATCAGCTGCGTCTTGACCCGTTCGAGGTCCTCGGCGCGGGCGGGATTCTGGATCACGTCGGCAATCACGCCGTCAATGACCTGCTCGATCTGCGCAAACTCCACCCCGGGTTTCGGCGAAGCCGAAATCGAGAACTGGGTCGCGTCGAGCGCGGTGCCCTGGTATCCGGCGCCGGCGCTGATCGCGAGCTGACGCTCGATCACCAGCGCCCGATACAGATAGGAGTTGGAGCCGCCACCCATGAGCTGCGCCAGCACATCGAGCGCCGGGCTTTCGCCGACGGCCGCAGTCGCCGAGGATGGGACGAGATACGTGCGCCGCACGCTGGTCTGTTCGACGCGCGGATCCGACAGCGTCACGGTGCGCGGCGCGGCCGGCACCGGCTCCTGCGGGCGCACGCGCTGCGCGGCGATGGCCGGCTGGGCCGGAATGCCGCCATAGGCCGCTTCCACCAGCGGGCGGACTTCCTTCGCGTCAGTGTCGCCGGCGATGACCAGGATCGCGTTGTTCGGCGCGTAGAAGCGCTTGTAGAACGCCAGTGCATCCTCGCGGTCGAGCTTCTCGATCTCCTGGCGCCAGCCGATCACCGGCCGGCCGTAGGGATGGTTGAGATAGAGCGCCGCCATCATCTGCTCGGACAACCGGGCTTCCGGATTGTTGGCGACCCGCATGTTGAACTCCTCAAGCACGACGTCGCGCTCGGGCAATACGTTTTCGTCCTTGAGCACGAGGCCGGTCATGCGGTCGGCCTCGAACTCCATCATCTTCGCCAGTTGTTCGCGCGGCACGCGCTGGAAATAGCCGGTGTAGTCGAGCGAGGTGAAGGCGTTCTCGTTGCCGCCGACCCGCAGCACGGTCTTGGAGAATTCACCGGCGGGATGCCTGGCTGTTCCCTTGAACATCAAATGTTCGAGAAAGTGCGCCAGCCCGGATTTTCCGGGCGTCTCGTCGGCGGAGCCGACCTTGTACCAGATCATCTGGGTCACGACCGGCGTCCGGCGGTCGGGAATTACGACCACCTGCAGGCCGTTGCCGAGGGTGAAGCTGGCCGGCCGCTCCGAGGTGACGGTGGTCTGGGCGAGGGCGCTGCCGGCGGGAAGAGCAAACGTCGAGATGAAGGCTGCAATGAGCGGAGCGGCAAGGCGGTGCGATGACATCATGACCTGTCTGGCGCGAGCTCAGCAGAAGCGGTTACCGCTCCTGCGATGCGACCTCGCGCAATTGTGAGAAACAACGCGGACTGAACCATTCGCCAAACTGCGGCGGGATCGTACACCGCGCCGACGTCCGCCATGGTAACGAAGGCGAGAGCCAAACTTAACTATTCGCCATACTTGCCGGCGGCAGGGTTGTATTCCCTGTTCAGGGATTCCTTTGGCCCGGTACCGTAGGCAAAGCTCGACGACGGTGTCTGATAACCGACCGGCGGCTGGGTCAGCGATTCCCGCGTCGGCTCGCCCTTGAACGGGGCGGTCTCGACTTTGCTGCCGCCAAACAGGCCGCTGAACCCGCCGTTGTAGCCAAGCTGAGACGGGCTCAGGATCGGGTTGGTATAGGAAGTGCCGGGTTGCACCGGATCGCTGTTGGTGCGCGAGGGCGCCGCGGTTTTGCCGACCGCAAGCTCAGCCGGGGTCAGGATGCGCGCGGCTTCGCGCGGGTCCTTGTTTTCCTTCTTGCGGGCGGCGGACGCCGCTTTGCGGCGCTGCTCGTCCGGATCCTTCGGCCAGTTTGGTGCCTTGATTTCCGCCGCAGCGGAGGCCGGCGGCGGCAGGTCGAGCTTGGGGGGAACCACCAGCGGGGACCGCTCGCGGTATTCGATGCCGCGGTTCTCCATGTTGGTGCCGCCGATTCCGCGCATGATGCCGTCGATGATCTTTTCCTCGAAAGTCATTTCGTCCTCGTCCTCGCCATCGGCGGCGCGGACGGGCGCGGCGGCCATCATGAGGCCGATGCAAAAGGCCACGGCAGCAAACCGCAACGCCCGGTTCGTCGGGCTCTTCTGTAACATCCGGGAGCGGGCGTCGGTCTCGCGCATCAGACTGTTCCCATTCAAGATTTTGCAACCCGCGGGCTCGGCGCGAGCGCCGAATCCCACGCGTACAGGCACCATGCCGCAAGGGGGTCCGTATCGGCCGGCATCAGGGCGCTTTTGCGGCGGGCACCCCCCGGAAGGAGTCATACAGCAGGCCCACAACCCCGGCAACAATGGCCACGTCAGCCAAGTTAAACACGTACCAATTGAAGGTTTTCCCCCCAATATCAAGGTGGAAAAGGGCGAAATCGACCACGGCGCCGTGCAGGAATCGGTCAATGCCGTTGCCGATCGCGCCGCCGATAATCAGGCCGAGCGCGAGGGTCGCCAGCAGCGTGCTGGACCGCGCCATCCAGACGCCCAGCACGATCACGGCCACCGCCTTGATCGCCATTAGCGCCAGCTGGGCAAGCTGGTGATCGGTCTGCAACCAGCCGAAGCTGATCCCGACATTCCACGCCAGCACCAGGTCAAAAAATGGCGTAACCCTGACCGCGCCGCGGCGGGCGATGTCGAACCCGTACAGCAGCCAGAGCTTCGAGGCCTGGTCGATCACCAGCGCGGCGACCGCGGCGATGATTCCGGCGCGGAGGTGAGGGGTCAAACCGCTACTCCAAGCGCCTTCCATTCGCGCAAGGCCTGCGCGTCGCGCGGGGACACGTCGGGATACTCGGCGTCTTCTCCGACCGTGGGCAGAATCTTCCACGACCGCGCGCATTTCTTGCCGACGGCCTTTTCGACCATGACGGCGACCCCCGGCACGTCGCCGAGCCGGAAGGCGTTGTCCGGCGCGTCGTCATTGGTGACCATCGCGTTCGAGGTGATGCAGATTTCGGCCAGGTCAACGTCGAACAGCGTGTTGAAGATGTTCTTGTCCGACACATAGATCAGCGGCGAGGCTTCCAGCGACGAACCGATGTTCTTGGCGGCACGTTCAATCTCCAGCGCGCCGGTAACGACGCGGCGGACGTCGCGGATGGTCTCCCATCGTGTGGCGAGTTTCTCGTCGCGAAATTTCTCGAACCCCTCTGGAAACAGCGTCAGATGCACCGACGGTTCGGCGCTCGGCCTGTACATCCGCCAGGCCTCGTCGGTCGTGAAGCTGAGAACCGGCGCCAGCCAGCGCAGGATCGCGTCGCAGACGATGTCGATCGTGGTCAGCGCCGCCTTGCGCGCCAGCGACGACGGCGCGTCGCAATAGAGCGCGTCCTTGCGGATGTCAAAATAGAAGGCCGACAATTCCGTGTTCATGAACGCCGATAGCGTGGCGACCACCGTCTTGTAGTCAAATTCGGAATACGCCCGTCGCACGATCGCGGCACGGCCCGCCAGTTCGTGCAGCATCAGCCGTTCCAGCTCGGGCATGTCGGCTGGCGCGACCGCATCCTCCCGCCTGAAATGATGCAGCGTGCCGAGCATCCAGCGGATCGAGTTGCGCAGCTTGCGGTAGGTTTCGATGGTGTTCTTGAGGATTTCCGGCCCGATGCGCTGGTCGTCGGCATAGTCGGTGGCGCAGACCCAGAGGCGCAGAATATCCGCGCCGGAATCCTTCATCACCTTCTGCGGCTCGACGGTGTTGCCGAGCGACTTCGACATCTTGCGGCCGTTCTCGTCCAGCGTGAAGCCATGCGTCAGCACCACGTCGTAGGGCGCGCGGCCGCGGGTGCCGCAGCTTTCCAGCAGCGAGGAATGGAACCAGCCGCGGTGCTGGTCCGATCCTTCCAGATACATCACGGTGTCGCGGCCGCCGTCGACCTTGCGCTGGATGCCGGCGAGGCCGGGGAAATGCACGAGGTCATCCAGCACGAAAGCGTGCGTCGAACCGGAATCGAACCAGACGTCGCAGATATCGTCGACCTTCTTCCAGTCTTGATTGGCGAGCGTGCCGAGGAAGCGTTCGCGCGCGCCGTCCATGTACCAGGCGTCGGCGCCTTCCTTCTCAAAGGCGTCGGCGATGCGGGCGTTGACGGCGGCGTCCTGCAGGATTTCGGCGGAGCCATCGGCCTTCTCGCGCACGAACACCGCGATCGGCACGCCCCACGCGCGCTGGCGAGAGATCACCCAGTCGGGGCGGCCGGCGATCATGCCGTTGATGCGGTTCTGGCCGGCGGGCGGCACCCATTGCGTCACCGAGATCGCGCGCAGCGCGCGGGCGCGCAGCGTGTCGCCGGGCTTTGTCTTGCCGTCCACCGCAATGTCCTTGTCCATCGCAATGAACCATTGCGGGGTGTTGCGGAAGATCACGGGTTTCTTCGAGCGCCACGAATGCGGATATTGATGCTTGAGCCGGCCGCGCGCCAGCAGCCTGCCGGCCTCGACCAGCGCCTTGATCACAGCCTCGTTGGCCTCGCCTTTCTCACCCTTGTCGTTGATGACGCGCTTGCCGGTGAAGCCCGGGGCGTGATCGGTGAAGGCGCCGTTCTCGTCAACGGTGTAGGGGATGGCGGTGTTGATGCCGCGTTGGCCGAGTTCACGCGCATTTGCCGTCCAGACGTCGAAGTCTTCGCGGCCATGGCCGGGCGCTGTGTGGACGAAGCCGGTGCCGGTGTCGTCCGTGACGTGGTCTCCGGGCAGGAGCGGAACGGTGAATTCGTAACCGCCACTGACGCCCTTCAAGGGATGAGCGCATTCGACCGCGTCCAGCGTGTCGGCCGGCAGCTCACGCACTTTCTTGTATGCTGTGACGCGCGCCTGCTTGAAGACGCTTTCGGCAAGTGTTTCGGCGAGGATCAACAGATCGCCGTTCTTCGCCCAATTGTCTGCGGGCGCGTCGGTGATTTCAAAGAGGCCGTAAGCGATCTTTGGCGAAAAAGAGATGGCGCGGTTGCCCGGCAGCGTCCATGGCGTGGTGGTCCAGATCACCACCGATGCATTGGCCAGGGCGCCGTGCGCCGGCGAGGTCACCGGAAACTTCACCCACACCGTATCGGAGGTGTAATCCTCATACTCGATCTCCGCCTCGGCGAGCGCGGTCTTCTCCACCACGCTCCACATCACCGGCTTGGAGCCGCGATAGAGCGTGCCGTTGGCGGCGAACTTCATCAGTTCGCGCGCGATCTGGGCTTCGGCCGGATAGCTCATGGTGGCGTAGGGGTGGTCCCAGTCGCCGATGATGCCGAGCCGCTTGAATTCCTCGCGCTGCACGTTGAGCCAGTGCGTGGCGTAGGCGCGGCACTCCTTGCGGAACGCCACCATCGCGGTGGAGTCGCGGAAATCAGGCTTCTGCTTGCCTTTGGAGCGGTAGTTCTCTTCCTCGATCTTCCATTCGATCGGCAGGCCGTGACAGTCCCAGCCCGGCACGTAGTTGGAATCGAAGCCGAGCATCTGCTGGCTCTTGGTCACCACGTCCTTGAGGATCTTGTTCAGGGAATGGCCGATATGGATGCTGCCATTGGCGTAGGGCGGGCCGTCATGCAGCACGAATTTGGCGCGGCCCCTGGCGCCCTCGCGCAGCTTTCCGTAGAGGTCGATCTCGTTCCAGTATCTGAGGATCTCCGGCTCGCGCTGCGGCAGGCCGGCCCGCATCGGGAATTCCGTCTGCGGCAGGAACAGGGTCTTGGAATAGTCGGTTGCTTCGGACTTTTGCGGCTTTTCGGACATGAATGCTCTGGTTTGGCTCGTCAACGGCGCTGAAGCGCTGAAATCGCGGATGAAACAGGCAAATCCCGGTCTTGCGCCGAGCCGAACGCTCAGGCGGAAGCCGGGCCGCTAATGCTGATGGTGCGCCGAGCCAACATGGAGCTTTCCATAGCAGCCGGAAGCTGAAATCGCAAAGCCCGGGGGTACCCGAATCTCGCTCGTCCTCGCGGACCGGGCATGGCTCGCGGCGATGTCGGGTGCTCGCTGTCAATCCCGGCGTCGGCGCCGATTTGGCCCGCGCCTGCCGGCGGTAGCTTGCTCAACCGATGGCTCCAAGTCTGGGAAAAGCGTCGGGCGCGGCCGCCAGTCGCGCGCGGGCCTGGGCACTATCGTTGTCCATCTGCCGGACCAGCGCTTCGACCGAGTTGAACTTCTGCTCGTCGCGGATGAAGCCGATGAAGGCGACGTCGAGCACGGCGCCGTAAAGATCGCCCTTGAAGCCGAACAGGAACACCTCCAGCAGCGGCGCGCCATTGTCGAAGGTCGGGCGGCGGCCGAAACTTGCGACGGCGTCAAACCGGTCGGAGCCGCGGCCAACCCGCACCGCGTAGATGCCGTGCCGGAGGCTGCAATGCTTGTCGAGGCGGATATTGGCGGTGGGGTAGCCGAGATCGCGGCCGCGTTTCTCGCCATGGATGACTTCGCCGCTGACGAACCATGGCCCGCCCAGCATCGCGGTGGCGTCGTCGATCTGGCCCTCCGCCAGCGCCATGCGGATCGCGCTGGAGGAAACCGGCCGCTCTTCAACATCGACATGGGCTTGGACGTCGACCGCGATCCCGAGCCGTGGCGCCTCGCTGAGCAGAAGGCCCGGCGAGCCGACCCGACCCTTGCCGAAATGAAAGTCGTAGCCGACGGCAATGCCGCTGATGCCGAGCCGCTGGACCAGGTCATGGTTAATGAAATCTTGCGCCGAAGTGCCGGCGCGGGCCTTGTCGAATGTCATCACCACAGCGCCGGTCAGGCCCGTTCCCGCCAGCAGTCGCAGCTTGTTGGTTTCGTCAGAGAGACGGAACTGCGGGCTGTTGGGGCTGAAAAAGCTGCGGGGGTGCGGCTCGAAGGTGACCGCAAAAGCCGGCTTGCCGACGGTTCGACCCATCCGCAGGGCGGCGGCGATCACGGCGCGGTGGCCCAGATGGACGCCGTCGAAATTGCCCATGGCGACCACGGCCCCGCGGGGAATTTCGGCGGCGGGGGTCGCGTCGCGGATAATGGTAAATCCAGTTGCCATTGTAGGTTTTCTTCACAGATTCTTCACTTTTGGCGCGCCGAGCGCGGCCGGACCGTGACGCGGCGCTGCCTGCGAAGTCAAGCCATCGGGGCCGTAACAATACTGCCTCGATCCGGTCTGCGTTCGGGTTAACGGGCTGTTTAATCAGTGCTGCTAGGGATGAGGAGAGGACTGCGGGTCGCGCAGCGCCTGTCGTGATTTAGTTGCTTGAGCGTTGAGTGGGGGAAGAAGATGGCGGTTGATTTGTCCATGTCGGTTCTGGTGGTTGATGACTACAGCACGATGATCCGCATCATCCGAAATCTTCTGAAGCAGCTGGGCTTCGACAACATCGACGATGCCAGCGACGGTTCGGCGGCGCTGGAAAAGATGCGCGGCAAGAAATACGGGCTCGTGATTTCCGACTGGAACATGGAGCCGATGACCGGTTACGACCTGCTCAAGGAGGTCCGTGCCGATCCCAACCTCGCCACCACGCCCTTCATCATGATCACGGCCGAATCCAAGACCGAGAACGTGATCGCCGCCAAGAAGGCTGGTGTGAACAATTATATCGTCAAGCCGTTCAACGCGGCCACGCTGAAGACCAAGATCGAGGCGGTGTTCCCGGACATGGCGACGGCGTAAGCCTGCCACCGCGCCCCGGCTCTCTGCCTCTCGCCGCGAAAGGCGAGGGTCGGAGAGAGAAAAAGCGACGTTACCACCGAAGCTCCCGGATCAAGGCGCGGGGTGGGTGGCCGAAAAGCTCCTTTACCGAGGCGGGATCAAACTGATCGAGGCCCTCGACGTCGGCGGAATGAATGCCGCGGGTCACGAACAGGCAATCGATTCCGAACGCCATGGCGCCCGCAAGGTCGGTCCGCACCGAGTCGCCGATCGCCAGCACGCGATCAAGCGGCGTCGGATGGCCGCGGCGCTCGGCGGCAAGCGCCATGGCGCGCTGATAGATCGGCCGGTGCGGCTTGCCGTAGAAGATCACCTCGCCGCCCAATTCGCGATACAGCTCGGCGATCGCGCCAGCGCAATAGATCAGCCGGTCGCCGCGTTCCACCACGATGTCGGGGTTGGCGCAGACCAGCGGCAGCTTGCGTTCCAGCGCTTGCAGCATCATCGCGCGGTAATCTTCCGCCGATTCGGTCTCGTCGTCGAACAGGCCGGTGCAGACGATGTAGTCGGCCTGCTCCAGCGGCGCCATCGCGGCGTCGAGCCCGCGATGGATCGATGCGTCACGTTCCGGACCGAGCCAGAACATCTTTTTCTCCGGATGGTCGGCGACGAAGTGCCGCGTCAGGTCGCCCGAACTCACGATCGCGTCATAGGTCTCGTCGGCAATGCCGAGCTTTCGCAGTTGCCGTTGCACGGAATCGGCTGGTCGCGGGGCGTTGGTGATCAGGATGACGGTGCCACCCCGCTGGCGAAAGATATGCAGCGCCTCGCAGGCTTCGGGGAACGCCTCGATCCCATTATGCACCACGCCCCAGATGTCGGAGAGCAGGACCTCCACGCCGCCTACGAGGTCGCGCAGGTGCTCCACGAAGCGGAGTGCGGCCATGACCTTGGGCGCCTGTCAGGCGGGTCCGGCGGCGCGGCGCGCCAGCGCGGCGTTGCCGGTTGCCCGCGCGGCGCCCTCTGCAGCCGAACCGACGACGGCAACCGGTTTGGCGGCGCCATTAGGGGCAATGGAACCAGCTGATTCCTTGGCCGGAGCGGTCCCGCCGGCGGCGGCCGCCCCCTCGGGCCGCAACGGCCGCGGCGGCGCGAACAGGAAGCCCTGCCCAAACCTCACATCATAATCGAGCAGATCGACCACCGCGCGCTCGCCCTCGATCCTTTCGGCAATCAGGTCGATGCCGAAGCGTCCGAGCAGATCGGAAAGGTCGGAGGGGTGGATGTCCGAGGCCGAGCCTTGCCTGGGATCGAGCAGCAGCGCCGCTGGCACCTTCATGAAACGGACGCCACGGTCGGCGAGTTCCCGCGGTTCGATCCTGAGGTCGGAGACATGATCGATCGAGAAGCGATAGCCGCGTTGCGCCAGCGCGGCGAGATTCTCGGTTTCGGTCGGGCCGAGCTGGCGGAACGTCGCCTGCTTGAATTCGAGTACGAAGGACGGCGCCAGCGCGCGGTTGGCATCGAGAAAATCCAGGCATTGCGCGAAACTTGCGGGATTGCCGAGCGTCGCCGCCGAGAGGTTGCAAAACACCCCGACCTCCTTGTTCCGCACCATCAGGCGGCGCAACACCTGGACACAGCGCAGGATCACCATGTGATCGATACGCCCGATCAACCCGCCCGCTTCGGCGACGGCGATGAAATCGTCGGCGGCGATCACCTGGTCCCTGTCGTCGCGCAGCCGCGTCACCGCCTCGTAGTAGCGCACCTTGCGCTGCGGCAGCGTCACCATTGGTTGCAGATAGATGTCGAGCCGGTTTTCGTCGACGGCGCTCCGCACGGCTGCCAGCAACTTCGCCTGGCCGCGCGAAGTTTCGGCGCTCTCAGTGGCGACGGCCGCCGGCGTGGTGGCCGCCGCAACCGGCGCCGGTCGGGCGGCGGCAGGAAGCGCATTCTCCGCAATATATCCGCTTTCGTTCGGCGGTACGGCGGTTGCCTGGCTTGCCGGGCCGGAAGCTGCGGCGGGCACGCCTGAGGAGGGCGTTTCCTCCTCGCTGGCGACCGACAGCGCCAGCTGCTTGACCAGCAAGCCAAGCTCGTTGATCTCGCCGACCATGGTTTGAATGCGATCGGAGCTTGCGGAGTTTGCCGATACCACCCGGCCTTCGACGGCGGCGAGCCGGCGGCCGAATTCGGCCACCTGACGGGCGAGGTCGGCGGTGCCGCGCGACAGGTCAGCGATCTGGCCGCCGACATCGGAGCGATCGCGCAGCCGCATCGACACCGCATTGTAGAGGATCAGGAAAGTCAGCGCCGTGAGCGCCACGATCGCGGATTCCGATCCGCTGAAGCCCGCCACCGAATGCAGCACGAGGCCGAGGGAGGCCGCGACCAGAACCATGCAAATGGCGATGAAAATCGTCGAAATGCGAATCATGTTGCGCGTTACGCCCCCAAAATCCGAACCGTCCTCACCCGGGAAAAAGCGGCAGTCCTCGGGCGTGTTCTGGTTCGCGCTCCCCCAAGCGAACCCAACCTTAGCATCAATGTTGATTCGTAGAGCTAGTGTTCTTTCGCGCAACCCTCGTTGCTATCGTGCGGCTGGATCAGGAGTGACAGTCCCGGCCCGAGGCCGGGACCCGACACATCCGCGCTCAGGCTACCGCGCGGATCACCTTGGCCACCTTCTCGATGATTTCGCCGATCTGGTCCTCGGTCACGATCAGCGGCGGCGTCAGCGCCAGCGTGTCGCCGGCGACTCGCACCATCAGGTCGTTGTCGTGGAAGGCGCTGTTGAGTCCGGCAAAGCCGCGCTTGCCCGGCGCGTCGGCCAGCGGCGCCAGGTCGATACCGGCGGTCAGGCCGACGGTGCGAATATCCAGCACGCCCGGTTCCTTCCGCAGCGACATCACGGCGTCCGCGAACTTTGGCTCCAGTTTGTTGGCGCGTTCAAACAGCTTTTCGTCACGGTAGATGTCGAGCGTGGCAAGACCGGCGGCGCAGGCGAGCGGATGGGCAGAATAGGTGTAGCCATGGGTCAGTTCCACTGCGTGTTCCGGACCGCTCATGAAGGCGTCGTGGATGGTGTCGCGCACCAGCACGCCGCCCATCGGCGCCGCGCCATTGGTGATGCCCTTGGCGAAGGTCAGCATGTCCGGCAGCACGCCATAGCGTTCGGCGGCGAAGGCAAAGCCAAGCCGGCCGTAGCCGGTGATGACCTCGTCGAAGATCAGCAGGATGCCATGCTTCTGGGTGATCTCGCGCAGCCGCTTGAGGTATCCCTTCGGCGCCGGCAGCACTCCGGTCGAGCCGGCCATAGGCTCGACGATGACGGCGGCGATCGTGGAGGCGCCATGAAGGTTCACCAACCGCTCGAGATCGTCGGCGAAATGCGCGCCATACTCCGGCTCGCCCTTGCTGAAGGCCTGCTTGTCGCGGTCGTAGGTATGCGGCAGATGGTCGACGCCCGCCAGCAGGGTGCCGAACATCTTGCGGTTGTTGACGATGCCGCCGACCGAGGTTCCGCCGAAGCCGACGCCGTGGTAGCCGCGCTCGCGGCCGATCAGCCGGGTGCGGGTGCCCTGGCCGGCGATCTGATGATAGGCCAGCGCGATCTTCAGCGCGGTGTCGGCCGCTTCCGAGCCGGAATTACAGAAGAACACATGGTCGAGGCCGTCGGGCGCCAGATCGGCGATGCGGCTGGCGAGTTCGAACGCCTGCGGGATGCCGAACTGGAACGGCGGCGCATAGTCCAGCGCTTCGGCCTGCCTGGCGATCGCCGAGGAAATCTGGGTGCGACCGTGGCCGGCATTGGTGCACCACATGCCCGCGGCGGCATCGAGGATATGGCGTCCATCGACGGTGAAATAGTGCATGTCCTTGGCGCCGGCGAGCAGCCGCGGGTTTTTCTTGAAGGCCCGGTTGGCGGTGAACGGCATCCAGTGCGCGGCGAGGTCGTTCGGGACGTTGACGGCGGTGGGGCGGGGGCTCTTGTCCAGCATCGGAGGCCTCTCTGGCGGTTGCTTGGCGTTTGCGGCTTGGGTCGAGCCCAAACTATCAGCTTCACCGCGTGACGGGAACGCCAACGCGCCATGATATTTCCGCGCCATCCGGCGGTTCAGAGATCGGTGGCGGCAATCCAGAATACTTCGCCCGCGGAATCCTCGGTATCTAGCCAGAGCAGCGGCAGTTGCGGGTAGGCGGCCTCCAGTTGCGGCCGACAGCGGCCGATTTCGCACAACAGTCCGCCCTTCGGCGTCAGGTGCGCGCCCGCCTCGTCGAGGATGCGCCTGATGATTTCGAGACCGTCGGCGCCACCGTCGAAAGCGAGTTTTGGCTCAAGGCGGCATTCCCGCGGCAGGTTGGCCATGCCTTGCGCATCGACATAGGGCGGATTCGAAATGATGAGGTCGTAGCGCTTGTCGCCCAGCGGCTTGAACAGATCGCCGCGGTACAGCGTGAGGCGGTCCTCCAATCCGTAGTCGCCGACGTTGCGCGCAGCGACGTCGAGTGCGTCCCTTGAAACATCGACCGCGTCGATTTCGGCATTCGGAAACCGCCGGCTTGCCAGCACCGCAAGACAGCCCGACCCGGTGCAGAGGTCGAGCACGCTTTCCACCTCCAAGGGATCGGCGATCAGCGAGCCGCCCTGCTCGTCATCGTCGCCACCGAAATGCAGGTCGAGCAATTCGCCGATATAGGAGCGCGGCACGATGACGCGCTCGTCGACATAGAAGGGCAGGCCGCGCATGTAGACCTTGTTGACCAGATACGCGGACGGTGCCCGCGTGCTGACGCGGCGCGCGATCAGATCGAGAATCTTGCCGCCTTCCGCTGCGGTGACGCGCGCGGTGGCGAAGGTCTCGAACTGATCAGGATGCAGATGCAGCGCCTCGCACACCAGGAAGGCGGCTTCCGCGAGCGGGTCGGTGGTGCCGTGGGCGAACACCAGGCCGGCCTCGACGAAACGGCTGACGCCGTAGCGGACAAAATCCGTCAGCGTCAGCAATTCGCCGGCGGCGACCGGGGCAAGCTTCGATGTGGCGCGACCGCGCCTGGTCACAGGTTTCGCGCGTTTGGCCATCAGGATTTGGTCCAGCGCGCCGCCGCGGCATCGTCATGGTCGCGGGCCTCGATCCAGTTCGCGCCCTTTCGGCCTTCCTCGCGCTTCCAGAACGGCGCGTTGGCTTTCAGATAGTCCATCAGGAACTCCGCGGCGTGGAAAGCGGCCTGCCGGTGCTGCGAAGCCGCCACCACCAGCACGATGTTTTCGCCGGGCGCGATGCGTCCGACGCGATGGATCACCGTCAAGCCCGTCAACGGCCAGCGCGCCGCCGCCTCGCCGGCATGCCGCCCGATTTCGGCTTCCGCCATCCCCGGATAATGTTCCAGCGTCAGCGCGGCGATCGGCTCGCCGTTCTCGTCGCCACGGCAGACCCCGCTGAACGAGACCACCGCGCCGACGTCGGTGCGGCCTTTGGTCAGCGCCGCGATTTCCCGCGCCACGTCGAAATCGGCCTCTTGAATGCGAATGGTCGCGGTGACGGACATCGGATCATCTTCTGTTCTGAGCGTTTCGTTTCGCTCGAAAACGCCTCGTCAGCCGCCGGTCATGGGCGGGAAAAACGCGATCTCGCGGGCACCCATGATCGCCGCGTCCGGTCTGACATGGGCGTGGTCGATCGCGGCGCGGATCACCTTTGGCGTCTCGAATGCATAAGCGTAGCCTTCGCCGCGGCTGGAGAGCCAGCCGATCAGATCGCTTACCGTGCGCACTTCTGCCGGGGGCTCTATCGTTTCTTCTGGTATGCCGATCCGTTCGCGCACCCAGGCGAAATACTTGACTTTCATCCCTCATCCTCCTCGATGAGGTGGTGGATGCCGGCGCGGAAATAATCCCAGCCGGTGTAGATGGTGAAGATCGCCGACATCCATAAAAGGACAATCCCGATCATGGTGGTGGCGGGCAGAATCCGCTCGCCCGCTTCGCCGGCGATCAGAAAGCCGATCGCAACCAGCTGCACGGTGGTCTTCCATTTTGCGAGTCGGGTCACGGGTACGCTGACCCGCAGCGCCGCCAGATATTCCCGCAATCCCGACACCAGGATCTCGCGGCACAGGATCACGATGGCGGCCCACAGGGTCCAGCCGTGGATGCTGTTGTCGGCGGCCAGCATCAGCAGGCAGGACGCCACCAGAAGCTTGTCGGCGATCGGATCCAGCATCCGGCCAAAGGCAGATTGCTGATCCCACATTCGCGCATAGTAGCCATCGAGATAGTCGGTCACCCCGGCCGCGATGAACACCGCCAGTGCCACCCAGCGCAGCCACAGCGGTCCATCCAGAATGGACTGGACGTATACGCAACCGACGACCACCGGAATGGCGGCTATGCGCGCATAGGTCAGGATATTCGGCAGGGACAGGCTCTTGGTCGGCCCCCTGGTAGTTGCGATGTTCATGCGTCTTACCAATACCGCTGGAGCGTGAAGGTCAACCGGGCTCCGGCCCGGATCATCTGGTCGCAGGTAACGGCCGAGAAACTCCCCATGGGACCCACCCCCTTTAACCCGGCTGCGCATGGAAAAACTCGAAAATCTTGCGGGCGCTTTCGGCGCTGACGCCGGGAACCTTGCCGAGGTCGGCGATCGACGCCCGCTCGATTTCCTTCAGCGTTCCAAAATGATGCAGCAAGGCACGTTTGCGTGACGGGCCGATCCCCGGGATTTCCTGCAGGCCGGCTTCCCGGATATCCTTTTTGCGTAATTTGCGGTGAGAGCCGATCACGAATCGATGCGCCTCGTCGCGCAATCGCTGGATGAAATACAGCACCGGGTCCCGCGGTTCCAGCTTGATCGCTTCGCGACCCGGCATGAACAGGGTCTCTCGCCCCGCATCGCGATCCGGCCCTTTGGCGACGGCAATCAGCGACACCTGGGTCAGGCCAAGGCCTTCAAGAACTTCCCGCGCGGCATTGAGCTGGCCGCGGCCGCCGTCGATGACGACGAGATCGGGCCATTGTGGAAACGAATCATCGTCGGCACGCGAGCCACCCTTTGCCTTGGCCGCTTCGCCCTCCGGCGGCTTCGCGAGCCGCTTGAAACGCCGTTCAAGCACCTCGCGCATCATCGCGTAGTCGTCGCCGGGCGTCAGGCCCTCGGACTTGATGTTGAACTTGCGGTACTGGTTCTTGATGAACCCGTCCGGTCCTGCCACGACCATTGCGCCGACCGCGTTAGCGCCCTGGATATGGCTGTTGTCGTAGACCTCGATCCGGCGCGGGGCTTGCGCCAATCCCAGCGTCGTCGCCAGGCTCTGCAGCAGGCGGGCCTGCGTTGCGGTATCACTGAGCTTGCGGCCGAGCGCCTCACGCGCGTTGGTCAGGGCGTGCGCGATCAGCTCTTTCTTTTCGCCACGCCTAGGTACGGCGACTTCCACCCTGGACCCGGCCTTGACCGCGAGCGCGTCGGCCAGCAATGCGCGCTCCTCGATCTCGTGCGACAGCAGGATGAGTTTCGGCGGCGGCTTGTCGTCGTAGAATTGCGCGAGGAAAGAGGCCAGCACTTCCTCTGGCGTGAAGGATCTTTCCGCCCGCGGGAAGTAGGCGCGGTTGCCCCAGTTCTGGCCGGTGCGGAAGAAGAACACCTCGACGCAGGAATACCCCCCCTCCTGATGGATGGCGAATAGGTCGGCCTCTTCCACCGTGCGCGGGTTGATGCCCTGCTGCGACTGGATCGCCGACAGCGCAGCGAGGCGGTCGCGATACAGCGCCGCGGTTTCGAATTCGAGTTCGGTGGACGCTTTCTCCATCTCGCCGGCGAGTTCCCGCTTCACCAGACCACTGCGGCCGGACAGGAAGTCGTTCGCCTCGCGCACCAGCTCGGTATAGCCGGGGAAGTCGATCTCTCCGGTGCAGGGCCCCGAACAGCGACGGATCTGGTAGAGCAGGCAGGGCCGGGTGCGGCTTTCAAAAAAACCGTCGGTGCAGGAGCGGATCAGGAAGGCGCGCTGCAGCGCCGTGATGGTGCGATTGACGGCGCCGGCGGACGCGAACGGCCCGAAATACCGGCCCGGCCTGGTTTGCGCGCCGCGATGCTTCAGAATCTGCGGTGCCCAATGATCGCCGGTGATCAGGATATAGGGAAACGACTTGTCGTCGCGAAGTTGCACGTTGAAGCGCGGCCGCAACTGCTTGATCAGATTGGCCTCGAGCAACAGCGCTTCGGTCTCGGTGGTGGTGGACACGATCTCGACCGAGGCGGTCGCGGCGATCATGCGCAGGATGCGCGCCGGCAGTGGCGCGTTGACACGGGCATAGGAAGACAGGCGCTTGCGGACGTTCTTTGCCTTGCCGACGTAGAGCACGTCGCTGCCGGCATTGAGCATGCGGTAGACGCCGGGCGAGGTCGGCGCCAGGCGCACCGCGTTCTCGATGGCGGCGTGGCCAACCGCGAGCGGGCCTTCGGCCACCGCCTCGGCAGGCTCCTCCGGGGCCTCGGGCAGCCGCGCCTCGTCGTCCTCCTCGGCGGCTGAGGTCGCAGGATCCACATCTGCACAGGCCTGGTGCTGCGGTGGCACCTCCGGGAGAGGGTTCCGCCGCGACTTGCGTGAGGATTTTGGCTGATGGGTAGAATCGCGGTCCATGGGCCTAAATTAGTCGCTGGAAGTCGGCATCGCCAGCGCCCGGGGCGGACGTCGGAAGCTCTCGGTAACCCATTATTAAGAATGATGAGCGGGCGGTAACCCGTCTTAACAACCCTTTAACTTAAAACTCTCGATAAATCGTGCGGGAAAAAGCTCGAACTTGCTAACCGGTCCGGGGCTCCCGAACCGGAAAGTCGCGGCAGTTGCGTGGAGTTGCGTGATGGTCAGGTTTGCTTTGCGTGCGCTGGTGCTGGTCGCCGCGGGCTGGACAATGTCAGCGCGGGCGGGCGACCTCAATTACGGATCGCGGGCGCCCTACACCGTCAATCAGCGTTTCGACTCCTATAGCTGGGCCGGCCTCTATCTCGGTGGCAATCTCGGCTACGCATGGGGATCGGTCGCAAACAATCCGACCAAGCCGTCAGGATTCGTTGGCGGCGTTCAGGCGGGCTTCAATTGGCGACCGGGCGCGGAGCCGTGGGTGTTCGGCATCGAAGGCGACATACAGGCGACCGGCGCCGAGGAAACCTTCGCTCCCTGGAAATTCTCCAACCCCTGGTTTGGCACGGTGCGCGGCCGGGTCGGCTACGCGCTTAACAACATTCTTTTCTACGGCACCGGCGGTCTCGCTTACGGCGAACTGCGCGCGTCCACTTTCGGCCTTTCGGAATCCCATGCCAATCTCGGTTGGACGCTCGGTGCCGGCGCCGAGATGGGTTTTGCCCCGAACTGGAGCGCCAAGATCGAATATCTCTATGTGGATCTGAACAACAGCAATTTTGTCATCACCGGTGCGCCAAACGGTTACCGGTTCGGCACCGTGCGGGCCGGCGTGAACTATCGCTTCTGACAAGAAACTACCGGCTACAGACTCCCGGCGGCGTGAGCCGCCGGGGCTTTTTCTTCAGGGCGAGACCGTCGCGCGCGATGGCTGCGTTCGACGCATCCTAAAGCACGATGAGATTGGGATGCATCATCGTACTTTAGCTCTTTGTTCGAGCATGATCTTTTCGGAAAACCGCTGCACACTTTTCCGGATCATGCTCTTGCAGGCAAGGGTTCAATCCGATTCCAGCGCGCGAACGTCCGCTCACGAAGAAACGACCAGGTTAACCGCCTTGGGACCCTTACCCTTCTTGTCCGGCTCAACCTCGAACGCAATGCGCTGTCCTTCCGCCAGATCTTTCAATCCGGCCCGCTCCACGGCGGTGATGTGGACGAACACATCGCGACCGCCATCATCAGGCTTGATGAAGCCGTAGCCGCGCTCTCCATTGAAGAACTTGATAGTTCCAGTCATGGCCATCGGGTGCTCCTTCCCCCGCCTTGCTCCGCCGCTACGCGCAATTCGCGTATCGGCCGACCGGACATTCGCTGCCGGAGGCCTGGCCACCCCAGCCGTTCGGGTTCGCGCCGCCGATCGGCCCGGTCTTGGCCTTGAATGCTCCGCCGCAACCATTCGCGGAAGCGGAACGTAAAGCCAGTCCAACGGCCGAAGCATAATACGGTTTTCCGCTGATTGCCTACTGCCCGATCGCATTTTCCCCTGCAGGCGCGGTGCCTTATGGCTTGGGCGTCTCGAGCCTGAAGCGGCCGGCGCCGCCCTGGCCGAGCGGCTTTTCAAGTTCGGGTAGAATGGTCTTCAACTCACCCGCCAGCGTCCATGGCGGATTGACCATCAGAAGGCCGCTGGAGGTGAGGGGGCCGCCTGCGGCCTGCGGCGCGGCGCTGAATTCGAGGCGCAGACATTTCGCCGCCGGCTTGCTGGCGGCAGCCGCGCCGGCGACCAGGCGGGCCAGGGTGTCGGTGGCGCGCCGGCTCTTCACGGGGTACCAGATCAGGTAGCTTCCGGTCGGCCATTTCGCGAAGGCCTCAGTGAAGCCGTCGGCCAGTTTTTCGAACTCGTCCTTGTGTTCGAATGAGGAGTCGATCAGCACCAGGCCGCGACGTTCGTTCGGCGGCACGAAAGCCGGCAACGCCATCCACCCGTCAAGGTCGACCACCCGTGCCTGGGCGTCACGGCGCAGCGTCTCGATCAGTTGCTTGCGGGCACCCGGCTCGATTTCGCAGGCCGTGAGCCGGTCCTGCGGCCGCAGCAGCGCGCGGGCGATCATGGGTGAGCCGGGATAGGCCTTCAACTCCCCTGGAGGGTTGAAGGCCCTGACGATGTCGAGATAGGGCGTCACCAGAGGCAGCGCATTTTCAGAGAACCGCGCCTGCATCACCCGGGCGATCCCGCTCAGCCATTCGCCGCCACGGCGCGCCTCGTCGCCGGTGAGATCGTAACGCCCGGCGCCGGCATGGGTGTCGATGACGCGAAACGCCGCCGGCTTTTCCTGCAGATAGGTCAGCATGCGCACCAGCACGATATGCTTGATGACGTCGGCAAAGCCGCCGGCGTGGAAGGCGTGTCGGTAGTTCATGGGCAGGGGTTAGCACGTCAGGGCGAACGCGGCGAACAATCCACGCCGCCGAGAACGGTGGGGTTAGCCGCCCCGCACTGGCGGCATCACCACCTCGTCGCGGCGGCAGGCCCGGCGGTCGACTTCCTCACACGCGCGGAATTGCATGTCCTTGCTCATGCAGACCCGGACTTCGCTCAGGCGCCGACTGCTGCAGACCACCGAAATCGCCGAACTGCTCAGGCCCGGATTGACCGTGATAAAGGCTTGTTCGAGGTCGCCGGGGCTAATGGTCTTGGCTTCCGACAATTGCAGGAATTCCTCGGGGATCTTCACCGCGGCACGCGCCTTGCGGACGTTTTCGAAATAGGCGCGCGCGCCCAGCCCCGAACAGGTGCCGTGCTTGTCCCATCCATTGAAGATCAGACCCGGCGCCGGCATCAAGTCCAGCATCGAGGTCATGACGTTGCGGTCTAGCCGCGGCGACGGCCGCAGGCAGTATTCGGGAAAGCCGCGCTCATATTGCGGCCACAGGCCATGGACCACGAACGAATAGGGGCGGCCGCACTGGGTCTGCGAGCGCCCGCTGCTGCCGCGCTCGGCCGCCTGCTCGCAGAACGACGGTGACCATGAAAGGGCCAGGACGTAGAAATCGAACTCGCCGGGGGCGTTCTGGCGGCGGTCCTGGGCCGAAGCCATTCCCGCGGAGGCGACGACAACGGACACCAAAAGAAGGAGCCGAAAAACACCAGTTGATCGAAACATCGAACCATCCCCCTTGCCCACCGTTCCCGAAGCGTAGCAGCCAAATGGAACATTTCAAGAACAAAATGTATTGGGTCCGGAATCAGCGGCTGACCGCATCGCATTGAAGCCGGCGAGGAAAGAGGCGGGGCAATCCCCAAGGACTAGAGTTTAGGGCCGCGCGGCCCTGCAGCGGGCGCCGTAGGCCCAGTTGCGGTCAAGCCCGGTCACGCACCACTCGACGCCCTGGCCGAAGCCGGCAAAGCCGCCATCCTCGATGATCGAGTAATGAACGCTGCGGAGCTTGCCGTCGCTCAACATGACGTCGCCGCTGCAGTAGCGCCGCGGAATATTGTCGGATTGCCAGGGCCGGAAGGCGGTTTCATGGATCCGGCCATAGGCGGTGATCGTCAGCGCTGAATTCCAGAAAGTGCTTTCCTTCTCCTGGAACTGCGAGGTGATCGTCGGCAACGCAGCTTCGCACGGTGCAACACGGCCGTCATAACGCGGGCCGAAAAGCCCGAAATTCAGTTCGAGTGGACTGGCGGCCTGGGCCATGGTTCCGGAGATCAGCAGGGCGACGGTTGCCGCAAGGCCGAGCGCTTTCAATGGTGTGAACAGGATGTTCATGGGAATCCGCAACTGGTCCAACGCAGGATAACGGTGCCGCGAAGCCCCGGCGAGGTCAAGTGCAGCGCGGCAACACCTGCAAGGCAAGTCTTTGTCGGGCCGCAACCATTCTTTTCATGGCCTGCGGCGCGCCGTATGGTGCGCTTCGAGCGAAAGGGAGTCGATCATGCGAAGGATTGGGGCCGCGAGCCTGGTTGCAATATGCGGAATGCTGGCAAGCACGCCGGCGCCGGCTCATTGGGTGCCACCTTTCAAGGGAAATGACACCGGCGGCATTATCGCCTATCCGCTTGCCACACAGGTGGATGCGCGCCAAATGGCCGTGGACCACTGCGCCTCCTACGGCAAGGTGGCGCGGTTCCTGGCTGTACAGCCCAATTATGGCGGGTACATCTCCTTTGCCTGCCGCTGGGTGCCCTATGGCGCCGCCGAACGGCCTCTGCGCACGCTCTACTGAGCGCAACCAGCCTTGATCTTCTAGCAGAGGGAGCGCGAGCATGGCGCGACGGCTTCTGTCACTCGGATCGGCGCTTGCTCTGTTGGCCCTGTTGCCGGTCAGTGACGCTCACGCCGTGGAACTGCCGGTGCGCAGGGCCGGCCTGTGGGAGATGAAGGTGTTGCGCGCGGGCGCGACGGCCCCCGAAATGACCATGCAGCAGTGTACCGACCAGACCACCGACAAGGACATGAGCACGTCGTTTTCGCCCATGGCCAAGGAAATGTGCACGAAGCAGGATATCCAGAAGACGGCCACCGGCTACGTCACCGATTCGGTCTGCGCCATCGCTGGCGTATCGATCGCCTCGCGCGCTGAAATCGTCGGCGACTTCAACTCCGCCTATACCGTCAAGTCCACCTCGCGCAGCGAGGGCGGTCCCGCCGGCGTGCCGCGGGATTCGACGACGATGATCGAGGCGAAATGGCTCGGCGCCTGCAAGGCCGACCAGAGGCCCGGCGACATGATGATGCCCGGCGGCATCAAGATGAACATCAAGGACATGGAAAAGCTGAAGGGCATGATGCCGAAGCAGAAGTAACGGCGCTTGCTGATTGCGCTACTGGCCACATGGTTCGAGACGCACGGCGTCGCCGCGCTCCTCACCATGAGGGACTAAGGTTCTCACCATGAGGAGCAGGCGAAGCCTGCGTCTCGACGGATGGCCGCAACGCAGGAATATCGGGTTACACCGGCACCCGCACCGCCGCACGCAGGCCGCCCATCGGGCTATTGCCGAGCGTGATGTCTCCACCGTGCGAGCGGGCGATGTCGCGGGCGATGGCCAGCCCGAGACCGGTGCCGCCCTCGTCCTGGTTGCGGGCGTCGTCAAGGCGCAGGAACGGCTTGAACACCTCCTCGCGCATCTCGACCGGGATTCCCGGCCCGTCGTCGTCGATTGTCACCGTCAAATAGCGGTGATCGCGATGGCCGGTGATCGAAATCGTGTCGGCGTGCCGCGCCGCGTTGGAGATGAGGTTGGCGAGGCAGCGTTTGAAAGAGGCCGGCTTGACGGTCACTACGGGCAGCCCGTGAAACGTCACCGTCGCGGCATGACCGTTGCGTTCGGCATCGCCGCGCAATTCTTCCAGCGCCATCGCCATGTCGGTCGGCTGCGCGATCTCGCCGCTGTCGCCCCGCGCGAAGGCGAGATAGGCCTCCAGCATGCCGGACATCTCATCGACATCCCTGCGCATGCCGTCGACCTCGGGGCTGTCGCCGATCAGGGCGAGTTCGAGCTTGAAGCGGGTCAGGATGGTGCGCAGATCGTGGCTGACGCCGGCCAGCATCGCGGTGCGCTGCTCGATCGAGCGCTCGATGCGCGCCTTCATCTCCAGGAATGCCTGCGCCGCCTGCCGCACTTCCCGAGCGCCGCGCGGGCGGAAATTCGGCGCCTCGCGGCCCTTGCCGAAGCTTTCGGCGGCTTCCGCGAGCCGCAGGATCGGCCTTATCTGGTTGCGCAGGAACAGCACCGCGACGATCAGCAATATCGAAGACGTGCCCAGCATCCAGAAGATGAATATCTCGGAATTGGAGGCGTAGGCCGCGCTGCGCTGCGCGAATACGCGCATCACGGCGTCATCGAGCTGGATGCGTATTTCGACCAGGTTGGATTTGCCGACGGTGTCGGTCCAGAATGGCCTGCCGATCTGGCGGCCGAGCTGCACCGAGAGCTGCTGGTCGAGCAGCGAGAAAAACGGCTTAGGACCGGGCGGCGGCAGGTCGCCGACCGGAAGAAAATCGACGACCAGTTGCAGCCGTTGCCCGATGCGGCGCAACTGCGCGCGTTCCTTGTCCTGAGGATAGCCCTTGTAGACGTCGATCAGGCTCGCGATGTCCTGCACCACGGCGGCGGAAAGTCGACGCGTCACCGTGTTCCAGTGCCGCTCCATGAACACGAACGCAACCACGGTTTGCAGGATCACCATCGGCACGATCATGATCAGGAGCGCGCGCGCGTAAAGGCCGGTCGGCATCCAGCTCTTGAACGCGTTGCCCATCCAGCCATTGGCCGCGGAGACGCGTTGTGACGCGTTGCGGATCATGGTCAGGCCAGTGTCGAGCGTGCTCATGGTTGCGGGCTCAAGGCGATGCGACCAGGCGATAGCCGATGCCGCGCACCGCCTGCAGAAACAGCGGATTGGCGGGATCGCGTTCGATCTTGCGCCGCAGCCGATTGATCTGCACGTCGACCGCGCGCTCGTTCACGGTTCCGCCGCCCGCCAGCGCCGCGCGCGGCACCGTTTCACCCGGTATCGCCGACAGAATCCGCAGCATTTCGCGCTCGCGATCGGTCAGGTGGACGATTTCCTCGCCCCTGCGCAATTCGCCGCGATCGAGATGAAACAGATATGGCCCGAAGGCGATTTGCTCGATCACTTCCACCGGCGGCGGCGCGCTGCGCTTGAGGATATTTCCGATCCGCAGCACCAGCTCGCGCGGCTCGAACGGCTTGGCGACATAGTCGTCGGCGCCGATCTGCAGGCCCTCGATCCGCGCCTCTGCCTCGTGGCGCGCCGTCAGCATGATGATCGGCACTGAGGAGGAGGTGCGAATGAAACGTGCCAGCTCGAAGCCGGTTTCGCCGGGCATCATCACGTCGAGGATCAGCAGGTCGAAGTGGAGGCCGAGCAGTTTCGCGCGGGCGTCGCTGGCGCTCGAGGCGGTGGTGACGCGGTAGCCTTCGCCGGACAGAAACCGCGACAGCAAATCGCGGATACGGCGGTCGTCGTCGACCAGCAGCAGATGCGGGGCGTCGTCGGCCGGCTGCGGCGGCGTGCGCGCGGTGGCGGCGGCGATGGTTGCTGCTTGCGCCACGGTCACTCCCTTGGCTTCTTGCTGCCGGCTCCGAAAATCGCTTCCAGCACCTTGTCGGGGTCGTCACGGTCGATCATCGCGCGCAGGAAGCGGCCGATCGCCTCGACGCCGGCGGGATCGATTCCGCCGAGCGCGCGGGTGATGCGATCGGTCTGCAGCCCGGCGAGCCTGGTCACCAAGGCTTCCCCCTTTGGGGTGGCGTAAAGCAGACGCTGTCGACGGTCGTTATTGCCGGTCTTCTGGATGATGTAGCCTTCATCGAGCAATTGCTTGAGCACCCGGCCGAGCGACTGCTTGGTGATGCGCAGGACGTCCAGGAGGTCGGCGACCTTGAGGCCGGGATAGCGGTAGACGAAATGCATCACCCGGTGATGGGCGCGGCCGAACCCGAAAGCCTCGAGCTCATGGTCGGCGTCGCCGACGAAATCGCGGTAGGCAAAGAACAGCAGCTCGATCACATCCCAGCGCATTTCGCCGGCCCGCGAAGCGGGGGACGCGCCTGCCAACCCCTTCGAATCAGGGGCGACCGCGGCTCTTTGAAAATTTACGTCAGCCATATTGACATATCTTGGGTTCAATGTTACAAAACTTGCGTTCAATGCGAAACTTTAAGTCGTTCGAGAGGGAGAGATACCCTGCCCAGCCGAAAAAGGCCGGCGATGGCGGAAACGGCGCAAATTGGACTACCGTGCGATTGTCGTGCGGCATTTCGGGAAACATACTGGACTTCGGCAGTCCGCAAAAGCATGTCCTCGCGGACATGAAGGCGCTGAAGCCGGCCACAGGGCTGGTGGCTGAGGTCCAGGCGAATCAATCAAGGCCTTGGTTTTTGACAACCAGGGCGCAGGGCGCGGGTTTTTCGCGCCAATCCGGGAGAGGACCCCATGGGAGTTTCGTTCGACAAGATTGATGGCGTCAGGGAGCGGGCAGCCAGGCCGGCGCCGGAAGCCGCAGCGGCGAAAGGCACGGGGATGGGCTTGAAATTCGAAATCCAGCCGTCGGCTGTCCCGACTCCCGACAGCGCGCGCGCGGCCAAGCTCGCGGATCCTGGCTTTGGCCGGGTTTTCAGCGATCACATGGCCCTGGTCCGCTACAGCCAGGCCAAGGGCTGGCATGGCGCGCGCGTCGAATCGCGGGCGAATTTTCCGCTCGATCCGGCCACAGCCGTGCTGCACTACGCGCAGGAGATTTTCGAGGGCTTGAAAGCTTACAAGCGCGACGATGGCGGCGTGAACCTGTTCCGCCCCGACGCCAACGCCCGACGCTTTCGCAATTCGGCGGAGCGCATGGCGATGGCACCGCTTCCTGAATCCGTGTTTATCGAAGCGGTCGAGCAACTCGTGCGGATCGACCGCGCCTGGATTCCGGGCGGCGAGGGCAGTCTCTACCTGCGGCCGTTCATGATCGCGAGCGAGGTCTTCCTCGGCGTGAAGCCGTCGGCGGAATACATCTTTGCCGTGATCGCCTCGCCGGTCGGCTCCTATTTCAAGGGCGGACCAGCACCGGTGTCGATCTGGGTGTCCGAGAACTACACGCGCGCCGCGATCGGCGGTACTGGCGCCGTCAAATGCGGCGGCAACTACGCCGCCAGCCTGCGCGCGCAGGCCGAGGCCATCGACCACGGCTGCGACCAGGTGGTGTTCCTCGATGCGATCGAGCGCCGCTATATCGAGGAGCTCGGCGGCATGAACGTCTTCTTCACCTTCGACGATGGTTCGCTCCTGACGCCGCCGCTCGGCACCATCCTGCCCGGCATCACCCGCGATTCGATCCTGGCGCTCGCCAGGGACTCCGGCACGCGCGTGCGCGAGGAGGCCTACACCATCGAGCAGTGGCGCGCCGATGCCGCCAGCGGCAGGCTGACAGAGGCGTTCGCCTGCGGCACCGCGGCGGTAATCTCGCCGATCGGCAAGGTGTGTTCGGGCAGCGGCGATTTTCTGATCGGTGGCGGCGCGGCTGGCCCGGTCGCCATGGGGCTGCGCAAGCAGTTGGTCGACATCCAGTACGGCCGCGTGGCGGACCCGCACGACTGGATCAGAAAGGTCTTGTGAGCGGCGCATCCTTCTCCCTCTCCCGCTTGCGGGGGAGGGGGCGTAGCCAGCCCGGTTGCCGCACAGCGTCCGCGCTGGTACCTAGCCCTCCATGGCTGAAAAATCCAAAAAACCGCAGAAGCTGAAGGCGCGCCTGCCGCGCGGGCTGGAAGATCGCGGCCCGGCCGCGATTGCGGCTACGCGCCGGATGGTGGAGAAAATCCGCGAGGTCTATGAGCGCTACGGCTTCGAGCCGGTGGAAACACCGGCGATGGAGTACACCGACGCGCTTGGCAAATTCCTGCCGGACCAGGATCGGCCGAACGAGGGCGTGTTCTCGTTCCAGGACGATGACGAGCAGTGGATATCGCTGCGCTACGACCTGACCGCGCCGCTGGCGCGCTATGTCGCGGAGAATTTTGATTCATTGCCAAAACCCTATCGCAGCTACCGCGAGGGCTATGTCTATCGCAACGAAAAGCCCGGCCCCGGCCGCTTCCGCCAGTTCATGCAGTTCGACGCCGACACGGTCGGCAGCGCGTCGCCGGCGGCCGACGCCGAGATGTGCATGATGGCGGCGGATACGATGGAAGCGCTCGGGATTCCGCGCGGCTCCTATGTGGTGAAGGTGAACAACCGCAAGGTGCTCGATGGGGTGAGGGAGGCGCTAGGGATCGCTGACGACGGGCAATGGCTGATTGTTATGCGCGCGATCGACAAACTTGATCGCCTCGGCATTTCCGGCGTTCAGCAGTTGCTGGGCGACGGCCGTAAGGATGAGTCAGGTGACTTCACCAAGGGCGCGGGGCTCAAGGCGGGCGATATCGCCTTGGTGGTCGGCGCGATCGAACAGGGCGCGCCGATTGATGCGCGGCTGCGCGACAGCAAGATCGGACAGGAGGGGCGTGACGAACTCGATGCGATCAGCAAGCTCGTTGCTGCATCCGGCTACGGGTCGGATCAAATCATTATCGACCCCTCCGTCGTGCGCGGCCTCGAATACTACACCGGCCCTGTCTACGAAGCCGAACTGCTGCTCGAAACCCGCGACGACAAGGGCCGACCCGTTCGCTTCGGCTCGGTGGGCGGCGGCGGGCGCTATGACGGGCTGGTCTCGCGCTTTCGCGGCGAGCCGGTGCCGGCGACCGGTTTTTCCATCGGCGTGTCGCGGCTGCAGGCGGCGCTGACCCTGCTCGGCAAGCTCGATACCAGGCCGGCATTTGGCCCGGTCGTCGTTACGGTGTTCGGCGGCGACATTGCCGAGTATCAGAAGATGGTCGCGACGCTACGCAACGCGAACATTCGCGCCGAACTGTATCTGGGAAACCCAAAACACAGTATTGGCCAGCAAATGAAATATGCCGACCGGCGAAACGCGCCCTGTGCGATCGTCCAGGGCTCGGACGAGAGGGCGAATGGCAAGATCCAGATCAAGGATTTGATCCTTGGTGCGGGGCTTACCGAAATCAAGGACCGCGAAGAGTATTTGCGGAAACAGTCCGAGGCTCAATACGAGGTCGATCAAAGCAGGCTCGTCGATGCCGTGCGCGAAGTGCTGGTGCGTCATAACGTGAAGTGGGGATAACCATCCATTTGAGCCATCATGCCCAGCCTTGTGCCGGGCATCCACGTCTTGTTTGATGGAAACGATCGCGGGCGGCCGGGACAAGCCCGGCCGTCACGAAAGAAAACACGAAAGAAAAAAGGGGAGACGAAAATGCCTGAGATCACCGTGAGCATGGCCGCTGGCCGCACCGACGAACAGAAGGCCGGCATGATGCGCGACATCACCCAGGCGCTGGTGAAGAACCTCGGCGTCGATGCCGATGCGGTCGTGATCCAGATCAACGAAGCGCCGCTCACCCACAAGATGAAGGGCGGCAAGACCTTCGTCGAGCGCGCGGCCGCGGCGAAGAAGTAATTTCTGCCGTCGTTCCGGGGCGATGCGAAGCATCGAACCCGGAATCTCGAGATTCCCCGATGCGCAATTGCGCATCTGAGGTCTGGTGCTAACGCACCATCCCGGAATGACTAAGCAAGTCCATGGACGCTAACGATGTCATCGAGGTCGGCATGAGCGCCGAGCGTACGCTGGTCGTGCCGGCGCTGCGCACCTCGCGAGGGCGGGCACGCTTCCGCCTTCGCTCTTCAAGCGACGGCGGACAAGTCGTTTTGTCCACCGGATTCGCGGCTACTTCCCCAGTTCCTTCGAGCGCCGGGTCGCCGCGGCAATCGCGCGGATCATCAGCGGCTGCAGGCCGTCCTTGCCCATCAGCACGTCAAGCGCGGCCGCCGTGGTGCCGCCGGGCGAGGTGACGTTCTGGCGCAGCGTGGCGGCGGACAGGTCCGAGCGGTGCAGCAGTTCGCCCGAGCCGGCGACGGTCTCGCGCGCAAGCCTGGTGGCGAGCTCGGCCGGCAGCCCGGCCTCGACGCCGGCGCGCGCCAGTTCCTCGGCGAGCAGGAAGACATAGGCCGGCCCGGAGCCGGACACCGCGGTCACCGCGTCGATCAGGCCCTCATCGTCGACCCATTCGACCGCGCCGGTGGCGCGCAACAGCGCGTCGGCGGTGGCGCGCTGCGCCGCGCTGACGCGCTTTGCTGCGACCGCCACCGTGATACCGCGGCCGATCGCGGCCGGCGTGTTCGGCATCGCGCGAATCACCATGCCGCCGCAGACCCGCTCCAGCGCCGCGATCGGCGTGCCGGCCATGATCGAGACCACGAGCGTGGACGGCCCGACCACCGGCCTTAACCCGGGTCCCGCTTCGCGAAAGGTCTGCGGCTTCACCGCGACCACCAGCGTTTCGACCGTGCCGGCATCCGCGGGATTGAGGCGGACGCCCGTTGCGGTTAGCGCCTTAATTTCATCGGACGGGGAGGGTTCGAAAACGATCACGCGGCGCGCGTCGAGGCCGCGCGCCAGCCATCCCGTCAGCATCGCGCCGCCCATTTTGCCGGCGCCGGCAAGCGCGACGGTGCCGTAGAGGTTTTGAAGGGCGTTGGCGTTCAAGGCGTCACCACAATACTGCCGTCGTCCCCGCGGACGCGGGGACCCATAACCACAGTCGATTCTAGTGAAGCGAAGCCTGCGCGACAAGCATCTTGCCCGAACAAAGGCGCCGCGGCGTATGGGTCCCTGCTTTCGCATGCTTTCGCAGGGACGACATTGAGTGTGCGAAGGCGGTGGCCCTATGCCTCGCCCTCGGTATCGAACATCGCCGCGCTCATGGCCTCCGCGGCGGTCTTGCCGGCCCAGACCACGAACTGGAACGCGGGGTAGTAGCGCTCGCAAGCCTGGATGGCGCCGACCAGCATGGCCTCGCATTGCGCGGCCGAGGCGACCAGCCCGCCCGGCAGCACCAGCGCCTGCCGGTACATGACCATGCCGGTATGGGTCCAGATGTCGAAATGTCCGATCCACAATTGCTCGTTGATCGCAGCGATCAGCCGCTGCACCTCGGCGCGCCGCCCGGCCGGAATCTTCATGTCGAAGGCGCAGGCCAGATGCAGCGCCTCGATCTCGGCCATCCAGGTGTAGGACAGTTGGTAGTCGGTCCAGTCGCCCCGCGAGATGATGGTCACTTCGTCTTCGCCGGAGCGCTCGAACGCCCAGTTGTTATCGGCGGCGATGTCCTCGACAACCGCAAGCGGGTTGTTCCGGGAATCGATATTGCCTTCGAGGAGGGACATGCCGTCTCGACCTTGTTCCTTGATTCTTCGGATACACGCACGGGTAGCGGGGCGCGTTGGATTGATGCGTCGCCGCCGGTTGCAATCCTCGGATCGCCGCTTGCTTCGAGGCCTGCCGAGGTCAAGTGATGTGATTTGCGGAATCCGCGCAACTGACCCCTGAGTCCATCCACAGGCCAAAGCGGCGTCGTCCACAGTTGATCGCGGCCATGATTGCCAGCTAGGGAACAAACCGGAATCGGATTCCGGTTTTCCCGTGCCATCAGCGGGTTTGCCACAATGGTTAATTCTTCGTTAATTGTTCCGGGTTGACGTCATTTCGCGTGTCCTCCGCCGGGCACTCGCACATACTGGCGGGGAGGCCGCTTTTTTGGTGCAAGGCGCCTGCGGTGCGCGGCCACAGGACATGGGCCCACTACCTCGACCACCGGAAACTCTTGGAAAAGGACCAGACCATGAAGCGCGTGATGATCCTCAACGGCCCCAACCTCAATCTGCTCGGCGTGCGCGAGCCGCACATTTACGGCACCACGACGCTGGCGCAGATCGAGGAGGATTGCGCAGCGCATGCAGCCAAGCTCGGACTGAAGGTCGCCTTCCATCAATCCAACCATGAAGGCGTCATCATCGACCTGATCCAGTCCGCGCGTCAGGACGCCGACGCCATCATCATCAACCCGGCCGGCTTCTCCTTTACCTCGGTCGGGATCATGGATGCGATCAAGGCCTTCGAAGGCCCGGTGATCGAGGTGCATATTTCCAACATCCACGCCCGTGACGAGTATCACCGCCATTCCAAGATATCGTTCGTCGCGACCGGCGTGATCTGCGGCCTTGGGCCCTATGGCTACATTGCGGCGATGCAGACCGTCGCCCAGATGAAGTGAAGCAAGGCGTTCACCCGGCACCCGCCTCATTCCGGCTGCCGTTGACCAGCACGCGCCCCGGTTCTGTGAGGACGGAAGGGGCGCATGCCGATTCCCCATGCCAAAGCGCTTGCTGACGCGCCGGCGTTTGGTCATATTCTAGCATAGGTCGTCCATCCCGGGCGGCCGATGTTCTCAGGGCGGGGTGAAAATCCCCACCGGCGGTAAGGGTGACGTAGCCCAAGCCCGCGAGCGCCTTGTTCTCCCGGGAAGTTTCCGGGGCAGGAAGGGTCAGCAGATTCGGTGTGAATCCGAAGCCGACGGTTAAAGTCCGGATGAAAGAGAACGGTTGCGGCGGCTGCGCGTTTGCGCGTGGCCAAGGTCGTTCCGTGTGCCCTGATTCTGGTCCTGAAAGAGGAAAGCCATGAATCAGATGTTGCAAGAGCCTGAAATCCAATCCCACCCGCCAACTGTCGGCGGCAACCACGTGCCCGAACGGCCGCTGGCGCCGATGTATCCACGTTTCGTCAAGCCGCAGCGGGTCGCCTTCGTGCAGTCGTCGTGGCACCGCGACGTGGTCGAGGAATGCCGTATCGCCTTCCTCGACGAGATCGAGGCGCGCCACATCGCGCGCGCCCAGGTCGACCTGTTCGAGGTGCCGGGTTCGTTCGAGATCCCGCTGCACGCCCAACTGCTGGCCAAGACGCGGCGCTATACGGCCATCGTCGCTGCGGGCCTCGTGGTCGACGGCGGCATCTACCGCCACGAATTCGTCGCCGACACCGTGATCAAGGCGCTGATGGACGTGCAGCTGAAAACCGAGGTGCCGGTGTTTTCGGCGGTGCTCACCCCGCAGCAATTCCACGACAGCGCGGTTCACCACGATTTCTTCCGCAAGCATTTCGCCATCAAGGGCATCGAGGTTGCGGAAGCCTGCGCCAGCACGCTGCACAGCCTGGAACGGCTGCGCGGCCAGGTCGCGGCGGGGATCGTGTAGCCGCTCGTGGCGTTTTCAAGCGGAAAACGGGCCGACCATCCGCGGACCGAGCGAGTCCCGGCGCGCATGAAGGAATCGAGTCGAGTGTAGATCGAGCCCAAGCAGCCGATTGTCATTTCCGTCGCCGGACCTGTAAAGTCGGCGACGGGAGGAGGCTCGCCCATGGCGACGGGCGGCCGAGAAGGTCATGTTCGCAGGACACGATCCATACCTCGTCGCGCTCTCGGTGGCGATCGCGATTCTGGGAGGTTACACCGGGTTCGGCCTCGCCGCGCGCATCCGGGGGACGCCGGACGTCAGTCATCGCCTGCTGCTGGCGGGTGCGTCGTTCTTTCTTGCCGTCGGCATATGGACCATGCATTTCGTTGGCATGCTCGCGGCGCCGTTGCCGGCGGGTACGGTCTACCTCGTATTGCCGACCGTCATATCGTTCCTGATCTGCACGCTGGTCGTGGGGATCTCACTGTTTTTCGTCAGCGTCGGCGAGCCCTCGATCCTGCGTGTCGTGTCTTCGGCGGTGCTGCTCGGAGCCGGTATTGCCAGCATGCATTATGTCGGAATGCACGGGCTGTCCGGGGATTTTGCCATCACGCATGATCCCGCCATGGTCGTCTTGTCGGTCGTGATCGCGATCGCCACGGCTTATGGCGGGGTGCGCGTTTTCCTCGCCCGCCAGGGCGGCGTGCAGTTGATGCTCAGCGCGGTGGCGTTCGGTGTCGCGGTGCCGGGCATGCACTACACCGCGATGGCTGGGATGGCTATCGTTCCGGCGTCGGCCGGATCGCATCAACACATTGACGGGCTGGTGGCCTCGTCGCAGATGCTGTCTCTGGTGGTCACGCTGCTTTGCTTCGTGATTGCGGCGGGCTTCTTGCTGTCGCTGGTGCCCGACCCCCGCAAGAGGGTCCCTCCGGCGGTCGAAGCGGTTGCCCTGGGTCGGGGCGATGCACCCGCGATAGCCGAGGTTCCCTCGACCGCCGCCAGCGTGGTCCCCACCGGTCCGCGGCTACGCGCGACGCCGCTCGGCGGCATTGGTCAGCCGCCGCGCGCCTCACCCGCGCCACGGTTGCCGGTCGAGGGCGCCGACGGCACCCACTTCATCGACACCGCAGATATCCGGAGCGTCCGGGCTGATGCGCACTATACCAAGGTTCACGACGGCACGCGGGAGCGGATGTGCCCGTGGTCGATCTCGGAGGCTGAGGCGCAACTCGACCCCGGCCTGTTCGTCCGGGTGCACCGCAGCCACATCGTGGCAATGGCGCACGTCACGCTGGTTCGCAAGGAAGGTGACGGTGCAATCGTCGAACTCGATGGCCCGTCACCGCATCGCGTGCCGGTAAGCCGGGCCAAGATCGCCGAGGTGAAGGTACGGCTCGGCCTGGTCAGGCGGCATGCTTCCTGATTAGGTCGGCAAGACTGACGCATTTCGTGCACGTCTGCGCGCATTCCGTGCGAATTTCCTCACCTTGTGCCCGCGATATTGCGGAGAAGAACGGCTGAGGAGAGCGTGGCCACCAACGTCCGAAAAGGGCGAATGGAGGAGGCGCATGATTCCTGGTCCGTTCAGTTATCATCGGCCGGCGACGCTCGCTGAAGCCGTGAATCTGCTTTCGACGCTTGGCGATGAGGCCCGTCCGTTGGCCGGCGGCCACAGCCTGGTGCCAATGATGAAGCTGCGGCTTGCGAGCCCCGAGCATCTTGTCGATCTGCATGGCGTTGCCGGGCTCAAGGGTATTCAGCGCCGCGGTGACAAGATCGTGATCGGCGCGATGACCACCCAGCATGAATTGTTGGCGTCCGACGACATCGGCAAATCCCTGCCCATCCTGCATGAAACCGCGCTGCTGATCGCCGATCCGCAGGTGCGCTACCGCGGCACCATCGGCGGCAACGTCGCCAATGGCGATCCCGGCAATGACATGCCGGCGCTGATGATGGTCTTGTCGGCAAGTTACCGGCTCGAAGGCAAGTCCGGCGCGCGGGAGGTCGCGGCAAACGAATTCTACCAGGGCGCCTATTTCACCGCGCTCGAACCCGGTGAACTCCTGACCTCAATATCCATTCCCTTACCCGCCGCCGGTCACGGCTACGCCTACGAGAAGCTAAAGCGCAAGGTGGGTGATTACGCCACCGCGGCTGCCGCGGTCGTGCTGACGATGGCGGGCGGCAAGGTTGCCACTTGCAAGATCGGGCTGACCAACCTTTCGGAAACGCCGCTGCTTGCCGAGGACGCCGCCAAGGCGGTGATCGGAACCAGCCTCGATCCGGCGACGCTGAAGCAGGCGGCTGCGGCTGCGGAAGCCATCATGTCGCCGGCCGCGGATGCCCGCGGGCCGGTCGAATACCGCAAACATATCGGCGGCATCATGGTGACGCGCGCGTTGCAGCGCGCCGCCGGCCGCGCCGGTTAGGGGAGAGACCACATGGCAAAGACTCACGTCACCATGAAGGTGAACGGCGTCGAGGTCGAAGGCCTCGTCGAACCGCGCACCCTGCTGGTGCATTTCATCCGCGAGAATCTATCGCTCACCGGCACCCATATCGGCTGCGAGACTACGCATTGCGGCGCCTGCACCGTCGATATCGACGGCATGTCGGTGAAGTCCTGCACCATGTTCGCGGTGCAGGCCCAGGGTTCCGAGATCATGACCATCGAGGGCGTCGCCAATGCCGACGGTTCGCTGTCGGCGTTGCAGGAAGGCTTTCGGATGACGCATGGGCTGCAATGCGGCTTCTGCACGCCGGGCATGATCTTGCGCGCGCAGCGGCTGTTGAAGGAAAATCCGAGGCCTTCGGAGGAGGAGATCCGCATGGGCATCTCGGGCAATTTCTGTCGTTGCACCGGCTATCAGAACATCGTCAAGGCGATCCAATACGCCGCCGCCAAGATCAATGGCGATGAATTCAAGGAGGCTGCGGAATGAACGACATGACTCCCACGCGGGAACAACGCGAAGCCAAGCTCGAAGGCATGGGTTGCAAGCGCAAGCGGGTGGAAGACATCCGTTTTACCCAAGGCAAGGGCAATTACGTCGATGACCTGAAGTTGCCGGGCATGCTGCACGGCGATTTCGTAAGGTCGCCGCATGCGCATGCGCGCGTCAAGAAGATCGACGACACCGAGGCGCTGAAAGTGCCGGGCGTGCTTGCGGTGATCACCGCCGAGACGCTGAAGACGGTCAATCTCGCCTGGATGCCGACGCTCGCCGGCGACGTGCAGATGGTGCTGGCCGACGGCAAAGTGCTGTTCCAGAACCAGGAAGTCGCCTTCGTGGTTGCCACCGACCGCTATGCCGCGGACGACGGCATCAACAAGGTGATCGTCGAGTATGAGCCGCTGCCGGTCGTGATCGATCCGTTCAAGGCGATGGACGCCGACGCGCCGGTGCTGCGTGAGGATCTTGCCGGCAAAACCTCAGGCGCGCACGGTCCGCGCAAACATCACAACCACGTCTTCGAGTGGACCGTCGGCGACAAGGACCTCACCGACGCTGCGTTCAGGAAAGCGGACGTGACGATCAAGGAGATGCTCTCTTATCATCGTACCCATCCGTCGCCGCTGGAGACCTGCCAGTGCGTCTGCTCGTTCGACAAGATCAAGGGCGAGTTGTCGATCTGGGGCACCTTCCAGGCGCCGCATGTGATCCGCACGGTCGTGGCGCTGATCTCCAAGATCCCGGAACACAAGATCCATGTGATCTCGCCGGATATCGGCGGCGGCTTCGGCAACAAGGTTGGCGCCTATCCGGGCTATATCTGCGCGGCGGTCGCCTCCATCGTCACTGGAAAGCCCGTGAAGTGGGTCGAGGACCGCATCGAGAACCTGACCGCCACTTCGTTCGCGCGCGATTACCACATGACGACCGAGATCGCCGCGACCAGGGAGGGCAGGGTCACCGGCCTGCGCGTTCACGTTCTGGCCGATCACGGCGCGTTCGACGCCTGCGCCGACCCCTCGAAATGGCCGGCCGGCTTCTTCAATATCGTCACCGGATCTTATGACTTTCCAACCGCGCATCTTTCGGTGGACGGCATTTATACCAACAAGGCGCCGGGCGGCGTCGCCTATCGATGCTCGTTCCGCGTCACAGAGGCGGCATACTGCATCGAGCGCGCGATGGATATTCTGGCGCAGAAGCTCGGCATGGATCCGGCCGAACTGCGCCTGAAGAACTTCATCAGGGCTGAGCAGTTCCCGTATCACTCGGCACTCGGATGGGAATACGATTCCGGCGACTACCACACCGCCATGCGGAAGATGATGGAAACGGTCGACTATGCCGGGCTGCGCAAGGAGCAGGCGTTGCTGCGCGCGGCGTTCAAGCGCGGCGAGACCCGCGAGATCATGGGCCTCGGGGTGTCTTTCTTCACCGAGATCGTGGGCGCCGGGCCGTCGAAGAATTGCGATATCCTTGGCATTGCGATGTTCGATTCCTGCGAAATCCGCATGCACCCCACGGGGGCGGGTATCGCCCGCGTCGGCTCCAAGAGCCAGGGCCAGGGCCACGAAACGACCTGGGCGCAGATCATCGCGACCGAAATCGGCATTCCCGCCGACGACATCATGGTCGAGGAGGGCAACACCGATACCGCACCCTATGGGCTCGGTACCTACGGCTCGCGCTCGACGCCGGTGGCGGGCGCGGCGATTGCCATGGCTGCGCGAAAGATCAGGGCCAAGGCGCAGATGATTGCGGCCTATAAGCTCGAAGTGCACGAAGACGACATCGAATGGGACATCGACGGCTTCCGCGTCAAGGGTCTGCCGGAGAAAACGATGTCGATGAAGGACATCTGCTGGGCGGCCTATAATTCGGTGCCGCCGGGCATGGAGCCGGGCCTGGAGGCGGTCAGCTATTACGATCCGCCCAACATGACCTATCCGTTCGGCGCCTATATCTGCGTGATGAACATCGATGTCGATACCGGGGTCTACAAAGTCAGGCGCTTCTATGCGCTCGACGATTGCGGCACGCGCATCAACCCGATGATCATCGAGGGGCAGGTGCATGGCGGGTTGACCGAAGCCTTCGCGATCGCAATGGGCCAGGAGATCCGCTACGACGATGAAGGCAATGTGGTCACGGGCTCGTTCATGGATTTCTTCATGCCGACCGCGGTCGAGACCCCGCATTGGGAAACCGACTTCACCGTCACCCCGTCGCCGCATCATCCGATCGGCGCCAAGGGTGTCGGTGAAAGTCCGAACGTCGGCGGCGTGCCGGCGTTCTCCAACGCCGTCAACGACGCCTTCTCGTTCCTGGGCAGCACACATATCCAGATGCCGCATGACTATTGGCGTAACTGGAAGGCAGCAAAGGATCTGGGAGTGTTCGCGTAGTGTGGCCGGGACGCTCGTCGTTCCGGGGCGATGCCCAGCATCGAACTACTGTGCGCAATTGCGCACCTGAGAATCTCGAGATTCCGGGTTCGCCTCTTCTAGGCGTCCCGGAATGACGGAGACAGCATGAGAAATCGTGACGAGATCGCGCAAGCGCTGGCGGCGTCGGGCTATATCGCCGACGGCGAACTGGCGACCGCGATCTCGCTGATGCAACTGCTGCGGCGCCCGCTGCTGCTGGAAGGCGAGGCGGGCGTCGGCAAGACCGAAGTGGCCAAGGCGCTGTCCCGTGCGCACGCGACCGAACTGATTCGCCTGCAATGCTATGAGGGGCTCGATCAATCGGCGGCCCTGTACGAGTGGAACTACCAGCGCCAATTGCTCTCGATCCAGGCTCATCGCGGCGATGATCCCGATGAGGTCGAAGAACAGATCTTTTCGGAAAAGTACCTGTTGGAGCGGCCGTTGCTCGCCGCGATCCGACGCGCAACGCCGCCGGTGCTTCTCATCGACGAGATCGACCGCGCCGACGACGAATTCGAGGCGTTTCTGCTCGAATTGCTGTCCGACTTCCAGGTCTCGATCCCCGAACTTGGCACCATCACCGCCACCACGATCCCGCACGTCGTCCTGACCTCGAACGGCACCCGCGAACTTTCCGACGCGCTGCGCCGCCGCTGCCTCTACCACTATGTCGGCTATCCCGATGTCGATCGCGAGGCGCGCATCATCATGGCGCGGGTCGAAGGCGCCAGCGCGTCGCTGTCGCTGCAGATCGCGCGCATGGTCGAGGCCATCCGCAAGGAGGAATTGCGCAAGATACCTGGAGTCGCGGAGACGCTGGATTGGGCGGCAGCGTTGGTCGGCCTCGATGTCCGCGATCTGCATGGCGCGCCCGAAACGGTCCACGAGACCTTAATGTGCCTGCTCAAGACCCATGAGGACAAGTCGCGGCTCACGCGCGAGGTCAGCGAACGCCTGCTGGGAAAGGTCGCATGAGCTGTTGCGGCGCCAGCCCTGGGTACGGATCGCTTGACGAAGTCTCGCGCCTCGTCTCGTCCCGGCTCGCGGCGTTTCTCAGAACCTTGCGAGACAGCGGATTCACCGTAGGCCTCGCCGAAGGCCGGGACGCGGCGGAACTGATGACGGCCGGCTACGCGGCCCAACCGGGCTTGTTGCGTTCGGCGTTCAAGCATCTGCTGTCGGCTCGCAAATCCGACTGGGAAAAATTCGACGGCATATTCGATGCGTTCTGGCTCGACAAGCGCGTGCGCTCGCGGTCGATCACCACGGCCTCTTCAAAGGCTGCGAACAATCCTTCGCTCAAAACCTTGGCGGATGGTCGACGCGACAGTGGCCAGACGGCAGCGGATCAGGTTCCGTCCCCCGAGGATGGCGGCGCCGATCGCGGCGGCGAAGGCCGCATGGAAGGGGCCTCACTTGCCGACAATCTGGCGGAAGTGGATTTCCGCAGGCTGGCCGATCCCGCGCAGATCGCGCAGGCGCACGAAGCGGCTGCGCGGCTGGCGCTGGCGATGCGCACGCGGCTGACGCGGCGCGATCTGGCGCGGCGGCGCGGCTATCGGCTGGATCTGCGCCGGACCATCCACGGCAATATCAGCCATGGCGGCGTCCCGATCGACCTCGTCAAGCGGCGGCGCAAGGAAAAACCCATGCGGCTGGTCATGCTGCTCGACGCCTCCGGATCCATGAGCATGTACACCGGCGTGTTCCTGCGGTTCATCCACGGCATCCTGGATGAGTTTCGCGAGGCCGAGGCCTTCCTGTTCCACACCAGGCTCGCCCATGTCTCCGACGCGATGAAGGAGAAGGACGCTGCGCGCGCGCTCGACCGGCTCTCGATCATGGCGCAGGGCGCGGGCGGCGGCACCCGGATCGGCGAGAGCCTGCAGACGTTTAATCGCTGGCACGCCGCGCGGGTGATCCATTCGCGCACCGTCGTGATGATCGTGTCCGACGGCTACGAGACCGGGGACGCCGCGCTGCTCGGGCGCGAAATGGCGGCGCTCGGCCGCCGCTGCCGCCGTATCGTCTGGCTCAACCCGATGATGGCGTGGCAAGGCTATTCGCCGGAGGCCAAGGGCATCAAGGCGGCGCTGCCGCATGTCGATCTCTACGCGCCGGCCAATACGTTGAAGAGCCTGACCGCGCTCGAACCCTATCTGGCCAAGCTCTGATGGAGCGATCGATGACGACGCATGTCGAGGTATTGGAACTGGTGGCGCAGATGAAATCCGCCGAGCAGGCGTTCGCGCTGGCCACGGTGGTTCGCACGGTATCGGTGACCGCGGCGAAGGCTGGCGCCAAGGCGATTATCAGGCCGGATGGCACGATCATCGCGGGCTGGATCGGCGGCGGTTGCGCCCGCGGCGCGGTGCTGAAAGCAGCGCGCGAAGCGCTGGCCGATGGTGAGCCGCGCATGGTGTCGGTGCAGCCGGAAGACATGCTGGCCGAGCTTGGCGTCCAACCGGGAGAGAATCGCGAAGGTATCCGCTTCGCCAGCAACATGTGCCCAAGCAAGGGCACCATGGACATCTTCGTCGAGCCTGTGCTGCCGCATCCGTCGCTGGTGATCTTCGGCGCAAGCCCTGTCGCGATCTCGCTCGCCGCGCAGGCCCGGCAGCTCGGCTATCATGTTACGCTGGCCGCGCCTGCGGCCGATCGCGCCGGCGAGCCCGATGCGCATGTCGTCATCGACGGCTTCGAACCGCGCTACCTCAACGACGCGCGCCGCTTTGTCGTGGTCTCGACCCAGGGCAAGGGCGATGAAACCGCGCTCAAGCAGGCCATGGCCGTTGCCGCCGAGTATCACGCTTTCGTTGGCAGCCGCCGCAAGATGACGGCGCTGCGCGAAAAGCTTGTCGCCGACGGCATCGCGCGCCAGGCGCTCGATCGCGTCAAGGCTCCGGCCGGACTCGATCTCGGCGCGATCACGCCGGAGGAGATCGCGATGTCGATTCTCGCGGAAATCACTGCCGAACGCCGCCGTGGCCAGCGCGCGGCCCGTCCGTTGCAAACAGACAAGGACCTACCATGCGGATGAATGAAAGCCAGCGTATTCCAGCCCCCAAGGAAAAGGTCTGGGCTGCGCTCAACGATCCCGAGATTTTGAAACAATGCATTCCCGGCTGTCAGTCGCTCGACATGTCCTCGCCGACCGAGATGACCGCGACCGTCGTCTTCAAGGTCGGGCCGGTGAAGGCGACCTTCGGCGGCAAGGTGACGTTGTCCGATCTCGATCCGCCGAACAGCTATAGGATTTCAGGCGAGGGGTCCGGCGGCGTCGCCGGCTTTGCCAAGGGCGGTGCCGCGGTGCGCCTGGAAGCGGAGGGGGCCGATGTCACAGTGCTTCATTACGATGTTGACGTGCAGATCGGCGGCAAGCTTGCCCAACTCGGCGCGCGCCTGCTCGATTCCACCGCCAGGAAACTCGCCGGCCTGTTCTTTGCCTCTTTCAGCGAGGTCGTCGGAAAAGCGGTTGAGGCCCGCGTCTAAATCGCTCTCGTTCCCGACATGCTTCAGCTATGCTCCCGGTAACGTCGACTATCCAGGAGTTATTGTGCATGACCGGGCAGGATTCATCGGACTGGCTTGGCCTTTCGGACCGCGTCTGCGTGGTGACGGGCGGGGGCGGCGGTATCGGTCGCGCTACGGCCATCAGCTTTGCCCAGGCTGGCGCCCGCGTCGCGGCCCTCGACGTTGACGAAAACGGCCTTGAGGCGACGCGCGTGGAGCTCGCCAAGCTCGGCGGAGGCCATGTCGTCAGCCGCTGCGACACCACGAGCGTCGAGAGCGTCACCGCCGCATCCGAGACGATCGAAAAATCGCTGGGGCCTTGCCAGGTGCTGGTGAATACCGCCGCCGTGTTGCGCCCCGGCGGTCTTGATAGCTTGTCGCTCGCCGAGTGGAACGCGGTTCTGGCCGTCAACCTGACCGGCTACTTCCTTTGCGCGCAGATTTTCGGCCGGCAGATGCGCGGCCATCGCCGCGGCAGCCTGGTTCACGTGTCGTCGATCGCCGGCAGCAACGCGCAAGGCCAGAGCGGCGCCTACAGTGTCAGCAAGGCCGGCGTCATCATGCTCTCGCGGCAGCTCGCGAACGAATGGGGCCCGCATGGCATCCGCAGCAACGTCGTCAGTCCCGGCATGGTGATCACGCCGATGAGCCAGGCGTTTTACGATACGCCGGGGATCACCGAGCGGCGCGCCGCGGTGGTGCCTTCGCGGCGGATCGGGATGCCGCAGGACATCGCCGATGCCCTCCTGTTTCTCGCCAGCGAAAGGTCGGCCTATGTCAATGGCGAGGAGATCATGGTCGATGGCGGCTACGCCAACATGCTGATGAATCTGGTGCCGCGGCCGGGGTTTGAATGAGGCGACTGTAGGGTGCGCAAAGCGAAGCGTGCCCAACATCTATCCGCGAGCGTCATCGTGAATGGTGGGAACGCTTGCGCTTAGCCCACCACCAAGCCAACTCAGTCGAACAGACTCGACACTGATTCTTCCGACGCGGTGCGGCTGATCGCTTCTGCAATCAGCGGGGCGATCGACAGCGTGCGGATATTGGCGGCCTTGTTGACCGCGTCCGTCGGCAGGATGGAGTCGGTGATGACGAGTTCCTTCAGCCGCGAGCCGGCGATACGCGTTGCCGCGCCGCCCGACAGCACGCCATGGGAGATGTAAGCGTAGACATCCTTGGCGCCATTGGCGAGCAGCGCATCGGCGGCGTTCACCAGCGTGCCGCCGGAATCCACGATGTCGTCGATCAGGATGCAGGTGTAGCCGGCGACATCGCCGATCAAGTTCATGACTTCGGAATCGCCGGCGCGCTCGCGGCGCTTGTCGATGATGGCAAGCGGCGTATTGATGCGCTTGGCCAGCCCGCGCGCGCGGACCACGCCGCCGACGTCGGGCGACACCACCATGACATTGCCGAGATCGAAGCGCTCCTTGATGTCGCGCACCATCACCGGCGAGGCGAAGAGGTTGTCGGTCGGGATGTCGAAGAAGCCCTGAATCTGGCCGGCATGAAGGTCGAGCGTCATCACGCGGTCGACGCCGGCATGGGTGATCAGGTTGGCGACCAGCTTGGCTGATATCGGTGCGCGCGAGCCGACCTTGCGGTCCTGCCGGGCGTAGCCGAAATAGGGAATGACAGCGGTGATGCGGCGCGCGGACGAGCGGCGCAGCGCATCGGTGATGATCAGCAATTCCATCAGATGGTCGTTGGCCGGAAACGACGTCGATTGGATGATGTAGACATCCGAGCCACGCACGTTCTCCAAAACCTCGACGAAAATCTCGTTGTCGGCAAACCGGCGGACGCTGGCCTTGGTCAACGGCAAATGCAGCCAACTGGCGATTTCCTGCGCCAGCACGGGATTTGAATTGCCGGCGACCAGCTTGATCGAGCCGTTCTTGGCCGCCATCGACGCGTCTCCCCGCGCCTTGCTGGATACGACGTTCAGCATATCGAGATATCCTCGGAACCGGCGCGTTTCGGTGGCCGAGGAGATATCAGGCGGGGGGCGCGGCTGGCAACCCATTGCCGCCGTTTTCCCGGCCAAAAATAGGCCGTTACAGGGCTTTTGAGGGCCGCATTATCGGGCGCCGAAGCCGAGCGCGGCGACGCTCGGAAGGTTCTGGGCGGGCGCGGCGCCGTCTGCACTCGCCACCGTCGGACCGCGCCGGTCCGGCCCCGATGCGGGGGCCATATCCGGGGTGCCGTTAACCAAGCCCGACAAACCGCTCAGGCCGGATTGCGCGATCTTGCGCAGCACGAGGTCGTCGGCCGCGGCCCACGCGTCGCGCACGGCCTTGCCGGCCGGCTCTTCGCCGGAAAGGCGCAATGCGCGCTGCTGGTTGTTGTCGTAGACGTCCCAGACCCAGGCGATGACGGTCTTGCCGCGAACCACCTGCGCCGAGAGGTAGCCGCGCACGCGGTAGGAGGCGCCGCCCTCGCGCGACACGATCGACAGGTTGCGCAGCTTGGCTTCGCTGTCGAGCACCCCGACCATGCGGTCGAATACCTGCGGCGGCGGACCGTCGATCGACTCGAAGGCGATGGTGGGACCGCTGCGGCCGGGAGCCATCGCAAGTGAGCCGCTGCCCGTTCCGCCGCCGGCGCAGCCGCCGAGCGCGGAGGTAGCCGCAAGCAGCGCCGCCGTGATGATCGCGCGCGAAGCCCGCAGGCACGGAGCTAGGTCGGTGTTCCTCATTGCTCCCTGCGATATCGTTAAAATCCGTTAAGGTCTAGGGGAGTGAAGCGAAGGCGCGCGAATTCGCCAAGCAACGCTTCAAGGGTATCGTTTCAGCTGAGTGCTCCCTTCAGCCAGTCACTATTCCAGTACGATGGCGTGAACGTGCCGGCCGTAGTCCGGCTCGTTCCGGTGCACCGAGCGGCGATAGCTGTAGAAGCGCTGGTCCGCATAGGTGTCGGCGCCGATGTCGTCAATCATCAGTATGCCGGCATTCTCAAGCCGCATCCGGATGAAACCGGCGAGGTCGAACATCGCCCGATCCCGGCGGACAGAGGGAATGAAGAATGCGGCGTTGCCGGCGTCGGCGTCGATGAAGCGTTCGACGAATTCGCCGCCGACTTCGTAGGAAGCCTGGCGAATCATCGGCCCGATCGCAGCAACCATGCCGGCGCGGTCGGCGCCGAGGCTTTCCATCGCCTCGATGGTGGATTCAAGCACGCCCGCCAGCGCGCCTTTCCAGCCGGCATGGGCGGCGCCGATAACGCGTGCAGTCGCGTCGGCGAACAGGATCGGGCCGCAATCGGCCGCGGTGACGCCGATGGCGAGGCCCTCGGTGCGGGTGACGAGGGCGTCGGCGCGGGGCCGCGACCCGCCCTGCCAGGGTCCGGTCACCACGACGGCGTCGGGCGAGTGAACCTGGTGCACGTTGAGAAAATGCTCGGGCGTGACGCCGATCTGCTCGGCCATCCGCCGACGATTTTCTGCGACATCGGCGGGGTCATCGTTCGATCCGATGCCGCCGTTGAGGCCCTGGTAAATTCCGCTGGAGACGCCGCCCTCGCGGCTGAAGAAGGCGTGGCGCAGGCCGGGAACGCCGGCCAGCAGCGAAGATTCGAACGTCATGGCGCCTCTGTCCCCGCCGCTGCCGCGGCTGCTGACGCCGGCGGTTCCTCGCCGAAGCCCGCCACCGAGGCGAGATGCGGCTCGGTGACGGCGAGCGCCTTGAACATCGAGCCCATGCCGCCGCGACCGCTGTCGGTCAGCCGCTTCAGCGCACCGGCAATGTCGGCGGAAACCTCCGGTGTGGCTTTTCCCATCAGCGTCGTGGCCCGGGTCTCGATGCCGAGCCGCTTGAGGAAGTCGCCCTGCGTCACCGGGCCGTGGACGCGCGCGCCAACGTCTTCGGCCGCGCGCCCCAGCGCCTGGAAGTCGACATGGGCGGTGACGTCGGCCTGGCCCGGATTCTTCAAGGGGTCGGCGAAGCTGTGGCGGGCGATGGCCTGGAAGGTGTCGCCGGTGTCGCTGCGCTGATGGCCGTAATCGATGATCAGCGCCGCGCCGTCCTGATCGCGGACGCGCGTCGCGATCTTCATGATCTCAGTGTCCGGCCGCCATTCGAACACCGCGCCGGGCGGGGCGGCGCGCACCGCCGGCGGCAGCAGCACTTCGAAGCGTGGCATCGGTTCGAAGTCGACATCGAACGTCAGCTTGTCATTTTCATCGATGGTGACCACGCGTTCATGCCAGCCGGTTTCGAGCTTGACCACCTGATGGACCGGCAGCACGTCGAAATACTCGTTGGCGAAGATGATGGAAGGGCCCTCGGGCACTTCGTCGATACTGCGATGCCAGGAAATCTTGCGAACGCCGGCCAGCGTCGCCCGCTGCTTCTCGCGCAGCATCGGATTGATCTCGATCAAATGGACATTGAGCGCCTGAAAGATCGGCGGCAGCACCCTAAGCGCGCGCAGCGCATCCGCCATCATGGTGCCGCGCCCGGGACCGAGTTCGACCAGCCGCAGCATTGGAGGCGCGCCGATCGCCTTCCAGACCGACGCCGCCCACAATCCGAGCAGCTCGCCAAACATCTGGCTGACCTCGGGCGCGGTAGTGAAATCGCCCTCGCGGCCGAGTGGATCGCGCGACAGATAGTAGCCGTGCTGTGGATGAGCCAGGCACAGCTCCATGTATCGCCAGACCGGCATCGGTCCCGACGATCTGATCAGCCTCCTGATCTCCAATTCCAGCGGCGAAAATTCAGTCACGGCCTGCCTTGAGCTGCCCCTTGTATACGCTCGCGCGCGCCTTGGCGCCATGCCGCCACAATAAGGATGGCTCCGGCCAGGATCATCGGCACCGACAGCAACATGCCCATGGTCAGCCCGCCCCACAGGAAGCCGAGCTGCGGATCGGGTTCGCGGAAGAATTCGCCGGCGATGCGTGCAAGGCCGTAGATGGCGCTGAAGCTGCCGAGGATCAGCCCCGGCCGCTTCAGCGCGCCCATGCGGACCATGACCGCCAGCACCGCAAACAGCAGGATGCCTTCGAGCGCGGCCTCGTAGAGCTGGCTGGGGTGCCGCGGCAGCGGCCCGCCATTGGGGAACACCATCGCCCAGGGCACGCTGGCATCTGCCGCGCGGCCCCACAGCTCGCTGTTGATGAAGTTGGCGAGCCGGCCGAGAAATATCCCTATCGGTGCAACCGCGGTGGTGATGTCGCCGAGCGACAGGATCGGCAGCTGGTTCTTGCGGCAGAACAGCATCACTGCCGCGACGCAGCCGAGGAAGCCGCCATGAAACGACATGCCGCCTTCCCAGAGTTTGAGGGCATCGACCGGATGCTGGACGAAGTAGGCGGGATTGTAGAACATCACGTAGCCGGTGCGGCCGCCGATGATGATGCCGATGGTGACCCAGAGAATGAAGTCGTCGAGCTGCAGCGGCGTGATCGGCGCCGGCCCGCCCCACAACCGCTCGCTCTTGATCAGCGCGCGGGCATAGATCCACCCGAGCACGATGCCGCCGATATAAGCCAACGCGTACCAGCGGATCGCGATCGGCCCGATCGAGATGGCGATCGGGTCAAACACTGGAAAGGCGATGGTGAGAACGGGCATCAGGTTTGTAGCGTTTTCGTGTAAACGGCATACGGCGCGCCGAAGATCGGTGGGGCATCATAGGCCTTGGTGAATCCCATCCTGAGATACATGGGCAAGGCGACCGTCATGATCGGACTGGTGTGGAGCGCAATGATCGGCAGTCCGTCGCGTTTTGCCCTCGCGATGCATTCGTTGCTCAAGACCCGCCCGATCCCCTTGCCCCGAAACGCGGGATCGACCACCAGCATGCGGATGATGGGCCAGCGTTGGTCGAAGAACGGCGCCTTTGGCCTGTCCGGCCCGAAATAGGCGACCGCGCCTGCGATACTGCGTTGGAGTTCGGCAATGATGACCTCTCCTGTGGCGCCGAGCGCCGAGGTTTTCGACAGGCCGGCGAGCATCGCCGGCCAGTCATGGTAGTGGTCGCGGAACTGCTCGAAGGCCGACACCGCGATCCGGTTCAGGGCTTCCGCATCCGTGCTTTTATAATCCCTGATTCGGATGTCAGCCATCGGAACCCTGCGGTCAGGTGACGAGGTTGCGGCGGTAGAGCGCCAGCAGCCGCTCCCAGTGCCGCTCGGCGGCGTCGCGGTTGTAGACCGGCCGCTTCGGGAAGGCGAAGCCGTGGTGGGTGCCGGGATAGACCTCGACCTCGTTGTTCGATCCCTTCATGCCCGCCGCCACCTTGTCGATGATCTCCTGCGGCGCGTAGATGTCGGTCTCGGCGCAGGCGAAATAGAGTTCGGCCCTGGTCTTGTTCGCCGCCAGATGCGGGCTGTCGGGCTGGTCGGTCGCCAGATGGGTGCCGTAGATCGAAGCGGCGGCCTTGACCCGGTCCGGGAAATGCGTCGCCGCGTTGACCGCGTAGCGGCCGCTCATGCAGTAGCCGACGGTACCGACAATCTTCGTATTGGCCGCTTTTTGCGTCTCGGCGGAGGCGAGCAGCGCCTTGGTGTCTTCCATCACCATGGGAATGTTGAGGGAGTTCATGAAGCCGAACATCCGCTTGCGCTCCGGCGCGTCCGGATCAGGCGGTATCGGGCCGATCTCCATGACGCCCGAGCGGTAGTACATGTTGGGCAGCATCACGTAATAGCCCGACGTGCCGAGCCGCCGGGCCATGTCGCGCAGTTCCTCGCGGATTGCCGGCGCGTCCATGTAGAGGATGATGAGCGGAAACGGTCCGCCGCGTTCCGGATGGGTGATGAAGGTGGTGGTCTTGCCGTCCTTGGTCGGGATGTCGATCTGCTGGTCGATCATGGCGTTTCTTCTTGCTTTGTGATTTCTGGTTGCGGGTCTGACGCCCGGCACGATTGCAAGGAAAGGCCGGCCTGACAAGGCAGACGGAGTCTGACGGGCTTGAACGAGGCGTCCAGGATCGCCATTGTCATTGTCGGTGACCTTCAACTGGCAGCGAGTGGAGCGTTTCAGATGACCCAGACCAGCAACCGGTTTTTCGACGAGATCGGCCGCTTGATGAACGACGCCGCCGGCGCCGCCCAGGGCGTCAAGCGCGAGGTCGATTCGGTGGTGCGCAACCAGGCCGAACGCATCCTGCGCGACCTCGATATCGTCAAGCGCGAGGAGTTCGACGCGGTCAAGGACATGGCCCGGCTGGCGCGCGAGGAGAACGAGGCGCTGAAATCCCGGATTGCCGTGCTGGAAGCCAAGCTCGGGATTTCGCCTTCGGCGCCCGACGCCGGCAGCCCGAAAACGGACGTGTAGGGCTCGAATCCACCGATCACGGGGGGCGCGGCGGCCGCGAACAATCCGCCGCAATTCCTTGTCATTTCTTCCGGTTAGGGCTAAAAGCCCGCCACGTCCGCAGCCCCCGCACCCCTGGAGGCTTGCTGTGGGACGAAAACGGGCCGCGATGCGGCCTTTAACTTTTTTGGAAAACAAGGACTTAGCACGATGGCGACCGTCAAGGAATTGAAGGCGACCGCGCGTCCGCAGAGCGGCAAGGGGGCCGCCCGGGCAGAGCGTCGCGCCGGGAGAGTGCCCGGAGTGATTTATGGCAACAACCTGCCCCCCGTCACCATCTCGGTCGACGACGCCGAACTGCGCCAGCGCATCCTGGCCGGCCGGTTCCTGACCACGATCTACGACATCGACCTCGAGGGCAAGAAGCACCGCGTGATTCCGCGCGACTTCCACCTCGATCCGGTGCGCGACTTCCCCCTGCATGTCGATTTCATGCGGCTCGGCGAAGGCGCGACCATCCGCGTCAGCGTGCCCCTGCGCGTCGTGAACGGCGACACCTCGCCCGGCGTCAAGCGCGGCGGAACGGTCAACATCGTCACCCACACCATCGACATCGAATGCTCGGTCGACAACATTCCACCGTACATCGAGGCCGACGCCAGCGGGCTCGAGATCAGCCACTCGCTGCATCTGTCCGACATCCAGTTGCCGGCCAACGTGAAATCGCTGTCGCGTGAAGATGCGACGCTGGTGACCATCGTGCCGCCGTCAGGCTACGCCGAAGAACAAAAGGCTGCGGCTGCTGCGGCGGCTGCTGGCACCGCGGCTCCGGCGGCGGGTGCCGCCGCGGCGCCGGCGGCGGGC
>NZ_JALHLP010000022.1 GCF_022844465.1 Bradyrhizobium sp.
GGCTCGGCCGCCGCCTCCGCCGCATGCCCGCCGCCCTCGGCCATCTGATGCAGCAGCTCGATCAGATCCTCGTCGGTACCCTCCGGCTCGGCCTCGGTCGCCTCCAGCCCGGACAGGATATCCTTGATGCGGTCGATGCTCGAAAGAATCAGCGACACCGCTTCGGCCTTCACCGGCATGCCGTCGCGGAACTTGCCCATCAGCGTCTCGCCGGCATGCGCTAGCGCTTCAAGCCGCGGCAATCCCAGAAACCCGCACGTCCCCTTGATGGTGTGGACCAGCCGGAAGATGTTATCCAGGATCTTCGCGTCGCTCGGGTCCTGCTCAAATCGGACCAACTGATTGTCGACCGTGTCCAGGCTCTCGCTGGTCTCGGTCAGAAACTCACGCAACAGGTCATCCATGAAACCGGCCTTTGTACGCATCGGCACGCGACATCGACGCGCCTTACCGAACCTGGGCAGCTTCTACGCAAACCGTTTAATAATGGTTGAGCAAACGGAAAAGAACGGGCTCAACAAAGGGATAATCGGCGCCGTGAATCCAGCCGCCCATTTGTCAACCATTGGTTAAGGATTTCGAGCGCGCGGCCGCGCTCAGGACGCCGTGACGACGACCTTCTCGCCGTCGGTCGCGAGCGTCACCGCCAACCCGCAGGCCTGCGCCAGCAGCCGCGTATAATAGGGCTGCACCGCATGCGCATCGATGGCGGCCGTCGAGCTGACGCTCAGCAGATCGGCGATGTTCTGCGGCAGGCGGGCGTTCAGGCCGGCGGCCGTCACCTGAAAGCTCATCGTTTCGCCGTCGCCGACCGGCTCGATCGTCAGCGTGCCGCCCCGCGGAATCGTTTGCTGCGCAATGACCAGCATATTGAGCAACAGCTTGACGCGATTCTTCGGAAGCAGCAGCCGGGGCAAGTTCCAGGCGATGGTGATCTTGCCGTCCTCGATATGGCCCCGCGCCATGGTCTGGGCATCGCCGAGATCGATCTGTGCGGTCGCTGACCCGGCCGCGCCGAACGCCAGACGGCAGAACTGCAACCGCGCCGAGGCGGTCTTGGCGCTCTTGCGGATCAGATCGAGCGCAAAATCGCGGTCTTCTGGCTTCGGGTTGTCGTCAAGAACCTCAAGCCCATTGACGATGGCGCCGACCGGACTGATGAGATCGTGGCAGACCCGCGAACACAACAGCGCCGCAAGTTCGAGGGCGTCGGGAGCCGGACCGGGAGACGAAGTGCCAGACATCATATGTTCCTGGAATGCCGCCAAATGCGAAATGGCTGGCGGACCGTTACGAATCACGCGCTTGCTGGTTTGATACACTGCGTGGCCGCGTGCTGCCAGCACGGGGCGGCAATGGTAAGGCAGGACGAACAGCAAATGGGCCCGTTTCATGAATGAAGCACAGCCGCCCGCGCTCGACCGCGACGCTGCCGCCGCCCTGATGGAGCCGCTGACCGGCATCGTGCTCCGGGCCGGCGCCGCCATCCTTGCCGTCAACCGTTCCACCATGAAGGTCGACGGCAAGAGCGACGGATCGCCAGTCACGGAGGCGGATCTGGCGGCCGATCGCATCATCGCCAAGGGCTTGGCGGAACTGGCTCCGAAAATACCTTCGCTGTCGGAAGAGCGCGCTCACCTCTCCGTCCAGCCTTATAAAGACAGTTTCTTTCTGGTCGATCCGCTCGATGGCACCAAGGAATTCGTTGCCGGACGCAGCGAGTTCACCGTCAACCTGGCGCTGGTGACGCACGGAACGCCGCTGCTGGGCATCGTCTGCGCGCCGGCGCTCGGGCTGGTCTGGCGCGGCGTCGTCGGCCGCGGCGCGGAGCGGCTGACGCTCGGCGACGGCCCGCCCCTGATCGAGCCGATTCGCACCCGCCCCCGCCCGCCCTCGGGCAAGCCATGGACGGTTGCGGTCAGCCGCTCGCACGGTGATCCCAGGACCGAGGCCTTCATCGCCAGAAGGCCGGGGGCGGTGCGAACCGAACTCGGCTCGGCGGTCAAATTCGGCCGGGTGGCCGAAGGCAAGGTGGATGTGTATCCCCGACTGTCGCCAACCTGCGAGTGGGACGTGGCGGCCGGGCACGCGGTGGTGGTCGCGGCCGGCGGCAAGATCACGGATTCAAGCGGGGCCGCCGTGCTTTATGGCGTCGGGCGGAAGCACTTTATCATCCCGGAGTTCATTGCCTTCGGCGATCCCGAAGCGGCGCCCTGATTACTGCGCCAGTTCCTGTTCGAGCGCCGGCCAGCGCGCCGTCGCATCCTTGAGGAAATGCGCCGGGTTGGCGGCGAAGGCATCGCGATGTTCCTCGCGGCCGAACAGATAGAGCCGCTGATCCACGATCGCCCAGAAGCGGGGGTTGCCGGGATAGGTGACGCCCCGCACCAGATCGACCGGATCGTAACCGCCAAACCGGGGGCCGTAGATCTCCGGGTGGGCGACAAACGACGCGCGGTTGCCCTGGTTGCGAAAGCGCCAGACGGCGCCGGCCTTTGAGGCCTCGAAGTCACGCAATCCGACCGCCGCCTGGGCTTCGGTGAAATAGGCGACGGGATCGAAACCCTCGATCGCCAGCCCGGAATGCCGGCTCACGACCACGCGCTCGGTGGTGGCCGCCCGAACCGCAAGATCATGCCCGAGGGACGCCAGAATGGCCGAAAACAGCGCAATAATGGCCATTCCGGGGTGCCGACCGTAGCTTTCCTGCCGTTGTGCCGTCATAGTTGGTGCCGATAACATGCGAGTCGAAGGGATGCGGCGCAACCTACAGCCATGCTTGTTGGCGTCAGGTTAAGGCGGTGGCTAAAACTTCGTGACAGGGATTCTTTTATGACATTTGCCTCACGCCTGGCCGCAGCGACGGTCGCCGCGCTGATGTGCTGGACCGTGCCTTCTGCCGCGCAGCAGCCGCAACCGGCGCCGCCGCCGCGCGATGCCGGACCGACCGCCTTTGGGCCGGACGAACTGGTCTCGGCCGGGCACAAGTTCTTCGGCAACGTCTCGCGCGGACTTGCCTCCGTCATCGAGCGCGCCGTCAGCCAATGGGGACTTCCCAACGGCTACGTGCTCGGCGAGGAGGGCAGCGGCGCCTTTGTCGCGGGCCTGCGCTACGGTGAAGGCACGCTCTACACCAAGAACGCCGGCGACTTGCGGGTCTATTGGCAGGGTCCGTCGGTCGGCTTCGACTGGGGCGGCGACGGCGCGCGCACCATGATGCTGGTTTACAGCCTGCCAGCCACCCACGCGATCTATCAACGCTTCGTCGGCGTCGACGGCTCCGCCTACATCGTCGGCGGCTTCGGCATGACCGCGCTCACCGCCAACAACATCGTGCTGGTGCCGATCCGCTCCGGCATCGGTCTGCGGCTCGGCGCCAATGTCGGCTATCTCAAGTTCACGCCGCAAGCGACCTGGAACCCGTTCTAGCGCGGCGCCGCCGCCACTGCCTCCGCGCAAATTCAGGATAACGCCGCATTGGGCTGGCGTTGTGCCGGCAGGCCGTGGCATTGTCGCCAACGTTTCCCTCACCGCGTGGAGAACCACCATGATCGAACCGATCATGTATCTGGCGATCGGTTTTCTGGTCTCGATGCTGTTCGGACTGATGATCGTGCCGCTGGTGCATAACCGCGCGGTCCGGCTGACCACCCGCCGGCTCGAGGCGGCGACCCCGCTGTCGATGGCCGAAATCCAGGCCGACAAGGACCAGCTCCGCGCCGAGTTCGCAATGTCGGCGCGGCGTCTGGAAATCAACGTCGAGCAGCTCAAGAACAAGACCACCAGCCAGCTCGCCGAACTCGGCAAGAAGTCCGATGCGATCAACCGCATGAAGATCGAGCTGGGCGAGAAGAACGCCACCATCTTCGCGCTGGAGGCGCGCGAGAAGGCGGTCAAGGAGCAGTTGCGCGCCACCGAGGAGGAGTTTGCGGCCAAGACCGCGCTGCTGCGCAGCGCCGAACAGGCGCTGGCCGACAAGCAGGCCGAACTCGCGCGCATCAATCACGAATTATCCGACCGCTCGATGATGGCCGACAGCCGCCAGATCGAGCTGGTCGCGGTGCGGGCGCAGATCGACGAACTGAAGGGCCGCGTCGGCGACGCCGAGAAGGACTTTTCGGCGACCCAGGCCCGCCTCGCGCAGGAGCGTACCGAATCCGAAAGCGCGACGCGCGAACTGACAGAAGCCCGCGGCCGGGTCGAGAATTTGAGCCAGCGCGTCACCGATCTCGACCGGCAGTTGATCATCCAGATCAAGGAAGCCGAAATGCTCGGCAGCCGCGTCAACGATCTTGAAACCCGGCTGGCGACGCAGGGCAAGCTGCTGGCGGAGCGCGAATACGAGAACAAGCAGCTCAAGCAGGCGAGCGAAAACGCCGAACGCGCCGCCAGGGAGTTGCGCGAGGAGATCGCGGCGATGAACGGCGGCAAATCGCCGGTGGTCGAACGGCTGCGCCAGGAGAAGGCGGCGGTGGAAGAACAGCTCCGCCTCGCCCGCGACGAGCGCGCCAAGCTGCAGCGCGACATCAACGCGATAACGCAGCAGGCCGAAAGCTCGTGGGCGACCGAGCGGATGGAGAACGCGCTGTTGCGCGAGCGCATCAACGACATCGCCGCCGAGGTCGCGCGGCTCGCGATCCAGCTCGAGGGGCCGAATTCGACGATCGAGGCGATGCTGGCGGCGGAACCGGCCGCCAAGCCCCTGGCCAAGCCGGCCAACGATGTCAGCGGCGCCGCGCCGACGATTGCCCCGGATGGCGGCGGGACCCTCGCCGACCGCATCCGCGCCCTGCAATCGCACGCCTCCCGCGCCCGCCAGCAGGGCGCGTAATTCGCTTCAACGCTCCCGGCTGACGCCTGACGACGGATCGCTTGACACCGCCCGCCCGCGCTTCGTAAATCGCGGCTCCGATGGCGGTTACTCTTGCCCGGATCCCGGACGCATAGCTCAGCGGGAGAGCGTTCCCTTCACACGGGAGAGGTCCAAGGTTCGATCCCTTGTGCGTCCACCATATGCTCCCTGATTTGATGGGCTTTCCACTGCTCGGTAGTCGGGGTGAAGCAGATACCCCGGTCGTGAGGGTCGATGTCTGCGAATGACCCTGCGTAGAGAGTTCGCCTGCTTCCCCGGCCCGAATCCTCGGTGCGTGATCCGCCCGCTTCGTATACCATCCCGGACGGCCGGCGTCAGATCGGCAGCTCCTGGGAGGAAATCACGATGAAAGCTCGCGACCAACGCGATCGCACTCGCATGCTCAGCGTTCCGGCTCTATGCCTCGCTGCCTTCGCCATGGCGCCCACCGCCAGCGCCCAGCTCGCGGTGTCGTCGAACGACACCAAGGTCGTCAACGTCGATGGCGTGAACCGGATCGTCGAAAACCCGGCGCCCGACAACGTCACCATCATCGATCTCGGCGTCTCGCCGCCCAAAATCGTCGGCCAGCTCAACGCGCCGGGCTCCGTGGTCGGCCCGCCGCAGAGCGTGGCCATCGCCCCCGACGAGAGCATTGCGCTGGTGGTGGCCTCGACCAGGATCGACCCGTCCGACCCCAAGAAGACGGTCCCCGACAACAAGCTCAGCGTCATCGACCTCAAGGCCTCGCCGCCGGCGGTGATCGCCACGCTCGAATTGGGCGTCTCGCCCGCGGGTGTTTCGTTCAGTCCGGACGGCAAGCTGGTGCTGGTGACCAACCGCGGCGATGGCACGGTGTCGATCCTCACCGTCAACGGCAAGACGTTGACGCCGACCGGCACGATTCAGCTCGGCGACGCCAAATCAGGCCCGAGCCACGTCGCCTTCCTGTCCGACGGCAAGCGCGCGCTCGTCACCCGCGACGGCGATCACCGCATTTCCGTGCTGTCGGTCGACGGCGCGAAGGTGGAGGACACCAAGGCCTACATGGTCGCGGGGGTCCGGCCCTACAGCATGTCGATCAGCTCCAGAGGCGATCTTGCCGTGCTCACCAACCAGGGCGGCGGCCAGGGCGACACCGACATTATCAGCCTCATCGATCTGAAGAAGAACCCGCCCCGGATCGTCGAGCAGCACTCGGTCGGACAGATCCCCGAGGGCGCCAGCTTCTCGCCCGACGGCTCGCATGTGGCGGTGACGATCCAGAACGGCTCGAACCGGCCGAAGTCCCACCCGTCCTACAACGACCATGGCCTCGTCATGGTCTACCGCGTCGAGGGCGGCAAGCTCGCGCTCGCCGCCGAGGCGAAGGTGGGCGGCTGGGGCCAGGGGGTGGCCTGGAGCCGGGACGGCAAGACGCTGCTGGCGCAATCCATGCTCGACAAGGCGCTCGACGTGCTCGCCTTCGACGGCAAGTCGCTGAAGGTGACCGGCCAGATCAAGGTCCCGGGCGGCCCGGCGGGCATCCGCACGGTCGAGAAGTAATCGCGCCGCCAGATCGACCTGGCGCGCTCCGGTGGACCAGGGCTCGGTCTGATTGACCGAGCCCTGGTCGTTCCGCAAGAAAAATGGTTGCTCACGCCTTTTCGCACTCGAATGCGTGAAAATCCGTGAAGTTTGGATCGCTCCCAAGATCGGAGAGCTGGAGAGCGATGTTTTAGAAAGGTGGTGTCGCAGCAGGCGAACTTTCCACTGAAGCCACAAGGGAAACGAAAAAGAATCGCGTTCTCAGCCGGGTTCAGTTGCCCCTTGGATCTGAGCAGGTGCAAGAGCCGTCATCCCTAGCCTGACAAGCTGTGTCTGAGTCTTCGTGGAAGTCTTGGCAAAGAGATGCGATAGGTGAGACTTTACGGTCGGCAGTGAACAGCCGAGCCAATCCGCAGCATCGCTGAGAGTGTGCCCTTGGACTAACAACATCAAGACGCGACACTCCGCTGGAGTGATCGAGAAGTGCTTGACGAATACTTCTCCTGCCATCGGAGCCTGGCGTCCAAATTCTTGCAGAAAGATTGCAACTATTGGACTTGAGGTCCGTGAAAGTTCAAGTTTGCGACGACGCTTCAAGGGTAAGATCCATGCGGCTACTCCGTTGCCGCCGGATGGTCCCAAGGCCAATGGGATTCCGTTCTCAGGAATTGCTCCGGCACCATTAAGCAGCGCGGTCTCAATTGCCTTGTCGAGGGAGATTGCAGCGTCGCCGTCAGAAACGTGCAGCAGGTCTGCTCGCCGCTTAAGCCCCACATCCCGGTCGATCAATTGCTGAGCTGCACTGTTGCAGAAGGCAATCCGCTTCTGCCCGTCTAGCAAAATCACGCCTGTTCGCAGCAGCTCGAGCGCATCTGCTTCAAACTTGGGAACCTGTTGATGCGTTCCAAGGAGCTCCGCGATTTGCACCGCCCTCCTTACATGGGGTGACAGAGCACGAATCCGGGAAAGTGCATCGTCATCAAATTCGCCTTTGGACCACGCGCCAAAAATGCATAGGATACCATAACGATGCGACATCTTGGCTAGATGAGATCCTAAGGCATCACCCCAGCCGAGCGGTCGAAGAAACTCTCGGGCAAAGCGCGAAGAGAAATAGTCACTCTCCCCAGCGTATCGCGCCGCAGATATCGGGTCGTCTAAGGCACAATACCAGCCGCTGGTCATAACTGGGTTTAGGCGGGCGTACTTCTCGTTATAGATACGAATAGCTTCAGTCGGGACCGCCCAATCGACCGTGAAGTGTGCGGCTCTCGAGATCGGATCCTGGATCGAAATCGACGCATTTATGCCGTTCACCGAGCGGGCAATGGACTCCAGCACGCTTACCCAATCTTGCGGCTGCAACACGCAATCGTAGATACGTCCAACCAGCGATAACACGTCTGATTCGGTATTCAATTTTCATACTCGCAATGGCGGTGAGTGAAAAATGAAGCGTCGTTCGTGGCATCAAATCATCTAGACGGATGATGTATCAATTTGTCGCAGTAGAATAGTGCGGCATCGCAGCGGTCAGACAAGCCCCTCGCTCATGCTGTAAGCGGGAGAGGTCCAAGGTTCGATCCATTGCGCGTTCACCAGAAAATCCCTGTAAAATAAAGGACTTGCTTGAAATCCGCGGCTTCTGAGGGCGCGGTCCGTGATAACTCCGCGATAAAACTAATTCGATGCGTTAGCATCCGCCTGCGCGACGATGCGTGCACTCATCAGTCTGGCAGCGTTGGCTTCGGCGATGCCTGCACTACCATCGAAGCCGACATCCGAACCGGCGTTCGCAACGCCTGCTTCGTGCCAATCGGCCGCACTGCCCTCTTCCACCCTCTCTCAACACGGGTGTAGGCTGTTCCTAGCAGGACGTCCGGTTGAATGGCGCGTCCGCGTGGAGGGAGCATCATGAAATTTCCCCGCCGGAGATTCCTGCAACTGGCGGCGGGCGTCGCCGCGGCCCCCACCCTGCCCCGCGTGGCGCGGGCACAGGCCTATCCGTCGCGGCCGGTGCGCATCATCGTCGGCTTTCCCGCCGGCGGGGCCACCGACATCCAGGCGCGCCTGATGAGCCAATGGCTGTCGGATCGGCTCGGCCAGCAGTTCATCGTCGAGAACCGCGCCGGCGCCAGCGGCAATATCGGCACCGAGGCGGTCGCCAGGGCGCCGGCGGACGGCTACACCCTGCTGCAGATCGTAACCCCGCACGCGATCAACGCCGCGCTCTACAGCAATCTCAGTTTCGATTTCATCCGCGACATCGCGCCGGTCGTCTGTTCGGCGCGGCTGGCCTATGTCGTCGTGGTGCATCCGTCGGTCCCCGCCACGACGCTCCCCGAGTTCATCGCCTACGCCAAGGCCAACCCGGGCAAGATCAACTACGGGTCGGCCGGCCCAGGCACCCCCCAGAACATCGCCTGCGAACTCTTCAAGATGATGGCCGGCGTGAATCTGGTCCACGTCTCCTATCGCGGCGGGGCGCCTGCGACCACCGATCTGGTCGGCGGCCACATCCAGGTGATTTTCAGCCCGATATCGGAATCGATCGAACACATCAAGGCCGGCAAACTACGCCCGCTGGCGGTGACGACCGCGGCCCGGCTGGACGTGTTGCCTGACGTGCCGACGGTGGCGGACTTCGTGCCGGGTTACGAGGCCAGCGGTTTTGCCGGCATCGGCGTGCCGAGAGGCACCCCCGCCGACATCATCAATATGCTGAACCGCGAGCTCAATGCCGGCCTCGCCGACAGCAAGATCAGGGCGCGGATCGTCGAGCTCGGCGGCACCGTTGCCGGGGGAACGCCTGCGGCATTCGGGGCGATCATCTCGGAGGCGACCGAAAAGTGGGCGCGGGTGATCAAGCTCGCCGGCATCAAGGCTGAATAGGGCCGGCCTCCACCCGATGGCTGCTGGCCGGGCGCAGTTACCCGCAGGCCAGCATCCGTCGCTCGGGCTCGGACGGCGCGACGGCCTCCGCATCGCGAACGATGATGGTGACGTTCCAGCCTTCGCTGGCCCAGACCCGGGCCTTGGCCACCGCCATCAGCGAACTGCTCCGGTCCATCCTGACGGTTTCGTTTCCGCGTTCGGCAACGATCCGGTACGCCATGCCACAACCCCTCTACGCATCACAGAGGGGAATGTTCGGGTATGGCTTTGGCCACAATGGGCCGACAATTTGTTCATCCGGCGGCAACGGCAGCGCGCCGGAGCCGTTCGGAACGAGCCTACGCGCAAGTCGAGCGCGCGCCGCCTTACATCTGCACTTCGATCAGCCGCGGGCCCGGCTCGGCGATGGCTTCGGCCAGCGCCTTGTTGAAGTCGTCGGCCGTGGCGACCGCGCGGCCGGGCACGCCCATACCTTTGGCGAGCGCGACGAAGTCGATGGTCGGGCGGTCGAGCTTGAGCATGTCGAGCGCCCGCTGTCCGGGTTCGCCGGCGCCGACGCCGTCGAACTCGCCGCGCAGGATCTGGTAGATCCGGTTGGCGAACACGATGGTGACGACGTTGAGGCCTTCGCGCGCCTGCGTCCACAGCGATTGCAGCGTGTACATCGCGCTGCCGTCGCCGACCATGCAGATCACCTTGCGGTCGGGGCACGCCACCGCAGCACCAGTCGCCACCGGGGTCGAGAACCCGATCGAGCCGCCCATGTTCTGCAGCCAGTCGTGCGGCGCGGCGGCCGCCGTCGGCGGGAAGAAGCCGCGGCCGGTAGTGACCGACTCGTCGACCACGATGGCGTTTTCCGGGATCGCCATCGCGATCGCCTGCGCGATCGAGGCATGGGTCAGCGCGCCGGTCGGCTTTGCGATCTCGACCAGCTTCTGCGGCGGCCGGTCGGCCGGCTGCGCGTGCAACGCGCCGGCCAGCGCTTCCAGCGCGGCCACGGAGTTCTCCCCGCCCGAGGTCATGCGATGCACCTCGCAGCCCTGCGGCTTGAGCAGGCTCGGCTTGTTCGGATAGGCGAAGAACGCGACGGGGTCGTTGGCCTCGACCAGCACGATGTTCCTGAAGTCCTTGAGGATCGGCAGCGCCTGCTCGATCACATAGGGAATGCGGTCGATCGCGAACCGGCCCCTGCCCCGCGCCATCCGCGGATTGTAGGTCTGCCCCATCACCTTGCAGCCGGTCTTGCCTGATATCTGCGCCGCCAGCGCCAGCCCGTGCTCGGTCAGCGCGCCGCCCGTGAGCAGCAGCAGCGTCTGGGCGCCGCCGCCGCGCAGCACCTTGGCGGCGTGGTCCACCGCCTGCGCGGAATAGCTCGCCCGCTGGCTCTCGGCGGGAACCTGCGCGATGCCGTCGGCCTCGTTCCAGGCGGTGTCGGCGGGCAGGATCAGCGTGGCGATCTGCGGCGGCGCGCTCCTGGCGGCGGCGATCGCGGCGGCGCCGTCCGCGGCGACGGATTTGGCATCCGGCGAGGTCCGCACCCAGGACGACATCGGCCGCGCCAGCCCCTCGATGTCGGACGTCAAGGGCGCGTTGTAGCCGATATGGTAGGTCGCGTGCTGGCCGACGATGTTGACGATGCCGGAATTCGCCTTCTTGGCGTTGTGCAGATTGGCAAGGCCGTTGGCGAGGCCGGGCCCGAGATGCAGCAGGGTCGAAGCCGGCGAGCCCTTCATGCGGTAGTAGCCGTCGGCGGCGCCGGTCACCACGCCCTCGAACAGGCCGAGCACGCAGCGCATGCCCTCGACCCGGTCCAGCGCGGCGACGAAATGCATCTCCGAGGTTCCCGGATTGGTGAAGCAGACGTCAACGCCGCCTGCGACCAATGTCCGCACCAGGCTTTCCGCACCGTTCATGGTCTCGCTCCCTTTCTCGCAATCGTTCTGCAAGCTTTTGGGGATCAAACATTGTTCGCACGTTTCGTCAAAGGTTTAGCGACACAATGCAGCCATCGCCTGCCGCGGCTTGCGTTTTCCGGCGGCTGTGTTTGAAAATGCCGAGGTCACGGGTTGTTCGCTTGCGAAATCGCGGCGATTGTGGCCTGTCTCACCACTTATTCCGATTTTCTCGCGAGGAAGAACATGATCCGGGCTTTGGCTTTGCTGGTTGCGGCGGTGACGGTGCTGGGGGGTGCCGGCCAGGCGCAGGCGCAAGGCTTCGACTTGCGCGACATCCTGGGCGGCGGACCCAATTTTCACGGCGGAGGCCTCGGCGGAACCAGCCCGATCCGGCGCACGACCGTGAGCTTCAGCGGCAATTACGCACCGGGAACGATCTACATCAGCACCGCCGAGCGCCGGCTCTATCTGGTGCTCGGCAACGGCCAGGCGCTGGCCTACGGCATCGGCGTCGGCCGCGACGGTTTTCGCTGGAGCGGGAACCACCGCATCACCGCCAAGAAGGAATGGCCGAGCTGGACCCCGCCCGCGCAAATGCTGAGGCGGCGGCCCGACCTGCCGCGGCACATGGTCGGCGGCGAGGACAACCCGCTCGGCGCGCGCGCGATGTATCTGGGATCGACGCTGTACCGCATCCACGGCTCCAACGAACCCGAGACGATCGGACAGGCGGTGTCATCAGGATGCTTCCGCATGACCAACGAGGACGTGACCGATCTCTACAACAGAGTCTCGGTCGGCACCCCCGTCATTGTGAGGAATTAGGCAGCGGCGCGCCGATGCGCAGGCGCCGCCGATCCCCGTCTCTCCGACTCCTGACGGCGGCCCTCGCCGTCGTCGCGCTCGGTGAAATCTCGCTGCCGAAGGCGGCGGTTGCCGAAATTCCCGCGGTCGCGCAGCGCCAGCGCGCCGAGAAGAAGAGCTTCACCGACAGCCAGATCGTGGACGGCTTCCTGAAGGTCGCGTTCGGCGCCGAGCATCATCTCGCCGGACGCGTTGACCGGATCCGGAAATATGTGACGCCGGTCCGGGTGTTTGCCGACGGCGCCCGCGCCGACCGCAAGGCCCAGCTTGCCCGGGTCGTGGCCGACATCGCAAGGCGCGTGCAGCACCTCGATATCGCCATGGCCGACAACGACGAAGCCGCCAATGTGCGGGTCAAGCTGGTCCGCGATCGCGACCTCTATCGCACCATGACGAGCTTGTTCGGCCGGCAACGCGCGGGCGAGATTCGCGCCTCGCTCGACCCGCAATGCCTGAGCGGCTTTCGAAAAAACGAGAAATACGAAATCGATCGCTCCGACGTGATCCTGACCGTCGACACCGGCGACTTCGTCTTCTTCGACTGCGCCTATGAGGAATTGCTGCAATCGCTGGGGCCGATCAACGATACCGCGAGCGTGCCGTGGACCATGTTCAACGACAATGTCTCGATGGGCTTTTTCGATATCTACGACCAATACCTGCTGAACCTGCTCTATGACCCCCGGATCAAGGCCGGCATGACCGTGCAGGAGGTCAAGGCGGTGCTGCCTGATGTGCTGGCCGACGTCCGCGCCTGGGTGCGGAAGGTCAACAACCTGCCGCAGTGACTTCGGCGCCCAGACAACATCCGCTCATATCTTGGTGTCGCGAGGCTTGGCATTCCCGGGCTTGGCATCCCCGGGTTTGGCGTCGCAGATCGACTTCAGCGACCGCCATTCCGCCGCCGTCAGCAGCGGCGGTCCGCTGGGCGCGCGGTCTTCCCGGCTCATCCGCGCCAGCCGGTCTTCGGTCAGGGGATGGCTGGCGAGAATCGAAAGGCCCTTGCCGCCTTCCTTCCCGGTGACCCGGAACAGCAATTCCCCGGTCGGCTTCGCCGGCCTGCCGAGCCGGTGCATGACATCGATGGCGAAGCTGTCGGCATTCTGCTCGGCCTCGCGCGAATGCGAGGACGTGACCATGGTGCGGGAGGCGAAGATCAAGGCGCTGGAGCCGGTGATGTCGCCGAACAAAAGCCCGATCAGAAACGACGCGCCGCTGTCGTGGATCAGGCCGCGGATGTTGTCGCGATGCTTGAGATGGCCAAGCTCGTGGGCCAGCACGCCGGCGATCTCGTCGGGATTCTCGGCCTTGGCCAGCAACCCGTCGAACAGGTAGACCTTGCCGCCCGGCAACGCTAGCGCGTTCGGGATCGAACTCGACAGCACGCCTGATTGAACCGAGGTGTCGAGCCCGGCGGCTTGCCGGATCGCGGTCACCAGCTTGGCGAAGGCCCTTTGGCCGGCCGCATTGTCGCAAACCCTGGCGTCGAACATCGTCTTGACCTGCGCGTCGGCGACCTCGCCGAGACGCCGCTCGAACGCATCGGGCACCAGCGGCGTCAGGCGGTCGGCGGCGAGTGGAAGGCCGAACAGCACCACGGCGACGATGGAAGCCGCGGCCGCCAGCGACCAGCCGACGACGGCGGCTACACCGCCGCGGCCGGGCGTGTTGTCGTCAATGCTGGCGCAGCGCTCCACCAGCCTGGCCGCCAGGGCGGCGTCGCGAACCTCAAGGCGAGCCAGCGCGGGCGCGCTCAGGCAGCTCAGACGCAGGATTCCCGAGGGTCCGTCGGCGCGACGGACGTCGCCATAGGCCCACGCCGCCAGCGTCCGGTCGCCTTCCCTGATCGTGAGCTGGTCGGACAAGCCGAGCGTGACCGCGCGCCGCCGACTGGACGCCCCGTCGAAATAAGTCGCCAGGCCGTCGGTGGGCGAACTTGCTGGCTCCCGCGCTTCCCTGTCCATCGCCATCCAGGCTCCGATCACAAGCCGCCGACATCGAGGCCATCCGCGAACCCCTCGCCGAGCGCACCGGCCAGTTCGCCCCGCGTGGCGACATTGCGGACAGCCTCGATACCAGTGATGTTGACCGACCCCATCACCTTCACCCAGAGATCGCGCAGCAGGTAGATCCGGATCACCACGTTGACCGCCAGCGCGAATGCCAGATAGCCGACGGCCGCCAGCGCCAGCAGCGGGATGCTCTTCGCAAATTCCTGCGACCTGAAAAAATCCGCCATCGGGGCGCCGGTCATGCTCGCTACCAACGCGGCCGACAGCGCCAGGTAAGCGGCGAACACCAGCGCCAGCACGACGACCCAGCCGATCACCTTCCAGTACAGCCCGATCAGCGCGCCGCGCGGCAACGAGGATTCAACGCGCACACCGCCCAACCGCACGCCCGACAACCACCAGCGCCATTCCACCGCCTTGAAAGCGCCGTAGACAAAGGGCGCGAGCGGAAAAACGTACATGGCAACAGGCGCCAACAGCCACAGCCACCAGCCGCGCTTGAAGAATTCCCAGCCGCGCCCCTCGAAACCGCCCTGCACTTCCCCGTAGAAGGAATGGCGCATCTTGTAGCGTTCGAGCGCCGCCGTGCGCCATGGCAGCGCCAGCCCCAGCGTCGACACCACCAACAGGCCCCACAAAGATGCCTGCAAGGCATACATCCACCCCGAGCCGCTCATCCAGAACCGCACGCCGCGCCACACCGTGCGCGTCAGGCGATAGCGCCGCGCGCGGTAGATCGCGAACTGCCCGAACACGTAGAAGAACGCGACCAGCGGAATGCTCGCGAAGGCCTGGATGTGCTCGGCCTCGAGGCCAACGAGGAAATAGCCGAGATAGATCGGGAGCAGGATCGCGAGCGCGACCAGAAATCCGATCAGCAACTCCCTGGCGCGGCCGGTGTATTCGGCGCCGTCGCCATCGACCAGGGTATTGGCCCAAAGATGGCGGCGCATGTCGGTGAGGAGCCAGAACCGGTAGAAGCCGAGGGTGACGAACTCAAGCCCGGCGCCGCGCCTGACCAGATCGAAGAATTCGCCCCTTCTGCCGGAAAACGCCACCGGCATCGGCGGCGGCACGGATGGCACCGAGGGCGGCGGCACCTGCGGGAGCCAGTTCATCTGGTTCATGGATCAATTCCAGCAAGACTTTCCGCAATCAAACCACGGATTGGTGGGTCGCTGTGTGACCCAGCTCCCATGCGCTAGGCGGTTTTTTCGAACAGCTCGCGGCCGATCAGCATGCGGCGGATTTCGCTGGTGCCGGCGCCGATTTCATAGAGCTTGGCGTCCCGCAGCAGCCGGCCGGTCGGATAGTCGTTGATATAGCCGTTGCCGCCGAGCAGCTGGATGGCATCGAGCGCGCATTGCGTGGCCTTCTCCGCGGCGTAGAGAATCGCGCCGGCGGCGTCCTCGCGCGTGGTCTCGCCGCGGTCGCAGGCCTTCGCCACCGCGTACACATAGGCGCGCGAGGCGTTCATCGTGGTGTACATGTCGGCGATCTTGCCCTGCACCAGCTGGAAGGTGCCGATCGGCTGGCCGAATTGCTTGCGCTCGTGAACGTAGGGCAGCACCACGTCCATGCAGGCCTGCATGATGCCGATCGGACCCGCCGCCAGCACCGCGCGCTCGTAGTCGAGGCCGCTCATCAGCACGTTGACGCCGCGGCCGACCTCGCTCAGCACGTTTTCCGCAGGCACCTCGCAATCCTCGAACACCAGTTCGCAGGTATCGGAGCCGCGCATGCCAAGCTTGTCGAGCTTCTGCGCGGTCGAAAATCCCTTCATGCCCTTCTCGATCAGGAAGGCGGTGATGCCGCGCGGGCCGGCATCGGCATCGGACCGGGCATACACCACCAGCGTATCGGCAACCGGGCCGTTGGTGATCCACATCTTGCTGCCGTTGAGCACAAAGCGATCGCCCTTGCGGTCGGCGCGCGTCTTCATCGACACCACGTCGGAACCGGAACCGGGCTCCGACATCGCCAGCGCGCCGACGTGCTCGCCCGAGATCAGCTTGGGCAGATACTTCCGCTTCTGCGTCTCGTTGCCGTTGCGGCGGATCTGGTTGACGCAGAGGTTGGAATGGGCGCCGTAGGACAGCCCGACCGCGGCGGAGGCGCGCGACATTTCCTCGACCGCGATGCAATGCTCGAGATAGCCGAGGCCGCTGCCGCCATATTCCTCCTCCACCGTGATGCCGTGCAGCCCGAGCGCCCCTATTCTGGGCCAGAGGTCGCGGGGAAACTGGTTGCTGCGGTCGATCTCGGCCGCGCGCGGCGCGATCTCGTTCTGCGAGAACGCATGCACGGTGTCGCGAATCGCGTCCGCGGTCTCGCCGAGGTCGAAGTTGAACATCCGATGGGCGTTGGGGATCATGGCAGGCGGCCTCCGGCAGATTCTGGACGGCTTGGTTGCGCAAGCCCTATCCGCTCGAAATCAGCTTGTCACGGGCCGAATGGGCTGAGAAGAGGCCTTGCCGAGGCGGGCCGATGGCTGCGCAGCCGGATGCTGCAAACTCGCCCTTGCTCTGGCGCGCGCGACGGGCTGTAATTCACCCAAAGCGCCGCCCGGGTACCGTTTCGGGCAGGTCGCGATCAGGGAGCCGCCCATGCACGGAACCATCGATCTCGCCGGGGAGTCGCAGCTGCAGGCCGCGCGCGACCGGGCCGATTCGATTGCGCTCGACGATTTCGACGTCAGCGATCCCGAACTGTTCAAGACCGATACGTTCTGGCCGTATTTCGACCGGCTGCGCCGCGAAGACCCGGTGCATTACTGCAAGGACAGCATGTTCGGGCCGTATTGGTCGGTGACGAAATACAACGACATCATGGATGTCGAAACCAACCATGCGGTGTTCTCGTCGGCGGCCTCGCTGGGCGGCATCACCATCCGCGACGTGGCGCCGGACCTGCGCCGCGAGAGCTTCATCGCCATGGACCAGCCGCGCCACAGCGGCCAGCGCAAGACCGTGGCGCCGATGTTCACGCCGACGCATCTCGACCAGCTCGCGGTCAATATCCGCAAGCGTTCGGCTGAATGCCTCGACAATCTCCCGGTCAACGAGGAGTTCGACTGGGTCGACCGGGTCTCGATCGAACTCACCACCCAGATGCTCGCGGTGCTGTTCGATTTTCCCTGGGAGGACCGCCGCAAACTGACGCGCTGGTCCGACGTCGCCACCACGCTTCCCGGCCCCGGCGGGCTCGTCGCCACCGAGGAGGAGCGGCAGGCGGAGCTGCTGGAATGCGCCAGCTACTTTGCACGGCTCTGGAAGGAGCGCGCCAGCCAGCCGCCGAAGAGCGACCTGCTGTCGATGATGGCCCACAGCGACGCCACCCGCGACATGGACCCGAAGAACTTTCTCGGCAACCTGATCCTCTTGATCGTCGGCGGCAACGACACCACCCGCAACACGCTGACGGGCAGCCTCTATGCCCTGAACAAGAATCCGGACCAGTACCGCAAGCTGCGCGACAACCCCGGCCTGATCGACAGTTTCGTGCCGGAGGTGATCCGCTGGCAGACGCCGCTGGCGCATATGCGCCGCACCGCGCTCGAAGACATTGAATTCCGCGGCAGGCAGATCAGGAAAGGCGACAAGGTCGTGATGTGGTACGTCTCGGGCAACCGCGACGAGGACGTGATCGAGCGCCCCTACGACTTCATCATCGACCGCGCCCGGCCGCGCACCCACATTTCCTTCGGCTTCGGCATCCACCGCTGCGTCGGAATCCGGCTGGCCGAGCTGCAGTTGAAGATAATTTGGGAAGAAATCCTCAAGCGGTTCGACCATATTGAGGTGGTCGGCGAGCCCAGGCGGGTGTATTCGAGTTTCGTCAAGGGCTACGAGACCCTGCCGGTCCGCATCGCGGGCTAGTCCCCTGCGCGTGAGCCGCGGACATTTGAGCCACTAGTATCACCTGGGATGATCAACATGAACGTCCAGACCGCCATCAGACCCGACCGGACCGAGCTCATGCGCGCCGCGCGCGAGGAAGCCTGTGCGACGCCGCTGAAGGATTTCCATCCCGGCGCGCCAAGGCTGTTCCAGAACGATACGCTGTGGCCGTGGTTCGAGCGGCTGCGCAAGGAAGAGCCGGTGCATTACTGCACCAACGCGCCGATCGAGCCCTATTGGTCGGTCACCAAATACAGCGACATCATGCATGTCGACACCAACCACGGCATTTTCTCCTCGGACTCCACGCTCGGCGGCATCTCGATCCGCGACGTGCCGCCCGGCTATGACTATCCGAGCTTCATCGCGATGGACCAGCCCAGGCACTCGGCGCAGCGCAAGACGGTGTCGCCGATGTTCACCCCCACGCATCTGGACGAGCTGGCGAAACTGATCCGCGAGCGCGCGCAGAAGGTGCTGGACAATCTGCCGCGCAACGAGACCTTCAACTTCGTCGAACGGGTCTCGATCGAGCTGACCACGCAGATGCTGGCGACCCTGTTCGATTTCCCCTGGGAGGAGCGGCGCAAGCTGACGCGCTGGTCCGACGTCTCGACCGCGCTGCCCAAGAGCGGCGTCGTCGAATCGCCGGAGCAGCGGCGCCGGGAGATGGACGAGTGCTACGCCTATTTCTCAAAACTCTGGAACGAGCGCGTCAACGCGCCGCCGCGCAACGACCTGTTGTCGATGATGGCGCACAGCGACGCGACGCGGCACATGGACCCCGACAATCTGATGGGCAACATCATCCTGCTGATCGTCGGCGGCAACGACACCACCCGCAACACCATGAGCGGCTCGGTGCTGGCGCTGAACGAGCACCCCGACCAGTACCAGAAGCTGCGCGACAACCCCGCCCTGATCGATTCCATGGTGCCGGAAGTGATCCGCTGGCAGACCCCGCTGGCCCACATGCGGCGCACCGCTTTGGTCGATACCGAGATCCGCGGCAAGAAGATCAAAAAGGGCGACCGCGTCGTGATGTGGTACGTCTCCGGCAACCGCGACGAGGACGGCATCGATCGGCCCGAGGAGTTCATCATCGACCGCCCCCGCCCCCGCACCCATCTGTCGTTCGGCTTCGGCATCCACCGCTGCGTCGGCATGCGGCTGGCCGAACTGCAGCTCAAGATCGTGTGGCAGGAGATGCTCAAGCGATTCGACCGCATCGAGGTGGTCGGCGAACCGAAACGGGTCTATTCGAGTTTCGTGCGCGGCATCGAGCAGTTGCCGGTGCGTATTCCCGGATGAGCGGCGGCGAACTCAATCCGCCCTCGCTTGCCGAAGCGATCAACGCCAAGGGCTTCACCGGCGCGGCCGGTGTCCGCATCGTGGCCATCAAGCCCGGACATGCCGAGATCGCGCTGGCGCGGCGCGACGACCTCTTGCAGTTCTTCGGCCATTTTCACGGCGGCGTCATCACGGCGCTGGCCGATCAGGCCGCCGGCATCGCCGTCACCTCGGCCCTGCCCAAAGGCAGGATCGGCGTCACCGTCGAGATCAAGGTCAACTTCCTCAGCCCCGCCGACGGCATCGAACTCATCGCCCGCGCCAACACCCTGAAGATGTCGGGCTCGATCGGCGTTGCCACCGTCGAGGTCTTTTCCAGGAGCGAGAGCGCCGAGACGCTCTGCGCCTTCTGCACCGCCACGATGCGGTCGCTGGATTTGCCGGGCGAGTTCCGGCAGCCATAGGGCTCAAATCCACAAACCCTGAATGGTCGGCGGACGTCCGCTTTGGGGCGCATCCCAGACTCAAGTCGGAAATCGCGTGAGGTCCGAAAAGTGCCAATAGCCGACGATCAGGCGGGATCGCTCCCGCATCGATTATGGCTGGCACTACCCAGACCGTTAGGTCGGCGAACTAACCACCCGCGCCGATTAGGCCGGTCGCGTTGATCTCCACCTTGAGCGGCGGGCTGGCTTTAGGCGAACCAACACGCTTTACCTCGATCAAGGTTGAGCAGGGAAAGTCGCCGGTGAAGAACTCCCGGCGCGCGCGCCACACCTCGGTGTTTTCATCGAGATTGGTGACGTACACCGTGATAGACATGATGTCATTCATCTTGCCGCCCGCGGCCTCCAGCAGGTGCTTGAACTTCTGAAAGATCGACTTGGCCTGAATGTACATGTCGTCGCCTGGATGCTCCCCCTTAGGCCCCGAGCCGGTCATCCCCGCGATGTGGAAATATCCGTTTGCCACCTTCATGTTAGACCACGTCTGCGGCGGCGCCTCCGCCACGTCGGACGATCGGATAGTTTTCATGCTCAAGGGTCCCTCCTGTGAAGCGGATTCGAAGCGAGAGGATGCAGAGGATGCAATGTCGTTTGGACCTTCCGTCCAATCAGTTCGTGGCGGTCGTCCTCGCGACGCGCAAGCGGATCGTACCATGCTCATCGCGATGGTAAATGGGGCCGAGTTTTGGTTCGCGCGGTGATTGGCCTTGGGTCATTCGCGACCGAATTGAACCTTCCAGCCGATGTCCGGTTTACCCCCGGTAGCGACCGGATAGCCACCCGCAGCTTATCGGAGGTTTTGCCAAGGCTGCCGGATTATCCATCGCTTGCCCACTTTCGAACCCAGGCTCATACGCTATAACAATTCAGCATAGGCCCCAGCCGCAGTTTCACAGCGGCCCGCTCCTTAAGCAATTGACATCGCCCGTCATCCATCGCCAGAACACCCAATGACCGCACCAGAACAACAAGACGAATTCCACGACATCCGCGACGCCGTCGCAAAACTCTGCGCCCAGTTCCCGGGCGAATACTGGCGCAAGCTCGACCGCCAGATGGCCTACCCCACCGATTTCGTGAACGCGCTGACGGCGGCCGGCTATCTCTCGGTGCTGATCCCCGAGGAATACGGCGGCGCCGGGCTGAAGCTGTCGGCCGCGGCCGCGATCCTGGAGGAAATCCAGCGCGCGGGCTGCAACGGCGGCGGCTGCCACGCCCAGATGTACACCATGGGCACCGTGCTGCGGCACGGCAGCGACGCCCAGAAGGCGAAATGGCTGCCCAAAATCGCCAGCGGCGAATTGCGGCTGCAGGCATTCGGCGTCACCGAACCGACCAGCGGCACCGACACCTCCTCGCTTAAGACGGTCGCCCGGCGCGATGGCGACCACTACGTGGTCAACGGCCAGAAGATATGGACCAGCCGCGCCGAACATTCCGACCTGATGCTGCTCTTGGCGCGCACCACGCCAAAGGAGCAGGCGCAGAAGCGCACCGACGGCCTGTCGGTGTTCATCGTCGACATGCGCGAGGCCAAGGGCAAGGGCCTCGAAATCCGCCCGATCCGCACCATGATGAACCACGCCACCACCGAAGTGTTCTTCACCGACATGCGGGTGCCGGCCGAGAACCTGATCGGCGAGGAAGGCCGCGGGTTTCGCTACATCCTGTCCGGCATGAACGCCGAGCGCATCCTGATTGCGGCCGAATGCATCGGCGACGCCAAATGGTTCATTGCGAAAGCCACCGCCTATGCCAGGGAGCGCGTGGTGTTCGGCCGTCCGATCGGCCAGAACCAGGGCATCCAGTTCCCGATCGCCAAGGCCTATGCCGCGATGCGCGCGGCCGAGCTGATGGTCAAGGAAGCCACCCGCAGATATGAGGCCGGGCTCGATTGCGGCGCCGAGGCCAACATGGCCAAGATGCTGGCGGCGGACGCCGCCTGGGATGCCGCCAATGCCTGCGTGCAGACCTTTGGCGGTTTTGGTTTCGCGGAAGAATACGACGTCGAGCGCAAGTTCCGCGAGACGCGGCTCTATCAGGTCGCGCCGATCTCGACCAATCTGATCCTGTCGTTCGTGGCCGAGCACGTGCTCGGCCTGCCCCGCTCCTACTGAGTGAGACCGCCATGCTGCCGCTGGAAGGATTGATCGTCGTCGCCGTCGAGCAGGCGGTCGCGGCCCCGTTCTGCAGTTCGCGGCTGGCGGATGCCGGCGCGCATGTGATCAAGGTCGAGCGCCCCGAGGGCGATTTCGCCCGCGGCTACGACGCCGCGGCCAAGGGCCAGAGCAGCTATTTCGTCTGGCTCAACCGCGGCAAGCATTCCGTGGTGGTCGATCTCGCCACCGAGAAGGGCCGCGCCGAGCTCGAAGCGCTGATCGCCGGCGCCGACGTGCTGCTGCAAAACCTCAAGCCCGGCTCGATGGACAGGCTCGGCTTTTCGCTGCAGCGTCTCAAGAAGGATTACCCGGCGCTGATCTGCTGCACCATATCGGGCTATGGCGACGACGGCCCCTATGCCGACCGCAAGGCCTACGACCTGCTGATCCAGGCCGAGAGCGGCCTCGCCTCGATCACCGGTGGCCCGGAAGGCCCGTCGCGGGTCGGCATATCAGTCGTCGACATCGCCACCGGCGCCACCGCGCATGCCTCGATCCTCGAGGCGCTGATCGCGCGGGGACGCACCGGCAAGGGCGCCGATATCCGGATCTCGATGTTCGACGTCATGGCCGACTGGATGGCGGTGCCGCTGATCAATGCGGAGGCCGGCAACCCGCCGCAGCGGATGGCGCTGGCGCATCCCTCGATCGCGCCCTATGGCGTGTTCTATTCCAGCGACGGCAAGGGCATCCTGATCTCGATCCAGAGCGAGCGGGAGTGGAAGAAGCTCTGCGCCGAGGTGCTCGGCCAGCCCGAACTGCCGAACGATCCGCGTTTCGCCAACATGGTGGCGCGGGTGCGCAACCGCGCGCTCACCGACAAGACCGTCGCCGACCGGTTTGCCGCCATGACGCGGCTCGATCTGCTCAAGCGCCTGGATGACGCCGACATCGCCTTCGGCGAGGTCAACACCATGGCCGACCTCGCCGTGCATCCGCACCTGCGCCGGATCGAGGTCGACACGCCGAACGGCAAGGTGTCGTATGCGGCGCCGGCCGCGATCTTCGTCGATGAGGCGAGGCGCTATGGCGCCGTGCCCGCCATCGGCGAGCATGCCGAACTCCCCAAGACCGCGCGCGCCCGGAGCCGCCAGCCATGACCAACGCCGCCGCCGAAAAACTCGATCTCGATCATTTGCGGCAATGGATCGGCCGCGGCACGGAAGCCACCGACATCGTCACCGCGCAACTGGTGAAGGCCTTGCGGGCCACGCTGTTCCAGGACATCGGCGAGCCCGTCACCGGCGACGCCGCGCCATGGACGACGCATTGGTGCCTGGCGCAGCCGGTGTTTCCGATGTCGATGCTCGGCCCCGACGGCCACCCGACCCGCGGCGGCTTCCTGCCGCCGGTGCCGCTGCCGCGCAGGATGTGGGCCGGCGGCGAAATCGAATTCCTCGAACCCTTGCGCATCGGCGATCAATCAACCCGAACCTCGCTGATCTCCGACGTGACGGTGAAGACCGGCTCGACCGGCGTTCTGTGCTTCGTCTCCGTCCAGCACACCATCACGACCCCGCGCGGCGTCGCGATCCGCGAACGCCAGGACATCGTCTATCGCGACATGGATGGCGTAGCGCCGGCCACGCCAGCCAAGGCGCCTGCCCCGCCGCCCGTCGCGCGCCATCGCGAAAGCCATGTCAGCGACCCCGTGCTGCTGTTTAGATACTCGGCGCTGACCTTCAACGGCCACCGCATCCATTACGACCGCGACTACGTCACCAAGGTCGAGGGCTATCCCGGCCTGGTGTTTCACGGACCGTTGCAGGCCGCTCTCATCGTCGAATTCGCCGCCAAGCTCCATGGCGGCGTGGCGCCGAAGAAATTCAGCTATCGCGGCGTGCAGCCGCTGTTCGAAGGCACCGAATTCTCGGTCAACGCCAACGACACCTCAGCGGGCACCGAGCTGTGGATCGCGAATGCAGAAGGCCAACCGACGATGAAAGGGATGGCGACGTGGTGAGCGACGTCATTCCGGGGCGCGCGTTAGCGCGAACCCGGAATCTCGAAATTCCCCGGTGCGCAATTGCGCACCTGAGGTCTGGTGCTGGCGCACCATCCCGGAATGACGGCGCTAGCTCGCGGAGCGCATAATGTCGCCCCGCAAATCCACCACCGCCACCGTCAAGGACGCCACCTTCGGCCTGCTGCGCGCGTTCGGGATCAAGCGCGTGTTCGGCAATCCCGGCTCGACCGAACTGCCGTTTCTGAGCGACTGGCCCGATGACATCGACTACGTGCTCGGCCTGCAGGAGGCCGCCGTGGTCGGCATGGCCGATGGCTACGCACAGGCGACCCGCAACGCCGGCTTCGTCAATTTGCATTCCGCCGCCGGGCTCGGCAACGCGCTCGGCAACGTCTATACCGCGCACCGCAACCAGACCCCGCTGGTGATCACGGCCGGCCAGCAGGCGCGCTCGATCCTGCCGTTGCAGGCGTTTCTCTACGCCGAGCGCGCCGCGGAATTCCCGCGGCCCTATGTCAAGTACAGCGTCGAGCCGGCGCGGCCTGAAGACGTGCCGGCGGCGATCGCGCGGGCCTATTACGTGGCGATGCAGCCGCCCTGCGGGCCGACCTTCGTCTCGATCCCGGTCGACGACTGGACCCGACCCGCGCCGCCGCTCGAGGCCCGCCGGATCAGCCGCGAACTCGGCCCCGATCCGACGGCGATGCAGGCGCTGGTAGGGGCGCTCGCGACCAGCAAGCGCCCCGCCCTCGTTGTCGGCCCCGGCATCGACCGCGCCAATGCGGTCGAGCTGATGGTGCGGGTCGCGGAGAAGGCCAGGGCCGCGGTGTGGGTCAGCCCGTTCTCGGCGCGCTGCTCGTTCCCGGAGCGGCACCCGCAATTCGCAGGATTCCTGCACGCATCGCCGGGCCAGTTGTCGGACGCCTTGCGCGGACACGACCTCGTGGTGGTGATCGGCGCGCCGGTGTTTACGTTTCATGTCGAAGGCCACGCTGCGATCTTCGACGGCGCGACCGCGATCTTCCAGATCACCGATGACCCCACCGCCGCCGCCGTCACGCCCTCGGGCGCCAGCATCGTCGCCACCATCAAGCCGGCACTCGAAATGCTGATCGAGCTGCTGCCGGAGACGAGGCGCGCGATGCCGGCCGGGCGCGTGCCGCCGCCGGCGCCGGCGTCGGCCGATCCGCTTCCGGTCGAGTTCCTGCTGCACGCGCTGTCGCAGGCGATGCCCGCCGACGCCGTGCTGGTGGAGGAAGCCCCCTCGCATCGTCCGGCGATGCAGAAGTTCATGCCGATGCGCGGCCAGGACAGTTTCTACACCATGGCAAGCGGCGGGCTCGGCTGGAGCCTGCCCGCCGCGGTCGGCATCGCGCTCGGGCGACCGGCCACGCGCGTGGTCTGCCTGATCGGCGACGGCTCGGCGATGTATTCGATCCAGGCGCTGTGGACCGCGGCGCGGCGCAAGCTGCCGCTGACGGTGGTGGTGATCAACAATTCAGGCTACGGCGCGATGCGCTCGTTCAGCGAGGTCATGCAGGTGCGCAACGTGCCCGGCCTCGAACTGCCCGGCATCGACTTCGTCAAGCTCGCGCAAGGCATGGGCTGCGACGCCGCGCAGGTGACCAAATCATCCGAGCTTGCGGGCGCGCTGAAGCACGGGCTTGAACAGGACGGCACCAGCCTGATCGAGGTGATGGTGGATACGGCAGTGCCGCTGCTCTACGCGCGGAAAGGGTAGTAGTCATTCCGGGGCGATGCAAAGCATCGAACCCGGAATCTCGAGATTCCGGGTCTGGTCCTTCGGACCATCCCGGAATGACGGCGTGAGGGCGCCGTCACTTCCCGTAACTCTCCCGCATCTTCGCCTGGATCTTCGCCATGCCCGCGATCCAGCGGTCGTAGTTTTCGGTCTTCTTGCGCATGTAGCCGAGCACCTGCGGATGCGGCAGGATCACGAAGGTTTCGTCTTCCAGCCCCTTCAGCACGTCCTGCGCCACCTGCTCCGGCGTCAGGTCGCCGTCGCCGGATTGCGGGCCCTTCGGGATCGAGCGCAGCATGTTGGTGTCGACGCCCTGCGGGCACAGGATCGACACCTTGATGCCGTCGGCCTTGTGCGAGATCGCCAGGTTCTCGGAAAAGCCGACCGCGGCGTGCTTGGTGGTCGAATAGGCCGGGCTGCCGACCTGGGACAACAGCCCCGCCGCCGAGATCGTGTTGAGGAAATAGCCGCCGCCGCGCGCCTTCATGCGCGGGATCAGGTGCCGCGCCGCATAGACATGAGCCATGACATGGATGGCCCAGCTGCGCTGCCATGGCTCGTCGGAGCTGCCGCCGGCGTTGACCGACAGCGGATCGAAGCCGCCGCCGATGCCGGCATTGGAGCAGAACAGCGCGATCGGACCGAACCGGCGCTCGGTCTCCTCGATGACGTGGAGGATGTCCTTTTCCTGCCCGACGTCGCATTTGAAGGCCGCGCCGTTGATCGCGGCCGCGACCTGCTCGGCGGCGGCGTGGTCGAGGTCGACGACCACGACCTTGGCGGCGCCGGCGCGATGAAACGCCTCGCACATCGCCCGCCCGATGCCATTGCCGCCGCCGGTCACCACCACGACTTTGCCGGTCACCTGCATGGCCGCCCCCCTTTGTCCTTGTTTACGCCAGCATCAGATCAAGGATGGCGGTATAGTGGCAGGCGGCGCCGAGCAAGACAAAGCCGTGCCAGATCGCGTTCTGGAAGCGCAGCCGCTGCCAGGCGTGAAAGATCACCCCTGAAGTGTAAAGCACGCCGCCTGCGACTGTGAAACCCAGCGCCAGCGCCGGCAGCTTCTCCACCATGGCGTCATAGAGCATCATGCCGCTCCAGCCCATGGCGAGGTAAAGCCCGGTCGCCAGCCGGTCGTAGCGGCCGGGCCGCGCGATCTTGAGTGCGATGCCGGCGATCGCCAGGCACCACACGCCGATCAGCAACGCTACGGCGAAGTAACTGTCCTTCACCGCCATGATGAACGGCGTGTAGGTCCCGGCGATCAGCAGGTAGATCGCCGAATGGTCGAAGCGGCGCAGCACCCATTTGGCGCGCGACACCGGCCAGAGATTGTAGGTCGCCGACAGCACCAGCATCGCCAGCAGGCCCGCGACATAGATCGAGACGGCGGCGATTTCGGCGGCGGAGGCGTAGACGGCGGTCAGTGCGATCAGCGCGGTGGCGGCGACGAGGCCAAGGCAGACGCCAATGACGTGGACGACGCCATCGGCGATCAGTTCGGCGCGATCGTAATGCCAGTGCATGGCGCCGGCGGCGGCATGGATCGACGTCGAGGCGATTTGCTTTAACCTGAAGATCGTCATGCGGACCCGCCGAAATTGCTTGCCGAGCGATAGGATAGTAATCTGGCGAGGTCAACGAACCCCACGCCATCCGGTTCACCCGGAAACTCGGCTTAAATGTGAAGCTTGATTTCGGCCCGGCAATCGCCACTTTTCCTGACGGTGCCCGCGAATGCCCGCCCCCCTCACATCGAGCCGCCCCCTCCCCCTATGGCCCCCGGTTTTTCAGACATTGTCGAGGAAGCGCGGCTGTCGGCGCGGGCGCTATTGGATTACGGCGACGGCCTGTTCCATCCGACGGTGCGGCTTGGCGTCACCGGGCTGTCGCGCGCCGGCAAGACCGTGTTCATCACCGCGCTGGTTCACGGCCTGACCCGCGGCGGCCGCTTTCCGGTGTTCGAGCCGTACGCGACCGGCCGGATCGCCGGCGTCCGGCTGGAGCCGCAGCCCGACGACGCGGTGCCCCGCTTCGACTACGAGAACCACGTTCGCGCCCTGATCGAGGATCGGCGCTGGCCGAACTCGACCGTCGACATCAGTGAATTGCGCCTCGTCATCGACTACCAGCGGCAGAACGGCGCCGACCGCACGCTCACCGTCGATATCGTGGACTACCCCGGCGAATGGCTGCTCGACCTGCCGCTGCTCCACAGGAGCTACGAGCAATGGTCGGCGGAGAGCCTCGCCCTGTCGCGCGAGGGCCCGCGCGCGAAGCTGGCAGCACTTTGGCATGCGCATCTGGCGACGCTCGCCGCCGCGGCGCGCGAAGACGAACAGGCGGCGCGCATGGCGGCAAAGCTGTTCACGGATTATCTGCGCGCCTGCCGCGACGAGCGTTTTGCCATGAGTCTGCTGCCGCCGGGGCGCTTCCTGATGCCGGGCAATCTGGCGGATACGCCGGCGTTGACCTTTGCGCCGCTCGACGTCGCCATCGACGGCAGCGCGCCCGACGGCTCGCTGTGGGCGATGATGCGGCGGCGCTACGAGTCCTACAAGGCCGTCGTCGTGCGTCCGTTCTTTCGCGATCATTTCGCCCGCCTCGACCGCCAGGTCGTGCTGGTCGATGCGCTGTCCGCCTTCAACGCCGGGCCCGAGGCCTTGCACGATCTGGAATCGGCGCTGGCGGGCATTCTCGATTGCTTCCGGATCGGCCGCAGCACGCTGTTCAGCAATCTGTTTCGGCCGCGGATCGATCGCATCCTGTTTGCGGCCACCAAGGCCGATCATCTGCACCATCTGAGCCACGATCGTCTCGAAGCGGTGCTGCGGCGGGCGGTGGCGCGGGCCGCCGACCGCGCCAGATATGCCGGCGCCGCGATCGACGTGGTGGCGCTATCGGCGGTGCGCGCCACCCGCGAGGCGATGGTGGCGCGCGGCCGCGAGAAACTGCCCTCGATCACCGGCACGCCCGCGCCCGGCGAGGTCGCCAATGGCGAAACCTTCGACGGCGCGACCGAGGTCGCGACCTTTCCGGGCGACCTGCCCGAAGATCCCGAAGAACTGTTCAAGGGCGGGTTTGCCGGCCTCTCCAGCGCGCCTTCCGAAAAGGCCGATTTCCGCTTCCTGCGCTTCCGGCCGCCGCTGCTGGAGCGCCACGGCGACGAGGCGCCCGCGCTGCCTCACATCCGCCTCGACCGCGCCCTCCAGTTCCTGATCGGAGACCGACTGCAATGAGCGAGAAAACGCCGCAGCGGCGGCCGGCGACCTTCAGGCTGGACGATCCCGGCGTGATCGTGATGGACCCGGACGCAACCACCCGCCCCGCCCGCGGCACCGTGCAGGTCACGCCGGAATCCGACCCGGCGCTGCTGCCGGTTGCGCTGGATGCGCCGCTGCTCCCGGCGCGCCGCGGCTTTCGCTGGGGCGCGCTGTTCTGGTCCGCCGCCAGCGGGCTGGTGCTGTTTGGGCTCGGGCTCGGCGTCGTCAACCTGATCGAGGATCTGTTCGCGCGCAGCCAGACCGTGGGCTATGTCGCGCTGGCCTTGGCGGCCGCCGCGGCGCTGGCGCTGGTCGTCGTCATCGCGCGCGAAGCGTTCGGGCTGGCGCGGCTGGCGACCATCGAGAAACTGCATCTGCGCGCCGCCGAGGTCCTGCGCAGCGACGACCGCGCTGAAAGCCGGGCCGTCGTTGACGAGCTGCTCCGGCTGGCGCGGCAGAACCCGCATCTGGCGCGCGCCCGGGCCTCGCTGGCCGGCCATGCCGACGACATCATCGACGGCGCCGACATGATCAAGCTGGCCGAGCGCGAATTGATGGCGCCGCTCGACGAGCAGGCGCGGCGGCTGGTCTCGACGGCGGCGCAGCGCGTCTCGGTCGTCACCGCGATCAGCCCGCGCGCGCTGATCGACGTGCTGTTCGTGTTCGTCGCGGCCCTGCGGCTGATCCGGCAACTGGCCCGGCTCTATGGCGGCCGGCCGGGCACGCTCGGCATGCTCAGCCTGCTGCGCCACGTCATCGGGCATCTCGCGATCACCGGCGGCATGGCGGCGACCGACAGCCTGGTGCAACAAATGCTCGGGCACGGCATCGCCGCCAAACTCTCGCACCGCCTCGGCGAAGGCGTGCTCAACGGCCTCTTGACGGCGCGGCTCGGCCTTGCCGCCATCGACGTCACCCGCCCGCTGCCCTTCACCGCGCTGCCGCGCCCGGCGCTGGCCGATCTCGCCAGGGACCTCCTGCGCAAGCGCGATGGCGAGGAATGAGGTTTCGATCGTGGCAGGCGGGGATTAGTGAAGCGGTTTCAGCTAACGGTTGAAGCAGGGCGCCTTATTTCAGGAGCGGCAGTGGCCTCATTTGCGAAAATGAGTGGGGCCGGCGCGCTGCTTGTCTCCGATTGGCTCACTGGGGCGAAGAGCATTCTTTAGCAATTCCAGACGCTTATGATTGCGCAAGCGCGCGACATGCGGGCAGGCTAACCAGAACCGCCCTGAAACAAAAATTGATGCGAGGTTCCAAGAAAAGCGGGGACATTCCTAAATAAGGTCTTGATTTTCCTATCTCGTTCTTCCCGGGGCGATGTTTATGAGTTGAATGGATGACGGATCAACAACTGGCTCTTCAGGCGATTGGGCAAGCTCAGCTCATTCTTGAAGACTACCTTCAGCCCCGGCCGCAAAACAGCGAGCGTATTCTCGATAAGCTGGTGGACGTGCTTGAACGCCCGGACGTGATGGCCGCGGTGAGCCGATTGCAGCGACGAAGCGGCCTGGAGCCGCGCCAATGAGGAGCAGGCTTTTTTCAATGGCTATCGCGCCTTGCGCGGCTGCCTTGTTGTTGATTGGCATACCGGACGTGGAAGCCAAGCAGCAATGCCATGCCGCCAAGCCCTCAAATCCGCAATCGCAGTGGTGGTCGTACCGAATAATCGACGGACGAAAATGCTGGTACGCCGGCAAGCCGATGCTTTCCAAATCCCTGCTGGAATGGCGCAAGGAGGCTTCCGTGCAACCGGCCCTTGCGGCCGAGGTCAAGAAACCGGCCCTCGCGGCCGAGGTCAAGAACAGGGCTGCAGAGAAGCGTGGCAACCCGCTCAACGCGCAAGCATGGGCACCGAAGGACGATCCTGACAGTTTCGAAGCGCTCTGGCGCGCCAGGGTAGCCTTGGAGCCGTAGCGCGCCCCCCCCCCCGCTGGCCCCTAGGGTCGAGTCGCGGCCGGCCGTGATGGCGGTCACATCGAACTTGGCCACATCATCGGTCAGGCAAGCCGAGTTTTCGCAGGTTTTCGGCCATCCTATCCAACGTGGGACCGGAAAAAACCATGGCGAGCTTGAACTTCGCGATCGTCAGATCGGGATAGTGTCGCAACAATTCCGCAAACGCCAGCTTCGCCTCGTCGATCCGACCGGCGGCCGACAGGGACGACGTCAGATTACGATAGATCCAGTTTGCATTGGGCCGCTCCAGCAGCGCGCGCCGGTATAGTGCCGCAGCATTGTCGTAGTCCTGCATCACTTCGTGAGCCGAGGCGAGACCGGCATAATTGTTGAAGTTCATCGGATCAATCGGACTGAGGCGAAGGGCGCGTTCGAAGTTTTCGATCGCCTTGTGAGGCTGATCGGCGTAATTCTCGACCCATCCAAGGCGGCTCCAGGCCCAGGCGCAGTTCGGATCAAGAGCGAGCGCGCGCTCCAGCAGCACGCGGGCGGTCCCATAGTTCCGAACAAAAGTATGCACCGCGCCAAGCACAGCCAGGATGAGCGGGTCGTCTCCGCTCAGGTTCGCGGCGCGCTCCGCGAGCGTCCGTGCCATGGCCTGGCTTGCTGCAAGGTCGTCCGCCCAATTGTAGACCGAACGTTGGGCATGGCACCAACCCGCAAGGGCCATCGCCAGCGGATATTCGGGGTCAACACTTAGCGCCTTCTCGAGAAGCTCGATCGCTTTTGCGCTTTCGTCCTTCTCCAGCGCCCAAACATGGGGCATCGCCCGCATGGTGTAGTCGTAGCTGCTCAAATCCTGCGGACGCTTGCGACGCGACCGCTCGATCTCGGCGCTGCGAATGGACGGCTGCAGCGCGCCTGCCACTTGCTGCGTTATCCGGTCCTGCAGATCAAAGAACTCGTCGATTGTGCCGTCGTAGCGCGAGCTCCAGACATGCGCGCCCCCCTCGGTCTCGATAAGCTGGACGGTGATACGCAGACGACTACCGACTTTCTGTACGCTTCCCTCCAGCAGGTACGCGACACCCAATTCCTTTCCGATGTCGCGTGCATTGGTCGCGCGCCCCTTGTACGTGAACGCCGAACTCCGGGCGATGACGAAGAACGACCGGACGCAGGAAAGCGTCGCCGTTATCGCCTCGACGATGCCGTCGGCGAGGTAGTCCTGGCCGGGCTCGGCGGACATGTTATCGAAAGGCAGTACAACGATCGATGGCTTGTCGGGCAACGCCAGAGTTTTAGGCCAGTGAATCGCGGGCGATTCCGATGTAATCCTCGCAACACTATCGCCAGCCGGCCGTATTCGCCACGCCCGCATCGGCTCGGCAATGTTCTTTAAACTCTGTTCCCCGATGTCTTCCAATGCAAAATCGACCTTGCCGCGAATTTGTCGATGCGCGTCATCGGACAAACAGACGCCGCCCGGTTCTGCAATTCCCTCAAGCCGAGCCGCTATGTTGACGCCGTCACCGAATATGTCGTCATCGTCGATGATGATATCGCCGACATGGATCCCTATCCGAAACTCGATCCTGAGGTCCTGCGGGACGTCGGCGTTATGCTTGACCATCTCTCGCTGGATGTCGGCGGCGCAGCGCGCCGCATCAACAGCGCTTGCGAACTCGACCAGCAGACCGTCGCCGGTGGTCTTGACGATGCGGCCCCGGTGGCTCGCGATCGTGGGATCGACAAGCGTCCTTCGGAGCGCTTTCAGTTGGGCTAGCGTTTTCTCCTCGTTCAAGCCCATCAGCCGGCTGTAGCCGGCGACATCCGCCGCCAGGACAGCCACTAGTCGTCGCTGCACGCGATCGCTGGACAAGAGGTAGTTCCCGGGCTGATGGCAATAACACGATCAGAACATAGGCGGAGCACCTCCGCTAGCGATGTTTCCCGATCCGGCGTCTCAAAGCCGACGCCTAGCCTCTCCTCCTGCTACAGAAATGCCGTCGGCCGGCACGGAAGCCAGCGGAGCTTGGTTGAACCGCCGGCATCCTGCCGAGACATATATCTAATGTGCTGACGCGCTCCGTACCACGAGCGCCAACTTCGCCTTGCGCCAAACCAGCGTTGATGCGACCAGTGGATGCAGACACTTTCGTGATCGCGACGGGACAGGAAGTTGCATGAAATATCAAAGCATAACGGAGACGATCGGCAATACGCCGGTGGTCAGAATCAATCACCTGGCGCCAAAGGGCGTGAACCTGTTCGTCAAGGTCGAAGCGTTCAATCCCCTCGGGTCCATCAAGGATCGGTTGGCCCTGGGTGTCATCGAGGCGGCTGAAAGATCCGGCGAATTGAAGCCGGGCCAGACCGTGATCGAGGCCACCAGCGGCAACACCGGGATTGGCCTTGCGATGGTTTGCGCGGCCAAGGGCTACCCGCTCGTGCTGACCATGGCCGAACCGTTCAGCGTCGAGCGCCGCAAGTTGATGCGATTCCTGGGAGCAAAGGTGATTATTACTCCCGCGGCTGAACGTGCCGTCGGCATGGTCAACAAGGCTGCTGAACTTGCCAAAGCCCACGGCTGGTTCATGACCCGGCAGTTCGAGAACGAAGCCAATGCAGATATCCATACTCGAACGACCGCGCGCGAAATCCTCGATGATTTCTCCGGCGAGAGGCTGGACTATTGGGTCACCGGCTACGGCACCGGCGGAACGCTGAAGGGCGTCGCGCGGGTGCTCGCCAGGGAGCGGCCGGATACCAGGATCGTCGTATGCGAACCGCTCGACTCCCAACTGTTGGGCAGCGGCATCGAGCAGGCCCGGCATGCTGACGGCACCCCGTCAGGTCCCCACCCAACATTCAAGCCGCATCCGATGCAGGGGTGGACACCGGATTTCATTCCGAAGCTCGCCGCCGATGCGGTGGAAACGAAAGTGATCCACCGGCTGCTGCCGATCTCGGGCGCTGATGCTATCCGGTTCAGCAAGGAGCTGGCGACCAGAGAGGGTATCTTTGTTGGCATCACTTCCGGCGCCACATTTGCTGGCGCGCTCCAGATCGCAGCAGAGGCTGAAAAGGGTGCAAACATCCTCTGCATGCTCCCCGACACCGGCGAACGCTACCTGAGCACCCCGCTGTTCGCCGATGTGGCGGCCGACATGAACGATGAAGAGCTGAAGATTTCGCGGTCCACGCCGTCAGGACAACTCAATTCCTGAGCTCGGCTACAGACGGCTTTGCTCGAAGAACAACGCGTCCGGTCAGTTGGCGAACACATTGCCGGCGCGGATGCTGCACGAGATTCCGCCGACCTGGTTCGACTTGATTTCGACGATGTTGTTGGTGATGCCACTCTTAAAGCGAATGATGGCTCCCTCGGATTCCCTGGCACGTGTCACCTGCGCGCTGCAGCTGGCAAAGCCGGCATCGATATCCGCCACGATGCGCGTCGCTCCAGCGCTCCCGTAAGGCATCAGGACCAGCAGCGAACGGCCATTGAAATTGATCGAACGCTTGCCCGATCCCGCAATCTCTCCCTGGCGTTCCGCGCTGCCACGGCGCGTCGCGTAGGAGACGTTGTTGAAAACGCGCCCTGCCTCGCTCACGTACATGTTCAGCGTTACCGTGCCGACGACCTGCCGCCAGGCCTGCTCGCCGGCCGGGCGCTGCTCGCGGGTCTCGGTCCAGGTGACGCTGACCGACTTGCCGTACAATTCCTTTGGCGGTGCAGCATATGCGGCTTGCGGAAGCAACAGTCCAGACAAGAGCACAATTGTTGATCTCAACATGCTCAAGCTCCGTGGGGCTTGTCAGGCGGGCGCGCCTGGACATCGGGGGCGGCCAAGCGTGCAGGCTATCACCGCAGCGCGACGGACGGCAATCACCGGAATCGGTGGTTGAGCTTGGTCGGACGCCTTGCCGGCTCACAACGCGCGAACTTGAAATGTCCCGCCGGCTATCGGCGTTGGGGCCCGTTCGGGTATAGTTCCCCGCACTATAGCAGATGGACAACACGCAAACCGCAGCATCGACATCGCCATCGGCAAAGCCAAGGCGGCGGCGACCTATCGGCGCACGACGCGCGTCTTCATGGAGGCGATCAACATGGGCGGATCGGCCACGATCACCCTGCCGGGCGTGTTCGCCTCGCCCGGCGGCGTGCCGATCATGATCGACGGCAAGGTCACCGGCGGCGTCGGCGTCAGCGGCGTCACCGGCGACCAGGACGAGCAATGCGCCAAGGCCGGCCTCGGGATTACCTAAGAAGTTGCGTACCAGCGTCGGCGCGGCTCTGTTGGAGTCGCGCCGAGCGTTGATGCAAATGAACTACGCTATGATCGCGTCAAACCGCGCCTGCCCCGCCAGCACGCGCCAGTGGAACAACGGCGAATCCGGCGGCGGCGACAGCTCCGGCGTCCAGCCCGTCAGCTTTTCCAGCGCATAGATATCCATCACCACCCCGCGCCAGCTGCGTTCGACCCGTTCCAGCGGCTGCCGCGTTGCCGTCGTGACATCCCACCACGGCAGGCGGCTTTCCGGCTCGCGCGCGATATGGAGGCCGGGGCGATTCCTGATCGCATCCATGCCGGGATCGCGAAAGCCCTGGAATCTTGCGCGCTCGTTGACCTGGATGACCGGGACCTCGCCCTTGAAATGCCAGCGCAGCATCGCGTAGGTGCGATAGTCCGACGTCGCGATCCAGCTCGCGCCGGTCTGCCGCAACTGAACGCGCACCCGCTCGGCGACCTGTTCGAAGCCGGCCTCGGCGCCGACGGGATCGATCCTGCCGAGTAAATTCCAGGGCGCCGCGACATAATAAAGGAATACGGCGACCACGAAGGCCACTCCCGAAATGACGGCGACCCTCGCCCACGCCCATGTCGATTGCACGATCCAGTCCGCCCGGCCCTCGCGCGACAGCATGGTGAGATTGATCGCGGTGGCGGCAAAACCCGCCGGCCACAGGAACATCGGCCAGGTGTCGCCGACCCGCAGCGTCAACGACTTCCAGAAGAAGTAGCCGAACGGCACCAGCACCGCGGTGGACAGCAGGATCGCTACCGGCTCGCGGGTGCGGTAGCCGCGCCACGCCGTCCATGCCACGCCGGACAGAACCACCGGCAGCAATACGAAACCGACCAGGCCGAATTGCAGGCCGATGAATTCGCCGACGGTACGAAACGAAAACGGGTGAGACGCGAGCGCGCGCACCAGCTGGAAGCGGAACGACCCCCAGTCGTGCCCGGCATTCCAGACCAGCACCGGGGAGAACACGATCAACGCGATCAGCGCCGCCCGCCACGGATAGGGGCTCAGCAGCCAGCGTCGCCGCCAGTCCGGCACCAGCGCAAACGCGATCACCGCCGGCAACAGCAGGATCGCGGTGAATTTGCACAGTAGCGCCAGCCCGGCGAACAGGCCGGCGGCGAGCCACCAGCGCGGGTTGCCGCTCTCGGAGAGCCGCACCAATGCCCACAGCATTGCGACCGCGCAAGGGATCATCGCGGTGTCGGGCGCCACCTTGGCCATCAGCAGCCCGTAATACAGCGCCGCCTCCGGCAGCAACACCGCGAACGCGACCGCGCGAACGTCATGCGTCACGCGCCGGACGATGTCGGCGAGCAGCAATTGCGTGACCAGCATCGCGACGATGCCGCCAAACCGCACGCCGAGAAGTGTGTCGCCGAAGATCGCGGTGCCGAACCGGATCAGCCAGGCGATGCCGGGCGGATGATCGAGAAAGGCGAGCGCGCTCTCCTTCGACCAGGTCCAGTAATAGGCCTCGTCGGTGCGCAGGTCGAGCGCGCCAGCATAGACCAGCCGCATCGCCGTCAGCGCCGCAACCAGCAGCGCGAGCGCAAGCCATGGCGGCGGCGTAAGACGGCCCGGCTTGGCCGGGCGGTTGTCGGGATGGGTTATCGTCACGGCGCTTTCTCCCCGACTGCCCCGGGGGTGTCAACGTGCGGCAACGGAAAACCCGTCGCCAGAAGCTTCGTATCGTCGTGCCGCCCGCTACCCGATTGCCCTCTGCCACGATAACGGGAGACGGTATTCACGGCCGCAATTAGCCGCTACCATTGCCGTATTGACCCTATGGATCGCATGGCGGCTTTCTCCCGAGTCCAGTTGACGGCATTCGTTCGCGGCATCGGCCTGCGGCAGGTCCGCCTTGCCAGCGGCATGGTGCTGTTCGCCTATCTGATCAGCCATTTTCTCAATCACGCGCTCGGCAACATCTCGATGGCGGCGCTGGCGGACGGCGTGTATCTCCATCTCCTGTTCTGGCAATTCCTGCCTGTCGCGATGGTGTTTTATGCCGCCTGCCTCGTGCATACCTTGCTTGGCGTCTGGGCGCTGTATGAGCGGCGGCAATTCCGCTGGAAGGCGATCGAGCCGCTCCAGCTTCTGCTCGGCCTCAGCGTGCCCGGGCTCATCATCGCGCATATCATCGGCGTCCGGCTTGGGCAGACGCTATACGGACATGAAAAACTCTATCCGCAGGTGCTGTTCCTGTACTGGGTATGGGTGCCCTACCGGGTCTGGTTGATGCTCGCGGTGATGACGATCGCCTGGGTCCATGGCTGCATCGGGCTCTACTTCTGGCTTCGGATGCGGGCGTTCTACAAACGCGCAGCGCCGTTTCTGCTCGCGGCCGCCGTGCTGGTTCCGACGCTCGCCATGCTCGGTTTCTATCAAGGCGGGCGCATGGTCATCGAGGCCGACAGCGCCGAATGGCGCGCCGAGAACATCTCGCCGCGACAGATCGGCACGCGGCCCGAACAGCAGGTGCTCGACCGCGTCACGGATTATTTCCTGTTCGGCTATTTCGGCCTGATCGGCCTTGCGCTCCTGGCCAGGGGCGTCCGCGCCGTCAACGAGCGCCGCCGCGGCATGATCCGCCTCTCCTATGGCAACGGCCGCACCGTGCGCGTTCCCAGAGGTCTCACCGTGCTCGAGGCCAGCCTGCGCAACGGCGTGCCGCACGCCAGTGTCTGCGGCGGCCGCGCCCGCTGCTCCACCTGTCGCATCCGCGTCATCGGAGACAGCGGCGAATTGCCCGAACCCTCGCAGCGCGAGGCTTTCGTGCTCGGCCGGGCTGGGACGCCGGATCCATCCATCCGCCTCGCCTGCCAGTTGCGGCCGGCGACCGACCTGTCGTTCTTCCAGCTGTTCCTGCCGCACACGATGTCCGCCGACGGTCACGACTCCAACCCGACGCGGATCGGTCAGGAGCGCTATCTCGTCAGCCTGTTTGTCGACATGCGCGGCTCGACCAGGCTCGCGGAAAAGCGCCTGCCGTTCGACACTGTGTTCATCGTCAATCGATTCCTCGGCGCAGTGTCGCAGGCGGTGATCGAAAGCGGCGGTAGGCCGAACCAGTTCATCGGCGACGGCATGCTGGCGCTGTTCGGGCTCGCTTGCAGCCGGCGGGACGCCTGCCGGCAAGCCCTCAAGGCCGCTTCGATGATCGCCGCCAATATCGACGAATTGAACAAGTTTCTCGAACACGATCTGCACGAGCCGCTCCGATTCGGAATCGGCGTCAACGGCGGCGAAGTCATCGTCGGCGACATCGGCTACCGCGACCACATGGTGTTCACAGCGCTCGGCGACCCCGTCAATGTCGCGGCCCGGCTGCAGGACATGACCAAAAACCTTGCCTGCGAGGTCGTCATCTCAGACGAGGTTCGCGCCACCGCAGGGCTGGCCGCCGACGCCCTGCCAAGCCAGGAAGTCGTGATCCGCGGTCGCAACGAGCCGATGATGGTGCGCACCGTGACGGATGCGCGGGTGCTGTCGATCCTGGTTAACGACCAGCAAGGTGCCGGCGCTGAAACCGGCCCGGCGGCAATGGCTTGAAGCGAGTGTGACGTTCGTCACGCCTGAATAGTTGTTCACGAAATTTGTGGTCCTTCGCGGCGTCGGGAGCTCGAACCCGCGCGTCGGCGCGGGCGACTGATCGACAAGGGGTGAGACTGAAAATCCAACCCGCGCCGGGACGAAACGATCGCGGCGCACAGCTAAAGGAGAACGACCATGTTTCGCAAATTGACGCTCGCGCTTGTTGCCGCCGCCTCGCTCAGCGCCGTGGCGCTGGCGCCCACCTCCGCCTCGGCGGGCGGCGGCTTCTGGCCGAAGCACCCGCATCATCATTGGGGCCACGGCCATGGCCATGGCTTTGGCCTCGGATTCATCGCTGGCGGCTATCCCTATGACGGATGCTATGTGACCCGCCGCGTGATGACGCCGTACGGCTTCCGCTGGCGCACCGTGAACATCTGCTACTGATGCAGAGTGCCGTTCATTCAGTTCGGAAACCCCGGCGGCTCATGCGGCCGGGGTTTCCTGTTCCAGCGGTGGTGAGCAAAGAATCCCGGCCCTTCGTCGCTTTAAATGACGGCGAAACCGGCAAAACGAGGAAAATCGGGTGAGAATTCTCGCTTTTTGCCGATCTGGCCGTTCCGTTTGCGCTACCCAGCCTGCCTCAACCCGCGTATTCTGAGATTTCGGGCAGCCGGTGTGTGCGGGGGCCAGCGGCTCGTTTTCTTTTCTTGATTCCGCGGAGACGACGTGAATGGCTAAAGGTACGGTAAAGTGGTTCAACCCGACCAAGGGTTACGGGTTCATCCAGCCCTCGAATGGCGGCAAGGACGTTTTCGTTCATATTTCGGCAGTTGAGAAAGCTGGTCTTTCGACGCTGAATGAAGGGCAGACCGTCGAGTACGAAGAGATCGCCAACCGCGGCAAGACCTCGGCCGAGAACCTCAAGGTCTAGCGCGAACGCGCGATCGGCAACGGCGCGCTCTCGGACACAACTCCGGGAGTCGGGCCGAAAAATCTCTCAACAACTATGAGCGTTCGGCGGGACCTCTGCGCGCGCGACGAACAGCTCGTGCGCGACAACCGGCCGCTCAATCTTCCTTGACCCATTGCTGCGCGGTCATCACGTCGGGCGGCTGCGAGTAACCTCGGGTCCAGGGATCGACGACCCATTCCACCCTGGTGCGGCGATCGATCAGGATCGCGGTGTTGTGCGGGGTCTGCAGCAACAGCGCATTTCCGCGATAACGCGGATTCCCGATGGCGTGATGCTTCAGCAGGCGCCACTCCTGCAGCACCAGCAACAGGCTGGTGGTGTTGCGCGTGGTGTCCCAGCAATCGTAATTGTGCCTGTCGTCAAGATGGCGAAAATCCGCCTTCGCCACCCGCTTGTTGGTGCCGATGATCGGCCCCATGCGACGGTCAAACCACACCACCGCCTTGCGCACCGCGGCGCGCTCGGCCGCGGCCGACGCCTGCCCCGCAGCCATGAGCTGCGTCAACGCATGGCGGTCGCCCGCCGTGAATTCGAGGATCTCGCGTCGGCGGCAGACAAAACCGTAGCAGACGGTCATCGATTTGGCCGAGGGCGGATAGATCGACACCGAACTGTAGAGATTGGCGATCTCCGTACTCATCTCAACGGCCTTCGCCGTCCAACCGCCTGAAAGCGCGAAGACAGCGCCAAGCAACGCCACCTGTCCCACGCGTAGGCGGCGTCCTGCTAGGCGCTGACCGGCGGCTTTCATGGTCCCTGCCATTCCCCAAGCCAAAGCGTGATTTAGGATTAGCGCGGTCGTTTCGTTCCGCCAACCGGCAACCCTGCGATCTGTGGATCACTCCGCGAAAATTCTACCGGATGTGTTCTGCGTGCGTCACCATGGGCCGTTCTGCGAGGGCTTGAAGGCCGGCTGGCGAACCGGCAGCCCGTCGACATGTCGGTGACCCCCGGACCTGCATCAGGTAATCTACCGGACTACGGTTCGACCGCGACCAGATCGCTTCAGCCAAGAGAATCCGATGCCGAGCCAGCCCTTGCCTCCGCCACCCTTCAGCGCGCCCTACGCGCCCGACGATCGGGCGATGGCGGCCCGCCTGCTCCAGGCGGCGCAAACGAATTCCGCGCAGGAAGCGCGCGTCGATCGCACCGCGACGCGACTGATCGAAGCCATCCGGGCCAATGACGATCCGCTCGGCGGGGTCGAGGACATGCTGCGCGAATTCGCGCTGACGACCAAGGAAGGGCTGGCATTGATGGTGCTGGCCGAAGCGCTGTTGCGGGTACCGGATGCCCGCACCGCGGACCAGTTCATCGAGGACAAGCTTGGTGAAGGCGATTTCGTCAATCACGAGACGAGGTCGAGCGCCTTCCTGGTGAACGCCTCGGCATGGGCGCTCGGCATGTCGGCCCGCGTGATCCAGCCCGGCGAGACCCCGCAGGGAACCATCGGCCGGCTGACCAAGCGGCTGGGTGCGCCGGCGGTGCGGGCAGCGACCCGGCAGGCGATGCGGCTGATGGGCAGCCATTTCGTGCTGGGCGAAACCATCGAGGCCGCGCTTTCGCGCGCACAGCCGCAATCTTCGCGGCATCAGCGCTACTCCTTCGACATGCTCGGCGAAGGCGCCCGCACCGCAGACGACGCCGCGCGCTACTTAAATTCCTATGCAAGCGCGATCGAGGCGATCGGCCGCGCGGCTGGCCGTGATCGCCTGCCCGACCGGCCCGGCATCTCGGTCAAGCTCTCGGCGCTGCATCCCCGCTTCGAGGCGGTGAGCCGCGAGCGGGTGTTGCGGGAACTGGTGCCCCGCCTGATCGAACTCGCCCGCCAGGCCAAATCGCACGATCTGAATTTCACCGTCGATGCAGAAGAAGCCGACCGGCTGGAACTGTCGCTGGATGCCATAGCTGAAGCCTTCAGCGACCCGTCGCTGGCCGGCTGGGACGGTTTTGGTCTGGCGATTCAGGCCTATCAAAAACGCGCCGCCGAGGTGATCGACTATGTCGATGGCCTCGCCCGAAGCCTCGATCGGCGCATGATGGTTCGGCTGGTCAAGGGCGCCTATTGGGACACCGAGATCAAGCGCGCGCAGGAACGTGGGCTCGACGGCTACCCGGTGTTTACCCGCAAGGCGATGACGGACCTCAACTACGTCGCCTGCGCGCAGCAACTATTGGCGTTGCGGCCGCGACTCTTTCCGCAGTTCGCCACCCACAATGCGCTGACGGTCGCGACCATCCTCGAACTGGCGGGCGGCGAAACAGAGGGAGTCGAGTTCCAGCGCCTGCACGGCATGGGCGAGGCGCTGTATGCGAAGCTTGGCGAAGATCGCCCCGACATCGCCCACCGCACCTATGCGCCGGTCGGCAGTCACCGCGATCTGCTGGCCTACCTGGTGCGGCGGTTGCTCGAAAACGGCGCCAACTCGTCCTTTGTCGCGCTTGCCGCGGACGAGACGGTGCCGGTTGCGCAACTGCTGCGGCGTCCCGCCGACATCATCGCCGGCCCCGACAGCGCCAACCACCCGAACATTCCCCTGCCGGCCGACCTCTACCGGCCGCAGCGGACGAATTCCCGCGGCATCGAATTCGGCGAGCGGGCGGCGCTGCAGCGCCTGATCGCTGCCATCGCTGCGCAACGATTGCCCGCGGCCGGAAGCGTCAGCGATGCGACGAACGCGGCGGCGACTGCCGCTGTATCGGCCGCACTGGCCGGATTCAGGGACTGGAGCAGAACGCCGGCCGGGACGCGCGCGACCGCGTTGGAAAAGGCCGCCGACCTGCTGGAAGGACGCATGGCGTATTTCATCGCGCTGCTGCAGCGCGAGGGCGGCAAGACGCTGGATGATGCGGTATCGGAAGTCCGCGAGACGGTGGATTTCTGCCGCTACTACGCGGCGCAGGGGCGTGAGCTGTTCGGCGAAGGCACGGCCCTGCCGGGGCCTACCGGTGAGAGCAACATCCTTCGCCTGCGCGGCCGCGGCGTGTTCGTCGCGATCTCGCCCTGGAATTTTCCGCTGGCCATCTTCCTGGGGCAGGTGACGGCGGCGCTGGTGGCGGGCAATACGGTCGTTGCAAAGCCGGCCGAGCAGACCCCGCTGGTGGCGGCTGAAGCCGTACGGCTGCTGCACGAAGCCGGCGTGCCGGCGTCGGCGCTGCAGATGGTGGCCGGCGATGGCCGCATCGGCGCCGCGCTGGTGGCGCATCCCGGCATCGCCGGCGTCGTCTTCACCGGCTCGACTGACGTCGCGCGGAACATCAACCGCACGCTAGCCGCCAGGGACGGCGCGATCGTGCCGTTGATTGCGGAAACCGGCGGCATCAATGCGATGATCGTCGATGCCACCGCCTTGCCGGAACAGGTCGCGGACGATGTGGTGACCTCGGCGTTCCGCTCCGCCGGCCAGCGCTGCTCGGCGCTGCGGCTGCTGTTCGTCCAGGACGACGTCGCCGACCGCATGATCGAGATGGTCGCAGGTGCTGCGCGCGAACTCGTCGTCGGCGACCCCGGCGATCCCGCCACGCATGTCGGCCCGGTGATCGATGCCGAGGCCAAGGAACGGCTGGATGGACATATCCAGCGCACGAAGCAGCAGGCGCGACTGCACTTTGCAGGCACCGCGCCTGAAGGCAACTATGTGGCGCCGCATATTTTCGAACTGACCGACCCCGAGCAGCTTGGGGAGGAAGTGTTCGGCCCGGTGCTGCATCTGGTGCGCTATCGCGCCGATCGGCTCGACGACGTGCTGCGATCGATCGAACGCTCCGGCTACGGGCTGACGCTTGGCATCCACTCCCGGATCGACGACATGGTCGAGGACGCGATCGGCCGGCTCCAGGTCGGCAACATCTACGTCAACCGCAACATGATCGGCGCCGTCGTGGGCGTACAGCCATTCGGCGGCCATGGCCTTTCCGGAACCGGGCCCAAGGCCGGCGGACCGCATTATCTCGCGAGGTTTGCGACCGAACAGACCGTGACGGTCAACACCGCGGCGGCAGGCGGAAATGCAGCGCTGCTGTCGGGTGAGGAGTAGTTGCATCTGCCGCCCTACATGGGTCAAATGGCGTTTGAACGGGATCGCGGGTCGCGATCATTCAAGAAAATCAACAAACCTCAGGGAGCGGCGCCACGATGGAGAAGGGTATTTTTGAGGGCCTGAAGGTTCTGGATTGCGCGAGCTTCATCGCCGCGCCCGCGGCCGCCACCGTGCTTTCGGATTTCGGCGCCGACGTGATCAAGATCGAACCGCCCGGAACCGGCGATCCCTATCGCAACCTGCCGAATTTGCCGGGCTATCCCCAGAGCGAACATAATTTCGCGTGGATGCTGGAGTCCCGCAACAAGAGGAGCCTCGCGCTCGACCTGTCGAAGGCGGAAGGCCAGGCGGTGCTGCACCGGCTGGCGGCCCAAGCCGACGTCTTCATCACCAACTACCCGCCGCAGGTGCGCGAACGGCTCGGCATCACCCACGCGCATCTGGCGCCAGGCAATGAACGCCTGATCTACGCCTCCTTCACCGGCTACGGCGAGAAGGGCGAGGAAGCCAACAAGCCGGGCTTCGACTCCAACGCCTATTGGGCGCGCTCGGGCCTGATGGATTTGGTGCGCGCCGACGAGCACACCACGCCGGCGCGGTCGATCGCCGGCATGGGCGATCATCCCTGCGCGATGGCGTTCTACGGCGCGATCGTCACCGCGCTCTACAAGCGCGAGCGCACCGGCAAGGGCTCCCATGTCAGCTCCAACCTGATGGCCAACGGCGTCTGGGCCGCCTCGGTGCTGGCGCAGGCCAAGCTGGTCGGCGCCAAGTTCGGTGAACGACGGCCACGCGAGCATGCCTTGAACGCAGTCACCAACCATTATCAGTGCAAGGACGGCCGCTGGCTGATCCTGTCGCTGCTCAACGAGGACCGGCAGTGGCCGACGCTGGCGCGCTGCCTCGGTCGCGAGGACCTCGTCACCGACCCGCGGTTCGAAACCAAGAAGGAGCGCCATGCGCGTTCGCTGGAACTGATCAGGATTTTCGACCAGACCTTTGCGACCCGGGATTTGGCCGAATGGCGCAAAATTCTCGACGGCAACGGACTGGTGTTCGGCGTTGTCGGCATCCTCGACGACATTCCGAACGACAAGCAGATGATCGAGAACGAGGTGCTGGTGCCGTTCGAGAACGACACCACGATGACGATCTCGAGCCCGATCTGGGTGGACGGCAGCCCCAAGGTGCAGCCGCGCAAGCCGCCCGGGCTCGGCGAGCACAGCGATGAAATCCTGCGCAACGCCGGCTATGACGAAGCTACGATCGGCAAGCTGCGCGCCGCCGGCGCGGTAGCGTAGGGTCGAGCCGCCATGCCAACCTATCGCCTGCATTATTTTCCGGAGTCGGGAAACAGCTACAAGCTCGCGCTGATGCTCACTTTGTGCGGCCAGAGTTTCGAGCCGGTCTGGACCGATTTCGGCGGCGGCGTTACCCGGACACCGGAATGGCGGCGAAATGTCAACGAGATGGGTGAAATCCCCGTACTTGAAACGGACGGCGAGCGCCTGACCCAGACGGCGCCGATCCTGCTCAAACTCGCTCGCCAGTTCGGCCGGTTTGACGGCGAAACCGAACACGAACAGTTCGAGGTGCTGCGCTGGCTGTTCTGGGACAACCACAAGCTCACCGGTTACATGGCGACCTATCGCTATCATCGGACTTTTACGCCGTCGCCGGACGGGCGCGTCCTGCAGTTTTTGCGCAAGCGGCTCGACGACTTCCTGTCGATTCTCGATCAGCACATGCAGAAGAGTTCATTTGCGGTCGGCGAGCGACCGACGGTGGCCGACATTTCCATGATGGCCTATCTGCATTACCCCGCCGCCGAAACCGGATATGATTGGGCAGCGAGCCACCCCGCGATCGAGGCTTGGCTCAAGCGCATGGCGCAATTGCCGGGTTGGAAGTCGGCCTATGATCTGCTGCCCGGCAAGCGTCTGACGCACTACGCCAGACAGGCGTAACCGTTCAGCGGTTGAACCACGCCAAGACGAAGCCGAACACGGTCACGCCCGCGAAGACCGCGATCGCGATCGCCCACATGCTGACGCGGATATCGCCGACCGCCTGCCGATCGGCCTCGTTGGCCGCGATCTTGCGGTTGCGCTGCTTGTCCTGGTCGGAAGAGTTCATTGCAGGTCTCCGCTCAGCTTGCCGCCGCCATCACCTCGCTTGAAAACACCTAGCACAATCCGCAGCCGCTTTAGCGGCTCTTGACGAAGCACATGCCGATGCGCGAAATCCTGCCGGCGGCCTGGCAGGTCAAACCCTCGGCGCAGTTCCAGTCGCGAAAACTCTCATCAGTGCTGGCGCCCTGCACATAGCAATGCGCGCCCCAGCCATCATGGTATCCGGTGCCGGAGAGTTCGGTGCTGCCGCGCAGTTGCGGACGGCTGGCAAATCCGCGCGAGTAGTCCGGCGACCTGCCGTCTCGCAACGCCTCCAGTATATCGCGGCGGCGGACCTGATCGCCAAAGAAATGCGGCGACGCCGGCACCGCCGTCGACTTCGCAGCAGTCCAGTCCACGCCGGGGAAGTGAAAGCCGCCGATGCCACGGGTCTGGTGACAGCCGGAACAGGTGACGTCGTTGAGCCGTCGCGCGAAACCGCCGGGCGAGCGGATGTTCTGCAGCTTGACGCCGGCCGCCGCCGCCATGTTCAGCGCGGCGATGATTTCAGCCTCGCTGAAGGCGGCGCCCTCCCCGTTCACAAGGCTGAATTCCGGTTGCAGATCCGACGGATCAAAGCCGGCCGGCGTTGATGCGACCGCGCCACGGGCGAGAAACTGCTCGGGGATCAGCGCGGTGCCGCGGTCGAACGCCGCGAGATTGACGGGATCGAGCAGCCACGCCCTGAACTCGCGTTTGAGACCTTCGTCCGCCAGCAGACGCGCGCGGTCGATCTGGTTCTCCATCGGCGACTCCGCGAACACACGCGCGTGCCGATCGTAGCGAAACACCTTCAACAGATAATCCGTGCGAAACTCGCGCGCCGCCGTTTTCGGCGCATGCGCGATCTGGAGATTGGTTTCGATCCGATCGATATTCTCATGGCCAAGCAGGTCGAGGGAATCGCCGTTTTCGCCGGCGAGCCAACGTTGGGCGATCTCCCGGCATGTGATCGCGGGGCCGTCGCGGTCGGGCGAGCGATCGGCCTTTGCCCTGAGCACGAGGTTCAGCGTCATCGGCAGCCGCGGCAACGAAGCGCCGTTGCCGGTCGCCGGCGTCTCCATCCGCACCAAGCGGTAGATCAGCCGTATCTCGCCACAGCCTGCTTCGGAAACATAGCCGCGGTCCATGCGGTTGACGATGCCGGCCAGCACGAAACGTGTCTGCGTAGAGTAAAGCAGCTCGCGGTCGAACAACTGGAAATCAAAACCATTGCCGACGCCGACTGTAACCGCGGGCAGGTTCGCCCGGTGACGGGCCGTGTAGCGGTCAAATTCGCCGTCGATCGCCTGACGGACCGGCAGCATCGACGGCAAGGCGAACAGTTCGCCGTTGGAAAGCGGGGTATCCGCCGATCGCGCCGGCAGCAGCATGCGGTCGAGGCGAAGCCGTCCGCCTTCGTGTTCGCGCAACGCCGCCGGATCGGTGATGGCGGTCCCGCGTTCCAGCGCAGGCGTCTCGGCCGCGTACGCCGCGCGCGCTGCATAGACGACCAGCATGAAGGCGAACAGATAGAACCGCACGCGAAACCGTGTCCTGACCAGTGCCGGCCCGCGACGTCGTTTGGAGCGTCGCCGACGGCAGATTGCGTTCAGGAAACTAGCCGAAAGGCCGCCCGGCTGTCTCGCGAGACGGCCTTTCACGTCGGGGTGAGAGAAACTTCAACGCGCGACGATCAGGCCCTTGGTGGTCACGACCACCCAGCGGCCGTCCTGGCGGCGGATGGCGTCGACCCGGCCGAGGCCCGGCACCGGATCGCCGGCATAGACCTCATACATGCCCCGGCGACCCTCGATCAGCGCACTGCCATTGGAGACATCGCGCAAGACCCAGCCTTCAACCGTCGGCAACCGCGCGAAATCGGGTTTCGGTGGCGCCGCGGGGGCGGCCGCGGCTGGCGCTGGTTGCGGCACCGAGCCCGTAACGTCCCGGGTCGTAGCCGCCGTTGCGGACGCCTGCGCGGCGCGGAGTTTTTCAACCGCTTCGCTGAGTCTGGCGAGTTTCGCCGCGGGATCGGCCTGCGCCTTCTCGACCGTATCGAGGCGTTCGGTGGTCTTGCTGAAGTTGGCCACGCCTGCCTTGGCAATATCTTCAAGGCTCGCCCTCAGGGCGGCTATGTCGGCATCGATCCGCGCCACCGAGGCATCGAGCGCGCCGTTCCTCGCCAAAGCCGTTCCGCCCGCCGCGGTGCTTTTTCCAAGGCTCGCCGTCGCCAGCGCGCCACCAAGCGCGCCTGCCACCATCGCCAGCGCCACCACCGCGGCCATCGCCGGAATCCGACGCTTGCCGAGCACCGCCGCCCCGGGCATCGCATCCGCGCCGGCGCGATCGCCCGGCGAAACGATCATCCCAGGTTCGGCGAGAGGCGGTGATTCCAGCTTCACGGCATCGATCCGGGGAGTTTCAAGCCTGGGAGTTTCAATCTTGGGCTCCTCAAGCTTGGGAGTTTCAAGGGTGGCGGCCTCCATCCGGGGCGCGTCCGGCTTGGGCGAAGTCTCCTCTTGCTCGGGCGAGAGTATCGCCGCCGCCCCAGCCGTTCCGGTCGTCTCGGCCACCGGCTCGCCCGTCTCGGCCACATCGGGGGTGGCCGGCTCCGCACTGGTTGCGGACTCAAGGCTGTCGAATTTCGGCTGCTGATCGCTCACGTCGGATTCTCCAATTGGTTGACCATTTGGTAACTTTTATAGCTTGTAAATTCGTTACCGGCCGCGGCCTTACCGAAATTTAAGGAAATCATCCAGGCTGGCCAGGCACGTTGTTCCGCACCCCGGCGGCGATTTCCCGATGCTGCCGTGCGGCATTTCCCGCCTGTTCCGTTTGCGCCGGCCTGTTTACCGACTAACATGCCTGCCCATCCGGCCAGAAGGCGGGTTCAGCCATGACAATCGAAAAATGCATCAACGAATTTGATGTGGATGACGTCATTTTCGAGGAAGGCTCGACCGGCCGCGAGTTGTTCGTGGTCCTCGATGGCCAGGTCGAGATCGCCAAGATCAACGGCGCCAGCAAGACCGTCATCGTCACACTCGGCAAGGGCGAGTTCTTCGGCGAGATGGCCGTGATCGACGGCTCCTCGCGGTCAGCCACCGCCATTGCCGCCGCGCCGAAAACCCGCGTAATGCGGATCAATCACGCCCGCTTCGTCTATCTGGTCAGCCAGCAGCCGGCCTTTGCGCTGATGATCATGGATGCGCTCAGCAAACGGTTGCGCGCCTCGAACGCCGTCGCCTTCAGAGCCCCGGCCAATTCATGAGCGAGCGCAAGCCAAGCCCATTCAGGACCCTGCTCGAGACCGAGGTCTGCACGCTGATCCAGGCCGCTGAAGACGTCTATCAGATCCGCTTCAAGAACCGTGCGGCCAACGCCTACCTGGTACGCGGCAGTTCGCGCACCATCCTGGTCGATGTCGGACTGTCGTCGAACTATCCGCACCTCGTTAAATGCCTCGAGCACCTCGACTGCGCGCCCGAGAAGATCGACATGGTGGTGTTGAGCCACGAGCATCTCGATCACATCGGCGCGGCCTATCATTTCCATGGCCGCGCCTTCATCGCCGCACACCGACTGGCCGCCAACAAGATCATGCTGCGCGACGACTTCTCGATGCTGCGCAAGATGTTCAACGAGCCGAACGTGCCGATCAATGTCGATCTCTGGCTCGAGGAAGGCAACCTCATCGACCTCGGCAATCTCCGTCTCAACGTCATGTACACGCCCGGCCACACCTCGGCCTGCATCACGCTGTTCGAGCAGGACAAGGGGCTGTTGTTCGCCGCCGACACGCTGATGCCCGGCGGCGTGATGGGCGGGGTGTTCGGGTCGGGCAGCATCGCCGACTACATCCAGTCGCTGGAGCGGCTGAAGGGGCTGAACTCGAAGATCCTGCTGTCGGGTCACGGGCGGCTCTCCGACACGCCGCAGGATGACGTGCGCATCGCGCTCCAGCGCTCGCACGGGCTGTTGTCCGACACCGCGCAGCTGTTCGACGCGCTCGATGCGCGGTCGAACTTCGACCCGATCATGCAGTCGGTGCGCGACCTCAACAAGCTTGACGACTGATCCCGTCGTTCCGGACGGGCGACACGCCGCCCTTGCCTGTTTGACAAATCCGGCCGCGGGATGTTCAACAGCCTTGCAACAATAACGGCCGTACAAGAGCAGAGAGAGAAAGCGCCATGAAATTCTACGATTCGATCGGACCGAACCCGCGCGTTGTCCGCATGTTCATGGCGGAAAAGGGTATCGACGTGCCGAAGCAGGCCGTCGATCTGCGCAAGGGCGAAAATCGCGAAGCCGAGCATCTCAAGCGCAACCCGCATGGCCAGATGCCGACGCTCGAGCTCGACGACGGCAGCTACCTGTCCGAGATCACCGCGATCTGCGAATACCTTGAGGAGAAACATCCGAAGCCCGCGCTGATCGGGGCGACGCCTGAAGAACGCGCCGAATGCCGGATGTGGACGCGCCGGGTCGACCTCAACATCTGCGAGCCTCTGGCGAACGGCTTTCGCTTCGGCGAAGGCCTCAAGTTCTTCGAGAAGCGGATTCCCTGCGCGCCCGAGGCGTCTCCGGGTTTGAAGATGATTGCCGCCAACCGCCTGCAATGGCTCAACGGCCAGATGGCGGACGGCCGCCAGTACCTCTGCGGCAAGCGCTTCACGCTGGCGGACATTCTGCTCTATTGCATCCTCGATTTCGGCGGCCAGGTCGGTCAGCCGCTCGATCCCGCCAATGCCAATGTCGCCGCATGGATGGCCCGCGTCGCCGCACGGCCTTCGGCCAAGGCGTAGCGCCTTGTCGTGATGCAAACCTTCAAGCGCGAGCGAAGCGGCCTGGAAACGCCCCGGGGGCTTCGCTCCGCGCTGCGCAACGATGCGAAAGATTTCGCGCCTACATCACCACCGGCGCGTCCGGCAATTCATTCGGCCCGCCGCCGCGCCGCGGAAAATGCGCGGCCAGTTCGCGCGATACGGCCTCGACGCCGTTGATGACGCCGCGCTCGAAATCGCCTGCCCGGAACTCCGCCTCCATCGACCTGCAGATGTTCTCCCAGCCGGCTGCCCCGACCCTGGCGTCGATGCCGCGGTCGGCGACGATCTCGACGTCGCGATCGGCGAGCAGGAGATAGATCAGTACGCCGTTGTTTTCGGCGGTGTCCCAGATACGCAGTTGCGAAAAAACATCCAGCGCCCGTTCCCGCGCCGGTTGATCGCGAAACAGGGGAGCGCCATCGAGCGCGCCTTCGACGACGAAGCGCAGCTGTCCCGAATGCGTAGCCTCCCCCGCCTTGATTGCCCGCTCGATCTTCGCCAGCACGTCCGGCGGAAATCGGCGACGGCGTCGCCAATTGTCCTGGAGCAGGTGCCTGGCGATGCGTCTGATGTTCATGGCTACCAGTTCCCCGACGCGCCGCCGCCGCCAAAGCTGCCGCCGCCACCGCTGAAGCCGCCGCTCGACCCCCCGCTGCCGCCGCCGCTCGACCAGCCGCCACTCGTACCGCGGCCGCCGCCGAACGGTAGCAGATCAAACAGGGCTGTAAAAATGAATGCGATCACGCCGACGACCACCCCCGCTCCGATGTCGCCGGCCAGCAACCCGGCTCCGAATCCGACCACGCCGCCGGTTGCCGCCGAACCGGCCAGCCGGCCAAGCGCCGCCCGCAGCACGGTACCGACAATGAACACGAAGGCGAGGACGAACGGATTGAAGGGGTCGATGTCGCTCAGGAAGCCAGGCGCCTGCCAATGCGGCGGTTCCGGCGCCGGCAGTTTCTCGCCGTCGATGATCCGGATCATCCGCCCGATGCCGGCGGAAACGCCGCCGGCGAAATCGCCCGCCTTGAATTTGGGCGTGATGTCCTCGTCGATAATGCGCTTGGTGGTGGCGTCGGTGAGCGCGCCTTCGAGACCATAGCCGACCTCGATGCGCAAGCGGCGATCGTTCTTGGCGATCACCAGCAGCGCGCCGTCGTCGATCTTCTTGCGGCCGATCTTCCAGGCCTCGGCAACGCGAAGCGCGAACGGTTCGATGGCCTCGCCATCGGTGGTCGGCACGATCAATACCGCGATCTGGCTGCCCTTGCGCGTCTCCAGGTCCTGCAGCGCCTGCGTCAGCGCGGCGACGTCGCTGGCACCGAGCGTTCCGGTCTGATCGACGACGCGTCCGCTCAGCGCCGGCACCGCGACGAGCGCCAGCGCCGAACCGGCCCAGCACAGCAGCAGCGCAAGAAGGGAGGCTCTTGCAGCGTTCATCGCGATTGTCTTCTGTCGGCCGCTATTTGGCCGGCGCCGGGGTCGGATTGAAGTCCACCTTCGGCGCCGTCGAGATCGCCTTCTCGTTCTCGACCGAGAAGTTCGGCTTTTCCTTGTAGCCGAACATCATCGCCGTCAGGTTGTTCGGGAATGTCCGGATGCCCACGTTGTAATCCTGCACCGCCTTGATGTAGCGGTTGCGCGCCACGGTGATGCGGTTCTCGGTGCCTTCGAGCTGCGCCATCAAATCGCGAAACAGCGCGTCCGACTTCAGCTGCGGATAATTTTCGGTCACCACCAACAGCCGCGACAGCGCGCCCGACAATTCGCCCTGGGCGGCCTGGAACTTCTGGAACGCGGCGGGATCGTTCAGCACATCGGGGGTCGCCTGGATGCTGCCGACCTTGGCGCGCGCATTGGTGACCCCGAGCAGCACGTCCTTTTCCTGCTGCGCAAAACCCTTCACCGAGTTGACGAGGTTCGGCACCAGATCGGCACGGCGCTGGTACTGGTTGACCACCTCCGACCAGCCCGACTTGACCTGCTCGTCATTGGTCTGGATCGCGTTGTAGCCGCAATTGGTCAGGCTGAGGGTCGCCAGCGCCGCCAGCACGGTCCAAAATCTGCGCATCGATGAATCTCCCGCTTGTTTCGTCGCCACGATAGCAGATTGGCTGCTGCAGGTATGCAGCCGTGAGCCCGCCTGCGGTCCGATTTGCCGTGGTTGGCCCTTGCCTATCGTCCGGTGAAACAACAACATGACCGGATAAGAACAGAGGGAGGGCCGATTGACCGCTTTCGAAACCATCGTCGTGGAGCGGCCGGAGCCGCGCATCGCGCGGATCGTGATGAACCGGCCCGAGGCGCGCAACGCCCAGAACCTGCAGATGACCTACGACCTCAACGCGGCCTTCGACCACGCGGTGCAGGACGACGCCGTCAAGGTCATCATTCTCGCCGGCAACGGTCCGCATTTTTCCGCCGGGCATGATCTGCGCCCGGGCGGAAAGAATGTCGCCGGCGTGGATTTTCCGCCGGTCGGAAATTGGGGCGGGTTCGCGGAACCGAACGCCCATGGTCGCTTTGCGCGCGAGCAGGAAATCTATCTGCAGATCACCCGGCGCTGGCGCAACCTGGCCAAGCCGACGATCGCGGAAGTGCATGGCAAGTGCATCGCCGGCGGCCTGATGCTGGCCTGGGCCTGCGATCTCATCGTCGCGAGCCAGGACGCGGAGTTCTGCGATCCCGTCGTCACCATGGGCGTCTGCGGCGTCGAATGGTTCGTGCATCCCTGGGAACTCGGCCCGCGCAAGGCCAAGGAACTGCTGTTCACCGCCGACGTCTGGAACGCGGAGGAAGCGCATCGGCTTGGCATGGTGAACCACGTGGTGCCGCGTGGCGATCTGTCTTCCTTCGTCTTGAGGCTTGCCGAAAGGATCGCGGCAAAACCCTCTTTCGCACTGAAGCTGACAAAGGAGGCCGTCAATCGTTCGGTCGATGTGATGGGGCAACCGGCCGCGATCGAGCACGCGTTCGCGCTGCATCAACTCTGCCACGCGCATAATCTGCAGGAATTCGGCATGGTGGTGGATCCCGCAGGGCTTCATCCGTCGGTCCGCAAGCCGACGCCAGCCACCCAGGACAAGTAGGAAAAGCAGATCAGATGGACCTCACCTTGAGCGACGAGCAGCGGCTGCTGCGCGAAAGCGTCGACCGCTTCGTCAAGGAGACCTACACCGCCGACCGTCGCCGCAGGCTCGCCAACGATACCGCAGGCTTCAGCCCCGAGATCTGGAAACGGTTCGCGGACCTCGGCTGGCTGGCGCTGCCGATTGCCGAGACCGATGGCGGGCTTGGCGGCGGCGCCGTCGAAATCGGCATCCTGATGGAAGCGTTCGGGCGGGGACTTGCTTGCGAACCCTATCTCTCCACCGTCGTGATCGGCGCATCGCTGATATCAGCATGCGGCACCAAAGCGCAGAAGCAGGCGCTGCTCCCGAAAATCGCCGAGGGTTCGCTGGTGCTGGCGTTTGCGCATTCGGAACGCCAGGCGCGGTTCGATCTGGCGGACGTTCGGACCACCGCGAAGAAGACGCCTGACGGCTGGCGCCTCGACGGGCACAAGATCGCGGTGCTCGACGGCAGCGCCGCCGGCCAGATCATCGTCTCGGCCCGCATTGACGACGGACGCGGGAAAGCCGGCAGGCTCGGCCTGTTCCTGGCGCCACGAAGCGCGCCTGGCCTCGCCGCGCGCGACTTCGCCCGCCTTGGCGGTGGCAGGGCCTGCAACCTCGACCTCGGCGACGTCAGGCTTTCCGCCGACGCCCTGCTCGGCGATATCAGCGACGTATTGCCCGCGATCGAAGCGGCGGTCGATCGGGCGATGGCCGCGCTCGGCGCCGAGGCCGTCGGCATCATGCAGACGCTGCTGGACCAGACGCTCGAATACACCAAAATGCGAAAGCAATTCGGACGGCCGCTGTCCGCCAACCAGGTGATCCGTCACCGGCTGGCCGACATGGCGATGCAGTGCGACGAGGCGCGCTCGATGGCGTTGCGCGCCGCGCTGATGATCAATGCCGAACCGGTTGAACGCAGCCGCGCGGCCTCGGGCGCGAAAGCCAAGATCGGCAAATGCGCGCGCTACGTTGCCGAGCAATCCGTCCAGCTTCACGGCGCGATGGGGGTCACCGAGGAGCTCGACATCGGCGCCTATTTCAAGCGCCTGCTCGCCTTCGACACGCTGTTCGGCGGCAGCGCCCACCATTATCGCCGTCACGCCGCGCTTGGCGGCCGCGCCGCTCAGGCCTGAACAGGAGCACACCATGGATCTCAGTTTCAACGCCGAAGAGCGCGCCTTCGAGCAGGAAGTCCGCGACTTCATCGCGGCCAACCTCACGGCGGAGATGAAGCGCGCGACCGCGTTGACGCCCTCGGTGTTCTCCGACCCCGACATCGGCATGGCCTGGCAGCGCGCCTTGCACAAGAAGGGCTGGGGTGCGCCGGGCTGGCCGGTCGAGCATGGTGGGCCGGACTGGACGCCGGCGCAGCGCTGGATCTTCGAGGCCGAATGCGCCCGCGCCGGCGCGCCGAACGTGAATGTCATGGGCGTCAAGATGGTCGGCCCCGTCATCATCGGCTTCGGCTCACCCGCGCAGAAGAATTTCTACCTGCCGCGGATTCTCTCCGGCGAAGACTACTGGTGCCAGGGCTATTCGGAACCCGGCTCCGGATCCGACCTCGCCTCGCTGAAAACCCGCGCAGTGCGCGACGGCGACGACTACGTCGTCAACGGCACCAAGATCTGGACTACCCACGCCCATCACGCCAACCGGATGTTCGCGCTGGTGCGCACCAGCGAGACCGAGCGGCAGCAGGACGGCATCAGCTTCATCCTGATCGACATGAAGAGCCCCGGCATCACCACCCGACCGATCCTGACTATCGGCGGCGACCACGAGGTCAACCAGGTGTTCTTCGACGATGTGCGCGTGCCCGTCGCCAACCGGGTCGGCGAGGAAGGCAAGGGCTGGACCTACGGCAAATATCTGCTCGAGTTCGAGCGCGGCTCCGGCATCGCCTCGGCGAAACTGCGCGACGCGCTGAAGACGGTTTCCGACCTGGCCCGGTCCGACGCCACCGGACGCGCCATCGACGATCCCGATATCGCGGTGCGAATGTCGGAGATCGAGGTCGATATCGACACGCTTGAGATGACCGAGTTGCGCGTGCTGTCGGCGCTGCAGACCGGGCAGAATCCGGGCGCGGTGTCGTCGCTGCTGAAGCTGCGGGTCAGCGAAATCCGCCAGGCGGTGACGCGGCTCGGCGTCGAGGTGATCGGTCATGACGGGCTCTATGTCGAGCCGATGCGGCCGCTCTACCGGCTCAACGAGACGCCGGGAATTCCCGAGGAGATGCTCCCGGTCGTGCCCGAATATCTGAACGGCCGCGCCTACACGATCTTCGGCGGCTCCTCGGAGATCCAGCGGGACATCGTGGCGAAGATGGTGTTGGGGTTGTAGGCCCTCTCTCCGCCGTCATTCCGGGGCAGCCCGCAGGGCTGAACCCGGAATCCATTTCGCAACGAAGCATGCGGCCCAATAGATTCCGGGTTCAACGCTTCGCGTTGCCCCGGAATGACAGTGGAGAGAGCGCGTCCCTCACACCCCCGCCTTCGCATCCCGGATCGCCTGCCAGATTTTCGCCGGCGTCAATGGCGTGTTGAGTTGCTTGATGCCGAGTTCGCTCAAGGCGTCCATCACGCCGTTGGTGATACAGGGTGGACCGCCGATGGCGCCGGACTCGCCGCAACCCTTGGCGCCAAGCGGGTTGGTGCGGCAGGGCGCGGATTGATCCAGCGTCACCGCAATCGGCGGAATGTCGTCGGCGCGCGGCACGCAATAGTCCTGGTAGCTCGCGGTCAGCAACTGGCCTTCCTCGTTGTAGACGACGCCCTCATACAGCGCCTGCCCGATGCCTTGCGCCACGCCGCCATGCACCTGGCCGGTAACCAGCATCGGATTGACGGCGATGCCGACGTCGTCGACCGTGGTGTAGCGCACTACCTTGCTGACGCCGGTTTCCGGATCGATCTCGATCTCGCAGACATGCGCGCCGTTCGGCCAGCTCGGACCATCGACCTCGCCTTCGGAATCCACGGAAAGCCGCGCGCCATTTTCCTTTTTTGCGATCTCGAACAGGCTGACGCGCCGGTCGGTGCCGACCACGGTCAGCCAGCCATCGCGATATTCAATGTCCCCGACGGAGGTTTCCAGCAGGGTTGCGGCCTTCTCGCGCGCCTTGTTGATCATGTCATTGGTTGAGACGGCGACCGCGGTGCCGCCTACAAAGAGCGAGCGCGAGCCGACGCTCCCGAAGCCGGTGGCCAGATCGGTGTCGCCCTGCACCACGTCGATCTTGTCCATGGCAATGCCGAGCGCGTCGGATACCATTTGCGTGTAGGTGGTTTGCAGTCCCTGTCCCATCGCCATCGTTCCGGAATGCAGGACGATGCGCCCCTCGGCGGTGGCGTGCAGACTGACCTTTTCGGTATGCGCGCGCCCGCCGGTCCATTCGATGTAGCTGGTGAGGCCGCGGCCGTAGAGCAGGCCCTTCTTCTTCGCCACCCGCTTGCGGGCGGCGAAGCCGTCCCAATCCGCCAGTTCGGACGCCCGCGACAGCATATGCGCGAACGCGCCGGAGTCGTAGACCTGACCAACTGCGTTGGTATAGGGCAGCTGCGCCGGCTTGATGTAGTTCATCTTGCGGATGGCGCGCGGATCGATTCCGATCTGGCGCGCGGCAGCATCCATCAGCCGCTCGACGATGAACACCGCCTCGGGCCGGCCGGCGCCGCGATAGGCGCCGATCGGCGCGGTATGGGTCATCACCGACTTCACTTCGAAATGCACCAGCGGCAGGTCGTAGACGCCGGTCTGCACGAACGGACCAAGCACCAGCGGAATGATGTTGGCTGCACCTGAGCAATAGGCGCCGGTGCCGCCGACCGAGCGGACGCGATAGGCCTGCACGCGGCCCCTGGCGTCGAGCGCGAGTGCGGCGGTCGAGGTGAGATCGCGGCCGTGAGTGCCTCCAACGAATTCGTCGGTGCGCTCGCCGCGCCAGCGAATCTTCTTAGCCAGTTTTGTCGCGGCGTAGGCGACGATGCCGTCTTCCGGATAAAGATTGGTCTTCTGTCCGAAGCCGCCGCCGATGTCGCCAACCAGCACGCGAACGCTTTCCTTTGGCCGCTTCAGCACCGCCTCCGCGAGCACGTCGCGGGTGGAGGCAGGGGTCTGCGATTGCACGTGCAGGATCAACCGGCCGGATTTCCTGTCGATCTCGGCAATCGTCGAGCGCGGCTCCATCGCCGAGGGAATCAGCCGCTGGCTGACCAGATCGAGCGAGACCACGTGTGCGGCCGTGGCGAACGCGGCCTCGACCTTGGCCGCGTCGCCGTAGCTCATCGCAGCGACGACATTGTCGGGCGCATCCGGCCATACCAGCGGCGCGCCCGGCTTGATCGCTTCCAGAGGATCGACCACCGACGGCAGCACCTCATAGTCGACCGCAATCGCCTCCGCCGCGTTCTGCGCCAGAACGCGCGACGTCGCCACCACGGCTGCTACCGCCTCGCCGGCGTAGCGCACGACTTCATGGGCGAGCAACCGCCGCGGCGGCACCGTCATCGCCGTGCCGTCCGGCCGCTTGAAGATGGCAAGCGTCGGTAGCGTGCCGATATCGTCCCTGACCAGATCGACGCCGGTGTAAACCGCTGCAACGCCTGGCATCCCGGCCGCCGCCGCGGTGTCGATCGCGACAATCCTGGCGTGCGCATGCGGCGAGCGCAGCACATGCAGCCAAAGCGCGCCGTCCTCCGGCTTGTCGTCGATGAACTGCCCCTTCCCGGTAAGCAATCTCTGGTCTTCCAAACGCCGAACCGGCTGGCCCGCACCAAAACGCAAATTGCCGGGAAGAATGTTCATCAGTTTGTCCTTCGAGCTTCTTGTTCAATTAGGCCGGGGTTTTACCGGCTTTTCGGCATAAGACAACTCGCCGCAGGACGCCTCGCTGGAACAGTTGCGACAGCGCCGACGGGCACGGGAGACCGCAGGGGTAATTCGCGCCGCCAAGATCTGATCTATTGGCCGCGGGAGATGTCCACGACCTGGACATTGACGTCGCGCGTCTCCGACCCGCGTTTGATGCCGATGCGGACGCTGTTGCCCGCGCCGACCTGCTCGATCTGATCCGTCAGATCGGAAAGGCGTCGGACCGGCTTGCCGTCGACCTGAACGATGACGTCGCCGACCGCACCTGAGCCGAAGTCGACGCCGCGGATGCCGGCGCGCTCGGCCGGACTTGAGGGCGCGGTGCGAACGACGATCACCCCTTCGACCCCCATACGCGCCGCAACCGCCTCGCTGGCAGCGACGATGCCGATGCCCGGCGTCGGCACCCGGCCGTTCTGGATCAGGTCGGGCACCACGCGATTGACGATATCGACCGGGACCGCGAAACCGATGCCGGCGCTGGAGCCCGAGGGCGAGATGATTGCGGTGTTGACGCCGATCAGCCGTCCGGCCGAATCCAGCAGCGGACCTCCCGAATTGCCGGGATTGATCGCGGTGTCGGTCTGGATCACGTTGGTGATCTCGCGGCCGCTGTCGGTCGGCAGACGCCGCTTGAGCGCGCTGATGATCCCGCTGGTCAGGGATTGGTCCAGCCCGAACGGATTGCCAATCGCAAACGCCGATTGACCAACCTTGAGTTCGCTTGAACTTCCAAGCGCCACCGGCGGGGGCAGTTGGCGGGGATTCCTGATCCGTAAGACCGCCAGATCGTAGTTGGGCGCCACGCCGATGATTTCGGCCCGGGCCACTTCCCCTGATGCGAAGCGTACCGCGACGTCACGGCCGCCTTGTATGACATGATTATTGGTGACCACGTGGCCGTTGTTGTCCCAGACAAATCCGGTGCCGCTGCCGGAAGCCGCGCCGCCTTCGTCTTGCATGAACGGAATGGCGGAGCCGGATCGAACCGCGACCTGCACCACCGACGGTGAGACGCGCTCGAAGAGTTCGATGTTGGCCCGCTCGGCATCGGAAAGCGGCCCGCGCTGCTCGACGGGTCGAGCGGTCGAGTGTGTCCACGGGCTGTAGCGGATGTTGGAGAGGGTCAAGGCCACCAGGACCGCTGCAATCACGGCCAGGAAAAGCGCGAAGCGACGACTCATCGATCACTCATTTGGCAATGCCGCCTCACACATCAAACGTATTTGTGGAAGGCAACCGGTTTTCAGGCACCATAGATTTTCGGGCAGCCATAGCCGGACGCCGCCAGAAGTTTCTCGCTCAAGAGAAGAGGCAACGAACTCAGGCTGCCCTCCGCTTGATTTAGGTAGCGCGGCTCGACCCGCAAGCTGCGTCCTTGCGGCGGTCTACGGGGCTTCTTCTCCCAAGCGCCGGCTCGGACATCGCGCGGCCAAAGATGTCCACAGGTGTCCACAGGCCCAAGAAGCTAACTCACGATAATTTCACGACTTTTCCCGCAACCTAACCTTCAAGGTAGCGGGCCGGGAAACGTTCAATGTCACTGCACAACATCGTTGAGGCGGCCGCTTTGCCGACTTCCGGGATTGAGGCGCGCGCCCGTGGGCCAGCGGCATCCCCGCCCGGCTTTCGCCACTTCCTCAGCACCCCGCGTTCAGCGCAACGCTTTCGGGCGTTCGGCGTCGACCCACTGGTTTCGCCGGCCGTTCTGCCGCGACTGCGAGAATTGATGCATCGCCTCTCCCGGCGGATGGACGCTGAGATCAAATGGCCTCAACATAATGACGCCGCAGCGGAATGCTGGGAGAATCCTCTCGTTCCTTCGGGATATACCTATCTGCTGCAGTTCGTCGCGCATGATCTGGTTCATTCGGCGATCCCGATTTCGGTCGCGGGGGGGTTGGGCAGGACCGCCAACGCCCGCCGCGCACCACTGCAGTTGGAAACGCTGTTCGGCAGCGGCCCGGTCGGGACACCGCACATCTACGCGCTCGACGCGCCTGCCGACGACCGGCGGACCAAGCTGCGGCTCGGGCGGATGCGCTGGAAGGAGAACGAACCCAAGACCGGCTGCCCGTTTCGCGACATCGCGCGGGCACCGGCGGAGAACCTAACAGGCGTCGATCGCAGCATCGCCGGCGTGCGCGTTGGCCTCACGGAGGCGCTGGTGGCCGACCCGCGCAACGACGATCACGCCGTGATGTCGCAGTTGACCGCGCTGTTCGCGCTGCTGCACAACGCGCTGGTCGATGTCATTCGCCGCCAGGAACGCGACCCGGGTCCGAACGGGCAGTTTGGCGCGGCCTACAAGCGCTTCCTGTGCGCCCGCGGCGCACTGACGGCGATCTATCACAAGATTCTGCGCAACGACCTGATGCGGCGCGTGATCCATCCTGCGATCTACTCGGCCTATTGCGGGCCGGCCCCGCATTTCATCGACCGTCCCGGGCCCGCCACGGGCGGCGCGGGCGGCTGGCAAATTCCGTTCGAGTTTTCGCACGGCGCATTTCGCTTCGGTCATGCCATGGTCCGGCCCGAATATCGCATCAACGATCTCTCAACCCACGACCTCAACAACACCCTCGAAAAGAGCTCGGCGAACGACCCGGCCAATATGCCGCTCGACGAAACGTGGATGGTGCAATGGTCGCGCTTCTTTGCGATCAACGGATCGAAACCGAACTACAGCCGCCGCATCGGCCCGTATCTCAGCGACGGGCTGGGCAACGAGCAGATATTCCCGGCTTTCGACGCGACGGCGCGCGTTGGGCTGCTCTATCGCGACCTGCTCGGCGCAGGGCTGGCGGGCATGTGGTCGGTCGATGCACTGGTGGCCGAAATCGGCAGCCGCAGGCCGCATTTCATCGCCACATCGCGCCTGCTTGCAGACCGCCGCTATCGCGCCGATACGCTCCGCCAGTGGCTAGCCGCCGCGCCGGCCTATGGCGGATTGACCGCCGCGGATATCGAAACCCTCGCGAACGATCCTCCGCTTCCCTTCTTCATCCTGTTCGAGGCGATGCAGCAACCACAGGCGGGCCTGCGTCTGGGACCGCTCGGTTCGATCATCGTCGCTGAAGTGATCTTCGGCGCGCTTGCCGGCGACCCGTACTCGTCTGGGGAGGGCTCGCTTGCCGAGCAGCTGGCCCGCGTGTCCCGCGAGTTCTACCCGGCAAACGTATTTCAGGACATTCCCGACATCTCGGACATGGCCCAATTGGTGGAATTCACCACCGAGATTGCCGAGCTGAAGCAGGCCGTGCCCGCATTTCTGTGAGCGGAATTGTTCCGTCTCACGCAACCCGGAGGAGTAACAGATGGCACTCGAGAGAATGCAGGTAACCAACCACGAGCGCTGGGGCAACCTGGTGAAGACTTGGTCGACGGGCAAGAACTACCTCGAAGACGATAACGAGTATCCGATTCCGACCACGATCGACGAGTTCAAGGAGCAGCTCTCCAAGGCGCAAGTGTTCATGACGGTGCCGGATCGCTACACGAAGGTCAAGTTCGTCGAACAGCAGATGGACACTGTCGTGGTACGCTTGCCGCCCGCCTTCGCGATCGCAGATTCCGAAGAGAAGCTGAAGCAGCCGGGCGCAACCTATCCGCTTCCGCCCTTTTACAAGCGGCTGTTCAACGGGCTCGATCCGGTGATCCCGGAAGCCGACAAATTCAAGGTGCATGCCGAACGTATCGGCGACTACACAATCAGTTTCTGCGCTTGAGAATTTCGTAAATCCAAACTACGGGATGACATCTTTGATCGGAAGCCCTGCGCCGCCTAAACCACGACGGAGGGCTTCCCGTCGCTCGCCAACGCTGATGGGATGCGCCTGCATGACCCACTGAGCCATGACCTCATCGGTCGGAATGGATGAACCAATCCAAAACGAGCGCAGCCCATTGGTGAACCGCTGCGCCTCTTCACGCGCCGCTTCTGCCTTCCCAAGATAAAACAGGGTCGCTGCCCGCCAGGCGGGCAAGATCGGTACGACGCCTTGCGCCCGATCACAAGCATCCAGGGCGCCGGTGAAGTCGCCGCACATGAAGCGAATGGTGCAATGATACGCCCACTCGAGGTAGGAAGGCGCCGGCGATAGCGCGAGCGACTGGTCGGCCCGGATCCGGGCCTGCTCGAGCGACCCGCAAAAGGCATCATAATGGGCGCTCGACAGCAAGGTCCACGGATCATTGTCGTTGAGCTCGCAGGCGATCTCCATGTGCGCCGCCGCCTCGGCCTCCCGACCTGCCATCACATAAGACCAGCCGCAGCACAGATGCGCTCTCGAATCCACTGGATCCAGTTGAACGGCGGTCTTCGCCAGTTCAAGCGTCGCCCTCGCCTTGTCGAGATCGCGAAACAGACCGGGATGCACGAAATGCTCGATGTTATTCATCTGCACGAGGCTGCTGTAGCACGGCGAGAAAGCCGGATTGTCGCGGATGGCGTCACGAAAAATGGCTACCGCCCGTCGCCAGCTTTCAGGGTCGAATTTCGCCATCAGGCTCTGCCCGCGCAGCCAGCGGTCGTGCAGATCGAGCGACACGTCGGGTTCGCCTGCAAGCCGCATCAGCCGTTCGGTCGACAATTGCACGTTCAGGGAGGCCGCGATCCGACGGATAATGCGCTGCTGCGCTTCAAACCAGTTGCCAAGGCCAAGGCGGAAGCTTTCGCTCCAGACGTAGATCCCGGTGCTATCGTCCCGCAGCACCATGACCACGTTGATTTCGCCGCCGGCCTGGTAGGCGGTGGCTTCGATGCAGTACTGCGCCGCCTCCGACGCCGGAAGGACCAGTGCGGCCGGAGGGCGATCGACGACGCTCCATTCGCGGAACCGCACGAGACACGCGGCGAGATGCTGGGAAAATCCCTGCACCAGATGGCTGCGATCTTCGTCAACGCCATGCATGGCGAACGGCCGCAGCACCAGCCGCGTCTTGGCGGGAGACACCAGGGGAACCACGGGTTGGTTGCCGCTCCGGACGGCGCTCAAATCCAGCGTAGACACGCCGCGAGCCGAGGGAGCACGCTCGAAGGCACCGAGCTTGATGTTCGCCACGAGTTCTTCGCTCGCCGGCGAGGGCTCCATGCCGTAGTCGCGATCAAGCAGATCCCACAGCGCGTTGTAGATCCGCAATGCGCCGGCGACATCTCCCTGCTCGGCATGCGTTTGCATCAGATAGCGGCAGGCCTGTTCGTGGGTCGGGTCAAGGTTGACGATCGCCGCCGCCATCTGCTTTCTGACGTCTTCGGTAACAGTCGCGGACGTCAGGCCGGCGTCGAGACTCCGCATCAACCGTTCATGGATGGTTTGCCGCTTGGCCAGCACCCAGACCCGAAACGACGGGTCGAGATCGCCGAGCCCTTCGAGCAGCCGCTCGTCAAGCTGCGGGACATCGAGCAGCAGCGGATGGACACGGCCGCTCTCGGCCATTTGAATCACGCTCTCGATGTCGACTTCGACCTGTCCGGCGTCGATGCCGATCAGGAGGCGTTCCGCGATGAAACCGCCATATCCCGCCTCTTCGAGCACTGAACGCAGTTCGCGAACGACCTGCCGCAACGAGGCGCGCGCCCTTTCTTCGTCCGAGCGACTCCAGAGCAGGCCGACCAGCCGTTCGCGGCTTTCCCGCTTCATCTCCGAGAGCGCGAGGTAGCCGAGGACGGCGCCGGCCTTGCGGGTTCGCAGCTCGATCGGCCGTCCATTGAACTGCAAACCGATGCGTCCCACCAGCGACACCGACAGGCGCGGCGCGCTTTCCGGCGCCGGCCTAGCCTTCTCTCTGGCGATGACGCTCACGCGCATGGGATTCCCTGAACCGGATGGCAGCTTCAGGCCAGCCTATATCAAGACGACCCCATCGGTATAGGTTGCGCCTCCGCCGGTTCGCGCGATGGCCTCCCGCAACCTTGCCGTGACGATCTCGGATGGCTCGAGCTGGAGGCCGGGCGCGATCACGCGAATCACGGGAACGCTGAGGCATTGGCGGGTGAGATCGACGCAAAAGGTCTCGATCCCGAATGTTTGCAAACGCTCAACGATCAGTCCAAATATCTCGCTCGCTTCGGTTGTGCGAATCGAAAGATGCGTGGCGGGCTCGGAAACCGGCTGCAGCAGCCGGCATTGATCCGCGTTGATCGCGGCGCGACGCAGGTGGGTTCGATCCTGCGCGTTAAGCGCGCCATCGCCGCGCTCGCGGCGTTTGGTGGCCACGACGGCGTCGGCCAGTTCAAGCTGACACATCTCCAGGATCGCCGCGCGGACCGCGGCCTCGATTCGCGGTCTCGCCGCGAGGCCGAAGGCGAAGCCGGAACCGTCGGCCTGACACGAGACGGCGGCGACACAGGGTACGCCGATGTCGGTTGTGATGTCGAGCAGCCATGTCCTGCGCCTTGCGGAGGTGTCGCGCCGCAGTTCCCGTAACAATGCCTCAGCGCCGATGCCGGCGTCATGAACGGGCGGAACCGATCGGCCCGGTTGGCCTCCGCGCCACCACAGGCTCGCCGCGTCGCGCTCGATCAGTTCCAGCAGGCCATGCAGCGCCGCCGCCTCCCTGGACGGACCGGCGGCGGATCCGATGCTCAGCGGGAACGGCGGGGTCAACTCGCGCCGCGCCGGCGGGCGGCGCAGGCAGATGTCCGCCGGCAACAGAACTTCGCCGCCGTCAATCGACCTGTCCGCGCGGCACCATGAGAGCGGCCGCTGCGGCTGGGTTCTGCGCTCTGACAACGCCGTGACGAGTTCATGCGCCATCGGGCCAAGTCCGGCGGGCACGTCGCCGATTGCGGGTTCGAGCAACAGGTCGGCTTCACATTGTAATTGCGACAGATACTCGATCCCCTCGCCGATGCAGCCCTGAAACGCGTCCTGCAGCGTCAAGCCGACGCCGGAAACGCCGACCAGCGGGCTTCCGTCATGCATGGGATCGGCAAGCGCGGGATCGAACTGCGCGCCGAAGCTGACCAGGCCCGGCGCGTCGGGTGCTGCGAGTTCGAACACGCGCGCGAACCGGGCCGCGGCGACAAGCAGGCGGGCGCGATTGTCGGTCACGGGGTCGCAATGCGCTCCGGGCGCAAGGATCGCGTAGTCCAGCGCCTGCAGCAGGGATTGCGCTTCGTGATCGCCGGCCGCCGGCCGTTCGTCGCCGCGCAGCAATGTCGCCGCGCGCGTGAACAATTCCTGGATGGATTTCGCGGCGCCGCTCACGGTGACCTCACGGCTGACGCGCAAATCTCGGACCAGCAGCCAGCTTCGCATCGCCCTGGAGACACCTCATGCTCGCGAAAGCCCTCGTCATCGCCATGGCAGCCGATCTTGCCCGGTCGGACTACGCCAAGCCAACCTTAATTCGCGGTCGCAGCCGCGAGTGGCTGATTGCCTGCCGCTGGGGACCGGAGGGCGAGTATCTTTCGATTGCGACAGCCGGCCCCATCGCCGAGCCGTTCGCTGCGGCCGCACCGCCGGCACTCGCCCCGGTCTACAGCCTGTTCGGCGTGCTGGTTTCGGAATCGGAAACGCAAGCCACGAGCACGTTCCTGCTGGTGCGTCAGCCACCCGGGGCGATCGAACTGGCCGGCACGTTTTTTCCCGCCGATGGATACGCGGTGCTGCGCCACCATGGCGATATCCACCTCGCCTGCAAGGCCCGCTACTCGCATAGTTGCGGCTGGCAGGACGGCCGGGAGGTCCGCAAGGACATCCCGGATCCCGCGCCGTCCTCGGCCGAAGCGATGTCATGGCACATCGACGCGTCCCGGCGCGACTGGATCGGCGAATTCATTCCGGGACAGATGCCGAGAGCGAGGGTCGCGATCCGCGCCGCGGGCTAGGTAACGATACGCGGGAAGGCCTTCACTGGCTGAGCCGAGTCGTTCTGCTCGATCGTCAGCCGGCGCATCGGGTCGATCTTAGCGTTCATCGAAGGCGGGTGACCTTGCTCGAGGAAGTGCTGCAAGGCGGCGCGGCTCTCGTCGGACATCGCGAACAGGCCGCGCATCAAATCGAAGAACCCCGGCTCTTCCGCGACATAGAGCAGTTCACGCAACTCCGCAGGGGTGTATTGCCCCAATGCGGCCATCAGCCACTCGATTTGGTCAGCCGGGTCGCTCTCTGGCCTTCGGTCGGACCTGCGGTCCAGGTGGTAAACAACTGATTTTGCGCTCATTTCGTCCCCCGATGGCTTCGCGCTGGCGTTCAGGCCCCGCACCCAAGCGCGTTGCCTGACAACCCTCCTCTCAAACAATGCGTGAACCCTCGTGATTCCAGCGTGATCGCCGCAACCTACGTCAGAAAATCCTGGCGATGGCGCGCTGGGCATCCTGCTGAATCGCCTTGAGGTGATCGGGGTCGCGAAAACTCTCGGCGTAGACCTTGTAGACGTCCTCGGTGCCGGAGGGGCGCGCGGCGAACCAGCCGGTCGCGGTCTCGACCTTGATGCCGCCGAACGGCTGGTCGTTGCCCGGCGCCCGGGTCCGGATCGCGGTGACGGGGTCGCCGGCGAGCTGGCGCATATCGAGTCGCTCCGGCCCGAGCGCCTTCAGGGCGGTCTTCTGCTTCGGCGTCGCCGGCACGTCGATCCGCTCGTAGTGGGGCACGCCGAGTTCGTCCGTCAGCCCGGTGAACAGCTGGCTCGGATCGCGGCCGGTCCGGGCGAGCATCTCGGCGGCGAGCAGCCCCATCACCATGCCGTCCTTGTCGGTGGTCCACACCGAGCCGTCGCGCTTGAGGAACGACGCGCCGGCGCTCTCCTCGCCGGCAAAACCAAACGCGCCGCTGCCGAGCCCGTCGACGAACCATTTGAAGCCGACGGGAGTCTCGACCAGCCTGCGGTTCAGCTTCTTGGCGACGCGGTCGATGATCGAACTGGAGACGATGGTCTTGCCGATCGCGGCCTCGCCGCCCCATTGCGGCCGATGCGCGAACAGGTAGGCGATCGCGGCGGCGAGAAAGTGGTTCGGGTTCATCAGCCCGCCGCTGCGGGTCACGATGCCGTGGCGGTCGGCGTCGGTGTCGTTGGCAAAGGCGACGTCGAAGCGGTCGCGCATCGCGATCAGCCCCGCCATCGCGAACGGCGAGGAGCAGTCCATCCGGATCTTGCCGTCCCAGTCCGCGGTCATGAAACGGAAGGTGGGATCGACGGCCTCGTTGACGACGGTCGCATTGATCCCGTAGCGCTCGATCAGCGGCTGCCAGTAATGCACGGCGGCGCCGCCGAGCGGATCGATCCCGATTTTGACGCCGGAGGATTTGATCAGCGCGAGGTCAACCGCGTTGCCGAGATCGGCGACATAGGGGCCGACAAAATCGTGCAGATGCGTCGATGAGGCCTGGCGGGCGCGCGCATGCGGCATTCGCGCCACGCCCTTCATGCCGGCTTCGATATAGGCGTTGGCGGCCTTTTCGACCTTGCCGGTCACGTCGGTGTCGGCCGGACCGCCATGCGGCGGATTGTACTTGTAGCCGCCGTCCTCGGGCGGGTTGTGCGACGGCGACATCACGACGCCGTCGGCGAGCCTGCCGCTCCTGCCCTTGTTGTAGCTCAGGATCGCATGCGAGATGACAGGTGTCGGCGTGTAGCCGCCGCGCTCGTCGATCATGATGTCGACGCCGTTGGCGGCGAATACCTCGATCGCGCTCGCCAGCGCCGGCTCGGCCAGCGCGTGGGTGTCGATGCCGACGAACAGCGGGCCGTCGAGCCCGGCTTCGCGGCGGTGATCGCAGATCGCCTGCGTCGTCGCCAGGATGTGGTTTTCGTTGAAGGCGTTCTTCAGCGACGAGCCGCGGTGGCCCGAGGTGCCGAAGGCGACGCGCTGCGCCGGATCGGAAGGATCGGGCTTTTCGGAAAAATACGCCGTCACCAGCCGCGGCACGTTGACGAGCGAGGCGGCATCAACCGGTTTGCCGGCGGCGGGATGGGGAACCGTCACGAGACCTCGCGGGACGCAGTGATTTCGAAGGATGTATAGCCGGAAGGGCTTTCGCGGCAAAGCGCCGAAGCCGAGGGCGCGCTTGCCGCCGGGAACCCGACGCTGCGCGTTTTCAAAAAATATCGAAAACAACCCCATGCAAAGGAGCCGGAAGCCGCCGGCAGTCGACAGGAAACTTGACACGTCGGGCAAATCAGGGGCACTAATTCAGCATCCCGCTATTCCTGTAAATGCCGGTCGCTCCGCAAGCACAAGCGCGTCGGCAGGGTCGCGGCCCACGCCCTCACCCACCATTGACATCGCAACCGACCGCCGCGGCGAACGATCGCCTGCGCGTGGCCGAACCGCGCGCGCAAAGCGCGCGTGGCCCAGGGGAACCCCGACATGAACAGCGCGATTGAACCCACGCCGTCCACCACGATCGCCGCGACCGGGCCGGCCGACGCCGCCGCAACCCCGCGGATCAAGGTGCAGGAGCGCGGCTTCTTCATCGACCATCCGGACGCGGAGACCGGCGAACGGCTGATCGCGAACGCATTGGGGGTCGCGGACCGCGAAGCGATGGATGGCATGCTCAGTCAATTGGTGCGGGCCAGCGTCAGCGGCGGCAACCCCGACGAGGTCAACATCGGCTTCATGATGTCGATGGTGGGGAGCATTCGCCCCCGCGATTCGATCGAAGCCATGCTGGTGGCGCAGATGGTTTCGGTTCACGTGATGGCGATGCGATGCGCCCATCGCCTGGCCAATTCCGACGACCTCGCCCAGCAGGACAGCGCCGCGCGGGCACTGGGCCGGCTCGCCCGCACCTTCCCCGCCCAGATCGAGGCGCTCAACCGCCACCGCAGCCAAAGCGCGCCCGCCATCACCGTGCAGAACGTCTCGGTCGGCGACGGCGGCAACGCCATTGTCGGCAACGTCACCCAGCATGCGCACGTGATCGTGTCGGACCAGAACCCGGCACCTGCGGCGCGGAAGGCGCCGCAGGCCGCGCCGGCCAGGCAAGCACGCGATTCCGCCGAGGCCGAGCGGGAAGCCCAGCCATGAGCGATCACCCTGGAAATACCGGGGCGATGCTGGCGAGCCCGCGCTGTGGCGCCAGAACCCGCTCCGGCGGTTCGTGCCGCGCGCCGGCGGTGCGCGGCAAGAAGCGCTGCCGCATGCATGGCGGCGCAGCGGGATCCGGCGCGCCGAGAAAAAACCGCAACGCACGCAAGCACGGCCGCTTCACGGGGGAGGCGATCGCGGAGCGAAGGTGGATTCAGGACTTGTTGGGGGAAGCTCGGAAGTTGCTGGAAGAGATGAAGTGAATGGCTGTCGCAAACGGCGCGTTTGATGCAGCGTCGGCTGCGATCCGAATGGCGTTCGCGGCTTCCGGGAAGAGCGGGCAACTCTACCGTACGCCGGGCGAGCCAAGGTCCTCGGCGGCGCGGTCGGTTGGGGTCTCGATGGCGACGGCCCCGGCGCCGGATGCGGGGCGAACGAAGATATCGTGCACGAGCCCGATTTTCCCAAGCCCCAGGATGATCAGGCCATTGATGTCGATCTCGTACCAGGCGTGCGAGAGGTAGGCGTCGCGCGGAAACCGATGATGGTTGTTGTGCAGCCCTTCACCGAAGGTGAGGATCGTGGTCACCAGCTCGTTGGTGGTGCCGTCATGGGTCTCGAAGCGGCGGTAGCCGTAGCGGCCGTCGCTGTGGCAGACCGAGTTGACCAGCGAGGTGGCCATCGTCATGACGTAGCTGCGGAACAGGCCGGCGAACAACACGCAGCCGATCATCGCGTCGACGCCGCCAAGCGCGTAGCCGATGGCGCCGGGAATCGACACCGCCGAGACCGCGTACCAGTACCAGCGTGTCCTGGTGAAGAACATCGCGATCGGGTCGGCCAGAATATCCCTGGCGTAGTATTCGGCATCGGTGGTGGCCTGGTCCCACACCCAGCCGCCTTGCGCATGCAACATCCCCTTGGCGAAGCTGACATGGCGGTTTCCGGCGCCGTCATAGTAAGGGCTGTGGACATCGCCGGGCTTGTCGGAGTGAAGATGATGCCGGCGATGGTTGGAGACCCATTTGAGCACCGAGCCCTGCACCGCCATGGTGGCGATCGCGGCGAATATCGTCCGCATCACCGG
>NZ_JALHLP010000023.1 GCF_022844465.1 Bradyrhizobium sp.
ACTCCCGGCAGAGGTCCGTCATCGCCTCCCCGTCCAGCAGGCGGGCAACAAAACGCAGGCGTTCTTCCATGACCGAACTCGCTTTCCACGGCATCCACACACCTCCCGCTTGCAAAAAAAGCGAAAAGTGTAACCCATGTGTCCGGTACGAAATGTCACCTATGTCTCGGGCCGCTCACAGCAATACCGGTGTTTTTTGCCACCATCTGGACTAGGCTCAGAAGACAAGGCTGTGAAGAGGGTCGTTCCCTCCCCGGAATGGGCGACAGTTCCGCCGCTGGCGATAGGCCCTGATGATGCTTGTTTACGCAATCCTTAATGGTTTGGCTTGATGATCTGAACGATTCTGTCTGAAGAACTTGCTCAGGACCGAGGAAGGCTCGATGATTGCAACTGGGCTGGCAGCGTTCGTACTGGGAATTTGTCTGACGCACTTCAACGCGCTCTCGATCGTCGTCGCGACCGTCATTTGTGCCGGTGCGTCCCTGACATTGTCCAGCGTTCTTGGGTGGACCCTTTTTGATTCCATCCTCGTCTGCATAATCGCGCTTGTTGCGCTGCAGACCGGATACCTCGGCGGTGTCATGCTGAGAGCCTCCCGGAGCTAGACGGCACCGCCTCTCCCAGTTCAGTAGGCGTTCTGATAGCTCTTCTTCGAGAACAGCGTCTTGACGACGATTTTCATGTCGAAGGCCAGCGACCAGTTATCAATGTAATAGAGATCGTATTCAATCCGCATCTGCATCTTGTCCAAGGTATCTGTTTCGCCGCGCAGACCGTTGACCTGCGCCCAGCCTGTAATACCCGGCTTGACGTTATGCCTGCGAGACAATCGCGCGATCTGGCCGTCATACATTTGATTGTGCGAGATCGCGTGCGGGCGCGGTCCCACCAGCGACATTTCCCCGCGGATCACGTTGATGAGTTGCGGGAGCTCATCCATATTTGTCCGTCGCAGAAACCGCCCTACCCGCGTGACCCTTGGATCATTCCGGCTTGCCTGACGAAAAGGCGGTTCATCATTACGCTGCACCATGCTGCGGAACTTCAGCACCTCTATCGGCTCGTTGTTGTATCCGTGGCGGACCTGTCGGAAAAAGACCGGACCCGAAGAGTCAAGCTTGATCAACAGCGCTATCAAGAGCAGCAAGGGCATCAGCAAGACGATTGCCGTACCAGCGACGACCAGATCAAAACTTCGCTTCAGGAAACGGTCTGCGACCCAGCGCGGACCGGATTTGAGTTCGATCACGGGTGCACGCCCAAACCAACCAATGCGACTCGAATGCAAGAAAGCCACTATTCGACTCGGCAGCAACTGGACATTGACAGGCGCATGGGACAGCTTCTCGACCGCCGTGGCCACGGCGCTCATCTCGTCTCCATCGAACAAGAGCAAAACAGTATCGGTTTGAAACCTTCGGCAATCCCGGACGATTTCGTTCAGCTGCGCGTCGCCCGTCTCCGCATTCAGGTAGTAGACCCGCCTTATATCCTCTAACCTGGACGACCACCGCTCCAGCACTTCCGCCGGCTTACCCACGCTCGGAAAGACCAGGACAACAGCGCCGGCTGAACTCCAATAACCTCGCCGGCGCGATGTTTCCACAACGCGCCAACACAGGACCCGAGCGCCGATCGCGGCGGGCAGCGCTAAAGCCAACTGTGCCACGAATGTACCCCTGGAGTAGCTGGTGACGGTCCCCGACAGAAACATGACCGCCAGCAGGATGACAAAGGCGAGACATAATGCGAGCGCGCTTCGATGTACGGCGCCGCTATTCCATTCCGCACCGAGGAAGTCATACTGCTTGTCTGCGAGGCAGATCGCGCCGTAAACCAACGCAAGGCCGATGGATATCCACCCATAGGGAAGGGTATTTGGCGGACCTGCCCATACAATCTGGTGATAAGCGACGAAGGCGATGTAGGTCGCTAGCGCTATAGCCGCCATTTCGGTGATGGCGACGCCGGCGACCAGACGGTTTCGGACATCCCGGGGTGCAGGAACCGCGGATCCCTGGACCGGGGCGCCTGACCATATCGATTCCGTCATTCCATTGTTCTCCGTCCGCATCTAGCTATGTTCCGAGAGTTTCCGTGGCATTCCGCCAAGCATGGGATCCCCGCGGCCGCCCGACCACCAGTTGGCCACCACGCTCTTCAAGAACATTGGCGTCTCGACAAGATAGCGACCGGCAAGCCGCCGCGGCTCGAGCCACAGCCGGTAAACCCACTCCATCCGAGCGGTACGCATCCAGTGGGGTGCGCGCGCGACATTGCCAGCCAGGAAATCGAACAGCGCACCAACGCCAAAGCCGAGCATGCAGCCGGTCTGCTCGAAGTTCCTGGCAAGCCAGAGTTCCTGAGCGGGGTTTCCAAGCGCGACCAGAAGCACGTCCGCCTTGGCGGTCCGAATCTTTTCCAATAACGCAGGCGAATCGAGATCGCCGTACCCGTTCTCAACCCCGACGACGTGATGCTGTGGGTGGGCTACATTCAACGCTTCCGCGGCCCGCTCCGCGATTCCCGGCTTTGCCCCCAGCAGGAAGACCCGTAGGCCGTGGGCCGACTGGCTGAGGAAATGCGGCACGAAATCGGTGCCGTTCAAATTGTCGGGAAACTTGGAGCCGTAGAGAACCCTGCTCGCGATATCCGTGCCGATACCGTCATTGAGTATGATGAAGCGACGCAATGCCTCGCGAACATCAGGTTCGCCGTGAGCGATGTGCAGCAAATTGGCGTTGCCGAACGCAACCATGGTTTTTTGGCGTCGAGCGATCGCGCGTTGAAGATGGATACATGCGCCGCGCCGGTTCACCATCTGGATCGGTACGTTCAGAATGGCTCGTCTTGGTTGGCCGAGTACCGATCTATACAACGTCAGATAGCGATCGTTTACGGCGCCCCAATCGTAGGTCTTCGCTGCTTCGATGCAGGCGTCGCGCACTTCGCCAAATCGCCTGCTCACCTCGTTCCACCGTTCGACAAACGCGCAAGCGGCGGAATGCGCCTGACCGAAATCGACCGTCAGTCCGATCCCCGTCGAGCTTACCAGCGTTTCAAACGCGCCGATGTTGGATAGAACCGGGTACAAACCGGCAGAGAGGCCTTCGATGGCGGCGAGGCCGAAGCCTTCATATTCCGATGAGCTGACGAAAATGCTTGCGCGAAGCATCAGCTGGCGAATCTGTTCATCCGAAGGTCCATCCAGAACGAAGATGGCGTCCTGCTGACCCAGCCGCTCAACCAGCTCGCGTATTTCGGCCGCGGTCTGATCCCATTCTCGTCCCGCAATCGTTACGGACCACTCGGGATCGATCTGCCGGAGTTCCTTGACCCACGCGATCAGACGATCCAGTCGCTTGTTCGTAGACAGTCTCCCAAGGCAAACCATGCTCTTGCGCGGCTGTTCGCTGCCTGCCGCCGCGAACTTGGAAATGTTGACACCGTTCTCGACCAGATGGAGCCCGCCATTTCGGATCCGCGTGAACCGCTCCAGGTCCGACCGGCTTACAGCTGCGACGCCGGCGTAGGCCTTTATCGACGTCCGCGTGATGCTACGAAACCAAATCGATTTCAGCCGCGAAGCGCTCTGGGTATGAAAAAAACCGCCATGGGTCGATACGACAAGGCGACGCCGATGAAAAACCTTCGTCAACGCCAGGAAATCAAAGAAGAAGTCGATGCCGTGAACGTGGACGATATCCGCCGGGCGGATGAAGCGCAGCACGGATGGCGCAATCGGATACCGGTGCGATCCTCGGTAAGGCACTCTTACGATTTCGACGCCGTCCAGGATTTCATACGGCTTCAAACTATCTTCACACGACGCACCACAGGGTCGAAACACGCGATTCAGGGTTACGACCCGGACCGCAAAACCAGCGGCTACCTGTCGTCTGGACAGTTCCCGGACCACGTCCTCCAAGCCGCCCACCGATGGGAAGAACTGCCGAACGACATGGACGATCAACATCGTTTTCCAACGCCCCAGAACGATCTGCCACGCGGCAGGCTTGCAACAAGACTGCTATCGCAACGCAGTATCTCTCGCTCGGTTCGGGGGAACCGATAAACTTTCTGTAAGTTTTGAAGTTCCTTAATCTATGTTGCTGGACGCATCCAACGGGACATATCGCCAGTCACTTCTCGCGTCGGAACAGAATTTGCGCGCACGAAACTGGATGCCGCAATCACGGGGGCGCTGTCAGCTCCGCCCTGCCCGTTCTCATTCGGACCTCGCCTGCGAGATCCTCCGACACGGCCGTTCGCACCTCAACGACGTCTCCCGGTTCGATCAGGTCGAAACCTCCAATCGTGATCTGCTGGGTCGCTCCTGTGGCTGATCGCCTGACCAGCTCGAACTTCGGTTCCACACCCGTGCTCCGCAACCGTTTTCCGATGGCCACTGGAGCCGTGGTCTCGGCTTCCGCGATGAGTTGCCTGGCCATCTCGATTCGCGCGTGGGTGTCTCGGATTTCGGCGGCAACGGAATCGGCTTCCGTGTCGATGCGCTCACGCGACTTCGCTCTTAGTTCATCCGCTTGCTGGACGGCTTGCGCAATGTTCTGGCGAGACCGCATGATGATCGCCTCAAGGTTCCGTTGGGTTCCTTCGATTTCCGCGATCGTTCGCTCGACAAGGAGCAGCCTGGGATTCGCAGCCAGACCCCGCGCAGCCAGGCCGCGCAACTCGTCCAGTTCCTTCTGAACCAGTTCGGCTTGCCGCTTCTCGGAAAGGATTTGCGCTTGTATGGCCTGGATTTCGCCGCGATAGAGATTCTGCAGTTCTGCCAGCCCGGCCAGCTGCTTCTCGAACTCGCCTCTGCGCGCATCAAAAAGCGCTCGCTCGCGGGCGAGCAAAGCCGAGACCTTCGGATTGTCTGGATCAAGATCGTTCGACCGAGGAAATACGATCTCGGTTGCTCCGGATCGTTCGGCGTCGAGCCGAGCGCTGCGTGCGGCGAGCACAGCCGACTTCTCTTTCAGAATTCGCAGGTCGGTTCGTTGCATGATTGAATCGCGTTCAAGTCGAAGAAGTCCCGGATCGGTGAAACGAAAAAATCCCCCGGCAATGCTGACGGCCTGCAGCACACTAAGCCCGGGCCGGAATGCATATGCGCCCGGCTTCTGCACATCCCCCATGATGAAGAATGGCCTGTATTCCTTGATTTGCACCGAGACGCTTGGGGGCTCATTCAATCGGGCCTGCTGCTTAAGCATCTCTTCCAGACTGCGTTCGAGTTGCGCCGTGGAAAGTCCATTGGCGAGCACTTCTCCCACCAATGGAAATGATATCTTTCCGTCTGCACCAACCTTGAAGTCTCCGCTCATGTCTGGCCACTCGTACACCTTGACGGCCAAATGATCTTCCGGTCCAAGAACGTATTCTGCGCGAGCGGCTCGCAATGGGGCCATAAACAGCACAAAGCAGACTACAAAAATCAGCGGCTTGATCATCGCTTACTTTCCTCGTTGCTGCGCCACCTGTCGAGCCAAGAGAACCGCTTGGTAAGCCATGCCGGACGTGGAGGCCGTTCAGCACTCGTTCCGAGCTTTCTATGCTCGAAGAACGCCGAGAAAGCCGGGTCGTAAGTCTTAAGCTGCTCGACGTCGACCTTGTTGAGAATCGTCCCTAGCACTTTCTGCATCAATTCTTGTTGACTGATCATCGCCGACCCGAGAACGTCCAGCGACGTCTTTCCCCACTCGATTACCAACAGCATGCCGTCAAACGCGACGGCAGATTCGCGGACGTCGGCCATGAGTGTTGCCGCTGGCAGATCGACGACGATAAGGTCAAATAGCGCGGTGGCTTCCGAAAGCACGTGATGCAGCCCGGCCAACGTAATGGCGGGGTCCGCCGACGCTCTCGGTAGCTGGCCAAGCGAGAGAACTCTCAAATTGGGGTTCGACGTCGCGCGCAGTACCTTGCTCCATGACGTTTTCTTTCCGAGCAGCTCGATCAAGCCGGCCTGTGCGTCCGGAGCCAGTAGGCGCGACAATCTTCCGCTGTTGGTCGCCGCGTCCACAAGCAGCACCCTGCTCCCGGAGGATGCAGCCAACTGCGCGAGATTTGCCGCAATTTCCGTCTTGCCTTCGTTCGGCAGCATAGATGTAACACCAATTGTTTTGGTATCGGCTTGCTCGCGGATCGCCGCAAGCGATCGCCGGAGGGTGTGCGCAAAGAAAGAGCGTGGGTTGCGAACCGCCTCGCTTGTCGCGTTTCGCCCCGCCGTGAGGGGAGCGATTCCGAAGCACTCGGTTCCTGTAACGGCACTCGCCTGGCTCTGGGTTCGGATCGTTCGATCCATAACGTCCACGGCAAATGCACCGGTAGTGCCAAACATCAAACCGACGAGAAGAGCGGCGCAAAGCAACACGATCGAGCCGGGGCCGTCCTTCCGGATCGGAGCGGTTGCCTCGGTTATGACCGTTGCATTCGGCCCCATGTCGACCAGGCGTGCTCGCAACCAGAGGCTCGCCGATTGCGCCACCTTGGCGTTTGAACGAGCGACCAACCCGATGTACTCGGTTCCGATCCTGTTGGCGATGTCGGAGGCCTGCTGCGGCGAACTGGCCGTAAAGCGGATCTCCAGCGTATAGCTGTCTCCAACCCGTCCAACGTAAAGTCTTCTCTTGAATGAATCGAGAGCTTGTCTCCTTTGCGCCTCCTCATCTGCGGATGAAGCGAACAAGCCGAAACGCTTGCTGGTAAATTCCCGATCCTCGGTCAGCTTGAATGCGTCGATGACCTGATTTGCTATCGTCTCGGAGCGAAGCAGCTCGATTTGATTTTGAATCAGCGGGACGTCGACCTCGGATCGGGCGAAAACAGCGTCTTGTCGGCCAAGCTGGAGACTCTTGTTATCGATCAGCAGCTTTGTGACTGCGGTATATGAATCTCCGCGAAACAGCGAGAACAGAGCTGCCAGCAGCACGAAGCACGCCGTTACCAGCACGACCAGTCGCTTATGCCTGACTACGCTGATGAGCCGCGGTGACACGGCCAAGCCGTCCGGACCTTCTCTGTCCGGAAAGGCGCCGCTCATCCGCAGATCCTGCCGACGGGTTTCTTTCAGCATACCGTCAACTCAACGTTCCGAGCAGATCCGAACACGTTCTGCATTCTCGTGTTCCTACTACGTCCGGGACACAGAACACGAACCCAGGTATCGCGTGAGTACCGACATTACCGGCGCGTCCTGTCCGGCCCGCGGTTCGCTGGAAAGCGGATAGTCTCCCCACCAAGGTCCGCCAGCCCAGTAGGTTCCGCCTACCTCGGACTGCTTGAGCGTATCGAGAGCATTAGCCAGCACTACCAGCCAGCGAGGGTCGTTGTTCGGCACGCCATACTCGGTCACCGTTCCCCGGAAGCCGCGCCGTTTCAGCCATGCCAGAAACGGTTTGAGCCGATTCGCCGCAATCTCGGGACGAATGCGGTCGTCGTCGTAACTCCGTTCATAGATGCCCTTGCCGCTACCATCGAAGTACTGGTGCGCCACATAGACCACCCGATCTGAACTGTCTTTGATCGCCAGATGCTCGTTGAACTCCCGCCAACTCCGTGCGCTGCTCCAGCCGTCGCCGGGCACGTAGAGCCAGCGTTCCTTGTCGACCGAACGAATGGCATCGACCGCGGCTTGCGCAATGCGTGCCCACGTTCCTCCCGTGTCATGCGGCTCGTTCATAAGGGTGAAGATCAGCTGATCCTTCAAGGGAGCGAAAAGGGAAGCGACGCGAATCCAGAAATCCACGAACGCGGACGTCGGGACCGCCTGGCTGCCGATCAACTCCGGAACGCCGTCGCTAACGGCGTAGCGCGCGTAGTTGTGAGGTCCCGTGATGAGAACCATGTTCTGATCGCGAACGATCCGAATAAGCGACTGGAGCCGCTCCGATTCCTGGGGATCGAGTTCCGCGAACAGCTTTGGCTGCAAGCGTTCCCAGAGAAAGGTGACCCTTACGACCCGGAACCCTTTGCCGCGATAATAGGCAAGCATGCTGTCATCCGGATAGATGAAGTCCTTCCCGTATGTCCCGCGCACGCCCTGCGACAGAGCCGGTCCAACGATATTGATGCCGAACTCCTTCCAGGGTTCGCTGGGCAGGCCCGCTTGGCACGTGCTACCGCCCGTGTTTTGGAGGGCGCCGGCTGATGCGGAAAGGAACGCGGCACCCGCCGACGCGGCTGCTCCTGCGAGGATTTCGCGGCGACGAAAAACGAATGAAGCTGTCATGCTGTCTCCTGCTGGCGCCGGGAACCGGCAGTGGCGGCGAGCGATCCCTTTGCACGCGCCAGCATGAGCCGCGCGCGATGGGAACTGCCCAAGCTTGCGCCGTACGAAACATGTGCTGCCACCATCCGGCCATAGGCACCCAAGCGGCCAAACGCCTGATCCATTGCGTTCGGCCGAGAGCGCGACCTGGCGCGCGCCAGCGCGTAGGCTCGGGAGTAGGCTTCTGTCAGCAGCCATTCTTCCGTCATTCGAGATGCTGGAATCGAGTGGAATACGATGGCTTCGCTGCCCCAGACGGCGACCGCCCCCGACTTCTCCATTCGATATGCGAAATCGATCCAGCTGGTTTCCAGGCGCCTGCCGGAGAATAAATCCGGCCAGCAAGATCGAATTGTGGCAGATCGGATCAATGAATTGTCGGGCGCGGGCATGCGCGCTATCGGTCCGGAGCGAACTCCGCATCGGTCAAAATGGGCGCCCGCTACCATCCAAGCCGGCGGAGGATTGTCGAATATCGCCTTGACTGGCCCGGTCACGACATCGGCATCGAACTCTTCCTGGGCCTCCTTCAGCGAATGTAACCATTTGCGTGGCGGACGCTGACCACAATTGATCAGCGCTATGAATTCTGGACGGGGCTGAAGGCTCAAGGCAACCTCGAAGGCGGAACCGCTGTCCAATTGAAGCGAACTGGAGCGGACCACAATCCTTGGCTGTTCGCGTGCTGGATCGGAAAACGACTGCCGGTCCGGCGCAGCGACGCTCGGTACGACGGCAATAACCGCGCCGCCGTAATCCTGCTCCAGCACGGCTTGCACCGTGCGCCGGAAAAGGCCTGGGTCGGAACAGGGTCCAAGTACGCACACCGCAATGCTCGATCTTGAAACAGCACCCTGCGCCGACAAGAAACTGCCAGTCAGGTTTGCGCCGCTAGGCTCTGCCTGTTGCAGCAGGCTGGGGAATGTGTGCATGGCGCTCGCTGACGTCCGTGATGTTGAGGAACTTTTTCGAGGGCGTATACGTTCACGAGGGCGGATGGTTCCATCCGGCCCAACGGCCGAATGGCCGAACTAACATTTGATAATGTGCGCCTCTCCCGTTCATCTCGTTTCGGATCTCAAATGTCGATCAGCGAACAATTATCTCGCCTGACCTATCACTCCTGGAGGGACGCGGCTCGCAGCGTCTTTCGGTTTGGGGTGCGAAAACTGAGCAAGACCGGCTCGGCACTCGGCAGTTATGCGATTCTTCCTCTCGATCACCAGGCGGTCTTGTCAAAGACGAACGGGGAGTTTGTCTACAGCCAAGTGCTGGAGCGAATGAATCAGCACCTCGCCGTCTACGACACATTGCTGCAAGCGATGGCGCCCTATGTTTCACGGGCGCAAGCTACCATCCCACGCACCGCGTCTGACAACGCTTCGCCGTTCTGGGATAATGCCTACTTCCATGGCAACGACGCCCGCACCGCGTGGGCATTGACAGCGCTCGTGCGTCCAAGCCTGATTGTGGAAATTGGAAGCGGTAACTCCACCAAGTTCTTTCGCCACTCGATTCAGCATAACGGGCTGAGCACTCGCCTGACATGCGTTGATCCTGCGCCTCGGGCCGAGATCAGCGCAATCGCCGATGAGATACATTACGAGCCGGTCCAGAGCACAAGTACGGCCGTATTTGACGCGCTTCAGCCCGGCGACATCCTGTTCTTCGACGGAAGCCATCTGGTGGTGCAGGGCAGCGACACCCAATACGTGTTCCTGGAGATCCTGCCGCGCCTGCCCAAGGGTGTGTTAGTACACATTCATGACGTCAACTTGCCGTACGAATACCGGAGCTTTTACAACTCGCGCCTTTACGGCGAACAATATCTGTTGGCCGCCCTTCTGCTGTTTGCGCCGGACTGGAAACCAGTCTTTCCGGTGTACTGGCTTGAAATGACCGGACGCCTTGCTACCACCGAACATCCCGCCGCATCGTTCTGGATTACGAACGACCTGGAGTTCTTCACCAAGCGGATCGCGGACACCGCGTTGCAATTGCCGGTAGGTCATAGGTAGCCGAAGAGAACCAGAGCAGTGCGAGACGACCAGCTCCAGAGCTTCCGCATTGCTGCGTCAAACGGAATGGCGTTTACCGCGCTTGGGCAGGGACTCAAGCTGTTCGTGCATATGGCGGCGATCGTCCTTCTCTCCCGGCTCCTGGGGCCGAGCAATTTCGGCATATTTGCAATGCTCTCTCCGATACTCGCGCTCGCAACGATCCTGCGTGACGCGGGCGTCAACGGTGCGATACTGCAACGGAGTACAGTAAGCTACGAAGAGCTGAGCACGCTGTTCTGGCTGCATGTAAGTTGGGGCTGTGTACTGGCAGTGATCCTTGGTTTGTCAGCTCCCTTCATCGCGTTATTTTACGCGGAGCCGCGCCTCATCCCACTTGTTATCGCATCAACGTTCATCGTAGTCGCCGGCTCACTCTCGCTTCAGCACATGGCGTTGCTCAACAGGGACCTCCGCTTTCGCGCGCTGGCGTTTATCGATGCTGGCTCCCTGGCGCTTGGCTATGTCGTCGGCACGATAACGGCGCTGTTGACCGGGTCTTACTGGGCATTGGTGGCCGCGGCAGGCACAACCACCGTGACAGTGGTCGTCTCAAGCTGGGCTGTCTGTCGCTGGCGGCCGGGGTGGCCAAGCACACCGAATAATGTCTCGGACATCCTCCGCGTCGGCGGCAACATTACGTTATCCGGATTGTTCGATTTCCTGATTCGAAGCGTTGACAATGTCCTGATCGGAAGAGCCCGCGGGCCGTTCGAACTGGGATTGTATGATCGAGCCTATCGAATCGTACTGCTACCACTCGTCTTCGTCAGCGCGCCGATGGACCGCCTCGTCCTTCCCCTGCTGGTCCGAATGCGTAACGAGCAGGAACGCTATCGCAAGATCTATCGGCTGGCCGTGCAGGCGCCCCTGCTCGCCATTCTCCCCTCGATGGTGACGATCATGGCGATTCCGGAACCGGTTTGCTTGTTGTTGTTGGGCCCCGAATGGAAACAGGCCGCACCTCTGCTTGGTTGGCTATCGCTGGCGGGTGCGCTGCAGCTCGTAACGAGTTCCCTTGGTGCTCTCTTGATCAGCCAAGAACGCGCGCGCGAGCTTACGCTTCTCAACGCGTTCAGCTTTGTCTTTGCCTGCGCTGCCTATGCAATAGGATTGCCCTATGGTGCGTGGGGCGTCGCCGCATGTTATGCCGTCAGCGAAGTTATTCGTGCGCCGCTGGCGGTTTACTGGACGACGCGGAGAGGCTGGGTGCGGCCGAGCGACATTGCCGAAGCTGTCCTGCCCTTCGTCGCCGCAGGGGTATCCGCATTTGCAGCGATCTCCCTGCTCAAGCATCAACTGCCGGGCGCACCCGTGACGCTTATCGGGTTATCTGCGTTCATCTCGTATGCCATCACGCTAGCTTTGCTGGCGTGCACCCGCAGCGGCCGACAATGCCTCAATGAAGCATCCGATGTGGCTGAACGTTTCAGAACCTTCTTATGGTCACCTGACGGAGGCGGCTGGCTGCGGCGCCAGGTAAGCCGCAGATGAAGAGGCGCCGACGCGCGTAGCCGCTGCGCTCAGGAGCAGGAAGAGAAATGCGTGTACGAAGCCCAGTCTATAGAAGATGCCGTTGGTTGGGGCGAGCAGAAGGTAGAAGAAATAGATGCCGAAAATCAAATGGCGGTGCTGCGGTCGGCCGACCCGCTGCCACAGCCTCAAAGCCGTCATAGCGTAGGCGCAGAAAAATGCCGCGTAGAGGAATCCCACACGGAACACTTCTCCCAAAACGCCAACATCATTGATGAAGAAATTTCGTCCATACAGTCGCGCCAGCCCGCCATCGTAAAGCAGCGATACCGCACCTAACCCGAAGAAGTAGTTTTCGGTCAGCAGGTCCGTGACAATTCCAAGCGTGTTAATCCGGGTGTTTTCGAGCAAGTTGGCGCCAAAGAACTCCGACAGGTTTGGCAACACCGCTTCGGAAAGTTGCGTTATTACGACCGGACCGCGAACCGATATCGTAATGAGAAACGCAACGACAATCACGGCGCCGGTTCCGATGGTCCAGGTCGGCCGTAATCTCAGCATCAGGACGGCCAGGGTAGCTGCGGCGGCCAGCGTCAGTTGCCGTGCCTGAGCCACCTGGACCAGGCCGACGAATCCCACCACCATCGCCAGTAAATTCAGGTTGTATCGCTTCGTGACAAGGCATCCCACCACGCCGACGATGAACGTTATGGCGAAGCACTCACCGGCCGCCGACATGCGCAACCGCCGCGTGTCAAGGTCAGGCAACGCCCTTCCGCTCAGTTGATCCGGCACAAGGAGCTGAAGTCCGATCGCGGTAATCAGATAGACGCAGGCGCACAGGATGAGAGCGGTCAGTATGTCACCCACCTTCAGGGCAAACCTGCGCTGAACTGGATCGAACACGAACCAATAAAGAAACGTCAGAATGCGACGCTCTTCGCTGAGGCCGAAAATCAACGGCTGATCAAACGTCAGCCACGCAAACACGCTGCTGAGCAGAAGCCAGAAGAAAGGAAACAGGAAAAAGAAGAGGTCGAGGGATCGTAACCTGCCGGTAATAATTCGCGTTGCCATGCTGAAGACCGCGATGGCGATCAGCAGCGCCAAGGTTAGTTCGAGCAGCAGGAACGGCGCCAGGGGATGCGTTTCGAACGCGTCTCCGATTGAATGAAAGAACTGGAATGCGGAGCAAAACAATAGCGTCAGGACCGCAGTGCCTGCAGCGCGGTTCGGCGCGCGCTGAACTCGTTGGGATGTTGTGTGCAATGGAACTCACCTCGCGAGCCAAGAACCTGCGGGAACCCGTCTGGTTCCACCCGCACAGCGGCGCCTAAAGGCCGGTCGTCAGCCGCGCAGCACTGGTTGGTCGCCTCGCCTGCCTGCGCGGCTGAAGTTCCGGTAACATTCGTTGATGGAAACGGCCGCCAACGTTGTTTCCGCGTTCAGCTTGAACCTATGTTGATGCGGCGGATGACCCGATCCAGGCGTTGGCATCGTTCCTGCATAACGTTGAATAGTCGAGAGCGTTCATGAACTGAAATCATGACGTCAAATGACAGCGATATGCTCCCTTGTATTCATGATCGACTAACCAGCGATGGACATTGGACGGCCATACTCCCGGCTGCTTTCAAGGCTCGAAAGGGTCAGCCCATTCACGGACGCTGACAGGCAGCGCGTTGCCGGTCTTCCGTTCAATCTCGTCAATTGTCCCGCCTACAAAGAGGTTGTCGCGTGCGGGGACTCACCTTCCCGATGCGTGTTGGTGCTGGATGGCTTCCTGTATGGATACAAGATCGTCGCTGGTTCGCGCCGCCAGATCATTTCCTTCTTCATACCCGGTGATGTGGCGGACTTGTCGACGTTGTACTGCCCGAGGATCGACTATGGTGTCGCCGCCCTGGGCTCTCCGGTGCTGGCATGTGCCGCACAGCGCACTCAGAGAGGTGGTTCATCAATCACCGAACGTGGCGCAGGCCTTTTGGCTTGAAACCCTGATGCAGTCGGCCATTTCCCGGGAATGGGTCGCTAGTCTGGGACGCCGCGACGCTGTCGCAAGAACCGCGCACATCATCTGCGAACTTGCGGTGCGGCTGCAAGCGAATGGTTTGGCCCGTGATCTTTGCTTTCGCATGCCTTGGACCCAGATCGACCTTGCCGACGCTTGCGGAATTTCCAATGTCCATGCCAACCGGGTCGTCAAGGAACTCCGGCAACTCGGCCTCGCGAAATGGGAACCGAAGCGAATTACAATCAAGGACTGGCACGCTCTGGTTCGGGTCGCAGAGTTCGATGCTGGCTATCTCCGTTATCGCGGACCGGGGTCTCAGTCGTCCAGATCACGGATTCGGCACGATGGCTCCACAAAGCATGGGCAACCTGTCTTTCACCCCTTTGTTTCTGGTGGTGATGAAGTATCGCTCAACGGGCCTGGACAGCAGACCTCCCGGCCCTAAGCCGAATCGACGGCGTCGATCGGTCTCAAACAGTGGTCAAGGGCCGGTTCCCGGCGCGCCTGGTGGCTCCGACGCCGCCGCCGGCCGGATCTCATCCACGGCGGTTTCCCCGCCTTGTTGCCGAAATGTCATAGGTGAACCTTTGGGACTTTGATAGTTTCTGCCCTTGAGGGCTGGGAATTTTTTTCTCAAATTATTATTCGGCAGGCGGGATGGGGCAAATGAAATCCGCATATTTTACGATTTTCGGCCTTAGTCTGGCCATCGGATCGCCTGCAATCTCTGAACCGTTTTCGATCAACGACGCCTTGAAGCAAGCGGTGTTGACCAATCCGGGAGTCGGCGAAGCTTCAGCGAATCGACGGGCGACGGAGTCCGAACTTCGGCAAACCCAAAGTACGCTATTGCCGCAAGTGCGGCTTGAAGCCCGATATGGTCCCGAGAAATTCGATCAGGGCACTGCGGTGGCCAGCGGGTCGGCGCTACCCGTTCCGGTTGTGGGATCAGGCCCCTGGCGCAACGGAACGCAGGGGTCTGTCGTGGTACGACAGGTGTTGTTCGACGGGTTTGCCTCCATTCATGATATCTGGCGTCAATCGGCCAGGGTCAATTCAGCGGCCTTCCGGGTCCGGGAACGGACAGAGCTGATTGCGTTGGATGCCGCGGAAGCCTACGTCGATGTTGTCCGCTATATGAGACTGGTGGATCTTGGGCAGCAGAACCTTGCCAACCATGAGCGGATTTTTTCCAATGTGAACTCCCGCTTCAGGGGCGGTCGAGCCGGCGAAGGTGATCTCGAACAGGCAAGAGAGCGGGTCGAGAACGCCAGGGCGACGTTGGCGGAATTTCGCAAGAGCCTGGAAGATGCCCGTGCCAAGTATCGCAAGGTAGTGGGACTGGAACCCTACAACCTGCGCTTCCCGGCCCAACTGGGTGGACTGCCCGCGACCAAGGATGAGGCGCTCGCTATCGCCGTCCGCTTTAATCCGACGATCCTGGCTGCGCAGTCCGACGCCGACGCCGCCAAGCACGCCTTCAGGGTCACTGACGGCGCTTTCGTTCCAAATCTGTCGCTCGAGGGGCGAGCCACCCATAACGACAACACCTATCCATTCCTGGGCACCACCCATGATAGCTATAGCGGAAAGGTCGTGATGTCGTGGGACGTCTTCCGCGGCGGTCAGGACGTCTGGCGCCGTTCCGAGATGGCCGAGCGGCACACCGAAGCGACCATGCGTCATGCGCGGTTGCAGCGCGATGCGCTTGAGTCGATCGACAAGGCCTGGTCGGCCCGAACGATAACAGCAACGCGTGTGGCGGCCTTGACGCGTCAATTGCAGGCCGATCGCAAGACGATCGCCGCCTTTGACAAGGAATATGAGATCGGTCAGCGCTCGCTGATCGACCTGCTCAACGCGCAAAACCAGTACTTCAACGCGGCCGTCTCGTTGACCTCGTCGCGCGGGGTCATCGTTTTCGCCGACTACCAGATGCTGGCGGCGATGGGAACGCTGCTCGAATACCTCAAGGCGCCGCCCCCGGTCGATGCCGCGCCGCTCGATGTGATGCCGCTTGGTCTCCCCGCCTACAAGTTTCCGACGCCCAGGGTGACACTGCCGCAAACCGGATCCGACCCGCTGCGAGTCTCCGATGCAGCCACCGGAACCGCTGGTGCTCCCATGGCCTATGCCGCCGCGGCGGCACCTCAGGTCTTTACCGACCGTTGGCCGCGCGGTGCGGCAGCGGCACGCATGCTCGGGGCATTGGAGTGGTTCGCCGAAAAAAACGGCCGCAGCCCAAGCCTGACACCCGCTCACGTCGACCCCACTTTGGGGAGATCGGTAGCTTACGCTTCAACAACGGATGAAGGTAAACCATACTGGCTCCTCTCCGCCTTCGCATCTGCCAGGAAGTAACCAAACAGCGGCCTTAGCGGGATATCTTGCGCCATCCAGCAGCTGCGGGGCGGTTACAATTAACTCTTTGATAAGAAGCCCGAATCTAGCGATGATTCGGATGCAGAATCGTTGTATTCTGATGGCTTGCTAACCGCGACCAAGGTTGGGCGGGCCCGTTCGCTTGAAATCAGAGGCATCAGGCTTTGTTCTCCCGGACCCCAGAGAAAGCGCCACGCCGGCCACCCCAGGGGCAACCGGAAAGGGGCACCGAACCCGCCAAGGTCAACGCGTCGCGAAGCGACCCGCTCGCTGCTTCCCTCACCTATTTGGCTGCCCATCATGGCCGGGCGGTAAGCCGTGAGGCTTTGCTTGGAGGACTGCCTATCCTTGATGGAAGGTTGTCGGTGGCCCTTTACGATCGCGCCGCCAGACGCGCCGGACTTGAGACCGAAGCCATCAAGCGAGAGATCGTCGACATTCCCGCGATGGTTCTTCCTGCGGTCCTGGTGATGAATACCGGGGCGGCGCTGATCCTTCTCGGTATCGATGCGGCTAGTCAGAGCGTGAGGGTGCTGGACCCGACGATCCAGCCGCACACGCCGCGAATCATGGGCATCAAGGCTGTTGCGGCGGATTACACCGGCTACGCTTTCCTGGTGCGGGCTGCGGCCGAAGCCAACGCGCGCGCGGTTGCCGCGGGCGATCTCCCGCGCGATCACTGGTTCTGGTCCGTCGTCCAGGTGCACTGGCGCAGTTACGGGCATATCGCCCTCGCTGCCTTTCTGATCAACATGCTCGCGCTCGCCACGCCCTTGTTCACCATGAGCGTTTACGACCGGGTTATCCCGAATGGCGCCATTCCCTCGCTGATCGCGCTGTCGATCGGCATGGGGCTTGCGATCGTCTTCGACTTCGTGCTTCGCACGGTCCGAAGCCGCATTATCGACGTTACGGGCAAGACAGTCGACGTCGTTCTTGCGGCCAACATCTTCGAGCACGTGATGGCGGTGAAGATGGCGCAGCGGCCGACCTCGGTCGGCATCATCGCCAACCAGCTTCGCGACTTCGACTCGGTGCGTGAATTCTTCACGTCCGGCAGCGTCGTGTCCGCGACGGATCTGCTGTTTGCCGTGCTGTTCATCGGCGTGCTGTTCACCATTGCCGGTCCCCTGGCATGGGTTCCGCTCTTGATGTTGCCCATCATGATCGCGCTTGGGCTGACGATGCAGCGTCCGCTCGACCGCGCGATGAAGCGATTGCAGGCGGAATCAGCGGCCCGACATGGCGTGCTGGTGGAATCGCTCTCGGGGCTGGAGACCGTTCGTGCCACAGGTGCCGAAGCCCGGATGCAGACGGCTTGGGAGCGATCGGTCGCTGCAACTGCGCGGTCGGGCGAAGACGTCCACTTCTGGGCGTCGCTCACATTGACCAGCGCGAATGCCGCTCAGCAACTCACCAGTCTTCTACTGGTGATCATTGGCGTTTTCCTCATTCTCGACGGCAAGCTGACGGTCGGCGCGCTGGTCGCGGCCAACATGCTGGCTGGCCGGGTTTTGGCCCCGATTGCCGGCATAGCGTCGGTCATCACGCGCGGCACCCAGACGTTGGCCGCCCTGAAGTCGATCGACCGCATCATGACGCTGGAGCGCGAGAGATCGCCGCAGCGGGCCTACGTCGCCAGGAAGATCGACCAGGGTCGCATCAGCTTCGAGAATGTCAGTTTCTCGTATCCGAACGCACCCGCCAAAGCACTCGACAAGGTTTCCTTCAAGATTGGCGAAGGCGAGCGAATTGGAATTATCGGCCGTGTCGGTTCCGGCAAGACCACGGTCGGACGTCTCCTGCTCGGCTTCTACGAGGCGGAAGAAGGTCGCATCCTGATCGATGGCGTCGACTCCCGGCAGTACGACCCGTCGGACCTGCGCGCCGGAATCGGATTTGCGATGCAGGACACCGACCTGTTTTTCGGAAAGCTGCGCGACAACATCGCGCTTGGCAAGCCGGATGCGACCGACGAAGAGGTGCTTGCCGCAGCGCGGCTGTCCGGCGTCGAGAGCTTCATCGCAGGCCACCCCTTGGGATATGACATGCCGATCGCCGAGGGCGGCCGTAGTCTGTCGGGCGGCCAGAAGCAGGCCATCGGGCTGGCGCGTGTCCTGATCCGGAAGCCGCGGGTGTTGTTCCTGGACGAGCCGACGGCGCATTTTGACGTGCGCAGCGAGAGCGAATTCCTGGAGCGGCTCAAGGCCATGAGCGGTGAGAAGATGACCATCATCATCTCCACGCATCGCCTGTCGCTTCTGGCATTGGTCGATCGCCTGCTGCTGTTCGACAATGGCCGGCTGGTCGCGGACGGGCCGCGGGACAAGGTTCTGGCGCTCTTGCAGGGCAAGCCCGCCGCGTCCGCGCCGGCCGAAAGCGTGACGCAACCCAATCCTACGCAGCGCGCAACCCTGGTGCAGAAACCCAATGCCGGCATCTGACTTCGCCTTTGCCAATGACATCCGGGCTGCCGCGGCGATGCGTACGCCGCACACCTCGCGCATGCTGTTGCTGGCCTTTCTGGCGCTGCTGCTGACGTTCCTGATGTGGGCGCATTTCGCCGTGCTCGATGAAGTCAAGCGAGGCAATGGCCGCGTCGTGCCATCCCGCCAGACCCAGGTGGTCCAGACCCTCGAAGGCGGGATTGTCGGCGACATCCTGATTCGGGAAGGCGATATCGTCAACCAGGGGCAGTCGCTGATGCGGATTGACGATACCAAATTCGCGGCCGAGTTTGGCGAGATCCGGGAGCGGCGGGCGGCGATGGCGGCGCGTGTTGCCCGGCTCGAGGCCGAGGCGCGGGGACGAAGCGAGATCGTGTTTCCCGAACAACTGGACCAGGTGGTCCCGGCGGCGGTCGCCACCGAAACCAGCGTCTTCAGGATGCGCGGGCAGAAGGTGGCGCAGGACGTCGACGTCCTCAACCAGCAGGTCACCCGGCTGTCCGGATCGCTCAAGCTTCTGGACCGGGAACTGGCTCTCACCCGCAAGCTCTATGAGCAGAAGGTGGTGCCCGAGATCGAGATGCTGCGGCTCGACCGGCAGGCAACCGAGATGCGCGGGCAGCTCGCCGAGGCCCAATCCAAGATCGCCAACACCCTCGCCTCGTTTCGATCGCAGGCGGATGAGGATCTGGCCAAGTCGAAGGGCGACCTGGCCGTGCTGGACGAGAACATCAAATCCGCGCAGGACCGCGTCCGGCGCACCGATCTGAAGGCGCCGGTGCACGGCATCGTCAACAAATTGAACGTCACCACGATCGGCGCGGTGGTTCAACCGGGCGCCAATGTGATGGACATCATTCCGCTCGACGATACGCTGCTGGTCGAGGGCCGCATCCGGCCGCAGGACATCGCGTTCATCCGCCCCAACCAGGACGCGGTGGTGAAGCTCTCGGCTTACGATTCCTCGGTTTACGGCTCGCTGAAGGGCAAGGTTGAGCGGATCAGCGCCGACACCATCGTCGACGAAAAGGCAGACAAGTCGGAACGCCAGGAAACATTCTACCGGGTGATGGTCCGGACCGAAAAGAACCATCTCGGCACCAGCAAGAATTCGCTGCCGATCATTCCAGGCATGATCGCGACCGTAGAGGTCCTGACCGGCGAGAAATCCGTGCTCAACTATCTGCTGAAGCCGGTCCGCACCCTGCGCGACGACGCGCTGCGCGAGCGATGAGCCGGTCGCGCCGCCAGTTCCTGGATCGCGGCTGATATAGGTTCAATTTTAGACGATCTTGAACGATCAGTAAGACCTGAAATTTACGACATTTCCGGCAGTTTTGAGACGATTTGGAATGGTCCGGAAAACCCGGAATTGACGGCCTTTTCCACATTTCCCCTGCGCGCGGTGCGGCTTAACTCCGCCTAAGCGGCGCTGGTCGCAGTCTCCGTCCCAATAACAGATTGGGGCGGCGGACCGACGCGAAAGACGTCGACTGACGCTCCCGACAAAGGGGACGTCATGACACCGCGCGTAACACTGCGGAGGTCTCGCTCGCTTGCATTGGCGACGGGGCTGGTACTCTCGCTGGGCTTTTTCGCCACCTCGGGCTCGTCCACCGCCGAAGACAGGATTGCTGCGGATGCCGGCGGCAATTCGCCGGGCTCCGATCATGCCCAGCCGCCTGCGACCTATTTCAGCATCAACGCCGTCCTGGCCAAGGTGGACGCGCAACGCGGCCGTGGCCCCGGCGCGGTACGGCTTGCCGCCATCAATCCCTCCAACACCGCAACGGATGCGGCGCCGGCGGTCAGGGAAGCGCCCGCGGCCGGCTCCGAGCCGTTCGGGCTGGTCACCTTTCGCGCGCCCGACGGCCTGCTCTGGCGCAAATGGCGCGGCATCGAAGCCGCGATGGCCAGGGAACAGGCGGTCATCGACCAGTGCCGCAGCGACGCCGCCAATTGCCCCGCCCATGCCGCGCAGTTCCTGCGGCTGGTAGGCGTGCTCGGTGAAAAATCCGGACGCGAGAAACTGGATGAGGCCAACCGCGGCGTCAACACCGCCATCCGCTATGTCAGCGACCAGGCCCAGCACGGCGAGACCGATCGCTGGACCGCGCCTCTGGCAACCTATGCCACGGCGAAAGGCGATTGCGAGGACTACGCGATCGCCAAATATGTCGCGCTGACCGCCGCCGGCTTTTCTCGCAACGACCTCCAACTGGTGCTGGTCCGCGACCGCGCCGTCCGCCAGGACCACGCCGTGCTTGCGGCCCGTCTCGACGGACGCTGGCTGATGCTGGACAACCGCTTCGCCAACCTGATGGAAGACGCTGACGCCGCGCGGTTCACGCCGCTGTTCGCCATTGATCACAACGGCGTGCATTTGTTCGCGACGCCCTATGCCAATAGCGGACGGCCGGCAGGTCAGGTCGAGGCGGCGCCGGCATTGGCAGGCGCTGAATGGAGTGGGAAAGACAATGCCAGTTACCGCGCCTCTCAGCTCGGCACCGCGTCGCTGCCGATGTGAAGTTGCGACGATAAAGTGATCGTCAGCGCCACGAAAAAGCCCGCCGGATGATTCCGGCGGGTTTTTCTCGCTTAGGTATTGCTGGGCGCTAGGACGCCGCCAGTTGCATGGCGAGAGCCGCCTGCTCGTGCATGATGGTGATTGCCGCCGGCACCGTCGCGCCGGCATCCGCCTCCAGCGCATGGGCCTCAAGGCCCTGCGGCGGTACCGGAGCTTGCTCCCCCTCACCGCCGGAGAGCGCGCTGAGGTCGACATTGCCGCTATCGAGATCGAAGTCTGCGACAATTTCTGCAGCCGCGGCTTCGGTGATCGGGGGCACGCCCAGCGAGGCATCGAGATCGACCTCGACGAAGATGCCGGTGGAGCCATCGGCGTATGTGAAGCTTCCGGTGCCTGCGATGGTCTGCCCATCAATGGGCGCGCCGCCCGAAGTCGTCGTCAGGCTGATGCTGGTGATGCCGAGATCACCAAGTTTGGTCAGCTCGCCCGTCTCGCTGACACCGTTATGGTTGGCATCCTGCCAGACCACGAGGTCGCCGAACGCCTGATCCTGGCTGTCGATGACGCCGTCGTGGTTGCCGTCGAGGCTGGTAAGCGCAGCGACGCCGTCGGCGTAGCGCCCGCCGTTGAAGGTCGGCGTGAACAGCTCGTTACCGCTGTCGATCACGCCGGAGCCGTTGACGTCGAGGGCGAGAATGCCGTCGCCGCCATTGGCGGTCCAGGCGACCTGGTCCGTTGCGCCATCGGCGTTGATGTCGAAGGTGACACCGTTCTCAAGGGAGCTGAAGGAAATGCCGTTATGGTCGAGATCGAGGACGATGGGGTCGGCGACAGAAGTGCCAACCACAGCGATCTCATCCGCGGTCGGTTCCGAAATGCTCGTGGCGTTCACGCCGACGAGGTCAATCAGCGCATCGGCATTGTTGCTCGATCCGTCATCCGTGCCTTGAATGTAGATGTAGGTATGGTTCACACCCCCAATTGTAGCTTCAAACGCAACCGCTGTACCGGTGGCGCCGATGTCGTTTGCCTGGAGATATTGAACAACCGCAGCCACATCGGCCAGCGTCGTCAAGCCAACGGCGGTACCAAAGCTTGCGCCGGCCCCACCCGGCGATGTGTCATCGAACGTTATGATTCCGCTGGAAATACTATGAGAAGCAACAGCAAAACCTGTGTTCAACAACAACGTTGAATTCGTCGTCGTGGTACCGACAGGCGTCGTATTCCCAGCGACGGCTACGTTGGGGAAGACAATCCTCTCGCTTGTCGCCGCCGTTGCGCCTGGTGCGAAATCGGTAATTACATCGTAGCCGGAGACAACGCCATTCGTTCCCGAGCCGGTGATCGACAACTGGCTATCCCCGGCGGCGAAACCAAAGTCATCAGTTCCGGCGCCGCCAACGAGTAGATCGGAGCCGGTACCGCCAGTCAGTGTGTCGGCAAAGTCATTTCCTAGGAGAATGTCATTGCCCGCGCCACCGCTCAGGCTGTCTCCGTCGGCCTCAGCCGCAATCAGGTCGTTACCCGAAGTGCCGCTGCGCGTACCACTGTCGTCCGTACTGATCGTATAGGTCCCGCCGCCGAGATTGTAACCCTTGAAGGTTGCGCCATCAAACGAGATGGTTTCCGCAGCGTTGCTGACATTGTTGTAGTGGTCGACGATACGGATCTGCTGTCCATTGACGCCAATGATCAGGTCACCATCGCTGTTGCCATTATCATTATCGAGACCGCTCAGCGACGTTAGCGTTGCGCTGTTCGAGTCAATGAAGATCGCATCACCCGAACTGGCCGCCCCGATTTCATTGATCGTATCAACGCCGTCGGTCAGCCCGAAGATGTAGGTATCGTTGCCGGCTCCGCCAACGAGAACGTCGTCATTCGCACCGCCGGCAATTGTGTCGGTGCCCGTATTGCCGATTATGTAGTCTTTACCTGCTCCGCCTGTCATCATCGATGCGGCAGTCTGAGCGTTGACGATGATCGAATCGCCGTTGGCGGCGGCATTTAACGAAGTTGTGTCCGTGGTGTTGTTGACGAAATTGACGGTTGTCGGAGGCGTGCTGCTTGCCGTCCCGTCGGTTGCGGTCATCGTGAACGAGCCGCCAAGTGATGAATCATCATCAATGGTGATTGTGCCGACGGTCCCAACGTTGGCGGCACCAATGTTGGTTCCGGCTGCCGACTGAAGGCTGCTTGCGGCTACCGTGACAGCGGCAATACCCAAGGTAGCGTTGTCTGTATCGGTAAAGTACGAAGAAAGGGCCGCTTCGGTGAACGTGACGGCACCGGGTCCCGTATTGCTGACCAATGTCAGGCCGGTGGAATTGAACACCGGCAGGTCGTTCACGGCGGTGACGGTCAAGTTGAAGGGCTGATTACCAGCCGCAGAAGCGTCTTCGTTGCCATCCTCAACATTGACCTGAAAAGAGGCTGCATTCGTTTCCGAGCCGTTGTGGATGAATTTCACCTGACCGGCGGCCAACTGTGTGCCAGTGAACGTATTTTGGATGACGCTGTTAACCTCAACTACGCCGTTTGTCAGCGACGAGGCTGTGAATGTCACTCCCGCTGTAACGTCGTCCAGATCCGTGAAATTCAGATCCGTGGTTGTGATGGTGTAGGTACCGCCTTCGGCAACGACAGCCGTTCGGTCGCCTGTAATGAGCGGCGCGTCGTTTGTGCCGGTGATGACGAAACTCAGCGGCTGCGTCGCCGTGGTCGTCGTCCCGTCGGAAACCTGGATCTGGTACGTAACGGTCAGCGTCTGACCGGCGGCGAGAAAATCCAGAGCCGCAGCCTCGGGATCCCAATTGTAGCTGATAGTCTGCGCGCCGCCGTTGGCCGTGATGGTACCGCCAATTGCGAGTTCGCCGTCCACCAGCGCAGCCGTCAACGCGTTGATCTGCGTGGTTGTCAGCACCGAGCTGAGCGCACCGCCGCTCCACACCAGCGTCGGAGTACCGTTGATCGATGCCGTCAGCGTATTTCCGACATCTGCGTCGGATACCGAGAACGTTCCGGTCATTGAGCTGATGTTCTGAGCCGCGGCATTGGCCGCCTCGGTGATTCCGGCCGTAGCCGCAATCGGCCCCAGCACCGGCGCATCATTCACCGCATTGACGGTGACGGCGGCCGTATCGGTGTTGCTCGAGAACGCCGATGTGCCGCCGTTGGTCGAGGTGTCGACCTTGGTGCCTGCGGTGCCGGTGCTCTCATCCCATGCCCGGAATGTGATGCCGTCCGTCACCGTGCCGTTGAAGTTGGCGGCCGGCTGGAAATAGAGCCGGGTGCTGCCGTCGGCCTCAAGCAGCAGCGCGCTGGCGTTGCTGACCGCGCCGACCGCCGTCCAGGCGCCGCCGTTGTTGGTCGAGTAGAACCAGGTGCCGTTCGTGCTGTTGGTGGCGGTAATGGCGATGCCGAGGCCCGGACCATCCGCATCCGTCACGTTGTCGAAGCCGCCGCCGCCGGTCAGATCGACCAGCGCGGAGACGAGCGTGCCGACTGCGCCTGACGGCGCCGGCACGTCTTCGGCAACGGCCGCCATGACCGGAGAATCCGTGGCGTCAAGAACAGGCGCGCCGTTCACGTTGTCGATGTTGATCGTCAGCGTGGAGGCTGCCGTGTCGCCATCGTTGTCCGTCAGGGTGTAGGTGAAGGGACGGCTGAAGTCGGCCACGATGCTGGTTGGCGGCGTATACTCATACGTACCGTCGTCGAGGTCGATGACGAAGCTTTCGCCGGCGCTGCCGGTGAACGTGATCGTCAGCTTGTTGGTTGTGCCCGCACCCGTCGTGGTGATCGCATCGGTCACGGGATCGTAAGTATAGGTCTTGCCGCCGATTTCGATCGACTTCACATAGCCGCCGTCGGCGCCGAACGAGGTCGGAATGAGGCCATCGATCACCGAACCGGTGATGGACGGAATGACCGTACCGACCAGCGTCGCCTGGAGCTGGTTGAGGTCGGTGACGATCAGGGCCTCCGTATCGGTGCCCGTGCCGCGACCGTCATAGGCAAGCGGATCGAGGTAGGTATCCGGCGCGGAAGCTCCAAGCCCGACCGCGAACGATACGATCTCGTTGGCGTTGACGAAGTTGAGCCAGCTGTCCAGCTCGGCGCCGGACACTTGACCTTCGATCGGACTCGGTTGCCCGTCCGAGATGAAGTAGGAGACGTTGCGTACGCCGGGCGACGTCAGCTTGCCCGGATCGTCGAACGCATCCGGCGCAAGCGCCGTTGCATCGTCGTAGTCCGTGCCGTCGTTCGCGGTCAGGCCGTTGATGTAGGTTTTTGCATCCGTCACGGACAGCCACACGCTGCCCTGCTTCTGCGCGCTGTCGTTGAACCGAATGATCTGGACTTTCACGTCGCCGGCGGCGTCGTATTGATCCAGCAGGTTGTTGGCAGCCGCCTTGAGCAAGTCGAGGCGCGTTGCAAAGCCGGTTACTCCGGAATCGAAACCCATGCTTCCCGAACGGTCGAGGATCAGCAGGATGTTGGTGTCCGATGACCCTTCGACCACGGTCCTGGGGATCGGCGCGGCGACGGGGATATCGTCATCGATGGTGATGGAAAGTGTGCCGGTAGCCGTGTCGGCGCTAGGCAGCGTTGCATCCCTGACCTGGTAGGTCAGGTTGACGGTCGCATCGTTCTCGTTGTTGCCGGGACTGTGAAGAACCGGCTTCAGCAGCGTGAAGACATAGTTGCCGGCACCGGTCGCATCCGAGCCGCCGTCCACGACAACGGTGAAGATCGCGCCACGCCCCACCGACGATGCGGTCAGCGTGTTGCTGCCAGCGTCCCAGCTATAATCGACCGTCTCGGTGCCGACCAGGCCCGACGTGCCATTCATCGGCAGGAAGTTGATCGGATCCGAAAGCGCCTTGCCGTCGGCTTTGTAGTCGTGCGGCAGGGTACCGCTGGCCGTGATGGGCTCCAGAACCAGGTCGTCGCCGAACGTGCTGCCGGCGATCCCATTCGGAAGGCCTTCGTCATCGACTGAACCCTGGGTGCTTCCGGCGGTCGGTAGCGTGTTGGCGTTGGTGATTTCGACCGCTTGTGTCGCCGTCGAACTGTCGCCGTCGCCATCGGTGATCCGGTAGGTAAAGTTTCCGGCCGTGTTGGAATTGCTCGCATTCACCAAGGGATCGAACGTCCAGGTGCCGTCAGCCATGAATGTGTACGTGCCATTGGCGTTCGACAGCGTCGTCGTCCCGCTGGCTTCGATCGCCTGGAATCCGCCGCCGAGTCCAAAGTCGACCGCCGTCACCGTCGCGCCGTCGGCACCTTGGCTGTCATTGGCAAGCAGATTGATTCCAGAGGTCGCCCCGTCGGTTTCGATCACCGACAGCGTAGCCCCGGCAACCGCGCTCGGCACGTCGTCGACGATGGTAACGCTGAAGCTGCCCTGGGTGGTGTCGGTGTCCTTGTCCGTCACCTCAAAGGTGACGCCGGTCAATACCGCATTGTTCTCGCTGTTGTCGCCCGCAACGCCGTCCAGCGCAGCGTGCTTCACCGGCTGCGACAGCATCGTCGAATAGGTGTAGCTCACCTCGCCGGTCGCGACGTCGGTCACGCTCGCCCCGGTGATGTGGATGCGGATCACTTCCGTGAGCCCGTCCTTGCCGACCAGATCGCCGGTGCCGACTTCCAGCGCGAACAGCACCGGATTGCCCGCCAGCGTCGTCAGCTGCGTGTCCAGCCCCGCGGTGTCGACCAGCTTGATCGACGCCGGCAAATCGACCGGCACGTCGTTGCCGAACGTCACCTTGGCCACGCCCGTCGTGTCCGTCAGGCTCTCGGTCGAGTCGGTCTCGTTCGAAGCTGCCGGCACCTCGTCCAGGTTGCGCGTCAGCACAAACCCGTCCTCGTCAACCACGAGGCCCGTCGTCGACACCACCGATGGCGTCGAATCCGCCGCCAGCGTGATCGACACCGTCGCCGACGAGCTGTCGCCGTCCTTGTCGGCGATGGTGTAGGTGAAGCTGTCAGAACCGGTCTGGCCCGCCGTCGGCGTGTAGGTGAAGGTGCCGTCGTTGTTGTAGGCCACCGTCCCCTTCGTCGGGTCGGTCGCCTTCACAATCCCCGTCACCAGGTCGACGCCGTCGGCGCCGAACACGTCATTGCCGACCACGCTGAAAGTGATCGCCGTGTCTTCCGCCGGCGTGACCGGACCGTCCGCAACCGCGCTCGGCACGTCGTCGACGATGGTGACGCTGAAGCTGCCCTGGGTGGTGTCGGTGTCCTTGTCCGTCACCTCGAAGGTGACGCCGGTCAATACCGCATTGTTCTCGCTGTTGTCGCCCGCAACGCCGTCCAGCGCAGCGTGCTTCACCGGCTGCGACAGCGTCGTCGAATAGGTGTAGCTCACCTCGCCGGTCGCGACGTCGGTCACGCTCGCCCCGGTGATGTGGATGCGGATCACTTCCGTGAGCCCGTCCTTGCCGACCAGGTCGCCGGTGGCCCCTTCCAGCGCGAACAGCACCGGATTGCCCGCCAGCGTCGTCAGCTGCGTGTCCAGCCCCGCGGTGTCGACCAGCTTGATCGACGCCAGCAGATCGACCGGCACGTCGTTGCCGAACGTCACCTTGGCCACGCCCGTCGTGTCCGTCAGGCTCTCGGTCGAGTCAGTCTCGTTCGAAGCCGCCGGTACCTCGTCCAGGTTGCGCGTCAGCACAAACCCGTCCTCGTCCACCGCAAGGCCCGTCGTCGACACCACCGAAGGCCCACTGTCGGAAATACTGATGGTCAGTTGCGCGGTCGAGAAATCGCCGTCGCCATCGGTCAGCGTGTACGTGAACACGTCGTTGCCGACCACTGGCGAACCGTCGAAGCGGGAGTAGGTGTAGTCGCCGTTCTCGTTGATGACGAGGGTACCGTACTGGCCGGTAACCTGGAAATTCTGCGAGCCGTCCGGGGTGGTGTCGGTCGTGACGCCGGCAACCTCGGTGATCTTTGCGCCGTCGGTGCCCTCGGTGTCGGCGCTGCCGTCGGTCGAATTGGCGTCGAAGCCAGCGGCTATATCCACGCCGGTGATGACGTTGCCGGTGGCGGTGAGAGCGGCGCCATTGGCGGAATCGAAATCGTTGACGGCGAGCGGGCCGTCATCCTGGAAGCGGATATTGAGGCCAGCCGGTGAGACGGCGATTGCCTGATCGCCGTCTGCGTCGGTGATGGTGCCGGTGACGTAAAGGAGGCCGCTGGTGATCGAAACGATATCGTCGTAGGCCGCCGCCGATGATCCATCCACATCATGCGCGATCGGCTGGAACTGCGCGATCCAGAGCTTACCGTCGCCATCGAGATGAAGTGCAAAGACCTTCTGCCCGGTCGCAAAATCGGTGCTGTCGACACCCCAGACGATGCTCGGATCGTTAGGATCGGAGAACAGATGGACGTCGTCATTGCCGACCGTGGTGTTGAGGCCGGAATCCTGGCCTGTGAACAGGCCGCCAATCGTCGAAGTCGATAGCTGATAACCAATGTTGGCCGGTTCGTCTGCGCCCGGCTGTGCCACGAACAACGCTGCAGCGGACCCAGACGATACCGCAAAGCCAGGGAATCCGGCCGCAAACGAAACAGCCGCAGTCACAATGGCGCCGGTTAGCGCAACAGGCGCGCTGGCAGGACTGACGTCGTTTTCCGGATTTGAGCCTGACTGAGGTGTAAAGCCGACGCTTTCGTCGTGCGTGACGGTCAGCGTGACCGGCTCGCAAACGATCGACGAGATGCCGCCAATGGCAAACGGTGACCCGCCCAGAGGAACGTCGTTGTCGTCGGCACCGGTGAAGGTTACCGGATCGCCAGACGGCGAGGTGTTGACGGTCACGCCGTCATAGTTCGACACCACAAGCCGGTCGAAGTCATCAGCCGTATTCACGGTCACCACTGCGCCGTCGTTCAGGCCGGAGACGACAACGCCGACAAGAGTCGCGCCCACATGGACAGGCGTCAGCAGGAAGGGATCGCCGCCGTTATTGGCGACGGTGACATCGGCTAACGTGATCGGCAGCAGGCTGTCGTTGTTGAAGTTCAGATCATCGTTAGCATCGAACACCTGAACGAAAACCGTCGCCGTATCTCCCGGATTGCCCTTGACCTGGGCGATCGTGAACGACGCGGCTTCGACATCGTAATGCCCGCCGTGACTCGTCGGGCCGATCTGAACCGCGTTGACGAAATCAATCCGGAGCAGCTCTGCCGGTATCGGCCCGTCTTGACCGTCTATGTGCTGATTGCCGACACCGATATCGCTCGCAGTGTTGACGTCGTTGTCGGGCGCGCCGTTGCCCTGAATGAAGCCTAGGGCAGTCAACAGCAAATCGCGGTCGTCCGTGCCGTTGATGCCTCGCTCCTCGACATTGCCGGCGATAACGCCGGTATAACTGACCGAGACTTCAGCGCATTCATCGGACGCAGCGATGATCGGCATGTCGTCATCGACACTGACAACGAAGCTCCCGGTAGCAGTGTCGCCGTCGGAATCCCCGGCGGTGTAATTGAAAGATAGCAGGATATCGTTCTCGTTCGCTCCGGGCGCGTGGTCAAGCTGGTCGCGCAGCGTGAAGGTATAGGAGCCCGATCCGTCGTCCGAGAGCGTGATTTCAAAAACCAACCGTTCGCCGGCGGTGTAACCAGCAGCGCCCGCGTTGACGTAGCCGACAAGGCGCGTGCCGTTATCGACGACCTGATAGCTGACGGCGTCGCCGTTCGAGGTGAGCGAAGCTACGCCACCAATCGTGACGAGGGCGTTCGTGAAAGTCAGGCTGCGGTCGCCGGTGCCGCTCGGTGCGTCCTGGATTCCGGCTAGATCTGTGGCGTCGTCATTGTTGTCGGCGCCCCACTGGATGCCGAGCGACTGGGTTACGGTTGGCGAATTGGTCGGCGCATCACCGATCTGCGTGCTGTTGCCGACGCCGACGGAATTGCCGAAGCTGTTGGCAAGGGTCAACCCGTCCTCGTCGACTGTCGCGACCTGAACGAGGCCGATATTGGCGAGATACGTGCCGTGATGGCCGTGCGTGCCTCCTTCCGGAACCGCAACAGCGCTGCTGTCGCCGATTTCGCGGAAGGCAAGCGTATTCGCACCGGCGACTGCGACAACCGAAAGATTGAAGGGCACCATCGAATCGACGGGCGGATTGATGGTCGCGACGACGACGCCGTTCCAGACCACTTCGAGCAGCGCGGTGCCAGTGACCGGCGTGCCGGCTTCGAACTGGATAACGTAGTCGCCGGCAGCCAGACCGCTGATCGTTTGCGCGATCGCGTTGTTGCCGGGGGAAGCCGCCATGTCGATCATGGGGTTTCCGTTCGACGTCGTCATGCCGAGATAGTTATTGCCGACGCGCTCGATCTGGCCACCCGTAACCGTCCAACCCTCAATGCCGTTGGTGTCGATGCCGCCGTGACCGTTTTCGCCCCATCCCCCCGGTATCGGGAAATCACCCTCGCCGTTGAAGGTGCCGCCGACAAAGTCGCCGTTGACCAGCAGATTTCCGCCGGAAGTTGTCACCGGCATGTCATCGTCGACGTCGATCGAGAACGAGCCGGTCGCCGTGTCGCCGTCAAAGTCGGTGGCGGTGAAGCTGAAGTTGAGGACGATGTTGTCCTCGGTGCCGGTCACCGGGTGATCGAGGTTGTCGAGCAGCGTGAAGGTGTACTGACCGGTGCTCGTATTGAAGGCCAGCGAGAAGACGTTGTCTCCGCCGACACCGCCTGCGCGACCGTACCAGATTCCGGAATCGAGGAACATCGAGACCAGGAGTCCGTCGGACGTCACAGCCGGAGTAAAGGTGACGCCCGAGATCGCGTTGTTCGTTGCAGGACCATCGGCGCCGAAGTTGATGCCGAAGCTGCCGCTGACGGCAACCACCGACGGATCGGCAAGGTTGTCACCCGCCGCGACGTCGCTGTTGCCGGGATGTCCTATACCAGTCAGATCGTCCTCGTCGACGGCCCTGTTCGTCGCACTGACAGCCTTCGGCATATCGTCATCGACATTGATCACGAACGAGCCCGAGGTCGAATCCCCGTCTGAATCCGTCGCTGTGTAGCCGAACGTCAGCGACAGGTTGTTCTCGACCTGGCCGGGTGCGTGATCGAGCTGACCCAGCAAGACGAAGCGGAAAGCGCCGGTCCCGTCGTCCGAGAGCGAAACTTCGAAGACTCTGCTGGACGCAGCCGGTTCGGTCGGCGGCACAACGCCCGCGCCAGTGTGGGCGATGAGGAACGTACCATCGGTCGAGACCCAGTAAGAGACCTGGGCCCCATGCGACGTGAGGCCGACCGGAGCAATTGCCCCGGCAAAAGTGACGCTGCGATCGCCCACTCCATCGGGAGTATCCTGGACGAAGCCGCCGAGCGTCCCGGTATGGCTATCCGCCGGACCCGAATCGACCGCATCAGTTCCCCAGATGATGCCGAGAGCACCGCTCGCAGTGGCTTCGTTGGCGGGTAGCGAGAGCGGGACGTCGTCCGTGATCTGGCCCTGGTCGTCGCCAGCCGCAAAGTCGTGGTTGCCGGCAGGCAGCCCGTCTTCGTCGACAACCGTGGCGCCAATCGATTGCAGGCTGACCTGATCGAGGTAGGCACCGAGTTCGTTCTGCTCGCCATCGCCAAAGCCGCGGAACGCCAGCGTGTCGCTACCCGTCCCGGTGACGGTGAGCGCGATCTGCTGCCATCCTGGGGTAGCCCCGTCGAGCGTGTGCACGACGGTTCCATTCCACAGCACCTGCATGCCGCTACTATCGCCCTCGCCGTCATTCCCGCGGGGCGAATAGTAGAAGGTCAGCTGGTAGGCTTGGCCGGAAACGGTCGCGATCGTCTGCTGAATGGTGGCGTGGGTGTTGGCGATGGGCACGCCGTTGCCGTTGCCTGGATCGTCGGCCGTATCGCCGTCGAGCTCGACCTTGATGGTGCCGTCGAACGGCGCCAGGCCGCCGATGTTGCCGCGCTGCAGTTCGAACGGCGTGCTGTCGCCGGCCTGCCACCCGGCAATCGAGCTGTAGAGGCCGAAATTGCCGTCAGCCAGCGGCACATTGGGTGTGATGTCTTCAAAGCTGCCGTTGAAGATCAGGTTCGGGCCCAGACCGGCGCTGACCGGCGGCACGATGGTCGGGATGTCGTCCTGAATGGTGATTTGGAACCTGCCGGGAGCAAGGCCGGTGATCGAGTCGCCATCGCCGTCGGTGGCGACGATGATCGACGAGAAGTCGATGCTCGGCGTCGAGTTCGTGCCGGACGCATTGGTTCGCAGATCGAAATTTTCGGCGTTCGGCGCGTCATCGACGTGATCGAGTTGCCCATCGAGGTCGAAATTCCAGCTGCCGTTGGCATTTACCGTCAGCGTGAACACGACCTGTCCGACGCTGTTCTTCGCCGTCAGCGCCGTGCCATCCGACGAATAAACCACAGGCTGACCGCCCGAATAGAGTGTCGGCAACAAGCCGAGTTGCGTCGTGGTGATGCTGAACCCACCATTGGCCGCAGGACCATCGGAGCCGAAGTCAACGAGCGGGCCCAGCGAGCCGGCCAAACCCAGGGCTTGGTCATCGGTGCTGCTATCGCCGGCCTGCTTGTTGCCGTCCTGCGTGTCGGGGTTGTTGTTGGTGCCCTCATTCGCAGCGGAAGGCAGAGTCATCCCGTCTTCTTCCACGGAACCGGTGACCGCGGTCTCGGAGGCCGTGGCAGCCAGCACCGGGCCATCATCCTGGAAGCTGATCTTGGAAGTCTCGTTGCCGGCGATCTCGATCGTCTCCGAGTCGGTCGCGGTGTCGTTGTCGCGGTCGGTGATCGTCGCCGTCAGCGTGATGCCGAGACTTCGGAATACGATCTCGCTCTCGCCCTCGTTGATGCTAAGCAGCGTGAGCGGGCTGTTCGAATCGAAATTGTTGCCGTCCTGGCCATGGTCGATCGCCATGTACTGGTCGACCACGAGCTGGCCGTCCGACAGGCTCAGGGGGTTGGCAAGGGTGATGCGGATCGCGATCGGATATAGGTTAGTATTGCCATTGCCGACCCGGCCGACGATCTCGGTGGCGCTGACCTGGAACAGATAGATCGTGGCGTCGTCATAGACGTCGTTGGGATCGGTCACCTCCAGCGAGGTGGCGACGCCGCCCGACGGGCCGGAGCCGCCCGTCAACGTAAAGCTGAACTGATAGGTGGTCGATTTCTCGCCGTCGGTTCCGGGATCCTTGACGACGCTGAACAGCGCCCCCAGTTCGCCCTGCCACGTCTTCAGTTCGCCGATCGGGTTGGTGCCGGTCGGGTCCGGCACCGTATTGCCAAGAACATCGTCGTCAGCACCGGCCGGAAAAACCCCCTGCGGATCATTACCGATGGATTCATCGAGCACCAGCGGACTGAGGAAGGCGTATCCATCTCCCTCATACTCATACTCATATTCATATTCATACTCATACTCATACTCATATTCATACTGCCTTAGCGAAACCTGGATCGCTGGACCGTCGTCGTCGAACGCGACACCGACCGCACTGCCGGACACCGCTGTCACGACATTGCCAATGCCATCCGTAACCACCTGCTGCACGAAAACAACGTCCGCGAGTTCGGTCTGGTCGTTTGCATCGAGCGCATTGCCGTGCTGAACGGCCGCGTATTGCGCGACGCTCAGCTTGAGCGTGACCGGATCGAGATAAAGTTCGAACGCGATCGCGCCGTTCGCGTCTGGTGACGCGCCGATGCCCTCGCGGGCGACGACGATATCGCCTTCGGTGAACAGGAAGATCGTGTTGCCGGTCGCGGTTGCCTGCAGTCCGGAATCGACGCCGGCGAACGCACTGCCCGACGACGTGGTGAGAAAATAGGCCACCGTTCCCGGGCCATTGCTGCCGAAATCGATCGTCGCGCTCGCGATTTGCGAGGCCGAACTCTCGGCCCATCCAATCAATCCGGTCTGCTGGAAAACCGCGGGCAACAGCGGATTGCTCTGGTCGTTGGCGGTGAGTTGAACGCCGAGCGTCTCGTCATGAATCAGCAATTCGCCCGAGAGCGTGAAACTCGCGACAGTCGCGCTCGCGCTGAATGGCACCCCCGCGAACGTTTCCGGCGTGAGCGCAAAATTACCGAGCGCCTCCGGCCCCAGCAGGTCCAGCGGGTCGCCGGTGTTGAGCGGATCGACGGAGCTGCTCCGGAAGTTTCCGCCGCTGCCTTGCGCGTTGCCGTTGCCGCCGCCCTCGCCGGCCGCCGGCAGCACCGACTGGTCTGTGGTGATCGGGAACAGGCTGGCGAACTCGTTCACCGTCACGGTGCGTCCCGGCGCCACTTCAATCGTCAGGTTGTTCAGGGAATCGTGTCGCGAATCGAAGATGGGCTCGACCGTCACCGTCGATTTGTTCTCGAACAGGATGATCAGCTTCTCGCCGACGCGGACCAGCGTGATCTTTTCGTTGGCGATCCCCGAGAAGTCGAGCTTCACCTTCTGGTCGTATCCGAGATTGACGACCACGGCCTGGTCGCCCATCGGCTTGGTCAGCCTGAATACCCTCGTCGGTGCGGCGTTATTGGCGGAGGTCGACGAGCCCGCGAGCTGGGCAACCTGGAACTGCGCGTTCATATCAATGCTCCGCCAAATGCTTGGTTTGATTCAATTCAAGATGGCTTGATTCGCGGTCGTTTGATTCAAGCTTGCAAAGATTATTCCGATCATTTGATACATTAGGCTATTGGTAACCGTATTGAGGGTCAACAAAATCAAGTGGTTAACCCTCGAATTTTGCCCTACTGTGGTAAACTCGGGACGGTTGCGGACCGCTTTGAAAACCGCTCTGAAATGAGGGATTTGCAGCGGGTTTTGCCCGGGGCGCGCGGTCAGGGGACATCAGATGAAGCTATTTTCTGCCGCTGCCGCAATCATCCTGGCCGGCGTCGCAAGCCCGGCGCTGGCCCAGGAGCCATCCCGGACGGTCGAGCGAACTGTCAAGTCCGCTCCAAACCGGGACACCCAGATCGGCGTGTACGTCAACGTCCAGCCCGACTGCACATCGGGGCCGTTGCCAACGATTCGGCTGGTCAGCCCGCCCGCCTCGGGCAAGGTCGTGGTCAAGAGCGCGAAAGTGAAGGCGACCAACTACAAGGACTGCCTTGCGCTGGAAGTGCCGGCATACATTGCATTCTACAAGTCGACCGCAGACTTCCTCGGCAACGACGTCCTGACCATCGAGGTCAAATTCGCCGGCGGGCGCACGGAGATCCAGAAGATCACCGTGAACGTGGCCGGCGGCATCGGGCAGCAAAAGATATAGCCGATGGTTCGAGCAGTTCCCCGACGGCGGTGGACCGAGGGATCGCCTGTTTGACGCTAAGGCTAATTCTTGCTCTTCTTCGGTTTCATTTTTGTTTTTCGGAGGCCGCCATGCATGCTGCATTTCACAAGTTCATCCTGAGCGCAGTTTCGTTTGGGTTTGCCGCCTGCGTCGGCGTGCTCCCGTCCCGCGCGGCCGACCTCGGTTTGATGACATCCGGACCCGCGGCAATCGGTAATTGCTCTGAAATCGTATTCACTTGCGAGAACGGCAGGCAATATCCGCTCTGCCCGATCGCCGTCAGCGTCGTCGGCGAGGTCGTCACCGCCTCGCTGCATACCGGCCGCGGCGGCGGCATGCACGTTCGTATGATTCCAATGGGCGTCGGCTATCGTTACGCCGGCCGCGGCGTTTGGCTGGATGGTTTCGGCGAGAACGCGCTGCTCAGCTTCGGAAAGCACAGCCAGATCGCCTGCACGATCCTGGGTTCCTGAGCAGGACGAGGTACTTCCGAGAAACTTCTTGCGTCGTGCGGACTGGGCTATCCCTTCGTCCGCAAGACCACCCGCGGCGAACGCGGGTACATGTACGCCTTCGGATTGAAGTACCGCGGACAGTGATCACTCCAGTGGTGCTGTTGCCAGTTCCACTTCAGGCACCCTGATTCGATCGCGGGATCTGGCCCCCAGTTCAGCCGGTACGGCGCATCCCCGAATGGATACGGACCGGATTGCGCACTGCTGCTCGACAAGAGCACCAGCGAAAAGGCGCCCGTGACCATTGCAAGCCTGGTTCGTTGCATGAATGCCTCCTTCCCTTGCAGAAAATCCGATGCAAACACTGACAAAGGCCTTGCCCCCAATCAAGACCCCGCTGGCCGCGCTACCCCGCGTGTCTCCGCCGTGCTCTCCTCAAGATCGCTGCCGGGGTCTGATTGGGTCGTTTCAAGCAGCCGGGCCAGTTCCGCCGTGATGCTGCCCGCCAGGCCCGCAGCCGCAAACGCGTCATCACCGTCGCTCCCCTGCGGAGCCGGGCTGAATTCAGCGGCCACCGCCTCCACTCGCAACTCTGCCGGAGTGCTGAAGTCGAACAGGGTCGGACCATCGGGCACTGCGCCACGCCTCTCGCGCCACCCGGCTTCCTGCATCGCCCAACGGTCGACCGCCTGGACCAGGAGTGTCCCGAGCGGAAGTCCGCGGCGGCTGGCAAAGCTCTCAACCCTGGCCAGCGACAATGCGGGAATCGCGATCTCAACCTGCCGGATCCCAATGTCATCGGATATCTCGATCGCGGCCATCACCGAGGAGTCCTGGCGCCGGATCGCGTCCATCGGCGTCGGAACCGGGATCGTCTCGCCGGTTTCCAGCAGTTGCTCGATCCGAAGCAGCAATGATTCCCGCAGCTTCTTGATGACGCCGTCGATCGTATGCGAAGACGCCAAGCATTGCGGAAAGTCGGGGGTGGAGGCCGTGTATCCGCCTTCGCCGTCAGCTTGAACGATTGCAATAATAGTCGCCATCCAAACCTCGGCTTCGCTGCGCAGCCCGGCGCCGGCATCTTGAACGGCCGGCGCGCCCTCCATGCGCTGAAGGGCAGTATCAATATCCTGGCACGCCTGATCTACGCCGTATCCTTCTTGACCGATTCCATTCGCAGCTGCCGGGTTTCCGCAGCACGTTCAAGCTCCCACGCACGCTCAATCCGCTCGGGGCTGGTTTCCTTCAACAATCTTCCCCAGGCCGCAGCAAAGGCCCGCTTGGATCCATCCAGGCTGTCTGAAACTCCCTCGGCCCACGGTGGCATCGCCATGGCAACCGTTATCTTCCATTCCCAGCCACCGTTGACCAGCCGTATGTGCCCGATCGCATGCCCGTCATACCGAAGAACATAGTCGTTCTTGACGTCGGGCCACCTCAGGTTCGCGTTCAGCGTAATCGTCTTGGCCATGATCGTCCCGGAGCACTCCGTGCAACTGAAATGCAACCCGAAAGCCGGCGAGCGGTCAAGTTGACGGGGAACGCGCCAGGTAGAAGAAGGAAAGCGAACCAGGAGGACAAATTGATGAGAACCATCGCCTGCGTGCTGGTGACGCTCGGAATCTCGATTGCGGTCGACGCCCGCGCCGAGGTGGAAGTGACCGTTCCGGAAATCGGACGCGTCAAGACCACAACAAAGGTGGAAAATGGCATTCTCGGCGTAGCCAATTCATTCACGCGATTTCGCGGCACTGCGCGGGAGTGCATCGGCGCCTGCTTCTATGCGAACGCCACCAAGACCCGAACCTGGACCTGCCGGGATTCCGACTGCAACCTTGATTGCTCGGGCAGAGACCCCGTTGGCGGGTGCTGACCCGATTTTATCCGCCCAGTTCGCGGACGGCCCTGAAGCCATGCGATGCCGCTTCAAGGGCTTCGTCGATGTCGGCGCTCCGATGTGCCGCAGACAGGAACATGTTGTGCTGGGGATGGAAGAACGCGCCGTGCCGAAGGGCCGTCGAGCAGAACACCCGCCCTTTCCTCGCCTCGGGGTCGGCGTCGAACAGCATCAGCGGCATCTGTGGCGGACCGCTCTGGCGGATCGCGACGCCATTCCGGTTCGCCAGCAACGCCAGCCCCTCGCGCAGCCGCAAGCCCATCGCGCGGATATGCCCGGGTACATCCGTCTCACGCGCGATCCGCAGCGTCGCGCGCGCGGCCGCCATTGCTACCGCGCCACACCAGAACGAGCCGGTGACGAACACCCTGGAAGCGGCTTCGCGGAACTGGTCATTGCCTGTCACGGCAGCCAGCGCATGACCGTTCGCAATCGCCTTGCTCCATGCCGACAGATCCGGACGCACGCCAAGCGCCTCCCAGCTTCCCCTGACATCGAGGCGCAAGCCGGCTCGCACCTCGTCGATGATCAGTGCGGCGCCGGCGCGGACGCACGCCGCACGCGCCGCCTGCGCGAATTCCCTGGTCGGCAGTTCGAGATCGCGGCCCATATCGTGACGAAAAGCCGTCACCAATACAGCAGCGACGTCTTGACCGGCTTGGTCAACCGCGGCCCGCAGGCTCTCGACGTCGTTGTATTCGAAATGCAGGAGATGCGCGCGGTCCTCACTGGTGATCCCGACAACGCTCGGCGAGCACCACGGCAGCGCCCCGTGATAGCTGCCGCGGGCGACCAGCACCTTGCGCCTTCCGGTATGCGCGCGAGCGATCGTCACGCAACTCGTCGTCGCATCGCTGCCGTTCTTCTGAAACATCGCCCAATCCGCGTGCGGCACCAGGGCGACGAAGTCCTCGGCAAGCTCGACCATGACCTCGCCCGGGCCGTTGAGACAGTCGCCTCTGGCGGCCTGCGCCATCGCAGCAGCCTCAACCTCGGGATGGCGATGGCCAAGCAGGATCGGCCCCCAGCTGCACATGAAGTCGATGTACTCGCGCCCATCGACGTCGCGGACCCGGCAGCCCTCCGCAGATGCAAAGAACTGCGGGTAGCCCTCTGGAAGCCGCGCGGCGTTCAGATGACCCCACATGCCGCCGGGAACCACGCGCTGGGCCCTGGCTCGCAATCCCGCATCCGCGGTCTGCGTTTCGCTCAACGGCGCCGGATGTCCGGTCATCAGATCCTCTTGTGTTGAAGTGAAGCGGCTCTCAAATGTGATTAGATCGAGATGGATATCGCGTCGTCTCCGCATCAAACCATCGCAGGCAAGCCACGACAAGATGAGAGAGCTTGGCGAGGCCGAGACTATCCGGTGCGGAGTCGCCGACCCTGCCGGACACGTTCTGGAGTATTCAGGTGGCGCCCGGCCTGCCGGCTCGATAGAATTGAGAAATCAACTATCGATCTGTTTTGGAGCCCTTCATTTGCAAACCCGCCGCCTCATTGCCTTGGCCTCCTTCCTTGCTGTCGCATCGCTGACTTGCGCAGGCGCGGCCCTCGCGCAGAGCACGATCGCCGCGGCGGTCGCCAGGCCGGTGTCGCTGCCGGAGATCGCGATCGGATCGCCAACGGCGCCGGTGACGATTGTCGAATACTCGTCGATGAGCTGCCCGCATTGCGCGGCTTTCGGCCTGAACGTTTTCCCGATGTTGCAGTCGAAATACATCGACACCGGCAAGGTACGTTTCGTGTTCCGCGAGTTCCCGCTCGACATCAAGGCGGCCGCGGCTTCAATGCGGGCCCGATGATTCCCAAAAATATCTCGACGCGGTCGAGACCCTGTTCAAGCAGCAGGAACGACTGATGATACAGACCAGGGATACGCTGGTTCAGGTCGGCCGGCTGCACGGCATGAACACGCAGGATGTCGAGGCATGCGAGAGGGACCGGACGCTGCTCGACAAGCTCGCCGCCGACCAGCAATACGCCGTGCGGGAGCTGAAGGTCACGTCGACGCCGACCTTCTTCCTCAACGGCACTCGGTTGCAGGGCGCGATGTCGTTCGAAGAACTGGAAGAAAGGATCAGCCCGCTGCTGAAGAACTAGCAATTGCTGGTCAGCGGTCTCTCATCCTTTGTGCCGCGCCGCCGCCTGGTCGGTGACGTGACCAGCCGACATATCGGAGCGGGCGCGATGGCCTTGCGATTGATCATTCCTGGTCGAGGAAGGTAAGGCCCAGCCGGTTTTTCTGGATCCATGCAACCCGGCATTCATGAACAATCCTGGCGTCCTTTGCCATGACAAGTTGAAAACGCTGCGGGACGAAAGCAGGGTTTTCAACGTCGATTGCCGCCCCCTCGGGCGAGATATTCCGTACCACGCAGCGCATCACCGAACCGCCCGACGAGACATAGGCCGGCTCCTCGACTTCAGTCCGCGGATGCTTTCGCTTCTCTTCCATTCCCGTCAGCTTCCTATGTCATCCCGTGCCAAATCTTCTCCGCGCAGGTGCGCCCCGCATTTACATGGGCTTGCCGTTCACTCTGGCGGCACGATAGCCTCGACTCGGGCATTCTCAAATCGTTGGCGCCTCGCCGCTCGGCGGTGGTACCGACCGCAGGGAGAACGATCATGGGACTTGGCGTATTGCAGCACTACACCATCGAACCTGCCGACCTTGAACGCACCAAGGATTTCTATTGCGAAGTTCTCGGACTGGAGAATGGCGAGCGCCCGCCGCTCGACTTCCCCGGCTACTGGCTCTGTTCCGGCGGCGTCGCGACCGTGCATCTGATGGGCACGCGAAAACCGCGCGAAGGTATAGTAGTCCGCGGCACCGAGCGGAAATACGAGAACACCGGGCGGTTTGACCATATCGCCTTTGCCGCAACCGACGTCGTGGGAATGCGCAAGCGCTTGCAGTCGAAGGGCGTTCCGTTCCGCGAGAGCGTCGTACCACGTACCGGAGATACGCAGTTCTTCCTCTATGACCCCGATGGCGTCGGCGTCGAATTGAATTTTCCAAAGGCGTGAGCCCCGTGGCTTCGAACTCCGGGGTTGCACCACCGTGAAGTTCGAGGAAGCTAGACCCGCTGGGACCGAGGATGAAACTCCCCCGGGCCCCGCCTACCGGCAAGTTTGCTAATCGAGCCCGCGCTCGTGGCTTAGCTTGACCATTTCTTGAATGAAATCAGCTTTCTGTTTGTCATTCAGGGCTGCGAAAAGCGGCTCGGCCGCATCGGCGACGTTGCGCTGGTCAACTGCGCGGTCGTTTAGAAACTGAGCTTCGTTCCGCATCTGCTCGATAATATCGTCCGGGGGATCGCGTTTGGCGCGTGCAATACGCAGCTTGAGGCGCTCGGCGCCGTTATGACCGAGAGAGTGCATCGCACTATTGAAAGCAGCCCAATGCTTCTCCTGTTCGGGCGTAAGCTCGAGCTGCTTCTTGATCCGTTCGATGTTGGCGTCGCTATTGACCACAATCTGTTCTGCCGTCAGCTGGGGCGCTACGGCCTGGGTGAGAGCGGCGGGTTGCTGTTTGGCCACCTTCGTACCCTTGGTATTCTTGGCCCCCTTGGCCGGCTTCGGCGTGTCACCTTGCCTGGGCCCGTCGCCTGGCCTTGACTCCCGGGCCGCCGGTGCCGGCCCGCCCTTCGCGCCGCCGGTCAAGACATTGGTAACACCGCTGACCACGCCGACGACGCCGCCGATCGCGCCCCCCAACACGCCGCCGACCGGCCCCGCCGCCTTGTTCCCCTCGCGCGCGCCCTGCTGAACGCCTTGCACCAGCCCTTGCGCGCTGGCTGGTGCTGACGCTCCGAAAGCCAGAAAGATGATGGCTCCAAGTGCCCAACCAGGCGCGCAACGCAGCGGCTGCGGCATATGAGCGATCTGTTCGGGGCGGATCAGCATCCTGGGTCTCCATGGTGGATCGCAGACGCTAGCGAAGCCGCTCACTGAACGGAACGCGCTGGTCTGTCGGCAACCACGCTACCGGTTTCACCCCGAACCCGTCCACCCTTGCCCTCGATCGCACACCTCTGCGGCGTTCCCTTGATCTGCGGCGTTCCCTTGAGTGTGCGCCGCAACATCGCCCGGACCTTTGAAGATTTGTATCGGATCGCTCCGCTCCCGCTGCGTGGAATTAACAACCGGCGTCAATTCGGCGAAAGACTTCGACGGTGTTTTCTCGACAGACGCAAACAATTCTGGTCTGATCCGATTACCTCATCTCCGCCGGTGGATCGTGTTTTCGTACCCGAACATCAGCTGGAGACGGATAGATAACAAGAATTAAGAATCAGAATCTGGCTCAGCAAAGGGGAAACACCATGTCTCGCAAGAAGCTTTCTCGCCGACAATTTGTTGCTGCGACAGCGCTAACATCCGCAGCATTTGTCGCCGCGCCCTATGTGCGCGGCGCCCACGCCGCCGGCAAGCTCTCGATTGGTTTCTGGGATCACTGGGTACCCGGCGCCAATAAAGCCTCGACCGAACTGGTCAACGAGTGGGCCGCCAAGGAAAAGGTCGAGGTCACGATCGACTATATCCCAAGCCAGGGCAACAAGCTGCTGCTGACGATCCAAGCCGAAGCGCAGGCGAAATCCGGACATGACATCATGGCCATGGCGACATGGTTGCCGCACGCGCATGCCGAAAATCTCGAACCCGTGAACGAAGTCGTCGAAGCCGTCATCAAGCAAAGCGGCGACGTCAACGGCACCGTCCGGTATCTCGGCGTAGCCAACGGCAAATGGCTCGGTGTCCCGGCGTGTGTCGGCAGCCAGATCAAGGGACCCTGCTCGCGCATCGACCTGATGAAGAAGCACGCGGGTATCGACGTTCAGGCGATGTATCCGGCCGGCGCACCGCCGAAGGCGGAAGGCTGGACCACGGATACCTTCCTGAAGGCGGCCGAAGCCTGTCACAAGGGCGGCGTACCCTTCGGCATCGGTCTCGGCGAGACCAGCGACAATGTCGACACGGTGGGCGCCTTCTTCCTCGCCTTCGGGGCCGAGGTCGTCGATGCCAAAGGCAAAGTCGTCGTGAAGAACGATAACGTGCGGGCTGTGCTCGAATACTACAAGAAGCTGATGGCGTTCCTGCCGCCGGATGCGCCGGCCTGGGACGATTCGTCAAACAACAAGTGGCTGGTTTCGGGCCGAGGCGCCCTGATCATGAACCCGCCGAGCGCCTGGGCCGTGGCCAGGCGCGATGCGCCGCAAATTGCGGAGCAATGCTGGACGCACGGCTTCCCGGTCGGTCCGAAGGGACGTTTCGCGCCCTTCCTTCCCTTCTATTGGAGCATCTGGAAGTTCGCCAAGAACAAGGAGGCCGCCAAGAGCCTTCTGCTGCACCTTTCGCAGCCTGAGGCAATCGAGAAGATGGTCACCGCCAGCGGCGGCTACGACCTGCCCGCGTTTGAGAAACTCACCACCCTCAAGACCTGGGCCGAGGAAGGCCCGCCCAAGGGAACGCTGTATCACTACCCGAACCCGCACAAGCATCAGGTGCTTTCGATCTCGGCCTCGCCCGCTCCGCCGAAAGTCGCCCAGCAGATCTATACGCAGGCCACTTTGACCAAGATGTGCGTGCGCTTCTACCAGGGCGAACCCATGGAAAAGACGCTGGCTTGGGCCGAGGGTGAACTCGAAGGCTTCATGCGCAGCTGAAACTCAGCACTGCCGCGCTCGGACACGATCCGCGGCGGTGCCACGATCTTCATGACCGGGATGTCCAGCAGCCGGCGCGACGCCGGCTGCTGGACGATAGCCAGAATTCGCAAGGACGAAGCAACATGGTCGACGTCGCAGTACAGCCAAACCGGGGAGTCGTCGCCGGAAGCAAGCGAAAGCGCTCAAGCTTGCAGACTGCGATGAAGCGAAAATCCACCACCGCCTTCCTGATGACGCTGCCGTTGATCATTCTGATCGCCGTTCTGGTGATCTATCCAGCGTTCTATTCGTTGCATCTGGCGACGCTGAACAAATCGATGCAGCGGTTCGTCGGCCTCGGAAACTTCGAATTCCTGTTCAAGCGCGAAACATTCTGGCTCGTTGTCAAGCAGTCATGCATCTTCGCCATCACGGCGGTGATTTTCAAAGCGCTGATCGGCTTCATCGTCGCGCACTTCGTTCACAACATTCCGGCCAAAGGCCAGCGCAAGTGGCGCGGCATGTTGCTGGTGCCGTGGGTGATTCCGCCGGCCATGAGCACGCTGGCCTGGCTGTGGCTGTTCGACCCTTCCTACAGCGCCTTCAACTACACGCTGGCGTATTTTGGTGTCGGGCCTGTCCCCTGGACGGGAGACGCCGCCTGGGCGCGCTTCTCGGTCATTCTGGTCAACATCTGGGTAGGGGCGCCATTCTTCATGATCATGTATCTGGCGGCGCTCAAGTCGGTCCCCGATCAGCTCTATGAAGCCGCCGCCATTGACGGCGCGAACTGGTGGCAGCGCATCTGGTACGTCACGCTGCCGATGATGCGCAATATTATCGCCATTACGACGCTGTTCTCGCTGATCGTTACGTTCGCCAACTTCGACATCGTGCGCATCCTGACGGCCGGTGGCCCGCTCGACCACACGCATATCTTTGCGACCTGGGCGTTCCGCGTCGGCATTGAAGGCAGCGACGTTCCCTTGGGCGCCAGTGTTTCGCTCTTCATGGTGCCAATCCTGGCGATCGCCGCGGTCTTCATTCTGCGGGACATCAACAAGCGCGGGAACGAATCCTGATGAGCACGATAGCCATCGACAAATCCGCGCCGAACCGCAAGATGAAGTACGGCAGCATGAGCCGCGACCGCACCTGGGCGCTGAGATGGTCGTACTTCTTTCTGACCCTTTTTGCGATGTTTTCCCTGTTGCCGCCGCTTTACATGCTGGTCACCTCGCTCAAGGGCAGTGCGGAGATATCCGCCGCAACCAATCCCTGGTGGGTGTTTAGTCCGACGCTTTCAAACTACATCGAAATTCTGACGTCGAACCAGTTTCTGCGGTTCTTCTGGAACTCGGCAATGGTGTCGATTTTTGTCGTGACGATCACCATGCTGATCAGCGTGCCCGCCGCCTTTGCGCTGGCGCGAATGCGGTTCTGGGGATCGGCGACGCTGGCGACCGGGGTGTTCCTGACCTACCTGATCCCGGAGACGCTGCTGTTCCTGCCGCTGTTCAAGATGTTTGCGACATTCGGCGAGTTCACCGGAATCCAACTGATAAACAAGTGGTACGTGCTTCTGATCGTCTACCCGACGCTCACGGTGCCGTTCTGCACGTGGATCATGATAGGCTACTTTGCCTCGATCCCGAAGGAACTTGACGAAGCCGCGATTATCGACGGCGCCACCTGGATCCAGACCCTGACACGTATCTTTATCCCGGTCGCCTTCCCCGGCATTATCGCGGCCACGATCTTTGCCTTCACCGTTTCATGGGCGCAGTTTCTCTATCCGCTGGTGTTCACGACCTCGATCGATCAGCTGGTGCTGCCGGTCGGCATCATCACCACGCTGATCAAAGGCGACGTGTTCGCCTGGGGGCAGATCATGACTGGCGCTCTGCTCGGCGCCGCACCCCCGCTTATCATCTACGCTTTCCTGATGGACTACTACATCGCCGGCCTCACGGCTGGAGCGACAAAGGGTTGATTTCATGGCTGACGTGACGTTACGCAAGGTTGTTAAGCGTTATGACGAGGTCGAGGCGGTGCGCGGCATCGATCTCGACATCGCCGACCACGAATTCGTCGTATTGGTCGGCCCTTCCGGCTGCGGCAAGTCGACCACGCTGCGGATGATCGCCGGCCTGGAAGACATCACGGGCGGTGACATCATGATCGGGGGCGACGTCATCAACGACGTGCCGCCGAAGGACCGCGACATCGCGATGGTGTTCCAGAACTACGCGCTTTACCCGCACATGACGGTGGCGGAAAACATGTCGTTCGGGCTGCGGTTGAAACGCTATCCGAAGGCCGAGATCAAGAGCCGGGTCGATGAAGCGGCGCGCATGCTCGATATCGTCGAACTCGTCGACCGCAAGCCGAAGCAATTGTCTGGCGGGCAACGCCAGCGCGTAGCCATGGGACGCGCCATCGTGCGCAATCCCAAGGTGTTTCTGTTCGATGAGCCGCTGTCCAACCTCGACGCCAAACTGCGGGTGCAGATGCGGATCGAGATCAAGAAGGTGCATCAGAAGGTTCGCACCACGACCGTCTATGTCACCCACGACCAGGTCGAGGCCATGACGCTCGCCGATCGCGTGGTGGTGATGAACCATGGCCGTATCGAGCAGGTCGGCACCCCGAACGAACTCTATCACAGGCCGGCAACCAAATTCGTCGCCGGCTTCATCGGCTCTCCGGCGATGAATTTTATTCCGTGCCGGCTCGAGGACGTCGGTGGCAGACTGCATGTCCGGCTGACCGATCGCATCTCCTTCCCGCTGCCGGCGGCGCGCGCCGCTCGCTATAAGGGTGTGACGCGGGCCGACAAATTGCTGCTCGGACTGCGGCCGGAGCACATTGCCGAGGCCAAGTCGCATCAGGAGCCGGGCATCGAGAGCTTCGACGTCGTTCTCGACGTGACCGAGCCAATGGGAATGGAAACGTTTGTCTATTTCACGCTGGAGGGCACTCAGATTTGCGGACGCGTCAATCCAAACGCCGGCGCGCGAGACGGCGCGCCGCTCCGATTGGCGGTAGACCTCAACAATATGCACCTGCTAAACGAGGTGACGGGCGTCGTTCTCTGACGGCCAGCTGGCGAACCACCAAGGGCGGGAAATGGCTACAAACAAGAAGAAAATCTTCGTCACGGAATCGATGTCGCAGCAGGGACGCGCGCTGCTCCACGCGCGGGACGACATCGAACTGATTGAATTTCCCAACATGATCTCCGCGAGGGATTTTGAATCGAAGCTGAAGGAGCACGCGCCGGTCCATGGCGTGGCGCTGGGAGCCACGGCATTCGGCGAGCCCGAGCTGGAGGCGTCGAAGGGCATGCTGGTGGTGACCCGCATCGGAGTCGGATTCGACGCCGTCGACGTTCCAGCACTAAGCCGCCGCAAGGTCCCGCTGATGGTGGCGGGCACAGCGAACTCCCCGTCGGTGGCCGAGCAGGCGTTGTTCATGATGCTGTCGCTCGCCAAGCGGGCGGTGGAAATGCATGCGATCGTCAGGGACAACAAATGGCCCAGCCGGCTCGGCATGCTGCCCTACGATCTCTTCGGCAAGACGGTACTGATCGTAGGCTTCGGACGCATTGGGACACGCACCGCCAAGCGCTGCCTGGCGATGGAGATGAATGTCCTTATCTTCGACCCCTACAAGCCTGCCGCCGACATCAGGGCGGCCGGCTGCGAACCGGTTGCCGATCTCAACGCCGCGCTGCCGCGCGCCGATTTCGTCAGCATCCATTGTCCGAAGAATCCGGAAACGGTGGGCATGTTCAGCGCTGACAGGCTGAAGCGGATGAAGCCGACCGCCTATCTGATCAACACCGCCCGCGGCGGAATAATAGACGAAAGGGCCCTGCACGCCGCACTGGTTTCCGGCAAGCTCGCCGGCGCCGGTCTGGATGTATTCGAACAGGAACCGCCGCCGGCGGGCCACCCATTGTTCGCCCTGCCCAATGTCATCATGGCGCCCCACGTGGCCGGCGTGACGGTGGAGGCCGTAGACCGGATGAGCGAGCAAACCGCGCGCAATATCCTGAGCGTGCTGGATGGCGAGCCGCTGCGCCAGAACGTCATCAACCCGGATGTCCTCGGTTGACCTTTCGTGGACACGAATGATCGGCGGGCAAACGGGGTAAGCGCATGGCCTTCAGGGAGTATGGCAGCTACGACGCGGTCGGCCTTGCCGGACTGGTGCGCAACAAGCAGGTAACGCCGCGCGAATTGCTCGACGAGGCGATCGCCCGGACCGCGAAGGTCGATCCGCAGATCAATGCCGTCGTCGTCAAGCATTACGACTATGCCGAACGCCAGATTGCGCAAGGTCTTCCCGACGGACCGTTCACCGGCGTGCCGTTTCTCCTGAAGGACCTCGATCTCCTGGAGGGAACCTGCACGACGTCAGGGGCGACGATCCTCAAGGATTTTGTCGCCGACCACAGCGGTACGCTGGCGCAGCGCTTTCTGGATGCCGGCGTTTCGATCTTTGGCAAGAGCTCAAGCCCGGAGTTCGGGTTGATGCCGACAACCGAGTCTCGCCTGTTCGGGCCAACCCGCAATCCCTGGAATCTCGCCCATTCCTCGGGCGGCTCATCGGGTGGCGCGGCGGCGGCGGTCGCCGCCCGCATCCTGCCGGTCGCGCATGCCAGTGACGGGGGTGGTTCGATCCGGATCCCCGCCTCCGCTTGCGGCGTATTCGGAATGAAGCCGAGCCGGGCGCGCAATCCGCTCGGCCCCGACCGCGGCGAAGGCTGGGGCGGGTTCTCCTGTGGCCACGTGGTCAGCATCAGCGTACGCGACAGCGCCGTGATGATGGACGCGATACACGGGCCTGAGCCCTCCAGCCCCTACGTCGCGCCGATGCCGGAGCGGCCGTTTTCGCAGGAGGTCGGTCGCGACCCCGGGAGGCTTCGCATCGCCTTCACCGACAAGTCGCCGTATGGCGAGGCCATCGATCCGGAGATCGCCGCCGCCACGCGTGAGATCGCGGGCCTCCTGGTGGGGTTGGGCCATCACGTCGAGGAACGCGCGCCGGTACTCGCCGCGGATCCCGCGGCGGTCATGGCGACGATCGTGGGCGGCAACACCGCGCTGACGGTGCGGCTGATCGAGCAGAAGCTCGGACGCGCGGCGACGCCGGACGATCTAGAGGTATTGACGCTCGCCAGCGCCTACAACGCGCAGAAGACCACGGCGACCGACTACGTCGCTGCCCAGCTCGCGGCTTTTCAGATTTCGCGCGGCCTTGCGGCGTTCTTCGAGAGCTGCGACGTCTTTCTCTGCCCGACGCTCTGCGCTCCGCCGCTGCGCATCGGGGAGCTCAACACCATGTCCGACGACCTATCGCATATCGCACCGATCCTGCGCCGCTACATGCCCGGTACCGCCATGTTCAACATGTCCGGCCAGCCGGCCATGTCGGTGCCGTTGGCCTGGAACAAGGCCGGCTTGCCGCTCGGCATGATGTTCTCCGGAAAATTTGGCGACGAAGCAACCTTGTTCCGGCTCGCCGGGCAGCTCGAACAAGCCGGACCGTGGCAGGACAGGCGGCCTCCGGTATGTGCATAAATCGGACATTTTCGACCGTCGGGATGGACAAAACTCAGCCTTGTTCGCAAGGAACATAGATTAGGCGTCAGACGGGGACCCATCCGCAGACGTGCTCGATCCGGAGCCTGAACCGTGAGTCAAAGCGACCCAACCGACCATGCGCTTGCTGCCATTGCCAGCATTCTCGATATGCCGGAAGCCCAGCGCGGGTCGGATCGACCTGCAGGCGTCCCAGAGGCGTCGCCAGCGCATCCGCCGATTGAAGCCCATGGATATTCCAAGCTTGGCCCCGGCCCATTGGCCGCCATCCGATTCAAGTGGACGGTGCGCCTTGAGAATGGCGACTACTATGTTGACGAGACCTTTGGCGCGAACTCCACGGCCGTCGTCACCGGGCCGCTGAGCAGGGACGCCGCGATCAAACTGGTGGATGATCGAGAACGTGATTCGCGTCGGCGTTTCGAGCAAATAAAGAACGAAATGAGCGGAAACGGCGGGGCCCCCCTGTAGTACGCAAGAACAGCGAGGGGTAGCGCGTTCACGCGTTTCGAAACCGCCCTTTCGAGGGCCAGGGATATCTACGGAGCTGCTGAAAGCACGCACTTTTCCACGGGAGATTGGCCGCACAGCGGACCCAACAGCAAAAATCGGCCCAGTGTGCGACATTGAACCAAAGCTGCCGGGCACACGACTCATAGCCGGACAGTGATATGGATCACGTTGGAGGAAGCGACCGCAGCGTAGCTTCCAAAACCGGGGTTACCTGCGCAGGAGGTCGTCATGACGAAGTGTTTCGCTCTCGCCATTTTTTTGCTGGCGAGCACCGCCGCGCAGGCGCAGTACACCTTTGAATATGGCGGTCATACCATTCACATCGATCCCGATCGAGGGATCGTTTCAATTCCCGGCGTCTACGACAATAGCGGCAAGAAGACGAAACGCCCGCGCAACGAGGATGCCGAGCGCGATTCCTCCAGCAGGAAAGCGCCGCCGCAAGCCAAGGCCGAACCGCAGGCTGCCCCCGTCGCGCCAAGGCCGGCTGAACAGGCAGCTACGCCGGCGCCGTCTGCTCCTCCAGTTCCACCTCCGGCCGCGGCCTCGACGAGCCAACCGCCAGCCGCGACGGCGATCGCCGCTCCGGCCGACGCCGCGGCGCCCGCTGCCCAGAAGCAGCAGACCACTTCTCCAGCGGTCGATCCGCCGCCTGCCCCGGTAGCCGCCCCATCGCCCTCGCCTGCCCCCCAGAAGCAGGCCGCTGCTCCGGCAACCACGACGCTTCCGCCGTCGAACTCACCGCTCGGCGTATGGTTGACGGAAGAAAAGGAAGGCAAGGTACGGATCGAGCAGTGTGGAGCCAACCTCTGCGGCTACTCGGTCGACAAGAAATCCAACCAGAACGGCGAACAGGTTCTGATCAACATGAAGCCCGGCAAGGACAAATGGAGCGGTCGGATTTTCGATCCGAACACCGGCAGCACCTACGATTCCACCATCGCGCTCAAGGGCACGGACAGCCTGCGCGTCCAGGGTTGTGCTTTCGGTGGCATGTTCTGTGGCGGCCAAACGTGGACCCGCGTCAACTGACACGGCCTTCGCCTTAAGCGATGAACCAGGGTGCGCCGCGCTGGCGGCTTCCTAGCTGCTTTCCTGCGATCGGCCTGCCCTTTCGCGCGTGACGACAATCACAGTCTCCCAGGAACCATTGTGGAAGAGTGGGCGCGTCCAAACAAAGGGGCGAACCATGGGAAGTTTTCGCAAGATCACTACTACCGTTTCAGTCCTTGCCGCACTGGCGCTCGCGACGCCATCCGCGGCTGCGACATTTGATGGTGATTGGAACGTGCAGATCACCTCTTCGAACGCGGCCTGCACCAGCGGCGCCTCGGTTTCGATCGAGATCAACAACGGACAGGTCGCTTCGAACAACTCGGCGGTAACGGCGTCGGGCCGTGTGGCCGAGGCCGGCGCTATCCGGGTAACGCTCGCCAGCGGCATGAAGCGCGCCGTCGGCTCGGGATACCTTTCGGGCACCTCGGGGTCGGGCACATGGCGCGCTGCATTGTGCTCGGGCACCTGGACCGCGCAGCGGATTTAAGGCGCCGCAACCAAACCGTTTTCCAACGAACGGAAACCGTTCGAACCAGGAAAACGCACCAGACAGAATCCCGTCTCAATTCCATCGAGACGGGATTAGTTCTGGCCTAGCCCACCTTCTCGGAATATTCGGCGTCGGTCACCTTCTCCATCCATGTCGCGTAACTGCCGTCGAGCGCTTCCTGCATGGCGATGTGGGTCATGCCATTAGTCGGGGACGCGCCGTGCCAATGCTTCTCACCCGGTGGGATCCAGACAACGTCGCCTGGCCGGATCTCGCGGATGGGCCCGCCTTTGGCCTGCACCCGGCCTACGCCTTCGACCACATAGAGCGTCTGGCCCAGCGGATGCGAGTGCCAGGCTGTCCGCGCGCCCGGTTCGAATGCCACACGGGTCGAAACCAGCCGCGCCGGCGGCTCCGCCGCGATGATGGGGTCCTGCATGACATTGCCGGTGAAATATTCCGGCGGCGCCTTCCGCGTCGGCCGCGATCCAGCGAGATGAATGTCCATGGGGTTAGCTCCCTTGTCTGATGTTATTTCTTGCTGGCCGCGTAGCGCGCCTTGGTCTCGGCGTTCATCGGATAGAGTCCGGGCAGCGCCGCGCCGTTGTTGACCTCGTTAACGATCCAGGCCTCCATCCGCTCCTGCTCCGGCCCTTCCGCCAACACGTGGTCGAGCAGCGCCTGCGGGATCAGCACCGCCCCATCCTGGTCGGCGACGATGATGTCGTTCGGGAAGACCGCAACCCCGCCACAGCCGATAGGTTCGCCCCAACCGACGAATGTCAGGCCGGCCACCGAGGGCGGCGCCGCGAAGCCATCGCACCAAACCGGCATGTTGGTGCCAAGCACGCCTTCGACATCGCGCACCACGCCGTCGGTAATCAAGGCCGCAACCCCGCGCTTGACCATGCGCGCGCAAAGAATATCCCCGAAAATGCCGGCGTCGGTCACGCCCATGGCATCCACGACGGCCATGCACCCCTTCGGCATGGCCTCAATCGCGGTACGGGTTGAAATCGGCGATGACCACGATTCGGGGGTCGCCAGATCCTCGCGTGCGGGCACGAAGCGCAACGTAAAGGCCGGGCCGACCAGCCGCGGCTGTCCGGGCCGCAGCGGCTTGGTACCGCGCATCCAGATGTTTCGCAGGCCCTTTTTCAAAAGGACAGTGGTGATGGTGCCAGTGGACACGCGCGACAGGGTAGCGATGGCGTCGGGGGACAGGGACATCAGGGATGCTGGCTCCGGATGGAGGAATGGATAGCTGACGCATCTTGGGAAGTGCACGGCGCGCGTCAAGAGCTCGGGGAAGGCGGCGATCATCGCACCTTATCATCGGAATGGGGATTAGTTTATTGAATATACGGGACGATTTCATTCCAAGCGAATTCCACTCCCGGCCAAAACACGCTACAGCTTAAAGCGAGCCCCCATAGCTGCAAGGCAGCTGCGAGACAGTTCCAAGGCCATGGCAGCAACGCGATCCCCACCCCGCCTCTTGCCGAGTGGCGACAGCGCCGTCACGGTGGAATTCAGCCGCAACATTGACGACGACGCCAACTGGCGGGTGCTGGCGCTCGACCGCGCCATGGCTGCAGAACCAGTCAAGGGCGTCACCGAGACGGTTCCGACCTATCGCTCCCTGCTCGTGCATTACGATCCCGTCACCATCGGCTTTGACGAGCTCGGCGAAAAGCTGCTCGCGCTGGCACAACGGCCGGCTCCGGCAGTGGTGCGAACGCGACGATGGCGTATTCCCGTGGTCTATGGCGGTGAACACGGCATTGACCTCGAGGATGTCGCCAAAGCCCTCAACGCCACGCCCGGCGAAATCGTGGCACGGCACGTCGCCGGAGATTACCGCGTTGCGATGATTGGCTTTACGCCCGGCTGGTCCTATCTGAGTGGACTCACGGAATCGCTGCACCTGCCGCGACGGCAGAACCCGCGTCTGCTGACGCCGGCCGGCACGATCTCGATCGGCGGCGTTCAGACCGGCATCCAGTGCCTCGCCGGTCCGAGCGGCTGGCATCTTTTGGGACGGACGGCGGTCCGCACCTACCAGCTTCATCGCGATCCGATCTTCCTGCTGGAGCCTGGCGATGCCGTCACTTTCGTGTCCGTCGACGCCAAGGTCTTTGCGGAGCAGGATCGCGCCGCCGAAACCGGCGAATTCATTGCCGAGTTGGTGGCGTCGTGAGCCGACTCCGCGTTATATCGATCGGCCCGGCAAGTTCGGTCCAGGACGGCGGACGCTTCGGCGCGCAACGCTACGGGTTGGTGCCGAGCGGTGCGATCGATCGATTGGCGCTGGCTGTTGCCAACACGCTGGTCGGCAATGATGCATTTGCTGCCGCCATCGAGATTGGTCCGTTTGGCGCCAAGCTCACGGCGCGCGGGCCGGTCCGCGTGGCACTGGCCGGGGCCCCACGCAATGCCGATATCGCGGGCCGCGCGGTGTCGTTCGATCGTTCTATCACGATCGCGGACGGCGAAACGCTCACTCTCGGCTTTGCCCGCGGCGGATCGTTCAGCTATCTCGCCATCGAAGGTGGCATTCTCGGCGAACCGATGTTCGGCAGTCTCGCGGTCAACGCCCGCGCCGGCCTCGGCAGCCCCTATCCGCGCCCCCTGCAGGCGGGTGACGAATTGCAGACCGCGACCGCCGGCGGCGCGATCGAACAACGGATCGAGCTGCCGGCCTCAACCGACGCGCCGATCCGCGTGGTCTGGGGCCCCCAGGATGACGAATTCCCCGAACAGTCAAAACAACTGTTGATCGACAGCGAGTGGAAGATATCCGCGACCAGCGACCGCATGGGCTACCGGCTCGAAGGCCCGGTCCTTAAGCACCTCTACGGCCACAATATCGTCTCCGACGGCACGGTGAACGGCAGCCTGCAGGTGCCCGGCAGCGGGCAGCCGATCGTTCTGATGCCTGATCGCGGCACCAGCGGCGGCTATCCCAAGATCGCGACCGTGATCTCGGCGGACCTCGGACGGTTGGCGCAGATACCGGCCGGCCAAGCATTTCGCTTCAGGGCCGTCAGCATGGCGGAAGCTCAGGCCGAGGCGCGCAAGTTCGCCGGCTTGCTGCGCACCCTGCCCGACCGATTGCGCGCCGTCGAAAGCATTGATCTCGACATCGATGCGATGCACGATGCCAACGTCGCAGGCCACGCCGTCAGTGCTGTCGATGCCGCGACCTGGCATGCCAGATCATCGGATGCATCAGAATTGGATTGAGCAACTGGATCCACGCATCGGAAACGGACCGCCAACATGACAACCATAGACCTCAATTGTGATCTCGGCGAAGGATTTGGCGCGTGGGAAATGGGAAATGACGCCGCGATGATCGAGTTGGCGACGTCGGTGAACGTCGCTTGCGGCTTTCATGCCGGCGATGCCGACATCATGCGGCGCACGGTCGAGCTTGCGAAAGCCCGCGGCGTCAGCGTCGGCGCACACCCCGGATATCGCGACCTCCATGGCTTCGGCCGGCGACCGATCCCGGGATTGAAATCGTCCGAGATCGAGAACCTGATCGCCTACCAGATCGGTGCGCTGCAGGCGATCGCGACCGCGGCCGGCTACAAGGTCACTCATGTGAAAGCGCACGGGGCACTTTCCAACGTCGCCTGCGAGGACGACATGACCGCCAAGGCGATCGCCGGCGGCATCAGGGCGGTCGATCCCAATCTGATCTTCGTCGTGCTCGCCAACTCCAGGCTGGTGCGGGCCGGCGAAGCCGCCAACCTGCCGATGGTGCATGAGGTCTTCGCCGACCGCGCCTACGAGGACGATGGCTCGTTGGTCTCGCGCAAGAAGCCGGGGGCCGTGTTGCACGACGTCAGAGAGATTGCGGATCGCGTGGTACGGATGGTGCAGGACGGCGCGGTGGTCTCGGTCACGGGCAAGGTGATCAAGATGCGCACCGATACCGTATGCATTCACGGCGATACGCCGGGCGCGGTCGAGATCGGACGCGGGGTGCGTCAGGCGTTGAAGATGGCGGGGATTGAGGTAGCACCGTTCAAGATGAAAACGTCATAGGTTTTCCGTACGGACCTGCAAGGAACAGCAAGCAGTACAGCAGCTAGAAGGTGGGCCGATTTTTGATCGGATCAGTACACGTCCTGCTGGAACCGGCCCTTTCTCTTGAGTTCCGCGACAAAGCTGACGGCGTCGTCAGTGGTCCGGGCACCGTACTGTGCGACGATATCGACCAGCGCGCGCTCGACGTCCTTGGCCATCCGCTTGGCGTCGCCGCAGACATAGACGTTGGCGCCCTCGGCGAGCCAGGTCCACAGTTCGCCGCCGACCTCGCGCATGCGATCCTGGACGTAGAACTTCCTGTCGCTGTCGCGCGACCAGGCCAGCGACAGCCTTGTCAGCAGGCCTGAGCTCTTCATGGCGTTGAGCTCATCCGCATAGAAGAAGTCGCAATCGCTGCGCTGATGGCCGAAGAACAGCCAGTTCCTGCCGGGCGCGCCGGTGGCGCGGCGATCATGCAGGAAGGCTCGGAATGGCGCGATGCCGGTGCCGGGTCCGATCATGATGATGGGCGTCCTCGGATCCTGTGGCAGCGCGAAGCCATGCGCTTTCTGCACATAAACTTTCACCTGCTCTCCCGGATTGATACGTTCGGCAAGGAACGTGGAAGCAAGGCCAAGCCGCCGGCGCTTGCCGATGACGTAGCGGACGCAATCGACGGTCAGGGAGAGTTTCCCCGGCGTAGCGTTGTTCGACGACGAGATCGAGTAGAGCCTTGGCTGCAACGGCTCGAGCGCTTCGACAAAGGCCTCGGGGTGGGGACGGACCCCCGAGAACTTCTGCAGCGCCGCCATGACATCCAGAACCTCCGCGTCGCCGTCGGGATCCTCGCCCTGGGCCAGCGCCCTGGCCTTTTCGCGATAGGCGCCGCCGGTAACGAAAGAGATCAATTCGAACAGCGAGTCCGGTGCCGGAGACAGCGAGACGTCGTCGATCAAGACTTCGCGCAAGGTCTTGCCATTCACCCGCGTCGTGTGCGACGCGCTGAGAAGCGCAATGATCTGGTCCACCAGCCCGACCTCGTTGCGCGCGAAAACCCCAATGGAATCGCCAACGACATAATCGAGACCGCAGTCCGACAGATCGAAATCGATATGCCAGGTCTCTTTTTCCGAGCCCTTCTTGTTCAGCAGGCGACGGGACTGGAAGATCGCGGGAATCGGGTTGTCGCGCGATCGTCCAGGCGGCGCTGCGACCGTCGGCGTAGCCGGCGGAGCAGAGGACGCCAACGGTTGCGCTGCCGGCGCCTTGTCGATGTCCTCAAACAGTGATTTCAGCATCCGCGCGGTTTCCTTGCCGCCGGGGACGCAGAGATTGAGCCGCGTTTCACTCCGGTTTGCAATCGCCTCCGAATAGTTGTGGCAGTCGTAGCCGCACTGGCCGCAGTCCTGCTGGGCCATGGCCGCCATCATGCGCCGCCGCAACGGGCGGCCTTCGGCAAGCTTCATGCGATCGGCAATCGGCATGGTCTGGTCATGCCACGGCGCCTCGCCGTCATCGCCGTCGCCATGCATGACCACCGCGCCCTGCTCCGCCGTCAGCGGTGTCGGCGCGTCAAACATCAACCCGGCAAAGAACCCGTTCAGCCAGGAACGCTGCGCTTCGGAGAACGGCGCGTTGGAAGGGATGATCTCGATTTTCGGTGGAGGCGTGATCTGGTTCATGACGACACCTCGACCTCGGCAAGCCTGCGCAGCGCTTCCCCGTCATGGCGGCGCGCAAATGCAAGAAATGTTTCCCCGGGCGAGGCGCGATGCGTCAGATAGGCTTTCAGCAACCGCTCTACCGTTCGCGGCGCGTCTTCGGCCCTGAGATCGCGATAGACTTCCTGCCCGATGTCGGCATCGGGGCCAAAGCCTCCGCCCGCGAACAGGTGGTAACCCTCGACGGTGTCGTCGCCATCGCCGACGGGCACTTTGGCTGCTATCAGCCCGAGGTCGCTGATATAGTGCTGCGCGCAGGAATGATGGCAGCCGGTGAGATGGATGTTGAGCGGCGTGTCGATGTTGACGCGCGGCTCGCACCAGTCGGCGATCTCGGCCGCGTGGCGCTTGGTGTCCGACGCCGCGAATTTGCAGCCGGCATTGCCCGTGCAGGCGATCAGCCCGGCGCGAATCTGCGAGGCCTCCGCCGCCATCCCGATCGTCTTGATCGCGGCGATTGCGAGCTTGATGCGATCGTCGCGCACGCCCGAAATCAGCAGGTTCTGCCAGACCGTGAGGCGGATATCGCCGTCGCCGAGGTCCTGCGCGATCCTGGCAAGCCCTCGCATCTGCTCGCAGGTGAGCTTGCCGAGCGGCAGCGCGACGCCGATCCAGTTCAGGCCTTCCTGCTTCTGCCTGTGGACGCCGATATGCGCCATGCGGTCGAACGCCGGGCGCGGCGCAATCGCTTCCGGAGGAACACGGATGAGGGCACGGCCGAGTTTTTCTTCGACGAGGGCGAGATACTTGTCCATTCCGATCGCGTCGATCACGTATTTCATTCGCGCCTTCAGGCGATTGGTGCGGTCACCGGTATCAATGAAGACGCGAACGATCGCGTCGGCGACCCCGGTTGCATCCGCCGGCCGGACGATGATGCCGGTGTCGCTGGCGAAGTCCCTGTGGCCGGTAATGCCGCCCAGGCCGAGGCGGAACCAGATGCCGGGCTCGACGCCGAACCCGTCTTTGACCTCGACTGCGGAGAACGCGATATCGTTGGTATCTTCCAGCACCGCGATCTTGCCGGCGCCGTCGAAGGCAACGTTGAATTTGCGTGGCAGTCCGGTCAGCGAACGGTCGTTGAGGATATGATAGTGCCACGCGCGGGTATATTCGCGGGTGTCGAGCAGTTCCTGCGGATCGATCCCCGCCGTCGGCGTGCCTGTCACATTGCGGATGTTGTCGGCGCCCGAACCGCGGGAACACAAGCCGAGCTCCTGGATGCCTTCGATCAACGCTACCGAATTGCTGAAGGGAATTTCGCGCACCTGCAGATTTGCGCGCGTGGTGACGTTGCAGAACGGCCCGCACAGGTGCTCGGCGAGATCAGCCATTCCGGCGAGCTGCCAATGCTTCATGATCCCGTTCGGAATCCGCAGCCGGCACATGTAGGAGTCCTGCGCCGGCGCGACGTAAAACAAGCCGTAGTAACGCCAGCGAAAATTGTCGGCCGGGCTCGGCGGCACGTTGTCGAGCGCCTGCTGCTTCAGCCGCGGATAGGCATCGAACGGATGTTCCTCTCGCTTGAATTTTTCCTGATCGGCGAGTTTCTTGCCGGAGGCCGTGACCTTGTCCTGCGCCTTGATGTGCGCGGCATCCGGCCCGATCGGTTCCGCATTGGCCTTGCCCGAACCGCCGCCGAGGCCGCGGCCGACCCGGCTGATCTGCAAGCCGCTCGTAAAGCCTTCCAGATAGCGCTTCTGCTCGTCGGTAAAGTCGACTGGGAGCGTTTCAATCTTCATGGTGCGCGACGAAGCTCCTGCGGCCACGATGAGGTGGCGTCAACGATTTGGGTGTGACCGCTCCGGCCTGGCAGAGCAGCGGTTCGACCAGCTTCGTTGCTGCGGAAGTCCATCCTGGATATGCGCCGACGGGCGTCTGCGCTCACCGGCTGCACTGCACCATTCAAGTTGCGTGCCAGATCAACTTGAAGAAATGTACCGCTATTTCAATTGGTTGCGCGGATGTTCGGGCAGCGATGGGGCACGCTTCATTGCTCGTTTGGGCACATGCCCAAAATTTAGCCGATACCTCTGCCCTTGCCCGAGGTTGCTTGCGCCGAGCTGGCTCAGGATTTCCAATGACCGATCTTGAACGCCTTCAGGTGACTGGTGATATCGGTGGGATCGAACGCCGGGCCAGCGAAGGCTCCGATGGCATCGGTAGCGTCTGGCGTCCTGCCCTGTAGCCCCATGGCGGCATCGTATAGGTTGGGCTGGAAGACACCCATCGCGGTTCGAAGCGCGTCCGGCCGCATCGCCGTCTGGCCCCAGCGCACCATCTGCGCGTAGAGCCAGGCAGCCTGCGCAGGATCGGGCCGCGCAGCGCCTTCGCGCCCGATGAGAAGATAGCGGCGGCTCTCACGCCGGTCCCCGCCCGGGGAAACCTTGAGGCGGCCGTCGAGGGTGCGTTGGATCACTTCGGCTTCGACGCCAATTCTTTCGGGCTGAGCCAGCAGGCGGGCGACCTCAGCGCGGTTTTCCTGCCGTTCGATGAACTCGGCCGCGCGTGACGCCGCCCGGATCAGGGCTGCCAGCACGTCCGGATTCCTCTCCGACCAGTTCTGCCTGACCGCGAGCACCTTTTCAGCGGCCCGCTCCAGGATATCCGAGACGAAATGCAGGATGTGGCCGACACCCAAATCGACGGCGACCGAATTCCAGGGCGCGCCGACGCAGAATGCATCGACATGGCCATTGGCGAGGCTGTCCACCATGTAGGGTGGCGGCAGCACGACCAGGCGCACGTCCTCGTCGGGATCGACGCCGCCTGCCGCCATCCAGAACCGGAGCTGGTAGTTGTGGGTGGAGAACGGGAATGTCATGCCGAACGTCAAGGGATCGGCACCGATCCTGCGTCGCCTGGCGACAACGCGGGCCAACGCCCGCGCGGTGGTCATGGGATCCAGGCCGTCGCCCTCCCGCTCGCTCATGATGGCCGCATGCAGTTCCGGCGACACGGTAATGGCATTGCCGTTCAGGCCCAGATTAAACGGCGCCACGATCGGGACCTTGACGTGCCCGAGCCCGAGGCTCGAGGCGATCGCCACCGGCGCCAGCAGATGAGCCGCGTCGAACAGGCCGATGTTGAGCTTGTCGCGGATATTGGACCACGACACCTCCCGCACAAGCGTGACATCGAGTCCTTCGGCCGCCGCAAAGCCCTTGTCCACGGCGACAATGAGCGCGGCGGCGTCGACCAGAGGGATGAAGCCGATGTGCAGCGGTGTCGTCATTTCAGCAACTCCGACGCGGTCAGGATCGACTGCGCGATCTCGCCTATCTTCTTCTTCTCGCGCATCGCCGTGGAGCGCATCAGCACATAGGCCTCGTCCTCCGTCAGGCCCTTGACCTTCATCAGGATGCCCTTGGCGCGATCGATGACCTTGCGCTCCTCGAGCGCGGACTTGGTGCGGTCGAGTTCGTCCTGCAGTTTCGAGAACGCATTGAAGCGGGAGATGCAGAGGTCGAGGATCGGCTTGATCCGCTCCTTCTTCAGGCCATCGACGATATAGGCGGAAACCCCGGCATCGACCGAGGCCTGGATCGAGGCCGAGTCGCTCTGGTCGACGAACATGGCAATCGGCCGGCGCACCGCGCGGCTGACCTGGAACATCTGCTCCAGCACGTCGCGGCTCGGATTTTCCAGGTCAATCAGGATGACGTCGGGGTCGAGCGCATAAATTCGCGCTAGCAGGCTCTGCATTTCGCTGATATGAACAACGCCGGTAAAGCCCGCCTCCCGCAATCCCTCTTGCAGGATCGCGGCACGGATCGGGCTTTCGTCGACAATGACGATTTTCGGCGACGACTCGGCGTTCATCGGTCAACTCTTAACCCGGCACGCATCCATAGCACGTCGGACGCCGGCGCAAAGCCTTGTAAATATGAGCAAATAGGACTAGCTCCTGCTTATCAATCAGGCAGATCCGATATGCAGCAGGCCGCCGCGCCCAAAGTCAGCTTTGTTTCGCTTGGGTGCCCCAAGGCGCTGGTCGATTCCGAGCGCATCATCACCCGGCTGCGCGCCGAAGGCTACGAGCTGGCGCGCAAGCATGCCGGCGCCGACATCGTCATCGTCAATACTTGCGGCTTTCTCGACAGCGCCAAACAGGAGTCACTCAGCGCCATCGGCGAGGCGATGGCCGAGAACGGCAAGGTTATCGTCACCGGCTGTATGGGCGCCGAGCCTGAACAGATCGAGGCGGCCTATCCCGGCGTGTTGTCGATCACCGGCCCGCAGCAATATGAGAGTGTACTGGAGGCCGTGCACCGGGCGTTGCCGCCGGTGCACAATCCGCACCTCGATCTGATGCCGCCGCAGGGCGTCAAGCTGACGCCCCGGCACTACGCGTACCTGAAAATCTCGGAGGGCTGCAACAATCGCTGCAGCTTCTGCATCATCCCGAAACTACGCGGCGACCTGGTATCGCGACCCGCCGGTGAGGTGCTGCGCGAGGCGGAAAAGCTCGTCGCCGCCGGCGTCAAGGAATTGCTTGTTATCTCGCAGGATACTTCCGCCTACGGCATCGACATCAAGTATGCGGAGAGCCCCTGGAGAGATCGTCAGGTCCGCGCCAGATTCTTCGATCTGGCAAAAGAACTCGGCGATCTCGGCGCCTGGGTTCGGCTGCAGTATGTCTACCCCTACCCGCATGTCGACGAGGTCATCGGCCTGATGATTGAAGGCAAGGTTCTACCCTACCTCGACATCCCCTTTCAGCACGCCAGCCCGGAAGTGCTGAAGGCGATGAAGCGCCCCGCCGCGCAGGAAAAGACGCTGGCGCGGATCAAGAAGTGGCGTGAGCAATGCCCTGACCTGACGCTGCGCTCGACCTTCATCGTCGGGTTTCCCGGCGAGACCGATGCCGATTTCGCCTATCTGCTCGACTGGCTCGAAGAGGCCGAAATCGATCGCCTCGGTTGCTTCAAATACGAGCCGGTCGCGGGTGCCGTCTCGAACACCCTCGGCCACGCCGTGCCTGACGAAATCAAGCAGGAGCGCTGGAACGCGCTGATGGCGCGGCAGCAGAAGATCTCGGCGCGGCGGCTGAAGCGCAAGGTAGGCACACGGCAGCAGGTTATCGTCGACGAGGTCGGGCCGACCGTCGCGAAGGGACGTTCAAAGGCCGACGCGCCGCAGATCGACGGCGCGGTCTATCTGAGCAGCCGCCGCCCGCTGAAGGTCGGCGAGATCGTCTCGGCCAGGATCGAGCGCGCCGACCAATATGACCTGCACGGCAGCGTCGCGGGGTTTTAACCCCGAAACCGCTTGACAGGGCCAGCCATCGGGTTGTATCGCCCTGCGCCATGAAGTTGAACCGGACCAACCGCCACACCTGCTTGCGTCGTCGCTCGATCGACGATGATGGGTCGCGCCGTGTCCGACGACAACGCTGATTAACTAGTTCAGCAACGTTTTCGAGAAGGCCGCACCCTCAAAAGTGCGGCCTTCTTGCGTTTCGGCCTGCTTTTCACCCCCACCCTCGGAGATCGACATGACCAACGCCACCGAACCATTCGACGCGCTGATGGACATCACCGCGCGGCCGCCCGCCGTCTTCGTCAAGGGCGAAGGCGCCTATCTGTGGGATGACAGCGGCAAGCGTTACCTCGATTTCATGCAGGGCTGGGCGGTCAATTGCCTCGGCCATTCGCCGGCGATCGTGGCCGACGCGCTCGCCAGGCAATCAAAGCTGCTGCTGACGCCGAGCCCCGCCTTCTTCAATGAACCGAGCCTGAAGCTGGCCAGGGCGCTGGTTGCCAACAGCTGCTTCGACCAGGTGTTCTTTGCAAATTCGGGGGCAGAGGCAAACGAAGGCGCAATCAAGCTGGCGCGGAAATACGGCGCGAAGCACAAGGGCGGCGCGTTTGAAATCATCAGCTTTGTCGGCGGCTTTCATGGCCGCACGCTGGCGACCATGTCAGCATCGGGCAAGAAGGCGTTCGAGCCGCTGTTCGAGCCCAAGGTCGCCGGTTTCCCCAAGGCCCGGCTCAACGACCTCGATTCCGTCAAGCAACTCATCTCCGACAAAACGGTCGCGGTGATGCTGGAGCCGATCCAGGGCGAAGCCGGCGTGTGGCCGGCAACCGATCAGTTTCTGAGGGAGCTGAGGGCGCTGACCGAGGCGCACGGACTGCTCCTGATCGTCGACGAGATCCAGACCGGCATGGGCCGCACCGGAAAACTGTTCCACTACCAGCATTCCGGGATCGAGCCCGACATCATGACGCTTGGAAAAGGCATCGGCGGCGGCGTGCCGCTGGCGGCCCTGCTCGCGACCGAACACGCTTCCTGCTTCGAGCATGGCGACCAGGGCGGCACCTTCAACGGCAATCCGCTGATGTGCGCCGCCGGGCTCGCGGTGCTTGAACATGTGGCCACGCCGCACTTCCTTAAATCCACCGCGGACGCCGGATTATTCCTGGAGAGCCAACTGCAGAAGCTTTCGGCGCGGCACGGGCTGGGTGAGGTGCGCGGCCGCGGGCTGCTGCTGGCGCTCGACCTCAAGCTGCCGATCGGCGCCTCGATCGTGGCGCAGGCGTTTGCCGAAGGCGTGCTGTTGAACTCGCCGCAGCCGGACGCGCTGCGCTTCATGCCGGCGCTCAACGTCACGGCGGACGAGATATCGGCAATGATCGATTGCCTCGACACGATTTTGCTCAAGGCCGGCGCGGCGAGACGGGTGGCTTGACGTTCTCTCCGTCGTCATTCCGGGATGGTCCGTAGGACCAGACCTCAGATGCGCAATTGCGCATCGGGGAATCTCGAGATTCTCAGGTGCGCAGTTGCGCACCATAGTTCGATGCTTTGCATCGCCCCGGAATGACGACCGAGAGACTTAAGGCCTCAAGATCCCCGCGCCAGTCGTGGCCCTGCTCTCAAGCTCCGTATGCGCCTTGGCCGCATCCTTCAACGCATAGGCATGGTTGATCGGCACGTGGAGCTTGCCGTTGATGACCGCCGCGAACAGCGTGTCGGCGCCTTCGAGCAGCTCCTTGCGCGTGCTGACGTAGTCATTGAGCTTTGGCCGGGTCGCAAACAGCGAGCCGTGATTATTGAGCTCCGCAAGCGCAAACGGCGGCACCGGGCCGGAGGCGTTGCCGAAGCTTACGAACAGGCCGCGTGGTCGCAGGCACGACAGGGAGCCCGGGAACGTGCTCTTGCCGACGCCGTCATAGACGACGTCGCAGAGTTCATTGCGGCTGATCTGCTTGACCCGCGCGACGAAATCCTCCTCGTTGTAGAGAATGACGTGATCACAACCATGGGCGAGCGCGAGGTCCGCCTTGGCCTTGGAGCCGACGGTGCCGATCACGCGGGCGCCCAGCGCCTTCGCCCATTGGCAGGCCAGCAGGCCGATGCCGCCGGCCGCGGCGTGGATGAGTACGCGATGTCCCGCCTCCACCTTGAAGGTCTTGTGCAGGAGGTACCAGACCGTCAGCCCCTTGAGCATCAGGACGGCGGCCTGCTCGTAGGTGATGTGGTCGGGGAGCTTGACCAGGTTGTCCGCCGGGATCACCCTTTCGCTGGCATATCCACCGAGGGTGAAATAATAGGCGACGCGGTCTCCCGGGTGAAAGTTGGTCACGCCTGCGCCGACGGCCACGACTTCTCCCGCAGCCTCGTTTCCCGCGATAAACGGCAGGCCTGGCGCCTTGTAGAGTCCGGTGCGGTAATAAACGTCGATAAAGTTCAGGCCGACGGCATGCTGGCGGATTCGAACTTCGCCCGGGCCCGGCGCCGGCACGTCCACGCTCTCATATATCAGCGCCTCCGGACCCCCCACCTTGTGCACGCGCACGGCCTTGGCCATGACAGTCTCTCCCTCGGCTGCGTCGTCCTGAAGCAGCCCACTTCAGGCGAAACGAAGGCCATCGCCGCCGCCTTGTCAACTAGCCGGCCAAAGCCGGCTACCTGGCAACTTTGACCCGGTTGCGCCTTGCGAGCACATTGAACAATTCGACGGCGGCCGAGAAGGTGATGGCAAAATAGATGTAGCCGCGGGGGATGTGGAACTTGAATCCGTCAGCCACCAGCGCCATGCCGATCAGGACAAGGAACGCCAGCGCCAGCATTTTCGTGGTCGGATGCTCGGCCACAAACTTCGCCACCGGGCCCGACGAGACGTACATCACGATGCAGGCGATCACGACGGCCGCAACCATGATCTCGATCTCTTCCACCATGCCGATCGCGGTGATGATCGAGTCCAGGGAAAAAACGAGATCGATGACGATGATCTGGATGATCACCCAGAAGAACGCGCTCGCCTTGGGTTCCTGGTCTTGCTCGAAATGACGCGCCTCGACCTCGGCATGAATTTCGTGGGTTGCCTTGGCGATCAGGAACGCGCCGCCGCCGATCAGGATGATGTCACGCCACGAGAACGCGATATTTTTGACGGTGATGACAGGTTCTTTGAGACCTATCAGCCAAACCAGCACGCTCAGAAGGGCGATGCGAAACACCAGCGCCAGCAGCAGTCCGATCTGACGGGCGCGCTTGGCCTGCTCGGGCGGCAGGCGCGAGACGAGAACCGAAAGAAAAATGACATTGTCGATACCCAGCACGATCTCGAGCGCTGTCAACGTCAACAGCGCCGCCCAGGCCTCCGGGCTCGTCAATAATTCCATCATGTCTTGAACAACCTCATTCGGCGAATCACCGCGTCGCTTCCCACGATGTAGGCCGCTATGGCGCAAAGCACGGCGACGACCGGCGCCCCCACATTGAAATCCCGTACCAGCGTGTAGATCGCAAGCACGGCCCACACCGCGATCAGCCACAGATTCAGCCAGCGCAGACGCACGACCCGAATCGGATGCAATACGTGAAACGGCGCGAACGTCAGCGCCACCAATACAGCGATGCCCAGGGTGGAAAGAACCGGCGGCAAGTGCAGCAGGAACAGGTAGAATGCGGCGGCGTTCCACAACGCCGGAAAGCCGCGAAAATGATTGTCCGCCGCCTTCATGCGTCGGTCCGCGAAGTAGAGCGCGCCCGACACAACAATGCCAATGCCGAGAACTGGCGCCGCCAGCGGCAGCAGCATCCCGCTCGCCGTGATTGCATAGGCCGGAATAAACACGTAGGTCACAAAATCGATGACGAGATCGAGCACCTCGCCCGACCAGTTCGGCTGCAGCCGAATGACGTCCAGCTTTCGCGCCAGCGGGCCGTCGATCGCGTCGATGATCAAGGCCACGCCAAGCCAGCCGAACATGTTGGCCCAATGCTCGCGCACCGCTTCCAGCATCGCAAGCAATGCCACTCCGGCGCCCATCGCCGTGAATATGTGCACGGCAAATGCTGCGGCCCGGGCCCGGCTCGTCGCTGGGTCGGAAACTGGCTGGCTGATCTGGTCCATCTCGCCATCATTGCTAACAGGAATCGCCCCGATTTGCATACACGTGCTCGCCGCGTTCCGCCACGTAACCGATGCATTTCGACGGGCAGACAGCTTGAAAAAGTCGTTCAAAACGTCAATTGTCCCGGCATGAATGATGCGTTGCCAGCCTACGATGTCGTCGTGATCGGCGGCGGGCCAGCCGGTTTGACCGCCGCCATCGCGCTGGCCGCGACCGGCGCCAGAACCGCCCTGCTCGCCCGCCGCTCGCCCTACCCCGACAACCGCACGACCGCGCTGCTGGGTCCTTCAATAGACCTGCTCGAACGCCTGGAGGTCTGGCCGCGTTGCCGGAGCCACGCCGCCGCCTTGCAAACCATGCGCCTCGTCGACGACACCGGCCGGCTGATCCGCGCCCCCGAAGTGCGGTTCTCCTCGCAGGAGATCGGCCTCGAGCAGTTCGGCTACAACATTGAAAACCGGTCGCTGATGGTCGCGCTCGAAGAACGCGCGGCCGAAATGGCGGTCCTGACCCGGTTCGACGACGAGGCAACCGCCATCGAGCCGCTGGAGGCGACCGTTTCCATCCGTACAGGCAAAGGCGATCGACTTGCGGCGCGGCTGGTGGTCGGCGCCGACGGACGGCAATCGGCGTCGCGCCAGGCCGCCGGAATTGCGATCAACCGTCGCGATCTGCATCAGTCGGCGCTAACCTTCAATATTGCCCATTCGCGGCCGCACGCCAACGTGTCCACCGAGTTTCACACGCCCCAGGGCCCCTGCGTGTTTGTTCCCCTGCCCGGCAACCGCTGCAGCGTGGTTTGGGTTTCGACCACGAGGGAGGCCGAACGGCTGATGTCGCTTGGCGACGATGAGCTATCGGAGGCCGCGGAAACGCAATCACATTCGATCCTCGGCCGCGTACACGTCGAAGCCGGTCGCAGCCTGTTTCCTCTGGCGATCGAACGTCCGACGAAGTTCGCCAGCCATCGTGTCGCGCTGGTCGGCGAATCCGCCCATGTGCTGCCGCCGATCGGCGCGCAGGGTCTCAACATGGGATTGCGCGATGCCGCCGATATTGCCGATATCGCGGGCAAAGCGATCGCGCTCGGAGAGGATCCGGGATCGCCGTCCGTGCTGGATCGCTACCAGTCCGCGCGCCGTTCCGACGTTACGAGCCGGATGATCGCAATTGACATCGCCAACCGCTCGCTGCTTGCCGATTTCTTGCCGGTGCAATCGCTGCGCGCGGCCGGCATGCATCTGCTCGGCGGCTTCGGCCCGCTGCGACGGCTCGCCATGCGCGAGGGACTTGCGCCGACCTGGCGCAGGGTCGGCTAGACCGGTTGGCGGCCGCTCGTTTTCACCGGAAAGCCGTTCAGGGAAACACCAGTCGTCCGCTCTGGATCAACCACATCACGCCGGTCAATGTGACCACGGAGGCGAAGGTCCCGATCAAGACCGCAACCGAGGCCGGCTCGATCCAGGTATTGTTCTGCCGGGCGATCACGAACACGTTCAATGCCGGTGGCAGCGCCGCCATCAGCACCGCGGTCGCCGCCCAGGGTTGAGCGAACGGACCGAACAACAACATCAACCCGAACACGATCAGCGGATGGATCAGGAGCTTCACGGCGATGATGCCGGGCACCTCCCACGGTACGCGATCGAACGGGCGGAGCGCGACGGTAACGCCCAGCACGAACAGCGCCGTCGGCGCCGCCGCGTTCTGCAGGAACAATAACGTGTTGCCAATCGCCACCGGCAGCCGGATCTGGAACGCCGCCGCGAGCGCGCCGGCGACGGCCGACATGATCAGCGGATTCAGCGCGATCTGCCGTGCCGCGACACCAACGGCGTGCAGCATGGACGGATGTTCACGACCGGTGACCGCGATCAGGAGCGGTACGATCGAAAACAGGAAGATGCTGTCGCAGCAGAAGATCAGGGCCGTCGGCGCCGCCGCCTTGCTGCCGAGCACGGCTAGCGCCAACCCGGGGCCCATATAGCCGATATTGCCGTAGGCGCCGGCGAGGCCGGCGATGGTGGCCTTGCGCAACGAAAGCTCACCGATGGTGCGTCCCGCGATCATGGCAAGCACAAAGGCACTCACGGTCCCGAGCGTGGTGGCGATCAGGAAAGGCGGGTTATTCAGTTCGGAGAACGGCGTCTCGGACATGATGCCGAACAGCAGCGCCGGCAGCGAAACGTAAAGCAGGAAGAAGTTCATCCAGGCCAGGCCGGATTCCGGCAAGCGCCGGGTCTTTCCGCACGCAAAGCCGATGAAGATCAGGCCAAAATAGGGTAACGCAAGGTTGAGAATATCGACCATCGCCGGAACATCTTTTCGTCAGTGATTTCGGGACCATGGCGGCAAACTCGGGCTCGACGCCTGAACATTAAATCCGGCCATGCCTCTAGCATCGGTCACGATCATGGTCTATTCGACGGGACATGATCAAAGCGCGCACCGCCAAGTTTCAGATCGGTCAAATCGTCCGCCACCGGGTGTTCTCTTTCCGTGGCGTGATTTTCGACATCGATCCGACATTCAACAACACCGAGGAATGGTGGCTGTCCATTCCCGAGGAGGTCCGGCCGCACAAGGACCAACCATTTTATCATCTGCTGGCGGAAAACTCGGAGTCCGAATACGTGGCCTATGTCTCCGAACAGAATCTTCTTCCCGATGATTCCGGCGAACCGATCCGACATTCGCAGGTGGCCGAAATTTTCGTGAAGGATAAGTCGGGTGGATACCGACCGCGCAATCCGTCGCTCAACTGATTCTGCCGATCGAATTGAAAAAGGCGCCCGGTTGAGGCGCCTTTTTTCGTCCAGCAAGGGTCTTACTTGGCGGCCGGATTGGCCGGACCACCCGCGGGCGGATTGGCTTCAAGCCTCTTGCGCGCCTCTTCAGCCCGTTTTTGCAGTTCTTCCTGCAGTTTCTTCTGGTTTTCCTCGAAAACCTTCGGGTCGGTCGGCGGCCCGTCATAGGCCTTGGCGAATTCACCCGCCAGCGGCAACGGCAGCGTCAACGGCGCGCCGTTGGAGTTGATCGCCTGAACGACGAGGTTCTGTCCCTTCTTCATGGCGCCGATCATCTCGGGCGTGGCTTCGTAGTCGGACATGCAGCCGTTCTGGAAGCAGATCACATAGGGGCTCTGCTGCGGTGCGTTGCCGTCAACGATCACCCGGGTTCCGTGAGTCAGCTGCATGCCGAGCGGCAGTGTCACGCGCAGGATCTTCTTCGGCTCGCCTTCCGGCTCGATGATGACGGCGGCGATCACCGGCTGGCCGGATTCGATACGACCGTCCTTGCCGGTAAAGCAAACCTGCTTGGCGCCGGCCTCCTGCCCCTTGAGGCAAAACTTGGTCCAGGGGGCGTAGATCAGCTGAACCTGCTGCTCCGGCGGCTGGGCCGCGGCAGCAGGGGCGCCGGCCGGCGGGGCCTGGGCGGCGGGAGCCCCGGCCGGC
>NZ_JALHLP010000024.1 GCF_022844465.1 Bradyrhizobium sp.
AATGACCTCTGGTGCGCCGACTTCAAGGGTGAGTTCAAGCTCGGCAATGGACGGTACTGCTACCCGTTGACCGCGACCGACCATGCCTCGCGTTTCCTGCTGCTCTGCGAGGCGCTGGATTCAACCCGCGAGGACACCGCTTGCACGGCCTTCGAGCGGCTATTCCGTGAACGTGGCCTGCCGTTGGCCATCCGCTCCGACAACGGCGTGCCCTTCGCCAGTCCCAATGCCTTGTTCAATCTCTCCAGGCTCTCGGTCTGGTGGCTCAGGCTCGGCATTGCCATCGAGCGCATCAAGCCGGGCCAGCCGCAGCAGAACGGCCGACACGAGCGTATGCATCTCACCCTCAAGCGGGAAGCCACCCGGCCGCCAGGCTGCAACAGTCTGCAGCTGCAGGAGCGCTTCGACGCCTTCGTTCGCGAGTTCAACGCCGAACGCCCGCACGAGGCCCTCGACATGAGGTGCCCGGCGGAACTCTACACCGCCTCGCCACGTCCCTACCAAGGGCTGCCCGAGCTGACCTACCCGTTCCACGACCGCGATGTACTCGTCACCGCCTGCGGACGTCTCTGCCTGCATCGCAAGCGGATCAACATCTCAACCGTGCTGGCCGGCCAAAAGCTCGGCATCAAGGAAGTCGACGAGGGTATTTGGCTCGTCTCCTTCATGCATTATGATCTGGGATATTTCGACCTGAGCAGAAAACCCTGCAACCCCTCGACAACCCGTTCGGCACGAGGTTGTCACCGATGTCTTAGGTACGCTCCGTTACCTATGTGTCCGGGCCGGACAAATGCGCGAATGGAGCGGGTGAAGGGAATCGAACCCTCGTATTCAGCTTGGAAGGCTGCTGCTCTACCATTGAGCTACACCCGCGTCGGACGTTGAACTAACACGCCGGGCAGGCCGCCTCAACCCGCCCCCGCTCCCGCCGGCGGCGCCTTTCCATCGGCGTTCGACGCCGGTTTCGGGCCTTAACAGACGCCGAATCGCCGCCTATATTGCTGGCTCCATCAACCACGAAAGGAGGTGATCCAGTGTCTTGTACCAAGCGCTGTCACCTCGCTGGGATCGCCCGCTAGGCCTGCGTTCTTTGGCCTGGCATCGGGGCGCTCTCAGCCCTGGACCAGCGAGCACAATAGTTGGGGCGCGGCCGGAGCAATCCCGCCGCGCCTTTTTAATTGCGTGGGGTGTTATCCAATTGACCACGGCGCGGATGGGTTCCCCGCTATGGCCAAGGCCGCTGCGTCATCCCCGCAGCGGCTCTCAATTCACGATGGACTCCCAACCTTGTCTCCCGTCACTGGGGGCGCTGGTTGGATAGTCTCTTCAAGGCCCTGTGCTGTCCGTATGTTGAGAGTCATTTCGCAGATCAGGCCATCAGGCTCAAAACGTCTTTCGATATTTCCATCGAAGGGCATTAAAGCGCGGTCTAAAAGTCGCGAGCCAAATCCCTGATGGTTCGATGAGGTAACTAGTGGCCCCCCGCTTTCTTGCCAGCGAATGACCATTTGGCTCGCCTTCACTGACCAAACGATATGCAACCTGCCTGTCGGACTTGCGAGCGCTCCGTACTTGGCAGCATTAGTAGCAAGTTCATGCACAACGAGGGCCATTGTGATAGCCAGCTTCTGAGGCAAGAGTACGCTAGGCCCCTGCATGGACACTCGCGAACTATCGTATGGTCCAACCTCAGCTTTAATTATGTCTTTGATGAAAGCCCCTTCGCCCTGTGTTGAGATAATCAGGTCGTCGGTAGCCGAAAGAGAGGCTAACATATCGATGACCGTATCTCTTGCTTTCGGATAATCTCGAAGTCTAGAACTGATGATCGCCTGTATGGTCGCGACTTTATTTTTCAACCGGTGTGAAAGTTCTTCGACTGCAAGTTTGCGAAGTTCTTCTTCCGCTTCAAGGCGCGCTGCAACCGTGGCATAATGATTAGCACTCCAGATGATTAAAGCGGTCCCAATAAAGTACAGCACCAAGCTGATCCCTGATCCGGCATTCAACGGCAGGAACGCGTACTGGGGCGCCACAAAGGCCCACCACGCGATCAGCCCGCCCAGCGTCGCCGCTAGGGTCCCGGCATAGGTCCCGCCAATAAGGGCCGCGAAGAGAACTGCAGGATAGTAAGTGGGAAATGGTAGAATGTCGTCACTAATTAAACCAAGACCCCAGCGCAAAGCGGTAGCTACCGCCACGCAACCGATGGCAAACGCATAGGCTTCGTTCGACCCCGGCTCTAAACGCCAACGCGCAAATCGTCGAACGATGCCCACGCCACTCCCCCATCGGTACTGCCTTAACTTGAACACCGGCAGGCCGAATTTCAAGGCGAAAGAGCGGCATTCGGCATTCCCGACCACCATCGCAAAGACATGGCAGGTATAGTCGGTTATCTCCCCCGGTTGTGCTTTTACGAGGTCGGCTTGCAGCAGAGTTTCTATAGCCGATCAACGCACCACCGACTCCACTTGATTGAAGCTTGGGGACGTTCAGCAGCGCAATGCTTCCCAATTCGCGCTGGCCCTGAGAAGCTGGGAAGCACAAGGGCATAAGCCCCTTGAAAGTATTGGTGGGGGAAGAAGGACTCGAACCTTCGAAGTCGTAAGACGGCTGATTTACAGTCAGCTCCCTTTGCCACTCGGGACACTCCCCCGTTCCAACAACATCGCAAGCCCAACCGCATGGAGGCGGTAGATCAGGCCCTGGATGACGTTAATACCGCGAGCCGATGGCGAACTCCCGGTCGGGCGCGTTTATGGGCGAAGCGGGATGGCAAAGTCAACCAACGGAAGCCGCCAAACACCACCTCAGCTACCCAAATTGCCATAATCGGGAACCCGTGACACAAGCGTGCCCATGAACGATCGCGACCGAAAACCGCCGTTCCGCCGTGGCGGCGGCAAGCCGTTCGAAAAAGGGCGGAAATTCGCCCGTCCAGCGGCTCGCCGCGACCGCGAAATGGGCCTCGACGGGCCGGTCATTCTCTATGGCTGGCATACGGTGGCGGCGGCGCTCGCCAATCCGCAGCGCCGGATCCAAAAACTGTTCCTGACCGAGAACGCCGCCCGCCGTCTCTCCGACGAAAACATCGACACCCGCGTCGCCCCGGAGATCGTCCGGCCCAGCGTCATCGACCAGCGGCTCGGCCCCGATGCCGTACACCAGGGCCTCCTGGCGGAAACCGAACCCCTGCCCTCGCCCGACATCGACACGCTGCCGCCGCACGGCATCGTGCTGGTGCTCGACCAGATCACCGATCCGCACAATGTCGGCGCGATCTTACGCTCGGCCGCCGCCTTCGCGGTCAAGGCGGTCGTTACCACTGCCCGCCACAGCCCGGAGGCGACCGGGGTCTTGGCGAAATCCGCCTCCGGCGCGCTGGAGATGGTGCCGCTGGTAACGGTGCAGAACCTCGCCCGCGCGTTGACCGCACTGAACGACCGCGGCTTCATGACGGTCGGGCTCGACAGCCAGGGCAGCGAAGACCTCGGCGCGGTGACGATGCAGCAGCCGCTGGCGCTGGTATTGGGCGCGGAAGGAAAGGGCCTGCGGCAACTGACCCGTGAGACCTGCCGCGTGGTGGCGCGGCTCGACATGCCCGGCGAGATCAAGAGCCTGAACGTGTCGAACGCCGCGGTGCTGGCGCTCTATGTTGTCGCCAGCCGGCTCGGACTCATGAAATGACAGACTCCCGCTCGCGACCGAAGCGAGAGGGCGTCCGAGTTTCGGTGTCGCGACCGGATCAATAATAGCGGCTCAGCACGGGCTGGCCCTGGTGATAGCGGTGCGCGCGGTGTCGGTGCGGACGGTTGTAGCCATGTCCGTAGCCGGAAATCGAGCCTTCGCGATAGACCGGGGGCGGCGCGAAGTTGCCCGGACCGGTGTAGGTCGGGCCCTGGTTGACGTAGTAATATTGCTGCTGCGGATCGGGCAGCAGTTCGCGGGTCCAGCCCACGCAGGGGTTGCAGGCCGAATAGCCGTAGCCGTAGGGCGCCACCGGCGCGACATAGACGTGCGGATGGACGCAGGCGCCGTAGCCGCACGCCATCGCGGGAGTGGCGGCCATCGCGGCGACCGCCGCGACCAATCCTGTGATCACCTGACGCATTACTTTCTCCTGTGGGTGGTCGTGATTTTCCTAGCGTGGAACGTTGGGCGGCGGCGTGCCCCGGTAATCCTGTGGCGCGTAGATGATTGCGGGCGGATCGACCGGCACGCTGGACTGCGCCGGCAGCGGCGCTGATTGCACGGACCATGACTGATGATAGCTTTCGGCCGGCCGCGGCAGCGCGCGGTTTTCCGGCGGCTCGATTTCCAGGCGGCCGTAGCCGGGCGTTTGACCGGCGCTTGGATAATAGCGGCCGACGGACGGAAGTGGATCGACATAACGGCCGCCGTAGATGGTCGGCGCAACCTGGTTGCCCTTGCCGAGTCCCCACACGCCCTCGACCACTGCATAGGACGCATCGACGCCGTTAATGATGATGGGTACGCCGGGGCGGCCGGGGATCACAACCTCAAAGCCCCCGCCGGCCAGCGCCGCCGAAATCATCGCCGCCAAGAATGCTGCCGTCATGCCAACGCGCATGGGTAAGGTTCCCGCTGTTCTCAAGCGCCAGTGTAACCGAAGGGAGTGTTTCAGAAGGTTAAGGCATCCGGCCAAAAGTGCCGGTATGCCTAACGCGCATGCGCCGGGGACGCCGCTTGAACCCCGAAAACCCGGCGCTGAAATGTTAACGCCATGGGGGCTGCGTCCGGTCGATTGTCATTTGCGCGGCAATATCGCACCATCCGCCGCCCTCCAACCCGCATCGCATGCCATGACCCGCCGCAAAATGCCCGCCAGGAACGTGCTCTGGATCATGTGCGACCAGCTGCGCTACGACTATCTCGGCTGCACCGGGCATCCGGTGCTGAAGACGCCGAACATCGACGCGTTGGCCAGGCGTGGCGTCCTGTTCTCGAACGCCTATGTGCAGTCGCCGATCTGCGGCCCGTCACGGATGTCGTTCTATACCGGCCGTTACATGCGCTCGCATGGCTCGCACTGGAACGGCTGGCCGCTGCGGGTGGGCGAGCCGACGCTCGGCGATCACCTGCAGAACATCGGCGTGCGCAACGTGCTGGTCGGCAAGACCCACATGGCGCCCGACCTCGAAGGCCTGAAGAATCTGGGCATTCCTGCGGACTCCATCATTGGCGTGCATGTGTCGGAATGCGGCTTCGAACCCTATGAGCGCGACGATGGCCTGCATCCCACCGGGCGGCCGCGCCCGGCCTACGACAAATATCTGCGCGAGCACGGATTTGAGGCCGACAATCCGTGGGAGCACTGGGCCAATTCCGGCGCCGATGAGGACGGGAGCCTGCAAAACGGCTGGCTGCTGGTTCATGCCGACAAGGCCGCACGCGTTCCCGAGGAGCATTCGGAGACGCCCTACATGACCCGGCGCGCGATGGATTTCATCGCCGAGGCCGAAGACGACGGCCGCCCCTGGTGCCTGCATCTGTCCTATATCAAGCCGCACTGGCCTTATATCGCGCCGGAGCCCTATGCCAGCATGTACGGGCCCAAGGACGTGCAGCCGGTGATCCGCTCGCAGGAAGAGCGCGCCAACGCCCATCCGGTGTTCGCCGCCTACATGGACATGCGCTACTCCCGCAACATGGCGCGGAGCGAGGCGCGGGAGAAAGTCATTCCAACCTATATGGGCCTGATCAAGCAGATCGACGACCAGATGGGCGTGCTGATGGGTTTCCTCGAAGCGCGCGGCCTGCTCGAAAGCACCATGATCGTGTTCACCTCCGACCATGGCGACTATCTCGGCGATCACTGGATGGGCGAGAAAGACCTGTTCCACGAACAGTCCGCCAAGATTCCGCTGATCGTGATTGACCCGTCGGCCGAGGCCGACGGCACCCGCGGCACCGTCGACGATGCGCTGGTCGAGGCGATCGACCTGGCGCCGACCTTCATCGGCTATTTCGGCGGCACGCCGCCGGACCATATCCTCGAAGGCCGCTCACTGCTGCCGCTGCTGCACGGGAAACGGCCGGCCGACTGGCGCAAGGTCGCCTTCTCCGAATACGACTATGCCATGCAGGAGGTCCGCGTGATGCTGGACCAGCCGATCGAGCGCTGCCGGCTGTTCATGGCGTTCGACGGCCGCTGGAAATACATCCACGCCTCTGGCTTCCGGCCGATGCTCTACGACCTCCAAGCCGATCCCAAGGAGTTGAGCGATCGCGGCGCCGACCTATCATGCGCCGATGTCGTGGCGCGGCTGCAGTCGGCGCTGTTCGACTGGGCGCTGCATCCGAAAATGCACATCACCACTCCCAACGAAAGGATCGCCGCCTATTCGAGCCAGCAATTGCAAATCAGGAACGGCGTTCTGATCGGCATCTGGGACGAGGCGGAGCTCGGCGCGATCCGGGACAAGATCGGGGTGAAGCCTTAAGGAAAACGCCATGGACCACGAGACGCACGCCGTCCCGACGATATCTCAAGCAATTTTGGTCCCTTCGCCTGCCGTGAGAGACGAACTGCTCAAAGGCTTTGCACGCGCTCTGTTCAAGGGCGACGTGGACGCGCTTTACAAGGTCGTTGCACCTGATTTTCTCTGGAGCTTCCATGACGGCCTGGGCACGACGAAAGCGCTCTCCGGTCCGGTTGCCATTCGCGCGCATCTAGCCGAGCAGAAGGCGTTGTTCTCGGAGCAGCGTTTTCGCGAGGTAGCTTACTACCATGCCGCCGATATGACCTTCATGACGTTTCGCCTCAGCGAGACCGCTAGAGCCACGGGCGAACAGCGGGAGCAGCGTGGAATTGAGCGGTATACGTTCAGGGACGGCCTGCTCGCGACCAAGGACGTGTACCGCAAGCCGATCTAGTCCCGGTTGATCGTAAGCGCAGCAACTGACGCTCGCCCTACCCCGCGACGCTGAGCGCCAGTGCGATGGCCCCGACCAGAACAAGGCTGATGGCCCAGGACATATCCAGATTGAACCAGCTGCGCGATACGAATTTGAGCCCGAGATAGCGGTAAACCAGCCACGCCAAACACCCGCCGGCGGCGATCATCGCGGCGGCATGAACAAGGGCGACCAGTACCGCCATGGAAACACTGGTATTGATGAGGGCGTCAGCGGCCGCGTGACCCCGGTCGAGACTGGCTTCCCGGCAGAGCCCGAGATAGATCGGCACCAGCATCAATCCCGCGCCGTGCGCGATGGCGACGGCGAACGACCACAACCCGAGTTGCGTCGGTGGAATCCGCGCCAACGCGCGTGGATGGCTGCGGCCGACAAGCCGGAAGACACCGAAGGCGATGACCAGGAGGCTGGCGCCGATCTGGATCTGGCGCTGCCACTCGACCAGGGTGACGAGCAGCGCGAAAGGAAGGATCACCAGCAGCATCGCCAGCAGATGGCCGACCGCCAGCGGCCAAAGCGCTGAAGCCAGCGCCCGCGGACTCCGTTCCATCAATCCCGCCGACACGGCGAGCGGCCACCCCATTCCCGGATTGACGCCGTGGTAGAGGCCGCTCGCGACGACAGCCAGCCAGAGCAAGGCTGGCGTCCAGTCCGCTTCGCTCAAACTCAAACCGACGGATAGCAGAACGAGTCGGTCGAACAGTCGCCGCCGTCGAGCCGGATCTGATGCGCCCGGTATCCGTCGGGGAAGCCAACCCAATAGTCCTTTGCCAGCGCGAGGCCGCCACCCGGACTGGCGTTGGCCATCACCTCGGCGCCCGGAACGCCACCAGGATAGAACTGGTCGTCCCACGTCGAGTAGAGTGAGTTGGTCCAGTAGACCCGTTTGCCGTCGCGGCTGATCTCGACCATCTGCGGCCCGCCTCCGTAGGCCTTGCCGTTCGGATGCGGCGTGCGACGGGCGATGCCGCCGATGTGGACCGATCCGGCAAGCTTTGGCTTCCTCGGATCGGTGACGTCGTATTGACGCATCTCGCCGGTGCCCCAGCAGGAGACGTAGAGAAACTTGTCGTCCATCGACAGATCGATGTCGCTGATCAGCGGCGGCACCGCGCCAAACCCCTGCAGCAGCGGCGGCAACTGTTCCTTGGTCGCGGGCTCGGGCGGAACGGTGGCGGTCTTCTCGATGTGAAACTTGCCGCCCTCGCGCCACCAGGTCCAGATCGAACCTTCGAGATTGGTGGTGTCGACCACGACGCCCAAAAAGCCGTACTCGCGAACCGGATCGTGCGCGGGACGAACTTCCAACGCCATCTGGTGGTTGGCGCCGAGATCGATGGTCTGAACGTTTCGCCGCGCCCGGAGGTCCCAGAAGTGGATCCGATGGCCGTATTTGTTCGCGAGCAGATCCTCCGGCACGATCCCGTTCTCGAATTGAGGCGGCAGCCCCCACTCGCTCGTCACCATGTAGTCGCGCGGCAGATTCCACCAGAAATCATAGTGCAGGTTCTGGGAGCCACGATCGATCTCCCAACGTCCCAAAACCTCGAAGGTCTGGCAGTCCATGATGAAGACGCCGGGCGGTCCATCGGTCCCGTCCTTGCCGCCGCCGCCGAGCGTCGAGACGTAAATGCCTTCCGGTCCGCAATGCACCGTGTGGGGCCGCGAGTAGCCGGTCTTTCTGAATATCTCCTCAGGCTCGATGATCTTGTGAATCTTCGCACTGGTCGGATCCGGCTTGGTGTCGATGATGTAAATCCGGGAGGACCGGATGCCTGGGATGATGAGGTAGCGCCGCTCGAGGAACGCGTGCCCGGCGAGCGGCGACAGCGCCGACGAGCAGGCGTTCCAGCCAAAATGGTGAAACTCGTCACCCTTGTTGGGCATCGTCACCGTGTGAACGACCTTGCTGTATGTTGACGAGCCGGGTTTGACGTCGACCACGGCGAGCGCGTCGGGTTTCGAGAAGTCTGGGCTCAGCAACAAGGTGTAGGCGAAGCTCTCGGGCGGAGCTTCCATGGCAAGCTTGGGCGATGCGTGAAACGTCGGGTCGGGCCTGATCGTCATCGTACTGCCTCCCTGTTCGCGTGAAGGTGCATAAGCAGCCCAGCGGCCGCAGCAGGTTAAACCGGCGCGTTTCAATTCCTGTTGCGCATGCCGCCGTCCGGTTCGCTTGGTGTCAGAACAGACCACCAAATAAATCACCATTAGGGCGCCCTGAACAGAACGGAGTTGGCGGATCACAGAGGAGATCGGATCATGCCGGCGGTTAGTCCTCATGGTGAGGAGCGCGTCTTCGCGCGTCTCGAACCATGAGGCCCGGCTGGTGCGTATGGCCATCCTTCAAGACGGCGCTTTCGCGCCTCCTGACGGAGCACCGCGTCAATTCGTGATCTTGTAGCCCGTCGCCTCCACGATCGGCTGCCAGAACGCGGTGTTGGCGGCGAGCTGCTGGGTCAGGCCTTCCGGCGTCGAACCGACCGGGATCAGGCCGATGGCCTGCAGTTTTTCCCTGACCTCGGCCTTGGCGAGCGCGGCGGCGGCCTCGCTCAATTTCCTGGCGAAGTCCGGCGGACTGCCGGCCGGCAGCCACATGCCGTACCAGCCGTCCGCCACCAGATCGATGCCGCTTTCCTTCAGGGTCGGCGCTTCCGGCAGGAACGGCGAACGCGTGGCGCTGCTGACCGCGAGAATCCGGATGGTGCCGGCGCGATGCTGCGGGATGGCGTCGGTCAGGGTGGAAATCGCGAACGGCAGATGGCCGCCGATCAGGTCGTTGATGATCGGCGCGCTGCCGCGATAGACCACGCGCGTCATCTTGACGCCGAGCACCTCCTCGAGCCGCGACCCCGTGAAATGGGGAATGGTGCCGTTGCTCGGCACGCCGAAAGTGGCCTTGTCCGGATTGGCCTTCAGCCAGGCCACGAACTGCTGGAAATCCTTGACCTCGGCAGCCGGGACGGCCGGGCCGACGAAGACGCAGAACTCAAAGCGCACCAGTTGCGAAACCGGCACGAAGTCCCGCGCGGTGTCGAAACTCGGCGTCGTCTCGACCATCGGCAGCAGATACATGGTCGGTCCCGTAGTGACGAGGATGGTCGTGCCGTCGGGATTGGCGCCCTTGACCGACTTGATGGCGATCAGCCCGTCGCCGCCGGTGCGGTTCTCGACGATGACGTTGCGATCGAGCAATCCTCCCTCAAGCAAACCCGGTTTCGTAGATCGTCATCAGCCCGATGGCGACAGTGGCAAGGCCGACCGCGCCCTGCAGGCCGCGATTGGCCCAGGTGAGTCCGTGGGCGGAGACCGCGAGCGGCACCGCGATCACCGTCGACAGCACACCCATGCCAATCATCGAGCCGATCCCGAACAGCCCGATATAACCAACTCCCAACGCCGGGCTTGAGGCCTGCGTCGCCGCCAGCACCAGCAGCGCGGCCGATCCCGCCATGCCGTGCATCAACCCGACCAGCAGCGTGCGCCAGCGGAAGCCGTGCGCGTGCGCATGGGCTTCGCGCGCATGCGGCGCGGTTTCGCCGGCATGGCTGTGGGCGTGGAAATGCACCGTGCCGTCGCCATGGCGGTGTCGGTGAAAATGCACACGGTCGCGCCACAACCGCCACAGCACGTGCGCACCCAGGCCGATCAGCATCACCCCGACGGCGGCCTCGAGCGGCCCGGCGACGGCCTCGGGGATGGCGCGGCCGAGCAGGATGGCGGCGCCGGCAAACACGAACAGCGTCAGCGTATGGCCAAGCCCCCAGGTCAGCCCGTGCTTGACGATATCGGCGACGCGGTTGCGGCGCGCGGCGATGCTGGATACGGCGGCAATGTGATCGGCTTCCAGTGCATGCTGCATGCCCAGCAAAAACCCCAACACCAAAATTGCGAACATACGCCCCCGCCCACTATGCCGGTTCATCCGCGGCAGCCGGAATTTCACACCGGATGGCGGATCACACAACCGAAATCGGACCCGCGGCCGGCCTTTAGGCATCACGCCGGTTTGAATCGACGGAGAAGAAATGGGGGAACGCTACGCAAGGATGTCACTTTACCCACGCATCATTCTTCCAAGGAGCATCTTATGATCAGATCCGGAATTCTCGCCGCTGCGGCCGTCGTCGCGTCCACCCTTGCAGGCCCCGCGCTAGCGCAGGAAGTCATCTCGAACCCCGGCTATTGCGCGCAGTTCTATCCAAACGCCAATTGCCAGACCAAGGCCCCTGGAAATCCGTACACCGGGAGCTACCAGCGTCAGGTCGTTGACCAGCCCTATCGCGATGGGTGGCGCAACAGCTACAACCAGTGGGACGATGGCCGCGTATGGACCGGGGATGTCACGGTCGCCGGGCGCGTCGGAGTGCCCGGCGCGATCGCGGGCCAGGACATCGCGGGCCAGGACTATGCGCGCCGTAACGGGTTTGTCTGTGTCCCCGGCACCTTGTTCCGGGCCGAGAATGGCCGAACCCAAATTTGCCAGTAAGCATCCCCGCATTGATCACGGAAAAAGGCGGCCATCTGGCCGCCTTTTGACCGTGTGAGCGCACCAGGCGCCTCGGGGGTTCTGGCCCTTTGCGGACAAGTCTGGTATTCGAACCGCAAGGATCGCACCCAGGCGGGCGGGACTTCATCGCCGGACCGATCAAGCCAATTCGCCGGTTTAGCTCAGCGGTAGAGCAGCGGTTTTGTAAACCGAAGGTCGGGAGTTCAATCCTCTCAACCGGCACCATCGCGCCGTAACCCGCCTGTCGGGCCCGCTCCCCAAAGACTTTCTTTGCTCGCATATGAAACCGTTGCGTTCCCCAAGGATTGTGACCGAGCGGTCAACCGGGGAACTGCATCCGGACATGCCGGCCTTGGCCCATCGGCCTTGCCGTTGTCACCAAGAGCCGACCGCATCCGGAACTGGAACAAGATGAAGCCCGAAAAGACCCTACCATTTAGAGCGCGAAACACCGAGGAACTGATCGCCCTGCTGAGCGCGGTAGCGACCGCAATCCTCGCCGTCATCATCATTTCCATGCTGTATTTCGGGCGCGAAATCTTCGTTCCGATTGCATTGGCCATCCTTCTCAGCTTCGTGCTTGCGCCGCTGGTGGCGAAGCTGCAGCGAATCTATGTGCCACGGGGAATAGCTGTGGTCGGCGTGGTCCTCCTTGCCTTCGCTTTGATATTTGCGACGGGTGGTCTTTTGGCTACCCAGGTGACGCAATTGGCGGAAGATCTCCCTCGCTATCAATCGACGATCAGACAGAAGATACAATCGTTCAAAGACACCCAGGCCGGAACGGGCACGCTCGAGCGTGCCTCTGAAATGCTGAAGGATCTCAGCAAGGAACTCGACAGGCCAAGGGAAGCACCGGCAGGCCGTACGACGGCATCCTCGATTTTTCCAAATGCGCCGGCGCAAACCCCGGTTCCCGTGGAAGTTCGTCAGCCCGATCCGAGCGCGTTGGAAAGTCTGCGCGATGTGGTTTCCCCGCTCGTACATCCTCTCGCGACGACGGGCATCATCATCATCTTCGTCATTTTCATTTTGCTCAAACGCGAGGATCTCCGAAACCGGCTGATCCGGCTGGCGGGATCCCATGATCTGCAACGCACCACGGCCGCGCTCGACGACGCCGCGGGTCGCCTCAGCCGGCTGTTCCTCACTCAACTTGCCGTGAACGGCTGCTTTGGCGTCGTGATCGGCCTTGGGCTTTGGATCATCGGCGTACCCAGCCCCATCCTCTGGGGCATTCTCGCGGCAGCTCTGCGCTTTGTGCCTTACATCGGCGCCATTATCGCCGCCGCCTTTCCGCTTGCGCTGGCCGTGGCCGTCGATCCCGGCTGGTCGATGTTCTTCTGGACACTCGCCCTCTTTGTTGTTGTGGAGCCGATGGTGGGCCATGTGATCGAACCGATGGTGTATGGCCACAGCACCGGGCTTTCGCCGGTCGCGGTGGTCGTTGCCGCGACGTTCTGGACCGCACTTTGGGGGCCGATCGGCCTTGTACTGGCAACCCCGCTGACTGTGTGCCTTGTCGTGCTCGGTCGTCATGTCGAGCGGCTGGAATTCCTCGACGTCATGTTTGGCGACCGGCCCGCGCTATCGCCTCCGGAAATATTCTATCAGCGGATGCTCGCCGCGGATCCGGCGGAAGCTGCCGAAAAGGCAGAAGAATTCCTGAAGGAACGCTCGCTTGGGTCCTACTATGACGAGGTCGCCTTGAAGGGATTGCAGCTGGCGCAGAACGATACGGCGCGTGGCGCGCTGGACGGCGAACGCCTTATCACGGTGAGAGACTCCGTCAGCGAGCTTGTAAGTGACCTGTCAGAACAGGACGAGCGACCATCATCAGAGCCTGGCACGACCACGGATCCAGAGGCGTCTTCTGCTGTGGAAGACGTTTCCGAAACAGCTTCGGCTGAGCACCTGCCTGTTGTCGCCAAGGAAACTCTCTCGGCTGATTGGCAGGGCGAACACCCGCTGCTGTGCGTGGCCGGGCGCACTCTCATCGACGAGGCCGCCGCCACCATGCTGGCCCACCTCTCGAGCGCGCACGGCCTGGCCGCAAAGGTCGAACCACCCGAGGCTTTGTCCTCTACCAATATCTTCAGACTAGATACTACCGGTGTTGCGATGGCTTGTCTGATCTACATCGACGCGGCCGGACCAGCGCACATGCGCTACAGCGTTCGACGCCTCAAGCGCAAGCTGCCCAAAGCATCGATTGTGCTGTGTTGTCTCGATGGGAATATCGACGCCGCCGCACTGGAACAGTTGAGGGTGGGCGCGAAAGCCGACGCTGCCGCGGCGAGCCTGAGCGATGCGGCGCGCTTGTTCATCGCGGCGGCTACGGGTGCGGAAGCCCTTGATGTGGTCTCGAAACCTGACACGCCTTCAACGGTTGCAGCCTGATGGGTTGGACCGGCGGGGTCGATCGTTGATCAAGCCGTGTAATGAGCCGTCGCAGGTTGCTTTTGGCTCGCGGGTGTGTCGGTTGGCGCACACTTCGATCGACCGAATCATGGCAGGTTCGGCTCGCGGCGGTTCTGATCTCTCTGGCGCCGCTTCCTCCCGAACTTCACCCCGTCGACGGCGGCGGGGTGTTTTTTTTGAGTGCGTGCGCTCGCGCTTCGCGTCCATCGCGCGCCAGGGACTTGCGGCAAAGCCTCGCGACCGTGGTATGCGCGGAACCATTCTGCCCTCGCCCCGTTCTTCCGCCATGAACATTCGCGAAGAAAACTGCAAAATGGTTCTGCTCGCTGCTGTAACCTTGTTCTCCCTGGTGATCGTAAGCGGTGCCACGGTAGTGGAATCAGCCTCCGATTCGCCACCTCCCGGCGCGAAAGAGACCTCGGCCGGTGTTTACCCGGCCACCGCGCATGGCAAGTCGCTGGTGTACGTCACTGACAACCCGCAGGTTCGCGTCGTGGGCGCTCCTTTCATGCCCAACATCAACCCGAGCGAGCGCTAACTCGACGTTCGATGGAACCGCGCTGGCGTTGTTGGGGCCGGAGCACCGTTACCCCTGTGCCACTGTTCGCAGGTTCCCGGACGTTATCCCCAGCTAACATCTGCTTCCGCTTGCTTCCACATCGGCCCTTTGATGGAGTGATTTGGGCCGAGGTGATGCATGAGATGGATGAAAGACCGCGATCTGCTGATCGCGCAGACCATGGAATTCGTTCAATCGGTTTCCGCCGAGACGCTGGCGGCCGAGAAGGTCGCGGCAAGGGAGCGTCCCGTGCCGACGTCCGCAGCCCTGCCTCCCGTCGAATTGTCCCCGGCAGCACTGAAGTTGGTTGAGCTGCCCTCGATCAGACGACCCGAACAGAAGACAAGCACGACGACCTCCCCCGGGCCCATGCCTGACACCGGAGCGTTGCTGGCCGTGAGCGGCGGCGTCGCCGAGCAACGCAGGCCCCCGCCGGTCCCGCGCACCAATCTACGCGACGAGCTGCAGTCCGAGGTCAAGGCGCGGATCGCTAATTTTCGCGCTCATCAGGAACGCTTCAACCGCGAGCGCGAGGCCTATTGCAGCGCCGCCATGGCCAGGCTTCAGGCCGCCCTCGAAGTCGGCAGGTCCACGCGTCCGGGAAAGTAATCGCCGGCTGCCACGCCACGCACTTAACTGCGACCGATCTTCTCCAGCACCGGCAGCAGATAGGTCAGAAAGACCTGCGGGTCTTCGCTCATCGGGAAGTGACCGAGGCCCTTCATGATGGTGACCTCGCAGCCGGGAATGCTTTGCGCCACTGCCAGCGTTTCCTCCGGCGTGCAGGAATAATCATATTCGCCGGACAGCAGAAATAGCGGGCAGCGCCTGGTATCGATCTGCGCTACCCGGCCGCGGATGTCGCCGTCGAGCTTGTAGAAAAACAGATCGCCCTTGAAGACGCCGGGGCCTCCCTGCATGTAGTGCCAGAGCGTCTCCCAGCGCTCCTTCGCGGGCGCGTCCGGCCCCACCAGCCCCGAGACGATGGCGCCGCTGACTTCGCCACCGTGAACGTCGGGCCGGTGCAGGAAGTTGAGGTCGTAATAGGGATCGACATGGGCGCCGGCCTGCAGGCCGATGATGGCGCGGAAACGCTCGGGATGCTCGAGCGCCAGATGCAGCGCGATGCGCCCGCCGATCGAGCAGCCGATCAGGATCGGCCGATCGAGCCGCAGCGCCGCCGATATTTCCAGCACCATGGTCGTGTACTGCGCCGATGTGAGTTGATACTCCTCGTCGTGCCAGCCGGCCGGCGGCGAGGACTTGCCGTGCCAGGGCATGTCGAAGGCGATCACGCGATGCCTTGATGTCACCCGCGCATCGTTCATCAGGCCGCGATACTGCCGGCCGTCGCTGCCGGCCGTGTGCAGGCACAACAGTGGCGTGCCCTCGCCCGCCTCCTCGACATAGACCCGGTGCGGCCGGCCGAACAAATCGAGATGCATGTAGCGGCCGGTGATCGGCTCGAATTTCACGCTCATGCGCCGGCTCCCTCCCGAAGCTTGCCGAGGGCTTCCTTGAAGTAGCGCAGGTGCGCCATGAATATCTGCAGGTTGCCTTCCGCCTTCAGCGCCCGCCGCTTGACCAGCGCCAGCAGGTCATTCGAGCCCGGCGGCGGCCGCTCGCTCCAGAATTTGCTCCAATCGTCCTCGCTCGCGCGCAGCGCAAACGACGAGGACGGCATCACGAACGGGCCTGACGTCACCGAGACGATGCGGCCCTCGAAGATCGTAATCAGCCAGGAGGTGCGGCCTACCTCCAGCAGGAACGTGGTCGACAGGTAGCGACCGCGCCGGACCAGGCCTGCATCGTTGTTGACCCGTTGCTGCAGCTTCTCGATCATGACCGTCCCTGCCCCCGAGCCGCCCTGGCGCCATCCCCTGCCCGGTGCTCGCCAGCAGGCATGATGGAAGCATTGGCGGCGGCGTCAATCGCCGGAATGGGCGCGTTGCTCCGACTGCCCACAACGATCGCTCAAAGCCAGGCGCATACCAGCGCCATGTTCGCCGCAGAGGCGACGAACAGCACGACCGTCAGCATGAGTTGGACCCGCCCGCAGGAGGTCTGGAGGATCGTCCGCATGGCCGGAAACATCCGGCGATTCTAGTGGAGGAGTCCCGGGGATTCTTTTTCAGGACGTTTACCTCCCGTTTACGACTCAGAATCAACCCCAGAACTCCACCAAAACGGCCTGAAACGGGCCGTTTTCCCTCTCACAGATCGGTGAAGCTGGCGGGAATGGAAACCCGGACGCCGCCATCCGCGTTGACCGTTTTTGACGGAGCGAACGATGCCCTATGCGCTGTTCTCCAAAGAGGCCAAGTTGAGCAAGACCTATCCGGGCGAGGCCGACGTGTGGAAGGTCGCCCAGAAAAGCGGGCTCGTGGTCGACGTCGTCTCCGAACAGACCAGGGCGGAGCCCCGAGCGATCCTGGACCACGACTATGAAATCCGGTTCTGCCAGGCGGAGCCGCACGAGGATCCGGCGCGCAACAAGGCCGAGGCCGAGCGCGAGGCACAAACGGAAGTGCAGTTCGAGACGGGATTGAGATTGGCGTCCTGAGGCGCTGGAGATCCCAGACACCAGCGATTCAGGCTACAATATTTCCAACTACGGCGTCGCGGACACCAGCGAGGCCTGTTCGGATGCCAAGGTCACGCAGGCCTTGCGGCGCTGTACGCCCCTGATCGAACCGGTGACCTTGCGAACTTTCCCGGCTCCGCAGGAGGGATCCTGCACAAAAGCGATTTCATAGGGAGCCAGCATGAGCGGTTCGGATTTCAGAACTGTCTGCGCCAGGCACGGAAACGCCGCTGCGGAAAAGATCAGCCCTAACGCCAAAACACGCATGTTCGTTTGTCCAACCGCCAGCCGGCTGAACCATAATAGCCGATCGTGACGAAAAGTTGTGCTGTGCGCGAAAATTATTTTCAGTGCACCTGAGAACGCGAGCCACACGCGTTACACAACCAAGGGTAATTTCGACAGGGGGCCCGCAAGACGTCCCTCAAAAACAACAAGGCCGGCGCGAGGCCGGCCTTGTCTAGTCGTCTCGGTATCCAAGGCTAAAACTAGTATCGGGAAGCCGCCGGCCCACCCCAGCCAAACCGGTAGTTCACGCCAGCCTTGGCCGTATGCTCCTCGTTCCTGAAGCTGCGACCGACGATGGCGGCAGGGCCTGCCGTGAAGGTCGTATCGCCGAAATTGTAATACTGGTACTCGGCCTTGGCCGACCAGTTCGGCGCGAACATGTATTCGAGGCCCCCGCCGACGGTGTAGCCGTCCTGGTGGTTGCCGGAGGCGGTGAAGGCCGCGGGAACGCCGGCCACCGACACCCCGAGATTGTTGCCGTCACGCCAGGCATAGCCACCCTTGGCGTATAGCAGCGCCGGACCCCAAGTATAGCCAAGCCGCCCGGTCACCGATCCGAGTTGATCGGTGCTTGAGGTCACCAGCGTCCCGCCCGGAAACACAAGTCCAGTGTTGCTCGAGTTCGGAAGCCAGCTGTACTGGGCCTCGACACCCATCACCCAGTTGGGCGCGAACTGATAGTCGAAGCCGCCCTGGACGCCGCCAAGGAAGCGGGCGTCGCTGCCCTGCAGGGAATTATCGCCGGAAAACGCCCCACCGAGATGGCCGCCGAGGTAGAACCCGGTCCAATTATAGACCACGGCAGGGGCGCTGTAGGCCGGAGCCTTGGCATAGGGCCGCGCCCGCATGTCGGCGGCAAAAGCCGGAGCCGCCAGGGCGGCCAGCGCAGCAGCGCCGAGCAGAACCTTCTTCATCGTGTCATCCCCGTTTCAAACGCGTTGCTCATACCAATCCAAACAACGTGACCTCAATTAGGTTGCTTTGCGGCAAAGCCTATCCGGGCAACTGTGGCAAAGCAGCAACAAACAGATCCTGTTCCTCGGATTCAAGGTCTTTTTGATCAAGGGAGGGCTTCCCGCCTTGTTAATGTCCGGGATGACTAAGGCAAGGTTCAACCCTCGCTGAAAAGTGATCCAGTCTTGCCTGTCTATCCGCCGGGCCGATGCCTGTGACAGGGATCAGCGACTCAATTTCTCGAGTTCCGCGAAGGGCATGTAGGACACGCCGGCACAGAGCTCGAGGGCGTTTTCGATGACACGGTCGAGCCGGCCATCGACGAACAGGACGGCGCGTTCCCGCGGTTCGCGGTAGCCGCCGTCGGACTCCCGGGGACTGAAGCGCAGGCAAACGAGATAGCGGAGCCGCCCGCCGACGACGCGTTGCACCGGCTCGGCCACCCCGGCGTCGCGCACGCCGACGGGGTTGTTGAGATAAGTCTTGAAGAACGACAACACTTCCGAACGGTAGTTATTGGGAAACGGCTGGTTGGATACGCCGCGATCATCGGTAAAGGTGATCGGCTTGCCGTCGTCGCTGGCGGCACAGGACGAAAGCGCCATCGCCAGCACCGCTATCGCCGCAATTTTGGCTGCTTCCGGCAAGCAAACACTTCTCCCCGCGCGCGTCCCATAGACCGCCCGGAGCCGAAATGGAATTCGCATCTCGGTTACCCGGCGCAGTCTCCATCGCCGGCAGGCTGCACGGGTCGATAGAACCAATCGTGACGGCGATCAACGGATAACATGTTCGTCATGTCCCGGCGCCGCGCGCAATATCGACGGAATCGACCCACATTGCCGGGAATGTCGATGAACGCCCGGTGTTCACATCAGCGACCCCCGGTGTAGGATCGCCGAGCCGACCTCAGGAGAGATGCATGAACAAACTAGCGATCAGGCTTTTGACGCTCGCGATGCTGTCGCTTGCGCTCGCGGCGACCCCTGTCTTCACCGTCGTCTACGCCGCGCCCGAGAACGATCCGCCGCCGCCGGACAAGAAGAAAAAGAAATCGAGCGAAGCGCGCCCCGGCATTGAGCAAACCGCATTTGCCGACGGCTACCGCGCCGCCTATGCCGCGATCTACGACCGCCGCGACTACGGCTCCGCGATTATCCAACTGAAGTCGCTCGGCCATGACGACAATGCCGCAGTCGCCAATTTGATCGGCTACGCGCATCGCCAACTCGGTGACTACAAGGTCTCGCAAATCTGGTATGAGCGCGCGCTCAAGGCCGATCCGAACCACGTCAAGACCTGGCAGTACTACGGCCTGTGGCAGCTTGAGCAGGGTAACCGCGACCAGGCGCAGTATCACCTGAGCCGGATTGCCCAGCTCGCCGGCACCGCAAGCGAGGAATATCGCTCGCTCGCGGCGGCGCTGGAAAAGCCGCCGGGCACGGGGCTGGCTTATTGAGCCATTGACGCTCGCGTTTCTTTTTAGCGCGCAACGCTAGCGACGAGGCAGATAAACCGGCGCCACTCGCCGCGGCGCCGGTTTTGCTGTTCCGGAATTTACTTCATCAGCGCCTCGACATCCGAGCGGAATTTGGCGCGCGCGTCGTCCCGCGAATAGAACATATGGCCGCCGGTATAGACGACGAACTTCACGCGGTCCGTCCCGGCATAGGCCGGCAACTGGTCGAGCAGCACTTTTGACGCGAAGTACGGCGTGGCCAGATCGAAAAGACCGTGCCCGACCAGCAATTTCATTCTGGGGTCGAGCGCGAGGATCTGGCGTAGCTGCGATACCGACTCGGCCGGTCCGCGGCCGAAATCCCAGGACCTGTTCACGCTTTCGCTGAGCAGATGGTACGAACCATCGGGCCTCCAGTTGAGCTTGCGCGTGGTGACTTCCACCGCCGCGCTGGTTAGCGGCGCCGTCAGCGCATCGCCGGAGGGGTCACCGAACTGGGCGTAGTTCGAATCCGGGTAGGGATCGAAGCCTAAGACCGAACCGTCGTAACGGCCGGTCACCCTGCCATTGCGGCGGTCGAACTCCCGCCGGAATTCGCCGACGTCAAAACGTCCGGCAAGCCTGCGGCTCACCGCCCGATCGATGCCGGTCAGCGCAGCCACCCTGTCGGCGAGCCGCAACGTGGCCTCGACATCGGCCTGCCCCTTGATGAGATCGGTGAGAAACTCGCCTTGCGCATAGCTCTCGACCTCGGCGAGATCCGCGCGCGTGATTTGACCCTTGGCTTCGCGCGCCACCGCCGCCATGCTCGGCAGCGTGTACATGTATTGGAGCAGGCTGGAGCCGGAAAAGTCGCGGTAGTCCAGCAAGGGCGAAACCAGGATCAACCCGCGCACGCCGACGCCCTGCTGAGTCTGCAGATTGCGGACGATTTTCGGTCCGCGAATGCCGCCATAACTCTCACCAGCCACGAATTTCGGCGACAACAAGCGATCATGCTTTTCGAGCCAGCGCCTGATCACCAGCGCAATCGCGCTGACGTCCCCGTCGACGGAAAGGAACCGCTTGCGCGCCTCCTCGCCGGACGCGACGAAACGGCTGTAGCCGGTGCCGACGGGATCGATGAAGACGAGGTCGGTGAAGTCGAGCCAGGTCTCGGCGTTGGGCAACACTTCCGGCGTAGCCGATGAGACCGCCCCCTCGCCGCCGATCGACAATCGCCATGGCCCGGCGGCGCCGAACTGCAGCCAGGCCGAGGCGGCGCCCGGCCCGCCATTGAACAGAAAGGTCACCGGACGGGTCGCGCGGTCGGCGCCGTCGAGCTGATAGGAATTGTAGGCGATATCGGCCTGCGGCTCGCCCTTGTCGTCAAACAGGCGGATAGAGCCCGCGGTCGCGGCGAAGCCGAGCGTGCGGTCGGGCAGCGCAAGCGTCTGCCTGGTCGTGGAATCCGGCGGCAGGCGGTGTGGTTCGGCCGCAGGCGGCGGCGTGGCGGCGTTACCCCGCCCCGCACCCTTCTGGCCCGACGGGGCTGAGGAGGATACCGCCGCCGGTTGCGGCGTGTTCGGCGCGCCAGCGTCCTCGGCTCGCGCGCCGGCCACCCAACACATGCACAGAAGCGTCACCGCCAGACGCGCGGCGCGTTGCGCCATCAAACGAAAAGCCATGTCGCTGCTCCGTGTGACGAGGATCGGTCGCGCCGCAAAATCCAGCCCGGGACTGCGGCAGCCGGGACCTGTGCTACACAACCCGGAGAACGCTGCGGAAATCACAATCCCGACAGTATCCGCATTCGACGCAAAGTCGCCTGCCCACGGCTGTCCTCGCCGACGGTTAGATGATAACGGTCGGTTCCACGGGGCGAATCCGGTCGACCACTTGTCCATGAAACCATTCAGGCGCTGGCGCGACTAACAAGACCGCGCTCTCCAATGGGGTCTCGATATGAAACTGACGATGGCTGTTTGTGCAGGGCTGCTGGCAATGGCTACTTCCGTCGCGGCGGATACGCCGGTCGCGATTGTCGAGGAAATTCAGGGCAAGGTCACCGGCGCCGAGTTCATGGACTACTTGACGCCCAAATCCGTCATCAAGCTGGGTGACGACGGCTCGATCGTGCTCAGCTACCTGAAATCCTGTCGTCGCGAGACGATCAGCGGCGGCGGTACCATTGTCGTCGGCGCCGAGCAGAGCGCAGTCCACCTCGCCGAGGTCAAGGCCGAGAAGACCAATTGTGATTCCAATCAGATGCACGCCACCACGCGGGAGAACCGTGAAGCCGCCGCCACCGTGGTTCGCAGCGTCGCGAACAAGACCCCGCCACCGCCGGCCCCGCTTACATTGTACGGCGCTTCGCCGCTGGTCGAAGCCAAAGGACGCGGCAAGCTGATCGTGGAGCGCCTCGACATCGCCGGCGAGCGTGTGCAGGTCGATCTGGAAGGCAGGCAGTTCAAGGGACGATTTTACGATTTCGCGGGCACCAACCGGGCACTGGTTCCCGGCGGCCTGTACGCCGCGACATTCAACTCGTCGAAGATCGTGTTCCGGGTCGATCCGCAGGCCAAGCGCGGCGCGACGCCGATCGTCGGCCGGTTGCTGCGCATGGAATAGGCTTTTGGCGAGCCTCAGGTCTTGAAGCTGAAGCGAACCACGCGCGACGTCTTCGCGGTCGCGGCGATCGTGCTCGCAAGCGCTGCCGTCTCGATTTCCCCCCCGCTAAAGCCGGTGCAGGGACTTTCGATCGATATCCTGACGGCCTTGCGCTGGCAGGCGTTCGGTCGAACGCACGACCCCCTCACCTCGCCCGCGGTCGTGGTTGCAATCGACGAGGAAACCTATCGCTCGCCGCCCTTCAAGGGGTCACCGACGCTGACCTGGACCGGCGAGATCGGGCGCGTGCTGGGCGCCGTCCTTGAAGGCGGCGCCAGAGTGGTGGGATTCGACATGGTGATTCCGACCTCGATCGAACTGTCCGAGATACCTTTCGGCGAAGGCAAACTCGGGGAGAAGGTTCGCGGCTTCGACCGCGATTTCCTGCGGGCGCTCGCCGCCGCGTCCGCCTCGGGCAGAGTGGTGCTCGGCGAAATCCTGCGCGGCGACGAGCCGATCCGGCCATCGCCGGGACAACGCGTCGCGGTTCGCCAGCAGCAGAACCTCCGGCCCCTCAACGTCCAGCTGGACAGCGATGACACGGTACGCCGGCTACCGCTGACATTCGCCGTCAACGGCGCGCCGACGCCGGCGATGGCGCTCGAACTGGCCGCCCGCGCCCTCGGCGTCGCACCCGAGTTTGCCGCGGACGGAACGGTTACGCTGGCCGGCTACCGGATTCCCGGCCGGGCGCCTGGTACGATGACGCTGAATTTCGCGGGCGGCGCCGACGACATCCCGACTTTTTCATTTGCCGACCTGCGCGGTTGCGCGATCCGCAACGACCGGGAGTATTTTCGGCGCTGGTTCGACGGGAAGGTCGTCATCTTCGGCACCGTCCTCGACATCGAGGATCGCCGACTGACCTCCAAGCGCTTTGCAACCGGCATCGAGGGTGCGCGCATGCCGCGCTGCGGGCCGGCTGAAGGCATGTCGGCGAACGCCGGCTTCCGGATCAGCACGGTGGCCGGCGTCTATATCCACGCCACCGCCGTCAACAACCTGATGGCGCGCAACGCCGCCGTCGAACTGGGGCGACTGCCGGTGTTCCTGATCGCGAGCCTGCTTGCGGCGCTGGCGGCGGCGGCCGCGTGGCTGTGGCGGCCGGTCGGCGCGGTCCTGGCCTGGGCGGCGATGATTGCGCTCGGTCTGGCCGGCGCCACGCTTGCCTTCAACCAGTCACTGGTGCTGCCGGTCGCCGAACCCTTCATCGCCAGCCTTGCCGCACTGGCCGCGACCGTCGGTTTCCGCTTCGTCATTGCCGACAAGGACCGCCGCCTGCTGCAGAAGAGTTTCGCGCTTTACCTCGCCCCGCACGTTATCAACCGCATGCTCTCGTCGAACAAATTGCCGGAGCTTGGCGGCGAAACCCGTGATGTCACCGTGTTCTTTTCGGATATCGAGGGGTTTTCGCTGATCGCGGAGAAGATGTCGCCTGACGGATTGATGGAGCTGATGAACGAATATCTCTCGGCGATGACGGACATCATCGAGGGCCATGGCGGGTATGTCGACAAGTATATCGGCGATTCCATCGTCGCGGTGTTCGGCGCCCCCGCCGACGATCCCGACCATGCCGCCAACGCAGCGCGCGCCGCGCTGGATTGCTGCACGCAGCTCGCAGACCTCAACGGCTCCTCGGCGCTCTTCCGCGAAAACCGGCTGGCGCAACGGATCGGGATCAATTCCGGCGAGGCGCTGGTCGGCAATTTCGGGTCGCAGCGGCGTTTCAACTACTCGGTGATGAGCGACGCGGTGAACCTGGCGTCGCGGCTGGAGGGCGCCAACAAGTTCTACGGCACGACAATCATCGCCTCCGAGACCACCGTGGCGCTGGCTGGCGGAGATTTCGCCTGGCGCGAACTCGACGCAATCAGGGTCAAGGGACGAAACCAGGCGCTGAAGATCTACGAGCTGCTGGCGCTTTCGAGCGAACTTGCGGCTTCCCGGCAGGCAGAGGTCGCGAACTACGCCGACGGGCTGGCGCATTGGCGCGCCCGTGAATTCGAACTTGCCGCCGGGTGCTTCGATCGTTCGGCGGCAACCGACCGGCCGGCGGCGCTGTTTTGCGCCCGCGCGCGCGAACTGGCGCGGAATCCGCCGGGCGAGGATTGGGACCCGATCCGGACGCTGCAGGAGAAATAGCCCCGATTCTCGCCCGGTTCGGGTCACCGGTCCGAGGGACGCGCAAGGCCATCTCGACAAGCCCCGCCAAGGTGTATAGACGGTCGCGGCGCAATCCGGCGCCCCCCGCGAGCTTGCCGCCCGATGACCTCCCCCAAGCGATACGACCGGATCGCCTTTGTCGCCAGCGCCAGCGCCGAGGCGCAGGACGCGCTGGCGCAACTGACCAAGCTCTATGGCAACCATGATGCCGATAACGCCGACGTCGTGGTGGCGCTCGGCGGCGACGGGTTGATGCTGCAGACGCTGCACGCCCACATGCGCTCGGACAAGCCGATCTACGGCATGCACCGCGGCACCGTCGGCTTCCTGATGAACGAATTCACCACCCACGACCTGCACGCGCGGCTCGCCGCGGCGCGGGAATCCCTGATCAATCCGCTGCTGATGCGCGCGACCGACGTCCACGGCGCGGTACATGTTCATCACGCCATCAACGAGGTCGCGCTGTTTCGCCAGACCAATCAGGCGGCGCATCTGCGAATCCTGATCGACGAACGCGAGCGTATGGCGGAACTGGTTGCCGATGGCATCCTGGTTGCGACCCCCGCCGGCTCGACCGCCTACAATCTCTCGGCGCAGGGGCCGATCCTGCCGATCAACGCGGCGCTGCTGGCGTTGACCCCGATCAGCGCCTTTCGGCCGCGCCGCTGGCGCGGCGCCCTGCTCCCCAACACCGCCTTCGTGGTGATCGAGGTGCTCGAGGGCGACAAGCGCCCGGTCGCCGCCGCCGCCGACCATGACGACGTGCGCGACGTCCGCCGGGTCGAGGTACTGTCGGACAAGACGATCGCGATGCGGATGCTGTTCGACCCCGGCCACAGCCTCGAAGAGCGCATCCTGCGCGAGCAGTTCGGATATTGATTTCGGGCTCGCCACCAGGCGTCTCTCGCGCTGTTTTCAACCCTTCGTTAACAATGCAGCGATACGGTTAACGCCAATATACCGCTTTGGCCGGACCGCCCATGTATCGCATAGACTTCAACAAGCTGCGGTTTCTCATCTGCGACGACAATCCGCACATGCGTCGCATCCTGCGGACGCTGTTGCATTCCTTCGGCGCGCGCGAGGCCTATGAGGCCGAAGACGGCGCCACCGCGCTCGAAATGTACAGCCACTACGTGCCCGATATCGTCATCACCGACTGGTCGATGCCGATCTTCGACGGTCTTGAGCTGGCGCAGATGATCCGGCAGCCGGAATCCAAGGGCAACCCGTACGCGCCGATCATCATGCTGACCGGGCATTCCGAGAAGCGGCGCGTGATGGTGGCGCGCGATGCCGGCGTCACGGAATTCATGGCCAAGCCGATCTCGGCCAAGGGGCTGTACCAGCGTATCCTCAACGTTGTCGCCAATCCGCGTCCCTTCATCAGGACCAAGACCTATTTCGGCCCCGATCGCCGGCGCAACACCACCAACACCTATATTGGCCCGGAGCGCCGCATCGGCGGCGATGCGGAAGTCATGCAGCAGCCGTCGCTGCTGGACAAGGCGCGGTCGAACGCCTAGCGCAGATCTGGAGAGAACATCATGCCGAAGCAAAGGGCCGGGGCGCTGAAGATCGAGTCGTTTGCCGACCATCACGTCATCACGCAGCCGAACCCGCTGCGCAAGGTGTTGTTGCGCGTGCCCGAATCCGACGTTGACGATCCCATCGCGCGCGCCGAGCACGCGCTCGCCGGGCTGTCCGGCGAATTCGGAAACTGGATGAGCACCGAGGCCGACCGGCTCTCGAGCGCCCACGCGGCCATTCTCCGCGACGGGTTCACTCCGGAAAACTGCGAAGAGCTGTTTCGCGCTGCCCACGACATCAAGGGCGATGCCGCCACGTTCGGCTTTCCCTCGGCCAGCGTCGCCGCCGAGAGCCTGTGCCGCATCGTCGAGCACGCGCCCGACCTCGAAGGAGTGCCGTCGGACCTGATCGGACATCATATCAACGCCATTCAGGCAATCGTGCGCGAAGGCACCAGACGCGACAGCGCCGTGCTCGCGTGCGCCCTGAGCCGGCAGTTGCGCGATGTTGCGGACGAGTTTCTTGTCCAAGCCAACCAGGACCGCCCTGAGCATCTCGAAGCAATCTTGGCTCCGAGCATCGTTCCGGCGGATTGAGCCGCATCCTGCCCCGTCGTCCCTGCCAACGCAGGGACTGATACGCTGCGGCTTCTCGGTCAGATGCGCACTGGCCAACGACTTCGTGCAATCATAAACGACGGCTGTGGCTATGGATTGCGTTGCGCAGGGGCGACGCCGGATTAACTGCGAGAAACTGACTTACGCCGCTATCAGATCGCGCTCAATGGCGTCTTCCGCGAGCAGTTCCTCGCAGAACATGCGGGCCTCCTCGCGGGCGGACTCGGTGGCGAAACGCCGCAACAGGATCAGGAGCGGCTCCGCGGCCTGGCGCTCGGTCCGGCAATGGGTCAGCACACGCTCGACCATGCGGCGGCGCAATCTTGCGGCGCCATCGGGCGTATCGACGTAACCGGTCTCGTGGCCGACCTCGAGCGCGACGCGGAACGCGGCAAAGGTCGATTCGGGCAAGCCTGCGCGGGTCAACAGCGCCTGCACGCCGGCGCCGCCGCGGTCGTGCAGCAGCGCTGCCACCCGCGCCTGCGGCAGGCCCGAAAGCTCGGCAAGCGCCACATCGAACAGCGCGAGATTGCCGGACAGCAACGCGCGAAGGATCAGCCCCGCGGTCAATTGCCCGGTGGCGCGCAGGTGCCGCACCAGGTCCTGCATGTCCTCGCCGCGCGAACCTGCGGCGATGTTCACGGTCGAGCGCTCGCGCGCTTCACTCGCAACCCGCCCGGCCCGGTCGGGACTGAGCCAGTTGCGGGCGACCACGAATTGCGCCAGCGTTTCGGAGAGCTTGGCGACCAGCGCCAGCCGCGTGGCGGCGGGCAGCCCGTCCAGCACCAGCATCGATTCACGGATGGCGGCGAGATGGCCGTGGCGTTCGACAATGCGATCCCACGAGAACGGCGCAAGCTCGGCATGGGCGTTCTCGATCAGTTCGAGCGCGGCAGCCGGCGAACCGACCTCGGCGATCGCAGCCGAAACCGACGGCGGCAGGCTGACGCGGCGGGCGATGGCGCATTGCACCTCGCTGTTGCCGGTCGCGACGATGTCGACGAGGTCGGCGTCGATCAGAAGCGGCGAATGTTCGAGAATTGGCAGTGCTATCGGCGGCTGGTCGAGCGAAAGCGCCTGCACGATCGCCGCCGGTGCTTCCATGCTGCGCGCGAACACGTCCGCCATGGCCTGGCGGACCAGCGGGGAGGAATCGTCGAGCTGCATCAGCAGCGCGCCCTCGGCGGCGATGCGGTCATCCGCGCTGAGGTCTGAAATCAGCCAGGCCCGCGCCAGAGCCCGCGTCGCCTCCGCCCGCTCGCCTGCCGGAGCGGTCCGTATCCAACTGATGAACTGACGAACGATCATGGACCTGGCTTACGCAACCCTGAACGACACCGTGACGCGGCGCCACTGTCATACAAAATAAACCATGGCGCTTAACAAAGGGTTCACCATAAACGACTGGTTTTGTTGACGTTTTGTTAAGGGTGCAAAGGCGATGGAGAACAACCTTGGCGTAGGATAAGACGCGGCAATTGGCTTGGAGGGGAATGCAGGCCGGTGCAACCGGCGCTTGCTCGCTGAAAGGATCAGCTGCTGAATAGGCCCGCACGATCGCTGAAGAGATCGAGCCGGCCGGGCGCGCGCACTTCAGGCTTGGCCGGCAAACCCGAAGTCGCTGGCGCAACCGAGGTTGCTGGCGCAACCGAGGTCAGCGAAGAACCTTTGCCCCATAGCTCCTGAACCGCAGGCGAAATCGGTTGCGTGCGTTCGCCGGCCTGGAACAGCGAGCGGAAGATCGGCTCGGGCGGCGCGGAGGCGGTGGTGAGGCTGGCCCGCGAGGCCGCCTCCGCCGGCTTGACGGTTCGCACGTCCGGAAAGCTGGAGAGATAGGCGGCGTTGTCGATCGCCGTCGTCGCCGGGGCCGCGCTTGCGATCGTGATGCGCCTTGGCGGATCGCCGCCGACGGTCGCCATCGCGGTACGCGTCGCCGGTGAATTGGCGGCGCCGGCGTAGCGTGTGTTCAGAACCGAATAGACCTCGAAGACGCTGCGCGCCTTCCCCGAGCGATCATGAAAGATCGAATGGTTGGCCGCCGCCGCCTGCGGAAACATCCGCACGGCGGAGGCGTTGGGATTTTCCTCGGCGCCCTGGATCAGCTTGCCGGCGCCGCCGACGCCCATGAAATGCGCCATGTAGAGTTCGGCGTCGGTCGGACGGCGGCCGATCTTGCCGGTCAGTTTGAAGCTGTTGGACTGGGTCAGCACCGCGGCCATCGACGAGGCCGCGTCCGGATCCTCGCGCAGCTTCATGATCGCGGCGCGCGCGGCGGGGTCGCTGACCGAATAGCTGCCGGAGGGATTTCGGGTGATGGCGTCGGCATATTTGCCGTAGCCGAGATGGGCGCCCGCCTCCTTCACCGTACCGAGCCAGGTCTGGTCGATAAACTGAAACAGCCCGCGCGCCGACGAGGTGGTGGCGGCGGCCTTCGGATTGAAATTGGATTCCATCTTGGCGGTGGCGAGCAGATATTCAAAGCTGGCGCCGGTGGTGGACGCGGCCTGCCGAATCGAGCCGGCGATCCTGGCGCGCGTGGGATCGCCCCCTCCCGTAGCCATGGGATTCATCGTGTCGACCGACATGGTTTGGTGCCCCGCTCCTCGCGAAACGACCGCTGGGCTTCGCAGACACCGGCAATCAGCGCCCGTGCAAGGCCGATACTGCGGCAATCATGGTTAATGAGGGGTTAAGGGGTTCCCGCGATGCGTCATTCCGGGGCGCGCATTTGCGCGAACCCGGAATCCAGAGATGCCGTTCGGGCTGCCCCGGAACGACGGCGTTATTTGCGATAGATTTCGGCGGGATCAAATGGCCTGTCCGCATCCACGAACGACAATCTTGCGCCGCCGTCGGCGGCTTCGATCTTGCGGTAGAAGCATGAACGCCGTCCGGTATGGCACGCAGCGTCCCGCTGCTCGACGCGAATCCAGATCGCATCCTGATCGCAATCCAAACGCATTTCGACCACGCGCTGGGTATGGCCGGAGGTTTCGCCCTTTCGCCACAGCGACTGGCGTGAACGGCTGAAATACCAGGCCTCGCCGCTTGAAATCGTCCTGCGCAGCGCCTCTTCGTTCATGTGCGCGACCATCAGCACCTCGCCGGAGGCGGCATCCGTCGCTACGCAGGTCAGAAGGCCGGATGCGTCGAATTTGGGCCGGAATTCCAGCCCCTCCTCGCGTTCGCTGGTAGCGGTGGATGTGGACACGCTTGGTCCTCGCAAAGATCGAGGCGAGGCTACCGGTTCGGTCCTCGCACCATGGACAGGAAACGCGCCTGTTCCGCGGGGTTATCGCGAAACATGCCGGTGTAGCGGCTGGTGAATGTCATCGCGCCATGCTTGGCGACGCCGCGCACCGACATGCAGGTATGCTCCGCCTCGATCACGACCGCAACGCCGCGAGGCTTGAGGACTTCATCGATCGCCGCGGCGATCTGCGCGGTGAGGTGCTCCTGGGTCTGCAGGCGACGGGCGAAGATGTCGGTCAGGCGCGCAAGCTTCGACAGCCCCACCACCCGTTCGACCGGCGTATAGGCGATATGCGCCCTGCCGTAGAACGGCATCATGTGGTGCTCGCATTGCGAGGTGAACTCGATATTGCGGATCAGGACGAAATCGTCGTAACCGGCGGTTTCGCCAAAGGTGCGGTTCAGCACCTCGGCCGGGCACTGGTGATACCCCTGATAGAGTTCGTCGAAGGCTTCCACCACCCGGCGAGGGGTATCCAGTAGACCCTCGCGGTCCGGATTCTCGCCGATATAGCTGAGCAGCGTGTGAACGGCGTGCTCGGCCTCGGCCCGTGACGGCCGCGGCAGGTCGGCGCGGACGGCGGCCGCCAGGAATTCCGCCGGATCAAGCTCGGCCGGGCGAGATTCCGGGGTCATATCCGGGGATTTAACTTCTGAAGGCTTGCGGAGGGATTTGATCAATGCGTCCATGTCTTCTCCGTTCGACCGGTCCGAAGACCGGAGTGTCACCGGGCAGACGGGGCGATCTGGCCGCCGGGCGCCTGAGTCCCATCAAGAAATACGGTCGTAGCCGAACTGGTTTCGTTTTCGCGCATCTTGGCGAAACGGCCGGGCTGTTTTTCCGGCCTCCATAACCATATATAGGACGATGAAACCTTGCCGCCAAGGGCGCTCGCACGGGCGTTTCCGGGACCCTGATCTATGCTGAACGACATTTACAACAAGCGGATCATCGAACTGGCAGGCAATATCCCCCGTCTAGGCCGCCTCCCCGCCCCCCATGCCAGCGCCACCGCCCACTCCAAGCTGTGCGGCTCTACCGTCAAGATCGACCTCACGATGGACGGCCCCGTCGTCACCGACTTTGCCCACGACGTCAAAGCCTGCGCGCTGGGCCAGGCCTCGTCCGCGATCATGGCAAGCCACGTCGTCGGCTCCACCGCCGCCGAACTGCGCGAATTGCGCGAAACCGTGCGCAAGATGCTGAAGGAAAACGGCAGCCCTCCGCGGGGCAAATGGGCGGACATCGCGCTGCTTGAACCGGTGCGCGACTACAAGGCGCGCCACGCCTCGACCATGCTGACCTTCGATGCCGTGGTCGACGCCATCGGCCAGATCGAAGCGAGAGCCAAGCAATCGGCATCGGCGTAAGCGGCTGAACCAACATACCGCCGTCATGGCCCGCGCATGCGGCGCAGCCAGCACGCCCAAATGATCGTCTATCAAATGCCGCAGCTCAACCATCCGCTTTTGCGGAAGGTGACACCGCCGGTGCGCCACATGCCCTATTTGGCGGGCTGCGTCGGTTCCGTCGCCGCACCGCCGGTCGGCGCCATGGCTTCCGCTGTCTTGGTTGATTTGACCGCCTGCGGTAGCGCCTCGCTCTCGACCGCCCAGTTGAGGAAGCGATCCTGAGTCGGCTTGGCCGATTTCGCGTCGGCCATCGGCGCCGAAGCATGATACATCGGCAACACGTCGGCCACCACATCGGTCGTGGCCAGGTTGGTCAAGCGTAGTTCAGCGCGCGACAATTGGTGCAGATCTTCCCACGGCGGCACGCTCAGGGCGAGCGACAGCAAGTCGCCGGTGCCGCCCATGTCGAAGGTGTATTTGGCGAGACGGCCGATGTCGCGCTCCACGATCATCAGGTCCTGCGCGGTGTAGGTCGCGGCCCTGGCGTCATCGGCGCGATCGCCCATCCAGATCTGATGCACGCGGACGCGCGCCGAGGGCGGGACGTATCGGGTCTTGCCCGACAGCAGCAGAAAAACGCACATCGACTCACAATAGGCCTCCGGCACCACGCTGACGCGTTCGCCCTGTGCGGTCTGCGTCCGCACCGTGGCGCCAACCGTCGTCAACGCACCGAGGCTGCGCAAGCGACGGCCGATTGTGATGGAATCGTTGACCGAACCACCGCTGGAATCGAGCACGATGGTTGCGCCGGCGAGCTGATGACGCCGGGCGAATTCGTCGAAGGCCCTCGGACTGTCCGCCGTCACGATGCCAACCGCCGACACCCAAGAGCCGCAGTCCGGCTGACACGCAACCCAGCTGAACTGCATCGGCTGCTTGCGTTGTTCAAGGCTGCCGCCGGCGTGGGCCGAATAGCCGAGCGTCGTGATTGCGCCGGGCAATGCGAGACAGAAGGCGGTGGCGCCCAGAAGCGCCCAGCCGCGAGTTTTCAGCGACCCTACCAGCGTCAATTTGGTCCCTTCCCCAAGGCCCCGTCAACGAGCAGTGGCAACGCCCCCCATGCAACGCGACATGATTCTGTCATCCGCGCGCCATCAAAACGGTAGTCGCGCGAATCGCGTCCGTCCATAGAACCTTTGCTGCACTCTCGCCAGAAACATGCGATTATTTGTCGGGTGTGGCGCAAATACCTGAGAGCATCCGGTTCCCTGCCACGAAACCCGGCAAGAAGACGCGCGAGATTTCAGCACCTCGACCATGAAACAATCATCGTCCGAACCTTCGCCGGCAGCGGCATTCGGGAATGCGCTGCGGAACCTGCCGCGCCTCGCCGGGCGCGCGCTGATCTGGGTCTATCGGCACACGCTGTCGCCGCTGATCGGTTACAATTGCCGGCATTTGCCGACATGCTCGGTCTACGGCGATGAAGCAATCGCACGCTTCGGCTTGTGGGGTGGCGGATGGATGACGCTGGCGCGGCTGTTACGCTGCCAACCCTGGGGCACATCAGGTATTGACAACGTGCCGCTGAAACCGCCTGCGGGTGCGCGATGGTACCTGCCGTGGCGCTACGGCCGCTGGCGCGGCGTCAACGGCCCCTAGCGTATAGCTCAGGATGCGTCAGGCTCCGGCTACCGCCAAAAGAAGATGCCACCTCTCGGCTGTTCGGGGCCGATGTCCGCGGGCGGACGCGGCGCTCGGGAACGCAGTGGTGGCGACGGCGGCGGGTCAGTCGTCGACATCGCGTCCGAACCGGATGAGCCGTCGTCGGGCAACCGCACCGACAGCAGCAAATTCGACTCAGGCGCGCGCCAGCGATAGCCGATGCCAAAATCCATCGGCTGCGCGCGCCGGAACAGTTCGGCGTAGGATTGCTGATAGCGGCCGGGGAATTCCGCGATCGCTCCCTTATAGCGACCGAACGGAAAGAAGCGCCATTTCCTGGGGCTGTAATAGGCAAGCGGAATCCCGGAATCGTCTTGAATGATGGTTGCGCTGTTGGCGAGGATGAAGTCGCGCACCGTGGTGAAGTTGGGGGAGTGCAGCAGATAAGACGCGCTCTTGAGCAGACTGTTGCCGGGCGCAAGTGTCGAACAAAATTTCAGGAAGCCGCTCGCCTTGACGCCGGCATTGGAGAGGTCGGTCGAGAAATAATACAGCGTCTTGTCCTGACCGTCGCTGCCGGCGAAGAGGATGCGCACGCCGCGGACGGCGTTAGCTCCCGGATTCTCGTTGGCGAAATACGCCGCGCCGCTGTCGTCGAGCGCGACCGGGGTGACGCTCCTGATCGTCATCCCCGCGCGCGCCAGAAACACGTAGAGGATCGGCAACGTGCCGCTGACCTGTCCCGCCTGCAGGTCGGTCTTCATCTCCTTGGTGATGAAGAAGCTGAAGCTCAGGATCGAGCCCAACGACCGTTCGACATTGTAGAGCGCGGAGGCGATGCCGCCGCGGGGCAGTTTCGTCAGATCGGGCACCGATCCCGTCGGCTCCAGCGCGCTCAGTACATAGGTCGAGGCCTTCGAATGGAACGCGTTGGCATATAGGAAGTCCGGCCCCGAGAACATGTAGAACATGGTCGGCCGCGGCGCCGCCAGATGGACCTCCGACCAGGCGCGGATCCGCGACAGCTGCCGCTGTTCAAGCTGCGCGAAGGCGTTGTCGAAGAACTTGGCGTGGCGTTGCCAGGCCGGATCGCTGGTCAACGGCGTCAATGGCGAGCCCGCTGAAGGCATCATGCCGGCCAGAAACTTCGCGGTATCGTCCGCCGTCGCGGTATCGGCGCGAACGGAAAGTCCGGCCGCGAACAACAAGACGGCGGCAAGCGTCGCAGTCCGCAAGGAAGCTCGCAAGGCGACCTTCAAGGAAGGCGTCATGTTCATTGTAGCCCCGAAGGCGCGACGGCGGCGTCGCCGGCCGATCGCTTTCGGAAAACGGCGTAGATCAAGAGACCCGACAGCATGATCAGAACACCGAGGGCCGATTGCAGCGGCCGTTGCGTCAGCAGGTAGTACATCATGAAGCCGGTCACGAGCAGGAAGACCAGGGGAGTGAGCGGGTATCCCCAGGCGCGGTAGGGTCGCGGCAATTCGGGATGCGTGATGCGCAGCTTGATCAAGCCGAGCACGGTGAAGAACGAGCAGAACAACAGCGAGAACTGGATGAAATCGAGCACCGCCTCGAAGCTGCGCGTGAGCAGCATCAGGTTCGCGGCCACCAGCTGGAACAGGATGGCGTAGACCGGCGCGCCGCCGGCGGACCTCCGGGCGAACGGCCGCAGCACCGGAATGTCCTCGCCCATCGTCATCATCACGCGCGGCCCGATCCACATCATCGCGCTGATCGATGAAATCAACCCGAAACAGATCATCGCCCCGACGATCCGCCCGCCGAACTCGCCGAAGATATAGCTGCCGGAAATACGCGCGACGTCGAGCTGCCCCGCCAGCCTGTCGATCGGCGCGGTGTACAGGAACACCGCGTTGAGCGCGACGTACAACACCAGCACGATCAGCGTTCCGGACAGCATCGCGCGCGGCACGTTGCGCTCGGGATCGCGCACCTCGCCGATGATATAGGTCGCGGCGTTCCACCCCGAGAACGAATACATCACGAACACGAGGCTGATCGCGAACGGGGCGCTGGCGATGTAGGCAAGGTCGGGAGCGGACGGCGCAAACGAGACCGGTTGCGCCGTACCGATTGCGAATCCGCTCACCAGAAAGGCGATGATCAGCACCACCTTGAGGATGGTCGCGATCAGCTGAAACCTGCCAGAATGCCTGACGCCGGCGAGCTGCACCAGCGATACCATCCAGACCACGCCGACCGCGAGCAGCATCGGCGGTGTATCGGGCAACACTGCTTTGCCGTACTCGCCGAACGCCATCGCGGCCAGCGCGACCGGCGCCGCGAAGCCGACCGTCGCCGACACCCAGCCCGCCACAAAACCGAAGGCCGGGTGATAGGCCCGGCCGAGCAAGTTGTACTCGCCGCTCGAGCGCGGAAACATCGCGCCGAGTTCGCCATAGCAAAACACCCCGCATAGCGCGACGATGCCGCCGATGGTCCACAGCAACAGGATCGAGAACCCGGAAGGGATCTGCTTGACCTGGAACCCGAGGCTGGTGAAGACGCCGACGCCCACCATGTCGGCAACCACGATTGCAACCGCCACCACGACCGAAATGGTGGAGCCGCCGCCGGGGCGCGGACCGGAGCGCGACGCCCCTAACGCTTCTGCTGCCGCCAGTTCCGTTGCTGCCACCTCGGACCCAACCTTCCCCGCGCGCCGCGCCCGACGTTCCCCTTGGCGAAGCAGGCGCCGATCAATTCAACTGCGCAAACAATGGCTTAAGTTGGGAGGGGAAACAGGTCATATCATACCGTTCCCCCGCGAAAGCGGTTGCAAGGCACCGCCGTTTGCCCAAACATCATCACTGTCCCACAATCGCGACACGATTGCATGGTCCTGTCGGGGTTCCGGACTGGGGCGTTTTCCGGTAACTTTGTGTTGCCTGATCTGGTGTTGACTGGTCACACGCGAGCATACGCCGGATGACGGCGAATCCCGGGGCAAGTGGGTGGATGGTCGGAGCTATTCCCGAATTCCTGATAGCTGATCGCGGCGGCCGGACGATTTCCCCGGCCGCGCCGCGTCATCGCCGGCGCCTTCGGTTGCGCTGGGCTACGCTGCTGGCTGCGTTGTTGCTGGCGCTATCGTTCGCCCTCGTTCTACGCGGAAAGGCGCCGAGCGCCGGGATGCTCGCGGCGAACATCGAAGGCGCAAGATCTTTAGCTTCCAGCTCTCCGGCTTTCGACTCGAACGCCGATACGTTCGAAGACCGCTTCCCCAAGCCGCGATTTTCCGACCGTTTCCCATCCTCCAGAGAAAGCCTGCCCCAGCTTCCGCGCGAGGCCGCGCTGGCACCGCCGCGGCGAACCGTGCGTACCGAGCCGGTGCGGGTGGCGTCGTTGACACCGGCGCTTGACCTGCCCCGAACCAGCGAGCGCGAAGAGCTGACGACGCTGATCAGCATGAAGTCGTCCGCCTTCCCCTATTTCGGCAACAATCCGCGCACCGAAGAACCCTTTCTCAATATCAGCAAGGGCGAGCGCAAGGGCCGCCGCAGCTACAACGGCCGGGTCTACTGGCAGGACGAAACCTACAACGACAGCCGCGTGCTGGTGCACGTCCCCGAGGCGTTCGATGTCCGCAAGCCCGGCGTGATCGTGGTGTTCTTCCACGGCAACGGCGCGACGCTGGAACGCGACGTCCGCGACCGCCAGCTGGTGCCGCAGCAGATCTCGGATTCCGGCGTCAACGCCGTGCTGCTCGCGCCGCAGCTCGCGGTCAACGCCGCCGATTCCAGCGCCGGCAAGTTCTGGCAGCCCGGGGGCTTCAAGCGCTTCATCGATGAATCGGCCAGCCACCTCGCCCGCCTCTACGGCGATCCGAAATCGGCGCAGGCATTCGCGAACCTGCCGATCGTGATTGTCGGCTACAGCGGTGGATTCATGCCGGCGGCCTGGAGCCTTGAGGTCGGCGGTATCCAGAACCGGGTCCGTGGCGTCTTCCTGCTCGATGCCGTCTATGGCGAGCTCGACAAGTTCGCGACCTGGATCGAGAAGAATCGTGCGGGTTTCTTCGTCAGCGCCTACACCCGTCACACCGCGCGGTACGATCAGGAATTGATGGAGATGCTGCGTGGCAAGGGCATCGCGGTGACCGAGAGCCTGGAGGGACCGTTGCGGCCCGGCAGCGTCGTGTTCGTGCAGACGCCCGACGGCGTTACCCATCGCGATTACGTGACGCAAGCCTGGACCGAGCATCCGCTGAAGGATCTGTTGATCAAGATGGCGGCAACGCCCGCCTTGACCAGGATCGCCGGCGCGCCCTACGCGGCGCGGTAGCTGGCGCTAGGCTGGTTTCGGCCGGCTCAGGACCACCAACGTGAACGCCAGCGCGACCAGCGCCGCCGCGACGTAGCCTGCGGCATAAAACAAGTCGCGCGCGTACAGAAAGCCGCCGATCGCAGATCCGACGGCCTGTCCGACATAGAGAAACGAGGTGTTGAGCGACACCGAGGCGGAGGCGAGCGACGGCGCCGCGCCGACCAGCCGCACCTGCTGCATCGAATTGGTGGAAGCAAAGCCAAGTCCCCAGATCGCGACGGAAGCGACCATCAGCGGATAGAGGCCGGCGCTGAGCGCCCAGCCGGTCACGCCGGCCAGTAACAATCCCATGAACAGCACCGAGCTTTTCCACGCACCCCAGGAATCGACGATCCGGGTTGCGACTGCGATGCCGAGGAAGCCGCACACGCCGTAGCAGGCGAACACCAGCGCGATCGCGTCCGGTCCAACGCCGGTCAGCTTTGCCAGCAGCGGCCCCATGAAGGTGAAGACGACGAACTGGCCGGACATCTGAAGCGTCGTGACCGACAGCAGCAGCAAGATCAGCCGGTTGCGGCCGATATCGGCCCAGGTTTTGAGGTCGACCGGCGCGCCGAGCAGCCCAGCCGGCAGACGCCATACCAGCAACAAGAAGCTGATGCAGCCGATCGCGCCGATGCCGCCGTACGCCGCGCGCCAGCCATAGCGGCTGGCGATGAATGTGATCAGTGGCAGGCCGACCGCCGCCGCCACCGACCAGCCGAGAAAGATGTAGGCGATCGTGCTGCCGCGCTTTTGCTCCGGCACGATCATGCCGGCGGTTCCCGCCGCTTGCGGCGTATAGAGCGCGCCGATCGCGAGCATGACCAGGCGAATCGCCAGCAGGCTCGCGTAATCAGGCGCGAAGGCGGATGCGATGTTGGCAAGCGCCAGTATCGCCAGCGTCGCCGCGAGCAAGGTGCGGCGCTCAATCCTTGACGTCAGCCAGGCCGTGACCGGGGAGCCGACGCAGAGCACGACCGCGCCGAACGTGACCAACAGCCCGGCGGCGGCGATGCTGACGTCCAGACCCGAGGCCAGTTCGCCCAGCATGCCCGCCGGCGCCAACACCGCGCAGCCGGTGACGACGTTGCCGAGCATGAGGGCGGTCGGCGCATAGCTCTTCATCCGCGCCCATATATCAGCTCTGGTCTTTAATGCGTAATTTCTCGAATTTGCCCGATTGCAGGCGCCGAATCCCCTGCTATACCGCTGCTTCCCGCTTACCTGCGCTCGTTCGCAGGAGTGAGCTTCAGGAGAATGCTATGCCTGACCAAAACACGCCCGCACCGGGATTCCAGTATGGCCTTGCGAATTTGAAACCGGCCGACCCCCAGCAGAAGGTCGCCCTCACCTTTCCCGACGGCGCCCGGCGCGAATATCCCAGAGACGTCACCGGACTGGAGATCGCCAAGGGCATCTCGCCCTCGCTCGCCAAGCGCACCGTGGCGATGGCGCTGGACGGCGTCATTGCCGACCTCAACGATCCGATTTCATGCGATGCGAAGATCGAGCTCGTCAACCGCGACGATCCGCGCGCGCTGGAATTGATCCGCCACGACGCCGCGCATGTGCTGGCCGAGGCTGTGCAATCGCTGTGGCCGGGCACCCAGGTGACGATCGGGCCGGTGATCGAGAACGGGTTCTATTACGACTTCTTCCGCAACGAGCCGTTCACGCCGGAAGATTTCGCCGCAATCGAAAAGAAGATGCGCGAGATCATCGCCCGCGACAGACCCTTCACCAAGGAAGTCTGGTCGCGCGAAAAGACCAAGCAGGTGTTCCGCGACAAGGGCGAAGCCTTCAAGGTCGAGCTGGTCGACGCCATTCCCGGCGACGAGCCGATCAAGATCTATTTCCAGGGCGACTGGTTCGACCTGTGCCGCGGCCCGCATATGAGCTCGACCGGCAAGGTCGGCAACGCTTTCAAGCTGATGAAGGTGGCCGGCGCCTATTGGCGCGGCGACAGCAACAATCCGATGCTGACGCGGATCTACGGCACGGCGTTCGCCAAGCAGGAAGAGCTCGATGCCTACCTCAAACAGATCGAGGAGGCCGAAAAGCGCGACCACCGCAAGCTCGGCCGCGAACTCGACCTGTTCCACTTCCAGGAGGAAGGCCCCGGCGTGGTGTTCTGGCACCCGAAGGGGTGGACCATCTTCCAGGCGCTGATCGCCTATATGCGCCGCCGCCTGACCGGCGACTACAGCGAGGTCAACGCGCCGCAGATCCTCGACAAGGTGCTGTGGGAAACTTCCGGCCACTGGGACTGGTACCGCGAGAACATGTTCGCGGCGCAATCGGCCGGCGACGAGGCCGAGGACAAGCGCTGGTTTGCGCTGAAGCCGATGAACTGCCCCGGCCACGTCCAGATCTTCAAGCACGGCCTCAAGAGCTACCGCGACCTGCCGCTACGCCTGGCCGAGTTCGGCGTGGTGCATCGCTACGAGCCGTCGGGCGCGATGCACGGCCTGATGCGCGTGCGCGGCTTCACCCAGGACGACGCCCATGTGTTCTGCACCGAAGCCCAGCTCGCCGACGAGTGCCTGAAGATCAACGACCTGATCCTGTCGACCTATGCCGATTTCGGCTTTGAGGGTGAATTGACGGTCAAGCTCTCGACCCGGCCGGAGAAGCGCGTGGGCACCGACGAGATGTGGGATCACGCCGAGCGCGTGATGGCGACGGTGCTGGCGGAAATTCAGGCCTCCGGCAGCAACCGGATTAAGACCACGATCAATCCGGGCGAAGGCGCGTTCTACGGGCCGAAATTCGAGTATGTGCTGCGTGACGCCATCGGCCGCGACTGGCAATGCGGCACCACCCAGGTTGATTTCAACCTGCCGGAGCGCTTTGGCGCCTTCTACATCGACGCCGACGGCTCGAAGAAGACGCCTGTGATGGTACATCGGGCGATCTGCGGCTCGATCGAGCGTTTCATCGGCATCTTGATCGAGCACTTCGCCGGCAACTTCCCGCTCTGGCTGGCGCCGGTGCAGGTCGTCGTCACCACGATCACCTCGGAAGGCGACGAGTACGCCAAGGTGGTCGCCGCCGCGGCCCGGCGCGCCGGCCTGCGGGTCGAGATCGACCTGCGCAACGAGAAGATCAACTACAAGGTTCGCGAGCACTCGCTGGCGAAAATCCCCGCGCTGCTCGTGGTCGGCAAGAAGGAAGCCGAGACCCGTTCAGTGTCGATTCGCCGGCTCGGCAGCGACGGCCAGAAAGTGTTTCCGACCGACGAGGCGCTGGCGGCGCTGGTGGAGGAAGCAACGCCCCCGGACGTGAAGCGGGCGCGATCGGAAACCTGATCACGATTCATCTTCCGGCACAGATTCATCCCGACGAAAGAGCCCCCAGTGCCTGACGCCCTTGAACTCCTCAAGATCCGCCGCTCGGTAAAGCCGCGCGAGATGAGCGGTCCCGGCCCCTCGGCCGGCGAGATCAACACCATCCTGACCATCGGCGCCCGGGTGCCCGACCATGGCAAGCTGACGCCCTGGCGCTTCATCGTTTTCGAGGGCGAGGCCCGGGTTCGCGCCGGGGAGATCATCGCGCGGGTTTTCAGGCAAAAGAACCCGACCGCCCCGGCCGCCGACATCGAGATCGAGAAACGCCGGCTGACCGACGCGCCACTGGTGATCGCCGTGGTCAGTTTCACGAAGCCGCACCCCAAGGTGCCGGCGTGGGAGCAGGAATTGTCCGCCGGCGCGAGCGCCATGAACATCATCACCGCCGCAACCGCGCTCGGCTACGGCGCCAGCTGGCTCACCGGCTGGTTTGCGTTCGACCGCGACGTGCTCGAAGGATTCGGATTGAAGGCGGACGAAAGGCTTGCGGGCTTTATCCACATCGGCACGCCGACAAAGCCCGCCGAGGACCGCCCCCGCCCGGCGCTGTCCGACATCGTCACCCGGTTTTGAACCGCGCCGTTACGCCGCCCTCGATGCCTGCCGGCCCAGCCGCGACAACAGCTCGCCGAGTTCGGCCGTCGGGCGCGCGGCGCTGAACAGAAAACCCTGGGCCTCGTTGCAGCCTTCCGCGCGCAGCCATTCGAGTTGCTCGGCGGTTTCCACGCCTTCGGCCGTGATGGTGATGTTGAGGCTGCGGCCAAGGCCGGCGATCGCCCGCACGATCGCCATGCAGTCGGCCGACCGCGCCAGGTCCTTCACAAACGAGCGGTCGATCTTGATCTTGTCGAACGGAAAACTGCGGAGGTAGCTCAGGCTGGAATATCCAGTACCGAAATCGTCCATCGAAATGCTGACGCCGAGTTCGCGCAGCTGATGCAGGATCGCCAGATTGGCTTCGGTCTCCGCCAGGAAAAGCGATTCGGTAATTTCAAGCTCGAGCCGCCGCGGCGATAGTCCGGAATGAGCCAGCGCCGAAATCACCACCTGAACCAGGTTGCGGTTGCGGAACTGCGCCGGCGACAGGTTGACGGCGACCTTGACCTCGGCAGGCCATCTCGCGGCTTCGGTGCATGCCTCCCGCAGCACCCACTCGCCGAGCGAGGAAATCAGCCCGATATCCTCGGCGACCGGAACGAACTCCGCCGGCGAGATCATGCCCTTTTCGGGATGCCGCCAGCGCAGCAGCGATTCGAATCCGCTGATCCGGTCGGCGGCGATATTCACCAGCGGCTGATAGTGCAGTTCAAACTCGCCATTTGCGAAGGCATGCCGCAGATCAATCTCCATGTCGCGCCGCTTCTGCGCCTGCCGGTCCATCTCTGGTTCAAAGAAACGGTGGACGCCGCCACCGTCGGATTTGGACCGGTACAGCGCCATGTCGGCGTTACGCGTCAGCAATTCCGAGGTGTCTCCATCGCCGGGCGAAAGCGCAATACCGATGCTGGCGCCGACCACAACCTCGATACCGTCGATATCGTAACGGTCGCTCAACACCCTGATCAGCCGAGCCGCGAAATCGTTCGCCGCGTTGGGCGACACATCGGGGGCCAGCAGGACCGCAAACTCATCGCCTCCCAGCCGGGCAGCCAGATTGCTCCCGCGAATTTCCGACCGCAGCCGGTCGGCAACTGCCTTCAGCAGGCGGTCGCCCATTGGATGACCGAAGGAATCGTTGACGTTCTTGAACATGTCGAGGTCGAGGCACAGCACCGCCACGCGCTTGTTTCCGGTCCGGCCCTGCTGCAGCGCCTGCTGGAGGCGCTCCTGAAAGAGCGCGCGGTTCGGAAGATCGGTCAGGCCGTCATGATGGGCCATGTGCGCGATCCGCGCCTCAGCCCTGTGCCGTTCGGTGACGTCGACCACAGCGACGAGGAAGCCATCACGACCTTCAAAGGTGACGCGCCGCCCGAAGGTTAACACCTGGATCTCGCTTCCGTCGGCCTTGAGATGGCGCCAGCCCCGATTGCAATAAGCGTCGTCGATTTCACGCAACGCCTGGCTGTGGCTGATCCGTTCGTCCTCCGGCCAGATTTCCCTGAGCTTCATGCCGAGAAACGTCGCCCGGCTGTAACCATAATGCTGCACCGCCGCGTCATTGACGTTCAGAAAATCGGTGGTCTGGGCGTCGAACACCCACATCGGCATGGGATTGTCGTCGAACAGCAGACGATAAGAAGACTCGCGTTGCTTGAGCGCGGTCACGTCGGTGACCGTCAGCGACAGAATGTCGCCAAAGCTGTTCATTCCCAGCCTCAGGTTGCGATCATCGCTGTCGATCTCGAACTGACCGCCAACGCCGCTTCCGACGGCCTCAAGCAGTCGCCCGATCACTGCCGGCTCGCACAGCAGGTTTCCGCCGGTGCTCAACCGACGCCATTGCAGTTCGGCAGACGGCAGCTTCAGAAGCCGAGACGCGCCCTCGTTGAGATGGACGATCTGAAAATCGAACGGGCGCCCGGCTGAATCGCGGATCGCGGCCAGCGACAATACACCCTCGTCGGTGGTGGAGAAAATCGCACTAAGCAGATTGTAATGCGGACCGCGTTCGTTGACGTAGACGCCGATCAGCGTGCCGCCCCATCGCGAAGACGTCGGCAGCGCCAGGAGGTCGTAGGTGCGGACGAGCCCGTCGCGCACGCAATGCGCGGCGCCGTGATACGGGCGCTGATTCTGGATCGCGCTGGCGGCGGCTTCGCCGATTACGGTGGCGCAGTCGGGTGCCAGCGCGCTCAAGGGAATATTCCACCGGTCGTCCTCCAGCCATTTCTGGACGTAACGGCCGGTGCGCGAGACCTCGAACCCGTGACCGTCCTTCCTCAGGAGGACGATGTGGTCGGCCAAGCGGCCCAGACTGCCGAGCATGACGTCTTCATAGTGCGGCAGGCCTTGATCCGGCTGCAGCGCGGCGTGCCATTTGCGCTGCAGGACCGGAACGTCGTCGAACAGTTCATTATTGGTTTTCCCTGCCGGTTTTTTCGATGCAATCATCGCATTCTCCACCGCACAAACGTCGGCCCATACAACCCGGACGAGCTTAATGCGGTGTGAAACGCCGGGCAGCGGCGCTGCCCAGCCGTGATTATGACAGATTTATAATGATCGATGGTTAGCGCGAATTAGAAATTATGACGGCCGCGGCGGGCTTGTCCCGACTCCAGAAGCGCGCCCTCCTCTCAGTCAGACGCTACCGCGCGATCACCTCGACCTCGCCGTCGACGCCGTTGACGACGTTGAAGGGGCGCTCGAACACCTTGCCTTCGTTTCGAGCGATGACGCGGTATTCGCCTTCCGACAGCACCACGCGCGGAAACGCGCCGATCGACTCCTTGATGACGTCGCCCGCCGGCGTGATCACCGACCACGCCGTGTTGGCAAGCGCCTCGCCGCCACGGTCGCTGACGAGCTTCAACGTAATCACCGCGGCGCGATGCGACACGGTGACATCCGTCAGCTTGCCGGCCTGGACGCGGATGTCGGAGCGCACCACCGAATTGGCGTCGCCGTAGTTGGAGATGATGTAATAGGTGCCTTCCGGCAGCAGCGCGATGTCGCCGGCGGCGACGTTGGGGATCAGCGAGGAGCGCTCGGCCCCTTCGAACTGGCTGCCCTTGTAGAGCGTGAACGATATCTGGTTTGCCGGGATCTTGCTGGTGCCGACGCGGCCTTCGATGCGCAGGCCGCCGGCCGGCAGCACGAAAGACTCGCGCTCGGTGTCCGATTTCAGACTGACCGCCCGCACCGCGCTGACCAGGCCATGGGCGACGTGAACGACGTAGTTGCCCGGCGGCAGCATGAGGTTCGGTGACGCGCCGCGCTCCTCGCGTATCAGCTTGAAGGTACCGGTGTCGTCGGGTTTGTCGGCGAACACCCGCCACACCAGCCCGCTGGTGATCACCGGCAGATCCTTGCCGTAGCGCGCCGTCAGCGCCAGCACCGGCTGGCTCACCGGCGGCGGCGTTGGCGGAACCGTGGCGATCGAGGGCGGCACGATGGTCGGCTGGTTCAACGGCGTGAGCAGGGGTGGAGCCGCCCCCGGTCCCGTGGACGGCGCCAGATTCAAGGCGGGTCCGCCCGGCGCATCCGGCACCGCGGCCGGCGGCACCGGCGGCGGACGCTCCTGAAACATCTGGGCTGAGCCTGAGGCCGGCAGCAGCAAGATCAGCATCAACGCAACCAGCAGCGCGGGAGAGGGCCACCCGCCCCGCCCGGTTCCCGCGATACCCTTGCCGCTCCAGATCATGGCGATGCTTTTCACCGAAAACGCGGCGAATTCAAGCCTGGAAGCACAGAAGTTCCTGCCCCAACCGGCCGCGGAACCCATGGGAACAGCCATCGCTTGCGCCTACTCTCGTGTCCAGTCACATTTCCTTCCTGAACCGCAGGGCATAAAAATATGGGTGCGGAGAGCAATGCATGATTCTGGCGTGGCCGCGCCATCGCTAAAACGATGAAGCCTCAGGAGAATATCGGTGCTGGATAGCTTGATGGGTCGCGGCCCCAGGGGCGCCGACGGCCGCGACAAGGTGGGGTTGGGCACCATCCGCCGGCCGGTGATCGGGCTGGCGCTGGGCGGTGGGGCTGCGCGCGGCTTTGCCCATATCGGGATCGTCCGTACGCTGGTCGCCCACGGCATCATTCCCAACGTCGTCGTGGGAACGTCGATCGGCGCTGTTGTCGGCGGCGCCTATGCGACCGGACATCTCGACAGGCTGGAGCAATGGGCGCGCAGCCTGCAACCGCGAAACATCCTTTCCTACCTCGACATCCGCCTGAACGGTTCCGGCCTGATCGGCGGGGCCAAGCTCGCCGCCGAACTCGAGGCAGCGATGGGCCAGAGCCTGATCGAGGATCTGCCGGTGAAATTTGCCACCGTTTCGACCGAGGTGCGCACTGGCCACGAGATCTGGCTGACGCACGGGCCGATCGTGGACGCCATGCGCGCCTCCTATGCCTTGCCCGGGATATTCTCGCCGGTCCTGGTCGGTGACCGCTGGCTGGTCGATGGCGCCTTGGTCAATCCGGTTCCGGTTTCGGCGGCGCGCGCCATGGGCGCGGAGATCGTGATCGCCGCCAATCTCTCCAGTGATGTTTTCGCGCATTCGACGACCGTTTACTCGCACGGCCCGTCGGCCGGCGCTTCCGCCTCGGCGCCAGACCCGGCGCCCGAGCCGCGAAAGCTGGGCATCGGCAAACTCTTCTCCGCCGAGCGCACGATGAAACGCGAGTTCTTCGGCGGCGGCGGGCGACCGGGTATCTCCTCGGTCATGGTCGACGCGTTCAACATCATGCAGGACCGCATCACCCGCGCGCGGCTGGCCGGCGACCCGCCGGACCTGTTGATCTCGCCCCGCGTCGGGCAGATCGGCTGGTTCGACTTCCACCGCGCCGACGACCTGATCGCCCATGGCGCGCGCGCGGCCGAGCGCGCCATCGAATCGATCCAGGAGGCGATTCACATTCTGGTTCCGCCGAGGGCCGAAGCCGAAAAACCAGTCGAAAAGACGTGAGGCAGCGCGACGGCTTCGCGCGAATTCGTGATCATTTCGCGCCAGGAAATCGCGTCAAGGCAGCATCAGGCCGTCTTGATGTAGTCGCGAAGCGCTTCCTGCTCGGTCTCATATTCGTGAACGCGGCGCTTGACGACGTCGCCGATCGAAATCAGGCCAACGACCTTGCCGTCCTCGACCACGGGCAAATGCCTGAACTTGCCGATCGTCATCATTTCCATGATGCCGGCGACGGTGTCGGATTGCCGGCAACTGACGACCTTGCGCGTCATCACGGCGCTGACCGGCTCTTCGAGCACCCGGGCTCCGCGCTCGCCCAGCACGCGGACGATGTCGCGTTCCGAAAGGATGCCCTCCAGGCGCTCCTGGTTCATGACCAGCACCGCGCCGATCCGGCGCTCGGCCAGCAATTTGATCGCGGTTGAAAGCTTGGCGTCCGCTTCGACGCTCAGGACGTCATGACCCTTGGAATCCAGTATCGCACGTACCGTCATTGTCGCCTCCAGAATCCGTTCGCGCCCGCGAGGGCCCGACCTTTTCACGAGTCTTCAATCAACAGTTCCACGCCGGCTTGCTATCGTGGCGCGGAGCGCAAGCCAGCGTAAGCAAGCCAGGATAGTGCAGCCAGGCAATCACGCGCAACGGCAGGCTTCAGCTTGCGTCACTGCCTCAATCGATGATGGATGAAATCGCGCTGCGCCGCAAGCGGCGATCAGGCGTCGCCGGGGCTGTCCAGCGAGGTGGCGTTCGCTATCGCCCGCGGCACCGGATCGAACAGCGAAAACAACATCAGGCCGGCGAGGAACCCGCCGATATGCGCCTGCCAGGCGACGCTCGCGCCTTCGGCGCCGATCGAAATCGAGCCGAGACCGAAGATAATGTTGACGCCGAACCAGACCGCGAGAAATCCCAGCACACGACCATCGCGCAGGGCCCGCGAAAGCGGCAGCGCCGGAATCTTCGCAGCGACGTCCGCATCGCCCCGGTTGAACGAGAGAAAACTTCCCTGCACGAAGGCAAAGCGAATGGCGGCCGCCATGGTGCCGGACACAGACGCCGAGGCGCCGATCATCGGCGCGATGGAATGCTCATGCGTGAGTAGATGCGCCAGCGCGCCCGCCGCCGCCGTCACCGCCATGAACACGTAAAACCTGACAGGCCCGAACCGGCGGGCAAGCGCGCTGCCGAACGGCAGCAGCCACAGCACGTTGAAAACGATATGGGTGAGATTGGCGTGCAAGAGCGAATAGGTGACGAAGGTCCATATTTCGGCGCCGGTTCCGCCGGGAAAGCTGATGTTCAACAGCGTGGAGTCGTAACGCCGCGGAATGAAGCCGAAGACGTCGATGGTCCAGTTCTCGAACTCGGGCGGCAGCAGCACCCGCAGATGAATTGCTGCAATCAGCACGACATAGGCTGTCAGTGCGCGCGGCAGCGTCAAGATGGGTTCCCGCGGGGCGTCCGGCGGCGCTCCCCGGAAGGTATCAGGCTGGGATTCCAAGGGTCGAGGGCCTTCGCTGGTGGCATGCGGCGTATCGGCCCAGATAGGCGGCTTTGCCCGCCCGGTGCAAGGGCGCAAACCGCAAAGAAAAAGGGAGAGCCCTGAGAAAGCCCTCCCTCATCTTGTCGATCTTTCGCGCTTCCGAAGCGGGACCGCGTCCCCGTCCGTCGCGATGATCAAACTGTTTGACGCCACCTGTGTACCAACCGCGCCGCCAGCTCATCGGGCCAATCCGGCGCTGCCTGATGCGCTCTACCCTAGCCACGACGCACTGCCGTCGCCAACCCGATAGTTAACTTAACCTTAACGTCGCAAAGCCGCGCCTCTGGCTGCCAATTCGCGGTCCCCGGCATGGACGCTGCAAAGCCTGTCCTGCACAACAACCAAGGGAAGGCGGGTGCGCAAAAGCGGGACAGAAGTGTCCCGCCCGAGCCAGCCGGGAGGGTCAAACATGAAACACCCATCGAGCCGCGGGTTCTACGCCTATTGGGACGCCAAGCGCGGCGATGCACTGGCGCCGGACCGCAGCGAGATCGAACCCGGCGCGGTGCGCGAACTGCTCGGCGATATCTTCGTGCTGTCTTATGACAACGAGGCCGGCTACCCGTTTCGCGTCGCCGGCACGCGGGTCTCAGCCCTGCTTGGCCGCGACCTCAAGGACGCCAGCTTCTCCGCGCTGTTTGCGCCTGATGGCCGCCGCGAGATCGAGAACATCATCAGCTACGTCGCCGAGGAGACGCTGCCGGCGATTGCCGGCATCACCGCGGCCACAAAGGATGGCGGCGTCGCGCATCTGGAATTGCTGCTGCTGCCGTTCGTCAACCGCGCGCACGCACCGATCAGCCTGACCGGCGTGCTGGCCCCGTTCGAAAGCGATCGCGGCACGCTCGGGGATTTCAAGGTGACGTCCTGGCGCTACCTGCACCGGCCGCAGAAACTGCTGCCGCGCGCCCTGCGCAAGCTCGCGGTCGCCCGCGGCTTCATGGTGTATGAGGGATTGCGGTAGGCGCGAATTGGCGCGCCGCCAGCCATATCGGCGCGTCATCCGTCGCGATAGCAGCCTGGTTTCAAGTTCCGCTGAAGCGCGCGGTCCGTTTCTCGAGGAAGGCATTGCGCCCTTCGAGCGCGTCGGCGCTGCGCCGCACCTCGGCCTGGGTTTCGATCTCGCGGCGGAACTGCTCGGCATAGCTGGAATGTTCGCTGTCCTCGATCAGGCGGCGGGTCGCCACCAGCGCGCGGGTCGGACCTCGCGCGAGCCTGCCCGCCAGCGCCAGCGCGCCATCGAGAAGCGCCGCATCGTCGAACACCTCGCGGACCAATCCCCATTCCCTGGCCTGATCGGCCGACAGCGGCTCGTTGGTCAGCATCAGTTCAAGCGCGCGCTGGCGGCCGACGAGACGCGGCAACAGCCAGGTCGAGCCGAGGTCCGGGACCAGCCCGATGCGGCTGAACACCTGGATGAAGCTGGCCGACCGCGCCGCCACGATCATGTCGCCCGCCATCGCCAGGCTGAATCCGCCGCCCGCGGCGACGCCATTGACGGCCACCACGACCGGCACCCGGCATTCGCGCAGCGCCTTGAACGCCGGCCAGTAGTGCGTCATCACCCCCGCGACGATGTCGTCGCCCAGGATTTGCGCAGCCTTGAGATTTTGGCCCGAGCAGAAACCACGGCCGGCGCCGGTCAAGACCAGCGCCCTCACCTGCGGGTCGTCCGTCATCTCGCCAATGGCGCCCGCCAGGTCGCCCAACAGATCCGGCGTCATCGCGTTCAGGGTCGATGGCTCATCCAGCGTTAGCACCCCCACGCTGCCGTCGCGTTCGCGCTTCACTCCCGCCATCCTGCCCCTCCGAACGGGGCGCACAGGCGATGCGATCGCGCCCCTCCTCACACATAGCCCAGCCAGCGCCAGTAAGTCGAGGCCAGCACCATCACCAGCACCAGCGCGATCAAGGTCAGCACCAGCCCGGTGCGGACAAAATCGCGGGCGCTGAACGTGTCGGTGCCATAGGCGACCATGTTCTGCGGCGCGTTGACCACGAGGATGAATCCGAAGCTGACGACGAACTGCAGCAGCATGGTCATGCCGACGACGTTGATGCCGGGCGTCGCGACGCTCTTGAGTACCGCGATCACGATCGGAATCATGGCCGACGCCAGCGCGGTGGCGCTGGCGAAACCAAGATGAATGACCACGAGGAACAGGCTCATTACGCCAAGAATGAACAGCGCGGTTGCGTTCTTCAGGCCAAATTGATTGACGACGATGTCGGCAAGCCATGTCGCGGCGGTGGTTTGAAGCAGCGCGGTGCCGAGGCTGATGCCGACGCCGAACAGGATGATCGTGCCCCAGGGAATCCTGGGCTGCGCCTCTTTCCAGCTCATGATGCCGAAGCCCGGCAGGAACATCAGCGCAACCGCGGTGATGGTCGTCGTACTGGTGTCGAATTTGTGCAGGGCTCCCTCGGTCGCCCAGAATCCGATCAACGTGACCGACAGCAACAGCAGCTTGAGCTCCGACGGTTTCATCGGGCCGAGTTCGAGCAACGATTTGCGGATAGCCTCGCGTCCGCCCGGCACCGTTGCTACTTCCGACGGCATCATCCGCGTCATCACGAAATACAGCGCGATGCACATCAGCACCGCGAATGGTCCGGCGGCGATCAGCCAGTCCAGCCAGGTGATGGTCGCGCCGAAGGATTTCTCGATGAAGCCGATCGCCACCATGTTCTGCGCGGCGGCGGTCTTGATCCCGACGTTCCAGATGCTCGCCGTCTGCACCGTCGTGATCATCAGCATACCGGCAAACGCGCCGCGCTTGTCGACGCCAAAGGCGGCGATGATACCGAGCGTGATCGGCACCAGGCAGGCGACGCGCGCGGTCGTCGAGGGCACCATCAGCGCGATCACAAATCCGACGATAATGGTACCGATCACGACATTCCGAGTCTCGGTGCCCACCCGCGACAGGATCGTCAGGGCAATGCGCCGGTCGAGGCCAGTCGCGGCCATGGCCGCGGCCAGGAACAGCGCCGCCGCCACCAGCACCAGCGCCGTATTGGCAAAGCCGCTGAACGCGAGGCCGAGCGCGGCGCTGGTGCCCATCAGCACCTTGGGATTGGCGATGCCAGGCGCCAGCCCCAGCAGCAACGCCATCAATACTGCGATCACGACGGCCGAAACCGCGTAATCGATCGCTTCGGTCATCCAGACAATGACGGCGAAGCCGAGAATGGCGAGCATTCGATGGCCCGCGACCGGCAGACCCTCAGGGGTCGGCAGCAGCAGGATCGCGGCAATCGCGGCAACCGCCAGCAGCAATCCCCAATTGGCCCTGATCCAGCCGCGTTGTTCGTCGCGCGGGACAGCGCCACCCGCCGATCCCTGTTCCAGAATGGCCATGCACGTTCCTCCCCGCGCGGCACGATTGACCAGGACGGCAGTCGCCGTCTTGCGCTGGATCAAACGCACGACCACCCCGCCTCTACTCTCCCCAGTGTCCGTCGCGCGTCGTCGCCCGCATTCGCTGCCGATTTGATCTCGCGCAAACTGCCCTGGCCCAGGAGCCTTTACCTATTTTGCAGGGCTTGCTGATGCAACAAGCACCGAACCGTTTGATATCGTGGCATCGCGGAGCATTCAGATGACCAAGATGAAGGTCGGGACTGGTGACTGGATCGTTGTTTGCGACGGCCGCAAGGCGCTCATCCTCGAAAACGTCGGTGATCGCATGTTTCCCAACTTGCGCATGCGGGAAGTGCGTGAGCAGCCGGACCTGCCTACACATGCCCAGGGCAGCGCGGCACCGGGTCGCGTCTACCAGTCGACCGGCGGCGCAAGAAGCTCGATCGAGCAGACGGACTGGCACGACGAGGCCGAGCGATCGTTCCTGAAGGCGCTGGCCGAGCGGCTGGATGCCGCGGTCAAGACCGGCGAAACCTCTGCCCTGACGATGGTGGCGTCACCCCGCGCGCTGGGCATGATCAGGCTGGATTACTCGGATGCAATAAGAAAGGCCCTTCATGGCGAGGTGGCCAAGGATCTGGTCAAGATGCCCGTGCATGAAATCGAGAAGCAGCTACTGGCTTGAATGCCAGCTCGCCAGCGCATGGTGCGAACGCAGCGCGTTCGCGCGAACGGCGATAACACATCGTTAACCCTGTCGGTCGTAGGGTCGTTCTGACGCCAAGGGACCGGCTGTCGGGTGGCGAAGATGTCGTTTGCGCAAAAGAAATCATCCTCCCTCCCCTCCACCGAGGAGCGGCGGCGCTTCCAGCGCGTCAAGGTCCACCTGCTCGGCCGCTACATGCTGCCCGATCGCCGCGAATTTCCCTGCCAGATCATTAACATGTCGCCGGGCGGACTGGCGTTGCTGGCGCCCGGCATCGGCAATGTCGGCGACCGCGTGATCGCCTATCTCGACCATATCGGCCGGGTCGAGGGCAAGATCACCCGCATCATCGACAATGGCTTTGCCATGACGGTCGGCGCCACCGCGCGCAAGCGCGACAAGCTCGCCGCCCAGCTCACCTGGCTCGCCAACCGCGATATCCTCAACCTGCCGGAAGACCGCCGCCACGACCGTATCGTGCCGCGCAACCCGATCGCGCTGCTCACGCTCGAGGACGGCAGCAAGATGACCTGCCGCATCATGGACCTGTCGATGTCCGGCGCCGCAATTGCGGCGGAAAACCGCCCGCCAGTGAAGTCGCTGGTCATGCTTGGCAAGGTGCAATCCCGCGTGGTGCGCAATCTCGACGAAGGCTTTGCGCTCGAGTTCGTCCACGAGCAGACCCCCGAGACGCTCGAAGACGCGGTTACCGCGCGGTAAACAGCCGGACGCCCGCAGCCCCTCTGGCGGCGTGAGCAGGCGGTATTCCGTGCCGCCCCGGCGCATTTTGGCGCCGGCAAGAGCAGGTTAACCCCGCGCCCGCCAGCGCCGAAAACCCCAGTCGATACAGCGCCGGCCGGGTTAATGCATAAAAATTGAATCAACTACAGTTGTTTACAATTTTACTCGAGTTTTATTCAAGTATATATCCAATTTTCCGCAGGTTTTACTAGTATTCGCGTCGAATGTGCTTGCTGCATTTAGCGGCGGCGAAAATCCTTTGTGCGAATACTGCCCCCAACAAGAAACGGGGGCCACAATGTTGTTCAAGGGACAGGGAAAGCGGATGGCGCTCATCGCCATCCTGTTGGGAATGACCGCCACGGCCAAGGCCGGCGACGTCGTCTACGCAAGCCTCGCCGACACCGCGCGCCCGCCGATCGGCTGGGTCGAATTCTGCGCCGAGAACCCCGGCGATTGCCGCGGCGGCGCGTCAGAGCCGCGCGACATCGTGATGTCGCAGACGGCATGGCGGGATCTGGTGCGGGTCAACAAGTGGGTCAACGAGACCATCAAGCCGATCACCGACATCGAACACTGGGGCGTGGTCGAAAAATGGTCGTTGCCGACGGACGGTTACGGCGACTGCGAGGACTATGTGCTGCTGAAGCGCAAGATGCTGATCGACGCCGGATGGCCGCGCGAGGCGCTGCTGATCACCGTGGTGCGCGACACGAAGGGCGAAGGCCACGCGGTGCTGACCGTGAAGTCCGACAAGGGCGAGTTCGTCCTCGACAACCAGAACGAAAACGTCCTGGCCTGGACCGAAACCGGATACCGCTTCGTCAAGCGCCAGTCGCAGTCCGACCCCAATCTCTGGGTTTCGCTCGGTGACAACCGCCCAGCGGTTGCCACCGCCTCCTCACGCGACCGCTAACCCGAACAGGTATTCACGAACCCGCGATCCGGTCACATCCCCACCCCTCCCCGTCCCCGACCGGTTCGCGCGCGGCCAGGCTTCCCCCAAAGCCTGGCCGCACCTTTTTCGAGAGGCGTATGCCGTCCAAAGGCTATGCCGCGAGCGCGACGCGCGACGTCGGCTTCGTTCGCATCGGCTTGCCGCCCGGCGGGTCCGGCGGATTTCGATCGAGCCACGAGAGCGCTTCGAGAATCTCGTCGATCGTTACGATGCGTTTTGCGCCGGACCACTCGCGCAGGGCGGGACTTGAAGCAACCGCCGCGGCGTCCGATGCCCAGGAAGCGAGAATCGCGCGCTTCTCACTGATTGAGAGCGTTTCATCGGCCACCACGTCGCGCGGGTGATCGAACACGCTGGCGGGGTTGAGTACGGTATCAAGCTCAACAATGTTGTTTGATCGGTGGGTCATGGTTTGTGATCTCCCAAAAAATCGCCGGCTGCCCGCCCGTGCTGGCCGGGCGGGAGCTGTCGGTCCCTCTCGTGGCGCGACGGCTAGGCGGCCCGCGCCTCGATTTGCTGGACGTTAGCGGGCATCGCGCCATTGATCGCAATGCGGCGAGGCTTGTTGGCCTCGGGGATTTCCCGGAACAGTTCGATCCTGAGCAGTCCGTCCTGAAACGACGCGCTCTTGACCTGCACATGGTCGGCAAGGCTGAACTGACGCTTGAAGGGGCGCGCCGAGATACCCTGATACAGATACTCGCGCGGCTCCTTCTCGGCCTTCCGGCCTTCAATCGTGACCGTGTTCTGCTCGGCCGTGACGGAAATCTCATCGGTTGAGAAGCCGGCGACAGCAAGCGATATCTGATAGCGGTCTTCGCCAAGCCGCTCGATATTGTAGGGCGGGTAATTGTCCTCACCCGCCCGTTGTGCGGTTTCGACGAGATCGAAGAGGCGATCGAAACCAACCGTCGAACGCCACAGCGGTGTAAAATCGTAGGTGCGCATAGCCAAATCCTCCATAGAGCAAGTTGGATACGAGCGGCACCGGACACGACCGGTGCCCGTCTCACGACCGGGCCCGTCGGGCGCCCGGGCCGCCCTCTGGCGGCAGCGAAAAAAATGAGAAAAACGCGATCTGGTTTCAAGGGGGCAGAGGAAAATTCTGCAACCCCAATGGTCGGTATTTGCAGAGCGAGACGGAGCCGACTTCCCGACATTCGTAGCCGGATTCCAGATGGCCCCTCGCCTGACGCGGGGGGTTCCAAGGCGTTTTTGCCCCAAAAAAGCCCGATACTGAGCGGTTTGGTAAGAATTCAATAGTTGCCAAGCCAGACGCGGGTTTTAGACGCGACAGACCTGTGCTAACCGGCCGCATTGAAGCAGGTCTCGGATTCGGAGCCGCATGATCGATATCTCCTCTGGGAATGCAAGTTCCATCGCGCGGTTCGGCGGACACCCGATCGCGATTGGCGCTGCCGCTCTGTTCGTGGTGGTGCTGGGAGCCAGCTCGATCGCGGTTTGGCGCGCCTATACCGGCGCAGTGCCCGAGACCGACCGGGTGGTGGCGACCCGGCAGTTGCAGGCTCGCACCGCGCAGGCGTCCGAGCAGCTGGTCGAAAAGACAAAAGGCTTGGAGGCCACCCAGCAGGAATCAATCGACCAGCTGCAACTGGTGCAGGACCAGTTGATGACGGTGCGCCGCCTGCTCGCTTTCCAGCAGGCCGAAACCAAGAAGCTCACCGAGCAGGTCGCGACGTTGGCCACGGCGGTCGACGGGTTGCGACAGTCCTTTGCCAGCTCCCAATCCTCCGAACCGACGGCCGCGTCCTCGTCCCGTCAGCGGTCAGTCAAGGCAAAGCCCCGCTCGAGTCGTAGCGCGAACCGCAACCGCGCCAAGTCGCGCGGCTGATCGAAGCGCCTGGCCGCCAAACAAAAAAGCGAGCTGGAAGATTTTTAGAGCCGAGTGTGAACTGGCTCACATATGTCCGTAGAATTCCGGGACATTGTGAGGCTCACCGGATGGCGTGAGCCGATTTCAATATCCGGAGCGGACAAGGTCGTCGACGGTATACTGCGTTGACGGCCTTGTTTTTTCCCCGGGGCTCGCCGCGAAGCAGGCGCTTGCAAGCGCATGACTATCGCCGCGGCGACTCATCGCGACGGGGGTTGCGATAGGGCTTAAGCGCCGATTGCTCAGCTTCCCAGATCATCCACACGAACGCCGCGCCAAGTCCTGACACGACACCGAGAAACAGCAACGTCAACGCTGGGTCTGTAAGCATTTGACTACTCGCATGCGACGCAGGCAATACATTCTGGGCGAATTCCCGGAGATGGCTCGGGCCTGTCTTGCTCACTCTTCGATGGAGCAACGAAGACGTCCACGCCTTGTTCCTGATGGCAGCGATTTTCCTGGCCAGACCGCCCCCAACCGGCGGGCATATCGCGGCGCCTCAGCCGATTCTCTTCAAGCCGTCGTTGAACCGCGGCCCGTTCAGGGCATAGAATTTTGCAGCCCCGCCCATCGCGGTCACCTGCTCCGGCGACAAGGTGCGGATCACCCGCGCCGGCGCGCCGATGATCAGGGAATGCTCGGGAAATTCCTTGCCCTCGGTGATGATGGATCCGGCGCCGACGATGCTGCCGCGGCCGATCCTGGCGCCGTTCATCACGATCGACCCCATGCCTACCAATGCGTCGTCTTCGATTGTGCAGCCGTGCAGGATGACGTTGTGGCCGACGGTGCAATTCTTGCCGATCGTCAACGGAAAGCCGCGGTCGGTATGGCAGGTCGAATTGTCCTGCACGTTGGAGCCCTCGCCGATCTCGATCCACTCATTGTCGCCGCGCAACACCGCGCCGAACCACACGCTGGCCGCATGCAGAAGGCGCACCTTGCCGATCACGGCCGCGGTATCCGCGATGAAATAATTGCCGCTCGCAGGCAGATCAGGCCGCTGTCCGTCGAGTTCGTAGATCGCCATGACGATTGGGTCTCCGTTCGCGGAAACCTTGGCACAGCCGCTGGCGCGTAATCAAGCGAGGCCGGCGGCCTGCCTCACGCCAGCACGCCCGCGACGCGCAACGTCATCAGGAAGAACGTGCCCGACATCATGCTCCAGAAGCCTGCGAGCACGGTCGCCATCACCACGAACTCGAAGCGGCGGCGCTCGATCCTGGCGCCGCGCAGCGTGTTGCGCATGATGATGAAGGGTGCCGCGAAAACCAGAAAAGGCACCGCGGCAAACGTCTTCGGCGCTACCCCCTGGCCGAGCAGCCCGAACCCCGCCGGCCGCGCCGCCATCGCCTGATAGCCGCTGGTCAGCGCGCCCGCGAACGCAAAGCCGATGCAAAGCGAGAACAGGGAATTCAACGCATCAGGCGACATGAAAAGCATCCGGTACGCGATAAACTGCGCCCTGCTTTCGCAAGAACGGCGGCCCACCGCCAGATCATCCCTAAGGAAAGGTTAACAGCCGAGCGCCGATGACCACAGGCTGCGGGGCAGCCTCCGCGCCAGAATCCGACGAAATCATGCGGAAATCCGCCGGCGCATGGCATATTCGCGCCGTGATTCGGCATTGGCGCCCAATTCGGCGAGATACCGTTCAGAATCGCGCCCGATCTTCAAACCCAACCGATGTTTGTTCATGACCTTGATCTCGACAGCCCGGCACATCGCCCGCAGCACGCGCCGGAACCCGCGCTCGCATATGCTCCTGGTGGGATTCTCGGCAACGATCAGCGCCGGCGCCATCGCGCTTGTCGCCTATTTGCTGTGGCCAACCTGGGGAGCCGGTCCGGCGAGCGCACCGTCACGAATGCCGGTCAGCGTGGGGGCGACGCTGTTCAACGTGCCGACAGCGGCGATCCGCCGGAAAATCCAGCGCCACTCCGGTCCGCAGGAGCGGGTCGATCTCAGCTTCGTCTTCCCCTCGCTGGAACCGCCGGATGCACCAAAGCACGTCACCGCAGACACCATCGAGGAGAAGGTCCAACCGATCGACCGGATATTCCTGTCGATATCGGCGCATCATGACACGCTGGCGCCCGACGCGCGGGTGCGCACGATCTATCCGCGTTACCTCGATCAGGCCTCAACCCCGGTCGACGACGGATTGACCATGCGTTCGTTTCGCGACGGCTCGCCCTACGCCAACGAGGACCTGTTCTCCGCGGGGACGCCTGTTCTCAACGCGCGCTGCACGCGCGATGGACTGACCCCCGGCATGTGCCTGAGCGAGCGCCGCGTCGAGGGCGCCGACCTGACATTTCGCTTCCCGCGGAGCTGGCTGTCGGAGTGGCGCGATGTTGCGAACGCGATGAACCGCCTGACGGCGCGGATGCAAGGGCTGAAAGACTAGCGGCCCGCGCGCTACCCTTGATCCACCAGATCCTCCTCGAGGATCGCCATCTGAAACTGGAACGAGCGATCGTCATCCTCGTCATCGACGAACAGCACGCCGATAAACTCCTCGCCGATGTAAACTTCGGCGGAGTCGTCCTTCTTCGGCCGCGGCACGACGCGGATCTTGGGATTGCCGAATACGCGCTTGAGATAGGCGTCGAGTTTCCTGACTTCCTGAACGTCCACGGCCGTCTCCAATCGGATCAATGGTTTTCCGGGAGGGTTTTTAGGCCGAGACGGCGCGGTGCGCCAGCCGTATCTTCAACCGGCTTGACGGCAGAAAGCTTGTAAAATCAAAGCCCGATCGCGTTGATCATCTGGTCCATGGTGCGCGACGGCTCGGCGCAACCAGCCTCGCCGACGATCCTGGCGGGGACGCCGGCCACCGTGACGTTGTGCGGCACCGGCTTCACCACCACCGAGCCGGCGGCGATGCGCGCGCAGTGGCCGATCTCGATATTGCCGAGAATTTTCGCGCCTGCCCCGATCAGAACGCCGCGGCGAATCTTCGGATGCCGATCTTCGTTCTCCTTGCCGGTGCCGCCGAGGGTGACGCCGTGCAGGATCGAAACGTCGTCGTCGATGACCGCGGTCTCACCGCAGACAAAGCCGGTGGCGTGATCGAGGAAGATGCCGCGGCCGATCCGTGCGGCCGGATTGATGTCGGTCTGGAACACCGCCGAGGAGCGGCTCTGCAGGTAATAGGCGAAATCCTTGCGGCCCTTTTTGTAGAGCCAATGCGCCAGGCGGTGGGTCTGCAGGGCGTGGAAGCCCTTGAAGTAAAGCAAAGGATCGATGAAGCGCGAGGTGGCGGGATCGCGGTCATAGACCGCGATCAGATCGGCGCGAAACGCGTTGCCCAGATCGGGTTCGTCACGCAGCGCCTCGTCATAGGTCTGGCGGATCAAATCGCCCGACAGCGCCGAATGGTCGAGCCGCTCGGCCAGGCGATGCACCACCGAATCCTCCAGGCGGTCGTGATGCAGCACGGTCGAATAGATGAACGAGGCCAGCTCGGGCTCCCGGCGGACAATGTCCTCGGCCTCGCCGCGAACGCGATCCCAGATCGGATCGAGCGCGGAAAGTTTCGTACCCTGCGGATTGACCTGATGCACTGCCATGATTGCGCTCGCAAATTCGCCTGTCGGGTTGCTCTTATAGCATAATCGACGCACGGATGTCCCGGTTGGGCTACGGCAAAGTAAACCGAAGCCGAACGCCTTCCACGTCAGTTCAAGGTGGTCGGCAATCCCCGGAAATCAAGCCAGCCCCGGGGGCCGCCTATTGACGAATTTCGGCCAGTCCGCCATGTCCGGACGCTGAGGATATGGGGCCAAATGCGGGAAAATCACGTCAGCACGCAGATATTTCGGACGCGTAGCGCGGCCCGCTCGTGGGCCGCCTGGATCGCCGCCATCGCCATCCCGTTGATGTTGATCGCCCCGGCGCTGTGGAACGGCTATCCGCTGCTCCAGGTGGATACCGGCGGCTATCTGGCGCGGTGGCATGAAGGCTACCTGGTGCCCAGCCGCTCCACGGCGTTCGGCCTCTATCTCCATTTCGGCGAGGATTCAGCTTTCTGGATCAACCTCGGCATTCAGGCACTGGCAACACTGTGGATCCTGCAGCTGACACTGCGCGTGCTCGGCATATCCCAGCCGCTGCGGCTAATAGCAATCAGCCTGGCGCTCGCCCTGACCACCGCGCTGCCGTGGCTTGCGAGCACGCTTTTCACCGACATCTTCGCCGGGCTATCGGTGCTTGCGCTTTTTGTTCTAGTCGCCCATGGCGACAGGACTTCGACACCGGAAAAATGCCTGCTGTTCGCGTTGACGGCCTTCGCCGCGGCCACGCACAGCGCGACGCTTGGCGTGTTGCTCGGGCTCTGCTGCATCGGCTGGATCGCACGTCCCTTTCTGCGCGGACGGATTTCCGTTGCCGGACTGACCCAGGGCAGCCTCACCCTGATCGCGGGTGCTGCGATGCTGCTGGCGACGAACTTTGCGTTGTCGGGGCAATTGGCATGGACGCCGGGCGGTTACGGCGTCGCGTTCGGACGGATGCTGCAGGACGGCATCGTCGCGCGCTATTTGCGAGATCATTGTCCGCGACAGCAACTTAAACTGTGTCCCTACCGCGATCAGCTTCCGGCCACCGCCGACAAGTTCCTGTGGGGCAAGAGCGTGTTCGACCGGCTGGGCCGCTTTCAGGGCCTGAACGACGAGATGAGCTTCATCGTATTGCGCTCGCTCGCCGAATACCCGGCCTGGCAGGCCAAGGCAGCGCTGATGGCGACCGCGCAGCAGCTCGTCCATGTCGGCACCGGCGAAGGCACCAATGGCTGGCTCGGACACACCTACGGTATCGTCGAGCGCTATCTTCCGGCTCAACTGAAGCCGATGCGCGCAGCGCAGCAGCAACGCCGGCAATTCGACTTTACCGCGATCAACTACGTCCACGTTCCCGTCGCCCTGGCGTCGATGCTGCTGGCCGCGAGCCTGTTCGGCCACGGGCTATGGCGCCGACCGCTCGACGATCTCACGTTGCTCGCCGGGACGATCTCATTCGCCCTGCTCGGCAACGCCTTCATATGCGCCGTGATCTCGGGTCCGCACGATCGCTATGGCGCGCGCATGGCGTGGCTCGCGACCACCGTTGTACTGATCGCAGCGTCGCGGCGTTTCACCGCCGAAGACGCGCGGCCCGCGACCGCTCATGGCCGCCGCGACAGGAAGTCGATGACGCCGGCCTTGTAGACCTTGTCGCCGACCGCGCGCATGTGGTCGCGGTTTGGAATATCCACCACCTCGGAGCCCGGGATGATCTTGCCAAGCGCCGCGGCCGAGCCGGCGATTTCGTCCCTGGTGCCGACCGCGATCAGAACGGGTACGCCGATCGCGGCGGCTTGACCTGCGGTCATCAGCCGCCGCGAACCGCGCAGGCACGCTGCCAGCGCCCGGCGGTCGGAACGGGTCTGGTCGGCAAAGGCGCGGAAGGTACGGCCGACCGGGTCGGTCACGTCTTGCAGCGAGGGCGCCTCCAGCGCGGCCGCCACGTTTTCGCCGGGCCCTCCCCCCTCGATCAGACCGATGCCGATGCCGCCGAGGATCGCCGAGCGCAGCCGCCGCGGTTGCTCGCGCGCCAGTTCCGCCGTAATCCGCGCGCCCAGCGAATAGCCCATGATGTCGGCGCGCGCGATGCCGAGGTGATCCAGCAGCGCGATGACGTCATTGGCCATCACGGCGATGTCATACTGCGCGGCATCGTAGAGCTTGGCCGATTCGCCGTGGCCGCGATTGTCGAGCGCGATGACGCGGCGACCAGCCTGCTTGAGGTCGGAAACCCAGGCCGGATAGACCCAGTTGACGTTCTTGCTAGAGGCAAAGCCGTGCACGAGCAGAACAGGATCGCCCTCGCCCTCGTCGAGATAGGCGATTTCGACGGCGCCGTTGTGAAAACTCGGCATCGAAGGTTTCCGTTTTTCGGGAGATTGCGATCGGCGGTCAGGCAAGGGCTGCAAGAAGGGCTGCGAGTCTAGCCGGGCGCGACAACGCCCGCCAGAGCCGGGCCGTGCGGCAACCCGGCGGCCGCAGCCTGCAGCCGCGCCCGCCGCGCCTTCTTGCGACGCAGCCACGCCATGGTGGCGCGCTCCGTGGTCGCCTTGATCGACGACAGGAAACCGAACAGCGTCAGCAGCGCGCCGAACACCCACATCGTCAGATTGAAGGCGCCGGTCGCCAGCAGCAGGGCGCCGCGGCCGAGCGTCTTCAGGATGGCGCGGGTCTGGCCGCCCTTGGCTTCCGCCAGCCGCGCGGCGCGTGCGACATCCTTCGGGCCCTGGGCGATGCGCAGCGTATCGAGCGCGCTGCGCGTGCCGGCCTTCTCGCCGACGCGTCCGACGTCCTTCGCCAGCCGCACCAGCGCGCCGGCCTTCTCGGCGCGGAACGCTGCCTTGATCGCGCTGACGGTCTCGACCGGCCGCAGCACCGAGCCCTTCGCGACCGCCTGCTGCAGGACGGGCGCATCGACGATGTCACGCGCCGAGCGGCCGGCCCATTGCGTCAGGCCCTCGCCCAGCCGTCCGACCTTGCGGGCATCCTTGACCAGGCTCAGCCCGGCGCGTACCGGCCCGAGGCCGCCGACGGAGACATAGGTCGCGGCCGTCACCGCAAGCCCGGCGGCGGCAAGGCCCAGCACCAGGCGGTCGACGTCCTCGCCCGTTGCCAGATGCTTGCCTTCGCGCACGACGTCCCTGATATCGCCGAACACGAGCAGGTCGCCGGCCACCGTGCCCGACAGGCTCGCGACGTCGTCGGCATGGCCGGTTACCAGTCCGGTGGCGAACCGCCTGGCGAAATGAGACGCCGAACCTGCCTCCGTCACGGCGTCGGCGACGCGCGTCGACACCGAGTCGCTGACAACGATGTTCTTGTCGCGTGCGAGTTCGAGAAAGCTGGCGGCGAGATCGGAATCGCCTGCTTCCAGCGCCGCCTCGATGTTGTCGGCGACCAGCGTCGGGCGGTTCCGGATGGCCGAATCGATCTGCATGTCGGCCAGCGCCACGGGGTCGTCCTGGGCCGCCAGAATGGCGCCGGCGTCGCGGGCATGCGGCCACAGCGCCGCGAACACCGCCGCGCTGAGCGCGATGCAGGCAAGCGCCATGGCCAACGCCGAACCGAGCCGCAACCGCGCCATCCCGGAAAATCCTGTTTTCGTGGTCTCACCCAACATGGTGTGCCGGTTTTAAGACACAACGGCCCCGACCAAAGAAGGGCTTCTCTTCGACGGCAACATTGTGTCGAATTTGCGCGGGCCATCGTGCGGCGGCCACTGCATCTCGGCTCTGGGAATCCGCTGCAGCCGCCGTTATGGTGCGCGGAATCTCGGGTTGCCGCGCCGCCAGGCGCGCGTCTGTCCGTCGTTACCATCCGAAGGTGAAGCTGATGTCTGACCATGTCGTCCCGCATTTCCACAACGACGCCGGGGTCTCGGTCATCGAGATCGGCTCGCATGAGTTCATGTGCGTGGGCGCCAACCCGCCTTTCGACCATCCGCATGTGTTTCTCGACCTCGGCAACGACAACGAGATCATCTGTCCGTATTGCTCGACGCTCTACCGGTTTGCCGCGGATCTCGCCGCCGGCGAAGCCCGGCCGCCGGAATGCGTCCTGAAGGATGCGGTCGCCTGACGGTCGGTGACTGCCCCGCGCACCATCATCGTTGCGGGCGCCGGCATCGGGGGACTGACGGCGTCGCTGGCGCTCGCGGCAAGAGGCTTTCGCGTCGTCATCCTGGAAAAGGCCGAGCGGCTGGAGGAAGCCGGCGCGGGGTTGCAGCTTTCGCCGAATGCCAGCCGCATCCTGATCGACCTCGGCCTGCGGGAGCGGCTGGCGCCGCGCGCCGTGACGCCGGACGCCATCAGCATCATGAGCGCGCGCGCCGGCGGCGAGATCGCCCGCCTGCCGCTCGGCGAGGCCGCGGGCCTTCGCGCCGGCGCGCCCTATTGGGTGATGCATCGGGCCGATCTGCAGGGCGCGCTGCAGTCCGCCGTCAATGACCATCCCGACATCGAGCTTCGGCTCGGCTGCCAGTTCGACGACGTCGCTTCGCACGCCAGGGGACTGACGGTGGTGCAGCGCCGCGGCGACGCGCGGCGGCAGGAGACGGCGGTGGCGCTGGTCGGCGCCGACGGCATCTGGTCGGCGGTGCGCCACCAGCTATTCCCGCAAGTTCAGCCGCAATTCTCCGGCCTGATGGCGTGGCGCGGAACGCTCGATGCGACATCGCTGCCGCGCGAGCACGGCTCCGCCCGGGTGCAGCTCTGGATGGGGCCGAACGCGCATCTCGTCGCCTACCCGATCTCGGGCGCGCGCCAGATCAATGTCGTCGCCATCGTGCCGGGAGACTGGAACAGGCCCGGCTGGAGCGCGCCCGGCGAAGCCCGCGAAATCAGGAACGCCTTTGCCTCGCCGGACTGGCCTTCGACCGCGCGGATGCTGATCAACGCCGTCGACGGGTGGCGGCGATGGGCGCTGTTCACGCAGCCCGACATCGGCGAATGGAGCAGCGGCGCGGTAGCACTGCTCGGCGATGCCGCGCACGCGATGCTGCCGTTCGCCGCGCAGGGCGCGGGCATGGCGATCGAGGACGCCGCCGTTCTCGCGAACTGCCTCGGCGAAAGCGCCGGCGACCCGGCCGCCGGCATCGCGGCCGCCTTGAACCGCTATGGCCGGCTGCGGCGCGGCCGCGTGCTCGGCGTGCAGCGCGCGGCACGGCAGCAGGGACGCATCTATCACCTCACCGGTCCGCTGGCGCTGGCGCGCGACCTCGCTATCCGGGCGATGGGCCCAAGACGCATGCTGGCGCGACAGGACTGGATTTACGATTGGCGGCCCTAAAGCGGGATGACTTTTCTTCGAATCGGAAAACCGCTGCGCACTTTTCCGGATCATGCTTTAGACCCACGATCTGGTGTCACGGAAATACGCTTCGGCGGTAGACCGCAGGGGCCCGGCACAAAATCGCGAAAACAACCCCATGCAAAGGCGAGCAGGTCCCGGCCCGCAGCACTCAGGCCGCTTGCGTCCGGGCACGAGATGGTCCGTCATCACAGGCTGCCCTAGTTCACCCGCGACGGCGCGCGGGCGCCCCTCGCCAGCGGGGCGGGCGTGATCGGCGCCGCGACGGCGCCTGCTGAAGGTTCGGCGTCCAGCTTGGATTCCTGGCAGCGGTTCTTCCGCCAGGCTTCTTCGGCCAGATTCGACTGTCCGCGAACCGCAATGTAGTCATTGCGGTAGGCGAGCTCCACCACGACTGGACCGGCGGCGCCGGTTTGCGCTTTCGCCATCAGCCCCTGCAATTCGGCGGTGCGATTGGCGAGGGTCTTGCGTTCTGCCTGGAGCTGCTTGCAGTCGTAGAGATCGTATTTGGCGGGATCGGCGAACGCCGTGGACATGCCGTCGCCCATCTCGGCGCAGCCGGACAACCCCGCCGCCAGCGCCAACAGCGCCAGCGCGGCGGCTGAACACTTAGAGAATCTGCGACAGGAAGGAGCCAACGACATCGGGCCTTGGTAGGTGGATAATGTTGAGATTGCCTAAAACAGGCGGAAGTGTCCGCATTGAGGCTTTGCTTTGCCAGATGCCTCGCTTAAAGCAAAGCCTGCGCCGGATCGGACAAG
>NZ_JALHLP010000025.1 GCF_022844465.1 Bradyrhizobium sp.
TATTCAAGATGCCGACCCACCGGATGCGCCTTGCGCGTATCGGTTTAAGGTCGCGCGCGATGATGCCGTCAGGTCTCGGCGAGGGTGCCGACGTGATCGGCAATTGCCAACGAGGAAGTCAGCCCCGGCGATTCGATGCCGAACAGGTTGATTAGCCCGGCGACTCCGTGGTCGCGCGGGCCCTGGATCATGAAATCCTGCGTTGCGACGGCCGGGGGCACGATTTTCGGGCGAATTCCGGAATAGCTCGGCATCAGCGCCCCGTCCGGCAGCGTCGGCCAATAGCGCCGGATCGCAGGGTAGAAGCGGTCTGCTCGCGCAGGATCTACCGCGTAGTCGACACTCTGGACCCATTCCACGTCGGGCCCGAAGCGCGCCTGTCCCGCCATGTCCAGCGTGAGATGCACCCCCAATCCGCCGGGCTCCGGCACCGGATAGATCAGGCGCGAGAAGGGTGCCCGCGCGCTGCAGCTGAAATAATTGCCCTTGGCCAGATAGGCAGGCGGGATCATTTCGACCGGCATGCCCTTGATGCTGCGCGCCACTGCTGGCGCGCCAAGGCCCGCCGAATTGACGAGCAAGCGGCAGGCAATGGTCATGGGCGCATCGCCGCCGGCCTCGAACTCGATGCCGCCGGCATTGGCGCGGGCGTACAACAGCGGAGTATGAAACGCGAAGTGGGCTCCGGCTGCTTCGGCGTCGCCCTGCAGCGCCAGCATGTAGGCGTGGCTGTCGATGATGCCGGTGGACGGCGAGAGCAGCGCGGCTTCGCAGTTCAGCTCCGGCTCCAGCGCGCGCGCCGCTTCACCCGAGATCAGTTGCAGGTCGCTGACGCCGTTGGCTTCGGCGTGCGCGCGGATCGACTGCAGCTTTTCGGTTTCCTGCGGAGTCGTTGCGACGATCAGCTTGCCGCAATTGCGATGCGGGACGCCGTGGTCGCGGCAATAGTCGTACAGGGCGCGCTTGCCGGTCACGCACATCTGCGCCATCAGGCTGCCGGCGCGGTAATAGATGCCGGCGTGGATCACCTCGCTGTTGCGGGACGACGTCACGGTGCCGATTCCCTCGGCGGCTTCCAGCACGATCACTTCGCGGCCTGCTCTTGCCAGCTGCCGTGCAATCGCGAGCCCGACGACTCCCGCTCCGATAACGACGCAATCAACCTTGTCCATGTCAGGTTCGGGCCTGGGGATTTGGCGCGGCTATTGCTTGCCGCACCTCGCCATGATCGCCGGTTTTGGGGAAATCGTCCATTAATCAGCCGCTTTGCCGCGGAGTCCGCCGCGCCCGCCTCGTTAATGAAGCATTAATCATGTCAGGGCAATTGCCCTAATTCTGGGCTGCATTCCAGGATTGCAAGGGTAGCCGTTTACCTGATTCAAACCCCCCAGGCCAGACACTGCGTCCGCAATCCGTAGGGTGGGCGATGGCTGAGAAGAACTGGCAGTCAAGCGGCAGGAATTTTATTCCAGCGCTGGCCTCCGCATGTCTGTTCGCCATAGCCGCGCCCTGCGAATTGGCCTGGGGCGCGCCTGCGGCGTCTGGCGGCTATTCGCCGCCCAGTTTCATCAGCGAGTTGGACCCCCGCATGGTCTGGGAATTCCTGATCGGCGGCGTCGTTGTCGGCTCCTTCCTGGCGGCGGTCTGCGTCTGGCTGTTTACGGCTCTACGCGGCTCCAGGCGCGAAAAACGGCGACGCAGCGCGTTCATCAACTCCGCCCTCAACAATCTCAGCCAGGGCGTGCTGATGACCAACGCGCAGAACCGCGTGATGTTCTGCAACGATCGCTTTCTCGAAATGTACGGGTTTAGTCGCGCCGATCTGTCGAGCGAAATGACCGGCCGCGACCTGGTCGAGTTGAGGCGCGTCCGGGGACTACTGAATCTCACCGCCGAAGAATTCGGCGTGCTTGCCCGCCGTCCGGAAGGCATCGTCACCGAACTGCCCGACGGACGATCGATACTTTCGAAGATGTTCCGCCTGCCCAACGGGGGGACGATCGGAACGCATGAGGATTGCACCGAGCAGCGCCGGCTGTCCCGGGAGCTGGCTTCTGCGACGCAGTTTCTGGAATCGGTGCTCGACAACGTTCCGGTCTGTGTCGCCGCCAAGAGCATCGAGGATGGCCGCTACATTTTCGCCAATCGCGCGTTCGAGCGTTTCTCCCGCTTCTCGCGCGACCAAATCGTCGGCAAGCGCGCCAATCAGATCTTCCGGTCGGAAACCGCCAGGAACATCGAGGCCGCGGACCAGGCGGCGCTGAGGGCGCCGGGAGGTCATCACTACAGCGAAATTCTGGTCGAACGCGGAAAAGAAACGCGCGTTCTCTCTTCCAATCGCGTGGTCGCCCGCAACAAGAACGGCGAGCCTGAGTTCCTGATCGCACTGTTCGAAGACGTCACCGAACGGCGGTCGCTGTCGCGGGAACTGGAAGACACCAAGAAATTTCTCGAGCTTGTGCTCGACAACATCCCGGTTTCGCTGACCGTCGAGAGCGCCAGCGACGGACGGTATCTGCTCGCCAACCGCGGCGCTGAGGCTATTCTCAATCGGCGCCGCGAGGACGCCACCGGCCTGACCGCTTCCGACATCTTCAATCCGCGGGAAGCCAAGCTGATTACTTCACGCGACGAGGCTGCGATCAGGAAACGCGGCCTGATCACCGAGGAGCATCCGATCTCCACCAAGGAGGGTCTGCGACTGTTCCTGACCCGCCGCATGACGGTTCTCGACGAGGCCGGCGAGCCGCAATATCTGATCAAGACTCACGAAGACGTCACCGATCGCCGTCAGACCGAATCGCGGATGGCGCACATGGCCTATCATGACGGTCTGACCGATCTGCCGAACCGCGCCGCCTTCCTGCAGGCGCTGGCCCAGATGATCGAGGCCTGCGCGGGCACCGACGAGGAATTCGCGGTGCTCTGCGTCGACCTCGACGGGCTGAAGGAAATCAACGACGTGTTTGGCCACGCCATGGGCGACAAGCTTCTGATCGCGGTCGCGGGCCGCATCCAGGCTTGCGCCAGCGGCGGCGTGGTGGCCCGGCTGTCCGGCGACGAATTCGGCCTCATCATTGACGGCAAGCAGCCGGAAACGGGCAGGGCGCTGGCCGAACAGATCGGCGCAGCCATCGCGGAAGAATTCCTGATCGATGGCAAGTCGGTGCGCGCCGGGATCACCACCGGCATCTCGGTGTTTCCACACAACGGCTCGACGGCGGCGTCATTGCTGGCCAATTCCGGCGCCGCGCTGTTTCGCGCCAAGCAGAAGTCGCGCGGTTCGGTCGGCATTTATGAACCCGAGATGGACCAGCAGATCCGCGACCGCCGGGTGCTGCATCAGGACCTCTCGATGGCGATCAGGAACGACGAGTTGTCGCTGCATTACCAGCCGCAGGCTGCATCCGGTGCAACGGTCGCCGACAGCAAGGTCACCGGTTTCGAGGCGTTGGCGCGCTGGAAGCATCCGGTGCGCGGCTTTGTCTCGCCGGGCGAGTTCATTCCGCTGGCGGAAGAAAGCGGGCTGATTGTCGAAATGGGGGTCTGGATCCTGCGCGAAGCCTGCCGGGAGGCCGCATCCTGGCCGGCGCCGCTGCAGATCGCGGTCAACCTTTCCCCGGCCCAGTTCATGCACGGCGACGTCGTCAGCCTGGTTCATTCGATCCTGCTTGAAACCGGCCTCTCGCCGCACCGGCTTGAGCTTGAGATCACCGAGGGCGTGCTGATCGAGGACTTCGATCGCGGCCTGGCGTTGCTGCGGCGGCTGAAGGCGCTGGGCGTGCGCATTTCGATGGACGATTTCGGTTCGGGCTATTCGTCGCTGAGCTATCTGCAGGCGTTTCCGTTCGACAAGATCAAGATCGATCGGGCCTTCGTCATGAACCTCGGGCGAAACCCGCAATCGGCCGCGATCGTGCGCGCCATCATCGACCTCGGCCACGGCCTTGGAATGTCGATCGTCGCCGAGGGCGTGGAGACCCAGGAGCAGCTCGGCTTCCTCTCGGAAGAGGGATGTGACGCGGTGCAGGGTTATTTTCTCGGCAGGCCGGCGCCGATCGGGCAATACGCCACGCTGGTCAGACGAAGTGGCGCGAACGAAGTCGAAACCGACCGCAAATTGGCCAGCGCCTGAGTCGCTGCGCTGGCTGGTTGACGCACTCCGCTGCAATGCGACCGCGACATCCACTTTTGGCCATCTTGCCCTGTCTAGTGTAGCGGGCCTCTCCAGTGCCCGAAGTAACATTTCCGCATGGCGGATTACGATCTTGCGATCATCGGCGGCGGCTTGAACGGCGTCGGCATCGCGCGCGACGCCGCCGGCCGTGGCCTGCGCGTGATCCTGCTGGAGCAGGGCGACCTCGGCGCCGGCGCATCCTCGGCTTCGCCACGGCTGATTCATGGTGATCTGGCGGAGCTCGAGCGCCGCCATTTTCTTCGCGTTCGTTCGGCGCTCGCCGAGCGCGACGTCTGGCTCCGGATCGCGCCGCATGTGGTGCGTCCCGCGCGCTTTGCCATCCCCGCGCATTCCGACCAGCGCCCGCCCTGGCAGCTGCGTTCCGGGCTCTTGCTCTACGACAAGTTGGCCCCGCGCAACGCGCTGCCGCTCTCCGCCACCATCGACGTCACCCATCACCCGCTGGGCAACGCGCTGAAGCGGCCGTTCGGCACCGCCTTCGAATATTCGGACTGCGTCGTGGACGATTCCCGGCTGGTGGTGCTGACCGCCGCCGACGCCGCAGCGCGCGGCGCGGTGATCCGCACCGGCGCGCGCTGCACGCGCGCCGAACGGGGCAAGACCTGGCGGCTGGCGACGATCGATCGCGGCTTTCGTCAGGTGATCACGGCACGGGCGCTCGTCAACGCCACCGGGGCGTGGACGGCCTCCGTCGCCGAGACGGTGCTGCGCGTGCCGCCGCCAAAAGTCGCGATCATGCAGATGAGCCAGATCGTCGTCCGTCGCCTGTTCGACGGCGACAACGTCTATGTGTTTCAGAACAGCGACGGGCGGCTGGTCTTCGCAAGCCCCTATGAGCGCGATTTCACGCTGATCGGCACCGCGGTCCACGCCTTCAAGGGTGATCCCGCCATCGTCGCGGTGGCGGCCAGCGACGTCGCCTATCTCTGCGATGCGGCGAACCGTTACTTCCGCGAACGGATCGAGGCCGTTGACGTGGTGCGCACGCTTTCCGGCGCCAACATGGTGACAGTCGCCGCGCGGCGTCAGCGCGACGGCGTGATCACGCTCGATCATGGGCGCGGCAAGGCGCCGCTGATCACGATCTTCGGCGGCGATATCACCACCGCGCGGCTGCGCGCGGAGAGGGCGGTCGGCAAGCTGACGCCGTTCTATCCGATGTCAGCGCGCTGGACCGCGAGATCGCCGCTGCCCGGCGGCGATTTCTCCTGGCGCCGCTTCGATGACGAGGTTGACGGCGCGCGCGAGCGTTGGCGGTTTCTCGACGAGGATCAGGCGAGACGGCTGGTCGGGGCCTATGGCACCACCGTCAGGGCGGTGCTCGGCGATGCCAGGCAGCGCGGTGACCTCGGTCCGGCCTTCGGTCCGGAACTGACCGGCGCCGAAGTGCGCTATCTCATGAATCACGAATGGGCGCGGTTTCCCGACGACGTACTGTGGCGTCGCACCAAACTCGGCCTCACCATGCCGGCCCGGGATCGCGAGGCGCTGTCGGCATTCATGGCCAACAGCACCGCACCGAGATGACGGCGTCTCCCTGAATGCTGCCAGAGCATGATCCGGAAAATTGTACAGCGGCTTTCCGAAAAGATCATGCTCAAACCAAGAGCTAAGGCGCGATGATGATTCATCCCAATCTCATCGCGCTTCAGGCCGCGCCTTGCGCCGCGCGCGACCATGCCTCGTCGCGCGCCGACGGCCGGCGGTCGAGACGGGCGGCGATACGGCTCGCGGCCTTGTCGGATTGGCCGGCGCGCAAATAGGCCACGATCAGCGTGTCCTCCCACAATTCGCGCTGGGCGTGGCTGCCGCCGATCCGCGCCAGTCCGGACATTGCAGGCTCGAGATGGCGGATCGCGCCCCCATGGTCGCCCTCGGCGAACGACCGGATCCCGCGGCACAGCTCGATTGCGGTTTGGCCCGGCAGCAGTTTGCCGCTGGCTTCGCGCGCCTCCAGCTGCGCCAAGCGTGTGCCGAACGCCTCACCTCCTGTCGTCGCCGCGGCGAGGGCGAAATGAACGTCGGCGAAGTGCGCCCCGGCCTGCGGGAAGTACTTCCCGCCATAGGCGCTGATCTCCCGCCAGTGCGGCTCCAGGCCGGCGCGGCCCGCCAGCGTCAGCCGCCACAAGAGCGAGGCGCCATCGGTAAAGATGTTCAGCGGCGGATAGGGCCGGCCCGCGGGCTTGATGTGCTGTTCGTAGATCGCAAGCGCAGTATCGGTATCGCCGGCATCGAGTGCGGTCAGCGCCACGTGCCAGGCCAGATGCCCATGCAGGAAGCTCTGGCGGTCATGGGCCGGCATCCATTGCGCAAGAAACTGGCGGCCCGCTGCCATGTCGCCTTGCTCGAACATCGCGTGCGACAGGCCGTGGGCGGCGTTGGCGTTGGCCGATCGCAAGCCCATTGCGCGTTCGGACAGGCTCCGGCCGGTAGAGAGATTTCCGGCCTCGGTGTGCGACCAGCCGAGATAGCTGACGAACCACCAGTCCTCGCCATAATGCCGCGCGTGGCGCTCGCAGATCGCGAGCTTGGCCGCATCGTGATCGGGGCGGCCCGAGAAGGCGTAAAGCCCGAACGCGCCGAGCAGCAGCGCCAGCACCAGGGCGTCGCGTGGATACTGTTCGAGGTGCGCTTCGGCGCCGCTGATGGCGAGTTTCGGCTGGCTCTCGATCACGGCGGCCATGATCTCGACATGGCTGGCCTCGCGCGGCGTGGCGCCGGCCGCGAGTTCGCGGGCCTGCGCGGCCATGGCGCGCGCCTTGCCGCCTTCCATGTTGAGCTGGTGCAGCCGGGCGCGCCCGATATGCGCCAGCGCAAAGCCGGGATCTGCCGCGATCGCCTGGTCAAAGGCATCCTCGGCCCCGTGCCAGGCCGACAGCATGCAATCGACGCCGTTGCGGTAATGCGCCGCGGCGCGGTCGGAGGCGGTGGTTAGCCCAAGATCGTATCGGTCCCGATGCATTGTTCTTGTCCCAGACCTAAGGCAGCCCACGGCGAGTCTAGAAATCGAGCTTGTCGCGTACCGCCTCGATGCCTGCCTTGGCGCAGGCTTCGTCCGCGTCGCCGCCGGGCGCGCCGGAGACTCCGACGGCGCCCAGCAGTGCGCCGGCGGCCTCGATGGGCAAGCCACCGCCGACGATGACGGCACCCGGAAGGTTGCGGATTCCGGCCTGCATCATCCCGGGCTGGCTGATGGCGTTGAGCTCGGTCGTGCTGGTGCGAAAGCTGACCGCGGTCCAGGCCTTGCCGGTAGCGGTCGAAACCGTGTGCGGACCGGCGAAGCGGTCGCGCAGCAGAACCTGCGTAACGCCGAAGCGATCGACGATTGCGACCGTCACCTGGAAGCCGCGCTTGCGGCAATCCGCAATGGTCGCGCGCGCCAGATCCAGCGCCAGTTCGGGGCTCAGTGACTTGTAGGTCACGAGAGCATCCTGGGCGAGGGCGGCGCCGCCAAGCATCGAGCAGATCGCGGTGGCGGCCAGCAGGTTCCTGACGATCATGATGTTCCTCCGCGATCCGTCGCGCCGCGATGAGTTGCGGGCCAAGGGAGCCCCAGACCTTACCAGAGCTGCGAGCATCGGCATCCATAATCTTGTGGCCGCGGCTGCCGAGGCGGTTGAGCGGATGCCGATCCGCCGCTAGCCTGCAGCCTGCGACGGGGCCGCCGGGTGACATGACCGAGGAATCGCCTGATATCGATGCGCCTGCGGCGCTGGCCGGGTCCGCGCCGCCGGTGGATGCGTCCGCCGACCTGCCGCTGCTTCGCATCGAGGGCGTCGGCAAGAAGTTCGGCGCTTTCCGCGCGGTGGACCGGCTTTCGCTCGACATCAGGGAAGGCGAGTTCTTTGCCCTGCTGGGGCCAAGCGGCTGCGGCAAGACCACGCTGTTGCGGATGCTCGCCGGCTTCGAGACGCCGGACGAGGGCCGCATTCTGCTCGGCGGTCGCGACATCGCGCCGATGCCGCCGCATCAGCGGCCCGTCAACATGATGTTCCAGAACTACGCGCTGTTTCCGCATCTTTCAGTGCGGGACAATATCGCGTTCGGATTGCGGCGCGCAGGGATGGCGCGCGCCGCCATCGATATCCGCGTGGCCGAGATGGTCGCGCTGGTCAAGCTCGATGGGTTGGAGAAGCGCAAACCGGATCAGCTTTCCGGCGGCCAGAAGCAGCGCGTGGCGCTGGCGCGGGCGCTGGCGCGTCGGCCGCAGGTGCTGTTGCTGGACGAGCCGCTGGCCGCGCTGGACAAAAAGCTGCGCGAAAGCACGCAACTGGAACTGATGGCGCTGCAGCGCCGCCTCGGCATGACCTTCATCATCGTCACCCACGACCAGGAAGAGGCGATGACGATGGCGAACCGGATCGGCGTGATGGACGCCGGCCGGCTCGAGCAGGTCGCGACCCCGCGCAATCTCTATGAGGCGCCGCATTCGCGCTGGGTCGCCGAGTTCATCGGCGACGTCAATCTGTTCGACGGCGAGATCGCTTCGCGCGATCCGCATCGACTGATCGTATCGACCCGGGACGGCGGAACGATCGTGGTCGCGGAGCCGCGCCAGCCGGTCGGCAAGACCGCGGTGTCGATCGCCATCCGCCCCGAGAAGGTCAAGCTGTCGCGCCGCGGTCCGGCGCTTGACGCAATCGACTCGCACGCCATCAACCGGCTCGAAGGCGTCGTTACCGACGTCAGTTACCTCGGCGGCTTGACCGTCTACCAGGTCAAGCTCGATTCCGGCGCGATGGTGCGCTCGTCGATGGCCAATACGGTGCGGATCGACATCGACGCCTACAGCGCCGGCCAGCGCGTGGTGGTCTGGTTCACGCCCGACGATTGCGTGGTGCTGGAGCAATGAGCGCGCGCAGCATTTTCGCGCGGCCGGCGCGCTTCGCCGCGGTCGCGCCCTATCTCTGGATGGTGCTGTTCTTCCTGGTGCCGTTCGGTTTCGTGCTCAAGATCAGCCTGTCGCAAACCGCGATCGCCCAGCCGCCCTATGTGCCGCTGTTCAACCTTACCGCGGGGTGGGACGCGATCGTGGCGGCGTTGAAGCAGTTGTCGCTGGACAATTTCAGGCTGCTCGTTTCCGACAATCTCTATATCACGTCGTACCTGCGCAGCTTCGTCGTCGCCGTAACCTCGACATTGATCCTGCTGCTGATCGGCTATCCCGTCGCCTATGGCATGGCGCGGCTGCCGCAACGCTGGCAGGCGTTCGCCATGATGCTGGTCATCGTGCCATTCTGGACCTCGTTCCTGATCCGCATCTATGCCTGGATCAACATCCTGCAGCACGACGGGCTGCTCAACAAGGTTCTGCTCGCGCTGCATCTGGTCGCGACGCCGGTGGTGTGGCTGTCGACCGACAGCGCCATGTATATCGGAATCGTCTATTCCTATCTGCCGTTCATGATCCTGCCGCTCTATGCCACGCTTGTTCGGATGGATCCGTCGCAGCTGGAGGCGGCCGCCGATCTCGGCGCATCGCCGCGGCAGGCGTTCTGGCTGGTGACCTTTCCGCTGTCCTTGCCCGGCGTCGGCGCCGGCGCGCTGCTGTGCTTCATCCCGATCGTCGGCGAGTTCGTGATTCCTGATCTGTTGGCCGGATCCGCCTCGATGATGATCGGCCAGACGCTGTGGCTGGAATTCTTCGCCAACAAGGACTGGCCGGTCGCATCGGCGGTCGCCGTCGCGCTGCTGGTTCTGCTGGTGCCGCCCTTGCTGTTGTACGACCGCCTGCAACGCCGCACGCTCGGAGGCGCGGGCTGATGACGCACAAGGTCGGCAGGATATCGCCCTTCAACATCACCGCGCTGGCGCTGGGGCTGGCGTTTCTCTACCTGCCGATCGTCATCCTCGTCATCTATTCGTTCAATGCCTCGCGGCTGGTGACGGTGTGGGGCGGCTGGTCGCTGCGCTGGTACACGGAGGTGTTCAACGACCGCGCGACGCTGGAAGCCGCCTGGATGAGCCTGCGCGTCGCGGCCGTGTCGGCCACGTCGGCGACGCTGCTCGGCACGCTGGCGGCGGTGGGGCTGGCCCGCGGCGAGCGCTTCAAGGGCCGCACGTTGTTTTCGGGTATGCTCCTCGCGCCGCTGGTGATGCCGGAGGTGATCGCCGGCCTTGCCCTGCTGCTGCTGTTCGTTGCGCTGGACGTCGAGCGCGGCTTCTGGACGGTGACGATCGCCCACACCACGCTGACGATGTGTTTCGTCACCGTGGTGGTGCAGTCGAGACTGGTTTCGCTTGATCGCACGATCGAGGAAGCTGCGATGGACCTCGGTTGCGATCCGCTGCAGGCGTTTGTTCGCGTGACCCTGCCGCTGATCTTCCCTGCGATTGCCGCAGGGTGGATGCTGGCGTTCACGCTGTCGCTCGACGACGTCGTGATCGCCAGCTTCACCACAGGGCCGGGATCGGCGACGCTGCCGATCCGGATCTATTCGGAAGTGCGGCTCGGCGTGAAGCCGCAAATCAACGCGATCTGCACCATGATGATCGCGTTCATCGCCGTGGTGATCGTGATCGCCTCGCTCGCCTCGAAACTGTCGAATGCGCAAGGCAGGAGCGCCGCGCCGCTGTAGTTGTTCGTCAGGGCGACAAGGCGGTCGTGCCGGTCGGCGACCCGATGGAAGCAGTGACGGCCAGCCTAGTTCGGCTTCACCGCCTCGGCGGCGGGCGCGGCTTCCGGTGTTGCCGGCCTGACGCCGCCGCCAGTGAAGCGCTCGATCACCGACTTCACCGCATCGCGGGTTTTCCGATCCTTCACCGCATCGAGCAGCGGGGCGGCGCCGGGGGAGCGGCGGATCAGGCTTTCCGGATCGGGAAATACCAGCGGATCCTCCCATGGGCCCTGCACCACGAACGGCAGGTCGAAGCCGGGCGGGGCGTTCGGGGCCGAGGTCAGGCTGGCGACGCCTTTCAGATCGTATTCGCGCGCCGGCACCGAGGCGGTGCCGGTGAGGGTCAGGCGTGTCGCTGATCCCTCGACGCGGATATCCTCGGCGGTGGCGATGCCGTCGTTGAACCGCACCGAGACCGTGAGCTTGTCATACGGCGTCGAACCGCTGCGGAAATTGCCGCCGCCCGACAACGGCCGCCGCTCCAGCCGTTTCAGCAATTGCTCGACGTTGAAACCCGCGATCGCGCCATTCTGGCCGGTCAGGGTCGCGGTCCCGTCGAGCGAGGAGGCGAGCCCGAACGGACTTGCGCCTGACGCCACCAGCGCGACGCTGATATTGCCGCGTCCGGACAGCTTGTTGACGCCGAACAATTCGCTGGCGCACGCCTGCAAATCGACATCGGTGAACTGGAACTGCGCCTGGACGTCGGCGACCGTGTCCGAGCGTGCGATCCCGAGCGAGCCCTTGGCGATGCCGCCATAGATCTGCGCCTCGCCGACCGAGAGCGCCAGCGCGCCGCCGCGCAGGTTGGCGCCAAAGGCGGTGCGGCCGAGTTTGGTGGTGCCGACCGTTACCCTCGCCGCCGACAGGCGCATGTCGAGGTCGGTTGCGGACAGCGAAGTCAGGTCGAACAATTGCCGGTTCCAGTCGCGGGCGCCGCTGGCGAGCAGGCGAACGGTGGAGATATAGGGGGTGAAATCGAGGTTGCCTGCGGCCAGCGTTGCCTGCAGCGTCGGGCGGCCGCTGTTGGCGATGGTCATCACGCCTTCGGCTACGTTGCCATCGAGTTCGACGTTCACGCCGGTCAGGGCAAGGGAGGTGCCTACCACGCTGGCGCGAGCCCTCAGCGCGAAACGGCCGAATCCGCCGCTGCCCGGCGGCGGCTGTCCGGTCCAGCGCAGCGCGTTGCGCAGCGACGGGCTGTCGATGGTGAGATTACCCTCCATCATCAGGCTGCTGCGGTTGGCCACCGAACCGTCGAAGGCGAGCTTGATGGGCGCGCTGACCAGCCGCGCCTTGAGTCCCGAACGGTCGCCTGACAGCATGGCCACGAAGTCGCCTGCGGACAGCGAGCCCTCGACGCGCTCGCCGCGCCAGTCGAATTGGCCGGTCGCCGCGAAGGAGCGCGAGATCGAGGGCCAGGCCAGCGAGAGATCGATATCGCCCAGCAGCTCGGAGATTTGATTTCTCGCGTCCTCGTATTTGAGTACGCCGTCCTGAATCCTGATCTCCGAGAACGACACCTGGTTTTCGGCGCCGGGCTTCATGGTGCGCGCGATGGTATCGAGGAACGGCGTCCAGTTGCTGTCGCCCGGTCCGTGCCTGACCACCCTGATCTGCGGCCGCAGCATCATGACATCGGCGATTTCGAACCGGCGCAGCAGCAACGGAAGCAGCCGCAGATTTGCGGTCAGTACGTCGACCTGAAGCGCCGGATCGACGGTGTCGCTGCCCTTTAAGCCGACGTTGTGAAAGGAAATGTAACTGCCAGGAAACACCGACACGTCGATCGCGCCCATGACCACCAGATCGAGCCCGGTCACGGCGCGGATTTGCGCCTCGACCGCCTGCCGGAGCGCATCACGGTTGAGGAGCCAGGATGTGCCGATCAGGCCAATCAAGGCTGCACCGAACAACACCGCAACCGGCAGCCCCAGGCGCTTGATTGCTTGAGTCATCGTCAATGGCGTATCCGGATCTGACTAAACCGAAGTCGGGTTGATGAAGGTCTATATCGATTAAGCGTCGCTTCGGTCCTGGCAGATGCGCTTCGGTATGTCCGTGCCAACCTACGCAACTTGAAGGGTTTTCTTGACACTTTCAAGGCCGTCATGACGCTGCTTGCGGGCTTGCGGGTCGAAATCCACCGTCATTGACGCGCTGCGAAGAATTCGCCTAATAATCTCGCCATTGTCGGCCTGCAGCCGCTCCCTCCACCAGGTCATGGTTCCATGAACAAGGTCTATCCCGACGCCAAGGCGGCCCTCGATGGCGTCCTCAAGGACGGCATGATGATCATGTCGGGCGGCTTCGGTCTGTGCGGCATCGCCGAGACCCTGTCGGACGCGATTCGCGACTCCGGCGTCAAGAATTTGACGGTGATCTCCAACAACGCGGGCGTCGACGGCATCGGCCTCTCCAGGCTTTTGGAAACGCGGCAGATCAGGAAGATGATCTCGTCCTATGTCGGCGAGAACAAGCTGTTCGCGCAGCAATACCTCGCCGGCGAACTGGAGCTGGAATTCAATCCGCAGGGCACGCTGGCCGAGCGCATCCGCGCCGGCGGCGCCGGCATCCCGGCGTTCTACACCAAGACCGGCGTCGGCACGCTGATCGCCGAAGGCAAGGAAGTGAAGGAATTCGACGGCGAGAAATACATCATGGAACGCGGCCTGTTCGCCGACCTCGCCATCGTCCACGCCTGGAAGGGCGATACCGCGGGCAACCTCGTCTATCGCAAGACCGCGCGCAATTTCAACCCGATGATGGCGACGGCGGCCAGGATGACCGTCGCCGAGGTCGAACACCTGGTGCCGGCCGGCGAGATCGATCCGGACCATGTCCACACGCCCGGCATTTTCGTCAAGCGGATCATCGAAGTGGGCGCCGGCAAGAAGCGGATCGAATTCCGCAACACCCGCCCGCGGCCAGCAAAGGCGCCGGCGGCTGCAACGGGGAGTGAAGTCTGATGGCCTGGACCCGCGAACAGATGGCCGCGCGTGCCGCGAAAGAGTTGCGCGACGGCTATTACGTCAATCTCGGCATCGGCATTCCGACACTGGTCTCTAACTACATTCCCGATGGTATCGACGTCAGCCTGCAGAGCGAGAACGGCATGCTCGGCATGGGGCCGTTTCCCTATGAGGGCGAGGAGGACGCCGACCTCATCAACGCCGGCAAGCAGACCGTCAGCGAACTGCCCTCGACCAGCTATTTCTCGTCGGCGGATTCCTTCGGCATGGTGCGCGGCGGCCATATCGACCTCTCGATCCTCGGCGCGATGCAGGTGGCCCAGAACGGCGATCTCGCCAACTGGATGATCCCCGGCAAGATGGTGAAGGGCATGGGCGGCGCGATGGACCTCGTCGCCGGCGTCAAGCGCGTCGTCGTGGTCATGGAACATTCCGCCAAGGACGGCCCGAAGCTACTGAAGAAGTGCAACCTGCCACTGACGGGGGAGAAGGTGGTGGACATGGTGGTCACCGATCTGGCGGTGTTCACCATCGACAAGCACGGCAAGGACGGCATGGCGCTGATCGAGCTCGCCGACGGCGTCACGCTGGACGAAGTGAAGGCGAAGACCGAAGCCGAATTCCGCGTCGCGCTGAAGAACGCTTAAGAAACGCGAGGCAAAATGATTTTCGTCGTCCCGGCCAAGCGAAGCGCGAGCCGGGACCCATACCCCGACGCCTATCGTTAGGGCGCTGAGGTAGAGACCTTCTTCAAGCAACAGACTACCGGGGCTATGGGTCCCGGCGTTCGCCGGGACGACGGATGCTTGATCCTGTGTCGCAACCTTTACGCCGGCCCCGCCGGCACGTCCGAGAACCGCGTCAGCCACGCCACCGGACCGATGCTGGCGGCGACGATCAACAGTGCGGCGAGCGCGCCTTCCTCGAAACTGCCGCGGCTGGCGTACTGGTAGATCGAGGTCGCCAGCGTTTCGACGTTCAGCGGCCGCAACAGCAGCGTCGCCGGCAGCTCTTTCAGGCAATCCACGAACACGATGATCGCGGCGCCGAGCATCGCCGGCCGCAGCAGCGGCAGATGGATCAGCCGCATCGTCGTGGTCTGCCCGGCGCCCGCGGCGCGCGCGCTGTCGTCGTAGTCGCGTGGAATTCGCTCGAAGCCTGATTTGATGAAGCCGGTCGGCACCGCCAGAAACCGGATCACATAGGCGATGATGACGGCGGCGCCGGAGCCGATGATGATCAGCCCCGGCAGCGAACCGCCGAACCATAGGACGAGCGCAACCAGGGTGTTGTCGATCGCCAGCAATGGCGTCAGCAGGCCGAGCGCCAGCACCAGCCCGGGCAGCGCGTAGCCGGTCTGGGCGATGTTCATGGCGGCGAAGCGCAGCTTGCTCGGCCGCCAGCGCCAGGCCAGGATGGTCGCAAAGCCGAGCAGCAGCGCGGCCAGCGTGGCGAGGCTCGCGAACGCGACCGAGTTGAAGGCGTCGCGCCACAGCGCCATGTCGAAATTCTCGAACAGGCCGCGCCTGAAACTCTGCTGGATTAGAAACAGCAGCGGCACGAAGAAGCCCAGCGCGGCCGGCAGCAGGCAGGCGGCGAACGCGCAAGCGCCCCTGACGCCGGTGAGCGGGGTCCGCTGCGTCAGGCGGGGGCTTTCGGCGGAGAATTCCGTGGTGATGCTGCGGCGGCCGTACCGCTCGATCGCGATCAGGCAGGTCACGATCGCCAGCATGAAGCAGGAAAGCTGGGCGGCGCCGGCGAGGCTGCCGCGGTTCAGCCAGGTGGTGAAAACCGAGACTGTGAGCGTGCGGACGCCGAGATACTCGCTGGCGCCGATGTCGTTGAGCGTTTCCAGCGATACCAGCGCCACGCCGACCGCCAGCGCCGGCCTCGCCATCGGCAGCGAGATCCGCCAGAACGTGGTCCAGCGGCTGGCGCCAAGGGTCTTGGCAACCTCGGCGTATTCGGCGCTCTGGAACTGGAACATGGTTCGCGCCGAGAGATAGACGTAAGGGTAGAGCACCAGCGCGATCACGACGATCGCGCCGGGCAGGGAGCGCAGATCGGGAAGCACCCGCATCGCGTCGTGCAGCGGGAAAAACAGCGCGAGCGCGCGATGAGCCAGGCCAAGCGGCTCGAACAGGTCGACATAGACGTAAGCGGCAAGGTAGGTCGGGATCGCAAGCGGCAGCGGCACCAGCCACAACAGTATTCCTCGGCCCGGGAACTCGTGCAGCGAGATCGTCCACGCCGCGCCGGCGCCGATCACCAGCGACAAGGCGCCGACGCCGCCGAGCAGCAGCGCGGTGTCGCGCAGGGTCAGCGGCAGAACGTAGTCGATCAGATGGCGCCAGACGTCTGGCGCGGGTTGCATCGCCAGCCCGATGATCGAGATGACGGGCGCTGCGACCAGGATTGCAGTGCCTGCCGCAATCGCCGCCGCGATTCGTCCGACGTCGAGGGTTCGGCTCACGCCGGCTCCCGTCCGCTTAAGGCCGGGATCCCACGCAATGCGCCGTCTCCCGCGACGGGCGGGCAGAATTCGGCCGAAGCGCCTTTGCGGACCGATACGATCAATTGTCGAACCCGACCTTGTCCACCAGTGTCGAAGCCGCCTTGCGGTTTGCGGCGATCCTGGCGACCGGCAGCGGATCGGCCTGCAGCTTGCCATAACCCGCAATTGTCGGGTTGAGGCCGACGCCAGCGCGGACCGGGTATTCGTAATTGGCGTCGGCATAGATCTTCTGCGCCTTTTCACCGACCAGCCACTCGATCAGTTTGACGCCGTTGGCCTTGTTGGGCGCATGCTTGGCCAGCAACACGGCCGAGAGGTTGACGTGCGTGCCACCGCCCTCGAAGGTCGGCAGGATAACCTTGGTGGCCTCCGCCCACGCCTTCTTTTCGGGATCGTTGTTCATCATCAGCGCCCAGTAATAGGTGTTGCCGATGCCGATATCGCATTTGCCGGCCGCGACGTCGCGCGCCGCCTCGCGGTCGCCGCCGGAGGGCTTCTGCGCCAAATTGGCCTTGAGGCCGCGCAGCCATTGCTCGGCCTTGGCCTCGCCGTATCTGGCCACATAGGCGGCAAACAGGCCGTTATTGTAGATGTGCTGGCCCGAGCGGATGCAGATCTTGCCCTTCCATTTCGGGTCGGCGAGTTCTTCATAGGTGATCGCCTGCTGCTGGACGCGGTCCTTCGACGCATAGATCACGCGCGCGCGCATCGAAATTCCGGCCCAGTGGCCGTCCGGATCGCGGTATTGCGCCGGCACGGTTTCGTCGACCACCACCGACTTGATCGGCTGCGTGACGCCGGCCTGCACCGCCTCGTCGATGCGGCCGATGTCGACCGTCAGCAGCACGTCGGCGGGGCTGTTGGCGCCTTCCGCCTTCATCCGCTGCTCCAGCCCCGAACTTGCCGAGACGACATTGACCTTGATGCCGCTGTCGCGGGCGAAGGCGTCGAACAGCGGCTGGACCAGCTTGGTTTCGCGATAGGTGTAGACGTTGACCTCGCCATTTCCGGCCGATGCCGTCGGGGCGGCAAGCGCGGTGAAACAAAGCAACGTCGCGGTTGCCGCGGTAATGTGAAAGCTTGACATGAAAGTTGCCCCTGCGGAGGTGGTGGAGACGCCGGTTTCAGTAGCGCGGCGGCCGTCGCGCTGTCAGCAACCGAATGCCTGGAATGCCTTGATTTAGAGGGATTCCAGCGGCGTGATTTAGAGTGATTCCAGGATTGGGGATCCTGTGCGAAGCGCTTGACACCGGGCGGAATGGCGTTGGCATGCTTTGTACTCCGAACTGGCGCGCTTCTGCGCGTGGCGGCATCCCGCGACGCTTGAAGGCGACGGACGAACCGATGTCGAGCGCGTCGGCCTCAATCCCTGCCGTGCTGCCGTTCAGACCTTGAGATGTATCAGGTTGCTGACATCGCGCTGGGGCGCAAAGCGTCCGCTTCCCGCACGATAGCTGCGAGCTTTTCGTCGTAGGTGCGCGGCGCGGCCTTCGTCGCTCCCGCTGCCTGGGACGGGGGCCGCGCGATACGCCAGTCGAGTTCGGTGCGTTTCTGTGGTTCAACGAACTGGACCGCGAATCCGTCGGCCAAATGCCTGACAACGCGTCCGACGCAAGTTCCGACAGCCAGCGGAGTTCCGATCGGCGGCTGCACGTCGGCCGAGATGGCGACGCCGCTTACCGACATGTCGATGACAAAGCAGCTATGGATGGTGCCATCGGCGAAGGTCAGGGCGGAGTGCGGGCTCGCTGGAATGATGCGCGCTTGCTTTCTGACGTCGCGGATACTGGAATCATTTTGCTTCTTTTCAAGCCAGGTGAGCTGGTCCGCCATCTTCGCGCGCTGGGGCAGGTCGATCAAGAGTTCGAGCAGGAAACTGCCGGCCGTGGTGTCGCTGATGCGCCCGTCGAGCTTGCCGAATTCGGCGAAATAGCAGGAGATCTTCTCGCCGATCCTCCCGACGACGGGCACGTCGACCAACATCCGGAACGGCGAAACCCGGCTGGTCCGGCACGCAAAGGAGCGTGGCCTTCCCTCCGGGTCAAACCAGTTAGGAAGCGTATAGCTGCCGCCCACGGCGATCTTGACCGCTCGTTGCTTCTGAAATTTCGCGATCGTCACTGCACAGGCTCCTCGCGATAGAATCTCATCTGGGGTGATTTCGTCTGAACCTTAACATCCGTAAATATACGCGGTCTTGCGAAAGTAGTTCTATTCGCAAGCCTGCGACGGTTTTTTGTGATTCAAGATAATCAAATTCTTTCCAGTTCGTCGTTAATGCAAATTAATGGAATTGCGCCACCACATGCGGGAACATCACCTCGATCAGCGTGCCGGAGCGGCCGCCGGTCCTGACCTGGAACTTGGCGCGGTTGGCTTCGACCAGGGCCTTGGTCAGGGACAGGCTCACGCCCGAGCTTGAGGCCCGGTCCGACGGCGCCGGCATGCTGAATGAATCCAGCGCCGCGGCGACCTCGTTGTCGTTGAGGCCGTGGCCGGTGTCGCGGACCCGCAGCATCACTTCGCCGAAATCCGACAACGCCGTGGAGACGATGACCTGACCGCCGGCATTGGCGAGATGGATCGAATTGCCGATCAGGTTCAGCGTGATCTGGCGCAGCGCCCGCGTATCGGCGATCACCGGCGGCAGCGCATGCGCCAGCGAGGTGCGGATGATGATGCGCTCGCGGTTGGCCTGCGGCTGCATGGCGGCGACGCAGCTCTCGACCAGCTCGTTGAGGTTCTGGCTGGTGAAAGCCAGGTCGAGCTTGCCGGCTTCGATCCGGCTGAGGTCGAGCAGGTCGTTGATGATCGCGGTCACGCGCGCGCCGGAAGCACGGATGTCCTTCAGGTATTCGAGGTAGCGCGCGTTGCCGAGCGCGCCGAAACGCTCACCGATCATCACCTCGGCAAAACCGATAATGGCGTTGAGCGGCGCGCGCACCTCATGGCTGATCCGGGCCAGCACGTCGGCCCTGGCGCTGGCGGCGCGATCGGTCAGCCGCCGCGCCTCGCGCAATTCGCCTTCGATTTTGCGGGCCTGCGACAGGTCGCGGAACACCGCGAAAAACTTCGGGCTGTCGGCGCGGGTGCGCCCTATCGTCATCGACAGCGGAAGGACGCCGCCCTTGCTTTCGCGACCAAGCACCTCGCGCCCCTGACCAAGCAGGCTGGCGATGCCGGCGGACTTCATGCGGGCGAGATATTCGAGGACGTCCTGCCGGCTCTCGGGTGCGAACAGCTCCGCCAGATTGAGGCCTGCCAGCGCCGCGCCGTCGTAGCCGAACAGGGCTTCGGCGCTGCGATTGCAGGAGCTGATGTTTCCCGCGGCGTCGAACATGACGATGCCTTCGGCTGTGGTGTCGAGGATGGCGGAGAGTTCTTCGGCGCGGGCATGGCCGACCGCCGACGGCGCGTCGCGATCGGCTTGATCGACCGTGGGTTCGCCAATTTCAGCCGTCGGGACCGGTCTCGTGTCAGCGATCGCAGCCGCGACCGCGGGGTTCTCACGGCGCGCGTCCGAAAAGATCAGGGCGAGCGCCGAATCGCCGTCCCACGAAATCGTATAGAGGCGGGCATCGGCCGCCGATGATGGTGCGTCCGCGCCGGGAAGCTGGCTCGCCGAAATCGTCACCGGCGTGCCGGTGTCTGATGTCGAGGAGGCACTCGATACGCCGGGTTCGACATAGAGCGCGTCGATACCGCCGGCATCCTCCAGCGCGTGCAGGCTCGGATAGCCGAGCTGGATCAGGAACGCCGCATTGGCGTAGAGCAGCCGGTCCAGCCGGTAGACCAGCACACCGACCGGCAGCAGATCGAGCAACATCTTGTCGCGTCGGGCTTCGCCGCGCGCGGGCGGTTCGGGCGGCGCGAGCCATTCGGGCGGCTTGCTGATGGGTTCGCGCGCGACCGATGCGGCGGGGGATTCCAAGGCGGCGGCCAGGGCGATCTCATTGCCCGTCTCGGTTTCCAGTCGCGCCGACAATTGCCGGGCCAGTTCGTCGAAGGCGCCGTTCTCGATCGGTGTCAGCGGCGCTGGCTTCAACTCGCCGGGGGCGCGGAACGGCAACACGTTCTTCGGTGCGTCCGCGGGCAGATCCGGGATGACCGGCGTCAATGCCCGCCGTTCGGTTTCCAGGGGCGCTGGAATATCGGTTGGGCGAGGGGCCTCGCCGGCAAACGACTCGGTCAAGACGGGCGCCTCGCCCGATGGGGTCGGCCGTTCATCGACGGAAGCCGGTTGCGGGGCCACGGGTTGCCGCGTGACCGGCGGGCTCGGCGGCGGCGTTGGCGTTTCCGTTTGACTGGATTGCAGCGCGGCCTGCGCGGATGCCATCGGGGGGAGGTTGGCGGTGACGATCAGAACGCCGTGACTGCCATCCGGGAAATCGAATCGGGAACAGCTGCAGGTCGCGAGCATGCCGGGCGATGCGCCAAAACCTTGCAGCCGTTCCAGCCGGATGGCGCCATTCGCCCGCAACCGGCTCGCCAGCCGCGCGATTTGCCGCCGATGCCGGTCAACAGGTTCGAAATTTTTTTCGGCAAGAGCCGTGACGTTGGCCGCGCCGAACAGGCGCAGGCCGGCCGGGTTGGCCCAAAGGATCCGGGTGCCATCGGCCGTCCACAACCACGCTGGCATGGCGTTGGCGGCATAGACCGCCAATCGTGGATCGCCGGGCGCGGGCAGCTGAAATTCCCCGTCATTCATCGAAAACGACTTCACCATCCGGCGTCAGGGTCGGCCGCCGGTAGGATGGCAGCTCAAAGGCGCCGCTACTATCGCAAGCCCCGCGCGTCAGGTCCACGGCTGGTTCCTGCCGATAACGTCCATGCGGCGCATGGACTTTATCCGGCGGCCTCTTCCGACCCGCTCGAACCAGAAGCCGTCAGTGGCGTTGTTGATTTGCACGGCTTGATCGAAGGTCTAATATCAAAATCTGGAGGCGCCGGCTTGAGCCGGATACCAGAGACGAGTTTCCCGGCAACGGAACAGGAGTAAACCATGAGCGAGGATGGACGCGAGCGTTTCGAGATACCGACGGACATGCGAGCGATGGCGGAAGCAAGCTTTGAGCAGGCCCGCAAGACGTTCGAAAAATTCGTCGCCTCCGCGCAAGCGACCGTCGGCGTAGTCGAGGAGCGCAACGCCAGCGTTCGCGCCGGCGCCAGGGACATCAGCACCAAGGCCATCACCTATGCCGAGAAGAACGTGCAGGCCTCTCTCGACTACGCCCAATCCCTATTGAAAGCCAAGGATCTCTCGGAGGTCATGCGGCTGCACAGCGAATACGTCCAGGGGCAGATGCGGTCGCTCGCGGAGCAGGCCAGCGAAATGGGCCAGATCGTCAGCAGGGCGGCGATGGACGCCGCGAAGCCCAAGGTCTGACATGAGCTGACGGGACCTGCAGCGGCGGGCGGCCATCGATTGCCGCGCTCCGAAAGCGGGCTGGAATATGCATCCGGCACAGGTCAATCATGCGGCAATGCACCACAGAACGCATTGCGTTGCACAAATTTGCCATGATAGGCATGCTAGATCAACGCGCGCCCATTGATGTGCGCTTCCATCATGCCCGACCTGATCCCTTCGGCGTTGCCGGCCGGTCGCCTGCGTCCGCGAGAGGGAGGAACTGAACCCCATTTATGAAGGATGCATGCCGTGACCAATCCCACCACCCCGTTCTCCGCCTCCATCATCCCGTTCGAAATGCCCGAGCAGGTGCGCGCGTTTGCTGAAAAGGGTGTTTCGCAGGCCCGCGACAGTTACGCCAAGTTCAAGGATGCCGCCGAGGCTCACAACGGCACCATCGAGGCCGTTTTCACCTCTGCCAACAAGGGCGCCAGCGAATACTCCGCCAAGCTGGTCGAGTTCTTCAAGGCCAATACCTCATCCTCGCTCGACTTCGCGCAGGAGCTGTTGGGCGTGAAGACGCCGGCGGCGGCGCTGGAGCTGTGGACCTCGCAGGCCAGGAAGCAGTACGAGACGTTCGCTGCCCAGGCCAGGGAGCTCGCCGAGCTGTCGCAGAAAGTCGCGACCGAGACCATCGAGCCGATCAAGGCAAGCGCGGCGAGATACGACAAGCCGGCCGCCTGACCAAACTGCGATTGTGAGCAGAGGCCCGGGCAATCGGCCTGGGCCTTCTTGTTTCGGGACGGGTTTGCCGGCCGGGTGCGATCCGGCCGGCACCCCGCACTTCAGCGATCGCCCGCTCCGAAGCCTTGCTCCGAAGCCTTGCCAAAGCGAGGCGTTGCACCTAGTTTCCGGCCCATTCGCGACCCCTTTCTTGGGGCTCCGCAAAGGATGCAGTTGTAGCTCAGTTGGTTAGAGCGCCTGTCTGTGGAACAGGAGGTCGGTGGTTCGAGCCCACCCAACTGTACCAACGAAATCAGCCAGTTGGCCTCGTAACCTCGAAGTTGGCTTCCGCCATGGCTGACGGTTGGCGACCGTTGCTTCAAGCAAGGCACGATATCCAGCGCCGAAATGCGCTTTCATCTTTTCGTTCGATGTGAGGCGCCGAGCCGAATACGCCCCGTCACGGGTTCCGGCGCTTGACCGATCGGCGCCCGGTCAGTCCTGTCTGCTCTCGACGATCGAGACCTCCGCGCTCAAGCCGTTCACAAACCGGATCGAACAACTCCCTGACGAAACGGCTCTTGCGATCTTGATGGCGCCGATATCGAACATCTGATGGCGGCGACAAATCGTGGCGAGCGTGTCGCTGCATCCCTATCGTGAGATGATTCCTCGTAGGGGGCAGACCAAGAAATGCCAAAAAAGTTCAGAATGCGCCAGCAGCGCTGCTTTTCCCAATTTGGTCGTTACCGCTGCGTTGCGTTCAGTTGCTGGGTGATAAGGCAAAACTAACGGTTGTCCGCCTACATTTTTGGGGCGGAGGCTCAACCCGGATGTTTTCAGTTCTATCGGAGTGGCGACACGCTGCGGCTCGCATGACCGCAGGACCGAGCGGCTGCGTCAAACCGAATGACGCTGCCAGAGGATGTGCCAGTCGTGCCGCAGGCATGAATGTGCCCTCGCAGGAGCCCTGCAGCAAGCTGCTGCAAGCTCCGAACTTGATCGCTGCGAATATTTCGGCCGCCCACCGGGCTCACGCGTGATGCCTGCACCTCTTGTAAACCATTCCCTCCCGGAAAGCGGCCTGGCCGACGTAATGCTGAACCGGCCCGCCAATGTCGGCGAACCCGAGATGCGCCGGATTCGGGCGGCGCAGATCAACAGCGTGATGCAGCTGGTGCCGCTCACCATGAGCATCGTGGTTGGCAACGCCGCGCTGGTTCTGTTCATCTTCTGGGATTCAAGCTCGTACGTTTTCCTGGCCTCTTGGGCGTCCGGAATCGTGTTGGCGAGTGCCATCGCGCTGCGATCATGGGCCCGATCGCGGCATAATCCTCCCAGGGAAGCATCGCCGCGCGCGACGAGGCGGATGGCGATCCAGGCCTTTGCGCTTGCCGTGGCCTGGGGGATGTTGCCGCTTGCGCTGTTTCAGGAATCTGATCCCACTCGTCAGCTGATCATGAGCTGCCTCATGGCGGGAATGATCGCGGGCGGCGCGTTCTCGCTCTCGATAGTGCCCCAGGCCGGAATCGCCTACACGTGGACCCTGTCCCTGATGGTCGGAACGGCGCTGTTGTCCACCGGCCAGCCGATCTTCATCGCGACCGCGATCTTCGCGCTGATCTATACAATCTTCATCTCGCGCCACATGATCGCGCACGGCAACCTTTTCCTGAACAATCTGAAGGCGCAGTTGGAGCTTGGACAGCAGACCGAAATCATTTCGTTGCTGCTCAAGGAATTCCAGGAGAACGCCAGTGACTGGCTGTGGCAAACCGACGCCGACGCCCGGTTGATTTACGTTCCGCAGCGTTTCGTCGATGTTTCCCGGATGCCGCTGGCATCGCTGCTCGGCGTCCACTTTGCGGAAGTCTTGGGCGTGTTGTGCCCCGACGACGGGGCAGCGGTCGCGGTTCTTGCCGAACAGATGGCGAAACGTGAATCTTTGCAGGAAGTATCGGTCCACGTGGTTGTCGGCGGCAACCCGGGAATGTGGTCACTGAGCGCAAAGCCGACATACGACCATGATGGAACCTTCTCCGGCTATCGCGGCGTCGGCCGCGACGTCACCGAGCGCTCAAGAGCCGAACGGGCAGAGCAGGGACAGGCCCTGGCGCGAGAACGCTTCGAGATTGCCGTCAATAACATGAGGCACGGCCTGTTGTTGTTCGATGCATCTCACCGACTGATCGTGTGCAATGATAGCTATATCGAGATGTACGGGCTGTCGCCGGAAATGATCCAGCCAGGCTGCAGCCTGCGCGAGATCGTTGCGTGTCAGAAACAGACCGGGTCGTTTGGCGGCGACGTCGATCGCTACTGTGACGAAGTGCTGCGCAACATCGCTTTCGACCACGTCGCGGTCGTTGGTACCCGGGATGGGCGCACGATCCGGATAGCGAACAGGCCGCTGGCAGACGGCGGATGGGTAGCGACGCACGAGGACATTACCGATCTGAAGCGGCGGGAAGAAGCGCTGAAGATCCGGTCGGAACAGCTCATTGAAGCCCAGTCGCTCGGAAAGATCGGCGACTGGAGCTACCGGATCGGCGACCGGGACGTGTGGTGGTCGCCGCAGATTTTTGAACTCCTCCGCCATGATCCGGCGACGTTCGCGCCAACCCGGGAGGCGATCATCTCGGTCTATGAGGGAGACGGCGCCGCGAGGGTGCTCGCGTCCCAGGCCGAAACATTGCGCACCGGCAGCACCAGAAGCGTCGATGTAAAGGCCAAGCGCGGCGACGGGTCCGTCGGCGATTTTGTCGTTACCAGCAAGGCGATGAGGGATGCCGGGGGGCGGATTATCGGTTTCGCCGGCACGATTCAGGACATCTCTGACCGTAAATCCGCCGAAGAGAAACTGGAGAAGCTGGCTTATTTTGATCCTCTCACCGGGCTGGCCAACCGGGCGCTGTTTCACCGCGAACTGAACGATGTCCTTACCTACTGCGCGCAAACCGGCTCGCAAGCCGCGCTGCTGATGCTCGACCTCGATCGTTTCAAGGAAGTCAACGACTCGCTCGGACATGCGTCCGGCGATGAACTGCTCGCCAAGGTCGCTCGACTGATATCCCGGGCGCTGGGCAACGACTGCTTCATCGCGCGCCTTGGGGGCGACGAATTTGCCGTCATTCTGCGGGACTGCGCCGACCGAACGGCCGTCCGGGAGATGGTCGCAGACGTGCTTGCAGTGGTTTCCGGAACGGTTCAGCTGGAGCGAGGCGAGATCACGATCGGCACCAGCATAGGTATCGCGTTGATCCCGAGCGATGGCGCAACAACGACTGATCTTCAGAAAAATGCCGATCTCGCGCTATATCGCGCCAAGGAGACCGGTCGTGGCCGCTGCGTGTTCTTCGAGCCTGAACTCGGCGCTGCGATGCAGCACAAGGTCGTGCTGGCCCGCGAATTGCGGAAGGCGATCTCCGAAAACGTCGGTCTTGCCGTGCACTATCAACCGCAGGTCTCGCTCTTGAGCGGCCGTGTCACCGGCTTCGAGGCGCTGATGCGCTGGACCCACCCGACCCTTGGCAATGTTTCGCCTGCTGAATTCATAGCGGTTGCCGAAAGCTCGCAAACCATCTGCGATCTCGGTCTCTGGATTCTGCGCGAGGCGGCGGTTCAGGCCAAGGCCTGGCTCGATGCCGGCGAACCCGCTCGTGAGATCGCAGTCAACGTATCGGCAGCGCAAATCTGGCACACCGACTTCGCGGTCCACGTCGAGAAGGTATTGAACGAGACTGGCCTGCCTCCTCATCTACTTTGCCTCGAACTGACCGAAAGCCTGTTGGCCGATCATGCCGAAGGAAGGGTGCGCATCGTGCTGCTGCAGCTGAAGCGCCTGGGCGTGACGCTAGCGCTCGACGATTTCGGCACCGACTACTCTTCTCTCGGCTATCTTACCCAGCTACCATTCGACAAGATCAAGATCGACCGTATCTTTGTCGATGGTATCACTGAATCGGCGCGCGCCCGAAATCTCATGGGCGGTATCATCGCGCTCGGCCGCGGCCTCGGCATGACGATCGTGGCCGAAGGCGCTGAAACCCCCGATGAGGTCGCCATCCTCGGTGAAATGAGATGTGATACGGTCCAGGGCTATGTATTCGCTCGCCCTGCGGTCGCGACAGAAGCGCTGGTCGTTGCGCAATCTTTTGAGGGCCAGGAATGCCGGGTGGATCAGACGTTGCCCACCATGCTAGCCACGCTGCAAGGTGACCGAAAGACAGCGGCTGTGGCGCGATGATGGCCAGCAGGCCAGGACTTGGTGCCTGCGTCGATTGAACACCGGCAACAGGCTACATCGATGACCGGCGGCTCAAAGTGTCTCCCGCGCCAGGCGCGATATGCTAATTGCTGCGGCCTGTGGCCCGCGCGTGCTTGCGAATCCGAAATCCTTCAATCACACTTCCTTCAGCTGATTTGCGCCGGGGGGATCAAATCGATGTCGTTTTTTCGGACCGGATATCTTCACTTTGGCTTGTTGCTGGGCACCGCGTGCTTGGTTTCGATGTGGCCCGCCGCAAGCAGGTCCCACACTCCCGAGCAGGAGCAGGCCTGCACCGGCGATGCGTTTCGGCTCTGCAGCGCCGACATTCCCGACGTCAACCGCGTGACGGCCTGCATGATCCGCAACAAGTCCCAGCTCTCGCCGCAATGCCGGGCGCATTTCAGGCCCGGTCCCGAGACGGACGAGGTTGCGGTCAGGCCCGTCGGACGGCCAACCGTGATCCGGCCCTAAGCTCGGCACACGGGGTGAGCGCCAAACCTCGAAAATCCAGACGACCTCCTATCCGACGATCAAACCCGCCACGGCCTCTCGGCTATCGCGCAACGGCGCCTTCGCGCGACAGACTGACGCCCTTGCCGGCGGCATGTTTCGTGGACATCTCTCTGGGAAGGAGGAAGTCCATTGAGCGAACACAAGCAGGAGCTCGACCGGCATTTTGCATGGTTCGAAGAGAAGCTGCCGCCACGGCCGGCAAGATTCGTCGGCTGGCTGCGCAAGCCGTCGTCGCGCTACGCGCGGATCCCGGTGGCCATCCTGTTGATGGTAGGCGGGATTTTCGGATTCTTGCCGGTGCTGGGAGTCTGGATGCTGCCGCTCGGACTCGTTTTGTTCGCGCAGGACGTGCCGGCGTTTCAAAAGCCGATGGCGAAGGGGCTCGGATGGGTCGAACGCAAATGGATCGCGCGCGAGCGTGCCAAGGACATGCGTTGAAGCCTCAAGCCACCCGTCGATCCATCATTGCGATTCCATCCCTGGTTGTTCTGCTACCGAGTGTGACTCAAAAACCAGCCTTGTTGGCAAATCCGTGGCTTTGTGGCGACAGACGTTAAATTTTTCTTTCACGAATCAGCGCGGTGATTCATTTTCGTCTCCTAGGGTCAATCTGGAGGCCAAGGTATGAACGTCATAGTTTTCGCTTCGCGTAAGGGAGGCTCGGGAAAAAGTACCCTGGCTGCTCATCTCGCTGCCCATGTTCACAAGGCAACGAAACCCATCCTGCTGGTCGACGCCGACCCGCAGGGCTCTCTCACGCTGTGGCACAAGCTGCGCGGCACCAACGAACCGCCGATCAAGGCCGCGGTGAATTCCGTCAGCGGAATCGTCGCTGCTGCCAAGCGCGACGGCGTTGAATGGGTCTTCATCGACACGCCGCCGAATCTGTCGGCGGTCGTCGAAGACGCCATCAAGAACGCCACGATGGTGATCATCCCGGCGCGGCCCGGCGTGTTCGACGTCAACGCCGTGCAGGAGACGATTCAAACCTGCCGCACGGCGCGCAAGCCCTACGCCGTCGTGATCAACGGCGCGCCCGCGGAGCGCGACGGGGCCGAAAGCCGCATCGTCGCCATCGCGCGCGAAGCGCTGGCAAAGTTCCGTGCGCCGGTGTGGAGCGGTCAGATCACCAACCGTGCCGATCTGCTGATGGCGCTTGGTCAAGGCGAAGGCGCCCGCGAGTACTACGCGGAAGGCCGGGCTGCGGCCGAGATCAGCAGGTTGTGGGGTGCGATCGAACGCTCGATCAAGGCGATTCGCGGGACGGCGTCGGCATCGGGCGCCATGCACAAGCAGGCGGCGTAGCAACGCCGCTTTTTCGGAGCTGCCAAAGAACGCGCGGGTTCCGCGCGTTTTTAGGTCGTGGTGAATTGCCGCCGGGATGGCGCATGGCGACGAAACCGGCGGAGGCGCGAAACGATCCGTGCGGATGCGCGGATTACGCCACCATCAGCATGTAGAACACCACGACCGGCGAAAGGGTCAGGATCACCGACCAGACGCCGACCGCCCAGACAATGTCCTCGGTCGTGAAGCCCTGTTGCTCAGGGGTAGTGTTGTTTTCGAAATGCACGAAACGCCCCCGTGGTTAGTTGTTGTGAGGGCATTGATAGGCGATCGGCTTTAAGAACCCGGTCGCGATTTCGCTCGCATTTAACCCCAGGTGCTACCGCCGATTAACCACGGACGAATGCTGGTTAACGCCAGGTTGCCGCAAAGCTTCGCAGTCGAGCGAAGGCCCGGCCTCAATGATAAGGTCCTTGAGCGTATGATGCGCCGTCAACAAGAAACGACGGGGGCTCCGATGACCGATCACAATCCGAAATATCCGACCTGCGTGCATGCCCAGCGAATGCATGACGTGTTCCTGGTCTCGTCATTCGCGATCTGGGCGATGGTGCTCGGCTTCGCGCCGGTGCTGACCTATCGCCTGCTCGTGAGCTGACGTCGCTTTTTCCCTGCCGCTGTCGGAGGGAGAGGGCTGATCGGGTGCGCCGCGCGACAGCAGCATCCTTCGCCGGTCGAATTCAAAATCCAGCCGCGCCGCCAGCTCTGCGCTCGCGGCCACCATCGGCAGGCGCACCTCGGCGCTGTCGATCAGTCCGCTGCGCGCCAGCCAGTGCTTGGCGGGCGCGGGGCTGGGCTCGGCGAACAGCAATCGCGTCAATTCGGCGACGCTTTCCCAGCAAGCCAGCGCACCGTCCATGTCACCCTGCTTCAGCAGTGTTCGCACCGCCGCGAATGTTTCTGTCTCCATGTGCGCCGACAGCAGGATAGCGCCGTCGGCGCCATCGGTAAGCGCCGCGTGGAAGTGCGCGTCCTCTCCGGTCAGCACGCGAAAATCCGACGGCTTGTGGCGCAGGAATTCGACCGACTGCGCGCGGTCGGCGCCGCAATCCTTGATGCCGACGATGTTCCTGTGCCGGGCAAGCCGCAGCAGCGTTTCGTTGTCGAGATTGACCGCGCTCCGGTACGGGATGTTGTAGAGCACGATCGGCCAGGCGGCGTGATCGGCAAGCGCTTCGAAATGCTGCAGCAGGCCGCGCTGCGAGGGTCTGATGTAATAGGGGCTGGCGATCAGATAGCCGTCGATCGGCCAGGTCGCCGTCTCATCCAGCGCGTCCAGCATCTTCGCGGTCGCGGCGCCGGATAGCCCAAGGCAGACCGGCATGCAGCGTTCGCTGGCCGCCAGTTCGGCGCGCACCGCCACGACCAACTGCTTGAGTTCGGCGGTGTCGAGCGCCATGCCTTCGCCCGACGTCGCCGCGAGGATCAGGCCGTCGATGGGGGAGCCGGCATAGTGCCTGACCAGCCGGCGCAGGCTGGCCTCGTCAAGCGCACCGTCGCGAAACGGCGTAACCAGGGGCAGCCAAAGGCCCTGCAGCTGGCTCTGCAGATCGTTCGCGGCTCGGTCACTCATTGTTGCATCTCCTCGGTGGGTGAGCCGGAGACGGGCAACAAAAAACCCCGTCCAGACGGCGGGGTTTCTGAGATCGTGAATGCGGCAGGTTCTAGCGCGCGCGTCGATCCGGGGCCCCGAGGTGGGACCCTTTTTTCGACGACAATGCGGCGCACGAACGCGTGATCATGAGATCATGATGGTGGCGGTCGGCTCTGTTGTCAATCGGCGGACAAGCTGACACAGGCGGGAGCCGGCCCACAGCGCTGGTCGAAAACCGCGGGCTCGAAAAAAAGCCGGGCTCGAACGAGCCCGGCCCAAGGTATTGGCCACGTGAGGCCGACACAATCACCTTCCAAGAGGGATTACTGAACCGCCGCGCCACTGGAGGAGGGGGACATGTGCGTAGCGCAACCGATCAGTGTAGGATCAATATGATCCCCATCGGCGCCTTCCGGCAACCGCCCGCGCCGCATGTCAGTCATGCGAAGCGCGGGGCCTGCCCGCTTTATGACGGCCAGCGCTGCGCCTTGCTGACGACGAAATCGCGGAACACCTGCACCCGCGCCACCGTTTTCAGCTCCTCCGGATAGACGAAATAGGTGTCGAGCTGGATCGAGTCGGACTCGCCGAACAACTGCACGAGGCGGTTGTTTTCCTCGACCAGATAGTCGGGCAGCGCGGCGATGCCGAGGCCTTGCTGGCAGGCGCGGACCAGTCCCAGGATGTTGTTGACCTTGAAATAGGCCTCGCGCGGACCCGAGCCGTTGCGGCCGGCGTCGATCAGCCAGTTGCGGTTCTGCAGATGCGAGGGGACCTGCGCATCGCCGAGCATGATGATGCGGTGCGAATCGAGGTCGTCCAGGGTGCGCGGCGTGCCGAAACGCTTGATGTATTCCGGCGAGCAGTAGGCGTGGAATCCTATCGAGAACAGCTTGCGCTGGATCAGGTCGGGTTGGGTCGGCTTGCGGGTGCGGATTGCGACATCCGCCTCACGCATCGACAGATCCAGATCCTCGTCGGTAACGATCAGCGAAATTCGGATGTCGGGATAGAGCGCGGTGAATTCGTCGAGCCGCGGGATCAGCCAGTTGATGCCGAGCGCCGGCGGCGTGGTGATCTTGAGGTCGCCGCTTGGCCGCTCGCGGCTGTCGGTAAGCTTGGCCCGCGCCGCCTGCAATTGCATGAACACGTCATGCGCGGTGCGAAACAGCAGGTCGCCCTGCTCGGTGAGGATCAGCCCGCGCGCGTGACGGTGGAACAGCGACACCGAGAGTTCCTGCTCCAGCGCGCTGACCTGTCGCGACACCGCCGATTGCGACAAACCGAGTTGCTCGCCGGCATGGGTGAAGCTGCCTGCCTCCGCCGCCGCGTGAAACACTTTCAGCTTGTCCCAGTCCATGTCGGTTAATCCGTCTCGGGTTCGACGCATGATCACTCCGCCGCTGCACGGTCGCTGGCGCGCAGGGCCAGGAAACGCTCGGCCTCGAGGGCCGCCATACAGCCAAGGCCGGCGGCCGTGACCGCCTGCCGATAGGTTTCGTCGGCCACGTCGCCGGCGGCGAACAGGCCGGGGATCGAGGTCGCCGTCGAGTTCGGCGCCACCTCGACATAGCCCGTTGGTTTCAGCTTGATCTGACCGGCGACGAGGTCGGTCGCCGGCGCGTGGCCGATGGCGATGAAGACGCCGTCTGCCGGCACCTCCGTCAGCCCGCCTGTCCTGACGTTTTTCAGGCGCACATGGGTAACCTTGCCGGGATTGTCGACGCCGCAGATTTCGTCGACGGCGCTATCCCAGATCACCCTGATCTTGGGGTGCTTGAACAGCCGGTCCTGCAGGATGCGCTCGGCTCGGAAGTGATCGCGGCGGTGCACGACGGTCACTTGCGATGCGAATCTGGTCAGGAACAGCGCCTCCTCGACCGCGGTGTTGCCGCCACCGACCACCATGACTTCCTTGCCGCGATAAAAGAATCCGTCGCAGGTCGCGCAGGCGGAAACGCCGAAGCCCTTGTATTTTTCTTCCGAGGGGATGCCGAGCCAGCGTGCCTGCGCGCCGGTGGCAAGGATCACCGTTTCGGCCAGATAGACCTCGCCGCTGTCGCAGGTGAGTCGGAACGGACGCTGCGAAAGCTCCAGCTTGTTGACGAGATCGGTGACGATCCTGGTGCCGACATGCGTCGCCTGCTTCTCCATTTGTTCCATCAGCCACGGACCCTGGATGACGTCGGCGAAGCCCGGATAGTTCTCCACATCGGTGGTGATGGTGAGTTGCCCGCCGGGCTGGATGCCTTGAATCAGCACGGGCTCGAGCATCGCCCGCGCCGCGTAGATCGCCGCGGTGTAACCGGCCGGGCCGGACCCGATAATGACGACCTTGGAATGGATGGCGGCAGGCATCGGTCGGTCCCTCTCTTCTAAGGGCGTTTGGTCAGGGCTTGGGCGTGGTGCACCCCGGAAAGGCATCGCGGTGGCGCTGAAAGTGTCAAATCCAAGTCTAGGACATCTGTGTAGCTATGCAAGAATTGCAATCCAACCAAGCGCATTTTCCACGCGGTTTGACCAGATGGCGCATTGCACGCGTAATAAAATTGCGCCTGACGCGGGAGCTGCGCTAAGAGTATTGCATTGGGCCTGCCAAATACCCCTTGGCAGGCCTCCAGCTCATACGGAAACAGACCCCCGGTGCCGAAGAACCTTGACGAGATCGATCTCAAAATCCTCGCCGAAATCCAGGCCGATGGCCGTATCACTAACGTGGAACTGGCAAAGCGCGTCGGCATATCGCCGCCGCCCTGTTTGCGCCGGGTTCGCACCCTGGAGGAAGAGGGCTACATTCAGGGCTACCGCGGGTTGCTGGACCCGCGCCGGCTCGGCTTTGACGTCACCGTATTCGCGTCGGTGCATCTATCGAGCCAGACGGATGCCGATTTGCGTGCGTTCGAGGATTTCGTCCGCGCCGAGCCCCTGGTGCGGGAATGCTGGATGCTCTCAGGCGAGGTGGACTTCATCCTGAAATGCGTCGCGCCCGACATGGCGACGTTTCAGGAATTTGTCACGCATCTGACCGCAGCACCCCACGTCCGCAACGTCAGGACGTCGCTGGTGCTGCACAATTCGAAGTTCGAAGCGGCGGTGCCCCTCGAAGTGAGGGTGCCGGGCTGAAATTGAGAGTCATTCCGGGGCGATGCGATAGCATCGAGCTACGGTGCGCAATTGCGCACCTGAGAATCTCGAGATTCCGGGACTGGTCCTTCGGACCATCCCGGAATGACGGATTGTGTGATGGCGTCCGATTACTTCTTTCGCATCGCATCGACGCTGTACGGGCCGCCGCCCGCCGTCGACAGATAGAGGCAGGCAAAGCAGAACAGGATCGCCAGCGTGCCGCCGTTGATGAGAGGGAAAAAATTCTTCGGCGCGTGACCGAGGAAATAGGCAAAGGCCATCAGCCCGGAAAGAACAAAGGCGGCGGGCCGGGTGAACAGTCCGATCAGCAAGAGCGCGCCCAGAATCAATTCGAGCACACCGGCAGCTCCCCCCAGTGACATCAATTGCACCTTGTTGAGGAAGGCGTAGGCGTTACCCTCCGGAATCGCCGGAAACTTCAGAAGCTTGGCGACACCGAACTGAAACAGCAGCAACCCGGTGATGAAACGAAGCAGGCTCAGTGCCGCCGGTTGCCATTTCGCAAGCATTTTGTCGAATTGGTCCATGTCATCCCCCCGTTTGACCCGATAGCGTTCCAAAACTAATGCAATGGCTGCGCTTCGTCACCGCTATGTGAACTCATATCAACACCTTGCGAACGGGATCATTCCGCGCCGAGCCAAACCTTGCCCCCGGACACCAGCGCAACAAAAAAGCCGCGTGGTCAACGCGGCTTTTTCGAACGCAGATACCCGGCTGGCTTCGCAGTAAACCCCTACCGCCACTCCACCTTGGTGATCTCGTAGGCCTTGGCGCCGCCGGGCGCCACGACTTCCACGGTCGCGCCCTTTTTCTTGCCGATCAGGGCGCGGGCCAGCGGCGAGGTGATGGAGATGCGGCCCTTCTTGGCGTCGGCCTCGGGCTCGCCGACGATCTGCCACACCGCCTTCTTGTCGGTGTCCTCGTCGATCAGCGTGACGGTGGCGCCGAACTTGACGGTGTCGCCCGACAGCTTGCTGATGTCGATGATGTCGGCGCGCGCGAGCTTGTCTTCGAGCTCGGCGATGCGGCCTTCATTGTGCGACTGCTCTTCCTTGGCGGCGTGGTATTCCGCGTTCTCGGAAAGGTCTCCGTGCGAGCGCGCCTCGGCGATGTGCTCGATGATGCGCGGACGCTCCACCGACTGGCGCTGCTTCAACTCGACCTCGAGAGCGGCATAGCCGCTGGCGGTCATCGGAACCTTTTCCATCATTCTCTTTCCGTCCTTCCATCGTGCGAGCCGCCGACCGGCTGCACGCACGAGCCACGCTTCGATTCGATCAGGCCCTGAACCCAAGGCGAGCCCGACAGCCTATTGATTTCAGGCCCCGTCAGGGGCCTACAAACAACCAAACGAACGATGGGTTCCAGCCATACCGGCTTTTCTTGCCAACCGTTTGGCGGGCGTTTCGCCCGGCAAACGATCAGTTTTCGGAAAAATAGCTTTGCAGCGTGCGGACCTCAAGGTCCCCGCCCAGATAGGCGCGGATGCCCTGGGCGGCCGCCACGGCACCTGAAAGAGTGGTGTAATATGGCACTTTATGCAAGAGGGCAGCACGGCGCAACGAACGGCTGTCGGCCAGCGCCTGAGGCCCTTCGGTGGTGTTGAAAACGAGCTGGATGTCGCCGTTGGTGATGGCGTCGACGATATGCGGCCGGCCCTCCAGCACCTTGTTGACCTTCTCGGTCGGCACGCCGTTGTCGGTGAGGAAGCGCTGCGTGCCCGAGGTGCCCATCACCTTGAAGCCGAGCGAGTGCAACAGGCGGACCGCCTCGGTGATGCGGTGCTTGTCGCTCTCGCGCACCGAGACGAACACGGTGCCCTTGCGCGGCACGCGGGTGCCGCCGCCGAGCTGGCTCTTGGCAAAGGCGACCTCGAACGAGCGGTCGATCCCCATCACCTCGCCGGTCGACCGCATCTCCGGCCCCAGCACCGTATCGACGCCGGGGAAGCGGGCGAACGGGAACACCGATTCCTTGACCCCGACATGGCCGAGCTTGCGCTTCTTCAATTTGAAGTCGGCAAGCTTCTCGCCGGCCATGATGCGGGCGGCGATCTTGGCCACCGGCGTGCCGACGACCTTGGCGACGAACGGCACGGTGCGCGAGGCGCGCGGATTGACCTCGAGCACATAGATGTCGCCGTCCTTGATGGCGAATTGCACGTTCATCAGGCCGACGACGTCGAGGCCGAGCGCAAGCTCGCGGGTTTGCCGCTCCAGTTCCTCGATCATCCCGGCGTCGAGCGAATGCGGCGGCAGCGAGCAGGCGGAATCGCCGGAGTGGATGCCGGCCTCCTCGATATGCTCCATGATGCCGACGACAAAGGTGTCCTTGCCGTCGCACAGGCAGTCGACGTCGATCTCGGTGGCGTCCGACAAATAGCGGTCGAACAGCAGCGGGTTCTTGCCAAGCACGGTGTTGATCTGCCCGGTCTTGTCGTTGGGGTAGCGCGCCTTGACGTCGGCCGGCACCAGCTCGGGCAGGGTGCCGAGCAGGTAGTCGTTGAGCTGGTTTTCCTCGCGGATGATCTGCATCGCGCGGCCGCCCAGCACATAGGACGGGCGCACCACCAGCGGCAGGCCTAGATCGGCGGCCACCAGCCGCGCCTGCTCGACCGAGTAGGCGATACCGTTCTTCGGCTGCTTCAGCCGCAGCTTGTCGAGGATGCGCTTGAAGCGGTCGCGGTCCTCGGCAAGGTCGATCGCGTCGGGCGAGGTGCCCAGGATCGGAACGTCGGCCGCCTCCAGTGCGCGCGCCAGCTTGAGCGGGGTCTGGCCGCCGAACTGCACGATGACGCCGTGCAGCGTGCCGTTGCGGCGTTCGGTCGCGATGATCTCCAGCACGTCCTCGGCGGTGAGCGGCTCGAAATAGAGGCGGTCGGCGGTGTCGTAATCGGTCGATACCGTCTCCGGATTGCAGTTGATCATGATGGTCTCATAGCCGGCGTCGGCGAGTGCGAAGCAGGCGTGGCAGCAGCAATAGTCGAACTCGATGCCCTGACCGATGCGGTTCGGGCCGCCGCCGAGGATGATGACCTTCTTCCGGTCGGACGGCGCGCTTTCGTCGGCGAGATGGCCTGCGAACGGCGATTCATAGGTCGAGTACATGTAGGCGGTGGGCGAGGCGAACTCGGCCGCGCAGGTGTCGATGCGCTTGAACACCGGGCGGACGCCGAGCGCGTGGCGCTTGGCGGTGACCTCGGCTTCGGTGCTCTCCGACAGCACCGCGAGCCGGGCGTCGGAGAACCCCATGGATTTGAGCGTGCGCATGCCGAACGCGTTCGGCGGCAGGCCGTTGGTCCTGATCTTGGTCTCGATCTCGACGATGCCGCGCATCTCGGCAAGAAACCACGGGTCGATCTTGCAGGAGTTGAAGATTTCCTCGTTCGACCAGCCGAGCCGCATCGCCTGCGCTACCTGCAGGATGCGGTTCGGCGTCGGCGTGCCGAGCGCGGCGCGAACCGCGTTCTTGTCATCGTCGCGGCCCAGGCCCTCGATCTCGATCTCGTCAAGCCCGGTCAGGCCGGTCTCGAGCCCGCGCAGCGCCTTCTGCAGGCTTTCCTGGAAGGTGCGGCCGATCGCCATCACCTCGCCGACCGACTTCATCGATGTCGTCAGGGTATGGGAGGCGCCCGGAAACTTCTCGAACGCAAAGCGCGGGATTTTCGTCACGACGTAGTCGATGGTCGGCTCGAACGACGCCGGCGTCGCCCCGCCGGTGATGTCGTTGGCGATCTCGTCCAGCGTGTAGCCGACCGCGAGCTTGGCGGCGACCTTTGCGATCGGAAAGCCGGTCGCCTTCGAGGCCAGCGCCGAGGAGCGCGAGACCCGCGGGTTCATTTCGATCACGACCATGCGGCCGTCGGCCGGGTTGACGCCGAATTGAACGTTGGAGCCGCCGGTCTCCACCCCGATCTCGCGCAGCACCGCCAGCGAGGCGTCGCGCATGATCTGGTATTCCTTGTCGGTCAGGGTCAGCGCCGGCGCGACCGTGATGGAATCGCCGGTATGCACGCCCATCGGATCGAGGTTCTCGATCGAGCAGACGATGATGCAATTGTCTTTCCTGTCGCGCACCACCTCCATCTCGAACTCCTTCCAGCCGAGGACGCTTTCCTCGATCAGGACTTCGTTGGTGGGGGAGGCGTCGATGCCGCGCTCGACGATCTCGATGAATTCGGCCTTGGTGTAGGCGATGCCGCCGCCGGTGCCGCCCATGGTGAAGGAGGGGCGGATGATCGCGGGCAGCCCGATATCATCCAGCGCGCGCAACGCGTCGGGCAGGTTCTTGATCTGGATCGAGCGCGGCGTTTCCAACCCGATGCGGGTCATGGCCTCGCGGAAACGGCCGCGGTCCTCCGCCTTGTCGATGGCATCGGCGGTGGCGCCGATCATCTCGACGTCGAACTTGGCGAGCGTGCCCTGCTTGCGCAGCGACAGCGCGCAGTTGAGCGCGGTCTGCCCGCCCATCGTGGGCAGCAGCGCAAAGCCGCCCGGGACCACGTAACGCTCCTTCTCGATGATCTTGGCGACGATTTCCGGCGTGATCGGCTCGATATAGGTGGCGTCAGCCAGTTCCGGGTCGGTCATGATGGTGGCCGGATTGGAATTGACGAGGACGATGCGATAGCCCTCTTGCTTCAGGGTCTTCACCGCCTGCGTGCCGGAATAGTCGAATTCGCAGGCCTGGCCGATCACGATCGGCCCGGCGCCGATGATCAGGATGGTGGAGATGTCGGTTCTCTTGGGCATCAGCTCTCAGACTGGGAATCAGGCACAAAAAAAGGGCGCGCAGCCGCGCGTCCCTTGAGCCTTAGCGTGAGGGTTGCCCTCGCGCGCGGGTGGTCTTTAGACCAGATTTCGCAGCCGCGAAACCCCCAAAATCCCCCGTCAACCGCGATTTTCGCACCTGCCGTCAGTCAGATGCGGAGCGCGGCGCCTGCCCCAGCGCGTGCCGCGCCACGAACGTCATTCGCCACGGGTTGTGGCCGATATTGACGTGGGCGCGCGAGGCGGAGAAGCCGGCGGCGGCGAGCTTTGCGACCATCCCGGCCTCGCTGTAGCGCTGCAGCCCGACGCGGGAGCGCAATTGCCGGTAGTCGGACAAGGCCGTGCTGGCGAGCCCGTAGAGCGCATCGGTGAGAAAGCCGTGCGCGCGCGCGAATCTCAGCAGCGCCAGCACGTCGCGCCCCATGCCGATCTCGGGCCGCAGCACGTCGCCCAGCACCAGCCGGCCGGTCGGTTTCAACAGCCGGCGAATGACGGCAAAGGCGCGGTCCAGTTCCTCCGGCGTCATGTATTGCGCCACCGAATTCATCACGACGAGATCAACCGACGCCTCGTCCATATGGCGCAAATCGTCCAGCGAGCGCACGCGGATCTTGGTGTTGGGCGCAAACCGCGCGATCAGCCGGCCGCGAACGCCGGGCGCGGGCTCGGCCAGATAGAGCTTGCCGCAGGCGTCCGCCACCTTGACGGCCGAGAGCGCCTCGCCGCAGGCATAGTCCAGCACCACCGAGTCCGGCGAGGAGATGTAGCCGATGATGTCGCGCGCGATGATCTGGAAGTGCAGGTCGCGATGCCGCTTGCTCGCATAGATCGTATGCGTGGAGTCGTAATAGTCGATCCATTCTTCCATGCGGGCGCGTCCGGCATACGGTGGTTCCAGTGAAGGAACCGGCGGCAAGGTGATGCGTTAGGTGGTTCGTCGGCCAATGTCTACTGCCACGGCTGTGCGGTCCCAACAGGAAAGCCCTCATGAGCAAAGCGAACAATAAATCCGGCAAGGTGTCCCCCGATCTCGACACGCCGACCGACCTGCCGCCGGCCGCCGTCGAGAAGGTTTCCGGCGCGCTCAACACGCTGCTGGCAGACGCCTTCGCGCTCTATCTGAAGACCAAGAACTTCCATTGGCATGTCTCCGGCCGGCATTTCCGCGATTACCATCTGATGCTGGACGAGCAGTCAGCGGCGATCCTGGGCACCACCGACCAGCTCGCCGAGCGGGTGCGCAAGCTCGGCGGCCTCACGATCCGCTCGATCGGGCAGATCGCCAAATTGCAGACCATCGAGGACAATGACGAGCCTTACGTGCCGCCGCGCGAAATGCTGCGCGAGTTGATGGAAGACAACAAGCACATGGCGGCTGCGATGCGGAAGGCGCACAAGCTGGCGGACGACAATGAGGACAGGGGCACCGCGCAACTGCTCGAACTTTTTATCGACGAAACCGAGCGCCGCACCTGGTTTCTGTTCGAGGCCAGCCGCCAGGAAGGCGCCAACGCGGCGTAGGTCGGTATCTGTGGCGGCATCGGGCGGGTTGCACATCCCGACCCGCCCGACGAATCAAGCCGCGCCGCTCTTCCACAGCCTGACCAGCGGGCCGCCTTCGCCGCGCACCGGGTCGGACTTCGGCAACCTTACTTGAGGAATCGTCTTCAGCGCCTTCGCATGGTTCTCGGGCGTCGGCCGCGTAATCTGCATCGAAGGTCCGGGCGGATAGGCGCCGACCACGCAAAAATCCCTGCTCGCCGAGATCAATCGATGCCCGGTGCCGGCGGGCAGGATGGCGATGTCGCCGGTTGAGATTTCCAGCGTCTGGCCGCGCTCGCCGCCGAATTGCACGCGGGCCTGGCCGCGGGCGACGCCGAGCGCCTCATGCACGGTGGCGTGATAGTGCAGGTAGTCATAGACGCCGTTGCGCCACATCCCGCCCCAGCCATTGGCGCCGAACAGCGCCTCGATGGTGCTTTCGGGATCGTTGTTCGCCACCTCGACGGCGCGCCGATAGACCAGCAACGGCATCGGGTTGTTGGGCACAAGGCCGTCGTCGGCAAAGAAGAAAGTGAGCGGTTCGATCCCGGCGTCGGCGACGGACATGGTTGGTGCTCCCGCGGGCAATACTACTCCGGGACCAAACCAAAGTCAGCGCTTCACGTTGCCTTCGGGATCTCGAAAACCAGGCAGGTCGTGGTGGCGTGCGCGAGCAGGCGGCCCTTGATGTCGGTGATCCGCGCTTCCGCCGTGGCGGCGCGGCGGCCGACGCTGAGGGTCTTGCCCTCGGTACGGACCGGGCCGGTATCCTCGGTCATGCCCTTGATGAAGGAGATCTTGAATTCCAGCGTGGTGTAGCCGCTGCCGGCGGGCAGCGCGGTGTGGACCGCGAGCCCCATCGCGGAATCCAGCAGGATCGCGGCGTAGCCGCCATGCACCGAGCCGATCGGATTGTAGTGCCGGAATCCGGGCACGCTGTGGAACACGACATGGCCCTTCTCGGCGGTTGAATCGAACGGCTCGACGTTCTGCATGATCGGCGGCGCCGGCAGTTTGCCCTCGAAAATGGCGCGGACGAAGTCCAGCCCCGGCATCGACGCCATGACCTGCGTCGGCGTTACACCGTACTCGACCTTTGAGGCTGTCGTTCTATCGTCCATGGAGAGTTCTCGTCATTATGATTACGATCATCATATTATTGATATATCGCCAAGCGCGGGTGTCGTCACATGATTTCTCATCATGCCCCGGGTTTGCTCCGCTCATGGGTTGATTCGTCATTGCGAGGAGCCAACGGGTCGCGCGAATGCGCGCCCGATGACAGGCTCCGCGACGAAGCAATCCACCCTTGCTTTGCGGCCCGATGGATTGCTTCGCGGAGCCTGTCATCGGGCCGGCCATAGGCCGGACCCGTTGGCTCGCAATGACGGCGGAAGCCGCCTACGCGCGCTTGTTCGCCCGCATCAGGTCGGCGAAGCGCTTGAACAGATAGTGCGAGTCGCGCGGGCCGGGGGAGGCCTCCGGATGGTACTGCACCGAGAACACCGGTTTGCCGTCGAGCTGGATGCCGCAATTGGAGCCGTCGAACAGCGAGATGTGGGTCTGGGTCGCACCCTTGGGCAGCGTCGCCTGGTCCACGGCAAAGCCGTGGTTCATGGAGGTGATCTCCACCTTGCCGGTGGTCTCGTCCTTGACCGGATGGTTGGCGCCGTGATGGCCCTGATGCATCTTCATGGTGCTGGCGCCGACGGCCAACCCCAGCATCTGGTGGCCGAGGCAGATGCCGAAGGTCGGCGTGCCTGATTCGATCACCTTCCTGATCACCGGCACCGCGTATTTCCCGGTCGCGGCCGGATCGCCGGGGCCGTTGCTGAGGAACACGCCGTCAGGCTTTATCGCCAGGATGTCCTCGGCCGTCGTCGTCGCCGGCACCACCGTCACCTTGCAGCCCTCGCCGGCGAGCAGCCGCAGGATGTTTCGCTTGATGCCGTAATCGATCGCGACCACGTTGAATTCGGGCTCGGTCTGGCGGCCAAAACCCTTTTCCCACACCCACGGCGTCTCGTCCCAGGTGAAGCGCTGGGCCGAGGTCACCATCGGCACCAGGTCCATGCCTTCGAGGCCGGGCCATTCACGCGCCTCCTGTTTCAGCGCGGGCAGGTCGAAGGCACCGCTCCTGGCGTGGGCAATCACCGCGTTCGGCATGCCCTTGGTGCGGATCAGCGCCGTCAGCGCCCTGGTGTCGATGCCCGACAGGCCGATGATGCCGCGGGACCGCAGCCACTGATCGAGGTGCCTTGTGGCGCGGTAGTTCGAGGGGTCTGATATCGCCGAACGCAGGATCACGCCGCGCGCGCCCGGCGTCGCCGCCATGTTCACCGTTTCGATATCTTCCTCGTTGGTGCCGACATTGCCGATGTGCGGGAAGGTGAAGGTGATGAGCTGCCCGGCGTAGGAGGGATCGGTGAGGATCTCCTCATACCCCGTCATCGCGGTGTTGAAGCAGACTTCGCCGACGGCGTGGCCTTCCGCGCCAAGGCCGAAGCCCTCCAGCACGGTGCCATCGGCAAGCACGAGCAGCGCGGTCGGTTTGTGGTCCGGCCAGGCCGAGGCGTTTTCAGATGTTGTCATGAGCGCACTTCATAGTCGCAAGCACCCCCGCGCGTCAAAGCCGGAAAGCCCGTGATTCACACGCGCAGGCCGCATATTTGACAGGCAGCATCGCCGACTTAAGCTGGGTTCCTGCGGATTTCAGTCAAATCCGCCCCGAATCTGGAGCCGGGCATGGATGATTCGATGCCTATTCTGCTCGTTCCCGGCCTCGTCTGCTCGCCGCGGATTTATGCCCCCGTGGTGCCGGCGCTGTGGCGGTTCGGGCCGGTCATGGTCGCCAACCACATCCGCGACGACAATATGGCCCTGATTGCGCGCCGGATTCTGGCCGAGGCGCCGCCGCGCTTCGCGCTGGCCGGGCATTCGATGGGCGGCTACATCGCCTTCGAGATCCTGCGGCAGGCGCCCGAGCGGGTGGCGCGGCTGGCGCTGCTCAACACCCAGGCTAGGGCGGATACGCCGGAGGCGACCGCGCGCCGCCGCGGCATGATGGCCCGCGCCCGGGCTGGCGAATACCGCGCCGTGCTCGACGAGCTTTTTCCGGGTTTCGTCCACCCCTCGCGCCGCGAGGACGCGGGCCTGCGCCGGCTGGTCCACGACATGGGCGACGATGTCGGGCCGGAGGCCTTCATTCGGCAGCAGATCGCGGTCATCAGCCGGCCGGACTCGCGGCCGACGCTGGCCGGCATCGACTGCCCGACGCTGGTGCTTTCGGGCGATCAGGACAACACCATCCCGAATTCGCTGTCGGTGGAGATGGCCGACAGCATCCGCAACGCCAGGCTCGTGATCCTGCCCGATTGCGGTCACCTGCCGCAGGTCGAGCGGCCGCAGGCGACCGCCGAGGCGCTGGTCGAATGGCTGCGGAGCTAGTTGTTCTGGGACCGCGAACGGCCTAGATCAGGGCAGGTAAATCCAAAGAGGTAACGCAATGCTGCGCGACGACATCAACAATGCGGTCAAGGACGCCATGCGCGCCAAGGACGAGCGCAAGCTCTCGACGTTGCGCATGGTGAACTCGACCATCAAGAACGCCGACATCGCCGCGCGCGGCGAAGGCAAGCCGCCGTTGTCGGACGCCGATCTGCTCGGCGTTTTCCAGAAGATGATCAAGCAGCGCCAGGAATCGGTCGAACTCTACGACAAGGGCGGCCGCGCCGAGCTTGCGGCGCAGGAGCGCGAGGAGATCGCAATCATCTCGGCGTACCTGCCGAAGCAGATGTCGGAGGACGAGGTGAAGGCGGCGATATCGGCCGCGATATCCGAAACCGGCGCCGCCGGCATGAAGGACATGGGCAAGGTGATCGGGGCGCTGCGCGCGAAATTCGCCGGGCAAATGGATTTCGGCAAGGCCAGCGGCATGGTGAAGGCGGCGCTGACTGGCTGAGTTTCGCCGGCCATTTGATGCATCACGCATGGGCGTGGCAGGCATGCATTCGCCGGCTACGGCAGGTCGCCGCCGCTACTGGACCTGCTACCTGAAATGAGGAATTGTTCGCGCGAGTCCTCACCTCATTCGACAGGTATTTCATGTCAGATTCGATCGCCAAAGACGTTGATGCTGCGCGACCCCTGCTGTTCCAGCCGTTAAGGATCCGTGACCTGACGCTGAAGAACCGTCTGGTCGTTCCGCCGATGGTGCACTATCGCGCCGGGCCCGGCAGCACCTGCGGCTTCTTTCACAACGTGCATCTCGGCCGCTACGCGCTCGGCGGCTTCGGGCTGGTGTTTGTCGAGGCCACGGCGGTCGAAGAGGTCGGTCTGATCAACGAGCATGACCTCGGTATCTGGAACGACGCCCAGGTGCAGAGCTTCAAGCCCCTGATCGCGTTCATGAGGGGCGAGAACACCGCGATCGGCATTCAACTCGCGCATGGCGGCCGCAAATCGTCCTCGCAGCGCGCGATGGACGGCATGGGGCCGCTCACCTCAGAGCAGATCAAGGCGGGCGCCAGGCTGTGGCAGCCGGTCGGGCCGACCAGCGAGCCCGTTGCCGATGGATGGCTGACGCCACGCCAGCTCACCACCGACGAGTGCCGGGCGATGGTCGGCACCTGGGCCAGGGCGGCCCGCAACGCGGTCGCCGCCGGTTTCGATACCATCGAGGTCCATGCCGCCCATGGCTATCTGCTCGCCTCGTTTCTCTCGCCCGTTTCCAACACGCGCAATGATGAATATGGCGGCGATCGCTGGGGACGCATGCGCCTGCCGCTCGATATCGTCGAAGCGGTGCGACGCGAGATGCCTGACGGCATGCCGTTGTTCGTGCGGGTCTCCGCCGTCGACGGCGCGAAGGATGGCTGGAATCTCGATGACACGGTGGTCTTTGCGCGCGAGTTGAAGTCCCGCGGCGCCGACGTGATCGACTGCTCCTCCGGCGGCATATCAGGCTCGGCGACGGCCGCGCAAGTCCCGCGCGGCCTCGGCTTCCAGGTCCCCTATGCCGAGCGCGTCCGCAAGGAGGTGGGCATCGCGACGATGGCGGTCGGCATCATTCTCGAAGCGCAGCAGGCCGAAGCGATCCTGCGCAACGGCCAGGCCGACCTGATCGCGGTCGGGCGGCAATCCCAGTTCAACCCCAACATCGCCAATCACTGGGCCCATGATCTCGGAATCAACCGGAAGTTCGAGGACTGGGCGCCCGAATTTGGCTGGTGGCTCGAGAAACGGATTCGAACCATGGAAGGGTTCGCCACGCCGGTCGGGGTGGTCAAGCGCCAGGCATAGGATGTCGATGCACCATGCTCACCGAAGCCGCCACCTACGAAGAACTCTACCGCAATTTCCGCTGGGACATTCCGGCTCGCTTCAACATCGCGACCGCGTGCTGTGACCGTCATGCTGACGGCTCCGGCCGTCTCGCGCTTGTGTATGTCGACGAAGACGGCGCCAGGATGCGCACCTCGTTCGACGCCGTCGCCGAAAAGTCGCGCCGCTTCGCCAATGTGTTGAAGGCCGACGGGCTGACGCGCGGCGATCGCGTCGCGGTGTTCCTGTCGCAATCGCTGGAATTGCCGATCGCGCATCTCGCCGCGCTTCGCTCCGGCATGATTTCGATCCCGCTGTTTGCGCTGTTCGGCGAGGACGCGCTGGAGTTCCGCCTGTCGAATTCCGAGGTCAGGGCGGTCGTCACCGACGAGGCCGGCTGGGAGAAGCTGGCCAAAATCCGCGATCGGCTTCCGGCGCTCAGGCATGTTTATATCATCGCCGACAAGGCGCCCGAAGGCGCAAAGAATTTCTGGACGCAGATCGACGCGGCGTCGCCGGATTTCGCCACCATTGATACCTCGTCCGACGATCCCGCCTTGATCATCTACACATCGGGAACCACCGGAAATCCAAAAGGCGCGCTGCACGCCCATCGCGTCGTGCTCGGGCATCTGCCCAATGTCGAGATGTGCCACAATTTCCTGCCCCGGCCTGGCGACCTGATGTGGACGCCGGCGGACTGGGCCTGGATCGGCGGGCTGATCAACGGGCTGTTCGCGTTCTGGTATCACGGCATTCCGCTGGTCGGGCATCGCGCGCGAAAGTTCGAGCCGCAGGCGGCGATGGCGATGATGGCGGAGCTGTCGATCCGCAACGTGTTCCTGCCGCCGACGGCGTTGAAGCTGATGCGGCAGGCCGGCGTGACGAACCCCGGCGTCAGGCTGCGCAGCCTCTTCACCGGCGGCGAGTCGCTTGGCGGCGAATTACTCGGCTGGGTGCGCGAGACCTTCGGCATCGACGCGCATGAAGTGTTCGGCCAGACCGAGTGCAATCTGGTGATCGGCAGCAACGCGAACCTGTTTCCGATCCGGCCCGGCGCGATGGGCAAGGCGACGCCTGGCTTCGACGTCCGCATCGTCAACGAGAGCGGCGAGGAACTGCCGCGCGGGCAGCGCGGAATCATCGGCGTGCGCCAGCCCTGTCCCTGCACCATGATCGAATACTGGCGCAACCCGGAAGCCACCGCAAAAAAATACGCCGGCGGGTTTCTCCTGACCGGCGATCTCGGGGTGCAGGATGCGGACGGCTATTTCTGGTACGTCAGCCGCGAGGACGACGTCATCACCACCGCCGGCTATCGCGTCGGCCCTTCCGAGATCGAGCACACGCTGATGAAGCACCCGGCGGTGGCGATGTCGGCGGTGGTCGGCATTCCCGATCCGATCCGCACCGAATCGATCAAGGCCTGGATCGTGTTGCGTCCCGGCTTTGCGCCCGATCAGGCGCTGGCGCGCGAGATCCAGGAATTCGTCAAGGTGCAGCTCGCCGCGCATGAATACCCGCGCTTCGTGCAGTTCACCGATACGCTGCCGATGACTGCGACCGGCAAGGTGCTGCGCCGCGAATTGCGGGCGCTGGGGTGACGGCGCAAGGCGTTTGGCGCCGTCATTCCGGGGCGATGCGAAGCGTCGAACTACGGTGCGCAATTGCGCACCTGAGAATCTCGAGATTCCCCGATGCGCAATTGCGCATCTGAGGTCCGGTGCTAACGCACCGTCCCGGAATGACGACAGGGGCAGGGCGTCCCCCGCCGAAATTTGACCGAGATCAACACACCTCCCGCCCCACCCGTTCTCAATGCCTCAAATCAAACGGAGGAATCGATGAGTTCGGTTTCCGGCAAGGCCGATCCGGTGGTGCGGCGCATCGCGGTGTCCGACATCGCCGAGGCGCTCGGCCAGGGATTGCGGGATTTTCAGGCGGTGCCGCTCTACGGACTCGCCTTTGGCGCGCTCTATGCCGCCGGGGGGATCGCCATCCTGCTCTGCCTGACTGCGTTCGGCATGGTCTATTTCGCCTATCCGCTCGCCGCCGGTTTTGCCATGATCGGGCCGTTCGTCGCCGTCGGCCTCTACGAGGTGAGCCGCCGGCGGGAGGCGGGGCGGCCGATTTCGATGGCCGCGATCTGGAGCACCGTGAAGAGCCGCGGCGAGATCGGCTGGATGGCCTTCGTGACGCTGTTCGTGTTCGTGGTGTGGATGTACCAGGTCCGGCTTCTGATCGCGCTGCTGCTCGGGCTCAACGTCTCGTTCTCCGGCCTGCGCGAGTTCATCATGGTGGTGCTCACCACCAACCAGGGGCTGTTGTTCCTTGCCATCGGCAACGCCGTCGGCGCGGCGCTGTCGCTGATCCTGTTTTCGCTGACCGTGGTGTCGTTTCCGCTGCTGCTCGACCGCGACGTCGATTTCGTCACCGCGATGATCACCAGCGTGCGCGCGGTGGTGACCAGCCCGCTGCCGATGATCGGCTGGGCGGCCCTGATCGTGGTTCTGCTCGCGGTCTCGGCGATGCCGTATTTCCTCGGCCTGGTGGTGACGCTGCCGGTGCTCGGCCACGCCACCTGGCATCTCTATCGCCGCATCATCGCGCCGGTGCCGGGTTAGCGCGTTTTCCGTTTCGATTCCGTCGAAGTGGAAACGGCTCCCGGCGACGTCTTCAGGATTGAACGCAGCATCGACGCCAGATCGTACCGCCGGAACGGCTTTTTCAGGATATGAACTTCCCGGCCGAGCCCATCGCGCACTTCGACGGGATGCCCGGTGTAGCCGGAGGTGAGGAGAATCTTCAGTTCTGGCCGCAGGCGCGCGGCTTGCCTGGCGAGTTCAGGGCCGAACATACCACCGGGCATCACGACATCCGAGAACAGGAGGTGGATTGTCGCGGAGCTGCGCAATATCGCGAGCGCGGCGGGCGCGTCGCGCGTCGCGATGACGCGATAGCCGAGCGAGCCCAATTCGCTTTCAACGAATGCACGCACCATGTCGTCGTCCTCGACAACGAGAATGCTTTCGTTGTCGGCGGACGTGGCGAGTTGATCGGCGGGCGGCGCGGCGCTGGCCTGTGACGCATCCGCGCGGGGAAAGAAAAGCCTGACCGAGGTTCCATGTGCCGGCTTGGAGTGTATCTGCATCGACCCGCCCGATTGTTGAACAAACCCGTAAACCATGCTCAGTCCGAGACCCGTACCTTTCCCCACCTCCTTGGTGGTGAAGAATGGCTCGAAGGCGCGGCGGGCAATTTCGGCCGTCATGCCGGTGCCGGTATCGGTAACGGCGACCATGACGTGATCGCCGGGGCGGGCTTCGCCATTGACGTCGATATCGGAATCACCGAGCGAGGCGTTACGGACCTCGACCGTGAGCTTGCCGCCTGTCGGCATGGCGTCACGGCCGTTGAGTACCAGATTGAGCAGGGCGGACGCCAGTTGCCCGGGATCGACGCTGGCCAGCCACAGATCGTGATCGAGCTGGAAATCGCACTCGATATGTTCGCCCAGCGTCCGTCGCAACAGTTGCTCCATGCCCAGAATCTTTTGGCCGATGTCAGTGCTCCTCGGCATCAATGGCTGCTTGCGCGCGAAGGCGAGGAGGCTCCTTGTCAGGTCGGCGCCGCGCTCGGCCGCGGTTGCGATGTCGTCGGCGATCCCGCGCAATTCCCTGTCTGCCGCCAGCCTGTCCGCGAGATGCTCGGCATTGCCCAGGATGACGGTCAGCAGATTGTTGAAATCATGCGCCACGCCGCCGGTGAGCTGACCCATAGCGTCCATTTTCTGGGATTGGGTGAGCTTCTGATTGAGTTCGTCGATGGAGTTGCGCTGTCGCTCAAGCGACTCGGCGGTGCCGTTGAGCAGCGTCATCAGTCCGCCCAGTTCACCGCGCGGATAGGGTGGGGCAATCCGCGCGCGGAGATCGCCAAGCCCGAGTCGCCTCGCCATCGCGGCGAGGCGTCCGACCTGGCGGCCGACGCTCACGGTCGCCAGTACCCATACGCCGGCGAGCAGCAGCAGCAGGGCCACCGCCAGAATCGCCAGATCCTCGTAAAGGCGGCGGTTGGCGGCAGCAACCAGCCCGTCCTTGGATCGTCCGACCACGATGTAGAGCCCGGCATCGCGGATCGAAGGCGAGCGGGCGACGGCCCAGACATGGGTTCGGCCGTCCCGGCCGGCCACCTCGCGGAATCGCTCGCCGTTCGGAGCGGCCGCAAACCGAAACAGTTCCGAGTCCGCGATCGATGCGCCGGGCAACGCCGCCCAGTCTTTTTCCTGCGGTGCGACCAGCACCATGCCCTTTCCGTCAACCAGCAGAATCTGATTGTCGTTCAACAGGCGTTCGCCGTGATCCCTGATGAATTTCTGCAGATTGAACGACGCCAGCAGGATAAATTTCAGTGCTCCGGTTTCCGCACGCACCGGGTAGGCGATCTGCAATACGGCTATCCCCGTCAGCCGGCCGAACACGGGCTCCAGCGTGACGACGCCGTGCGCCATCAGCGCCTGCCGGAAATACTCGCGATCCCTGAGATCGAGGGTCCGGTTGGTGCGCAGCGAGTCGCAGAACAGGCTGCCGTCCGGATTGATCGTCAAGATGCCGGTGAACTGCCGGTATTCCTCCCGCACGGTGGACAGGAAGGCGGAACAAGCCGCCTGGTCGCTGGTGTCGAGGTCGCGGGCGCGGGCCAGGCCGTAATGCAGTTGGGCAGTGCCCTGGATTTTCCCATCCAGGTCGTTTGCAAGGTCGTTGGCCGTCGCCGACAGATTGGCCAACGCAGCGTTGATTTCGCTGGTGCGATTCTGGACGAAGCGCAGTCCCACGAGGATGGCCGGTACCAGCATCGCAGCGATGACAAGTATCATTAGCCGGGTGCGCAGGCTCATCGGTGCGTCGTCTCACCCTGGAGTCGGTGATGTTCGTTGCGATCAGAAGTGTTCGGAATTTCCGTGCTATCCGTCGAAGATGCCGCCGGCGTACAGTCGATGCCGCCAGCGTGAAGCGCTGATGCTGAAATACCCTTTCGGCAAGCCTGTGTCCACTCATCGCCCGCGTCAATCTGACGGACGTCGATAGCAGGGCGACGCGCGGGAGCTTCCGCGACCCTTTTCGCGTGGCAGGCGCGAGCTTCGCCCGTCTCGCCCGTGCAAGAGAGCCGGGCGAGCAGGTATCGCGCGGCTTCCATCGGCTTGCCGCGCATGCATAATGACGCGATCGCTCTCGCACCGGATTTTTCCATGTCGCTTCAGCCTTATCTCGCCTTCGTCGCCGCCTGCATCGCGCTGGCGCTGCTGCCGGGCCCGGTGGTCACGCTTGTGATCGCCAACGGCCTGCGCTACGGCACCCGCGCGGCGCTGATCAATTGCGCCGGCGCGCAAACCGGGCTCGCCATCGTGATCGTCGTCGTCTCGGCTGGCCTGACCACGCTGATGGCGACCATGGGCTACTGGTTCGACTGGGTGCGCTTTGCGGGCGCGGCCTATCTGATCTGGATCGGGATCAAGCTGATCCGCGAGCCGGTCGCGGGCGTCGAGACCGACGCGCCGCCACCGCCGCCGCGCGGCGGCTTCTTCCTGCAGGGTTTCCTGGTGCTGCTCTCAAACCCGAAAATTCTGGTGTTTTTCGGCGCGTTCATTCCGCAGTTCATGGACATGGAGAAGGATCATTTCCCGCAAGTCGCGCTGCTCGGCGTTACCTTCATGGTGATCGCCGCGATGACCGATGCCGTCTATGCGCTGGCGGCGGGCCGCGCCCGGCTGTTCTTCTCGCGGGAACGGACGCGGCTGCTGTCGCGGATATCAGGCGGTTTCATGATCGGCGGCGGCATCTGGCTGGCGCTGACGCGATCGCGCTGACCTTGAGTCTTTGAACCGCGAGCCGCGAAGGCGCGTCCGATCCGGCGTCGCTGCGACCCAGGCTCAGCCCGGCATCAGCCGCTCCGCGCGCAGCTTGACCTCGATCTCGGCGAGAATCCGCGCCAGCCGGCCTGCCCATGCCGCCTGGCCCGCGGCGTCCGCAATCAGGTCCTGGCGGATTTCGATGCCGGTGTTGATCAGCCCGCGCGCTTCGCCATGCACGGGGATGGTGTAGTCGGTCTCGTCGCTGACCGCGTAGGGCTCGTTGTCGCCGACCACCAGATCGCCCTCGGCGCGCAACAGTTTCAGCAACAGCGGCGCCAGTTGCCTGTCGCGGTGGTAGAGCGTGCCGATATGCCAGGGACGCGCGATCCCGGCATAGACAGGCGTGAAGCTGTGCAGCGCCACCAGCACCGTGGGTCGACCCGCGCCCAGCCGCTGGTCGATGATCTCCCGGATGCGCCGGTGATAGGGATCGAAGATCTGCGCGCGGCGCGCCTGCGCCGCCTCGGGCGCGATGGCCTCGTTGCCGGGGATCGTGGTGGCCTCGCTGATGCGCGGGATCGAGCTTGCGACTTCAGGCGGGCGGTTGCAGTCGATCACCAGCCGCGAATAGCGCTGCGCGATCAGATGGGCGTCGAGCTGCGTCGCAAGCTGCTCGGCGACGCCGGCAATGCCGATGTCCCAGGCGATGTGTCGCGCCAGTTCGCTTTCGGGCAGCCCGAGGTCGCCGAGCGCGCGCGGGATCAGCCGTCCGTAATGGTCGCAGGTCAGCAGGAACGGCGAGCCGCCCGCTTCCCGATATTCGCGCACCGGGGGAACATCTTCGGCACCCAGGAGTAGGGCTGTGTCGCCGGTGTGATTCAAGGCGTTTCCTTACAAGCGCTGCCTATTGAGGCGGCATGCGATCTGGAAGTAGGCAGGGTTCGGCCTAGATTAGACATACCACAATCGATATTTGATAGACGATGCCGCTGCTGACCATCAACCACAAGACCGTTTATCGCTATACGCGGCCGGTCGCGTTCGGCGAACACCGCATCATGCTGCGCCCGCGCGACGGTCATGATCTGCGGGTTCTGTCCGGCACCCTCGAGATCGAGCCGGAGCCGATGCGGCTGCGCTGGATCCATGACGTGTTCGGCAACAGCGTCGCGATCGCAGTTTTCGACCAGCGCGCCGACACGTTGTCGATCACCTCGACGGCGACGGTGGAGCACAACCCGGAGAACGAGTTCGCGCTGACCGCGGACGATCCCGCCTATTTCTATCCGTTCCTCTACGAGGACGAGGAATTGCCCGACCTGCTGCAATTCATCACGCCGCAATATGGCGATCCCGGCGGCGAGCTGTCGGCGTGGGCGCGGACGTTTCTTGACGCCGACGGACCGACGCCGACCTTCAACATCCTGAGCGGGATGACGCATGGCATTCGCGCCGGCTTCAGCTACCGCAAGCGCTATGAGCAGGGCAGCCAGCATCCGCTCGACACGCTGCAGACCCGTTCCGGCACCTGCCGCGATTATGCGCTGTTCATGATCGAGGCGCTGCGCCGTCTCGGCATCGCCGCGCGTTTCGTGTCCGGCTATCTCGCCATTCCCGGCGACAGCGCCCATGGCTATGTCGGCGGCGGCTCGACCCATGCCTGGGTGCAGGTCTATCTGCCGAGTGCCGGCTGGATCGAGTTCGATCCGACCAACGGCATCGTCGGCACCCGCGACCTGATCCGCGTCGCGGTGGCGCGCGACCCGCGTCAGGCGATCCCGCTGCACGGGACCTATCTCGGCGCGGCCGACGCCTTTGCCGGCATGGACGTCCACATCAACGTCGTCTCGGTCGGCGATGACAACCTCCAGCCGCAGCAGGTGTGACCCATGGAGATCAAGGTCGGCTTCGAGATTTCATACACGGCGGTGCAACCGACGCCGATGGTGATCATGCTGAGCATCCATCCGTCGCGCTTTTCCGACATCGTCGGCACCGAGCGGATCGCGGCCGAGCCTGCCGTGCCGATCGGTTTCTACCGCGACGGTTTCGGCAATGTCTGTGGCCGCCTGGTGGCGCCGGCCGGCGGCGTGACGCTGCGCGGTGACGCGCTGGTCCGCGATTCCGGCCTGCCGGACGTGGTGGTGCCGACCGCGCAGCAATTGCCGATCGAGCAGCTGCCCGACGAAGTGATGCAATATCTGATGCCGAGCCGCTATTGCGAAACCGACAGGCTCATCGACGTCGCCTGGTCGCTGTTCGGCAACACCCCGCCGGGCTGGGCGCGGGTGCAGGCGATTGTCGATTTCGTCCATAACCACCTGACCTTCGGCTACCAGCACGCGCACCACATGAAGACCGCGCATGACGCCTACGAGCAGGGCGCCGGCGTCTGCCGCGATTTTGCGCATCTGGCGCTGACCTTCTGCCGCTGCATGAACATCCCGGCGCGCTACTGCACCGGCTATCTCGGCGACATCGGGGTGCCGCCGGATCCCGCGCCGATGGATTTCTCCGGCTGGTTCCAGGTCTATCTGTCCGGCCAGTGGCACACCTTCGACGCGCGCCACAACGTGCCCAGGATCGGCCGCATCCTGATGGGCACCGGCCGCGACGCCGCCGACGTCGCGCTGACCACGAGTTTCGGCCGGATGGACCTGGTCAAGTTCGTCGTCATCAGTGAAGAGGTGGTGCCGGCTTAGCAACTGACGCGCTTTGTCATTCCGGGATGGTGCGCAAGCACCAGACCTCAGATGCGCAATTGCGCATCGGGGAATCTCGAGATTCTCAGGTGCGCAATTGCGCACCGTAGTTCGATGCTTCGCATCGCCCCGGAATGACTGTATGTAATCCCATGATTTCAGATCGTCTGTTCGTCTACGGCACGCTGATGCGCGGCTTCGACCATCCGATGGCGAAGCTTCTGTCGCGCAGTGCGGATTATCTGGGCCCCGCCACCTGCCGCGGCCGTCTCTATCTCATCAAGCATTATCCGGGTCTCGTGGCGTCCAGCGATCCCGCCGACATCGTGCATGGGGAGCTGTACCGGCTGCGCGACCGCGATGCGCTGCTCGGCGAATTCGACATGTATGAGGCCTGCGGCGCGGGCTTTCCGGAGCCGACCGAATATCTCCGCCGCATGCTGGCGGTGACGGACGAGAATGGTGCTGCGCTTGAGGCGTGGGCCTACCTCTATAACTGGCCGGTCGCCGGCCTGCCGCGGATCGCCTCCGGCAAGTTCCTGGAATCAACCGCCCTGTGAATAGTGGCGAGAAGCCTGATAAACATCACTTTCGGGGCTAGCCTGCCTGTATCGATAATCGATTCGCCACCAGCGACCAGGCACACCCTCGATCATGCGCTTCACGCCCCAGTTTCTCGACGAGCTGCGCGCGCGGCTTCCGGTCTCGGAAGTGGTGGGGCGGCGCGTCAAGCTGAAGAAGGCGGGCAAGGAGTGGAAGGGGCTGTCGCCGTTCCAGCAGGAGAAGTCGCCGTCGTTCACCGTCAACGACCAGAAGGGCTTCTACCACGACTTCTCGTCGGGCAAGCACGGCGACGTCATCTCGTTCCTGATGGAGACCGAGGGCGTCGGCTTCACCGAGGCGGTCGAGCGGCTGGCGGCGATGGCCGGCATGGCGCTGCCGGCGGCGACGCCCGACGCCGCCCGCCACGAGCAGCGCCGCAAGACGCTCCATGACGTGATGGAACTCGCCGCGAAGTTCTTTGCCGATACGCTGGCCTCGCGCACCGGCGCGAAAGCGCGCGGCTATCTCGGCGACCGCGCGATCTCGCCGGCGGTGCAGTTGCAGTTCCGGTTGGGTTACGCGCCGGGCGAGCGCTTTGCGCTGAAGGAGCATCTCGGCGCGCTCGGCGTCTCGACCGAGGACATGGTGGAGGCCGGCCTCCTGGTCGCGGGCGAGGATATCCCGGTGCCCTATGATCGCTTTCGCGACCGCGTGATGTTTCCGATCACGGACGTTCGCGGACGCGTCATCGCGTTCGGCGGCCGCGCGCTGGAAAAGGACGTGCCGGCAAAATATCTGAACTCGCCGGAGACGCCGCTGTTTCACAAGGGCGACAATCTCTACAACCTCGCTTCCGCGCGCCAGGCCGCGCATAACGGCAGCCCGCTGATCGTGGTTGAAGGCTATGTCGACGTCATCGCCATGGTCACCGCGGGATTTGGCGGCGCCGTCGCGCCGCTCGGCACCGCGCTTACCGAGAACCAGCTCGCGCTGCTGTGGAAGATGGCCGACGAGCCGATCCTGTGTTTCGACGGCGACCGCGCCGGGCAGAAGGCGGCGTTCCGCGCCGCCGACCTGGCGCTGCCGGGCCTGTTGCCCGGCAAGAGCCTGCGCTTTGCGCTGCTGCCGGAAGGACAGGACCCCGACGACCTCGCGCGCTCCGGCGGCCGGGCCGCGATCGAGGAAGTGATATCCGCCGCGCGCGGGCTCGCCGACATGCTGTGGTCGCGCGAGATCGAGGGCGGCAGCTTTGCCACGCCCGAGCGGCGCGCGGCGCTGGAAGCCCGCATCGGCGAACTCGCCAGCGGCATCCGCGACGAGGTGGTGCGGCGCTATTATCGCCAGGATCTGGCCGAGCGGCTGCGGCGCACCTTCGCGCCCGACCAGGCGCGCGGCTTTCATGCGCGGGGTAATTTTCGCGGCGCCGGCGAATCAGGCCGCCGCTTTGCGCCGCGCGGCACGTTCACGCCGGGTCCGGCGGGCCGAGCAGGCTTTGGCGGCGGCCGCGGGCAGGGGGCGTCGGCCAGCCCGACCATCGACCGCGGCCCTTACCAGGCGGCGAGTTCCCAGCTTGCCAACAGCCCGATCATGCGCAGCCAGCGCAGCGCCATGTCCCGCCGCGAGGCGCTGATCCTGCAGTCGCTGATTAACCATCCCTGGCTGCTGCACGACCACCTCGAGCAGGTGGCGGCGCTGGAACTGGCGCATCCGGAGGCCAACAAGCTGCGCGCCGGCATCATCGCCGCCTTCGCCAACGACCACCACCATTCGCCTGATGTCGGGGAGCAGGCCGAAAAAATGCGGGCCGATCTCGAAGCGCGCGGATTAATTGATATTCTTCAACGGGTTGAGCGATCAATCACAACCTCGGCGGTATGGGGTTCAAAGCCCGGTGCAGCCCGCGAGGACGTTCTTGCCACCTGGCAGCAACTTATTGTCTTGCATCAGAAAACCCACGCCCTACTTAGGGAGAGGAAGGACGCCGAACTGGCCCTGGGCGAGGAGCTCAGCGAATCCAATCTGGCATGGCTGAAGGACGTCAGCGCCCGGCTGGATAGTCTTGACGGCACCGAGGCGCTGATCGAGGGTTTTGGCGAGCTTTCGGGCCGGTTCCGCCAGAGCGTCTGATCGAAATGATGCGGGGATGGCGGCCGCGGGGGCCGTTAAAGGACTCGCCAAATCCATGGTTTGGCGGCAGAAACAGGGTTAATCGAAGCTTAGGGCCCTTGCGGCTAGAAGAGATAGATTCGGCGAAGTGGAATGCGGGGTGGCGAGGTTCTGCGCCGCCCTTTCCGCGTCATGAGCATGCCGCCAGCGGCCATGCTCCGGCGCAAGACTCTTAAGTGACAGTACGAGATAAGTGACAGGTCGAGAAGACGGATTGACGAACGGTCGTCTCGCTCGGGTGCAGGTTTGAATCAACGGCGGGTGTTGCGGCGACGCATTCTCGCGCGAGCGCGTTTCGGGAGCTTGATGAATGGCCACCAAGGCAAAGACGCTGCAGGTCAAGGACAAGGAAAAAGACGACAAGGCAGCCGACGCGCCTGAAAAGGATTCTGCCGACGCGCCGTCGCCGTTGCTCGACCTCACCGACGCCGCCGTCAAGAAGATGATCAAGCAGGCCAAGAAGCGCGGCTTCGTGACCTTCGATCAGCTCAACGAAGTGCTTCCCTCCGACACCACCTCGCCCGAACAGATCGAGGACATCATGTCGATGCTCTCGGACATGGGCATCAACGTGTCGGAAGCCGAGGAGTCCGACGGCGAGGAAGAAAAGGAAGACGAGGCCGACGACACCGACAACGAGCTCGTCGAGGTCACGCAGAAGGCCGTCACCGAGGTCAAGAAGTCCGAGCCGGGCGAGCGCACCGACGATCCCGTCCGCATGTATCTGCGCGAGATGGGCACGGTCGAGCTGCTGTCGCGCGAGGGCGAAATCGCCATCGCCAAGCGCATCGAAGCCGGCCGCGAGGCGATGATCGCGGGGCTCTGCGAAAGCCCGCTGACCTTCCAGGCCATCATCATCTGGCGCGACGAACTGAACGAGGGAAAGATCTTCCTTCGAGACATCATCGATCTCGAAGCCACCTATGCCGGCCCCGACGCCAAGAACAACATGAACCCGTCGATGATCGCCGGCCCCGTCGCCGCCGACGGCCAGCCCGTCAACGGCCAGGCCCCCAACGGCAACGCCGCCGCCATGCCGGCGG
>NZ_JALHLP010000026.1 GCF_022844465.1 Bradyrhizobium sp.
CCTCGCGCGGAGAAGCCGGCGGCGCCGGACGCGGGCGCGCCGCCGATGAACCCGGCGCCGCAGAAGGTTCGGCATCCGGTGGACGGGCATTGGCGCGGCGGAAGGCATCGCCGCCGCGCGCGGCCCCGGCGGGCCGCGAGGACTCGCGGGCGCGCTGGGCGGCCTCCGCCTCCACCTTGCGCACGGCCTCTTCAAGCGAAAGCCGCTCGCGGGTGATCTCGGATTCGGAAAGCGGCGGCTGCACGCTGCGCAACTGCGCGATCAGCGCGGTGCGGGCCCGCTCGTAGAGCGCACGACGGCTCTCGCCGGGGGCACTGGGGTCCAGGCCGGCGATGGCGCGCGCGATCAGCGGGTAATAATCAGCCATGTTTCTTCGATACTTCTGCTCGATAGTGAGGCTCCGCCGGTAACATCCCGTTAAGCCTCAAACGGATTCTGGACCAGAATAGTATCCTCGCGTTCGGGGCTGGTGGAAAGCAAGGCAATGGGACAACCCACCAATTCCTCCACCCGGCGGACATATTTGATGGCCTGGGCTGGCAGATCCGCCCATGAACGCGCGTTGGCAGTGGGCTCCTTCCAGCCCTCGATGGTTTCGTAAACCGGCACCACCCGCGCCTGAGCGCCCTCGCCCGCCGGCAGATGGTCGATCTCCTTGCCGTCCAGCATGTAGCCGGTGCAGACCTCGATGGCGTCAAAGCCGTCGAGAATGTCGAGCTTGGTCAACGCCAACCCGGTGATGCCGCTGGTGCGGACGGTCTGCCGTACCAGCACGGCATCGAACCATCCGCAGCGGCGCGGGCGGCCGGTGTTGGTGCCGAATTCGCGGCCACGCTCGCCGATCCTGCGGCCGATCTCGTTGTCCTGCTCGGTTGGGAACGGGCCCTGCCCAACCCTTGTCGTATAGGCCTTGCAGATGCCGAGCACATAGCCGACAGCGCCCGGGCCCATGCCGGTGCCGGTCGCCGCCTGCGCCGCCACCGTGTTGGATGACGTGACATAGGGATAGGTGCCGTGATCGACATCGAGCAGCGCGCCCTGCGCGCCCTCGAACAGGATGCGCTTGCCCTCGCGGCGTTTGAGGTCGAGCAGCCGCCACACCGTTTCCGCGTAAGGCAGCAGCTGGGGCGCCAGCGCGCTGAGCTCCTTGAGGATTCCGCCACCGTCGATCTCCTCCAGCCCCAGTCCGCGGCGCAGCGCGTTGTGATGCGCCAGCAGCCGGTCGATCTTGTGCGGCAGCGCGTCGAGGTCGGCCAAGTCCATCAGGCGGATGGCGCGGCGACCGACCTTGTCTTCATAGGCCGGCCCGATGCCGCGGCGGGTGGTGCCAATCGCGGTGCCGGCGTTGGAGGATTCCCTGAGCGAATCGAGTTCGCGGTGCAGCGGCAGGATCAGGGTGACGTTTTCGGCGACCCGCAGATTATCAGGGCTGATGGCGACACCCTGGCCTCTCAATCTTGCGACTTCGTCGAGAAAGGCCTGCGGATCGAACACGACGCCATTGCCGATTACCGCAAGCTTGGAGGGACGCAGCACGCCGGACGGCAGCAATGCCAGCTTATAGGTCTCGCCATTGATGACCAGGGTATGGCCGGCATTATGGCCGCCCTGGAAGCGCACGACGATGTCGGCCTGCTCCGACAACCAGTCGACGATCTTGCCCTTTCCCTCGTCGCCCCACTGGGCGCCGACGACGACAACATTGGCCATTGCTACGAAGTTCCCTGCGAGTTCGGTCCAGCATGAAGGCGCCGGACGACCGGTACCCGCTCTTCCGGATCATGTTCCCCTGGTTTGCGATGATCTGGTCAGAAAACCGCTACACACTTTTCCGGATCATCCGCTAGGGCATGATCCGGAAAAGTGTGTAGCGGTTTTCCGAAAAGATCATGCCCAAACAAAGAGCTAGAGTGGGATGACGATTCGAAGAAGAGTCATCCCACTCTAGCCCGCCCAGCCAAAATCACGGCCGGAGGCCGTTTGCATGCACCGCAGCCCCACCGGATAAAGGAAGCGGCTGATCTAGGCAAGCAACAAGGCAGCCTCAAAGACACTTTATAATAGCTACAACCCGTTGATACAATGGGTAAATCCTAACCCCGCGGAACCTTCCTGCGACGGGCGGATGTCCGGGAGTATGTGGCCTGATGTCCAGAACCACCCGTGCGACCCTTGCGCTGCAACGGATTGGCGTGAAATTCAAGCTGCGAAGCTATGAATACGATGCCAATGCCGACAGCATTGGGCTGCAGGCGGCCGAATCGCTCGGCGTCGAACCGGCGCGCGTGCTGAAGACGCTGATGGCGGAGGTCGATGGCAAGCCGGTTTGCGCTGTGGTGCCGTCCGATCGCGACCTCAGCATGAAGAAGCTGGCGAGCGCCTTCGATGGCAAGGCCGCGAGGATGATGCGGCCGACCGACGCCGAACGGCTGACCGGCTACCATGTCGGCGGCATCAGCCCCTTCGGCCAAAAAAAGCAAGTTCCGATCGTGATCGAGGCCAGTGCGCTGGCCCATTCAAGCGTGTTCCTCAATGGCGGCCAGCGCGGGTTGCAGATCGAGATCGATCCCAATGACGTCGTGAAGGCCGCCGGCGCGATCGCGCGGGCGCTGACGGGGTAACCGGCCGTTACTGTCGCACCCCGCCTGCGACTGCGCCCACCACGTCGCCTCGACCATGGCCACCCTTGATGAACCCGACAAATCCGTGTCTGTGAACGAGGCCGGGCCTTGTTGCGGCCCGGCGACGATCGGCGGGCCAGCGGTTGCGGCACCATGGACAGGCCTTGTTTTCCGATGTCGCATCCCCAGCAGTTTTCGCTCGCGCGATCCATAAGCTGGCTCGCCAACCAGCCCTATCTCCTGCTTGGCGTCACGGCGCTATGCTGGGCCGGCAACGCCATCGTCGGACGCATGGCCGCCGGCCATATCGCCCCGGTCACGCTTTCCTTCCTGCGCTGGTCGCTTGCGTTCCTGATCATTCTGCCATTTGCCTGGAATCATCTGCGGCGCGACTGGCTCGCGATCCGCGGCCGCCTCGGCGTCATGACCGTGCTCGCGATCACCGGCATCGGCGCGTTCAACACGCTGCAATACTGGGCGCTCGAGCACACCCAGGCACTGAATACGCTGTTGCTGCAATCGGCGGCGCCGTTGGTGGTGGCGGTATGGTCGCTGGCGCTGTTCGGAATACGGCTGACGCTGGCGCAGGCCGGCGGCGTTCTGCTTTCGCTGGCCGGCGTATTGGTGATCCTGCTGCAGGGCGACCTCACCGCGCTGGCCAACGTCGCGTTCAACAAGGGCGACCTGATCTTCACCGTGGCGCTGGTGATCTTCGGGTTCTATTCGGTGCTGTCGCTGAAGCGCCCCGACATTCACGGCCTGTCCTTCGTCGCCTTTACCTTCGGCGTCGGCGCCGCCTGCCTGATCCCGTTGTTCATCTGCGAGCTTTTCACGCGCCCGCTGATGCAATTCAACGCCGCGAACCTGATGACGCTGGCCTATGTTGCGCTGTTTCCCTCGACGCTCGCTTACCTCTGCTTCAACCGAGGCGTGCAGTTGATCGGCGCCAACCGCGCCGCGCCGTTTTTTCACGTAGTGCCGGTGTTCGGCACCGTGATGTCGATCGCATTCCTGGGCGAGCACCCGCAGGCCTTCCACTTCGTCGGCTTCGCGCTGGTGCTGACCGGGGTCTTCGTGGCCTCGCGCAAGCCCTTTTCGTGAGCCGCGCGGTGACTTGGTGCTGCAAATCCGCTATCTCTAACGGCGTTCCCAAGTGAGGCGGGAACGGGTTCGCGTCGAGAAAACGCGTCAAACCAGGAATCTTGAGCGCGGTTCGGAAGGTTTTCGATGAAGGCGCGCGCCAGCAATCTGATGATCGGCACCTTGACCCTGGCCCTGATCGCCGGGTCGATCGGCACGTTGCTCGGCTACCAGAAGCTCGCGGGCATCAAGCAGAAGACGCCGTTCCGCGTCATCTTCGAAGGTTCGGCCAGCGGGCTGCGCAAGGGGGGCAGCGTGAATTTCGCAGGCATCCGGGTCGGCGAAGTGGTGTCGCTGAAGCTCGACCATCCGCGCCGCGTCGTGGCGCTGACCATGATCGACGGCAATACGCCGGTGCGCAGCGATACCCAGGTCGGCCTCGAATTCCAGGGGCTGACCGGGATCGCGGCGATTTCCTTCACCGGCGGATCGGACGGGGCGCCGCCGCCGCCGACCGGCTCGGACGGCATCCCCGAACTGATCGCGGACCCCGAGGGGACCCTCAACACCCAGGAAAAGATCCGCGTGGCGCTGCGCAATGTCGACAAAATCATCGCCGACAACGAGACTGCGGTGAAGGCGACGCTGCGCAACTTCGAGTCGTTCACCGCCTCGCTGTCGGGCAACAGCGCCAGGATCACCAGCATCGTTTCGACCGCGGAGTCCGGGGTCAATGCCGTCGACGACGCCCTGACCAAGACCAGGGATTTCCTGGGCAGGCTGGCCAGCGACAAATACGGCGGCGAGTTGCTGCCGACGGTGATTTCGATGCGCGAACTGATCGAAAGCTTCGACAAGAAGTCCGACGCGATGATCGCGGATGCGCGCAAGATGCTGGGTGACCTCAGCCAATCCATCAACACCAGCAGGTTCGGCAGCAGGCCTCCCGCCCGGCGCTAGACCGCCGAGTGAACCAGAACAAGGAATGGAACAACCGTGCTCGACAGATCCGCAGCCGTCACCGCGCCGCCCGCCACCGTAGCCCGCGTTTCGACGGCGGTTCCGCGCGCCCTGAAGAAATACCTCGCGCTCGACGATTTCGAGCCGACGGCGCGGCGCAGAATTCCGAAGTTTCTTTACGGCTACATCTCGGGCGGCGCCGAAACCGACGCGGCGGTGCGCGACAACCGCAAGGCGTTCGACGAATACGGCTTCGTGCCGCGCGTGCTCAACGACGTCTCCGGCCGCGACCAGACCACCACGCTGTTCGGCAAGGCCCACGCCTCGCCGTTCGGCATTCCGCCGATGGGCTCCTCGGCGCTCTGCGCCTATCGCGGCGACATCGTGCTGGCGCGGGCGGCGGCCGAAACCAACGTGCCGATGATTCTCAGCGCGTCGTCGCTGATCACGCTGGAGGACGTGCGGCGCGCCAACAACGCCGCCTGGTACCAGGCCTATCTCGCCGGTCTGCCGGAACGGATCGAACCGCTGGTCGATCGGGTCGCGGCAGCCGGCTACGATACTTTCGTCGTCACCGCCGACGTTCCGGTGCCGCCCAACCGCGAGAACAACATCCGCAACGGATTCCAGATCCCGCTCGCGATCACCCCGCGCGTGGCCTGGGACACGCTCACGCATCCGCACTGGCTGTTCGGTACCTGGGCGCGCACCGTGATCAACCACGGCATGCCGCATTTCGAGAACATGGACGCCCAGCGCGGCCCGCCGGCGCTGGCGAAGAACCTGATGCGCAATATCGGCCATCGCGACCAGCTCGCCTGGAAGCACGTCGAACTGATCCGCAAGCGCTGGAAGGGCCGGCTCGTGGTCAAGGGACTGGTCTCGCCGGCGGACGCCAGAATTGCCCGCGAGAGCGGCGTCGATGGCGTGATGCTCTCCAACCATGGCGGACGCCAGCTTGACTACACCATGTCCGGCTTGCGCACGCTGCCGGAGATCGCCGCCGAGGCCGGGGGCATGACGATCATGATCGACGGCGGCATCCGGCGCGGCACCGACGTCATCAAGGCGCTCGCGCTCGGCGCGCATTTCGTCTGGGTTGGACGGCCGTTTCTCTACGCGGCGATCGCCGGCGGCGAGGCCGGCGTGCGCCGCGCCATCACGCTGCTGCAGGCCGAGATCGACCGCGACCTCGCGCTGCTCGGCATCCGCTCGATCGGCGAGATCACGCCAGATCTGGTCAGGAAGTTCTGAGCTACTCCCGCGGTAGGAGGTCGTCGTCACCCGCCACCGGGTCTCGCCTTTGGCGAGCCCGATGACAGGCTCCGGCGGGTGACCCAGTATCCCAGAGGCCGCAGCTGGAGCCGAGAAGCTGCGGCGTACTGGATGCCCCGCTTTCGCGGAGCATGACAGACGGCGGATGTTGGTTCGGGCCGCTCCAGTCTCACCCCACCTTGAACTTGCTGTAGGCCTCGTTGGTCGCGATGATGATGTGTTCGGCGCAGCCATTGATGCGGTGCGGGTCGCAGCGCATCTCGTAGTCGTCCGACGTCATCATGTCGATGAAGGCTGCGACCGTCGGATAATACACCAGCGCCAGATAGTCCCACTGGTTGCCGGCCTCGGACCCGAGCGCGACCGCGCGCGCCTCGCCGGTCCACAACAGCGTGCCGCCGCGCGCCTTGATCATCGGCACGGTGAGCGCGCTGTAGCGCAAATAGGCGTGCCATCCCGATCCGTCGCCGTCCAGCGAGCGTTCGCGAAACCGCATCAGGTTCACCATCACCACCGGCCCCTGGTGGTCCATCTGCTCGAGGCCCCTGACATTCAGTAAGTCCACACCCATGATCGGCTCCTCGCCGGATTCGGCAATGCGCGGGATAACGCGAACGACATTGTAGCATTGCGCGCGCGGGGCTTGTTGCGCGGCGGAGAATCCGGCCCTAATCGGGTCAGGAGATCATGACCGACCCTGATTCTTCGCCGCCCGCCTTCCAACCGGTCCGGTGGCTGAACCACCAGCCCTATCTGCTCCTGACCCTGACATCGCTGTTCTGGGCGGGCAACATCGTGCTGGCACGACACGTTTCTGGCCACGTGCCGCCGCTGACGCTGTCCTGCGTTCGCTGGATCGGGACGTTTCTGATCCTGCTGCCATTTGCGTGGCCACATCTGAAGCGCGATTGGCCGGTGCTGCGGACGCATCTGCCGATGATGGTGCTGCTGTCAGCGACCGGGTTCGCCTACAATAATGCGATTTCCTACTGGGCCATGCAGTATACCGAGGCGCTGAACGCGCTGCTGATCCAGTCGGCGGGGCCGCTGTTCGTGGCGCTGTGGCTGCTGGTCCTGTTCGGCATCCGCCTCACGCCCGCGCAACTCGCCGGCATCACCATCTCGCTTGCGGGCGTGCTGACGATCATCCTGCGCGGCGACTTCGGTACGCTTGCCGGCATCAGTTTCAACCGGGGCGACCTGATGTTCGGCAGTTCGCTGGTGTCGTTCGGGCTGTATTCAGCGCTGATGCCGCGGCGGCCGGTGACGCACGCGCTGTCGCTGATTTCGTTCACCACCTGCTGCGGCGCGCTGCTGCTGTTGCCGTTCTCGATCTGGGAGTTCTCGACCGGCGTCAGGCTCAAGCTCGACCTCCTCTCGATGGCGACGCTAGCCTATGTCGTGATCTTTCCCTCCACGCTGGCCTATATGTTCTTCAACCGCGGGCTGGCGCTGATCGGGCCGAACCGCGCCGCCCCGTTCTTTCACCTGGTGCCGGTGTTCGGCTCGGCCATGGCGATCCTGCTGCTCGGCGAGCAGTTGCGGCTGTTCCACCTGGTCGGCTATGCGCTGGTGCTGGCTGGCGTCCTGATCGCCGCGCGGCGGGCGTCGGCCAGGGCGTAAGCGCGGCAGGCATGCCGGGAGCGCCATTGCCCGGCTTCCGCTTTGATCCCGGGCAGGCTAGCTTCCCGCCGATCCAACCCAGAAACGACCGAGGAAACGACTGAATGTTCGCACAATTTGAACGGCTTAGGCAGGTCGCGGCGACGGCGCCGCTGATGCTGGTGTTAATCGCCACGGCATCCGCCCAGGCCCCCTATCCGAACCGCAACATCACCCTGGTGCTGCCGTTCGCCGCCGGCAGCGGCACCGACACCACCACCCGCATCATCTCCAAGGAACTCGGCACCGCGCTCGGGGTCGGCATGATCATCGACAACAAGGCCGGCGCCAACGGCTCGATCGCGGCGAGCTATGTCGCGCGTTCCACCCCGGACGGCTACACGCTGTTCGTGACGACCAACACGTCGCATTCGGCCAATCCGTACCTCATGAAAAACATGACCTACGATCCGGTCAAGGATTTCACCCCGATCGCGCGAACCGGCGACCTGCCCTTCATCCTGCTGGTCCACCCGGACATTCCCGCCAACTCGGTGGCCGAATTGATCGCGCTCGCCAAGAAAGACCCGGGTAAGTACTCCTACGCCAGCGGCAGTTCGGCGGCGATCGTGTCGGGCGCGACGTTTGCCCGCCTCGCCGGGATCGACCTGCTTCACGTCCCCTACAAGAGCTCGCCGCCGGCGCTGACCGACCTGATCGCCGGCCGCGTCTCGATGATGTTCGTGGACGTCCTGACCGGCCTGCCGCACGTCAACGGCAAGGCTCTGAAGGCGCTCGCCGTCACCACCAAACAGCGCTCGGCGCTGTTGCCGGAATTGCCGACCATGGATGAAACGGTGAAGGGTTTCGACATTACCTCCTGGCAGGGCTATTTCGGCCCGGCCAACCTGCCCCGGGATATCGTCGTCAGGCTGAACGCGGAAATCCGCAAGGTGGTCGAGCGCCCCGACATCAAGAACCAGCTCGCCGAACGCGGCATGGAGGCGTTCTCGAGCACGCCGGAAGAGTTCGACAAGTTCGTGAAGGAGCAGCTGGTGGTCTGGGAGAAGCTGATCACGGCCGCCGGGATCGAGAAGCAGTAACGCGAGCCGGACACCAAGACGGCGGCGCTCGGCCGCCGTCGGCAACAACACCGAAGAATCAAGTCGGGAGCAGGATATGGCAAAGTTCAGGGTGGTGACGCCGAAAGGCGCGAGCTTCACGGTAGCCGGCGGTGGCTATGATTATGAGAAGGAGGCGCTCGACCCGATCGGCGCCGAAATCGTCGAGGCGCCCGCCAACGAGGCCGAGTTCATCGCCGCCGCCAGGACCGCGGACGCGATCTACGCCAAGGGCATGCCGATCACCAAGGCGGTGATCGACAGCTTGCAGAACTGCAAGGTCATCACGCTCGGCAGCGTCGGCGTCGACAGCGTCGACGTCAAGGCCGCCACCGCCCGCGGGATCCCCGTCACCAACGTCCCCGACACCTTCATCGAGGAGGTCGCCGACCACGCCATGATGCTGCTGCTGGCGGGCTTCCGGCGGCTCGTCGAGCAGGACCGGATGGTGCGCTCCGGTCGCTGGACCGAGGGCCGCCCGGCGCTCTTGAAGATTCCCCGGCTGATGGGACAGACGCTGGGTTTCGTGTCGTTCGGGCGGGTCGCGCGCGCGGTCGCCAAGCGCGCAGCGCCATTCGGGCTTCGCATGATGGCCTACGATCCCTTCATCCAGGAGACGCTGATCTCCGACCATGGCGTGATCCCGGCGACGCTGTCGGAGGTGCTGTCACAGTCCGATTTCGTCTCGATGCACGCCCCGGCCCGGCCCGAGGTTCATCACATGCTGGGCGAGAAGCACTTCCGGCAAATGAAGAAGAGCGCCATTTTCATCAACACCGGCCGCGGCGCCACGGTGGACGAGGACGCGCTGGTCAAGGCGCTGCAGGAAGGCTGGATCGCGCACGCCGCCCTCGACGTGCTGGAGACGGAGCCGCCGTCCCACAACAACCCGATGCTGTCGATGGACAACGTCACCCTGACCGCGCATGTCGCCTCGGCCTCGGCGCGGTTCGACGAGGCGCGCAAGCGCCGCGTCGGCCACGAATTGTCGCTGGTGCTGTCGGGGATGTGGCCGGTCAGCTGCGTCAACCCCTCGGTGCTGCAAGACACCGCGCTGCGGCGCTGGCAACCGGTCGGCATGGACCGTGGCCCCAACAGCTGAAGGCCGCGATCAACGCTTCGAAATGGCGGCGGCGTAAGCTCGCACGTCTGGCGTTGCCCACAGCCGTCACCGGGCCTTCACGGAACCGTCAGCGCGACGTCACATGCGTCCACCAGAACACCGCCTGACCCACATCAGGAGGCTGCCCATGCGGATGTCGTTTCTATGCTCCATTGCGTCGATCGCTCTCGCCTCCGGCGCCGCCTTTGCGCAAGGCGAAGGCGAGTTTCCCGCCACGCTGAAGGGCCACGCCCTGCTCCCGCCGGAATCGTTCGTCGATGTGCCCGCTGACGCGCCTGATGATCTCAGGACCGCCGGCAAATACACCACCGGTCGCAAGATCGACGCCATCGGCAGCGTGTTGGGAAAATCCCAGGAACGCCCGACCGGCGTCGCCCTGCCCTTCAAGGGTCAGCCGCTGCAGGGCCATTCCGGCATCAAGGTGATGCCGGACGGTTCGTTCTGGGTGTTGACCGACAACGGCATGGGCTCGCGCTTCAACTCCGCGGATTCGATGCTGCATTTGAACCGGCACAAGATCGACTGGGCGAGCGGCAAGATCGATCGCCAGGAAACCATCTTCCTGCATGATCCCGACCGGAAGGTACCGTTCCGCATCGTGCATGAGGACACCGCCAAGCGCTATCTCACCGGCGCTGATTTCGATCCTGAAGGCTTGCAGATCATCGGCGACACCTTCTGGATCGGCGACGAATTCGGGCCTTACGTCGTGAAAACCAATCGCAGCGGCAAGGTGCTGGCGGTATTCGAAACCATGGCCGACGGCAAGCCGGTGCGTTCGCCCGACCATTGGTCGGTGCAGTCGCCGGCCGCGCCCGGCATGAGCTACACCACCGTCAACCTGCGCCGCTCCAAGGGCTATGAAGGCTTTGCGGCATCGAAGGACGGCAAGTCCCTGTACGGCCTGCTGGAAGGTCCGCTGTGGGACGCCGAGAAGAAGGACTGGGAAAAGGTTGACGGCAAGGAAGCCGCGAGGATCCTCGAATTCGATGTTGCAGCGGAGAAATTCACCGGGCGCTTCTGGCACTATGTCTTCGAGCAGAACGGCAACGCGATCGGCGACTTCAACATGATCGACGCTACCACCGGACTGATCATCGAGCGCGACAACGGCGAAGGCACCGCCGACAAGGCCTGCCCGCAGGGTCAACGCGCCGAAACCTGTTTCCACGACATCGCCAGGTTCAAGCGCGTCTACAAGGTCGAACTCTCCGACGCCAATGTCGGCAAGGCCGTGCGCAAGGTCGCCTATGTCGACCTGATGAAGATCAGGGATCCCGACAAGAAGGCGCGCAAGCCGCTCAACGACGGCGTGCTGACCTTCCCGTTCTTCACCATCGAGAACGTCGACCGCGTCGACGACACCCACATCATCGTCGGCAACGACAACAACCTGCCGTTCTCGTCGAGCCGCGATCCCAACAAGGCCGACGACAACGAGTTCGTGCTGCTGGAAGTCGGCGATTTCTTGAAGGCGAAGTGAGCTTCGCCGCTTTCGTCACACCACAACTGTCATCGCCCGGCTTGACCGGGCGATCCAGTATGGCAGAGGCGTTTGTGATTGACCGCGAGGCCGCGGCGTACTGGATGCCCCGCCCGAGGCGGGGCATGACAGCGGGGCGGCCTCACGTATTCTTCGTCCGATAATCTCCAAACGTCGTGTCGCGCTGGTCAAGCTGCGCCTTGACGCTGGCGCCGTCGCGGCGGAACGTCGACATGTAGTTTCTGCTGGCCTCCGTGGTGAAGGCCAGCGCCTGGATTTCGGTGCCGGCGCGCATCGCCGCGCGCGCGCCCATGATCTCCATGGCGCGGTGCACCGAGCGCTTGTTAAGCTGTTGCAGTTCGATCGGCACCTTGGCGGCGCGCTCGGCGAAATCCAGCGTGCGCGCTTCAAGCTCGGCCAGCGGAAACGAACGCGTCGCAAAGCCCCATTCGGCGGCCTCCCGGCCGGTCATCGCGTCGCCCGTGAGCATCAGCTCCATGGCGCGGCGCATCCCGACCAGCCAGGGATGATACTGCATGTCCGGCGGGCTCATCAGCCTAACCGGCGGGTAGCCGATCTGCGCGTCGTCGGCGACGAAGACGACGTCGCAGGCGGTTGCAAGCTCGGTGCCGCCGGCGAGGCAATAGCCGTGCACCTGCGCTACCACGGGCTTGGCGAGGTCCCAGATCGAGAACCAGCCTTCGAGGACATGGCGCGACCACTGGCCCGGCCCTGCGGCCGAGTGATAGGGCTGGCCGACGCGATTGTCCGCCGACAGGTCGTAGCCGGCCGAGAAACACGGGCCGGCGCCGCGAACGATCGAAATCGACACTTCAGGGTCGCGGTCGGCCTGTTCCAGCACCTCGAACACCTCCGCCCGCAGGCGGTTGTTGAGTGCGTTGCGCTTCTCCGGCCGATTGAGCGTGATGCGCCGGACCCGCGGCCGCGGATCGTCGACGATGATGTGTTGATAGGACATGCCTGGCTGCTCCCGAGCGCGGACCTGTGTTCGGTCCCTGGGCGCCTTCTTGCCCGAGATCGGCATCCAAGTCACGGCGGGGGTCACACCCCGAACGGATAGGTATCCGGAAGCCCCCTGATCTCGGCAGTGTCCAGCGGGGTCACCGCGCGGGTGTGGTCGAACCAGATGTACTCATCGAATTGTTGCGGCAGGTTGGCCCTGAAATAATGGCTGGCCATCTCGGTTTCGGGCCGGTAGATCACGCCGATCGCGCGCTCAAGCCGTTCCTTGCCGAGCCGGTTCGGACCGCACAGATCGACCCGACCGCGCAGGCCCAGCATAAAGCGAGCATGGCCCGTCGCATGGCATAGTCGCTCGTAGCTGTCCGGAAGCGCCGGCCGCACCTCCTTCACTTCCATCGGGCCATCCCACGCGGATGCCGCGGCAACCGTTCCGCTGTTGGTGCCAAACCCGACCATGTAGGCCTGTTCGCCGAACTGCTCGCGGCATAGCTGGCCGATATTGTGCTCGCCGCGCGCTGCCATCTCCGTGGCGCCGGCGTTCCCGACGTGAGAATTGTGCGCCCACACGACGGCCTTGCTGTCAGTGCCATGAAACGTCAGCAGGTTCTTCAGCGTTTCGAACATGTGGGTGTCGCGCAGGTTCCACGAGGCGCGCGAGCCGTAGTACATGATGCGGTAATAGCGCTCCGCGTTCGCCACCAGCCGGGCATTCTGTTCGGCATCGAGGAAGCGCTCGCCGTCATGCTCGGCATAGGCCCGGCGTTTGGCTTGAAGATCGCTCAGCGCGCGAACCACGTCGGGTTCGCAGGTCGGGTACGAGCCCGTCAGCGCGGCATGACCATAGGTGGCGGGATCGTGCTGCCACGGCGTCAGGCAGCCGTAGCGCTCGCGGGCGACCCTGGCCGACCGCGGATCGACCTCGTCGAGATAATTCAAGACCGAGCGAATCGAATCGTAGAGGCTGTAGAGATCAAGACCGTGAAATGCGACGCGCTGGCTCTTCTCCAAGGTCCCGTTGTGCTTGCGCAGCCAGTTCACGAAATCGCGCACCTCGGTGTTGCGCCACATCCAGGTTGGAAATCGCGCGAACGCCGTCCATTCCGACGGCGGATACTGGAAATGCCGCACATAGTGATCCACGCGGGCGGCGTCGGGCCAGTCCGCCTCGATGGCGACAAACCGGAAGCCCTTCTTGACGATGAGTTCGCGGGTGATCCGTTCCCGCATCCGGTAGAATTCGCTGGTGCCGTGGGTCGCTTCGCCGAGCAGCACGATGCGCGCCGATCCGATCCGCTGCAGCAGCGAAGTGAGGTCGGCGGTCTCGATCGACGGAAACGATTCCGCGGCATCCGCGAGGTCCCGGACCAGCACCTCCTCGCCTGGCGAAGGGAGCCGCGGCGCCCGGCGTTTTCGCGCAGGTTCCGCGCCAGACACAACCGGCCAACCCTGTTCCCCGATCAACGGAACGAAACGGACGTCAGCGATATCTTCGCTGCGATATCGTTCTTTGGAAATCCGGGTGACGCGCACCAGTTCCTGGGCGCGCTGATCGACGCCGACCGGAATCACCAGCCGCCCGCCGATTTTCAGTTGCTCCTTGAGTTGTGCCGGCACCTGCGGGCCGCCGGCCGCCACCACGATCGCATCATAGGGCGCGTGCTCGGGCCAACCTCTGGTGCCGTCACCGTGCAGCACGTGAACATTGTCATAGCCGAGTTCCGCCAGCCTTGCCGCGGCTTGCTCGGCCAGCTGACCGATGCGTTCGACCGTATAGACCTCAGCCGCGATCTCAGACAGCACGGCGGCGGCGTAGCCGGAGCCGGCGCCGATCTCGAGAACCTTTTCTCCGCCCATAAGCGTCAAGGCCTCGGCCATGAAGGCAACGATATAGGGCTGGGAGATGGTCTGTTCCTCGGCGATCGGCAGCGGCGAGTCCTCGTAGGCGAACTCGCGCAGCCGTTCCGGCAGGAACAATTCGCGCGGAACCTTCCCCATCGCTTCGAGCACGAGTTCGTCGCGCACGCCGCGCGCCGCGATATTATCGGCAACCATCTGCCTGCGAAGCAACTCAAACGATTTCGCGGCCTCGAACTTGCCGTCCTTCGATGCTGGCGATCCCATGACAAGACGCCTCCGATGTCGCAACGAAACTCCGCGAAGCCTGCGGCAGGCTACGATCGCGGCGCGGCGGCCGGATTGATCAGCATCAAAGCCGGGAGCTGCCGCAGGACTCAAGCCGTCACAGGGCTGAGGTTTGCTGCGCCGGCGCCGGGCGCAGCGGAGCAAATTCCTCCGCGGTCAGCACCTCCTTTGCGATCAGGAGCCTGACGCCTTCGTCCAGATCATGCCGGTGCTTTTCCAGAATGTCGCGCGCACGGGCGTCGCCCTCCTCGACCAATTCGCGCACCGCAAGGTCAATCTCGCGTCCGGTCAGTTCGGCCGCGCTGACGACGGTATCCTGGGTGCTTTGCAGAAACGCCTGGGACCTGGAAGCGTAGGTTCGCTGTCCGATCTTGGCGTCCATTCCATGCTTGGTGACCATCTCCACCGCGATCTCGGTGGCCCGCTGCAGGTCGTCGGCCGCCCCGGTCGAGACGTCTCCGTCATAGATCAGCCGCTCGCACGCACGTCCTCCCATGAGGACGGCGATCCGGTTCTTCAGCTCGCGCACGGACAGCAGGAAGCGGTCCTCGGTCGGCCGTTGCATTGTGTAGCCGAGCGCGCCGACGCCGCGGGGAATGATGGACACCTTCTGCACCGGATCGACGCCGGGCAGGTTTGCAGCGACGAGGGCATGCCCCATCTCGTGATAGGCGACCCTTCGGCGCTCCTCTTTGCCCAGCACCCTGCTCTTTTTCTCGATTCCGGCGACGATCCGTTCGATCGCAACCGTGAAGTCGTCAAGGGACACGTCGTCGGCGTTGCGCCTGGTCGCGGCGATGGCCGCCTCGTTGATCAGGTTGGCGATATCGGCGCCGGTAAAGCCCGGGGTCAGCGCGGCGACCTTTTCCAGATCGACATCCCCGCCAACCCTGATCTTGCGAACATGCACCTTGAGGATGGCGAGACGTCCGTTCTTGTCGGGACGATCGACCAGCACCTGACGATCGAAACGGCCGGCCCGCAGCAGCGCGGGATCGAGAATTTCCGGCCGGTTCGTCGCCGCAAGCAGGATTACCCCCGCGCGAGGATCAAAGCCGTCAAGCTCCGCAAGCAGTTGGTTGAGCGTCTGCTCCTTCTCGTCATAGCCGCCGAACGCGCCGATCGAGCGGCTGCGTCCGAGCGCATCGAGTTCGTCGATGAAGATGATGCAGGGCGCCGCCTTGCGCGCCTGATCGAACAGGTCGCGGACGCGGGCTGCGCCGACGCCGACGAACATCTCGACGAATTCAGAGCCAGAAATCGAGAAGAACGCGACCCCGGCCTCGCCGGCTACCGCGCGGGCGAGCAGCGTCTTGCCGGTTCCCGGCGGCCCGACCAGCAGAATGCCCTTGGGAACGTGAGCGCCCAGCCGCCCGTAGCTCTTGGGGTCCTTGAGAAAGGACACGACTTCCTGCAACTCGAATTTCGCCTCGTCGACGCCGGCCACGTCGGCGAAGGTGACCTTGGTGTCGGTCTCGACATAAACCTTGGCGCGCGATTTCCCGATCGACATCAAGCCGCCAAATCCCTGGCGATCGGCCAGCCGGCGGCCGAGAAATATCCAGATCAGGTAGAACATCAGTGCCGGGACGATCCAGGACAGAATGGTCTGAAACAGCCCGCCCGAGGGGACGCCGGTCACGATGACGCCCTTGCTCTCCAGCTTCTCCGCCAGCGCCGGATCGACGCGGGCGGTGATGAAGCAGACCTGCCGCTCGGCAGCTTGTCCTTCAGTTTTCCCTGTATCATGTCCTGAGCGACTGTCACCTCGGCGACACTGCCCTGGGCGACCAGCCGCTCGAATTCGCTATAGGGAATGGTTTCGATGGAATTATAGGTCGCCAGCAGCCATTGCAGCGCCAACAAGGCGATCCCGGCCAGCAGGAAATATCCAACCGTAACCGCCTGTTTGCGCGCAGACGGGTCAGACTCCATCATGTTCTCCGCTCCCGTGGACCCAGGAGGCAGCTGCCCCCGGCCCCGGCTGAGGTGATGGAATTCTTAGCTGCTCACTTTCCGCTCCACTTGACCTGAATCAACGACAGCAGCGGGGCGGCGGCATTCGATTTGAATTAGCGTTTTATGAGGGAGGTCTATCATGCTTGTCCGTGACGTCATGGTTGCACCGGTTGTCACCGTCGGGCCCTCCGCAACCGTGCAGGAGGTTGCAAAGCTGTTTCTGCAGAAGAAGATCAGCGCCGTCCCCGTACTGGACGGCAAGGGCAAACTGGTCGGCATCGTCAGTGAAGGCGATCTGCTGCACCGCGTCGAGGCTGGTACGGAGCGGCACCGCTCCTGGTGGCTTCGCGCATTGGTCGATGGCGACACGCTGGCGAGCGAGTACGTCAAGTCCCACAGCCGCAAGGTTTCGGATGTCATGACCCGGGACGTCATCACGGTTTCCCCGCAAACGCCGCTGCATGAAGTCGCCGCCGTGATGGAGAAGAACGCCGTCAAGAGATTGCCCGTTCTGGAGAACGGTCAGCTGGTCGGCATCGTGAGCCGGGCCAATCTGCTCCAGGCGGTCGCCAGCGCGCGCCAGTTGCTCGACATTACGCCGTCGGACAAGGCCATCCGCGACCGCATCCTCGCCGGCCTGAAGAAGGAGGCGTGGGCCCATATCGGATTGTTAAACGTCACCGTCTCCAACGGCATCGTCGATCTCTGGGGCCTTGCAGATTCGGAAGCCGAGCGAAAGGCAATCAGGGTTGCGGCCGAGTCTGCCCCCGGCGTCGGCGCCGTTCATGACAATCTGGTCGTGTACCGGGGCGCTGGCTGGGCCTGAGCGTTCATCTGCGCGCGCACGGCCCCGATCATTGGCATTTGAACCGCCGCGTAGTCGTCCGGGAGACAAAGTTTGCCCTATGCTTCGATCGACGATCTCCCGCCTCCCCTACGAGCGCATTTGCCGCCGCATGCGCGGGAGATCTATCTCGCCGCTTTCAACAGCGCATGGCTGCAATACGCTTCGCGCGATCCGGCGCAGCGCGAGAGAACGGCTCACCGCGTCGCCTGGGCAGCGGTGAAGCACAAATACCAGAAGGTCGGCGACCGCTGGATCGTGCGCAAATCCGCCTGAGCGATCCTGATGAGAGCTTAGAACACCAGCGCCTTGGCCTGCTTCACCTGCGGCAATGCCTGCACCTTCGCCAGCACGTCGGCGGGCACGGGCCCGTCGATCTCGACCAGCGCGATGGCGTCGCCGCCCTGCCTGACCCGGCCGAGATGGAAAGTCGCGATGTTGATCTGGGCCGCGCCGAGCAGGCCGGCGAAGCTGCCGATGAAGCCCGGCTTGTCCTCGTTGGTGACGTAGATCATCGATTTGCCGAACTCGGCGTCGACCCGGATGCCCTTGATGTCGACCAGCCGCGGCTTGCCGTCGTGATAGACAGTGCCGGACACCGCGCGTTCCTGCCGTTCGGTGGTGACGGCGACGGTGATCAGGCTTTCATAATCGCTCTGCGCGGCGCGCACGATCTCGTCGACCACCATGCCGCGCTCCTTGGCCACCACGGGTGCCGAAACCACGTTGACGTCGCCCAGCATCGGCCGCAGCAGGCCCGACAGCACCGCCGAGGTGATCGCCTTGATCTTCATCTCAGCGACGTGGCCCTCATAGGTGATCTGCACCTTCAGGATCCCGCTCTCGGTGAGCTGGCCCGCGAACGAGCCGAGCTTTTCGGCGAGCTCAATGAAAGGTTTCAGTTTCGGCGCCTCTTCGGCCGTGATCGACGGGAAGTTGACCGCGTTGGAGATCGCGCCGGTGAGGAGATAGTCGGACATCTGCTCGGCGACCTGCAATGCCACGTTTTCCTGCGCCTCGGTGGTGGAGGCGCCCAAATGCGGCGTGCAGATCACGTTGGGATGGCCGAACAGGACGTTCCTGGTGGCGGGCTCCTCGGCGAACACGTCGAAGGCGGCGCCCGCGACATGCCTGGAATCGAGCGCATCGACCAGCGCCTGCTCGTCGACCAGCCCGCCCCGCGCGCAGTTGACGATGCGCACGCCCTTTTTCATCCTGGCGATGGCCGCCGCATCGATGATGTTCCGGGTCTTCTCGGTCAGCGGCGTGTGGAGCGTGATGAAATCGGCGCGCCGGAGCAATTCGTCGAGATCGACCTTTTCGACGCCGATATCCCTGGCGCGCTCCGGCGACAGGAACGGGTCGAAAGCGACCACCTTCATGCGCAGGCCGAGCGCGCGGTCGGCGACGATCGCGCCGATGTTGCCGCAGCCGATCACGCCCAGCGTCTTGCCGGTGATCTCGACGCCCATGAAGCGGTTCTTCTCCCACTTGCCGGCCTGGGTCGAGGCGTCGGCCTGCGGAATCTCGCGCGCCAGCGCCAGCATCAGGGTGATGGCGTGTTCGGCTGTTGTGATCGAATTGCCGAACGGCGTGTTCATAACGATGATGCCCTTGGCGGTGGCCGCGGGAATTTCGACATTGTCGACGCCGATCCCGGCGCGGCCGATCACCTTCAGGCGCGTCGCCCTGGCGATGATCTTGGCGGTCGCCTTGGTCGCCGAGCGGATCGCAAGCCCGTCATAATTGCCGATGACCTCGGCAAGCCTGTCCTTGTCCTTGCCGAGCTCGGGCTGGAAATCGACCTCGATGCCGCGATCCCTGAAGATCTGCACGGCGGCGGGAGACAGCGCGTCGGAAATGAGAACCCTGGGTTTTGACATCGGTTGGTTCCTTCCTTCCCTGAAGAAGGTTCGGCCTCCGGGGCCGGAATGAGTGAAAGTCGTTGGAAACTATTTCTTCTCCCTCTCCCCGTTCTCACGGGGGGAGGGTTGGGGTGAGGGGCAACTGCAGGCGAGGTGCGAGCGGAGAGAGCCCCTCACCCGGCGCCAGGCGCCGACCTCTCCCCGTAAGTACGGGGCGAGGTAAGAAGGAAACTATGCCGCCTTCGGCAAGGCCGTTTTGGTTTCGGCGAACGCCCAGTCGATCCATTGCGTCAGCAAGGCGACGTCGGAGGCTTCCACGGTGGCGCCGCACCAGATCCGCAGGCCCGCCGGCGCGTCGCGGTAATAGGCGAAGTCGTAGCCAGCGCCTTCCTTCTCCACCAGCGCCACCAGCTTCTTCGAAAACTCCGCCTGCGCATCCGCCGTCAGCGAGGTGATCGCGGGGTCGGTGAATTTCAGGCATACCGAGGTGTTGGAGCGGATCGACGAATCCTTCGCCAGGAAATCGATCCAGGGCGTTTTCGCCTTCCAGTCGGCCAGCACTTTGGCGTTGGCGTCGGCGCGCGCGATCAGCGCCTTGAGGCCGCCGATCGATTTCGCCCATTTCAGCGCGTCGAGATAGTCCTCGACGCACAGCATCGACGGCGTGTTGATGGTCTCGCCCTCGAAGATGCCCTGGTTCAGTTGGCCGGCCTTGGTCAGGCGGAAGATCTTCGGCAGCGGCCAGGGAGGCGTGTAGCTTTCCAACCGAGCCACCGCGCGCGGGCTCAGGATCAGCATGCCATGCGCGGCCTCGCCGCCCAGCGCCTTCTGCCAGGAGAACGTCACCACGTCGAGTTTGGCGAAATCGAGCGGCTGCGCGAACGCCGCCGACGTCGCGTCGCAGATCGTGAGGCCTGCGCGGGTCGCGCTGATCCAGTCGGCGTTGGGCACGCGAACGCCCGAAGTGGTTCCGTTCCAGGTGAAGACGATGTCGGACGCCGGATCGGCCCTGGCGAGGTCGGGAATGTCGCCATAGCCGGCATGCAATCTGGTGACGTCCTTGAGCTTCAGTTCCTTGACGATATCGCTGACCCAGCCCTCGCCGAAGGATTCCCAAGCGATGGTGGTGACCGGGCGCGCGCCCAGCAGCGACCACAGCGCCATCTCGACCGCGCCGGTGTCGGACGCCGGCACGATGCCGATCTTGTAGTCGGCCGGGACTTCGAGCACCTCGCGCGTCAGATCGATCGCGAGCTTGAGCTTCGCCTTGCCGACCTTCGCCCGATGCGAGCGGCCGAGTGCTGCGTCCTTGAGATTTTGCGGGTTCCAGCCAGGGCGCTTGGCGCAGGGGCCGGAGGAAAAATGCGGCACGTTCGGCCGCGAAGCGGGCTTCGCCACGGTCATGTTCTATCCTTCCAGATAGCAAGCCTCCCGTTGGGGGGAGGTGTCCCGCGGCGGTGATTAGGGGAATCACGCCCAATCGTCAAGAAACTTTGGCGGGAGCGGACTTGACCTTGGGGACTAGATGACAGCGGGGATCAGGCGCGATCCCGCGGATCGGGGGTGACATCTGCGCCCTCGGCCGCGGTTGATGCGGCTTCGCCAGAAAAGTTATCCCGCGCCTGCCCCAGCAACTCCGCGGCGTCCGAGATCAGTTTGACGGCCCGCCGCCGGCTCGCGACCTTCAGGATGCCCCCGTCGCCAACCCGCACGACGTAGTCGTTTCCAACCTGGACAATCGAATAATTCTTCATCGGACATCCCCGGACTGCCCACGCCCCATGGGAGCGGCCGGCTTAGCGGAGACGTTGGCGCCCGTAAAACCATGCGCGTCCGCATGGTTCATCGGTTGTTAACGCGATCGCAGTACGCGCATGGCACCGCCATTGATTCGCCCTGCTCCCGCCGCGATTGGTTCTGATCAAAATCGGATCGTCATGCCGACATGGCTGCGCGCGAATCCGATTCGCTCGTAGAACCGTTGCGCATCGACACGGGTGTGATGCGTGAGCATTTCAACCAGCTTGCAGCCCCGGCTTCGCGCTTCCGTGAGCGCCCATTGCACCAGCTGCCCGCCGATACCGCGACTGCGGCAATGGCTGGCGACGCGGACATCCTCGATCAGGCCGCGCGCGGCGCCTTGCGAGCTCAGCCCCGGCAGGATGCACAGCTGCAGGCAGCCGACAACGGCGCCCTCGCCGTCCTCGGCGACGACAAGAAGGAGGTTCGGGTCGTGCCTGATCCGATCGAACGCCGTGAAATAACTTTCCGGCAACGGATCCGCGATCCGCTCACGCGCCCCGCCGAGCGGGTCGTCCGCCAGCATGGCGACGACAATGCCGACGTCCTCGCGGCGGGCCGGACGTATCGTAACCTTCGAAAAAGCCATCGCGGTTTCCGGGGAGGTCAGCGCGCCGGCGGCAGGCCAAGGGATTTCTCGGTGCGGCCAATCCAGCGCCGCAACGCGGCGTAGCCGTCGAGATGGAAGCCGCCTTCATGCGCCAGCCGCGTATAGGCCAATAGCGATACGTCGGCGAGCGTGACGGTGTCGTCAACCAGGTACGGCGTGACGGCGAGCTGCTGCTCCATCCGCGCCAGCGCCGCATAGCCGCGCTTGACCTTGTCGGGATCGAGGTCGGACGCCGCCTTGCCCAGATAGAACATCTGGAAGCGGCAGACGGCGACGTAAGGCTCGTGGCTGTATTGTTCCCAGAACAGCCACTCGTCCATCTTGGCCTGCGCAAAGGCGTCGGACGGAATGAGATCGGAGCCGCGGGCGAGATAGCGGATGATGGCGTTGGACTGCGCCAGCGTGCGGCCGTCGTCGAACACCACCGTTGGCACCTGCCCGGCGCCGTTGAGCTTCAGGAATTCCGTCGTCCGCGTCTCGCCCTTCATCGTGTCGACGGCAATCCAGCTATAGGGCAGCGCCAGATGGTCGCACACCCATTTAACCTTCAGGCAATTGCCGGAATTGATGTCGCCGTAAATCTTCATGCGCGTCACCCCTGGTCAGGGTGACAGTGCAACAGCAGGCGGCGAATCTGTCAACGGCGGCGGGGTCGGCGCGGATCGGACTGGGTCAGAACTTGTAGCCGAGGCCGGCGCGCACCGTGTTGATGTTGGTTTCGACGTCCGACGCCACGCGGCGGTATTCGTACTCGGCGCGCAGGAACAGGCCGCTCAGCAGCATCACGTCGACGCCGGCGCCGGCGCTGTAGCCGTAAACGAGCTTAGTCTTGGTGGCGGTTGCCGTTCCCGACGTCGGACGCACAGGGTTAGGGAACGCCGAAACGCCGCGATCAAGCGTTTGGCTGCCAAGGCCGGCGCCGGCGAACAGGTAGGGCAGAAAGTTTCCCATGATATAGCCGCCGCGCACGCGTAGCGAGCCGAAATCGGAGAGCCGCACGGTTACGTTCGAATCGGTGACGCTCTGGATTGTGACATTGTCGGCCTCGTATCGCAGCCCCGCCGATTTCGTGACCGAGGCGATTCCGTCGCGGATGTAATTCACCTCGATGCCGACGACGACGTCCTCCCATTGCGAATTGTATCCGGCAAATGCTCCGTAGCCGGTGGGATTGCTGTGCGCGTTTGCGAGGGGACGCCAAGTGTAGCCGATGCCGGGCGGCGGAAGAAACGTCGACTGCAGGTCGCTGTTGATGTCGCTCGCCACCCGTGAGTTTACCGAGCCGTAACTTGCCTGACCGCCGAAATAATAGCCTTGCCAGCTGACGCTGCTTCTGGTCAGGCCTTCGGTGAAACTGCCGCGGAGGAACGGCAAGTCCGCCGCCTGCGCGCCGGCCGCCGCTCCGCACATCGCCGCCGCCACCAGAAAAAAACGACGCATTGCAACGCTCCATCGGCACTCCGAACTCGCGGACATCATCACCTGTTAACCTTAACCAATCGTTCTTGCGGCCCCGCTTGGCGCGATCTTGTCCGAAGCCGCGGCAGATTTTTCTGCCGGTGGCCACGCCCTGCGGACATCGCGCAGACAAGAACGCGGCGCGGAAAATTCCCGCGCCGCTTTCAAACCGTTAACGGATGGAAACCGGTTCAGCCTTTGCGCATCAGCGGCGGCGCGTAATATTGCGGGCTGATCAGATCCCAGCGCACGCCGAGCTTGAGGTCATGCGAGGTGATGCTCTTGAAGGTCATCGGGTTGTTGATGGCGTTGACGCCGTCGAAGGTGCGCAGGTCGCCGGTCAGGCCGTCGCCCATGTCGAGATAGCGATAGGCGAGTTCGACGGTGAAGTGCGGCGTGACCTGGTAGGCGAGACCGGCATGGACGGCCCAGGCCAGGTTCCACTTCGCGACATTGGCGCCATAGGCGAGGCCCGGCTGGGCGCCGGCGCCGTTGTTGGCGATCCCCTGGTCGGTGAAGCCGTTGATCGCGACCCGCGCGCCGCCGACGCCGGCGCCGATGAACGGGGTGACGTTCCACCAGGTGCCGAGATCGACATAGGCGTTGGCGAGGACCACCCACTCGTTCTTGGTGGCGTGGTAGGTGTCGGTGCCGACGCCGCCCGGATAGGTGATGCGGTCGGTGCCGAAAAACTGCGAGTTGCCGCGGTATTCACCGGTGACGTCGCCGCGGAACCAGTTGTTGAACTTGTAGCCGACGCCGAGGCCGAAGATGCCGGCGGAGTTGAAGTTGAGGTTCTGGGTCGACGAGGTGAGGCCGGCGTCGAGCACGTTGTTCAAACGGCTGACCCGCTGATTGCTGAAGCCGATGTCGCCGCGCAGGTACCAGCCGCCGAAATCTTCCACCGGGGCGGGATACATCGGAGGCGGCGCGATGGCCATGTCGGCGGCGAACGCCGCCGAGGAAAACACAACAGCCGCTCCGGCGGCGACGAGTGACTTAACGCTACGCATTGGCTTCGTCCTTTTTTCCCGTGAGGCAGAGTGCGGAGGCCCCACTTAAAAACTCAACGGGCGGACGATGGCATAGAATGTTTAAGCGGCGCTTAACCCTAATTGTTAAGGTTGACAATCTGTTACTGGTCGCTGAGGCGACGCATTTATCGAATGCGAAGGCAGACACATTCACCGCACCAATAATGGCGCGCGCCGTCACACATACTAACGACAGGTTACTCAGCGCGACTGCCGGGGCATCTTCGGCAGCAACACCGCGAGCAGCCCGAGCGCCGGCAGGAACGCGCAGAGCTGATAGACGAACGCGATCCCGCTGTTGTCGGCAAGCTTGCCGAGCACGGCGGCGCCAAGCCCGCCGATGCCGAAGGCAAAGCCGAAGAACACACCGGAGATCATTCCGAACCGGTGCGGCATCAGTTCCTGCGCGAACACGATGATCGACGACGTCGCCGAGGAAATGATCAGGCCGATGAACACGGTCAGCACGGCGCTTCCGACCAGACCCGCATAGGGCAGCGCCAGCGTGAACGGCAGCGCGCCCAGGATCGAGAACCAGATGACGTGTTTGCGGCCGAAGCGGTCGCCGAGCGGTCCGCCGAAGAAGGCGCCCACCGCGTTGGCGGCAAGGAAAATGAACAGATAGAGCTGGGCCGTCTGGGTCGAGACCTCGAACTTCTCGATCAGGTAGAAGATGTAATAGCTCGACAGGCTCGACACGTAGAGCTGCTTTGAAAACAGCAGCGCGACCAGCACCACCAGCGCAATCCGGGCGCGCCGAAAATCCGGCAGGTCTGGATGCCTGTCCACCGCCGCAGGCTTCCTGGCGCCGATCTGCGGCCGGTACCAGAGCCCGATCCGCCACAGGATCACGATCGCCAGAAACGCGATCGATGAAAACCAGGCGATGCTCGGCTGGCCGAACGGCACCACGATCAGCGCCGCCAGCACCGGCCCCATCGAGGTGCCGAAACTGCCGCCGAGCTGAAACACCGATTGCGCGAATCCGTAGCGCCCGCCGGAGGCCAGGCGCGCGATCCGCGCCGACTCCGGATGAAACACCGCCGACCCGAGCCCGACCAGCGCCGCCGCGATCAGGATGACAGGGTAGTGCCGCGCGGCGCTCAGCAGCAGCAATCCGAAAAAGGTGAAGCCCATCCCGAGCGCGAGCGAGAACGGCTGCGCCCTTCTGTCGGTGTAGTGCCCGACCACCGGCTGCAGCAGCGAGGCGGTGAACTGGAATGCCAGCGTGATCATGCCGATCTGCGCATAGTCGAGCGCGTAGGAGTCTTTCAGGATCGGATAGACCGAAGCGATCAGCGACTGCATGGTGTCGTTGAGGAAATGCGAGAAGCTGATGCCGGCAAGCACGACATAGGCCGGCCCCGCCGCGGTCGCCGGTGGCGTCACGCCCGCCACGTCCACCGGTGCGGCCGGCGCTGCCTCGGACACGCTGACGGGCTTGTTCAAAGGTGACGTCCCAGAGGATTCGCGGTTGGCGATGCCCGTCTTCTACGGCGCGCGCAGCCGCGCGACCAGCGCCAATAGCCGATGGCTGAAATGCGCTGCCATGCGTGACCGATCAGAAATCGCGCGCCGCTCATGTGGCCTAGGCGGCGCCGGCGTGACCCAGCGCATCGACGATCCGATCGACGACTTCCTCGACCAAGATGCGGTCGTCGCCCTCGCCCATCACGCGGATCACAGGCTCCGTGCCGGAGGAGCGGACCAGCAGCCGGCCGTGGCCGTTGAGGCGTCTTTCGCCGTCGACGATCGCCGATTTCACCTCGGCATGGTCGAGCGGCTTGCCGCTGCGGTAGCGCACGTTCTTGAGGATCTGCGGCAGCGGATCGAACAGATGGCAGACTTCCGACACCGGACGGCGCAGCTTCTGCACCACGGCCAGCACTTGCAGCGCGGCGACGAAGCCGTCGCCAGTGGTGGCGTAGTCGGATAGGATGATGTGGCCCGAGGGCTCGCCGCCGAGATTGTAGCCGTGCTTGAGCATCTGCTCCAGCACATGGCGATCGCCGACCGGCGTCCGCACCATGCCGAGCCCCTGGCCTTCGAGGAAACGCTCGAGGCCGAGATTGGACATCACGGTGGCGACGATGCCGGGCTTGGCGAGGCGGCCGTCTTCCTTCCAGCTTTGCGCAATCACCGCCAGCAGCTGATCGCCGTCGACCAAATGGCCGCGTTCGTCGACCAGGATGACGCGGTCGGCGTCGCCGTCGAGCGCGATGCCGATGTCGGCGCGCATTTCGCGCACCTTCCTGCTCAGGGCTTCCGGCGCGGTGGAGCCGCATTCCTTGTTGATGTTGAAGCCGTCCGGATCGACGCCGATCGCAATGACGTCGGCGCCGAGCTCCCACAGCGCTTCCGGCACCACCTTGTAGGCCGCGCCGTGCGCGCAATCGACCACCACGCGCAGGCCGTCAAGCGAAAGCTCGCGCGGCAGCGTGCGCTTGGCGAATTCGATGTAGCGGTCATGGACGCCGTCGATGCGGCGGGCGCGCCCGAGGCTGGCGCTCTGCGCCAGGCGGCGGTCGATCGGCTCGTCGAGCAACTGCTCGATCTGCATCTCGACGTCGTCGGACAGTTTGAATCCCTGCGGACCGAACAGCTTGATGCCGTTGTCCTCGAACAGATTGTGCGAGGCCGAAATCATCACGCCGAGATCGGCGCGCATCGACTTGGTCAGCATCGCCACCGCCGGCGTCGGCATCGGGCCGAGCAGCAGCACGTCCATGCCGACCGAGGTGAAGCCCGCCACCATCGCGTATTCGATCATGTAGCCGGACAGACGGGTGTCCTTGCCGATGACGACGCGGTGGCGGTGGTCGCCGCGCTGAAACACCAGTCCGGCGGCCTGCCCGACCTTGAGCGCAAGCTCGGGCGTGATCAGTCCGTTGGCGCGGCCCCGAATCCCGTCGGTACCGAAATATTTGCGGCTCATGCGACCCCCAGCGATTCCGGAGCGTCCTTGAGACCGTCACGGCCAGGAATCCCCGAACGCCCACCTGGCGTGCTCAGGTTATAATCCCTCAGCCGCTAAAATGGCTTCAAAAAATATGATGAATCGTTACCGCCGCGGGGAACCGAAAATACCACATAACCAGCTGTTGTCGCTGGACATTCCAGCCCAACCGATGACACCGGGAAGCACGGCGACGCTTCGCGGGCGGGATGGCGATACCGCCGCGGGGGGCGATTTGGCGGGCCGCTTAACCATGGTAGAGGACAACGCAGCGACAGCAAGGGGCCGGGGACGCCATGAAGCACATCACCTGCATCGAGGATCTGCGCCAACTGCACAAGCGCCGCGTTCCCAGGGCCTTCTTCGACTATGCGGATCGCGGCTCCTACACCGAGGACACGCTGCGCGCCAATTCCGAGGATCTGCAGCAGATCAAGTTCCGCCAGAGGATCCTGGTCGACGTCTCCAGGCGCCACCTCTCCACCACCATCCTGGGCGAGCCCGCCGCGATGCCGCTGATCCTCGCGCCGGTCGGCCTGCTCGGCATGCAGCATGGTGACGGCGAGATCCACGCCTGCCGCGCCGCCCAGGCCGCCGGCATTCCCTTCACCCAAAGCACGATGTCGATCTGCTCGATCGAGGACATCGCCGCAGCCGTGGACAAGCCGTTCTGGTTCCAGCTTTACGTCATGAAGGACCGCGGCTTCATCAAGTCGCTGATCGAACGCGCGATCGCGGCCAAATGCAGCGCGCTGGTGCTGACCGTAGACCTGCAGGTGATCGGCCAGCGCCACCAGGACATCAAGAACGGCATGGCGGTGCCGCCGGAATGGTCGCTGTCGAAACTGCTCGACTTCGCCAGCAAGCCGGCCTGGGTCGCCGGCGTGCTGCGCGGCAAGCGCCGCAGCTTCGGCAACATCGTCGGCCACGTCAAAGGCACCGAAGACCTCACCAAGCTTTCGGAATGGACGGCGTCGCAGTTCGACACCTCGCTGAACTGGAAAGACCTCGACTGGATCCGCAGCATCTGGCCGGGCAAGCTGATCCTGAAAGGCATTCTCGACGTCGAGGACGCCGAGGAAGCCGCCAAAACCGGCGCGCAGGCGCTGGTCGTGTCCAACCATGGCGGCCGCCAGCTCGACGGCGCGCCGTCCTCGATCGAGGTATTGCCCGAGATCGTCGACGCGGTCGGCTCGAAGATGGAGATCATGTTCGACGGCGGCATCCGCTCCGGCCAGGACGTGATGCGGGCGCTGGCGCTCGGCGCCAAATCCTGCATGATCGGCCGCGCCTATGCCTACGGGCTCGGGGCCGGCGGCCAGGCCGGCGTCGCCAAGGCGATCGACATCATCGCCAAGGAGCTCACCACCACCATGGGCCTGTGCGGCGTCAACACGATCGCTGAGATCGACGATAACGTGCTGGCGATCTGAGATACCAAACGCAGTCATTCCGGGGCGATGCAAAGCATCGGACCCGGAATCTCGAGATTCCGGATTCGCGTCTTCGACGCGCTCCGGAATGACGCTTAGCCTCACGCCGGCGGTGTGATCCCGTCACAGCCGACATGGACGCGGCCCGCCTCTAGCGCGCCATGTTGGCCAGATCCGCCTCGACCAGCGCGCGAAGCTCGGCCGTCACCTCGGGGCGTTGCCCGAACCACAGTTCGAAGCCGCGCACCGCCTGGTGCAACAGCATGCCGAGTCCGTCGGCCGTCTTCAGCCCGCGCGCCCTTGACGCTTCCAGCAACGGCGTCTGCAGCGGCACATAGACGAGATCGGCGACGACGGCGTGGGGCGGCAGCCGGCCGACATCGAGCTCGAGCGGCGGCTGGCCGTGCATGCCGAGCGAGGTGGTGTTGACCAGCAAGGCCGCGCGCGGCAGCAGCTCGCTGATTGCATCCCACGCCACCGGCACCACGTCCGCGCCGAACTGGTCCGCCAGTGCTTTGGCGCGCGCGATCGTGCGGTTGGCGACATGCACGCGCCTGATCCCGCGTTCGAGCAGGCCGAACACCACCGCGCGCGACGCGCCGCCGGCGCCCAGCACCAGCGCGTCCTCGCACCTCGCCCAGCCGGGCGCGCAGGTGTCGAGGTTGTTGATGAAGCCTTCGACGTCGGTGTTGGTCGAGCACAGCTCGCCGTCCTGGTACCACAGCGTGTTGGCGGCCCCGACGACGCGCGCCTGCTCGTCCGGCTTCGACAGCGCCAGCGCGCGCTCCTTGTGCGGAATGGTGACGTTGGCGCCGACAAAGCCGCGCAAGGACAGCCGGAACAGGAAATCCTTGAACTCGTCGGGCGGCACCGCCTCGATCACATAGCCACCCTCGATGCCGAGCTTGCGCAGCCAGTAACGATGGATCAGCGGCGAGCGCGAATGCGCGGCCGGCCATCCGATCAGGCAGGCGGCGCGGGGTTTGGTCACGACAGCAACCTCCTCAAAGACGTCGATGGCCGGGATGAACCCGGCCACGACGATCAATTTATCTTCCCCGGAGGTGTGTCAAGCCGAACGCGCCGCCGCGGCCGATGAGACCGCGGCGATCCTGACGGCTAATCACGCCGCAACCCGGTGCGCGGCGATGATCTGGTCGGCGGCGCGGCCGGTGACCTCGGCCATGCGGTCGAACTGTCGGGTAAAGCCGCCGGCGCCGGCGGTGGCCGAGCGCAATTCCACGATCAGGTCGCCGATCTCGGCCTCCGGCATGGTGGCGCGGACGCAATCCCATCCCGGCCAGTTCTCGCGGGTGTCGAAGCCCAGGATCTGGCCGCGCCGCGATGACAGAATGGCGTTGATCTTTGCCGTCGCCTCGGTCGGGCAGACGATCTCCACCAGGTGGATCGGCTCCAGCAGCACCGGCTGGCACTGCGGCAGCGCCTCGCTCATGCCGATCCGCGCCGCGGTGCGGAAGGCGAGGTCGGAGGAGTCGACGCTGTGGTAGGAGCCGTCGGTCAGCGTCACCTGGACGTCGATGACGGGGAAGCCGAGCGGGCCCTTGGCGAGGCCGTCCACCACCCCCTCCTCCACCGCGCCGATATAGTTGCGCGGCACCGCGCCACCGACCACCTTTTCGTGGAATTCGAAGCCTGAGCCGCGCGGCATCGGCTTGATCTCCAGCACCACGTCGCCGAACTGGCCATGGCCGCCAGATTGCTTCTTGTGGCGGCCGCGCTGGGTGATCGATTTTCGGATGGTCTCCTGATAGCCGATCGCCGGCGGTTGCGATTTGACGTTGACGCCGAAGCGCTCCTTGAGCCGTTCCAGCGCCACGCGCAGATGCATCTCGCCCTGCCCCCATAGCACGATGTCGTGGGTCTGGGCGTTGTGGATCATGGTCAGCGACGGATCTTCCTCGTTCAGCCGTAACAGCGCTTGGCCGAGCTTGACGTCGTCCTTGCGGTCGATCGCCGCAAGCGACATCGCCAGCACCGGCGGTGTCGGCGCGATGCGGACCAGCGCCGTCGGCGCGGTCTTGCCGCTCGCCAGCGTGTCGCCGGTCTTGATCGCGTCGAGCTTGCCGAGCGCGACCGTCTCGCCCGCCTCCGCCGTCGCCCGCTTGGTGTCGTGCCCACCGCTGACCCCAAGGATGCCGGAGACCCGCCCCGCCTCGCCGGAGGAGGATTGCAGGATGGCGCCGTCGTCGAGGCGGCCGGCCAGCAGCCGCGACAGCGACAGCTTGCCGCCGTGTTGCGCATGCAGGGTCTTGAACACATAGGCCAGCGCGTCCTTCGGCGAGGATGCGCCGAGGCGTTTCGCGGTTTCGCTCACGCCGGGCGCTTCATGCCGCAGCGCCTTCATCAGCCGCAGCACGCCGTTTTCGCGCGAGGCCGCGCCGAGCAGCACCGGACAGATCAGGCCCTCGCGCAGTTCGCGGGCGAGGTCGTCGAAGACAGTGTCGCGGGGCGGCGGGATATCTTCCAGCAACTGCTCCATCAGCACGTCGTCATGATCGGCGAGCTTTTCCAGCATCGAGAACCGCGCTTCCTTTTCGCGGTCGAGATTGCCGCCTTCGAGCGCGATGACTTCGGAAGGCTTGTGCTCGCGGTAGACGAAGGCGCGCTCCAGTGCCAGATCGACGAAGCCTTCGATCAGGTCGCCGTTCCAGATCGGTATCTGCCGCAGCACCAGCGGCACGCGCGAGGCCGGCTGCAGGGTCGCCAGCGTTTCGCGGATGCGCTTGCTGGCACGGTCGATCTTGTTCAGGAAAAGAAAACGCGGAATCCGGAGATCCTCCAGTTCGCGCAGGATGATCTGCAGCTGCGGCAGCTTCTTCTCGTCAGCTTCGCAGACCACGACCGCGGCGTCGACCGCCGGCAGCGCGGCCCGCATGTCGTGCGCGAACTCGATCGAGCCGGGACAATCGATGAAGGTGTAGCTGTCGCCCATGAAGCTGGTGGTGGCGGCGGAGAGGCCGACGCCCATCTTGTGGTGGCGCGCCTCGGGGCTGGCATCGCCGACCGAGGTTCCAGCTTCGACGCTGCCGGCGCTCTTGATGGCGCCGGTTCGCGCCAATATCGCTTCGAGGAGTGTGGTTTTACCGCTCTGGAAAGGGCCCACCAGCGCAATGCACCGTGGACCACGGGGACTTCTGACGTCTTGTCCCATTGCCGCCTCCTTGTTTGGAGCTCGGCCCGTGATTGGGTCGGCGGTGCCGATGCTCCGCCCGCCGCGGGATTTTGGCAAGCGGGAAAATGTCGCTGTGTTGCGGCGTCAAATGCTTTCCGCTTGGACCGCTCCCCGCAACGACGAGGGAGAAAGTTACCGCCCCGGCCGCAGTTCCAGGCTTTCCAGCCCGGCGGCGATGGCAATGCCGACCTGGCCCTGCAGGCTGAGCGGCTGCAGCGCGATCGAATTCGCGGAGCCGCCGACCAGCACGTTGCCGCCGACGCCGACGCCGAGCGTCGCACTGCCTTGCACCCCGACATAGTTGCCGGACAGGTCGCCCGGCCCGAGCCGCACCACCGGCGCGAACACCGCCCAGGCCAGGGCCGATTCCTGGGTGATGCCGAGATCGAGGCCTACTTTACGGATGGTGGCGACGTAGCGATCTTCCGGCATGCCGTCGGCACGCAATACGCAGCCGAGATTGGTGACGGACCCGACGATGAAGCCGATGCTGGCGCCGCCGCGGCACTCCAGCACCCCGACCTGCACGCGCTGCATCGGCTGCGCGTGCGCGCCGCCGATCGACGAAGCCAGAGCGGCGAGCGCGCCAAGGATGAGGAAACGACGCATGAAAAATCTCCGGCTGAAAACTGTGACACGAGCGAAGAACCAAGAAATGCGCCGTGCCCGCGGCGCTTTGCGATTTGTGCCACAGCCTCGCAGGCCATGCCAGACCTTAACGGGGCTGAAGCGGGCCGTCTCCACGCGTTCGTCATTCCGGGGCGGCGCGAAGCGACGAACCCGGAATCTCGAGATTCCGGGTTCGATGCTGCGCATCGCCCCGGAATGACAGTTCAATAATCCAGCAAAACGGTCCGCTTGCGCGGGCCTGTCTAGACCATAACCTCGCTGGTGGCGCCAGAATTTGCGCAGGGATACGCGACGCCCCCCGCGCCACGAGGGAGACCGGCTATCTCAGATTGCCGCAAAAGCGCTGGATGCGCTTGCAGGCGTCTTCCAGATCGGAGGTCTTGGTCGCGTAGGAAACCCGGAACGCCGGCCCGAGCCCGAACGCCGAGCCCTGCACGACGGCGACGCCTTCGCTCTCCAGGAGTTCGGTGACGAAATCCTCGTCGTTGGCGATCACCTTGCCGGAGGGCGAGGTCTTGCCGATGGTGCCGGCGCAGGACGGATAGACGTAGAACGCGCCCTCGGGCCGCGGGCATTCTAGCCCCTTGGCCTGGTTCAGCATGGCAACCACGAGGTCGCGGCGCTCCTTGAACACCTTGTTGTGGGCCGGGATGAAGTCCTGCGGACCGTTCAGCGCCTCGACCGAGGCCCACTGCGCGATCGACGACGGGTTGGATGTCGATTGCGACTGGATCGTCGCCATCGCCTTGATCAGTTCGGCGGGACCGCCGGCATAGCCGATACGCCAGCCGGTCATGCAATAGGCTTTCGATACCCCGTTCACCGTCAGGGTGCGGTCGTACAGTTTCGGTTCGACCTGTGCGGGCGTCGCGAACACGAAGTCGTCATAGACCAGGTGCTCGTACATGTCGTCGGTCATCACCCAGACATGCGGATACTTCACCAGCACGTCCGTGATCGCCTTCAACTGGGCGCGCGTATAGGCGGCGCCGGTCGGGTTCGACGGCGAGCAGAGAATGATCCATTTGGTCTTCGGCGTGATCGCCTTTTCCAGATCAGCCGGACTAAGCTTGAAGCCGTTCGCCGCGGTACAGACGATCGGCACCGACTCGCCGCCGGCCAGCGCCACCATTTCCGGGTAGCTCACCCAGTACGGCGCGGGGATGATGACCTCGTCGCCAGGGTTGATGGTCGCCATCAGCGCATTGTAGAGCACCTGCTTGCCGCCGGTGCTGACGATGATCTGGTTGGCCTTGTAGGTCAGCCCGTTCTCGCGCAGGAACTTGGCGGCGATCGCCTCCTTCAACTCGGGAATGCCGCCGACATCGGTGTACTTGGTCTTGCCGGCCTCGATGGCGCGGATCGCCGCCAGCTTGATGTTGGCCGGGGTGTCGAAATCCGGCTCGCCGGCGCCCAGCCCGATGACGTTGCGCCCCGCCGCTTTCAGCGCACGCGCCTTGTCCGTGACCGCGATGGTCGCGGACGGCTTCACACGGGCGAGCGCAGCGGACAGGAAGGGCATCATTGTCTCCTGGCAAACGTCGTGAATTCACGATTCCACGACGGTTCTGGATGGGATCGGGCCACCCTACGGCGCAGCGCGTTGCACCGCAAGAAGCTTGGCTGCGCCGACCCAAGCTTTAAACCGGCTCGGTACGGTCGGAGCAATGCGAGCGCAAGATTCAAAAACCGCGTCAAAATGGCTCACAAAAGGAAAGGGTTGCAAGTCTGCGATCCATCTAACGGAAAATGCCTTCACCCCTCGCCTGCAGTCTGAACCTGCCGCTCCGTCTGCGGCTCGCCCTGCATCGCGCGTGCCCGATCTTGTATGATTGGGCCGGACAACAGAATCATTCCGCCCGGGTGCAGTGCGGTAGAGGTTTTCGACTTTTTCGATGTGCAGGTCTTGCTCCATATTCGTATCGGCACCATTGTTTGGCCGCGTTGCGGCGCGAAAGCTTGCGGTTGATGCGCGGCGTGATCGCAGCCCCTGATCGAATGAAACCTGGAAGACATGTACAAGCTCTATTCGATGCAGCGTTCAGGCAACAGCTACAAGGTCCGCCTTGCGCTGGCGCTGCTCAACGCACCCTATCAGTCGATCGAAGTCGACATTCTCAGCGGCGAGAGCCGCACGCCGGAGTTTCTTGCGAAGAACCCGAGTGGGCAGGTCCCGCTGCTGGAAGTCGCCGACGGACGCTATCTCGCCGAGTCCAACGCCATCCTCTGGTATGTTTGCGGCGGCACCTCGCTGGCTCCGGAGTCGCGGATCGAGCGCGCCGAAGCGCTGCAATGGATGTTTTTCGAACAGCATGCGCTCGAGCCCAATATCGGCGCCGCCTATTTCTGGCTGTCGCTGGTCAAAGGCGGCCGCGACTTGCAGACCCACGCGCTTGAAGACTGGATGGAGCGCGGCTACGCGGCGCTTCAGGTGATGGAAAACCATCTCAAGACCCACGCCTATTTCGCCGCCGGGCAACTGACGGTCGCCGACATCGCGGTGTACGGCTACACCCACGTCGCCGACCGCGCGGACTTCGAACTCTCAACCTTCCCCGCCATTCGCGCCTGGTTGCACCGGGTCGAGCAAACCCCTGGTTTCGTCACCATGGACTGGCAGCCTGGAACCGAAATCAACGACCCCTCCCGCATCGCCGCCGGGGCGTGAGCGCCGACGCTGCCTGCAGAGTCTTCTCACTTTCGCGCGAGAACGCGCCTCCATGACAAAAATGCGCTGGAATGGCGTTAGTCTCTGAACGCCTTGGCCACTTTGACGCCGCATCGCGATCGGAGCGAGATGAAAACCCCTGCTGGACTTGCGACCGTCGCACTGACGGCAGCGACATTGTTTTCGGGATCAGTCCTGAGCCTCACCGGCGCGCGTGGCGAGGCGCCGACGTTCGCTTCGTCAGCGGGCGAACTCGAAGTCCGCACCATTGCGCGCGGCCTCGTCAATCCGTGGGCGCTGGCCTTTCTGCCTGATGGAACCATGCTGGTCACCGAGCGGCCGGGACGTTTGCGGGTCGTAAAGTCGGACGGAAACATCTCGCCGCCCGTCAACGGCGTTCCCGAGGTCTGGGCCTCCGGCCAGGGTGGCCTGCTCGACGTCGTCACCGACAGATCCTTCACACAGAACAGGACGATCTATTTCTGCTACGCCGAGCGGGCCGATGGCGGCGGGCGTACCGCGGTCGCGCGGGCGCGGCTCGGCGACGGCAACAGCCGCCTTGACGAGGTCAAGGTGATCTTCCGCCAGCAGGGACCGCTATCATCGGGCAATCATTATGGCTGCCGCATCGCTCAGGCGGACGACGGCAATCTGTTCGTCACGCTCGGCGATCACTTTGCTGCCCGCGATCAGGCGCAGTCGCTCGGCGATCATCTCGGCAAGGTGATCCGGATCGCGCCCGACGGCTCGGTACCGTCAGGCAACCCGTTCCTCGGCCGCGCCGACGCCAGGCCGGAAATCTGGAGCTATGGCCACCGTAACGCCCAGTCGCTCGCCATCCGTCCCTCTTCCGGCGAACTCTGGGAAATCGAGCACGGCCCGCGCGGCGGCGACGAGGTCAATGTGATCGGAAAGGGCAAGAATTACGGCTGGCCCGTGATCGGCTACGGCGTGGACTATAGCGGCGCCAGAATCCACGACGCCACCGCGAAGGACGGCATGGAGCAGCCGGTCAAGTACTGGGTGCCGTCGATTGCGCCGTCGGGCATGACCTTCTACACCGGCGCGCTGTTTCCGCAATGGTCGGGCAGCCTGTTCACCGGCGCCTTGCGCGGCGCGATGCTGGTGCGGCTGACGCTAAACGGAAACACGGTCACGGCGGAGGAACGCCTGCTGCAAGACCTGAACGCGCGGATCAGGGACGTGCGCCAGGGTCCGGACGGCGCGCTGTGGTTGCTGACGGACAGTTCGTCGGGCCGACTGTTGCGGGTGGCGCCGGCCGGGAAATGACCTGCGCTTGCGCCGGATTGATCTGGTCGGGCCGCACCGGTAACAGGGATGGGCCACCCGCGCGGCTCGGCGCCGCTCCCTCCATCGAGACGGAATCACCTGATGACCGGCGATCGCACCATCCGCTTCGTCACCCGCCAGGACTACGCGCAATGGCTGCCGCTGTGGGACGGCTACAACGCTTTCTACGGCCGTTCGGGACCGACCGCGCTGGCGCCCGAGATCACTGCGATGACATGGTCGCGCTTCTTCGACGACTATGAGCCGATGCATGCGCTGGCGGCGGAAAGCGGCGGCGAACTGCTCGGGCTGACGCATTACCTGTTTCACCGCAGCACCACCCTGATCGAGCCGAACTGCTATCTGCAGGATCTCTTCACCAGCGCCGCAGCGCGCGGCAAGGGCGTCGGGCGCGCGCTGATCAACGGCGTCTACGAACAGGCGAAGCTCGCCGGCGGATCCCGCGTCTACTGGCAGACGCACGAAACCAACCTCACCGCCATGCAGCTCTACGACAAGGTGGCGGAGCGCTCCGGCTTCCTGATCTATCGCAAGCTGCTGTGAGGCCCCGGTGGCGGATCTTGCCGGCGCCATATGGATGATCGAGCATGTCATGGGCGCGTAACACGACGCGGCTAGCCTGCGCCCGCGCGTGATCGGGCCCCCCGTCTTGGATCCCGCGCCCCAAGCGGTCCCCGTCAGTCGCCGCGCCTGACCGGGACCGCAATTTTTTTTGCCGACATCTGACCCTATTCTCCCAAGATAGGTGCCGCGCCCTGAGGTCGCGGTAGTCGCGCACCTTGCGGCCATTGTTGGCGCGGGCCACAATGCGGGCCTCTCGCCCCGCGCTTTTCCGACAGGATCAAATTATGCAAATTCGCAATCTCGGCGGCTCCGGCCTGCGCGTTTCCGCCGTCGGTCTTGGCTGCAACAATTTCGGCCAGCGCACCGATCTGGAAACCTCACGCAAGGTGATCCACAAGGCGATCGACCTCGGCATCACGCTGTTCGACACCGCCGACATCTATGCCGGCATGGGCGGCTCGGAGACCGTGCTCGGCGCCGTGCTCGGCGACCGCCGCAAGGACATCGTGCTGGCGACGAAATACGCCAAGCCCATGAGCAACGACGGCACCAAGCAGGGCGCCTCGCGCCGCTACATCATGTCGGCGGTCGAAGCCAGCCTGACCCGGCTGAAGACCGACTACATCGACCTCTACCAACAGCACGATTACGACCCGCTGACGCCGATGGAAGAAACCTTGCGCGCGCTCGACGATCTCGTTCGCCAGGGCAAGGTGCGCTACCTCGGCAATTCGAATTTTCCGGCCTGGCGCATCGCCGAAGCCGAACTGATGGCGCGGCAGATGAACCTCAACCGCTTCGTCTCGTGCCAGGACGAATACAGCCTGGTGGTGCGCGGCATCGAAAATGATCTGTTGCCCGCCGCGCAGGAATACAAGCTCGGCCTGCTGCCGTTCTTCCCGCTGGCGAGCGGGCTTCTCACCGGCAAATATAAGCGCGGCGCGGCAGCGCCCGCCGACACCCGCTTCGCCAAGGCGCCCGCGCTGAAGGATCGTTACGTCACGCCGCGCAACGAGGACATCGTCGAAAGGCTGCAGGCGTTTGCGCAAGTGCGCGGCCACACCATGCTCGAACTCGCCTTCTCCTGGCTGGCCTGCCGCCCGCAGGTCGCAAGCGTCATCGCCGGCGCCACCCGCGTCGAACAGATCGAGCAGAACGTGAAAGCGATCAGCTGGAACTTGAGCGCGGAAGAGATCGCGGAGATCGACGGGATCACGAAGTAACCCTCGTCATTCCGGGATGCGCCAAAGCCGCAGACCCGGAGTCCATTTCACCGCTGCCTATATGAGAATTGGGACGCCGCCCTGTCGATGACAAACCGCCTTGAAAACCAGTCCACGCGCCGCCTCGCCTGCGCCGGCTGCGGCGTCGAATTCGGCTGCAGCCCGTCCGGGCCGTGCTGGTGCAGCGCGGAGGCCTTCCGTCTGCCGATGCCGACCGACGGCGGTGACTGCCTGTGCCCGGACTGCCTGCGCAAGGCCGCCGCCGCGAGGCCCCCATCGGCCATACTTTCTGAGGGAGACCCGGTATGACCGAACAAACCATTCGCTTCGAGGACGGCGCAGGCTACGAGCAGATGATGGGCGTCTGGAGCCGGCTCGTGGGCGAGGTGTTTCTGCCCTGGCTGGCGCCGCCGCCGGGCCAGCGATGGATCGATGTCGGCTGCGGCAACGGGGCCTTCACCGAGTTGCTGGTCGATCGCTGCGCCCCCGCGGCGGTCGAGGGGATTGATCCGTCCGAGGGACAGCTTGCGTTCGCGCGCACGCGGCCCGCGGCGCGGCTGGCAAAATTCACCATCGGCGACGCCATGGCGCTGCCGTTCCCCGCTGCCAGCTTCGATATGGCCGTGATGGCGCTGGTGCTGGTGTTCGTGCCCGATCCGCGCAAGGGCGTCGAGGAGATGGTTCGGGTCGTGAGGCCGGGCGGCACCGTCGCGACCTACATGTGGGATATGCTGGGCGGCGGGTTTCCGCTGGACCCCGTTATTGTCGAGATGCGGGCGATGGGCCTCGCGCCGACCCGCCCGCCGCAGATGGAGGCATCCCGGACGCAAGCGCTGCGCGATCTGTGGAACGAAGCCGGCCTCCGGGAGGTGGCGACGCGGGAGATTACCGTGTGGCGCACCTTCGAGAATTTTGACCAGCTATGGTCGGCCAAGCAGAAGTCGCCGACGATTGGCCCGACCATCGCGGCGCTGAAATCTCGGGACCTCCAAACGCTGCAGGATCGGGTGCGGACCCGCCTGCCCGCCGACGCCGAAGGACGCATCACCTACGCGGCGACGGCGAACGCGATCAAGGGCCGCGTGCCGGCGTGACGCCCGCCGCCTCGGATGGCGTGACGCGTTCAAGAAAACACCCGCGCCGGCAGAAGCGGGCGCGGGTGATTCGGTAAACGAGTCGTTGAGTTTGCTTCCACCGGAAGAGTCCCGATCTGTCGGACTCTTCCGGCCTCGTTGATGGATATCAGTAACGCATCGCTGCCGGGCCGCCGAAGCGGTAGTTGATGCGGGCCGTCACCAGGTCCACGTCCTGACCGATGCTGTTGGTGGTGGCTACTCCGGCCGGAGCGGCGGCGAAGGCCAGCGTGTCGCGTTCGAGGAAGATGTGGTTGTATTCGACGCCGAACGACCAGTTTGGCGCGAAGCCGAACTCCATGCCGACGCCGACGGTGCCGCCCCAGCGCGTGTCGTCGGTCGAGTTGATCAGCGCGTTGCCGGCGGTGAAGGTATGGAAGTATCGGTTGTCGACCACCGCCGCGCCGCCCTTGACGTAGAGCAGGACGTTGTTCCAGGCGTAACCGACCTGGCCGGTGAACAGCCCGAACGCCCTGAGCCTGGAGTTGATGGTCAGGTCTCCGGGCGCGACGACGAAGGCCGGGGACGAAACCCGCGAGCCATCCAGATCAGCCCAATTGCCCTGCGCTTCGAGACCGAACACGAAGGCGTTGCTCTGCCAGCGATAGCCGACCTGGCCGCCCGCGACGATACCATCGGAATCATGGCAGCCTTGGTCGGCGGTGAATGGCGCGCCAGCGAAGCTAACGAAGTTCCAGCAATTGCGCGTCGTTCCGTAGCCGGCGTTGCCGCCGATGTAGAAGCCGCTCCAGTCGTAGACGGTAGCGACCGCCGGCGGCGGGGCCTTGGTATAGGGGCGGGCAGCCATGTCGGCCGCCGACGCTGAAACCACCATCGCGCCCGTCGCGGCAGCGACGGTGAGCGACAGCAAGGACAACTTCTTCATCTCATTCTCTCCTGATCGAATTGGTGACGGGAGAATAGGCTGATTTGTTCATCTTGCATGTATCCGGGGAGTCACATCGAACGGTAAGTGTTCCCAAGTTGGGTTCCATCGCGGGGCGGCCAGCCTACCGGTCTGCTTCCGTTGACTGCCTGCCATACCGGAGCTTCTCGCGCTCGAAGGCAATGTAGTCCTTGACCAGCTTCTCAAGGCTGCTGGCCAACAGCTGCCGGCGTGCAGGCGTATTCAGGCCGCGCTCGCTGGAAAGGGCAAAACCCGCCAGTTCACGGCACTTTTCAGTAACGGAATCGGACATGAGCATCCAAGAAAGAATATCGAATCTTTAGAGAAACGCTGGGGTCAACGTGGGAGAACGAGGGCCGTTGACCCTTGGATCACTCGCCCGTGGAAGTTGTTTTTTCAGCGGCATCTCGCAAAAAAGGTGGGAGTTCTAGGCGTCGTCGACGGCATCGCGGTTGCGCCACAAAGAAGTCAGGGAATGGTCACGATTGACTTCGACGTGTCGCCCCCAGCCTCGACCTGATGGGCCGCGCCGCTGCGGCCACGCTCGCGCAGCAACCTGGCCCCGCCCTCGGTTACCGTCACCTGCAGCCCCTCAATTGTCGGTCGGCGCGCGACATAACCGCGATCGACGGCGTCCTCCCAGATGGTCAGCCGCGGACACGAGGTCCGCCACGTTTCGATCACGTCGGAATAAGACCTTGGCTCGCGCGCGATCCATTCGACGAGATCGAGCAACAGCGCGTCCGTCGTCTCGGTCATCGGGCTCCTCCGCTCAAAAACCTTCAACTCAAAACGCCATCGCGCCCTCGCGCGTGACCAGCAGCCAGCTGCCATAGAGGATGTAATAGCAGGCGACCGTGGTGATCAACCGGTTGGCCCAGGTGCGAAACTGCAGGTCGCTCATCGCCTCGAGGATCCGCCGCGCCAGCGTGGTGCCGAGCATCGAGGCTGCGATCGCCACCGCCGCCAGCACCGGATCGAGGGTCGCGGCCTGCTCGATGATGCCGCCGAAATAGACCAGTTTGATGAAGTGGCTGGCGACCTGGCAGGCGGCTTTGGTGGCGACCACCTCGCGGCGGCCGAAATTGCCGCCGAGAAAGAAGGTGTCCATGAGCGGACCCGACACCCCGGTCATCAGCATCAGCCCGAGGCAGATGAAGCCGTAGAAGCTTCCCTGCCAGATGCTTTCGGGATTGGGCTTCAAATTCCTCGGCATCAGCCGTGCCATGAACGGCGTGACCCCGAGCAGCAAGAGCGCGATCGGCTTGTCCGGCACGTAGCGGGTGAGCGACCAGACGCCGAGCGCCAGCGCGGCGCCCATCAGATAGACCAGCACCGGCCGCCAGCGGATATGCGCCCGCCACAATATCGCGCGCCAGCCGTTCGAGGCCATCTGCGTGATCGCGTGCAGCACCATCGCGGTCGGCAGCGGCATCAGCGTCAGGAGCACGCCGATCAGGATCATGCCGCCGGCCATGCCGAACAGGCCCGACAGGAAGGCGGTGGCGACCATCAGCGCGCCAAGGGCCGCGATCATCAGCGAGGTCATCGAAGAATCTCCCGCGCAGGGCTGAAAAAATTGGCGCCCTGCCTCTTCTCCCTCTCCCCGCACTTTTGCGGGGAGAGGGTCGGGGTGAGTGGCTGCTTCCGCGAACCCGGTGACTTCCGGACTCGCGGAAACTCCCCCTCACCCGATATTCAAGCTGCGCTCGAATATCGACCTCTCCCCGCGAGCGGGGCGAGGTCAGGAAGCGAGCACTCTGAAATCACCCTAAGGCCCTTACGCCTACCCTTCTGCCTTGCTTGTCGCGCGCGCGCAAACCGGGTTACCGTGCCGGGCACCTTTTCCACGGCGTCAAGGCGTTCGAAGCGCGCCGCCAGGGCCCGCCATGCCGGACGAGAAAATCGAGACGCTGGTGATCGGCGGCGGCCAGGCCGGCCTGGTCATGAGCCATCGACTCAAGCAGCGCGGGCTTCCGCACCTCGTGCTGGAGCGGCGACGGATCGCCGAACGCTGGCGCAGCGAGCGCTGGGACGGGCTGGCATTCCAGTTTCCGAACTGGTCGGTGCGGCTGCCGGACTTTCCGTTTCCGCACGGCGATCCCGATGCGTTCGCGACCACCGCCGAGATCGTGAAATTCATCGACGCCTACGCCGAATTCGTCGCCCCACCGATCCGCTGCGGCGTCGAGGTGACGCGGCTGTCGCGGCGCGACGGTGCCGGCTTCGTCGCCGAGACGCCGAGCGGCGCGATCGAAGCCCGCAATGTCGTTGTCGCCACCGGCCCCTATCAGCGCGCGCTCATTCCGCCGCTGTTGCGCGGGCATCCGGTGTTTCAGGTCCATGCCAGCAATTACAAGAATCCCGAGCAGCTTCCCTCGGGCGCGGTGCTGGTGGTCGGCGCCGGCGCGTCGGGCGCGCAGATCGCCGAGGAGTTGCTGCGGGCCGGCCGCCGCGTCCATCTCTCGGTCGGCACCCACCGCCGGCTGCCGCGCCGCTACCGCGGCCGCGACCTGATCTGGTGGCTCGCCGAAATCGGCATCGACCGGACCCCGACTGCGCAGCGCGGTCCCTCGGTGTTGGGGCCGGTGATCTCGGGCGCCTATGGCGGCCGCACCATCGACCTCAGGCGCTTCGCCGCCGACGGCATGGTGTTGGTCGGACGCCTGACGGCCGCGCGCAACGGGGTGATCGAAATCGCGCCCGATCTCGCCGCCAATCTCGCAGGCGGCGATCTCGTCTATGCCGGCTTCCTCGACATGGTCGACGCCTATGTCAGGCAGCGCGGCCTCGATTTGCCTGACGATCCGGACGCGCGGGCGATGCTGCCCGATCCCGCTTGCGTCACCGTGCCGCGGCGCCGTCTCGACCTCGGCGCCGATGGGATCAGCGCGGTGATCTGGGCCACCGGCTACGGCGTCGATTTCGGCTGGATCGATCTGCCGGTTATCGACGGCGGCGGCGAAGCGGTGCACCGGGACGGCATCACCGCCCTGCCCGGCCTGTATTTCCTCGGCCTGCCCTGGCTGTCCAGGATGAACTCCTCGTTCCTGTCCGGCGTCGGCGACGACGCAGAGGTGATCGCCGAGCATATTCTCGCGCGGCGCTGGCGATGACGGCCGTTGCTTGAAAAACTTCACAACATGTGAAGCCGTTCACAACCGGCTCCGCCGCGCCGTGGTTGGCTGCCGCTACGGAAACCGCGGGAGACAGCCATGATCTATGCCGGCTTTGAAATTCAGTCGTTCGAGGCGGGCCAAGGCCTGTGGCACGCGCGGATTCAGCGAACCGACCGCAAACCTGTCGTGATCGACGGCACCGCGTTCCCGACGCTGGAAGTCGGTTTCGCGTGGTCGAATCCGGACGCCGCGATCGCCGACGCCAAGGCCCATATCGACCGCATGAGTCAGCGCTTCCACGCATAGCGCGTTTTCGCCGCGAAGCCGCCCTTTCCTCGCCGGCGGACTCGCCCCATATTCGCGGGATGGCGAAGAAACCAGACGCTCCCAAAAAGCCCGGCAAGATCCCGAAATCCAAAGCCCCCAACTCGAAGGCGCACCGGCCCGAGGTGCAGCCGATCGGGCCGGCGCTGGCCGAATTGCTCAATCCCGCCATCAACCGCGGAGACGCCGGCATGGGCTCCGGCACCGGCCTGCGGCCGCCACCCGACAATTCCTGGGACCGCCGCGCCGGCGGCGAAGCCGCCGCCCACCGCGCGCGGGCATCGACCAAAGGCACGAGCGGCGATGTGGCGAACAGCCCGTCGCGTGGCTTTCCCCCTCCCAACCCTCCCCCGCAAGCGGGAGAGGGCTCCAGGCGGCTCACACCGGGTGACGTCGAAAAAAATGAATCAGTGAATGCGCAACCTGCGTCCCCTCTCCCGCTTGCGGGGTCCGAGGCGGGCGAAGCTCGCTCTCGAGGTAAGGGTGGGGGTCTCTCCACACGGCAAGGCCTCCACGAATCCCCGCAAGCCAATTACGGCACCGCGGCGACCATCCCCACCCTCGATCCCGAACTGGCGCGGCAGCTCGGGCTGCCTACGGCGGAGGACGATGACGAGGCGCTGGCGCGGCCGCCGCGCAGCAAGATGGAGGCGTTCGGCGTCAAGGCCACCGCCGACGCGCTGGAAAGCCTGATCCGCGACGGCCGCCCGGAATTCAAGGGCGACGACGGCCAGGTCAGGATCTGGACGCCGCACCGGCCGCCGCGCCCGGAGAAATCCGAAGGCGGCGTGCGCTTTGCGATCAAGTCCGAATACGAGCCGAAGGGCGACCAGCCGACCGCGATTAGGGAACTGGTCGAAGGCATCAACCGCAACGACCGCACCCAGGTGCTGCTCGGCGTCACCGGCTCGGGCAAGACCTACACCATGGCCAAGGTAATCGAGGCGACCCAGCGCCCCGCCATCATCCTGGCGCCGAACAAGACGCTGGCCGCCCAGCTCTATGGCGAGTTCAAGAGCTTCTTCCCCGACAACGCGGTGGAGTACTTTGTCTCCTACTACGATTATTACCAGCCCGAAGCGTATGTGCCGCGCACCGACACCTACATCGAAAAGGACTCCTCCATCAACGAGCAGATCGACCGCATGCGCCATTCGGCGACGCGGGCGCTGCTGGAGCGCGACGACGTCATTATCGTGGCGTCCGTGTCCTGCATCTACGGCATCGGCTCGGTCGAGACCTATACCGCGATGACCTTCGCGCTGAAGAAGGGCGAGCGCATCGACCAGCGCCAGCTGATCGCCGATCTCGTCGCCCTGCAGTACAAGCGCACCCAGGCCGATTTCGCCCGCGGCACCTTCCGCGTCCGCGGCGACGTCATCGACATCTTCCCGGCGCACTACGAGGACCGCGCCTGGCGCGTGAATTTGTTCGGCGACACCGTTGAGAACCTTGAGGAGTTCGATCCGCTCACCGGCCACAAGCAGGACGAGCTCGAATTCATCAAGATCTACGCCAATTCGCATTACGTGACGCCGCGCCCGACCCTGGTGCAGGCGATCAAGTCGATCAAGTCGGAACTGAAGCTGCGGCTGGACGAACTCAACCACCACGGCCGCCTCCTGGAAGCGCAGCGGCTGGAGCAGCGCACCACCTTCGACCTCGAAATGATGGAGGCGACCGGAAGCTGCGCCGGCATCGAGAACTATTCGCGCTACCTCACCGGCCGCCGCCCCGGCGAGCCGCCGCCGACGCTGTTCGAATACGTGCCCGACAACGCGCTTGTGTTCGCCGACGAAAGCCACGTCACCGTGCCGCAGATCGGCGGCATGTTCAAAGGCGACTTCCGCCGCAAGGCGACGCTGGCCGAATACGGTTTCCGCCTGCCCTCCTGCATGGACAACCGGCCGCTGCGGTTCGAGGAATGGGACATGATGCGGCCGCAGACGGTGGCGGTGTCGGCGACCCCGAGCGGTTGGGAGCTGAACGAGAGCGGCGGCGTGTTCGTCGAGCAGGTGATCCGCCCGACCGGGCTGATCGACCCGCCGGTCGACATCCGCCCGGCGCGCACCCAGGTCGACGATCTCGTCGGCGAGGTCCGCGCCACCGCGCAGGCGGGTTACCGCAGCCTCGTCACCGTGCTCACAAAACGCATGGCGGAAGATCTGACCGAATACCTGCACGAGCAGGGCATTCGCGTGCGCTACATGCACTCTGATATCGACACCATCGAGCGGATCGAGATCATCCGGGATTTGCGCCTTGGCGCGTTCGACGCGCTTGTTGGCATCAATTTGTTGCGCGAGGGCCTCGACATTCCCGAATGCGCGCTGGTGGCAATCCTCGACGCCGACAAGGAGGGTTTTTTGCGCAGCGAGACCTCGCTGATCCAGACCATCGGCCGCGCCGCGCGCAACGTCGATGGCAGGGTGATCCTCTATGCCGACCAGGTCACCGGCTCGATGCAACGCGCGATCGCCGAGACCGACCGCCGCCGTGAGAAGCAGGTCGAGTACAACACCGAACACGGCATCACGCCGGAAAGCATCAAGAAGTCGATCGGCGACATCATGAACTCGGTCTACGAGCGCGACCACGTGCTGGTCGAGATCGGCGACGGCGGCATGGCCGACGACGTGATCAGCATCGGCCACAATTTCGAAGCCGTCCTCGGCGACTTGGAGACCCGCATGCGCGAAGCCGCCGCCGACCTCAACTTCGAGGAGGCTGCGCGGCTGCGCGACGAAGTCAAACGCCTCCGCGCCACCGAACTCGCTGTCGTCGACGACCCCACCGCCAAGCAGCGCACCGTGCAGGGCAAGGCCGGCGCCTATGCCGGCACGAAGAAATACGGCGAAGCCGCGAATCTGCCGGTCAGCGCGATGAAGAAGAAAGGCGTCTCTTCCGCACTCAAAGCCAGCCGCAGCGGCGGTGCGCCTGCTCCCTCGCCCCGCCCTTCGCGGGGTCGGGACGAGCGAAGCTCGCTCCTGGAGGGTCGGGGTGAGGGGCGCGACACGGGAGGTCCCTCCACCTCCAAAATCCACAAACCCCACCTCGACGAAATGCACGGCCCGGAGTCCCTGCCCTACCGCCCCGACCGCGCCACCCCGCGCAAGCCCGACCTCGGCGCCGGCAGCAAGATCATCCAGCCAACGGACTCCCGCCAGTCCGGCCCGGAGTTCGGCCCCGCGCCACGCTCGACCGGCGGCGCGCCGGGGCATCGGGGTGGGTGGAAGAAGCGGTAGGGAGTCGAACTGCGAAGCAATGTTGATCCTCACTACTAAGTTGCTCGTCATTGCGAGCGAAGGAATCCAGCTCTTCCTCTGGCTGGATTGCTTCGTCGCTTCGCTCCTCGCAATGACGCAGGAAGGGACAGCGCGCGGCTAGGCGATCATGTTCTGGTAAATTAAAGGAATTCCGCTACGCTGCCGTCATGAAACTTGGCTTCGAAGAATCCCAATCACCCTACACTGGCGGCACGCAGAAGGCCCGCGCATGGACCGAAGCCTGGGTGAGCGCGTGGGCGTATTGCCCGCACTGCGGCAATGCGAAGATGTCGCAATTCCCGAACAACAGCCCCCTCGCCGACTTCCTGTGCGGATCGTGCAGCGAGGAATTCGAACTCAAGAGCCAGAAAGGCAAGTTCGGCGCGAAGGTCGCCGATGGCGCCTACAAGGCAAAATGTGAGCGGCTTGCGGCCAGCAACAATCCAAACCTGTTGTTGATGAACTACGACCTGACATCGCTGTCGGTCGTCAATCTCCTGATCGTTCCAAAACACTTCTTCGTCCGCGAGATCATCGAAGAGCGCAAGCCTCTGGCGGCCACGGCGCGGCGAGCCGGCTGGATCGGATCGAATATCATTTTGTCGCGCGTGCCCGAGTCCGGCAAGATTCATATCGTGAAGAGTGGCGTCGTTCGCCCGAGGGACGCAGTCCTGGAAGAATGGCAAAGGACGCTGTTTCTGAGGAACGAATCTCCGGAAACGCGAGGCTGGCTGCTCGACGTGATGAAGTGCGTGGAATCGCTCGGCAAGCGTGATTTCACGCTTGATGAAGTCTATGCTTTCGAGCGGCATCTCGGCGAGAACTATCCGGGTAACCAGAACGTCAAGCCGAAAATACGACAGCAGCTCCAATATCTCCGCGATCGCGGATTTATCGATTTCGTTTCACGCGGAAACTATCGTTTGCGATCCTAGGAGACCCGCATGGCCTGGTTTTTGAATCGCTATAGGTGTGACCGTTGCAAACGTCGGTGGACCGATCAATGGTCCTGCATGTGCGACGATGAATGCCCGCATTGTGGCGCTCGCGATATGACGCCGTATGAAAGCGAGGAATTGACGACGTTGATCGAGCACGAGGGCAATGAGTTCGTCGTCTTGTGGTCGCCGGAAACGGCCGAGCACGATCCGGACTACCGCGAACTCGGCCGCTTCCCAAGCCGCGAGAAGGCTCTGGAATTCTTGGCGGCTGACGGATGACGGGATCGGCGCACAAACTCCCCCGTAACACCGCGCGCGACCGGATCACCCATCCCGGCCACGCGCTCCGCCGGAAAACCGCCCCCGCGGGCGCTGCGCGCAAACGCGAATTTTCCAAGCGGGATCAACGTGATTTGGGGCGTCCAGTCCTCGCCGCAAAAATAATCCGCTTCGCCGCGCCCCCAAATCAGCAGTAAAACTCCCGCCATCCCGACCCACCAGAGGGGCGTGCGCACGTCACGGACGTAGGGTGCGGGATGCGGTGGACGCGGCAGCGTCGGGCGCGCGAGGGAATTGCAGGGCGGGCTTTTGCCCGTGAGCGATCAGCCGGCGCGCAGACGAACGACGCTTAAACGCCTTCGCCAGAACTGCGGTCGGCGGCATACGGGCCGGTCGCAGCCTTTGGCGCCAGGAAGCCGTGGGACGGCCAAGTTGTGTGGTCCTGGCGCCCGTGGCTGGCGTCAAGCCGGCGGAGATCGTGAAAGCCCAACCGGGCTTGAGCGATCGTCAATTCGCCGGCGATGGAGGCAAGACGAATTCGTCTCCAGGGAGAGCGCAAAGTACGCCGTAAAACCATCGCGCAGGGAAGGCCGGGTGTTCCGGCGCACCTGTGGTCTACCGTGTGCGGTTTGCACACGACCGCGGGTGCTGAGGGCACCCGGCTTTCCCTGCGCCCTCTGACTTTCATGGCGCGAACGATCGATGCAAATCCCCGGGCGCGTGGCGCCGCGGGGTTTGCCGCTGTTTGAAATCTGAAAAAGAGCGCGCGGCGCACGACTCGGGAACGTCGCAGGAATCGCACCGCCCTCACCCCGACCTTCGGTTGCTGGTGTTCTGCGTCACGTTGCCATGGTCGCCCTGTTCACGCAGGTTGTTCTTCTCGTCGTCGCGATGGCCCTTGGTGGTGTCAACAGGCACGTCGGGTGTGCTGCCGGGGCCCTTGTGGCTGCGGTTGTCTTCGGGGACGGGCGGAACGGTCTTGGACATGATGGTCTCCGTTGCTGACGCGAGAGAGCAACGCGGGCGGCGACGCATCGGTTCCGGCCCCGAGAAATCGCATTGACGCGCGTTTGCCGGAGCGCCACCGGCCCACTCCCGAGAATGAACCAGCATTGCCGCAGATCGGCCCAGATGCGGTCACGATCGCTAGAACAGATGGCCGCTCACTGCGTCGTGCGGGGGACATCCGCGCATTAAAGCGAACAGGGAAATAGCCGATGAAAGCCAGCAGCCGCTCCGAACCGATCGAATCAGCACTTGAAATCGAAAGCGATCTCGTCGCCGAGACCGAGGTCGAGGCCGGGATCCGCGACTTCGTCCGCAACGACATCGCCTATCTGCGCCGGCCGACGGCCGCGGAGACCGCGCATGTCGATGGCGCCGCCGAGGCTACCGTCAACAACGTCAACTCGCTGATCCAGCGCGTCGCCGGCACTTCGCTCGGGGAAATCGAGAAGCTGATTGCCGAACTCGAAAGCCTGCGCGACCTCCTGCATGCCGAAGGCCAGCGGGTCCAGCGCGAGATCTCCGGCTACGCCCAGCTCAGCCAGGCCGCGATGAAGTCGACGCGGATGATCGCCGACAGCGTCTCGCAGTGGAAGCGCGCCGCCGACGGGATGCGCAACAGCTAAGGCATGATCCGGAAAAGCGTGCAGCGGTTTTCCGAAAAAGATCATGCTCAAGCAAAAAACTACAGCGGGATGACGGTTCAAAGAACAGCCAGCCCGGAATCACGCACCGCAGGCGTTGCAAAAATCTGACACTCCGCCGCGTTCCGCACGGGAGCGCGGCGGTTTCATTTGGCTGTGTTGGAATTGAACTTTATAGACACCCGAACTTCATCGATCCACGCGCGACAGGCGATTCGTGGCGTGACGAAAAATGTCTTGAGGAAAAACGGCGATGCAAAACGCTCAGCGCGACAACACCGATTCGATGCCGCTACGGCAATCGCCGCACGGCGTCGGCACGATCACGATCAGGTTTGTCGGATTGCTGACGCTCGCGATTGTGGCGATGACGCTGCTCTGGGGATAGATGCCAGGCGAATCACGCGCCCGGGTTTTGGCGTTTGATCCTCACTCAGAGACTGGCATAGGCGGCCGGCTCGGGCGTGTAACCGCGATCGGCATGGGTCGTCACCACCATGGTGGCGGTCAGCATCACCACCAGGGTGACGGTTGCAAAGATAAAGCCGACGAATTTCAGCCCGCTGTGATCTGCCATGGTCTCAACCCCTCGCGACGTCCCCGCCACAGATATGGCCGAGGAAAGTTCACAATGCGTTAGCGAGGCGCTTGTTCCGCATTTCCAGGCCTTGAGGGGCGAATCAACCGCGGGATTTGGTAACCATACCCGGTTGCCGGGTCAGATATCCGCGTTCCGCCGCGGCACAAAGGCGGTCGCCAGCATCGAATAAACAGGCTCGCCGCGCTGATTGGCGCCGCTGTTGCGGGCCTGCAGGATGCCCCATTCAGGGCGCTTCTCCGAAATCCGCTTCGATTCGATCACGCTGGAAAAGCTGATGGTGTCGCCGGCCAGCACCGGCCTGATCCAGCGCAGTTCGCGAAAACCCGGCGACGGCCCCCAGACCGCGACCGGCTCGCCACGCGCCGCCGCCTCCTTCATCTGGCGCTGGCCGTCGGCGACTAGGAGCTTCATGCAGACCGAGCCGACGTGCCAGCCCGATGCGGCAAGGCCGCCGAACAGCGATTTGCGTCCGGCCTCCTCGTCGAGGTGAAACGCCTGCGGATCGAACTGCGCGGCGAATTTCTTGATCGACTCCGCCGTGAAGGTGAATGCGCCGATCTCGCGCCGCGCGCCGATTTCCATGTCCTCGAAGAAACGCATCGCCGGCCCCTATTCCGCCGCGACGCCGGCGCGCCGCACGATGATCGGCGAAAGCATTTCGCACAGCGCCACGCCGGCCGCATTGCGCACCACGCCCTTGAAGGTCACGATGCCGGTGTCGGGGCGGCTGCGCGACAGCCGCGCCTCCGCAACCTCGATCTCGAGCGTGAGGTCGTCGCCCGGGCGCAGCGGCGCCAGCCAGCGCAGTTCGTTGACGCCGGGCGAGCCCAGCGAGGCGGTGCGGCAAATGAAGCCGTCGAACATCATCCGCATCAGGATCGCGCAGAGGTGCCAGCCCGAACCGGACAGTCCCTGCAGCATCGAGGCATTGGCGGCCGCCTCGTCCAGATGCATCGGCTGCGGGTCGTACTCAGCGGCAAACGCCAGCATCTCCTCGCGCGTGACGTGGCGCGGTCCGAAGCTGCCGAAATGGCCGGGCTTGAAATCTTCGAATATCAGCGTCGTCATGATGGGGGATGGACCTTGAGGGAGCCTGATTGTGGCCGCTATTTGCGGCAATCTCAACCCGCCCACCCCGATGGCGCGTTCGCCGCGGGCGAGCAGCGGCCCTGGCGCTCGCCCTGACTTGCCCGAAGCAGCGTTCGGAGCTAGCCCTTGTTCCATCTGGTTGTCTGACTCGCCGGGAGAACTACCGATGCTCGACTTTCAGGATCTGTTCCAGTGGGACCGCTTCATCACCCCCACGATCATCAAGACGTTCTACTGGCTGGCCATCTGCCTGATCGCGCTGTTCGGCATCGCCGGCATTTTTTCCGGCCTCGCGGAGATGGCGATCAGCCCGTTCGGCGGGTTCATCCGGCTGTTGTCCGCGATCACCGGCGTCGTGGTCGGCGTGGTGTTTTCGCGCATCGCCGCGGAATTCGTCCTGATCGTGTTCCGCATCAACGAGCATCTCGGCGCCATCCGCGACCAGGGCCAGATGCGGTAGGCAGCCCACCGTCATTGCGAGCCACCGGGTCGCGCGAATGCGCGCCCGATGACAGGCTCCGCGAAGCAATCCATCTATCCCCGCGTCAAAGTATGGATTGCTTCGTCGCTTTGTTTCTCGCAATGACGTGGAGAAATCTCAGGTATTGAAGCGAAAATGCATCACGTCGCCGTCGGCGACGACATACTCTTTGCCTTCCAGCCGCAGCTTGCCGGCGTCGCGGGCGCCGGCTTCGCCGTTCAGCGCGACATAGTCGGCATAGGCGATGGTCTCGGCGCGGATGAAGCCCTTTTCGAAATCGGTATGGATCACGCCGGCCGCGGCGGGGGCCCTTGTGCCGCGGTTGACGGTCCAGGCGCGCGCCTCTTTCGGGCCCACCGTGAAATAGGTGATGAGGTCGAGCAACTGATAGCCGGCGCGGATCAGGCGGTCGAGGCCGGCCTCCTCCAGCCCGAGCGTGTCGAGGAAATCGGCGCGCTCCTCGCGTGACAGGGTGGCGATCTCGGACTCGATCTTCGCCGAAATTACCACTGCGACCGCGCCTTCTTTCTTCGCATGCTCAAACACCTGCCTGGAAAAGCCGTTGCCGTCCTTCGCCGATCCTTCCTCGACGTTGCAGACGTACAGCACCGGCTTGGAGGTCAACAGGCCCAGCATGCCGAAGGCGCGTTCTTCCTCCGGCTTGCGCTCGAGAAACCGCGCCGGCTTGCCTTCGCGCAGCAGCACCAGCGCGCGGTTGACGAGGTCGAGTTGTTCCTTGGCGTCCTTGTCGTTGCCCTTGGCCTTTTTCGCCAGATTGTCGACCCGCTTCTCGAGGCTGTCGAGATCGGCCAGCATCAGTTCGGTTTCGATGGTCTCGATGTCGGCCAGCGGCGCGATCTTGCCCTCGACATGGGTGATGTCGGAATCCTCGAAGCAGCGCACCACATGCGCCACCGCATCGACCTCGCGGATGGTGGCGAGGAACTGGTTGCCGAGACCTTCGCCCTTGGACGCGCCGCGGACCAGGCCTGCGATATCGACGAAGGTGAGCCGGGTCGGAATGATCTGAGCGGAGCCCGCGATCGCCGCCAGTCGGTCGAGCCTGGGATCTGGCACCGCGACCTCACCGACATTCGGCTCGATGGTGCAGAACGGATAGTTGGCCGCCTGCGCCGCGGCGGTCTCGGTCAGCGCGTTGAACAGCGTCGACTTGCCGACATTGGGCAGGCCGACGATACCGCATTTGAATCCCATTTCGTCCTCAATCTCGGTGTTCGCCATGCCCAGCCAAAGCAGTCCGCTTTACGCAGACCGCGCAAATTTGGCTGCGATGCCGGCTATCGCGGTGGAGAGGTCACGCCGGCTTTTCGCCGGTGTCCTCATTCGGCGGAAAAAATCCTTTGGCCTGCAGCGCAAGATGCACCTTGTTCTGGAATGTCGAATCCTTGCCGATCGCCAGCAGTCCCGCATTGTCCGCAAGCGCGGCGCACAGCGCCTCGACCCAGGGGCGATCGGTTTTAGCGAAGTCCGACAGCACGTGACTGTGCACCATCTCCTTGATGCCGGGATGCCCGATCCCGAGCCGCACGCGGCGATAATCGTTGCCGACATGCGAGGAGATCGAGCGCAGCCCGTTGTGACCGGCAATGCCGCCGCCGACCTTGACGCGGACCTTCCCCGGCGGCAGTTCGAGTTCGTCCTGAAACACGGCGATCTCGCCGGCGCCGAGCTTGAAGAAGTTCGCGGCTTCCTGGACCGCGCGCCCGGACTCGTTCATGAAGGTCTGAGGCTTCAGCAGCACCACGCGTTCGCGATCGAGCGTACCTTCGGCGGTCTCGCCCTGAAAACGACGGCGCCATGGTGCGAAACCATGACGCCGCGCGATTTCATCGACGGCCATGAACCCGATATTGTGCCGGTTGTTCGCGTGTTTCGCGCCGGGATTGCCGAGGCCAACAAACAGGTGCATGACGCGGCATCCTGCCGCCGCTTACTTCTTCTTGTCGCCGCCACCGGCCGGGGCTTTCGCACCCGCCGCTGGGGCCTTGGCACCTGCCGCTGGAGCCGCAGCGCCCGCTGCCGGCGCGGCCGCGCCCGCCGCCGGAG
>NZ_JALHLP010000027.1 GCF_022844465.1 Bradyrhizobium sp.
GCGCCCTTCGAGAGGTCGAGCACGCGGCCCTTGATGAACGGGCCGCGGTCGTTGATCACGACGACGACGCTCTGGCCGCGATGGGTCACCCGCAGCTTGGTGCCGAACGGCAACGAGCGGTGAGCCGCGGTCATGGCGTTCTGGTTGAAGCGCTGGCCGGACGCGGTCTTGTTGCCGGATTCATTGCCGTAGAAGGAGGCCACGCCTGCGAAGCTGCGTCCCGAGCCGATCGAGGCGTTGGCTTCCTGCCAGTTGGTCTTGACCTGCTGCGCCTGACCGGCGTGGTTTCGATGCTGCCTGGATTTTGCAGAAGCTTCGGTGAGGCCGCCACCGACCAGCAGAGTCGCGGCGATCAAGGCGAACGCCGTGCGCGACCGGGTTGCGCGGCCCGGTACGGCCTTGTTGATATCCAGCATTAAATAGTCCCCTTAGCGAGTATTGCCACATAAGTGACAAGTGGAACCCCCGTCCCAGCTACAGTCGCTGCGTGTGATGGCGCAATGCGGCGTGAATTGGGCAGTAATCCAGAATGTTTCCGGCTCTCATGTCTTATATGCCGTTCAGTTAATCCACCCATATTCCGTAATATTTTCGATTAAGGAATCATTAACCACTTCAATGCTTGTTATTACTCAGAATTAAAGTCATCGCGACCAGATGAAAGTCGTGCGCAAGTATTGCGGAAATCAAAGGCCGCCGGATCGGATTGTTTCCGCAGCGGCGGCATACAGGCGCGACACAACGCACGAGCCGCTGAAAACGGCGGTACCGACCAGGGTTTTGACGGCAGTGATTCGGGGCGAGGTATCGTCGAGAAAACAAGGTTCGATGGGCCTGCGGTTTGTCATGCGACAAGCCATCGCTCGCATGCTCCGTCATGTTGCACCTGCGCGCCCGCTATGTTAGCAAAGCCGCGATTTTAACGGTCCCGGCGCCTCGCGCGCCGGTCGAAAATCGAAGTCCCGCTTGAATTCCAAGGACTTGGATCGCTGGGCGCCGCTGGCTGTGGCGACGGTTTCCGCCTTGCGAGTTTGACAGCTGAAAGAGCGTGTCTGTGGCTGCAGAAGATCCGTCCGTTTCGGGAGTGTCAGGCCGCTATGCGACGGCCTTGTTCGAGTTGGCGCGCGACGAGAAATCCGTCGACGAAGTAAAGGCCGACCTCGATCGGTTTGCAGCGATGCTGGTCGAGAGCGCCGACCTCACCCGCCTCGTTCGCAGTCCGGTGTTTTCATCCGATGCCCAGTCCAGGGCGCTCGCCGCCGTGCTCGACAAGGCGGGAATCACCGGCACTGCCGCCAAGTTCCTCAAAGTCCTGACCGCCAATCGCCGGCTGTTCGCCGTTTCCGACGCGATCCGCGCCTTCCGCGCGCTGGTTGCGAAGTTCAAGGGCGAGGCGACCGCCGACGTCACCGTCGCCGAAGCGCTCAACGACAAGAACCTCGACGCCCTCAAGACCGCACTGAAATCGGTGACGGGCAAGGACGTCGCGCTCAACGTGAAAGTCGACCCCTCCATCATCGGCGGCCTTGTGGTCAAGCTCGGCAGCCGCATGGTGGATAGTTCGCTTCGCACCAAACTCAATTCGATCAAGCACGCGATGAAAGAGGCAGGCTGATGGACATCCGCGCCGCGGAAATTTCCGCGATCCTCAAGGACCAGATCAAGAATTTCGGCCAGGAGGCTGAGGTCACCGAAGTCGGACAGGTGCTGTCCGTGGGCGACGGCATCGCCCGCGTCTATGGCCTCGACAACGTCCAGGCCGGTGAAATGGTCGAGTTCGAGAACGGCACCCGCGGCATGGCGCTGAATCTTGAAACCGACAATGTCGGCATCGTGATCTTCGGCGCTGATCGCGAGATCAAGGAAGGCCAGACCGTCAAGCGCACCCGCGCCATCGTCGATACGCCCGTCGGCAAGGGCCTGCTCGGCCGCGTCGTCGACGCGCTCGGCAATCCGATCGACGGTAAGGGCCCGATCCAGTCCGACAAGCGCATGCGGGTCGACGTCAAGGCGCCCGGCATCATTCCGCGTAAGTCGGTCAACGAGCCGATGGCGACCGGCCTGAAGGCGATCGACGCGTTGATTCCGATCGGCCGTGGCCAGCGCGAGCTGATCATCGGCGACCGTCAGACCGGCAAGACCGCGATCGCGCTCGACACCATCCTGAACCAGAAGCCGCTCAACGCGCAGCCGGACGAGAACCTCAAGCTGTATTGCGTCTATGTCGCGATCGGCCAGAAGCGTTCGACCGTCGCCCAGTTCGTCAAGGTGCTGGAAGAGCAGGGCGCGCTGGAATACTCGATCATCGTCGCCGCCACCGCGTCCGATCCGGCGCCGATGCAGTACATCGCGCCGTTCACCGGCTGCACCATGGGTGAATATTTCCGCGACAACGGCATGCACGCCGTCATCATCTACGACGACTTGTCGAAGCAGGCCGTGGCCTACCGCCAGATGTCGCTGCTGTTGCGCCGTCCGCCGGGCCGTGAAGCCTATCCGGGCGACGTGTTCTACCTGCATTCGCGCCTGCTCGAGCGCGCCGCCAAGCTCAACAAGGATCAGGGCTCGGGTTCTCTCACCGCGTTGCCGGTCATTGAAACCCAGGCCAACGACGTCTCGGCCTACATCCCGACCAACGTCATCTCGATTACCGACGGCCAGATATTCCTGGAAACCGACCTGTTCTTCCAGGGCATCCGCCCGGCGGTCAATGTCGGCCTGTCGGTGTCGCGCGTCGGTTCCTCGGCGCAGACCAAGGCGATGAAGAAGGTCGCCGGCAAGATCAAGGGTGAGCTGGCGCAGTACCGCGAAATGGCGGCGTTCGCGCAATTCGGCTCCGACCTCGACGCCTCGACGCAGCGCCTGCTCAATCGCGGCTCGCGGCTGACCGAACTCCTGAAGCAGCCGCAGTTCTCGCCGCTGAAGATGGAAGAACAGGTGTGCGTGATCTGGGCCGGCACCAACGGCTATCTCGATGCGCTTCCGGTCAACAAGGTGCGCGCCTTCGAGGACGGCCTGCTGTCGCTGCTGCGCGGCAAGAACGTCGATATTCTCAACGGCATTCGCGACAGCCGCGATCTTTCCGACGATCTCGCTGGCAAGCTGAAGAGCGCGGTCGAAGGCTTTGCCAAGACCTTTGTTTGATTCATACCGTCATGGCCGGGCTTGTCCCGGCCATCCACGTCCTTGGACGTGGCGGAAAAGATAAGACGTGGATGCCCGGCACAAGGCCGGGCATGACGAAGCAGGGGTTAGCGGCCGGTTTGAAAAGCAGGTCGCCAGGGTGAACTGAGAATGGCTTCACTGAAAGACATGCGGGTCCGCATCGCCTCGACCAAGGCGACGCAGAAGATCACCAAGGCGATGCAGATGGTCGCCGCCTCGAAGTTGCGTCGCGCGCAGAACGCCGCCGAGGCGGCGCGGCCCTATGCCGAGAAGATGGATGCGGTGATTTCCAGCATCGCCTCCGCCGCCGCAGGCTCTCCCGGCGCGCCCGCGCTGCTGGCCGGCACCGGCAGGGACCAGGTTCATTTGTTCCTGGTCTGCACCGGCGAGCGCGGGCTGTCCGGCGCCTTCAACTCGTCGATCGTGCGGCTGGCCCGCGAGCGCGCGCTGTCGCTGATCGCCCAGGGCAAGGAGGTCAAGTTCTTCTGCGTCGGCCGCAAGGGCTACGAGCAGCTGCGCCGCACCTTTGACCGGCAGATTGTGGAGCACATCGAACTGCGTTCGGTGCGCCAGCTTGGCTTCGTCAACGCCGAGGATATCGTCGGCAAGGTTCTGGCGCGCTTCGAGGCCGGCGAGTTCGACGTTTGCACGCTGTTCTATTCGCGCTTCAAGTCCGTGATCTCGCAGGTGCCGACCGCCCAGCAGGTGATCCCGCTGGTGGTGGAAGCGCCTGCCGCCAACGCCGGTCCGGCCACGTCATACGAGTATGAGCCGGAAGAGGACGTGATCCTGACGCAGCTGTTGCCGCGCAATCTCGCGGTTCAGGTGTTCCGGGCGCTCTTGGAAAACAACGCTTCGTTCTACGGCGCCCAGATGAGCGCCATGGACAACGCCACCCGCAACGCCGGCGACATGATCCGCAAGCAGACCCTGATCTACAACCGAACCCGTCAGGCCATGATCACCAAGGAGCTGATCGAAATCATCTCCGGCGCCGAGGCGATGTAGCGGCGACAGGCACGATCAAACTGACGGTTGTCCAGCAATCAAGAATTCGAAGGAGAGAGTTTATGGCCACACCAGCCAACCAGACCGGACGCATCACCCAGGTGATCGGCGCCGTCGTCGACGTGCAGTTCGAGGGGCATCTGCCCGCCATTCTGAACGCGATCGAGACCCGGAACGGCGGCAACCGCCTGGTGCTCGAAGTGGCGCAGCATCTCGGCGAATCCACGGTTCGCACCATCGCCATGGACACCACCGAGGGCCTGGTCCGCGGTCAGGAGGTCACCGATACCGGCAACCCGATCATGGTGCCGGTCGGGGTCGGCACGCTGGGCCGCATCATCAATGTCATAGGCGAGCCGATCGATGAAGCCGGCCCGGTGGTCTCGGAAGGCTTGCGGGCGATCCACCAGGAAGCTCCGACCTATACCGACCAGTCCACCGAAGCTGAAATTCTCGTCACCGGCATCAAGGTCGTCGACCTCCTGGCGCCCTACGCCAAGGGCGGCAAGATCGGCCTGTTCGGCGGCGCCGGCGTCGGCAAGACCGTGCTGATCCAGGAACTCATCAACAACGTCGCCAAGGCCCATGGCGGCTACTCGGTGTTCGCCGGCGTCGGCGAGCGTACCCGCGAAGGCAACGACCTCTATCACGAGTTCATCGAATCCAAGGTCAACGCCGACCCGCACCACCCCGATCCCAACGTCAAGTCGAAATGCGCGCTGGTGTTCGGCCAGATGAACGAACCGCCCGGCGCCCGCGCCCGCGTCGGCCTGACCGGGCTGACGGTCGCCGAGCACTTCCGCGACCAGGGCCAGGACGTGCTGTTCTTCGTCGACAACATCTTCCGCTTCACCCAGGCGGGCTCGGAAGTGTCGGCGCTGCTGGGCCGCATCCCCTCCGCGGTGGGCTATCAGCCGACGCTCGCCACCGACATGGGCGCGCTGCAGGAGCGCATCACCACCACCCACAAGGGCTCGATCACCTCGGTGCAGGCCATCTACGTGCCGGCCGACGACTTGACCGACCCGGCGCCCGCGACCTCGTTCGCCCATCTGGACGCGACCACGGTGCTGAACCGCGCGATCTCGGAGAAGGGCATCTATCCGGCGGTGGATCCGCTCGACTCGACCTCGCGCATGCTGTCGCCGCTCGTGGTCGGCGAAGAGCACTACAACACCGCGCGCATGGTTCAGCAGGTGCTGCAGCGGTACAAGTCGCTGCAGGACATCATCGCCATTCTCGGCATGGACGAGCTGTCGGAAGAGGACAAGATCGCGGTGGCGCGTGCGCGCAAGATCGAGCGCTTCCTGTCGCAGCCGTTCTTCGTCGCCGAAGTGTTCACCGGCTCGCCCGGCAAGTTCGTCGATCTCGCCGACACCATCAAGGGCTTCCGCGCGATCTGCGAAGGCAAGTACGACCACCTGCCGGAAGCGGCCTTCTACATGGTCGGCACCATCGAAGAGGCCGTCGAGAAGGGCAAGCGGCTCGCGGCAGAAGCGGCTTAAGTTAGATATCGTCATTGCCGGGCTTGACCCGGCAATCCATCGTCAAGAAAATTTCTCTTGATGGACCCGCGGGTCAAGCCCGCGGGTGACAGCGGAAAGAACGGAAAGACCATGACTACCTTCCACTTCGATCTTGTCTCTCCCGAAAAGCTCGCCTTCTCCGGCGAGGTCGATCAGGTGGATATTCCCGGCATGGAAGGTGATTTCGGCGTGCTCGCCGGACACGCCCCTGTGGTCGCGGCGATTCGACCGGGCATTTTGACCATCACCGCCGGCGGCGCGCAGCAGAAGGTCATCGTGCTTGGGGGCCTTGCCGAAATGTCGGACAAAGGCCTGACCGTGCTCGCCGATGTCGCCACCTCGACGGCCGAACTCGACCGCGCACAGTTCGCCGAGGCCGTCGCCGAAATGGAAGCCAAGCTCGCCGAAAAGGAAGGCTCCGAACTCGATCACGCCATCGAGCGGCTCGACCACTTCAGGAGCATCCAGCACGAGCTTTCCGCGACGGCTATGCATTAAGCCCCGGGGCATCGCTCCGGGGCAGCATCAAGGCTCGAAGTTCCAGCGCTCGTCACCCCCGGTGTCGGGCGTTGCGCGCTTGTGGTCAGGCGCTTCCGCCACGCGAGCCGGTCCTGGTCGCATTAGACCGGCCCTCGACTTGATCTCCGGATTTGGCGGTGCCATGGACCTGCGCCCGATGGCCAGCTGCTGGAACAAGCTTCGGTAGCCCTGATAGCGGGCAGCCGAACGGGTACGTTCGCGCCCGCTCATGGTCAGCATTCCATTCTGGTCGTGCACCCGCCACTCCCAACTGCGGCGGCGCTTGGATATGATCAATTCCATCATGGGGGGCGGGACACCGTGGGCGCGGGCTGGTTCGAGCTGAACCGGTTACCGTTAGTCTGCGGTCGCGGCGAAAGGTTCGCGGAAGGGTAGGGGGTTGGGCGCTCAAGCGTGTCGCCGGCGCCCCCTGATAGACGGCGCGATCTACCGGGCATACGCCGCGAAAAGCCGCGCCACCGTCCGATATACCTCGCGCCGGAACGGCACCACGAGGTCGGCGACCCGGTCGAGCCGCTCCCAGCGCCAGGCGTCGAACTCGGCCGGCTGGCCGTTGCGCGGCGTCAGCGGGTCGATCTCTTCGTCGCGGCCGGTGAACCGCAGCGCGAACCATTTCTGCCGCTGGCCGCGAAACCGGGCGAGACGGTGGCTCGATGGCCCGTCATAGGGCGGAAATTCGTAAGTCATCCAGTCGGTCTCGCCGAGATGCCGGGCGTTGACCGCCCCCGTCTCCTCCCAGAGTTCGCGCATCACCGCATCGCGCGGATTCTCATCGGCGTCGATGCCGCCCTGCGGCATCTGCCATTCGAGGCCGGGAAGAATGATTTCCGGCCCGTCGTCGCGGAAGCGGCGGCCGATCAGCACCTTCCCTGAGGCGTTGAACAGCGCGATCCCGACATTGGGCCGATAAGGTTTATCGGACATGTTGACTGTCATTCCGGGGCGACGCAAAGCGTCGAACCCGGAATCTCGAGATTCCGGGTTCGCTTCGCGCCCCGGAATGACGTGCTTAGATGACGATAACTCCAGGCTGCCATGCTAACCGCCCGCAAGACTGGAGAATTCCTTGACGACACGCTCATAGACCGGGCGCTTGAACGGAACGATCAGGTTCGGAAGATTCTTCATCGGCTCCCAGCGCCAGCTGATGAATTCGGCCTTGTGGCCGCCGCCGGGACTCGCGACGTTGATCTCGGCGTCCTTGCCGGTGAAGCGCACGGCGTACCATTTCTGCCGCTGACCGCGATAGCGGCCCTTCCAGGCGCGGCCGGCCACGGTGCGGGGGATGTCGTAGATCAGCCAGTCCGGAATTTCGCCGAGCTTCTCCACCGAGCGGACGCTGGTTTCCTCGTACAATTCGCGCTTGGCGGCCTGCCAGGTGTCCTCGCCGGGATCGACGCCGCCCTGCGGCATCTGCCAGACGTGGGTTTCATCGACATGCTCGATGCCACCGGCGCGGCGGCCGATGAAGACCAGCCCCGCTGCGTTGATCAGCATCATGCCGACGCATGTCCGGTAAGGCAGGTCCTCGTAGCGCGTCATTCCGTCAGGGCTCCCTGGGGTCGCAACCGATCAGGCCGGCGCAGTCCGAAAGTTCCGGATCGGCGCCATCAGTTTGTTCTCTAGCCTGATTTTGATTTCAGCATCGCTGTTGTCAATGGCACAAGCATGATGCCGCGACTATCGAGCGTCTTGATCCAGGCCGCAATCCGATCGATGGAAATCGGCATAGCCGAGGCGACGCCGACCGCCAGTCCGCGCTCCCTGGCCAGCGTCTCCAGTTTCAGCAGCGTCCGGTCGATCTCCGCCGAAGTCGGCACCGCGTCGATGGTGAAATCAGCCTTCGCGAACGGCACTGATTGCGCCGCCGCCAGTGCCGGGGCGGAACTTCGCGGCGTGGCGCCGTCGTCGAGGTAGCCGAGCCCGCGCTGGGCTGCCTCACGCATGATCGGCTGCATCACGGCGTCGGTGGCCGCAAAGCGCGCGCCCATGAAGTTGGCGATTCCCGCATAACCCTGGAACCGGCTGAGATGCCAATGCAGGCGGTCGATGTTCTGCTCGGGCGTCAGCGAGGTCAGCAGGGTCTGCGGGCCGGGATCGTTGTCGGGATAATCGAACGGCTCCATGGGAATCTGCAGCAGGATTTCGTGCCGTTGCGCGCGGGCGCGCTCGGTCAGCCTGGCAGGGTCCGCGCCGTAAGGGGTGAATGCCAGCGTCACCGCCGGCGGCAGCTTCATGATGGCGTCGACCGTCTTGGCGGCGCCGACGCCGAGGCCGCCGACGACGATCGCGATCACCGGCATTTTTGCCGCCTTGGCGCGATCGGCTTCGGCCGCATAGATCGTGAACGGCTTCAGCCCATCGGCGATCACCGGGATCATGCCGTAGCGGGATTTTTCCAACAGCCGTGGATCGATCCCGATCGTCATCGCCGGGGGCGTGGTCTCCGCGCCGGCCCTGTCGCCTGCGCCGCCGCCAATCACGACCTCCTGGCGCTTGCCGCTGGAGCCGTCGATGATGGTGACGGTCTTGCTGTCGCTGGTCGCGGCTGGACCGGGGAGGGATTTCGCCGCCGGATCGGGCTGGCTCAAGGCCGCCGCGGGTTGTTTCTCGTCCCCGGCGGCAGGCTTGCGAAGGGCGACGCGCACGATCGGCTCGCCCCCCAGCGGATTGTCGGTGAAAAGGGCGACGGTGAGGAAAGCGACCAGGAACAGACCGAGCAGCACGGCCATCGCCTGGCCAGCGGTGAAAGGCAGCCGAAACCGGCGCTTGCGGCGCGGTGGCTTCTGTCCGAGTGGCCTGCTCAGCTCTTCGGTCGTTTCCGTCATGACCTCCCCGAATCAACCCGCCGACGATACCACGATGGGCCTGATTCGAGCGCCTGCGCCCGGCTTCGGACGGGGCTTCGGGAAAGCTGCGGACCGGCAAAAAAGGGCGACCCGAGGGCCGCCCTTTTACGCTCATCGGAGAGTCAAAGGATCAGTTGGCCTTGGCGGCAGGCTTGTCGATCGCCGCCTTGTCGCCGGTCGGTGCGGTCGCCGTAGCCTTGATGCCGTGCAGCAGGTCGGCGGCCGTCTTCAACGCCTTGTCGTCCTTGGCGTCCGGCGGCACGTAGGATTGCGAACCGGTCTTTTCGTCGCCTTCCGACTTCAGATGGCCGCGCAGCGAGGCCTCGCCCTTGGTGTCGGTCCGCGACTTGAGCTCGTCCGGCACGTCCTGCAGCACCTCGATGTCGGGTACGATGCCCTTGGCCTGGATCGACTTGCCCGACGGCGTGAAGTAGCGCGCCGTGGTCAGGCGCAGCGCGCCATTTCCACTGCCGAGCGGGATGATGGTTTGCACCGAACCCTTGCCGAACGAGCGGGTGCCGACAAGCGTGGCGCGCTTGTGGTCCTGCAGCGCGCCGGCGACGATTTCCGACGCCGAGGCCGAGCCGCCATTGACCAGCACGATGATCGGCTTGCCCTTGGTCAGGTCGCCCGAATGGGCGGCGCGGCGCTGGGTTTCCTCGGCGTTGCGGCCGCGGGTCGAGACGATCTCGCCGCGTTCCAGGAAGGCGTCGGAGACCGTCACCGCTTCCTCCAGCAAGCCGCCGGGATTGTTTCGGAGATCGATGATGTAGCCCTTCAGCTTGTCGCCGATCTGGTTCGACAGGTTGCCGATCTCGCGCTTCAGGCCCTCGGTGGTCTGCTCGTTGAACGTGGTGATTCGGATATAGGCGATGTCCTCGCGCTCGATGCGGGAGCGGACCGAGCGGACGCGGATGTTGTCGCGCATCAGGGTCACTTCGATCGGATTGTCCTGGCCCTTGCGGATGATCTTGAGACGGATCTTGGTGTTGACCGGGCCGCGCATCTTCTCGACCGCCTGGTTCAGGGTAAGGCCCTGCACCGCTTCGTCGTCGAGATTGGTGATGATGTCGTTGGCCATGATGCCTGCCTTCGAGGCCGGCGTGTCGTCGATCGGCGAAACGACCTTGATCAGGCCGTCTTCCATCGTCACCTCGATGCCGAGCCCGCCGAACTCGCCGCGGGTCTGCACCTGCATGTCGCGGAAGCTCTTGGCGTCCATGTAGCTGGAGTGCGGATCGAGCCCGGCCAGCATGCCTGAAATCGCTGATTCCACCAGCTTGCCGTCGTCGGGCTTTTCCACATAGTCGCTGCGCACGCGTTCGAACACGTCGCCGAACAGGTTGAGCTGGCGATAGGTGTCCGAGGTCGCGGCGCGCGCGCTCGATCCCATCAGCAGCACCGAACGTGGTTGCGTTACGAACAGCGTCAAAGCTGCGCCGGTGGCGGCGCTGAGAAGAATTATGGAAGTTTTGCGCATCATCCGCGAACCTTTTCGCCTTCATTTGCGGCCCACCATGGGCCCGAATCGATTGGAGTGCCGTCCTTACGGAACTCGACATAGAGCACCGGCTGGCTCGCGGTCGTCGCGAGGATGGATGCCACCTGGGACGTCGATCCCATGGTCGCCACCGGCTCCCCGGCGAGTACAAATTGGCCGATGTTTACCGAAATGCGCTCCATCCCGGCGATCAGGACATGATACCCGCCCCCGGCATTCAGGATCAAGAGTTGTCCATAGCTTCGGAACGGTCCGGCGTAAACAACCCACCCGTCACACGGGGTTGTGACCTGCGCACCTGGCCGGGTTGTCAAGGAAATGCCTCTTTCCACGCCACCCGCGCCATCAGAACCGCCAAAATCGCGAATCTTGCGGCCATTGACCGGAAAAGCGAACAGCCCCTTGGCGGAGGCGAACGCGACCGCCGGGCTCAGTCGGGCCGTGTCCTTCAGCGCCCCCAAATTGGGTTTGCCATTGCCGACAGAAGGGGCACCCTGCAGGCTGGCGGTTGCGGCGGCCTTGGCGGCGCTGTTGAGATCCTGCTCCATCTTCGTAATCAGGCCCTGCAGGCTGTCGACCTGTCTGGACAGGTTGATGGCGCGGGCGTTTTCGGCCTCCATGTCCTTTTCGAACGCGCTCTGCTTGCGTTGCCGCTCCTCCACCAGCGCGGCCAGCCGGACCTGGTCGTCTTTCAGCTTGTCGCGGTCGCGCGCCTGCGCGTCGCGCTCGGTGGCGATGGCCTTGCGCAGCGCGACCAATTCGCCGAGATCGGCGGTGAGCCGCTCCGCGCGCCCGCGCAGTTCGGGAACCACGGACCCGAGCAGCATTGCGGTGCGCAGCGACTGCAGCGCGTCCTCGGGCCGGACCAGCAGCGCCGGCGGCGTGCGCCGGCCGGCGCGCTGCAATGACGCCAGCACCTCGGCGATTTCGGAGCGGCGCGAATCGAGCGAAGTTCTCATCTGCTGCTCGCGGCTGTCGAGCGGGCGCAGCCGCGCTTCGGTTTCGCCGATCCGGGCCTCCACGCCGCGCACCTGGGCGGCGATGTCGATCAGTTGCTGATTGAGCTTGGAGCGATCCTGCCCGATGGCGGCGATATCGGCCTTCAGCTTCTGCTGCAACTCCGTCGCTTTGCGCTGCTGCTCCCGGGTGGCCTCGAGTTCCTGCTTGATGGCGTCGGGGGAGGCGGCGCTCGCCGGTTGCGCGGGGGCTGCCGGCTGGGCAACGGCCAGGGTCGGCAAAGCGGCAAGACTTGCGCCGAGCCATGTCAGGCAAAGCAGGACGGCTGCGGTCAGCGGCACGCCGCGCGCGGCGGTGTCGGGATATGTATGAATGTGCCGCGTTGAATGCATCCGGTCTATTCAGCGTTGCCGATGGTTGAGTTAGCCTGCCTGGGCGCGATGATAGGGGTGGCCCGCCAAAATGGTCGCGGCCCGGTAGATCTGTTCAAGCAGCATGACGCGAACGATCTGATGCGGCCAGGTCGCCGAGCCGAATGCGATGCGCAACTGAGCCTTGCGCTGCAAATCGGGCGAAAGTCCGTCCGCGCCGCCGATTGCAAAAATGGCGTTGGCGATCCCGTCATCCCGCCAGCGGCCAAGGTGATTGGCGAAGCTCGCGCTATCCATGTTGCTGCCGCGCTCGTCGAGCGCCACCAGCGCCGATTTCTCCGTGATCGCCGCGGCCATCGCCCCGGCCTCCTCGGCGATCCGGGCGGTGGCGTCGCGCGCGCGGCTCTCGGGAATTTCGTGAATCTCAAGGCCGCGAAAGCCCAGCCTGCGGCCGACATCTTCGAAACGCTCGCGATAGCGCTCTGCCAGTTCCCGCTCCGGGCCCTGTTTCAGCCGACCGATGCAGACCACCACGAGGCGCATGACGGGTTCCCTGCATGCGCGCGTCCACGCATGCAATTGCAGACGCGCCGACCGATTCGAAATCGGCCGAAAGCTCAGATCGCCTTCGCCGCCGCAGGGTTCTGCGTCCACAACCGTTCCAGATTGTAGAACTCGCGCACCTCGGGTCTGAAAACATGCACGATCACATCGCCGGAATCGATCAGCACCCAGTCGCAATTGGGCAGGCCCTCGACGTGGATGCTCTTGGCGCCGTTTTCCTTGAGGGCCTTGGTGACGTTCTCCGCGATCGCGCCGACGTGGCGGTTGGCCCGGCCGGTGGTGACGACCATGTAGTCGGAAAATGCGGATTTGCCGCGAAGGTCGATGGTGACGGTGGCTTCCGCCTTCATGTCGTCGAGGCGGGAGAGGATCATATCCAGCGTCTTGTTGGCGTCGGGCTGCGTCTTCAAGGCCGCAGCTGGCGTCGATGTCTTGCGCGCGGTCTTCGCTGGCTTGCCAAGAGCCTTGCCGGAAACAGCCTTGCCGGGAGCAACCTTGCCAAGGGCCTTACCAAGAGCCTTACCAAGCGAATTGCCAGCGGCGCTGGCAGGAGCCTTGCTCGAGGTTTTTCCAGCAGCCTTGCCGGCTGCCTTGGGTGAAGCAGACTTGGGTGAAGCAGACTTGGACAATACAGATGTGGCCAGGGACCATTCCTTTCACTGTATCGCGAACGCCGAATCCCGGCGCTCGCTGACTATACTAGGCATGTGGGGTTAACGGTTTCAATATTCCAGTGAGCCCCGCCTGCCGGTTCGAACCGAAATGTCACTTCTTTGCCTTCCAGCTGCCGTCCGGGTTCCGCAGCCCGCTCGATGACAGGTTCAGTTTCATGCCGGTGAGGAAAACCCACCCAGGGGCCGGCCGATCCGCCAGCCCGGCCGCCTGATTCTCGGGCGCCCGATAGCGGGCCATCGCCTGTGCAGCGGGCGCGGCCAGCGCCCGGAAACTCTGCGGCGGCCGGTCGACCACGGCGATCGGCACCGCGGAAGCGATGCGCCGCCAGTCCTTCCAGCGATGAAACTGCGCGAGGTTGTCGGCGCCCATGATCCAGACGAAGCGCACGCCGGACACGCGGCGGCGCAAATGAATGATCGTATCGACAGTGTAGCGCGTGCCGATGACGGCCTCGAGACAGCTGACATCGATGCGCGGATCATCGGCGACTTCGCGCGCGGCGCGCGCGCGCTCGAACATGGTGTTCAGACGGCCGCTATCCTTGAGCGGATTGCCGGGCGTCAGCAGCCACCAGACGCGGTCGAGCTTCAGCCGCTTGAGGGCAAACAGGCTGATGGCGCGGTGCGCCGCGTGCGGCGGATTGAACGAGCCGCCAAGCAGGCCGATACGCATGCCGTTGCTGTGCAGAGGGATGGCTTGCGCGGCTGATAGCGAGGACATCGGCCGGGTCACCGCGCGCGCGGGGTTGCGGTCACGGCCGGGTCTGCCCTGTTCCATGAACGCGGTATTTGAAGGTGGTCAGCTGTTCGGCGCCGACCGGGCCGCGGGCGTGGAATTTGCCGGTGGCGATCCCGATCTCGGCGCCGAAGCCGAATTCGCCGCCATCGGCGAACTGCGTCGAGGCGTTGTGCAGCACGATCGCGGAATCCACTTCGTTGAGGAACTTTCGCGCCGCGTCGGCATCATCCGTCACGATCGCGTCGGTGTGGCGCGAGCCGTGATCGCCGATATGCGCGATCGCCGCGTCGACGCCATCGACCACGCGCGCGGCGATGATAGCGTCGAGATATTCGGTGTCCCAGTCCTCGTCGGATGCGGGCTTCACCCGCGCATCGACCTTCTGCACGGCAGCGTCGCCGCGCACCTCGCAGCCGGCGTCGATCAGCATCGTCACCAGCGGCTTCAGCGCGGTCGCCGCCGCGGCGCGATCGACCAAAAGGGTTTCGGCCGCGCCGCAGACGCCGGTCCGGCGCATCTTGGCGTTCAGTACGATCGATTTCGCCATCTCCAGATCGGCGGATCGATCGACATAGATGTGGTTGACGCCCTCCAGATGCGCGAATACGGGCACCCGCGCCTCCGCCTCGACGCGGGCGACCAGGCTCTTTCCGCCGCGCGGCACGATCACGTCGATGCCGCCGTCCAGCCCGCCGAGCAGCAGGCCGACCGCGGCGCGGTCGCGCGTCGGCACCAGCGTGATGGCGGCCTCGGGAAGACCCGCCTTGCGAAGCCCCTGCACCAGGCAGTCGTGGATCGCGCGGCAGGAGCGATAGCTGTCGGAGCCGCCGCGCAGGATCACCGCATTGCCGGATTTCAGGCACAGCACCCCGGCGTCGGCGGCGACATTGGGGCGGCTCTCGAAGATCACGGCGATCACGCCGAGCGGCACCCGCACCCGCTCGATGGTCATGCCGTTCGGGCGCTGCCAGCTTTCGGTGACCGCGCCGACCGGGTCGGCGATCTCCCGCACGGTGGCGACGCCCTCGGCCATCGCCTCGATACGCGCCGGCGTCAGGGTCAGGCGGTCGATGAAGGCCGCCGTCGCGCCGCCGGCGCTGATTTCCGCGACATCCTCGGCATTGGCGGCGAGAATCGTCGGCGCCTGATCGCGGATCGCGCGCGCGATGGCGTCAAGCGCCCGGTTCTTCTGTTCCGGCGAGGCGAGCGCCAGCACCCGGGCCGCGGCGCGCGCCCGGACAGCAAGATCGTTCATCAGGGCGGGCAGATCGGCGTTGCCGTCGATTGCCTTCAGCGGCGCGGTCATCTCTGGGGTCTCGGGTCGTGAGTTAAGGCCATGTGCTAGCATGGAAATCCCGATCTTGCGAGGTCCCGGAACCGGGATAGCTGCCGAGGGTTCGAACTCGGCCAATGACCGAATCGGCGACGAGTCCGGCAAATCGGATCGGCTTGCACCGGAGAAGAATATCATTAAGTATCATTTTATGATATCGGGGAGCAGGTCATGGCGACGAGCTACAGCATCGGCAAACATTTTGAGGGGATGATCAAGACGCTGGTCGAAAGCGGTCGCTATTCTACGGCCAGCGAGGTCATGCGCGAAGGCTTAAGGCTGGTCGAAGAGCGTGAGGATCGACGCAAGGTGAAGCTTGAGGCGTTGCGCGCCGAGATCCAAAAGGGCTTCGACAGCGGTCCGGCCGAAGAGGTTGATATCTCCGAGTGGATGGAGAACATAAAGGTGCAAGGACGGCAAAGACTGGCAGCGCGAAAACGTGCCGAATAAATTTCGCAAGCTTCCGCAGGCCGACCTCGATCTCGATTCAATCTGGAATTTTATCGCGGCCGACGACAGCCGAGCCGCGGACCGGCTGATCGATCGCATTGGCAAAGTATTCCAGATGCTGGTTGAAAGTCCGTTGGCCGGACGCGAGCGCTCTGAACTAGGAAGAGACCTACGCAGCTTCCCGATTGGGAACTATGTTGTCTTCTACGTGCCGACATCCGACGGCATCGAAGTCATCCGGGTAATGAACGGCCGTCAGGACATCAGCGCGGACGATCTGGCGTAGCGCCCTCAAGCCGGATCGCTCTGCCGCGCCCCGCCCACCACCAGATCGTCGCGGTGGATCATTTCCGCCCGCCCGGAGATGCCGAGGATGACCATCACGTCAGGCGAGGAGCGGCCCTTGATCTTGTCGGCCTCCTCGGCGTCGTAGGCGACGAGGCCGCGGCCGATCTCCTGGGTATCGGGGCCGCGCACCACCACGGCGTCGCCGCGGGCGAACTGGCCGTCGATCCGGATCACGCCGGCCGGCAGCAGGCTCTTTCCGGCCCGCAACGCGGCGACCGCGCCGGCGTCGATGGTCAGCGTGCCCTTGGGCTCCAGCGAGCCCGCGATCCAGCGCTTTCGCGCGGTGATCGGGTTGGCCGGCGTCAGGAACCAGGTGCAGCGGCCGCCGTCGGCGATCGCCTGCAGCGGATGCGCGATCTTTCCGGAGGCGATCAGCATGTGCGTGCCCGAGGTGGTCGCGATCTTCGCCGCCTCGATCTTGGTGGTCATGCCGCCGCGCGACAGTTCGGATTCGGCTGCGCCCGCCATCGCCTCGATTTCCGAGGTCACGGTTTCCACGATCGGGATCAGCTTCGCGTCAGGGTTGGCGCCGGGCGGCGCGTCATAGAGGCCGTCGATGTCGGACAGCAGGATCAGGAGATCGGCGCTCGCCATGGTGGCGACGCGGGCGGCAAGGCGGTCATTGTCGCCATAGCGGATTTCGTTGGTCGCCACCGTGTCGTTCTCGTTGATGACGGGCACCGCCCGCCACTCCAGCAGCCTGGCGATGGTCGAGCGTGCGTTGAGATAGCGGCGGCGTTCCTCGGTGTCCTGCAGCGTCACCAGGATCTGGCCGGCGCCGATGCCGTGCTGGCCAAGCACTTCCGACCAGATCCGCGCCAGCGCGATCTGTCCCACCGCTGCGGCGCCCTGGCTCTCCTCGAGCTTGAGCGGCCCGCGCGGCAGTTTCAGCCGGCTGCGGCCGAGCGCGATCGCGCCTGACGAGACCACCAGGACGTCGCGGCCCTCGCCGTGCAGTCGGGCGATATCGGCCGCCAGCGCCGCCAGCCAGGCCGCGCGGACTTCGCCCGCGTCGGAATCGACCAGCAGCGAGGAGCCGACCTTGACGACGATGCGGCGGAAATCTGTGAGCGCGGGGCGTTTCATGGCGGCGGTCGATTGATGAGGATGATCGGAAGCAATACGCGCCGGTGGCCCGATTTGGAAGTGGCGCGGGCGCGCTTCGCGCGGGATCGGGCGTTATCGTTACGGCGTCGCCGGCGCCCACGGCTCGGCCTGGCCGCCTTTGGCCTTCAGCGACACCGGCGCTTCGCCGATCACCTCGACCAGCGCCCGCAACGCCTCGGGCATGCCTTCGCCGGTCACCGCCGAGATCAGCAGCGGCGTCTTGCCGGCGGCCCGCTTCAGGCGGTCCTTCTGCTTTTTCAACTCATCCGGCGTGACCGCGTCGATCTTGTTCAGCGCGACGATCTCGATCTTGTCGGCGAGCTGGCCGTCATAGGCTTCGAGCTCGGTCCGAACTGTCTTGTAGGCCTTGCCGGCGTGCTCGCAGGTGACGTCAATCAGGTGCAGCAGCACCCGGCAGCGCTCGACATGGCCGAGAAACCGGTCGCCGAGGCCGGCGCCTTCATGCGCGCCCTCGATCAGGCCGGGAATATCGGCAAGCACGAACTCTCGGCCCTGGGCGCTGACGACGCCGAGCTGCGGATGCAGCGTGGTGAACGGATAGTCCGCGATCTTCGGCTTGGCCGCGCTGACGACTGAGAGGAAGGTGGACTTGCCGGCATTGGGCAGGCCGACCAGGCCGGCGTCGGCGATCAGTTTCAGCCGCAGCCAGATCCAGCGCTCCTCGCCTTCCTTGCCGGGATTGGCGTTGCGCGGCGCGCGGTTGGTGGACGATTTGAAATGCGCGTTGCCGAAGCCGCCATTGCCGCCTTCGGCGAGCACGAATTTTTCGCCGAGCGTGGTGAAATCGTGGATCAGCGTTTCGCGATCCTCGTCGAAGATCTGGGTGCCGACCGGCACTTTCAGCACGATCGATTTGCCGTTGGCGCCATGGCGGTCCTTGCCCATGCCATTGGTGCCCTTCTGCGCCTTGAAGTGCTGCTGGAAGCGATAGTCGATCAGCGTGTTGAGCCCGTCGACCACCTCGATGATGACGTCGCCGCCGCGGCCGCCATTGCCGCCGGAGGGCCCGCCGAACTCGATGAACTTCTCGCGGCGGAACGCCACGCAGCCATTGCCGCCGTCGCCGGAGCGGATATAGACCTTTGCCTCGTCAAGGAATTTCATCGGCTACAGGTAGGGCAGGGGGACCCGTGCGGCAACCCTCAAGGCCCGTAAACATTGGCGAAAAGGCTTAATTTCCGGGTCTTCTTGCGGTTAGGTCGGCCGTCTTCGAACCAGGAACTTCTGCATCCCTTCCAGCACCAGCTCCCTGCGCTGGTTGAACACGGTCGAGCGCAGCGTGACCACGCCGGTGCTGCGGCCCGGGGTCAGCTCGGTCACCTCCAGCGCGGGATAGAGCGTGTCGCCGGCATAGACCGGCTTTAGGAACCGGCTCGATTGCTCGAGGAAGCCGACCAGCGATTCCTCGACCAGGTAAGGGAACAGCCCGGCGCCCGGCGCGGTATGGACCAGGGTCTGGAAGCCGTGCGCAAGCAAATCCGGCATGCCGCGGGCGCGGCAATATTCGACGTCGTAATGGATCGGATGGGTGTCGCCGCTCGCGGTCTGGAACGCGGCGAATACGGCCGAGGTCTGGGTCCGGCTCGGGATCACGAAGCGCTCGCCGAGCGTGAAGTCCTCGAACCAGCGCTGTTCGCTGACCATGCGGTGCCGGGCGGGGTCGAAATCGGTCATGATGCTTCCTGCGGTGGCGGATAGCGTTAGCGCAGCGATCGGGCTGCGACAATTGCTTCGCGGGGGTGCCAATCCCGGCCTTGTTCTCCTTTGCATGGGGTTGTTTTCGATATTTTATGCCCAGGCCCCTTGATGGACCGCTATGGACATCCCCGGCGTCTGCGTCTTTAAACCTCGCAGCAACAAGGAAGACGGAATTGGGACGGCGCGCGGGAGCGACGCCGCCCTTGTGACGGCCGCGTCCGGCCATGACGGGACATGTCTGGGATCGATGAGCCTGTTCGCCAAAATCTCCAGCTATGACGAGCGTTCCGCCCGACTTGCCGGCATCGGGCTGATGCTGCTGTCGATCTTCATGTTTTCGTTCGGCGACGCGCTCGGAAAATTCCTGGTCGCGACCTATTCGGTCGGTCAGCTGATGTGGCTGCGCGCCTGCGCGGCGCTGCTGCTGCTGCTGCCGCTGATCTGGCGGCAGCGTGCCGAATTCTCCCGGATCGAGCGGCCCTGGCTGCAGATGCTTCGCGTCCTGCTCTCGACGCTGGAAGTCGCCGCTTTCTTTCTCGCCACCGTCTACCTGCCGCTGGCCGACGTCATCACCTATTATCTGGCTGCGCCGATTTTCGTGACCGCGCTGTCCGGCATCGTGCTTGGCGAGCGGGTCGGCTGGCGGCGCTGGAGCGCAATCCTGGTCGGATTCTGCGGCGTGCTGATCGCGCTGCGGCCCACCACGCAAAGCGTGAGCTGGCCTGCGATGATCGCGCTCGGCGGCAGCCTGTCGTTTGCGTTCTTGATGCTGATCACGCGCTCGTTGCGAGCCACGCCGGATATCGTGCTGACGACGACGCAGTTCGGCGGCACGTTTCTGCTCGGCGCGCTGCTGTCGCCGATCGGCTGGGTGACGCCCACGATCGGCAGTCTGGCGCTGTTCGCCGCGGCGGGCGCTGTTTCGGTGGCCGCGCTGTTCTGCATCAACCGTTCGCTGAAACTGGCGCCGGCGAGCGTCGTGGTTCCCTATCAATATTCGATGATCGTCTGGGCGGTGATCTTCGGGTTCGTGGTGTGGGGCGACGTGCCGTCGATTTCGACCCTGGTCGGCGCCGCCATCATCATCGGCGCCGGTCTATATATCTTCCTGCGCGAACATCAGCTCGGGCGCGAGGAAACCGTGGTCAGCCCACCGGCGTAGCCACTTGCCCGTCTGTCTTCCCGGCCTTCGCAGGCACGACAGCGCGGTTGCCGCGCGTGCCTACCGCTCCCGCCTTGTCGATGCGCTCCAGTTCTTCAGCGAGGACCACACGCTGCGCGACAGGCGGAAGCGGTCGACCGGGGTCGATGATCCCAGCGCCTCGAAGCGGTGCAGCTCGACGCCGTTCCACTGGAAGCCGCATTTCTCCAGGATGTTGCGCGACGCCGGGTTGGCGACGCGGGCGCCGGCGATCAGATGCTCGGCATCGAACTCCTCGAAGAAGAAGTCGATCGTCGCGCGCGCGGCCTCGGTGCCGAAGCCCTGACCCCAGTGCGCGACGCCCAGCCAATAGCCGAGCTCCGGCGCAGCCGGCTCGCGCCAGTCGATCCCGACCATGCCGATCAGCGAATAATCTTGTTCGATCAGAAACACCGTCTCGCGCCGGTCGTCGGCGAGGGCGCGCACGAACTCGGTGGCGTGGTCCTGCGAATAGGGATGCGGCAGGCGACGGGTGTTCTCGGCAATGCGGCGGTCGTCGGCAAGGCGCGAGATCGCCGTGACGTCCGCAAGCGTCGGTTGGCGCAGGGTCAGCCGTTCGGTTTGGAGAATGCAGCTGTTTGCCTCGCGCAGGGTCGGGCTCTGAATATCCTGCAACATTGAGGGCTCCTTGGCAGATTTTTGATCACCGCGCGGGTCCTGACGGCACACGCGAAAAATCAAGAAAATAAAAAAGGGAGGCCGGTTTCCCGCCTCCCCTTGGAGCCCTTTTCGACTCCGCCGGTTCAACAGGACCCGGCGGACTCAAATCAATCCACCGTCTATTCGGCCGCCTCCGTCATCGGAACTACCGATACGAATGTGCGACCATTGGCTTTTGCGCGAAATTCGACATGACCTTCGACCTTGGCAAACAGAGTATGATCGGTGCCCATGCCGACATTATGACCGGGATGCCAGGTGGTGCCGCGTTGACGCGCGATAATGTTGCCGGGAATCACGTGCTCGCCGCCAAACGCCTTGATTCCAAGGCGCTTGCCCGCTGAATCACGTCCATTCCGCGATGAACCGCCTGCTTTTTTGTGAGCCATGGCCCGTCTCCGACTTCGTTAGGTTCTCTAGATCAATTCCATGACGGAATCATTTCAAATCTTGTCACGCTTCAACTTTTGATCGAAGCCGATCACTTCTTGCTCTTGCCCTTCGCGGCGGCTTTCTTGGCAGGCGCTTTCCGGGCCGGGGCTTTCCTGGCGGCGGGCTTGGCCGCGGCCTTCTTGGCAGTTTTCTTGGCGGGCACCTTCTTCTTGGCGGCTTTCGGCGCCTCGTCGCCCTCGGCTTCGGGCGCGACAACAACCTTCTCCCGCTTCGGCCGCGGGCCGATCGAAGGCTGCTTGTTGTCGGTCAGGATCTCGGTAACGCGAAGCACCGTGATCTCGTCGCGATAACCGCGCTTGCGGCGCGAATTCTTGCGGCGACGCTTCTTGAAGGCGATCACCTTCGGCCCGCGCTTGTGCTGCAGCACCTCGGCCGCAACGGTGGCGCCGGCCACCGTCGGCGTGCCCAGCACCGGCGTGTCACCGCCGACCACCAGCACTTCACCCAGCTGCACGATGGCGCCGACTTCGCCGGCGATCTTGCCTATCTCGAGCACATCATCCGGAACGACGCGGTACTGCCGGCCGCCGGTTTTGATGACTGCGAACATCGTTTTATTCCTTCGTGTTCGATCCCGTCCTCGGCAGCATCCCCAAAAGGATCAGGTCCGGGTCGGCTTTTTGGTCAGTCGGTATGGGTACGATTTTCGCGCGGGTCGGGAGCGAACCCCTCAAAATCGCGCAAAAACAAGCGGCGCGAGAAATCCCGCGCCGGATGCGGGGACTTATAGCCGCCGAACGCCACGAGTCAAGGAAAAGGCAGTCGAAAACCAGCCATAATGAAGGATTCCGAGCTCGGGAGGCCAGCACCGGATCGGATCGGGGAATGAGCCGACCTCCCTTGTTGGCTGCCTCCCGCCCCGCTCGATCCATGAAACAAAAGGGTTCCCCGCCCGTTGTCTGGACGAAAATCAACAGGGCAGGGGCAAATGGCAGACGACATCGCGACCAGCACGGGCATCGCGCACCACGGATCCACCCGCCTGCCGTCGGTCGAGATCGACAGTTTCAATATCGAACTGAAGGACGAGGACGGCTTCCTGGGCGACCGCGCCAGCAGGAGCGCATTTCGCAAGATCCTGGACGAGTTGCGCAAGCCGTTGAAGAAGAATGGCGACGATCCGCTCGGCAAACGCTCTACCGGCGAGATCGCCAAGGGTGAACTCGACGCAGCGTTGATAGGCGAAGACGTCGGCGCCGCGGCGCTGGTCCATGGCGCGATCGAGGAATTCGTGCAGGAACTGGCCTATGTGACGCGGCGCTTTCTGAAGACCAAGGCATGGGGAGATACCGAGCGTATCGTCGTCGGCGGCGGCTTCCGGCAGAGCAGGGTCGGCGAGATTGCGATCGCCCGCACCAGCCTCCTCCTCAAGGCGGAGGATTTCGACGTCGACCTGGTGCCGATCCGCTTTCACCCCGATGACGCCGGCCTGATCGGCGCGCTGCACCTGGCGCCGTCATGGATCTTCGAGGCCCATGACAGCATCCTCGCGGTCGATATCGGCGGCACCAATATTAGATGCGGTGTTGTGGAGACGGGCTGGAAGAAGGCGCCGGATCTGTCGAAGGCCGACGTATGGAAGTCCGAATTGTGGAAGCACGCCGATGATGAGCCGACTCGCGAAGGCGCGGTGAAGCGGCTGGTGAAGATGCTGAAGGGACTTATCACCGAGGCGGAGAACGAAGGGCTTAAACTCGCGCCCTTCATCGGCATCGCGTGTCCGGGCGTGATCAATGCCGACGGCTCGATTGAAAAGGGTGCGCAGAACCTGCCCGGCAACTGGGAGAGCAGCAAGTTCAACCTGCCGGCAAGTCTGGTGGAGGCGATCCCCAAGATCGGCAATCACGATACGGCTGTGCTGATGCATAATGACGGCGTCGTGCAGGGACTTTCCGAGGTTCCCTTTATGCAGGACGTCGACCACTGGGGCGTTCTGACCATCGGCACCGGCCTCGGTAACGCGCGCTTGACCAACCGCCACAAGAAGAATGGCAAAGAGACCGGCAAGGAGGTCAAGGAGGGCAAGAAGGCGAAAAAGGCCCGCGAATAGCGTGGTCGTCCAACTTGCTTTCGCGCGAGCGCTTCGCGCCGGGGCCGCGCCTCGCGAGTTCCCGCGCGGTCGCGCGGTAAGGTTGACCGGTTAGGTTAAGGGCGGGATCGCGTTGCCGTTTCCATCGGCCTGGCTACCGTTGTTTCGTCGCTCCGGCTGGCCGGCGAAGCCGCACTTCCCGGGCCAGTTTTTCAAAGCAGCGACACGGGACCGCCAGTTTTTTGTCGCGTCTGGCGGTCCCACCCTTCATCCTGAACAGCAACGCCGCTCAGCGCCAGCCGATGCGCGCAAAGAACGCCGCGATCTCGGCCGCGGCGCGGTCAGGGTCCTCGCGATGGGGAAAGTGGCCGACGTCCGGAAACATCGCGAGATCGAGATTTGTAAAGGTCTCGCCGAGCCGATCGGTCCATTGATAGGGAAACAGCGGATCGTGCTCGGCCCAGCGAACGCAGGTCGGAACGTCGATCGGCGGCGGCGCCGGGGCTTCGCCCTGCATCATCCTGACCCGGCCGGCATGGGCCGCGCGGTAATGCGCGAAGCCGCCGGCGAGATTTCCGGCCTTGAGGAAGTTGTCGGTGAAAGCCTCGAGATCGTCGTCAAAGACGTGGCTGCGATGCGACCAGGTTTTCAGGAAATGCCCGATGTAAAGCCGGCAGCTTTCGCGGCTGGCGCCGACCAGGGCCGGCGCCATCTCCATCTGGTGAAAGGATTGATACCAGATGTGATTGAGGCGCTCCGGCGCCGCCATCCGCGGCCCGATCCCGGGGTAGACGAAATCGAAGAAAAACAGCCCGGCGATGCGTTCCGGCGCCAGTCGCGCCAGCGGCTGCATCAAGGCGCCGCCGACGTCATGGCCGACGATGCCGGCCTGCGCGAGACCAAGCGCGTCCACCAGCGCCAGCATGTCGGCGGCCTGCTGGTCGGGGCCGAACAGCCCCTCGGGCTTGTCGCTGTCGCCGAAGCCGCGCAGGTCGGGAGCATAGAGCGTGAAGCGATCGGCGAGTCGCGTCATCACCGGCTCCCAGGTCAGCCAGAATTCGGGCCAGCCATGCAGCAACAGCAGCGGCCGCCCTGTGCCGATGCGGGCCACGTGCAACGCCGCGCCATTGGCCCGAACCGTCAAATGCTGCATTTTTTCCTCCATCTTGCCTCCCTGCGCGGCCATCGGATTTCTTGGCCCCGCGCCTTGTCTGCCCCGCCTTCCTCGCCTAGAACTCGGCCCGACCGCGGGCCGAATCCGACCCGTCATGGCGCCTGGAGAGGTGGCAGAGTGGTCGAATGCACCGCACTCGAAATGCGGCATAGGTGCAAGCCTATCGGGGGTTCGAATCCCTCCCTCTCCGCCAGTCTTCAAATTGTCCAGACAGCGCCCCTGATCTGCCGCGATCAGATCCAGCGCCGGACCCGGCGCCTGTAGTCCTCGAACTCATTTCCGAAGCGCGCGCGCAGGACGCGTTCCTCCGGCACGATCTGGAAGCGGTCGATGAAGAGACCAAAGGCGAGCACGACCACGAACGCCACCAGATTATCGAAGAGAGCCGCCGATCCGAACAGAACGAGGGCCATGCCTGAATACATCGGGTTGCGCGTGAGCCGGTAGATGCCTGTCTTCACCAGGGCGGAAACCTTCTCCGGGTGCAGCGGATCGACGGTTGTCCGTGCGCGGCGGAATTCAAGAACGCCCCAGGCCATCGCGGCGATGCCGATGGCGCCGAGCAGGCCTGACACGGCAAGCCGCCACGGCAACCCGAGCGTGAGGCTCTCGATCGCCCGTGCCCCGGCCCATTGCAGGCCCACGGCAAGACCGAGGAGGAGGGGCGGCGGAATCCGGTTCTCGAGCCAGCGCATGATGCCAAATTACCCGTGCCATCGACACGCCCGCAACGAGCCGGCCGCGTTGCTCAAATGGAAGCATCGTCGAGGCGGATTTGAGCGTGGAGTTCGTCCAATGTGTACAAGGACGGCCCCCAAGGTGACAACCCAAAGGTGACCCGATCAATAGAGGCGCTTCGCAATTCGTGGAGGACCGCGTCGCGCATCCTGCGCCAGCATGGCGCGCCTTAGTCGATCATCTCGTCGGCAATGGCCATCAGCGCCGGTGGAAACTCCAGGCCGATCGCCTTGGCGGTCCTGAGGTTGATGACCAGTTCGAAACGCGTCGATTGGGTCGCCGGCATGTCAGCCGGCTTCTCGCCCTTGAGAATGCGCCCGGCATACGTTCCGGCGAGCCGCGCCGCGTCGGCACGATCCGTACTATAACTCATCAGACCGCCGCTGGTGACGAATTCGCGCCATTCATAAAGGGCGGGAATACGGTAACGCGCCGCGAGCGCCACCAGTCGATCGGCGATCACTTGAAAATATTGTGACGCGCCAAAGAGAATCGCGGCGACGTTACGTTCCGCGATCATCGCAAACATCTTGTCGACCTGATCCTCGGTGCCGGCCTCGGCGATCAGCAGCGGTTGACCGACAGCCTGCGCTGCCTCTTGCACATCCTTGACCTGGAACGGCGTCGCGCCGTTTTTCGGATCGACGGCGAAGGCAATCAGGCCCGGTTTCGGCAATAGCTCGCGCAACAGGGACAGGCGCTTGCGGCCAAGCTCGGCTAGCCTTCCATAGGCAGTGACCAAGCATGGACCTAAGCGCGATCAGCTTCGCACGCGGCGCGGTTCGCTTCTTCCCGGGCAATCCGGGCGTGTATCTCCGCGCCTTTGATATGACCGCCCCAGATGACCTCTCGCGATCTCGATCCCATGGCGTTCATGACAGCGGCACTTGCGGGCCGCCGCAATGCCACTAGGATTAATTGTCGGTCACCGAGGCACCACAAAGTGAATGCGACTACAGTACGCGCTCAGGCCATGCGGGAAGTTGTCGTGCGTTGCGAATATTTCCGGGAGAGACTGTGGGAAAGCCCGGTAGGCGTGGCTTGGGAAGCCCAATTCAGCGGGGTGCATCGCTTTGCTGCGCAGCGTCGGCCATGTATTGGACAAGACAGATGCTGTCTCATCTTCCAGGCTGGCAAGCAACGCGAAGAAATGGTGGATCAGCATAAAGGCCAGCAAACCTGAGCCCACAATATTCTGGGAGTTCACCGAAAAAGAGCGAAATCTAGTCCTTAAAGAAAGCGAAATCCGAGCAGGACAATCGGCTACGGTAGTAATAGTCGGAGTGCGAGATCGAGGGCTGGCTGCTGGTCAAAAATCTGAGCCGATTTTGCTGACCGAAGCACGGCCTGAAGTAGCTTATTCCTATCAGAAGTAGCTTATTCCTATCAAATGAACCACGGGCACTTTGCTGGGCGCGACCCCCGTGAATTGATTAACGAGGCGATCGCTTGGTGGCATCAACAGATACTCATAGTCGAGCACATCTGACATTCTGGGCATGCAATTGCCCCGCTGCATGTCGTGCCGCTGCTCGGCATACCCGCCTCTGCGCCGGCTGCAACGGCTTGACCGCTGCTGACCATCCGATCATGGTGCGGGTGCGGTTTCGCGCTTCGACATCATTGATCTGGCTCACTGGTCAGGCGATCTCTGTAGCAGGCGGGCACTGAGCCAAGCCAATCTTTCTATCATCCTAGGTGGCGAGGGTCGTCACCGCACCAGCACAGGGGGATACTATGCTTTCAGCCTTGATCGGGGTTTTGATAATTTGCATCGTGGGTGCAATTTGTTTTTGGGCGATTGACAAGTTTGTTAATGAAGCCCGCCTCGCCAACCTTCTCAAACTGCTTGTGGTTCTGATCTGTCTAGCAGCGATCCTTCAACGGGTACTGCCGCTGGCAGGGATCAGTTGGCTGTAGCCGTGCCGAATTTGGTCGAAACGCCGCCTTCACTATCGGGCATTCGACCGCATAAAGGAAAATCACACAAATAGGGGTCTTTGGACAATGAATCGCAACATTCTTTACCTCATCATCGGCTCGCTTGCCGCTGTCGTCGCGGTACTCAGTTATCAATTCTACCAGCAGCGGCAGAAAACCACTGGCGTCGAGATCAGTATCGGCGAGCGTGGCATTTCAATCGAAAAGAAGTAGTCTGGCATTGTTCTCGGTGACCCCAACGACAGGTGACAGCGGAAACATCAAGGTTCAGGTTTTGCAATCGGACTACTAAAGCGTTTTCCAGCGAAGTGGAAACCGGTTCGCGTCAAGAAAACGCGTCAAATCAAGAATCTAGAGCCCCGTTTCGATTCAATCGAAACGGAAAAGGCTCTAAGAAACCCAATATTCATTGGGTCCGTCCAAAGGAGTCAGGCATGTCGCTCGGACTTATACTCATCATTATCCTCGTCATCTTCCTGCTTGGTGGCTTCAGTGGCCGCTTCGGCGGCTACGGCTACGGCTTCGGTCACGGGGGCGTCGGTGTCATCGGTGTCATCCTGATCATCCTGGTCGTCATGCTACTTATGGGTCGGATTTGAACTGCCAGTGTGACGAGTTCGGAAGCTAGATTTGCCGATCGCTCGGCCCGCTCCCGCCGCTGACGACGACCGTCAGCGCGCGCCCGCCGATTGCGCCGCGGCCTTCTTCTCCATCTCTTTCCGCAACGCCAGCACGTCGAGGTCGGACTTGATCTCGACGTCGGCAAAAGTGACGATGTGGTCGCGCGCGACGTCGCGGATCAGGCGGACGTTGTGGGCGAGCCCGATCGGCAAGCCGCCGACCGACAGGCTTTTTTTGGCCGGGATCGCGTTGGCCCACACGCAAAAGCCGCCCTCGCCGTCGGCAGCGCGAAGCGATCACTATTCCGGATCACAGGAACAATGGCATCCCGGGCCTGTTGCGCCTGCATGCCGTGACCACCAACGGCGCATGCGTTCTCATTATCATCGAGACCCGCCATGCGCTTAGATTCTCGCGGCAGAGGCGACGCTCGCGGTGGCGTTACTTGGCCGTGATCCAAATGCAGCCGCCAAGGAAAGGACTCTCTCGTGAATACTTCAAACGCGCGTGCGCTGCCCGTAAGGGACAATCGCAATTCGCTGACGTCAAGCCATCCGGTCGGCACGGCGGTTGCATCCGCCATCGGCGTTCTCGCAGTGATCTCTTTCGTCAATTGGCGATTGTCCAGGAAGGCAGAGCGCGATAATCCGCCGCAGGGTCGTTTTTTGGACATCGACGGCGTTCGTCTTCATTATGTCGAGCGGGGAAGCGGTCCACCGCTTGTCTTGCTTCATGGCAACGGAAGCATGATCCAGGATTTTGAATCGGCCGGCTTGATTGATCTCGCCGCCAGGAACTTCAGGGTTATCGCGTTCGATCGACCGGGGTTTGGTCACAGTTCGCGGCCGCGAAGAGTGGTTTGGAGCCCCGAGGCTCAGGCCGATTTGTTCGTGAAGGCTCTCACCCGGCTTCAAGTCCATCAGGCCGTCGTCTTGGGTCATTCGTGGGGCACTTTGGTCGCACTCGCGCTCGCAAGGCGGCATCCATCTCTCGTGCAATCGCTCGTGCTGGCGTCAGGGTACTACTTCCCAACCGTCCGTGCGGACGTGGTCGCGCAATCCGGACCGGCCATACCGGTCATCGGAGATTTGCTCGCTTACTCGCTGGCGCCGCTGCTGTCTCGGTTGATGTGGTCAGCCAATCTCGCAAAAATGTTTGGGCCGCGGCCGGTACCAGCAAAGTTCCAAGGGTTCCCGAAGGAGATGGCTGTTCGGCCATCCCAGATTCGGGCCGCTGCCGCCGAAGCCATGCTGATGATCCCCGCAGCGTTTTCTGCATCCCCTTCTTACGGTGAACTTGCATTGCCTGTCGTCATCGTCGCCGGTGAGGATGACCGGCTGATTGATATCGACGAGCAATCGGCTCGACTTCATCAGGAATTGAAGAACAGTAAATTGCGCCGGGTTCCCGGCGCCGGCCATATGGTGCATCAATCGGCAACGATGCCCATTATGGATGTGATCAACGAAGCGGCCGCGGAGCTTCAGCAGCGGAGCTGACACCTATGGCCGGCCGGTCGTATCCAGCTGAAGTTTGACCGTGAGAGTGTTCCCCGCCATTGCAGGAACGAGTTATCGGGCCGTCCGTTAGAGCGTCAGCTTCACCTCCAGTGGAGCGTCGGCTCACCACAAAGGATGATGTTATGGCCAAGGAACCGAAGAAGCTCGAAGAGCTGTTTCATGATACGCTGAAGGATATCTACTTCGCCGAGAAAAAAATTCTATCGACGCTGCCCAAGATGCAGAAGGCCGCTCAAAGCGAGGAACTCAAGGCTGCATTCGAGAAACATCACGCCGAGACCCAGGGACAGATTGATCGCCTCGAGCAGGTATTTGCTGTTATCGAGAAGAAGCCCCAGGGCAAGACCTGCGCTGCTATCGTCGGCATCACGGACGAGGGTGCGGAAATTATGGAAGAATACAAAGGGTCCCCAGCGCTGGACGCCGGCCTCCTCGGTGCCGCACAGGCGGTCGAGCACTACGAAATTGCCCGTTACGGAACCCTGATCGCGTGGGCCGAAGAGCTGGGTCTCGATGATGCTGTCTCCCTGCTGGAAGAAACCCTTGAGGAAGAAGAGGCGACTGACGAGGCCCTGACGGAGATTGCCAAGACCGCAATCAATCAGCAGGCTCAGGCGGCGTAAGACTGCGATCCCAGAGATCCGAATGCCCCGTGAGAGCGGGGCATTTGATTTGTGGCTCTTGTTTTTTGCGACCTACCCATTTGCTGCATGAGCCGGTCAGGGTGGACAGCAAGTTCGTTACCTGAAACACACGCAGCTCAGCTAGCCGCTGACGCTCGGCGCAACGCAGCTTCCAGTAGCTCCCTCTCCTTGATCCATCGCATATCTTCAGCCCGCGCCCGTTTTGCGATGGCCTTTACTTCAGCTTGAAGCGCCGCAGCCTTTCTCGCATGTTTCTGCGTGGCCGCCGCCAGCGCCGCCTCAATCCTGTCGATAGCGTGCTGTCGGCGTTCACCCGCCTTGCGCCTGGCGGCCTCTTCGTCCGCGCGCTCCCGCTCGCGTCGGTTCTGCTGCCTTTCGAAAGCGCGCGCGGCCGCTCGTTCCGCCGCCTTGTCGGACGGTTTCTTCCGCTTGGCGGCTTTGGAGTTGCGGGCGGCTTTCGTCGGTCGTTCGTCGTCGCCCAGGTGGGTGGGCAGTTCGGCATGCTCGCCGAAAGCGCCATCGGAGCCGACGGGGCGCTTGAGAACGACGCCCGGCTTTGCCATGGTCGCGGCAATGACGTCCGCATCGTCGCTTTCCTTTGCCGCGCCTTGATGGAAGAGATTGCTGTCAGCGCCCCATGCTTGCAGAGCTGCTTTCATCGATGGCGCGGCAATCGCCAGATCGAAGAATCCCAGCGCAGTCTGGTAAGTCTTTAATTTTCTCGCCATGCGAAATCGTCCGTACCGTCCGCTGACGCCCTGGCGAATCTCGCACGGCCTGCCACGAAACCGAATAACCCTGCGACGAAACCATCCTTGGCTTGCGACAACACACTCGCGAAACACGGTGCGCACACCATTGCCGCATCGAATTGACAACCAACGGGGCCTACAATGCGCAAACTAGTCCTTTCAATGGGTGCCTTTGCAATCGTCGTGATGGTGTTGTTGACTTGGTCGCACGCGGTGCTCACGCCTTCCCAGGCAGACGCCGCCACAACCATCAATCCGACCGATATGATGACCAGTTACAAGGGCGTGCTCCGGTTGAACAGTGGGAAGCCATCTAGCCGCTATTCAATTCCTCCCCTTCCTTAACTTGCGCCGGTATCGGGCCCTTCCTGAACAGCCGCCATCTCAGCAAGGCGCCCGACGCCGCTTCCTATCCGCGATCTCGACGAGCTTCAGCGCGCGCCGGCCGATTGCATCGCGGCTTTCTTCTCCATCTCTTTCCGCAACGCCAGCACATCGAGGTCGGACTTGATCTCGACGTCGGCGAAAGTGACGATGTGGTCGCGCGTGACGTCGCGGATCAGGCGGACGTTGTGGGCCAGCCCGATCGGCAAGCCGCCAACCGACAGGCTCTTGCTGGCCGGGATCGCGTTGGCCCACACGCAAAAGCCGCCCTCGCCGTCGAGCATTTCGCCGGCCTTGAGATCGCGCTTGGCGGTGGCGACGGCGTCGCCGCGGAATTCTTTTGGCGAGCCGGTGGCTTCGCCGCGCAATACTGCCGACAGAACCGAGACCGAGGTTTCCAGTCCGATCATGTGGAACGGGCGCCACATCGACGCGTACCAGCCGGACGGATCGGTCAACAGCCCGTACTGGTGGAAGCACGCCCGGGTATATTCGTTGTTGGCCTTGAACGTCACGAAGACGCCGTAGCGGATGTTGTTGAACACCTCGCGTCCGTCCGGCTCCTGGCTCGCCGCGATGTCCACAAGACCACGGCGCGCAAGGCGCCCGCCATCGGCGGCCGGGCGGAACACGCGCGCGAGATCCTGCAGGCCTGCCGGCGGAAACGCGAGGCCGTCGTCGGGGCAGTCGAGCCCGGTGCCGTTGGCGACCGCGGCCATTTCGATCGCCGCCTTGGTGCCGTCGGTGAATGAGTTGTACATTTTCGGGTTGAAATCGCCCTTGGCGACCTCTTCCTCGCTCCAGCCGAAGAAGCCCCACACCGTGTCGGGGGTCGAATAGCGATAGCGCGGCTCGAAGTTCATCCCCTTGCCGGCGGCGGTCAGCTCGTAGCCGCAGGCATGCACCCAGTCGACCAGTTCGCAGATGATCGCCGGCTGGTCGCCATACGCCATCGAGTAGACCAGGCCCTTGGCGCGGGCTTTTTCCGCAAGCAGCGGGCCGCACAGCACGTCGGCCTCGACGTTGACCATCACCACATGCTTGCCGGCCTCGATCGCCGCCAGCGCGTGGCGCACGCCGGCGATCGGGTGGCCGGTCGCCTCGATGATGCAATCGACGTCTTCGAACGAACAGAGTGCGGCGGCGTCGCTGACGATGCAGGTTGTGCCGGCCCTCACCGCTTCGCCGAGGCTGGACGCGGCATAGCGCTCTTGCGGCCAGCCGACCCGGGCCAGCGCGGCGCGCGCCTTGGATGCGTCGAGGTCGGCGACGCCGACGATTTGATAGCCCTTGAGCCATTGCGCCTGGGCCAGGACCATCGAGCCGAACTTGCCGGCGCCGATCAAGCCGACGCGGACCGGGCGGCCTTTTGCGGCGCGCTGCGCCAGCAAGGCGGAGAGATTCATCGGTGTTTCCTTTCCCGGATTCGCCGTCGTGCGGCGACTGTGGTGCTGCGGCGACGCCTGTTGCGAACGCCTAATGCCGGCGACCCTGGTTCACGTGACCTATCGAGCTCCATTCAGAGCGGTGGAGAGATGCATTAGCCAAGCTGAATATGCGCCTGTCTGCTGGGCATCCCGCTGGGGCGCGCTGGAAAGTCAATCTGCCTCCAGTATAGGCTGAATGGCGCCGGCGTACAGCGCTCCTTCGTGTCGGTCGTTCAGGCGAACCACGCCTCGGGTAACGAGGCATGGCGGCCATCGATTCCGTGCCGCCGAATCGAACCTGGATCGCTTCTTGTGGTGGACACCGGGTTGTTTTCGGGAGCCTGGATCCCCATCTACCTAGTCGATGCCTCGGTTCCTCGCAACTTGCCGGAACCGCAACACATCAGCCAAACGACATTCTGCAGAACGATTTCGGCCAGCGGCGCATCGCCTTGATGCGCGCGCAACGGGTCAGGACTTCCCATGCCTACCGAACATGCCGCCATACGGGTCGTTCACAAGCCGTGGGGACTCGGCGATCTAAAGCCCTGGAGCCAGGTTGACGGGTCCAGTGACGCCGTGGGCGAGCTTTGGTTCGAACGCGCCGACAGCACGGCGCCGACCCCAGCCTTGCTCCTCAAACTCCTGTTCACCAGCCAGCCTTTGTCGATCCAGGTTCATCCGGACGACACGTTCGCGCGCGCGCTGGGGATGCCGAACGGGAAGAGCGAGGCTTGGTATATCCTCGCAGCCCAACCCGATTCGCAAATCGGCGCCGGATTGAAACATCCGGTAACGCCGCAGCAATTGCGTGCATCGATCCAGAACGGCTCGATCTCCGAACTCGTCCAGTGGCGAGCTGTTGCCAAAGACGACGTCATCTACATTCCGGCCGGCACCATCCACGCCATCGGCGCCGGCATCGTGCTCGCCGAAATTCAGCAGCACAGCGACGCGACATTCCGCCTGTTCGACCACGGCCGGGCGCGCGAATTACACGAAGACAACGGGGTCGCCGTCGCCCACACATGGCCGCTTCGAAGTTCAGGTATTCCGACGCCGTTTGCCGCGAATACCGCAAACAGAACGATTCTGGTCGCGAGCCGGCATTTTGTTCTCGAGCGCCTGGCGTTGCCTGAGGGGTCAAGCTGGGCGCTGCTTGCCGAACCCGAGACATGGCTCCTTGTCCTCGACGGCCGGGCCGCCATCGGGGCGAGCGCGGCGTCGATCGGACAAGCGATTTTCATCGGCGGCGGTCGCACCAGCATCGAGGTTGGCAGCGACGGATTGAGCGCACTGATCGCGTATCCCGCCACCAGACCGGCCGTTTCGCTGTTGCAGAGAACGGGCGCGGCGCCGGCCGAGCCTGCGCACCCAGACGCTGCCTCCATGGCGCGACCTGCAGGCCAGATCGGGGGGCGAGCATGACGCCGCTTCGCCGCATCGCCATCATCGGCAATTCGCTGCCTCGCCGCTGCGGCATCGCGACCTTTACAACCGATCTCCACCGGGCGATTTCGAATTCCCGACCGGATCTGGAGGTCAGCATTGTCGCCATGAACGACCGCGGGCAGGCCTATGACTATCCTGGCTCGGTCGCCTTGCAGATCAGGGACGACACCATCGAGGACTATGTGCGTGCGGCGGCATTCCTGAACGCCGGCCGGTTCGACGTCGTGTGTCTGCAACATGAATTCGGAATTTTCGGCGGGGAGGCCGGCGCCCACATTCTCGAGCTGCTTTCACGCCTCAGCATGCCCGTCGTCACGACGCTTCATACGGTGCTGGCCAAGCCGACCGCGGCCCAGCGCGCGGTGATGGAACGCATTGTCGAAGCCTCTTCGAAGGTCATCGTGATGGCCAACAAGGGACACGAGATGCTGCGCAGCGTGTATCGCCTGTCGAACGACAAGATCGAGGTCATTGCCCACGGCATTCCCGACTTCCCGCTGGTGGAGCCCGACGCGGCAAAGGCCAAGCTCGGATTCAGCGACCGTTCCGTCATTCTGACGTTCGGACTATTGTCCCCCAGCAAGGGCATCGAGGTCATGATCGATGCCATGCCGGCGATCCTGCAACGGCGCGCGGACGCGGTCTACGTCGTGCTGGGCGCGACCCATCCAAATCTGGTGCGCGATCAGGGCGAGGCCTATCGCGAGAGTCTGGTGACGCGCGTCCGCGAGCTTGGGGTAGAGGACCACGTCATATTCCTCGACCAGTTCGTCGATCAGGCGACGTTGCTGGAGTTCATTTCGATGTGCGACGTCTACGTCACGCCTTATCTCAATGAAGCGCAGATGACGTCGGGCACCCTGGCCTACAGCTTTGGATTGGGCAAGCCGGTGGTTTCCACGCCGTACTGGCACGCGCTGGAGCTGCTCGATGACGGCCGTGGCGTCATCGTGCCGTTCGGCAATGCCGCCGCGATCGGCAGGGAGATTGCGCAACTGCTCACGGACGCCCCACGCCGGCAGGCAATGCGCGTGCGCGCCTACGCAACCAGCCGATCGATGACATGGGAGCGCGCGGCCGAGCGTTACCTGACCACTTTCGAAAAAGCGCGCCAGGGCGACTGGCTCAAGGTGATCGCGCGTACCGGACCGGTCGCGATCGCGCACAGCCCTGCGGCGTCCGACATGCAACTGAGCCACTTCCTCTCCATGTGCGACGATACCGGCCTGTTCCAGCATGCGGTGCATTCGGTGCCCGATCGCGCGCACGGCTATTGCGTGGACGACAACGCCCGCGCCCTGCTGCTGGCATGCGCCCTCAACAATCCCGGTGAAAAACGCCTGTCAGAGGTTCTGACGGCCCGTTTTGCTGCCTTCGTGCAGCATGCGTGGAATCCCGACACGCGACGATTTCGCAACTTCATGGGATTCAACCGGACCTGGCTTGAAGACACTGGCTCCGAGGACAGTCATGGGCGAACGCTGTGGGCGCTGGGCGAGTGCGCGCGCAGGGATGCAAGCCCTTCGCGGCGACGATGGGCCACTGCCTTGTTTGCGGAGGCGCTTCCAGCCGTCGAAACGTTTAGTTCGCCGCGCGCTTTGGCTTTCACGTTGCTGGGTCTGGACGGCTATTGCGCCGTTGCCGCCGACGATGCGCGCGCCCGCGATTTTCGGCGCACCCTTGCCGACAGCCTGATGTCCAGCCTGGCGGCGGTCGAGACGCCGGAATGGTCGTGGTTCGAGGAAGGCCTCGCCTATGACAATGCGCGAATGCCGCAAGCCCTGATGCTGACAGGCATGGCGACGCAAACACCCGCGTACCTCGCTGCCGGTTTGCGCTCGCTGCGCTGGCTGATGACGCAACAAACGGCTCCGTCAGGACATTTCCGTCCCATCGGCAGCGCCGGTTTCGGCGAATTGCGTCAGCCGCCGCGCGCGTTCGACCAGCAGCCGGTGGAGGCGGCGGCAACCATCGCCGCCTGCCTGACCGCATGGCGCGCGGATGGCGATGCCGAATGGAAGGCGATCGCAACCAACGTCTTTGCCTGGTTCCTCGGGCGCAACGATCTGGCGATCGCGCTCGTCGATCCCGAGACCGGCAGTTGCCGGGATGGACTGCATCCCGACCGCGCCAACGAAAACCGTGGCGGCGAGTCGGTGGTGTCCTATCTGCTCGGTCTTGCGGATATTCGTCAGCTTGCGCGTGTCGATGTCGGCGTGACACCGCCAATGGCGCTTCGCGCCGTTGGCGTCTGAGTCAAATTCCCCAGAGAACCGAGGATACCGTGTCAAAAGCCACTTTCCTTCACCGGCAGGCGCTCTATCTGCGTCCCGACCCAGCGCGGGTGATCGTGCGGCCCTTCAAGCCGACGACTGAACCGCGCGATCTGAACCCGACCGACAAGACACGCGCCAATCACATCGTTGAACGTGTTCTGGCACTGGATCCCAAGGTCGCAGCTCAACTGCTGACAGAGGTGCTGGAAAACTTTGAGGACCGGCACCGAAACCTGCTGGAAACCTTCGAGGCGCGCGCTGATGTCATGGAACAGGCGCTGGCGGCTCACGGTACGTTCTCCAGCGTGCAGCGCCAGTTGATCGGCGCCTATTTTCTGAACGAATACTCGTTCGAGGCCTCGGCGCTGTTCAATCCCAGCATTGTGCCGCATCCCGATCAGTCGGACGCGCCGAAGGGCGGCTTGCGCTTCGTTCTCAGCCTGCGTGCGGTCGGCGAAGGGCATGTATCGTCGCTGACGTTTCGTGCCGGCACGGTCGCAGCCGACGGCAGCTTGTCCGTCGATCCGACGGCCCGCCTCGCCTCCAGCCCGCGGATCAAACTGCGTGTACCCAGGCCAGATGGCGACGATATCGAGTTGACTTTCAATGCGGACGAAGAACTCAGCGAGCGCGTCATCTTTCCAGTTACGGATTCCCAGTCGAACGGCATCGAGGACGCTCGCTTCGTCGAGTTCAGTGATGGCGGCCGCAAGACCTACTACGCCACCTATACCGCCTACAGCGGCAAGGCGATCCGATCCGAGTTGATCGAGACCCGCGACTTCCTGTCATTTCGAATGACGCCGCTGCGGGGGACGGCTGCCCTCAACAAGGGCATGGCACTGTTCCCGCGCAAGATCGACGGCAAGTACGCCATGATCGCGCGCCAAGACAATGAGAACCTTTATCTGATCTATTCGGAGGACCTGCACCAGTGGGACGGCGGTCAGGCGGTTTTGAAGCCGCAATTCCCCTGGGAGTTCGTGCAGATCGGAAACTGCGGTTCACCGATCGAGCTTGACGAGGGCTGGCTGCTGCTCACGCACGGCGTGGGTCCGCTCCGAAAATACTCGATCGGCGCGGCCCTGCTGGACAAGACCGATCCATCGAAGGTGCTGGCGCGCTCGGTCGAGCCATTGCTGCATCCCGAGGCGTCCGAGCGCGAAGGCTATGTTCCCAACGTTGTCTATACCTGCGGGGCGATACGGCACAATGACCAGATCATCTTGCCCTACGCCGTATCCGACACCTATTCCAACTTTGCGACCATCAAGATCGCGGCCCTGATGCAGGCGATGTCCTGATGGTCCGCGAGAAAGCGATTTCGTGTTAGCATCGTGTGCGTGAGGACCGAGCGACGGAAACACCCCCATGCCCATCGGCGAACTCTTCATCCTCGGCTTCTTCGGCAAGACAGTTCCGGCGTGGCTGCGGGAATTCGCCGGCCGCTACGGGCTCGGCGGCGTGATCCTGTTCGATTATTCCTGTCGGACGCTGCAATACGACAACAACATTGAATCCCCCGACCAAATGCGGCGCCTCTGCGCGGAGATTGCCGCGCTGCCCTCGGGGCCGATGGTGTTCATCGATCAGGAAGGCGGCCTGGTGCGGCGGCTGAAGGAGGACCGCGGCTTTGCGCCGCTACCGAGCGCGAAGGAGTTCAACCACCTCGCGCTGGGTCAGAAGCGCGCCATCCTCACCGCGAGTTTCGCCGAGATGCGGCAGCTTGGCATTCATTATGATTTCACGCCCGTGATTGACGTCAATTACAACCCCGACAATCCCAACATCGGCGGCATCAAACGATCCTACTCGGCCGACATCGCCGAGGTGGAAGCCAATGCGTTGCTGGCAAGCGAGGTCGCGCGGGCTGAGCGCATCGGGCTCTGCCTGAAGCATTTTCCCGGCATCGGCGGGGCGCGGGTGGATTCCCACCAGGCGTTCATGGACATTTCCGATGCGCTGGCGCCCGAGCAGGAGGAGTTGTTCTACTCGCTGGCGCCGAAAATGTTCGGCGATGCGGTGCTGGTCAGCCACGCTATCGTCCGGCAATGGGGCGGGGATCAGCCGATGACCTTGTCGGCGGCGGGGCTTGGCCGGCTGCGTCGGCGCCTTCCCGATACGCTGTTGATCACCGACGACATGCAGATGCAGGGCTTGCAGAAGGCGCTCGGCACAAGAGAAGCCTGCCTGCGATCGCTCAAGGCCGGCATCGACATGCTTTGCATCGGTAACAACCTGTTCGATCAGGAGCAGGAAATGGCCGGGATCGCCGAATGCGTCGCAGACGGTCTGCGCGAGGGGGCCCTGTCCGGTTCGGCGGTAGCGAATTCGATCGTGCGGATCGGCAGCCGAAAGGCGCTCCTGACGGCCTGATCGATGGAACCATGCGATTCCCGGCCAACGATCTGTTGCCTTGCGAGGCCTTTGAGACTACAAGCCTTTTTTCAGCGGAAAGACCGGCGATGGCCCACAATTATGCGATCAATGACGACGTTCATCATCAGCAGCAGGGTCCGCAGGGCCGCGCCACGGTGAAGGAACGCAGCATCTATACCATCGTCTCGTGCCTGCCGATCGAGGCCGACGGCCGGCCGCGCTATCGCATCAAGAGCAAGTCCGAGAATGTCGAGCGGGTCGTAACCGAAGAGCAGATTTCCAGGCTCGGCTGATCCTGATGCGTCCGGGCCGTGGCGGCGTGCCTGATGCCTGAAGGTCGCGAGAAATGCAGGCGGCGGCGATCCCGGAAGGTAAATGCGATCCCCGCAAAACTACGGGAGATATCGGCCGCCAAATCCCACCCCGACCCCGGCATTGGTCGCGACCAGTGAATTTCCGCGCGATAATGTGATCTTTTCGATGATTTCGCAGCCTTCGCGCGGTCAAGCCGGGTTTGCCCCGTATTCTTACCGGCTGCGAAGTTAACCATCCGCGATACCGCAACCGATAAGTTCCGCCCATGTCGGAACAGGCCCGTCAACCCGTTGATTCGCAGGCCCCAAAACGGGCCGAACGAATCGCGCCTGGCGAAGACGCTCTCGAGGTGGCCGAGCCTCCTGTCGCGCGCATCCAGGCAGCGGACGAGGCCGGAGCGGCGTTAGCCAGCCAACTCAATGGGCCTGTCACCGCGCTGCTGCTCTATATCAACGAGATCAAGCGGCACAGCCACCAGTTGCCCCACCCGCAGGACGGTCGCCTCTACCTGCAGCAGGTCGTGGACAATGCGCTTGAGCAGACCGAACACGTCTACGCCCTGGTCAGGCAGATGTCGGGCAATGATCCGACTGCGGCGTCCGACTTCGCGCAGGCGAGGGAGCGGCTGGTCGGCAGCAGGGGCGGCGAACGCCCGCGCGGCGCGACGTTCGCGCCAGCGTCCGGCCAGAAGCCGCTGACCAGGCGAGAGCGCGAGGTGTTGAGCCTGATCAGCGAAGGCTACACCAACAAGCAGGGCGGATTACGGATGAACATCAGCCCAAGGACGTTCGAGAGCCATCGCGCCGAGGCGATGCGCAAGCTGGGCGCCCGCAACACCGCCGATCTCGTTCGCAAGGCGCTGCTGCAGTCCGCCTGAACTGGGGCGGCCGTCTATTCCGCCGCTTCGCGGCAATCTTCCACCAAAGCGCGAATGCGCGGCGCGGGCCGCAGGAGTGTCGGCGCCTTCGGCTGCTTCACAATGATGGTGATGGTCCACGCCGCCGGGCCGCCGGACTTGCTCGGCGCGATCGATCGAACGTGGCCGGTGACCACAGCGCCGGATGAACGCACCGTCGCGGTCCTGCCGTTGAACTGGGCGATGCGCAACCGCCGCACTTCCTTTTGATCGCGTGTTTCAAACGTGAACATGAGCGTGCTCCCCTGGCCGGTGTCGTTATCATTCATCAACCTTATCCGTCGGTGAAAATCTGAAGCCGTAGAAGTACGGTTGCGTGCCGCGGCGCATGATGCGCGCGTCGACATCATCTTCAGCGCGGCAAAGCTTCAGCGCGACAACGCTCGGCGCTTCCTGAACGGCGCGTTAAGTCAGGGCCGGCCTGATCATACATTGTTTACCATAAAAGAAGGCGATGGGGTTTTCTCGCCGTTGCATAGGCCTGCAGCGTGGCGCGTTAACGAACGGGTAGTGCTGAGCCGCCAGTGTGGCAGCGTCGCCTATGAAGCTGCGGCGTTGCGTCAATCGCGTTCATCCAGAAGGGTAATCAGTCATGTCAGGTATTGTTCTCTCCTCGTCGGTTCGCCAGAACCTTCTCTCGCTGCAGTCGACCGCCGATCTGCTCGCGACCACGCAGAACCGCCTTGCCACCGGCAAGAAGGTCAACACCGCCCTCGACAACCCCACCAACTTCTTCACCGCGCAGCTGCTCGACGCGCGCGCCGGTGATATCAATAACCTCCTCGACGGCATCGGCAACGGCGTGCAGGTGCTGCAGGCCGCCAACACCGGCATCACCTCGCTGCAGAAGCTGGTCGATACCGCCAAATCGATCGCCAACCAGGCGCTGCAGAC
>NZ_JALHLP010000028.1 GCF_022844465.1 Bradyrhizobium sp.
ATCGTTCGATTGCGGCCCGCTGTGCATCAATCCCGAGACCGGAGCGCTGCTGGCCCTTCGTCGAAACCCTGAGGTATGAAATTGCCTGCTCCATGTACAAAGGGCATACCACCGTATGCGATCTGGTCGTAGCGCAAACAAGAGCAACATAGTTGCTGTTTTCATGTTGCAGCAGCGCAGACAAATCCCGAACTTCGTTGTTGCTCCGCGACATGCCGAAGGCGGCTGACAAGCGACGAGTTTGCCGGCGCTGGAATGTTGCGGGGTGAAGGACTGAACGCAACGCTAGCCAATTGTGGCCTTCCTATTGGCGGTCCGCGCTGCCTTGCTCGCCATACTTTTTAACCCACTCCTCAATGGTAAGGCACTTGCCTGGCACGATCACAATCGGTTGCCGCATCAGCCGGCACGCCGCCAATTGCAGCCGCTCTTCTGCTGTTGGGGGGTCGCTTAGATGGACGACGTAAGGAAGGCCACCTCGGCTACCGGAATTGGCAGTGCCTGCCCTGACACGCCGGATGATTTCGGCCGCGACATCCTGAGCGTTCGCCTTTGATGCAACGCGCCTGGACACCGACCGGCTCAGGTCTTGGGCGTCAGTCGGAGAACGTTACCCGCCGCGCGCTCTTCGGTATCCAGCTCCGCATTGATGGTCTTCAAGGGGTGTCGGGCAATGTCCGCACTGAGGGCGTCGATCATGCTCATCAGCTCCTCGTCGCTGAGCTCGCTTAGGTCCTTCCTCGCAATGGCTCCGGAGTGCCGCAACTCCATCGGAGTCTCCCGCCACTTTGCCCGGGTCTTGAGCCAGAAGATTTGTGCCGTCACGTTGCCGTTCTTGGCAGCATTGAACAGGAAGCCGGCGACCTGGGCATTGGCCTTGGCCTCCCCCAGATCGAGCTCCTCCCGGTAGTACTTCCGCAGCGTCTTCGGATCGATCCCGACCACCCCTGAGATATCGGCTTCAGGGATGCCATAGGCGGCCAGGGCTTCGACTTGGCGGCGCTGCCCGGGATCGGGCCGGTGTGCGCGCCGTCCCATCAGGCGGCTCTTTCGGCCTGCCGTTCGGCCGCTACTTCCTCAAACGATGTGCCGGCGCCCAGATGGGTTGCCTTCGAGCCCGTAAAGGCCTGCCAACGCAGCACCGTAACATCAACGTAGGCCGGATTGATCTCGATCGCCAAACATGAGCGGCCGGTCATTTCTGCGGCGATGATGGTCGTACCCGATCCGCTGAAAGGGTCGTAGACCGCCTGCCCCGGCGACGAGTTGTTCTCTATCGGCCGGCGCATACACTCGACGGGCTTTTGAGTTCCGTGCCCGTGCCCGTCGTCGTCGCGGGCATTGATGGTCCATACCGTCGATTGCTTGCGATCCCCACTCCAGTGGGCCCCTGACGTTCCGCGGACCGCATACCAGCATGGTTCGTGCTGCCAATGGTAGTGACCCCTGCTGAACGCGAACCGGTCCTTGGCCCAGATGATCTGCGCGCGCACGCCGAAGCCCGACGCTTCCAGCGATTGTTTGACCTCACTCGTATGCAGGCTGGCGTGCCAGATGTATGCGACCGACCCGGGAAACAGGACCCAGGCCTCCCGCCAGTCGTCCTGGTCGTCATTGACGACCTTGCCCAGCTTGCGGGGGTTGAGGTTTACACCGGCGCGCTTTCGCCAGGCTGGGTCATAGCTGACGCCGTAGGGCGGATCGGTCACCATCAGGTGGGGGCTTACGCCCGCCAACACGGCACCGACATCGTCCGGGGACGTGCTGTCACCACAGATCAGCCTATGCCCGTCCAATACCCAGATGTCGCCCGGCCTTGTCACGGGATTGCTCGGCAGATCGGGTACAACGTCCGGATCGGTTAGTCCGTCCGTGGTTCGCGCAGCTAAGGCCGCCCGCTCCTCGTCCGAAAACCCGATCAGGTCGAGATCGAACCCAAGGACCTCAAGCTCGCCGATTTCAAGACCCAGCAGTTCCTGGTTCCAACCGCCGTTCAGGGTCAGCTTGTTGTCGGCAATGGTGTAGGCGCGCCTTTGCGCTTCGGTCCATCCGGCCGCCACCATGACCGGCACATTTGCGATGCGAAGCTTTTGTGCCGCCAATACCCGGCCGTGGCCGGCAATGATCGTTCCGTCTTCGGCGACCAGCACCGGATTGGTCCAGCCCCATTCGCGGATGGAGGCTGCGATCTGACCGATCTGCACATCACTGTGGGTGCGGGCATTGCGTGCATAGGGAACCAGGCGCCCAATTGGCCATCGTTCGATACGATCCGCCGGCCAGATTGTCTTCCCTGCAGAGTTGCCTGAAGCCTGGGATTTTACGGACGGGGTCTTAAGCATCGTCTTCCGTCTCTGCACCCGGCGGCTTCCAGCTTACGATGACTCGCCGGATCTCGGTAATGTCTCCGGTGTTATCGTCTTGAAACTGCCCGACCTGCTCTGCCAGTTTGAACAAGATGGCAACGTTTCGCGGGTCGCCCTTCAAAGCGCCGATCACCACGCCCCGCACGATCGCTTCGGCCTTGGATAGTTTTTTGACGTCTGATCCTTCGCGCAGCGATATCTCTTCATTCAGTATCTTGTTGAAGAGCGTCTTGAAGTTCTGACTTCCCTTGGCTCGCCCGCTTGGATTTCCTGATTGCCCTGGCTGGAAGCGACTATGCACGGGTGGGCTGCCGTAGCCGATCTTCGCAGGCGGAAGAACACCCCCCTCTGCATCGTCATCAATATCGCTGATGGACATCGGCGTTGCTCTCGGTGGCTAATCCGGGCGACATCGAATCGATGATTTTGCCCGACACGGTTAAAGTCAACTGGCGCTCATTTTCGAACGACTGCGATGAATCATGCTTCCGGGCCTCGATCCGAGTCAGACGAAAGCAAATCGAGGACAACCCCAAGCGGACCACTGGCGCTTCCATCGCTGTTGCGCGTGAGCGCATGCCGAATGGTTTCCGCGGTCACACCGTGTTGCAAACAAATCGACGTGAGTATCGCGGCATCACGAGCGACGGCCTCGATCGCGCTTCCGCTGCGCCCTGAGCCGTTGATAAAAATTTCCGCGATCAGTCCAGTGTCGAAATAGCCGAGCCCGGCAGTGTAGCGGTGACCAGCGTGCTCAAAGTCCAGAAGATCATGGCGCCTTCGCTGCGGTAGTCGCGTTCGCCTTCGTGAGGGATCTACTGTTGGCGTTGGCTCGCTCATAATTGGCCGTTAATTGTTCCCTGGCATTGCCGCGACCAAATCATCAAACTGGAGTCTGACAGATTTATGGAAGAGCACAATAACCGTTGTCTACGCAGCACTGCGCTTGTTTGCGATGAATGCTTTTATGGCAATCTAGCGGACCTACACCACGAGGCTATGACGCTCGTGACGTTCGTGACGTTGATTCCCACAATAGGCTCTTACGCGCGCGCGTGTGGGCGATTATCCCAAAAATGCGTCACCAACGTCACGAACGTCACAAGGCCAGTTCATGTAGTTCTACCATTCAGCAGAATTGAGCTCACGTGGTACACCGAGTTATGCACCCGCGTTGAAAGTCGCCTTCGGTTTCAAGCGGATGCCGAAAAATTCACGTTTCTTTGCGCTGCGGTAAAACTTGAAGCCTTCCTGATCCATTTTGTCGTTAAAGCTCTGACGCGTGCCGGGAGGATGACCAGCCGTCAATGCGAATTCCTTCCATGACTTGAACAGTTCGCTGCTGGTCTCGGACTTGTTGTTATTGCCTTTTTCGCAATCGCAATCCTCATCGAGCCAGTGCACGAACAGGTCCTGGTCGGAGAAGTAGTCCTTCGTCGCCGCGACCACGCTGTCAGGTTTCAACAGGCCACGGCGCTGCCAGTCGAGGCATCCCTCGACCATCCACTGCATAATCGCCGGCGCTTCCGCCATCAGCTTCCGTTCAAGCTCGCGATCGGGCCTTTCAGGCCTTTTATCGAATGGGACAATCAAAAAGCGTCGTCGTGCCGCGTCATCGACGTTCCGTAAAACGGGCTTGTGGTTGCCGACTACGGTAAGCTTGAACTGGGGAACAAAGGTAAAATTATTCTGTCGCATGAAACGCGCTGTGATCCGGTCGCCACCGGTCATCTGTTTAATGCGCGACTCGGCCCAAGCCCTCCCCTCCTCCGTTTCCGAAGCGGTTACAAGGCGCGCGCCGCGCAGCATAGCCATATCGGTGGTGTGCTTGTCGGTCTTGGATGCTGTGAAGGTGTCCATCGCGGCGGTGGAGGCATACTGATTTAAAATCGCCGTCACGATATTCAGGAACACGCTCTTCCCGTTGCCGCCCGGTCCGTACACGAACACCAGTGCATGTTCGCGGGTGACGCCCGTCAGGCTGTAGCCGCACCACTGTTTCAGGAAGATGACCAAGTCGGTGTCATCACCAGTTGTCTCTCGCAGAAATCGGTTCCACAGAGGGCAGTCTTCGCTGGTCGGTGCCACCAGCGTACTCTTGGTAATGCCTTCTTCACGTATACCGGGACGCAGATGTCCGGTACGGAGGTCTACCGTACCGTTCGGCGTGCCGATGAGCCAAGGGTCATTGTCCCAGAAATCAGTCGAAACAGCGACCCTCGGGTCGCCTTTGGCGAATTTCTCCACGCCGTCGGCGAACGCTGCTCTTCCGACGCTGACGCGTTTCTTATCATCCGCATCTTCAACCATGGATCGGATCAGTTCCCTGGCGAACTGGAATGCCAGCCTGGTTTTGTCCTTCCGCCAGATCTGGTTGTCCCAGCGATACCAGCAACCGCTATCGTGACAGAAGCGCAGATCACGACCATGCTGTTCGATAAATGCCAGACCGGCAAAATCCTCGCTGACGGCTTCATTGGACAGGGTCGGCTCCAGGCGCCGTTTCGATATGTTGACCGCGCCTGCCATGCTCACTTCATGGCCCTCCACGCGTCATTAAAGTCGTTGCCGACGTTGGAGGTGATGATGTTGACGGGCTTGCGCGCGTCTAGGTAACGCTTCGCACAGACTTTCACGTCGCGCCGGCTCGTTTGATCGTTTTCCTGCAGTATCGTGAGTTCGGGGAGGTCCCTGATCACGGGAAAATTACGCACGGCGCCGCTGGAGCCCAGCGCCCAGCATGGCGCGTAACCCGCTGCCCGAGCCGAAAGCACCGTCTCAATCCCCTCCCCGACGGTCAGCGCATGAACCGGCAGAAAATCAAACTTGATGGCGGCACCTTTTGCGATGCCTAACATCTTGCGGCCGACCTTTTGCCCGGTGTCGGAAGCGAGATAGGTTCGGTGGATGCCGGTCGGCTCGTTGGTTTCGATGTTGCGCAGAAGGCAAACCATTCCGGGCAGCCTGACCTGCGGGTCGACATAGAGCGATTCATGGTACCGTATGACATGGCCGGCTACGTCGGGTAGAAGATCTAAACCGCGGTGCTGACGCAAATAGAACTCGACGACGGAACCGACGGGGTTTGACGCCTCGGACCAGATCCGAAGTGCGAATTGCTTTTTACGTCGCTTGTCTAAGTCGGGCCCGGCGTCGCTTACTGAAAACGGCGCGGACCGTTGTCTGTCGCTTGCGGACCAACGGTCCAACGCTAAGCACTCCCGAACAAAATCGCGACAACGGAGCGGATCATCACCAGCGTGGCTATAGATTACAAATCCGCTCGGCGCTCTGCTGTTAAGTCTAATGGAAAGCGACCGGTCGGCTTTGCTGTGGCCCGGTCCCGGCACGTTGACGCTGTCCGGGCCTGTGACCTGACCTCCCATGGCGGCAACAATCGACCGAGGATTGAGGCCTCTCACCGACGGTCCCCCGCAACTACCATGCACAGTGACGAGACCGGGTGCTTTGTGCTGTCGTGGAGGCGACTGTGTTCAAAAGCTTCGACGTCCTCCAACCGATAGATTATGCGGCCTACCAGCTTGATGTAACGCGGCCCCTCGCCGGTCCAGCGCCAGCGCTCCAGAGTGCGTGGGCTGATCGACCAGCGGCGGGCGAGATCGAGCTGGCTAAGGTGATTGATTGGCATCGTGCTTGTCCTCGGTTAGCTGCGAACAACTGCGAGGAAACATCGGCGACGAGAACGGAGGAAAACCAGCCGGGTAAAACGGAGTAAAAAACGGAGTAACTCAAAGTTCGAACCAAGAGAGTCCCTTTTTTGTCCGAATCAAGGGCTTCAGCACCAGCCAATGCGGGCTGTTTCGGAAAGCCTTCGCGATGGTGTCGACTGTTGGCGCCGCCTCGCTCAATACGTCCTGTGTGCGCGCAGGCTTCCCACCGACGTAAGATTCGACAAGCTTTTTAATGATAGATCGGTGCACTGGCCCGCGTAGATGCAATACCTGGCCCTTCAGATTCAACACGCGACCATCAGGGCTGAGATTTACGGCATCGACAGGCTTTGGCACCCTATACCCGGTCCACCGCGCCACCAGTTGTGTACGATCAATGGCAAAATCCTTCCCGTCGGAATTGAGCAGGGAGTAAACGGACTTCAGTTCGAAACAATCGGCGCCGTCGATGGGCGAGACATGGCGGCTACTTGTCAAGAGAACACCACCATCGACTGCTCCGCGTTGTTTCAGAGACCGGCCGACCTCAATGGCAATTGAATTCGATCCCAATCCTCGGGCGAAGACGAGGGGGACCTTAATTCTCGACGTGACGCAAATGTCTCCAACGACCCAGCACGCATCTGGGACAACAATGAAGGGTCTGCCCGCATTCACGAGATCCAGCGCCGCCGTGAGCCATCTCAACCACCAGCCGAAATCGGCCCGATAGAGTTGAATTGATTTCTGATCCGGTATGACAAACCCATCAGTTGGAGAAAAATACCCGTAGGCGCTCTCGTTGTCTAGCCAGATCAGATCCACATTGCGAGGCGTTTCATCCTCAAAGGATGTTATCGATCGGGCGAAGCCGTCGGCCACAAGGGCCCCCGCCGCTACAAGTTCACGGCCTGCTTTGACACTGAACTCATCAAGGGTCATCTGCAAAACGACGGGCGGATTGTGATCGATAAGTCGAAGAAAGAGTTCGCCTGCGCCACGACTAAGCCGAACTGATGCCATGGCCCTCATCTCCAATCCGCAATCCCCATTTTTGGAGATATTTATTCAGGATGATGCGCTCGCGATCGGTTTTGCCTCGGACGTTACATTTATTCGGATAGGTGAGATCAACAAAAATTTTCTTGCCGCGCTTCGAACCTGCAGTCGGTTCGTAAAGCACTTCGATGCGCGCCTTCCAGGGATAGAGGTCACCTTCGAGTGGGCTCCGTCCTGCATAGTGATCGTACAAAATTTCTTGCAGCGTCGCGGGATCTTTGAATTTGATCATGAACTGCTGGGTGAGCCGTTGATCCGACGAAGATAGCGTAAGCATTGTATGCTTTACATTTTGGATGCGATCGGCGGGATCCGTGGGGAAGGGGTGTTCGTCCATCAAGGGCGATAAGTCCAGTCGCAGTGGCGGCAGCGTCTCGCCCGACAACTCGGCATCGAGCAAAGTTTTGGCGAATTGGAAGGCGATCGTGCGACGCGTCTCACGGTGCTGCGAAATGATTTCGATCGTACCGCTGTCCGCTTCATAAATTATAGCCGTCTCTCGAACTGGCCGGCGCGAACGATTGCGCAGGAAATCATCTGCGAATTCGAGTTCATCCACGGGCGGACCTTCGGAATATACGGTGAGTTGCGTTACAAGCCGGTCCGCCATGTCGCCGCGCTGCCGCAACCGTCGGAATGTTTCGATCGAGATTTTTTCGATACCCAGAACTGCCCTGAGTTGTTCTTTGAACGCAGTCTCGCTGTCCTTTGACGCGGAAACTTCTCGACGACGGGGACCGATGAAGCCATCCCACAGTCGGACGGAGTTCTGGTTTTGCTCTGCAAACCGAATCTCTTCGGCCTGTCGAAAGGCCTCAGGTGATCTTAAGAACAACCAATGAGCACGCGCGTAGGCTCCGTCGATCTCCTCAAGCCTTGCGCGCCATTCGGGTAGTGCCAGCATGGCAGTCTGGCCGACTTCGTCAGCCATGTTGTGCACGCCCTCCAGTTCTACTGCTAGGCGCTCGGCAGGGAGCGCATCAGGTATCGACGCAAGCGCTCGCACAAATTGGGCTGCCGGCGAAGCTGGAGTAAGCGAATGAACTACGTTGTGCTTATCCAGATGAGCGATCAGGTCGACCGGCCTCGCGGTGCGTACGATATGAGCGTTGGAAAGCATTTTCGTGACTCCTAGAATCGTTGGAGCCCTATTTTATGATCGGAACAGATGGCGAACAAGTACTCACCTTTTCGCTCTTCTACGATTTTCTCCTAGCCGGTTATTTTGTGGCCGCGATATTACTATAAGCGATTGTTTCTTCTGTCTTTATCGCTCCTCCGACTTCATCATGCCGTCATGATGATTCCAGTGCACGGCGGGGAAAACTCAAACGAACGGCTGGCCGAAATTGCCGACATCCTTTCGCTTGGCCTTCAGCGTCTTACCGCCCGCCAGTCCAGCAATTTTTCTGCCGACCGCGGAGAAAGTTCGCTTCACATCTCGCCCGACCAGAGCGGTGGTGCGTCTCCCTGCTTTGCGGAGATTTCGGATGGCTGATCCGGTTCTGGCTCAATTGGCCGAACTAAAGGGCGCGTCAGCACCGGTTCTGAAGGCCAAATGGCGCGCACTCTTTGATAGCGAGCCCCCTCCCTATAACCGGCGCTTCCTTGAAAGCCGTCTTGCCTACCGAATCCAGGAGCTGGCCTATGGCGGGCTGAAAAAGGAGACGGTCGAGCGGCTGCGGTTGTTGGCAAAGCAGTACGACAGCAAGGCTGGCGTAAGTGTGAAGAGCCGCCCTGATCGCTTGCCGATCGCCGGGACACGATTGGTTCGGGAATGGAAGGGCCAGCAGCATTCGGTCACCATTCGCACCGACGGCTTTGAATTTCAGGGTAGGCCTTACAAGTCCCTCTCGGCCATTGCCCGCGAGATTACCGGCGTTCGGTGGAACGGATGGGTATTCTTCGGGCTCAAGAACCATCGAGGGGCGGCATGACGAGGAAGTTGACCTCACCCTCCCCGCTAAAGCCTAAGCTTCGCTGCGCGGTCTATACGCGCAAATCTAGCGAGGAAGGCTTAGAGATGGAGTTCAATTCACTGGACGCCCAGCGCGAGGCCTGTGAGGCTTACGCCGCGAGCCAGCGAGGCGAAGGCTGGCTTCTTGTGCCCGATCGCTACGACGATGGTGGCTTCTCAGGCGGCACGCTCGACCGCCCTGCCCTGAAGCGGTTGCTCACCGACATCGAGGCCGGCAAGGTCGATGTTGTGGTGGTCTACAAGATCGACCGGCTCTCGCGCTCGCTGATGGACTTTTCCCGGCTGGTCGAACTATTCGATCAGCACAAGGTAACATTTGTGTCGGTGACCCAGTCCTTCAACACCACCACATCAATGGGCCGGTTGACGCTGAATATCCTGCTGTCCTTTGCCCAGTTCGAGCGCGAGGTCATTGGCGAGCGCATCCGAGACAAATTCGCGGCATCCCGCAAGCGCGGCATATGGATGGGCGGCTGGGCGCCGCTGGGCTACGAGGTCAAAGACCGGAAGCTGATCATCAACGAGGTCGATGCGAAGCTGGTTCGGTCGATCTTTCAGCGCTTCCTCAAGGTCGGCTCGGCCACCAATTTGGCCCGGCAACTGATCGCCGAAAACGTCCGCAACAAGTACGGCAAGCTGATCGACAAGGGCATGCTGTACAAATTGCTCAACAATCCCGTTTATATCGGCGTGGCCATGCACAAGGGTGTCGCATATCCCGGTGAGCACGTCGGCATCGTCGATCGGAAGACCTGGGACCGGGTGCAAGCCAAGTTTCGGGAAAGCCCCCGCAAGCGAGCGGCTGCCACAAGGGCACAAACGCCCGCGCTGCTAAAAGGGATCATCTATGGCCCCACCGGCACCGCCATGTCGCCGACGCACACGCGGAAGAATGGCAGGCTTTATCGTTACTATCTCAGCCAGAGCGTTCTGAAGCAGGGTTCGGGCGACTGTCCCGTTGCCCGAGTGCCGGCCGCCGAGATCGAGAAAATTGTGGTCGATCAGGTTCGCCTTCTGCTCGTCTCCCCCGAAATCATCGTCCAGACATGGCGCTGCGCCCGCAAATCCATCAAGGGCTTGATCGAGTCCGACGTACGCAGCTCGCTGTTGGCGTTCGAACCGCTTTGGAATGAACTCTTCCCCGCAGAACAATCCCGCATCATCTCGCTTCTCGTCGAGCGCGTTGATGTCCGGACCGATCGCGTCGACATCAAGCTCCGGATCGACGGGGTCACGTCCCTCCTCGGCGAGTTGACCGGCAACTGCATCGCTCGGCAGGATGCCGCATGACGACGGGCGCCCAGGCGATCAAAGCCCAAATCAGCAAGGATGGGCGCACCGCGGTGGTCAGCATTTCCGTGAGTTTTCTGCAGCGCGGCGGCCGCAAGCAGATCCTGTCACCTCCGGGAACGACACCATGGTCGGCCGTGCCGCGTCTTGACAGCGCCCTGGTCAAGGCCGTGGTCCGCGCCCACCGTTGGCGGCATATGCTCGAGAGCGGCGAATACTCCTCCGCGGCAGAACTGGCCAAAGCCGAGAAAGTCAACGATTCGTACCTCAGCCGCATCCTGCGGCTCACCCTGATCGCCCCAGATATCATCGAAGAGATCCTGTCCGGACGCCAACCCAGCACGCTTCAGCTTGACGATTTGCTCAAGCCTTTGCCAGCGGCATGGGGACGGCAGCGCTCCGAGCTGCTTCAGCAGTAACGGAATGACGTCGATCGATCTGAGCCTCAAAAACCGCAGACTTGTTGTGTAAAGTGAATTATCCACCGAGTCCAAACGCTGACTATCCCGAGAAGTCAGTCTTGACCCGAAACGGGTTCGCAGGTGGGCGTGGCGGTTGCAACAATGTCCGGCGCGCCTACTGACTGACCCATACTAACTCTATATACTGCAATTCAGCCCTTGGCCGGCAAGGATAAATATAGTTCGATCAATTGAAGCGACGCGCACAACGCCGTTTCGTAGCGCCGCTGTATGATCGCTTCACTGATGTGATTTAGGTTCGACAGCTGCGCAAAGATGAAAGAGAGGGCCGATGGCAAAACTTTCGTCAGGTAAGCTCACTCCCGTTAGTCTCATGGCTATAGATGCCGCCCGACACTCCAAAGTCGTTCTTGAAAGCGCCAAGAAGACGGCCGATCAGGTTTTTGGGGAACTCGAGGCTCGGGTCGCCCAAGAAGTAAAAACTAAGGGAGGCCGGATGCTTGGTTGGGCCGGGGACGGGGGTATCGCGCATTTCACTGTTGCCGATCACAAGGATGATGGCACACGCGCACGCAACGCGCTTGCCTGCGCCGAAAACCTCGCGAATTGGATGCCCAGCTTCAACGATCAGCATGGGCTGGGCCCTGCCCATGCTGTGTGCCTTCGCATAGCGTTGCACTCAGGCGAGTTCGTGTGGAATGAGCGGCGGGGATCTATCCACAGCTCTGATGTAAATTTCGTAGCGCATTTAGAACACGCGCTACCGGTTGGCACCATTGCGGCTTCTCGAGAGTTTGTGAACTACCTTCCCGATCGCGAGAAGGCGGCCTTCATCGAAGCAGGCGACTTTGAAGAGCATAAAATCTTTCTGTTCGCCAGGAACCCGGAAAAGCGCGACGAGTCACTTCGCTTATTCAAGACCAAACAGAATCTCAAAGCGCTCGCTGACGAGTGTCAAAGATTTGGTCTAGAATACTTTGGTTTCCGCCGATTGAACGCACCTCTACCTCCGGCAGAAAACTTGTACGAAAGCGCGAAGTCAGACATTCTGATCGTTGGCTTGTCGCTAGCAAGCACATTCCACGAGGGTAGAAATCCGGTTCTTGAATCACTTCGTTCCGCCAGTAAGCGGAATGTCGCAATTCACCTGCTGGTTCTTGACCCGGCTAGTATCGGCAAGGGATTTGCAGAAGGCGTACACAATATTAATACGACTATCCAACGCCTCGCGAATGAGGTTTCCTCCGGCCGTCTAGATCCAGCTCGCACCTTCCTCCGCAAGCTACAGTCCTGGCCGCATTTCTTTGGTATCATGATCGACGGTGATGTCACCGGCGCGGCCGATGTGGCCGCCCTCGTGGCGACTGGACGTCACGCAGTCGTGCGCATGCAGGCCACGATTCCTCCCGAGTCAGATCGAAGCCAGCACTTCGCGCCGCTGTTTCAGTTCGCGTCCTCAGCCCCAGATTCCGAGGCAATAGACGCCTACATTCGCGGCTTTCGTCACTACTGGCACATAGCGGAGCCCCACTCCTTCGCCTGACCCGCGCCAATTTCCCCGAGAACCTTCGACACCGCCGAGGCGCTCGGCCTCGACGTCCCGGAAAAACTCCTGGCCAACTAAGTGATCGAGTAACTGCTTGCACTTTGGCGAAGTCGGCATTCTGGCAAATGCGCCCTTTGCGCGCTAAACCCGGCCATCGATGGATGGGAAGCTGGGGACGCGGTCAATGCAGATTCGCTAACCCATTGTTATGGAACTCGGCCGACCAGCGCCTCAACATCGGTGATCCAAGAATCCGAAGCCGTTCCTAAATCGATTCTTAAATTCAGAGATTCAATAAGCTTCCCAGCCAATTGCGTTGAGGACTCGCTGAGCCTTTGATGCAATCAAGGAACATCCCGCTCCTTTCCGAGACTCGAGCCTGATCATCAGGACCGTGGTCCATATCCGTTTGAAGGGCACGGACATTGCTCCAGCTTAAGGATTTATCGTTTAGCAGTTCGAACATTGTTCGCCCACGATAAGGGCGGGTTCTAAAGTGAGCCAGCGTTACCTTCGCTGAAATCTTAGTATTCCATAGCGCCTCAGGAAACGCGACCAGATCAAGGCCCAGCAACTGTTTCAGTCCTTCAATCTGCTTCTGCGCCGCCTGGTATTGCCCGCGCCCCACCAGTTGATACATACCCCGCGGTCGAAAATCCCAGCCGTCATCCGTCCCCGGCCTGTTTCCGAATTTATTGCCGTCATAACCTAGGATAAAATTCGTAAACTCCTTGGGTCGATTAAGCAGGGAAGTGACATCGACGGCCTGTTTGCCCGCAGCCACAAGAGCCGCATTGATCTCGTCAATTCGATTACGCCAGCGAGGCGGAATCTGGGTCGCTCTGCTAAATGAAAAGTTCTCACTTTTGCGCGTGAATTCCACGCTGTCGTAAGAAACAGAACCAAGAATATAGGCTAGGATTCGCGGATCTTTCTCCTTCTCGTCCAATTCGTCCCATTCTTGCAGCAGGGCTTTGATCTGCTCGGCCTGAAAGTATGCCAAGTAGCTTTGACGGTATGGCGACGGAGGCTCTGGGGTAGATTGGTTATTCTTAACAGGCTTGCTGACGCGTTGTTCATAGGCCTTCACTCTTGCTTGATATCTGGCATAGCTACGCGGCTGGACCCATTTGCTTTCATAACAAGCAAGCAACGGGTCCGGTACGACTTTTGCTTTCGGATTCTTCGGGTGATTCCCTTGCTCTTTCTTCTCCCCGTCCGGCGCCTTGACCTGCTCATCATCGAGCGCGCTTACATATGCTTCGGCTATGTTGGAGTCCTTTAGCGCCTGAAACGCCGACGGCACCGATCCATTCAAAAGGTGAAAGACCCTAATCTGAAGGCAGTCTGCATTGCTCTGTTTACTTCGCGATTGATTAAAATCGGTGCTGGGCAGACAGTCCCAAAATCGGCCGCTGCTCACCGAGACGATATCGCCCGTTTTCTCTGACAGAGTCCAACCAAGCGGCAGGCTGTAGAACAGTCCTGTTAGGTCTGTTCTGGCAAACACCTGGAAGCTACGCCCAATCGAAGCATCCTCATTTTGAGGCAGACGATTATCACGTGAAGCTCTGTTAAGAGCAATGTAGGTTCGCGAACTTCGGGTGCTTAGGAGTGCGCGCACGGGCTCCATAAGCTCGCCGACGGTGAACGCTCCATGGTCTCCGAAATCGCCGCTCACCAACGACAAGAGGTAAATTTTGAACTTCGGCACATCGGAGGTTCCCTGAACGCTCTTCAGCTTTTCGATCAAATCCAACGCTGTCTCGACGCCCGAATTTTCGACGTAACCCCCGTCAACAAGGCGTGCCTTTGGATGGGCCGTAATACAGTCGTTTTTCAGCGTAACCGTAGATGCAGGCGTTACCCACGGGAAACGAGCACTCGCAAAGGCGGCCGTGCTAAGTGGGATATGAATTGAACTACTCTCGACAGTTTGATCGACGCCTTTCCCTTGGCGCTGCAGATTTGCAAAAATGCATAGGTCTTTGTCTTTTGGATGGGTAGGATCTATGTCGAATGGCGCCATAACCACGCGCTTGCCACTGCCCACATCGGTCGTATTCAGCAATAGCGCCGGCATACTGTTGTCGGGCGTCCAGTGGGATTGATAGTCGGCCTTCAATAGATTCGTTTGAGTGCCAACGTCTTTACGGCCCTTAAGCATTTTGTCCGCTGCATTTTCGAAAGTGTATTCTAAGAAGCGAGCGCGATCGAAGAACGGAACAGCGATCGGCGAGAAGAGCTGCGTGAAGTCGGGAAAAAGGAACCCCGCGATCAACGGCGAGAGAAAGTCCGTCTCCAGAACGCGCGCAACACGTTGTTCAACAGGTCCGGGCGCATCAATGTCATCGGCTCGGCCAGTGCCGGCCAAGAATTGCGCAATTTTCGGACACGCCCGACCCACTGCAGCGTCAACATCTAGGGAAGGCTTATCCGCATGAAGCGCCGCGGCGAAAGTGGCCGAGCCGACACTGCCGCCAGATACAGCGCTTATCGCGAACAGATGATGCCGAAACGCCGGACATAAGTCCTGCATGCGAGCCAGAAATCGCGCTGAATTGTGGGCCGCGTAGATGCCACCGCCCTGCGCCGCTACAATGAACACGGGATACTCCCCGAGTCTCTCCGCCTCAGCAACTCGGGAAGGCTGATTTAACCAAGTTTGAAACGCAGTTACCGCGGGGACTCGCGGCGATGCTTGCCGCGCTGTTCCGTGCGGTACAGTTCGCAGTTCATGATTGTCACTCTCCGCGAAACAGGCGATCAAAAACAGGGACCCAAATATGAGGGGCAGATACGGTACGCTGTGCTGGATAGTCTTCAGAGACAGATGAATCGTGACGCCGATTACGCAAGCTGCAAATAGCGCGATGACGCCGAATGATCCAACGAACTGAGCGATGCCGTCGGGTACAAGAATGAACGCCGTCGTTAGCAGGGCTATGCAAACGCTGGTGGCCACGAAAAATCTCAAGCGGGTAAAGTAACTCTCATTAGCCCGCTGCGAAAACGAGACAAGAGCGCGTGCGGAGCCGACTCGCCACGCGAAGGCCACGAACACGACTAGCAACACCAAGAATCCAAGAGCGATAAACACAAGTGTCAATCGCTCTGATGCAAGCGCCTGATCTTGTATACGAAAGATACTTCCCACCTCGCTAATCGAGCGCATTTTTTCAGGCGAAAGGCGAGGATCATCAGGTCGCGAAGCGAACTGGCCTGCCATTGCAGCTACTATAGGAAGCGCTCCCAAGATCACCGGAAGCATTCTTATATAAAAGCCCAAACGACCGGTGGTATTCGGCATCTGCTCCTTCGACGCCGTGGTTAGCTGCAACGCGCCAAGCCAAATCGCAATTGCTATTAACGCAATTGCGAGAAATTCCTTAAAGGCTACCCACCCGGCATCGTCAGCCGCTATCCGATAGAGTTCGCGGATTTGGTCCGGCAGATAGAGCAGTACCGAGAGAAACACAGACAGAACAATGATCCATCTGAGGTTTCGCAGTAGTGTAAAAAGTTGTTCTCGCACAGTCATACCAGCCTCCCCATCGACGAGCACTGTGGGTTGAGAACGAAACAAGAGCCCACGAGCAACTCGGGCAGTGGCGCCCATACGTGTCAAATCGACCTATAGTAGTTTTTTACCGTATGCACAATCCAATTGCCGCGCTTGGTTGCGATGATGTCGAATCGAGCAGCACCCCTTTATTCGGTCCATTATGCTATATGCGCTAGTGGGCGAGACGCGGTGTGCAACACGAGCGCAGCTACCGTGAGCCAATTAAATGTTCACCTGCGGTTGTTCGCCCATCGAATGTTATGGAGTATGCCTGCAGGTCGACTGATAAGGCTTCTACTCATGCCTAGTCAGTACTGGTCTGAGTTCATACCCTCGGTTGCGGGACGGAGTCAGTCCGGGACCACACCAAACGCGTGCGCTAGCGCCGGCTCGCTACCTTTTGCACTCGGGCCGTTTCTGGACTATTGGAGCGCCCATCGGGCTCGTCTAATTCGCTTCTGACAACGGTTTAAACTCAACGCCGGGTTGCTTTTTCATTGGATATGCCTCCTTCTAGAGCCCGCGGCGTCGGATCGCCGCTCCCTAGCCCGACCGAGCATCCACAAAGAGGGCTCCAATTGGAATTCAAAACTAGCAATAATCTCATCGACCTGCTTGTCGGCCGCAATTTATATTCAAACCCAAACGTCGCGATGCGCGAGCTCCTGCAGAATGCTGAGGATGCTTGCTATTTGCAGTCCCTCGCGGAGCCCTCATTCGCGCCGGAAATTATTGTTCGCTATTCCCCATACGAAAATTGGGTCGAGATCGAGGACAATGGCCTGGGCATGGATCATGAGATTTTCGAAGAAAGTTTCGCCACAATAGGCGCTTCAAAGGCGACTTCGCCGAAGCTCCAGGCTCTCATCTCAATGGCCGCCGACGGCAATCGACCGATTGGGCAGTTTGGGATCGGGGTGCTCAGCTGTTTCGGCGTAGCGGACTCCGTCGAGGTAAGAACCCGCGCCGTTGGTACCGCCCCATTATCAGTTGCCATCCCGGACCGACATCGTCCGTTCGAGGAATCTCAGGATCATCGCGACACCCGGGGCACGACCCTCCGGCTGCGCCTTAAAAGCGGAGGTCCGATGCAAGCCGGCCAAGTGCCCGATGCCGTCGCGCGCTACGTTCGCCACGCTCGTTACATTTGGCTAGAAAACGTCGACTCGCAATCCAAATCACTCGTTCCGGAAAGATGGCTTGTTCAGGCATGGGAAGAGTCATCAGAAGTCAAATTCGAAGGTGTGGAAAAAGGCCATCTTCAACTGAGCGATGCATGGGATAATATACAGAATGGCTTTGGTGTGAGCCTCGTCTTGTGTAACGGGGGTTTCTTGGTATCAGAAACGGCCGCCGACGTGCTTCCACAGATGGCCATCGGTTTCACAGGTGAAATTGACATAAAACCCGGCGCACTCTCGATTCTCATGAATCGCGAAGGTTTTCAACACGACGAGCGCTGGACCACTTTCGTGGCTGGATTGACCACTCACTATCGTGCTCGTGTGGCCCAAAAACTTGATGGCTGGCTAAGCGAGGATTTGAGCGCCGCTGCCATTGACCGGCTCCGTGCGATGCAACGTGTGGCCCTTCTCATCCTGAACACACCGATGAGCGACGTAGTGGGTCCGGAAAATGTCGAGCGGGCGTTCCGGCTGGCGCCCGACGTTCTTCTTCTAGCTGGCGGCCACGCGCAGCGATTCGAGCCGGTGGCGCTGGCCGCTCGGGCCAAACCGCCTTTGTACGCCCATTCTTCAGACGATCGACAGCAACAGTCGAGGTCGTTCTCAGATGGAGCGCAAAACTTCACTCTAACCGAAAGCATTTCCAGTTCGGACCTACGAATGTCTCTGCTCCGATTGAATGGGTTCGCTGTAGTTCGAACTGAACGGCACGACTACAACGTACAGTTCGGCAGCGGCAGTCAGACTTTCCAAATACACGACTTTGAAATATTGACGAAACTTTGCGGAAGAACTGGAATTGCTCTTGCTCGTGTACTCGACGCGCCGAGAGAACATACCCTCATTGGCTCTTCGCCGGATGCAGAAGCTGTCGCGGACCTCATGCAGTTAACATCGAACCTAAAAATTCAATCGGTCGAGACCATGGCCGATGCAATCATTGCCGACTTCAACGGCTACATTCTCAACGCTAACAATGCCGACGTTCGAAGAATCCTCGAGATTATGCCAGAGGCTGTAGGCAATCCGGTTCGTAAGGCTTTGCTGGGTGTATATTTCGCGCTATCGACGTATGAAATCCGAACTGCTCGACAAACAATCCTGGATCTCATCACAGATCCACAGTTTGAGCTGAAGTCGCGGCGCACAACCGGTCGGTATTTCCGCGCTTTCTTGCAAGAGCGGGTCGATGCTATTTTAGCGTCGAGGGAGCGATAATGCCCAAAGTTGCTTTTCTACTCGGAGCTGGAGCATCCTTTCCGTTCGGCATTCCAATGATGCGCCAATTCTATGAAGAATTCGTGGCATACATTCGAAACCAGAGAGCACACTGTGCTCCGCTCCTTGAAAAGATTATGGCCGGCTGTGGAGAGTCGCCGGACCTTGAGCTGCTTATCCAGCGCTTGGAAGAGGTCCGAGGAATCAGGAGTGGATTGACCGCCTTAGGGCAAAGCGCGGGCGACCTCAACGAGCAGATTTCGCTCGCCGATGAGCTCCGCGGTTACCTTGATAGCTTCCTTATCGAAACGTGCGAGCGCTTCGATGCGGATCTGGTGAAACGGAAATTCTCTCGCCTAGTTGAGTTCGCGTACAAGCGCGATGCCTACGTCTTCACAACGAACTACGATCGTCTCGTAGAAGTGGCAGCAGCAAGTCGTGACCTGAGATGCGCCGACGGTTTCGAGCCAACGTCCACCCGCCCCGAGTCGCGATGGACCGGCATATTCGACGGCGGCGTCCGGCTCATCAAGCTTCATGGCTCCGTGAATTGGTACGAGGAGCAGGAATCCGGCAGCGTCTTTCGACTTGAGCGCGGCTATTCAATGCCGTCTCACGAGTATCGGCTTACACATGGGGAGCGCGCGTTGCGTCCTCTGATGATCATTCCAACATTGGAAAAGGCGCTTATGAAGCAGCCTTACGCCGGGCTCATGACCAAGTTCGGCGACGCTTTGCGAGAAATCTCGGTGTTCATCGTGGTGGGCAATAGCTTGCGCGACGAGCATCTTCGCAACACAATCGTCCAGCGCGCGAATGACCTCGACATCATTCTGATCAACCCTGCGGCGTCTAGCCAAGTCGATGTAGCGGCTAACAGGGCGGCAACTCATGCGGTCTCCCTCGGAATTGAGCAATTTCTCGATGGTGGCTTGGATGGTCTCGGACGACTACTGGATGACCTGGAGGCATCGACGGACACCGGCGCTCGAAGGTCCCTCGTAGCGGCTTACTCAATTGAGATGATTCGCCTTGCGGCCGAAGGCATGACCCAAGACGATTTCGCATTGCTGGATGGCCTGAGTTCAGGTGATGAAGACACAATACTTCAAATGTTGCGCGGTCTGAAGGCGCCCGTGCACACTAGGCTCATGGAGCAAGTTCGCGCATTAGCGGCAAAACCGGGTGATGAATCGGTTCGTGTGGCCGCCATTGATGTTTTGATCGAAGTCTCCGGCGCTGACGCCATCGGAACTCTGGAAGAAATTGCTACGTCTCCTGGCTTATTACTCGTGCGTTCTGAAGCGGCGCTAGCGCTTCGATCGTTACAAGTTCGAGCGGCCGCTGACGCTCTCGAACGGATTCGCGTTGCGACCATCGGGGATCGCTCAATGTCGTCGCTATTTGTCGATCAAAGCAAGTCTAGTTGAACTCGCCGAACTTAATCTCGCCCGCTCACAACCTTCGTTTCGGCGCGTCTAACAAGGCGCTGGCCGAGCTTCACGGAGGCATGGGCCGTCATCCTTGACGAAGCCGAGGATGTCAGCTGTTGCGATTTATCGCGATCCGTCGGACGCTGTTCTTGGCTTCCGTTGTACACAATCTAAACGCTCGCTTGGCCTCGATACGTCCAAGAGAGGCTCTGAGACTTTCGAGGTCTCTCAGTTGGAAGGCGTTCAAGGCGTACGGGACTGCCGGAGCCGCCACGCAGGGTGAATCGAAACCGATCTCCGGTTGCGACCTCCCGAAAACGGGAATATTCCGGCACGTAGCCGGAGACTATCGGCTATTTCGCGCCGGAAACGGCCAAATTCCGAACCTGGAGACCGATAGCCAATTCCCAAAAGCCCGCCATTGGCGGGCATTTCTACGACTATTAGGAGCGGTTTCTCCGAGCGCCGGACTGTCTGGCTGGGGCGGGAGGATCCGAACCTCGATACGGCGAATTGGACATCGGGCGCTCTCACCTGTCCAAGAGAAACCGCAGAACCTCTTCCCGTCGAAATTCCTAAGTAGCTCGAAGCATTCAAATTTAAAGAACCGTACCGAATCGAAGGAGTCCAGAGCTTCGGAGAGAAATGGGCCTTTCGGAGAACAACAAGCCGACACTGCCGATCAGGGGTTCATAGCACAAAGGCGAAATCGCTGCTGCTATTGGGCTTATTTGCCAACAAGTTCACTCGGAGAACGCAAAGCTTGGGCCAAGCTGGCGGAGGGAGAGCAACTGGGATCGAACCTTCTCCACGTAGCCCACCGTAGTCGGCGTACCCAGGCGGATCAGGGGTGCTTTTGACCGAGCGGTCGGAAGCACCGGCGGCGCGTCTTGGGACCTTATCTGGGCCTCCCCTTGGGCGGCGCCAGGCTGACGCTCCAGCACGATCGAGCAACCATTCGGCATGATCAGGCGGGTCCAGACTAGCAGCATCTGAGACTGACCGAAGGCGACCTGGCTATCGTAAATGCCGATCAGTCGTGCCCCCTCAGATCCCGGGCGATCTCCTTGATCGTCCTGCCCTTGATAACGTGCTCGCGCCGAATCCGCGCAATCGTCTCTACGACCAGCATCCCCCACCACCTGCTTCCCTCGAAAGCAGGCAGCGCAAGAGACCAACCTGTAGGGGTACCCGGCCTACAACCGGGACCGCAGACCAATTTCGGTTTGCGCGCCCGCCTGCGCGCACAATTCTAGCAAAGGCAAACGGCACGGCTATTTCGTCTGTATCATTTGGCTCAACTCCGCGCTTGCGGCGCTGAACACGACATCTGCGAGACGACACTTCGCCATTACATTTTGTAAGATCAGACGGCCGTCCGGCGTTTTGCCGTTATGCGTAAGGAACTCCCCGATGTAGAAATCGGCTTCGCAAAGGCGCATGGCGGACTGGGGCGCGTTACCTTCTTCGGCAAGCTGCCGTACTCGTCCGGTGTCCACGTTTCCAAGATAGAGATCGAGGACCGCGCTCGGCCACTGGTCGCGCCTCACCCTGGCTGTGTTTGCCTCGAGTTCCTGGCGGTCCGCATATCCTTGATGGACCCGCGCTATGTGCAGCCAGATCGCGGGGTACGGGTTCGATGGTCTTAGTCGAACGGCGGTCTGAAGGTCCTCGACCGCTGCTGAAATCTCGTCCGAGTATATGCGCGCCCGTCCTCGCCCCAGATAGATGCCAGCGCTGCCGGGATCAATCTCTAGGGCGCGATCGAAATCGCTTATCGCCTCTTTGTATCGGCGAAGCGCTAAATAGGCGTTTGCCCTGTTAGTCCAAAAGCTCGGGTCGCTGTCGCGCAGCCGAATAGCCTCGCCGAAATCCGCGATCGCCCTTTCCGCGTTCCCTTGCAGGAGGTAAACGCCGCCGCGATTGCTGTAGGCTTCGGCAAATTCCTGCTGCAAGTCAATCGCGCGATCGTAATCGGCCATTGCCGCCTGATAGTCCTGCCTCGCGATAAAGGCATGGGCGCGATTGTAGAAAGCCTGCGCATACGCCGGATCGAGCCGAATTGCGGCTCCGTAATTCTCGATGGCCCGGTCCAATTCGCCCTTATATTCGTATACCGAACCGAGATTGTTGTAGATGAGAGCACTGTCGGGGTTAAGTCGAAGCGCCTGCATCAAGTCGTCACGCGCCCGATCAAATTCGCGGCGATTAGTCCAAATCAGCGCTCTATAAACGTAGGAATTCGAGAATTGCGGAATGAGCGCAATCGCCGCGTCAAGGTCACCAAGCGCGCGGTCACGCAAACCGAGCGCCTCGTAAGATACGCCGCGGCTGTAGAGCAGCAATCCTCGTTGGTCCGGCCCGAACTCTCCACGCCGGAGGGCCTCGTCGAACAACAGAATGGCATACGGATATTGCCGCCGTTCCTTTGCGGCAAGCCCTTCACGGACAAGCTCCTGAGCCGTCTGCGCTGTCGAAGGCGCTGCGAAAGCGCACAGGACTGAGACGCACAAGGCCACGTAGGCTACGGCGCGCCAACGCCCGCGCGCCCGCGCTGCTCCGCTGCGTATAAAGGGCAACATTGCGCAAGACGCCTCTCCTGCGATCTTTCTTCGCGTCGTCATTGCTTGTAACATCCGCTGACTCCGTCCAGTTGATCGAACCGCGCGGCGAGCACCCGGTTGCGCGCAGCCCGCATTCATCTCACGTGAAGGAAAACATGCCCGGCTCCCTGCACCAATTGCCGTCGCCCGCGTATGCTGGACTCGCCGCCTAACCCGCAGTTTGTACTTTGCAACGGATCGGCTTGGTGATGAGCAGACTCGGCATTCAACACGCAAAACTTCTGGCTTCCGATCTTTCGACCGCCTTGCCAAAATTCGAAAACCCACTCTCCAGCTACGATCTCCCACGGGTGATCAAACATGAATTCTCGGTAGGCAGGGGCACCGATCGCACTTCGGATGGTGTATTCACTCTTGTAGTGCCGAACCCCGGCGGCCGGATCGAGCAAACCAGCTTCTGGAAAGCGAGTTACAAGTTGAACGTCCACAGGTGCTCCGGCGGGAGCGCCGATGACGATGTAGCGCAGTCCAAATCGCAATGATTTCCGTGCAGGAATGGTGGCCGTACTTTGCACAAGAGCGGGATCTCGCACACTTGCAACCGAGCCAAAGCTGCTCTCAGCGATGGACAAGCTTCGGCTGCTGGCTTGAAAGATTCCGCGCTCCAATACGGAAACTTGATCCACCCGATAATCATCGGGCAGCACGGCGGATACCGACAGGATTGCAAACAAGAACGCTCCGGCAGCCCAAACAGCACGAGAGACAGCCATTGCCAACTCAGCGGAATGCCGTTCCATCTTCCAAACCCTTCGACAACGCTGGAGCCGTATCGATCGCTTGAGGGCTTCTTGCCATGTCCACCTAGACGACGGAAGTGCGGGCGCCGGCATGACCATGTTCAGCATTGGCGGCACCCCGCTCCGATACCGCCGCTAAACATGGAGAACGGCCTCCGCCGCCCGCGAGGATTCATCTTCGATCTGGATCGTGACATGGTCGATGCCGAATTCGGCCTTCATTATGCGCCGAGCTTCCAGCAGCGCATCGCGCCCACGCGAAATGTCGGCTACGACGATATGGCCGCTCATGGCGTCGAAACCGGAGGTCACGGTCCAGACATGGAGATCGTGGACGGCAGTAACGCCGGCGATTTCCATGAGCTTCCGCTCCAGTATCCCCAAGTCAACGTTTGCGGGCGTGCCCTCCATGAGGATGTGCGTGACCTTCTTCAGCAGCGACCACGTCCTCGGGACGATGAAAAGCCCGATGCCGGCCCCGATGATCGGGTCGGCCAGCGCCCAGCCCTTCCACATTATCAGCAGGGCCGCCACGATGACGCCGATCGAGCCCAGCATGTCGCTCAGAACCTCGAAATAGGCACCCTTGATGTTAAGGCTCTCCGAAGACCCTCTGGCGAGCAGCCTCATGCTGACGAGGTTCACGAATAGTCCGATCGAGGCGACGATCAGCATCGGTCCGCTCAGGACTTCAGGCGGCGCGAGAAACCGCTGATAGGCTTCGTAGAGGATGTACACCGTCACCAGCAGCAGGACGACCGCGTTCGTGAGTGCGGACAGCACCTCCATGCGCAGATAGCCGTACGTCCGCTGCGGGGTCGCCTCGCGGGCCGCGAACCGGATCGCGAGCAACGCGAGCGCCAAGCCGCCGACGTCGGTCATCATATGCGCGGCGTCGGCCAGCAGCGCCAGGCTGCCCGTGACCACACCGCCAGCGATCTCGGCGAACATGTACGTCCCGGTCAGGCCTAGCGCCCATTTGAGCTTTCCCGCGTGCTGCGCGGCCGCCGTTCCCGTCGAACCTCCTCCATGCATCGCTCAAGCCCCCGAATGTGAATGGCGAACCGGCGCAGCTCCCCGTTCGAGAGACCTCCGCAGGTTTGCTTCGAGATCGCTAGCAGATAGAAAATGGCGTTGTCGACCGACCCGGCCCCTCGGCGAACGGCTGCTCGCGCAGGCGAACGAGGTCGCCGCATCATTGTCTAGTGACGTGATGAAAAAGTCGGAATATGCACGTATCGAACAAACCTTAGCATTCATCACGTGTCTGACGATGTACTTGAAAAGCAGACGTCGAACGCCGCGAAAATTAGGCCCTGGCTTGGTGTAGAAGCCCTCGGGGTCATCATAGATGCCGAAGTCGTTATTCACGCCTTTGATCTGGATGAACGTGTCGGTACCCTTCCACGCAACGGCCGGATTCCTGATGTCATCGATCCCGACGTCGAATCCGATAAACTCGATCTCCATCAGCTCCTCCGTCTTACTTCTTAATGCGAGTGCGTCACTCGACCGATCGTGTTGATCGATATGAGTTTCGTGAATAGCTCACTCTACATTTTTGACTCAGTGTCCGCGCATCAAGGTTCTTACCGCCCGTTCCCTCACATGGCCCTGTCGACCTCCCCGCGCGCTGCGACGGTCCACGGAGTCATCCCGAGGAGGCGCAGCGCATTGGCGACGACAAGGAGCGAAGCCCCCACGTCGGCGGCGATCGCCGCCCATAGGCTCGCTACGCCGGCGAAGGTCAAGACCACGAATATGGCCTTTACTCCGAGGGAGAACGCGATGTTTTGGCGGATGATACGGAGGGTTCGCCTGGAATGACGGACAAGCCAGGGTAGCTTCGAGATGTCGTCGGTCATGAGTGCGATATCCGCGGTTTCGATCGTCGCATCCGAGCCGATCGCGCCCATGGCGATGCCCAAGCTCGACCGCGCCAACGCCGGCGCATCGTTTACCCCATCGCCGACCATCGCCACCGTACCGTAGCGCGCGACGAGTTCTTCGACCTTGTCGACTTTGTCCTCCGGCAAGAGTTCCGCATACACTTCATCTATACCGACCTCGCGAGCGATGGCTTCAGCCGTGACACGGTTGTCACCCGTCAGCATCACCACGTGCTCGATGCCGGCGGCGTGCAGCTGCTCGATTACGTTACGGGCCTCCGGGCGAATGGTATCTGCAACTGCGATAACGCCACAGACATGCCGCGCATTGCCAACGACCAACACGGTCTTGCCATCGGCCTCCAGTGTCTCCGCCTGCCGCGCGACCTCAGGCGTGTCCTGGCTCCTTTCGATGACATAACGATGCGAGCCGAGCCAGAATGGCTTTCCATCGAAGTTACCGGTCAACCCCTTGCCCTTCAGCACCTGAACGTCCTGTGCTGGAGCGGGGACGATGCCCTTGGTTTCGGCGTACCTGAGCACGGCGCGCGGGAGGGGATGGGTGGAGCGGGTCTCAAGCGCGGCGGCGCGGGCGAGCAACTCGGCCTCCGTATGATCGCCAAACGGCACCACGCGCACAACCTCCGGCTCGCCGCGCGTGATGGTTCCCGTCTTGTCCAAGGCGATTGCCTTCAGACGCGCGGGAAGCTCGATGTAGGCTCCGCCCTTGACGAGTACGCCGGCTCGTGCCGACGCTGCAAGCGATGCGACAATCGATACCGGCGTCGAGATGACGAGGGCACAGGGACAGGCGATCACGAGCAACACGAGGGCGCGATAGAACCAGGCATGCCACTCGCCGTCGATCAGGACCGGCGGCAAGACGAAGACGAGAAGAGCCAGCATCATGACGGCGGGGGTATAGACGCGGGCGAAGCGTTCCACCCACTGCTCGGAGGGGGCGCGCCGCGCATGGGCCTCTTCGACCATATGAATGATGCGGGCGAGCGTGGTATCCTCAACCGCCTTCGTTGCCTCCACCGTGAGAGCGCCGTCACCATTTATCGTGCCGGCGTAGACCTCCGCGTCGGGACCCTTCTCGACCGGCACGCTCTCGCCCGTGATCGGCGCCTGGTTCACCGCGCTGGTGCCGGCGACGACACGTCCGTCAAGCGGAACGCGTTGACCCGCTTGCACGATGAAGTTGTCGCCAGGCCTGGCTTCGGCCGCCGCGATCTCTGCTTCCGATCCATCCGCGCGAACAATCCGTACGACGGGTGGCGCCAGATCGAGCAAGGCTGCAATAGCGCGCCTGGCTCGCCCCACGCTCCAGCTTTCCAGCATGAGCGACAGTGCAAAAAGGAAGCTGACCGTGGCCGCCTCGAACCATTCACCGATGGCAATTGCGCCGATGACGGCCACCGTCATCAGAAGGTTCATATCGGGGCGCAGCGACTTTGCGGAGTACCAGGCCTTGACGATCACGAATCGTCCGCTGAAGACAATCGCGGCCAGGTAAGCTGCTATTTCCGGCAAAGGTATTGCCTGGCCAGCGTGCGTTCCAAGCAGCCGCAGCGCATCCGCCAATCCGCCGGCAAACCAGGCGTGGATCATCAGGCCGACGACGACGCATAACCCGCTGAGCGTTGTGAACCAGACCCTGGTGCCGATAGTGGACTGCAGCGCGCCGCGCGCGTCGGTATCCTGTGGTTGCCATTCCACGGCGGTCATGCCGGTTCGTTCCACGACCGCCCGGATGTCATCTACCGATACCGGGATTGCGGAATCGAGGATGGTCATCCGCCCGTTGAGCACGTCGAAAGCAAGGTTGCCCTCTCCGCCGACAAGGGGCCCCACCTCGCGGCGCAGCACCGCCACTTCCTCGGCGCAGTCCAATCCCTGGACCCTGAAGGAGTACCGCCGAGCTGATCCGAGCTTGGCAAACTTGGCTTCCGCATTCATGCTACCAGTCCTTCGATACTCACCCTGAGGTCGCGCCGCCCTTGGCGCCTTCTTGAAATTACGTGGCCGATTCTCCGTCTGCCATGCCGACGGCGAAGGATACGTTCACCTCCGCTACGACAACCATCCGCGGGAGTGCATTCTCGTTCTTCATCCCGCAGGCCGCGCAATCCATTCCCTGAACCCGAATGGACGTGGTCGTCGAAGTCTCCTGCGCCATCAATGGCTCTTGTGTCGCTCCGTGCAGGTTCGGCGTCATCTGGCGCTCAATCTTTCATTCGGAGGCAACAATCGAAGATCTTTCGTCCAAGTGCGGTAGTAGGCGATGGCGGTCATCACGCCGATGCCGGCAAAGCTGACAAGGATTTGAAACGCAATCGCGTCGGAGACCAACTCGATAAGAAAGTGGGCAACGAATGACAGAAAGACGCCGACGCAGAACACTTCCAAGGAGCGTTTTCCGCAAACAATCATGGGGCGCAGCAACGGGGATCGAAGTCCAGTCCAATGCTCTGGTAGAAATCGCACCACGATGAGCGCAATCGCCAAAAAATGGAGGATTCTGTAGGGCGCGAGATCGGTCTTATCGTTACTGAAGTCGGACCACGACGGCGGCAAGACGCTTCCAAGCTGCGGAAACCGCGCTGTCATGACGACGGCGAGCGAGAATGCCAGATACGCAAACGCCGCCGCAATAAATACTCTTGATCGCAACATCGGCAGGATTGGTAGCGCTCCGCCGCTTGCCACCCACGCGCCGGTCATGAACAAGAATTGCCAGGCGAACGGATTAAAGTACCAGCTGCCCGTAGGATATGCAGACAAATTCCATCCAAATGTCCGCGCCGCCATGTACAATGCAAACGAAGCGGTGAGAGCAATGTTCGGATAGCAGATTATGGCCGAGAGCGCAGGTGGGAATACTGCCATTAACACGATGTAGAGCGGCAGCACGTCCAGATTGAGAGGCTTGAATTCAAGCAACAGCCCGTGCTTCAGCGTCTCGATTGGATCGTCGATCAGGTATCGGACATTGAACTCGTCGAGAAGATGCGAATGGCCATGGGTTTGCGCGACGTAGCCGATCGCTGCCAAATATGCGACGAACAGCAGGGTGTAAGCGACATAGATCTGCCAGGCCCTTCCAAGCAGCAAGCTCGCGCCGACCAGAAAGCCTCGCGCACGCATGTAGCGGGAATACACGAAAGCCGCCGTGTAACCGGAAATGAAGACAAACAGATCTGCGGCATCGCTAAAACCATAGTTCTTGGTCGTCAGCCAAGCCACGGCGTTGTTCGGAATATGGTCGATAAAGATCGCCCAGTTCGCCGCGCCTCGAAAAAGATCGAGGCGCAGATCGCGCTGATTTGAACTGTTGTTTGGTCGATCAATCACAGGTTGGTCATACCGATGCTGCCTTCACCGCGGAGCATGAGCACCGCAGCATTTTCGGTGGCCAAGCTCGCCACTACTTCTTGTATTTTGCTTGCCCCGACTTACCCTCTTTTGTCTTGAGCATGAGCGTAATCGCCGCATTGGCGGCGATCGGCTTCTTGGCTTCGCCCTTCAGGGCGGCATCTCCCGACGGGGCAAGCGCAATGGTCTCGCGCTCCGAGCCGCTTACGACGAGGACAGAACCCGTAAAGCCGCTGGTGGGGACCGGCTTGTTGCCTTCGTCGATGATATTGAACGTGATGACATTTCCGGCAGTCATTAGTTCGGCATGCACACCCGCTACGTCCTCCATCGCACCGCCGTTGGGACCCTTGGAACCGTGAGAATGCTGTGCGAACGCAGACACCGACCAGATGAGGGACAGGAGAATGATGGATACGAACTTCATGTCGCGACTCCGTTGGTTGAAGGTTGAGGAGCTTGGTCTCCCTCGGCGCTTTCGCGCCGAAACAGGACGTAGAGGGCCGGAAGGACGAGAAGCGTCAGGAGCGTCGACGAGATGATGCCGCCGATCACGACCGTCGCCAGCGGCCGTTGGACCTCCGCGCCGGCACCCGTTGCAATCGCCATCGGCACGAAGCCCAGCGACGCGACCAGCGCCGTCATCAGCACGGGCCGCAACCGGGTCAGCGCGCCCTCGCGGACGGCGTCGATGATCGAGTGACCTTCGGAGCGCAGCCGCTCGATGAACGAGATGATGACGAGTCCGTTCAGAACCGCGACGCCCGACAGCGCGATGAACCCGACGCCGGCGCTGATCGAGAGCGGGATGCCCCGCAACAGAAGCGCAAGAATGCCACCCGTGAGCGCGAGCGGAACGCCGCTGAACACCAGCAGCGCATCGGCGCCAGAGCCCAGGCTGATAAACAGGAGAACGAAAATCAGAAGCAACGCTATCGGAACCACGATCGTCAACCGTTGCGTCGCCGAAACCAGTTGCTCAAATTGCCCACCCCAGCCGATCCAGTAGCCTTCAGGAAGCTTCACCTTCTCCGCAACTTGCCGCTGCGCATCGCCGACAAACGATCCCAGATCACGCCCTCTCACATTCGCGGTCACCACGATCCGTCGCTTGCCGTCCTCACGGCTGATCTGGTTGGGCCCTGGTGCGACATCGATCTGCGCAAGCTCGGACAGCGGAACGTAACGAATCTGCGCGAGCGGGGAATTGCCCCACAAGGCGGCCGGCACAGCTTTTGTCTGGTTCTCCAGCGGTGGCAGCGGCACGGACAGCGCCTTGATGGCTTCGATATCCGATCGCAGACCCTCGGGTAACCGAACCACGAGATTGAAACGACGGTCGCCTTCAAAGACGAGTCCGGCATTCTTACCGCCGACCGCGACCTCGACCAGATTCTGAACGTCGCCCACGCTGATCCCGTAACGCGACAGGGCCTGGCGGTTGAGCTTGACGGTCAGCACCGGTAGGCCGGACACTTGCTCGGTCTTTACGTCTGCGGCACCCTGGACTTTTTGCAGAATGCCCTGCACTTGGCCCGCGACTTGCGCCAAGGTGTCCAGATTGTCGCCGAATATCTTCACACCGACGTCGCTGCGCACCCCGGAGATCAGTTCGTTGAAGCGCATCTGGATCGGTTGCGTGAACTCATAGGCGTTGCCGGGAAGCTCCTCGACCCGCTTCTCGATTGCGGCCAACAAGTCGGCTTTCGACCGGGACGGATCGGGCCACTGCGGACGCGGCTTCAGCATGATGAAGGTATCGGCAACATTCGGCGGCATCGGATCGGTCGCGACCTCCGCCGTGCCGATTTTCGAAAAGACATCCTTCACTTCCGGAAACTCGATAACGGCCTGTTCAAGCCTCCTTTGCATATCGACGGCCTGGGTGAGGCTCGTTCCCGGAATCCGCATCGCGTGCATCGCGATGTCGC
>NZ_JALHLP010000029.1 GCF_022844465.1 Bradyrhizobium sp.
GGCCGCGCCGCCGTCGGCGACCCCGTTCCGCGCCGCGCCCGCCGGCGACGCCGCGACCGAGGAAAAGGATCCCGCCGAGGCCGCCGCCGAGAGCGATCTCGATGACGACGAATTCGAAAACCAGATGTCGCTCGCCGCCATCGAGGCCGAGCTGAAGCCCAAGGTGGTCGAGACCTTCGACAAGATCGCCTCCGAATACAAGAAGCTGCGACGCCTGCAGGAGCAGGACATCGCCAACCAGCTGCAGAGCGAGTCGCTGTCGCCCTCGCAGGAGCGCAAGTACAAGAAGCTGAAGGACGAAATCATCGTCGAGGTGAAGTCGCTGCGGCTGAACCAGGCGCGCATCGATTCGCTGGTCGAGCAGCTCTACGACATCAACAAGCGGCTGGTCTCGTTCGAGGGCCGCCTGTTGCGCCTTGGCGACAGCCACGGCGTCGCGCGCGAGGACTTCCTGCGCAACTACCAGGGCTCGGAGCTCGATCCGCGCTGGCTCAACCGCGTCTCGAAACTCGCCGCCAAGGGCTGGAAGAATTTCGTCCAGCACGAAAAGGACCGCATCAAGGAGCTGCGCGGCGAGATCCAGCAGCTGGCGGCGCTCACCGGCCTTGAGATCGGCGAGTTCCGCAAGATCGTGCACGGCGTGCAGAAGGGCGAGCGCGAGGCGCGCCAGGCCAAGAAGGAAATGGTCGAGGCCAATCTGCGTCTGGTGATTTCGATCGCCAAGAAATACACCAACCGCGGCCTGCAATTCCTTGACCTGATCCAGGAAGGCAATATCGGCCTGATGAAGGCGGTCGACAAGTTCGAGTACCGCCGCGGCTACAAGTTCTCGACCTACGCCACGTGGTGGATCCGGCAGGCGATCACCCGCTCGATCGCCGACCAGGCGCGCACCATCCGCATTCCCGTCCACATGATCGAAACCATCAACAAGATCGTTCGCACCTCGCGCCAGATGCTGAACGAGATCGGCCGCGAGCCGACGCCGGAAGAGCTCGCCGAAAAACTCGGCATGCCGCTGGAGAAGGTCCGCAAGGTCCTCAAGATCGCGAAAGAGCCGCTGTCGCTGGAAACCCCCGTCGGCGATGAAGAGGATTCGCACCTCGGCGATTTCATCGAGGACAAGAACGCGATCCTGCCCATTGATGCTGCGATCCAGTCCAACCTGCGCGAGACCACCACGCGCGTGTTGGCCTCGCTCACCCCGCGCGAGGAACGCGTGCTGCGCATGCGCTTCGGCATCGGCATGAACACCGACCACACGCTGGAAGAAGTCGGCCAGCAGTTCAGCGTGACGCGCGAGCGCATCCGTCAGATCGAGGCCAAGGCGCTGCGGAAGCTGAAGCATCCGTCGCGAAGCCGGAAGCTGCGCTCGTTCCTCGATAATTGATAGAGACTGCTACGCCCGTATGCGACTTGATCGCGGATGGCATGGCAATCGATCGAAAGAAAAACGGTCGACGAGAGTCGGCCGTTTTGTTTTTCTCAGCTCACATTGAGATCGAACCGAAACCCACAACGGCGCTGCACTCCCTCTCCCGCTTGCGGGGGAGGGCGGGGTGGGGGCGCCGCCGCGAGTCGCCTCTCTCGTATGGAGAGCGCCCAGAGCGAGCATCGCTCGTCTCAGCAGAGCAAGACCCGCGCACCGACGCCACGCGCTGGACCCTTCAGAGCGGTTGGTCCGAGAGTGGGCTCTGGCGCGGAGCGCCGAATTGCAGGATAATTGGCAACGCGCGCGTGCGCATCTGCCGCTGGAAAGGGTCGCAGGTCCCGATGTCGATGAGTGAATTACCCATGGTTGACGTGCTGCGCCTCAGAGCGCTCGACGGTCATCGCCTGTGGCTTCGCTTCAGCGATGGCAGCGAAGGTGTCCGCGACTTCTCGGACATCCTTGCCGAAGGCGGACCGATGGTCGCCCCGCTCAAGGCGCCGGATTATTTCGCGCGCGCCGTTGTCGAAATGGGCGCGCCGACCTGGCCGAACGGGTTCGATGTCGATCCGATCAATCTCTATATGGAATTGCGCGATGCGGGCGCGCGGACGCGAGTCGTCGCGGAATGATTGTGGCGGAAAGCCCCGTGGATTGCTGAAACCATGCGGCCGCAACGTCGGGGCTCCAGCCATTACGTCACCATGCAGTATGGCCGAGCCATATGGATGAACAGCCTACTTCTTCTTCACGCCCACCCTGCTGATGCTCTTGATCGCCAGCGGGGTGCGGCCGGATTTCTCGGCGATCTCGCGGTCCTGTTCCAGGATGAAGCCGCGCGCCGGCTCCTCGCCGTCGAGCCCGCCGATCAGTTCGGAAGGCACGCGCCGGTTGGAGCGCTGCGAGTCGTCCTCATAGACGACGTTGAAAAAGGCGAACTCGCCCTTGGGATTGGTACCCGGTTTCTTGGCCATGGGCGGGCTTTTCCCCGATCAGGGCGCAGCTGTCAACCAAGGCCCGCCGCCGCACCCTAGAGCCTTTTCCGTTTCGATTGAATCGAAACGGGGCTCTAGATTCTTGATTTGACGCGTTTTCTTGACGCGAACCGGTTTCCACTTCGCTGGAAAACGCTTTAATCGATGGCGAGGTTGTTGCTGCGGCCGATCTGGCTGACATCGGCGATGTAGGAACTCATGGCTTTCGCGAAGATTTCAGGCTTTCCGCCGACGATTTCAAAGCCGTTGGCGGTCAGGGCCCTGGTCACGTCAGGCTCCGCCAGCGCGAGATTGGCTGACGTATTGATGCGATCGACCACCGCCTGCGGCGTTCCGGCCGGCGCGACGAAGCCGGACCATGCATAATACTCCACCGGATAGCCCAGTTCCTTCAGCGTCGGGGCGTCCGGGAAGGCGAACCACCGCTTGCCGCCGGTGGTGGCGAGAACGCGTAGCGTGCCGGCCTCGACATGGCTGCGGATGATGTTCGAGGCGGCAAAATCGATCTGCCCGGAGATGAGATCCTGGATCATCGGCGCTTCGCCGCGATAGTGCACCGCCTGCATCGCTGTCTTGCTCGCCTGGGTCAGCATGATGCCGACCAGGTGCGAGGTGTTGCCGGGGCCGGGGGAGCCGTAGTTCAGCGATCTGGACGCGCCAGTGGCGCCCTTCGCCAGCTCCGCCAGCGTCTTGTAAGGGGAATCACTGCGGACCACGACGGCCAGCGGCGCCCGCACCGCCATCACGATCGGCACGAAATCCTTGATCGCGTCGTAGGACAGCGACTTCTTCAGCGCCGGCAACAGGCCATGGGTGGCCGCGTTGACATAGAGCAGCGTGTAGCCGTCCGGCGGCGCGCGCTTGACGGACTCGGACCCCAGAATGCCGCCGGCTCCGCCCTGGTTCTCGACGACAAAGGTCTGTCCGAGGGTGTCGCGCATCCGGTTGGTCAGAATGCGGGCAGGGGTATCGGTCACGCCGCCGGCCGCCGCCGGCACAACCACCTTTATCGGACGATCCGGGTAGCTGTCGGGCGCCTGGGCATGCGCGGCGCCGATCAGCGCCGAAAAAATGCCGCACATCGCGGCCGCCGCAATGCTGCCTCGTCGCATGATGCTTCCCCCGTTTGTTTTTCTTTTTGCTTGGGCCGGGCCTCGCGGACCGCGGCGGAGCCTGACGTTAGCGCCAGGCGCAGCGTAGCCAGTATCGCAGCCTTGCGAAACGAAAAATCGGCGATGCGCAACCGGCGGGCCGTCATTGCGCCGCCGGCGCAGGCTCGCCGCGCTCAGCGCCGATGCCTTGCCTGCACCGTCGCGCGCGCGGGCTCTGCCGTTGGCGCCGGTCGGCCACGGCGCGTGTCATGGTCCGCGGCGCGCCCCATCGCCATGATGGCGGTGCCCATCGCGGCGGAGCCGAAGGTGACGACAAAACCGAACAGCAGCAGCCCGAGCGCGGTGCCGGGCGAGGCGTCGGCGAAGATCAGATGGCGCAAGCCGCCGGGATTGAGCAGCATCAGTCCGCCGACCAGCAGCACTGCGAGCGCCACGCCGGCGGCGAGATTGATCGCGAGCAGCCGGAACAGCGGCGCGCGAAAGATAGGCCGGCTCCCCGACCGTCCTGACTCGCTCCGTGGCATGTCCATCATGGCAGTTCACCTCGCGCGGGCGTGTTCAGTCTATCGGCAGGCCGCGCGGCTGAAGGTCTACTAACGTCGGTCGCCTTATCGCCCTCAACAGTCGTGTCTACTCTCTTGTGTCGATCGCCGAGAAATCAATGGCTCGGTTGAAGGTGTTCTGCCCTAGACCTTTTTCCTTCCGCAGTATTTGTCGCATCGGTGCCGTCAGATAAACTATCCGCTTTAAGTCGCCGTCACTGCTTCTTCCGTACTTCCCGGATACGTACTCAAGCACTTCGTCGAATTCATTCTTGCTAGTCTGACTAAAGAGCGTGCTCGTATCGGCCGCCCTCACCATGAGTCGGCTGCGATCGTTCCAAACCTTTAGAGTCTTGATAGCCTTCGTTAGCTTCTTAATATGCATCTCAAAGACGTAAGGTCCTTCCTTCTGTCGAACAATATAGGCGGACGTCATGCGACGGTTGTTGCGCCGATAGAACTCATACTCCGCCAAATAGAAGAGTTTATGAAGAGCAAAGTATGAAATGCCGTCAGGTTGGTTAGCGAACCTTTCAGCTATTTTGGCGATTGTTTGGGACGTTGGACTTGCATTCAATGGCCTTTTTTCACGAGTTGTTCGGAGAAAAGTTTCCGACAAGAAACGATAGTCAGCTAGTTGATTGAAGAAGCTGCGGTGGATCATCGCCCGTTGACCTGGATGATAGAGAGCAATTAAGGATCGACCGTACCAAGTCCAAGTCTTTCGAATGGCGGCTGATAGTTCTATTTCGTGTTGCTCAATCGACTTTAGGGCGTTCAATGCTTGAGCACCTAAGGTAACGACAATTTTCGGATCAACTAAATCGATCTGACGCTTCAAGAAATTCGAGCAGTTCTGAATCTCCGTCCTTAAAGGAGTCGCATTGTTCCCATTCTCATCCTTGGGATTGCAGAGAGCAGCATTTGTAATGAAACAATCGTGACGACTTAATCCAACCTGCTCAAGCAATGCCTCGAAATTTTCACCCGCTTTATCGCCGTGGAATGGAATCGCGGAAGCATCAGCTCCTAAGCGTCCGGGTGCCTCGCCAATGATAAGGATTGGTGAATCTATTGATCCGCTAGCTGGACCGATTACATGAACGCTGTTCGCCATTCTAGGGCAGCGAGTACAAGCCCTAACGTCCTTTGCGAGCTTCGCGAACTCAACTTCTCTTTCGCGATCTGCAATCATTTCGCTATAAGTGCCCTGAGTCGGTTAGGCTCGTCACAATATGCTCGAACCGAATGACAGACGATGCGCCCTGGTGTCTTACCTGATTCGCTGGAAATGAACTGAAGAAGCCGACCCAATCCAATGTAGTTTCCTAGCGCCTTTTTAAGGAAATCGTGGTTACGATAAACGGCTACCAAGTCAATTACATCATCTCGCCCCCACAGTATCTCGATATATTGTAGGCACGGACTTCCTATCGGTTTTATGGTGTCGAGCGTGGGGGCTGAGGTATGGGCTACCAAAGCGGCCTCCGGTTTCATGCCCCAGTTAGCTAGCGCCCTAATTATGTTCTCGAGTTGATTTTCGGTCGCGCCGAAATTTGTTAAGCGCCCGAAGTATGTTCCCCATGGCGCTCGAAGTCTCTTCTTCTTCCGATTTTCTTCTAGCGAGTTGTTCCACCGCTCATAAAACTTCTCGCGCGTTTCGCTGGGCCGCTTTCCTGTGTACGGGAACAATACCTTCACGACTACCGATAGCCGGTCGGACGACCCTACGCTCTTCGGGTCAAATTTTTTGAGCCATGGTCGTTGGAACGTCGTCGGATTTTCAATCTCCACAACAAGATTTCGAATACGATGTTCTGGCTTCAAAACCAACTTTGACGCTTTTTTCCAGGCATCAATCACGTCTATTCCGGAGGAAAGTTCAGGCATTTATACACCAATGTTTGGTCGGCCTACGTAACGAATTCCTGGCTCGTCCAAATCGAGTTCCACAGTGCCCCCTCCATTGGCGACCAGTTCGCGGTAGATCTGACAAGCGTGCCAAATGGCCTGTTGCCATTGCTTAAACGTACAAGCTTTGACCTCAAACTTGCTGCCGAGGCTGCTTATAGTCTTGAGAAGGCTGAAGGGGATTGATCGAATTTCTCGAAAGAAATCGTTGTCTTCTGCGACGTTAAAAATGATCGCTGATATGGCCTCTTCTGTAATCGCCGCTCTGGCTCCGTCTTCGTTTTCGTCAATTTTCGAATCCGATTTCCTCTTAAGTTTTAAGACCCTTCGCATGACTGGAGACCATCCAAGGAAGGCCATGAACGAAAGATGGAAGATGTCATGAAAGCGATAGTGGTCTTCCTCATGAGCGTTGTCACTCAGGGGGTCACCCACTCGGCTACCGTGAACGAACATCTCTGACTTTTTAGTTTCAGGGTCCAAGCGAAAATCAACAGTCAAAGAGCGAGGGAGTCGCTCTTCCGCTTTGAACCCTTTATCAAACTGCGTGATCTCGCCCTCATCAAAAAGCGACCGTGACTTTGCCAGGTTCCTTGCAGCAACTTCGTTCAGACTAATTTTGTGAATCGAAGCAATGCTCGAAATATACCAGAGCAAATCACCAAGTTCCTCTTCTAGTTGATCTTGAAATTTCTGAAATGGTGGATTGTCTCGAACTCTCTTTTTGAAGAGAGAGAAGATGGAACCTACCTCGCCCGAAAGTCCATAGAGTGAAATTGTCGATTTCTTTGCTTCGTCAGTTTTTTCAGCTTCGCGCTGGTACAAATCGAAATCCATTCTCGACCCCAATATTTGTGAGCCTCAATATTGGATTGTATCACGGTTTCTCACAACCTCGGCAAGTTAGAGGTGTTACTGAGTGGGATTTTCTGTCTTTCTGTTTTGGCCGTGATATTGCCTCTGATCCGCGATATGTCCCGAGCGAGTTTGACGCCACTACGGCTCCGTGTAAGCTATACGTGGCCGGTCGTGTTGATCGACGCGGCTACTAACTCATGGCTGTGTCGTAGTTCCCCCGTCTCGCGCAGTTCCGGCTCGCGCTATGGCGCCACCAGCTCCACGCGCCGGTTCAGCGCGCGGCCGGCCTCGTCGGCGTTGGAGCCGACCGGCGCCAGCAGGCCGACGCCGGCGGTGCGCAGCCGCGGCGCGCCGATGCCGTAGTTCTTCACCAGCTCGGCGGCGACCGCCTCGGCGCGGCGTCGCGACAGGTCGAGATTGTAGGCGTAGGGTCCCTGGTTGTCGGTGTGGCCGACGATGAAGACGCTCAGTCCGACCTGGGCGGTCAACAGCTTGGCGATCTGCTCGAGGGTGGGGCGGCTTTCCGGCTTCACCTCGGCTCTGTCGGTGTCGAAATAGATGCCGTAGAGCGCGATGCGGCCGGCCTCGCGGAGGCCCTTGGCCATGGCTGCGGCGTCCACCATCTTGTTCTCGATCGCGGCTGTGACGGCGACGATGAGCTGGGCGTAGACGTGGCCGTTGTTCTCGCTGACGACGACGCTGGCATAGGTCTCGCGCCCGGCGTCGAGCTTGCGGCCGGCGAAATAGCGGTAGTTGAAACCGTCGGCCCACATCTGCGGGATCGGCAGTACGTCGATCGCCTCGACGAACGGAATGCCGCCGCAGGCCGCGGTGTCGCAGGCGAGCAGCGTCTCGAAGCCGGCCTTCGCCAGCTGGGTTTCGAAATTGCGCGACACTTCCAGGATTGAGGGGCCGGGATTGGTGCGATAGGCGATCCGCGTGACGCGGCCCTCGATCCGTCGCGCGTCGGTGGGCTGGCCGTCCTGGAAGGCGGCGCCCTGCATCCGCGCCGCGTCGAAATCCTTCACCTGATATCCGGTGATGATGCTGCCGCCGAAGCGGCCGATGCCGGGATAATCCCTGGCGCCGGCGACGTCGCGGGTCTGCGCGGCGGCGCAGGTAACGGCGGCAGGCGACAAGGCGAGCAGCAGCAGGATCCCGAACAGTCTGTGCGTTGAGGTCATGGGATATCCGTTCAGTTCAGGCGATTCGGGTTGGGAGGGTTCGGAGCGAAGGGAACGGACGGAGGTCGCGGCGGGGCCGCACCTGGTTCAAGCGCATCGCGGGGCCGTGGAACATTGTGACGCCTGATGGAATTGACGTGTGGTTCCAGATTTTGACACCAATTGCTCGAAAACCAACCGTAGATCGATGTTTGCTTGCAATGTTCAAAGGAACTGGTCTGTCCATGCTCCGCCTCGCTTTCGTTGTCGCCTCGGTATCCATTTTCGCATGGTCGGGTTCGCCAGCCAACGCCGCCCAGTGCGGCAATTCCGCGGCGGGATATGACAACTGGAAACAGCAATTCGCCGGCGAGGCGAGGGCAAAGGGCATCAGCGCCGCCACCATCCAGGCGTTGATGGCCACCGACTATGCGCAAGCCACCATCAATGCCGATCGCAGCCAGCGCAGTTTCAAGCTTTCGCTCGATCAGTTTCTCGCCAAGCGCGGGGCTGCGGCCATCGTCGCCAGGGGGCGTCAGTTGAAGGCGTCGCAGGGCGCGCTGTTCGCCTCGATCCAGAGCCGCTACGGCGTGCCGCCGGGGCCGCTGCTTGCGATCTGGGGGATGGAGACCGGCTTCGGCAGCCAGCGCGGCAACCAGAGCATGCTCGGCTCGATTGCGACGCTGGCCTATGACTGCCGGCGGTCGGCCTATTTCACCGAGCATCTCTACGCGGCGCTGCAGTTGATCGATCGCGGCGTGCTCTCGGCCAGCCAGCGCGGCTCGATGCATGGCGAGGTCGGCCAGACCCAGTTCATGCCGAAGGCGATCCTGGCCTACGGCACCGGCAATCTCGAAAACGCCGCGAACGCGCTGAACTCGACCGCGAATTTCCTGCGCGCGCATGGCTGGCGCGCCGGCGCGGGCTACCAGCCGGGCGAGCCGAATTTCGCGGCCATCCAGGCCTGGAACGCCGCCGGCGTCTATCAGAAGGCCATCGCGCTGATGGGCCGGCAGATCGACGGCGGCGAGTGAGGGGTTTGCCGCGCGGTCGTCACCGCGTTCGCAAGGGGACGACGTGGTTTCGCGTGCCATCTTCCCATGGCATGATCGGCCCGTGACACGACAAGGGATTCGCATGCGCAGATTTTGCCTGGCGGTTGTGTTTGGCGGCGTCGTCTTCTCCGCGCCGGTTTATGCCGCCCGCTGCGGCGGCGATTTCAATACGTTCGTGGCGGCGATGTCGCAGGAGGCCGCGGCCGCCGGCGTCTCGCAGAGCGTGATCAGCCAGGCGCTGTCGGGCGTGACGCCGGATCCGGCGGTGCTGGCGTTCGACCGTCGTCAGCGCGGCACCTTCAACAAGACGTTCGAGCAGTATGTCTCCACCCGCGTCGGTCCGGGGCGGATCAACATGGGCCGGCAGATGCTGCAGAAGCACGCCTCGCTATTGTCGCGCATCGAGAAGCGGTTCGGCGTGCCGCCGGAAATCGTGGTCGCGATCTGGGGGCTGGAGTCCGATTTCGGCAAGGGCGACATCGGCAAGATGCCTGTGATCCGCACGCTCGCCACCATGGCGCATGATTGCCGCCGCACCGAACTGTTCCAGGGCGAGCTGCTGGCGGCGTTGAAGATCGTGCAGCGCGGCGACCTGCCATTGCGCGATCTGGTCGGCGCCTTCGCCGGCGAACTCGGCCAGACCCAGTTCCTGCCGTCGTCCTATCTCAAATACGGCGTCGATTTCGACGGCAACGGCCATGTCGATCTGCGCCACAGCGTGCCTGACGTGCTGGCCTCGACCGCGAACCTGCTGCATGTCAGCGGCTTCAAGAACGGCGCGCCCTATGGCGAGGGCACTCCGAATTTCGAGGCGATGCGCGAGTGGAACCGGGCCACGATCTACCGCAAGACCATCGGCTATTTCGCCGACAAGCTCGCCGCGCGGTAGGCAACACTCAGTCTCCGTCATTGCGAGCGAAGCGAAGCAATCCACCTCGCCGCGCAAAGGAAGAATGGATTGCTTCGCTGACGCTCGCAATGACGTAGAAACGCCGCAGCAACGCCCGCCGACCTCACTTCCCCGCTCGCGCCGCCATCTTCTCGATCCGCTTCGCCAGCACCGCCCAATAGGTCGCCGGCCGAAACCGCTGCAAGAGGTCCATCACCCGCGCGTCGTTGCCGATCAGGATCCGCGGCTGGTTTTTCTCGATGCCGAGGATGATGCGCCGGGCGGCGGCCGCCGGCGTCGTTTTGGCGACCGCGTCGAAGCGGTCGATCGATTGCGCGCGGCGTGCGTTGTCGGTGACGCCGGCGCCGGTGCGCGAATTGCGCACGATGTTGGTCAGCACGCCGCCGGGATGCACCACCGACAACCGGACCGGGCTCTTCGCCATCGCGAGCTCATGCCGCAGGCTTTCGGAGAAGCCGCGCACCGCGAATTTGGCCGCGCAGTAGGCGGTCTGACCGGGCGGGGCGATGAGGCCGAAGAGCGAGGACAGGTTGACGATATGCGCCTCGCGCTGGCGGCCGAGATGCGGCAGGAAGGCGCGGGTGCCATGCACCACGCCCCAGAAATTGATGTTGATCAGCCACTCCATCTGCGCCTGCTCGACCTCGTGGAAGTTGCCGAGCAGGGCGACGCCGGCATTGTTGATGACGATGTTGAGGTTGGGATGATCAGCGACCGCGGCGCTGGCGAATTCCTGGATCTGGCCGGGCTCGCCGACGTCGAGGCGATGCGTGCTGACCTTGCGCGTGTCGTGCTTGGCGATCTCGGCGGCGAGAAGCTGCAGCCCGGCTTCGTCGCGGTCGGCGAGCGCCAGGTCGCAGCCGCGCGCGGCCAATTCCTGCGCCAGCGCGCGGCCGATGCCGCTGGCCGCGCCGGTCACCGCGGCCGCGCTTCCGGAGATCGCAGTCATCAGGCAGGCTCCATGCAATCAGGGAAAAGCCGTCGCACAGCAAAATGGCGAACCGCAAGGCCCGCCATGGTTCAGAACCGGAAGTTGGAGGCCCGGGCGGAGCTGAGCACTCCACCCGGGCCGGAATTCACTTCTTCTTCGACTTCTTGGCCTTCTTCGCCTTTTTCGCCTTCTTCGCTTTCTTAGCCATAGTATCCTCTCAAGGTTTTCATGGATTGAAACGCGACACCGAGGCATGCTTGGCGGAGGGCCAGCCTCGCAACATCCTCGATCACGATCCCAACAGATTCGCGGCGTGATGCCGCGTGTCGCCACCGCGTTGTCATCACGTTATCCACAGTTGTTACGCAGTTTGATGAGATTTTTCACTGAAACGCTGCTCGTTCGCGCCATCCGCTTCGCGCGCGTCGTGCTTGACGCCGTTCAAGCCGCATCGACGCCGCTGTCTCACATGCCGGACGCCACGCCATGAACCTTCGCTTGCTCTGCGCCGCGCTCGGCGCCATCGCGTTCGCCATTCCCGCTTTCGCGCAAGCGCCCGACCTCGCCGCGATCGCGCGCTCCTCAGGCACGCCCGAGATTCCCGGACTGAAGATCGTCTGGCTGGCGCCGTGGGGCGATCTCTCGAAAGCCCGTCCCTGGCGCAACATCATCGTGCACCAGACCGAGGGGCCGGCCGGCTCGGCCCGCGCCGGCGCGCAGGCGCAGTCGAAAGATCCGACAAGGCGCGGCGTCATGGTCTGGGTCGAGACCGACGGCACCGTGTACTGGGCGGTCGGCGATCACCTGATTCCGACCCATGGCGACGGCGGCAACCGCAACGACAACAAGTATATCGACAACCGCGCCACCTATCGCCAGGTGGTCGGCGCCAATTCGATCGGCGTCGAATTCGCCGGCAATTATCCCGACGTGACGCGCGGCCCGACCGAGGCGCAGGTGGCGGCGTGGAAGATCCTGGTCAGGGTGCTGCGCGCGCGTTACGGCATCCCGCGCGAGCGCGTCTATGCGCATAACTGGATCGACCACAAGGACGCCCGCTACTGCGAGGGCTGCGCGCTGGCGAAAATGGCGCGCGAGTGGGGCGAGTAGGGACGGGCGGTCGCCTGGCGCACGCTCGAGCGCACACAAACCAGCCGTCATCGTCCGCGAAGGCGGACGATCCAGTATTCCAGAGGCGGCGGTGATTGCGTGCGGTCTCAGGACCGCCGCGGCGTACTGGGTCCTCCGCCTTCGCGGAGGACGACAGCGGAGCTGGTGCGATAGCTTGCCGCAAACAAAGCTCAAAAAGAAAAAGCCGGCGTCGCCGCCGGCTTTCCCGTGATTACGGGACGCGCCCTCAGTGCGCGGCTTCCAGCGCTGCGGCTTCCTGCCGGGCGATCGTGCCCTTGACCGCCGACTGCACCTTCTCGAACGCGCGGACCTCGATCTGCCGCACCCGCTCGCGCGAGACGCCGAACTCGGCGGCGAGGTCTTCCAGCGTCATCGGGTCTTCCGCCAAACGACGCGCCTCGAAGATGCGGCGTTCCCTGGGGTTGAGCACGCCGATGGCGCCGGTCAGCGCCTGACGGCGATGATCGAACTCCTCGTACTCGGCCATCACGGCTTCCTGGTTCGGCGAGGTGTCGACCAGCCAGTCCTGCCATTCGCCGGCCTCGCCGTCGTCGCGGATCGGCGCGTTGAGCGAGGCGTCGCCGCCGAGGCGGCGGTTCATGTCGACGACGTCCTGCGCGGTGACGCCGAGCCGCTTGGCGATCAGCTTGACCTGGTCGGGGTGAAGATCACCCTCGTCCAGCGCCGAGATCTTGCTCTTGGCCTTGCGCAGGTTGAAGAACAGCTTCTTCTGGTTCGCGGTGGTGCCCATCTTCACGAGCGACCACGAACGCAGGATGTACTCTTGAATCGAGGCCTTGATCCACCACATGGCGTAGGTGGCGAGACGAAATCCCTTCTCGGGCTCGAACCGCTTGACCGCCTGCATCAGGCCGACATTGCCTTCCGAGACGACCTCGGAGATCGGCAGGCCGTAGCCGCGATAGCCCATGGCGATCTTGGCCACGAGCCGGAGATGGCTGGTGACAAGCTGATGCGCCGCGTCGCGATCGTCGTGTTCGCGCCAGCGCTTGGCGAGCATGTATTCCTGCTGGGGTTCCAGCATCGGAAACTTGCGGATCTCGCTGAGGTAACGCGATAGACCGGATTCTCCATTGAGAACCGGCAGCGTAGCTGTACGGGCCATTTGAGCGCCCTCCAGTGGTTCAGGCCCCCGATAGCGGCGGGCCAGGCAGATGATCGCTTGGTTAAAGCCGATCAGGCTGCGATGTTCCGCGTTGGACATTCAACGCAGGTGCAACATACCAGAATGCGAACAAATAGGGAAGGAATACTGACGTCACTTCCCCGTGTCGCAGGCTTAACTCTTTGTAATGATGGCGCTATTCTGGAAAGCCTGCGTCATACGGCCGCTTCCAGCGCGCTTTTCAGCAGTTGCAGGTCGGCCGGCAGGGCGGCCTCCCAATGCAGCAATTCCCCGGTCCGGGGGTGTTCGAGGGCCAGCAGATAAGCGTGCAGCGCCTGCCGGCCGAGGGCGGCCAAAGCCGCCTGGCCGCCGGGGGCGAGGTGGCCGGCCTTGGTCTTGAAGTGCGGGCCATAGACCGAATCACCCATCAGGGGGTGGCCGAGATGGGCCAGGTGCACCCGGATCTGGTGGGTCCGCCCGGTCTCCAGCCGGCAGGCCAGCAGCGCGGCGACCGGCTTGACGTCGCGCCCGGCATAGGCCGCCTGCAGCTCGAAATGGGTGACCGCCTCGCGGCCGCCCTCGCGCACCGCCATCTTTTCGCGGGCGTGCGGATGGCGGTCGATCGGCGCGTCGATCGTGCCGCGCTGGCGGCCAGGCACCCCCCAGATGAAGGCGAGGTAGCCGCGCTGCATCGGCCCGGTGCGGCCGTGATCGGCGAACTGCGCCGTCAGCGACTGATGCGCGCGGTCGTTCTTGGCCACCACCATCAGCCCGGTGGTGTCCTTGTCGAGCCGGTGCACGATGCCGGGCCGCCGCACCCCGCCGATGCCGGAAAGACTGGACCCGCAATGGCTTATCAACGCATTCACCAGCGTGCCGCTGTCGTGGCCGGCGGCGGGATGCACCACCAGCCCCTTCGGCTTGTCGATGACGATGATGTCGTCATCCTCGAAGACGATTTGGAGCGCGATGTCCTCGCCCTTCGGCTCCGGCGCGACCGCCTCGGGCACGTCGATTGTGATCGTCTGGCCGGCGGCGACATGATAAGCGGGGTCGCGGATGGGGGGGCCTCCGGCAGAGACCGAACCGGCCAGGATCAGCGCCTTCAGCCGCGAGCGCGACAGTTCCGGGCGGAGCACGGCCAGCACGCGGTCGAGGCGGGGCGAGCCCTCGTCGCCGCCGACGGTGACCTCCAGCCTTTGACCGTCATGGGTGGATGCGTCTTGTTCCAAAAGGGGAGCCTTGCATGAACGCTACCGTTGCGACTGAACCGACCCCCGAGCAAGCCGCGCTGTTCGCGCGGGTGCGGCGGATGATGGTGATCGCGGGCATCACCTCGGCCGTTGCGGTGGCCGTGGTCCTGATCGCCGTCGGGTACCGCCTTTACCGCGGCGAGGGAAGCCCCGTGACGACCGCGACCGACGTCACCGCGCCGCTGCCCAAGGGCGCCCGGATCGTTTCGACCGCGGTGGCCGCCGACCGCCTGGTGGTGACGCTGGATATATCAGGCGTGACCGAAATCCGCACCTTCGACGCCAAAACGCTCAAGCCCGCCGGCAAGCTCAAATTCGTCAGCGAGCCCTGATTCACCTTCACCTTCACCGTCATGGCTCACTGTCATGGCCGGGCTTGACCCGGCCATCCACGTCTTTCTTCCTTCGTTCGGCAGCCAGGACGTAGACGCCCCGGGCCTTCGCCTCGCCGAAGGGGCTTCGGCCCCGCAGGCGGGACAAGCCGGGGCATGACGAACAGAAGCTTCCGCCTTGCAGCAAGCCGATTTCGCGGCTATTCCCTCGTTCGCACGCTCCCTTCGTCTAGCGGTTAGGACGCGGCCCTCTCAAGGCTGAAACAGGGGTTCGATTCCCCTAGGGAGCGCCAGGGCTCACGGAAGCCCGACAATTCAAAACATCCTGCAAACCCTGGCTCTAGCCGTTTGGCCGTGGAACGATCCGCGCGGTGCCCTGATGCTTTGACCTCAATTGCCCGAGTACATTACGTCGGAAATTGCAAACTCCTGCTCGATGAAGCGGCGTGCCAGCAAGTGCATGACGCGGGCGGCCGTGTGCAGACGAACAATCTCGTGGGCATCATCGGGATCGGATTTTGAGTGCTTCCCTGCATGCGCAACCGCAATACGGCATGAATCGTGGATGTACTTGTTTGGTTGTTCGCTGCCGCATATGGCGAGGAAGCGGCTGATATCATCGTCTCCCTTGGACTCGGCGCGCAAAATCTCAAAATTCGTTAGAAACCATTTTCGCGCCGCTTCCTTGCCGTGATTCCGGATCTCGATGATCTTGTAATAGTTCAACACGGCATAGCTGATGAATCCGTTTTGCTGTGCGTTACGCGCTTCCCGGAAGAGTGCGAGGGCGCGCCGCGCCTCCTCGGAATCCGGTATCTTCCGGTCAAGGATGTATTCATGCGCCGTTGTGAAGGCGAGGTCGCGTTTTGTTACCGGAACCGGGACAGGATTCCCCGACCACCCATACTCTGCAATCGCAAAGTTGTCGTCGCACCATGCCATCACACTCAGAAAGCGGTTGATGACCGTCATGGCAGTACGTTCGTCAACACGGTTAGCCATCAGATCGATGTGGACCGATTGTACGTGATCTTTTGTCTTGGGCATGAGAACCAACCGGTACTGATCGAACGTGATAAGCCGCTCCTCCTTTGGCCATGTGACCTGGTTATCCACGCCGACATGGAGAAAGCGTGAGCCATTGCGCACGCCGAGCTTACGGTAACGTTCCAACTCGACTTCCTCGGCATCGTATTCTGAGCCATCGCCCTCGGGCGGCACAGGAAAGCGCTCAGCAAGCACACATTCCCGCGCCAAGCTTCGAAAGAAACTGTTCGTAAATGATATCTCGCGCATCGCGGGCGCATTCATCCGATCGCGGTCAGGATCGAAATCGACTTCCCGTCCCTTTGAGAGTACCGAAACCGCTCCCTTCGGTACAAAATAGGCCCGCCGCTTTTCTCCGCTGTGCAGATACACGACCTCTGCGCCGCCATTACTGTTCACGCCGGTCTCTGCAATGGTCAGCGTCATGCGAATGAAGCTCTTTCGGGCTTCTTCATCTTTTAGAAGCACGACAAGGACGTCGCTGATTGTCTCCGCCCTGAAGAACGACGCATCGGCGCCCCCGACCGGGCGCAGCCCTTCAAGCACGGTCGTCACATGCCCGGCCCACTCGGGATGCGTCGGGACGAGCCCAAACACGGCGGCGGCGATATGTTTGCCGGACAGCTTCTCGTCGCGCCGCTCCCTTCCGCGCGGGAGTTGGCCGTACCGACGCAAGGACTCAAACCGCTGATCCAGTTCTTGCGGCGTGCTGTACGACACGTCGCTGTTCTGGCACAGCAGCCCGAGAATCCGGGCAAGGTTCTTTGCATACATCGCAACTCTTCCTCGCATGTTGTCACCCTCGCGATTCTCCGATGAAAACAGGGAAGATTCACCGCGCGGGAGATCGCATGCTAAGATATCACCATGCCAGAGCACAACGAGCCTACCTTTGATTTCCTGTCCGGCCGTGAAGGAGACTTCATGGAAACGGTCATGGATGAGCTCAAGGCAGTGCCATGGGCCAAGCTGGTGGCGGACGACGTCAATGCGAGCGGGGGTTTGAAAGGCAAGAACAAGGCGAAGCTCTTCGAGCTGCGCTTTGGGTACGGTCTGCATAAGGCGGGTATCCAGCCTCGGTACGAAACCCCTGGGGAAGGCGAATCCACGTTAGATTTTGGCTTTACATCCGATGGGCACGAATTTCTCGTCGAAATGATGCGCCTTGAGGAAACCGATGCGGTTCGGGCGGCGACCACGACTGAGGAGTTTGCGGACGGCGCGACGATGGTCAAAAGGTCTCTCACCACAACGGCAAAAGACCCCCGCCAGTCCGAAGAAGGCGAAATGCTCAAGGCCGTCGAGCGCATCTGCCAGAAGTTCGAAAGCGGTGGCAAACCGCACAAGTTTCCTCTGCCCCGATCAGCAACTCATGTGCTTCTCGTGGACGTCCGGACGCTTTTCAACGGCGGCGACGAGTGGGATCGCGTGCACGTGGGACTCGGCGGGGAATACGTGTCACATGAAATTTTCCGCCGCTACTTCAAGGGAAAACTGGTTAGTGGAGTTTTCAGCCCCAGAACGACGCTACGCGGTGCATCCGAAGCCCGCGAGCGTTTGCACTTCATTGGATTTGTGAACGAAAAATCCTTCGAGGAGGGCGCCTTTGGGCCCGCGGTCCAGTTCATTGCCAATCCGCACCTTTTCAAAACTGCGGAAGAAGCCCGCGCAGCATTGGCCGGGTGGCCGTTGGGCGAGCCAAACATCTTGAACGCGCCAGCCCCGAAAGTTGTAGGTCATCTGCTAAAGCTGGCCGATACGCTGTCAAATCTTACGGTAGGCGAAGCGGCAGGACTTGCAAAGTTGCTCAAGGATAAGTGGAAAGTACCTACACTTTAGGACGGTAGCGCTCTGCTAGCTAGGTTCTCCGATCAAATAGGACACAAACTCTTCAGTGAAGTTGTAGCGCGGTACGGAGTTGAATGCGACGTCGTAGATCGCCCCCGCATGCTGCATGATCGTCATGATCGAAAGCAAATGGTCGTGGTCTTCATGGAAATAATAGAAGAGCGGCGTCGAGCCGCGATTATAAGTCACCTCCTTCGATAGCACGATGAATTGCCTGACCAAGGGCTGCTTGTTCAAATCCTTGCGCATCTCAGCGAGGAGTTTCGGGGCCTGTTTTTCCAAATTGCGAAAAGGTGTGGCCCTGCGGACCATAAAGCCGCGCGCCTCAAGCGCGGCCATATGCTCCGCCGTCTCCCTCCATTCATGAAGAACGGCCGAGGTGTAGGTAATCTCATCATCGTCGACTAGCTTTGCGTGTGTCTGACAAAGCCAGATGCCGTTCGTAATGCTGCTTCGCACCTCAGGGGTGAGCGTGTCGTCGTAGCGTGCTCCTCCGGGCGAGGCCGCTGATATGTGAGCCGCTACCCCCACGTTGGTGACGCCGCCGCCGCCATCTGGCCCTGAGGTGGGCAATCTGCAATCTGGACAGGAGCATTTCATGCCCGCCCGCTTCGCCAACCTATCGATAACGGGCCTGCTGAAGTCATCTCTAGCCAAGCTGTCACCCCCGATTTTCTATTTTTGAGTGTGGCTCGCTTCGAAAGCGTCGTCGATCCCGGTTGTAAAGGAGGCATGCTCCAGCCGCCTCACAATGGCAGGGTCTTTTTCTTGAGCCAGATTCTTCAGATACCCGTGCGATTCAAAGTCACCGAACGGATCGAATGTCACGGCTTGGCTTCGTGCAGGTAGCGGGCCTGGAGCTGGATCATCTCTCTGCGCGTAATGTGTTTCGCTCGCTGCAAACCAATCAACAACTGCTCGATCTCATCAAGCTCAACCACGTCCCCCGCCAGGCGGGAAATGTGGTGCGCCAGGCGATCATTCGGACCCTCCGTGTAGGACACGTGGAACGTCCGGGCCAGGGTCCGTATGTGCTCTGCGGTCGAAGCGGAAGTCGGCTTGTTCATAGCATCAATATAGCACTTTCTGACTGAATTTCCATTAACGAGCAGCGGCAGAAATCAGTGGATCAAAGGCGCTCTGTCGTGGCGAAAAGCCAATCACTTGATCTCCTCGGGCAGCTTCCGCGCTTCCCCAACAAAGCCCGAATCCGCCTTCGCTCAGTGATCGCACCCCCGGTGAAGCGACCGTGCCTGCGCGCGTTCCGGTTTGCTTTGAGGCGTCGGGGGGCCGATCCAGCCCTTGCTGGAAAAACCCCGCAACTGTAGGGTGCGTGGCGGAAATAGTTGATTTTCCGTGAGTGGATCGGCTGAAATGAGTGCAGTTCAGAGCGTGGTGTCGGAAGAAGCGGTGGACCGGAAAATGCCGCCGGGTGTGGTTGTCGAAGGCCCGTTGGTGGACGCCAAGTTTCGCGATTCCTATGTCGCGTTCGGCATCATGATCACAGGTTCGATCGCGGCGCTGGTCTGGGCGTTCACGCAAGGCATCGGCTGGGTGGAGGTTTCGGTGTTCGCCGGCACGTTTGCGATGAGCACATTCGGCATCGGCCTGATGCATCGCTACTTCGTCCACCGCAGCTTCCGCTGTGGTCCGGTGATGCGGACGATATTCGCCGCGATCGCCACCATGGCGGTGCAGGGCTCGGTGCTCAAATGGGTCTCCAACCATCGCCGGCATCATCTTCACTCCGACAAGCCCGGCGATGTCCA
>NZ_JALHLP010000030.1 GCF_022844465.1 Bradyrhizobium sp.
AACGCCTGTTGGGCGCCGATCGATCCCGTCCAGAGGCTTCCTGAGAAGACGACCCGGGCCGAAGCCATCGGGTGCGAGGGGTATGTACCAACGTCATCCCGCTTTGGAAAGGGGCAAGGCCCCGCTTTTGAGGATTTTATGACGGCGAGAACCAGCATTTGAAGCGCCAAAACCGCCCGCTGGAACCACTCTTGCCATAAACGCCACAAAAGCGGAGTTTTGCCCGGAAAGCGCGGCGCTGAAGCCGCGCCAGAGCAGATTTTTCCGGGGGGAAGCGGGTGGGCGATACGTTCGATTTCGTGGTGGTGGGCGGCGGCTCCGGCGGCTGCGCGGTGGCGGGGCGGCTGTCGGAGGACCCCAAGACCTCGGTGGCGCTGCTGGATGCCGGCGGCAAGAACGACAATTGGGTGGTGACGACGCCGTTCGCGCTGGTGCTGATGGTGGCCGGGAACGTCAACAACTGGGCCTTCAACACGGTGCCGCAGAAGGGCCTCAACGGCCGCATCGGCTATCAGCCGCGCGGCAAGGGGCTCGGCGGCTCGGCGGCGATCAACGCCATGGTCTATATCCGCGGCCATCGCAGCGATTACGACCAGTGGGCCGCGCTCGGCAACGCCGGCTGGTCGTTCGCCGACGTGCTGCCCTACTTCAAGCGCGCCGAGGACAATTCCGATTTCGACGGCGAGTATCACGGCAAGGGCGGGCCGCTCGCCGTCAACCGTCTGCGCACGCAAAATCCGGTGCAGCAGACCTTCCTGCAGGCGGCGCGGGAGGCGCAGTTTCGCCTGCGCGAGGATTTCAACGCCGACGAGCACGAGGGGCTCGGCATCTACCAGGTGACGCAGCGGAACGGCGAACGCTGGAGCGCCGCCCGCGCCTACATCCATCCGCACATGGCAAGCCGCGACAATCTTCGCGTGGAGACCAGCGCCCATGCGACGCGCATCCTGTTCGAGGGCAAGCGCGCGGTCGGCGTCGAATACCGCCAGGGCAAGGAACTGAAACAGATCCGCGCCCGGCGCGAGGTGATCGTGTCCTCCGGCGCGTTCCAGACGCCGCAACTCCTGATGCTGTCGGGCGTCGGCGACGGTGCTGCGCTGGCGAAGCACGGCATCGCCCCGGTGCACCACCTGCCCGGTGTCGGCCAGAACCTGCAGGACCATCCCGATTTCGTGTTCGGCTACATGTCGGACGATCCGAACTTCGTCGGCCTCTCGCTCAAGGCGCTGCCGCGGCTGCTGCGCGCGATCGGCCAGTACCGGCGCGAGCGAACCGGGCCGATGACCTCGAACTTCGCCGAATGCGGCGGCTTCCTCAAGACCCGGCCCGACCTCGACGTTCCCGACATCCAGCTCCATTTCGGCATGGCGATGGCCGACGATCACGGCCGCAAGCGCCATCGCGGCACCGGCTTCAGCTGCCATGTCTGCCTGCTGCGGCCGAAGAGCCGCGGCAGCGTGGCGCTCGGCAGCGCCGATCCGCTCGCCGCTCCGCTGATCGATCCGAACTTCTTCGGCGATCCCGACGATCTGGAAAGCATGGTCGCCGGCTTCAAGACGACGCGGCGGCTGATGGAGGCGCCGGCGCTGCGCGCGCTGCAGAAAAAGGACATGTTCACCGCGGGCGTGCACACCGACGACGACATCCGCGCGCTGCTGCGCGAGCGCGTCGATACCGTCTACCACCCGGTAGGCACCTGCAAGATGGGCATCAACGACCCGCTGGCCGTGGTCGATCCGAGGCTGAAAGTCCACGGCCTCGAAGCCCTGCGGGTGGTCGACGCTTCGGTGATGCCTACCCTGATCGGCGGCAATACCAATGCGCCGACCATCATGATCGGCGAGAAGGCCGCCGACATGATCAAGGCGGAGCTGCGGGCGAATTGATGATCGTCATTGCGAACGCAGCGAAGCAATCCATGCCTCGACACGCGCATCGATGGATTGCTTCGCTTCGCTCGCAATGACGCGGGGGGAGCGGGGCACAGCCACTTTCCGGGATCGCCATATGCGTTATCGGCAGGCCTTGGCGGCTTACCAGGCGCGCCCAACTTGGCTACACTGCGGGCATCGAACCAGACTAAATCACCTGACATAACGGGAGCGAAACAGTGGATCTTGGGATCAAAGGCCGCCGCGCGATCATCTGCGCCTCCAGCAAGGGCCTCGGGCGCGCCTGCGCCATGGCGCTGGCCAACGAAGGCGTCCACGTCACCCTGACGGCGCGCGGCGCCGAAGCGCTGAAAAAAACCGCCGACGAAATCCGCAAAGCCAATCCCGGCGTCACCGTCACCGAGGTCGCCGGCGACATCACCACGCCGGCCGGGCGCGAGGCGGCGCTGAAGGCCTGTCCCGACCCCGATATCCTGATCAACAATGCCGGCGGCCCCCCGCCCGGCGATTTCCGCAACTGGACCCGCGACGACTGGATCAAGGCGATCGACGCCAACATGCTGACGCCGATCGAGCTGATCAAGTCGACGGTGGACGGGATGATGGCGCGAAAATTCGGCCGCATCGTCAACATCACTTCGGCCGCGGTGAAGGCGCCGATCGAGATACTGGGATTGTCCAACGGCGCCCGCGCCGGCCTCACCGGCTTCATCGCGGGGCTTTCGCGCAAGACCGTAATCAGCAACGTCACCATCAACGCGCTGCTGCCGGGACCGTTCGAGACCGACCGGCTGCGCGGGACGGCGAAGGTGGAAGCCGAAAAGCGCGGCGTCCCGATCGAGCAGCTGCTGGCCGAGCGCGCCAAGCTCAACCCGGCCGGGCGTTTCGGCGATCCCGACGAGTTCGGCTACGCCTGTGCCTTCCTGTGCGGCGACAAGGCCGGCTTCATCACCGGCCAGAATATCCTGCTCGACGGCGGCGCGTTTCCGGGAACGCTGTGAAGGCGGTCTGGTACGAGCGGACGGGCCCGGCGCAGGAGGTGCTGACCCATGGCGAGATGCCGACGCCGGTGGCCGGCCCCGGCGAGGTCCGGGTGCGACTGGAGGCGTCCGGCGTCAATCCGGCCGACGTCGGCCGTCGCGGCGGCTCCTATCGCGCGATGGAGTATCCGCGCGTGATCCCCAACAGCGACGGCGCCGGGATCATCGACCAGATCGGCGACGGCGTGACGCGGCTCAAGCCCGGCCAGCGCGTCTGGCTGTTCAACGGCCAGCGCAACGGCCGCGCCTTCGGCACCGCGGCCGAGTACATCGCGCTGTCAGAACACCTGGTGACGCCGCTGCCGGACCATCTGTCGTTCGCAGCAGGCGCCACCCTCGGCATCCCCGCGATGACGGCCTGGACCTGCCTGTTCGGCGACGGCCCCATCGTCGGCAAGACGGTGCTGGTCACCGGCGGCGCCGGCGCCGTCGGCCACTACGCGGTGCAGCTGGCCAAATGGGGCGGCGCGCAGGTGATCGCGACCGTCAGTTCGCCGGCCAAGGCGGAGCAGGCGCGGCTTGCCGGCGCCGACCTTGTCATCAACTACAAGACCGAGGACGTGATCGCCAAGGCGATGGCCTTCACCGGCCAGCGCGGCCTCGACCGCGTCGTCGAGGTCGATTTCGGCGGCAACATCGACACCACGCTGAAGCTGATGGGGATGAACTCGACCATCGCGGTCTATGCCACCAACGGCAACCGCGCGCCCGTGGTGCCGATGCGCGACTTGATGGAGAAGTGCATCGCGGTGCGCGCGCTGGTGCTGTTCGCGCTGCCGCCGCCGCTGCTTGCGGCAGCGCAGGCCGACATCACCAAATGGCTGGCGGCGGGCCGCCGCCTTCACAACGTCGCGGCGCAGTTTGCGCTGTCGGATACGGCGCTGGCGCATCTGGCGGTGGAGAAAGGCGACAAGCTCGGCACCGTCGTCGTGGACTGCGCGGTGAATCGAAAGACTGGTCGAGCATGACAAAACAAGGAAACGCCGGATGCAGTGGAACGTAGGCAAGGTCAGGATCACCAAGATCGTCGAGCTGGAGACCGTCGGCAGCACCCGCTTCATCCTGCCGCTCGCCACCAACGAGGAAATCCAGAAACTGCCGTGGCTGATCCCGCATTTCGCGACCGATGAAGGCCGGCTCAGGATGTCGATCCACTCGCTGCTGGTCGAGACGCCGTCGCGGCGGATCATCGTCGATACCGGGCTCGGCAACGACAAACAGGGCCGCAACGTTCCGACCTGGAACAACCGCAACGATCCTTTCCTGGAGAAGCTGACGGCGGCGGGCTTCCCGCCCGACAGCATCGACACCGTGCTGTGCACGCATCTGCATGTCGACCATGTCGGCTGGAACACGCGGCTGGTCGGCGGCAAATGGGTGCCGACGTTCGGCAACGCCCGCTACGTGTTCGGCAGGACCGAGTTCGAGCATTGGCGCGACCACAGCCATGAGCCGGCGCAGCAGGCTGTGTTCGGCGATTCGGTGCGGCCGATCGCCGACGCCGGCAAGGCCGATCTCGTCGCCAGCGACGCGCGCCTCGGCGACGAGATCACGCTGATCCCGACTCCGGGCCACAGCCCAGGCCATATGAGCATCCATATCAGGTCCGGCGGCGCGGACGCCCTGCTCACGGGAGACGTCGCCCACCATCCCTGCCAGATGTCGTATCTCGACTGGTCGTCGACCGCCGATTCCGACGCCACGCAGTCGGCAGCGACCCGCCGCGACCTGTTCGCGCGCTTTGCCGACACGCCGACGCTGGTGATCGGCGGCCACTTCAATGCCGGCCACATCAGGCGTGAGGGGGACGCCTTCAAGTTCATCGCGTTGTAGGGTGGGCAAAAGCGCAGCGTGCCCACCCTACCCTGCGCTTTCGGCAGTTGAATTTCCCGTCCCGCTGCTCCAAAAGCATTCCAAGTCAAAAAAACGTCAAGAAAACCCGCAGGGAGTGATCACATGAAGCTTGTTCGTTACGGCGCCAAGGGTGCGGAAAAGCCCGGCCTGATCGATAAATCCGGCCAGTTGCGCGATCTTTCGGCGCATATCAGGGACCTCGACGGCGAGGCCTACTCGCCGGCCTCGCTGGCCAGGCTCGCCGCGCTGGATACCGCCAAGCTTCCCGCCGTGAGCGGCTCGCCGCGCTTCGGCGCGCCGGTCACCGGCATCTCGAAATTCGTCGCCATCGGCCTCAATTATGTCGATCACGCCAAGGAAACCGGCAATCCGATTCCCCCCGAGCCGATCTTCTTCCTGAAAGCCAACACCTCGCTGTCGGGCCCGAACGACGCGGTCGAGAAGCCGCGCGAATCCAAGAAGCTCGACTGGGAAGTCGAGATCGCGGCCATCATCGGCACCCGCGCCAAATACGTCTCCGAAGCCGACGCGCTCAACCACGTTGCCGGCTACTGCGTCTGCAACGACGTCTCCGAGCGCTACTTTCAGCAGGAGCGCGGCGGGCAATGGACCAAGGGCAAGTCGCACGACACGTTCGGTCCGGTCGGCCCCTGGCTGGTCACCAAGGACGAAATCCCCGATGTGCAGAAGCTGTCGATGTGGCTCGACGTCAACGGCAAGCGCTGCCAGACCGGATCGACCTCGACGATGATCTTCTCGATGGCAAAATGCATCGCCTACGTCTCGACCTTCCTCACGCTGCTGCCCGGCGACATCATCACCACGGGCACCCCGCCCGGCGTCGGCGCCGGCATGAAGCCGCCGCAGTTCCTCAACATCGGCGACGTCGTCACGCTCGGCATCGAAGGCCTCGGCCAGCAGCGCCAGGAAATCATCGCGGCGTAGGCGTCATACCCCGCAAAAGCGGGGCATCCAGTACGCCGCGGCTTTGGTGAGAAAACCGAACGACCGCGAAGTACTGGATCATCCGCCTGCGCGGATGATGACATCGAGACGTCTTCATGACCGGGCATGACAAGAGAAACACCCAAGGAAGTAACAGAAAATGAAACTCACCTTCTCGCCGGCCTCGCCGTTCGCCCGCAAGGTCCGCATTGCCGCGATCGAGACCGGCCTGATCGACCGGATCGAATTCATCTCCGCCGCGGTCACGCCGGGCCAGCCCAATGAGGAATACACGAAGATCACGCCGCTGAAGAAGCTGCCGGTGCTGATCCTCGACAACGGCGAGGTGATCCTGGATTCCTATGTCATCGTCGAATATCTCGACGAGCTGGCCGGCGGCGGCAAGCTGATCCCGGTATCCGGCCCGGAGCGATGGAGGGTCAAGAGCGACCATTCGCTGTTGCAGGGCATGCTCGATTCCATGCTGCTGTGCCGCTACGAGAACATGACGCGGCCGGAGCCGCTGCGCTGGAAGGCGTGGTCGGACGACCACTGGAACCGGGCATGGACGGGGATGGCCCGCTTCGAGAACAGGCCCGAGACGCTGTCGGCGCCGTTCAACATCGCGCAAGCAGGCCTTGTCTGTGTGCTCGGCTACGCCGATTTCCGCTTCGCCGATTGCGGCTGGCGCAAGGCCTATCCGAAGCTCGACGCATTTCACCAGAAGATGCTGGAGCGGCCATCGGTGAAAATTTCGGCGCCGCCCCCGGCGTAAGCGGAGATCATTCATGAACCTCAAATTCACCGTCGGCGACCTTACCATCCACCGCATCATCGAGCAGGAAACCACCTTCCTGCCGGCGCTGGAAATGCTGCCGGGGCTGACCCCGGATGTCCTGGCCGAAAACCGGTCATGGATGCAGAAGGCCGGCGCGCTCGACGCCAGCGACGTGCTGATCCTGTGTTTCCAGTCCTATGTGGTGAAGACGCCGCACCATACCATCCTGGTCGACAGCTGCATCGGCAACGACAAGCCGCGGCCGCAGCGGCCGAAATGGAACATGAAGACCGACGATACCTACGCGCGCGCGCTGGCGGCCGCCGGGATTGCCGTCGGCGACATCGATTATGTCATGTGCACGCATTTGCATGTCGACCATGTCGGCTGGAACACCCGGCTCGAAGGCGGGCGCTGGGTGCCGACCTTCCCCAAGGCGCGCTACGTGTTCGGCAAGACCGAGTTCGACTACTGGACCGAAACCCACGCCAGGACGCCGGTGCCACCGTTCGCCGACAGCGTGCTGCCGGTGGTCGAGGCGCGGCAGGCCGAGATCGTCCGCGACGATTACGCGATCGGCGACCACGCCCGCATCCTGCCGACGCCGGGCCACACGCCCGGCCATGTCGCCTTCACCTTCGGCCGCGGCAGGGACGCCGCGGTGTTCTCCGGCGACCTCATGCATTCGCCGCTGCAGACACGCTATCCGGAGCTGTCGGCGAAGTTCGACGTCGACCAGGCGCAGGCGGCGACGACGCGGCGCGGCTTCCTGGAGCGCTATTGCGACACCGACACGCTGTGCTGCACTGCGCATTTCCCTTCGCCCTCCACCGGCAGGATCCGCCGCGCCGGAAACGGATTTTCCTGCGAGGCCTCATGAGCGCCCGCGCGGCAACACCCGGCTTTGAGACCCTCGCGCTTGAGGCGATCGACGACCACGTCACGATCGTCCGGCTCAATCGCCCCGACGCCGCCAACGCGCTCAACACCCAGATGGGACGCGATCTCGTCGCCTTTTTCGAGGATGTTGCGCTCGACCCAAAAGGGTTGCGCTGCATCGTCCTGACCGGCGCCGGCGACAAGGCGTTCTGCGCTGGCGGCGACCTCAAGGAGCGCCGCGGCATGAGCGACGAGGCGTGGACGCGCCAGCATGTGATCTTCGAGCGGATGGTGCGGGCGCTGATCGACTGCCCGGTCCCGATCATCGGCGCCGTCAACGGCGCGGCCTATGGCGGCGGCTGCGAGATCGCAGGCGCCTGCGACTTCCTGTACGCCGCGGCGATCGCGCGGTTCGCGCTGACCGAGGTGACGCTCGGCATCATGCCCGGCGGCGGCGGCACCCAGACCCTGCCGCGCGCCGTCGGCGAGCGCCGCGCCAAGGAATTGATCCTGACCGGCAAGCCGTTCACCGCGACGGAGGCCCATGCCTGGGGTTTCGTCAACGAAGTGCTGTCGCCTTCGGAGTTGTTGCCGGCGGCGCTGGCGACCGCATCACGGATCGCGCGCAATGCGCCGATCTCGGTGCGCCAGGCGAAGCTCTCGATCCATCGCGGCCTGCAATTGTCGCTGCGCGACGGCCTCGCGCTCGAGATCGAGGCCTACAACCGCATGGTGCCGACCGAGGACCGCCGCGAAGGCGTGCTCGCCTTCAACGAGAAGCGACCGCCGAATTTCAGGGGACGCTGAACCTGCGCGCGTGGCGAACACCGACGCGGCCTTCCTTTCACCTCTCCCATGGGGAGAGGTGAAGATGGTACCGTCCCTGGATGCTGACGAGGCGGCGTCAATCGAACAGATTCGGCGTGTGGTTGACGGCCGCGCCTTCGATCGCCAGCATCTTCAGCTTCGTCATCACGCCGCCATTGGCGGAGAAGCCGCCGGGCTTGTTGCCCGCTGCCAGCACGCGGTGACAGGGCACCACGATCGGACAGGGATTGCGCCCGAGCGCCTGGCCGACGTCGCGCGACAGCTCAACGCCGCCGAGCTTCCTGGCGATATCGCCATAGGTCAGGGTCTTGCCGGGCGGGATGGTGCGCGCGATCTCGTAGACGCCGCGGTTGAAATCGGGGACGCCGTCGAGATCGAGCACGACATCGGTGAGATCGTTCGGCTTGCCGGCCAGCAGTTCGACGATGCCGTCGATGGCGGCCTGGACTGTCGCCGGCGGCGGTGCCTCGATGAGATCGTCATGGCGCTGCCGCAGGCGAGTGCGCGTCTTGTTCGCGTCGCCCATCGGCAGTTGCACCGAGCTAATGCCGCGCGCTCGCCACACGACGCCGCAGCGGCCGATCGCGGTATCGAAGATCGCGAATTGGTGAGCGGTCATGGCTGACTCCGTTTGATCCTGTTCAGCGCCACCAGCATCCTGTTGCGCCTGAATCTAGGCTTGGAGATTATTGCGATCCACCCGAAACCGGGAACAACTTGACGGCATGAACAACTTCCGTTGATCTCCGGTCGTCGCCCGCCCCCTTCAAGAATACTGCCCCTCATTCCTCGCGAGCCCAGATGCAGACCCTTCACGTCAACGGCTACGACATGGCCTATCTCGATATCGGCCAGGGCGCCGGCAAGATCCCGCCGCTGCTGTGCGTGCATGGCTCGCTGTGCGACTTCCGGATCTGGTCGTCGGTGCTGGGACCGCTGACGCGAGAACGCCGCGTGATCACGCCGTCGTTGCGGCACTTCTTTCCTGAGCATTGGGACGGCATCGGCGACACCTATTCGATCGTGCAGCACGTCAGTGACGTCATCGCCTTTATCGAGAAACTGGACACCAGGCCGGTCGACCTGATGGGCCACTCCCGCGGCGGGCACATCGCTTTCCGGGTCGCGCAGCGCCGGCCTGACCTGTTGCGCAAACTGATCCTGGCCGAACCCGGCGGCGAACTCGACGCCACGCTCGATCCCGCGTTCAAGCCCGGCCCCTCGCCGCTGGCGGCGCGGATCGCGGCCTCCGCCGAGGTCATCGCCAACGGCGATATCGACGGCGGCCTGCAGATCTTCATCGACGCGCTGGAAGGCCCCGGCGCCTGGAAGCGGCTGCCGGCGACGCCGAAGCAATTGCTGCGGGACAACGCGATGACGCTGATCGGGCAGACCCGCGACCAGCGCCCGCCCTTCTCCAGGACCGACGCGGAAGCGATTCGGACACCGACGCTGTTCATCGGCGGCGCCAACACCAGGGGTACGCTGCGGCAGGTGCTGGAGACGCTGGCGGCGAATGTGAAGGGATCGCGCACCGCGATGATCCCGGATACCACCCATCCGATGTTCGAGCAGGCGCCGCAGAAATACTGCGAGATCGTGCTGGATTTCCTGGCGGGTTGACGGCGGCCCGGCGACGGCTTACGAATACGGAATTCCGTATTCGATCTCAGGCCGGCCACATGAACCCGTTGGACCCGCTCCCCAACCTGATTGATCAGGTCTACGCCTGTATTCTCGAGGCGATCATCGATCGCTCGCTGCCGCCGGGACACCGCATCCGACAGAACGAGCTTGCCGAGAGGCTCGGCGTGTCGCGCCAGCCGATCTCGCACGCGCTGCATTTGCTGCACCGGCAGGGCCTCGTCACCGAGAGCGGCCGGCGCGGCTTTGAGGTCACCCGGCTCGACCCGGCACGCATCCGCCAGCTCTACGAAGTGCGCGGCGCGATCGACGCGCTGGCGGCGCGGCTGGCCGCCGGGCGGATCAAGGTCGACGGTCCTGGACGGGCGCAACTGGTGGCGGCGCTGCAAGCCGGGCGCGCCATTGACGCGGATACGCCGCTGGCGCGGCTGATCGCGCTCGACGTCGATTTCCACCGCGCGATCTACCGACTCGCCGGCAATCCCGCGATCGAGGAATTGATCGCGCCGCAATGGCCGCACATGCGCCGATCGATGGCGACGGTGCTTGCCGAACTGGATTATCGCGACAGCGCCTGGAGTGAGCACGAGACCATCGCCGCGCAGATTCTGGCGGGCAACGCCGGCGCGGCCGAGGCCGCGGCATTGGCGCATGCCCAGACGGCGGGACGAATGACCGAGGAGAGATTGCGGGCGACGGACAGGGCGGCGTGATTGAAGCGCCGTCGTTCCGGGATGGTCCAAGGGACCAGACCTCAGATGCGCAATTGCGCATCGGGGAACCTCGAGATTCCGGGTTCGCGCTGCGCGCGCCCCGGAATGACGAAAAAACCAAAGGGAGGAAACACCATGAAATTGACGCCGCAGCAGATCGAACATTTCAACCGCGAAGGCTGGCTGTTTCTGCCGGAGCTGTTCAGCCAGGAGGAAGTGAACTATCTGGCGCGCGAGGCCGAAGGCATCTATGACGCCAACCGCCCCGAAGTCTGGCGCGAGAAGAGTGGCGCGCCGCGCACCGCATTCGCCGCCCATCTCTATAACGAGGCGTTCGGGGTTCTCGGCGCGCATCCGCGCATGATCGAGCCGATCGAGCAGATCTTTGGCGAAAAGCTCTACATGCATCAGTTCAAGATCAACGCCAAGGCCGCTTTCACCGGCGACGTCTGGCAGTGGCACCAGGATTACGGCACCTGGAAGCGCGACGACGGCATGCCGGAGCCGCGGGCGATGAACATCGCGATCTTCCTCGACGAGGTGATGCCGATCAACGGTCCCCTGATGCTGGTGCCGCGCAGCCAGCACGCCGGCGACCTCAAGGCTTCGCACGACCTGGCGACCACGTCCTATCCGCTGTGGACGCTGGACGAGGCGACCGTCACCCGACTGGTGAAGGAAGGCGGCATCGTCGCGCCGACCGGCAAGCCCGGCGGCATGCTGATGTTCCACGGCAACCTAGTGCATGGCTCGGCCGGCAACATCACGCCCTACCCGCGCAAGATCGTCTACCTGACGCTCAACGCGGTCTCGAACTACATCCGCACGCCGACGCGGCCGGAATACATCGCCCATCGCGACTTCACGCCGATCCAGACCGTGGACGACGACGCGCTACTGCGGCTCGCCCGCGCCCATCGCCAGGCGGCGGAGTAGGTTTCGCACCGTCATTCCGGGGCGACGCGACAGCATCGAACCCGGAATCTATATCGGCCTCCAGCTCTGGATTCCGGGTCTGCGCCAAGCGGCGCATCCCGGAATGACGGCTTGATCGGGATCCCCTCATGAACCTTCATCGTCTCCTCAACGCCCGGCTTGCCGCCGGCAAGCCGGTTCGCGTCGCGCTGATCGGCGCCGGCAAGTTCGGCTCGATGTTCCTGTCGCAGGTGCCGCATACGCCGGGGCTGGAAGTGCCTGTCATCATCGATCTCGACCGCGACCGCGCCCGCGAGGCCTGCCGCACCGTCGGCTGGGATTCCGCACGGATCGCGCGGACCACTTTCGCCGACGACGGCCTGCGCGCGATCGCCGGCGGCGGCATCGATGTCGTGGTCGAAGCCACCGGCAATCCAGCCGTCGGCATCCGGCACGCCCGGGCCGCGATCGCGGCGGGTACGCATGTCGTCATGGTCAATGTCGAGGCCGACGTACTGGCCGGGCCGCTGCTCGCGGAGGAAGCGCGCCAGGCGGGCGTGGTCTATTCGTTGGCCTATGGCGACCAGCCGGCGCTGACCGCCGAGATGGTGGACTGGGCGCGCGCCACCGGGTTTCGCGTCGTCGCCGCCGGCAAGGGCACCAAATACCTGCCGGCCTATCACGACGTCACCCCTGATGGCGTCTGGAGCCATTACGGGCTCTCGGCAGGCGAAGCGCAATCGGCCGGCATGAACCCGCAGATGTTCAACTCGTTCCTGGACGGCACCAAATCCGCAATCGAAATGGCGGCGATCGCCAATGCGACAGGACTGGACGTGCCCTCGGACGGATTGCTGTTTCCGCCCTGCGGGGTCGACGATCTGCCGCATGTGATGCGGCCGCGCGAGGCCGGCGGCGTGCTGGAGAAGGCCGGGCTGGCGGAGGTAGTGTCGTCGCTGGAGCGCGACGGACGACCGGTGTTCAGGGACCTGCGCTGGGGCGTCTATGTCGTGCTGGAGGCGCCCAACGAATACGCCGCTGATTGCTTCAGGCAATACGGGTTGAAGACCGACGTCACGGGCCGCTATGCGGCGATGTACAAGCCCTATCACCTGATCGGGCTGGAACTGAACATCTCGATCCTCTCGGCGGCGCTGCGCGGCGAGCCGACCGGGCAGCCGCAGGGTTTTCGCGGCGACGTCGCCGCGGTGGCCAAGCGCGCGCTGCGCGCCGGCGAAATGCTCGACGGCGAAGGCGGCTACACGGTATGGGGCCGGCTGATGCCGGCGGCCAAGAGCCTCGCCGTCGGCGCGCTGCCGATCGGACTTGCGCATCGCGTCAAGCTGAAGAACGACGTCGGCCACGGCGCGGTGGTTCGCTGGAGCGACGTCGAGATCGACGCCAGCAGCGACACCGTCAAGACACGCAAGGCGATGGAAACAGCGTTTGCGGCCGCGCGCTAGAGCAGGATGACTTCTCTTCGAGTCGTCATCCCGCCCTAGCTACTTTTTTGGGCATGATCTTTTCGGAAAACCGCTACACACTTTTCCGGATCATGCCTCTAAGGCAGCAAACGTCTCGACCGCGCCAGCCCGAACCATTTGCGGAACATCGCCTCGGTATCCATCATCTCGGTGAAGCCGGCCTGGTTGATCTTCACGGTCGAGACGATCGACGGCGGGCCGGACTGGGTCTGGCCGTAGCGCATGCTGTAATCGGCATATTGGAAGGAGAGTCCGACGAGCTCTTCCAAACCGGGCGACACCAGATCGTGCTTGCGGCGCAGTTCGTCCCACGGAGCGATCCATTTCGGATATTCCCGCGCGAGCGACAGCGGCACGGGCTCGCCGGGCTTCATTTCAAGCGCCTCGGCAACCGCCGGCCAGACGTTTTCCCAGGTGAACACGTCGCCATTGGTGACGTTGAAGGCCTCGTTGCGGGCCGCCTTCGCTTCTCCGGCCCAGGCGATCGCGCGGGCGAGCAGATCGACGTCGACCGCCTGCGACACCCGCGCCGCACCGCCGGGATAGTCTAGCGGCCGGCCCTGGGCGCGCAGCATCGCGGCATAGACGCCGAGCGGCGGGATCAAATCCATGGCGCCGCCCATCGCGAGGCCAATGATCAGGACCGGGCGCAGGATGCTCCAGTGCCAGGCCTTGCCCTGCTGCAGCTCGCGCAGGAACCGCTCCTGCGCCCAGTAGAAATTCGGCTGCTCGTACATCTCCGAGCGGCCCTCGCGCGCCGGCACCGTGAGCGGACGGATGTGAACGCCATAGGCCTTGGTGCCCTGCAGCAGTGTGACATGCCGAAGCTGCGGCGCGGCCGGCTCCAGTGCCGCCATCAGATTACGCAGCATCAGGTCGTTGATGCGGATCTGGTCGGGGTCGCGCCAGCCGTCGATCAGGTTGGGCGCCTCGTAGAGCGCGGCGTAGACGAGGTGCGTCGCGCCGTGAAACTCGGCCTGCACATCCCGGCATTGTGCGGCGTCGGTGAGATCGACCTGAACGTGCCGGGCGCCGTGGAGGTCGCGCGGCTTGCGCCGCGACAGCGCCAGCACCTCACATCCGGCGCTGGCGCCGAAGTGCTGCAGCGCGGCATTCCCGACCAGCCCGGTCGCGCCCGCGACCACGATCTTCTTGTCTGCCATTGCAGCTCCAGCGGTGATTTTACCGATCTCTTTTACCAGACGTCAGCCGCCGGGGTCAGCCTGCCGGACAACCCCTGATCATGCGAGTTTCACCCGCTGCGCAAACTTATTGCACCGCTTCGCATCGGCGGCGAACCCTCTACCCTTGATTATCGTTCACCAATTCGTCATCCTGCCGCAGGTCCACAGAGCCTGGGAAGCCGCATTCGAAAAACCAACCGTCTTGGTTTCGGGCCATACTCCAAGACAGCCCATATTCCGCAACAACAGTCCAGCGCCGACCACGGAAAACCAGAGAAAGACGACACAAGATCGTCGTTCCTTGGTCGGGTATCGGCAAAACAGAGGGGAAGCAAATGAAGCGTCGTGATTTCCTGAAAGTCGGCGGCGTCGGTCTCGCCGCAACCGCGGTGGCCTCACCGGCGATCGCGCAATCCAACCCCGAGATAAAGTGGCGGCTTGCCGCCAGCTGGCCGAAGGCGCTCGATACGCTCTACGGCGGCTGCGAATTTTTCTGCAAGCGCGTCGCCGACCTCACCGACAACAAGTTCCAGATTCAGCCGTTCGCCGCCGGCGAAATCGTGCCGGGCCTGCAGGTGCTCGACGCCGTCTCCAACGGCACCGTCGAGATGGGCAATACCGCGCTCTATTACTACTGGGGCAAGAACCACGCCTTCACCTTCGGCACCTCGCTGCCGTTCGGCCTCAACACCCGCGCGCATATCTCCTGGCTGCGATTCGGCGGCGGCATGGACATGCTGAACGACCTGCTGAAAGAGTATAAATGCGTGGGCCTTCCGACCGGCAGCACCGGCGCCCAGATGGGCGGCTGGTTCCGCAAGGAAATCAAGTCGATGGAAGATTTCAAGGGCCTGAAATTCCGCGTCGGCGGATTCGCGGGCACCATCATCGCCAAGGTCGGCGGCGTGCCGCAGCAGATCGCCGGCGGCGACATTTATCCGGCGCTGGAGAAGGGCACCATCGACGCCGCCGAGTGGGTCGGCCCGTACGACGACGAAAAGCTCGGCTTCGTCAAGGTCGCGAAGTACTACTATTATCCGGGCTGGTGGGAAGGCACGGGGCAGGGCCACAACGTCATGAACCTCGACAAGTTCAACGCCCTGCCGAAGCATTACCAGGCCGCGATCGAATCCGCTTCCTACGACACGTTCAGCTGGGTCACCGGGAAATACGACTACGTCAACCCGGCGGCGTTGAAGCGGCTGCTGGTGGCCGGCGCCATTCTGCGGCCATTCCCGCAGGAGGTGCTGGAGGCCTGCTACAACGCCGCGAACGAAATCTACGCGGACCTGTCCAAGACCAATCCGCACTTCAACAAGATGTATACGAGCCTGACCGCGTTCCGCGCCGAGTCGGTGGCGTGGATGCAGGTGGCTGAACTCAGCTACGACAGCTTCATGATGCGGATGCGCACCCGCACCTGATCGCCGCATCAAGACAACGAAAGAAGCCCCGGGGATTTCTCCGGGGCTTTTTCGCGCGGATGATTTTTGGTTGCGTCGGGTCGGCGCGCTTTATTCGTCCTGGTCGTCGCCCAGCGCCTCGGCGAGCTTGTCGTAATGCCTCGCCACGAGGTCGATATTGCCCTTGTGCTCGATTGCCGGCGGCGGAAATTTCAGCGCTTCGTTGAGATCTGCCAGCAGTTCCTTCTTGTCTTTCGCAGGCATCTTGTTGTCGGCCTCGACACGGGCGATCTGCGCCTTGATGACGGCCTCCGCGCCGACGAATTTCTTGGTCGCGGGATCGAAGCCGCCGAGCACGATACCGATGTTGTCGACCACGGTGTTGTATTCGTCGTAGCTGGCGAAGCCGTTCTTCCGGGCGACGTCGTCGAGTTGCGCATCGACCTTCGGGTCCGGCTTGGCGTCCTCAGGAATCTTGTCGGTGATCGCATCGATATCCTTCTGCGCCGCCAGCACGCCTGCGATCTGTGCTTCGGTCAGCGCGATCTGCTTGACGGCGGGAACCTCCGCGGCCGGCGGCGGCGCGGCCTGGGCGGGTGCGGATTGCTTCGGCGGCGCCTGGTTGGGCTGCGCCCGCAGATCGCCGCTCGGAACAACCGCCATCGCCAGGGCGAGACAGGCGGCGCCGAAGGCACAGGCGATGGGACGAAGTATCGCGGGCATGAAGTCTCCTTACGGCCGAAGTCTCGGGGTCACTGCGTGCGTCAGTCAGAGGCTGTGCTGAAGCGGTTCAAGTCGGTGGGCAAATCTGGCGACAAAAGATGGCGGAAGAAGATCGGCTGCGACCCGTTGCTTTGGTTTCGTTCGCTGCGTGACGATTCCGGCGAGGGCGATCACTATCCTGCGGTCGGTGAATCCTGCCTGAACGAGACTGCCTGTGTGAGCAGAACTACGAGATCCAGCCAGACAAAGAAAACGCCGCCTCCCCTTTGCGCAAATCTTGCGCGGAGGGAAGCGGCGTTTTGTTTGATGCTAACACGTAAAGAGGAATTGCTTTGTCCTTGGCAGGCCTGGCAGCGACCTACTCTCCCAGGGCTTAAGCCATAGTACCATTGGCGCTGAGGAGTTTAACGGCCGAGTTCGGGATGGGATCGGGTTCAA
>NZ_JALHLP010000031.1 GCF_022844465.1 Bradyrhizobium sp.
ATCGGGCCTTGGTAGGTGGATAATGTTGAGATTGCCTAAAACAGGCGGAAGTGTCCGCATTGAGGCTTTGCTTTGCCAGATGCCTCGCTTAAAGCAAAGCCTGCGCCGGATCGGACAAGTTGCCAATTCCATCTCGCCGGCAAACGCGCTAAGTATCTGATATGTTGAAATTAAGTGTGGTTTGATTACGACGAAGACCATGTCATGCGGGCGTGGCGAAACTGGTAGACGCAACGGACTTAAGCTGACTTGAGTGCTCTCGCGGGAAACCCGGGATGCAGAACTGCTCAAATTCGGGGAAGCCTTCACTGGTAATCCCGAGCCAAGCCTCCGTCAGGAGGAAGGTGTAGAGACTAGACGGGCAGCACCTACGGCAAATGCCTTGGTGAAGGGATAGTCCAGACCACAAACGCTAGACGGCGGCGGCGAAAGCCGAAGTGGTACGAAAATCCGTAGGGCCGCAAGGCCTGTGCCGGTTCGAGTCCGGCCGCCCGCACCATTTCACGATGTCCCTAAGCAATATCAGTCACGAACTGGGCAAAAAATCGTCCGCGAAACTTCTCGGTGGAGGAAGAAAGTATGGCACTCCAGGAGTTATTCGTTGGCTATGAAGATGACATCAAAAAACTCTTCGAGAGAATTGTTGCTGAAAGCGGTCTTTCAGCGCCTCCAGCCACACGAATTGAGCTTACGGATACTGACAATGGGATGCTCTTTCGTTCCATACCAAGTGAACGGTGCGTAAAAGCTGAGTGGCGCGGCGTAGCCAGTCTCTGGGCTATGTCGCAAGCAGTGGGGCGACTAGCTCCGATCATATTCGAGACCCGCCGGAACGGCTCGCCGCGAGTCGAAATTCGAGATGGATCGCCGCAAGAGCTTGGTCTTAACTTCATCGGGTATGCAAAAGAACTCTGCGTTCGCCAAAAATGGAGATGGAATAGCTATTTCCCCAAGCCTGATCGCACGGCGAACTCGGATGAGAAGAGATACTGCGAGCAATTCTTTTGGAAATCCCTCGAATGGATTCTCCGTCATGAGGTAGCGCATATTGCGCTGGGCCACCAAGACTCTCCCTGGAGCGCCGACGAAAGCCGAAGCCAGGAAAGAGAAGCAGATCTTTACGCATCTCGGGGGCAAAAGGGTGACGACCTTTCCGATGCGGAGCGTCCGGCTGGCGCGCATCCGGATGAAAGCGAACTCGCCTTGGAGCGGAACGCGGTCGCGCTTGGCATTGGCCTTGTGTGGGTCGCTCTCTACGAGAATGCTGGAGGTCCTCCGAGCGAGATGTACCCCCCGGTCGCGGACAGGCTCTATCGGAGTCTTGAGGAATTCGGCCTGCAGAAAGACAGTATGACGTCTGAAATTCTCTCTGATTTCATTAAGGCCTGGGTGGATCCTCAAAGCGCTTGGCCGGACCCCTCATCGGCGGATGCTACCGCACAGAGGGCCCTCGATGAAGCTTGCGGTCGCCTTGATGACTATATGCGTGGGCGGAACCAAACCTAAGAGAGATACAGCCTTCATAGCCTGTCCTGATTGATCCCGCTGTCCCCTGCCGGGGGCAGTCGGCCAGGCATCCGGCCCGGCTGCCACTCCCCGCAACATAAAATTACGCCAAAACCAGCAAATTGCGGCCATTGAACCAATGCAACAACACTGGGATTATACGCAACTTATTGCGCTTTTTAGCAACAAATTCTGTTGAAACGCAACATATACCTGGTATTGTGCAACCCTTGATGAAATCCCCGCCCCCGAGAGTTCCAATATGCAGCATTTTCCGCTTGTTCAAGCGCTCTGCCGGGTGGCGATGTCAAATCCCACCCCGGCTCTCCGCAAGCAGGTTGAAAGATTGCGCGACGCTCTGCGGGAAGACGGAAAGACGAAAGAGGCCGCACTGCTCTCGTCGATTCTGACCTCGGCGGACCGCGCCCAGGAGATGACGCCGAGTCGGCTTACGCAATCTAAAGCAACGGTCTCGGGTGAATCCCTCACGCCGAATACCGTGCTCCCTGTAGATCGTGAGACGTCGACCCCACTCGCGCAGATTATTTTTCCGCAACAGATAACGGACAATGGACCGCTGTTTAGCGACCGGGTTACGCAGGCGGTTCGCGGACTTCTCGATGAGTGGACGCACCTTGAAGCGTTTGAGGCGATTGACATACGTCCCGCGAAAACGTGCTTGATCTATGGCGCACCGGGCACGGGTAAAACACGTCTTGCGATGTGGATGGCCAAGCAACTTGATTTACCTGTTGTCGTTGCACGGCTTGATAGCTTGGTGTCGTCGTTCCTTGGCACATCGTCGCGCAACATTGGTAATCTTTTCGCTTTTGCAAACCGCTACCGATGCCTACTGCTACTTGATGAATTCGATTCACTTGCGAAACTCCGCGACGACCCCCAGGAAATCGGAGAGATAAAGCGGATCGTCAACGCACTCCTGCAGAATCTTGATGTTCGCCAACCCATCGGCTTCACCGTTGGCATCACAAACCATCCCCAATTGCTCGACTCAGCGGTATGGCGACGCTTCGAAATTCAATTGGAGATACCAAACCCGGAAATCCATCTGCGTCTGGAAATGGCTCGGCATTTCATGGTGCCAACTGAAGCGCCTGACTCCCACTTGAAGCTGTTTGCTTGGTTCACCGAAGGAGCGACCGGCGCTGAACTTGAAGTACTTGTCCGGAGTTACAAGAAACTGCGCGCGGTAAGAGGCGAGCAACCCTATGACCTCTTAGACCTCTTCAGACAATTTGCGACGATGAACAGCGGTCGGTTGTCCGACGAGAGAAGAACGCTGCTGTTTGCAGACCAAGCCAAGCTCCTTGACGCCTTACACCGTGAAGAGAAGCTCAATTTCTCACTAGCTGAACTCGGCGAAATTATTGGAAAGGACAAATCGACGATCAGCCGGTCACTTAATTCTGAGCCGAAATTGCGGAGAAAGAGATGAGCAGTCCTGTACAGGTTGTTCTAAATCCTCAGAATTTCTCAGAGGACCGCGATACTCCGGGTGGAGGCGGCCCCCGCACGGACTTCTTTGCCGATAACGACGCTGCGTTCGTCAGCCACAAGAAGGCCCTATTGGACCAACTCAAGGGAATAGTTGTTGAGCTGGAAAAGCAGACTCCAACCTACGGAGCAGTGGGCTTCATCAAAGTTATCCTGCGCCGCAAGGCTTGGGCCAAAAGCCACCGTCCACTGAAGGCTCTCTTTCCTGAAAGGCGAACGCCGCTGGTCGGGGGACTTGATATCGGACAACTCGTTCTTGAGGCAACGCCGCAAGCCTTGCTTCGCGCTGGGCAAGAGATCGCCGAAACGGAAGAAGTCACCGTCTGGAAGGTTGACGAGGAAACCGGCAAGAAAGAGGCAAATCCCTCCACGCGTCGCAGTGAAACAGGTGCGATTGAGCGTATTGACCTTTACGGCGTGGCAGACCGACGCCAATTTGATCTCGATCAGGCCGTCGTTTGGCTATCTAATGTTCGTACAGGCGGGCGGTATGAAGTCGAATTGTTCGAAACACCGCCGCAGACGTCTAACTTAGACGCAGCAGGTGCGCGCCGCACTCTGTTCCAATCTTTCACCCAAGGTTTGCAGGCCCTCGGTCAAGGGGTCAACGCCAGTATGGTTCAGCGGCAAAGCGCCACCGAGTCTCCCTTGTTAACCGTTCGTCTGGAGCAGTCTGCGCTTCCGCCCCGTGTCCAACTTACGCCTGAACCTGAGGGGCGTGTCCGGGATCTCGCACTGTTTGACAACTCCCTTGAACGGCACTCACGGCTTATCGGTTTCCTCGAAAAGCATCCACTGGTCCGGCGGATAGAGTTGCCCGGCATCATCATGCGAAGTGCTTCCCAGCCTCGCGTCCGACCAGGGACTTTCACCCTGCCAGCGCGATCGACAGCACGGCTTTGGCCAAAAGTCGGTGTCATTGACGGTGGCATCAGCGATGCCGCCCTCGGCACCTGGGTCATCGGCAGATGGGATCTGTTGGCAGATCAAGACATCGACCCGATCCACGGCACGTTCATCGGCGGTATTCTCGTTGCCGGAAGCCAAATGAATGGCCCCGCCGTCAGCTCTGACCACGACGGCACCGAACTTTATGACATTGCTGTGTATCCTTCAAATGAAGCAGCGTTCGCCAAGTACCATGGCGATCTAGTCGGCTTCCTCAATGAAGTGGAAAACGCGATCGTCGAAGCACGCACACGCCATCAGGTGCGCATTTTCAACTTCAGCCTGAATGTACAGAACGCTGTTGTACCGGATCACTACAGCAAGGTGGCCGCTCGCCTTGATCAGATAGCAGATAAGCACGATGTTCTGATTTTCATATCGGCGGGAAATCTGCCCACGTCTACCTTCCGCCCTGAGTGGCCAGCCAAGGCTGAGATGGCTTTGCAGATGATGGCTGCAAGTCAGAACGACGGGATCTTGGTGCCAGCGGAAAGCGCGCGCAATATTTCAGTCGGCGCGCTCAATCCCCACGGCCTTCCGGTCATTATCGGAAATGCGCCCGCCCGATACTCGCGCCGGGGCCCGGGCTTGCGCGCGCTCGTCAAGCCCGACTTCGCTCACATCGGAGGTAGCGGCTCCCCGACACCAAACGCCGGTCACGGCTTGTTTTCTGTGGCTCCCGATGGGAGTTGCTCGGACGGGTGCGGCACAAGTTATGCTGCGCCCTTCCTGGCTAGGCAGGCGGCGATCCTCGATTCCGAAATCGAAGGGGACGTGTCGCGAGAGACCCTGATGGCCCTGCTGACACACCACGCGCAGGTGCCCGAGCCACTCAACGACCCACTACTGAACGTAATTGGGCGACAGCTTTGCGGACATGGTATGCCGGTCCCCGTAAACCAAATCCTAGAGGGAGGCGACCACCAGATAACGCTGGTATTCGCAAGTCGCCTGATGAGGGACAAGCAGATGCGCTTCGCCTTTGCATGGCCCTCATGCTTGGTCGATGCATCCGGTAAATGCCGCGGCTCCGCCAAGCTTACATTAGTGGCGAGTCCGCCCCTAGACCAACGGTTCGGCGCAGAGTTTGTGCGCATCAATGTCGAAGCGGCATTGCAACAGGAACAAATCAGCAAGAAGGGAAAAGTGAGTTGGAAGGGCCAGCTGAAACCGCTGTATCTCCCTCCTAGCAATGTTGATTATCCTTACGAAGCTGAGCGCGTTGAACATGGAATGAAATGGAGTCCGGCCAAAGTTTGCGGCACCACCATGCCACAGGGGCGCGGCACTTCGTCCAACTGGCGATTGTTGATTAGCTACCTGTCTCGCTCGGATAATCAGGAAATGCCGCGCGAGGGCGTTCCTTTCACTGCTTTGCTGACCATCGCGGACCTCAAGAAAGAGGAGCCGGTGTTTAACGTCATGCGGCAGCAACTTTCCACTAGCGTACAGCTTGCTGATATCCGGACAGCGGCACGCGTAGTCACGCGCGTTTAACCCAACGGAATGGGGGGCGGCCGCAGCGATCCGCAGTTGTTGGTGACGGCGCTGTTTCCGGTTTTCGTGCTCGTGCTTGCAACCGGCGTGACCTTCATCGCGCCGGGCATTGCTCAGTTCATGCGGTGCCTGGCCTTTCTCGCGCCCTTCGCCGGCTGGCTCGCCGCACCCCGCGCCGCCTAGCGCGCGACCTTCGCCTCGCTCACCGTCAACAGCCGGCTTGCCTCCTCCGAAATCATCCGCTCCATCTTTTCCTGGAATTGCTTGCGCAGCAGGCCCGGCGCGATCGGCGGCAGGAACGACAGGGTGATGGTGCCGGCGTGCATGATCAGCGCCTTCTTGCCCCAGAACAATCCGGAATTGCAGGCCGCCGGCACCACCGGCACGCCGAGATTGGTGTAGAGCGCGGAAATGCCGGCCGACTGGAACGTCATGGGCTCGTCGATCGCCTGGCGCGTGCCTTGCGGAAACAGCAACACCTTGCGGCCCTCGCCGACCGCGCGCCCGGCCTCGTCGACCATCTGCCGCAGCGCCTGACGGCCCGCCGACCGGTCGACCAGGATCATCGGATAGCGTTCGAGAAACCAGCCGACCACCGGCAGCTTGCGCAGCTCCTTCTTGGCGACGATGCTGGCGTCCGGAAAGATGGCGCAGAGCGCGATGGTCTCCCACAGCGACTGATGGTTGCAGGCGATGATGCAGGGACCGTCAGGCACGTTCTGCCGCCCGGTTTCCCGATAGTCCAGCCCGACGACATGTTTCATCAGAAACACGATGCCTTTGGCCCAGACCTGCGAAACCGCGCGCACCGTGGCGCTGTCGGCCTTGAACAACCACATCAACGGCACCGTCAGCGCAACGACCAGCGTCAGGATCACGACGGCCGCGTCGAACAGGATCGATCTCAGATAGTGCAACGGCCGCGTCCCCCTGGGTGCCCGGCAAGAGCCCGGCTCCCAATAACGCACTTTTCCGCCGTTGCACAATTCCGGCGGGGGCGGCGGCGTTGCCGGCCGATCAGACGCCGGAACTCGCCGGCGCACCGCCGCCGGAGCAGGCCGGGGCCGCGCCGGACAACGGGATGCCGTCGAGCGTGTTGACATCGGGCGTCTTGACATCAGGCGTCCTGGCAAGAAACTCGCGATGCCTTCCGGGCGCGGCTTCGAACAGCGCCCTGGTGTATTCGTGCATGGGTGCCGCGAACACCTCGGCGGTGACGCCCTGTTCGACGATGACCCCGCGCTGCATCACCGCGATCCGGTCGCAGACCTGGGCCGCCACCCGCAAATCATGGGTGATGAACAGCACCGCGAGGTCGAACTTGCGCCGCACCTCGTCCAGGAGCTTCAGCACCTGGTCCTGCACCGAGACGTCGAGCGCCGACACCGGCTCGTCGCCGATCAATAGTTCGGGCTCCATCGCCAGCGCGCGGGCAATGCAGATCCGCTGGCGCTGGCCGCCGGAGAACTGGTGCGGGAAGCGATCGATCGCCGAGGGCGGCAGATGCACCACCGCCATCAGCTCGCGCGCGCGCTGCAGCGCCTCCTTGCGTCCAAGGCCGAAATTCATCGGCCCCTCGATGATCGCCTCGCCCACCGTCCGGCGCGGGTTGAGCGATCGATACGGATCCTGGAAGATGAACTGGACGCGCCGTCGCATCGGCCGGAACTGAGCCTCCCGCATCGCCGCGATATCGATGCCGTCGATCTTGATGCCGCCGGCGGTGGCGTCGACCAGCCGCGCGACGCAGCGCGCCACCGTCGACTTGCCGGAACCGGACTCGCCGACGATGCCGAGCGTCTCGCCGCGCCTGATCGTCAGCGAGACGTCCTTCACCGCGTCCACCACCCGCGCCTTCGGGTTGAACAGCGAGCGCTTGCCATAGGTCTTGAACAGCTTCTCGGTCTGCAGCACCACCGGCCCGGTGACCCGCGAGCGCTTCGGCGGCGTCATGCTCGGCACCGCGGCCAGCAGCATCCTTGTGTAGTCCTCGCGCGGATTGCGCAGCAGCTCCTCGCAGGGGCCCTGCTCGACGATGCGGCCCATCTGCATCACCACGACACGGTCGGCGATCTCGGAGACGACGCCGAAATCATGGGTGATGAACAGCACGCCGGTCTTCTTGCGCCCCTGCATCTCCCGCACCAGCTTGAGGATCTGCGCCTGGGTGGTGACGTCGAGCGCGGTGGTCGGCTCGTCGGCGATCAGCAGCGCCGGGTCGAGCACCAGCGCCGCCGCGATCATGATCCGCTGGCGCTGGCCGCCGGAGAGCTGGTGCGGGTAGGCGTCCATCATCTGCTCGGCATCGGGCAAATGCACCGCGCGCATGATCTCGAGCACGCGCGCGCGCTGCTCCCTCGGGTCGAGCGCGGTGTGGATCTCCAGCACCTCCCGGATCTGGTCGCCGACCCGCTCTACCGGGTTCAGCGCGGTCATCGGCTCCTGGAACACCATCGCCATGCGGGTGCCGCGGATCGCGCGCAGCTCGGCGTCGGGCATGGTGAGCAGTTGGTCGCCCTGCAGCCGGACCGAGCCGGTCTCGACCCGCATCGCGCCCTTCGGCAGCAGGCCCATCACCGCCTGCGCCGTGACCGACTTGCCCGAGCCGGATTCGCCGACCACGCAGACGATCTCGTCGGCCTCGACGGTCAGGTTGATCCCCTGCACCGCGTGCGGCCGCTCACCGCCGTGGATGGCGACGGAAAGGTCCGAGATTTCGAGGACCGTGTTGCTCACATCACACCCGCTTTGCCATCTTGGGATCGAGCGTGTCGCGCAGACCGTCGCCGAGGACGTTGACGGCCAGGATCGTCAGGGCAAGACACACGCCGGGATAGATGATGTTGTGCGGATACAGGCTGAACACCTGCCGGCCCTCGGCCATGATGTTGCCCCAGGTCGGCACCTCCGGCGGCACGCCGATGCCGAGGAACGACAGGATCGCCTCGATCAGGATGGCCGAGGCGCAAATGAACGTGCCCTGCACGATCATCGGGGCGATCGTGTTCGGCAGCACGTGCCGCCACAGCAATTTCGGGACCGAGGTGCCGAGCGTCACCGCAGCCTCGACATACGGCTCCTCGCGCACACTGAGCACGATCGAGCGCACCAGCCTGACGACGCCGGGAATCTGGGGGACGGTGATGGCGATGATGACGGTCAGCACGCTGGAGCGGAACAGCGAGACCATGGCGATCGCAAGCAGGATCGCCGGAATCGCCATCAACCCGTCCATCACCCGCATGATCACGGCGTCCAGGATGCGGAAGAAGCCGGCCATCAGCCCGATGAACAGGCCGATGCTGACGCTGATCAGCGCCACCGACACGCCGACCAGCAGCGAGACGCGCGCGCCATAGATGACCCGGCTGTAGACGTCGCGGCCGAGTCCGTCGGTGCCGAGCAGCGCCACCATGCGGATGCGCTCGCCGGTGTCGGTGCGGATCGAAAGCTCGGTGCCCGGAACCTTGTTGCGCGCCACCGGGTTGATCGCAGTGGGATCGATGGTGCCGAGCAGCGGGGCCAGAAGTCCCATCAGCAGCACGATCGCAATGACGGCAGCGCCGAAGGCCACGCCGGGATTGCGCAGCAACTGGCGCAGCGCGGCCGGCTTGCCCGGAGCGGCCGGCAGGGCGGGATCGAGCATCGTGGCGTCGGCCATCAGTAGCGAATCCTTGGATCGAGCACCGTGTAAATCATGTCGACCGCGAGGTTGATCATAACATAGACGAACGAAAACAGCAGGATCACGGCCTGGATCGTCGGATAATCGCGCGCCAGCACCGCATCCACCGTCAACCTGCCAAGACCCGGAATCGTGTACACGCTTTCGGTCACGACTACGCCGCCGATCAGCAGCGCCACGCCAAGGCCGATCACCGTGACGATGGGCACCGCCGCGTTGCGCAGCGCATGGCGGAACAGCACCTTTCGCTCCGATTGCCCCTTGGCGCGCGCGGTGCGGATGTAGTCCTCCGACAGCACTTCAAGCACGCTGGTGCGCGTCATCCGCGCGATCAGCGCCACATAGATCACCGACAATGTCAGCGATGGCAGGATCAGCCGCTCGGCCCAGCCGCCGACGCCCTCGGAAAAGCGCTGATAGCCCTGCACCGGCAGCCAGTTCAGCCAGATCGCGAACACGTAGATCAGGAGATATCCGATCACGAACACCGGCACCGAAAATCCCATCACCGAGAAACCCATGACAACGCGATCGAGCCAGCTGCCGTGCCAGTGCGCGGCCATCACGCCGAGCGGCACCGCCACGCAGACGGCGATCATGATCGTGAAGAAAGCCAGCGACAACGTCGGCTCGATCCGCTCGCCGATCAGAGCGGCCACCGTCTTCTTGAAGAAGAAGCTTTCGCCGAAATCGCCGGTCAGCACCCGGCCCGACCAGATGAAGAACTGTTCGATCATCGGCCGGTCGAGGCCGAGCTGGCTGCGGATCTGCGCCACCTGTTCGGTGGTGGCATTGTCGCCGGCGATGATCGCCGCCGGATCCGACGGCGTCAGCCGCAGCATCAGGAAGATGAAGACCGCAACCACCAGCATCACGGGAATGGTGCCGAGCAATCGCCGGAACAGGTAGCCATACATCGATCGATCCCTCGAACCGAACGGGCGGCGGAAAAACCGCCGCCCGCAGCCGTCACATCACTTGGTGATTTCGATGTTCCAGAGCACCGGCACCGGCGAGGTAAGGTAGCCCTTGACGTTCTTGCGCATCGCAGCAGGCGACACCCACTCGCCGACCGGAATCTCCGGCGTGTACTCGATGACGCGCAGTTGCACCGCTTCCGCGATCGCCTTCTGCTTGGCAGGGTCGGTCTCGCGGGCGAAGTCGTCGCGCAGCTTCTCGAGCTTCTCGTCGCAAGGCCAGCCGAACGATGCCTTGTCGCATCCGGCGTTCACATAGGCGGTCGAGATCGGGTTCATCACGTCGGCGGCGACCCAGGACGTGAGGAAGGCATTCCAGCCGCCGGCGGCCGGCGGATCCTTCTTGGCACGGCGTGCCACCAGCGTCTGCCAGTCCATCGACTGCATGTCGACCTTGAAACCCGCCTTCTCCATCAGCGATTTCGCCACCGGCGCCAGATTGGTCAGAACCTTGAGGTCGGTGGAGTGCATCAGCAGCACGGGCGTACCGTCATAGCCCGCCTCCTTCAGGAGCTCCTGCGCCTTCTTCGCGTTCGAGGTGAGAAGGCCGTCCATTCCCTTGGTCGTGGCGAGCGCCGTGTCGCAGATGAACAGCGCCTTGCACGGCTTGATGTAGTTCTCGTCGCCGATGGCCGCCATCAGGAAGTCTTCCTGGTTGAAGGCGTACCACAGTGCATGGCGGATTTTCGGATTGTCGAATGGCTTGTGCAGGGTGTTCGGCCGGAACACGTACTGGTTCTTCGCCTGCGGCGAGACGAATACGGTGACGTTCGGATCCTTCTTCAGAGTGGGAAGCAGGTCGTGGCTGGGCGCCTCGATGAAGTCGATCTCGCCCTTGGACAGCGCGTTGACCGCCTGCTGCGCATCGGAAATGGCGCGCCATTCGACCCGATCGACCTTGGCGACCTTGCCGCCCGCGAGACCCGAGGCAGGCTCGGCGCGAGGCTTGTACTTGTCGAACTTGACGTAAACCGTCTTGTCGCCGGGTTTCCATTCGTCCCTGACGAAAACGAAGGGACCCGATCCCGTGAAATCCTCGATTTGCTTGTTGGGGTCGGTATCGGCGACGCGCTTGGGCATCATGAACGGCACGTTTGATGAGGGTTTCGACAGGCCCAGCAGCACGAGGCCGGTCGGTTCCTTGAGCTTGATGGTGAAAGTTTTGGCATCGACCGCGTCGATGGAGTCGACGAAGGTCATCATCTTCTGACCGAGCGAATCCTTGATTGCCCAGCGCTTGATGGAGGCAATGCAGTCTTCCGACGTCACCGGCTTGCCGTCATGCCACAACAGGCCTTCGCGCAACGTGAAAGTGTAGGTCTTCTTGTCGGCCGAGGTTTCGTATTTCTCCACCATCTGCGGCTTGACCTCGCCCTTCTCGTCCTGGGCGAGAAGCGTGTCATAGATCATGTAGCCGTGGTTGCGGACGATGTAGGCGGTGGTCCAGATCGGGTCCAGGATCTTCAGATCCGAGTGCATCACGGCGCGCAAGGTGGTCTGGGCGAGCGCTGGCGCTGCCATGACCGCCAGACCGCCGACGCAAGTCGCCGCAAGAATTGCTTTTCTGAACGCGTTCATTCCTTTACCTCCATTGTCGTCGCGGCGCCCGAACGCTTTGCTGTTCAGGCCCCCGGTCCGGTTTCCCCGGGGACTATAGGGTCGATATATTCGCCATCACAACCACCTTTTGACCCTCGCGACACCGGCGGCGACGGCGCTCAGGCGTCGTCCGAACGCCCCCGACCGGCCTATCCGGCGACCGGCTTGGGCCGCCGCCGGATGGACGGATGGCGGCCGTGCTTCCGCGGCGCCGGCAACCCTACAATCAAGAATGATGCCAGAATCCCTGTTGTCCCGATCCGATGCCCGGAATCTGCGAAGGCGTCACGTTTTCACTTTACAAAATCGCCGCAGGTCCTTCTGTAAAAGGGTCAGGCCATCCGCCCCCACCCAGGCATTTCCGGCCGCTCCGGGAGAATCAAAATGAATCCTGCCAATCTTCCCTTCGATTCCGACGCCATGTTGCAGGGTTTGCGGGCCTGGGTGGAATGCGAAAGCCCCACCTGGGATGCACCGGCGGTCGATCGGATGCTCGACCTGGCGGCGCGCGAAATGGCCATCATGGGTGCGACCATCGAGCGCATCGCCGGACGGCAGGGTTTCGCCGGCTGCGTGCGCGCGCGGTTTCCACACCCCCGGCAGGGCCAGCCCGGTATTCTCATCGCCGGCCATCTCGACACCGTCCATCCCGTCGGCACGATCGAGAAGCTCGCCTGGCGGCGCGACGGCAACAAATGCTACGGTCCGGGCATCTTCGACATGAAGGGCGGCAACTACCTCGCCCTCGAGGCGATCCGGCAACTGGCCCGCGCCGCGTTCACGACGCCGTTGCCGGTCACGGTCCTGTTCACGCCGGACGAAGAGGTCGGCACGCCATCGACCCGGGACATCATCGAGGCCGAAGCCGCCCGCAACAAATACGTGCTGGTGCCGGAGCCCGGTCGCCCAAACAACGGCGTGGTCACCGGCCGATACGCCATCGCCCGGTTCAATCTCGAAGCTACCGGCAGGCCGAGCCATGCCGGCGCCACGCTCTCGGCCGGCCGCTCCGCGATCCGCGAGATGGCGCGCCAGATCGTCGCCATCGACAGCATGACGACCGAGGACTGCACCTTCTCGGTCGGCATCGTGCATGGCGGCCAATGGGTCAATTGCGTCGCCACGACCTGCACCGGCGAGGCGCTCAGCATGGCCAAGCGGCAGGCCGATCTCGACCGCGGCGTCGAACGCATGCTCGCGCTTTCCGGGACCAGCGATGGCGTCACCTTCAAGGTGAGCCGCGGCGTGACCCGGCCGGTGTGGGAACCTGACGCCGGCACCATGGCGCTTTACGAACAGGCGCGCGGCTTGGCGAAGCAAATGGGCCTGGAGCTTCCGCACGGCAGCGCCGGCGGCGGCTCCGACGGCAATTTCACCGGCGCCATGGGCATACCGACCCTTGACGGCCTCGGCGTTCGCGGCGGCGATGCCCACACGCTCACCGAACACATCGAGGTCGACAGCCTGGCCGAGCGGGGCCGGCTGATGGCGGGCCTGCTGGCGACGCTGAGTTGAGCGGCGCGC
>NZ_JALHLP010000032.1 GCF_022844465.1 Bradyrhizobium sp.
AAAAGACATCCTTCACTTCCGGAAACTCGATAACGGCCTGTTCAAGCCTCCTTTGCATATCGACGGCCTGGGTGAGGCTCGTTCCCGGAATCCGCATCGCGTGCATCGCGATGTCGCCCTCATCAAGGCTCGGGATGAATTCGCCGCCCATACGGGTCGCGGCGAATCCGATCGCGACAACCAGGACGGCCGCGGCAACCACCACCAGCTTGCGGCCCGCAATGGAGGCGGACAGCAGCGGAACGTAGAACTTTCGTGCCCCCCGCATGAACCAGTTTTCATGCTCGGACACCCGCCCGGTCACGAGTATCGCGACCGCTGCCGGGACGAAGGTTATCGACAGGATGCTGGCGCCCAGCAGCGCCATCACAACGGTCAGCGCCATCGGTATGAACATTTTGCCCTCGACGCCCGTAAGCGTCAGGATCGGCAGATACACCACGGCAATGATCAACGTGCCGAACAGGCTCGGGCCGATGACCTCGCGTGATCCGGCCAGGATCGTCGCAAAGCGCTCCTGGCGCGTGAGGATACGGCCTTGCCGGCGCTGCTCGACGGCAAGCAAACGCAGACAATTCTCGACGATAATCACGGCGCCGTCGATGATGATACCGAAATCGATGGCCCCCAGACTCATCAGATTGGCGCTGACCTTGTTTTCGAACATTCCCGTGATGGTGAAAAGCATCGAAAGCGGTATGACAAAGGCTGTCGCGATAGCTGCCTTGAAATTCCCCAGGATCATGAACAGGATCACGATGACCAGCAGGGCACCCTCAACGAGGTTCTTTTCGACCGTGGCAATCGTCGCCTCGACCAGATAAGTGCGGTTGTAGACGGCTCGCGCGATCACGCCGTCCGGCAGCGAGCGGCCGATCTCGTCCAGCTTGGCAGCAACGCGCTGCGCGACCGACCGGCTGTTTTCTCCGATCAGCAGCATGGCCGTCCCAACGACCGTTTCCTGGCCGTTCATCGTCGCTGCGCCAGTCCGCAGCTCTTGGCCTTCGCGAACGTCCGCTACATCGGAAATGCGAACCGGAACGCCGTTCCGCGATCCGATCACGATGTCTTTTATCTCTTCGATATTGGCGACCTGGCCGGGTGTGCGGACGAGATACTGCTCGCCGTTCCGCTCGATATATCCGGCGCCGACATTGGCATTGTTGGCGGCAAGCGCTGCCATGACCTCCCGGAAGCTCAGCCTGTGAGCCATCAATTGAGCCGGGTCCGGCAGCACGTGAAACTGTTTCTCGTAGCCGCCGATCGTGTTGACCTCGATCACTCCCGGAACGTTTCGCAACTGCGGTTTGATGATCCAGTCCTGGATCGTGCGCAGATCCGTCGGCGTGTATGCCTCGCCCGATTTATTGCGGGCGTCCGGCTTGGCTTCGACCGTGAACATGTAAATCTCGCCCAGTCCGGTCGATACCGGTCCCATGGCGGTCTCGATGCCCGTAGGCAACAGATCCTTGACCCGCTGGATACGCTCGTTGACCAGTTGCCGGGCGAAATAGATATCCGTGCCGTCCTTGAAAACCACCGTCACCTGACTGAGGCCGTAGCGAGACAGTGAGCGGGTATTCTGCAGGCGTGGCAGCCCAGCCATGGCGGTCTCGATCGGAAAAGTGATCCTTTGCTCCACTTCGAGTGGCGAATAGCCCGGAGCGTTTGTATTGATCTGGACCTGAACGTTGGTGATGTCAGGCACGGCATCGATCGGCAGGCGCGTGAAATTCCAGGCGCCGAAGGCCGCCATGATCACGACGCCGATCATGACCAACCATCGTTGACGGATGGAGAAGGAAAGAATGCCGTCAATCATCGCGGTTCTCCGAATTCCGGCCGATCTCCCTGATTCGTGCGAACGAATGGACCGGTGTCGTCAGCACGACACCATCGCCCTTCCTGCCGGTCCAGGCCGCCGCAGCGATGCGGCTGCAAATCTCGCTAGCTCGTTCGCTGCTGCAGACCACACGCAGTTCGAGGAAGTGGTGATAGGTCAAATCGGTCACGCTGGAGACGTAGGCTCCACCCTGTCCACGTCCGCGTCCCTGGCCTCGTACTTCGGAGAAAGTGAAGCCCGGGAAGTCAGGCAGATCGTGAAGTGCCCGAACAACGTGGCCTTCCATGTGGGGCCGGATGAGAGCGCTCACCAGGATCAGCTCGCCATCAGTGGTCATGTGTGGCCTCTCCCTTCGCCATTTCCGCCTTGACGACAAAGCTGTTTTTCGCGGCGTACATCTCGTCCTCCACCACACCGAAGGTGATCTCGACAAGCTCCTGATCGCGATCGCCGACTTCGACGTCTCGTGCCTCGAACTTTTCTCCGTTGCGCACGAATACGACGGTCCGGTTTTCCACCGTCTGAAGCGCCGAGGATTTGACGGCGATATTCACCTTCCTGACGGACAAGGTGAGGCGGCCGGTGATGAACAGGCCGGGACGAAAACGCCGTTCGGAATTCGAAACAACCGCTCTGGCGAGCGCGCTTTGGGTGTCGCTACTGCCAACCGGGGACAAGTATGAGATCTTTGTCTCGACCGGCTGTCCGCCATCCGCAGGGTCGATCAGCACCTGATCGCCAATGTTGACCCGAGTCAGATCGCGGCGATAAACGGAGAAGTCCACCCACACGGTGGACAGGTCGGCGATGACGAATGCCGGTTTTTGCTCGGATACGAACTCACCCAAAGTGGTCTGGCGGTCGATGACCGTGCCGCCCAGTGACGCCTTCAACTCGTAGGCCGTCAGACTCTGGTTGCTTTCGATGATCGCGAGGACATCGCCTTTTTCGACGCGGTCGCCGATTCGTTTGCGTACATCGCGCACGATTCCCGGAAAGCGGGGTGTAACCTGCACGAGCGATTCCTGGTTGGGTTGCACGATGCCGTTCAACACAAGGCTGTCGCGCAAGACCCCCGCGGAAGCTTTGGCAAGTTCGATCCCGGCCGCCTGTATCTTGGTGTCGCTCATCGTAACACCGCCAGCATGTTCTTCGCGTTCCCCGTGCCCCCCATGTCCCTTCCCGGATGTTTCGGCCGGGGCTTTCGACGCAGCCTGGTTCATCACCCGATAACCGCCGTAAGCGAGGCCGGCCGTGACCAGAATGAACAGCGAATAGCGGAAAACTGCCTTGATGATCATCTTTTGCTGCTCTCGCGGATGAGCGTAAACGGATTGCCGACGAGACCTTCGATGGTCGCGATGGCGATATGAAAGTTTTGCAGGGCTTCCTGTTCGCGCAGCAGCGCCTGCAACAACGATCCCCGGACGTCGAGCAGTTCGAGCAGGGTGAAACGGCCTTGCGTATAACCGCTGAACATCGTCTCGGACGCGCTGCGCGCGTTCGGAATAACCGAAGATTGCAGCAGCCTGATCTCGGCCAAGGCGCCGGTAAGGGTGTCGTAGGCACGGCCCACGATGCTGATCAGGACCAGCTTGTTGATCGCCCGCTCGGCGTCGGTCTTCGCGAGCGTCTCCTGGGCGGCGATGATGTTGCCGGTATTCTGGTCGAAGACCGGGATAGGAATCGAAACGCCGAGCCGGACTGCGTTGTCGTTGGTATCCTGAAAGTGACGCCAGCCGGCGGAGATGCGCGGGTCGGGGATGGCTTTCAGGCGCGCAATGAGGAGTTCGGCATTGCGCTGTGCGGTGACGGCGGTCCAGCGCAGCAACTGCGGATTGGCTTCGATGGCCCGGACAATGGTTTGGAATGATGGCGGCCGACCAATATTGGTGAGCCGACCGACAGCGTTACCGAATCGTGGAGTGCTGTCACCCATGAGTATTGCGAGATCGCGGCGCGCGAGGGCCAATTGAGTCTTGGCGCGTTCGCGCTCGACGCGGAAAAGGTCGGCGGCAACTTGCGCCCGCAGCGTCTCAGCCGGAGAGGAAGCACCCTCTTGGACGCGCCTTTGCAGCAATGGAATGAGTTGGTCGAAGCTTGCGATCTGCTCGTCGAAGATGTCGATGCGGCGCTGCAGACTAATGATGGTAATGAACGCAATCGCCGTCTCGGACAGCACTTCCAATCGGGTCGCCCGCCGCTGCCAGACGGCAGCGCCGATGCCGGCTTCGCCCGCGGCGATTCGCGCCTCACGCTTGCCACCTAGTTCGACGAGTTGGCTGAGCTGCAGATTGGTCTCGGCCGATCGGAGACCCTTGTAAGGTCCTGACCCCAGCACATTGTCGAGTTCGAACGACACCTCCGGATTGGGGAGCACGCCAGCCTGAATCCGGAGCCCGCCTGCGATACCGATGTCGCGCTCGGCTGCGGTCAGACGCGGATTCGCCGCCAAAGAACGCTGAAGCGCTTCTGGTAACGAGATTGCGCGCGAGCGTTCGGCAGCCTTGACTGGAATTGTAAGTACAAGCAGTGCGCACGTCAGGCGCAAAGCCGCTTTGACAGAATGCATAATACCGACCCGAAATGCGAATGACAACGCGCGGCAGCACCGCGCGCGGCTACGATCTTCAGGTCAGTTGCTTGGGTGGAGGGGTATCGAGCCGCGGATGATCTTCGAGCAGCAGGTTCGGCGTACTGAAAGCTATCTGGATCAGCCGCAATGAGGGGCTGGCATCCGGAGCAAGTGCGGGCATCACAACCGGTGCACAGATGTGACAATGTTCTCCGACGACCAACGACTTCCTGGAATTGCCGTCATGCGAATTATCACCCGGCAGCACCGACGATTCGGAGGATACGGTGGACGCGAACGCCTCGTCGAAACACACAGCAGAGTGCGCAAAACCAACGAAAAGATAGGCGAAAGCAAGGAACATCAACAGCGTCCGGCGAATGCCCGGCGCCTTCGATTTAGGCGTATTGCGACCGAATCGATATTCCATCGCCCGCGATTAGCAAATTTGGCTTCCGAACACTATTACAATGTTGACGTATGCCCGGGAATTTCTTGCTTTTCGTGAAATTGATACCTTTAAGCGCTGTTTTTGGGTGCTGAGAAAGCACCCTGGCCGAACAAGAAAAGCGAATATTGAGGCGCAAGATGCGGGAATTAGGATTCGCAATGACCTCATGGAAAGTGCCGCAGATGCAGCCACAAACATTGTCGATCTCGGTTTTCATGAACGACGGGTCGACTCAACTGTGGAATTACGAACGAGCGATCATCTGACCGTGAACCAGACCGTGGATATCATTTTGACGGGGTCTAACTCATCTGTCGTTCACTCCCCGATGAGACGAGGGGAGTTTGAAACAGAGCCCGGTTCGCGCGCCCGACCGATGTGTTGTGTGAGGTAATTAGGCGGCCAGTTGTATCCACACCTCTTGCAATTGGAATGCGCACCACTTTGGAATGGTATCGCCAATCGATGAAATAGAGCGTCGTTTCAGCAATCGGAGTTTTGGCCATGAGCGAATCGACAGGCCGAATATTGAACGCTTTAATCGCAATGATTTTTGTTTTGGGTGGGGTCCAGCCGATCGGCGCGTTTCTTGTGCTTTGGACCAAACATGAACTTCCCGGCGACAAACAGACAATATTTGATCTGACGGCATGTGCGGCGGCAGCCTGACGGTCGGAGCCTGACAATCAGGCGCCCGGGACCGGATTCGAAAAACAGATGTTATGACATAAGCCGGCCACTGGCCGACACTCCCGGCTCATCAAAGCATGGCCACTCTAACCTCGACATGTCCGCTATGGGCAGAAGGCGGACATCCCGCTGCGTGCCGCGCCGACCTAACGGGGGCGAAGACGCCAAATCTGCATGGGGTCAACCGCTCAGCAAGACATAAATTTTCATTTCGGCGCCCAACCATTTATGCCATTTTGCAAGCAAAGGGGATGGAGGGCGAGATGCGAATGGTCAGGTTGCTGTTGTTGCTCTTGCTGCTTCCGTTGGCCGGCTGCCTGGGTCGGCATTCAGAGGCTGAAATGGCTGCTCTGAAGGCGGAGTTCGCCAGAAAAGACGATGAAGTCTGCAAGAGCTACGGCGCAAAGCCCGGGACCGATATCTACATCCAGTGTCGCATGCATCAAGCCAAGGCGCGCGACGATGCAGACAACGCTATTGGGACGTCTCAACCTGTTATTGTGAACAACAGCGGGGGCTCACAGCCCAGTACCCCAGTGCTCCAACCGATCGCCCAGCCAACCAGATGCCAGTCAATGAACGTCGGCATGGGGCGGGTGCATACCTACTGCAATTGATGAATCGCATCGGCCGCAGGACCGTGTACGCTATGCTTGTGATCCTGGCGGTTGCGATCGTCTGGCGAATGCTGGATCTGCTGTAAGTCCGCCCAGCCGCGGGCATTCCGGAGCGTCGATCCATGGTCAATGCGCTCGTCGTCCGCCGGAACACGCAACTCGCAAAGGCTCAGAGGGCGCTTCGCGCGGCTCAATATGTTCGCATGTCGACGGAGCGCCAGCGATATTCGATACAAAACCAGGCTGCGGCGATCGCCGTGTACGCAGCCCAGCACGATCTCGTAATTGTCCGCACCTATTCCGACGAAGGCCAAAGTGGGCTTCGAATTCGAAATCGGCCAGGTCTGATTGATCTTATCAACGACGTTGTCTCGGGCAGAGCGGATTTTGACCACGTCCTTGTCTATGACGTGAGCCGGTGGGGACGATTTCAAGACATCGATGAAAGTGCGCACTACGAGTTCGTGTGCAAGCAGGCGGGCGTCAAGGTCGCGTACTGCGCAGAGCAATTCGACAATGACGGTAGCCTGTTGTCGAGCATCGTAAAGAACCTCAAGAGAGTCATGGCGGCCGAGTATAGCCGAGAGCTTTCAGTGAAGGTTCATGCCGGCGCGTGCCGCGTTGCGAGCCTGGGCTTTCGCGCAGGCGCAACTCCCGGTTATGGCTTGCGCCGCGAGCTGGTCGACGAGAACGGGTGCCCCAAGGGGCCGCTCCAAAAGGGTCAGCGCAAGCATTTGCAAACCGATCGCGTCATACTTCGACCAGGGCCTCAACACGAACTCGACATCGTAAGACGTGTTTTCCGCAACTTCGTTCGTAAAGGGCATTCCCAGGAGAAGATTGCGCGTCAACTAAACCTGGAACACGTTCCAAACCATCGCGGGAAACCCTGGAACGGCCGAATTGTCCATCATCTTCTGCAGAATGAGAACTACATCGGCAATATCGTGTACAACCGAAAGTCGTTCCGGCTGCGGCAGGTCATGAGAAACAATCCGCCGGAGCATTGGGTTCGAGGCACCGGGGGCTTTGAGCCCATCATAGAGGATGCTCTCTTCTGGAAAGCCCAACGGCTTTTGAAGCATCAATACGTGAGACGATCCGATCAGCAATTGCTTGAGCGGCTCAGAGACGCCTTGACCGAGAAGGGGCGGCTCAGCGCAACGGTCATGGGCAGGATGAGCGGCATGCCGTGCGCGGGACTGTACGCATTGCGATTCGGCAGTTTGAGAAAGGCGTTCGAGCTCATCGGGTATCGTTCGCAGCGAAACTGCGAATTCATCGACTCTCGCCCGTTACTGAACACGAAATTGGTGGAAAAGGCCTCTGATGTTGCCAGACGCATCAGGGCCTTGGGCGCATCGGCGATCTTCGACGCTGCGGCGCATACACTGAGCATCGATGACAGGTTGGCCGTATCGTTCCGAATTGCCCGGTATTATCCCAACAGCGGCAGGGTGCCGGTCTGGCATGTCCATCGTCGGGCGCAATTGCCTCCGGGCCTTGTGCTCGCGCTCCGCCTGGACAAGGAGAATTCAGAAATAGTCGATTATTTTCTTATCCCCACCACCGAAATGAACAAGTTCAGGATCTCACTAAGGGAGAAATGCCGTTACTCTCGTTTCGACAAGTACCATGCTAGTTCCCTTGAAGGCGTAATTCAAAAAATCATGGAGACAGTTGGCACAACCACCCAAGCTTCTTCACCAATAGCGGCAACGCCGAAACGGCCGCGACAATCAACCCGGGCCGGAGGAGCGACCGTCCGCGCGCGGCGCTAATGGAGCGCAGATAGAGAACTGCACCGATTAGCTTGCCGTAATTTCTTCTGAAATCGCCGTTGAGCCTGGAAATTGCAACCAACTCGGACGGCGTGTCGAACTGCTGCGACATTGGGCTGGTTCCCTGTACGATTATTGGACCAGCACCCTATAAGTCACTGATTTGCCCGACGGCGCAACGGAGAATTTCTGTACCGCGTTGCCGCCTCCCGTAGATGCCTACACGCATACAAGCATGTGCGGGAGGCGCGTGGCTGATCGGTACGAAACTGCATTGCTTCTCATGAGTCCCGAGTTTCGACAGTCACTCTACGTCAGCGAGCGCAACGTCCTGCCAGAGGCGAAGGCCATCGCAGAGATGCCCGGATCGACCGCCTGCTTTGTAAAGTTGGGTTGTCGGCAAGCCGGAAAGCCTTTCGCAGTTGGCGAATTCAAGATGGATGAACTTGTCGCCACTCCAAGCGAGATTGCGGCTATGATTGATGCACGTCGTATTAGGTGGATACCCAAGACTTCGCCAACGGGCGCTGAGGCAAGTAGCTTGCTTTCGCAATGGTGGCGCGGGCCTTGGAGAACCCTGGTAATGTAACTGCAGATGATCGAGAGCCAAGGATGCTCAACTACTCCAACATGCGCTTTCTAATCCGATGCCTGCGATATCGGTACAGGACAGAGCGACTTGCGATCAAAACGCTTATGAGCCTCAACTTGAGCGGGGCCACAGTGCTGGATATCGGAGCAAACAAGGGCATCTATTCGTTTTGGATGTCCAAAGCTGTTGGAGCGACTGGTCGCGTTCTTGCATTTGAGCCGCAGCCGGAAATGCGACGCTACATTGAGCACCGCAAGGCGGATTTTGGCTGGCAGAACGTGACGATACTCGAAACCGCGCTTTCGAGCGCCGCAGGCGTAGCATTGCTTGCCCGGCAGCGGATTGGGGACGGCAGCGCGTCATTGCAGCCATCCCGGCGCCGGGAAGATTCCGAGACGATCAAGGTCACGCTCGCGAAGCTGGACGATATGGGAGGCCTCTGCGATCTAAAATTCATCAAGTGCGACGTGGAAGGCCACGAACAGCAGGTTTTTCGCGGAGCCGAGCAAACCATTCGCAGTCATCGGCCGGTTGTGCAGTTCGAGGCAGTCGCCGCCGAAACTCCCGAGCTTTTTTCGTTCTTTCTAGGTCTCGGCTATTTCGGGGTCATGTTGCTGGGAGATAAGTATTTGCCCCACACGAACCCCGACAACATACCGCATTACAAATTCGGGCACGGCGGACACCGCGATTTCCTATTCTATCATCCACGATCGATCGGAAGCACGATACCGCTTTCGATATCGAGGCAATTTCCGTCGGCTTAGATTGCGCCATTTTCGGCATACGCACCCCGCCGGAAACGCTGTATGATGTTGAGGAGCTCACGCTCCGACCGACGGAGTAACGTCATGACTGCCAAATCAATGAGCCGGATAGTCGTGCCATCTGTGGCGTTTGCCGCCTGCGGCTTAGCGCTTATCTTCGCCATCCAGCACGTCCGCCGAGAACTACCGGTAGACACTAATGAACAAGACAAAAGAGCGGACTGAGAGATTCGAGCCGCGATAGTTTTTACCTAAAATGGGGACTCGTTTGGGGACCATCGACTAGGTCTATAGGCACGAGCTGTGCGACCGGCCTAGCCCGGGTTCGCCGCAGTTCGCGAGCAATCTTCACACAAGGCGTCCGGCAACGGCTTTTCGCAAACTAGAGGTTACGCAATAAGTCGGCCGATGGCTGACCAAAATGTCTGTCCGACAATTTCCGCTCCTACCCGCGAAGCAGACCAAATGGACGGTCCCCAGCACGTCCGCTTTGTGCCATGACCGGACATTAGTATGGCAGCTCGTCGCCGGGAGAGCTGGTCAGGATGCGCTTGCTGGAGAACGAACTGACCTGATTGCGAGCCACGCTTGGTTATGTGATTGTTTATTAGATATATCGGTGAAAAGCTGCACATCGGGCGGATGGGGTGTTTATGATGGT